>NZ_CP034769.1:0-4561369 GCF_004006055.1 Enterobacter sp. N18-03635 | reverse complement strand
GGCGGACTCCACTCGAACAATAAAAGAAAACTATTGAATATTCATGATTGTTGGCGCACATCGACATGACCCTGTGTAAAGGGGGACGTGCGAATTGCTATCTGCAATTTATCCTGACCAGGATCCTGGGATCCCGATCGGGACCGCGGATCATAGCCTAAACTGAGCCAGAGATCTTCTGTTTCTCACAGATTCTTCCCGATTTATCCACAGGAAGATCCAGAACCGGGTAAGTGTAAACGATCCTGGCGCGAGTGCCCCGCGATTTAGTCCGCATATTGGAAAAATTAATGAGCACAGACAATTTATTGCTTAAATGATCTAACGAAGATCCGGGACGATCCTTGCGCTTTGTCGGTGAGCCCGTATAATCCTCGACCCGGCGCGTGATGCTCATCTTCCTGCGTCGTCCGTTGCTCATTTTCCACGCGAAAACGTGCGGAAATACGCGGGAAATAAGGAAAGAGAATTGACTCCGGAGTGTACAATTATTACAATCCGGCCTCTTTAATCACCCACGCTGAGGCGTTAGTCGTTCGAAACTCGTTCGGGTATACGCAAAAGTCAGTGAATTTATTCAAGTTTAGGTAGAAATCGCCATGAAACGCACTTTTCAACCGTCTGTACTGAAGCGCAACCGTTCTCACGGCTTCCGTGCTCGTATGGCTACTAAAAATGGTCGTCAGGTTCTGGCACGTCGTCGTGCTAAAGGCCGCGCTCGTCTGACCGTTTCCAAGTAATAAAGCTAACCCCTGAGTGGTTAAGCTAGCATTTCCCAGGGAGTTACGTTTGTTAACTCCCGCTCATTTCACTTTCGTCTTCCAGCAGCCACTACGGGCTGGCACGCCGCAAATCACCATCCTCGGCCGCCAAAATTCGCTGGGGCATCCCCGCATCGGTCTCACAGTCGCCAAGAAAAATGTTAAGCGTGCGCATGAACGCAATCGGATTAAACGTCTGACGCGTGAAAGCTTCCGTTTACGTCAGCACGAACTGCCTTCAATGGATTTCGTGGTGGTGGCTAAAAAGGGGGTTGCCGACCTCGATAACCGTGCTCTCTCGGAAGCGTTGGAAAAATTATGGCGCCGCCACTGTCGCCTGGCTCACGGGTCCTGATAGCCCTCATTCGGGTCTATCAACGCCTGATTAGTCCGCTACTCGGGCCGCACTGCCGTTTCACACCAACATGCTCAAGCTACGGAATTGAGGCATTGCGCAGGTTTGGAGTGATAAAAGGCAGTTGGTTGACGGTGAAACGCGTATTAAAATGCCACCCTTTACACCCCGGTGGAGACGACCCCGTCCCTCCAGGACCCTTTGATACCAGAGAACACTAACGATGGATTCGCAACGCAATCTTCTTATCATCGCTTTGTTGTTCGTGTCTTTCATGATCTGGCAGGCATGGGAGCAGGATAAAAATCCTCAACCCCAGCAGCAGACCACGCAGACTACGACCACCGCAGCGGGTAGCGCCGCCGACCAGGGCGTACCGGCCAGTGGCCAGGGGAAACAGATTACGGTTAAGACCGATGTGCTTGAGCTGACAATCAACACCCGTGGTGGTGATGTTGAGCAGGCGCTGCTGTTGACCTACCCGAAAGAGCTGAAGTCTAACGAACCGTTCCAGTTACTGGAAACCACGCCTGAGTTTATCTACCAGGCGCAGAGCGGCCTGACCGGTCGTGATGGCCCGGATAACCCGGCTAACGGTGCGCGTCCACTGTATACTGTCGAGAATGACACCTTTGTGCTGGCTGATGGCCAGAACGAACTCGTTATCCCGATGACCTATACCGACGCCGCAGGCAACACCTTCACCAAAACCTTCACCCTGAAGCGCGGTGAGTATGCGGTGAACGTGGGCTACAGCGTACAGAACGCCAGTGCGAAACCGCTGGAACTGTCCACCTTCGGTCAGCTGAAGCAGTCCATCAATCTGCCGTCTCACCGTGACACCGGAAGCAGCAACTTTGCGCTGCATACCTTCCGTGGCGCGGCGTACTCCACGCCAGACTCGAAGTATGAGAAATACAAATTCGACACCATTGCCGATAACGAAAACCTGAACGTCAGCGCTAAAGGCGGTTGGGTGGCAATGCTGCAGCAGTATTTCGCCACTGCGTGGGTGCCAAATAACGACGGTACCAACAACTTCTATACCGCGAACCTGGGCAACGGTATTGCAGCCATCGGCTACAAATCTCAGCCGGTTCTGGTACAGCCGGGTCAAACCGGTAAGCTGGCAAGCACCCTGTGGGTCGGCCCGGAAATTCAGGACAAAATGGCCGCTGTTGCGCCGCACCTGGATCTGACCGTGGATTACGGTTGGTTGTGGTTCATCTCTCAGCCGCTGTTTAAGCTGCTGAAGTTCATCCACAGCTTCCTGGGTAACTGGGGCTTCTCCATCATCGTTATCACCTTCATCGTTCGTGGCATCATGTACCCGCTGACTAAAGCGCAGTACACCTCCATGGCGAAGATGCGCATGCTGCAGCCGAAGATTCAGGCAATGCGTGAGCGTCTGGGCGATGACAAACAGCGTCAGAGCCAGGAAATGATGGCCCTGTACAAAGCAGAGAAAGTGAACCCACTGGGTGGCTGCTTCCCGCTGCTGATTCAGATGCCAATCTTCCTTGCGCTGTACTACATGCTGATGGGTTCCGTTGAGCTGCGCCACGCGCCGTTCGCTCTGTGGATCCATGACCTGTCCGCACAGGACCCGTACTACATCCTGCCGATCCTGATGGGCGTGACGATGTTCTTCATCCAGAAGATGTCGCCGACCACCGTGACCGACCCGATGCAGCAGAAGATCATGACCTTTATGCCGGTCATCTTCACCGTGTTCTTCCTGTGGTTCCCGTCAGGTCTGGTGCTGTACTATATCGTCAGCAACCTGGTGACCATCATCCAGCAGCAGCTGATTTACCGTGGTCTGGAAAAACGTGGCCTGCATAGCCGCGAAAAGAAAAAGTCCTGATCCGATAAGTTAACGCTAAAATAAGGGCGGTCGATTGACCGCCTTTTTTATTTGTATTGAACGAGAGCAACCATGAGCCATAACGACACTATCGTCGCCCAGGCAACCCCACCGGGACGCGGTGGTGTAGGCATTCTGCGCATCTCCGGCCTGAAGGCGCGCGAGGTGGCCGAAGCGGTGCTGGGTAAACTGCCAAAGCCGCGCTACGCTGATTACCTGCCGTTTAAAGATACCGACGGCACGCCGCTGGACCAGGGCATTGCGCTGTGGTTCCCCGGCCCTAACTCCTTCACCGGCGAAGACGTGCTGGAGCTGCAGGGCCACGGCGGCCCGGTTATCCTCGACCTGCTGTTAAAACGGATCCTGACCCTGCCTGGCCTGCGCATTGCAAAGCCGGGCGAGTTCTCCGAGCGAGCCTTCCTCAACGATAAGCTCGACCTGGCGCAGGCAGAAGCGATTGCAGACCTGATCGACGCCAGCTCGGAACAGGCGGCCCGCTCCGCCCTGAACTCGCTGCAGGGGGCATTCTCCGCGCGTGTGAATCACCTTGTGGAAGCACTTACTCACCTGCGCATCTACGTGGAAGCGGCTATCGACTTCCCGGATGAGGAGATCGACTTCCTCTCTGACGGTAAAATCGAAGCCCAGCTCAACCAGGTGATGAGCGATCTCGACGCCGTTCGCGCCGAAGCGCGCCAGGGCAGCCTGCTGCGCGAAGGGATGAAGGTAGTGATTGCAGGACGTCCTAACGCCGGCAAATCGAGCCTGCTGAACGCCCTGGCGGGCCGTGAAGCGGCAATTGTGACCGACATTGCCGGTACCACTCGCGACGTGCTGCGCGAGCACATCCACATCGACGGCATGCCTCTGCACATCATCGACACCGCCGGTCTGCGCGATGCCAGCGACGAGGTTGAGCGCATCGGTATCGAACGCGCCTGGCAGGAGATCGAGCAGGCCGACCGCGTGCTGTTTATGGTGGACGGCACCACGACCGACGCCGTTAACCCGGCAGAGATCTGGCCGGACTTTATTGCCCGCCTGCCGGCCAAACTGCCGATCACTGTGGTACGTAATAAGGCAGACGTGACCGGCGAAACGCTGGGCATCAGCGATGTGAATGGTCACTCACTAATCCGCCTGTCGGCGCGTACCGGTGAAGGCGTGGACGACCTGCGCAATCATCTCAAGCAGAGCATGGGCTTTGACACCAGCATGGAAGGCGGCTTCCTGGCGCGTCGCCGTCACCTGCAGGCGCTGGAAGAGGCGGCTAACCACCTTGTCCAGGGTAAAGCGCAGCTGATCGGCGCGTGGGCGGGCGAGCTGCTGGCGGAAGAGCTGCGTCTGGCGCAGCAGAATCTGAGCGAGATCACCGGGGAGTTTACCTCGGACGATTTGCTGGGACGGATCTTCTCAAGCTTCTGTATTGGTAAATAATTCCCGCTAATATATGGTGATTTCCTCCTGGGAAATCACCATTGTCCAAATGGCAACTCGCCTAATCCCTTTTCACCCCCTATCCTGCATGCCTTCATCTATGGGGGGTTTATGGCGCGTTTTCTGTTTTGTAGTTTCGCTTTAGTTCTGCTTTATCCGTCAGGCATTGATATGTATCTGGTGGGATTACCGCATATCGCCCGCGATCTGGGCGCCAGCGAAGCGCAGCTGCACATCGCGTTTTCGGCCTACCTCGCGGGGATGGCGTCGTCGATGGTGTTTGCGGGGAAGATCGCGGATAAGGCAGGCCGTCAGCCTGTCGCTATCTCCGGTGCCATCGTTTTTGCCCTGGCGTCCCTTCTCTGCTCACAGGCGCAAAACAGCACCGTGTTTCTGACCGGGCGCTTTATCCAGGGCATCGGGGCGGGCGGTTGCTACGTGGTGGCGTTTGCCATTTTGCGCGACACTTTAAGCGCCCAGCGTCGCGCCAAAGTGCTGTCGATGCTGAACGGCATTACCTGCATCATCCCGGTGCTGGCCCCGGTCGTGGGCTATCTGATCATGCTGAAATTCCCGTGGCAGAGCCTGTTCTGGACCATGGCGGCGATGGGCGCGCTGGTGTTTATCCTGTCGATCGCCGTGCTGAAAGAGACCCACCCGGGCTCGCAGAATACCGGCCATACCGCAACCATTCACCCGGCAGAGAAGCTTCTCAACCGCTTTTTCCTCAGCCGTCTGGCCGTGACCACGTTAAGCGTGGCGGTGATCCTGACCTATGTAAACGTTTCCCCGGTTTTGCTGATGGAGACCATGGGCTTCGATCGCGGTCAGTATTCAACGGTGATGGCATTAACCGCGATGGTCAGTATGGCCGTTTCGTTTTCGACGCCGTTTGCGCTAAATGTTTTCAGCCAGCGCACATTTATGCTGACCTCACAGGTTTTATTCCTCGCCGCCGGCGCGATCCTGGCGACCACCAGCTCACATGCGGTCATGCTGGCGGGTATTACGCTGATTTGTGCCGGGTTCTCGGTTGGCTTTGGCGTAGCGATGAGCCAGGCGCTTGGCCCATTTTCGCTGCGGGCAGGCGTGGCAAGCTCGGTACTGGGGATCGCGCAGGTCTGCGGCTCGTCGCTGTGGATTTGGCTGGCGGCGGTCATCGGGCTTAACGCGCTGAATATGCTGATCGGGGTTCTGATTGGCTGTAGCATACTCTGCATTACCTTACTTATGGTCATCCAGCCCGCGGCGCACTATGAAGAAGCCCATCAGCAGTCTCGATCTTAACCTGTTGCTTTGCCTGCAGCTTTTGCTGCAGGAGCGCAGCGTCACCAAAGCGGCAAAGCGGATGAACGTGACGCCGTCGGCGGTAAGCAAATCGCTGGCCAAACTGCGCGACTGGTTCGAAGACCCGCTGTTTGTTAAAACGCCGCTAGGGCTGCTGCCGACGCCGCTGACGGTGAGTCTTGAGCAGGATCTGGCTGACTGGATGCAAATCGGCAACCAGATCCTCGATAAATTCCACCATGATTCTCCGGGCGGGCTGACGTTCGTGCTGGCAGCGGAAACGCCGTTGATGCTGATCCGCTTCAATGCCCTGCTGGAGCAGGTGAACCAGCGCTATCCGCAGGCTACGGTGAAAATGCGCCACTGGGATTACGACTCTCTGGACGCCATTACGCGTGGAGAGGTGGACCTGGGATTCACCGGACGCGAAACACACCCGCGATCGCGTGAATTGCTGAAGCTAATGCCGTGGTTCATCGACTATGAGATCCTGTTCAGCGACCGTCCGTGCGTGTATCTGCGTGAGGATCACCCCGCGCTACAGGATGAATGGAACCTCGAGACCTTTCTGCGCTACCCTCACATCAGCATCTTCTGGGAACGCAGCGACACCTGGGCACTGGACGAAGTGCTAAAGGAGATGGGTCGGGAGAGAAACATTGCCATGAGCGTGCCGGGCTTTGAGCAGTCGATGTTTATGGCAGCACAGCCCGGTCATAACTATATCGCCACGGCTCCGCATTACTGCCATCACTACAATGAACTCCACCAGCGGAAGCTGATCGCGCTTCCTATTCCCATTGACGAAGCGCAGGCTGAAAAACTCACCGTTCCCTTCACGCTGATCTGGCATAAACGGAACAGCCATAATCCGAAAATTCTATGGTTGCGGGAAACCATCAAGGCGCTGTACGGTGCGAGCGATCCAATTTTTGCCTAAGAAAATGTAAAGTTCGGTCCTAAGGCTTCTCTTACTCCCATTTACTGATTAAAACAGGAGTCAAGTTAAGCGATAATCATGTAACCGTTTAACCGATTACGACCATTATCAAGGAGCGAAAAATGGCTACGCACTTTGCAAGAGGGATACTTACGGAAGGACGTCTCGTATCGGCAAGAATTTCTTCAGCCTGTCACCGTGAAGCACTCGCTCTCCCGGAACACCGGAGGACGCGGTTTTTAGCGTCCAGAGCGCTTCTCGCAGAACTGCTGTTTATGCTGTACGGCACCAGCGAGCTGCCGGACATCATTACCCAACCCGAAGGCCGCCCGGTCTTTGCCGACCCGGATCTCCCTCGTTTTTCGATTGCCTACGCGGGCAATATCATTGGCGTCGCGCTGACCACCGAAGGGGATTGTGGGCTCGATATGGAACTTCAGCGCGCAACGCGCAGCTTCCATGGCGGTAACGCACATGAAGACTATCCGCTCTCCAGCAATGAGAAGCTGTGGGTACGCAACCAGAACGATCCTGTCGAAGCCCGAGCCCAGCTCATTACCCTGCGCCAGAGCATTCGTAAGCTCTGCGGATGCGCCTCAGACGACGCCAGCCTGCTGCAGCTGTTGCCTAGCTCCGGACGTCTGCGTGCCGCCCAGGCCACGCTGGTGGAGGCACTCAGTGACGCAGAGGATGTGCTCATTTGGTCCATTGCGGTTACCCCTGCCATTGAACGCATGAAAATCTGGGAATTTGACAGTCAACAGGGATGGCGTAGCCTTCCTGATGTGCCCGAGCGCGCCAACGAGCCCGCCGCACGCCTGATGCGTTTAACCAGTTTACCGGCAGAAAAAGTATTCACCCTTAGCTGATCCAATCAGGGTCATCATGATGAAACAGGAGTAATCATGTCTGATACGTTGAAAGTAGTTACGTTACTGGGAAGCCTGCGCAAAGGTTCATTTAACGGGATGGTTGCCCGCACGCTGCCACAGCTGGCACCGGCAGGTATGGAAATTAGCGCCCTGCCGTCTATTGGCGATATTCCGCTGTATGATGCGGACGTCCAGCAGGAAGAAGGGTTCCCGCATAGCGTCGAGGCGCTGGCAGAGCAGATCCGCCAGGCTGACGGCGTGGTCATCGTCACGCCGGAATATAACTACTCGGTTCCGGGTGGCCTGAAGAATGCCATCGACTGGCTGTCGCGTTTACCCGAGCAGCCCCTCGCGAGCAAGCCGGTGCTGATCCAGACCAGTTCTATGGGCGCTATCGGCGGCGCGCGCTGCCAGTATCATCTGCGCCAGATCCTGGTGTTCCTCGATGCTATGGTGATGAACAAGCCGGAATTTATGGGCGGTGTGATTCAGAACAAGGTCGACCCGCAAACGGGTGAGGTGGTGGATCAGAGCACGCGCGACCATCTCTCTGGCCAGCTGACGGCCTTCGGGGATTATATTAAGCGGGTAAAAGCCTGATAAAAAAGCCCGGTGGCGCTAGCGCTTACCGGGCCTACACTCGTCAGTAGGTCAGGTAAGCGAAGCGCCACCTGACACCACAAACCGCACCTTAGTGCGCGTCAATAAACACAATCTTCAGCACAAACAGCAGCGCCACAATGATGACGCAAGGGCTGAGGTCGCGGAAGCGGCCGGTACCGATCTTCATTACGCAGTAAGAGATAAAGCCCAGCGCGATACCTTCGGTAATCGAGAAGCTGAACGGCATCATCACGGCGGTAATAAACGCCGGCACCGCTTCGGTTAAATCATCCCACTTCACGCGCGACAGGCTGGAGGTCATCAGCACCCCCACATAGATCAGCGCGCCGGCCGCCGCGTACGGAGGCACCATGCCCGCCAGTGGCGAGAGGAAGATCACCAGCAGGAACAGAATACCCACCACAACCGCCGTCAGGCCGGTACGGCCGCCCACGGACACGCCGGAAGAGGATTCAATGTAAGCGGTAACAGATGAGGTCCCGATAAATGAGCCGGTCACTGAGGAGATACTGTCCACAAACAGCGCCTGCTTCATGCGCGGGAATTTGCCTTTATCATCTGCCAGACCCGCTTTGTCGGTCACGCCGATCAGCGTACCGGAGGAGTCGAACAGGTTCACCAGCATGAAGGAGAAAATCACGCCCGCCAGGCCCAGGTTCAGAGAACCCGCCAGATCAACATGACCAACAACGGTAGAAACGCTCGGTGGCGCGGAAACGATGCCGTTATAGTGAACGTCGCCCAGCATCCAGCCCAGCAGCGTGGTCACCACGATGGACACCAGCACTGCCGCGTGAATATTGCGGGAAGCGAGGATCGCGATGATAAAGAAGCCCAGCACGCCCAGCAGCACGTTATGCGAGGTCAGGTGACCGATGCTCACCAGCGTATCCGGGTTCGCCACGATAACACCCGCGTTTTTCAGCCCCATCATACCGATGAACAGACCGATACCGCTGGTAATGCCCACGCGCAGGCTCACGGGAATGTTTGCAATCATCCAGTAACGTACGCGGAAAATGGTCAGCAGCAGCAGGCCAACCGCGCCCCAGAAGATAGCGCCCATGCCCACCTGCCAAGGCAGACCCATCGCCTGAACAACCACGAACGCGAAGAACGCATTCAGGCCCATCGCCGGTGCCAATGCAACCGGCAGGTTAGCGAATACACCCATCAGAATGCTGCCAAAGGCGGCGATCAGGCAGGTGGTTACAAAGACGGCGCTGGTATCCATGCCAGCAACGCCCAGAATTTGTGGGTTCACAAAAACGATATAGACCATCGTCAGGAAGGTGGTGAAACCAGCGATCACTTCGGTGCGTGCCGTTGTGCCGTGCTCGCGCAGTTTAAAAACGCGCTCAAGCAGACCCTGACCAGATGTCTGGGTAGTGTGTTGTTGACTCATCATCAATTTCCGAACAAGGAGGGAAAATTCGTCGCTATCCTATACCAAAATGCGACAATAGTGGCGGTTACGTGATACTTTTTTCATTGATTTTGCTTATACGGCAACGATTGCGTCCCGGTGAACCGCCGTACGTAAACGTTAAACTTGTTAAAAGGGAAAGGCATGTCCGGAATTGAAGCGGTATTTTTCGACTGCGACGGTACGCTGGTCGACAGTGAGGTCATTTGTTCCCGCGCGTATGTCACCATGTTCCAGGAATTTGGCATTACTCTGGAACTCGAAGAGGTGTTTAAACGCTTTAAGGGCGTGAAGCTCTACGAGATCATCGACATCATTAACGAAGAACACGGCGTCGTTCTTGAGAAGGCGGCTCTGGAACCAGTGTACCGCGCCGAGGTTGCACGCCTGTTCGATTCGGAGCTGGAGGTGATTCCGGGCGCAAACGCGCTGCTGGATGCCATGTCGGTGCCAATCTGCGTGGTCTCCAACGGTCCGGTCAGCAAAATGCAGCACTCGCTGGGCAAGCTTGAGATGCTGCACCACTTCCCGGAAAAACTGTTCAGCGGCTACGATATCCAGCGCTGGAAGCCGGACCCGGCGCTGATGTTCCATGCGGCAAAAGCGATGAACGTTAACGTAGAGAACTGCATTCTGGTGGATGACTCGTCTGCGGGTGCGCAGTCGGGGATTGATGCGGGAATGGAGGTGTTTTACTTCTGCGCCGACCCGCACAACAAGCCGATCGATCATCCAAAAGTCACGACCTTCACCGATCTGGCGCAGCTACCCGCGCTGTGGAAGGCGCGCGGGTGGGATATTACGCGCTAAGCCGCCCCTCCCTTCAGGGAGGGCGACAGGTTTATCTGAAGAGCTTTTGAACAAACTCTGCATAGGCCGGACGCCAGACGTCCATTTCGTGATTCAGACCGGGGTACATCTTATAGTCGAATTTGATGCCCTGTTTTTCCAGCTCCGCTTTCAGACCGGCGATATCTTTGCCGGTCACTGAATCACGCTCTCCCACAACGACGGTGAAGTTATGCAGCTGCCGGTTAATGGCCTCCGGCTGCTTAAAGCGTGCGGCCACTCCTTCGTCAGGTACGGTTGTTGTGGTAACGCCGCTGAACGTTCCCAGCCAGCCGAAGTTCTCCAGATGATTCATCCCGGAGACCAGCGCCTGATAACCGCCCTGTGACAACCCCGCCAGCGCCCGGCCGTCAGCATCTTTACGCACGTTGAAGCGTGTATCCACCAGCGGAATAATCTCGCTCATCAGTTCACGATCTGCGGCTTTCGCATTGAGCGGGTAGAAAGACTTCCGTCGTTCTGCCGGTGGGAAGTTCTCGGGGATGGCCTCAGCGCTCTCCGTCTCGGTGTCGGGTACCACCACCAGCATCGGTTTGATTTTCCCCTCGGCCATCAGGTTATCCATGATTTGCGGCAGACGGACCTGGTCGATGGCCGAGAGCCCGGTATCCCCAAAACCATGGTAGAAGTAGAGCACCGGTAAGGGTTCCCCTGTGCCGTTGTAGCCAGGGGGAGTCCATACATAGACGCGGCGCTCTGACCTGAGCGACGGCGAGTGCCAGGTCAGGGTTGTGAGATCGCCATGCGGTACGGCGCGATCGTCGAGAATACTGCCCGGAACCAGAATCAGGCTGGTGTTCACCTGCCGCTGAGGTTTTTGATAGCGGCTTCCCGTGTCGACTGAACGGAAACCATCGATGTCGAAATAATATTCGTAGAGATTCGGGGCCATCGGCTCGCTTTTCCATGACCAGACGCCATTTTTCTCTTTCGTCATATCATGGGAAACCTGGCTTTCAGGCATTGACCCCGTCACCACGGAGACTCGCGTTGCACCGGGTGCAAACAGGCGAAACGTAATGCTTTTATCCGCATTAACCTGGGTCACATAGTGGCTGACCGGGGTAGTCTGGTCAGGTGTGACCGGCAACGGTGCGGCAATAACGTCTGTTCCAGTACCGATCCCGATGCTGATGGCCATCGCCAGACACGCTAATGAATTTTTCATATCCCATCCTTTGCTGTTTTTTTCGTCTCACGTTAGCGCGTTTCGAACGTCAGGCAACGGATGAAGGGGAAAATTGTGATTACACTAGAAATAACAACGCCGGTGAGTACCGGCGTTGTTATCAGATGACAGGATTACTCTTTCGGATCTTTACCAGCCAGCAGCTTATCCAGCTCGTCGCCGCCCACGTGACGGAAGTCCTGACCTTTCACGAAGTAGAAAATGTATTCGCAAATGTTCTGGCAGCGGTCGCCGATACGCTCGATGGAGCGCGCGCAGAACAGGGCGGTCAGTACGCTTGGGATCGTACGGGAATCTTCCATCATGTAAGTCATCAGCTGACGCACGATGCCTTCATACTCCTGATCGACCTTTTTATCTTCACGGTAGATACGCACCGCTTCGTCAAGATCCATTCGCGCAAAGGCATCCAGCACGTCATGAAGCATCTGCACGGTGTGGCGGCCCAGCGACTCCAGGCTGACCAGCAGCGGCTGGTGCTGCTGAGAGAACTTCTCCAGCGCGGTGCGGCAGATTTTATCCGCAACGTCACCAATACGTTCCAGCTCGGCGATGGTTTTGATAATGGCCATCACCAGACGCAGGTCGCTCGCCGTCGGCTGACGTTTCGCGATAATGCGCACGCAGGCCTCGTCGATAGCGACTTCCATCATGTTGACGTTTTTGTCGCCTTCAATGACGCGTTTCGCCAGCTCGCTGTCCTGGTTGTGCATCGCCGTAATCGCATCAGAAAGCTGCTGCTCGACCATACCGCCCATGGTCATCACCTGGGTGCGAATGCTTTCCAGCTCTGCGTTGAACTGGCCGGAAATGTGTTTATTAAGATTGAGGTTGTCCATGGTTTCTCCACATGCACTAAGGCAAATCAACCGTAGCGGCCAGTAATATAATCTTCGGTTTGTTTCTTCGCGGGCTTAGTGAAGAGATCGTCCGTGTTGCTGAACTCAATCAATTCACCCAGGTACATAAACGCCGTGTGATCGGAGCAACGTGCAGCCTGCTGCATGTTATGGGTCACGATAACCACGGTGTAATCCTGCTTCAGCTCGGTGATCAGTTCTTCAATACGACCGGTTGAGATCGGGTCCAGCGCTGAACACGGCTCATCCAGCAGCAACACTTCCGGGCGAATCGCAATACCGCGCGCAATGCACAGACGCTGCTGCTGACCACCGGAGAGAGAGTAACCGCTCTGGTGCAACTTATCTTTGGTTTCGTTCCATAATGCGGCCTTGGTCAAAGCCCACTGCACGCGCTCGTCCATATCGGCGCGGGAGAGCTTTTCAAACAGGCGAACGCCAAAGGCGATGTTGTCATAAATGGACATCGGGAACGGCGTGGGTTTCTGGAACACCATCCCCACTTTGGCGCGCAGCAGGGCGATATCCTGAGCCTGGGTCAGAATATTTTCGCCATCGAGGATGATTTCCCCTTCAGCGCGCTGCTCCGGATAGAGCGAATACATTTTGTTAAAGGTACGCAGCAGCGTGGATTTCCCACAGCCGGATGGACCGATAAATGCCGTGACCTGGTTCTTAGCGATATCCAGGTTGATGTTCTTCAGGGCATGGAATTTGCCGTAGTAGAAGTTCAAATCACGAACCTGAATCTTACCCGGGGCAGTATCAACCATACTCATTGACTCATTTCCTCATTCGGCGCCGCGAGCTGCCGCGCCGTAAAAAATTAACCGTGTTTCTTCTTCGCGAAAATGACGCGCGCCAGAATGTTCAGCAACAGTACGCAAAGGGTAATGATCAGCACCCCGGCCCAGGCCAGCTGCTGCCATTCCGCGAATGGGCTCATCGCAAATTTAAAGATCGTCACCGGCAGGTTGGCGATCGGCTGCATCATGTCCGTGCTCCAGAACTGGTTGGAGAGGGACGTAAACAGCAGCGGCGCAGTTTCACCCGCGATACGCGCAACCGCCAGCAGGATACCGGTCATGATCCCGGATACGGACGCCTTCAGCGTAATCGCAGAGATCATCTTCCATTTCGGCGTACCCAGTGCATAAGCCGCTTCACGCAGGCTGTCCGGCACCAGTTTCAGCATGTTCTCGGTGGTTCGAATCACAATCGGCACCTGCAGCAGCGCCAGGGCAATCACACCCGCCCAGCCGGAGAAGTGTTCCATCTGCGCTACAACAACGGTGTAAACGAACAGACCCACCACGATAGACGGGGCTGACAGCAAAATATCGTTAATGAAGCGAATCACTTCCGCCAGCCAGGATTTACGACCGTATTCTGCCAGGTAAATGCCCGCCATGATGCCCAGCGGCGTGCCGAAGACCGTCGCCCAGAGGATCAGCAACCCGCTGCCGGCCAGCGCATTCGCCAGGCCACCGCCCGCCGTGTTCGGCGGCGGCGTCATTTCGGTGAACAGCGAGAGTGACATTCCGTCAATCCCACGAACGATTGTCGAGAAGAGGATCCAGACCAGCCAGAACAGGCCGAATGCCATAGTCGCCATTGAGAGCGTCAGGGCAATGCGGTTTTTCATGCGGCGTCTGGCCTGCATCTTGCGGCGGGATTCCGCCAGTTCAGCGGTAGCTTGCATTTCGAGAGTGGCCATTAGCGTGCTCCCTCATTTTTAGCGAGGCGCATAATCATCAGCTTGGAAATCGCCAGAACAATGAAGGTAATAACGAACAGAATCAGACCCAGCTCCATCAGCGCCGCCACGTGCAGCCCGGATTCCGCTTCCGCAAATTCATTCGCCAGCGCCGAGGTAATACTGTTACCCGGCATGTAGAGCGACGCGCTGTCGAGCTGGTAGGTGTTACCGATGATAAAGGTGACCGCCATGGTTTCACCCAGCGCACGACCTAAGCCCAGCATCACGCCCCCGATCACCCCATTTTTGGTGAACGGAAGGACAATGCGCCAGATAACTTCCCAGGTGGTGCAGCCGATACCGTAGGCCGACTCTTTCATCATCACCGGCGTTTGTTCGAACACATCACGCATGACCGCCGCAATGTACGGAATTATCATGATGGCGAGGATCACACCTGCCGCCAGAATGCCGATACCGAAAGCCGGGCCAGAGAACAGGGCACCCACAAACGGAATGGCGGAAAGCACGTTACCGACCGGTTCCTGGAAATACGTGGCGAACAGCGGAGCAAAGATGAACAAGCCCCACATGCCGTAAACGATACTTGGAATAGCCGCCAGTAGTTCGATGGCAATACCCAGCGGGCGTCGCAGCCAGCCCGGCGCCAGCTCCGTCAGGAACAGGGCAATACCAAAGCTTACCGGAACCGCAATCAGCAGGGCGATGAACGAGGTTACCAGCGTGCCGTAAATCGGCACCAGGGCACCGTAGATGTCGTTCGGCGCGTCCCACTCTTTGGTCCACAGGAAGGAGAAACCGAATTTCTGGATGCTCGGCCATGAGGAGAAAATCAGAGACACGATAATGCCGCCCAGCAGCAATAGCACAATCAGCGCAGCCAGTTTGACCAGCGCGCTGAAAATCATGTCACCTTTTTTACCCGGAGGGTTAAATGCAGGCTTGGTTGCAGCCATAAATTACTCTTCTGTTTGAGACGTTTTTACGAATATGCCCGGTGGCGCTGACGCTTACCGGGCCTACAGCTTAAACCGTAGGGCGGGTAAGCGCAGCGCCACCCGCCATCTTCGTTAAATATATCCTGTTAGTACAGCGCTTTACCGCTGCTGTCTTTCACGTTGGTTTTCCATGCAGCACGAATCTGCTCAACCACGTTGTCCGGCAGGGTGGCGTAATCCAGAGCGTTAGCCTGTTTGCCGCCGTTTTTGTATGCCCAGTCGAAGAACTTCAGCACTTCAGCGCCCTGCTCAGGTTTCTTCTGCTCTTTGTGCACCAGGATGAAGGTGGTAGAGGTGATTGGCCATGCACCTTCGCCCTTCTGGTTAGTCAGATCCTGAGCGAAGGATTTGCTCCAGTCAGCGCCTTTGGCAGCGTTAGCAAAGTTCTCTTCGGTCGGGCTAACCGGTTTGCCGTCTGCAGACACCAGTTTGGTGTAGGACAGGTTATTCTGCTTCGCGTACGCATACTCTACGTAGCCGATGGAGCCAGGCAGACGTTGTACGAACGCGGCGATACCGTCGTTACCTTTACCGCCCAGACCGGTAGGCCAGTTAACGGTTGAGCCGGAGCCGACTTTAGATTTCCACTCTTCGTTCACTTTCGCCAGGTAGCTGGTGAACACGAAAGACGTACCGGAACCATCCGCGCGGCGAACCACGGCGATGTTCTGAGAAGGCAGCTTCAGGCCTGGGTTGAGCTTAGCGATCGCTTCGTCATCCCATTTTTTGATTTTGCCCAGGTAGATGTCACCCAGCGTTTTGCCGTCCAGCACCAGCTCGCCCGACTTCACGCCCGGCAGGTTGATCGCCAGGACCACGCCACCGATCACGGTAGGGAACTGGAACAGGCCTTCCTGAGCCAGCTTATCATCAGACAGCGGAGCGTCAGATGCGCCGAAATCAACCGTGTTCGCGGTAATTTGTTTCACGCCACCGGAGGAGCCGATACCCTGATAGTTAACCTTGTTACCGGTTTCTTTCTGGTAGGTATCCGCCCATTTGGCATACACCGGCGCAGGGAAGGTTGCACCAGCGCCAGTCAGGCTTGCTTCTGCAAATACAGAGAACGCGCTCAGAGATAAGGTCGCGGCGACAACAGTTGCGACAGTGGTACGCATAACTTTCATAATGTCTCCTGCAAGATTTTCATAAATCGTTGTTTAGTGGCTACGATGAGCAAAATAGGACAAACAGGTGACAGATAAATGTACGAATTATGACAGTTTTATGACAATGAAAATTTAACTTAAAATACCGCACAATAAAGCTTAATTTTCATCGTGTTAGCCACTTTTATGACAATACGTTTTCAGAAATATTTTCTTTATGTGACACTGAAAAAAGTAGCTGAAGATGACAAATTGTCATTATTAAAAACGAGACAGGATTGATTAAAAACAAACCGGGCGGGATAAAAAAGCTCCACCCGAGGGTGGAGCCTGAAGGGATTATTCTACGGTAACTGATTTCGCCAGGTTACGCGGCTGGTCAACGTCGGTGCCTTTGATCAGCGCCACATGGTAAGCCAGCAGCTGCAGCGGAACGGTATAGAAGATCGGTGCAATCACCTCTTCCACATGCGGCATCTCGATGATGTGCATGTTGTCGTTGCTGACAAAACCGGCATCTTTGTCGGCGAAGACGTACAGAACACCGCCACGGGCACGCACTTCTTCGATGTTAGATTTCAGTTTTTCCAGCAGTTCGTTGTTAGGTGCCACAACGATGACCGGCATATCCGCGTCAATCAGCGCCAGCGGGCCGTGCTTCAGCTCGCCAGCCGCATAGGCTTCAGCGTGAATGTAGGAGATCTCTTTCAGCTTCAGCGCGCCTTCCAGCGCAATCGGATACTGATCGCCACGCCCCAGGAACAGGGCGTGATGTTTGTCAGAGAAATCTTCCGCCAGCGCTTCGATGCGTTTGTCCTGAGACAGCATCTGCTCAATACGGCTCGGCAGCGCCTGCAGGCCGTGAACGATGTCGTGCTCAACGGACGCATCTTCACCTTTCAGACGCGCAAGCTTCGCCACCAGCATCAGCAGAACGGTCAGCTGCGTGGTAAACGCTTTGGTGGAGGCCACACCGATTTCGGTGCCCGCTTTGGTCATCAGCGCCAGATCGGACTCACGCACCAGCGATGAGCCAGGGACGTTACAGATGGCCAGCGAGCCCAGGTAACCCAGCTCTTTAGACAGACGCAGCGCTGCGAGCGTATCCGCCGTTTCGCCGGACTGGGAAAGGGTGATCATCAGGCTGTTACGACGCACCGCGGATTTGCGATAGCGGAATTCAGACGCGATTTCCACATCGCACGGCACGCCCGCCAGGGATTCAAACCAGTAGCGAGAAACCATACCGGAGTTGTAGGAGGTGCCGCAGGCCACGATCTGAATATGCTCGACCTTGGCGAGCAGTTCGTTCGCGTTTGCGCCCAGCTCGCTCAGATCCACTTCACCGTGGCTAATGCGCCCGGTCAGGGTGTTTTTGATGGCGTTTGGCTGCTCGTAAATCTCTTTCTGCATATAGTGACGGTAAGCGCCTTTGTCGCCCGCGTCGTACTGCAGATTCGATTCGATCTCCTGACGCTTCACCTGCTCGCCTTTAGTATCGAAGACGGTCACGCTGCGACGGGTCACTTCCGCGATATCACCCTCTTCGAGGAAGATAAAGCGACGGGTAACCGGCAGGAGCGCCAGCTGGTCAGAGGCGATAAAGTTTTCGCCCATGCCCAGACCGATAACCATCGGGCTACCGGAACGCGCGGCCAGAAGCGTTGACGGATCGCGGGAATCCATGATCACCGTACCGTACGCACCGCGCAGCTGAGGGATAGCACGGAGCA
Source organism: Enterobacter sp. N18-03635 (assembly GCF_004006055.1). Lineage (NCBI taxonomy): Bacteria > Pseudomonadati > Pseudomonadota > Gammaproteobacteria > Enterobacterales > Enterobacteriaceae > Enterobacter > Enterobacter sp. N18-03635. The sequence goes on along the minus strand of NZ_CP034769.1, from coordinate 4,543,342 downwards.
CCGCATCACGCAGTGTACCGCCCTGCTCCAGCTCCCAGTGCACCAGGTGAGCAATCACTTCGGTGTCAGTTTCAGAGACGAAGGTGTAGCCGCGCGCTTTCAGTTCTTCGCGCAGCGGTTCGTGGTTTTCGATAATGCCGTTGTGCACCACCACGATGTGTTCAGACACATGCGGGTGCGCGTTACCTTCAGACGGTTCGCCGTGCGTCGCCCAGCGGGTGTGCGCAATACCGGTTCCCCCGTGCAGCGGATGTTCTTCCGCGGCCTGGGCCAGCATCTGCACTTTACCGAGACGACGCAGACGGGTCATATGACCTTCTGCATCGACGACAGCCAGACCGGCAGAGTCGTAACCACGGTATTCCAGACGACGTAAACCTTCGAGAAGGATTTCAGCAATATCACGCTGCGCAACTGCGCCAACAATTCCACACATAATTTTAGATTCCGAATTTAGGCATTATGCCTGCGTTGTCGCTGACCTGTATTTGCCCTTTCCGGGCGCCCCGAGCCTTGTAGAGAGTGGGGTTATTTTTATGGGTACTGCTTATGGGGGGAGGATTATATTATCCCCTCACCCCGGCCCTCTTCCCAAAGGGGCGAGGGAGAAAAACACCGCACCGAACGATCCCTTCTCTCCTTTGGGGAGAGGGGTAAATCCGTTACTTTTTCTTCACCGGACGTTTCCAGCCCTGTTTGCTGACCTGCGGAACGCGGCTTAACACCAGCTCGTTCTCGGCCACATCGCGCGTTACGGTTGTTCCGGCTGCAATGGTCACCCCGTTACCCACGGTAACAGGCGCCACCAGCTGCGTATCGGAGCCCACGAACACATCATCACCAATGATGGTTTTAAACTTATTCGCGCCGTCATAGTTACAGGTTATGGTCCCTGCACCAATATTCACGTTATTGCCAATTTCCGCGTCGCCCAGATAGGTCAGATGACCGGCTTTCGAGCCTTTACCCAGACGCGCTTTTTTCATTTCCACGAAGTTACCCACGTGAGCGCCTTCCAGCAGCTCTGCGCCCGGGCGCAGACGCGCAAACGGGCCGATGGTACAGGCCACGTCCAGACGGGCATCTTCCACCACGCTGTACGGGCTGATTTCGCAGTCGTCACCAATAATGCTGTTTTTAATCACGCAGCCGGCACCGATTTTGACGCGGTTGCCCAGCGTCACGTTACCCTCGAGGATAACGTTAGTATCAATTTCAACGTCACGACCGTGAGATAACGAACCACGCAGATCGAAACGCGCCGGATCGCGCAGCATCACACCTGCCAGAAGCAGTTTTTCAGCCTGCTCGGACTGATAAACACGCTCCAGACGGGAAAGCTGAAGGCGGTTATTCACCCCTTCGGTTTCGCTAATACGCGCCGGATGAACCGCCGCAATCTCACGTCCTTCCTGATACGCCATAGCAATGATGTCGGTGATGTAGAATTCACCCTGCGCGTTGTTGTTGTCGAGTCTGGACAGCCAGCGCTTCATATCCGCGCCATTGGCAATCAGGATACCGGTGTTGATCTCCTGAATCTGGCGCTGTTCATCGCTGGCATCTTTGTGCTCAACAATACCCGTGACGTTACCGTTTTCACGGGTGATACGGCCATAACCGGTTGGATCGTCCAGCACGACGGTTAATAAACCGATGCCGCCCTGCGGTTTGGCTTCACGCAGGCGAGTCAGGGTTTCAACGGAGATCAGCGGGACATCGCCGTAGAGCATCAAAATGTCTTCGTCATCCGCAAAGAACGGTGCTGCCTGCTGCATCGCATGACCTGTGCCCAGCTGTTCAGCCTGAAGCACCCAGTTGAGCTTGTCGTCGCTCAGCGTCTTTTTAAGAAGATCGCCGCCGTGGCCGTAGACCAGGTGGACCTGATTGGCACCCAGTTCATTTGCTGCATCAATGACATGCTGCACCATTGGCTTTCCAGCAAGCGTGTGAAGCACTTTAGGCAGATCGGAATACATGCGGGTCCCTTTGCCAGCGGCAAGGATCACCACGCTCATCGCACTGTTTGACATACGCATCCTGACGGTAGTTTGAGTGTGAAGTAAAAACGTTTGATGCTTAAAATTCTACATCTTTTTCATCATGAATTAAGGCCGAAAAAAAAAGCCAGCCTGGTATCCAGACTGGCTTTTGTGCTTTTCAAGCCGGTGTTACATCGCTTTTTTGGTCAACTCGATAACGCGCAGTTTCGCGATCGCTTTGGCCAGCTCCGCAGACGCCTGAGCGTAATCCACGTCACCATGAGAGCTGTTAATGTGCTCTTCAGCCTTACGCTTCGACTCCAGGGCTCGCGCTTCGTCGAGATCCTGGCCACGAATAGCGGTATCGGCCAGAACGGTCACACTGCCAGGCTGCACTTCAAGAATGCCGCCGGACAGATAGATAAACTCTTCGTGACCGAACTGTTTAACGATGCGGATCATACCAGGCTTAATGGCGGTGAGCAGCGGTGCGTGACCCGGGAAAATACCCAGTTCACCTTCACTACCCGTTACCTGGATTTTCTCGACCAGACCAGAGAACATTTGTTGCTCTGCGCTGACGACGTCCAGGTGGTAAGTCATTGCCATATCACCCTCCGATTAAGGCGTTAAAGTTTTTTGGCTTTTTCCACAGCTTCTTCGATGGAACCAACCATGTAGAACGCCTGCTCTGGCAGGTGATCGTATTCGCCTTCCATGATGCCTTTAAAGCCACGGATGGTGTCTTTCAGGGAAACGTATTTACCTGGAGAACCGGTGAATACTTCCGCAACGAAGAACGGCTGGGACAGGAAGCGCTGGATCTTACGCGCACGTGCTACCACCAGTTTGTCTTCTTCAGACAGTTCATCCATACCCAGGATGGCGATGATGTCTTTCAGTTCCTGGTAACGCTGCAGCAGAGACTGTACGCCACGCGCGGTGTCGTAGTGCTCCTGACCAACAACCAGTGGATCCAGCTGACGGCTGGTGGAGTCCAGCGGGTCAACGGCCGGGTAGATACCCAGAGACGCGATCTGACGGCTCAGTACCACGGTTGCATCTAAGTGCGCAAAGGTGGTTGCTGGAGATGGGTCAGTCAAGTCATCCGCAGGTACGTATACCGCCTGAACGGAAGTGATAGAACCGGTTTTGGTAGAGGTGATACGTTCCTGAAGAACACCCATCTCTTCCGCCAGCGTAGGCTGGTAACCTACCGCTGAAGGCATACGACCCAGCAGTGCAGATACTTCCGTACCGGCCAGGGTGTAACGATAGATGTTATCAACGAACAGCAGAACGTCACGGCCTTCGTCACGGAACTTCTCAGCCATCGTCAGGCCGGTCAGCGCAACGCGCAGACGGTTTCCAGGTGGCTCGTTCATCTGGCCGTAAACCAGGGATACTTTGTCCAGAACGTTGGAGTCGGTCATTTCGTGGTAGAAGTCGTTACCCTCACGAGTACGTTCACCTACACCCGCAAATACGGAGTAACCGGAGTGCTCGATCGCGATGTTACGGATCAGCTCCATCATGTTTACGGTTTTACCTACACCCGCACCACCGAACAGACCAACTTTACCGCCCTTCGCAAATGGACACATCAGGTCGATAACTTTGATACCGGTTTCCAGCAGTTCCTGAGAGCTGGACAGCTCTTCGTAGGAAGGTGCCGCGCGGTGGATAGCCCAACGCTCTTCTTCACCGATGTCGCCTTTCATGTCGATTGGCTGACCCAATACGTTCATGATACGACCCAGTGTTGCTTTACCTACCGGGACTTCGATCGGGTGCTCAAGGTCTTTTACTTCCAGACCACGACGCAGACCGTCGGAAGAACCCATCGCGATGGTACGCACGATACCGCCGCCGAGCTGCTGCTGAACTTCCAGCACCAGGCTCTCGTTACCATTCTGTACCTCAAGCGCGTCGTACACGCGTGGTACGGCGTCCTGAGGGAACTCGACGTCCACCACGGCGCCGATTACCTGGACAATCTTTCCAGTAGCCATCTTGAATCCTCTACGTAATTCGTAAACCTGGTTAAACCGCGGCGGCCCCCGAGACGATCTCGGTGAGTTCCTGAGTAATGCTGGCCTGACGAGCTTTGTTGTAAACCAACTGCAGCTCTTTAATCAGGCTGCCGCCATTATCGGTCGCGGCTTTCATCGCCACCATTCGTGCGGCCTGCTCGCTGGCCAGGTTTTCTACAACGCCCTGATAAACCTGAGATTCAACGTAACGACGCAGCAGGGTATCCAGCAGCGGTTTCGGATCGGGTTCATACAGGTAATCCCAGGTTTTTTGCTTCAGCTCGCCATCTTCTGATGCCGGTAACGGCAGCATCTGAGTGAGCGTTGGAACCTGAGACATGGTGTTAATGAATTTGTTGCTGACAACGTACAGTCTGTCCAGACGGCCTTCATCATAAGCCTGCAACATCACTTTAACCGGGCCGATCAGTTCGGACAGGGACGGGTTATCACCCATACCGGTCACCTGAGCGACAATGTTGCCACCAACGGAGTTAAAGAAAGAGACGCCTTTAGAGCCGATCATTGCGATATCGCACTGAACGCCTTTTTCAGACCATGCTTTCATATCCGCCAGCAGTTTTTTGAACAGGTTAATGTTCAAGCCGCCACACAGACCACGGTCGGTCGACACCACCAGGTAGCCCACGCGCTTAACGTCGCGTTCTTCCAGGTAAGGGTGCTTATATTCCAGATTACCGTTTGCAAGGTGACCAATCACTTTGCGCATGGTTTCTGCATAAGGACGGCTGGCCGCCATGCGATCCTGCGATTTACGCATTTTGGAAGCGGCGACCATCTCCATCGCTTTAGTGATCTTTTGCGTGTTCTGGACGCTTGCGATCTTACTACGTATCTCTTTTGCGCCGGCCATGAGCTTCTCCTCAATGCCAGGCGGCTTGTCCTGAGACAAGCCGCCGGACGATTACCAGGATTGGGTTGCTTTGAAGGAATCGAGGATAGCTTTCAGCTTGCCTTCGATTTCGTCGTTATAGCCACCGGTCTGGTTGATCTCTTGCATCAGCGGAGCGTGATCACGGTCGACGTAAGCCAGCAGAGCGGCTTCGAAGCTACCGATTTTCGCCAGTTCCACATCTTCGAGGTAACCGCGTTCAGCCGCGAACAGTACCAGGCCCTGCTGAGCAACAGACATTGGTGCGTACTGTTTTTGCTTCAGCAGCTCGGTCACTTTCTGACCGTGGCTCAGCTGTTTACGGGTTGCTTCGTCCAGATCGGATGCGAACTGAGAGAACGCAGCCAGTTCACGATACTGTGCCAGCGCGGTACGGATACCACCGGACAGTTTCTTGATGATCTTGGTCTGAGCAGCACCACCAACACGGGATACGGAGATACCCGGGTTAACTGCCGGACGAATACCGGAGTTAAACAGGTTGGTTTCCAGGAAGATCTGACCATCGGTAATAGAGATTACGTTGGTCGGAACGAACGCAGAAACGTCACCCGCCTGGGTTTCAATGATCGGCAGAGCGGTCAGAGAGCCCGTTTTACCCTTCACTTCACCTTTGGTGAAGTTCTCGACGTATTCCGCGTTAACGCGGGAAGCACGCTCCAGCAGACGAGAGTGGAGGTAGAATACGTCGCCAGGGAACGCTTCACGTCCAGGTGGACGACGGAGCAGCAGGGAAACCTGACGATAAGCAACAGCCTGTTTAGACAGGTCATCGTATACGATCAGCGCATCTTCACCGCGGTCACGGAAGTATTCGCCCATTGCGCAACCGGCGTAAGGCGCCAGGTATTGCAGTGCAGCAGATTCAGACGCGGTCGCTACCACAACGATGGTGTTAGACAGTGCGCCGTGCTCTTCCAGTTTACGAACCACGTTAGAAATGGTGGACGCTTTCTGGCCGATGGCCACGTACACGCATTTGATGCCGGAGTCACGCTGGTTGATGATGGCGTCGATAGCCATCGCGGTTTTACCGGTCTGACGGTCACCGATGATCAGTTCACGCTGACCACGACCGATTGGGATCATGGCATCAACGGACTTATAACCTGTCTGAACAGGCTGATCTACGGACTGACGGTCGATAACGCCTGGTGCGATAACTTCGATTGGAGAGAAGCCATCGTGCTCAACCGGACCTTTACCGTCGATTGGCGCACCCAGGGTGTTAACAACGCGACCCAGCAGGCCACGGCCAACCGGTACTTCCAGAATACGGCCAGTACACTTAACCTTCATGCCTTCGGCGAGGTCAGCGTATGGACCCATCACAACTGCACCTACGGAGTCGCGCTCCAGGTTCAGTGCGATAGCGTAACGGTTACCCGGCAGGGAAATCATCTCACCCTGCATACAATCGGCCAGGCCGTGGATGCGGATAACACCGTCACTTACAGAAACAATAGTACCTTCGTTGTGAGCTTCACTCACAACACTGAACTGAGCAATGCGCTGCTTGATCAGTTCGCTGATTTCGGTGGAATTCAGTTGCATGCTCCAGTCCCCTTAAGACTGCAAGACGTCTGCAAGGCGTTCAAGACGGCCGCGTACGCTGCCATCAATGACCATATCACCCGAACGGATGATTACGCCTGCCATTACAGACTTATCGATTTTGCAATTCAGCTTAACTTTGCGTGACAGACGTTTTTCCATCGCGGCGGTGATTTTCGCAAGCTGTTCATTACTCAGTTCAGTCGCAGAAGTCACTTCGACTTCAGCGGTTGCTTCACTAAGGGCACGTAAGTGCTCAAACTGCTCGAGAACATCCGGGAGCACACGGAGACGACCATTTTCTGCCATCACCTTAATCAGGTTCTGGCCGTTGGCATCCAGTTGCTCTCCGCACACGGCGATAAACGACGCGGCGAGAGTTTCAGGTGCTAACGCACCGGAAAGCAACTCAGCCATTTGTTCGTTTTTCGTCACCTCAGCGGCAAACGCCAGCATATCCTGCCAGCGATCGACATTTTGGTGTTCGACAGCAAAGTCAAAAGCTGCTTTGGCGTAGGGGCGAGCTACCGTAACAAATTCAGACATCAGCCCCTCCCTCCTTACAGTTCAGCGACAAGTTTGTCCACGATGTCGCTGTTAGCAGCTTCATCCACGGAACGTTCGATGATCTTCTCGGCGCCAGCAACAGCCAGAATCGCAACCTGCTTACGCAGTTCTTCACGAGCACGTTTACGCTCAGCATCAATTTCTGCCTGAGCCTGTGTCACGATCTTAGTACGTTCCTGTTCTGCTTCAGCTTTGGCTTCGTCCAGGATCTGCGAACGGCGTTTGTTAGCCTGTTCGATGATAACCTGAGCTTCCGCTTTCGCTTTTTTCAGCTGGTCTGTCGCGTTGGCCTGTGCAAGGTCCAAATCTTTCTTAGCGCGTTCTGCAGAAGCCAGACCGTCAGCAATTTCTTTCTGACGTTTTTCGATGGCAGCCATTAAAGGCGGCCATACATACTTCATGCAGAACCAGACAAAGAGAATAAACGCGATGGCCTGGCCGAGGATTGTTGCGTTCATGTTCACAGCACAATACCTCTTTAATATCTGTGGCTTAGGGTTTTAAAACTACTACTACGCGACAGCAAACATCACGTACAGACCCAGACCTACAGCGATCATTGGGATAGCATCCACCAGACCCATAACGATAAAGAACTGAGTACGCAGCAGAGGAATCAGATCAGGTTGACGCGCTGCGCCTTCCAGGAATTTGCCCCCGAGGATGCCGATACCGATCGCAGCACCGATAGCCGCCAGACCCATCATCACAGCGGCAGCCATGTACAGCAGATCCATATTCAGGTTTTCCATGACAGTCTCCAGTTTGTTTCAATTAAAACGTAGTAGTGTTGGTAAAAAATCAGTGCTCTTCAGACGCCATCGACAGATAGACGATCGTCAGAACCATGAAGATAAAGGCTTGCAGCGTAATGATCAGGATGTGGAAAATGGCCCACGGCACATTCAGAACCCACTGTGACCACCACGGCAGAAGACCCGCGATCAGAATGAAAATCAGCTCACCCGCATACATGTTGCCGAACAGTCGCAGACCCAGTGAAACAGGTTTGGACAGCAGGCTAACGCCTTCCAGGATCAGGTTGACCGGAATAAACGCCCAGTGGTTGAACGGCTGCAAGGTAAGCTCTTTCACAAAGCCGCTTACGCCTTTCATTTTGATGCTGTAGAAAAGAATCAGGATAAATACGCCCAGTGCCATCGACAGGGTGATGTTCACGTCCGCAGACGGTACAACACGCAGCGCTGGCAGGCCGAAGATGTGCTCACCGATAAACGGCAGCAGATCGATTGGCAGCAGGTCCATCAGGTTCATCAGGAAGACCCAAACGAACACGGTCAGGGCCAGCGGAGCAATCAGCTTGCTCTTGCCATGGTACATGTCTTTGACGCTGCCATGGACGAAGCCGATGATCATTTCGATGAAGGTCTGGAATTTCCCTGGTACACCGCTGGTCGCTCGTTTAGCAACACCGCGGAACATGGCCAGGAACAGAAGACCCAAAACCACCGAGAAGAACATGGAGTCGATGTTGATCGTCCAGAAGGTGGCCGGGGGGTTATGTGGATCCACCAGCGAGAATGTACGCAGGTCCAACTGAAGGTTATTCAGATGGTGACCTATGTAATCCTGCGGCGTCATATTTTCTGAAGCCATGATGCCTTTTACCCTTTGTTATTGATTACAGCTGGAGCCAGAACTTGTACCACCAGCACCAAAACCCACGTTGCTATCAGCGGCATGAAGACCACTTTCAAAACCGCCAGCGCCATCACCAGTAGAGCAAAGGTCAGCAACACCTTACACACTTCGCCGAGAGCGAAGGACCAGGCCACGCGGCCTTTGGCGGGTGTATGCGCCTGATGACGCCAGGCAAAAATCATAAACAACACGTTTGGCAGCACAACTGCCAAACCCCCGCACACGGCGGAGATGCCCCAGAAGGGGTCTTTGAGGCTAAACAGCAGTCCACTTGCTATCACAGCCAGAAACTGAATGAACAGAAGCTTACGAGCAACGTTTCTACTCAAGAGCGACACAGACATCACGTTTTTACTCCTGCTCCCTTCGAGGTATGCCGCGTGTCGTATAAAACGTCCTTTAAGGCTCAGAGTCAAGCATCAAAAAGCGGTCAAATTATACGGTGCGCACCCGTGATTTCAAACATTAAGTAGCGAAAAGGTGAATAAATGTTTAAATATTTTTCCCCACCGCTATTTTTTAACTTTCGAGTAAAGCACCAACCTTCGACCAAAACTGCAAACAGCGCGAAAACGTTGTCGATAAAGCGTGCACGAGATCACAAAACACACATTTGCGATAAGGTTGTATTTATCAAAGGCGCAAATCGCAGAAATTTATCTTTATGAAATTAAACGCAAAATGTCGCAACTATTTTCAAAACAGCCCGGTACACAATAAAAACGTTTTATTGACATTCTTAATAAATAATTAACATTGCGTTCTGGTTACTGCTTTCCACTTTTAGCAGACTTATATTTTCACAGATGACTATCTTCCAGGGGAAGAATAGTCGCCAGGTTAACCAGAAGAAAAACCTTAGTGAAAACGAGGTTAAAAGCTCACCAGTAAATCCCCTGTAGTTGTGCTGTTTTTTAACATGCGAAGAACAGCACAAATTCCACATTTTTTATTAATTTTTTAAAAATTGTTTGGCTTAATTATCACCAGATGACGTTCGCCATCGAGCTGAGGAATGTTCAATTTCTCGATGGATTCAACAGCAAAACCGTCCGGAAGCTGTTCAATCTCATCGCCTGGCAACTGCCCTTTTAGCGCATAAAAGCGGCCATTCTCAGCAGGTAAGTGCTTGCACCAGCTCACCATATCATTGAGCGACGCAAATGCGCGGCTGATAACCCCGTCAAACGGCGGCTCTGCCGGGAACGCCTCTACCCTGCTCTGCACGGGCGTTATATTTTCAAGCTTCAGCTCATGCTGTACCTGACGTAAAAAGCGCACACGCTTGCCAAGACTGTCCAGAAGCGTGAAATGGCTCTCAGGGCGAACAATCGACAGCGGAATGCCCGGCAGACCAGGGCCCGTCCCCACGTCGATAAAACGCTCACCTTTCAGATAAGGGGCAACCACGATGCTGTCGAGAATGTGGCGAACGAGCATCTCGTTGGGGTCGCGAACAGACGTCAGGTTGTACGCTTTATTCCATTTGTTCAGCATATCGACATAGGCCACCAGCTGATTTTTCTGGTGATCGGTGAGCGAAATACCTGCCTGATCCAGCAGACGAGAGAGTTTGTTGAGCACGGTGAATACCTGTTGGAAAACTTAGGTGGCGGGTGGCGCTTGGCTTACCCGCCCTACGGGTTCAGTAGGCCCGGTAAGCGCTGCTCCACCGGGCAATATTCCGGGCCTTACGCGCTACGGCGCAGCATGCCCTGCTTTTTCAGCCACACCAGCAGAATGGAAATCGCTGCAGGCGTGACGCCGGAGATACGTGAGGCCTGGCCGATCGAGACCGGTTTGTGATCGTTCAGCTTGGCGATCACTTCGTTGGAAAGGCCAGTCACCTGGCGGTAGTCCAGCATTTCCGGCAGCAGCGTGTTTTCGTTACGCTGCTGTTTTTCGATCTCATCCTGCTGACGCGCGATGTAACCTTCGTACTTAACCTGGATCTCAACCTGCTCTGCCGCTTCAGCATCTTCCAGGCCCGGCGCGAACGCGGTCAGTTTGACCAGGTTCTCGTAGGTGACTTCAGGACGGCGCAACAAATCTTCACCGCTGGCCTCGCGCGACATCGGCGCGGTTAAGTAAGCGTTTACTTCGGCAGCGGTTTCCGCCTGCGGATTCACCCAGGTGGTTTTCAGGCGCTGACGTTCCTGTTCAATGCGCTCCAGCTTCTCGTTAAAGCGCGCCCAGCGTTCGTCATCGACCAGACCCAGCTCGCGGCCGATTTCGGTCAAACGCAGGTCGGCGTTATCTTCACGCAGCATCAGGCGATATTCCGCGCGAGAGGTAAACATACGGTACGGTTCTTTGGTACCCAGCGTGCAGAGATCGTCAACCAGCACGCCCAGATACGCCTGAGAACGGCCGGGTGCCCAGCCCTCTTTCTCAGCAGAGAAACGCGCGGCGTTCAGACCTGCAAGCAGGCCCTGTGCAGCAGCTTCTTCGTAGCCGGTGGTGCCGTTAATCTGACCCGCAAAGAACAGACCGTGGATGAATTTGCTCTCCAGGGTTGGCTTCAGGTCACGCGGATCGAAGAAATCGTACTCAATAGCGTAGCCAGGGCGAACGATTTTTGCGTTCTCCATGCCCTGCATTGAGCGAACAATTTGCATCTGCACGTCAAACGGCAGGCTGGTGGAGATGCCGTTCGGGTAAATTTCGTTCGAGGTCAGCCCTTCCGGCTCCAGGAAGATCTGGTGCTGGTTGCGATCGGCGAAGCGCATCACTTTGTCCTCGATCGACGGGCAGTAGCGCGGACCGATCCCTTCGATCACGCCGGCGTACATGGGGCTGCGATCGAGGTTATTGCGGATCACGTCGTGGGTTTTCTCGTTGGTATGCGTGATATAGCACGGCACCTGCTGCGGATGCTGTGCCGCATTGCCCATGAACGAGAAGACCGGCATTGGGTTATCACCGTGCTGTTGCGCCAGCACGCTGAAATCAATGGTGCGCGCATCAATACGCGGCGGCGTACCGGTTTTCAGGCGGCTAACGCGCAGCGGCAGTTCGCGCAGACGGCGAGACAGTGGAATAGACGGCGGATCGCCAGCACGGCCGCCGCTGTAGTTATCCAGACCGATATGAATTTTACCGTCAAGGAATGTACCCACGGTCAGCACCACGGCTTTGGCGCGGAATTTGAGGCCCATCTGGGTCACGGCACCCACGACGCGATCGTTCTCAACGATTAGATCTTCAACCGCCTGCTGGAAGATCATCAGGTTCGGCTGATTCTCCAGGGCGGTACGCACCGCCTGACGGTAAAGCACGCGGTCTGCCTGGGCACGGGTCGCACGCACAGCGGGACCTTTACTCGCGTTTAGTATCCTAAACTGGATGCCGGCCCGATCGATCGCTTTCGCCATCAGGCCGCCAAGTGCATCCACTTCTTTTACCAGGTGTCCTTTCCCAATGCCGCCAATCGCCGGATTACAGGACATTTGTCCCAGCGTGTCGATATTGTGTGTCAAAAGCAGGGTCTGCTGACCCATTCGAGCTGCGGCCATTGCGGCCTCAGTGCCTGCGTGACCCCCGCCAATGATGATGACGTCAAAAGGATCCTGATAAAACATGGTGGTCTGCCTCGCGTAAAGCGGTATGAAAATGGATTGAAGCCCGGGCCGTGGATTCTACTCAACTTTAGTCTTTCGAGAAAGCATTGGGATCCTGGGCTATTAAAAAGAAGATCTTTTTATTTAGAGATCTGTTCTATTGTGATCTCTTATTAGGATCGCGAACCTGTGTGGATAAGTCCGATCTCATAAAGAAGATCATGCAGTTAGAAAGGATCGTTTGCTGTGAATGATCGGTGATCCTGGACCGTATAAGCTGGGATCAGATCGCGACTTTATACACAGGCCAAAAACTGCGCTACGGTTGTTATTTGGATAACTACGGGTTAATACGAGCTTTTAACCAGAGTTATCCACATCTGTTCGCGCGATCTTTAATCGTTTTTGAGTAAATTTTTCCATTCCGCGAGCCAGATCTCGGCTGGATCCTCGGGAATGTCATGATCGAGGATGTTGATCTTGAGCGTTTTACCCAGCTGTTTTGCTCCGCAGGAGGTCACAGCGGCTTCGACTTTCTCTATTGCCCCGCAAAAGGTGTCATATTCACGACTGCCGATCCCCACTGCGCCAAAACGGACGTTTGACAGGTCGGGCTGCTGTTCCAGCAGTTCGTCATATAAAGGTTGCAGATTATCCGGCAGATCCCCCGCGCCGTGCGTGGAGGTGATCAGCAGCCAGACCCCGTCAGTCGGGAGATCTTCAAGCAACGGGCCGTGCAGGGTTTCCGTGGAAAAGCCCGCCTCTTCCAGCTTTTCAGCCAGATGTTCCGCTACGTATTCCGCACCACCAAGGGTGCTGCCGCTGATAAGGGTAATGTCCGCCATTGATCGCTCGCTCAGATAAAGAGAGGGCCATTGTACGCTGTGAACGAGCTGGGATCTACCTGTGGAAAATGTGGGAATGAATTTGCCCGATCACGGGCGGATGGTACGCATGATCGGGTTTTGCAGGGAGATCAGGGTCTCGGTGGACTGAATTTCATCGATTGTTTGGATCTTGTTGATAAGTACCTGCTGGAGCGCGTCGATGGATCGGCACATAACTTTAATAAAGATGCTGTAGTGCCCGGTGGTGTAGTACGCCTCGGTGACTTCATCCAGCGCGTTCAGTTTCGCCAGGGCGGAAGGGTAGTCTTTGGCGCTTTTAAGAATGATGCCGATGAAGCAGCAGACGTCGTAACCCAGCTGCTTTGGGCTGACGTCAATGCGAGCACCGGTAATGATCCCTGCCTGCTTCATCTTCTCTACGCGAACGTGAATGGTTCCCGGGCTGACGCCAAACTGTTTCGCCAGTTCGGCGTAGGCGGTACGGGCATTGGCCATTAACGCCTCCAGAATGCCGCGGTCAAGATTGTCGATCTGATAATTTTCCATAGCTTTTTCTTATGAAGATTAATGAATCACTTTATTCTAGCGCTATATTTTATCGAATCAAAAGTGAAGGCGGCTTTTTGTTGATGGGTTATTGAATAAGGTGCCATTTCTGTTGCTTAATCAATATCAACAGGACGCAGGAGTATAAATAATGAAAACCGCTTACATCGCAAAACAACGCCAGATCAGTTTCGTAAAATCCCATTTTTCCCGCCAGCTGGAAGAGAAGCTCGGGCTGATTGAAGTCCAGGCACCGATCCTCAGCCGCGTGGGTGACGGGACGCAGGATAACCTCTCTGGATGCGAAAAAGCGGTACAGGTGAAAGTGAAAACACTGCCAGACGCCCAGTTCGAAGTGGTTCATTCACTGGCGAAGTGGAAGCGTCAGACCCTGGGACAACACGACTTCAGCGCGGGCGAAGGGCTCTACACGCACATGAAAGCCCTTCGCCCTGATGAAGATCGCCTTTCACCGATTCATTCTGTTTACGTTGACCAGTGGGACTGGGAGCGCGTAATGGGTGATGGTGAACGTCATATCGGCACGCTGAAATCCACCGTTGAGGCGATCTACGCCGGGATCAAAGCAACCGAAGCGGCAGTGAGCAAAGAGTTTGGTCTGGCAACGTTCCTGCCGGATACGATCCACTTTGTCCACAGCCAGGAACTGCTGACCCGTTTCCCGGATCTGGATGCCAAAGGCCGCGAGCGTGCGATCGCCAAAGAATTAGGTGCTGTGTTCCTGATCGGTATCGGCGGCAAATTGTCTGATGGCAAACGCCACGACGTTCGTGCGCCTGATTATGATGACTGGAGTACTGCGGGTGAGGGCGAATTTGCCGGGCTGAACGGCGATATTCTTGTCTGGAACCCGATACTGGAAGACGCATTCGAGCTCTCTTCTATGGGGATCCGCGTGGATGCTGACGCGCTGAAGCGCCAGCTGGCGGTCACCGGTGATGTAGACCGTCTCAAACTCGAGTGGCACCAGGCGCTGCTGCGCGGCGAAATGCCGCAGACGATTGGCGGCGGTATCGGCCAGTCCCGTCTGACCATGCTGCTGCTGCAATTACCTCATATCGGTCAGGTTCAGTGTGGTGTCTGGCCGCAGCAGGTACGTGAAAGCGTTGGCTCTCTTCTGTAATTAACGCTGCCAGCGTCTGAGCAGGCGGCTACGCAGCCCGGTATCAAAGCGCCAGATATGATCGAAGATGCGCATGATGCCGGGTTTTCCATGGGCGGACATCGCCACCGCATGAAAACGGTGTTGATGCACCCGCTGTAATTCCTTCACCTTATTGACCACATCATCCGGCAGCCGCTGGGCAATAAAATCGGAAATCACCACTGCGTCAGCGTCGTACCAGTCGCCGTCCTGCATACGCTCCACAATGCTGCGAAAACAGCTTGCCAGATCGGTTCCACCGCGAAAACGCTGGCTCAGGAAGCGGATTGCCTGCTCGATCCCCTGCTGGTTCGTCAGCTCATAGCCCACGACTTCGCTGGAGAACAGCATGATGAAGCAGCGACGGCGATCGGCGAGCGCCACGCGCATCAGTGCCAGACAGAACGCCTTCGCACACTGCTCGTTAAACCCACCCATCGATCCGGACGTATCCACGCAAACTATGAATGGCCCGCGCGGCTGTTCATCAAAATCCTGATGAACCACAGGACGCTGGCTTACCTTTTCGCGCCAGGCTTCGCCGTGCAGCCGGTAGGTGAGGAGCTGTTTTTCCACCAGCCGACGGTAAAACTCATACTCCAGCTCGGTCATCCCGAGCGTGCTCAGTTCCGTGGGCAGCAGGCGCAGAATATCATCGCTCTGCTGGAGCCCGTCGACCTGCTCTGGAACGGTGGCCGGCTCACGCACCAGGGTGCGGAAGGTTTCCATCGGGGCATCCTTCTTTGGAACCGACTTTGCCTCCCTTGAACGTCCCAGCTGTTCTGCAAGCTTCATCAGCTCGGGCTGCTGCGCCAGAAAATCGCCGTATTTGACGATCAGCTGATAGTCCCCGCGCCGGAGCTGACCGGCGCTCATATCCCAGAGACGCCCTGCGGCGTTTTCATTCTCCACCAGCACCTGCTCAAGCTGGCCGCTTAAGGTCATGCGCTCCTGAACTTCACTGAGCAGCTGTTCGCGCTCTTCGTCCAGCAGCTGCTGGTTTAGCGTCGTGGCCTGCACCACCAGGCTGAGGCGCCAGCGCTGTAAGAAGAGGGTGTGCAGTGCGGGAGTGAACGTGGCGTTATCCGTGACCAGCGCCCGGGCCTGGCTGGCAAACGGAGAGTGGACCTTGTCGAGCAGCGTCAGGGTTTGCGGAAGCTGAACGATAAACTGCGATGTGGAGAGCCGCTGGCACTGCTGATAACAGGCCACCTCTTCCGTTAGCTCAGGCGGAACTTCGGTCTCCCTGAACCGCTGACGCAAATTTTCCCGCCAGCGCGGAAGATCGTCTGTCATCGCCTTTTTGAGCTTCGGAAATTTTTCAAAGAAGGCTGCCAGCTGCGGCGAAGCCAGAAGGGTTATGACCACTTCTTCGATCAACCCTTCCTCGCTGACGGCCAGCATGACGTTAAGCGTATCCAGAGTTAGCATTGACGCGCCTGTTTAATCTGCGCGCTGACGTCCTGCAGGCTGGCTTCGATGCGACCTAACCAGTCGCTATGAATAAAGAGGCACTTTTGCTGCTCGCTAAAGCGGGTGTGCTGCTGGTGCCATTCCGTATCCAGCGCGTCCAGCTGCTGCTTAATCTCTTCCGGTACGCTGTCCGAGGAGGTGCCCGGCAGCGCCAGACGCGATCCCTGCAGGCTGACGTCGCGGATTACCAGATGCTGGCTGCTGTCCACTTCCATATTCAGCGGCTGCGCGAAACCGATGCCGTTGAGCTTTCCACGGATCTCTCCGCCCTTATCCAGCCACTGTGCCAGCGCCTCGCGCTCAATCGTCACATGCACCACCTGCATATCATGCAGCTTAAGCGGTTGCTGGAGCAGCAGGGTCAGCGTCGGGCTGGTGAGTTCGGTGGGTAATTCATAGTGCGGTTTGCGTGCGAACATCCCCCCCAGGCGATTCACTTTCAGCGCGGTTTTATCACTTTGCTGCTGCTGAAGCTGGATGCGCCGCTGGGCAATCGCCCCCAGTTGATTGAGCATCGCCTGCTGCCCCCAGGCGTGTCCGGTCATCAAAACGTCAAGCTGCTGCTGCATCAGATTCATACCTTCCGCGTCGTGCCAGAGGCAATCTTTCAGCAGGATCAGATCGATGGGGGCAACGGCATCGCGGCCGCTAAACAGGGCGCTAGCCTGCAGCAGACGGATCGCTTTTTTCCAGCGGCGATCGGAGACATAGGGCGCCGAGGGAAGGTGATCAAGCTGCTGACGCAGCAGATAGATCAGCTCGAATACCGCGTCCGGCAATTTGATTTTGCCAATATCCTGCTGCCACTGGTGGTACTCCTCATCCGTCACCTGCAGCGAAGCGGGTACCGGATTTTCGCTCTCGTCCTGCTGGCTGACCAGCATGGAGCGGAAGTTGGATTTATCCTGTACTTTGTCCAGCCACAGGCGGATCAGCATACGGTCATACAGCGCTTCCAGGCTGCTGTCGGCTTCAGGCAGTTCGTTTGAGGCGGCCACCAGCAGGCGCATTGGGATTTTTTCTTCACTGGCGCCGTTGCGGAACCGACGTTCGTTTATCGCCGTGAGCAGGGTGTTCAGAATGGCCGGTCCCGCTTTCCAGATCTCATCAAGAAAGACAATTTCAGCCTCCGGAAGATACCCTTCTGTCAGACGCTGATAGCGTCCCTCATCTTTCAGTGCCTGAATGGAAAGCGGGCCAAAAACTTCTTCTGGGGTGGAAAACCGGGTCATGAGATATTCGAAGGCGCGGGCGTTCTGAAAAGCAAATTTTAGCCTGCGGGCAATCAGGCTTTTGGCAATGCCCGGCGGACCCAGCAAAAACACGCTCTCGCCGCTCAACGCCGCCAGTAAACAGAGGCGAATGGCGTGGCTACGCTCGAAAAGGCCTTTCTCCAGCGCGCTGCTGAGGCGGGAAATTCTTTCTGCTAATAAATGTGAGTGAGCCATAATAGTTTTGCATCCTTTCGCCGTCGTGGCGGCCAATTGAAGCGAGTATAGACGTTTCAGTCAGGGCTGGTAATAGACTGAAGTGCGGCGCAATTTTCTTTGCGCTACATTAATGCGGTTGCATTTAGGGGTACGATTTTGCATTGAATCGTGCATACTGTGCGCTTTTTGTGGGCCAAGGGACCAGGAACACATTTGTTATTCAAACGAAAAGACTAGTCTATGAGCACTGATAATAAGCAATCATTACCCGCAATAACGCTTGCGGCGATCGGGGTTGTCTACGGTGATATTGGCACCAGCCCGCTTTATACGCTTCGTGAATGTCTGTCCGGCCAGTTTGGCTTTGGTGTTGAGCGCGATGCCGTATTTGGCTTCCTGTCCCTCATCTTCTGGCTGCTGATCCTGGTGGTTTCTGTTAAATATCTCTCCTTCGTTATGCGCGCTGATAACGCGGGCGAAGGCGGTATCCTGACCCTGATGTCCCTGGCAGGGCGCAACACCTCTGCCAGAATGACCTCCGTGCTGGTGATTATCGGCCTGATTGGCGGCAGCTTCTTCTATGGCGAGGTGGTTATCACGCCCGCGATTTCGGTCCTCTCGGCGATAGAGGGGCTGGAGATCATTGCGCCGCAGCTTGATACGTGGGTGGTCCCGCTGGCCATAATCGTGCTGACGCTGCTGTTTGTGATCCAGAAGCACGGTACCGGGCTGGTGGGCAAACTGTTTGCGCCGATTATGCTGGCCTGGTTCCTGATCCTGGCCGCGCTTGGCTTGCGCAGCATTATTGCTAACCCGGAAGTGCTGCATGCGCTGAACCCCTACTGGGCCGTGCATTTCTTCCTTGAATACAAAGTGGTTTCCTTCGTGGCGCTGGGTGCCGTCGTGCTCTCCATTACCGGCGTTGAAGCGCTATATGCTGACATGGGTCACTTCGGGAAACTGCCTATCCGCGTGGCCTGGTTTATTGTGGTACTGCCGTCGCTGGTGCTGAACTACTTTGGCCAGGGCGCGCTGTTACTTAAAAATCCGGAAGCGATCAAGAACCCGTTCTTCCTGCTGGCGCCTGACTGGGCGCTGGTGCCGATGCTGATCCTGGCGACGCTGGCGACCGTCATTGCCTCTCAGGCGGTGATTTCCGGCGTGTTTTCTCTGACGCGCCAGGCCGTGCGTCTGGGGTATCTCTCGCCGATGCGCATCATCCATACTTCAGAGATGGAGTCGGGCCAGATCTACATCCCGTTCGTTAACTGGCTGCTCTATTTCGCGGTTGTGATTGTTATCGTCAGCTTCGAGCACTCCAGCAACCTGGCGGCGGCGTACGGTATTGCGGTAACCGGTACGATGGTGCTGACATCGCTTCTCTCCACCACGGTGGCGTACCGAAACTGGCACTGGAATAAATTCCTCGTGGCGATGATTCTGGTGGGCTTCCTGTGCATTGACGTGCCGCTGTTCTCCGCAAACCTCGACAAGATTGTCTCCGGCGGCTGGCTGCCGCTGACGCTGGGTCTGGTGATGTTCATCGTCATGACCACCTGGAAAAGCGAGCGTTTCCGTCTGCTGCGCCGCATGCACGAGCACGGGAACTCTCTTGAGGCGATGATCGCTTCTCTGGAGAAATCCCCGCCGGTCCGCGTGCCGGGCACCGCGGTGTACATGTCTCGCGCCCTGAACGTCATTCCCTTCGCGCTGATGCATAACCTCAAGCACAACAAAGTGCTGCACGAGCGCGTGATCCTGCTGACGCTGCGCACTGAAGATGCGCCTTACGTTCACAACGTGCGTCGCGTGCAAATCGAGCAGCTCTCCCCGACATTCTGGCGCGTGGTGGCGAGCTACGGCTGGCGTGAAACGCCAAACGTGGAAGAGGTGTTCCACCGCTGCGGTCTTGAAGGGCTGAGCTGCCGGATGATGGAGACGTCGTTCTTTATGTCTCACGAATCGCTTATCATCGGCAAGCGCCCTTGGTATTTGCGCCTGCGCGGCAAGCTGTACCTGATCCTGCAGCGTAACGCCCTGCGCGCGCCTGACCAGTTTGAGATCCCGCCTAACCGCGTGATAGAGCTGGGTACGCAGGTCGAGATTTAAGTCCTTTCGAAAATGCCGGGTGGCGCTGCGCTTACCCGGCCTACCAAACCCGTAGGCCCGTGCAAGCGAAGCGCCGTCGGGCTATTTCTCCCATCAATATTTCACTTAGCGAAACGTTTCGACGTCGATCACAAATCTGTTACGTCATGATGGTTTTCTGAACATTTCTGGCGCTACACTACTTTTAGCGAAACGTTTCGCTAGTGGAGCAAGAAAATGAAGAAAGGCACGGTACTCAACTCAGAAATCTCATCGGTTATTTCCCGTCTGGGGCATACCGATACGCTGGTGGTTTGCGATGCAGGCTTACCGGTTCCGCGCAGCACAACCCGTATTGATATGGCGTTAACGCAGGGTGTTCCTTCGTTTATGCAGGTACTGGAAGTCGTGACGGCGGAGATGCAGGTTGAGGCAGCCATTCTCGCGGCGGAAATCAAACAACATAATCCGCAACTCCACGAAACGTTGCTCAGCCATATTGAGCAACTGCAACAACACCAGGGAAACACCATAGAAATTCGTTACACAACGCACGAGCAGTTCAAACAACAAACCGCAGACAGTCAGGCGGTAATTCGCAGCGGGGAGTGTTCCCCGTATGCGAATATCATTCTCTGTGCTGGCGTCACCTTCTGAGGCCATCATGGACGCATTACTGCAACTCAAAGGGATCGATAAGTCGTTCCCGGGCGTAAAAGCCCTCTCCGGCGCGGCGCTGAACGTCTACCCCGGGCGCGTAATGGCGCTGGTGGGGGAAAACGGCGCCGGCAAATCCACCATGATGAAAGTGCTGACCGGTATCTATCAACGCGATGCCGGTTCACTCCTCTGGCTGGGTAAAGAAACCACCTTCACTGGCCCGAAATCTTCTCAGGAAGCGGGTATCGGCATTATTCACCAGGAGCTGAATCTGATCCCGCAGCTCACCATTGCGGAAAACATCTTCCTCGGCCGCGAGTTTGTTAACCGGTTCGGCAAAATCGACTGGAAAACTATGTATGCTGAAGCGGACAAGCTGCTGGCGAAGCTGAACCTGCGCTTTAAGAGCGACCGTCTGGTAGGCGATCTGTCGATTGGCGATCAGCAGATGGTGGAAATCGCGAAGGTGCTGAGCTTTGAGTCTAAGGTCATCATTATGGATGAACCGACCGACGCCCTGACCGATACTGAAACCGAATCCCTGTTCCGCGTCATCCGCGAACTGAAGTCGCAGGGGCGCGGGATTGTCTATATCTCTCACCGCATGAAAGAGATCTTCGAGATCTGCGACGACGTCACCGTTTTCCGCGACGGGCAGTTTATTGCCGAGCGCGAAGTGGCCACGCTGACCGAAGATACGCTCATTGAAATGATGGTGGGACGTAAGCTTGAAGATCAATATCCGCATCTGGATAAAGCGCCGGGAGAGATCCGCCTGAAGGTAGACAACCTCTGCGGTCCGGGCGTGAACGACGTGACCTTTACCCTGCGCCAGGGCGAGATCCTGGGCGTGGCGGGCCTGATGGGGGCGGGACGTACCGAGCTGATGAAAGTGTTGTACGGCGCACTGCCGCGCACCAGCGGTTATGTCACCCTTGACGGACATGAAGTGGTCACCCGCTCTCCGCAGGATGGTCTGGCGAACGGCATCGTCTATATCTCCGAAGACCGCAAACGCGATGGCCTGGTGCTGGGCATGTCGGTAAAAGAGAACATGTCCCTGACCGCGCTGCGCTATTTCAGCCATAGCGGTGGAAGCCTGAAGCATAAAGACGAACAGCAGGCGGTCAGTGATTTTATCCGCCTCTTTAACGTCAAAACCCCGTCGATGGAGCAGGCGATTGGCCTGTTATCCGGCGGGAATCAGCAGAAAGTGGCGATTGCGCGCGGGCTGATGACGCGCCCGAAAGTGCTGATCCTCGACGAGCCAACCCGCGGCGTGGACGTGGGCGCGAAGAAAGAGATCTATCAGCTGATTAACCAGTTTAAGGCCGACGGTCTGAGCATCATTCTGGTCTCTTCCGAGATGCCAGAAGTATTAGGCATGAGCGATCGCATTATCGTTATGCATGAAGGGCATCTCGGCGGTGAATTCACTCGCGAGCAGGCCACCCAGGAAGTTCTGATGGCTGCCGCTGTGGGCAAGCTTAATCGCGTGAATCAGGAGTAAGAAGATGACTACCCAGGCTGTTTCTGGTCGCCGCTATTTCACAAAGGCGTGGCTCATGGAGCAAAAATCGCTGATTGCCCTGCTGGTGCTGATCGCGATTGTATCGACCATGAGCCCGAACTTTTTCACCGTTAATAACCTGTTCAACATTCTGCAGCAGACGTCGGTGAATGCCATTATGGCGGTCGGCATGACGCTGGTAATTTTGACCTCAGGTATCGATCTGTCCGTCGGTTCCCTGCTGGCCCTTACCGGCGCGATCGCCGCTTCGCTTGTCGGGATTGAAGTCAACGCGCTGGTGGCTGTGGCCGCGGCCCTGGCGGCAGGGGCCGCGATTGGCGCCGTCACCGGCGTGATTGTGGCAAAAGGTCGCGTTCAGGCATTCATCGCCACGCTGGTGATGATGCTGCTGCTGCGCGGGGTGACCATGGTTTATACCAACGGCAGCCCGGTCAATACCGGCTTCACCGATAATGCCGATCTGTTTGGCTGGTTCGGTATCGGTCGCCCGCTGGGTGTTCCGACACCGGTCTGGATCATGGCTATCGTCTTCCTGGCGGCGTGGTACATGCTGCACCATACCCGTCTGGGCCGTTATATTTATGCGCTGGGCGGTAACGAAGCGGCAACGCGCCTGTCCGGTATCAGCGTTAATAAAGTCAAAGTTATCGTCTACTCCCTGTGCGGTCTGCTGGCGTCACTGGCGGGCATTATCGAAGTGGCGCGCCTCTCTTCCGCGCAGCCGACGGCGGGTACGGGGTATGAGCTGGATGCTATCGCGGCAGTGGTTCTGGGCGGTACGAGTCTTGCGGGCGGTAAAGGTCGCATTGTTGGGACATTGATCGGCGCACTGATTCTCGGTTTCCTGAATAATGGTTTGAATTTGTTAGGTGTTTCCTCCTATTACCAGATGATCGTTAAGGCAGTGGTGATTTTGCTGGCGGTACTGGTAGACAACAAAAAACAGTAACTGACGACACTACAGGACATCTTAGATATGAACATGAAAAAACTGGCTACCCTGGTTTCTGCTGTCGCGCTGAGCGCAACCGTAAGTGCTAACGCCATGGCGAAAGATACCATCGCGCTGGTTGTCTCAACCCTGAACAACCCGTTCTTCGTCTCCCTGAAGGACGGTGCGCAGAAAGAAGCGGACAAGCTGGGCTATAACCTGGTGGTGCTGGATTCACAGAACAACCCGGCGAAAGAGCTGGCTAACGTTCAGGACTTAACCGTTCGTGGCACCAAGATTCTGCTGATCAACCCAACCGACTCTGACGCCGTAGGTAACGCCGTTAAAATGGCAAACCAGGCGAAAATTCCGGTGATCACCCTGGACCGTCAGGCAACCAAAGGCGACGTGGTGAGCCACATTGCGTCTGATAACGTGCTGGGCGGCAAAATCGCGGGTGATTACATCGCGAAGAAAGCTGGCGAAGGCGCGAAAGTTATCGAACTGCAGGGGATTGCCGGTACGTCTGCCGCCCGCGAGCGTGGCGAAGGCTTCCAGCAGGCTGTGGCTGCACACAAATTCAACGTGCTGGCGAGCCAGCCAGCAGACTTCGATCGTACCAAAGGTCTGAACGTCATGCAGAACCTGCTGACCGCACACCCTGATGTGCAGGCGGTCTTCGCGCAGAACGACGAAATGGCGCTCGGTGCGCTGCGTGCTCTGCAGACTGCAGGTAAATCTGATGTGATGGTTGTCGGATTTGACGGCACGCCGGATGGTGAAAAAGCAGTAAACGATGGCAAACTGGCTGCGACCATCGCTCAGCTGCCTGAGCAGATTGGCGCCACTGGCGTTGAAACTGCCGACAAAGTGCTGAAGGGCGAAAAAGTTCAGGCTAAATACCCGGTTGACCTGAAGCTGGTCATCAAGCAGTAAAAGGCGAATCAGGCAGTCGCTGGCTGCCTGAGGGACACCAATAAAAGAAAAGTGTGGCATACGCCACCGGGTAACACCGGTGGCGCTCTCAGATGGACAACCCAACCATGAAAACCGCAGGCAACCTCGTCGTCCTTGGCAGTATCAATGCCGATCACATTCTTAACCTTGAATCGTTCCCTGCACCGGGCGAAACCGTCACGGGTAATCAGTATCAGGTGGCATTTGGCGGTAAAGGTGCCAACCAGGCCGTGGCCGCGGGTCGCAGTGGGGCGAATATTGCGTTTATCGCCTGCACGGGTGATGACGATACCGGTGAGCGTGTACGCAAGCAGCTCGCGAGCGACAACATTGATATCGCACCGGTCAGCGTTGTTGCAGAGGAATCTACCGGCGTGGCGCTGATTTTCGTCAACGCTGAAGGTGAGAATGTCATCGGTATTCATGCTGGGGCTAACGCTGCGCTGACGACGGAGCGCGTAGAAGCGCAACGTGCTATCATCGCCGGAGCGGAAGCCCTGCTCATGCAGCTGGAATCACCGGTTGAAAGCGTGCTGGCCGCCGCAAAAATTGCGCATGAAAATCATACCACTGTCGTACTTAATCCGGCCCCTGCCCGTGTATTATCAGACGAGCTGCTGGCGCTGGTGGACATCATTACGCCGAACGAAACCGAAGCCGAAAAGCTGACGGGCATTCGCGTAGAAAATGATGACGATGCCGCACGAGCCGCGCGTGCACTGCATGATAAGGGCATCGGCACCGTGATTATCACCCTTGGCAGCCGTGGGGTGTGGGCAAGCGTCAATGGCGAAGGCCGTCGCGTGCCGGGCTTTAAGGTCAAAGCGATTGATACCATCGCAGCGGGAGACACCTTCAATGGTGCACTGGTGACCGCGCTGTTGGAAGGCAAGAAAATGGATGACGCTATTCGCTTCGCTCACGCCGCTGCCGCGATTGCGGTGACGCGCAAGGGCGCCCAGCCTTCCGTTCCGTGGCGTAAAGAGATCGATGAATTCTTAAGTCAGCAGGGGTAACGCTTGGCTACAATGAAAGATGTCGCCCGTATGGCGGGCGTTTCTACCTCGACGGTCTCCCACGTCATTAATAAAGATCGCTTCGTCAGCGAGGCGATTCGGGAAAAAGTCGAAGCTGCGGTAAAAGAACTCAACTATGCGCCGTCTGCGCTGGCGCGCAGCCTTAAGCTCAATCAGACGCGCACCATCGGTATGCTGATCACCGCAAGTACCAACCCCTTTTATTCAGAACTGGTTCGCGGCGTGGAGCGCAGCTGCTTCGAGCGCGGCTACAGCCTGGTGCTGTGTAACACCGAAGGTGACGAGCAGCGCATGAATCGTAACCTGGAGACGCTGATGCAAAAACGCGTCGACGGGCTACTGTTGCTCTGCACCGAAACGCACCAGCCCTCGAAAGAGATCATCCAGCGCTATCCTTCAATTCCCACCGTGATGATGGACTGGGCCCCATTCGACGGAACCAGCGATCTCATTCAGGATAACTCCCTGCTGGGTGGTGATATGGCGACTCAGTATCTGATTGATAAAGGCTATACCCGCATCGCCTGTATTACCGGTCCGCTGGATAAAACCCCGGCGCGTTTGCGTCTGGAGGGGTATCTCTCCGCCATGGATCGAGCAGGGCTCGCCATTCCTGATGGCTACCGGATCACTGGTGATTTCGAATTTAACGGTGGCTTCGAGGCTATGCAGAAACTGCTGACGCAAGCGCAGCGCCCGCAGGCGGTCTTTATTGGTAATGATGCGATGGCGTTTGGTGCCTATCAGGCATTGTACCAGGCGGGGCTACGCGTGCCGGACGATATGGCGGTGATTGGCTACGATGATATTGAACTTGCCCGCTACATGACGCCGCCGCTGACTACTATTCATCAGCCGAAGGATGAACTGGGAGAGCTGGCCATAGATGTGTTGATCCACCGTATGGCGCAGCCCACGCTGCAGCAACAACGCCTGCAGCTTACTCCTGTTCTGATGGAACGCGGTTCGGTTTAGCTTTCTCTTTATGACG
Organism: Enterobacter sp. N18-03635; assembly: GCF_004006055.1. Classification (NCBI taxonomy): domain Bacteria; kingdom Pseudomonadati; phylum Pseudomonadota; class Gammaproteobacteria; order Enterobacterales; family Enterobacteriaceae; genus Enterobacter; species Enterobacter sp. N18-03635. Next base: position 4,517,414 of record NZ_CP034769.1, on the reverse strand, counting down.
CTCTTTAATCAGGTTTCTGCCGTCTTTCGGTTTTAACAGCATAAAGACCAGCGCCGATACCACGGTAAGTGCACCCATGGTAATAAAGGTATAGTGGAACTGCTCAACGGTATTTGCGTTGTCAAAACCCTCATAAAACCTCAGCACCGCTGCACTCACGGCAACCCCTAAACTGATCGACAGCTGTTGCGTTACCGCCAGCACGCTGTTGCCGCTACTGGCGTTCTCGTCAGTCAGGTCGGCGAGGGTGATGGTGTTCATCGATGTGAACTGCGTCGACATCGCCATGCCCAACACAAACAGCGGCAGGATCAGCATCCAGACGGGCAACGCGGCGGACTGCAGCGAAAACTGCGCAATCATCAAACCGATAAAGACCGTCACGCCAACCAGCGTCTTACGATAGCCAAACCAGCGCAGCACCTGCGTAACGGTTGATTTTGCCAGAATCGAGCCCATTGCCGTGGGCGCCATCATGCAGCCAGCAATCAGGGCCGGGTAGCCGAAACCCACCTGCAGCATCAATGGCATCAGGAACGGCACACAACCCGTCCCCAGACGAGACGCAATGTTGCCTGCAATCCCTACGGAAAAGGTTCGGGTATTAAAGAGCCCCAGGGAGATTAACGGTGTCGGGTGGCGGCGCGCGTGACGTATATAAAGAAGAAATAACAGAATACCGCCCAGGATAACGGAGAGCGCTATCCACGTTGCGACGATCTTCTCGCCAAACAGCTCCATCCCGCTGGAGAATAACACCAGGCTCAGGCCGAACAGGAAAAAGCCGCCCATGTCGAAGCTGCGCCTTGGCGTGGTGAAGTTCGGCATATATTTGCGGGCATACAGCAGCCCCGCAACGCCAATTGGGATATTAATCAGGAAGATCCAGTGCCAGCTTGCCCAGGTGACAAACACGCCACCGAGTACCGGTCCAAGTATCGGGCCAACAAGGCCTGGCATGGTAACGAAGTTGAGCACGGGAAGTAATTCGCTGCGCGGGTAGGCTCGCAGTAGGGCAAGGCGCGCCACGGGCATCATCATCGCGCCGCCGATGCCCTGCAATACGCGGAAGATAACCAGCTCTGTTAATGATGAGGAGAGCGCACAGGCCAGCGAACCGAGCGTAAAGAGCGTTACGGCCAGCATGAAAACTCTGCGGGTGCCAAAGCGGTCGGCCAGCCAGCCGCTGACCGGTATTAACATTGCCACCGTCAGGGTGTAGCTGATGATGGCTGACTGCATCGCCAGTGGGGAACGGTTGAGGCTTTGCGCAATAGCGGGAAGCGCGGTGTTGAGGATGGTGGCATCCAGTGCCTGCATAAAAAACGCCATGGCTGCAATCCACGGCAATCCGGCCATGCTGCGCGCTTTTTTCTTTGTCATTTATTTACCTGCTGGTGGGTTGGCGCGGCCAGCAATGCCTGGCACGCACTCAGGGCTCGTTGCCCGTCGCTTTCCTGGATGGCATCCACTATCGCCTGATGCAAATCCAGTTTTACCACTTCGTTTTGTGTAATAGAGGTAAAGTAGGTGTGATACACCGAATGAAATAATGAGGCAAAAGAGGTAAGGAACGGATTGGCGCTCATCATATAGATGTGTTCATGCCAGGCCATATCGACCTCAACCCAGCGTTCGCGGTTGAAGTGTTTTTTCAGGAACACCATCTCTGCCATCAACGCGTTAAGCTGCGCTTTCTGCTCTGCTGTTCCCAGCGTAGCGGCAAGCAGACATGCCTGAGGTTCAAGGCTGCTGCGCATCACCAGAAAGTGATCGACGACCTGATGAAAGTTATCTTCCGTCATCCACCAGGAGAGCAGCTCCTGATCGAGAAAATTCCAGTTACTCTGTGGCATTACGCGTGTGCCAATGCGAGGACGTGGAAGCACCATACCTTTTGCCGTCAGGGTTTTTACCGCCTCGCGAACCGCGGTACGACTCACCCCAAACTGCTCACCCAGCTCCATTTCACCCGGCAGGATGCTACCGGGGGCATATTTACCCGCTAAAATTCGCTGCGCCAGCTTTTCTGCCAGCACGTACGACAGGTTTTTTTGGGCGGCCAGCTGTTGTGCGCTTAATGGCATCGCTTTTATTCCTTAAAGATACATGCTGATAATTATGCCACCTCGAATGTGATTGTGGTTGCAGATACATCAAATAGAACAATTTGTAGCTTGATTTCACCTCTGGTGGTGAAAAAAAACGCGGATGAAAACTTTTTTTAAATTTCCTCTTGTCACGTCGGAATAACTCCCTATAATGCGCCTCCACTGACACGGAACAACGGCACACACGCCGCCGGGTCAGCAGAGAATAGCGTAAATAAACGCTTGACTCTGAAGCGGGAAAGCGTAATATGCACACCCCGCGCCGCTGTGAAAAGCGAAGCGGCACTGCTCTTTAACAATTTATCAGACAATCTGTGTGGGCACTCAAAGTGACATGGATTCTTAACGTCGCAAGACGAAAAATGAATACCAAGTCTCTGAGTGAACATACGTAATTCATTACGAAGTTTAATTCACGAGCATCAAACTTAAATTGAAGAGTTTGATCATGGCTCAGATTGAACGCTGGCGGCAGGCCTAACACATGCAAGTCGAGCGGCAGCGGAAAGTAGCTTGCTACTTTGCCGGCGAGCGGCGGACGGGTGAGTAATGTCTGGGAAACTGCCTGATGGAGGGGGATAACTACTGGAAACGGTAGCTAATACCGCATAACGTCGCAAGACCAAAGAGGGGGACCTTCGGGCCTCTTGCCATCAGATGTGCCCAGATGGGATTAGCTAGTAGGTGGGGTAACGGCTCACCTAGGCGACGATCCCTAGCTGGTCTGAGAGGATGACCAGCCACACTGGAACTGAGACACGGTCCAGACTCCTACGGGAGGCAGCAGTGGGGAATATTGCACAATGGGCGCAAGCCTGATGCAGCCATGCCGCGTGTATGAAGAAGGCCTTCGGGTTGTAAAGTACTTTCAGCGGGGAGGAAGGCGATAAGGTTAATAACCTTGTCGATTGACGTTACCCGCAGAAGAAGCACCGGCTAACTCCGTGCCAGCAGCCGCGGTAATACGGAGGGTGCAAGCGTTAATCGGAATTACTGGGCGTAAAGCGCACGCAGGCGGTCTGTCAAGTCGGATGTGAAATCCCCGGGCTCAACCTGGGAACTGCATTCGAAACTGGCAGGCTAGAGTCTTGTAGAGGGGGGTAGAATTCCAGGTGTAGCGGTGAAATGCGTAGAGATCTGGAGGAATACCGGTGGCGAAGGCGGCCCCCTGGACAAAGACTGACGCTCAGGTGCGAAAGCGTGGGGAGCAAACAGGATTAGATACCCTGGTAGTCCACGCCGTAAACGATGTCGACTTGGAGGTTGTGCCCTTGAGGCGTGGCTTCCGGAGCTAACGCGTTAAGTCGACCGCCTGGGGAGTACGGCCGCAAGGTTAAAACTCAAATGAATTGACGGGGGCCCGCACAAGCGGTGGAGCATGTGGTTTAATTCGATGCAACGCGAAGAACCTTACCTACTCTTGACATCCAGAGAACTTAGCAGAGATGCTTTGGTGCCTTCGGGAACTCTGAGACAGGTGCTGCATGGCTGTCGTCAGCTCGTGTTGTGAAATGTTGGGTTAAGTCCCGCAACGAGCGCAACCCTTATCCTTTGTTGCCAGCGGTTAGGCCGGGAACTCAAAGGAGACTGCCAGTGATAAACTGGAGGAAGGTGGGGATGACGTCAAGTCATCATGGCCCTTACGAGTAGGGCTACACACGTGCTACAATGGCGCATACAAAGAGAAGCGACCTCGCGAGAGCAAGCGGACCTCATAAAGTGCGTCGTAGTCCGGATTGGAGTCTGCAACTCGACTCCATGAAGTCGGAATCGCTAGTAATCGTAGATCAGAATGCTACGGTGAATACGTTCCCGGGCCTTGTACACACCGCCCGTCACACCATGGGAGTGGGTTGCAAAAGAAGTAGGTAGCTTAACCTTCGGGAGGGCGCTTACCACTTTGTGATTCATGACTGGGGTGAAGTCGTAACAAGGTAACCGTAGGGGAACCTGCGGTTGGATCACCTCCTTACCTTAAAGAACCTGCCTTTGCAGTGCTCACACAGATTGTCTGATGAAAAGTAAATAGCAAGGCGTCTTGCGATTGAGACTACACGTCCCCTTCGTCTAGAGGCCCAGGACACCGCCCTTTCACGGCGGTAACAGGGGTTCGAATCCCCTAGGGGACGCCACTTGCTGGTTCGTGAGTGAAAGTCACCTGCCGTCATATCTCAAAACTGACTTGCGAGTCACGTTTGAGATATTTGCTCTTTAAAAATCTGGATCAAGCTGAAAATTGAAACGACACATCTTAATGGTGTGTTCGAGTCTCTCAAATTTTCGCAATCAGAAGTGAAACATCTTCGGGTTGTGAGGTTAAGCGACTAAGCGTACACGGTGGATGCCCTGGCAGTCAGAGGCGATGAAGGACGTGCTAATCTGCGAAAAGCGCCGGCGAGGTGATATGAACCTTTGACCCGGCGATGTCCGAATGGGGAAACCCAGTGTGATTCGTCACACTATCGTTAACTGAATACATAGGTTAACGAGGCGAACCGGGGGAACTGAAACATCTAAGTACCCCGAGGAAAAGAAATCAACCGAGATTCCCCCAGTAGCGGCGAGCGAACGGGGAGCAGCCCAGAGTCTGAATCAGCTTGTGTGTTAGTGGAAGCGTCTGGAAAGTCGCACGGTACAGGGTGACAGTCCCGTACACGAAAGCACACAGGCTGTGAACTCGAAGAGTAGGGCGGGACACGTGGTATCCTGTCTGAATATGGGGGGACCATCCTCCAAGGCTAAATACTCCTGACTGACCGATAGTGAACCAGTACCGTGAGGGAAAGGCGAAAAGAACCCCGGCGAGGGGAGTGAAAAAGAACCTGAAACCGTGTACGTACAAGCAGTGGGAGCACCTTCGTGGTGTGACTGCGTACCTTTTGTATAATGGGTCAGCGACTTATATTCTGTAGCAAGGTTAACCGTATAGGGGAGCCGAAGGGAAACCGAGTCTTAACTGGGCGTTAAGTTGCAGGGTATAGACCCGAAACCCGGTGATCTAGCCATGGGCAGGTTGAAGGTTGGGTAACACTAACTGGAGGACCGAACCGACTAATGTTGAAAAATTAGCGGATGACTTGTGGCTGGGGGTGAAAGGCCAATCAAACCGGGAGATAGCTGGTTCTCCCCGAAAGCTATTTAGGTAGCGCCTCGTGAACTCATCTTCGGGGGTAGAGCACTGTTTCGGCTAGGGGGCCATCCCGGCTTACCAACCCGATGCAAACTACGAATACCGAAGAATGTTATCACGGGAGACACACGGCGGGTGCTAACGTCCGTCGTGAAGAGGGAAACAACCCAGACCGCCAGCTAAGGTCCCAAAGTCATGGTTAAGTGGGAAACGATGTGGGAAGGCACAGACAGCCAGGATGTTGGCTTAGAAGCAGCCATCATTTAAAGAAAGCGTAATAGCTCACTGGTCGAGTCGGCCTGCGCGGAAGATGTAACGGGGCTAAACCATGCACCGAAGCTGCGGCAGCGACGCTTATGCGTTGTTGGGTAGGGGAGCGTTCTGTAAGCCGTTGAAGGTGTGCTGTGAGGCATGCTGGAGGTATCAGAAGTGCGAATGCTGACATAAGTAACGATAAAGCGGGTGAAAAGCCCGCTCGCCGGAAGACCAAGGGTTCCTGTCCAACGTTAATCGGGGCAGGGTGAGTCGACCCCTAAGGCGAGGCCGAAAGGCGTAGTCGATGGGAAACAGGTTAATATTCCTGTACTTGGTGTTACTGCGAAGGGGGGACGGAGAAGGCTATGTTAGCCGGGCGACGGTTGTCCCGGTTTAAGCATGTAGGCGGAGGTTCCAGGTAAATCCGGTACCTTATTAACGCTGAGGTGTGATGACGAGGCACTACGGTGCTGAAGTAACAAATGCCCTGCTTCCAGGAAAAGCCTCTAAGCATCAGGTAACACGAAATCGTACCCCAAACCGACACAGGTGGTCAGGTAGAGAATACCAAGGCGCTTGAGAGAACTCGGGTGAAGGAACTAGGCAAAATGGTGCCGTAACTTCGGGAGAAGGCACGCTGATATGTAGGTGAAGCCCCTGCGGGTGGAGCTGAAATCAGTCGAAGATACCAGCTGGCTGCAACTGTTTATTAAAAACACAGCACTGTGCAAACACGAAAGTGGACGTATACGGTGTGACGCCTGCCCGGTGCCGGAAGGTTAATTGATGGGGTTAGCGGTAACGCGAAGCTCTTGATCGAAGCCCCGGTAAACGGCGGCCGTAACTATAACGGTCCTAAGGTAGCGAAATTCCTTGTCGGGTAAGTTCCGACCTGCACGAATGGCGTAATGATGGCCAGGCTGTCTCCACCCGAGACTCAGTGAAATTGAACTCGCTGTGAAGATGCAGTGTACCCGCGGCAAGACGGAAAGACCCCGTGAACCTTTACTATAGCTTGACACTGAACACTGGTCCTTGATGTGTAGGATAGGTGGGAGGCTTTGAAGCGTGGACGCCAGTCTGCGTGGAGCCGTCCTTGAAATACCACCCTTTAATGGCTGGTGTTCTAACGTAGACCCGTGATCCGGGTTGCGGACAGTGTCTGGTGGGTAGTTTGACTGGGGCGGTCTCCTCCCAAAGAGTAACGGAGGAGCACGAAGGTTAGCTAATCCTGGTCGGACATCAGGAGGTTAGTGCAATGGCATAAGCTAGCTTGACTGCGAGAGTGACGGCTCGAGCAGGTGCGAAAGCAGGTCATAGTGATCCGGTGGTTCTGAATGGAAGGGCCATCGCTCAACGGATAAAAGGTACTCCGGGGATAACAGGCTGATACCGCCCAAGAGTTCATATCGACGGCGGTGTTTGGCACCTCGATGTCGGCTCATCACATCCTGGGGCTGAAGTAGGTCCCAAGGGTATGGCTGTTCGCCATTTAAAGTGGTACGCGAGCTGGGTTTAGAACGTCGTGAGACAGTTCGGTCCCTATCTGCCGTGGGCGCTGGAGAATTGAGGGGGGCTGCTCCTAGTACGAGAGGACCGGAGTGGACGCATCACTGGTGTTCGGGTTGTCATGCCAATGGCACTGCCCGGTAGCTAAATGCGGAAAAGATAAGTGCTGAAAGCATCTAAGCACGAAACTTGCCCCGAGATGAGTTCTCCCTGAGACTTTAAGTCTCCTGAAGGAACGTTAAAGACTATGACGTTGATAGGTCGGGTGTGTAAGCGCAGCGATGCGTTGAGCTAACCGATACTAATGAACCGTGAGGCTTAACCTTACAACGCCGAAGATGTTTTGGCGAAGAGACAGAACAATCAAATTTCAGCCTGATACAGATTTAACAGAATTTGCCTGGCGGCTTTAGCGCGGTGGTCCCACCTGACCCCATGCCGAACTCAGAAGTGAAACGCCGTAGCGCCGATGGTAGTGTGGGGTCTCCCCATGTGAGAGTAGGGAACTGCCAGGCATCAAACAAGTGAAGAGGCCATCCGAAAGGATGGCCTTTTTGCGTTTATGAGTCAAAAAATGGTAGGCCGGATAAGGCGAAGCCGCTACCCGGCAAGTCGTCAGATCGCACTCCACTCCATAATAAACTCCGCAATCCCATCCACATCATTTAAATCCAGTACCGGAACTTCAAGTGGCAATACAACATCACTTGCCACCGCAATCACATGCTCATCCAGCGTTAACTCACTAAAATCATGCCCGGCATCGCTTCTGAATAGCAGGATCTTAGGCACGGCCTCATGCTTAAATCCCTCAATCAGCACCAGATCCAGGGTGGAGTGATCCATCCGACTGACAAGATAAGCGAGATCCAGCGGCGCCTCGTCCGGCGTTTCTGTCATTAACGCCCAGCGTTGAGAACTTGCCACCATCGTTTGCGCTGCACCCGCTTTACGCAGCTCAAAGCTGTCTTTTCCCGGTTTATCGACATCCATATTATGGTGGGTATGCTTAATCAATCCTGGACGGATACCTCTGGTACACAGCGCAGGAATGAGCTTTTTCAGCAGCGTGGTTTTCCCGGTTCCACTCCAGGCGGATATGGCTACAACAGGTATCATTTTTTCTCCTGCATCATCTGCAAATCTTCATGCGTATTCACATTCACAAACGCTGATTTCACATCGCTAAAATCAACGGAATGGCCGCCAGACTCACGCATGAAGACCATTACCCTGCGCTCTCCCCCAGCCAGATAGCTCTGCAGAGCAGGCGCTAGCGATCGGTGCATTAATGCGATAGCAGGATGGTCACGCTCGCCGTCATGTACCCAAACCACTGGAGCTGTACTGCGAAGCTGTAATAAACGCTCGGTAAGACAGGACGGAATAAACGGGGTATCGCAGGGGCAGAAGATAAACCACTCTCCTTGAGACTGTTGTATGACCGAAAGCATACCGGCCAGCGGTCCTGGGTAATCCTCAACGATATCCTGGTAGACGGCGTACCCGCTGCTTCGGTAAGTGTCGATATGCCGGTTAGCGCTGATGGCCATTGTCGACACCTGGCCTGAGAGCGTATCGGCGACATGCTGCCATAAGGGTTTTCCATTAAGAAGCTGAAGCCCCTTATCTTTTCCGCCCATTCGCGTTGCTCTGCCGCCTGCCAGAACGACCCCGATGATTTCCTGGCTAAGATTCACGAATATCGCCTCTTTTATTGTGGGATTGACCCTGCTAACGTGTCACTCTAAATGAAAGGAGCACCACCATGAAATGTAAACGTCTGAATGAAGTTATTGAACTCCTACAGCCCGCCTGGCAAAAAGAGCCAGAGCTAAATCTGATGCAATTTTTACAGAAACTGGCGAAAGAGTCAGGTTTTGACGGCGATCTGGCTGACCTTTCTGACGACATCCTGATCTACCACCTTAAAATGCGCGACTCTGCCAAAGATGCTGTTATTCCTGGTATTCAGAAAGATTATGAGGAAGATTTTAAGACCGCATTATTGCGCGCACGAGGCGTAATTAAAGAGTAAAAGCTTGTAAGCGGCGGCACCGAAATCGCCACAAGATGATATCCTGAATCATTCGTATAATTTCCGGATAATCGGATGAACGACCAGGCTTTTACTTTCCAGACATTACACCCGGACACCATTATGGATGCCCTGTTTGAACAGGGTATTCGGGTGGATTCCGGGCTAACACCGTTAAACAGCTACGAAAACCGCGTCTATCAATTTCAGGACGAGGATCGTCAGCGATTCGTTGTAAAGTTCTATCGTCCTGAACGCTGGTCCGCAGAACAAATTCAGGAAGAGCATCAGTTTGCTCACGATCTGCTGGATGACGATGTTCCCGTTGCCGCACCGCTGAAATTCAATAACCAAACGCTCCTCACGCACGAAGGGTTTTACTACGCTGTATTCCCGAGCCTGGGTGGTCGCCAGTTTGAAGCGGATAATATCGATCAGATGGAGTGGGTTGCCCGCTATCTTGGGCGTATACATCAGACGGGACGCAAAAAAGCCTTTATTGCCCGCCCGACTATCGGGATTCAGGAATACCTTCTTGAACCGCGCAAAGTATTCGAAACGTCTGCAATGATCCCCGCAGCGCTAAAGGATGATTTCCTCAACGCCACCGATAAGCTTGTTGCTGCAGTGAAAACCTGCTGGCGCGATGATATTTCCGTCCTGCGCCTGCATGGCGATTGTCACGCCGGGAATATTCTCTGGCGTGACGGCCCGCTCTTTGTCGATCTCGACGATGCGCGCATGGGGGCAGCGGTTCAGGACCTGTGGATGCTGCTCAATGGCGATAAAGCCGAGCAGCGCATGCAGCTTGAAACCATTATTGAAGCTTATGAAGAATTTAGCCCGTTTAATTCAGACGAAATTGCCCTGATTGAGCCTTTACGTGCGATGCGTTTTGTTTATTATCTCGCATGGTTAATCAGGCGTTGGGACGATCCGGCATTTCCTCGCAATTTCCCGTGGCTTACCGGAGAGGATTACTGGCGTAGCCAGATATCTACATTTACTGAGCAGGTTAAGGTTCTTCAGGAGCCCCCTCTGCAATTAACGCCGATGTATTAATGGACACACCCAGGAGAGAGTTAATCATGAAAAAAATTTGGCTGGCGCTGGCAGGTATGATTCTGGCATTTAGCGCTTCTGCTGCGCAGTTTACCGACGGCAAACAGTACATCACGCTGGACAAGCCGGTCGCTGGCGAGCCACAGGTTCTGGAGTTCTTCTCGTTCTATTGCCCACACTGCTATCAGTTCGAGCAGGTGCTGCATGTTTCTGACAACGTGAAGAAAAAGCTGCCGGAAGGCACAAAAATGACCAAGTACCACGTCGAGTTCCTGGGCCCATTGGGTAAAGACCTGACTCAGGCATGGGCGGTTGCAATGGCGCTGGGCGTGGAAGATAAGATCACTTCGCCAATGTTTGAAGCCGTACAGAAAACACAGACCGTTCAGACCACTGCGGATATCCGTAAAGTGTTCGTTGATGCCGGCGTGAAAGGTGAAGAGTATGATGCCGCGTGGAACAGCTTCGTGGTGAAATCACTGGTTGCCCAGCAGGAAAAAGCGGCTGCTGACCTCCAGCTTCAGGGCGTTCCGGCGATGTTTGTTAACGGCAAATATCAGCTGAACATGCAGGGCATGGACACCAGCAGCATGGATATCTTCGTACAGCAGTATGCTGATACCGTGAAATACCTGGTTGAGAAGAAGTAATTTCACTGATGTAAAAACGCCGGTCACTGACCGGCGTTTTTGTATGAAGATTTAATCCTGCCTATCTGTTCGTCTTTCTCTTTCCAGAGCGTATTAAGCCACTGCTGGAAACGACGTTTGAAGTTCTTGTCGTTAACGTAATCACCGTGCAGTTCAGCGTCAATCGGAACCAGGTCGACACGCACAACGATGCGCGTCAGTTTGCCGCTGAGCATATCGAAGAATGGCGTCCTGTCGTTTTCCGGATAGCAGAGCGTGACGTTAAGAAGTTTATCGAACTGTGCTCCCAGCACGTTAAGCGCCATCGCAATCCCCGCTGCCTTTGGCGGCAACAGATGCTGATAAGGAGAGCGAGTTTGCTGGCGCTTCTCTTCCGTAAACCGGGAACCTTCAACAAAGTTCACGATAGTCGTTGGATGCGCGCGAAATTTTTCGCAGGAACGGCGCGTGGTCTCCACATCTTTGCCGCGACGCTCGGGATGACGAATCAAATAGCTGCGCGAATAGCGTTTCATAAAGGGCATATCTAGCGCCCAGCAGGCCAGCCCAATAAAAGGTACCCAGGCGAGCTGCTGTTTCAGAAAGTATTTGTTCATCGGGATGTGTTTGCGAAAAAGCACGCATAACACCACGATGTCCGCCCAGCTGTGGTGATTGCAGATCAGCAGGTACCAGTTCTTCTTGTTAAGACTCTCCAGTCCTTTGATATCCCACTTCAGATGCGGGTTCAGGCACAGCAGGATCGCCAGCCCTTCGCACCAGCAGTACATCATGAAATTACAAAATGCGGACACGGCTCGCCACACCATGGGGACAGGCAGCAGCAGTTTAATGATCCCGGCTACGATGATCGGCACAGAACATGCGATAGTTACCAGAATAGTTAAAATGATGCTTAACAGTAATGTTATTGCAGCGAGCAATCTCGACATGATGAGCTTTTTCAGGTAGTTAGCTGTAAGTTAGCGGCCGGCTATTCGACGCTGGGCGCTGATTTTACCAGAAAACGGACAAATTAATGGCGCTTTCATGTGATGATTTGGCCGCTTTTACCCTGTCGTAGACGATTTCACTGTGATTCCGCGCTTATCAAGGCTTATATCCACATAGACTAAATTGCCATCAGTTGGCCATATAGATAAGATCTAATGCCATAACAGCATGATAATTAAGATCTAAAAAATAACTCATATGTGTATTTTGTGTCTGTTATTCATATGAACTGAAAATATGCACAAACTTATCCACAGTTTGAATTTTGCGAGCGATCCTCACGATCGCAAAATCTTTTCCTGTATCAGGCGCTAATAACTGATGTTTTCATCCTTCTGTGGCATCCTTTACCCATAAATTGATTAAAGGCACGGACATTATGGTTCAGATCCCAGAAAACCCTCTTATTCTCGTCGATGGCTCTTCTTACCTGTATCGGGCATACCATGCGTTTCCTCCTCTGACCAATAGCGCAGGGGAACCCACCGGCGCAATGTACGGCGTGCTGAACATGCTGCGCAGCCTGATCCTTCAGTACCAGCCAACCCATGCGGCTGTGGTCTTTGATGCGAAAGGCAAAACGTTCCGCGATGAGCTGTTTGAGCATTACAAATCTCACCGTCCGCCAATGCCTGACGATCTGCGTGCGCAGATTGAACCGCTGCACACCATGGTAAGAGCGATGGGGCTGCCGCTGCTGGCCGTCTCTGGCGTTGAAGCCGATGACGTCATCGGTACGCTGGCGCGTGAAGCAGAAAAGATGGGTCGTCCTGTACTGATCAGCACCGGTGATAAAGATATGGCGCAGCTGGTGACGCCAGGTATCACCCTGATTAATACCATGACCAACACCATTCTGGGGCCTGAAGAGGTTGTCACTAAGTATGGCGTGCCGCCTGAGCTGATTATCGACTTCCTTGCGTTGATGGGCGACTCCTCGGATAACATCCCGGGTGTCCCTGGCGTTGGTGAGAAAACCGCGCAGGCGCTGCTTCAGGGGCTGGGCGGGCTGGATACGCTCTACGCGGAATCAGACAAAATCGCCGGGCTCTCCTTCCGTGGCGCAAAAACCATGGCCGGAAAACTGGAAGAGAACAAAGAGGTGGCTTATCTCTCCTATAAGCTGGCTACAATCAAAACCGATGTCGAACTGGAGCTGGGCTGTGAGCAGCTTGAGGTGCAACAGCCTTCTGCTGACGATCTGCTGAGCCTGTTTAAGAAATACGAATTCAAGCGCTGGATCACCGACGTGGAAGCCGGTAAATGGCTACAGGCAAAAGGGGCCAAACCTGCTGCAAAGCCGAAGGAGACGATTGTTGTTGAAGCAGAAGATCAGGCTGAAGAAGAAGCCGTGGCGCTTTCATTCGACAACTACGAAACCATTCTTGAAGAGTCACAGCTGATCGCCTGGATCGAGAAGCTGAAAAAGGCGCCGGTCTTTGCCTTTGATACCGAAACTGACAGTCTCGATAACATCTCAGCCAATATGGTTGGCCTGTCATTTGCGACAGAGCCGGGTATTGCAGCCTACGTTCCTGTGGCGCACGATTACCTGGATGCGCCGGAGCAGCTCTCCCGTGAACGCGTGCTTGAGCTGCTGAAGCCGATCCTGGAAGACGAAAAGGCGCTCAAGGTTGGGCAAAACCTCAAGTACGACCGCGGCATTCTGCAAAACTACGGCATTGAACTGCGTGGGATCGCCTTCGACACCATGCTCGAATCCTACATTCTGGACAGCGTCGCGGGCCGCCATGATATGGATTCCTTATCTGACCGCTGGCTCAAGCACAAAACCATCACCTTTGAAGAGATTGCCGGAAAAGGGAAAAATCAACTCACCTTTAACCAGATTGCTCTTGAAGAGGCGGGTCGCTACGCGGCGGAAGATGCTGACGTCACGCTGCAGCTGCATCTGAAGATGTGGCCAAAACTGCAGAAGCACGAAGGTCCGCTGAACGTGTTCCAGCATATCGAGATGCCGCTGGTGCCCGTGCTATCCCGCATTGAACGCAACGGCGTGAAAATCGACCCAACGGTGCTGCATAACCACTCCGGGGAGCTAGCGCAGCGCCTGACCGAGCTTGAGCAAAAAGCGCATGAGCTTGCAGGCGAGCCGTTTAACCTCTCTTCACCGAAGCAGCTGCAAACCATTCTGTTTGAAAAGCAGGGCATCAAGCCGCTGAAGAAAACCCCTGGCGGCGCACCGTCAACCTCTGAAGAGGTCCTGGAAGAGCTGGCGCTGGATTACCCGCTGCCAAAAGTGATTCTGCAGTACCGTGGTCTCGCGAAGCTGAAGTCGACCTACACCGACAAGCTTCCGCTTATGATCAACCCGAAAACGGGTCGCGTGCACACGTCGTATCATCAGGCTGTCGCGGCGACCGGTCGTCTCTCGTCAACCGATCCCAACCTGCAGAACATCCCGGTACGTAACGAAGAGGGCCGTCGTATTCGCCAGGCTTTCATCGCACCAGAGGATTATCTGATTGTCTCTGCTGACTACTCGCAAATCGAACTGCGCATTATGGCGCATCTGTCCCGTGACAAAGGCCTGCTTACCGCGTTTGCCGAAGGGAAGGATATCCACCGGGCAACCGCGGCGGAAGTCTTCGGCTTGCCGCTGGACAGCGTGACCAACGAACAGCGCCGCAGTGCTAAGGCGATCAACTTCGGTCTGATCTACGGCATGAGCGCGTTCGGCCTTTCACGCCAGCTCAACATTCCACGTAAAGAGTCGCAGAAGTATATGGATCTCTACTTCGAGCGTTATCCGGGCGTGCTGGAATATATGGAACGCACACGCGCGCAGGCGAAGGAAAAAGGTTACGTCGAAACCCTGGATGGCCGCCGTCTCTACCTACCGGACATCAAATCCAGCAACGCGGCGCGCCGCGCTGGCGCAGAGCGTGCGGCGATCAACGCCCCGATGCAGGGTACCGCGGCGGACATTATTAAGCGTGCAATGATCGCCGTTGATGCCTGGCTGGAAGAAGAGAAACCTCGCGTGAAAATGATCATGCAGGTACACGATGAACTGGTATTTGAAGTGCACAAGGACGACCTCGACGCCGTGTCGAAGAAGATCCACGAACTGATGGAAAGCAGCATGACGCTTGATGTGCCGTTGCTGGTGGAAGTGGGAAGTGGTGAAAACTGGGATCAGGCTCACTAACGATTCTTCGCATAACGCGCTATTTATGTAAGTTTGCAACATTAGAACGCGCGTTTTGTGACGATCATTAGAATTCCCTATGTAAAGAATGAAAAAAAACTACAAAAAGTGCTTTTTCTGCAGCACAAAAAGGGGTAGAGTTATCGGCGTAGGGTACAGAGGTAAGATGTTCTATCTTTCAGACCTTTTACTTCACGTAATCGGATTTGGCTGAATATTTTAGCCGCCCCAGTCAGTAATGACTGGGGCGTTTTTTATTGCGGCAAAGAATGTTCAGGCAAAAAAAAGCGCGGCCATTGCCGCGCCCGGTATTACTCTTCTTCCGCTTCCGTCGCGGGTTCCAGCTCGCTAAACCAGGTATCGAGTTTCTGACGCAGCTTGTCCACGCCCTGCTTTTTCAGCGAGGAGAACGGCTCAACCTGTACATCACCGTTGAACGCCAGCACCGCTTCGCGAACCATATTCACCTGCGCTTTACGCGCGCCGCTCGCCAGCTTATCGGCTTTCGTCAGCAGCACCAGTACGGCGATATCGCTTGCTACAGCCCAGTCGATCATCTGCTGATCGAGATCTTTTAGCGGGTGACGAATATCCATCAGCACCACCAGACCTTTCAGGCACAGACGTTTTTCCAGGTATTCACCCAGCGCACGCTGCCACTTGATTTTCATCTCTTCCGGTACCTGCGCGTAACCGTAGCCCGGTAAGTCGACCAGGCGTTTGCCCTCTGCGACTTCAAACAGGTTGATCAGCTGGGTACGGCCAGGTGTTTTTGAGGTACGCGCCAGGCTCTTCTGATTGGTCAGCGTATTCAGGGCGCTGGATTTCCCCGCATTTGAGCGGCCAGCAAAGGCCACTTCAATACCGGTATCAGAAGGCAGGTGGCGAATATCGGGCGCACTAGTGACAAAATGCGTCTGTTGGTAGTTCCAGGTAGTCACGTGGTCGTCTCCAAAATCGTAATCTGAAGGGGATTATACCCGAATGCAGGCAAAAGGCTTTTCTGATTGCTAATGACCTGTAGGCAAATGCCTCAGGCAGTGTGAGAGATCGGCCAGTAATGCCCTGGGATATTTCAGAGAATTCGCAGGCGTCAAAAAATCCAAACTGTTTTAAATCATAAGCTTATTTTCGGGTAATTGTCTGAAAATCCTTTTTTGTACCGTTTCGTTGCTTGTTAGTTTAACGGAACAAGGTAAAGTGTGCGTCAGGGCGAGGAAGCCAACAGGAAATCGACTTAAGGATTAGGGTCAGGAGCGCCAGGAGGCGAAGACGCAGGATTGTCAGGACGACCAGCGCCTGGAGGCGTTTTAAAAGGAAATGGAACCGTATCACGGACGGTATTAGCCAAGGGATAAACAGGGTTTGTTGTTGGCAAACATGGAATGTCTGACCCGCTAAGGGTTGTGAGTCAGGAAAAAAGGCGACAGATTGCTCTGTCGCCTTTTTTCTTTGCTTGCTTTCTGCTAGATTTCGCCGCAATTCTATACTGAAGAAAACGACTTAAAGATAAAACATCATGAAAAAACCAACCTCCGCTGCGGGCGCGAAACGCCCTGCAAAAGCACGCCGCAAAACGCGCGAAGAACTGAACCAGGAAGCGCGCGACCGCAAACGCGACAAAAAACATCGCGGTCATGCTGCGGGTAGCCGTGCCAACGGTGGTGGTGCAGCGGGCGCTTCTGCAAAAGGCAAGCAGCAGAAAGATCCTCGTATCGGCAGTAAAACTCCCATTCCACTGGGCGTGACAGACACCCCGGTCACTAAGCAGCACAAACCAAAGAGCGAGAAACCTATGCTTTCACCGCAGGCTGAGCTGGATTTGCTGGAGAACGATGAGCGCCTGGACGCGCTGCTGGAACGTCTTGAAGAGGGTGAAACCCTGACCGCTGAAGAGCAGTCATGGGTGGATGCCAAACTGGATCGTATTGATGAACTGATGCAGAAGCTGGGCCTGTCATACGACGATGACGAAGATGAAGAAGAAGACGAGAAGCAGGAAGATATGATGCGTCTTCTGAAGGGTGGAAACTAACATTTGCACCCGGCAGGCACGATAGTCCTGCTTATAACCCTTCCGGTTATATGTTATCTGGTGTGGTTATTCGTTAAACTACGGCGGTTGTCGCGGCGACAGAAGTGGCTGCGCACCCGAATGATGGCCCGCAATGGGGTCAGAACGGGCCGCCGTATACGAACGCGACACCAACGGAAGGAGTGAGCATGTCAGCATCAACTATCGACTGGGATTTGGCCCTAATCCAGAAATATAACTATTCCGGGCCGCGTTATACGTCATACCCCACCGCGCTGGAGTTCTCCGATGCCTTCGGAGAGCGTGATTTCCAGCAGGCTGTCGCGCGCTATCCTGAGCGTCCGCTGTCGCTCTACGTCCATATTCCGTTCTGCCACAAGCTTTGCTACTTCTGCGGCTGCAATAAAATCGTGACCCGCCAGCAGCATAAAGCCGACCAGTATCTTGATGCGCTCGAACAGGAAATTGTGCATCGCGCGCCGCTGTTTAAAGGCCGTCACGTGAGCCAGCTTCACTGGGGCGGCGGTACGCCAACCTATCTGAACAAAGCGCAAATAAGCCGCCTGATGGCGCTTCTGCGCGGCAATTTCAGTTTTAATGCTGACGCTGAGATCTCGATCGAAGTCGATCCGCGTGAAATTCAGCTGGATGTCCTGGATCATTTACGCGCAGAAGGATTCAACCGTCTGAGCATGGGCGTACAGGATTTCAATAAAGAGGTTCAGCGTCTGGTGAACCGCGAGCAGGACGAAGAATTTATCTTTGCCTTACTCAATCACGCGCGTGAGATTGGTTTCACCTCGACCAATATTGACCTGATTTACGGCCTGCCAAAGCAAACGCCGGAAAGCTTCGCCTTCACGCTGAAGCGCGTGGCTGAACTTAACCCGGACCGCCTGAGCGTCTTTAACTATGCGCATCTGCCAACGCTCTTTGCCGCCCAGCGCAAAATCAAAGATGCCGATCTTCCTTCTGCCCAGCAGAAGCTGGATATCCTGCAGGAAACCATCACCTCGCTGACCGACACCGGCTATCAGTTTATCGGCATGGATCACTTTGCCCGCCCGGATGACGAGCTGGCCGTTGCTCAGCGCGAAGGGGTCCTGCACCGTAACTTCCAGGGCTACACGACCCAGGGCGATACCGATTTACTGGGAATGGGTGTCTCCGCCATTAGCATGATTGGCGACTGCTACGCGCAGAACCAGAAAGAGCTGAAGCTGTATTACCAGCAGGTTGATGAGACTGGCAACGCGCTGTGGCGCGGCATTGCGTTAACGCGTGATGACTGTATCCGTCGCGATGTGATTAAGGCGCTTATCTGCAACTTCCGTCTCGATTTCAGCGATGTGGAAGCGCAGTGGGAACTGAACTTCAGCGATTATTTCGCGGAAGATCTGAAGCTTCTGGCGCCGCTGGCGAAAGACGGGCTGGTGGATGTGTCGGAGAGAGTGATAGAGGTCACCCCGAAAGGGCGTCTGTTGATCCGTAATATCTGCATGTGCTTTGACGCGTATCTGCGTCAGAAAGCGCGAATGCAGCAGTTCTCGCGAGTTATTTAAACTGTAATGCCGGGTGGCGGCTTCGCCTTACCCGGCCTACAAAAGTGCGAAATGTAGGCCGGGTAAGCGAAGCTTCACCCGGCTTTTCATCGCCAACTCGCTAGCTAAACAGCCCAACCAGCGCCGCGCACAACATAGCCGCAACGGCTGTTTGTGGCGTGTGGCTTTCAGCGGCTCCGCTAGAGAGCATATTCACGAATGTTTCCAGCATGATGTTCACCCCCAATTTCCGGGCACGATCATACAAAACTCATCGGAACAGTAAAGCGCAAAATAACGACGATTTGCGTTCAATTAATAACCTTTACACAGCGGCGTGAGATCATTCCATTCCCAGCTCTTTCAGCTTGCGCGTCAGGGTATTGCGACCCCATCCCAACAGGCGAGCGGCTTCCTGCTTGTGACCCTGCGTATGACGAAGCGCGGTGGTCAACAGCGTACGCTCCATCTCAGGCTGAGCCTCAGACAGCAGGTTTTGATGACCGGAACGCAGCGCGCGGTCGGCCCACTGCGCCAGCAGCGTCGCCCAGCTGTCCGGCAGCGCGTGTCCGCTACTGCTTTCCGGCGCGGTCGCCTCAAACAGTTCGGCCGGTAAATCCTGAATCAGCACTTCCTGACCGGCAGCCATCACGGTTAACCAGCGGCAGGTGTTTTCCAGCTGACGCACGTTGCCCGGCCACGCCAGACGCGTTAGAGCGGCATCGGTTTCCGGGTGAAGCTGCTTGGCTTCCACGCCCAGCTCGCGGGCAGCCACCTGCAGAAAATGACGCGCCAGGCGGGGAATATCTTCCCGACGTTCACGCAGCGGCGGCAGATGAACGCGAATGACGTTCAGACGGTGGAATAAATCCTCACGGAATTTTCCTTCCTGCACGCGTTGTTCCAGGTTCTGGTGGGTCGCGGCGATAATACGCACGTCCACTTTCACCGGCGCATAGCCGCCCACGCGATAAAACTGCCCGTCGGCCAGCACGCGCAGCAGGCGGGTCTGAACGTCCAGCGGCATATCACCGATTTCATCCAGGAACAGCGTGCCGCCGTCAGCCTGTTCGAAGCGCCCCTGGCGAATGGTATTTGCGCCGGTAAATGCCCCTTTTTCATGGCCGAACAGTTCGGACTCAATTAAATCCTTCGGGATCGCCGCCATATTCAGGGCGATGAACGGCGCTTTTGCCCGCGGGCTGTGGCGGTGCAATGCATGCGCCACAAGCTCTTTACCGGTGCCCGATTCGCCGTTAATCAAGACGCTGATGGACGAGCGGGACAGACGACCAATAATGCGAAACACGTCCTGCATCGCCGGCGCTTCGCCGATGATGTCGGTGGTTGGCCCAAAATCGGGCGCGTGGCGTGGCTGTTGTTGCTCCTGATAATGGCTAATCGCGCGCTCAACCAGCGCCACCGCTTCGTCGATATCAAACGGTTTGGGCAGGTAATCGAACGCCCCTTGCTGATAGGCGCTCACCGCGGCATCCAGATCGGAGTGCGCGGTCATTATGATGACCGGTAGCATAGGGTGGCGTTGTTTGATCTGCTTTAACAGCGCCAGCCCGTCCATGCCCGGCATACGGATATCCGACAGCAGAACATCGGGCGTTTTAGTGGTGAGTGCGTCGAGCACTTCGCTGCCGCTCTCAAACGTCGTGCAGCTTAATCCAGCCCCTGTGAGCGCGCGTTCAAGCACCCAACGGATGGAGCTATCGTCATCGACTACCCAGACTATCCCTCGTTGCATAAACGTCACCTTTATTTTTTAATCGGCAGGAAAACCGAAAACTCGGTATGTCCCGGCCAACTGGTAAATTCAATTTTTCCAGAGTGTTGGTCGATCAAACTGCGGGCAATGGATAAGCCCAGGCCGGTTCCGCCTTCGCGGCCGCTGACCATCGGGTAGAACAGGGTGTCCTGCAGATGCGATGGAATGCCGGGCCCGTTATCCTCAACGTCGATTCGGGCGGCCAGCCGGTAGCGCACGCCGTGTAACGTGAGCTGGAAGGCGGTGCGGGTGCGTAAAATAATCTCGCCGCCTTCAGGTCCCAGCGCCTGCAGAGCATTACGCACAATATTCAACAGGACCTGCTCAATCTGGTCCGGGTCATGGGCCAGTTCCGGCAGGCTTGGGTCGTAATCACGTACCAGCGTGACGTTCTCCGGCAGCTCCATTGAGACGAGCTTCACCACCCGCTCAGCCACTTTATGGATGCTTTCAGTGACGTGCATTCCCGGCTGCTGCGGACCGAGAAGACGGTCTACCAGATTCCGCAGACGGTCCGCCTGCTCAATGATGACGTTGGTATATTCCGCCAGCGCAGGGTCAGGCAGCGCCTTGGTCAGAAGCTGCGCCGCGCCGCGTAACCCACCCAGCGGGTTTTTGATTTCATGCGCCAGACCGCGCACGAGGTCACGGGCTGCAATCTGCTGCGCATGCTGAAGCTGCTCCTGGCTCAGTCGACGCTGATTATCCATCGGCGCCATTTCCAGCAGGATCAGGCCTTCGGGAAGACGTTGCGCGGTTAGCGACAGAATGTGCGAGCGCCCGTCGATCACCAGCGTCACTTCGTTATCGGTGAAACCCTGGCCTGCCTGTAAGCTTTCCTGCATCAAGCCAATATTCAGCGAAAAATAGCTCAGGAGTTCCGGAAGCGGGGTACCGAATAGTTTACGTGCGCTTTGGGCAAGCAGCTGCTGTGCCGCCGGGTTGGCGTAATGAACGGCCAGCTCGTCATCGACCAGCAAAATGCTGTTAATCAAAGAATTGAGGATCTGCCCAGCATCGGGCAGCGTGCCAGTTGCCATTCAGCAGTCTCCTGGAGTCGTTTGCACTAATTTAGTGCAGTATAGCGTTTTCG
Organism: Enterobacter sp. N18-03635; assembly: GCF_004006055.1. Taxonomy (NCBI): domain Bacteria; kingdom Pseudomonadati; phylum Pseudomonadota; class Gammaproteobacteria; order Enterobacterales; family Enterobacteriaceae; genus Enterobacter; species Enterobacter sp. N18-03635. The sequence goes on along the minus strand of NZ_CP034769.1, from coordinate 4,496,048 downwards.
GCGTAAAAAGCGCGTGAGATCAGATTGTTGGTGGAGAAAAAAGCCCATCCGGAGATGGGCTAAAAGTTTCCACGGCAACTACTCCCGGCGCTTGTCACGCCGGGTAAAACAACTTAATTAAACGCTGTAGTACAGTTCGAACTCAACCGGATGCGGCGTCATGCGCACGCGGTCGTTCTCTTCAGTACGCAGGGCTATGTAGGCATCGATAGCGTCATCAGTGAATACGCCACCTGCGGTCAGAAACTCGCGGTCTGCGTCCAGCGCCTGCAGGGCTTCTTCCAGAGAGCCAGCAACCTGTGGGATCTCTTTCGCTTCTTCTGGCGGCAGGTCGTACAGGTTTTTGTCCATCGCTTCGCCCGGGTGGATCTTGTTCTTGATACCGTCCAGACCGGCCATCAGCAGTGCTGCGAAGCACAGGTATGGGTTAGCCGCTGGATCCGGGAAGCGAACTTCGATACGACGCGCTTTAGGAGACGCTACTACCGGGATACGGATAGAAGCAGAACGGTTACGTGCAGAGTAGGCCAGCATCACTGGCGCTTCGTAGCCCGGGACCAGACGCTTGTAGGAGTTGGTGGTTGGGTTCGCCAGGGCGTTGATCGCTTTAGCGTGTTTGATAACACCACCGATGTAATACAGCGCCTGCTCGGACAGACCAGCATATTTGTCGCCAGAGAACAGGTTGGTACCGTTCTTGGACAGAGACATGTGGCAGTGCATACCGGAACCGTTGTCGCCAAACATTGGTTTTGGCATGAAGGTCGCGGTTTTACCGAAACGGTGCGCAACGTTGTGCACAACGTATTTGTAGATCTGAATTTCGTCCGCTTTTTTGGTCATGGTGTTGAAGCGGGTTGCCACTTCGTTCTGACCAGCAGTCGCCACTTCGTGGTGGTGAGCTTCAACAACCAGGCCCATCTCTTCCATCACCAGACACATGGTGGAACGAATGTCCTGTGCAGAATCGACCGGAGGAACCGGGAAGTAACCACCTTTAACGCCAGGACGGTGACCTTTGTTACCACCTTCATATTTGGTGGAGGAGTTCCATGCACCTTCGATGTCGTCGATAGCAACGTGGGAGCCAGAAATAGAAGCACCGAAACGGATGTCATCGAACAGGAAGAATTCTGGCTCTGGCCCGAACAGAACGGTGTCTGCGATGCCGGTAGAACGCAGGTACTCTTCAGCGCGTTTCGCGATAGAACGTGGGTCGCGGTCGTAGCCCTGCAGCGTGCCTGGCTCGAGGATGTCGCAACGGATGATCAGGGTTGGTTCTTCGAAGAACGGATCAATGACCGCAGTGGTTGCATCTGGCATCAGAACCATGTCGGATTCGTTAATGCCTTTCCAGCCACCAATGGAGGAGCCGTCAAACATTTTGCCTTCTTCAAAGAATTCGGCGTTCACCTGATGAGCAGGGATTGTGACGTGCTGTTCTTTACCTTTGGTGTCGGTGAAGCGGAGATCAACAAACTTCACTTCATGTTCGTTCAGCATCGTCAAAACGTGTTCAGCGGACATACTTAACTCTCCAGATTGGTCATTGTCGTCGTGGTAACGAGGTCTTCAGTTTCTGTTTGTACTGGCTGTTGCCATGTAATTTTTATAAAGCGAAATCTGTGCCAACTTTTAAATCACCCCAAAAAGGCGTTATCATGCGCACCATAGTGCAAAAGGGCTGCACCACGATGGATTTGTTGCACCAGTATAGTGCTTCAATGTGAACATTGAGCACCATATTGGTGCAATTTACGTTAAAGTGCCCTTTTTCGCTCCGTGAAAGCGATCACAAAGCATCTCTGCAATACTTGTTTGCGGAGGATGTTTGTGATCCTGTTTTGTAGTGCGATTAATCCGTGTACAATAACGCGCTATTTCTAATGCCTGAGGCAAAGTTGTGATCGAAAATTTGCGTAACATCGCCATCATCGCGCACGTTGACCATGGTAAAACTACCCTGGTTGATAAGCTGCTGCAGCAATCCGGTACGTTTGATGCGCGTGCCGAAACTCAAGAGCGTGTGATGGACTCCAACGATTTGGAGAAAGAGCGTGGGATTACCATCCTCGCGAAAAACACCGCGATTAAATGGAATGACTACCGTATCAACATCGTTGATACCCCAGGGCACGCCGACTTCGGTGGTGAAGTTGAGCGCGTGATGTCCATGGTGGATTCCGTGCTGCTGGTGGTTGACGCATTTGACGGCCCAATGCCGCAAACGCGCTTCGTGACCAAAAAAGCATTTGCCCATGGCCTGAAACCAATTGTTGTTATCAACAAGGTTGACCGTCCTGGCGCACGTCCTGACTGGGTTGTTGATCAGGTATTCGACCTGTTCGTTAACCTCGACGCGACCGACGAACAGCTGGACTTCCCTATCATTTACGCTTCGGCGCTGAATGGTATCGCGGGTCTGGACCACGAAGATATGGCGGAAGACATGACCCCGCTGTATCAGGCGATTGTTGATCACGTACCGGCACCGGATGTTGATCTGGATGGTCCACTGCAGATGCAGATCTCCCAGCTGGACTACAACAACTACGTTGGCGTCATCGGTATCGGTCGTATCAAACGCGGTAAAGTGAAGCCAAACCAGCAGGTTACTATCATCGATAGCGAAGGCAAAACCCGTAACGGTAAAGTTGGCAAAGTGCTGACTCACCTGGGTCTGGAGCGTATCGACAGCGATCTGGCTGAAGCGGGCGACATCATCGCTATCACCGGTCTGGGCGAGCTGAACATCTCTGACACCATCTGCGACCCGCAGAACGTGGAAGCGCTGCCAGCCCTGTCTGTTGATGAACCAACCGTTACCATGTTCTTCAACGTCAACACCTCTCCGTTCTGTGGTAAAGAAGGTAAGTTCGTTACCTCTCGTCAGATCCTTGACCGCCTGAACAAAGAGCTGGTGCACAACGTTGCGCTGCGCGTTGAAGAAACCGAAGATGCTGATGCATTCCGCGTTTCGGGTCGTGGTGAGCTGCACCTGTCTGTTCTGATCGAAAACATGCGTCGTGAAGGTTTCGAAATGGCGGTTTCCCGTCCGAAAGTTATCTTCCGCGAAATCGACGGCCGTAAACAAGAGCCGTTCGAAAACGTGACGCTGGACGTTGAAGAGCAGCACCAGGGTTCTGTGATGCAGGCGCTGGGTGAGCGTAAAGGCGACCTGAAAAACATGAATCCAGATGGCAAAGGCCGCGTACGTCTCGACTACGTGATCCCAAGCCGTGGCCTGATCGGCTTCCGTTCTGAGTTCATGACCATGACCTCCGGTACCGGTCTGCTGTACTCCACCTTCAGCCACTACGACGACGTGCGTCCGGGCGAAGTGGGCCAGCGTAACAACGGCGTGCTGATCTCCAACGGTCAGGGTAAAGCGGTTGCGTTTGCGCTGTTCGGTCTGCAGGATCGCGGTAAGCTGTTCCTGGGTCACGGTGCTGAAGTTTACGAAGGCCAGATCATCGGTATTCACAGCCGTTCTAACGACCTGACCGTAAACTGCCTGACCGGTAAGAAACTGACCAACATGCGTGCGTCCGGTACTGACGAAGCAACGGTTCTGGTTCCACCGATCAAGATGACCCTGGAGCAGGCTCTGGAATTCATCGATGACGACGAACTGGTAGAAGTGACTCCGCTGTCTATCCGTATCCGTAAACGTCACCTGACCGAGAACGATCGTAAACGTGCAATGCGCGGTGCGAAAGAAGAGTAATACGGTCAATCTATAGGCCGGGTAAGCGCATGTACCACCCGGCCGGTAAAAAGCCGCTGATCCCTCAGCGGCTTTTTTATTGGATGATCGCCAGAATTCTTCATTAGCCGGGGGCGTTATGTCCCAACGCTATCTTTTTCCTGCGAAATTCACGGATTAGGGTAACTCTGCTCCATTTATCACGAACACCCGATCTGCCGATGAAATCGTGGTTTCGCGATGCGCGATAATAATCCTGGTAATGTTCATCGCCTGTATAGACTGATTGACCTGACTTTCACTGGTTTTATCAAGGTGGCTGGTCGCCTCGTCCATGAATAAAATACCCGGTTTACGGTATAATGCCCGGGCAATATAAATCCGCTGTTTTTGACCGCCGGACAACCCTTCCCCAAGTTCACCAATCAGTGTCTCGTAACCCATTGGTAGCTTTAAAATGTCATTATGAATATGGCTTGCGATAGCGCATTGCACCATCCACTGCTCGTAAATGTCAGGCCGAAAACCGGCGATATTCTCTTTGATTGAGCCTGAAAACAGCTTATCTTCCTGCATGATACAGGCAATGCGTTCAGCATAATGCTCGAAACCAAGTTGCTTAATATCAATGCCATTAATTCGGACGCAGCCGTTCGACGGTTCGAATAAACCGCACAACACTTTCATCAAGGTGCTTTTACCTGAACCCGATACGCCCGTAATAGCAATACTCTCTCCGGCATGAATGGTCAGATTCAGTTTGCTGAAGATAGGGTCCGCATGGTTATCATAACGGTAAGTCAGATCCTGAGTTTCGAGCGTTAAGGCTCCGTGTGGTAAACGCAGCGGGCTGGTGGCCGTTGAAGAAGATGCTTCCTGCAGCGCAATATCGGCAACGCGTTCATTGTGTAAGTTGATGATCTTCAGCTGAATGATAAAGTTGATCAGGGCATTTATTCGGTCATAGAACTGACTCCTGAAGGTGTTAAATGCGATAAACATACCGATGGTTAAATGACTATCCATCATCAGCCTGCCGCTAACCCACAGGATAACAATTTGGTCGCAGGCGGCGATAAAAGAGACGACGCCACCAAAGAAAAGATCCATTCGCGTCAAACGAATGCCTGTATTGACCTTATCTGAAAAAAGATTAAACCAGTTATTGATTCTCAGGTCAGTCATTCCCTGAATCTTAATCGTCGCGATACCGTACAGGGTTTCCATAAAATAAGAATTAAGGCGTGCTTCCTTGATTAACTCTTCTTCTGATAGCTGGCGATAGTATCGATAGGTAGCAAACCGAATGAAGGTGTATATTGCGGTAAAAGAGACCACTATCATGCTGAGCTGCAGGTTGTATAAAAACATCATTACCAGCAAACCCATGAGCATTAGCGTATCAATAATGCTACCAGTTAAACCTGTGGTAAAAGTGGCCCGTATAACATCAAGCGAGTGGAAGCGAGACTGAATGTCCCCCAGTTTGCGTCTTTCAAAATAGGTGGTCGGTAGCTTAATAAGGTGAGAAAAGAGGCTAAAACTCCACTGGACGTCGATGAGTGTTCCCAGTATCAGCGTGGTCCAGGAGCGTATGACACTGACCGTCAAACGTAACAGAATCAGAATAAACAACCCAAGACAGATGATATTAAGTAAACCGTAATCTCCGGATGCAATCACATTATCCGTGACTAATTGTGTCCCCACTGGCATTAGCAGGCTGATCAACTCAATCACCAGCGATAAGAAAAATACCTTCGTCAGTGAAGTTATCAGTCCATTGATATTCTTTAATAACGTGGTCGCTTTTAACCTGTTTTGCTTCTTTTGCACTGAGAAAGTGGTTCCCGGCCATACCTCAAGCACAACACCAGTAAAATGTTGGGACAATTCGGGCATGCTAATCACCCGTCGTCCAAACGCAGGGTCGTGGATCACCGCGCTGTTCTTATCGACCTTAATCAGTACGACAAAATGGTTAAAATCCCAATGCAATATGCAGGGCTTACGCACGTCATGTAATTCCTGAAGGTCCACGGACAATGCGCGTGACGACATCTCCAGTTCACTGGCAATTGCTTTTATCGCATTGAGGTTGACCCCACGTGATGACAAATTGAATTGTTGCCGGAGTTGCAGTAGATCCACCTGCTTGCCATAAAAACTGCATATCATTGAAAGACAGGCCAGGCCACATTCGGACGCTTCGGTTTGAAAGACAACTGGGATGCGTTTAAATATTTTAAGATCCAACTTGCGCAGCGTCGTCTCAAGTTTATAAAGATTATTCATTACCTGCGTCCGTTACGCTCATTTTCATTTCGTAAAATGGCGATAATAACCACTCGTAGATATGTCTCTTTTCAAGGAAAAGAGAAATCTGCGCTTTGGCTCCCTGGCTCAGTGAGAGTTGTTTTCCATGGACTTGCACAGACTGTAGGTCAGGTTTGATCATGATTTTGTACCAGGACTTTTTATCGTCATAGAATTCATGTGCGATGGTCTGCTTTGACAGGAGTTCTGGCTTCGATGCCGGAAGCCTGGATATTGCTGATATTGATGCCCTGAACTGACCAAATTTTTCATAAGGAAAGGCGTCGTAACTAACATTAACGCGCTGGCCAATCGCCAGATAAGGAAGAACTTCATCCGGAACCCAGGTTTCGAGATAGCATGGTGAATGGATATTCTGCTGAACTCGCGCCAGTACATCGCCTGCGCCGATCATCTTACCTTGCGCCGTATTGATGGAGTCGATTAAGCCATCGGCTGTTGCCACGATGACATAATTACCTTCCGCTTCTGTATTTAACTTTTCTTTTTGCAGTTCGTATATTTGTTGCTCAAGCTGGTAAATCTGCTGGTCATAATCAGCGCTCTGGGACTGGATTTGCTGATTGAGCGCATCAATCTGAACCTGGTCCTGTGATTTTCTGGCGACCAGGTCAGAAACATTGCTCTGCTGTTGGTAGAGTAGTGCGTTTTGGCTACTCATCTGGTCTTTGGTGACCAGACCTTTTTCCTGATAACCACGGTAATCGTTAACGTTCTTCTCAATCTGATGCAGTTCCCGCTCAGCCTGCACCAGTAGCCCAGATGAGGTATTAAAACTGGACTGATAATGATCTTTTTGAGTCGTCAGCGCGTTGAGCGTACGGTTTTTCGAAGAGTTCAAATTTGCCATCATTACGCTGATACTCTTTATCTGTAGCGCGATCTCCTTTTTTTTATTCTCATCAACCAGGCCTGATTGCGTCGATACACCCGAATGAATGAGAAAGAGAGCATCACCTTTTTTTACGAGATCGCCTTCATTAACAAAACTCTGCACGACTGTACCCTGCATTGATGCAGAGATATTCACTGAGCCAGGGAAAGTGGTTATTTCACCGTGAACGATGACGCGACGGGTGTAGGAACCTTTGGTAATAAATATAGAAATGGAAGCAATAAAAAAAATGCTGAGCAATATGATAAGAGCAAAAGGGATGCCCGGCAGAAGAACAGCTTTCCCTTCCCACCGTGTACTCTGATATTCAATAGCTTCCTTGCGAAACATTTCTGGCCTCATGCGGGGTGGAAATAGCCGCCAAATATCAGCGGCTATGAGTTATAATGGTTCAGGAATTAATGTCTACCGTGATCATTACCCTGGCGGCCACCGCCACTTTTCGAACCACCATTACCTTTTGATGAACCACCGCTTTTACCACCAACGTTAACCGAGCAACCACCGCTAAAGGATGTGCTTTCAGAGTGAGAACCATCTTTGTTAGTGGTGCTGGTGTGAGAATAGCTGCCATTACAACCAGCGCTACCACCACCGAACATCCCACCAATCGCACTACCGATAGAACCCCACATTCCTGCACCGCTGACGTTACTTAATTCACTTTCATTGAGTTCACGCATTATTAATTTTCCTTGCAATAGTGAGCAAAAGGTATACCCATAATATCCATAGACTTTTTCCATACCATTTCACCATCCGTGAATGAAATGTTTTTTACGCCAAAACGCGTAAAATCCTTTTCGCTGTACGTCGACAGACCTGTGTCTGGATCACCAATATTTTCTTTTTGCCCGCAAAGTGGCATCATCCATGACACATTTATATCTTTGTAGAATGCTTTATCCGTTTTTCTTATTTCTGAGAAAATGCGATCTGTTATCGTTGTGTCTGTATTGATTTCTCCGTTAACCGTAGTTGTTAACTTATTGTCATCAGAATTAGGCGACCCATGGAAACCAATAATGGAACCATAGTTGATGATTTTGTTTTTTGCCGCTGGGAAAAGATAGTTAGCACAGGAAGAAAGGCATAATCGCCTGACCTCAATGTTAATTTCTTTATCATGAATAACTTGTGCTATTTTTATTGCAGTTTCGACATCGCCGCCACCACTGTTTATGGATATCGTTCTAACAGGGATAAGGTTTTTTCTGATAAGCCCCACAATGATTTTGTCATCATCTTTGGATATGTTTCCGTCGATATATAACGTATCAAAAACGAGGTGGGTTGAAAGTTTTGGTTCAAGCCCTTGCTTCACAATCAGTTGGCTAGAGAGTTGATATAAAATATCTCTGCTGGCTTTTTTAAATCGGTAGGCATTGTATGAATAAATAGCGAAAGCGCAGAGTAAAGCTATTAAAACGGCACTGAGGATGTATCCCTTTTTAATCTTCACGAAAGTGCAGCCCCATGTGTAAAGTAATGTAAACTTATCATTATAAAAAAGAAGATAAATAGAGTATTTGTATCTAAATGTAAATTTAAGTAAAGTTTACTTGTTGCGATTTCGAGCAAAGCCGCGCGAAATGGGATTGCCATGGCAGAAATGGGGGAATATGGTGATGAGAAAAAATATTACGGAAGCGTTTTTCTATAATTTTTTGCAGAATGAACTAAAACGTATATCTTCGCAAAATCGAACTTAAATAAAACTCATCCCTGCCTATCGCCCGTAAGCCAATATCATCTTCCTGGCTAAATTTTTGTTCTTCATACTGCTCCCTCTAAGCTGAATCTCGTGCATAGCCAAACTTTATCTTTCCCGCTACAGTTACCTCTCCACGGCGAGCAGGAGATAAACATGCTTTATATCTTTGATTTAGGAAACGTCATCGTCGATATCGATTTTAATCGCGTGTTGGGCGCATGGAGCGATTTTAGCCGCGTGCCGCTGGCGACCTTAAAGCAGAATTTCGCGATGGGCGAGACTTTCCACCAGCATGAACGCGGCGAAATCAGCGATGAAGAGTTCGCTGAACGTTTCTGTCAGGAGATGGGGCTTTCGTTAAGCTATGAACAGTTTTCCCACGGTTGGCAGGCGGTATTTGTCGCCATCCGGCCTGAAGTGATCGACATCATGCACAAACTGCGCGATCAGGGGCATCGTGTCGTTGTGCTATCAAATACCAACCGCCTGCATACCACGTTCTGGCCTGAAGAATACCCTGAAGTTAAGGCGGCGGCTGATAAAATCTATCTCTCGCAGGAGATGGGCATGCGTAAGCCTGAAGCGCGAATTTATCAGGCTGTTCTGCAGTCAGAAGGATTCACCGCGGCCGATGCGGTCTTTTTCGACGACAACGCCGATAATATAGAGGGAGCTAACCAGTTGGGTATTACGTCAATTCTGGTGACCGGAAAAGAGACGATACCTGACTACTTTGCGAAGCAGCTATGCTAAAAACCGTTCATCAAAAAGCCACGCACCATACTCGCCCGCTGCGGGCCTGGCTGAAACTGCTCTGGCACCGGATTGATGAGGACAATATGACCACGCTGGCGGGTAACCTCGCCTACGTGTCATTGCTCTCGTTAGTGCCGCTGGTGGCGGTTATCTTTGCCCTGTTTTCCGCCTTTCCGATGTTTGCGGACGTCAGCGTGCAGCTTCGTCATTTTGTCTTCGCGAATTTCATTCCGGCAACCGGGGATGTTATCCAGAACTACATTGAGCAGTTTGTTGCCAATTCCAGCAAGATGACGGCAGTGGGGGCGTGCGGTCTTATCGTCACCGCGCTGCTGTTGATGTACGCCATCGATAACGCGCTAAACACGATCTGGCGGAGTAAAAAAGGGCGGCCAAAGGTCTATTCCTTTGCCGTGTACTGGATGATCCTCACGCTGGGGCCGCTGCTGGCCGGGGCGAGCCTGGCAATCAGTTCTTATCTGCTCTCCCTGCGCTGGGCGAGTGATTTAAACGGCGCTATTGATAATGTGCTTCGCATCTTTCCGTTGATCCTGTCGTGGCTCTCGTTCTGGCTGCTCTATAGCGTGGTGCCGACCACGCGCGTGCCCAACCGCGATGCGGTCGTGGGGGCGCTGGTGGCGGCATTGCTCTTTGAGCTCGGTAAGAAAGGGTTTGCCCTCTACATCACCATGTTTCCGTCCTATCAGCTGATTTACGGCGTGCTGGCGGTGATCCCCATTTTGTTTGTCTGGGTCTACTGGACCTGGTGTATCGTCTTGCTTGGTGCTGAAATAACTGTCACTCTCGGTGTATACCGCGAACTTAAAAAAGCAGCAGAAGCTGAAAAACAACAAGAAGCAGACCAACCATGATTGCATTGATACAGCGCGTAACCCGTGCCAGCGTCACCGTGGAGGGAGAGGTGACGGGTGAAATTGGCCCAGGACTTTTGGTGTTGTTAGGTGTCGAAAAGGATGATGACGAACAAAAAGCCAACCGCTTATGCGAGCGCGTGCTGGGCTACCGTATTTTCAGCGATGCGGAAGGCAAGATGAACCTGAACGTCCAGCAGGCGGGCGGCAGCGTGCTGGTGGTTTCCCAGTTTACGCTGGCAGCGGATACCGAGCGCGGCATGCGCCCGAGTTTCTCGAAAGGTGCCGCGCCAGATCGTGCTGAAGCACTTTACGAGTACTTTGTAGAGCGTTGTCGCCAGCAGGAAATGAATACGCAAACCGGACGATTCGCTGCAGATATGCAGGTATCGCTGGTGAACGATGGTCCCGTCACATTCTGGCTCCAGGTATGAGCATACTTACGGCATGGCCGCGGGTAACAAGAGAGAGTACAGCTATGTATCACCTTCGAGTACCGCAAACGGAAGAAGAGTTAGAAGCCTATTACCAGTTCCGCTGGGAAATGCTACGCAAGCCATTACATCAGCCAAAAGGCTCTGAGCGCGACGCCTGGGACGCGATGGCCCACCATCAGATGGTGATGGACGAAGAGGGCAACCTTGTGGCCGTCGGGCGTTTGTATATCAACGCCGATAACGAAGCGTCTATTCGCTTTATGGCGGTTCATCCCTCCGTGCAGGACAAAGGTCTGGGGACGCTAATGGCGATGACCCTGGAATCCGTCGCCCGTCAGGAAGGCGTTAAGCGCGTTACCTGTAGCGCCCGCGAAGATGCCGTGGAATTCTTCGCTAAACTCGGTTTTGTGAATCAGGGGGAGATCACGACCCCGCAAACCACCCCGATTCGTCATTTTTTGATGATCAAACCCATCGCCACGCTGGACGATATTCTGCATCGCGCCGACTGGTGCGGACAGCTGCAGCAGGCCTGGTATCAGCACATTCCGCTCAGCGAAAAAATGGGCGTGCGCATTCAGCAGTACACCGGACAAAAATTTATTACCACCATGCCGGAAACTGGCAATCAGAACCCCCACCACACCCTCTTTGCTGGAAGTCTGTTCTCACTGGCCACGCTCACCGGCTGGGGACTTATCTGGCTGATGCTGCGCGAGCGCCATCTGGGTGGCACCATCATTCTTGCTGATGCTCATATCCGCTATAGCGCACCGATCAGCGGTAAACCGAGCGCGGTGGCCGATCTGGGATCGCTGGGCGGCGATCTGGATCGCCTGGCACGCGGCCGCAAGGCGCGCGTACAAATGCAGGTCGAACTGTTTGGCGATAAAACACCGGGCGCGGTGTTTGAAGGCACCTACATTGTTCTTCCGGCGAAGCCTTTTGGCGCGTATGAAGAGGGTGGGAACGAGGAGGAGTAATCTTCTGTTCACGTTATCCGGGCGTGCTGAATCCGCCCGGCGATATCCCGCATAACGTCTCGCGCAGACTGGCTAACGCCGCCAAGCTGAAAGAAGCCATGGATGACGCCCAGCCAGCGCTGAGCGGTACACTTCACACCCTGCTCAGTCAAATGCTGATATAACATTTCTCCCTCATCGCACAGCGGATCGTACTCTGCGGTAATGATGTGAACTGGCGGAAGTCCGTAAAAATCATCGCGCCACAGCGGGCTCGCTTCGGGATGCTGGCGTTCGATGTCGGCGAGGTACATTTCATACCCGCTGAGCAGGGTATCACGGGTAATAATGTAATCCGTGCCATTGAGGGCATAGCTTTCAAAACTGGCGGTGGCGTCGAGCATGGGATAGATAAGAATGAGCTGTGCGGGTTTCCATCGTCCTTTCGCGTTGAGCCGCAATGACGTTACCAGCGCAAGATGGCCTCCTGCGCTGTCTCCGCAAAGTGTGATCCGGTTTTTATCCACGCCCAGTTTGTCCGCATATTGCCAGACCAGATCTGCACCTTTTTCCGCATCGTCATGTGCTGCGGGGAAAATATGCTCCGGGGCCAGCCTGTACTGAATCGCGATCACCCGGCAATTGCCGTAGCAGGCTAACTGGCGGAGTTGGTTGTCATGGGTATCAAAGCCGCCGCTGATGAAACATCCGCCATGATAGTAAATGGCAGCAGGCAATATTTCAGGTGCATTGAGAGGTGAAAACACCCGAATGATAAGACCGTCAAGAACGAGCGTCTCCACCTGTACGCGCGTTTCGGTCTCCCCGGCAAGCCCCATGCTGGCAATATAGCCTGCTCGTCGCACCTCAACGCTCTGGCGACGTGACGAGGGTCGCCCTGCAGCGATAAATCCCTGAACCAGCTGTGCAATACCCTGTTCCAGCGCCATGAAAATTCCCTTTTACTGTATGGATAAACAGTTTTATAGCCTGGTTTGATTCAAAAGAAAACAAGAATATTGTTGAGGGCAACAATCTGGAAAGCGGCTCGCAAAGGCAATAACGCGTCTCTCAACGAGAATGGAGAGCATCTGACATGAAAGACGGCGGGTAATGCTGTCGAACTGCAGGCCGGGCAAGCACGCGCCGCCCGGCACTGTAACAGGGAGTTATTCCCCTTCACCCGGGAACAGGAACGGGTTGATCGAGCTGCGGGCGAATCCCTCCTGCTCCATCTTCGCGTCCAGAATCAGCGAGGCAAGATCGTCGGCCACCGCTTCGACTTTCGGGTCTTTTTCCTGATACAGAATCTTCAGGTAAGTGCCACAGTCGCCGCAGCTTTCGGCTTTCACTGCTGCTTCTTCATTTTCCAGCGACCAGTAATTCAGATCGCGGGTCTGCTCGCAGTTGCTGCACTTGATGCGAACCACGTGCCACTCGGTTTCACACAGGTTGCAGTGCAGGTAGCGCAGCCCCTGAGTGGTGCCGATTTGCACCATGCTGGAAACCGGCATTGAGCCGCAGACCGGGCAGAACTGGCGCGCCTCGCCGTATTCGGCGCGAGCTTTGCCGGGGATCAGGCTCGCCATTTGCGCCCAGTAAAGCGACAGCGCAGCCCAGATAAACGGCGCTTTATCGCTGCTCACCAGAGCGAAGTCGGAGGCAAACAGCGCGCTCGCCATCTCTTCCAGCTCCAGGTCAGAGGCTTTTTCCAGATTCTCAATGACCGCCAGCGCGGTACCGCTCATCTCCGGCTTCAGCTCGGCAATCAGCGAATGCAGCAGCTTTTGCCAGTGCTTGTCGCGCGGCAGGACGTGAATGTCCAGCGGCGGCTTGCCCTGCGCGTTGGCTTCTTTGATACGCGCGGTCAGATCCATTTGCAGCGGGTGGTCGTACAGCACCACTTCCTGCGCGTGGGCGACCAACGCGGCAAAACGCAGAAAATCGCCCAGCGGGTTGTTCTCTGCCAGCTCGCGCAGACGCTCTGCGCGGCGGTTGTAGAGGTTCTTGAGTCTGGGGAATAACAACGGCGGAATATAATCCGCCGTGCGTTTCTCGCTCGACCCCAGCTCATCTTGCGGGATTATGCGAATACTCATTCAGATGACTTTTCCTGTTTCTGGCGGACTTCACGGTACCAGCGCGGGTGATGTTTCTTCGCCCACGTACTGGTTACCCAGCCTTCCACCATCGCGGTAATGGTGCCTTTCACCCAAAGGGCGGCGTAGATATGCACCATGATAACCACAATTAACGCCACTGCGGCAAATGAATGCAGCATCAGCGCGAATCGGATCACCGGGATTGAGAAAGCAGGCGCAAAGTACGGACGCCAGATGATCACGCCGCTCACCAGCAACAGGACCAGGAAGATAATCGCCGCCCAGAATACGCATTTCTGGCCGAAGTTATAACGCCCGGTGTCACCCACTTCCTCGTTGACGACGATCTTACGAATATTCTTCGCCCAAAAGATATCATCCCGATTGATTAGGTTATGGTGCCAGTAGCGGAAAAACATGATGATGAACGACGCGAACATGATGACGCCTACAAACGGGTGCAGGATGCGCGCCAGCTGTGGTGTCCCCATGATCTGCATCAGCCAGTTGAAGGACGGGAAGAAGAACCCCAGCCCGCTTATCGCCGCCAGCATGAAGCAGAAGGCGGTGACCCAGTGGTTGATGCGTTCCGGCGCGGTGTAGCGCACGATGGTGTCACGTTTTCTCATTTGCGCACCTCGTCTTTCTCTTCATGCAGGTTGTCGTCTTCCTCTTCCGCGCGGTTCGGACCGACGCCGACGTAGTGGAAGATGCTCGCTGCGAAGGTGGCAGCAAAACCGACCGCTGCCAGCGGTTTCCAGATGCCTTTCCAGAACTTCACGGTGGCGCTGATTTCCGGGTTCTCCGGCAGACCGTGATACAGATTCGGCTTGTCGGCGTGGTGCAGCACGTACATCACGTGCGTACCGCCAACCCCGGCCGGATCGTACAGGCCCGCGTTGTCGTAACCACGGGTTTTCAGCTCTCCCACGCGCTCTGCCGCCAGCGTTTTCATATCCTCTTTGGAGCCAAAGTGGATAGCGCCGGTTGGGCAGGTCTTCACGCACGCAGGCTCCTGGCCGACGGTTACGCGGTCAACGCACAGGGTGCATTTGTAGACGCGGTTGTCTTCCGGGTTCAGGCGCGGTACGTCGAACGGACAGCCCGCGATGCAGTAGCCGCAGCCGATGCACTGTTCGGACTGGAAGTCGACGATGCCGTTGGCATACTGAATGATAGCCCCTTCTGACGGACATGCCTTCAGGCAGCCCGGATCCGCACAGTGCATACAGCCGTCTTTGCGAATAAGCCATTCCAGTTTGTCGTTCTGCTCAACTTCCGAGAAACGCATCACCGTCCAGGACTTGGCGGTCAGGTCCGCCGGGTTGTCGTACACCCCGACGTTGTGACCCACTTCGTCACGCAGATCGTTCCACTCAGAGCAGGCCACCTGACAGGCTTTACAGCCGATACAGGTGGTCACGTCGATAAGCTTCGCCACTTCCTGCTGGTGGTCCCGCGCCTGAGGCGCGGGCGTGAAACCATTAGTCGCGGAACGACGGATAATGTCTTGAGATTGATAAGCCATAAGTCGTCTCCGTTACACCTTTTCCACGTTCACGAGGAAGGCCTTAAACTCCGGCGTCTGCGTGTTCGCATCACCGACGAACGGCGTCAGGGTGTTCGCAATGAACCCTTTCTTCGCCACGCCCTCATAGCCCCAGTGAATCGGAATACCGATGGTATCCACCTGCTGACCGTGAACGTTCAGCGTGCGAATACGCTTAGTCACCACCGCCTTGGCTTTAATGTAGCCACGGTTAGAGGAGACCTTCACGGTATCGCCATGGGCAATGCCGAGCTTGTTCGCCAGCTTCTCACCGATCTCCACAAACTGTTCCGGCTGCGCGATCGCGTTAAGCAGCGCGTGCTTGGTCCAGTAGTGGAAGTGCTCGGTCAGACGGTAGGTGGTGCCCACGTACGGGAACTTGTCCTTTTTACCCAGCGCTTCAAAGTCGCCTTTGAAGATACGGGCTGCCGGGTTTGAGACCACGTTCGGGTGCAGCGGGTTGGTGCCCAGCGGCGTCTCAAACGGCTCGTAGTGTTCCGGGAACGGACCTTCCGCCATCTTATCGATAGCAAACAGACGCCCCATCCCTTCAGGCTGCATGATAAACGGCCCAACGTCGCTGCCCGGTGCGGCAGTGCTGTAGTCCGGAATATCCACGCCGCCCCATTTCGCGCCGTCCCACTTCAGAAGCTGACGCTTCGGATCCCACGGGTTACCCTGCGGGTCAGCGGATGCGCGGTTATAGAGGATACGGCGGTTGAGCGGCCACGCCCATGCCCAGCCCAGCGTATTGCCAAGGCCCGACGGGTCGGCGTTATCGCGGTTTGCCATCTGGTTGCCTTTCGGCGTCCAGCTACCGGCAAAGATCCAGCAGCCGCTGGAGGTGGTACCGTCATCGCGCAGGTGCGCGAAGGTGCTGAGCTGATCGCCTTTCTTCGCCAGTACGGTGCCGGTGGCCGGGTCAATAACGTCCGCCAGCGCCTTACCGTTGCTCTCCATCGCCACTTCTTCTGGCGCAGGATTTTCCGGCGTCGAGTAGTTCCAGGTCATGTTCAGCACGGGTTCCGGGTTCGCGCCGCCTTCTTCCGCATACATCTTACGCAGGCGTAAGAAGATGCCGGCCAGGATCTCGCCGTCGTTCATGGCGATGCCCGGGGCGTCCGCACCTTTCCAGTGCCACTGCAGCCAGCGTCCGGAGTTAACGATCGACCCGTTCTCTTCCGCGAAGCAGGTTGACGGCAGACGGAACACTTCGGTCTGAATCTTCGACGGATCGACGTCGTTCGATTCGCCGTGATTCTGCCAGAAGGTCGAGGTCTCGGTATTGAGCGGGTCAATCGTCACCAGGAACTTCAGTTTCGACAGCGACTCAACAACCTTGTTCTTGTTAGGGAACGAGGCCACCGGGTTAAAGCCCTGGCACAAATAGCCGTTCACTTTGCCCTGGTGCATCATCTCGAAATACTGCAGAACGTCATAACCTTTGTCCCACTTCGGCAGCCAGTCAAAGCCCCAGCTGTTTTCAGCCGTCGCTTTATCACCGAAGAACGCTTTCATCATCGAGACGAAGAACTTCGGATAGTTGCCCCAGTAGTTCACCTGGCCTTCAAGCAGCGGTTTAGGCGTGCTGGCCGTCAGGTAGGTTTGCAGGTCGGTCTGTTTCTCGCTTGGCAGGCTCATGTAACCCGGCAGGCTTTGGGACAGCAGGCCGAGGTCAGTCAGACCCTGAATGTTGGAGTGACCGCGCAGGGCGTTCACGCCGCCGCCAGCCATACCCATGTTGCCGAGCAGGAGCTGAACCATCGCCATGGTACGGATGTTCTGCGCACCGATGGAGTGTTGCGTCCAGCCGAGGGCGTACAGGAACGACGCGGTTTTGTCCTTCGCGCTGGTTTCGGCGATAAGCTCGCACACCTTCAGGAAGTCCGCCTTCGGCGTACCGCAGATGTTTTCGACAACCTCAGGCGTGTAGCGGGAAACGTGCTCTTTCAGCAGGTTCCACACGCAGCGCGGGTGTTGCAGAGTGGTGTCGCGCTTCGCAAAGCCTTTTTCATCCAGCTCGTAGTTCCAGCTGGTTTTGTCGTATTTGCGTTTTTCGGCGTCGTAACCGCTGAACAGGCCATCTTCGAAGTGGTAATCCTCACGCACGATCAGGCTGGCGTTGGTATAGGCTTCGGTGTATTCGCGGTTATATTTTTCGTTGGTCATCAGGTACAGCAGTACGCCTGACAGGAAAGTGATGTCAGTACCTGAACGAATAGGGGTGTAGAAATCCGCCACTGACGCAGTACGCGTAAAGCGGGGATCGATCACAATCAGTTTCGCACCGTTGTGGATTTTGGCTTCCATCGCCCAGCGGAACCCGACAGGGTGCGCTTCAGCGGCGTTACCGCCCATCACCACAATGAGGTTGGCGTTCTTGATGTCGACCCAGTGGTTGGTCATCGCACCGCGACCAAATGTTGGAGCAAGACTTGCTACCGTTGGTCCGTGTCAGACACGCGCCTGGTTGTCGACCGCGAGCATACCGAGTGCGCGCGTAAATTTCTGGGTTAAATAACCGGTTTCGTTGCTTGAAGCGGAGGCACACAGCATTCCGGTGGAGAGCCAGCGGTTGACCGTGACGCCGTCGGCATTCTTCTCAACAAAGTTGGCATCGCGGTCTTCTTTAATGTGTTTTGCGATGCGGTCAAACGCCTCTTCCCAGCTGATTTGCTGCCATTTGTCGGATCCAGGCGCACGATATTCAGGGAATTTGAGACGGCTTTCGGAGTGGATAAAGTCCACCAGACCGGCCCCTTTGGGGCACAATGCGCCGCGGTTAACCGGATGATCCGGGTCGCCTTCGATATGGAAAATAGACGCTTTGGCGTTTTTAGCACCGTCGCCGAGGCTATACATTAACAGCCCGCAACCGACAGAGCAGTACGTACAGGTATTACGGGTTTCACGGGTGCGCAGCAGTTTATACTGCCGCGTTTCCGCCAGCGCTACGCCGGGCGCAAAGCCCAGTGCCGCTGCCGTGGTGCCTGCCATACCGCCAGCGCAGATCTTAAAGAACTGCCTTCTGCTGACCTGCATGGGTCACTCCTTGTTTCGACATTGCTTACATATGTAGTTTTGACTTCGCGGTTGAGAATTGACCGCAAAGGAGAAAAATTTGCGTTAATCCCTCAATTCCACGAGGGATATCATCAGAATACCACATTGTCGGTACCGCTGTTCTAATGGCGTTAATACAAAGTGAACGTATTATCACCATGTTGATTATAAAGTGTGACATTGATCACATTAACGGCTCGGCATGTTAATGCGGTGTAGCCGGTGGCAGGTTGCACCCCTGCTAAATGAGTAGGAGAATGGATGTCGAAAAGTTGATCCATACTATGCGTACAGCCTGTGGTTTATGCTGCAATAGCACGCTCACCTCCGTGGTTGTTCAGGAATACCGCTGTGTCTAAACAAAACCGTGTTCTCCACTCGTCACCCCTGCCTGCCGGCATTGTGGAACTGTCGGTACACCGACCGCCCCACATAACCGATGCCATACCCGATTTTCTGGCGGAAGAAGTACCCGTTGCGCTCGTTTACAACGGCATCTCGCATGTGGTGATGATGGCGTCTCCGAAAGATCTTGAGCTGTTCGCCATCGGTTTTTCCCTCTCGGAAGGCATCATCGAGCATCCGCAGGAGATCTACGGTATGGACGTGGTGCAGGCCTGCAACGGTCTTGAAGTGCAGATCGAACTCTCCAGCCGCCGCTTTATGGGACTCAAGGAGCGCCGTCGCGCGCTGGCCGGGCGTACCGGCTGTGGCGTGTGTGGCGTTGAGCAGCTCAATGATATTGGTAAACCCGTTGCTCCATTGCCGTTTACTCAGACCTTTAATCTGGCGCACCTCGACCATGCGCTTGAGCATCTCAACGATGTACAGCCCATCGGCCAGCTGAGCGGCTGTACGCACGCGGCGGCGTGGGTGCTGCCGTCGGGGGATATTGCCGGAGGGCATGAAGACGTGGGTCGACACGTCGCGCTGGACAAACTATTAGGCCGTCGTGCGCGGGAAAGCGATGTCTGGCAGCAGGGGGCCGCGCTCGTATCCAGCCGCGCCAGCTATGAGATGGTGCAGAAGTCCGCCATGTGCGGCGTGGAGATCCTATTTGCGGTGTCGGCGGCAACCACGCTGGCGGTGGATGTCGCGGAGCGCTGCAACCTGACGCTGGTGGGCTTCTGCAAGCCGGGAAGGGCGACGATTTATACCCATCCACAACGATTGATAGTTGATCAGTAATTTTGAATGATAATAGCAAATCCTTCCGCTTTTAGTTGTTCATGATGAGGTCTAGTATTTATCTCATCAAGGCACGGTGCCTTACCAAAACAACTTAATGAAAGGGTTTATATCATGAAAAGCATCAAAACTTTTGTCGCTGTAATCGCTCTGGCTACTTCTTTCGGTTCTTTCGCTGCACAGACCGTAACCGCAACCGCCTCTACCATTGATGGCGCAGAAGCTAAAATCGCGGCTCAGGCTCAGGAAGCCGGCGCGTCATCGTACAAAATTACCCAGGCGTTCTCAGGTAACCGCGTACACATGACCGCTGAACTGACTAAATAAGCTGTCACACCGTCGAAAGAGCGCCCCAGGGGCGCTTTTTTAGTTTATGCCCGCCACGCGCAGCAGCGCGGTTACCACTGCCGCCGCTACGATCACCACAATTAACGGCATCTTCCGCCAGGCCAAAAACACTGCAAACGCCACGCCCAGCACGCGCGCCATGCCGGCAAAGTGGTCACCTTCATAAAACGTGGTCGCCAGCGCCACGGAAAACAGCAATACCGTTGCCGCATCTGACAGCAGCGCCTGTGAACGCTCTGACAATGCCAGCCTGCTGCCCAGTTTCGCTCCGCCAAGACGCATCAAATAGGTTCCCGCAGACAAAATGGCGATGCCGAGAATAAAGAACGTCATGTTTTCCATTATTTTTTCCTCGCGGCAAGACCGAGTAAAGAGAGCAGTACCGGCAGACCTACCGGGGCAAACTGCACGGCGGCCAGCGACAGAACGGCACCGCTGCAGGCGCGTATCAGCGTGGTGCGGTTTTTAAATGCGGGAACCACTAATGCCAGCAGTATCGCCGGGAATACCGCATCCAGGCCTATGGTTTCCGGGTCCGGCAGCAGTTTGCCGACCATGGCACCCAGCAGCGCGCCAAGCGGCCAGACGATGGCGACGCCTAAACCGCACAGCCAGTAGGCGGCTTTACGCTGCTCGGCGGTTTTTTGCGACAGGCCAAACACCACGCTTTCGTCGTTCATGATGTGGCAGCCCAACAGGCTCAGACCGCGCTTACCGACCAGCTCACGCACCGTCACGCCAAACGGCACGTGGCGCGCGTTGACCAGCAAACCCGCGGCTGCAGCCGCCAGCGGGTTACCGCCGCTTGCTACAATGCCGATAAACATAAACTCTGACGCGCCCGCGAGTACGGTGATGGAGAGCACAAACGGCACCCAGACCGGGAAACCGTAGGCCATCGCCAGCGAGCCGTAGGACATTCCCACCACGCCCACCGCGAGGCAGACCAGGATGATTGCTTTTATGGTGTCGCCTTTCAGACAAGAGAGATGATGCTTCATACATTTTTAGCCATATCGAACGTGTATCCATTATAATGAACGCAACGAAACTGATTTTCAAGGCGAACGATTCGTTCGTTTTATAGAACAAGAGGCCGTTATATGACGCAGCCAATCAGCCTGATCGCTAAAAGTCTGGTGCGGGAACGTCTGCGCACCGGGCTTTCGCTGGCGGAAATTGCCCGCCGTGCCGGGATCGCTAAATCCACCCTTTCCCAGCTGGAGTCCGGCAACGGTAACCCTAGCCTGGAAACGCTGTGGTCGCTCTGCGTGGCGCTGGATATTCCTTTCGCCCGCCTGCTTGAGCCGCAGTTGCCGACCACGCAGGTGATCCGCCGTGGTGAAGGGACAAAAGTGGTCGCCGGACAGGCTAATTATGAAGCCATTTTACTGGCGGCATGCCCACCCGGCGCGCGCCGCGATGTCTATCTTCTGATGACCCAACCGGGCGCAGATCGTATTTCTCAGCCGCATCCGCCGGGCTCTGTTGAACATATTATTGTGACGCAGGGCCGGGCGCTGGTCGGCCTGCTCGACGCGGCGGAAGAGCTCGGCGCAGGGGATTACATTTGTTATCCCGCCGACCAGCCGCACATCTTCAAGGCCCTGGAGCCAGACACTTACGCGCTGCTGGTGGCGGAACAAAACTAACAGAGATACGGAAACTCATGTCGCTTAAAGCCATTGCCAAAGAACTGGGGCTGTCAGTCACCACCGTCAGCCGCGCCCTCAACGGATATGACGACGTCTCCGCCGAGACGCGCGCTCGCGTAGAAGCGGAAGCCCAGCGACGCGGCTATCGGCCTAACACTTTCGCCCGCCGCCTGAAGATGGGCAAAATTGATGCCGTTGGGCTGGTGTTCCCGGTCCATCCTGTTCCGCTCAATAACAGCGTATTTATGGACATGGTCGGCGAAATTAGCCACGAACTGGCGCGACATGAGATCGACTTATTGCTTATCGCCGACGACGATCTGGCGGATAAGCACAGCTATATGCGCATGGTGCAAAGCCGCCGCGTGGATGCGCTGATTGTGGCCCACACGTTGGATCGCGATCCGCGACTTGAGCAGCTGCAGGCCGCCGGATTTCCCTTTCTGGCGCTTGGTCGCAGCCAGCTACCGCAGCCGTACGCGTGGTTCGACTTCGACAACTATGCCGGTACGTACAATGCTACACGCTGGCTAATCGGGAAAGGCCATCAGCGCATTGCCCTACTGGGCGAAAGCAACAATCAGGCATTCATCACCCAGCGTCGTCAGGGCTATCTGGACGCGTTGCGGGAAGCCGGGCTTTCCAGCGAATGGCTGCGCGCCATGCCCCCTTCGCGCCGCGTGGGTTATGCCACCACGAAAGAACTTCTCTCGCTGTCGCAGCCGCCCACGGCCATCATTACCGACTGCAACACTCACGGTGACGGCGCGGCGATGGCGCTGGCAGAGCTGGGCCGTCTGACCGGCGAGAGCGCCGTTGCGCTGGTTGTTTATGACGGGCTCCCGCAGGACAGTATCGTCGATGCCGACGTGGCGGCAGTGATCCAGTCCACCCGCCAGGGCGTCGGGAAACAGATTGCCGATATGGTGCGTCAGCTGATTAACGGCGACGATATTGAACGGCTTCAGGTGCTCTGGCAGCCCGAATTCTCTCCCGGCCAGACGGCCTGAATCTCTCCATTTTCTAAACCCGATCACAAAACCGAAACGTTTTGGTTTGTATCCGAAACGTTTCGGATCAACACTCAGATCATCCCGATGACAGGAGATGTCTGATGCAAGATTCCGTTTTACGACTTGAAAGCAACACGGTAGACGTGGTGATCAAAACGTACCCGTTCGCCGAAATTCTCTACTGGGGGCCGCACCTTCAGCACTTTTCGCCACAGGATGTTGCTATGCTCGCGCGCCCTGTTGCCAACGGCAGGCTTGACGTCGACTCCCCGGTCACGCTGATGGCCGAGCTGGGGCACGGTCTGTTTGGTGCTCCCGGCATTGAGGGGCATCGGCAGGGGCTGGACGGTTCACCCATGTTCACCACCACAGACGTACAGCAGTCAGGACAAACCCTGACGGTGACGGCGGAAGATGAACATGCGGGCTTGCGTCTGACCAGCGAGCTGGCGCTGGATGCCAGCGGCGTGCTGGTGGTTCGTCACGGTTTAACGAACCTGAAAGCGATCCCCTGGCAGGTGGACCGTTTCGCCGTCACGTTGCCGGTGGCCGAACGCGCTCAGGAGGTGATGGCCTTCCATGGACGCTGGATCCGGGAATTTCAGCCGCACCGCGTGACGCTTGAACACGACAGCTTTGTGATTGAAAACCGCCGGGGTAAAACCTCCCATGAACACTTCCCGGCGCTGATTGCCGGGACGCCGTCGTTCAGCGAAATGCACGGCGACGTCTGGGGCGTGCATCTGGGCTGGAGCGGCAACCACCGCCTGCGTGCGGAAGCCAAAACCGACGGCCGCCGCTATCTGCAGGCTGAAGCCCTCTACCTGCCGGGCGAAATGGCGGTTGAGGAGGGCGATACGCTCTGGACGCCGCGCCTGTATGCCAGCTATTCCACGCATGGCCTGAACGGCATGAGCCAGTCGTTCCATCGCTACCTGCGCAACAACGTTATCCGCTTCCCGGAAAACAAACCGCGCCCGGTGCACCTCAATACCTGGGAAGGGATCTACTTCAACCACGATCCGGGCTACATCATGCGCATGGCCGACGAG
Organism: Enterobacter sp. N18-03635; assembly: GCF_004006055.1. Lineage (NCBI taxonomy): Bacteria > Pseudomonadati > Pseudomonadota > Gammaproteobacteria > Enterobacterales > Enterobacteriaceae > Enterobacter > Enterobacter sp. N18-03635. The sequence goes on along the minus strand of NZ_CP034769.1, from coordinate 4,472,399 downwards.
GCTGCCGCCTTGGGCGTGGAGCGCTTCATCATTGACGACGGCTGGTTCAAAGGCCGTAACGACGACCATGCCGCGCTGGGCGACTGGTATCTGGATGAGAAAAAATACCCGAACGGCCTGACGCCGGTGATCGACCACGTCAAACGGCTCGGTATGGAGTTTGGCATCTGGGTTGAGCCGGAGATGATCAACCCGGATTCCGATCTGTACCGCGCGCACCCTGACTGGGTGCTGGCGCTGCCGGGCTACAAACAACACACCGGGCGGCACCAGCTGGTGCTCAATCTGAGTATCCCGGAAGCATTTGATTATCTTGTGGAACGCATGAGCTGGCTTCTGGGTGAACATGAAGTCGACTACGTGAAGTGGGACATGAACCGTGAGCTGGTACAGCCGGGTCACGACGGGAAGGCCGCCGCTGACGCGCAAACCCGCCAGTTTTATCGCCTGCTGGACGTGCTGGGTGAACGTTTTCCGCACATCGAATTTGAATCCTGCTCATCCGGCGGGGGGCGCATTGATTATGAGGTGCTGACGCGCTGCCACCGCTTCTGGGCTTCGGACAACAACGATGCGCTGGAGCGCAACACCATCCAGCGCGGCATGAGCTATTTCTTTCCGCCGGAGGTGATGGGGGCGCATATCGGTCATCATAAATGTCACGCCACCTTCCGCCAGCACAGCATTGAATTTCGCGGTCTAACGGCGCTGTTTGGCCATATGGGGCTGGAACTTGATCCCCTCACCGTCGATGAGAAGGAGCGCGAAGGCTATCGCCGTTACGCCGCGCTGTACAGGCAGTGGCGCGAGGTTATTCATCAGGGCACACAATGGCGCGTGGATATGCCGGATGCCAGTACGCTGGCACAGGGTATTGTGAGCGCAGATAAAACGCAGGGGCTGTTTATCGTCAGCCAGCTCGCCATGCCGGACTACACGTTGATGATGCCGCTGCGCATGCCGGGGCTTGAGCCCAGCGCGCAGTATCGTATTTCGCTGCTCGATCACCCTGATATTCACATTACCGGTGAGGGGGGACATACCATGCGCAAGCTGCCGGCATGGATGGAAACACCGCAAACGGCGAGCGGCGAGTGGCTGATGCAGGCGGGCATTGCGCTGCCGATTCTGGATCCGGAAACCGCCGTTCTGATTGGCGTTGAACGCGTGTAAAGGTGACGGGCCGGGCTGCCGGCCCTCCGTTGAGGATAAAAATAATGAACACAACACCCTGTACCCACAAAGACAACCCTAACTTCTGGATTTTCGGGCTGTTCTTCTTTCTCTACTTCTTCATCATGGCCACCTGCTTTCCGTTCCTGCCGATCTGGCTGTCGGATATCATCGGCCTGAACAAAACCCATACCGGCATCGTCTTTTCCTGCATCTCACTCTCGGCCATTGCCTTCCAGCCGGTGCTTGGGGTGATCTCGGATAAACTGGGGCTAAAAAAACACCTGCTGTGGATCATCTCCGTGCTGCTGTTCCTGTTTGCCCCTTTCTTCCTCTACGTCTTTGCGCCGTTACTAAAAGCCAACATCTGGCTGGGCGCGCTGAGCGGCGGCATGTATATCGGCTTTGTCTTTTCGGCGGGCTCAGGAGCCATTGAGGCCTACATTGAACGCGTGAGCCGTAACAGTTTCTTTGAGTACGGTAAGGCGCGCATGTTTGGCTGCCTCGGCTGGGGGCTATGCGCCTCCACGGGCGGGATCCTGTTCGGCATCGATCCGTCGTATGTATTCTGGATGGGTTCGGCGGCGGCGCTGCTGTTGATGCTGCTGCTGGTGGTCGCAAAGCCAAAACCCAACCAGACGGCGCAGGTGATGAATGCGCTGGGTGCCAACCAGCCGCAGATCACCGCGAAAACGGTCTTTAGCCTGTTCCGTCAGCGCAGGATGTGGATGTTTATTCTGTACGTGATTGGCGTGGCCTGCGTCTATGACGTCTTTGACCAGCAGTTTGCTACCTTCTTCAAAACGTTCTTCGCCACGCCGCAGGAGGGCACTCGCGCCTTTGGTTTTGCGACCACTGCCGGGGAAATCTGCAACGCGATCATCATGTTTTGTTCACCGTGGATCATTAACCGCATCGGCGCGAAAAACACGCTGCTCATCGCCGGGGTGATTATGGCGACGCGCATTATCGGCTCGTCGTTTGCCACCACCGCCGTAGAAGTGATTGCCCTGAAGATGCTGCACGCGCTGGAGGTGCCGTTCCTGCTGGTGGGGGCCTTCAAGTACATCACCGGGGTGTTTGATACGCGTCTTTCGGCGACTATCTACCTGATTGGCTTCCAGTTTGCCAAACAGTCGGCAGCGATCTTCCTCTCCGCGTTTGCCGGAAATATGTATGACCGGATCGGTTTCCAGGAGACATACCTGATGCTGGGCTGTTTCGTGCTGGCGATTACGGTGGTGTCGGCGTTTACGCTCAGCAGCAGGGAGGAGATTGCGGCAGGCAATAAGGCGCTGGAAGTCCATTAACGCTCTGAACCCACTCACTATTCCGGCGTTGGTCAAAAAATGAATAACCTTATAAAAACTACGGCATTGATAATCATTTTCAATATCATTTAATTAACTATAATGAACCAACTGCTTACGCGGCATTAACAGCTGTGCCGCCCGACAATAATGGAGAGGATTATGAGTTATACACTGCCATCCCTGCCGTATGCCTACGACGCACTGGAACCGCATTTCGACAAGCAGACGATGGAAATCCATCACACTAAACATCACCAGACCTACGTGAACAACGCGAACGCCGCGCTGGAAAGCCTGCCAGAGTTCGCTAATCTGCCTGTTGAAGAGCTGATCACCAAGCTGGACCAGCTGCCAGCGGACAAGAAAACCGTGCTGCGTAACAACGCGGGCGGCCACGCAAACCACAGCCTGTTCTGGAAAGGCCTGAAAACCGGTACCACCCTGCAGGGCGACCTGAAAGCGGCTATCGAGCGCGACTTCGGTTCCGTTGACAACTTCAAAGCGGAGTTCGAGAAAGCCGCTGCAACCCGCTTCGGCTCCGGCTGGGCGTGGCTGGTACTGAAAGGTGACAAACTGGCGGTTGTTTCTACTGCTAACCAGGACTCCCCGCTGATGGGTGAAGCGATCTCTGGCGCATCCGGCTTCCCAATCCTGGGTCTGGACGTGTGGGAACACGCTTACTACCTGAAATTTCAGAACCGTCGCCCGGACTACATTAAAGCGTTCTGGGACGTGGTGAACTGGGACGAAGCAGCAGCGCGTTTCGCCGCTAAAAAATAAGGTTGCATTGACGCCTGTGAGAAGCGAGTCTGATGGCTCGCTTTTTTTGTATCTGCAGAAAGGAGCAGCGATGCATTATCCGGTGAATGTATTTACAGGCAAGGTAAGGGAGTACGACGGCAGCCGCCCGAGCGCCATCGGCAAAATTCAGGTCGACGGTGAGCTGACGTTGACCGACCTCGGGCTTGCTGGCGACGAGCAGGCCGAAAAGAAGATCCACGGCGGGCCGGAGCGCGCGCTGTGCCACTATCCGCGCGAACACTATCAGTACTGGAAAACCGAGTTCCCCGAGCAGGCGGATCTCTTCGTCGCCCCCGCGTTTGGCGAGAATCTCTCCACCGAAGGGCTTACCGAAAAGAATGTATTTATTGGTGATATCTACCGCTGGGGCGATGCCCTGATCCAGGTGACGCAGCCGCGCTCGCCGTGCTTCAAGCTCAACTTCCATTTCGGTATTCATGACATGTCGGCTCAGATGCAAAGCGCGGGTAAAACCGGCTGGCTGTACCGGGTGGTGCTGGCCGGGCAAGTCTCAGCAGATGCGCCGCTCGAGCTGGTATCACGCCTGAGTGAGGTGTCTGTTTACGACGCCTGCGCCATTGCCTGGCATATGCCGTTTGATGACGAGCAGTATCATCGCCTGCTGTCGGCTGCGGGGCTATCGACCAGCTGGACAAGAACGATGCAGAAGCGACGTTTGAGCAGCAGGATCGAGGATAATTCCAGGAGATTGTGGGGTAATTAGTGCCCTTCATCCCGGCCCTCTCCCCTTCGGGGAGAGGGTTAGGGTGAGGGGGTTACGAACGCTTGTACAATGGTAGCCACAGCGTTAACCGTAGTCCACCCAGCGGGCTGTCGTCGGCTTTCACCCAGCCGCGGTGCTGCTGCATGGCGGTTTCAACAATCGCCAGACCCAGCCCCGTGCCGCCGGATTCCCGGTCGCGCGCCTCATCGGTACGATAGAACGGACGGAAAATCTGCTCGCGATCTTCCGGGCTGACGCCAGGACCGTCGTCGTCGACAATGACGGTGATCCCGTCTTTATCCACCGAGAACGCCACCTCAATCTTCGTATGCGAGTAGCGCAGGGCGTTACGCACGATATTCTCCAGCGCGCTTTCCAGCGCGTTGGGGTTACCGTAGAGCGGCCACGGGCCCGGCGGGAAGTTGACGGTGAAGGATTTGCCCATCTGCTCTGCTTCGAATGCCGCGTTGTCCAGCACCTCGTGCCAGAGGTGATTCGCTTTCACCGTTTCGCTAACCAGCGCGTTTTTCTGCTGATTGCGGGACATGACCAGCAGATCGTTGATCATGCTGTCCAGGCGGTGAGCTTCGGTTTCGATACGTTCCAGCTCTTTGCTTTCCCCGCTGCGGCGGCGCAGCAGCGCGGTGCCAAGCTGTAAGCGCGTTAGCGGGGTGCGCAGCTCGTGCGAGATATCCGACAGCAGGCGCTGCTGTGCGGTCATCATGCGATCGAGAGCGCTCACCATCTGGTTAAAACTGGTCCCGGCGGCAAGGAACTCCTGCGGTCCGGCTTCCAGTTCACGGTGTTGTCGCAGGTTACCCTGTGCCACCTCATCGGCGGCATTCTTCAGCTTACGCGCCGGTTTTGCCAGGCTCCACGCCAGCCATAACAGCAGCGGCGAGCTGACCAGCATAGTAACAATCAGCAGCAGGAGAGGGCGGTCAAACAGCAGGTTGATGAAGTCGGACTGGGAGCTGCTCGCGGGGCGAATCAGGTAGAGCTGATAATTATCCTCTCCGTCCCTGACGGAGAAAGGCCCCACCATCTCTACGCGCCCATATTTCTTCTTCTGGGGATGATCGGCGTTATCCGCCTGGCCAATGAAGTTGCGGATAATCTGCATTTCATTGCGATCGGCCCCAATCACGCGGCCTTCGCTGGTCACCAGCAGCAGGCGTTGTCCGGGCGGCGCCCACTTGTCGATAGCGCGAAACAGCCTGCGCCACCACATTAAATCGTTTGGCGGATCGTTTGCCAGCTCGGCTTCCACGTGCTGCTCGATCATCACGCCCTGACGTTGCTCGCTGTCGAGAAGCTCCGTCATCTGGCGTGAGTCAAGTTTTGGCAACATCAGTACGAGCATTAAAACCAGTGCCAGCGTCAGCCAGAAGATGGCGAAGATGCGGGCGGTTAAGCTTCCTATCATGAAGCGGAAACCATCAGATAACCGCGACCACGCAGGGTTTTAAACCATGGGTGACCGTCTTTACGCTCCGGCAGCTTACGGCGCAGGTTAGAGATGTGCATGTCGATGGCGCGGTCAAACGGGGTGAGGCGTTTGCCCAGCACCTCCTGGCTTAGATGTTCACGCGAAACCACCTGGCCGAGGTGCTGCGCCAGCAGATATAGCAGGGTGAACTCCGTGCCGGTCAGTTCCAGCGTCTGGCCATCAAAGCTCGCTTCCTGACGGCCCGGGTTGAGGCTCAGGGAGTCGACTTCTAGTGTAGGTGAGCTGTTGTCGGTATTTTGCTGCTGTTCGCTCCAGTGGGAACGACGCAGGATAGCGCGAATACGGGCAACCAGTTCACGGTCGTTAAACGGCTTTGGTAAATAGTCATCCGCGCCCAGCTCAAGGCCGAGTACGCGATCAAGTTCGCTGCCGCGTGCGGTCAGCATGATTACGGGAGTCTGGTGTGTCTGGCGAAGTTCTTTCAACGTATCAATACCGTTTTTCTTCGGCATCATCACGTCGAGCAAAAGTAAATCGATGCTGTCGTCAAGGAGACTCAGCGCCTGCTCGCCATCATGGGCAACCAGGACGTTGAAACCTTCCATGTCGAGCAACTCCTTTAAAAGGGATGTGAGCTCTCGGTCATCATCAACTAACAGGATTTTATTCATTGTTTAAATACCTCCGAGGCAGAAATTACGACATCAAGGCTGTCTAATCCATGACTTTACGTTGTTTTACACCCCCTGACGCATGTTTGCAGCCTGAATCGTAGACTGTCTCTCGTTGAATCGCGACACGAAAGATTTTTGGGAGCAAGTGATGCGCAAAGTTACCGCTGCCGTCATGGCCTCAACGCTGGCGTTCAGTGCGTTTAGCCAGGCTGCTGAAGCTATCATCAGCGATAACAGTCCCTTACAAGAGGGCGCAACGCAGAACAGCAGCCAAAGCCATATGTTTGACGGCATAAGTTTAACCGAACATCAGCGTCAACAGATGCGAGATCTGATGCAGAGGGCAAGACACGACCAGCCCCCTGTTAATGTTAGCGAAATGGAGACAATGCATCGCCTTGTCACCGCAGAAAATTTTGACGAAAGCGCTGTACGCGCTCAGGCCGAAAAAATGGCACAGGAACAGGTTGCCCGCCAGGTAGAGATGGCGAAGGTCCGCAACCAGATGTTCCATCTGCTAACGCCCGAGCAGCAAGCGGTTTTGAACACCAGACATCAGCAGAGAATGGACCAGCTGCGAGAGGTTGCACGGATGCAGCGAAGCTCAGAAACGACGTTTTTCAGTAGCAATAGCAGTACCCGTAGTAACCAGTAAACCCTGTTTTCCTTGCCATAGACACCATCCCTGTCTTCCCCCACATGATGTGGGGGTTTTTTTTATTCCTTCTTCTACCCCCCCTAAATCAAGGGCTCATTATTTTCAATCCGACGATATATTCTTTTTTAAAATAGTATTTTTCTGAATTGTTTGTAAAATATGCAAGCTACTGATAAGAAACAAAAGGGGATATCATGTCAGGAATGGTTTTTTGCCGAGGATGTGGCAAGGAGTTGCACAGTACCGCTAAGGCCTGTCCGCATTGTGGCGCAAGCCAGGTTGCAGCAGGAAGTAAAAATAAGCTTACCGCAGCATTGCTCGCTTTCTTCTTAGGAGGCCTGGGCGCACATAAATTTTACTTAGGTAAGATTGGCCAGGGATTCCTTTACCTCATCTTTTGCTGGACCTTCATACCGTCAGTCATTGCCTTCATTGAGTTTATTATCTATCTGTGCACCTCTGAAGACGACTTTGCCAGAAAATATGGTTAAGTGCTGACTTAGCATTTTCAGGTTTCAAATCAGGAAAGCCCCTTTTAAACGGGGCTTTCTTATTGATGAACGTCACGGTCGAATATCTCGTTATAAAAACCATTTATATCAATAGTATGATTGTAATCCTGCATAATCTATTTCTCTTCATCTGCGACAGGTCTTTTGCTCGTCATTTCTTTTGTTAACCGTTTATTCATCCTTTGACTCCCAATGCTTCCGTTATACTAGCGGCATAACATGACAGGAGCGTTTATGAATCAATCCTATGGAAGACTGGTCAGCCGGGCCGCCATTGCGGCGACCGTCATGGCCTCCAGCCTGTTACTGATTAAAATCTTTGCGTGGTGGTATACCGGTTCGGTCAGTATTCTGGCGGCGCTGGTGGACTCGCTGATGGATATTGCCGCCTCGTTGACCAACCTGCTGGTGGTGCGTTACTCGCTGCAGCCAGCGGACGAAGAGCACACGTTTGGGCACGGCAAAGCGGAGTCGCTGGCCGCGCTGGCGCAAAGTATGTTCATTTCCGGCTCTGCGCTGTTCCTGTTTTTAACCGGCATTCAGCATCTCGTCTCGCCAACACCGATGAACGATCCCGGCGTGGGAGTCGTTGTGACGATAGTCGCGCTTATATGCACACTCGTTCTGGTAACGTTCCAGCGCTGGGTTGTTCGCAAAACGCAAAGTCAGGCTGTAAGGGCGGATATGCTTCATTATCAATCTGATGTTATGATGAATGGGGCTATTCTTATTGCGCTCGGTCTGGCCTGGTATGGCTGGCATCGCGCCGATGCGTTGTTTGCGTTAGGGATTGGTATCTATATTTTATATAGCGCTCTGCGGATGGGGTATGAAGCGGTGCAATCACTGCTTGACCGCGCCCTCCCGGACTCAGAACGTAATGAAATTTTTTCTATTGTGACCTCCTGGCCCGGCGTCAGCGGTGCACACGATCTTCGAACGCGGCAGTCAGGGCCGACCCGCTTTATACAGATTCATATTGAAATGGAAGACAACCTGCCACTGGTACAGGCTCACGTTATTGCTGAGCAGGTCGAGCAGGCGATTTTGCAGCGTTTTCCTGGTTCAGACGTCATCATTCACCAGGATCCCTGCTCGGTTGTACCCGGTCATGTTGGGCTTTCGTAATTCGTTGTAAAAAAGTGAGCCAGGCCAGCATTTTGTGTATAAATTACCGCCGTTTGGTCTGACCTGAATCAATTCAGCTGGAAGGGATTGATATACTATTTGCAGTATTCGTTGGTCGATAAGTTTCTTCCGGCAACAGATTTCAATTTTGCATTCCTAAGTTCAGAGGTAGTCATGATTAAGAAAATCGGTGTGTTGACAAGCGGCGGTGATGCGCCGGGCATGAACGCGGCAATTCGTGGTGTTGTCCGTGCAGCGCTGACGGAAGGCCTGGAAGTTTTTGGCGTTTATGACGGTTATCTGGGCCTGTATGAAGATCGTATGGTTCAGCTCGACCGCTACAGCGTGTCTGACATGATCAACCGTGGCGGTACTTTCCTCGGTTCTGCGCGCTTCCCGGAATTCCGCGACGAACACGTTCGTGAAGTGGCTATCGAAAACATGAAGAAACGTGGTCTGGACGCCCTGGTGGTTATCGGTGGTGACGGTTCCTACATGGGTGCAAAACGTCTGACCGAAATGGGTTTCCCGTGCATCGGTCTGCCTGGCACCATCGACAACGACATCAAAGGCACTGACTACACTATCGGCTTCTTTACTGCACTCGGTACCGTTGTTGAAGCGATTGACCGCCTGCGTGACACCTCGTCTTCTCACCAGCGTATCTCTATCGTTGAAGTGATGGGCCGTTACTGTGGCGACCTGACGCTGGCGGCTGCCATTGCGGGCGGTTGCGAATTTATCGTCGTGCCAGAAGTCGAATTTAGCCGTGAAGATCTGGTGGCTGAAATCAAAGCGGGCATCGCGAAGGGTAAAAAACACGCGATCGTCGCTATCACCGAGCACATCTGTGACGTTGACGAGCTGGCGAAGTACATCGAAGCCGAAACCAAACGCGAAACCCGCGCGACCGTACTGGGTCACATCCAGCGTGGCGGTTCCCCAGGCCCTTACGACCGTATTCTGGCGTCCCGTATGGGCGCGTACGCGATCGATCTGCTGCTGCAGGGCCACGGCGGCCGCTGCGTCGGTATTCAGAACGAAAAACTGGTTCACCACGACATCATCGACGCGATTGAAAACATGAAGCGTCCGTTCAAAGGTGACTGGCTGGACTGCGCGAAAAAACTGTACTGATCGGCTCTGTTGCCCGGTGGTGCTGCGCTTACCGGGCCTACAAAGGCACGACTCGTAGGCCGGGTAAGGCGTAGCCACCACCCGGCTTTTTTATGCGAGCACGCTTTTTTATTCCACTACGTTATAGCCAATCTTTTTTTATTCTTTAATCCTCGATTCGCTTTCTGGCACGCTGCATTCATCAAAACACTACACAAGAGAGCTGGGCGATGAATAAATGGGGCGTGGGTTTAACATTATTGCTGGCATCGACCAGCGTTCTGGCTAAGGACATCCAATTACTGAACGTGTCATACGACCCGACGCGTGAACTGTACGAGCAATACAACAAAGCGTTTGCGGCACACTGGAAGCAGGAAACCGGCGATAACGTGGTGGTTCGCCAGTCTCACGGAGGTTCTGGCAAGCAGGCGACCTCCGTCATCAACGGCATTGAAGCCGACGTGGTGACCCTGGCGCTGGCCTACGATGTCGACGCGATCGCCGAGCGCGGTCGCATCGACAAAAACTGGATCAAACGCCTGCCGGATAACTCCGCACCCTACACCTCGACCATCGTCTTCCTGGTGCGTAAAGGCAACCCGAAACAAATTAAAGACTGGAACGACCTGATCAAACCGGGCGTTTCTGTGATTACCCCGAACCCGAAAAGCTCCGGCGGCGCTCGCTGGAACTACCTCGGCGCATGGGGTTACGCGCTGCATCACAACAACGGCGACCAGGCCAAAGCGCAGGAGTTCGTGAAGGCGCTGTATAAAAACGTTGAGGTGCTGGACTCCGGCGCGCGTGGTGCCACCAACACCTTCGTCGAGCGCGGGATTGGCGACGTGCTGATTGCATGGGAAAACGAAGCACTGCTGGCGACCAACGAACTGGGTAAAGACAAATTCGAGATCGTGACCCCGAGCGAATCGATTCTGGCTGAGCCGACCGTTTCTGTGGTCGATAAAGTGGTTGAGAAGAAAGATACCAAAGCGGTGGCGGAAGCTTACCTGAAGTATCTCTATTCGCCAGAGGGCCAGGAAATTGCGGCGAAAAACTTCTATCGTCCACGCGATCCGGCTGTTGCGAAGAAATACGAAAGCGTATTCCCTAAACTGAAACTCTTCACCATCGATGACGAGTTCGGCGGCTGGACGAAAGCGCAGAAAGAGCACTTCTCTAATGGCGGTACCTTCGACCAAATCAGCCAGCGCTAGCCATTAGCCTGTGACACGGTGACCCGGCGTGAGAAATCCGCCGGGTTTTTTATTTGGTCATCATTTTGCGTTACTCTTTTGCCTCAATCGAAAACAGGGAACGCGTTGTGAAAAAAATTATCTTATTGATCCTCATTGTCATCGCCCTTGCCGCTGGCGGCGTGTACTGGATGAAGGCGGGTAATCCGAATGCGTTAAGACATATCGTTCTCGACCAGTGTGTGCCGAATCAGATCCAGAATCGTAACCCGGCACCGTGTGTGCAGGTGAAAACGGATGCAGGCTATGTGATATTTAAAGACCGCAACGGGCCGCTGCAATACCTGCTGATGCCGACCTATCGCATCAACGGCACCGAGAGCCCGCTGTTGACCGAAGCGCATACGCCGAACTTTTTCTGGCTGGCCTGGCAGTCGCGCAGCTTTATGACCCTGAAGCGCGGAGCCGAGGTGCCTGACAGCGCCATTTCGCTGACGATTAACTCCCCGACAGGGCGCACGCAGAACCACTTTCATATTCATATCTCCTGCCTTCGCCCGGACGTGCGCGAGAAACTCAACGCCGCGCAGGCAGAAATCAGCACCCAGTGGCTGCCGCTTCCCGGCGGGCTGGAAGGGCATGAGTATCTTGCTCGTCGGGTGACGGAGAATGAGCTGGTGCAGCGCAGCCCGTTTATAATGCTGGCTGAAGAGCTGCCGGAAGCGCGCGACCATATGGGGCGCTTCGCCCTGGCGATGGCACAGCAGTCCGATGGTTCGTTTGTGTTGCTGGCAACCGAACGTAACCTGCTGATGCTTAACCGCGCGTCAGCTGAGGAACTGCAGGATCATCAATGCGCTATTCTGAATTGACCCCACCATAAATAGCGTTTACTCGCCCTGCCTGTCGCCGTAGACTTGCTGAAAAATTCTACAGGAGACAGGTATGTCGCTCTGGTCAACGTATCCTCTGCTGGTACCCTCACTGATCGTTGGCGTCACTATCGTGCTATGGGCGACGTCGCTGTTGCCGGAATTTATCACCGCGCTGCTGTTCTTTACGGCGGCAATGACCGCGAAGATCGCCCCGCCGGAGGTGATTTTCGGCGGTTTTGCCTCGTCTGCTTTCTGGCTGGTCTTCAGCGGATTCGTGCTCGGCGTGGCGATCCGTAAAACCGGACTGGCAGACAGGGCCGCCAGGGCGCTGTCGGCAAGGCTCACCGACTCCTGGGTGTTGATGGTGGCGAGCGTGGTGCTGCTGAGCTACGCGCTGGCGTTTGTGATGCCGTCGAATATGGGACGTATTGCGCTACTGATGCCGATTGTCGCCGCGATGGCGAAACGCGCCGGTATCGCAGACGGCTCCCGAGCGTGGTTTGGTCTGGCGCTGGCGGTAGGGTTTGGGACTTTCCAGCTTTCGGCGACGATTCTGCCCGCTAACGTCCCTAACCTGGTGATGAGCGGTGCGGCGGAAGGCTCGTACGGCATCCATCTGAACTATGTCCCTTATCTGCTGCTGCACACGCCGGTGCTGGGCATTCTCAAAGGCCTGATTCTGATTGGCCTCATCTGCTGGCTATTTCCCGGCAGCCCAAAACCGCCGAAAGAACAGGCGCCGTCTGAGCCTATGGGGCGGGACGAAAAGCGTCTTGCCTGGCTGCTGGCGGTGGTGCTGGGGATGTGGGTTACGGAGAGCTGGCACGGCGTGGGGCCCGCGTGGACGGGGCTGGCGGCGTCGATCATCGTTATGCTGCCGCGCATTGGTTTCATTACCGGGGAAGAGTTTTCTGCGGGGGTGAATATGCGCACCTGTATCTACGTTGCCGGTATTCTGGGGCTGGCGATCGTCGTGACGCAAACCGGTATCGGAACGGCGGTGGGCGAGGCGTTGCTCCGCATTATGCCGCTGGATGCAGGCCGACCGTTCACCAGTTTCCTGGCGCTGACCGGTATTACCACCGCACTCAACTTCATTATGACCGCCAACGGCGTTCCGGCGCTGTATACCACTCTGGCGCAGAGTTTCTCGGACGCGACCGGTTTTCCGCTGCTGTCGGTGATCATGATTCAGGTGCTGGGCTATTCCACGCCGCTGCTGCCCTATCAGGCGTCGCCGATTGTGGTGGCGATGGGGTTAGGAAAGGTGCCTGCCAGGGCGGGGATGGTGCTTTGTCTGGCGCTGGCTATTGCAACGTATCTGGTGCTGCTGCCGCTGGATTATCTGTGGTTTAGCCTGCTGGGACGGCTGTAAAAAAGCCCGGTGGCGCTGACGCTTACCGGGCCTACAAAACCGCAGGGCGGGTTAGCGAAGCGCCACCCGCCACAAAGGCAATTACGCCTGTTTAGCCGCTTCTGCCGCTTTAACGATCACCGCGAAAGCGTCCGCTTTCAGGGATGCACCGCCAACCAGCGCGCCATCGATGTCTGGCTGGGTGAACAGCTCAGCAGCGTTGGAAGCGTTAACGGAACCGCCGTACTGGATAATCACTTGCTCAGCGACTTTGGCGTCAGCTTTCGCAATGTGGTCACGAATGAATTTGTGAACAGCCTGAGCCTGTGCAGGGGTTGCTGATTTGCCGGTACCGATCGCCCAGACTGGCTCGTAAGCGATAACCGCGCCTTCGAACGCTGCCGCGCCCTGGGTTTTCAGCACTGCATCGATCTGGCGTGCGCACACTTCTTCAGTTTTGCCCGCTTCGTTTTCTGCTTCGGTTTCACCGATGCACAGAACCGGGATCAGACCCTGCTCTTTCAGCACGGCGAATTTCTTCGCGATGAACTCATCGGATTCTTTGTGATAGGTGCGACGCTCGGAGTGGCCGATGATGATGTATTTCGCGCCGATATCTTTCAGCATTTCAGCGGAGGTTTCACCGGTGAAAGCGCCAGACAGGTTAACGTCAACGTTCTGCGCGCCCAGAATGATGTGGCTGCCATCAGCGGCGTGTTTAGCCAGATCCAGATACATATCCGGCGGAGCGATCGCAACCGCGCAGCCGGTCACGCCAGCCAGCTCTTTACGCAGGTTCGCAACCAGTTCGTTTACCATGTGGCGGCTGCCGTTCAGCTTCCAGTTACCCATCACTAAAGGATGTCGCATTTCAATTCTCCACGCTAAATAAGCGAATTAAGGAATATGGCCACCCTGTCGGGCAGCATGGTCTGTGAATCAGTATAGAGATTTTCCCTCGAAAGGCTTTGCTTTTTGTCATTAATTCGCCCCGCCGAGAGTGTCAGATAGTGCCAGCTTAATCGGTTCAACAGCGAAGGTCAGTCCTTTTTCGCCGTTGTCCGCCACAACATAGCGGATTGCGCCCTCGGTATCGGCGTAGTAACGCTTGTTTTTACCGGCAGCGAGGAGTTTTTGCAGCTTTTGCTGGCTTTGCTTTTTCGTCAGTGCCGGGGTAAACGCCTGCAGGACCGCGCTCATGTACTCCAGCGCTTTCGCCTTAGCGGCTTTCTGCTCTGGCCCCTGTATCGGCAGCCAGGTGATTTGCATGCTTTTGATTTTTAACGTACCGCGCTCCAGCGCCGTGGAAGCATACAAATTCTCATTTATCTTGCTTGCCGCACGGGTCAGTGTGGGGGTATCGCGTGAGCCATCAATGGCGCGAAATTCATCCAGCGGCAGCGTGGGGTTGGTCTGATTGAAGGTTTCACGAAACTGGCTGATGGACTGATCGAACGACGGCGCGCCCGCCAGCAGATACGGTGCTGTGGTCGGGGCTGTGGTTTCGGCGGCGTGCAGGGGATAACCCGCGCTGATCAGCGCTAAACACAGGAAAAGAGAACGTGCCGAACTTTTCATCAACATTGCCCCTGGCCGTAAGTGCTCATGATTAAAACGATATCTGGTCGGCTTGTCAAAAGGTCACAACTCCAGGGTAAAATGCGCGCTATACGATAATAAGGAACCTTACATGACCATACAGCAGTGGCTGTTTTCATTCAAAGGGCGTATTGGACGCCGTGATTTCTGGATCTGGATGGTGACGTGGGTTGTCGCCATGCTGCTTCTGTTTTTCGTTGCTTACAACGCATGGCTGAGCACGCAAACGGCGGCCTTCGCGCTGGTCTGTCTGCTATGGCCAACGGCGGCGGTTGTCGTAAAACGGCTGCACGATCGCGGACGTTCCGGCGCGTGGGCATTTCTGATTATTCTGGCGTGGATGCTGGTGGCGGGGAACTGGGCGATGCTTCCGTCCATCCTGCCGTGGGTTGTGGGCAGGCTGCTGCCTTCGGTCATCTTCGTGATGATGATTGTCGATCTGGGTGCGTTTATCGGCACCCAGAGCGAAAACAAATACGGTAAAGATACCGTTGAGGTGAAATACCGCTGATCACCAGTAGTGTTCAGCGGTCATATGGCCCGGCCGGCGGCGAAGATGTTTCGTCATCTGCCGGGTATCCTTCAGAAGCTGCTGCGTGTCCCGTACCATCTGCGGGTTGCCGCACAGCATGACGTGGCTGGTTTCAGCGTTCAGCGGCAAACCCACCGCCTCTTCCAGGGCTCCACTCTCAATTAACGCCGGCACGCGACCGGTAAGCGTTCCTGCTACGGTTTCACGGCTGACCACCGTCTGAATCTTTAACTTTCCGCCGTACCGCTGCTCCAGCGCCTGCATCTGCGGCAGGTAGCTCAGGTCCGCGGCGTAGCGCGCAGCGTGCACCAACACGATGTTTTTAAAGCGCTCCAGATCTTTGCCGTACTGCAAAATAGAGAGATAAGGGCCGATGGCCGTACCGGTTGCCAGCATCCAGAGCGTGTCACAATCCGGGATCTCTTCGAGCACAAAGAAGCCTGCCGCTTCACTCACAATTTGCACGTCGTCGCCGGGCTTAAGGGCGGCAAGGCGCGGGCTGAGCTTACCGTCAGGAACGGTAACCAGATAGAATTCGAGATCCGGGTTATCAGGCGCGTTAACGTAAGAGTAGGCGCGCTGCACGCGCTCGCCGTCGACATCCAGTCCCAGCTTCGCAAATTGCCCGGCTTTAAACGGGTGAACGGGAGCATGTACGGTGAGACTAAATAGCGCATCGGTCCAGAACTGTACCTTTGTGACTTTACCTGTTACCCAGTCCGCCATGATCTTCTCCTGTGCTGTTTCTCTGTTCTATCTTCCGTACTTGTGGTGACAATTTCCAGCCCGTCAGGGCCGGAAAGCTCTATCGATCAAACGGTTTTACAGAATGTGCGTCTGCACGTCCGGGTCTTTGCGGTCGAGATAGTGGATAGACTGGATACGACGAATGGTGCGTGATTTACCGCGGATCAGCAGCGTTTCGGTGGTCGCCATATTGCCCTTGCGGGTGATGCCGTCCAGCAGATCGCCTTTGGTGATGCCGGTCGCCGAGAAGACCACGTTATCGCTACGGGCCATCTCGTCCAGCGCGAGCACTTTATTGGCCTCGATGCCCATCGCTTCGCAGCGCGCCAGCTCGTTTTCTCCGATACGGCGGTTCTCTTCGCTGTCGCCTTTCACCTCGTGGCGGGGCAGCAGACGGGCCTGCATATCGCCATCCAGCGCGCGGATCACTGCCGCAGAGACCACACCTTCCGGCGCGCCGCCGATGCCGTACAGCACGTCTACTTCGCTGTCCGGCATGCAGGTCAGGATCGAGGCGGCAACGTCACCGTCCGGAATGGCAAACACGCGCACGCCGAGCTTTTGCATCTGCGCGATGGTGGCGTCGTGGCGCGGTTTCGCCAGAATCGTCACGGTGAGTTCGCTAAGAGGTTTGCCCAGGGCTTTGGCGACGTTGTGCAGGTTCTCTTCCAGCGGCATGCTAAGGTCGATTGCGCCTTTCGCGCCAGGGCCGACAATCAGCTTTTCCATGTACATATCCGGCGCGTTAAGGAAGCATCCCTTATCGCCCACGGCCAGCACCGCCAGGGCGTTGGCCTGACCCATTGCGGTCATGCGGGTACCTTCGATCGGGTCGACGGCAATATCCACGGCATCGCCTTTGCCGGTACCGACTTTTTCACCAATATAGAGCATTGGCGCTTCGTCGATCTCGCCTTCGCCGATCACGATGGTGCCGTCGATGTTGACCTGGTTAAGCACAATGCGCATGGCATGGACGGCTGCGCCGTCGGCGGTATTTTTATCGCCACGACCCAGCCACTTATAGCCTGCAAGGGCGGCCGCTTCGGTGACGCGGGAAAACTCGATAGCAAGTTCACGTTTCATGAGGTACTCGTGCAATCAAAAGGAATTGCACGAAGTTTATCACAGAGTGGGGAGGGGTGTTTTAAGTCCCCTCTCCCCAAAGGGGAGAGGGTTAGGGTGAGGAGGAAGTATGTCTTACTCCTCGTGTTCTTCCCACGCCAGGGCGCGTTTCACCGCTTTCTTCCAGCCGCTGTAGCGGAAGTTACGCTCGGTGGTTTCGATGCCCGGGCGGAACTCGCGTTCGATAACCGCTTTTTCCTGCAGCTCGTCCAGGTTCTGCCAGAAGCCTACCGCCAGACCGGCAAGGTACGCCGCACCCAGCGCCGTCACTTCACGCACTTCAGGGCGCTCAACGCGGGTGCCCAGAATGTCGGACTGGAACTGCATCAGGAAGTTATTCGCTACCGCACCGCCGTCCACGCGCAGGGCATGCAGACGAATGCCGGAGTCCGCCTGCATCGCTTCCAGCACGTCGCGGGTCTGGTAGGCGATGGATTCCAGAGTGGCGCGAATAATGTGGTTAGAGTTCACGCCACGCGTCAGTCCGAAAATCGCGCCGCGTGCATACGGATCCCAGTAGGGTGCGCCCAGACCGGTGAATGCAGGCACCACGTACACGCCGTTGGTGTCTTTCACTTTGGTGGCGAAGTACTCGGAGTCGAATGCATCGCTGATCAGCTTCATCTCGTCACGCAGCCACTGGATAGACGCACCGGCCATGAACACCGCACCTTCCAGGGCATAGTTCACTTCGCCGCGCGGGCCGCAGGCGATGGTGGTCAGCAGACCGTTTTCTGATTTCACCGCTTTCTCACCGGTGTTCATCAGCATAAAGCAGCCGGTGCCGTAGGTATTCTTCGCCATCCCTTCCTTGACGCACAGCTGACCGAACAGCGCCGCCTGCTGGTCACCGGCGATACCGGCGATAGGAATACGGGTGCCACCTTTACCGCCGATGTTGGTCTGGCCGTAAACCTCAGAAGACTTGCGCACTTCAGGCAGCATCGCGCGTGGGATATCCAGCGCGTCCAGCATCTTGTCATCCCACTCCAGGGTGTTGATGTTGAACAGCATGGTACGCGAGGCGTTGGTGTAATCGGTGACGTGGACGCGTCCCTGGGTCATCTTCCAGATAAGCCAGGTGTCAACGGTACCGAACAGCAGCTCGCCGCGTTTAGCACGCTCGCGTGAACCTTCCACGTGGTCGAGGATCCATTTCACTTTGGTGCCGGAGAAGTACGGGTCAACCACCAGGCCGGTGGCGCTGCGCACGTACTCTTCCATACCGTCGCGCTTCAGCTGTTCGCAGATTTCAGAGGTACGGCGGCACTGCCAGACGATGGCGTTGTAAATCGGCTTACCGGTTTCGCGTTCCCAGACGATCGTCGTTTCACGCTGGTTAGTGATACCAATCGCGGCAATCTCGTCGGAACTGATATCGGCTTTCGCCAGCACTTCGACCAGCGTGGAGCTTTGTGACGCCCAAATCTCCATCGGGTCGTGTTCTACCCAGCCTGGACGAGGATAAATTTGCTCAAATTCGCGCTGTGACACGCTGACGATGTTCGCGTCATGATCCATTACGACAGCGCGGGAGCTGGTAGTGCCCTGGTCGAGCGCAACGATATATTTTTTTTCGGTCATGGTATGTGTCCCGTAGTCAGATTACAGCGAAGCTTTTTGTTGTGCGGTAGAAGTCGTTTCCTTCTCCTCTTCCACACAGGTGTCGCACGGTAAGTGGCGACCAATTAATTTGCGGTAGCTAAACGCACCCAGCGCAGCCCCGACAACCGGCGCAAACAGCGGTACCAGGAAGTAAGGAATGTCTTTGCCACCTGTGAAGGCGACGTCGCCCCAGCCTGCGATAAAGGCGAACGCTTTTGGTCCGATATCACGTGCCGGGTTCATCGCGAAGCCGGTCAGCGGGCCCATGGATGCGCCAATTACCGCAATCAGCAAACCAATCAGCAGGGGTGCCAGCGGGCCGCGCGGAATGCCGTTTCCGTCGTCGGTCAGCGCCAGGATAACGCCCATCAGAATAGCGGTAATCACCATTTCAACTGCGAACGCCTGCACAAAATTGATGTGCGGGTTAGGGTAGGTTGAGAAGATGCCTGCCAGATCCAGACTTTCGACGCTGCCGCGTACCATATGATGCGTCTGTTCGAAGTCGATGAAAAGATTGTAATAAAGCCCGTAAACTAACGCCGCTGCGCAAAACGCGCCGGCAAACTGAGAAAGAATGAAAGGAACTACTTTGCGTCCGTCGAAGCACGCGAACAGCCACAGTGCGATTGTCACCGCCGGGTTAAGATGTGCACCAGAAACCCCTGCTGTCAGGTAGATGGCCATCGCCACGCCCAGACCCCAGATGATACTGATTTCCCACTGACCAAAACTGGCACCCGCCACTTTCAGTGCAGCGACACAGCCCACTCCGAAGAATATCAACAACCCGGTACCAAGGAACTCGGCAATGCACTGGCCTTTTAAGGTTGATGTCTGACTCATAATCGGAATCCTGAAGAAATTGATGTTTATTGTTAGCATGACCGCCCGTGACAGCCACGATGCCCTGTAGACATAGTGTTAATTTATCGTTAACGAGCAAAAACGAGAAATATCGAAATCGAAATGTGTGGTCTGCGTCAATAAAATGAGCGTTTTCGCGCCATAAAGCACATCTTTGCAGCAGTACAGGATCAGTGCCGGAATGTGAGCTGAATCATTTCATTAACGAATCAGCTAACAATTTAGGGGTATATGACGCGAACACACCAGGACCAGACCTAAAAGTGTTGCAAACCGCGATCTGCGCGGTGTGTCGCTGGACACAGAGCGCCGCGCTCCATACAATCGACGGTATATGTCGTGCGCGTTTATGTTAAAGCGTCGCCTTGCAATTCAGGAGAGGTAGCATCATGTCTTTAGAAGTGTTTGAGAAACTGGAATCGAAAGTACAGCAGGCGATTGACACCATCACCCTGCTGCAGATGGAAATTGAAGAGCTGAAAGAGAAGAACAACAGCCTGGCGCAGGAAGTTCAGAACGCGCAGCACGGCCGCGAAGAACTGGAGCGCGAAAACAACCAGCTGCGCGAACAGCAGAACGGCTGGCAGGATCGCCTGCAGGCGCTGCTGGGACGTATGGAAGAAGTCTGATCCCCGCTGGGATAAACCAGGGACAAAAAAACCGCCACATTGCTGTTGGCGGTTTTTTTATGGTTCACGCTGACGGTTTAATTACTCGATATCCAGCGGATCTTCGGAAAGGATAATGCCGGTATTATCGGCGTAGAGATGATCCCCGGAGAAGAAGGTCACGCCCCCGAAATTGACGCGCACGTCGCTTTCGCCGATGCCGTCACCCGCCGCCCCTACCGGTATGGCCGCGATGGCCTGAATCCCGATATCCAGGTCTTCCAGATCGTCCACCTGGCGCACGGAACCGTACACCACAAGGCCTTCCCACTCGTTCTGGACGGCAATGCCGGCCAGTTCAGCATCAATTAATGCCCGGCGCACGGAACCGCCGCCGTCGACCACAAGAACGCGGCCGCGGCCGTTCTGTTCGAGCAGATCGTACAGCAACCCGTTGTCCTCGAAACATTTCACCGTGACGATTTGACCGCCAAATGATGACCGCCCACCAAAGTTGGAGAACAGCGGTTCAACGACGTTGACATCTTCCTGGTAGATGTCACAAAGCTCGGAGGTATCGTATTTCATAGGTTTAACGCTCAGTTGCTGCGAATGTGTTCAGTATATCGTGCGAAATGCGTTGTTGGCAAAATCATCAATTGTTAATTGATATTTGTCAGCTAACGCAGCGTCTGGCTTAAAACAATCCCGATGACGAACAACAGGTTAGTCAGCAACGCGCCTTTTACAGTACGTTCCAGCATCGGCGGCATGGCGGACGGGCTGAGTTCACGCATCACAAAGCGGGCCTGCTTAATCAGCAGCGGCGCGGCAAGCACAAACAGCCAGCCCCACAGGCTCTGTAAGGAAATCAGGTTAAACAGCGCCAGGCAAACCAGCGCGCCAATGAGCAGACAGGCGTGATAGCGGCGGGCATTAACCGGCCCCAGACGAACCGCCAGGGTATTTTTGCCGTTCTCGCGATCGCTGTCGATGTCGCGCAGGTTGTTGATGTTGAGCACAGCTGTCGCCAGCAGACCGCAAGCGGTCGCAGGCAGGAACAGGGCAGGGATCACCGTATGCGCCTGCAGGTACCAGCTTCCCATCACGCTCAGCCAGCCGAAGAACACCAGTACGGAGATATCCCCGAGTCCAATATAACCGTAAGGACGCGTGCCGACGGTGTAGGTGATGGCCGCGATAATGGCTAATAAACCCAGCACCAGGAAACCAATAAAATCGCTGGCGGTTTTAGACGCCACCGTTACCAGCGCCAGTCCGGAAACGCAGATCAGCACCACGGTGATAATCAGCGCGCGTTTCATCTGCGCCTGGGTAATCACCCCTTTCTGCATTCCGCGCAGTGGCCCTATGCGGTCAGGCTTGTCGCTGCCCTTTACCGCGTCGCCGTAGTCGTTGGCGAGATTGGAGAGGATTTGCAGCAGGCCGGCGGTAATCAGTGCCAGCGCGGCAACCAGCGGATCGAAATAACCCTGCCACCAGGCAAGGGCGGTGCCGACGATAATCGCGGCAAAGGCCAGAGGAAGTGTTTTAGGGCGCAGACTTTCGAGCCACGCCTGCGTACGGCTGATGTCAGTCATAAGTATTTAGCCAATAAAAATGGGGGCATTAGCCCCCATTAAACGTGATGAGAATCCAGTAACCGCGATTATAGGATAAAACGGCTCAGATCTTCATCTGCCACTAACGCATCCAGATGTTTACTCACATATTCTGCGTCAATGGTAACGGTTTGGCCGTTCAGGTCGCTCGCGTCATAAGAGATATCTTCGACCAGGCGTTCCAGCACGGTATGCAGACGACGCGCACCGATGTTTTCGGTGGTTTCGTTCACCTGCCATGCGGCCTGGGCAATACGTTTGATACCGTCTTCGGTGAACTCGAGGTTCACGCCTTCGGTCGCCATCAGCGCTTTGTACTGTACTGTAGCAGAGGCGTTTGGCTCGGTCAGGATACGTTCGAAATCTTCGGTGGTCAGCGCCTGCAGCTCAACGCGGATAGGCAGACGGCCCTGCAGCTCCGGGATCAGATCCGACGGGCTGGCAACCTGGAAGGCACCTGATGCGATAAACAGGATGTGGTCCGTTTTCACCATGCCGTGCTTGGTGGAGACGGTGCAACCTTCTACCAGCGGCAGCAGGTCGCGCTGAACGCCTTCGCGGGACACATCCGGGCCGGAGCTGTTGCCGCCGCGCTTACAAATTTTGTCGATTTCGTCGATAAACACGATACCGTGCTGCTCAACCGCGTCGATAGCATCCTGCTTCAGCTCTTCCGGGTTCACCAGCTTCGCCGCTTCTTCTTCAATCAGCAGCTTCATCGCGTCTTTAATTTTCAGCTTACGCGCTTTCTGCTTCTGTCCGCCCAGGTTCTGGAACATGGACTGGAGCTGACTGGTCATCTCTTCCATGCCCGGAGGCGCCATGATTTCCACACCCATTGGCGCGGCAGCGAGATCGATCTCAATCTCTTTGTCATCCAGCTGGCCTTCGCGCAGTTTTTTGCGGAACGCCTGACGTGCAGCAGACGGTTCTGCCTGCTGTTCTGCCTGGCCCCAGTTGTTTTTTGCCGGTGGGATTAGCACGTCGAGAATGCGCTCTTCGGCCATCTCTTCCGCGCGGTAGCGGTTTTTCTCGATCGCCTGGACGCGCACCATCTTGATCGCCGAGTCGGTCAGATCGCGGATAATGGAGTCCACTTCTTTACCCACGTAGCCCACTTCGGTGAACTTGGTGGCTTCAACTTTGATGAACGGCGCGTTAGCCAGCTTCGCCAGACGACGGGCGATTTCGGTTTTACCGACCCCGGTCGGGCCGATCATCAGAATGTTTTTTGGCGTCACTTCGTGGCGCAGCTCTTCGTCAAGCTGCATACGACGCCAGCGGTTACGCAGAGCGATAGCCACGGAGCGCTTGGCGTTATCCTGGCCGATAATGTGTTTGTTCAGTTCGCTGACAATTTCGCGTGGGGTCATTTCAGACATGGGAGATCCTTACGCTTTGGAGGTCAATTCTTCGATGGTGTGATTGTGGTTGGTATAGATGCAGATATCACCTGCAATATCCAACGCCTTCACCGCGATATCACGCGCGTTCATGTCGGTATTTTCCAACAGCGCGCGGGCTGCAGCCTGGGCATACGGGCCGCCAGAGCCGATGGCAATCAGGTCATTTTCCGGCTGAATCACGTCACCATTACCGGTGATGATAAGCGAAGCTGTTTCATCGGCCACGGCCAGCAGCGCTTCGAGCTTGCGCAGCATGCGGTCGGTACGCCAGTCTTTTGCCAGCTCAACGGCTGCTTTCACCAGATGCCCCTGGTGCATTTCCAGTTTGCGTTCAAAAAGTTCAAACAGCGTGAAGGCATCCGCCGTGCCGCCTGCAAAACCGGCGATCACTTTGTCGTTGTAGAGACGGCGTACTTTCTTCACGTTGCCTTTCATGACGGTATTACCCAGCGTGGCCTGGCCATCACCGGCGATTACCACATGGCCGTTACGGCGTACACTTACTATTGTTGTCACGAGCAGACCCCCTGGTTACAGAATCGGGAAACAGAAGCCCTGAGCCTGTGCTCAGGGCTGAATTAAATGATAGATGGGGGGGATTTTGGGGGTTTCAACCCCCGGAGGCGAGTCGAATGCAGTTTGTGTGACCGGCGATTTTCAAACGCGAAATGGTGCCATCGGCATTTTCTTTGCCTTTCACCGGCCCAATCACCACGCGATTCCAGCCGTTATTGGTGGTAATACGCGAATCAAACCCTTCGAAGGCCAGCTGCGCACGCACCGTTTCCGCCTGCTCCGCGCCTTTGAACGAACCGCACTGCACCATCCAGCGGCGTTCGTCTTTTTTCTCAGCCGTCTGCTTCGGCGCTTCGGTCTCTTTGGTCACCGGCGCAGCCTGCTGAGTTTTCGGCTGCTGCGCGGTGGTATGCGCTGGCGTCTGAAGCAGATCCTGATAAGGCTGAGCCGCCTGTTTCTGCGGCTGAGTTTTCGGCTGCTGCTGGACAGGCTGAGACTGCACTGTACGCGTCGGCTGCTGATACGGCTGTTCCGTTACCCGCGGCTGTGCCTTAGGCTGCTGCACCGGCTGGGTTTGTGCCCACTGCTGCTGTTGTTGCTGCTGGATCTGCTGTTGCGCCTGACGTCGCTGCAGCGTTTGCTGGCGCTGTGCAGGGGTCTGCTCATTCCACGGCACTTCGTTCAGCTGCGTAGGCTGCTGGCGCATATCGGCCTGCATTTGTGCCAGCAGCTGACGCTGTTCATCCGTTAGCTGATTCGCATTCTGCACTTCACCACCCGCAGAAGGTTCAGTTGGCGCACGTACCCCAGGCTGACGGCTTTCCAGCTCTTTGATATAGCGCCAGCGCTCTTCAGGCTTCGGAGGAAGGCCATTTCCGGCAACTTTACTGGCCTGAAGCGCCTCAGACTCTTCTTTTTTATGGTGCGTGATGAAGTACAGGCCACCAATAAAGGCGACGACTACAGCCGCAGCAATAGCGACCATTGCTGGCGAGACAGCAGGCAGGTTACGTTGCTTTTTCCTTGAGCTACTCTTTTTGCGTCGCGAAGGTGCCGGCTGGCCGCGACGTACATAATCTCGTTGTGCCACTATCGTTTCGCTGTATTTATTCGTTCGTCAGTCCGCCATGTTACTTAAGCGGCGGGGCTTTGACCAGATAAGGGTATCCGAAAGACGTTTACTTTAAGTCAATGCCTGGGTAGTGCCGCGGACGATCAGTTCACAGTCCAGCAACCGCGAGCCGCTGCTAACTGTTTGACCGTGAAGCTGATCCAGCAGAAGAAGCATCGCTTCGCGGCCGATTTGGTAGCGCGGCTGAGCGACCGTTGAGAGCGGCGGATCGCAAAATTCCGAAAGCGAAATATTATCGAAACCGATGATCGATAAATCTTTCGGTATGCGAAGACCGCGGCGTTTGGCATACGATAATGCGCCCAGCGCCATCACGTCGCTGTGACAAAATACGGCGGTTGGCGGCTCAGGCAGGTCCAGAAGTTTCTCCAGCGCCTGTCCACCTGCAGCGAAGGTAAAATCGCCGCGCGCAATGTAGTGCGGATCGACGGTAACGCCGGTACGGCGCAGCGCCTGAACGTAGCCCTGCAGACGGTAGTGACACAGCGGCATCTCTTCCGGTCCGGCGATGCAGCCAATACGCTTATGCCCCAGCTCCTGGAGATAATTTACGGCGTTGAACGCGGCGGTGAGGTTATCGATATGTACCGTCGGCAGCTCCAGCTCTGGCGCAAACTCGTTGGCCATGACCATCGGTGGTAAATTACGCTGCTCTTCAATGCTGGCATCAAACGGCAGACGAGAGCCAAGCAAAAGCATGCCGTCGATCTGCTTGGTGATAATGAGGTCGATGAAGGTTTTTTCCTGCTGATTCTGATGAGCACAGTCACCAATCAGCACCAGGTAACCTTGTTCCGCCGCGGTGACTTCAATACCGCGGATAATCTCGCTAAAGAAGGGGTCACAGATGTCCGGCACAATCACCAGAATGGTGCGCGACTCGTTGCGTTTAACGTTACGCCCCATCGCCTGTGGGAAATAGCCCACTTCCAGCGCAGCCTGCTCCACCCGGTTACGGGTCGCCTGGGAGACTTTATCCGGGTTCATTAATGCGCGGGATACCGTTGCCGTAGAGACTTGTGCTTTCTGGGCAACGTCTTTCATGGTCGCCGGTGCAACCTCTTTCCTGGACTTCAACGTCTTCTCCTCGCCTGAACACCGAACTTCTGACATCACCATTTTAGAGATTGTTAATGGAATCGGTTACAGAATTTTCATAAAAAATGTGAGGAGAGTTAAATTTTTCGATCCAGCTTCAGCCTTCGATGGGGTCGACGTCCAGCACCCACTTCACTTTTCGCGCTTCGGGCAGGGTGTTAATCAGCACCAGCGCGCCGCTGACGATATGCTGAAGACGAATACGCGAAGGGTGCTGGAGCAAAATCTGCCATCGGAAACGGCCGCCGCGTTTTGGCGCGAGGGCGGGCACCGGGCCCAAAATCCACAGCTGATTATCCACCAGCGGGCTGGCCTGCAGAAGGTTTCTCAGCTGCTGCAGGAAAAGTGGCGCCTGCTGGTTGTTATGATCTTCCGCGCGGATGATGACGTGACTGGTCCACGGCGGTAGCTGCATAGTCTGGCGCTCGGCCAGCGCCTGCTCGGCAAAGGCGTCATAGCCTTTGTGCAGCAAGGTTTGCAGCAGCGGGTGCTCCGGGTGGTGCGTTTGCAACACCACTTCGCCCTGTTTACCGGCGCGTCCTGCACGTCCGGCTACCTGGGTATAAAGCTGGGCGAAGCGCTCGGCTGAACGAAAATCTGCCGAGAACAGCGCGCCGTCCACGTCCAGCAGGGCGACCAGCGTCACGTCCGGAAAATGGTGACCTTTAGCCAGCATCTGGGTACCAATCAGGATGCGCGCACCGCCGCGATGCACTTCCGCCAGCTGCTGTTCGAGCGCGCCTTTGCGGCTGGTGGTGTCCCGGTCGATACGCGAAATCGGCACGTCCGGGAAGAAGGGACCAAGCGCCTGTTCAAGCTGTTCCGTTCCCAGACCGACCGGCACAATATGCGTTGAACCACATGACGGACACTGGCGCGGCACCGGACGCTGGCTGTCGCAGTGGTGGCAGCGTAAATGCCGCTGGGCCTGGTGGAAGGTATAGTAGTGGTCGCAGCGCGGACACTCGGCAATCCATCCGCAGTCGTGGCACAGCAGGGCGGGTGCAAATCCGCGACGGTTAAGAAACAGGATCACCTGATTGCCCGCCTGCAAATGCTGGCGCATGCGGGTAATCAGCGCGGGCACTAGCCCCGCCTGAACCTGCTGACCTTTCAGATCCAGCACGTGCTGAATGGCCGGACGGGCATTCCCCGCCCGACGCGTCAGGCGCAGCATGTGGTATTTACGCTGGCGCACGTTGTGCAGCGTTTCGAGCGCCGGCGTGGCGGAACCCAGAATAATGGGAATTTGCTCGCTGTGCGCGCGATAGACCGCCAGATCGCGGGCATGGTAGCGCCAGCCTTCCTGCTGTTTATAGGAGCTGTCGTGCTCTTCGTCGATCACGATAACGCCAAGATTTTTAAACGGCGTAAACAGCGACGAGCGGGTGCCGATCACAATCGCCGCTTCGCCGTTTTTCGCTTTCAGCCAGGCGCTGAGGCGTTCGCTGTCGTTCAGGCCAGAGTGCAGCACCTCAACCGGCGCATTAAAGCGTTCGCGAAAGCGGGCGATGGTTTGCGGCGTCAGGCCAATTTCCGGCACCATCACCAGCGCCTGTTTCCCCTGAGCGAGCACGTTTTCCAGCACGCTCAGGTAGACTTCGGTCTTGCCGGAACCGGTGACCCCCGCCAGCAGCCAGGCAGAGAAACGATCGGAGGCGCTATGAATCGCGCCTACCGCGGTGGCCTGTTCGGTATTCAGACGCAGGCGATCCCCTGAAACGGAGAAACTCTCCCGCCAGTCGTTCAGAGCAGGCGCTTCGCTGGCCAGTTCGCTTAGCCCTTTCTTTCTTAATGCCTGTAGCGCCGTTTCGCTGACCTCAAGCTCGTCGACCTGATGCCGCCAGATTTTCCCCTGACGCAGCGCCGCCAGCGCCTGCTGCTGCTTCTGCGAGCGCTTCAGATTGTTGATGTCGACGGCCTGGCCTTCCTCCGTGGCAAACCAGTACCACATTGGCGCATGGCTGGCGCTCTTGCCCTGACGCAGCATAATTGGCAGAGCGTGGAACAGGACGTCGCCGATCGGGTGATGATAATAATCCGCTGCCCACAGCAGCAGTCGCCATATGCTGGTGGAGTAAACCGGCTCGCTGTCCAGCACCTCAACGACTGATTTCAGCTCATTAAGCGGTAGCTCGCTTTTATCGCTGACGGAGACGACGATCCCCACGCGCTGCTGTTTGCCAAACGGCACGGTCACGCGGCAGCCCGCTTTGGCGCTCATGCTGTCGGGCAGCAGATAGTCAAAGGTGCGGGGAAGCGGAACGGGCAGGGCAACGTGAGCGACGGGCATCGAATCTTCCTGACTTGAAAAGTGGCGCGTTAGTATACACATTAGTAAAAGCGGCGTGCGGATCAGTTTGCATACGTTGGTCAAATTCTGTATGATTCGCCGCCTTTGGTGTACTTTACGCCAAAGAACTTACAATCAACATCGCGTGGTGTCTGGCGTTAGGGCTGGAAGAGCGACGCGGCCTTAACTGAGGTTCTCCCATGAAAAAAGATATTCACCCGAAATACGAAATGATTACTGCAAACTGTTCTTGCGGTAACTCTATCCAGATCCGCTCTACCGTGGGTCACGATCTGAACCTGGACGTGTGCGGCAAATGCCACCCGTTCTACACTGGTAAGCAGCGTGACGTTGCAACCGGTGGCCGTGTTGACCGCTTCAACAAGCGTTTCAGCATCCCGGGCGCTAAATAAGTTTCCCGAGAAAAAAGGCACCTTGCGGTGCCTTTTTTGTATCCGCTTCTCAGTATTCCCACGTCTCCGGGTCAATACCCAGTTCACGCATGATCACCTTCGCCTCTTCCGGGATTTCATCACTACGCTCTTTGCGCAGATCTTCATCGTTCGGCAACGGTTGACCGGTAAACGCATGCAGAAACGCTTCGCACAGCAGTTCGCTGTTGGTCGCGTGGCGCAGGTTGTTCACCTGACGACGCGTACGTTCATCGGTGAGGATCTTCAACACCTTCAGAGGAATGGAAACCGTAATTTTCTTTACTTGCTCACTCTTCTTACCGTGCTCAGCGTATGGGCTGATATATTCGCCGCTCCATTCAGCCATGAGATACCTTTAATCCTCTCAGTCATTTATCTAAAGGTGCAAAACCAGTAACCACCCGTTTTGAACCGCAATCTTGTCTAGTTTACCGTAGAGACGATACCGTGGCACGGATATTGCCGCTGCAGCGTGCACTAAAGCATATAATTTTAACGGCTATTTGCGCATTGCTCAATCTATACGCAAAGAAGTTTAGATGTCCAGATGTATTGACGTCCATACTTTCAATGTTTACTCTGGTGCCTGACTTTTCACCTCATTCGCCAGGAAGCCCTCACCATGACGCGTAAACAGGCCACTATTGCAGTGCGTAGCGGATTAAATGATGACGAGCAGTACGGCTGCGTTGTCCCGCCGATTCATCTTTCCAGTACCTACAACTTCACCGGATTTAATGAACCCCGCGCGCATGACTACTCGCGTCGTGGCAACCCTACGCGTGACGTGACCCAGCGCGCGCTTGCGGAACTGGAAGGGGGCGCAGGGGCAGTATTAACCAATACCGGGATGTCCGCCATTCACCTGGTGACCACCGTGTTCCTGAAACCGGGCGATCTGCTGGTTGCCCCACACGATTGCTACGGCGGCAGCTATCGCCTGTTTGATAGCCTGGCAAAACGCGGCTGCTATCGCGTGCTGTTTGTCGATCAAAACGACGAACAGGCGCTGAAACAGGCTCTGGCAGAGAAACCAAAGCTGGTTCTGGTGGAAAGTCCAAGCAATCCATTGTTGCGCGTTGTCGATATTGCGAAAATTTGTCAGCTCGCAAGGGATGCGGGAGCGATAAGTGTAGTGGATAATACGTTCCTCAGTCCGGCCCTTCAGAACCCACTCGCACTGGGTGCCGATCTGGTATTGCATTCATGCACTAAATATCTGAACGGCCATTCTGACGTAGTGGCAGGCGTGGTAATTGCCAAAGATCCGGATGTTGTCACCGAACTGGCATGGTGGGCCAATAACATTGGCGTCACCGCGGGCGCCTTCGACAGCTATCTGCTGTTGCGCGGCATCCGCACGCTTTCGCCGCGCATGGACGTGGCGCAGCGCAATGCCCAGGCGATTGTCGATTTCCTGAAAACCCAACCGCTGGTGAAAAAGCTTTATCACCCGTCGCTGCCGGAAAATCAGGGGCACGAGATTGCCGCGCGCCAGCAGAAAGGGTTTGGCGCGATGTTAAGTTTTGAACTGGATGGTGACGAGCAAACGCTGCGTCGCTTCCTGAGCGGGCTGTCATTGTTTACGCTGGCGGAATCCTTAGGTGGGGTTGAAAGCTTGATCTCCCACGCCGCAACCATGACGCACGCAGGTATGGCACCGGAAGCACGTGCCGCCGCCGGGATTTCTGAGACGCTGCTGCGTATCTCAACCGGCATTGAAGATTCTGAAGATTTAATTGCCGATCTGGAAAATGGCTTCCGGATCGCAGCCAAGGGGTAATCATGAGTGTGATAGCGCAGGCAGGGGCGAAGGGTCGTCAGCTGCACAAGTTTGGTGGTAGTAGTCTTGCTGATGTGAAATGTTACCTGCGCGTTGCAGGGATCATGACGGAATATTCACAGCCGGGTGACATGATGGTTGTCTCGGCAGCGGGCAGCACCACCAACCAGTTGATTAGCTGGCTGAAACTGAGCCAGACCGATCGCCTTTCTGCGCATCAGGTGCAACAGTCCTTACGTCGTTACCAGAGCGAGCTGATTGCCGGCCTGCTGCCTGCGGACGTGGCGGACGGGCTGATCGGTGCCTTCACCCATGACCTTGAGCGTCTGGCTGCCCTGCTGGACAGCGGTATTACCGATGCGGTGTATGCCGAAGTGGTGGGCCACGGTGAAGTGTGGTCCGCACGCCTGATGGCCGCCGTGCTGCAACACCTGGGCGTGGAAGCGGCTTGGCTCGACGCGCGTGATTTCCTGCGCGCCGAACGCGCCGCGCAGCCGCAGGTGGATGAAGGGTTGTCCTACCCGCTGCTGCAACAGCTGCTGGTGCAGCACCCGGGCAAACGTATTGTCGTCACCGGCTTTATCAGCCGCAGCAACGCGGGCGAAACCGTGCTGCTGGGCCGTAACGGATCGGACTACTCGGCAACGCAGATTGGTGCCCTGGCGGGCGTGTCCCGCGTCACCATCTGGAGCGACGTGGCCGGTGTTTACAGCGCGGACCCGCGTAAAGTTAAGGATGCCTGCCTGCTGCCGCTGCTGCGCCTGGATGAAGCCAGTGAACTGGCGCGTCTGGCTGCGCCGGTACTGCACGCGCGCACGCTGCAGCCGGTTTCCGGCAGCGATATCGACCTCCAGCTGCGCTGCAGTTACACCCCGGATCAAGGCTCCACGCGCATTGAGCGCGTGCTGGCGTCCGGTACCGGGGCTCGTATTGTCACCAGCCATGACGACATCTGCCTGATTGAGTTCCAGGTGCCTGCGGGGCAGGACTTCAAGCTGGCGCATAAAGAGATCGACACGATCCTGAAACGTGCTCAGGTGCGTCCGCTGGCCGTGGGTGTTCACAATGACCGCCAGCTGCTGCAGTTCTGCTATACCGCAGAAGTGGCGGACAGCGCGCTGAAAATTCTGGATGAAGCAGGCCTGCCGGGCGAACTTCGCCTGCGTCAGGGGCTGGCGCTGGTGGCGATGGTGGGCGCGGGCGTCACCCGTAACCCGCTGCACTGCCACCGCTTCTGGCAGCAGCTGAAAGGGCAGCCGGTGGAGTTCACCTGGCAGTCGGAAGAGGGCATCAGCCTGGTTGCCGTTCTGCGCAAAGGGCCAACCGAAAGCCTGATTCAGGGTCTGCATACCTCCCTGTTCCGCGCAGAAAAACGCATCGGCCTGGTGCTGTTCGGGAAAGGTAATATCGGTTCCCGCTGGCTTGAGCTGTTTGCCCGCGAACAGGTGACGCTCTCGGCGCGTACCGGGTTTGAATTTATTCTTGCGGGCGTGGTAGACAGTCGCCGCAGCCTGCTGAACTACGAAGGGCTGGACGCCAGCCGCGCGCTTGCCTTCTTTAACGATGAAGCGGTTGAGCAGGATGAAGAGTCGCTGTTCCTGTGGATGCGCGCGCACCCGTATGACGATCTGGTGGTGCTGGACGTTACCGCCAGCGAACAGCTTGCCGATCAGTACCTTGATTTCGCCAGCCACGGTTTCCACGTCATCAGCGCCAACAAGCTGGCGGGGGCGAGCAGCACCGATAAATACCGTCAGATCCACGACGCGTTTGAAAAAACTGGCCGTCACTGGCTGTATAACGCCACCGTGGGCGCGGGCCTGCCGGTTAACCACACCGTGCGTGACCTGATTGAAAGCGGCGACAGCATTCTGGCGCTGAGCGGTATCTTCTCCGGCACGCTCTCCTGGCTGTTCCTGCAGTTTGACGGCACCGTACCGTTCACCGACCTGGTGGATCAGGCGTGGCAGCAGGGCTTAACGGAACCCGATCCGCGCGTTGACCTTTCCGGTAAAGACGTGATGCGTAAGCTGGTAATCCTGGCGCGTGAAGCTGGTTACGACATCGAACCGGATTCCGTACGCGTCGAATCACTGGTGCCAGCCGGCTGTGAAGAAGGTTCTGTGGACCATTTCTTTGAAAATGGTGAAGAGCTTAACGAGCAGATGGTACAGCGTCTGGAAGCGGCGAACGAGATGGGGCTGGTACTGCGCTATGTGGCGCGTTTTGAGGCCAACGGAAAGGCGCGAGTCGGTGTCGAGGCGGTGCGTCCTGAGCATCCACTGGCGGCGCTGCTGCCGTGCGATAACGTCTTCGCCATCGAAAGCCGCTGGTACCGCGATAACCCGCTGGTGATCCGCGGTCCTGGCGCGGGCCGCGATGTTACCGCTGGAGCCATTCAGTCCGACATCAACCGTCTGGCTAAGCTGCTGTAACCCGTCACCCTGGCCCTCTCCCCGCACAGTGGGAGAGGGCTCCAGTCAGGACAGATTAAACCAAACGGTTTTTCGCATCCGCTATCGCCTGCGCCACCTGCTTAGGCGACACGCCGCCTTTCGCGGCACGCTTATCCAGGCAAGACTGCAGCGCAAGAATCGGATACACATCATCCCCGATAACCGCGCTGAACTTCTGCAGGTCGGCCAGCGCCAGATCTTCCAGCGGTTTACCCTGACGAATAGCTTCCACTACCGCTTCACCCACGATATGGTGCGCTTCACGGAAAGGTACACCTTTCGCCACCAGATAATCCGCCAGCTCGGTAGAGTTCGCATAGCCCTGCTGCGCCGCTTCCTGGCAGCGCGGACGTTTCACCTGAATGCCGTCCAGCACCAGCGCGCCCATATGCAGACAGTCCAGCCAGGTGTCGAGCGCGTCGAACAGTCCTTCTTTGTCTTCCTGCATGTCTTTGTTATACGCCAGCGGCAGCCCTTTCAGGGTCATCATCATGCCGGTCAGCGCGCCCTGCACGCGGCCACATTTACCCCGAATTAGCTCCAGCGCGTCCGGGTTTTTCTTCTGCGGCATCAGGGATGAGCCTGAGGTCACGCGGTCGGACAGCTCGACGAAGCCCGCTTCGCCAGAGTTAAAGAAGATCAGGTCTTCGGCAAAGCGCGACAGATGCACCATCCCGATCGAGGCATTGGAGAGCAGCTCCAGCACGTGGTCGCGGTCAGACACGCTGTCCAGGCTGTTACGGGTGGCGGAGGCAAAGCCCAGCCAGCCTGCCAGCTGTTCACGGTCGATTTCGTAAGCGGTTCCGGCCAGCGCGCCGCTGCCCAGCGGGCTGACGTCCAGACGTTTAAGGGTGTCCTGCAGACGGCTTTCATCACGCGCCAGCATCTCGACGTAGGCCAGACACCAATGCGCAAAGGTCACCGGCTGGGCGCGCTGCAGGTGGGTATAACCCGGCATCACCGCGTCCTGGTTGTTCTGCGCGGTCTCCACCAGTGCGCTCTGCAGCTGACGATTAGCCGCCAGCAGTTCGCCAACGGTATCTTTACACCACAGCTTCAGATCGGTGGCGACCTGGTCGTTACGGCTGCGTCCGGTGTGCAGCTTTTTGCCCAGTTGGCCGACTTTGTCGATAAGTTTGCCTTCCACCCAGCTGTGAATATCTTCAGCATCGCTTTCGAGGATCTGCTGCGGGTTAAGACGCACCTCTTCCAGCAGATTGTTCAGCGCTTCTTCCAGCTGTAATTGTTCGTCTGCGGTCAGTACGCCAACCGTCACCAGCGCTTTGGACCAGGCCACAGAGCCGACAATATCCTGTTCGGCCAGGCGGTAGTCGAAGCGCAAAGAGTCGTTGAACTGTTTGAACCGCTGATCCGCTGCCTGTGTAAAACGCCCACCCCAAAGTGCCATAACATGCTTCCTTAATATCTTTGAATTTCATTGCCCGGTGGCGCTGCGCTTACCGGGCCTACAAAACGTTAAATTGATTACGCCAGAATACGCGTGCCAATCGGCGTGCCGTTAAACAGCGCAGGCAGTTGTTCCGCGTGACGCCATGAGGCGATATCCACCGGGCGGCCCAGCGTGCGTGCGGCATCCAGCGCGGCGTTCACTTTGACGATCATGCCGTCGGTAATAATGCCCTGGGCAATCAGCTGCTCGGCTTTCTCAGCCGTCATTTCCGCAATGCGCTGGCCTTTTCCGTCCAGAATGCCGCTCACGTCGGAGAGAAGGATCAGATCCGCGCCCAGCGTTGCCGCGAGCGCGGTTGCTGCCTGGTCAGCGTTGACGTTCATCAGCTCGCCCTCTTCGGTCACGCCGATTGAGCTCACCACCGGCAGGAAACCCCCTTCCAGCAGCGTATTAATCAGCTTAGGCGAACCAGGCTGCGCCAGTCCAACGTGGCCGAGCTCTTCGTCGAGCTGGGTCACTTTTACGCTGTCGCCATCGCCCAGATAGAGGCCAACGGACGCGATGTGGTGTTTCTTCGCCCACGCCAGCAGCGTTTTGTTCGCCGTACCCGCCAGCGCGCCGGTAATGATGTCAATCTGGTCAGCAGGCGTCACGCGCAGGCCGTTTTTCTTTTTCACCGGCAGGTTGAGCCCTTTCATCAGCTCATCCACCACGCAGCCGCCGCCGTGCACAATCACCAGCGGACGTTGATGTGACTCGCGATAGTTCACCAGCGCGGTAAACAGACGCTCCAGCGCTTCTTCGCTATCCAGCAGTACACCACCGAGTTTGATAATTAATGGGTTCATCATCACACCTTAAATAAGAGCCTGCGTTTCCGGGAAACCGAAACGAATATTTGCACACTGCATTGCCTGTGCGGCAGCGCCTTTCAGTAAGTTATCTTCTGCGGCCACCACGATGAGATGCTCACCTTGAACGGCAAAGCCGATATCGCAGAACGGCAGACCGACCACGTTTTTCAGCGCCGGCACGCCTTTGTCGTACAGGCGCACCAGCGGTTTGTCCGCATACGCCTGCGTGAAGGCCTCGTTCACCTGCTCTTTGGTCACGCCCGGTTTCAGGCGGCAGGTGATGGTTTCGAGGATCCCACGCGGGAAGCTGCCCAGGTGCGGGGTGAAAATGACGTCCGCGCCCAGATGCGTCGTGATTTCAGGGTGATGACGGTGATTAAACACGCCATACGGCTGAAGGCTCACTTCGCAGAAGCTGTTGGAGATCGCCGCCTTGCGGCCTGCACCGCTCACGCCGCTGGTGGCGTTGATCACTGGCCACTGGCTCAGATCCAGCAGGCCTGCGTCGATCAGCGGCTTCAGGGAAAGCTGCGCTGCAGTCGGGTAGCAGCCCGGAACGGCAATCAGGTCAGCTTCTTTCAGTTTGTCTGCGCTCCACTCCGCCAGGCCGTACACCGCTTTTTCCAGCAGATCCGGATGCTGATGGGTGAAACCGTAATATTTTTCGTAGAACGCGCCGTCGTTAACGCGGAACGCGCCGGAGAGGTCGAGGACCACGCAGCCAGACGCCAGGAACTGCGGCGCCAGGTCGTGGCTGACCTCGTGCGCGGTGGCTAAAAACACCACGTCGACGCCGTCGGTAAACTCGCTGATGTCAGACATGGGCTGCAGCGGCAGATCGACCTGGCCCTTAAGCTGCGGATGCAAATCGGAAATTAACTTTCCTGCATCATTGCTTTGCGCTGACACGGTCAAAGCGGTTATGGTCATATGTGGATGGCGATTCACGTAGCTTACAAGCTCTGCGCCCGCATAACCGCTAGCGCCTACAATCAGCGTATTCAACATCGGGTTCCTTTATGCTCAACGTTAATGTATTTTTATTCACATTTATTGCATGAATATTGATACTATCACGACCTAAGGTGTGTCAACAATGAAAATGAACTTACCGCCATTTATCGAGATCTACCGCGCCCTGATTGCCACACCGTCCATCAGCGCAACGGAAGAAGCGCTGGATCAGAGCAATGAGTCTTTAATCAATCTGCTGGCGGGTTGGTTTAGCGATCTTGGGTTTAACGTTGAGGTTCAGCCCGTTCCCGGAACCCGCCACAAATTTAACCTGCTCGCCAGCACCGGAACCGCTGCGGGCGGCCTGCTGCTGGCCGGTCATACCGACACCGTGCCGTTTGACGATGGCCGCTGGACGCGCGATCCGTTCACCCTGACCGAGCATGACAACAAGCTCTACGGTTTGGGCACCGCCGACATGAAAGGCTTCTTCGCCTTTATCCTCGACGCGCTGCGTGACGTGGACGTGACGAAGCTGAAAAAACCGCTCTACATTCTGGCGACCGCTGATGAAGAAACCAGCATGGCTGGCGCGCGCTACTTCTCTGAAAACACGTCGATTCGCCCGGATTGCGCGATCATCGGCGAGCCGACGTCGTTGCAACCGATTCGCGCGCACAAAGGCCATATCTCTACGGCCGTGCGCGTGCTCGGCCAGTCCGGCCACTCCAGCGACCCGGCGCGCGGCGTGAACGCCATTGAGCTGATGCATGACGCCATCGGGCGCATCATGGCCCTGCGCGACGATCTGAAAGAGCGCTATCACTATGACGCGTTCACCGTGCCGTATCCGACCCTGAACCTCGGCAGCCTGCACGGCGGCGATGCCTCGAACCGTATATGCGCCTGCTGCGAACTGCATATGGACATCCGCCCGCTGCCGGGTATGACCCTCAGCGATCTCGACGGCCTGCTGAATGAGGCGCTGGCCCCGGTGAGCGAGCGCTGGCCGGGCCGCCTGACGGTCTCCGAACTGCATCCGCCGATCCCGGGTTACGAATGCCCGCCGGACCATCAGCTGGTTGAGGTGGTGGAAAAGCTGCTCGGTGAGAAAACCGACGTGGTGAACTACTGCACCGAAGCGCCGTTTATTCAGACGCTTTGCCCTACGCTGGTCCTTGGCCCCGGCTCCATCAACCAGGCGCACCAGCCGGATGAATATCTGGAAACCCGCTTTATCAAGCCAACCCGCGAACTGATTACTCAGGTTGTGCATCACTTCTGCTGGCATTAAAACCGCACCGTACACCCCATAGGGAGAAGACTGCCTGGTGCGGTCTTTTCCCCTTTACCCAAAGGGCAGTAAGGTCCTGGGCAGGGGATGTCTCACTCCCCATCATGAACTTTCTTCATCTTGTCTGAGCAAACCTCACCGTTATTGTTGATTATTTATGTTGACGTCCCTCTGCTTTTCCGTCATTTTTACATCTGGACGTCTAAACGTATAGAAGTTCACAAGACAACAGACAACGACATGTGATTGATAGAGGTAAGGTATGAGCTTTTTTCACGCCAACCAGCGGGAAGCACTGAATCAGAGCCTGGCCGAAGTAAACGGTCAGATTAACGTCTCTTTTGAATTTTTCCCGCCGCGCACCAGTGAAATGGAGCAAACCCTGTGGAGCTCTATCGATCGTCTCAGCAGCCTGAAGCCGAAGTTCGTTTCCGTGACTTACGGCGCTAACTCCGGCGAGCGCGATCGTACGCACAGCATTATCAAAGGCATCAAAGATCGTACCGGTCTGGAAGCGGCGCCGCACCTCACCTGTATCGACGCGACCCGCGACGAGTTACGGGCTATCGCCCAGGATTACTGGAATAACGGCATCCGTCATATTGTCGCACTGCGCGGTGATCTGCCGCCGGGCAGCGGTAAGCCGGACATGTATGCCGCCGATCTGGTCGCGCTGCTGAAAGACGTGGCTGATTTTGATATCTCCGTTGCCGCTTATCCTGAGGTGCATCCGGAAGCGAAAAGCGCCCAGGCCGATCTGCTTAACCTCAAGCGTAAAGTGGACGCCGGCGCGAATCGCGCCATTACCCAGTTCTTCTTCGATGTCGAAAGCTATCTGCGCTTCCGTGACCGCTGCGTCTCCGCGGGCATCGACGTTGAAATTATCCCAGGTATTCTGCCGGTCTCTAACTTCAAGCAGGCGAAGAAATTCGCTGATATGACCAATGTCCGCATTCCGCTGTGGATGTCCAAAATGTACGAAGGGCTGGACGATGACCCGGAAACCCGCAAGCTGGTGGGGGCTAATATCGCGATGGACATGGTGAAAATTTTAAGCCGTGAAGGAGTGAAAGATTTCCACTTCTACACGCTAAACCGTGCGGAAATGAGCTACGCCATCTGCCACACTCTGGGCGTTCGCCCCGCGTAAAACACCAAAAGCCCTCTTAAATTGAGGGCTTTTTAATAGGGCAAAAAGTTAAAAGGTATCAGCTATCGAATCTGTGGATTAATTCAACTATAACTTATTGCTAGTGGTGTATATCGTAACGGTAACACTGTAAAAGGGAGCATAGCGATGAGCACGTCAGACGAGACCAATAAAGCGGCATCAGTCGGCAAATGCCCGTTCCACCAGGGCGGCGTCGATCACAGCGCGGGCGCAGGTACAGGCAGCCGCGACTGGTGGCCAAAACAACTCCGCATCGATCTTCTTAACCAACATTCCAATCGTTCGAACCCGCTGGGTGAAGACTTCGACTACCGCAAAGAATTCAGCAAACTTGATTACTCCGCCCTTAAAGGCGACCTCAAAGCACTCTTAACCGACTCTCAACCGTGGTGGCCTGCCGACTGGGGCAGCTATGCGGGCCTGTTTATCCGTATGGCCTGGCACGGCGCGGGTACCTATCGCTCCGTTGACGGACGCGGTGGGGCTGGACGCGGTCAACAGCGCTTTGCGCCGCTGAACTCCTGGCCGGATAACGTAAGCCTGGATAAGGCGCGCCGTCTGCTGTGGCCCATCAAGAAAAAATACGGTCAAAAAATTTCCTGGGCTGACCTGTTTATCCTCGCGGGTAACGTGGCGCTGGAAAACTCGGGTTTCCGCACCTTTGGTTTTGGTGCCGGACGTGAAGACGTCTGGGAACCGGATCTGGACGTGAACTGGGGTGATGAGAAAGCCTGGCTGACCCACCGTGACCCGGAAGCGCTGGCGAAGCGTCCGCTGGCTGCCACCGAAATGGGCCTGATCTACGTCAATCCGGAAGGGCCAAACGCCAGCGGCGAACCGCTGTCAGCGGCGGCAGCGATTCGCGCCACCTTTGGCAACATGGGTATGAACGACGAAGAGACCGTGGCGCTGATTGCAGGCGGCCATACCCTCGGCAAAACCCACGGCGCGGGTGAAGCCACCCACGTGGGAACTGACCCGGAAGCCTCACCGATTGAAGCGCAGGGCCTCGGCTGGGCGAGCACGCTCGGCACGGGCGTGGGCGCTGATGCTATTACCTCCGGTCTGGAAGTCATCTGGTCACAAACTCCGACCCAGTGGAGCAACTACTTCTTCGAGAACCTGTTTAAATTCGAATGGGTGCAGACCCGCAGCCCGGCGGGAGCGATTCAGTTTGAAGCCGTGGATGCGCCGGAAATCATGCCTGACCCGTTCGACCCGTCCAAAAAACGTAAGCCAACGATGCTGGTTACCGACCTGACGCTGCGTTTTGACCCGGAATTCGAAAAGATTTCCCGCCGTTTCCTGAACGACCCGCAGGCCTTTAACGAAGCCTTCGCGCGCGCGTGGTTCAAACTGACCCACCGCGATATGGGACCAAAATCGCGTTACCTCGGCCCGGAAGTGCCGAAAGAAGATCTGATCTGGCAGGACCCGCTGCCGGAGGCGGTATTCAATCCGACCAAAGAGGACATTGAAAGTCTGAAGGCGGAAATTGCGGCCTCTGGCCTCTCCGTGAGCGAGCTGGTTTCTGTGGCCTGGGCGTCGGCATCGACCTTCCGCGGTGGCGATAAGCGTGGCGGCGCCAACGGTGCGCGTCTGGCGCTTGCTCCTCAGCGTGACTGGGACGTGAACGCCGCAGCGGTTCGTGCGCTGCCGGCTCTGGAGGCTATCCAGCGCACCACCAACAAAGCCTCTCTGGCCGACATTATCGTGCTGGCGGGCGTGGTAGGCGTTGAGCAGGCCGCAAAAGCGGCGGGCGTTTACGTCAACGTTCCGTTTACGCCGGGACGCGTGGATGCGCGTCAGGATCAGACGGATATCGAGATGTTTAACCTGCTCGAACCGGTTGCTGATGGCTTCCGCAACTACCGTGCGCAGGTGGATGTGTCCACGACGGAATCCCTGCTGATTGATAAAGCCCAACAGCTGACGCTGACCGCACCGGAGCTGACGGTGCTGATCGGCGGTCTGCGCGTGCTGGGTACCAACTTTGATGGCAGTAAGAACGGCGTGTTCACCAACCGCGAAGGCGTGCTGAGCAATGATTTCTTCGTGAACCTGCTGGACATGAATACCCAGTGGAAGGCGACCGACGAATCAAATGAGCTGTTTGCCGGAAGCGATCGCGCCAGCGGTGAAGTGAAATATACCGCCACCCGCGCCGATCTGGTCTTCGGTTCAAACGCCGTGCTGCGCGCGCTGGCCGAGGTTTATGCCAGTGATGATGCACACGAGAAGTTTGTCCGCGACTTCGTTGCAGCATGGGCGAGGGTAATGGATCTGGACCGGTTTGACGTGAAGTAACCCTTGTGCCGGGTGGCGGCTACGCCTTACCCGGCCTACGGGCAAAAAAATCCCCGCCGATGCGGGGATTTTTATTCATGCCAGTTACTCCCACTCCTGCAGGAACCGCTGCCCATACTGGTCAGCCACCAGCAGCGCCGCGTAAACCTGATCCGGCGACACGCCGCCAGGCATATTGTGGATGGTTTCTCCTTCCGCACAGGACGCCTCTGCAATCAGCCGCATTTTGGCCGGAATATCTTGTTTAATATTTAGCTGTGCCAGCGTAATCGGCAGCCCCACGCTGTGGCAAAGCGCCGCGACGGTCTCTATTTCTTCTACCGGCGCGTTTTCCAGCACCAGCTGCGTCAGCGTACCAAACGCCACTTTTTCGCCGTGATAGAAGTGGTGCGCGTCCGGTACCGCCGTCATACCGTTATGAATAGCGTGTGCCGCCGCCAGTCCGCCGCTTTCAAATCCTACGCCGCTAAGATAGGTGTTGGCTTCGATAATGCGTTCCAGCGCCGGTGTTACTACATGCTGTTCCGCTGCAAGCATGGCCTTTTCACCCTCTTCAATCAGCGTGTTGTAGCACAGCTCGGCCAGCGCGAGTGCAGCCTGCGTGCATTTGCCGCCCGCCATGGTGGTCGCACCGCTGCGCGAGCAGGCGCGTGCTTCAAACCAGGTCGCCAGCGCATCGCCAATCCCGGCGGCCAGCAGACGTGCCGGCGCACCTGCTACCACTTTGGTATCCACAATGACCATGTTCGGGTTGTGCGGCAGCATCAGGTAGCGATCGAACTCGCCGCTGTCGGTGTAGATAACGGAAAGGGCGCTGCACGGCGCATCGGTGGAGGCAATAGTCGGTGCAATGGCGACGGGCACGTCCATAAAGTGAGCCAGCGCTTTGGCGGTATCCAGCGTTTTACCGCCGCCGATGCCCAGGACTGCCAGGCAGTCGGCGCCGTCGGCCAGTTTTTTCAGCCGATCGATTTCATTTTGTGAACACTCGCCGCCAAATGGCGCTATTTCGGCATAGAGTTCCGCATTTTTAAAACTCTGACGCAGGGTCTCTTCGGCAAAACCCAGCACAAATTTATCGCCGACAACCAGCCAGCGATTGGCCAGGGGTTTCAGATAGTCGCCGAGACGGGTAAGCACATCAGCGCCCTGGATATATTTTCCCGGCGATTGAATGATACGGTCCATAACAGTTCTCCCTTAGAGATTGAGGTTACCAAACGCGTTTTTCCAGTCTTGCTCGAACTTCTCTACGGCTGACTCTACCGCCGGTGTGCCGAGCATTTGTTGCGCTACGTCTAAGGGAAGCGTGATTGCCTCGCATCCCGCCAACAGGCAGTCCAGCGCCTGACGCGGCGTTTTGAAGCTGGCGGCCAGCACTTTGCTTTCCGGCGCGTGCAGTTCCAGTAGGGATTGCAGCTCCTGGACCATGCGAATGCCATCACCGCCCTGAGCGTCAACGCGGTTTACGTACGGCGCGACATACTTCGCGCCTGCCAGTGCGGCAAGCAAGCCCTGCGCCGCGCTGTAAACGGCGGTTCCCAGCGTGGTTATCCCCTCTTTTTTCAATGCTTTAATCGCGATGAGCCCCTGAGCCGTCACCGGGATTTTCACCACAATTTCCGGGATGGCGTTACTTAAACGTTTGGCTTCCTCCACCATGCCTTCTGCGTCGCGGCTCATGGTTTGAGCAAACAGCGTGCCTTCTGGCCCGATGGCTTTTTGCAGGCGCGGCAGCACGTCCCAAATGGATTCACGGCTGGCGGCAATGATGCTCGGATTGGTGGTGACGCCCGCTATGGGAAAAATGCGCGCCAGGCGTTCAACTTCCGCCACGTTGGCGGTATCCAGGTACAGTTCCATTATTTTTCCTTAAGTCAGAAAGGTTGAATAAAGGATAAGGCGTGGGCAGGCAGAGCGGATACAGGCCAATTTTGCTAAATACTGGACAAATGTAATGTCCTTAACGAAGTGCGAGAGCGATCACAGTGCTATTTTTTGGCGATCAGCTGACTGTGGTACTGACGTCGATATTCGGAAGGGGAACGTTCGGTGTGCTTGCGAAAGAGACGGCAAAAGTAGTTGCTGTCCGTAAATCCGCAGCGTGGGGCGATATCTTTAATTTTGAGATCGTAGCCTTTCAGCAGCTGGCGCGCATGTTCCAGGCGCATTTTTGTTAAATACTCATTGAATCCGACGCTGCCGACTTTCTGGAATAGATGGGAAAGGTAGTTTGGTGTGATGTAGAACGCCTGTGCCACGGATTCGCGAGTTAACAAAGAGGCATAATTTTCTTCGATATAGCTCCGAACGGCTTCGAATAGTGCCCGGCTACGGCTGTCGGTATGAATTTCGCTGCCAAGCAGATCCCGGCAGTGGCTGAGCAAGCTTAAAACCACCAGCCTTGCTGTGTCCTGCTCCTCAGGCTGCATCTGTAATTCGGTAAGCGTTTGAAGAAGAAAAGCCCCCGTTCGCGGGCCGCGTCGGGCAATCTGGAGCTGCTGTAAAAGCGTATTGTCATGCTGTAACTCGATAGTCAGCAGCTGCTTACCGAAATGTATGCTCAGGGCGTGAGGCGCGGGAGGCGTGATTTGTCCAAAAAAAGAAAACATAGCCTCGCAGGGGGTATCAAGGGTAATGCCGAGGCAGGGAGAGGTCCGGGGGTGCTGTTCAGCCAGCGCTGAGAAATGAATCTGACCCAGCGGTAACGTGCGGTTCACCAGGTCAGTCAAAATTTGGGTGATATCGGAATGCATAAGGAGACTACCGAATTTTGCCGGGTGGCGCTAACGCTTACCCGGCCTACTTATCGTAGGCCCGTGCAAGCGCAGCGCCGCCGGGCGTAAAGCATTAGCCGGTGTTACGCATACCCGCCGCAACGCCCGCAATCGTCACCATCAGCGCCTGTTCAACACGTGGATCCGGCTCTTTCCCTTCTTCTTCCGCCATACGCGAACGGTGCAGCAGCTCTGCCTGCAGGACGTTCAGCGGGTCGGTGTAGATGTTACGCAGTTGAATAGACTCGGCAATCCACGGCAGGTCCGCCATCAGGTGTGAGTCGTTGGCGATGTCCAGCACCACTTTGATGTCGCCTTCCAGCAGTTCGCGCAGCTCTTTGCCCAGCGCCCACAGCTC
Organism: Enterobacter sp. N18-03635; assembly: GCF_004006055.1. NCBI lineage: Bacteria > Pseudomonadati > Pseudomonadota > Gammaproteobacteria > Enterobacterales > Enterobacteriaceae > Enterobacter > Enterobacter sp. N18-03635. Next base: position 4,428,473 of record NZ_CP034769.1, on the reverse strand, counting down.
AGGTTTCACCAGACGCTGATCGTAGTATTCCGCCAGCCACAGGTCAGCTTTCGAGAAGACCATCTCCAGCATGCCCAGACGGGTAGAGAAGAATGGCCAGTCGCGACACATGGTCTCCAGCTCGCTCTGTTTACCGTCTTCCACCACTTTTTGCAGCGCGGCACCGGCACCCAGCCAGGCGGGCAGCATCAAACGGTTTTGCGTCCAGGCGAAGATCCACGGGATCGCGCGCAGAGACTCTACGCCACCGGTCGGGCGACGCTTCGCAGGACGTGAGCCCAGCGGCAGTTTACCCAGCTCCTGCTCAGGCGTGGCCGAGCGGAAGTAAGGAACGAAATCTTTGTTTTCACGCACGTAGCCGCGGTACAGATCGCAGGAGATGTCAGACAGCTCGTCCATGATATGGCACCAGGATGCTTTCGGCTCCGGCGGCGGCAGCAGGTTTGCTTCCAGGATAGCGCTGGTATAAAGCGACAGGCTGCTGATGGTCACTTCCGGCAGACCGTATTTGAAGCGGATCATCTCGCCCTGCTCGGTGACGCGCAGGCCGCCTTTCAGGCTTCCCGGCGGCTGTGACAGAAGGGCTGCATGTGCAGGTGCGCCGCCACGGCCAATCGAGCCACCGCGTCCGTGGAACAGGGTCAGCTCGATACCGGCTTTCTCGCAGGTTTTGATCAGGGCATCCTGCGCCTGATACTGCGCCCAGGATGCCGCCATCACGCCTGCATCTTTCGCGGAATCGGAATAGCCGATCATCACCATCTGTTTGCCCTGGATAAAGCCGCGGTACCAGTCGATATTCAGCAGCTGGGTCATGACATCGTTGGCGTTATTCAGGTCGTCGAGGGTCTCAAACAGCGGGGCGACCGGCAGGGCGTAGTCGATTCCTGCTTCTTTCAGCAGAAGATGAACGCCCAGCACGTCGGATGGGGTTTTCGCCATGGAGATCACATAGGCGGCGACCGATCCTTTCGGCGCGTCCACGATCGCTTTACAGGTGTTGAGCACCTCGCGGGTTTCGTTGCTTGGCTCCCAGTTGCGCGGCAGCAGAGGGCGCTTCGAGTTCAGCTCGCGGATCAGGAAGGCCTGTTTGTCGGCTTCGGACCAGCTTTCATAGTCGCCGATGCCGAGGTAGCGGGTCAGCTCGCCCAGCGCTTCGGTATGGCGGGTACTTTCCTGACGCACATCGATACGCACCAGCGGCACGCCGAAACACTTCACGCGGCGCAGGGTGTCGAGCAGTTCGCCGTTAGCGATGATGCCCATCCCGCAGGCCTGGAGTGATTTATAACAGGCGTACAGCGGCTCCCAGAGCTGTTCGTTCTGGCTGAGCAGGCCTTCTGGTTTTGGCAGGCGCTGACCTTTCAGACGCGCTTCCAGCCACGCCTGAGTGGCCATCAGCTGACCGCGCAGTTTTTTCATCAGGAAACGGTACGGTTCGCTGGCACCCTCTTCACCTGCCAGCGCGCGTAGTTCCGGCGTCGCTTCAACCATCGACAGCTCGGAGATCAGCACCTGAATGTCTTTCAGGAACAGGTCGGTCGCTTTCCAGCGGCTCAGCAGCAGGACGTGACGGGTAATTTCCGCGGTCACGTTCGGGTTGCCGTCGCGGTCGCCGCCCATCCATGAGGTGAAGCGGACCGGAACGAAATCGACCGGCAGGCGGTAGCCAAGGTTCTCTTCCAGCTGTTCGTTCAGCTCGCGCAGGTAGTTCGGCACCCCTTCCCACAGGCTGTTTTCCACCACCGCAAAGCCCCATTTAGCTTCGTCCACCGGGCTTGGGCGATGCTTACGAATTTCATCGGTGTGCCAGGACTGGGCAATAAGCTGGCGCAGACGGCGCATCAGCTGGTTGCGTTCGTAGTCGGCAATGTCTTTGTTATCCAACTGCTTCAGACAGTTGTTCACTTCCACCATTTTGTGGATCAGGGTGCGACGGGTAATTTCGGTTGGGTGTGCGGTCAGTACCAGCTCCAGCGAAAGCGACTCCACCGCTTTTTTGATGGTGGCCTCGTTGAGGTCTGGCTGGTCTTTCAGTTTACGCAGGGTGCGGGCAATGACTTCCGGGTTGCTTGCCGCTTCGCCATTCGGCGAAATGCTGTGGTATTGCTCAGCGGTATTGGCCAGGTTCAGGAACTGGCTGAATGCGCGCGCAACGGGCAGCAGCTCATCGTTAGAGAGGTTCTGCAAGGTGGTGAGCAGCTCCTGACGACTGGCCTCGTTACCGGCACGGGAAGATTTAGACAGCTTGCGGATGGTTTCAACGCGGTCGAGGATGTTCTCCCCTAACGCATCTTTGATGGTATCTCCAAGCACTTTGCCGAGCATACTGACATTACTACGCAACGCGGAATATTGTTCGTTCATAAAAACCCAGTCACCCCATCATTTTTGTTTATGCCCAGGCAAAAATTTTCTGGACATTATTTTGTCATCTCCCTTTATAAAGCCACGTAAAACCCCCGTCGTCAATTGCTGCGAAAACGGTTCAGCAAACGAATAAATGTGGGCAATTTACGAAATTTAATTCGCATTGCGTCAGATAAGAGATGCTTATGAAAATGTATGGGGGAAAGGGAGTAAACATTAAAAACGATCGCTTCGGTTGCCATTTTGTTTTTATATCCGGTCTTTTTTACGCAAAAAAAAGGCGGACCACGGGGTCCGCAAAAGTTCACGTTGGCTTTAGTTGTTCGAGTTTTGAGAGAAACTCGCTGACGGAGCGGGGACGTCAAGGGTCAAACACGTGCCGCCTCGTCTATGTGGTGTATTATTCAACAGAATGCTTGATAGGGATAATCGTTCGTTGCTATGCTATCTATCGCCATGAACTATCGTGGCGACGGAGGATGAATAATGAATATTCGTGATCTTGAATACCTGGTAGCGTTAGCCGAGCATCGTCACTTTCGCCGCGCGGCAGATTCCTGCCACGTCAGCCAGCCCACGCTGAGCGGCCAGATCCGCAAGCTGGAAGACGAGCTGGGCGTGATGCTGCTGGAGCGCACCAGCCGTAAGGTTCTGTTCACACAGGCAGGTCTTCTGCTGGTGGATCAGGCGCGCACCGTGCTGCGCGAGGTCAAAGTGCTCAAGGAAATGGCAAGCCAGCAGGGGGAGGCCATGTCCGGCCCGCTGCATATTGGCCTGATCCCAACCGTTGGCCCGTACCTGTTGCCGCACATCATTCCGATGCTGCACCAGACGTTCCCGAAACTCGAAATGTACCTGCACGAAGCGCAAACCCATCAGCTGCTGGCGCAGCTGGACAGCGGCAAGCTCGACTGCGCTATTCTGGCACTGGTAAAAGAGAGTGAAGCTTTTATTGAAGTGCCGCTGTTCGATGAGCCAATGATGCTGGCGATCTACGAAGATCACCCGTGGGCGAACCGCGATCGCGTGCCGATGGCCGATCTGGCCGGTGAAAAGCTGCTGATGCTGGAAGATGGCCACTGCCTGCGCGACCAGGCTATGGGCTTCTGCTTCGAAGCGGGTGCCGATGAAGATACCCATTTCCGGGCAACCAGTCTGGAAACGCTGCGTAATATGGTGGCGGCGGGAAGCGGTATTACGCTTCTGCCTGCGCTGGCGGTGCCGCACGAGCGTAAACGTGATGGCGTGGTCTATCTGCCGTGCATTAAGCCGGAACCGCGTCGTACGATTGGCCTGGTTTATCGTCCGGGTTCACCGCTGCGCAGCCGCTATGAGCAGCTGGCAGAGGCCATCCGCGGTGCAATGGATGGCCATTTTGACAGCGCGTTAAAACAGGCGGTTTAAGCCGTTCAGCGCGGCTACCCGATAGGCTTCCGCCATGGTCGGGTAGTTAAAGGTGGTGTTGACGAAGTACTCAATGGTGTTACCACCACCTTTCTGCTCCATGATTGCCTGGCCGATATGAATGATTTCCGCGGCGCGTTCACCGAAGCAGTGAATCCCGAGGATCTCTTTCGTCTCGCGATGGAACAGAATTTTCAGCGTTCCCACGCTCATCCCCACGATTTGCGCCCGCGCCAGATGTTTAAACTGCGCACGACCCACCTCGTAAGGCACCTTCATTGACGTTAGCTGCTGCTCGGTTTTCCCGACTGAACTGATTTCCGGGATGGTATAGATGCCCGTCGGAATATCTTCAATCAGGTGCGCCGTTGCTTCACCCTTCACCAGCGCCTGAGCGGCAATTCGGCCCTGATCGTAGGCAGCAGAGGCCAGGCTCGGGTAGCCAATCACGTCGCCGACCGCGTAGACGTGCGGCAGGGCGGTCTGATACATGCTGTTGACCTTGAGCTGACCACGGCTGTCGGTCTCAAGCCCGATATTTTCCAGCTGCAGGGAATCGGTGTTGCCGGTACGGCCGTTGGCGTACAGCAGGCAGTCTGCTTTCAGCTTCTTGCCGGACTTCAGGTGCATGATCACCCCGTCGTCACAGCCTTCAATTTTCTCGTACTCTTCGTTGTGGCGAATCACCACGCCGCTGTTCCAGAAGTGGTAGGAGAGGGAGTCAGACATCTCCTGATCGAGGAAAGCCAGCAGGCGGTCGCGGGTGTTGATCAGGTCAACTTTGACGTCCATCCCGCGGAAGATCGACGCATATTCGCAACCAATGACCCCTGCGCCATAGATAATGACGTGGCGGGGTTCATGGTGCAGGCTCAGAATCGAATCGCTGTCGTAGACGCGCGGGTGCGAGAAATCGACGTCGGCGGGATGGTACGGGCGTGAACCGCAGGCAATCACAAATTTTTCAGCCGTGATGGTTTCAACCGAACCGTCGTGGCATTCGAGTGCCAGGGTGTGTTCATCCACAAAATGCGCGTTGCCCTGCAAAATTTCACAGTGGTTACGCTCATAAAATCCCTGACGCATGCGTGTCTGCTGGTTAATAACGGTGTCCGCGTGATTCAGGATGTCAGCAAAGGATGAACGAAGAAGTCGGGAGTGGTCGCTGTAAAGAGGGTTCTGGTTAAATTCGATAATGCGGCTAACGGCGTGGCGGAGGGCTTTCGAAGGGATGGTGCCCCAGTGGGTGCAACCGCCGCCGACATTATGGTAGCGCTCGATGACCGCTACTCTGGCTCCCTGTTTCACCAGACCCATAGCAGCACCTTCGCCGCCGGGGCCGGAACCAATAACTATTGCGTCGTAATCGTAGGAATGTGGCATGGTAAGGCTTACCTGTTCTTATACATAAAAGCAACAGAATCATAACATCATTGCCGGAGTAACCCAATTATCGTTGTGCTTTTTTCCGGCAGTGGAGCACAAACCGCACGTAAACAATCATTCACAAAGCCAGACAAACAGATTAATTTTATTCTCTGGTATAGTGCCATCAGGCCTTTGGAAGGATTCAACTATCGTGATGGGCGTAAGAGCACAACAAAAAGAGAAAACCCGGCGTTCGCTGGTGGAAGCCGCATTCAGTCAACTGAGTGCTGAGCGGAGTTTTGCCAGTTTGAGCCTGCGCGAAGTCGCACGCGAGGCCGGGATTGCGCCAACGTCCTTCTATCGTCATTTCCGTGATGTGGATGAACTGGGCCTGACTATGGTCGACGAGAGCGGTCTGATGCTGCGCCAGCTGATGCGCCAGGCGCGTCAGCGTATCGCCAAAGGGGGCAGCGTGATCCGCACCTCCGTATCGACCTTTATGGAATTTATCGGCAATAACCCCAACGCGTTTCGTCTGCTTCTGCGCGAGCGTTCGGGCACATCGGCGGCGTTTCGTGCCGCCGTCGCGCGTGAAATTCAGCATTTCATCGCGGAACTTGCCGACTATCTTGAACTCGAAAACCATATGCCGCGTGCCTTTACTGAAGCACAGGCTGAGGCGATGGTGACGATTGTTTTCAGCGCGGGTGCCGAAGCGCTGGACGTCAGCATTGAACAACGCAAGCAGCTCGAAGAGCGACTGGTATTGCAGCTCAGGATGATCTCCAAAGGCGCGTACTACTGGTATCGCCGTGAACAAGAGAAACTGGCACATCAAACCGAAGAGTGAAGGTGAGTAATGAAACAGTCAGGTCAGGATAAAGGGACGCTGTTGCTGGCATTGATCGCTGGCTTATCCATTAATGGTACGTTTGCCGCTATTTTTAGCTCAATCGTTCCATTTTCGATTTTCCCGCTTATAGCGCTGGTGCTGACGGTTTACTGCCTGCATCAACGTTACCTGAACCGCACCATGCCGGTGGGGTTACCGGGGCTGGCCGCTGCCTGCTTTATTCTGGGCGTATTGCTGTATAGCACCGTGGTTCGCGCGGAGTATCCGGATATCGGCTCTAACTTCTTCCCTGCGGTACTGTCTGTGGCGCTGGTGTTCTGGATTGGCTCGCGCATGCGTAGCCGCAAGAGCCAGTTACCGGAGTAGAGAATTTTGTAGGGCAGGTAAGCGAAGCGCCACCTGCCAAAATGCCGGATATTTACTTAGCCGTCAGAAGTACGCCGCACTCCATATGGTGCGTATACGGGAACTGATCGAACAGTGCCAGACGTTCAACCTTGTGCGTCTGGCCTAACGTTTCCAGGTTCTTGCACAGGGTCTCCGGATTACAGGAGATGTACAAAATACGCGGGTACGCCTGCACCATCTTCTTGGTTTCGCTGTCCAGGCCACTGCGCGGCGGGTCTACAAAAATCGTCTCACACTGGTAGCTCTTCAGATCGATCCCTTCCAGGCGGTTAAACTGGCGTACGCCGTTCATCGCCTGCGTGAATTCTTCCGCGGCCATACGAATGATCTGCACGTTGTCGATATGGTTAGCGGCAATATTGTACTGCGCGGCGGCTACCGACGGCTTGGCGATTTCCGTTGCGAGGACGCGGTCGAAATTACGCGCCAGCGCCAGCGAGAAATTGCCGTTACCGCAGTAGAGCTCAAGCAGATCGCCCGTTGACCCTTCCGTCACCTTCAGCGCCCACTCCAGCATCTGCACGTTCATCGCGGCATTCGGCTGGGTGAAGCTGTTTTCCACCTGACGATAGACCATCTCTTTACCCGCCACAGGCAGGCGCTCGTCGACGTAGTCCTGATCCAGCATGATTTTGGTTTTTGTCGCCCGGCCAATCAGGTGAACGTTGATGTTCTGCGCCCGTAGCGCATCGCGCAGCGCTTCTGCCTGCTCGCGCCACTCGTCGTTCAGGGCTTTGTGGTACAGCAGGGAGACAATCGCCTGATTGCTTTGCGTGGTCAGGTAGTCAATCTGGAACAGCTTGTTACGCAGCATCGGATTGTTGCGCACGCCGTCCATTATCAGCGTCATCAGCTGGTTGATAAGCTCACTCGCTGCCGGGAAGCTGTCCACGCGGATACGGGACTTCGTCTGCTGATCGAAAATGATGTGGTACAGGTCGTCACCGTCGTGCCAGATGCGGAATTCGGCGCGCATGCGGTAGTGGCTGACTGGAGAGCGGAACACCTCGGGAACGGGCGCGTTGAAAGGCGTCATCATACTTTGCAGGCGGACAACTTTTTCTGCCAGCTGCGCGTCGTACTGTTCTGTCGGGAGGTGTTCTGGGGTCATGATGCGTCCTGAGTGATAAAGAATTACGCGGCGATTGTAGGCATTGTTCAGGGGATGTCCAGATTTAATGGGCAATAGCTGTCTGGACATCCATACGTGTCTAATTGTAGCATTCTGTTTCCGGTCTCCTGAGAGTGAAAAGGGAATCCAGTGTAAATCTGGAGCTGACGCGCAGCGGTAAAGACTGGCGGGATGAGCGTTGTAGACACTGTGAAAATGGGAAGTCTTCATCCTTATATAGCCACCTAGCCCGAAGACCTGCCGGGATCACGTCGCATTTGGTTTCATCATCGCGTGCTATCGATGAGGCCTGCGGCATCCTTCTTATATTGTGGATGCTTTAACAATGATTAAAAAAGTATCGCTGTTGACGGCGTTGTCCGTCACGGCATTTTCGGGCTGGGCGCAGGATAGCGCAGACTCGTTGGTGGTGACGGCAAATCGTTTTGAACAACCGGCAAAAACTGTTCTGGCACCGACGTCCGTCGTGACGCGTGAAGACATTGAGCGCTGGCAGGCAAAGAGCGTGGTGGAAATCATGTCACGTCTGCCTGGCGTGGATATCGCGCAAAGCGGTGGAATGGGCTCGAACTCTTCGACTTTTATTCGCGGAACGGAATCTCGCCATGTGCTGGTGCTGATTGACGGTATTCCTTTGAATAACGCCGGGATCAGCAACGTTCCCGATCTGAGCCAAATCCCGACCTCGCTGATTCAGCGTATTGAGTACATCGGTGGTCCGCGTTCGGCCCTGTATGGCTCCGATGCGATTGGCGGCGTGATCAACATCATCACCGGACGTGACAAGCCGGGTGCGGAAATCTCAGCGGGCGTCGGCTCTAAGGGTTATCAGACCTATGACGGCGCTTTCCAGCAGGTGCTGGATAAAACCAAAATCACCATGGCGGGTAACTACACCTATACCCGTGGTTTTGATATTGATGCCAAAGATGCTCCGCGCCAGCCGGACCGCGATGGCTTTATGAGTAAATCGCTGTACGGCTCTGTGGAACAGCAGATTACCGACAGCGTGAGCGGCTTCTTCCGTGGCTTTGGTTATGACAACCGCACCGCGTACGACGGTTACGATCACTACGACGACAACTTTATGGTGGATGGACGACCTGATACTCGCCAGCTCTATAGCCAGAACTGGGATACCGGTCTGCGTTACAACCAGGGGATTTTCCAGTCACAGCTGGTCGCGGGTTACGGTCGCAGTAAAGATCAGAACTATGATCCGAAGAAAGGGCGTTACGCTGATTCCGCCACCATGGATGACGTGAAGCAGTACACCACCCAATGGCTCAACACCGTGGAAGTCGGTCACGGCAACATTGGCGCAGGTCTGGACTGGCAAAAGCAGAAGACGCAGGCCGGAACGGGCTACCTGGATAAAGGTTACGAGCAACGCAATACCGGCGTGTTTGTTTCGGCAATGCAGCAGTTCAGCAGCGTGACGCTGGAAGCGGCGGCGCGTAATGACGACAACTCCAACTTTGGTAACCATGGCACATGGCAAACCAGCGCGGCGTGGGAGTTTGTGGATGGCTATCGCGTGATTGCCTCCTACGGTACCGCATTTAAAGCACCAACCATGAGCCAGATCCACAGCGCCTCTTATGGTAACCCGGACCTCAAACCGGAAGAGAGTAAGCAGTGGGAAGGGGGCTTTGAAGGTCTGACGGGACCGGTCAACTGGCGTATCACCGGCTATCGCAATGACATTGATAATCTTATTAACAGCGATCCGCATACGTATCGTTACTACAATGTTGACGAAGCACGTATTAAAGGTGTGGAAGCGACGGCACAGTTCGATACTGGCCCGGTCGGACATCAGATTTCATATGATTACGTCGACCCGCGTAATGCCAAAACCAACGAAGTACTGGCCCGCCGTTCTAAGCAGCAGGTTAAGTACCAGCTTGACTGGCAGGTATGGGATCTCGACTGGAACCTTGCCTACCGTTATCTGGGCACCCGCTATGATGTCGCGATTGATCCTGACACCTATTCGTCAGAACGCGTGAAAATGGGCGGTGTCAGCCTTTGGGATGTCGCAGTTTCGTATCCTGTCACCTCACATCTCACAGTTCGTGGTAAAATAGCCAACCTGTTCGATAAAGATTACGAGACAGTTTATGGCTACCAAACTGCAGGACGGGAATACACCTTGTCTGGCAGCTACACCTTCTAATCCGCGTCCCACCGTGCTGGTGTTTGATTCCGGCGTCGGTGGGCTTTCGGTCTATGATGAGATTCGGCATCTCCTGCCGGATCTCCATTACATCTACGCCTTCGATAACGTCGCTTTCCCGTATGGGGAAAAGAGCGAAAATTTTATTGTTGAGCGTGTGGTTGAAATCGTCACTGCGGTACAAAAACGCTATCCCCTTGCGCTGGCCGTCATCGCCTGTAATACGGCGAGCACCGTTTCTCTTCCCGCCCTGCGTGAAAAATTCCAGTTCCCGGTTGTGGGCGTCGTCCCTGCAATAAAGCCTGCCGCGCGTCTGACGGCGAACGGCATAGTGGGTTTGCTGGCAACGCGAGGCACGGTAAAGCGTCCTTATACCCGCGAGCTGATCGACCGTTTTGCTAACGAATGTCAGATTGCGATGCTGGGCTCGGCCGAGCTGGTGGAGATGGCCGAAGCGAAGCTGCATGGAAAGGCGGTATCACTCGACGAGCTGCGTCGTATTCTTCGTCCGTGGCTGCGGATGCCCGAACCTCCGGATACCGTTGTGCTGGGCTGTACCCACTTCCCGCTATTACAGGAAGAGTTATTGGAGGTGTTACCGGAGGGGACGCGCCTGGTGGATTCGGGTGCGGCTATCGCTCGTCGTACTGCCTGGCTGCTGGAACACGAAGCGCCGGATGCGAAATCTACCGATGCGAATATCGCGTTTTGTATGGCTATCACGAAAGAGACTGAGCAACTTTTACCCGTTTTACGCCGTTATGGCTTTGAAACGCTTGAAAAACTGGCGCTATAGCACGGTTTTGAGCAAAAAAGAGACGGTTGAAAGTTTTTTTTAAAAGAGGGGTTGTCAACGTCTGAGAACTCCCTATAATGCGCCTCCACTGACACGGAACAACGGCTTACAGGCCGCCGGGTTAGCGGGGTTCAGAGATGAACGCCAGCAGAGAAAAGCGAAAATAATCACTTGACTCTGAACGAGGAAAACGTAATATACGGGACCTCGCAACGGTGAGCGAAAGCCGCGTTGCACTGCTCTTTAACAATTTATCAGACAATCTGTGTGGGCACTCAAAGTGACATGGATTCTTAACGTCCTCGGACGAAAAATGAATACCAAGTCTCTGAGTGAACATACGTAATTCATTACGAAGTTTAATTCACGAGCATCAAACTTAAATTGAAGAGTTTGATCATGGCTCAGATTGAACGCTGGCGGCAGGCCTAACACATGCAAGTCGAGCGGCAGCGGAAAGTAGCTTGCTACTTTGCCGGCGAGCGGCGGACGGGTGAGTAATGTCTGGGAAACTGCCTGATGGAGGGGGATAACTACTGGAAACGGTAGCTAATACCGCATAACGTCGCAAGACCAAAGAGGGGGACCTTCGGGCCTCTTGCCATCAGATGTGCCCAGATGGGATTAGCTAGTAGGTGGGGTAACGGCTCACCTAGGCGACGATCCCTAGCTGGTCTGAGAGGATGACCAGCCACACTGGAACTGAGACACGGTCCAGACTCCTACGGGAGGCAGCAGTGGGGAATATTGCACAATGGGCGCAAGCCTGATGCAGCCATGCCGCGTGTATGAAGAAGGCCTTCGGGTTGTAAAGTACTTTCAGCGGGGAGGAAGGCGATAAGGTTAATAACCTTGTCGATTGACGTTACCCGCAGAAGAAGCACCGGCTAACTCCGTGCCAGCAGCCGCGGTAATACGGAGGGTGCAAGCGTTAATCGGAATTACTGGGCGTAAAGCGCACGCAGGCGGTCTGTCAAGTCGGATGTGAAATCCCCGGGCTCAACCTGGGAACTGCATTCGAAACTGGCAGGCTAGAGTCTTGTAGAGGGGGGTAGAATTCCAGGTGTAGCGGTGAAATGCGTAGAGATCTGGAGGAATACCGGTGGCGAAGGCGGCCCCCTGGACAAAGACTGACGCTCAGGTGCGAAAGCGTGGGGAGCAAACAGGATTAGATACCCTGGTAGTCCACGCCGTAAACGATGTCGACTTGGAGGTTGTGCCCTTGAGGCGTGGCTTCCGGAGCTAACGCGTTAAGTCGACCGCCTGGGGAGTACGGCCGCAAGGTTAAAACTCAAATGAATTGACGGGGGCCCGCACAAGCGGTGGAGCATGTGGTTTAATTCGATGCAACGCGAAGAACCTTACCTACTCTTGACATCCAGAGAACTTAGCAGAGATGCTTTGGTGCCTTCGGGAACTCTGAGACAGGTGCTGCATGGCTGTCGTCAGCTCGTGTTGTGAAATGTTGGGTTAAGTCCCGCAACGAGCGCAACCCTTATCCTTTGTTGCCAGCGGTTAGGCCGGGAACTCAAAGGAGACTGCCAGTGATAAACTGGAGGAAGGTGGGGATGACGTCAAGTCATCATGGCCCTTACGAGTAGGGCTACACACGTGCTACAATGGCGCATACAAAGAGAAGCGACCTCGCGAGAGCAAGCGGACCTCATAAAGTGCGTCGTAGTCCGGATTGGAGTCTGCAACTCGACTCCATGAAGTCGGAATCGCTAGTAATCGTAGATCAGAATGCTACGGTGAATACGTTCCCGGGCCTTGTACACACCGCCCGTCACACCATGGGAGTGGGTTGCAAAAGAAGTAGGTAGCTTAACCTTCGGGAGGGCGCTTACCACTTTGTGATTCATGACTGGGGTGAAGTCGTAACAAGGTAACCGTAGGGGAACCTGCGGTTGGATCACCTCCTTACCTTAAAGAACCTGCCTTTGCAGTGCTCACACAGATTGTCTGATGAAAAACAGCAGTAAAAATCTCTGCAGGCTTGTAGCTCAGGTGGTTAGAGCGCACCCCTGATAAGGGTGAGGTCGGTGGTTCAAGTCCACTCAGGCCTACCAAACTCCTTTTAAAGGATGAGCGGTACAGAGATTGCAAAACGATGGGGCTATAGCTCAGCTGGGAGAGCGCCTGCTTTGCACGCAGGAGGTCTGCGGTTCGATCCCGCATAGCTCCACCATCTTTTACTGCAAACACAAGAAAACTTCAGAGTGAACCTGAAAAGGTGCACTGCGAAGTTTTGCTCTTTAAAAATCTGGATCAAGCTGAAAATTGAAACGACACATCTTAATGGTGTGTTCGAGTCTCTCAAATTTTCGCAATCAGAAGTGAAACATCTTCGGGTTGTGAGGTTAAGCGACTAAGCGTACACGGTGGATGCCCTGGCAGTCAGAGGCGATGAAGGACGTGCTAATCTGCGAAAAGCGCCGGCGAGGTGATATGAACCTTTGACCCGGCGATGTCCGAATGGGGAAACCCAGTGTGATTCGTCACACTATCGTTAACTGAATACATAGGTTAACGAGGCGAACCGGGGGAACTGAAACATCTAAGTACCCCGAGGAAAAGAAATCAACCGAGATTCCCCCAGTAGCGGCGAGCGAACGGGGAGCAGCCCAGAGTCTGAATCAGCTTGTGTGTTAGTGGAAGCGTCTGGAAAGTCGCACGGTACAGGGTGACAGTCCCGTACACGAAAGCACACAGGCTGTGAACTCGAAGAGTAGGGCGGGACACGTGGTATCCTGTCTGAATATGGGGGGACCATCCTCCAAGGCTAAATACTCCTGACTGACCGATAGTGAACCAGTACCGTGAGGGAAAGGCGAAAAGAACCCCGGCGAGGGGAGTGAAAAAGAACCTGAAACCGTGTACGTACAAGCAGTGGGAGCACCTTCGTGGTGTGACTGCGTACCTTTTGTATAATGGGTCAGCGACTTATATTCTGTAGCAAGGTTAACCGTATAGGGGAGCCGAAGGGAAACCGAGTCTTAACTGGGCGTTAAGTTGCAGGGTATAGACCCGAAACCCGGTGATCTAGCCATGGGCAGGTTGAAGGTTGGGTAACACTAACTGGAGGACCGAACCGACTAATGTTGAAAAATTAGCGGATGACTTGTGGCTGGGGGTGAAAGGCCAATCAAACCGGGAGATAGCTGGTTCTCCCCGAAAGCTATTTAGGTAGCGCCTCGTGAACTCATCTTCGGGGGTAGAGCACTGTTTCGGCTAGGGGGCCATCCCGGCTTACCAACCCGATGCAAACTACGAATACCGAAGAATGTTATCACGGGAGACACACGGCGGGTGCTAACGTCCGTCGTGAAGAGGGAAACAACCCAGACCGCCAGCTAAGGTCCCAAAGTCATGGTTAAGTGGGAAACGATGTGGGAAGGCACAGACAGCCAGGATGTTGGCTTAGAAGCAGCCATCATTTAAAGAAAGCGTAATAGCTCACTGGTCGAGTCGGCCTGCGCGGAAGATGTAACGGGGCTAAACCATGCACCGAAGCTGCGGCAGCGACGCTTATGCGTTGTTGGGTAGGGGAGCGTTCTGTAAGCCGTTGAAGGTGTGCTGTGAGGCATGCTGGAGGTATCAGAAGTGCGAATGCTGACATAAGTAACGATAAAGCGGGTGAAAAGCCCGCTCGCCGGAAGACCAAGGGTTCCTGTCCAACGTTAATCGGGGCAGGGTGAGTCGACCCCTAAGGCGAGGCCGAAAGGCGTAGTCGATGGGAAACAGGTTAATATTCCTGTACTTGGTGTTACTGCGAAGGGGGGACGGAGAAGGCTATGTTAGCCGGGCGACGGTTGTCCCGGTTTAAGCATGTAGGCGGAGGTTCCAGGTAAATCCGGTACCTTATTAACGCTGAGGTGTGATGACGAGGCACTACGGTGCTGAAGTAACAAATGCCCTGCTTCCAGGAAAAGCCTCTAAGCATCAGGTAACACGAAATCGTACCCCAAACCGACACAGGTGGTCAGGTAGAGAATACCAAGGCGCTTGAGAGAACTCGGGTGAAGGAACTAGGCAAAATGGTGCCGTAACTTCGGGAGAAGGCACGCTGATATGTAGGTGAAGCCCCTGCGGGTGGAGCTGAAATCAGTCGAAGATACCAGCTGGCTGCAACTGTTTATTAAAAACACAGCACTGTGCAAACACGAAAGTGGACGTATACGGTGTGACGCCTGCCCGGTGCCGGAAGGTTAATTGATGGGGTTAGCGGTAACGCGAAGCTCTTGATCGAAGCCCCGGTAAACGGCGGCCGTAACTATAACGGTCCTAAGGTAGCGAAATTCCTTGTCGGGTAAGTTCCGACCTGCACGAATGGCGTAATGATGGCCAGGCTGTCTCCACCCGAGACTCAGTGAAATTGAACTCGCTGTGAAGATGCAGTGTACCCGCGGCAAGACGGAAAGACCCCGTGAACCTTTACTATAGCTTGACACTGAACACTGGTCCTTGATGTGTAGGATAGGTGGGAGGCTTTGAAGCGTGGACGCCAGTCTGCGTGGAGCCGTCCTTGAAATACCACCCTTTAATGGCTGGTGTTCTAACGTAGACCCGTGATCCGGGTTGCGGACAGTGTCTGGTGGGTAGTTTGACTGGGGCGGTCTCCTCCCAAAGAGTAACGGAGGAGCACGAAGGTTAGCTAATCCTGGTCGGACATCAGGAGGTTAGTGCAATGGCATAAGCTAGCTTGACTGCGAGAGTGACGGCTCGAGCAGGTGCGAAAGCAGGTCATAGTGATCCGGTGGTTCTGAATGGAAGGGCCATCGCTCAACGGATAAAAGGTACTCCGGGGATAACAGGCTGATACCGCCCAAGAGTTCATATCGACGGCGGTGTTTGGCACCTCGATGTCGGCTCATCACATCCTGGGGCTGAAGTAGGTCCCAAGGGTATGGCTGTTCGCCATTTAAAGTGGTACGCGAGCTGGGTTTAGAACGTCGTGAGACAGTTCGGTCCCTATCTGCCGTGGGCGCTGGAGAATTGAGGGGGGCTGCTCCTAGTACGAGAGGACCGGAGTGGACGCATCACTGGTGTTCGGGTTGTCATGCCAATGGCACTGCCCGGTAGCTAAATGCGGAAAAGATAAGTGCTGAAAGCATCTAAGCACGAAACTTGCCCCGAGATGAGTTCTCCCTGAGACTTTAAGTCTCCTGAAGGAACGTTAAAGACTATGACGTTGATAGGTCGGGTGTGTAAGCGCAGCGATGCGTTGAGCTAACCGATACTAATGAACCGTGAGGCTTAACCTTACAACGCCGAAGATGTTTTGGCGAAGAGACAGAACAATCAAATTTCAGCCTGATACAGATTTAACAGAATTTGCCTGGCGGCTTTAGCGCGGTGGTCCCACCTGACCCCATGCCGAACTCAGAAGTGAAACGCCGTAGCGCCGATGGTAGTGTGGGGTCTCCCCATGTGAGAGTAGGGAACTGCCAGGCATCAAATTAAGTAGTAAGCCGGTGCATTAATCCGGTGGTTACAAGCAGTCTTCGGTGGAGCGGTAGTTCAGTCGGTTAGAATACCTGCCTGTCACGCAGGGGGTCGCGGGTTCGAGTCCCGTCCGTTCCGCCACTTATTAAGACATTAAGCCTGCCTTTTGGGCAGGCTTAATGGCAAAAAACTTTAGGGGCGTAGCTCAGTTGGTAGAGCACCGGTCTCCAAAACCGGGTGTCGCGAGTTCGAGTCTCTCCGCCCCTGCCATATATAATCCTTTGCTTCGGCAAAGGATTTTTTTTGCCTGAAATCCTGCAAAAATGCCTCTTCTTAATATTCAGCCAGCATTCCTGCTGGCTGATGTATCAGTCCATTACATTGATTTTTAATAGATCTTTTATCTGTGCTTGCTTATCACTGTTTTGCAGCCAAATCGCATACAGCGGTCTGGTAAGCGTGGTGGAATCCATCACCGTATGCAGCCCCGCTTTAGTGTCTGCCCAGCGAACAGGTAACCAGGTACATCCTCTCAGCAAGGGCAGTTGCTGACAGGCGATCTCCGCAGAGCTGGTCGTTAACTGTGGAACATCATCAGGTGCAATCAATCCAGTCTCATGCTGCTGAAAATCTGGCCCCCATTCCAGGCGCAAATAGGTCAGATCTGCCTTCATCATCGAAGGTTCAGAGGCATAAAGCGCCAGACCAAACTGGCCTACAATCTGGCTGCTAAATTCGTCCATCTTGGGGGCTTCAGTTGTGATCAGAAGATCAAGCTGACGCTCATGAAGCTGCTTAACCAGCGACTGCCGTTGCGCAATTCTCGCTTCAAATTGCAGGTGGCCGTGTGAATGATACAGCCGGGTAAGCCACTGACTTAGCATACATTCCCACAGAGAAGCGCTGGCCCCAATCGAGAACTCATTATGCCTCGAAGTATGCGCCACCTCTTTACGTGCTGCCTGCCAGGTATTCATGAGCGTTTCTGCGTACGGCAGCAGTTTCTCACCGGCAGGCGTTAAGCGAATATTGTTACGATGGCGAGTAAAAAGATTCACACCCAGTTGATTTTCCAGCTGTCGAATACGAAAACTGACTGCTGACTGCGTCAGGTAAAGGGCTTCAGCTGCTCGCCCAAAGTGGCGTGTTCTGCTCACTTCAAGGAAAGTTTTAAGCAATTCCGTATCCACATCTTTCTCCGCAAAATTATTTGTCGTTATGATTTAAATGTTTTGTTTTACACTCTGTCAAGCGTAACTAATACTCCGCGCCATAAATAGCTCGGCCAAAGAATTAGGAGCGTGTAGGATGGCGGAAAGCTTTACGACGACTAATCGTTTTTTCGACAATAAACATTATCCGCGCGGGTTCTCTCGTCACGGCGATTTCACCATCAAAGAAGCTCAACTGCTTGAGCGCCATGGTTATGCCTTTAACGAGCTGGATCTGGGTAAGCGTGAACCTGCGACCGAAGACGAAAAACAGTTTGTTTCCGTTTGCCGTGGTGAGCGTGAGCCTCAGTCTGAAGCGGAACGTGTGTGGATCAAGTATATGGCACGCATTAAGCGTCCAAAGCGCTTCCATACGCTGTCTGGTGGCAAGCCGCAGATGGAAGGTGCAGAAGACTACACCGAGTCTGATGATTAAAATGAAGAGAAGGGGCTACGGCCCCTTTTTTTATGCCAGCAACTTCTGCAGATGCAGCAGCAAACGATCGATAGCGCGGTAGCTCAGCGCCTCCTGCAAATGCTTTCTCTCAATGTCAGTGCACCCCTCCACGTCAGCAATGGTTCTGGCCACTTTTAGCAAACGCTGCCACGCACGTATAGACAGCCCAAAGCGGGTCAACGTTTCCTCCAGCCATCCCGCATCCTCACTGTTAAGGGAACAAAACTGCCGGATCCCGGCATTATCCAGCCGGGCATTTAGCCTGTTCTGACGAGCATACTGTCGCGTCTGGGCCGCAATCACCCGCTCGCGTACATCAGCTGAGCTTTCACCCGTGATACCCGTCTGCCTGAGCAGACCCGGCGGAGGAAGGGGGATTTCGAGGGATAAATCGAAACGGTCAAGGAACGGGCCGGATAACTTACCCAGATAGCGCAACGTTTGCTCCGGCGTACAGCGGTTATGGTTGCCCTGGTAGTGGCCCGTCGGGCTGGGATTCATCGCCGCGACCAGCTGAAACTGCGCGGGATAGCTTATTTTGGCCCGCGTGCGCGAGATATGTATTTCGCCAGATTCAATAGGTTCTCTCAGTGCATCCAGCACGCGGCGCTCAAACTCGGGCAGCTCATCGAGAAATAGAATTCCATTATGGGCCAGAGAGATCTCTCCCGGCCCGGGGATAGACCCGCCGCCGACCATTGCCGTCAGTGAAGCGCTATGATGCGGGGAACGAAAAGGGCGACGGCGCCACTGTTTTTGCAGCGATGCAGAACTGATGAGGCTATATATGGCTGCGCTTTCCAGCGCTTCATGATTATTGAGCGGTGGAAGCAATCCACTCAACCTGCTCGCCAGCATCGTTTTCCCCGTACCTGGTGGACCAATCAACAGAAGATTGTGCCCACCTGCGGCCGTAATCTCCAGCGCCCGTTTCCCTTGCTCCTGCCCCATAATCTCGCTGAGATCCTCCGGGACGTCGGTTATAACATCGTCACACTCCTCCGGCTCGGACAGTTCATGTCGTCCTTCCAGCCAGGCACAAACTTCCTGTAAATGTCCCGCGATGAGGCATCCTTTCTCGGCGATAAGACTCACTTCTGATGCGTTTTCATTTGCGACAATGATTTGCCGCCCGGCACGTATGGCCTCCAGCGCTCCTGATATCGCACCGGGAACGCCTCTTAACGCGCCTGTGAGCGCGAGTTCACCCACGAACTCATACAAGCCTAGCCTTGTCGTATTAAGCTGCTCAGAAGCCGCGAGAAGGGCAATTGCGATAGGTAAATCGTATCGTCCCCCCTCTTTAGGCAGATCGGCGGGAGCAAGGTTGATGGTGATCTTCTTCGCAGGGAAGGTATAACCGCTATTTATTATTGCGCTGCGAACGCGATCCCTGGCCTCTTTAACCGTCGTTTCAGGTAAGCCGACAAGCGTGAGCCCGGGTAGCCCATTACTCAAATGAACCTCAACGGAAACAAGCGGTGCCTTTACCCCGAGAGCCGCACGCGTATAAACAACTGACAGTGACATTTGCACTACCTCCTGGGGTGACTATGCCAGCGCCTTTTTTGTCTGTTTAGCGTCATTTTGCTGATTTACGCCGCCTGTTCAGAGATTTTAAGCGCACGCTGAAACAATTGCATAACCGTGGAAGCTTCCTCGCAGAATGTAAAAAGCCCCGTTTTGACGTTAAGAACTGCAGTAAAAAAATGAAAAATATTCATTTTCTAATTTCTTTATATAAAACAAAGCTTTTAAGAAATATGATTCGCTGCCTAATCAAATCCGTCATAAATAAATCTTGTGTTTGATTTAAAAACTGTGATAACTCTTTAGGTATTCCTTCGAACAAGATGCAAAAAGAACTGAAAATGACAGCCCTTCTACGAGTGATTAGCCTGGTCGTGATTAGCGTGGTGGTGATTATTATCCCACCGTGCGGGGCTGCACTTGGACGAGGAAAGGCTTAGAAATCAAGCCTTAACGAACTAAGACCCCCGCACCGAAAGGTCCGGGGGTTTTTTTATGACTAAAAAACGTAAATGAGGAGCAGAGAATGACGACTAGCACAAAATTCTGTTTCTCCCGATTTATGACGGGGAACTAACTATGAATGGGGCACAGTGGGTAGTACATGCGTTGCGCGCGCAGGGAGTCGAGACAGTATTCGGTTATCCAGGTGGCGCAATTATGCCGATTTACGATGCACTGTATGACGGCGGCGTGGAACATCTCTTGTGCCGACACGAGCAGGGCGCAGTGATGGCGGCCATTGGCTACGCCCGCTCGACCGGCAAAACCGGCGTGTGTATGGCGACGTCAGGCCCGGGCGCAACTAACCTCATCACCGGCCTGGCTGACGCGCTGCTGGATTCCGTTCCCGTTGTCGCCATCACCGGGCAGGTGGCGTCTCCGTTCATCGGTACCGACGCTTTTCAGGAAGTCGATGTACTGGGTTTATCGCTGGCCTGCACCAAACACAGTTTCCTCGTTCAGTCTCTGGAAGAGCTGCCGCGCGTAATAGCAGAAGCTTTCGAAGTGGCCAGCTCAGGCCGTCCTGGTCCGGTTCTGGTCGATATCCCGAAAGATATCCAGGTGGCACCTGGCGATCTGGAACCCCACTTCTCCACCGTTGAAAGCGACGACGCGTTTCCGCATGCGGAAGTTGAAGAGGCCCGTCAGATGATGGCGCAGGCGAAACAGCCGATGCTGTACGTCGGCGGTGGCGTCGGGATGGCGCAGGCCGTTCCCGCCCTGCGTGAATTTATCGCGGTAACGCAAATACCTGCCACCTGCACGCTGAAAGGGTTGGGTGCGGTAGATGCAGACTACCCGTACTATCTGGGCATGCTGGGGATGCACGGCACCAAAGCGGCAAACCTGGCGGTGCAGGAGTGCGATCTGCTCATCGCCGTAGGTGCCCGTTTTGACGACCGCGTCACCGGCAAGCTGAATACCTTTGCGCCGAACGCTAAAGTCATCCATATGGATATCGACCCGGCGGAGATGAACAAGCTGCGTCAGGCGCACGTTGCGCTGCAGGGCGATCTCAACGCGCTGTTACCGGCATTGCAGAAGCCGCTGGATATCAACGCATGGCGTCAGCACACCGCCGATATGCGCGCCGAGCACGCATGGCGTTACGATCACCCCGGCGAGGCCATCTACGCGCCGCTGCTGTTGAAGCAGTTGTCGGATCGCAAACCTGCTGATAGCGTCGTCACCACCGACGTCGGCCAGCACCAGATGTGGTCCGCGCAGCATATGACCTACACCAGCCCGGAAAATTTCATCACCTCCAGTGGGTTAGGGACGATGGGCTTCGGTCTGCCAGCAGCCGTTGGCGCGCAGGTCGCCCGCCCGAACGATACCGTTATCTGTATCTCCGGTGACGGCTCCTTCATGATGAACGTCCAGGAGCTCGGCACCGTTAAACGCAAGCAGTTGCCGCTGAAAATCGTCTTGCTCGACAACCAGCGTTTAGGGATGGTTCGCCAGTGGCAACAGCTGTTCTTCCAGGAGCGCTACAGCGAAACGACTCTCACCGATAACCCCGATTTCCTCACCCTGGCCAGCGCCTTTGGCATCCCTGGCCAGCACATCACCCGTAAAGATCAGGTTGAAGCGGCGCTCGACACCATGCTGAACAGCGATGGGCCTTACCTGCTTCATGTCTCAATCGACGAACTCGAGAACGTCTGGCCGCTGGTACCGCCTGGTGCCAGTAACTCACAAATGATGGAGAAATTATCATGATGCAGCATCAGGTCGCCGTACAGGCTCGCTTCAACCCGGAAACTTTAGAACGCGTTTTGCGTGTGGTGCGTCATCGTGGTTTTCAGATTTGCTCTATGAATATGGAGACAGCCACTGACGCCCGGAATATCAGTATCGAATTAACCGTTGCCAGCCCGCGGTCGGTCGACTTACTGTTTAGTCAGTTATCAAAGCTGGTAGACGTTGCCCATGTTGCCATCTGCCAGAGCACAACCACATCACAACAAATCCGCGCTTAAGCGTGACAGGACGAAAAAATGACGACAAAAAAAGCTGATTACATTTGGTTCAACGGTGAGATGGTTCGCTGGGAGGACGCGAAGGTCCACGTGATGTCCCACGCGCTGCACTACGGTACCTCCGTGTTTGAAGGCATCCGCTGCTACGATTCTCACAAAGGGCCAGTGGTGTTCCGCCATCGCGAACACATGCAGCGTCTGCATGACTCAGCCAAAATTTATCGTTTCCCGGTATCTCAGAGCGTTGATGAGCTGATGGAAGCCTGCCGCGACGTGATCCGTAAGAACAACCTCACCAGCGCCTATATTCGTCCGCTGGTCTTCGTGGGTGACGTCGGTATGGGCGTGAACCCGCCGGCCGGCTATACCACTGATGTGATCATTGCCGCGTTCCCGTGGGGTGCTTACCTGGGTGCTGAAGCCCTGGAGCAGGGGATCGACGCAATGGTCTCTTCCTGGAACCGCGTTGCGCCAAACACCATCCCGACCGCCGCGAAAGCGGGCGGTAACTACCTCTCTTCATTGCTGGTCGGCAGCGAAGCGCGCCGTCACGGTTACCAGGAAGGTATCGCGCTCGATGTGAATGGCTACATCTCCGAAGGCGCAGGTGAAAACCTGTTTGAAGTGAAAGACGGCATTCTGTTTACGCCACCATTCACCTCCTCCGCGCTGCCGGGCATCACCCGTGACGCCATCATCAAGCTGGCGAAAGACCTGGGTATCGAAGTGCGCGAGCAGGTGCTGTCCCGCGAATCCCTGTACCTGGCCGATGAAGTGTTTATGTCCGGTACCGCGGCTGAAATCACCCCGGTGCGCAGCGTAGACGGTATTCAGGTGGGCGAAGGCCGCTGTGGCCCGGTCACCAAACGCATTCAGAAAGCGTTCTTTGGCCTCTTCACCGGCGAAACAGAAGATAAATACGGCTGGTTGGATCAGGTTAATCACTAAGCATAAATTTGGGACGGCACGCACCGTCCCATTACATAGTCAGACGGGAGTCAATAAAGCATGCCTAAGTATCGTTCAGCCACCACCACCCACGGCCGCAACATGGCGGGTGCCCGCGCGCTGTGGCGCGCCACTGGAATGACCGACGCCGATTTCGGTAAGCCGATTATCGCCGTGGTGAACTCCTTCACCCAGTTCGTACCGGGCCACGTGCACCTGCGCGATCTGGGTAAACTGGTAGCCGAGCAAATCGAAGCCTCCGGCGGCGTGGCGAAAGAGTTCAACACCATTGCGGTCGATGACGGTATCGCGATGGGTCACGGGGGCATGCTCTATTCACTGCCGTCGCGCGAGCTGATCGCCGACTCCGTAGAGTACATGGTTAACGCCCACTGCGCCGATGCCATGGTCTGTATCTCCAACTGCGACAAAATCACCCCGGGGATGCTGATGGCTTCCCTGCGTCTGAATATTCCGGTGATCTTCGTCTCCGGTGGCCCAATGGAAGCGGGGAAAACCAAGCTCTCCGACAAAATCATCAAGCTCGACCTGGTCGATGCGATGATCCAGGGCGCGGACCCGAAAGTCTCTGACGAGCAGAGCGATCAGGTGGAACGCTCCGCGTGTCCGACCTGCGGCTCCTGTTCCGGTATGTTCACGGCGAACTCCATGAACTGCCTGACCGAAGCGCTGGGCCTGTCTCAGCCGGGCAACGGCTCGCTGCTGGCGACCCACGCCGACCGTAAGCAGCTGTTCCTCAACGCCGGTAAGCGCATCGTTGAGCTGACCAAACGCTACTACGAGCAGGACGACGCCAGCGCTCTGCCGCGCAGCATTGCCAGTAAAGCCGCGTTCGAAAACGCCATGACGCTGGATATCGCCATGGGCGGCTCTACCAACACCGTGCTGCACCTGCTGGCCGCCGCGCAGGAAGCCGAAATCGACTTTACCATGAGCGACATCGACAAGCTGTCCCGCAAAGTCCCGCAGCTGTGTAAGGTCGCGCCGAGTACCCAGAAGTACCATATGGAAGACGTGCACCGTGCCGGTGGTGTAATCGGTATTTTGGGCGAGCTGGATCGCGCCGGTCTGCTGAACCGTGACGTGAAAAACGTGCTCGGGGTGACGCTGCCGGAATCGCTGGACCAGTTCGACGTGATGCTGACCAAAGACGACGCGGTGAAAAAAATGTTCCGCGCCGGTCCTGCCGGTATTCGTACCACGCAGGCCTTCTCCCAGGATTGCCGCTGGGACACGCTGGACGATGACCGCGCCGAAGGCTGCATCCGCTCGCTGGAACACGCCTACAGCAAAGACGGCGGCCTGGCCGTGCTGTACGGAAACTTTGCGGAAAATGGCTGCATCGTGAAAACCGCAGGCGTGGACGACAGCATCCTGAAATTCACCGGTCCGGCGAAGGTGTACGAAAGCCAGGATGAAGCGGTAGACGCCATCCTTGGCGGTAAAGTGGTTGAAGGCGACGTGGTTGTTATTCGCTACGAAGGGCCGAAAGGCGGTCCGGGCATGCAGGAGATGCTCTACCCAACCACCTTCCTGAAATCGATGGGCCTCGGTAAAGCCTGCGCGCTGATCACCGACGGGCGTTTCTCCGGCGGTACTTCCGGCCTCTCTATCGGCCACGTTTCCCCGGAAGCGGCAAGCGGCGGCAACATTGCCATCATCGAAGACGGCGATCTGATCGAAATCGACATTCCGAATCGCGGCATTCAGCTCAAGCTGAGTGACCAGGAGATCGCAGCCCGTCGTGAAGCGCAGGAAGCGCGCGGCGACAAAGCCTGGACGCCCAAAGATCGCCAGCGCGAAGTCTCCTTTGCCCTGCGCGCCTACGCGAGCCTTGCCACCAGTGCAGATAAAGGCGCGGTGCGCGATAAATCGAAACTCGGGGGCTAACGATGGCCGAGTCACAACCCTTATCCGCCGCCCCTGAGGGGGCGGAATATCTCAGGGCGGTGCTGCGCGCACCGGTCTATGAAGCCGTGCAGGTCACGCCCCTGCAGAAAATGGAAAAGCTCTCTTCGCGCCTCGACAACGTCATTCTGGTGAAGCGCGAAGACCGCCAGCCGGTGCACAGCTTCAAGCTGCGCGGTGCCTACGCGATGATGGCCGGACTGACCGATGAGCAAAAAGCGCGCGGCGTGATTACCGCGTCGGCGGGCAACCACGCGCAGGGCGTGGCGTTCTCGTCTGCTCGTCTGGGGCTGAAAGCGCTGATCGTGATGCCGGTTGCTACCGCAGACATCAAGGTCGACGCGGTGCGCGGTTTCGGCGGTGAAGTATTACTCCACGGGGCTAACTTTGACGAAGCAAAAGCCAAAGCGATTGAGCTGGCGCAGCAGCAGGGTTTCACCTGGGTGCCGCCGTTCGACCACCCGATGGTGATTGCCGGGCAGGGCACGCTGGCGCTGGAGCTGCTGCAGCAGGATGCCCATCTCGACCGCGTCTTTGTTCCGGTGGGCGGCGGTGGCTTAGCCGCAGGCGTGGCGGTGCTGATCAAACAGCTGATGCCGCAGATCAAAGTCATTGCCGTGGAAGCGGAAGATTCTGCCTGCCTGAAAGCGGCGCTGGATGCCGGGCATCCGGTAGACCTGCCGCGCGTCGGGCTGTTTGCCGAGGGCGTGGCGGTGAAGCGTATTGGCGACGAAACCTTCCGCCTGTGCCGGGAATATCTCGACGATATCGTCACGGTGGATAGCGATGCGATCTGCGCGGCGATGAAGGATCTCTTCGAAGACGTTCGTGCGGTGGCGGAACCGTCCGGCGCTCTGGCGCTGGCGGGCATGAAAAAATACATCGCGCAGCACAACATTCGCGGCGAGCGTCTGGCGCACGTGCTTTCTGGTGCCAACGTGAACTTCCACGGTCTGCGCTACGTGTCCGAGCGCTGCGAGCTGGGGGAACAGCGTGAAGCGCTGCTGGCGGTGACCATTCCGGAAGAGAAGGGCAGCTTCCTGAAATTTTGTCAGCTGCTGGGCGGCCGTTCGGTGACGGAGTTTAACTACCGTTTTGCCGATGCCAAAGACGCCTGCATTTTTGTCGGCGTGCGTCTGAGCCGTGGCGTGGAGGAGCGTAAAGAGATCCTTAACCTGCTGCATGAAGGCGGCTATAGCGTAGTCGATCTCTCCGACGATGAGATGGCGAAGCTGCACGTGCGCTACATGGTCGGCGGGCGTCCATCGAAGCCGCTCAGGGAACGCCTGTTCAGCTTTGAGTTCCCGGAATCGCCGGGCGCGCTGCTCAAGTTCCTGCACACGCTGGGCACGCACTGGAACATCTCCCTTTTCCACTACCGCAGCCACGGTACCGACTACGGCCGCGTGCTGGCGGCGTTTGAACTGGGCGAGCACGAGCCGGATTTCGAAACGCGGCTGAACGAGCTGGGCTATGAGTGTCACGATGAAACCCATAACCCGGCGTTCAGGTTCTTCCTGGCAGGTTAGTGGTTTGGCAATATCGTCCAGAACGCATCAATAAGCGGCTCATGCAGCCGCTTTTTTTGTGCGCACACGCCAAGCTCAAACGGCGTTTTCTCATCGCTGCGCTCCAGAATCATCACGCGATTGCGCACCGGTTCCGGGCTATTTTCCAGCACCACCTCCGGCAGCAGCGCCACGCCGCAGCCGAGCGCCACCATCGACACCATCGCCTCATGGCCGCTGACCGTGGCGTAAATCGACGGATTGCTGATTTTCTGGCGGCGGAACCACAGCTCAATACGACGGCGCACCGGCCCCTGATCGGCCATGATAAACGGTACCGTGGACCAGTCCGGTTTTTCCACCGACACCTGGTTACGCACCGGGCAGGGCAGGGCCGGGGCAATGAGTACCACCGCCAGATTCTCCAGCATGGAGAATGCCACCGCGCCCGGCAGGGTTTCAGGTTTCCCGGCAATGGCGAGATCCGCTTCGCCCGTCACCACTTTTTCCATTGCGTCGGAGGCATCGCCGGTGGTGAGCTTAATTTCAACCGACGGATGCGCCGCGCGGAAGCGGTCAAGGATGGGTGGCAGATGGCTGTAGGCGGCGGTCACGGAGCAAAAAATATGCAGCTCGCCGGAAAGTGACGGCCCCTGCTGGTCAATCGAGTGCCGCAGCTGCTGGTACTGCAGCAGCGTCTGCTGGGCAAAAATGCGTAGCTCTTCGCCCGCTTCCGTGAGGGTGACGGTGCGGTTGTCGCGCACGAACAGGGGCTGGCCGAGGTCTTCCTCAAGGCGCTGGATCTGGCGTGAAAGCGTGGAGGGGCTAACGTGCATCGCCCGGGCGCTGCGGCCAAAATGACGGCTTTCCGTCAGGTGCAGGAACATTTTCAGATCGCGTAAATCCACCGATTCCACTCCCTCTTTTTACATTGCAAAAATTGCAACATGACGTTGTGAATATATCAATTTCCGCAATAAATTTCCTGTTGTAATGTGGGTACATTCTCGCTGAAACGCGAACCGAACAATAAGACACACAACATCACGAGGTATCACCCATGGCTAACTACTTTAATACACTGAACTTGCGCCAGCAGCTGGCGCAGCTGGGCAAATGCCGCTTCATGGCGCGCGACGAATTTGCCGATGGCGCGAGCTACCTTCAGGGTAAAAAAGTGGTCATCGTCGGCTGTGGCGCACAGGGTCTGAACCAGGGCCTGAATATGCGTGACTCCGGTCTGGATATCTCCTACGCCCTGCGCAAAGAAGCGATTGCCGAGAAGCGTGCTTCCTGGCGCAAAGCGACCGAAAACGGCTTCAAAGTGGGTACCTACGAAGAGCTGATCCCGCAGGCGGATCTGGTAGTTAACCTGACCCCGGACAAGCAGCACTCAGACGTTGTGCGTTCCGTACAGCCGCTGATGAAAGACGGCGCGGCGCTGGGTTACTCCCACGGCTTCAACATCGTTGAAGTGGGCGAGCAGATCCGTAAAGACATCACCGTGGTGATGGTTGCACCTAAGTGCCCGGGTACCGAAGTTCGTGAAGAGTACAAGCGTGGCTTCGGCGTGCCGACCCTGATCGCGGTTCACCCGGAAAACGATCCGAAAGGCGAAGGCATGGCGATTGCCAAAGCATGGGCAGCGGCGACCGGCGGTCACCGTGCGGGCGTGCTGGAATCGTCCTTCGTTGCCGAAGTGAAATCTGACCTGATGGGCGAGCAGACCATTCTGTGCGGCATGCTGCAGGCCGGTTCTCTGCTGTGCTTCGATAAGCTGGTGGAAGAGGGTACCGACCCGGCATATGCGGAAAAACTGATTCAGTTCGGCTGGGAAACCATCACCGAAGCGCTGAAGCAGGGCGGTATTACGCTGATGATGGACCGTCTGTCCAACCCGGCAAAACTGCGTGCTTACGCGCTGTCTGAACAGCTGAAAACCATCATGGCACCGCTGTTCCAGAAACACATGGACGACATTATCTCCGGCGAATTCTCTTCCGGCATGATGGCGGACTGGGCGAACGACGATAAGAAACTGCTTACCTGGCGTGAAGAGACCGGTAAAACCGCGTTCGAAACCGCGCCACAGTACGAAGGTAAAATCGGCGAGCAGGAGTACTTCGATAAAGGCGTGCTGATGATCGCGATGGTGAAAGCAGGCGTTGAGCTGGCGTTCGAAACCATGGTGGATTCCGGCATCATCGAAGAGTCTGCGTACTACGAATCACTGCACGAGCTGCCGCTGATTGCGAACACCATCGCCCGTAAGCGTCTGTACGAAATGAACGTGGTTATCTCTGATACCGCGGAATATGGTAACTACCTGTTCTCTTACGCCTGCGTACCGCTGCTGAAAGAGTTTATGACTACTCTGCAGACTGGCGATCTGGGTAAAGCGATTGCAGAAGGTGCCGTGGACAACGCGCAGCTGCGCGATGTGAACGAAGCCATTCGCAGCCACCAGATCGAGAAAGTGGGTCACAAACTGCGTGGCTACATGACCGATATGAAGCGTATCGCGGTAGCGGGTTAACAATCTTGTCGGGTGGCGCTTCGCTTACCCGACCTACAAAACCGTAAGATGTAGGCCGGGTAAGGCGCAGCCGCCACCCGGCTTTTTTATTTGCGATACAGCACTTTAATGATGTGATAACCAAACTGGGTATGCAGCGGGCCGGTTGGCTCCAGCACCGGGCAGGAGAAGACCACTTTATCGAACGCCGGAACCATCTGACCCTGGCGGAACTCACCCAGATCGCCGCCGCGTTTGCCTGACGGGCAGATGGAGTGCTTCTTCGCCAGCTTCCCGAAGTCGGCACCGTTTTTAATCTGCTCCAGAAGATCCAAAGCCAGTTTCTCTTCTTTAACGAGGATGTGCACTGCTGCTGCTGTTTTTGCCATGATCGTGCCTTGAATAGGTTGAAATAAATCGGGGCGCAATATACCACGCGTCAGCGGCGATAAAGCACCTTAATGATATGGTAGCCAAATTTAGTTTTTACCGGGCCGTAGGGCTTCAGAAGCGGGCAGCTAAAGACCGCCTGATCGAACGGGCCGACCATCGCACCTTGTTGAAACTCGCCGAGATCCCCACCATTGCGCCCGGAAGGGCATTTAGAGTAGCGCTTCGCCAGATGATCAAAGCTGATGCCGCGCTCCAGCTTGGCCAGGATCTCCTGGGCCAGTTTCTCTTCTTTTACCAGAATATGCAGGGCTGCTGCGGTCTTTTTCATGGTTCTGCTCTACGGGTTAAACGCGATTTCTCCACTTTATCATTAGCCGGTAAATCTGCGCCCGGCTTTCTGCTACAATCCACACCCCGTTCGAAGATTGAGCAACACTCCCATGCGTTTAAACCCTGGACAACAACAAGCGGTCGAATTCGTTACTGGACCATGCCTGGTGCTGGCAGGGGCCGGTTCGGGTAAAACCCGTGTGATCACCAACAAGATCGCCCATCTGATCCGCAACTGCGGGTATCAGGCGCGACACATTGCGGCGGTCACCTTTACCAATAAAGCGGCGCGTGAGATGAAAGAGCGCGTCGGTCAGACGCTTGGCCGTAAAGAAGCGCGTGGCCTGATGATCTCCACCTTCCACACGCTGGGGCTGGATATCATCAAACGCGAGTATGCGGCGCTGGGAATGAAGTCCAACTTCTCCCTCTTCGATGACACCGACCAGGTGGCGTTGCTCAAAGAGCTCACCGAGGGGCTGATCGAAGATGACAAAGTGCTGTTGCAGCAGCTGATCTCGACGATCTCGAACTGGAAAAACGATCTGATGACCCCGGCTCAGGCCGCGGCGATCGCCAAAGGCGAACGGGATCGGATCTTCGCCCACTGCTACGGTCTGTACGATGCGCATATGAAAGCGTGCAACGTGCTGGACTTTGACGACCTGATCCTGCTGCCCACGCTGCTGCTGCAGCGCAATGAAGAGGTGCGCGAGCGCTGGCAGAATAAAATCCGCTACCTGCTGGTGGATGAATATCAGGACACCAACACCAGTCAGTACGAGCTGGTGAAGCTGCTGGTGGGGAATCGGGCGCGTTTCACCGTGGTAGGCGACGACGATCAGTCAATTTACTCCTGGCGCGGCGCGCGCCCACAAAACCTGGTGCTGCTGAGCAAAGATTTCCCGGCGCTGCAGGTGATTAAGCTCGAGCAGAACTACCGCTCCTCCGGGCGTATCCTGAAGGCAGCAAACATCCTGATTGCCAATAACCCGCACGTATTTGAGAAGCGTCTCTTCTCTGAACTGGGCTATGGAACGGAGCTGAAAGTGCTCAGCGCCAACAATGAGGAGCATGAAGCGGAGCGCGTCACGGGCGAGCTCATCGCTCACCACTTCGTCAACAAAACAGAATATAAGGATTACGCGATCCTCTATCGCGGTAATCACCAGTCGCGCGTCTTTGAAAAGATGCTGATGCAGAACCGCATTCCGTACAAAATCTCGGGCGGCACGTCGTTCTTCTCACGGCCAGAGATCAAAGACCTGCTGGCATATCTGCGTGTGCTCACTAACCCGGATGACGACAGCGCGTTTCTGCGTATTGTGAATACGCCAAAACGCGAGATAGGCCCGGCGACGCTGCAAAAGCTCGGCGAGTGGGCGATGACCCGCAACAAAAGTATGTTTACTGCCAGCTTTGACATGGGGCTGAGCCAGACGTTAACCGGGCGTGGCTATGACTCGTTAACCCGCTTCACCCACTGGCTCGGCGAAGTACAGCGTCTCGCGGAGCGCGAGCCGGTGGCTGCAGTGCGCGATCTCATTCACGGCATCGACTATGAGTCCTGGCTGTATGAAACCTCAGCCAGCCCGAAGGCGGCTGAGATGCGCATGAAGAACGTTAACCAGCTTTTCAGCTGGATGACCGAAATGCTGGAGGGCTCTGAAATCGACGAGCCTATGACCCTGACGCAGGTCGTCACCCGCTTTACCCTGCGCGACATGATGGAGCGCGGCGAGAGCGAAGAAGAGGCCGATCAGGTTCAGCTCATGACGCTGCATGCGTCAAAAGGGCTGGAGTTTCCGTATGTCTATCTGGTTGGTATGGAAGAGGGATTGTTGCCGCACCAGAGCAGCATTGATGAAGATAACGTCGATGAGGAGCGCCGCCTGGCCTACGTGGGGATCACCCGCGCGCAGAAAGAGCTGACGTTCACGCTGTGTAAAGAGCGCCGCCAGTATGGCGAACTCGTCCGCCCGGAGCCGAGTCGTTTCCTGCTGGAACTGCCGCAGGATGACCTGATCTGGGAGCAGGAGCGCAAAGTGATTACCGCGGAAGAGCGGATGCACAAGGGGCAGGCTAACGTGGCGAACATTCGCGCCATGCTGGCTAAAGCCAAAGAGAAAGGATAATGATGAGTAGCCGGGCAAGGCGAAGCCGCCACCCGGCAATGTTCAGCGTATTACTTTACTTCCAGCACCCAGTGCACATAGCTCTGCCACTGGCACTCCTGCTCGATCATCTCGGCCCCTAACGGGTGACGTTCAATCCAGTTTTCCGGCAGCGTCAGCGAAAGCTTCTCGTCATCGGCCACAAGATTAATGGCTGGCAGCAAATCATCGCGGCGGCGGCTGGCAAACAGGATCGCCAGACGCAGCAGGCGGCAGAGATGCTCGGCCACGCGCGGCGGTACGGCGTTTTGCTGATGCAGAGAGGAGAGATCGACTGCATTGGTTTGGTTCAGCAGCAGCGTTGCCAGCAATTTTTTCTGCGCGGGCGTGTAGCCCGGTAAATCAAGGTTGCGGACCAGATACGCTGCGTGAGCCGGTGCCTGCTTAAAATCAATGCTCAGCCCTACTTCATGTAGCGCGCACGCGCTCAGGAGTAAATCCCGGCTCAGGTGATCAAGATCCCAGACGTTAGCGACCTGATCGGCGAAGCGTGACGCCAGCTGCGATACGCGTCCTGCCTGATCGATATCAACCAGAAAACGACGCTGCACGTTGCGCAGGGTACGGCTACGGATATCCTGATCGACCGACAGATGCAGCATCCCGTAGACCAGGCCTTCACGCAGCGCACCGCCGGCCAGGGTCATACACTGGATGTTCAGCTCGGTGAAAATAGCGATAAGAATGGCCAGCCCGCTCGGGAAGACCAGCGCGCGTTCGAGCGTCAGGCCTTCAATTTCCAGCTCTTCCAGGCGTCCGCACTGAATGGCGCGCTGTTTCAACTGCTGAAGCTTAGCAAGCGTAATCCGCTCGTCCATTCCCTGCGCCATCATGATTTCCTGCAGGGCCTGCACGGTCCCGGACGCACCCACGCAGACTTTCCAGCCGTGATAGCGCAGTTCATCCATGACCGGGCGTAATACCTCGCGCGCGGCGTTTTCCGCCTCGTCGAAGTTCTCTTTACCCAGATTACGATCGGTAAAGTAGCGCTCAAGCCAGGTCACGCAGCCCATCGAGAGGCTGAACAGCGACGTTGCCTGCGCGCCGGTGCCGGTCACAAGCTCGGTACTGGCACCGCCGATATCCACCACCAGGCGGCGATCGTCACCCCCCGTGGTGTGTGCAACTCCCTGATAAATCAGACGAGCTTCTTCTTCACCGCTGATAACCTGAACCGGGCAACCGAGAATTTCCTGCGCTCTGGCAATAAAATCCACGGCGTTAACCGCCAGGCGAAGTGTCGCAGTGGCGACGACGGTGATTTGGGCATGCGGGATATCCTGCAGACGCTCGGCAAAGAGTCGCAGACACTGCCAGCCACGTTCCATGGCTTCAGGTGAGAGGTGGTTATCGCTGCTCAGGCCCGCCGCGAGGCGGACCTTGCGCTTGATGCGCGTCAGCGTTTGTATGCTTCCCGCCACCTCGCGCACAACCAGCATATGAAAACTATTCGAACCGAGATCAATTGCCGCATAAAGCGAGGTGGAGCTGAGCATATTTTCTTAACCTGAACGACGACGATTACGCGGTGCGCCGCCTGAACGACGCGGACCATTGCCGGAGCGTGGGCGGGTTAGACGCTTAGGCGGCGGCAGTTCGCTTAACAGCGCTTCCGGATTGTATTTGCTCTGCGGGATAGAGTGACCGATATAAGTCTCAATGGCTGGGAGATTCAGCGCATACTCTTCACATGCAAGGCTAATAGAGTGTCCGCTTGCGCCCGCGCGACCGGTACGACCGATACGGTGTACGTAGTCTTCGCAGTCGTCTGGCAGATCGTAGTTAAAGACATGCGTCACGGCTGGAATGTGTAAACCACGTGCCGCCACGTCGGTTGCGACCAGAATATCGAGATCGCCACGGGTGAACTCTTCCAAAATACGCAGGCGTTTTTTCTGTGCGACGTCGCCGGTCAACAGGCCAACACGGTGACCGTCTGCAGCCAGATGGCCCCAGATGTCTTCACAACGATGTTTGGTGTTCGCAAAGATGATGGCGCGATCTGGCCACTCTTCTTCAATCAGCGTTTGCAGCAGACGCATTTTCTCTTCATTGGAAGGATAGAAGAGCTCTTCTTTAATGCGGTGACCCGTTTTCTGCTCAGGTTCCACTTCTACATATTCGGCGTTGTTCATCTGTTCGAATGCCAGTTCGCGTACGCGGTATGAGAGGGTTGCAGAGAACAGCATATTCAGACGCTGATTGGCCGGAGGCATACGGCGGAACAGCCAGCGAATGTCTTTAATGAAGCCGAGATCGTACATGCGGTCAGCTTCATCGAGCACCACAACCTGGATGGCACCGAGGTTAATGTGGTTCTGTTTGGCGTAATCGATAAGACGGCCGGTGGTACCGATCAGGATATCCACACCGCTTTCGAGCACTTTCAGCTGTTTATCGTAGCCGTCGCCGCCGTAGGCCAGGCCAATCTTCAGGCCCGTAGCCTGCGCCAGGGGTTCAGCGTCTGCGTGGATCTGTACCGCCAGTTCTCGCGTCGGGGCCATAATTAGCGCGCGCGGCTGGTTAACTTTGCGGTCTGCAATCGCTGGGTGAGAAAGTAAATAATGAAACGTTGACGTTAAAAACGCCATCGTTTTGCCGGTACCGGTTTGCGCCTGCCCGGCAACATCGCGACCGGCCAGCGTCAGCGGCAGCGCGAGGGCCTGAATGGGCGTGCAGTTATGAAACCCTTTATTTTCAAGGGCTTCAATCACCTTCGGGTGCAGCGCGAAGTCGGAAAACTTCTGTTCTGTTAAATGTGTTTTGCTCATAGTGTGGTAGAATATCAGCTTACTATTGCTTTACGAAAGCGTATCCGGTGAAATAAAGTCAACCTTTAGTTGGTTAATGCGACATCAACACGTCGTTGGTGGAGACAAAACCAACGTACCAGGCTTATTCCTGTGGAGTTATATATGAGCGATAAAATTATTCACCTGACTGACGACAGTTTTGACACGGACGTACTTAAGGCTGACGGGCTGATCCTCGTCGATTTCTGGGCTGAATGGTGTGGTCCTTGCAAAATGATCGCCCCGATTCTGGATGAGATCGCCGACGAATATCAGGGCAAACTGACCGTTGCCAAGCTGAACATCGACCAGAACCCGGGCACCGCACCAAAATACGGTATCCGTGGCATCCCAACCCTTCTGCTGTTCAAAAACGGCGAAGTGGCAGCGACCAAAGTGGGTGCGCTGTCCAAAGGTCAACTGAAAGAGTTCCTGGACGCTAACCTGGCGTAAGGTTTCTCCGCTGTGCGTTCAGAGCTCCCGGCTAAATGATGTGGAACTCTGGACGCCCGGCTGAAGTCGTGCTAAGTTAGCTATGACTTCGTTTTAAACATATCTTGTTGTTTGAATCTTGTTTTACCCGATACTTCCCGTTGTTGACATGAACAGTGCGTGAAGTGGCTAAATTCCGGGCTTGTCGCTCAATCCGTCTTGTCGTTTCAGTTCTGCGTTCTTTCCCTGTGACCAGACAGCGAACAGACATGAGTTGATGGCCGCTAAACAGGCATGGATGACCCTGCCATACCATTCACAACATTAAGTTCGAGAATCACCCCGAGTTTAAGAACCCACACCATTATGAATCTTACCGAATTAAAGAATACGCCGGTTTCTGAGCTGATCACTCTCGGCGAAAATATGGGGCTGGAAAACCAGGCTCGTATGCGCAAGCAGGACATCATTTTCGCCATCCTGAAGCAGCACGCTAAGAGTGGCGAAGATATCTTTGGCGACGGTGTGCTGGAGATATTGCAAGACGGATTTGGTTTCCTCCGCTCTGCAGACAGCTCCTACCTCGCCGGCCCTGACGACATCTACGTATCCCCCAGCCAAATCCGCCGTTTCAACCTCCGCACTGGTGACACCATTTCAGGTAAGATTCGTCCTCCTAAAGAGGGTGAACGCTACTTTGCGCTGTTGAAAGTCAATGAAGTTAACTTCGACAAACCGGAAAACTCGCGTAATAAGATCCTCTTTGAGAACTTAACGCCGCTGCACGCGAACTCTCGCCTGCGCATGGAGCGTGGTAACGGTTCTACTGAAGACTTAACCGCGCGTGTACTGGATCTGGCATCACCAATTGGTCGTGGCCAGCGTGGTCTGATTGTGGCGCCGCCAAAAGCGGGTAAAACCATGCTGCTGCAGAACATCGCTCAGAGCATCGCCTATAACCACCCAGACTGCGTGCTGATGGTGCTGCTGATTGACGAACGTCCGGAAGAAGTGACCGAGATGCAGCGTCTGGTTAAAGGTGAAGTGGTTGCTTCTACCTTCGACGAACCGGCATCTCGCCATGTTCAGGTAGCCGAAATGGTTATCGAGAAGGCGAAACGCCTGGTTGAGCACAAGAAAGACGTGATCATCCTGCTCGACTCCATCACTCGTCTGGCGCGTGCCTACAACACCGTGGTGCCGGCGTCCGGTAAAGTCCTGACCGGTGGTGTGGATGCTAACGCCCTGCATCGCCCAAAACGCTTCTTCGGTGCAGCACGTAACGTGGAAGAGGGCGGCAGCCTGACCATCATTGCGACGGCGCTGATCGATACCGGTTCTAAAATGGACGAAGTGATTTACGAAGAATTTAAAGGTACAGGCAACATGGAACTGCATCTTTCTCGTAAAATCGCTGAAAAACGCGTCTTCCCGGCTATCGACTACAACCGTTCCGGTACTCGTAAAGAAGAGCTGCTCACCACCCAGGAAGAGCTGCAGAAAATGTGGATCCTGCGTAAAATCATCCATCCAATGGGTGAAATCGACGCAATGGAGTTCCTCATTAACAAACTGGCGATGACCAAAACCAACGACGATTTCTTTGACATGATGAAACGCTCGTAACGCAAATAAAGCCAGCAAACGCCACGTTTTTACGTGGCGTTTTTCTTTTATGGACTATACGCTAGTACCATCTACTCCCAATTTTGACCGGTCGGTGCGACAATAGGGCCGTTTCTGCAGCCAAAGAAATAATTGATTGAAAAATATACAAAGGGAGTTGTAAGAAGCCATCTTTATTACTTCTGAGGCTGTGGCTTCATGGTTATACTTCCGGGACTAACATTTGTTGAGAGCAATCCATTGTGAATCTATTCACCGCCGTTACTGAACTGATCAGTATTTTTTTATTCACAACCTGTTTTTTGTTCATTGCGCGCAAGGTGGCAAAACGAATAGGGTTGGTGGATAAGCCTAATTTTCGTAAACGCCATCAGGGACTTATTCCTTTAGTCGGCGGGATTTCTGTTTACGCAGGGATTTGCTTCACGTTTGGTATTGCTGACTATTATATCCCGCATGCCGCCCTCTATATTGCCTGCGCCGGTGTCCTGGTGTTAGTCGGGGCTCTTGATGACCGCTTCGATATCGCGGTGAAAATACGCGCCACCGTTCAGGCGGCCATTGGCGTGGTGATGATGGTTGTCGGCGGACTGTATCTGCGTAGCCTCGGCTATGTGTTTGGCCCGTGGGAGTTAGTTCTGGGTCCATTTGGCTTCTTCCTGACGCTCTTTGCCGTCTGGGCGGCAATCAATGCTTTCAACATGGTGGACGGCATTGACGGCCTGCTCGGTGGACTGTCATCCGTTTCTTTCGCCGCTATTGGCATTATCTTATGGTTTGATGGCCAGTACAGCCTGGCAATGTGGTGTTTTGCCATGATTGCCGCCATTCTGCCTTATATCCTCTTAAACCTCGGCGTGCTGGGCCGTCGCTATAAAGTCTTTATGGGGGACGCGGGCAGTACGCTGATTGGTTTTACGGTTATCTGGATCCTGCTTGAAACCACGCAGGGTCAAACCCACCCGATAAGTCCGGTAACCGCGCTTTGGATTATTGCCATTCCATTGATGGATATGGTGGCGATTATGTATCGCCGCCTGCGCAAAGGGATGAGTCCTTTCTCTCCAGACCGCCAACACATTCATCATCTCATCATGCGTGCGGGTTTTACTTCTCGTCAGGCGTTTGTGCTGATTACTCTGGCCGCTGCTCTTTTGGCCGCAATTGGCGTAGCTGCAGAATATTCTCATATCATTCCTGAGTGGGTTATGTTGGCATTATTCTTGCTAGCATTTTTCCTGTACGGCTACTGCATCAAGCGCGCATGGAAAGTAGCGCGGTTCATAAAACGTATTAAACGCCGGATGCGTCGTAACAGTGGCAAAAACACAACATTAACTAAGTAAAACCGGGACTATGATGACTCAACCGTTGGCGGGAGCGAAATCAGTGGTAACTGAGAATGAACTGGATATTCGGGGTTTGTTTCGCGTGTTATGGGCAGGCAAACTTTGGATTGCGGGGATCGCGCTGGGTTTTGCACTGTTAGCGCTGGCCTATACGTTCTTTGCAAAACAAGAATGGAGCTCCACGGCAATCACGGACAAACCAACGGTTAACATGCTTGGGGGATACTATTCCCAGCAGCAATTCCTGCGAAACCTGGATATCAAAGCCAACCTCGCCACGCCAGATCAGGTCTCCGTTATGGATGAGGCTTATAAAGAGTTTGTGATGCAACTGGCTTCGTGGGATACGCGCCGCGACTTCTGGTCTCAGACGGATTATTACAAGCAGCGTCGGGTTGATAACACTAAAGCCGATGCCGCTCTGCTGGACGATCTGATTAACAATATTCAGTTTATGCCGGGCGACGCGCTGCGTAACGTGAACGACAGCGTCAAACTGATTGCAGAAACCGCGCCGGATGCTAACAACCTGTTGCGTCAGTATGTCGCGTTTGCCAGCCAGCGTGCCGCAAGCCATCTTAACGAAGAGCTTAAAGGCGCCTGGGCGGCTCGTACAATCCAGATGAAAGCACAGGTGAAACGTCAGGAAGAGGTGGCTAAAGCCATTTTCGCTCGTCGTGTTCATAATATTGAGCAGGCGCTGAAAATTGCGGAACAGCACAATATTTCCCGCACTGAGACGGACGTGCCGGCTGATGAGCTGCCTGATTCAGAGATGTTCCTCCTTGGCCGCCCCATGCTGCAGGCGCGCCTGGAAAACCTCCAGGCCGTCGGTCCTGATTTTGACCTCGATTACGATCAAAATCGCGCGATGCTCAACACGCTTAATGTAGGTCCTTCTCTGGACCCGCGTTTTCAGACCTATCGTTATTTGCGAACGCCTGAAGAACCTGTAAAACGCGATAGTCCGCGTCGTGCATTCCTGATGATTATGTGGGGGATTGTAGGCGCACTGACGGGCGCTGGCGTGGCGTTAACGCGTCGTCGCAAAAACTAAGAACGCCGTCTACGATGAAGGCTGCGGCCTTCATCGCCTAATCGAAGAGAATCGATGTGAAAGTACTAACCGTATTTGGCACCAGGCCGGAGGCCATTAAGATGGCACCTCTGGTTCATGCGCTGGCCAGCGATCCGGATATTGAAGCAAAAGTCTGCGTCACGGCCCAGCACCGTGAGATGCTCGACCAGGTCTTAACGCTCTTTTCCATCGTCCCGGATTACGACCTCAATATTATGAAACCGGGGCAAGGTTTAACGGAGATAACCTGTCGCATTCTGCAAGAGCTTAAGCCGATCCTGGAGTCATTCAAGCCTGACGTGGTGCTGGTACACGGTGACACCACCACTACCGTGGCGACAAGCCTGGCCGCGTTTTACCAGCGAATTCCTGTGGGGCATGTTGAGGCGGGTTTGCGTACCGGCAATCTTTATTCGCCGTGGCCGGAGGAGGCCAACCGCACGTTAACGGGCCATCTGGCGATGTACCACTTTGCGCCAACGGAAAATTCTCGTCAGAACCTGCTGCGTGAAAATATCGCCGATAACAAAATCTTTGTGACAGGCAATACGGTCATTGATGCGTTAATTTGGGTGCGTGACCGCGTTCTGGCAAATAGCGATCTTCAGAAAGACCTCGCTGCCCGCTATCCATTCCTGCACAACGGCAAAAAAACCATCCTGGTCACCGGCCACCGTCGCGAAAGCTTTGGCCGGGGTTTTGAGCAAATCTGTCACGCGCTGGCTGAAATCGCTGCGGAAAATGACGATGTGCAAATTGTCTATCCGGTCCATCTCAATCCTAACGTCAGCGAGCCGGTTAATCGCATTCTGGGCCATGTCGACAATGTTCTACTGATTGAACCGCAGGACTACATGCCGTTTGTCTGGCTAATGAATCACGCCTGGCTGATCCTCACCGATTCCGGCGGCATTCAGGAAGAAGCGCCCTCTCTCGGCAAGCCGGTACTGGTGATGCGTGAAACGACCGAACGTCCGGAAGCCGTCAAAGCCGGTACGGTGCGTCTGGTCGGCACCAACGCGCAGCTCATCGTCGAAGAGGTCACGCGCCTGCTGCATGACGATGAAGCGTATCAGGCGATGAGCCGGGCCCATAATCCGTATGGAGACGGGCAGGCTTGTGGCCGTATTTTGCATGCACTTAAACACAATCGGGTATCGCTATGAGTTTTACTACCATCTCTGTCATTGGTCTTGGCTACATTGGCTTGCCTACTGCGGCCGCGTTTGCCTCTCGTCAAAAACAGGTTGTCGGTGTGGATATTAACGCCCGCGCGGTAGAAACCATTAACCGTGGCGAAATTCATATTGTGGAACCCGATCTGGATCGTGTGGTGAAAGAGGCGGTGGAAGGAGGCTTCCTGCATGCCAGCACGACGCCCGTTGAAGCGGATGCCTATCTAATTGCAGTCCCAACCCCCTTTAAAGGCGACCACGAGCCCGACATGGCGTTCGTCGAGGCGGCGGCAAAATCAATCGCGCCTGTGTTGAAAAAAGGGGCGTTGGTGATCCTCGAGTCCACGTCTCCGGTGGGGGCGACTGAACAGATGTCGCAGTGGCTGGCAGAGGCCCGTCCAGACCTGAGCTTCCCGCAGCAGGTTGGCGAGCAGGCGGATATCAACATCGCCTACTGCCCGGAGCGCGTACTCCCGGGCCAGGTCATGGTCGAACTGATTAAAAACGACCGCGTCATTGGCGGTATGACGCCAGTCTGTTCCGAACGTGCCAGCGCGCTGTATAAGATTTTCCTGGAAGGTGAGTGCGTGGTGACAAACTCCCGCACCGCCGAGATGTGCAAGCTGACGGAAAACAGCTTCCGTGACGTGAATATCGCCTTTGCGAACGAACTTTCACTCATCTGCGCCGATCAGGGAATTAACGTCTGGGAGCTGATTAGCCTGGCGAATCGCCATCCGCGTGTGAATATTCTCCAGCCAGGCCCGGGGGTGGGCGGACACTGTATTGCCGTCGACCCGTGGTTTATCGTGGCGCAGAATCCAGCGCAGGCGCGCCTGATTCGCACCGCGCGTGAAGTGAACGACAGCAAACCTCACTGGGTGCTCAATCAGGTCAAAACCACGGTAGCGGATTGTCTGGCAGAGAGCGGCAAGCGCGCCAGCGAGCTGAAAATTGCCTGTTTCGGTCTGGCATTCAAACCCAACATTGACGATCTGCGTGAAAGCCCGGCGATGGAAATTGCTGAGATGATTGCCGGATGGCACAAGGGTGAAACGCAGGTGGTTGAGCCGAATATCCATGAATTGCCGACAAAACTGGCGGGGCACTGCACGCTGACGGCGCTGGATGAAGCGCTCGCGACGGCGGACGTGCTGGTGCTGCTGGTGGATCACAAAGAGTTTAAAGCGACATCCGCTAATGCGGTGCGTCAGCAGTATGTAGTTGATACCAAAGGTGTCTGGCGTTGAACAGCCTGAACGGGGTACTCGAGCCCCTGCAGTGGGAGAGTACCTTTTTCAGTCTGCCGTCGGCCATCGTGCGTCTGAGCAATGACGCGCCGGTACTGACTGAACCGGATTTTACCGCCTGGCAACGGGTGCAGGCTAAGATCCCGGCAGAGCGTACCGATCTGCTTGACGCGCTCCAGCAACACGGCTTTCAGCTGGTTGAAGGTGAGGTAGACTTTTCCATTACCCTTACCCGGCATGATGTGCCCGGTGCGGAAATGGCAACGGAAAAGGACATCCCCGTCCTGCGTCAGATGGCGGCCCAGGCGTTTGCGCAGAGCCGCTTTCGTGCGCCCTGGTATGCACCTGACGATAGCGGGCGTTTCTATG
This sequence comes from Enterobacter sp. N18-03635, assembly GCF_004006055.1. NCBI lineage: Bacteria > Pseudomonadati > Pseudomonadota > Gammaproteobacteria > Enterobacterales > Enterobacteriaceae > Enterobacter > Enterobacter sp. N18-03635. The sequence continues at coordinate 4,386,966 of NZ_CP034769.1, read as the reverse complement.
CCCAGTGGGTAGAGAATGCGGTTAAAGGCGCCTTTGACCACGTCTGCCTGGTTTTCCGTGCAGGAGACGGTCAAATCCAGGGGTTCGTCTCACTGCGTAAGCTCAACGAGCGCGAGGCGCGTATTGGCTTATTAGCCGGGCGCGGCATGGGTGAAAAACTCATGCAGGCGGCGCTGCACTGGGCGCAACAGCAACAGCTTGTGACGCTGCGGGTGGCGACCCAGGTGGGCAACACCGCGGCGCTTAAACGTTATATTGCGAGTGGTGCCAACATCGACGCCACCGCCTACTGGTTATACAGGTGACAAGATGATTCCATTTAACGCACCACCCGTTGTCGGAACTGAACTCGACTATATGCAGTCTGCTATGGGCAGCGGCAAACTCTGTGGTGACGGCGGTTTCACCCGGCGCTGTCAGCAGTGGATGGAACAGCGTTTTCGCAGCGCCAAAGTGCTGCTGACCCCGTCCTGTACGGCATCGCTGGAAATGGCGGCACTGCTGCTGGATATCCAGCCCGGTGATGAAGTGATTATGCCGAGCTATACCTTCGTTTCCACGGCGAATGCTTTTGTCCTGCGCGGGGCGAAAATTGTTTTTGTGGATATCCGCCCGGATACCATGAACATTGATGAGACGCTGATTGAAGCGGCGATCACTGACAAAACGCGCGCGATCGTGCCGGTTCACTACGCGGGCGTGGCCTGTGAAATGGACACCATCATGGCGATCGCCAAAAAACATAACCTGTTTGTGGTGGAAGATGCCGCGCAGGGCGTGATGTCCACCTATAAGGGACGCGCGCTGGGCACGATTGGCCACATCGGCTGCTTTAGCTTCCACGAAACCAAAAACTACACGGCGGGTGGAGAAGGTGGTGCGACGCTGATTAACGACCGGGCTCTCGTGGAGCGTGCAGAAGTGATCCGCGAAAAAGGCACTAACCGCAGCCAGTTCTTCCGGGGGCAGGTAGACAAATACACCTGGCGCGATATCGGCTCCAGCTATTTGATGGCGGATCTGCAGGCTGCGTACCTGTGGGCGCAGCTGGAAGCGGCGGAGCGTATCAACCTTCAGCGTCTTTCCCTGTGGCAAACCTATTACGATGCGCTTGAGCCTCTGGCAAAAGCCGGGCGTATTGAACTGCCAACCATCCCGGCAGATTGCGTCCACAACGCGCATATGTTCTACATCAAGCTGCGCGATAACGACGACCGCAGCGAGCTCATCGCCTGGCTGAAAGAGGCCGAAATTATGGCGGTGTTCCACTATATCCCGCTGCACTCCAGTCCGGCCGGCGAAGCGTTTGGCACGTTTGCGGGTGAAGACCGCTACACCACTAAAGAAAGTGAGCGTTTGCTTCGCCTGCCACTGTTCTACAACCTCGCGCCCGTTAACCAGCGTACGGTGATTAATACCCTTCTGAGTTATTTCGGCTGATATGTCTCTGGCAAAAGCATCGGTGTGGACCGCCGCGTCCACGCTTGTAAAAATTGGCGCCGGGCTGTTGGTCGTCAAGCTGCTGGCCGTTTCATTTGGCCCCTCTGGTGTGGGGCTGGCGGGTAATTTCCGTCAGCTTATCACCGTCCTTGGTGTGCTGGCCGGTGCCGGTATCTTCAACGGCGTGACCAAATACGTTGCGCAGTATCACGATGATGCGGCTCAGCTGCGCAGAGTGGTGGGCACCTCTTCGGCTATGGTCACGGGTTTTTCAACCCTGATGGCGATTGTCTTTCTGCTGGCGGCGGCACCCATCAGCCAGGGATTGTTCGGGCACACCCATTACCAGGGGCTGGTGCGTCTGGTCGCATTGGTTCAGATGGGGATTGCCTGGGCTAACCTGCTGCTGGCGCTGATGAAAGGGTTTCGTGATGCTGCCGGAAACGCGCTTGCGTTAATCCTGGGCAGCGTCATCGGCGTGATTGCCTATTACTTTTGCTATCGCCTGGGCGGCTATGAAGGCGCACTGCTGGGGCTTGCGCTGGTCCCGGCGCTGGTGGTTGTGCCTGCGGCATTTATGCTGATGCGCCGGGGCGTCATCCCTCTTAGCTACCTGAAACCGCAATGGGACAAGGTCCTTGCCAGCCAGCTGGGTAAATTTACCCTGATGGCGCTCATTACCTCCGTCACGCTGCCGGTGGCCTACGTGATGATGCGAAACCTGCTGGCAGCGCATTATAGCTGGGATGAGGTCGGGATCTGGCAGGGCGTAAGCAGTATTTCCGACGCCTATCTCCAGTTTATTACGGCTTCCTTTAGCGTTTACCTGCTGCCAACCTTATCGCGACTGACGTCCAGACAGGAAATAACGCGCGAGATTTTCCGATCGCTGCGTTTTGTGTTACCGGCCGTCGCGGCTGCCAGCTTTACCGTCTGGCTACTGCGCGATGTCGCCATCTGGCTGCTGTTCTCGGCGAAATTCATCGCCATGCGCGATCTCTTTGCCTGGCAGCTGGTGGGGGATGTGCTGAAAGTGGGTGCATACGTTTTCGGCTACCTGGTGATTGCAAAAGCGTCCCTGCGGCTGTATATCCTGGCGGAAATTAGCCAGTTTGCGTTACTGACAGCATTTTCGCACTGGCTGATACCCATGCACGGCGCGCTGGGGGCGGCTCAGGCTTACATGGCAACCTATATCGTTTATTTCGCTGCCTGTTGCGGCGTATTTTTATTGTGGCGTAAACGCGCATGACTGCACTGATTCACATCCTGGGATCGGACATCCCACACCATAACCAGACCGTTTTGCGGTTCTTCAACGACGAGCTGGCATCGGGTAATCCAGATGCGCGTGAGTTTATGGTTGCAGGTCAGGATAAGGGCCTGAGCGAGGCGTTTCCGGCGCTGACGATTCGCTTCTGGCCGGACAAGGCCACGCTGGCGAAGGCGGTTGTTGCCAAAGCGAAAGCCGACCGCGAGCAACGATTCTTCTTCCACGGACAGTTTAATACCGGGCTATGGCTGGCGCTTCTCAGCGGGGGGGTTAAACCCTCCCAGTGCAGCTGGCATATCTGGGGAGCCGATCTCTACGAAGTCTCCCGAGGCTGGAAATTCCGTCTTTTCTATCCGTTGCGCCGCATGGCGCAGGGGCGCGTGGGCTGCGTTTTTGCTACCCGCGGCGATCTCAACTATTTTGCTAAACAGCACTCCAACGTGCGCGGCGAGTTGCTTTATTTCCCCACCCGCATGGATCCGGCGCTTAACGCCATGGCGAATGACACGGTGCGTGAAGGCAAACTAACGATCCTGGTGGGGAATTCCGGCGATCGTAGTAACGAACACGTCGCGGCGCTCAGGGCGGTGCATCAGCAGTTCGGCGACACGGTGAACGTGGTGGTGCCGATGGGCTATCCTGCCAATAACGACGCTTACATAGATGAGGTTCGCCGACAGGGGCTTGCGCTGTTTAGCGCAGAAAATCTGCACATTCTCAGCGATAAGCTGGAATTTGAGGAATATCTCGCGCTGCTGAGAAAATGCGATCTCGGCTATTTCATCTTTGCCCGACAGCAGGGGATTGGCACGCTATGTCTGCTGATTCAGGCGGGGGTACCGTGCGTGCTAAACCGCGAGAACCCGTTCTGGCAGGACATGGCCGAGCAGCATATTCCCGTGCTGTTTACCTCAGACACGCTGAACGTCGAGGTGGTACGGGAAGCCCAACGCCAGCTCACGCTGGTGGATAAAAATAGCATTGATTTTTTCAGCCCGAATTATCTCACACCGTGGCACCGCGCGCTGCGTATCGCTTCAGGAGACAAAGTATGAGTCAGTTGCAATTCAGCGGCTTACTGATTGTCTGGCTTCTGAGCACCCTGTTTATCGCCACGCTTACCTGGTTTGAATTCCGCCGGGTGCGCTTCAACTTTAACGTGTTCTTCTCGTTACTGTTTCTGCTGACCTTCTTTTTCGGCTTCCCGCTAACCAGCATTCTGGTATTCCGTTTTGACGTGAGCGTCGCACCGCCGGAAATCCTGCTCCAGGCGCTTCTGGCGGCAACCTGCTTCTATGCCGTCTACTACGTCACCTATAAAACGCGTCTGCGTTCAGCGCAGACAGTTGCCCCGCGTCGGGCGCTCTTTACCATGAATAGGGTGGAGACCCACCTGACGTGGGTGATGCTGATGACCATCGCCCTGGTCAGCGTCGGCATCTTCTTCATGCATAACGGCTTCCTGCTGTTTAAGCTCCACTCCTACAGCCAGATTTTTTCGGCCGAGGTTTCGGGCGTGGCGCTTAAGCGTTTCTTCTACTTCTTCATCCCGGCGATGCTGGTGGTCTTCTTCCTGCGCCAGGACAGCAAAGCGTGGCTGTTCTTCCTGGTTAGCACCGTCGCGTTTGGCATCCTGACCTACATGATCGTGGGCGGCACGCGCGCGAACATCATCATCGCCTTCGCGATCTTCCTGTTTATCGGCATCATCCGCGGCTGGATCTCATTGTGGATGCTGGTTGCGGCAGGCGCGTTTGGCATTGTGGGTATGTTCTGGCTGGCGCTAAAGCGCTATGGAATGAACGTGGCGGGAGATGAGGCGTTTTACACGTTCCTTTACCTGACGCGCGATACCTTCTCGCCGTGGGAAAACCTGGCGTTGCTGCTGCAAAACTATGACAAGATTGATTTCCAGGGGCTGGCGCCGATTGTTCGCGACTTCTACGTCTTTATCCCTTCCTGGCTATGGCCGGACCGGCCTGGCGTGGTGCTTAACACGGCAAATTACTTTACCTGGGAAGTGCTGAACAACCATTCTGGTCTGGCAATCTCGCCAACGCTGATTGGTTCCCTGGTGGTGATGGGAGGAGCGTGGTTCATTCTCCCCGGGGCGGTTGCCGTGGGGCTGATTATCAAGTGGTTCGACTGGCTTTACGTGCGTGGAAACGAAGAGACCAACCGCTATAAGGCCGCCATTTTGCACAGTTTCTGCTTTGGTGCCATTTTCAATATGATCGTTCTGGCGCGCGAAGGGCTGGACTCGTTCGTTTCGCGCGTGGTGTTCTTCATGGTTGTTTTCGGCCTCTGCCTGTTACTGGCCAAACTGCTGTACTGGCTGTTTGACAGCGCAGGGCTTGTGCACAGGCGCGAGCGGCAGGGCAGCACAACGCTGTCGCAAGTCTGAGTAAGGATAGTAATGACTGATAAAATTTCTGCACCGCGCTATGCGCTACGTGGCCTGCAGCTTATTGGCTGGCGCGACATGCAGCACGCGCTGGACTTTCTTTTCGCCGACGGCCAGATGAAATCCGGTACGCTGGTGGCGATCAACGCGGAAAAAATGCTGGCGGTTGAGGATAACGCGGAAGTCAAAAGCCTGATTGAAGCGGCGGAATTTAAATATGCGGACGGGATAAGCGTGGTCCGCTCTATCCGTAAAAAGTATCCTGACGCTAATGTTTCCCGCGTGGCGGGGGCCGATCTCTGGGAGCAGCTTATGGCCCGCGCAGGTGAACAGGGCACGCCCGTGTTCCTGATTGGCGGGAAGCCGGAGATACTGGCCCAGACGGAGGAGAAACTGCGTCGTCAATGGAATGTTAATATTGTCGGCAGTCAGGATGGTTACTTCAAACCGGAAGATCGGCAGGCTCTGTTTGAGCGCGTTCGTGACAGCGGGGCGAAGATTGTCACCGTGGCGATGGGCTCCCCGCGCCAGGAGATCCTGATGCGCGACTGCCGTCTGGTCTGTCCGGATGCCCTCTACATGGGCGTCGGCGGTACGTACGATGTCTTTACCGGCCACGTTAAGCGTGCGCCCAAGGTCTGGCAAAATCTGGGGCTGGAGTGGCTGTACCGTCTGCTATCGCAACCGACGCGCATTAAACGACAGATCCGTCTGCTTCGCTACCTCGCCTGGCATTACACCGGGAAAATGTAATCAAAATGTAGCGCGATATGCTATTCGCGCTGCAACTCGCCTGCAAAACTGCTGATAATCTGTGCAATGCATTCATTTTTTTAATGCATCGTTTGCCATTTGGCAGATTTTAAGAAACCATTCGCTCCGTATTTTAGTACCCCTAAAAAACAATACCCGGTATTAAGCCGGGAAACAGCAAACACAATCGAGGATCTATGGCAGAGAAAAAACCGGAGCTACAGCGTGGGCTGGAAGCTCGTCATATTGAACTGATAGCGCTGGGCGGCACTATCGGCGTGGGCCTGTTTATGGGTTCCGCAAGCACGCTCAAATGGGCAGGCCCTTCCGTATTACTGGCGTACATCATTGCCGGGCTGTTTGTTTTCTTCATCATGCGTTCCATGGGCGAAATGCTTTTCCTGGAGCCGGTAACCGGCTCCTTCGCCGTTTACGCGCATCGTTATATGAGCCCGTTCTTCGGCTACCTGACGGCCTGGTCATACTGGTTTATGTGGATGGCGGTGGGCATCTCAGAGATCACCGCGATAGGGGTCTACGTCCAGTTCTGGTTCCCGGATATGGCTCAGTGGATACCCGCGCTCATTGCCGTGGGGCTGGTGGCGCTGGCAAACCTGGCTGCCGTGCGCCTTTACGGTGAGATTGAGTTCTGGTTCGCAATGATTAAAGTCACCACGATTATCGTAATGATTGTCGTCGGCCTGGGCGTGATTTTCTTCGGCTTTGGCAACGGTGGACACGCTATCGGCTTTGGCAATCTGACCGAAAACGGCGGCTTCTTTGCCGGCGGCTGGAAGGGCTTCCTGACGGCGCTGTGTATCGTTGTGGCCTCGTATCAGGGCGTGGAGCTGATCGGTATTACCGCCGGTGAAGCGAAAAACCCGCAGGTCACGCTGCGTAGCGCGGTGGGCAAAGTGCTGTGGCGTATCCTGATTTTCTATGTGGGCGCGATCTTCGTTATCGTGACCATCTTCCCGTGGAACGAAATTGGCACGACGGGTAGCCCGTTTGTTTTAACCTTTGCCAAAATTGGCATCACGGCAGCGGCGGGTATCATCAACTTTGTGGTCCTGACGGCAGCGTTGTCAGGCTGTAACAGTGGGATGTACAGCTGTGGGCGTATGCTCTATGCGCTTTCGAAGAATAATCAGCTGCCTGCGGTGATGAGTAAGGTTTCACGTGCCGGCGTGCCGGTGGCGGGTGTGGCGGTTTCCATTGCAATACTGCTGATTGGCTCTTGCCTGAATTACATTATTCCTAACCCGCAGCGCGTGTTCGTTTACGTCTACAGCGCCAGCGTGCTGCCGGGCATGGTGCCGTGGTTTGTTATCCTCATCAGCCAGCTGCGTTTCCGTCACGCGCATAAAAAAGCGATTGAAAGCCATCCGTTCCGCTCAATTCTGTTCCCGTATGCGAACTATTTGACGATGGCGTTCCTGATTTGCGTATTAATCGGGATGTACTTTAATGAAGATACCCGCATGTCGCTGTTTGTCGGGGTGATCTTCCTGGCGGCTGTGACGGCCGCATATAAGCTTTTTGGCCTGGGTCGCCGTGCCACCACGCAGAAAGTGGAGGAATAATCGGCAAAATGTGCAAACCATAACCAAACGCGCATTTTTTTCAAAAAAGCACTAGACAGCGGGGACGGAGGTACGTAATATCCAGCCCCGCAACGGCGCTAAGCGCCCGTAGCTCAGCTGGATAGAGCGCTGCCCTCCGGAGGCAGAGGTCTCAGGTTCGAATCCTGTCGGGCGCGCCATTTTAGTCCCGGCGCTAGAGCTGCGGTGGTCTGAGAAGTAGTCAGTACCGCGTGAAAGAATACAGTGGTGGCTATAGCTCAGTTGGTAGAGCCCTGGATTGTGATTCCAGTTGTCGTGGGTTCGAATCCCATTAGCCACCCCATTATTTGAAAGAGTTGTGAATTGCGAAGGTGGCGGAATTGGTAGACGCGCTAGCTTCAGGTGTTAGTGTCCTTTGGATGTGGGGGTTCGAGTCCCCCCCCTCGCACCACGACTTTTTAAATGAATTGAACTAAAAATTCAAAAAGCAGTACATCGGCGAGTAGCGCAGCTTGGTAGCGCAACTGGTTTGGGACCAGTGGGTCGGAGGTTCGAATCCTCTCTCGCCGACCAATTTTGAACCCCGCTTCGGCGGGGTTTTTTGTTTTCTGCGATTCTTCATCCCTGTAGTCATACCCCAACAATGTCCTTTTCGTTGTCGCAATCCAGCGACATGCAACTCATTGAAAGTTAGATAAAAAACCATTTATGGGTTTTGCTGTCTCCTCCTGGCGACATATGCCCGCCTTTTCCCGATACGTTGTAGAGCTTAAAACGGCGCTTAGCAGCATAATTTCCTTTTATCTTAAAATGTTGCGTTATGTAAAAGTTCTGGCTGTCATGTTGGCACGTTACGTGCAATAATATGCGTGTAGATGCTCATTCCATCTCTTATGTTCGCCTTAGTGCCTCATAAACTCAGGAATGACGCAGAGCCATTTACGGTGCTTATCGTCCACTGACAGATGTCGCTTCGGCCTCATCAGACACCATGGACACAACGTTGAGTGAAGCACCAAATATGTTGTCTTACAGACCTGTTTTAACGCCTGCTTTTATAGCAGGCGTTTTTTTATGCCTTATTCCCGATATCGGCGCACGATCAGGGCAACCATTACCAGAGCCGTTGCGGAGACAGAATAGAGTGCCGCTACTGAGCCAAACCCGGCAGCCACTGCCGCTGCGATACCGGTGAAAAGAGAGGCGCTAAGCGTTTGCCAGCGCCAGGCTTTCCCGCTGGCCGAAGCGGTTTGCGTGAGATGAAAACTACTGAGAACGCCAAACGTCCCGGCCGCGAACAGAGTATTCGAGGCCAGATGCGCGATAAAGATCATCCCCAGCGCACATGCCATCCACCCGGACAACAACGGTAGCGTTCCATAAGCGGCCAGAAAGATGCCCAGACAAACGATGATTCGCGGTGTGCGAGCGGCAAAGCGCGTCAGACTCTCTTTTTTTAGCAGCATGGGGCCGCAAAGCTGTCCCATGCTCCTTGCAAAAAGCAGAGGCAGGGCAAGACCCGCCGCATCCTGAGGATGGATTTGCTGTGCCAGGGCCGGAAGCAGCGCCATGGCCGGTGAGCCAACGGCCGCCAGCGACGGCAGGATGAGCAGACTGCGTTTCTGCCGAACGGTCAACGTCCTCCAGCATAATGCCGCAGGGGCTTCCTCTTCCTCGAGGGGCTGGAGTGAAGGCGCAGAAAACCGGCGTCCAGCCAGCCATAGCATGAGCAGTGATCCGAGAAAGCTGGCGGCATCAATGGCCAGCAGGGTAAACACGGACGTCTTCTGGAACAGCACCACGCCCAGGCCTGTCCCTAATAATACCTGCGAAGCAAAAATCACATTTTCCAGACAGGTTGCAGCAGGCAGCTCTGCTTCGCTGAGACCGCGCTTAAAGAGCAACGTCAGCGCGGGCCAGCTCATCCCGCTGAGCATCGCCTCGGTGGATTGCACAGCGAGCAATGCGGCAACGCTGTGGTAACCCACGCCAAGCAGGGGAAAGAGCAGGGCGAGCAGACCCAGCCCTTCGGTCAGTATCAGCAGGGATATCGGAGAACAGCGTGAGCACAGCTTTTCGCCGATCGTACTGCCGATAAATCCCGGTATCGTAGCGAAAAGAAAAGCGAGTGTGAGCAGACCGGGCGGAGCTGACCACGCTAACAGCAAGCCGAAGACCACGACCTGGGTTAAGCCATTCCCCAGCGAAGAAAAGATAAAAGCACAGGCAAGCAGGCGCAGCCAGCGGTGGCAGCGCAGCGCTTCAATAAGCGCATATAAAAGCGAGTTCATGACGATTTCCTTTCAAAAACGATTTAGTCCACGCTGCAGAAAGTGCGCGTGTGTGAAAAAAAGTTAATGAAAAGACATCGTTACATTGGCGGGTTCGTTTGCTGATGCGGGTGTAAAGAATGTAGCAAGAGAAATGCGATAAAAAAAGGAGGCCATCTGGCCTCCTGATGAATTACTGCTGCGTACCGTTATTTTGCAGCGTCAGCAACAGCCCATCACGGCGCATGGCGGCCGCTTCTTCCGGCTTATGCTGCTTGTCCAGCGTATCGGCAAGCCACGCGTAGTCGAAGGCATCCGGACGCTGCTTCAGCGCGGCGCGGAAGGCGAGGCTTGCCTCCTGCCATTCGCCGTGCTTCATCAACGACTGGCCAAGCGTGCTCCACAGCAGCGGGCGGTCACCAACGGTTTTAATCTGCTGGCGCAGCACTTTTTCGATTTGCTCAGGATTGTTGGTTTTCAGGCGCGGGATCACCATCACCAGGCGATCGTCGTACTGGCGCTTCAGACCGTCGAGGAGGATCTCCTGAGCCGTGTCGTGATCGTCACACTCAATGAGGTGTTCCGCCATCGCCACCTGCAGAGGAACCTGCTGGCGCGTTTTACGGCTCTGATTCTTCCACCACGTTTTCAGACCGTCGCTGCCCAGGTCAGCGCGCGCCTGATCCATCAGGCCAATCCACGCCAGACGCTGAAGCTCGTCACGATGTTCATCGTCGCCTACCTCGGCCTTCGCCATTGAAGGAATGATGTCCAGCAGTGAACCCCAGGCGCCGGTACGAATATAGGCCTGCTCGGCAAGACGCAGCACTTCCGGATGACGTGGCGCGACTTCCAGCAGACGGTCGATACCGTGGCGAGCCGCGTGATTCTCATTACGTGCCAGCTGCAGACGAACGCGCGTAATTTCTACCGGAATCGGGTCGCCGTGAGCCAGCTCAGCCGCCCGCTCCAGGTGCTGATTAGCGCGGGCTTCATCACCGCGCTGCTGCGCCGCTTCGGCCGCCAGCAGATAGTTCACTACCGGCTGTTCGGCGTGGTCGGCGTTTTTCGACATCAGCTTTTCAACCTGCTGATAGTCACCCTCGGCGAGCTTAAGCAGCGCCTGCTCGGTCTGTTTACGGGCGCGGCGGCGCTTACGGCCAACGAACCAGCCTCGGGTATGGGCACCGGTACGAAAAATACGGCGCAGGATCCACTCGATCGCAAACAGCACCACCACGCCGAGGATCAGAATGATCGTCAGACCCGTTACGCTGGTTTCAATGTTGTAGTTATCGGTCTGGATCAGGACGTAACCCTGATGACCCGCAAGCATAGGCCCGAGGACGATCCCGGCGATCAGCAGGATGAAGAGTAAGAGAACTTTTAGCATCATTACTCTCCTTGCGGTGCGCTTTCAGGCGCAGCAGCCGGAGCAGGTGCCGCTCCGCTCGTCTGCTCTGCAGGTACGCCCGGCTGCGCCAGAAGATTGCGTACGCGCGTCTGCATCAGTTTCTCCAGAATCGGCTGGCTGGCCAGCTTTTCCGGCACGTTCATGGTGATGTTCTGCTGGCTTAACTTATCAATGTCTTCGAGGAAGGCGGTGGTCGTCGCATCATCGGTGTTGTAGTAGGCGCGTACCCACGTTGAGACGTTATCAAGCGCCTGTTTATAGGTCTCTTCCTGATGACGCGGCACGGCCTGGGCCGCTACCAGCAGGCGGGAACGAATGTTCTCGCGCAGATAGATGTCCTGGTTAGGCGCGAGCAGCGGTACGGCAGTTTCGTCGCGACGGCGGATCGTGATAAAGCTGTCCATAAAGTTCTGCCAGCTTTTTTGCAGGTTTATGCGCCATTCGCTCAGGGAGCTGGAAAGCTCGGTACCGTCGGAATCCATCGGGGAGTCGTCGTCGTTATTATCCGCCAGCTGCAGGTTATCAATCTGATTCGAAAGCTGGTTCACCTTGAGGATAATGCCGTCGTAATCCACCTGTGAGACGGCGGAGAGGCTGGCGATGTCTTCGGTAATCGCGCGACGAGCGGTGATAAGGCTGGGATCGTTCATGTCGGCCAGGCTTGCATCGGCGCTTTTAAGCAGCGCGGCAGCGGTGGTGACGTCCTGATCGCTCCAGAGCTTACGTCCGGCGAGCTTCACCAGGAAGTCGGCCTGCGAGAGCAGCCAGGTTTTGGCATCGGTGCCGGAAATCGTGGCGACTTTCTGCTGGACTTCACCCAGCTGTTTAGTCAGCTCTTCCTGTTTACCGTTCGCTTCGGCAAGCGCGGCGGCCTGCTGCTTAATCACGGCTTCCAGCTCGGTTTTCTGCGTCTCCTGCTCTTTTTGCAGGGCAGTGAGCTGATTCACCAGCGCATCGCTGGTGGACGTCTGGTTAGCGCTCTGTTGTTTCACCAGCCCGTACAGGCCAACCCCCGCTGCCAGCGCAATGGCGATGGCGATCGCGCTCAGCGCGAGGCTCGTTTTGTTGCTGCTGTTTTTCTTCTCAGCGGTTTTCTCAGTCGTCTCTGGCTGTGGCGTCGTCTCCACAGTCTCCCTGGTCTCTTCAACCACGGCGGAGGATTTGTCGTGTTCCGTCATTATGGCTTCCCATTTGAGAGTTATTGTAATGCGCGCAGCAGCGCATCGTTGTCGGCGTTATCAGCGATCCGAATATCCTGCCAGCCCAGTTCCCGGGCCTGGTTCGCCAGACGCTCACTGACGACCAGAAGCCGACAGCGGAGTAACCAGTTTTCGCGATACCAAAGCGGTATCAGCGACCAAAGCTGTTGTAACATTTCACCGCTGGTGACCACCAGCGTATTAATGCCGCGCGCGTGCCAGCGCATCGCCTCTTCCGCGCCATCGTAGTGTTTTGCACAGCGCTGATAGCACTCAACGAACGTTACGTCGGCACCACGTTCACGCAGCGTTTCACCCAGCAGCTCGCGGCCACCGTTGCCGCGCAAAATGAGCGCACGCTTTCCGGCAATAGTTTGTAATTCAGGTAATTGTAGCAAGACTTCACTGATTTCCCGATCTAACGGGTAACGAACGTCCGCGCCGCTTACTGTATGCAGCGCCAGTGCGGTTGTTCGGCCAATCGCGAAATAGCGGGGGGCAACTGGCCAGGCCAAACTCTGCTGTTGCAGCTGCGCATGGGCAAATTCCACCGCATGTTGCGACAGCGCAAACAGCAGGTCGCCGTCCTGAAGGGTATTCATCTGGTCGGCGAGCGCAGAGAGCTCCCGACCGGGGGAGAATTCAATGAGAGGAAAACTCCAGGCCACCTGCCCCAGTGCGCGCAGACGGCTCACTAACTGCTCTCCTGCGGGAGAAGGGCGGGTGACGAGAATACTCATGCAGGGGGTTCTCCGTTGTAAACGTCAGCCAGAATCTCGCGTGCGCCGTTATCCAGTAGCTCTTCCGCCAGCGACACGCCAAGCTGCTCGGCATCTTGCGCCTTGCCGCGACGTTCGCCGCGTACCATCTGCGAACCGTCCGGGGCGCCCACCAGCGCGCGCAGCCACAGTTCGCCATTCGTCAATTCAGCATAGCTGCCAATTGGAACCTGGCACCCGCCTTCGAGGCGGGTATTCATCGCCCGCTCCGCTTTTACGCGGGTAGCGGTCTCGTCATGGTTCAGCGGTGCGAGCAGTTCGCGGGTACGCGCATCGTTCAGGCGGCACTCGATGCCGACTGCACCCTGGCCCACGGCCGGCAGCGACAGCTCTGGCGGCAACGCCACGCGAATGCGCGACTCCAGCCCCAGACGCTTCAGACCGGCAACGGCGAGGATAATGGCATCGTAATCGCCGTTATCCAGCTTGCCCAGACGCGTGCCGACGTTACCGCGCAGTGAGCGGATGATCAGGTCAGGACGACGCTCCGCCAGCTGACACTGACGGCGTAAACTGGACGTGCCAACCACGCTACCCTCCGGCAGCGCGTCGAGCGAGTCGTAGTGGTTGGAGACAAACGCATCGCGCGGATCTTCGCGCTCGCAGATGGTCACCAGCCCCAGCCCTTCCGGGAACTCGACGGGCACGTCTTTCATCGAATGTACGGCGATATCGGCGCGGTTCTCAAGCAATGCCAGTTCCAGTTCTTTGACAAACAGGCCTTTGCCGCCCACTTTCGCCAGAGGCGTATCGAGGATCACGTCACCGCGTGTGACCATCGGCACCAGCTCGACGCGCAATCCACTGTGGCAGGCTTCCAGGCGCTGCTTCACATAATGTGCCTGCCAGAGCGCGAGAGGGCTTTGGCGTGTGGCAATTCTCAAAACATTGTCTAACATGCTTGTTACCGTCATTATCAATCGCTAACCATCCTAACATTGTTGACTCTGGGATGGCAGTTTTACGGTTGATGAGCGTGAGAGGGACAAGGCGGCGTATTCGTCAGCCATAGCCGTATTCAGGAATTTACACGTACAGAACGGTGCTACACTTGTATGTAGCGCATCTTTCTTTACGGTCAACCGGCAAGGTGTTAAATTGATCACGTTTTAGACCATTTTTTCGTCGGTACCACCAAAAATGATAAGGGCGAAAAAGGGTAACGGTTATCTTTTTGAAATACTGCGGGTCCGCTGTTACTCGTGTTTTGAATAGCTTGCGACACCCGGAAACATCAGGCGATACGTCTTGTACCTCTATATTGAGACTCTGAAACAGAGACTGGATGCCATAAATCAACTGCGTGTGGATCGCGCGCTTGCTGCCATGGGCCCTGCTTTCCAGCAGGTATACAGTCTGCTGCCGACATTATTGCACTATCACCATCCGCTGATGCCTGGCTACCTTGACGGTAACGTTCCCCAGGGCATTTGCCTTTTCACGCCTGATGAAACCCAACAGCATTATCTGAACGAGCTGGAACTTTACCGCGGCATGCCGCCACAGGAATCTCCAAAAGGTGAACTGCCTATTACCGGCGTTTACTCAATGGGGAGCACCTCATCGGTAGGGCAAAGCTGTTCTTCGGACCTGGACATCTGGGTCTGTCATCAGTCCTGGCTCGATAACGACGAGCGTCAGCTACTGCAGCGTAAATGCAGCCTGCTGGAGAGCTGGGCGGCCTCGCTCGGCGTGGAAGTGAGCTTCTTCCTGATTGATGAAAACCGTTTCCGCCATAACGAAAGCGGCAGTCTGGGTGGTGAGGACTGCGGCTCGACTCAGCACATCTTATTGCTGGATGAATTCTACCGTACTGCTGTGCGTCTGGCCGGGAAGCGTATTCTGTGGAATATGGTCCCGTGCGAAGAAGAAGAGCATTACGATGACTACGTCATGTCGCTTTACGCGCAGGGCGTACTGACGCCAAACGAATGGCTGGATCTCGGCGGCCTCAGCTCTCTGTCAGCAGAAGAGTATTTTGGCGCAAGCCTCTGGCAGCTCTATAAGAGTATCGACTCACCGTATAAAGCGGTGCTGAAAACGCTGCTGCTGGAAGCCTATTCCTGGGAATACCCTACGCCGCGCCTGCTGGCGAAAGATATCAAGCAGCGTCTGCACGACGGGGAAATCGTCTCCTTCGGGCTGGACGCCTACTGCATGATGCTGGAGCGCGTAACCGAGTACCTGAAAGCCATCGATGACACCACGCGTCTTGACCTGGTGCGTCGATGTTTCTATCTCAAAGTCTGTGAGAAATTGAGCCGCGAACGCGCCTGCGTGGGCTGGCGTCGTGAAGTGGTCAGTCAGTTAGTGAAAGAGTGGGGATGGGACGAAGCGCGTCTGTCCATGCTCGATAACCGGGCCAACTGGAAAATCGATCAGGTGCGTGAAGCGCACAACGAACTGCTTGATGCGATGATGCAAAGCTACCGCAACCTGATCCGCTTTGCGCGCCGTAACAACCTCAGCGTTTCTGCCAGCCCGCAGGACATCGGGGTATTGACCCGTAAGCTTTACGCCGCGTTTGAAGCGCTGCCGGGTAAAGTTACCCTGGTTAACCCGCAGATTTCGCCAGACCTGTCTGAACCGAATCTGACCTTTATCTTTGTGCCGCCGGGCCGTGCAAACCGCACCGGGTGGTATCTTTACAACCGTGCGCCAAGCATGGATTCAATTATCAGCCATCAGCCGCTGGAGTATAACCGCTACCTGAACAAGCTGGTGGCCTGGGCCTGGTTTAACGGTCTGCTGACCTCGCGCACGCGCCTGTTTATCAAAGGCAACGAGGTGGTTGATCTTGCTAAGCTGCAGGAGATGGTCACGGATGTATCGCACCACTTCCCGCTGCGTCTGCCTGCCCCTACGCCGAAAGCGCTCTACAGCCCGTGTGAGATTCGCCATCTGGCGATTATCGTCAACCTGGAATACGACCCGACGGCGGCCTTCCGCAATCAGGTGGTTCACTTTGACTTCCGCAAGCTGGACGTCTTTAGCTTTGGCGAGCAGCAAAACTGCCTGGTAGGCAGTGTCGATCTGTTGTACCGCAACTCGTGGAACGAAGTGCGTACCCTGCACTTCAACGGCGAGCAGGCAATGATCGAAGCGCTGAAAACCATTCTTGGCAAGATGCACCAGGATGCCGCGCCGCCGGACAGCGTGGAAGTGTTCTGCTACAGCCAGCACCTGCGCGGTTTAATTCGCACCCGCGTGCAGCAGCTGGTTTCTGAGTGTATCGAACTGCGTCTCTCCAGTACCCGTCAGGAAACAGGCCGCTTTAAAGCGCTGCGCGTCTCCGGTCAGACCTGGGGACTGTTCTTCGAGCGCCTGAACGTGTCGGTACAGAAGCTGGAAAACGCCATCGAGTTTTACGGCGCGATTTCACACAACAAGCTGCATGGCCTGTCGGTGCAGGTGGAAACCAACCACGTTAAGCTCCCGCAGGTGGTGGACGGATTCGCCAGTGAAGGGATTATTCAGTTCTTCTTTGAAGAGTCGGGCGACGATGCCGGATTCAACATTTACATTCTGGATGAGACTAACCGCGCCGAGGTGTATCACCATTGTGAAGGCAGTAAAGAGGAGCTGGTGCGCGACGTCAGCCGCTTCTACTCCTCTTCGCATGACCGCTTTACCTACGGCTCAAGCTTTATCAACTTTAACCTGCCGCAGTTCTACCAGATTGTGAACGTCGACGGCCGTACGCAGGTGATTCCGTTCCGCACCCAATCCGTCACGCCTGCCGCGCCTGCCAATCAGGACACCGCCCCGCTGTTGCAGCAGTATTTCTCCTGAGCCTTTTCGCCGGGTGGCGCTTACGTTTACCCGGCCTACGGTTCTAGCCGTTGTAGGCCCGGTAAGGCGCAGCCGCCACCGGGCAAGAAAACTACCTGAAACTCACGTTCTCACCCGCCTGCGCGGTCGCCGCCTGCTCCAGCAGATCCCAGAACGGTACGCCGCTACGGTCGCAAACCCATTCCCCGTCTTTCAGATCGAAATGATAGCCGCCCTGTTTAGCGGCCAGCCACACCTGGTGAAGCGGCTCCTGGCGGTTAATAATAATTTTGCTGCCATTTTCGAAGCTCAGGGTCAGAATGCCGCCGTTGATTTCACAATCGATATCGCTGTCACCGTCCCAGTCGTCAAGACGCTCTTCGATGGTCATCCACAGGTTGTCGGCAAGGCGATGGAATTCACTGTCGTTCATGGTTTTGTTCCTGTTTTTCGTGATGCCGGCAGTATAACCCTAAATAATTCCCGTTGCAGGAAAGCGGCAAACTCTTGCTTTTGTGTCTTCTCCTGCGATGATAGAAACAGATTTGAACTTACGGGCAACTTTATAATGAAAAACGCTTTCCGAACGCTTGCCGTTCTCATCACGCTGTTTAGCCTGACTGGCTGCGGACTGAAGGGACCACTGTACTTTCCGCCTGCGGATAAAACCGCGCCGCCGCCGACGAAACCGGTTAACAGCGGCATTGAGTCTACCACGCCAAATACTAACGACCGTGGCGACAACGGTGGCCCGACTCAGGTTAATCTCTGACGACAACGTTCTGTACCCGCGCAATGGAGCAAATGATGCAGTTCTCTAAAATGCATGGCCTTGGCAACGATTTTATGGTCGTCGACGCGGTAACGCAGAATGTGTTTTTCTCGCCTGAACTGATCCGTCGCCTGGCGGATCGGCATCTGGGCGTGGGGTTCGATCAGCTGCTGGTGGTCGAGCCACCGTACGATCCCGATCTTGATTTCCACTACCGTATTTTTAACGCGGACGGCAGCGAAGTTAACCAGTGCGGCAACGGCGCGCGCTGTTTCGCCCGCTTTGTCCGCCTGAAAGGGCTGACCAACAAGCGTGATATTCGCGTCAGCACGGCCAATGGTCGCATGGTGCTCAGCGTCACCGATGATGAGCTGGTGCGCGTGAACATGGGCGAGCCTAACTTCGAGCCCTCCGTCGTGCCGTTTCGCGCAAACAAAGCGGAAAAGACCTATATTATGCGTGCGGCCGAGCAGACAGTATTGTGCGGCGTCGTCTCAATGGGTAACCCACACTGCGTGATTCAGGTTGATGATGTGGAAACTGCCGCGGTCGAAACGCTCGGCCCGGTACTGGAAAGCCACGAACGTTTCCCGGAGCGCGCGAACATCGGCTTTATGCAGGTCGTGAAGCGCGAGCACATTCGCCTGCGGGTTTACGAGCGCGGCGCGGGTGAGACTCAGGCCTGCGGAAGCGGTGCCTGTGCTGCGGTGGCCGTGGGCATCTCCCAGGGGTTACTGGCTGAAGAGGTTCGCGTGGAATTACCGGGCGGTCGGCTTGATATCGCCTGGAAAGGACCGGGTCATCCACTGTATATGACTGGCCCGGCGGCACATGTCTATGACGGGTTTATCCATCTATGAAACAACCAGGGGAAGAACTGCAGGAAACAGTGACGGAACTGGACGACAGGGCTGTTGTTGATTATCTGCTGCGCAATCCTGAGTTTTTTATTCGCAATGCACGCGTCGTCGAAGAGATGCGCGTGCCGCATCCGGTTCGCGGAACCGTGTCGCTGGTCGAATGGCACATGGCGCGCTCGCGCAACTACATCAGCCAGCTTGAAGAGAACATGACGCTGCTGATGGAGCAGGCCAGCACCAACGAAAGCCTGTTCTATCGACTGCTGCATCTGCAGGCGCGTCTGGCGTCGGCGCACAGCCTCGACGAGTTCCTCAGCCGTTTCCACCGCTGGGCGCGCGAGCTGGGGCTGGCGGGCGCAACGATTCGTCTTTTCCCTGACCGCTGGCGCATCGGCGCGCCGTCGGGATTTACCCATCTGGCACTCAGCCGTCAGGCATTTGAACCGCTGCGCATTCAGCGTCTGGGCCATGATCACCACTATCTGGGGCCGCTTAACGGGCCTGAGCTGCTGGTGGTATTACCGGAAGCCAAAGCGATTGGCTCGGTGGCGATGTCGCTGATGGGGCGCGATGGCGATCTGGGCGTCATATTATTTACCAGCCGCGACGCGCATCACTACGAGCAGGGGCAAGCCACGCACCTGCTGCAGGAGATCGCCCTGATGCTGCCTGAGCTGCTGGAGCGCTGGATTGAGCGCGTATGACGGACGGACTGCTCGCCACTGACGTCTCGCGCTTTCTGCGCTATCTCGGCGTGGAACGTCAGCTTAGCCCCATTACGCTGCTTAACTATCAGCGTCAGCTTGATGCCATCATGCAGATCGCCGACGAAATCGGCCTGAAAAGCTGGCAACAATGTGACGCTGCGACGGTACGCGGGTTTGTCGTGCGTAGCCGTAAACAAAATCTCAGCCCGGCGAGCCTGGCGCTCAGGCTCTCAGCGCTGCGCAGCTTCTTCGACTGGCTGGTCAGCCAGGGGGGCTTAAAAGCCAACCCGGCAAAGGGGATAGCCACGCCGAAGGCGCCGCGCCATCTGCCTAAAAATATTGACGTTGACGACGTAAACCGCCTGCTGGATATCGACCTTAACGATCCGCTGGCCGTGCGCGACCGCGCGATGCTGGAGGTGATGTACGGTGCCGGGTTACGTCTGTCTGAGCTCGTTAACCTCGACCTCAAACATCTCGATCTGGAATCGGGCGAAGTGTGGGTAATGGGTAAGGGCAGCAAAGAGCGCCGCCTGCCGATTGGCCGCAATGCGGTCTCCTGGATTGAGCACTGGCTTGATCTGCGCGGGCTGTTTGGCACCGACGAAGATGCGCTGTTCCTGTCAAAACTCGGCAAGCGGATCTCGGCGCGTAACGTGCAGAAGCGCTTTGCGGAGTGGGGCATTAAGCAGGGGCTGAACAGCCACGTTCACCCGCACAAGCTGCGCCACTCCTTTGCGACACACATGCTTGAGTCGAGCGGCGATCTGCGCGGCGTGCAGGAACTGCTTGGCCACGCAAATCTGTCGACCACTCAAATCTATACCCACTTAGACTTCCAGCACCTTGCCTCGGTGTATGACGCGGCGCATCCACGCGCCAAACGGGGGAAATAATGCGTTTTTACCGCCCACTCGGTCAGATCTCAGCCCTGACGTTTGACCTTGATGACACTCTTTATGACAACCGCGAGGTGATCCTGCGCACCGAGCAGGAGTCCCTGGCGTTTGTGCAGAACTACCATCCCGCGCTGAAGGCGATACAGAACAAGGACTTCCAGAAGCTGCGTCAGTCCCTGCGGGAGACCGAGCCGGACATTTACCACGATGTGACCGAATGGCGTCGTCGCGCGGTTGAGCAGGCGATGCTCAACGTGGGTCTGAGCACGCAGGATGCCGCCATTGGGGCGGAAGCGGCCATGGAAAACTTTGCTAAATGGCGCAGCCGTATCGACGTGCCGCAGGAAACCCACGACACGCTGGCGAAGCTTGCCGAAAAGTGGCCGCTGGTGGCCATCACCAACGGCAATGCCCAGCCGGAGCTTTTTGGCCTGAGTGATTACTTCGAATTCGTGCTGCGTGCGGGTCCTCACGGGCGCGCGAAGCCGTTCAGTGACATGTACCATCTGGCGGCAGATAAGCTTAACCTGCCGCTGGGTGAGATCCTGCACGTGGGGGATGACCTGACCACAGACGTGGCCGGCGCCATCCGCTGCGGGATGCAGGCCTGCTGGATTAAGCCGGAAAATGCTGACCTGATGATCGCCTCCGATAGCCGTCTTCTGCCGCACGTGGAAATTTCACGGTTGGCATCCCTCACGACGCTGATATAATCATCAATTGTTCTGTATAAATTAACAGGGTTTTGGCGAATGCTATTCGCCTGCCCGACATGACGTGACGGTGCCAATGGACGTTTCTTACCTGCTCGACAGCCTTAATGACAAACAGCGTGACGCGGTTGCCGCCTCGCGCACCAACCTGCTGGTGCTGGCTGGAGCGGGCAGTGGTAAGACGCGCGTGCTGGTTCACCGTATCGCCTGGCTGCAGAGCGTGGAAAACTGCTCGCCGTACTCCATCATGGCGGTCACGTTCACCAACAAGGCGGCGGCGGAGATGCGCCACCGCATCGCCCAACTGATGGGCACCAGCCAGGGCGGCATGTGGGTCGGCACCTTCCACGGCCTGGCGCACCGCCTGCTGCGCGCACACCACATGGACGCCAACCTGCCGCAGGATTTCCAGATCCTCGACAGCGAAGACCAGCTCCGTCTGCTGAAACGCCTGATCAAGGCGATGAACCTCGACGAGAAGCAGTGGCCGCCGCGTCAGGCGATGTGGTACATCAACGGCCAGAAAGACGAGGGGCTGCGCCCGCACCACATTCAGAGCTTCGGCAACCCGGTCGAGCAGACCTGGCAGAACGTCTACAAGGCCTATCAGGAAGCGTGCGATCGCGCCGGTCTGGTGGATTTTGCCGAGCTGCTGCTGCGCGCCCACGAGCTGTGGCTGAACAAACCGCACATCCTGCAGCACTACCGTGAACGCTTCACCAATATCCTGGTGGACGAATTCCAGGATACCAACAACATCCAGTACGCGTGGATCCGCCTGCTGGCCGGCGATACCGGCAAGGTGATGATCGTGGGCGATGACGACCAGTCGATCTACGGCTGGCGCGGGGCGCAGGTGGAGAACATCCAGCGCTTCCTCAACGATTTCCCCGGCGCGGAAACCATCCGTCTGGAGCAGAACTACCGCTCAACCAGCAACATCCTGAGCGCGGCCAACGCCCTGATTGAGAACAACAACGGGCGTCTGGGTAAAAAGCTGTGGACCGACGGCGTCGACGGCGAACCGATTTCGATTTACTGCGCCTTCAACGAGCTCGACGAAGCGCGCTTCGTGGTGAACCGCATTAAAACCTGGCAGGACAACGGCGGCGCGCTGGAGCAGTGCGCCATTCTCTATCGCAGCAACGCCCAGTCGCGCGTGCTGGAAGAGGCGCTGCTGCAGGTGAGCATGCCGTACCGCATTTATGGCGGTATGCGCTTCTTCGAACGTCAGGAAATCAAAGATGCGCTGTCGTATCTGCGTCTGATTGCCAACCGTAACGACGACGCGGCGTTTGAACGCGTGGTCAACACGCCCACCCGTGGGATTGGCGACCGTACGCTGGACGTGGTGCGTCAGGCCTCGCGCGACCGCCAGCTGACGCTGTGGCAGGCGTGCCGCGAGCTGCTGCAGGAAAAAGCGCTTGCCGGACGTGCCGCCAGCGCATTGCAGCGCTTCCTTGAGCTGATTGACGCCCTCGCGCAGGAAACGGCCGACATGCCGCTGCACGTGCAGACCGACCGGGTGATTAAAGATTCCGGCCTGCGCACCATGTACGAGCAGGAAAAAGGCGAGAAGGGCCAGACCCGTATTGAGAACTTAGAGGAACTGGTCACGGCAACTCGCCAGTTCAGCTACAACGAAGAAGACGAAGATCTGATGCCGCTGCAGGCGTTCCTCTCCCACGCCGCTCTGGAAGCGGGGGAAGGGCAGGCCGATACCTGGCAGGATGCGGTTCAGCTCATGACCCTGCACTCCGCCAAAGGACTGGAGTTCCCGCAGGTGTTCATCGTCGGGATGGAAGAGGGGATGTTCCCGAGCCAGATGTCGCTGGATGAAGGCGGCCGTCTGGAAGAGGAACGCCGTCTGGCCTACGTGGGCGTGACGCGCGCGATGCAGAAGCTGACGCTGACCTATGCGGAAACCCGCCGTCTGTACGGTAAAGAGGTCTATCACCGTCCGTCGCGTTTTATCGGTGAACTGCCGGAAGAGTGCGTGGAGGAGGTGCGTCTGCGGGCAAGCATCAGTCGTCCTGTCAGCCATCAGCGCATGGGATCGCCGATTGCGGAAACCGACACTGGCTACAAGCTGGGCCAGCGCGTGCGCCATTCGAAGTTTGGCGAAGGCACCATTGTGAATCTGGAAGGCAGCGGCGAGCACAGCCGCCTGCAGGTGGCGTTCCAGGGGCAGGGGATCAAATGGCTGGTGGCGGCCTACGCGAAGCTGGAAACAGTCTAACATTCAGAAAAATATCATTATTTTGTAATAATCTGCTAGCCTTATACGTTGAAGGTCAATTAATGCCCTTCAGCGTTTCGTTGCGTGTTGACGCCACAGTTATAGCTGGCGTAACATGCGCGCACGATTACGCTAAGAGGACATTCGCCTTGGACACACCCAGTAGATACTGGCTCAATTCCCTGTCATCCAGGAACAACTCCTAAGGCTATCTCCTCTTGCTGATGGCCTTAGTGGTTGTCAGCGACTGCATTATTCCCGTCGCGCTGAGTCAGGCTGTTTAATGGTCTGAAACCCAATTTGTTTCTGTGTGCCCACCGAACTGTCCGATATTTTTTGCATTGGGAGTCCCGGTCATGTTGAGCGCATTTCAACTCGAAAATAACCGACTGACTCGGCTTGAAGCCGAAGAGTCACAGCCCCTCATTGATGCCGTATGGGTGGATCTGGTCGAGCCGGACGACGATGAGCGCCTTCGCGTACAATCTGAGCTGGGGCAAAGCCTGGCAACCCGCCCGGAACTGGAAGACATCGAAGCATCCGCGCGTTTTTTTGAAGACGAAGACGGTCTGCATATTCACTCCTTCTTCTTCTTTGAAGATGCGGAAGACCACGCGGGTAACTCCACCGTGGCGTTTACCATTCGCGATGGCCGCCTGTTTACGCTGCGCGAGCGCGAGCTGCCGGCATTCCGTCTCTACCGCATGCGCGCCCGCAGCCAGGCAATGGTGGATGGTAACGCCTACGAGCTGCTGCTCGATCTGTTCGAGACCAAAATTGAACAGCTGGCGGACGAAATTGAAAACATCTACAGCGATCTGGAAAAGCTGAGCCGCGTGATCATGGAAGGCCATCAGGGCGATGAGTACGACGAGGCACTCTCCACGCTGGCTGAGCTGGAAGATATCGGCTGGAAGGTGCGTTTGTGTCTGATGGATACCCAGCGCGCGCTGAACTTCCTGGTGCGCAAGGCGCGTCTGCCGGGCGGTCAGCTGGAGCAGGCGCGTGAGATCCTGCGCGATATCGAATCCCTGCTGCCGCACAACGAATCCCTGTTCCAGAAGGTCAACTTCCTGATGCAGGCGGCGATGGGCTTTATCAACATCGAGCAGAACCGCATCATCAAGATCTTCTCGGTGGTGTCCGTAGTGTTCCTGCCGCCAACGCTGGTGGCATCCAGCTATGGGATGAACTTCGAGTTTATGCCGGAGCTGAAGTGGAGCTTTGGTTACCCGGGGGCGATTATCTTTATGATCCTCGCGGGGCTGGCGCCGTATCTGTACTTTAAGCGCCGGAACTGGCTGTAAAAATCTGGCGGGTGGCGCTGCGCTTACCCGTCCTACGATCGAATTCCCTCTCCCTGTGGGAGAGGGTTAGAGTTAGGGCAACTTCACAGCCCTTTGCGCCCCCTGCGCTGGGTATAAATCGCATCGGCGACGAAAATCGCCAGCGCCACCCAGATAAAGGCGAACGTCACCATCTTATCCGCCCCCGGCACCTCGCCGTAAAACACCACCGCCAGCAGGAACATTAGCGTCGGGCCAATGTACTGGAAGAAACCCAGCGTGGAGAGACGCAGGCGCGTCGCCGCACCGGTGAAGCACAGCAGTGGAATAGTGGTCACCACGCCCGCCGCCATCAGCATCAGGTTTAGCGACCACGGGTTGCTGCCCATGTGGCTGGTTGGGCTGTCGGCGATGCCGAAAAGATAAATCGCCGCCACGGGCAGCAGCCACAAGGTTTCAAACAGCATCCCCGTCTGCGCTTCTACCGCAATCTTCTTACGCACCAGGCCGTAGAACGCAAAGCTGAACGCCAGGCCGAGGGCAATAATCGGCAGCGAGCCGAAGGTCCAGAGCTGCACCAGTACGCCGCAGAAGGCCAGAATCACCGCCACCCACTGCATCCGGCGGAAGCGCTCACCGAGGAAAATCATCCCCAGCACGATATTCACCAGCGGGTTAATGAAGTACCCCAGGCTCGCTTCGAGCATGTGATGGTTATTCACCGCCCAGATAAACAGCAACCAGTTGCCGCCAATC
Source organism: Enterobacter sp. N18-03635 (assembly GCF_004006055.1). Lineage (NCBI taxonomy): Bacteria > Pseudomonadati > Pseudomonadota > Gammaproteobacteria > Enterobacterales > Enterobacteriaceae > Enterobacter > Enterobacter sp. N18-03635. Next base: position 4,361,869 of record NZ_CP034769.1, on the reverse strand, counting down.
AGCACGGCAGAAAGTGCCAGCAGGAAGATCTTCTTCGGGGTTTGCAGCAGCGTTTTGACGCCCGACCACTGACGGCTGAGGCTCATCAGCGCAATCATAAAGAAGAACGACCAGATGACGCGGTGAGTCAGGATCTCATCGGCCGGAACGTAGGCGATAAGCTTGAAATACGCCGGGGCGATACCCCAAATAAAATAAGCGGCAAGGGCGAGTAAAACGCCCTGCCGCGTCTGTTTAGCATCCATCGGGAAAATCCGTTACAAAAAAGTGAATTAATTTTACCCGATTTTGCCGCCTCAACCCACCATATAAGTGGCGGTTGCGCTGGCGATATACACCTGTTCTTCGTTGTGTAATTCAACGCGCGCCACGGCGACTTTATTCCCCGCGCGCAGCAGGCTGCTCGTGCAGGTGAAGCGATTTCCACGTCCCGGCCGAAGATAGTCGACGCGCAGATCGATGGTGCCCATGCGCGCCAGACGCTGGCGGAGTTCGTCTTCGTTGATGGTGTCATGGCGGGTCAGCGTACTGCCCACGCAGACCAGACCTGCCGCCACGTCAAGCGCGGAGGCAATCACGCCGCCGTGCAAAATACTTTGCGCCCAGTTCCCTACCATCATCGGCTGGTTGTTGAAGCTCAGCTGGGCAAAGTCTTTCTCGTAACGCTCCAGCTCCAGTCCCAGCGCGCGGTTAAACGGCATATGGTAAACAAAAATCTCGCCCACGAGTTTTAACACTTCTTCGGCTGTAAGCATGGCTGACATGAGGCATCACATCCTTATTGTTAACGAAATGTTGATTTTATGCCTCAGCAACAAGGAATTCCACTTTCAGAAACGAGGATGCAGCAGTTGTCGCATAAGTCTGTAGAATGTCCGCCACATAACTATTTAGCTAATTTTACTCTTTTGCAGGAGAACACCACCGATGCGGACGTATCTGGCCTGGTTACTGGCGGCGATTTCGCTGCCCCTCACAGCCTTTGCGCAGGAAGCGACAATCAAAGAGGTGCATGATAAGCCTGCCGTTCACGGTAGCATTATCGCGAACCTTCTTCAGGAGCATGACAATCCGTTCACGCTCTATCCGTATGACACCAACTACGTGATTTACACCCAGACCAGCGATCTCAACAAAGAGGCGATAAGCTCCTATAACTGGTCTGATAATGCGCGTAAAGATGAGGTGAAGTTCCAGCTCAGCCTCGCTTTCCCGTTCTGGCGCGGCATTCTGGGACCGAACTCGGTGTTTGGTGCCTCCTATACGCAGAAGTCCTGGTGGCAGCTCTCTAACAGCGGGGAATCCTCGCCGTTCCGCGAAACCAACTATGAGCCCCAGCTGTTCCTCGGCTTTGCAACGGATTATGAGTTTGCGGGCTGGACGTTACGCGATGTGGAAGTGGGCTTTAACCATGATTCTAACGGACGTTCCGATCCGACATCCCGTAGCTGGAACCGTGCCTATACGCGCCTGATGGCGCAGAACGGTAACTGGATGGTGGAAGTGAAGCCGTGGTATGTGGTCGGCAGCACTGATGACAACCCGGACATCACCAAATATATGGGCTACTACCAGCTTAAAGTCGGCTACCAGTTAGGTGATGCCGTGCTGAGTGCGAAAGGTCAGTACAACTGGAACACCGGCTACGGCGGCGCGGAAGTGGGCTTAAGCTATCCGGTAAGCAAGCATGTCCGCCTTTATACGCAAGTCTACAGCGGTTACGGCGAGTCGCTTATCGATTACAACTTCAACCAGACCCGCGTCGGCGTGGGCGTGATGCTGAACGATATTCTCTAGACTGTTCGAATGTTTTTGCGTTAAACGTTGAAGTTTCTCTCTCAGGCGCTGAAAATAGCGCCTGTTTCATTTCAGGCATATGGGGTTAACGTGGCGCAGGCGGAAGTATTGAATCAGGAGTCGCTGGCTAAACAGGTTTTGCATGAAACCTTTGGCTACCAGCAGTTCCGCCCTGGCCAGGAAACCATCATTGAAACGGTGCTGGAAGGTCGTGATTGCCTGGTGGTGATGCCTACCGGTGGCGGCAAGTCCCTCTGTTATCAGGTGCCCGCGCTGGTGCTTAACGGCCTGACGGTCGTGGTATCCCCCCTCATTTCTCTAATGAAAGACCAGGTTGACCAGCTACTCGCCAACGGAGTGGCGGCGGCCTGTCTCAACTCGACCCAAACCCGGGAGCAGCAGCAAGAGGTCATGGCCGGGTGCCGCACCGGGCAGATCCGCCTGCTGTATATCGCGCCGGAACGCCTGATGCTGGATAACTTCCTTGACCACCTGGCGCACTGGAACCCGGTCCTGCTGGCGGTGGATGAAGCGCACTGTATCTCCCAGTGGGGACACGATTTCCGCCCGGAATACGCCGCCCTCGGCCAGCTGCGTCAGCGCTTCCCCGAGCTGCCGTTTATGGCGCTTACCGCCACGGCGGATGACACCACGCGGCTGGATATCGTTCGCCTGCTCGGGCTGAACGACCCCTATATCCAGGTCAGCAGCTTCGACCGCCCCAACATCCGCTACATGCTGATGGAAAAATTCAAGCCGCTGGATCAGCTCCTGCGCTACGTCCAGGAGCAGCGCGGCAAGTCCGGCATCATCTACTGCAACAGCCGTGCAAAGGTGGAAGACACCGCCGCGCGTCTGCAAAACCGCGGCTTTAGCGCCGCCGCCTATCACGCCGGATTAGAGAACCACATCCGTGCCGACGTGCAGGAAAAATTCCAGCGCGATGACCTGCAGATCGTGGTCGCGACGGTGGCGTTTGGGATGGGGATCAACAAGCCCAACGTGCGCTTCGTGGTGCATTTCGACATTCCGCGCAATATCGAATCCTACTATCAGGAAACCGGCCGCGCCGGGCGCGACGGCCTGCCTGCGGAAGCGATGCTGTTTTACGATCCGGCCGATATGGCGTGGCTGCGCCGCTGTCTGGAAGAGAAGCCGCAGGGACAGCTGCAGGATATCGAGCGCCACAAGCTCAACGCGATGGGCGCGTTTGCCGAAGCGCAAACCTGCCGTCGTCTGGTTCTGCTCAACTACTTTGGTGAAGGGCGACAGGAGCCGTGCGGCAACTGCGATATCTGCCTGGATCCGCCGAAACAGTACGATGGCCTGATGGACGCGCGTAAGGCGCTCTCGACCATTTACCGCGTGAACCAGCGCTTCGGGATGGGCTACGTGGTGGAGGTGCTGCGCGGTGCCAATAACCAGCGTATCCGCGATATGGGCCACGATAAGCTGCCGGTCTACGGTATTGGCAAGGAGCAGAGCCACGAGCACTGGGTGAGTATTATTCGCCAGCTGATACACCTCGGCTTCGCCACGCAGAACATTGCCCAGCACTCCGCCCTGCAGCTGACCGAGGCGGCGCGCCCGGTCCTCCGCGGTGACGTTGAGCTCAAGCTCGCCGTGCCGCGCGTCATCGCCCTGAAGCCGCGCGTGATGCAGAAATCCTACGGCGGCAACTACGACCGCAAGCTGTTCGCCAAACTGCGCAAGCTGCGTAAGGCCATCGCCGACGAAGAAAACATCCCGCCTTACGTGGTGTTCAACGACGCGACGCTGATTGAGATGGCCGAGCAGATGCCGCTTAGCGCCAGCGAGATGCTCAGCGTCAACGGCGTGGGGACGCGCAAGCTGGAGCGCTTCGGTAAAGAGTTTATGGCGCTCATTCGCTCTCACGCCGACGGCGACGATGAAGAGTAGTCAGCCGGGCGAAAAAGTGCCAGGATGATGACTCACTAAATTATTTCCCCGCGAGCTAATTATGTTAATGCTATTTCTCACCGTGGCATTAGTGCACATCGTTGCGCTGATGAGCCCCGGCCCGGACTTTTTCTTCGTGTCACAAACGGCCGTCAGCCGCTCCCGAAAAGAGGCGATGATGGGCGTGCTCGGTATCACCATGGGCGTTATGGTCTGGGCGGCCGTTGCGCTGCTCGGTCTGAACCTGATCCTGGCGAAGATGGCCTGGCTGCATAACATCATTATGGTCGGCGGCGGGCTGTACCTGTGCTGGATGGGCTACCAGATGCTGCGCGGGGCGCTGAAGAAAGAAGAGAAAAAACCGGAAGAGCCAAAGGTGGAGCTGGCAACGGGCGGTCGCAGCTTTGTAAAAGGGTTGCTGACTAATCTGGCGAACCCAAAAGCGATTATCTATTTCGGCTCGGTGTTCTCGCTGTTTGTCGGCGATAGCGTCGGTGCGGGCGCACGCTGGGGCATCTTCCTGCTGATCGTCGTTGAAACCTTTGCCTGGTTTACTATCGTGGCCAGCCTGTTCGCCTTACCGGCGATGCGCCGCGGCTACCAGCGTATCGCGAAGTGGATTGACGGCTGCGCCGGCGCACTGTTCGCCGGCTTCGGCATTCATCTCATCATTTCTCGCTAAGCATGACGCGCTGACGCAAGCAGCGCGCCAACCAGCATAAACAGCGAGCCAAAGACTTTATTCAGGGCCTTCATTTGCTTAGGCCCTTTAATCCACGCCGCAATTCGCTGCGCCAGCGTCGCGTAACCAATCATCACGATGATATCGACGATAATGGTGGTCGCGCCCAGCACCACGTATTGCATCACCTGCGGCTGATGCGGAACGATAAACTGCGGGAACAGCGCGGCGAGGAAAACGATGCTCTTCGGGTTGGTCAGGTTGACGAACACCGCCCGCTTAAACAGATGGCCGCGGTTTTGCGTCTGCGCGAGAGTATTCAGGTTGATGGAACCTGCCGCGCGCCACTGCTGGATGCCGAGCCATATCAGATAAGCTGCCCCGGCCCATTTCAGCACTTCAAACGCCAGCACCGAGCGGGAGAAAAGTGTCCCCAGACCAATCCCAACCAGCACAATATGAATGCCCAGCCCGGCCTGCAAACCGGCAATCGACGCCACCGCACCGCGGTAACCGTGGTTGATGGAGGTAGTCATGGTGTTAATAGCACCCGAACCCGGAGAAAGGCTGAGGATAATGGATGTCAGCAGGTAGGCGAACCACCACTCGAAGGTCATTTGAAACTCCCGAACCGTCTATTTTTATGCCACAATACGCTATTATTGAGTCATTTTGTGACCGGTGACGAAAAAAACGATATTCCCTGGATTACGTGAGTGGAAACCCAATGTTTCAGCAGAAAAAGGACTGGGAAACACGAGAAAACGCTTTTGCTGCTTTCTCTATGGGGCCGCTGACCGATTTCTGGCGGCAGCGTGAGGAAGATGAGTTTACGGGCGTCGGGGGCATCCCGGTGCGTTTCGTTCGTTTCCGAAATGAAAAAAATGACCGGGTGATTGTGGTCTGCCCTGGGCGTATTGAAAGCTACGTTAAATACGCTGAGCTGGCCTACGACCTGGTCCATATGGGGTTCGATGTCCTGATTATCGACCATCGTGGGCAGGGGCTGTCCGGACGTATGCTTCCGGACACGCACCGTGGGCACGTCGATCGCTTCAGCGATTACGTCGACGATTTTGCCGCGTTCTGGCAGCAGGACGTTCAGCCCGGTCCCTGGCGTAAGCGATACATCCTTGCGCACTCCATGGGGGGCGCGATATCGACGCTGTTTTTGCAGCGTTATGAACACCAGTGCGATGCCATTGCGCTGACCGCGCCGATGTACGGTATCGTTATCCGTTTTCCTGACTGGATGGTGCGCCATCTTCTTGACTGGGCTGAGGGCCATCAGCGCATTCGTGAAGGTTACGCCATAGGTACAGGACGCTGGCGCGCGCTGCCGTTCGCTATCAACGTCTTAACCCACAGTCGGCAGCGTTATCGCCGCAACCTGCGCTTTTATGCCGATGAACCACGCTTACGCGTCGGCGGCCCGACCTGGCACTGGGTGCGGGAGGGTATTATGGCCGGTGAGCAGGTGCTGGCGGGCGTAGGCGATGATGATACGCCGACGCTTCTGATTCAGGCGGAAGAAGAGCGTGTGGTGGATAACCGCATGCATGACCGCTATTGTGAACTGCGCGCTGCTGCCGGTCACCCTTGTGAAGGGGGTAAACCGCTGGTCATTAACGGCGCGTTCCATGAGATCCTTTTTGAAAAGGACGCTATGCGCTCAGTCGCGCTCAACGCCATTGTTGAATTTTTCAACAGGCATAATTGATTTTTGTTTTCCACCAGAGGTTGAAATCCCTATGTACCAGGTTGTTGCATCTGATTTAGATGGCACGCTGCTTTCCCCCGACCACACCCTGTCGCCTTACGCGAAAGAGACCTTAAAACTCCTGACTGCCCGTGGTGTGAACTTTGTGTTCGCCACCGGCCGCCACCACGTCGACGTGGGGCAGATCCGCGATAATCTCGAGATCAAATCGTACATGATCACCTCCAACGGTGCGCGCGTGCATGATACCGACGGCAACCTGATCTTTACCCACAACCTGGATCGCGATATTGCCGCCGATCTGTTTGGCGTGGTGCATAACAACCCGGCTATCGTCACTAACGTTTACCGCGACGACGACTGGTTTATGAACCGCCACCGCCCGGATGAAATGCGTTTCTTCAAGGAAGCGGTATTCAACTACTCCCTTTACGAACCGGGCCTGCTGGAGCCGGAAGGGATCAGCAAGGTGTTCTTCACCTGTGATAGCCACGAAGAGCTGCTCCCGCTGGAACAGGCGATCAACGCCCGCTGGGGCGATCGCGTCAACGTGAGCTTCTCAACCCTGACCTGTCTGGAAGTGATGGCGGGTGGCGTCTCCAAAGGTCACGCGCTGGAAGCGGTTGCGAAACGTCTGGGCTTCGGGCTGAAAGACTGTATCGCCTTCGGTGACGGCATGAACGACGCCGAGATGCTTTCGATGGCGGGCAAGGGCTGCATCATGCAGAACGCGCACCAGCGTCTGAAGGATCTCCATCCTGAGCTGGAAGTGATTGGTTCTAACGCTGACAACGCGGTACCGAAGTATCTGCGCAAGCTGTTCCTTGAATAATCTTCATTCGGTTGTTTATTGCTCAGTTGTCAACTAAAGAGTTCGCTACAATGCCTCTCCTTCTTTCTGAGAGACAAGCATTGTGGCGCTACTCATTATCACCACTATCCTGTGGGCCTTCTCCTTTAGCCTGATTGGCGAATACCTTGCCGGTTCGGTCGACAGCTACTTCTCGGTGCTCATGCGCGTGGGGCTGGCGGCGCTGGTGTTCCTGCCGTTTCTGCGCACGCGCGGACAGTCGCTGAAAACGATTGTGCTGTATATGCTGGTGGGGGCGATGCAGCTCGGCATCATGTATTTGTTCAGCTTCCGGGCTTACGTCTATCTGTCCGTCTCGGAATTCCTGCTCTTTACCGTGCTGACGCCGCTCTACATCACGCTGATTTACGATCTGCTGAGTAAACGCCGTCTGCGCTGGGGATACCTGCTGAGCGCGGCGCTGGCGGTGATTGGCGCGGCGATTATTCGCTACGACAAAGTAAGCGATCACTTCTGGACCGGGCTGATGTTCGTCCAGCTCGCCAACATCAGTTTCGCTATCGGCATGGTGGGCTACAAACGCCTGATGGAAACCCGTCCGATGCCGCAGCATAACGCGTTCGCATGGTTTTATATGGGCGCCGCGATTGTCGCGGTAGCGGCGTGGTTTATGCTCGGTAACCCGCAAAAGTTGCCTACCACCATCGTACAGTGGGGTGTTCTGGTCTGGCTGGGCGTCGTGGCTTCCGGGTTGGGGTACTTCATGTGGAACTACGGCGCGACGCAGGTCGACGCCGGTACGCTGGGGATTATGAACAACGTGCATGTCCCGGCAGGGCTGCTGGTCAACCTTGCCATCTGGCAGCAACAGCCGCACTGGCCAAGCTTCCTTATTGGGGGAGCGGTGATCCTGGCTTCGCTGTGGGTCCATCGACGCTGGGTCGCTCCGCGCTCCGCACAAACGGAAGATGGTCGCACGCGTGGTTCCGCGCTGAGCGAATAAACGCCTCCGTAATCGGCTGACGCTGCTCCCCATCGCGCACGGCAGCGTACAGCCGGCTCCACAGTCCTTCTCCCAGGGTTTTGGTCACCACCAGGCCCTGGCGTTCAAAACTCTCCACCACCCAGTGCGGCAGCGCCGCGATACCCATGCTGGCCGCCACCATCTGAATCAGCAGCAGGGTGTTATCCACGCTTTTCAGCTGCGGGCTAATGCCCGCGGGCTGCAGGAAGTGACGCCAGATATCCAGACGACTGCGCTGAACCGGGTAAATCAGCAGCGTTTCCGTCGCCAGGTCTTCCGGCGTGATGCGCGTTTTGGCCGCCAGCGGGTGGTCCGGCGCCAGCACCAGGCGCACCTCATAATCAAACATCGGCGAATAGTGCAGGCCGCTGCGCGGCAGAATGTCAGAGGTCATGACCAGATCCAGCTCGCCCTGCTGCAGCGATGGCTGCGGGTCGAACGTCACGCCGGATTTAAAGTCCATCTCCACCTGCGGCCACTTCTGGCGGAAGTTCTCAAGCGCGGGGGTCAGCCACTGAATACAGCTGTGGCACTCAATAGCGATACGCAGTTTGGTCTGCTGCGGTTCGTTACACGCCTGCAGCGCGCTCGCGATCTGTGGCAGAACCTGATTCGCCAGCTGAAGGAGAATTTCACCCTGCGGCGTAAAGCGTAGCGGCTGGCTTTTACGCACAAAAAGACGGAAGCCGAGGCGTTGTTCCAGATCGCTGAACTGGTGAGAAAGGGCGGACTGTGTCTGGTGCAGCGTGGCCGCAGCAGCCGCGAGCGAACCGCAGTTTCGCAACGCTTGTAGCGTTTTCAGGTGTTTAATCTCGATCATGAAAGTCCTTCACTTCGCCATGAACATTTTGCGCTTGAGGAATATACAGTACCTGCCAATTATAGAAGTGTAAACATCTGGACGTCTAAATAACGAATTTCACAAGGGGTACACCATGACAATCCGCAATCACACTCTCGGTTTCCCTCGCGTTGGCCTGCGTCGCGAGCTGAAAAAAGCGCAAGAAAGCTACTGGGCGGGTAACGCCACGCGTGAAGAGCTGCTGGCGGTGGGACGCGAGCTGCGCGCCCGCCACTGGGATCAGCAGAAGCAGGCGGGCATTGACCTGCTGCCGGTGGGCGATTTCGCCTGGTACGACCATGTTCTGACGACCAGCCTGCTGCTTGGCAACGTGCCGGCTCGTCATCAGAACAAAGATGGATCGGTAGATATCGATACCCTGTTCCGCATCGGCCGTGGCCGTGCGCCAACGGGTGAGCCAGCGGCAGCGGCGGAAATGACCAAGTGGTTTAACACTAACTATCACTATATGGTGCCGGAGTTCGTAAAAGGTCAGCAGTTTAAACTGACCTGGACGCAGCTTCTGGATGAAGTGGACGAAGCGCTGGCGCTGGGCCACCAGGTTAAACCCGTGCTGCTGGGGCCAGTGACCTATCTGTGGCTGGGGAAAGTCAAAGGCGAGCAGTTCGATCGTCTGAGCCTGCTGAAGGACATTCTGCCGGTCTACAAACAGGTGCTGATTGAGCTGGGCAAACGCGGCATTCAGTGGGTGCAAATCGACGAACCGGCGCTGGTGCTCGAGTTGCCTCAGGAATGGCTCGATGCCTTCAAACCGGCGTATGATGCGCTCACCGGGGAGGTGAAGCTGCTACTGACAACCTATTTCGAAGGCGTGACGCCGAACCTGAACACGATTACCGCGCTGCCGGTGCAGGGCCTGCACGTAGACCTTGTACACGGTAAAGATGATGTGACGGAGCTGCACAAGCGCCTGCCCGCAGACTGGCTGCTCTCCGCCGGTCTGGTGAATGGCCGTAACGTCTGGCGCGCCGATCTGACCGAGAAATACGCACAAATCAAAGACATCGTCGGTAAACGTGAGCTGTGGGTGGCCTCGTCCTGCTCGCTGCTGCACAGCCCGATCGACCTGAGCGTGGAAACCCGTCTCGACCCTGAAGTAAAGAGCTGGTTTGCCTTCGCGCTGCAAAAATGTGAAGAGCTGGCCCTGCTGCGCGACGCGCTGAACAGCGGCGACACGGCGGCAATTACCGAATGGAGCGCCCCGATCCGGGCGCGCCGCCACTCCGCGCGCGTGCATAACCCGGCGGTGGAAAAACGTCTGGCGGCCATCACCGCCCAGGACAGCCAGCGCCAGAGCCCGTATGAGGTGCGCGTCGAAGCCCAGCGCGCCCGCTTCAATCTGCCTGCGTGGCCGACCACGACGATTGGTTCCTTCCCGCAGACCACCGAGATCCGCGGCCTGCGTCTGGACTTTAAAAAGGGCAATCTGGATGCGAATCACTACCGCACCGGGATCGCGGAACACATCAAGCAGGCGATTATCGAGCAGGAACGCCTTGGGCTGGACGTGCTGGTGCACGGTGAAGCAGAGCGTAACGACATGGTGGAATACTTTGGCGAGCACCTGGACGGCTTCGTCTTTACCCAGAACGGCTGGGTGCAGAGCTATGGCTCCCGATGCGTGAAGCCGCCGGTGGTCATCGGTGACGTCAGCCGTCCGGAAGCGATCACGGTTGAGTGGGCGAAGTACGCCCAGTCCCTGACCGACAAGCCGGTGAAAGGCATGCTCACCGGTCCTGTGACCATTCTTTGCTGGTCCTTCCCGCGTGAAGACGTGACCCGTGAAACCATCGCCAAACAGATCGCCCTGGCGCTGCGTGATGAGGTGGCGGATCTGGAAGCCGCAGGCATTGGCATTATTCAGATTGACGAACCGGCCCTGCGCGAAGGTCTGCCGCTGCGTCGTAGCGACTGGGACGCCTACCTGCAGTGGGGCGTGGAGGCGTTCCGCATCAACGCCGCGGTGGCGAAGGACGACACTCAGATCCACACCCACATGTGTTATTGCGAATTTAACGACATCATGGATTCAATTGCCGCGCTGGACGCCGACGTGATCACTATTGAGACCTCGCGTTCAGATATGGAGCTGCTGGAGTCGTTTGAAGAATTCGACTACCCGAACGAAATCGGGCCGGGCGTGTACGACATCCACTCCCCGAACGTGCCGAGCGTGGAGTGGATTGAAGCCCTGCTGAAAAAAGCGGCCCAGCGTATTCCGGCAGAGCGTCTTTGGGTAAACCCGGACTGCGGACTGAAAACCCGCGGCTGGCCTGAAACCCGCGCAGCGCTGGCGAACATGGTGAAGGCAGCGCAGAATTTGCGTCAGGCGTAGGGGTATTGGATGGCCCGGTAAGGCGTAGCCGCCACCGGGCGTTTTTGTTATTTCGCTTTCTTACCACCGTACTGGCTAAACCACGCCAGCATTCTCTGCCAGCCATCTTTTGCTGATTCCGCGTGATAGCTCGGACGATAATCGGCGTTAAACGCATGCCCGGCATCCGGGTACACCACAATCTCCGCCTTCGCATTGGCCGCACGCAGCGCATGGCGCATGGTTTCTACCGAATCCAGCGAAATACCGGTATCCTGACCGCCATAAAGCCCTAACACGGGGGCATTTAACTCGGTGGCGATATCGACGGGATGTTTAGGCGAATTCAGCGTTTTTTCGCCCACCAGTTTGCCGTACCAGGCGACAGCAGCTTTGAGCTGCGGGTTATGCGCGGCATACAGCCAGCTAATGCGACCGCCCCAGCAGAAACCGGTGACCAGCAGACGATGCGGATCGCCGCCGTTGCGCGCCGCCCAGCTGGCGACATGATCGAGATCGGCCAGCACCTGCGCGTCCGGGACTTTGCTGACCAGGTTGCTGAGCAATGTTGGAATATCACTGTAGTCGTTCGGATCGCCCTGACGGAAGTAGAGCTCTGGCGCAACGGCCAGATACCCTTCCAGCGCCAGCCGGCGGCAGAGGTCGCGAATGTGTTCGTGAACACCAAATATCTCCTGAATCACAATCACGATGGGTAGCGGACCCTCTGCCGATTTTGGTCGGGCGTGATAAGCAGGCATATTCTCCCCCTGCGAGGGAATAGAGGTCTCGCCCGCGGTAATTGCCGCTTCTGGAGTCGACACGATGGTTGAAGCATGTGGGGCCGCAGCAGGTGCAAAACCGGTTTTTTCAGTCATGGCATTCTCCGTACCAATGAGTTAGCGCAAAGGTAAATATAGACACCAGGTTAACAACTCACAGTGCCTTAAACGGTCTATCTTTTGTGCAGCACCTGGCGATATAACTTGTTAATGTGATGTAAATCACTTTTTTATGGAAATTCAATGTAACCATTTTTATTCATGGTGAGGTTCGTCACGAAAATATGCTTACTGCTTCTGTAAAGTACCGTTTTACTTCTTCTGACTAACCGACCCACAGAGGAGTCACCTATGTCTAAGTCTGATGTTTTTCATCTCGGCCTCACTAAAAACGATTTACAAGGGGCTACGCTCGCCATCGTCCCTGGCGATCCGGAGCGTGTGGAAAAGATCGCCGCGCTGATGGATAAGCCGGTCAAGCTGGCTGCCCATCGTGAGTTCACCACCTGGCGCGCAGAGCTGGATGGCAAAGCGGTGATCGTGTGCTCTACCGGTATCGGTGGTCCGTCTACGTCTATTGCTGTTGAAGAGCTGGCGCAGCTGGGCATCCGCACTTTCCTGCGTATCGGTACGACCGGCGCTATTCAGCCGCATATCAACGTCGGCGACGTTCTGGTCACGACCGCGTCCGTCCGTCTGGACGGCGCAAGCCTGCATTTTGCACCAATGGAATTCCCGGCAGTGGCTGATTTCGAATGTACCACCGCGCTGGTTGAAGCTGCGAAATCCGTAGGCGCAACCACTCACGTGGGCGTAACCGCCTCTTCTGACACCTTCTACCCGGGCCAGGAGCGTTACGATACCTTCTCAGGCCGCGTGGTTAGCCGTTTCAAAGGCTCAATGGAAGAGTGGCAGTCCATGGGTGTGATGAACTACGAAATGGAATCCGCAACGCTGCTGACCATGTGCGCAAGCCAGGGTCTGCGTGCCGGTATGGTGGCGGGCGTTATCGTCAACCGTACCCAGCAGGAGATCCCGAACGCCGAAACCATGAAGCAGACCGAAAGTCATGCAGTGAAAATCGTGGTGGAAGCAGCGCGTCGCCTGATCTAGTCCTCTCTTCTTAAATCAAAGGCCGACACGTTCGGCCTTTATTTTTTGCGTAGCGCCTCGCAGGAAAACCCTTTCAAACTGGACGTTTATACAGCACAATTCTATTTTGTGCGGGTAATACGTTGATGCAGGGGGCATTGTGGATATCTCAATCCTGATTTACGCGGTGATTGCGTTGGTGAGCTTAGGGATTGGCTGGCTGATTTCCAGCTACCAGCATGCGCAGCAGAAGGCCGACCAGTTGGCTGAGCGAGAAGAGATGGTCGCAGATTTAAGCGCTATAAAACAGCAGCTTGCGCTGAGCGAACACTGGCGCGATGAGTGTGAGTTGCTCAACAACGAGCTGCGCAACCTGCGTGATATCAACACGTCACTGGAGGCCGATCTCCGCGAAGTGACCACCCGCCTTGAATCCACCCAACTGCATGCGGAAGACAAAATCCGCCAGATGATCAACAGCGAGCAGCGTCTCAGCGAACAGTTTGAGAACCTCGCGAACCGCATTTTTGAGCACAGCAACCGCCGCGTTGACGAACAAAACCGCCAGAGCCTGAACAGCCTGCTGACGCCGCTGCGCGAGCAGCTGGACGGTTTTCGTCGTCAGGTGCAGGACAGTTTTGGTCAGGAAGCCCGTGAGCGGCACACCCTGGCTCATGAGATTCGCAATCTTCAGCAGCTAAATGCACAGATGGCGCAGGAAGCGGTTAACCTCACCCGAGCGCTCAAAGGGGACAACAAAACCCAGGGCAACTGGGGTGAGGTGGTGCTGACCCGCGTACTGGAAGCTTCTGGTCTGCGGGAAGGATATGAATACGAAACGCAGGTGAGTATCGAAAACGACGCCCGCTCACGAATGCAGCCGGATGTGATCGTGCGGCTGCCGCAGGGCAAAGATGTGGTGATTGACGCCAAGATGACGCTGGTAGCGTATGAACGTTACTTTAATGCGGACGATGACTACACGCGCGAGTCAGCTCTGCAGGAGCACATTGCCTCCGTACGTAATCATATTCGCCTGCTCGGCAGAAAAGACTACCAGCAGCTGCCGGGTCTGCGCTCGCTGGACTATGTACTGATGTTTATTCCGGTAGAGCCCGCGTTTCTGCTGGCACTCGACAGGCAGCCTGAGCTTATAACCGAAGCGCTCAAAAATAATATTATGTTGGTCAGCCCCACCACGCTGCTGGTGGCGTTACGCACCATTGCGAACCTGTGGCGCTATGAGCACCAGAGTCGCAACGCGCAGCAGATTGCCGATCGTGCCAGCAAGCTGTACGACAAAATGCGCCTCTTTGTGGACGACATGTCTTCAGTCGGGCAAAGCCTGGATCGTGCGCAGGATAACTATCGCCAGGCGATGAAAAAACTCGCCTCCGGACGTGGCAATCTGCTGGCGCAGGCTGAATCATTCCGCAGCCTGGGGGTAGAAGTTAAACGCGAGATTAATCCGGAATTGGTCGAGCAGGCCACCGCCCAGGACGACGAGTTTCGCCTGCGAGAAGGGGCGAGCGAACAAAAAACAAACAGTGAAGACAACACGTTAGCGGCGGATTCATCACCAGACGAGATTCCAGCGCGTTTTTTTCGCGGTGGTTGAAACGTAGGGCAAACGCGCCCAATCTGATACACTTCACGAACATTTTACTGATAAGCAGGCTCTAAGATGGCTGACGATTCACAAGACACAACGCACTTTGGCTTTCAGACTGTCGCCAAAGCGCAGAAAGCTGACATGGTGGCCCACGTATTTCATTCCGTGGCGGCGAAGTACGATGTGATGAATGACCTGATGTCGTTCGGCATTCATCGCTTGTGGAAGCGCTTCACCATTGACTGTAGCGGCGTGCGTCGCGGACAAACGGTGCTGGATTTAGCTGGCGGTACGGGCGATTTAACCGCGAAATTCTCTCGTCTGGTGGGTGAAACCGGTCGCGTTGTTCTCGCCGATATTAATGACTCCATGCTGAAAATGGGACGCGAAAAGCTGCGTAACATCGGCGTGGTGGGGAATGTGGAATATGTGCAGGCAAACGCCGAAGCGCTGCCGTTCCCGGACAATACCTTTGACTGCATCACTATTTCCTTCGGTCTGCGTAACGTGACCGATAAAGAAAAAGCGCTGCGCTCCATGTACCGCGTGCTGAAGCCGGGTGGACGCCTGCTGGTGCTTGAATTCTCCAAACCGATTATTGAGCCGCTGAGCAAAGCCTACGACGCCTATTCCTTCCACGTGCTGCCGCGCATCGGTGAGCTGGTGGCTAACGACGCTGAAAGCTACCGCTATCTGGCAGAATCTATCCGTATGCACCCGGATCAGGACACATTAAAAGCCATGATGCAGGATGCAGAATTTGAGAACGTTGAATATTTCAACCTGACGGCGGGTGTCGTCGCGCTGCATCGCGGTTACAAGTTCTGAGTGGAGGTGTCCCGTGCCCTTTAAGCCCTTAGTCACCGCAGGTATCGAAAACGTACTGAATGCCTTTCTCTATCGTGCTCCGGCGCTGAAAGCAGCGCGTCAGCGGCTAAACGGGAAGATATTACGTATTGTTTTAAAAGAGTTCTCGACGCCGCTTGTGCTGGTATTCAGCGAACGCCAGCTTGACGTTCTGGGGGCGTGGGAAGGTGAAGCTGACTGCTCGGTCATCACGCACATGAGCGTGCTGCCAAAACTGCGCGATCGCCAGCAATTAACGGCGCTTATCCGCAGCGGTGAGCTGGAGGTGGAAGGCGACATTCAGGTCGTGCAGAACTTCGTTGCTCTCACCGATCTGGCGGAGTTCGATCCGGCAGAGCTGCTCGCGCCTTTTATCGGCGACATTGCTGCCGAAGGCATCGGGAAAGTCCTTCATGGTGGCGCCTCCTTTGCGCGTAAAAGCCTCCAGCGCCAACAACGCTATGTGGCGGAAGTGATGACTGAGGAGTGGCGAATGGCGCCCGGGCCACTGGAAGTTGCATGGTTTGCGGAAGAAACCGCTGCTGTTGAACGCGCGGTTGATGCGTTTACCAAACGGCTGGAAAAACTGGAGGGCAAATGACGCCTGGTGAAATTCGGCGCCTCTATTTTATTATTCGCACCTTTTTGAGCTACGGGCTCGACGAGCTTATTCCCAAAATGCGCATCACGCTGCCGCTTCGCATATGGCGGCGAATGCTGTTCTGGATGCCTAATCGCCACAAAGGTCAACCGCTGGGTGAGCGTCTGCGCCTGGCGCTGCAGGAACTCGGTCCGGTATGGATTAAATTCGGGCAGATGCTCTCGACCCGCCGCGATCTCTTCCCGCCTCTCATTGCCGATGAACTCGCAATGCTTCAGGACCGCGTCGCACCCTTTGACGGTGCGCGCGCGAAAAAGCAAATTGAAGAGGCGATGGGCAACATTCCCATTGAGACCTGGTTTGACGATTTCGATATTCAGCCGCTGGCGTCGGCCTCTATCGCGCAGGTGCACACCGCGCGTTTGAAAGAAAACGGCAAAGAAGTCGTTATCAAAGTTATTCGTCCGGACATCCTGCCAGTCATCAAAGCGGACATGAAGCTGATTTATCGTCTGGCGCGCTGGGTGCCACGCTTGCTGCCGGACGGGCGCCGCCTTCGTCCACTGGAAGTGGTGCGGGAATATGAAAAAACGCTGATTGATGAGCTTAACCTGCTGCGCGAATCGGCAAACGCTATTCAGCTGCGCCGCAACTTTGAAAACAGCCCGATGCTCTATGTACCTGAAGTCTATTCTGACTACTGCAGCCAGAACATGATGGTGATGGAGCGTATCTACGGTATTCCGGTTTCGGATGTCGTAGCCCTGGAGAAGCAGGGAACAAACATGAAGCTCCTGGCCGAACGTGGCGTACAGGTCTTCTTTACCCAGGTATTCCGCGACAGCTTTTTCCATGCGGACATGCATCCGGGCAATATCTTTGTGAGCTACGAACACCCTGAGGACCCGAAATATATCGGTATCGACTGCGGGATTGTGGGGTCGCTGAACAAAGAAGATAAACGGTATCTGGCTGAGAACTTCATCGCGTTCTTCAACCGCGACTACCGTAAGGTGGCCGAGCTGCACGTCGATTCCGGCTGGGTTCCGCCGGACACTAACGTCGAAGAGTTCGAGTTTGCGATCCGGACCGTTTGTGAACCGATTTTTGAAAAACCGCTGGCGGAAATCTCCTTTGGGCACGTACTGTTGAACCTGTTCAACACGGCTCGCCGGTTTAATATGGAAGTTCAGCCACAGCTAGTTTTACTTCAGAAAACATTACTTTACGTTGAGGGTGTAGGCCGACAGCTCTATCCTCAGTTAGACTTGTGGAAGACTGCGAAACCTTTCCTTGAATCCTGGATTAAGGATCAGGTTGGCATTCCGGCGCTGGTGCGCTCGCTGAAAGAGAAGGGCCCGTTCTGGATAGAAAAAATGCCTGAAATTCCCGAACTGGTTTATGACAGTTTGCGTCAGAGCAAGAACCTTCAGCACAGCATGGATAAAATCGCCCGCGAGCTTCAGTCCAGCCGTGTTCGCCAGGGACAGTCCCGCTATCTCTTTGGGATTGGCGCAACGCTGCTGTTGAGCGGTACGCTGCTGCTGATCAACCGTCCGGACTGGCAGATGATGCCAGCCTGGCTGATGGCTGGCGGGGTGGTAGTCTGGCTTGCCGGATGGCGAAAAACGCGCTGAGTTTGCGTCGCCATCGATGGGTCGCATACGTATAATGCGACCTGACTCATTAATCATCTATCCCTGAGGAACATGTATGGGTGGTATCAGTATCTGGCAATTGTTGATCATTGCCGTCATCGTCGTGCTGCTGTTTGGCACCAAAAAGCTCGGTTCTATTGGTTCCGATCTGGGCGCGTCTATCAAAGGCTTTAAGAAAGCGATGAGCGATGATGAGAGCAAGCAGGATAAAACCAGCCAGGACGCTGACTTTACTGCTAAATCCATCTCCGACAAGCAAGAAGAAGCCAAAAAGGAAGACGCCAAACGCCACGATAAAGAGCAGGTATAAGTCGTGTTTGACATTGGTTTTGGTGAGCTGCTGCTGGTCTTTGTGATTGGCCTGATCGTGCTGGGGCCGCAGCGTCTGCCGGTGGCGGTGAAAACCGTTGCGGGCTGGGTGCGTGCGCTGAGATCGCTGGCATCGACCGTTCAGAATGAGCTGGCGCAGGAGCTTAAGCTGCAGGAATTTCAGGAAAGCCTCAAAAAGGTCGAGAAGGCGAGCATGGATAATCTGACGCCGGAACTGAAAGCCTCAATGGATGAACTGCGTGAAGCGGCGGAATCCATGAAGCGCTCCTACAGCATTAACGATCCTGAAAAAGCGAGCGATGAAGCGAACACCATCCATAACCCGGTGGTGAAGGGCAGCGAGGAGCAGCGCGAGGGCGTAACGCCTGCCAGCGCTGAACATCAGGCTGCTGCGCCAGAACAGACGCCGCAGGAAACCGAAGTGAAAAAACAGGCGCAGCCGGAAGAACCGGTAACTAAAACGGCGGAAGTAAAGCCCGCTGCGTCCGTTTCCGAATCATCCCCCTCGTCGAGTGATAAAGCGTAAACATGGCAGTAGATGATACTCAACCGCTGATTACGCACCTCATAGAGCTGCGTAAGCGCCTGTTAAACTGCATTATTGCAGTTTTCGTTATTTTTCTATGCCTGGTTTATTTCGCCAACGATATCTACCAGGTTGTCTCTGCACCATTAATTAAGCAGATGCCGCTGGGCGCAACGATGATTGCGACGGATGTGGCTTCTCCGTTCTTTACCCCCATCAAGCTGACCTTCTGGGTGTCGTTGATAGCCTCTGCGCCCGTCATTCTTTACCAGGTATGGGCGTTTGTGGCGCCCGCGCTGTATAAACACGAACGCAAGCTGGTTATCCCGCTGCTGGTGTCCAGCTCGCTGCTGTTCTATATCGGCATGGCGTTTGCCTATTTCGTTGTCTTCCCGCTGGCCTTCGGCTTCCTGACGCATACCGCGCCGGAAGGGGTCCAGGTGTCGACGGATATTGCCAGCTACCTCAGCTTTGTGATGGCGCTTTTTATGGCGTTTGGCGTGGCATTCGAAGTGCCGGTGGCCATTGTACTGCTTTGCTGGGTAGGGGTTACGACTCCGGATGACCTGCGTAAGAAGCGTCCGTATATTCTGGTGGGCGCCTTCGTGGTCGGCATGCTGCTAACGCCGCCGGATGTGTTCTCGCAGACGCTGCTGGCCATACCGATGTACTGTCTGTTTGAGGTCGGCGTTTTCTTCTCGCGTTTCTACGTGGGTAAAGGACGTCGAGCGGATGACGAAGACGATACGTCCGACAAGACCACTGAAGAGTAAAACCAGCCGCCCGTGAGGGCGGTTGTTATATGGGGATTTGCATGTTTGATATCGGACTCAACCTGACCAGCTCGCAGTTTGCGAAAGATCGTGATGAGGTGGTTGCGCGTGCGTTTGCCGCCGGGGTGAAAGGGCTGCTGCTGACGGGCACCAACCTGCATGAGAGCGAGCAGGCCCAGCAGCTGGCGCAACGCTACGATCGCTGTTGGTCTACTGCTGGCGTGCATCCTCACGACAGCAGCCAGTGGACCGCGGAAAGTGGCGACACCCTACGCAGGCTGGCAAAGACACCAGAAGTGGTGGCGATTGGCGAGTGCGGCCTCGATTTCAACCGTAACTTTTCCACGCCTGAAGAGCAGGAAAAGGCATTCACTGCCCAGCTTGCGCTAGCAGCAGAGCTTGAAATGCCCGTATTTATGCACTGCCGCGACGCGCATGAGCGTTTTCTGACTCTGCTTGATCCGTGGCTCGAGAAACTGCCCGGCGCGGTGCTGCACTGCTTCACCGGCTCACGGCAGGAGGCGCTGGAATGCCTGGAGCGTGGGCTTTATCTGGGGATTACCGGCTGGGTTTGCGATGAGCGCCGCGGGCTTGAGCTTCGGGAGCTGTTGCCAGCGATCCCGGCTGACCGGTTGCTCCTTGAAACGGACGCACCTTATCTGCTGCCGCGCGATATGAAACCCAAACCGGCATCGCGACGAAATGAGCCCGCTTATCTGGGGCACATTATTGAGAGCGTCGCGAAGCGGCGCGGAGACGATCCGCACTGGCTTTCGGCACAGACGGATGACAACGTGCGTAAGCTGTTCGGGATAAATGTTTAAAGTTTACGGAAGTCGGTGTTTTTAACGCTCTGCAGCACCTGCTTGTTCAGCAGATTAAGCAACAGCATAGAGCGCGCTTCCCCGTCCGGCTCGGCAAAAATCGCCTGCAGGCCTTCGAAAGCCCCTTCGGTAATCACGACGCTATCGCCCGTATAGGGTGTTTCCGGGTCGGTGAGACCTTCGGGCTGTTGATATATCGACAGCTGATGAATAACCGTCGACGGAACTGTTGCCGGGTGGGCACCAAAACGAACGAAGTGGCTGACGCCGCGCGTTGCGCTGATGGTGGTGGTGTGGATGACTTCCGGGTCGAATTCCACGAAGAGGTAGTTCGGGAACAACGGCTCGCTGACGGTTGTGCGCTTCCCGCGCTGCATTTTTTCAAGCGTGATCACGGGCGTCAGGCAATTTACAGACTGACGTTCAAGATGTTCCTGCGCGCGCTGAAGTTGCCCGCGTTTGCAATACAGTAAATACCAGGCCTGCATAATCACTCTTTCCCTTAGTTCGGGGCGCAAGCATATCAAAACCCTGGCGGGATCGCTAAGTTGATTATAATGGGGGAAAATGGAACAGAACGCATAAGTTCACGCTTATTTAACAAAATTACAGCATCAAGCAGGCTTACGCCGTATAATGAAGCGCTTACAGAGAGGCCATGATTAACTGCATGAAATACCACGATCTCCGCGACTTCCTGACGCTGCTGGAAAAGCAGGGTGAACTCAAGCGTATTACACTTCCTGTTGATCCTTATCTGGAGATGACAGAAATTGCTGACCGCACCCTGCGTGCCGGTGGCCCCGCATTACTGTTTGAAAATCCAAAAGGTTACTCAATGCCGGTGCTGTGCAACCTGTTTGGTACACCGCGTCGCGTCGCACTGGGGATGGGGCAGGAAGACGTCACGGCGCTGCGTGAAGTCGGTAAGCTGCTGGCCTTCCTGAAAGAGCCGGAGCCGCCGAAAGGCTTCCGCGATCTGTTCGACAAACTGCCGCAGTTTAAGCAGGTGCTGAACATGCCCACCAAACGCCTGCGCGGCGCGCCGTGCCAGCAGAAGGTGCTGGAAGGCGATGCGGTTGATTTGACTAAAATCCCTATCATGCAGTGCTGGCCGGAAGATGCTGCGCCGCTGATCACCTGGGGACTGACCGTCACGCGCGGCCCGCACAAAGAACGCCAGAATCTTGGTATTTACCGCCAGCAGTTGATTGGCAAGAATAAGCTCATCATGCGCTGGCTGTCGCATCGCGGCGGCGCGCTGGATTTTCAGGAGTGGTGTGCTGCACACCCGGGTGAACGTTTCCCGGTATCTGTCGCCCTGGGCGCCGATCCGGCCACCATTCTGGGGGCCGTCACACCCGTACCGGATACGCTCTCGGAATATGCCTTTGCAGGCCTGCTGCGCGGGACGAAAACGGAAGTTGTGAAGTGTATCTCTAACGATCTCGAAGTCCCGGCCAGTGCAGAAATTGTGCTGGAAGGTTACATTGAACCGGGTGACATGGCACCAGAAGGCCCTTACGGCGACCACACCGGCTATTACAACGAAGTGGATAACTTCCCGGTGTTCACCGTAACGCACATTACGCAGCGTGAAGATGCGATTTATCACTCCACGTATACCGGGCGTCCACCGGATGAACCCGCGGTACTGGGCGTGGCGCTGAACGAAGTGTTTGTGCCGATTCTGCAAAAGCAGTTCCCGGAAATTGTTGATTTTTATCTGCCGCCTGAAGGATGCTCGTATCGCATGGCGGTGGTCACGATGAAGAAGCAGTATCCTGGTCACGCGAAACGCGTGATGATGGGTGTGTGGTCTTTCTTGCGCCAGTTTATGTATACCAAATTTGTTATTGTCTGCGATGATGACGTTAACGCCCGCGACTGGAATGACGTGATCTGGGCCATTACCACGCGAATGGACCCGGCGCGCGATACCGTGTTAGTCGAAAACACGCCGATTGATTATCTGGATTTTGCCTCGCCGGTTTCCGGTCTTGGCTCAAAGATGGGACTGGATGCCACAAATAAATGGCCTGGCGAAACCGACCGTGAATGGGGTCGCCCGATCAAAAAAGATCCTGCTGTGACCGCGCGCATTGACGCGATCTGGGACGAGCTGGCCATAATGAATAACGGTAAACCCTGAGCTGACCGTTAAGCCCTATAGACTTCCCGACAGAGAGAGCGAATGACAACCTTAAGCTGTAAAGTGACCTCGGTAGATGCCATCACCGACACCGTATATCGCGTCCGTTTAGTGCCAGAAGCGCCATTCTCTTTCCGCGCGGGTCAGTACCTGATGGTTGTGATGGATGAGCGTGATAAGCGTCCTTTCTCCATGGCCTCCACGCCAGCGGAGCAGGAATTTATTGAGCTTCATATTGGTGCGTCAGAGCTTAACCTGTATGCAATGGCGGTGATGGATCGGATCCTGAAGGAACGTGAAATCGTGGTGGATATTCCGCACGGCGATGCGTGGCTGCGCGATGACGAAGACCGTCCGCTGATCCTGATTGCCGGTGGTACAGGCTTCTCCTACGTGCGATCCATTCTGTTAACCGCCCTGGCGCGTAACCCGGACCGTGACATCACCATTTACTGGGGTGGCCGTGAAGAGAAACACCTGTATGACCTGTCTGAACTGGAAGCGCTGAGCGTCACCCATCCTAACCTGCGCATTGAGCCGGTGGTTGAGCAGCCGGAAGAGGGCTGGCGCGGGCGTAGCGGGACGGTGCTGACGGCGGTGCTGCAGGATCACGGCACGCTGGCAGGACACGATATCTATATCGCTGGCCGTTTTGAGATGGCGAAAATTGCCCGTGACCTGTTCTGTAACGAACGTGACGCGCGTGAAGACCGCCTGTTTGGCGATGCGTTTGCCTTCATTTAAGTAAAAAGCCCGCCCCTGACAGGCGGGAAGAACGGCAACTAAACTTCTGCCGGGTCGCATTTGCGACCCGGTTTTTTATCACACTCTCTCAAACACCGTCGCGATACCCTGACCCAGCCCAATACACATCGTTGCCAGACCAAACTGGGCATCTTTGCGTTCCATCAGGTTGATCAGCGTCGTGCTGATACGCGCCCCGGAGCAGCCCAGCGGGTGACCGAGGGCGATCGCGCCGCCGTTGAGGTTAATCTTCTCGTCGATCTGCTCCATCAGCCCCAGATCCTTAATGCACGGCAGGATCTGCGCGGCAAACGCTTCGTTCATCTCAAAGAGATCGATGTCGCTGGCGGTTAAGCCCGCTTTTTTCAGCGCCAGCTTTGAAGCCGGAACCGGGCCGTAACCCATGATTGAAGGATCGCAGCCCACGACCGCCATCGAGCGTACCCGAGCGCGAGGCGTTAAACCCAGCTCGCGGGCGCGGCTTTCGCTCATCACCAGCATCGCGGCGGCACCGTCTGACAGCGCCGACGAGGTCCCTGCTGTGACCGTACCGGTGACCGGGTCAAACGCCGGACGCAGCGTGGAAAGCGCTTCGACGGTGGTTTCCGGGCGGATGACTTCGTCGTAGCTGAACTGCTTCAGAACGCCGTCTGCATCGTGGCCGCCGGTCGGGATGATCTCATTCTTAAAGGCGCCGGACTGCGTGGCGGCCCAGGCGCGAGCGTGAGAGCGCGCGGCAAAGGCATCCTGCATTTCGCGGCTGATGCCGTGCAGGCGGGAGAGCATCTCGGCGGTGAGACCCATCATCCCCGCGGCTTTCGCCACGTTGCGGCTCATCCCCGGGTGGAAATCGACCCCGTGGCTCATCGGCACGTGCCCCATGTGCTCGACGCCGCCCACCAGGCAGGCCTGCGCATCACCGGTCATGATCATGCGTGCCGCGTCGTGCAGCGCCTGCATTGATGAACCGCACAGGCGGTTGACGGTGACGGCCGGAACCGAATGCGGGATCTCCGCCAGCAGCGACGCGTTGCGGGCGATGTTGAAGCCCTGCTCCAGGGTCTGCTGCACGCAGCCCCAGTAGATATCGTCCAGCGCAGCCGGATCCAGCGCCGGGTTACGCGCCAGCAGGCTACGCATCAGGTGCGCGGAGAGGTCTTCCGCACGCACGTTACGGAACGCGCCGCCTTTTGAACGGCCCATCGGGGTGCGAATCGCATCAACAATGACAACCTTTTCCATTGTGACTCCTTAAGCCGTTTTCAGCTCGCCAACCGGACGGGCTGGCTCAACTGCAGGATAGTAGGGTTCGTTATGGCGCGCTTTGTTACGCAGCCCTTCCGGCACCTCATAAAGCGGGCCGAGGTGCTGATACTGCTGAGCCATATCGAGATAGCGAGCGCTGCCGAGCGTGTCCAGCCAGCGGAACGCGCCGCCGTGGAACGGAGGGAAGCCCAGGCCGTAAACCAGCGCCATGTCGGCTTCTGCCGGGCTGGCGATGATGCCTTCTTCGAGGCAGCGCACCACTTCGTTGATCATCGGGATCATCATGCGGGCGATGATCTCATCGTCGGTGAAGTCGCGTTTCGGCTGACTGACATCGGCCAGCAGGCTATCCACCGCGGCATCTTCTTCTTTCTTCGGTTTGCCTTTGCTGTCTTCTTTATAGCGCCAGAAGCCCAGACCGTTTTTCTGGCCGAAGCGGTTAGCGTCGAACAGCGCGTCAATGGCGTCGCGATAGTCTTTCTGCATGCGCTGCGGGAAGCCTGCCGCCATCACCGCCTGGGCGTGGTGGGCGGTATCAATGCCTACAACGTCCAGCAGATACGCCGGGCCCATCGGCCAGCCGAACTGCTTTTCCATCACTTTGTCGATTTTGCGGAAGTCCGCGCCGTCGCGCAGCAGCTGGCTGAATCCGGCGAAGTAAGGGAACAGCACGCGGTTGACGAAGAAGCCCGGGCAGTCGTTAACAACGATCGGGGTTTTGCCCATCTTGCTGGCCCACGCCACTACTTTGGCGATGGTGTCGTCAGAGGTTTTTTCCCCGCGGATCACTTCGACCAGCGGCATACGATGTACCGGGTTGAAGAAGTGCATACCGCAGAAGTTTTCCGGACGCTTCAGCACGCTCGCCAGTTCGCTGATTGGAATGGTGGAGGTGTTAGAGGCCAGCACGGTATCCGGGCGAACCTTATCTTCCGTTTCCGCCAGCACCGCTTTTTTGACCTTCGGGTTCTCGACGACGGCTTCGACAACCACGTCGACACGATCAAAACCGCTGTATTCCAGCACGGGCTGGATGGTGGAGATCACGCCTGCGAGCTTCAGCCCGTCAATTTTTCCGCGTTCCAGCTGTTTATTCAGCAGCTTGGCCGCTTCGGTCATGCCCAGCGTCAGGGATTTCTCGCTGATGTCTTTCATCACCACCGGCACGCCTTTCCAGGCGGACTGGTAAGCGATGCCGCCACCCATAATGCCTGCGCCAAGTACTGCCGCATGTTTTGGCGTCTCAACGTTTTTAGTCAGCTGTTTGGCTTTCCCTTTTACGAACTGATCGTTGAGGAAGATACCGACCAGCGCGCGAGCTTCATTGGTGTGCGCCAGCGGGACAAAGCTCTGATTTTCGAGCTTCAGCGCTTCATCGCGACCAAGGCGGGCAGCAGCTTCAATGGTTTTCACCGCCGTGATCGGCGCCGGGTAGTGTTTACCCGCCGTCTGCATCACCATGCCTTTGGCGATAGTGAAGCTCATGGTGGCTTCAATCTTGCTGAGTTTTAACGGTTCCAGCTTCGGCTGACGTTTGGCTCTCCAGTCGAGATCGCCGTTGATTGCCTGACGCAGAATGGCGAGTGCGCCTTCAACCAGCTTCTCAGGTTTTACAACGCCGTCGACCAGGCCAATTTTCTGCGCCTGTTCGGCGCCGACATCTTTACCTGCGGCAATGATCTCCAGGGCGCTGTCGGCACCCAGCATGCGCGGCATACGCACGGAGCCGCCAAAGCCCGGCATGATGCCCAGCTTGGTTTCCGGCAGGCCGATGCGCAGGTCCGGCGTCGCCAGGCGGTAGTCGGTCGCCAGCACGCATTCGCAGCCACCGCCCAGCGCATAACCGTTAACGGCGGAAATGGTCGGGACAGGCAGATCTTCCAGACGATTAAAGACGCTGTTGGCAAAGTGCAGCCACTGGCTCAGCTGTTCTTCCGGAACCAGGAACAGCGAAAGGAACTCGGTGATATCGGCACCGACGATAAAGGCCGCTTTGTTCGAACGCAGCAGCAGCCCTTTTAATTCAGGTTGTTTTTCAAGAACATCCAGCGCCTGGCCAAGACTGGCCACCGTCGCGGTATCAAGCTTGTTCACTGAGCCGGGGGCATCGAACACCAGTTCGGCAATGCCATCTTCCAGCCAGTTGAGGTACAGGGTGTCGCCTTTGTAGAGCATGTCAGTCTCCTGAATCCAGCAATTGTATCTGGTCATACCAGATGAATCGGAGTGTGGGATTTATGTTAATAAAATGCAAATTACTCATTAAGAAAATGCTGCATTGATCACGGTCGGTGGAAATCACGCAGCCGGAGTGAGGTGTGCTAAGATGCGATGACTTGAGGTCAAAAAACGAAAGGAATAATGATGGACTCACTGGCTTCGCTTTATAAAAATCATATCGTTACCCTACAGGAACGTACCCGCGATGTACTGGCCCGTTTTAAGCTGGATGCGCTGCTGATCCACTCCGGCGAGCTAATGAATACCTTTCTGGATGACCACGCTTATCCGTTTAAGGTGAACCCACAGTTTAAGGCCTGGGTGCCGGTGACGCAGGTTCCCAACTGCTGGCTGCTGGTAGATGGTGTGAACAAGCCGAAACTGTGGTTCTACCTGCCGGTTGATTACTGGCACAACGTTGAGCCGCTGCCGACCTCTTTCTGGACGGAAGAAATTGAGGTGATTGCGCTGCCAAAAGCGGACGGCATTGGCAGCCAGCTGCCTGCCGCGCGTGGCAACATCGCTTATATTGGCCCTGTTCCGGAGCGTGCATTGGGCCTGGATATTGCGGCAGACAAACTCAACCCGAAAGGGGTGCTGGATTACCTCCACTATTACCGCGCGTATAAAACCGACTACGAACTTTACTGCATGCGTGAAGCGCAAAAAACGGCGGTAAATGGACACCGTGCGGCGCATGAAGCCTTCCAGTCCGGCATGAGCGAGTTCGACATCAATCAGGCTTATCTGACCGCGACAGGCCACCGTGATACCGACGTGCCGTACAGCAACATCGTCGCGCTGAATGAGCACGCGTCTGTACTCCACTACACCAAACTGGATCATCATGTTCCGTCGGAAATGCGCAGCTTCCTGCTGGACGCAGGGGCAGAATATAACGGCTACGCGGCCGATCTGACCCGTACCTGGGCGGCGAATGCGGATACCGATTTCGCGCAGCTTATTAAAGACGTGAACGATGAACAGCTGGCGCTTATTGGCACCATGAAGGCGGGAACCAGCTATGTGGATTACCACATTCAGTTCCATCAGCGCATTGCTAAACTGCTGCGTAAGCACCAGATTGTGAAAGACATGAGCGAAGAGGCGATGCTCGAGAACGATCTGACCGGGCCATTCATGCCGCACGGTATCGGCCACCCGCTGGGCCTGCAGGTTCACGACGTTGCGGGCTTTATGCAGGATGATACCGGCACGCACCTGGCGGCACCGTCTAAATATCCTTACCTGCGCTGCACCCGTATTCTGGAGCCGCGTATGGTGCTGACGATTGAGCCGGGGATCTACTTTATTGAATCCCTGCTGGCGCCGTGGCGTGAAGGCCAGTTCAGCAAGCACTTCAACTGGGAAAAAATTGACGCGCTGAAGCCGTTTGGCGGTATTCGCATCGAAGATAACGTTGTGGTTCATGAAAACGGTATCGAGAACATGACGCGAGACCTGAAGCTGGCCTGATGGAAAGCTGGCTGATACCGGCTGAACCGGTCACCTTTGTTGAGGAAATCAAGAAAAGCCGCTTTATTACGCTGCTGGCGCATACCGACGGCGTAGAGGCGGCAAAGGCGTTTGTCGAGTCCGTTCGGGCTGAGCATCCTGACGCCCGCCACCACTGCGTGGCGTGGGTAGCAGGGCCGCCGGACGATTCACAACAGCTGGGGTTTTCCGACGACGGTGAACCGGCGGGCACGGCCGGTAAGCCTATGCTTTCGCAGCTGATGGGCAGCGGCGTGGGCGAAATAACCGCCGTGGTGGTGCGCTACTACGGCGGCATTTTGTTAGGCACCGGTGGGCTGGTAAAAGCCTATGGCGGGGGCGTGCAGCAGGCGCTTAATATGCTGGTCACTACCCGCAAAACGCCGCTTACCGAATATACTTTATTATGCGATTACGCCCAGCTATCGGGTATTGAAGCGCTGCTGCGGCAGTTTAATGGTGTCATCGCACACAGCGAATATCAGGCAATGGTGCAATTACGCGTGGCGCTTCCTCAGGCGGAACTGGCTGCTTTTTCAGCAAAACTGGCTGATTTTAGTCGTGGTTCGTTGCAATTGCTGCCGATTGAAGAATAATCCCCACCTCACTTTTTTGAATACCAAAGGAAGCGGCAGAGATGCATTTTCGTGCCATAACCCGAATCGTTGGACTGCTGGTCATACTCTTTTCCGGGACGATGATTCTCCCAGGACTGGTGGCGCTTATCTACCGGGACGGTGCGGGGCGGGCATTCACCCAGACCTTCTTTGTCGCGCTGGCGATTGGCTCGCTGCTGTGGTGGCCAAACCGTCGTCAGAAAGGTGAACTGAAATCTCGCGAAGGATTTTTGATTGTGGTCCTGTTCTGGACGGTGCTGGGGAGCGTCGGTTCGCTGCCCTTTATCTTCTCTGAACAGCCTAATCTGAGCATCACGGATGCCTTTTTTGAATCGTTCTCGGGTTTAACAACCACTGGGGCGACGACGCTGGTCGGGCTGGATTCACTACCCCACGCCATTCTCTTTTATCGCCAGATGCTGCAGTGGTTCGGCGGTATGGGGATCATCGTCCTGGCGGTGGCTATTCTCCCTATTCTGGGCGTTGGTGGCATGCAGCTCTATCGCGCCGAAATGCCCGGGCCGCTGAAAGATAACAAGATGCGCCCGCGTATTGCCGAGACGGCGAAAACCCTGTGGCTGATTTATGTCTTGCTGACGGTAGCCTGTGCGCTGGCGCTATGGTTTGCCGGGATGCCTGCTTTCGACGCCATCGGACACAGTTTCGCGACGATTGCCATTGGCGGGTTCTCTACCCACGATGCCAGCGTGGGCTACTTCGACAGCCCAACGATTAACACTATCATTGCCATTTTCCTGCTGATCTCTGGCTGTAACTACGGCCTGCACTTCTCTTTACTGAGCGGACGCAGCCTGAAGGTGTACTGGCGCGATCCTGAGTTCCGCATGTTCATTGGCGTCCAGCTTACGCTGGTGATCATCTGTACCCTGGTGCTGTGGTTCCATGATGTCTACAACTCCGCGCTGACCACGCTTAATCAGGCGTTCTTCCAGGTGGTATCGATGGCGACGACCGCCGGGTTTACCACCGACAGCATCGCGCGCTGGCCGCTGTTCCTGCCGGTGCTGCTTTTATGCTCTGCATTTATTGGGGGTTGTGCGGGGTCCACGGGCGGTGGCCTGAAGGTAATTCGTATTCTGCTGCTGTTTAAGCAGGGCAACCGTGAGCTGAAGCGCCTGGTCCACCCGAACGCGGTCTACAGCATTAAGCTGGGGAACCGCGCGCTGCCGGAACGTATCCTCGAAGCGGTGTGGGGATTCTTCTCGGCGTATGCGCTGGTCTTTATCGTCAGTATGCTGGCGATTATCGCGACGGGTGTGGATGATTTCTCCGCCTTTGCGTCCGTGGTGGCAACATTGAATAACCTCGGGCCTGGCCTGGGGGTTGTGGCGGATAACTTTGCGAGTATGAACCCCGTCGCGAAATGGATCCTCATCGCCAATATGCTGTTTGGTCGCCTTGAGGTCTTTACGCTGCTGGTGCTCTTCACCCCTACATTCTGGCGCGAGTAAGGAGCCGTTGATGAAAACACTCATTCTTTTCTCTACGCGAGACGGGCAAACGCGTGAGATTGCCGCGTATCTGGCATCTGAACTCAAAGAACTGGGGATATATTCGGATGTGGTAAACCTGAACCGTGCGGATCAGATAGCCTGGCAGGATTACGATCGCGTGGTAATTGGCGCGTCAATTCGTTACGGGCATTTCCATCCGGCGCTGGATCGCTTTGTGAAAAAGCACACCGCGGTGCTCAATAAATTGCCCGGAGCGTTTTACTCGGTAAATCTGGTCGCACGTAAAGCAGAGAAGCGTACGCCGCAGACTAACAGCTACACGCGCAAGTTTTTACTCAGCTCGCCGTGGCAGCCAGACCTTTGCGCTGTCTTTGCCGGCGCGCTGCGCTACCCTCGTTATCGTTGGTATGACCGCTTTATGATCCGTCTTATTATGAAGATGACCGGAGGTGAAACCGATACGCGTAAAGAAGTGGTTTATACCGACTGGTCGCAGGTGGCTAGTTTTGCCCGGGAAATCGCACATTTAACGGGCGATTCGCGACTTAAATAAGCGTTAAGCTTGAAAAATGAGCGAACGATAAGTTTTTTGTATTTTGTGCTTGTCACGTCGGAATAACTCCCTATAATGCGCCTCCACTGACACGGAACAACGGCACACACGCCGCCGGGTCAGCAGAGAATAGCGTAAATAAACGCTTGACTCTGAAGCGGGAAAGCGTAATATGCACACCCCGCGCCGCTGTGAAAAGCGAAGCGGCACTGCTCTTTAACAATTTATCAGACAATCTGTGTGGGCACTCAAAGTGACATGGATTCTTAACGTCGCAAGACGAAAAATGAATACCAAGTCTCTGAGTGAACATACGTAATTCATTACGAAGTTTAATTCACGAGCATCAAACTTAAATTGAAGAGTTTGATCATGGCTCAGATTGAACGCTGGCGGCAGGCCTAACACATGCAAGTCGAGCGGCAGCGGAAAGTAGCTTGCTACTTTGCCGGCGAGCGGCGGACGGGTGAGTAATGTCTGGGAAACTGCCTGATGGAGGGGGATAACTACTGGAAACGGTAGCTAATACCGCATAACGTCGCAAGACCAAAGAGGGGGACCTTCGGGCCTCTTGCCATCAGATGTGCCCAGATGGGATTAGCTAGTAGGTGGGGTAACGGCTCACCTAGGCGACGATCCCTAGCTGGTCTGAGAGGATGACCAGCCACACTGGAACTGAGACACGGTCCAGACTCCTACGGGAGGCAGCAGTGGGGAATATTGCACAATGGGCGCAAGCCTGATGCAGCCATGCCGCGTGTATGAAGAAGGCCTTCGGGTTGTAAAGTACTTTCAGCGGGGAGGAAGGCGATAAGGTTAATAACCTTGTCGATTGACGTTACCCGCAGAAGAAGCACCGGCTAACTCCGTGCCAGCAGCCGCGGTAATACGGAGGGTGCAAGCGTTAATCGGAATTACTGGGCGTAAAGCGCACGCAGGCGGTCTGTCAAGTCGGATGTGAAATCCCCGGGCTCAACCTGGGAACTGCATTCGAAACTGGCAGGCTAGAGTCTTGTAGAGGGGGGTAGAATTCCAGGTGTAGCGGTGAAATGCGTAGAGATCTGGAGGAATACCGGTGGCGAAGGCGGCCCCCTGGACAAAGACTGACGCTCAGGTGCGAAAGCGTGGGGAGCAAACAGGATTAGATACCCTGGTAGTCCACGCCGTAAACGATGTCGACTTGGAGGTTGTGCCCTTGAGGCGTGGCTTCCGGAGCTAACGCGTTAAGTCGACCGCCTGGGGAGTACGGCCGCAAGGTTAAAACTCAAATGAATTGACGGGGGCCCGCACAAGCGGTGGAGCATGTGGTTTAATTCGATGCAACGCGAAGAACCTTACCTACTCTTGACATCCAGAGAACTTAGCAGAGATGCTTTGGTGCCTTCGGGAACTCTGAGACAGGTGCTGCATGGCTGTCGTCAGCTCGTGTTGTGAAATGTTGGGTTAAGTCCCGCAACGAGCGCAACCCTTATCCTTTGTTGCCAGCGGTTAGGCCGGGAACTCAAAGGAGACTGCCAGTGATAAACTGGAGGAAGGTGGGGATGACGTCAAGTCATCATGGCCCTTACGAGTAGGGCTACACACGTGCTACAATGGCGCATACAAAGAGAAGCGACCTCGCGAGAGCAAGCGGACCTCATAAAGTGCGTCGTAGTCCGGATTGGAGTCTGCAACTCGACTCCATGAAGTCGGAATCGCTAGTAATCGTAGATCAGAATGCTACGGTGAATACGTTCCCGGGCCTTGTACACACCGCCCGTCACACCATGGGAGTGGGTTGCAAAAGAAGTAGGTAGCTTAACCTTCGGGAGGGCGCTTACCACTTTGTGATTCATGACTGGGGTGAAGTCGTAACAAGGTAACCGTAGGGGAACCTGCGGTTGGATCACCTCCTTACCTTAAAGAACCTGCCTTTGTAGTGCTCACACAGATTGTCTGATGAAAAGTAAATAGCAAGGCGTCTTGCGATTGAGACTACACGTCCCCTTCGTCTAGAGGCCCAGGACACCGCCCTTTCACGGCGGTAACAGGGGTTCGAATCCCCTAGGGGACGCCACTTGCTGGTTCGTGAGTGAAAGTCACCTGCCGTCATATCTCAAAACTGACTTGCGAGTCACGTTTGAGATATTTGCTCTTTAAAAATCTGGATCAAGCTGAAAATTGAAACGACACATCTTAATGGTGTGTTCGAGTCTCTCAAATTTTCGCAATCAGAAGTGAAACATCTTCGGGTTGTGAGGTTAAGCGACTAAGCGTACACGGTGGATGCCCTGGCAGTCAGAGGCGATGAAGGACGTGCTAATCTGCGAAAAGCGCCGGCGAGGTGATATGAACCTTTGACCCGGCGATGTCCGAATGGGGAAACCCAGTGTGATTCGTCACACTATCGTTAACTGAATACATAGGTTAACGAGGCGAACCGGGGGAACTGAAACATCTAAGTACCCCGAGGAAAAGAAATCAACCGAGATTCCCCCAGTAGCGGCGAGCGAACGGGGAGCAGCCCAGAGTCTGAATCAGCTTGTGTGTTAGTGGAAGCGTCTGGAAAGTCGCACGGTACAGGGTGACAGTCCCGTACACGAAAGCACACAGGCTGTGAACTCGAAGAGTAGGGCGGGACACGTGGTATCCTGTCTGAATATGGGGGGACCATCCTCCAAGGCTAAATACTCCTGACTGACCGATAGTGAACCAGTACCGTGAGGGAAAGGCGAAAAGAACCCCGGCGAGGGGAGTGAAAAAGAACCTGAAACCGTGTACGTACAAGCAGTGGGAGCACCTTCGTGGTGTGACTGCGTACCTTTTGTATAATGGGTCAGCGACTTATATTCTGTAGCAAGGTTAACCGTATAGGGGAGCCGAAGGGAAACCGAGTCTTAACTGGGCGTTAAGTTGCAGGGTATAGACCCGAAACCCGGTGATCTAGCCATGGGCAGGTTGAAGGTTGGGTAACACTAACTGGAGGACCGAACCGACTAATGTTGAAAAATTAGCGGATGACTTGTGGCTGGGGGTGAAAGGCCAATCAAACCGGGAGATAGCTGGTTCTCCCCGAAAGCTATTTAGGTAGCGCCTCGTGAACTCATCTTCGGGGGTAGAGCACTGTTTCGGCTAGGGGGCCATCCCGGCTTACCAACCCGATGCAAACTACGAATACCGAAGAATGTTATCACGGGAGACACACGGCGGGTGCTAACGTCCGTCGTGAAGAGGGAAACAACCCAGACCGCCAGCTAAGGTCCCAAAGTCATGGTTAAGTGGGAAACGATGTGGGAAGGCACAGACAGCCAGGATGTTGGCTTAGAAGCAGCCATCATTTAAAGAAAGCGTAATAGCTCACTGGTCGAGTCGGCCTGCGCGGAAGATGTAACGGGGCTAAACCATGCACCGAAGCTGCGGCAGCGACGCTTATGCGTTGTTGGGTAGGGGAGCGTTCTGTAAGCCGTTGAAGGTGTGCTGTGAGGCATGCTGGAGGTATCAGAAGTGCGAATGCTGACATAAGTAACGATAAAGCGGGTGAAAAGCCCGCTCGCCGGAAGACCAAGGGTTCCTGTCCAACGTTAATCGGGGCAGGGTGAGTCGACCCCTAAGGCGAGGCCGAAAGGCGTAGTCGATGGGAAACAGGTTAATATTCCTGTACTTGGTGTTACTGCGAAGGGGGGACGGAGAAGGCTATGTTAGCCGGGCGACGGTTGTCCCGGTTTAAGCATGTAGGCGGAACGACCAGGTAAATCCGGTCGTTTTTTAACGCTGAGGTGTGATGACGAGGCACTACGGTGCTGAAGTAACAAATGCCCTGCTTCCAGGAAAAGCCTCTAAGCATCAGGTAACATCAAATCGTACCCCAAACCGACACAGGTGGTCAGGTAGAGAATACCAAGGCGCTTGAGAGAACTCGGGTGAAGGAACTAGGCAAAATGGTGCCGTAACTTCGGGAGAAGGCACGCTGATATGTAGGTGAAGCCCCTGCGGGTGGAGCTGAAATCAGTCGAAGATACCAGCTGGCTGCAACTGTTTATTAAAAACACAGCACTGTGCAAACACGAAAGTGGACGTATACGGTGTGACGCCTGCCCGGTGCCGGAAGGTTAATTGATGGGGTTAGCGGTAACGCGAAGCTCTTGATCGAAGCCCCGGTAAACGGCGGCCGTAACTATAACGGTCCTAAGGTAGCGAAATTCCTTGTCGGGTAAGTTCCGACCTGCACGAATGGCGTAATGATGGCCAGGCTGTCTCCACCCGAGACTCAGTGAAATTGAACTCGCTGTGAAGATGCAGTGTACCCGCGGCAAGACGGAAAGACCCCGTGAACCTTTACTATAGCTTGACACTGAACACTGGTCCTTGATGTGTAGGATAGGTGGGAGGCTTTGAAGCGTGGACGCCAGTCTGCGTGGAGCCGTCCTTGAAATACCACCCTTTAATGGCTGGTGTTCTAACGTAGACCCGTGATCCGGGTTGCGGACAGTGTCTGGTGGGTAGTTTGACTGGGGCGGTCTCCTCCCAAAGAGTAACGGAGGAGCACGAAGGTTAGCTAATCCTGGTCGGACATCAGGAGGTTAGTGCAATGGCATAAGCTAGCTTGACTGCGAGAGTGACGGCTCGAGCAGGTGCGAAAGCAGGTCATAGTGATCCGGTGGTTCTGAATGGAAGGGCCATCGCTCAACGGATAAAAGGTACTCCGGGGATAACAGGCTGATACCGCCCAAGAGTTCATATCGACGGCGGTGTTTGGCACCTCGATGTCGGCTCATCACATCCTGGGGCTGAAGTAGGTCCCAAGGGTATGGCTGTTCGCCATTTAAAGTGGTACGCGAGCTGGGTTTAGAACGTCGTGAGACAGTTCGGTCCCTATCTGCCGTGGGCGCTGGAGAATTGAGGGGGGCTGCTCCTAGTACGAGAGGACCGGAGTGGACGCATCACTGGTGTTCGGGTTGTCATGCCAATGGCACTGCCCGGTAGCTAAATGCGGAAAAGATAAGTGCTGAAAGCATCTAAGCACGAAACTTGCCCCGAGATGAGTTCTCCCTGAGACTTTAAGTCTCCTGAAGGAACGTTAAAGACTATGACGTTGATAGGTCGGGTGTGTAAGCGCAGCGATGCGTTGAGCTAACCGATACTAATGAACCGTGAGGCTTAACCTTACAACGCCGAAGGTGTTTTGGCGAAGAGACAGAACAATCAATTTCAGCCTGATACAGATTTAACAGAATTTGCCTGGCGGCTTTAGCGCGGTGGTCCCACCTGACCCCATGCCGAACTCAGAAGTGAAACGCCGTAGCGCCGATGGTAGTGTGGGGTCTCCCCATGTGAGAGTAGGGAACTGCCAGGCATCAAACAAGTGAAGAGGCCATCCGAAAGGATGGCCTTTTTGCGTTTATGCGCTGCACAAACTAATCCCCCAACGCCCTGCTTATACGGTAAACTACCTGCGTTTTTGCATCAGGATAGCGTCTATGAACCACTCCCTTAAGCCCTGGAATACCTTTGGCATTCAACGCAATGCTAATCAAATTGTACGTGCCGATACCGCACATCAGCTGCTGGATGCATGGCAAAGCGCAACAGAAAATAACGAACCCGTACTGATTCTGGGCGAAGGAAGTAATGTCCTGTTTCTCGACGATTTTGCGGGAACGGTGATCGTTAACCGCATCATGGGAATTGATGTTGCAGAGAGTGCCGATAGCTGGCACCTGCACGTGGGGGCCGGAGAAAACTGGCATCAGCTGGTGCAATTTACCCTCGAAAAAGGGATGCCGGGCCTGGAAAACCTTGCGCTTATTCCAGGCTGCGCCGGATCGTCACCTATTCAAAACATCGGCGCCTACGGCATCGAACTGAAACATGTCTGTGAATATGTCGACTGCATCGAACTGGCGACCGGAACGGCTAAGCGTTTAACGGCAGAACAGTGCCGATTTGGCTATCGTGACAGTATCTTCAAACATGAATATCAGGATCGCTACGTGATTGTCGCCGTGGGGCTGCGTCTGTCGAAGAACTGGCAGCCCGTATTGACCTACGGAGATTTAACGCGTCTCGATCCGGCTACCGTTACCGCATGCGACGTTTTTGACTCAGTTTGCCATATGCGGATGACCAAGCTTCCCGATCCTAAAGTTAACGGAAACGCTGGCAGTTTCTTCAAAAACCCGGTTATCAGCAGCGAAAATGCAAAAATTCTTCTTGAAGGATGGCCAACTGCGCCACATTACCCTCAGGCGGATGGCAGCGTGAAGCTGGCCGCGGGGTGGCTTATCGATCAATGCCAGCTAAAAGGTACTTCAGTAGGCGGTGCCGCCGTTCACCAACATCAGGCTCTGGTGCTGATTAACCAACGCGATGCGACCAGCGATGATGTTGTACAGCTGGCTCATTATGTTCGTCAGCGTGTGGGCGAAAAATTCAACGTCTGGCTGGAGCCAGAAGTTCGCTTCATTGGCCGCACAGGTGAAGTCAATGCCGTGGAGACTATCGCGTGAAGGACAATACTATCCCCTTAACCCTGATTAGCATCCTTGCTGACGGTGAGTTTCATTCTGGCGAGCAGCTGGGTGAACAGCTTGGCATGAGCCGTGCTGCTATCAATAAACATATCCAGACGCTTCGCGACTGGGGTGTTGATGTGTTCACGGTTCCCGGAAAAGGTTACAGCCTGCCGGAGCCGATTCAATTGCTGAATGAAGAAGCGATCCGCAGCCAGATTGGACACGGCAATGTTGCTGTGCTGCCGGTGATTGACTCGACGAACCAGTATCTTCTGGATCGGCTGCCTGAGCTGAAATCCGGAGATGCCTGCGTTGCTGAATACCAACAGGCCGGTCGCGGTCGTCGCGGTCGCAAGTGGTTTTCCCCCTTTGGTGCCAACCTCTATCTGTCCATGTACTGGCGACTCGATCAGGGCCCGGCCGCTGCCATTGGCTTGAGTCTGGTTATCGGCATCGTCATGGCGGAAGTGCTGCACGATCTGGGTGCGGATAAAGTACGTGTTAAATGGCCTAATGACCTGTACCTCAACGATCGTAAACTTGCCGGCATTCTGGTCGAACTGACGGGGAAAACGGGCGACGCGGCGCAAATCGTCATTGGCGCAGGCCTCAATATGGTGATGCGCAATGTACAAAGTGATGTGGTGAATCAGGCCTGGACTAACCTCCAGGAGGCGGGGATTGTCATCGATCGTAATACCCTTGCCGTGCGTATGATTAAAGAGTTGCGTAGCTCACTCACGCTTTTTGAGCAGGAAGGGCTGGCACCGTTCCTGTCTCGTTGGGAAAAGTTGGATAACTTCATCAACCGCCCGGTGAAATTGCTGATTGGTGATAAAGAGATCTACGGAACTTCCCGCGGTATTGACGCACAGGGCGCGCTGCTCCTGGAACAGGATGGCGCGATTAAACCCTGGGTGGGCGGTGAGATTTCCCTGCGAAGTGCCGAATAACCGGATCGAGTTAATTATGCGAAAACCCGTCTGCGCGACGCTGGCCGTCATGATGAGTGTGCTGTTCTCGCCTCTCTCTCTGGCGGATCAGGCCTGGGAGAGTTACAAGGCCCGCTTTTTCAAACCGGAAGGCCGCATTGTCGATACCGGTAATGGTGGGGTGTCGCATACGGAAGGTCAGGGCTTTGCCATGCTGATGGCAGTCGCCAACGACGATAAAGCCACGTTCGATAAGCTCTGGCAATGGACGGACAGCCAGCTGAAGAACAAAGAGAATGGTCTCTTTTACTGGCGGTATAACCCCGCAGAGTCCAACCCGGTCGCGGACAAAAACAACGCCGCCGATGGTGACGTTCTGATTGCCTGGGCGCTGCTTAAAGCCGACGCCCGCTGGCATGACAAACGCTACAGCGCCGCATCGGATGCCATTACAAAAGCGCTGGTTGCCCATAGCGTGATCCGCTATGCGGGTTACCGCGTGATGCTCCCCGGCGTCCAGGGATTTAAGCTTGACGGGGAAGTGGTCCTTAATCCTTCCTATTTTGTGTTTCCGGCCTGGCAGGCCTTCGCCGGACGCAGTCATTTGCCGGTCTGGCGTGATTTGATTAAGGATGGTAAACGCCTGCTGGGGAAAATGGGCTCGGGTAAAGCGAATCTGCCCACTGACTGGGTTTCACTGGCATCAGGTGGCAAGCTGACCCCTGCTAAAGGCTGGCCACCGCGAATGAGCTATGACGCGATTCGTGTTCCGCTGTATGTCGCCTGGTCTGATAAGCAAAGCCCGCTGCTGACGTCGTGGAAGGCCTGGTTCGGTCAGTTCCCCCGGGAACAAACGCCCGCCTGGGTTAACGTCACGACCAACGAATATGCGCCCTATATGATGGAAGGCGGCCTGTTGGCTGTACGCGATTTAACGATGGGACAGTCTTCCGGTGAACCCGAAATCACCGCTAAAGACGACTATTATTCGGCAAGTCTGAAAATGCTGGTGTGGATTTCAGCGCAATAATAACGCACTGACTATCCCCTCTCCCCAACGGGGAGAGGGTGAGGCGTAGATCAGTTACTGCGGATACGGTACCCAATCTCCGCCGTTCAGGCGAACGTACGGTTTGTTCTGATACTGAATGACGACCGCGTTGGCGTTCTCAGAGACTTCTGCCGTTTGCGGCAGGTTGCTGGTGAGCTGATCCCAGTTCACGCTATCTTCCACAAACAGCTTCCCGTCAACGGCACGGGCAACCAGTTCTGAAATCGCCAGATAGCTGGACGGCTGGGTGATTTCAATCGGTGCGCCCTGATGGGGTGCTTTCATACCAAAGAATTTAATGCCAGCAGGCACGTTGGTAATCGACGGGCTTGGGATATCACGCAGACCTGAAACCTGCATTCTGTCGCCTTTCAGCGCGCCGCCGTGCTCAGGTACCACTACCACCATCACTTTACGGCCTGACTTTTCCAGTTCCGTGAAGAACGCATCCAGCTCGTCAAAGAACTTCTGCGCACGCACTTTATAATCAGCCGTTTTGCTCACGCCCGGGAAATGGTTACCGTCGTGGAGCGGCAGGGTGTTAAAGAACGTCGCGCTGCGTGGATTACTGTCTTTTTCGACGGTCTGCAGCCAGCGCTGCAGGACGGCGGTATCGTCATAGACGGGCGAGCCGTCGAAGCCCAGAAGAGAGACTGGAAGACCGGTTTGATCCATCAGCGGTGCCTGCATGCCACCCTGTTCGCGTACTTCTTTCAGGAAGTTACCGAACTGGCCGTTATGCCCCAGCATCAGATGCTGCGTAAAGCCCAGTTTTGCGAGATTATCGAACAGATAACACTGGTTGCCGGCGGGTTGATACAGGTTTTTATGAGATGTCTGACCGCAGCTAGCACGCAGCAGGCGGATTGCTGCCGGGCCGCTGTACGAGGTGGCAGAGTTGAAATCTTTAAACTGAATATCGAAGTGTGACCACAGCGGATGAGACATCAAACCGGCGGCGTCCACGTCGGCCCAGGAGAGAGAGCAGATGTTTATCACCAGCAGTTCAAACGGCTGAGCATCCGCCGGAAGCGCATCCGGGAATTTAGTCTGTCGCTTATCTTCCGCGGTATAGAAACTGGAGAGCCAGGCGTTCAGGTTGGTAGAAGTCGGCGGTGCGGTCTGGGTTGGGATATCGCCCACGACAGGCGTATCGCCTGCCGTTGTGACGGTTGCCGCTGCGCTTCCCCCAGTGGTAGTCACCGTGGTGGTTGGTTGACCGGCAGGCCACAGAGAAAAGTTTGGCCCAGCCAGCGTCAGCACGTTAAGCCAGATCATAATCGCGACGACAAACACCGTGACGCGGATCCACTGTGACAGGAACAGCCAGGCAACCAGCAGCACAAATACCGCGCCAATCATCTGCCAGTTAATAAAGCGCTCGGTCAGATCGAGGATATAGCTGGCGCTAAAGCCCGCCACCTGCGAACCCTGGCTCATAATGCTATCCGGCCCCGGTAGCCAGGTATCATGCCAGAACAGCGCAAAGCCGACAGGAATGGCGACCCAGTGACGTAATCGATGCAGCCTGATATTCGGCAGCGGCATCAGCAGGAAGGCCATAAACACCAGGTTGAGGAGGGGATGGAAATTCAGATAGCCTGCCCACAGCAGGCCAAACTTCACCAGAAAGTAGAAGTTCCAGCCGGAAAGGCCGCGCCAGTATTGCCAGAGCGGCGAGGGTGACGAAGCGGTATAGGTAGAATTAGTCATGTTTTCGGTCTGCCTTGACGTGTGATGCCCGTGTCAGTGTTCCGGCTGGTTTTACATAGCGAGGTTTTATAAACAGCACTCTGGCCGTATCACGGATACGGCGTATGGAATGGCGCGCATAGTAGCCAAGCGGGAAAAAGATCAGCGCACAGAATATAACCAGTTGAATAATATCGCTGATATTCATGATGATGCGTTCTCCGCGTTGTCTGTTAATAAGCGAAGGGGTTCCGGAACCCGACGCCAGACGTGTCCATCATGTCTGGCATTCAGGATCGGTTTCGCATCGCTCGTGATAGCGAGCGGTTTAGCCCATTGTTCGGGCTGGAGCGCACGCATCTGCACCAGCTCCGCGCTAATCGTATTATCTTCGAACCAAATCATACGGTTCGAGAAAATATCCCCGGTAGGCAGGGGGAAGATATGGTTAAGCGCCGTATCGAGATCGTTAACCCGGCAAAAGGACAAAAATAGCACCAGGCGATTGTCGCCAATGGTCATGATGTCCCCTGTACGGTTCGGACGACATAAGGTGAGAGCCTGTTCAACGCGAATACCCGGTACAGGACGCAGGGCAACCATGACGCCTTTTCCGTCAGCAGGAAGAAGAGTGTTGTTCATCATGTTGCCGACGGCGTCGCAGAAGGTATCCCATTTTTGGTACCCACGCAGCTTCATCGGCTGCGTCATGGAGAGCAGCGTGGAAATATCTTCCGGTACATGGCGGCTAAACTGCTGGCCCTGAACGCTTTCGATAAGCGTCAGGCAGCGTGACAGCGGCGCATTCCATGGGATAACCATATTGGCGCCGCAGCCCAGAAGCAGGCGCTCATCGGTGGCGCGCAGGCTGGTATTGTTTTCGCGCACGATGATTTTTAACGCGCTTCCGCGCTGGCGGCGTAGGGTGTGGATTTGCCGTGCCAGCGTCTCAATCTGGTTATTCTGCATCAGCGAGAAAATAAGGGTCGCCGCCTGGGTTGTGCGGGCTTCATGGAAAAGGGCTTCGTTAGACTCAAAAAGTGTCCAGTTTTCCGACAGGGCGGGTGCCCCCTCTAAAACCGCGATATGGCTCAGAATGCGTTTTTCATCACTGCGCGGTTGGACCACGGTTTCTTCCTGCTGTGCAAGGTGCCACTCGCCCTCAATATGTTTCAGGGTAAGTTGTTGCCTGGCACTCACGCCCTTTTCATTACACCAGAATGCAATATCGTAGAGATAGCTACCCACCTGATCGCGAACGCTTGCCAGACCGAACAGGGAGCGATATTCGCCCATTAAAAGTGAGAACAGCTTGTCATTATTACTGCCAGGATTGACTATCAATAGCGTGCAATTTTGAAATTTTGCCCATTTATTGATTTTTTCAAGCCACGGCAACAGTTTTTCAGCAGGGATATTTTGCAGGACGTTATTTGCACATTTAAGAATCACCAAATGGTGATCCGGATCAATAGAGCACTGAACGTCGCGGGACAAAAAGTATAGACTATCGGCTTCCGATGTCATGGAAAATAATCGCACCGTCTGAGGCCCGCGATTGTTTTCCAGCGTGATAATTTTCTTCGGGTCTTCGCCCATGCTAATGACGGCCACGCGGGAATCCTTATCCTGGGCAGCAATTGTCTGGTTAACCAGGCTGATAGCATCTTCATTTCGGTCCGTATTAATCCACCAGACTCCTCCGACTGGCATGTGGCTCAATTCGTCCCATAATGACTGGATGCCAATAGAAAATATGGAGTCCACGGTGTCCCTCTTTTCGTCTAATTTATCTGTATCTCAGTTTACTAGCGAAAGCGTAGAAATAAACCTAACATTGAAATTAAAGAACATCAGATTTAGCATGTAAATGAAATTTGTCAGGGCAGGAAGCCCCGCAACTTCTTTAGCGTGCGATTTTCCTTAAAGGGATGGAAAAAGAATGGATAATAACGAACCCGGAACCCCAGTCGACTCGACTCTGGGTTACACATTCCAAAACGATTTTCTGGCGCTGACGCAGGCCTTTTCTTTACCTGAAATAGATTACACCGATATTTCCCAGCGGGAACAGTTGGCCGCGGCTATTAAACGCTGGCCGTTATTAGCTGAATTCGCCCATCAACAATAAGGGAGCCATTGATGGCCATACTCGGATTACAGGGTGTCCGTGGCGGTGTGGGTACCACATCAGTTACCGCGGCGCTGGCGTGGTCATTACAGCTTTTAGGTGAATCGGTGCTGGTTATTGACGCCTGCGCCGATAATTTGTTGCGTATGTCGTTTAACGTTGACTTTACTCGTGAAGAGGGCTGGGCCCGCGCGCTGCTTGATGATAAAGACTGGCAGGATGCGGGGATGCGCTATACCTCCCAGCTCGATCTGCTGCCGTTTGGTCAACTGACCACCACGGAACGCGAAAATGAAGCCGCGTATCAGCGCCTGTTTTCGCAGTTCACGCTGGCGCTGCAGACCCTGAAAGAAAAGGGGCACTACAAATGGATCCTGCTGGATCTGCCCCACGGCGCCGGTACGCTGACCAGACAGCTTATCGCCCAGTGCGATCATATCCTCTCGATCGTTAACGTTGATGCGAACTGCCATATCCGCCTGCACCAGCAGGGGCTACCTCAGAACGCTCATATTCTGATTAACGATTTGCGTATTGGCAGCCAGATCCAGGACGATCTCTATCAGGTGTGGCTGCAAAGCCAGCGCCGTTTGCTTCCTATTGTCATTCATCGTGATGAGGGAATGGCGGAATGTCTTGCGTCTAAGCAACCGCTCGGCGAATACCGCAGCGATTCACTGGCGGCAGAAGAGATTCTGACGCTGGCTAACTGGTGTCTGCTGAACTTCGCCAACCGGGCGGAGCATGCAGGGAGTGATGTATGAGTCGTCTCGCCAGCTGGTTACTCATCCCGCCGGTCAGTTCGCGTTTGAGTGAACATTACCGGCATTTTCGCCGTCACGGTGCGTCGGCATTTAGCGCCGCGCTCGGCTGTTTCTGGATGATTCTGGCCTGGATGTTTATTCCACTCGAACACCCGCGCTGGCAGCGCATACGCGCCCGCCACAGTGAGCTATATCCGCACATTAATCCCAACCGACCGCGTCCTTTGGATCCGGCGCGTTATCTCATTCAGGCTATCTGGCTGGTGGTCACATCATCCCGCTCAGAGAAAATAACGCCGCACTGGCGCAGCTTCTCCCGCGTGCAGCAGTTACGTGAGCGCTACCACCAGTGGCTGGACAGATTGCCCAACAGCGTAAGCGATAAGACCAGCCATCTGGATAACCATAAAGAGCTCGGACATCTCCATCCGGGCCTGCGGCGTTTTATCCTCGGCGTGATCGTCGTGTTCTCGCTCATTCTGGCGCTGGTCTGTATTACGCAACCTTTCAACCCTCTGGCGCAGTTCACCTTCCTGATCCTGCTGTGGGGCGTGGCGCTGCTGGTCCGCCGTATTCCGGGTCGCTTCTCGGCGCTGATGCTGATCGTATTGTCGCTGACCGTCTCCTGTCGCTACATCTGGTGGCGTTATACCTCAACCCTGAACTGGGACGACCCGGTCAGCCTGGTATGCGGTCTGGTGCTGCTGTTTGCAGAAACCTACGCCTGGATCGTGCTGGTGCTGGGCTATTTCCAGGTGATTTGGCCGCTCAACCGCCAGCCGGTTCCGCTGCCAAAGGACACGACCCAGTGGCCAACCGTCGATCTCTTCGTGCCGACCTACAACGAAGACCTGAGCGTGGTGAAGAACACGATTTATGCTGCGCTGGGTATCGACTGGCCGAAAGACAAGCTCAAGGTCTGGATCCTGGATGACGGCAACCGCCCGGCGTTCCGCCAGTTCGCGGAGGAGGTCGGCGTCGAATACATCGCCCGTCCGACTCACGAACACGCTAAGGCGGGTAACATCAACAACGCGTTGAAGTATGCCACCGGGGAGTTTGTCTCGATCTTTGACTGTGACCACGTGCCGACGCGCTCTTTCCTGCAGATGACCATGGGCTGGTTCCTGAAGGAGAAAGA
Organism: Enterobacter sp. N18-03635; assembly: GCF_004006055.1. Taxonomy (NCBI): domain Bacteria; kingdom Pseudomonadati; phylum Pseudomonadota; class Gammaproteobacteria; order Enterobacterales; family Enterobacteriaceae; genus Enterobacter; species Enterobacter sp. N18-03635. Next base: position 4,316,972 of record NZ_CP034769.1, on the reverse strand, counting down.
GCTGGCGATGATGCAGACGCCGCACCACTTCTTCTCGCCGGACCCGTTTGAACGTAACCTTGGCCGCTTCCGTAAGACCCCGAACGAAGGTACGCTGTTCTATGGCCTGGTGCAGGACGGGAACGACATGTGGGATGCCACCTTCTTCTGCGGCTCCTGTGCGGTTATCCGCCGTAAACCGCTGGATGAAATTGGCGGTATCGCCGTCGAAACGGTAACTGAAGATGCGCACACCTCTCTGCGCCTGCACCGTCGTGGCTATACCTCTGCCTATATGCGTATTCCTCAGGCAGCTGGTCTGGCAACGGAGTCACTGTCGGCGCACATTGGCCAGCGTATTCGCTGGGCGCGCGGGATGGTGCAGATTTTCCGTCTCGATAACCCCCTGATCGGTAAAGGACTCAAGCTGGCGCAGCGTCTCTGCTACGTCAACGCCATGTTCCACTTCTTGTCCGGCATTCCGCGGCTAATCTTCCTGACCGCGCCGCTGGCGTTCCTGCTTCTTCACGCTTATATCATCTACGCTCCCGCGCTGATGATTGCGCTGTTTGTTCTGCCGCACATGATCCACGCGAGCCTGACGAACTCGAAGATACAGGGTAAATACCGCCACTCCTTCTGGAGTGAAATCTACGAAACGGTGCTGGCCTGGTACATCGCGCCGCCGACGATGGTGGCGCTGATTAATCCGCACAAAGGTAAATTCAACGTCACCGCGAAGGGCGGGCTGGTGGAGGAGGAGTACGTCGACTGGGTGATCTCCCGGCCGTATATCTTCCTGGTGCTGCTGAATATCGTGGGCGTCATTGCGGGTATCTGGCGTTACTTCTACGGCCCGGAAAACGAAATCCTGACCGTCTTCGTCAGTATGGCATGGGTCTTCTACAACCTGATTATCCTCGGCGGCGCGGTGGCGGTGTCGGTGGAAAGCAAACAGGTTCGTCGTGCGCATCGTGTTGAAATCTGCATGCCTGCGGCGATTGCCCGTGAAGATGGCCACCTCTTCTCCTGTACCGTGCATGACTTCTCTGACGGCGGTCTGGGGATCAAAATCAACGGCCAGGCGAAGGTGCTGGAAGGGCAAAAAGTTAACCTGCTGCTTAAGCGCGGTCAGCAGGAGTATGTCTTCCCGACGCAGGTTGTTCGCGTGGCGGGCAATGAAGTCGGTCTGCAGCTGATGCCGTTGACCAAAAAGCAACATATCGATTTTGTGCAGTGTACGTTTGCCCGCGCGGATACGTGGGCTCTCTGGCAGGACAGCTTCCCGGAAGATAAACCTCTGGAAAGCCTGCTGGATATTCTGAAGCTGGGGTTCCGTGGCTATCGTCACCTTGCAGAATTTGCCCCGTCGTCGGTGAAATTAATTTTCCGGTCACTTACTTCGCTGGTTTCCTGGGTCGTGTCGTTCATTCCTCGTCGTCCTGAGCGGGATGAGGCGAAGCAGGCGGACCCGGTTATGGCTCAACAATGATGATAACGCGATGAAAACAAAACTTTCCTGGTTATGTGCAGTGGCAATGGGGATGAATGCGATCCCCGCAACAATGGCTAACGCAGCCCCGGGTAACGCAGCGGCAACGCCTGCGCCAACGGTACCTGTCGTCGCGCAAGCAACCGATCCGGTTGTCACCGCGGCACCTGGCCAAACAGAAAATATCACGCCGAACCAGCCGACGGAGGGGAACACATTGCCGGCAGACGGCCAGGTCATCGGGCAGGTGATGCCGGGCGTCCGGGGGGCGAATGCGCCCGTCGTTGCGGACAATGCGCCGTCGCGCGACGTGAAGCTGACCTTCGCGCAAATTGCGCCGCCTCCGGGCAGCATGGTGCTGCGCGGCATCAACCCTAACGGCGGCATTGAGTTTGGCATGCGCAGCGATGAGGTCGTCTCTAATGCGGTGCTGAACCTTGAATACACCCCGTCGCCGTCTCTGCTGCCGACGCAGTCTCAGCTGAAGGTCTACCTGAATGACGAGCTGATGGACGTACTGCCGGTCACGAAAGAGCAGCTGGGCAAGAAAACTCAGGCTCAGGTGCCGATCAACCCGCTGTTCATCACCGATTTTAACCGTATTCGCCTGGAGTTTGTCGGTCACTACCGCGATGTCTGCGAAAACCCGGCCAGCAACACGCTGTGGATGGACGTCGGACGTAACTCCTCGCTGCAGATGACCTACCAGTCACTGGCGCTGAAAAACGATCTCTCCGCATTCCCGGTTCCGTTCTTTGATCCGCGTGATAACCGTCCGCTCACGCTGCCGATGGTGTTTGCCTCGTCCCCGGACGTGACCGAACAGCTGGCGGCCACCATTGTGGCGTCCTGGTTTGGTTCACGCGCGGGCTGGCGTGGACAGAGCTTCCCGGCGATGTATGACAAACTGCCGGACAGAAATGCCATTGTGTTTGCGACCAACGCGAAACGCCCGGCCTTCCTGCGCGATCGTCCGGACGTCAAAGCGCCGACCGTTGAGATGATAAGCCACCCGGAAAACCCGTACGTGAAGCTGCTGGTGGTCTTTGGTCGTGATGATAAAGACCTGGTGCAGGCAGCAAAAGCCATTGCTCAGGGTAACGTCCTTTTCCGCGGCAACAGCGTGGTGGTGGATGAGGTCAAACCGCTGCTGGCGCGTAAACCTTATGATGCGCCAAACTGGGTGCGTACCGACCGTGCGGTGACATTCGGTGAGCTGAAAACCTATGAAGAACAGCTGCAGGCGACGGGGCTTGAGCCAGCGCCGATTAGCCTGTCGCTGAATCTGCCGCCGGATCTGTACCTGCTGCGTACCAACGGCATTGATATCAATCTGAACTACCGCTATACCGCGCCAGCGACCAAAGACAGCTCGCGCATGGATATCAGCCTGAACAACCAGTTCCTGCAATCCTTCAGCCTGCAAAGCACGCAGGATACTAACCGCCTGATGCTTCGCCTGCCGGTGCTGCAGGGTCTTCTGGATGGCAAAACGGATGTCTCTATTCCGGCACTGAAGCTTGGCGCGATAAACCAGCTGCGCTTTGACTTCCAGTACATGAACCCAATGCCTGGCGGTTCTGCGGAAAACTGCATCACCTTCCAGCCCGTACAGAACCACGTTGTGATTGGCGATGAGTCGACCATCGACTTCTCGAAGTACTATCACTTCCTGGCGATGCCGGATCTGCGCGCCTTTGCTAACGCGGGCTTCCCGTTCAGCCGCATGGCCGATCTTTCTGAGTCCATCGTAGTAATGCCAAAAGCGCCAACTGAAGGGCAGGTAACGACCCTGCTGGATACCATGGCGACCGTTGGAGGACAGACGGGATTACCGGCGATTAACGTTACGTTGACGGACGATGGCAGCCAGATTCAGAACAAAGACGCTGACATCATGGTGATCGGTACCATTCCGGACAAGCTGAAGGATGACAAACGTATCGATCTGCTGGTGAAAGCGGCTCAGTCCTGGGTTAACACGCCGCTGCGCCAGACCGAGTTCCCGAGCATTATGCCGGATGTGAACGATCGTCAGGCCAGCGCGCAGACGACGGTAACGTCTCAGGGGGCAATGGCCGCCGTGGTGGGTTTCCAGTCACCTTACAACGAACAGCGTAGCGTGGTGGCTCTCCTCGCGGACAGCCCGCGCGGGTATGAACTGCTCAATACGGCCATGAACGACAGCGGTAAACGTGCCGCGATGTTTGGTTCCGTGTCGGTGATCCGTGAGTCCGGCGTCAATAGCCTGCGCGTGGGCGATGTGTACTACGTAGGCCATCTGCCGTGGTTTGAACGCCTGTGGTATGCGCTGGCTAACCATCCGGTTCTGCTCGCCATCCTGGCTGCGGTTAGCGTGGTCTTGCTGGCATGGGTGCTGTGGCGTCTGCTGCGAATCATCAGCCGTCGTCGTCTGAACCCGGATGAGTAAGATGTGATGAAAGCCTTTCGCTGGTGTGTATTAGCAGCGGTGATGCTGGCGGCGCTACCTCTTCGCGCCGCCTGTACCTGGCCTGCCTGGGAGCAGTTTAAAAAGGACTACATCAGCGAGGGCGGGCGTGTCGTTGATCCCAGCGACACGCGCAAAATTACGACCTCGGAAGGGCAAAGCTACGCCCTGTTCTTTGCCCTGGCGGCGAACGATCGCAAATCTTTTGACCAGCTGCTGACGTGGACGCGCGATAATCTTGCCAGCGGCGATCTCAACGACCATCTGCCTGCCTGGCTATGGGGTCAGAAAGATAAAGAGACGTGGGCGGTGATTGATACCAACTCCGCCTCTGACGCCGATGTCTGGATCGCCTGGTCACTGCTTGAAGCGGGTCGACTGTGGAAACATCCGGATTATACCCGCACGGGTAAAGCGCTGCTGAAACGCATTGTCAGCGAGGAAGTGGTGAAAGTCCCGGGGCTCGGCGCAATGCTGCTTCCCGGTAAAGTCGGCTTTGCCGATGTGAACGTATGGCGCTTTAATCCCAGCTATCTTCCTCCGCAGCTAGCGAGTTATTTCACGCGTTTTGGTACCCCGTGGACCACGCTTCGTGAAACCAATCAGCGCCTGCTGCTGGAGAGTGCGCCGAAAGGTTTTTCGCCGGACTGGGTACAGTATCAGAAAAACAAAGGCTGGCGGTTGCAGCAGGATAAATCGCTGGTGGGCGGCTACGACGCCATCCGCGTTTATCTCTGGGTGGGAATGATGAGTGATAAAGATCCTCAGAAAGCCCGGCTGCTGACGCGCTTCCAGCCGATGGCGGCCAAGACAATGAAACGGGGTGTGCCGCCGGAGAAAGTGGATGTGGCGACGGGTAAACGCACCGGGAATGGTCCGGTCGGGTTCTCTGCCGCCATGCTGCCGTTTTTACAACAACGTGATGCCCAGGCGGTTCAGCGCCAGCGCGTTGCAGACCATTTTCCCGATAATAATGCCTATTACAGCTACGTGCTGACTCTCTTTGGGCAAGGATGGGATCAGCATCGTTTTCGCTTCACCGCAAAAGGTGAATTAATACCGGATTGGGGCCAGGAATGCGCAAGTTCACAGTAAATCTACTCACTTTATCGCTTGGCCTGGCACTGATGCCGATGGCTGAGGCCGCCAACTCTCCGCAGCAGAAACAGCTGCTGGAACAGGTTCGGCTGGGCGAATCGACACAGCGTGAGGATTTGGTTCGTCAGTCGCTTTATCGTCTGGAGCTGATTGACCCGAACAACCCTGACGTCATTGCCGCACGCTTTCGCTACCTGCTGCGCCAGGGCGATAACGCCGGCGCGCAAAAAGAGCTGGACCGTCTGAAAGGGATCGCGCCGGGCTCGAGCGCGTACCAGTCATCACGCAATACGATGCTGCTTTCCACTCCTGATGGCCGCCAGCAGCTCCAGCAGGCGCGATTGCTCGCCACCACGGGACACACGCAGGAGGCGATTGCAGCCTATGACAAGCTGTTTGACGGCAACCCACCGGGCGGCGACGTGGCGACGGAATACTGGAACGTGGTGGCGAAAGATCCTGCTCGCCGGAATGCAGCCATTAACCAGCTCAAGAAAATAAACAGCAGCAGCCCCGGAAATACACAGCTGCAGGCGACGCTGTCCCAGCTTCTGTTCCAGAGCGGACGCCGTGACGAAGGCTTTGCGCTATTGCAGGAGATGGCCAAATCCACCAACGGGCGCAGCCAGGCGTCTGATATGTGGTATGACCAAATCAAAGACCAGCCTGCCAGCAGCGCGAGCGTTAGCGCGCTGCAAAAATACCTGAGCGTATTCAGCGACGGTGATAGCGTCGCGGCGGCGCGTGCCCAGCTTGAAGCTCAGCAAAAACAGCTCGCTGACCCTGCATTCCGCGCGAAAGCGGAAGGGCTGGCGGCGGTGGATGCCGGGCAGGGCAGTAAGGCGGTGGCGGAGCTGCAAAAAGCCGTCAGCGCCAACCATGCCGACAGTGAAGCGGTGGGTGCCCTGGGACAGGCTTATTCCCAGAAAGGCGACCGCGCCCGCGCGGTGGCACAGTTTGAAAAGGCAATTGCCCTCGATCCCCAGAGCGATAACCGGGGTAAATGGGACAGTTTGCTGAAGGTTAACCGCTACTGGCTGCTGATCCAGCAGGGCGATGCGGCGCTGAAGGCGAATAACCCGGCGCAGGCGGAGCGTTACTATCAGCAGGCACGCAGTATCGACAATACCGACAGCTATGCCGTGCTGGGGCTGGGCGACGCCGCCGCGGCGCGTAAAGATAACGACGCGGCGGAGCGTTATTACCGTCAGGCGCTGCGAATGGACAGCGGCAACAGCAATGCGGTCCGCGGTCTGGCCAATATTTACCGTGCGCAGTCCCCGGAGAAGGCCTCGCAGTTTATCCAGTCTCTCTCCGCCAGCCAGCGCAGAAGCATAGATGATATTGAACGTAGCCTGACCAACGAACAGCTCTCCGCCCAGGCCGAGCAGCTTGAAAATCAGGGGAAATACGCTCAGGCGGCAGAGATTCAGCGTCGTCGTCTGGCGCTCTCTCCCGGCGATGTGTGGATAACCTATCGTCTCTCGCGCGATCTCTACAGCGCGGGTCAGCGAAGCCAGGCGGATACCCTTATGCGTCAGCTTGCCAGCCAGAAACCGTCCGACCCGGATCAGGTTTATGCTAACGGGCTCTATCTTTCCAGAAACGATCAGGACCGCGCCGCGCTGGCGCATCTGGATACGCTGCCGCGAAGCCAGTGGAACGGCAATATTCAGGAGCTTGCTGACCGTCTGCAAAGTAACCAGGTGCTGGAAACCGCCAACCGTCTGCGCGACAGCGGCAAAGAGCAGGAGGCTGAAAACCTTTTGCGCCAGCAGCCAACCTCCACCCGCATCGACCTGACGCTGGCGGACTGGGCGCAGCAGCGTGGCGATCTGGACTCGGCAAAAACGACGTACAACGCCGTTCTGCAGCGTGAACCGCAGAACGAAGACGCCATCCTCGGCCTGACCGAGATTTATAGCGCTCAGGGTAACAAAGATGCCGCGCGCTCGGAGCTGGCGAAGCTGCCCGCCGCGCAAAACGGTCAGCCGCTGTCGCTCAATACGCAGCGCCGCATCGCGATGGCGCAGGCGGGTCTGGGCGATTCCGCCGCCGCAGAACAGACCTTCAATAAAATTATTCCGCAGGCTAAATCGCAGCCCGGCTCCATGGAAAACGCGCTGGTGCTGCGTGATGCCGCGCGTTTCCAGGCGCAGAACGGGCAGCCTCAGCAGGCACTGGAAACCTACGAAGACGCGATGGTGTCGTCTGGCATCACCACGACGCGACCGGTGGATAACGACAGTTTCACTCGTCTGACGCGTAACGATGAAAAAGACGACTGGCTGAAACGCGGCGTGCGCAGTGATGCCGGTGACTTGTACCGTCAGCAGGATGTTAACGTCACGCTGCAGCACGACTACTGGGGCTCCAGCGGCACGGGCGGCTATTCCGACCTGAAAGCGCATACCACCATGCTGCAGGTGGATGCCCCGCTCTCTGACGGGCGCATGTTCTTCAGAAGCGATCTGGTCAACATGGACGCTGGTTCATTTGATAACAATAACGGGACCTACGATCCTAAATGGGGGACCTGCTACGAAACGCCGTGTAGCGGCAATACCCATCAGTCCGACAATGGCGCAAGCGTTGCCGTCGGCTGGCAGAATAAAACCTGGGCGATGGATATTGGCACCACGCCGATGGGCTTTGACGTTGTCGACGTGGTGGGCGGCATCAGCTACAGCAGCGATCTGGGCCCCATCGGCTATACCGTTAACGCCCACCGCCGCCCAATCTCCAGCTCTCTGCTGGCGTTCGCCGGGCAAAAAGATACCAACACCGGTACCACCTGGGGCGGCGTACGTGCCACCGGTGGCGGCGTAAGCATGAGCTATGACAAAGGTGAAGCGAACGGCATCTGGTCGAGCCTGAATGCGGAAACGCTGACGGGTAAAAATGTTGAGGATAACTGGCGCGTCCGCTGGATGACGGGTTACTACTACAAGCTCATTAATAAAAACAATGAGCGCCTGACGGTCGGCGTCTCCAATATGCTCTGGCACTACGACAAAGACCTGAGCGGGTATACCCTGGGTCAGGGCGGTTACTACAGTCCGCAGGAGTACGTCTCCTTCGCACTGCCGGTGACCTGGCGTAAACGCACGGAGAACTGGTCCTGGGAGCTGGGTGGCTCGGTCTCCTGGTCTCACTCGAAAACCAAAGATGAACTGCGCTACCCGATCCAGAATCTGATCCCGACCGATGAGCCAGACCGCTATACCGACCGGGGCGCAATGGAAACCGGCAGCAGTTCATCAGGAACGGGTTATACCGCGCGGGCCATTATCGAGCGCCGCGTAACGTCCAACTGGTTTGTAGGCATGGGCGTGGATATTCAGGAGGCGAAAGACTATACCCCAAGCCATGCGCTGATCTATGTGCGCTACTCTGCCGCAGGCTGGCAGGGCGATATGGACTTACCGCCGCAGCCGCTCATCCCTTACGCGGACTGGTAATCGGATTTTCCTTAATCCATTTGTAAGTCTCTCTTAATAGCGCGGCAATCGGGTATACTCAGGCGCGCCGGGTTTACACCCTGGCGCGCCCTGCGCTTCGAGTTTTGTGGAGAGTCATTTTGCGTGTCAGCCGTTCCTTAACAATCAAACAGATGGCGATGGTCTCTGCCGTCACCATGCTGTTTGTCCTGCTCTTCTGCGTAATTTTGCTGTTTCATTCCGTACAGCAGAATCGCTATAACACGGCTTCGCAGTTAGAAAGTATCGCCCGCTCGGTGCGTGGCCCGCTTTCTGCCTCTATCCTGAAAGGGGATATTCCCGAAGCGGAAACCATTTTAAAACGTATTCAGCCTGCCGGCGTCGTTAGCCGCGCCGATGTCGTCTTGCCCAACCAGTTTCAGGCGCTGCGGATGAGCTTTATCCCGGAGCGTCCCGTCCCGATGATGGTGATGCGCCTGTTTGAACTGCCGGTGCAAATTTCGCTTCCCGTTTATTCGCTTGAACGCCCTGCGAATCCGCAGCCGCTGGCCTACCTGGTTTTGCAGGCGGACTCCTACCGCATGTATAAATTCGTCATGAGCTGGGTGGTTACGTTAGTGACCACTTGCTTACTTATGACGCTTATTCTCAGCGTGGCGCTCACCTGGTGCATTAACCGGCTGATTGTTCATCCGCTGCGCCGTATCGCCCGTGAGCTGAATACGCTTGCGCCGCAGGATCAGATGGGACATCAGCTTGAGCTGCCGCGTCTGCATCATGACGATGAGATAGGTATGCTGGTGCGCAGCTACAACCTCAATCAGCAGCGCATCCAGCGTCAGCAGGATGAATTAAACAGCAGCGCCACCCGTTTTCCGGTATCGGAGCTCCCCAATAAAGCCTTCCTGATGGCGATGCTGGAGCAGACCGTTGCCCGTCAGCAAACTACGGCGCTGATGGTTATCGCCTGTGAAACCTTGCAGGACACGGCTGGCGTGCTTCAGGAGAGCCAGCGCGAAATGCTGCTGCTCACCCTGGTGGAAAAGATCAAATCTGTCCTTGCCCCGCGCATGGTGCTGACACAGGTCAGCGGTTACGATCTGGTGGTGATTGCCAACGGTGTAAAAGAACCGTGGCATGCGATCACCTTAGGTCAGCAAGTACTCACTGTCATTAATGAGCGGTTGCCCATTCAGGGTATCCAGCTTCGTCCGAGCGCCAGTATCGGTATCGCCATGTACTATGGTGATTTAACGGCGGAGCAGCTTTATCGTCGCGCGTTCTCGGCGGCGTTTACCGCCCGGCGCAAAGGGAAAAATCAGATCCAGTTCTTTGAACCGGAGCAGATGGAAAAGGCGCAGCAGCGCCTGACGGAAGAGAGCGACATCCTGACCGCGCTGGATAACCGGCAGTTTGCCCTCTGGCTACAGCCGCAGATGAATTTGCTGACGGGAGAAGTGAAAAGCGCCGAGGCACTGCTGCGCGTGCAGCAGCCGGATGGTTCATGGGAACTGCCGGAAGGGCTGATTGAGCGCATTGAGTCCTGCGGCCTGATGGTTACCGTCGGCTACTGGGTGCTGGAAGAGTCCTGCCGTCAGCTGGCCGCCTGGCAAGAGCGCGGCGTGACGCTGCCGCTGTCGGTCAATTTGTCTGCCATGCAGCTTATGCACCCGACCATGGTTTCAGAGATGCTGGAGCTGATCCATCGTTACCGAATCAAGCCTGATACGTTAACTCTGGAAGTGACGGAGAGCCGACGCATCGACGATCCTAATCAGGCGGTCGCGATTCTCAAACCGCTGCGTAATGCCGGTATTCGCATTGCCCTGGACGATTTTGGCATGGGATACGCCGGGCTGCGTCAGCTTCAGCACATGAAAACCCTTCCGGTAGATGTGCTCAAAATTGACAAAGCGTTTGTCGACGTTCTGCCGGGCGACAGCAGCATGGTGCAGGCGATTATCCAGATGGCGCGTAGCCTCAACCTGCATCTTATTGCCGAGGGGATTGAAACCGAAGCGCAACGCGCCTGGCTTGCAGAGGCGGGCGTGGAGAGCGGGCAAGGCTTCCTTTTTGCCCCCGCAGTCCCTTCGGATATCTTTGAAGAACGATACCTTTCTGGTGCTGACAATAACGCAAAAGTGTAATTTTGTTGCTGGCTTGTGCGAGCCAGCTCAAAGTTCTTAACATTTGTGTTTCAAATTTGAACTGAGTTTATTTCTGTCCTGTTATGTGGGTGTTATTTTAAAGCCGCAGGTTAACCATAACCTTACAAAACCTGTGGTTTTTCTTCCCAAGGACACCTTATGAAAACCTCACTCTTCAAAAGTCTTTATTTCCAAGTCCTGACAGCCATCGCCATCGGTATTCTGCTGGGTCACTATTACCCTGAGCTGGGCGCGCAAATGAAACCGCTTGGCGACGCGTTCGTTAAGCTCATCAAAATGGTCATCGCTCCGGTGATCTTCTGTACCGTAGTAACGGGCATCGCTGGCATGGAAAGCATGAAGGCGGTTGGTCGTACCGGTGCAGTGGCGCTTCTCTATTTTGAAGTGGTCAGTACACTTGCGCTGATTATCGGTCTGATCATCGTCAACGTGGTGCAGCCAGGCGCGGGGATGAACGTAGACCCGTCAACGCTTGATGCCAAAGCGGTCGCGGTATATGCCGAGCAGGCGAAGGATCAGGGCGTGGTAGCCTTCCTGCTGGACGTGATACCGGGCAGCGTCATTGGCGCGTTCGCCAGCGGAAACATCCTCCAGGTGCTGCTGTTCGCCGTGATGTTTGGCTTTGCCCTGCACCGTCTGGGCAGCAAAGGCCAGCTTATCTTTAACGTAATCGAAAGCTTCTCGCAGGTGATCTTCGGGATCATCAATATGATCATGCGCCTGGCGCCGATCGGTGCTTTTGGTGCGATGGCCTTCACCATCGGTAAGTATGGCGTCGGTACGCTGGTGCAGCTGGGTCAGCTGATTATCTGCTTCTATATAACCTGTATCCTTTTCGTAGTCGTGGTGCTCGGCTCCATCGCCCGCGCGACGGGTTTCAACATCTTCAAATTTATTCGTTACATCCGTGAAGAGCTGCTGATTGTTCTGGGGACCTCCTCTTCAGAATCGGCGCTGCCGCGTATGCTCGACAAGATGGAAAAGCTGGGGTGCCGTAAATCGGTGGTCGGGCTGGTGATCCCGACGGGCTACTCCTTCAACCTGGACGGCACCTCGATATACCTGACGATGGCGGCCGTGTTTATCGCTCAGGCGACCAACAGCCATATGGATATTTTCCATCAGATTACCCTGCTGGTGGTTCTCCTGCTCTCCTCTAAAGGCGCGGCAGGCGTGACGGGCAGCGGCTTTATCGTGCTGGCTGCCACCATTTCCGCTGTAGGTCACCTGCCGGTGGCGGGTCTGGCGTTGATTCTGGGTATCGACCGCTTCATGTCAGAAGCTCGTGCGTTAACCAACCTGGTGGGTAACGGCGTGGCAACGGTGGTGGTGGCGAAATGGGTGAAAGAGCTGGATCACAAAAAGCTCGACGATACTCTGAATAATCGTTCAACTGACAGCAAAAATCCTGGCTTAACCTCTTAATCTTGTCACAAATGCCCGTATTCCCTTGTCGGGATGCGGGCTCCTGCGCATAATAACTGTTCGTACCTGTCATAATTCGACAAGATTTTTTTGGGTATATTTCACTTCGGACCGTGACGTTTTGCCGAACGCGCGGTCTAATCGACGTGTTTTCATCGTCATCTTTAAGAGTGAAGCGCGTCGCGAGGCACTCTTTTTTAACCAGGAATGTTGATCAGGGGTTCACATGCAGGGCACAAAAATTCGACTCTTAACCGGCGGTTTGCTGATGATGGCAGCAGCCAGTTATGTGCAGGCAGATGCGCTCCAGCCAGACCCGGCCTGGCAACAAGGGACATTAGCGAACGGTTTTCAGTGGCAGGTGTTAGCCACTCCGCAACGTCCCAGTGACCGTATAGAAATCCGTCTGTCCATTAATACCGGTTCCCTCACGGAAAGCACCCAGCAAACCGGTTTTAGCCATTTTATTCCCCGGCTGGCGCTCACGCAGAGCGGCAGCCTGCAAGCGGTTCAGGTGCGCTCACTTTGGCAGCAGGCCATCGATCCGAAGCGCCCGCTTCCTCCGGCTGTTGTCTCGTATGACTACACCATGTTTAACCTGAGCCTGCCTAATAACCGTAACGACCTGCTTAAAGAAGCGCTTACGTATCTCTCCGATGCCTCTGGCAATCTGGCGATTACGCCGGACACCGTTAACTATGCGTTGAGCAACAGTGACATGGTGGCGACCTGGCCCGGAGATACCAAAGAGGGCTGGTGGCGCTACCGCCTGAAGGGCTCAACGTTACTGGGACATGACCCGGCCGAACCGCTGAAACAGCCGGTCGATGCCGAACAGGTAAAATCGTTCTACCAGAAGTGGTACACCCCGGACGCCATGACGCTGATCGTGGTAGGTAACGTGGACAGCCGCGCGGTGGTGGAGCAGATCAACAAAGCGTTTGGTGATTTGAAAGGTAAGCGTGAAACGCCAGCCCCTGTCCCGACGCTCTCTCCGCTGCGTGCAGAGCCTGTCAGCATTATGACGGACGCCGTGCGTCAGGATCGCCTCTCCGTCATGTGGGATAACGCCTGGCAGCCTATCCGTGAGTCCGCGGCAATGCTGCGCTACTGGCGTGCCGATCTGGCGCGTGAGGCGCTGTTCTGGCACGTTCAGCAGACGCTGAGCAAGAACAACGTCAAGAATATTGGTCTTGGCTTTGACTGCCGCGTGCTGTTCCAGCGCGCGCAGTGTGCCATTAACGTTGAATCGCCGGGCGATAAGCTGAATGCCAATCTGGGCGTGGTCGCGAAAGAGCTGGCAAAAGTGCGTAAAGAGGGGCTTTCCGAAGAGGAATTCAATGCTCTCGTGGCTCAGAAAAAACTCGAGCTGCAGAAGCTGTTTGCGACCTACGCTCGTGCCGATACCGACATTCTGATCAGCCAGCGTATTCGCTCCCTGCAGAATCAGGTGGTGGACATTGCGCCGGAACAGTACCAGAAGCTGCGTCAGGACTTCCTGAACGGTCTGACCGTCGAGATGCTCAATCAGGACCTCCGTCAGCAGCTGTCACAGGAGATGGCGCTGATCCTCCTGCAGCCGAAGGGCGAGCCGGAATATGACATGAAGGAACTTCAGACGACATGGGATTCCATTATGGCCACCGCGCCGCAGCCAGCGCAGGCCGCCACGGCGGATGATTTACATCCGGACGCGACAGATATTCCGCAGGGGCAGTAATGCTTAAACATTCCCTCTCCCTGTGGGAGAGGGTTAGGGTGAGGGCATCAGCCCGCACCTTACTTAAACTGGCATCGCCTCGCGCGGAATAATCGCCCCGCGATACTGAATCACCGTGCTGGCCGTCAGGTGCCCACGCTGTGCCGCCGCTTCCGGCGTTCCACCCGTCAGACGTACCGCCAGATAGCCCGCGCTGAATGAATCACCCGCCGCGGTGGTATCAATCACTTTCTCTTTGGCCAGCTTCACCGCAGGGACCTCAACCACCGCTTCACCCGCAATCGCGACCAGGCACGACTCCGCGCCGCGCTTAATCACCACTTCGCTCACGCCTGCTGCGTGCGTACGTGCAATTACGTCCTCAACCGGCTTTTCACCCCACAGGGCGTCTTCATCGTCGAGCGTGAGGAAGGCGATGTCGGTGCACTGCAGCATCTGTTGATAGACCTGCTGCGTCTCTTCGCGGCTGCCCCACAGGCGCGGGCGGTAGTTGTTATCGAAAATAACCTTGCCGCCGTTTGCACGGCATTCGCGCAGCAGCGACAGCAGCTTTTCACGGCTGGTGGGGCTTAAAATCGCAAGGCTAATCCCGCTCAGATAGAGATAGTCAAAGGTCGCCAGCTCTTCGCAGATGGCCGCAGCCGCGTCGCTCTCCAGCCAGAATTTGGCCGCGGCTTCGTTACGCCAGTAATAAAACGTGCGTTCGCCGGTGCTGTCGGTCTCGATGTAATAAAGTCCCGGGAGGCGGTTTTCCATACGCTGAATCAGCGACGTTTCAACATGTTCACTCTGCCACGCCTCCAGCATCTGCTGGCTGAAGCTGTCCGTTCCCAGGGCGGTAACGTAATTCACGGTGAGCGCCTCAGGCGCGACCTGGCGGGCAATATAAACGGACGTGTTTAACGTATCGCCACCAAATCCGCGGCTGACTTCAGCGCCTTTTTGTGACAGTTCAATCATGCATTCGCCAATCACGGCAATTTTTTTAGACATAGTCGTGAACCTGAACAGAAGAATTATCAGCAGTGTGCGCTGAGTGAATTAACTGGTCAACTATATTAAAACAACGTTCCATTATTTTATTTGAGCCAGCGCGTGTTCCCGCGCATTTCTGTCATCTTAATTTCATTTTCCCGGTGAATTGAACATAAAGTTCTCAATTGTCGCGCCGATAATCCTGTGACGAGTCCAGAAAGGCTATCCCAACAACAGGACATCTGAAATGAAGTCAGAGCAGGTTATCCAGCGGCTGAGCACTACGCCTGAGGCAAGTATTGAGAACTTGCAGGAGCATCGCTACTGGCTGCAATGTGAGCGTGCATACACCTATCAGCCGATCTACCGAACAGATGGTCGACTGATGGCAATTGAAATTTTGACCGTCGTTACGCACCCCTCAAACCCCACTCAGCGCATCGCGCCGGATCGCTATTTTGCCGAAGTTGCCGTTCGCCAGCGTCTGGATGTGCTGGAAGAACAGCTTCGCATGCTGGCGACGAAGCAGTCCTTTTTCGAACAGCACGATATCCTCGCCTCGGTGAACGTCGACGGCCCAACCCTGCTGGCGCTGCGGCAGAACGCAAAATTGCAGGAGCTGATCGCCACCCTGCCGTGGATGCGCTTTGAGCTGGTGGAGCATGTCCGTCTGCCGCAGGATTCCTCGTTTGCTTCGATATGCGAATACGGCCCGCTGTGGCTGGATGACTTTGGCACCGGCATGGCGAATTTCTCCGCCCTGAGTGAGGTGCGCTACGACTACATTAAAGTGGCCCGCGATCTGTTCATTATGCTGCGTCAGACCCCGGAAGGTCGGAATCTGTTTACGCTGTTATTACAGCTGATGAACCGCTATTGCCAGGGTGTGATTGTTGAAGGTGTGGAAACGCTGGAAGAGTGGCGTGATGTGCAAAGCTCGCCTGCCGCGGCGGCGCAAGGCTATTTCCTCTCCCGACCGGTACCCATGGATCGCCTCGATAGCGTTATAACGACCCTCTGATAAGCCCGCTTCCCTTTGTCTGGACTATAGTTTTACAGGACAGGTCATCAGGAAAGGGGATAAAAATGACAAGAACAACCAGGGTAATCTCCTGGACAGCAGGGATTTTCTTGTTGTTGATCGTGGTCGTCGCCATCATTATTGCGACGTTTGACTGGAACCGTCTCAAGCCGACCATCAACCAGAAAGTCTCAACCGAACTGAACCGCCCCTTCGCCATACGCGGTGATTTAGGTGTGGTATGGGAGCGTCAGAAAGAGGAGTCAGGCTGGCGAAGCTGGATCCCCTGGCCACACGTCCATGCCGACGACATCATTCTCGGCAACCCGCCGGACATCCCGGACGTCACCATGGTCCACCTGCCGCGCGTGGAGGCCACGCTAGCGCCGTTAGCGCTTCTGACCAAAACCGTTTATCTGCCGTGGATCAAACTTCAGCAGCCTGATGCGCGTCTGATCCGACTCTCAGAAAAAACCAACAACTGGACGTTTAACCTTGCCAGCGATGGCGACAAGGATCCGAATGCCCAGCCTTCTTCCTGGTCATTCCGTCTCGACAATATTCTTTTCGATCGCGGACGGATCGCCATCGACGATAAGGTCAGCAAGGCGGATATGGAGATCCTGGTCGATCCGTTGGGCAAACCGCTGCCGTTTAGCGAGGTCACGGGCACGAAAGCAAAAGGCGACGCGGCAAGCGTAGGTGACTATGTCTTCGGCCTGACGGCAAAAGGACGCTACAACGACCAGCCGCTTAGCGGTAAAGGGAAAATAGGCGGCATGCTGGCGCTCCGGAGCGAAGGCACGCCGTTCCCGGTGCAGGCGGACTTCCGTTCCGGTAACACCCGCGTGGCGTTCGTGGGAACGGTTAACGACCCGATGAACATGGGCGGCGTTGACCTTCAGCTTAAATTTGCCGGTGATTCGCTGGGCGAGCTGTATGAACTGACCGGCGTACTGCTGCCGGATACCCCGCCATTCGAAACGGACGGGCATCTGGTCGCCAAAATCGATACCGAAAAATCGTCCGTTTTTGACTACCGGGATTTTAATGGCCGCATTGGCGACAGCGACATCCACGGCACGCTGACCTACACCACCGGAAAACCGCGCCCGAAACTGGAAGGGGATGTTGAATCCCGTCAGCTGCGTCTGGCCGATCTTGGTCCGTTGATTGGCGTGGATTCGGGCAAAGGCACAAAGTCCAAAGAGGTCAAAAAGGACGTTCAGCCTGCGGGTAAAGTATTGCCTTACGATCGTTTCGAAACCGACAAATGGAACGTAATGGATGCGGATGTACGTTTCAAAGGCGGGAAAATTGAACATGGCAGTACGCTGCCGATCAGCAATCTTTCGACCCATATCCTCCTCAAAAACGCCGACCTGCGCCTTCAGCCACTGAAGTTCGGCATGGCGGGTGGGACGATTTCCTCGAACATTCACCTGGAAGGCGATAAGAAGCCGATGCAGGGACGGGCGGAGATCCAGGCGCGTCGATTGAAGCTGAAAGAGCTGATGCCGAACGTAGAGCTGATGCAGAAAACCCTCGGTGAAATGAACGGTGATGCCGACATTCGCGGCGTGGGGAACTCGGTGGCGGCGCTGTTGGGCAGCGGCAACGGAAACCTGAAGCTGCTGATGAACGACGGGCTGGTGAGCCGAAACCTGATGGAGATCCTGGGGCTGAACGTCGGTAACTACGTCGTCGGGCAAATCTTCGGCGATGACGAGGTGCGGGTGAACTGCGCGGCGGCCAATCTGGATCTGGTGAACGGCGTGGCGCGCCCGCAGATTTTTGCCTTCGACACGGAAAACGCGGTGATTAACGTGACCGGTACCGCCAGCATGGCTTCGGAGCAGCTTGATCTGACGATTGACCCGGAGAGTAAGGGGATCCGTATTATCACGCTGCGCTCGCCGCTGTACGTGCGCGGGACCTTCAAAAATCCGCAGGCGGGCGTGAAGCCAGGGCCGCTGATTGCGCGCGGCGCGGTGGCTGCGGCCCTTGCGACGCTGGTTACCCCAGCCGCAGCGCTGCTGGCACTGATTTCGCCGTCAGAGGGCGAGGCGAATCAGTGCCGGACCATTTTGTCGCAGATGAAGAAATAGCTCCCTTTCTCCCTCTCCCTGTGGGAGAGGGCCGGGGTGAGGGCATCAGGCCGCAGTGAATTACAGAGCCTGGTGCTTCGTCTCGTGCGTCAGCAGCAGCGCAATCAGCGTCAGCGCCGCCATGGCCGCAAGATAGACGCCCACATAGAACAGACCATAGTTTGCCTGCAGCCAGGTGGCGATATATGGCGCAACGGACGCACCCAGAATAGACGAGACGTTATAGGAGAACGACGCGCCGGTATAACGTACTTCAGTCGGGAACAGCTCGGGCAGCAGCGCGCCCATCGGGCCGAAGGTCAGCCCCATCAGGCTCAGGCCAATCAGCAGATAGGCCATCACCAGCGCCGGGCTACCTGAACCCAGCAGCGGCGGGAAGACGAACAGGGCAAACAAAACGATCAGCGTGGTGATGGTAATCATGCTTGCACGACGACCGAATTTATCCGCCAGCAGGCCGGCAATCGGAACCATCACGCCAAAGCCGATCACCGCCATCATCAGCATCCACAGCACTTCGTTACGCGGCAGCCCCAGCCCAACCGGCGCAGCGGCGGTACTGAACGTCATGGAATAGACGGTCATGATGTAGAACAGCGTATAGGTGGCGAGCATGATAAACGTGCCCAGCACGGTCACGCGAACGTGTTTGGTCAGAAGCGTACCCAGCGGCACTTTCACCTGCTTGTTCGCCGCGGCCACTTTCGCAAAAACAGGGGTCTCATGCAGAGAAACACGCACATACAGGCCAATCAGCACCAGCACGGCTGAGAAGATAAACGGAATACGCCAGCCCCAACTCATGAACTGTTCATCCGTCAGCAGCCAGGAGAGCAGCAGGAACGTCCCGTTGGCAAAGAAGAAGCCAATCGGAGCGCCAAGCTGTGGGAATGAACCGTACAGCGCGCGCTTGCGCGCCGGGGCGTTCTCGGTGGCCAGCAGCGCCGCGCCGCCCCATTCACCACCCAGCCCCAGACCTTGACCAAAACGCGCCAGCGCCAGCAGGACCGGCGCCAGAATACCAATGGTTTCGTAGGTCGGCAGCAGGCCGATGGCTACGGTGGAGATCCCCATCGTCAGCAGCGAGGCCACCAGCGTGACTTTGCGGCCAATGCGATCGCCAAAGTGTCCAAACAGCGCGGAGCCAATTGGACGCGCAACAAACGCAATCGCAAAGGTCGCCAGAGACTGCAGCGTGGCCGCCGTCGGATCGCCCTGCGGGAAGAAAATGTGCGGGAATACGATGACCGCGGCGGTGGCATAAATATAGAAGTCGAAGAACTCAATGGCGGTGCCAATCAGCGATGCGACAACAACTTTATTGCGCGAATTTACCGGAACGTTTTCCGTTTCTGAGTCGAGTGTGGTGGCGGTTGCTTGCATAATATTTTCTTATTTTTGTCGAACGAAAGGCCATATTACGCACAGCAAAAGCGACATTTCAATCTGTAACAAAGCCGCGACCCGGTGATAAAAACAGCAAAAAGCGGATAATTTTCAGACCAGCCAAAACACGTCTATGAAATGCTTCACAGATTTTAAATATCAGTCAATTAAACTGGTTTCCGGTTAAATAAAAGTTACGGGCTGGATTTATATGCTGAAATGATGAATCGGGCTGAAATTTCAGCCCGATGGCGGGGCTAGCGGTGCGTTTTGCCGGGCATTCGCGTGTCGCCTTTGTACTCGGCGGTGGCAATCCATGCCGCGCAGAACAGTGTCAGGCGGGCGAAGAAGTAGAAGAAGGCCATCAGTCCCAGCACCGAGCCAAACGCCGCGCCGGAAGGGGATTTAACCAGTGACGGCAGGGTGTAAGTCATCACGATTTTGATCACCTCAAAGCCGATCGCCGCAATCAATGTGCCGCGGAGCAGCGCCTTCTTGCGCGGCCGATGCCGGGGCAAGCGCCAGAAGATCCAGAAGAACAGCAGGTAGTTGGCGAAGATGGAAATAGCCAGCCCAATGCCGCGCCAGGCGGGCTTCAGCCATTCGATGTAATCCAGATAGAGCGCGGAGATGATCATCTGCTGCGCCGAGCCCGCCACGGAGGTAATGGAAAGCGTCACGATGAGCGCGACCAGCAGGCCAATCAGCGAAACAAAGTCGCGGAGATACTTGACCCAGATTTTCTCCTGGTCCTGCGGCTTACGCTCCCAGACGTCGCGCGACTGGGCGCGAATGGCCTCGCGCAGGTTGCCCATCCAGTTAACGCCGGAGTAAAGGGCAATTAGCAAACCGACGATGCCGACGGTAGTACGCTGCTGAACGGCGGTATTGATGGTGCTTTTGAGCGTGCTGGCAAGGGTCGGGTCACTGACGTTATTCAGGATCTTATTGAAGATATCCTGCAGCAGCGTCGGGTGCGACGCGAGGACAAAACCGGCTGCCGCGAACGACACCATCAGGATCGGTATCATAGACAGGAAGGAAAAATAGGTGATGGCGGCACCAAACTGGTTTCCCATGCGGTCATTAAAGCGTTCGGTCGCGCGTATCAGGTGCGCAATCATGGGAAACTGCTGAATTCTCGCGGCGATGCCGGTTACGGTTCCCAGCGCTTTGCTGGCGGTACCTGGCGTTTTGGCCTCTTCGGGCCCGGTTTCCATCTTTTTGACGGGCTCATACTCTAAATGTTGGGTGGGTCGTTGCGGGTTGTTTTCCGGCGTCACGCGTCTTTTCCTTTTCGTTTGGCTGGACGTTATTGAATTATAGCTTGCGACTAGTCCACGTAAGCTTTTGTGAGTTCGGTTAGCCACTCCATGAACAGATGGACCCGGCGGGAGAGGTTGCGCCGGTGGGGATAAATCAGGGAAACAGGCATCGGTTCGGCCCGGTATTGCGGGAGGATCTCAATCAGCTTCTTCGCGCGCAGTAAATCGCGCATCCCAACCCGCGGCACCTGAATAATGCCCAGTCCGGCGAGACAGGCAGCCTGGTATGTTTCCGTGCTGTTGACGGTCAAGACCCCGCCCGTTTTTATCCACTGCGTTGCACTGCCGTTATAAAACTCAAAGCCCTGTGGGCGTGTTCCCAGCGTAGCGGTGTAGTGAATAACGGCGTGCGAGCCTAAATCGTCCAGGGTTTCCGGGTAGCCAAAACGCGCCAGATAGTCCGGGCTGGCGCAGTTAATCACCGACAGCTTGCCCAGTGGACGGGCAATCAGCCCTGAATCCTTCAGCGTGCCGACGCGTACCACGCAATCAAACCCTTCGCGGATCACATCCACCAGACGATCGCTGCTGCTGAGCTCCAGTTCAATGCCAGGATAGTGCTGCAGAAAAGCAGGCAGTTTGGGGATGACCAAATTTCGAGCAACGCCGACGGGCATATCCACGCGGAGCCGGCCGCTGATGCTGGAGGGATCGTGCTTAAACATACCGTCGAGTTCATCAAGGTTTGCCAGCAGATCTTTTGCCCGCTCGTAATAGACCATGCCGTCCTGCGTCAGGCTGACGCGGCGCGTGGTGCGGTGTAATAGCTGAGTGCCAAGCCGGTTTTCCAGGGCCTGAATCTGCCGTGAGACGCTGCCTTTCGGCAGGGTTAATGTTTCGGCCGCGCGGGAAAAACTCTCCAGTTCCGCGACGCGGACGAACAACTGCATTGCGTGAATTTTATCCATAGAGGAAGCTCATTGTTGTTTCTGGTGAAACAGTGAAGCGTTTTAACACATCTTTATTGATTTTCTATCACCTAATAAGCTCTTTCTCAATCTCCTTAACAGCCAAAACGAGGTTTATGATGAGTGAACATATCGCATTAGTGACGGGTGGTAGCCGTGGTCTGGGCAAAAACGCTGCGTTAAAGCTGGCGGCAGACGGCACGGGAATTGTCCTGACATACAACCGTAGCCAGCAGGAAGCGCTGGATGTTGTGCATGAAATTCAGCAAAAAGGCGTCAACGCAGCGGCATTACAGCTCAACGTCGGGGATATCGCGGGATTTGAACATTTTGCCCGACAGCTTCAGGAAACCCTTAGGACCGTCTGGCAGCGCGAAACATTTGACTATTTATTGAACAATGCCGGGACGGGTTTATATGCACCCTATGCCGACACGACGGAAGCCCAGTTTGATGAAGCGTTGAACATTCATTTCAAAGGGCCTTTCTTCCTGACCCAGCGCCTGCTGCCGCTGCTTAACGACGGGGGACGTATCCTCAACGTCTCCAGCGGGCTGGCCCGTTTTACCCAGCCGGGCTCAGGGACCTACGCGGCCATGAAGGGGGCGATGGAAGTGCTGACGCGCTATCAGGCGAAAGAGCTGGGCGCGCGCGGCATTTCCGTCAATATAATTGCGCCTGGCGCGATAGAAACAGACTTTGGCGGCGGACGCGTGCGCGACAACGCGGAGCTGAATCAGTTGCTGGCCTCGCAGACGGCGCTGGGACGGGTGGGTCTACCGGACGATATCGGTGGTGCCATTGCGGCACTGCTCAGCGATAAGCTGGGCTGGATGAATGCGCAACGTATTGAAGTGTCAGGCGGTATGTTCCTGTGATGCCCGGACTTAAGGGGAAGGAACCTCTTAAGGAACCCTTAATATGGATGTGTCTGTACACTGACAGCGATAAAGAACGCAGGCAGCCATAGACGATAACCCATTTTCATCACGATATTTCTCCAGAGAAAGACCCTGATGTTTTTTATTAACGCAATGGCCGCAGAAAATATTTTCAGCGCATGACGTTTGATATTCGTTTCCTCTTAATAGCGACCCTGAAGAGGAAACGACGTCCGGAAATATCGGCTAAATTGCTGTTGGTCAGGAATTATTATTCAGGTATTCCTGCTGTAATAAACCAAATAGCCAGTCATTTTGCCAGCGACCCGCAAGATAATAGCTCTCACGTAATTCACCTTCCAGGCGAAAGCGGGCTTTTTCCAGCAGGCGTCTTGAAGCAGCGTTTCCCGCTGTTACGGTGGCGGTGAGTCGCCGTATACCGCCCTGAAGAAAAGCGTAATCGCAAAGCGCTTTCAGGGATTCAAAGCCGTAACCTTTCCCCTGCGCCTCGGGGGCGAAAAGGAAGCCCACTTCGGCGCAGTCCTCCTCCCGATGAATATACCCGGTAACGCCCAGCGGGGCCTGAGAGGCGGTGTCACGTACGACGAGACAAAGCCAGTGCGCGCTGCCCGGAGCCCATGGCGTCAGGCGCGAATCAAACGCCTCTCGTATCGCCGCGACGGGGCGGTATTCCGCCACAAAGCGCATAACGTCCGGGTGCTGCTGTAACGCCAGAAAAAAGGGCCAGTCTTCTTCCTGCAAAGGTGAGCAGTTCAGGCGAGGGGTAATTAAAACGGGCATTCAGATTCTCCTGACACTTTTTAAATGATTTTAGGGTTGTCACTTTATTTCAACAGAAAGTCAGGTATGGTTAACCGCGTATAAATAAAAAGAATAAAGGGCGTCTCGCGCCCATTCCTGATGTCTTCGTTGTCGCTTAAGGAAAACAATGACTCTCAGCACATCACACCATATTCGCGAACAGTTTGAACACTGTCTGGCGGTCATTCGCCATGCGTCGGTGGAAATTTTACTCCTTCTGAATGTACATGCTTCTGAGGGCAAAGATCCACGCTGGTTTCTGGAACAACTCGACAGCGCGCGATTAGCTTTGGGCGGCTGGGGAGCCGTTGCGAAAAAACTCAACCTGAATGATGCCGAGATGTCGGAATTTACGCTCCAGCTGCGCCTGCTGCAGCAGCGCGTACCGCAGTATGAAAGCGGACAGGATGTGAGTGAAAACCAGCTTATTGCGGCGATGCGGTTTGTGACCGCGCTGGAACATCTTCGTCTTCAGCAGCCGCTGTTGACCTACAGCACGGAGCTGGCACCGGGCAGCGAACTCCAGCAGCAGCAGGCGCACAAGCAGGTACGCGCAATTGAGCTGATGCTTAAAGGGCTTATCCAGCAGGCCTGGCCCGATCAGGTAAAGCTGAACAACCATCTTAAGACCCTGTTTAACGCTGACCGCGTACGGCGCTGGCTGAAGCTTGGCGAGATCAACGATGTCCTGAGCGGCATGATGTTCAGCGAGCTGGCGCAGATGCTGGTGGATAAAAAAGAATTCAGCCGCTATTACGCTTCGCTTTTCAGCGACCCGTCCATGCTGACGCTGCTGGTTGAACCACGCAAAACGCTGCAAACCTTTCTCGACGACATTCGGCAAATCCGCAACAGCATCACCGTTCAGAAGACGTTAAGCTCGGCGCAAATTCAGCTGCTGGACAACTACTACGCGCAGATCGCGCGGCCCGTTCAACGCGCGTTTGAAGAGGGGAGAACGCGCGTTAATCCGGCAGGATTCATGGCGGTAGATGCCAGTGAATTGCATACCTTCTGGGAAAAGGCGCAGAAAATGGATCGGGTTACCGGTGGGGATCTGTTTGAAGTCCGTGACACCATTGAAAAGCCGACCCAGCGCGCGCCGCGCACCCCCGAACAACGCGAGCAGCTCATTTCCGGTGCGCTATGGGGGGCGGTTGGCGTTATGGTGATTGCCATTGTGGCAGGGGGCTTCTGGCTGGTGACCAGCAGCAAGCCGCAGCCAGCGGCCGTCAGCGCGGCTGAAGCGGCTCCACCGCAGGAAATGCGTGAGACGCCTTCCTCGCGCGAAACGCTCACGCGCATGGGGGTGACCTGGGACGAGAATAATTTCCGCTCGGCTATTAACCGCAACGATACCCGCGTGACCCAGCTCTTTTTGCAGGGCGGTATGGACTGGAAGCTGTCCTGGAGCGAAGAGGCGATGTCGGCAGGCCATGACGACGTGCTGGAGCTGATGTTACGCTACCGGCAAAACATGGTGGAAGAGAAGCCGTGTCGCCGCTTCATCAACACGCTCAGCCACGCGATGTCGAACGGCGAGTCTCTGACCTCGGTACGTAAAGAGTATCTTAAAGCGTTCTGCACCGTGCCTGCCGTAGTGAAACGCCAGCAGCACGATCTCGACATGGCCACACGCCGCGCGCAGTCACAGCCGGATGCCACCACCAAAAAATGGCAGTCTATTCAGAGCGCCATTTATGAGGTGATTCGCTAACATTTTCCCCTCACCCCAGCCCTCTCCCCGGAGGGGCGAGGGGGAAAAGACCGCACCCTGCTCAAGGCTCCCCATACAACCCAATCAGCCGCCGCACCACGCCGTTCGTCCAGCCGAAACCGTCCTGCAGCGGATACTCACCCCCGCCACCTTCTCGCGGCGTGCTGCTGGCGATGTGGTACTTCTCAATCAGCTTGTGGTGCGTCTTGTAGAAATGGTTCACCGTATGCAGCCAGCTCCAGGCGATCTCATCCCCCAGCGAGTCGTTGCCGTACTGCTTGAATCCCTGAATCGCCATCCACTGTAGTGGCGCCCAGCCGTTGGGTTTATCCCACTGCTCGCTGGTTTCGTACTCGGTCGCCAGAATTCCGCCCGGGGTCAGCAGACGCGCCTTGACTGCATCCGACAAGCGCTCCGCCTGCTCGTGAGTTGCCATGCCAACGTACAGCGGCACGATGCTGGCGGCAGAAAACAGCGCCAGCTCTTCGCGCCGCCAGTCGTAATCGCGGTAACAGCCGCTCTCCTCGTCCCACAGATAGCGGTTCACCGCCGCGCGGCGATCGTTGGCTTTCTGGCGGAATTCCTCTGCCGTCTCTTTATCTCCTTTCGACGCCGAGATGTTGGCGATAGCGCTTTCCAGTTTGAACAGGAAGGCGTTCAGATCGATGGGGATGAACTGCGTCGTGCGGATGCTGGCGAGCCGCGACGGATCGCGCAGCCAGCGGGACGAGTAATCCCAGCCGGAAGCCGCACCCGCGCGCAGGTCGCGATACACCTCGTTTGGCGGACGGCCCGAGTGGCGCGCGGTTTCCACGTCCTCAATCCACGATTCGTCGCGCGGAGTATCGCGGTCATCCCAGTAGCGGTTGAGCAGTGAACCGTCCGGCATGCGCACGGCGCTGCGGTATGCCTGATTAAGCAGCAGCGACTCCGCACCGTCCATCCAGAAGGCGTACTCCATTTTGAGGTGATCAAGATAGCGTTTCGCACCGCGCACGCCGTCCTCCTCAAACAGCTCCACCATCAGCGCAAAGACCGGCGGCTGTGAGCGGCTGAGATAATAGGTGCGGTTGCCGTTGGGGATATGCCCGTAGCGTTCAATCAGCCAGGCGAAGTTGTCCGCCATACATTTGAGCAGATCGTTACGGCCGCTCTCCGCCAGCCCCAGCATGGAGAAATAAGAATCCCAGTAGTAGGTCTCGCTGAAGCGCCCGCCGGGGACGATATAGGCCTGCGGCAGCGCCAGCAGGGAAGACCAGGGAATATGATCCTGCGGCTCGCGCGTCAGCACCGGCCACAGGTTATCAATGTGCTCTTTCAGGGAGAGTCCCGGGTCGGAGACATATTCTGTGCCGTACGTTTCCGGCATCCAGAAGTGGTTCTCCACAAACTGGCGCAGGTCGAAATCCCGGTGGCGTCTGACCTTGCGGTAGCGGATCAGGATATCCAGCGGATCCATCTTCGGCGCGCAGTCGGGGAAGGTTTTACTGTCCGCAAACAGCCGCGTCGACTGCACGTGTTCGAACAGTTCAAGGTAGCGGTCTGCGGGCGTCAACGCATCGGAGGCGGGTAGCCCCTCGATCATTTCGGGTTCCGGCTCCGCCTCAATCATTTCATCCAGTTTCAACTCGCAGGGATCGGTCTCGTAGCGCAGCTCTTCTGCAATCTCGAACTCGATGTTCTCGGTAGCCTGTAGTTTCTGGTTGAACATGGTGATAGGGACCTCCGGTTGTGTGTTCAAAAGACTGGTTTATCCGGGCGTCTTATAAGCGTAGACATTCGCTTCGGTAGATGGGGAGGGAAATGTGCGGTAGATCACTATTTTCGGAGCATTCGTTTTGCAACGATTTATGAATGTTAAAAAAATGCCCCTCCGGGGAGGGGCATCATGATTAACGCATGGTCACAAACTCTTCCGCGGCCGTCGGGTGGATGGCCACCGTGTTGTCGAAGTCTTTCTTGGTTGCGCCCATCTTCAGCGCCACGGCGAAGCCCTGCAGGATCTCATCCATGCCGAAGCCAATGCCGTGGATACCGACAATCTTCTCTTCCGGGCCGACGCAGACCAGCTTCATTCGGCATGGCTGACGGTGCGAGGTGACGGCGGTATACATTGCGGTGAACGCCGATTTATACACTTTCACCTGGTCGTCGCCGTACTGCTCGCGCGCCTGCGGCTCGGTTAAGCCGACGGTGCCGATTGGCGGATGGCTGAAGACCACGGTCGGGATGTTGCTGTAGTCCAGATGCTCGTCCGGCTTGTTGTTAAACAGGCGCTCGGAGAGACGACGACCTGCCGCAACGGCGACCGGCGTCAGCTCAACCGCACCGGTATTGTCGCCGACCGCGTAAATGCCCGGTACGCTGGTGTTCTGGAATTTATCGACGACGATATAGCCTTTTTCGTCGGTTTTCACGCCAGTCACGCCCAGGTTGAAGTTATCGTTCGCCGGTTCACGGCCAATCGCCCAGATCAGGCAATCAACGGTCTGGCTGCGACCATCTTCCAGCTCCAGGGTCAGGCTTCCGTCCGCGTTTTTCACCACTGCTTTTGGTACGGCGTTGGTGTGCAGGATTGGGCCTTCGGTGTTCATTACTTCAACCAGCGTATCGACAATCAGCGGGTCAAAACTGCGCAGCGGCGCGTGTTTACGTACGAACAGGTGCGCTTCTGCGCCCAGGCCGTTAATCACTCCGGCCAGTTCAACCGCGATGTATCCCGCGCCTACCACGGCAACGCGCTCAGGCAGGGCTGGCAGCTCGAAGAAACCGTCGGAGTCGATGCCGTATTCCACGCCCGGGATGTTCGGGTGGCTCGGACGACCGCCGGTGGCGATCAGGATGTGATCGGCGGTGATCGTCTCGCCGTTCACTTCGATCGTTTTCGCGTCAACGAAGCGAGCGAAACCGTGAATAACGTCGACGTTATTTTTCCCCAGCACGTTGTCGTACGAGGTGTGAATGCGATCGATGTACGCGGTACGGCTGGCGATCAGCTTGTCCCAGTCGAAGCGGTTGATGGTGGTGTCAAAGCCGTAGTCCGGGCCATACATATGGATAGCTTCACGGATCTGCGCCGCATGCCACATCACCTTCTTCGGTACACAACCCACGTTCACGCAGGTGCCGCCCAGCGCTTTGGCTTCAATCAGCGCGCACTTCTGGCCGTACATGGCCGCGCGGTTGATGGAGGCGATGCCGCCGCTGCCGCCGCCGATTGCGATGTAGTCATAATGCTTAGTCATAGCTTTTGTCCTTAATCGTGAATTGCCGCGATTGTATACCTGAAATCAATAGTTTCCACCGATGGCTGCGATTACTCCGGCACTATCCAACTGACGGTAGCGTGGCCTGTACCCGCCGGCACCAGCGTTTTATGCAGCCACGGCAGCACGTTGTTCATCTGCGCTTCGAGCTTCCACGGCGGGTTGATTACAATCATGCCGGAGGCGGTCATGCCGCGCTGATCGCTGTCCGGACGTACCGCCAGCTCGATCTGCAGGATCTTGCGGATGCCGGTCGCTTCCAGGTCTTTGATCATGCGTTTGATCTGCGCGCGCAGCACCACCGGATACCACAGGGCGTATGTCCCGGTGGCGAAGCGCTTGTAGCCTTCGTGGATACCGGTTACCACCGCCTGATAGTCGGTTTTAATTTCGTACGGCGGGTCGATGAGCACCAGGCCGCGACGGGAAACCGGCGGCAGTTTGGCCTTCAGCTGCTGGTAGCCGTCGGCTTTTTCGACGCGGGCGCGGCTGTCTTTCTGGAATTCTGAACGCAGCAGCGGGAAGTCGCTCGGGTGCAGCTCGGTCAACTGGAGGCTGTCCTGCTCGCGCAGCAGCTGGCGGGCAATCAGCGGCGAGCCCGGGTAATAACGCAGCTGGCCGTTGCGGTTGAAGTGGTTCACCACGCCGATGTACGGCTCCAGCTCGGCAGGCAGGTCGTCCTGCTGCCAGATGCGGGCAATCCCTTCCAGATATTCACCGGTACGCTCGGCATGCTCGCCGCTCAGCTGATAACGGCCCGCGCCCGCGTGCGTGTCCAGATAGAGAAATGGCTTCTCTTTCTCTTTGAGCGATTCGATGATCAGACTCTGAACGGTGTGTTTAAGGACGTCGGCGTGGTTGCCTGCGTGGAAGCTGTGGCGATAACTGAGCATGGGTAATGATATTCCGCTGAATTGACGATTTGCCACAGTTTACAGCAGAACGGCGCAGATTACCCGTAGGCCCGGTAAGCGCAGCGCCACCGGGCTCTTTTCGACAACGTCTGGCATTGAAATCCTCTACACTTAACCCCATTCTAGATCCCATATGCACAGCGCCGGATGCGCGCTTCATTCATCTTATTCAACAGGACAGCGTTTATGACCAATCCATTACTGACGCCTTTTTCGTTGCCGCCGTTTTCTAAAATCCTCCCCGAGCATGTGGTTCCAGCCGTTACGCAATCCCTGGACAACTGCCGCGCGGCGGTAGAAAGCGTGGTAGCGCAGGGCGCGCCGTACACCTGGGAAAATCTGTGTCAGCCGCTGGCCGAAGTGGACGACGTGCTGGGGCGCATCTTCTCCCCGGTGAGCCACCTGAACTCGGTAAAAAACAGCCCGGAGCTGCGCGAAGCCTACGAGCAAACCCTGCCGCTGCTCTCTGAGTACAGCACCTGGGTCGGCCAGCACGAAGGGCTCTACAAAGCCTACCGCGACCTGCGCGACGGCGACCATTATGCCGAACTGAACACGGCGCAGAAAAAATCGGTCGATAACGCCCTGCGTGATTTCGAGCTGTCCGGGATTGGCCTGCCAAAAGAGAAACAAACCCGCTACGGTGAAATCGCCGCGCGTCTGTCCGAACTGGGCAACCAGTACAGCAACAACGTGCTCGACGCCACTATGGGCTGGACGAAGCTGATTACCAATGAAGCGGAGCTGGCGGGTATGCCGGAAAGCGCGCTGGCGGCGGCAAAAGCCCAGGCCGAAGCGAAAGAGCAGGACGGGTTCCTGTTAACCCTGGATATCCCGAGCTATCTGCCGGTGATGACCTACTGCGACAACCAGGCCCTGCGCGAAGAGATGTACCGCGCCTACAGCACCCGCGCCTCCGATCAGGGGCCAAACGCCGGTAAGTGGGATAACAGCCCGGTCATGGCGGAAATCCTCGCCCTGCGCCACGAGCTGGCCCAGCTGCTGGGCTTCGAAAACTACGCCGATAAATCCCTCGCCACCAAAATGGCGGAGAACCCGCAGCAGGTGCTCGACTTCCTGACCGATCTGGCGAAACGAGCCCGTCCGCAGGGTGAGAAAGAGCTGGCCCAGCTGCGCGCCTTCGCGAAAGCGGAGTTCGGCGTGGACGAGCTGCAGCCGTGGGACATTGCTTACTACAGCGAAAAACAGAAGCAGCACCTCTACAGCATCAGCGACGAGCAGCTGCGCCCGTACTTCCCGGAAAACAAAGCCGTTAACGGCCTGTTCGAAGTGGTAAAATGCATCTATGGCATCACCGCCAAAGAGCGTACCGATATCGACGTCTGGCATCCGGACGTGCGCTTCTTCGAGCTGTATGACGAGAAAAACGAACTGCGCGGCAGCTTCTACCTCGATCTCTACGCGCGTGAGAACAAGCGCGGCGGGGCGTGGATGGACGACTGCGTGGGCCAGATGCGTAAAGCAGACGGTTCTCTGCAGAAGCCGGTCGCTTACCTGACCTGTAACTTCAACCGTCCGGTGAACGGTAAACCTGCGCTCTTCACCCACGACGAAGTGATCACCCTGTTCCACGAGTTCGGTCACGGCCTGCACCATATGCTGACCCGCATCGAAACCGCAGGCGTGGCAGGCATCAGCGGTGTACCGTGGGATGCGGTCGAGCTGCCGAGCCAGTTTATGGAAAACTGGTGCTGGGAGCCGGACGCGCTGGCGTTTATCTCCGGCCACTACGAGACCGGCGAACCGCTGCCGAAAGAGCTGCTGGACAAAATGCTGGCGGCGAAAAACTACCAGGCGGCGATGTTTATCCTGCGCCAGCTGGAGTTCGGCCTGTTCGATTTCCGCCTGCACGCCGAGTTCAGCCCGGAGCAGGGTGCGAAGATTCTTGAGACCCTGGCCGAGATTAAAAAACAGGTCGCCGTGATCCCTGGGCCAACCTGGGGCCGCTTCCCGCACGCGTTCAGCCACATCTTCGCTGGCGGCTACGCGGCGGGTTACTACAGCTACCTGTGGGCCGACGTGCTGGCGGCGGATGCCTTCTCTCGTTTCGAAGAAGAGGGGATTTTCAACCGCGAAACCGGCCAGTCGTTCCTCGACAATATCCTGACCCGCGGCGGTTCCGAAGAGCCAATGGTGCTGTTCAAACGCTTCCGCGGACGCGAGCCGCAGCTGGATGCGATGCTTGAGCATTACGGGATCAAAGGCTGATTGTTACGTGAAGATCTGCTTAGTGGATGAAACGGGCGCCGGAGACGGCGCCTTATCTGTTCTGGCCGCCCGCTGGGGGCTGGAACATGATGAAGATAACCTGATGGCGCTGGTGATGACACCAGAACATCTCGAATTACGTAAGCGCGATGAACCGAAGCTCGGCGGGATTTTCGTCGATTTTGTCGGCGGCGCGATGGCGCACCGGCGCAAGTTCGGTGGCGGTCGTGGTGAAGCGGTGGCCAAAGCGGTTGGCATCAAAGGGAGCTACCTCCCGGACGTGGTCGATGCCACGGCGGGGCTGGGGCGCGATGCGTTTGTGCTGGCGTCTGTTGGCTGTCGCGTGCGGATGCTGGAGCGTAATCCGGTGGTCGCTGCGCTGCTCGACGACGGGCTGAGTCGTGGCTATGCGGACCCGGAAATCGGCCCGTGGTTGCAGGAACGATTGCAGCTGATTCACGCCTCCAGCCTGACGGCGCTGACGGATATCACCCCGCGCCCGCAGGTCGTCTATCTCGACCCGATGTTCCCGCACAAGCAGAAAAGCGCGCTGGTGAAGAAAGAGATGCGGGTGTTTCAGTCTCTGGTGGGGCCTGATTTGGACGCGGATGGCCTGCTGGAGCCGGCTCGCCAGCTGGCGACGAAGCGGGTAGTGGTGAAGCGTCCTGACTATGCACCGCCGCTGGCGGACGTGGCGACCACTAACGCGGTGACCACCAAAGGGCACCGGTTTGATATCTACTCAGGTACGCCGGAATAAAAAAGCCGGGTGGCGGCTTCGCCTTACCCGGCCTACATTTAGTGCCGCCTGTAGGCCCGGTAAGCGTTAGCGCCACCGGGCTTTTTTGCACTTACTCGTCTTCTTCGTCACGCAGTGGAACAATCAGCATATCCACGTGGACGGTATTAATCAGCTGGCGCGCGGAAGACATCAGCTTGCTCCAGAAGTCCTGATGGTGACCGCACACCACCAGGTCCATGTCATATTTCTTGATCGCATCAACCAGCACCTGGCCCAGGTCACCGCTGCCGCTCAGGGTTTCGGTAATTGGATAACCCGCGTTGGTGGAGAGTTCGCTCAGAGCGTGGTGCGTCTCTTCGGAGATACGCTTCTGCATATCGCCCAGATTGACGTCGATCAGACCGGTGTAGAGGTCGGAGTAATTCACGTCAACGTGAATCAGCGAAACTTTCGCGTTGTAGGGACGTGCCATGGATACCGCTTTATCAACCAGCACTTTGCTCTCCGGGGAGAGGTCTACCGCGATGAGAATGTGTTTGTAAGCCATAGTGTTACTCCTTCCTTAAGTTATCGATGACTAAATAGGAAAGCCGTCGTCTGATGCTTTCATTACGGCCCAGTTAAACATATTTTTCAAGCTTTGGTGTTGATAACGATTAACCTTGTGGCAAAAAAATTAACGGATCTCCTACACTATTAAATGAGCCGTTCGGATATTAAAACGCGAACCGGATCGACTTTTGGTCATTCTTTCACTGAACTGTCTGTCAGGGCATTGGGGTGCGGTAGCTCAGAAGCCTTGCTTCGTGGGCGGACGCCGGGGAGGATGTATGATTAGCACCGTCGCATTGTTTTGGGCGTTATGCGTGGTTTGCATAGTGAATATGGCGCGCTACTTCTCATCGTTACGTGCGCTGTTAGTGGTACTTCGTGGTTGCGATCCGTTGCTTTATCAGTATGTGGACGGTGGAGGGTTCTTCACTTCGCATGGACAGCCCAGCAAACAGATGCGTCTGGTGGGATACATCTACTACCAGCGCTACCGCGATCATCACGATGAAGAATTTATCCGTCGCTGCGAGCGCCTGCGTCGTCAGTTCATTTTGACCAGTGCCCTGTGCGGGCTGGTCGTCGTCAGCATGATTGCATTGATGATTTGGCACTGATCACCACAGCAGGCGGGGTCAGCCCCGCCTTCTTTCCTCTGGTTCAGGGCTTAACTGAGAACCGAAGATCGGAGATATTGGTCTCAATCGAAGTAACCTTCCCGCTATAGGCGATGTTAACGTCTCCGTTTGTATCGATACTGGCCGCAGTAATTGTACCCGTACCTTCAATGACAGGATGCTTCTTAGCCAACTGATGGATAATGTCGGTGTCTTTCCCTGTTATCTTTTCCGAGAGATAGTAACGGTAGATGGTGGGTACGGTGGCACCACCCTGATTGTTCACGGTCATATAGAGCCAGACGCTGTCAGATAATTTATAAGCGTGTTGAAGTGCATCGTTATTTCGCTGATTGGGCTGGTGGTTTAGCCACACAAATCCAATGACCAGAGCCAGAAGCGAAACCGTAACAAGGCGATGAATCCATTTAGTAGCCGTTTTGAATGGCATACTCTATTCCTTCTCTGGTATTGCGTTGGTCCGTTGGATCGTCCCCGTAAGGCGGCTTTTCGTACCATTTTCCCCATTCAGGTTTTGATGTGCCAGCACGGCTTTGCGCCCAACCTGCTCCCATAAGAAGGATGTTTGCAGGAATGCCTGCTGCAGTTCCGGCGGCTCCGAAGTTGAAATTACCAAATGCAGCAAAATAAGGGTCGAACTTTTTGTAATCCCAGGGACCACCATTTCGGACTTTTGGTAGAACCAGTAATACGTTGAGGGAGTGGCCATATTGCGTGACATTCCGTTAAGGCGTGCCTCACGCATATTGTTCGCTATAACGATTGAACCCGGTCCTGAGATAGGGACAGAAGCCATACATTCTCCTTTGTCTGGTTTTTCTTCTGACCGTCATCATAGTGTTATCTTCGCAATTCTTTTGAGCAAAAAATGTTCAGGAAATCCTAATGTTATAAACTGTTCGATTGCAAATAACAGCCATAAAAAAGCGGGTCAGTTTCCTGACCCGCTTTTTTGTCGCCTTCAACCGATTAAATCAGCTTCAGCGAAATCCAGTACAGCCCGCCAGAGAGCAGGATGGATGCCGGAAGGGTGAACACCCAGGCCATCAGAATGTTGGTTACGGTTTTGCGCTGCAGACCGCCACCGTCAACAATCATGGTACCTGCCACGGACGAGGAGAGTACGTGGGTGGTCGATACCGGCATACCGGTGTAGCTCGCCAGACCGATAGACACTGCCGCCGTCATCTGCGCGGACATGCCCTGCGCATAGGTCATGCCTTTCTTACCGATCTTCTCGCCGATGGTGGTCGCCACACGACGCCAGCCAATCATCGTACCGATACCGAGCGCCAGCGCGACGGCCATAATGATCCAGATTGGCGCGTACTCAATGGTGTTGAGCATATCGCCTTTCAGTTTCTTCAGCAGACGCTGGTCGTCAACATTCACGTCAGGCAGCTTCGCCACTTTATCCGTCACATCAGAGATGCACAGCATAATGCGACGCAGCTGACCACGCTGCTCAACGGTCAGTTTGTCATAACTTTCGATATTGCCCAGCATCCCTTTGGCACGTTCCAGCGCGTTAATCGCGTTTGCCGGATGGCAGTGGAACTCGCCAGGTGCAGTCGTGGCACCGGCTTCCGGAGAAGGGATCAGCTGGTCAACGCCGGTCGCTTTTTTCAGCAGCTCAGGGTGCTGCTGGAAATAGGTTTCAACGTTGTTGACCGCATCACGGGTACGGGTGATTTCGTAGCCGGAGGCATTCATGTTGACCACGAATCCTGCCGGTGCAACGCCAATCAGTACCAGCATCACCAGACCAATGCCTTTCTGACCATCGTTCGCGCCGTGTGAGAAGGCCACGCCGATTGCGGAAATGATCAGGGCAATACGCGTCCAGAATGGCGGCTTTTTCTTGCCGTCTTTCTTTTCACGCTCTGCTGGCGTCAGGTGAATACGGGAGCGTTTTTTGGTATTGCTCCAGTAACGACGCAGGATGAAGATCAGCCCGCCCGCCACCACCAGACCCACGATAGGGGAGACGATGAGTGAGGCAAAGATCCCCAGTACTTTCGGGATATTTAACGCATCAACAACCGAGGTACCGGTCATGAGGGCGTTGGTTAACCCGATACCGATAATCGCGCCGATGAGGGTGTGAGAACTGGATGCAGGCAGGCCGAAATACCAGGTACCGAGGTTCCAGATAATTGCAGCAAGCAGCATTGAGAACACCATAGCGAGGCCATGGCCAGAACTAACGTTAAGCAGCAGATCCGTTGGCAGCATATGCACAATCGCATACGCAACGCTCAGCCCGCCCAGGAGGACACCAAAAAAGTTAAATACTGCCGCCATAACAACCGCAAGCTGCGATCGCATTGCGCGAGTGTAGATAACCGTCGCTACTGCGTTTGCAGTGTCGTGGAAGCCGTTGATCGCTTCGTAAAACAGTACAAAAACCAGAGCAAGCAATAATAAAAGCCCGGTATGTAAATCCAGGCCGGCAAACAAATGTAGCATAGGACGTTACGCCATTTTGAGGACATGAACGCGGCGCATTATCCAGGACAAATGCGCGGCGGGCAAAGTGAAATATAGACTTTTTTTGACATACCACCTGATTTGAGAAAAGGGCCAGAAAGGATATTCTTTAAATTTCAATGGAATGGCTTTGTAATATCTTTTTACGCTGGTGTGACCACATAGGAAACTTTACAATCCGCGGCAGTTAACAAAGAGGGTTTTGACGTGGAAAGGTTTGATGCCGTGGTAATTGGCGCCGGTGCGGCGGGTATGTTTTGTGCGGCAATGGCCGGACAGGCGGGTCGTCGCGTGCTGCTGCTGGATAACGGTAAAAAGCCAGGCCGTAAGATCCTGATGTCCGGCGGCGGGCGCTGCAACTTTACTAATCTGTATGTTGAACCCGCGGCCTATTTGAGCCAAAACCGTCATTTTTGTAAATCTGCGCTGGCGCGTTATACCCAGTGGGACTTTATCGACCTGGTCGGTAAGCACGGTATCGCATGGCATGAAAAAACGCTGGGACAGCTGTTTTGCGACGACTCCGCGCAGCAGATTGTCGATATGCTGGTGGCCGAGTGCGAGAAGGGCGGCGTGGTCATGCGCCTGCGCACCGAGGTGCTGGAGGTTTCCCGCGACGACCAGGGCTACACGCTGCAGCTCAACGGCGAAACCGTCAGCGCCGATAATCTGGTGATTGCCAGCGGCGGCCTTTCCATGCCGGGGCTGGGCGCTTCCCCGTTCGGCTATAAAATCGCCGAGCAGTTTGGCCTGAAAGTCCTGCCTACGCGCGCCGGGCTGGTGCCGTTCACGCTGCATAAACCGCTTCTCGAGCAGCTTCAGACGCTGTCCGGCGTGTCTGTTCCCTCCGTCATTACCGCCGAAGACGGGACGGTGTTCCGCGAAAACCTGCTCTTTACCCATCGCGGCCTCTCCGGCCCGGCGGTACTGCAAATTTCCAGCTACTGGCTGCCGGGGGAGTTTGTCACGGTTAACTTGCTCCCGGACTGCGATCTAGACGCGTTCCTTAATGAACAGCGTACCGCACACCCGAACCAGAGCCTGAAAAATACCCTGGCAATGCAGCTACCAAAACGTCTGGTGGAATGTTTGCAGGCGCTGGGGCAGATCCCCGACGTGTCGCTCAAGCAGCTTAACAGCCGCGAGCAGGAGATTCTGGTGGAGACCCTGACAAACTGGCGGGTGCAGCCAAACGGGACTGAGGGCTACCGCACCGCGGAAGTTACGCTGGGCGGGGTCGACACGAATGAGCTCTCTTCCCGCACCATGGAAGCGCGCAACGTGCCGGGGCTCTATTTTATTGGCGAAGTGATGGACGTGACCGGCTGGCTCGGCGGGTACAACTTCCAGTGGGCATGGGCAAGTGCCTGGGCGTGTGCTCAGGCGCTGGCAGAAGACAAGTGACAT
This sequence comes from Enterobacter sp. N18-03635, assembly GCF_004006055.1. NCBI lineage: Bacteria > Pseudomonadati > Pseudomonadota > Gammaproteobacteria > Enterobacterales > Enterobacteriaceae > Enterobacter > Enterobacter sp. N18-03635. The sequence goes on along the minus strand of NZ_CP034769.1, from coordinate 4,279,823 downwards.
AAGCGCGCTGCCACTCGTCGCGGTTGGCTTTACGGGCTGACGGTGGTGACGTCCATCACGGCCAGAATATTGCTCGCGGCCACGGTCCCCATCTTGATGTATGACGCTGCGGTAACGCCGCCAATATGCGGTGAAATAACCACGTTTTCTACGGACTGCCAGAGATGTGGCGCGGTCAGCGGCTCGTGGGGAAAGCTGTCCAGCGCTGCGCTGTGCAGCGTGCCATCCCGGAGCGCCGCCAGTAACGATTCACTGTGGATCAGTCCGCCGCGTGCCGTATTGACCAGAATGGCGTTCCGCTTGCAGTGTGCGAGCGTCTCGCTATTGATCATCTCCCGATTCTCATCGGTCAGCGGACAGTGCAAAGAGATGACATCGGAACGGGAAAGAAGTCCGGTCAGCGTCTCTGCGCGTTCGCACAGGGCAGGCATGGACTTAGCATAGGGATCGTAAGCCAGCACCTTCATGCCGAAGGCGTGACCAATAGTCGCCACGCGCGAGCCGATAGCGCCCAACCCGATTAGCCCCAGCGTTAAGCCCTCCAGTTCAATGGATTTATGCGTCGCCTTATCCCAGTGCCCGTCCCGCAGCCGCTTGTCCAGAGGCACCACTGACTTTGCGCAGGCGAGGATCAGCGCCCAGGTATGTTCAGCCACTGCCGCCGCGTTTGCGCCTGGGGCCGCGCGGACGGCGATATTGCGTTCGGCCGCTGCCGTCTGGTCTATCACATCGATCCCGCTTCCGTGCTTGGAAATAACCTGCAAAGCCGGGGCGGCATCCATAACCTTCGCGGTGATCCGGCCGTAACGAACCAGAATCGCCACGGGATTGTGTCGTTCACACAGCGCGATCAGGTCATCTTCTGTCGGCTGGCGGCCTGCAAACACCACCTCAAAGCCCTGCAACATCACCATGGCCTGCTCCGCCAGGTCACTTCCGGTAACCAGAACTACGTCTTTGCCTCCCATCACAGCGTCTCCCCGTCGGTCAACATACCAGCCTTACGAAGCGCGTCATCAAGCCAGTGTGGACGCAAATCGCCTTCACGGATGGCGGCAAGACGCCGGGTCTCCATCTCCAGCTTTTCTTTTGCCAGCGCGATTACCTGCTGAACCTCATCGCGCGGGATGACGACCACGCCGTCGATATCCGCCACAACCAGATCCCCGGCCTGAACCGTCGCCCCGGCGACTGAAATGGGATGATTAACCCGGCCAGAAATTAACTTTGTCGGGCCGCAGGGGTTCAGGCCGGCAGAAAAGACAGGGTAGTGGCCTTTGCTCAGGGAATCGGCGTCACGTACAGCGCCGTCAATAATGATGCCCGCAATGCCGCTCGCCTGAGCCTGAGTAGCCATGATTTCGCCAAGCAGCGCGCAGCTCAGGTCGCCTTTGCCATCGACGACCAGGACGTCGCCGGGCTGCGCAACCGCCATCGCGGCATGAATCGCCAGATTATCACCCGGACGGACTTCCACCGTGATGGCCGGACCCGCAACGGACATGTGTGGGGCCAGCGGTTTGATGCGGCCATGAAGCGTACCGCGGCGACCGGCCACGTCGGCCAGAATGGCTGCCTGGTACTCGGCTGCCCGACGAACATCCTCGGCAGAAACGCGTTCGAACTGGCGATTGATTGGTTTTTTTTCAGAAACGGACATGAATGTCTCCATATTGTTTTACTGAGTACAATGCAGATGTACAGAACAAAACAACTATAGCGGTGTTGCTTTCCTTTTAGCCAGACCCGAGGTGGCGTTTGTGATGTAAACACGAAGTGACTCACAAAATTTGAGGTACACTCACTGCCGGGCTAACAAGGAGATAATGATGGGGAATGAAGGCGTTGTAGCGGTTGAAAAAGCGCTGGCTTTACTGGATTGCTTCCGTCCTGGAGATGAGAGCCTGACGCTGACCGCGCTGGCACAGCTGTCGGGTTATCACAAAACCACGGTTTACCGCCTGATGAATTCTCTTGAACGGATGAATTACGTCGTCAGGCATGAAGACGGCAATTATGCGCTTGGCCCACGTCTGCTTTACCTCGGCAAGCTGTATGAACAATCTTTCCATCTTTCGCGGGTGGTTCAGCCAGAGCTTCAGGCGCTCTCCCTGGCGTCTCAGGAGAGTGCCAGCTGGTATGTGCTGGAGGGTGGGCAGCGCCTTTGCCTGTTTCGCGCGGAAGCGTCGCACGGCCTGCGACACAGCAATCTTCCCGGCAGCCAGTTCCCGCTCGATAATTCGGCCATTAGTAAGGTCTTGCGCCATTGGGGGCTCAATGAAAGCCTGCCGGAGGGAGACGCAGAACTTCCTTTCTACACGTCAGGCGCACGCGATCCCCACACCGCGGCGTTTGCGATGCCCGTCTTCGGCGTTCACGACAAGCTGGTTTCGGCGTTAGCCCTGACCGGCCCCATCTCACGGCTGACGGAAGATCGTCGTGAGAAGGAGATAGGGCCATTGATGAAGGCGGCGGCCAGCCGTCTGTCGCAGAAAATGGGAGCCAGTAAGCCCTTCTGTCAGCAGTTCTTTGGTGAAACGAGCGACGCGGCGGAAGAAAATCTTTAAACGCAGAAGCGGGACATTTGTCCCGCTTCTGTCATCACTAATGTGTGACCTGTTTTTCGTGTAGCTGAGCGTTGCGGGCCTGCCGTCCCATAATGAGCACCGCGATACCCCCGGCCAGGCAAAGCGCGGCTAGCGGAAGCATAGCCAGCGTGTAGCTGCCCGTCTGCTCGCTGATTATGCCGTAGGCATTTACCATGACCACCCCGCCAATCAGGTTCGCGATGGCGCCAATCGCGGCCAGCCCTGCCGCCGCCGAGGAGCTGCTCATCCAGCCGGATGCCAGCGCCCAGAAAGGCCCTTTCGCAGAATACGCGCCTGTCAGGATAATGCTCAGGATCACGATAGTGGCAAAGAGCGAGACGTTTACAAAGGCAGCGAACACGCCGGCGGCAATCATGAACAGCGTCAGCGCGGTATGCCAGCGGCGTTCGTTGGTGCGATCGGAATGTCGTCCCCAGACAATCATCAGAACCGATGCCAGGCCGTAAGGAATGGCGTTAAGCAGACCTGTCTCAAGATTATCGAGATGGAAGGATTTCAGCAGTTGAGGAGACCAGACGCTGATGGTGGTGCCCGCGGACGATGCGCCCGCGTAAATCAGCGCCATCAGCCAGATTTGGCGATGCTTCAGCAACTGCCACGTCGTCTGATGCCCAATGTTCTTTTGCTGGCTCCGCTCGGTTTCCAGCGTGGTTTCCAGCCACTTTTTCTGTTCATTGCTCAGCCATTTCGCCTGATGAGGGCGATCCCGGAGAATAAACCAGGCCGCAATACCCAGCAGCACCGCAGGTAAGCCTTCAATGATGAACAGCAGATGCCAGCCGCGAAGACCCAGCCAGCCATCCAGCGACAGTATCAACCCTGAAAGCGGGGAACCGATGAAGTTAGCGAGCGGGATGGCGACCATAAAGGACGCAATAATGCGCGCGCGGTAGCGGGAAGGGATCCACCAGGTCAGATACAGCACGACGCCTGGGAAGAAGCCTGCTTCCGCTGCCCCGAGAAGAAAACGGACGATATAGAGCGACGTGGTGTTTTGAACCAGCGCCATGCCCATGGAGACGATGCCCCAGCTGATCATAATGCGCGGGATCCACAGCCGGGCGCCGACTTTCTGCATGGCCAGATTACTGGGTACCTCAAACAAAAAATAGGCCACGAAGTAAAGGCTGCTGGCGAAGCCAAACGCCGCTTTGCTGAGGTCAAGGTCCTCATTCATCTGCAGCGAAGCCATGCCGATATTCCCGCGATCGATAATGGAGACCAGGTAACTGACAATCAGAAACGGGAGAATACGCCAGATCACCTTCCGCATCGTCTCTCTTTCTATGTCCTCGGTGGCGGTCGCGCCGTTACGTAAATGTTCTGTCATTGTATCCTCGCAGGGTGTGTTCTTTGTTTTATTAGGTACAACTTGGTTTTATTAAACAAAACCACTATAGCGACGGCGCGTTATTTTTATCCAGTTAATGGAAGGTTTAAATGATGTAAATAAGAGGTGACTCACAGATAGTGCGCTGCGGATATAGCGTTTTCAGCTGCTAACCAGCCGCAAGCTGGTCGTGCCGGTAGAGAAATAATCACGCAACGCAATTATTGCACCAACTTTTCCTCTCCATTCAACTAAGCTTCGACCAGATGCCCCGCCGCGCTCGCGGGCCATACTCCCTTTGGTCAGAGCACGCATCATGCAGCTACTCAGTATTATTATTTTGCTTACCCTAACCGTGGTGATTCATTCGCTGTGGATGTTTGGCGTTTTAAAATTCATTAAATTAGACGTCGATTCTGCGGTACGCATTGTTTTACGCAATGTCGGTATCGTGATCTCCATGATTTTTGCCCATCTCCTTGAGGCCGGACTGTTTGCGGCGTTTTATTTTGTCATCGACGCGTTTAATGACTGGAACACCAGCTTCTACTTTTCACTGGTGAGCTATGCGACGGTAGGGTACGGCGACGTCACGTTACCCCAGCACTGGCGGCTCATCGGCGGGGTGGAGGGGCTGGTGGGCGCGTTGATGGTGGGCTGGTCTGTAGCGGTTCTGGTGGCGGTGCTGCAGCGCTTGCGCGGAATGAGCGCCTAAACGGCAGATGCGCGATCCCCGCCTGGTAAGGTAAAGTACACCCCTCTTTACGTAGCCGACAGGGCTGCGGCTTTGAGGGTGAAAAGGCTGATTAACAGCCCACCCTTTTCTGTTCCTGGTTTACGCCAGTTTGCATGGTGTTGTGTTTTGTCTGCCAAAAGGGTTTTGTATGTCTGCTGCTCATCTCGGTTTCCCGACTGAAACCGTTGTTGTCTTTGTGGTGATGGCCGTTGGAGCGATGTTTATCGACCTCTTTATGCACCGTCACGATAAACCGATCTCGCTGAAAAGCGCGGCGATGTGGTCCGTTTTCTGGGTCATGATGGCGATGGCCTTCGCCGGTTTCCTGTACGTTCACCACGGCGCCGAGATGGCGAGCCTGTTCCTCACCGGCTACGCGCTGGAAGAGGTGCTTTCCGTCGATAACCTGTTCGTGATGATGGCGATCTTCGCCTGGTTCGGCGTGCCGGATAAGTATCGTCACCGCGTGCTCTACTGGGGCGTGCTGGGGGCGATAGTCTTCCGCGGTATTTTCGTGGCTATCGGCACCAGCCTGTTAAGCCTGGGGCCCTACGTCGAAGTGATTTTCGCGCTGGTCGTCGGCTGGACGGCGGTGATGATGCTCAGACGTAATGAAGAGAGTGACGAAGTGGAAGATTACTCGGGTCATCTCGCCTATCGCCTGGTAAAACGCTTCTATCCGGTCTGGCCAAAAATCAGCAGCAATGCCTTTATTCTGACGCAGAAAGAGGTGGATGCGGAGCTTGAAAAGCCGGAAAACCAGGACGTGATGGTCGGACGGGTGAAGAAGGCGAAGCGCTATGCGACGCCGCTATTACTTTGCGTGGCCGTCGTCGAACTCTCTGACGTGATGTTCGCGTTTGACTCCGTGCCTGCCATTATTGCCGTGAGCCGCGAACCGCTGATTATCTACAGCGCCATGATGTTCGCCATTCTTGGCCTGCGTACGCTTTACTTCGTGCTGGAAGCGCTGAAGCAGTATCTGGTGCATCTCGAGAAGGCGGTGGTGCTTCTGCTGTTCTTCGTGGCGTTCAAGCTGGGGTTAAATGCCACCGATCACTTCTGGCATCACGGTTACAGCATTGGCGCCACGGCCAGCCTGTTTGTGGTATTGGGCGTGCTGGCGCTGGGAATTATTGCGAGCGTGATGTTCCCGGGAAAACGTGAGGCCTAATGCATCGTTTTTCTCCCTCTCCCTGTGGGAGAGGGCCGGGGTGAGGGCACCAGACCGCACCTAACCCTTAATCGGTGAATTCCGACGCTTGCGCGGGTGATGGAAGTGCCGCCAGTGCGGATCCTGCGCCGCCGCCAGCAGCTCGTGGTCGCCGCGGGTGTCTCCCCAGGCACGCAGGTGATAGGCGTTGAGATCGCCATACACTTTTTCCAGCCTGGCCACCTTCTGGGCGCAGCGGCAGTTATTGCCCGTGATGCGCCCCGTCAGCTTGCCGTCTTTCACTTCCAGCTGCGTGCCAATCAGCTTAATGCCCAGTTTGTCAGCCCACGGCTGGAGCACCAGCGCCGGGGATGCGGAACAGATGGTCACTTCCGCACCGGAATTCACCTCAGCCGCCACCGCCAGAACCCCTTCGGGACGCATCAGCTTGTTCCAGTATTTTTCGCAAAACGCTTCCGCCTGCTGGCGCAGCCAGTGTTCATCCACGCCCGTCAGGAACGTTTTAATCAGCACTTCCTTCAGCTCATCGCGCGTCAGCTTGCGACGCACGCAGTGGAGCGTGGGCAGCGCCATACGCACCAGGCGGCCCGCGAAGTAACGTTTACCGAAGGCAAAACGCAGGAAAGGAATAAAGCTGTCGTGGTGCGTTAACGTCCCGTCAAAGTCAAAGACAGAGAGCACGTTAGATTTTGCCACCGTCTCGTCGGCAATCATATTGGTCATAAATACGTCTTAGCTGAAATACACATTCTGCGGATCAGTTTACCTGCTTTAGCTGGACAGTCCTTATATCCCCACCATTTTTTTCTCAATCTTGCGATCTCAAAGTCAGTCTATTTTTGGCCTCGATAAGGATTGGCGAAAAAACGACCTGTCTATATTATCGCCACATCGCAAGATATTTAGGGGAACCCATTGAACCCCACAGGTAAGGAAAAACTCACTCACTACTTCTTTCTTGATATGACTCTTAGATCGCTTATTTCAATCCTCACGTTAAGTTTTGCTTCGTTTTCTGCGTTTAGCTTTCAACTTCCAGCGTCGATGGTCTCGATGAACAGTGAGCTGGCAGTATCACCGGCGAAATCTGCGCTGGTGCATCAGGATACAGGCCCGCTGCGCTCGCGTATTCTCGATCAATAACAGAAATGGAAAGGCACCCAGTACCGGTGGGGCGGAACCACGCATCGCGGGGTGGATTGCTCCGCGCTGATGCAGCACCTGTTTAGCGATGCGGCACACCTGAATTTACCGCGCACGACGCGCGAGCAAATTCATCGCGGCGTGCAGGTGGCGCAATATCGCCTGAGGCCCGGAGACCTGGTATTCTTCCAGACGGGTCCGAACCGCAAGCACGTTGGCGTTTATATTGGCGACAGCCAGTTTATTCATGCCTCAAGCAGCCAGGGCGTAACGGTTTCAACCCTGACGGATGATTACTGGCAAGCACACTATATTACCGCTCGTCGGGTCGCAGGCAGCGCGGCCTGACAGCATCAGATGATGTCATCCACGACGCCACCATCGACGCGCAGCGCCGCGCCCGAGGTGGCGGAGGCCTGGGTCGAACAGACATAAATCACCATATTGGCCACCTCTTCAACCGTGGCCGCGCGCTGGATAACCGAGCTGGGGCGGTTGGCCATCACAAACTCTTTCGCCAGCTGCTCCAGCGATTTGCCGGTTTTTTCGATTTCATCTTTCATCATCTCTGCGAAACCGTCAGACATCGTTGGCCCCGGCAAGACGCTGTTGACCGTCACGCCGCTTCCCGCCACGAACTTCGCCAGCCCGCGCGCCAGCGAGAGCTGCGCCGTTTTGGTCACGCCGTAGTGGATCATATCTGCCGGAATATTGCAGGCCGACTCGGAGGAGATAAACACCACGCGTCCCCAGCCTTTCTGCACCATGCCCGGCAGCAGGGCGCGGGACAGGCGTACGCCGGACATCACGTTGGTCTGCCAGTAACGCTCCCAGGTCTCATCGTCGGTGGCATAGAAATCCTGCGGACCGTAAATCCCGGCGTTGTTGACCAGAATATCGACGTTATTCGCCACCTTCAGCAGCGATTCTACCCCTTCCGCCGTGCTGAGATCGGCAATCGCGGCGCGCACCTGTACGCCTGGCACTACCTGCTGCAGCTGCTGAATGCCTCTATTCACCGATTCCGTGCTCCGGCCATTGACGATCACTTCCGCACCGCTTTCTGCCAGACCTCTGGCAATGGCGAATCCGATCCCGCCGGTTGAGGCGGTTACCAGCGCCACTTTCCCCGCAAAGTCGATTCTCATCATCTGCTCCTTATCGTTTTAACGTTCGGACCTTAAAGCGTAGCAGGTGAGGATGGCGGCTCCTGGCTAAAAAGGCGCAATAGCGTCTCAACCTGCTCATCAAGCGGGGCGAGAGAGCGCTTTATAATCAGGTGTAGCGGCGTTGCCCTGCGTGCGCCGTGGCTCAGCGGCAGGCGTTTCAGTACGCCCTGATCCAACTGGGTCTGGATACGTTCCTCCGGCAGCCAGCCGTAGCCGACCTGAGAGACCACGGCCTCAATGGCGGCATCAATGGTGGAGAAGGTCCACGACTCGCCGGCCGCGCGCGCGGCGGGCTGGCTGTCCGCAATCTGAATAAGCGGCCACGGGCGTAGCATGTCGTCGTTAAGCGGCGCGTCGAGGTGAAAGAGGGGATGCTGATGATGGGCCACGGCAACAAAGTCGATATTCATCAGCCATTCGCCGAGCCCGGTAATATCCTGGCGGCGGGTTAAGACCATCACATCGGCTTCGTCGTTAATGGCTTCGGCGCGGGTATTTTCCAGCACCTCGGTCAGACGTACCTGGGTCTGCGGATACTGCTGCTGGAACTCACGTAGAATAGCGAACAGGCGGCGGCGTGGGAAAATGGAGTCCACCACCAGATCCAGCCGCGTGCGCATTCCGTTGCGAAGGGTCGCTGCGCGCGTCTCAACGTACGAAAAGGCTTTCAGCAGCGGTTTAACCTGGTTGAGCAGCAGTTCTCCTGCCGGCGTTAACACCGCCCGTCGCCCCTCCGGCACCAGCAGCGCCACGCCGAGTCGCTCCTGCAGCAGCGACAGGTTATAGCTCACCGAGGACTGGCTGCGGTGGGTTTCTTCCGCGGCTTTGGCAAAGCTGCCCGCTTCCACCACTTTCGCCAGTAAAGACCATTGTTCCAGCGTCGTCTTGTGCATAATTTATCTAAATTTTGGATGAATTTGATTAAAACATAGCGTTATTCATTCATTTTTTGAAGGGGTACGATCGTCTCATCAAAACAAAGGAGACATCTTATGAACACCTTCGACAAACACGACTTAAGCGGCTTCGTTGGCAAACACCTTGTTTATACCTACGACAACGGCTGGAACTACGAGATTTACGTCAAAAATGAGACCACGCTTGATTACCGTATTCACAGCGGCCTGGTGGCAAACCGTTGGGTGAAAGATCAGCAGGCTTACATCGTGCGGGTAGGGGAGAGCATCTATAAAATTTCCTGGACCGAGCCAACCGGCACCGACGTCAGCCTGATTGTGAACCTGGGCGACAAACTGTTCCACGGCACCATCTTCTTCCCGCGCTGGGTCATGAACAACCCGGAAAAAACAGTCTGCTTCCAGAACGATCATATTCCGCTGATGAACAGCTATCGCGATGCGGGCCCGGCGTATCCAACCGAAGTGATTGATGAATTTGCCACAATCACCTTTGTACGCGACTGCGGTGCCAATAATGAAAGTGTGATCGCCTGCGCGGCCAGTGAATTACCGAAAAACTTTCCAGATAACCTGTAATAAGCGCGACAATTAACTAAAAAGAAAAGTTCCCGGCTATTTCATATTATTTTGAAATAGCCGGGATTTTTTTTGTTTGTTGATGTATGGTTTAAATCATCCCATTTCAAAATGTTGCGGAAGATCACATCAAAAATATTTAATATTAAATTAACTTGTTGTTTTTCAATTGGCTGCTAGTTGTCTTATAGCGTTGTAAACGCTGTCTTAATTTTTCCCTAAGGAAAGAGAGATACTTTGATATAAGTTTATGGTTCGTTGAAATAAACGGGCCAGCATTTGGTTAATATCAAAAACGTGCCATTTTGATTGCAAGGAAATTAATAATGAGTGATTTTCTGCCTTTTTCGCGACCGTCGATGGGCGCTGAGGAAATTGCGGCGCTTCAGGACGTTTTGATGTCGGGCTGGATCACCACTGGGCCTAAGAATCAGGAACTCGAAGAGGCATTCTGTCAGCTTACCGGGAATCAACACGCGATTGCCGTCTGTTCCGCCACCGCGGGAATGCACGTCACGCTGATGGCGCTGGATATTGGCCCGGGCGATGAAGTCATTACCCCTTCCCAGACCTGGGTCTCCACGCTGAATATGATCGTATTACTGGGCGCCACGCCGGTCATGATTGATGTGGATAAAGACACATTAATGGTGACGCCAGAAGCCATTGAAGCTGCCATAACCCCGCGTACCAAAGCCATTATTCCCGTTCACTATGCCGGCGCGCCGTGTGAAATCGACGCCATTCACGCCATTGGTGAACGTCACGGTATTCCGGTGATTGAAGATGCGGCCCATGCCGCCGGAACGTACTACAAAAACCGTCACGTTGGCTGGAAGGGAACGGCAATTTTCTCCTTCCATGCCATTAAAAACATGACCTGCGCGGAAGGCGGCCTGGTGGTCACCGATAATGCCCAGCTGGCACAGCGGATCCGCAGTCTGAAATTCCATGGCCTGGGCGTAGACGCCTATGATCGTCAGACGCACGGCCGCGCGCCGCAGGCGGAAGTGATCGCACCGGGCTATAAATACAACCTGGCGGACATCAACGCCGCGCTGGCGCTGGTGCAGTTAGGCAAACTGAAAGAGGCCAACAAACGCCGCCAGGAAATCGCTGAACGCTACCTGCGGGAGCTTGCCGATACGCCGTTCCAGCCGCTCACCATCCGGTCATGGCCGCACGTGCACGCCTGGCACCTGTTTATTATTCGCGTTGATGAAGCGCGCTGCGGGATTTCCCGCGACAACCTGATGGCGGCGCTGAAAGAGAAAGGCATCGGTACCGGCCTCCATTTCCGCGCGGCCCACACGCAAAAATACTACCGCGAGCGTTTTCCTGATGTATCGCTCCCGAATTCTGAATGGAATAGCGCGCGTATTTGTTCTCTCCCTCTTTTCCCGGACATGACTCATGACGACACAACCCGCGTCATTACCGCACTCCATCAGCTTGCAGGACATTGATATGTTCAGTGCACCGCCTGTACAAAAAGTTTCCGTGGTAATCCCGGTTTACAACGAGCAGGAGAGCCTGCCCGAACTGATCCGCCGTACAACGGCCGCCTGCGACACGATGGGCAAGGCCTACGAAATTCTGCTGGTGGATGATGGCAGTAGCGATAATTCCGCGCTGATGCTGACCGAAGCCGCACAGGCTGAAGGCAGCCACATTGTGGCCGTGCTGCTCAACCGTAACTACGGCCAGCACTCGGCGATTATGGCGGGGTTTAGCCACGTCACGGGCGATCTAATCATCACCCTGGACGCGGACCTGCAGAACCCGCCGGAAGAGATCCCGCGCCTGGTGGCCAAAGCCGACGAAGGCTATGACGTGGTCGGCACGGTACGTCAGAACCGCCAGGACAGCCTGTTCCGTAAGCTCGCCTCGCGTACCATCAACCGTCTGATCCAGCGCACGACCGGTAAAGCGATGGGCGATTACGGCTGCATGCTGCGCGCCTACCGCCGCCATATTGTCGACGCCATGCTGCATTGCCATGAGCGCAGCACCTTCATTCCGATTCTGGCGAATACCTTTGCCCGTAAGGCAACGGAAATCCCGGTCCTGCACGCCGAGCGCGAGCACGGGGAATCGAAGTACAGCTTTATGCGTCTCATCAACCTGATGTACGACCTCATCACCTGCCTGACCACCACGCCGCTGCGTCTGCTGAGCGTTTTCGGCAGCATCATCGCCGTGGCCGGTTTTGGGCTGTCCGTTCTGCTGGTGGTACTGCGACTGGTCTTTGGCCCGCAGTGGGCGGCGGAAGGGGTCTTCATGCTCTTTGCCGTGCTGTTTATGTTCATCGGCGCCCAGTTTGTCGGGATGGGGCTCCTCGGTGAATACATTGGCCGTATCTATAACGACGTTCGCGCACGTCCGCGCTACTTTATTCAACGTGTTGTCCGTCAGGAACACAAAGCATCTCAAGAGGAAATTCACCCATGAAAGCTGTTGTATTTGCCTATCACGATATGGGGTGCACGGGCACACAGGCCCTGCTGGAAGCGGGCTATGACATTGCGGCAATCTTTACCCATCCGGACACGGCCGGAGAGAACAACTTTTTCGGCTCCGTGGCGCGTATCGCCGCCGAGCGTGGAATTCCGGTTTATGCGCCGGACGACGTCAACCACCCGCTGTGGGTGGAGCGCATTCGCGCCCTCGCGCCTGACGTCATCTTCTCGTTCTACTATCGCAACCTGATCTGCGACGAGATCTTAGGCCTGGCCGCAAAAGGCGCCTTTAATCTTCATGGTTCTCTGCTGCCCGCCTACCGTGGCCGCGCCCCGCTGAACTGGGTGCTGGTGAACGGTGAAACGGAAACGGGCGTGACGCTGCACCGCATGGTACGCCGTGCGGATGCGGGCGCTATCGTGGCACAGCAGAAGGTCGCTATTGATGCGGACGATACCGCGCTGCAGCTGCATCAAAAGCTGAACGCGACGGCACAGACGCTGCTGCGTGATGCGCTGCCGGGCATCCTTAACGGTAACTTCAGCGAAACCGCACAGGACGAGAGCAAGGCAAGCTGCTTTGGCCGCCGCGCGCCGGAAGATGGTCGTCTGGACTGGAATAAACCGGCCCGCCAGCTGCACAACCTGGTACGCGCCGTAACCGATCCGTGGCCGGGCGCCTACAGCTTTGCGGGCGTAAGCAAATTCATCGTCTGGAAATCCCGCGTGCGTGACGACATCCCGGCCGCTAAACCGGGCACCGTCGTCTCCGTCTCCCCGCTGATTGTGAGCTGCGGCGAGCAGGCGCTGGAGATCGTCACCGGACAAACCGACAACGGCCTGTACGTTCAGGGCACCCAGCTGGCGCAGTCTCTGGGCCTGGTGGCCGGGGCGCTGATCACCAGCGCCCCGGTTGTTGCCATCAAACGCCGCACCCGCGTGCTGATCCTCGGCGTGAACGGTTTTATCGGTAACCACCTGACTGAACGTCTGCTCAAGGACGATAACTACGAAATCTACGGCCTGGATATTGGCGCGGATGCAATCAGCCGTTTCCTCGACAACCCGCGCTTCCACTTCGTGGAAGGGGATATCAGCATCCACTCCGAGTGGATTGAATACCACATTAAAAAATGCGACGTGGTGCTGCCGCTGGTCGCCATTGCCACGCCAATCGAGTACACCCGTAACCCGCTTCGCGTGTTCGAGCTGGACTTCGAAGAGAACCTGAAGATCATCCGCGACTGCGTGAAATACGACAAGCGCATCATCTTCCCGTCCACCTCTGAAGTGTACGGCATGTGTACCGATAAGAACTTCGATGAAGACACCTCTAACCTGGTGGTCGGGCCGATCAACAAACAGCGCTGGATTTACTCCGTCTCCAAACAGCTGCTGGACCGCGTGATTTGGGCCTACGGTGAGAAAGAGGGCCTGCGCTTTACCCTGTTCCGTCCGTTCAACTGGATGGGGCCACGTCTGGATAACCTGAACGCGGCGCGTATCGGCAGCTCCCGTGCAATCACCCAGCTGATCCTGAACCTGGTGGAAGGCTCGCCAATCAAGCTTATCGAAGGCGGGAAACAGAAACGCTGCTTTACGGATATCAGCGACGGTATCGAAGCGCTGTTCCGCATCATCGAAAACAAAGATAACCGCTGCAACGGTGAAATCATCAACATCGGTAACCCGGACAACGAAGCGAGCATTCGCGAGCTGGCCGAGATGCTGCTGGCCAGCTTTGAGCGCCATCCTCTGCGCGATAAATTCCCGCCGTTTGCCGGTTTCCGCGAAGTGGAAAGCAGCAGCTACTATGGTAAGGGCTACCAGGACGTTGAGCACCGTAAGCCAAGCATTCGCAACGCGAAGCGCTGCCTTAACTGGACGCCGACGGTGAAGATGGAGCAGACCATTGATGAAACGCTCGATTTCTTCCTGCGCACCGTGGAGCTGTCGGAACAGGTCTCATGAAAAAAGTCGGTTTACGCATTGATGTCGACACCTTCAGGGGAACGCGTGACGGTGTACCCAAACTGCTGGAGCTGCTGAGCAAGCACGGCGTGCGCTCCAGCATTTTCTTCAGCGTGGGGCCTGACAACATGGGGCGCCATTTATGGCGTCTGATTAAACCGGCATTTCTGTTCAAAATGCTGCGCTCGCGCGCAGCATCCCTCTACGGCTGGGATATTTTGCTGGCAGGCACCGCCTGGCCCGGCAGGCGCATCGGCGCGGGTAATGAAGCGGTTATCCGTGAGGCGGCTCAGCATCATGAGGTGGGTCTGCACGCCTGGGATCACCATGCCTGGCAAGCCTGGGCGGGCGTCTGGGATATCCCGCGCCTGTCCCGTGAGGTCGAGCGTGGGATGCTGGAGCTGGAGGCCATTATCGGTCAGCCCGTGCGCTGCTCCGCCGTGGCGGGATGGCGTGCGGATCAGCGCGTGGTGAAAGCTAAAGAGGCCTTCGCGTTTCGCTACAACAGCGATTGCCGCGGAAACGGGCCCTTTTTACCGCTGTTAGGCGAAAATCGCTACGGTACGGTGCAAATTCCGGTCACGCTTCCTACCTGGGATGAAGTGGTCGGGCGCGAGGTGAAAGCGAATGAGTTCAATCGCTACATCCTGGACCGCATTCATCGTGACGCCGGCACGCCGGTGTATACCATCCATGCCGAAGTGGAAGGGATTGCGTATCAGCATGATTTCGACGAACTGCTGACCATGGCCGCTCAGGAGGGCATCGAATTCTGCCCGTTGAGCGAGCTGCTGCCAGACGACCTCAGCACCCTGCCCGTAGGCAAAGTTGTCCGTAATGAAATGGCTGGCCGGGAAGGCTGGCTTGGCTATCAACAAACCGTGAGTCCGGCCCCATGAAAACAGCCCGTTATGGCTTAGCGCTTCTCGCACTGTTTATCGTTTACTACCTCATTCCGGTCGATATCCGCCTGCTCTGGCAGCCTGATGAAACGCGCTATGCGGAAATCAGCCGTGAAATGCTGGCCTCCGGAGACTGGGTAGTCCCGCATTTTCTGGGGCTGCGTTACTTTGAAAAGCCGATTGCTGGCTACTGGATCAACAGCATCGGACAGATGCTGTTCGGGCACACGAACCTCGCCGTGCGCGCCGGGTCTATCTTCTCTACCGGCTTAGCCGCGCTGCTGGTCATCTGGATGGCCTGGCGTCTCTGGCGGGATAAGCGGACCGCCATTTTCTCCGGGCTGATCTTCCTGACCCTGTTCCTGGTGTATGGCATCGGCACGTATGCGGTGCTGGATCCTATCATCACCCTGTGGCTGGTGGCGGCGATGTGCAGCTTCTGGCTGGCGTCACAGGCCCAAACCGTTGCCGGAAAAGCGAGCGGCTATGTGCTGCTTGGGCTGGCCTGCGGGATGGGGGTGATGACCAAAGGCTTCCTGGCGCTGGCCGTTCCGGTGATTGGCGTGCTGCCGTGGGCGATCGCCCAGAAGCGCTGGAAAGAGGTGCTGATTTTTGGCTGGCTCGCGATCCTGAGCTGCGTGCTGATTGTTCTGCCATGGGGGCTGGCCATTGCGCAGAGAGAGCCTGACTTCTGGCGTTACTTCTTCTGGGTGGAGCATATTCAGCGTTTCGCCCAGAGCGACGCGCAGCACAAAGCCCCGTTCTGGTACTACGTGCCGTTCCTGATCGCGGGTAGCCTGCCGTGGCTGGCACTGCTGCCCGGCGCGTTTCGTCTCGGCTGGAATGACCGACAAAACGCGGGCGGTGGGTTCTATCTGCTGGGTTGGGTGGTGATGCCGCTGCTGTTCTTCAGCATCGCCAAAGGCAAGCTGCCGACCTATATCCTGCCGTGCTTTGCCCCGCTGGCGATCCTGATGGCGCGTTATGCCTGCCTCGCGGCGGAGAAGGGCGCCAGAGCGTTACGCATTAACGGCGGAATTAACCTGGCGTTTGGCGTTATCGGCGTGGTGGCCGCGCTGGTGGTCTCCCCGTGGGGACTGTCTAAGCATCCGGTCTGGACCTCGGTCGAACTGTATAAAGTGTTCTGCGCGGTGGTCGCGTTCCTCATCTGGGCCGCGGTAGGCTGGTTTACGTTCCGGCAGAGCCAGCAGCGATGGTGGCTGGCGGCTCTGTGTCCAGCAGGCCTGGCGCTGCTGATTGGTTTTGCTATTCCTAACCTGGTGGTGGATTCCAAACAGCCGCAGTCGCTGGTCGATACCGTGCGCGAGCCGCTGCAGGAGAGCCGATTCGTACTCGCCAATAACGTAGGCGTGGCCGCGGGCCTGGCGTGGGAGCTGAAGCGCAATGACATCACGCTGTTTGGTCAGAGCGGCGAACTGCGCTACGGGCTGGATTATCCCGATGTGAAAGATCGTTTTGTCAGTGAGGACGACTTCGCGCAGTGGCTGGCAGCGCATCGTCAGCAGGGGCGCGTGTCGCTGGTAATGCTGCTCTCAAAACGCGACGATATTTCACAGGCGAATTTACCGCAGCCAGACAATCTCTATATCCAGGGGCGTCTGGCCTTGCTGGAGTATCTGCCGAAGTGATGACCTGGATCTGGCTGATACTGGCAAGCCTGCTCAGCTGCGCTGGGCAGCTGTGCCAGAAACAGGCCACCCGTCCGGCGAAAGCCGGGCGGCGCGGGACGCACATCGCGCTGTGGCTTGGTCTGGCACTGCTGGCGCTGGGCAGCGGGATGCTGGTCTGGCTGGTGGTGCTGCAACGCCTGCCTGTCGGCATCGCGTACCCTATGCTGAGCCTCAATTTTGTCTGGGTGACGCTGGCGGCCAGGGTATTCTGGCGTGAAAACGTCGCGTCGCATCACTGGCTGGGGGTGGGGTTCATCATCATGGGGATTGTTATCCTGGGAGGGAGCCTGTGAAAGGGACTTTCTGGGCCTTATGCAGCGTGCTGTTAGTCAGCGCGGCGCAGCTGTTGCTGCGCGAGGCCATGCAGGCACTGCCGCCGGTCAGCGATGTTCTGGCGCTTATTTCCGCGCTGTGGCACTTCTCATCCGGCACGGGGGCGCTGCTGCTGGGGTTGATGGGGTATGTGGCCTCCATGGGCTGCTGGTATCTGGCGCTGCATCGTATGGCGCTCAGCAAAGCGTATGCCTTGCTGAGTCTTAGCTACATCCTGGTGTGGGCCGCGGCGATCCTGCTGCCCGGCTGGGGAGAACGCTTCTCCTGGCACGGGCTGGTGGGCGTCGGGTTTATTATTCTGGGTGTGTTAGTGATTTTTCTGCCCCGAACGTCCCGACGTGAATAATCGACTCGGTGGTCAGGGTGTAAGGGGTCGATGTACAGACGGCAAGGCTCAGCGAACCGACCTGTAGCTGGCTGACCGCGTGCGTCTGCGCCGTGCTGTCGATGCTGACAATCTGCCAGGCGCTGCCGCCGCGCTGCTTTATGATCGCCTCTTTTCGCGTCCAGATGCGCCAGAAGGCGGCAAGCCGTTCCTCTGGCGCCTCGCGCTCAAGCTCATCATGCTCCGTCATGCTGAAGACCGCATTCGCCAGCGCCTGCCAGTTTTTCCTGGGACGAATCACTTCGATATCACAGCCGACTTCGCCTTCATCGCTCATCAGCAGGGCGATATCGTCACCGCTGTGGCTCAGGTTAAACCACAGCGGATGACCCTTCGCAAAGGCCGGTTTCCCCTGCTCGCCGTAAATAATATCGGGGAGTGGGTGAGGGGATAACGTTCTCGCGAGCAGCGTCCTCCCGGCCAGCCAGGAGGCCTGTTGGGCACCCTGAGGTGCCCTGTCTGCGAGCGTTGACGCCAGCGGGTCCGCGCAAAGGGTGGAGATTTTTCCCAGTACAAACTGGTACATAGTTACGCCCAGCGTTTAATGATAATCGAGGTGTTGATGCCGCCAAACGCGAAGTTATTGCTCTGCAAATACTCGCAGTCAATCTGACGGGCTTCTCCCATAATATAATCTAAAGCACCGCATTGCTCATCCGGCTGCGTTAAATTGAGCGTCGGGGCAAACCAGCCTTCACGCATCATCTGCAGGCTCATCCACGCTTCCAGCGCGCCACAGGCCCCAAGCGTATGGCCAAAATAGCTCTTCAGCGAGGAAACCGGCACGTTATCACCGTAGATAGCGGCAGTGGCCTGGCTTTCGGCGATATCGCCGCGATCGGTGGCGGTACCGTGCGCGGAAATATACCCCATATCCCGGGCGCTTAATCCCGCCATAGCCAGCGACTGCTCCATGCAAATCTGCATGGTGTCACGCTGAGGCTGGGTGATATGGGCCGCGTCACAGTTGGTGGCAAAGCCCACGATCTCGCCATAGATTGTGGCCCCGCGCGCTCTGGCGTGCTCCAGCTCTTCCAGAATCAGGGTGCCAGCGCCTTCCCCAATGACCAGACCATCGCGCTGCGTATCGAACGGTGAAGGGGTGGTTTTGGGTTCGTCGTTACGCTGGCTGGTGGCAAACAGCGTGTCAAACACCGCTGCTTCAGACGGACACAGCTCCTCCGCGCCACCCGCGACCATCACGGTCTGATACCCGTGGCGAATCGCCTCCCAGGCATAGCCAATCGCCTGGCTGCCGGAGGTACAGGCGCTCGACGTCGGGATCACGCGGCCACGCAATCCAAAGAACAGGCCGGTATTCACCGCGGTCGTGTGCGGCATCATCTGGACGTAGGTTGTCCCGGTGATGTTATTGGTGTGCTTTTCGGTAAGCATGGTGGCGAATTCGCTGACCGGGCCGGTGCTGCCTGTCGAAGAACCGTAGGCGATACCCGTTTGACCATTGGTGAGCACCGCTTCGCCAATCAGCCCCGCCTGCTCCAGCGCCAGCTCGGTGGCGCGGGTCGACATCAGCGACACCCGGCCCATGGCGCGAATACGCTTGCGGGTATAGTGTTCCGGCAGCGTGAAATCATCGATCGGCGCGCCGAGCAGGGTATGCAGGCCATCATAGACCTGCCATTCCGGCATTTTACGCACCGCGTTTTCATACGCCAGCAGCCTGCTGGACACGGATTGCCAGTTTTCGCCAAAGGCGGTCACGCCGCCCATGCCCGTAATCACCACGCGACGCGTCATAGCATTCCTCCGTTAATGGAAATGACCTGGCGGGTAACGTAGCCCGCGATATCCGACATCAGATAGCTTGCCAGCCCGGCGACTTCTTCAGCCTGGCCCATACGTTTCATTGGAATGATGGACATCGCTTCCTTCAGCGCGGCCTCTTCCATCTCAATCATGCCGGTATCAATCAGCCCCGGGGCAATGCAGTTCACGGTGATTTTGCGTTTTGCCAGCTCAATCGCCAGCGCTTTGGTGGCGCCGATAATGCCCGCTTTTGCCGCGCTGTAGTTCACCTGCCCGCGGTTACCCATCACGCCGGACACGGACGACAAGGTGATAATGCGTCCTCCTTTACGGGTGCCAATCATAGGCATAATGCAGGGGTGAATGACGTTATAAAAACTGTCGAGATTAGTGTGGATCACGCTGTCCCAGTCGTCTTCGCTCAGCGCCGGAAAGGCTCCGTCGCGGGTAATTCCGGCGTTGCTGACAACGCCATACCATGCGCCATGGGTTTCAATCTCCTGCTCCAGCACCTCGCGGCACTGTTCGCGGTTGCCCACATCAAAGGCGAGTAGACGACCGTTCCCACCCGCCTGCGTGATGGCGTCCAGCGTCTCCTGCGCGCCTGCGGCATCACGATGGTAATGCACGCCTACGGTAAACCCGTCGGCGGCAAGCTGGCGGGCAATGGCGCGCCCTATGCCTTTGCTGGCCCCTGTGACCAGTACGGAACGACTCATGCGTTAGATCCCTGATTAAATAGCGATGTTAATTCTTCTGCGCTCGGCTGGAAGGTATTGACCCGGCCCGTGGCCAGCGTCTCTTCATTAGCGGAAATTGCGCATTCAAAACTGCCGAAGCGTTCGTCCTGCATCAGCAGCTTAACGGTAATGTCCAGCGTCAGGCCTGCGGCGAAATGCCCGCTGGCGCAGACCAGCTCGCGCGCGCCGAGCACCATGCCCAGCGCGATATGTTCCTGCCCCTGCTGCTGACGATGCCAGCCTGACCAGACGCCAACGGTCTGCGCCATTAGCTCAAGCGCGTACCAGCCCGGCAGGTCGCCATCGGCATTGAGAAACGGCGCCAGCACGCTTTGCCCGTTGACTGCCACGCGGCAGACCGCCATCTCGTCCGTAACTTTCTCTACGGACCCCAGCAGCATCATCGGCGCCTCGTGCGGCAGATAGGCTTCGGGTGATAAGTAGCTCATGAGGCTCTCCCCAGCAGAATGCTGGCGTTGTTGCCGCCAAACGCGAACGAGTTAGACAGAATAACCGGCTTTTTCAGCGCGATGTGCCGGTGCAGCAGGCCGCACGGCGCCAGCGTGTCGTCGGGCGCGTAGCGGGCGAAGTCCTGCGGCGGCAACGGTAGATCGCGCGAAAGAATCAGCCAGCTCAGGGCCGCTTCGGTAATACCGGCAGCGCCCAGCGTATGGCCGGTAAGGTGTTTGGTTGAGCTGCACGGCACGCTTTCCCCGAAGAGATCGTGTACCACCTGCGATTCAATCTGATCGTTAAGCGGCGTGGCCGTGCCGTGCAGGTTGATGTAGCCGATATCCTCCGGCTGCATACCCGCTTCGTTAAGCGCCTGAGTAATTGCCCTTATCGCCCCTTCGCCCTGCGGATGCGGAGCGGAAATATGGTACGCATCGCTGGATTCACCCGTCCCGAGCAGCGCCACGTCGGCGGGCTCGCGGCTCAATACCATCAGCGCGGCGGCTTCTCCGATGGTGATCCCCTTGCGGTCGCGACCAAACGGTTCGCAGAGCGTAGGGGAGAAGGATTCAAGGCTGTTAAAGCCGTTGACGGGCATCCGGCTCAGGGTATCTGCTCCGCCGACGATGGCGATGTCAACCAGCCCGGCTTCGATCAGACGTTTGCCGCCGATCATCGCCCGCGCGCTGGAAGAGCAGGCTGTCGAAATTGTATAGGCCGGGCCTTCGAGCTGAAGCCAGCTGGCGAGGAAGCGGGACGGATCGCCAAGCTCCTGCTGCGGATACTGCCAGCGCGTGCTTGCTTCGCCATGGGTCATGCGCTGTACGTGCTCATCGCCTTCATCCAGCCCGGAGGTGCTGGTCCCCAGCACCACGGCCACGCGATCGCGACCGACGCGGGCGATAGCCTCGTCGACGGCTGGCTGAATCTGCGCCAGCGCGGCCAGCAGCAGCTGGTTATTGCGGGTGCGGTGTGCGGAGAAGGTGTCCGGGATGGGCGGCAATTCGCCTTCAACGCCGCCCAGAACGGCTTCGGGTGAGTCCTGCAACCAGCCGGTCCGGGCGTGCATACCCGGCGCCACGCCTGCCACCAGGTTCGCGGCAATCATATCAGGCGAATTGCCCAGCGCGTTGACCATGCCAACAGCGGAAATATAAATCATCTCAGTCACCCAGATATTGAATGGTGATGTGGTATTTGAATACGTGTTGCTCGATGCTGATCGGCTCGCGCTTGCCTTTACGCTGCAGGTAGACAATCTCCGTCACCAGCTTGCCGCTGGCGTTACGCAGCTCGCGTCGATCGCCATTGTCCGTTAGCGTCCAGCCCTTCGGCAACTGCGGCTGCCAGGCGCTAATCGGCCAGTGGCTTAGCATCACGTCCGCCAGCACCTGGCTTGCGGGCGGCAGCTGCGGCACAACGATCGACTGTTCGGTATGAATACCGGTCTCATCGTACGTCGCCAGGAACAGACGAATGCCCACGGAAGAGAGCCCGGCCAGCGTCACCTTATGCGCATCCGCGTTGAGCATCACCAGCAGGGACTGCGTTTGTCCGTTAAAGCTGCCGGTCAGCAGCTGCTGGGAGCTTACCGCCGGGCTGATGCCGGGCGGCGGCAGCGTCACTCTGGTTCCCGGCTGGAGCCAGGCCTGAGGCCGCGTCTCTTTGGTATCGGTCGAATGGCTGCAGCCCGCCAGCAGCAGCGCTGCGGTTAGGGCGACGGCGCGGTAAAAAGCGTTCATTTACGTTTTCTCTCTTTCTTATCCGGCATCGCCAGCGGCGCCAGCAGGAAGGCGGTAAAAATACCGCTCACCAGCACGATACCAAAGCTGCTGATGGCCTGGGTGGCGCTGAAGACGAGCATGCCCAGCGTCAGCAGCGTGGTCATCATGGCCAGCGTAATCGCCAGCATGGAGGTCAGCGGCGTACCGCGCGGGTTGCTGAAAAACAGCGTGTAGTTAATGCCAATGCCGAGCACCAGTACCAGCGCCAGCAGTGAAAACAGATTCACCGGGTGGCCCGTTGCGGCCAGCACCGCCAGCCCGCAGGTCAGCGACAGCACGGACGGCACCAGGCTTATCAGCCCTTTACGCCAGCCGAGGCGCAGCATCGCCCCGCAGGCAATCACCGCCAGCGCCGCAAACAGTAGCCCCGTCAGCAGCGTGCGATAGAGGGCAAACAGGCTGTCAAAGCTGGCTTTGCGATCGACCCAGACGACGCCGTCATGG
Source organism: Enterobacter sp. N18-03635 (assembly GCF_004006055.1). Lineage (NCBI taxonomy): Bacteria > Pseudomonadati > Pseudomonadota > Gammaproteobacteria > Enterobacterales > Enterobacteriaceae > Enterobacter > Enterobacter sp. N18-03635. The sequence goes on along the minus strand of NZ_CP034769.1, from coordinate 4,257,237 downwards.
CGCGCGGCTAGCTCACCGAGGTAAGCGCTGTTTTTCGCACCGTCCACCGGCACGAGCACGCCGCTTTCCCCGTCGGGCAGGGTCAGCCAGAGCAGACGCCAGCCTTCGCTCGCCGGGCTTTTAAGCCACGCGTCCACGCTGACCGGCATGGCGTCGAGATTCGGGGCGACGGCGTTGAGCCCGGCGCTTTTCAGCACGTTCGTTACCGCAGGCGCGGCGTTCTGTAGAAGCGTAAGATCGCTTTTCTGGCGGGCCAGCGAGTTCAGCGGCAGGGTGCGCCAGCGGGCAATTTCTCCCGCTTTTTGCGCCTCCGCCAGCGCCGGGGTAAAGGCTTCCAGCCGCTCCAGCGTTTGCTGAGGCGAGGCGCCGTGAACCACAAACCATTTCTGATCGACGCTCTGTCCGGTCAGGGCGGTAATGGCCTTCTCCTGCGCCAGAATATCTTTCGGCAGCGCCTGCAGCTGGGCGATGTCGTCGTCCACCCTCAGCGTACTCATCCCCACGGCGGAGAGCAGCGCCAGCGCGACGGGCAAACCAACGGACAATTTTTTACTGCGCCGCCAGGCGGCCAGCCAGCGCAGCATCAGGACCATAAATGGAACCGGGCGCACCGGTAACCCGCGGCACAGCCACGGATGCCAGAAAATCACCGTCAGGCAGGAGGCGCTCAGCCCCACGGCGGCGAACACCGCCATCTGGCGGATCCCGGGGAAGGGGGCCAGCATCATAATCAGGTAGGCGGCGACCGTCGTCAGCAGCGCCATCAGCAGCGCATTGCGAACTTTGTCCAGGCTTTGCCAGGGGGAAAGCTCCGCGCCGTGCACCATCCGTTCGGTCAGGTAGTAGAGCGTGTAGTCGGCCGAAATACCGATGATGCTCATGCTCATTACCAGCGTCATCAGATGCAGCTCGCCAAAGAGCAGCAGCGTCACCACCGTGCCCGCCAGCGCGCCGATGGCAATCGAGAGCACGCTCAGCAGCAGCGGACGCAAAGAGCGGAACACCGCCACGATGAGCAGGAACACGCCAAGCAGGGTGGCGATGCCCAGCGTTGAGACGTCGCGTTTGGCCTGCTGGCTGGCGTAATCGCTGTAAAACATCGTCCCGCGGGAAAGCAGCTGCGCCTGCGGGTAACGGGCTTTGAGCGTCTCCTGCAGCGCGTTAAGCGTCGTCACGAGCCGGTGGGTCTGCTGCATATCAAATGACGAGCCCGCCAGCTCTCCGTGCAGAAGATACCAGTAGTTTCCCGCCTCATCTTTTGTGACCAGCCAGCCGTCCATCAGCCGTAGCTTCTGGCCGTTTTGCGCCAGAGCGAGCTGCGAGCCGCGCATCAGCATCAGGGGATCGTTTTGCAGCTCTTTGCCGCTGACGCCGGAAAAGGCCGAATAAAGCTGAGATAAAATCCACTGCGCCTGCGCTTCTCCGCCGTTTTGCAGGCGGGCGCGGGTGGCGGGATCGATCAGGCCATTTCGGTGCTGCCAGAAGAACTCTCCCCAGGCCTTTTGCCCGGCGGCGTCCATCGGGCCTTTGACCTCGCTAAGCGAATCAGTGCTTTGCAGCAGCGCCAGCCACTGCTGCGCCACGCGCGGATCGGGCTCTTTGCCGGGGCTGACCAGCCAGACCAGCTGGCGGTCGAGACGCTGCATAAACCCGTCGTTGAGCGCCGGCGGGATCGCCCCCAGCGTCTGCTTCGGCAGCATGGCCAGCACGCTGCTGTTCAGACGCGCGCCGGGCAGCAGCGACAGCAGCACGCCCATCAGAATCAGGCATAGCGTGGCCCACAGCAGCGCCGGGCGCAGGGATTTACGGTGCGGCAAAGCGTTGGCGTTCGTCATCGGTCAGGCTGGCGGGCGTCAGTTGGTGGCGTGAAAGGGCGATATCGGTACGGTCGCCCTGTTTGTCGTTGAGGCGAATCGTCTCCAGATAGGTCGCGCCGCCCAGATCGAGGGTGGCGAAAATCTTGTCCAGCGGCGTCGTTTTTGGCGTAAGCACCAGCGACCAGCGGCCCGCTCCCAGGTCTTTAAAATCAATGCGGAAGTTCTCTTCCAGCACCTTGCGGTCGGCCTGGAACAGGGCGCGCAGAAGATGATTGAACTGGAACATCTGCGGATTATTGTCGGCAGTGATGGTCTGCGGCGGCTGGCCGTTGATTGCCTGAACCATCCGCTTGTCGTCCAGCAGCAGCGTCATCGGAAACGGCGCTTTTTGATCCCACAGCAGGCCGCTGTCGCGGGCGATCAGCATTTCGCCCTGCGAGCGCAGCGGCTGCGGCATATCTTTTATGGTGCGAACCTGTTCGAAGTGCGCGCGCACCACGGGCTGCTCGGTGAAGCGCTGCTGCAGCTCATCCAGCGTCACGGCGCTGACCAGCGGGCTGAGGATTAGCGCCAGTAAAGGCAACCATTTCATGGCGTTACTCCCATACGTTCAAACAGTATTGCCGGGCTCACAAAGCACATTTCGCGGGTGGCTTCTTCCACCGCCACCTGGATGGTGTACCCGGTGGTCGTGCGTTTGCCGGTCTGCGCATCGAAAATTTGATAGGCAATGCGCAGGCGGTTTTCATACTCTTCAACGTGCGCGCGGACGCGAATACGCTGCTCAAAGGTCACCGCATCACGGTATTTCACCCGCGTGTCGACGACGGGCCAGACGTAGCCGGAGGCCTTCATCTGGCGATAGCCATAGTCAAACTGATTGAGCAGCGCCTCGCGGGCGATCTCAAAGTAGCGGAAATAGTTACCGTGCCAGACCACGCCCATCATATCGACGTCGTGGAACGGAACGGTGATCTCGACTTCAGTCGTAAAGCGGGGATCGGTCAGCACCCTTTACTCCTTTTCACTGGACTCTGGCAGATGCCAGAAATCGAAAAAATTAAACCAGTCGAGCGGCGACATGAGGGCGTAATGCTCCAGCCGCTGCGCGTAGCGATCGACGGTATTCTGCAGCGCCTGCTGGCGTTCACCGCGCGGCAGGTGCAGCGGATCTGCAAACGGTTCACAGTGCAGGACGAGCTTACCCTGCTGGCGCAGGGCAAAAATCAGCACCACCGGGCAGCGCAGGATGGAGGCCAGGATAAACGGCCCCTGTGGGAACGGCGCTGGCTGCCCCATAAACGTACTCCAGATCACCCGCCACTCGCCGCCACGCTGCGGATTCACCGCGATGCGATCGCCCACAATCGCGACCCATTCTCCCCGCTCAAGCTTCTCTTTGATGACGATCGCGGTGTCCGGGCCGATGTCGGTGACCGACATCAAATTCACGCTGGCCTCGGGCGCCATTTCGCTCATGATTTGCTTAAAGCGCTGGGCGTTCTCGCTGAAGACCAGGGCGGTGATAATTTTGCTGCCGTCCAGCTGGGCCAGGGCCCGGCAGGCTTCTACGTCGCCAAGATGCGAGGCCAGCAGCAGCTTGCCCTGCGGCGCCGCGATATTAAGCGTTTCGCTCGCGCCGGCGGCAAAGACCACGTCGCGATCAAACTTCAGCTCGCCGCGCCAGCTGGCGACCTTATCCAGCATCGCGTTGCCGAAGCGCATAAAATGGAAAAAGCTGTTGAGCCGTGAGGGAACGGGCATGTTCCGCTTATGCAGTTCTTGCTTGACCCTTCCAATCCACTGCCGCGAGGCCTGCCGTGCAGGACGTGCTATAAGCCAGTACACGCTGATCACCGGCCACAGCAGCACGGTAAAGGCCCGCCGACCCAGCAGTTTCCAGACGCGCAGCATCAGGCGCATCCCCCACAGACCCTTGACCTCGTCCTGCTGCGCCCAGTGCTGGCGGCGTCGACGGAAAAGCAGGCCGGGCATGCGGGGCAGCATGCCGAAGAAGAGTCGGGTATGCATCAGGGAGATCCGCACGTTATCTTTTAACGCATCGAAGTGGGACAAGCCGTCCTGCGGGTAGGTGACACGGGTGGGCAAAAAGACGCTGGTGTTGCCCTGCCAGTAAAGACGGACCATCACTTCGGTGTCAAAGTCCATCCGTTTACCGAGCGTTTCACGCGCTGCCAGCCGCAGCGTGGGCGAGACCGGGTAGACCCGAAAGCCGCACATGCTGTCTTTAAGCTGCAGGGATAAGGTCTCAATCCAGACCCAGACGTGGGTTATCCAGCGCCCGTAGAGTCGCGAGCGCGGAATGGAATCATCGTAAATGGGCTGGCCGGAAATCAGCGCGTCCGGGTGGCGCTCCGCCAGCGCCAGCAGTTTGGGGATATCTTCGATGGCGTGTTGGCCGTCCGCGTCCACCTGCACGGCGTGGGTATAGCCCGCGCGCGCGCACTCTTCCAGCCCCCTGATGACCGCGGCACCTTTTCCGGCGTTTTGCGCCAGACGGACCAGCGTCATCTGCGGCTGCTCAGCCGCCAGGCGCTCAAGCTCCTGACGGGTGACTGCGTCGCTGCCGTCATCCACCACCAGGCACGGCAGGCCGAACGGCGCGAGACGTGAGAGCACGCTGGCGATCATGGCGCCGTGGTTGTAGCACGGGATCAGCACGCAGGGGCGGAAGGTTACTGACATAGCCGAATTTTCCCGCTGCTGGCGGTATGGCGCTCAGCCCCTGCGTGACGCTGGTAGCTGAAGGTCAGCATCTGACGTTCAGCATGCCACTCAAGCATCAGCGTCACCGTGGTTTCCGGCAGCAGAGGTGCCTGGAACTTCACGTTTTGAATGCTGTGAAAGCGGTAGCCCGGTGCCAGTAACGTCGTGGCGTAGTGCATCACCCAGTCAAGCTGCGCAACGCCGGGCAGCAGCGGCTGTACGGCAAAATGGCCCTGAAACCAGAACAGCGCCGCGTCGAGATGCAAAACGATCTCCAGCTTCTCCGGCTGTGTCTGGTGGCGCTCAATTTCATGAATTTTCATGAAATAACTCCTCTAACTGCGCATAGACACGCTTGTTCATACTGTTTACCGGCATTTCATCGACAATACGCCAGTAGCGTGGAACGGCGACCGGCTCAAGCCACGGCAGCAGGGCGCGACGCCAGGCGAACTCCTGCGCTTTTTTATCCTGCATATACCCGCGCTGGCGAACCGCTTCGTCCAGAACCAGCAGGGCGCCAATCCCCTGACGGCCCCCGCGCGTGACCGGCAGCGCCGCCGCTTCGCAAATGCCGTCGAGCTCCAGCAGGCGACGTTCGATCTCGTTAAGCGAGATGCGCTTTTCTTCAATTTTGACCACCCGCCCGCGACGCCCGGCGATGCTGAAAAGCCCCTCGCTGTCGAAGTGGAGGATATCGTCCAGCTGGAGTCCTTCAGCCTCGTGGATCAGTGGCGACGTGACGCGACAGGCGTCATCTTCCTGATGGAAGATAACGCCGGGGAACGCGAGCCACGGCACGTTATCCTGCTGGCGATGGCGCCAGGCGAGGATCCCGGTTTCGGTGCTGCCATAAATTTCATCCGGCCAGATGTTAAGCCAGCCAGCGGTGGTGGATACGTCGCACCAGGGCAGCATTCCGCCTGCTGAAATCAGCATTCTGACGGGCGGCGCGGGAAGCTCCGTATCCAGGCGCTTCAGGAACGCCGGGCTGCTGATGAACAGGTAATGCCTGTCATGAGGAAGGGCGGCCAGCTGCTCGGCGTAGTAGAGCATCGCGGCATGCAGCGGCAGGCCCAGCGCCATCGGCAAGACGATGCGGAATGTCAGGCCGTACAGATGTTGCGGTACGACCGAGGCGACAACGCTACAGCCAGTCAGACGCTCGCCGAAGCGGTCAGCCAGCAGACGGGCTTCGCGATCCAGACTGACGATGTGCTTAATCACCCGACGCGGGGTGCCCGTGGAGCCGGAGGTGAACAGTTCAACAAAGCGGCTTTCGTCAATGTCCGGCAGGGGCGTCCAGTGGCGAGCAGTCTGATGGCTGGAGGCCACCACAATCAGCTTGCCATGGAAATCGAGAGTCCTGTCGCTCAGGACGCCGCTAAACAACGACTGCTGTTCTTCAAGCTGCGAGACGCGGCTATGGCCGGGAATGACTGGCGTTTTACCGGCATGCAGCGAGGCCAGCAGCGCAACGATAAACAGGTAGCTGTTTTCAAAGCACAGCGCCCAGCGCTCGCCTTCCTGCTGACGCAGGGTGTCGACCAGCAAGGTCACGTCGTGGCGCAGCTGGCCGAGCGTCCAGGTACGATCGTCAAGCCAGGCAACGGGCATGTCGTCAGGGCGCGGGGCGTTCAACCACTGGCCCAGCGGAAGGGGGTTAGTCATTGTGCATCTCTTTTTTTATCACCCGCTGGCGGACCAGCCACTCGGTCGCCATCAGCGTTCCCATCATGATATAAGCCACCATACCGTTCCACAGCGTCCACAGATGCAGGTCGCCGTGGAGAACGGTGAACAGCGCCATCGCGCCGTTTCCGATGAAAAAGCCGCACCAGACGAGGGTCACCCTGCGGGTATAGCGCACGCCCTCCGGGGGCAAATCCGGCTCGCGCAAGCGCGCCAGCCGTTCGACCAGCGGCATCGCGGTCCACAGCGAACCGCCAAACACGGCCAGCATCACAAGGTTGACGACCACCGGGTAGAACAGCAGCCACTGGTGGGTTTTAAGCAGGTAGCTTGCCGCGCAGAGCGCAATGCCCGCGAGCGCCACGCACTGCACCACATACCGCATCGGGCCACGGTTCCGCCGCGCCTGGCGCAGCCGCAGCAGCAACATCAGCGCCATCACCGGTAACAGCCACCGCAGGCTGTTGTGCGTCAGCCCAAATCCAATCAGAAAAGGCCACGCCAGCAGCATCAGACCCGTCAGCAGTGGGATGACCGGGAACGTCCGTCCACCACGCACGACGTCTTACTCTTCGCGCAGAAGCTGTTCGACGGCGTCTACCACATCCTGAACGGTACGAACCGATTTGAAGGTTTCCGGCTTGATTTTCTTGCCGGTTTTCTTCTGCAGATGAACGATCATGTCCACCGCGTCAATGCTGTCCAGCTCCAGGTCTTCATAAAGACGGGCTTCGGGCGTAATGTCCTGCGGGTCGATTTCAAAGAGCTTGGTCAGAAGGCCGCAGACTTCCTGATAAATGGTTTCTTGTTCAGTCATCGTTCACATCTCAGGCGCGTTGAGCGTTGATAAAGGACGCCAGCGTGGCGACGGAAAAGAAGTGCTGGCGCATCTCTTCGCTTTCGGCAGAAAGCACCACGCCATACTGGTTTTTCACGGCCAGACCCAGTTCCAGCGCGTCAATGGAGTCCAGACCCAGTCCATCGCCAAACAGCGCGGCATCGGTATCAATATCCTCTGCGGTAAGCTCGTCCAGATTCAGCGTGGTGATAATGAGATTCTTAATTTCAAGATAAAGCGCTTGCATCATTAATTCCTGACAAAGATTGAAGGCCTGATGTTAATCGATGCTCCAGATGCCGGTTTAACTGCCTTGCCGCCAGCGCCGGTTCTTGTTCATTTGCATCGTAAAATTCGTCGATGTTCACGCGGTCGCGGACATCCACGGTGAAAACAGGTTTTTCTGGCGGTACATCATACCAGTGACTTTTTTTATCCAGCAGATGTTCGCTACAGTGGATCAGCACCACCCGCAGATCGCTGTTACAGCGCACGGCGATATTAGCCGCGCCGCGCTGGAGGGAGATAGCCTCGCCAAACCGGGTTCGCGTGCCTTCCGGGAAGATCAAAAGCGTGTCGCCCTGAGCCAGACGCTGCTGGCTGGCCGCGAGCAGGGGCTCGGCTTCGCTGTTAATCAGGTAATCCGCCGCGCGGATGACGCCGCTGACAAAGGGATTACGCAGCAGCGCGCTCTTCACCAGACAGTCGGTTTCTGGCATCACCGACGCCAGAATCACGTAGTCAATTAACGTGGGGTGGTTAGCTACCACCAGACAACCCCGATCGCTGCGCAGCGCGTCAAGATTGCGAATGCGATAGTCCAGTACCCCGAGTCCGCGCGCAACGGTCAGGAAGAAACGGAAGCTGGCCGCAATGCTGCGACGCGCCAGACGTCGACGGTTGGCGCGGTCGCGCTGGACGATCAGCAGCAGGTTGAACCAGACCAGCGACAGCAGCAGTCCGCCCACGCCAAACAGCGCGAAGCAGAATCCGGTCATCACCAGACGCCATAACCAGTTGATACGGGCAGCCAGGTGGTTCATGCGCGCGTCCATTGCCACAGCAAACGTTCGCCGGGCACTACAAACTGACGTTCCTCGCTGAGATAGCGCTGCAGGAACATCAGGCTTTGCGGCAGGGCGGGTTCTTCGCCCGTGCTGCCGCTGTGGGTTTCACACTGCAATTCCTGTCCGGATTCAATGACCAGCGCCAGCGCGTAGGGCCAGGTGGGCATCTGCTGCGGTAACGCCGGATGGTAAAATTCCGGCAGCGCGCCGTCAAAATCGACCAGCAAGACGCGGGAGTAGCCGGCATGCAGCAGGCTCAGCACTTCACATAAAGCCTGCTGGAAGGTGTCCAGCCCGGCAGAGATGGATGACGAGACGATGGGCTGGCGTGCGGTAATCGTGAGATTGCCCACCGCCGAGTTGTGCACGGACATGGCGAAGTCGGTGGGCGATACGGACTGGCCGGTTGCCAGAGCATGCAGAATACGGTAGTTACGCTCCAGCTCGCCGTGGCGGCTGGAATAGACGACGGCATCAATGGCGTGGTTTTGCAGCATGGCAAGACCAATATCCACCGCCAGCTTACTGCCTGAATTGAGGCGGCGCGCGGTCATCATAGGTAAAGCGGTCAACCGGGGAAGCGGGGCAGTTGGATCGACGGCCAGCTGCAGGCGAGACCACGCCTGCCACTCTGTGGCATCGCTGAGTCCTGGCGCTCTGGCCTGCCAGTCGATAATGTTCAGTGAAAATTTCATCTACGCGCGTCCGCGAAAAAAACCGTATTCAAAAGGCAGACTAGGCCACCCGGGCAGCTAAGCTGCTCTATTGTTCACGTTTGGTGCATATCAGCAGGGTATGACCGACCCCAAGGTTGTCCAGCCGCTGTTCAACGCTGAAACCTGCGCTCTCCAGGTAGCGATAAAACTTTTCTACGCTGTAAAACCGGCTATTGCCATTCGCCATACAGGTGAAATAGAGCGAGGTGGCATTCAGGCTGAAAGAGGCTGCTTCAAATTTCTGAGCATCCCAGAAAAGCTCCATGATGCACAAACGTGCGCCTGGCTTCATGGCCTGTGCGACGCGCGTCAGCATGGCGACAATCTGATCCGGAGAGAAACAATCCAGGAACTGGCTCATCCACCAGACGTCGGCGTCACCCGGCAATGTTGCTGGGCTAAGCATATCGACAGCATGGAATGCAATACGATGAGAAAAACCTGCTTTTGCGATGTTTTCCTGCGCCAGCGCTATCTGCTGCGGCAGATCGAGGATCGTCACGGCAACATTTTCGTCATAGCGGCAGCAGCGTAACGACCATTTACCCGTATTTCCGCCCACATCGTACAATTTTGTCGGCGAGCTTGCGAATATATATGGCAAAGCAGCGTCAAAAGCGGCGTCAGAATAGTAATGATCAAAGGCGAACCAGCTATCCTTCGCCGGAGCAGGTAATTGGGATAAAGCCGGGTAGATGGTTGGCCAGTTGCCAAACACGGCTAATCCGGCAGGTTTTTCTTCCTGCAGGGCGTCCGCCAGGTGAAATAGCCCCTGGTAACAAACGTCCTGGGTGAAATCCATATTTACGCGGGTCATTTCGTCGTGCAGTAAAAAATGGCCCACTTTCGCCAGGAAATAACGTCCTTGCTGTTGGGTTACGATTCGACCGCTTAATCCCATATCCAGCAGTACGCTGACTCCATAGCTACCTAGCGTGCTGTGTTCTGTTATTTCCTCAAGGCTGGCACCTTCTTTCCCTTGTTTATCTAGCCAGGCGAGAACGCCTGAGTTACGCAGACAAAGCGCAGTCTGGAATAACATCGGGGCAAAAGCGATGCGTTGCGCTTCGGTAATGGCATCCAGTGCGCTGAGTGTGTCCTTTTCGTACATTACTACGTAACCTTTGAGGATAATAAAGAGAGGTTATCGGGCCATACGCGGCCCGACTTTAGAAAAATATTACAGCGTGGCGCCTGCGGAGAGGTTCAGCTGAATATCGTGGTCGAGGTTATTCACCCAGCGGTTATAATTTTTGTGAATTTTACCGTCTGCCGCTTTCAGATTAAGGCTGTTTTCATAGTTGATTGAATAGCTTGTTGCCGTATACGGAATACTCACCTGGACCGAGTGATCGCGCGACTGCAGACGCCCCTTAATCATTCCCGGGCCCGCTTCCGTCATGATCCAGTCACGTTTTTGGCCTGCTTTCAAAATTGCCGTTTTTACCTGATCGGCAGTATGACCCGCGCTTACAATAGAGTGAACCTGAGCGATTGGGGCGGTACGCGCACAGCCTGCCAGTGCGCCAACGAATACGGCAGCAGCACACCATTTAACGATCTTTTTCATCAACAACTCCATATCAATATTAACAATTAAAGGTAGTGGTTTTTACAAATAATATTCATCCGGCTATCCGTTGGCGCCAGGCGTATTTTTAATCAATATTAATGTTTGCATTACGATGAAGCGAAGACGGAAATAATAACATGGAAAAATAAGTAACCATTTCATTTTTTATAATTTGCGTTAAATCATGAATTGCGTTTGAGCGTAATGCGCACGACGTAAATAAAACAGGGTGAATATCGACTTAACGCAAATAAAATACCGCGACGGATTAAGGACGCGGTAATTTACGGTGTATTACTGATGGTTTAAACCTACCTGTACAGGTAGGTCGGTTATCCTGGTAATCGGCTTTTCGGCCTCCCCGGACCGAGCAGGATCGCCAGCTTGCTGCCGCCTTTGGTGGTTTCCATCCAGATTTTACATACGCTGGTCAGGGGGACCGACAGCAGCATACCGACCGGGCCCAGCAGCCATCCCCAAATCAGTAAGGATAAAAATACCACCAGCGTCGACATGCCCAGACGGTGTCCCATCATGCGCGGTTCAAGAATATTGCCCAGCACCATATGCACGACGAGGAACAGCGCGCCGACCAGCATGCATTCGTAGAAACCGTTGAACAGAAACGCCTGGATCATCGGCGGCACGGCGGAAAGCACCGCGCCAATATTCGGCACGTAGTTCAGCAGAAATGCCAGCACGCCCCACATCAGCGCGAACTGCACGTCCATCAGCATCAGCCCCAGCCAGACAATGACCCCGGTCCAGACGCTCAGAAGCGTTTTCAGCGCCAGATATTTTGAGACGCCCTTCAGTGCCCGGTGTAATCCGGCAATGTGAATTTGTGGGTTGTTCAGTGCAAAGCGCAGCTTATAGGGGACGTGGCGAACTTCGAACAGCATAAACACCACCGTCATGACCAGCAGCAGAATGCTGGCCATCGCGCCGGAAAGCCCCGTCATCAAGGTGGTGGCGTAGGTCATGACCTTCTCGGAGTCCATTCTGCGCAGCATCCGTTCGGGTGAAATATGCAGATTAAGAAAGGGTACCATCTCCTGCAGCGCGACAATTTTACGCGTCAGCTCTTTGTTGTACTGCGGCAGCATGGTGGAGAATTCGCTCAGCGATGCCGCCAGTACGCCGAAGAGCGCCGTCAGGCCAATCAGCATAACAATAACCACAATGGTGATGGCTACCGGGCGGCTGACTCCCCGACGTAAAAACCAGGTGACCAGAGGATTAAGCACAATGGCAAAAAAGAGCGCCAGCAGGAGCTGAACAATAATGTCGGCGGCAGCATGAATACCCGCAAGGATAACCACCAGACAGGCGAGTTTTAATAAGATGTGAAGTCCTGCTTTGTCGGACGGGTTAGCGATCATGCGTGTTCCTTAATATGATGACCCGGTAAGTGTAGTGCCCGGGCTTCGCTTCGTCTGGAGCCGTTAATCTGAAAGTCGGTGCTGATTTTCTTATTGCGCCGTGGTAATAGTGAAACACGGTTGTAAAAAATCCAGGTAAAACCCCATGCCCGAACCTGCCGCTGAACCGGCACTGAGCGGATTGCGCCTCAATCTGCGCATCGTTTCCGTTGTGATTTTCAACTTTGCCAGCTATCTGACCATTGGCCTGCCGCTGGCGGTCCTGCCGGGCTATGTCCATGACGTGATGGGCTTCAGCGCCTTCTGGGCGGGGCTGGTCATCAGCCTGCAGTATTTCGCCACGCTCCTGAGTCGCCCCCATGCCGGGCGCTACGCGGACCTGTTCGGTCCAAAAAGCATTGTGGTGGTGGGTTTATGCGGCTGTTTCCTCAGTGGCCTGAGCTACCTGCTGGCTGCCGCAACCAGCCACTGGCCGCTGGTCAGCCTGGCGCTGCTCTGTCTGGGCCGCGTCATTCTCGGCATCGGACAAAGCCTGGCGGGAACCGGCTCGACGCTGTGGGGCGTGGGGGTTGTCGGCGCGCCGCACATTGGCCGGGTGATCTCCTGGAACGGGATTGTCACCTACGGGGCAATGGCGCTTGGGGCGCCGCTCGGCGTGGCCTGCTATGCGCTTGGCGGGCTGTATGGGCTGTCTATCACTATTATGGCGGTCGCGCTGCTGGCAATTCTCTTTGCGCTGCCGCGTCCGAAAGTAAAGGCCAGCAAAGGCAAGCCGCTGCCGTTTCGGGCGGTGCTGGGACGCGTCTGGCCGTACGGCATGGCCCTGGCGCTGGCAACCACCGGCTTTGGCGTAATTGCGACCTTCATCACCCTGTTCTACGACGCCAAAGGCTGGGACAGCGCGGCCTTTGCGTTAACCCTGTTTAGCTGTGCGTTTGTAGGTGCCCGCCTGCTTTTCCCTAACGGCATCAACCGTCTCGGCGGGCTGAATGTGGCGATGATCTGCTTTGCGATAGAGATTGTCGGGCTGCTGCTGACCGGAATTGCGATGGTGCCGTGGGTCGCCAAAGTGGGCGTGTTCCTCGCGGGGGCAGGCTTTTCCCTGGTCTTCCCGGCGCTGGGCGTGGTGGCGGTAAAAGCCGTGCCGCAGCAGAATCAGGGGGCGGCGCTGGCGACCTATACGGTATTCATGGATATGTCTTTAGGCATTACCGGCCCGCTGGCGGGGCTGGTGATGGCCTGGGCAGGCGTGCCGGTGATCTATCTTGCCGCGGCGGGTCTGGTGGTTATTGCGCTGCTGCTGACGTGGCGGCTAAAAAAATGGCCCCCGGTGCAGGCACCGGAGGCCACGTCATCGTCGTGAAGCGTTACTGGATCACGATGGTGTTAATGATGTTTTCAGCGGCCGTCTGCGCTTTCTGCTGATCTTCCGCTGGCAGGGTGATCTGCAGGGTCAGCAGTTTGTTATCGACCTTGCCCAGCACAACAGAGGAGTAAGCGGTCTGGCCTTTTGCGGAGATGATGCTATCGAGCTGCTGCAGCTTATGGCCTTTCAGCTCGATGGATTTATTGGTCACGACCTGCAGCTGCGGGTCGCGTCCGCGCTGCTGATCTTCAAGACGTTTGGACAGGACGGCCAGGTCTTCGCTGGTGTCGTCGCCCACAATCACAATGACCGCTTTCTGCCCGGTTGCGTCGGAGTAAACGTGCATGTTGTTCGCCTGGGTGCCCAGCTTGCCGCTCTGGTCAGTCATATCGGCTGGCAGAGAGAAACTGAGTTTGCCATCCATCAGATTCACCGGCTGGCCGGTCGCATTGCTTTCTGCGGATGCGCCCTGAGCAGGCGTTTTCGTGTCGCTGTTATCACAGGCTGCAAGACCCACAACCAGCAGGCCAATCCCGACATATTTAACCAGATTGCGCATTGACTTCTTCCTTTCGATAAACGGCCATAACGGCTCATTCGCTCATCTTATCACAACTGATAAAGCGAACCCTTAACCAGCCTGCAATGCTGTGATTTCAGATTTATCTGCCAGCCTTTTCAGCAGCATATTGAGCAGCACGCCGTACATCGGCAGGAAGAAAACAATGCTGATGAGGACCTTGAAGCAGTAGTCCACCAGCGCGATTTCCATCCAGTGCTCGGCCATGAACGCATCCGGGCTGCGCCAGAAGGCGATAAAGAAGAAGGCCAGCGTATCGCTCACGTTACCGAACAGCGTGGAGGCGGTTGGCGCCATCCACCAGCGATGATTCTGACGCAGGCGGTTAAACACATGCACGTCGAGGATCTGCCCCAGCGCATAGGCCATAAAGCTTGCCGCGGCGATGCGGGCAACGAACAGGTTGAAGTGGGTTAACGCCTCAAAGCCCTGCCAGCTTCCCATATAAAACAGAGACGAAATCACGTACGAGATGAACAGCGCCGGGAGCATGACCGAAAAAATAATACGGCGAGCCAGCGGTGCGCCAAAAATACGCACGGTCAAATCCGTCGCGAGGAAAATAAACGGGAAACTAAACGCGCCCCAGGTGGTATGGAAACCAAAGATGGAGATCGGGAGCTGCACCAGATAGTTGCTGGAGGTGATCACCAGCAAATGGAAAAGCGAAAGCCAGAACAACGCTTTTACGCGCTGAGATTCAGAAAACTGCGTCATATTGTGACCTTTTTATACGTTGGGGTGAGGGAACCCAATAAAAACCGCAGCATGATACTGCTTTGTCAGGACATTGCAATGGTTAGTTTTTACGCAATCGTTAACCTGGTTTGCATTGATCGCAACCGGGCGTAAACTACAGCCGTTTTTATCAGACCGAGAAGATCATGACCGACCTGTTTTCCAGCCCAGACCACACTCTTGATGCCCAGGGCCTTCGCTGCCCGGAACCGGTAATGATGGTACGTAAAACCGTGCGCAACATGCAGACCGGTGAAACGCTGCTGATCGTTGCCGACGACCCGGCCACCACGCGCGATATTCCCGGTTTTTGTACCTTTATGGAGCATGAGCTGGTGGCGCAGCAGACGGAAACGCTGCCGTACCGGTATTTGATTCGTAAGGGTTGAGTGGGCGCCTCTGCTGCCTGATGCCCTCACCCCAGCCCTCTCCCACAGGGAGAGGGAGAACGTCATCCCTTCATCCACGCCCGAATGCCGTCCAGGAACATCTGCGTTGCCATCATTACCAGAATCAGCCCCATCAGGCGCTCCAGCGCGTTTACCCCTTTTTCGCCCAGCAGGCGCAGGAACAGGGACGACTGCAGCAGGATAATAAACGTTCCGCCCCAGGCAATCAGCAGGGCAATCACCAGATGGCTCATCTGGTTCGGATACTGGTGCGACAGCAGCATCAGCGTGGCCAGAATGGTCGGCCCGGCAACGAGGGGAATCGCCAGCGGCACAATAAACGGCTCTTCACCCGCAGGCAGGCCGCTGCTGCTGCCTTCCGCGCTTGGGAAAATCATCTTAATCGCAATCAGGAAAAGAATAATCCCGCCGGAAATCGACACGGTTTCGGCGCGCAGGTTCAGGAATGCGAGGATTTTTTCACCCGCAAACAGGAAGATAAACATCACCAGCAGGGCAATGAGCAGCTCGCGGATCATGATCGCACGGCGGCGCTTCGGTTCGGTGTGCTTCAGCACCGACATGAAGATCGGCAGGTTACCCAGTGGATCCATAATCAGGATCAATAAAACCGCCGCGGAAATGATTTCACTCATCTTTAAATTATCCCTGATACTTAGTAGTGTTATTTCGATGATTAGCGCTTTTTCTGATTGCCGGGCAATCATCGATTAATTTCGCTTGCGACTTTGGCAGCATTTTGTAATGTGAAGCATATCCCAGTTCAATACTGGCTTGCACAATCAGCACACACCCTCAGCAGGAAAAAAATGCTATGAAAAACGTTGGTTTTATCGGCTGGCGCGGTATGGTCGGCTCTGTACTCATGCAACGCATGGTTGAAGAGCGCGATTTCGACGCTATCCGCCCGGTCTTCTTCTCCACTTCCCAGCTCGGCCAGGCTGCTCCGTCCTTTGGTGGTACCACAGGCACGTTGCAGGATGCTTACGATCTGGAAGCGCTGAAGGCACTCGACATTATTGTGACGTGCCAGGGCGGCGATTATACCAACGAAATCTATCCAAAGCTGCGTGAAAGCGGCTGGCAGGGCTACTGGATTGACGCGGCCTCGTCGCTGCGCATGAAAGATGATGCCATCATCATTCTCGACCCGGTGAACCAGGGCGTGATCACCGATGGCCTGAACAACGGCGTAAAAACCTTTGTTGGCGGCAACTGCACCGTCAGCCTGATGCTGATGTCCCTCGGCGGCCTGTTCGCTCAGGATCTGGTGGAGTGGGTCTCCGTGGCGACCTACCAGGCCGCGTCCGGCGGCGGCGCGCGCCATATGCGCGAGCTGCTGACCCAGATGGGCCAGCTGCACCAGAGCGTTGCGACCGAGCTGGCAAACCCGGCATCCGCTATTCTGGATATCGAGCGTAAGGTCACCCAGCTGACCCGCAGCGGCGAGCTGCCGGTGGATAACTTTGGCGTACCGCTGGCCGGCGGTCTGATCCCGTGGATCGACAAACAGCTGGATAACGGCCAGACCCGCGAAGAGTGGAAGGGCCAGGCTGAGACCAACAAAATCCTCGCGACCGCGAACACCATTCCGGTTGACGGTCTGTGCGTGCGTATCGGCGCGCTGCGCTGCCACAGCCAGGCCTTCACCATTAAACTGAAAAAAGATGTGTCTATTCCGACCGTGGAAGAGCTGCTGGCCGCGCACAACCCGTGGGCAAAAGTAATTCCAAACGATCGCGATATCACCATGCGCGAGCTGACCCCGGCTGCCGTTACCGGCACGCTGACCACGCCGGTTGGCCGTCTGCGCAAGCTGAACATGGGGCCGGAGTATCTCTCCGCGTTCACCGTCGGCGACCAGCTCCTGTGGGGCGCCGCCGAGCCGCTGCGCCGCATGCTGCGCCAGCTGGCGTAATAATTTGTTAACTACCGGGGGTGATTTTCACCCCTTTTTTTTGCGTACTACATGGAGTAACACGCGTATGTCTTATTTTTTATCAGGAGTCATCTAGAGCGTTGGCTATGCTTTAAGGAAGAGTCATTTCTTACCTGAGGTTCGAACGGAGCAGAATGGATGCACATTTTTGTGCTGTCCCGTTCAGGTCACATTAAAAGTCGTCCCGGAGCGCTTAAAAAGGACGACATAAAAAACAGGATGAATACCATGTCCGATCGTGTGGATAGAGACGTGATTAATGCGCTTATTGCGGGTCATTTCGCTGACCCCTTTTCTGTGCTTGGGATGCATCGTACTGAGGCGGGTCTGGAAGTTCGGGCGCTATTACCGGATGCCACAGAAGTCTGGGTGATTGAACCCAAAACCGGCCGCAAGGTTGGTAATCTTGAATGCCTCGATTCGCGTGGCTTCTTCTCGGGCGTAATGCCCCGTCGTAAAAACCCTTTTCGCTATCAGCTCGCCGTTCTCTGGCACGGTCAGCAAAACCTGATTGACGATCCCTACAGCTTTGGTCCGCTCTTAAAAGAGATGGACGCCTGGCTGCTCTCCGAAGGGACGCATCTTCGACCTTATGAAACGCTGGGTGCCCATGCCGATACCATGGACGGTATTACCGGCACGCGGTTCTCCGTGTGGGCACCTAACGCCCAGCGCGTCTCCGTTGTCGGCCAGTTCAACTACTGGGACGGTCGCCGCCATCCGATGCGCCTGCGCCGGGAAACCGGCATCTGGGAGCTGTTTATCCCCGGGGCGCACCCCGGGCAGCTTTATAAATTCGAGATGATCGACGCCAACGGCAAGCTACGCATTAAAGCCGACCCGTATGCCTTCGAAGCGCAGATGCGCCCGGATACCGCGTCGCTGATTTGCGGCCTGCCGGAGAAGGTCGTCCAGACGGAAGAGCGTAAACAGGCCAACCGCTTTGATGCGCCTATCTCCGTCTATGAAGTTCATCTCGGCTCCTGGCGCCGCCACACCGATAACAACTTCTGGCTTAGCTACCGGGAGCTTGCCGACCAGCTGGTGCCGTACGCCAAATGGATGGGCTTTACTCACCTTGAGCTGCTGCCGGTCAATGAACACCCGTTCGACGGCAGCTGGGGCTATCAGCCCACCGGGCTGTATGCGCCAACGCGCCGCTTTGGCACGCGCGACGACTTCCGCTATTTCATTGATGCCGCGCACGCCGCCGGGCTGAACGTCATCCTCGACTGGGTGCCGGGCCATTTCCCTGCGGATGATTTCGCGCTGGCAGAGTTTGACGGCACGAAGCTTTACGAGCACAGCGATCCGCGGGAAGGCTATCACCAGGACTGGAACACGCTGATCTACAACTACGGTCGTCGTGAGGTCGCCAACTATCTGGTCGGGAATGCCCTGTACTGGATCGAGCGGTTTGGTATTGATGCCCTGCGCGTCGATGCGGTGGCGTCGATGATCTACCGCGACTACAGCCGCAAAGAGGGGGAGTGGATCCCGAACGAGTTTGGCGGTCGTGAAAACCTGGAAGCCATTGAGTTCCTGCGCAATACCAACCGCATTATCGGCGAGCAGGTGGACGGTGCCGTGACCATAGCGGAAGAGTCGACCGACTTTGCGGGCGTCTCCCGTCCGCCGTCATTGGGCGGCCTGGGGTTCTGGTATAAGTGGAACCTGGGCTGGATGCACGACACGCTCGACTATATGAAGCTGGATCCGGTTCACCGTAAGTATCATCACGATAAGCTGACGTTCGGGATGCTCTACAACTACACCGAAAACTTCATGCTGCCGCTGTCGCACGATGAGGTGGTGCACGGCAAAAAATCCATTCTCGACCGCATGCCGGGCGACGCGTGGCAGAAGTTTGCCAACCTGCGCGCCTATTACGGCTGGATGTTTGCCTTCCCGGGTAAGAAACTGCTGTTCATGGGCAATGAGTTCGCCCAGGGGCGCGAGTGGAACCACGACGCCAGCCTCGACTGGCATCTGCTGGAAGGCGGCGACAACTGGCACCACGGGGTGCAGCGTCTGGTGCGCGATCTGAACCTGACCTATCGCCACCACAAAGCGCTGCACGAGCTCGACTTCGATCCGTACGGCTTTGAATGGCTGGTGGTGGACGACCATGAGCGCTCGGTGTTTGTCTTTGTGCGTCGTGACAAGGCCGGTAACGAGATCATCGTCGCCAGCAACTTCACCCCGGTGCCGCGCGAACACTACCGCTTCGGCATTAACCAGCCGGGCAAATGGCGTGAAATTCTGAATACCGATTCGATGCACTACCACGGCAGCAACGCCGGTAACGGCGGGCTGGTACAGAGTGACGCCATAGAAAGCCACGGGCGACCCAACTCCCTGAGCCTGACGCTGCCGCCGCTTGGCACCATCTGGCTGATGCGGGAGGGCGAATGACGCAGCTTAAGGCAGGTAAACCCGAACCGCTCGGGGCGCGTTTTGACGGAAAGGGTGTCAATTTCACCCTCTTTTCCGCTCACGCCGAGCGGGTAGAACTGTGCGTGTTTGACGGGGAAGATAACGAGCACCGTTACGATTTACCCGCGCGCACGGGGGATACCTGGCACGGCTACCTGGCCGGAGGACGGCCAGGCATGCACTATGGCTTTCGCGTACACGGTCCGTGGGATCCGGCGCAGGGGCACTGGTTTAACCCGGCGAAGCTGCTGATTGACCCGTGCGCGCACCGCGTGGACGGCGAATTTAAAGATGACCCGCTCTTCCACGTGGGCTACGGCGAGCCCGACCACCGCGACAGCGCGCCCGTCTCGCCAAAAAGCGTGGTGGTGAACGATCTTTATGACTGGGAAGACGATGCCCCGCCGCAGACGCCGTGGGGCAATACCGTCATTTATGAAGCCCACGTTAAAGGGCTGACGTACCTGCACCCGTCGATCCCCAAAGAGATGCGCGGCACCTATAAGGCGCTCGGGCATCCCACCATGATCGCCTACCTGAAACATCTCGGTATCACCGCCCTGGAACTGCTTCCCGTTGCCCATTTTGCCAGCGAGCCGCGCCTGCAGCGGCTGGGGCTCAGCAACTACTGGGGCTACAACCCGCTGGCGATGTTCGCGCTCGAGCCGCGCTATGCCGTCCATCCGGAAAAAGCGCGGGACGAGTTCCGCGATGCGGTGAAGGCTCTCCACGCGGCGGGCATTGAGGTCATTCTGGACGTGGTGCTCAACCACAGTGCAGAAAGCGATCTCGACGGTCCGACGCTCTCCATGCGCGGAATTGATAACCGTAGCTATTATTGGATCAGGCAGGATGGCGATTATGAGAACTGGACCGGCTGCGGTAACACGCTCAACCTCAGCCATCCGGCGGTCACGCATTTTGCGTATGAATGCCTGAAATACTGGGTGGAGACGTTCCACGTCGACGGTTTTCGTTTCGACCTGGCGCCCGTGATGGGGCGCACGCCGGCGTTCAGCCGGCAGGCGCCGCTGTTCGAGGCGATAAAAAACTGTCCGGTGCTCTCGCAGGTGAAGCTCATTGCCGAGCCGTGGGACATTGGCGAAGGCGGTTATCAGGTCGGGAATTTCCCGCCGCTGTTTGCCGAGTGGAACGATCACTACCGCGACGCCGTGCGCCGCTTCTGGCTGGAACGCAATCTGTCGCTGGGGGAATTTGCCGGACGCTTTGCCGCGTCGAGCGATCTCTTTAAGCGCGACGGCAAACGCCCGTCGGCTACCGTCAACCTGTTGACGGCGCACGACGGTTTTACGCTCAGGGACTGCGTTTGTTTCAATCAGAAACACAATGAGGCAAACGGCGAAGAGAATCGCGATGGCACTAACAATAACCATAGCTTTAATCATGGTATAGAAGGGTTAGGCGGAAGCCTCGACGTCATCGAGCGGCGACGCGCCAGCGTTCATGCGCTGCTGACAACGCTTTTACTGTCGCAGGGCACGCCGATGCTGCTGGCAGGCGATGAGCATGGTCACAGCCAGCACGGTAATAACAATGCGTATTGCCAGGACAACACCTTAACCTGGCTCGACTGGGGGGAAGCCAACAGCGGGCTGATTCATTTCACCGCTGCGCTGATCCATCTTCGCCAGCAGATCCCCGCGCTGACCGCCAACAGCTGGTGGGAAGAGGGTGACGGCAACGTTCGCTGGCTGAATAAAGACGCGCAACCGTTAAGCGCGCAAGAGTGGCAACACGGCGTACCACGCCTGCAAATCCTGCTGTCGGATAAATGGCTGGTCACGCTGAACGCGACGGATGACGTCGCAGAGATTGTTTTACCTGACGGGGAGTGGCGCGCCGTTCCCCCCTTTGCCGGAGCGGATAATCCGGTAGTAATGGCTGTCTGGCACGGGCCTGCGCACGGAGTGTGCGTATTCCAAAGATGATAAAAAAGGAGTTAGTCATGGTTAGATTAGAGAAGAACGATCCCTTAATGTTGGCACGCCAGCTACCATTAAAAACGGTTGCCCTGATCCTTGCGGGTGGGCGTGGTACCCGTCTGAAAGATTTGACCATCAAGCGCGCCAAACCGGCTGTTCACTTTGGTGGTAAGTTCCGCATCATCGACTTTGCGCTCTCCAACTGCCTGAACTCGGGCATTCGCCGCATCGGCGTCATTACGCAGTATCAGTCGCACACGCTGGTTCAGCATATCCAGCGCGGCTGGTCATTCTTCAGCGAAGAGATGAACGAGTTTGTCGATCTCCTTCCTGCTCAGCAGCGCGTTCACGGCGAGAACTGGTACCGCGGTACGGCGGATGCGGTGACCCAGAACCTCGACATTATTCGTCGCTATAACGCGGAATACATCGTGATCCTCGCCGGGGACCACATCTACAAGCAAGATTACTCCCACATGCTGATCGACCACGTCGAAAAAGGGGCGCGCTGCACCGTGGCGTGTCTGCCTGTGCCCGTTGCCGAAGCGACGGCGTTTGGCGTCATGCACGTGGATGCCGACGACAAAATTATCGACTTCGTTGAAAAACCGGCGAACCCGCCAACCATGCCGGGCGATGACACCAAATCGCTCGCCAGCATGGGGATCTATGTCTTTGACGCAGATTATCTTTATGAGCTGCTGGAAGAAGACGACAAAGACGAAAACTCCAGCCACGACTTCGGTAAAGACATCATTCCGAAAATCACGAAAGCTGGCATGGCGTATGCACATCCATTCCCGCTGTCCTGCGTACAGTCCGATCCGAATGCGGAACCCTACTGGCGCGATGTGGGTACGCTGGAAGCCTACTGGAAAGCGAACCTCGACCTGGCGTCAGTCACGCCTGAACTGGATATGTACGACCAGAACTGGCCGATTCGTACCCATATGGAGTCGCTGCCGCCGGCCAAGTTCGTCCAGGACCGCTCCGGCAGCCACGGCATGACGCTGAACTCGCTGGTGTCCGGCGGGTGCATTATCTCCGGTTCGGTCGTGGTGCAGTCGGTGCTGTTCCCGCGCGTGCGGATAAATTCATTCTGTAATATCGATTCGGCAGTCTTGTTGCCGGATGTCTGGGTAGGGCGCTCGTGTCGTCTGCGTCGTTGCGTGATCGACCGTGCCTGCGTCATCCCTGAAGGGATGGTCATTGGGGAGAATGCGGAAGAAGACGCGCGTCGTTTCTACCGTTCGGAAGAGGGGATCGTGTTAGTCACACGGGAAATGTTGCGGAAGCTGCAAATCAAACAGGAGCGATGATGCAGGTTTTACACGTATGTTCTGAGATGTTCCCGTTATTAAAAACGGGCGGTCTGGCAGATGTGCTTGGCGCATTACCGGCGGCGCAAATCGCCGGAGGCGTGGATACCCGAGTCCTGCTGCCCGCCTTTCCGGATATCCGGCGCGGTATACCTGATGCAAAAGTGGTGACCCGCCGTGAAACGTTTGCCGGACGCATTACCCTGCTGTTTGGACATTACAATGGCGTAGGGATTTACCTGATCGACGCGCCGCACTTATACGATCGACCGGGCAGCCCGTATCACGATACGAACCTGTTCGCCTACACCGACAACGTGCTGCGCTTTGCGCTGCTCGGCTGGGTTGGAGCAGAAATGGCGACGGGGCTGGATCCGTTCTGGCGTCCGGATGTGGTGCACGCGCACGACTGGCACGCCGGGCTTGCCCCGGCGTATCTCGCCGCGCGCGGCCACCCGGCGAAATCGGTCTTTACCGTGCATAACCTGGCATATCAGGGGATGTACTACGCCCATCACATGAATGACATCGATCTGCCATGGTCGTTCTTTAACATGCACGGTCTGGAGTTTAACGGGCAGATCTCGTTCCTGAAGGCGGGGCTGTACTACGCCGATCACATCACGGCGGTGAGCCCGACCTACGCTCGTGAGATCACCCAGCCGGCGTTTGGCTACGGCATGGAAGGGTTGCTGCAGCAGCGCCATCGCGAAGGCCGCCTGTCGGGCATTCTGAACGGCGTGGATGAACAGATCTGGAGCCCGGAAACCGATCTCCTGCTGGCGGCGCGCTATGGCCGTGATTCCGTGGAAGACAAAGCGGAAAACAAACGCCAGCTGCAGATTGCGATGGGCCTGAAGGTTAACGACAAAGTGCCGCTGTTCGCGGTGGTCAGCCGCCTGACCAGCCAGAAAGGGCTGGATCTGGTGCTTGAGGCGCTGCCCGGTTTACTGGAGCAGGGCGGACAGCTGGCGCTGCTCGGCGCGGGCGACCCGGTGCTGCAGGAAGGTTTCCTTGCCGCCGCTGCGGAACACCCGGGGCAGGTGGGCGTGCAGATTGGCTACCACGAGGCGTTCTCGCACCGAATTATGGGCGGCGCGGACGTCATTCTGGTGCCAAGCCGTTTCGAACCCTGCGGCCTGACGCAGCTTTATGGTCTGAAATACGGCACGCTGCCGCTGGTGCGCCGCACGGGCGGACTGGCGGATACCGTATCCGACAGCTCTCTGGAAAATCTGGCGGACGGTATCGCCAGCGGGTTTGTCTTTGAGGACAGTAATGCCTGGTCGCTGCTTCGGGCGATTCGGCGTGCTTTCGTCTTGTGGTCCCGTCCATCACTCTGGCGTTACGTTCAGCGTCAGGCGATGTCCATGGACTTTAGCTGGCACGTCGCGGCGCAGTCATACCGCGATCTCTATCAACGCTTGATGTAACGAGGCGAAGTTACTGATATGAACGCTCCATTTAGCTACTCTTCACCCACGCTCAGCGTTGAGGCGTTAAAGCACTCCATCGCCTACAAGCTGATGTTCACCATCGGGAAAGATCCGGTTATAGCCAACAAGCACGAGTGGCTGAACGCCACCCTGTTTGCGGTGCGTGACCGCCTGGTTGAACGCTGGCTGCGCTCAAACCGCGCCCAGCTCTCGCAGGAGACGCGTCAGGTTTACTACCTGTCGATGGAATTTTTGATTGGCCGCACGCTGTCCAACGCGCTGCTGTCGCTCGGTATTTATGACGATGTCAAAACCGCACTCGAAGAGATGGGGTTAGATTTAGAAGAACTGATCGACGAAGAGAACGACCCGGGCCTCGGCAACGGCGGTCTGGGGCGTCTCGCCGCCTGCTTCCTCGACTCGCTGGCGACGCTGGCGCTGCCGGGCCGCGGCTACGGTATTCGCTACGACTACGGTATGTTCAAACAGAACATCGTCGACGGGCGTCAGAAAGAGTCGCCGGACTACTGGCTGGAGTACGGCAACCCGTGGGAGTTCAAGCGCCACAACACGCGCTACAAGGTGCGCTTTGGCGGGCGTATCCAGCAGGAAGGGAAAAAGTCCCGCTGGGTAGAAACGGAAGAGATCCTGGCCGTGGCCTACGACCAGATTATCCCCGGCTACGATACCGACGCCACCAACACGCTGCGCCTGTGGAGTGCCCAGGCCAGTAGCGAAATTAACCTCGGGAAATTTAACCAGGGTGACTACTTCGCGGCGGTGGAGGATAAAAACCACTCCGAGAACGTGTCCCGCGTGCTGTACCCGGATGACTCGACCTACTCGGGTCGCGAGCTGCGCCTGCGTCAGGAGTATTTCCTCGTTTCGGCGACCATTCAGGACATCCTCAGCCGCCACCATCAGCTGCACAAAACCTACGCCAACCTGGCGGAGAAAACCGCGATCCACCTTAACGACACCCACCCGGTGCTCTCAATTCCGGAACTGATGCGCCTGCTGATCGACGAGCATAAGTTCAGCTGGGATGACGCCTTTGAGGTGACCTGCCAGGTGTTCTCCTACACCAACCACACGCTGATGAGCGAAGCGCTGGAGACGTGGCCGGTGGACATGCTCGGCAAAATCCTGCCGCGCCATCTGCAGATTATCTTTGAGATTAACGACTACTTCCTTAAGACGCTGCAGGAGCAGTATCCGAACGATACCGGCCTGCTGAGCCGCGCGTCCATCATTGATGAGTCGAATGGTCGCCGCGTGCGCATGGCCTGGCTGGCGGTTGTCATCAGCCACAAGGTCAACGGCGTGTCCGAGCTCCACTCGAACCTGATGGTGCAGTCGCTGTTTGCGGACTTCGCGAAGATCTTCCCGACGCGGTTCTGCAACGTGACCAACGGCGTCACGCCGCGCCGCTGGCTGGCGCTGGCCAACCAGCCGCTCTCTGAGGTACTGGACGAGAATATCGGCCGCACCTGGCGTACCGATTTGAGCCAGCTGAGCGAGCTGGAACAGCATATTGATTTCCCGACTGTGAACAAAGCCGTGCGCGAAGCCAAGCTGCTGAACAAAAAGCGTCTGGCGGTCTGGCTGGCGATGCACCTCAACGTGGTCGCTAACCCGAAAGCGCTGTTCGACGTGCAGATCAAACGCATCCACGAATACAAGCGTCAGCTGATGAACGTGCTGCACGTGATCACCCATTACAACCGCATCAAGGCCGATCCAACGGCCGAATGGGTGCCGCGCGTGAAGATCTTCGCCGGTAAGGCGGCTTCCGCCTACTACATGGCGAAGCACATTATTCATCTCATCAACGACGTGGCGAAGGTGGTTAACCAGGATCCGGACATTGGCGACAAGCTGAAGGTGGTGTTCATTCCGAACTACAGCGTCAGCCTGGCGCAGCTGATCATCCCGGCGGCGGATCTCTCTGAACAGATTTCGACGGCGGGTACTGAAGCATCGGGTACCAGTAACATGAAGTTTGCCCTTAACGGCGCGCTGACCATCGGCACGCTGGACGGGGCGAACGTCGAGATGCTGGAGCACGTGGGCGAAGAGAATATCTTTATCTTCGGTAATACGACGGAAGAGGTGGAGGCGCTGCGCAGGAAAGGCTACTCGCCGCGTCAATATTACGAAGAGGATGAAGAGTTGCGTCAGGTGCTGACGCAGATCGCGACCGGCGTGTTTAGCCCTGATGAACCTAGCCGCTACCGCGATCTGGTGGATTCGCTGATTAACTTTGGCGATCACTACCAGGTGCTGGCGGATTATCGCAGCTACGTGGACTGTCAGGATAAGGTGGACGAACTTTATCGCCAGCCGGAGAAGTGGACCAGCGCCGCGATGTACAACATCGCCAATATGGGCTATTTCTCGTCAGACAGGACCATCAAGGAGTATGCTGAGACGATCTGGCATATTGATCCGGTGAGGCTATAAAAGCAAAACGGCAACCTCGGTTGCCGTTTTTAGTGTTTGTTCCCTCTCCCTGTGGGAGAGGGGCAGGGTGAGGGCATCAGTCCGCACCGGTCGTATTACGACGCCAGCGACAGCTCACGCTTCCCCGCATGTTGCAGTAACCACTGCGCCACGCGAGACTGCTGCTCGGCGTTGAGCCACATCCCTTCTTTGGTACGACGCCAGATAGCATCGTCCAGACGACGCACCCACTCGTGCTCAACCAGGTAACGCAGCTCGGCTTCGTACAGCTCGTGGCCGAAATGCTCGCCCAGATCCGTAATGTCCTTCGCATCGCCCAGAATCAGCTCGGTATTGCTGCCGTAGGTGCGGGCATAATGGCGCGCCATTCCTTCGGTGATGAACGGGAACCGACGGCGCAGCTTCGCGGCGTAATCATCGCGGTTATCGCCGATATCACCGCCGGGCAGTACCGCGCCCTTGGTCCATGCCGGGCCAATGCCTTTATAGTACGGCGCCAGTTTTTCCAGCGCGTGCTCGGCCAGCTTGCGGTAGGTAGTGAGCTTACCGCCAAAAACGGAAAGCAGCGGCGCCTGACCGTCAACGTCGTGAATATCGAGCGTATAGTCGCGGGTAATGGCCTGCGGTGAGTCAGATTCGTCATCGCACAGCGGACGCACGCCGGAGTAGGTCCAGACAACGTCGTCGCGCGACAGCTGTTTCTTAAAGTGCGCGTTATACACTTTGAGCAGGTAGTTCACTTCGCTCTCGTCGATCTCGACGTTTTTCGGATCGCCTTTGTACTCCACGTCGGTAGTACCGATGATCGAGAATTCGTCCATCCACGGGATCACAAACACGATGCGCTTGTCTTCGTTCTGCAGGATGTAAGCCTGCTTCTGGGTATGCACGCGCGGCACCACAATGTGGCTGCCCTTGATCAGGCGAATGCCGTATGGAGAAGGCAGATGCATGCCGTCGTCGAAGAACTGCTTCACCCACGGGCCGGTAGCGTTCACCAGGCCGCGCGCTTTCCAGCTGAATTTCTCGCCGGTATCAATGTCTTCCGCTTCCACAATCCACAGGCCATTTTCACGACGGGCAGCGGTTGCGCGGGTGCGGGTTTTCACCTCGCCACCTTTCTTCTCAACCATCTGCGCATTCGCCAGTACCAGGCGGGCATCATCCACCCAGCAGTCGGAATATTCGAATCCGCGCACGATTTCCGGCTTAAGGACCGATTCTGAGCCAAAACGCAACCCTTTCGAACCCGGGAGGCTGGTGCGTTTACCCAGATGATCGTACATAAACAGACCGATTCGGATCATCCACGCCGGACGCAGATGCGGGCGATGGGGCAGCCGGAAGCGCATCGGAATCGCCAGATGCGGGGCCATTTTCAGCAGCACTTCACGTTCGGCCAGTGCTTCACTGACCAGGCGGAATTCGTAGTGTTCCAGGTAGCGCAGGCCACCGTGAATCAGTTTGGAGCTGGCGGACGACGTCGCGCAGGCGAGATCGTTAGCTTCCAGCATCAGTACGGACAAACCGCGTCCTGCGGCATCGACCGCAATACCGGCACCGTTGATGCCACCGCCTATCACAATCAGATCTTTGGTTTCCATAACACCCTCATGCACTTTCGTTAAAGCTCAGAAATGTTCGATATCGCTCATAATAGCAAAGGAACGCGCTTTTGGTAACATCAAAAAAACAATTTAGAGTGATATGGATAACATAATGGCGTTTACCCGCCGCCAGGACGTACACTACGGGGTAAAATCTTGTCGTTGACCACTGTAAAGAGAACACCATGGATCAGTTTGAATGTATTAACGTAGAAGAAGCCCACCAGAAGATGCACCAGGGAAAAGCAGTGCTGGTGGACATCCGCGATCCGCAGAGTTTTGCGATGGGCCATACGCCGGGCGCGTTCCATCTCACCAACGACACGCTGGGCGCGTTTATGCGCGATAACGACTTCGACACGCCGGTGATGGTCATGTGCTACCACGGCAACAGCAGCAAAGGCGCGGCGCAGTATCTGCTTCAGCAGGGTTACGACGCGGTTTACAGCGTCGACGGCGGTTTTGATGCCTGGCATCGTCATTTCCCGGCGGAAGTGGAATACGCTTTTGAGCGCTGATCCCGCTATACTGTCCCCTTTTGTGTGGAAATAAGCGACCGCTGCCCATGTTGATGATCACCTCTTTTACTAACCCGCGCGTCGCCCAGGCGTTTGTCGACTATATGGCGACGCAGGGTGTTATTCTGACTATTCAACAACATACGCAGACCGACGTCTGGCTGGCCGATGAAAGCCAGGCCGGACGGGTAAACGAGGAGCTGGCGCGTTTTCTTGAGAACCCTGGCGACCCGCGCTATCTGGCGGCCAGCTGGCAGTCCGGCCAGACCGGCAGCGGATTGCACTACAGCCGCTTTCCTTTCCTCGCCACCATTCGTGAGCGCGCGGGCCCGTTTACGCTGCTGCTGATGGCGGCCTGCATCATCGTCTTCATTATCATGAACGTGGTCGGCGACCAGAGCGTAATGATTGCCCTGGCGTGGCCCTATGACCCGTCTCTTGAGTTTGACGTCTGGCGCTACTTTAGCCACGCGCTGATGCATTTCTCGGTGATGCATATCCTCTTTAACCTGCTCTGGTGGTGGTATCTCGGCGGTGCCGTTGAAAAGCGTCTGGGCAGCGGCAAGCTGATCGTTATCACTATTATCAGCGCCCTGTTAAGCGGCTACGTGCAGCACAAGTTCAGCGGGCCGTGGTTCGGTGGGCTGTCGGGTGTCGTATATGCCCTGATGGGCTACGTCTGGCTTCGCGGGGAGCGCGATCCGGAAAGCGGCATCTATCTGCAACGCGGATTAATAACCTTTGCGTTAATATGGCTAATTGCCGGGTGGTTTGATCTGTTTGGTATGTCTATCGCCAACGGAGCGCACGTCGCCGGGCTGGCCGTGGGGCTGGCGATGGCCTTTGCCGACACGCTCCATGCGCGAAAACGAACATAATTCTCAGGGATAATTGATGAAACAAACACAACGTCATGACGCCATTATCGAACTGGTAAAAAAACAGGGATACGTCAGCACCGAAGAGCTGGTGGAGCAGTTTGCCGTCAGCCCACAAACCATCCGTCGTGACCTGAACGACCTGGCCGATCAGAACCGCATCCTTCGCCACCACGGCGGCGCGGCGCTGCCGTCCAGCTCGGTCAACACCTCCTGGCATGACCGTAAAGCCACGCAGACGGCAGAGAAAGAGCGCATCGCCCGCAAGGTCGCCAGCCA
The DNA here is from genome assembly GCF_004006055.1 of Enterobacter sp. N18-03635. NCBI lineage: Bacteria > Pseudomonadati > Pseudomonadota > Gammaproteobacteria > Enterobacterales > Enterobacteriaceae > Enterobacter > Enterobacter sp. N18-03635. The sequence goes on along the minus strand of NZ_CP034769.1, from coordinate 4,227,513 downwards.
GATCCCGAACGGCGCGACGCTGTTTATTGATATCGGCACCACGCCGGAAGCGGTCGCCCATGCGCTGCTGGATCACGAGAACCTGCGCGTGGTCACCAACAACCTGAACGTGGCCAATACCCTGATGCAGAAAGACGACTTCCGCATCATCCTCGCGGGCGGCGAGCTGCGCAGCCGCGACGGCGGGATTATCGGCGAAGCGACCCTCGACTTTATCTCGCAGTTCCGCCTCGACTTCGGCATTCTGGGGATCAGCGGTATCGACAGCGACGGCTCGCTGCTGGAGTTTGATTACCACGAGGTGCGCACCAAGCGCGCGATTATTGAAAATTCACGCCACGTGATGCTGGTGGTGGATCATTCCAAGTTTGGCCGTAACGCGATGGTGAACATGGGCAGCATCAGCATGGTGGATGCGGTCTATACCGACGTGATGCCGCCGGCGGGCGTGATGCAGGTAATTAAAGATAATAATTTGCAGTTAGAGTTGTGTTGAAAAGCCGTTCTCCCTCTCCCTGTGGGAGAGGGCCGGGGTGAGGGCGTCAGGCCGCACAAACCTAAACGCCGTACCCCATCATCTTCAACAGCTGCTGTGCATGCTGTACCGCATCCTGACGATGCGCCACGCCCAGCTTCTGATACAGATTGCGGATATGCGTTTTGATGGTGGTCGCCGCCACCGCAAGCTCACCGGCAATCTGCTCGTTGCTGTAGCCTGAATAAATCAGCCCCAGAACCTGCCATTCGCGCTGGGTGAGCGGGCTGGTGCGGATAAGTTCCGGCACTTCCGGGTGGTTCAGCAGACGTTCAACAAAGTTCTCATCGAAATGCGCGAACTTGTGCCGATGATGCTGGTTAATCTCGCGCAGAATGCGCTGGGCGCGATGTTGATCCAGTTCCGGCAGCGTGTTGAGCTGAATCAGCTGGCGCAGCTGCTGCGCCATCACTTCCCCTTCAATTACAAAGTGGCTGATAAACCCGGTGCGGTTTGCCAGCTGCAGCGCCTCCAGCAGCACGCGCTGGGCTTCGTTTTTACGACCCGCCTGCCAGTAAAGCTGGTTTTGCAGCAGCAGGTTGCGGTTCAGGTCGCTCATCAGGCGCAGGCTGCGCGCGTTCTCGTTCAGCTCCTCCAGCACAATCTCAGCGGGCTCTAATTCACCGAGCAGGATCTGCGCGCGGGCAATGTTGCGCCACTGGCTCTGCAGGAAGTGGTTGTTGGCAAATTCCGGTTTTGGCGTCTGGCGCAGCCAGTTGGCGGCGGATTTTTTATCGCCGGTCATCTGCCAGTAAATCACCCGGACCTTGTCGGCGTTTGACACCCAGTCGCTATGATACTGGCCGTTGCCGAGCAGGTTTTCCAGGCGGTTAAGATGGTTGCGGGCGTTGTCGAGATCGCCGCGCGCCAGCGAGCACTGCACCAGCAGCGCCAGGCACTGCAGCTGCTGCTGAGGCTGGAAGCTGGAAAGAACATCCACACCCTGACGGGCGCAGCTTTCCGCTTCATCCAGACGCGACCATGCCCACAGCAGCTGGGCGCGAATACGCAACAGGAACTCGTGCATCGGCAGCTGTTCCAGATGCTGTTCACGAATCAACTGGAACGCTTTTTCCTGGTTTTCCCAGGCAGCCTGCAGGAACCCCTGCGCGAATAAAATCTCGCTCTGTTGGATCAGGCTCCACAGGGCGTAATGCCAGACATCATGACGACGCGCCATCTGTTCGGTTTGCTGCATCAGTGAAAGCGATCGCGTGAGATCGCCTTTGCAGTGCAGCACTTCGCCGTGCACGGAGGTCGCCACGATACGGCTGTAGAAGTTGGCAAGCGGCAGTTCATCCAGCGCGACCATCGCCAGCCGTTCAGCTTCGTCCGGGTCGCCATCGTTAATCGCCACCTGAGCGCGCAGCGCGTTGAACTCGCCGTGCAGGGTGGTATCCATTTCGCTTTCCATCTCCTGCTCGGCGCGCGCCAGCAGGGTGTTCACTTCGCTGTAGCGATGCTGGCTCTGCATCAGCCAGGCCTGCAGCAGCACCAGACGCGGGTTCTCAAGCAGGCTTTCCCACGGCAGGGCTTTGAGGGATTCTTCCAGCAGCGTCAGCTCGCTGTGGTTAAACAGGCCCCACGCATGATTGAGGAGAATATCGCGCAGCATGCTGGCATCACCGGCGGCCAGCGCGTGGTGGATGGCTTCGCTCGGGAAGCCTTGCGCCATCCAGCTTTCGGCAGCGGCGCGGTGGATCTCCGGCAGTTCAACCGCCAGCTCCCACTGACAGCGCTGGCGCAGGAAGCTGCCGAACAGCGGATGATAGCTAAACCACTCCCCCGGATCGTCCATGCGCGTCAGGAAAAGGCCTTGACGTTCAATCTCTTCGAGCTGCAGCTGGCCGTTTTCACAGCCCGTCACCCGCACGATGAGCGCATCGTTCATGGAGCGCAGCAGAGAGCTTTTCAGCAGGAAATTACGCGTTGAGGGATCGACGCTGTCCAGCACTTCATCCACGAGATAGTCAGAAAGGTGGCTGGCGTTGATGCCCGCCAGGCGCCGCGCAGACTGATGTGCCGGACTGTTATTTTGCCGGGCTGAGAGGGCAATCAGCTGCAGCGCCGTTGCCCAGCCTGCGACGTCATCACACAGGCGGCTGCTTTCGGCGGCCTCAATCGGTGAGTTCAGGCGGCAGTCAAAGAACTGTTTCGCTTCCTGGTGGGTAAAGGCCAGCTGCTGGCTACCCACTTCCAGGAGCTGATCGCGCACGCGCAGGTTGGCAATACCCAGCTGCGGCAGGTTGCGTGACAGCACGACTAAGGTCAGGTTTTCCGGCTGATGGCGCAGGAAGAAACGCATCGATTCATGAATTACCGGGTTAGTGATGAGATGGTAATCATCAATCACCACGTAAAGCGGGCGATGCCATTCGGCCAGTTCGATAAACAGCTGAGAGAAAAGGGAGGATAGGCTTGCGTACTGGCGCTTTTGCACCATCACCTCACTGGCGACGCAGTGTCCATGGGTTGCTTGCTGTATGGCGGCAATCAGATAGCTGGCAAAACGCTCCTGCTGGTTATCGCCCTCGTCGAGAGAGTACCAGCCAAGATCGCTTTTACCCGCGGCCCATTGCGAAATGAGCGTTGTTTTTCCATAACCTGCAGGGCTCGTAACCAGCGCCAGTCGGAAATTATGCGCGCCGGAAAGTTTAGCCAACAGACGCTCGCGGACCACTGTATGGTCAAGGCGAACCGGGCGACTTAATTTAGACGGAATCAACATAGGTTTCACTTCACTGTGGGGAACGAGAGATTTTATTTTTTTTGCGCTTCGTAATTAATGGATATAAGGTCGGCCAATAAGTTAACTATTGCAAGTTATGTCTGGATTTGGTGGCTGTGAATTTGCACTCTGTCACAAAACATTCAGGCAGAGGAGGGAACTTTCTGAAAAGGTCTTTGATGCCCCGTCAATGCTGGCTTGTATGGCTGTGCTGCGGCTGCGCTGAAACTGGTTTCAGAAAGGGATGGTGACGTCGAATTTAATATACTTCTGGTAAAGTTAAGGGAGATTAATAATCTCCTTAGCGATTTCCCGATTGCCGAAATATTATTCTACGTAAGTAATTATTTCGGCGGGGTTTAATTTCACCCGAAACCGCATTTCATTTCTTTGACATTCTCCTCGGTTACTTTTTTATCTTCCGGGCACACTCGAACTATGCTCTGAGAGTGGCCTCGATCACACTTTTATGCTCATCCCCGCTACTCCTCCCTGTCTAATCCCCCACAGGAGGAGGAAGAGGGGAAATGAGCCAGGCACACTAGCGCCAACTTGTGTTTTCTTTCTAAAGGATGCCGATCCCCTATGTCACAGCCTACCTTCAACAAAGCTCAATTCCAGGCTGCCCTGACGCGTCAGTGGCAGCGTTTTGGCCTTCATGCTGCAAACGAAATGACGCCTCACCAGTGGTGGCAGGCAGTGAGCGGTGCGCTCGCAGAGCAGCTGGATGCTCAGCCCCTGGCAAAACCGGTAAAAGGCCAGCGCCATATAAACTACATTTCAATGGAATTCCTGATTGGCCGTCTGACGGGCAACAACCTGTTGAACCTCGGCTGGTATCAGGAGGTCGGTGACGTTCTTAAAGAACACGACATTAACCTGACCGACCTGCTGGAAGAAGAGATTGACCCGGCGCTGGGCAACGGCGGCCTGGGACGCCTGGCGGCCTGCTTCCTTGACTCCATGGCGACCGTTGGCCAGTCGGCGATTGGCTACGGTCTGAACTACCAGTACGGCCTGTTCCGTCAGTCGTTTGCCGACGGGCATCAGATGGAAGCGCCGGACGACTGGCATCGCAATACCTATCCGTGGTTCCGCCACAACGCGCAGCTGGACGTACAGGTTGGCATTGGCGGGAAAGTGACAAAGCAGGGTCTCTGGGAACCGGCATTCACTATCACTGGCGAAGCCTGGGATCTGCCGGTGCTTGGCTATCGTAACGGCGTGGCGCAGCCGCTGCGTCTGTGGCAGGCGAAGCACGCCCACCCGTTTAACCTGACAAAATTCAACGACGGCGATTTCCTGCGGGCCGAGCAGCAGGGCATCGACGCCGAGAAGCTGACCAAAGTCCTCTATCCGAACGACAACCACCTGGCCGGTAAAAAGCTTCGCCTGATGCAGCAGTACTTCCAGTGCGCCTGCTCCGTGGCGGACATTCTGCGTCGCCATCACCTGGCGGGCCGCAAGCTGGCGCAGCTGCCGGACTTTGAAGTGATTCAGCTCAACGACACGCACCCGACCATTGCCATCCCGGAGCTGCTGCGCGTGCTGATCGACGAGCACCAGCTGAGCTGGGATGACGCCTGGGCCATCACCAGCCGTACCTTTGCCTACACCAACCACACCCTGATGCCAGAAGCGCTTGAGTGCTGGGATGAGAAGCTGGTGAAAACGCTGCTGCCGCGCCACATGCAGATCATCAACAAGATTAACGACCAGTTTAAAAAGCTCGTGGATAAAACCTGGCCGGGCAACAAGGCGGTCTGGGCGAAGCTGGCGGTGGTTCACGATAAGCAGGTGCGCATGGCGAACATGTGCGTGGTCAGCGGCTTTGCGGTGAACGGCGTGGCGGCGCTGCACTCGGATCTGGTGGTCAAAGATCTCTTCCCGGAATACCACCAGCTGTGGCCAACCAAATTCCACAACGTGACCAACGGGATCACGCCGCGTCGCTGGATCAAGCAGTGCAACCCGCTGCTGGCCGGCCTGCTGGATAAGACCCTGAAGAAAGAGTGGGCCAACGATCTGGACCAGCTCATCAACCTGGAAAAATACGCTGACGACGCGAAATTCCGCGAGCAGTACCGGGCGATCAAGCTTGAGAACAAGGTTCGCCTGGCGGAGTTTGTGAAAGTGCGTACCGGGATTGAGATCAACCCGAACGCCATATTCGATATCCAGATCAAACGTCTGCACGAGTACAAACGCCAGCATCTGAACCTGCTGCACATTCTGGCGCTGTACAAAGAGATCCGCGAGAACCCGCAGGCCGACCGCGTGCCGCGCGTGTTCCTGTTCGGTGCGAAAGCGGCGCCGGGCTACTACCTGGCGAAAAACATTATCCTCGCCATCAATAAAGTGGCGGCGGCGATCAACAGCGATCCGAAAGTGGGCGACAAGCTGAAGGTAGTGTTCCTGCCGGACTACTGCGTCTCGGCGGCGGAAATGCTTATCCCGGCGGCGGATATCTCCGAGCAGATTTCAACCGCAGGAAAAGAAGCCTCCGGTACCGGCAACATGAAGCTGGCGCTGAACGGCGCGCTGACCGTCGGCACGCTCGACGGGGCGAACGTCGAAATCGCCGAGAAGGTGGGCGAAGAGAACATCTTTATCTTCGGCCATACTGTGGAAGAGGTGAAAGCTATCAAGGCCAAAGGCTATGACCCGGTGAAATGGCGTAAGAAAGACAAAGTCCTCGATGCGGTGCTGAAGGAGCTGGAGAGCGGTAAATACAGCGACGGCGATAAGCACGCGTTTGACCAGATGCTGCACAGCATGGACAAACACGGCGGTGACCCTTATCTGGTAATGGCGGACTTTACGGCCTACGTTGAAGCACAAAAGCAGGTCGACGTGCTGTATCGCGACCAGGAAGCGTGGACCCGCGCGTGCATCCTGAATACCGCCCGCTGCGGTATGTTCAGCTCTGACCGCTCAATCCGTGATTATCAGGCCCGTATCTGGCAGGCAAAACGCTAAGGAAGCGCGATGGAGAGTAAACGTCTGGACAGTGCCGCGCAGGCGGCGGGAATTAGCCTCAGTTACATCAATGCGCACGGCAAACCGCAGTCTATTGGTGCGGACACCAAAAGACGTTTGCTGGATGCCATGCACAAAACCGACGCGAAAGCGTCGGCTGCTCCGGTGCCGAACGTGAAGGTATTCACCGCAGGCAAAAAGATGCCGCTGGCGGTGGAGGGGCGCGGCGAGTTTAGCTGGCTTCTTACCACCGAAGAGGGGCATCTGCATAAAGGTCACGCCACCGGCGGCAAAACGTTAAACCTTCCGGCAAAACTGCCGGAGGGGTATCACACCTTAACGCTCACCCAGGACGATCTGCGTTTCCACTGCCGGGTGATCGTCGCGCCAAAACGCTGCTACGAGCCGCAGGCGCTGCTTGAAGGCAAAAAGCTGTGGGGCGCCTGCGTGCAGCTCTACACTCTGCGTTCCGACAGCAACTGGGGCATCGGTGATTTTGGCGATCTGAAAAAGATGCTGGCATCCGTGGGAGAGCGCGGCGGCGCGTTTATCGGTCTCAACCCGATCCACGCGCTCTATCCGGCCAACCCGGAGAGCGCCAGCCCGTATAGTCCGTCGTCCCGTCGCTGGCTGAACGTTATTTATATCGACGTTAACGCCTTAGATGATTTCAAAAACAGCCAGGAGGCGCAGGCGTGGTGGAAACTCAGCACCACACAGCAGGCGCTGAAGCAGGCGCGCGAAGCCGACTGGGTGGACTATTCCACCGTCACGGCGCTGAAAATGGCCGCGCTGCGCCTGGCGTGGAAAGGCTTTTCGCAGCGCGATGACGAGCAGATGGCTGCGTTCCGCCAGTTTGTGGCGCAGGAGGGCGAGAGCCTGTACTGGCAGGCGGCGTTCGATGCGCTGCACGCATATCAGGTAAAAGAAGACGAAATGCGCTGGGGCTGGCCGGTCTGGCCCGAAGCGTATCAGAGCGTCGACACGCCTGAAGTGAAAGCGTTCTGTAAAAAAAATGCCGATGAAGTGGACTTCTACCTGTGGCTGCAGTGGCTGGCTTATAGCCAGTTTGCCGCCTGCTGGCAGGTGAGCCAGGGCTATAAAATGCCGATTGGCCTGTACCGCGATCTGGCCGTGGGCGTGGCGGAAGGCGGCGCGGAAACCTGGTGTGACCGTGAGCTTTACTGTCTGAAAGCCTCCGTCGGCGCGCCGCCGGATATCCTTGGCCCGCTGGGCCAGAACTGGGGATTGCCGCCTATGGATCCGCACGTCATGGCGGAGCGCGCTTACGAGCCGTTTATCGACCTGCTGCGCGCTAACATGCAGAACTGCGGCGCGCTGCGTATTGACCACGTAATGTCCGTGCTGCGTCTGTGGTGGATCCCATACGGTGAAACAGCCGATCACGGGGCGTATGTGCAGTATCCGGTTGACGATCTGCTGTCGATCCTGGCCCTGGAAAGCAAGCGCCATCAGTGCATGGTGATCGGTGAAGATCTCGGTACCGTGCCGGTGGAAATTGTCAGCAAGCTCCGCGACAGCGGCGTCTACTCCTATAAAGTGCTCTATTTTGAAAACGACCATGAGAAAACCTTCCGCGCGCCGCAAGCGTACCCTGAACAGTCAATGGCAGTCGCGACGACGCATGACCTTCCTACGCTTCGTGGCTATTGGGAAAGCGGCGATCTGACGCTCGGCAAAACGCTGGGCCTGTATCCTGATGAGGAGGTGTTACGCGGCCTGTATCAGGATCGCGAGCTTTCCAAACAGGGGCTACTGGATGCGCTGCACAAGCAGGGCTGTCTGCCGAAACGTGCCGGACATAAAGCGTCATTGATGTCGATGACTGCGACACTCAACCGCGGCCTGCAGCGCTATATTGCCGACAGCAACAGCGCGCTGCTGGGGCTGCAGCCGGAAGACTGGATTGATATGGCGGAGCCGGTGAACATCCCGGGCACCAGCTATCAGTACAAGAACTGGCGTCGCAAGCTGTCCACCACGCTTGAGGCGATGTTTGCCGATGATGGGGTGAACAGGCTGATCAAGGATTTGGATAAGCGGCGAAAAGCTGCTGGTAAGAAGTAATAAAAAACCCGCCAGTGGCGGGTTTTTTATTATCAGGCAGTGCTCATGCAGGTCGGGTAAGGCGTAGCCGCCACCCGACTTAGGGCATCAGACCACCATGTTGAGCAGCAGCACCCCGACCAGACCACACACCGAAATAATGGTTTCCAGCGCGGACCAGGACTTGATGGTTTCACCGATCGTCAGGTTGAAGTACTCCTTGAACAGCCAGAAGCCCGGGTCGTTAACGTGAGAGAAAATCACGCTACCGGAACCGACGGCGATAACCATCAGCTCAGGGCTTACGCCCGTGGTCGCAATCAGCGGGGCAACGATACCGCCTGCGGTGATCGCCGCAACGGTCGCTGAACCCAGCGCAATACGCAGAACCGCGGCAATAGACCAGGCCATCAGGAGCGGCGATACGTTGGTTTCATGCATCATGGCGGCGATGTATTTGTCCACGCCGCTGTCGACCAGAACCTGCTTGAATGCACCGCCACCGCCGATGATCAGGAGCATCATGGCAATGATTTTGATTGAAGAGGTCAGCGTGTCGTTGATCTGATCCATGGAGCGGCCACGGTTCAAACCGAAGGTGAACATCGCGATCAGCACGGCAATCAGCGTTGCCATCACCGGGTCACCCAGGAATTCCGCCACGGACAGGAACGCATGACCTTTAGGCAGGATCATCTCCGCCACGGCGCGCATCGCCATCAGGATCACCGGTACCAGGGAGGTCCATACGCTGACGCCAAAGCCCGGCATCTCTTCTTCGGTGAAGGTTTTGGCGCTGTACAGACCTTCCGGAATCGGCTTATCAATGCCCTTCAGGAAGCGGGCATAAACCGGGCCGGCCAGAATCACCGTCGGGATCGCCAGAATCGTACCGAACAGCAGAGTTTTACCCATATCCGCGTGGAAGATGGTCGCGATAGCGGTTGGACCCGGGTGCGGCGGCAGGAAGCCGTGGGTCACGGACAGCGCCGCAGCCATTGGCACGCCGACATACAGCAGCGGGATGCTCGCGGCAGCCGCAATGGTGAACACCAGCGGCAGCATCAATACGAAGCCCACTTCATAGAACAGCGCGAAACCAACGGTAAAGCCGGTTAACACCACTGCCCACTGAATGTTCTTCTTACCGAATTTGTCGATAAGCGTGGTGGCAATACGCTGCGCGCCCCCGCAGTCCGCCAGCATTTTACCGAGCATGGCGCCGAAGCCCATGATCAACGCCAGGCTGCCGAGCGTGCCGCCAACACCGGCTTTAATCGAGCTGATAACTTTCACCAGCGGCATCCCCTGCATCAGACCGACTGCAAGTGCCACCAGAACCAGAGCGATAAATCCGTTCATTTTGAAACGGATCATCAAGAGCAGTAATAACACAACACCGATAGCAACGATGACTAATGGCATGATTTACCTGGCCTTTGAATTGTTATGGGTAACGTCATTGTTTCAACGACAAATTCCGATTGTCCCAACTGGGAACAGAGAAGTAACGGCACTAATACTGATGCCTTTTAAACGATTAAGTTTAGTCGGCTGTTATGGGTGTGCTTAGTGCCCATGAGAATGATACGGGTAACATGACGTGATTGAGAATCACCCTGGCAGGCAAAATGTGAATTATGAGACGCAGGTCAACATATAGAGGGGAGCGAAGAGGGGGAGCAGGGTTTTGTAGGCCCGGTAAGCGCAGCGCCACCGGGCAATACAGATGGGCAATGAATCAGTAGTAAGAGTGCTCGCCGCGCTGGTGTTCGGTCAGGTCACGCACGCCTTTCAGTTCCGGGAACTCGTTCAGCAGCTGCTTCTCGATCCCTTCTTTCAGGGTGACATCGACCATTGAACAACCGTTACAACCGCCGCCAAACTGCAGGATGGCAAAACCTTCGTCGGTGATTTCCATCAGGGAAACACGGCCGCCGTGGCCCGCCAGCTGTGGGTTGATCTGGGATTGCAGCAGATACTCAACGCGCTCCATCAGAGGGGCATCGTCAGACACTTTACGCATTTTCGCGTTCGGCGCTTTCAGGGTCAGCTGAGAACCCAACTGATCGGTGACGAAGTCGATCTCCGCATCTTCAAGATACGGTGCGCTCAGCTCATCAACATAGGCGGTGAGCTGTTCAAACTTAAGGGCAGTGTCAGTAGCTTCCACAGCGTCCGGAGGACAATACGAAACACCACATTCTGCATTCGGCGTGCCTGGATTGATCACAAACACACGGATCTGCGTCCCTTCTTCCTGATTTGCCAGCAGTTTGGCAAAGTGCGCTTGTGCAGAATCGGAAATACGGATCATAGCTTTGGCCTAATAGTTGACTAAATTACCTGGGTATAATCATACGCCCATTGAAGAAGGGCTACAAGGTACGGCACAGACACCATACCTGAACCGACGCGGCGCCGCTTTGCAAAAGCAGTCGGGAAAGTTCAGCAACGGTACTGCCTGTGGTGACAACATCATCCACAATTGCGATATGGAGCCCGTCGACCGGCAATTCAAGGCGAAAGGCGTTTTTGAGGTTTCTTTTGCGAAGCCGGGCGCTGAGCTGATGCTGGATGGCGGTGGCATGAACACGTGTCAGCGCGCGGGCATCATACCGACAGCCGAGCCACCGTGCGAGGGGACGGCAGAGCAGGTCACTCTGGTTATAGCCGCGCCGCCAGTGACGACGTCGGTAAAGGGGGACACTCACCACCATGTCGATTTTCGGCAGTGCCCGCTGACGTCGCGCCTGCAAAACCGCCAGCAACAGCAGGCGAGCAAGGGGCTGTGCCAGCGAGCTCTGCCCGGAAAACTTCAGCGCATGGATCAGCCTGTTCAGCGGTGGAACATAATCATCCACCGCCACCATCGCGCTCCACGGCGGGGACTTTTTCAGGCAACGGCCACAGGGCAAAGCGGGATTCGTGGCCGGTAAACCACATTGTGGGCAGATCCCGATACGCCATTGCAGCGATCGCGTACAGACGGAGCAGATGCCCCACCCGCCTAGTGCCAGCGGCATTCGGCATAGCCAGCACAACCCAGGTACTGTTAGCATGTGCAACCTCCATGTGAAAAAAGAGAACAGTAACTGATGAAGACGCTGTGGTGGCAGACCGTCGGGACAGGAAATTGCCATCTTGTGCTGCTGCACGGATGGGGACTGAATGCTGAAGTATGGCGTTGCGTAAGCGAGGAACTCGCCTCGCATTTCACGCTGCATCTGGTGGATTTGCCGGGTTATGGCCGCAGCCGCGGTTTTGGGGCCATGTCGCTTGATGAGATGGCGGAGCAGGTTCTGAACGCTGCTCCGCAAAATGCCATCTGGCTGGGCTGGAGCCTGGGCGGGCTGGTGGCGAGCCAGATTGCGCTGTCGAGACCTGACCGCGTAAAAGCGCTGGTGACGGTGGCGTCGTCGCCCTGTTTTAGCGCGCAGGACGCGTGGCCAGGGATAAAACCCGAGGTACTGGCGGGCTTTCAGCAGCAGCTGAGCGACGATTTCCAGCGGACCGTAGAGCGTTTTCTCGCGCTGCAGACGATGGGTACCGAAACCGCGCGTCAGGATGCCCGTACGCTGAAGCAAACTGTGCTTTCGCTGCCGATGCCGGAGGTTGAGGTGCTTAACGGTGGCCTGGAGATCCTGAAAACGGTTGATCTGCGCGAGCCGCTGGCCGCCCTGACGATGCCGCACCTGCGTATCTATGGCTACCTCGACGGAATTGTGCCGCGCAAAGTGGCTCCGCTGCTGGATTCGCTCTGGCCGGACAGCGAATCGCAGATCGTTGCCAAAGCCGCACATGCCCCGTTTATCTCTCATCCGACGGAATTTTGTTCAGCGCTGATTGCGTTAAGTCAACGTTTCGACTGATTATTTTCTATCCTGCCTGGAAAAAGTAACACACCGCAACCATACTCCAGATGTCGTTGCGGTTGTTCTGCCTACGATAATCAAAACAACAATCCTATGGAGAGTCAGGCTATGAAACTTGTTACAGGTATTGTCACTTCTCTGGTTATTGGGTCACTGTCATTTGGCGTCTTTGCGGCAAAAGAGCTGGAAAAAGATAAAGTTGCCAGCATGAATCTGACGAAAATTGGTGAGATTTCTACGTCTGACACCACCGCGCCGATGGATGCTCGCAGAGAGCTGTCGAAGAAAGCGGATGAGCTGGGCGGAACGTACTACGTCGTCACCAGTGCAGAAAAACAGACCAAAAACGTACGCGCAACGGCGGACGTCTACAAGTAATACGATAAAGCCGGGCAGCGATGCCCGGCTTTGTTAACGCAGCGTCCACCACTCCCTGAGGCAGGCCTTTCCTTCCGGACAGCTTTTACAACTGCCGGAGAGACAACCGTCCGCTTCTTCCTGAATTCGCACGGCTTTCCCCATGGCTTCCAGTCTTTCCAGCATGGCATCGATCATCGGCTGCGGCGTATGCAGGCTGAGGCTCAGCTGTTTCGCCTCCATTCGCCCCTGCAGTGCCAGCAGGTCACGAACCTGAATCAACGATGCCATGGTTTACTCCCTAGTGACAGTCGCCCGCCGGGCTGCTGCAGCAGGTCGCGGCGGTTTTACGGTTTGCCAGCAGGTCGATGTCGACGCGGCTGCGCGCACGCCGCAGCAAACCGAGCACTATCACGTTAAACAGCACAACCGCGAGAATGCAGACCAGGCTGTAGCGCGGATGCTGGCTGAAATTAACGGTTTGATAAAAGAGCGTCGAAAGCGAGTACGCAATGTTTAACCCCCACAGGATGGAGAAGCCCATCCAGCCGCGGCTGGACTCGCGGGCAATCGCCCCCATCACGGAGATGCACGGAATGTAGAGCAGGACAAAGATGAGGTAGCTGTAGGCCGCGGACGCGCTGCCAAATTTCTCGCCCATCACGCCCATGGCTCCCGTCGCCATTTCGCCGTCGCCTTTGCTGGCCTCAATAGGGTTCGCCAGCACGCTCAGGCTGAAGGTGTCTTTCAGGCTCTGCCAGGTCTCCTCTACGGCACCCAGCAGTTCATGACCGAGATGAAACTCTGCCGGATTAAATTCCTGTTCCTGAATGTTCTCTGCGGTGTAAAGCGTGTTCAGGGTGCCGACAACCACCTCTTTCGCCATCGCGCCGGTGAACAGCCCGACGGTTGCCTGCCAGTTATCCTCATGCACGCCAATCGGTTTAAAGACCGGCGTGATGACGCGGCTGACGGAGGCGAGGGCAGAGTCGTTAATGTTATCTGCCGCCTGTCCGCTGAGGGTGAAGCTGTTCAGCGCGCTCAGGAAAATGCTGACGATGACAATCACCTTACCGGCGCGCAGCACAAAGCCCTTCAGGCGCTGCCAGGTCTGGATCGCCAGGCTTTTCAGATGCGGCACGTGATACACCGGCAGCTCCATTACAAACGGTGACGCTTCACCGCGCATGATGGTGTGCTTCAGCATCAGACCGGTGAGGATCGCCATCACGATGCCCAGCACATACAGCGAGAAGACCGCCAGCGCGCCCTGCTGACCAAAGAAGGCTGCGGCAAAGACCGCAAAGATGGCCAGACGGGCACCGCAGGACATAAACGGCGCCATCATGATGGTCATCAGACGTTCACGCGGCGCATCCAGGGTGCGTGCGCCCATCACCGACGGTACGTTACAGCCGAAGCCGACAATCAGCGGGACGAAGGATTTACCCGGCAGACCCAGCGCCTGCATCAGACGATCCATCACGAACGCGGCGCGCGCCATGTAGCCGGAATCTTCCAGGAACGAGAGGAACAGATACATCATGCCGATCTGCGGCACCAGAGGCAGAACGGTGTTGATACCGCCGCCGATCCCCTGCGCGAGGAAGATGGTTAACCATTCCGGGAAGTGAAGGGTGTATCCCACCCACTGAATGCCGTGCACGAAGACCGCGACGGAACCGGCGTCGAAAATAGGCTGGAGTGCGCCGCCGATGTTAATGGCGAGCAGGAACATCACGTACATGACCAGCAGGAAGATGGGCAAACCGAGGAAGCGGTTAAGCACGACCTTATCCACCGCCGCCGTAAAGCGGCTGGGCTCTGCCGTCAGGGCGTTACTGACAACGTCGCAAATCGAGGCTATGGCCTGGTAACGCGCATCGGCGATATGCAGCGCCGGGTCGTCCAGCTCGTCGCTAAGACGGGCTACCGTCGCGTCCAGCTTATCGGCCGCATGCCCGGCGTAAGCGCGGCTGTAGATATCCCCTTCCAGCATCTGCAGGCCAAGCCACAGGCGCTGTTTTGCTGGCATACCGGTGTCCATCTCCTGCGCCAGCACGTTGGCTTCGCGCAGGAGAGGCTGGGCGTAATGCACCAGCTCAACGTCGCGATTTCCCGCGTGACGGTCAATGGCCAGCTTCAGCGCATCAATACCGCGAGCCCGCGTCGAAACCAGCGGAACGACCGGGCATCCCAGGCGCGCGGAGAGGGCATCGACGTCGATGCGCAGCTTTTGTTTCTCTGCGATGTCGAGCATGTTGAGCGCCACGATGCAGGGGATACCCAGCTCCAGCAGCTGCAGCGTCAGATAGAGGTTACGCTCGAGGTTTGAGGCATCGACCACGTTGATCAGCAGATCCGCGTCGCCGCCAAGAATATAGTGACAGGCGATTTGCTCATCGAGCGAGGTTTGTGACGAAATGGTGGTTAAGGAGTAGGTGCCGGGAAGGTCAACCAGCGTCACCTGGTTGTCTGTCGTCGTGAACTGGCCCTCTTTACGCTCAACCGTCACGCCCGCCCAGTTGCCTACGCGCTGGCGTGCCCCGGTCAGCTGGTTAAAAAGCGTGGTCTTGCCGGAATTAGGATTGCCAATTAAGCCAATAGTTAACTTTTTCATTTTTTTAGACTCACTGAAACCGCTGGCTTGTTATCGGGATAAGGCTTCGACTTCTATTAATGCGAGGTCTTTCTTACGCAGGACCAGATTCACGCGGCGGGTTTCGATATGAACCGGGTCGCCCAGCGGCGCCACGCGCACGACCTGAAATGACGAGCCGGGCAGCATGCCCAGCGACAGCAGCTTTTGCCGATAGGCTGGGCTAATTTCGCGGGTAAAACCGGTAATCTTCCATGCACTGTCTGGAGTGAATTGCATAACGCCTGATTCCACGAAAGGTTAAATTATCTACTATGGGATGATAATGAGAATAGTTTTTATCAGCAATATTAAAACCGTGACGGAATGTTGTTTGCGGTATTAATTTACGGCCTGTTTGACCTTGCTCAATATTTGCTGAATTGCCTGGAAAACGAAAAGGGGAGTATTTGTTAACGGGGTGATAATTAGTGGTTTAAATATGGCTATGCAATCGGTTTCATATATTTCGATATGATTATTCCCCTCATCCCGGCCCTCTCCCTTCTGGGGAGAGGGTTAGGGTGAGGGGCATTTACAACCTTAGCGTTTTTTACCCATCGCTGCCGCCAGCGCATCCATCATCGCGCTGTTGCCTGTAGGCTGAGCATCACGTCCGCGCGGTTTTGCCGCTTTCGCGGCGGGACGCTGCTGTTCGCGGCCTCCGCCATTGCCGCCGCGGCGCGCGTTGGTGTCGCCCGGCTGCTCGTCCAGACGCATGGTCAGCGCGATACGCTTGCGCTGCAGATCCACTTCCAGCACTTTGACCTTCACGATGTCGCCCGCTTTGACCACGGTGTGCGGGTCTTCAACGAACTTGTCGGCAAGGGATGAGATATGCACCAGACCATCCTGATGCACGCCGATATCCACGAACGCGCCAAAGTTGGTGACGTTGGTCACCGCGCCCTCCAGCACCATGCCCGGCAGCAGGTCGTTCATGGTCTCGATACCGTCAGCAAAGGCCGCCGTTTTGAACTCAGGACGCGGATCGCGGCCCGGCTTTTCCAGCTCTTTAATAATGTCGGTGACGGTTGGCACACCAAATTTGTCGTCGGTGAAATCAACGGCTTTCAGGTTGCGCAGGGCGCTGCTGTCACCCATGAGATCTTTCAGCGCCTGCTGGGTGGCGGCCAGGATGCGTTCCACCACAGGGTACGCTTCCGGGTGAACGGTGGAGGCATCCAGCGGGTTATCGCCGTGGTTGATGCGCAGGAAGCCCGCGCACTGCTCAAACGCTTTTGGACCCAGACGGCTCACCTTCAGCAGCTGCTGACGGTTCTGGAACTGACCGTTCTCATCACGCCAGGCGACGATGTTCTGCGCCATCATGCGGGTTAAGCCCGCCACGCGGGTCAGCAGGGGAACGGAGGCGGTATTCAGGTCAACGCCAACGGCGTTTACGCAGTCTTCCACCACCGCATCCAGCTTGCGCGCCAGCTGAGTCTGGCTCACGTCATGCTGATACTGGCCCACGCCGATGGATTTCGGATCGATCTTCACCAGCTCCGCCAGCGGATCCTGCAGGCGGCGAGCGATAGAAACTGCCCCGCGCAGGGAAACGTCCAGGTCCGGGAATTCCTGGGCCGCCAGCTCGGACGCGGAATAGACGGATGCCCCGGCCTCGCTGACGATCACTTTCTGTGCCGTCACTTTCGGGAACTGCTTCTGCACGTCGAGGTAGAAACGCTCGGTTTCACGAGAGGCCGTACCGTTGCCGATGGCAACCAGCTCGACATTGTATTTTTCGCAAAGCGCCGCCACCACGACGGCCGCTTTCGCTGCCTGGCCGGTGTGCGGATAAATGGTATCGGTCGCCACCAGCTTGCCGGTGCCGTCAACCACAGCGACCTTCACGCCGGTACGCAGACCCGGGTCGAGACCCATGGTCGCGCGCAGGCCGGCAGGGGCGGCCATCAGCAGGTCGTGCAGGTTACGGGCGAAGACGTTAATCGCTTCATCTTCGGCGCGTTCGCGCACGGTGCCCATCAGCTCGGTTTCGAGGTGCATCAGCACCTTGATGCGCCAGGTCCAGCTTACTACGCCTTTACGCCAGCTGTCCGCCGGGGCGTTGTTCAGACGCAGGCCGAGATGGTCGATAATGATCTGCTCGCAGTGGCTCTCTTTCGGCGGCTCGTCAAACTGCGGGTCGGCGTTCAGGGAGAGCTGGAGCACGCCTTCGTTGCGGCCGCGGAACATTGCCAGCGCGCGGTGGGAAGGGGTAGTAGAAATCGGTTCGTGGTGATCGAAATAGTCGCGGAATTTCGCGCCTTCTTCCTCTTTACCCGCGACGACGGTAGAGACGATGTGGGCATTCTTCCACAGGTAATCACGCACTTTAGCGAGCAGCGCGGCGTCTTCGGCGAAGCGCTCCATCAGAATGTAGCGTGCGCCGTCGAGGGCGGCCTTGGTGTCCGCCACGCCTTTGTCAGCGTCGATAAATTTCGCCGCTTCGGTTTCCGGATCGTGCGACGGCTCGTTCCACAGCAGGTCGGCCAGCGGCTCAAGGCCCGCTTCAATCGCAATCTGCCCGCGCGTGCGGCGCTTCGGTTTGTACGGCAGATAGAGATCTTCTAATTCGGTTTTGCTCAGGGTGCCGTTAATGGCGCTTTCCAGATCGCTGGTCAGTTTGCCCTGTTCGCCGATGGATTTGAGGATCGCCTGACGACGTTCTTCCAGTTCGCGCAGATAACCGAGACGGGTCTCCAGGTTACGCAGCTGCGTGTCATCCAGACCGCCGGTGACTTCCTTACGATAGCGTGCAATAAACGGCACGGTGTTCCCTTCATCAAGCAGGCGAACGGCAGCTTCTACCTGTTCGGCTCTGGCCTGAATATCACCCGCAATAATGCGGCAGAGCGAATCATTCATCATGGCTTTATCATCTGTTGAGTCGAAAAAATCAGGGGATAGTTATACGGGCTGACACGGCAAAATGCCAGCCGGGGAGGGCGCTCTCGGACTATTTTACGTAGACGATCTCATTGACGTACCAGCTGGCTTCACCAGCTGGAGTCTGAACGATGGCCAGATCGCCCACTTCCTTTTTCAGCAGCGCACGGGCCATCGGGGAGTCGATGGAGATGTAATCCTTACGACCAAAAATTTCATCGTAGCCGACAATGCGAAAACGCAGGGTGTCACCATCGTCGTTTTCAATCTCCACCCACGCGCCGAAGAACACTTTGCCCTCCTGCTGCGGAGAGTAATCGACAATTTTAAGATTCTCGAGGCACTTCGTCAGATAGCGAACCCGGCGGTCAATTTCGCGTAGCCGCTTTTTGTTGTACTGGTAGTCAGCGTTTTCGCTGCGATCGCCCAGGCTTGCCGCCCAGGTCACCTTTTTGGTTACTTCAGGACGCTCTTCGCGCCAGAGGTAATCCATCTCTTTTTTGAGCTTTTCGTACCCTTCGCGGGTGATCAGGGGCGTTTTCATGGTAAAGCCTTTGCTGCCTGCCGGTTAACTGTCTTGCGCACAATACGTACCACACAGTGTAACAGACAGGATTAATAATGATTTATGTGATGAAATGAGCAGATAAGCTGCTGTTAAATATGCTTTGTAACAATTTCGACTAGAATTTATACCAGAATTAACTGGTCGAATACGTGCACTTTTTTAGAATACGCTGTTACAAAGACTATCCGAACCTTTGGGAGTACACACAATGCAAGAGAACTACAAAATTCTGGTCGTGGATGACGACATGCGCCTGCGTGCGCTGCTGGAACGTTATCTGACCGAGCAGGGCTTCCAGGTTCGTAGCGTCGCGAACGCTGAGCAGATGGACCGTCTGCTGACCCGTGAATCTTTCCACCTGATGGTTCTCGACCTGATGCTGCCTGGCGAAGACGGGCTTTCTATTTGCCGCCGTCTGCGCAGCCAGAGCAACCCGATGCCGATTATCATGGTGACGGCGAAGGGCGAGGAAGTTGACCGTATCGTTGGCCTCGAAATCGGCGCGGACGACTACATTCCAAAACCGTTTAACCCGCGTGAACTGCTGGCACGTATTCGCGCCGTGCTGCGCCGTCAGGCGAACGAGCTGCCGGGCGCGCCGTCGCAGGAAGAAGCCGTTATTGCCTTCGGCAAGTTCAAGCTGAACCTCGGCACGCGCGAAATGTTCCGTGAAGACGAGCCAATGCCGCTCACCAGCGGCGAGTTTGCGGTACTGAAAGCGCTGGTCAGCCACCCGCGTGAACCGCTTTCCCGTGACAAGCTGATGAACCTGGCGCGAGGTCGCGAATACTCCGCAATGGAACGCTCTATCGACGTGCAGATCTCCCGTCTACGCCGCATGGTGGAAGAAGATCCGGCGCATCCTCGTTATATTCAGACCGTATGGGGTCTGGGCTACGTGTTCGTCCCGGACGGCTCTAAAGCATGAGGCGAATGCGCTTCTCGCCGCGAAGCTCGTTTGCCCGCACCCTGTTACTGATCGTCACCCTGCTGTTCGTCAGCCTGGTGACGACCTACCTGGTGGTGTTGAACTTTGCGATTCTGCCTAGCCTCCAGCAGTTTAATAAGGTCCTGGCCTACGAAGTCCGTATGCTGATGACCGATAAGCTGCAGCTGGAGGACGGCACGCAGCTCGTCGTTCCCCCGGCGTTTCGCCGTGAAATCTACCGTGAACTGGGCATTTCGCTCTATTCCAACGAAGCGGCGGAAGACGCTGGCCTGCGCTGGGCGCAGCACTACGAATTCCTCAGCCAGCAGATGGCACAGCAGCTGGGCGGTCCAACGGAAGTGCGCGTTGAGGTCAACAAAAGCTCGCCCGTCGTCTGGCTGAAAACCTGGCTGTCACCCAATATTTGGGTTCGCGTTCCGCTGACCGAAATCCATCAGGGCGATTTCTCACCGCTGTTCCGCTATACCCTGGCGATTATGCTGCTGGCGATAGGCGGCGCGTGGCTATTTATCCGTATACAGAACCGACCGCTGGTCGACCTGGAGCACGCTGCGCTGCAGGTCGGTAAAGGGATTATTCCTCCTCCGCTGCGCGAGTATGGCGCCTCGGAAGTCCGTTCAGTGACGCGTGCCTTTAACCATATGGCGGCAGGCGTGAAGCAGCTGGCGGATGACCGTACGCTGCTGATGGCGGGCGTCAGCCACGACCTGCGCACGCCGCTAACGCGTATTCGTCTGGCGACGGAGATGATGGGAGAAGAGGACGGTTACCTTGCCGAGTCCATCAATAAGGACATTGAAGAGTGTAACGCCATCATTGAGCAGTTCATCGACTACCTGCGCACCGGGCAGGAGATGCCAATGGAGATGGCGGATCTGAACGCGGTGCTGGGCGAAGTCGTGGCGGCGGAAAGCGGCTACGAGCGCGAGATTGATACCGACCTTCAGGCTGGTGAAATTCAGGTTCGTATGCACCCGCTCTCCATTAAACGTGCGGTCGCCAACATGGTGGTCAACGCGGCGCGCTACGGCAACGGCTGGATTAAGGTCAGCAGCGGGTCTGAGCTCAACCGCGCCTGGTTCCAGGTGGAAGACGACGGTCCGGGCATCAAGCCCGAGCAGCGTAAGCATCTGTTCCAGCCGTTTGTGCGCGGCGATAGCGCGCGCAGCACCAGCGGTACGGGCTTAGGCCTGGCGATAGTGCAGCGTATTATTGATAACCACAACGGACTGCTGGAGATTGGCACCAGCGAGCGGGGTGGGTTGAGCATTCGCGCCTGGCTGCCGGTACCGGTGACGCGGGGGCAGGTGAAAGAGAGTTGAAAAAAGGGTGGCACGAGCCACCCTTTTTTGTAGGTCGGGTAAGGCGAAGCCGCCACCCGACATGGACTACAGTTTTGGACCCGCACTCACCAGCGCAGCACCCGCCGGGGTATCGGTATACTTCTCGAAGTTCTCGATAAACAGCTTCGCCAGCGATTCTGCCTTCTCGCGCCACTGCTCCGGAGAACCGTACGTGTTGCGCGGGTCGAGGATATGCGTATCCACACCCGGCAGCGACGTTGGGATCGCCAGGTCAAACATCGGCAGCGTGAAGGTTTCGGCGTCGTCCAGAGAACCATCCAGAATGGCGTCGATAATCGCGCGGGTATCTTTGATAGAGATACGTTTGCCGGTACCGTTCCAGCCGGTGTTCACCAGGTATGCCTGCGCGCCGGATGCCTGCATGCGTTTCACCAGCACTTCAGCGTACTGTGTCGGGTGCAGCGACAGGAAGGCCGCGCCGAAGCAGGCCGAGAAGGTTGGGGTTGGCTCCGTCACGCCGCGCTCGGTACCTGCCAGCTTGGCGGTGAAGCCGGAGAGGAAGTGGTACTGCGTCTGGCTGGCCGTCAGGCGCGACACCGGAGGCAGCACGCCGAACGCATCCGCCGTAAGGAAAATGACCTTCGTGGCATGACCCGCTTTTGACACCGGCTTCACGATATTGTCGATGTGATAGATCGGGTATGAGACGCGGGTGTTTTCCGTTTTCGACGCATCGTCGAAGTCGATGGAGCCGTCGGCACGCACGGTGACGTTTTCCAGCAGCGCATCGCGACGGATAGCGTGGAAGATATCCGGCTCGGCCTCTTCAGACAGGCGAATGGTCTTCGCGTAGCAACCGCCTTCAAAGTTGAATACGCCATCGTCATCCCAGCCGTGTTCGTCATCGCCAATCAGGCGACGTTTTGGATCGGTGGACAGGGTGGTTTTCCCGGTGCCGGACAGGCCGAAGAATACCGCCACGTCGCCTTTTTCACCGACGTTAGCCGAGCAGTGCATGGAGGCGATACCGCGCAGCGGCAGCAGGTAGTTCATGACCGAGAACATCCCTTTCTTCATTTCGCCGCCGTACCAGGTACCGCCGATCAGCTGGATACGCTCGGTCAGGTTGAAGGCCACAAAGTTTTCGGAGTTCAGACTCTGCTCTTTCCACTGTGGGTTGGTGCATTTCGCACCGTTCATAACGATGAAATCAGGGGCGAAGTCCTGCAGCTCTTCGTCGGTTGGACGAATAAACATATTTTTCACGAAATGCGCCTGCCAGGCCACTTCGGTGATAAAACGCACGGAGAGACGGGTATCGGCGTTAGCGCCGCAGAAAGCGTCGACAATAAACAAACGCTTGCCGGAAAGTTGATGGGTGACGAGCCCTTTCAGGTGCTGCCAGGTTTCCGGGGAGAGCGGTTTGTTGTCGTTCTTCCCTTTGCCCTTGTCAGCCCACCACAGCGTATCGCGGGTGGTTTCGTCTCGGACGATATACTTATCTTTCGGCGAACGACCGGTAAAAATACCGGTATCGACGGCGATAGCACCAAGATTCGTCAACACACCACGCTCGTATCCTTCCAGTGCTGGATTGAGCTCTTCCTGATACAGCGTATCGTAGTCGGGGTTGTAGACGATTTCCTGGACGTCGTGAATACCATAAGCCTTGAGATCTTGCGGGGTTAAACCAGTAACACGCATATCACTGCTCCTTAGCCAATATGTACTGCCTGAAATTGTAGGGTTTTTCTGAGGTTGTTTACCGCGACGGGGCTCATAGATTCACGCATCTGGACAAAACCCTTACTAACGGAAAACGCTGCGACTCCAGTCACGGCGCAGGCGGATTATCGCAGGAATCGCTTTTTGGGTGGGGAAAATGTTCCGAAAAGGTTAAAGGCTGGTGATTTTATCGGAAAGAATGTGAATGTAATCGCATACACGTAAGAAAATTACGTAAGAGTTACATTGGGAAAACGATTCAGCTTGGGTGGCGTTTTTACCCCTCACCCTCTCCCCTTTGGGGAGAGGGTGAGGGGTAAGAGAGCTTTAGTGAACCTGCGGATCCGCCGGGGAGGCGTTGTTGCGGATCTCAGCGATATCCATCGAATTGAACACGTAGTGCGTACCGCAGTAGTCACAGTGCATATCAATTTCGCCGTCTTCCGCCATGATGCTGTCGATCTCTTCATCCGGCAGGGTTTTCAGTGCGCCAGCGCAACGCTCGCGTGAGCACGTGCACTTGAACTCCACAGACTGCGGGTCGTAGACGGTCACTTCTTCTTCGTGGTACAGACGCCACAGCACGTCGGTCGCCGACAGGTTGAACAGCTCTTCCGCCTTGATGGTTTCGGTCAGCGTCGCCAGGTGCTCAAAATCATTGGTCTGAGCGTCCTGGGCAGGCAGAACCTGCAGCAGCATACCGCCCGCAGCAGGCTGGCCGTCCACTTCACCGGTGCGGATGAACAGACGCGTCGGCAGCTGCTCAGAACGCATGAAGTAATCTTCCAGGCAGGCTGCCAGGGTATCGCCTTCCAGACCGACCACGCCCTGATAGCGCTCACCTTCCTCTGGGGAGATGGTGATCACCAGGTAGCCGTTACCTACCAGCGTTTTGAGGTCAGCATTCTCAGGCACGTCGCCCTGAACGCGCGCCACGCCGCGCATCTGCTGCTGGTTATTGCCGTTGATGACCGCCAGCGTCATCGGGCCGTCGCCCTGCAGCTGCACGGTGATATCCCCGGCAAACTTCAGCGTTGCGGTAAGCAGGCTGGTGGCAACCAGCAGTTCGCCCAACAGGGTCTTCACCGGCAGCGGGTAATTGTGGTTTTCCAGAATTTGTTTCCAGGTTTCGGATACGGTGACCAGCTCGCCGCGCACGGCGAATTGTTCAAACAGATAGCGGTGTAATTGGTCGTGTTGGGCCATTTTCATCTCTCGTGCGGGTGAGGTTAATCAGTCTCACCGTGTTTAAATTTCATCAGATCGCGGCGCTCTTTTTTGTCCGGCCGCCGGTCCGGGTGAGGCATCGTCAGCGCGTTCATTTTGCGCGCCAGCGCGGTCTTCTCGCGCTTTTCAATGCTCTCCGCCGTCTCTTCATAAAGCATTACGGCTTCCGCTGCGGGTCGACGTTGTTCGGTAATGGCTTTAACCACCACCGTACGTTCATCGTTGCCCTGACGCAGCGTTAAGGTGGCATTCAGCTCAACCATCTTGCTCGGTTTGCTGCGCTGGCCGTTGTAATGCACTTTTCCACCGTCAACCATCTCGCGGGCAAGGGCGCGCGTTTTATAAAAACGCGCTGCCCACAGCCATTTATCCAGTCTTACCCCGTCTGAGGGTTTTTCTTTCATGGCGTCTCCTTCACGGTCAGTGAGGGGATCATCTGGCGATAGTCGTTCAGTCCCGGGTGGCGCAGATAGCTTTTTTCAGCCAGGCCAGAGTCAGGATTGGTGACGCCCAGACAGTAGCGAATGCCAAACCTTGCGGCAGAATCCAGAATGGGCTCGCTGTCATCAATGAACAACGTACGTTCCGGCTGCAAACCCGTCTCTTCCTTCACCGCATGCCACAACCGCTGATCCTCTTTCGGATAACCAAATGTGTGGGTGGAAAGTAATAAATCAAGGTGCGACGCCAGACCCGTATGTTCCAGCTTCACCGCCAGATTATGTGGATGCGCGTTGGTCAGCAAGATACGACGCTTGCCGCTTGCTTTCAGCGCATCCAGAAAGGGCAATGTATCTTCGCGCAGAACGGCGCGCGGGCCCTGGGCGGTAGTCATGGCACAAATATCCAGACCGAGGCGCTCGCTCCAGTAGTCAAGACAGTACCAGTTTAGCGTATGTTGCACGGCGCTATATTGTGAACGAATGAATGCCTGCGCTTCTGCCGGGGAGATCCCCTGCTGTTCGCCATAGGTTTCTGGAACCAGCGTTTGCCAGAAATAGTTATCAAAGGCGAGATCGAGCAGCGTGCCGTCCATATCCAGCAGAACGGTATCAACCTCCTGCCAGGCGATATCAAGATGCATTAGGGGAACTCCAGCCAGATGAAACGTGCGCGACAGGGTAGCACATCTTGTCGCGCAACGACGTTATCAGATCAGGCTCTCAGACGAGGGGATCAGCTTAGGATTGAGGCAGTTTTCGTAATATTGCTGGATGTCGGCAAGCCGCGTGCGCGAGCGCTGGTAGCGGCGCAGGGCCATAAAACCGTTCCAGAAAATGGCGATCAGCATCGCGGTCATCAGCAGCGAGGTGCCGATGTAGCGCCACAGCCCAGCGCTATCCGGCATCCGGTGCAGGCCGATATGGCGAGTGCCATTGGCGTCGGTATGAATACTCGTGACAATCCCTTCTGCGCTGAACGGCGTTTGCATCAGCATCTGCGCCAGGCGCTGGAATTGGCTCCACTGCTCCTGCGCCGGATAATCATAAAGCGCCACCTGCGGATAAGGCTGATCGACCAGGTCGCTGCCCTCATCGCTTGCAATTACATAGCCGCCCGGTGCCGGGCTGTTCAGCGCCTGAGCCGCACGGGTGGTCTCGCGCATCATGAACGGTGACGTCGAGGTAGCGACCAGGTTATCCAGAGATTCAGCGCTAACCGGCCGCAGCAGCACGTTGACGCCATCCAGTCGTCCCGCTTCGGCGCGTTTCACCAGCGAGTCCCAGTCTTTACTGTTCCCGAGGTTTACCAGGGCATTTTTAAGACGTATGCACTCATCCTGAGAGGAACAAAGATCCTGCGTTTTCAGAACGATGTCACCAAAATCATCCAGCAGAACCATGCCTGATTTTTGAATGGCCGAGCGCAGCGCGGGGCTGACGCGTGAATCATCGTCCGGTTTCGGGTGCAGCTGGCGGTTAACCGTCTGGGTAAGAGCCGTGGCTTTATTCACGACTTCGGATTCCGGCAGCGGCAGCGGCGGTGCGTCGTTCCAGATAATTTGTGAGCAATCGAACGGCATAAACGGTGAGTTCTGGCGCGTGTTCCACGCCCCCGGGGTGTGAATATTACACATCCCGGTTCCCTTCAGGCGCAGCGTGTCCCCCACGCGCACACCGGCTTCATCCAGTTTGTTGACGCTGGTCGCTTCAATGGTTTGCGCCCCTTTGATCCACGACAGGGTGAATTTAATGGGCATATCCAGCGGCACGAAAAGCAGCAGCATGACTAAGACCAGCGTGGCGCCGCCGGCAATAACCGCGCTGCGAAGCCAGTGCTGAAGCGGAAAATTTTTCACTTCATCATGCAGGGATAAGAAGCGCCCCTGACGCACAACGTGGCGGTCAAGGTAGATATCAATATCGGTTTTCTGCCCCAGGTCCTGCGCGATCCACGGTTGCCAGTGGCGCGGGTAGATCAGGTCGATAATACCGAGCGAGATATTGTTGAGATGTTCCTGATCGTTTTCACCGAAGAGGCCCCAGCGCTTTGGCGTTCCGCGCAGGCAGTGGATTTCGCGCAACGAGGTTTTGGCCGGTGGGGCAAAGAGCCCCCAAAGCCCGCCCGCCAGCAGCAGAACCGCACCGCCAGCCAGCCAGGGGACAAACACATCCGGCGTGAGGAGGCAGATAAAAAAGAGCAGGAAGGCAGCAACGATCAGAATGGCTTCGCGGATGCCGTCCGGGCGGCTCAGAGCGTACTCTTCATGGGTTTCCTGGCGAATATTCAGCAGTTCAATCTGCTCAGTCTCTTCGCCACGAATGGAGGCCTGCGTTGAACTGGCGCGTTCCAGCGCAAAACGCGGGGCTTCCTGAAGATATTCATTCAGCGTATGGCCGTTAAGCGAGATAACCAGGGGCAACGAGTCGGTGTGAATCAGCTCAACGCTGTTTTCGTCGTTAATGTATTGCTCCCAGGACGGGGGCAGATGCACTTCGACGGAATCAAGGTAATAGCGCCATTTGTTAGGGTCATCAGTAGTGATGCCATAGCGCGTGATGGAGCGCGTCACGCAGAGAACGGTATCACTTTGTGCATTAAGATTTAGCGCGACGGGCGCAGCGGTGGCTCCCGTTGGCCCAGGAGTTAACTGAGTACGGTTCAGGATTTCGAGATAGTTTTCAACCGCATCGCGCTCGTCTTGCGTAAGTTTACGCGTGCTTGCACCCGCAAATGCATTTAAAAAGGGCAGGCGATAACGGCGCTGTACGCGGCGCCTGTACAACCACCCTGCAACCAACGCACCGGCCAGCATAGCAGCGAGAACAATCAAAATGGTGCTCATGCTTTCCCCATCTTACTTATCTTCTTACAGGTGTAGTCAGTAGCACCTTTACATTGAATGAGAGTCTGTGGTTGGCTATCGGCAAGTATGGAGTCGAACTTGAGCATTCTGAAGCGCATCCCAGTGACCGGTGATGATAGCAAAGCCTGTTATGGCGCGATATCAGCAAATTCCTGGAAACATTTCAACCTCTTGACATTTGTTTTGAATTGAGGATTGATCTCAAATACGTTGCATAAATGTAAATAAAGAACAATTGACATTGCCGAAACCGTGCAGCGTATCGCACAATAACGCCAGTTCTCACTGCTAAGACCCATCAAGATGAGCAAACCACTACAAAAACCCACCATTCTGAATGTTGAAACTGTCGCCAAATCGCGCCTGTTTAATGTCGAAAGTGTGGATCTGGAGTTCAGCAACGGTGTGCGTCGCGTTTATGAACGTATGCGCCCTTCTTCGCGCGAAGCGGTGATGATTGTTCCCATTGTCGACGATCATCTGATTTTGATCCGCGAATACGCTGTGGGAACGGAATCTTACGAGCTCGGGTTCTCGAAAGGGCTTATCGACCCGGGTGAAACCGTCTTTGAAGCGGCAAACCGCGAGCTGAAAGAAGAGGTGGGGTTCGGGGCGAATGAGCTTTCATTCCTGAAAAAGCTGAGCATGGCACCGTCCTATTTTTCCAGCAAAATGAATATTGTGGTGGCTGAAGATCTCTATCCTGAATCGCTGGAAGGGGATGAGCCGGAGCCGTTGCCGCAGGTTCGCTGGCCGTTAGCCCACCTGATGGATCTGCTGGAAGACCCTGACTTTAATGAGGCCCGCAACGTGAGCGCGCTGTTCCTGGTACGGGAGTGGTTGAAGGGGCAGGGGCGACTGTAGTGGCCTGATGTACTCACCCCAACTCTCTCCTGAGGGAAAGGGAGCAAACACAAAAACGGCAACCAGAGGTTGCCGTTTTGCTTTGTGGTTAGAACAGCTCGTGCGTTTCGCCGTTATCGATAATCTCTGTACCCACCTCGTGCACCGCCTGTGTGGTTGGCTGGGTGCCCTCAATGAAATACTCTTCGCGACTATTACCGCCGTTGGCAAGCTGACCGGTGCTGCGGTCGATATTGACCGTCACCACGCCTGGCGGCGGCGTTAACGGCTGCTCCGGCACACCTTCAAGAACGGACTTCATGTAGGCATCCCAGGCCGGCTGCGCGCTCTTCGCTCCGCCTTCGTAGCCGGAAATCTGATCCTTAATCGCGCCGGATGCCGTGGTACGACCTAAATCACGGCGGTGATCGTCGAAGCCGATCCAGACTGATGTCACCACGCCCGGGCCATAGCCGGAGAACCACGCATCTTTCGAGCTGTTGGTTGTACCCGTTTTACCGCCGATATCATGGCGCTGCAAATCACGCCCTGCGCGCCAGCCGGTACCCTGCCAGCCCGGTTCACCGAAGATGTTGGTGTTCAGCGCGCTCTTAATCAGGAACGACAGCGGCGTGTTGATCACATGCGGTGCGTACTCCTGCGCGCCGGTCTGCGCCACCAGTGCCTGGTTCGCCTGCTCGAGCTGCGGCTGCGGCACAACGCCGTTCTGCTGCTCCTGCGACACGGCAGGGTCTTCCATGTCCTTATTCTCAAGCACCTCGGATTTCGGCGTATTGCCGTAAATGACCGGGATATCGCACTCAGGACAGGCAATTTTCGGCTTCGCTTCGAACAGCACGCCGCCCTGATCGTTCTCGATTTTACTGATGAAGTACGGGTCAACCAGGAAGCCGCCGTTAGCCATCACAGAGTACCCGCGGGCGACCTGAAGCGGCGTAAAGGAGGCCGAGCCTAACGCCAGCGACTCGGTGCGAACGATGTTCTGTGCCGGGAAACCAAAGCGCTGCAGATACTCTGCGGCATAGTCGACGCCCATCGCGCGCATGGCGCGCACCATCACCACGTTTTTCGACTGCCCCAGACCCTGACGGAGACGAATAGGACCGGCATACTCCGCAGGGGAGTTCTTCGGCTGCCAGTCGGAACCGGCACCGGCATCCCAGCGGGAAATTGGCACGTCGTTCAGGATGCTGGCGAGGGTCAGTCCCTTATCCATCGCGGCCGTGTAGAGGAACGGTTTGATATTGGAACCGACCTGACGCAGCGCCTGCGTGGCGCGGTTAAATTTGCTCTGGTTGAAATCAAACCCGCCGACCAGGGCCAGGATCGCACCGTTCTGTGGATTGATAGAGACCAGGGCCGAGTTGACGTCCGGCACCTGTGCCAGCCACCAGGCTTCGCCTACTTTGCGCACCCAGATTTGCTGCCCGGTCTGAACTGCATCGGTCACTTTACGCGGCGTTGCGCCCTGTAGGGTATCCGAGCGGTACGGACGCGCCCAGCGGACACCGTCCATGCGCAGAGAGACGGAGGTGCCGTCCGCGAGCGTCGCAACGGCTTCCTGAGGATCGGCCTGCGTCACCACGGCAGGCAGGAGCGGACCATAGGTTGGCAGCGCCTTCAGCGTACTGGTGATTTTTTTGCTGTCCCACGCGCTTTCGCCCACTTTCCAGAGCACGTTTGACGGGCCGCGATAGCCGTGACGCATATCGTAGTCCATCACGTTGTTCCGTACCGCTTCCTGAGCCGCCTGTTGGACTTTGCGGGTGACGGTGGTGTACACGCGATAGCCATCTTCATAGGCCTTGTCACCATAGCGATTCACCATCTCCTGGCGAACCATTTCGGTCAGATAAGGAGATGCAAAGGCGATCTCAGGGGCGTGGTAGTTAGCGTCAATGACATCGTTACGCGCCTGGTCGTATTCGCTCTGGCTGATGTAGCCTTCGCTCAGCATACGTGACAGGACGACGTTGCGACGCGCGGTGGCGCGATCGAGCGAGTAGAGCGGGTTAAACGTGGATGGCGCTTTTGGCAGACCTGCTATGGTGGCCATTTCGCTTAAGGTGAGTTGCTCAACAGGCTTGCCGAAGTACACCTGTGCGGCAGCCCCTACGCCATAGGCGCGGTAGCCCAGGTAGATTTTGTTGAGGTACAGCTCAAGGATTTCGTCTTTGCTCAGCAGCTGCTCAATACGGATCGCAAGGAACACCTCTTTGATCTTACGTATTAGCGTTTTTTCAGGGCTGAGGAAGAAGTTACGCGCCAGCTGCTGCGTAATGGTGCTCGCCCCCTGAGAGGCGTGACCAGAGAACAACGCAATGCTCGCGGCACGGAAAATTCCCACCGGATCGACACCGTGGTGCTCGTAAAAACGGCTGTCCTCCGTGGCGATAAAGGCTTTCACCATCACGGGGGGAATTTGGTTTAAGGTCAGCGGAATACGGCGCTTCTCGCCATACTGCGCCATCAGCTCGCCATCGGCGCTATAGACTTGCATCGGGATCTGGAGGCGCACATCGCGAAGCGTGGCGACATCAGGCAGCTGTGGCTCAATATATTTGTACAAACCGTAAATCGAGCCTGCTCCCAGCAGAATGCAACAGACTGCAAGGATGAATAAATACTTTACGAACTTCACCGGAGATTTCCCATTTGGTTTCACTTGGGCAGTTTCTAAACAATCGCGCGGTAGTATAAAGGCAAGCCTGATTCATTGATATAGCCGTCAAGACGACGGGCGATAAGGAGATCGTGAAGCATGGCTTTCAAAATATGGCAAACGGGCGTTCATATTCAACAGGATAGGGTGCGAATCGTCTCGTTGGCCCGGGAGAGGTCTGGCTGGTGCTTACGCCGCTGGTGGGCGATACCTCTGGCCGAAGGTATCATTCGTGACGGCAAAATTTGTCAGCCAGAACAGATGGTTGATGCGTTACGCGACTGGCGAAAAACGCTGCCCCACTACCACCGCGTGTTCCTCTCTTTCCCGGCAGCACGCACCCTGCAGCGGTCGCTTCCCCTTCCGGCCGCTGCGCTGCGCGACAGCGAGCAGCTCACATGGCTCGGTGCGGCGCTCGCGCGAGAACTGGAGATGTCTGCCGAAACGCTCTGTTTCGATTACGCGCAGGATACCTTCAGCAATACCTTTCACGTGACTGCCGCGCAAAATAACGAGGTCGACACCCTACTGGCGCTGGCGAAAACGCTGCGTTTGCGGCTGGTAACCATTACTCCGGATGCCAGCGCGCTGGCGAATCTTCTTCCTGCGGTGGCACCAGCGAAATGCATCGCCTGGCGGGACGATCGGCAGTGGCTCTGGGCTATGCGCCACCAGTGGGGACGCCGCTTAACTACCGAAGCAGAAAGCATGGCTGAGCTGGCGGCGCTGCTGGCTCTTGGGCCGGATGACATCGCGCTGTTTGATAGCCGACGTGACCCGTGGGAAATCCTGGAACGTTACCATGCTCCATTACCGGACTGCGGCGCTGATTATACCGTTGCGCTGGCTTTGGCCATGAGCGAGGTACCCGCATGAGCATCATGAACTTTCTGCCGTGGCGACAGCAGCGGCGCTCGCGATGCCTGCGCTTCTGGGGCGTAATGTGTGTCGGCACAGTGCTGTTGCTGTTCGTGACCATTTTCTGTCTGCGGATGAACCATCTCGTGAAGCTGCGCGCGCTGCAAACGGATCTGACGGGAATGCAGACCGTGCAGCACGCGCTTGTCGCCCGGCAAAGACTGACCGCACAGGCGCAGATGCCCGTGCAGACCGTGCAACAACGGGCATGGCAACCGGTGCTGGAATCCCTTTCCCGCGCCGTTCCGGCACAGGTCTGGCTGACGGAGTTGCGCTATCAGCCCCCTGCTCTGATGCTGAGCGGGTATGCCATAACCCTGCCGGCCCTGTCTGCTCTGCGCGATGCGCTTGGGCTAATAGCGGATTTTACGCCCGGGACGACGGGTGAGCTTCGGCAGGACAGCCAGGGGCGATGGATGTTCACCCTTCATCTTAAAAGCGAGGGGTAACGCGTGGATACCCTGTTAGAACGCTGGTGCGAAAGCAGTCCCTTGAATCGGGTGCTCTTCTGGTTTCTGGCGAGCCTCTTGGCTGGACTGGCAGCGTGGGGCACCATGCTCAGACCGGTAGACGGGCAGAGTGCCGAACGACAACGCCAGCTGATTCAGGACGTGAGGACGAATGCAGCGTTATGGTCTGCTGTCAGAAAGACGCCGTTTCGTCCGAAAATAACGGAAGCAC
The DNA here is from genome assembly GCF_004006055.1 of Enterobacter sp. N18-03635. Lineage (NCBI taxonomy): Bacteria > Pseudomonadati > Pseudomonadota > Gammaproteobacteria > Enterobacterales > Enterobacteriaceae > Enterobacter > Enterobacter sp. N18-03635. Next base: position 4,195,237 of record NZ_CP034769.1, on the reverse strand, counting down.
TGGAGAAGACGCCGTTCTCCCCGCTCGATTTTCAGGGCGATGACGAGACGCTCGTTCACTGGAAGCCGCTACAGAACGGAGGAGAACTGATGCTGGAGGTAGAGTGGCAGGCTATCCCGGCGCTTTTTTCCCGGCTGGCGCAGCGGGATGTGCAGATCGCCGCTTTCGCGATTACACCACATGGCACAGCGTTGCGCCTGCGGCTGGAGCTAGAACATGCGAAATAGCACGCGATGTTTGCTGGTTTGCTCTGCGCTGCTACTGACCGGTATGCGCGATCCCTTTCACCCGCCGGACGATCCCTGCGCCATTGCCGAGCTGGCGCAGTGGCACTATCGCGGCATGGTGGGAGGACAGCAGGCTATCGGCATTTTACAGGATGGGCAAAAGCGCTGGTATCGGCTGAAAACGCATGAGCGCTTTCCGGCAGGCTGGACGATAACAACCATCAATGAAACGGAACTGGTTGTTGATGTGGGTGACACATGTGAACCAGGAAAATGGACGTGGCAACGAGAAGGAACGGATAAGAATGAATTTACGGATAATGCTGTGGCTGCTGGCGTTCAGCCATCCGCTGTGGGCCGCCGCGCCAAAACCGGTCACGCTGGTGGTGGATGACGTTCCTGTAGCCCAGGTACTACAGAGCCTGGTTGCCCAGGAGAACCGAAATCTGGTGATATCGCCTGATGTCGGCGGCACGCTTTCGCTCAATCTGAAGCGCGTCCCCTGGCGACAGGCATTACAGACAGTTGTCGCCAGCGCTGGCCTCGTTTTGCGAGAGGAGGGCGGCATTTTTTATGTGTATACCGCGGCCTGGCAGCGTGAACAGCAGGAACGCTCGGAACAGGAGCGGGCCCGAAGACAGCTTGATGCGCCGCTGGTGTCTCACAGCATCGCTTTTTCCTATGCCGATGCCGGAGAGCTGCAGAAAGCCGCGGAAAAACTCCTGAGTCCAAAGGGGAGTTTATCCGTCGACACGCGTACCAACCGGCTGCTGATTCGGGATAACCAGACGGTGGTGGAGACTCTACAGCGCTGGGCCGCCCAGATGGATATTCCCGTCGAACAGGTCGAGCTGGCGGCGCACATTGTGACCATTAATGAAAAAAGCCTGCGCGAGCTAGGGGTGAAGTGGAATCTCGCCGACGCCACCGACGCGGGCAAAGTTGGACAGCTCACCACGCTTGGCAGCGATCTTTCCGTTGCCAGCGCCACCAGCCACGTGGGTTTTAACATCGGACGGATCAATGGTCGGCTGCTTGATCTGGAACTCTCTGCGCTGGAGCAAAAACAGCAGGTCGATATTATCGCCAGCCCGAGGCTTCTGGCCTCGCATATGCAACCAGCCAGCATCAAGCAGGGGAGTGAGATCCCGTATCAGGTCTCAAGCGGTGAAAGTGGGGCGACCTCAGTTGAGTTTAAGGAGGCGGTATTAGGCATGGAGGTCACGCCGGTGGTATTGCCGGGGGGGCGCGTGCGCCTGAAATTGCATATTAGTGAAAATATGCCGGGGCAGGTTCTGCAGCAGGCTGACGGCGAAACGCTGGCGATCGACAAACAGGAGATTGAAACCCAGGTGGAGGTAAAAAGTGGAGAAACGCTGGCGTTGGGCGGAATTTTTTCGCAGAAAAACAAAACCGGCAGTGACAGCGTGCCCGGGCTCGGGAAAATCCCCTGGCTTGGGCAGCTTTTTCGTCACGATGGTAAGGATAATGAACGGCGCGAGTTAGTGGTGTTTATTACGCCACGTCTGGTCGGTATTCGCTGACGGGTAACGATCCCCGCAATGATTTTGCATTCAGTTTGTTGCAGATGTTTGACGTGGGGCATGAATTAGCATACAAGGAGTACCGATTTGAGTTGGACTTACGTCTTATTACCTTATGCGCCCGACGCGGTGATTTAATCAGTTGCCAAACAAGCCGGAGTATTGAGATAATTTTTAGTCTGACTCTCGCTCTATTGCATATGAGGTTTCAGTTCATGTCCTGCTACGCTGGGTGTCTGCGAAGCGGGGATTACCATTAACGAATAGTCTTAGTAGTACCGATAAAATGGCAGAGAAACGCAATATCTTTCTGGTTGGGCCTATGGGTGCCGGCAAAAGCACTATTGGGCGTCAGTTAGCTCAACAACTCAATATGGAATTTTACGATTCTGATCAAGAGATTGAGAAACGAACCGGAGCTGATGTGGGCTGGGTTTTCGATGTAGAAGGCGAAGAAGGTTTCCGTGACCGAGAAGAAAAAGTGATCAACGAACTCACGGAAAAACAGGGCATCGTTCTGGCAACAGGCGGCGGTTCTGTGAAATCTCGCGAAACCCGTAACCGTCTCTCCGCCCGTGGCGTAGTGGTCTATCTTGAGACGACTATCGAGAAACAGCTGGCACGTACGCAGCGCGATAAAAAGCGCCCGCTGCTGCAGGTTGAAACGCCACCACGCGAAGTTCTGGAAGCATTGGCCGATGAACGCAATCCGCTGTATGAAGAGATTGCCGATGTGACCATTCGTACTGACGACCAGAGCGCTAAAGTGGTTGCAAACCAGATTATTCATATGCTGGAAAGCAACTGATTCTGGCTTTATATACACTCGCCTGCGGGTAAAAGCATTAAAGGTGGATGTCGCGTCATGGAGAGGATTACAGTTACTCTCGGGGAACGTAGTTACCCTATCACCATCGCGGCTGGTTTGTTTAACGACCCAGCTTCCTTTTTACCACTGAAAGCGGGTGATCAGGCGATGCTGGTCACCAATGAGACGCTGGCTCCGCTTTATCTCGACCGCGTACGCCATCTGCTTGAGCAGGCGGGCGTAAAAGTCGACAGTGTGATTCTCCCCGATGGCGAGCAGTATAAAAGCCTGACGGTACTGGATACCGTCTTTACCGCATTGCTGCAAAAACCGCACGGTCGCGATACAACACTGCTTGCCCTGGGCGGCGGTGTTGTGGGCGATCTGACCGGCTTTGCGGCCGCAAGCTATCAGCGCGGCGTCCGTTTTATTCAAATCCCAACCACGTTGCTGTCCCAGGTCGACTCCTCTGTGGGTGGCAAAACGGCAGTCAACCATCCGCTCGGCAAAAACATGATTGGCGCGTTCTACCAGCCTGCATCGGTGGTGGTGGATCTCGACTGTCTGAAAACCCTGCCGAAGCGCGAACTGGCTTCGGGTCTGGCGGAAGTGATCAAATACGGCATTATTCTGGATGGCGAGTTCTTTGTCTGGCTTGAAGAGAATATGGATGCGTTGCTGGGCCTGGATGAGGCTAAACTGGCATACTGCATTCGTCGTTGCTGTGAGCTGAAAGCAGAAGTTGTCGCTGCAGACGAGCGTGAAACAGGCTTACGTGCTTTACTGAATCTTGGGCATACGTTTGGTCACGCGATTGAAGCCGAAATGGGTTACGGCAACTGGCTGCACGGTGAAGCCGTCGCGGCCGGAATGGTCATGGCAGCCCGCACCTCTGAACGCCTCGGACAGTTCAAACCGGAAGAGACGGCACGTATCATTGCGCTGCTTGAACGTGCAGGTTTGCCGGTGACCGGGCCGCAGGAGATGTCGGCGCAAGCGTATTTACCCCACATGATGCGCGATAAAAAAGTATTGGCAGGTGAGATGCGTCTTGTACTCCCGCTTGCAATAGGGAAGAGTGAAGTGCGCGGCGGAGTGCCGCACGATGTCGTTCTTGGCGCTATCGCTGATTGTCAGCAGGCGTAACAACTAGAAAGGTCAGGCCACTGTCGCAGGTGGTCGTTTAGCTTCAGGTGAAATGCAAAGTCGTTGGCATAAGCCTTTGAGTGGGGTGTTAAATGGATGAATTCAAACCAGAAGACGAGCTGAAACCCGATCCCAGCGATCGTCGTACTGGTCGTTCTCGTCAATCTTCAGAACGTGATAACGAGCCGCAGATCAACTTTGACGATGTTGATCTGGATGCAGACGATCGTCGCCCTTCGCGCAGCCGCAACGCGCACGAAGAGCGAGCAGAAGAGGATTATGAGTCCGAAGAAGATTCAATGGACGAACAGCCTGTAGAGCGTCGCCCGCGTAAACGTAAAAAAGCCGCTGCGCCGAAACCGGCTTCCCGCCAGTACATCATGATGGGCCTTGGCGTTCTGGTGCTTGTGCTGCTGATTGTCGGCATTGGCTCCGCGCTTAAAGCGCCGTCAACGAACTCAACCGAGCAAACGGCTTCCGCTGAGAAGAGCATCAACCTTTCCGGTAACGATGCGTCCAATCAGGCGAATGGTGCACAGCCTGCACCGGGAGCGACTTCCGCAGAGCAGACCGCAGGCAACACCACAGCGCCGCAGGATGTTTCTCTGCCGCCCGTTTCTTCAACCTCTGCTCAGGGCCAGGCACCTGCTACGCCTGAAGGTCAGCAGCGCGTAGAAGTTCAGGGAGACCTGAACAATGCGCTGACGCAGCCGCAGAACCAGCAGCAGGTTGATAACGTCGTGGTTAACTCCACGCTGCCAACCGAGCCGGCAACCGTTGCCCCGATTCGCGGTGGTAACGCCCAACCACAAACGGCTGCGACGGAAACCAAACCGCGCCAGACGCAAACTGCGACACGTCCTGAACGTAAGCAGGCGGTGATTGAGCCTAAGCGTGAAACCAAACCTCAGTCAGTAGTCAAAGCGCCTGAAGTGAAAGCCGTACCGGCACAGCCTAAACATACTGAAACGGCGGCGGTGAGCGAGCCTGCTAAAGCGCCAGTCACTCAGACCGCACCGAAAGCAACAGCGACCACCACGGCACCGGCTGCCACAGCTGCGCCTGCAGCAACGGCTCCAGCAGCCACGGCAACAGCCTCCAGCGCCACAGCAGGCAAAACGGCAGGTAACGTTGGCTCGCTGAAGTCTGCGCCATCCAGCAACTACACCCTGCAGCTGAGCAGTTCGTCTAACTATGACAACCTCAACAGCTGGGCGAAGAAATCAAATCTGAAAAACTATGTTGTTTATCAGACGACCCGTAACGGTCAACCGTGGTACGTGCTGGTCAGCGGCGTGTATTCGTCCAAAGATGAAGCGAAACGTGCTGTAGCGGCACTGCCAGCTGATGTTCAGGCGAAAAACCCCTGGGCGAAGCCGATTCATCAGGTTCAGGCCGATCTGAAGTAATGTTTAAAGCGCAGGATGCTGTCGGAGCTTTCTCCACAGCCGGAGAAGGTGTAATCAGTTAGTCAGCATGAAAAAAAATCGCGCTTTTCTGAAATGGGCAGGGGGGAAATACCCCCTGCTCGATGATATTAAAAAACACCTGCCTGAAGGCGAGTGTCTAATCGAGCCTTTCGTGGGTGCAGGATCGGTGTTCCTCAACACCGATTTTTCTCGTTATATCCTGGCGGATATCAACAACGATCTTATCAGCCTCTATAACATCGTTAAGCTGCGTACCGAAGAGTATGTCGCAGAGGCGCGCAAGCTGTTTACGCCAGAGAACAACACCCCTGACGTCTACTATCAGTTCCGCGCGGAGTTTAATCAGAGCCAGGATCCATTCCGCAGAGCGCTGCTATTCCTCTATCTCAACCGTCATGGTTACAACGGCCTGTGCCGGTATAATCTTCGTGGGGAATTTAACGTGCCGTTTGGTCGCTATAAGCGCCCGTATTTCCCGCAGGACGAGCTGTATCACTTTGCCGAAAAAGCGCAGAACGCTGAGTTTCATTGCCTCTCCTATGAAGAGTGTATGGAGCTGGCAGGCGTAAACTCGGTGGTTTACTGTGATCCGCCTTACGCACCATTGTCTGCAACGGCGAATTTCACCGCTTATCACACCAACAGCTTCAGCCCGGCTGAACAGGCTCGTCTGGCTGAGATGGCGGAAAAGCTGGTCAGCAAAAGAATTCCGGTGTTAATTTCAAATCACGACACGCCTGATACGCGCGAATGGTACAAAGCCGCGAAGCATTTTCAGGTTAAGGTGCGGCGTAGCATTAGCAGCAACGGCGGCACGCGTAAAAAGGTGGACGAACTTCTGGCTCTTTATCGCCCCTGAGCCGTTTTGCCCGCCGGTAAACACATTTCAAGGAGAAGCGGATGAAACAGTTTTTGATTGCTCCCTCAATTCTGTCGGCCGATTTTGCCCGCCTGGGTGAAGACACTGCCAAAGCTCTCGCGGCTGGTGCAGATGTTGTCCATTTCGACGTTATGGACAACCACTACGTCCCTAATCTGACCATTGGCCCAATGGTGCTGAAAGCATTACGTAACTACGGCATTACCGCCCCGATCGACGTTCATCTTATGGTGAAGCCTGTTGATCGCATCGTGCCTGACTTCGCCGCAGCGGGTGCCAGCATCATCACTTTCCATCCGGAAGCCTCTGAACACGTAGACCGCACGCTGCAGCTGATCAAAGAGAACGGTTGTAAAGCGGGCCTGGTGTTTAACCCGGCCACGCCGCTGAGCTATCTCGATTATGTCATGGATAAACTGGACGTGATCCTGCTGATGTCCGTTAACCCGGGATTTGGCGGTCAGTCGTTTATCCCCCACACGCTGGATAAGCTGCGTGAAGTCCGCCGTCGTATTGACGAGTCAGGTTACGATATTCGTCTGGAAGTGGACGGCGGTGTGAAAGTGAATAACATTGGTGAAATCGCGGCGGCAGGTGCGGATATGTTCGTTGCCGGTTCAGCCATTTTCGACCAACCGGATTACAAAAAAGTCATTGATGAAATGCGCCGCGAGCTGGCGAAGGTAAGTCATGGATAAATTGCAGGCAATTCGGGGTATCGCATTTGACCTCGACGGCACGCTGGTCGACAGCGCGCCGGGCTTAACGAGCGCCGTAGACCAGGCGCTGTACGCGCTTGAACTTCCCGTTGCGGGTGAAGAGCGTGTCGTCACGTGGATTGGCAACGGGGCCGATGTTCTGATGGAGCGCGCGTTGACGTGGGCGCGTCAGGAGCGTGCGTCACAGCGTTCCGCCCAGGGTAAACCGAGCGTCGATCACGCGGATATCCCGCAGGAAGAGCAGCTGCGTATTCTGCGCAAACTGTTCGATCGTTTCTATGAAGAGACGGTCGAAGAGGGCAGCTTCCTGTTCCCGGACGTTCAGGAAACGCTGAGCGCGCTGTCCGCGAAGGGCATTCCGCTGGGACTGGTGACCAACAAACCGACACCTTTTGTCGCACCTCTGCTGGAAGCGCTCGATATCGCGAAGTATTTCTCCGTGATTGTGGGCGGCGACGACGTGCAAAATAAAAAGCCCCATCCGGAACCGCTGCTGCTGGTGGCAGGAAAATTATCCTTAACGCCTGCGGAGCTGCTCTTTGTCGGCGATTCACGCAATGATATTCTGGCTGCCCGCGCGGCTGGATGTCCTTCCGTGGGGTTAACCTATGGCTACAACTACGGTGAAGCCATCACGCTGAGTGAGCCGGACGTTGTTTTCGACCACTTCAAAGATTTGTTGCCCGCTCTCGGGCTTTCGCACAGTGAACATCAGGAATTGAACAATGACTAAGCCCATCGTTTTTAGTGGCGCACAGCCTTCAGGTGAATTGACCATTGGTAACTACATGGGTGCGCTACGTCAGTGGGTCAGCATGCAGGATGAGTACCATTGCATTTACTGCATCGTCGATCTCCATGCGATTACCGCGCGTCAGGATCCTGAGAAGCTGCGCAAAGCCACGCTGGACACACTGGCGCTGTACCTGGCCTGCGGCATCGATCCTGAGAAGAGCACCATTTTCGTTCAGTCCCACGTGCCGGAGCACGCGCAGCTGGGCTGGGCGCTGAACTGCTACACCTATTTCGGCGAGCTGAGCCGCATGACCCAGTTCAAGGATAAATCTGCCCGCTACTCTGAAAACATCAACGCCGGTCTGTTTGACTATCCGGTGCTGATGGCGGCAGACATCCTGCTGTATCAAACCAACCAGGTGCCGGTGGGTGAAGACCAGAAGCAGCACCTGGAGCTGAGCCGTGACATCGCCCAGCGCTTTAACGCGATCTATGGCGATGTGTTTAAAGTACCTGAGCCATTCATTCCGAAGTCCGGCGCGCGCGTCATGTCGCTGCTTGAGCCGACCAAGAAGATGTCCAAGTCTGACGATAACCGCAATAACGTTATCGGCCTGCTGGAAGATCCGAAATCGGTAGTGAAAAAACTCAAGCGCGCGGTGACCGATTCCGACGAGCCGCCTGTAGTGCGCTACGACGTGCAGAACAAAGCGGGCGTCTCCAACCTGCTGGATATCCTCTCCGGCGTCACCGGCCAGAGCATCCCTGAGCTGGAAAAACACTTCGAAGGCAAGATGTACGGCCACCTGAAAGGCGAAGTGGCAGATGCCGTTTCCGGCATGCTGACCGAGCTGCAGGAGCGTTATCACCGCTACCGTAACGACGAAGCTTTCCTGCAGAAAGTGATGAAAGAGGGCGCGGAAAAAGCCAGCGCGCGCGCGTCCGAAACCCTGAAAGCGGTGTACAACGCGATTGGGTTTGTTGCGAAGCCTTGAGTCTGCTTGCCGGGTGTCGCTAACGCTTACCCGGCCTACAGGATCGTGTAGGTCGGGTAAGGCAAAGCCGCCACCCGACAAAAAACACACTCTCCAAAACTAAAAAACCGGGACATCCCGGTTTTTTTACACCTGTAAAACGCTTACTGCTGTGCCGCCGGACCGCAACCACCGATGATCTTCGAAATGGAAATCGCCGGGTGCAGCAGGTAATCATAGCTGCAGTTATTTTTGGTGTTCTGTACATGACCGGTACAGGCAGTCAGAGTCGATAACAGGCCAACCAGAACGGCGACCTTTGCCAGTTTGAACATACGCATTCCTTGTCTTAAAAACGAAAGTTAGATGTATATCAAGGGAATAAAGGGGAAAGTTCCACTTCGGGGCAGTATGTTATCGACAGCGGTAAGAGGGGAGTAGTCCGTATAGGGACTACTCCGGAAAGGAAGAATATGCGTTAGTGATTCGAGAACCAGTTCAGCTTATCGCGCAGCTCAACCACGCGGCCCACCACGATCAGCGCCGGGCTTTCGACCAGCTGCGCCAGCTCGCCCAGCTGCGTCAGCACGCCATCCACCACGCGCTGCGTAATGGCGGTGCCGTTTTCGACCAGCGCGACGGGCATATCCGCATTCATACCGTGCTCCAGCAGCTTCGCCTGAATCGTGGCGGCCTGGTTTAGCCCCATGTAGAACACCAGCGTCTGCTTTTCAGCGGCCAGGTTATGCCAGTCCAGCTCGCTGCCGGTTTTAAGATGCCCCGTCACCAGACGCACGCTTTGGGCGTAGTCGCGGTGGGTCAGCGGAATGCCAGAGTACGCTGAACAGCCGGATGCCGCCGTAATGCCCGGCACGACGGAGAAGGGAATGCCCGCGTCACAGAGAGTTTCCAGCTCCTCGCCGCCGCGACCAAAGATAAACGGATCGCCACCCTTAAGGCGCACCACGCGTTTACCTTTCTGCGCCTCGCGCAGAAGGATCTGGTTAATCTCCTCCTGCGGCACGCAGTGGTAGCCCGCCCGTTTGCCCACGAAGACGCGGTCGGCATCGCGGCGAACCAGGTTCATAATGTCATCGGAGACCAGGCGATCGTAAACCACGGTATCGGCCTGCTGGATCTGCTGTAGCCCTTTTAGCGTCAGCAAGCCCGCATCGCCGGGGCCTGCGCCCACCAGCACCACTTCACCGCGATGGTCCAGCGGTTCGCTCAGCAGCTGTTCGGTGGTCTCTTCAACGGCTTTGGTGTCCTGATTCGCCAGCGACTGCGCCAGCCTGTCGTTCACAAAGAATTTTTCCCAGAAGCGACGACGCTCGCCCACGGTCGAAAAGGTTTGCTTCACGCGGGAGCGGAGCTGCCCGGCGTAATGCGCAATCTGACCAAGATGCTGCGGCAGCAGGGCTTCCAGCTTTTCCCGCAGCAGGCGGGCGAGAACCGGGGAGCGTCCGCCGGACGATACGGCTATCATCAGCGGCGAGCGGTCGATAATCGACGGCATGATGAAGCTGGCCTCTTTCGGCGCATCCACCACGTTGCAGAAAATTCTGCGCGCTTCGCAGGCATCGCTCACGCGCTGGTTCACTTCATCGTCATCCGTCGCTGCAATAGTCAGCCAGCAGGTATCCAGCAGGGACTCATCAAACTCTCCCTGTTCCAGCGTGAGCATCCCTTCCTGAGCCCAGACCTCAAACTGTGGGGCGAAGGCAATGGCGTTAACGGTCAGTCGGGCGCCAGCCTCTAACAGCAGGCGCGCTTTGCGTTCAGCTACGTCGCCGCCGCCCACGAGCAGGCAGTCGCGGTTGCGTAATTGACAAAAAATCGGCAGGTGATCCACGACGTTACCTCGCAGCATTCATGGAGGGGGTAAGAATTGACGTCAGGATAACAGCAGGAATCGTACAAAACATACGGTTTTTCCTGCCGTTACCCATAAGGGGTCATAAGCTTTTCGTATTGAAAAGGAGAGGGGTTATGCTTTCAGCTGCACCTCGCCGTCCTTCACGCGGACGTCGTAGTGTTTGACCGAGAAGCTTTCATCTTCCATGCAGAGTCCGTCGGTTAAGCGGAAACGCTGCTTTTTCAACGGGCTGGCGACCCACAGTTCCCCCTGATGTTCGGCAATCAGTCCGCGGGAGAGCACACTGGCCTCGAAGAACGGGTCGATGTTGCTGATAGCAAAGACCTGTTCATCGTGGTGAGGGCGGAAAATCGCCACCTGCTCGCTGCCCAGCAGCGCGCACACGCCGGTGGCGGGGATAATGTCGTTAATATCGCAAATGTTTACCCACTGGCTCATGCGTTTTCCTCCACCAGCGTGACCGGAATACGTTCATACGGCGTGGCCGGACGATGCTGTTCACGCTCCGGCACTACCTGCACGTTCGGGTCGCGCTGGGTGCTGTTGATAAAGTGTTTGAAGCGCGTCTGCGCCGCCGGGGTGTTGACGGTTTCAGTCCACTCGCAGATCACCGCCTCGCGCAGGCGCGCCATTTCCGCTTCCAGATGCTCGTTCAGGCCCAGCTTGTCGTCGATAATGACTGATTTAAGGTAGTCGATGCCGCCTTCCAGGTTATCGAGCCAGGAGGCGGTACGGGTCAGCTTATCGGCGGTGCGGATATAGAACATCATGAATCGGTCGAGATACTGAATCAGCGTGTCGCGATCGAGATCCGCCGCCAGCAGGTCCGCATGGCGCGGTTTCATCCCGCCGTTGCCGCACACATAGAGGTTCCAGCCTTTCTCGGTGGCAATAATACCCACGTCTTTACCCTGCGCTTCCGCACATTCGCGGGTGCAGCCGGAGACGCCGAACTTCATTTTGTGCGGGGTACGGATGCCTTTGTAGCGGTTTTCCAGCTCAACGCCGAAGCCCACGCTGTCGCCGACGCCGTAGCGGCACCAGGTGCTGCCCACGCAGGTTTTCGCCATGCGCAGCGCTTTTGCGTACGCGTGGCCGGTTTCGAAGCCGGCTTCAATCAGCTGACGCCAGATTTCCGGCAGATCGTCTTTCTGCGCGCCAAACAGGCCGATACGCTGGGAGCCGGTGATTTTGGTGTACAGGTTAAATTCCCGTGCGATGCGGCCCACCGCGACCAGCCCTTCCGGCGTGATTTCGCCGCCGGCGGAACGTGGAATCACGGAGTAGGTGCCGTCTTTCTGGATGTTGGCCAGGAAATTGTCGTTGGTGTCCTGCAGCGGCGTATGCTCGGGCTTGAGCACGTACTCGTTCCAGCAGGAGGCCAGCAGGGAGCCGACGGTCGGTTTACAGACTTCGCAGCCGTAGCCCTGGCCGTGCTTCGCCAGCAGTTCGTCGAAGGATTTGATGCCCTCCACGCGGATCAGGTGATACAGCTCCTGGCGAGAATACGCGAAGTGCTCGCACAGGTTGTTGTTCACCTCGATGCCCTGTTTCGCCAGTTCGGCGTTCAGCACCTGAGTGACCAGCGGAATACAGCCGCCGCAGCCGGTACCGGCTTTGGTTTCGGCTTTCAGGGCCGCAACGGTGTGGCAGCCTTTGTTGATGGCGGAGATCAGCATGCCTTTGGTAACGTCGAAGCAGGAGCAAATCTGCGCGCTGTCCGGCAGTTTATCCACGCCGATTGACGGCTTGCCGCTGGAGGCATGAGCCGGAAGGATCAGCGCGTCCGGGTTTTCCGGCAGCTCGATGGCGTTGAGCACCAGCTGGAGCAGGTTGCCGAAGTCGCTGGTGTCGCCCACCAGCACCGCGCCGAGCAGGGTTTTGTTGTCCTGGCTGACGATGAGTCGTTTGTAGACCTCTTTGCTTTCGTCGAGATAGACATAGCTGCGGGAATTCGGGGTGCGGCCATGCGCATCGCCAATACCGCCGACATCTACGCCCAGCAGCTTCAGCTTGGCGCTCAAGTCTGCGCCGGTAAAGGCGTTTTCGCTGCCGAGGATATGGTCCACTGCGACCTGTGCCATTTTGTAGCCGGGCGCCACCAGACCGTATACGCGGTTGTTCCAGCTGGCGCATTCGCCAATCGCGTAGATATCCGGATCGGAGGTCTGGCAGGTGTCGTTAATCATGATCCCGCCGCGCTGCGCCACGGCAAGACCGCACTGGGTCGCCAGCTTGTCGCGCGGACGAATACCGGTGGAGAAGACGATGAAGTCCACTTCCAGCTCGCTGCCGTCGGCAAAGCGCATGGTTTTGCGCGCTTCAGTCCCTTCCTGAACGATCTCTTTGGTGTTCTTGCTGGTGTGAACCTTCACACCCATGCTTTCGATTTTACGACGCAGCTGGTCACCGCCCATGTGGTCGAGCTGTTCTGCCATCAGCATCGGGGCAAATTCGATGACGTGGGTTTCAACGCCGAGGTTTTTCAGCGCGCCTGCCGCTTCCAGGCCCAGCAGGCCGCCGCCCACCACCGCGCCGCGTTTGCTTCGACGCGCGCAGGATTCGATGGCGTTAAGGTCTTCAATGGTACGGTAGACGAAGCAATCCTGAGTTTCCGAGCCTTTAATTGGCGGGATCCACGGATAGGAGCCCGTCGCCATGATCAGCTTGTCGTAAAAAACCGTACGCCCGGCGCTGGAGTGGATCACTTTTTCCTGACGGTTGATGGTGATAGCGCGTTCGCCCACCAGCACTTTTACGCCATGCTTCTCGTAGAAACCTTCACGCACCAGAGAGAGCTCTTCGGCGGTATGATGGGAGAAGTAGGAAGACAGGTGCACACGGTCGTACGCCTTGCGGGGTTCTTCACAGAACACGGTAATATCGAACTGCTCAGCATCGGCCTTATCGAGAAGATCCTCAATAAAGCGGTGGCCGACCATGCCGTTACCGATGATAGCGAGTCTGAGTTTGCTCATTATTGCCTCGATTTCTTTTCTATTATTGCCTACCTTAACGATTCAGCTGTGGCGCTTATTGATGCAAATCAAATACGTCTTAGCCTACTCCTTAGGTGGTATGCGACTGATTTGTCAGGATTTTTATAAGTGGCGGAAATCGCAGGCTTTTCGTGCTCGTTGAATTTGTGTACAAATCAGGAGAGGGTTTTGCCAAAATCGATACGCCTGAAAATCAGCGGCGTTTTTTAGGGGAAGGGTATGTCTACAACACCGTTATGGCTTGTTCAGAATGTTCGTTTACCGGGTCGGGAAGGGCTGTGGCAGCTCGCCATTGAGAACGGGCGATTTGGTGACATCACCCCGATGGACGACACCCACGCCGAAAGTTATGAAGTATTGAATGCGCGCGGTGGGCTGGCTATCCCGCCGTTCATTGAGCCGCATATCCATCTTGATACGACCCAGACGGCGGGCGAGCCGAACTGGAACCAGTCCGGCACGCTGTTTGAGGGTATTGAGCGCTGGGCGGAGCGCAAGGCGTTGCTCAGCCATGACGACGTGAAAGCGCGCGCCTGGAAAACGCTGAAGTGGCAAATCGCTAACGGCATCCAGTTTGTCCGCACCCATGTGGATGTCTCCGACCCGACGCTTACCGCCCTGAAGGCGATGCTCGAGGTGAAGCAGGAGGTGGCCCCGTGGGTAACGCTGCAAATCGTTGCGTTTCCGCAGGAAGGGATTCTCTCTTACCCGAACGGCGCGGCGCTGCTGGAAGAGGCGTTAAAGCTGGGCGCCGACGTGGTGGGGGCGATCCCACACTTCGAGTTCACCCGCGAGTATGGCGTGCAGTCGCTGCACATCGCTTTTGAACTGGCGAAGAAGTATGACCGTCCGCTGGATATCCACTGCGATGAAATCGACGACGAGCAGTCGCGGTTTGTCGAGACGGTGGCAGCGCTGGCGTATGAGGCCGGCATCGGCCCGCGCGTGACGGCCAGCCATACCACCGCCATGCACTCCTACAACGGCGCTTACACCTCGCGGCTCTTCCGTCTGCTGAAGATGTCGGGGATTAACTTCGTCGCAAACCCGCTGGTCAATATCCACCTGCAGGGGCGCTTTGATGACTATCCGAAGCGCCGCGGCATCACCCGGGTAAAAGAGCTGCAGGAAGCGGGCATTAACGTCTGCTTTGGTCACGACGACGTCTTCGACCCGTGGTACCCGCTCGGCACCGGCAATATGCTGCAGGTGCTGCATATGGGGCTGCACGTCTGTCAGATGATGGGCTATCCGCAAATCGACAGCGGCCTGAACCTGATCACCCACAACAGCGCCCGTACCTTCGGCCTGAGCGATTACGGTATTGCTACGGGAAACCCGGCAAACCTGATTATTTTGCCTGCGGAGAGTGGGTTTGAAGCGGTGCGCTGTCAGGTGCCGGTGCGCTGGTCGATTCGTCAGGGGCGAATTATTGCCACCACGCAGCTGGCGCAGACCTGGATCCAGATGGATACCGGAGGAGAAGAGGTGAGTTTCGCCAGAAACAGCCCCTCTGCGTAATGCAAAGGGGCGCAGGGTTTAGTGCGATGCCGCTACCGCGTTGTGCTGGCGGTGGCGGGTCACGAAGCCCAGAACGAAGCACATGATGAACACCACGGCGTACAGACCGTTCGCGGTGTGCAGCGCGGCCAGCGGGCCGCTGTGGGCAACGATCGGACCCGTCACCACGAAGGTCAGCATGGTGCCGATGGTGCCGCAGGTCAGAACGAAGTTAACCAGCTTCGGCGAGGCCACTTTGGTCTGCAGGGAGCCCAGGGTAATGATCGAGGTATAAATGGCGCTGGAGAAGAAGCCCAGGGTCAGAATGAACCACGGCATATGTTCCGGGGAGCCGTTGATGAACAGATACATCAGCACGGTCGCCAGGCCCGCCAGCACGGTCAGAATGCGCTGCAGGTCGAAGAAGCGCAGGATGAAGCTAAACGCCCACATGCCGAACATGTAAGACATCCAGAAATCGCTCACCAGTTTACCCGCATCGTTCAGGCTCATGCCCAGACCTTTGCCGTATTCCGGTACCCAGGAGATAAAGCCCAGCTGGCCCAGGATGTAGCACAGGGCGGCGATGGAGAGGAACAGCACCCCGATACCCCATTTCTCTTTAGCGACGGGTTCTGCAGTGGTTTGCGCTTTTTTGCCCAGCACCGGGAACTCGCAGCCGAAGGTCAGAATAAAGATCGCCACGTAGACCAGACCAATGCAGGCATAGACCCAGTACCACTCAATGCTGCGGGCCAGCAGAACGGCCGCGACCATTGGGAAAATCATCCCGGCCATGCTGAAGAAGGAGTCGGTAAACAGCAGACGCGCGCCGCGCTGGCGGCCTTCATACATATGGGTAATCAGGAACGTACCGATCGACATGGTGATCCCGCTGACCAGACCGAGCACGAACATGGCGGCGGAGAACAGGGCGATGCTGTGGCTCAGCATCAGACCCGCCACGGCGGCGACCATCAGTACAAAGCCGAAGCGAAGCTGGGTTTTCAGCGGCACGATTTCCATCAGCCAGGCATTCAGGAAGATAGAGATCAGGATCCCCGCGTTGAGGAAGGTGAAGGTGTTACTCATGCTGGAAACGGGCAGCTGGAAGTAGTCTGCGATATTCCCCATCACCATCCCGGTGACGATCACCAACGCGCCGGTCAGGGCGTAGGAGAAGAAGCTGATCCATGTGAGCTTGATGCGATTGCTGTTAGTCATGTCTGGCCTGTTCAGAAAAAGAAAAGCGCCCAGGGGGCGCTGAGAGCGGGCAGATTTTAGTCGTTAAAGTGATCTATTCCTATCTTTTAAGGGCAATGAATGTGTCATTGCAGGTTTTAGTGTGATCTAAATCACATTAATTGATGGCGTAACCAATCGTTTGCGTAGTAATAATTGTTTCAACTTCGTAAAATTAGGTAAAAGGCTGGTCTCCGTTCATACTGCTCTTTAGAATCAAGCCATTCGCTTTTTATACTGCGCTTTGTTAAGGAATTCTCATGCTCAAATCAACACTGGCGGCTGTCGCAGCTGTGTTTGCTCTTTCTGCCGTTTCCCCTGCTGCGCTGGCAGCAAAAGGGGACCCTCACGTTCTGCTGACCACCTCCGCCGGGAATATTGAGCTGGAACTGAATAGCCAGAAAGCCCCTGTTTCCGTGAAAAACTTCCTCGACTATGTGAACAGCGGTTTCTATAACAACACCACTTTCCACCGCGTAATCCCAGGCTTCATGATTCAGGGTGGCGGTTTCAACGAACAAATGCAGCAGAAACAGCCAAACCCGGCTATTAAAAACGAAGCGGACAACGGCCTGCTGAACAAACGCGGTACCATCTCAATGGCGCGTACCGCGGACAAAGATAGCGCGACCAGCCAGTTCTTCCTCAACGTAGCGGATAACGCCTTCCTCGACCACGGTCAGCGCGACTTTGGCTATGCGGTCTTTGGTAAAATCGTGAAAGGGATGGACGTGGCTGACAAGATTTCTCAGGTGCCTACTCACGACGTCGGTCCGTATCAGAATGTCCCGTCAAAACCAGTGGTTATCCTCTCCGCCAAAGTTCTGCCGTAACTCTTCTGAGCGCGGGCTTCTCCGGCCCGCGTTATGTAGCCCTCCCTGCGAAAGCGCGTTTTGCTGCTTATACTTGTGGCAAACGGACTATTCAGGGAGGCGTTAAGTGAAAAAACTCACCGACAAGCAAAAATCCCGTCTCTGGGAACAGCAGCGTAACGTCAATTTACAGGCCAGTTGTCTCCTTGAAAAAGGTAATGGTCCCTCAGAACCCCATATTGAGACGCTGGAGCTTGGGCCTTCCGCGCCCGGGCTACCCCATCTGTGCCTTATTCATCGTCATTTGTACCGCAGTGAGATGAAGCGGGCAGGTGAGCTCCGTACCGAGGATATTTTTAAAGGTGACATTCCCTTCTGCCATTTTGAGTACATCGAAAAGATGGGGAACGAGCTGATGGCGGCGCTGGAAAGCGAAAAATATCTTGTGGGTCTTGAGAAAGCGGCGTTTGTTGACAGAGTTAGCCACTACTACTGCGAAATCAACATGCTGCATCCGTTTATGGGCGGCAACGGCATTGCCCAACGCGTTTTCTTCGAGCAGCTGGCGCTCCACGCGGGCTACTCGCTGGACTGGCGTGATATCGACCCCGAGCAGTGGGTTGCGGCTAACCGAAGTGGCGCAACGGGAGATTTAACCGCGTTAAACGCTATCTTTGTCAAAGTAGTGAGCGAAGCGCGGGAATCTGAGTAGAATAGGGCGGCATTTTTTTCGGGAGCCGCCATGATTCTGCTGATTGATAACTACGATTCCTTCACCTGGAACCTTTACCAGTATTTTTGTGAACTGGGTGCAGAGGTGGTTGTCCGCCGTAACGACGAGATCGCTCTCGCCGATATCGAGACGCTGGCACCGCAGAAAATAGTGATTTCACCCGGCCCCTGCACCCCGTCGGAATCGGGTATTTCGCTGGAGGTTATCCAGCACTATGCCGGCAAGCTGCCAATCCTGGGCGTCTGCCTGGGCCATCAGGCAATTGCCCAGGCGTTTGGTGCCACCATCGTGCGCGCCGCGAAAGTGATGCACGGTAAAACCTCTCCGGTCACCCACGCCGGCACCGGGGTGTTCACGGGGCTCAATAATCCTTTAATCGTGACGCGCTACCATTCCCTGGTCATTGACCCGTCGACGCTGCCCGACTGTTTTGAGGTGACCGCCCGGAGCGATACGCAGGAGATCATGGGGATTCGCCACCGCGAATGGGATCTCGAAGGCGTGCAGTTCCACCCGGAAAGTATCCTCAGCGAGCAGGGGCACGCGCTGCTGGCAAATTTCCTCAATCGCTGAAAATCTGTTGCCTTGCTGTGATTTTTTATGCATATTTTGTGATTATATTTTCACATTCACTGTGACATAAAATGGATGGTCATGACATGGCAACTGAACAACCAGCAATTACCCGCGCGACATTTGATGAAGTGATCCTGCCGATTTATGCACCGGCTGAATTTATCCCGGTGAAGGGAAAAGGCAGCCGCGTCTGGGATCAGCAGGGTAAAGAGTATGTGGATTTCGCGGGTGGTATTGCGGTCACGGCGCTGGGTCATTGCCATCCCGCGCTGGTGAAGGCGCTGAAAACCCAGGGCGAAACCCTGTGGCACACCAGCAACGTGTTCACCAACGAACCGGCGCTGCGCCTGGGCCGCAAGATTATTGATGCTACCTTCGCGGAACGCGTGCTGTTTATGAACTCCGGCACTGAAGCCAACGAAACTGCCTTTAAGCTGGCGCGCTACTACGCGACAACGCGCCACAGCCCGTACAAAACCAAAATCATCGCCTTCCACAACGCCTTCCACGGACGCTCCTTCTTTACCGTCTCCGTTGGCGGGCAGCCGAAGTATTCCGACGGGTTTGGCCCAAAACCGGCCGATATCGTCCACGTGCCGTTTAACGATCTGCACGCGGTGAAAGCGGTAATGGACGACCACACCTGCGCAGTTGTTGTCGAACCGATCCAGGGTGAAGGCGGTGTGACCGCAGCAACCCCGGAATTCCTGAAAGGGCTGCGCGCGCTGTGCGACGAGCATCAGGCGCTGCTGGTCTTTGATGAAGTGCAGTGCGGGATGGGGCGTACCGGCGATCTGTTCGCTTATATGCACTACGGCGTGACGCCGGATATTCTGACCAGCGCCAAAGCGCTTGGCGGTGGTTTCCCGGTGAGTGCGGTACTGACGACACAGGAGATCGCCTCTGCGTTCCACGTCGGTTCTCACGGCTCCACCTACGGCGGTAACCCGCTGGCGAGCGCCGTGGCGGGTGCCGCATTCGACATCATCAACACGCCAGAGGTGTTGAACGGCGTTAGCGCGAAGCGCGAGCTGTTTGTGAAACACCTGAAAAAGATTGATGATCAGTACGACGTGTTCAGCGAGATCCGCGGGATGGGGCTGCTGATTGGCGCCGAGCTTAAGCCGCAGTACAAGGGCCGCGCTCGCGACTTCCTGCACGCCGCCGCTCGCGAAGGGGTGATGGTGCTCAACGCCGGACCGGACGTCATGCGCTTTGCGCCGTCGCTGGTGGTGGAAGACAAAGACATTGAAGACGGGTTGACCCGCTTTGCCGCGGCGGTTGCGAAGATCGTTAAAGGCTAATATTCGGTTCGTTTCAACCGGCGCGTTAACCAAATGCCGTGATGCGGACGCTGACGCCATGCCACCGACGAAATGGTGTGCATGGTGTTCAGATGCCCCAGAACGCGCTGCAAGTGCTGCTCCAGGGTGCTCATTGGCCCGTGGGTCAACGTTTCCGGCGCTTCCAGAATGTTTGAGTCTCCCGACTCGCCCGGCGCGTCATACTCCAGACGCTGCTGACACCTCTGCAACGCAATTTCACATGACTGCAGATAGCGCTGCGCCAGATCCGGCGTCAGCATCGTGTGCTCGCGCGCCAGCGTGGTCATGGCGTTAATGTGCTCGACGATAAACTGGCTGTGCGTCACCCAGAGCTTCATATCGGCCAGATAGTGCGAGTTAAAGCCCGGCTCCTGCATCGCCTGGTTGAGCGAGTTGAACAGGGCGTTGTGCGCCTGGTTGACCTTCATGCGCTGATAGGCCAGCGGGGACGGCTGCGGGTCGTCGCTCAGGATCAGGCGAATGGCCTGCTGGTCGGCCTCCAGCGCGTCGTGGGCGTTCTGTCTCAGCAGCCCGCTCTGCCATTGCGGCCAGAGCCAGACCATGCCGCCAAAGGCAATCAGGCAGCCGATCAGAGTATCAATCAACCTGGCGACAATAAACTGTTCGCCATTGAGCGTAAGCAGCTGCAGGGTATATACCGCCGTCACCGTAAAGCCCACCATCGCCCAGCCGTAGTTTTTGCGGATAATCAGATAGCTCACCAGCGTGATCGCCAGCATCCCTGCAAGGGTATAGCCTTCCGGCACGTGGAAGTGCAGCGTTACTCCCGCAATGATCAGCCCGGCCATCGTTCCGCCCGCCCGGTGCAGAATACGCACCCGCGTGGCACCGTAGCCGTTCTGGGTGACAAACAGCACGGTCATTAAGATCCAGTAGGGCTTCGGCAGATGCAGCGCCATGCCCATCAGGCTGGCGGTACTGAGCATCACGCTAATCCTTGCGGCGTTGCGCAGGGCGGACGATTTAAAAGAAAGATAGCTTTTGAGCGCGGGCAATAACGGCAGCCGTTTTTGCTTATCCGCCATCAGGTCTCGTGGATAAAGCGGACGCTGGGTGCGTAACACCCGGGCGATGCGGCTGAAGTGCCAGGCGGCAAACTGTCCGACCGGGTTATCCGGATGCTGGCGGGCGATTTTCTCCAGCGCGCCGAGCTGTTTATCCATGTTAAAGCGCGTCGGGTAGCGGTGGTAGAGAATATCATCGGCCAGCACCCGCAGGCGTGCGGAGACGGTCTGCGCGTTCCAGCGGATCACCGCTTCGGCGTGGCTGCGCTCGACCAGCTTTTGTACCTCCTGCGGGTGGTGCAGGCTCACGGAGATATGTTCCTGTAGATCCAGCCCGACCTGGAAGGTGCGCAGCAGGCGCTTGTACTCGTGGTTCTTGTTGGCGGCGAGCATATGCAGCTGCTGATAGCACTGGCTTATCAGATCCACCACCTTCTGCTGGCGCGTCAGCAGCGGCGGTAAGGATTTTTCCGGATCGGTATGCTGGGTGAGCAGGGTGTATTTGGCCTCGCAGTAATCCGCAAGCTGCACATAGAGCAGGCTCAGGGATTCGCGCAGCGGCTGTTCCCGCCACAGCCAGAACCAAAACCAGTTAAACAGCCCGTACCACAGTGTCCCCAGGGCGTAGATCAGCAGCGGCTCCCACACCGGCATATTCCCGGCGAGGCTCAGCGTGAAGATGGCCGCAATCAGCGAGGCGGGAAGCAGGCGGGCGTGCAGCGAGCTGATTTCGGCGGTGACGCCGAGCGTCATCGCCAGCACGGTCAGGATCAGCGGCAGCGGGATATCACGAGCCAGTAACAGCTGTACGGCGAGGCTACAGCCGGCAAACAGGCAGCCGCCAACGATCAGGCGTTTGAAAAAGCGCTTATGCGGCGTGTCCAGACCGGCGATGTTGCAGCAGGCGGGCACGAGGGAAAACAGCAGGCCCTGCTGAAGATGTCCGAGGATCAGACCTATGGCCACAGGAAGACACAACACCAGCGTTTGTCGCAGTGCGTAGTTAACTTCCGGGTGATAGATCAGCCTGCGCCACATGGGGAGTAGAGACAAAAACGGCGTGACACCTTGCGATGGCACGCCGTTTAAGCGGAATTAACGCGTTCCGTAGACCACGATGGTTTTACCGTGGGCGGAGATCAGGTTTTGATCTTCCAGCATTTTCAGGATACGGCCTACTGTTTCACGGGAGCAACCGACGATCTGACCAATTTCCTGACGGGTAATTTTAATTTGCATGCCGTCCGGGTGGGTCATGGCGTCTGGCTGTTTCGCCAGGTTCAGCAGGGTTTGCGCGATACGGCCGGTAACGTCCAGGAAGGCGAGGTTACCCACTTTCTCTGAGGTGACCTGCAGACGGCGTGCCATCTGGGAAGAAAGACGCATCAGGATGTCAGGGTTAACCTGAATCAGCTGACGGAACTTCTTGTAAGAAATTTCAGCCACTTCACATGCTGTCTTTGCACGAACCCAGGCGCTACGTTCCTGGCCCTCTTCAAACAGGCCCAGTTCACCGATGAAATCGCCCTGGTTCAGATAAGAAAGGATCATCTCTTTCCCTTCTTCATCTTTGATCAGCACTGCCACCGAGCCTTTAACGATGTAATACAACGTTTCCGCTTTTTCACCCTGGTGAATCAGCGTGCTCTTTGATGGGTACTTATGAATGTGGCAATGAGACAAGAACCATTCGAGAGTCGGGTCTGTTTGCGGTTTGCCAAGCACCATGCGCTGTTATCCTCTGTTATAAGCTGTCACCAGAGTCATCAGATGCATCCGGACTCTGGGGTTGCAATCGAATTCTTACCCATACCCTGGGAAGTCGGCTACCATAACGTTTCGCAGCCAGTAAAGTTTGATGTCCTCTGCATACATGTGTAACGTCAATGTATTACTGTAGCATCCAGAGTGTTTTAGCATAGCTTTCGCCGCGTGTCTCCTGGTGTCTCGCTTCAGCATGATGCAGGTCGCCTTCCATTGCGAGAAATGTAACGCACGCGTAATCTGTCACCAAAAATGCAACGTTGGAGTTTAAGAATATGCAAGCGCGCGTGAAATGGGTTGAAGGTTTAACGTTCCTGGGCGAGTCCGCGTCAGGGCACCAGATTTTAATGGACGGTAACTCAGGCGATAAAGCGCCAAGCCCAATGGAAATGGTGCTGATGGCGGCAGGCGGATGCAGCGCCATTGACGTGGTGTCGATTCTGCAAAAAGGTCGTCATGACGTGACGGATTGTGAGGTTAAACTCACCTCAGAACGTCGTGAAGAGGCGCCACGTCTGTTCACCCATATTAACCTGCACTTTGTGGTCACGGGTAAAGAACTGAAAGACGCGGCGGTCTCGCGTGCGGTGGACCTGTCTGCGGAGAAGTACTGCTCTGTAGCGTTAATGCTGGAGAAAGCGGTAAAAATCACGCATTCGTATGAAGTGATCGAGGCTTAAAAACAAAGCCCGGTGGCGCTGTGCTTACCGGGCCTACAACTGCACGAACGTAGGCCGGATAAGCGAAGCGCCATCCGGCAACAGACGTCACGCAATCTGCTTCCCTTCCATCAGTCGCTCCACCAGCGGCGTCATGATGAGCTCCATCGCCAGCCCCATTTTTCCGCCCGGCACGACCAATGTATTCATGTGCGAAATAAACGAGCCCTGCAGCATGGCCAGTAGCCAGGGGTAATCAATGCCTTCGAGATTGCGGAAATGGATTACCACAAAGCTCTCATCCAGGGATGGGATACTTTTGGCCGCGAACGGGTTGGAGGTGTCCACCGTCGGCACGCGCTGGAAGTTGATATGGGTGCGGGAAAACTGCGGCGTCAGGAAGTTGATGTAATCTTCCATGGAGCGTACCACCGAGTCCATTACCGCCTCTCGCGAATGGCCACGTTCGCTCATGTCGCGCGTCAGCTTCTGGATCCATTCCAGGTTAACGATAGGGACCACACCGACCAGCAGGTCCACGTGGCGCGCTACGTCGTGTTGCGGGGTGACCACGCCGCCGTGCAATCCTTCGTAAAACAGGACGTCAGTGGGTTCCGGCAGCGGTTGCCATGGGGTAAAAGTTCCCGGCACCTGATTCCAGGGAACGGCTTCATCATAGGTATGCAGATACTTGCGGGACTGCCCTTTGCCGCTCTGACCATACTCGATAAAGGTTTGTTCCAGCAGGCCGAAGTCGTTAGCCTCCGGGCCGAAGTAGCTAATGTGTTTACCCAGATCGCGCGCCTTACGGATGGCCATGTCCATCTCCGGACGCGTGTAGCGGTGAAAGCTGTCGCCCTCGACCTCCGCCGCACGGAGATTTAGCTGGGCGAAAATCTTGCGAAATGCGAGGCTGGTGGTGGTGGTTCCCGCACCACTCGACCCCGTAACGGCTATAACCGGATGTCTGGCAGACATAGCAACTCCCTGACTGAAAAGGGTGGAAGATCAGCCGTGAAACGCGTTGCGGGGCATGATATTGACCGTCTCATGCAGTTCTGACCACACCAGCACCACGTCGCCGCTTTTCAGCTGGCGCTTTACATCGTTGACCTTTTGCTCAAGCGAGCGTTCCTGTTCACCATAATCGGTGCCTTCGCGTAATACAAAGCTTTCAATCAGATTATCGAGCGTTTCGGGAGCCAGATCCTGCCAGGGAATAATCATTTTGCACCGTCCAGATAAGGGGTTAGCCAGTCAGGAATACGCGCCTCAAGCCACATTTTCGGGCGGCGCAGCGTGCCGCCGATAAACCCGACGTGGCCGCCGTGCTCGGTCAACTGATAGTGAACGTTGTCGGGCAGGAATTCCTGCGCGGGGATCGAGTGATGATCCATAAACGGGTCATCTTTGGCATGAATAATCAGCGTTGGCTGCGTGATCTTGCTGAGCAGCGGCATGGCGCTGCACTGACGATAATAGTCAATCGCATCGGCGAAGCCGTGAATTTTCGCGGTGATCAGGTCGTCGAACTCGCGAATACGGCGTACCTTTTTCAGCTGGCGCAGGCTGACCGGCAGGGTATCCGGGTAGGCCTTCAGTTTACGTGCCGCATTGGCCTTCAGGAGGTTGAGCAGGTAGCGCTGGTAGACGCGGGAGAAGCCTTTATCCATATGGTAGCTGCACTGCTCGAGCATAAACGGCGCGGAGACAATGACGGCGGCCTCCAGCGGCACGCTTTCGCCCTCTTTGGCCAGCAAGCAGGCCAGCATATTGCCGCCCAGCGAGTAGCCCACGGCGGCCGTTGGCACGGTGCCATAATTTTCCCGCAGCCAGTGTAAAAACCACGTCCCGTCTTCTGTTTCACCCGAGTGATAAATGCGTTTCTGACGATTCGGTTCGCCGCTACAGCCGCGAAAATGCATCACCACGCCGAGCCAGCCGCGCGCCTTTGCCGCCTCAATTAGCCCATGGGCATACGGGCTGTGCAGGCTGCCTTCCAGGCCGTGAAAGACCACCAGACGCGGCTTATGGCGAGCCTGTTCCGGCGCTTCGCTCCAGGCGAGATCCAGAAAATCACCGTCTGGCAGGTCAAGCCGTTGCCAGTGCGGGGTGAACTGAACCTTGCGGCGGATCAGTCGCGGCAGCATGGTCTGCAAATGGGGATTGGCCACGCCGCGCATAGGCACGAACTCAGTGCTGTCTTCGACCGCAATGTCGAAGTCTGATGGGATGATTTGGGTCATAAGCGCGATGCTGATTCTTGTCGGAAATTTACGATACTTTCCGAATTGTACCCCGTTTAAGCTGGATTTCCGAACCCGGTACGGATTCTGTTCTTAAAACGGGGTAAACAGGTCAGTCAGCCTGCAGCATCGCTTCCAGCTGTTCCTGCGCGTCGAGCCACGCCATCTCGCACTCTTCAAGGCTGGATTTGGTCTTCGCCTGGGTTTGCAGGCAGTCCGTCAGTTCAGCTTTACGGCTCTGGTCATACAGGCCGCTGTCGCCGAGCTTCTCTTCAACGGTAGCAAGCGTGGCGTTGAGCTTTTCCATCTCTTTTTCGAGACGGGCAATCTCTTTACGCAGCGGCTGCGTCTGGGTGCGCAGCTCCGCTTCACGGCGTTTCTGGTCTTTACGTGCCTGCGCGCTGTTGGCGTTGTCTTTCGCCGACTCCTCCGGCTGGTTCTCCTGCTTCTGCACGTCCGTCAGCCACTGCTGGTAGTCTTCCAGATCGCCGTCGAACGGTTCGACTTTGCCATCGTGCACTAAGTAGAGATCGTCCGTGGTGGAGCGGATCAGGTGACGGTCGTGCGAAACCACAACCAGTGCGCCTTCGAACTCAATCAACGCTTCGGTCAGCGCCTGACGCATATCGAGATCCAGGTGGTTGGTCGGTTCATCGAGCAGCAGCAGGTTCGGACGCTGCCAGACGATCAGCGCCAGCACCAGACGGGCTTTTTCGCCCCCGGAGAAGCGCTCGGTGTTTTCAGTGACCTTATCGCCCTGGAAGCCGAAGCCGCCGAGGTAGTCGCGCAGCTTCTGCTCCATCTCCTGCGGCGCCAGACGCGCGAGGTGCTGAATCGGGGATTCATCCGCGCGTAAAAATTCCAGCTGATGCTGGGCGAAGTAGCCAAGCTTGATGCCCTTCGCCAGGCCGATTTCACCGCTGACCGGGCTAAGCTCGCCCGCCAGCAGCTTGATCAGCGTCGATTTACCGGCGCCGTTACGCCCCAGCAGGCCAATGCGCGAACCCGGCACCAGGTTGAGCTTGATGGAGTCGAGAATAATGCGGTCGGCATAGCCCGCGCTGACTTTTTCCATCTTCAGCAGCGGGTTCGGCAGGCTTTCCGGGGCGCGGAAGCTGAAATGGAACGGGTTGTCGACGTGCGCCGGGGCGATCATCTCCATGCGTTCCAGCATCTTGATGCGGCTCTGGGCCTGCTTCGCTTTTGAGGCTTTGGCCTTAAAGCGATCCACGAAGCTCTGCAGGTGCGCCACGCGCTGCTGCTGGCTTTCGTACATGGACTGCTGCTGGGCAAGGCGCGTCGCGCGCTGGCGCTCGAAGGAGCTGTAGTTGCCGGTGTACTCGAACATCGTTTGCTGTTCGATATGAATGATTTTATCCACCACCGGGTCGAGGAAGTCTCGGTCGTGGGAGATCAGAATCAGAGTGCCCTGATAGCTCTTGAGCCACTTCTCCAGCCAAATAACCGCATCGAGATCGAGGTGGTTAGTCGGTTCATCAAGCAGCAGCAGGTCAGAGCGGCAGATCAGCGCCTGCGCCAGGTTGAGGCGCATACGCCAGCCGCCGGAGAAGTCGCTGACCGGGCGTTCGAGCTGTTCGTTGCTGAAGCCCAGGCCGTGCAGCAGGCTGGAGGCGCGGGAGCGAATGGTCCACGCGTCAATGGCGTCCAGCTTACCGTGAACCGTGGCAATGGCGTGGCCGTCGTTGCGCTCGTTAGCGGCGTTAAGTTCCGCCTCGAGCTTACGGTACTCACGGTCACCGTCGATAACATAGTCGAGTGCCGGTTCGCTCAGCGCCGGGGTCTCCTGGTTTACCCAGGCGAGCTGCCAGTTTCCCGGGAAGGTAAAGTTACCGCCATCCGCGCTAATCTCGTTTTTCAGCAGCGCCAGCAGGGTGGATTTACCACAGCCGTTTTTGCCGACCAGACCCACTTTTTGGCCTGGGTTGATGGTAGCAGTGGCGTTATCCAGCAGGACGCGCACGCCGCGACGAATTTGTAACGAGGAGAAAACAATCATAGAAGCGCCGTATGTTCCGACTATGTTAATTTGTCATTATGATAATGTAAGGTGTGGGCCATTTTCCGCACCGGGCCGCCATGGTAGCCCAAAACAACAACGATACACAAAAACAGAAACAAGACCGGGAGGGGAATGATGTCTCAGACAGCAAAAGTGCTGCTGCTGTATGCCCATCCGGAATCTCAGGACTCGGTGGCAAACCGGGTGCTGCTTAAGCCGGCCACACAGCTCAGTAACGTGACGGTGCACGATCTCTACGCGCACTATCCTGATTTCTTTATTGATATCCCTTACGAGCAGGAACTGCTGCGTCAGCATGACGTGATTGTGTTCCAGCATCCGCTTTATACCTACAGCTGTCCGGCGCTGCTCAAAGAGTGGCTGGACCGCGTGCTGAGCCGGGGCTTCTCCAGCGGGGTGGGGGGCAACCAGCTGGCGGGAAAGTACTGGCGTAGCGTGATTACGACCGGTGAACCCGAAAGCGCTTACCGCCACGACGGGTTGAACCGTTATCCGATGAGCGACATTCTGCGGCCTTTTGAGCTGACGGCGGCCATGTGCCGTATGCACTGGATGAGCCCGATTATTGTCTACTGGGCCCGTCGTCAGGATCCGAAAGAACTGGCCAGCCACGCCAGAGCCTACGGTGAATGGCTGGCGTCACCGATTCCGGCAGGAGGTCGTTAATGGAAGGATCGAATTTGCTTCTCGCCGGGGTGCTCTTTTTATTTGCGGCCGTCGTCGCAGTGCCGCTTGCGGCACGTATTGGTATCGGTGCGGTGTTGGGGTATCTGCTGGCGGGGATCGCGATTGGCCCATGGGGACTGGGATTCATCAGCGATGTAGATGAGATTCTCCATTTCTCCGAACTGGGCGTGGTGTTCCTGATGTTCATCATCGGCCTTGAGCTGAACCCTTCTAAATTGTGGCAGCTCAGACGCTCCATCTTTGGCGTGGGTGCCGCGCAGGTGGTGCTCAGCGCCGCGATACTGGGTGGCCTTTTAATGCTGACGAATTTCTCCTGGCAGGCGGCGGTGATCGGCGGGATAGGCCTTGCGATGTCGTCAACGGCGATGGCCCTGCAGCTGATGCGCGACAAGGGGATGAATCGCAACGAAGCCGGTCAGCTGGGTTTTTCGGTGCTGCTGTTCCAGGATTTAGCGGTGATCCCGGCGCTGGCGCTGGTGCCGCTGCTGGCGGGCTCCGGGGACGATCACTTCGACTGGGCAAAAATTGCCATGAAGGTGCTGGCCTTCGCGGGCATGCTGATTGGCGGACGTTTCCTGTTACGTCCGGTGTTCCGCTTTATTGCCGCGTCCGGCGTTCGCGAGGTATTTACCGCTGCGACGCTGCTGCTGGTGCTGGGGTCGGCATTGTTTATGGACGCGCTGGGACTGTCGATGGCGCTCGGGACCTTTATCGCCGGGGTGCTGCTGGCGGAGAGCGAGTATCGGCACGAGCTGGAAATTGCCATCGATCCCTTCAAAGGGCTGCTGTTAGGCCTGTTCTTTATTTCGGTGGGGATGGCGCTCAACCTTGGCGTGCTCTATACCCATCTGCTGTGGGTGATAGTGAGCGTCGCTATCCTGGTGGCGGTGAAAACGCTGGTGCTGTACGTCTTGGCGCGCATTTACGGCTTGCGCAGTTCGGAACGCATGCAGTTTGCCAGCGTGTTAAGCCAGGGAGGTGAGTTTGCATTTGTGCTGTTCTCTACCGCCTCCTCCCAGAAGCTGTTTAAAGACGATCAGATGGCGCTTTTGCTGGTGACGGTCACGCTGTCAATGATGACCACGCCGCTGCTGATGAAGCTGGTGGATAAACTCCTGTCGCGCCGCCTGAACCCGTCAGACGATGAAGACGAAGCGCCGTGGGTGGAAGATGATAAGCCTCAGGTTATCGTGGTGGGCTTTGGCCGCTTCGGACAGGTGATCGGGCGTTTACTGATGGCGAACAAAATGCGCATTACGGTGCTGGAGCGTGATATCAGCGCGGTCAACCTGATGCGCAAATATGGCTATAAGGTTTACTACGGCGATGCCACCCAGCTCGAGCTGCTGCGCTCGGCGGGGGCAGAAGCGGCAGAGTCCATCGTGATTACCTGTAACGACCCGGAAGACACGATGAAGCTGGTGGATCTGTGTCAGCAGCATTTCCCGCATCTGCATATTCTGGCGCGTGCGCGGGGACGTGTTGAAGCTCACGAATTATTGCAGGCGGGTGTGAAACACTTCTCCCGTGAGACATTCTCCAGTGCGCTGGAGCTGGGGCGCAAGGCGTTGATCTCGCTCGGCATGCATCCGCATCAGGCGCAGCGCGCCCAGATGCACTTCCGCCGGCTGGATATGCGGATGCTGCGCGAGCTGATGCCGGTACATACCGATACGGCGCAGATCTCCCGCGTGCGGGAAGCGCGTCGCGAGCTGGAGGAGATCTTCCAGCGCGAGATGCAGCAGGAAAGACGCCAGCTCGATGGCTGGGATGAATTTGAATAAAGGGTAACGAAAGATGGCTGTACGTAAACGCTTTATCGCGGGTGCAAAATGCCCGACCTGCCAGGCGCAAGATACCCTGGCGATGTGGCGGGAAAATAATATTGATGTTGTTGAGTGTGTTAAGTGCGGTCACCAGATGCGTGAGGCCGACAAAGAGGCGCGCGAGCACGTTCGCAAAGAAGAGCAAGTTATCGGGATTTTTCATCCGGACTAGCGATATGCCCTGAGTTTTTTTAAGCTAAAGGGTACACAGGTGCAGATTTCCGCTACAATCTGCGCCAGTAATTTTCCCACGCTCAGGAGATATCATGAAAGTAGCAAAAGACCTGGTGGTCAGCCTGGCCTATCAGGTACGTACAGAAGACGGTGTGTTGGTTGATGAGTCTCCGGTGAGTGCGCCGCTTGACTACCTGCATGGTCACGGTTCCCTGATTTCCGGCCTGGAAAACGCGCTGGAAGGTCATGAAGTTGGCGACAAATTTGACGTTGCTGTAGGCGCGAACGACGCTTACGGTCAGTATGACGACAACCTGGTTCAGCGCGTTCCTAAAGACGTGTTCATGGGCGTTGACGAACTGCAGGTTGGCATGCGCTTCCTGGCTGAAACTGACCAGGGTCCAGTTCCTGTTGAAATCACCGAAGTGGAAGATGACCACGTCGTGGTTGACGGTAACCACATGCTGGCTGGCCAGAACCTGAAGTTCAACGTCGAAGTTGTTGCGATCCGCGAAGCGACCGAAGAAGAGCTGGCTCATGGCCACGTTCACGGTGCGCACGGTCACGACCATGACCACGATCACGGCCACGATGGCTGCTGCGGTGGTCACGGCCACGACCATGGTCATGATCACGGCCACGGTAAAGGTGGTTGCGGTAACGGCGGCTGCGGCTGCCACTAATTCCGTCATGCGGAAAATAAAAAAGCGGGATTATCCCGCTTTTTTTACGCCTCAATAATGAGGAGGTGGCGTCTCTTCTGACTGAGAGGCAATGTTCGACGGCTGCGTAGCCTTCAGCTTTTCCATCAGCAGGCGCATATGATCCCGCAGTTTCGCCATTTCGAGCTCATGTGCGGTCACGGTCTGGTTTAGCTCTTCGATGGTGATGTCCTGAAAAGCCAGGCGGCTTTCCAGCTCAGCCATTCTCGCTTCTATCGTTGTATCCTTCATCATTCACCTCGTTTGTTTCAGATTCACCATAATGGCACTGCGGCGGCGCAGTTTAACTGAGTTTATCCTTAAGTACAGTCTGCATCCCCTTGGCAGGAAACTTATTTAAACAAAAATAGTCTGAAAAGTGGCGAGAATTGGAAGTGTCTGTCTGTAGATTTCTTCCGCAACGTTTTATAGTACGTCACTCATTTACGTTTAACGCTGGGGTGAGAGTCCCCAGGCCCTGGAGATATGGATGAAATCACTGTTTAAAGTAACGCTGCTGGCGACGACGATGGCTGTTGCGCTGAACGCGCCGCTGTCATTCGCTGCTGATACTGCTGCGAAGCCTGCTGCCACTGCAGACAGCAAAGCGGCGTTCAAAAATGACGACCAGAAATCCGCCTACGCACTGGGCGCATCTCTGGGTCGTTACATGGAAAACTCTCTGAAAGAACAAGAGAAGCTGGGCATCAAACTGGATAAAGCTCAGCTGATCGCGGGCGTTCAGGACGCATTTGCAGATAAGAGCAAGCTGTCTGACCAGGAAATTGAACAGACTCTGCAGGCGTTCGAAGCGCGTGTGAAGGGTGCCGCGCAGACCAAGATGGACGCGGACGCGAAAGACAACGAAGCGAAAGGCAAAGCCTACCGCGATACCTTTGCTAAAGAGAAGGGTGTGAAAACCTCTTCTACTGGCCTGGTGTACAAAGTTGAGAAAGAAGGCACCGGCGATGCGCCTAAAGACAGCGACACCGTTGTTGTGAACTACAAAGGTACGCTGATCGACGGTAAAGAGTTCGATAACTCTTACACCCGTGGTGAGCCGCTCTCCTTCCGTCTGGATGGTGTGATCCCCGGCTGGACTGAAGGCCTGAAAAACATCAAGAAAGGCGGCAAGATCAAGATGGTCATCCCACCGGATCTGGCCTATGGCAAAACCGGCGTTCCGGGAATCCCAGCCAACTCTACGCTGGTCTTTGACGTAGAGCTGCTGGACATCAAACCGGCACCGAAAGCGGATGCTAAAGCGGACGCACCTGCTGAAGAAAAAGCAGCGACAGACGCTAAGAAGTAATGTGATAAAAACCGCCGCCTTTCAGGCGGCGGTTTTTTTATTGTGGGGCAGATATAATTAACACTGGAAAGCGCTATACACGCTGTATTAATTTAGTTGTCCGTGTAGATAATGAGCCTGCCCTGAAAACCTAACGACAGGCTCCTGAAAAGGAGTGTTTTTTTCATGTCCAGGTCGCTTTTAACCAACGAAACCAGTGAACTTGATTTGCTGGATCAACGTCCTTTCGATCAGACCGACTTCGATATTCTGAAATCCTATGAAGCGGTAGTGGACGGGTTAGCGATGCTCATTGGCTCCCACTGCGAAATCGTATTGCACTCCCTGCAAGATCTGAAGTGTTCCGCCATCCGCATTGCGAATGGTGAGCATACTGGCCGTAAAATTGGTTCGCCAATCACCGACCTTGCATTGCGTATGTTGCATGACATGACCGGCGCGGACAGCAGCGTCTCCAAATGCTATTTCACCCGCGCCAAAAGCGGCGTGCTGATGAAATCAGAAACTATCGCGATTCGAAACCGCGAGCATCGTGTGATTGGGCTGCTGTGCATCAACATGAACCTTGATGTGCCTTTCTCGCAGATCATGAGCACCTTTATTCCACCAGAAACGCCGGATGTTGGCTCTTCTGTTAACTTTGCCTCTTCCGTCGAAGATCTCGTCACTCAGACGCTTGAGTTCACCATTGAAGAAGTGAATGCCGATCGCAACGTCTCGAACAACGCCAAGAATCGCCAGATCGTGCTCAATCTCTATGAGAAAGGGATTTTTGATATTAAAGACGCCATCAACCAGGTGGCCGATCGTCTGAACATCTCCAAGCACACGGTCTACCTCTATATTCGCCAGTTCAAAAGCGGTGATTTCCTGGGACAAGACAAGTAATGCGTTTTGCGTTAATGGTGACAGGACCGGCCTACGGGACTCAGCAGGCCAGCAGCGCGCTGCAGTTTGCGCATGCGCTGCTGGCGGCCGGACATGAGCTGGCGAGCGTCTTCTTCTATCGGGAAGGGGTGTACAATGCGAACCAGTTTACGTCGCCGGCGAGCGATGAGTTCGATCTGGTGCGCGGCTGGCAGGCATTAAACGAAAAGCAGGGCGTAGAACTGCACATCTGCGTGGCGGCGGCACTGCGCCGCGGCGTAACCGATACAACCGAAGCTGCGCGTCTTGGTTTATCGGGTTCTAACCTGCAGCCCGGTTTTTCGTTAAGTGGTCTGGGCGCGCTGGCACAGGCGGCGTTAACCTGCGACAGAGTGGTGCAATTCTGATGAAGCGCGTGGCATTTGTTTTTAAGTCTGCGCCGCACGGCAGCGCTTCTGGCCGAGAAGGGCTGGATGCGTTACTTGCAACGTCCGCGCTGACCGAAGATATCGGCGTCTTCTTTTTGGGGGACGGGGTGTTTCAGCTTCTGGCTGGGCAACAGCCTCAGGCCATTCTGGCGCGGGATTACATCGCTACCTTTAAAGTGCTGCCGCTGTACGACATCGAAACCCTTTATGTCTGCGCCGATTCGCTGGCCGCTCGCGGTTTGGATGATAAGACGCCTTTCGTGCTGGATGTGACAGTCCTGTCTTCTGCTGCATTGCGCGAACACCTTTCCCACTACGACACCGTTCTGACTTTCTGAGGCTAAGATGCTCCATACTCTGAGCCATTCACCGTGGCAATGTGATATCGACGCGTTACTGAGTATGCTGCGCGACGGTGATGACCTGCTGCTGATTCAGGATGGCGTACTTGCTGCACTGGAAGGCAGTCGTTTCGTTGAAATTCTCACGAATGCCCCCATAACAGTCTCTGCGCTGAAGGACGATCTGGATGCACGGGGTCTTTCTGGTCAAATTTCAGCCAAAATTGACGTGGTTGGCTATACTGATTTCGTCAATCTTACTGTGACGCACGCCAGTCAAATGAACTGGTGATTTGAGATCGCTGTATATTTCTTGACACCTTTTCGACGTAGCCCTAAAATTTCGCGTCCTCATATTGTATGAGGTCGTTTTATTACGTGTTTACGAAGCAAAAGCTAAAACCAGGAGCTATTTAATGGCAACAGTTAACCAGCTGGTACGCAAACCACGTGCACGCAAAGTTGCGAAAAGCAACGTGCCTGCGCTGGAAGCCTGCCCGCAGAAACGTGGCGTATGTACTCGTGTATATACCACCACTCCTAAAAAACCAAACTCCGCACTGCGTAAAGTATGCCGTGTGCGTTTGACTAACGGTTTCGAAGTGACTTCCTACATCGGTGGTGAAGGTCACAACCTGCAGGAGCACTCCGTGATCCTGATCCGTGGCGGTCGTGTTAAAGACCTTCCGGGTGTTCGTTACCACACCGTTCGTGGTGCGCTGGACTGCTCAGGTGTTAAAGACCGTAAGCAGGCTCGCTCCAAGTACGGCGTGAAGCGTCCTAAGGCTTAATGGTTCTCCGTTAAGTAAGGCCAAACTGATTTATCTTAATGTCACACTAAACTCTTTGAGTTTTGGACAATCCTGAATTAACAACGGAGTATTCCCATGCCACGTCGTCGCGTCATTGGTCAGCGTAAAATTCTTCCAGATCCGAAATTCGGATCAGAACTGCTGGCAAAATTTGTAAATATCCTGATGGTAGATGGTAAAAAATCTACTGCAGAAGCAATCGTATACAGCGCGCTTGAGACCCTGGCTCAGCGTTCTGGTAAAAATGAACTGGAAGCTTTCGAAGTCGCTCTCGACAACGTTCGCCCAACTGTAGAAGTTAAGTCCCGCCGCGTTGGTGGTTCTACTTATCAGGTTCCAGTTGAAGTTCGTCCGGTCCGTCGTAATGCCCTGGCAATGCGTTGGATCGTTGAAGCTGCTCGTAAACGCGGTGATAAATCCATGGCTCTGCGTCTGGCGAACGAACTTTCTGATGCTGCAGACAACAAAGGTACTGCAGTTAAGAAACGTGAAGACGTTCACCGTATGGCAGAAGCCAACAAGGCGTTCGCACACTACCGTTGGTAATCCCTTCGGAGTCTTAGTCACCAGGCGGGCGCTTCAGAGAAGCCGCCCGCTCTGGGTAACTTAACTGAACGCCTAAAGATATAAACGAGGAATCAAATGGCTCGTACAACACCCATCGCACGCTACCGTAACATCGGTATCAGTGCGCACATCGACGCCGGTAAAACCACTACTACCGAACGTATTCTGTTCTACACCGGTGTAAACCACAAAATCGGTGAAGTTCATGACGGCGCAGCCACCATGGACTGGATGGAACAGGAGCAGGAGCGTGGTATCACTATCACCTCCGCAGCGACTACTGCATTCTGGTCAGGTATGGCTAAGCAGTACGAACCGCATCGCGTAAACATCATCGACACCCCAGGGCACGTTGACTTCACCATCGAAGTAGAACGTTCCATGCGTGTTCTTGACGGCGCGGTAATGGTTTATTGCGCAGTTGGTGGTGTTCAGCCACAGTCTGAAACCGTATGGCGTCAGGCGAACAAATATAAAGTTCCACGCATCGCGTTCGTTAACAAAATGGACCGTATGGGTGCTAACTTCCTGAAAGTTGTTGGTCAGATCAAAACCCGTCTGGGCGCGAACCCTGTTCCGCTGCAGCTGGCAATTGGTGCTGAAGAAGGCTTCACCGGCGTTATCGACCTGGTGAAAATGAAAGCCATCAACTGGAACGATGCAGACCAGGGCGTTACCTTCGAATACGAAGATATCCCAGCTGCAATGCAGGACCTGGCTGACGAATGGCACCAGAACCTGATCGAATCCGCTGCTGAAGCTTCTGAAGAGCTGATGGAGAAATACCTGGGTGGTGAAGAACTGACTGAAGAAGAGATCAAAAAAGCTCTGCGTCAGCGCGTTCTGAACAACGAAATCATCCTGGTAACCTGTGGTTCTGCGTTCAAGAACAAAGGTGTTCAGGCGATGCTGGATGCGGTAGTTGACTACCTGCCATCCCCGGTTGACGTTCCTGCGATCAACGGCATCCTGGACGACGGTAAAGATACTCCGGCTGAGCGTCACGCAAGCGACGAAGAGCCATTCTCTGCACTGGCGTTCAAAATTGCTACCGACCCATTCGTGGGTAACCTGACCTTCTTCCGCGTTTATTCTGGTGTGGTTAACTCCGGTGACACCATCCTGAACTCCGTGAAAGCGGCGCGTGAGCGTTTTGGCCGTATCGTACAGATGCACGCTAACAAACGTGAAGAGATCAAAGAAGTTCGTGCGGGCGACATCGCTGCAGCTATCGGTCTGAAAGACGTGACCACTGGTGACACCCTGTGTGACCCGGATCACCCGATCATTCTGGAGCGTATGGAATTCCCAGAGCCGGTAATCTCCATCGCAGTTGAACCAAAAACCAAAGCTGACCAGGAAAAAATGGGTCTGGCTCTGGGCCGTCTGGCGAAAGAAGACCCATCATTCCGCGTATGGACTGATGAAGAATCTAACCAGACCATCATCGCTGGTATGGGTGAACTGCACCTGGACATCATCGTTGACCGTATGAAGCGTGAATTCAACGTTGAAGCGAACGTGGGTAAACCTCAGGTTGCTTACCGCGAAGCGATTCGCGCGAAAGTTACCGACATTGAAGGTAAACACGCTAAGCAGTCTGGTGGTCGCGGTCAGTACGGTCACGTTGTGATCGACATGTACCCACTGGAGCCGGGCTCTAACCCGAAAGGTTACGAGTTCATCAACGACATCAAAGGTGGTGTAATTCCTGGCGAATACATCCCTGCCGTTGATAAAGGCATCCAGGAACAGCTGAAAGCGGGCCCTCTGGCTGGCTATCCGGTTGTTGACATGGGTGTTCGTCTGCACTTCGGTTCTTACCACGACGTTGACTCCTCTGAACTGGCGTTTAAACTGGCTGCGTCTATTGCCTTTAAAGAAGGCTTTAAGAAAGCAAAACCAGTTCTGCTTGAGCCAATCATGAAGGTTGAAGTAGAAACTCCTGAAGAGAACACCGGTGACGTTATCGGTGACTTGAGCCGTCGTCGCGGTATGCTGCGTGGTCAGGAATCCGAAGTAACTGGCGTTAAGATCCACGCTGAAGTTCCGCTGTCTGAAATGTTCGGATATGCGACTCAGCTGCGTTCTCTGACCAAAGGTCGTGCATCATACACCATGGAATTCCTGAAGTATGATGATGCGCCTAACAACGTTGCTCAGGCCGTTATTGAAGCCCGTGGTAAGTAATCCACAGGATTAAAACCTAAGTCCCGTGCTCTCTCCAGAGGGGAGAGCACTATAGTAAGGAATATAGCCGTGTCTAAAGAAAAATTTGAACGTACAAAACCGCACGTCAACGTTGGTACTATCGGCCACGTTGACCATGGTAAAACTACCCTGACTGCTGCAATCACTACCGTTCTGGCTAAAACCTACGGTGGTTCTGCTCGTGCATTCGACCAGATCGATAACGCACCAGAAGAAAAAGCTCGTGGTATCACCATCAACACTTCCCACGTTGAATATGACACCCCGACTCGCCACTACGCACACGTAGACTGCCCAGGCCACGCCGACTATGTTAAAAACATGATCACCGGTGCTGCGCAGATGGACGGCGCGATCCTGGTTGTTGCTGCGACTGACGGCCCAATGCCTCAGACTCGTGAGCACATCCTGCTGGGTCGTCAGGTAGGCGTTCCTTTCATCATCGTGTTCCTGAACAAGTGCGACATGGTTGATGACGAAGAGCTGCTGGAACTGGTAGAGATGGAAGTTCGTGAACTGCTGTCTCAGTACGATTTCCCAGGCGACGATACTCCAATCGTTCGTGGTTCTGCTCTGAAAGCGCTGGAAGGCGAAGCTGAGTGGGAAGCGAAAATCATCGAACTGGCTGGCTTCCTGGATTCTTACATCCCAGAACCAGAGCGTGCGATTGACAAGCCATTCCTGCTGCCAATCGAAGACGTATTCTCCATCTCCGGTCGTGGTACCGTTGTTACCGGTCGTGTAGAGCGCGGTATCATCAAAGTTGGTGAAGAAGTTGAAATCGTTGGTATCAAAGAGACTGCGAAGTCTACCTGTACTGGCGTTGAAATGTTCCGCAAACTGCTGGACGAAGGCCGTGCTGGTGAGAACGTTGGTGTTCTGCTGCGTGGTATCAAACGTGAAGAAATCGAACGTGGTCAGGTTCTGGCGAAGCCAGGCTCAATCAAGCCACACACCAAGTTCGAATCTGAAGTGTACATTCTGTCCAAAGACGAAGGCGGCCGTCATACTCCGTTCTTCAAAGGCTACCGTCCACAGTTCTACTTCCGTACAACTGACGTGACCGGTACCATCGAACTGCCAGAAGGCGTTGAGATGGTAATGCCAGGCGACAACATCAAGATGGTTGTGACTCTGATCCACCCAATCGCGATGGACGACGGTCTGCGTTTCGCAATCCGTGAAGGCGGCCGTACCGTTGGCGCGGGCGTTGTTGCTAAAGTTCTGGGCTAATTAATTATCCCCGAATAAAAAAAAGGACGCTTCGGCGTCCTTTTTTGTTTTCTGCCGCTCAGGTATTTGTCACAAAATTTCGCATTTTTTGCCTGCTCCCGCCCCGCATTCTGGCGTTTGTGCTATTGTAATCATAACCATTCTCACTTACACTTTGCGCATAATTTGAACGGGAGTTTCTATGTACGTTTGTTTATGTAATGGTGTAAGCGACAAAAAAATACGTCAGGCCGTTCGCCAGTTCCAGCCCCAGTCATTCCAGCAGCTTCGCAAATTTGTTCCGGTGGGAAATCAATGCGGTAAATGTGTACGTGCTGCGCGAGAGATCATGCAGGACGAACTGATGCAGATCCCGGAATACAAAGAGATCGCGTAAGCGCCCATCTTTTTTTTGACATCCCTGTAGCCCGATCTACGCTTCAATGAGTGGAAGCGGAGGGACTATATAATGAAAGGTGATGTTAAAATCATAAGTTATCTCAATAAATTATTGGGAAATGAGCTTGTCGCAATCAACCAGTACTTTCTTCACGCGAGAATGTTCAAAAACTGGGGACTCAAACGTTTAAACGACGTTGAGTACCATGAATCTATAGATGAGATGAAACACGCTGATAAATATATCGAGCGTATTTTATTCCTTGAAGGCATTCCAAACCTGCAGGATCTCGGCAAGCTGGGCATCGGAGAAGATGTCGAAGAGATGCTGCGTTCCGACCTCAGGCTGGAGCTTGAAGGTGCCAAAGATCTCCGTGAAGCCATTGCCTACGCAGACAGCGTACATGACTACGTCAGTCGCGATATGATGATCCAGATCCTGGCCGATGAAGAAGGCCATATTGACTGGCTGGAAACGGAGCTGGATCTGATTGCTAAAATCGGCCTGCAAAACTATCTTCAGTCACAGATTAAAGTGGAAGAATAAGCAACGTCTTCCAGCCAACGCATAAACCCGCTGCTGCCAGAGATGGCCCAAAAGGCAGCGGGTTTTTTATTGCCTTCTT
This sequence comes from Enterobacter sp. N18-03635, assembly GCF_004006055.1. Taxonomy (NCBI): domain Bacteria; kingdom Pseudomonadati; phylum Pseudomonadota; class Gammaproteobacteria; order Enterobacterales; family Enterobacteriaceae; genus Enterobacter; species Enterobacter sp. N18-03635. The sequence continues at coordinate 4,155,813 of NZ_CP034769.1, read as the reverse complement.
ATCAGGGCGGATTAACGAAAAAACAAGAATGCAAAGAAGCGCTATCAGCGCCGCGAGTAGCGCCAGCGTAGGCAGTACGCACCAGCCGTGCCATGCGCCAAGCGCCGCCAGGTATTTCACATCGCCATATCCCATACCTTCACGTCGGCGGATAAACCAGTAGCCCCAGTAAATAACGGCAAAACCGATATATCCAGCCATCGCACCCACCACCGCGCTCGGCAGAAAATCAGGATGGATACAGAGCTGAAAGAGCAATCCCGACCATAACAGCGGGCAGAGAAATTTATCGGGAAGCAGACCGTAGCGAATATCGGCATGTACCAGTAAGGCAGTCAGCGAAAGATAGATCAGCAGAAAGGGGAGGGTGGTTAGCATGAAAAAGGCCTCAAGCGGGTTTGAGGGCATACTCGTTATAATCGGCCTAGCTGGCAATGCACAAAAAACGGAGATGCGTAGCGGCTCGAAACAAAGCATCGACGCAGATTACATTGCATAAAATGTTGCGCGCTCTTACGAATACTGCGCCTCTGGCGCTTAATTTCTAAACGGCACTTGCGTCTTGCCCAGATTTACGTATAATGCGCGGGCTTGTCGTAATTGACGGCGGGTTCAATCAGAACCAGAGTAGCTCATTTTGTTACTCAACAATGCTCCCAATTGGGGAGCTACGTAAGAACGGTTACACTCTCCCATCAATCGTAATGGGTTTGAGGAGTAATCATTTTCGTTTATAAAATAATTGGAGCTCTGGTCTCATGCAGAACCAAAGAATCCGTATCCGCCTTAAAGCGTTTGATCATCGTCTGATCGATCAATCAACCGCGGAAATCGTCGAGACTGCTAAGCGCACTGGTGCGCAAGTCCGTGGTCCGATCCCGCTGCCGACCCGCAAAGAGCGCTTCACCGTTCTGATCTCTCCGCACGTTAACAAAGACGCGCGCGATCAGTACGAAATCCGCACTCACAAGCGTCTGGTTGACATCGTTGAGCCAACTGAGAAAACCGTTGATGCTCTGATGCGTCTGGATCTGGCTGCCGGTGTAGACGTGCAGATCAGCCTGGGTTAATCAGGTCATCGAGCGATTGAGAGGTTGAAACAATGATTGGTTTAGTCGGTAAAAAAGTGGGTATGACCCGCATCTTCACTGAAGATGGCGTTTCTATCCCAGTAACCGTAATCGAAGTTGAAGCAAACCGCGTTACTCAGGTTAAAGATCTGGCTAACGATGGCTACCGCGCTATTCAGGTTACCACTGGTGCTAAAAAAGCTAACCGTGTAACCAAACCAGAAGCGGGTCACTTCGCTAAAGCTGGCGTAGAAGCTGGCCGTGGTCTGTGGGAATTCCGTCTTGCTGAAGGCGAAGAGTTCACCGTAGGTCAGGACATTAGCGTTGAGCTGTTTGCTGACGTTAAAAAAGTTGACGTAACCGGTACCTCTAAAGGTAAAGGTTTTGCTGGTACCGTTAAGCGCTGGAACTTCCGTACCCAGGACGCTACTCACGGTAACTCCTTGTCTCACCGCGTTCCGGGTTCTATCGGTCAGAACCAGACTCCGGGCAAAGTGTTCAAAGGCAAGAAAATGGCAGGTCAGCTGGGTAACGAACGTGTAACCGTTCAGAGCCTGGACGTAGTACGTGTTGACGCTGAGCGCAACCTGCTGCTGGTTAAAGGTGCAGTTCCGGGTGCAACCGGTAGCGACCTGATCGTTAAACCAGCTGTGAAGGCGTAAGGGGATAGCAATGGAATTAGTATTGAAAGACGCGCAGAGCGCGCTGACTGTTTCCGAAACTACCTTCGGTCGTGATTTCAACGAAGCGCTGGTTCACCAGGTTGTTGTTGCTTATGCAGCTGGTGCTCGTCAGGGTACTCGTGCTCAGAAGACTCGTGCTGAAGTAACTGGTTCTGGCAAAAAGCCATGGCGCCAGAAAGGTACCGGCCGTGCGCGTTCAGGTTCTATCAAGAGCCCGATCTGGCGTTCAGGTGGCGTGACCTTCGCTGCGCGTCCACAGGACCACAGTCAAAAAGTTAACAAAAAGATGTACCGCGGCGCGCTGAAAAGCATCCTGTCCGAACTGGTACGTCAGGATCGTCTGATCGTTGTCGAGAAGTTCTCTGTTGAAGCGCCTAAAACTAAGCTGCTGGCACAGAAACTGAAAGACATGGCTCTGGAAGATGTGCTGATCATCACCGGTGAGCTGGACGAGAACCTGTTCCTGGCCGCACGTAACCTGCACAAGGTTGACGTACGCGATGCGACTGGTATCGACCCGGTTAGCCTGATCGCCTTCGACAAAGTCGTAATGACTGCTGATGCTGTTAAGCAAGTTGAGGAGATGCTGGCATGATTCGTGAAGAACGTCTGCTGAAGGTGCTTCGCGCACCGCACGTTTCTGAAAAAGCGTCTACTGCGATGGAAAAAACAAACACCATCGTTCTCAAAGTTGCTAAAGACGCGACCAAAGCAGAGATCAAAGCTGCTGTGCAGAAACTGTTTGAAGTCGAAGTCGAAGTCGTTAACACCCTGGTAGTTAAAGGGAAAGTTAAACGTCACGGACAGCGTATCGGTCGTCGTAGCGACTGGAAAAAAGCTTACGTCACCCTGAAAGAAGGCCAGAATCTGGACTTCGTTGGCGGCGCTGAGTAAGTCGGAGGAGTAATACAATGGCAGTTGTTAAATGTAAACCGACATCTCCGGGTCGTCGCCACGTAGTTAAAGTGGTTAACCCTGAGCTGCACAAGGGCAAACCTTTTGCTCCGTTGCTGGAAAAAAACAGCAAATCCGGTGGTCGTAACAACAATGGCCGTATCACCACTCGTCACATCGGTGGTGGCCACAAGCAGGCTTATCGTATTGTTGACTTCAAACGCAACAAAGACGGTATCCCAGCAGTTGTTGAACGTCTTGAGTACGATCCGAACCGTTCCGCGAACATCGCGCTGGTTCTGTACAAAGACGGCGAACGCCGTTACATCCTGGCCCCTAAAGGCCTGAAAGCTGGCGACCAGATTCAGTCTGGCGTTGATGCTGCAATCAAAGCAGGCAACACCCTGCCGATGCGCAATATCCCGGTTGGTTCTACCGTTCATAACGTAGAAATGAAACCAGGTAAAGGCGGTCAGCTGGCACGTTCCGCTGGTACTTACGTTCAGATCGTTGCTCGTGATGGTGCTTATGTCACCCTGCGTCTGCGTTCTGGTGAAATGCGTAAAGTCGAAGCAGACTGCCGCGCTACTCTGGGCGAAGTTGGCAATGCTGAGCATATGCTGCGCGTTCTGGGTAAAGCAGGTGCTGCACGCTGGCGTGGTGTTCGTCCTACCGTTCGCGGTACTGCGATGAACCCAGTCGATCACCCACATGGTGGTGGTGAAGGTCGTAACTTTGGTAAGCACCCGGTATCTCCGTGGGGCGTTCAGACCAAAGGTAAGAAGACCCGCAGCAACAAGCGTACTGATAAATTTATCGTACGTCGCCGTAGCAAATAATTTTAGAGGATAAGCCATGCCACGTTCTCTCAAGAAAGGTCCTTTTATTGACCTGCACTTGCTGAAGAAGGTAGAGAAAGCGGTGGAAAGCGGAGACAAGAAGCCCCTGCGCACTTGGTCCCGTCGTTCAACGATCTTTCCTAACATGATCGGTTTGACCATCGCTGTCCATAATGGTCGTCAGCACGTTCCAGTCTTTGTTACCGACGAAATGGTTGGTCACAAACTGGGGGAATTCGCACCGACTCGTACTTATCGCGGCCACGCTGCTGATAAAAAAGCGAAGAAGAAATAAGGTAGGAGGAAGAGATGGAAACTTTAGCTCAACATCGCCATGCTCGTTCTTCTGCTCAGAAGGTTCGCCTTGTTGCTGACCTGATTCGCGGTAAGAAAGTGTCGCAGGCCCTGGACATCCTGACTTATACCAACAAGAAAGCTGCGGTATTGGTCAAGAAAGTACTGGAATCTGCCATTGCTAACGCTGAACACAACGATGGCGCTGACATCGACGATCTGAAAGTCGCGAAAATTTTCGTAGATGAAGGCCCAAGCATGAAGCGCATTATGCCGCGTGCGAAAGGTCGTGCAGATCGCATCCTGAAGCGCACCAGCCACATTACTGTGGTTGTGTCCGATCGCTGAGACTCTGGAGACTAGCAATGGGTCAGAAAGTACATCCTAATGGTATTCGCCTGGGTATTGTAAAACCATGGAACTCTACCTGGTTTGCGAACACCAAAGAATTCGCTGACAACCTGGACAGCGATTTTAAAGTACGTCAGTACCTGACTAAGGAACTGGCTAAAGCGTCTGTATCTCGTATCGTTATCGAGCGTCCAGCGAAGAGCATCCGTGTGACTATTCACACTGCTCGTCCTGGCATCGTTATCGGTAAGAAAGGCGAAGACGTAGAAAAACTGCGCAAGGTCGTAGCGGATATCGCTGGCGTTCCTGCACAGATCAATATCGCTGAAGTTCGTAAGCCTGAACTGGACGCTAAATTGGTTGCTGACAGCATCACTTCGCAGCTGGAACGTCGTGTTATGTTCCGTCGTGCTATGAAGCGTGCTGTACAGAACGCAATGCGTCTGGGCGCTAAAGGTATCAAAGTTGAAGTTAGCGGCCGTCTGGGCGGCGCGGAAATCGCACGTACCGAATGGTACCGTGAAGGTCGCGTACCGCTGCACACTCTGCGTGCTGACATCGACTACAACACCTCTGAAGCGCACACCACTTACGGTGTAATCGGCGTTAAGGTATGGATCTTCAAAGGTGAGATCCTGGGTGGTATGGCTGCTGTTGAACAACCGGAAAAACCGGCTGCTCAACCTAAAAAGCAGCAGCGTAAAGGCCGTAAATAAGGAGCGTCGCTGATGTTACAACCAAAGCGTACAAAATTCCGTAAAGTGCACAAAGGCCGCAACCGTGGTCTGGCGCAGGGTACGGATGTTAGCTTCGGCACTTTCGGTCTGAAAGCTGTTGGCCGTGGTCGTCTGACTGCACGTCAGATCGAAGCAGCACGTCGTGCAATGACCCGTGCAGTTAAGCGTCAAGGTAAGATCTGGATCCGTGTATTCCCGGACAAACCGATCACCGAGAAGCCGCTGGAAGTTCGTATGGGTAAAGGTAAAGGTAACGTGGAGTACTGGGTTGCCTTGATCCAACCGGGCAAAGTCCTTTATGAAATGGACGGTGTTCCGGAAGAGCTGGCCCGTGAAGCCTTCGGCCTGGCAGCAGCGAAACTGCCTATCAAAACCACCTTTGTAACTAAGACGGTGATGTAATGAAAGCAAAAGAGCTGCGTGAAAAAAGCGTTGAAGAGCTGAACGCTGAGCTGCTGAACCTGCTGCGTGAGCAGTTCAACCTGCGTATGCAGGCTGCAAGTGGCCAGCTGCAACAGACTCACCTGCTGAAGCAAGTGCGTCGCAATGTTGCACGCGTTAAGACTTTACTGACTCAGAAGGCGGGTGCGTAATGACCGATAAAATCCGTACTCTGCAAGGTCGTGTTGTTAGCGACAAAATGGAGAAATCCATTGTTGTAGCTATCGAACGTATTGTGAAACACCCGATCTACGGTAAATTCATCAAGCGTACGACCAAACTGCACGTACATGACGAGAACAACGAATGTGGTATCGGCGACAAGGTTGAAATCCGTGAATGCCGCCCACTGTCCAAGACTAAGTCCTGGACGCTGGTTCGCGTTGTAGAGAAAGCGGTTCTGTAATACAGTACGCCTTCTCAATACGAATAAACGGCTCAGCGATGAGCCGTTTATTTTTTCTACCCATATTGCAGAAGCGGTGTTATAATGCCGCGCCCTCGATATGGGGCTTTTTAACGGCTCTGATTTTAGAGTCTCAGGTAGTAGTTGACATTAGCGGAGCACTAAAATGATCCAAGAACAGACTATGCTGAACGTCGCCGACAACTCCGGTGCACGTCGCGTAATGTGTATCAAGGTTCTGGGTGGCTCGCACCGTCGCTACGCAGGCGTAGGCGACATCATCAAGATCACCATCAAGGAAGCAATTCCACGTGGTAAGGTCAAAAAAGGTGATGTGCTGAAGGCGGTAGTGGTGCGCACCAAGAAGGGTGTTCGTCGCCCTGACGGTTCTGTCATTCGCTTCGATGGTAATGCATGCGTTATTTTAAACAATAACAGCGAGCAGCCTATCGGCACGCGTATCTTTGGGCCGGTAACTCGTGAACTTCGTACTGAGAAGTTCATGAAAATTATCTCTCTGGCACCAGAAGTACTCTAAGGAGCGAATCATGGCAGCGAAAATCCGTCGTGATGACGAAGTTATCGTGTTAACCGGTAAAGATAAAGGTAAACGCGGTAAAGTAAAAAATGTTCTGTCTTCCGGCAAACTTGTCGTTGAAGGTATCAACCTGGTTAAGAAACATCAGAAGCCGGTTCCGGCCCTGAACCAACCAGGTGGCATCGTTGAAAAAGAAGCTGCTATTCAGGTTTCTAACGTTGCAATCTTCAATGCGGCTACCGGCAAGGCTGACCGTGTAGGCTTTAGATTCGAAGACGGCAAAAAAGTCCGTTTCTTCAAGTCTAACAGCGAAACTATCAAGTAATTTGGAGTAGTACGATGGCGAAACTGCATGATTACTACAAAGACGAAGTAGTTAAAAAACTCATGACCGAGTTTAACTACAATTCTGTCATGCAAGTCCCTCGGGTCGAGAAGATCACCCTGAACATGGGTGTTGGTGAAGCGATCGCTGACAAGAAACTGCTGGATAACGCAGCAGCTGACCTGACAGCAATCTCCGGTCAAAAACCGCTGATCACCAAAGCACGCAAATCTGTTGCAGGCTTCAAAATCCGTCAGGGCTATCCGATCGGCTGTAAAGTAACTCTGCGTGGCGAACGCATGTGGGAGTTCTTTGAGCGCCTGATCACTATTGCTGTTCCACGTATCCGTGACTTCCGTGGCTTGTCCGCTAAGTCTTTCGACGGTCGTGGTAACTACAGCATGGGTGTCCGTGAGCAGATCATCTTCCCAGAAATCGACTACGATAAAGTCGACCGCGTGCGTGGTTTGGATATTACCATTACCACTACTGCGAAATCTGACGAAGAAGGCCGTGCTCTGCTGGCTGCCTTTGACTTCCCGTTCCGCAAGTAAGGTAGGGTTACTGAATGGCTAAGCAATCAATGAAAGCACGCGAAGTAAAGCGCGTAGCTTTAGCTGATAAATTCTTCGCTAAACGCGCTGAACTGAAAGCGATCATTTCTGATGTGAACGCTTCCGACGAAGATCGTTGGAATGCGGTTCTCAAGCTGCAGTCTCTGCCGCGTGATTCCAGCCCGTCTCGTCAGCGTAACCGCTGTCGTCAAACAGGTCGTCCACATGGTTATGTGGGCAAGTTTGGGTTGAGCCGTATCAAACTGCGTGAAGCCGCCATGCGCGGTGAAGTGCCAGGCTTGAAAAAGGCTAGCTGGTAATTACCAATTGAATCACGGGAGTAAAGACAGATGAGCATGCAAGATCCGATCGCGGATATGCTGACCCGTATCCGTAACGGTCAGGCCGCGAACAAAGTTGCGGTCACCATGCCTTCCGCCAAGCTGAAAGTGGCAATTGCCAACGTGCTGAAGGAAGAAGGTTTTATCGAAGATTTTAAAGTTGAAGGCGACACCAAGCCGGAACTGGAACTTACTCTCAAGTATTTCCAGGGTAAAGCTGTTGTAGAAAGCATTCAGCGTGTCAGCCGCCCAGGCCTGCGCATCTATAAGAAAAAAGATGAGCTGCCAAAAGTTATGGCTGGTCTTGGTATCGCAGTTGTTTCTACCTCTAAAGGTGTTATGACTGATCGTGCAGCGCGCCAGGCTGGTCTTGGTGGCGAAATTATCTGCTACGTAGCCTAATCGGAGGAAAGAATGTCTCGTGTTGCTAAAGCACCGGTCGTTATTCCTGCCGGCGTTGATGTAAAAATCGACGGTCAGGTTATTACGATCAAAGGTAAAAACGGCGAGCTGACTCGTACCCTCAACAAAGCTGTTGAAGTTAAACATGCAGATAACGCTCTGACCTTCGGTCCACGTGATGGTTTCGTGGATGGATGGGCTCAGGCTGGTACCGCGCGTGCCCTGCTGAACTCAATGGTTGTTGGTGTTACCGAAGGCTTCACTAAAAAGCTTCAGCTGGTTGGTGTAGGTTATCGTGCAGCTATCAAAGGGAATGCAGTAGGCCTGTCTCTGGGCTTCTCACACCCTGTTGAGCATCCGCTGCCGGCCGGTATCACTGCAGAATGCCCGACTCAGACTGAAATCGTGCTGAAAGGCGCTGATAAACAGCTGATCGGTCAGGTTGCAGCAGATCTGCGCGCCTACCGTCGTCCTGAGCCTTACAAAGGCAAGGGTGTTCGTTACGCCGACGAAGTCGTGCGTACCAAAGAGGCTAAGAAGAAGTAAGGTAACACTATGGATAAGAAATCTGCTCGTATCCGTCGTGCGACCCGCGCACGCCGCAAGCTCAAAGAGCTGGGTGCAACTCGCCTGGTGGTACATCGTACCCCGCGTCATATTTACGCACAGGTAATTGCACCGAACGGTTCTGAAGTTCTGGTAGCTGCTTCTACTGTAGAAAAAGCTATTTCAGAACAATTGAAGTACACCGGTAACAAAGACGCCGCTGCAGCTGTAGGTAAAGCTGTTGCTGAACGCGCTCTGGAAAAAGGCATCAGCAATGTTTCCTTTGACCGTTCCGGGTTCCAATATCATGGTCGTGTCCAGGCACTGGCAGATGCTGCCCGTGAAGCTGGCCTTCAGTTCTAAGGTAGAGGTGTAAGATGGCTCACATCGAAAAACAGGCTGGCGAACTGCAGGAAAAGCTGATCGCGGTAAACCGCGTATCTAAAACCGTTAAAGGTGGTCGTATTTTCTCCTTCACAGCTCTGACTGTAGTAGGCGATGGTAACGGTCGCGTTGGTTTTGGTTACGGTAAAGCGCGTGAAGTTCCAGCAGCGATCCAGAAAGCGATGGAAAAAGCCCGTCGCAACATGATTAACGTCGCGCTGAACAACGGCACCCTGCAGCACCCAGTTAAAGGTGTTCACACGGGTTCTCGTGTATTCATGCAGCCAGCTTCAGAAGGTACCGGTATCATCGCCGGTGGTGCAATGCGCGCCGTTCTGGAAGTTGCTGGGGTTCATAACGTTCTGGCTAAAGCATATGGTTCCACCAACCCGATCAACGTGGTTCGTGCAACTATTGATGGCCTGGAAAATATGAATTCTCCAGAAATGGTCGCTGCCAAGCGTGGTAAATCCGTTGAAGAAATTCTGGGGTAATTGACCATGGCAAAGACTATTAAAATCACTCAAACCCGCAGTGCAATCGGTCGTCTGCCGAAACACAAGGCAACGCTGCTTGGCCTGGGTCTGCGTCGTATTGGTCATACCGTTGAGCGCGAGGATACTCCTGCTGTTCGTGGTATGGTCAACGCGGTTTACTTCATGGTTAAAGTTGAGGAGTAAGAGATGCGTTTAAATACTCTGTCTCCGGCCGAAGGCTCTAAAAAGGCGGGTAAACGCCTGGGTCGTGGTATCGGTTCTGGCCTCGGTAAAACCGGTGGTCGTGGTCACAAAGGTCAGAACTCTCGTTCTGGCGGTGGCGTACGTCGCGGTTTCGAGGGTGGCCAGATGCCACTGTACCGTCGTCTGCCGAAGTTCGGCTTCACCTCTCGCAAAGCAGCGATCACAGCGGAAATCCGTCTGTCTGACCTGGCGAAAGTTGAAGGCGGCGTTGTAGACCTGAACACGCTGAAAGCAGCAAACATTATCGGTATCCAGATCGAGTTCGCGAAAGTGATCCTGGCTGGTGAAGTTTCTACTCCGGTAACTGTTCGTGGCCTGCGTGTTACTAAAGGTGCTCGTGCTGCTATCGAAGCTGCTGGCGGTAAAATTGAGGAATAAGTAGCAGATGGCTAAGCAACCGGGATTAGATTTTCAAAGTGCCAAAGGTGGATTTGGCGAGCTGAAACGCAGACTGCTGTTTGTTATCGGCGCGCTGATTGTGTTCCGTATTGGCTCTTTTATTCCGATCCCTGGTATCGATGCCGCTGTACTTGCCAAACTGCTTGAGCAACAGCGAGGCACCATCATTGAAATGTTCAACATGTTCTCTGGTGGTGCTCTCAGCCGTGCTTCTATCTTTGCATTGGGTATTATGCCGTACATTTCGGCATCTATTATTATCCAGCTGCTGACGGTCGTTCATCCGGCCCTGGCAGAGTTGAAGAAAGAAGGGGAGTCTGGACGTCGTAAGATTAGTCAGTACACCCGTTACGGTACTCTGGTGCTGGCAATATTCCAGTCGATCGGTATTGCTACCGGTCTGCCGAATATGCCTGGTATGCAGGGCCTGGTGTTAAACCCGGGCTTTGCATTCTACTTCACCGCTGTTGTAAGTCTGGTCACAGGGACAATGTTCCTGATGTGGCTCGGCGAACAGATTACTGAGCGTGGTATCGGTAACGGTATCTCAATCATCATCTTCGCCGGTATTGTTGCGGGCCTCCCGCCAGCCATCGCCCATACTATCGAGCAAGCGCGTCAAGGCGACCTGCACTTCCTCCTGTTGCTGTTGGTTGCAGTATTAGTATTTGCAGTGACGTTCTTTGTTGTCTTCGTTGAACGTGGTCAACGCCGCATTGTGGTGAACTACGCTAAACGTCAGCAAGGTCGTCGTGTCTATGCTGCACAGAGCACACATTTACCGCTGAAAGTGAACATGGCGGGGGTTATCCCGGCTATCTTCGCTTCCAGTATTATTCTGTTCCCGGCGACCATCGCGTCATGGTTCGGGGGCGGTACTGGTTGGAACTGGCTGACAACAATTTCGCTGTATTTGCAGCCTGGGCAACCACTTTATGTGTTACTCTATGCGTCTGCGATCATCTTCTTCTGTTTCTTCTACACGGCGTTGGTCTTCAACCCGCGTGAAACAGCAGATAACCTGAAGAAGTCCGGTGCATTTGTACCAGGAATTCGTCCGGGAGAGCAAACGGCGAAGTATATCGATAAAGTAATGACCCGCCTGACTTTGGTTGGTGCGCTCTATATTACTTTTATCTGCCTGATCCCGGAGTTCATGCGTGATGCAATGAAAGTACCGTTCTACTTCGGTGGGACCTCACTGCTTATCGTTGTTGTCGTGATTATGGACTTTATGGCTCAAGTGCAAACTCTGATGATGTCCAGTCAGTATGAGTCTGCATTGAAGAAGGCGAACCTGAAAGGCTACGGCCGCTAATTGGTCGCCTGAGAAGTTACGGAGAGTAAAAATGAAAGTTCGTGCTTCCGTCAAGAAATTATGCCGTAACTGCAAAATCGTTAAGCGTGATGGTGTCATCCGTGTGATTTGCAGTGCCGAGCCGAAGCATAAACAGCGCCAAGGCTGATTATTTCGCATATTTTTCTTGCAAAGTTGGGTTGAGCTGGCTAGATTAGCCAGCCAATCTTTTGTATGTCTGTACGTTTCCATTTGAGTATCCTGAAAACGGGCTTTTCAGCATGGTGCGTACATATTAAATAGTAGGAGTGCATAGTGGCCCGTATAGCAGGCATTAACATTCCTGATCAGAAACATGCTGTGATCGCATTAACTTCGATCTACGGCGTCGGCAAGACCCGTTCTAAAGCCATTCTGGCTGCAGCGGGTATCGCTGAAGATGTTAAGATCAGTGAGCTGTCTGAAGAACAAATCGACACGCTGCGTGACGAAGTTGCCAAATTTGTCGTTGAAGGTGATCTGCGCCGTGAAATCAGCATGAGCATCAAGCGCCTGATGGATCTTGGTTGCTATCGCGGTTTGCGTCATCGTCGTGGTCTGCCAGTGCGCGGTCAGCGTACTAAGACCAACGCACGTACCCGTAAGGGTCCGCGCAAACCGATCAAGAAATAATCGGGGTGATTGAATAATGGCAAAGGCACCAGTTCGTGCACGTAAACGTGTAAGAAAACAAGTCTCTGACGGCGTGGCTCATATCCATGCTTCTTTCAACAACACCATCGTTACTATTACTGATCGTCAGGGTAACGCATTGGGTTGGGCAACAGCCGGTGGTTCCGGTTTCCGTGGTTCTCGCAAATCCACTCCGTTCGCAGCTCAGGTTGCAGCAGAGCGTTGCGCTGAAGCCGTAAAAGAATACGGTATCAAGAATCTGGAAGTTATGGTTAAAGGTCCGGGTCCGGGTCGTGAATCTACTGTTCGCGCTCTGAACGCCGCTGGTTTCCGCATCACGAATATTACTGATGTGACTCCGATCCCTCATAACGGTTGTCGTCCGCCGAAAAAACGTCGCGTATAACGCTCCGTTTTTTAGGTTAGTTGGAGATAGAAAATGGCAAGATATTTGGGTCCTAAGCTCAAGCTGAGCCGTCGTGAGGGCACCGACTTATTCCTTAAGTCTGGCGTTCGCGCGATCGATACCAAGTGTAAAATTGAACAAGCTCCTGGCCAGCACGGTGCGCGTAAACCGCGTCTGTCTGACTATGGTGTGCAGTTGCGTGAAAAGCAAAAAGTTCGCCGTATGTACGGTGTGCTGGAGCGTCAGTTCCGTAACTACTATAAAGAAGCAGCACGTCTGAAAGGCAACACAGGTGAAAACCTGTTGGCTCTGCTGGAAGGTCGTCTGGACAACGTTGTATACCGTATGGGCTTCGGCGCTACTCGTGCTGAATCACGTCAGCTGGTTAGCCACAAAGCAATCATGGTAAACGGTCGTGTTGTTAACATCGCTTCTTATCAGGTTAAAGCGAATGACGTTGTTAGCATTCGTGAGAAAGCGAAAAAGCAATCTCGCGTGAAGGCCGCTCTGGAGCTGGCTGAGCAGCGTGAAAAGCCAACCTGGCTGGAAGTTGATGCTGGCAAGATGGAAGGTACGTTCAAGCGTCAGCCAGAACGTTCTGATCTGTCTGCGGACATTAACGAACACCTGATCGTCGAGCTTTACTCCAAGTAAAGCTTAGTACCAAAGAGAGGACACAATGCAGGGTTCTGTGACAGAGTTTCTAAAACCGCGCCTGGTAGATATCGAGCAAGTGAGTTCGACGCACGCCAAGGTGACCCTTGAGCCTTTAGAGCGTGGCTTTGGCCATACTCTGGGTAACGCACTGCGCCGTATTCTGCTCTCATCGATGCCGGGTTGCGCGGTGACCGAGGTTGAGATTGATGGTGTACTTCATGAGTACAGCACCAAAGAAGGCGTTCAGGAAGATATCCTTGAAATCCTGCTCAACCTGAAAGGGCTGGCGGTGAGAGTTCAGGGTAAAGATGAAGTTATTCTTACTCTGAATAAATCTGGCATTGGCCCTGTGACTGCAGCCGACATCACCCACGACGGTGATGTTGAAATCGTCAAGCCGCAGCACGTGATCTGCCACCTGACCGATGAGAACGCAGCGATTAGCATGCGTATCAAAGTTCAGCGCGGTCGTGGTTATGTGCCGGCTTCTGCCCGAATTCATTCGGAAGAAGATGAGCGCCCAATCGGCCGTCTGCTGGTCGACGCATGCTACAGCCCTGTAGAGCGTATTGCCTACAATGTTGAAGCAGCGCGTGTAGAACAGCGTACCGACCTGGACAAGCTGGTCATCGAAATGGAAACCAACGGCACAATCGATCCTGAAGAGGCGATTCGTCGTGCGGCAACCATCCTGGCAGAACAACTGGAAGCTTTCGTTGACTTACGTGATGTACGTCAGCCGGAAGTGAAAGAAGAGAAACCAGAATTCGATCCGATCCTGCTGCGCCCTGTTGACGATCTCGAGTTGACTGTCCGCTCTGCTAACTGCCTCAAGGCAGAAGCTATCCACTATATCGGTGATCTGGTACAGCGTACCGAGGTTGAGTTGCTGAAAACGCCGAACCTGGGTAAAAAATCTCTTACTGAGATTAAAGACGTGCTGGCTTCTCGTGGTCTGTCTCTGGGCATGCGCCTGGAAAACTGGCCACCGGCAAGCATTGCTGACGAGTAACCGGATCACAGGTTAAGGTTTTACTGAGAAGGATAAGGTCATGCGCCATCGTAAGAGTGGTCGTCAACTGAACCGCAACAGCAGCCATCGCCAGGCTATGTTCCGCAACATGGCAGGTTCACTGGTTCGTCATGAGATCATCAAGACGACCCTGCCTAAAGCGAAAGAGCTGCGTCGCGTAGTTGAGCCGCTGATTACTCTTGCCAAGACTGACAGCGTTGCTAATCGTCGTCTGGCATTCGCCCGTACTCGTGATAACGAGATCGTGGCAAAACTGTTTAACGAACTGGGCCCGCGTTTCGCGAGCCGTGCCGGTGGTTACACTCGCATTCTGAAGTGTGGTTTCCGTGCAGGCGACAACGCGCCGATGGCTTACATCGAGCTGGTTGATCGTTCAGAGAAAGCAGAAGCTGCTGCAGAGTAATCTGCAGTAACGTAAAAAAACCCGCTCCGGCGGGTTTTTTTATATCCGTGATATCCCCACTTCTCTACAATGTCTGTATCAATTCTGTTCATCCTTGGAGCTGGTAATGTGGTTGCTCGACCAGTGGGCAGAACGCCATATTCGTGATGCCCAAAAAAAAGGCGAATTCGACGATCTTCCAGGAAGCGGCGAACCTCTTGTGCTTGAAGACGATTCCCACATCTCGCCTGAATTACGGGCTGGATACCGTTTACTGAAAAATGCAGGCTGTCTCCCTCCGGAGCTTGAACAGCGCAGAGAGGCTGTTGAACTGGCCGATCTGCTTAAAGGCCTCCGTCAGGACGATCCGCGACATTCTGAACTTAGCCGTCGTCTCACCCTGCTTGAACTCAAGCTTCGCCAGGCAGGAATGAACACTGACTTTCTGCACGGTGAATACGGTGAAAGATTGATGCAGAAATTAAATGAGGAGTAGCTATGTACCGTATCGGTGAACTTGCGAAGCTCGCTAACGTCACGCCGGATACCATTCGATATTACGAAAAGCAGCAGATGATCGATCATGAGGTTCGTACTGAAGGTGGCTTTCGACTTTATACCGATAACGATCTGCAGCGCCTGCGGTTTATTCGTTATGCGCGCCAGCTCGGTTTCACATTAGACTCGATCCGCGAACTTTTATCGATCCGCATCGATCCGGCACATCACACCTGCCAGGAGTCTAAAAGCATTGTGCAGGCTCGTCTGGATGAAGTGGAAGCACGCATTCAGGAGCTGCAAACCATGCAGCGCTCTCTGCAAAGGCTGAATGATGCCTGCTGCGGTACGGCCCACAGCAGTATTTATTGTTCCATTCTGGAAGCTCTTGAACAGGGAGCGAGTGGAGAAACGCAGGGCTGTTGATTTTTAGTTCATCCGGGTCTAGACTCCCGTCGTCATAAACCATGCTCAGGAGAATTTATGAGCCGCTATCAGCACACGAAAGGTCAGATCAAAGACAATGCCATTGAGGCACTACTTCACGACCCGCTATTCAGACAGCGCGTTGAGAAGAATAAAAAAGGGAAAGGAAGTTATCTGCGTAAAGACAAGCATGAAAAACGGGGTAACTGGGAGGCCAGTGGCAAGCAAGCGAATCGCTTATTTACCACTGGCCTTCCTGCTTTAAGCTTTTGATTAAACGCGGTTGTTCTGCTCTTTTAACAGATCGCGGATCTCACTCAGCAGCACTTCTTCTTTCGTTGGTGCAGGTGCTGCAGCTGGCTCTTCTTTCTTACGATTGAGCCTGTTGATCAGCTTGATAGCCATAAAAATGGCAAACGCGACAATCACAAAATCAAATACGTTCTGAATGAATACGCCGTAGTGCATCACGACCGCCGGCACATCACCCTGTGCTTCACGCAGCGTGAAAGCGAACTGTTTGAAATCTATGCCCCCGATTAACAACCCTAAAGGTGGCATGATAATGTCGGCCACTAATGATGAAACAATCTTGCCGAATGCCGCACCAATAATGACACCCACAGCTAAATCCACCACGTTCCCGCGCATCGCAAATTCGCGAAATTCTTTAATAAAACTCATTGTTCTCTCCTTGTGCCAGCTGACGAGTTTAAGTTTAACAAATGATTAGCCAATTGCCATTCGGGATAATTAAACATTATGAAAAATAAAAGGCACAGAAATGAAAAGGATAAAGTAAGGGTGCTTTTTCTGGAGCACCCAATTCTTTAAAGGAAGAATGGACTTGGCTGGAATAAACGTTCGACGTCAGTAATAAACTTTTTATCGGTAAGGAACATAATAACGTGATCGCCTTGCTCAATTCGTAAATTATCATTGGCAATCATGACATCATTTCCGCGCACAACGGCGCCGATGATCGTGCCTGGTGGAAGCTTAATTTCATCGATTGACCGACCCACTACGCGTGACGTGGTTTCATCTCCGTGAGCAACAGCTTCAATGGCTTCCGCCACGCCACGGCGGAGCGATGACACACCGACAATATCCGCTTTACGAACATGGCTCAGAAGCGCTGAAATTGTTGCCTGCTGAGGCGAAATGGCAATATCAATAACGCTGCCCTGAACCAGATCGACATACGCCTTGCGCTGGATAAGCACCATGACTTTTTTTGCCCCCATGCGCTTCGCGAGCATGGCGGACATTATATTTGCCTCGTCATCGTTGGTGACGGCAATAAAGAGATCGACTTGATCAATATGCTCTTCAGCCAGTAGCTCCTGATCGGACGCATCACCATAAAATACGATCGTATTTTGAAGTTTTTCCGCCAGTTCAGCAGCACGCTGTTGATCGCGCTCGATCAACTTCACGCTGTAATCTTTTTCTAACCGATGTGCCAGACCTGCACCGATATTGCCGCCGCCGACCAGCATAATGCGTTTATAGGGTTTTTCGAGACGCTGTAGTTCACTCATCACCGCACGAATATGCTGTGAGGCCGCAATAAAGAAGACCTCATCACCGGCTTCGACAATCGTGGAGCCCTGCGGGCGAATGGGTCTGTCGTGACGGAAAATGGCTGCGACGCGCGTATCGATATGCGGCATGTGCTCGCGCATGGTGGAAAGCGCATTGCCAATCAATGGTCCGCCGTAATAGGCCTTAACCACTGCCAGACTCACTTTGCCTTCGGCAAAGTTTACCACCTGCAGGGCACCCGGATATTCGATCAGGCGGTAGATATTGTCGATAACCAGCTGTTCTGGCGCGATAAGGTGGTCGATGGGGACCGCTTCGGAATTAAACAGTTTTTCAGCATCGCGGACATAGTCCGGAGAGCGAATACGCGCAATTCGGTTTGGTGTGTTGAAAAGCGAGTAGGCCACCTGACAGGCAACCATATTGGTTTCGTCAGAACTGGTTACCGCAACCAGCATGTCGGCATCGTCGGCGCCTGCCTCACGAAGAACACGTGGGTGCGAACCATGACCCTGCACCACGCGCAGGTCAAATTTGTCCTGTAAAACACGCAGGCGATCGCCGTTGGTATCAACTATGGTGATGTCGTTGTTTTCCCCAACCAGGTTTTCCGCCAGCGTTCCGCCAACCTGTCCTGCGCCCAGAATGATAATCTTCATATCTCGTGACCTGTTCTCAACATCACTCTTTGATTAGCTTAGCGTAAAAGAAGCCATCACCCTCTTCTGCACCCGGCAGATTCTGCTGACCCGGGCATTCAGGCGTTCCCGTATCGCGCAGCGCTGCATCCGGGGTACGTTTAAGGAAGGCCGCGATTTGCTGACTGTTTTCTTCCGGCAGCACTGAGCAGGTCGCATAGACCAGCGTGCCGCCGGGTTTAAGATGTGGCCAGATGGCGTCGAGAATGTCGGATTGCAGTTGGGCAAGCTCGTTAATATCACGATCGCGACGCAGCCACTTGATATCAGGATGACGACGAATCACGCCGGTGGCAGAGCAGGGGGCATCCAGCAAAATGCGATCGAATTGTGTTTCGCCACACCATTCTGCTGGTTTGCGTCCATCGCCTTGCTTAACCTGTGCCTTCATGCCCAGGCGCTTGAGGTTGTCGTAGACGCGTGAAAGACGCTGCTCATCAACGTCCACTGCCATCACGCTGGCCTGCGGAGCCACTTCAAGAATATGCGTCGTTTTGCCCCCTGGTGCGGCGCAGAGATCGAGGATCTGCTCACCGTTTTGGGGTTCAAGCCAGGTCATGCAACCCTGAGCCGAGGCATCCTGTACCGTTACCCAACCGTCTTCAAAGCCGGGCAATGCATGTACCGGTGCAGGCGATGCTAAGCGCACGGCATCAGGGTATGCGTCATGGGTGAAGCCGCTCATTCCAGCTTCTTCAAGTAATGCCAGCCATGCGTCACGGGTGTGGTAATTACGATTCACGCGTAACCACATTGGTGGACGCTGGTTGTTAGCATCGGCAATGTCCTGCCATTGCTGCGGATAAGCTTTTTTCAGGCGCTTCAACAGCCAGTCCGGATGCAGGAAGCGCGCTTCGCTTTGGGCAAATTCAGCCAGAAGCTCTTCCTGCTGTCTCTGGAACTGACGCAGTACGCCGTTGATCAGCCCTTTCAGCTGAGGACGTTTAATCGCAACGGCACCTTCCACCGTCTCTGCCAGCGCGGCATGGGGTGGGATGCGGGTATGAAGAAGCTGATAAAAACCCACCATAATCAAATAGTGTACGGTGCGCTGTTTGCCTGTCATTGGGCGTGACATCAGCTTATTAATCAACCACTCAAGTTGAGAAAGCGTGCGCAGGACGCCAAAGCAGAGCTCCTGAAGCAGGGCTTTATCCTTATCAGAGACTTTTTGCTGCAGGGGAGGCAGGACATTGCTCAATGACTGGCCCTGCTCAATAACCTGCTCGACGGCCTGAGCCGCCATACTGCGTAGATTTTGTTTTTTCATAACCGTAAAAATAAAAATGCCCGGAAACACCGGGCCTTAAGAATAAATTTGCTCAGGCAAGACGGTTGCCCGGGATAAACCATTCGCGACGGGAATTTAACAGATCCTGAGCGCTCATGGCTTTCTTACCGGCCGGTTGGAGCGATTCAAGATTCAATATCCCTTGCCCAGTCGCCACCTGGATGCCGTTCTTGTTGGCGTCAACAATCGTACCGGGTTCAGCCGTAGTAGTACCGCTAATGACGGAGGCTTTCCACACTTTCACCGGCTGCTCATCAATCTCCATCCAGCTCATCGGCCATGGATTGAAAGCGCGAATGCAGCGTTCAAGCTGAGCGGCCGACAGGGACCAGTCGATCCGCGCTTCTTCTTTGCTCAGCTTTTCGGCATAAGTCACCAGCGCGTCATCCTGAACTTCCGGTTTCGACGTATTGTCAGCAAGCTGCTGGAGCGTCTCGATAAGCCCTTGTGGACCGAGGTCTGCCAGTTTGTCATACAGCGTGGCGCTGGTATCGTCTGACGTAATGGGGCAGGCCAGTTTATACAGCATATCGCCGGTGTCTAAACCTACGTCCATCTTCATAATGGTAACGCCCGTTTCGGCATCACCTGCCCACAGCGAGCGCTGAATAGGTGCAGCACCACGCCAGCGCGGGAGCAAAGACCCATGCACGTTGATGCAACCCAGGCGAGGCATATCGAGCACAGCTTTTGGCAGGATTAAACCGTAAGCCACCACCACCATTACGTCGGCTTTCAGGTCAGCGACCAGCTGCTGATTTTCCTGTGGGCGTAACGATGCGGGCTGGAAAACGGGTAGCCCATGCTCTTCTGCCAGCACTTTTACCGGGCTGGGCATCATTTTTTTGCCGCGACCAGCAGGACGGTCCGGCTGGGTAAAGACGCCAACAACCTTGTGACCGGAAGATAACAGCGCGTCAAGATGACGCGCTGCAAAATCAGGGGTTCCCGCGAAGATAATTCGTAGTGTTTTAGACACGATGATCCTTGTATCCGGGGGGCGTTATGCGCGAGAACGCAAACGATCCAGTTTTTCTACTTTCTGACGAATACGCTGCTGTTTCAGCGGTGAGAGGTAATCGATAAACAGTTTACCGACAAGGTGATCCATCTCATGCTGAATACAAATCGCCAGCAGGTCATCTGCTTCCAGTTCGAACGGATTACCGTCACGATCCAGGGCGCGAATTTTCACCTTTTCAGCTCGCGGCACTAACGCACGCTGTTCAGGAATAGACAGACAGCCTTCCTCAATACCGGTTTCGCCACTCTTTTCGAGCAGTTCAGGGTTGATCAGCACCAGGCGGCCATCGCGATTTTCAGAAACATCAATCACGATAATACGCTTATGAATGTCCACCTGTGTCGCCGCCAGGCCAATGCCTTCTTCGGCGTACATGGTATCGAACATATCATCAACGATACGCTGGATTTCTGCATTCACTTCTTTGACCGGTTCAGCGACGATGCGAAGGCGCTCGTCCGGAATATGTAACACTTGCAAAACTGCCATAAATTTCCAGAGTCGTGTTCAGGAGTTGATAAGAATACTACCTCTATTCTAGACAAATCCCCCATCGATTGACAGCATCAGTGACCAATCGCAATGATTGCGGAGGCCGCTTATGGCAGGGGAAAGGATGACGTTGACCGAGATATGGCTACGGCTAATACACACAGGGTCTCTGTGTGGTGATGTAATGCTGGAAGCGGCTGCACGACTGCAGAAGCAGGAAGGCATCGACACGCTTGTCTTAAGAAATGCTGGACTGACAGCAAAGCAGGCTGAACGGTTCTTTGCGTTCAATGAGAGTGAGCTGGAACGTAGCCTGCTATGGCTTGAGCAGCCGGGGCATCATTTATTAACGGCCAACCATCCCCTTTATCCCCCTTTGCTTCGCACGATCCCTGATTATCCCGGTGCATTATTCATAAAAGGTAACCCAGAGACGCTTAATACCGTTCAGCTGGCGGTGGTAGGCAGTCGTGCGCCGTCATGGTACGGCGAGCGATGGGGGAAAATCCTGTGCGAACAGCTTACACAAAGTGGTTTCACGATTACCAGCGGGCTGGCCTGCGGTATTGACGGCGTTGCCCACAGCGCGGCACTGTCAGCTAAAGGACAAAGTGTCGCGGTCCTGGGGAACGGTCTTTTTAGCATTTATCCACGCCGACATCAGGCATTGGCGATGCGGCTTATTGAATCTGACGGCGCGATAGTCTCTGAGTTTCCGCTTTCCGCGCAGCCCAGGCCGGCAAACTTTCCGCGTCGTAATCGAATTATCAGCGGGCTTAGCAAAGGCGTGCTGGTAGTTGAAGCTGCGCGGCGAAGCGGTTCACTGGTCACGGCACGATGCGCGCTTGAACAGGGTAGAGAGGTCTTTGCCTTGCCCGGCCCGATAGGTAACCCCGGATGCGAGGGGCCCCACTGGCTGATTAAACAAGGGGCCACACCGGTAACGGAAGTAGGGGATATTCTTGAAAATTTGCAATATGGGCTGCAATGGCTGCAGGAAGATCCCGAAAAGCGACAATATTCATCAGATCAGGGAAAGGTGGCATTGCCATTTCCCAAGCTCCTGGCTAACGTAGGAGATGAGGTAACACCTGTTGACGTTGTCGCTGAACGTGCCGGCCAACCTGTGCCAGTAACGGTAGCACAGCTACTCGAACTGGAGTTAGCAGGGTGGATCGCAGCTGTACCCGGCGGCTATGTCCGATTGAGGAGGGCATGCCATGTTCGACGTACTGATGTATTTGTTTGAGACTTACATCCATAACGAAGCAGAAATGCGAGTGGATCAGGACAAATTGACACAGGATCTTACCGATGCGGGGTTTGAGCGGGAAGACATCTATAATGCGTTGATGTGGTTGGAAAAACTGGCTGATTATCAGGAAGGCCTGGCCGAACCGATGCAGCTTGCTTCTGATCCATTGTCAGTACGCATTTATACCGCAGAAGAGTGTGAAAGGCTGGACGCCAGCTGTCGGGGATTCATCTTATTCCTTGAGCAGATTCAGGTGCTGAACCTCGAAACGAGAGAAATGGTGATAGAGCGCGTCATGGCGCTGGATACAGCAGAATTCGAACTGGAAGATCTCAAATGGGTGATCCTGATGGTTCTGTTTAATATTCCGGGCTGTGAAAATGCCTATCAGCAAATGGAAGAATTACTCTTTGAAGTGAATGAAGGTATGCTGCACTAATTCAATGTGCAGCACCAAGAGTTGTTATGGCCAAATCAGCACTATTCACGGTGCATAAAAACGAGCCCTGCCCGCAGTGCGGGGCTGAACTTGTTATTCGGTCCGGGAAACACGGCCCGTTTCTCGGTTGTTCACACTATCCGGAATGTGATTATGTTCGTCCTCTGAAAAGCCAGGCGGATGGACATATCGTTAAAATTCTGGAGGGTCAGTATTGTCCCGTGTGCGGTGGTGAATTAGCCCTGCGGCAGGGGCGTTTCGGCATGTTTATTGGATGTAGCCGCTATCCAGAATGTGAGCATACGGAACAAATTGATAAGCCTGATGAAACGGCAATTGCGTGTCCTCAGTGTCAGCGCGGTCAGCTGGTACAGCGCCGTTCCCGTTATGGTAAGACCTTCCATTCGTGCGATCGCTACCCTGAATGCCAGTTCGTCATCAATTTTAAACCGGTAGCGGGAACCTGCCCTCATTGCAATTATCCGCTACTGATAGAGAAGAAAACCGCGCAAGGCATGAAACGCTTCTGCGCCAGTAAACAATGTGGAAAGCCGGTTACGGCGGATCAAAATAGTGAATAATAACCTGCCATTAGGCTCCATTGCGCATGCAGTGGACGTACTGAAAAATGAAGAAGTCATCGCCTATCCAACTGAAGCTGTTTTTGGGGTCGGTTGCGATCCTGACAGCGAGACGGCTGTGAGCCGTCTGCTTGCCCTGAAACAAAGACCCGTCGAGAAAGGACTGATTTTGATCGCTGCGAATTACGAGCAGCTTAAACCTTATATCGATGACTCTATGCTGACGCCGGCGCAGCGCGAGACTATCTTCTCCGCGTGGCCGGGACCAGTGACCTTCGTCTTCCCGGCGCAGCCGACAACCCCGCGTTGGTTAACCGGACGCTTTGATTCCCTCGCCGTTCGCGTAACTGACCATCCGCTGGTGGTTGAGCTTTGTCTGGCATTTGGTAAACCGCTAGTCTCAACAAGTGCTAACCTGACCGGATTGCCGCCTTGTAGGACAACCGAAGAAGTGCTGGCGCAGTTCGGGGATGACTTCCCTGTTGCTGTCGGTGAAACGGGAGGGCGCCTGAATCCGTCTGAAATTCGCGACGCTTTGACCGGCGAACGTTTTCGCCAGGGGTAATCTCATGGAAACCTATGCTGTTTTTGGCAATCCCATTGCACACAGCAAGTCACCGTTGATCCATCAGCAATTCGCGGAGCAGCTGGAGATTGATCATCCCTACGGTCGCATACTGGCGCCAGTGGATGCTTTTATCCCAACGCTGGAGGCCTTTTTCGCCGCGGGGGGCAAAGGCGCGAATGTGACGGTGCCTTTTAAAGAGGAAGCCTTCGAACGTGCGGATGAGCTAACCGAGCGCGCTTCACTGGCTGGTGCAGTCAATACTCTAAAACGGCTTGAGGATGGACGCTTTTTGGGTGACAACACCGACGGGATTGGTTTACTCAGCGATCTGGAAAGGCTCTCCTTTATCAAGCCCGGATTCCGGATCCTGCTGATTGGCGCGGGTGGCGCATCGCGGGGCGTTCTGTTGCCTCTGCTTTCACTGGACTGTTCGGTGACCGTTACTAACAGAACCTTTTCCCGGGCAGAAGCGCTGGCGGCGTTGTTTGCGCATACCGGCAGCGTGAGCGCGGTAGCTCTTGACGATCTTGCCGATCGTGAGTTCGATCTTGTCATTAATGCTACATCCAGCGGCATCAACGGTGAGATCCCGGCGATCCCCGCTTCGCTGGTCAGTGCGCATATGTATTTCTATGACATGTTTTATCAGAAAGGGAAGACGCCTTTCCTTTACTGGTGTGAACAACACGGTGCGAAAAAGTTAGCCGATGGACTCGGCATGCTGGTGGGGCAGGCTGCGCATGCGGTGCTTCTCTGGCACGGGGTGTTGCCTGCAGTCGAGCCGGTCATTGAAAAGTTAAAGCAGGAGCTTTCGGCGTGAATCAGGCTATTCATTTTCCGGACAGAGAGAGCTGGGATGAAAGTAAGCAAGCGGTCTGTTTCCCGGTTCTGGTGCACGGCATGCAACTGACCTGTGCCATTCATGGGGAAACGCTGTTGCGTCGTTTTGGCGGTTCAGATCCGATAGCGGTATTTTGCGAAAATCGCTGGGATCTGGAAGAGGAAGCCAGCGATTTAATCCGCGAAGAGCAGGAAGACGATCAGGGTTGGGTTTGGCTATCCTGATCCAAATAATCATTTTTCCATTTTACGTAATTGTTCGCCGAGTATTTTAATCCTTCGATCTCTGCCTCCTTAAGGGGGCGGATCTGTTTTACCGGACTTCCCAGATAGAGATAGCCGCTCTCCAGCCGTTTGTTCTGCGGGACCAGGCTACCGGCTCCAATCATCACGTCATCTTCTACTATGACGCCATCCAGCAAAATCGACCCCATGCCAACAAGTACGCGATTTCCGATAGTGCAGCCGTGAAGCATCACTTTATGGCCGACGGTAACCTCTTCTCCAATGATGAGGGGATTGCCTTCCGGGTTATAGGAGGATTTGTGCGTGACGTGCAGAACGCTACCGTCCTGAATATTGGTACGTGCACCAATCGACACATAGTTAACATCACCCCTGATGGCGACGAGTGGCCAGATACTGACATCATCGGCCATTCGGACATCACCAATCACCACGCTGCTGGCATCGATCATCACGCGATCGCCTTTTTGGGGGAACAGATCTTTATAAGGACGTAATACTGCGGGCATATCTACCTCTAACAATGAGCGCTATACAGAAGACTTTGATCGTATTAATGGATCGAGGCAAGGCAAAATACGTCAATATTTAAGCAGATCGGGCGGGATTTCAGCGAAAAGCGCGGAAAATCAGCAGTCGGAAAAAAAGATCTAAAAAATACTTGTGCTAAAAAATGGGATCCCTATAATGCGCCTCCATCGACACGGCGGATGTGAATCACTTCACAAACAGCCCGGTCGGTTGAAGAGAAAAAATCCTGAAATAACGGGTTGACTCTGAAGGAGGAAAGCGTAATATACGCCACCTCGCAACGGTGAGCGAAAGCCGCGTTGCACTGCTCTTTAACAATTTATCAGACAATCTGTGTGGGCACTCAAAGTGACATGGATTCTTAACGTCGCAAGACGAAAAATGAATACCAAGTCTCTGAGTGAACATACGTAATTCATTACGAAGTTTAATTCACGAGCATCAAACTTAAATTGAAGAGTTTGATCATGGCTCAGATTGAACGCTGGCGGCAGGCCTAACACATGCAAGTCGAGCGGCAGCGGAAAGTAGCTTGCTACTTTGCCGGCGAGCGGCGGACGGGTGAGTAATGTCTGGGAAACTGCCTGATGGAGGGGGATAACTACTGGAAACGGTAGCTAATACCGCATAACGTCGCAAGACCAAAGAGGGGGACCTTCGGGCCTCTTGCCATCAGATGTGCCCAGATGGGATTAGCTAGTAGGTGGGGTAACGGCTCACCTAGGCGACGATCCCTAGCTGGTCTGAGAGGATGACCAGCCACACTGGAACTGAGACACGGTCCAGACTCCTACGGGAGGCAGCAGTGGGGAATATTGCACAATGGGCGCAAGCCTGATGCAGCCATGCCGCGTGTATGAAGAAGGCCTTCGGGTTGTAAAGTACTTTCAGCGGGGAGGAAGGCGATAAGGTTAATAACCTTGTCGATTGACGTTACCCGCAGAAGAAGCACCGGCTAACTCCGTGCCAGCAGCCGCGGTAATACGGAGGGTGCAAGCGTTAATCGGAATTACTGGGCGTAAAGCGCACGCAGGCGGTCTGTCAAGTCGGATGTGAAATCCCCGGGCTCAACCTGGGAACTGCATTCGAAACTGGCAGGCTAGAGTCTTGTAGAGGGGGGTAGAATTCCAGGTGTAGCGGTGAAATGCGTAGAGATCTGGAGGAATACCGGTGGCGAAGGCGGCCCCCTGGACAAAGACTGACGCTCAGGTGCGAAAGCGTGGGGAGCAAACAGGATTAGATACCCTGGTAGTCCACGCCGTAAACGATGTCGACTTGGAGGTTGTGCCCTTGAGGCGTGGCTTCCGGAGCTAACGCGTTAAGTCGACCGCCTGGGGAGTACGGCCGCAAGGTTAAAACTCAAATGAATTGACGGGGGCCCGCACAAGCGGTGGAGCATGTGGTTTAATTCGATGCAACGCGAAGAACCTTACCTACTCTTGACATCCAGAGAACTTTCCAGAGATGGATTGGTGCCTTCGGGAACTCTGAGACAGGTGCTGCATGGCTGTCGTCAGCTCGTGTTGTGAAATGTTGGGTTAAGTCCCGCAACGAGCGCAACCCTTATCCTTTGTTGCCAGCGGTCCGGCCGGGAACTCAAAGGAGACTGCCAGTGATAAACTGGAGGAAGGTGGGGATGACGTCAAGTCATCATGGCCCTTACGAGTAGGGCTACACACGTGCTACAATGGCGCATACAAAGAGAAGCGACCTCGCGAGAGCAAGCGGACCTCATAAAGTGCGTCGTAGTCCGGATTGGAGTCTGCAACTCGACTCCATGAAGTCGGAATCGCTAGTAATCGTAGATCAGAATGCTACGGTGAATACGTTCCCGGGCCTTGTACACACCGCCCGTCACACCATGGGAGTGGGTTGCAAAAGAAGTAGGTAGCTTAACCTTCGGGAGGGCGCTTACCACTTTGTGATTCATGACTGGGGTGAAGTCGTAACAAGGTAACCGTAGGGGAACCTGCGGTTGGATCACCTCCTTACCTTAAAGAACCTGCCTTTGCAGTGCTCACACAGATTGTCTGATGAATGATGAACTTCTGAATGTACTTTTGAGTGCATTAAGAAGTTTTGCTCTTTAAAAATCTGGATCAAGCTGAAAATTGAAACGACACATCTTAATGGTGTGTTCGAGTCTCTCAAATTTTCGCAATCAGAAGTGAAACATCTTCGGGTTGTGAGGTTAAGCGACTAAGCGTACACGGTGGATGCCCTGGCAGTCAGAGGCGATGAAGGACGTGCTAATCTGCGAAAAGCGCCGGCGAGGTGATATGAACCTTTGACCCGGCGATGTCCGAATGGGGAAACCCAGTGTGATTCGTCACACTATCGTTAACTGAATACATAGGTTAACGAGGCGAACCGGGGGAACTGAAACATCTAAGTACCCCGAGGAAAAGAAATCAACCGAGATTCCCCCAGTAGCGGCGAGCGAACGGGGAGCAGCCCAGAGTCTGAATCAGCTTGTGTGTTAGTGGAAGCGTCTGGAAAGTCGCACGGTACAGGGTGACAGTCCCGTACACGAAAGCACACAGGCTGTGAACTCGAAGAGTAGGGCGGGACACGTGGTATCCTGTCTGAATATGGGGGGACCATCCTCCAAGGCTAAATACTCCTGACTGACCGATAGTGAACCAGTACCGTGAGGGAAAGGCGAAAAGAACCCCGGCGAGGGGAGTGAAAAAGAACCTGAAACCGTGTACGTACAAGCAGTGGGAGCACCTTCGTGGTGTGACTGCGTACCTTTTGTATAATGGGTCAGCGACTTATATTCTGTAGCAAGGTTAACCGTATAGGGGAGCCGAAGGGAAACCGAGTCTTAACTGGGCGTTAAGTTGCAGGGTATAGACCCGAAACCCGGTGATCTAGCCATGGGCAGGTTGAAGGTTGGGTAACACTAACTGGAGGACCGAACCGACTAATGTTGAAAAATTAGCGGATGACTTGTGGCTGGGGGTGAAAGGCCAATCAAACCGGGAGATAGCTGGTTCTCCCCGAAAGCTATTTAGGTAGCGCCTCGTGAACTCATCTTCGGGGGTAGAGCACTGTTTCGGCTAGGGGGCCATCCCGGCTTACCAACCCGATGCAAACTACGAATACCGAAGAATGTTATCACGGGAGACACACGGCGGGTGCTAACGTCCGTCGTGAAGAGGGAAACAACCCAGACCGCCAGCTAAGGTCCCAAAGTCATGGTTAAGTGGGAAACGATGTGGGAAGGCACAGACAGCCAGGATGTTGGCTTAGAAGCAGCCATCATTTAAAGAAAGCGTAATAGCTCACTGGTCGAGTCGGCCTGCGCGGAAGATGTAACGGGGCTAAACCATGCACCGAAGCTGCGGCAGCGACGCTTATGCGTTGTTGGGTAGGGGAGCGTTCTGTAAGCCGTTGAAGGTGTGCTGTGAGGCATGCTGGAGGTATCAGAAGTGCGAATGCTGACATAAGTAACGATAAAGCGGGTGAAAAGCCCGCTCGCCGGAAGACCAAGGGTTCCTGTCCAACGTTAATCGGGGCAGGGTGAGTCGACCCCTAAGGCGAGGCCGAAAGGCGTAGTCGATGGGAAACAGGTTAATATTCCTGTACTTGGTGTTACTGCGAAGGGGGGACGGAGAAGGCTATGTTAGCCGGGCGACGGTTGTCCCGGTTTAAGCATGTAGGCGGAGGTTCCAGGTAAATCCGGTACCTTATTAACGCTGAGGTGTGATGACGAGGCACTACGGTGCTGAAGTAACAAATGCCCTGCTTCCAGGAAAAGCCTCTAAGCATCAGGTAACATCAAATCGTACCCCAAACCGACACAGGTGGTCAGGTAGAGAATACCAAGGCGCTTGAGAGAACTCGGGTGAAGGAACTAGGCAAAATGGTGCCGTAACTTCGGGAGAAGGCACGCTGATATGTAGGTGAAGCCCCTGCGGGTGGAGCTGAAATCAGTCGAAGATACCAGCTGGCTGCAACTGTTTATTAAAAACACAGCACTGTGCAAACACGAAAGTGGACGTATACGGTGTGACGCCTGCCCGGTGCCGGAAGGTTAATTGATGGGGTTAGCGGTAACGCGAAGCTCTTGATCGAAGCCCCGGTAAACGGCGGCCGTAACTATAACGGTCCTAAGGTAGCGAAATTCCTTGTCGGGTAAGTTCCGACCTGCACGAATGGCGTAATGATGGCCAGGCTGTCTCCACCCGAGACTCAGTGAAATTGAACTCGCTGTGAAGATGCAGTGTACCCGCGGCAAGACGGAAAGACCCCGTGAACCTTTACTATAGCTTGACACTGAACACTGGTCCTTGATGTGTAGGATAGGTGGGAGGCTTTGAAGCGTGGACGCCAGTCTGCGTGGAGCCGTCCTTGAAATACCACCCTTTAATGGCTGGTGTTCTAACGTAGACCCGTGATCCGGGTTGCGGACAGTGTCTGGTGGGTAGTTTGACTGGGGCGGTCTCCTCCCAAAGAGTAACGGAGGAGCACGAAGGTTAGCTAATCCTGGTCGGACATCAGGAGGTTAGTGCAATGGCATAAGCTAGCTTGACTGCGAGAGTGACGGCTCGAGCAGGTGCGAAAGCAGGTCATAGTGATCCGGTGGTTCTGAATGGAAGGGCCATCGCTCAACGGATAAAAGGTACTCCGGGGATAACAGGCTGATACCGCCCAAGAGTTCATATCGACGGCGGTGTTTGGCACCTCGATGTCGGCTCATCACATCCTGGGGCTGAAGTAGGTCCCAAGGGTATGGCTGTTCGCCATTTAAAGTGGTACGCGAGCTGGGTTTAGAACGTCGTGAGACAGTTCGGTCCCTATCTGCCGTGGGCGCTGGAGAATTGAGGGGGGCTGCTCCTAGTACGAGAGGACCGGAGTGGACGCATCACTGGTGTTCGGGTTGTCATGCCAATGGCACTGCCCGGTAGCTAAATGCGGAAAAGATAAGTGCTGAAAGCATCTAAGCACGAAACTTGCCCCGAGATGAGTTCTCCCTGAGACTTTAAGTCTCCTGAAGGAACGTTAAAGACTATGACGTTGATAGGTCGGGTGTGTAAGCGCAGCGATGCGTTGAGCTAACCGATACTAATGAACCGTGAGGCTTAACCTTACAACGCCGAAGGTGTTTTGGCGAAGAGACACGATATTTTCAGCTTTGATACAGATTTAACAGAATTTGCCTGGCGGCTTTAGCGCGGTGGTCCCACCTGACCCCATGCCGAACTCAGAAGTGAAACGCCGTAGCGCCGATGGTAGTGTGGGGTCTCCCCATGTGAGAGTAGGGAACTGCCAGGCATCAAATTTAGCGTGCTGATATGGCTCAGTTGGTAGAGCGCACCCTTGGTAAGGGTGAGGTCCCCAGTTCGACTCTGGGTATCAGCACCACTTTATACTTAGGTTAAAGTTCGGCAAGAAGTAAAAGAATTTGTCTGGCGGCTTTAGCGCGGTGGTCCCACCTGACCCCATGCCGAACTCAGAAGTGAAACGCCGTAGCGCCGATGGTAGTGTGGGGTCTCCCCATGTGAGAGTAGGGAACTGCCAGACATCAAATAAGTGAGAAGGCCATCCGAAAGGATGGCCTTTTTGCGTTATGATTCTCGTGAAAACCGTAAGCCCGGTAAGCGCAGCGCTACCGGGCAAAAACTGCTGATTAATGAATCACCTGCGACAGGAATGCTCGCGTACGCTCTGACTTCGGATGCGCAAAGAACTCATCCGGTGGCGCCTGCTCAACAATCTCCCCACGGTCCATAAAGATCACCCGATCGGCGACGGTTCGTGCAAAACCCATCTCATGCGTCACGCACAGCATGGTCATGCCGGATTGTGCCAGCCCAATCATGGTGTCCAGAACCTCTTTCACCATTTCCGGATCGAGGGCAGATGTCGGTTCATCAAACAGCATAATTTTCGGTTTCATACACAGTGAACGGGCGATAGCCACACGCTGCTGCTGGCCACCCGATATCTGGCCAGGGAACTTATTGGCATGCTCTGCGATGCGCACTCGCTCCAGGTAGTGCATTGCCAACGCCTCGGCTTCCTTTTTCGGCATCTTCCGTACCCAAATCGGTGCAAGCGTACAGTTCTGCAGAACGGTCAGGTGCGGAAACAGATTAAAGTGCTGAAAGACCATACCCACTTCCTGACGCACGCGTTCGATATTGCGGATATCTTCATTCAGCTCGATACCATCAACCACAATGCGTCCTTGCTGATGTTCTTCAAGATGATTAATACAGCGAATGGTTGTGGATTTCCCGGAGCCAGAAGGGCCGCAAAGGACGATGCGTTCTCCCTGCTTTACCTTAAGATTAATGTCCTTCAGGACATGAAACTGTCCGTACCATTTATTCACACTTTCCAGCGTAATCATCGCGTCGGCGGGTGTCATAGTTATTTGGCTCATAATTTCCTCAGTGCGGTGTACGCCCGGTGTTAAAGCGCTTTTCCAGATGCTGGCTGTAGCGCGACATGCTAAAACAAAAGATCCAGTAGATCAGGGCAGCAAAGACATATCCTTCGGTGGACATACCCAGCCAGACAGGGTCAACGGTTGCCTGCTGCACGCTGCTAAAGAGATCGAACAATCCGATGATGATCACCAGGCTGGTATCCTTGAAGAGGGCAATGATCGTGTTGACCAGACCCGGGATGACCAGCTTAAGTGCCTGGGGAAGAATGACCAGCCCCTGCGTTTTCCAGTAGCCGAGAGCCAGTGATTCCGCCGCTTCGTACTGGCCTTTAGGCAACGCCTGCAGACCACCGCGCACAACTTCTGCAACATAGGCGGACTGGAAGAGAATTACCCCGACCAGGGCACGGATCAGTTTGTCGATCGTTGTGCCTTCAGCCATAAACAGCGGCAGCATGACCGACGACATAAACAGGACGGTGATAAGCGGGACGCCGCGCCAGAACTCAATGAAGATAACGGAGAGCACGCGTACAATCGGCATTTTTGAACGCCGTCCCAGGGCCAGTAAAATCCCCCACGGTAGCGCACCGGCTATCCCCACAGAAGCGATAATCAGCGTCAGCGTCAGCCCGCCCCACTGGCGTGTTTCAACGCGTTCCAGCCCCAGGAAACCGCCATACAACAGCACCCAGACAATAATCGGATAAACCACCGCCCAGACGGCAATATAGCGTCCACGGTGAGGCAGCTTTTTCCAGAACATGACTGCGACAGAGAGCAGGCCGATAACCAGCGCCAGATTAATCCGCCAGCGCTGTTCGTGGGGATACAGCCCATACATGAACTGGCCGAAGCGTTCATGGATAAACACCCAGCAGGCGCCGGCTTTTGTACAGTCTGCCCGAGTTGAACCGACCCAGTTGGCCTGTAAAAACGCCCAGTTCAGCAGTGGAGGAATCAATTCCCACATGAGCCACAGGCAGACAATCGTCAGCAGGCTGTTACTCCAGCTGGAGAACAGATTCTTACGCGCCCAGAGAATGAAACGTCCACCTGTCGAGTTGGCAGGGCGCGAGGAGTGCGACAGTATCGCTTTTGTCATCATAAATCCTTAGCGCTCGACCAGTGCTATACGACGGTTATAGAGGTTCATCAGCAATGAAATCACCAGGCTGATGATCAGATAGACAGACATCGTGATGGCGATGGTTTCAATGGCTTGTCCGGTCTGGTTAAGCACGGTTCCGGCGAAGAGTGACACCATATCCGGATAACCAATAGCGGCGGCCAGCGACGAGTTTTTAACGATGTTGAGATACTGGCTGGTCAGAGGCGGAATGATGACCCGCAACGCCTGCGGAATAATGACCTGGCGAAGCGTCACGGTATGGGGTAATCCCAGCGAGCGTGCCGCTTCGTGCTGCCCGTAAGGTACGGCCTGGATCCCGGCACGAATAATCTCGGCAATAAACGCGGACGTATAAATCGACAGCGCCAATGTTAGAGCTGCCAGCTCGGGAATTAACACCATTCCACCCTGGAAGTTAAAGCCTCGTAGGTGTGGAACATCCCAGTGCAACGCGGCCCCAAACAGCCAGTGTGCCACCAGCGGCAGGCTAACGAGCAGGATAACTGCCGTGGGCCAGGTTCTGCGAAGCTGACCGGTTTTGATCTGATGCTTGCGGTTAAAACGGAATACCCCGGCAGACAGAGCAAACGCTATCACAATCGCGCCGATAAAAGCGTACAGACCTTCACCCGGCAGAGGAGAAGGGATAGACAACCCACGGTTGCTCAGGAAAAAAAGCTCAAACGCGTCGACGGCCTGACGGGGGCCGGGTAGGTTACGCAATACGGCAAAATACCAGAAGAAGATTTGCAGGAGCGGGGGGATATTGCGGAACGTTTCAATATAAACAGTCGACAGCTTCCGCAGGAGCCAGTTTTCAGAAAGACGCGCCAGACCAATAAAGAAGCCCAGAATCGACGCGAAGACGATACAAAGCGCCGATACCAACAGCGTATTCAGTAAACCGACCACGAACACGCGTCCATACGTGTCACCTTCCTGGTAATCAATAAGATGCTGAACAATGCCAAACCCCGCGCTGCGATCTAAAAACGCGAAACCGGAGGTAATGCCGCGATTATTCAGGTTGGTGATGGTGTTATGGATGAGATACACGGCGATGAGAACAACCGCAACAATAGCAATAATCTGGAATAGCCAGGCGCGGACCGCGGGATGAGAAAAGGATAGCGATCCTTTTACGGCTGAGCGGCGATGGGACATAAGAAACCTCAGTAACCATGACTCTGGAGTGGGCACTGCCGGAGCAGTGCCCGTTACAGCTATGACTTAACGTACTGGTGGTGCGTACTGAATACCGCCGTTGTTCCAGAGATTGTTCTGGCCGCGTTTGATCTTCAGCGGGCTTTCCGATCCCACGTTGCGTTCAAAGATCTCAGAGTAGTTGCCCACCTGTTTGATGATGTTGTAAGCCCACTTGTTATCCAGCTTCAGATCCTTGCCAAAATCACCTTCTGTACCCAGCAGGTGTGCCATATCCGGGTTGGATGGTTTAGCAGCTTTCTCATCCACGTTTTTCGAGTTGATGCCCATCTCTTCTGCGTTCAGCATGGCGAACAGCGTCCAGCGAACAATGGAGAACCAGTCTTCATCGCCACGACGTACCACCGGTCCGAGAGGTTCTTTGGAGATCACTTCAGGCAGAACAATCCATTCAGCCGGGTTGCTCAGCTTAATGCGTAAGGCATACAGCTGTGACTGGTCAGAGGCCAGCGTGTCGCAACGGCCGGATTCCAGCGCTTTAGCCGATTCATCCGAGCGGTCGAATGTCACTGGCGTATATTTCATGTTATTTGCTTTGAAATAATCGGCGACGTTCAGCTCGGTATCGGTGCCCGCCTGGATACAAACGGTGGCTCCATCCAGCTCCTTAGCGCTTTTAAGGCCGGCTTTGTTGTGGGTCAGGAAGCCGATGCCGTCATAATAGGTCACGCCCGTAAATGACATCCCCATGCCTGCATCACGGGATGACGTCCAGGTGGTATTGCGGGAGAGCATGTCGACCTCGCCGGACTGCAGTGCCGTAAAGCGTTCTTTCGCCGTCAGCGGGGTGTATTTTACTTTGCTGTCATCACCAAAAACGGCGGCTGCAACGCCACGGCAGACATCCACATCAATACCGGTAAATTTGCCGTTAGCATCGGCATAAGAGAAGCCAGGCAAACCGTCACTGATACCGCATTGAACAAAACCTTTCTTTTTAACGGCATCCAGTGTCGTTCCCGCATGGGCTTGACCGGCTACGGCAAACAACATGCCTGCAGCGGCCAGGCTGGCTATCATCGTCTTTTTCATAATGCATCCTGTGTGGCGAAATTTATCGTTATAGAGGCGTTTTTAAACGCTTTACCTGTCTGTGGCTTTGGCCAACGTTTATAAAGCAAACGTAATGCCAGTTTTGCGTCCGACAAAATTAGAGATGAGTGAACGCTTAATGCTGAGTGTAGACAGGCTTAAATAAAACGAGCGCCCTGAAACGGTGCGAAATTACAACCTGCGCCACAAATTGGAGCAAAAGTTTTGAGTCGCGTCAGGAAAAAGACGAGATAGTTTCTAGCGTGAATATTGGCAGGATATTCAATAATATTAATGTGTGAAAATCATCACAATAGAACCGGTAATTTAAATGAGTATACGAAAAAGATGTGACTGGCTTCAGCATGAAATGAACAGTGCGAATAAATACGGGGCTATTTTTTTACTTATTTGAAAATAGTGCACTGATTAAAAGCAAAAGCGCGGTCAGAGCCGCGCTTTCTTAACAGCAGTTACTTCGTCAGGGCAACAATACCCAGCGTCAAACCCGCCACTGCGGCAGCACCGCCGGCGATAGCACCCGCAGTTTCCCAGTTATCCTGGGTGGTGCCTTTCATACAGGTATTGGTATGAACCAGTCGGCCCTGGTCGTCGTAAACCGGTACACATGGAGAGTCGTGCGCGCAACCAGCAAGCAGCGCAGCGAGGAGTGCAACGGAAATGAATCTTTTCATGATGTTACCTCAGTATTATTTCTCGTCCGCTATAAAGCCAGGAGGGCAATTAACGAACTGGAGGTTATTTTACCACCGGGGTAAGTCCACGTTACACGAGGAATAATCTCAAATTATGTAGTTTGTAAAAATCGTGGAGAAAAGTCGGTTTCAGGACGAATTAATGGAGACCTTATGAAGGGATAATAGAGTGTTTTTACTTAATGCAAATCATCGTATTTTTAACATGACTTTTGCTTAATGCCTAATTCATTGTTTATCTTAAAAATAAAAAAGGCACCCGAGGTGCCTTTTTAGGGGCATGTTAATCTTTATGACGGGTAAAGCGTCGACGGACAACCACAAAGAAGACGGGCACGAAGAAAATCGCCAGAAGCGTTGCGGAAAGCATTCCCCCCATCACGCCCGTACCGACGGCGTTTTGCGCGCCGCTCCCGGCCCCTGAGCTGATCACCAGCGGCATGACGCCAAGGATAAAAGCCAGGGAAGTCATCAGGATCGGTCGAAGGCGCATCCTTGACGCCTCCAGTGTGGCTTCAATGATGCCTTTACCTTCTTTCTCCATCAGGTCCTTAGCAAATTCGACGATCAAAATGGCGTTTTTCGCCGATAAACCAATCGTCGTCAGCAGACCGACCTGGAAATAGACGTCATTGTTTAATCCACGCAGCGACGCTGCGAGAAGCGCCCCAATGACCCCCAGCGGCACAACCAGCATAACGGAGAACGGAATGGACCAGCTTTCATACAGCGCTGCCAGACACAGGAACACCACGATCAGTGAAATGGCGTACAGGGCAGGTGCCTGGTTACCCGAAAGCCGCTCCTGATAAGACATCCCCGTCCAGTCATATCCGATACCGGAAGGCAGTTTTGCCGCGAGGCTTTCCATCATAGCCATAGCCTCACCGGTACTTTTACCCGGGGCTGACTCACCGAGGATCTCCATAGAGGGCATCCCGTTATAGCGCTCCAGTCGGGGTGAACCATAGACCCAGCGAGCGTTGCTAAAGGCTGAGAAAGGGACCATTTCTCCATTCGCGCTGCGCACGTAAAGGTTGTTAATATCTCCTGGCAACATACGGAATTTTGCGTCGGCCTGTACGTAGACTTTTTTCACGCGCCCATGATCGATAAAGTCGTTCACATAGGTGCCACCTAAGGCCGTTGAAATCGTCTGGTTGACGTCAGAAAGACTGACGCCCAGCGCCTGTGCTTTCTCCTGGTCGACATCCAGCTTGAACTGGGGCGTATCTTCAAGACCGTTAGGACGCACGCTAACCAGCAGATCAGAGTGCTCTTTCACCATGTTAAGCAGTTGGTTACGCGCCTGAGTCAGCTGGGTATGCCCCAGGTTAGCCTGATCGATCAATTCAAAATCGAAGCCCGTAGCGGTACCCAGTTCGATAATTGCAGGCAGGTTAAACGGGAACACGAGGCCATCTTTAATCTGACTGAAGGCTTTAGTCGCGCGACCGACAATCGCCTCAACGCCGTTTTTCTGTCCCGGGCGTTCCTCCCAGGGCTTCAGGCTGACGAAGGCAATGCCGGCGTTCTGACCCTGGCCGCTAAAGCTAAAGCCATTTACGGTAAAGACGGATTCGACGTTCGCCTTCTCTTTGTTCAGGTAATAGTCCTGTACCTGGTCGAGCACCTGTTGAGTACGCGTCTGAGTTGCACCTGCCGGGAGTTGAACCATCGTCATGAACACCCCCTGATCCTCTTCGGGCAGAAAGGAGGTAGGTAAGCGCAGGAAGAGCACCGCCATCCCACCGACGATGATGACGTACACCACCAGATAGCGCCCTGTCTTGCGCAAAATACCGCTCACGCTATTGCTGTAGTGCTCCACGCTTTTATCAAAGAGCGCATTAAACCAGCTGAAAAAGCCACCTTTTTTCTGACGATGGTCGTCGGATACGGGCTTAAGCAACGTTGCGCAGAGTGCGGGCGTCAGGATTAGCGCAACCAGTACCGACAGCGCCATAGCGGACACGATAGTCAGTGAGAACTGGCGATATATTGCTCCAGTCGAGCCGCCAAAAAAGGCCATTGGAATAAAGACCGCCGAGAGCACCATGGCGATCCCTACCAGCGCACCCTGGATCTGCTCCATCGACTTCTGCGTGGCCTCTTTGGGCGGCAGGTTATCCTCGACCATGACGCGTTCAACGTTCTCAACGACCACGATAGCGTCATCGACCAGCAGACCTATCGCCAGCACCATGCCGAACATCGTCAGGGTATTGATGGAGAAACCAAATGCCGCCAGAACCGCGAAGGTACCCAGCAGAACGACCGGCACCGCGATAGTCGGGATGAGCGTTGCCCGCAGGTTTTGCAGGAAGAGGTACATGACCAGGAAGACGAGAATGATTGCTTCAAACAGGGTCTTCACCACTTCGTGGATAGAGATTTTTACAAAAGGCGTGGTGTCATAGGGATAGACAACTTTCAGACCCTGTGGGAAGAACTGCTGCAGTTGCGTCAGCTTGCTCTTAATGGCAGCCGCAGTGTCCAGCGCATTTGCTCCGGTTGCCAGCTTGATCCCGAGACCGGTTGCTGCCTGCCCGTTGATTTTAGTGACCATGTTGTAGTTTTCGCCACCGAGCTCAATGCGAGCCACATCCTTCAGATGAACCATCGAGCCGTCCTGATTCACCTTGAGCGTCACGCGGCCAAATTCCTCCGGTGATTTCAGGCGAGTTTGCGCGATGATCGAGGCATTCAGCTGCTGCCCGGGGATGGACGGCGTTCCGCCCAGCTGGCCTGCCGCTATCTGGTCGTTCTGCGTTTTCAGCTGGCTGATAATATCCAGCGGCGTCAGCTGGTATTTGTTCATCGCGTTGCTGTCAAGCCAGATGCGCATCGCATACTGAGCACCAAACAGCTGCACGTCGCCGACGCCAGACGTTCGGCTGATGGCATCTTTGACGTTTGAGGCGACGTAATCAGAGATGTCGTTCTGCGTAAGATTATTGTTGTCTGAAACAAAGCCGGCGACCAGCAGGAAGCTGCTGCTGGATTTCTCCACGCCAATTCCTTGCTGCTGCACCTCTTGCGGCAGCAGCGGCATGGCGAGCTGCAGCTTGTTTTGCACTTGTACCTGAGCGATATCCGGATCGGTTCCTGACTCGAAGGTCAGAGTGATGGTGACGTTGCCCGCTGAATCGCTGGTGGATGACATATACATCAGGTTATCGATACCGTTCATGTTCTGTTCGATAACCTGAGTCACGGTATCCTGTACCGTTTGAGCGTCAGCTCCAGGGTAGGTCGCGGATATAGCCACGGCGGGAGGTGCAATGGTTGGGTACTGTGCGACGGGGAGTTTGAGAATGGCCAGCCCGCCAGCAATCATCAAAATGATAGCAAGTACCCAGGCGAAAACCGGTCTCTGAATAAAGAAATTAGCCATGTCGTCGTCCCTTAACCGGCTGGAGTCGTTGTGGTATCCGGCGTGGCGACGACGGTTACCCCCGGTCTGACTTTCTGTAGCCCGCTGACGATCACGCGGTCACCGTTTTTCAGCCCTTCGGTTACCAGCCAGCGGTCCCCAATCGCCTGAGGCGCAACGACGGTACGCGACTCAACCTGGTTTTTATCGTTCACCACCATCACGGTGGCTTCGCCTCGCGGCGTTCGGGTCACGCCTTGCTGGGGAACCAGAATCGCATCCGGCTGCGTACCTTCATCAATGCGGGCACGAACGAACATGCCGGGTAACAGCAGATGTTGAGGATTCGGGAAAATGGCGCGCAGTGTAATCGAGCCGGTACTTTCGTCCACCGTGACGTCAGAGAACTGCAATGTGCCTTTCAGCGGATAGGGCTGTCCGTTCTCCATCAGTAGCTCAACGCTGCTGACGTTATCGCCTTTTTGCAGGCTCGTTTGTTTAAGGCGCATAAAATCATTGCTGGACTGGGTGACATCGACATAAATAGGATCGAGCTGCTGGACCGTTGCCAGCGCAGCGGTTTGTCCGTTCGTCACCAGCGCCCCTTCCGTCACGCTGGATTTGCCGATACGACCATCGACGGGAGACGTCACCTTGGTATAAGCAAGATTGATTCGTGCACTTTCAACGCCCGCTTTGGCGGCGACGACGCTGGCATCTGCCTGCTGGGCCGTGGCGACGGCCTGGTCATACTCTTGCTTGCTGACATACTGTGTGCCGACCAGCGGGAGATAACGTTTCACCGTCAGGTGCGCAATATTGGCCGCCGCCTGGGCCTTCGCCAGCTCGCCTTTCGCGTTATCATAAGCCGCCTGATAGGTTGCAGGATCAATCTGATAAAGCGAATCCCCGGCTTTTACATCGCTCCCTTCCGTGAAGTTGCGGCGCAGGATGATACCGCTAACCTGCGGACGAACCTCTGCAACGCGGAACGCATCTGTTCTTCCCGGGAGTTCAGTGGTGACAGCCAGAGGCGCGCTTTGCACAATATGCACGCTGACCTGAGGTGCCTGCAGGTGTTGTTGATTTTCCTGACCATCGCATCCAGTGAGCAGTACCGCGCAGACAATGAAACCGGATAAGGGCAAGCGTCTGAAATGATTCGTCATTACTGTTCCTTTAAATACCCATAAACCGATATATGCCGCGAATCGGTAGCGGGGCAGAGGGATAAAAAATAAAATGTAGCTGCGTATAATAATGAGGGTATTTAATCTTTTTTAATTTATAAGTGCGAATGACCATGCTTGCAGAAAAAATCAGAATCAGACCATGTCCATTCAGGGGTATACTTCATGTATATTAATCAGGTAAGTGAGTTTAATGCTTCTTGTTATTCATGCCGCCAATTTAATTGATTTAATGTATTTGTATTAATTATAAATTAATAGAGGTGACTTTTTTTGTGCAAAATTAAAACGGATTTTAGTGAATACTTACATTTGCATGAACGCAATATTACCTTTAAACCTTCTGAGTCACGAGTAGTTGCCTATGGCGCGTAAAAAGAAAGACGAAGCTCAACAAACCCGGCAGAAACTGATTGAGGCGGCTATCGGACAGTTTGCGACGCGTGGCGTAGCCAGCACGACGCTGACGGATATCGCTGATGCTGCTAAGGTGACGCGCGGCGCTATCTACTGGCACTTCACCAGTAAATCTGAGATATTTAATGCCATCTGGGAACAGCAATTACCCCTTCGCGACATTATCCGCGACAGGCTTTCCCTTTCCGATAGTGACGATCCCTTGTTAAAACTTCGTGAGCAATTTATTACTGCGCTGCAGTATATTGCCCATGAACCCCGGCAATGTGCGCTTTTACAAATTCTGTATCATAAGTGTGAATTTAGCGGTGATATGATTTCAGAGCATGAAATCAGAAAACGTATTGGATTTAATGATGATACGCTCCGTGCCATGCTGGAGACCTGTATTTCGCGGAATATCATTTCGCCAAAGGTGAATGTTGATCTCACCTTGATTGTATTCCACGGGTTTTTTAGCGGAATAATTAAAAACTGGCTAATGAATACCGACAGTTTTAATCTTTATCAGCAGGCCCCCGCCCTGGTTGATAGCATTCTGGCGACACTTCCTGTCATTCGCGTGTCGCCTGATGATGCTTACTACTCAGCGGCAGGTAACATTTCCCCTCGGGCACAAAGTGCTTCGATGGTTTCCGCGCTGACGGGTTTACCTAACAGATAACCCTGAAGGGTGTTACAGCCTAGCTCGGTCAAAAAGGCCTGCTGCGCTTCGGTTTCTACACCTTCAGCCACGACTTTCAGGTTAAGTGTTTTTGCAAGGGCTACAATCGCTGAGACAATAGTCGCATCCTCACTCTCCCCGCTAAGCTCTTGTACAAACGCCCTGTCGATTTTTAGTTCGCAGGCCGGTAAGCGTTTGAGGTACAGCAGGCTTGAATATCCGGTGCCAAAATCATCAATGGAGGCTTTCACCCCCGCATCCGTCAGCTCTGTCAGCACTCGTACGCTCTCATCCGGGTTGCTCATCGCCGTGGTTTCCGTCACTTCGAGGATCAACAATTCCGGTGGCACCTGGTGAAGTGCCAGGCAGTCGAGAACCGTTTTAACCAGCGAAGGTTGTTCAAACTGCAGTGTCGACAGGTTTACCGCCATTGACCAGCTTTGATGCCCCTGCAGATGCCATTCCCGCAGCTGGCGACAGGCTTCATTAATCACCCAGTTGCCTATGGGGATGATCAGCCCCGTTTTTTCCGCCAGCGGCAGGAAAAGGTCAGGGGTCAGTAACCCCTGCTTAGGATGCTGCCAGCGTAATAACGCCTCGAATCCGAGGACAGGACCCGCGGGGGCGTTGAATTTTGGCTGATAAAGCAGGCGCAGCTCATTGCGCTCGATTGCCATCCACAAATCGTTCATTAACTGGAGATGGGTCTGCGCCAGGGTGTTCATGGAGGGCTGGAAAAAATGGTAACCGTTACGGCCCATATGCTTCGTGTGATACATCGCCGCGTCGGCGTTAAACATCAGCTCACGCTCGGTTTTGCCGTCGTGAGGGTACAGCGCAATACCAATGCTGAGGGTAACCACCAGTTCATAGGGACTGAGATTGAATGGACTATCGATCGCGCGTACCAGCGAATTCGCCAGCGACGCCGCGTCGTCCGGACCTTCTCCCTCTGCCAGCAGAACAAACTCATCACCGCCAATACGTGCAAGGGTGAACTGGCCTTTCAGGAGAAGCAGCAGACGCTGTGTAACGGCGACCAGCAGCCTGTCACCGACATCATGGCCGTAGGCATCATTGATGGCTTTAAAGCCGTCAAGATCCATGAACATCAGGGCAAAATGGGTTCTTTCACGATCGGCTTTGCTGATGGCCTGATCGAGTCTGTCTTCCAGCAGGATACGGTTGGGCAGACGCGTGAGGGTATCGTGTAGAGCCAGTTGAGCGAGTTCCCGGTTAGCTTCTGCAAGCGACGAGGCCAAAAGGGCGGTACGAGCCTGAAGGCGGGCATCCAGCATCGAGACCAGCAGGGTGATCCCAAGAATAGAGAGCGCGACGACGCTGACCAGCACCGCCAGCCAG
This sequence comes from Enterobacter sp. N18-03635, assembly GCF_004006055.1. Taxonomy (NCBI): domain Bacteria; kingdom Pseudomonadati; phylum Pseudomonadota; class Gammaproteobacteria; order Enterobacterales; family Enterobacteriaceae; genus Enterobacter; species Enterobacter sp. N18-03635. The sequence continues at coordinate 4,113,472 of NZ_CP034769.1, read as the reverse complement.
CTCCCGTTGATACCCTCATGATGAACCATTGTGGACATCGGAAACTGCGCCGCTTTCATCCCGGCATAGTGCATACCGGCAATGGCAATTCCCATCGTGATGGCGGCACCCATGCGCATCAGCACGACCTGCGCGGCTTCGTGGCGCAGGCGGAAGGTCAGCCATAACGCCGCGAGTGAAGCGGCAAGCGCAATCGCGACCGAAATGGCCACCCAGACCTTGTCCCAGATAATCCCGGGCATCACTTCCAGCGCCGCCATACCGGTGTAATGCATTGCAACTATACCGCTTCCCATCACCAACGCTCCGGGCAGCAGTCGGCGCAGGCGTAATTGCTCGCAGCTAACGAGCCATAGCGCAAATAGCGACGACCCCACGGCGATGACCATAGATAACACCGTCAGGGTGGCGTTGTAGCTCATGCTCATGGAGAGGTCCATCGCCAGCATGCCGATAAAATGCATGGCCCACACGCCAATACCCATAGCAATACCGCCGCCAGCCAGCCAGACGCGGGCAGCGACGCCCTCGCTTCCGGCAACGCGTGCAGCCATATTCAATGCGGTATACGCAGCAAGGATGGCAACAACAAAGGAGAGGACGACAAGGATATGGTTGTATTGGCTGACCAGCATGGACGGTTCTACTCGAGTGTGGGGTTACGCTAGAGCGGTTGAGAAGGGCGAGACATTATCACCGTCAGGTAATGGCTCAAAGGGATTTAAATCCCCGTTTTTAGTGGGTAATAACAGGTGATTTGCGCAATCGAGCGCTTAGTCGAGCTCTGAGCAGTTCACGAGTTTAAGGGGATTCACGGAGTTCATATTGCGACACTTATCGGTTTCGGTGCTCATCAGTTCAATCCACTGCATCAGGAGTGCATCGAAAATGAGAACGGAGATTGCAAAGACAACCAGCCACCAGTATTTACGAATCATTGTGTCATTCCGCGAGAAGAGCGCCAGTAAGGTGGGGGAAATATACACCAAAATCTGCGGTTTTAAAGCGGGATAAGTGAAGGTTTACAAAGCGTTGACGGACTGAAGCAGGGGAATAAAAAAGGCGCTTCCCCATGCCGAAGAGCGCCTTTTTAAACAAGCATTCAACTGATTAGTATCAGTTCATGCCGTATTTTTTCAGTTTCTTACGCAGAGTACCACGGTTGATACCCATCATCAGCGCAGCGCGGGTTTGGTTACCGCGGGTGTATTGCATCACCATGTCCAACAGTGGCTGTTCAACTTCAGCCAGTACCAGCTCATACAGGTCATTAACATCCTGACCATTCAGTTGAGCAAAATAGTTCTTCAGTGCCTGTTTAACCGAGTCACGCAGGGGTTTTTGAGTTACCTGGTCCTGAGAGTTAACGGTAGAAACGGTCAGTACGTCAGAATTTACGCGTTGTTCGAACATAGTTCTGTCAGCTCTTTATTTCATTACGCAAGATTTTCGAAGTATGCCTCCAACGCCTCCAGCTGTACGCTGGCATCCTCTATGGCGTTGAATGTGCGCCGAAACTGGTCATCTGGAGCGTGCTCCTGGAGATACCAGGAGACGTGTTTACGCGCAATTCGGTACCCTTTTGCCTGACCGTAGTGGTCATGCAGTTCCCGAACATGCGAACAAAGCAAGCGCTTAACCTCTGCCAGAGGCAGCGGGGCAAGCAGCTCCCCAGTGTCCAGATAATGCTGGATTTCCCGGAAGATCCAGGGTCTTCCCTGAGCTGCACGTCCTATCATCAGAGCATCAGCTCCCGTATAGTCGAGTACAGCCCTGGCTTTAAGCGGGTCAGTTATGTCGCCATTCGCGATAATCGGAATGGAAACTTTCTGCTTAACTGCCCGAATGCTGTCGTATTCAGCTTCGCCGTTGAACAAACAGGCGCGAGTGCGTCCATGAATGGTCAGGGCCTGAATGCCACAGTCTTCGGCCAGTTGGGCAATCTCTACACAGTTACGGTGTTCCGGCGACCAACCCGTGCGAATCTTCAACGTAACAGGAACGTCCACCGCGCTGACAACCGCCGTCAGGATAGCTTTCACCTGGTCGGGGTATTGCAGAAGGGCTGAACCTGCAAGCTTGCGATTCACCTTTTTGGCCGGGCACCCCATATTGATATCAATAATCTGGGCACCACTTTCCACGTTAATTCGCGCGGCATCTGCCATCTCTTCAGGCACGCTTCCGGCAATTTGCACGGTGCGAATACCTGGTTCATCAACGTGCACCATCCGAAGGCGGGATTTATCGCTTTCCCAAACCTGCGGGTTAGACGACATCATCTCGGATACGGTTAAACCGGCTCCCATCTCATAGCACAGCGTCCTGAACGGCCGGTCTGTAATACCTGCCATTGGGGCTGCGATCAGGCGATTTCTAAGCTGGTGGTGTCCGATGCGCATGAGTTAAGAAATGACCATACTGTGACTGCAAGGCGGCGTATATTACGCATTTTTTGCACGAGATGAAAGGCCAAACTTTGAACAATCCACTGTTGTAGATCAAGGAATCGCCGCTCAATCTTTCCGTTAAGAATTATTCACTATTTAAATCATTGTGTTATGCGGGAATGGCTATTTTATGGGCGCTTACAATTTCCCGTAACTTCTCATCATTTCTGAATAAAGGGCTTACCTGAGCGGGATAATCTGCTGTTTTTAGCAGCAGATTTCCCGTCTTCTTTGCGATCTGCGTCGCATTTTAGAACATGATCTTTAGCCTCTGGATGGGCGTTATTCGACCACAACACGCCCATGCAGAGACTGTACCGGACGGTTATTATCGTGATGCATTGTCCCGGTGAATCTGGCAAGTTGTTCTGCAGAAACCGTCAAGGGTTGCTTGAGCACAATCCAGGTGACGCCTTCTGAACACGGCGGGGTGGTCAGTGAACCGCTAAAGCGCCAGTACGTTTTATCTTTCGGCAGCAGTTTGTTCAGGTTGAGATCCTGTTTGATGGAGATGTTCTGCTCGGCCTGCTGAGGCATAACGCGCCACAGTTTTTCAAGCTCCGGGTTTGCGGCCCCTTTATCAAACATGACCGCCACCACCGTCAGTTCCCCGCCGGCATTTTTATGAACCAGATGCATTTCCATCGCGTACCTTTTGCCATGCACGGTATTTTCGCTCGGCGCGTGAAAATGGAACTGTTGTAACGTCCAGGTTTGCTTATCAAGAGTAAGGGTATCGCGGGTGTCAGCCTGTTCACCAGCCTGAATGGTATGGCCATTGTTTGTCAGTGTAACAGGGCCATCAACGTAGTGGGTTTGCAGCGGGGAAAGATGGGCGTTAGCGGTGGAATCAATATTAATCGGAGACTGGTTCATCCCGCTTTGACAGGTCTTGTAGGCCTCGTCCAGCTCGCCCCAGTGTTCCGGTGAACCTTCCCCTTCGTAGTTCCAGTGTGATGCAAATGCTGAAGCCGAGATCATGCTCAGCGCCAGCAGCGCTGCCTTGCCTGTAATGTGTTTCATCATATTCTTCCGGTGAATTTTTGTAATACAAACCAACGTGATTTGTGGGGTTATTTTACCGAAGAATGACCGGGGGAGAGAGGATTATCAAAGGGAGAGAGGCGTGGTCAGATGACCACGCCAGATTCTTATTTTTTATGGCCGGTGATGCGGCACCACTCTTCTTTTTCCACGACCGGATCGAGGGCAAAGAGATCGGCGTAGGCTTCACATACGCTGTCGGCCTGGCTTGCCAGGATACCGGAAAGCCCCAGCAGACCGCCCTCAACGGGCAGCACGCTGATTAGCGGGGCCAGCTCGCGCAGTGGGCCCGCCAGAATGTTTGCGACCACCACGTCGGCTTTCATCGCTTCTGGCTGCGCATCCGGCAAATACAGCTCCAGTCGATCGGAAACGCCATTACGCTCGGCGTTGTCACGGCTGGCCTGAATCGCCTGCGGATCGATATCGATCCCGATAGCTTTTGCCGCGCCCAGCTTCAGGGCAGCAATCGCGAGGATCCCGGATCCACAGCCGAAGTCAATCACTGTCTTACCGTCCAGATCCAGACCATCCAGCCACTGCAGGCACAGGGACGTGGTTGGGTGAGTGCCGGTACCAAACGCCAGGCCCGGATCGAGCATGACGTTAACCGCGTTTTCATCAGGAACGTCGCGCCAGCTCGGGCAGATCCACAGGCGTTTGCCGAACTGCATCGGGTGGAAGTTATCCATCCACTCGCGTTCCCAGTCTTTATCTTCCAGCTGTTCGATTTTATGGGCAAAACCCGCACCCAGCAGAGGATGATTCTCCAGAATTGCGACAACCTCTTTCATGTCGGTTTCGGCATCAAACAGGCCAATAACGTCGGTATCACCCCACAGGCGGGTTTCGCCCGGCAACGGCTCAAAGACCGGCGTGTCATGCGTGTCCTGGAAGGTGATAGAGACCGAACCGGCCTCCATCAGCGCATCGCTCAGTTCCTCGGCGTTAGCGCCGGTTGTGTTCAGTTTTAGTTGGATCCACGGCATGGCAAAACTCTTTATTTATCAGTAGAAATCACAGCGGGCTGTGGGACGGGCTGACCGAAACGGTTTCCCACCACAAACGCCAGTAAACTCAGCAGTAACGAAGGCACAATCGGATGGAAGCCCAGGTACTGAATCTTAAACGTTGCAAGGACGGCGTACAGCACACCGCCGACAATCATGCCGCTCAGCGCGCCCGCAGCGTTTGCACGCTCCCAGTAGAGCCCTAACACCAGCGGCCACAGGAATACCGCTTCAAGCCCACCAAACGCCAGCAGGTTCAGCCAGATGATCATCTCAGGCGGGCGCCATGCGGCTAACAGCAGCAATGCCCCTAACGTCAGAGTAATAATGGCCGACATGCGCTTCAGGCGCCGTTCATTCTCTGCCTGCTCAGGACGCAGGTTCAGATAGAGATCTTTAATGATCGTAGCGGAACTTTGCAGCAGCTGAGCGTTGATTGTCGACATAATGGCGGCCATCGGGGCTGCGAGGAAGATCCCGGCTGCAAATGGCGGCAGCACTTTAACCATCAGGGTTGGGATAACCAGATCGGGTACGGTAAGGTCAGGAATAACTGCCCGACCTAACGCGCCCGCCAGGTGCATACCAAACATCAGGATCGCAACCACGATAGTGCCGATAATGATACCTCTGTGCACGGCTTTGCTGTCTTTGTAAGAGATACAGCGCACGGCGGTATGCGGCAGGCCAATCACTCCAAAGCACACCAACACCCAGAACGAGGTCATAAAGGCTGGCGAAAGGATGTCATCTGCGCCCTGCGGAGAGACCAGTTTCGGGTCGATGGTTTCCAGCGTTTCGACTGCGTGGCTCAGGCCACCAGCAGCATGCACAATGCCCACCAGCAGAACAATGGTGCCAACAAGCATCACCAATCCCTGCATCGTATCGTTCAGCACGCTGGCGCGGAATCCGCCGAACGCGGTATACAGCGCAATGCTGACTCCGAAGATGATCAAGCCTGTCTCGTAGGGGATCCCGGCCGCCGTTTCCAGCAGACGTGCTCCGCCGATAAACTGCACCGTCATTGCGCCAATAAAGGCCACCAGCAGGCTTAAGCTGGCCAGCCACACCAGTAAACGGCTCTGATAGCGGGCAAAAAGCATATCATTGAGCGTCACGGCATTATAACGGCGCGCCAGAATGGCAAATTTTTTGCCCAGTATGCCCAGTGAGAGCCAGACGGCTGGAAGCTGGATCATCGCCAGAAGCACCCAGCCTAACCCATATTTATAGGCTGCTCCGGGTCCGCCGATAAACGAACTGGCACTGATGTAGGTCGCGGTCAGCGTCATGGCCAGCACGACGCCGCCCATCGAGCGGCTACCAAGAAAATACTCGTTCAGGAAGGTGCCCGTCGTTCTTTTACGCATGGCGTAAACGGATAAACCAAACACCACTAACAAGTAAGCGATAAGCGGCAGAATGACTTCAAGCTGCATCATCGTCCTCCAGCGGGATATCGCGATAGATGAATTTCACCGTTGCCCAGCACAGCAGGATGAAGACCAGCGGTACCAGCAGGCACGCCATTTCGAACCAGTGCGGCAGGCCGGTGATGCCAATAGCGGAGTCAGGTAAGTAAGCAGTTACAAACCATGCTGCGAGATAGAGAAGGGTCAGCCACAGCGCCCAGCGCGCTTCTTTATGGGCCTGAACAAAACGTTTGTCCATTTATTGTCCCTTGTGGATGAAGAAAGCGGGGATTGTACATGATGAGCCTTTCCAGGCCCCAGAAATAAAAAAGGCCGGATAATCCGGCCTTTTAGCAACACAGGTCTCTTACTTCTCGTTCAGACCGAGTTTTTTCTCCAGATAGTGGATGTTAGTTCCACCATTCTGGAAGTGCTCGTCGCTCATGATGCGCATCTGCAGATCAACGTTGGTTTTGATACCGTCGATGATCAGCTCCTGCAGGGCATTCTTCATGCGGGCAATCGCCACGTCACGATTTTCGCCGTAGCAGATGAGCTTGCCGATCATTGAGTCATAGTACGGCGGTACGGTGTAACCGGCGTAGATATGAGACTCCCAGCGCACGCCAAAGCCACCCGGCGCGTGGAAACGCGTGATTTTGCCCGGGCTTGGCAGGAAGGTGTTCGGGTCTTCGGCGTTGATACGGCATTCTACCGCATGGCCTTTCACCACAACTTCTTCCTGCTTGATGGAAAGCGGCTGGCCTGCAGCGATACGCAGCTGCTCTTTGATCAGGTCAACGCCGGTGATCATTTCGGTAACCGGGTGCTCAACCTGAATACGGGTGTTCATTTCGATGAAATAGAACTCGCCGTTCTCGAACAGGAACTCAAAGGTACCCGCTCCACGATAGCCGATATCGACACACGCTTTAGCGCAACGCTCGCCGATGTAGCGACGCAGTTCCGGGGTAATGCCCGGCGCTGGTGCTTCTTCGACCACTTTCTGGTGACGACGCTGCATGGAGCAGTCACGTTCTGCCAGATAGATTGCGTTACCCTGACCGTCAGCCAGCACCTGAATTTCGATGTGGCGTGGGTTTTCCAGGTATTTTTCCATGTACACCATGTCATTGCTGAAAGCGGCTTTCGCTTCTGCTTTGGTCATGGAGATGGACTGCGCCAGTTCAGCATCGCTACGCACAACGCGCATACCGCGACCGCCGCCGCCGCCGGACGCCTTGATGATAACCGGGTAGCCAATGCGTTTAGCATGAGCACGGTTAGCATCCATGTCGTCGGTCAGAGGGCCGTCAGAGCCTGGTACGGTTGGAACACCGGCTTTTTTCATGGCGGTGATTGCAGACACTTTGTCGCCCATCAGGCGGATGGTGTCGGCTTTCGGGCCGATGAAAATGAAGCCAGAGCGTTCAACCTGCTCAGCAAAGTTGGCGTTCTCAGAGAGGAAGCCATAACCCGGATGAATTGCCACCGCGCCGGTGATTTCAGCGGCGCTGATGATAGCCGGGATGTTCAGATAGCTTTTTACGGACGGAGCCGGGCCAATACAGACCGTCTCATCCGCCAGCAATACGTGTTTTAAATCGCGATCCGCGCTTGAGTGCACAGCGACGGTCTTGATGCCCAGTTCTTTACAGGCACGAAGAATACGCAGTGCGATCTCGCCGCGGTTGGCGATAACAATTTTATCCAGCATGTACGCCTCGTTACTCGATGACGACCAGCGGCTCGTCAAATTCAACCGGCTGACCACTTTCGACCAGAATCGCTTTCACAGTACCTGATTTGTCTGCTTCGATCTGGTTCATCATTTTCATCGCTTCTACGATGCACAGGGTATCGCCGACGTTGACTTTCTGACCCACTTCGATGAACGCCTTCGCGTCAGGGCTCGGGGTGCGGTAGAAAGTACCAACCATTGGGGAACGTACGATGTGACCACTGATTTCTGCTGCAGCGGCAGGTGCGGCTTCAGCTGCTGGTGCAACGGCTGCGGAGAGCGCAGGCTGCTGCACTGGCGCAGCATAAGCCTGCTGCATTACCGGGAAGCTAGCGGCTGGGGCTGCACGGCTGATGCGTACAGACTCTTCGCCTTCAGAAATTTCCAGTTCGGAGATGCCTGATTCTTCAACCAGCTCGATCAGTTTTTTAATCTTACGAATATCCATGAGTGGGTTCCGTACTCTTGTTTAGTGTGATTGTGACAAGCGTTTTACCGCTGTCTGTAAAGCGTATGAATAGCCGTCAGCACCCAGTCCACAGATAACGCCAGCAGCGATATCTGACAGATACGAATGGTGGCGGAACGGCTCTCGGGCGTGCACGTTACTCAGATGGATCTCGATAAACGGGATACTCACCGCGAGCAGTGCGTCGCGGATAGCAACACTGGTGTGCGTAAACGCGGCCGGATTGATCAGGATATAGTCCACATTGTCTTTAGCCTGATGAATACGGTCGATGATTGCGTACTCCGCATTCGACTGAAAATGATCCAAATCCACATTCAGCGACGCTGCTTCCGTTCCAAGACGGTTAACAATTTCACTCAATGTCAGCGTGCCGTACTTCTCTGGCTCACGGGTGCCGAGCATGTTCAGGTTCGGTCCGTTCAAAACTAAGATATGGAACTTATCAGTCATTATGCCGCTATCTCCTGCGATTTTCGGGTAAAAAACAAAATATACCTTCGAAACGCAAATGTCACCTTTTCAGAGGCTTAAAACCGCTGTCAGGCGAACCAAGGTCGCACATTATAACGATTTCGTAGCATTTAGCAGCTAAATACTGGTCTTATCAGGGAAGATTATCAACCGCTATCCGAAAAAGATTTGCGGTTGACGGGTAATCTGCGGGAAAACGCACAGTTTCGCGAACTATCGCAACCACTGGCGGAACTTCTTATAACGCCATGCTAAAAGCGCCACGGCGGCCAGTGCGTACAGGACCGGCTGCGGGGAGAGGATCTTCACTGACCACAGGTAATGAATGGGAGCGAGGATCGCGACAAGATAGACGAAGTTGTGCAGCAGCTGCCAGCGCCTGCCCAGCTTTCGCTGTGCATATTGCGTGGAGGTCAGCGCTAACGCCAGTAAAATCACCCAGCTCACGATGCCCAGGGTCAGATAAGGGCGTGTCACCAGTTCGCGGCCAAGCAGCGCCAGATTGTTAATTCCCAGTTCCAGCAGGGCATAGCTGGTAAGGTGCAGCGTTGCCCAAGCAAAACACCATAGTCCTAACAGCCGACGGGTGCGTATCAATAAGGGCTGTTTAGCGTAGCGCGCCAGCGGCGAGACGAGCAAGGTGGCCAGCAAAAATTTCAGAGCCATCCGACCGGTAAAATGCTGGATATCCTTGGCCGGGTCTGCGCTAAAGAGCCCCTGGCTGGCGGCCCAGAACAGCCATATAAAAGGAAGTACCCCGGCCAGGTGCAGAAGCACTTTTAGCCAGGTAATCTGTTTTGCCGTTAAACGCACTCAGAAGTTCTCCCGTAAGTTGAGACCACGATAAAGCGAGGCCACTTCATCCGCATAACCATTAAACAGCAGCGTCGGCTGGCGCTTCACGTCCAGCGCACCGCCGGAACCAATAAACCGCTCGGTCGCTTGCGACCAGCGTGGATGATCCACATGCGGGTTCACGTTGGCGAAGAAACCGTATTCGTCCGGGGCCGCCAGATTCCACGTGGTTGGTGGACGTTCACGGGTAAGCTTAATGCTGACGATAGATTTAATCCCTTTGAAGCCATATTTCCACGGTACGGTTAAACGGATGGGGGCACCGTTCTGCGGCGGAAGCGCTTTACCGTACACGCCGACGGTCAGCAGGGTGAGGGGGTGCATAGCTTCGTCGAGACGTAACCCTTCCACATACGGATAATCAAGCCCGCCGCCGATAAACCGATCTTTCTGCCCGGGCATCTCGTCCGGCGCATACCGCGTCTGGAAGGCGACATATTTTGCATTGCTGGTGGGCTCAACCATCGCCAGCAATTTATGCAGCGGGAAGCCGACCCAGGGCACTACCATCGACCAGGCTTCCACGCAGCGCATGCGATAGATACGCTCTTCGAGCGGGAAACGGGTGGTGAGATCGTGGTGGTCCAGCGTCAGGGGTTTCGCCACTTCGCCATCAATCTTCAGCGTCCACGGATCGGTTTTGAGGCTTCCCGCGTTGGCGGCAGGATCGGCCTTGTCGAGACCAAATTCGTAGAAATTGTTGTAGCCGGTGACTTTATCTTCCGGCGTAAGCGTCAGTTTGTTTTGCCATTCAGCTGGTTTCGTAAAGGTGAGCGGGGCGCCGGAAGGAGCCTTTGGCCGATCGTTGCCTTTAAACCAGTCGAGCAGGTCGGCGTGAGCCGAAGGCGAGAGCGAGAGCGCGGTGGCGCTGATGCCAAGCATTTTCAGGATCTGGCGGCGCTGTAGCATAAAGACAGACTCAGACGTTACGTCGGCTTCCGTCAGTTTTCGGTTTTTCATGGCATCCTCCGTCATGCGTTTTCCTAAGCATGACGGAGGAGATTGATTCGCGCGAATATGTCACGAAAATTTGAAGATTAGGCGATTTTCACCAGCGCGCGACCGTGGAACTGGTTATCCATGATCTTAGAGGCATATTCCGGTGCCTGGCTCAGGTTTATCTCCGTCGCGCTCTGTGTATAGAAAGATTCCGGCAGATCGCGCACCAGCCGTTCCCAGGCTTCATGGCGACGAGCCGCAGGGGTCATCACGGAATCCACGCCCTGCAGGCGGACGTTACGCAGAATAAACGGCATCACGGTGGTTGGCAGGGCAAATCCGCCCGCCAGACCGCAGGCAGCCACGCAGCCGCCGTAGTTCATCTGCGCCAGGATTTTTGCCAGCACCTTATCACCTACGGTATCCACAGCCCCTGCCCAGACCTGTTTTTCCAGCGGACGGGTTTCAGCGAATTCGTCACGGCTGAGAATGCGGTTTGCACCGAGCTGGCGCAGATAGTCATGGGTGCTTTCACGGCCGGAAACCGCAGCGACCTGATAGCCCAGCTTGTGGAGCAGCGTGACAGCCGTGCTGCCTACGCCGCCGCTGGCGCCGGTGACGACAATTTCACCCGACTCAGGGCGGATACCCGCATCTTCCAGCGCCATCACGCACAGCATGGCGGTAAAGCCTGCCGTACCGACGATCATCGCCTTGCGGCCATCCATGCCTTTCGGCATCGGCACCAGCCAGTCGCCCTTCACGCGCGCCTGCGTGGCCAGCCCGCCCCAGTGATTTTCACCCACGCCCCAGCCGGTGAGCAGCACCTGCTGGCCCGGATGGAAGCGCGGATCCTCGCTGGTATGAACCCGGCCCGCGAAATCAATACCAGGCACCATAGGGAAATTTCGGATGATTTTACCCTTACCTGTAATAGCCAGCGCATCTTTATAATTTAAACTGGACCAGTCGATGTCGACGGTTACTTCGCCTTCCGGCAGGCGGCTCTCTTCTACCGGCTGCACTGAGGCAAGCGTTTTGCCGTCCTGCTGTTCTAAGATCAAAGCCTGCATACGGGGTCCTCTCAACTCATATGATTGGAAAATAATTTCTGAAGACTATACTCGCTCAGGGAAACGCGGTGCCGATTTAACGCAATAAATTGCCAGATACACCCGATTTGGTAGTATGCCGCATTTGAAATGCAAGTTAGCGCTTACTCGCTACCCCCATCAACCCACGGAGTAATCTCAAGGATGCGATTAACGACGAAGTTCTCAGCTTTTATCACCTTGCTGACGGGGCTTACCATTTTTGTCACCCTTCTGGGTTGCTCTCTGAGCTTTTACAACGCCATTCAGGACAAACTGGTCAACCGGGTACAGTCTGTCGCGTCGGTGATTGATACGCGTCTGCTAACGACGCCGCTACCAGCGCTCACCAGTGAGCTTGATGAGTTGATGGTACCTGTTGATATTGTTCAGATCGACATTCAGCAGGGAAAGCATCGTGTTTTAAGCCATGAACGGCCGGGGAGCTATCGGCCTGCGGGCGTGGTGAGCCAGTATCGGGAAGTGACGGTGCATTCCCTCAAAAATCCAGGGATGACCATACGCATGGTCTATCTCGATCCGATGGCCAGCTATTTCCGATCCATGATGACCACCGCGCCGCTCACCGTCGCGGTGGCGTTTATCGTCCTGCTGATCTTTCTCGCGGTCCGCTGGCTGCGCCGCCAGCTCTCCGGCCAGGAGCTGCTGGAGATGCGCTCCGTACGTATCCTGAACGGTGAACGCGGCCCGCAGGTGCGCGGCTCGGTTCATGAATGGCCGTCACGCGCCAGCAGCGCGCTGGATACCTTGCTCTCCGAAGTCCAGTTTGCCAGCGACCAGCGCAGCCGTATGGATACGCTGATCCGCTCTTATGCTGCGCAGGATAATAAAACTGGCCTCAACAATCGTCTTTTCTTTGATAATCAGCTGGCCACGCTGCTCGACGATTCAGAAAAAGTGGGGACACATGGGGTAGTGATGATGATTCGCCTGCCCGATTTCGATCTCCTGCGCGACACCTGGGGACAGCGGGCCGCGGAAGAAAATCTCTTTACGCTAATCAACCTGCTCTCCACCTTTATTATGCGCTACCCGGGCGCATTACTGGCCCGCTATCACCGCAGTGACTTTGCCGTGTTGCTGCCGCACCGTACGCTGAAGGAGTCGGAAAGCATCGCCAGCCAGCTGCTGAAGGCGGTGGATGCGCTGCCGCAGAGCAAAATGCTCGACAGGGATGATATGGTCCATATGGGGATCTGCGCCTGGCGTGGCGGACAATCGACAGAACAGGTAATGGAACATGCGGAAGCCGCTACCCGCAACGCTGTCTTACAGGGGGCGAACGGATGGGCGGTGTATGATGACTCGCTGCCGGAAAAAGGGCGCGGTAACGTGCGCTGGCGTACTTTGATTGAGCAAATGCTGAGCCGCGGCGGACCGCGTATTTATCAAAAACCCGCGGTCATGAAAAACGGCAATGTTCATCACCGAGAGCTGATGTGTCGTATTTTTGACGGTACCGAAGAGGTCATCTCTGCGGAATATCTGCCGATGGTGCTGCAATTTGGGCTGTCCGAAGAGTATGACCGCCAGCAAATTACCCGGCTGATTCCGTTTTTATCCTTCTGGCCTGAAGAAAACCTGGCGTTACAGGTCACCGTTGAGTCGTTAATACGCCCACGTTTTCAGCGCTGGCTACGTGATACATTAATGCAATGCGAAAAATCACAGCGCAAACACATTATTTTTGAACTTGCTGAGGCCGATGTAGGTCAACACATCAGCCGGTTACGTCCGGTGGTACGTTTGATCAATGCGCTCGGTGCGCGTGTAGCGGTGACGCAGGCTGGTTTAACGCTGGTCAGTACCAACTGGATCAAGGAACTGGATGTGGAGTTATTAAAGCTACATCCGGGGCTGGTAAGGAATATCGAGAAGCGTACGGAAAACCAGCTTCTGGTACAGAGTCTGGTAGAAGCATGCAAGGGAACGCGAACACAAGTGTTTGCCACGGGCGTGCGCTCCAGAAGCGAATGGCAGATGTTAACAGCGCGCGGCGTGATGGGTGGTCAGGGGGATTTTTTTGCTGCCTCTCAACCGCTTGACACCAACGTGAAAAAATATTTGCAAAGATACTCTGTTTGACCTGCCGTTTACGCTGTTTTCACGTAGAATATCGCGCCTGTAGCTTTGAGTATGTCGAGCAAAAAGCCAGTGAACGACCTTTAATGGGTTACAAACGTCAGTGGGGAACGCAACTGTTTACTCAGCCCTGAAGGAGTCAGGGGATGATTTTGTAACATCAGGAAACGTACTGCATAAATTTTCACCGTTGCAGATGATTTTTGCGCCTTGTCGCTGCTGCGTGTGGTTGGTAAAGTAAGCGGATTTTGTTTTCCGCCCCAGCTTTCAGGATTATCCCTTAGTATGTTGAAAAAATTTCGTGGCATGTTTTCCAATGACCTGTCCATTGACCTGGGTACCGCGAATACCCTTATTTATGTAAAAGGACAAGGCATCGTATTGAATGAGCCTTCCGTTGTGGCCATTCGTCAGGATCGTGCAGGCTCGCCAAAAAGCGTGGCCGCAGTGGGTCATGACGCGAAGCAGATGCTGGGTCGTACCCCAGGCAACATTGCCGCTATCCGCCCAATGAAAGACGGTGTTATCGCCGACTTCTTCGTGACTGAAAAAATGCTTCAGCACTTCATCAAGCAGGTTCACAGCAACAGCTTCATGCGTCCAAGCCCGCGTGTTCTGGTGTGTGTGCCGGTTGGCGCAACCCAGGTAGAACGTCGCGCAATCCGTGAATCTGCCCAGGGTGCAGGTGCGCGTGAAGTGTTCCTGATTGAAGAGCCAATGGCGGCGGCAATCGGTGCAGGTCTGCCTGTGTCTGAAGCGACCGGTTCCATGGTGGTGGATATCGGTGGTGGTACCACTGAAGTGGCCGTTATCTCTCTGAACGGCGTGGTGTACTCCTCTTCCGTACGTATCGGTGGTGACCGCTTCGACGAAGCCATCATTAATTATGTGCGCCGTAACTACGGCTCTCTGATCGGTGAAGCCACCGCAGAGCGTATCAAACATGAAATCGGCTCTGCGTATCCGGGCGATGAAGTGCGTGAGATCGAAGTACGTGGCCGTAACCTGGCTGAGGGTGTTCCACGCGGTTTCACCCTGAACTCCAACGAAATTCTGGAAGCACTGCAGGAACCACTGACGGGCATCGTGAGCGCGGTAATGGTCGCGCTGGAACAGTGTCCACCAGAGCTGGCGTCCGATATCTCCGAGCGCGGTATGGTTCTGACCGGTGGTGGTGCGCTGCTGCGTAACCTCGACCGCCTGTTAATGGAAGAGACAGGTATTCCTGTCGTAGTTGCAGAAGATCCACTGACTTGCGTCGCCCGTGGTGGTGGCAAGGCGCTGGAAATGATCGACATGCACGGCGGCGATTTGTTCAGCGAAGAGTAGTCGAGTTTGAGAGGGTAGCAATTTGCTACCCTTTCTCTCTGACGCGAGAATACGCATAGCCTATGAAGCCAATTTTTAGCCGTGGCCCATCGCTACAGTTTCGCCTTATTCTGGCGGTTCTGGTTGCGCTTGGGGTCATTATTGCCGATAGCCGCCTCGGTACGTTCAGCCAGATCAGAACGTACATGGATACCGCCGTCAGTCCTTTCTACTTTGTTTCAAATGGTCCCCGTGAACTGCTCGACTCCGTTTCTCAAACGCTGTCTTCACGCGACCAACTCGAACTCGAAAACCGGGCATTACGTCAGGAACTGTTGCTGAAAAACAGCGAACTGCTGATGCTGGGGCAATACAAGCAGGAAAACGCGCGCCTGCGTGAACTGCTCGGCTCGCCGCTGCGTCAGGATGAGCAGAAGATGGTTACCCAGGTGATCTCCACCGTGAACGACCCTTACAGCGATCAGGTTGTGATCGACAAAGGGAGCGTCAACGGGGTGTATGAAGGCCAGCCAGTTATCAGTGATAAAGGCGTAGTTGGCCAGGTTGTTGCCGTCGCCAAACTGACCAGCCGCGTGCTGCTGATTTGCGACGCCACGCATGCGCTGCCGATCCAGGTCCTGCGCAATGACATCCGCGTGATCGCGGCCGGTAACGGCTGTACGGACGACCTGCAGCTGGAACACCTGCCGGCTAACACGGATATCCGCGTAGGCGACGTGCTGGTGACGTCTGGACTGGGTGGACGCTTCCCTGAGGGTTATCCGGTTGCGGTGGTCTCTTCGGTCAAGCTGGATACCCAGCGTGCCTATACCGTGATTCAGGCGCGTCCAACTGCTGGTTTGCAGCGTCTGCGCTATCTGCTGCTGCTGTGGGGTGCCGATCGTAACGGGGCTAACCCGATGACGCCTGAAGAGGTCCATCGCGTAGCAAACGAGCGCCTGATGCAGATGATGCCGCAGGTTCTTCCGCCTGCGGATTCCATGGGGCCGCCTGCGCCAGTACCGGCACCGGCAACCGGATTAACGCAGCCGCTGCCGGATGCGCCGCCACCGCCTAAACTCTCTTCGGGAGGGCAGTAGTGGCAAGCTATCGTAGCCAGGGACGCTGGGTCATCTGGCTCTCGTTTCTTATTGCACTGTTACTGCAGGTTATGCCCTGGCCGGACGACATTCTCGTTTTCCGGCCAAACTGGGTATTGCTCATTTTACTCTACTGGATCCTTGCCCTGCCGCATCGCGTAAATGTCGGCACGGGTTTCGTGATGGGTGCCATACTGGATCTCATTAGCGGCTCTACGCTTGGCGTGCGCGCCTTGTCCATGAGCATTATTGCGTACCTCGTCGCACTCAAATTCCAGCTCTTTCGTAACCTTGCGCTCTGGCAACAGGCCCTGGTGGTGATGCTATTGTCGCTCGCTGCGGATATCGTTGTTTTCTGGGCAGAGTTTTTAGTGATCAACGTCTCTTTCCGACCGGAAGTGTTCTGGAGTAGTGTAGTAAACGGTGTGCTCTGGCCATGGCTATTCCTGCTGATGCGTAAGGTTCGCCAGCAGTTTGCTGTGCAATAAAAGGTTTCTATGACGTCTTTGTATCTCGCTTCCGGCTCCCCGCGCCGTCAGGAACTCCTGACGCAGCTAGGGGTCTCTTTTGAACGCATCGTTACCGGCATTGAAGAAAAACGTGCTGAGGGCGAAAGTGCTCAACAGTACGTGTCACGTCTGGCGCGGGAGAAAGCGCAGGCGGGCGTGGCCAGTGTGCCACGCGATCTTCCCGTGCTGGGGGCAGATACCATCGTTATCCTGAACGGTGAAGTGCTGGAGAAACCGCACGACGCCGATCATGCAGCGCGCATGCTGCGCAAGCTGTCCGGACAAACGCATCAGGTGATGACGGCCGTCGCGCTGGCTGACAGCCAGCACGTGCTGGACTGCCTGGTGGTGACGGAAGTGACCTTCAGAGTACTTACCGACGACGACATCGCCGCTTATATTGCCAGCGGTGAACCGATGGATAAAGCAGGTGCATACGGTATTCAGGGGCTGGGTGGCTGTTTTGTCAGGAAGATTCATGGCAGCTATCACGCCGTAGTCGGCTTACCGCTGGTGGAAACGTATGAGTTGCTGAGCAATTTTAACTCACTGCGTGAGGGAAGGGATAATTATGACGGCTGAATTGTTGGTAAACGTAACGCCCTCGGAAACCCGTGTGGCCTATATCGATGGTGGCATTCTTCAGGAAATTCATATTGAGCGTGAAGCGCGGCGCGGAATAGTAGGCAATATCTACAAAGGTCGTGTCAGTCGTGTACTACCGGGTATGCAGGCGGCTTTTGTAGATATTGGACTCGATAAGGCGGCATTTTTACATGCCTCCGATATCATGCCGCACACCGAGTGCGTCGCGGGCGAAGAGCAAAAGCAGTTTGCCGTGCGCGACATTTCTGAACTGGTGCGTCAGGGACAGGATCTGATGGTGCAGGTGGTGAAAGATCCCCTCGGCACCAAAGGCGCCCGTCTGACCACCGACATCACCTTACCTTCCCGCTATCTGGTCTTTATGCCCGGCGCGTCGCACGTGGGCGTTTCGCAGCGTATTGAGAGTGAAACCGAGCGCGAGCGTCTGAAGAAAGTGGTCAGCGCCTACTGCGATGAACAGGGCGGATTTATCATCCGTACCGCCGCGGAAGGGATCAGCGAGGAAGACCTGGCGTCGGATGCGGCTTACCTGAAGCGCGTCTGGACAAAAGTGATGGAGCGTAAAAAACGTAACCAGACCCGCTATCAGCTCTATGGTGAGCTGGCGCTGGCGCAGCGCGTTCTGCGTGACTTTGCCGACGCGCAGCTCGACCGCATTCGCGTGGACTCTCGTCTGACGTACGAGGCCCTGCTTGAGTTTACCGCTGAATATATCCCTGAGATGCCTGGCCTGCTGGAGCACTACACCGGGCGTCAGCCGATCTTCGATCTCTATGATGTCGAAAACGAGATCCAGCGCGCGCTGGAGCGTAAGGTCGAGCTTAAGTCAGGCGGCTATCTGATCATCGATCAGACCGAAGCGATGACTACCGTCGATATCAATACCGGCGCTTTTGTCGGCCATCGCAATCTCGATGACACCATCTTCAACACCAATATCGAAGCCACGCAGGCCATTGCGCGCCAGCTTCGTCTGCGCAATCTGGGCGGCATTATCATCATCGACTTCATCGATATGAGTAATGAAGACCACCGTCGCCGCGTGCTGCACTCGCTTGAGCAGGCCCTGAGTAAAGACCGCGTGAAAACCAGCATTAACGGCTTCTCGCAGCTGGGGCTGGTGGAAATGACGCGTAAGCGTACCCGCGAGAGCGTGGAGCATGTGCTGTGCAATGAATGCCCAACCTGCCATGGACGCGGAACGGTAAAGACGGTTGAGACCGTCTGCTACGAAATTATGCGTGAAATCGTCCGTGTTCATCATGCCTACGACTCCGATCGTTTTCTGGTCTATGCTTCCCCTGCGGTGGCTGAAGCGCTGAAAGGCGAAGAGTCACACGCGCTGGCGGAAGTGGAAATCTTTGTCGGCAAACAGGTAAAAGTACAAATTGAACCGCTCTATAACCAGGAGCAGTTTGACGTCGTGATGATGTAAGCGCAGTACGCTGCGTGACGAAGCTGACAAGGAGAGATGCGTGAGGCGATTGCCGGGGATTTTATTGCTTACAGGGGCAACGCTGGTCGTGATTGTCGCGTTGCTCGTGAGCGGGCTACGCCTCGTTTTACCGCATCTGGACAGCTGGCGTCCGCAGCTGCTGGCGAAAATCGAATCCACCACCGGCGTGCCGGTGAACGTAAGCCAGGTTAGCGCTAACTGGCAGAATTTTGGCCCGACGCTCGATGTCCGGGATATCAACGCCAGCCTGAAAGATGGCGGCTACCTGAAAATCAAACGCGTGACCCTGGCGCTGGACGTCTGGCAAAGCCTGCTGCATCTGCGCTGGCAGTTTCGCGATCTCACCTTTTATCAGCTCCAGTTTCTGACCAATACGCCGCTGTCTGGCGGCGATAGCGGTCAGGGTCTTGAAGCTAACCGCTTCAGCGATCTTTTCCTCCGCCAGTTCGATCATTTCGATCTGCGCGACAGCGAAGTGAGCTTTATTACCCTTTCCGGGCAGCGCGCCGAGCTGGCGATCCCGCAGCTTACCTGGCTTAACGGTAAGGATCGGCACCGCGCCGAGGGGCAGGTCAATCTCTCGAGCCTGAACGGCCAGCACGGCGTGATGCAGGTGCGTATGGATCTGCGCGACGATGACGGCCTGTTAAATAACGGCAAAGTCTGGCTGCAGGCCGACGATGTGGACGTCAAGCCGTGGCTGGGCGACTGGCTCCAGCAAAACATGCAGCTGGAAACGGCCCGCTTCAGCCTTGAGGGCTGGTTGACCCTGACGAAAGGCGAATTTGCCAGCGGTGATATCTGGCTCAAGCAGGGGGGCGCGAGCTGGAAAGGCGAAAAACAACAGCATCAGCTTTCCGTCGATAACCTCACCGCGCACGTGACGCAGGAGAAAGAGGGCTGGCAGTTTGCCATTCCCGATACGCGCATCACGATGGACGGCAAGCCGTGGCCGCGCGGTGCGCTGACGCTGGCCTGGATGCCGGAGCAGGACGTTGGCGGCACCGCCAGTAAACGCAGTGACGAGCTGCGCATCCGCGCCAGCAACCTGGATTTGGCCGCCATTGAAGGGCTACGCTCGATGGCGGCAAAGCTCTCTCCTGACCTGGGCGAGATCTGGCTGGCTACGCAGCCGAGCGGAAAGATTGATTCTCTGGCGCTGGATATTCCGCTTCAGGCGACGGAAAAAACCCGTTTCCAGGCGACATGGAAAGATCTTGCCTGGAAACAGTGGAAGCTGCTGCCGGGTGCGGAGCACTTCAGCGGCAAGCTGGAAGGCAGCGTGGAGAATGGCAGGCTGACGGTTGATATGCACGACGCCAAAATGCCTTACGAGACGGTCTTCCGCGCGCCGCTGGAAATCGAACAGGGCAACGCAGTGCTTAACTGGCTCCGTAACGATAAGGGTTTCCAGTTCGATGGTCGGCATATCGACGTCAAAGCGAAAGCGGTGCACGCGCGCGGAGATTTCCGCTATCTGCAGCCTGAAGGCGATGAGCCATGGCTGGGGATTCTGGCCGGGATCAGTACCGATGATGGCTCCCAGGCCTGGCGCTATTTCCCGGAAAACCTGATGGGGAAAGCGCTGGTAGACTATCTCAGCGGCGCGATTCAGGGCGGTCAGGCGGATAATGCCACGCTGGTCTACGGCGGTAATCCCCATCTGTTCCCGTACAAACACAATGAAGGTCAGTTCCAGGTTCTGGTCCCGCTGCATGACGCCACCTTTGCGTTCCAGCCTGGCTGGCCCGCGCTGAAAAACCTGGATATCGAACTTAATTTCCTCAATGACGGCCTCTGGATGAAGTCCGACAGCGTGGCGCTGGGCGGCGTGACGGCCAGCAACCTGACGGCCAACATCCCGGATTACTCCAAAGAGAAGCTGCTGATTGATGCCGAGATCAACGGTCCCGGCAAGGCGGTGGGACCGTACTTTGAGGAGACGCCGCTGAAAGAGTCGCTGGCCGCGACGCTTCAGCAGCTCCAGCTTGATGGCGATGTGAATGCTCGCTTACATCTTGATATCCCGCTGGACGGAGAGATGACCACCGCCAAAGGTGATGTCCGCCTGAAAAACAACAGCCTGTTCATCAAACCCCTTGAGAGCACGCTGAAAAATCTCAGCGGGCAGTTCAGCTTTGAAAACGGTAACCTGAAGAGCGAGCCGCTTACTGCCAGCTGGTTTAATCAGCCCGTGAATATCGACTTCACGACCACAGAGGGTGAAAAGGCGTATCAGGTAGCCGTCAATCTGGACGGTAACTGGCAGCCAGCGCGTATGGACGTCCTGCCGAAGCCCATCGAGGCGTCGGTGGATGGCGCGGTCGCCTGGCAGGGTAAAGTGGCAATCGACCTGCCTTATCACGCGGGCGCCCAGTATAAGGTCGACATCACGGGTGACCTGAAGAATATTCGAAGCCAGCTGCCAGCGCCGCTGGATAAACAGGCCGGACAGCCGCTGCCGGTAAAGCTGAACGTCGATGGCAACCTGAACAACTTCGCGCTGACCGGCAGCGCGGGCGGGACAAACCACTTCAACAGCCGCTGGCTGCTTAACCGCAAGCTCACCCTCGACAAAGCCATCTGGACAACGGATAGCCGCTCCACGCCGCCGCTGCCGGAGCAGACGGGCGTTGAGCTGAATCTCCCACCGATGGACGGTGCAGAGTGGCTGGCGCTGTTCCAGAAAGGCGTTGGGCAAAACGTTGATGAAACCGCCCAGTTCCCGCAAACCATTACCGTACGTACGCCTTCGCTGATGCTGGGCGGGCAGCAGTGGAACAACCTGAGCATCGTCTCGCAGCCTGGCGCTAACGGCACGAAGGTAGAGGCCCAGGGCAGAGAGATCAACGGTACTTTGACCATGCGCAATCACGCGCCATGGCAGGCGGCGATTCGCTATCTCTACTACAACCCGGCAAGCGCCACGAGCGGGAAAGATAAACCGGCAGAAGCGTCTCCGCTGAGTAATGCCTCCCGCGTCGATTTTAGCGGCTGGCCCGATCTCCAGCTGCGCTGCGCTGAGTGCTGGCTGTGGGGGCAGAAATATGGCCGTATTGACGGTGATTTCACTATTCAGGCCAACACGCTTACGCTCTCCGGTGGCCTGGTTGATACCGGCTTTGGCCGCATGACGGCCGCAGGGGAATGGGTGAATAACCCGGGCGAGCAGCGAACGTCCCTCAAGGGCGACATTAAAGGCAACAAGCTGGATGCGGCAGCCAATTTCTTTGGTATCAGCACGCCGCTGCGCGGTTCGTCATTTGATGTTAATTATGATCTTCACTGGCGCGACGCTCCGTGGAAGCCGGATGAGGCCTCGCTGAACGGCATTCTGAAAACCCACTTTGGTAAAGGTGAGATCGCCGACGTGAGCACGGGGCGCGCCGGGCAGATCCTGCGCCTGCTGAGTTTTGATGCGCTGCTGCGCAAGCTGCGCTTCGATTTCAGCGATACGTTCAGCGAAGGTTTCTACTACGATTCCATCCGCAGTACGGCATGGATTAAGGACGGCGTTCTGCATACGGACGATACGCTGGTGGATGGCCTGGAAGCGGATATCGCCATGAAAGGCTCGGTCAACCTCGTGCGCCGCGAACTGGATATGGAAGCCGTGGTGGCACCGGAAATTTCCGCGAGCGTGGGCGTTGCGGCGGCCTTTGTGGTGAACCCGATTGTCGGTGCGGCGGTGTTTGCCGCCAGCAAAGTGCTGGGGCCGCTGTGGAGCAAGGTCTCCATTCTGCGCTACCGCATTACCGGTCCGGTCGATAAACCGCAGATTAACGAGGTGCTGCGCCAGCCGCGCAAAGATGCACAGCAATGATTTGACGTGGGCAGGTAATTGCCTCACTCTCAATAAATACGATCTTTATACCGCCACGGGCGGCAACGAACGAGTAGCAATACGATGAGTCTGAACCTGGTAAGTGAACATTTGCTCGCAGCGAACGGCCTGAATCATCAGGACCTGTTCTCCATTCTTGGTCAACTGACCGAACGCCGTCTCGACTACGGCGACCTTTATTTCCAGTCGAGCTATCACGAATCCTGGGTTTTAGAAGACAGCATCATTAAAGATGGCTCTTACAACATCGACCAGGGCGTCGGCGTCCGCGCCGTCAGCGGCGAGAAAACCGGTTTTGCCTATGCCGATCAGATTAGCCTGGCTGCACTTGAGCAGAGCGCGCAGGCCGCGCGTACCATTGTGCGTGATACTGGCGATGGTCGCGTGAAAACCCTTGGAGAAGTGCAGCACTCTGCGCTCTATACCAGCATCGATCCTCTGCAGAGCATGAGCCGTGAAGAGAAGCTGGATATCCTGCGTCGCGTGGACAAAGTCGCCCGCGCGGCGGATAAACGCGTGCAGGAAGTTTCAGCCAGCCTGAGCGGTGTGTATGAACTGATTCTGGTGGCGGCAACGGACGGCACTCTGGCGGCAGACGTTCGCCCGCTGGTACGTCTCTCCATCAGCGTGCAGGTCGACGACGATGGCAAACGCGAGCGCGGCTCAAGCGGTGGCGGCGGTCGTTTCGGCTATGACTGGTTCCTGGGCGACGTTGACGGTGAAGCGCGCGCTGACGCGTGGGCAAAAGAAGCCGTGCGCATGGCGCTGGTGAATCTGAATGCCGTCGCGGCGCCGGCGGGCTCATTCCCGGTGGTGCTGGGTGCTGGCTGGCCGGGCGTGCTGCTACACGAGGCGGTAGGCCACGGCCTGGAAGGCGACTTTAATCGTCGCGGGACGTCGGTGTTCAGCGGTCAGATCGGGCAGCTTGTCTCCTCTGAACTGTGTACCGTGGTGGATGACGGCACGATACGCGATCGTCGCGGCTCGGTGGCTATCGACGATGAAGGTACGCCCGGCCAGTACAACGTGCTGATCGAAAATGGCGTGCTGAAAGGCTACATGCAGGACAAACTCAACGCGCGCCTGATGGGCGTCGCGCCGACGGGCAACGGACGTCGCGAATCTTACGCGCACCTGCCGATGCCGCGCATGACCAACACGTATATGCTGCCGGGTAAATCCACGCCGCAGGAGATTATCGAATCCGTTGATTACGGTATCTTTGCGCCAAACTTTGGCGGCGGCCAGGTGGATATCACCTCCGGTAAGTTTGTCTTCTCTACTTCAGAAGCGTACCTGATTGAGAAGGGCAAAGTGACCAAAGCGGTGAAAGGTGCGACGCTGATTGGCTCCGGTATTGAAGCCATGCAGCAGATTTCGATGGTCGGTAACGATCTGAAACTGGATAACGGCGTGGGCGTCTGCGGTAAAGAGGGCCAGAGCCTGCCGGTTGGCGTGGGCCAGCCAACGCTGAAAGTGGACAACCTGACGGTGGGCGGCACGGCGTAAGTTTTCCCGTCACTCTAACCCTCTCCCAAACCGGGAGAGGTGTCTCGAATTACAAAACCTATTCTTTCCTTCTTCCCCGCATCCCCTGAAACAGCTCTGCTACGTCCACAAAATACTCGGTCAGATAGTTAATACACACCTGCACCTTTAGCGGGAGTTTGTCTTTTTCGGTATACAGGGCGTACACCGGACGCGGATCGGACTGGTAGCGCGGGAAGAGGATCTCAAGCACGCCGCTGTTGATCTCGTTGATCACCCACATTAACGGCACGTAGGCAATCCCGGCGCCGGCCACTAGCCAGCGCGAAATGGTCATCGGATCGTTAGTGACAAATCGCCCTTCCGGCAGCAGTTTGGTGGAGATCCCTTCCGGGGCAATCAGCTCAAATTCATTGTCGGGCCGCACGCTGTATTCCAGCCACGAGTGGTTGGTGAGATCGGCGGGTTTCTCCGGAACACCGTACTGGGCCAGATAGCTCTTGGAAGCGCAGACGACCATCGGCATGCTGCCCAGCCGACGCGAGAACAGGCTGGAATCCTGCAGCGCGCCGACGCGGATCACCACGTCCAGACCGTCGGCAATCAGGTCCGGCGCCGGGATACCCGTCACCAGATTAACGGTAAGCCCGGGATACTCTTTCAGCATATCCGCCGTCATGGCAGCGAGAACATTTTGTGCCATAGTTGAAGAACACCCGATGCGCAGCGTGCCGATGGGGGTGTTGTTGAAGGCGTAGAGCTGTTCGTGAACATCCTGCACTTCCAGCAGCATACGGCGACAGCCCTGATAGTAAATTTTGCCCGCTTCCGTCAGCCCAATGCTGCGGGTACTGCGGTTGAGCAGCTTGACCTGAAGCTCATCTTCCAGTTTAGAGACCGTCTGGCTGATGGATGAGACGCTCATCTGAAGCTGGCGTGCAGCGGCGGTAAAGGAGCCCAGTTCAACCACTTTGGCGAAGACCGACATGCGTTTTAAACGTTCCATTGTTCACTCTGGCTTAAAAGTGATTTAGATCACATATTATAGATAACAGCATAACAGTTACGTTAATATATTATTTATTACATAACGGCTGCGCCATTCTCGCCCGGCGTTTCTTGCTCTTCTGCGATGGCGTGCGCTAAAAAAATTCTGAAGCCTGCACTCTCTCTAATCAAGGTCAACATGAGTCTGTTTCCCGTTATCGTGGTGTTCGGTCTGTCCTTCCCACCGATATTTTTCGAGCTTCTTTTATCACTGGCGATCTTCTGGCTGGTGCGCAAGGTGCTGGTCCCTACCGGGATCTACGATTTCGTCTGGCACCCTGCATTGTTCAATACCGCGCTGTATTGCTGCCTGTTTTACCTGATATCGCGCATGTTTGTCTGAGGTTGATGTGAAAACGCTAACAAGAAAAATCTCCCGCACTGCCATCACCATGGCGCTGGTTATCCTCGCCTTCATCGCTATTTTCCGCGCCTGGGTCTATTACACTGAATCACCGTGGACGCGTGATGCACGCTTCAGCGCCGATGTGGTGGCAATCGCTCCTGACGTGGCCGGTCTTATCACGGCGGTCAACGTCCACGATAACCAGCTGGTGAAAAAAGATCAGGTCCTGTTCACCATCGACCAGCCTCGTTACCAGAAAGCGCTGGAAGAGGCGGAAGCGGACGTGGCCTATTACCAGGCGCTGGCTGCGGAGAAACGCCGCGAGGCTGGCCGCCGTAACCAGCTTGGCGTTCAGGCAATGTCCCGTGAAGAGATTGACCAGTCCAACAACGTGCTGCAAACCGTGCTGCACCAGCTGGCGAAAGCGCAGGCAACGCGCGATCTGGCAAAGCTCGATCTTGAGCGTACCGTGATCCGCGCGCCGTCCGATGGCTGGGTGACCAACCTTAACGTCTATGCCGGGGAATTCATTACCCGTGGCTCAACCGCCGTGGCGCTGGTGAAACAGAACTCCTTCTACGTACTCGCCTATATGGAAGAGACCAAGCTGGAAGGCGTACGACCGGGCTACCGGGCAGAAATTACGCCGCTGGGCAGCAATCGCGTCTTTAAAGGTACCGTCGACAGCGTCGCCGCAGGGGTGACTAATTCCAGCAGTTCGAATGATGCCAAAGGGATGGCAACGGTGGATTCCAACCTCGAGTGGGTGCGTCTGGCCCAGCGCGTGCCGGTCCGTATCCATCTGGACGAACAGCAGGGCAACCTGTGGCCTGCGGGTACCACGGCGACGGTGGTGATTACCGGTGAAAAAGATCGGGATGCCAGCCAGGACTCGTTCTTCCGTAAAATCGCCCACCGTCTGCGCGAGTTTGGTTAATCGCTATGGGCATCTTTTCCATCGCCAGCCAGCACATTCGCTTCGCCGTGAAGCTGGCGTGTGCCATTGTGCTGGCGCTGTTTGTTGGCTTTCACTTCCAGCTTGAAACCCCTCGCTGGGCAGTGCTGACGGCTGCGATTGTCGCGGCGGGCCCGGCCTTTGCCGCGGGTGGGGAACCTTATTCAGGCGCGATCCGCTATCGCGGGATGCTGCGTATCATCGGAACGTTCATCGGCTGTCTCGCGGCGCTCACCATAATTATTCTGATGATCCGCACGCCGCTGCTGATGCTGATGGTGTGCTGTATCTGGGCGGGCTTCTGCACCTGGATCTCGTCTCTGGTGAAAGTGGAGAACTCCTACGCCTGGGGGCTGGCGGGCTATACCGCGCTGATTATTATCATCACCATTCAGTCCGAGCCGCTGCTCGCCCCGCAGTTTGCGGTTGAGCGCTGCAGCGAGATTGTCATTGGTATCGTGAGTGCGATTGTCGCGGATCTGCTGTTCTCTCCGCGCTCCATCAAGCAGGAAGTCGACCGTGAGCTTGACGCGCTGATCGTTGCTCAATACCAACTGATGCAGCTCTGCATCAAGCACGGCGACAGCGAAGAGGTGGATAAAGCCTGGAGCGGGCTGGTTCGCCGCACGCAGGCGCTGGAAGGGATGCGCAGCAACCTTAACATGGAGTCGTCACGCTGGGCCCGCGCTAACCGTCGTCTGAAAGCCCTTAATACGGTCTCGTTAACGCTGATTACCCAGGCATGTGAAACCTATCTGATTCAGAACACGCGCCCGGAAGCGGTCACCGATACGTTCCGCGAACTGTTCGCCGAGCCGGTGGAAACCGTGCAGGACGTGCATAAGCAGCTTAAACGTATGCGCCGGGTGATTGCCTGGACCGGGGAGCGCGACACGCCGATAACGATCTACACCTGGGTCGGCGCCGCGACGCGCTACCTGCTGCTGAAACGCGGCGTGATTGGTAACACCAAAATCAGCGCGGCAGAAGAAGAGGTACTGCAGGGCGAAGTGGTGATCAAGGCGGAATCCGCCGAGCGCCATCACGCGATGGTCAACTTCTGGCGTACGACGCTTGCCTGTATGCTCGGCACGTTGTTCTGGCTGTGGACGGGCTGGACGTCCGGCAACGGCGCGATGGTGATGATTGCCGTCGTTACCGCACTGGCGATGCGTCTGCCTAATCCGCGTATGGTCGCCATCGATTTCCTGTACGGCGCCATTGCCGCCCTGCCGATAGGCGCGCTCTATTTCCTGGTCATCATCCCGTCGACGCAACAGAGCATGCTGCTGCTCTGTATTAGCCTGGCGGTAATGGCGTTCTTTATCGGCATTGAAGTGCAAAAGCGGCGCCTGGGATCGCTGGGTGCGCTGGCGAGTACGATTAACATCATCGTGCTCGATAACCCGATGACCTTCCATTTCAGCCAGTTCCTCGACAGCGCGTTAGGTCAGCTGGTGGGCTGTTTCCTGGCAATGATGGTGATACTGCTGGTGCGGGATAACTCGCAGGCAAGAACGGGCCGCGTGCTGTTGAACCAGTTCGTGTCGGCTGCCGTGTCGTCTTTGACAACCAATACCGCGCGCCGTAAAGAGAACCACCTTCCCGCGCTCTACCAGCAGCTGTTTTTACTGCTGAACAAGTTCCCGGGCGATATCGCGAAGTTCCGCCTGGCGCTGACCATGATCATCGCGCACCAGCGTCTGCGTAACGCGCCCGTGCCGATTAACGACGATCTGTCGGCCTTCCACCGCCAGTTACGTCGTACCGCCGATCACGTGCTTTCCGCCAGCAGCGATGACAAACGGCGTCGTTACTTTACGCAGCTGCTTGAAGAGCTCGATGTCTATCAGGAAAAGCTCAAGCAATGGGAAGCGCCGCCTCAGGTGACCGAGCCGGTAGGAAGGCTAGTGTTTATGCTGCATCGTTACCAGAATGCCCTCACTGATAGCTGACTGAAGTAAAAAAACCGACGCCAAAAGCGTCGGTTTTTTTGTGGCTATACTTATTCCTGCACGTTCTTACATTTCAGAAAGGGAGGACACATGACGACCCAGGCGCTTCAGGACCACATCCTTTTTCAGACCGGCTATCTGGTCAACGGAATCTGGAAAACGCTGGACACGACGTTTGATGTGCTGAATCCCGCGACCGGTGAGGTCATTGCTAAAGTCGCAAAAGCGGGTAAAGCACAAACCGAAGAGGCTATCGCAGCGGCTACCAAAGCGTTCCCGGCATGGCGTGCCAAAACCGCGAAAGAACGCTCGGCGATTCTCTACCGCTGGTATGAATTGATTATTGAGAATAAAAGCTGGCTCGGGCGGTTAATGACCACCGAACAGGGCAAACCCCTGAAAGAAGCGGAGGGCGAAGTGGAGTACGCCGCCAGCTTTATCCAGTGGTTTGCCGAAGAGGCTAAACGCGCGAACGGTGAAATTATTCCACCGATCAAACCCGGCTCGCGCATTCTGGCGACCCGTGAACCTGTAGGCGTGGTCGCGGCGATAACGCCGTGGAACTTCCCGATGGCCATGCTTACCCGCAAGTTAGGCCCGGCGCTGGCTGCAGGATGTACCGGGGTAATTAAACCGGCCAACAACACGCCGCTCAGCGCCTTTGCGCTGCTTACATTGGCTAAACAGGCGGGTGTGCCCGACGGCGTTCTCAACGCCGTTGCCGGGAATACGCATGAAATCAGCGATGCGATTATGGCAAGTCGCGACGTGCGTAAGATCTCCTTTACCGGCTCAACCTCCGTCGGCAAAACGCTGGTGCGTAACGCAGCCGAAACCATGAAGAAAGTCTCGATGGAGCTGGGCGGAAATGCCCCGTATATCGTTTTTGAGGATGCGGACATCGACGCAGCGGTTAAGGGCGCGATCGCCAACAAGTTTCGCAATGCCGGGCAGGTCTGCGTCAGCGTGAACCGTTTTTATATTCAGGAAACCGTCTACGACAAATTTGTGAATAAACTCGCCGATGCGGTGAATGCGCTGAAGGTGGGTAATGGTCTTGAGGAGGGGGTGGTCGTCGGGCCGCTGATTGAACCTTCGGCGGTCAACAAGGTGCGTGAGCATGTCGACGACGCCGTTGCCCGGGGCGCAACCGTACTGGCTGGGGGGAAGCCCCATCCGCTTGGCGGAAATTTCTGGATGCCAACCGTGCTGGGCGACTGCCATGAAGGCATGAAGCTGGCAGAAGAAGAGACGTTTGGTCCGGTGGCGGCGTGCTTCCGTTTCACCTCGGAGGATGAGGTCATTCAGCGCGCCAACAATACGCCTTATGGGCTGGCGGCTTACTTTTATACCCAGAATCTCTCACGGGTCTTCCGCGTTTCACAGGCCATCGAGAGCGGGATGATTGGCATTAACGAGTGCGCCGTCTCCACGGAGCTCGGGCCTTTTGGCGGTGTAAAAGAGTCAGGTCTTGGACGAGAAGGCTCCGTGCTGGGACTGGAAGAGTATCTGGAAGTTAAAACCCTGCATATTGGGGGATTATAATAGACAGGGCGGCAGCTGCCGCTCGCCTGGACTGGGTGGCTGGCAATGAAAACCTATACGTTTGATTTTGACGAGATCGACAGTCAGGAAGACTTCTATCGGGAATTTATCCGGGTGTTTGATCTTGAAAGGGAAAGCGTGACGAATCTGGATACGCTTTGGGACGTGGTCACCGGCAGTCTGTTGCCGCTCCCGCTGGAGATTGAGTTTATCCATTTGCCCGATAAGCTGCGAAGACGTTTTGGCGCGCTGATATTGCTGTTCGATGAAGCGGAAGAAGAGCTTGAAGGGCAGTTGCGCTTTAACGCGCGGCACTGAATGAAAAAAGCCCCTGACCATGAGGCCAGGGGCAAGTCGTATGATGAGATACGACGAGGGTTTATTTATACAGTTCTGCAGTTGCATGCCAGTGGTCACCCTGATTCAGTTCGGTGACGCGATAGCTGCTGGCACCTGCTTTTTCAGCTTTGGCGGCCAGTTCGTGACGGATATCCATCGGTGAGCCAGTGACAGACGTCACGGAGACGCTGCCCATACGCTGTAGATTTTGTGCCTGGTCGGCATTCACCTGCTGTACGGCTGCACTTGCGCCGAAAGAGAGAACGGATGCCAGACCGAGGGTTGCGATGATCAATTTGGTTTTCATAGTCTTTACTCCTGAATAGGGTTTTTACTCAACGGCGAGAAGGGTTGAACTGCTATTTTTATGCCTGGTGCCGTTGAGTGGAGATTTACGTTTTCAGCTATTACTAAAACTTATTTGTACAGCTCAGCAGTGGCGTGCCAGTGGTCGCCAGAACGCGCTTCGATGATGCGATAGGATGATGCACCCTGTTCTTCCGCTTTTTTGTTCAGCATCTCATGCATGTCCATTGGCGATGTGCCGACCGCGCCGACAGAAACCGTACCGATGGCCTGACGGGATTGCGCCTGGTCAGCATTAATAGAGTCAGCCGCGAAAGCACCGAATGACAGGACAGACAGGACGCTCAGAGCCGCTACAGTTGATTTGATTTTCATGGTTCTTACCTCGTCGAATTTTTTAGTGGGGTCTTGTTTCGTGACCCTCATCACAAAATCAAGTATACACTAATAACGGTAAAAATTAATACCAGACTAATGGTTTCTATTGTTATTACGTGTTAACCAGTCCTTTTTTTATAACCAAATTGCATAATATTGGGTGTTTTTTGCACGTTTTTGTTGGTGATAGCTAATGAAATCATATGGATATCAACTTTTGATTTTTTGTGCGATTCTTTGATTTAGCATTCACCATGTGAATGTTAATGGGTGATAAAAAGCACTATTTGTCAAAGTGAAGGGCAGTAGAAAAGAGGGGGGAACGCAGCGGAAGCAGAACGATCCCCGCAGCGGCGCTACGGGGAGAGGGGATTAGAGTTCCTGTTCGAACAGAACCAGAATCGCTTCGTGGAGATCTTTCACGGAAAAACCGCTAGCCGGTGTGGTAAAGATGGTGTCATCGCCGGCGATAGTCCCGAGGATACCCTCCGTTTTACCCAGCGAGTCCAGCATGCGGGCAATCAGCTGTGCGGCGCCGGGGCTTGTGTGGATCACCACTACGGCGTCGTTATGATCGATATCCAGAACCAGATTTTTGAGCGGGCTGGAGGTGGTTGGCACGCCAAGTTCTGCTGGCAGGCAATAGACCATCTCCATCTTGGCGTTACGGGTACGCACCGCGCCAAATTTCGTTAACATGCGGGAGACTTTCGACTGATTGATGTTATCGAAGCCTTGTTCCTGCAGCGCCTGAACAATTTCTCCCTGAGAACTGAATTTCTCTTCTTTAAGTAGCGCTTTAAACGCCTTAACTAATTCTTCTTGCTTAGACGAGCTTCGCATAAGTCACCCGGAATATGACGATAGAAACAACATTATTATGCATGTGGATGAATTTTTATGCAAATTATCTACTCAGCGCCAGGCTGAAATAATGTTATGAAAGGGAGTGATTTTATCAGATTTCGTTATCAGAAAACATGCCTGGGTCACGCCGCGCAAATAAGCTTAAAAGTAAATTAAATGTTATCAAAATGATGTTGTTTTGGTGGCGGGGCAGGGTGTATTGTAACCACCTCTTAATGCGTTGCCCTCTGTCGTCAGATAGTTTTCTGGTGAGAGATAAAGTCGCGTGACCTCAAATTCTTTAGCTACGAAAATTGTAATTATTTACTTGCTGAATTATGGTCGCCGCAACGGATTTACAGATACTTAAGTTAACCATAATAAGGAGTTTAGGATGAAAGTCGCAGTCCTCGGCGCTGCTGGTGGTATCGGCCAGGCGCTTGCCCTACTACTGAAAACCCAACTGCCTTCAGGCTCAGAACTCTCCCTGTACGATATTGCTCCGGTAACCCCAGGCGTAGCGGTTGACCTGAGCCACATCCCTACTGCTGTAAAAATCAAAGGCTTCTCCGGTGAAGATGCACGTCCTGCACTGCAGGGTGCCGACGTGGTGCTGATTTCTGCAGGCGTGGCGCGTAAGCCGGGCATGGATCGTTCAGACCTGTTCAACGTCAACGCGGGCATCGTGAAAAACCTGGTGCAGCAGATTGCTGAAGTGTGCCCGAAAGCATGCATCGGTATCATCACTAACCCGGTGAACACCACCGTTGCTATCGCGGCAGAAGTGCTGAAGAAAGCAGGTGTTTACGACAAAAACAAACTGTTCGGCGTAACCACGCTGGATATCATCCGTTCCAACACCTTTGTTGCTGAGCTGAAAGGCAAACAGCCAACAGAAGTGGAAGTTCCGGTCATCGGCGGTCACTCTGGCGTCACCATCCTGCCTCTGCTGTCGCAGATCCCAGGCGTGAGCTTCACCGAGCAGGAAGTGGCTGACCTGACTAAACGCATCCAGAACGCGGGCACCGAAGTGGTGGAAGCGAAGGCGGGTGGCGGTTCTGCAACCCTGTCTATGGGCCAGGCGGCTGCACGTTTCGGTCTGTCACTGGTTCGCGCTCTGCAGGGCGAGAAAGGCGTTGTTGAATGCGCTTACGTTGAAGGCGATGGCGAACACGCTCGCTTCTTCTCTCAGCCGCTGCTGCTGGGTAAAAATGGTATCGAAGAGCGTAAATCCATTGGTACCCTGAGCGCGTTTGAACAACACGCGATGGAAGGCATGCTGGATACGCTGAAGAAAGATATCACCCTGGGCGAAGAGTTCGTTAACAAGTAATACGAACCGTCTCCCGGCAAAAAAACGGAGCTTATCGCTCCGTTTTTTATGCCTGTCAGTTCGTTGCCGGGTATTCCTGAATCGTTACGTGCAGCGTCAGTTTCTTATCGTTGCGCATGACCTCAACAGGGATGATAGAACCCGGGCGAATTTCCGCCACCTGATCCATCGTCTCCAGCGCAGAGACCGCCGGCGTGCCGTTGACCGACACAATCACATCGTTTACCTGAATTCCCGCGTTGGCCGCCGGACCACCTGGCGCCACCTCGTTAACCACGATGCCCTGGATCTGATCGATACCGCCGCCTTGGGTATGCATCGGCGCAATTTCGCGCCCGCCGATACCGATATAACCGCGGATCACGCGTCCGTCGCGGATCAGCTTATCCATAATTTTGGTCGCCAGCTGGAACGGAATGGCAAAGCCGATCCCTTCCGGCGTCTCACCGTCGTTGCTCTTGTCGAACGAGAGGGTGTTGATGCCCATCAGTTCGCCCAGCGAGTTGACCAGCGCACCGCCGGAGTTACCGTGGTTGATGGAGGCATCGGTTTGCAGGAAATTCTGCCGTCCGGATGGGTTGAGGCCGATACGACCGGTCGCGCTGATAATCCCCTGGGTGATGGTCTGGCCCAGGTTGTAAGGGTTACCAATCGCCAGGACGACGTCACCAATATGCGGGGTACGTTTACGGTTGATCGGGATGACCGGCAAACCCCCCGTGGCGTTAATCTTCAGGACGGCCAGATCGGTCAGGCTGTCAGACCCAACGAGTAATGCCTCAAACACGCGGCCATCCTGCAGGGCGACGATGATCTGGTCAGCATCGTTTATCACGTGCTTGTTAGTAATAATGTAGCCGCGCTCGTCCATGATCACGCCGGAGCCGAGGGTGCGGATCTCCAGCTGGTTGTGGGCTGAGCTATTCAGGCCACGGTTATAGACGTTAACTACGGCGGGGGCGGCTCGGCGTACGGCCTGGTTATAGGTGGCCGGCGTTTCATCCGTGCTATCAAACTGGGGAGCAGACAGTTTATTGAACTGACGTAAAGACGGCAGCGCCAGCAGCAGCAGGCCAGCGACAATCAAACCGATGACAATAGAACGTAAGAGCTTTGAAAGCATGATGCGCGTTTCGTTAAAAAAGGAACGATTTGCAGCATAACATGAGTTATCCGGACATCACATGCAGCGGTGATGTCCGGATCGCAAATGCTTAGCGCAACAGAATATAGATGGACTCATTGCCGCGCATGACCTGCAGGGCAATAACCGCCGGTTTGCTTTCCAGCACTTTGCGCAGTTCGGCAATAGACTGCACGCGATTGCGGTTTACACCGATGATCACGTCATCCTGATGCAATCCGGCCTGCGCGGCAGGGCTGCTCTTCTCGACGGTGTCGATGCTAATGCCTTTCGTACCGTCTTTCAGCTGCCCGTCGCTCAACGTAGCCCCTTGCAGCGCCGGGGCAATAAGCTCCGCGCTGGCCGAGGAAGAGGTGCTCTTATCCAGCGTCACTTCAACGTCAAGCGGCTTACCGTCACGTATCAGGCCCAGCTTCACTTTGGCGCCAGGTTCGGTTGTGGCAATCCGCGAACGCAGTTCTGCAAAGCTGTTCAGCGGTTTGTCGTTCAGGCTGACGATCACATCCCCCGATTTCACGCCCGCTTTTGCGGAACCGGAGTTTGGCAGCACTTCACTGACAAACGCCCCGCGCTGTACATTGATGTTGAACGCTTTTGCGATATCAGCGCTCATCTCCATACCTTTAATCCCCAGCAGCCCGCGTTTGATTTCACCGAACTGGATCAGCTGCTGCGCCAGGGTTTTGGCCATATTGCTGGGGATAGCAAAACCGATCCCGATGCTGCCGCCGCCCGGGGCCAGAATCGCCGTGTTAATCCCAATCAGCTCGCCGCTAAGGTTGAGCAATGCCCCGCCGGAGTTTCCACGGTTGATTGAGGCGTCGGTCTGGATAAAGTTTTCCAGCCCCTCCAGATTCAGGCCGCTACGCCCCAGCGCGGAGACGATCCCGGAGGTGGCGGTTTGCCCTAAGCCAAAGGGATTGCCCACGGCGACCGCAAAGTCGCCGACGCGCAGTTTGTCAGAATCCGCGATGGCAATCTGGGTCAGATTGCTCGGGTTTTGCACCTGCAGCAGCGCGATGTCGCTCTGGTCATCGCCGCCAATCAGTTTGGCATCAAATTCGCGGCCATCGTTTAGCTGGACGCTTATTTTATCGGCCTGGCTGATGACGTGGTTGTTAGTCAGAATATAGCCTTTAGCTGCATCAATAATGACGCCAGAGCCCAGGCCTTCAAAAGGCTGCGCCTGCTGGTCGGGAGACTCATCGCCAAAATATTTTTTCAGTTCTTCAGGGACGCGTTGGCTTTGTACCGCCGTGCCTTCAACCTGAACGCT
Source organism: Enterobacter sp. N18-03635 (assembly GCF_004006055.1). Lineage (NCBI taxonomy): Bacteria > Pseudomonadati > Pseudomonadota > Gammaproteobacteria > Enterobacterales > Enterobacteriaceae > Enterobacter > Enterobacter sp. N18-03635. The sequence goes on along the minus strand of NZ_CP034769.1, from coordinate 4,078,100 downwards.
GACGACCGCAGGCAACACTTTTTCCAGCATGGGCGCGAGGCTTGGAATGGCCGCCTGGCCAGGCACCTGGGAGGGGAGAGCAGCGAATACAGGGACGGACGCCGAGAGAGATAACCCGACACTTAACGCGATAGCGCTCAACAGCTGGTTTTTTTTCTTCATCGATGTTGACTCTCGTAACCTGGAATAAAGGAAAAACGGCCCCAAAAACACGTTGATGTTATTGAATTTTAAACCGCTGAACAATGAGGTGTTTAACTAAATGATAGCTGGGGTCATGAAGAAAGGACGGGCGCAATCGCTGCGCCCGTAAAATAAATTCAGGTTGTGTGCTTAATCGCGTTTTACACCACCGCGCAGCAGGCCGGACGCGCCATCGGAGTAGTCGCGAGGCATCTGAACGGGCGCCTGATCGTTACCGGCCTCAGAGTCAGCCAGACGGTTGCGGAATGGGTTGGTTTCAGCGGTCATTTCCGGCAGCAGGCTGCTGGAGCTTTTTGCCATATGTTGATACAGCTGACGATAGTCGGTCGCCATGTTGTCCAGCAGCTCGGCGCTGCGGGCAAAATGGCTGACCAGCTCTTCACGATACTCTTCCAGCTCGGCTTTGTTCTTTTCCAGTTCGTACTGCAGTGACTGCTGCTGACGCAATTTGCGATTACCGAAACGCATGGCCACAGCACCGATGACGATGCCGACGACTAAACCGATTAGCGCATATTCCCAGGTCATGAACTTCTCCCGTTGTCTTGTTGTTCCGTAGGGTGTTGGCTCGGCTCCTGCCTGTGCCTGATAATGCCACTATAACCGCTATTTCTGCAGAAGTGGAATCCTGACGTATCATCGCGTAGTGTAGAACGGCCTTTTTTTCATCAGTCACGTCTGCTGATGAGCGTTAATTGAAGGAATAACAATAAGATTATGCAAAACCTGTCCCCTGCATCGCGATATCAACTGGCCCTTAACGAGGGCACTCATCAGCCTGACGACGTTCAACGTGAGGCGGTAAACCGTCTGGAGATGATTTACCAGGAGCTCACGGCAAAACCCGCTGAAACCGAACAGAATGGCGGGCTAAAGGCGGCGTTTGGGCGGTTGCTCGGTAAAAAAGCGCCACAGGCTCACGCGCCGGCGCGCGGTTTATACATGTGGGGCGGGGTCGGTCGCGGAAAAACCTGGCTGATGGACATGTTCTACCAGAGCCTGCCAGGTACACGTAAACAGCGTCTGCACTTCCACCGCTTTATGCTGCGGGTGCATGAAGAGCTGACTGCGCTGCAGGGTAAAAGCGATCCGCTGGAGATTGTGGCCGACCGGTTCAAGGCGGAAACGGACGTACTCTGCTTCGATGAGTTTTTTGTGTCTGACATCACCGATGCCATGCTGTTAGGCGGCCTGATGAAGGCGCTATTTGCCCGCGGGATTACGCTGGTGGCCACGTCGAATATCCCGCCGGACGATCTGTACCGCAACGGCCTGCAGCGGGCACGCTTCCTGCCCGCCATTGACGCTATCAGACAGCATTGTGACATTATGAACGTCGATGCCGGTGTCGATTATCGTCTGCGCACGCTGACCCAGGCGCACCTGTGGCTTTCGCCGCTAAATGCCGATACCACCCGCGAGATGGATAAACTTTGGCTGGCGCTGGCGGGAGCAAAGCGCGAGCACGCCCCGGAACTCGAGATTAACCATCGCCCGCTCCCCACCCTTGGCGTCGAAAACCAAACGCTGGCGGTCTCCTTTACGACGCTTTGCGTGGATGCCCGTAGCCAGCACGACTACATTGCGCTTTCACGTCTGTTCCACACCGTGATGGTGCTGGATGTGCCGGTGATGACGCGGCTGATGGAGAGCGAGGCGCGACGCTTCATTGCGCTGGTGGACGAGTTTTATGAGCGCCACGTCAAGCTGGTGGTCAGCGCCGAGGTACCTTTATATGAGATTTACCAGGGAGAGCGGCTGAAGTTTGAGTTCCAGCGCTGCTTGTCTCGCCTGCAGGAGATGCAGAGCGAGGAGTACCTGAAGCTGGAGCATATGCCGTAATAAATACCACCCTCTCCCTGAGAAGGGATCCTTGTAGGCCGGGTAAGGCGCAGCCGCCACCCGGCATTTTCCGTGGCCCCGAAAAACCCATTCCAAATCACATTTAAGGGTCGATCTTTGACCTCAACTTCTCTATAATCTTGCGACCCCACGTTACGAGAAGGTTTTTTTCCCGAAACTTTCTATGTGTCGGCATGTGCTATTCGAAGGGGTAGGTTTGCCGGACTTTGTCGTGTGAACCTCAACTGACTAAACGTTTGGGTGTTCACCAACGTGTAACTTATTATTTGGGTAAGCTTTTAATGAAAACTTTTACAGCTAAACCAGAAACCGTACAGCGCGACTGGTATGTTGTTGACGCGACCGGTAAAACTCTGGGCCGTCTGGCTACTGAACTGGCTCGTCGCCTGCGCGGTAAGCATAAAGCGGAATACACTCCGCACGTTGATACCGGTGATTACATCATCGTTCTGAACGCTGATAAAGTTGCTGTAACCGGCAACAAGCGTACTGACAAAATGTACTACCACCACACCGGCCACATCGGTGGTATCAAAGAAGCGACCTTTGAAGAGATGATTGCCCGCCGTCCTGAGCGTGTGATTGAAATCGCGGTTAAAGGCATGCTGCCAAAAGGCCCGCTGGGTCGTGCTATGTTCCGTAAACTGAAAGTTTACGCAGGCAACGAGCACAACCACGCGGCACAGCAACCGCAAGTTCTTGACATCTAATCGGGATTATAGGCAATGGCTGAAAATCAATACTACGGCACTGGTCGCCGCAAAAGTTCCGCAGCTCGCGTTTTCATCAAACCGGGCAGTGGTAAAATCGTAATCAACCAGCGTTCTCTGGAACAATACTTCGGTCGCGAAACTGCCCGCATGGTAGTTCGCCAGCCGCTGGAACTGGTTGACATGGTAGAAAAACTGGATCTGTACATCACCGTTAAAGGTGGTGGTATCTCCGGTCAGGCAGGTGCGATCCGTCACGGTATCACCCGCGCTCTGATGGAGTACGACGAATCCCTGCGTTCTGAACTGCGTAAAGCTGGCTTCGTTACTCGTGACGCGCGTCAGGTTGAACGTAAGAAAGTGGGTCTGCGTAAAGCACGTCGTCGTCCACAGTTCTCCAAACGTTAATCCATTCTGCTTACGCAGAACGATTGGCGAAAAACCCGCTTCGGCGGGTTTTTTTATGGATAATGCGCAGGTTATCCACAATATCCATGCATATATCTTCTCTTTTTCCACATTTCCAGAATCCCCTCACCACAAAGCCATCAAAATCTGGTAAACTATCATCCAATTTTCTGCCCAAATATCGGTGAATACTCGATTTTTGTTCGATTCTTGAACAATGTGTTTTCTCTGGGATGGGCGATACAACATCTGGCTGGCCCCTGTTGGGCTGGTAGCAGTAAAAATTCTGAATATACCTGGAGGTTTTCATGGCTGTCGCTGCCAACAAACGTTCGGTAATGACGCTGTTTTCTGGTCCTACTGACATTTATAGCCATCAGGTTCGTATCGTGCTGGCCGAGAAGGGTGTCAGTTTTGAGATCGAGCATGTGGAAAAGGATAACCCGCCTCAGGATCTGATCGATCTCAACCCGAGCCAAAGCGTACCGACGCTGGTGGATCGCGAGCTGACCCTGTGGGAATCCCGTATCATTATGGAATATCTGGATGAGCGTTTCCCGCATCCGCCGCTGATGCCTGTTTACCCTGTCGCGCGTGGTGAAAGCCGCCTGTACATGCAGCGTATCGAAAAAGACTGGTACTCGCTGATGAACGTGATTACCAGCGGTTCCGCTTCTGAAGCTGACGCTGCGCGTAAGCAACTGCGTGAAGAGCTGCTTGCAATCGCCCCGGTGTTTGGTCAGAAACCGTTCTTCCTGAGCGATGAGTTCAGCCTGGTGGATTGCTACCTGGCACCGCTGCTGTGGCGTCTGCCGACCCTGGGCGTAGAGTTCAGCGGTCCTGGCGCGAAAGAGCTGAAGGGCTACATGACTCGCGTCTTTGAGCGCGACTCTTTCCTGGCATCCTTAACTGAACCGGAACGTGAAATGCGTCTCGGCCGAGGCTAATGACTGTGGAAATGTCACAACTTACCCCACGCCGTCCTTATCTGCTGCGCGCCTTCTATGAATGGCTGCTGGATAACCAGCTCACGCCGCACCTGGTTGTGGATGTGACGTTGCCGGGCGTGCTGGTTCCAATGGAATACGCACGTGACGGGCAGATCGTACTGAACATCGCCCCGCGCGCGGTGGGTAACCTGGAGCTGGCGAACGATGAAGTGCGCTTCAACGCGCGTTTCGGCGGCGTGCCGCGTCAGGTTTCCGTGCCGCTGGCAGCCGTGCTGGCCATCTACGCCCGTGAAAACGGTGCGGGAACTATGTTCGAGCCGGAAGCGGCGTATGATGAAGAGGTTGCCAGCCTGAATGATGAGAATGCATCTGATGAGCGCGAAAGCGACACGGTGATGTCACTTATCGATGGCGATAAACCCGATCATCACGATGACAATGACCCTGATGACGATCCGCCTCCGCGCGGTGGTCGTCCGGCTCTTCGCGTCGTGAAATAAAAAAACAGGCCCAATCGGGCCTGTTTTTTTACACTTCCAGGTAGTTCAGGATCCCGTCAGCCGCCTTGCGGCCTTCGGCAATCGCCGTCACCACCAGGTCTGAACCGCGAACGATATCGCCACCGGCGAAGATTTTCGGGTTGCTGGTCTGGAACGCATTATCGCTGCCTTCTGGCGCGATTACGCGGCCCTGCGAATCCAGCTCAACGCTGTGCTTCGCCAGCCACTCCATGCTATGAGGGCGGAAACCAAACGCCATCACCACGGCATCGGCCGGGATCACGTGTTCAGAACCGGCAACGATCTCGGCGCGACGACGGCCTTTCGCATCCGGTGCGCCCATCTCGGTACGCGCCATCTTCACGCCGCTCACTTTGCCGTTGGCATTCACTTCAATACCCAGAGGCTGGATGTTGAACTGGAACTCCACGCCCTCTTCACGCGCGTTTTTCACTTCGCGCTTAGAGCCCGGCATGTTCTCTTCGTCACGACGGTAGGCGCAGATCACGTGTGCCGCATTCTGACGAATGGAGGTACGCACGCAGTCCATCGCGGTATCACCGCCGCCCAGCACCACCACGCGTTTGCCTTCCATGCTGACGAACGGCTCATCGGCGGTTTCGCCATAGCCCATGATCTGCTTGGTGTTGGCAATCAGGAACGGCAGGGCATCATAAACGCCCGGCGCGTCTTCGTTTTCCAGACCACCGCGCATGGACTGATACGTGCCCACGCCCAGGAATACGGCGTCGTAATCCTTCAGCAGGTCGTCGAGCTGCACGTCGCGGCCCACTTCCACGTTCAGTTTGAACTCAATGCCCATGCCGGTGAAGATTTCCCGGCGACGGGTCATGACCTCTTTTTCCAGCTTGAAGGCCGGGATACCGAAGGTCAGCAGGCCGCCGATTTCCGGATGACGGTCAAAGACCACCGCCTTCACGCCGTTGCGGGTCAGCACGTCCGCACAGGCCAGGCCCGCCGGGCCCGCGCCGATGATCGCCACGCGCTTGTCGGTTTGCTTCACGCCGGTCATGTCCGGACGCCAGCCCATCTCGAACGCTTTATCGTTGATATAGCGCTCGATGTTGCCGATGGTCACCGCACCGAACTCGTCGTTCAGCGTACAGGAGCCTTCGCACAGACGGTCCTGAGGACACACGCGGCCGCACACTTCCGGCAGGGTGTTGGTCTGGTGAGACAGCTCGGCGGCTTCAAAAATACGCCCTTCATTGGCCAGCTTCAGCCAGTTCGGGATGTAGTTGTGTACCGGACATTTCCATTCGCAGTAAGGGTTACCGCAGGACAGGCAGCGGTCTGCCTGTGCTTTGGCCTGGCCTTCTGAAAACGGCTCGTAGATTTCAACAAATTCAATTTTGCGGATCTTCAGCGGTTTCTTTGGCGGATCAACACGCTGCAGGTCGATAAACTGGTATACGTTCTGGCTCATCTGAATTCCTTACTGCGCCTGCACGCGCAGCTCTGCTGCGCTACGACTACGGTGACCCAATAGGGCTTTAACATCGCTGGACTTCGGCTTAACCAGCGCGAATTTCGCAGAGAACGCCGGCCAGTTCGCCAGGATCTCTTCGCCGCGCGAAGAACCGGTATGCTGCACGTGTTCGGTAATTAAACCGCGCAGGTGTTCTTCGTGAATGGCCAGCGTGTCAACGTCCAGCACTTCTACCAGCTCCGGGTTCACGCGTTTGCGGAACTCACCGTCTTCATCCAGGACGTAGGCAAAACCGCCCGTCATGCCTGCGCCGAAGTTCACGCCGGTTTTACCCAGAACGCAAACAATCCCGCCCGTCATGTATTCACAACCGTTATCGCCAATGCCTTCCACCACGGTGATGGCACCGGAGTTACGCACCGCAAAACGCTCGCCCGCACGGCCTGCTGCAAACAGACGACCGCCGGTCGCGCCGTACAGGCAGGTGTTACCGATGATGCTGGCCTCATGGCTGCGGAAGGCTGAGCCGACCGGAGGACGCACCGCCAGCAGACCGCCCGCCATGCCTTTACCGACGTAGTCGTTGGCATCGCCGGTCAGGTACAGCTCAACACCACCTGCGTTCCACACGCCGAAGCTCTGACCCGCGGTACCGCTGAAGTGCGCGGTAATCGGATCCGACGCCAGCCCCTGGTCACCGTGCGTCTGCGCGATGTAGCCGGAGAGCGATGCACCCACGGAACGGTCGGTGTTACGGATATCAAACCAGAACGTTTTGCTCTGCTTGTCGTCCACGTACGGCTTCGCCTGCTGCAGCAGCTGTGCGTTCAGCACGCCGTTATCAAACGGCGGGTTGTTCTCGGTGCAGTAGACCGCTTTGCCAGGATGCGGCTGCGCGGTTTCCAGCAGCTTAGACAGCTCCAGCTTTTGCTGCTTGGCGGTGAAGCCTTCCAGCTCTTTCAGCAGGTCGGTACGGCCAATCAGGTCCACCAGACGTTTAACGCCCAGCTGGGCCATCAGCTCGCGAGTTTCGCGGGCGATGAACTCAAAGTAGTTGGTCACTTTGAACGGCAGGCCGTGATAGTGGTTCTTACGCAGCTTCTCGTCCTGGGTTGCAACGCCGGTTGCGCAGTTGTTCAGGTGGCAAATACGCAGGTATTTACAGCCCAGCGCGACCATTGGACCCGTACCGAAACCGAAGCTTTCCGCACCGAGGATCGCCGCCTTGATGATGTCGAGGCCAGTTTTCAGACCGCCATCCACCTGCAGACGGATCTTATGACGCAGACCGTTAGCCACCAGCGCCTGCTGGGTTTCCACCAGGCCAAGCTCCCACGGACAGCCCGCATATTTCACGGAGGAGAGCGGGCTTGCGCCGGTACCGCCGTCATAACCGGCAATGGTGATGAGATCCGCATAGGCCTTCGCCACGCCGGTCGCGATGGTGCCAACGCCCGGTTCGGAAACCAGCTTCACGGAGATCATCGCCTTCGGGTTGACCTGTTTCAGGTCGAAAATAAGCTGCGCCAGGTCCTCGATAGAGTAGATATCGTGGTGCGGCGGCGGGGAGATCAGCGTCACGCCCGGCACGGAATAGCGCAGTTTGGCGATGTACGGGGTGACTTTATCACCCGGCAGCTGACCGCCTTCGCCCGGTTTAGCACCCTGAGCAACTTTAATCTGAATCACGTCGGCGTTGACCAGGTACGCAGGCGTTACGCCAAAGCGACCGGATGCCACCTGCTTGATACGGGACACTTTGTTGGTGCCGTAACGCGCAGGGTCTTCACCGCCTTCGCCGGAGTTGGAGTTGCCGCCGATGCTGTTCATGGCTTCCGCCAGCGCTTCGTGGGCTTCCGGGCTCAGCGCGCCGATGGACATCGCCGCGGTATCGAAGCGTTTGAACAGTTCCGATGCCGGTTCAACTTCGTCAATGCTGACCGCTTCATCGCCCGGATTGAGGGCAATAAGGTCGCGCAGCGTCGCCGCCGGACGGTTATTCACCAGCTCAGCGTACTGCTGATAATCGCTGTATTCACCGCTCTGAACCGCCTGCTGCAGCGTGCGCACCACGTCCGGGTTATAGGCGTGGTATTCGCCACCGTGAACGTATTTCAGCAGACCGCCCTGAACCAGCGGCTTACGTGCCAGCCAGGCGCGCTTGGACAGGTTCACCAGATCCTGCTGGAAGTCCGCAAAACCGGCGCCGCCGATGCGGCTGACCACGCCCTGGAAGCAGAGGTTGGCAACCTCGTCATGCAGGCCGACCGCTTCAAACAGCTTAGAACAGCGGTAGGAGGCAATGGTCGAGATGCCCATTTTGGACATGATCTTGTACAGACCTTTGTTGATGCCGTTACGGTAGTTCAGCATCACCGCGCGGTAATCTTTGTCGATCGCGCGGGTATCCACCAGACGGGCCAGCGTTTCGTAGGCCAGGTACGGGTAGATCGCCGTCGCGCCGAAGCCCAACAGCACGGCAAAGTGATGCGGGTCGCGGGCGCTTGCGGTTTCAACAATGATGTTCGCGTCGCAGCGCAGGCTCTTATCGACCAAACGCGTCTGGATAGCGCCGACCGCCATCGGGGCAGGTACAGGCAGACGGTTTTTCGCGATATTACGGTCGGACAACACCAGCAGCACGGTGCCGTTACGCACCATCTGTTCGGCTTTGTCACACAGCGCATTCACCGTCTCTTCAAGGCTCGCTTCGTTCACGTCGAAGGTAATGTCGAGCGTGTCGGCGCGGTAGTGCTCCTCTTTCATGGTGGTGAGCTGTTTGAAATCTGAATACAGCAGGATCGGCGATTTAAAGGTCAGACGATGCGCCTGGCCTTCGGCCTCGCAAAAGACGTTCATCTCACGACCGATGCTGGTGGCCAACGACATCACGTGCGCTTCACGCAGCGGATCGATTGGCGGGTTGGTCACCTGCGCGAACTGCTGGCGGAAGTAGTCGTAAATGATGCGCGGCTGGCTGGAGAGCACGGCAAACGGGGTATCGTCACCCATCGAGCCGACCGCTTCCTGGCCGTTTTCACCGAGCACGCGGATGACAGAGTCCAGCTCTTCCGCGCTGTAGTTAAACTGCTTCTGGTAGCTCGCGAGAGTATCGTCGTCCAGCTCGCGGCTGCCCACTTCTTCGTCCGTAAGATCTTCGAACGGCACCAGGCGACGCACGTTCTTCTCCATCCACTCTTTGTACGGGTGGCGGCTCTTCAGATCGTTGTCGGTTTCGGCGGAGTGCAGGATGCGCCCACCGCGGGTGTCGATAACCATCAGCTCGCCCGGACCAACGCGGCCTTTCTCGACCACTTCGTCAGGCTGGTAATCCCAGATGCCGACTTCAGAGGCGCAGGTGATGAGCTTGTCTTTGGTGATAACGTAGCGCGCCGGACGCAGACCGTTACGGTCCAGGTTACAGGCAGCAAAACGGCCGTCGGACATAACGATGCCCGCTGGGCCGTCCCACGGCTCCATGTGCATGGAGTTGAAGTCGAAGAACGCGCGCAGCTCAGGATCCATATCCGGGTTGTTCTGCCAGGCCGGCGGCACGAGCAGACGCATGGCGCGCACGATATCCATCCCGCCCGCCAGCAGCAGTTCCAGCATATTATCCATCGAGCTGGAGTCCGAGCCGGTTTCGTTCACGAACGGCGCGGCATCGTGCAGGTCAGGGATCAGTGGCGTCTGGAACTTATAGGTACGGGCACGGGCCCACTGGCGGTTACCGGTGATGGTGTTGATCTCGCCGTTGTGCGCCAGGTAGCGGAACGGTTGAGCCAGCGGCCAGCGTGGAACGGTGTTGGTGGAGAAGCGCTGGTGGAACAGGCAAATGGCCGATTCCAGACGCAGGTCCGCCAGGTCCAGGTAGAAGCGCGGCAGGTCAGCCGGCATACACAGACCTTTATAGATGTTCACCAGGTTAGAGAGGCTACAGACGTAGAACTCTTTATCGTCCTGGAGACGTTTTTCAATGCGGCGGCGGGCGATAAACAGACGGCGTTCCATATCACGTGGACGCCAGCCCGCAGGCGCGTTGACGAAAATCTGTTCAATACGAGGCAGCGAGGAGAGGGCGATTTCACCGAGCACCCCTTCGTTGGTTGGCACATCGCGCCAGCCGACAATCGACAGGGTTTCACGCTGAAGTTCTTCTTCGACGATGCGGCGTGAAGCGGCAGCCTTTTCAGGATCCTGATTCAGGAACAGCATGCCGACAGCGTAGTTTTTGGCTAAACGCCAGCCGCGCTCTTCCGCCACGATGCGGAAGAAACGATCCGGTTTTTGCAGCAGCAGGCCGCAACCGTCGCCGGTTTTACCATCGGCAAGGATGGCTCCACGGTGCTGCATACGGGCCAGTGCGTGAATAGCAGTACGCACTACCTTGTGGCTAGGTTCGCCTTCTATGTGGGCGATCAGGCCGAAACCACAGTTATCCTTCTCAAGGGATTTATCGTACAACATATCAGTGAACCTCCCCAGGCTCGTCGGGCTCCCACTGAACTTTACCGTGGCGCACAGGCACAGAAAGAGCATGGCGACGGGGTTTGCGTTTCATACGCGGACCTCGCATTCGCCCTCTTTTTCATCCTTTCGCGCAGGTAAACAAGTTTGAGGACTTGCTTCAGAGGGAATCTCAATTACTGCATAAATATGATGAGCAGGCCGCTCATCCAGAAAGCTTCCAGCGGATTTCCAACTTATCGGGAATTGGTACACAGGTCAAATGGCAATCTTATTTATACAAAAATGTGCTAAAGATAGTCTATGTTTTTGTATTTTAAGTGTATTTAACTATTTTTACATTGATTGAATGACCTGAGAGCGAGCAGCGGAGTGTGATCTGACTCACTATATGAAAGCGGTATTATCAATGTAGCGTGCTGAATAGCGGTTTTATAGCAGAACAATAATCTGGCAATGGATGCAAACCCGCATAAACCCACTGTTTTTCAGTGGTGGCGCTATAAATGAAAAAAACAATCAGAACATAAGGAAAAGTAATCACAGGCGGCGTGAATGAAATTGCAGTAATCGTGAGTATTTATTCATATGGATAAAGGCCGTCCAGGGCGATTGATCCAGGTCATCGCCGACAGAGGCTAAAAGTGGCAGGCTTGTCCCCTTTCTCCGGGACGGTCTATCAGATTATGCAGTTACAGAAATTAGTCAATATGTTTGGTGGGGATCTTTTGCAGCGGTACGGGCAAAAGGTTCATAAGCTGACGCTGCACGGCGGGTTTAGCTGCCCGAATCGCGATGGCACCATCGGGCGCGGCGGCTGCACCTTCTGTAACGTTGCATCCTTTGCTGACGAGGCCCAGCGACATAAATCTATCGCTGAACAGCTTGCCCGCCAGGCCAGCCTGGTGAACCGCGCGAAGCAATATCTGGCCTATTTCCAGGCCTACACCAGCACGTGGGCGGAAGTGCAGGTGCTGCGCTCTATGTATCAGCAGGCCGTCAGCCAGGCCAATATTGTTGGGCTTTGCGTGGGCACACGCCCGGACTGCGTACCGGACGCGGTACTGGACCTGCTCAGCGAGTACAAAGAACAAGGCTACGAGATCTGGCTGGAGCTGGGCTTGCAGACCGCGCACGACAAAACGCTGCACCGTATTAACCGTGGCCATGATTTCGCCTGCTACCAGCGCACCACGCGCCTGGCCCGCGAGCGCGGGCTGAAGGTCTGCTCGCATCTGATTGTTGGGTTACCCGGCGAGGGTCAACAGCATGGTCTTGAAACGCTGGAAAAGGTGGTTGAAACCGGCGTGGACGGCATTAAGCTGCACCCGCTGCATATCGTGAAGGGCAGTATTATGGCGAAAGCCTGGGAGGCTGGGCGGTTAAGCGGTATTGAGCTTGAAGACTATACGGTGACAGCGGGGGAGATGATTCGCCATACGCCGCCGGATATTGTCTACCATCGCATCTCGGCCAGCGCCCGCCGTCCAACGCTTCTGGCACCGCTATGGTGTGAGAACCGCTGGACGGGGATGGTGGAAATTGACCGCTATCTTCAGGAGAACGGCGTACAGGGTTCGGCGCTGGGCCGCCCCTGGATTCCGCGTCTAGCGGCGACGGCCGCCTAGCAAACTCCCCAGCATGCCGCGCACGATTTGATTGGTGACCTGTCGGGCTGCGCTTTTCGCCATGGTCTGCACCACGCCGTCGCGCTTGCCGCCGCGCGGCCCGGTGCTGCCGAACAGAATGTCTTTGAGCCCACCGAGAATGCCGTCATCAACGGCGACAGATTGCCCTTTAGCGGCAGGCGCATCCTGCGATTCCGTTGTCGCCTGGACCCCTTTTTGCAGCATCTCGAACGCGGACTCGCGATCCACCTCGTCTTCGTATTTCCCATAAACCGGAGAGTGGTTAATCAGGCCGTTGCGCTCATCGTCGGTCACCGGCCCCATGCGCGAGCAAGGCGCGATCACCATGGCGCGTTCTACCACAGACGGGCTGCCCTTCGCATCCAGGAACGAGATCAGCGCTTCACCGGTGCCTAGCGCCTGAATCGCCGCTTCGGTATCAAAGGCAGGATTGGCGCGCATGGTTTGCGCGGCGGCTTTCACCGCTTTCTGATCTTTTGGCGTAAAGGCGCGCAGGGCATGCTGCACGCGGTTGCCGAGCTGCCCGAGCACGTTGTCGGGGATATCGGACGGGTTTTGCGAGACAAACCAGACGCCGACGCCTTTGGAGCGGATCAGGCGAATGACCTGTTCAATTTTATCCAGCAATACCTGCGGCGCGTCGTTAAACAGCAGATGCGCTTCGTCAAAGAAGAACACCAGCTTCGGTTTTTCCAGATCGCCCGCTTCCGGTAACTGTTCGTACAGTTCGGAGAGCATCCACAGCAGGCTGGCGGCATAGAGTTTCGGCATCTGATAGAGCTTCTCGGAGCTCAGAATGTTAATAATGCCTTTGCCACTGCTGTCGGTGCGCATCCAGTCTTTGATATCCAGCATGGGTTCACCAAAGAAATGCTCAGCGCCCTGCTGCTCAAGCGTCAGTAGACCGCGCTGAATAGCGCCCACCGAGGCGCTGCTGATATTGCCGTACTGGTTCTGGAAGGATTTGGCGTTATCGCCGATGTATTGCGTAATGGCGCGTAGATCTTTGAAATCAAGCAGCAGCAGTCCCTGATCGTCGGCAATGCGGAAGATAATATTCAGCACGCCGGACTGCACGTCGTTGAGGTTAAGCAGACGGGCCAGCAGCAGCGGGCCGAGATCGGAGACGGTGGCGCGCACCGGGTGGCCTTTCTCACCAAAGATATCCCACACCACCACCGGGTTACCGTGCGGGGTCCAGTCCGTGATGCCAATATTTTTCAGCCGCTCGAGCAGTTTTTCAGATGCCGTCCCATCCTGAGCCACACCGGTTAAATCGCCTTTCACGTCAGCCATAAAGACCGGTACGCCAATCTCTGAAAGCGACTCCGCCAGCTTTTGCAGGGTGACGGTTTTCCCCGTCCCGGTCGCTCCGGTGATCAGACCGTGGCGGTTCGCCATCGCGGGCAGTAAATACAGCTCTTTTTCCAGCGTCCTGGCAATTAACAATGGTGTACTCATGATGCGCTTCCTCTCTTAGTCCTGGGTGGAGTATAGGCAACCTGGCCGCAATTTGGTTGAGTAAATTCCTGACTTTGCGGCGCATTATCCAGCGCGGACTATGCTTTTGCATACGGTTCACAAAATAGTGGGAAACTATGTCCAGATTCTTCTTTAACGATCGCAAACAGCTGGTCAACGATGCCATTGAAGGCATACTGCTTTCTGCACCACACGCTAATCTCGTCAAGCTTGATATCGATCCGGCCATCAGGATCGTCGCACGCGGCGACTGGGACAAAAGCCGCGTGGCGGTGATCTCCGGCGGCGGCTCAGGCCACGAACCCGCGCACGCCGGGTTTGTCGGCAAAGGGATGCTGACGGCGGCAGTGTGTGGTGATCTTTTTGCTTCGCCGAGCGTGGATGCGGTGCTGAATGCCATTGTGGCGGTCACGGGCGACCGGGGCTGTCTGCTGATCGTAAAAAACTACACCGGCGATCGCCTGAACTTTGGTCTGGCGGCGGAAAAGGCTAAACGTTACGGTCTTAAGGTGGAGATGGTGATCGTGGCGGACGATATCGCGCTGCCGGATAACAAGCAGCCGCGCGGTATTGCCGGTACGGCACTGGTGCACAAGATTGCGGGCTATGCGGCGGAGCAGGGGAAATCGCTGAGCGAGGTGCGGGATATTGCGCAACAGGCCTGCGATAACCTCTGGAGCCTGGGCGTGGCGATGCAAACGTGCAACCTGCCGGGCAGCGACGATGAAGAGGGGCGGATTAAACAAGGCCATGTCGAGCTGGGCCTGGGCATTCACGGCGAGCCCGGGGCTTCCGTGGTGGATACGCAAAACAGCAAAGCCATTATCGACACCCTGGTGACGCCGTTACGCGCGCAGGCGGGCGAGGGGCGTTTTGCGGTATTGATTAACAATCTTGGCGGCGTATCGGCGCTGGAGATGGCGCTGCTGACCAAAGAGCTGGCGCACTCGGCGCTGAAAGAGAACATCGCGTACCTGATTGGCCCAGCGCCGCTGGTCAGCGCGCTGGATATGAAAGGCTTTTCGCTGACGCTGCTGAAGCTCACTGATTTCTTCGAAAAGGCGATTTACGCCGATGTCGAGACGCTGGGCTGGCAGAAGCCCGTGGCGTTTGCGCCACTGCGTACCGTTGAGCACAGCGCCATTCATGATCGAGTGGAATATACCTCATCGGACAATCCGCAGGTAGGAGCGTGTGTCTTCTCAGTGACAAAAACGCTGATCCAGCTGGAAAACCGCCTGAACGCGCTGGATGCGAAAGTGGGTGATGGCGATACCGGCTCCACCTTTGCGCAAGGGGCGCGGGATATTGCGCAGCGACTGGAGGAGAACACGCTCCCGCTTAATGATGTGTCTAAGCTGCTGCTGCTGGTTGGCGAGCGGCTGGCGACGGTGATGGGCGGGTCGAGCGGGGTGCTGATGTCGATCTTCTTCACTGCGGCCGGGCAAAAGCTTCACGATGGTCAGCCACTCCCTGAGGCCTTGCTCAGCGGACTGGCGCAGATGAAGCAGTACGGTGGGGCAGATCTCGGCGATCGCACGCTGATCGACGCGCTGCAACCGGCGCTGGAGGCGTTGCTGAAGGGAGATATCGAGGCAGCGGCGAAGGCAGCACAGCACGGTGCCGAAGCAACGGCGAAAATGGCGAAAGCCGGCGCGGGACGCTCGTCGTATGTCAATAAAGAGAACCTGGATGGGGTAATGGATCCGGGAGCGGTCGCGGTAGCGGAAGTATTTAACGTATTGGCGCAGCAGTGAAAGTAGGCCGGGTAAGGCGAAGCCGCCACCCGGCAAACTCACATCAGAAATCCGCTTTCAGCACCACGCGGTAGCGGGCTTTACCGTCGCGCACGTGCTGGATCGCTTCGTTGATTTTCGACATTGGATACAGTTCGGTGGTCGGCGCCACTTTGGTGCGTCCGGCGAATTTCATCAGTTTGCGCAGCTCGTACGGCGTACCGGTAGCAGAACCGGATATGCTGCGATCCCCACCGATCAGGGTAAACGCCGGAACCGGCAGCGGCTTCATCACCGCACCCACGGTGTGGAAGTTACCGCCGTAGGCCAGCGCTTCAAAGTACGGCTGCCAGTCGAGATCCACGTTAACGGTGTTGATGATCAGATCAAACTGGCCCGCCAGCGCGTTCAGCGCCTGCGGATCGCGGCTATTCACCACTTTATCCGCCCCCATCGCCAGCACTTCTTTCTCTTTGGCCGGGTTCGAGCTGAACGCCGTGACTTCACAGCCCATCGCGTGCAGCAGCTTAATGGCAATATGCCCCAGTCCGCCGATACCAATGACGCCGACGCGGCTGGTAGCGGTGATATGGTGCATCAGCAGCGGTTTGAAGACGGTGATACCGCCGCACAGCAGCGGACCGGCGGATTCGATATCAATGCTGTCCGGCAGCGGGATGACCCATTGCCAGTCGGCGCGCAGTTTATCGGCAAAACCACCTTTGTTGAGAATGGTGGGAACGGCGCCTTCGAGGCAGTTGATTTGATTGCCGCTGATACAGGCATCGCAGTGACCACAGCTGCGTGCCGTCCAGCCAATGCCCACGCGCTGGCCCACTTTCAGCCCTTTGTCCTGCGCGGCGCTACCGAGCGCCACGACGCGGCCAATGACTTCGTGTCCGGCAACCAGCGGATAGCTGGAGAAGCCCCATTCGTTGTCGATCATCGAGAGATCCGAGTGGCAGATCCCGCAGTAATCAACCTGTACTTCGACGTCTTCTGCTTTTAGTTCGCCCGCATCGTACTCGTACAGCTCAAGTTCTGCACCCGCCTGCGGTGCGGCGTAGCTTTTTATCTTCGACATCGTGTTTCCCCCGTTGTGGTGTGAACTGAGAGTGTAGAGCATTCAGTTTACAGCCGCTTAACAGAAGAGGGCAGGAACGAAAGTTACAGACTTTTCAGCATTCTGACTTCGCAATCAACGTGGCCGGTACAGCCCAGCGGCGCATCGATATGCTCAAAGCCCAGATGTTCATACAGGCCGATGGCCTCTTTGAGGAAGGCGGTCGTTTCAAGGTAGCAGCGGGTAAAACCCTGCTTGCGCGCATGATCCAGAGCAATCAGCGCCAGCTTTTTCGCCAGTCCTTGCCCGCGCGCCGTTGGCAGGAAATACATTTTCTGCAGCTCGCAGATATCCGGCTCGCTGCAGCTGAGGGGCGCCACGCCGCCGCCTCCGACAACCTGGCCGTTCTGCTCGATTACCCAGTAGGCGTGCCCTGGCTGGCTGTAGAGCTGGTAAAGCGCGTCCAGGTTCGGGTCGGCAACCGTGTAGCCTTTGTCAGCCGTCAGGCCATATTCGGCAGAAACGGTGCGGATAACGGCGGCGATAGCCGGGTTATCCTGCTCAGCGATCCGGCGCATCGTCGTCGCGACGGGGGTAATCACGCTCATAGCATTACTCATTACAAAAATTGACACATAACTGCTGTTAATAGCACCGCAGAAAGGGGAGTGCAAGCGAGGAGTTTTCAGGAAGGATACCCCTTACGCTCTGAAGCGTAAGGGGTAAAAGCATTACAGGGCAGCGATAACCGCCTGCTGCTCAATCAGCTTGGTCTTCGCATCGGCGAAGGCAACCAGACGCTCACGCTCTTTCGCGATGACCGCTTCCGGCGCGCGGGCGACAAAGCCTTCGTTCGCCAGCTTGCTTTCGATTTTGCCAATTTCCACGTCGACTTTCGCCACTTCTTTCGCCAGACGAGCCAGCTCGGCGTCTTTGTCGATCAGACCCGCCATCGGGATCAGCAGCTCGGCGCCGTCGATGATTTTGGTCACGGAAACCGGACCTTTGTCATCCGCAGGCAGCACGGTGATGCTTTCCAGACGCGCCATGGTTTTCAGGAAGGTGTTGTTCTCTGTGACGCGACGAACGGCAGCTTCGCTGCAGCCACGAAGCAGCAGCTCCAGCGGTTTGCCAGGGGCAATGTTCATTTCAGCACGGATGTTACGTACTGCAACGATCGCCTGCTTCAGCCACTCGGTATCCGCTGATGCCGCTTCATCGACTTTCGCCGCATCGAATTCCGGGAACGGCTGCAGCATGATGGTATCTGCGTTGATGCCAGCAATCACCTTCACGCGCTGCCAGATGGTCTCGGTGATGAATGGAATAACCGGGTGCGCCAGGCGCAGCAGGCCTTCCAGAACGGTAATCAGCGTGTTGCGCGTGCCGCGCAGTTCCGCTTCAGTGCCGCCGTTCATGACCGGCTTCGCCAGCTCCAGATACCAGTCGCAGAACTGGTTCCAGGTGAATTCATACAGGATGCCCGCCGCGATGTCGAAGCGGTAGCTGTCCAGCGCCTCGCGGAACGCTTTCACCGTCTGGTTGAATTCCGCCAGGATCCAGCGGTCAGCCAGAGACAGCGTCATTTCGCCACCGTTGAAGCCACAATCCTGATCTTCGGTGTTCATCAGCACGAAGCGGCTGGCGTTCCACAGCTTGTTACAGAAGTTACGGTAACCTTCCAGACGCTTCATGTCCCAGTTGATGTCACGGCCGGTAGAGGCCAGCGCCGCCAGGGTGAAGCGCAGGGCGTCGGTACCGTGAGACTCAATCCCGTTCGGGAACTGCTTCTCGGTGCGCTTGCGGATTTTCTCAGCCAGCTGCGGCTGCATCATGTTGCCGGTGCGTTTTTCCAGCAGATCTTCCAGAGAGATACCGTCAACCATGTCCAGCGGGTCAATGACGTTACCCTTGGATTTGGACATCTTCTGGCCTTCGTCGTCGCGGATCAGACCGGTCATGTAGACGGTATGGAACGGAACCTGCGGCTTGCCGTCTTCGTCTTTGATGAAGTGCATGGTCATCATGATCATGCGGGCAATCCAGAAGAAGATGATGTCGAAACCGGACACCATCACGCTGGTTGGATGGAACTGACGCAGCGCGTCGGTGTTTTCTGGCCAGCCGAGGGTGGAGAAAGTCCACAGCGCGGAGGAGAACCAGGTGTCCAGCACGTCTTCGTCCTGACGCAGCGCAACGTCTGCGCTCAGATTGTTTTCCTGACGCACTTCGTCTTCGCTACGGCCAACGTAGACGTTGCCTTCATTGTCGTACCATGCCGGGATACGGTGACCCCACCACAGCTGACGAGAGATACACCAGTCCTGAATATCGCGCATCCAGGAGAAGTACATGTTTTCGTACTGCTTCGGCACGAACTGAATGCTGCCGTTCTCAACCGCTTCAACAGCCGGTTTCGCCAGCACGTCGGCACGCACGTACCACTGGTCGGTCAGCATTGGCTCGATTACCACGCCACCACGGTCGCCGTACGGCACGGTCAGGTCGTGAGGCTTGATCTCTTCCAGCAGGCCCAGTGCGTCAACGGCAGCCACGATCGCTTTACGCGCGGCAAAACGTTCCAGCTTCTGGAACTCCGCCGGGATGTCGCTGGAATAAACGTCGGATTCGTTGCCTTTGGTGTCGTACACTTCTGCGCTTTCGCGGATATCGCCGTCGAAGGTCAGAATGTTGATCATCGGCAGGGCGTGACGACGACCCACTTCATAGTCATTGAAGTCGTGCGCCGGGGTAATTTTCACGCAGCCGGTGCCTTTTTCCATGTCGGCGTGTTCGTCGCCCACAATCGGAATACGGCGGTTTACCAGCGGCAGCACCACGAATTTGCCGATCAAATCTTTATAACGCGGATCTTCTGGGTTAACGGCCACGCCGGTATCGCCCAGCAGGGTTTCCGGACGGGTGGTCGCGACCACCAGGTAATCTTTGCCGTCGGCGGTTTTTGCACCGTCGGCCAGCGGATAGCGGATGTGCCACATGGAGCCTTTAGACTCGCGGTTTTCCACTTCCAGGTCAGAGATGGCGGTGCGCAGTTTCGGATCCCAGTTTACCAGGCGTTTGCCGCGGTAAATCAGGTCTTCTTTATACAGGCGAACGAAGACTTCTTTAACGGCATTGGACAGGCCTTCATCCATGGTGAAGCGCTCGCGCTCCCAGTCCACAGAGTTGCCGAGACGACGCATCTGACGGGTAATGGTGCCGCCAGATTCCGCTTTCCACTGCCAGATTTTGTCGATAAAAGCGTCGCGACCGTAGTCGTGGCGGGTTTTTCCTTCTTCAGCGGCAATTTTACGCTCAACCACCATCTGGGTCGCGATACCCGCGTGGTCAGTCCCCGCCTGCCACAGGGTGTTTTTGCCCTGCATGCGCTGGTAACGGATCATGGTGTCCATGATGGTCTGCTGGAAAGCATGACCCATATGCAAACTGCCGGTGACGTTCGGCGGCGGGATCATGATGCAGAAGGACTCTTTGCTTTCGTCGCCGTTAGGCTTGAAATAGCCCTGCTGTTCCCAGTGCTCGTAAAGCGGCTGTTCGATATCGCGTGGGTTATATGTCTTTTCCATTATTTCCAGGTTGCCGTATTCAGGTTAAAACCAGCCAGGCGGTACGCTTTGTAGCGTTCGCGCGCCAGTTGTTTCAAAGATTCTTCGTAAGGGACAAAGTCTACCACTTCTGTGAAAGCGGTGGCAAAATCTGCAAAATCTATCCGCAGGCTAATCAGAATGTCGCGCGCGCTGCTGTTGCGCTTTTGCGGCCAGGCAATTTCAACCGGTGCCCCGCCGCGCGGACCTTCGCCTGACAGGTTATGCGGAACAAAACTCTCCGGCGGGCGGGCCCACAGCGCTTCATCGAGACGAATCGCCTGCTGCTCATCTTCACAGGCTATCAACACGCGTTTGCCTGCGCGCCAACGTTCTGCGGCAATTTCACACACCAGCTGTTCGACGGCGCTGAGGCCATCCTGATGGGTGTCGTTGTCCAGAAGGTAGAACGTTGCATTCTTCATATATGGGGCTTCTTGTGCTCACTTTAAATGCTTAAGCCGGGCGGCGGCTTCGCCTTACCCGGCCTACGGTTTACTGCCGTTTTGACTTACTCGTCGCCGTTAAAACCCGCACGATTGAGCAGGAACTGCGACAACAGCGCTACCGGGCGACCGGTTGCGCCTTTGGCCTTGCCGGAGCGCCACGCGGTGCCCGCGATATCCAGGTGCGCCCAGTTGTACTTGCGGGTGAAGCGCGCCAGGAAGCAGCCCGCGGTGATCGCCCCGCCAGGACGTCCGCCGATGTTCGCCATATCCGCAAAGTTAGACTCCAGCTGATCCTGATATTCGTCACCCAGCGGTAGACGCCATGCGCGGTCCCCGGCCTGCTCTGACGCACCAATCAGCTCGTGCGCCAGCGGATTGTGGTTCGACATCAGGCCGGTAATGTGATGGCCCAGCGCAATCACACAGGCTCCGGTGAGCGTGGCGACGTCAATCACCGCTTCCGGCTCGAAGCGCTCAACGTAGGTCAACACGTCACAGAGTACCAGACGGCCTTCGGCGTCGGTATTCAGCACTTCAACGGTCTGGCCGGACATGGTGGTCAGAACGTCCCCCGGACGATAGGCGCGGCCGCCAGGCATATTTTCGCAGCCCGCCAGAACGCCGATCACGTTGATAGGCAACTGAAGTTCCGCAACCATCCGCATCACGCCGTAAACCGCCGCCGCACCGCACATGTCGTACTTCATCTCATCCATGCCTTCGGCAGGCTTGATGGAGATACCGCCGGAGTCGAAGGTCAGGCCTTTACCGACGAGCACAATCGGGCGTGCGTCTTCGGACGGGTTGCCTTTGTACTCAATGACCGACATCAGGGATTCGTTTTGCGAGCCGTTACCGACCGCCAGATAAGAGTGCATCCCCAGCTCTTTCATCTGCTGTTCGCCGATGACGCGGGTAATGACGTTTTTGCTGTAGGCGTCGGCCAGCTGACGCGCCTGAGAAGCCAGGTAAGCCGCGTTACAGATGTTCGGCGGCATGTTGCCGAGATCTTTAGCCGCTTTAATGCCGGCTGCAATGGCCAGACCGTGTTGAATGGCGCGTTCACCGCTGGTCAGTTCACGACGGGTTGGCACGTTAAAGACCATTTTACGCAGCGGACGACGCGGCTCGCTTTTATTGGTTTTCAGCTGATCGAAGCTGTACAGGCTCTCTTTTGCCGTTTCAACCGCCTGACGCACTTTCCAGTAGGTGTTACGCCCTTTGACGTGCAGCTCGGTCAGGAAGCAGACGGCTTCCATTGAGCCAGTATCATTCAGCGTATTGATTGTTTTCTGAATCACCTGCTTATACTGACGTTCATCCAGCTCGCGTTCTTTGCCGCAGCCAATCAGCAGAATACGTTCTGACAGTACGTTCGGAACATGGTGCAGTAACAGCGTCTGCCCAGGTTTGCCTTCCAGTTCGCCACGGCGCAGCAGGGCGCTAATATAGCCGTCACTGATTTTATCGAGTTGCTCGGCGATCGGGGAGAGTCGGCGTGGTTCAAAGACGCCCACAACGATGCAGGCACTCCGCTGTTTCTCCGGGCTACCGCTTTTTACACTGAACTCCATGCACTACGCTCCTGAATCTTAAAGACAACGGCGGCAGCTACGGATAGAATTGAAACCTTTCGTAACTCATGTCCGCTGTTGTGGTGACTTCGTGTTAATCTTACGTTACTACGGTTTCGACACGTCAGAAACAATCCTGAAGCGTGAATCCGCCGGATGTTTTAATCTTAGCGATGATTTCGACGACTCAAGAGAATAAATGACGTTTAAGCCATGAAACAAGCGATTTTCCAGCAAAGAGACGGGTTTTTACGGGCGTATTTAAAGTGATAATCATAAGATATCTGGTGCGGGAGACGCTCAAAAGCCAACTGGCGATCCTTTTCATCCTGCTGCTGATTTTTTTCTGTCAGAAGCTGGTTAAGATCCTCGGTGCGGCCGTTGACGGCGAAATTCCAACAAATCTGGTACTTTCCCTGCTTGGTTTAGGGATCCCGGAAATGGCGCAGCTTATCCTGCCGCTAAGTCTTTTCCTTGGCCTTCTCATGACGCTTGGGAAACTCTACACCGAGAGTGAAATCACGGTGATGCACGCCTGCGGCCTGAGCAAAGCGGTGCTGGTGAAAGCCGCCATGATACTGGCGCTGTTCACGGGTATCGTTGCGGCGGTGAATGTGATGTGGGCGGGGCCCATGTCTTCCCGCCATCAGGACGAAGTGCTGGCCGAAGCGAAAGCCAACCCCGGCATGGCGGCGTTAGCCCAGGGGCAGTTCCAGCAGGCAACCGACGGAAACTCAGTGCTGTTTATTGAGAGCGTTGACGGCAGTAAATTCAACGACGTCTTCCTTGCGCAGCTGCGTCCCAAAGGAAACGCGCGTCCTTCAGTGGTGGTTGCAGACTCCGGTCAGCTTGCTCAGCGCAAAGATGGTTCACAGGTCGTGACGCTGAACAAAGGTACCCGTTTCGAAGGCACCGCGATGCTGCGCGACTTCCGTATTACGGATTTCCAGAACTATCAGGCCATTATCGGCCATCAGACCGTGGCGCTCGATCCAACGGATACCGAGCAAATGGACATGCGTACCCTCTGGAATACCGATACTGACCGGGCGCGCGCTGAGTTCCACTGGCGTATCACGCTCGTCTTCACCGTGTTTATGATGGCGCTGATTGTCGTTCCGCTGAGTGTGGTGAACCCGCGTCAGGGGCGCGTGCTCTCTATGCTGCCGGCGATGCTGCTTTACCTGATCTATTTCCTGCTGCAAACCTCGATTCGTTCCAACGGCGCGAAGGGTAAGCTGGACCCTATGGTCTGGACATGGTTCGTCAACAGCCTGTACATCTTACTGGCGCTGGGGTTAAACCTGTGGGATACGGTGCCTGTGCGCCGTATACGTGCCCGATTCTCGCGTAAAGGAGCCATCTAATGCAGGCGTTTGGCGTTCTTGATCGCTATATCGGTAAAACCATTTTTACCACCATCATGATGACGTTGTTCATGCTGGTGTCGCTCTCCGGCATTATCAAATTTGTCGATCAGCTGAAAAAAGCCGGGCAGGGGAGCTATGACGCGCTGGGCGCGGGGATGTATACCCTGCTCAGCGTGCCGAAAGATGTGCAGATCTTCTTCCCGATGGCGGCCCTGCTGGGTGCGCTGCTGGGGCTGGGAATGCTGGCGCAGCGCAGCGAGCTGGTCGTAATGCAGGCCTCGGGTTTTACCCGCATGCAGGTTGCGCTGTCGGTGATGAAAACCGCAATCCCACTGGTGCTGTTGACCATGGCGATTGGCGAATGGGTTGCGCCTCAGGGTGAACAGATGGCGCGTAACTACCGTGCTCAGGCCATGTACGGTGGTTCACTGCTCTCGACTCAGCAAGGTTTATGGGCTAAAGACGGTAAAAACTTCGTCTACATCGAACGGGTGAAGGGGAATGATGAACTGGGCGGGGTGAGCATCTACGCTTTCGATGACCAGCGCCGTCTGCAGTCCGTTCGCCACGCCTCTTCGGCGAAATTTGACGCCGAACATAAGCAGTGGCGGTTGTCCCAGGTTGATGAATCCGACCTGACCGATCCGAAACAGATTACGGGTTCTCAGACGGTAACCGGCACGTGGAAGACCAACCTGACGCCTGACAAGCTCGGTGTTGTTGCCTTGGATCCTGACGCGCTCTCTATCAGCGGTCTGCACAACTATGTGAAATATCTGAAGTCGAGCGGACAGGATGCGGGACGTTATCAGCTCAACATGTGGAGCAAAATCTTCCAGCCAATGTCCGTGGCGGTAATGATGCTGATGGCGCTGTCGTTTATCTTCGGTCCGTTGCGCAGCGTGCCGATGGGGGTTCGCGTCGTGACCGGCATCAGCTTCGGCTTTGTGTTCTACGTGCTCGATCAGATCTTCGGTCCGCTGACGCTGGTTTATGGCATTCCGCCGATAATTGGTGCGCTGCTGCCAAGCGCCAGCTTCCTCCTGATCAGCCTCTGGCTGATGTTGAAACGCTCCTGAAGGACCTCTCCTCGCTTCCGGTTACCCGGGAGCGAGGCTAATCTCCTGTTTCATCCCGCACTTTTTCTCACAACCTTCAACGTCCCGCCGCGAATTTGAGTATTATTGAGCGATAACGTCGTGAAGGGATCCTCTATGAAGCAAATTCGAATGCTTGCCCAGTATTACGTCGACCTGATGATGAAGCTTGGGCTGGTGCGTTTCTCCATGCTGCTTGCGCTGGCGCTGGTCGTTCTGGCCATTGTCGTGCAAATGGCCGTTACTATGGTTCTGCATGGTCAGGTCGAGAGTATCGACGTCATCCGCTCCATCTTCTTTGGCTTGCTCATTACCCCCTGGGCGGTCTATTTCCTTTCCGTGGTGGTTGAACAGCTGGAAGAGTCCCGTCAGCGTTTGTCTAAGCTGGTCGATAAACTGGAAGAGATGCGTGAGCGCGACCTGAAGCTCAACGTCCAGCTCAAAGACAACATTGCGCAGCTGAATCAGGAGATCTCCGATCGTGAGAAGGCGGAAGCCGAACGTCAGGCCACGCTGGAGCAGCTGAAAATCGAAATGAAAGAGCGCGAGGTCACGCAGATCCAGCTTGAGCAGCAATCCTCTTTCCTGCGGTCGTTCCTCGATGCGTCGCCGGACCTGGTGTTTTACCGCAATGAAGATAAAGAGTTTTCCGGCTGTAACCGGGCGATGGAGTTACTCACCGGGAAAAGCGAGAAGCAGCTGATTCACCTGAAGCCGCAGGACGTTTACTCTGAAGAGGCGGCGGCCAAGGTCATGGAGACCGACGAAAAAGTCTTCCGTCATAACGTCTCGCTGACCTATGAACAGTGGCTGGATTACCCGGACGGACGCAAAGCCTGTTTTGAGATCCGTAAGGTGCCGTACTATGACCGCGTGGGCAAACGCCACGGCCTGATGGGCTTTGGCCGCGATATCACCGAGCGTAAGCGCTATCAGGATGCCCTGGAGCGCGCCAGTCGCGACAAGACCACCTTTATCTCCACCATCAGCCACGAGCTGCGCACGCCGCTTAACGGCATTGTCGGGCTGAGCCGTATTCTGCTGGATACCGACCTGACCGCAGAGCAGGAAAAATACCTCAAGACTATTCATGTCTCAGCGGTCACGCTGGGTAATATCTTCAACGATATTATTGATATGGATAAGATGGAGCGCCGTAAAGTTCAGCTTGATAATCAGCCTGTTGATTTCACCAGCTTCCTTGCCGATCTCGAAAACCTGTCCGGCCTGCAGGCGCAGCAGAAGGGACTGAGTTTTGTCATGGAGCCAACCCTGCCGCTGCCGCATAAAGTGGTGACTGACGGCACGCGTCTGCGCCAGATCCTGTGGAACCTTATCAGCAACGCGGTGAAATTTACCCAGAAGGGGCTGGTGGCGGTGCGCATACGCTATGACGAAGGAGATATGCTGCACTTCGAGGTGGAGGATTCCGGGATTGGTATTCCGCAGGAGGAGCAGGACAAAATCTTTGCCATGTACTACCAGGTGAAGGACAGCAACGGCGGAAAACCGGCGACCGGAACAGGCATTGGCCTGGCGGTCTCTAAACGTCTGGCGAAGAGCATGGGCGGCGATATCACCGTTGCCAGCCAGCCGGGCAAAGGGTCAACCTTCACGCTGACGGTCCATGCGCCGGCGG
Source organism: Enterobacter sp. N18-03635 (assembly GCF_004006055.1). NCBI lineage: Bacteria > Pseudomonadati > Pseudomonadota > Gammaproteobacteria > Enterobacterales > Enterobacteriaceae > Enterobacter > Enterobacter sp. N18-03635. The sequence continues at coordinate 4,051,884 of NZ_CP034769.1, read as the reverse complement.
TGGCGGAAGAGGTAGAAGATACCTTCGAAAATGACGATATGCCGCTGCCTGCCCTGCACGTTCTGCTGGTGGAGGATATTGAGCTGAACGTGATTGTGGCTCGCTCGGTGCTGGAAAAACTGGGCAACAGCGTGGATGTCGCGATGACCGGTAAGGCCGCACTGGAGATGTTTAAACCGGGCGAATACGACCTTGTGCTGCTTGATATCCAGCTGCCGGATATGACCGGGCTGGATATCTCGCGTGAGCTGACGCGTCAGTACGCGGCCGACGAACTGCCGCCGCTGGTGGCGCTGACGGCGAACGTGCTAAAAGATAAAAAAGAGTATCTCGATGCCGGTATGGACGATGTACTCAGTAAGCCGCTGGCGGTGCCTGCTCTGACCGCCATGATTAAGAAGTTCTGGGATACCCGTGATGAAGAGGAGAGCACCATGACGTCTGTTGATAGCGCAAAAGCCCAAACGATACTCGATACCGCGATGCTGGAGCAGTATATCGATCTGGTAGGCCCGAAACTGATTACCGATGGTCTGGCGGTCTTCGAAAAAATGATGCCGGGCTATCTGAGCGTTCTGGAATCAAACCTGACGGCCCGGGACCAGAAAGGCATCGTCGAAGAAGGACATAAAATTAAAGGTGCCGCCGGCTCGGTCGGTTTGCGCCATCTTCAGCAGCTGGGTCAACAGATTCAGTCGCCTGATTTACCTGCATGGGAAGATAACGTGGGTGATTGGGTTGAAGAGATGAAACAAGAGTGGCAAAACGATGTTGCGGTGCTTAAAGCCTGGGTCGACGCCAGAAAAAAATGACCCCGGCTTAACCGGGGTGCGCGAATACTGCGCCAACACCAGGGAAATCGTGGCTGCGCCTGTTTTTTTAAAGTTATTTTCGAAAGGGCGCTGCCTGAAAAATTTAGGCCGCACGCAGATAAGATAGCAAATCTTAAATGATTTGTTACATGAATCAGTGAAATGTGTGAAGCATAGCGTTTTAATCAAAATTATTAATGTGCTTCAGCAAGTTGCAGAAAAGGATTGTCATGATGAAAAAGATTGGTGTCGTGCTGAGCGGATGCGGTGTTTACGATGGTTCTGAGATACATGAAGCCGTAATCACGCTGCTGGCCCTGGCTAAGCAGGGAGCGGAGGTTATTTGTTTTGCGCCAGACAAAAATCAGTCGGATGTGATCAATCATCTGACCGGTGAGCCGATGCCGGAAACCCGTAATGTGCTGGTTGAAGCCGCGCGTATTGCGCGAGGTGATATCCATCCTCTTATTCAGGCAGACCCTGCAGAGCTTGATGCGCTCATTGTGCCGGGTGGGTTTGGCGCGGCCAAAAATCTCAGTACCTTTGCCGAGCAGGGCGCGGAGTGTCAGATCGATCCTCATCTCAAAGCGCTGTCGCAGGCCATGCATGCGGCAGGGAAACCGCTGGGCTTTATCTGTATCGCACCGGCGATGTTGCCCAGGATTTTTGATTTCCCGCTGCGCCTGACCATCGGGACGGATATTGATACCGCGGAAATCGTAGAGGAAATGGGGGGCGAACACGTTCCGTGCCCGGTGGATGACATTGTGGTTGATGAAGATAACAAAATAGTCACCACGCCTGCGTATATGCTGGCGCAGAATATTGCAGAAGCGGCTATGGGGATCGAAAAGCTGGTCGCCCGAGTGCTGGTGCTGGCTGAATGAGTCGTCAATCCGGTGCTGGCGCGTGGGTAAAACGTATCCTGTTGCGCATCGTTCTGGTGCTGGCGGTGTTTTGGGGCGGTGGACTCGCCCTGTTCAGCATTATGCCGGTCCCGTTCTCCGCTGTGATGGTTGAGCGTCAGCTCGGCGCGTGGCTCAGCGGTGATTTCGGCTATGTTGCCCATTCTGACTGGGTGAGCATGGACGAGATCTCGCCGTTCATGGGGCTGGCGGTCATCGCAGCGGAGGATCAGAAATTCCCGGAGCACTGGGGATTCGACGTTGCGGCCATTGAGAAGGCGCTAGCCCATAATGAACGCCATGAAAACCGCGTGCGCGGTGCGTCAACCTTGTCGCAGCAGACGGCCAAAAATCTGTTTCTGTGGGACGGCCGCAGCTGGGTGCGAAAGGGGCTGGAAGCGGGGTTGACCCTGGGGATGGAAACGGTCTGGAGCAAAAAACGCATTCTGACCGTGTATCTCAACGTTGCCGAGTTTGGTGACGGGGTATTTGGTGTCGAAGCTGCATCTCAACGCTATTTTAATAAACCCGCCAGCAAGCTGAGCATGTCGGAGGCGGCGCTGCTCGCGGCTGTTCTGCCTAATCCCATCCGTTTTAAAGCCAGTGCCCCGTCAGGGTACGTGCGTAGCCGTCAGGCGTGGATCATGCGCCAGATGCGTCAGTTGGGAGGGGAAGGGTTTATGGAGAGCAATAAATTAATGTAGGGCGGGTAAGCGCAGCGCTACCCGCCTTAATAGCTGACCTTAATCTTCGTCAAACCCTGCATTAAACAGCGCAATCACAGCTGCCAACGCTTCCTCTTCCTGAGGTCCGGTGGCTTCGACTTCAATCTGGCGCCCTTTGGCGGAATCCAGCATCAGCAGCGCGATCACGCTGTTCGCTTCCGCTTCGGTGCCTTCGTCATTTCGCAGCAGAACCTCTGCATCGAAACCCTGCATCAGCTCAAACAGCTTCATCGCCGGGCGTGCATGCATGCCCAGCTTATTGGTGATCTCAACGGTCTGTTTTACGGTCATGTTTTACGTTTTTCCAGCGTGCGATGACGGGACTGAACGTTCTTACCGCGCGAGCGGAAATAGTCGGCCAGCTGTTCGGCGATATAAACCGAACGATGTTTACCACCGGTACAGCCAATCGCTACCGTCAGGTAGCTACGATTGTTTGTCTCCAGCATAGGTAACCATAGCTCAAGGTAGCTTCGCGTCTGGTAGATAAAATTGTGTACTTCTGTGTGCCGGTCGAGGAAGGCCGCGACGGGTTTGTCCAGGCCGGTCATGGGACGCAGCTTCGGATCCCAGTGCGGGTTCGGCAGGAAGCGCACGTCGAAAACATAATCCGCATCAATCGGGATACCGTGCTTGAAGCCAAAGGATTCGAACACCATCGTCAGTTCACGCTCGCGTTTACCCAATAACCGGGTGCGCAGCATTTCTGCCAGCTCGTGAACGGACATCTCAGAGGTGTCGACAATCAGGTCGGCACGAGAACGCAGCGGCTCCAGCAGGTCGCTCTCTTCATCGATAGCACTCTCCAGAGAGAGGTTCTTACTGGAAAGCGGGTGCAAGCGACGGGTATCGCTGTAGCGACGGATTAGCGTATTGCGGTCTGCATCAAGGAACAGCAGCTGAGGCGAGAACGTGTCAGGCAGGTTGCTCATTGCCTGTTCGAAGATCTCTGGCGATTCAGGCATGTTACGGACGTCGATACTGACGGCTGCAGAGGTTTGTCTCTCCGCAAGCGTGCGCGCCAGATCGGGCAACAACACGACCGGCAGGTTATCAACGCAGTAAAAACCCATGTCTTCCAGCGCGCGCAGAGCAACGGATTTCCCCGACCCTGAACGGCCACTGACAATCATCAGCACCATGTTCCGTTTCTCCTCAGGACAACAGATGTGAAGGCCATCTCCTGGTTATGCATCATCCTGATTGCCTTCTGCTTCAGTGATAATTTGGTAGAGCTCTTCATCACTTTGGGCCGAGCGCAGTCGACGGCAAATGGTTTTATCGGCCAGACGTTTTGCGACCAGCGACAGCGTATGCAGGTGGGTTTTCGTCTGATCGGCAGGCACCAGCAGCGCGAAAAGGAGATCGACGGGCTGGTTATCAATGGCATCGAAGGCGATGGGTGTTTCAAGCTGCACAAACACACCAACGGCACGCAGGGTATCCTCTTCCAGTTTGCCGTGTGGGATCGCGATGCCGTTGCCGATACCGGTACTGCCCATTTTTTCACGGGTCAGAATCGCTTCGAACACCACCTGCGGCGGCAGGCCCAGCTGTTTAGCAGCCAGTTCACTGATGATCTCCAGCGCACGTTTTTTGCTCTGGCAGTGAACCGCACTGCGGGTACATTCCTGGTTAAGGACATTGCTCAGTTGAAGAGCGGAATCGTTGTTCATCATAATTTCACCTAAGCGCTAACTGTACAAATGGCCTGTTGTGTTTCACAACAGGCCGTCCTGCACCCGTTAACTGCCCGGACAATTAGTGTTGTTTCAGTTTATCTTTATGTTTATTGAGCTGTCGCGCAAGCTTATCAATCAAGCCGTCGATAGCAGCGTACATGTCTTGCCCTTCCGCACTGGCATGCAGTTCACCCCCGTTAACATGCAGGGTGGCATCCGAGATATGAGTCACTTTCTCCACTTTCAACACAATATAGACCTGATTGATCCTTTCGAAATACTGCTCGAGTTTTGCAAACTTCGCGTTCACGAATTCGCGTAAAGCCTCAGTAATTTCGACGTTTTGTCCAGTGATGTTGAGCTGCATAGTGTCTTCCTTATCGGTTGTGTCAGACCAGCTGTTTACGCTGGTTGGACGGCGGAATGGATAAAGACTCTCGATACTTCGCAACAGTACGACGTGCCACCATAATACCCTGATCGGACAGCATGGTGGTTAACTTACTGTCGCTTAGCGGCTTCGCGGGGTTCTCCGCGGCGATCAACTTCTTCACCAGGGCACGAATGGCCGTTGACGACGCTTCGCCGCCGCCCTCGGTATTCACATGGCTGGAGAAGAAATACTTAAGCTCAAAAATACCGCGTGGACTATGCAGATACTTCTGCGTGGTGACACGGGAAATGGTTGATTCATGCATCTCGACGGCCTGGGCGATATCCGCCAGCACCATCGGTTTCATATACTCTTCGCCCTGCTCAAAGAAAGCCTGCTGCTGTTCGACAATACAGCGGCTGACGCGTAGCAGCGTATCATTTCGGCTCTCAAGACTTTTGATCAGCCATCGCGCTTCCTGAAGATTGCTACGAATATATTGATTGTCGGAGTCGTTACGCACGCTGGTGCACATGGAGGCATACTGCTGGTTGATTTGCAGGCGAGGGATGCTGTCTGAATTCAGTTCAACGACCCAGCGGCCATTGTGTTTTCTGACCAGCACGTCCGGAATAACGTACTCAGGCTCGCTGGTCTGGATTGACTGTCCCGGGCGTGGATCGAGTGACTGGATCAGATTCACCGCTTCTTTCAGCACATCTTCTTTCAGGCGCGTGACGCGCATCAGGGTGCGGAAATCGTGGTTCGCCAGCAGATCCAGGTGATCGCTGATAATCACGCGCGCCTCGTCGAGCCATGGCGTCTCTTTGCTGAACTGAGAAAGCTGGATTAGCAGGCAGTCGCGCAGATCTTTTGCGGCTACGCCTACCGGATCGAAACGCTGGATGCGCTTCAGAACGGCTTCAACTTCCTCAAGCTCTATCTCTTCGTCGCCCATGCTTTCCAGAATATCGTCAAGCGTGACGGTCAAATAGCCGGTGTCGTCAACGGCATCGACAATTGAGGTGGCAATCGCGCGGTCGGTATCGGAGAAGGGAGTGAGTTCCACCTGCCACATCAGGTAATCCTGCAGCGACTGGGTGGTTTCTCCCTGATAGACCGGTAGCTCATCATCCTGGTAGTCCGCACGCGTACCGGAAGGCGTTCCGGCGGTGTAGATTTCATCCCAGCTGGCATCCAGCGGAAGCTCGTCGGGCATCTCTTTTTGTTCGAGTGCGTCGGCGGTATCAAGCGCTTCAGTGTCCTGTGACTGCTGAGTATCTACCTCGTCATGAAGATCGGTTTGTTCCAGCAGGGGGTTGCTGTCCAGCGCCTGCTGGAGCTCCTGCTGAAGTTCTAACGTGGACAGTTGCAACAGGCGAATTGCCTGCTGTAGCTGCGGCGTCATCGCCAGTTGTTGGCTGAGCCTTAATTGCAAACCTTGCTTCATGTTCAGAGCATTTTTCTCCGGTTCGGCGTTACGTTACCTCTACCCTATCAGAGTCTGAAGTCTTCCCCAAGATAGACGCGCTTAACATGATCGTCTTCGAGGATCTGCTGTGGCGTACCGTGGGCGATCAGATTGCCCTGGCTCACAATATACGCGCGTTCACATACGGCCAGCGTTTCACGGACGTTGTGGTCGGTGATCAGTACGCCAAGCCCGCTGTCGCGCAGGTGTTCAATGATACGTTTAATGTCGATAACCGAGATCGGGTCAACACCCGCAAACGGTTCATCCAGAAGGATAAACTTAGGGTTTGCGGCCAGCGCACGCGCAATCTCAACGCGACGGCGTTCGCCCCCGGAGAGTGCCTGACCGAGGCTGTCGCGCAGATGCTCAATGTGGAACTCTTCCATCAGCTCGTTGGCACGATCCTGACGCTGTTCGCTGGTCAGATCGTTACGAATTTGCAGGACCGCCATCAGGTTGTCGTAAACGCTAAGACGACGGAAAATGGAGGCTTCCTGCGGCAGATAGCCGATCCCGCGACGCGCGCGCGCGTGAAGCGGCAGAAGACTGATGTCTTCATCGTCAATGATTATGTTGCCGGCATCGCGCGGCACAATGCCAACGACCATGTAGAAGGTTGTCGTTTTACCCGCACCGTTAGGGCCAAGCAGCCCCACGATTTCGCCGGAGTTGACGGTCAAACTGACATCTTCTACGACACGGCGGCCCTTATAGGCCTTCGCGAGGTTTTTTGCAGTTAATGTTGCCATAACGGATTAGTTACTCTTCTTCTGTGCCGGGGCCTGGCCCTTGCCTTTGTCCTGCAGCTGCGACGGAACCAGTACGGTCGTGACGCGTTTACCTTTCTCGCTGGAGGCCTGCATTTTTTGCTCTTTCACCAGATAGGTGATTTGGTCGCCGGTAATGTTGCTGTCCAGCTGTTCCAGATACGCGTTTCCGGTCAGGATTACCAGGTCCTTCGCCAGCTCGTAGTGCATATGCGAGGCGCGGCCTTTTACCGGCTTGCCATTGTCCTGCATCTGGTAAAAGGTTGCCGGGTTGCCATAACCATCAATGATCTCTTTGCCCTGCTCGCCACCCGGACGGGTAACGACCACTTTGTCAGCGTTAATTTTGATGGTGCCCTGGGTCATGACGACGTTACCCGTGAAGGTGACGACGTTACCCTGCATATCGAGAGACTGGGTGTCGGACTCGATATGAATCGGCTGGTCGGTATCGCCCGTTACAGCAAGCGCGGGGAGACTGGTCGCCAGCATCGCGCTGGCGATAATTACTTTAAGGCTGAGTTTGTTTGTTTTGAATTTCATAGGAGGTTCTAACCTTTTCAATCAGCTCGGCGTTCTTGCTGCGTAAGTTCCCGCGCATTCTCAAACCGCTGGAATTAAATGTTGTGCCATACAGTGTGACCAGATCCTGTGACGTCACGTCCTGGGTTACCAGGTTGATCTGGGCATTATCCGTCGTAATTTTTCGCAGTTGCGAGTCAGCGGTCAGGGCGTTGACTTCAACGTGGCCGTACAGATAAAGCATACGGTCATTTGTCAGTTTGGCCCGATCTGACTTAATTGACCACGTCGGCACTTTGTCTTTATCGAATGTGGTCATCACCGGTTGGGTAAACCACGAAATACCGTCATCTGAAAAATATTCAACATGCTGGGCAATCAGGCGATAGTTCAGCGCGCCTTCCGGGCTGTAGACCACGGTTTCGCTGTGATCGCTTTTATAGGTTGGATCGCTATTGTTAACCACTTCTGTTTGCGTATCGTCGCGATCGGCAAGGTTCACGCCAATCAATACCAGTGCGACTAGCGAAAGCAAAATGATAATCCAGCGTCTGGTTTTACTCATATCGATTGCCCTTTGGCCTCATCAAGCTTGCCCTGCGCCAGCAGGAGCAGATCGCAGACTTCACGGACGGCACCACGGCCCCCGTTGATGTGGGTAACGTAGTCAGCGCGCGGGATCAGCAGCGGATGCGCATCGGCAACGGCGATGCTCAGCCCGACCTCAGCCATCACGGGCCAGTCAATCAGATCGTCCCCAACGTAGGCCACGTTTTCCGGTGCGATAGCCAGTTTACCCAGTAAATCCTTAAACGCCGCCATCTTATCGGACTGCCCCTGATACAGATGGGTAATTCCTAAGGTTTCACAGCGGTCTTCTACCAGTTTAGCTTTTCGCCCGGTGATGATAGCCACCTCAATACCCGAGGTGAGCGCACAGCGGATACCATAGCCGTCGCGGACGTTAAATGCTTTCAGCTCTTCACCATTATTGCCCATGTAAATCAGGCCATCGGAGAGTACGCCATCCACATCCAGGATGAGCAGACGAATGTTTTTCGCCTTTGCCATCATCTGGGTACTGACCGGGCCATAACAGGTTGCAAGGGATGCACCCGCATTACTCATTGTCTTATCCTTCATTACACTACGCCTGCGCGCAGCAGATCATGCATATGTACCACACCGAGCAACTGCTCGCCATCGGCAACCATAACGGAGGTGATATGGCGGGACTGCATCAGGTTCAGCACATCCACGGCCAGCGTACCCGGACGCACGCGGATACCGCCCGGCGTCATCACGTCGGCAATGCCCAGGGTACGGACATCAACACCCATGTCGAACACGCGGCGCAGGTCGCCATCGGTGAAGATCCCCTGAATTTTCATCAGATCGTCGCACACGACCGTCATACCCAGATTCTTACGGGTGATTTCCAGCAGCGCATCACGTAGGGAGGCCTCTTTGCTGACGTGAGGGATCTCATCCCCGGTGTGCATAATATCGTTTACCCGAAGCAGCAGCTTGCGCCCCAGCGCGCCGCCCGGATGGGAAAGCGCGAAATCTTCCGGCGTAAAACCGCGGGCTTCAAGCAGTGCGACGGCAAGCGCATCACCCATGACCAGCGCTGCGGTGGTGCTGGACGTTGGCGCCAGGCCGAGCGGACAGGCCTCCTTGGGAACCTTCACGCACAGGTGAATATCGGCCGCACGCGCCATGCTACTTTCCGGACGGCTGGTCATGCAAATAAGCGGCACCTGCAGTCGTTTCAGTACCGGGATCAGCGCCAGAATTTCATTGGACTCACCGGAGTTAGACAGTGCGATGACGATATCCTGCGGCGTGACCATACCCAGGTCGCCGTGCGCGGCTTCCCCCGGGTGTACAAAGAAGGAAGAGGTTCCGGTGCTGGCAAATGTTGCCGCCATTTTACGTCCAATGTGGCCGGACTTACCCATCCCCATCACCACGACTTTGCCAGCACAGTAGAACATCTTCTCACATGCCAGACTAAAATCCTGATTAATGTACCGATCTAACTGCGCCAGACCTTCACGTTCAATCTCCAGAACCTCTTTGCCTGCTTTCTGAAAGTCAAAACCCGGCTGCAATTCTATTTGCGACATAATGCGTTTCCGTTTACCCAGAGAGAAGAGGCGAGAGCCAGTACAGCATCGCCATCCATACGATAAATCCACCCGTCAGCAGCGCGCCTGCGCCTTTGCCGATCTGTCGTTGCCGCCGCCAGCAGAGCAGGGCAAATATCACGCTGACCAATAACATCACGCCGTAGTCACGCGAGAACGCCAGGGGATTAAAGGGCCCTGGCGTAATGAGGGCCGGAAGGCCCATCACAATGGCGATATTAAATATGTTGGAACCGATGATATTACCAATGGCAATGTCATCTTCGCCTTTACGTGCCCCCGCAATGGCCGTGGCCAGCTCCGGCAGGCTGGTACCGATGGCAATCACCGTCAGACCAATGGTAAGTTCACTGATGGCGAAATAGTTCGCCAGCACCGTCGCGTTATCCACGACCATACGCGTTGCCATCGGCATGATGATCAGCGCAACACCAAGCCAGAGCAGGGCAACAGGCAGCGTGCCTTCTCGCGGAAGTTCGGCGACCTGCTCACGCGTGAGGCTATCCTGACCCTGTTTTTCCGCCTGACGGGCGATTTTAACACTATACAGCAACCAAATGACGGCCAGCGCCAGCAGGAAAATGCCGTCGCTATAGCTCAGTACGCCATCGTAAAATACGCAGCCTGCCAACAGGCTTACGATTAACATTAGCGGCAATTCACGGCGCAGAACATCAGAATGCACGCGAAATGGATGGAGCAGTGCGGCCAGGCCTAAAATCAAGAGTATATTGACGATGTTAGAGCCAATCGCGGTGCCTACTGCAAGGTCTAACTGACCATGCAGCGATGCCGAGACAGAGACGATGATTTCAGGAAGTGACGTTCCCACACTGACCACGGTCATCCCGATGACGACAGGCGGTACGCCCGTCAGGCGACACAGGATAGATGCAGCAAATACTAAACGGTCAGCACTGTAGACGACCAAAAGTAAACCAATTATTAACAGTGCTGTTGCTAAAAGCATCAAAAGTCCTTTCTTCAGGTATACTCGTCGGTCCATCGCGCGTGAACGGCTGGACTGCATACAGTCTGAGGCGTAACGAATTCCTAATTTTGACTTTATGCGCCGGAAAAGTAAAACAAATGCCAGCTTTCGCTAACCTCTACGGTTATTATTCTGTAAAAATGCTGAGTTTAGGGCTGATTCAGGCTACATGCCTTAACGTGAGCAGGATAAGAAAGGAACTATAAATGAGCCAAACCATGGCGAATTTAGTCGATGTCCGCGGGGTGAGTTTTTCTCGCGCCAACAGATTGATATTTGATGATATTTCGTTGACCGTTCCGCGTGGCAAGATCACTGCCATTATGGGGCCGTCCGGGATCGGTAAAACGACCCTGCTTCGCCTTATTGGTGGGCAGATCCCACCGGATAGCGGTGAAATCCTCTTTGATGGCGAAAACATCCCGGAGATGTCGCGCTCGCGCCTGTATACTGTCCGCAAACGCATGAGCATGCTCTTTCAGTCGGGCGCCTTGTTCACCGACATGAACGTCTTTGATAACGTGGCTTATCCGCTGCGCGAGCATACCAGTCTGCCACCTGAACTGCTGAAAAGCACGGTGATGATGAAGCTCGAAGCCGTTGGCTTGCGGGGAGCCGCGAAGCTGATGCCTTCGGAGCTGTCCGGCGGCATGGCGCGCCGCGCCGCGCTGGCGAGAGCCATTGCATTAGAACCTGATTTAATCATGTTCGACGAACCGTTTGTTGGACAGGATCCCATTACGATGGGCGTGCTGGTGAAGCTCATCTCTGAACTGAACAGCGCGCTTGGTGTCACCTGCATTGTGGTGTCTCACGATGTACCGGAAGTATTGAGCATTGCCGATTACGCCTATATCGTGGCGGACAAAAAGATCGTCGCACACGGTAGCGCTCAGGCGCTGCAGGAAAATTGCGATCCGCGTGTTAGACAGTTCCTCGACGGTATTGCTGATGGCCCTGTGCCGTTCCGCTACCCGGCAGGCGACTATCGTGACGATTTACTGGGAATAGGGAGTTAAGCCACTCATGCTGTTAAATGCGTTGGCCGCTCTCGGACACCGTGGCATAAAAACCATCAGGACGTTCGGGCGTGCCGGATTGATGTTATTCAACGCCCTGGTTGGCAGGCCGGAATTCCGTAAGCACGCGCCGCTATTGGTGCGCCAGCTTTATAATGTCGGCGTACTGTCGATGCTCATCATCATTGTCTCCGGTCTGTTTATCGGTATGGTGCTTGGGCTGCAGGGCTATCTTGTTCTGACAACCTACAGTGCGGAAACTAGCCTCGGGATGCTGGTGGCGCTCTCGCTGCTGCGCGAGCTGGGGCCCGTTGTGGCGGCGCTGCTTTTCGCCGGGCGCGCGGGGTCGGCCTTAACGGCTGAAATTGGCCTGATGCGCGCGACCGAGCAGCTTTCCAGCATGGAGATGATGGCGGTCGATCCGCTGCGTCGCGTGATCTCGCCGCGTTTCTGGGCTGGGGTGATCTCTTTACCGTTACTGACTATTCTGTTTGTCGCCGTGGGTATCTGGGGCGGCTCGCTGGTTGGCGTGCACTGGAAAGGCATCGATGCCGGTTTCTTCTGGTCCGCGATGCAGGACGCCATTGACCTGCGAATGGATCTGGTTAACTGCCTGATTAAAAGCGTGGTATTTGCCATTACGGTCACCTGGATTGCATTGTTCAATGGTTACGATGCCATCCCTACGTCGGCGGGCATTAGCCGCGCAACTACACGTACAGTCGTTCATTCGTCGCTGGCCGTACTGGGTCTGGATTTTGTGCTCACCGCACTGATGTTTGGGAATTGAGTTCATGCAAACGAGAAAAAATGAAATTTGGGTCGGTGTATTCCTGCTGCTGGCGCTGCTGGCCGCGTTGTTTATCTGCCTGAGAGCGGCGGATATCACGTCTGTGCGCACAGAACCGACGTATCGCATCTATGCCACCTTCGATAACATCGGCGGGCTGAAGGCGCGTTCACCGGTCCGTATCGGCGGCGTGGTGATCGGGCGCGTATCCGACATTACGCTGGATGAGAAGACCTATCTGCCTCGCGTCGCGATGGATATCGAAGAGCGTTACAACCACATTCCGGACACCAGCTCCCTGTCTATCCGGACTTCCGGTCTGCTGGGCGAACAATATCTGGCGCTTAACGTCGGTTTTGAAGACCCCGAGCTGGGAACGACTATCCTTAAGGACGGGAGCGTGATCCAGGACACCAAGTCCGCCATGGTTCTGGAAGATATGATTGGTCAGTTCCTTTACAACAGTAAAGGGGATGATAAAAAGTCTGACAATGCCCCTGCGCAGAGCGAAGACCATACCAATGCCGCGCCGACCCCAGGTGCTGCGAATTAATATCAGGAGAAGTCACTCATGTTTAAACGACTGTTAATGGTTGCCATGCTGGTCATCGCCCCTCTTACCGCCGCCCACGCTGCGGATCAGAGTAACCCGTACAAACTGATGGACGAAGCGGCGAAGAAGACATTCAACCGTCTTAAAAACGAACAGCCTAAGATTCGTTCTAATCCTGATTACCTGCGTGACGTGGTTGACCAGGAGCTGCTGCCGTACGTGCAGATCAAATATGCGGGTGCGCTGGTGCTGGGCCGCTATTACAAAGACGCGACTCCTGCGCAGCGTGAGGCCTACTTTGCCGCGTTCCGTGAATACCTGAAACAGGCCTATGGCCAGGCGCTGGCGATGTACCACGGTCAGACCTATCAGATTGCGCCCGAGCAGCCGCTGGGCGATGCGACCATCGTCCCTATCCGTGTGACGATCAACGATCCTAACGGTCGACCGCCGGTTCGTCTGGATTTCCAGTGGCGTAAAAACAGCCAGACCGGTCACTGGCAGGCGTATGACATGATCGCCGAAGGCGTAAGCATGATCACCACCAAACAGAACGAATGGAGCGATCTGCTGCGCACCAAAGGCATTGATGGCCTGACCGCTCAGCTGCAGTCCATTGCTCGTCAGAAAATCACGCTGGACGAGAAGAAGTAATGTCACAGCAACTCAGCTGGTCGCGTGAAGGCGAGACGTTAAAGCTGTCCGGTGAACTGGATCAGGATCTGCTGAACCCACTGTGGGACAAACGCCATGAAGTGATGCAGGGCGTGACGCTTATCGACTTAACCGAGGTCACGCGGGTGGATACGGCCGGGGTTGCGCTGCTTGCCCATCTGATTGCTGTAGGGAAAAAGCAGGGGGCTAGCGTCACGCTTCGCGGCGCGAGCGAGAATGTCGTGACCCTTGCTCAGCTCTACAATCTTCCTCAGGACGTATTGCCTCGTTAATATTTTCAGTGCGTTACTTCCGAAAGCCCTGACAGTTTCATCGTCAGGGCTTTTTGCTTGTTTAAGACAACGCCACTTTGCTCTAAGATGTTGGGCTTGTTTTCACTATCAGATGATTAAGAACCCATGGAAAATCATGAAATCCAGACAGTGCTGATGAATGCACTCTCCCTTCAGGAAGCCCACGTCACTGGCGATGGCAGTCACTTCCAGGTTATTGCTGTGGGTGAGATGTTCGACGGTATGAGCCGCGTGAAGAAACAGCAGGCTGTGTACGCGCCGCTGATGGAATATATTGCGGATAACCGCATCCACGCCCTGTCGATTAAAGCGTTCACCCCGCAAGAGTGGGCACGCGATCGCAAACTAAACGGTTTTTGAGCTGAGGGCGACAGGCCCGCAGCACGGTTGAATTTATAAGAGAGCACACAATGGATAAATTTCGTGTACAGGGGCCAACGCGTCTCCAGGGCGAAGTCACAATTTCTGGCGCGAAAAACGCCGCGCTGCCAATCCTCTTTGCTGCGCTGCTGGCTGAAGAGCCGGTAGAAATTCAGAACGTACCGAAGCTGAAAGATATCGACACCACCATGAAGCTGCTCACCCAGCTGGGCACGAAAGTTGAGCGTAACGGTTCCGTCTGGATCGACGCCAGCAAGGTGAACAACTTCTCAGCACCTTACGATCTGGTGAAAACTATGCGTGCATCCATCTGGGCGCTTGGCCCGCTGGTGGCGCGTTTTGGTCAGGGTCAGGTTTCTCTGCCGGGCGGTTGCGCCATCGGTGCGCGTCCGGTTGACCTGCACATCTTTGGTCTGGAAAAACTAGGCGCAGAGATCAAGCTGGAAGAAGGTTACGTTAAAGCGTCCGTTAATGGTCGTCTGAAAGGCGCGCACATTGTCATGGACAAAGTGAGCGTGGGCGCAACGGTCACCATTATGTCTGCGGCGACGCTGGCAGAAGGCACCACCATCATCGAAAACGCCGCGCGTGAACCGGAGATTGTGGATACCGCCAACTTCCTCGTGGCGCTGGGTGCGAAGATCTCCGGCCAGGGTACCGACCGTATCACCATCGAAGGCGTTGAGCGTCTGGGCGGTGGTGTCTATCGCGTTCTGCCGGACCGTATCGAAACCGGTACATTCCTGGTCGCAGCGGCGATTTCTGGCGGTAAGATTGTTTGTCGCAACGCGCAGCCAGATACCCTGGATGCGGTGCTGGCGAAATTGCGCGATGCGGGTGCGGATATTGAAGTCGGTGAAGACTGGATCAGCCTCGATATGCATGGCCAGCGTCCAAAAGCAGTCAATGTGCGTACGGCGCCACACCCGGCGTTCCCAACTGACATGCAGGCGCAGTTCACCCTGCTGAACCTGGTCGCCGAGGGTACTGGCTTCATCACAGAAACCATTTTCGAGAACCGCTTTATGCACGTACCGGAGCTGATCCGTATGGGTGCACGTGCTGAGATCGAAAGTAATACCGTGATTTGCCATGGCGTTGAGACGCTGTCCGGCGCTCAGGTGATGGCAACCGATCTGCGTGCGTCTGCAAGCCTGGTGCTGGCGGGTTGTATCGCGGAAGGTACAACGATTGTGGATCGTATCTATCACATCGATCGTGGCTATGAGCGTATCGAAGATAAACTGCGCGCGCTGGGTGCCAACATCGAGCGTGTGAAGGGCGAGTAATCGTTCCGGCAGCCCCCTGCCAGAAATGACCGGGGGGTTGCTGTTCCTGTCAAAAAACGCGTTATTCCTGCGGTTCTCTTTTTACTCTTCTCTGGCGAATCATGCGCGATCTGTCGATAAATTCATGGGTAATGGGATCGTGGTAGCGTGAAGGCCAAATCACCCACGGATGCGTATCCAGCGCCGTTGCGATAATTAATTCTCCTTTGGGCCAGGGGCGGGTGAGGGCGTTTGCCAGAGTTGAAGAACTCAGTCCATGGCGGCGGGACTCTGCTGCCAGTGAAGTGCCTTTTTTGCGCAGTGCGGCAATAATATCAGCCGTGTGCCAGTCGATAAATTTCGTATCCATAACGCCGTCCTTAAGTTCGGATTCACCTACGCCGTTTCTTCTGAAACGACGGGGTTTACTATACCCATTTCAACTTCTTGTTCTAAAAAGTTCGCGTTACTTGATGGGATATTCAGAATAAGACACGGCTTTATTCATGCGGTCTCTAAACCGATGAATTTACATGAACACGGAATTTACAGGTGTGTACTGGAACTCCCCGCTATCGCTGCGGGGAGAAACAAGGGGATTAACGGTCGCGCTGGACGGCGATGTGGGCAAGACCAATCAGTGCCTCGCGCCACGGACTGTCTGGAATAACCTGAAGCGCTTCGATGGCTTTGTCGGCTTCTTCTTCCGCACGCTGACGCGTCCATTCCAGCGATCCGCAGATAGCCATGGTTTCCAGTACAGGTTCCAGAAGATGGCGACCATTTCCCTGCTCAATCGCTTCGCGGATCATTTTCGCCTGGTCGGCTGTTCCGTTCCGCATTGCATGCAGCAGCGGCAGGGTCGGTTTGCCTTCGTTCAGGTCATCGCCCACGTTTTTGCCGAGCGTCTCGCCGTCCGCACTGTAGTCCAGTAAATCATCGATCAGCTGGAATGCCGTACCCAGATAGCGGCCATAGTCCTGCAGGCCCTTTTCCTGTGCTTCGGTACAGTCAGCCAGAATGCCGGAACACTGGGCCGCCGCTTCAAACAGGCGCGCGGTTTTGCTGTAGATGACGCGCATGTAGTTTTCTTCGGTGATGTCAGGGTCGTTCACGTTCATAAGCTGCAGCACTTCACCTTCAGCAATGACGTTTACGGCTTCGGACATTACTTCCAGCACTTTAAGGGAGCCCAGACTTGTCATCATCTGGAAGGCGCGGGTATAAATAAAATCCCCCACCAGGACGCTGGCTGCGTTCCCGAAAGCGGCGTTTGCCGTGGCTTTGCCACGACGCATATCCGATTCATCCACCACATCGTCATGCAGAAGCGTCGCAGTGTGGATAAATTCGATGAGCGCTGCGATAGTGATGTGGGCATTTCCCTGATAGCCAACGGCTCTGGCAGCCAGAATGGCAATCATCGGACGAATGCGTTTACCGCCGCCGCTGACGATGTAATAACCCAACTGATTGATCAGTTGAACGTCAGAGTTGAGTTGCTCCAGGATTGCTGCATTCACACCCGCCATATCTTGCGCGGTTAACTCGTTGATTTTTTCTAAATTCATCGCAAAAGCCGGGCTTTTTATCCTGTTGATCCCATCTTCAATGGGGTAACGAAGGGTTTCGGTTTATCAATAGTAGTGCTGATTGTACTGAAAAAACGGCTCAGATAAACGTTACCGTACGTGTTGTGTTTTTTTTCTTCATGTATTGACGGTAGCACTTGTCAAAGGCTCGCGTTTTGCGTAATATTCGCGCCCTATTGTGAATATTTATAGCGCACTCTGATTCATACGAGGACGTGCGCGGAAGCGGAGTTTATATGTACGCGGTTTTCCAAAGTGGTGGTAAACAACACCGAGTAAGCGAAGGTCAGACCGTTCGCCTGGAAAAGCTGGACATCGCAACTGGCGAATCTGTTGAGTTCGCTGAAGTTCTGATGATCGCAAACGGTGAAGAAGTCAAAATCGGCGTTCCTTTCGTTGATGGCGGCGTTATCAAAGCTGAAGTTGTTGCACACGGTCGTGGCGAGAAAGTTAAAATCGTTAAGTTTCGTCGTCGTAAGCACTACCGTAAGCAGCAGGGCCACCGTCAGTGGTTCACTGATGTGAAAATTACTGGCATCAGCGCCTAAGACCTGAGGAGAGATTTAAATGGCACATAAAAAGGCTGGCGGCTCCACACGTAACGGTCGCGATTCAGAAGCTAAACGCCTGGGCGTTAAGCGTTTCGGTGGCGAATCCGTTCTGGCGGGTAGCATCATCGTTCGTCAACGTGGTACCAAATTCCACGCTGGCAACAACGTAGGTTGCGGTCGTGACCACACTCTGTTTGCTAAAGCAGACGGTAAAGTGAAATTTGAAGTTAAAGGCCCGAACAACCGTAAATACATCAGCATCGTTGCTGAGTAAGGTTTTCTCGGTCCGGTAACGGATTAAAGCCCCGCAACCTGTTGCGGGGCTTTTTACATTGGAAACCCGGTAATTTTTTCTGTAGGGAAAACGGGCATGAAGCAGCAGGCCGGCATTGGTATTCTTTTGGCGCTCACTACCGCAATGTGCTGGGGTGCGCTGCCAATTGCAATGAAGCAGGTACTGGAAGTGATGGAGCCGCCTACGGTGGTTTTTTATCGCTTTCTGATGGCAAGCATCGGCCTCGGGGCCATTCTGGCAATCAAAGGTAAGCTTCCACCCTTGCGGCTCTTTCGTAAACCGCGCTGGCTGGTATTGCTGGCTATCGCGACGGGCGGTCTGTTCGGTAACTTCATCCTGTTCAGCTCTTCCCTGCAATATCTCAGCCCCACGGCGTCGCAGGTGATAGGTCAGCTTTCACCGGTTGGCATGATGATCGCCAGCGTCTTTATCCTCAAGGAAAAGATGCGTGGTACGCAGATTATCGGGGCGAGCATGCTGCTATGCGGTCTGGTGATGTTCTTCAACACCAGTCTGATTGAGATTTTCACTCGCCTGACGGATTACACATGGGGTGTAATTTTCGGTGTGGGGGCAGCAACGGTCTGGGTGAGCTATGGCGTCGCACAAAAGGTGTTATTGCGTCGTCTTGCCTCACAGCAGATCCTCTTTTTGCTGTACACTTTGTGTACAATAGCATTGCTGCCATTAGCAAAGCCGGGAGTGATTTCTCAGCTTAGCGACTGGCAACTGGCGTGCCTCATTTTTTGTGGGCTGAACACGCTGGTCGGCTATGGCGCGCTGGCCGAAGCGATGGCGCGCTGGCAGGCAGCACAGGTGAGCGCGTTAATTACGCTTACTCCGCTGTTTACGCTGTTATTTTCAGATTTGTTATCAATGGCCTGGCCCGATGTCTTCGTCAGACCGATGCTCAACCTGTTGGGTTATCTCGGTGCGTTTGTCGTGGTTGCGGGCGCGATGTATTCCGCCATTGGTCATCGTCTTTGGGGACGTTGGCGCAAAAATGAAGCGGTTGTAGTAGTCCCCCGCTCAGGCGAATGAGTTACGGAGAGTAAAATGAAGTTTGTTGATGAAGCGACGATCCTGGTCGTGGCTGGTGATGGCGGCAACGGTTGCGTGAGCTTCCGCCGTGAAAAGTATATCCCACGTGGCGGTCCTGATGGCGGCGACGGCGGGGATGGTGGTGACGTGTGGCTGGAGGCGGATGAGAACCTCAACACGCTGATCGACTACCGTTTCGAAAAATCCTTCCGCGCTGAACGTGGCCAAAACGGCCAAAGCCGTGACTGTACCGGGAAACGCGGTAAAGACGTCACCATTAAAGTTCCGGTCGGTACGCGCGTGATTGACCAGGGGACCGGTGAAACCATGGGTGACATGACCAAACACGGTCAGCGCCTGATGGTGGCGAAAGGCGGCTGGCACGGTCTGGGTAACAGCCGTTTCAAATCTTCCGTTAACCGTACGCCGCGTCAGAAAACGATGGGTACGCCGGGCGATAAGCGCGACCTGCAGCTGGAGCTGATGCTTCTGGCAGACGTGGGCATGCTGGGTATGCCAAACGCCGGTAAATCGACGTTCATTCGCGCCGTCTCTGCGGCCAAGCCAAAAGTAGCAGACTATCCGTTTACCACGCTGGTACCAAGCCTGGGTGTTGTCCGTATGGATAACGAGAAGAGCTTCGTGGTTGCCGATATCCCGGGTCTGATTGAAGGCGCCGCGGAAGGGGCCGGTCTGGGGATTCGCTTCCTGAAGCACCTTGAGCGCTGCCGCGTACTGCTGCACCTTATCGATATCGATCCTATCGACGGTTCCGATCCGGTTGAAAACGCCCGTATCATCGTGGGCGAGCTGGAAAAATACAGCGAAAAACTGGCGAATAAACCACGCTGGCTGGTCTTCAACAAGATCGACCTGATGGACAAAACCGAAGCGGAAGCAAAAGCGAAAGCCATTGCTGAAGCGATGGGTTGGGAAGATAAGTACTACCTGATCTCTGCAGCAAGCCAGGTTGGCGTGAAGGATCTGTGCTGGGATGTGATGACATTCATCATTGAGAACCCAATTGTTCAGGCGGAAGAAGTCAAACAGCCTGAAAAAGTCGAATTCATGTGGGATGACTACCACCGTCAGCAGCTCGAAGAGCTGGAAGCGGAAGAAGACGATGAAGACTGGGACGATGACTGGGATGAAGACGACGAAGAAGGCGTCGAGTTCATCTACAAGCACTAATATCTGTTCAAAGCCCCCATTATGGGGGCTTTTTTATTGAAGCGTTGTGGGCAGCCAGCAGCTGGCGATTAAACCGCCTTCAGCGCCATTTTCAAGGGTCAGCCTGCCGTGGTGTAGCTGGACGATGCGCTGCACGATACTCAGGCCCAGACCGCTCCCTCCGTAGCGCTGGTCAAGGCGGCGGAATGGCTCGGTGATTGACACTCGGTGCGCTTCATCAATCCCTGGACCCTGATCGATAACGCTGATCTGCGTCCCCCCGTCGACCTCGGTTAATGTCACTGTAATCGTTGTCTCTGGCGGGCTGTAGCGCCCTGCATTCTCCAGCAGGTTGCGCAGCATCAGGCGCAGGAGTACAGCGTCTCCCTGAACCGTGAGCGCGCTTTTAGCGGGCCAAATCACCGTATGCTCTTTGGCTTCATGGCCCAGGCCGAGAGGTTCAATGATATTTTCCGTCCAGTTCACGGTTTCGTAGTGCCCGCTCGCCATTGCCTGTCCGGCACGGGCCAGCATTAGTAGCTGTTCGACGGTATGCATGAGCTGATCGATACGGCTAATTAACGTCGCGGCCTGAGGCGCGCCTGACTGCGCCATGAGCTCAAGATGAAGCCGGATGCCGGCCAGAGGCGTTCTCAGCTCGTGTGCGGCGTCTGCGGTGAAGAGACGCTCCTGCTGAATGGTGTTATCCAGTCGTGCCAATAGCTGGTTCAGGGAGGTCGTCACCGCGCCAATTTCTTCCATGTCGGAATACATAGGAAGCGGGGTTAAGTTATCGGCCGAACGGTTAGCGAGACTGTCGCGGAGTTTATTCAGCGGTCGGGTTATCCAGGTTACCGCCCAGAAGGAGAAGAGCAGGGTAAAGCCGACCATCACCAGGGAAGGAACCAGCAGCGAGGCAATCGCTTCACGGATCTCTTTCTCGACGTGATTATTGCGCGCTTTTGCTGACAGCGTTTCGTTGACCAGAAAACCAATCTGTTCACGGCTTTCATGCCATAGCCAGATAACGCTTATCAGCTGGAAAAACAGGAGAATCACCGCCAGCAGCACCATCAAACGCCGACGCATGCTGTTCATTTCTGGCTCTCCAGACGATAGCCGACGCCGCGAACGGTTTTGATCCTGTCTTTGCCGAGTTTACGCCGCAGGTTATGGATGTGGACCTCAAGGGTATTTGAGCCGGGATCGTCCTGCCAGGAGTAAATATCCTGCTGGAGCGTTTCTCTGTGTACCGTTTGCCCGCTCCGCATGATCAGACGCGTAAGCAAGGCGAACTCTTTTGGCGTCACCTCTACGGCCTGATCCTGGCGCAGCACCTGCTGGGTTTGCAAATTCAGCGTAATATCGCCGTCGGTCAGTAAGTTATCACTATGGCCCTGATAGCGGCGAATCAACGCTCGCACCCGAGCCTGCAGCTCCGCGAGCGCAAAAGGCTTCACCAGGTAATCATCAGCGCCTGCATCGAGGCCAGCGATACGGTCTTCAAGGGCATCTCGTGCCGTCAGGATCAATACCGGGTTGGCGATGCCGCGACGTCGCCACTGGCCGAGCAGCGTGGCGCCGTCTTTATCAGGCAAGCCCAAATCGAGGATCACCAGACTGTATTCGCCGCTCTGAATCAGAGAGTCCGCCTCCGCTGCGGTGCCAGCACAGTCGAGGGCGTACCCTTCATTGGCCAGACCTAGCGCCAGCCCCTCCTGCAATAACAGATCGTCTTCAACTATGAGTAGTTTCATCGCTAGTTATTCTGATAGATGTCCTTATAAAGCCTGCTTTCGAAGCGAACAAGCGGAATACGACGATTGCGCTGGTCGGTCGGTTCGACGGCATAGCCGGAAAGATACTGCACGAATGCCATGCGTTGTCCGCTGGCGGTAGTGATGAAGCCTGCAAGGTTGTAAACCCCCTGCAGTGAGCCTGTTTTCGCGGAGACTTTACCATCCACACCGGCAGCGTGAAGCCCGGCACGGTACTGCAGAGAACCGTCATGCCCGGCCAGCGGCAGCATTGAAATAAAGTTTAGCTCAGTGTCGTGCTGTGCAATGTACTGAAGCACCTGCATCATCGTGGCCGGAGAGATCAAATTATGACGCGATAGTCCGGAGCCATCGACGGCGATGGTATTACCCAGATCGATTCCGGCCTGCTGGCGCAGGATCTGCCGAACCGCGTCTGAACCCGCGCGCCAGGTTCCCGGCACGCCGAAACGCGCGTGACCAATCATGCGAAACACCGTATCGGCAATCATGTTGTCCGATTTTTTCAGCATGATCCGCAGTAAATCATGCAGCGGAGGAGACTGTTTGCTGGCGATGACCGTGCCGGGCTGGTTGACCCGCGTCTGACGAAGCAGCGTGCCGGTATAAGTTATGCCCGCTTGCTTCAGTTCATCTTTCAGAATTGCACCCGCATAGCTTGCCCCATCCTGTATCGCAAAGGCCAGGGGCAGTGGATCGGCGCGCTGCGTCAGGCAGCCGGTAAGGGTGAAGCGGTTAAGATCGCCAGGCACGACGTCCAGCTCACAATATTGCGCATCCGGGGAACCTTTCGCCAGCGTGCGAACCTGGCTAAACATGGTGACCGGGTAGTAGGATGCTATGCGGATAAATGCTAAATCATCTGGCTTTGGCGCGCTGTAAAGTGAAACCGAGAAGCAGTTACGGTCAACAATCGCGGCGGCGGGTGGGGCGCTAAAGCACTGGGTCATGTCGTTCCACGGCCAGCCAGGAGCTTTATCGTGGCTGGCAAAGATGGACGTGTCAATCAGCACATTGCCATCAATTTTCTGCACGCCAGATTTTTTCAGTACCGCAACCATATTGCGGATATCCTGGCGTTTAAAGGTCGGATCGCCGCCAAAACGGGCGATAAGATCGCCTTTCAGTTCGCCACCCTCGACGTTACCTTTGGTCTCGAGTGTGGTCGTAAAACGGAAGTCAGGACCGAGCTGGAGCAAGGCGGCGAGGGCAGTGATCACCTTTTGGGTACTGGCAGGCAGCGCCATCTGTTGACTGTGATAGTCAATCTCGGGAGCCTGTGCGCCAACCTTCTGCACCATCAGGGCAAGGTTCGCGCCTGCGGGGAGCTGATTAATGTACTCATCAACATTCGCGGCCTGGGCAGTGAACGTTAAACTGGTAGTCAATCCGATGATAAATCTGGAAAATCGCATAATCTCGCGCTAACAACCCGAAAACAAACCGTCATACTACGGTGCATAGCACTGCAAAGTAAACGATGACCCATAGTGAACTTCGCGGTAAAATGCATATCAAATTGAAAAATTGCTGCTGACCTGGGGCATTGCTCCCGGGTCGGTTTTCTTTTTGCTTCTTGCCCGCTTAGGTGGGCAGGAGCAGGGAACACTGCTCCCAACAGGAATGTTTAAGAGGTATAACAAATGCAAGCTATTCCGATGACCTTACGTGGTGCCGAAAAACTGCGCGAAGAGCTGGATTTCCTGAAATCCGTGCGTCGTCCTGAAATCATCGCCGCTATCGCGGATGCGCGCGAGCATGGCGACCTGAAAGAGAACGCTGAATACCACGCCGCTCGTGAGCAGCAGGGTTTCTGTGAAGGGCGTATTAAAGATATCGAGGCAAAACTGTCCAATGCACAGGTTATCGATATCACCAAAATGCCTAACAATGGGCGTGTGATCTTTGGTTCTACCGTGACCGTGCTGAACCTGGACAACGACGAAGAGCAGACCTATCGCATCGTCGGTGATGATGAAGCAGACTTCAAACAGAACCTGATTTCAGTAAACTCTCCGATTGCTCGCGGCCTGATTGGCAAAGAGCAGGACGATGTTGTCACCATCCGCACCCCTGGCGGTGAAGTGGAATACGAAATTATTAAGGTTGAATACCTGTAATTCGCTTCTCTAGTAAGATGTTGATACATTGTAAAGAAAAGAAAAAGGCCGCATAGCGGCCTTTTATCAACTCAAGGAGCATGGCATTTTGCTCGCCTGCTGACAGAAATCCCTCGTTTCACACAGAAAATGTGTTTAATTCAGGATATCCTTAGCGTGGCAGCGAGATTTTACGCTCTTTAGATGGGCGGTAGAGCACCAGCGTTTTACCGATGACCTGTACATTACAGGCGCCGGTTTCGCGCACGATGGCTTCCACGATCAGGTTTTTAGTGTCTCTGTCTTCAGAGGCGATTTTCACCTTGATCAGCTCGTGGTGTTCCAGCGCTTGTTCAATCTCGGCAAGCACCCCTTCGGTCAAACCATTGTTGCCAAGCATCACTACAGGCTTGAGCGGATGTGCCAGACCTTTAAGGTGCTGTTTTTGTTTAGTACTAAGATTCATCGTATATTTTTGCTTACGTTGGGATTGAAAACGGTTCATTCTACCGCCATCTCCCTTATATCGCCAAATAGCTGCGTAGAAATTTACGTCACAGGCAGGTAACGATGAACCAGGACGGAAATGTTAAATGACAGGTAAAAAGCGTTCTGCCAGCTCCAGCCGCTGGCTTCAGGAACACTTTAGCGATAAATATGTTCAACAGGCACAGAAAAAGGGGTTGCGTTCCCGTGCCTGGTTTAAACTTGATGAAATACAGCAAAGTGACAAACTTTTTAAGCCGGGGATGACGGTTGTAGACCTCGGTGCGGCACCTGGCGGATGGTCCCAGTATGCGGTAACGCAGATCGGCGGAACGGGCCGAATCATCGCGTGCGATCTTTTACCAATGGATCCCATCGTCGGTGTCGACTTCCTTCAGGGCGACTTTCGTGATGAATTAGTGCTGAAAGCGTTACTTGATCGTGTAGGTGACAGTAAGGTCCAGGTTGTCATGTCAGATATGGCACCAAATATGTGCGGAACACCGGCGGTGGATATCCCCCGCGCCATGTATCTGGTGGAGCTAGCGTTAGAAATGTGTCGTGATGTACTAGCGCCTGGTGGTAGTTTTGTTGTGAAGGTGTTTCAGGGCGAAGGTTTCGAGGAGTATCTTAAGGAAATTCGCTCCCTGTTTGCGAAGGTTAAAGTTCGTAAGCCGGACTCTTCCCGGGCCCGTTCCCGAGAAGTGTATATTGTAGCGACCGGGCGAAAATGATAACCGGTAGATTTCAGGCGAAAGTTTGAATGAAACTGGATATAGAGTATCCTGACGCTGTTTTTAACACAGTTGTAATATGAGGTTAATCCCTTGAGTGACATGGCGAAAAACCTAATACTCTGGCTGGTCATTGCCGTTGTGCTGATGTCAGTATTCCAGAGCTTTGGGCCCAGCGAGTCGAATGGCCGCAAGGTGGATTATTCTACCTTCCTGCAGGAGGTCAATCAGGACCAGGTTCGCGAAGCGCGTATCAACGGACGTGAGATCAACGTTACCAAGAAAGATAGTAACCGTTACACGACTTACATCCCGGTGAACGATCCTAAGCTGCTTGATAACCTTCTGACCAAAAACGTCAAGGTGGTAGGTGAGCCGCCAGAAGAACCAAGCCTGCTGGCTTCTATCTTCATTTCCTGGTTCCCGATGCTGCTTCTTATCGGCGTCTGGATCTTCTTTATGCGCCAGATGCAGGGCGGCGGTGGCAAAGGTGCCATGTCGTTCGGTAAGAGCAAGGCGCGTATGCTAACGGAAGACCAGATCAAGACCACGTTCGCTGACGTCGCCGGTTGTGACGAAGCGAAAGAAGAGGTCGGTGAACTGGTTGAATACCTGCGTGAACCGAGCCGTTTCCAGAAGCTGGGCGGTAAGATCCCGAAAGGGGTGCTGATGGTTGGCCCTCCGGGTACCGGTAAAACCCTGCTGGCGAAAGCCATCGCGGGCGAAGCGAAGGTGCCGTTCTTTACTATTTCAGGTTCTGACTTCGTCGAAATGTTCGTGGGTGTTGGTGCATCTCGTGTGCGTGACATGTTCGAGCAGGCCAAGAAGGCAGCACCGTGCATTATCTTCATCGATGAAATCGACGCCGTAGGCCGCCAGCGTGGCGCAGGTCTGGGCGGTGGTCACGATGAACGTGAACAGACGCTGAACCAGATGCTGGTTGAGATGGACGGCTTCGAAGGTAACGAAGGTATCATCGTTATCGCGGCGACTAACCGTCCGGACGTACTTGACCCTGCGCTGCTGCGTCCAGGCCGTTTCGACCGTCAGGTTGTTGTGGGTCTGCCGGACGTTCGCGGTCGTGAACAGATTCTGAAAGTTCACATGCGTCGCGTGCCGCTGGCGCCAGATATCGATGCGGCAATCATTGCGCGCGGTACTCCAGGCTTCTCCGGTGCGGACCTGGCTAACCTGGTCAACGAAGCTGCTCTGTTTGCCGCTCGCGGTAACAAGCGCGTCGTATCGATGGTGGAATTTGAGAAAGCGAAAGACAAAATCATGATGGGTGCGGAACGTCGCTCCATGGTGATGACGGAAGCGCAGAAAGAGTCCACGGCATACCACGAAGCGGGTCACGCGATTATCGGTCGCCTCGTGCCGGAACACGATCCGGTGCATAAAGTGACGATTATTCCGCGCGGTCGTGCGCTGGGTGTGACCTTCTTCCTGCCTGAAGGCGACGCGATCAGCGCCAGCCGTCAGAAACTGGAAAGCCAGATTTCTACCCTCTACGGTGGTCGTCTGGCAGAAGAGATTATCTACGGTGTGGAACATGTTTCTACCGGTGCGTCCAACGACATTAAAGTGGCGACAAACCTGGCGCGTAACATGGTGACTCAGTGGGGCTTCTCCGACAAACTCGGTCCGCTGCTGTACGCAGAGGAAGAGGGTGAAGTATTCCTGGGCCGTTCTGTGGCTAAAGCGAAACATATGTCCGATGAGACGGCACGTATCATCGACCAGGAAGTTAAATCTCTGGTAGAACGTAACTATGCGCGTGCGCGCCAGATCCTGAACGACAATATGGACATCCTGCATTCGATGAAAGATGCGCTCATGAAATATGAGACCATCGATGCACCGCAGATTGACGACCTGATGGCGCGCCGCGAAGTACGTCCGCCAGCAGGCTGGGAAGACCCAGGCGCTTCCAATAATTCTGACAACAATGGCACCCCGCGTGCGCCGCGTCCGGTTGATGAACCGCGTACGCCAAATCCGGGCAACACCATGTCAGAACAGTTGGGCGATAAGTAAGCCACTGCTGTTGAAGCGTTTGTCTGTACCTCAAACCCTGGAGCTTGCTCCGGGGTTTTTCATTTCTGTTTAACGATATAGATACCAGGGATTTCGCCATGAAATTATTCGCTCAGGACTCGCATCTCGATCTTTCACATCCCCACGTGATGGGGATCCTGAATGTTACCCCTGACTCCTTCTCTGACGGCGGTGCGCATAACACGCTTATCGAGGCGGTTAAGCACGCGAATTTAATGATTAATGCGGGTGCCACCATCATTGACGTTGGCGGCGAATCGACGCGTCCAGGCGCGGCGGACGTGTCTGTGGAAGAAGAGCTGGCGCGCGTGGTGCCGGTCGTTGAAGCAATCGCACAGCGGTTTGAAGTGTGGATCTCCGTTGACACCTCCAAACCAGAGGTGATCCGTGAAGTGGCGAGAGTAGGCGCTCACATTATCAATGATATCCGTTCACTTACCGAACCGGGGGCGATTGAGGCGGCTGCGGAAACGGGGCTGCCGGTTTGCCTGATGCATATGCAGGGCCAACCAAAAACTATGCAGGACGCGCCGAAGTATGACGATGTCTTTGCCGACGTAAATCGCTTCTTTATTGAGCATATCGAACGCTGTGAACGTGCAGGTATCCCAAAAGAGAAATTGCTGCTCGACCCAGGGTTCGGTTTCGGTAAAAATCTCTCCCACAATTATGCGTTGCTTGCGCGCTTATCGGAATTCCATCATTTTGGCCTGCCGTTACTGGTGGGAATGTCGAGAAAGTCGATGATTGGGCAGTTGCTGAACGTGGGGCCGAGCGAACGCCTGAGCGGCAGCCTGGCCTGCGCGGTGATTGCGGCGATGCAGGGTGCGCACATTATTCGTGTCCATGACGTCAAAGAAACAGTAGAAGCCATGCGTGTGGTGGAAGCCACACTGGCAGCGAAGGAAAACAAACGCTATGAGTAATCGTAAATATTTTGGTACCGACGGTATCCGTGGGCGCGTAGGCGATGCTCCCATCACCCCTGATTTTGTCCTGAAGCTCGGCTGGGCTGCTGGTAAAGTGCTTGCGCGTCATGGCTCACGTAAAATAATCATCGGTAAAGACACCCGTATTTCGGGCTATATGCTGGAGTCCGCCCTGGAAGCGGGTCTGGCGGCTGCGGGACTGTCCGCCTCCTTTACGGGCCCAATGCCAACGCCTGCAGTCGCGTATCTGACGCGCACCTTCCGTGCGGAAGCGGGGATTGTCATTTCAGCTTCTCACAACCCGTTCTACGACAACGGCATTAAATTCTTCTCCATTGATGGCACCAAGCTGCCGGATGACGTGGAAGAAGCTATTGAAGCTGAGATGGAAAAAGAGATTACCTGTGTTGATTCCGCAGAGCTGGGTAAAGCGAACCGTATCGTCGATGCGGCGGGTCGCTATATCGAATTCTGTAAAGGTACCTTCCCGAATGAGCTGAGCCTGGCTCATCTGAAAATTGTGGTGGACTGTGCAAATGGCGCGACCTATCACATCGCCCCGAATGTCTTCCGCGAACTGGGTGCGAAAGTAATCACCATTGGCTGCGAGCCGGATGGTCTGAACATTAATGAGCAGGTGGGGGCAACTGACGTTCGTGCCCTGCAGGCGCGTGTTCTGGCAGAAAAAGCCGATCTGGGTATTGCGCTTGACGGCGACGGTGACCGCGTGATCATGGTCGACCACGAAGGTAACAAGGTCGACGGCGATCAGATCCTCTACATTATTGCCCGTGAGGGCCTGCGTCAGGGCCAGCTGCGCGGCGGTGCGGTAGGTACGCTGATGAGTAACATGGGCCTGGAACTGGCCCTGAAACAGCTCGGTATTCCTTTTGTCCGCGCGAAGGTGGGTGACCGCTATGTGCTGGAAAAACTGCAGGAGAAGGGCTGGCGTATCGGTGCAGAAAACTCGGGTCACGTGATCCTGCTCGACAAAACCACCACCGGTGACGGTATTGTGGCCGCGCTGCAGGTGGTTGCCGCTATGGCGCGCAATCATATGAGCCTGCACGACCTGTGCAGCGGCATGAAAATGTTCCCACAGATCCTGGTAAACGTACGCTTTACTGCCGGTAAAGGCGATCCGCTGGAAAATGAGAACGTCAAAGCGGTGATGGCTGACGTTGAAGCGGCCCTTGGCAATCGTGGACGCGTGCTGCTGCGTAAATCCGGCACTGAACCGCTGATCCGCGTGATGGTGGAAGGTGAAGACGAAGCGCAGGTAACCGAATTCGCGCACCGTATTGCGGATGCTGTAAAAGCTGCATAATCTTGCACGCTAAATGTTTAAAAAGGCGGCGTTTGCCGCCTTTGTTTTAAGCAATTAATGGCTTTTTGCTGTTTTTTTCCGCAGTTGATACAATGCGTCGAAAATGCCCTTGCGAAGGTGATTCGCTTTGGTTAGTATTCACACCCGCTTCAGTGGGAAACAGAAATCCTGCTAATTGGTCGAAGCATTGGTATGCGGCAAATCCGCAAGGAACAGGTTGATTATGTACGAAGCTCTTTTAGTTGTTTTCCTTATTGTAGCCATCGCTCTCGTAGCGCTGATTATGCTGCAGCAAGGTAAAGGCGCTGATATGGGAGCCTCCTTCGGAGCAGGCGCTTCCGGTACGCTGTTCGGTTCAAGTGGTTCTGCGAACTTCATGACCCGTACTACGGCGATTCTGGCTACGCTGTTCTTCATCATCAGCCTGGTGCTTGGTAATATCAACAGCAACAAGACCAGCAAAGGAAGCGAGTGGGAAAATCTGAGCGCGCCAGCGAAAACTGAGCAGAGTCAGCCAGCTGCACCGGCTAAGCCAACCAGCGATATCCCGCACTAAGTATTCTGTACCGAGGTGGTGGAATTGGTAGACACGCTACCTTGAGGTGGTAGTGCCCTAACGGGCTTGTGGGTTCGAGTCCCATCCTCGGTACCAATATTCCAGAAAAAAGACGTCGTAAGACGTCTTTTTTTTCGTCTGTATATTATGTGGTGATTTTGTAGGGCGGGTAGGGTAAACGCAGCGCCACCCGCCGTTTTGCCCGGTGGTGCTGCGCTTACCGGGCCTACGAAGACCATAAAAAAGGCACCCTTAGGGTGCCTTCTACATTTCTGAATAGCGATTACTTCTTATCGCTATGCTCCAGGTTTTCAACCTGAGGCAGGCCGTTACCGAAATTCGCGGAGAGCAGGCCATTCTCAACATAGTTGAACAGCTTCTCGCGGGTATCGGTAATGTCCAGATTACGCATGGTCAGCTGACCAATACGATCGTCCGGTGAGAACACGGATTCACCTTTCTCCATGGTCAGACGCTCTGCTTTATAGGTCAGGTTGTCAGACACCGTATTCAGAATGGAGTAGTCGTTACCGCGACGCAGTTCCAGGGTCACCTCACCGGTGATCGCGCTTGCCACCCAACGCTGCAGCGCATCACGCAGCATCAGCGCCTGTGGATCGAACCAGCGGCCCTGATACAGCAGTTTGCCCAGCTGACGGCCATGAGAGTGATACTGCTCAATGGTGTCTTCGTTGTGAATACCGGTCAGCAGACGCTCGTAAGCGATGTGCAGCAGTGCCATACCCGGGGCTTCATAGATGCCACGGCTTTTCGCTTCGATGATACGGTTTTCAATCTGATCGCTCATGCCCAGACCGTGACGACCGCCAATCCGGTTAGCTTCCAGCATCAGCTCAACATCGTCTGAGAAGGTTTTACCGTTCAGCGCTACCGGATGGCCGCGTTCGAAACGTACGGTAACTTCTTCAGCCTGGATTTTGACGTTCTCGTCCCAGAACTTCACGCCCATGATCGGGTTAACGATCTTCGCGCTGGAGTTCAGGAATTCCAGGTCTTTCGCTTCGTGCGTCGCACCCAGCATGTTGGAGTCGGTGGAGTAGGCTTTCTCGACTGACATCTTATAGTCAAAACCGCAGGCGATCATAAACTCGGACATCTCATGGCGTCCACCCAGTTCGTCGATGAAGTCGGTATCCAGCCACGGTTTGTAAATCTGCAGTTCGGCGTTGGTCAGCAGGCCATAACGATAGAAACGTTCGATATCGTTTCCTTTATAGGTGCTGCCGTCACCCCAGATGTTGACGCCGTCTTCTTTCATCGCCGCAACCAGCATGGTGCCGGTAACCGCACGGCCCAGCGGAGTGGTGTTGAAATAGGTCAGACCGCCGGTGGTGTTATGGAATGCACCACACTGAATAGCTGCGATACCTTCAGCGACCAGTTGCTTACGGCAGTCAATCAGGCGCGCGTTCTCTGCACCATACTCTTTAGCGCGACGAGGAATTGCATCGTAGTCGTCCTCATCCGGCTGACCCAGGTTCGCAGTATAAGCATACGGAACCGCTCCCTTCTGGCGCATCCACAGCAGTGCAGCGCTGGTATCCAGGCCGCCTGAGAAAGCGATGCCAATACGTTGTCCTACCGGAAGATGCTTGAGAATCGTCGTCATAGAATAAAACCCTGCTTGATTGACTGATTAGAGACCGCTTTCGCTCTCTTGTGCATTTTTATGCAAAATAAGTGAGTATTCATTTAATCATCTTTTGGCGAAGACCGGAAGAGACTCGTGCGTTTTTTGTAAAAATTTTGGTCCGATCGATCTGGCGGAAGTCGCCTTGACAGGTGGGGTCAACTATCAATATACTAAACGCCGATTTTACGTCCCGTCTTCGGTACCAAATCCCAGCATTATTTGCAAATTCTGTCCAAAACGCGTAGAATTTGCCACGTTTCAGGCGCGGGGTGGAGCAGCCTGGTAGCTCGTCGGGCTCATAACCCGAAGGTCGTCGGTTCAAATCCGGCCCCCGCAACCACTTTCCCATAAAGTTCTTTTTCAAATATACTGTGAAGACTTAGAGCCTTCGTAGCTGGATTTGAAAAAATTCTTTAGGAAAGTGCTCCAGGCCACAGTTGTGGCTATAGGGTTCAGTTATCTAAAGCCCCGATTTATCGGGGTTTTTTGTTATCTGACTACAGAATAACTGGGCTTTACGCCCTTTTTTTATGTCTTGGGGGTGGGCTTGTCCACATTAGAGCAAAAATTAACAGAGATGATTACTGCACCGGTCGAAGCACTGGGCTACGAACTGGTCGGCATCGAATTCGTTCGCGGCCGTACATCGACGCTGCGCATCTATATTGATAGTGAAGATGGCATCAATGTTGATGATTGTGCTGATGTCAGCCACCAGGTGAGTGCGGTTCTTGATGTTGAAGACCCAATTACCGTTGCGTACAACCTGGAAGTTTCCTCACCTGGCCTCGATCGCCCGATGTTCACGGCCGAGCACTATGTGCGCTTTACCGGTGAAGAAGTGGCTCTCGTTCTGCGTATGGCCGTACAGAACCGCCGTAAATGGCAGGGAATTATCAAAGCCGTTGATGGTGAAATGATCACGGTGACAGTCGAAGGCAAAGATGAAGTGTTCGCGCTGAGTAATATCCAGAAGGCGAACCTGGTTCCCCACTTTTAACAGTCTGGATTGAGGTGAAAAGCCCGCGATGAACAAAGAAATTTTGGCTGTTGTTGAAGCCGTCTCCAATGAGAAATCACTGCCGCGTGAGAAGATTTTCGAAGCGCTGGAAAGTGCACTGGCTACAGCAACCAAGAAAAAATACGAACAAGAGATCGATGTTCGCGTAGAAATCGATCGTAAAAGCGGTGACTTCGATACATTCCGTCGTTGGGTAATCGTTGAAGAAGTGACCCAGCCGACCAAAGAGATCACGCTGGAAGCCGCCCGTTTCGAAGACGAAAGTCTGAACGTGGGTGACTACGTTGAAGATCAGATTGAATCTGTGACCTTCGACCGTATCACCACCCAGACCGCTAAACAGGTTATCGTGCAGAAAGTGCGCGAAGCCGAGCGCGCGCTGGTTGTCGATCAGTTCCGCGATCAGGAAGGCGAGATCATCACCGGTGTGGTGAAGAAAGTGAACCGCGACAACATCTCCCTGGAGATCAAATCCGAAGGGTTGCCGGGTAACGCTGAAGCCGTGATCCTGCGTGAAGATATGCTGCCGCGTGAAAACTTCCGTCCAGGCGACCGTATTCGCGGTGTTCTGTACGCCGTTCGCCCTGAAGCGCGTGGTGCACAGCTCTTCGTGACCCGTTCTAAACCAGAAATGCTGGTAGAACTGTTCCGTATTGAAGTACCGGAAATCGGTGAAGAAGTTATTGAGATTAAAGCGGCGGCTCGCGATCCGGGCTCCCGTGCGAAAATTGCGGTGAAAACCAACGACAAGCGTATCGACCCGGTCGGTGCTTGCGTCGGTATGCGCGGTGCGCGCGTCCAGGCTGTTTCTACTGAGCTGGGCGGTGAACGAATTGATATCGTTCTGTGGGATGACAACCCGGCGCAGTTCGTGATCAACGCAATGGCTCCAGCTGATGTGGCGTCTATCGTTGTTGACGAAGACAAACACACCATGGATATCGCTGTTGAAGCGGGCAACCTGGCGCAGGCAATCGGCCGTAACGGTCAGAACGTACGCCTGGCGTCACAGCTGAGCGGCTGGGAACTCAACGTCATGACCGTTGATGACCTGCAGGCTAAGCATCAGGCTGAAGCCCATGCGGCGATCGATACCTTCACCAAATACCTGGATATTGACGAAGATTTCGCCACTGTTCTGGTAGAAGAAGGTTTCTCTACGCTGGAAGAACTGGCCTATGTGCCAATGAAAGAGCTGCTGGAAATTGACGGTCTGGATGAACCAACCGTTGAAGCCCTGCGTGAACGCGCTAAAAACGCACTGACCACCCTGGCACTGGCTCAGGAAGAAAGCCTTGGCGATAAGAAGCCGGCTGATGACCTGCTGAATCTGGAAGGTCTTGATCGTGCGATTGCGTTCAAGCTGGCTGCCCGTGGTGTTTGTACGCTGGAAGATCTCGCTGAGCAAGGCGTTGATGACCTGGCTGATATCGAAGGTTTAACCGACGAGAAAGCCGGCGAGCTCATCATGGCCGCACGTAATATTTGCTGGTTCGGCGACGAAGCGTAATAAACTGTAGCAGGAAGGAACAGCATGACTGATGTAACTGTAAAATCGCTGGCTGCTGAGATTCAGACCTCCGTGGACCGCCTGGTACAGCAATTTGCTGATGCAGGGATCCCGAAGTCCGCTGATGACTCGGTGACCGCGCAAGAAAAACAAACCTTGTTAACGCACCTGAACCGTGAACACGGTTCTACGCCTGACAAGTTAACGCTGCAGCGCAAAACGCGTAGCACGTTAAACATCCCTGGTACCGGTGGTAAAAGCAAATCGGTACAAATTGAAGTCCGCAAGACGCGCACCTTTGTAAAACGTGATCCGCAAGAGGCAGAACGCCTTGCCGCGGAAGAGCAGGCACAGCGTGAAGCGGAAGAACAAGCTCAGCGTGAGGCGGAAGCAGCCGCCAAACGTGAAGCAGAATTAAAAGCTGAACGTGAGGCCGCAGAAAAAGCGAAACGCGACGCAAGTGATAAAGTGAAGCGTGACGCTGCGGAAAAAGACAAAGTGAGCAATCAACAGACAGACGAAATGACCAAAACCGCCCAGGCTGAAAAAGCCCGCCGTGAAAATGAAGCTGCCGAGCTGAAGCGTAAAGCGGAAGAAGAAGCCCGCCGTAAGCTGGAAGAAGAAGCTCGCCGCGTCGCCGAAGAAGCGCGTCGTATGGCTGAAGAAAATGAGAAGAACGGTGTTGATACCGTTGAGCAGTCTGAAGACACCAGCGACTATCACGTGACCACTTCTCAGCACGCGCGTCAGGCTGAAGATGATAACGATCGTGAAGTTGAAGGCGGTCGTGGCCGTGGTCGTAATGCAAAAGCAGCGCGTCCGGCGAAAAAAGGCAACAAGCACGCTGAATCTAAAGCTGACCGTGAAGAAGCACGCGCGGCTGTTCGCGGTGGTAAAGGCGGCAAGCGTAAAGGTTCCGCTCTGCAGCAGGGCTTCCAGAAGCCAGCTCAGGCCGTTAACCGTGACGTTGTGATCGGCGAAACCATTACCGTTGGCGAACTGGCGAACAAGATGGCGGTTAAAGGCTCTCAGGTCATCAAAGCGATGATGAAGCTGGGCGCTATGGCAACCATCAACCAGGTGATCGATCAGGAAACTGCACAGCTGGTTGCGGAAGAAATGGGTCACAAAGTTATCCTGCGTCGTGAAAACGAGCTGGAAGAAGCGGTAATGAGCGACCGTGACACAGGTGCTGCGGCAGAACCGCGCGCACCGGTAGTGACCATCATGGGTCACGTTGACCACGGTAAAACTTCTCTGCTTGACTACATTCGCTCTACCAAGGTTGCCTCTGGCGAAGCGGGTGGTATTACCCAGCACATCGGTGCATACCACGTAGAAACTGACAACGGTATGATCACTTTCCTGGATACCCCGGGTCACGCCGCGTTTACCTCAATGCGTGCTCGTGGTGCTCAGGCGACGGATATCGTTGTTCTGGTTGTTGCTGCAGACGACGGCGTCATGCCGCAGACCATCGAAGCTATCCAGCACGCGAAAGCAGCGGGTGTGCCGGTTGTGGTTGCAGTGAACAAGATCGATAAGCCAGAAGCGGATCCCGATCGTGTTAAAAACGAACTTTCCCAGTACGGTATTCTGCCGGAAGAGTGGGGCGGCGAAAGCCAGTTCGTACACGTGTCTGCGAAAGCGGGTACCGGTATCGACGAACTGCTGGACGCGATCCTGCTGCAGGCCGAAGTTCTGGAGCTGAAAGCCATCCGTAACGGTATGGCGAGCGGTGCGGTTATCGAATCCTTCCTGGATAAAGGACGTGGCCCGGTTGCTACCGTTCTGGTTCGCGAAGGTACGCTGCATAAAGGCGATATCGTTCTGTGCGGTTTCGAATACGGTCGCGTTCGTGCGATGCGTAACGAACTGGGTCAGGAAGTGCTGGAAGCAGGTCCGTCCATTCCAGTTGAAATCCTGGGTCTGTCCGGTGTTCCGGCTGCTGGTGACGAAGTGACCGTGGTGCGTGACGAGAAGAAAGCGCGTGAAGTGGCACTGTATCGTCAGGGCAAATTCCGTGAAGTTAAACTGGCTCGTCAGCAGAAATCTAAACTCGAGAACATGTTTGCCAACATGACCGATGGCGAAGTTCACGAAGTGAACATCGTTCTGAAAGCCGACGTTCAGGGTTCTGTGGAAGCGATCTCCGACTCCTTGCTGAAACTGTCTACCGACGAAGTGAAAGTGAAGATCATCGGTTCTGGCGTAGGTGGTATCACCGAAACCGACGCGACCCTGGCTGCTGCGTCCAACGCTATCCTGGTTGGTTTCAACGTTCGTGCGGATGCGTCTGCGCGTAAAGTGATTGAAGCCGAAAGCCTGGATCTGCGTTACTACTCCGTCATCTATAACCTGATCGACGAAGTGAAAGCAGCGATGAGCGGCATGCTGTCTCCTGAGCTGAAACAGCAGATCATCGGTCTGGCTGAAGTACGTGACGTGTTCAAATCACCGAAATTCGGTGCAATCGCGGGCTGTATGGTTACCGAAGGTAACATCAAGCGTCACAACCCAATCCGCGTACTGCGTGACAACGTGGTTATCTACGAAGGCGAGCTGGAATCCCTGCGCCGCTTCAAAGATGACGTTAACGAAGTCCGTAACGGCATGGAATGTGGTATCGGCGTGAAGAACTACAACGACGTTCGCGTTGGCGATATGATCGAAGTGTTCGAGATCATCGAAATTCAGCGTACCATCGCTTAATTTTCGATTGTAAGCCGGGATCGCCTCGCGCCACCCGGCAATAATTTCAAAAAGGGGCTTTAGCCCCTTTTTTGTCTGGAGAATTTATTATGGCGAAAGAATTTGGTCGCCCTCAGCGCGTAGCGCAGGAAATGCAGAAAGAGATCGCGCTCATTCTGCAACGTGAAATCAAAGACCCGCGCGTCGGCATGATGACCACCGTTTCCGGTGTCGAAATGTCCCGCGATTTGGCCTATGCAAAAGTGTTCGTTACTTTCCTGAACGATCAGGACGAAGCGGCAGTGAAAAACGGCATTAAAGCGCTGCAGGAAGCTTCTGGTTTCATCCGCTCTCTGCTTGGCAAGGCGATGCGCCTGCGTATCGTGCCTGAACTTACCTTCTTCTACGACAACTCGCTGGTTGAAGGTATGCGTATGTCCAACCTGGTGACCAGCGTGGTTAAACATGACGATGAGCGTCGTGTTAACCCGGCGGACGACAGCAAGGAGGACTGATGAGTCGTCCTCGTCGTCGTGGTCGCGACGTGCATGGTGTGCTGCTGCTGGATAAACCCCAGGGCGCTTCCAGCAACGACGTGCTGCAAAAAGTTAAGCGTATTTATAACGCCAACCGTGCGGGCCACACCGGAGCGCTCGATCCGCTGGCAACCGGCATGCTGCCGGTCTGCCTGGGAGAGGCGACAAAGTTTTCCCAGTACCTGCTCGACTCCGATAAGCGTTACCGCGTTATCGCTAAGCTGGGCCAGCGCACGGATACCTCCGACGCGGATGGTCAGGTGGTGGAAGAGCGCCCGGTGACGTTCAGCGCGGAACAGCTTGATGCTGCGCTGGAGAGTTTCCGTGGTGACACGATGCAGGTGCCGTCGATGTATTCGGCGCTGAAGTATCAGGGAAAAAAACTCTACGAATATGCGCGCCAGGGCATTGAAGTCCCGCGTGAAGCCCGTCCGATTACCGTGTATGAGCTGCTGTTTATTCGCCACGAAGGTGATGAGCTGGAGCTGGAAGTACACTGTTCGAAAGGGACCTATATTCGCACCATCATTGACGACCTCGGTGAAAAGCTGGGCTGCGGCGCGCATGTGATTTACCTGCGCCGTCTGGCGGTGAGCAAGTATCCGGTGGAGCGGATGGTGACCCTGGAACATCTGCGCGAGCTGTTAGAACAGGCGGAAGCGCAGGGGATCGCGCCGGCAGATTTGCTGGATCCACTGCTAATGCCGATGGACAGTCCGGCAGCGGACTTCCCGGTCGTTAATCTTCCTTTAACATCGTCCGTTTACTTTAAGAACGGCAACCCGGTTCGTACGGCGGAAGCGCCGCTGGAAGGCCTGGTACGTGTGACCGAAGGTGACGAAGGGAAATTCATCGGTATGGGCGAAATGGATGGCGAAGGGCGCGTTGCGCCGCGTCGTCTGGTCGTCGAATATCCGGTCGACGCGTGACGGTGATAACGGCTCACCTTGCGATAAGCAGGGGAGACGAGTAGAATATCGCCGCTTAACGCCTGGTAAATTGTTTAACAATCTGCGGGGCGTACATGGGATCGCTGAATTAGAGATCGGCATCCTTACATTCTTTATACTTTGGAGTTTGAAAATGTCTCTAAGCGTTGAAGCTAAAGCTAAAATCGTTTCTGAGTTTGGTCGTGGTACTAACGACAGCGGTTCTACCGAAGTTCAGGTTGCACTGCTGACTGCACAGATTAACCACCTGCAGGGTCACTTTGCAGAGCACAAAAAAGATCACCACAGCCGTCGTGGTCTGCTGCGTATGGTTTCTCAGCGTCGTAAACTGCTCGACTACCTGAAACGTAAAGATGTTGCACGCTACACCGCGCTGATCGAGCGTCTGGGTCTGCGTCGCTAATTCTTGCGAGTTTCAGAAAAGGGGGCCTGATGGCCCCTTTTTTCAACCAGACGGCAGCAATTCACTGGAAACTATTGTATTGTTGCTATAAATGATCTTCATTGCAGAGGTTCGCGCGGCTAATGAGAGGCTTCACCCATGGGGGTGTTGGTTGTCATTAGTCGCGAGGATGCGAAGAAGGTCGGGTTAAAACGACAGCACACCGGTGGTGTGCTTTCAAACATTTAAGAAAGGACAGAACTTTGCTGAATCCGATCGTTCGTAAATTCCAGTATGGTCAACATACCGTCACGCTGGAAACCGGCATGATGGCTCGTCAGGCTACTGCTGCCGTTATGGTAAGCATGGATGACACAGCGGTATTCGTTACCGTTGTTGGCCAGAAAAAAGCTAAACCAGGTCAGGACTTCTTCCCGCTGACCGTTAACTACCAGGAGCGTACCTACGCTGCCGGTAAAATCCCGGGTGGCTTCTTCCGTCGTGAAGGCCGTCCAAGCGAAGGCGAAACCCTGATCGCGCGTCTGATTGACCGCCCGGTTCGTCCGCTGTTCCCGGAAGGCTTCGTTAACGAAGTACAGGTTATCGCGACCGTTGTTTCCGTTAACCCACAGGTTAACCCAGACATTGTTGCCATGATTGGCGCATCCGCTGCCCTGTCACTGTCTGGTATTCCATTCAATGGCCCAATCGGTGCCGCGCGCGTTGGCTACATCAACGACCAGTACGTGTTGAACCCAACTCAGGAAGAGCTGAAAGAAAGTAAGCTGGACCTGGTTGTTGCGGGTACTGAAGCAGCTGTGCTGATGGTTGAATCCGAAGCTGAACTGCTGAGCGAAGACCAGATGCTGGGTGCTGTGGTCTTCGGCCATGACCAGCAGCAGATCGTTATCCAGAACATCAACGATCTGGTGAAAGAAGCCGGTAAACCACGTTGGGACTGGCAGCCAGAAGCGGCAAACGACGCGCTGAACGCACGCGTTGCAGCTCTGGCAGAATCTCGTCTGAGCGATGCGTACCGCATCACTGACAAGCAGGAGCGTTACGCTCAGGTTGACGTGATCAAATCTGAAGTAACCGCGACCCTGGTTGCCGAAGACGAAACGCTGGACGCTAACGAAATTGGCGAAATCCTGCACGCAATCGAGAAAAACGTTGTTCGTAGCCGCGTTCTGGCAGGCGAGCCGCGTATCGATGGCCGTGAAAAAGACATGATCCGTGGACTTGACGTGCGTACTGGCGTTCTGCCACGTACTCACGGTTCCGCGCTGTTCACCCGTGGCGAAACGCAGGCGCTGGTTACCGCGACTCTGGGTACGGCACGTGACGCACAGATCATCGACGAACTGATGGGCGAGCGCACTGACAGCTTCCTGTTCCACTACAACTTCCCTCCGTACTCCGTAGGCGAAACCGGTATGGTTGGCTCGCCGAAGCGTCGTGAAATTGGTCACGGTCGTCTGGCGAAGCGCGGCGTGCTGGCAGTAATGCCAGAAGCAGACAAATTCCCGTACACCGTACGTGTGGTGTCTGAAATCACCGAATCCAACGGTTCCTCTTCCATGGCTTCCGTATGTGGTGCTTCTCTGGCGCTGATGGATGCAGGCGTGCCAATCAAAGCCGCCGTTGCGGGTATCGCAATGGGCCTGGTGAAAGAAGGCGACAACTTCGTTGTTCTGTCTGACATTCTGGGTGACGAAGACCACCTGGGTGATATGGACTTCAAAGTGGCGGGTTCCCGCGACGGTATCTCTGCGCTGCAGATGGATATCAAAATTGAAGGTATCACCAAAGAGATCATGCAGGTTGCTCTGAACCAGGCTAAAGGTGCGCGTCTGCACATCCTGGGCGTGATGGAACAGGCGATTAACGCGCCGCGTGGCGACATTTCTCAGTTCGCTCCACGTATCCACACCATCAAGATCAATCCAGACAAGATCAAAGATGTTATCGGTAAGGGCGGTTCCGTAATCCGTGCGCTGACCGAAGAGACTGGCACCACCATCGAAATCGAAGATGACGGTACTGTGAAGATCGCAGCAACCGACGGCGAGAAAGCGAAATTCGCGATCCGTCGCATCGAAGAAATCACTGCAGAGATCGAAGTGGGCCGCGTCTACGCAGGTAAAGTGACCCGTATCGTTGACTTTGGCGCGTTCGTTGCCATCGGTGGCGGTAAAGAAGGTCTGGTTCACATTTCTCAGATCGCTGACAAGCGCGTTGAGAAAGTGACCGATTACCTGCAGATGGGTCAGGAAGTACCGGTTAAAGTTCTGGAAGTTGATCGCCAGGGCCGTATCCGTCTGAGCATTAAAGAAGCAACCGAGCAGTCTCAGCCAGCTGCTGCGCCTGAAGCACAGGCAGCAGAACAGCAAGGCGAGTAAGTTGCCATTTGCCCTCCGCTTTGCGGAGGGCCTATTATCAGGCAGGACGCCTTGTTAAGCCGCCGGGGGACAGGACGTTCATCCAATAGTTGTCTTCGGGAGTGGGAAATGAAGCCTTTTTTGCGCTGGTGTTTCGTTGCGACAGCTTTAACGCTGGCAGGATGCAGCAACTCTGCCTGGCGTAAGAGCGAAGTCCTCGCAGTGCCATTGCAACCGACTTTGCAGCAAGAAGTGATTCTGGCACGCATGGAACAAATACTTGCCAGTCGGGCTTTAACCGATGAAGAACGCGCACAGCTTTTATATGAGCGCGGAGTGTTGTATGATAGTCTCGGTCTGAGGGCACTGGCGCGAAATGATTTTTCACAAGCGCTGGCTATCCGACCTGATATGCCTGAAGTATTCAATTACTTAGGCATTTATTTAACGCAGGCAGGCAATTTTGATGCTGCCTATGAAGCGTTTGATTCTGTACTTGAGCTTGATCCAACTTACAACTACGCGCACTTGAATCGCGGTATCGCATTGTATTACGGCGGTCGTGATAAGTTAGCGCAAGATGATCTGCTGGCGTTTTATCAAGACGATCCTAATGATCCTTTCCGTAGCCTGTGGCTTTAC
Source organism: Enterobacter sp. N18-03635 (assembly GCF_004006055.1). Taxonomy (NCBI): domain Bacteria; kingdom Pseudomonadati; phylum Pseudomonadota; class Gammaproteobacteria; order Enterobacterales; family Enterobacteriaceae; genus Enterobacter; species Enterobacter sp. N18-03635. The sequence continues at coordinate 4,010,121 of NZ_CP034769.1, read as the reverse complement.
ATCGTTGAGCGGAAGCTCGATGAGAAGCAGGCAAAAGAGGCACTGAAACAGCGCTTCGATAAATCGGACAAGGAACAGTGGGGATGGAACATTGTCGAGTTCTACCTGGGCAACATTAGCGAAGCAACGCTGATGGAACGCCTCAAGGCGGACGCAACGGATAACACCTCGCTCGCTGAGCATCTCAGTGAAACCAACTTCTATTTAGGTAAGTACTACCTAAGTCTGGGGGATATGGACAGCGCTACGGCACTGTTCAAATTAGCGGTTGCTAACAACGTACACAACTTCGTTGAGCACCGTTATGCATTGTTGGAATTATCGCTCTTGGGCCAGGAGCATGACGACCTGGCAGAATCGGACCAGCAATAGCTGACGACATAAACATCAGCCCGTAATCTTTTGATTGCCATCACCTTAACTGGTGAGGGCGTTGTTGTTCGTCAATACACCTACTTTGAGCCGGTTCACACTTTTCAATGAAAATTGCTAATCATTTTCACGATGAGCTAAGTAGACTGGCCGCCATTGACATTGAGGCACTCGTACTACATGGCTGAATTCGAAACCACTTTTGCAGATCTGGGCCTGAAGGCTCCTATCCTTGAAGCCCTTAACGATCTGGGTTACGAAAAACCATCTCCGATCCAGGCTGAGTGTATCCCACACCTGCTTTCTGGTCGTGACGTGCTGGGCATGGCCCAGACTGGTAGCGGTAAAACTGCAGCATTCTCGCTGCCGCTGCTGAACAACATTGATCCGGACCTGCGTGCACCGCAGATCCTCGTCCTGGCTCCAACCCGTGAACTGGCTGTTCAGGTTGCAGAAGCAATGACGGAATTCTCTAAACATATGCGCGGCGTAAACGTGGTAGCCCTGTACGGCGGCCAGCGTTATGACGTGCAGTTACGCGCCCTGCGCCAGGGTCCACAGATTGTTGTCGGTACGCCGGGCCGTCTGCTGGATCACCTGAAGCGCGGTACTCTGGACCTCTCTAAACTGAGCGGCCTGGTGCTGGATGAAGCAGATGAAATGCTGCGTATGGGCTTCATCGAAGACGTCGAAACCATCATGGCGCAGATCCCGGACGGTCATCAGACCGCGCTGTTCTCTGCCACCATGCCAGAAGCGATTCGTCGTATCACCAAACGCTTCATGAAAGATCCGCAGGAAGTGCGTATTCAGTCCAGCGTAACCACTCGCCCGGACATCAGCCAGAGCTACTGGTCTGTGTACGGCATGCGTAAAAACGAAGCGCTGGTACGTTTCCTGGAAGCGGAAGATTTTGATGCGGCGATTATTTTCGTTCGCACCAAAAACGCGACCCTGGAAGTGGCTGAAGCCCTGGAGCGTAGCGGCTATAACAGCGCAGCGCTGAACGGCGACATGAACCAGGCTCTGCGTGAGCAGACTCTGGAGCGTCTGAAAGACGGTCGTCTGGATATCCTGATTGCAACCGACGTGGCAGCACGTGGTCTGGACGTTGAGCGTATCAGCCTGGTTGTTAACTATGACATCCCGATGGATTCCGAGTCTTACGTTCACCGTATCGGCCGTACCGGTCGTGCGGGTCGTGCTGGCCGTGCGCTGTTGTTCGTTGAGAACCGCGAGCGTCGTCTGCTGCGTAACATCGAACGCACCATGAAGCTGACCATTCCAGAAGCGGACCTGCCAAACGCAGAGCTGCTGGGCAAACGCCGTCTGGAAAAATTCGCCGCTAAAGTACAGCAGCAGCTGGAAAGCAGCGATCTGGATCAGTACCGTGCGCTGCTGTCGCAGATTCAGCCTGTTGCTGAAGGCGAAGAGCTGGACATGGAAACCCTGGCCGCAGCACTGCTGAAAATGGCTCAGGGCGAACGTAGCCTGATCGTGCCACCAGATGCACCGATGCGTCCTAAGCGTGAATTCCGTGACCGTGACGATCGCTTCGAACGTCGTGGCGACCGTAACGATCGTGGCCCACGTGGTGACCGTCCAGAGCGTGGTGGTGAAGACCGTCCACGTCGTGAACGTCGCGACGCAGGTGACATGGAACTGTACCGCATTGAAGTGGGCCGTGATGATGGCGTTGAAGTTCGTCACATCGTTGGCGCGATCGCTAACGAAGGCGACATCAGCAGCCGTTACATTGGTAACATTAAGCTGTTCGCATCCCACTCTACTATCGAGCTGCCAAAAGGCATGCCGGGCGAAGTGCTGCAGCACTTTACGCGTACCCGCATCCTGAACAAGCCGATGAACATGCAGCTGCTGGGTGATGCGCAGCCACGTCCTGACCGTGGCGGCGAACGTCGTGGCGGTGGTCGCGGTTTCGGCGGTGAGCGTCGTGAAGGCGGTCGCAGCGAAGGTCGCGGTGGTGAAGGCCGTCGTTTCTCCGGCGAGCGCCGCGAAAGCCGTGGCCCGCGTCGTGAAGAAGGCACCAGCCGTCGTCGTTTCGGTGACGCGTAAGCCTTACGCTTCTGACGTAAAGTAAAATATACAGCCCCGATTCATGCGATCGGGGCTTTTTTTATTCCTTTTGTACTCTTGTACTGGTACAGTGCGTCACATTAAAATGCAGAACCGTATGATTGACTGGAGAAAAGGCTGTATGGCGACACTAACCACCACCCAAACGTCACCTTCGCTGCTTGGCGGCGTGGTGATCATCGGCGGAACCATTATAGGTGCCGGGATGTTCTCCCTGCCCGTGGTCATGTCCGGTGCGTGGTTCTTCTGGTCGCTGGCCGCGCTGGTCTTTACCTGGTTCTGTATGCTCCATTCCGGGCTGATGATCCTCGAGGCGAACCTGAACTACAGGATTGGCTCCAGTTTCGACACCATCACCAAAGATCTGCTGGGCAAAGGCTGGAATCTGGTGAACGGGCTCTCCATCGCGTTTGTGCTGTATATCCTCACCTACGCGTATATTTCAGCGAGCGGCTCGATTCTGCATCACACCTTCTCGGAGATGTCGCTGAACGTTCCGGCGCGTCTGGCGGGGCTATGTTTCGCGCTGGCTGTGGCGTTTATCGTCTGGATGAGTACCAAAGCGGTGAGTCGTATGACGGCAATCGTACTGGGCGCGAAGGTCATCACCTTCTTCCTGACCTTCGGCAGTCTGTTGGGGCACGTGACGCCCGCCACGCTGTTTAACGTCGCCGAAGTGAACACCTCCTACACGCCTTACCTGCTGATGACCCTGCCGTTCTGTCTGGCGTCGTTCGGCTACCACGGTAACGTGCCGAGCCTGATGAAGTACTACGGCAAAGATCCGCGCACCATTGTGAAGTGTCTGGTCTACGGCACGCTGCTGGCGCTGGGGCTGTATGTGATTTGGCTGCTAGGGACGATGGGCAACATCCCGCGTCCGGAATTTATCGGCATTGCCCAGAAGGGCGGTAACATTGACGTGCTGGTGCAGGCGCTGAGCGGCGTGCTGAACAGCCGCAGCCTGGATCTGCTGCTGGTTATCTTCTCTAACTTTGCGGTGGCGAGCTCTTTCCTCGGCGTGACGCTGGGCCTGTTTGACTACCTGGCGGATCTGTTTGGCTTTGATGATTCTGCGATGGGGCGCTTCAAAACCGCGCTGCTGACCTTCCTGCCGCCGATTGTGGGCGGCCTGCTGTGGCCGAACGGTTTCCTGTACGCCATCGGCTATGCAGGGCTGGCGGCAACCATCTGGGCGGCAATTGTGCCCGCGCTGCTGGCACGTAAATCACGTAAACGCTTCGGCAGCCCGAAATTTCGCGTCTGGGGCGGCAAGCCGATGATTGCACTGATCCTGGTGTTTGGGGTAGGTAACGCACTGGTCCACGTGCTGTCGACTTTTAACCTGCTGCCTGTCTATCAGTAAACGCAAAGCCCGGTGGCGCTACGCTTACCGGGCCTACAGGGATCGCGTAGGCCGGATAAGGCGAAGCCGCCATCCGGCAAAAACCTATCCCACCAACTCCTCTTTCACCTGCATCGCCAGCTCAAACGAGTGCAAACGCGCCTGGTGATCGAAAATCTGGCCGTTAACCATAATTTCATCCGCCTGCGTTTCGCGCAGCACCGCCTCCAGCTCGTGACGCACTTTCGCTTTATCGCCTACCAGCGACATGCTCAGCGCCTGCTGCACGCCATACTGTTCGGAGGCTGACCACAGCTGATGCATATTCTCCACCGGTGGCGGAAGCTGGCCCGTTTCACCGCGACGCAGCTTCACAAACGCCTGCTGCATGGAGGTAAACAGGAATTCCGCGTCGCGATTGCTGTCGGCGGCAACGATGTTGATACACACCATTGCGTACGGCTTCTCCAGACGCTCGGACGGTTTGAAGTTCGTGCGGTAGAGATGCAGCGCCTGATGCAGCATATCCGGCGCGAAGTGCGAGGCAAATGCAAACGGTAGCCCCAGTTGGGCGGCAAGCTGCGCGCTGTAGAGGCTCGAGCCCAGCAGCCACACCGGGATCTTCTCGCCGTAGCCCGGTACCGGACGCACGTGCGGGTTCGGATCGCGCGCGTCGAACCAGTCCACCAGTTCGGCCACGTCGCGCGGGAAGTTGTCGATATCGCCGCTCATATGGCGACGCAGGGCACGCATAGTCGGCTGGTCGCTGCCCGGCGCACGGCCAAGCCCTAAATCGATACGGCCCGGATAGAGGGTATTCAGGGTGCCAAACTGCTCGGCGATCACCAGAGGAGCGTGGTTTGGCAGCATCACGCCGCCGGATCCCAGGTGCAGTGTGGTGGTGTTTGCCGCCAGATAACCAATCAGTACCGAGGTGGCGGCGCTGGCGATGCCCACCATGTTGTGGTGTTCGGCCAGCCAGTAGCGGTGATAGCCACGCTTTTCGGCCAGCTGAGCCAGATCCAGAGAGTGCGAAAAGGCTTCTCTTGCCGAGGAGCCTTGTGGGATCGGCGCCAGATCCAGCACCGAAAACGGAATGGTTTTGTCAGTCATAACAGCTCACTTTGTCGACGGTGAATCTTTAATACTGCATTAAAAAATGATAACCGTTGTTAACAAAGTGAGCCTTTTTTAGGCCTGAAGTTCCAGTCCTGCGAGCCGTCGCCAGTAGCCGTTACAGTCGCTGTTTGCCGTAAGCGGCAGCGGAGCAGCACCGTTTTCGTTGGCGCGGAAGGCATCCAGCATCGAAAACACGCCGTTATCAAGCGGTGACAGGCGCACCATATCCACCAGCCCGTCCATAGACGCCAGCTCGTTGCCGAGGTTATAGACATAGCCGCTCATGGTCTGAATGCCGTTGAGAACAAACACCTGCTGGTTCTCCTGGGACAGCATGCTGCGTCCGTTTGGGTACTTAATACAGCAGGTTTCGCACTCGTCTTTTGGACGGTCTTCCGAGCGTGCGGTAAAGCAGCGGGCGGAATAGGCCAGCGGCAGATGCCCGTAGCTCAGCACTTCAACTTCAAACTTGTTACGAATGCCCAACTCTTCGCACTGGGTCAGCAGGTTTGCCAGCCAGTCGCGGGAGAGCTCAACAGGCATACACCAGCGCGTCATCCCCTGTTTGAGCAGCAGGCGCAGGGTCACGGCGTTATAACAGTTCAGGGCATGGCCCGCGACAAACGGCAGCCTGCGTTCGGCGCACATGTTCACCACGCCGAGATCGCTCGCCTCCAGCAGGAACTCGCCGTTCTCTACGTAGCGTTTCAGCTCGCCCAGTTCAGAAGAGGCCTGCACCAGCGCGAGCGTGGAGAGCACGACCTGTTTGCCGCTGCCGGCCAGGTTTTTCGCCATATCAAGCCAGTCGCCCACTTTGGTGGCGCGGCGTTTGCTACACACCGCTTCGCCGAGGTAAATCACATCGGCGCTGCTGGAGGCAGCCTGTTGGTAAAAATCTTCCAGCGTCTCTTTTGGCCAGTAGTAAAGCACCGGCCCTAATGAATATTTCATGATTTTCTCACTGCCATTTACGGTGATACGCGCCCAGCGTGGTTTGCGTGCCTTCGGACATCGATCCGAGCGTTTCCATCCAGGCCTGCTGCGGGGCGTAGTTCTGCGGGTCCGCCATGCAGCGGTCGATGGCCTGACGCCACACTTTCGCCACCTGGCTCACGTAGGCCGGGCTGCGCTGGCGACCTTCGATTTTCACCGAGGCAATATTGGCCGCCAGCAGTTCAGGCAGCAGCTCGAGCGTATTAAGGCTGGTAGGCTCTTCGAGCGCGTGGTAGCGCTCGCCGTCGACCAGATAGCGGCCTTTACACAGCGTCGGATAACCGGCGTTTTCACCATCCTGATAGCGGTCAATCAGCACCTCATTCAGACGAGATTCCAGCCCCTGCGGCGTTTGCTGCCATCGAACGAAGCGGGCAGGGGAGCAGGCCCCGACGGTATTCGGCGACTCGCCGGTCAAATACGAGGAAAGATAGCAACGGCCTTCGGCCATAATGCACAGGCTGCCAAAGGCAAAAACTTCCAGCGGCACTGGCGTGACGCGCGCGAGTTGCTTAACCTGATGAATAGAGAGCACGCGCGGCAGCACCACGCGGGCTACGTCAAAGTTTCGGTGATAAAATCGTACGGCCTCCTCGTTGGTGGCAGATGCCTGAACAGAGACGTGGCGCTCAATATGGGGATAGCGTTCTGCCGCATACTCAAGCATGGCGAGGTCGGCCAGAATCAGCGCATCGGCACCCAGCTGTGCCGCCATATCCACCGCGCGCTGCCAGCGGGCGTAGCCGTCAGGATGAGCAAAGGTATTGATGGCGATATGCAGCTTGCGGCGGTGCTGGTGAACGAAGTTAACGGCTTCCTGAAGCTTTTTCTCCGTAAAGTTGAGGCCGGCAAAATGGCGGGCGTTGGTGTCATCTTTCAGCCCGATATAGACCGCATCGGCCCCATTTTCGATGGCCGCCTTAAGCGCCGGAAGATTTCCGGCTGGGCAGAGCAGCTCCATAATTTATCCTGATGTTGTCGATCGCAAAAATGTTAACGAGCTGGGATTTTAATTAACCCATACGCGACAATTTTTGATTTAAGGCAGCTAATGGCGTATTGATGGCACCAATAATGAGGTACGACGGACGATGGTTTGTTGATTTACGCCGCTATGTTGCGCTTCGGATATGGCAAAATAGCAGGACTATAGATATCAGGGAGTAAAGCTCGTGCTGGATAAACTGCGTTCACGTCTCGTACAATTTGGTCCATCAATGCTGAGCGTGCCGGTCAAGCTGGCGCCGTTCGCGCTTAAACGCCAGGTGCTGGAGCAGGTCCTGAGCTGGCAGTTCCGCCAGGCGCTGCAGGATGGCGAGCTGGAGTTCCTGGAAGGCCGCTGGTTAAGCATTGAGGTGCGTGACATCGGGCTGCGCTGGTTTACCTCCGTTGAGAATGACCAGCTCATCGTCCGCGAAACCGCCGAGGCGGACGTGAGCTTTAGCGCCAACGCCAGCGATCTGCTGATGATCGCCGCGCGCAAGCAGGATCCGGACACGCTCTTCTTCCAGCGCCGTCTGGTGATTGAAGGCGACACGGAGCTGGGCCTGTACGTGAAGAATTTAATGGATGCCATTGAGCTGGAGCAGATGCCGAAAGCGCTGCGCGTGATGCTAATGCAAATGGCAGATTTCGTTGAGGCCGGGCTGAAAACCCCGCCGGACGGTAAACACACTTCAGTAGGTGAGCCATGCTGATTCGAGTCGAAATTGGGATTGATGCGCCGGGGATCGATGCGTTGTTGCGCCGAGCCTTTACGAGCGATGCCGAAGCCCAACTGGTCCACGATCTTCGCGAAGACGGCCTGATTACGCTGGGGCTGGTTGCCACCGATGATGAAGGTCAGGTGGTGGGCTATGTTGCCTTCAGTCCGGTAACCGTTCAGGGCGAAGAGCTGCAGTGGGTAGGCATGGCGCCGCTGGCGGTGGATGAAAACTATCGCGGGCAAGGGCTGGCGCGTCAGATGGTCTATGAAGGGCTGGATTCGCTCAATGAGTTCGGCTATGCGGCCGTGGTAACGCTGGGCGATCCGGCGTTCTATGGCCGTTTAGGCTTCGAGCAGGCCGCGCATTACGATCTGCGCTGCCGCTGGCCGGGTACGGAATCCGCTTTCCAGGTACACCGTCTGGCGGACGACGCGCTTAACGGCGTCAATGGGCTTGTCGAGTACCACGACCATTTCAACCGCTTTTAATCAGGCTCTCGCGTAGCGCCTCAAAGGAGCCGTCTCCGGTCACGAGGCGCTCTTTCTGGCGCTTCGTCAGCTGTTTGATGCGGTATTCCAGCCTGAGTGCCAGCGATCGGTCACCGACGGGCGCCGAAAAGGCGAGCTGTAATTCCCCTTTCCCCCGCAGCGCTTTTGCCCCTTTCCCCGTTTGATGTTGTAAAAAACGCCGCGCCACATCGGTGGTTATCCCGGTGTAGAGTGCGTTATCAGCGGTTCGGACAAGATAGAGAAACCAGCACACGGTAAACAGATTCAGTATGTTAAGGTGAACGCACCATAGCATGAGAGAGAACGAAAATGGAAACACTGGCAGCCATCAACCGCTGGCTGGCGAAGCAGCACGTCGTCACCTGGTGCGTCTACAGCGAGGGTGAGATGTGGTGCGCAAACGCGTTTTACTACTACGATCCGGAGCGCGTCGCGTTTTATGTCATGAGTGAAGACAAAACGCGCCATGCGCTGATGACCGGCCAGCAGGCTAAGGTCGCGGGCACGGTGAACGGCCAGCCGAAAACGGTCGCGCTGATCCGCGGCGTGCAGTTTAAAGGGGAGATCCGTCGTCTGGACGGAGAAGAGAGCGACGCGCGTCGTAAGCACTACACGCGCCGCTTTCCGGTTGCCGCTGCGCTAAAAGCCCCGGTGTGGGAAATCCGCCTCGATGAGCTGAAATTTACCGACAACACCCTGGGCTTTGGCAAGAAGCTGCACTGGCTACGCGCCGAGCAGGCGTAGCGCTTCGCGGTTAAACGCCGGGAGATCGTCCGGGGTCCGGCTGGTGATCAGCTGGTCTTTGTCGTTGACCACTTCCTGATCGTAAAACTCAGCACCCGCGTTTTTGAGATCGATAACGATCGGTTTCACCGCCGTGAGCTTACGCCCGCGGACCACTTCTGCGCTGATGAGCAACTGCGGGCCGTGGCAGATGGCAAAGACCGGTTTGCCGGTAGAAACAAAGTCCCGGGTAAAGGTCACGAAACGCTCGTCCCCGCGCAGGGAATCCGGTGAATGGCCGCCGGGTAACAGCAGGGCGTCGAAATCTGAGGGGCTAACGTTATCGATGGTCTCGTCGATGGTCACGCTGGCCTCGCCCTTATGGCCTGTCACCGTTTTGCCCGCCTCTTTTTCAATGGTGATGACCTCATGTCCCGCCTTGCGGAACGCCTCTGCAGGAGAGGTGAATTCTGAATCTTCAAACTCGTCGGTAATCAAGACTGCGATTTTCTTGCCCATGCTTCCTCCGTTGTTTTGGCTTCAGACTGATTTTTCTCCGCTTGTGGTAAATACTTACCTGTAACAGACTTCTAAGTGTGGTCGACGACGCTGAGTTCGCAAACGGACAATTCTGTAAAGGGGATAAGATGAGTCAGGTATTGATTACGGGTGCTACCGGGCTAGTGGGCGATCACCTGCTGCGGCTGCTGATTCAGGATCGCCGCGTGAACTACATCGCTGCCCCGACGCGTCGACCGCTGGCGGACATCTCCGGCGTCTTTAACCCGCACGATCCTCAGCTGACGGATGCGCTGGCGCAGGTGCAGGACCCGATTGATATCGCCTTTTGCTGTCTGGGCACCACGCGGCGGGAGGCGGGGAGCAAAGAGGCATTTATCCACGCCGACTACACGCTGGTGGTGGACACCGCGCTCACGGCGAAAAAGCTGGGGGCCAGACATTTTCTGGTGGTCAGCGCGCTGGGCGCCAGTGCCGGATCGCCTTTCTTCTACAACAAGGTGAAGGGCAAGATGGAGGATGCGCTGATTGCGCAGAAATGGGAGCAACTGACGATTGTGCGCCCCTCAATGCTGATCGGCCACCGGGACGAGCGCCGCTTTAACGAGTCGATCATGGCCCCGCTGTTTCGCATCCTTCCCGGCAACTGGAAAGCCATCGAGGCGCGGGACGTCGCGCGTGTGCTGTTAAAAGAGGGACTGGCCCCGTCGAAAGCGGGCGTAAACATTATCCCTTCGGCAAAACTGCGTGAAATCGCGCAGGGCGAGGCGTAAACTCCCCCGGCTAATTACTCATACTCTCCGGGGAATGCTATGACTGGTCAGTCTTCATCTCAGGCGGCAACACCTGTTCAATGGTGGAAGCCCGCACTCTTCTTTCTCGTGGTCATTGTTGGCCTCTGGTACGTGAAATGGCAGCCGTACTACGGTAAAGCCTTCACCGCCGCCGAAACGCACAGCATCGGTAAATCTATTCTCGCTCAGGCTGATGCCAGCCCGCTTCAGGCGGCGTGGGACTATGCCATGGTCTACTTTCTTGCCGTCTGGAAGGCCGCGGTCTTAGGCGTGATCCTGGGCTCACTGATTCAGGTGCTGATCCCGCGCAACTGGCTGGTGAAAACCCTTGGACAGCCGCGCTTTCAGGGTACGCTGCTGGGAACGATCTTCTCCCTGCCGGGGATGATGTGCTCCTGTTGCGCCGCGCCTGTGGCTGCTGGAATGCGTCGCCAGCGCGTGTCGATGGGCGGCGCGCTGGCGTTCTGGATGGGCAACCCGCTTCTCAACCCGGCAACGCTGGTGTTTATGGGCTTTGTACTGGGCTGGCATTTTGCGTTCATTCGTCTGGTGGCCGGACTGCTGACCGTGCTGGTGGTGGCGACGCTGGTGCAGAATCTGGTGAAGGATAAGGCGCCAGAGTCCGCGTCTGTTGAGCTGGACGTTAGCGAGCCGCAGGGCGGTTTCTTCGCACGCTGGGGCAAGGCGCTATGGCAGCTTTTCTGGAGCACCATCCCGGTCTATATCCTGGCGGTACTGGTTCTCGGGGCGGCGCGCGTCTGGCTCTTCCCGCATGCGGATGGCGCTATCGATAACACGCTGTTGTGGGTCATTGCGATGGCCGTTGCAGGCTGCCTGTTTGTGATCCCTACAGCCGCAGAAATTCCCATTGTTCAGACCATGATGCTGGCCGGTATGGGTACCGCGCCGGCGCTGGCATTGCTCATCACGCTGCCTGCCATCAGCCTGCCGTCGCTGATTATGCTGCGTAAGTCATTCCCGGCGAAAGCGCTGTGGCTGACCGCAGGGCTGGTGGCGTTGAGCGGGGTGATAGTGGGGAGTATTGCGTTGATGTGAAAAAAAGCCCGGTGGCGCGAGCGCTCACCGGGCTTACAGTCGGGTGTAGCTTACTTGATGTAAGTAAACGCGGTGGTGACGTGCTTCACGCCGCTCACCCGGCTGGCGATATCGGCCGCCGCTTTCCCTTCACGTTCGGTCACCAGACCCAGCAGGAACACTTCACCGTTTTCTGTCGTCACCTTCACGTTGGAGGATTTCACCTGGTCCGAGCCCAGCAGCTGGGAGCGTACTTTGGTGGTGATCCAGGTATCGGAAGAGGCATCACCCAGGCCAATTGGCTTGCCCTGACGCACTTCGTTAAACACCTCAGTGGTCCCTTCTACGCCCATCGCAATCTGTTTCGCACGAGAGGCGAGCTCCAGATTCGGCGCCTGGCCTGCCAGCAGCACTTTGCCCTGATAAGCCGTCACGTTGATACGCGCTTCTTTCTTGATTTGTTCGTCTTTCGACAGCGCACTGTTGACGCGCAGCTCCAGCGTACCGTCATCCACCTGCGTTCCCACGGTGCGCGGATCGGTTGCCGCTTTGGTGCCTACCGCGGCGGTACCCACAACGGCCGCAGCGATACATCCCTGAAGCAGTAATGCAGACATAAGGACTGCAAGGGTCGATAAAGCCTTCATAAGAACTCCTTAATCATCCTGGTGAGGGAAAAGCGTGTTATCGATCAAGTCACATAAGCAGTTCACCGTGAGCATATGCATCTCCTGAATACGTGCGCTCCGGTGAGAAGGAATGCGGATTTCCACATCCTGCGGCCCAAGCAGACCCGCCAGCTCACCCCCGTCATAGCCGGTTAAGGCCACGATTGTCATGTCGCGGGTGACGGCAGCTTCAACGGCTTTGACAATATCCCGGCTATTGCCGCGCGTGGAGATGGCCAGCAGCACATCTCCCGCATGACCCAGGGCTCGCACCTGCTTTGCGTAAATTTCGTCATGCAGACGATCGTTAGCAATCGCCGTTAAGACCACATTATCGGTATTAAGTGCAATGGCGGGTAAACTCGGGCGTTCTGTTTCAAAGCGATTGATCATGCTGGCAGCAAAATGCTGTGCGTTGGCGGCTGACGTGCCGTTGCCACAACAGAGGATTTTGTTGCCGTTTAGCAGGGATTGCACCAGCGTCATTGCGGCACGCGAGATAGCATCCGGAAGGGCTTCCGCCGCGGCAATCTGAGTCTGGATGCTTTCTGTGAAGCACACTTTAATTCTTTCGAGCACGTTATCCCTTTTAAATCTTAATTATGCGTCTTCGCCAAAAGCGTTTTTAAGCCATTCGATCTCATTTCCGGTGAAGGCTATCACATCGAACCGGCAATCCACAGTATCAAAACTCCCATTATGGCGGGCAAGCCACAAGTGGGCAGTCTGTAATAATTTATGTTGTTTGGCGAGCGTCACGCTGGCGGCAGCACCGCCAAAACGAGAGGACTGTCGAAAACGGACTTCTACAAACACGGTGACCTGACCGTCTTTCATGATCAGGTCGATTTCGCCGCCGCGCCCGCGGACGTTGGCGGCGATAAAACGCAGTCCTTTGCCTTCAAGCCAGCGACGCGCCTTTAATTCCCACGCATCGCCGGTCTCTTTTCGGCTTAACTGGCCGGGACGATCTGCCCCTGCTGGTATTTGAGCCATGATAACTTCCTGTTGATCACGCAGTCCTGGGTGGCGGTCAGATCGCCGGTATTGCCGTTAAGCTCAAAGCCCGGCACCTGGCGCATCTGGGTAAAGTGGTTCGCCAGCGCCCATGCATCGACACCCATCGCATACAGACGCGCCAGAGAATAATCGTTACGTACGGCACTCAGCGCCTGCTGCATCAGCGCCGGATTGCTGCCAGCCAGCATCGGGATTTCGCTGTACTGCAGACCGTCCATTTCCAGACGGAAATCCGGGCCGGCGGTGCCCTGCGCGCTGCGTGAGCTGGCGTAAAGCGTTGCGCCGCTCTGGCTGCCGTTACGCATCGCGATCATCGGTTTGATAAAGGCGATCTCCTGCGGCGTGGCAACGATATAGGCCGCATCCACTTTACCGCCACCGCTAATCTGCGCGTCGGTAGGCGGGGCCGGGATCGTCAGGCCGCCAATCGTCACGCCCTGCTGCTGCGGCAGGCTCGCGGTGACAGGACTGCCGTTAAGCGCGATACCCGCTCCACCGTTTACGCCCGCACGCAGTTCAGAGACGGAGCCGAATTTCTGCTGCAGCACCACGCCGCCGCCCAGCTTCTGCCACTCATCGGCAAAGGCATTGGCCACGCGATCGCCCAGCGCGCTGCGTGGGATGAGCAGCAGCGGAGCCTGCTTACCCTGCTCGTGAATATGACGCGCCGCATCGCGCGCTTCATCTTCAGGGGAAAGCGCGAAGTAGCAGATATTGGCCCGGTTCTGAACCTGCTCAGGCTGGTTGAGCGCCAGCACGTTCAGCGTGGTATTGCTCTTCATCAGCTCTTCCACGTTGTTTTTCAGCAGCGGGCCGACAACGATGCTCGCCCCGTCCTGTTGAACCTGAGTCAGTACCTGGTCAAGCGGCTGCGAGCTGGTGTCGTAAATTTTCACCTCAGCGCCCGGGTTGGCGCTGGTGGTTGCTACGGCCTGCGGCTGAGCGGCAGGCTGGGCCGCGGGTTGTGCAGTCTGCTGCTGAGGCTGTTCTACCGTTGCGTCAGGTGCTGGTGCCGCTTGGGTCTCGGCTGGAGCCTGGGTCGCAGGTGCTGCCGTAGCTGGTGCAGCTGTAGCCGGTGCAGCTTCAGCTGGAGGCGTTGTCGGGGCCGTCACCGGGTTTTGCATCGTGCCCTGCGCCGGAGCTTGCGCCGTGGTCAGGTCGCTGGTCTCGGCGGCGGATGGGCTGACAACATCACTCACGTTAGCCGCCTGGGCCGCCTGGGCGGGAACAGCGCTGCCGGTGACCGACGTCGTGCCGTTTTTCGCTGCTTCAAAGCCCTGCTGAATGGTACGGCCAAACACCGCCGCCTGGCCGTTGAGCGGCAAAAGCAGGGCGATTTTGCTGGTGGACGCTGGCTTAAAGTTCTGCACGTTCACCAGCTGGGTTGGCAGCATTTTCGCACCCGGGTTTTGCGGGTAGCGTGTCTGCCAGTCCGTAATACCGGCTTTCAGCATCTTTGGATCGCTGCGGTTGTTAAACCACATCTGCTGCAGATCCAGCCAGCCCTGAAGAACGTTTTCATCGGCGTTGATGACCAGAGCCTGCGCCTGTTCCTGCGTCATCGAAGCCAGCGCTTGCCAGGTGGCATCAATATTTTTCTGCTTTTCGGCACCGCCGAGCAGCGGCTCTTGCGCGATGAGGGCGCGGAGCAGCGTCAGGGAAGGGCGCCCCTGCTCAGCGGTAATGCCCGCCTGCCAGAAGCGAGCCTGCTGGTTTTTATCCAGCGCGCTCACGTCAATGTCCCCGAGGATCTTCTTCGCGGCGGCGTAATCTTTCAGCGCGACCTTCAGCTCGGCAGAGAGCAGGCTCTGCTCGCGACGCTGGGCGTCGTTAAGATCTTTCGGCAACTGGTTAAACAGTTCGGCAGCCTGCTGGGTTTTACCCTCTTTCAGCAGTGCACGAATGGCGAGTAATTGCCAGTTGGTCTTGGTATCATTTGAACTCTGCGACATTTGCTGCAGATAAAAGCCAGAATCAGCCTGAGCAGAACCCTGAAGATGGGCGGTGCTCTGGTCAGGTGCCTGGGTGCCACAGCCTGCAAAAATCAGGGCTGCCAGCAGAAGCGGCACGCTGCGCGTGGCTTTTTTTCGAAGAAACGTTAACGGTACCATACTGTATCCAGTGATTTTTTTTACGCAATGCTCAATATTAAATCGGCAATACGGACGAAACAATGAAACAACACGAAACGGCAGATAATTCTCAAGGCCAGCTTTATATTGTACCTACTCCTATCGGGAATTTGTCTGATATTACCCAACGTGCGCTCACCGTACTGCAAGCTGTTGATTTAATTGCTGCTGAAGATACCCGCCACACCGGCCTGCTGCTGCAACATTTCGCGATTAACGCCCGTTTGTTTGCTCTGCACGATCATAATGAGCAACAAAAAGCCGAAACGCTGGTGGCGAAGCTGAAAGAGGGGCAGAACATTGCTCTGGTCTCCGACGCCGGTACGCCGCTGATCAACGATCCCGGCTATCACCTGGTGCGTACCTGTCGCGAAGCCGGTATTCGCGTTGTGCCGCTGCCCGGCCCGTGCGCCGCGATTGCTGCATTAAGCGCTGCAGGTCTGCCGTCTGACCGTTTCTGCTATGAAGGCTTCCTGCCTGCCAAATCCAAAGGCCGCCGCGACGTCTTAAAAGACCTGGAAGCGGAACCGCGCACCCTGATTTTCTACGAATCCACGCACCGCCTGCTGGAGAGCCTGGAAGATATGGTGACCGTCTGGGGAGAAGGCCGTTATGTGGTGCTGGCGCGCGAGCTGACTAAAACCTGGGAAACCATCCACGGCGCACCGGTGGGCGAGCTGCTGGCGTGGGTGAAGGAAGACGAAAACCGCCGCAAGGGTGAAATGGTGCTGATTGTCGAAGGGCACAAGGCGGAAGAAGACGCGCTTCCTGCCGACGCGCTGCGCACGCTGACGCTGCTGCAGGCGGAACTGCCGCTGAAGAAAGCCGCTGCGCTGGCGGCAGAAATTCACGGCGTGAAGAAAAATGCGCTGTATAAGTATGCGCTGGAGCAGCAGGGGGAGTAAGGCATCCCCTGCCGGTTTTTGCCGGGTGCCGGCTACGCCTTACCCGGCCTACGGATCGTTATGCGTCTTTTAGCCAACAGGTATCGCCTCAACCTGGAAGGTTTGCGGCGTGTCCGGCGGGTTACCTGAATGCGGGATAGATGTGGGACGGAAAATCACGTCACCGGTGCCGGGTTGAACACCGCCAGCTGGTTATGTAATCCCCATTGATCGGAGAAGGTTTTCTTCCTCCCGCTGGCGACATTCAGAATGAAGTGGAACAGCTTCCAGCCCACGTCCTCAATACTCTCTTCTCCGGTCGCGATAGTACCCGCGTTGATGTCCATTAAGTCATACCAGCGGTTTGCCAGCTCGGTGCGTGTCGCCATCTTGATCACCGGTACCGCCATCAGGCCGTACGGCGTGCCGCGCCCGGTGGTAAAGACCTGCACCGTAATGCCGGACGCGACCTGCTGCGTGCCGCAAACGAAATCGCTGGCCGGCGTTGCCGCGTAAATCAGGCCGCGTTTCGTCGGGCGCTGGCCCGGAGAGAGCACTTCCACAATCGCGCTCTGCCCGGATTTGGCAATCGAACCAAGGGCTTTTTCCACCACGTTTGCCAGGCCGCCTTTCTTGTTGCCTGGAGACGGGTTGGCGCTGCGGTCGGTTTTGCCCATCTCGAGATAGCTATCGTACCAGGCCATTTCCTCAAGCAGGCGCTTGCCGACCTCTTCATTAACGGCGCGCGGCGTCAGCAGATGGATGGCGTCACGCACTTCAGTCACCTCGGAGAACATCACCGTGGCGCCGCAGCGAACAAGCAGATCGGACGCATAGCCCACCGCCGGGTTGGCCGTCACGCCGGAGAAGGCATCGCTGCCGCCGCACTGGGTTCCGACCACCAGCTCCGACGCCGGACACGTTTCGCGCTGGCGGCGGTTGAGTTTGTCCAGATGGCGTTCTGCTACCTGCAAAATATCGTCGACCATTGAGCGGAAACCAACGTGACGTTCGTCCTGCAGGCGCACGATGCTGGCCTCGTCTGCCGGGATGGCTTTGACATCCTCGGTCCCCTGAAGCAACCGTTCTGGCTGCAATTTTTCACACCCCAGACCGATGACCATCACCTCGCCGCCAAAGTTCGGGTTCAGGGCGATATTGTGGATGGTCCGGATAGGCACCACGGCAGCGGGCGCGTTAATCGCCACGCCGCAGCCATAGAGGTGGTTCAGGCCAACCACGCCGTCGACGTTCGGGTATTTCGGCAGCAGATCGCGTTCGATGATTTTCACCACGTAGTCCACTACGCCCGCCACGCAGTGTACGCTGGTGGTAATGCCGAGCAGATTTTTAGTGCCGACGCTGCCGTCCGCGTTGCGGTAGCCTTCAAAGGTATAGCCTTCCAGCGGAGGAAGCGGCTCCGGCACGCGGGTTGCCAGCGGAAGCGTATTCAGCGGCGGTGCTTCCGGAAGCGCCACCAGCGACTCCTCAACCCAGCTACCCTGAGGTACAGATCGAACGGCATAGCCGATGACTTCACCGTAACGTACGATTTCGCTGTTAGCAGGAATATCCGCCAGGGCGACTTTATGTCCCTGCGGAACATGCTCAATCAGTTCCAGCCCGTCCGGAAAGCGGGTTCCCGCTTTTAAGCCATTGTCGTTGACAATAATCGCTACATTATCGGTGTCGTGAACTTTTATATAAAACGCCGTCGGCGATGCCTGTCGAATTTCAATGTCGGCCATTGTTCAATATTCTCCAGCAAAGTGTCTGATAATAAATTCAGCCAATTTTCTAATGGTAGAAATAAATACGCGGCTTGCAGAAATAAAGCATGTCAGCATAGGGGATATGAAAATGTGATCTCGATCGCTTCAGAACCCGTAATCCTTGATTCTGTGCATTAGCGCCCAGTGCTTTGTGCATATGCAAAAATTTTTATCAAAATATACCGTAATACCTGAGCATTAAAACAATGTGCGGTCGCGGATTGCGCCTTATACTGAATGACGTTTTTATCACGCCAGAATACGGCAGAATAATAAATATCATGCTGGCGCGGTGTCTGAATAAATAAAATGATACTGAAAAAGGCTGCGGAATTAAAAAGGTAAATACGATGAATAACGATATCTTCCCGAATAAATTTAAAGCGGCTCTTGCGACGCACCAGATTCAGATTGGCTGCTGGTCCGCGCTGGCAAATCCTATCAGCACCGAAGTGCTGGGCCTGGCTGGTTTCGACTGGCTGGTGCTGGACGGCGAACATGCGCCGAACGATATCAGCACCTTTATTCCGCAGCTGATGGCGCTTAAAGGCAGCCACAGCGCCCCGGTAGTGCGTGTCCCCACCAACGAGCCGGTGATTATCAAGCGCCTGCTGGATATCGGCTTCTATAACTTCCTGATCCCGTTTGTGGAGACAGAAGAACAAGCGGCACTGGCCGTAGCCTCTACGCGCTATCCGCCAGAAGGGATCCGCGGCGTTTCCGTTTCGCATCGCGCCAATATGTTTGGCACCGTGCCGGACTACTTCGCGCAGTCCAACAGCAACATCACCATTCTGGTTCAGATTGAGAGCCAGCAGGGCGTTGATAACGTCGATGCGATTGCAGCCACCAACGGCGTGGACGGTATCTTCGTTGGCCCAAGCGATCTGGCTGCCGCCTTTGGCCATCTGGGTAATGCCAGCCACCCTGACGTGCAGCGCGCGATCCAGCACATTTTTGCCCGTGCTAAAGCACACGGCAAACCGTGCGGCATTCTGGCACCGGTTGAGGCTGACGCCCGTCGCTATCTGGAGTGGGGAGCCACGTTTGTTGCCGTCGGCAGCGACCTCGGCGTATTCCGCTCGGCCACGCAGAAATTAGCGGACGCTTTTAAAAAATAACCATCATTGAGGAAACAGATTATGACGCTGAAAGTGGGTTTTATTGGCCTGGGGATCATGGGTAAACCAATGAGTAAGAACCTCATCAAAGCAGGTTACTCGCTGGTGGTCTCCGATCATAATCCACAGGCCGTGGCTGAGGTGATAGCGGCTGGCGCAGAAGCCGCCACCACCGCGAAAGCCATTGCCGAGCAGTGCGATGTCATCATCACCATGCTGCCTAACTCCCCGCATGTCAAAGAGGTTGCGCTGGGTGAAAACGGCATTATCGACGGCGCGAAGCCTGGCCTGGTGCTTATCGATATGAGCTCTATCGCACCGCTTGCAAGCCGTGAAATCAGCGAGGCGCTAAAGGCAAAGGGCGTCAATATGCTGGATGCGCCGGTCAGCGGCGGTGAGCCGAAAGCGATCGACGGCACGTTGTCGGTGATGGTCGGCGGTGATAAAGCCGTTTTCGATAGATACTACGACCTGATGAAAGCGATGGCGGGCTCCGTGGTACACACCGGAGAGATTGGGGCGGGTAACGTGACCAAGCTGGCAAACCAGGTGATTGTGGCACTCAACATTGCCGCCATGTCTGAAGCGCTGACGCTGGCAACCAAAGCGGGCGTCAATCCGGACCTGGTCTACCAGGCTATTCGCGGCGGTCTGGCGGGCAGCACCGTGCTGGATGCCAAAGCGCCGATGGTCATGGAGCGTAATTTCAAACCCGGTTTCCGCATCGACCTGCATATCAAAGATCTGGCGAACGCGCTGGATACGTCACACGGCGTGGGCGCACAGCTGCCGCTGACCGCAGCAGTTATGGAGATGATGCAGGCGCTGCGTGCCGATGGCCTGGGCACGGCAGATCACAGCGCGATTGCATGCTATTACGAAAAACTGGCGAAGGTGGAAGTGGCGCGTTAATCACGGCTTTCCCATACCTGAGGGTGACAGCGGCGTGCAAACCCTCTATACTGCGCGCCGAAGCTGACCAGACAGTCGCCGCTTCGTCGTCGTCCCTTTCGGGGGAGACGGGCGGAGGGGAGGAAAGTCCGGGCTCCATAGGGCAGGGTGCCAGGTAACGCCTGGGGGGGAAACCCACGACCAGTGCAACAGAGAGCAAACCGCCGATGGCCCGCGCAAGCGGGATCAGGTAAGGGTGAAAGGGTGCGGTAAGAGCGCACCGCGCGGCTGGTAACAGTCCGTGGCACGGTAAACTCCACCCGGAGCAAGGCCAAATAGGGGTTCACATGGTACGGCCCGTACTGAACCCGGGTAGGCTGCTTGAGCCAGTGAGCGATTGCTGGCCTAGATGAATGACTGTCCACGACAGAACCCGGCTTATCGGTCAGTTTCACTTCTTAAAAAACCCCGCTTCGGCGGGGTTTTTGCTTTCTGAATGTTGCTGGTCGGGTAAGCGCTGCGCCGCCCGGCAACCGAACAAACGACATCAATTCTCATATTTGCGACATTAAGCACATTTCACTGTTTTTGCTCCTTCAGTATCGCTCCTGCATCTGTTGACGATCGTCATCACAAAATTTCACGCTAAAAAACAGAAGATTTACAGTATTGGTAATTTGTTAATATTGTTATCTTAATGATCGCAAAATTTTTCTTGTTTGATATGCATATATTGAAATTAAATACATTTCTCCCGTGAATATGTGACGCATTCCACTCTTTTCCGCAAGCCTGAAAATTCGCGTTAGAAAAACTTGATAAATTGAAAGAATGTTTCAAACAAATAGCGGTTATTTATTGGCCTTTAATTGCCTGAAATATCGTCTTTATTGATTTTTTCCGGACGGTAAAATTTATCCGGGTTATCGCCATAAAATTAATTTATTACCGCTATTTTTGTTGATCAATATCAGCGTAGTAGCATATTTATATCGTTGTATGTTAATGAAATATAACGATTTTATTTTGTTTTTGGTCTGTGGGTTAAAGGGCCGGGAAAGCAAATTGTGAGTAACAGCACATACCCCTTTAAAGATTATTGAGTAGAATTCACCCCGTCATAGGGAAATAAGCGCAGAATATTATGAACACTATTATTCTACCGAAAACACAGCACCTCGTGGTATTTCAGGAAGTCATTAAAAGTGGCTCCATAGGTTCTGCAGCAAGACAGCTGGGCCTGACGCAACCTGCAGTCAGCAAAATCATCAGCGATATTGAGTCCTACTTCGGCGTGGAAGTGATGGTGCGTAAAAACACAGGCGTAAAACTCACTGCCGCGGGCCAGGTTCTGCTCTCGTACTCAGAGTCGATCACCCGCGAAATGAAAAACATGGTGAGTGAAATTAACAGCCTGAGCTTCAGCACCGTTATGGACGTCTCCTTTGGCTACCCGTCGCTGATCGGCTTTACCTTCCTGTCTGAGATGATCAAAAAATTCAAGGAAGTGTTCCCGAAAGCACGCGTCTCGATGTATGAAGCCCAGCTCTCATCTTTCCTTCCGGCCATTCGCGACGGTCGTCTGGATTTCGCTATCGGCACCCTGAGCGATGAAATGTTGCTACAGGATCTGCACGTCGAACCGCTGTTTGAGTCCGAATTTGTGCTGGTCGCCAGTAAAACGCGAACGTGCACCGGCCCGACGACACTGGCATCGCTCACGCACGAGCAGTGGGTGATGCCGCAAACCGATATGGGCTACTACAAAGAACTTCTGACCACCCTGCAAGACAACCACATCAGCATCGAAAACATCGTCCAGACCGATTCGGTCGTCACCATTTATAACCTTGTCCTGAATGCCGATTATCTGACGGTGATTCCCCGCGACATGATTGCGCCATTCGGTTCCGACCAGTTTATTGTGCTGCCCGTGGAAGATGAATTACCCGTGGCGCGTTATGCCGCCGTGTGGTCTAAAAATTACAGGATTAAAAAATCGGCGTCAGTATTAGTTGAGCTGGCAAAACAGTATTCGTCGATGAATATCGAAAGACGACGATGAATAATTAGTATTTATTTTAAAACACCCAGCGCGTTAACGTGTTAACGCGCTGACACCCTGACTTTGCCTGAAAAAGAATGAATTATTATAACGAGGATATTATGCATATTACCTACGATCTCCCTGTAACCATTGAAGATATTCAGGACGCCAGAAAACGACTGGCAGGAAAAATATATAAAACCGGTATGCCGCGCTCGAATTATCTCAGCGAACGCTGTAAGGGCGAAATATTCCTGAAGTTCGAGAACATGCAGCGCACCGGCTCGTTTAAGATCCGCGGCGCGTTTAACAAATTAAGCTCACTGACCGACGCTGAAAAACGTAAAGGCGTTGTCGCCTGCTCCGCGGGGAACCACGCGCAGGGGGTGTCTCTCTCCTGCGCCATGCTTGGCATCGACGGCAAAGTGGTGATGCCGATGGGGGCGCCGAAGTCTAAAGTGGCCGCGACGCGCGACTACTCGGCGGAAGTCGTGCTGCACGGCGAGAACTTCAACGACACCATCGCCAAAGTCAGCGAAATCGTCGAGATGGAAGGGCGTATTTTTATTCCCCCTTACGACGATGCAAAAGTCATCGCCGGGCAGGGCACCATCGGTCTGGAAATTCTTGAAGATTTATATGACGTGGATAACGTCATTGTGCCTATCGGCGGCGGTGGACTAATTGCCGGGATTGCAACGGCAATTAAATCCATCAATCCCACCATTAATATCATCGGCGTACAGTCTGAAAACGTGCACGGAATGGCTGCCTCCTGGCATGCCGGAGAAATAACCAACCATCGCGTTACCGGCACGTTAGCCGACGGCTGCGATGTCTCTCGCCCGGGGAAATTAACCTTTGAGATCGTTCGTGAACTGGTCGATGACATTGTGCTGGTGAGCGAAGACAACATTCGCGACAGCATGATCGCGCTTATTCAGCGAAATAAAGTGGTGACAGAAGGTGCCGGCGCGCTGGCCTGTGCCGCGTTATTAAGCGGCAGGCTTGATCACTATATTCAGGGTCGTAAAACCGTCTGCATTATTTCCGGCGGCAATATCGATCTCTCCCGTGTTTCCCAAATTACCGGCTTCGTTGACGCATAAAGGTGACCTATGAGCAACACAGAAAGCATTATCGTTGGCCAGACAAAAACGTCCTCCTGGCGTAAGTCTGATACCACCTGGACGCTTGGCCTGTTTGGTACCGCCATTGGCGCAGGCGTGCTGTTCTTCCCCATCCGCGCGGGCTTTGGCGGATTAATCCCCATCCTGCTGATGCTGGTTCTCGCGTTCCCGATTGCGTTTTACTGCCACCGCGCGCTGGCGCGTTTGTGTCTTTCCGGCAGCAACGTCTCCGGCAACATCACCGAAACGGTGGAAGAGCACTTTGGTAAGACGGGTGGGGTGGTCATTACGTTCCTCTACTTCTTCGCCATTTGCCCGCTGCTGTGGATTTACGGCGTCACCATTACCAACACCTTTATGACCTTCTGGGAAAACCAGCTCCAGCTGCCTGCGCTGAACCGCGGCGTGGTGGCGCTGTTCCTGCTGCTGCTGATGGCCTTTGTTATCTGGTTTGGTAAAGACCTGATGGTGAAGGTAATGAGCTTCCTGGTGTTCCCGTTTATTGCCAGCCTGGTGCTGATTTCCCTGTCGCTGATCCCTTACTGGAACTCAGCGGTGATCGACCAGGTCAACCTGAGCGATATCGCCTTCACCGGCCATGACGGCATTCTGGTCACCGTGTGGCTGGGTATCTCCATCATGGTCTTCTCCTTCAACTTCTCGCCTATCGTCTCCTCTTTCGTGGTCTCCAAGCGCGAAGAATACGAGCCGGAGTTCGGAAAAGAGTTCACCGAGCAGAAATGTTCCAAAATCATCGGTCGCGCCAGCCTGTTGATGGTGGCCGTGGTGATGTTCTTCGCCTTTAGCTGCCTGTTTACGCTCTCTCCGCAGAACATGGCGGACGCCAAGGCACAGAACATTCCGGTGCTCTCTTACCTGGCGAACCACTTTGCGTCAATGTCCGGGACAAAATCGACGTTCGCGACGGTGCTGGAATACGGTGCCTCCATCATCGCGCTGGTTGCTATCTTCAAATCTTTCTTCGGTCATTACCTGGGCACGCTGGAAGGGCTGAATGGCCTGATCCTCAAGTTCGGCTACAAGGGCGATAAGAAGAAAGTCTCTGTCGGCAAACTGAACACCATCAGCATGGTGTTCATCATGGGCTCCACCTGGGTTGTGGCCTACGCCAACCCGAACATTCTCGACCTTATTGAAGCCATGGGTGCACCAATCATCGCCTCTCTGCTGTGCCTGCTGCCGATGTATGCCATCCGCAAAGCACCGGCGCTGGCAAAATACAAAGGGCGTACCGAGAACGTCTTCGTTACCGCGGTCGGCCTGCTGACCATTCTGAATATCGTTTACAAACTGTTCTAAACCATTGCTCAGGAAGAGCGGAGTCACATGATGATTGAGTTTCCGGTTGTACTGGTTATTAACTGCGGATCGTCCTCTGTTAAGTTTTCGGTGCTCGACGCCAGCAGCTGCGACGCCCTGATGACGGGCATTGCAGACGGGATCAACACCGAGAAGGCCATTATTTCCGTGAACGGGGGTGAGCCAGCCAGACTGGCTCACCAGGACTACGAAGGGGCGCTGGCTGCCATCGCCCTGGAGCTGGAGAAGCGTAACCTGATGAGCAGCGTGGCCTTAATTGGCCATCGCATTGCTCACGGGGGCAATCTTTTCAGCGAGTCGACCCTGATCACGGAAGAGGTGATTGAGCAGATCCGCCAGGTCTCACCGCTGGCGCCGCTGCATAACTACGCCAACCTGAGCGGCGTGGAAGCTGCACAACATCTGTTCCCGGGCGTGCAGCAGGTAGCGGTATTTGATACCAGCTTCCACCAGACGCTGCCGCCTCAGGCGTATCTGTACGGATTGCCGTATCGTTATTTTGAAGCGCTGGGCGTGCGCCGCTACGGCTTCCACGGCACCTCTCACCGCTACGTGGCCGCGCAGGCGCATACGCTTCTCGGCCTGTCCCCCGATGACAGCGGCCTGGTGATTGCCCATCTCGGCAACGGGGCGTCCATCTGCGCGGTGCGCAACGGCGAAAGCGTCGACACCTCGATGGGGATGACGCCGCTGGAAGGGCTGATAATGGGGACGCGCTGCGGCGACGTGGACTTCGGCGCGATGGCGTGGATTGCCCAGCAAACCGGCCAGTCGTTAGAGGATCTGGAGCGCGTGGTCAATAAAGAGTCGGGATTGCTTGGGATCTCCGGCATCTCCTCCGATTTACGCGCGCTGGAGAAAGCCTGGGACGAAGGCAATGAGCGGGCGCAGCTGGCTATCCATACCTTTGTTCACCGCATTGCGCGACATATCGCCGGGCACGCGGCGTCGCTGCACCGCCTGGATGGGGTGGTCTTTACCGGCGGCATTGGCGAAAACTCAACGCTGATTCGCGCTCTGGTGGCGGAACATCTGAAAGTCTTCGGCATTATCCTCGACGACGCCAAAAATGCCCTGCCGGGCAGCGCGGGTGAGCGCGTGATCTCCACCGAATCGTCCCGCGTGGCCTGCGCGGTGGTCCCTACCAACGAAGAAAAAATGATCGCGCTGGACGCCCTCCGTCTTGGGAAGGTTACCCCGGCTGCGGCTTACGCCTGATAAAGCGAGAAACACATGAAAGTAACAATCGATACGGGCGTCGCGCCCTACAGCGACGCATGGGCCGGGTTTCGCGGTGAAGAATGGAAAAACGCCGTCAACGTCCGCGATTTTATTCAGCATAACTACACCCCTTATGAAGGCGATGAAGCTTTCCTCGCGCAGGCGACGCCTGCAACGACGGCGCTGTGGCAGAAGGTAATGGTCGGCATTCGCCAGGAGAATGCCACCCACGCCCCGGTGGATTTCGACACCAACATCGCCACCACCATTACGGCCCACGGGCCTGGCTACATCGACCAGGATCTGGAGACGATCGTCGGCCTGCAAACCGATAAGCCGCTCAAGCGCGCGCTGCACCCGTACGGTGGGATCAACATGATCCGCAGCTCGTTTGAAGCCTATGGTCGGGAGATGGATCCGCAGTTCGAATACCTGTTTACCGACCTGCGCAAAACCCATAACCAGGGGGTGTTTGACGTCTACTCCCCGGAGATGATGCGCTGTCGTAAATCCGGCGTGCTGACCGGTTTGCCGGACGGCTACGGGCGCGGACGCATCATCGGTGATTACCGCCGCGTGGCGCTCTACGGCATCAGCTATCTGGTACGCGAACGTGAACTTCAGTTTGCCGATCTGCAGGGCAGGCTGGAGCGCGGCGAAGATCTGGAGGCAACGATCCGCCTGCGCGAAGAGCTGGCGGAGCACAGGCGCGCGCTGCTGCAGATCCAGCAGATGGCGGCGAACTACGGGTTTGATATCTCTCGTCCGGCTATGGGCGCTCAGGAAGCGGTGCAGTGGGTCTATTTTGCCTACCTGGCAGCGGTGAAATCCCAGAACGGCGGGGCGATGTCGCTGGGGCGCACGGCCTCGTTCCTCGATATCTACATCGAACGCGACATGCAGGCGGGGCGGCTGAGCGAGGTGCAGGCGCAGGAGCTGATCGACCACTTCATCATGAAGATCCGCATGGTGCGCTTCCTGCGCACGCCGGAGTTCGACACGCTCTTCTCCGGCGATCCGATCTGGGCGACGGAAGTGATCGGCGGCATGGGGCTGGACGGACGCACGCTGGTGACCAAAAACAGCTTCCGCTATCTGCATACCCTGCACACCATGGGACCCGCGCCGGAGCCGAACCTGACGATCCTCTGGTCAGAACAGCTGCCGATCGCGTTCAAGAAATACGCCGCGCAGGTGTCGATCGTCACCTCTTCGCTGCAGTATGAGAACGACGATCTGATGCGTGCGGACTTCAACAGCGACGATTATGCCATTGCCTGCTGCGTCAGCCCGATGGTGATCGGCAAGCAGATGCAGTTCTTTGGCGCGCGCGCCAACCTTGCCAAAACGCTGCTGTACGCGATCAACGGTGGGGTGGACGAAAAGCTGAAGATCCAGGTCGGGCCAAAAACCGAGCCGCTGCTGGACGACGTGCTGGATTACGACACCGTGATGGCGAGTCTCGATCACTTTATGGACTGGCTGGCGGTGCAGTACATCAGCGCCCTGAATCTCATTCACTACATGCATGATAAGTACAGCTACGAAGCCTCGCTGATGGCGCTGCACGACCGGGATGTCTATCGCACCATGGCCTGCGGCATTGCCGGGCTGTCGGTAGCGGCGGATTCCCTGTCGGCGATTAAATACGCTACGGTGAAGCCGGTGCGCGACCATACTGGCCTGGCGGTCGATTTCGTGATTGAAGGGGACTATCCGCAGTACGGCAACAACGACGACCGTGTGGACAGCATTGCCTGCGACCTGGTGGAGCGCTTTATGAAGAAAATTCAGGCGCTGCCAACCTATCGCAACGCGGTGCCGACCCAGTCGATCCTGACCATCACCTCCAACGTGGTTTACGGCCAGAAGACCGGGAACACGCCGGACGGACGCCGCGGCGGCACGCCGTTTGCGCCAGGCGCAAACCCGATGCATGGCCGCGACAGAAAAGGGGCGGTGGCCTCGCTAACGTCGGTTGCCAAGCTGCCATTTACCTATGCGAAAGATGGCATCTCCTACACCTTCTCCATTGTGCCGCAGGCGTTGGGTAAGGACGAGCTGGTGCGCAAAACCAACCTGGTGGGGCTGCTGGACGGGTACTTCCATCACGAAGCATCTATTGAGGGCGGGCAGCACCTGAACGTTAACGTGATGAACCGGGAGATGCTGCTGGATGCCATTGCGCATCCGGAGAATTACCCGAATCTGACCATCCGCGTTTCGGGCTATGCGGTGCGGTTTAATGCGCTGACGCGGGAACAGCAGCAGGACGTGATTTCTCGAACGTTTACCCAGTCAATCTAAATCTAAGTGCTCATGCCCCCTCAACCCAGGGGGCATGTTTTTGCCCGCGAAACATACAAAATTGTTTATATAATTACTCACACATATTCATCCGCTCTTGAAAAACAATGCCCGCTTTTCCTATCACAGCATGTAAGGACAGTAAGATGATGAAAATGACCCGTATTGCGCTGGTCGCCGCCTCGCTGGCAGTGTGCAGTTTTACGGCACAGGCCGCGAACGTTGAGGCTGCTCCGTCTCCATCGCAGGATCCGCTGGTACAGCACCTGAAGCTCAGCAATGAGCAGGTTAAGAAGATTGAAGAGCTGCATAAGCAGCTGGAACAAAATGTCAGCAAGATCCCGATGACGGGCGTGAAGGACGGCGCGCTGGTCGACATGTTCCAGGCGGGTAAATGGGACGAAAGCACGGTCAAAAGCCAGCTTGCCGCCTTTAGCAAGATTGAAGAGCAGACCCGTTATTACCGCGTGAAATATTACTTCGACGTCAGCCAGGTATTAACGCCGGAACAGCGTAAACAGATTAGAACTGATATGGCCAACGCGCTGGCAGAGTGATTTCGTCGTCGCGTACGGCGCCGGATAATTCTGCCGAGGCTCGAGCGGTTCCCTCTCCCGTTGGGAGAGGGTTAAGGTGAGGGCATTCTCTAAACCGGCAAATCAATCAGCAGCGCGCGCAGCGGCGTATCTGCCACCAGCGTGATATTCGCTTCATCACGAATAAACGCCCCGTCGCCGCAGGTGAGGGCTTCTTTCTCTTCCGTGTGCGTCACCGCATGCACCGTACCGTGAATAGACTGCAGATAGGCGCGCGGACCGTGAAGCTGGAAGCTCGCCTGTTCACCTTTCTTCAGTTCGATATGATGCAGCCACACCTGCTGGCGCAGCTGCAGGCTACCTGTACTGCCGTCCGGCGATGCAATCAGCTGCTGCTTATCGCCCGTTAAATCTAACTTCTGGACCAGCGGATTTTCCCGCTCAGGGCAGGCGTCCAGCCATAGCTGCATGCGGGTCAGCGTTTTGTCTTTGCTGAGGTTATGTTCGCTGTAGCTGATACCCGGCTGTGTGGAAATTAACAACGCTTCGCCAGCCTTTGCCTGGACATGATTGCCCTCGCTATCGCGGTATTCTGCCTCGCCTTCCAGGATCAGGTTCAGGATATCGACTTTCGGGTACGTACGCGGCTGGAAGGATGCGCCCGGGGCGAGCACTTCCTGGTTCAGCACGCGCAGTGAAGCGTAACCGAGGAGTTTAGGGTCAAAGTAGTGTCCAAAGGAAAAGGTGTAGCGGGCCTGCAGCCAACCGAAATCGGCTTGTCCGCACTGTTTAGCTGTTCTTGTCGTAATCATAAACTTGACCTCTCTTTACACTAAAACAATGGTAAAGGTATGGACGCTTCATTGTTAGCCAGATATTCTGCCCGGTATGTTCAAATTTCCTGAATGAGAACGAGATGGCTAAAGAGAGAGCATTGACGCTTGAGGCGCTTCGCGTCATGGACGCGATTGACCGGCGCGGCAGTTTTGCGGCGGCAGCCGATGAACTGGGGCGCGTTCCGTCTGCGCTGAGCTACACCATGCAGAAGCTGGAAGAAGAGCTGGACGTGGTGCTTTTTGACCGCTCCGGTCATCGAACAAAATTCACCAACGTCGGCCGAATGCTGCTGGAGCGCGGCCGCGTACTGCTGGAAGCGGCGGACAAGCTGACGACAGACGCCGAAGCGCTGGCGCGCGGCTGGGAAACCCATCTCACGCTCGTGACCGAAGCGCTGGTGCCGACCGAAGCGCTGTTCCCGCTGGTGGACCGCCTGGCAGCGAAGGCCAATACGCAGCTGTCCATCATCACCGAGGTGCTGGCAGGGGCGTGGGAACGTCTGGAGACGGGCAGGGCAGATATCGTTATTGCGCCGGACATGCACTTCCGCTCATCGTCGGAAATCAACTCGCGCAAGCTCTACAGCGTGATGAATGTTTACGTTGCCGCCCCCAACCACCCGATTCATCAGGAACCCGAGCCGCTCTCTGAAGTGACGCGCGTGAAGTATCGCGGCGTGGCGGTCGCGGATACCGCGCGCGAGCGTCCGGTGCTGACGGTGCAGCTGCTGGATAAACAGCCTCGTCTGACGGTGACCTCGCTGGAGGACAAACGGCAGGCGCTGCTGGCCGGTCTGGGCGTGGCGACGATGCCGTACCCGTTTGTGGAAAAAGATATTGCGGAAGGACGACTGCGGGTTGTGAGCCCGGAGTACACCAGCGAAGTGGATATCATTATGGCGTGGCGTCGCGACAGCATGGGCGAAGCCAAATCGTGGTGCCTGCGAGAAATTCCAAAGCTCTTTGCGCACCACAACAAATAAGCGTACAGGCCCGGTAAGCGTAAGCGCCACCGGGCAGTAATTTACGCGCCGATCTTAGGATCGGGACCAAAACGGTTTTCGCCCGGCGTTCCGCTCTGACAGTTGAAAATCAAAATCACGATCCAGCCCACGATCGGGATCAACAGCAGCAATAACCACCACGCTGAACGATCGGTATCGTGCAGCCGACGGAACAGTACCGCCCACGATGGCAGCAGGACTAACAGGCCATAAATGGTGGTCAGCACGCCTTCACCGCCAGCCCGCTCCCAGCCAAGAATTTTATCCACAATACCCAGCACCATGATGAGGATGAAGTTCACCAGAACGAACATCCAGTACTCTTTGCGGCGGGCGCGGCCACCAAATCCAATGTAGTTGCGCAGTACTTTCAGATACCAGTCCATTTTCCTTGCCTCAATAATCGGTCAATCACTTGTTTTCTAAGCAATCAAAGTAAGGATAGATGGAGATTGTGAATTAAAAAAGGGCATCTATTGATGCCCTTAATATTTATCCAAATCGGACGTCGCGCCCGTGCGGTTCATCCAGGTTCTGCCACGGGCCGATGGAGATAATACCCGTCGGGTTGATGGTCTTGTGGCTGCGGAAATAGTGGGTGCGAATATGGTCGAAGTCGACCGTGTCGGCGATGCCCGGCATCTGGTAGATGTCGCGCAGGAAACCATACAGGTTCAGGTAGTCGCTGATGCGGTGTTTATCGCACTTAAAGTGGGTGACGTAAACCGGATCAAAGCGAACCAGCGTGGTCCACAGGCGAATGTCCGCTTCCGTCAGGCGATCGCCCGTCAGGTAGCGATGCTGGCCCAGGATCTGCTCCAGGCGTTCCAGTGATTCAAACACCTTCCCGACCGCTTCGTCATACGCTTCCTGGCTGGTGGCGAAACCGGCCTTGTAGACACCGTTGTTGACGTTGTCGTAAATCCAGCCGTTCAGCTCGTCAATCTTATCGCGCAGTTCAACCGGGTAATAATCGCCGGCACGAGCGCCGTGCGCATCAAATGCGGTATTGAACATGCGGATGATTTCCGCAGACTCATTGCTGACAATCGTCTGGTTTTTCTTGTCCCACAGCACAGGCACGGTCACGCGCCCGGTGTAGTGCGGATCGGCGCGCAGATAGAGCTGGTACAGGAAATCGTGGTGATACAGTTCGTCGCCGGTTGCCGCAGGAAAATCACTGTCGAACGTCCAGCCGTTTTCCAGCATCAGTGGGTTGACCACCGAAACCGGAATTAAGGATTCGAGACCTTTGAGCTTGCGCACAATTAGCGTGCGGTGCGCCCACGGGCAGGCAAGGGAAACATAAAGATGATAACGGTCTTTCTCAGCCGCGAAGCCGCCTTCGCCGCTCGGGCCGGGGGCACCGTCGGCGGTCAGCCAGTTACGGAAGGCCGAAACTGAGCGCTTGAAGCGACCTCCGGTGGATTTGGTGTCATACCAGACATCCTGCCATACGCCGTCTACGAGTTGTCCCATTTTTTCTCCTCCGTCAGATAGCAAAAGCGAGGAGATGTCTCCTCGCTTTGAGTTCATTCAGTATAGCGTGCTTACCATTTCTTATTCAGAACGCGGTCGATGCTGTATGCGCCCGGGCCAGTGACGGCCAGCAGCAGGAAGCCACCCGCGATGGTCAGGTTTTTCATGAACATCAGAGAGTTCACGCCTTCCGCAAAGTTGCTGTGGAAGATGAACGCCGTCAGTACGGTGAAGCCTGCAGTAAACAGCGCGGTAGTGCGGGTCAGGAAGCCGAACAGGACTGCCAGGCCGCCGCCGAACTCAAGAAGAATGGTCAGTGGCAACAGGAATCCCGGAACGCCCATGGCTTCCATATACTGCTGGGTACCCGCATAACCGGTGATTTTTCCCCAACCTGCCACGATGAACAGAATTGGCATCAGAATACGCGCTACCAGTACACCAACATCTTCTAATTTTTTCATTTTACTCTCCAGGAAACCACATCAGCGGCTGAACGTTATTTGTCTGCAATTCCGGGTAGATACCGCGTCGTTGCTGTCGATGGAGAGGATAATAAACGGGGCGGGTGGCAATTGTTAGCAAGGAAAACTGTCAATCTTCTTCAAAGATATTGAGTAAGTGAGGGGGAGGATTTTGCCGGGTGGCGGCTACGCCTTACCCGGCGAGAAGGCTAGCGTAATTGCTGCTGCCGCAACGTTGCTTTCACCAGGCGCCAGGCGCTCCAGGCACCAAACCCACGGCGCGCCCAGCGGATGAGCATATTTGGATGACGAACCGTCCAGATAGCCATCACGCTGCTGCCGACCAGCGCCCATGAACGCAGGCTCAGGAAGGTGTTCCAGCCTCGGTCAAACCGTCGCGTCGCGTCAATCCAGTCGCGACGGCTGGCCGACAGATCCAGCCGTTGCTGCTGGATCTGGCTTAGCAGGTACGCTTTTCGCTTTTGACGTTCGGCTTTACCGCTCACGGCTTGTCATCCTCCAGCAGGGCGCGATCGTTAGCCAGCTCCTGACGCGTATGGCGCAGGAACGTGGACTTACGCGCTTTACGCAGCGTCCAGATACCGCCAATCAACGCTGCTACCAGCAGAACGACGGTGGTGGCAATCATGGCGTTAAGACGATACTGCGGGTCAATGGCCCAGATGATTAACACCATCAGGCTCATCAGACCAAACGCGGCGAAGAGCATGGTCAGTCCGAGCATCAGCAGCATCTGGAAGAGGTTGGCTTTCTCCTCTTCCAGCTCAACCACTGCCAGCCGGACGCGCGTTTCGGCAATCCCGACCAGCGTTGTTAAAATACGCTGGCCGATGCCGAGGACGTTGTTAGCAGGCCCTTGTGCGTGACGAGGATCTTCCATATCAACGACGCGTCAGAAGGACACCCAGTACCACACCCACTGCGGCACCAATTCCTACACCCGTCCATGGATTATCACGCACGTATTCGTCCGCGCGGGCAGCCGCTTCGCGGGTCTGTTTCGCCAGTGCATCACCGGTTTCACCCAGGCGGTAGCGGCTCTCTTTCAGGGCCTGCTCCGCCTTGCTGCGCAGCTTGCTGACCTCTTCTTTTGACTTGTCAGCAGAGGAGTTCAGCACCTCTTCAAGGGTATCGGCCAGGGATTTCAGTTCAGCGCGCAGATGTTCAGACGTCGTATCTTTTGACATGATTCTCTCTCCTGTTGAGATTTCCGTTAACTCAATAATCGCGAGCTTCCAGCGCTTTCAGGTCGTCCTGCGCTTCTTTCAACTTCTTCTCGCGCTTAGCAATTTTTTCCGCATCCCCTTTCTCTTTCGCTTCCTGCAGGTCGCGACGGCGCTCGGCTATCTCGTCCTTCTGTTCAGCGATTTTCTTCTTGTGGTCGGCACGAAGCTTGCTGTCTGAACAGTTCGCTTTCACTTCGCTCAGCGCTTTTTTAAGACCGTCAACACGGTGCTGATTGTTATGCTTTTCGGCATAACCGATCTCACGCTGAATATCCTGTTCTTTCTCCTGACAAAGAGAGTTTGCGAAGGATGCTGTGCTTAAAGAAAAAAGGGCCAGAGCCAGAGTCATGCGGAATTTCATTATCGAAACCTTCCATTGTGTTGCGGCGTAAGCCGCTATCCAAAGTTATGCGGAGTACAGTCGAGGGGTGCTCCGCGTACTTAAGCATAGTAAGTAAACGGGGGATTCACCAAAGTGAGTGAAAAGATTCGGAATCCTGGAAGTTATCCAAACCGATGCGACGTATCGCGAATCAACGAGAGCCAGGCTGCAGGCTGGCTCTCATCTTCCTGCTGGGCAATGATATACCCGTGCGGCAGCGTACGGTCGAGAACCACTTTTGCGGCGGCACTTTGCGCTCGGGAATCAAACTTGATCAGTAAAACATCGTCCTGTGGGGTGATGCTTTTAAAGCGGATCCCGTTCGCGTCCAGATGGTGCCAGACAGAAAAACCGTCAGGCACGCTGGCACCCTGGTTCACCGGGCGAATGGCAAGCGTGGATTCCTGGTGCGAAAGCGCGCTCCATGCCAGAAGCATAGCGCTGAGCACCCCCAGTGTAATCACGGCACAGGCAAAACGGCGCAGGGCAAGCGGTGAGATAGCCATCGTTAGCCTCTGGCTCCGTATTTCTTTTTCCACAGCACGACCAGAGAGCCGATCAGGCCGAAGACCAGCAGAACCACAGGCAGCAGCATCAGGCAGGACATCAGCTGGTCTTCATATTTCATAAACACCGGCGTTTTACCCAACGCATAGCCGAGCGTTGTCAGAATAAGCACCCATAACAGACCGCTCATCCAGTTAAAGAACTGGAAGCGGGCGCTGCTCAGCCCCGACAGACCGGCAATGGTCGGCAACAGCGTACGTACAAACGCGATAAAGCGGCCAATCAGCAGCGCGGAAAGCCCGTGCTTATGGAAAAGGTGGTGCGCCCGCTGATGATAATGTGCAGGCAGGTGCGAGAGCCAGTTCTGGACGATCCGGGTATTGCCCAGCCATCTACCCTGGATGTAGCTCACCCAGCAGCCGAGGCTGGCCGCGACGGTCAGTAATAAAATAGTTTGCGGAAACGCCATCGCCCCTTTGGCACACAGCACGCCGACGAGCACCAGCAAACTGTCACCAGGCAGGAAGGCAGCAGGCAGCAAACCGTTCTCAAGGAACAGGATCATAAACAAGACGAAATAGAGCATGCCAATCATGGAAGGGTTGGCCAGCGTTTCAAAATCCTGCGCCCAAAGGGCATGCAGTAGTTGGGTCAAAAGTTCCATTCAGTGTTCCTGGAAATCGGTTAACGTCACGCCTGTTATCCGGGGCAAACAGCACGGCGACATTGTTGTGATTTCATTATGGTCGCTCGCGGACACATTGCGGTGTGGCCAACACGTTTCCCTGTTAATTGGCTGGTTAGCAAGCACTAACTTACAAAATAACGAAGTGAATCCAATTGTAACAAAGCCCAACGTTCTGCGTCACAGAATTTGCAGGCGTGAGTTGATTTTGGCGTAAGCCCAGGAAGTGAGCGAGGGGATTTACAAAGGCTGACACTATATATGTTTTGCTTACCCACTGGAGCCAGAAGGCGCAGCGAGGCGCCTGCCAGCGGGAAGGTCATCTATTTTGCGGCACTGGGGGCCGTATCGAGATGAACAACGGGATTATCGGCGAAAAGATAGCGGTCAGCGTTAAATTCGAAGTCGTCGCTGGTTTCATTGAACAGCATCTGCTTGGTGTTTTCCAGATGCTGCCACATCGCCAGCTTAGCGGCATGGGGATCTTTACGAATCAGCGCCTTAAGGATTTGATCGTGATCGTCACACCAGTTGTCGACGGTACGGGAATCGATATGGTCGTGCAGTTTCTTCCAGTACGGGTTATGAACGCGCTGAGTCCACATTTTCTCAACGATTGCCGCCAGCGCCGTATTTTGGGTTGCCAGGGCGACCTGGACGTGAAACTGCAGATCCCACTCTGAATCGCGGAAACATTTTTCCTTACGGGCATTCTCCTGGATTTCCATCAGCTTCATGATGTCCTGCTTGGTCACCTGCGTCGCCGCAAACTCAGCAATATTGCTTTCGATCAGTTGGCGAGCCTGGAGCAGCTCAAACGGACCGTAGCTGGCGAATTCCAGACTTTCGTCCGCGACGGGAGAGTGTTTCGGCAGATTAGAAATCACGTGAATGCCGGAGCCTTTGCGTACCTCAACGTAGCCTTCCACTTCCAGCATGATGATGGCTTCGCGCACCACGGTGCGGCTGACGCTTTTTTCATCCGCAATGAAGCGCTCGGCGGGAAGTTTATCACCGACAAGATAGACTCCTTGCTCGATGCGATCTTTCAGCTCGGCAGCAAGTTGTTGATATAAACGACGTGGTTCGGTGATTTCCATATGCGCTCCAGGCAGGGTACGGCAGATGATTTGTTATACCACTTTTGCGTGCCACTCTCCAGATTTTGCCATTAAAAAAGCCGCCCGGAGGCGGCTTCGGTGAAACGCATTTTCGCTAACTTTGCGTAGCCGGTTTCCCGAGGGACTCTTTCGCCAGCTCTTCTGCCGATTTGCTTTTCAGCACCGTCCAGATCACCACAGCGCCCAGCAGGTCGAAAATAGCCAGCACGGCGAACAGCGGGCTGAAGCCGATGGTATCCGCCAGTGCGCCGACCACCAGCGCAAACATCGTACTCGCGGTCCAGGCGGCCATCCCTGTCAGGCCGTTGGCGGTGGCCACTTCGTTACGGCCAAAGACGTCAGAGGAGAGCGTAATCAGCGCGCCGGACAGGGACTGGTGAGCAAATCCGCCGATGCACAGCAGGGCGATGGCCACATACGGGCTGGTGAACAGGCCGATCATGCCCGGGCCAATCATCAGCAGTGCGCCCATGGTCACTACCATTTTACGGGAAACAATCAGGTTCACCCCAAACCAGCGCTGGAACAGCGGTGGCAGGTATCCGCCCACGATACAGCCCAGGTCAGCGAACAGCATCGGCATCCAGGCGAACATCGCGATTTCTTTCAGGTTAAAGCCGTAGACTTTAAACATGAACAGGGGGATCCACGCGTTGAAGGTACCCCATGCCGGCTCGGCCAGGAAACGCGGCAGGGCGATACCCCAGAACTGACGGGTGCCCAGGATCTGCCAGACGGTCATTTTTTTGCCGTTGTTGGTCTGATGCTGCGCTTCCTGACCACCAATGATGTACTCGCGTTCTTCTTCAGACAGTTTTTTCTGATCGCGCGGATGTTTATAGAAAATCAGCCACGCCATGGCCCACGCAAAGCTCAGCACGCCAGAGATGATGAACGCCATCTGCCAGCTGTGCATCACGATAGCCCACACCACCAGCGGTGGTGCAATCATCGCCCCGATGGACGAGCCGACGTTGAAGTAACCGACCGCAATGGAACGCTCTTTTGCCGGGAACCACTCGGAGCTGGCTTTCAGCCCTGCGGGGATCATGGCGGCTTCAGCTGCACCTACCGCGCCGCGCGCCAGCGCCAGGCCGCCCCAGCTTCCCGCCAGCGCGGTGGCTCCGCAGAACACCGCCCAGGCGATGGCGAAGAAGGCATAACCGATTTTGGTACCGAGAATGTCCAGCACATAGCCAGCAACAGGCTGCATGATGGTATAAGCCGCGGAGTAGGCGGCAATGATGTAGGAGTATTGCTGCGTGGAGATATGCAGCTCTTCCATCAACGTTGGCGCTGCTGCTGCCACGGTGTTACGCGTCAGGTAGCCCAGCACGGTGCCTAACGTCACCAGTGCAATCATATACCAACGTAACCCTTTAATTTTACGCATCTAAAACCTCATCGTTATGTTATTTCCGCGCCAGAACGCGGCAACCTCTCGACCGTTTCCGGGAGCAGTTGTGTAACGGGAGGGGCGCAGCCGGGAGCATGTCCCGGAACGGCCCGAACCTTGCCATAAGTAAGCGTGCATAAGTCGGTATCCGTACCGTTAAATCTGGTGTATCTGACACCAGGAATGCATTCCGTCGGCTTATAGTTTGCGACGGCGAAAAGATAACTTGTCATACAACTTTAAAAGGTGAGTGACATCACAAATGTATGATTCTTTGTGGGGACATTAATTGCTGAGCGCAAAGCCAGTAATGATGCGGCTTGTAGAAGGGTTTACTCCATTGAGGGTAATTTATTTGTTGACGTTTATTGATCTCACTCACGAAAAAAACGTCGGCTGGTGGAAATTGGTGTGATAACTTTGCAGCATATGAACATACGCTTTCTGCGCTCCCGTAATGAGGAAGACGATAATGACGCCGTTTATGACCGACGATTTTCTGTTAGATACCGAATTTGCTCGCCGCCTGTACCACGACTACGCAAAAGACCAGCCGATTTTCGACTACCACTGCCATTTACCGCCGCAGCAGGTTGCCGAAAATTATCGCTTCAAAAACCTGTATGACATCTGGCTGAAGGGTGACCACTACAAATGGCGCGCCATGCGCACCAACGGCGTGGCTGAGCGCCTGTGTACCGGCGATGCGACCGACCGCGAGAAGTTTGACGCCTGGGCGGCGACTGTTCCGCACACCATCGGCAACCCGCTTTACCACTGGACGCACCTTGAGCTTCGCCGTCCGTTTGGCATCACCGGCAAACTGCTCTCCCCAACGACCGCCGATGAAATCTGGGAGCGCTGCAACGCCCTGCTGGCGCAGGATAACTTCTCCGCGCGCGGCATCATGAAGCAGATGAACGTGAAGATGGTGGGCACCACCGACGATCCGATTGACTCTCTGGAGCATCATGCGGTTATCGCCAAAGACACCTCTTTTGATATCAAAGTGCTGCCAAGCTGGCGCCCGGACAAAGCCTTCAACATTGAGCAGGCTACCTTCGCCGACTACATGGCGAAGCTGGCGGAAGTGTCCGATACCGACATCCGTCGTTTCACCGACCTGCAAACCGCGCTGACCAAACGTCTGGATCACTTCGCGGCGCACGGCTGTAAAGTCTCTGACCACGCGCTGGACGTGGTGCTGTTTGCAGAATCAAACGAGGCCGAGCTGGACAGCATTCTGGCACGTCGTCTCTCCGGTGAATCGCTTAGCGAGCACGAAGTGGCGCAGTTCAAAACGGCGGTACTGGTGTTCCTCGGTGCGGAATATGCGCGTCGCGGCTGGGTACAGCAGTACCATATCGGTGCGCTGCGCAATAACAACCAGCGCCAGTTTAAGCTGCTGGGTGCGGATGTAGGCTTCGACTCCATCAACGACCGTCCGCTGGCAGAAGAGCTGTCCAAACTTCTGAGCAAACAGAACGAACAAAATCTGCTGCCTAAAACCATCCTGTACTGCCTGAACCCGCGCGATAACGAAGTGCTGGGTACCATGGTCGGCAACTTCCAGGGCGAAGGGATGCCGGGCAAGATGCAGTTCGGCTCCGGCTGGTGGTTCAACGATCAGAAAGACGGTATGGAACGTCAGATGACGCAGCTGGCGCAGCTTGGCCTGCTAAGCCGCTTTGTCGGCATGCTGACCGACAGCCGCAGCTTCCTGTCCTATACCCGTCATGAATATTTCCGCCGCATTCTGTGCCAGATGATTGGCCGCTGGGTGCACGCAGGCGAAGCGCCAGCGGATATCCAGCTGCTGGGCGAAATGGTGAAAAACATCTGCTTTAACAATGCGCGTGACTACTTCGCCATTGAACTGAACTAGGGCCGTTTG
Source organism: Enterobacter sp. N18-03635 (assembly GCF_004006055.1). Lineage (NCBI taxonomy): Bacteria > Pseudomonadati > Pseudomonadota > Gammaproteobacteria > Enterobacterales > Enterobacteriaceae > Enterobacter > Enterobacter sp. N18-03635. Next base: position 3,970,824 of record NZ_CP034769.1, on the reverse strand, counting down.
AGGTTGATATGCAATACATCAAAATCCATTCGCTGGATAACGTGGCCGTCGCGCTGACGGATCTCGATGAAGGCGACGTGGTGACCGTTGATAACCAGAGCGTCACCCTGCGTCAGGCGATTGCTCGCGGACACAAGTTTGCCGTGAAGCCTCTCGCCAAAGGGGACAACATCATTAAGTACGGTCTTCCGATTGGGCATGCGTTAGCGGATATCGAGCCGGGTGAACATATTCATTCTCACAATACCCGCACCAATCTAAGCGATCTGGACGAGTACAGCTATCAACCTGATTTACCCGCGGAAGAGCGTCAGGCGGCAGATCGTGAAGTACAGATCTACCGTCGCGCTAACGGTGAGGTGGGGATCCGCAACGAGCTGTGGATCCTCCCGACCGTCGGCTGCGTCAACGGCATCGCGCGGCAGATCCAGACGCGTTTTCTGAAAGAGACCAACAGTGCCGAAGGCACTGACGGGGTACATCTGTTCAGCCACACCTACGGCTGCTCCCAGCTGGGAGACGACCACATCAATACCCGCACCATGCTGCAAAACATGGTGCGCCACCCGAACGCGGGGGCGGTGCTGGTGATCGGCCTGGGCTGCGAGAACAATCAGGTGGACGCCTTCCGCGAGACGCTCGGTGAGTTCGATCCTGAGCGCGTGCATTTTATGGTGTGTCAGCATCAGGACGACGAAGTGGAAGCGGGCGTTGAGCAGCTTCATCAGCTGTATAACGTGATGCGCCACGACAAGCGCGAGCCGGGCAAGCTGAGCGAGCTGAAGTTTGGTCTGGAGTGCGGCGGGTCTGACGGCCTGTCCGGCATCACTGCCAACCCGATGCTGGGTCGCTTCTCGGATTACGTCATTGCCAACGGCGGCACCACTGTGCTGACCGAAGTGCCGGAGATGTTCGGTGCGGAACGTATTCTGATGAGCCACTGCCGCGACGAAGAGACGTTTGAGAAGACCGTCACCATGGTGAACGACTTCAAACAGTATTTCATCGCCCACAATCAGCCCATTTACGAGAACCCGTCTCCGGGTAACAAAGCGGGCGGGATCACCACGCTGGAAGAGAAATCTCTCGGCTGCACCCAGAAAGCGGGCGCCAGCCAGGTGGTGGACGTTCTGCGCTACGGCGAGCGCCTGAAAACGCACGGTCTGAACCTGCTGAGCGCACCGGGTAACGATGCGGTCGCCACCAGCGCGCTGGCGGGCGCCGGCTGCCATATGGTGCTGTTCAGCACCGGTCGCGGCACGCCGTACGGCGGTTTTGTGCCGACGGTGAAAATTGCCACCAACAGCGAGCTGGCGGCGAAGAAAAAACACTGGATCGACTTTGATGCGGGCCAGCTGATTCACGGCAAAGCGATGCCGCAGCTGCTGACGGAATTCGTGGACGCGATTGTGGAATTTGCCAACGGCAAGCAAACCTGTAACGAGAAGAACGACTTCCGCGAGCTGGCGATCTTTAAGAGTGGTGTGACGCTTTAAATAGGGAGCGGGCTGGTGCCCTCACCCTGACCCTCTCCCACAGGGAGAGGGTACAAACACTAAAAACGGCAACCTCAGGGTTGCCGTTTTGCTGTTAACCTCGCAGGGCGTTCTTCGCTAAACGCGCGTCTTCCGCCTGACAGGCCGCTGCGGTAAACAGCACGTCGGTAGAGGAGTTCAGCGCGGTTTCGCAGGAGTCCTGCAGCACGCCGATGATAAAGCCGACGGCTACCACCTGCATGGCGATTTCGTTCGGGATACCGAACATATTACACGCCAGCGGGATCAGCAGCAGGGAACCGCCCGCCACGCCCGATGCGCCACAGGCACACAGCGACGCCACGACGCTCAACAGCAGCGCGGTTGGCAGATCCACCGGAATGCCCAGCGTATGCACCGCCGCCAGGGTTAGCACGGTAATGGTGATTGCCGCACCCGCCATATTCACGGTTGCACCCAGCGGGATCGAAACGGAATAGGTGTCGCGGTCCAGGTTCAGCTTCTCCGCCAGCGCCATGTTAACCGGAATGTTCGCCGCCGAGCTGCGGGTGAAGAAGGCGGTTACGCCGCTTTCGCGCAGGCAGGTCAGCACGAGCGGATACGGGTTGCGGCGGATCTGCCAGAACACTAGCAGCGGGTTGATCACCAGCGCCACCAGCAGCATACAGCCGACCAGCACAACCAGCAGCTGCGCGTAACCCCACAGTGCGTCAAAACCGGTAGTTGCCAGCGTGGAGGAGACCAGCCCGAAAATACCGACTGGCGCAAAGCGAATCACCAGCTTCACCATAAAGGTCACGGCGTTGGACAAATCGTTGACCAGGTTTTTCGTGGTCTCGTTGCCGTGGCGCAGCGCGAAGCCCAGACCAATCGCCCAGACCAGGATGCCAATGTAGTTTCCGCTCATCAGCGCGGTGATGGGGTTAGAGACCATGCTCATCAGCAGGCCCCGCAGGACTTCGACAATGCCGGACGGCGGCGTGATATCACCGGCCGCGCTGGTCAGGTGCAGCGTGGACGGGAACAGGAAGCTAAACACCACGGCCGTTAAGGCAGCCGAGAAGGTTCCCAGCAGATAAAGGAACAGAATGGGGCGAATGTTAGTTTTTTGTCCGTGCTGGTGGTTGGCAATTGAGGCCATGACCAGCATCAGAACCAGTACCGGCGCGACGGCTTTCAGTGCACCTACGAACAGCGTCCCGAGCAGCCCCGTGGCTTCCGCGGCAGGTTTTGACACCATCGCCAGCAGAATACCCAGCACCAGCCCGACCAGAATTTGTTTAACGAGGCTGCCCTGCGCCAGGCGCGCGAACAGACCGCTTGATTGTATGCTCATACATATTTCCTGAGTGAAATTGCGTTCCATCCCGGATGTGCTCTTAGTCACATTTATGTCCGGATGTAAGTAAATGTTTGCCTGGTCGAGTATAGGGAATGTGCCAAAGGAGGGAAGCGTAAAATGCTGGATTTTACGTGTTGCATCATGTTTTTTAACTGCTGCGTTACAAAAGTGTGTTCACCCTCTCCCTGTGGGAGAGGGCCGGGGTGAGGGGATTACTCCACCTGCTGCTTCTTATCGTGCTGGCGGTTAACCCAGGTATTGATAATTAGCGTCACGATCAGAATGCCAAATACCACGCCGAGCGAAATAGCGATCGGGATATGGTAGAAATCGACGATTAGCATTTTGATACCGATAAACACCAGAATCACCGACAGGCCGTACTTCAGCATGGAGAAACGCTCCGCCGCGCCTGCCAGCAGGAAATACATGGCACGCAGGCCGAGAATGGCGAAAAGGTTAGAGGTCAGGACGATGAACGGGTCGGTGGTTACCGCGAAGATCGCCGGAATGCTGTCCACGGCGAAAATCACGTCGCTCAGCTCAACCAGAATCAGCACCAGCAGCAGCGGGGTGGCAAACAGCAGGCCGTTCTTGCGCACGAAGAAGTGCTCGCTCTCGATCTTGTCGGTCATGCGCAGATGGCCGCGGATCCACTTCACCAGCGGGCGATCGCCAATCGCAGAGCCGTCCTCTTTCGCCAGCGCCATTTTGACCCCGGTGAACAGCAGGAACGCGCCGAAGACGTACAGCAGCCATTCGAACTGGGTAATCAGCCAGCTGCCAGCGAAGATCATGATGGTACGCAGGATAATCGCGCCCAGCACGCCGTACACCAGCACGCGACGCTGCAGGGCAGCAGGTACGGCAAAGTAGCTGAACAGCATCAGCCAGACGAAGACGTTATCGACCGCCAGGGCTTTTTCAATCAGATAACCGGTGAGGAAGGCGAGCGCCTGAGGGTCGGCAACTGCGCGGCCTTCAGTCGAGGCCAGGTACCACCAGAAGGCAGCGCAGAAGAGCAGAGAGAGGGTGACCCACACCAGCGACCAGGCGGCGGCCTGTTTCATGGTCATGCCGTGCGCGCCGCGACGTCCCTGCAAAAAGAGGTCGATCGCCAGCATGATGAGCACGACAACCGCGAATCCGCCCCACAACATGGGAGTGCCGACAGAATGCATACTATTTTCCTTACACATAAAAAACAAAAACGGCCATGGTCAGAAGACGATAGCCGTTAGCTTTTTATGCATAGACCTCGCCTTCCGGCAAGGTCTCACTTACAACCACGAAGGTTGCCCGGCGACCGGATGCGGTATTGCACGCATCGTAATGACGATCCACCGACGAAGAAGTTACTCCCCTTTGCAGGTAACAAAATATGTCAGACCATTGGTTTCGTCAATGGTCTGCGCCGTTTCATTACACAGCTTTACGCGATAACTTCCGCACTCACGCCGTCTGCCGGGAACACCACGCCGGTCTGACGGCGGATCTCCGTTTGCAGCTTCGCCGTGGTGCGGCTCACCGCAAGGCCTGGGTGATTCACTTCGTTGTCTTCCACCAGACGGGCGAAGACCTCTGCCTCATAGAGCATAGTGTTAATATGCTGAGGCTGCGTCAGCTCCTGGGCTTTGCCACCTCGCGGGACAAAGCTCACCTTCTGGCACTCGGAGATCTTCTCGATGACCAGCGAGCCCGCTTCGCCCTGAATTTCGCATGGCAGCACGGAATCGCTCACCTTGGAGTGCTGCAGCGTGACGCTGAAATCCCCGTAGTCCAGCACCGCGACACCGTGCGCATCCACGCCGCTCTCCAGCAGGCTGGCGGTAGCCGTGACGCCGTGCGGTTCGCCCCACAGGGCCACTGCAGAGGCCAGGCAGTAGAATCCGATATCCATTATCGAGCCGTTCGAGAACGCCGGGTTAAAGGTGTTCGGGTTCTCGCCGTCCAGATAGCGCTGGTAGCGCGACGAGTACTGGCAGTAGTTAATAAAGGCTTTGCGTACCTTGCCGATTTTCGGCAGGGACTGCTGCAGCAGCAGGAAATTCGGCAGGCTGGCGGTTTTGAACGCTTCGAAAAGAACCACCTGGTTTTCGCGGGCAAGCGCAATGGCCGCCTCCACTTCCTCAATATTTGACGCCAGCGGCTTCTCGCAAATCACATGCTTTTTATGGCTGAGGAACAGCTTCGTTTGCGAGAAGTGCAGGGAGTTCGGGCTGGCGATATAGACCGCGTCAATGGCATCGCTTTGCGCCATCTCATCAAGCGAGGTGAAGAGATGCTCAACGAGGTAATCGTTGGCAAAACTCTGCGCCTGCTCAAGGCTGCGGGAATAGACTGCGGTAAGTTTCAGTTTGCCGGTTTCGTGGGCGGCGTCGACGAACTGGCGCGTGATCCAGTTCGTTCCAATGACTGCGAAACGTATCATAAACGTTTACGTACTCCGTAGCGGGGAACCTTTAGCCACTGTAGCACGTCATCATGACAATTCGCGTGCGCTATTCCGCATTACCTTTTAACGATAAATGCGTAAGCCACAGACGGGTATCAAACTCCAGCTGGTGGTACTGCGGCTCCATGTGGCAGCACAGGGAATAGAACGCTTTGTCGTGCTCTTTCTCTTTCAGGTGTGCCAGCTCATGGACGACGATCATCCGCAGAAACGCTTCCGGCGCGTTGCGGAAAACCGTCGCGACGCGGATTTCGGCCTTTGCCTTCAGCTTGCCCCCCTGCACGCGGGAGACGGCGGTGTGCAGGCCGAGCGCGTTTTTCAGCACGTGGATCTTGTTATCGTACATCACCTTGTTGATCGGCGGGGCGCTCTTCAGATACCGGTTTTTCAGATCCTGCGTATACTGCCAGAGGGCCTTATCGGTCGCGAAATCGTGCGTGCCGGGATAGCGTTTTTCCAGCACCGCGCCGAGCTTCTGCTCGGCAATCAGGCTGCGAACCTGAGTCAGTAAATGCTCCGGATAGCCCTGGAGATAAGTAAGTTGGTTCATCAAAAGCCCAAATTAATGCGAAAACGGGTATACTCACGCACCCTTTTCAGGGATACGCCAAATTTTACCATTCAGGAGGGCCGATGAGCCACTTAGACAACGGTTTCCGTTCACTCAACCTTAAACGTTTCCCGGAAACGGACGACGTTAACCCGCTTCAGGCGTGGGAAGCGGCGGATGAATATCTGCTGCAACAGTTGGATGAGACTGAAATCCGCGGCCCGGTTTTGATCCTGAATGACGCCTTCGGCGCGCTGGGCTGCGCCCTGGCGGGGCACACGCCGTACAGCATCGGCGATTCCTACTTAAGCGAACTGGCGACGCGTGAAAACCTTCGCCATAACGACATCGACGAGTCCAGCGTGAAGTTCCTCGACAGCACCGCGGACTACCCGCAGGCGCCGGGCGTGGTGCTGATCAAAGTGCCAAAAACCATGGCGCTGCTGGAGCAGCAGCTTCGCGCGCTGCGTAAGGTCGTCACGCCTGAAACGCGCATCATCGCGGGTGCCAAAGCGCGCGATATTCACACCTCGACGCTGGAGCTGTTCGAGAAGGTCCTCGGCCCAACCACCACCACGCTGGCGTGGAAAAAAGCGCGCCTGATTAACTGCACCTTCAGCGCGCCGGAGCTGGCCGACGCGCCGGACACGCTGAGCTGGACGCTGGAAGGGACCGACTGGACCATCCACAACCACGCGAACGTCTTCTCACGCACTGGTCTGGATATCGGCGCGCGCTTCTTTATGGAACATCTGCCGGAAAATCTGGAGGGAGAGATTGTCGACCTGGGCTGCGGCAACGGCGTGATTGGCCTGACGCTGCTGGCGAAGAACCCGGAGGCCAGCGTGGTGTTCAGCGACGAATCGCCGATGGCGGTGGCCTCCAGCCGTCTGAACGTGGAAACCAACATGCCGGACGCGCTGGACCGCTGCGAGTTTATGATCAACAACGCGCTGTCCGGCGTAGAGCCGTTCCGCTTTAACGCCGTGTTCTGCAACCCGCCGTTCCACCAGAAGCACGCCCTGACGGATAACGTCGCGTGGGAGATGTTCCACCACGCGCGCCGCTGCCTGAAGATTAACGGCGAGCTGTACATCGTGGCCAACCGCCACCTGGATTACTTCCACAAGCTGAAGAAGATTTTCGGCAACTGCGTCACCATTGCGACGAACAATAAGTTCGTGGTGCTGAAGTCGGTGAAGCTGGGACGTCGTCGTTAAGATTGTTTTGCCCGGTAAGCGCAGCGCCACCGGGCAATGCCCTAGATCGCCAGAGCTAATTTCGTCCCCTGCGCAATCGCCCGCCGCGCATCCAGCTCCATCGCCACGTCGCACCCGCCAATCAGATGCACTGTTTTACCGGCCTCGCGCAGCGGATCGGCCAGATCCCGCTTCGGTTCCTGCCCGGCACATAAAATCACATGATCCACGCGCAGCAGCTGCGGCTCGCCGCCGATCGTGACGTGCAGACCCTCGTCGTCGATCTTCTCGTAGCTTACCGCCGGGATCATCTTCACCCCACGCGAGAGTAGGGTAGCGCGGTGGATCCAGCCGGTCGTTTTGCCCAGCCCTTCACCCGGCTTGCTGGCCTTACGCTGCAGCATCACGATCTGGCGCGGGCTTTTCGGCAGCTGCGGCCCTTCCGGGCGCAGGCCACCGGACTGGCTGAGGCTGGTATCAATGCCCCATTCGACGCAAAACTCGGCAATGTTCTGGCTGGTCGCCTCGCCCGGCTGGCTCAAATACATGGCGGTATCAAAGCCGATCCCGCCGCAGCCGATAATCGCCACCTTCTCGCCAACCGGTACTTTGTCACGCAGCACGTCGAGATAGCTCAGCACTTTTGGATGATCGATACCCTCGATCGCAGGCATGCGCGGTACGATCCCGCTCGCCAGAATCACCTCATCGAAATCAGTCAGATCCGCCGCGCTGACAAACTGGTTAAGCCGCAGCTCGACGCCCGTCAGTTCGATCATCCGGCGGTAGTAGCGCAGCGTTTCATAAAACTCCTCTTTGCCCGGGATCTGTTTGGCGATATTAAACTGCCCGCCGATCTCCCCGGCTGCATCAAACAGCGTCACGCTGTGCCCGCGCGAAGCGGCATTCACCGCAAACGCCAGGCCCGCAGGTCCTGCGCCGACAACCGCCAGGCGTTTTTTCGCTGTCGCCGGGATCACCGGCATTTTGGTTTCATGGCAGGCGCGCGGGTTGACGAGGCAGGAGGTGACCTTCCCGACGAAGATCTGATCCAGACAGGCCTGGTTACAGCCGATGCAGGTATTGATCTCATCCGCGCGGCCGCTTTGCGCTTTGGAGAGCAGTTCGGCATCGGCCAGGAACGGGCGCGCCATCGAGACCATGTCGGCATCGCCGCGCGAAATCACATCGTCCGCCACCTGCGGATCGTTAATGCGGTTGGTGGTGACCAGCGGAACAGACACTTTCCCTTTCAGCCTGCGCGTTACCCAGCTGAACGCCGCGCGCGGCACCGGCGTGGCGATGGTCGGAATGCGCGCCTCGTGCCAGCCGATGCCGGTGTTGATAATGGTGGCCCCCGCGGCTTCTATCGCCTGCGCCAGCTGCACGGTTTCGTCGAACGTGCCGCCGCCTTCCACCAGGTCGAGCATCGACAGGCGGAAGATGATAATAAAATCCGCGCCCGCACGTTCGCGCACGGCGCGCACGACTTCTACAGCAAAGCGCATCCGGCGGGCATAGTCGCCGCCCCATTCGTCGTCGCGCTGGTTGGTGCGGGCCGCGAGGAACTCGTTAATCAGATAGCCTTCTGAGCCCATTACCTCCACGCCGTCGTAGCCCGCCTCACGCGCCAGCGCCGCGCAGCGGGCAAAGTCGTCGATCAGCGCCAGGATCTCGTCGTGGGTGAGGGCGTGAGGTTTAAAGCGGTTAATCGGCGCCTGAATGGCCGATGGCGCAACCAGATTCGGCTGGTAGCTGTAGCGTCCGGTGTGCAGAATTTGCAGGGCGATTTTACCGCCCTCGCTGTGCACCGCGTCGGTCACAATGCGGTGGTGCGGCAGCTGCGACGCATCGTTCAGCACCGCGCCGCCCTCCATGCCGACGCCGGAAGGGGAAGGGGCCACGCCGCCGGTGACTATCAGTGCCACCCCATGGCGCGCGCGCTCGGCATAGAAGGCTGCCAGACGCTCGGCCCCGTCCGGATGCTCCTCGAGCCCGGTGTGCATCGAGCCCATCAACACGCGGTTTTTAAGGGTGGTAAACCCCAGATCGAGGGGGGCGAATAACGACGGGTAGCGGCTCATAGTCTCTTCCAGTGTAAAATTATTGTTATGTGGTCGGATGAGTTACTAATTTAGCCAGCGGCAGCGGAAAGGTAAAAGCGGGATCGAATGATTGTGATAGATCTCAAAGAACTTCCCCGGTGGCGCTGCGCTTACCGGGGCTACAAAACCCCAGAACAGATAAGCGTAGCGCCATCCGGCGTTATTTACGGCGCCGCTGCCCGCACCAGCCCCGGCGCCTGCCACATCGAGGTCGTCAGCCCGCTGTCCACCAGCCCGAGCTGGTCGGCGTACACCGCCTGCCATTTCTGCATCATGCCGTCGTACAGCTCCCGGTGTTGCGGGTTCGGCGTGAACTCGCGGCTCCACTTCACAAGCCGTTCGCCCGTCGAGGCCATATCGGCAAACAGCCCCGCGCCAGCACCTGCCGCAATCGCGCAGCCGAGCGCCGTCGCCTCTTTCACTTCCGGCACGCGCACCGGCAGGCCGGTGACGTCGCTTAAGATCTGGCTCCACAGGGCGCCTTTGGAACCGCCGCCCGCAAACACCAGGCTTTCAAACGTTACGCCGGAGAAGCGCGAAATCTGCGCCAGGTTGCAGGCCGAGACGATCGCCGCATTCTCCTCCAGGGCGCGGAACAGCGTCGCTTTGTTGCATTTTTCCGGGTCGATGGAGAGGTTAATAAACGACGGCGCGGCGTGGTACCACTGCTTAAAATGCATCGCGTCGGAGAAGATCGGCATCACCCCGTGGGAACCCGCCGGCACGCGGCTCGCCATCTCTTCCAGCAGGGAGTAGGTGTCCATCCCCATCCGCTCGGCAATCAGCTTTTCCTCCGCGCAGAAGGCGTCGCGGAACCAGCGCATGGTCAGCCCGGTAAAGAAGCTGATCGACTCCGCCTGCGCCATGCCGGGAATGACGTGCGGGTTCACGCGGATGTTCATCTCAGGATCGGTGCGCACCTGCGGCAGGTTGACCACCTGCTGCCAGAAGGTACCGCCCAGCACCGCCGTTTGTCCGGCGCGAACCACGCCCAGCCCCAGGCACCCCAGCTGCACGTCGCCGCCGCCCATCACCACCGGCGTGCCTTCGCGCAGGCCGCTCTGCAGCGCGGCCTCCCGGTTTATAGCACCCAGTACGGTGCCGGTCTCTTTCACCGGGGAGAGGATATCGGCGCGCAGCCCGGCCATGTCGAGCAGCGCCGGACGCCAGTTGCGGGAAAACAGATCCAGCATGCCGGTGGTGCCCGCGTTAGACGGGTCGACCGCCAGCTCGCCGGAGAGCTTCGCCGCCAGCCAGTCGCTGATCATGGTGATGGTCGCGGCGTTGCGGTAAATATCCGGACGATGGTGCGCCAGCCACAGCAGGCGCGGCATGGCGCTCAGCGCCAGCGTCTGGCCGGAGACGTCATATACTTCGGATTCAAAACGGTCATCGTGGATCTCTTTGAGTTCGGCCACTTCGCGGCTGGCGCGGGCGTCGACGTTAGCGCAGGCCCAGATGGCCTCGCCGTTGCGGTCATACAGCACGATCCCTTCGCGCATTGAACAGCAGGCAACGGACTGAATATCTGCCGCGGTCAGATTCGCGCGCGACAGCGCCTGATGAATGCACCGGCAGGCCAGCTGCCAGTTGGTCTCGAGGTCGAACTCCATCGACCCCGGCACGTTCTCAACGCTCAGGTGCTTCCACTCGGCCTGACCGACGGAAATCTGGTTGCCCTGTAAATCGAAAATAACGGCGCGAACGCTGCCTGTCCCTGCATCTAACGCTAAAAGGTAACTCATGAGCTTGCCTCGCTGTTAGCGCAGGGCGGGCTCTCACTTGGCCAGAGCCAGCACCGCGCGGGCTGTCGTCTCTTCCGTCACCAGGCCATTGATACGGCGACCCTTCAGTGCGGCATAAATCGCATCGGCTTTCTCTTCCCCGCCGGCCACGCCAACGATGGTGGGCAGCTGCGCCAGCTCATCAAGCGAGACGCCGAGTAATTCTTTATGGATCTCCAGCTCCTCAACGCATTCGCCTTCGGCATTGAGGAAATAGCCGAGAATGTCGCCGACCGCGCCTTTGCGGGCGTACATCAGCTGTTCACCTTCGCTGATATAGCCGGAGCGCAGTATCGTAGCGTCGCGGCGCTGGTTCACCGAACCAATGCCAACCACCGCGACATCAGCGGCGGTGGCGGCGAGGATCACGTCCCGCACGCTGGTCTCGCGTTTTAAGATCCCGGCCACTTCGGCGGAAGACACGCGAAGCGGGGCGGGGATCATGCTGACGCTGCAGGCCGCGTCCAGCTGTCCAATACCGGTCATATATGGCCCGACGCCGCCGGAGAGCGTCACGAGGCGGATCTGCTGCGAGCTGATAAAGCCGCTCAGGTGCTGCAGGCTGCTCATGGTGGTTTCACCGAACCCCACCGCCAGCAGCTGGCCGGGTTCCAGCACGCCCATCAGCGACTGCGCCGCGCCAATGCCTAACCGCACGTTCATCGGCGGCGTATTCAGGGCGGGCATCACGCGCACCAGCTTCAGGCCAAAGCGCTGCTGTAGCTCGGTTTCCAGCGCCAGGCATCCCTCGTAGCGGGAGTTAATCTGCACGCGGATCACCCCGGACTGACGGCCTTTTTCCAGCAGGCGAGAAATCTTCAAACGCGGCAGCCCGAGCCGCTCGCCGATATCGTTCTGGGTCAGCCCGTCGTGGTAGTAGCACCAGGCCACGCGCGCCACCAGCTCCTCTTCCGCCAGCGCCAGCCCGGCAAACCGTCCTTCTTCCGCAGTGCGTTTATCGCTCATAGTTGAACTCTTATAAAAATTTAGATCATATGTTCGTGATGACGCGGAGGGAAAGTGTGAGCCACGCGACAAAACGGATCATTTCGATCGTTTCTGGTTTATCTGAATCTCAATCGATAAAACTGTGATCCCTGCACGGTTGTAAATATAGTTCACCGTCTACGCTTTTGAACATTATTAAATCTAAAAATCATTTGTTCAATAGCGGAGCGATGATGACACCACTTCTCGACGCGCGGAATATCAGCAAGCAGTTCTCAGGCGTGCCGGTTCTGAAAGGCATTGATTTCACGCTGCTTGCGGGCCAGGTGCACGCGCTGATGGGCGGAAACGGCGCGGGAAAATCGACGCTGATGAAGATCATCGCCGGGGTCGAGACGCCGGACAGCGGTGAACTTTCCGTCGAGGGGCAGTCATATGCGCGGCTGACGCCCGTGCAGGCGCACAGGCTCGGCATTTACCTGGTGCCGCAGGAGCCGCTGCTGTTCCCCAACCTTACGGTGCGGGAAAACATCCTGTTCCGCCTGCCGCGCGAACGCGATCGGGAAAAGCGGCTGGAGGAGAAGCTTGAGCAACTGCATTGCCAGCTCAACCTCGACGCCGCCGCCAGCACCCTGGAGGTGGCGGATCAGCAGATGGTGGAGATCCTGCGCGGATTAATGCGCAACGCCAGGATCCTGATCCTCGACGAGCCCACGGCCTCCCTCACGCCGGGCGAAACCGAACGGCTGTTCCGCCAGATCCGCGCCCTGCAGGCACTCGGCGTCGGGATAGTCTTTATCTCGCACAAGCTGCCAGAAATTCGCGTGCTTTCGAGCCACGTCTCGGTGATGCGCGACGGCGCGGTGGTGCTGAGCGGCGAAACCGCGCAGTTTGACGATAGCGCACTGATCGCCGCCATGACGCCGGTGAGCCGGGAGAAATCCCTCAGCGATACGCAAAAGCTGTGGCTGGCTCTGCCGGGCAACCGCCGCACCCAGCCGCAGGATTTTCCGGTGCTGCGGGTAGAGGACCTGACCGGAGAAGGGTTTATCGATCTGAGCCTTGAGATCTACGCCGGGGAGATCGTCGGCCTGGCCGGGCTGGTGGGTTCCGGGCGCACCGAGTTTGCCGAAACCCTCTACGGCCTGCGGCCGGTACGCGGGGGACGCATCTGGCTGGAGAACCAGGAGATCGCCAACGAGCCGGTGCGTTTGCGGCTGGAAAAAGGCCTGGTCTACCTGCCGGAAGACAGGCAGGTGTCCGGCCTGTTCCTCGACGCGCCGATCCGCTGGAACACCGTGGCGCTGAACGAGCCGTCGCTCTGGCAGCAGCGGAAAAGAGAGTCCGCGGTGGTGGAGCGCTATCACCGGGCGCTGGGGATCAAGCTCAACCATGCGGATCAAACCGTGCGCACTCTCTCCGGCGGCAACCAGCAGAAGGTGCTGCTTGCACGCTGTCTGGAAGCCAACCCGTTATTGCTGATCGTCGACGAGCCGACGCGCGGGGTGGACGTCTCGGCGCGCGCCGATATCTACCAGCTTATCAAAAGCGTGGCGGCGCAGAACGTGGCGGTGCTGATGATCTCAAGCGATCTCGATGAGTTTCCGGGTCTCGCTGACCGGGTGCTGGTGATGCACCAGGGCGTGCTCAGCGGCGAACTGCCGCGCCACGCCGTCAGCCTCGATCGCATGATGGCGCTGGCGTTCGGAGGGCAATCATGAAGACCTTACTGAAAAACCGCGAGCTGAGCGCGTTTCTCGCCATTCTGGCGCTGTTCGCCGTGCTGGTGGCGCTGAATCCCTCTTACTTCAGCCTGCAGACGCTGGGGATGATCTTCGCCAGCTCGCAGATCCTGATCCTGCTGGCCATCGGTGCGGCGCTGGTAATGCTGACCCGCAATATCGACGTGTCCGTCGGTTCAACGGTCGGGCTGTCCGCCATCGCCGTCGGCGTGGCGCTGAACGGCGGCTACAGCCTGCCCGTTTCCATTCTCTTCGCACTGTCGATCGGGGCGCTGGCCGGGGCGTTCAACGGTTTTCTGGTGGTGGGGCTGCGTATTCCGGCGATTGTCGCGACCCTCGGCACGCTGGGGCTGTACCGCGGGGCGATGCTGCTCTGGACGGGCGGAAAGTGGATTGAAGGGCTGCCGCCGGGGTTGAAATCCCTCTCTGAGCCTGCCGCTGTCGGCGTGTCGCCCCTTGGCATGGTGGTGTTGACCATCGCGGCCACAGGCGCATGGACGCTGTCGCGCACCGCGTTCGGGCGTGATTTCTACGCGGTGGGGGATAACCTCGCCGCCGCGCGCCAGCTGGGCGTGGCGGTGAACCGCACCCGTATGATCGCCTTCACCCTCAACGGCATGCTGGCGGCCTGCGCCGGGATCGTCTTTGCCGCGCAGATTGGCTTTGTGCCTAACCAGACCGGCAGCGGGCTGGAGATGAAGGCCATCGCCGCCTGCGTGCTCGGCGGTATTTCGCTGCTGGGCGGCACGGGGACGCTGATTGGCGCGCTGCTCGGTGCGTTCTTCCTGACGCAAATCGACACCGTGCTGGTGCTGTTCAGGCTCCCGGCGTGGTGGAACGACTTTATCGCCGGGCTGGTGCTGCTGGGCGTGCTGGTGCTCGACGGGCGTCTGCGCCAGGCGCTGGCGCGGCATCAGCGGGCGCTGAAGTACGGTCGCTTCCAGCCGGGTAACAGAGGGGGAAAGCACGTCACCCCCTTTCCCAAACGTAAAAAAGAGGTGGCGTAAATGAGGCTTAACTGGGAAAGCGCGCTGCTGATTTTGCTGGTGCTGGAGATCCTGCTCTTTGGCGCCATCAACCCGCGCATGCTCGATATCAACATGCTGCTGTTCAGCACCAGCGACTTCATCTGCATCGGCATTGTGGCGCTGCCGCTGACGCTGGTGATCGTCAGCGGCGGGATCGACATCTCCCTCGGCTCGACCATCGGCCTGTGCGCCATCGCGCTGGGGGTGATGATGCAGGCGGGGTGGCCGATGGCGGCCGCCGTTCCGCTGACGCTGCTGCTCGGCCTGCTGTGCGGGCTGGTGAATGCGGCGCTGATCCACTACACCGGCATCAGCCCTTTGGTTATCACCCTCGGCACGCTCTACCTCTACGGCGGCGGCGCGCTGCTGCTCTCCGGCATGGCGGGGGCCACGGGCTACGAGGGCATCGGCGGCTTCCCGGACAGCTTTACCGCCTTCGCTAACCTCACGGTGTTGGGCCTGCCGATCCCATTGGTCTTGTTCGCGGTAATCACCGTCTTCTTCTGGCTCATTACCCACCGCGGGCGCTTTGGCCGTCATCTGTTCCTGATTGGCCAAAATCCGCGTGCGGCACGCTATGCGGCGCTGTCGGTGAACGGCATGCCCTACGCGCTGTACGGCCTGGTGGGCGTTGCCTCCGCGATTGCCGCGCTGGTCATGGTCTCCTATTTCGGCTCCGCGCGTTCGGATCTTGGGCGCGATTTACTGATGCCCGCGCTCACCGCCGCCGTGCTCGGCGGAGCCAATATCTACGGCGGTTCAGGTTCGGTTGTCGGTACGGCGCTGGCGGCGCTGCTGGTGGGGTACCTGCAGCAGGGTTTACAGATGGTCGGTATCCCCAACCAGGTGTCGAGCGCGCTGTCAGGGGCGCTGCTGGTTGTGGTGGTGATGGGACGTTCGCTGAGTCTGCACCGCGAGTGGGTGCGATCTCTCTTCAGAAAACTATCCGGAGCGTAAGATGAAAACAAAACTGCTCGTCCTGGCAATGGCCCTCAGCTTCGCTTCGGCGCAGGCGGCGGACCGCATTGCCTTTATCCCGAAGCTGGTGGGCGTTGGCTTCTTCACCAGCGGCGGCAACGGCGCGAAAGAGGCGGGGAAAGATCTTGGCGTGGACGTGACCTACGACGGCCCGACCGAGCCGAGCGTCTCCGGCCAGGTGCAGCTCATCAATAACTTCGTCAACCAGGGCTATAACGCCATTATTGTCTCCGCCGTGTCGCCGGACGGGCTGTGTCCGGCGCTTAAGCGCGCGATGCAGCGCGGCGTCAAGGTCCTGACCTGGGATTCCGACACCAGGCCGGAGTGCCGCAGCATCTACATCAATCAGGGGACGCCGGAACAGCTGGGCGGCCTGCTGGTGGAGATGGCGGGCAAGCAGGTCACCAAACCGAATGCCAAAGTGGCGTTCTTCTACTCAAGCCCCACCGTCACCGACCAGAACCAGTGGGTGAAAGAGGCGAAGGCCAAAATCGAGAAAGATCACCCCCAGTGGCAGATCGTAACGACCCAGTTTGGCTATAACGACGCCACCAAATCATTGCAAACCGCCGAAGGGATCTTAAAAGCCTACCCGGATCTGGATGCGATTATCGCCCCGGACGCCAACGCGCTGCCGGCCGCGGCGCAGGCGGCGGAAAACCTGAAGCGGGAAGGGGTGGCGATTGTCGGCTTCAGCACGCCGAACGTGATGCGCCCGTACGTTGAGCGCGGCACGGTGAAGGCCTTCGGCCTGTGGGACGTGGTGCAACAGGGCAAAATTGCGGTCAATGTCGCCGATCGTTTGCTTAAAAAAGGCGATCTTAACGTCGGCGACAGCGTGGACGTAAAAAACATCGGGGCGCTGAAGGTCGAGCCGAACAGCGTGCAGGGCTACCAGTATGAGGCGAAGGGCAACGGCATCGTGCTGCTGCCGGAGCGGGTGGTGTTCACCAAAGAGAACATCAGCAAATACGATTTCTGACGGGGGAGCAAATGGCTGATTTAGACGACATCAAAGACGGTAAGGATTTTGGCATCGGCACGCCGCAGCAAAATGTGCCGTTCACCCTGAAGGGCTGCGGCTCGCTGGACTGGGGCATGCAGTCGCGGCTGGCGCGCATCTTTAACCCAAACAGCAACCGCACGGTGATGCTGGCCTTTGACCACGGCTACTTTCAGGGGCCGACTACCGGCCTTGAGCGTATCGACCTCTCTATCGCGCCGCTGTTTGGTGAAACCGACGTGCTGATGTGTACCCGCGGCATCCTCAGGAGCCAGGTGCCCGCCGCGACGAACAAACCGGTGGTGCTGCGCGCCTCCGGCGGTAACTCGATTCTGGGCGAACTTTCCAACGAGTGCGTGGCGGTGGCGATGGAAGACGCGTTGCGCCTGAACGTCTGCGCGGTGGCGGCGCAGGTCTATATCGGAAGCCCGTTTGAGCATCAGTCGATTAATAACATCATCAAGCTGGTGGACGCTGGCGCGCGCTACGGCATGCCGACGCTGGCGGTGACGGGCGTCGGCAAAGAGATGGCGCGCGACGCTCGGTATTTCTCGCTGGCAAGCCGCATCGCCGCCGAAATGGGGGCGCAGTTCGTTAAAACCTACTACGTGGATGAGGGTTTTGAAAAAGTGACCGCCAGCTGCCCGGTGCCGATCGTTATCGCAGGGGGCAAAAAGCTGCCGGAGCACGAGGCGCTGGAGATGTGCTGGCGCGCGATAGACCAGGGCGCGTCCGGCGTGGACATGGGGCGCAACATCTTCCAGTCCAGCGCGCCGCTCGCCATGCTGAAGGCGGTGAAAAAAGTGGTTCACGAGAGCTGGAATGCCCGCGATGCGTTCCAGTTCTGGCAGGAAGAGAAACAGGGAGAAGCAAAATGAACGTAACGCTGGTAGAGATCAACATTAAGCCCGAGCGGGTAGACGAGTTTCTGGAAGTGTTTCGCGCCAACCACGAGGGCGCAATCCAGGAGCCGGGGAACCTGCGTTTTGACGTATTGCAGGACCCGAGGGTAAAAACCCGGTTCTTTATCTACGAAGCCTATAAAGACGAAGAGGCGGTGCTGGCGCATAAGCAAACCCCGCACTACCTGGCGTGCGTGGATAAACTTGAGGAGCTGATGTCGGAGCCGCGTAAAAAGCGCAGCTTTGTTGGGCTGTTGCCGGAGTAACAGGCGTTATAAAAGTGTTGTAGGCCGGGTAAGCGCAGCGCCACCCGGCATTTTTCAAACCAGCTCCAGATGGGCAAGTAATCTCGCGAGCGCTTCACGTGGCTCACCCTGAACCGTCTGCAACGGGAACGGCAACGCGGGTGCAGCCACTTTTCCCATCATCTCTGCCGCCGCCGCGATAACCCGTAAGCTGCCGTAGTGACGGAACAATTCCCACAGTGGCTCTAATCGCTCGGATTGGGCAGTCTCTTTCGAACGGGCAATCGCCAGCGCTGTTTGCGGGAACAATCCGCCGAGCACCGAGTACCAGACGTCAAACCCGGCCTGCAGGGCAGAGGCCGCTCGCCAGTCGCCGGCGATGCCCAGCGTGACTGTCTCAGGAAGACGGGCGCGTACCTGCGACAGGTCTTCCGGCACGCGACCAAGCTTAATGGATCCCACATTCGGCAGGGCCGCTACGGAAAATAACAATTCATCGTTAAACGCAAACCCGGTGGTGGCCGGATTATCGTAAATGCACAACGGTATGGAGAGCTGGCGGGTCACCGTTTCATAGAGATTAAACACTTCGTCTTCCGTTAATCGCTGGTAGGACACGGGGGCCATCAGCACGCCGGAGACACCTGCCGCCTGCGCGTCGTCAGCCAGACGCAGTATATCGTCCAGCCGGTGTGCGCCAATGCTGACGATGACCGGAATATCATCAGCATGCGCCACCGCGCAGCGTGCGATCCGACCGCGCTCTTCTACGGTCAGATAGGCATAGCTTCCCGTTGAGCCGAGAATGCCCAGAGAATCCACGCCAGCGTCGACCACGGGGCGCAGAAGATTGATGAAGGATTGCTCGTCAAACGTCCCCTCTTTCAGGGGCGTTAACGGAAAAGCGCTTAACCCGTAAAACATCGTGTTGTCCTCTTACAGCGTCAGCATCTGAACCTGAGCCGTGGCCCCCGGCATCAGCCGCTGCAGGTTGTTGACCAGCTCATCTCCCGCCTCTTCCAGCGCCGCAAGCGGCATCGACGGCAGGCTTTCAAGAATAAACCACATGGATTGCGCCTGGCTATCAAGGCGCGTCC
Source organism: Enterobacter sp. N18-03635 (assembly GCF_004006055.1). NCBI lineage: Bacteria > Pseudomonadati > Pseudomonadota > Gammaproteobacteria > Enterobacterales > Enterobacteriaceae > Enterobacter > Enterobacter sp. N18-03635. The sequence goes on along the minus strand of NZ_CP034769.1, from coordinate 3,951,950 downwards.
GTATCCCCTGGCGCCAGTTCCAGCGGCGGCAGGTGACGCCAGTATCGTCGCGCCAGATAACCTCGCCCGGTTCCGGATGTTCCACCACCGGCTGTCCCTCTTTGAAGGTATCAAATGGCTCGCTGCCGTCGGCAAGCGTCAGACGCGGCGTGCCCGAATAAGCCGCGAGATTTTCTCCGCCGACCGGAATGGCGTAGCGAATACTCACCGCGTTATAGATATCCACCACCGGATCCAGCGGCGGCAGCGAGCCATCTTTCAGGACCCGCTTACGCAGGGCGGATGCCGAGCAGGGCGTGCGTTTCGGTTTCGCGCCGAAGGCTTTAAACACTTCATCCCAGCCTGAAAGGTGTGCATCAGCCCAGGGCACATCATCATTAAGCATCTGCTGGCAGGCCTGCGCCAGCGCGGCAGCCGCCACCTCCGGATGGGTAATTGGCGCAGCTTCAACCAGAATGCTCAGCGCCCGAAAGCCTGGGGCAATCCCGGCAAGACGTGAGTCTATTGACGGCGTAACGAGAGACATAAATAATCCTGTATTGACTGTTTTATACCATGGTAGTGACCAATGACTGATAAAGTCAATATAATGACTGCGCACGGGGCCGATGTTGCCCAGGTAAGCCTGGCCGTCGCGAACCGCATACGCAACTGGCGCAAAGAGAAAAAGCTATCTCTGGACGAGCTGTCCCGCCGCGCAAGCGTCAGCAAAGGCATGCTGGTAGAGATCGAAAAGGGCGCAGCCAACCCCAGTATCGCCATCTTGTGCAAACTGGCTGCCGCGCTCGGTATCTCAGTGGCGGATATCGTTAACGTCTCCAGCGAGCCGCTGGTGCATGTTATCGAAGAAGAGACTATTCCGGTGCTGTGGCAGGGCGAACAGGGTGGACGCGCCAGACTGCTGGCGGGAACGGCAGGCCCGGATATGATTGAGTTATGGCAATGGGAGATGCAGCCGGGGGAGCGTTTTACCTCTCCGGGGCACCCGGCGGGAACCTTTGAGCTGTTGCACGTGAACGAAGGCGTTTTAACGCTGACGGTGGATGAGACGGTAACCCAGGTTAACGCTGGCGCATCGGCTGTGGCGAAAACGGAAGCGGCGCACGGCTACGCCAATGAGGGCGATACCGTGCTTCGCTTCACCATGACGGTGGCGGAATTTCACCGCTAAAAAACCGGGCCTACAAACGCCTGTAGGCCCGGTGATTTTTTACGCCTCTTCCACGCTCACCCGCAGCGCTGCCAGCGCTTTACGCGCCGCTTTCAGCACCTGCTCGCACTGCTCAATCGTCAGCGTAAGCGGCGGTTCAATGCGGATGGTTTTCGAGTTGTTGAGCGTTCCGGCCACCAGCACCCGCTGGCGGAACATCTCGCTCGCAAAGCTGTAGCCGATTTCGTTGTCGACAAACTCAATTGCCATCAGCATCCCTTTACCACGCGCATCCTGCACCAGATCCGGATACTCCCGGCCTAGCTGACGGAAGCCGTCCAGCAGCATGTCGCCTTTCTGCTCCGCCTGCGCGGGCAGGTTTTGCTCCAGCAGCACGTTGATGGTCGCCAGCGCCGCTGCGCAGGCCAGCGGGTTACCGCCAAAGGTGGTTGTATGCAGGAACGGGTTGTCGAACAGCACCGAGAACACCTCTTCAGTAGCAACCGTCGCGCCAATCGGCATCACGCCGCCGCCAAGCGCCTTCGCCAGACACAGTATGTCCGGCTGCACGTTCTCGTGCTCGCAGGCAAACATTTTGCCGGTGCGCCCCATCCCGGTCTGGACTTCGTCGAGGATCAGCAGCGCGCCAAACTCATCGCACAGCTGACGCACGGCAGGCAGATAGCCCTGCGGAGGGAGGATCACGCCGCCTTCACCCTGAATCGGCTCCAGGATCACCGCCGCCACGTCATCGCCGGTTTTACGGCATTCACTCAGCACGGTGCGCATGGCGTTAATGTCGCCGAACGGCACGTGGCGGAAGCCCGGCAGCAGCGGCATAAACGGTTTGCGGAAGGTGGATTTGGCGGTAGCGGACAGTGCGCCCAGGGATTTACCGTGGAACGCGCCGCTGGTGGCGATAAAGGTGAATTTCCCGCGCGGCGACTGGTACGCTTTGGCGAGCTTTATCGCCGCTTCGACCGATTCCGTGCCGCTGTTGCTAAAGAAGCTGTATTTCAGTTTGCCGGGCGTTAAGGCCGCCAGCGTTTTCGCGAGCATGGCGCGAAGCGGGTCGAGCAGTTCCTGGCTATGGAGAGGTTGTTTCGCAAGTTGATTCTGTACGGCGGAAACCACAACTGGATTACGGTGCCCCACGTTGAAGATACCAAAACCACCAAGGCAATCGATAAACTCCTGTCCCTGGGTGTCGACAAGCGTGTTAAGACTCCCCGCTTGCCACTCTACGGCTCCGTAATCCCCGCCGGCGGTAACAGATTTGCGATACTCCAGAAACCCTGGATTGACGTGCTCTTTAAAGTAATCGATGACCTCTCGGTTAAGTTGTTTCATCTCCTCATGATCGAGCGTTCGCTTCTCAATGAGATTCAATGCGTGCGCGGTACAGGCAAGAGCCGAGGCGCTGGAAGGTAACCTGTTCAAAATGTGCTCCCGGGGATCGCGTATCACATGATACTGGTTTAAGTATTGCAGGGATTACGCCACTTCAGATGCCTTAATGAAAATCGGGATAAACGCCAGGTTAAAATAATGTTGCACAATATTTAATCATGCCGAAGCAACCGAAACGGGATTTAGCGGTACAGGACAGATAAGGATAAATGGGGGCGAAAAAGCGCAACTGCACTAAAGAAGTGCATTCGCTGCAACTTAAGTGGGCGTTAACTGGTCATACTTTATAGGTAATTTCTTTGTGAAAGTATTTGAAATCAATGAATTATAAATTCGTACAAAAAGTATGGTTTAAGTGAAATCTGCGATCTTCATCAAGTTTAACAACTAAAGATAAATTGTTTACCGCCGAAAAAACATTGACCCACAAAATTAACATTCAAATAACCTGCAAGGGATGCCCACGATGTCCTCTCCAACCTATGTCACCCAGAATGAATATCCTCTGGACGATGACACCACCTTAATGTCTACCACAGACGTCCACAGCTACATCACTCACGCCAACGACACTTTTGTGCAGGTGAGCGGCTACCAGCTTGATGAGCTGACGGGCCAGCCGCACAACCTGGTACGCCACCCCGACATGCCAAAAGCCGCATTTGCCGATATGTGGTACACGCTGCAGCAGGGCGAACCGTGGAGTGGGATTGTCAAAAACCGGCGCAAAAACGGCGATCACTACTGGGTGCGTGCTAACGCAGTGCCGATGGTGCGCCACGGGCAGGTCACGGGCTATATGTCCATTCGCACCAAAGCCACGGCGGAAGAAATTGCCACCGTGGAACCGCTCTACCGGGCGCTCAACGACGGGAGCTGTAAGAAACGTGTGTACAAGGGGCTGGTGGTTGGAAAAGGCTGTCTGGGCAAACTGCCGGCCATGCCGCTGCGCTGGCGCGTGCGCAGCGTGATGGCGGTGCTCTTTGCCCTACTCGCCTCCACCCTGGCGGTGACCTCCGCCGGGTGGGTGCCGCTCGTTGCTGCTGCGGTGGTGATGCTGCTGGGGACGCTGCTCTTTGAGCAACAGATTGTCCGCCCGGTAGAGAATGTAGCGCGACAGGCGCTGAAGGTCGCAACCGGTGAGCGCAACAGCGTGCAGCATCTGAACCGCAGTGACGAGCTGGGGCTGACGTTGCGCGCGGTAGGGCAGCTTGGCCTGATGTGCCGCTGGTTGATTAATGACGTGTCGAGCCAGGTGGTTAGCGTCCGTGACGGCAGCGACAGGCTGGCGCAGGGAAATGAAGATCTGAACGATCGAACGCGTCAGACCGTAGCGAACGTGCAGCAGACCGTCGCGACAATGAATCAGATGGCCGCATCCGTTCAGAGTAACTCCGAAACCGCCGCCGAGGTGGACAAACTCTCCGTGGCCGCGAGCAGCGCGGCGACAAAAGGAGGCAATGCGATGCAGACCGTCGTTAAAACGATGGATGATATTGCCGACAGCACGCAGCGAATTGGCTCAATTACCTCCCTGATTAACGACATCGCTTTCCAGACCAATATTCTGGCGCTGAACGCGGCGGTTGAAGCGGCTAGGGCAGGCGAGCAGGGCAAAGGTTTTGCCGTGGTCGCGGGCGAAGTCCGCCATCTCGCCAGCCGCAGCGCCAGTGCCGCGAATGATATTCGTAAACTCATTGATGCCAGCGCCAGCAAGGTGCAGTCCGGCTCTGAGCAGGTGCATGCCGCAGGCCGTACGATGGATGATATTGTTGTGCAGGTGAAAAACGTGACGCAGCTTATCGCCCAGATCAGCCACGCGACCTCCGAGCAGGCAACCGGACTCTCTGAGCTGACCCGCGCGGTGGCTGAACTCGACAGCATTACGCAGAAAAACGCCGACCTGGTCGAGGAGAGCGCACACATTTCTGCCATGGTGAAGCACCGCGCCGGACGTCTCAAGGATGCGGTGACAGTGCTTCATTGAGCCAGTAATGTTCCAAAAAAGCCGTTTATTTCGTAAGGAATAAACGGCTTTTTATTTTCTGCGTGTGACTATTAATGTATTTTATTGTTAATATAATATTAAATAACTAAAGAAAGTATCTTAGTTATTTATCCCTGCCTAAGTCAATTATCCAGAAGGCTATTTTGAAAAATGCCTCTCTGGTGGTCTGGTAACGATCAATGGGGCAATATTAATAGCCTCTACCTATCCATTGTGTGGGTTATGAAATAAAAAAACGATCAAACTCATAAAGTTAGCGAAATCGTTACCGATAACAGCGATCGTCTGAGAAATAATCACATCGATGGAGAAAATATGTTCTTACATGACGTAAAGATCGGCACGAAATTATTTCTGGCGTTTGGGTTCTTTATTGTCCTGATGGCGATCAGCGCGAGCCTGTCTCTGCTGAGTCTGAACCGGGCTAATAACGGGATGCAATCCATTATTACCAGTGATTATCCGACCACGGTAAAAGCGAACCAGTTAATTGATAACTTCCAGGAATTTATTAGCACTCAACAGCTGATGCTGCTGGACGAGCAGGGCACCTACACTGGGCAATCTCAGCAGCGCCTGAAAGAGATCAGCGAGCATATCACGGTGATCCTGGGAGAGCTGAACACCGCGTTGCAGGATCAAAAGTCTCAGCAGGTGCTGGCGGAGATCCGCAGCGTGCGCCAGCAGTATCTGGACTCGCGCTACCGCATTTTGCAGGCGGTGCAGAACAACAATCGTGCGGGCGCTATTCAGGAGATGATGACCACCACCCTCGCCGTGCAGCAGGCTTATAAAGCGAAGGTGAAGGAGCTGATTACCATTCAAAACAGCGAGATGCAGAGCGCTGGCGCGCAGGTGGAAGGGGATTTCCGGTCTAACCGCCTGCTGTTGATCCTGCTCACGCTCTTTAGCGTCGGGGCAGGCAGCCTGATCGGCTGGTTTATCGTGCGCGCTATTACTCGTCCGCTCGGCGAGGCGGTGCATTTTGCAAAAGCCATTTCAGAGGGCGATCTCACGGGCAGCATCACGCCACACGGTAAAGACGAAACGGGTCTGCTGCTGCACGCGCTGATGGAGATGAAAACGCGACTGCTGGACATTGTGCAGCAGGTGCAAACCGGCTCGGAGAATATCTCCAGCGCAGCCGCGCAGATTGTCGCCGGGAACCAGGATCTGGCCGCGCGCACGGAAGAGCAGGCCAGCTCCGTTGAACAGACCGCCGCCTCGATGGAGCAGATCACCGCGACGGTGAAAAATACCGCCTCGCATACCGGGGAAGCGACCAACCTCTCGGCTGATGCCGCCACGGTGGTCAAAAACAACGGTGAGATGATGAAGCAGGTGACCAGCAAAATGCGCCTGATTAACGAGACGTCCAACCGGATGTCCGACATTATCGACCTGATCGACGCCATTGCTTTCCAGACCAACATTCTGGCGCTAAATGCCGCTGTGGAAGCGGCGCGCGCCGGCGAGCACGGTCGCGGTTTTGCGGTGGTGGCCGGTGAAGTGCGTCAGCTTGCCCAGAAGAGCGCGTCGTCTGCCAGCGAAATCCGCGAGCTGATTGAGAGCTCTACCAGCCAGACCCAGGACGGGATGAACCTGGTTGAAAAAGCGAGTGGGCTGATTAACGGCATGGTCGGCAACGTGGAGGAGATGGATACGATCCTGCGTGAGATCCGCCAGGCCAGCCACGAGCAGACGGAAGGTATCTCGCAGATTAACAGCGCGATTGGCCTGATTGATGCCACCACCCAGCAGAACTCCGCGCTGGTGGAGGAGTCCGTCGCGGCAGCAGCATCGCTTAACGAACAGGCGATGCACCTGAAAGAGCTGGTACGCGTCTTCCGCGTGAGTGAGCACGCACCGGCTTAATCCAGCTGGGAGATCTCCAGCGCCGCGCGGTCGATTACGCCGATAATCTGCTTGAGCTGCGCGTCGCTGAGCTCTCCCTGATTCACCTTCAGGTCTAACACCGCTTTGAAGTTATCCAGCGCCCGCTTCATCTGCGGGTTTTTGCGTAGCTGAAAACCGACAGAACGCGCTTTGATACGCACCTGGATCTGTTCCAGCTGTTCCCGGTTTTCGTCCAGCCAGCGTTGTCCTTCAGCGGTAATCGCAATCTTCTTGCGACCGTTCTCTTCTTCCGTAATGGTGATAAACGTCTGATCCTGAAGATAATCCAGGGTTGGATAGATGACCCCTGGGCTCGGGGTGTAATTCCCTTGGGTCAGGTTCTCGATCTCTTTGATCAGCTCGTAGCCGTGGCTCGCGCTACGGGTCAGGATATCCAGAATCACCAGCCGCAGATCGCCGTGGCCGAAAAAGCGCGCCCGCCGCCCGCCGCCCTCATGTTCGTGTCGCATAGTATGCCCTTCATTTTGATATATCTAAACTATATCTAAGATATATTCAGATGCAATCTAAAAGATCTTGCATTTTTACTTATTAGTAATCATTATCATTTGAAAATTGATTTAGATATATCGTATTCACCAGAGAAGGGGCTAAAAATGGCAACTACCCGTTACCCACAGCGCGTTCGTAATGACCTGCGTTTTCGCGAGCTGACGGTGCTCCGCGTTGAGCGCGCCAGCTCGGGTTTCCAGCGCATTGTTTTAGGCGGCGAGGCGCTGGAGGGCTTTAGCTCCCGCGGTTTCGACGACCATACCAAAGTCTTTTTCCCGGCACCCGGGGCGACGTTCGTGCCGCCGGTGGTTACCGAAGAAGGCATCGACTGGGGCGACGGCGTGCGTCCGCAGGCGCGCGACTATACGCCGCTCTACGACAAGGCAAATCATGAGCTGGTTCTCGATTTCTTCATTCATGACGGCGGTATTGCCAGCAGCTGGGCGATTGAGGCGAAAGCGGGAGACAAGCTGACCATCGGCGGCCCGCGCGGCTCGCTGGTGGTGCCGGAGGATTACGCCTGGCAGCTGTACGTGTGCGATGAGTCCGGTATGCCCGCGCTGCGTCGACGCCTAGAGAGCATTGCGCAACTGCCGGTTCGCCCGGACGTTCACGCGGTCGTGACGGTTGGGGATGAATCCTATAAGGACTATCTGGCGCACCTGAGCGAGTTCAACATCACCTGGGTGGTGGGCCACAGCGAGCAGGCAGTCGCAGATCATCTGGCTGCGCTGACCGTTCCGGGGGACGATTACTTTATCTGGCTGACCGGGGAAGGGAAGGTGGTGAAAAGCCTGAGCCGTCAGTTTGAAACCGACGCGATTGATCCACAGCTGGTGCGTGCCAGCGCATACTGGCACGCCAAATAATCAGGCTGCTGAATCCAGCTGCGCTTCGCTCACCTGATGTTCGAGCGAGGCGCGGACCTCGTGCAGCGCTTTCTCCTGCTGAGCGAAGTACGCTTCCATATTGCTCAGCGACGAGACCAGAAGCCAGGACTCCTCTTTCTCCAGCTCCGCCAGCTCATTCACTAAAATGTCGATCTGCTCGCGGACCTGCGCCATTTTTTTGCGGATACGTTCCAGATCGTTCAGCCTGTCGCTTGCCATCAATGGCTCGAAGCCCTGCTGCAGGCGGGCCACCAGCGAACGAATGGCTTTCACATCCCCGCGCTGCTTCGCCTGGTTAAGCTGCACCATCATGTTGTTGGCTTCTTCTTTCAGATCGTCCGCCACCAGATCCGGGTGGCAGAGCTTGCTCGCCTGCCGCCAGAGACGCTTGAGTTCGTTCTGATCTTCTTCCGAAAGATGCTTTCCTTTACGCAGCCGCACTTCGGCATCGTGATGCTGTTCGCGATACTTCTCGTACTCTTCGTTGGCCTCGTCGCGAGCCTGACGCGCAGGCTCTTCTTCACGCGTTAAGCCGCTCTCCAGCTCCAGCGCTTCGGCCAGCAGGTTGGCGATGAGATTACTTTGCTGCTCCAGATGTTTACGCGCCTCGGCTGCCTGCACGGAGTCAGCCGGGAGATCGCGCCAGCGCTGGGTAAGCGTCGCCAGTACTTCTACCGCCTGCGCCATATAGCGCTGGCAGCGACGATAATCTTCCTCGCGACGACGCGCTTCCGCCTGCTGACGACGCAGGTTAAGCTCGGCCAGCGTTTTACGCAGGGCGAGGATCTGCTGCATCAACGGCCCGAGGCGGGAGAAATAGAGATCGTTGAATTCATCAAGCTGCTGCACACGGGCGTTGCGGCGGTCAATCAGATCGCGCAGGCGCTCTTCCAGCGCCTTCAGCTCGAGCTTGCTGGCCGCCACCTGCGGATCGCGCCACTGGGTCACGGCGCGCTGGCCCTGCAGCCAGGCGGTAATGGCCGCCATAGCCTCGGTGTAGTTTTTTCCCTCAAGCGCCACGACGATTGCCTGTAGCTCATCGTCAAACGCTTCATTTTTCAGGCGTGTCAGCTGGCTCTGGATGATGTCGTCATCTTCCAGCTCAATGGCATTTTTAATGATTTCTAGCCGTTTGATCGGTGTGCTCATGATGCCTTTCGCTTTGGCGCTTAAGTATTTGAGTTAAGGTTAGTTGTTGTAAAAGCTACAGGAAATAATACACACGGATGATGATCGGCGCGATGGGGGATTTCTTTAGTTTTGCAGTTTGTGAGGGTGAGCGGCAGGCCGGGCTACGTGTGATTGATTCCGTATGTGCTTGCATAGGGTGCAGCAAAAAATCAGAGGCGGTAACAGCCAGAGAATGCTTAACAGCATTAAGCATGATTAAAATAGCCCAAACGTGTAAGAAGTGCGGAGAGCCGGCACCGGGTGATCGCGCGAGGTATTGCCATCGAGGGAGGCTACGTGCTGGCAGACCCAAGGTGCGAAAGAATTGGCACTAAAAACAATATAGGGCGGATTAACCGCCCTTTTTTTACGCTGTTACACGCTCGTTCCACGCGTCTGAATATTGGACGTTCCCATCGCAATATTTCCAGGTGATCCGCTCATAGCGCAGCTGTACGCCCTCATTATGATTATGCATCTGTAAACCTGGCTCTTTGCAGTTATGCATAACTGGGTTAATGCTGGCTATCCGGACGTTTTCCAACAGCATGTTGAAATACTCTACCTCTTGCCCCGCATCGTTGATTTTATACCACTTAATTTCCGCGCTTTTCAGCGTCTGCCCGGTAGCTACGGCCTTATAAAGATATGGGCTGGAGCTATCAAACTCCTTTTCTATTACGAGCGGCGCATGTACGCGTGTACCGGTGATTTTGCCCGTGTTGTTATCGGTAGGAACTAACAGGCCGTGACTAAAAGAAAGCACCTCAATGCTTCCCTCGCGGTTTTGAACATCCACAGATCCATAAATCGGATTGCCGCCATCGTCTTTAAGCCACAGGTAAGCAGGAATAGCCATTTTTAAAACTCCATTTTATGTAAAGAGAATAAACCCTCATTAACGGCTAAAAACCGATCGCAGGTGATACAAATTGTGTTATAGATTCGTGTTATTTAATCGGGTTACTTATTGATGTTGCAAATAAAATTAATAGATTGATCTCAAACAGTATCGCACCGTGCTGTTGCTCTTATGTTGCTGGTTTGCCAGGCAAAAGGGAATAACGATGGCATGTATACCGATTTACCCGCCCCGCGGGCTGGAGATATTGCGCGAACACATCAGGCTTGCGCGGGCGCGTCACGGCGTTCAGGGCATGGCCACCCCGCTTACGTATACGTGGTTTTATGAGCGAGTAAGGAACGGCGGGACGTGGGATTACAAACAACAAAAACGGGCTTACGCTGACTTCGGAAATTTTCATTACGGCGCTGTGGGTTTTGCAGCGTGCATCCCTGAAAAGATTTTGCTTATTGCCGCTGGCGCGGCGCAGTGGAAGGCCGGCACATCAAGGCCGGAATGGGGCAATTTTACGGGGGCCCCGCCGTTTGGTGATGATCCGATGGACCAATTTTGGATAAAGCAAGGCATAGACTATGTTAAGCAGCACCACTATTAAGGCGTTTAAGGCGTTGCATTGGGTGGCTACATTCACTATGGCTATCGTGATTGCGGGATACTGTTATTTTCAGCATATCCAGCGTTTAACGGTGAGTGACAAACTTTATGAGGTTCGCCAACTCACGCCCCGTACGTGGTTATATATAACTGAATATGACGGCTCGAACATGACCACAGGGGAAGTATATCGTTATTTTTTAGCAAGCAAGATTGACGGCGATCCGCTGGCGGCTCTCGAAAAACAACATATCGCCCCAACGCTTACAGCGAACACCGCCCGTGCGAAAGTTGACGGCATAGGCAACAATATCTCATTTACTGTTTATGGCACCGTGTACAGCTTTACAACGTCCGCATTTTTTTATGATGCTGAGGGAATAGCGGCCGCGCCGTCAATCGACTTAACGGCCCGTGGCGAGGGCTGGGACAAGGGGAAATTTATTCGATAATAGATATTTTATTTAAAAACAGAGGATATCCCCGTACCGAAAAAGCGCAGCGCCCTTTATCGCTGGTTGAACGGCAACCATGAAGAAATGGATTATCAGGCCGCCGTCGCTGCTGCAGCTGCACGCGCACAGGCTGCCACAGCAGGCGCAAGCCTGCTGGAGCTGATAAGCGGCAGGGCGCTGACCTACGGTACCTGGGCGGTGCGTGGCGTTGCCGAGCAGGGTGAGATAGCCACCGCCGGAGCGGGTGCTCCCGTGTCCGGGCTGCTGGCGGGAATGATGCCTGGCAGGCTGAATGACGGTGAACAGGATTTTATTGACCGTATGCGCCTGGCGCAGATGCGTGAAGCCTCGAGCCGGGTGCGCTATACGTGAGAGAGTGACAGCAGGGGAACCTGGTCCCGCATGGCTGGCACACACCACCTGGCCGGGATAATGTACGCGTCAGAAAAATGGAGTACGACAGCAGCGCGCAGGCGTACACCTTCACCACGGAGGAAGATCAGCACATAACCATAATCTTGACGCCTGACCGAGCGGGCGAGAAACAGCCTTGGAATACCGGCAACCAGGCGCGGCCCGTGCTGCCAAAACCTGTGATTGTTGGCCCGCTGCCGGATAATACCGGAATAACGGCGACCACCAGCCCGGCACCGGAAAAAAAGAGCTTCGCGGATTACATTCTGATCCTGCCGTTCCCAGACCTGCCGCCGATTTATATCTACCTGAGCAAACCGCCGGTGGAGTTTCTGGAGGTCAAGTTATGCAGTGACTTTAAACGCCGTTCGCGGCAGGGGGTTTATGAGGCGGATCACATGCCGTCTGCCGCTGCTGTTAAAGCATATTTACGCAGGGAATAAAGACCTGATTGAGAAAATTGGGCTGATATGTAAAAGCGTGGCGGCTGTTCAACAGCAGATTATTGCCCCGATAGTGTGGATTGGCTCTGGCACCATCAACGTGGCACAGCTGATGCTGGACACGCTGGACGTGGTAAAAGAGCTGGCAGAGCAAACGGCAAGCCACACGCACAGCAATACAGGAGCACCGACCAACGCGGGAGCCATCCGGAACACCGGAACGAAAGCTGACACGCTGAACGGCAAATACTCCCCGGTGTTTGGCAAGTAAACCAGTTCAGAACATAACCCGCGAAAGCGGGTTTTTTTATGCCCTTCATCCCCCGGCGGGGATATCTCATTTCTTACCTCACAAGCGGCTATCGCTACGCGCTGCCAGCGGCGCTGTGCCGCGTTCAGCCTTTTAAGGCGCTCAGATCTACCCTTAAAACAGATCGTGTGTACAGCAGGGCGCTGGCGCGTCACAGCATGGCAAAAAAAATCTTCCGCAGACCAAAATCGCACTACAACCGCACCCGCCTGCGGTATTTGGATCATAAAAATTATTCAGTTTTATTTTTCTACAAACCAGACCGACAGGCCGCGCCAGTGCTGGCGGTTTTACGGAATACCGGAACTGAAAAGATTGAAAAGAATTTCAGTTTTTTCAGTTTTAGGGATCTGCGGAGGATCTAACGAAAAGCGTAATCAACAGATAAATAAGGAGATTTTTTTATTTTGTGTGAGGTGAAAAGACCAAGTGGCGCAATAGGCGGCAGACAAAGAAAAACCAGCAAAGCCGTGGCTGGTGCGGGTTTGAATCGAGATCAGCATTTTAAAAAGGCTGAAAAAATTTTCAGTATTGTTTGAACCAAATTGTGTGTAATTCATTGAGCAATGCCCGATGGTAATCAAGATTCAATGCTAATTTTCATTACACGATAGTAAGCCACATCTTTATGAAATCGTATCCAGATTACAACCAGATTGAGAATATACTATTTCTAATTAGTGCCTTCGCGTTGTAAATTAATACAATCTTTGGGGGGTTGGGTTACGGTAAATGCAAATTATTAAAAAATGGTGGGCAGTACTTGCTGTAGTGGGATCTTCTTTGTTCATGGTGGCAACCATGGACTCCAAACAACTCATTGATAATTAACATCTTGCTGAAAAATGGGTTATGTCTAGTCCGACACTTGAAGGCTCATGGTCCTCCTCTTATTCAGGAGATGATTTTGAAGGCTTGTCTGAAAATAAGTGGATTGAATCGCCAGAGCAAACAGTTGTTGAAGTTTCTATAAACGGACGTGATGTTTCCGGAATCATATCAACGCCTCAGATTAGAGAGTTCATCGATAATACCCCTCAAATGGTAGATTATTTTATGCTTGAAGGCCATCGAACAATGTTCAGCCACTCCTTTGAAGCAATAGCCTTTGAATACATTGGCGGCCACAAATATATTTTTGCGGAATTAAGTTTTACCCTGGAAGATGGGCTGCTTTTGATGACTGATCAAATTCCCGGAAAGAGTAAATTTGTGCCCCCAGAAACTACACTCCTAAAGCGGTCAGAAACATCATTTGACGAGCGCTTGCAACTTCATCTTGACGACTATGTAGAAGAAAAGGCGAAAAAGCTCATTCCGATGATTAAATAGCTTCAGCAGGAAAAGCAGAGGAATAGTGATAGAGGCGCTGATAAATGAGCTTCTAGTAGCAACTACTGCGACACTTTTGCGACACTCAAACACTTATAAACAAAAAGGCCACTCGCGAGAGTGGCCTAAGTGTATGTATTTACTTCTAAAATTTGGTGGCCCCTGCTGGACTTGAACCAGCGACCAAGCGATTATGAGTCGCCTGCTCTAACCACTGAGCTAAGGGGCCGTGGCGGTGAATTATAAAGTAACTCCCCGCAGCAATCCAGCCATTCGCACCTGCCTGCTGTTTTTATAAACAACGCATAATCAATCCTTTATACTTCCATAACGATGTATCAGCGGGAGTAAAGATGATCAACGATATTCTGGCCCCTGGCCTGCGGGTGGTGTTCTGCGGAATTAACCCGGGCAAGTCCTCGGCGCAAACCGGTTTTCACTTCGCCCATCCGGGGAATCGCTTCTGGAAGGTGATTTACCAGGCCGGGTTTACCGACAGGTTACTCAAGCCCGAAGAGGAACAGCACCTGCTGGATACGCGCTGCGGAATTACCATGCTGGTCGAACGTCCGACTGTACAGGCAAGTGAGGTCAACCTCCATGAGCTGCGAAGCGGCGGGCGTGAGCTGGTGAAGAAAATAGAAGACTATCAGCCGGCCGCGCTGGCGATCCTCGGTAAGCAGGCCTACGAGCAGGCTTTCAGCCAGCGCGGGGCTAAGTGGGGTAAGCAGAGCATCATGATTGGCGTTACGCAGGTGTGGGTGTTGCCGAACCCGAGCGGGCTCAACAGGGCGACGCTGGATAAGCTGGTGGAGGCCTACAGGGAGCTTGATGAGGCGCTGATGGTGCGGGGGCTTTAATCCCCTGCTGCCTGATGCTCTCACCCCTGACTTTCTTCCACAGGGAGAGGGAATAAACAAAAAAAAAGCTCCCCGAAGGGAGCTTTTTCACGGTCAGGACGGATTAGTCGTCCAGGAAGCTACGCAGCACTTCAGAGCGGCTTGGATGACGCAGCTTACGCAGCGCCTTCGCTTCGATCTGACGGATACGTTCGCGGGTAACGTCGAACTGTTTACCCACTTCTTCCAGCGTGTGGTCGGTGTTCATATCGATACCGAAACGCATACGCAGGACCTTCGCTTCACGAGCGGTCAGGCCAGCCAGAACGTCGTGTGTCGCAGCACGCAGGCTCTCGGTGGTGGCAGAGTCCAGCGGCAGCTCGAGGGTGGTATCCTCGATGAAATCACCCAGATGTGAATCTTCATCATCACCGATTGGTGTTTCCATGGAGATTGGCTCTTTGGCGATCTTCAGCACTTTACGGATCTTGTCTTCCGGCATCAGCATGCGCTCGGCCAGCTCTTCCGGCGTCGGCTCGCGGCCCATCTCCTGCAGCATCTGGCGGGAAATACGGTTGAGCTTGTTGATGGTCTCAATCATATGCACCGGAATACGGATGGTGCGCGCCTGATCCGCGATAGAGCGGGTGATCGCCTGACGGATCCACCAGGTTGCATAGGTGGAGAACTTGTAACCACGACGGTATTCAAACTTATCTACCGCTTTCATCAGACCGATGTTGCCTTCCTGAATCAGATCCAGGAACTGCAGGCCACGGTTGGTGTATTTCTTGGCGATAGAGATAACCAGACGCAAGTTCGCTTCAACCATCTCTTTCTTCGCACGGCGAGCTTTCGCTTCACCGATGGACATACGACGGTTGATGTCTTTTACCTGCTCGATGGTCAGGCCGGTCTCTTCTTCAATCTGATGCAGTTTCTGCAGGCCGCGATGCACATCGTCCTTCACGTCGTGCAGTTTTTCAGACCACGGCTTGTTCATCGCGATAGCCGCGTTGAACCAGGTTTCGCTGGTTTCGTTACCGGTGAAGAGGGTGATGAAGTTCTTCTTCGGCATTTTGCACTGCTCAACGCACAGCTTCATGATGATGCGTTCCTGGGTGCGTACGCGATCCATCATCACGCGCATGCTGTTTACCAGGTAGTCGAACTGTTTTGGCACCAGGCGGAACTGTTTGAATACTTCAGACAGCTTCAGGATCTCTTCCTGAGCGGCAGCGTGGCTGCGGCCTTTCGCTTTGATGGTGTCACGCGTCACTTCGTACTGGGTACGCAGCTCGGCAAACTTCTCACGCGCCAGCTCCGGGTCGATGCTGTTGTCATCGTCCGCGGTGTCGTCGTCGCTCTCTTCCTCATCTTCGTCTTCGTCATCATCCATCTCTTCCTGAGATAGTTCAGAACCGACGTGAGTGGCGGTAGGCGCCATATCTTCTTCAGCGTTCGGGTCGACAAAACCGGTGATCAGGTCAGACAGGCGCGCTTCTTCCGCTTCAACGCGATCGTACTGCTCCAGCAGATAGGTGATCGCTTCCGGGTACTCGGCGACAGAGCACTGAACCTGGTTGATCCCGTCTTCGATGCGTTTTGCGATGTCAATTTCGCCTTCGCGGGTCAACAGTTCAACGGTACCCATTTCGCGCATGTACATGCGGACCGGGTCAGTGGTACGCCCGATTTCAGATTCCACGCTGGACAGTACCTGTGCAGCAGCTTCTTCCGCATCTTCGTCAGTGTTGTTGGAGGTTTCAGCCAGCAACAGATCATCGGCATCCGGTGCTTCTTCCATCACCTGAATGCCCATGTCATTGATCATTTGGATGATGTCTTCGATTTGATCTGAATCGACGATATCTTCCGGCAGATGGTCATTGACCTCGGCATAGGTCAGATAGCCTTGCTCCTTACCACGTTGGACAAG
This sequence comes from Enterobacter sp. N18-03635, assembly GCF_004006055.1. Classification (NCBI taxonomy): domain Bacteria; kingdom Pseudomonadati; phylum Pseudomonadota; class Gammaproteobacteria; order Enterobacterales; family Enterobacteriaceae; genus Enterobacter; species Enterobacter sp. N18-03635. The sequence continues at coordinate 3,935,722 of NZ_CP034769.1, read as the reverse complement.
AAGTTTCAGCTGTGACTGCGGGTTTTGCTCCATAAGACGGTATCCACACTTAATTCGTTTGATTGGTGTCGGCGATGGGGCTGCCAACCTTTAAAGCGAGGGCGTACTTATATTTTTGCCGCTGCCTCTCAGTGCGGCTGCCGGGGGCTTCCCGATCGATATTCGGCACTTAAGCCGTTAAATACTTTTGTCTTTGACTTATTTCTTCGCCAGTTCCTGGTTAATCATCCAGAGCTCCCGGCGTTCTTCGCTGCTCAAACCGTGTGTGCGCTCGCGAGCTATCAACTCTTCCTGGCGCAGCTCAAGCATCGAATCAAACATATGGTTGAGTGAGTCGGTGAACGTTTTTTCTGCAATGTCCTTATCTGCTATATCGTCCCACATCGACAATTTTTCAAGGGTAGCGGCCTCTTTTGTGCCGCGATAATGCTCTAAAAGTTGTCCGGTGGTCAGACCTGGCTGTGACAAACACGTGTTGACCAGTTCTGAAAATAAGCCAAGTCCGGGCAATTTTTCGTGGTTCAAACCCGCCAGCGACGGCACCTGCGGCGCAAGCTCGGGGTTTTGGACCAATAACCCTATCAGTATACGCATGGTTGTGCGTTTTAGCTGAGGCGCGGGGCGAACCGTGCCGTTTTCAGCCTGTTTAGGCATTAAACGTTCAAGCTGGCTGTCATCCAGAATGCCGAGCTTGTTGCCTAACTCCTGACGCAGGTAGATGCGCAGCGTTTCGCCGGGCACCTGACTGATTAACGGCAGCGCCAGCGTGCTGAGCTGCGCGCGCCCGTCAGGGGTACTCAAATCGACCTGCGGCATCAGGCTGTTAAACAAAAACGTGGAGAGCGGCTGAGCCTGCTCCATCCGCGCTTCAAACGCCGCTTTGCCCTCTTTACGCACCAGCGTATCCGGATCTTCACCGTCGGGCAGGAACATAAAGCGTAGCTGACGCCCGTCGGTCATATAGGGTAGCGCGGTTTCCAGCGCACGCCAGGCGGCGTCGCGTCCTGCACGGTCACCGTCGTAACAGCAGATGACGTTATTGGTCACCCTGAACAGCAGTTGAATATGATCGGCGGTGGTGGACGTACCTAACGACGCAACCGCGTAGTTAATGTCGTACTGCGCCAGCGCAACGACGTCCATATAGCCTTCGACGACCAGAAGACGCGGAGGTTCCGCGTTATCCTGCTGCGCCTCATAAAGACCGTAAAGCTGGCGGCCCTTATGGAAAATATCGGTTTCCGGGGAGTTAAGGTATTTCGGCAGGGCATCACCCAGCACGCGACCACCAAAACCAATTACCCGGCCTCGCTTGTCGCGGATCGGAAACATCACCCGTTCGCGGAAGCGGTCGTAGCTTCGTCCCTGGTCGTTGGTGACCAGCATACCTGCATCGATGAGAGATTTACGATCTTCGCTATTGCCGCCAAAACGCTTTAACACGTTGTCCCAGCCGGGCGGGGCGTAACCAATAGCGAAACGCGCAATGACATCGTCGCTCAGTCCGCGCTTGTTCAGATACTGACGCGCAGGCTCAGCCGCAGAGTGCTTAAGAGACTGTTGGTAAAACGAATTCAGGCCATCCATCAGTTGATACAGCGTTTGCCGTTGATGGCGCTCGATCTGACTTGGCCCACTGCCTGCTTCATACGGCACTTCAAGGTTATGCATCGCCGCCAGCTCTTCGACGGTTTCAACGAACTCGAGCTTGTCGTAGTTCATTAAAAAATCAACGGCATTACCGTGAGCACCACAGCCGAAGCAATGGTAAAACTGCTTTTCACCGTTTACGGTGAAGGAGGGGGTTTTTTCGTTATGGAACGGACAGCACGCATGGTAATTCTTGCCCTGTTTTTTCAGCTTTACCCGCGCGTCGATGAGATCGACGATGTCGGTTCTGGCAAGCAGGTCATTGATGAAAACGCGTGGGATTCTTCCGGCCATATGCCCCAAAAATTTAAGCGACTTATAAACGAAAACAAGCCGCGCATTCCTTCCGGAAGCACGGCCTTACGACTATTACTCTGTCTGTCAATTGAGGGCTGAGGCCCTCAACCAATTAGTACAGACGAGTACGGCGTGCGTTTTCGCGAGCCAGTTTCTTCGCGTGACGTTTCACAGCGGAAGCTTTAGCGCGCTTACGTTCGGTCGTTGGTTTTTCATAAAACTCACGACGACGAACTTCAGCCAGAACACCTGCTTTCTCGCATGAACGTTTGAAGCGACGCAGTGCTACGTCGAACGGCTCGTTTTCACGTACTTTAATTACCGGCATGTAACTCTCACCTTTAATAAATTCGGTTTGCCGCTGGCATCAACGCCAGCTTATTTCAAAATGGTGCGGAATTTTACTGCAAATGCTGCTGCTTTGTAAAGCACCGATGCGATTTTGAAAGGGACTTTAATAAGGGTGAGGAGTATACACGAGCCTTCTTCCTGGGGCGAACAAAGTTTTACATCAACCCGCCCAGGCTCTACACTGCGCGGTATTGAAACGAGGTAAAACAAGTCATGCGTGTACTGGGTATTGAAACATCCTGCGATGAAACCGGCATCGCCATTTACGACGACGAAAAAGGACTTCTGGCCAACCAGCTGTATAGTCAGGTGAAATTGCACGCTGACTACGGCGGCGTCGTCCCTGAACTGGCCTCTCGTGACCACGTGCGTAAAACGGTTCCCCTGATTCAGGCGGCGCTGAAAGAGGCCGGGTTGAGCTCAACCGATATTGATGCCGTGGCCTATACCGCAGGCCCGGGCCTGGTCGGTGCGCTGCTGGTTGGCGCAACCGTTGGTCGTTCGCTGGCCTTCGCGTGGGACGTGCCGGCCATCCCGGTTCACCATATGGAAGGGCATCTTCTGGCGCCGATGCTGGAAGAGAATCCGCCTGAATTCCCGTTTGTTGCGCTGCTGGTTTCCGGCGGCCATACGCAGCTGATTAGCGTAACGGGCATTGGCAAGTACGAGCTGCTGGGCGAGTCGATCGACGACGCCGCCGGTGAAGCGTTCGATAAAACCGCCAAGCTGCTGGGTCTGGATTACCCGGGCGGCCCGATGCTGTCAAAAATGGCGTCGCAGGGAACGGAAGGGCGCTTTGTTTTCCCGCGTCCGATGACCGACCGTCCGGGGCTGGACTTCAGCTTCTCCGGGCTGAAAACCTTTGCGGCCAACACGATCCGCAATAACGACGACAGCGAGCAAACCCGCGCCGATATCGCCCGCGCGTTCGAAGATGCGGTAGTGGACACGCTGATGATCAAGTGCAAGCGCGCGCTGGATCAGACCGGCTTTAAGCGTCTGGTGATGGCGGGCGGCGTGAGCGCTAACCGCACGCTTCGCGCGAAGCTCGCCGAGATGATGCAAAAGCGTCGCGGGGAAGTGTTCTATGCCCGTCCGGAATTCTGTACCGATAACGGGGCGATGATCGCCTACGCCGGGATGGTGCGCCTTAATGCGGGGGCAACGTCCGACCTGAGCGTGTCCGTGCGTCCGCGCTGGCCGCTGGCGGAACTGCCGGAGGCGTAATCCCTCACCCTAACCCTCTCCCACAGGGAGAGGGGATCGTTTGACTACACCCGCAACATCCCTTTCTCTTTCAGAAATGCAATAATCGTCGCAAGACCGTCACCCGCCTTCAGGTTGGTAAAGGTCCATGGACGCTCGCCGCGCATGCGGTTGGTATCGCGCTCCATCACCTCCAGCGAGGCACCCACGTACGGCGCGAGATCGGTTTTGTTGATGACCAGAAAATCGGATTTGGTGATCCCCGGCCCGCCCTTGCGCGGGATTTTTTCCCCTTCGGCCACGTCGATCACGTAAATGGTCAGATCCGCCAGCTCAGGGCTGAACGTCGCGCTGAGGTTGTCACCGCCGCTTTCAACGAAGATCAGGTCCAGATTGCCGAACTTCTCGCTCAACGCTTCCACCGCCGCCAGGTTCATCGAAGCATCTTCCCGGATAGCGGTATGCGGGCAGCCGCCCGTCTCCACGCCCACGATGCGCTCTGGCTCCAGCGCGCCCGCTTCGGTCAGGATGCGCTGATCCTCTTTGGTGTAGATATCGTTGGTGACCACCGCAAGATGATAGGTATCGCGCATCGCCTTGCAGAGCGCTTCCAGCAGCGCGGTTTTGCCCGACCCTACCGGGCCGCCCACGCCCACGCGCAGGGGATGTTTGTAATCAGCCATGTTGACTCCTCAGGAACGGAATAGTCGTGAATATTGGGTTTCGTGGCGCGCCGAGGCGATGGCGGACAGCGGCGTTGCTGCCCCCAGCGCGTCGTCGCTACGTAAAAATGCCTGTTCAAACCCGGCGGCGTAGTGGTCGCTCAGTTCGATAATCAGCTGCTGCGCGGCCTGTTGCCCAAACGGCACCAGCTTGACGCCCGCCATGACCGCGCTCTCCATCCAGCTGTAGCCCAGACTCAGCGCCAGTTCGCGCGCGCTAATGCCCCAGCGAACGCCGAGCCACGCCATGCCGCAGAGCTGGCTTTGCATAAACAGCGGCAGCCATTCGGGCAGACAGTCAGGTTCCCAGCTCTTAATCAGCCGCGTAAAGGCCGCCCCGCGGTTGCGCTCTTCTTCTCGTAGCTCGCGCGTTTCCCGACAGGCGAGCAGGTATGCCGTCCAGCGTTTTGCATTTGTAAGCGAGCGTTGCTCACAGGCCTGATAAAGACGGATAAACAGCGGCAGGTCGACGCAGAAAAAGCTCTGCTCCATCTGCTGGATTTGCCAGCGTTTAAAGGCGTTGGCGTCCGTGACCCAGCCCGCCTCAACGGCCCACTCCAGCCCCTGTGACCAGGTAAACGACCCGACCGGCAGGCTGCTGCTGGAGAGCTGCATCAGACGCAGCCTCTGGCGGGCGTGCTCCATCAGCTCATCAGCGCCAGCAGGGCGGAGACGATCAGCCCGCCGCCGAAGGTTTTACGCAGGCCGTCGTGACGGCGCAGCAGCAGCCCTGCGGCAAAGCTGGCGCACAGCACCGTGGCGCTGGCGAGCATAAAGCCGCTGGTGAAGAGCCAGAAGCTGTGGCCGGACATCTCCACGCCGTGCGCCCAGCCGTGGAACATCGCCAGGACAGGCACTGCCAGCAGCAAGCGATTTTCAGTTTTAAACATCATCACGCCGCAGACCGCCAGCGAGGCGATAATCAGCATCTCCATGCCGCTAAAGCCGCCGAGCAGGCTGCCCGCAATAGCGCCAACGAGCATCATGCCGAGGGTGGCAAACGGCAGCAGGAGCTTGCGGCCGCTCAGTGCCGAGAGCACGCCTGCACCCGCCAGCATAAGCAGGTGATCGAGTCCGGTCAGCGGATGGAGAAAACCGGCCTGGAAGCTGTCGGCGCCGTGGCCGGGATGCGCGAGCGCGGGAACGGAAAAAGCCAGCAGTAACAGAGTGAGTAACTTGCGCATGATTAATCCTTAATGTGAATGAGCGTGAGAATGGCCGTGGCTGTGGGCATCGCTGGTGTAAGCGCCCGCTTCCGGTTCAAACGGCAGGCTGGCGTAGGTCACGTCCAGCCCGAACTGGCGCAGCATGTCGTCGAGAACGTGATCGTGGTGATAGCGCAGCTCGCCGGGCATAACCTGCAGCGGCACGTGGCGGTTGCCCAGGTGGTAGCAGGCGCGGGCGAGCAGGAACGGATCGGCACAGCGCACCACGGAGACCGACTCCGGCGCGGCGATCACCTCGACAACCTCGCTGCCGTCGTCGGTAGTCAGCAGATCGCCCCCGCGCAGCAGCAGGCCGCGCGGCAGCATTAGCCCGGCCTCGCGCCCGTCGTTCAGCGATACGCGGGCGCGGCTTTTCACCCGCACGTCAATCGGCAGCGTGACGCTGGCGGTAGTCGGGTGCGCGTGGTCCAGACGTTGGGTTAAATAAATCATCATTACTCCTCAAAACAGGAAATAGCGTTGCGCCATCGGCAGAACGTCAGCCGGTTCGCTGGTAATCAGTTCGCCGTCGACGCGCACCTCGTAGGTTTGTGAATCGACGGTAATGTTCGGCTGCAGGCCGTTATGGATCATGTCCGCCTTTTTCACCGTCCGGCAGCCTTTTACTACCGCCGTGGCGCTCTGCAGGCTGAGCTGCTGCGGGATGCCGTTCGCAGTGGCGGCCTGCGAGATAAACGTCAGCCGGGTGGCGTGGCGCGCGGCGCCCAGCGATCCAAACATCGGGCGGTAATGCACCGGCTGCGGCGTGGGGATCGAGGCGTTGATATCGCCCATCGGCGCGCAGGCGATCATCCCGCCCTTGACGATGGTGGCGGGTTTGACGCCGAAGAACGCCGGGGACCAGACCACCAGATCCGCCAGCTTGCCCGCCTCAATCGAACCGACCTCATGGGCGATACCGTGGGTCAGCGCCGGGTTTATGGTGTATTTGGCGACGTAGCGCTTCACGCGGAAGTTGTCGTTATCGCCAGTCTCTTCCGGCAGCGCGCCGCGCTGGACCTTCATGCGGTGAGCGACCTGCCAGGTGCGGATAATCACTTCTCCGACGCGGCCCATGGCCTGCGAATCTGACGAGGTGAGCGAGAATGCGCCGATGTCGTGCAGCACGTCTTCAGCGGCGATGGTTTCACGACGAATGCGGGATTCCGCAAACGCCACGTCCTCGGCGATATCCGGGTCAAGGTGGTGGCAGACCATCAGCATGTCGAGATGCTCGTCGATGGTATTCACCGTGTAGGGCAGCGTCGGGTTGGTGGAGGAGGGTAGAATATTCGGGTGCGCGCAGGCGGTGATGATATCCGGCGCGTGGCCGCCGCCTGCGCCTTCGGTATGGAAAGTGTGGATGGTGCGCCCTGCGATGGCCGCCAGCGTGTCTTCGACAAACCCGGACTCGTTCAGCGTGTCGCTGTGCAGCGCCACCTGAATATCCATCTCTTCGGCCACCTCCAGCGAGCAGTTGATCGCCGCAGGCGTCGCGCCCCAGTCTTCGTGGATCTTCAGCCCGATAGCACCGGCGGCAATCTGCTCGCGCAGGGCGTCCGGGTTGGAGCCGTTACCTTTACCGAGCAGGCCGATATTCACCGGCAGCGTATCGGCTGCCTGCAGCATGCGGGCGATATACCACGGCCCCGGCGTACAGGTGGTGGCGTTGGTGCCCGCCGCGGGGCCGGTGCCGCCGCCGATCATGGTCGTGACGCCGGAGACCAGCGCCTCTTCCGCCTGCTGCGGGCAGATCCAGTGGATGTGGGTGTCGATCCCGCCCGCGGTGACGATCTTCCCCTCGGCGGCAATCACTTCCGTTGCCGCGCCAATCGGGATCGTCACGCCGGGCTGAATGTCCGGATTACCGGCTTTGCCGACGGCGAAGATCCGCCCGTTCTTTACGCCGATATCGGCTTTTACGATCCCCCAGTGATCGACGATCAGCGCGTTGGTGAGAACCAGATCCACGCAGTCGTCTGCGGTCATCTGCCCCTGACCCATGCCGTCGCGGATCACCTTTCCGCCGCCGAATTTGACCTCTTCGCCGTAGATCGTGAGATCGTCTTCCACTTCGATCCATAGCTCGCTGTCGGCCAGCCGCACTTTATCGCCGGTGGTGGGGCCGAACATATCGGCATATGCCCGGCGTGAAATCTCAGCCATGTTTCACCTCGCCCATCACCTCGCCGCGAAAACCGAAAATGCGCTGCGCGCCCGTGACCTGAACCAGCGTCACCTCACGCTTCTGGCCGGGCTCGAAGCGCACGGCGGTGCCCGCCGGGATATTCAGCCGGTAGCCTTTGGTGGCTTCCCGCTCGAACTTCAGGGCCGGGTTGACCTCGTAAAAGTGGTAATGCGATCCGACCTGGATCGGCCTGTCGCCGTGATTTTCGACAACCACGCTTTGGATTTCACGCCCGACGTTGAACGCAATCGTTCCGGGCTGGATCTGGTATTCACCTGGGATCATCGCGCGCTCCTTAGACGATCGGGTTATGGACGGTGACGAGCTTCGATCCGTCCGGGAAGGTGGCTTCGACCTGAATATCCGGGATCATTTCCGGCACGCCTTCCATTACCTGATCGCGCGTCAGGACGTGGCGGCCCGCCTCCATCAGCGAGGCGACGGTTTCGCCATCGCGCGCGCCCTCCATGATGAAGGCGCTGATCAGCGCGACCGATTCCGGGTAATTAAGCTTTACCCCGCGCGCAAGGCGGCGTTCGGCAACCAGCGCGGCGGTGAACAGCAACAGCTTGTCTTTTTCTCTGGGGGTCAGTTCCATAACGTTTCTCTTATGTCTGCCAGATACGCGGCGAACAGGCGGTTTTGGTGGTGAGAAGCGGGCGAAGCGACTGCCAGACGTCACGCATCACCCGCTGGCAAATCAGGTTGTCATCGGAGAGAAAACGCACCGAAAGCAGATCGTCGGTGAGCGTTGCCCCCGCAAAGTGTTCCAGCGGCGCGAGCCGTTCGCGTACCGTGTCGAGATGTTCTTCATTGGCCGGATAGAACAGCAGCGTGCCGAGCCATGGATATCCGGCGACGGGCGTGAGATTGCCGTCGGCAAGGTGCTGACGCTCAATCAGGCGCGGTTCATCCTCAACCCAGACTTCAAGGCGGCTCTCCAGCGTGCCGTGGCTGAAGGTCTCATTGATCACCGGGCGCCCCAGGCAGTACAGCTCCCACGCCAGCAGCGTGCTGGAGGTCTTCAGGTGGAAGACGGAGCGCAGCGCGGCGTTCGCACCCGGGAAGATAATAGTGTCCTGCGGTAGCCACTCCAGCGTGGATTCATCATCGAGATAAAAGTGCTGATTCAGGCGAGCCTGCGGGCCGCTGCTGCGATAGAACTTGCTGGCGCCGGGCATTGTGATAAGCGCATGGCTTTTGGCGTCCAGCCGAACGGAAATGTCCAGCGTATCGCCGCCCACAATCCCGCCAGGCGGATGCAGCAGATAAAGGTGGCAGGCTTCTCCTTCGGGATAAAATGGACGCTGAACGGTAAGCGGCCCGACGTGATGAGCGGAGTGCAGGAGGGTTTTCTCAGGGGTGTGACAAAACTGCAGGGCAAGCGACGCCTGCCAGCCTTTGTACGAATTATCAGTGACCTGAGCTGCTAACATGCTGCATCCATCTGCTCATCATCGGGGTCGTTTCAGTATGCCCTGGCAGAAATGAAGGCTGTCATATGAGTCGCTTATGGATGGCGGTTAAGACGAAACAAAAAAGCACGCCCCGGGGGCGTGCTGTCTGACAAACATCGCGATGCCGTTATTTCAGGTGCTCATGCAGCGCTGCGCCTGCCTGCTCCAGGGCAACTTTAACCGTTGGCTCCTGGCTCAGCGGGTTAAGCAGGCCGTAATCGTGGATCATGCCGTTATAGCGCGTGACGGTCACCGGGACGCCAGCCGCATCCAGCTTACGCCCGAATGCTTCACCTTCATCCCGCAGAACGTCCAGCTCTGCTGTCTGAATCAGCGTCTCCGGGAAGCCTTTCAACTGCGCGGCGCTGGCGCGAAGCGGAGAGGCAAGGATATTGTTGCGGTCGGCAGCGCTGGTGGTGTAGTTATCCCAGAACCATTTCATCATGTTTTTCGACAGGAAATAGCCGTTCTCGAACTGGTTATACGAGGCAGTATCAAAATTCGCATCGGTCACAGGCCAGAGCATCACGTTGTAGCGAATTTTGGGCCCATTGAACTGTTTTGCCTGCAGCGCCACGGAAGCCACCATATTGCCGCCCACGCTGTTACCGACCAGACCCAGACGGCTACCGTCCACGCCAATTTCCTGACCGTGTTCGGCTACCCATTTTGTCGCTTCATAGGCCTGATTGATGGCCACCGGGAAATGGGCCTCAGGTGACGGCGTGTAATCAACGTAAACCGCTGCGGCGCCTGATGCGCGAACCAGATCGCGGATTAAGCGTTCATGGGTTGGGTAATCGCCCAGCACCCAACCGCCGCCGTGGAAGAACATAAATGCCGGGAGCGTGCCGGTCGCGTTTTCAGGTTTCACTATTTTCAGTTTGATCGCCTGACCATTTACCTGGATCGTTTTTTCTGAAACCTGAGCGGGCGGCAGTTTTGCGCCTTGCTGCGCGCCGATCAGTACCTGCCGGGCCTCCTGCGGGGTCATCTGTTCCATTGGCTTACCCTTGCCGGAATTCAGAATATTAAGAAACGCCTGTACGCCTGCGGTCGGAGCTGGAGTATTGGTGGTTTGAGCGGATGCCGCAGCTGACGCGAAGACGGAAGAAACCAGGATGGCGGTTAGTGTTTTCATGGTGGTACCTCTTTAAGCGCATTTGAACGGATGAGATAACTAAATAGTGTGCTACTTAGTTGCTGGTTTAATACTTGCGCGCAAGATACTTTTAGTCAAACATTATTTATAATTTTTTTAGGCAACAGATTCGGAGTTGATAGAAAAATGAAAGAAAACAAAACGCTAGATGATTTACTTTGCTTCTCGCTGTACTCGGTCACCAATGCGTTTGTTCGCCAGTATCGTCCCCTACTGCAAGAGATGGATTTGACCTACCCGCAATTCGTTGTTTTGATGGCGCTTTATGAGAAAGACAACATTCCACTTCGCGATCTCAGCGATAAGACGTTTTTTGATTCGGGCACATTGACGCCGCTTGTACAAAAGCTTGAGGCAAAAGGATTCCTCAACCGTATCGCGGTTGTGGGTGACGAAAGAATGAAAAATGTCGTGCTGACCGATAAGGCGAAAGAACTGAAAAAACGGGTGATGGCATTGCCGGACCAGATTCGCTGCAGCATGCGGATGAACGATGATGAGCTTGATATGCTAAAAAAACTCTCCCGAACGCTGCTGGACGATTTGTAAGAACCCTTCGGTGGGTGGGGAACCCACCGAAGCGATGTGTCGTTACCGATAGTCCTCCGCATCCACATCATACCCGGAGGGCTCCCAGCGGATCGCCAGCAGCGATGCCAGGCCGATAAACGGCGCCAGCGCAATCACCCAGAACACGGCGGTGTCGAGCGACGCCACCAGCAGCGGGAACAGGAACAGCGACAGCGTAGAACTACTGCGCATCAGCGTCTGGTTGAGACCCACGCCCACGCCGCGCAGCGAGGTCGGGTAGCTCAGCGAGGCGAACGTCATGGTATGCGCGCCCGGGCCAAAGCCCTGACCGAAAAGGAATAGCGCCAGCATCGCCACGGCAAGCACGCCTTCAGAAGCACCTTCCGGTCGGCCAATCAGCGCCAGGCCAAGCAATGCGACAAGCTGGCAGGCATAACCCGCAAGCGACATCCGCCAGGCGCCGAAGCGCGGCACATAGCGTACCGCCAGCAGTCCGCCGACGAAGGCAAACAGCAGGTTAAGCGCCAGAGAAATGAGAATGGTGGTGAGCATCGACTGGACAAAGAAGCTGGAGATGATCACAGGCAGGCCAAACGCCACGGCGTTATAGGCGAACGAGGAGACGACGGACAGCAGCGTGGCGAGCGTCGTGCGGCGTAAGTAGACGCCGCGAAATAGATTCAGATAGTTTGACCATTTCGCTTTATTCACGACGGGTGCAGGCTGGCCGAGCGCATCCTGCGCGACGTGGGCGTTAATATTGTACGACTGCCGCAAAATCGACGCCGCCTCCTTCAGATTGCCCTGATTCGCCGCCCATACCGGCGATTCGCTCATATAGCGGCTGCGGATGGCGATAATCACCAGCGCTGGCACTGCACCAAAGCCGAGAATTAAACGCCACAGCCAGTCGCTGTGGCTTTCCGGCAGCACGGCGTAGAAGAACAGCACCAGCAGGTAGGAGACGCTGATGGCGGCATACCAGGTGGGGCACCACATCGCGACGCTGGAGGCTTTGTTTCCCGGACCTTTCAGCCTGGCGAACTCGCTTAAAAACGCCATCGCCACGGGAAGGTCGATCCCGACCCCAAGCCCCATCACAAAGCGGGCACCCGCCAGCACATATTCGTTCGGGGCCAGCGCACAGGCGATGGCGGCCACCACGAAGAACACCATATCAGCCATAAAAACGCGGTAGCGCCCGATTTTATCCGTGAGGTAACCGCCGAGTAGCGCCCCGACAATCGCGCCAAAGGTAATTGCCGAGGCCACCATACCGGTCCCGGCGGGCGTCAGGTTAAATTCGCGGGTGATATCTTTTATGCCGAAGGCCAGCGCGCCCAGATCGTAAGCATCGAGGAAAATCCCGCCCAGCGCGATACCGACCACGATGCGGGCATTGGCCCGGCCCTGTGAGCCGTCATTAACGAGGCGTGATACATCCGAAGCGCTGCGCACCCACTTGATGTCGCCATCGGGGTGTTTTTCTGCCGTTGAAAGGGGAGTTGTTTCTGTGATTTCAGCCATTTTCTTCTAATGTGGTTGTGTTGTGTCATTAACAGTTACCACAGGCAGAAGGTGACCAAAATCACATTTGGCTATAAGGCATAACTAACCCTTACGGCGCGTCTTTTTTCTTCCTCTTGAGCTTCGTCCAGATTTTGGTCTCCTGACGACGCCACAGGCGCTGAATATTATCGTGATGACGCAGCAGGATAAGGCAGGAGAGCATCGACACAGGGAAGGTGAACTGAGGTTTAAACCACCAGACGTAGAACGGGGCGATCAGCGCGCTGACGATGGCGCCCAGCGACGAATAGCCGCTCAGCAGAATGGTCAGTAGCCAGGTCCCGGCCATCACGCCGGTTAGGTCCCAGCCGATAGGCGCAATGGCACCAAAGGCGGTCGCCACGCCTTTGCCACCTTTAAAACCGAAGAATACGGGCCAGATGTGGCCGACACAGGCCGCAATAGCAATAAGCCCCAGCCAGAACGGCGTGACGCCCAGCGCATACGCGCCCCAGACGGGCAGCATCCCTTTCAGAACATCAAAAATCAAAACCGCTACGGCTGCTCCCTTGCCACCAATTCGTAGTACGTTGGTCGCCCCCGGATTCCCGGAACCATTTTCACGCGGGTCGGGTAACCCGGCGATGCGGCAGACCAGAATGGCGCTGGAGATTGAGCCGCAAAGATAGGCGAGGAGGATCATTCCAGGCGCGATTGCACTCATAACGCTGTTCCGTTTTGAAAATGTATCTGTATTCTCAGCATCTGTGGATAATACGCATAATTCGCCGGAAGTGGTATCCGGTTTAGCCAAAAAGCAGGCAGGTCGTGATGGATATTGTATTTATAGAGCAACTTTCGGTAATCACCACAATTGGTGTTTACGACTGGGAACAGACCATCGAGCAGAAGCTGGTGTTCGATATCGAAATGGGATGGGATAACCGCAAATCGGCAAAAAGCGATGACGTGAACGACTGTCTCAGCTATGCCGACATCAGTGAAACGGTCATCGCCCACGTTGAAGGGCAGCGTTTTGCGCTGGTCGAACGGGTGGCGGAAGAAGTCGCAGAATTGCTGCTGAAAAAATTTAATTCACCTTGGGTGCGCATCAAGCTGAGCAAGCCGGGCGCGGTGGCGCGAGCCGCCAACGTTGGCGTCATCATTGAGCGTGGCACAAATCTGAAAGGCAAGAATTAACGTCATAATTGCTAAACCATTTTAGGTTATACCGGTCTTAAAGCTGTATCTTTCACGGTAGCCGTTGGGGCGACCGTTTTTTTATATCTTTTTAGGGGTTTATAGATGAGCGATATGCACTCGCTGCTGGTGGCGGCAATACTGGGTGTGGTCGAAGGATTGACGGAGTTTTTACCGGTTTCCAGTACCGGCCATATGATTATCGTTGGCCATCTGCTGGGCTTTGAAGGCGATACCGCCAAAACGTTTGAAGTGGTTATCCAGCTGGGTTCGATTCTGGCGGTGGTGGTGATGTTCTGGCGCCGTCTGTTTGGCCTGATCGGTATCCATTTTGGCCGTCCGCCGCAGCACGAAGGGATGAGTAAAGGTCGCCTGTCGCTGATCCATATTTTGCTCGGGATGATCCCGGCGGTGGTGCTGGGTCTGGTTTTCCACGACGCCATCAAATCGCTGTTTAACCCGATTAACGTGATGTACGCGCTGGTGGTGGGCGGCTTCCTGCTGATCGCCGCGGAAGTGCTGAAGCCGAAAACGCCGCGCGCGGAAGGGCTGGACGATATGACGTATCGTCAGGCGTTTATCATTGGCTGCTTCCAGTGTCTGGCGCTGTGGCCGGGCTTCTCGCGTTCAGGCGCTACCATCTCCGGCGGGATGCTGATGGGCGTAAGCCGTTACGCCGCGTCAGAGTTCTCATTCCTGCTGGCGGTGCCGATGATGATGGGCGCCACTGTACTCGACGTCTATAAGAGCTATCACTTCCTGACGACTGGCGATATTCCAATGTTCGCCGTTGGCTTCATCACCGCGTTTATCGTGGCGCTGATTGCCATCAAAACCTTCCTGCAGTTGATTAAGCGTATCTCGTTCATTCCGTTCGCGATCTATCGCTTTATCGTTGCCGCTGCGGTGTACGTAGTCTTCTTCTAACCGATAGCCCTCAGTCTTTTGGCTGAGGGCAGTGTTTTTCCTTCCAGTCAGACACCGCCTGAATTCGCCGTTTCGTGAGTTCTTCGCGAATTTCCGGACCTTTGAATCCCGCCTCGACAACGTCCTTCGTCGGCACCGCTTTCGCTACCTCCCAGGCTTTACGCAGTAAACGCCCCTGCGGATAATCGCACGCTTCAAACCCGGTACGCCCGCGCACGTCAGCTTCGCTGGTCAGCGCGATTTGCTCCACGCGCTGCGGTTTACGCCAGGCGTCGATGTTATCGAAAAGCTTAACGATGGTGGCCGGTTTGAGGATGGGGAAGGTGTGGATCAAATCGTGGAATTCCGCCACCAGTTTCGCCAGATCGCGGATTTCGTTCGGCACGCGCAGACGCTGGCACAGCCCCTCGACCAGCTTCACCCCTGCCGGGCCGTGCCCGTGGTGGCGAGGCCAGAATTCTTTTGGCGTTAGGCCTTTGCCGAGATCGTGGCACAGGGTGGAAAAGCGCACGTCCACGTCAGGGCTGAGCATGGCCGCCATGCTCAGGGTCATCAGCGTGTGTACGCCGGTATCAATTTCCGGGTGCCATTTCGCCGGAGCAGGCACGCCAAACAGCGCGTCTATTTCCGGGAAGAGCACCTTCAGCGCGCCGCAGTCGCGAAGGACCTGGAAAAAGACCTGCGGGTTGCGCGTTGTGAGAGCATTTTCCGTTTCTTTCCAGACGCGCTCTGGCGTCAGGTGTTCAAGCTCGCCCGCCTCGGTCATGGCGGTCATCAGCGCCATGGTTTCATCGGCAATACGGAAGCTGAGATGGGCGTAGCGTGCGGCAAAGCGCGCCACGCGCAGGACGCGGAGCGGATCTTCAGAAAACGCCGGGGAGACGTGACGTAAAAGACGGTTGCGCAGATCGTCCTGGCCGCCATAAGCGTCAACGATCTGGCCGTTCTCGTCCTGCGCCAGCGCGTTGATGGTGAGATCGCGGCGCAGAAGATCTTCCTCCAGCGTCACGTCCGGCGCGGCATAGCAGGTGAAGCCCGTATAGCCCGAACCTGATTTCCGCTCGGTACGCGCCAGGGCATACTCTTCACGACTTTTCGGGTGGAGGAAGACGGGAAAATCGCGGCCTACCTGCTGGTAGCCCGCGTCGAGCATCTCTTCCGGGGTGGCGCCAACCACCACCCAGTCTTTATCTTTGACCGGCAGACCTAACAACGCATCACGTACCGCACCACCGACCAGATAACTTTTCACGCCCAACTCTCCCGTTTTCTCTTTTCCAGAATGATACGTAAGTCTGGCAGAGAAGACGAATTAGTTCATCCAGCGGTCTTTACGCTTACGGCTCGGGATCAGGTGCGGCAGAACCAGGCCCAGCACCAGACCGACGCCCAGTACGCCGCCGCCATACATAAACCACTGCATGATGATGGTGCGCTGTTTATCGTCGAGCTGCAGATTGGCGGCATTCACTTTCTTCTGCGCGACAATCAGCTCGTTTTTCAGTTTCTGGTTCTCTTCTTTCAGACCGTTAATCACACCGTCGCTTTGCGCTACTTTCTGCTGCATTTCAGCGGTGCGCTGGTTCCAGGTGCCGTCGATGTTGTTCAGCTTGTCGGTCAGGGTCTTCACCTGGTTTTCCAGATCGGGAACGCGCGTGCGCAGGCTTGGCACGGTGCTCAGCTCTTTCAGCGGGATCCAGGACGTACGGCCGGTACTGTCGCGAACCTGACCGTAATTGGTGTCCGCGTTGGTCTGTAACAGGGTGACTTCCTCGCCGGCATTTACCGTACCCACGAGGCGATAATTATCTCCGGGGCCACTGCGTACCCAGGTGTTCAGTTCGTCAGAAACGTAACGCTTTTCTTCAGCGTGCACTGCGGTTGCGGCGCTAAAAGCGAGTAAAGTAAGTCCAATCAGGCGTAATTTAAGCATCATTAGTCGTTATTTTCATAAATAGTGGAACGATAGTAGTGGCAACAGTGTCTCTACGCAAAGCATTCGTCAGCAATCAGAATCATCTGTGTCACGACTCTACACATTTACGCCCGACAAATTGCTCATTGCATGGCAATTTGGCGCAAAATACTATGTACTGACAAACAAATGGCGAGGAAGTTCGCCCTCATTGACGCGTCTGTGACGCCCGCAAAAGTACAAGGCTATGGCTCAGGAAATCGAATTAAAATTTATCGTCGAAAAAGACAGCGTTGACGCACTCCGCCAGCATCTGCATACGCTTTCCGGCGAACACCATGCACCGGTACAACTGCTTAATATCTATTACGAAACGCCAGACAACTGGCTGCGCCGCCACGATATGGGGCTGCGCATCCGTGGCGCGAGCGGGCGCTACGAGATGACGATGAAAATTGCCGGCCGCGTGGTCGGCGGTTTACATCAGCGCCCGGAATACAATATCGACATCAGTAAGCCAGAACTTGAGCTGGAACGTTTCCCGGCGGAAGTCTGGCCGGAAGGCGAGCTGCCTTCCGCGCTGGCGGAACAGGTACAGCCGCTGTTCAGCACCGATTTCTGGCGCGAGAAATGGCTGGTGACGGAAGGCAAAAGCCGCATCGAAATCGCCCTCGATCTGGGTGAGGTGAAGGCAGGGGAATTCCAGGAACCGATTTGCGAACTGGAGCTTGAGCTGCTGGAAGGGGACGCAAATGACGTGCTGAAGCTGGCGCGCAGGCTGGTGAGTCAGTCCGGACTGCGTCAGGGAAGCCTGAGTAAAGCCGCGCGGGGTTACCATCTGGCGGCCGGAAATGCGCCGCGCGTGCTGAAAGAGACGACCATTTTGCGCGTTGCGCCGAAAGCCAGCGTTGAGCAGGGGCTGGAAGCCGCGCTGGAGCTGGCGCTTTCGCAGTGGCAGTACCACGAAGAGCTGTGGGTGCGAAATGTGAAAAACGCCAAATCCCACGTGCTCGCGGCGATTGCCCTGGTGCGCCATACCCTGGCGCTGTTCGGCGGCATCGTGCCTCGCAAAGCGAGCGCTCACTTACGCGATCTGCTGACGCAAACCGAAACGCTGATGCTCTCGGACGTCTCGGCGCAAACGGCGATCTACAGCCCGCAGGCCGCTTCGGCAAAACTGGCGCTGACCGAGTTTCTGGTCACGCGCGGCTGGCGCGCCTTCCTGGATGCGAAAGCCGAGGCCAAAATCGCGGAAAACTTTAAGCGTTTCGCGGACATTCATCTTTCCCGTCATGCCGCTGAACTGAAGAGCACCTTTGCGTATCCGCTCGGCGATAAGTATGGCGATCAGCTTCCCCGTCTTTCGCGCAACATCGACAGCATGCTGCTCCTTTCCGGTGCCTACGACGGGCCACAGGCGCAGGCGTGGCTGGAAAACTGGCAGGGGCTGAAGCATGCCATCGAAACCCGTCAGCATATTGAAATTGAGCATTTCCGTAATGAGGCCATTTCGCAGGAGCCGTACTGGCTGCACAGCGGAAAACGTTAACTCTGGCAAGGAACCCCTAGAATGCCGCTTTCTTCACCGTTACAGCAGCAGTGGCAGACCGTTTGCGAACGTCTGCCTGAGTCATTACCGGCGTCATCGTTAAGCGAGCAGGCGAAGAGCGTGCTCGCCTTCAGTGATTTTGTGCAGGAAAGCATCGCCGTCTACCCGGACTGGCTGGCGGAGCTTGAAAACGCACCGCCGCAGGCGGACGAGTGGCGGCACTATGCCGGCTGGCTGCAGGCCGCACTCGAAGACGTAGCGGATGAAGCGACGCTGATGCGCGTCCTGCGCCAGTTCCGCCGTCGGGTGATGGTGCGCATTGCCTGGGCGCAGGCGCTGGAGCTGGTGAGTGAAGAGAGTACGCTGCAGCAGTTAAGCGAGCTGGCGCAGACGTTGATTGTCGCCGCGCGCGACTGGCTCTACGCCGCCTGCTGTAAAGAGTGGGGCACGCCGTGCAGCGAGGAAGGGGTTCCTCAGCCGCTGCTGATTCTGGGGATGGGCAAGCTGGGCGGCTGCGAACTGAACTTCTCCTCCGATATCGACCTGATTTTCGCGTGGCCCGAGAACGGCTCTACGCGCGGCGGCCGTCGCGAGCTGGACAACGCCCAGTTCTTTACCCGCCTCGGTCAGCGTCTGATTAAGGCGCTGGATCAGCCGACGCAGGACGGCTTTGTTTACCGCGTGGACATGCGCCTGCGTCCGTTTGGCGACAGCGGACCGCTGGTGCTGAGCTTTGCCGCGCTGGAGGATTACTACCAGGAGCAGGGGCGTGACTGGGAGCGCTATGCGATGGTTAAAGCGCGGATCATGGGCGACAGCGGCGACGCTTACGCTAACGAACTGCGCGCCATGCTGCGCCCGTTCGTGTTCCGTCGCTATATCGACTTCAGCGTCATCCAGTCTCTGCGTAATATGAAAGGGATGATCGCCCGTGAGGTTCGCCGTCGCGGGCTGAAGGACAACATCAAGCTCGGCGCGGGCGGCATTCGCGAAATCGAATTTATCGTCCAGGTCTTCCAGCTTATTCGCGGTGGCCGTGAGCCGTCCTTGCAGTCCCGCTCGCTATTGCCGACGCTGAGCGCCATCGAACAGCTTCATCTGCTGCCGGACGGCGACGCGCAAACCCTGCGCGAGGCCTATCTTTTCCTGCGACGTCTGGAAAACCTGCTGCAAAGCATCAACGACGAACAGACCCAGACCCTGCCGGGGGATGACCTTAATCGGGCGCGCCTGGCCTGGGGCATGCGCGTGGATGACTGGTCTACGCTGACCGAACGGCTGGACGCTCACATGGCGGGCGTGCGCCGCATCTTTAACGAGCTGATTGGTGATGACGAAAGTGAATCGCAGGACGACGCGCTTTCCGAGCACTGGCGCGAGCTGTGGCAGGACGCACTTCAGGAAGATGACACGACCCCCGTGCTGGCGCACCTGAGTGACGACGCCCGCCATCGCGTGGTGGCGCTGATCGCGGATTTCCGTCTCGAACTGAACAAACGCGCCATCGGCCCGCGCGGTCGTCAGGTGCTGGATCACCTGATGCCGCATCTGCTGAGCGAGGTCTGCTCGCGGGCGGACGCGCCGGTGCCGCTGTCGCGCATGATGCCGCTGCTGAGCGGGATTATTACGCGCACCACGTATCTGGAGCTTCTGAGCGAGTTCCCGGGGGCGCTGAAGCATCTGATTACGCTCTGCGCCGCGTCGCCGATGGTGGCGAATAAGCTGGCGCGATATCCGCTGCTGCTGGATGAGCTGCTCGATCCGAACACGCTGTATCAGCCCACGGCGACGGATGCCTACCGGGACGAGCTGCGTCAGTATCTGCTTCGCGTGCCGGAAGAAGACGAAGAGCAACAGCTGGAGGCGCTGCGTCAGTTTAAGCAGGCGCAGATGCTGCGCGTGGCGGCGGCGGATATCGCCGGAACGCTGCCGGTGATGAAAGTGAGCGATCACTTAACCTGGCTCGCGGAGGCGATCATCGACGCGGTAGTGCAGCAGGCGTGGGTGCAGATGGTGGCCCGCTACGGCCAGCCGAAGCACCTTGCTGACCGTGAGGGGCGAGGGTTTGCCGTGGTGGGTTACGGCAAGCTCGGCGGCTGGGAGCTGGGATACAGCTCCGATCTGGATTTAATCTTCCTGCACGACTGCCCGGTTGACGTGATGACCGACGGTGAGCGTGAAATTGACGGGCGTCAGTTCTACCTGCGCCTGGCGCAGCGCATCATGCACCTGTTCAGCACCCGCACCTCGTCGGGCATTTTGTATGAAGTTGATGCGCGCCTGCGTCCGTCCGGCGCGGCGGGCATGCTGGTCACTTCAACGGAATCCTTCGCCGATTACCAGAAGAATGAAGCCTGGACGTGGGAGCATCAGGCGCTGGTGCGCGCTCGCGTGGTATATGGCGATCCGCAGCTCAAAACGCAGTTCGATGCCATCCGTAAGGAGGTTATGACCACCCCGCGCGAGGGTAGCACGCTGCAAACGGAAGTGCGCGAAATGCGCGAGAAAATGCGCGCGCATCTCGGCAATAAACACCACGATCGCTTTGATATCAAAGCCGACGAGGGCGGAATCACCGATATTGAGTTCATTACCCAGTATCTGGTGCTGCTCCACGCCCACGACAAGCCGAAGCTGACCCGCTGGTCGGATAACGTGCGCATTCTGGAACTGCTGGCGCAAAACGACATCATGGACGAGCAGGAGGCGCAGGCCTTAACCCGCGCCTACACGACGCTTCGCGATGAGCTTCATCACCTGGCGCTGCAGGAGCAGCCGGGGCACGTGGCGCTGGACTGTTTTGTCGCAGAACGCGCTCAGGTAACGGCCAGCTGGCAGAAGTGGCTGGTGGAACCGTGCGTAACAAATCAAGTGTGATATCATCGCGCGCAAATTGTGAATCTTTCTGGAGTCAGGAATGAAAGTAACACTGCCAGAGTTTGAACGTGCTGGAGTTATGGTTGTTGGGGATGTGATGCTGGATCGCTACTGGTATGGACCGACCAGCCGCATCTCTCCGGAAGCACCGGTACCGGTGGTTAAGGTCGACACCATTGAAGAGCGTCCCGGCGGCGCGGCAAACGTGGCGATGAACATTGCCTCTCTGGGCGCGCAGTCGCGTCTGGTGGGCTTGACCGGCATCGACGATGCGGCGCGCGCGCTGAGCAAGTCGCTGGCGGACGTGAACGTGAAGTGCGACTTCGTTTCTGTTCCGACACACCCAACGATTACGAAACTGCGCGTGCTGTCGCGCAACCAGCAGCTGATCCGCCTCGACTTTGAAGAAGGGTTCGAAGGCGTTGATCCCGAGCCGCTGCACGAGCGTATCAACCAGGCGCTGGGCAATATCGGCGCGCTGGTGCTCTCCGATTACGCCAAAGGCGCGCTGGCGAGCGTGCAGACGATGATTCAGCTGGCGCGTAAAGCCAACGTACCCGTGCTGATCGACCCGAAAGGGACCGATTTTGAGCGCTATCGCGGCGCAACCCTGCTGACGCCAAACCTCTCCGAATTTGAAGCGGTGGCGGGCAAATGCAAAACCGAGGAAGAGCTGGTTGAGCGCGGCATGAAGATCATTGCAGACTTCGAATTATCTGCGCTTCTGGTGACCCGCTCCGAGCAGGGGATGACGCTGCTGCAGCCGGGCAAAGCGCCGCTGCACATGCCAACCCAGGCGCAGGAAGTGTACGACGTGACCGGTGCCGGCGATACGGTGATCGGCGTGCTGGCGGCGACGCTGGCGGCAGGAAACTCGCTGGAAGAGGCGTGCTACTTCGCTAACGCCGCGGCGGGCGTGGTCGTCGGTAAACTCGGGACCTCAACCGTTTCCCCAATCGAGCTGGAAAACGCGGTGCGCGGCCGTGCGGATACCGGTTTTGGCGTCATGACCGAAGACGAGCTGAAGGTAGCCGTCGCCGCCGCGCGCAAGCGTGGGGAAAAGGTGGTGATGACCAACGGCGTGTTCGACATTCTGCACGCTGGCCACGTTTCGTATCTGGCGAATGCGCGCAAGCTGGGCGATCGCCTGATTGTGGCGGTCAACAGCGATGCGTCGACCAAACGTCTGAAGGGGGAAACGCGTCCGGTGAACCCGCTGGAGCAGCGTATGATCGTGCTCGGCGCGCTGGAAGCCGTGGACTGGGTGGTGTCGTTTGAAGAGGACACGCCGCAGCGCCTGATTGCCGGTATTCTGCCGGACCTGCTGGTAAAAGGCGGGGATTACAAGCCGGAGCAAATCGCGGGCAGCGAAGAAGTCTGGGCCAACGGCGGCGAGGTGATGGTGCTCAACTTTGAGGACGGGTGCTCAACCACCAACATCATCAAGAAGATTCAGAAAGACAGTAAGTAAAAAAACGGGCCGTTTGGCCCGTTTTTTTTCACCCTCTCCCTGTGGGAGAGGGCTGGGGTGAGGGCATCAGGCCGCACTTACTCCTGGTCATCCACCGGCGGAATGGCCGGTGCCGGCTTCACTTCTTCCGGCGCATTGCGGTTTTCCAGCTCGGTCAGACGCTGTTCCAGCAGCGCCAGCTTCTCGCGGGTGCGCAGCAGAACCTGGGTCTGCACGTCAAACTCTTCGCGGCTGACTAAATCAAGGCGAACCAACTGCGCCTGCAGCGTCTGGCGGATTTTCTTTTCTACGTCATCACCAAATTCACGAATGCCTTTTGGCATAGATTCATGAACCTGACGCGCGATCTGCTCAATTTTTTTCGGGTCAATCATTGTCGTTTCCCTTGATGGAAAGGTGTTAGTGTCCATTGTAGCGCGTCATGCCCGGGGTAAACAAAATTGTTTGATGCTTATGCATTGCCCAGGATAATCAATAGCGTTATAGTTATCTCGCTTATTCTCAGGGCGGGGCGAAATTCCCCACCGGCGGTAAATCAGCGTGACGCTGAAAGCCCGCGAGCGCTTTGGGTGAAAACTCAAAGGTCAGCAGATCCGGTGTAATTCCGGGGCCGACGGTTAGAGTCCGGATGGGAGAGAGTAACGATCAAGTCGGGCATGGGCCCGCTCACGTTATCTTTTTGCCGCTTATACGGCGCTCCTAAGACTGCCCTGATTCTGGTAACCATAATGTTAATGAGGTTTTTTTACCATGAATCAGACGCTACTTTCCTCTTTTGGCACTTCAACTCAACGTGTTGAACATGCACTGGATGCACTGCGCGAAGGCCGCGGTGTGATGGTGCTTGACGATGAAAACCGTGAAAACGAAGGCGACATGATTTTCGCCGCCGAAAACATGACCGTTGAACAGATGGCGCTGACCATCCGTCACGGCAGCGGCATCGTATGCCTGTGTATTACCGAAGATCGTCGTAAGCAGCTCGAGCTGCCGATGATGGTCGAAAACAACACCAGCGCCTTTGGTACCGGTTTTACCGTGACCATTGAAGCGGCGCATGGCGTGACCACCGGTGTGTCTGCGGCTGACCGTCTGACTACCGTACGTGCCGCCATTGCTGATGATGCGAAGCCATCCGATCTGCATCGTCCAGGCCACGTCTTCCCGCTGCGCGCGCAGGCGGGCGGCGTGTTGACCCGCGGTGGTCACACCGAAGCGACGATCGACCTGGTGACGCTGGCGGGCTTCAAACCTGCCGGTGTGCTGTGTGAACTGACCAACGATGACGGCACCATGGCGCGCGCGCCGGAGTGCATCACCTTTGCCCGTCTGCACAACATGCCGGTGGTCACGATTGAAGATCTGGTCGAGTATCGCCAGGCGCACGAGCGCAAAGCCAGCTGATAATAAAAACGCCGGGATGTCCCGGCGTTTTTTTACCCGATTCCTGCGGTCTGCAGCAGAACCAGACTTAATCCCATCACCGACATTCCGCACAGCACGCCATAGCTGGGGTTGTTGTTAGGATCGATCTCCTTCGCCAGCGGCATCAGTTCATCCACCGAAAGCGCAACCATGATCCCGGCTACCGCTGCCATAATCGCTGCCATCACTACCGGAGAGACCAGGCTACCGAGGATGAGCCAGGCCAGCACGCCGCCAAGGATTTCGGCCATCCCGGAAATACCCGCCCAGAACACAGCGGTGCGTTTCGATCCCGTTGCGGCATACACGGGCCCAGCGACGGCCAGTCCTTCAGGAATATTGTGTAAGGCGACCGCCAGAGCGATGCCAAAGCCCATCTCAAGATTGCTGCTGGCCGTCACGTAGGTGGCGACCCCTTCCGGGAAGTTATGCAGGCTGATGCCAAGCGTTAACAGCACGGCGGTACGCTTGATATTGCGCGGCATGGGCGTCACGTTTTTCTGCATTAAATCCTGCGGATGCGCGTGCGGCAGCATCCGATCGAGGGCAAAGTATCCCAGCAGGCCAAAGACAAACATGCCGTAGCCCAGCAGCGGAGACATGCCTTCCGTGCCCAGCGCGGCAGGGAGCATTTCCATCAGGGAGATGAGCAACATGATCCCGGCAGCAAAGCCCAGTGAGAAGGCCAGCACGCGGTTAGAGGGCTTTTGGCCGAGCACGCCGAGGATCGCGCCGATGAACGTCGCGGCGCCCGCCAGTATGGTCAGGATCAGAGGGACTGACATGCATTGCTCCTTATGATAATGATTCTCATTAATATAAATGATTCATTTCTGGCAAAGCGAGGGGGAAAACCCGGCTTTACACATTCCTTACATTCAAATTTCCTGATGATGATCTTCACGCTTATCTGCGTTCATCTTTGCCGGATTGCGCGTAATGTAGCACCATTAAATTGACACCTTCCGTAAGGATATCACCATGACTTCTTCACGTATGCCAGCCCTGTTTTTAGGCCACGGTAGCCCTATGAACGTTCTGGAAGACAACGTCTATACCCGCGCCTGGCGTCATCTGGGCGAGACGCTACCGCGTCCGAAAGCGATCGTGGTGGTATCTGCGCACTGGTTTACCCGTGGGACGGGCGTGACCGCCATGGAAGCGCCAAAAACCATTCATGATTTTGGCGGCTTCCCGCAGGCGCTTTACGACACGCATTATCCGGCCCCCGGCTCGCCCGAGCTGGCACAAAGGCTGGTGGATTTGCTGGCGCCTGTCCCTGTGACGCTGGATAAAGAAGCCTGGGGCTTTGACCACGGCTCCTGGGGCGTGCTTATTAAAATGTATCCTGATGCGGATATCCCGATGGTGCAGTTGAGCATCGACAGCACCAAACCGGCCGCCTGGCATCTGGAGATGGGCCGCAAGCTGGCGACCCTGCGTGATGAAGGCATCATGCTGGTGGCGAGCGGCAACGTGGTGCATAACCTGCGTACCGCACGCTGGCACGGTGAGAACACGCCGTACCCGTGGGCGACCGCCTTTAACGACTACGTTAAAGCGAACCTGACCTGGCAGGGGCCGGCTGAGGCGCATCCGCTGGTGAACTATCTGGATCATGAGGGCGGTTCGCTTTCTAACCCGACGCCGGAGCACTTCCTGCCGCTGCTGTACGTACTTGGCGCGTGGGATGGTCAGGAGCCGGTGACGATCCCGGTCGACGGTATTGAGATGGGCAGTTTGAGTATGCTATCGGTGCAGGTGGGATAATAAAAGCAAAACGGCAACGTCAGGTTGCCGTTTTTAGTCTTTCCACCCTCTCCCTGTAGAGAGGGCTGGGGTGAGGGCATCAGGCCGCAGTCTTACTCCACGAAAATGTGCGGATAGAACCGCGACAGATCCTGCGTGATCAGCGCGCGATCTTCGCGAATGCCAATTCCGGCAGGCTGATCGTTGATGAGCCAGCTGCCAATCAGCGTATAGCTGTCGCCAAATTTTGGAAGTTGATAGAACTCCTGGACGATCATCCCTTCTTCGCCGTACGGCCCTTCAACCGCTTCCAGCGTCTTGCCGTTTTCGATAATCGACACGTTTGCGCCTTCGCGTGAGAAGATCGGCTTGACGACGTACTTCTTCATTTGCGGGTAATCATCTTCTGCAAAGTACGCCGGCAGCAGGTTCGGATGGTTCGGGAACATTTCCCAGAGCATCGGCAGCAGGGCTTTGTTGGAGATAATGCTCTTCCATGCCGGCTCAAGCCAGCGCACGCCAGCATCTTCCAGCTTGGTGGAGAACATCTCGCGCAGCATGTATTCCCACGGGTAGAGCTTGAACAGGTTGCTGATCACCTGGTCCTGCATGTCCGTGAACTGACCTTTTTCACCGAGGCCGATATCCTCGATATAGAGGAACTCGGTCGCCACCTCCGCTTCAGCGGCGCAATCCTGCAGATACTGAACCGTGCCTCGGTCTTCTTCCGTGTCGCGGCAGCAGGCGAGATGCAGCAGGTTGAAGCCAAACTGCTCGCGCAGCTCGGCGAAGCGCTCGATCAGCTTTTCCTGCAGGCTGTTGAACTGGTCGCTGCCTTCCGGCAGGTTTCCGGCATTGGCCTGGTCTTCCAGCCAAATCCACTGAAAGAACGCCGCTTCGTACAGTGACGTTGGGGTATCGGCGTTGTTTTCCAGCAGCTTAGGCTCGCCTTTGCCGTCCCATGCCAGATCCAGGCGAGAGTAAAGCGAAGGCTGATTCGTTTTCCACGACTGGCGGACAAAGCTCCAGGTGTGCTTTGGAATGCGGAACTTTGCCATCAGCTCGTCGCTGTCGATGACCTTTTCCACCACCTTCAGGCACATCTGGTGCAGCTCGGCCGTTACCTCTTCCAGCTTCTCAACCTGGGCCAGCGTGAGCTTGTAATAGGCGTCTTCACACCAGTACGGCTCGCCGTACATGGTGTGGAAGTTAAAACCGTACTCGGTGGCTTTTTCGCGCCAGTCCGGGCGCTCGGTGATACTGACTCGTTCCATGATCAGCCGCCCATTGAGCGAGTAGAGGAGGTGCCTGTCGCGCTGCGCTGCATGCTGGTCTGCTTCGCCACAGACTCACCGAACCCGCCACGGGTGATGGTGCTGGTGGTCGCAGGCTTCGGCGCCATCGCCGTTTTCGGTACGGTCACGGTGCGGCCAGGGGTCGCTGCGCCGTAGCCTTTGCCGCTGGCATCGGTATATTGACCGTAAGCCGGGCTGGCCGGGTTTTTCGAGCTAAACAGCGGCTGCTGCTGGTAACCTGCACCACCGCCCATCAGGCGGCCCATCATGTAGCCTGCCATCAGCGGCATCCAGAAGCTGCCGCTGGACTGCGCCTGCGCCTGATTTTCAGGTGCGGTGCCTGCCTGAGCCGGTGCCTGCTGGCACTGACCTTCACCAAACTCCGCCACGCAGTCTTCGCGTGAGGCATATTTCGGCGCGGTACGTTCCGCTTCTTTCAGCGCGCTGGTGTAAGCCGTTTTACATTCGGCGGCTTTGCCGGTTGCGGCAGAACAGTCGTCCGCGTTTTGATACAGCGAAACCGTTTCGTCATTTTTCTCACAGCCTGCCAGCATAAAGACAGCCGTGACCGCCAGCGCAACAGGGGTGAGGTGACGTGCGTTCCAGCTCTTGCGGAACGACGCGTGATTGATCGTTTTTGTCCGTTTCATCTTTGTCTTCCAGGACCCAGTGGTAATAACGCTCAGGATAGAGGATGAGTGGTTGAAAATGAAGCGAAGAGGGGCGGAATCAGGGGGATCTTTACGTTGACTTACGTTCGGATGTGATTCAGATGCGCCCTCTCCCTGTGGAAGAGGGCTGGAGTGAAGGCATCAGGCCGCAGTAGGCCTGATGACACTCTTAGTTACGGAACGGATTATTGCTCTTGCTGGCAGGCGCTGTGGTTCGCGCGGCAGCAGGCTGTGCAGTAGGGGTAGTGCCGTTAGCGTTGAAGTTATCAACCGCGGCAACCTGCTCCGGGTTCTCCGGTGCAACGCTGTCCGGAGAGGTGGAGACCGGTTTGCCCAACGCGCTGTTCAGCATCTGCAGGTCTTGCTCGTTCAGCGTACCCAGAGCCTGTTTGATGTTCAGCTGGTTAATCAGGTACTGGTAACGCGCGCTGGAGAGCTGCTGTTTCGCGTTGTACAGCGTGGTGGTCGCATCGAGCACGTCCACAATAGTACGTGTACCGACCGAGTAACCTGCTTCCATCGCGTCCAGGGAGCTCTGTGCAGACACAACGGCCTGTTTATAGGCGTTGATGCTGCTGATTGAGGCGTTCACGTTGTTGAAGGAGGAACGCACGGTCTGCACCACGTTGCGGTGGGCGCTTTCCAGCTGCTCGCTCGCGCCAACAAAGTTGTACTGCGCCTGTTTCACCTGGGAGTTGACCTGACCGCCCTGATACAGCGGCAGGGAGAAGCTCAGGCCCACCTTGTTCTGGCCCATATTGCTGTCGTCATACTGGGACGTATTGGTTTTAGAGCCGCTGTAGGTTGTATCAGAGACACCGGTAGACGCGCTCAGGCTCAGGGTTGGCAGATGGCCGTCCTGCGCCTGACGAATTTGCTCGCGGGCCAGGTCCTGGCTCAAACGCGCCTGCAGCAGCGTCAGGTTGCGGTTTTCCGCCTCTTTCAGCAGGGCGTTAACGGCCTGCGGCTTATCCGTTTTGAAGCTGTCGACGTTCAGGGAGGCCAGCTCAGGATAGTAATTGCCGGTGACCTGACGCAGGGATTCCAGCGCGTTGTCGAGGTTGTTACGCGCGGTCACTTCGTTAGCCAGCACGGTGTCGTACTGTGAACGGGCGTTCTGCACGTCGGTGATCGCGACCAGACCCACGTTGAAGCGCTGAGTGGTTTGATCTAACTGACGGTAAATGGCCTGTTTCTGCGCTTCGGTGTAGGAGAGTGCGTCAATCGCGCTCAGCACGTTGAAGTACGCCGTGGCAGTATTCAGGATCAGCGTCTGCTGGTCGGTCTGATAGGTCACATCCTGGATGCCTGCGCTCTTTTCCTGCAGGGTCAGGGCACGCCATTTGGACATATCAAACAGCGTCTGTGTTAATTGCAGTGAGGCGCTGGTAGCATTGGAGTTTACGCCGTTAGCGTCGCGGAAACCGTTGCTGTAGGTATAATCTGCACCTAAACCTAACTGTGGCAGCAAGGGGCTACGAGCTTCGTTAATCTTTTCAAACGCAGCATCACGATCGGCCGCTGATTTACGTAAATCAGGGTTGCCCAGACGTGCCTGCTGGTAGACCTGTAACAGGTTTTCCGCCTGGCTAATTGCACTGAAGCCCGTCAGGCTCAGGCCGATAAGGATGGGGAGCAATTTCTTCATTTGCATTCCTTGTTGTGAAGCAGTATTAGCGCTGATCTAATTAAAAAAATAATTGCCGATTCTAACAGAATCATCCACACCAAAAGGTTGGCGTTACGTGCCATCTGGCGGTAATTTGCACCAATCTACCATATAGCCTTACAAACGGCAGCCAAACAGCCTTGAAATTCACAATTTCATCACCATTGCTACCAGGACTCGACTCATGCAAAAACCAGAAAAGTTGCCCGTGACATTCGCCAAAAACGATGTAGAAATTATTGCACGAGAAACGCTTTATAGCGGTTTTTTTTCAATGGATCTTTACCGTTTCAGGCATCGCCTGTTCAACGGTGAAATGAGCGGCGAAATCAGACGCGAAATTTTTGAGCGCGGGCATGCGGCAGTCTTGCTACCCTTTGACCCAGTGCGTGACGAAGTTGTGCTGGTGGAGCAGATCCGCATCGCCGCTTATGACGTCAGTGAGAGCCCGTGGCTGCTGGAAATGGTGGCCGGGATGATCGAAGAAGGTGAGACGGTTGAAGACGTCGCCCGACGCGAGGCGCTGGAAGAGGCCGGGCTGGTGGTGGGCCGCACAAAACCGGTGCTGAGCTATCTGGCAAGCCCGGGAGGTACCAGCGAGCGCTTGTCCATTATGGTGGGCGAAGTGGACGCCACGACGGCGGAAGGGATCCACGGTCTGGCAGATGAAAACGAAGATATTCGTGTTCATGTGGTGAGCCGGGAACAGGCTTATCAGTGGGTAGAAGAGGGGAAAATCGACAACGCAGCGTCTGTCATCGCCCTGCAATGGCTGCAGCTGCATTATCAGACATTACGAAACGAGTGGAAAAAATGAAGCGCTATACGCCTGACTTCCCAGAAATGATGCGCCTGTGCGAAACCAATTTCGCACAATTGCGCCGCCTGCTGCCGAAAAACGACGCACCCGGCGAAACGGTAAGCTATCAGGTGAGCAACGCGCAGTATCGTTTAACGATAACAGAATCAACGCGCTACACTACGCTGGTGGAAATTGAGCAAACGGCACCCAGCATTAGCTACTGGAGCCTGCCGTCGATGACGGTACGCCTCTATCACGACGCGATGGTCGCTGAAGTGTGTTCAAGCCAGCAGATCTTTCGCTTCAAGGCGCGGTATGATTACCCGAATAAAAAGTTGCATCAACGCGACGAAAAGCATCAAATTAACCAGTTTTTAGCCGACTGGCTAAGATATTGTTTAGCACATGGAGCAATGGCGATTCCGGTTTGTTAGCGTCATAAACCTACCTAAGGACACCATTTGGAAAGCCTGTTGAACCTGACTGTTGCTGGTGGGGCGCCAGTCAGGATATTACAAATCACCGATACCCACCTTTTTGCCGAAAAGCATGAAACGCTGCTGGGGGTGAATACCTGGGAGAGTTATCAGGCGGTACTTAGCGCGATTCACGCCGAAAACCGTGCATGCGATCTGATTGTCGCAACGGGCGATCTGGCGCAGGACCAATCTTCCGCGGCCTACCAGCATTTTGCTGAAGGCATCGCGAGCTTTAGCGTGCCTTGCGTCTGGCTGCCAGGAAATCATGACTTCCAGCCCGCTATGTACAGTTCTCTCCAGGATGCGGGTATTTCTCCGGCGAAATGTGTTTTTGCGGGTGACCAGTGGCAGATCCTGCTGCTGGACAGCCAGGTGTTTGGCGTCCCGCACGGTGAGTTAAGCGAGTTTCAGCTCGACTGGCTGGAGACCAAACTGGCTGCTGAACCTGAACGTCACACGCTGCTGTTGCTTCATCATCACCCTCTGCCGGCGGGCTGTAGCTGGCTCGATCAGCACAGTCTGCGCAACTCCGCAGCGTTGGATCGCGTGCTGGCGAAGTTCCCGCGAGTGAAAAACCTGCTGTGTGGACATATTCACCAGGAACAGGATCTCGACTGGAACGGGCGCCGCATGCTGGCGACGCCGTCGACCTGCGTTCAGTTTAAGCCGCACTGCGCCAACTTTACGCTGGATACCATTGCGCCAGGCTGGCGCTGGCTGGAACTGCATGCCGACGGCACGCTGACCACGGAAGTCTGCCGTTTGACCGGTGCAAAATTCCGCCCGGATACCGCTTCAGAAGGCTATTGATGTCTACGCTCCTTTATCTGCACGGATTCAACAGCTCGCCGCGCTCCGCAAAAGCGACTCTGTTTCGCCAGTGGCTGAGCGAGCATCACCCCGACGTTGAGATGATTATCCCGCAGCTGCCGCCTTACCCGGCAGAGGCCGCGGAGATGCTGGAATCGATTGTGCTTGCGCACGGCGGCGAAACCTTTGGTGTGGTCGGTTCCTCGCTGGGCGGGTATTACGCCACCTGGCTCTCACAATGCTTCATGCTACCTGCCGTTGTGGTTAATCCGGCGGTTCGGCCATTTGAGCTGCTGAGGGACTTTCTTGGCGAAAACGAGAACCCCTACACCGGGCAGCAATATGTGCTAGAGTCACGCCATATTTACGATCTCAAAGTTATGCAGGTCGACCCGCTTGAGGCGCCGGATCTCATCTGGCTGTTGCAGCAGACGGGTGATGAAGTGCTGGATTACCGCCAGGCAGTGGCGTATTACGCCTCCTGCCGCCAGACTATAGAAGAGGGCGGAAACCATGCTTTCACGGGCTTTGAGAATCATTTCACCCAGATTGTCGATTTTCTTGGACTGCACAGCCACTGACAATCAATGCGAATTGCTAGTTTAAATCATGACGCAAACCTATAACGCTGATGCCATTGAGGTCCTCACCGGGCTTGAGCCGGTTCGCCGCCGCCCGGGGATGTACACCGATACAACGCGCCCAAACCATCTGGGCCAGGAAGTTATTGATAACAGTGTGGACGAAGCGCTGGCGGGCCATGCCAAACGCGTTGACGTTATCCTGCATGCCGATCAGTCGCTGGAAGTCATCGACGACGGGCGCGGCATGCCGGTGGATATCCATCCGGAAGAGGGCGTGCCTGCCGTTGAGCTGATCCTCTGTCGTCTGCATGCGGGCGGTAAGTTCTCCAACAAGAACTACCAGTTCTCCGGCGGCCTGCACGGCGTGGGGATTTCCGTCGTCAACGCCCTGTCCAAGCGCGTGGAAGTAAACGTCCGTCGCGACGGCCAGATTTATAACATCGCGTTTGAAAACGGCGAGAAGGTGCAGGATCTGCAGGTTGTCGGCACGTGCGGCAAACGCAACACCGGCACCAGCGTCCACTTCTGGCCTGACGAAAGCTTCTTCGACAGCCCGCGCTTTTCCGTATCCCGCCTGACGCACCTGCTGAAAGCCAAAGCGGTGCTGTGTCCGGGTGTGGAAATTACCTTTAAGGATAACGTCAACAATACCGAGCAGACCTGGTGCTACGCCGATGGCCTGAACGACTACCTGTGCGAAGCGGTAAACGGCCTGCCGACGCTGCCGGAAAAACCGTTCGTCGGTAACTTTAGCGGCGATACCGAAGCGGTCGACTGGGCTCTGCTGTGGCTGCCGGAAGGCGGCGAACTGCTGACCGAAAGCTACGTCAACCTGATCCCAACCATGCTCGGCGGTACCCACGTCAACGGGCTGCGTCAGGGACTGCTGGACGCGATGCGCGAATTTTGCGAATACCGCAATATCCTGCCGCGCGGCGTGAAGCTGTCGGCGGAAGATATCTGGGACCGCTGCGCCTACGTGCTCTCCGTGAAGATGCAGGATCCGCAGTTTGCCGGTCAGACCAAAGAGCGTCTGTCGTCACGCCAGTGCGCGGCGTTCGTTTCCGGCGTGGTGAAAGATGCGTTTACCCTGTGGCTGAACCAGAACGTTCAGGCAGCAGAGATGCTGGCTGAAATGGCGATATCCAGCGCCCAGCGTCGTCTGCGTGCCGCGAAGAAAGTGGTGCGTAAAAAGCTGACCAGCGGCCCTGCGCTGCCGGGCAAGCTGGCGGACTGTACCGCGCAGGATCTCAACCGTACCGAGCTATTCCTCGTGGAAGGGGACTCGGCGGGTGGATCGGCCAAGCAGGCTCGCGACCGTGAATACCAGGCGATCATGCCGCTCAAGGGGAAAATCCTGAACACCTGGGAGGTCTCTTCAGATGAAGTGCTGGCCTCGCAGGAAGTCCACGATATCTCGGTGGCGATCGGTATCGATCCGGATAGCGACGATTTGAGCCAGCTGCGCTACGGCAAGATCTGTATCCTCGCGGATGCGGATTCCGATGGTCTGCACATCGCCACGCTGCTGTGCGCGCTTTTTGTGAAGCACTTCCGCACGCTGGTTAAAAATGGTCACGTCCACGTGGCGCTGCCGCCGCTTTACCGTATCGACCTCGGCAAAGAGGTTTACTACGCGCTGACGGAAGAAGAAAAAGCGGGCGTGCTGGAACAGCTGAAGCGCAAGAAGGGCAAACCTAACGTTCAGCGCTTTAAAGGGCTGGGCGAGATGAACCCGATGCAGCTGCGCGAAACGACGCTGGATCCGAACACGCGCCGTCTGGTGCAGCTGACGATCAGCGACGAAGACGAACAGCAGACCAACGCCATGATGGATATGCTCCTTGCCAAGAAACGTTCGGAAGACCGTCGTAACTGGCTGCAGGAGAAAGGCGATATGGCGGATATTGAGGCCTGATGCCCTCACCCTAACCCTCTCCCACAGCGAGAGGGAATGGAGCGTAGGCCCGGTAAGCGTTAGCGCCACCGGGCTTTTTTACATCAAAACTCCATCTTCACCGTAAACTGCACTTCGCGCGGGTCGCCAATCTGATTACCCAGATTGTTGGTGGCGATAGATGAGGTGTAGTAGGTTTTATCAAACAGGTTCTTCACGTTCACCTGCAGCGTCACCGGATACTGTAGCTTCATCTTGTACGCCGCAAACGCATCCGCCACGAAATAGCCCGGCAGATAATAATCCGCACCGTTGGTTGCGGAACGACGGCTTACGCCGTGCCCGCCGCCGCCCAGCGTCAGGGTATTCCCGGCAAACGCATTGTGAATATCGTAGGTCAGGAACAGGGAGCCGGTATGGCGCGGCACGTTCGGCAGCGGTTTGCCCGCGTAGTCCGGATCTTCCAGCACCTTCGCGTCGGTATAGCCATAGCTGGCGATAATATTGGTGTTCTCGGTCAGTGAACCGGCCAGATCCACCTCCATGCCCTGGGAGCGCACGCGGCCCGCCGTTTTGGCGATGGTTTCCCCTCCCACGCTTTCGTTGTACAACACGTTGCGTTTGTGAATATCAAACAGCGCGATATTGGCGGTAACCCCGTCGAACAGGTCGAACTTTGCGCCCACCTCGTAAGCATTCGACGTTTCCGGCGGCAGATCGCCGATGTAGCTCGCAATGGACGACTGCGGCATAAACGTTTGCGAGTAGTTGGCAAACAGCGAGACCGCTGGCGTGAGCTTATAAACCAGCCCCAGCTTCGGCGTCCACTGTTCGTCGCGGCTGTCGGTGTTGACGTTGAACGGGCGGCCTTTCCCCGCGTACTGGGTGTAATACTGGTAGCGCATGCCTGCGACGGCAATCCACTTATCGGTCAGGTACAGCGCGTCCTGCGCATAGGCAGAGTAGCTTTCCTGCTTCAGCGTCTGGTCGCTGTCGGACGCCGACACGGTGGTGCATTTGCCGAGTTTGCCATACGTCGGATGATAGATATTGAAATCCTTAACGTTCTTACAGCGGATCATGTCGGTGCGCAGCAGATCGTAATTCTCATACGACACGCCGGTCAGGATCTCATTGTAAAAGCCCGCGATGTCCACGTTCCCCTGCAGATCCGCGCGCGTCGTGTGCATACGCTGGGTCGAGCCCTGGGTGGCATCCACTCGGCGGGTCAGGTTGCCGGTTTTTGAATCGTATGCCATCACGCGCGCCTGGTTATCGCTGTATTTATCCTGGCTGTAGCTGTAGTCAAACTTCGCGGTCCACTGGCTGTTGAGGCGATATTCCGCATTGAGCTGAGCGAGATCGGACTGGCCGTCGGTCACGTTAAACGGCTCATCAAAGCGGGTTTTGCGATCGACGTCGACGGCCTTTTTGGTGTTGAGATCGAAGATCGTTCCGCGATCGAACGGCGTTTTATAGTCGCGATGCGAATAGAGCACGGTCACGGTGGCGTCGTCGCCGAACCAGGTGAAGGACGGGGCGATAAAGGTGCTGCGTTCGTTGCCAAAATTACGCCAGTAATCCTCGTCCTGATACTCACCCGTGAGGCGATACGCCAGACGCGTGCCGTCAATTGGGCCAGTAACATCGATCTGTCCGGTACCGCCGCCAAAGCTGGAAGAGGTGGCAGAAATTGAACCGCCGAAGGTCTTCTCAGGGCGTTTGGTGACGACGTTAATCAGGCCGCCCGGATCGAGAATGCCGTACAGCGTGGAGGCCGGGCCTTTCAACACCTCCACGCGCTCGGTTGCGGCATTAAAGCTGCGCGGCAGGACGGTGCGCAGGCCGTTAGTCATGATTGACCCGTCGCGGTTCGCGCCAAATCCGCGGCGCACGAAGGCATCCTGCGTACCGCCCAGGGTGTTGGTCTGCACCACGTTGCTGACGTTGTACAGAGCTTCATCCAGCGTGGTGGCATTTTGATCCTCCAGCACTTTGTCGCTGACGGTATTGACCACCTGCGGGATGTCCAGCATCGGCATGTTGGTTAACGTCGCGGTGGAGGTGTTCAGCGGCTGATAGCCGTTGGTGGCCTCCGCCGTCGTATTTGGATCGGCGGTGACGGTAAGCGTTTCGCCATCTTTAGCCGCGGTGTTATCTGCTGCCTGAACCAGCGGCGCCATAAACAGCAGGGAAAAGAGCGCGCGCCCTTTTACCCCAGAGAGTGAAGGTGTGAACGTAGCCATTACATCTGTTATCCCGAAATATCCCGCGAATGACGTTTCGCGGCAAACTGTGTGAGTCATTGCCCTTTACGGTCTGTCCGTTAGCCGGAAGTGGCATCGGACATGTAATTGAGAATCATTCAATCATGCGTGAATGTAGTAGTAAATGGAAAAAAGAAAAAATCGACTACAGCGTTTAACCGTGCGTACAAGCGCAGCGGGATAATAATTAAGTCATTGAAATAGATGTTTTCACAAGCCGTCCAGTTTTCACTTTTACTCAGGCTTACCCCTGGTTTTTCCAGGGTGTTTCTTCGCTTGACTACTACATGGCTCGGCGTCAAACTCTCAAAAGAGAATGAGTTTTATTTTTATTTGTTGGTTTTTCATTACGTTGGCGTTCACGTGGCTCACAACACACACAAACCGGGTCTGGTTCTGGAGAACCTCTCTGCGGGCTATCAGAAAAAAATCATCGTTGATGATATCTCCCTTGCGATCCCACAGCAGAAAATGACCGTGCTGGTAGGGGCGAACGGCTGTGGGAAATCCACGCTGCTGAGCACCATTGCGCGTTTGCTCCAGCCGCTTGGCGGCGCGGCAGTTCTCGACGGCAAGGCGATCCACGAGCAGCCCACCAAAGCGGTCGCCCGTCAGCTTGGCATTCTCCCGCAGTCGCCGCTGCTGCCGGAAGGGTTAACCGTTTTTGAACTGGTCTCGCGCGGGCGTTTTCCCTGGCAGAACTTTATGCGTCAGTGGAGCGACGAGGACGAGCGGGCGGTGGAAGAGGCCCTGCGCCTGACCGGCACGGCAGAGTTTGCCCATATGCCGGTGGAAAGCTTATCCGGCGGCCAGCGTCAGCGCTGCTGGATCGCCATGGCGCTGGCGCAGCAAACGCCGTATATCCTGCTTGACGAGCCGACGACATATCTCGATCTCCGCTACCAGGTGGAGATCCTTGAGCTTCTGCATACGCTGACGCGTGAGCACGGGCGTACCGTGGTGGTAGTGCTGCACGATCTCAACTTCGCCGTGAACTACGGTGATTCGCTGGTCTTTTTGCGCCAGGGAAAAGTGGAGGGCGTATTGCACGAGGGCGACGTCTGCACGCCGGAACTGATCAAAGCGGTGTTTGATGTGGACGTGCATATGTCCATCAACCCCTTGACCGGCAAACCGTTCTTTATGCCGTTTCGCCAGAGCCTTGAACAGCCATGATACGCGCTTC
Organism: Enterobacter sp. N18-03635; assembly: GCF_004006055.1. Lineage (NCBI taxonomy): Bacteria > Pseudomonadati > Pseudomonadota > Gammaproteobacteria > Enterobacterales > Enterobacteriaceae > Enterobacter > Enterobacter sp. N18-03635. Next base: position 3,898,671 of record NZ_CP034769.1, on the reverse strand, counting down.
TCTGGCCTTCCTGATTTTTATATTGCTGCTGGCGCTGGGTGCGATTACGCATCTTGGCATCGGTGCACGCTTTATCGCCCCGCAGACGGTAGTGGAGGCGTTCATCCACTTCGACCCGCGCAATTTCGACCATAACGTCATTATCAAATTACGACTGCTGCGCCTCTGCGCCGCGATGGTGACGGGCGCCGCGCTCGGCGTGGCGGGCGTGCTGCTGCAGTCTGTGATCCGCAACCCGCTAGGCGAGCCGCATATTCTGGGGCTCAACGCCGGGGCTGCGCTGGCAGTGGCGAGCGTCAGCGCGCTTGGCCTGTCGCTGCCGTTTGGTCGCCCGCTCGTTGCCGCCGCCGGTGCAGCCGCGCTGTTTTTGCTGGTGCTGATGTTCTCCTCGTCCGGTCGCACCGGGCTCACGCCGATGAAGGTCACCCTGTGCGGCGTGGCGATGTCGGCGTTTGCCTCGTCGATTACCGCCGCGGTGTTAATCCTGGATGAACAGACGCTGCTCGACCTGCGTACCTGGCTGGCGGGTGATATCGCCGGGGTTAACGCGCAGATGCTCCAGAGCGCCCTGTGGGCTGCAGCCGCTGGTTTTGTTCTTGCTATCGGGCTGTCGCCCTCGCTCAACATGCTGGCGCTGGGCGACAGAATGGCGCAGGGGCTTGGCGTGTCCCTGCTGAAAACCCGCCTGCTCGCCCTGCTGGCCATCGCGCTACTCTGCGGCGCGGCCGTCTCTATCGCCGGGCCGATTGGTTTTATTGGCCTGGTCGTGCCGCAGCTCATTCGCCGTCTGGTGTCAGTTGATTTACGCGTGATGGTGCCGCTGTCTGCCCTGTGCGGTGCGCTGGTTCTGCTGCTGGCGGATATCGCCGCCCGCACGCTGTTTACCCCCTGGGAGCTGGCAACCGGCATCATGACGGCCCTGGTCGGCGCGCCCGTATTCATCTTTATGGCGTCGAGGATGTTCAAATGAACCGGGCCGGATTCCGCGCGATCCGAATTGGCCGTATATCGGCGCTGGTTCGCCCGCGGGCGCTGGCGTGCCTGATTCTTTTGGCGCTGGTGGCGCTAAGCCTGCTGGGCTTTGGCCTGACGCACGGTTCTCTGCCCATTCCCACCTCCGCCATCGGGCGCGCGCTGTTTTCTCCTGCGAGCCTGACTGCGGAGACGCGCTACATCGTGATGGATATCCGCCTGCCGCGCCTGCTGATGGCGGTGCTGTGCGGGGCGATGCTCGGTATGGCGGGGGCGGCAATGCAGTCCATCACCCGCAATGGCCTGGCTGACCCAGGGCTTATCGGCGTGAAGGAGGGCTGTAGCGCGGCGGTACTGCTGCTCATTTTTCAGTTCCCGGCGCTGGGCCTGGCCTGGCGTCCGCTGGTCGGCATGGCCGGTGGGCTGCTCACCGCGCTGGTGGTTATCGCCCTGGCGCGCGATATTTCGCGCCCGCGGTTCATCCTGATCGGCATCGGCGTGTCGTGGGCGTTTGCCGCCGCAATGGGCGTCTTTATCACCACCGCCGACGTGCGGGACGTGCAGACGGCGATGCTGTGGCTGGCGGGAAGCCTGCATGCGGCAAACTGGACGCTGGTGGGCCTGGCCGCGCTCTGGGCCGCCCCCGCGTTTGCGCTGCTGCTCTTTACCGCGCGGGCAGCGGACGTGGCGTTGCTCGGCAATCAGGCCGCCGCGGGTCTTGGCGTGCGCATAACGCGGCTGGCGCTGCTGAGGGTTCTCGCCCCGGTGGTGCTGACGGCGGCCTGCGTCTCCTGCGTGGGCAGCATTGGCTTTGTGGGGCTGATTGCCCCGCATATGGCGCGCCTGCTGCTGCGCGGTGGGCAAACGGCGCTCCTGACGGGAAGCGCCGTGCTGGGCGCGCTGCTGGTGCTGCTGGCGGATAACGTCGGACGTCTTGCATTCCTCCCGCTGCAGCTGCCGGCGGGAATTGTCATTTCATTGATTGGCGGACCGTTTTTCCTGCTGCTGCTCTGGCAGCGTCGGGACAGATTTTAGGGGGACTATAATGCGCGTACTGTTTTCGATGCTGTTGCTGGTGGGGTTCGCGGTAAGCGCGGCGGAGCCAACGCAGGTATTTACCGACGATTTAGGGCGCAAGGTCGTTGTGCCGGTTCATCCGAAGCGGATTGTTTCATTACACGATCTGGATATCACCATTCCTCTGATTGAGCTTGGCGTGCTGCCGGTGGCAAGCCATGGCCGCACGCGGCCGGACGGCAGCCACTTTCTGCGCTCCAGCGGCATGTTGACCGGCGTCGACTTCGATAATTCCGACATTAAATTTATCGGCACGGCCGATATCGACATCGAAGCCATCGCCGCCGCAAAGCCTGATCTGATCGTTACCGAGCCGACCCGCAACACCCCGGTGGAACAGCTGGCGAAAATTGCCCCGACGGTGAGCATCGATCATCTCGACGGCGGCGCGCCGGAAATCTACCGCAAGCTGGCTCAGCTGACGGGAACGCAGGCGCGGCTCAAGGTTCTGGAGCGGCGCTATCAGGAGCAGATTAAGGCGCTGAAGTCGACTATTGATACCAGCAAGGTGACCGTGTCCGTGATTCAGGCGAATCAGGGGAAGATTAACGCCATGCACAGCTACCACTCGCTGGGCCGCGTGCTGCGCGACGCAGGATTCAAGTTCCCGCCGCTGATTGAGTCCATCCCGGAAGAGGGACGGATTGACGTCAGCGCCGAGCGCCTGCCGGAGCTGGATGCCGATTTCGTCTTCGCCACCTGGCGCGGGGATACGGGCGGTAAACCGCAGGACGAGCTGGCGGCGATGGATGCGGTCATGCCGGGCTGGTGTCAGTTCCTCAATGCCTGCCGAACCGGGCATTACGTGCTGATCTCGCGTGAAGAGGCGATCTCGAATTCGTTCGCGTCTTTAGGGCTGATGGTCGCGCAGGTGCAGTCTCAGATTGCCGGGCGTCCGCTGCCGGAGGCATCACGGTGATCCGCAAAGAGAAAGGGCGCGTGGATGTCTATGGCGACCGTTTTCGCGCGCGGGCGCATCAGCTGACGCCGCGTCTGCTGCAGGTTGCACGCTATATTCATGACAATCGCGAAGCGGTGATGGAGCAGACCGCCATGGAGATTGCTGCGGAACTGAAAACCTCGGATGCCACGGTGGTCCGCGCCATTCAGGCGCTGGGTTTCGCCGGGCTGCGCGATCTCAAGCAAACGCTTGAGCAGTGGTTTGGTCCGGTAGTCACCTCCAGCGAAAAGATGTCCACTACGGTGAACACGCTTGCCAGCGACGTCAACGCGAGCATTGATTTCGTGCTGGAGGGGCATCAACACACCTGCGAGGTGTTGTCCGAGCCGCACAACCGCTACGCGATGGCCCAGGCGGTCTCTCTGCTGGCGCAGGCGAGGCAGGTCGCCATATTTGGCATTGGCGCCTCCGGCATTCTGGCCGAGTATACCGCCAGGCTGTTCAGCCGCATGGGGTTACCCGCCACGCCGCTTAACCGTACCGGAATAGGACTTGCCGAGCAGCTGATTGCGCTTCAGCGCGGCGACGTGCTGGTGATGATGGCGCAGAAGTCCGCGCACCGGGAGGGACAAACCACCCTGCGTGAAGCAAAACGTCTGGGCATTCCCACCATCCTGCTGACCAATGCCCTTGATTCGCGCTTCAGCAAGGAGGCCAGCGTGGTGATCCACGTTCCGCGCGGCGGCGAAAAGGGCAAAATCCCGCTCCACGGCACGGTGCTGCTGTGTCTGGAGATGATTATTTTATCCGTAGCCTCCACCGAGCCGCAGCGCACTATCAAGTCGATGAAGCGCATCAACGAGCTACATCGCGGGTTAAAACCGGGGAAGAAAAGCAGCTAAAAACAACAAAGCCCGGTTGCGCTGACGCTCACCGGGCCTGGACCTGTTCTCCCTCTCCCGTCAGGAGAGGGCTGGGGTGAGGGAAAACTTAAACCCCTTGCTCCAGAATGCGGATGTGGGTTTCCAGCACGTCACCCTTCACCGCGTCACTCCACGCTTTCATGTGCGCGGTCTGCAGGTGTGCTTCGAGGTGCGCGACGGTTTCCCACTGCTCAACCATGATGATCGAGTCCGGCGCGGTCGCCTGGAAGCTGGCGTCAGTGGCGGCATCCACCATCGGCGCGTAGCCGTGGCAGCCTTCTTCTTTCAGTACGGTCGGGATAATTTTCGCGAACTGATCCAGCACCGCCTGACGGTGATGTTGACCTGGACGAGTACGGATTTCTGCAATAACGGTAAGCATGTTTACTACTCCTTTAATTCCAGGCTACCAGTTAAGCAAAAATTTCCGCGAGATGCTTGCGATATTCTGCGATATAGCTCGGGACATCAGGCATTTTAATCACGTCGTTGACGATAAACGTCGGCAGAGGATCCATGCCCAGGAACTGGTTAGCCTTGTGGAACGGCAGGTACGCGCCGTCAACGCCCACGCCTTCGAAGAACTGATCTTTCTCGGTGAAGGCTTCCAGCGGGGCGTTCCAGGTCAGAGAGAGCATATATTTTTTGCCCTGAATCAGACCGCCTGACCCGTATTTTTTGGACGCGTCAGCGCGGGTGCGGCCATCGCTGGCATACAGTGAGCCATGACCTTCGGTGAACACGTCGTCCATGTATTTTTTTACGGTCCACGGCGCGCCCATCCACCAGCCTGGCATCTGCCAGATCACCACGTCAGCCCACAGGAAGTTCTGTACTTCGGCTTTCACGTCGTAGTTGCTGTCCGCGCGTACGACCTTAACATCATGCCCGGCGTCGCGCAGGAAACCGTCCGCGACCTCGGTCAGGGTGTCATTCAGCTGGCCTTTAGAGTGCGCAAATTCTTTTGCACCGTTGATAATCAGGATGTTGCTCATTATTTGTCCTCGACGATGAGAGTATGGCGAGTATTCTACGCGCGAGGACGGAGCGGAAAAATGAGCAAAATGTGCAAAGTCTTTTGCATTAAACGCAATAATCTCTACCAGCTGACCTTCACTTCAAAACCGCCTTCAGGCGCATTGCTCAACGAGACGCGCATACCGTGCAGCGCGGCGATGCGTTTTACGATGGATAACCCCAGCCCGCTGCCCGTGGCATCCTGACCCGGCGGACGATAAAAGCGCTCGCCGATGCGCGCCAGCGCGTCAGGTGAAATGCCTGGGCCGTTGTCGCGCACGGTAAAATTACGCGCGTCCAGGGTGACGTCCACCACGCTGCCGCGCGGGCTGTAGCGGATGGCGTTGTCCAGCAGGTTGCGCACCAGCAGGCCTAGCAGCAGGGGCTGTCCCTGACGTTTGAGCTGCGGGGCGTGGTTGTTGAGGCGAATATCAATCCCTGCCTGCTGCGCCGGATGCCAGATATCCAGCACCGCCGACTGAAGTAAATCGGCAAGCGTTATCGGTTCGACGTCGTCAAGATTATCCAGCGAGTCCAGACGCGACAGCGTGAGGAGCTGGTCCACCAGCCGGGAAGCGCGGTCGATGCCCGCATGCAGCTGCACCAGCGCTTTTTCCCTCGCCTGCGGATCGTCCTGCGAGAGCTGCGCCACGTCAGTTTGCACCTTCAGGGCCGCCAGCGGGCTGCGCAGCTCGTGGGCGGCGTCGGACGTAAAGCGGCGCTCGCGGGTCATCATTTCCTGGGTACGCGCGAAGAGATGATTCAGCGAATCAAGAAGGGGGCGCACTTCCGTAGGGACGCCCTCCGTCGGCAGTTTATCGGTAGCATCCGGCGAGCGGGAGCGCAGGGTCTGCGCCAGCTTTTTCAGCGGCTTTAGCTCCCGGCTCAGGAGCAAAACCAGCAACAGCAGCATCACGGGCAGCGCCACCAGCCAGGGCGCGAGCTGCGAGCTGACCACGTCCAGCGCCATCTCCTGGCGATACTCCCACTCCTGGCCGACCACCACGCGGTACTTCCCGTCGGGTGAGGTCAGCCACAGGAAACGCCATTCGTCGTTGTCGTCCTGGAGCTGCCCGTTAGCAAACCCGTCGCGGCGATAGTGGTACGGAATATCGCGCCCGTTCTCGCCATCGTTCAGCAGCATTTTGCCGTCAACGGCGTAAATGGCGAAAGCCAGCGCGTCGTCATCGAGACGGCCATGCTTCACTTTTTTCGGGATCTCTCGCATCCGTTCGGGGGCGCGGATCTCGTCAAGATCCATCGTCAGCAGCCGTTTGGCAAACAGCATCTGCTGCGTGTCGAAGAGCTTATCCAGCTTGTGGGTGGTCTGCTGCCAGGCCACCAGGCTGGCGGCAAACCATGCCGTCAGGGAGAGCGCTAAAAAAAGGAGCGTCAGGCGCAGCTTCAGGCTCAGGCGTTGCGTCAGCTTCATGCGTCACCCAGGGTATAGCCGATGCCGTGCACGGTGCGGATAAACTCGCTGCCAAGCTTGCGGCGCAGGTGATGAACGTGGACTTCTACCGCGTTGCTGGAGACGTCGTCATCCCAGGTATACAGTTTTTCCTCAATCGTCTTGCGAGGGAGCACGCGGCCTGCATTGCGCATCAGCAGTTCCAGCAGCGCGAACTCTTTCGGCTTCAGCGTCAGCGGTTCACCGTCCAGCGTGGCGACGAGACGGGTCGGATCGAGCGTGACCTTGCCGTGGCGTAGCTCGCTATGCGTCTGGCCGTGACTGCGGCGGACCAGCGCCTCGAGGCGGGCGCCGACTTCAATCAGCGCGAACGGCTTGCAGAGATAATCATCCGCGCCAAGACGCAGCCCTTCCACGCGCTGGTTGAGCGCATCCCGCGCGGTCAGGATCAATACCGGCTCGCTGCGCCCGCTTTCGCGCCACGCGCGCAGGATGTCCAGACCGTCGATTTCCGGCAGCGTCAGATCCAGCACCACGGCATCATAGGGCGCAGAAGCAAGCGCGGCCTGACCGGTTTTACCGTCGGTAAACCAGTCCACGCTAAAGCCCATTTTGCTTAAACCCGCCCTGATACCGTCGCCGATTAACGTGTCGTCTTCTACCAGTAAAATGCGCATATTCCCTCCTTGATGCCGTCAGTAAACCCTCTGTAAGCGCCTGCTGTACAGCAATAATAAATAAATTTTTCCCTTAAGAAGTTGTTAAGGATTACCCTGTTTAATGGACTGCGAAACCAGATTAAAGGGAGAGTTAATATGAAAAAATTCGCTGCTATTGCCGCCATCATGATGATGACCACTGCCCCCGTTTTTGCCGCGCAGGGCGGATTTAACGGCCCGTCGGCCACGCAAACCCAGACCCAGACGCAGACGGGAGGTTTTGTTGATAACGACGCTAACCTCACCACTGCGGTGAAGGTAAAAGAGATGAAGGACGATAGCTGGGTGAAGCTGCGCGGGAACATTACCCAGCGCCTGTCCGATGACCGCTACACCTTCCGCGATGAGACCGGCACGGTCAATGTGGAGATTGACCACAAGCGCTGGAACGGCGTGACCGTCACCCCTCAGGATAAAGTGGAAATCCAGGGCAAGGTCGATAAAGAGTGGAACGATTTTGAAATCGACGTGAAGCAGGTCATTAAGCTGAACAAATAACCCGGAAAGGGCCGCATAAGCGGCCCTTTTTCTTTGTGACTCAACTCGTCAGATAGGGTAGTATCTGCGGCAATATTGCCTGAAACCCTTCGGTTTCTGAGTTGAGGAATCACACGTAATGAGCGATATGGCAGAGCGCCTCGCGCTACATGAATTCACGGAAAACGCCTACCTGAACTATTCCATGTACGTCATCATGGACAGGGCGTTGCCGTTTATCGGGGATGGCCTGAAGCCCGTTCAGCGCCGCATCGTGTATGCGATGTCCGAACTGGGGCTGAACGCCACCGCCAAGTTCAAGAAATCCGCCCGTACCGTCGGTGACGTGCTGGGTAAATACCATCCGCACGGCGACAGCGCCTGCTATGAAGCGATGGTGCTGATGGCTCAGCCGTTCTCTTACCGCTACCCGCTGGTGGATGGTCAGGGGAACTGGGGGGCGCCGGACGATCCGAAATCCTTCGCAGCAATGCGTTATACCGAATCCCGTCTCTCTAAATATGCCGAAGTGCTGCTGGGCGAGCTAGGTCAAGGAACCGTCGACTGGGTGCCAAACTTCGACGGTACGATGCAGGAGCCAAAGATGCTGCCTGCGCGTCTGCCGAACATCCTGCTGAACGGTACCACCGGTATTGCGGTCGGTATGGCGACGGACATTCCGCCGCACAACCTGCGTGAAGTGGCGAAAGCCGCCATCACCCTGATCGAGCAGCCGAAAGCCTCGCTCGACGATCTGCTGGATATCGTGCAGGGGCCAGATTTCCCAACCGAAGCCGAAATCATCACCTCGCGCGCGGAAATCCGCAAAATCTACCAGAACGGGCGCGGCTCTGTGCGCATGCGCGCGGTGTGGAATAAAGAGGACGGCGCCGTGGTGATCACCGCGCTGCCGCATCAGGTTTCCGGCGCCAAAGTGCTGGAGCAGATCGCCTCCCAGATGCGCAATAAAAAGCTGCCGATGGTCGACGACCTGCGCGATGAATCGGACCACGAGAACCCGACCCGTCTGGTGATCGTGCCGCGCTCCAACCGCGTGGACATGGAGCAGGTGATGAACCACCTGTTTGCCACCACCGATCTGGAAAAAAGCTACCGCATCAACCTGAACATGATCGGCCTCGACGGACGCCCGGCGGTGAAAAACCTGCTGGAGATCCTCACCGAATGGCTGACGTTCCGCCGCGATACGGTACGCCGTCGTCTGAACCATCGTCTGGAGAAAGTGCTTAAGCGCCTGCATATCCTTGAAGGTTTGCTGGTGGCGTTCCTCAATATCGACGAGGTGATTGAGATCATCCGCACCGAGGACGAGCCGAAGCCCGCCCTGATGTCGCGCTTTGGCATCAGCGAAACCCAGGCCGAAGCGATCCTCGAGCTGAAGCTGCGCCATCTCGCCAAACTGGAAGAGATGAAGATCCGCGGCGAGCAGAACGAGCTGGAAAAAGAGCGCGATCAGCTGCAGGCGATCCTCGCGTCCGAACGCAAGATGAATAACCTGCTGAAAAAAGAGCTGCAGGCCGATGCCGATGCCTTCGGCGACGACCGTCGTTCTCCGCTGCACGAGCGCGAAGAAGCGAAGGCGATGAATGAGCACGACATGCAGCCGTCCGAGCCTGTGACCATTGTCCTGTCGCAGAGCGGCTGGGTACGCAGCGCCAAAGGCCACGATATCGACGCGCCGGGGCTCAGCTATAAAGCGGGCGACAGCTTCAAAGCGGCGGTGAAAGGCAAGAGCAACCAGCCGGTGGCGTTTATCGACTCCACCGGTCGCAGCTACGCCATTGACCCGATCACGCTGCCTTCCGCGCGCGGGCAGGGCGAGCCGCTAACCGGCAAGCTGACGCTGCCGCCGGGCGCGACGGTTGACCATATGCTGATGGAAGCCGATGACCAGAAGCTGCTGCTGGCGTCCGATGCGGGCTACGGCTTTATCTGTACCTTCAACGATCTGGTTTCCCGCAATCGTGCCGGTAAGGCGCTGATTAGCCTGCCGGACAACGCTCACGTGATGGCACCGCTGGTGATTGAGAACGAAAGCGACATGCTGCTGGCGATCACTACCGCCGGACGTATGCTGATGTTCCCGGTCAGCGATCTGCCGGAGCTGTCAAAAGGCAAGGGCAACAAGATCATCAATATCCCGTCGGCGGAGGCCGCGAAAGGCGAAGATGGCCTGGCGCACCTCTTCCTTCTGCCGCCGCAGAGCACGCTGACCATTCACGTCGGCAAGCGCAAAATCAAGCTTCGTCCGGAAGAGCTGCAGAAGGTGGTGGGTGAGCGCGGTCGCCGCGGCTCGCTGATGCGCGGTCTGCAGCGTATCGATCGCGTGGAGATTGACTCTCCTGCACGCAGCGCTGCGGGCGACAGCGAAGAGTAATGTCGTGATATCCCCCCTCTGTCCGGAGGGGGAATTTCAATAAAATTTCCCGTAAAATCGTTGTTAATTCGTGCGTTGCGATTAACAATACGCGCTCGTAATAAAGTCCTTACCTGGCCACAGGTGAAGTATAATTGTCAGCTGTTGGGGCTTCAGAGGTCGCTATGCTATATATTGTTCGTCTTATTCTTACCGTCATCTACTGTATTCTGGTCTGTATTTTCGGCTCTATTTATTGCCTGTTCAGCCCGCGTAATCCGAAGCATGTCGCCACCTTTGGCCATATGTTCGGGCGCCTTGCTCCGCTGTTTGGCCTGAAGGTTGAAAAACGTCTGCCGGAAGGGGCGGAGAATTTCGGTAACGCCATCTATATTGCCAACCATCAGAATAACTACGATATGGTGACGGCCTCTAATATTGTGCTTCCACCGACCGTGACGGTGGGCAAAAAAAGCCTGCTGTGGATCCCGTTTTTTGGTCAGCTGTACTGGCTTACCGGTAACCTGCTGATCGACCGTAATAACCGTGCAAAAGCGCACAGCACCATTGCCGAAGTGGTGAATCATTTTAAAAAGCGCAAAATCTCAATCTGGATGTTCCCGGAAGGAACGCGCAGCCGTGGTCGCGGCCTGCTGCCGTTTAAAACCGGTGCGTTTCATGCTGCAATTGCGGCAGGTGTTCCAATTATTCCCGTGTGCGTTTCCAATACTTCGAATAAGATTAATCTTAACCGCCTGAATAATGGGCTGGTGATTGTCGAAATGCTGCCACCTGTCGATACCAGCAAATACGGTAAAGATCAGGTGCGTGAATTGGCAGCACACTGCCGTGAGCTAATGGCTCAGCATATTGCGCAGCTCGACAAAGAAGTCGCAGAGAGAGAAGCCGCCGGTAAGATTTAACCCGGCGTTGAAGGGAAAACGAATTCCCGCGTTGTTAGTCGTTTCAGATGGAGCTTATATGTCACTCAGTCGGCGTCAGTTTATTCAGGCTTCGGGGATCGCCCTTTGTGCGGGTGCGATGCCGCTGACAGCCAGCGCCGCCGGGCAGCAACAGCCGCTGCCTATACCGCCATTAATTGAATCCCGTCGCGGTCAGCCGCTTTTCCTGACGCTGCAGCGTAGCCACTGGTCCTTTACCCAGGGGACGCGTGCGCCCGTCTGGGGCATTAACGGACGTTACCTCGGGCCGACCATACGCGTGTGGAATGGCGATGACGTAAAGCTCATCTACAGTAACCGCACCCCTGAAAATGTCGCTATGACCATCAGCGGCCTGCAGGTGCCTGGCCCGCTGATTGGCGGCGCGGCGCGAATGATGTCACCCAGCGCCGACTGGGCGCCCGTTCTGCCGATTCGCCAGAGCGCGGCAACCCTGTGGTATCACGCCAACACGCCTAACCGCACGGCGCAGCAGGTCTATAACGGCCTGGCCGGCATGTGGCTTGTGGAAGATGAAGTCAGCAAATCTCTGCCGATCCCGAATCACTACGGCGTGGATGACTTCCCGATTATCATCCAGGACAAACGTCTGGATAACTTCGGTACGCCAGAATACAGCGAGCCGGGCAGCGGTGGCTTCGTCGGCGATACGCTGCTGGTCAACGGCGCGCAAAGCCCGTATGTCGAAGTTTCTCGCGGCTGGGTGCGCCTGCGCCTGCTCAACGCGTCCAACTCGCGCCGCTATCAGCTGCAAATGAGCGATGGCCGTCCGCTGCACGTGATCTCCGGCGATCAGGGCTTTTTACCGGCGCCGGTGTCCGTCAAACAGCTTGCGCTCTCGCCGGGCGAACGTCGCGAAGTTCTCATTGATATGACCAATGGGGATGAAGTGTCTGTCACCTGCGGTGAAGCGGCCAGCATTGTCGACCGTATTCGCGGGTTCTTTGAACCGTCGAGCATTCTGGTCTCGACCCTGGTGCTGACCCTGCGTCCAACCGGTCTGCTGCCGCTGGTGACCGATAGCCTGCCCATGCGCCTGCTGCCGCAGGAGATCATGAGCGGCTCGCCGGTGCGCAGCCGTGATATCAGCCTCGGCGACGACCCGGGCATCAACGGCGCGCTGTGGGACGTCAACCGCATCGACATTACCGCGCAGCAGGGTACCTGGGAGCGCTGGACGGTGCGTTCAGATATGCCGCAGTCGTTCCATATTGAAGGGGTGGCATTCCTGATCCGCAACGTCAACGGTGCCATGCCGTTCCCGGAAGACCGCGGCTGGAAAGATACCGTCTGGGTGGACGGCCAGGTTGAGCTGCTTGTCTACTACGGTCAGCCTTCGTGGCCGCATTTCCCGTTCCTGTTCCACAGCCAGACGCTGGAGATGATGGACAGGGGCTCCGTAGGGCAGATGCTGATCAATCCTGCCCCATAATCCTGACATTCCCGGTTCGCCGGGAATGTTTTATGCCCGCCAGAAAAAGCGCGAGAACAGTATCAGCACCGGATAAATTTCCAGACGCCCTAAGATCATCGCCGCGCACATCAGCAGTTTTGCCCCCTCTGTTAACGTGCCGAACGTCGACGCCGTCTCGCCAAACCCCAGCCCCATGTTGTTGATGCAGGCGGCAACCGTTGCGAATGACGTAAACAGGTCGTAGCCCATCAGATTGAGCGACCAGACAAAAAAGCCCGTAATCATCACGTAGAGAAAAAAGAAGCTCCAGACCGAGCGCAGGACGCGTTCATTCACCACGCTTTTGCCCACCTTAATGCTCAGCAGCGCCCTCGGATGCGCCAGCTGGTTCATCTCCTGAATACTCTGCTTGAACATAATGAGAAAACGCAGCGCTTTGATCCCGCCGCAGGTCGAGCCTACGCAGCCGCCAAAAAAGCTGGCGCTCAACAGCAGGAAGATGGTGTGTGCCGGCCACTGGGCATAGTCGGCTGTCGAAAGGCCGTTATCGGTCATCATCGAACTGGCAAGGAAGAAGGCATGCACCAGGCTATCAGTGGCGTTGTACATCCCGGCATGCCTGACCTGCCAGGCGGTGATGACGATAATCACCGCGGCGGCGCTCAGAAAGAATTTAACCTCCGGGCTGCGGCGAATCGGTTTCAGGGTGCGTCTGACAATGGCGACGTACCAGAGGGTGAAGTTAAACGCGGAGAGCAGTGAAAACGCCCCGGCGACCAGCTCAATCGCGTGGCTGTCATAAAACCCAATGCTCTCGCTGCGGGTGGAGAACCCGCCCAGTGACACGGTCGACAGCCCGTGACAGAGGGCGTCAAAAAATGACATGCCCGCCAGCCAGTAGGCCAAGGTGCAGGCCACCCCCAGCGCGAAGTAGGTCACCCACAGCGTGCGCGCGGTATCGGCAAGGCGGGGCGTCAGGCGCTCCTCCTTGAACGGTCCCGGCATCTCTGACTGATAGAGCTTCATGCCACCGATGCCCAGCAGCGGCAGGACCGCGACGGCCAGCACGATGACGCCTAACCCGCCAATGAAATTCAGCTGAGCGCGGTAGTAAAGGTACGATTTAGGCAGGGCGCTGACGTCCCCGATCACCGTTGCCCCGGTGGTGGTGATCCCGGAAACCCCTTCAAAGAGCGAGTCGGCAAAAGAGAGCTGTAGCCCGTCATCCATCCAGAGCGGCATGGCGCTAATCAATGAAAACAGCAGCCAGAACAGCACGATGATCACGAAACCGTCGCGGGTGCGCAGCTGTATGCCCGCGTGACGGGTTGCCCGCCAGGTTAGCCCTCCGAGAGTAAAAAAGGTTAAAAAGGTGGTCAGAAAGGCAAAGTAGGTCCGCTCTTTATTCAGCAGGGCGATAACCATCGGCGGCAGCATAGAAAGGCTGTACAGCAGAACCAGAAAACCGCAGAGGTGAAGGACAACCCGCAGTTGGGAGACATGTAACGAATCGTTGGGCTTCACAACTGAGCTCCGCACAAACACGCATTCCGGGGCAAATCACCGGAAAATATAGTGAATATTATGATCCAAAATTATGAGGGCGCTGTATTTTAACGAGTTCCGTGAATATCTGCCTGCTTCCTGCATCCTTTTCTTCAAATCCGGCGGATGAACAGCGTATAATCCCGCTCCTTTTGTTTATTTTTTCTTCGGAAGCATTATGAGCGCAATTTCCCTGATCCAGCCGGATCGTGACCTCTTCTCCTGGCCCCAGTACTGGGCGGCCTGCTTTGGACCGGCGCCATTCCTGCCGATGTCCCGGGAAGAGATGGACCAACTGGGCTGGGACAGCTGCGACATCATTCTGGTCACGGGCGATGCCTATGTTGACCATCCGAGCTTCGGCATGGCCATCTGTGGCCGTATGCTTGAGGCGCAGGGCTTCCGCGTGGGGATCATCTCCCAGCCTGACTGGAACAGCAAAGACGACTTTATGCGTCTGGGTAAACCGAACCTGTTCTTCGGCGTGACTGCAGGCAACATGGACTCGATGATCAACCGCTATACCGCCGACCGTAAGCTGCGTCATGACGACGCCTACACGCCGGATAACGTGGCGGGTAAACGCCCTGACCGTGCAACCCTGGTATATACCCAGCGCTGCAAAGAAGCCTGGAAAGACGTGCCGGTGATCCTCGGCGGCATCGAGGCGAGCCTGCGCCGTACCGCGCACTACGATTACTGGTCTGATACAGTGCGCCGCTCGGTGCTGGTGGATTCCAAAGCCGACATGCTGATTTACGGAAACGGCGAGCGTCCGCTGGTGGAAGTGGCGCACCGTCTGTCGCAGGGCGAGCCGGTGAGCAGCATCCGCGACGTGCGCAATACCGCCATCATGGTGAAAGAGGCGCTGCCGGGCTGGCGCGGCGTGGATTCCCGCATTATTGATATGCCGGGCAAAATCGACCCGATCCCACACCCGTACGGCGACGATCTGCCATGTGCCGATAACAAGCCGGTTGAGCCAAAGAAAGCGGAAGCGAAGGCTATCGTCGTGCAGCCTCCGCGCCCGAAGCCGTGGGAAAAGACCTACGTGCTGCTGCCCTCCTTTGAGAAGGTGAAAGCCGACAAGGTGCTCTACGCGCACGCGTCCCGTATTTTGCACCATGAAACTAACCCAGGCTGCGCCCGCGCGTTGATGCAGAAGCACGGCGAGCGCTTTATCTGGATCAACCCGCCGGCGATCCCGCTTTCCACCGAAGAGATGGACAGCGTTTTTGCGCTGCCGTACAAGCGCGTGCCGCACCCGGCGTACGGCAACGCCCGTATCCCGGCGTATGAGATGATCCGCTTCTCGATCAACATCATGCGCGGCTGCTTCGGCGGCTGTTCCTTCTGCTCGATTACCGAGCACGAAGGGCGCATTATTCAGAGCCGCTCTGAAGATTCGATCATCAATGAGATCGAAGCGATTCGCGACTCGGTACCTGGATTTACCGGCGTGATTTCCGACCTCGGCGGTCCAACCGCGAACATGTACATGCTGCGCTGCAAGTCGCCGCGCGCAGAGCAAACCTGTCGTCGCCTCTCCTGCGTCTATCCAAGCATTTGCGAGCACATGGACACTAACCATGAGCCGACGATCAACCTCTACCGCCGCGCGCGTGACCTGAAAGGCATCAAGAAGATCCTGATAGCCTCCGGGGTACGTTATGACATCGCCGTGGAAGATCCGCGCTACATCAAAGAGCTGGCGACGCACCACGTCGGTGGCTATCTGAAGATTGCGCCGGAGCACACCGAAGAAGGCCCGCTGTCGAAGATGATGAAGCCGGGCATGGGTAGCTACGATCGCTTTAAAGAGCTGTTCGACACCTACTCGAAGCAGGCGGGCAAAGAGCAGTATCTGATCCCGTACTTCATCTCCGCGCACCCGGGCACGCGTGATGAGGACATGGTCAACCTGGCGCTGTGGCTGAAGCAGCGCCGCTTCCGCCTGGATCAGGTGCAGAACTTCTATCCGTCACCGCTCGCCAACTCGACGACCATGTATTACACCGGCAAGAACCCGCTGAGTAAGATTGGCTACAAGAGTGAAGAGGTGGTGGTGCCGAAAGGGGATAAACAGCGTCGTCTGCACAAGGCACTGCTGCGTTACCACGATCCGAAAAACTGGCCGCTGATCCGCCAGGCGCTGGAAGAGATGGGTAAAAAGCACCTGATCGGCTCGCGCCGCGACTGTCTGGTACCGGCCCCGACGCTGGATGAGATGCGCGAAGCTCGTCGCCAGAACCGCAATACTCGCCCGGCGCTGACCAAGCACACGCCGATTGTGCATCAGCGTTCGAATGGTAATTCGAGTGTGAAGAAGCCCGTGAAGCGCAAAGCGTAAATAAAAAACCCCGGCAAGCCGGGGTTTTTATGTCGACACGCAGGCCGGGTAAGGCGAAGCCGCCACCCGGCTTTTTTACGCAATTACCCGCCAAACTGATCCGGGTCCGGCCCAAGCCGCTTGCCCTTATCCAGCTTCGCAATTTCCCCCAGCTCATCTTTGTCCAGACGGAAATCCCAGACGTCGAAGTTCTCGGCGATGCGCGATGGCGTGACCGATTTCGGGATCACCACCAGGCCGTTGTCCAGATGCCAGCGAATGACGATCTGCGCCGGGGTTTTGCCGTATTTATCCGCCAGGTCGCGAATAATTTTCTGATCAAACACGCCTTCGCCACCCTGTGCCAGAGGGCTCCAGGACTCGGTCTGGATTTTATGCGTGGCGTTCCAGGCGTGAAGCTGACGCTGCTGCAGCAGCGGGTGCAGTTCGATCTGGTTAATGACAGGCGCGACGCCCGTCTCGTCGATCAGCCGCTGCAGGTGATGAACCTGGAAGTTGCAGACGCCGATACTTTTTACCAGCCCCTCTTTCTGCAGTTCAATCATTCCTTTCCAGGCATCAACGTAATGGTCGATAGCCGGGACCGGCCAGTGCATCAGATAAAGGTCGACGAAGTCGAGCTGGAGCTTATCCAGGCTCTCCTGCAGGGCCTCGCGGGGACGTTTTTGATCGTCATTCCACAGTTTCGTGGTGATGAATAACTCACCGCGGGGGACACCGGCGCTGGCCAGTGCGGTACCCACGCCGTCCTCGTTTTTGTACGCGGCGGCGGTGTCAATCGACCGATAGCCGACTTCCAGGGCTTTATGAATGGCGGAGACGACCTCGTCGTTACCGGCTTTCCATACACCTAGCCCCAGCTGGGGCATCACGTTGCCGTCCTGCAGCTTGATTACGGTTTGGTTTGCCATTTTTCCTCCTTCAGGTGCGCATCGCCGGAGGGAGACTCCGGCGATGGGGTGTGCATTAAGTCTGGACGAAATGTCAAAAAACGAAAGTCGGGGGGACAAAAACGCTTAGCGTGCCGCCTCGTAAATACGACGGCTGACGTCCAGCGTGATGTCGCCGTGCTCGCCCAGATGGGTCATGCCGTGCTCTTCGAGTTTCGCCAGCAGGGCAGGGATGGAGCTGCCGTCCAGCCCGTAGCCGGACAGACGCGTTGGCACGCCCAGACCTTCAAAGAAGCTGCGGGTCGCTTCGATGGCGGCATCAATGCGCGCGTCGTCAGAACCCTCGGTGATGTTCCACACGCGCTCAGCGTACTGCAGCAGTTTGGCGCGTTTGGTATCACGCTTTTCATTCCACAGCGCAGGCAGCACAACGGCCAGCGTCTGAGCATGATCCAGACCGTGCATCGCCGTCAGCTCGTGGCCCAGCATATGGGTCGCCCAGTCCTGCGGCACGCCAGCGCCGATCAGGCCATTCAGCGCCTGTGTGGCGGCCCACATCACGTTGGCACGAACGTCGTAGTTTTCAGGCTCTTTCAGCGCTTTCGGACCTTCTTCAATCAGCGTCAGAAGAATGCCTTCCGCGAAGCGATCCTGAATTTTGGCATTCACCGGGTACGTGACGTACTGCTCAACGGTATGAACAAAGGCATCGACTACGCCGTTCGCCACCTGACGCGCAGGCAGGGTGTAGGTGTAAACCGGGTCCAGGATAGCGAACACAGGGTGAACGTGTTCGTTCATGAAGGCCTGCTTGTCACCGGTGGTTTTACGGGAGATCACCGCGCCCTTGTTGGATTCAGAACCGGTGGCTGGCAGGGTCAGCACGGAGCCCATCGGGATGGCGCTTTTAATGTCGCTGCCGCGGGTTTCCAGAATGTGCCACGGATCGATGCCGTCAGCGTAGTGCGCTGCCGCAGCGATGAATTTGGTGCCGTCCAGTACGGAGCCGCCGCCGACGGCCAGCAGGAAGGTGACGTTTTCTTCGCGGGCAATTTTCACCGCGTTCATCAGCGTTTCGTAGGACGGGTTTGGTTCGATACCGCCGAACTCTCGCACGTCCAGACCGTCCAGCGCGCTATAAACCTGATCCAGTACGCCGGTTTTTTTCACGCTGCCGCCACCGTAGGTGATCAGTACGCGGGCGTCAGCAGGGATCTGCGCGCGCAGGTCAGCGATAGCGTCTTTACCAAACAGAATGCGGGTTGGGGTGTGAAGATTAAAGTTGTTCATTGCTCGTTCCCTTTAGTGGGTGAAAAACCGTGGTGCGCAGAGGGCGACCTGATGCTGCACATTGTGGCCGTCCGGGGCTATCCCCTCAATGCACATTCCTGCCGATGTCTTGCCCATTTCTACAGAGCGCTGGAGAAAGCGCGGAAAACGACGCACACTGTTAGCGTCGAAAACCGTACCCGGAGTAACGCAAGATGAACCGTGAGGCTATCTGCCAGCAGCTCACTGTGCAGATTAAGAGATTGATAGATAATGAGAATCGTGCCAGCGATCTGCTGCCGGATATTCGCCTGCTCTATGGCACGCAGCCGGGGACACGCACGCCGGTCATGTATCAGCCGGGCATCGTTTTTCTCTTCTCAGGCCATAAAATTGGCTATATCAACGAGCGCGTGTTCCGCTACGACACCAATGAATATCTTCTCCTTACGGTACCTTTACCCTTTGAATGTGAAACCTTCGCGACAGAGGCGGTTCCGCTGGCGGGGATCCGCGTCAATGTCGACATCCTCCAGCTGCAGGAGCTGCTGATGGATATTGGCGAAGATGAACTCTTTCAGCCTTCGATGGCCTCGAGCGGGATTAATTCGGCGACGCTGTCGGAGGAGATCCTCTGCGCCATTGAGCGTCTGCTGGACGTAATGGAGAGGCCGCTGGACGCGCGTATTCTGGGCAAGCAGATCGTCCGCGAAATTCTCTACCACGTGCTGCTGGGCCCGGGCGGCGGGGCGTTACTGGCTCTGGTGAGCCGACAGACCCACTTCAGCCTGATAAGCCGCGTGCTCAAGCGTATCGAGAGCCAGTACACGGAAAACCTCAGCGTCGACCAGCTGGCGGCGGAAGCAAACATGATCGTTTCGGCGTTTCACCATAACTTTAAGTCGGTGACCAGCACCTCTCCGCTGCAGTACCTCAAAACCTACCGGCTGCATAAGGCGCGGATGTTGATGATCCACGACGGCATGAAGGCCAGCGCGGCGGCGATGCGGGTGGGCTATGAAAGTGCGTCGCAGTTCAGTCGGGAGTTTAAGCGCTATTTCGGCGTCACGCCGGGAGATGATGCGTCACGTATCAGAACGATGCAGGGAGCCTGAGGGGAAACACAGGCCGGGTAAGCGACAGCGCCACCCGGCTTTGTTGAATTATGCGCTGCAGTACTTCTTCTTAATCACCACCGCGATGGTTCCCACCAGACCCGCCACCAGCAGGAACATCGGCAGCACCATCAGGAAGGTCATCACCTGATCTTCGTGGTGTTTCACAAAAGGGATCATATTCAGCGCATAGCCAAGCGTGGTGACTACACCCACCCACAGCAGGGCGCTCAGCCAGTTGAAGAACTGGAAGCGGCGGTTCGACAGACCGGAAATGCCCGCCATCGTCGGCAGAAGGGTGCGAACAAACGCCAGGAAACGCCCCGCCAGCAATGCCAGCAGGCCGTGGCGATCGAACATGCAGGTCGCACGCTGATGATATTTATGCGGTAACTGCGCCAGCCAGCCTTTTACGACGCGGGTATTCCCGAGCCAGCGGCCCTGAAGATAGCTCAACCAGCAGCCCAGGCTGGCTGCGGAGGTGAGAATAACCATCGTTGGCGTGAAGTCCATGACGCCTTTCCCGATTAACGCACCGGCAAGTAAAAGCAGGCTATCACCGGGTAAAAACGAGGCTGGCAGTAATCCATTTTCCAGAAACAGAGTTGCGAACATCACGAGGTAAACGATACCGACGACGTGAGGATCCGCCAGCGCGGCAAAGTCGTGTTGCCAGAGCGCCGCGATAATATCTTGAATAACAGCCATGGACTTTCCTGTGGAACAGCAGATATAGCGCTATTGTACTCCCTTATTCGCCCGTCGGGTTTGATCCCGGGCGCAACTCATGCAGACTTTTCTGCTTGCGGTGTCCACAAAAGCGTCCAGGGAGTACATTTTCAGCCAGCACTCTACACGATACGCTCGAACCCTGCTGCTAAATCGGCAATCAGATCGTCAACATTTTCTAAACCGATATGCAGTCGTATCAGGGTACCGCTGAAGTCTACTTCACCCCCGGGGCGAAGGGCCGCGATCTGTTCCGGCTGGTTAGCCAGGATCAGGGATTCAAAACCGCCCCAGGAGTAGGCCATGCTGAAAAGGGTAAAATTATCCAGATAGCTCGCCAGCTCGTCGTTATTCAGCCGCTTTTTCAGTACGAATGAGAACAACCCGCTGCTGCCCGTAAAGTCACGTTGCCAGAACTCATGGCCTTTACTACCCGGTAACGCGGGATGATTCACGCGCTCAACCAGCGGATGCTGCGCCAGCCATTCGGCGACCTTCAGGCTGCTTTCATGGTGCTGACGCAGACGAATGCCCAGCGTGCGGATACCGCGGCTGGTCATGTAGGCCGTGTCGGCATCCACCATCTGGCCCATCAGGTAGGCATTTTCACGCAGCTGATCCCAGCAGCGCGAGTTGGAGACCGCAGTACCAATCATGCCGTCAGAGTGGCCTATCAGGTATTTCGTTGCCGCCTGAATCGAAATATCAATGTCGAATTCCAGCGCTTTGAACAGCACGCCTGCAGCCCAGGTGTTGTCGATCATAACGATCGCCTCTGGCGCTTTGTTGCGTACGGCCTTCACGATAGCCGGCACGTCGTGAACTTCCATGGTGAGCGACCCCGGAGATTCCAGGAACACAATGCGCGTGTTTGGCTGAATAAGTTCGGCAATGCCTTCACCAATCAGCGGGTCGAACCAGCCGGTCGTTACCCCGAGCTTGCTGAGGATTTTGGTGCAGAAGTCCTGGCTGGGTTCATAGGCGGTGTTGGTCATCAGGATATGGTCGCCCTGTTCCACAAACGCCAGAATGGTGTTGGCGACCGCCGCCGCCCCGCACGGGAAGAGCGCACAGCCCGCGCCGCCTTCCAGCTCGCACATCGCTTCCTGCAGAGAAAAATGGGTTAGCGTGCCGCGACGGCCATAAAACAGCCCGCCTTTCGCGCGGTTACGCGTGGCGATTTTTTTCTCCTCAACGGTGTCAAACACCAGCGAGGAGGCTCGTTGAATCACGCTGTTGACCGATCCCTGAGTATATTTTTTGCTGCGTCCTGCCTGTACCAGCGTGGTATCAAGATGCTTCTTTGTCATGTTCGCTAACCCTGTTTTTGTACGTCTGGACGTCCAGACTACCACGATTGGAAAAAACTGCACCCCGAGGCTTATCGAATAAGCAGAAAATATTAGCAAAAAACCGCATAAGAAATTTTTACTGCGTAAGCGCAAGGAAAGTGAGCGAAAATTACGGCACCATGCAAATACTAATGAGAACTACTATCAATTCGACGACGTTTTGATATTATTACGCTCAGATTTTGTGATTTGCGTCCTGGAGATACAGAGTGGGTAATAATTTGATGCAGACGGATCTCTCCGTTTGGGGCATGTATCAGCATGCTGACATCGTGGTTAAGATTGTGATGATCGGCCTGATTCTGGCGTCCGTTGTCACCTGGGCTATCTTCTTCAGCAAAAGTGCCGAGTTGCTTTCGCAGAAGCGCCGCCTGAAGCGGGAGCAGCAGCAGCTGGCTGAAGCCCGCTCTCTGGATCAGGCTTCAGATATGACATCATCTTTCCACGCGAAAAGCCTGACCACCCTGCTCGTGAATGAAGCGCAGAACGAGCTGGAACTCTCCGCTGGCAGTGAAGATAACGAAGGCATCAAAGAGCGTACCGGTTTCCGCCTGGAGCGTCGCGTTGCGGCCGTTGGCCGACACATGGGGCGCGGCAATGGTTATCTGGCTACCATCGGCGCGATCTCACCGTTCATCGGTCTTTTCGGCACGGTCTGGGGCATCATGAACAGCTTTATCGGTATCGCGCAGACCCAAACTACCAACCTGGCGGTCGTGGCGCCGGGTATCGCAGAAGCGCTGCTGGCGACAGCAATCGGTCTGGTTGCCGCTATCCCGGCGGTGGTCATCTACAATATCTTCGCGCGTATGATTGGCAGCTATAAAGCGACTCTCGGAGACGTTGCTGCGCAGGTTCTGCTGCTGCAAAGTCGCGATCTCGATCTGAATGCCAGCTCGGTTAAGCCGGTGCATGCGGCGTCTAAACTGCGCGCAGGTTAATAGTATGGCGATGCGTCTAAACGAAAATCTGGACGATAACGGCGAAATGCATGAAATCAACGTGACGCCGTTTATCGACGTCATGCTGGTTCTGCTGATTATCTTCATGGTAGCTGCACCGCTGGCGACGGTGGATGTGAAGGTGAATCTGCCGGCATCTTCCAGCCAGCCCCAGCCGCGCCCGGAGAAGCCTGTTTACCTGTCGGTGAAAGCGGATAAATCCATGTTCCTCGGCAACGACCCGGTGACGGCCGACTCAGTCATCCCGGCACTGGAGCAGCTTACGGGCGGAAAGAAAGACACTACGGTCTTCTTCCGTGCGGATAAAACCGTTGATTATGAAACCATGATGAAGGTAATGGACACGCTGCATCAGGCGGGTTACCTGAAGATTGGACTGGTCGGCGAAGAAAAGGCGGCCTCGAAGTGATAAAGAAGCTGGCGAAAGCCGGCTTTTTTTATGCCTGTCGGTTTATGCGCTTTTGTTATTCGTTGGTGCGGCAGAAGGGGTTGCCAGCGCGTCCTCATCAAGCGCAACGCAGGTGACGTTTGAGGTACGGTACTCACCGTCTGACAGCTTGCGCGTCAGACGCAGGGTGGCGATTTCTCTGGCGAGCAGATACTGATAATTGGCCTCGAGGCGCCCCAGAAGCTTCTCTTTCAGCTCTGGCCGCTGTTCAATGATGGCATTCATCACGGCACCGTAAATTTCTTCTTTGACCTGCAGCGGATAAATTTCACGGCGATTCTGCCATTTAAGCCGAACCAGCGTCGCCGGGATCGATACCAGGTCTTGTGTAATGCGCGTCATCTCGTCATTTTTTGTGTTTCGTAGCGCGTCGAGATTTTGCTTTAAGATAAATTCATCACTTTTTTTATCATCTAAAGTCAAATAAACGTCGTTATTTTTAACTTCTTTCACGTTAATCTTCCCCCAGGCTATAAAAAATTGGGTTGTTTTTTTCGCGCGTAATTAAATTAAGCCAAATTTCATTGCCCGCTTCATTAATTTCTTCGGTTTTCTCGGCTATTATTTGACTTAGTTTCTGGGCATCTATTTCCCCCTCGGCCTGCAGGTCATTCAGCAGGTGGACAAAGGCTTCAATTTTTATAGCGCGAAATAAGCGGTCTTTTATATGACGATCGTGCTCTTCCAGCAACATATTTCGCGATTTGCCAGTTCGGGAAACACCAATTAATATATCGGGCTCGAAATCAGAGAGCTTTCTTTTCCCCTGAGTGAAACTGGCCTCTTTTTCTGCTTCCGTCGGTTGCTGTTCCACAGGCGTAATGTGGTACTTAGCCGGGACGAGATAGTCGGGCAGCATTTTTAATTTCCTTTAATTTCAACAGGGTGGGGTTGGTAAAGGCGTGAGATTCGTTGACAATATCATGAGGCAAATTTAAAATCAAAAAAAATGGAGCCTACCCATGAACAGCATCTTTTTTACGGTCATCACATTACTATTATTGACCGCTGGTGTGCTTTTATTGATGCAGGAGTTCAATAAAACGAAAGTGTCGAAAGACGCCAGTGAGCCCCCACAACCTGAACTGATGACAAAAGAGGAAGGTGAAGACCATTTCTCTGTATTGATGAACTCCGTTACGCCTGTCTGGTACTGGCGGGTGAACCACGAATATATCGACTTTTTACATGCGACAATTAAGCGCATGAAAATGTCGGAAATTAATGACACGCCCGGACTGTTTGAGGCGCAGCGTCGCTGTAGCGATCTGAATTCAGCAGTCTATAAATATTATGACAATATCAAAAAGCGCTGTCTTAACGGAGAAAAGGTATCTTATTCCGATCTGGACGTATTGAATTTGCGGCAGTGTTTTCGCGAGTTCAGTCTGGAAGCCTATCCTGAACTGGTGGCGCTTGTCTGGCCGGAGTACGCACGTCCGGAAGTTAATCCAGACAACGTCTGAGTGACGTACCGTTGAGTTATTGCAAACAGTCAGCGCCGTTGAGATATACTGGGCGCTGGTTTCTTTTGCAAACAGGACTCTATGGAACGCTTTTTTGAAAATGCCATGTACGCCTCTCGCTGGATACTGGCCCCCGTCTATTTTGGCCTTTCGCTGGCGCTTATCGCGCTGACGATTAAGTTCTTTCAGGAAATCCTGCACGTTCTGCCGAATATCTTTTCCATTGCCGAAGCGGATTTGATTCTGGTTCTGCTCTCGCTGGTGGATATGACCCTGGTGGGTGGGCTGCTGGTGATGGTGATGTTCTCCGGCTACGAGAATTTCGTCTCCCAGCTTGATATCGACGAGCGTAAAGAGAAGCTCAGCTGGTTGGGCAAAATGGATGCCTCGTCGCTGAAGAATAAAGTGGCCGCGTCGATTGTGGCGATCTCTTCTATCCACCTGCTACGCGTATTTATGGACGCGAAGAACGTGCCGGATAACAAACTGATGTGGTACGTCATTATCCATCTGACGTTTGTGCTGTCTGCGTTTGTGATGGGGTATCTGGATAAGATCAGTAAGAAGTAAAGTACGCCTTACCCCTCATCCTAACCCTCTCCCCAAAGGGGAGAGGGGACTGCTCGGTGCGGCATTATTTATCAGACGACGCCTGCCACAGATTCAACTCCCCATCCGCAACATGCTGGTCAATCCGCTTGAGTTCGTCCTCCGTAAAGCGCAGGTTTTCCAGCGCCTGTACATTCTCTTCCAGCTGTTCCGGGCGGCTTGCGCCAATCAGCACGGACGTCACGCGCGCATCTTTCAGCAGCCAGCTTAGTGCCATCTGCGCCATGGTTTGTCCGCGCGCCTGCGCCATCTCATTCAGCAGGCGAAGGCTGCTCAGGTTGGCGTCGGTGAGCATCTTTTGCGTCAGGCCGCGCACTTTATTCCCTTCGCGCTGCATGCGTGATCCTTCAGGGATACCGTTCAGGTATTTCCCGGTCAGCAGCCCCTGCGCCAGCGGGGTGAAGGCAATACAGCCCGTACCGTTTGCTTCCAGCGCATCCAGCAAGCCGGTCTTATCGACCCAGCGGTTAAGCAGGTTATAGGACGGCTGATGGATCAGCAGGGGGATCTTCCACTCGCGCAGCAGCTCGGCCATTTTTTGTGTGCGATCTGTCGAGTAGGAGGAAATCCCCACATACAGCGCTTTTCCGCTCTGCACGGCATGGGCCAGCGCGGATGCCGTCTCTTCCATCGGGGTGTTTTCATCCACGCGGTGGGAGTAGAAAATATCGACGTACTCGACGCCCAGACGCTTCAGGCTCTGGTCGAGGCTGGCGAGCAGATATTTGCGTGAACCGCCGGAACCGTACGGCCCAGGCCACATGTCATAACCCGCCTTGGTGGAGATAACCAGTTCGTCGCGGTATGCGGCAAAATCTTCCCGCAGCAGGCGGCCGAAATTTTCTTCCGCGCTACCCGGCGGTGGTCCGTAGTTATTGGCAAGATCGAAATGAATGATGCCGAGGTCGAAGGCTTTTCGCAGCAGCGCGCGTTGGGCATCAAGAGGCTGGACGTGGCCGAAGCTATGCCACAGTCCCAGCGACAGCGCGGGCAGGCGCAGGCCACTTTTGCCGCAATAACGGTATTGCATATTCTCATAGCGGCCGGGGTAAGGGTGCCAGGACATGATGTCTCCTTTCTTATTGATGAAATTTTCGAAACAACGTTTTCCTCCTGAACTTATCACATCACAAATTACATCACTAAGCTCGGGCCTGATGGTTAACAACTGCTGTGTGACCAGTGAAGCCATGCTAATTAAAAATGATCACAAAACGTTATAATTTCCCTCTTTCCTGCCGATAACGAGAGTAGTACTCGCCTCTGGGCGAACTCACCCTCACGGCAAGGAAGACTTATGAATATGCTCCGTAATTTCACGATCCGCTTCGTCATGCTGACGATTCTCGGGATCTTTTGTTTAATGTGGGCGGGTGTTGGCTTGTACAGCACCTGGTCCCTTTCTCGCGTTTCAGATGGCAACGAAGTCGATCGCCAGCTGGTTAAACAGATGACGGTACTCAGCCAGGGTAACGATCAATATTTTCGCTTTGTGACCCGTCTGAGCCGCGCAATGGAAGTCAAAGCCGCAGGCGGCACGCCGGATCTGTCCTCTGCCCAACAGGCGCTGGATAACATGGGCAAGAAACTGGCCGAGATGAAGGCGATCTCCCCAGGCCCGATGGATGAGCAGATCTCTTCCAGGGTGATTGGCACCTGGCAGGCGCTGCTTGAACAGGGCGTAACGCCGCAAATGCAGCAGGCGAAGCAGGGGGCTCTGGAGGGGTATCGCCAGCAGGCCAACAACGTCACGCCGCCGCTGAGCCGCGCGTTTGGTGCGGCCGCTGAGGAGTTCAACAATGCCGCCGCGAAGTCGCTCGACAGCACCCGCGTGGTGGTGGACGGCCTGACAAGCATGACCCGCACGGTGATTATCGTTGCCACGATTATCGGCCTGCTGATCCTGCTCTTCACCGACCGTTACCTGGTGGCGATGCTGGTCAAACCGCTGGATCGCATTCGCCAGCAGTTCCGCCAGATTGCCCAGGGCGATCTCAGCCAGCCCATTGAGCCGTTCGGCCGCAACTGCGTGGGCCAGCTGGTGCCGCTGCTGAGCGCCATGCAGGACAGCCTGCGCGAAGCGGTCAGCACGATCCGCTCCGGCAGTGAAAATATCTGGCGCGGCGCGACGGAAATCTCCAGCGGTAACAACGATCTCTCTTCCCGTACCGAAGAGCAGGCGGCTGCGCTGGAAGAGACGGCAGCCAGCATGGAACAGCTGACCGCCACGGTGAAACTGAATGCGGAAAGCGCGCGTCAGGCCAGCCAGCTGGCCGATGTGGCCTCAACTACCGCCAGCCGCGGCGGTTCGCTGGTGGAAGAGGTGGTGACCACCATGAGCGGTATTTCGGAAAGCTCGAAGAAAATCGCTGAAATCACTAACGTTATCAACAGTATTGCCTTCCAGACCAATATTCTGGCGCTCAATGCGGCGGTTGAAGCGGCGCGCGCGGGTGAACAGGGGCGTGGTTTCGCGGTAGTGGCAGGAGAAGTTCGCAACCTGGCAAGCCGCAGCGCCAACGCGGCAAAAGAGATTGAAGGGCTGATTACCGACTCCGTGTCCCGCGTAGAGCAGGGGGCGAAGCTGGTGGGCGACACCGGCACCACCATGGATGCGATTCTGCGGGACGTGACGGAAGTGACAACTATTATGAAGCAAATCGCTTCCGCCTCTGAGGAGCAAAGCAAGGGCATTTCGCAGGTCGGGATTGCCATTACCCAGATGGACGGCGTAACCCAGCAAAACGCCTCGCTGGTTGAAGAAGTTTCCGCGGCGGCGGCGGCGCTGGAGCGTCAGACCGAAGAGCTTCAGCGCTCGGTGCAAAAGTTCCGCCTGACGGCATAACGCAACGTTTCAAGGCCGCCGGATGCGGCCTTGTATTATTAACGCCTTCCCCATTCAGCTCGCGTTGAAACTGCTATTCTTTTGCTAACCCCCTGACGTTCTGGGCTCTCTTCTGTGAGGTGTTGCTATGAACAGATCGTTATCTCTCATCCCTGTTCTCTCTTTCATTTTTCTGATGATGTTCTCGGTTTTTGCCGATGCGACCCAACAGGCGCAGGAACGGCGCGTGGCGCGTGATGTCAGGCAGGAAACCCGCGACGCGTCACGGCAGGTGAAGCAGACCTGCGTGGCGAACAATAACCAGAGTAATCACGACTGCCGCCAGGATAAACGTCAGATGAAACAGGCCGGACGGCAAAAAGCGCGGGATATTAAGTATTAATGTGGTAATGAAAAATATTAGGAATGAGACACGGACAATAAGCGGAAAGCGTCATCGGGGATGTGATTAATACCGGGCAAACGCAGCGCTGCCCGGCTGTATGTATTAGTGCGTCGCCTCACCAATCAGCGCACCCGTGCCCGCACCAACGGCTGCACCTTTCAGCACGCTCTTGCCGGTCACCGCCGCGGCACCTGCGCCCACGGCAGCACCTACCGCACCGCCTTTACGCGCGGCTTTACCTTTGCCGCCGTTTTTGAACATAGCACCCGTGCCTGCGCCAACAACGGCGCCGCCAACGGTCGATTTCAGATCTTTGCCAGTGGCCGCGCCAATCGCCGCGCCTGCTACCGCGCCAGCTGCAGTTTTGTCGATGGCCATTCCCGAGGTGGAGAAAATGAGGGCGCTGATAACCAGCGTTGTTTTAATAAGTTTCATAACAGATCCTTTGTGACTGCTGTCGGTTGATACGTCATTTCTCACTCTCTGACGCGAGAAAAACGTCCAGATAGTGCCAGCAATACCGGTTCAACCTTTAAGCTAATCATGCCCTGGTCAAGGATCTCAGCTGCCGGGCGGGGATCCGCCCGGCGGAACATTACGCCTGACGCTTATCTTCCGTATTGGTCTCGAAGTCGCTCGCCGCATGGCGCTCGTGGAGCTGCTCGTTCAGCTCGCCGCTGGTGCGGTTAACGATACGTCCGCGCTTAACGGCATGCCGATTCGCCACGTCTTTCGCCCAGCGCTGGACGTTGGTGTACTTCTCTGCATCCAGGAACTCGGCGGCGTTGTACACGCTGCCCAGCGCCACGCAGCCGAACCATGGCCAGATTGCCATATCCGCGATGGTGTACTCCTCACCCGCCACGTAGCGACCACGCGCCAGCTGTTTATCCAGCACGTCGAACAGGCGTTTGGCTTCCATGGTAAAGCGGTCAATGGCGTACTCAATTTTTACCGGCGCGTAGTTGTAGAAGTGGCCAAAACCGCCGCCGAGGAACGGCGCCGCGCCCTGCAGCCAGAACAGCCAGTTCAGCGTCTCGGTGCGCCCCGCCGGATCTTTCGGCAGGAAGTGGCCGAATTTCTCTGCGAGATAGAGCAGGATATTGCCGGATTCAAATACGCGGGTTGGCGGGTTCGTGGAGTGATCACGCAGCGCCGGTATTTTCGAGTTCGGGTTCACCTCAACGAAGCCGCTGGAGAACTGATCGCCCTCGCCGATGCGGATCAACCACGCGTCGTACTCCGCGCCCGTCACGCCCAGCGCCAGCAGCTCTTCGAGCATGATCGTCACTTTCTGGCCGTTCGGTGTCCCGAGAGAGTAAAGCTGCAGCGGGTGGGAGCCCACGGGCAGATCTTTCTCATGCGTTGCGCCGGAAATCGGACGGTTAATGTTGGCGAACGCGCCGCCGTTGTTCTTTTTCCATTCCCACACTTTGGGTGGCTGATACGTGTTGTCTGACATGTTGGCCTGCCTTTTGAGTGATGTGTTGAGGCAGTGTAGCAGGAGATTTGTGAACCGTTTAACGTTGCGAGCGCAATCAATTAACCGCTATTCCTTCTGCTGCTTATATATATCAAATCCGGCATAAGCTTAATCGAAAATCGCATTTTCATAACTAATGCGTTAATGGATAAAGCTGCCTATGATGCTTCAACATAAATAAAAGATGCAGTTATAAACACTTTATTAGGCAAGGAGTTAGTGAGATGCGCAAGCTTCTGTTATCGGCAGTGGTCGTTTCGCTCGCGTTAGGCCTGGCGGGCTGTGATGATGCGAAAAATAAAGAGACAAATACGGCCGCGGCGTCAAAAAGCGACGCGCCAAAAGCGGGCGGTTCGCTGATTATCGGTATTAACTCCGGCGACCCGTTAGCCGTTAATCCGCTTTATGCCAGCGACCGCACAACGTTAACCATCATGCAGGCGTTGTATGCCCCGCTGTACAGCTTTAATAACGGCAAGATCGAGTGGGGCCTGGCGGAAAGCCTCACGCCCTCCGCCGACAACCTGAGCTACACCCTGACGTTAAAACCGAACCTGAAATGGCAGGACGGTCAGCCGCTGACGGCGGACGACGTGGTCTTTACGTTCAACAAGCTGCTCGATGCCAAACAGCACAGCTTCTTCCGCAGCATGTTTACCTACGGCGATAAGCCGGTACAGGTAAGCAAGGTTGACGACCGCACCGTTAAGTTCACCTTACCGCAGGTTAGCGCGGCCTTTACCGGCACCCTGGTACAGATCTACCCGATCCCGCAGCACGTGTTCGCCGGCGAAGGCGACCTGGAAAAGAGCAGCAAAAACGATGCGCCGGTCGGCTCCGGGCCGTTCAAATTTAAAGAGTACCGCGCCGGACAATATTACGCCCTGACCCGTTTTGACGATTACTGGAACGGCAAAGCGAAGCTTGATTCAGTCACCTACCGTTTCGCCAAAGACAGTAACGCCGCCAACCTGGCGCTGCAAAACGGTGAAATCAACCTCAAGATGGTTGACCCGCAGGACGTAAACCGCCTGAAAAATACCGGTAAGTTTGACTTCGTGGTCTATCCGGAAGGCCGTCTGGCCTATATGACGTTCAACCAGAACGTGCCGGTAATGAAGAGCAAAGAATTGCGTCAGGCCATTGCTTACGCCATCAACAAAGACGAGCTGACCCAGACCGCCTTTACCTCGCTGGACTACGCCAAACCGGCGACGTCCTTCCTGACGCCCGATACGCTTTACAAGACGGATGACGTCGAGCAGTACAAATTCGACGTGCAAAAAGCCAAAGAGCTGCTTAAAGCGTCCGGCGCGCCGGACAACCTCAAGCTGCGCCTGGCGTATGTGAATACCAACAAAACCCAGGAGAGCATGGCGCTCTACATTCAGCAGGCGCTGAAGGGCATTGGGGTGAACGTGGAGCTGATGCCGCTGGACTCCAACGCCATGTCCCAGCGCAGCCTCGATATGAACAACACCGCGTGGGAGCTGAACCTGGGCGGCTACATCATGGGCTCAGAGCCGGACGGCTACAAATCGCTGTTCATGAGCAACGAAGCCTATAACTACGCGCACTACAAAAATCCGCAGTTTGATGCCCTGTGGGATAAAGGCGCCGTGGAAACCGACGCCGCAAAACGTGCTGATATCTACAAGCAAATTCAGCAGACCGTGGCGAACGACATGACGTACTACCCAATCGCCTATACCAATGCGACCGTCGCGGTAGACAAGCGTTTCGGCGGTACCCAGGAAGCGGAGCCGAAACCGGTCTATCTGTTCCAGGATCTGTCAAAAATCTATCAGAAATAAGCGATTGCCCCGGCCGTCAGGTCGGGGCTTTTGAAAGGGCACGTCGTGAACACACTTCTCACGCGTCGGCTGCTGCAGCTGCTGCCGATGCTGTTCTTTATTTCGCTGGTGGCGTTTTTGCTGGTCAAACTGGCGCCCGGCGATCCGGTGGCGGCGTACATTACGCCGCGTATGGCTCCGGAAGATATCGAACGTATTCGCCAGAGCCTGGGGCTGGATAAGCCGCTGGTGACGCAGTACGTCCTGTGGCTAAAAAATGTCCTGCAGGGCGATCTCGGCTATTCGCTGATTTACCACCGCCCGGTGCTGGAGATGATCGGCGAACGCATTCCGGCCACGCTGGGGCTGATGGGCGCGTCGCTGCTGCTGGCGATCGTGCTGGCGATCCCGCTGGGCCTGCTGGCGGGGGCATTCAAGCATCGCTGGCTGGATCACCTGCTTAACCTGTTCGCCTATATCGGCATTTCGGTGCCGATTTTCTGGTTCGGCATCTTGCTCATTACGGTCTTTGCCGTGCAGCTTAGCTGGTTCCCCAGCATGGGAATGCGCACCATCGGCATGGAGGATAACGCGCTGGACGTGCTGCGTCACGGCGTACTGCCGTGTATTGCCCTCACGTTCTACAACCTCTCCAGCTATGTGCGCTACATCCGCTCCAACACCATCTCGCAGCTCTCGTCCGACTACGTGCAAACCCAGCTTGCCTACGGCGCCACGCGTTCCAGCATTCTGTTTAGGCACGTGCTGAAAAACGTGCTGCTGCCGGTGATCACCCTGTTCGGACTGTCGTTCGGTGAGCTGATTGTGGGGGCCTACGTGACGGAAAGCGTCTTCTCCTGGCCGGGGATGGGGCTGCTCGGGATCCAGTCGATCGCCTCGCTGGACTACCCGCTGATCATGGCGATCATCATGCTCTCGTCGATGATGCTGATCGTCGGTAACCTGATCGCCGATCTGCTTTATCGCTTCGCCGATCCACGCATTCGTACGCTGAGGTAACCCGGATGAGCAGACGCTGGCAGCAGGTTCGTCACCAGCTGCGCCGCAACCGTCCGGCGCAGTTCTCCCTGTTTGTGCTTTTTATTTTCATTGTCGCCGCGCTCTGTGCGGGGTTAAGTCCGTACGATCCGGATCGGATGGCGCTCGGCGCACGCACGTTACCGCCGGATGCCGCACACTGGTTCGGCACCGACGAGTACGGACGCGACTACTTCACCCGCGCGCTTTATGGCGGCCAGATCTCCCTGATGGTCGGTTTTCTCGCCATGCTCTTTTCCACGCTTATCGGCACGGTGGTGGGCACGGTGAGCGGCTATTTTGGCGGCTGGCTGGATAACCTGATGATGCGCGCCGTGGATATCCTGATGGCCATTCCGGCCTTCTTCCTGCTGCTGGTGGTGAATGCTTACCTCAAGCCGGGCGTGGATAACATCATTCTGATCATCAGCCTGCTGACGTGGATGAACATGTCGCGGCTGGTGCGCGCAGAAACCCTGTCGGTGAAAGAGCGCGAGTACGTGCTTTATGCCCGCGCATCGGGGGAAAACCCGCTGCGTATTATCGTGCGCCACATTATTCCCGGCGTGCTGCCGACCATTATCGTGGCCGCCACGCTCAATATCGCCTCGGCCATTCTGATGGAGTCGACGCTCAGCTTCTTAGGGCTGGGTGTGCAGGCGCCGGCGGCGTCGTGGGGAAGCATGCTCAACAACGCCCAGTCTTATATTGGCGAAGCGTCGTGGCTGGCGATGTTCCCCGGCATCCTGATCCTGCTGACGGTGTTCAGCTTTAACGTGCTCGGCGATGTCTTCCGTACCGCCTTTGAGCCGGGAGCGAATCGCGATGAGTAGCTTATTAGCGCTTGATAACCTGCAAACTACTTTCCGCACCCGCGAGGGTGAAGTTCACGCGGTGCGCGGCGTAAGCTTTCAGGTGCAGCCGGGAGAACTTGTCGGCATTGTTGGCGAGTCGGGCTGCGGAAAAAGCGTCACCTGTAAGTCGATTATCCAGCTTCTGGGGAGCAACGGACGGATCACCGGCGGCAGCATTCGCTTCCAGAATGACGATCTGGCGCAGAAAACCCCTGCGCAGATGCGCGCTATTCGCGGCAACGAGATCGCGATGATTTTTCAGGATCCGATGACCGCCCTGAACCCGGTGCTCACTATCGGCAAGCAGATGTCTGAGATCCTGGTGCGAAATAAAAAGCTGTCGAAAAAAGCGGCCAAAGCGGCGGCGATCGCCATGCTGGAACAGGTGGGGATTGCCGAGGCGGAACGCCGATACGACCAGTATCCTCACGAGTTCAGCGGCGGGATGCGCCAGCGGGTGATGATCGCCATTGCGCTCTCCTGCAACCCGAAGCTGCTTATTGCCGATGAGCCGACCACCGCGCTGGACGTCACCATTCAGGCGCAGATCCTGCGTTTGCTGAAAAGCCTGCAGCAGCAGACCCAAACCGCGATTCTGCTGATCACCCACGATCTCGGCGTGGTGGCGCAGGTCTGCAGCCGCGTAGTGGTGATGTACGGCGGGCTGGTGATGGAGGAGGGCAGCGTAGAGGACATTTTTTATCGCCCTGCGCATCCTTACACCCAGGGGCTGCTGGCCTCGCTGCCGCGCCCGGATGAGGTCAATCAGCGTCTATCGCCGATCGAAGGTTCGCCGCCCGGCCTGCTTAACCCGCCGCCGGGCTGCCCGTTCGCCGAACGCTGCCCAAAACGCATGCCCCAGTGTGAACGGCAGCCCGCATTTTACACCGCCGGAGAGGGCCATCGCGCCGCCTGCTGGCTATGGGCCGATAAGGAGACTCATGCATGAGTGAACAACAGGCACCATTAGTGAGCGTGCGCGATCTGCGCAAGCACTATCAGCTTAACGGCGGTCTGCTGCGTAAAGGCGCGGCCGTGAAGGCGGTTGATGGCGTGAGCTTTGATATCCAGCCCGGCGAGACGTTTGGCCTGGTGGGGGAGTCCGGCTGCGGGAAATCGACGCTCGGACGCGCCATCCTGCGCCTTTTCGATATTACCGCGGGCGAGATCCACTTCGCCGGGCAGGCGATTGCCCGCGCCCGCGAAAAAGAACTCAAGCCGCTGCGCAAGCGGATGCAGGCGATTTTTCAGGATCCTTACTCCTCGCTCAACCCAGGCATGACGGTGCGACAGCTGGTGGCCGAGCCGATGCAGATCCACGGCTACAGCCGTGAAGAACAGCGGGAACGGACGGAAACGCTGCTCTACAAAGTGGGGCTGAAGCAGGAACACCTTGAACGGTTCCCGCATGAGTTCAGCGGCGGGCAGCGTCAACGCATCAGTATTGCCCGCGCGTTGTCCGTGCGTCCCGAATTTGTGCTGTGCGATGAGCCGCTCTCGGCGCTGGACGTTTCGGTGCAGGCGCAGGTGGTGAATATTCTGCAGGATCTGCAGCAGGAGCTGGGGCTGACCTATCTGTTTATCGCCCACGATCTCTCCATGGTGCGCCATATCTCCAGCCGCATTGGGGTGATGTATCTCGGTAAGCTGGTGGAGGTGGCCCCGGCGAATGAGCTGTATCAGCGTCCGGCGCACCCTTATACCCGCGCGCTGCTGGCGGCGGTTCCCCAGCCCGACCCGCGGATTCGCAACCTTGAAGACGCAACCCTGCGCGGTGAAATGCCCGGCCCTGCGTCCGCGCTGCCGGGCTGTAAGTTTTGCAGCCGATGCCCGTACGCCATGCCGGTTTGCCAGACGCAGGAGCCTGCGATGCAGGAGATCGCGCCAGGGCATTTCGCGGCGTGCTGGCTGTTTAACATGTAGTTAATGCGCCGCGCAGGTGTATGATAAATGTCCCTCTGTCAGGTTAATTACAACGTGCAGACGACGACAACCCATAAAAAATTGCCGCCTGCCTGTTTTAGGTTGGATACATGCGTAAAGGAAAGTTAAGCAGTGATGCGCCATTCGGGACATTGTTAGGCTATGCGCCCGGTGGCGTGGCGATTTACTCTTCAAATTACGGCAGTCTGGACCCGCGAAAATACCCGGAAGACGCGGATTTTCGCAGCTACATCGGCAATGAATACATGGGCCACAAGTGGCAGTGCGTTGAGTTTGCCCGCCGTTTCCTGTTCCTCAACTATGGCTTTGTGTTTACCGACGTCGGTATGGCGTGGGAGATCTTCTCTCTGCGCTTTTTGCGTCAGGTGGTGAACGATAACATTCTGCCCCTTCAGGCCTTTGCCAACGGTTCAAAACGCGCGCCGCGCGCCGGAGCGCTGCTGATCTGGCAAAAGGGCGGCGAGTTTCACGAGACCGGCCACGTGGCGGTGATCACCCAGCTTCTGGACGATAGGGTGCGTATTGCGGAGCAGAACGTGATTCACTCCCCGCTGCCGCTTGGGCAGCAGTGGACGCGCGAGCTGCGACTGAGCGTGGAGAACGGGTGTTATACAATTCATGACACCTTCAACGACACGGAGATCCTCGGCTGGATGATCCAGACCGACGACACGGAACACAGCATTCCCCAGCCGGAAATCGACGGTGAACTGCTGAAAATCAGCGGCGCGCGGCTGAAAAACAAACGTCAGTTCGACGGCAAGTGGCTCAACGAAAATGACGCGCTGCAGCAGGCGTATGTTCGCGCCAACGGCCACGTGATCAACAAAGATCCCTGCCAGTACTTCACCATTACCGAAAGCGCCGAGCAGGAGCTGATCAAGGCCACCAACGAACTGCATCTGATGTACCTGCACGCCACGGACAAGGTGCTGAAAGACGACAGCCTGCTGGCGCTTTTCGACATCCCGAAAATCCTCTGGCCGCGCCTGCGCCTCTCCTGGCAGTGGCGTCGTCACCATATGATCACCGGTCGTATGGATTTCTGCATGGATGAGCGCGGCATCAAGGTCTACGAGTACAACGCCGACTCCGCCTCCTGCCATACCGAGGGCGGGCTGATTCTCGAAGAGTGGGTGAAAAACGGCTATCGCGGCAACGGGCATAACCCGGCAGAAGGCCTGCTGGAAGAGCTGACCGGCGCCTGGAAGCACAGCCACGCGCGGCCGTTCGTCCACATCATGCAGGACAACGATGTCGAAGAGGACTATCACGCGCTCTTTATTCAGCGTTCGCTGATGCAGGCCGGGTTCGAGACCAAAATCCTCCACGGGCTGGGGGCGCTCAGCTGGGATGCCGCCGGGCAGCTGATCGACGACGAAGGTCGCCACGTCAACTGCGTGTGGAAAACCTGGGCGTGGGAAACGGCGATAGAGCAGATCCGCGAGGTCAGCGAAACCGAATACGCCGCCGTGCCGATCCGCACCGGACATCCTGAAGGCGAAGTGCGCCTGATTGACGTTCTGCTGCGCCCGGAGGTGCTGGTCTTTGAACCGCTGTGGACCGTTATTCCAGGCAACAAGGCGATTCTTCCGGTGCTGTGGCAACTGTTCCCGAATCACCGTTACCTGCTCGACACCGATTTTGAGGTCAACGATCTGCTGAAGCAGACCGGATATGCCGTTAAGCCGATTGCCGGACGCTGCGGCAGCAATATCGACCTGATCAGCGCCCAGGACGAGCTTCTGGATAAATCCAGCGGCAAGTTTGTCGACCGTAAAAACATCTACCAGCAGCTATGGTGCCTGCCGAAGGTCGACGGGAAGTACATTCAGGTCTGTACCTTTACCGTGGGCGGGAACTACGGTGGGACCTGTCTGCGCGGCGATGACTCGCTGGTGGTGAAGAAAGAGAGCGATATTGAGCCGCTGATCGTGGTTAAAGATAAGTAGTTTTTACCCGCAATAAAAAAGCCCCCGCAGGATATCCTGCGGGGGCTTTTCGTTACTGTTCTTCCTCTTCCTGCCCGTTGATCTTCAGATCGATGATGCGGCCAATCTGGTCATGATAGACCGTCAGCAGGTTGTACTGGCTCATCTCGGAGATGATCTGCGGTGAGACATTAAAGCTGCGGGCCAGCTCCTCCTCCTGCAAATAACCCGGCTGGCGCCGCCTGACGTGGGCGCGGCGGCGATTGTACTGATACCACAAAATCAGCAGCCAGCCGTTGAGTGCGGCGAACAGCAGGTAGAGCAATACCGTATTAAAGGACGCAATAATCACGCCCCAGCTGTGGTCGCTCTCCTCGGTTAGCTGCATCCAGAGCCGGGCATACAGGAAAAACAGAAAGCCTCCCCACGCCACCAGCGTTAACGCGGCATCGAAAAGACGTGGCAACAGCCGATGTTCGGTCAGTATTAAGGTATTTTCGTTCATTGAAGGCTTCCTTTTCCCCGGTCCGGACTGATCCAGCGCGCGCGGGCGCGCTGGCGTTTAAGCATGACTTTTGGAAAGGCGACGAGGGTGGTGAACAGGCCGATCATCCAGTACACCATCGGGAACCAGATCACCCAGAAAAGCGAGCTGGCCACCTTCCGTTCATAGCGCCGCTCAATGTACAAACTGACGAGGAACTGCAGGAGGCACATCACGCCCAGCAGTAGCCCGGTAAACTCCGGTGGAAAGAGGCTCTCCACGATCAGCCTGGCAGGAACAGGGGCGATATGGCTGAGAATAAATAACAGCACCGTCATGGCATACGCGAAGGCCCACAGCGTTGACAGGGCGTACTCGATAAAAAGGGGCCACATGCGGTGATGCTCCCAGCGCACAATCCTGCGAAGGTTGACCAGAAACACCTCCGCGCCGCCCTGGGCCCAGCGCAAACGCTGTTTCCACAGGCCCTTGAGCGTCTCCGGCATCAGGATCCAGCACAGCGCCCGCGGCTCGAAAAAGATATCCCAGTGGCGCAGCTGGAGCTTCCAGCTGATGTCGATGTCTTCGGTGATCATGTCCGGGCTCCAGTACCCGACGTCCGCCAGCGCCTGTCGACGAAAGGCGGCGATGACGCCCGAGACGGTAAAGACCCGGCCATAGATCCGCTGCGTCCGCTTGATGAGCCCGATAATCGATGAGAACTCGCCCACCTGAATGCGGCCGATCAGCGTGGAGCGCGTGCGAATACGCGGGTTCCCGGTGACCGCCCCGACGTGGGGATACTGAATCAGCGGTGCCACCAGATACGCTGCCGTATCGCGATCGAGCAGGGCGTCACCGTCAATGCAGACCAGCAGATCGCCCCGGGCCGCCGCCGCGCCGGCTTTGAGCGCCAGCGCTTTCCCCTGATTTTCCGCGAGATTAATCACCCGCAGGCGCGGCTGTTCCAGCGCCAGCGCCTGCAGCACCTGCGCCGTGTTGTCAGACGAGCCGTCGTTGATGGCGATAACTTCTATATTTTCATACCGCTGATCCAGCGCGGCGCTGATGGTCTCCCGGGCATTTCGTCCCTCGTTAAAGCAGGGGATCAGAATGGAGATGAGCGGCTCACCGGCGAGCGTCGGGGCGGGCGTCTCTCTATCCCACGACCAGTGGCGTTCAAGCTGAAACCAGAAATAGAGCCCGCCGGTTATCCAGAGCACGGACATGAACAGCGGCCAGAAGAACACAAAATCCAGAATCAGTTCGCCGGTAAAGAGGGCGGCCACGCCTAACGGCAACCCGAATACCAGACATAAAATGGAAAAGGCGATAATGCGATCAGTCATTGTCAGGGTACCAGTACGAAGAAAATACAGGCCTGATGCGTGTGATATCAGGTTGGTTGTTGATGAAATCATCGGGGTAGTAACCGTAGTTTTTGACGCCGTTCAGCTGAAGCACGCGCATCCACTGCGCAAGCTGGCTATCAGAAACGGCGCGCTGCGGTTTCTTATCCCAGTCCCTGGCCTGCAGTTCAAAAATGGTTTTATCGATCGCGCCGGGACGTGTGGCGACCGCTTTAACCAGACGCGCCAGCCAGGCATCGCTCTCGTCAGCCGAAATGGACTCCATCAGCGGCATGGCCATCGGCACCGTCCAGTCATACTCCGCCAGAAAATCGTCAAGATTCTGCGCGAACCACGCTTCGCTTTCCGGCTGAAGAATGGGTAAGGCGAACATGTTGCGCGCGGTTTTTATCTGCGGGCCACGGATATGCTTCACCGCCAGGCTCAGGGCGTGGGTAAACCCAATCAGCAGCTGGCTTTTCTGACGTGTTGTGCTCTGAGCGCCATCGTCCACGTCCGTCAGCACCGCATCGTCATGGAACAAAATCCCGTTGAAGCTGGCATAGCGGGCCAGATCTTCGTAGATGTCCGTTACCTGCTGGCGCACCTGCAGGTCCCACGGGGAGAGCCGGATATAGGGCTCGGTGGCTTCGCGCAGCTGGCCGGTTTGACGATCCCGGCGCTGCACGCGCGGCAGGGCAGGATCGAGATCGAACGAGAGCACCGGCATCCACGCGAAGACTTTCACCCCCGCGCGGGTTTGCAGCTGCCAGGAGACAAAATTAAAGAGATCGGCCCGGACCGGCAGACGACGGTTGGGGAAATAGAGCGCCTTGATCCTGCCGTCGCCCTGCGGGTCGGCAAACGCCTGCAGAAAAACATGGCTGATTTTCATGTCGTAGACCCGCTGGATCAGCTTGTTGAT
This sequence comes from Enterobacter sp. N18-03635, assembly GCF_004006055.1. Taxonomy (NCBI): domain Bacteria; kingdom Pseudomonadati; phylum Pseudomonadota; class Gammaproteobacteria; order Enterobacterales; family Enterobacteriaceae; genus Enterobacter; species Enterobacter sp. N18-03635. The sequence continues at coordinate 3,858,655 of NZ_CP034769.1, read as the reverse complement.
GTTTTGGGTCTGCTGGGCCGGATCGGGATCGTAAACGTAGTCGAGATCGACGTGCATGACGCGAACGGGATCGTGCTCCTGAACCTGGCTTACCGTATTGGCAAAAGCCTTGAGCGAGGGGTTTCCGGCGATCAGCAGACGAGGAATGTTGCCGAGATCCTGCACGTTCCCCAGCCCGTCCTCAAGGGTAAAGGCCAGCTGATAACCCTGCTGTCTGGCGATCGCAAGCGACGTACCGTTAGCAGCGCCGTAGGGCCAGACCCAGGCGCGCGGTGCCTTGCCCGTTACCTGCGTGATTTTTTCAGTCACTTTGCGAACGTCATCGCCGATCCGCTGGCTGAACTGCCGATCGGTTTCATAGCGGCCCGTGGTTTTGTCATAAAAGCGGTTGGCGATGGCAGGTTCGCGGCTGCCCTGCGGGTTGGCCGGAATGCCGTAATGCGAGGCCCAGGTGTGCGATCCGATCTCAATCAGCGGGGACCGGCTGAGCTCGCGCACCATGTCCCACGTCGCGAAGCGATCGCGGGGCGTCATCAGACCGCCGAAGTTAACTTTTTGATTTTCCGGCGTATCCACCCAGCTGCCCACCGGCGCCCAGAGCGCAGGGACGTTCCACGCCTGAAGCAGCGGCCAGACGCGGGTGTAAAAGCTGCTGTAGCCGTCGTCAAAGCTGAGCAGAACGGCTTTCGGTGGCAGCGTTTTTTTCCCGTTATGGGCATCCAGAATGTCCTGCACGCTGATGATGTGATAACCGTTGTGCAGCAGCCAGCTTATCTGCTCGTTTAGCGCGCTGGTGCGCACGGAGAGGTAGCGCTGATCGGCGGCATCGTCTTCTACATCGTGGTAGGCCAGCACCAGAAACTGGTTCTGCGGCCAGGGTTTGCTCGCCTCCAGCTGTGGCCGCGCTTTGGGCGCAATAAACGAAAATGCCTGCGCGCAGACGCTCGCGCTGAGGCAGAGCCAGCCGAGGAGTATCAGGCTCGCGGAAAAACGTGTGTTAAGCATAATCATCCTTAAAAGCGTAAAGTCGCGTCTAACGTGACGGAGAGGTTGCTCTCGCGTTTGCCGTCGTAAGGGCGCTTGTCCCAGTTCAGCATCACGCCGGTATCAATAACGTTGTTCCACTGGACGCGCTGTCCGTAACCCAGCAGGGCGATGGCGCCAGCGGACTGATTTTTCTGCCAGTAGCTGCCGCCTCCCGCCACAAACTGCTGGCTCCAGAGGGTGTCGTAATGGCGGTACATCTCATGGTCAACGGCCAGGGCCGCCGTCACGGAGAGATCCCGCGCCGGGTTGTAGTAGAGCGTGTCCCGCAGGCTATTTTTACTGGCGGCGATCCCCGGTTCGAGATCCAGCGTCAGTGACGGGGTCTGCCAGAGACGCTCCTTGCCCGTGAGGGTGTATTCCTGGCGGCGGTTATGATCCGAGAAGCGGCTGAGGGCGGCGCTGAACTGGTACTCACGACGCTCGTTTTGATACCAGCGCACGCCGCCTTCCCCCCGGTTGGCGTTGATCCCGTTGCGTAACGCCCGCAGGGGCGTGGTGCGCGACAGGCGTTCAAGGCTGCCGCTGACCTGCCAGTTATCTGTCAGAACGTACGTAGTTGAGAGGCGAGCGCCCGGCTTGTTTGCCCCGTGATAGCGGTTGCTGGAGAGTTCGGCTTCGAGCTGGAGGTTGCGTGGCCGCCATTCGACGCCGCCCAACAGGTGACGGCTGGAGCCTTTGCCTTCATCGAAATTACCCTCTGCATAGCGGGTGCCGGCAAACAGCCGCCAGCTATCCGCCACGGGTGGGCCATAGAGCGTGGCGTCCCAGTTGAGGTCGTGCGTCCCGCTGACGGGGTTATCGGAGTGCAAACCCTTGCTCGCGTTGAGGCGCAGCTCGGACATATGGTGGACGGTGCGGAGCCTGTCCAGACGCCTTGCGCTGCGATCGCGCGGCGCGCGGGCGACAACGTCGTCGGCCAGTAAATCCATCTGCCGCCATTCCTGCAGATCCATGGCGACGTAAGCCTGCTGCTGCTCAAGTTCGAGATTCGAGGGCTCCAGCGCCTCCGCCATTTTCAGCGTTTGCTCGGCCGCGCGCGGCAGGCCTCGCGTCTGAAGCAGCGTGGCGTAGTCAATCTGCAATCCCTGATTGCCCGGCGCGGTTGTCGCCAGACGTCGCGCCAGCTTTTCGGCTTCCGGCAGGGCATTCGTCGCCAGCAAATAGTTAAAACGGAGCGACTGGCCGGCAAGCCACCGATCGTTCGGCTGAGGGGTAGGGGAGCCGAAATCGTAACGGGTCCAGGGGACGTTGCGGGTCTGGCGCTCAACGTACTGGCGGGCGGCCTGATACTCTCCCGTATCCAGCCAGGCGTAGAAAAGCGGGTGTTCCTCGTCCTGCGGATCGGAAGCGTATTGCGGATAGCGCTGCAGAAGCGCGAAGGCGGCAGCGGTATTTTTCTCCTGGAGGTAGGACGAGATCACCCAGCCGATTGCCCAGCCCGGCACCGGATGCCGGGCTGCCGTCAGATCCTGATATTCGCTGATGACCCGCGGGTAATCGGCATGAGCGTAGAGCGCGCCGAGCCGGTCGATACGCGCAAGGACGACGTCTTCCGCCGCCTGCGGCTCGCTTTGCCAGCGAGACAGCAGCGCGTCGTAACGATTCAGTGCGGATTGCGCAAGCTGCAGGCGCTCCTTTTCTGTTCTGCCAGGCACATCTGCAAGGCGAACGCTTTCGGCTGCGGCATTCAGCTCTAGACGACGACGTTCCGCTGGGGACAGCGCCACCTTTTTTGAAAGCTGGAGAGCGGGAGTATTGACCCGGTTATCCGTTAGCGCGTCGATCAGCTCGCGAAGAAGCGCGTGATTTTCTGGCGCGATATTCAGCGCGCGCGCGTCTGCTAAAAGCCGATCCCAGCTTTTTCCCTGGCGTAACCAGACATACCCCAGCGTCTGAAGATGCGCCTGAGAGGGCTCCTCCGCCACCAGCTGTCGGGCTTCCTTAAGGGCAAGCGTATCTTTACGGGCATCGGCCAGGGTTTTGATATAGCCGATACGATAATCGTCGTTATCCGGCGCAAGGCTCAGCGCTTCTTTCCAGAGCGCCAGAGCTGGCTGCCACGCTTTCTGATTTCTCCTGGCCTGTGCGACAGCCGCAACGCCACGGGCGGGCAGCGGCATATAAATGCTGTAGCGCTGCCAGACCTGAATAACCTCGTCATCATGACCTGCCCAGGCCGCCACCTGTAACCAGTCCGCAACGTGTTCAGGCGTCAGGGCATGCTGCTGCTGATAACGCTGAAGATAATCGAGAAACGACGTGTAATTACCGTTACGCGCCTGTTGAATCTGTTGCTCATAAACGGATTCCGAACCCTGAACCAGAACAGGAAAGAGTAATAACAGAAACAATAATGTTGGGGTGCGATAAAAGAATAATGTACTTAAGCGAAGCGATCTTTCCATATCTATTTGCCATTTGTTTATCATGAATCCATTGCATAACACGGCCGCCTTTTAACTCTGCGTTAAAGGCCATAAATGGGAACATTAAATCTGAATGCAGTAACGTTATGGGGTACTTACTTAAAGGTAATTATGAAACCTCATCTCAGTGGTCTTGATGGGAGGTAATGTACACCTGATATGTTGCCGGATAAATATGCTGAAAAGCTGCTGTGTAGTTTTGAGATAATTCTGTAATGAGCAGTTTTTTGTGTTTATTTTGAATTGAGTCGTTAATTGTAATACATTGAAATATAGTGGTTTTATTTTTATTGTGACAGTTTTGTATATATTTTAAATGACGCATATTTGCCTCAATTAAAGTACTTTCTGGTGCATGTTTGGGAAGTTTCATGACAAAAATTCTTAATGTTTAGAGAAGTGACTTTTCTGGGATTGTTTTTTATTTATAATTAAAGGCAGACATTGAATGATAGTCTACAGGAAGTCTTACTCATCAATGTGTGTATTGAGGGATGTCCAAAGCCAGAATACATTTGTCGTTAATATAACAGCGCTATAAAACGAAGGCGGCCTTCTTTCTGAGGGATCGTTCTTGCTTTAATCTAAAAGGGATGGTTAGTGGCAACTTCAATAGTGTTAGTGACTCAGGATCGCTACCTTGTCAGGGGGATGCGGATATTTTTTCCGGATATTATCCTGCTCGACTCGATTGACAGAAACATATTTGATAACGGTGCAGATGAATATTCTGTATTGATTGATAGTCGTGCGCCGCTTCGTTTATATGATTACCTGATACGCCATCCGGCCAGAACGAGAAAAACGATTTGCTGCGTTATGCTTGATATGCGCCATCGCGAGGAGAATCTGCTCAGTATGAAGCTGTTTATGAACACATCGCTGACGGCGCCGGACATGGCCTCGCTGTTTAACCTGGTGCTCAATATGAAGGGCAGGCGCCTGACCACGAAGTGGCTGCTGAATTTACGGCTGAGCACGCATGAAACGATCATGTTGCGGTTGCTGAGGGCAGGCATGTCAATGGAGGAGATTGCAGGCGAACTGAATACGTCAGTGAAAAGTCTCTACCGCAAACGTACGGCGCTCTCGGAACGGCTGGGGGCGGAGAACTTCAATGAGGCGTGTCTGTTTATCTTCAAAAATAAACTGCTGGGCACAGGTGGGAACGATCCCTAAAGTTGTCAGGAATTCAAAAGCAAAAAACCGCCACGAGGGCGGGTTCGTTAATAAGGTGCGTGGTAACGCACTTTTCTCGATGCCGGCGGATGTAAGGTGGCAGAAAATGAGCGGGTGGCGGTTGGATTTTGGGGGAGAGGAAACGCGTATTATAATGAAAAACGAAAAGTATCTTCTGCTCTTTAACCCCGTTTATGAAATGCCAGAGGCTAAGCCAAGTGTTTTATCCTGAGCGGGTGATACCAGAAGGAGACTCCTGGAAGTGATTGAAAAATTTAAAAGGACGTTAGAAATGAATAAATATCTGTCTGGTCTGTGTGTTGTTTCTTTTTTTTATTTTTCTTCAATAGGTTATGCGCACTCTACGGGGCAAAATAAAGTTCAGGTTAGTATCGAACCCAGCAACTTTAATAGTGGATATATCCCGGTAATTTATGGTGCAGATGAAATCGAGCCTTCTAATTTCAGGGGGGAGGATCTAAAGGAGATGCAGGATAGCCTGAGGAAGATGAAGTCCGACAACCGCAAAGTCGATGAGCTAACTCAGAAGGTTTTACAGCTTGAGAGAAAGAATTCTGAGCAGGAGAGTAAGATCGAGCGATTGCAAAGAAGCCTTGATGACATGAAGCGGAGCAACGACAACCTTTCAAATCAGGTCAGCAATTTATCCGGCAAAATTAAGTGATAAAAAAGAGCCACCGCCTGTATTAACTTACCGGACTATTATCGTAAGCGTGCCTGCATTAAAGCCACGCTTATCAGCGCCCAGAAATCGGCCGTAGCCATATAGCAAAAACCCGCCTTTTGGGCGGGTTCTTTAAATAGTGGTGCCCGGACTCGGAATCGAACCAAGGACACGGGGATTTTCAATCCCCTGCTCTACCGACTGAGCTATCCGGGCAACGGGGCGCATTAAACCCGATCTGCCCGGTGGCGTCAACGAAAAATGTTGTTTTCGTTACAGACTGCGCAATCTCTCACCATTTCGCCGCATCCTTAAGCGAAAAAGTGCGTCCAGAGCGCGGAGAGCGGCATGGCGAGCAGCAGTGCGGGCAGCATATTCACCACGGCAAACATCTTGATCCCACAGATGCGCAGCCCGGTAGCCAGCAGCAGCAGGCCGCCGACGGCGGTAAAGTCTGCCATCATTGCCGGCGTGGTTAGCGGGAGAATTAGCGTGGCACAGGTAGCCAGTGCCAGCTGGATAAGCAGCATCGGGACGCAAATCGCCGCCACGGCAATGCCGAGCGTGGTGGCAAAAATAGTGGCGGTGAAGAAATCAAGAAACGCTTTTGCAATCAAAATGCTCGGGTCGCCCGTCATCCCTTCCTGCATCGAACCGAAAATCCCGGTGCCGCTGGCGCAAAACAGAATAATGATGGCGACATAGTTCTGAATAAACGTCTCGTGCGTGCCGTGTTTCGCCTTGCCCGGTCGGGCAATCAGGTTTTTGGCTTTACTCACCGCGCTGTTAATGCCTTTTTCCAGATAGCAAAATTCGCCAATCAGCGCGCCGAGCAGGGTAGCCAACACCATCACCGGCAGGTTGGCGCATTTGATCATCAGAAGAATACCAATCCCTAACGATGCCAGGCCGAATATTGAGGGCATGGAGGTGCGAATCCGCTCCGGGAGCCGCTGGCTCAGCACGGCGCCGAGTACGCCGCCCAGCAATACGGCTCCTGCGTTAATAAATGGCCCGATAACCAAAGTTAACTCCTGTTATTTAATCATTGATATTGCATTATTATGGCACGGCAGGGCTTCGCGGGCCTTAGCTTTGGCTGATTTCGTGCATACTGATTCCTTCTTGCACCTCAAAATAAAAGGTGACATTATTGCGCGAATTTTCTCCTCCCTGTCTCACCGCCCGGTGAGGGTAACTGCGCCTATGAAAACCATGAAAATTGCCGTCAGCCGCGAGCTGCTCTCCACTGTGTCTACGCACCGCGAAAAGGTGACGCTGGACAGCACTGATTTTACCGATGTGGCGGCCGTCGTCATCACAACGGCTGAAAGCCGCAGCGGTATCCTTGCACTGCTGAAACGCACGGGCTTTCAGCTGCCGGTGTTTATTTTCTCTCCGGAGCCAACGGAGGTGCCCGACGGCGCCACCGCGGTCATCTCGGGTAAAGCTCAGGAGTTTCTGGAACTGGAGAGCGCTGCCAGCCGTTATGAAGAGAATCTGCTGCCGCCTTTTTTCGACACCCTGAGCCAGTATGTGGAGATGGGCAACAGCACTTTCGCCTGTCCGGGCCACCAGCACGGGGCCTTTTTCAAAAAGCACCCGGCAGGGCGACAGTTCTATGATTTCTTCGGTGAGAACGTGTTTCGCGCCGACATGTGCAACGCCGACGTGAAGCTGGGCGATCTGCTGATCCACGAAGGCTCCGCTAAGCACGCGCAAAAGTTCGCGGCGAAAGTGTTTAACGCGGATAAAACCTACTTCGTGCTGAACGGCACGTCAGCGGCCAACAAGGTAGTGACCAACGCGCTGCTGACCCGCGGCGACCTGGTGCTGTTCGACCGCAATAACCATAAGTCTAACCACCACGGGGCGCTGATCCAGGCGGGTGCCACGCCGGTTTACCTTGAGGCCGCGCGTAACCCGTTTGGCTTTATTGGCGGGATTGACGACCACTGCTTTGACGATGCGTATCTGCGGGATCTTATCCGCGAGGCGGCACCGGAGAAGGCCGATGAGGCACGTCCGTTCCGCCTGGCGATCATTCAGCTTGGCACCTACGACGGGACGATCTACAACGCCCGTCAGGTGATCGATAAGATCGGCCATCTGTGCGACTACATTCTCTTTGACTCCGCCTGGGTGGGCTACGAGCAGTTTATTCCGATGATGGTAGAAACGTCCCCGCTCTTGCTGGAGCTGAACGAGAGCGATCCGGGGATTTTCGTGACCCAGTCGGTGCATAAACAGCAGGCCGGGTTCTCGCAAACCTCGCAGATCCATAAAAAGGATAACCACATTCGCGGTCAGGCGCGTTTTTGCCCGCACAAGCGGCTGAACAACGCGTTTATGCTGCATGCCTCCACCAGCCCGTTTTATCCGCTGTTCGCAGCGCTGGATGTGAATGCCAAGATCCACGAAGGGGAAAGCGGACGCAGGCTGTGGGCGGAGTGCGTCGAGCTGGGTATTGAAGCGCGCAAGGCAATCATTGCCAACTGTCATATGATCAAACCGTTTATCCCACCGGTGGTGGCGGGGCGGCCGTGGCAGGATCATCCGACGCACGCCATTGCCAGCGAGCTGCGCTTCTTCAGCTTCGAGCCGGGGGCCAAATGGCACGGCTTTGAGGGCTATGCAAGCGAGCAGTACTTTGTCGACCCGTGCAAGCTCCTGCTGACCACGCCGGGCATCGATGCCGAAACCGGCGAGTACACGGATTTCGGTATCCCGGCGACGATTCTGGCGCACTATCTGCGTGAAAACGGCATTGTGCCGGAGAAATGCGACCTTAACTCGATCCTGTTCCTGCTGACCCCTGCCGAAAGCAGCGAGAAGCTGGCACAGCTGGTGGCGATGCTGGGCCAGTTTGAACAGCATATTGAAGACGACACGCCGCTGGCGGACGTGCTGCCGACGATTTTTCAGAAATACCCGGTGCGCTACCGGGATTACACCCTTCGCCAGCTGTGTCAGGAGATGCACGATCTCTACGTCAGCTTCGACGTGAAGGATTTGCAGAAGGCGATGTTCCGCAAGGAGAGCCTGCCTGAGGTGGTGATGAACCCGCAGGATGCGAACCGGGCCTATATTCGAGGCGACGTGGAGCTGGTTCGCATACGGGATGCCGAAGGGCGAATTGCTGCCGAAGGGGCGCTGCCCTATCCGCCAGGCGTGCTGTGCGTGGTGCCGGGTGAAGTCTGGGGCGGGGCGGTACAGCGTTACTTCCTGGCGCTGGAGGAGGGCATCAACCTGCTGCCCGGCTTCTCGCCGGAACTGCAGGGCGTTTACAGCGAGAAGGATGCCGACGGGATTAAGCGGCTATATGGGTATGTACTGAGATAGTGCGGGCTGCTGCCCTCACCCTAACCCTCTCCCCCAGGGAGAGGGAACGTCTCATCAAACCGCACTACGCTTGTACATTCTCCTCGGATGCCCAATCTTACCGTACAGCATCTCCACCGTCAGAAAACCCGCCTCGACGCAGTGTTCCAGATAGCGACGGGTGGTGGTTTTACTCAACCCCGTCTCGCTCACCACCTCATCCACGGTAAAGCAGTGCGTTGCCTTGTCGTTAAACAGCGACTGCACCCGCGCCAGCGTATTTTCCTCAATGCCTTTGCTGCCGTTGTCCAGGCGGTAGTTTTTCGCCTGCAGCTGATACAGCGAATCGACGTTTTGCTGGTCGACAATCTTCCAGACCCGCTGCTGTTCGGCAAACTGTACAAACCGCTCCAGCGACTGGCTGAGCCGCTTCCAGGAGACGGGTTTGAGGATGTAGTCGAACGCGCCGTTGCGGATGGCCTGGCTGCAGGTGTCCATATCGCTGGCGGCAGTAATAAAAATCACCGAGCAGTTGGCGCGGGCCAGCATGGGGTTATTGATAAGCGAGATCCCTTTGCCGTCCGGCAGGTAGTTATCCAGCAGCACCAGCTGCGGCTGTTTATTTGCAAGCTCTGCCTGGGCCGCAGCCAGCGACGAGGCAATGCCCACCAGCCTCAGACGCGGATGTTTGCCTATCAGCTCCGCGTGCAGTTGCGCCAGTTCGTTCTCGTCTTCAACAATCAGTACGTCGATAAGTTCATGTTGCATAGTCGGTGTCTTCCAGTTGCCGGGCGGTTCCCGTGGCCGGGATAAACAGGGAGAAAATGGCGCCGCGCGGGGTATTATCGGCAACTTCTATTGCGCCGCCAGCCTGTGTGACATAGCTTTCGATCAGATACAGACCAATCCCATGATCGCCGCGCGTCTTGGTGGTGATGCCACGTTCAAAGATCCGCTCACGGATCTCCGGTGTAATGCCAACGCCCTGGTCGGCGACTTCAATAATCAGCTCCTGTTCGCTGAGCTTTATCAGCACCTCCACCGGCGCGTGGGGAAGCGGCGACCGCTGCGTCGCTTCGATGGCGTTATCCAGCAGGTTGCCAATAATTGAAATCAGTTCCTGCTCCCCGAGGGGGAGGAATGATTTATCCAGCCGACAGGCCGGATCGAAGCACAATTCAACGCCTTTCTCCCGCGCGCGGGCGGCTTTCCCCAGCAGCAGACCGCACAGGGTCGGTGAGCTGAAGCGCGAAGAGATAAAGTCCAGCAGCTCCTGGGCGTGTTCAGACTGCGCCTGAATGTAGCCAATCGCCTCCTCATAGCGGCCCATATGCAGCAGGCCGGAGAGGGTGGTCATCCGGTTTAACTGCTCGTGGCGCATAATGCGGAGGTTATCGACATAGCGTTTGACCTGGCTGAGCTGGGCGCTCAGCGAGTCGATCTCGTTGCGATCGCGGAAGGTGATCACCCAGCCCTGCAGCGACCCCTCAAGCATGATGTGTACCCGGCTGGCAATCACCGTGAGATCGTTAAAACGGCAAATCTCGTCATGGGTATCTTTCGCCAGCATCGTCTGCGTGTCGAAGAACGGGACCGGATCGATCACCTGGCTTATCAGCTGTCCGCGCAGTTCACGGGCCGGCTGGCTCAGGCCCAGCAGCTTGCGCGCCGCCTGGTTGATGACTTCAATCCGCCTTTGATCGTCAATGGCAATCACCCCTTCATAAATAGACTCCATCATGGCCTTCTGCTGACGCACCAGCAGGCCGATCTCGCGCGGCTCAAGGGAGAAGATCTGCTTCTTAATACTGCGGGTAAAGAACCAGGAGAAGATAAAGAGAGCAATCAGCAGCAGCACGGCGGCAATCAGAATGTTGACCACCTTACTGACGGTAATGGTGTCCAGGTAGCTGGTGAGATAGCCGACCGAAACGATGCCGACCACCTGTCCTGCAGCGTTGAAGATGGGGGCTTTACTGCGCAGCGAAATGCCCAGCCCGCCTTTGCGGATGGTGGTGATGCTTTTACCCTGCAATACGGCTTCGTTGTCACCGCCTACCAGCGTGGTGCCCACTCTGTCGGCAAAGACGGAGTGAAAAAGATGCTGGCCTTTATTATCACCAATCACAATAAAGCTGGCGTCGCTATGCGCAGAAATCTTCTGCATAAAATCATGGATGGCGTTGATATTCTTTTGTTCAACTTCATTACGCAATGTCGGAATAAGTGCAATCTCTTCAGCCTGTATTTTGGCTCGCGTACTCATTTCCTGATAAAGCTGTTTCCCTACGTCGGCATAATAATATCCGCCCAGTAACGCAAAAAGCACTGAGAAAAAGGCAACCAGCGAAATAAACAGCTTGATCTGGAAAGAGACTTTCATAACTATCACGTAAGGTAGCGACAAAGATCGCCAATATATCATCTTTTTTTGCGCGTACGCCCGCTTTGCCGAAAACTTGTGATCCCTTGCACAGCGGGCGCTGTAAAAGCGTTATCCAAAAGGCTAACGTGCTTTGGGCTGCATGAACAAATGTTATTTGTTTGTTCAATTTAGAAAAGAAACCATAAAAACCACGGCAATAAATAAGGTATAAATCACATTAAATAAAAGAAACCATTAAAACCATAGCTGCCATTAAAACTTCGCTTTTAATATGCCATCCCTCACATAAAGTAAGCCTTTGTGACTCTAAGCTGAACGCACAAAATAACCAAGGGGCTTATTATGAGCACAACTGACGATTCTTTCTCTGTTACCCACGACCCGATTGAAATTCAGCGACCTTCGCTCAAAGAGCGCTGGTGGCATATTATGGATACCTGGAAAATCGGGATTATTCCTCTGCCGCTGTTCGTTCTGGCGGGCGCGCTGATTGCCATTGATTGCCTGGGCGGAAAACTGCCGAGCGATATCGTGGTCATGGTGGCCACGCTGGCCTTCTTCGGCTTTGCCTGCGGCGAGTTTGGCAAACGCCTGCCGATTGTCGGCAAGCTCGGCGCGGCGGCGATTTGCGCCACCTTTATCCCTTCCGCGCTGGTCTATTACGGCCTGCTGCCGGACGTGGTGGTCGAGTCCACCACCAAGTTCTACAAATCCACCAACATTCTCTATCTCTACATCTGCTGCATTATCGTCGGCAGCATCATGAGCATGAACCGCACGGTGCTGATCCAGGGCTTCTTGCGCATTTTCTTCCCGATGCTGTGCGGCGAAATCGTCGGCATGCTGGTAGGGATGGGCGTCGGCCTGGCGCTGGGTCTTGAGCCGTTCCAGATCTTCTTCTTTATCATTCTGCCGATTATGGCGGGCGGCGTGGGCGAAGGTGCAATCCCGCTCTCCATCGGCTATGCCACCCTGCTGCATATGGATCAGGGCGTGGCGCTCGGCCGCGTGCTGCCGATGGTCATGCTCGGCGGGCTGACGGCAATCATCATCTCCGGCTGCCTGAACCAGCTCGGTAAACGCTACCCGCACCTGACCGGTGAAGGCCAGCTGATGCCTAACCGCGCCAATGCCGATGCCACCGTCTCTCAGCCAGCATTCTCCGGCAAGGCGGACGTGACCACTATCGCCTCCGGCGCGCTGCTGGCGGTGCTGCTCTATATGCTGGGCATGCTCGGCCACAAGCTGATTGGCCTGCCTGCTCCGGTCGGCATGCTGTTTATGGCGGTTCTGGTGAAGCTCTGTAACGGTGCCTCTCCGCGCCTGCTGGAAGGCTCTCAGGTGGTGTACAAATTCTTCCAGACCTCTGTGACCTATCCGATTCTCTTTGCCGTTGGCGTGGCTATCACCCCGTGGCATGAACTGGTGGCCGCCTTCACGCTGACCAACCTGCTGGTGATTATCAGCACCGTCTCCGCGCTTGTGGCGACCGGCTTCTTCGTCGGCAAAAAGATTGGTATGCACCCGATTGATGTCGCCATCGTCTCCTGCTGCCAGAGCGGTCAGGGCGGTACCGGCGACGTGGCGATCCTGACCGCAGGCAACCGCATGAGCCTGATGCCATTCGCCCAGATTGCTACCCGTATCGGCGGGGCGATTAACGTCTCTGTCTCACTGCTGATTCTGGGCAACTTCCTCGTTTAAGTTTTCAGGAAAGAACAATGAAACTCGCAAGCTTTTTATACCAGGGAAAACGCAGCTACGGCATCGTCCAGGCCGACGGCGTGATTGATTTAGGCCGCCGTCTTGGCGACCGCTACAGCGACCTTAAAGCGCTGCTGCAGGGCAACGGGCTGGCACAGGCCACCCGCTACCTGAACGATGCCGTGGACGTGCCGATGAGCGCCATCACCTTCTTACCGGTGATTGAGCAGCCGGAAAAAATCCTCTGCGTGGGCATGAACTACGCCGACAAGCGCAAGGAGTTTGACCAGCACAACCCGGCCCCGACGCTGTTTGTTCGCTTCCCGGATTCACAGACCGGACACAACGAGCCGGTGCTGAAGCCGCGCCACTCCAGCGAATTCGACTACGAAGGCGAGCTGGCGGTGATCATCGGTAAAGGCGGGGAGAACATCAGCCGCGACGACGCCCTGCGCCACGTGGCCGGCTACAGCTGCTACATGGACGGCTCCGCCCGCGACTGGCAGCACACCTGGTTTACCGCCGGTAAAAACTGGCGCAAAACCGGCGCGTTTGGCCCGTGGATGGCGACGGCAGATGAGATCCCCGATCCGCACAGGCTTGCAATCCGCACCTGGCTGAACGGCCGCATGGTGCAGGAAGACAACACCAGCAGCATGATCCACAAGGTTGCGGAGCTGATCGAGTACATCAGCACCTTCACCCGCTTAAGTCCTGGCGATGTGATCATCACCGGATCCCCGGGCGGGGTGGGTAAAAAGCGCAATCCGCCGCTGTTTATGAAAGAGGGCGATCGCATTGAGGTGGAGATCGAGCATATCGGTCATCTCAGCAACGTGATCGTGGAAGCGCCAGCCGTCGGGCTTGCGGCAGCACATTAAGTAAGGCGGCAGCATGCAATCGCAACCCATCGATTTTCGCCACACCCTCGTGGCGAAACACCCGGAACGCTTAAGCCAGATCCGCTACCTGCTGGCAGACAGCGGCCTTGGCCTGGACAACGACATCACGCTGTTCGTCGAAGCCTGGTCCGGCTCGCAGCTGGTGGGTTGCGCAGGGCTTGCTGCCAACGTTATCAAATGCGTGGCGGTCAACGAGCAGCTTCGCGGCGAGAACCTCAGCGCGCGGCTGCTGGCAGAGGTGGAAAATGCGGCGCTGGAGTGCGGCCATTTTCACCTCTTCCTCTGCACCCGTCCGTGCAACCGGGAGCGCTTTGCCCGCAGCGGCTTCTGGCCGATTGCCCAGAGCGGGAACAACGCGGTGCTGATGGAGAACACCCCGCAGGGGATCGAGCGCTACTGCCGTTCCCTGAGCGCGAAGCGCAAGTGCGGGAAGAACATTGGCGCCATCGTGATGAACGCCAATCCGTTCACCCTCGGCCACCGCCATCTGGTGGAGCAGGCGGCGCAGCGGTGCGATGCCCTGCATCTTTTTGTGGTGCGTGAAGACGCCTCGTTCTTCCCGTTCAGCGCGCGTCTGGAGATGGTGCGCGCGGGCGTGGCGCATCTGCCGAACGTCGTGGTGCATGAAGGCTCGCAGTACATCATCTCTCGCGCCACGTTTCCGGCCTACTTCCTGAAGGAGACCGGCAAAGTGCAGCAGGCGTGGAGCGAGATCGACGTGCTGATCTTCCGGGACTTTATCGCCCCGGCGCTGGGCATCACGCACCGCTTCATCGGCTCGGAGCCGTTCTGCGACATTACCCGCCAGTACAACCAGACGCTGCACGACCTGCTGGCCTCACATATTGAGGTGGTGGAAATGCCGCGCATCAAGGCCACCGGTAACGCCATATCGGCGTCCGAAGTGCGCCGCTTACTGAAGACACAGCAGTTTTCCCGGATCCGGGAGATTGTCCCGGACTCCACCTTCGCGCATCTCGAAACGCATTACCGTGCGAGTGCGGAAGTCGCTTAACTACCAGGAATTTATCATGAAAATTGTAAGGGAGGCGCTGGCCGGAACGCAGGAGTCCAGCGACCTGATGGTGAAAATCGCTCCCGCTCACGGCGAGCTGGAGATAGTCATCCACAGTGAAGTGATTAAGCAGTTTGGCGAGCAAATTCGCCAGGTGGTCAACGACACATTGCGCGCCATGAACGTGCACCAGGGATTAATTATTATTGAAGACAAAGGGGCGCTGGACTGTGTGATCCGCGCCCGCCTGCAAAGCGCGCTGATGCGTGCCGCCGATGAACAGGCCATCAACTGGGGGGCGCTGAAATGAGCAAACTCCGCCGCAGTATGCTGTTCCTGCCGGGCGCCAACGCCGCCATGCTCTCCACCGCCTTTATCTACCGTCCCGACTCCATCATGTTTGATCTTGAGGACGCCGTTGCCCTGCGCGAGAAGGATACCGCGCGCATGCTGGTGTTCCATGCCCTGCAGCATCCGATGTATCAGGATATCGAAACCGTGGTGCGCATTAACCCGCTGAGCACGCCGTTTGGCCTGCTGGATCTGAAAGCCGCCGTGCGGGCAGGCGTGGACGTGATCCGACTGCCGAAAACCGACACGCCGGACGACATCTACGAGCTGGAAGGCCACCTTGAGCGCATCGAGCAGGAGTGTGGCCGCGAGGTCGGCTCCACCCGCGTAATGGCGGCGATTGAGTCGGCCATTGGCGTCATCAACGCCGTGGCGATTGCCCGCAGCTCTCCGCGCCTTATCGGCATTGCGCTGGCCGCCTTTGACTACGTGATGGACATGCAGACCGAGCGCGGCGATGGCACCGAGCTGTTCTACGCCCGCTGCGCCGTGCTGCACGCCGCCCGCGCGGCGGGCATCGACGCCTTCGACGTGGTGTGGTCAGACGTTAACGACGAGGCCGGGTTCCTGCGCGAGGTCGATTTGATCCGCAAGATGGGCTTTAACGGCAAATCGCTGATCAACCCGCGCCAGATTGACCTGCTGCACAACGCCTACGCCCCGACGCAGGAAGAGGTGGATCACGCCAGAAGGGTGATTGAGGCTGCAGAAGAGGGCGAGCGTAACGGCCTGGGCGTGGTGTCGCTTAACGGCAAAATGGTGGATGCACCGATTATTAACCACGCGCAGGTGGTGCTGGAGCGCGCGGCGGCCTCCGGCGTGCGTCGGTAAGGATGAAATAATGAATCAGACAGAACTTCTTCACGTGAATTTTCCCCATCTGCGGGACCTAAAACCGTTTGATACCGCCCACAGCGCCACGCCGTGCTGGCGGACAGCGACGCGAAACACAGCCGCAAGCTGTGCGCCTCTGTTGAAGAGGCGGTTAAGCGCTGCGGCCTGCAGGACGGCATGACCATCTCCTTCCACCACGCGTTTCGCGAAGGCGATCGGGTGATCAACACCGTTGTGGCGCTGCTGGCGCGCATGGGCTTCAAAAACCTGACCCTGGCCTCCAGCTCGCTGATGACCTGCAACGACGCGCTGATCGAGCATATCGAAAGCGGCGTCATCACCCGGATTTACACCTCGGGCATGCGCGGCAGGCTGGCGGATGCCATCTCCCACGGGCTGATGGACGAGCCGGTGCAAATCCACTCCCACGGCGGTCGCGTGAAGCTGCTCCAGGACGGCGAGCTGAATATCGACGTGGCGTTTCTCGGCGTGCCGTGCAGCGATGAGTTTGGCAACGCCAACGGGACGCACGGAAAATCGTGCTGCGGCTCGCTGGGGTACGCCATGGTGGACGCGCACTTTGCCCGTAAGGTGGTGCTGCTGACTGAAGAACTGGTGCCGTTCCCCAATATGCCCGCCAGCCTGGTGCAGGACCAGGTGGACTACATCGTGCAGGTTGAAAGCGTAGGCGACCCGGCGAAAATCAGCGTCGGCGCGGCGCGCGTCACCAGCAACCCGCGCGAGCTGATGATCGCCCGCTATGCGGCGGACGTGATTGAGCATTCCGGCTACTTCAAACCGGGCTTCTCGATGCAGACCGGCTCCGGCGCGGCGGCCACGGCCTGCACCCGCTTTATGGAAGAGAAGATGGAGCGCAGCGGCGTGAAGGCGCGCTTTGCGCTCGGCGGCATCACCGGCAGCCTGGTGGACCTGCACGAGAAGGGGCTGATCGAAAAGCTGCTCGATACCCAGTGCTTTGACGGTCAGGCGGCGGCTTCGCTGGCGCGCAACCCGAACCACGTGGAGATCTCCACCAACGTCTACGCCAACCCCGGCAGCAAGGCGGCAAGCTGTGACCAGCTCGACGTGGTGATCCTCAGCGCGCTTGAAATCGACGTTGATTTCAACGTCAACGTCATCACCGGCTCCGACGGGGTGATGCGAGGCGCGTCCGGCGGGCACTGCGACGTGGCCGCCGCGGCGAATCTGACCATCGTCGTCGCGCCGCTGCTGCGCAGCCGCATTCCCACGGTTGTGAAGCGGGTTACCACGCGCCTCACGCCGGGCGAAAGCATCGACGTGCTGGTCACCGACCACGGCATCGCGGTTAACCCGGCGCGTCCGGAAATCCGCGAGCGGCTGCTGGAAGCCGGGCTGAAGGTTGTGGATATCAACGCGCTGTACGAGCGGGCGATCTCCCTGACCGGCATCCCTAAACCGATAGAGTTTACCGACAAAATCGTCGGGGTGATCCGCTACCGCGACGGCAGCGTGATCGACACCGTGCGACAGGTGAAGGAGTAAGTATGATTTCAGCGACACCCGTGCGGACGGGTGTCAGCCTGGACGAACTGCTGGCGGCGAAAGAGCGCCGCGCAGCGCGCCAGGCTGACATGCTCGAGCACTATCAACAACCGGTGATTTCCCTCACGCTGGTCACGCCAGGGGAAATCAAGGACAGCCTGCGCTATCGCAATACCATGGGCGTGGCGCTGCAGATGTGCGACCAGCTGCTGTGGGAAAACCGCTGGCAGGTGCTGGACCGCCAGGTTCTATGGCTCCCGACCGGGCCAGAAGCCCTGTGGTGCGTGGCCCATCCGGCGGCGGAAATCAAAGCGCACTGTGCGAATCTGGAGCAGATGCACCCGCTCGGCAGGCTGTGGGATCTGGACGTGATCTGCCCTAAGCACGGCCACGTCGGGCGTCAGTCGCTGGGCGCAAATCTAAGGCGTTGCCTGATCTGCGACGAGCCCGCTCATGCCTGCTCCCGTTCGCGCGCTCATCCTGTGGAGCAGGTGGTTTCCCGCGTGGAGAAAATGATCGATGACTGGTTTGCTCGCGACTAAACCGCGCCCGGTTGACGTGCCTGCGCTTGCCGAAGCGGCGCTGTGGCAGGAGCTGGAGCTGACGCCCAAGCCGGGGCTGGTGGACAAGCTCAATAACGGTTCCCATCGCGATATGGACCATGCGCTGTTCGTTCGCAGCATTATGGCGATTACGCCGTGGTTTACGCGCTTTGCCGAGTTGGGCAGCGCGCATGCGGATAAACCCGCTGGCGAACAGCTACGCCTTCTCCGCCCGATGGGGATGGCCTGCGAGCAGGCGATGTACGCCGCGACGAACGGAGTGAATACCCACAAGGGCGGGATTTTTGCTCTGGGTTTACTGTGCTTCGCCGGCGGTCGTGTGAAAAATATCTCCGCAGATAGCCTCTGCTGTGAGGTGAGTAACATCTGCCGCGGGCTGGTGTCGCGGGAGCTGGCCGCACGCAGCGGGCAGGCGACGGCGGGCGAGCGGCAGTTTCAGCAGTACGGCTTAACCGGGGCGCGCGGCGAGGCTGAGAGCGGCTTTGCGACGGTCCGTAAGGCGCTGGCGCAGTGGAACGGACATTCACTTCACGGCCTGCTGTTACGCCTGATGGCGGTTAATCAGGACAGTAATCTGGTTTCACGCGGCGGCATGGAAGGGCTGCGCTACGTTCAGGGCTATGCGCGGGAATTACTGGCCACTGGCTGGGACCGCGAGGCGTTGCTTAAGATGGATAACGCACTGATTGAACGGAACCTGAGCCCGGGCGGTAGCGCGGATTTGCTGTCGGTGGGTTGGGTGCTGTCTGGAATAAAATAGCCGGGTGGCGGCTTCGCCTTACCCGGCCTACGGTCTTGTTTTGTAGGCCCGGCAAGCGCAGCGCCACCGGGCACAACAATCAATGCGCGATCGGCTGCGCACCGTGCGGCTCGCGCACGTGCTTGTACTTGAACAGCGCGATGAACGCGAAGAACAGCACCAGCGAGTACGCCGCGAAGATCAGCCATACAGGCTGCCAGTTGGTGATGCCGTTGGTGGTGTACATCTCAACCACTTTACCGCTCACCACGCCGCCCAGAATACAGCCGAAGCCGTTGGTCATCATCAGGAACATACCCTGCGCGCTGGCGCGGATTTCAGGCTTCACTTCTTTTTCCACAAACACCGAACCGGAGATGTTGAAGAAGTCGAAGGCGCAGCCGTAAACAATCATCGACAGCACCAGCAGCACGGTGCCGAACGGGCTTGGATCGCCGTAGGCGAACAGGCCGAAGCGCAACATCCACGCCGCGATACTGATCAGCATGACGTTCTTGATGCCGTAGCGGCTCAGGAAGAACGGGATGGTCAGGATGAACAGCGTCTCAGAGATCTGAGAGATGGACATCATGACCGACGCATGTTCAACGATAAAACTGCCGGAGAACAGCGGGTTGTTATCGAAGCTGTGCAGGAAGGTGTTGCCGAACATGTTGGTGATCTGCAGCTCTGCGCCCAGCAGCATGGAGAAGATAAAGAAGATCGCCATGCGTTTGTTTTTGAACAGCGCGAAGGCGTCCAGGCCGAGCATGGTGCTCCAGCTCTGGTTTTTCTGCTGGTTAGAAACCGGAATGGTCGGCAGCGTCAGGGTGAAGATCGCCAGCACCACGGAGAGCGCCGCACCGATATAGAGCTGCATATGGCTCAGTTCGAAGCCCGCGAAGCTCACGCCCCACATCGCCATGATAAAGCCGATGGTGCCCCAGATACGGATTGGCGGGAAATCGGTCACGATATCCATATCCGCAGACTTCAGGCGGTAGTAGGAGATGGTGTTGATCAGCCCAAGCGTTGGCATATAGGCCAGCGAGTTAAGCAGGATCACCATGAACATCGCCCCCGGCGTGGTCACCTGGGCTGCCATAAACAGCGTCCCCGCACCCACCAGATGGCAAAGCATGTACAGCCATTTGGCGCTTAGCCATTTATCCGCCACGATGCCCAGCAGCGTTGGCATGAAGACAGCCGCAATACCGAGCGAGCTGTAGACGGCACCGATTGACGCACCATCGAACTTGAGCGTCACAAACATATAGGAGCCGAGTGTAGTCAGCCAGCTACCCCACAGGCAGAACTGCAGAAACGACAATATTTTAAGCTGCAGCTTAAGGTTCATGTTACTTTCCTCACAAGTGAGCGGGAGATATGTTGTTTTGGGAACATTCAGGGTTGTTATTTGATGCAATTCTATCAGTTGGCAACGATATGTTTTGTTACCTCCCGCAAAAAAATGCAATCCACATTAATTTGCAGTTT
This sequence comes from Enterobacter sp. N18-03635, assembly GCF_004006055.1. Lineage (NCBI taxonomy): Bacteria > Pseudomonadati > Pseudomonadota > Gammaproteobacteria > Enterobacterales > Enterobacteriaceae > Enterobacter > Enterobacter sp. N18-03635. Next base: position 3,838,482 of record NZ_CP034769.1, on the reverse strand, counting down.
GGATTGTGATGCAAATAACATTTTCGTATGGGTGGGTGATGGGGGCGGCCTGATGCCCTCACCCCAAAGGGGAGAGGGCAGGGTGAGTGGCCGTTTTTTAGCGACGACGGTAGTTCTTCTGCGCCGTATTCACCTTATACAGATAGCGACGGGATTCCGCAGACGGGTGGCGGGTGGTGAGGGTAGAGTAGACATCCCCCGGCGCCATGCTGTTGATGATGTTCGCGGCCTGCACTTTGTCATTTGAGAAGACGCGCAGCACGCTGCCCGCGCCGCCGTTATAGGCGGTGATCACTGCATAGCGGCGCGACGTCGGGTTGTCTATGCCGCCCAGGTAGACATTGTTCAGCATCGCCAGATAGGCCGTGCCGGTATCAATGTTGCTCTGCGGGTCGAACAGATAGCTGCGGCTCGGCGTGCCGGATTTACCCTGCGCGCGGAAGACGTCTTTACCGGCGCTGTGCTGCACAACCTGCATCAGCCCCAGGGCATCGGAACGGCTTACCGCATACGGGTTAAACGAGGATTCGGTCTGCATAATCGCCAGGATCAGCGACTCATCCACGCCGTATTTACGCGAGGCCTGACGCACCATGCCCAGATACTTATGCGCACGCTTGTCGAGGTGGTTCGGGACGAGGTTGATGGTGACGCTATAGATGATCTTCAGACCGTTAGAGCGGCTCTTCAGGCGCGTCTGCAGCAGGTAGTCGGCAAATTTCGTGGCGCGGCCTTCCCAGCGGATCGGCTGACCGGTCTGATCGACGACCTGGCCGTACAGGAACGGCTCTTTCGAGATGGTAATATCGTCGGCATCGGAGTAGAGATCGATAGAGCCAGGATCGTCACCCATCAGCAGGGTTTTGATTATCGCCTGACGCAGTCGTGCCGCAGGGTCCGTGCCTGCGATGGTCTCAATCGTGATCGTCCCCTCATCAAAGTTGATGTGGCTACGGGTCAGATAGGCGTCGGTGTACTTAACGTAGTCCTTAGGTCCGGCAATAAGAACTTCGTTAAATCCCCATATGTTCTCGATGTTGTGGGCAAACTGCCCCATCAAAATGTCAAAACCGTTGGTGTCCTTGATCCAGGCTTCGTTGTAATCTTCGCCTTTTTTTGACGAACACGAGACCAGCAACGGCGCAACAAGGGCTAGCGCTAAAAGTTTTTTCATCATTCCGGGAGTGCGTGTTGTGTTTGCTTTAACGGCGGGGTTTGCCCCGCACGCTGTTATTTTTCCGGTGGCGTATAGCCTTCGATGTGCACGTCTTTTCCTTCGAACAGGAAGCTCACCATCTCCTGCTCAAGCAGCTTGCGGTGTTCCGGGTTCATCATGCTGAGTTTCTTCTCGTTGATCAGCATGGTCTGCTTTTTCTGCCACTGTCCCCAGGCTTCTTTGGAGATTTCATTGTAGATGCGTTTACCCAGGTCGCCCGGATAAAGCTGGAAATCCTGGCCTTCAGCGTCACGCTGCAGGAAAGTACAAAAAATCGTTCTGGCCATACTCATTCCTCTTTTTCTTGTCGATGCTAAACCATTGCACCGGCACGTAATTGCTGTAACAGGCGCTCCACGGGAGCCGCCAGTCCGACTGATGGCGGTTGCGCTAAGTTATACCAGAGAGCGGTGCCTTCATCCATGCACGAGGCGACGGAGGACACGGGAAGCCACATCGGCACAATATCCAGATGGAAATGGCTGAAGGTGTGGCGAAACGCGGTCAGCTGCGTCAGGTTATCGGCAGCAATCCCGCGCTGTTTAAGCCATTCACGCAGCAAGTCTTCATCTTCAAACTGTGGGAAGCAGTATAGACCACCCCACAGACCGCTCGGCGGACGCTGGGCGAGGAAGACCTCGTCACCGTGCTGCATCAGCAGCATATAGCCGGTGCGCTCCGGCAGCGTCTGCTTGGGTTTCTTACCCGGATACTGCGCCCATGAATGGTTGGCATACGCCACGCAGAGATTATTCACCGGGCAGAGTTCGCATTTTGGTTTTGAGCGCGTGCAGACCATGGCGCCGAGATCCATCATCGCCTGGTTGAAACGCTCGACGCCGTTAGCCGGAGTAACCGCCTCACTTATTTCCCAAAGACGTTTTTCAACGTCCTTCTTCCCCGGCCAGCCGTCGACGGCATAGCAGCGCGCCAGCACGCGCTTCACGTTGCCGTCGAGGATAGGGAAATGCTTGCCTAAAGACAGGGAGAGAATAGCGCCTGCGGTTGAACGTCCAACGCCGGGGAGATCGGCCACCTCATCGAAGGTTTCCGGGAACTTCCCGCTGTGGCGCGTGGCGACCTGCTGTGCGGCCTTGTGAAGGTTACGCGCGCGGGCGTAATAGCCAAGACCGGTCCACAGGTGCAGGACCTCGTCCAGCGGCGCGTTGGCCAGATCGGTCACCGTCGGGAAGCGCGCCATAAAACGCTCGAAGTAAGGGATCACCGTGGCGACCTGCGTTTGTTGCAACATCACCTCGGAGAGCCATACTTTGTAAGGCGTTTTTTCAATTTGCCAGGGCAGGGTTTTACGCCCGTATTTGTCGTACCAGTCCAGCACCTGGGCTGAAAATTGAGAGGCTTGCATGGTCATCGATTCGCATAATCAGGGACGCAGATTGCAGCACAGCGTCAATCTGCTGTAAACCGGATCTTTCCCATGCTTGCATAGAAGCCTTAACTTTGGATAATGCCCGTTTCCCGAACATTCTCACAAGCAGACAACTCTTTTATGAAAAACGACGTCATTTCACCGGAATTTGATGAAAACGGTCGCCCGCTGCGCCGTATTCGCAGCTTTGTCCGTCGTCAGGGCCGCCTGACAAAAGGTCAGCAACACGCGCTGGACAACTACTGGCCGGTGATGGGCGTTGAGTTCAGCGAGCAGCCTCTGGATTTTGCCGAGCTGTTTGGCCGCGACGCGTCGGTCACGCTGGAAATTGGCTTCGGTATGGGCGCCTCGCTGGTGACCATGGCGAAAGCGCGCCCGGAGCAGAACTTCCTCGGTATCGAAGTGCATTCGCCGGGCGTGGGCGCGTGTCTGGCAACGGCCCACGAAGAGGGCGTTGAGAACCTGCGCGTGATGTGTCACGACGCGGTGGAAGTGCTGCACAAAATGATTCCTGACAATTCTTTAACCATGGTTCAGCTCTTTTTCCCTGACCCGTGGCACAAAGCGCGTCATAATAAACGCCGTATCGTTCAGGCGCCGTTTGCCGAGCTGGTAAAAAGCAAGCTGAAGCTGGGCGGTGTCTTCCATATGGCGACCGACTGGGAACCGTATGCGGAACATATGCTGGAAGTGATGTCGTCGCTGGACGGTTACAAAAACCAGTCTGCGAGCAACGACTATGTACCGCGTCCGGAATCGCGTCCGGTAACGAAATTTGAACAGCGTGGCCATCGTCTTGGTCACGGTGTATGGGACTTAATGTTCGAGAGGGTGAAATAATGGCAAAGAATCGTAGCCGTCGTCTGCGTAAAAAGATGCACATCGAAGAATTCCAGGAAGTGGGCTTCTCCGTTGCGTGGCGTTTCCCGGAAGGCACCAATGTAGAACAGATCGATCAGGACGTGGATGCGTTCATCAACGACGTGATTGAGCCAAACAAGCTGGCCTTCGACGGTAGCGGCTACCTGGCATGGGAAGGTCTGATCTGCACCCAGGAAGTGGGTAAATGCACCGAAGAACATCAGGCTCTGGTACGTAAGTGGCTTGAAGACCACAAGCTCGAAGATGTCCGCGTCAGCGAACTTTTCGACGTTTGGTGGGACTAATTAAGCAGTAAGGGGCCAGCATTAGCTGGCCCGTTTTGTCTGAGGGAGTGTTTAAGATGCGCAAAACGTTGCTGGCAGTTGCTTTGATGGCAACCGGATTCACCGCCCATGCGGATTATCAGTGTAGCGTCACCCCGCGTGATGACGTGGTGTTAAGCCCGCAAACCGTGCAGGTCAAAGGCGAGAACGGCAATCTGGTGATTACGCCAGAAGGGAACGTCACCTATAACGGCAAGCAGTACAACCTGACTGCCGCACAGCGCGAGCAGGCGAAAGACTACCAGTCCGAATTGCGTACCGCGCTGCCGTGGATTAATGAAGGTGCCCTGACGCGCGTCGAAAAGAGCCGCGTGGCGCTGGATAAGATCATCACCAAAGAGGTGGGGGAGAGCAGCAACATGCGCACCCGCCTGACGAAGCTGGACAAGCAGCTTAAAGAGCAGATGAACCGTATTATCGAGACGCGCTCCGACGGCCTGACGTTCCACTATAAGGCGATCGATCAGGTCCGTGCCGACGGGCAGCAGCTGGTGAACCAGGCGATGGGCGGCATCCTGCAGGACAGCATCAACGAGATGGGTGCCAAAGCGGTGCTGAAAGGCGGCGGTAACCCGCTGCAGGGCGTGCTGGGCAGTCTGGGCGGCCTGCAAACCTCCATTCAGAACGAGTGGAAAAACCAGGAAGATGATTTCCAGCAGTTCGGCAAAGACGTGTGTAAGCGCGTGGTGTCGCTGGAAGACAGCCGTAAGGCGCTGGTGGGGACGCTGAAGTAAGTTCCCCTCACCCTATCCCTCTCCCCAAAGGGGCGAGGGGATGGTTTGCTCCCTCTCCCTTTCAGGGTGTACGGTCCGGGGACATGGCGAACAATTTTTAACATCCTTTACCCATGGTGATCGACTGTCTCTTCAGGTCGATCATCCACACACTCTGCCAACCTTTCCCTCAGCCGGCAGAACGGGATGCAAAATCCTGAATCCGCCTTCAGGATTCTTCGGCGAGGAACAGCTCAAGAAGGGAGTTTAAGAACAGCTTGCCGTGCTCGGTGATCTGCCAGTATTTCTCACTCTCGGTGAGATACCCCTGCGCCAGCGCTTCGTCAATCTGCGGGCGAATCACCGATTCCGCCAGCCCTGTGTACAGCGCAAACTCCGCGCGCGGCGCGGCTTCCAGCAGACGGAAGCGGTTCATAAAGAACTCAAACGGCTTATCCGCCGCTTCGACGTCGTGCTGGCGCTCCAGGTAGCGGCCTTCCATATACCCGCGCGGGTGGCGGGTTTTGGCAGTACGCAGAATCCGCCCGTCCGGGAAGGTCACCTTGCCGTGCGCGCCGCAGCCAATCCCGAGATAGTCACCAAAACGCCAGTAGTTCAGGTTGTGCTGACACTGGTAGCCCGGCTTTGCATACGCCGACGTTTCGTACTGCTGATAGCCCGCAGCGGTTAAAAGCCTGTGACCCTGCTCGAAGATATCCCACAGCGCGTCGTCATCCGGCAGCACCGGCGGACGCGAGCCAAACAGGGTGTTGGGCTCGATGGTGAGCTGATACCACGACAGGTGCGGCGGGTTCAGTTCGATCGCCTGGCGCAGGTCGTCCAGCGCCTCTTCCAGCGACTGGTCCGGCAGGCCGTGCATCAAATCCAGGTTAAAGCTGCGCAGGCCCAGACCGGTCGCCAGGTTTGCCGCGCGCTTCGCCTCTTCCGGGCCGTGAATACGCCCCAGGCGCTTCAGTTTCGGCTCGCTAAAGCTCTGCACGCCGATGGAGATGCGGTTCACGCCCGCGCGCTGATAGTCGACAAAACGGTCGGCCTCAACGGTACCGGGGTTGGCTTCCATCGTGATTTCAGCATCCGCTGCCAGGTTCAGGCGCGCACGCACGCCGTCCAGCAGCGTCTGCATCGCCGGGCCTGACAGCAGGCTCGGCGTACCGCCACCTATGAAAATGGTCTTAACTTCACGTCCCTGTGCGTAAGGTACATCGGCGTCCAGGTCGGCCAGCAGATGCGCAACGTAGTCATCGTGCGGCACTTCGCCCTTCAGCGCGTGCGAGTTGAAATCGCAGTACGGGCATTTCTGCACGCACCACGGGATGTGAATATAAAGACTCAGAGGCGGCAAATTAGCCATTACGCAGTGCTTCCAGTAACAGTTTCAGCGCGCGTCCACGGTGGGATATCGCGCTTTTCTCTTCGCGGGTCAGTTCCGCAGCGGTTTTGCCCTCGGTCGGGACAAAGAAAATCGGATCGTAGCCAAAGCCGCCGTTGCCAGCCGCTTCACGAGTAATCACGCCCGGCCAGCTGCCGTGGCAGACGATCGGCGTAGGGTCTTCCGCGTGACGCATATAGACCAGTACGCAGTGGAACTGCGCGGAGCGCTGTTCGTCCGGTACGTCTTTAAGGGCGACAAGCAGCTTTTCCAGATTCTGCTGGTCGGTTGCGTCAACGCCGGAATAGCGCGCGGAGTAAATCCCCGGTGCGCCGCCGAGAAAATCCACGGCCAGGCCGGAGTCGTCAGCAATCGCGGGCAGGCCGGTAATCTGCGCGGCGTGACGCGCTTTCAGGATCGCGTTTTCGATAAACGTCAGCCCCGTCTCTTCGGCGGAATCCACGCCAAGGTCGGTCTGGGCGATCACGTCCAGACCAAAATCATTTAATAGCGAGGCCAGCTCGCGCACTTTACCGGCGTTGCCGGTCGCGAGAACAACTTTCTGCATGGTTTAGTCCTGTTCTTTCAGAGCCGCGACTTCCGTCGGGATAGATTGCGGATTAAGGATTTTTACCTGTTTATGTCGCCCAAGTTCACCTTTTTCAATGATGACCTGGCTTTTGGCGACGCGAAACTGTTTTGCCAGATATTTGGTAAGATGCGCGTTCGCCTGGCCGTCAACCGGCGGGGCGGTGATGGCGACTTTTAACTCGTCGCCATGCAGCCCAACGATACCGTCACGGCTGGCTTTGGGCTGAATATACAGCCGCAAAACCAGCCCGTCAGCGCAGGTGCTTACTGCACTCATAGCGCCATCCACAGCCCCGGCAGCAGCATATTGCCCGTGGACTGCAGCAGCTCAGCGATCCCCATGTTGACCACATAGAGCAGCAGTACCAGGATCATCGGCGAGAAATCAATACCGCCCATCGAAGGCAGCAGGTTGCGAATCGGGCGCAGCAGCGGTTCGGCCAGTTGGATCAGCGCATATTCTACCGGACTACGGCCCTGGCTTACCCAGCTCATGATGGCCATGACCAGCAGCACCCAAAAAATCAGCAGACCGACGGTTTTGATTAAAATCAGGACCGCAGCAATCCAGATAATCGGCTGGAAGGTGATGACCATAAACAGCACGATCGCTTTGATAACGCTGAGAATAAACGCCACCAGCAGAGACGAACTGTCGATGGGACCCATCGCCGGGATAATACGACGCAGCGGCCCGACAACAGGCTGCGTGATTTTCACGACAAACTGCGAGAACGGATTGTAAAAATCACAGCGGGCCCACTGCATCCAGACGCGCAGCAAAAGCGCCATCGTATACAGCTCAAGCACAGTTGAGAGCAGGAAAGTCAACGTCTTCATGGCGTTCCTCAGGTTTCCTTATTATTTTGAGTAGTCGCGCGCACCGAAAATTGCCGTGCCGATGCGCACCATAGTGCTGCCTGCCGCGATGGCGGCTTCCATATCGTCCGACATGCCCAGAGAAAGCGTGTCTACCGTGTTATAGCGCGCTTTAAGCGCCTCAAATGCTACAGCCATTTGCTGTGCCACGGCAAACTGCCTTTCATAACTTGACTCAGGCGCCGGAATTGCCATCAGCCCGCGCAGGGTTAGGCGCGGCAGGGCGGCCACTTCGGCTGCCAGCGCATCCAGCTCGCTCAGCGCAATGCCGGACTTGCTGTTTTCATCGCTGATGTTGATTTGAATCAGCACGTTAAGCGCTTGCATCTCTGACGGACGCTGGTCGTTCAGGCGTGTCGCAATGCGCAGACGGTCAACGGTATGGCACCAGTCAAAGTGCTCCGCCACCAGACGGCTTTTGTTCGACTGCAGTGGACCAATAAAGTGCCACTGCAGATCCGTATTCCCCTGTTCCTGGAAGGAACGAATTTTATCCACGCCTTCCTGGACGTAGTTTTCACCAAACGCGCGTTGGCCTGCGTCAATAGCTTCTGCGATGGCGCTCGCAGGCTTGGTTTTGCTGACTGCAAGCAGCGTAATTTCTTCTGAAGCCCGGCCGCAACGCGTTGCGGCGGCTGAGATTTTGTCCCGGACCTGTGCCAGGTTATGCGCAATGTCGTTCATTTTCCGAGGAGTAGTCTATGGATGTGGAAGAAATTGTGGCCCTTAGTGTAAAGCATAACGTCTCCGATCTACACCTGTGCAGTGATTCGCCACCCCGCTGGCGCAGAACGGGCCGCCTTGAACCGGCACCGTTTCCTCCTCCTGACGTCGGGGCGTTGTTAAAAGCGTGGCTCAACGATGAGCAGCAGGGAACATGGTGGGCAAATGGACAGGTGGATTTTGCCGCGACGGTAACGGGAGGCCAGCGTCTGCGCGGGAGTGCCTTTAAGCAGATGCGCGGTGTCTCTGTGACGCTGCGGCTGTTGCCGCGTACCTGTCCGCAGCTCGCTACGCTGGGCGCGCCGCGGGCAATCCCGGAACTGTTATCCAATGACGCCGGGCTGATTCTGGTCACGGGGGCGACCGGCAGCGGCAAATCTACGACGCTGGCGGCGATGGTCGATTTTCTCAACCACCATACTGACGGCCATATCCTCACGCTTGAAGATCCGGTGGAGTTTATCTACCAGAGCGAGCGTTGCCTGATCCAGCAGCGGGAGATTGGCCAGCACAGTCCGTCATTTGCCGACGCGCTGCGCAGTGCCTTACGCCAGGATCCGGACGTTATTTTGCTGGGGGAGCTGCGCGACAGCGAAACGGTCCGCCTGGCGCTAACGGCGGCGGAAACCGGACATCTGGTGCTGGCGACGCTGCATACGCGCGGGGCATCGCAGGCGATTGAACGGCTGGTCGATACGTTCCCGGCGCAGGAGAAAGATCCGGTGCGTAACCAGCTGGCCGGCAGCCTCCGGGCAGTGCTGGCGCAGAAGCTGCTTCCCGATCTGCAGGACGGCCGCGTCGCGCTGTATGAACTGCTGGTGAACACCGCTGCGGCGGCAAATCTTATTCGTGAAGGGAAAACGTGGCAACTGCCCGGCATCATCCAAACCGGTCTGCAGGCAGGAATGCAGAACTTTGACCAGAGCCTGGCGGAGAGACGGGCGCAGGGGCGGCTGTAGGCCCCGTGCTTAAAAGCCCTGTTCGAAATAGCTTTCGAGGATAATCACGGCAGAAGCGGAGTCCACGCTGCCTTTGTTGAGCGCCCGGAAGCCGCCGTGCTCAAACAGACCCGCACGCGCTTCGACGGTGCTAAGACGCTCGTCGTGAAGCTTCACGGAGACGCCAAAGCGGCCATGGATTTTATTGGCGAACTTTCGCGCCCGGGCGGTAAGCGGCTGTTCGGTACCGTCCATGTTCAGCGGCAGCCCAACAATAATGTCATCCGGCTGCCACTCTTTGAGCAGACGCTCAATAAGATTCCAGTCCGGCGTACCGTCGTTGGCCTTCAGGGCAGTAAGCGGACGCGCGGTACCGGTGATGCGCTGCCCCACGGCGACGCCAATGCTTTTGGTGCCAAAATCGAAGGCCAGAAGCGTTCCGCTCATCAGGCGTGCCCCGCTACGCCAGGCATGGTCAGGATATCAATACCAATCAGCTTCGCCGCGTCACGCCAGCGATCGGCGATGGGGGTTTTAAACAGGATATTCATGTCCGCAGGCGCGGTAAGCCATGCGTTATCGAGGATCTCCTGCTCAAGCTGGCCTTTCTCCCAGGACGAATAGCCTAACGCCACCAGCACTTCAGAAGGCTGCTCTGCGGTACCCAGCGTTTCGAGCACGTCACGCGAGGTGGTGATGACGGTGTTATCCGAAATTCGAATACTGGAAGAGAACACCGGCGGCGTATGCAGGATAAAACCGCGATCTTCTGCAAGAGGTCCGCCCAGCATCACAGGTTTATCAAGCCGTATTTCCGGCAGGCGCTCTTCAGCCGAGATTTTCAGCTTGTCCAGAATTCCTTCAACCTGAAGATTTTCCAGTGGTTTATTGATGATGATACCCATCGCGCCGTCTTCATTGTATTCACAAATATAAACCACGGCGCGGCGAAAAATCGGGTCCTGGAGAGCAGGCATGGCAATAAGAAAGTGATGCTGTAAATTCATTGTCAGAGGTACTGTTTCCTGGTTTAAAAAGCGACAGCGCCCAGTATGGGGACAAACACAGGCGCTGTCACTAATAGTATTGTTAGGTTATTTCTGTAAACGTTTTTCGATAGCGTCCATCAGCATTCCGGTGATCGAAATCGGGAATTCAGCCTCAATTTCACGAATGCAGGTCGGGCTGGTGACGTTCACTTCGGTCAGACGATCGCCGATGATATCCAGGCCAACGAAGATCAGGCCTTTGGCTTTCAGCGTCGGGCCAACGCGGCGGGCAATTTCCCAGTCGCTTTCGGTCAGCGGACGCGGTTCGCCGCGGCCACCGGCGGCCAGATTACCGCGGGTTTCACCACCCTGCGGGATACGCGCCAGGCAGTAAGGAACCGGTTCGCCATCCACGACCAGAACGCGTTTGTCGCCGTCTTTGATCGCCGGAATATAGTTCTGCGCCATGCAGTAACGCGTGCCCAGCTCGGTCAGGGTCTCGGCAATCACGCCAATGTTCGGGTCGCTCTCTTTCACGCGGAAAATCGACGCACCGCCCATGCCGTCCAGCGGCTTCATGATGATGTCGCCGTGCTTCTGCCAGAATTCCTTCAGCTGAGCTTTGCTGCGGGTCACCAGCGTTTCCGGCGTCAGGTCAGAGAACCAGGCGGTGTAGAGCTTCTCGTTGCAGTCGCGCAGGCTCTGCGGCTTGTTGACGATCAGCGTTCCTTTCTCTTCTGCGCGTTCGAGAATATAGGTGCAGTAGATGTATTCAGTGTCGAATGGCGGATCTTTACGCATCAGGATGACGTTGAGATCGGCAAGCGCAATGTCCTGCTCGGTGCCGAATTCGTACCATTTGTCGTAGTTCTGCTCGACGTTAACGATGCGGGTGCGGGCGCGGGCTTCACCGTTGATCAGGTAAAGATCGTTCATCTCCATATAGTGGAGTTCATAGCCGCGACGCTGCGCTTCCAGCAGCATGGCGAAGCTGGAATCTTTCTTGATGTTAATGTTTGCGATGGGGTCCATCACGATGCCGAGCTTGATCATGTTCTTCTCCGTTAATGCTTCAACCCAGATCGCCAAACCGTACCTGTAGCGCGGTAATGGCCGTGAGTGCCGTTGTCTCAGTGCGCAGAACGCGAGGTCCCAACAGAATATCAGTAAACTGGTAACGTGCCGTCATCGCAATTTCGTCCGCCGACAGGCCGCCTTCGGGGCCAATCAGCAGGCGAACGCGCTCAACGGGCAGCGGTAGCGTATTGATGCTGGCGCTGGCGCGCGGATGAAGATTGAGCTTCAGCCCACTGTCCTCTTCTGCACACCATTCCTCCAGACCCATCGCCGGGCGGATCTCCGGAATACGGTTCCGGCCACTCTGTTCGCAAGCCGCAATGGCAATTTTCTGCCACTGCTGGATCTTTTTGTTCAGACGTTCCGCGTCCAGTTTAACGCCACAGCGCTCAGAAAAAAGTGGCGTAATGAGGCTTACACCCAGTTCAATGGATTTCTGAATGGTGAACTCCATTTTCTCACCGCGCGACATGACCTGGCCCAGATGAATGTGCAGCGGTGATTCCCGGTCATCCACTTCACCGCGCAGGACGTTCACGTGTACGCTTTTTTTATCTGCCCGCGTAATTTCGGCGTCGAACACCTGGTTCGAGCCGTCGAACAGCTGGATTGCCTGACCGGCGCCCATGCGCAGCACGCGGCCAACGTGGTTGGCGGCGTCATCAGACAGGGCGATTTCGCGGCCTGCGGTAATCAGTTCAGGGTGGTAAATGCGGGGAATGCGCATAGTCAGAAATTCCATGTGTCATGCGATATAAGCGAATTGCCGTAGTGTAGGTTAGCTCTTTTGCGCCTGGCAAGCCCGCTGGACGTAAGGGTTGTGATTCCCCTGGACTCTGGCGATACGGTCGTCGCGCTGGCATTCCCACTCCGTCACCGGATACTGCTTGTCCCAGGCGTTGAACAGCTGCGTCTGCTGGCGGGAGAGGTTGAGATCGTAACGGTCGCGCATATAGAAGTAGGTACGGGCAATGCTGCCGCGCGCGCGGGCAGGGGGCTCGGCGACTTTCTCTTTAAAATCAATCTTCATACCGCACTGGCCGTACTGGCCTTCGCCACCGTTCCACTGGCTGTACATGAAGTTACCCCGGTCGCCGTTCACTTCGCCCACCGCGGGCTGCAGGTTATGCATGTCGCTTTCCATCTGGCGGTAAACCGGGTCTTTGGCACAGTTTTTACGTCCGCCATCCTGCCAGCACTGGCGCTGGTGGCCAAACTGCCATGCCGGAACGACATGTTCCCATTCAATACGGCTGGCGCGGTTTTCGTTTTTACGCACCTTGTAGCCGCAGGATTCAAGGTCAACGACCCCTTTTTTACCCTGCCAGTTAATTTTACAGCCGCAGTAGAAATCGCCCGGCACATCGGCGTTCACCTTCACGCCTGCGGCCTTGGCCTGGGAAAAACTGTTGATACCGTCGGCCAGAGCATGGCCTGAGAGCGCCGTCGTCAGAAAGGCGACCGCGAGAGAAAAATTACGGGACATCTTACACTCCGTGTCAAAACGAGCCCGCAACGTAACGAATGTTGTTCCTGTATGCAATCAGTCAGATCAGGAAAGTTCCTGAAAGTTCAGATGATTATTCCGCAACCAGCGGCTCGCCGCATTTGACGCAGCGGTAGGTCGCCTCGCCGCGCACCACGCGATTATGGCGACGGACGGTAAGCTGGTGCTGCTGGCACTGACAGCGGTAGGGGAAGGTATTGCGGCGCACCGACTCCAGCTCGAACTGGTGGGTACGGCGCGCCGGAACGCCGAGCACCGCCTCCATCATCCACTTCCACTCTTTTCCATGGGGGGCGACGCGCCCGAAGTGCTTCCACACCAGCAGATGCGCCAGCTCGTGCGGCACCACTTCATCGATAAACGCCTGCTGGTTTTCCATCATCAGCACCGGGTTAAGGCGGATTTCATACGACTCGAGCCAGGCGGTACCGGCCGAGGTGCCACGCTGCTGGTAGACGAGTTTGGGTTCAGGGTAGTTGCGCCCAAGCTTCAGGTTCGCCTGGGCGAGCTTTTCCCGCAGGCTGCGCATAACGGCCTGCTGAATGGCGATGGGGAGACGGGGTGCTTTCATAGGGGCAGAGCATAAAGCGCGAAGCGGGGAGGTGCAAGAGGCACCTCCCGAGTGAGGATTAGTCGTGGGCGCCGATTTCGCGCAGAGGACGACCTTTCATCAGATTACGTTCAATATGTTCCAGGGACACATGTTTGGTTTCTGGAACCAGCCAGATGGTCAGCACAATAAAGAAGATGTTCAGACCGGCGTAGACCCAGAAGGTGTTCGCGTTGCCCAGGGTATTGAGCATGGTCAGGAACGTTGCGCCGACGATCATGTTGGCAATCCAGTTGGTTGCGGTAGAGCAGGTGATGCCAAAATCACGTCCTTTCAGCGGCTGGATCTCAGAGCACAGCACCCAGATCAGCGGACCGGCGCTCATCGCAAACCCGACGATAAACATCAGCAGCATGCCTACCGCAAAGTACTGGGCGGTTGGGGAGTGAATGCCCACATGCATCATGGTACCGAGGACGCCCATACCGGCCGCCATCACCAGGAAGCCCAGCGTCAGGGTTGGCTTACGTCCCCAGCGGTCCACCAGACCGATGGCGATAAAGGTCGCCAGCACGTTGGTCAGACCCACGATGACGGTCCCCCACATCTGCTCGGTGGTGTTGGTATAACCCGCCAGCTCAAAGATTTTGGGCGCGTAGTACATGATGACGTTCATCCCCGTGAACTGCTGCATAACCTGCAGCAGTACGCCGAGGAAAACGGCGCGACGGAAGTTGCTGTTCTCTTTAAACAGCGCCCAGCCGGACTGTTTGACCTTCAGGCTTTCGCGGATCTCTTCCAGCTCGTTTTTCGCTTCCGCGCTGGTATCGCGCAGGCGCATCAGCACGCGTTCTGCATCGTGGAATCGACGTTTTGCAGCAAACCAGCGAGGGCTGTCCGGCAGGAAGAAGACGCCAATCAGCAGCAGAACCGCAGGGATGATGATCACGCCGAGCATCCAGCGCCATGCGCCGCTGTAGCTAAACGCCGTATCGGAAAGGTACGCGCCCAGGATACCAATGGTGATCATCAGCTGGTACATGGAAATCATACTGCCGCGGATTTTCTCCGGCGCAATTTCAGACAGGTAAAGCGGGGCGGTATAGGACGCCACGCCCACGGCCAGACCAAGCAGCACGCGGGAAACCAGCAGGACCTCAACGTTAGGCGCTGCGGCAGAGAAGAGTGAGCCGGCAACGAACAGGATCGCGCCGATCATCAGGCTCTTTTTACGTCCGAGCTTAAAGGAGAGCCAGCCGCTGCCGACGGCCCCGACGGCCGCGCCAAACATCATTGAGCTAACCACCCACTCCTGGGTGTGAGCGCTGATCTGGAACTCTTCTGTAATGAAAGGTAATGCACCGGCAATCACGCCGATATCCAGGCCAAAAAGTAATCCTGCCAGGGCGGCGAGGAAACAGACGAAGAATGTCATCGCCTTGTTGGACGTACGCCCCTGTTTTTTATTGTCAGGCATTATGCCCTCCAGTTGGGTTATCAGTTTTATTGATGTTAAGGGTAGGTGAGCGACCCACAAAAATATGTGAGATTAATCACATAGGTGTAATCGGTTACACAGCTTTGCAACCGTAAATAAAATTAAAGCTTTGAAAATATAGAGGTAAATGAGGTGATATGCATCGCGAAAGGACACATTTCAGACTTAACTGAAAGGGAATGTAACAGCAGAAGAAAGGCGAACATGCAAAGAGAATATTCTGAAAGCGCATTCGTGTCGGTGCGGTGTAATCGGTTCCAAAGGGTACACCTTTCAGCCGCCATCCGACAAAAAAAGGCCAGCCCGAAGGCTGGCCTTTTAAAAGCGATATCAGTCGATTACTTCAGACCGGCAGCTTCACGCAGCAGAGCGGCTTTGTCGGTTTTTTCCCATGGGAAATGTTCACGACCAAAGTGACCGTATGCAGCGGTTTCTTTATAGATAGGGTGCAGCAGATCCAGCATCTGAATCAGGCCGTATGGACGCAGGTCGAAGAACTCGCGTACCAGCAGCGTCAGCTGTTCTGAAGGCACTTTCTCGGTACCAAAGGTTTCAACCATGATGGAGGTGGGTTCAGCCACGCCGATTGCGTAGGAGACCTGAATCTCACAGCGGTCAGCCAGGCCGGCAGCAACGATGTTTTTCGCCACATAACGTGCCGCGTACGCCGCAGAACGGTCAACTTTAGACGGATCTTTACCGGAGAACGCACCGCCACCGTGACGCGCCATGCCGCCGTAAGTATCAACGATGATTTTACGACCTGTCAGACCGCAGTCACCCATTGGGCCGCCGATAACAAAGCGTCCGGTTGGGTTGATGAAGAATTTGGTCGCAGAGCTCAGCCATTCGGTAGGCAGAACCGGCTTGATGATCTCTTCCATCACTGCTTCCTGCAGGGATTTCTGATCGATTTCTTCGGAATGCTGGGTAGACAGAACCACCGCGTCAATCCCGACGATTTTGCCGTCGTCATACTGGAAGGTGACCTGGCTTTTCGCATCCGGGCGCAGCCACGGCAGGGTGCCGTTTTTACGCACTTCTGCCTGACGCTGCACCAGACGGTGTGCGTAGGTGACCGGTGCAGGCATCAGCACGTCGGTTTCGTTGGTGGCATAGCCGAACATCAGACCCTGGTCGCCCGCGCCCTGTTCCAGCGGATCGGCACGGTCAACGCCCTGGTTGATATCCGGAGACTGTTTGCCAATTGCGCTCAGTACCGCGCAGGAGTTGGCATCAAAACCCATATCAGAATGCACATAGCCGATCTCACGCACCGTGTTACGGGTGATCTCTTCGATATCAACCCATGCGCTGGTGGTGATCTCACCGCCAACCAGAACCATGCCGGTTTTGACATAGGTTTCGCACGCTACGCGCGCTTTAGGATCCTGCGCCAGGATCGCATCCAGCACCGCATCGGAGATTTGGTCAGCAATTTTATCAGGATGTCCTTCTGATACGGACTCGGACGTAAACAGGTGTTTTGCCATGTTTTATTTCACCTAAGAGGAATTTGGTTAGCTCAAGCTGCTGTGTGGAATAGCCAAAGGAGATAATTCTACCAAGGCCTGCAGGTTTTTGACACTGGCAGTATGAGTGTTAATCAGTATAGATGGATTAACATCTGGATGGCTATTTTAGGTCACTTCTTCGCCCGATTTCCAGTTTTTTTTGACTAACCTCTCACTCAGTTGAAATTGCTGCTGGCAATAATTCCTGACGGCTCCGGCAACACGCGCATTTTTGTTTTGCTTTTTAACCCCCTTCTCGGTATAAAACGCGGCGCGCGGCTCATATAAAATAAGCGCTCGATGAACTCATCGTGTCGCCACTTCCAGCCGGGTTAAGCAGTGAACTTTTAGCTTTGGCTTGGGGTCCGTTTCAGCAGAAGCGGCCGTGGAGGTGATACGAGATAATGAACCATCGTTTTCCGCTAATTCAGCGCAGCCGTTCTGGCGCGCATTTGATTCCCGCAACCCGCATTTTTAGTCTGCAAACCTGCCGATGTTATACCCATCTCGGCGCTTCTCAGGATTCCAGGGCCGGTCGCGCTTTGTGAAAACTGAACAAGGGCGCTCTTGTTAATACAAGAGTTTTCTCGTGGTTTCGCCGAACCTTGTCATACAGAGTTCGGATACGTGTTTTACAATGATATGAATAAGAAACCGGTCGCACGGTCTGGATTTCAGCATACTCTGCTGGGAAACGGAGCCGTTTATGGGTTGTTATCGCCGTATAACGCTGCGATAGTAGTCAACTGTTTTACACTTAATACAAAGAGTTGAGGTTCGCTATGTCTGACGACATGTCTTCTTTTTCGCCTTCGTCAGCGGGCGAACAGGGTGTACTACGTTCTATGCAGGAGGTTGCGATGAGCTCCGAGGAAGCCAGCAAGATGCTGCGCACTTACAATATTGCCTGGTGGGGCAATAACTATTACGACGTCAACGAACTGGGCCACATCAGCGTCTGCCCGGATCCGGACGTCCCTGAAGCGCGCGTGGATCTTGCGAAGCTGGTTAAAGCCCGTGAAGCTCAGGGCCAGCGTTTGCCTGCACTGTTCTGCTTCCCGCAGATCCTGCAACATCGCCTGCGTTCGATTAACGCCGCGTTTAAGCGCGCGCGTGAGTCCTACGGTTATAAAGGTGACTACTTCCTGGTTTACCCGATCAAGGTGAACCAGCACCGCCGCGTAATTGAATCTCTGATCCACTCCGGCGAGCCGCTGGGTTTGGAAGCAGGTTCCAAAGCGGAACTGATGGCAGTTCTGGCGCATGCGGGCATGACCCGTTCAGTGATCGTCTGTAACGGCTATAAAGACCGTGAATACATTCGTCTGGCGCTGATTGGCGAGAAGATGGGCCACAAGGTCTATCTGGTTATCGAAAAGATGACCGAAATCGCCATCGTGCTGGAAGAAGCCGAGCGTTTGAACGTGGTGCCACGCCTTGGCGTGCGTGCGCGTCTGGCGTCGCAGGGTTCCGGCAAATGGCAGTCCTCCGGCGGCGAAAAATCCAAGTTCGGCCTGGCGGCAAACCAGGTACTGCAGCTGGTGGAAATCCTGCGCGAGCGCGGTCGACTGGACAGCATTCAGCTGCTGCACTTCCACCTCGGCTCGCAGATGGCCAACATTCGCGATATTGCGACCGGCGTGCGTGAGTCAGCGCGTTTCTACGTTGAGCTGCATAAGCTTGGCGTAAATATTCAGTGCTTCGACGTGGGCGGCGGCCTGGGCGTGGACTACGAAGGAACCCGCTCGCAATCTGACTGCTCCGTGAACTACGGCCTGAACGAATACGCGAACAATATCATCTGGGCGATCGGCGATGCCTGTGAAGAGAACGGCCTGCCGCACCCGACGGTGATCACCGAATCCGGTCGCGCGGTGACCGCGCACCATACGGTGCTGGTCTCGAACATCATCGGCGTTGAGCGCAGCGAAACCACCGAAGCGACGCCGCCGGCAGACGATGCGCCGCGTTCCCTGCAGAGCATGTGGGAAACCTGGCAGGAGATGCACGAGCCGGGCACGCGTCGTTCCCTGCGCGAATGGCTGCACGACAGCCAGATGGACCTGCACGATATTCACGTGGGCTATTCTTCAGGCACCTTCAGCCTGCAGGAGCGCGCGTGGGCGGAGCAGCTCTATCTGAACATGTGCCATGAAGTGCAGAAACAGCTCGACCCGAGCAACCGCGCGCACCGTCCGATTATCGACGAGCTGCAGGAGCGTATGGCGGATAAGATTTACGTCAACTTCTCGCTGTTCCAGTCGATGCCGGATGCCTGGGGTATCGATCAGCTGTTCCCGGTTCTGCCGCTGGAAGGGCTGAACCACGCCCCGGAACGTCGCGCGGTGCTGCTGGACATTACCTGCGATTCCGACGGTGCTATCGACCACTACGTTGACGGCGACGGCATCGCAACGACAATGCCAATGCCGGAATACGACCCGGAGAACCCGCCGATGCTGGGCTTCTTTATGGTCGGCGCGTATCAGGAGATCCTCGGCAACATGCATAACCTGTTCGGTGATACCGAAGCGGTGGACGTGTTCGTGTTCCCTGACGGCAGCGTGGAAGTTGAGCTGTCCGATGAAGGGGACACCGTGGCGGACATGCTGGAATACGTTCAGCTCGATCCGAAAACCCTGCTGACACAGTTCCGCGATCAGGTGAAAAACACCGGTCTGGACGACGCGCTCCAGCAGCAGTTCCTGGAAGAGTTTGAAGCGGGTCTGTACGGATATACGTATCTGGAAGACGAATAGTCGCTGATGCCCGGTGGCGCTGCGCTTACCGGGCCTACGAATGTAGGCCGGATAAGGCGAAGCCGCCATCCGGCAGAATGCTATACTCACTTGAACCCGTATGCATTACCGGCGATAATTCGCCCTAATAAGCGATTTACGAATCAATCCCTTCCTCGTCGGGTTTAACGACGCGGAGGGGATTTTTTTTCATCTGTTTTTAATGTATCGACTTTAAAAGAGGTCAGGACATGAGCACTTTAGGTCATCAGTACGATAACTCTCTGGTATCTAACGCGTTTGGTTTTTTACGCCTTCCGATGAACTTCCAGCCGTACGACAGCGACGCTGACTGGGTGATCACCGGCGTGCCGTTCGATATGGCGACATCTGGCCGCGCGGGTGGTCGTCACGGCCCGGCGGCGATCCGTCAGGTTTCCACTAACCTGGCCTGGGAGCACAACCGCTTCCCGTGGAACTTCGACATGCGCGAGCGCCTGAACGTGGTGGACTGCGGTGACCTGGTGTATGCCTTCGGCGACGCGCGTGAGATGAGCGAAAAGCTGCAGGCGCACGCCGAGAAGCTGCTGGCTGCCGGTAAGCGCATGCTCTCCTTCGGCGGCGACCACTTCGTGACCCTGCCGCTGCTGCGCGCCCACGCGAAGCACTTCGGTAAAATGGCGCTGGTACACTTTGATGCGCATACCGACACCTACGCGAACGGCTGTGAGTTTGACCACGGCACCATGTTCTTTACCGCGCCGAACGAAGGTCTGATCGACCCGAACCACTCCGTGCAGATCGGTATTCGCACCGAGTTCGACAAAGATAACGGCTTCACCGTGCTGGATGCGGGTCAGGTTAACGACCGCGGCGTGGATGACATCCTCGCTCAGGTGAAGCAGATTGTGGGTGATATGCCTGTCTATCTGACCTTCGACATCGACTGCCTGGATCCGGCATTTGCTCCCGGTACCGGTACGCCGGTCATCGGCGGTTTGACCTCAGATCGTGCCATCAAGCTGGTGCGCGGCCTGAAGGATCTGAACATTGTCGGGATGGACGTGGTGGAAGTGGCGCCTGCCTATGACCAGTCCGAGATCACTGCGCTGGCCGCAGCGACTCTGGCACTGGAAATGCTCTACATTCAGGCAGCTAAAAAAGGCGAATAAGCCTCGCCTGGCGTGAAAAAAAACCTCTCTATTGAGAGGTTTTTTATTGCCTTTAGAACACGTTAAACGGGTATTCCACGTAAGCGCGGATCTCGTCCCCGCCCACGTTGTAATCGCTGGCGTTGCTGGAGACGCGCAGGACGGAGTAGCGCAGTTTAAGCTTCAGATCCTTAGCCGGACCATCCTGCACCTGGTACTGGATCTGGTTAAACCACTCGTGCTCTTTGCCGTTGCTGGTTTCAGAGGTTTTGATGTTATCGCCACGCACGTAGGCGGTGGTCCAGCTCAGGCCCGGTAAGCCAAGGCCGCTAAAGTCCAGACCGTAGGAAGCCTGCCATGAACGTTCATCTTCGCCGTTAAAATCTGACCAGTAGGAGTTCGCCAGCCAGATGGTGTTACCGCCGTCACCCACGCCGCCCTTGTCACGATAGCCGCCGTAGTTGTAGCCGGTACTGCCGCTGCTCTGCTGGTACGCCACTTTGAACGTGTGAATATCCCAGATGTAGCTCGCCGCCAGGCTCCAGATAGTGTTGCTGCGGCCCGTGTCGAGGCTGTCCGCGTAACTCTGATCGAGACGGGAGTTATAGCCGTTGAAGTCGAGCACCAGCTGCTGCCCGGTGCTGAACGGCTGCTTGAAGTTCAGGCCCAGATACTGCTTGTTCATCACCTCTTCATTGTGAGAGGCGTAAAGCGCGCCGCTGAACTGGTCGTTAAACTGGTAGCTCGCGCCGCCGAAGGAGAGGCTCTTCAGTCCGCTGTCGTGGCGATCGTCACTTTTACGCTGCTCGTCGGTGAAATAACCGGCGTTGATTTCCAGACCGTCGATCTCTTTTGAGGTCAGCATGGCGCCGGTGTAGCTTTCAAACAGCAGGCGAGAGCTGTCGGCATTGACGATAGGCAATTCAGGACGCTGATTCCCGTAGCTCAGTACGGTATTCGAGATGCGCATTTTGGCGGTTGCGCCAAACTTTGCCAGATCGGATTTTGCCCGGCCGTCGTCTTCCTGCTTAAAGAAGTCGATGCCGCCTGCGCCGCTTTTGCCGCGACCGCCGTCCAGGCGCACGCCGTATTGAGCAATACCGTCCACACCAAAGCCCACCAGCCCTTCGGTATAGCCGGATGCAAACGTGGCGATGATCCCCTGACCCCATTCGGCTTTGTCCTGCTGGCCCTGATGGTAGTCGCGGCTGATATACGCATTGCGGAAAAACAGGTCCAGACGGCTGTCGTCAATAAAACCCTGGCTGTCGGATTGCTGGCTTGCAGCGGCAGGTAATGCGGCAAATAAGCTTAAAGCAACTAATGATAATTCTTTTTTCACGGAGGGAACGTCTCTGTCTGGATATATTAATTTGAATAACTGCGGAGGTGATAATTACCGGAAAAAGTGACCTTTGCAATAATTATGTGACCAGACATTTCAATGCCATAGGGCAGATTTGGCGGGGCTTTCAGGGGTGTTATCGATACGTGCTGTTAAGTTAACAATTCATGCGAAATAAAAAGGAGGCAAAACTGCCTCCTCCTGAAATTATTTAATTCCGTCTGCGGCCATACGGTCGCGAATATGCTGCGCGCGTTCTTCTGAGGCCGGGTGATCGTCAAACATTGAGCTTTGGCGTCCCGCTTCCAGCTTGGCCAGTTTTTCGAAGCTGGTGGCTAAGCCTGATGGATTAATGCCGCGTTTGCGCAACAGATCGTAGGAGTAGTCATCCGCCTCGGACTCCTGACGCTGTGAGAACTGAGAGTTAACCAGCTTTTCACCCACGTCGCCAAGCTGTGACTGTGACAGGCTGCCAACGATCCCGCCCGCAGAGGCCGCCGCTGCGCGGATGGCATTGGTGCCCAGGGCAACCTGCATCCCTTTCTTCACGTGGCCCAGGGCAACGTGGCCCATTTCATGGCCGATAACCGCTTCCACTTCGTTGTCGGTCATCATATCCATCAGTCCGCTATAGACGCGGATACAGCCGTTCGCCATCGCGAAGGCGTTGACGTCTTTCGCCATGTACACCTTGTAGTTCACCGGCTGGCCGTTGATGTTGTCGCCCAGCGCGGAAGCAATCTTATTCAGACGCTGCGTGTAGGTACTGTTGGCCGGCGCAAGCGTGGCTTTTCCGTCCATATCTTTACAGGCCTGGTCGCTCAGCGCTTTCACCTGCGCATCGCTCAGGGAATAGGCCTGAAAGGCCTCTGCCCCTGACGTCATCAGACCGTTAGAATCCATATTCTGACAGCCGCTCAGCAGGAGCGTTGTACCCAGGGCCAGCACTATTGCACGCATTTTCATGAGGTTGCTTCCGTACTCGTTAATCTGAATAAAATCCGAAAAGGTCACCGTCAGCGAAGCCGGTGTCGGGCTAAGTATAAGGAATATCTACAGGGCCGGGCGAGTAGATTGCGCAACATGCGAGCATGATCCAGAGATTTCTTAAGCTGCAAAAGAATGGTCCATGTACATGGCATGCCGCTTGGGTTACATTGTTGGCACTTTTTTCCGGCGTAGCCCAAAACGCGCTGTCGTCAAGGGCATGGCCTTTAACAGTCCGATCTGGAGTTAAAATGTCCTCACGTAAAGAGCTTGCTAATGCTATTCGTGCGCTGAGCATGGACGCAGTTCAGAAAGCCAAATCCGGCCACCCAGGGGCCCCTATGGGTATGGCTGATATCGCCGAAGTCCTGTGGCGTGATTTCCTGAACCACAACCCGCAGAACCCGTCATGGGCTGACCGCGACCGCTTCGTGCTATCCAACGGCCACGGCTCTATGCTGATCTATAGCCTGCTGCACCTCACCGGCTACGATCTGCCAATTGAAGAGCTGAAAAACTTCCGTCAGCTGCACTCCAAAACTCCAGGTCACCCGGAAGTGGGCTACACCGCTGGCGTAGAAACCACCACCGGCCCGCTGGGTCAGGGTATTGCTAACGCCGTGGGTATGGCGATTGCTGAGAAGACCCTGGCGGCGCAGTTCAACCGTCCTGGTCACGACATCGTTGACCACTTCACCTACGCGTTCATGGGCGACGGCTGCATGATGGAAGGCATTTCTCACGAAGTGTGTTCCCTGGCAGGTACCCTGAAGCTGGGTAAACTGGTTGCGTTCTATGACGACAACGGTATCTCCATCGACGGTCACGTTGAAGGCTGGTTCACCGACGACACCGCAGCACGTTTCGAAGCCTACGGCTGGCACGTTGTGCGTGGCGTTGATGGTCACGATGCTGACTCGATTAAACGTGCAGTGGAAGAAGCGCGCGCTGTGACGGACAAACCGTCCCTGCTGATGTGCAAAACCATCATCGGCTTCGGTTCACCGAACAAAGCGGGTACGCACGACTCCCACGGCGCGCCGCTGGGTGATGCAGAAATCGCACTGACCCGCGAAGCGCTGGGCTGGAAACACCCTGCATTCGAAATCCCATCAGAGATTTACGCTCAGTGGGATGCAAAAGAAGTAGGCCAGGCGAAAGAAGCGGCCTGGAACGAGAAGTTCGCTGCTTACGCGAAAGCCTTCCCGCAGGAAGCGGCTGAATTCACCCGTCGTATGAAAGGTGACATGCCGTCTGACTTCGACGCGAAAGCGAACGAGTTTATCGCTAAGCTGCAGGCGAACCCGTCTAAAATCGCGAGCCGTAAAGCGTCTCAGAATGCGATTGAAGCGTTCGGCCCATGGCTGCCAGAATTCCTGGGCGGCTCCGCTGACCTGGCGCCATCTAACCTGACCCTGTGGTCTGGTTCTAAGCCAATCAACGAAGATACTGCCGGTAACTACATCCATTACGGTGTACGTGAATTCGGTATGACCGCGATTGCCAACGGTATCTCCCTGCACGGTGGTTTCCTGCCGTACACCTCTACCTTCCTGATGTTCGTTGAATATGCCCGTAACGCCGTGCGTATGGCGGCGCTGATGAAACAGCGTCAGGTGATGGTCTACACCCACGACTCCATCGGTCTTGGCGAAGACGGCCCAACTCACCAGCCGGTAGAGCAGGTGGCTTCCCTGCGCGTGACCCCGAACATGAGCACATGGCGTCCATGTGACCAGGTTGAATCCGCGGTGGCGTGGAAATACGGCGTTGAGCGTCAGGACGGTCCAACCGCGCTGATCCTCTCCCGTCAGAACCTGGCGCAGCAGGAGCGTACCCCTGAGCAGCTGGCAAACATCGCTCGCGGTGGTTACGTGCTGAAAGATTGCGCGGGCCAGCCTGAGCTGATCTTCATCGCTACCGGTTCTGAAGTTGAGCTGGCTGTTGCCGCATGGGAAAAACTGACTGCCGAAGGCGTGAAGGCGCGCGTGGTCTCCATGCCGTCTACCGATGCGTTCGACAAGCAGGATGCCGCTTACCGTGAATCCGTTCTGCCTAAAGCGGTTTCCGCGCGTGTGGCAGTGGAAGCGGGTATCGCTGACTACTGGTTCAAATACGTGGGCCTGAACGGTGCCATCGTCGGTATGACCACCTTCGGTGAGTCTGCTCCGGCAGAGCAGCTGTTCGAAGAGTTCGGCTTCACCGTTGAGAACGTTGTCGCGAAAGCGAAAGAGCTGCTGTAATCGCCGTTTTGCCCGGTGGCGCTACGCTTACCGGGTCTACAAATGGCTCGAAAGTAGGCCGGGTAAGCGCTAGCGCGCCACCCGGCTTTTTTTGCGTCATTATTCCACCTAAAATGTGACGCAAGTCATATAGCTCGCTTATTCATCTGGACAGACATTCCTTTTATTCCCCGATTCGCTTATTCTTGCTGAAGCGTTTCAGTCGATTAAATGTTCGACAATTGACCAATCAATCGCAGTTTGTGACAGCAAGGATTCCCCTTCGGGCGTAGCTGGATTACTCTTTCAGCCACCTCAAACTCAGGGATTGCTTTGCAGGAGATCTATGACCGTACGCGTAGCGATTAATGGCTTCGGTCGCATCGGGCGTAACGTGGTTCGTGCTTTGTATGAATCCGGACGTCGGGCGGAAATAACCGTGGTGGCAATCAATGAACTGGCGGATGCTGCGGGCATGGCGCATTTATTGAAGTATGACACCAGCCACGGACGTTTCGCCTGGGATGTGCGCCAGGAAAGAGATCAGCTCTTTGTGGGTGATGACGCTATTCGTGTTCTGCATGAGAACAGCATTTCCGGGCTACCCTGGCGTGAACTGGGTGTGGATGTCGTGCTTGACTGTACCGGTGTTTATGGCAACCGCGAACACGGCGAAGCTCATCTGGCTGCAGGCGCGAAAAAAGTCCTGTTTTCTCATCCCGGCAGTAATGACCTCGACGCGACAGTCGTGTTTGGCGTCAACCAGCATGAGCTGCAGGCCGAACACCGCATTGTTTCCAACGCCTCCTGTACCACCAACTGCATTATTCCGGTCATCAAACTGTTAGACGATGCGTATGGCATTGAATCCGGCACCGTGACCACGATTCATTCCGCCATGCACGATCAGCAGGTTATCGACGCCTACCATCCGGATTTACGACGCACTCGCGCGGCGAGCCAGTCAATTATTCCGGTAGATACGAAACTGGCGGCAGGGATCACCCGAATTTTTCCGCAGTTTAATGACCGGTTTGAAGCGATTGCCGTGCGTGTTCCGACGATTAACGTTACCGCAATCGACCTTAGCGTGACGGTGAAAAAACCGGTAAAAGCCTGTGAAGTCAACCTGTTGCTGCAAAAAGCGGCACAGGGGGCATTTCATGGTATAGTTGACTATACGGAATTACCGTTGGTCTCAGTAGATTTTAACCACGACCCGCACAGCGCCATCGTCGATGGTACGCAAACGAGAGTCAGTGGGGCACACCTTATCAAGACGCTGGTCTGGTGTGATAACGAATGGGGCTTTGCTAACCGAATGCTCGACACCACGTTAGCAATGGCCGCTCAAGGTTTCAGGTAAGACGCATCGTGCGTCTGCAAAACTTTAAGAATCAACGAGAGGATTCACCATGTCTGTAATTAAGATGACCGATCTGGATCTGGCTGGTAAACGCGTTTTCATCCGTGCCGATCTGAACGTACCGGTTAAAGATGGCAAAGTGACCAGCGACGCGCGTATCCGTGCATCTCTGCCAACCATCGAACTGGCTCTGAAGCAGGGCGCGAAAGTGATGGTCACCTCCCACCTGGGTCGTCCAACTGAAGGCGAGTACAACGAAGAGTTCTCTCTGCTGCCAGTGGTTAATTACCTGAAAGACAAACTGTCCAACCCGGTTCGCCTGGTGAAAGATTACCTGGACGGCGTTGAAGTTGCGGCCGGTGAACTGGTTGTTCTGGAAAACGTTCGCTTCAACAAAGGCGAGAAGAAAGACGACGAAACCCTTTCCAAAAAATACGCTGCACTGTGCGACGTATTCGTGATGGATGCCTTCGGTACTGCTCACCGTGCACAGGCGTCAACCCACGGTATCGGTAAATTCGCAGACGTAGCGTGTGCCGGTCCTCTGCTGGCTGACGAACTGGAAGCGCTGGGTAAAGCACTGAAAGAACCAGCTCGTCCGATGGTGGCTATCGTTGGTGGTTCTAAAGTTTCTACCAAACTGACCGTTCTGGATTCCCTGTCTAAAATCGCTGACCAGCTGATCGTTGGCGGTGGTATCGCGAATACCTTCGTTGCCGCTCAGGGCCACAACGTCGGTAAATCCCTGTACGAAGCAGACCTGGTTGACGAAGCCAAACGCCTGCTGGGTACCTGTGATATCCCGGTTCCAACTGACGTTCGCGTCGCGACCGAGTTCTCCGAAACCGCAACCGCGACCCTGAAATCTGTAAACGACATCAAAGACGAAGAGCAGATTCTGGACCTGGGCGACGTTTCTGCACAGAAACTGGCTGAAATCCTCAAAAACGCAAAAACTATCCTGTGGAACGGTCCTGTTGGCGTGTTCGAATTCCCGAACTTCCGCAAAGGTACTGAAATCGTTGCTAACGCTATCGCAGACAGCGAAGCGTTCTCTATCGCAGGCGGTGGTGATACCCTGGCAGCAATCGACCTGTTCGGTATCGCTGACAAGATCTCCTACATCTCCACTGGTGGCGGTGCATTCCTCGAATTCGTGGAAGGCAAAGTACTGCCAGCAGTAGCAATGCTCGAAGAGCGCGCTAAGAAGTAAGCCATTCAAGGGCAGGGAAACCTGCCCAATTTTCAGCGCGCTTTTAAGAGCTCGCACCTTTTCTAACGGCCGAAGATACAGGACTAAGCAACATGTCTAAAATTTTTGATTTCGTAAAACCTGGCGTTATCACTGGTGATGACGTACAGAAAGTGTTCCAGGTAGCTAAAGAAAACAACTTCGCTCTGCCAGCAGTTAACTGCGTGGGTACCGACTCCATCAACGCCGTACTGGAAACTGCTGCTAAAGTTAAAGCTCCAGTTATCGTTCAGTTCTCTAACGGCGGCGCTGCGTTCATCGCAGGTAAAGGCGTGAAAACTGACATTCCTCAGGGTGCTGCAATCCTGGGCGCTATCTCTGGTGCGCACCACGTTCACCAGATGGCTGAACACTACGGTGTTCCAGTTATCCTGCACACTGACCACTGCGCGAAGAAACTGCTGCCGTGGATCGACGGTCTGCTGGACGCGGGTGAAAAACACTTCGCGGCAACCGGTAAGCCACTGTTCTCTTCTCACATGATCGACCTGTCTGAAGAGTCACTGCACGAAAACATCGAAATCTGCTCTAAGTACCTGGCGCGCATGGCCAAAATGGACATGACCCTGGAAATCGAACTGGGCTGCACCGGTGGTGAAGAAGACGGCGTGGACAACAGCCACATGGACGCTTCTGCCCTGTACACCCAGCCAGAAGACGTTGATTACGCTTACACCGAGCTGAGCAAAATCAGCCCACGCTTCACCATTGCAGCGTCCTTCGGTAACGTACACGGCGTTTACAAACCAGGTAACGTGGTTCTGACCCCGACCATCCTGCGTGATTCTCAGGAATACGTGTCTAAGAAACACAACCTGCCGCACAACAGCCTGAACTTCGTCTTCCACGGCGGTTCCGGTTCTTCTGCTCAGGAAATCAAAGACTCCGTAAGCTACGGCGTAGTGAAAATGAACATCGATACCGATACCCAGTGGGCAACCTGGGACGGTATCCTGCAGTACTACAAAGCGAACGAAGCTTACCTGCAGGGCCAGCTGGGCAACCCGAAAGGCGAAGACCAGCCGAACAAGAAATACTACGATCCACGCGTATGGCTGCGCGCTGCTCAGACGTCCATGGTGACCCGTCTGGAGCAGGCTTTCAAAGAACTGAACGCGATCGACGTTCTGTAATTTGAGCTGCTAACAGCATCAGAAGGCCCGCAAATGCGGGCCTTTTTTTATGCTTTTTCAATACCCTGCCAGACCTGTTTTTGTGATCTGTTTGGCAAACCCGGCACTTTTTGTTTACCCTTTACGAACCTGCCTGTCTCCATGGGGGATGGATTTTGTGTTTTGGTTTAACAAAAGGAAGAATAAATGGAACAACTCGATGTTGTAGACAGCATCAATAACGCCGGTAACTGGCTGGTACGCAACCAGGCGCTATTGCTGAGCTATGCCGTGAACATTGTCGCGGCGATTGCCATCATCATCGTCGGGATGATCGTGGCGCGTATCGTATCGAACGCGGTTAACCGCGTGATGCTGGCCCGTCACATTGACGCCACGGTGGCTGACTTCCTCTCCGCACTGGTGCGCTACGGCGTTATCGCCTTTACGCTGATTGCGGCGCTGGGCCGTGTGGGCGTGCAGACCGCCTCCGTCATCGCCGTTCTCGGTGCCGCCGGCCTGGCCATTGGTCTGGCGCTGCAGGGCTCGCTTTCAAACCTGGCGGCAGGCGTGCTGCTGGTAACCTTCCGTCCGTTCCGCTCCGGCGAATACGTTGACCTGGGCGGCATTGCCGGAACCGTGCTGCAGGTGCAGATTTTCTCTACGACCATGCGTACCGTGGATGGCCGCATCGTGGTCGTGCCGAACGGAAAAATCATTGCAGGCAACATTATTAACTTCTCCCGTGAACCGGTGCGTCGTAACGAACTGATTATCAGCGTGGCATACGACTCCGACATCGATCAGGTGAAGTCGCTGATTACTAATATCATTGCTTCAGACGATCGCATTCTGAAAGACAAAGAGCAGACGGTTCGCCTGAACGAACTCGGTGCTTCCTCCATTAACTTTGTGGTGCGCATCTGGAGCAAAAGCAGCGATCTGCAAAACGTGTACTGGGACGTGCTGGAACGCATTAAGCGCGACTTCGACGCCAACGGCATCAGCTTCCCGTATCCGCAGATGGACGTAAACGTCAAAAAAGTCAAAGAAGCAGAATAACGTCACCCGTAGGCCCGGTAGGCGCTCGCGCCACCGGGCTTTGCTTTCATAAGCTCCGCTAATACCCAATTAATATTATCCATTTCCTCTAATGTGATTCGCGCAGTATAGTCAGCCTCCAGAACAACACTGCGAGAAAATCGTCATGCTATCTTATTATTTTCAAGGGCTTGCCTTAGGCGCGGCCATGATCCTTCCGCTCGGACCGCAAAATGCGTTCGTGATGACTCAGGGCATCCGCCGCCAGTACCATCTGATGATTGCCCTGCTGTGCGCGGTAAGTGATTTACTGCTGATCTGCGCCGGGATTTTTGGCGGCAGCGCGCTGCTGATGCAGTCTCCGTGGCTGCTGGCGCTGGTTACCTGGGGCGGCGTGGCGTTTCTGCTCTGGTATGGTTTTGGTGCCCTGAAAACGGCGATGAGCAGCAATCTCGAGCTGGCGAGCGCGGAGGTCATGAAGCAGGGCCGCTGGAAGATTATCGTCACCATGCTGGCGGTCACCTGGCTTAATCCGCATGTTTATCTCGACACCTTTGTGGTGCTGGGCAGCCTGGGCGGACAGCTGGACGTTGAGCCGAAACGGTGGTTTGCGCTCGGTACGGTCAGCGCCTCGTTCCTCTGGTTCTTCGGTCTCGCCATTCTGGCGGCATGGCTGGCACCTCGCCTGCGTACGGCCAAAGCCCAGCGCATCATTAATACCCTTGTGGGGCTGGTGATGTGGTTTATTGCTTTTCAGCTGGCAAAAGAGGGGATTCACCACGTTCAGGAATTGTTCAACTAATCCTTGTCTTATGGACAACTGAACAAGACCCGCTAAGCTTGCTGGCATGCGCCCTGTTAATGGGCACTCTTCGCAACATGGAGGAATAACAGTGAAGTTTAAGGTGATGGCCCTGGCGGCATTAGTAAGTTTCGGTGCGGTGTCGGTGCAGGCAAGTGAACTGCCGGATGGTCCGCACATCGTCACGTCAGGCACCGCAAGCGTGGACGCGGTACCCGATGTTGCAACCCTGGCAATTGAGGTGAATGTGGCGGCGAAAGATGCGGCGACGGCCAAGAAGCAGGCTGACGATCGCGTTGCGCAATACCTCTCTTTCCTCGAGCAGAACGGTGTCGGTAAAAAAGATATCAACTCTGCGAACCTGCGTACTCAACCCGATTACGACTACCAGAATGGCAAAAGCATCCTGAAGGGCTACCGCGCCGTGCGTACCGTCGAAGTGACCGTGCGTCAGCTGGATAAGCTTAACTCGCTGCTGGACGGTGCGCTGAAGGCGGGTCTCAACGAAATTCGTTCCGTGTCGCTGGGCGTTGCGCAACCGGAAAAATATAAAGACGAAGCGCGTAAAGCGGCGATTGATGATGCCATTCACCAGGCGGAACAGCTGGCTTCTGGCTTTAAGAGCAAGCTTGGCCCGGTTTACAGCGTGCGTTACCACGTCTCTAACTACCAGCCAAGCCCGATGGTTCGTATGATGAAGGCTGATGCAGCCCCGGTGTCCGCTCAGGAAACTTACGAGCAGCCAACTATTCAGTTCGACGATCAGGTCGATGTGGTCTTCCAGCTGGAACCAGTTGCAGCACAGCCGAAACCTGCTCAGTAATCTGTAGGCCGGGTAAGGCGTAGCTGCCACCCGGCTTTTCTTTTTAATCCTGTCTCAACACCTTGTGCCCGTACGCCAGCAGCGCGTCGGTGACGTTGCGCATCATACGGCTTTCCGGCGCAAAACGGTGCCAGTAGAGCATCCGGCGCTGATACAGCCCCGGCGTCAGGTCAATCAGCTCACCGCTTTTCAACTCTTTCTCAATCTGCAGGTGTGGGATCATGCAGCAGGTGGTGCCCTGGCGCGCAAGCTGCACGAAGGCTTCAGACGAGTTGACGATATGGCACGGCACGCTGCCAGGCGGCAGATCGAAGTTTTGCTGCAGGAACGCCTGATGCATATCGTCCAGATGGTCGAACGCCACGGCAGGGGCTTTCAGCAGCGCGGCGCGGGTGACGCCGTTGGGGAAGTAGCGCTCGGCAAAGGCTTTTGACCCCACAAACAGATAGTCCAGTGCGCCCAGCTGATCGACAAGACAGCTTGGCAGCGCCTGAGGCTGAATACTGACGGCCCCAACCACTTCACCGCGACGCAGGCGCTCCTGGGTTCGGGTTTCATCTTCAACCTGTAAGTTCAGGCGGATAGGGGAATCTGCTAATACCGGCGCAAGAGCCGGCAGCAGCCAGGTTGCCAGACTGTCGGCGTTGACCGCCAGAGAGAGCAGCAGCGGCGTAGAGCCCGTTTGTTCGTCACCCAGCCACTCGTCTTCCAGCAGTTCAACCTGGCGCAGCAGGGCGAGGAGTTTTTGCCCTTGCTCGGTTGGACGTGGCGGCACGGTACGCACCAGCAGCGGCTGGCCGAACATGTTTTCAAGCTGTTTTATACGCTGTGATACGGCGGACTGGGTGATGCAAAGCTTTTGCGCCGCGCGCTCAAAACCGCGTTCACGAATAACTGCATCAAGTGCCTGTAGTGTTCTGTAGTCCGGACGTTTCATTGCTCTGGCTGGCTCCTTAATTTTGCTTATTCTGCACTATGACACAATTTTCCCTTTGTGGCAGACGAATTCCATTCGACGTGTTCTATAATGCGCCCTGAGTTTTCACACCACAGGCAAAACGATCATGACGCAGGATGAACTGAAAAAAGCAGTAGGATGGGCCGCTCTCCAGTACGTACAGCCGGGTACCATTGTCGGTGTCGGTACGGGATCAACCGCGGCACACTTTATCGATGCGCTGGGCACGATGAAGGGGCAAATCGAGGGCGCGGTTTCCAGCTCTGATGCTTCCACGGAAAAGCTGAAAAGCCTCGGCATTACCGTTTTCGATCTCAACGAAGTGGATCGTCTGGGGATTTACGTTGACGGCGCGGATGAAATCAACGGCCACATGCAGATGATCAAAGGCGGCGGCGCGGCGCTGACGCGCGAAAAAATCATCGCCTCCGTTGCGGACAAGTTTATCTGCATCGCGGACGCCTCCAAGCAGGTCGACATTCTGGGTAATTTCCCGCTGCCGGTCGAAGTGATCCCAATGGCCCGTAGCGCGGTTGCCCGTCAGCTGGTGAAGCTTGGCGGTCGTCCGGAATACCGTCAGGGTGTAGTCACCGATAACGGTAACGTGATCCTCGACGTTCACGGTCTGGAAATTCTTGATGCGATTGCGCTGGAAAATGCCATCAACGGCATTCCGGGCGTAGTGACCGTAGGGCTATTCGCCAACCGTGGCGCGGATGTGGCGCTGATCGGCACCGCTGACGGCGTGAAAACCATCGTAAAATGATCTGATGGGGGGAGTCCTCCCCCCGCTAAAAAATTTTTGAAAAGCTAAATTCGGTGACTTGTGTCACGTTTTTACGCCTCTTTTGCCGATCCTTCCGCGTTTGTAAATTTCCATAGCATTTTCCTCTGACATTTTGCTCTGTATGACTTTTCTTCAGAGTGCCGACGCAAACGTTCATATTGCTGCAATAGTTTTTTTTGATATGTTGGCTACGGCGGATTCATATCCAGCACAACATCAGTTCAGACAAAAACAGGGTCGGGTAAATGGCAAAGGTATCACTGGAGAAAGACAAGATTAAATTCCTGCTGGTCGAGGGCGTACATCAAAAAGCAATCGATAGCCTTCGTGCGGCAGGTTACACCAACATCGAATTTCACAAAGGCGCGCTCGATACCGAAGAGCTGAAAGCGTCCATCCGTGATGCCCACTTCATTGGCCTGCGATCCCGTACTCACCTGACTGAAGAGGTTATTGCCGCGGCGGAAAAGCTGGTGGCTATCGGCTGCTTCTGCATTGGTACCAACCAGGTTGACCTGAATGCTGCCGCGAAACGCGGTATTCCCGTCTTCAATGCCCCGTTCTCTAACACCCGTTCCGTGGCGGAGCTGGTGATTGGCGAACTGCTGCTTCTGCTGCGCGGCATTCCTGAAGCTAACGCCAAGGCGCACCGCGGCGTGTGGAACAAACTGGCGTCTGGCTCATATGAAGCGCGTGGTAAAAAGCTGGGGATTATCGGCTATGGCCACATCGGTACCCAACTGGGGATTCTGGCGGAATCTCTCGGTATGCATGTCTATTTTTACGATATCGAAAGCAAGCTGCCGCTGGGCAATGCCACCCAGGTTCAACACCTGTCTGACCTGCTGAACATGAGTGACGTGGTGAGCCTGCACGTGCCGGAAAATGCATCCACCAAAAACATGATGGGCGCGGAAGAGCTGGCGCTGATGAAGCCGGGCTCACTGCTGATTAACGCCGCGCGCGGCACGGTTGTCGATATCCCTGCGCTGTGCGATGCGCTGAAGCGTAAGCATCTGGCGGGCGCCGCCATCGACGTCTTCCCGACGGAGCCTGCGACCAACAGCGATCCGTTTACCTCTCCGCTGTGCGAGTTCGACAACGTGATCCTGACGCCTCACATTGGCGGTTCCACCCAGGAAGCGCAGGAGAACATCGGTCTGGAAGTGGCGGGTAAACTGAGCAAATACTCCGACAACGGTTCTACGCTCTCTGCCGTGAACTTCCCGGAAGTGTCTCTGCCGCTGCACGGTGGTCGTCGTCTGCTGCACATCCACGAAAACCGTCCAGGCGTGCTGACCGCGATCAACCAGATCTTTGCCGAGCAGGGCGTCAACATTGCCGCGCAGTATCTGCAGACGAACTCGCAGATGGGCTACGTGGTTATTGATATCGAAGCGGATGATGATGTGGCCGAGAAAGCGCTGCTGAGCATGAAGGCCATCCCGGGGACGATTCGCGCGCGTCTGCTGTACTGATAGTGCGGTTTGTGGTGTCGGGTGGCGGCTGCGCCTTACCCGACCTACTCTGAGCATTTGTAGGCCGGGTAAGCGTAAGCGCCACCCGGCTTTATTCTACCAGACCCAGATTTTGCTGGGCGTCACCACCGCCGGCAACGGCACATCCCATTTCTCCACCGGTAACGCCTCCACGCCCTGACAATCATGCGCATAGCCCACCGGCTGCAACCCGTACTGCTGCCAGTTTTGCAGCGTCCGGTCATAAAAACCGCCGCCCATCCCTAAACGCTGGCCCTGTTCATCAAACGCCACCAGCGGCGTGATCAGTACATCCAGCTGTGACAGCGGCAGCACGTCGCGCACGTCGAGTTTCGGTTCGGTGATTTTCAGGCGATTCACCACCAGCTCGCTGTGCGGATGGTAGTGCAGAAACAGCAGATTCCCCTCGCTAAACGGGTGCAGCACCGGCAGATAGACCTTCTTCCCGGCGCGCCAGAGTTGCTCTATCAACGGTTGGGTGTCCAGCTCGCCGTCAAACGACAGAAACAGCGCAACGGTATGCGCCATCAAGACAGGGGGATACGCCATCATACGGGCGGCGGCCTGCTGGGCAAAATGCGCTTGCTGATCGGAGGTTAACGCACGGCGGCGCTGACGAATTAGCTGACGGATGTCCAGGCGTGAAGCAGAAACTTCAGGGAATTGAGTCATGGTAGTCGGTAGAAGAAAAGAGAGGGAATCTCCGAGATGCCGCCGCAGGCTGTAACCCTTGAACCCTTGGTTCAAGGTGAATGTGTCGTCATAGTTTTAAGGCTTCTCGGACGGACCGAGCATGCTCACCAACCATGGAGCGCCACATTCTTGTGGTATGAAATATCGGCTCAGGGGACTGGCCCGCTTGCGAACATCTCAGAGAAATTTTGTCTTCACAGTTACTCTACCATAGTCAACTGAGAAGTGTTATTCAAACTTGGGTCCCGGTCTTTCGGGATTGCGACCTTGATCAAGCAATGCCTGTTCTATGGTCTGCTGGAGCATTTTAATGCGCTGCTCCATGCTTGCCGCGTAGTCGCGGGTCTTCGCTTTTTCCTGAGTCAGTTCATAGCTGATGTTCAACGCGGCGATGAAAACCAGCTGCTCAGTATTTGTGACTCTAGTGCGTTCTTTTAGATCTTGCAACCGCTGATTCAAATCGTCCGCAGCCTGATTCAAAGCATCCCTTTGTTCAGGCGGACAATTCACTCGCAGTGAACGGCCAAAAATCTGGAGATCGACGGGTTGTGCAGACATGCCACCTTCCTGCTGATTGACTGCGCTGCCTTCGCTTACGGCCCGGGGGCTGCGAAGGGGCGACACTATAGCTACCCTGATGTGAAGATACAAGCCCTTTTCTGGTATCACCAGGGTCCAAAGTGGTAGCATATCATGAAACTTCCCCCCTTTGACGACGAATGCTCATGTCTATACAGAACGAAATGCCTGGTTACAAGGATTTAAACCAGTTACTGAACCAGCAGGGAGTCGGTTTAACCCCTGCCGAAATGCACGGTCTGATCAGTGGCATGCTGTGCGGCGGAAACAGCGACAGCTCATGGCAGCCGCTGATCCACGACCTCACGAATGAAGGGCTGGCGTTTGGTCACGAGCTGGCGGAAGCGCTGCGTAAAATGCACGCCGCCACCAGCGATTCTCTGGAAGACGATGGCTTCCTTTTTCAGCTTTATCTGCCTGAAGGCGACGACGTTAGCGTGTTCGATCGCGCCGATGCGCTGGCCGGCTGGGTAAACCACTATCTGCTGGGGCTGGGCGTGACGCAGCCTAAACTGGATAAAGTGACCGGCGAAGCGGGTGAGGCGATCGACGATCTGCGTAATATCGCTCAGCTCGGCTACGATGAAGACGAAGACCAGGAAGAGCTGGAAATGTCTCTCGAAGAGATCATCGAGTACGTGCGCGTGGCGGCACTGCTGTGCCACGATAACTTTACGCGCTCACAGCCGACCGCGCCGGAAGTCCGCAAGCCAACCTTACATTAAGAAAAATAACGCACAGGAGGGTGTCATGGTTATCTCGAGTCAAGAGTATTCGCGCCGCCGTCAGGCGCTGCTGGCGAAAATGCAGCCGGGCAGCGCCGCGCTAATTTTTGCTGCGCCCGAAGTGACGCGCAGCGCCGACAGCGAATATCCCTATCGCCAGAGCAGCGATTTCTGGTACTTCACCGGCTTTAACGAGCCGGAAGCGGTGCTGGTGCTGATTAAGAGCAATGACACCCACAACCACAGCGTGATTTTCAACCGCGTACGTGACTTAACTGCTGAAATCTGGTTTGGCCGCCGCCTGGGGCAAGAGGCCGCACCGGCGAAGCTGGGCGTTGACCGCGCGCTGGCGTTTAGCGAAATCAACCAGCAGCTCTATCAGCTGCTTAACGGCCTCGACGTGCTCTATCACGCGCAGGGCGAATATGCGTACGCAGATGAGATTGTTTTCACCGCGCTGGATAAGCTGCGCAAAGGCTCGCGCCAGAACCTGTCCGCACCGGCCACGCTGACGGACTGGCGTCCGGTGGTGCATGAGATGCGCCTGTTCAAGTCTGAAGAGGAGCTTAACGTGATGCGCCGTGCGGGCGAAATCAGCGCCCTGGCGCACACCCGCGCGATGGAGAAATGCCGTCCCGGGATGTTCGAATACCAGCTGGAAGGCGAAATTCACCACGAATTTAACCGCCACGGCGCGCGCTATCCCTCTTACAACACCATTGTCGGCGGCGGGGAAAACGGCTGCATTCTGCACTACACCGAGAACGAAAGCGTGCTGCGCGACGGCGATCTGGTGCTGATTGACGCCGGTTGCGAATATCAGGGCTATGCGGGGGACATCACCCGTACCTTCCCGGTGAACGGTAAGTTCTCACCGGCACAGCGCGCCATTTACGACATCGTTCTCGAGTCTCTTGAGACGGCGCTCAGGCTGTATCGTCCCGGTACCTCCATGCAGGAAGTGACCGGCGAAGTAGTGCGCATCATGATTACCGGTCTGGTCAGGCTCGGGATCCTGAAAGGGGATGTCGACAGCCTGATTGCTGAAAACGCGCATCGACCGTATTTCATGCACGGCCTGAGCCACTGGCTGGGGCTGGACGTGCATGACGTTGGCGCGTACGGCACCGACCGTTCGCGCGTGCTGGAGCCGGGCATGGTGTTAACCGTGGAGCCGGGCCTGTATATCGCGCCGGATGCCGACGTGCCTGAAGAGTACCGCGGGATTGGCATTCGTATTGAAGATGACATCGTGATTACCGAAACCGGTAACGAAAACCTGACCGCCAGCGTCGTGAAAAACGCTGACGATATCGAGGCGCTGATGGCAGCGGCACGCGCATGAGCGTGATTATCGTTGGCGGCGGCATGACCGGGGCCACGCTGGCGCTGGCCATTTCGCATTTGACGCAGGGCCAGCTTCCGGTGCACCTGGTGGAAGCCGTTGCGCCAGAGGCGTCAAACCACCCCGGTTTTGATGCGCGCGCCATTGCGCTGGCGCAGGGCACCTGCCAGCAGCTTTCACGCATTGGTATCTGGCAGGCGATAGCCGACCGCGCCACGGCGATCGGTACCGTGCACGTCAGCGATCGCGGCCATGCTGGCTTTGTCACGCTGGACGCGCAGGACTACCGGATTGATGCCCTGGGACAGGTCGTTGAGCTGCACGACGTCGGATTGCGACTGTTCCGCCTGCTCCAGGACGCGCCGGGCGTCACGCTGCATTGCCCCGCGCGCGTGGCCAGCGTGAGCCGTAGTGAGGCGTCGGTTAGCGTGACGCTGGAAAACGGCACCGTTCTTGAAGGCCAGCTTCTGGTCGCCGCGGACGGTTCGCGCTCGTCGCTCGGCACCCAGTGTGGCGTGGAGTGGCGCCAGCAGCCTTACGGGCAGGTGGCGGTCATTGCGAACGTCTCTACCGCAGCTGACCACCACGGCAGGGCGTTTGAACGCTTTACGCAGCATGGTCCGCTGGCGATGCTGCCGATGTCGGACGGGCGCTGTTCCCTGGTGTGGTGTCATCCTCAGGATAAGGCGGAAGAGGTTAAGGGCTGGTCCGACGAACGTTTTTGTACCGAGCTGCAGAAAGCCTTTGGCTGGCGGCTGGGGCGTATTACCCACGCAGGCAAGCGGACGGTCTACCCGCTTTCGCTGACCACGGCGTCTCAGTCTGTCTCCCATCGTCTGGCGCTTGTCGGTAATGCCGCACAGACGCTGCACCCCATCGCGGGGCAAGGCTTTAACCTGGGCTTACGCGACGTCATGAGCCTGGCCGAATCACTGGCGCATGCGTGGGGCGAGCAAAAAGACTGCGGGGCGTATTCGGTGCTGATTCATTACCAGAAGCGCCGTCAGGCGGATAAAGAGGCCACCATCGGCGTTACCGACGGCTTAGTCCATCTCTTTGCCAATCGCTGGGCACCGCTGGTTGCGGGCCGCAACCTCGGGCTGATGGCGATGGAACTATTCATTCCGGCACGTGACGTGCTGGCGCAGCGGACCCTGGGTTGGGTCGCGCGTTAAGGAGTTATCATCGTGCAAAATGTTGATGTCGCCATCGTTGGCGGCGGAATGGTTGGACTGGCATTGGCCTGTGGATTGCAGGGCAGCGGCCTGCGCGTGGCGGTGCTGGAGCAAAAGCAGCCCCAGCCCGTTGCACCGGATGCGCCGCCGGAACTCCGCGTCTCGGCGATCAATGCGGCCAGCGAAAAGCTGCTGACGCACCTTGGCGTCTGGGCAGATATTGTGGCGCACCGCGCCAGCTGCTATCACGGCATGGACGTGTGGGATAAAGACAGCTTTGGTCATATTGCTTTTGATGATGAAAGCATGGGCTATAGCCATCTGGGGCACATCGTTGAAAACGCGGTGATCCACCACGCGCTGTGGCAGAAAGCACAGCAGTGCAGCGACGTGACGCTGATTGCGCCTGCGCAGATCCAGCAGGTGGCATGGGGCGAAAACGAGGCGTTTATCACCCTGCAGAGCGGCGACATGCTGACCGCGCGTCTGGTAGTCGGTGCTGACGGTGCGAACTCCTGGCTGCGGAATAAAGCCGACATCCCGCTGACCTTCTGGGACTATCGTCATCACGCGCTGGTCGCGACGATCCGTACCGAAGAGCCGCACGGCGGCGTGGCGCGCCAGATTTTCCACAACGACGGCATTCTGGCGTTCCTGCCGCTTAGCGACCCGCACCTGTGCTCGATTGTCTGGTCACTGGTGCCGGAAAAAGCCCAGCAGATGCATGAGGCGACGCCGGAGGCCTTTAACCAGGCGCTGTGCGTGGCCTTTGATAACCGCCTTGGCCTGTGCACGCTTGAAAGCGAACGTCAGGTATTCCCGTTAACCGGCCGCTACGCGCGTCAGTTTGCGGCGCACCGTCTGGCGCTGGTGGGGGATGCGGCGCATACCATTCATCCCCTGGCAGGACAGGGCGTTAACCTCGGCTTTATGGACGCGGCGGAGCTGGTTGAGGAGCTGCGTCGCCTGCATCGCGAAGGGAAAGATATTGGTCAGCATCTGTACCTGCGCCGCTACGAGCGCAGCCGCAAGCACAGCGCGGCGATGATGCTGGCGGGCATGCAGGGCTTCCGCGAGCTGTTTGCCGGAGCGAATCCGGCGAAAAAACTGCTGCGCGATATTGGCCTCAAGCTTGCTGACACCCTTCCGGGCGTTAAGCCCCAACTCCTCCGTCAGGCGATGGGTCTTAACGACCTGCCGGACTGGCTGCGTTAATTTAGACCCCTGTCACACTTTCTTTTCCCGGCCTCTGCGCCGGGGAAATTCCCTCGTTTGAAATATTCTAATTTCACGTCATTTTTCGCATTAGATAATCTAATGTCGCATTTTTCTCGTTACGGAAATTCGGCCCGATTTTCCGCACGAAATATCACCATGTGCTAAATCCTGTTAGAGCATTGTTAATTTTGTGCGGGGTTAATCGCATTTTTCCAGTGAATAACTCTGTAGGCTTTTTAGCGTTTTTTGGTCATAAGCTAATGTGATGACCCATTTTGCCTTATGGTTAACCGCCGGTTTCGGTGGTAAGTTCAGGTAAAAGAGAACGTTTGCGTCGGTGCCCGAACGCGGGGCCGATACCGGGTTTCACGGTGAATTTTTCAACGAGGACAAGATGGCTCAACAGACTCCTTTGTACGAACAACACGTGTTATGCGGCGC
This sequence comes from Enterobacter sp. N18-03635, assembly GCF_004006055.1. NCBI lineage: Bacteria > Pseudomonadati > Pseudomonadota > Gammaproteobacteria > Enterobacterales > Enterobacteriaceae > Enterobacter > Enterobacter sp. N18-03635. The sequence continues at coordinate 3,798,043 of NZ_CP034769.1, read as the reverse complement.
CCGCATGGTGGACTTCCATGGCTGGATGATGCCGCTGCACTACGGCTCGCAGATTGATGAGCACCACGCGGTGCGCACCGATGCCGGTATGTTCGACGTGTCCCATATGACGATTGTCGATCTGCGCGGTAGCCGCACCCGGGAGTTTTTGCGTTATCTGCTGGCAAACGACGTCGCCAAACTGAAGACGCCGGGCAAAGCGCTCTATACCGGCATGCTGAATGCCTCGGGCGGCGTGATTGATGACCTTATCGTTTATTACTTCACTGAAGATTTCTTCCGCCTCGTTGTAAACTCCGCCACCCGCGAAAAAGACCTCTCCTGGATCACCCAACACGCCGAACCTTATGCCATCGACATCACCGTCCGTGACGATCTGTCGCTGATCGCCGTGCAGGGACCAAACGCGCAGGCGAAAGCCGCCTCTCTGTTTAACGACGAGCAGCGCAAAGCAACCGAAGGCATGAAGCCGTTCTTCGGCGTGCAGGCGGGCGATCTGTTTATCGCCACCACCGGCTACACCGGTGAAGCGGGCTACGAAATTGCGATGCCGAACGAGAAGGCCGCTGATTTCTGGCGTGCGCTGGTGGAAGCGGGCGTGAAGCCTGCGGGTCTGGGCGCGCGCGATACGCTGCGTCTGGAAGCGGGAATGAACCTTTACGGTCAGGAGATGGATGAAGGCGTCTCTCCGCTGGCCGCCAACATGGGCTGGACCATCGCCTGGGAACCGGCTGACCGTGAGTTTATTGGCCGTGAAGCGCTGGAGATGCAGCGCGAGAAGGGTACTGAACAGCTGGTGGGTCTGGTGATGACCGAGAAGGGCGTGCTGCGCGGTGAACTGCCGGTGCGCTTTACCGATGCTGACGGCAATCCTCGTGAAGGCGTGATCACCAGCGGTACCTTCTCCCCGACGCTGGGCTACAGTATTGCACTGGCACGCGTGCCGGCGGGCATTGGCGAAACGGCGGTGGTGCAAATCCGCAACCGCGAAATGCCGGTCAACGTGACCAAACCGATTTTTGTTCGCGCCGGTAAGCCGGTCGCCTAACTATTTTTATCAGGAGAACTTCAATGAGCAATGTGCCAGCAGAACTGAAATACAGCAAAGAACACGAGTGGCTGCGCAAAGAGGCGGACGGCACTTACACCGTAGGGATCACCGAGCACGCGCAAGAGCTGCTGGGCGACATGGTGTTTGTTGACCTGCCTGACGTGGGCACGACCGTTAGCGCGGGCGACGACTGCGCCGTGGCGGAGTCCGTAAAAGCAGCATCTGACATCTATGCCCCTGTAAGCGGTGAGATTGTTGCCGTCAACGATGCGCTGAGCGATTCGCCGGAACTGGTCAACAGCGAGCCTTATGAAGGCGGCTGGATCTTCAAGATCAAAGCCAGCGACGAATCCCAGGTTGCCGCGCTGCTGGATGCGACCGCGTACGAAGCACTGTTAGAAGACGAGTAAGCCATTATCCCTCTCCCCTTTGCGGAGAGGGTAGGGTGAGGGGAACAGACGACACCCTCACCCCAGCCCTCTCCCTCAGGGAGAGGGAGAAAACACATTCACTGCACGTTTCAGGAACCATCGCTCATGACACAGACTTTAAGCCAGCTTGAAAACCGTGGCGCCTTCATCGAACGTCACATTGGGCCGGATGCTCAGCAACAGCAGGAGATGCTGAAGACAGTTGGCGCGGATTCATTAAACGCACTGATCGGCCAGATTGTGCCAAAAGACATCCAGCTTGCCACGCCGCCTCAGGTGGGGGAAGCCACCACGGAATTCGCCGCGCTGGCGGAGCTGAAGGCCATCGCAGGCCTGAACAAGCGCTATAAGTCTTACATTGGCATGGGCTATACCAACGTGCAGTTACCGCCGGTTATCCTGCGCAACATGCTGGAAAACCCGGGCTGGTACACCGCTTACACTCCCTATCAGCCAGAAGTCTCCCAGGGCCGCCTGGAAGCGCTGCTGAACTTCCAGCAGGTGACGCTGGACCTTACCGGCATGGATATCGCCTCTGCTTCTCTGCTGGATGAAGCGACCGCCGCCGCCGAAGCGATGGCGATGGCTAAGCGCGTGAGCAAGCTGAAAAATGCCAACCGCTTCTTCGTCGCGGCGGACGTGCATCCGCAGACGCTGGACGTGGTGCGCACCCGTGCGGAAACCTTCGGCTTTGACGTGATCGTCGATGACGCTGACAAAGTGCTGGATCATCAGGACGTTTTCGGCGTTCTGCTGCAGCAGGTGGGCACCACCGGCGAAGTTCACGACTACGGCGCGCTGATTGCCGAGCTGAAATCCCGCAAGGTGGTTGTCAGCGTTGCCGCCGATTTTATGGCGCTGGTGCTGCTGACGGCACCGGGCAAACAGGGCGCGGATATCGTATTCGGCTCAGCGCAGCGCTTCGGCGTGCCGATGGGCTACGGCGGTCCGCATGCGGCGTTCTTCGGCGCGAAAGATGAATTCAAACGTTCCATGCCTGGCCGTATTATCGGCGTCTCCAAAGACGCTGCCGGTAATACTGCACTGCGCATGGCGATGCAGACCCGCGAGCAGCATATCCGCCGCGAGAAAGCGAACTCCAACATCTGTACCTCGCAGGTTCTGCTGGCAAACATCGCCAGCCTGTACGCCGTGTTCCACGGCCCGGCAGGCCTGAAACGCATTGCCAGCCGCATTCACCGCCTGGCCGATATCCTGGCCTGCGGCCTGCAGCAAAAAGGTCTTAAGCTGCGCCATACCCACTACTTTGACACCCTGTGCGTGGACGTGGCGGACAAAGCGGCCGTGCTGGCCCGCGCGAACGCGGCAGAGATCAACCTGCGCAGCGACATCCACAACGCCGTCGGCATTACGCTCGATGAAAGCACCACCCGCGACGATATCCTGAACCTGTTCAGCGTGCTGCTGGGTGACGCGCACGGTCTGGACATTGACGCGCTCGACAAAGAGGTCGCGCTCGACAGCCGCTCCATTCAGGACAGCATGCTGCGTAACGACGCCATCCTGACGCACCCGGTCTTTAATCGCTACCACAGCGAGACCGAGATGATGCGTTACATGCACTCTCTGGAGCGTAAGGATCTGGCGCTGAACCAGGCGATGATCCCGCTGGGATCATGCACCATGAAGCTCAACGCCGCGGCAGAGATGATCCCGATCACCTGGCCCGAATTCTCCGAGCTGCACCCGTTCTGCCCGCCAGAGCAGGCAGAAGGTTATCATATGATGATCAACCAGCTTTCCGACTGGCTGGTGAAGCTGACCGGTTATGACGCGCTCTGCATGCAGCCGAACTCCGGCGCGCAGGGTGAATATGCGGGCCTGCTGGCAATCCGTCATTATCACGAAAGCCGTAACGAAGGTCACCGCGATATCTGCCTGATCCCAAGCTCCGCCCACGGCACCAACCCGGCCTCAGCCCAGATGGCGGGCATGGAAGTCGTGGTGGTCGCGTGCGATAAGAACGGCAACATCGACCTGGCTGACCTGCGCGCGAAAGCCGAACAGGCGGGCGACAAGCTCTCCTGCATCATGGTGACCTATCCGTCCACCCACGGCGTGTACGAAGAGACCATCCGTGAAGTGTGCGAAGTGGTGCACCAGTTCGGCGGTCAGGTATACCTCGACGGCGCGAACATGAACGCGCAGGTGGGCATTACCTCTCCGGGCTTTATCGGCGCGGACGTGTCGCACCTTAACCTGCACAAAACCTTCTGCATCCCGCACGGCGGTGGCGGCCCGGGCATGGGCCCAATCGGCGTGAAAGCGCACCTGGCACCGTTTGTCCCAGGCCACAGCGTTGTGCAGATCGAAGGCATGCTGACCCGTCAGGGCGCGGTCTCTGCGGCACCGTTCGGTAGCGCCTCTATCCTGCCAATCAGCTGGATGTACATTCGCATGATGGGCGCGGAAGGGCTGAAGCAGGCGAGCCAGGTGGCAATTCTGAATGCCAACTATATTGCGACTCGCCTGAAGTCCGCCTTCCCCGTGCTCTATACCGGCCGCGACGGCCGCGTGGCGCACGAGTGCATCCTCGATATTCGTCCGCTGAAAGAGCAGACCGGCATTAGCGAGCTGGATATCGCCAAGCGTCTGATCGACTACGGCTTCCACGCGCCAACCATGTCGTTCCCGGTTGCGGGTACGCTGATGGTTGAGCCAACGGAGTCTGAAAGCAAAGCAGAGCTGGACCGCTTTATCGACGCGATGCTGGCCATCCGCATGGAGATCGACCGCGTGCAGGACGGCGAGTGGACGCTGGAAGATAACCCGCTGGTCAACGCTCCGCACACCCAGCACGAGATGGTGGCTGAGTGGAACCACGGTTACTCCCGCGAGCTGGCGGTCTTCCCGGCAGGTGTGGCGAACAAATACTGGCCGACCGTGAAGCGTCTCGATGACGTCTACGGCGACCGTAACCTGTTCTGCTCCTGCGTACCGATGAGCGAATACCAGTAATCGCGCTGGTGCAGTAATCCAGGCCGGGTAAGGCGAAGGCGCCACCCGGCTTTTTTATTGGGAGAAGAAAATGGGCATTGCACTTGTGACCGGCGCCAGTCGGGGCATTGGGAAAGCCACTGCGCTCCAGCTGGCACGCGAAGACTACAGCGTGGCGGTGAACTATCATCACAACATTAAAGCCGCGACGGACGTGATAAACCAGATCGTTGAAGCTGGCGGTAAAGCCTTTGCCGTCCGCGCAGATATCAGTGATGAAGCTCAGGTGCTGGCGATGTTTGACAGCATCGATCGTGAAGGCGAGCCGCTTACCGCGCTGGTCAACAATGCGGGAATTCTGTTTGAGCAATCCACCATCGAGAATCTCTCCGCTGAGCGCATTAACCGCGTCCTGGCGACCAACGTCACGGGCTACTTCCTCTGCTGCCGGGAAGCGGTAAAACGAATGTCCTTCAGGCATGGCGGCAAGGGTGGGGCGATAGTGAATGTCTCTTCTGCAGCGTCGCGTCTGGGCGCGCCGGGTGAATATGTGGATTATGCCGCGTCCAAGGGGGCGGTGGATTCGCTGACAACGGGTTTATCGCTGGAGGTAGCGGCGCAGGGCATTCGCGTCAACTGCGTCCGTCCGGGTCTGATCTATACCGATATCCATGCTTCCGGCGGAGAGCCGGGGCGAGTGGATCGCGTGAAATCGTTGCTGCCGATGCAGCGCGGCGGTCAGCCGGAAGAGGTCGCCCAGGCGATTGTCTGGCTGCTGAGCGAGAAGGCGTCTTACGTGACGGGGAGCTTTATTGAGCTGGCGGGTGGGAAGTAAACCCCTAACCTAACCCTCTCCCCAAAGGGGAGAGGGGATCAAGCGTAACGGCGCTCGGCGTTAAAGTTTCTCGCCGTTGCTGGCAATTACGCCCTTATACCACTCGAAGCTTTTCTTGCGTGAACGCGACATGTCGCCCGTACCGTCGTCGTGTTTATTCACGTAGATAAAGCCGTAGCGTTTGCTGTACTGGCCGGTGGTGAACGACACGCAGTCGATACAGCCCCATGGCGTATAGCCCATCAGATCCACGCCATCGTGGGTAACGGCTTTGATCATCTCCTCCACGTGGGCACGCAGATAGTCGATACGATAGTCATCGTTGATGCTGCCGTCTTCTTCAACCTTGTCGTAGGCGCCGAAGCCGTTTTCAACGATAAACAGCGGTTTCTGGTAACGCTCGTACAGTTCGCACAGGGAATAGCGTAACCCTACCGGGTCAATCTGCCAGCCCCAGTCGGAAGCCTTAACGTGCGGGTTCGGCACGCTGCCTTCGAAACCGGAAATCGCGTCCCCGGTGCCGCCTTCCGCTTTCACCGCGTTGGTCATGTAGTAGCTGAAGCCCAGGTAGTCGCAGGTACCTTCACGCAGGATCTGCTCGTCGCCTGCCTCCATTTTGATGGAGAACCCGCGGCGCTCCCACTCGTTCAGGACGTAAGACGGGTAGTAACCCCGCAGCTGGACGTCGGTAAAGACGTAGCGCTCGCGCATCGATTCCTGGGCGAACATCACGTCTTCCGGCTTGCAGGAGAATGGATAGAGCGCCACCATGGCCAGCATGCAGCCGACTTTCATCTCCGGATTGATGCGGCGCGCGGCTTTCACCGCCAGGGCGCTGGCCACAAACTGGTGGTGAAGCACCTGATACATGGTCTCTTCGGGATTTTCGTGTTCGGTATAGACCACACCGGAACAGCAGTAGCCGAACAGCGGTGCGCGCCAGTTGCGCTGGTTATTGATTTCGTTGAAGGTCATCCAGTATTTGACCTTGTTTTTGTAGCGCTCAAAAACCACTTCCGCGAAGCGCACAAAGAAATCAACCACTTTACGGTTGGTCCAGCTACCGTATTCCTGCACCAGGTGCAGCGGCATTTCGAAGTGGGAGAGGGTGATCACCGGTTCGATGTTGTACTTCAGCAGCTCATCGAACATGTCGTCGTAAAACTTCAGCCCCTCTTCGTTTGGCTGCGTTTCATCACCTTTCGGGAAGATGCGCGTCCAGGCGATGGAGGTACGGAAACACTTGAAGCCCATCTCGGCAAATAGCTTGATGTCTTCTTTATAGTGGCCGTGGAAGTCGATGGCCTCGTGGTTTGGGTAGTATTTACCCGGCACCACCTCCTGCGTGATTTCACGCGGTACGCCGTGTGCGCCGCCGGTCAATACGTCGCAAATGCTTGGCCCTTTGCCGCCTTTGTTCCAGCCGCCTTCAACCTGATGAGCGGCAACCGCGCCACCCCATAAAAAATCTTTTGGTAAGGTCAATTTTTTCATCGCTGCTATTCTCAATAAATGACTTATTGGCATCGAGTCTAGCAAAGCGAAATTAAATGTCACGATATAACAATTTACGGTAAATGTGATTTGTCACATCAAAAAAACAGGGTGTTTTATTCTGTAAGTTTCTTCGCCAGCTTACGGCCGAGAGATTCCAGAATATAGATGACGGGAATTTGCGTGGTTATATCGTAGACGCCTGCAATTCGAGTCTGAGGAACGTGCCAGGAGAGATTAAAGTCCGCCAGTTTTGCCAGGCGCGAGTGCTCGTGGCTGGTAATGGAGAGCACCTTACAGTGATGCAGGCTGAACTGGCTGGCGAAGCGCAGGATCTCCTCGGTCTCGCCCGAGACGGAGAGCACAATCGCCAGCGCATTTTTTGCCATGTCATTCGTGACCGGGAAATAAGGGTCATCAATATGGTTACTGAATTTCCCAATATTAGAAAAGAAACGTGCGCCATATTTTGCCAGCGAACCTGATGTCCCGGCACCGACAAATATAATTCGCTCGGAAGATAAAATAATATCGACCGCCTTATCCAATAACGCGTCGAACTCTTCATTATTCACGCTTTTAAAAAAGCTGATTATTTCGCTGGCGCCGAAGTTCGCCTGCTGGGGCTCGTTCTGCTCAAGGTACAGCTTAAAGCGCACGCGGAATTCAGAATACCCTTCGCAGTTAAGCTTGCGGCAAAAGCGCAGGATTGTGGTCGTCGAGACGTCTGCAGCATCCGCCAGCTCGCGAATGGTCATGTACATCACTTTGTCACGATTTTTTATGACATAGTTGTAGACCATCATCTCCAGGTTATTGAGACTGGCAATGGCGGAATGGGAGAACATGCTCACAATGGCTACACTCACTCATCAGACTTTTCTTCAGGGAATAATAACATGCAGCCAAACGACATCACTTTTTTTCAGCGCTTTCAGGACGACATTCTGGCCGGGCGTAAAACCATCACTATCCGGGATCAAAGTGAATCCCATTTCAAAACCGGCGATATCCTGCGGGTGGGACGTTATGAGGATGATGGTTATTTTTGCACCATCGAAGTAACAGGGACGTCAACCGTTACGTTCGACACATTGACGCAAAAACATGCTGAACAGGAGAATATGACCCTGGATACGCTGAAAAGCGTGATCGCAGAGATCTATCCCAGCCAGAACCAGTTTTATGTGATTGATTTTAAACGTCTATAATTTAAATCGAAACGCACGTTCGCTGAAATTAAACCGTAACTGTCTGATTGTAATTTAGAAACGTTATGTTTAACTTTATTTTAGCTAACATGTGTTCACTGGAATCATTCTCAGTTAGCATAGTGATGCGATGAATAATCATCTTTTGTTTTCCCGGAGTTTTGTATGGTGAGCAGACCATTAATCGCACAGGGATATTCGCTGGCTGAGGAAGTAGCCAACAGCATCAGCCACGGCATTGGCCTGGTGTTTGGGATTGTCGGTTTAGTCTTATTGCTGGTGCAGGCGGTGGACGCTAATGCCAGCGCGATGGCCATTACCAGCTACAGCCTGTATGGCGGGAGTATGATCCTGCTGTTTCTGGCGTCGACGCTTTATCACGCGATCCCGCATCAGCGGGCCAAAATATGGCTCAAGAAATTTGACCACTGCGCTATCTATCTTCTTATTGCAGGCACCTACACGCCGTTTTTGCTGGTGGGGCTCAACTCGCCGCTGTCGCGTGGCCTGATGATTGTTATCTGGAGCCTGGCACTGCTGGGGATCCTGTTTAAGCTGACCATCGCGCACCGCTTTAAGGTGCTGTCGCTGGTAACCTATCTGACCATGGGCTGGCTGTCGCTAATTGTGGTGTATCAACTGGCAATCAAACTGTCGATAGGGGGCGTGACGCTTCTGGCCTTAGGCGGCGTGGTATACTCGCTCGGCGTGATTTTCTACGTCTGCAAGCGCATTCCTTACAACCATGCCATCTGGCACGGCTTTGTGCTGGGCGGCAGCGTATGCCACTTTTTGGCGATTTATTTGTATGTGGGGCAGGCGTAGTTTTTTGTCGGGTGGCGGCTTCGCCTTACCCGGCCTACGGGATAAGCAGGCCCGGTAAGCGTAGCGCAACCGGGCGATACAGCATCACTCTTCCAGAGAATACGGCAGCGGCTCAATACTCAGCGTATTTGCATCGTCACGCACGCGGAACACGCTGTCGGCTTCCATGTCGTTGTTCATGACGGCTTGAACCAAAAGACGTCCATCATCCAGCTGTACGGCGGCTAACACGGTGCCGGTGCGGCGCCAGTTATCACCCATCTTCAGCTCTAAGTCTTCACCCGCTTCAGGTACACGGCTGGCATGGCCCGCCAGCGTCCACAGCGCGCGTTTGTTTGCCCCGCGGAATTTTGCACGCGCCACCATCTCCTGGCCGGTGTAACAGCCTTTTTTAAAGCTGATGCCGCCCAGTGCCTGCAGGTTGGTTGCCTGAGGAATAAACTGTGCGCTGTTTGCTGCGTCAATTACCGGCAGACCCGCTTCGATGTTCAGCGCCAGCCACTGCTGACTGTTGTTAAGCTGCGCTTCGCCGCGCAGCGCCTCGGTGACGCGCTCGGCGGTTTCAGCATCGGTGACTAACAGAAAACGCTCAGCCGGGTGTTCAAACCACAGGATAGAGGTGTCACCTTCGCTGACGAGCTGCTTTTCGGCATCCGGCAGTTCGCTGAACAGATTTTTCAGCGCCGCACGCGCCTGGAAGCCTGCCACACCCAGCAGGACATGTTCGTCGTCCGGGGCGATAGTGACTTTGGAGAAGACCGCGTATTTTTTCAGCTCTTTGAGCTGGGCGTCACGCAGGCTGCGGCGCTCAATAAAGGCAAAACCGTCCTGACGGCGGAACAGACGCAGGTTGCTCCACATTTTGCCTTTTGGGTCGCAATGGGCGGCCAGCAGGTGCTGGTGTTCGGTCATCTGACTGACGTCGGCGGTCACCTGGCCCTGCAGATATTTTTCGGCGTCGGCACCGGTGAGCGTCGCCAGCGCCCAGTCATCAAGAGAAATAAGCGTCAGCGGCAGACGCGCAGAGGCGGCGGGCTGGCGAGGAGAAAATGGTGTAAATGCCATAACGATATCCTGAATTGCTTAACGCTTTGATAATGCCTAATGGTAAAAGAGCCTGCAGGCAATGCAAGCGCTTTCAACAGGCCATTTGTGCCCTAAACCGGTTATGCGTAACGCTACGCAAAATAATGTAATCCGCTGTCTTTGTAGGGATTATTCTGGAAGCCTGCTCGTCGATCGCAATATTCCAGTAATGAAACGGTCAAAAACACGTTACACTAGCTGGTGTCCCCGTAGAGAAATAAAGAACACTGAACGGGGCACCGACTGTGCCAAACGTAATGCAGGAAACTGAACATGGATATTAACAACAAGGCCCGTATTCACTGGGCGTGCCGTCGCGGAATGCGTGAACTTGATATTTCCATCATGCCTTTCTTCGAATATGAGTATGACACTTTAAGCGACGATGATAAGCGTCTGTTTGTTCGCCTGCTTGAGTCTGACGATCCGGATTTATTCAACTGGCTGATGAACCACGGCAAACCCGCCGATACCGAGTTGCAACGGATGGTGCAATTAATTCAAACACGGAATCGGGAACGTGGTCCTGTGGCAATCTGATCTTCGCGTCTCGTGGCGCTCGCAGTGGATGTCTTTATTGCTCCACGGCCTGGTTGCGGCCTTTGTGTTACTGATGCCGTGGCCGCTAAGCTATACGCCGCTGTGGCTGCTGTTACTCTCGTTTGTCGTTTTTGACAGCGTACGCAGCCAGCGTCGAATTAATGCCCGTCAGGGAGAGATCAAATTACTGATGGATTCCCGCCTGCGCTGGCAGGGTAAAGAGTGGGATATCCTCGGTATGCCCTGGATGCTCAACTGCGGCATGATGTTACGGTTACGCAAGGTGGACGGCGGGCGTTGCCAGCATCTTTGGCTGGCGGCTGACAGTATGGATGCTGCCGAGTGGCGAGACCTGCGCCGGATGCTATTGCAACAGACGACGCAGGGATAATATGCGTTAGCTAAACTTTTCAGCCATTTCGCCCAAAATCTGCTCGCACCAGGTTTGCAGGCGCTCATCGCTGAGATCGTACTGGTTGGTTTCATCCAGCGCGAGTCCAACAAACAGCTCGCCGTCGGCAATAATCGGCTTTTTACTGGTGAACTCGTAACCTTCGGTTGGCCAGTAGCCGATGAACGACACCCCTTTCGGCGCCAGTTTGTCGTGCAGCATGCCAAGCGCGTCCAGGAACCACTCCCCGTAACCCAGCTGATCTCCCATGCCGTACATGGCAATGATTTTGCCGTCGAGATTGACTGAATCGAGTTGATCCCAGATGGCTTCCCAGTCTTCCTGTATCTCACCAAAATCCCAGGTTGGGATGCCGAGGATCAGTACATCGTACTGTTCCATCAGCGCGACCGCGTCATCTTTCAGGTTATGCAACGTCACCAGTTCCGGGCCAATGATGTCGCGAATTTTCTCTGCCGCCATTTCGGTGTAGCAGGTGCTGGAACCATAGAACAGACCAATATTCATCGCGTAACTATCTCAATTCTTGCGTTGACTTTGCGCGTAGTGTACCAGAAACCGGTCACAATCAGGCATAATGGCCTGACTGCAGAATCAAAGGGGCTGATGTGGAAAAGGATCTCGCACTCGTTGAACAGTTTCTCGACGCGCTGTGGCTGGAAAAAAACCTGGCCGAGAATACGCTCAGCGCCTACCGGCGCGATCTTACCATGCTGGTGGAGTGGCTGGCCCGTCGGCAGCTCTCGCTGGCGAGCGCGCAAAGCGACGACCTGCAGGCGCTGCTCGGTGAACGTGTAGAAGGGGGGTACAAAGCCACCAGCTCCGCTCGTTTGCTCAGCGCCATGCGTCGGCTTTTCCAGCATCTCTATCGTGAGAAGATTCGCCAGGACGATCCCAGCGCGCTGCTGGCATCCCCTAAGCTCCCGCAGCGGCTGCCGAAAGATCTCAGCGAAGCGCAAGTTGAGAGATTATTACAGTCACCGGCAGTTGACCTGCCGCTGGAGTTACGCGATAAAGCCATGCTTGAGCTATTGTATGCTACCGGCCTGCGCGTTTCGGAACTGGTTGGCCTGACGATGAGCGACATCAGCCTGCGTCAGGGCGTGGTGCGCGTCATCGGTAAAGGCAATAAGGAAAGGCTGGTTCCGCTGGGCGAAGAGGCGGTTTACTGGCTGGAAACGTATCTGGAGCATGGCCGTCCGTGGTTGCTCAACGGCGTGTCTATCGATGTCCTGTTTCCTAGCCAGCGCGCACAGCAGATGACGCGACAAACGTTCTGGCATCGCATCAAGCATTACGCCACACTGGCGGGTATCGACAGTGAAAAGCTTTCGCCGCACGTATTGCGTCACGCCTTCGCGACGCATCTGCTCAACCACGGCGCTGATTTACGCGTGGTGCAGATGCTGCTGGGACACAGCGATCTTTCCACGACGCAAATTTACACCCATGTCGCGACGGAACGCCTGCGGCAGCTACACCAACAGCACCACCCTCGAGCGTGAGTGCCGACGAATTGTAACAGGATCACATATGAAAAAGACTTTCGCGCTGTTCACCCTGCTGGCAGCCTCCTTTACCGGTTTCGCCCATGCGGACGACGCCGCCATCAAGCAGTCGCTGGCTAAGCTCGGCGTCACCGGAAGCGATATTCAGCCTGCGCCGGTCGCTGGCATGAAAACGGTACTGACCAACAGCGGCGTGCTGTACGTCACTGAAGACGGCAAACACATTATTCAGGGGCCAATGTACGACGTGAGCGGCGCGCAGCCGGTCAACGTGACCAACCAGCTGCTGATGAAAAACCTGAACGCGCTCGAAAAAGAGATGATCGTCTATAAGGCGGCGCAGGAAAAACACGTCATTACCGTCTTCACCGACATCACCTGCGGCTACTGCCACAAGCTGCATGAAGAGATGAAAGACTACAACGCGCTGGGCATTACCGTGCGCTATCTTGCCTTCCCTCGCGCGGGTGTGCAGAGCCAGCCAGAGCAGGACATGAAGGCCATCTGGTGTGCGAAAGACCGCAACAAAGCCTTTGATGATGCGATGAGCGGAAAAGAGGTTAAGCCAGCCTCCTGCGATATCGACATTGCTAACCACTACGCGCTGGGCGTGCAGTTTGGCGTGAGCGGGACGCCAGCGATTGTCCTGAGCAACGGCTATGTCGTTCCGGGCTATCAGGGACCGAAGGAGATGAAAGAATTCCTCGACGCGCACCAGAAACAGTTTGGTGGTAAATAATCCGCGTGAAAGCCCCGATAAAATTGCGCCGCCGCGAGGCGGTTGAACCGGTTGATTTGCCGGACGATCTCCCGGCGCTGCTTAAGCGCCTCTACGCCAGTCGCGGCGTGCGTAGCGCTGAGGATCTTGAACGCAGCGTGAAAGGGATGCTGCCCTGGCAGCAGTTGAGCGGTATCGAAAAAGCCACTGAGATGCTCTACAACGCCCTTCGTGAAGGAACGCGGATTGTGGTGGTAGGGGACTTCGACGCCGACGGCGCAACCAGCACCGCGCTGAGCGTGCTCAGCCTGCGCGCGCTGGGCTGCGATAACGTCACGTATCTGGTGCCGAACCGTTTTGAAGACGGCTACGGACTCAGCCCGGAAGTGGTCGATCAGGCCCACGCCCGGGGTGCGCAGATGATCATGACCGTCGATAACGGGATCTCTTCCCATGCTGGGGTCGATCATGCCCACGCGTTAGGGATCCCGGTGCTGGTTACCGATCACCACCTGCCGGGAGAAACGCTGCCCGCAGCGGAAGCGATTATTAACCCCAATCTGCGCGACTGCGATTTCCCATCGAAATCCCTCGCAGGCGTGGGCGTGGCGTTTTATCTGATGCTGGCGTTACGGACCCTGCTGCGCGATAAGGGCTGGTTCGAATCCCGCGGTATTGCCGCACCGAACCTGGCCGAATATCTCGATCTGGTGGCGCTGGGTACCGTCGCCGACGTGGTCCCGCTCGATACCAATAACCGTATTTTGACCTGGCAGGGCCTAAGCCGCATCCGGGCGGGCAAGTGCCGTCCGGGGATCAAGGCACTGCTGGAGATTGCTAACCGCGACCCGCTCAAGCTGGCGGCAAGCGATTTGGGCTTTGCCCTCGGGCCGCGTCTGAACGCTGCCGGGAGGCTGGACGATATGTCCGTCGGCGTGGCGCTGCTGCTGTGCGACAACATCGGTGAAGCCCGCGTGCTGGCCAACGAGCTGGACGCCCTGAACCAGACACGTAAAGAGATTGAGCAGGGGATGCAGGCCGAAGCGCTGACCCTGTGTGAAAAACTGGAGCGCAGCGGCGATACGCTGCCGGGCGGCCTGGCGATGTACCATCCCGAGTGGCATCAGGGCGTGGTCGGCATTCTGGCGTCACGAATTAAAGAGCGCTTCCACCGCCCGGTGATCGCGTTCGCACCCGCGGGCGACGGCACGCTGAAAGGCTCTGGCCGCTCAATTCAGGGGTTGCACATGCGTGATGCTCTGGAGCGTCTCGATACGCTGTACCCGGGTCTGATGATCAAGTTCGGCGGCCATGCGATGGCGGCTGGCCTGTCGCTGGAAGAGGCGAAATTCGACGAGTTCCAGCGCCTGTTCGGCGAGCTGGTCACCGACTGGATTGACCCGGCCCTGCTTCAGGGGGAAGTGGTGTCCGATGGCGAGCTTTCACCGCTTGAGATGACGATGGACGTGGCGCAAATGCTGCGCGATGCCGGCCCGTGGGGGCAGATGTTCCCGGAACCGCTGTTTGACGGGCGATTCCGCCTGCTGCAGCAGCGCATTGTCGGCGAACGTCATCTGAAAGTGATTGTCGAGCCCGTGGGCGGTGGACCGCTTCTGGACGGCATTGCTTTTAACGTCGATACCTCAATCTGGCCGGACAACGGCGTGCGCGAGGTCGAGCTGGCGTACAAACTGGACATCAACGAGTTTCGCGGTAACCGCACCCTTCAGATCATCATCGACAATATCTGGCCAATTTAGCGGCAGTAATCTCTATAAAAAAGGGCGTGGATTCGGTACAATCCCGCTCTTATCACCGCATTTTGACAAGTCCATAAAAGAAAACAGACCATGTTTGAAATTAATCCGGTAAAAAACCGTATTCAGGACCTCACGGAGCGCTCTGACGTTCTTAGGGGGTATCTTTGACTACGATGCCAAGAAAGAGCGTCTTGAAGAAGTAAACGCCGAGCTGGAACAGCCGGACGTCTGGAACGAACCTGAACGCGCACAGGCGCTGGGTAAAGAGCGTTCCTCTCTCGAAGCTATCGTAGATACGCTGGATCAAATGGCCCAGGGGCTGGAAGATGTTTCCGGTTTGCTGGAGCTGGCCGTCGAAGCTGACGACGAAGAAACCTTTAACGAAGCCGTGGCAGAACTCGACGTGCTGGAAGAGAAGCTGGCGCAGCTTGAATTCCGTCGCATGTTCTCCGGCGAATACGACAGCGCTGACTGCTATCTCGATATTCAGGCAGGTTCTGGCGGTACCGAAGCGCAGGACTGGGCCAGCATGCTGACGCGTATGTACCTGCGTTGGGCAGAAGCGCGCGGTTTCAAAACCGAAATTATCGAAGAGTCTGAAGGTGAAGTTGCGGGTCTGAAATCCGTCACCATCAAGATCATTGGCGATTACGCCTACGGCTGGCTGCGTACCGAAACCGGCGTTCACCGCCTGGTGCGTAAGAGCCCGTTCGACTCCGGCGGCCGCCGTCATACCTCCTTCAGCTCCGCGTTCGTTTACCCGGAAGTTGACGAAGATATTGATATCGAAATTAACCCGGCGGACCTGCGTATCGACGTTTATCGCGCATCCGGCGCGGGTGGTCAGCACGTTAACCGTACGGAATCGGCGGTGCGTATTACCCACATTCCAACCGGGCTGGTCACGCAATGCCAGAACGACCGTTCCCAGCATAAGAACAAAGACCAGGCCATGAAGCAGATGAAAGCGAAGCTTTATGAGCTGGAGATGCAGAAGAAAAATGCTGAGAAACAGGCGATGGAAGACAACAAGTCTGACATCGGCTGGGGCAGCCAGATCCGTTCTTACGTCCTTGATGACTCCCGCATCAAAGACCTGCGTACCGGGGTTGAAACCCGTAACACGCAGGCGGTGCTGGACGGCAGCCTGGACCAATTTATCGAAGCAAGTTTGAAAGCAGGGTTATGAGGAACCAACATGTCTGAACAACAAGCACAGGGCGCTGACGCGGTAGTCGATCTTAACAACGAACTGAAAACCCGCCGCGAGAAGCTGGCAGCGCTGCGCGAGCAGGGCGTGCCGTTCCCGAACGATTTTCGTCGTGACCACACCTCAGACCAACTGCACGCTGACTTCGACGCGAAAGAGAACGAAGAGCTGGAAGCGCTGAACGTTGAAGTGGCCGTTGCAGGCCGCATGATGACCCGTCGTATCATGGGTAAAGCCTCCTTCGTGACCCTGCAGGACGTTGGCGGCCGCATTCAGCTGTACGTTTCCCGTGACGATCTTCCGGAAGGCATCTACAACGAGCAGTTCAAGAAGTGGGACCTGGGAGATATCCTGGGCGCGAAAGGTAAACTGTTCAAAACCAAGACCGGTGAACTTTCTATCCACTGCACCGAGCTGCGTCTGCTGACCAAAGCCCTGCGCCCGCTGCCGGACAAATTCCACGGCCTGCAGGATCAGGAAGCGCGCTATCGTCAGCGCTACCTGGATCTCATCTCTAACGATGAATCCCGCAAGACCTTTAAAATTCGCTCCCAGATCATGGCCGGTATCCGCCAGTTCATGGTCAACCGCGACTTTATGGAAGTGGAAACCCCGATGATGCAGGTGATCCCTGGCGGCGCGTCTGCGCGTCCGTTCATCACCCATCACAACGCCCTGGACCTGGACATGTACCTGCGTATCGCGCCGGAACTGTACCTGAAGCGCCTGGTGGTCGGTGGTTTTGACCGCGTGTTCGAGATCAACCGTAACTTCCGTAACGAAGGTATCTCCGTTCGTCATAACCCAGAGTTCACCATGATGGAACTCTACATGGCGTATGCGGATTACAAAGATCTGATCGAGCTGACCGAATCTCTGTTCCGTACCCTTGCGCAGGATATTCTGGGCACCACGCAGGTCCCTTACGGTGAAGAAGTCTTCGACTTCGGCAAGCCGTTCGAAAAACTGACCATGCGCGAAGCGATCAAGAAGTACCGTCCGGAAACCAACATGGCGGATCTGGATAACTTCGATTCTGCGAAAGCGATCGCCGAAAGCATCGGTATCAAGGTTGAGAAGAGCTGGGGTCTGGGCCGTATCGTGACCGAGATCTTCGAAGAAGTGGCCGAAGCGCACCTGATTCAGCCGACCTTCATTACCGAGTACCCGGCTGAAGTCTCTCCGCTGGCGCGTCGTAATGACCAGAACCCTGAAATCACTGACCGCTTCGAATTCTTCATCGGCGGCCGTGAAATCGGCAACGGCTTTAGCGAGCTGAACGATGCGGAAGACCAGGCTCAGCGCTTCCAGGATCAGGTTGACGCGAAGGCGGCAGGCGACGACGAAGCGATGTTCTTCGACGAAGACTACGTGACCGCGCTGGAGCACGGCCTGCCACCAACGGCGGGTCTGGGGATTGGTATCGACCGTATGGTGATGCTGTTCACCAACAGCCACACCATCCGTGACGTGATCCTGTTCCCGGCGATGCGCCCGGTGAAGTAAGGCGTTAAGATGTAAAAAAAGCCCCGAAAGGGGCTTTTTTATTGCGCCGCGAAGGCTTTGAGTTTTTCGCGGGCGGTTGTCGCTTCCATGACCATCCACGGGCTAAAGGCCCAGGGCGTCGCGTCCAGCGCGCGGAATAACGCCTCCAGCTCAACCCACTGATAGTCCATCACTTCATCTTCGTTTATCGTCACGTCATTGGTGATGCGGGCGGCGAATACCGGGCAAATTTCATTTTCCACGATCCCGGACGGGTCGGTTTCCCGATAGCGAAATTCAGGGGCGACGGCGGTGATATCGGTCAGTTCAGCACCCACTTCAAAGCGGCAGCGGCGGATTATCGCCTGGACAGTCTCTTCGCCCGACTGCGGGTGGCCGCAAACGGAGTTGGTCCAGACGCCGGGCCAGGCTTTTTTGCTTAAGGCTCGTCGGGTGATCAGACATTCGCCTTTTGCGTTAAAAAGCCAGGAAGAGAATGCCAGATGCAGCGGGGTATGTAACGTGTGCGCGGCATATTTTTCCTGAGTGCCAATCACCATTCCCTGGTCGTTTACCAAAATAACGTGTTCTTGAATACTCATTGATGCTCCAGTGCCAAAATGCCGAGTGGTTCAGCACCATCAGCCGAAGCATTATACTGCATTCTTATACGAACGGTTTGGCTCGTAGAGCGGAAAAGGGCATGACCCTTATTCGTTTTGGCTGTTATCATAGTGCGCCATTCACGCTGACCGAGGATCTGTTTTGTTTGCAGGAAGCCTGACGAGAAACCCCATTACCGCAATTTTTTGCCTGACGCTGACGCTATTACTGGCGGGCTGTTCAGGGAGCAAATCTTCGGATACGGGAAGCTATTCCGGTTCGGTCTACACCGTTAAGCGCGGGGACACCCTGTACCGGATTTCGCGCGCAACGGGAACCAGCGTGAAGGATCTGGCGCGGCTGAATAATCTTTCGCCGCCTTACACCATCGAGGTAGGGCAGCAGCTGAAGGTTAGCGGCGGATCGTCCTCGGGCAAAAAATCCTCTTCGAAAGGCAAAACCGCTAAAGTAACGCCGTCCTATCAGGTGCCACAATCGTCATGGCCGCCGGTTGGACAGCGCTGCTGGATTTGGCCTGCCAGCGGTAAAGTGGTCGCCCCTTATTCACTCTCGGAAGGTGGCAACAAGGGTATTGATATCGCCGCTGCGCGCGGTACGCCGGTTTATGCCTCCGGGGCCGGGAAGGTGGTTTACGTCGGTAACCAGCTGCGCGGCTACGGTAACCTGATCATGATTAAGCATGGCGAAGACTACATCACGGCCTATGCGCACAACGACACGATGCTGGTCAACAACGGGCAGAACGTCAAAGCAGGGCAGAAGATTGCCACCATGGGCAGCACCGGTACGGATTCAGTGAAGCTGCATTTCCAGATCCGCTATAAGGCGACGGCCATCGATCCGCAGCGCTATCTGCCTGCGCCCGGCAGTAAGCCGAAGTGCTAAGTGATTATTTAATCGCCGTTTAGTTGTGAAGAGGCTTGTATGAAGGTGCGTAAGGTCTATAATGCCATACGCACCTCAAAGCGGGCGTAGTTCAATGGTAGAACGAGAGCTTCCCAAGCTCTATACGAGGGTTCGATTCCCTTCGCCCGCTCCAGATCTCTCCCCTTGTTGCAAAACACCGCCAGCTACTGGCTTAATGTGTTTCGCTATCAACAACTTACATAACATAAGTTGTCTGTGATCGTTCTACCATTGAACGACGAAGTACCAACGGGGATTACACTGTTAGTTGTCACGGATAGTTACTATGGAAATGAGAGTATAACTATTCGGCGGCGGCAGTTCCAACCTCACACCGCGATAGCACAACGTGAAGGCAAAGCCTGATCCGGGCATTGATTCTCATAACCTTACAGTGAAGCGCATTTTTTGCCGATGCTCCCACATGCTACACGTCGCGATGACGTTGCAGGGAATAAACAGGTTTTATGGTGGTCACGGTACTTGCACACCACATGCAAGCTCTGCCAGCGGTTCGGCCTCGCTCCTTCGGGTACATGGTCATCCTGATAAACTTCACTGTCTGACATACCCTGATGTTGTCGCCTGACGGCTCCGCGCGTTGTCTTACCACCAACGGGCATTAGGCTTGTATTGTCTAAAATCAGGGAGAAGGGGAAAGGCTGGATTTCTCCAGCCTTTGACGGTCATCTCACTTTCTTGAAGATGATCAGGATCAACACGGTAGAAATGATGTAACCGAAGAGAGAAACATCAATTAGTCTGTCGTAATACTGTTCAAAATCAGCCACCACAGCATAACAGGCTTCAATAGTGATCGTTTTTTCATTGAGTATGTCAGTGTATTTTCTCGTTATCCCATAATCTAATACATTGACCAAAATGGATGCTATGTAGAGGAAAGAGATCGTGATTATGCTCCCCCATCGGATGAAACATTTTGTTCTACTCGTCAAGGTCATATGAACCACCCAAGAATCCACCAACCGTACCGCCAGAATAACCAGAAGCCGAACCTAATGTAGAGGCTCCCGCAGCAAGGTTTTTCTCCATAGCATTTTCTTCACCAAGAGTGTAATTATCTATGTTTGGATACTGCTCTTTAAATTCATTGGTAACTTCAGTTACTTGCATTGAGTTTAGGCTGCTGCTCTTGCGCATAAGATAATTTTGCAGAGATAAAGGCACTGCAAAATCTTCCACGCCTTCAATCGGTAATTGCGTTGTAGTCGATGTGTAGCTTGTTTCGAAAATGTTTGAGCCAGATTTACGAATTACCTGAACAGTGTGAGTTGTACAGTTGCTACCAGTAAGATCATAGACGTCAATTACTCTTCCCCTGCGTTTGGTTCTTTCACCCATTTTCTCAGTAGGGATTGGCTTTGCTCCTGAGTTCCAAAGGTTTTCAAACAATGAACGTGTCTCCACTATGGATGCATCATCAATTTTGAATACCCGAGCATTAACTTTGTAAAGTTCTTCACGGTAGTAGCTACGAGCATCGTCACCGGTAAAGAAGTTAAGTATTCCATCGCCTGTAAAGTTAGCTGGTCCTCTTCGACCAAAGCGCCCGTAGGTGTAAACGTAGATCGAGTTATTTTCATGCACCGAAACGAAAGCGTGTCCTGCATCGGTGATTTCTGTCCAGATGTAAACGCCGTTCAATAGCTGGTTATCTTCTGGCTTGCAGGTGCCAGCAAAGCTGTTTTGCTTCTTCGCTACCTGTGCGTGCTGCACTGGCTCTCCAGGCGCTATAGCCCAGGAAGGGATATTAACCTCAACTGTGCCAGGCGCGATAAGAAAATTAGTACCCTGTGGACAACCGCAGAGGATTTCCGCACCATCCACGGCGACTGCGGCGCTATTGGAGCAGCGAGGATCTCCGCTCACAATTACCCCCACTTTCCCGCATTTCGGGCAAGGAGTGGTCTTATCGCCGATGTAGAGTTTCCACAAGCCCATAACAGACATACCGGGGCGGGCGGCAATACATTGTGCGCCTGTAGAGGTTTTATCTCCGTGCAGACCAACGTTCTTACCGTGAACCGTGCAACCCCTGTTAACCGATGCCATAGTGACCACCTTATTTCAGAAAGTTTTCTGGCAACGATTCCCCTGCTCGGACTACTCTTCTTCCGGCATTCTGTGGGCTACTGATAATTTCGTCGCCGTTGTCGAGTAAGCTACCGACAAGAGCGGCGGAGTTACCAGAGGTATAGCCTACTTCAGTGCTGATTTTCGCGGTGGTTCCATCTGGATAACGAACTTCATCACCCACAAGAGATACATTTAGGCGTGTTCCGTCTTCAATTTCGATCTGCTGCCCGTTGTATTCACTAATAACCGCTCCCCCGTTGCGGGTTAAGCTACCCTCTGTAGCAATCAGATAAGCGGCTGTAACTGGGTGAGCGAGGTTGTAGGCGTTTCTTTCAGCGATCAGATTACGGGCTTCTTCGTTCATTTCCGCGAGCTGTTCAGCTGTGAATGGTGACTGGTCAAATGCTGCCAGCATTTCGGCGGTGAGTTCATTGGTGTATTGCTTCATAAGTCCCTCTACTTGCTATGGAAATAATTTCAGTGGCTATTTTACAAGCAATGACCACATGAGCAACAAGTGTTAGACTTAAGCGAAATTATGTTTCGTAGCAACCAGTAAAGGGGGTTACTCCTCCTCAAAGGTCATTGTGTAGCGGCATTACTGCGACGGTCTGATCGTCACTATCTCCGTATAATTGGCGTTACTGTATACGCAAATCTTCGCGTTGCCTGTCTCCTCTTCATCACTGAGAATCAGGGTTATCTGTCCGGCATTCGCCAGGGCTGGTAATAGCGCCACTATCAGCACAATCAAGTGTTTCATATCGATCACCATTCTAAAGAAAACTCCTCTGTTAAATCGTCCTGCACGTCCTGACCGTACCCGATGTAATACATGGTTGAGCGCGGATCTGTCTGTCCCAGGAAATGGGCGATAGTTTCAATAGCCACTCCATTTTCGAATAGGATTCGCCCCCGACTTTTTCGCGGCGTATGGCAGCCCACGTTAGAGAATCCGGCTCTACGTCCCATCTTCCCAAATTCAGTGAATACCGTGTTACGGGTTACGGCGTTGCCTTTGCTACGGAGATCGCCCTTGCTAAAGATGAAATCCGTCTTCACTGGTATATCGGCTTGCTCTGCCTTGCGTTGTGTGAATCGCCACGGATAATCTAGACACTTCTGAGCCGTTGATAATATAGGTTTTCATATTCAGCCGGTGGCATCTGCTCGCTCGAACCATGCCGACGCTTACTGTTATAAAACATTTCGATGTAATCAAAAATATCGCTTCTGGCTTCGTCTCTCGTTCCGTAGATCCTTTTCTTAATCCGTTCGCGTTTCAGTAGCTGGAAAAAGCTTTCCGCAACCGCGTTGTCGTGGCAGTTACCGCGACGACTCATGCTGCCTTCCAGACCGTGTGATTTCAGGAACGACTGCCACTCATGGCTCGTGTACTGACTGCCCTGATCAAAGTGAACCAGTACCTGCTCTTGAGGATTACGCCTCCACTCCGCCATAAGTAATGCGTTCAGAACAATCTCTTTTGTCATGCGGGGTTGCATTGACCAGCCGATAACTTTTCGGGAGAACAGGTCAACCTCCACGGCCAGATACAGCCAGCCTTCGTGGGTTCGGATGTAGGTTACGTCCGTCGCCCAACGTTCATCCGGTGAGGCCGGATTGAACTGCCGCTGGAGCCTGTTGGGTGTCACGATGCTGGCTTCGTCTTTACGTGCGCGTGTGGGCTATGGTACCCAACCTGAGCTTTTATTTCGGCACGCTTCATCAGTCGCCGGACCTGGTTCACTCCACACTGCTGTCCGATATCACGAAGATCGAGATGGATCTTGCGATAACCATAGACGCAGCCAGACTCAAGCGAGGACTGTTTGATCTGCCCGGTCAGCATCTGGTCTGTCTGGTGACGCTGTGAATGTGGCTGCTGAAGCCAGAAATAAAACCACTCGGATGGACATTCAGAACCCGACAGGGCAAACGAACAGGCCCGCAACGGCTGTTGTCGCGGATAAAGGCATACCTCAGTCGGACTGCTTTGCGAAGTACGTCGCGGCTTTTTTTAATATGTCCCGTTCGTCCTTAATCCGCTTCAGCTCTTTCTGGAGACGGCGGACCTCGGCCTGAGCATCTGACTGTTCTTTATTAATGGAAGAATCCGGACCGTACTTCTTTATCCAGGCGTAAAGGCTGTGGGTGGTGATATCAAGACGTGTTGCAACGCTGGAAACAAAATGACCAAGATCAACAACCTGTTTGACTGCTTCAATTTTAAACTCTTCAGGATAACGCTTACCGCTCATGGGCATTTCTCTTTAAGTCATCTTAAATGGCTCTGAGGTGTCTGTTAAACCCGTGGCGATTCACAAAGACCTGCCACCATCTTTCGTTACGACTTTATATCCGTTAGCAAAAGCGAGAATAGGGAGAAGACACAGTACAGCCAATACTATTTTTTTCATTCTCTGACTTACCTCATTTCTTCTCACAGTTGCGCATCTTATAGAAGAACCCTGTATTTGCATCTTCCACAATGAACCTATCGCCAAAGGTTGGACGGCGAATGAAGGTCACGCCACCTTTTTCGGCTTTTTGTTTTAATCCATCATCAGTGTTTTCCAGTTCAGGGGAATACAACTGATCACCATTGGGCATTTGGACGATGAAGTTATTTTCATTATCAAGAACAGTCGAGGCTCTCGACAGAATTTTGGTAGCTGTGCCTTGGCTGGATATGCGAATGTCACAAATATATTTTCCAGGCCCCTGATCTTCTTCTGCGAGTACAGGTAAGGAGAATAACGAAAGCGCGATTATGAGAGCTTTTTTCATGGGAGGCCTTAGGATGTTAACAAAAGTAACATTTTACAGAGGGAATGGATAAGAGCAAATAAGGCGTTATGAATGGGGGAGATCTCAAACCGAAAAAGTCAATCTTACAAAAACTTGGGGCGGTCTATTCCGTAAAAAGGAAGGGGCATGAAGCCCCTTCGTCAACATTAACCAGCGTGACGGTAAGATTCACGCACACCATCACGATAACCATCAGCGAACGCTGCTTGAGGACTTTTGTGACGAACGGTTCCCGCTTGGCTATCAGGTAAGGCGGCTAAGTCTACCCAAACTTGCCCTGTGCGAGCCAAGCCTGCACGGTAACCCTGATCGTAAGCGCAGCCGCAACATTTATGGCGACCTTCACCACCTTGATCGTGAGGTAAGCTGATGAAAAGAGTATTGTAACGGTGTGATTGTTTACAAATAGTCATGCAATGCTCCTTATGAGCGTCATTTTATGGTTTACATGATCCTCTTTGCCTGGCACAATCAAGCCGTGAAAAATGAAGGCAAGGCTAAGATTCGTACGAGTTTGGCGACTCGTATTGGTCATGCTTTGTAAGCCGGGTTCATGCAAATGAATCCGGTTTTTTTACGCCTAAAATTCAGGCGCAGCACTACATGTGGGGGTGGTCAATCAATAGCGGCCCCACATAGTCGATATTTTAGAGATGATTCTTTTGTGCACAAGGGTTTATTTTGACGTTAAGTTAAAGCTGTGAAAGGGTAAAAAAGGCTAAGTCCTCGTACCGTAAGGCCTGGAAGACATGTCAATAATTAAGAAAAAAAATTCAAAATTTGATCGAGTGCTGATTTCTTCAACATGATTTTGAGTATGTGGATTCATGTTACTGGTAACTATGAGAAAAACACACGATTGAGTATTCGTCTCTGGTGCTTAAAATAATCAGGCTCGGAACTGTTGGTGATCTGCTAGACCACCAGCCCAGACCCTCCGCAAAAAACCAGAATGTTCACAAAATATCCTACAGCCGACACTCCCAACAATGCATTTGACTACTTCATCCCATAGGCCATCACAACAGGGAAAACTTGCCACAATAGAGCATTTCGCTGTTCGTTTTTTGGTCTATTTAACATAACGGTTCATTATAAGTACTTGACTGGAATTGTCAGGTATTGCTTTTCGGAGTGTTGATGCGAAGCGGGGTACACAACAGCTATTTCATCAACAAAAGGAAAGCATTCGGGAGGATTTGAAGTGAGTTCTCTTGTTCAAGGATTTTGGATGAGTTTGGCTGCTCACCACACAATTTCAGGTTTCAGGCCTTTGAAGTTACCAGCTCATCAAATGTCATAAAAGCACATTTTTGTATTCGCCAGCAGACACAGGGCTACTACGGCGACGTTAACACAACGGGCTGAAAGTCTGCCATCACCTGGTGATATTCACCGAGCCAGGCCGCCACTGTTTCGTACCCATTGCCCACAACAATGTAAACAGCCAACCCACCAATCCATCCTGCGCTTCACCAGATGCCCGTAGCGTCAGTGCATCGGGTGAGAATATCACCCAGAATGGTAAGAGCGTTGTTGAACAGAGCGGGATATTCGCAGGCAAGGGCGCTTTGCTGTCACCACCGGAAATCATACCCAGCTTGACGGCGCGGTGATTGCATCCACGGCGTCTGCAGATAAAAATAGCCTCGACACGGGTACGCTGGGTTTCAGTAATCTCCACAACGAGAGCCAGACCAGCGGCAACGGCTACACGGTGGCGCTTTCCGGCAGCGGAAACGGTGAAAACCGCAACCTGGCTCCTGCCATCGGTACGGGCCAGTCAGAAGAGAGCCACACCGGCACGACCTCATCAGCGGTGAGTGGCGGTAGCATTGTCATTCGCAACCCGGCGGGACAGAAACAGGATATTGCTGACCTGAGTCGTGATACGGCTGGCGCCCACCACGGCGTGGACGTGAGCGGTGATGTGCAAAAGGTCAGGGATAACCTTGCGGTCCAGAGCGAAGGCGCGGCGCTGGCCACCTCTGCGCTGGATGCTTACGGCAAGTATGCTGAGCAGAAAGCGCGGGAATCCAATGCGGCGCTGGGCGCGAAGCTGGCATCTGAAGGAAAACTGCAGGGTGATACCCCGCAGGAGCAGGAAGCGTTCCTGAAGACGCAGCCCGGATATCAGAATACCGAGTACGGTCCGGGGAGTGCCTTCTGGATGAAGGGCAGCGCAGCGGCGGGATTACTGGCAGGTGCGCTTGGCGGTAACCTGAAGGCAGGCGCGGCACCCCTTCTGGCGACCCTGGTCAAGGAGCAGAAAGACCCGACAGCCCGTGCCGCGCTGCACGGTATTGTGGCGGCGGCGCTGACGCAGCTGAGTGGCGGGAGCAGTGCGGATGGCCTGAAGGCCGGTGCCATTGGAGCCATTACGGCCTCGGCGATGACCGACCATCTGGTCAGTGCGCTGTATGGAGATAAAAAATCCAGTGACCTGACGCCAGAGGAAAAACGGCTGGTCAGTAGCCTCGTGAGTATCGCGGGTGGGCTGGCAGGCGCTGCGGTGACGGATGGCAGCGTCTCCATGGCGGCGACGGCGTCAGAAACGGCGAAGGTGGAGGTTGAGAATAACTCGCTGGGTGTCGTTATACAGGGCGGTAAACTGGCTGCACAGGGATGTCTGAAAATTTCTGCTTGCCGTGATCGCTTGGTTGCCAGTGGTCTGGGTGCTTTACTGGGGATTGGTGCATCCACATCAGCAATGGATACATTGTCACAAGATGAGCAGTTGCATCTGATCTATGTGGCCTCGCTCAATGATCCTTCCCAGCTCAGTCAGTTAAATGATGCTCAGAAAGCGGCCTATGAGTCCCTGACAGGTAAGACAATCACCAGTACTGGTGGTACGCAGGTCATCAACCCGGGACCATCAAATACTGGTGGAGACCAGACTGTAACCGGAAATACGCCCTCCAACACAGGGAATAATAGTGTAGCAACCGGAGGGATAAATCATACTGGTAATACCAACGGTGATGGAGCGTCAAACAATAATGGCTGGACGACAACTACGCCTGTTCCGGATTCTCCTTCACTGGATGATCTTTTCTATCAGAACGAGAAGATCCCCGGCCTTGAAAATGTTCGCCCTGAAAATCCCGGTTATCCAGCCAATCAGAGTGTTATTGAAAAAATGAACGAACCTAAGTTTATTGCCTGGATAGGCAATACAGATTGTACGGATTGCTCAGATATCGCACCTAAGCTTCTCGATGCAGCTGGCGGGCACGGGAAAATTATTGAAGCAAGGCCGACGACTCCGTACAACTTAAATGTGTATGAAAATGGAAAAATTGTACATGAACAAGCTTTCCATCAGGTTTATACCGATGGTCAGTATGTTTACGATCCAAGAGTGTCCTTAAAACTGATTCCTAAAGGAGATTGGGAAAAACATATCAAATCTATAAATCAGGGAAGTGTTACGATCTCTGATGAATTACAGGGGTTAAAATAATGTTTCCGATAGGTAAGAAAGAAACAATCTTGTTGGACTTCATTGGTTCTCTTGGAAAACTGGAGTGGTTACATTATCAGAGCCGTATTGAAGATGAATGGATAAATGATCATTTTGAAAAAATTGATCGCTCTAAGTGCCCTCCTTATACCAGTTTTCGTTTTGAAAAAGAGGTTCCAGAAGTTATCACCTTACTGGAAGATGCGATTCAATCATATAAAGGTAAAGTTGAGTGGTGTATGACCCATCATCCGAAAGAGTATGGTACTGGTGTTAATCATCGTATTTTGCCTACATTTGTTAAAAATCTCAGAGCGAGTGAAGGTATGGAAGATGTTAACGAGTATATTGAAAACCATTATCCTGATTTTGGCCAAATCGCCTATGAAGATCTTGTTGGACTGACGGAGCATGTTCAATTAGTTTTCAAAAATGCTGGATATGGCGCATAAATTTTCTTTATATGCTCTGTAATAATATTTTGATATGGAGTCTTAAACCGTTATACGTACGGACGGAAAAAAGTGTCAGGTGGCTATTTTAGTCAGAATGCCTTAACAATAATGGCTAGCGCCATCTATCCTGGCATCTGCGCATTTCTTTGTTTTGTAGACCCGGTAAGCGAATCGCTACCGGGCCATGGCAGATTAATTATTGACTCATCACCCTTTCGGGAACACCCAAACATGCTTCTCAGGCAGCGAAAGATGGCAGTGCTGCGGATCCCGAACCTCATGCCCATACGCACGAATGACAAAATCATCTCCCACCGTGCGGAACAGGTATTCCCAGCGGTCGCCGAGATACATGCTGGTAAGCAGCGGCAGCTCAAGCTGATTTTCCCCTGGCCCCTCGACTACCGCCACGCGCTCGACGCGGATCACCGCCGTGGCTTCATCACCGCTCTGCACCCCTTCACCGGCCTGACCCCACAGCACCCAGCCTTTTCCTTCGATACGCGCTCTGCCGTCGCGCACTTCGGTGACTTTGCCGTGCAGGCGGTTGTTGCTGCCCATAAACTCGGCGGTAAACAGCGTTTTCGGCGAGCCGTACATCTCCTGCGGCGTGCCCTGTTGCTCAATTTTGCCGTTGTTGAGCAGCAGGATGCGGTCGGATATGGACATCGCTTCGTTCTGGTCGTGCGTCACCATCAGCGCGGATAGCCCGAGCTTGATAATCAGCTCGCGCAGGAACACGCGGGCCTCTTCGCGCAGCTTGGCGTCGAGGTTAGAGAGCGGCTCGTCCAGCAAAATTACTGGCGGGTTGTACACC
Organism: Enterobacter sp. N18-03635; assembly: GCF_004006055.1. Classification (NCBI taxonomy): domain Bacteria; kingdom Pseudomonadati; phylum Pseudomonadota; class Gammaproteobacteria; order Enterobacterales; family Enterobacteriaceae; genus Enterobacter; species Enterobacter sp. N18-03635. The sequence goes on along the minus strand of NZ_CP034769.1, from coordinate 3,769,343 downwards.
AGCGCACGGCCGATCGCCACGCGCTGCTGCTGCCCACCGGAGAGCTGGTGCGGGTGCCGTTTGCCAAGATGGCCCAGGCCAAGCTGGTCCAGCACGTCCTGCACGCGCTGCTGGATCTCTTTGGCCGGGACTTTGCGCAGCTTGAGCGGATAGGCCACGTTCTCAAACACGGTTTTGTGTGGCCACAGGGCATAGGACTGGAACACCAGCCCCAGGTTACGCTCTTCCGCCGGGACCTCGCTGCGCGGCGTGCCGTCGTAAACTTTATTGTTGCCAATCACAATCGACCCCTGGGTCGGTTTTTCCAGACCCGCGACGGCGCGGAGCAGGGTGGTTTTGCCGCTGCCGGAGGGGCCTAACAGGGAGACCACTTCGCCGCGCTTCAGGTTCATGGAGACACCTTTTAAAACAGGATTGTCGCCGTAGGTTAAGTGCAGATCGTCAACCGCTAATTCAATCATGTATTTTCACTCCGAAACGAAGGGCAATGCCCAGACCTACCACGACCAGCAGGATGTTAATGAAAGAGAGCGCCGCCACGATATCAATGGCACCCGCGGCCCAGAGGGAAACCAGCATCGATCCGATGGTCTCCGTGCCGGGTGAAAGCAGGTACACACCCGTTGAGTATTCGCGTTCAAAGATCAGGAACATCAGCAGCCACGAACCGATAAGACCGTAGCGGGAGAGCGGAATGGTGACGTGGCGGGTGATCTGCCCGCGCGTCGCCCCGGTGCTGCGCGCCGCTTCTTCAAGCTCCGGCCCCACCTGCAGCAGAGTGGAAGAGATAAGCCTCAGCCCGTAAGCCATCCACACCACGGTATAGGCCAGCCAGACGCTGAAAATGGTGCTGCGCAGCGAACGCAGCCAGACGATGACGTTTTCACGCATCCAGTCGGTCCAGGCAAACCCGGAAAGCCAGCCGGATTTCAGCGAGTTATCCAGCCACATCGGCAGGAACAGGAACACCCACAGGAACGCCAGACCCGCCAGCAGGCCAGGCACGGCGCGCGGCACCAGCACGCTGTAGTCCAGGAAAAGCGTGGTGTTGTCCGGCTTACGGTGCATGGCAATGCCGACAAACAGGTAGCACACCACGGCCAGCGCGCCGCCAATCACGCCAATCGCCATGGAGTTGACGATGGCGCGCAGCAGGTTGGGCTGCGCCCAGATGGTGCGGAAGGTGTTCAGAGAAAGCTCGTCCCACAGCGAAACGCCAACGCCCCAGTTTGAGATAAACGCGCGCAGCACCACGCCGAGCAGCGGAACGCCGATGGTGACGGTGAGCCAGAAGGCAATCACCGCGCCAGCCACCCAGCGCCATTTACCCAGCGGCAGCGCGCGGGCCTGCGAGGCCTTGCCCTTCATGGTGACGAAGCGGTTGGCGGTGCGCATCAGGCGACGCTGGAGCATCACCAGCGGGATGGTGATGCAGATCAGGACCACGGCAACCGCCGCCATCAGGTTATAGGATGGGGTGCCCATCTTGTTCGTCAGCTTATAGAGATAGGTCGCCAGCACCATATTGCCTTCCGGGTCGCCGAGTACCAGCATCAGGCCGAACACCTCCAGCCCCAGGAAGAACAGCAGCACGGTGGCGTACAGAATGGACGGGCGCACCATCGGCAGGCTGACGGAGGTCATTACCTGCCAGGGCGACGCGCCCGCGGTGCGCGCGGCTTCTTCCACGTCGGAGCCCACGCTGCGCAGCGCAGACGAGATATACAGATAGGCGTGCGGGACGTGCGTCAGGCCGGCGATGACCACAATGCTCGACATGTCGTAGATGTTCCACGGCACAAAGCCAATCAGCGCCTGAGCCCACTGGGAGAGAAAGCCCACCGGACCGGCGGCCACCACGTAGCCGAAGCCCAGCACCATCGGTGAAACGAAAATCGGGACCAGGATCAGCGGCTCAATCAACCGGCGACCGGGCAGGTCGGTGCGTACCATCAGAAACGCCAGCACGCCACCCAGCGGAATGGAGATAAAGACCAGCCCGAAAGCAAGAATAAAGCCGCTTTTCAGGGCCTTATAAAAATCAGGGTCGGTGAAAATAAATTCAAATGATTCAAAGCTCCACTCTTTTGACGGCGAAAAGAACGGGGCGGACAGGAAGCTCTGTATCACGATAAACGACAGCGGCGTGTAGATAACCAGGGCGGTTATCAGCACGACGATGCCTCGCGGCAGGCTTTGCCACTTTCTGCGTAGTGTATTCATGGGGTATCCCTGGTGTTGCAGCCCAGAAAAACGAACTCAGTCGATAAGGGAGCGCGGCGGCCTGCGCCGCACTCAGACGCTTATTTACCGGCGGCGGTACGCCACTCTTTGATGTACTCCAGGCGTTTTTTCGGCTGCAGGTATTCCAGCAGCGTTTCATCAACCGGAATTGGCTTCAGCGCGTTGCCGAGGATTTTGGTCAGGCCGTCGATATCATTTTTCCCTTCGATATCGTTACGAATGGAGGGGATGTCCGCCTGATTGGCCAGAATGTTTTGCCCTTGTTCAGACAGCACGTAGTCCAGCCACAGCTTCGCGGCATTGCTGTTTTGCGATTGCTGGCTGATGAACGATACGCGCGACAGCACCAGGGTGTAATCTTTTGGATAGGCAATGCCGAGCGAAGGATCGTTCTTCGCACGCGCTTCCGCGTAGGAACCGAGGATGTTGAAGCCGATCAGGTTTTCACCGGAGGAGACGCGCTCCATCATGGTGCCGGTAGACGACTGCACCGATAAGCCACCTTTGGCGACGTCGGCCAGGGTTTTGAAGTAATTAGGATCGGCGTTGTGATCCTGCACCGAAAGCATAAAGCCCAGACCCGATTTTTCGATGTCGTAGGTGGTGACTTTGCCCTTGAATTTGTCCGTCTGGCTGGCAATCAGCTTCGCCAGTGCGGCGTGAGAGTCCGGCACGTCGCCGGCCGGGATCAGACGCTTGTTGTAGATAAAGACCACCGGCTCATAGGTAGTGCCGTATGCCTTATCCTTCCAGACCGCCCATTTCGGCAGCTGGCTTTGCTCCGGCGATTTATACTCCATGGCGTAGTCGGTGGCGAGCTTCAGGCCGGTGTCCATCGAGGAGCTCCAGACCACGTCGCCGCTCACGCCGCCGGAGGCCTGTTCGCTGATGAAACGGTTGTACAGCTCGGTGCTGTTCATGTCGTTGTATTCGACTTTAATGCCCGGATAGGTTTTTTCGAAGCCCTGGATCAGCGGTCCGGCAGCTTTGATGTCGGTGGTGGAGTAAATAACAACCTTGCCCTCTTTCGTTGCGGCATCAACCACTTTTTGATACTCAGCAGGATAGCCCTGCGGCAGGGCAGACAGTGCAGAAGCAGAGAACAGTACGGTAGCGGTAAGCAGAGAAATTCGGAACGTGTTCGACATTATAGTTAACCTTTTAGTTACATTTGAGGAACTAATTGTCAACATAGCGTAAAGCGCGCCTCCGACAATAGGGAGGCGAGGGCAATGATTCCGAAGTGTGATTGTCGCCGTCGTTTCAGCAATTAACACCATAAAATCCGCGAACGTTAGCTTACGAACGGTTCTGGATTACGGTTTATCGGGGGCTTTGCGGTATAACCGGCGAGGATGACCAATATTGCCATACAGCATTTCGACGCTGATTAACCCGCTCTCCACGCAGTATTCAAGGTAGCGGCGCCCCGTGGTTTTGCTGATCCCTACGTTTTCCACCACCTCTTCAACCGACATCGCGCTGTCGGGATGCTCGGCGAACAGGCGTTTAATCCGCTCCAGCGTCTGGGGTTCAATGCCCTTTGTGGACGGCGTAACGGAGGCTTCCGCGGCGGGCAGATGAAACAGGCGATCCAGCGCATGCTGGTCGACCACCTTCACCTGCTGCACGGTGTGGATGAAGCGCATAAACCGCTCCAGCGAGGCGTGCAGGCGCTGGAAAAAGACGGGCTTGATGAGGTAGTCAAACGCGCCGCTGCGCATGGCGTGGCTGCAGGTCTGCATATCGCTGGCGGCAGTGATGAAGATCACCGAGCACTCATAGCTTTTCAGCAGCGGATTATCGATGAGCTCCACGCCTTTACCGTCCGGGAGATAGTTGTCCAGCAGGATAAGCCGCGGCTGATGCTGACGAATCAGGCGGCATGCCTGCTCAATCGACGCGGCGATGCCCACCACGCGCAAATGAAAATTTTGCTCGATATACTCGCGATGCAGCTCCGCCAGGTGCGGCTCATCTTCAACGATCACAACATCAAGTGCTCGGGTCATGCTTTTGCCCATTCGGAATAAACACAGAAAAAATAGTCCCTTGTGGCGTGTTGTCGGCAATCTCAATAGTGCCGCCAGCCTTGTCGATATATCCTGCCACCAGATACAGGCCAATACCGTGCTCGGTGCCCACAATGTCGTTTTCGCTGTCCGGCTTGCTGCTGAATCCCTGGCGGAAAATATGCGGCTTCATCGCATCCTCCACCCCGCAGCCCCTGTCGGCCACCTCGATCAGCAGCTCCTGGTTACGGTCTGAAATGTAAAGCTCTACCGGCGCGTGGACCGGTGCTTTAAGGGTTGCGTCCACCGCGTTGTCCAGCAGATTTCCAATAACCGACATCAGCTCCGTTTCGTTGAGCGTGGCGGGCATGCGGGTGAGCTGGCAGGCGGGATCAAACAGCAGCTCGATGCCTTTTTCGCGCGCGCTAACGTATTTTCCTAACAGCAGCCCACATAGCGCGGGAGAGGAAAAACGGGCGGAGACAAAGTCCAGCACCCGCTGCGCACCTTCGGACTGCACCTGAATGTAGCGAATCGCCTCGTCATAGTGTTTCATCTGCAGCAAGCCCACCAGCGTGGCGGTCCAGTTCAGCTGCTCGTGGCGCATAATGCGCAGGTTATCCGCATAGCGCTTGATCTGACTGAGCTGGCTGCTGAGGGTGTTGATGTCATTTTTGTCGCGAAAGCTGTAGACCCAGCCGCTTTCAACGCCCGGTTCGACCTCAATCGCCACGCGGTTGACGATCACCTCGCGCTGGTTCAGCACCGCAATCTGGTCGTGGCTGCCAGCGCTGACCGAGGCGTAGCGCTGGGATAAAAAGCCCGGCGACGTCTGCAGAACGTCTTCCAGCGGTTTACCGATAAGGTCTTTCTCACTTTGCCGAATATCCAGCATTTCTCGTGCGGCGCGGTTAATTAAAATCAGCTGCTTCTCTTCATTGACGGCAAATACCCCCTCATACATGGCTTCTAATAGCGCGCGCTGCTGCAAAACCAGCTGAGCGATATCTTTCGGCTCCAGTCGGAACATCTGTTTTTTGAGATTGCGGGTAAACAGCCAGGAGAACATAAACAGCAGCAGCAGAAGAGCCGCGCCGTACAGCCCGGACTGCCAGAGAATACGGGCGTTAATATTGGCAATATAGGAGGTCAGATAGCCGACCGAGACAATACCGATCACCTGATGCTGCGCATTGAAGATGGGGGCTTTGCTGCGTAGCGACACGCCAATCCCACCCTGACGCACGGAAATAATGGTTTTACCCTTTAACACCTCCGCATTATCCCCGCCGATCATCGGTAAATTAATACGCTCCGGGGATTCCGAATGATAGAGGTGCTGTTCCTCGGTATCGCCAATCACAATATAGCTGGCATCGCTTTCGGCGCGCAGCGGCTGAATTAACCGGGCGATGCCGGGGATATCTCTGGCCGCGACCATGGCCGCCAGACCCGGCATCAGCGCGATCTGGCTGGCCTGAACCCGGGCGCGCTGGCCGAGATCGTGATGGAGCTGCCGGTCAATAAAATGAAACAGGATCGTTCCCAGCAGAACTAACAGCAGGCAGGAGAAGCACACCAGCGCTAAAAATAGCTTTACCTGAAAAGAGAGTCTGCGTTTCATTCAACCTGCGGATGTTATGTAAAAGTGACATTTGCCGAGCCTGACATGGGCAAATAGCGGACGCAATCTGGCAAGAAAAGAGTTGTGACCTGGCTTTTCGTTTTCGGCGTTATAGCCAGCAGGATCCCGTCAGGCTATTCTTCATTCAGCACGATAATAATTACAGAGGCAATGTCATGGATAAAGAGCTACTGGATGCGGGTTACCGGGCCTATACCGGCGAGAAAATTGACGTTTACTTCAACACCGGGATCTGCAAACACTCCGGTAACTGCGTGCGTGGCAGCGCAAAGCTGTTTAATCTCAAACGTAAACCGTGGATCATTCCCGATGAAGTGGACGTTGAAACGGTTGTCCGCGTGATTGATACCTGCCCGAGCGGTGCGCTGAAGTATCGCCAAAAATAAGCGAGGAACCATGGAAATTCTGGAAGGCCATAACAAGTTTTACGTGAATGATGCGAACGGCAATCAGGTCGCGGAGATTGTCTTCGTACCGACCGGCGAGCACCTGAGCATTATCGAGCACACCGACGTGGATGAGAGCCTGAAAGGGCAGGGCGTCGGTAAACAGCTGGTGGCGAAAGTGGTGGAGAAGATGCGCGGTGAGAACCGTAAAATTATCCCGCTGTGCCCGTTCGCGAAGCATGAGTTTGATAAAACGCGGGAATATGACGATATTCGGGCGTAAATAACACCGGCGATGGCCGGTGTTTTTTTATCTTACCTGCTCAAACAGCAATATCATCGCAATCAGCACCATGATCCCTCCTGATGCCATGCTTACCAGACGCGCCGCCTGTGGCCGGGTCGCCAGTACCGCTTTCGAACCATACCCCACCAGCAGATAGACCAGCGTACAGGTGATAAGGTGCATCATCCCAAGCGTGGACATCTGCATTGCTATCGACCAGCTTCCGGTCGGGTCCGTAAACTGCGGAAGCAGGGCCAGGAACAGCAAAAACACTTTCGGGTTTAGGCCGCTAATGCAGAGCCCTTTCACCGCCCACTGTCGCCAGTTTCCCGCGTGGTGGCTCGCCTTTTCCGGGGCGGCAGGGTGACGCAACAGTCCGATGCCGAGCCACAGGAGATACGCGGCCCCCGCGAGGGTCAGCCCGGTTAACGCCAGCGGATGTTGAGCAATCACGACCCCCACGCCAGCCACGACAATGAGCGTGGCTAACAGATGCCCGGACATCAGCCCCAGCACCGCCGGTACCACGCGTCGTCCGTTAATCCCGGCGCTTATGGCGTAGGCCCAGTCGGCGCCTGGCGTCATGATGAGCAGAAACGAAACCACCCAAAAGCCGGCCACAATACTCATTTCCATCGTTCTGAAAACTCCCGCAGTGCGTTAAACGTTGCGAAAAAGAATATCGTTAACCCTGCGAAATAGGCTTTCAATGTTATGCTCATAACACGGTGAAATTGAGAAAATCTTCCACATGGATAGCATCGATCGAAAAATTCTTGCGGAGCTACAGTCTGATGGCCGCTTATCCCTTACCGAGCTCGCTGAGCGTGTGAATCTGAGCCTATCGCCGTGCCATCGTCGCGTGCGGGCGCTGGAGCAAAGCGGGGCGATAACGGGATACCGTGCCAGCCTCGACCCCGCCAAAATGGGATTCAACTTCCTGGCAATAGTGTTTGCGACGCTAAAGGAGGGGGACCGAAAGGCGGTTAGCGCGTTTGAAGCGGCGGTGGAGGAGATCCCGCAGATCGTGCTGGCGCAGCGTCTGTTTGGCGATCCCGATTACCTGATGCACGTCGTGACCCGCGACCTCTCCGCTTTCCAGAAGCTCTACGACGAGAAGCTCTCCGCCATGCCCGGCGTGCAGCATCTTCGCTCAACGCTTGTCATGAAAACGGTGGTGCAGGACAGGCCTTTTCCGCTGGAATTAGCTGGGCGAGACTGAGAGGCATGCCCGGCAGTACGCCGGGCATCAAAGGGGGGTTAGCCGACAAACATCACCGACACGCACAGCACTCCGACGATTAGCGTCAGCAGGTTGCCAATGGAACGGTACGGTTTCAGGGAGGGGATTAGATACGTCGACAGCGTCGGCATGATAAACAGGATCATGGCGATAAGCGGGCCGCTGATGGCGTAAATCATCGAAATGGCGTTCGGGTTAATGCAGCAGACGGCAAAGGTGATTAACGACACCCCCATAATGGAAATCGCGCGGTTAAAGGCGCGGCTCTTTTTCACCCCCACCTGACTGAGCGACGACTTCACGATCTCTGTCGCCCCTTCAATCACCCCAAAATAGGTGCCGAGGAACGATTTCGACATCGCAATTATCGCCACGACAATCCCGGAGATGCCCAGCCACGCCGGTGAAGAGGGCATCATCGACAGCGCGGACAGGATCGTCACCCCTTGCTCTTTGGCGGCCACAATGTACGACGGCGGAATAGAGAGCAGGCAGCTGAAGACAAAGAACAGCACGCTCAGGCAGATAATCAGGTACGCCACCTTCATGATCTTCTTACATTTATCCATGGCGCCATCGGCAAACTTCTCGCGACGGTCAACGGCAAACGTGGAGATAATCGGGGTATGGCTGAACGCAAATACCATCACCGGAATCGAAATCCAGACCTGGTGCAGCGTGTGGCGATCGACAGCCATCTGGCTGGTCAGCAGCGAGGGCTGCCAGCTGCCGATCAGATAGAGCGAGACAAACAGGAAATAGGCAATCAGCGGAAACACCAGGAAGCCCATCACTTTTATCGTGATATGCCGTCCCATCAGGAAGATCAGATTCAGGACCAGCACCACGCCCAGGCTGACCAGCACGCGAACGGCGGTATCAACCGTCAGGTGTTTTCCCAGCTGCTCGGTTAACGAGTTGGTGATGGCCACCGCATAAATCTGCACCACCACAAAGAAGGCGATGAAATAGAGCGTGGTGATCAGGTTGCCGATCTTCCGGCCGTAATAGTGCGAAACGGCGCCGGTGATCCCTTCGTTGCCTTTCGTTTTCGACGACAGAATAAATTGCGCCAGCGCTCTGTGCGGCCAGTAGGTTAAGGGGTAGGCCACGAGGGCGGTAATAAACAGGACAATTGCGCCTGCGGAGCCCAGCTGAATGGGCAGGAACAGCGTTCCTGCGCCCACGGCCGTGCCGTAGAGAGCGAAACTCCAGAGAGTCTCATCTTTTGACCAAATTTTCGACATTAGAGCAACGTATCAACTATCAAACCATCGGAATGGAGTGCAATTTACCATAGTTATGCACGGAGAGCGCAGTTGCTTCGAAGGCGTTTGGCCGGAACGGGCGTCCGGCCAGAAGGCGTTTAGCCTGCCAGGGCGCGCCGTTGCTGGCGGCGCTTAAGAAATTTATCGCGAAGGCAATCGTACGCCCAGTTATAGAACATGGTGTACGGCAGAAAGAACAGGAAGAAACCTATTTCCAGTGTGAATGCCTGCAGCAGAGTGACGCCCAGCACGGCGGCGACAATCGACACGCCAATCACAATAAACCCGCATTCGAACCCCAGCGCATGCAGCGCACGCACTTTTGCCGTACGTTTGACGCGCTGAACGGGCCAGAAACGGTCGAAGCCGAAGTTATAAATAATGTTCCACAGCATGGCGGTGGTCGCCAGAATAATGGTCAACCCACCCATTTCCACCACGGAACGCTGCATGAGCCACGCCGCCGTAGGGGCGAGGATCGCCGTCGCAATCCCTTCAAAACAGACAGCATGAAAGATCCGCTCCGGCAGTTTACGTTGGAGTGCATTCTGATGTTGCATAGCGATAGACCTCGTTAATTCGCCGGTATGGGCGGTGATGTGGCCTATTTTCATCGCTAAAGCTGATATATTAAAGATAGTATCCATCGCTAAAGCAGATAGGTTATGCGCTATTCACCCGAAGCCCTTACCGCGTTTGTTGAGACCGTTGCGGCTGGCTCTTTCTCTGCGGCCGCACGCCGGCTGCGTAAAAGCCAGTCGACGATCAGCACGTCCATTGCCAATCTTGAAGCCGATCTGGGCTTCGAGCTGTTTGACCGCTCTGCGCGCCAGCCGGTGTTGACGGCCCAGGGGGAACAGGTGCTGGGCTACGTGCAGGCGATTCTCGCCGCCAGCACGCGGCTGGATGAGCTGGCGGTGTCGCTATCGGCGCAAACGGAGGCGCGTCTGACGTTTGTCCTTTCCGATACCCTCAACCCGGACGTGCTGGAAGAGATGATGAAACAGTTTGACGCGCGCTTTCCCCATACGGAATTCGAATGTCTGATTGGCGAGGAGGAGGACGTGATCGATCTGCTGCAAAAGGAGCGCGCGCAGGTTGGCCTCACCGAAGCGCGAGACGGTTACCCTACGGATATCGGCGCCATCCGGCTGCCGATGCAGACCCGCATGGCGATCTATGTCGCCACCACGCATCCGCTGGCCGGACAGCATGACGTTCAGCGCGACGAGCTGCACGGCTGGCGAGAGCTGCGGCTGAGCACCTATCTTGAGCGCGAGGCGGAGATCGCGCGCGGGCCCGTCTGGTCAGCCCCGAATTACCTGTTACTCTTGAGTATGGCAGTACAGGGATTTGGCTGGTGCGTGTTGCCGTGCGCGCTGGTGGATGAATTTGCCGCCGCGAAATCCCTGGTACAGCTCAATGTCCCCGGCTGGCCGCGGGCGATCGGCATCGATCTGCTGTGGAATAAACGATCCCCTCCCGGCATTGCCGGAAGCTGGCTGCGGCAGTATCTGCAGGATGCGCGCTGATCCTTGTGATTAATCTCACTATTTTTAAACAATTAAGATAATTGCCAGTAACAATCCTCTACTATCGTCATGTCATTTAACACAGAGGTCGTGATGAAAGATGTCGTAATAGTGGGTGCGTTGCGTACAGCTATCGGCTGTTTTCAGGGATCGCTCGCGCGTCACTCGGCGGTTGACCTGGGCAGCGTGGTGGTGAAAGCGCTGGTGGAACGTAGCGGGATCGCAGCACATGAAGTTGATGAGGTGATCCTGGGACAGGTTCTCACGGCCGGTGCCGGGCAAAACCCTGCGCGTCAGGCGGCGCTGAAGGGCGGGCTGCCCAATACCGTCTCTGCCATCACCATCAACGACGTCTGTGGTTCAGGATTAAAAGCGCTGCATCTCGCGACGCAGGCCATTCAGTGTGGTGAGGCGGACGTGATCATTGCTGGCGGACAGGAGAATATGAGCCGCGCGCCGCACGTGTTGACCGACAGCCGGACCGGCGCACAGCTGGGCAACAGTCAGCTGCTCGACAGTCTGGTGCATGACGGCCTGTGGGACGCATTCAACGATTATCATATGGGCGTGACGGCGGAAAATCTGGCGCGCGAGTACGGTATCAGCCGTGAGGTGCAGGATGCCTATGCGCTGAGCTCGCAGCAAAAAGCGCGTGCGGCGATCGATTCCGGTCGTTTTCGCGACGAAATTGTCCCGGTCAGCACGCAGCGTCAGAGCGGCGAGCATGTCGTCGTAGATACCGATGAACAGCCGCGCACCGACGCCAGCGCTGAAGGCCTGGCCAGGCTGAACCCCGCGTTTGAAATGCAGGGCTCGGTGACGGCAGGAAATGCCTCTTCCATTAACGACGGCGCTGCCGCCGTTATGATGATGAGCGAAAGCAAAGCTCTTGAGCTCGATCTCCCCGTCCTGGCCCGCATTAAGGCGTTCGCCAGCGTGGGGGTTGATCCTGCGTTAATGGGGATCGCACCGGTCTACGCGACCCGCCGCTGTCTGGAGCGCGCGGGGTGGCAGCTTTCGGATGTGGATCTAATCGAAGTGAACGAAGCTTATGCCGCTCAGGCGATCTCTGTCGGAAAAATGCTGGAGTGGGATCCGCTGCGGGTCAACGTTAACGGTGGGGCGATCGCGCTGGGTCATCCTATCGGGGCGTCCGGCTGCCGGATCCTGGTTTCGCTGGTCCACGAAATGAAAAAGCGCAATGCCCGCAAAGGGATTGCCACGCTCTGTATCGGCGGCGGGCAAGGGGTGGCGCTGGCCATCGAACGCTAAACTCTTCTTATTAAAAAACCTCCTCCGGGAGGTTTTTTTTCGCGCCCTTTTTCTCCTGGCGGCTTAATTGTGAGCCGGACACCATTTCCGTTATAAACAAAAATAAAAATGAAACGTTGTTTTAAATATAATTGAAAAGGCCGCTTTATGCCGATAGTATGTGCTCATTATGAAAAACGGAACGCTGTTTCGTTTATTTCCGCCTTCGGGCATGACCACATCTGGAGGTTACCGTGGACGTCAGAGAAAGCATCCACAGCGCGCACGCCAAAACGCTGGATACTCAGGGGCTGCGCAATGCGTTTTTAGTCGAGCAGGTATTCGAGGCCGACAGGTACACCATGGTTTACAGCCATATCGACCGTATTATTGTGGGCGGAATTATGCCCGTCACGAAAACAGTCTCCGTTGGCGGCGAGGTCGGTAAACAGCTGGGCGTAAATTACTTCCTCGAACGTCGCGAGCTGGGTGTGATTAACATCGGCGGGCCGGGCACCATCACCGTAGACGGACAGTGCTATGAGATTGGCCATCGCGAGGCGCTGTACGTGGGTAAAGGGGCGAAAGACGTGGTCTTTGCCAGCATCGACGGCAGCAGGCCTGCGAAGTTTTACTACAACTGCGCGCCGGCTCACGCCACCTGTCCAACCAAAAAGGTGACCCCGGCAGACGTCGCACCCGTGACGCTGGGCGACAACCTCACCAGCAACCGCCGCACCATCAATAAGTACTTCGTGCCGGACGTGCTGGAGACGTGCCAGCTGAGTATGGGATTGACCGAGCTTGCGCCAGGCAACCTGTGGAACACCATGCCATGCCATACCCACGAGCGCCGCATGGAAGTCTACTTCTACTTCAATATGGATGAGGACGCCTGCGTGTTCCACATGATGGGACAGCCGCAGGAAACGCGCCATATCGTGATGCACAACGAGCAGGCGGTGATTTCACCGAGCTGGTCTATTCACTCCGGCGTTGGGACAAAAGCCTACACCTTTATCTGGGGAATGGTGGGCGAAAACCAGGTCTTTGATGATATGGACCATGTTGCGGTCAGCGATCTGCGGTAGTCGCAGGCAGTGAAGCATAAACCTGCCTGTGAGTGACAGGCTCTGAAAGAGTAAGGAATAAACATGATTCTGGATGCATTCTCCCTGCAGGGGAAAGTGGCGGTGGTTTCCGGATGTGATACCGGGCTGGGTCAGGGGATGGCGTTAGGCCTGGCGGAAGCGGGCTGCGATATCGTCGGGATTAATATCGTTGAACCGACGGAAACCATCGAACGCGTAACGGCGCTGGGTCGCCGTTTCCTGAGCCTGACCGCCGACCTGCGTAAAATCGATACCATTCCTGAGCTGCTGGATCGCGCGGTAGCGGAATTCGGCCATATCGACATTCTGGTCAACAACGCCGGGCTGATTCGCCGTGAAGATGCGATCAGCTTCAGCGAACGCGACTGGGACGACGTGATGGACCTGAACATCAAGAGCGTATTTTTCATGTCCCAGGCGGCGGCGAAGCATTTTATTGCGCAGGGGAACGGCGGCAAGATCGTGAATATTGCCTCTATGCTCTCGTTCCAGGGGGGAATCCGCGTGCCGTCTTACACCGCGTCCAAAAGCGCCGTGATGGGCGTGACCCGCCTGCTGGCAAACGAGTGGGCGAAACACAATATCAATGTGAATGCCATTGCGCCGGGTTACATGGCGACCAACAACACGCAGCAGCTGCGCGCAGACGAGCAGCGCAGCGCGGAAATACTTGAACGTATTCCGGCGGGGCGCTGGGGGCTGCCGGGCGATCTGATGGGGCCGGTAGTGTTTCTGGCCTCGTCGGCATCGGACTATATCAACGGCTACACCGTGGCGGTTGATGGCGGCTGGCTGGCGCGATAACCCGCATCGGGTCTGGACCTCTGCTTTCGGGCGGAGGTTTTTTTGCTCAAAAATGGTCAAAGTCCATATGTGTAAACACGAAAAATCCATACTAAAAAATCATGAACGACATTCATCACACTTTTAATTCTGAAAAATTAATGCATTAGTAAAATAACGTGATTATTAAGCGTTAGTTGAAATTGTAATGTCCATCACAGAACGGTGTGTCGCAGCGAAATAATCCATATCTTCACCTTTTCCCACCTGACACTTTTCCTCGCTTTCTCGTAATTTCATTTAACGAATTTTGCTGTTGAGGCAGGAAAAATATGACATCGATAAATGACTCTACCCTAATGCCCGCTGCGCTGCGTGATACTCGCCGCATGAACCAGTTTGTCTCCATTGCCGCCGCCGTGGCGGGCCTGTTATTTGGACTGGATATCGGCGTTATTGCCGGCGCATTACCGTTTATTACCGATCACTTTACCCTGAGCAGTCGCCTGCAGGAGTGGGTGGTGAGCAGCATGATGCTCGGCGCGGCCATCGGCGCGCTGTTCAACGGTTGGCTCTCGTTTCGTCTGGGGCGCAAATACAGCCTGATGGCTGGGGCGATCCTGTTCGTTGCCGGCTCCATTGGCTCGGCGTTTGCCGTAAACGTTGAGGTTCTGCTGCTTTCCCGCGTGCTGCTGGGCGTGGCGGTGGGGATTGCCTCCTACACGGCGCCGCTTTATCTCTCCGAAATGGCGAGCGAAAACGTGCGCGGCAAGATGATCAGCATGTATCAACTGATGGTCACGCTGGGTATTGTGCTGGCGTTTCTGTCTGACACCTACTTCAGCTACAGCGGCAACTGGCGCGCGATGCTGGGCGTGCTGGCCTTACCGGCGCTGGTGCTGATCGTCCTGGTGATTTTCCTGCCAAACAGCCCGCGCTGGCTGGCGCAAAAAGGGCGCCACGTGGAGGCGGAAGAGGTGCTGCGCATGCTGCGCGATACCTCAGAAAAAGCTCGCGAAGAGCTGAACGAGATCCGCGAAAGCCTGAAGCTGAAGCAGGGAGGCTGGGCGCTGTTTAAAATCAACCGCAACGTGCGCCGGGCGGTCTTCCTCGGCATGCTGCTGCAGGCGATGCAGCAGTTCACCGGCATGAACATCATCATGTACTACGCGCCACGGATCTTCAAAATGGCCGGGTTTACCACCACGGAACAGCAGATGATCGCGACCCTGGTGGTCGGGCTGACCTTCATGTTCGCTACCTTTATTGCCGTGTTCACCGTGGACAAGGCGGGCCGTAAACCTGCGCTGAAAATTGGCTTCAGCGTGATGGCGCTCGGCACGCTGATCCTGGGCTACTGCCTGATGCAGTTTGATAACGGTACGGCCTCAAGCGGGCTTTCCTGGCTTTCTGTCGGGATGACCATGATGTGTATCGCAGGGTACGCGATGAGCGCCGCGCCGGTGGTCTGGATCCTGTGCTCCGAAATTCAGCCGCTCAAATGCCGTGACTTTGGCATCACCTGTTCCACGACCACCAACTGGGTATCGAACATGATCATCGGCGCGACGTTCCTGACGCTGCTGGACGCGATTGGCGCAGCGGGAACGTTCTGGCTCTATACCGTGCTGAACGTGGCGTTTATTGGCGTCACGTTCTGGCTGATCCCGGAAACCAAAGGTGTGACGCTGGAACACATCGAGCGCAAGCTGATGGCCGGAGAGAAACTGCGAAACATCGGCGTGTGATCGTATTGCCCGTTTACCTGGCCCAACGTATGCAGGGGATAACCAATGTTTGTTTAAAAGGCGCTGAATGCAGCGCCTTTTTTTATTGGCACCGGATGTGTTAAAAGAAGAAACCAACGAAAAGGAGGGATGATGAAAACGATCGGCCTGTTAGGTGGAATGAGCTGGGAATCGACAATCCCTTATTATCGCCTGATTAACGAAGGGGTGAAGCAGCGTTTGGGTGGTCTGCATTCCGCAAGCCTGCTCCTGCACAGCGTTGACTTTCATGAAATCGAAGCCTGCCAGTCGAGCGGCGAGTGGGATAAAGCCGGGGAGATTCTGGCCCAGGCGGCGCTTGGGCTGGAGCGTGCTGGCGCCGAGGGTATAGTGCTTTGTACCAATACCATGCACAAAGTGGCGTCGCATATTGAGGACCGCTGCTCGCTGCCGTTTTTGCATATCGCGGACGCGACCGGGCGTGTGATTGCGGCATCCGGGATGCGCCGCGTAGCGCTTTTGGGTACACGCTACACCATGGAGCAGGATTTTTATCGCGGACGTTTGCACAGTGAATTTGGGATCGAGAGCCTGATCCCGGATGAAGACGATCGGGCGCGCATCAATCAGATTATCTTTGACGAGCTCTGCCTCGGTACCTTCAGCGAATCTTCCCGCGCGTATTATGTCAGCGTTATCGATAAACTCGCGCAGCAGGGGGCCGAAGGGGTGATTTTCGGCTGCACGGAAATTGGTTTGCTGGTCCCCGTAGCGCAAAGCCCGATTCCGGTATTCGATACCACCGCCATCCACGCTGCGGATGCCGTGGCGTTTATGCTGTCCTGAGCACCCGTTCTGGTTTACATGTTGGCGGCGTCATAGGCGGATTGCGCCGCCACAATGGCATCAATATTATTTTCCACCCAGTGCGCCAGCACCGTCACCGTTTCGGTTAATGTCTGGCCAAGCGGTGTCAGGCTGTACTCGACTGTTACAGGTACCGTGGCGAATATCTTTCGCGACACCAGCCCATCACGTTCCAGCTTGCGTAAAGACTGGGTCAGCACCTTTTTGGTGATTCGCTGAATATCGCGTTGAAGATGACTAAAGCGCATCGGTCCCTTCTCCAGACGCGCAAGGATTAACAGTGCCCACTTATCGGCGATACGCGTCAGCACGCCTCGGGTCGGGCAGCGCTCATCGAACACGTTGTAAGGAGGCATCTCCTTTTTCAGAACTGCTGTATGGGTCATGGTGGTTCCCTCGAGGTAACCAGGTGAGGTAAAGGTGCCTTCTTACGCCCGTGAATGTTTGCGTGTATAAAACGACGTAAGGTTTCTATTTGATACCAGGGAACCGAAAATGGCAACGGGCTCGCAGAGCAATTTTAAAGTCGTCTTAATCGTTTGACTCACAAGGCAATATTGCATCAGGAGATCTATCATGAGCGTTGTAGTTATCTATTATTCTGGCTACGGCCATACCAAACGCGTTGCTGAAACTGTCGCCGAGGGCGCGCAGGCTGAGCTTATCGCCATTGACAGTAATGGCGATATTCAGGAAAGCGACTGGCAAAAACTCAACGATGCCAAAGCGATTATTTTTGGCGCGCCAACCTACATGGGAAGCGTACCGTGGCAGTTTAAGAAATTCGCTGACGCGACCTCTAAAGCCTGGTTCGTACGTAGCTGGCAGGACAAAGTGTTCGCGGGATTCAGCAACAGCGCCAGCCTGAACGGTGATAAGCAGGTATCGTTGCAATATCTGCAAACGCTAGCCTCTCAGCACGGTGGGATCTGGGTGAGCCTGGGGCTGCCGCCGTCAAATACTCTCGCGGCAACCCGTCAGGACATTAATAATCTGGGCGGTTCAGTAGGTTTGCTGGTGCAGTCTCCATCGGATGCTGATGCTGGCGCCATTGCCAGCGGCGATCTGCAAACCGCGGTTAAATTCGGCGAGCGTGTTGCGGCCATTGCGAAACGTTTTAACTGAGTTTTCAGACGCCCGCTGTTCAGCGGGGCGTCTGATTCAACATCTTATTTAGCTGGCCCGCCAACATACTTAGCCCTCCCTGCAGATGTTCGCTAAACGCCTCCACCAGCGCCGACGCCGGGCGATGCAATGGGCGGATTAGGCTAACGGTAAAAGGAACTGAGACGCTAAACCGACGCACAACAATTCCACTTTCCGCATAATCCAGCGCCGTAAGCGGATTCACCACCGCGACGCCGATGCCCGCTCGCACCATCGCGCAAATTGAAGCCGCGCTGTGCGTTTCCACCACCATTCGCCGTTTGACCTGATGCTCGGCAAACAGGGTATCCAGCAGCTGTCTGTAGCTGTCGGTCTGCGACAGGCTAATGTAGTTTTCTCCGTGGAAGTCCTCTGGCGTGAGCACCGCCTTACCGGCAAGCCGATGCCCGGCGGGCAGAACGCACACTTCATCTAACGAAAGTAACTCCGTGCGCGCCGTGCCTGCTGGCGTTGAGAGGTTTTCGGTTAGACCTAAATCATGGCGCTGAGCCGAAAGCCACTCTTCAAGCAGGGGAGATTCCTGAGGCACGATGGTGAGGCTGACCTCCGGGTATCGCGCCAGAAAGGGCTGCAGCAGCATCGGTAAAAAAGATTGCGAGAAGACGGGCAGGCAGACGATCGATAGCTCGCCCTGGCGAAACTCGCGCAGGCTTTCGGCTGCACTCACTATTCTGTCCAGCCCGTACCAGGAGCGCTGAACTTCCTCGAACAGGCGTAGTCCCTGCACCGTAGGGTGAAGCCTGCCCCGGGTGCGTTCGAACAACTTCAGCCCCAGCACTTTCTCGAAGCGGGCCAGCTCGCGGCTCACCGTCGGCTGCGAGGTATGCAGCATCTGTGCGGCTTCGGTGAGATTGCCGGTGGTCATCACGGCGTGAAAAATCTCGATGTGGCGTAAATTGACGGCGGGCATAGGGCACCTGAAAGCAGAGAACTGTCCATATCATTTTTGCATAGACTCGCGATAAAACGATATTTTTTATTCTCTTTGCGCTGTGGCGTAATCATCAAAACGCATTTATCCGGAGAAGACCATGCCACGCCCGCTGAACCAGACTGATACCGATTTGAACGCCGACAACCTGCTGCGCCTGCCTGCCGAATTTGGCTGTCCGGTGTGGGTCTACGACGCGCAGATTGTCCGCGAGAAGATCGCCGCCCTGCATCAGTTTGACGTGGTGCGTTTTGCCCAGAAGGCCTGCTCCAATATCCATATTCTGCGCCTGATGCGTGAGCAGGGCGTGAAGGTCGACTCCGTCTCGCTTGGCGAAATCGAACGCGCGCTGGCGGCCGGATACGATCCGAAAGCTGACGGCGACGCGATCGTCTTTACCGCCGATGTGATCGACGACGCGACGCTGGCGCGCGTTCACGAGCTGCAGATCCCGGTGAATGCCGGTTCTGTGGATATGCTGGAGCAGCTGGGTCAGGTATCTCCCGGCCATCGCGTCTGGCTGCGGGTGAATCCGGGCTTTGGTCACGGCCACAGCCAAAAAACCAATACCGGCGGCGAAAATAGCAAGCACGGGATCTGGTATGCCGATATGCCTGCCGCGCTGGAGGTATTACAGCGCTACGGCCTGAAGCTGGTGGGTATTCATATGCATATTGGCTCTGGCGTGGATTACGGCCACCTGGAGCAGGTGTGCGGCGCGATGGTGCGCCAGGTTGTTGACTTCGGTCAGGATCTGGAGGCGATCTCTGCGGGCGGCGGTCTCTCTATTCCTTATCGCGAAGGGGAAGAGGCGATCGATACCGATCACTATTACGGTCTGTGGAGCGCCGCGCGTGACCAAATCGCCGCGCATCTGGGCCATGCGGTGAAGCTGGAAATTGAGCCGGGTCGTTTCCTGGTGGCGGAAGCCGGCGTGCTGGTTTCGCAGGTACGCAGCGTGAAAGAGATGGGCTCTCGCCACTTCGTCTTGATTGACGCAGGCTTTAACGATTTGATGCGTCCGTCCATGTACGGCAGCTATCACCACATTACCGCCCTGGCTGCTGACGGCCGTGATTTAACGCGGGGGCCGCGCGTTGAGACGGTCGTTGCGGGGCCGCTGTGCGAATCGGGCGACGTGTTCACCCAGCAGGAAGGCGGTAAAGTGGAAACCCGCGCGCTGCCAGAGGTCAAACCGGGCGATTATCTTGTGCTGCATGACACCGGTGCCTACGGGGCATCTATGTCATCTAACTACAACAGCCGTCCGCTGCTGCCGGAAGTGCTGTTTGATAACGGTAAAGCGCGGCTGATCCGCCGTCGCCAGACCATTCAGGAACTGCTGGCTTTAGAACTCATCTGATGAAAGTACGGCCCCGTTGTGACCGAATCGCGTAAGACCAGCGTGCCGGTAAACGGCGGGATGGCATCGACCGGCTGGTTTTTTGCCAGCCGGATCGCCTGATCGATGGCCGTGACAATCATATTGTCGATGGGCAGATAAACCGATGAGAGCGCAGGCTCCAGCCATTTCGCGCTTGGGGCATCGTCAAAGCCGAACAGTGAAATATCCTGCGGGATTTTAAGCCCCGCCTGGTGCAACGCTTTGGACGCACCCAGCGCCATATCGTCGTTACAGGCAAACAGGGCGCTAAACGGTACTCCGTCGGCAATCAATTCCTTGCAAAGCTCGTATCCCCGCGTCATTCCCGCATCGCCGTACTTTATCCGACGCTCGTCCAGACGGATACCATGCTTTTCCAGCGCCTTGCGATAGCCCATCAGCCGCGCTTTACCCGTGGGAGTGTGGATCGGGACGGTGATACAGGCGATCTCCCGATGGCCCTGGCCGATCAGATAATCCACGGCCTTGAATGCGGCATCCTGCTGTTCGAAGAACACGCAGCGATCCGGCGCCTGGCTCACTTCACGGTTAATGACCACCAGCGGCGTTTTCACGGTGTTCATTAGTTTGACGATCGCTTTTTCGCTCATGTAGCGCGTGTAAAGCACGATGGCATCGCACTGGCGATCGGCCAGCATCTGCACCGCCTGTTCTTCCTGTTCCGGCGCGTCGTGACCGTCGGTGACGATCAGCTGTTTTCCGTGAGTTTCAGTTTGCCGCGACGCCTGCTGGAGAAGGCGGCCAAAGTAAAAGCCGTCAAAGGTCGAGACGACCAGACCAATGCTGTTGCTGGTCTGGTTAGCCAGCGAGCGCGCGAGAAAGTTCGGACGATAGCCCAGCTCTTCCATCGCAGCAAAGACCTGCTGACGCGTACTCTCTTTGACCTGACCTGTGCCGTTCAGCACGCGCGAGACGGTAGCCTTCGACACGCCCGCGCGCAGTGAGACATCCAGCATTGTTGCCATTCTACATTCCTGCTTCCACGTAATGGTTTGCAGTTTAACACAGACCTCGCGGCGTATAAGCGATGCGGGAAGCGCAAAAACTCTGCCACGATCACGCTTTTTGGTAACGATTCGTCCGGCCAGCCTGAAGTCAAACTCAATAGCCTGACTCTGGTAAGATAATCACCGAACCGGGCTGGAGCATCAGGCCAGTAAATACATGAGAAAATGCAGGTGAAACATGAATAAGGCTGTCATCCTCCCGCTTTACAAGGCTCCACACTTCGCAGAGCAGGTCACCGACTGGCTCTGGCAGGCCTTTGGCGAAGGGCTTTCTCGGGAATTTTTCCACAGCATCGTTGAGCACAGCCAGACCCCGGGGGCACTACCGTTAACGTTTATTGCCCTTGAAGGCGAACAGCTTCTTGGCACGGTAGGGCTCTGGCGCTGCGATTTGATCACCCGACAGGATCTCTTTCCGTGGCTGGCGGCGCTGTACGTTGATGAGGCGGCGCGAGGTAAGGGGCTGGCGGGACAACTTCAGCAGCATGTTATCGCTTACGCAGCGCAGTCCGGGTATGAGGAGCTCCATCTCTGGTCTGCCTGCCGCGACTTCTACGAACGTTACGGCTGGCAGTACATCGGTGATGGTCTGGAATACCCCAACACGCGGGTTCACCTCTACCGTTATTCGCTCTGCGCTTCCGCAGGTGACGCAACGGAGTGACGGCGAACCAGCGTCGGGCTAAACAGATGCGTAATTTCCGGCGGCTGGCGCTGTTCAGCTAGCGCTAGCGCCAGCTCGGCGGCCTGCGTTGCCATGGTAATGATTGGGTAGCGCACGGTGGTCAGACGCGGGCGAACGTAGCGGGAGACCAGCACGTCGTCGAAGCCAATCAGCGAAATTTCTGCCGGTACCTCAATTCCGTTGTCATTCAACACCCCCATCGCCCCTGCGGCCATTGAGTCGTTATAGCTGGCAACCGCCGTGAAATTCCGTCCGCGACCCAGCAGCTCGGTCATGGCCTGTTCACCGCCGCTCTCATCCGGTTCACCGTAGGCCACCAGGCGGTCATTACACGGCAGCCCGTTTTCACGAAGGGCATCGTAGTAGCCCTGCAGGCGGTCCTCTGCATCAGAAATCGGATGATTTGAACAGAGATAGCCAATTCGGGTATGGCCCTGCTGAATAAGGTGCCGCGTTGCAAGCCAGGCACCGTAGCGGTCATCGAGGGCCACGCAGCGTTTTTCAAATCCGGGAATAATGCGGTTGATGATCACCATTCCGGGCATCTGCTTCATCAGGTGAATCAGCTCGGCGTCCGGGATCATTTTGGCGTGAACCACTAGCGCCGCGCAGCGGTGGCGGATCAGCTGTTCAATGGCCTGGCGTTCTTTTTGTTCATTATGGTAGCCATTGCCGATCAGCAAAAAATTACCTGTCTGATAAGAAACCTGTTCAACCGCTTTAACCATGGCGCCGAAAAAGGGATCGGAAACATCACCCACCACCAGCCCAATGGTTTCGGTGGACTGCTGGGCGAGCGCGCGGGCATTGGCATTGGGATGATAGTTCAGGGATTCCATGGCATTTTGTACCGCCTGGCGCGATGCGTCACTGGCTTTTGGGGAGTCGTTAATCACGCGGGAGACGGTTGCCACCGACACGCCTGCCAGACGGGCCACATCCTTTATTGTCGCCATTCATTACCTTCTTATTGGGGGTAAGCGTTTACACACCAAATAGTGTTGCGGAAAAGCGGCGCGCATTCAAGGGGAGCGGATTTCCGCTCTCCACAAACGTGACGCAGGACAACCCTGGTGGTGTAATCGTTACACGCGCAGTCATGTCTGAAGAATGTCAATCTGAACCTTTGGTTACACTTTGCCTCAGGCTGTTGCGATTGTCCGATGGCGAGGATGTTAATGAGATTGATACAGTTGAGATCCCAGAGGTATTGATTGGTGAGAATTCTTAGTACGGTTTCGTACTCATCTCTTGCACCAACCTGCGCGGATGCGCAGGTTTTTTTTCGCCTCCACTTTTGCTGTCGCTCCCGTATCACTTCTCGTGTAATCTGCCACCATTTACTATCAACCCTCCACACTGGCTGGCAAAGGGAGTTGAGATGCTATTTGGGTTCTTCCGTACACTGTTCCGTATTCTTTTTCGCATCCACGTCACTGGCGATGCCCAGGCGCTTCGCGGCGAACGCGTTCTTATCACACCAAATCATGTTTCCTTTATAGATGGCATCCTGCTGGCGCTGTTTTTACCCGTGCGCCCGGTGTTTGCGGTCTATACCTCTATCAGCCAGCAGTGGTACATGCGCTGGCTGACGCCGCTGATTGATTTTGTGCCGCTCGACCCGACCAAGCCGATGATGATTAAGCATCTGGTGCGTCTGGTTGAGCAAGGGCGTCCGGTGGTTATTTTCCCTGAAGGGCGTATTTCAGTGACCGGTTCGCTGATGAAAATCTACGACGGCGCGGGGTTTGTCGCGGCGAAGTCAAAAGCGACCGTGGTGCCGCTGCGCATTGAAGGCGCGGAGCTAACCCATTTCAGCCGCCTGAAGGGGCTGGTGAAGCAGCGTCTGTTCCCTAAAATAACCCTGCATATTCTGCCGCCAACGTCGTTACCGATGCCAGAAGCGCCGCGTGCCCGCGATCGCCGTAAAATCGCCGGGGAAATGCTGCACCAGATTATGATGGAAGCGCGCATGGCCGTGCGCCCGCGCGAAACGCTGTACGAATCGCTGCTATCCGCGCAGTACCGCTATGGCGCGAAGAAAAACTGTATCGAAGACATCAACTTTACCCCGGACACCTATCGCAAACTGCTGACCAAAACCCTGTTTGTGGGCCGTATTCTGGAGAAGTACAGCAAAAAAGGCGAAAAGATTGGCCTGATGCTTCCTAATGCGGGCATCAGCGCGGCGGTGATTTTCGGTGCGGTTTCCCGGGGCCGTATCCCGGCAATGATGAACTACACGGCGGGCGTAAAAGGGTTGACCAGCGCCATCACCGCAGCCCAGATTAATACCGTCTTTACCTCCCGACAGTTCCTGGACAAAGGCAAGCTCTGGCATCTTCCCGAGCAGCTCACCCAGGTGCGCTGGGTCTTCCTGGAGGATCTGAAAGCGGACGTGACCACCGGCGACAAGCTGTGGATTTTTGCTCACCTGCTGGTGCCGCGTCTGGCGCAGGTCAAACAGCAGCCGGAAGATGACGCCATTATCCTCTTCACGTCGGGATCGGAGGGCAACCCTAAAGGCGTCGTCCACAGCCACAAGAGCATTCTGGCGAACGTTGAGCAGATCAAAAGCATTGCCGACTTTACCGCGGATGACCGCTTTATGTCGGCGCTGCCGCTTTTCCACTCCTTTGGCCTGACGGTGGGGCTGTTCACGCCGCTCCTGACCGGCGCAGAAGTGTTCCTCTACCCGAGCCCGCTGCATTACCGCATTGTGCCGGAGCTGGTCTATGACCGTAACTGCACCGTCCTGTTCGGAACCTCAACCTTCCTGGGCAACTATGCGCGTTTCGCCAATCCGTATGACTTCTATCGCGTGCGGTATGTGGTGGCCGGTGCGGAAAAACTGCAGGAGAGCACGCGCCAGATCTGGCAGGACAAGTTTGGCCTGCGCATTCTTGAAGGCTATGGCGTTACCGAGTGTGCCCCCGTGGTCTCGATTAACGTGCCGATGGCGGCGAAACCGGATACGGTTGGCCGAATCCTGCCGGGAATGGATGCGCGTCTGCTGGCGGTGCCGGGCATTGAGGACGGTGGCCGTCTGCAGCTGAAAGGGCCAAACGTGATGAACGGTTATCTGCGCGTGGAAAACCCGGGCGTGCTGGAAGCGCCGACGGCGGAAAACGTCAACGGCGAGGTTGAAACCGGCTGGTACGACACCGGGGATATCGTCCGTTTTGATGAGCAGGGCTTTGTACAGATTCAGGGACGCGCGAAACGCTTCGCTAAAATCGCCGGTGAAATGGTCTCTCTGGAAATGGTCGAACAGCTGGCAACGGCCGTGTCTGCGGATAAGATGCATGCTACGGTGGTGAAGAGTGATGTCAGCAAAGGCGAGGCGCTGGTGCTGTTTACGACCGACGCTGAACTTAAGCGCGACAGGTTACTGAGCTATGCGCGTGTACACGGTATCCCTGAACTGGCCGTGCCGCGCGACATTCGCTACCTGAAGCAGCTCCCGGTGCTGGGTAGCGGGAAGCCCGATTTCGTGACCCTGAAAGGCATGGTTGAAGAGGCGGAACAGCAAAATGCGTGAGTCAGTACACACTAACACCTCACTGCGTTCAAAAGGCATGATGGCGGTCATTGCCGCGCAGTTCCTCTCTGCGTTCGGTGATAATGCGCTGTTGTTCGCCACGCTGGCGCTGCTGAAAGCCGAGTTTTACCCCGACTGGAGTCAGCCGATCCTGCAGATGGTGTTTGTGGGCGCTTACATTATTTTTGCTCCGTTCGTAGGGCAGGTAGCGGACAGCTTCCCGAAAGGCCGGGTGATGATGTTTGCCAACGGTCTCAAGCTGCTGGGTGCCGCCAGCATTTGCTTTGGCTTTAATCCGTTTATTGGCTACACGCTGGTGGGCATTGGCGCTGCCGCCTACTCCCCGGCAAAGTATGGCATCCTCGGAGAGCTGACCACGGGCGATAAGCTGGTGAAAGCCAACGGCCTGATGGAGTCGTCAACCATTGCCGCTATTCTGCTCGGATCCGTCGCGGGCGGCGTACTGGCCGACTGGCATGTCCTGGCGGCACTGGGCATCTGCGCGGTGGTATATGGCGGGGCGGTCGTGGCGAACCTGTTTATTCCGAAGCTGCCAGTGGCTCGCCCGGGGCAATCCTGGCGCTTCAAACCGATGACCGGCAGTTTCTTCAACGCGTGCCGCGTGCTGTGGCGTAACGGGGAAACGCGTTTCTCCCTGATGGGGACCAGTATGTTCTGGGGGGCGGGCGTCACGCTGCGCTTCCTGCTGGTCCTGTGGGTGCCGGTGGCGCTGGGTATTACGGACAATGCGACGCCGACCTATCTTAATGCGATGGTGGCCATCGGCATTGTGGTTGGGGCGGGCGCGGCGGCGAAGCTGGTGACGCTCGAGACGGTCGCGCGCTGCATGCCCGCAGGGATCTTGATTGGCGTCGTGGTGCTTATCTTCTCGCTGCAGCATGCGTTATTGCCCGCGTATGTCCTCCTCATCCTGATTGGTATTCTGGGTGGCTTCTTCGTGGTGCCGCTGAACGCGTTACTGCAGGAGCGGGGCAAGCAGACCGTCGGGGCAGGCAATGCCATCGCGGTACAAAACCTGGGTGAAAACCTGGCAATGCTGTTAATGCTGGGGCTCTACTCGCTGGCGGTAAAAATGGGTGTGCCGGTGGTGGGGATCGGCGTCGGGTTTGGTGGGCTGTTTGCGATTGCGATCGCGGGCTTGTGGATTTGGCAGCGTCGCCGTTGATATCTAGCCGGGTGGTGGCTTCGCCTTACCCGGCCTACGTTTGAGCACCTGTAGGCCCGGTAAGCGTAGCGCCACCGGGCAAAAGCGTCAGGCTATGGTGCAGGATAAGTATAAACCTGATGCACCGCTTCAATCTCCGCTAACACCTCTTCACTCAGGTTCAGGTGGAAACTCTCAATATTGGTTTTCAGCTGTTCCATCGTGGTCGCGCCCAGCAGGGTGCTGGCAACAAACGGCTGACGACGCACGAAGGCCAGCGCCATCTGTGCAGGGTCAAGACCGTGACGCTTTGCGATATCCACATAGGCAGCAACGGCTTTCTGCGTCTGCTCACCGCTGTAGCGGGTGAAGCGGCTAAAGAGGGTATTTCGCGCCCCCGCCGGTTTCGCGCCGTTCAGGTATTTCCCCGTCAGCGTGCCGAAGCCGAGACAGGAGTAAGCGAGCAGCTCTACCTCTTCATACTGTGTCACTTCGGCCAGACCCACCTCATAGCTGCGGTTAAGCAGGCTGTACGGGTTCTGGATAGTCACAATACGCGGCAGATCGTGCTTATCCGCCAGGTGCAGATAGCGCATCACCCCAAAGGCCGTTTCGTTAGATACCCCAATGTAGCGGATTTTTCCCGCGCGCTGGCACTCGGTCAGCGCTTCCAGCGTTTCCAGCAGAGTCACGGCGGGGGCGCTCTCATTCCAGCTGTATCCGAGCTTGCCAAAGCAGTTGGTTGGTCGCTGCGGCCAGTGCACCTGGTAGAGGTCGAGATAGTCGGTTTGCAGGCGCTTCAGGCTGGCATCCAGTGCGGCGCGGATATTCTTGCGATCGAGGATCTGGTTCGGACGGATCCCGGTATCGTTATTGCGCGCGGGGCCACTGACTTTTGAGGCGATCACCAGCTTTTCACGGTTGCCGCGCTTTGCCAGCCAGTTACCGAAGTAGGTTTCGGTAAGTCCCTGCGTTTCAGGGCGTGGCGGAACAGGATACATCTCTGCAACATCAATCAGGTTAATGCCCTGGCTGACGGCGTAATCGAGTTGTGCATGGGCATCGGCTTCGCTGTTTTGTTCACCAAATGTCATCGTGCCCAACCCCAGTTGGCTTATTTCCAGAGCGCTGTGGGGGATACGGTGATAATGCATAGCCGGCTTCCTCAGTAGACTTATAGACCGCGTCAGGGCGTGCCCGACAAAGGAATATAAACATGGCAGAGGGGAAGCAAAAGGGGAAGAAAAAAATCAAAAAGGCCAGCAAGCGACTGACCTCTCTCTGATTATCGCTCGATAATTTGCGATACTTCGTCGCGATTGATCTGCATTTTATTGCCTTCCTGGTCGCGGTAGCTGACCAGACCGGTATCATCGTCGACTTCGGGTTTGCCATCGGTCAGGATCATTCGACCATCTTTTGTCGCCATGACGTAATCGCTGCTACAGCCCGATACGGCAAACGCTAAACCGACTGCTGACACTAATACTGCCCATTTTTTCATCGTTATCGTCCTCATCTGGCTTGTATCAAATCATAATCTAGTATTAACCCGATATGGCGACTTGAGGAAGCGGTAAAATCTTAAAAAGCAGTCGATTATGTTTGAGAGCTCGCAAAATAAGTAAAAAACTATGTTTTTAACAGGAAATGACGTGCCAGGAGTGCGCCAGTGAAATTCTTTTTGAGATAAAAACCGCGTGGCAACGTCAGTATCGGTTCACCCTGCGCGCCGATTGCCTCGGTAAGCGCTTTACTGTTGGCCGCTTTCGGACGCAGCTGTAACACTTCTCCGTGTCGGGCGGTGATGCGCTCTACCTGCCCAAGCACAATCATGTCCATCAGCTCTTCCCAGTCCAGGCGCAGCTGATGCTCTTCATCCTCGTCCGGGCTCCAGAGCAGCGGTGCGCCAACGCGACGGTCAGCCAGGGGGATCTGACGCTCACCTTCAACCGGTACCCATAATACGCGCTTCAGCTTGTGGCGAACGTGACTGGTTTCCCACGTCACGCCGGTATTGCCGGTTAATGGCGCAACGCAGACAAAGGTGGTCTCAAGCGGCTTGCCCTGGCTGTCTACAGGGATAGTTTTTAACTCCACGCCAAGTGCAGCAAAATCCTGCTCGGGTTTGCTCCCTGCGCTGGCACCCAGCCATAGTTCAAGCAGCATGCCGATCCAGCCTTTATCCCGCTTAAGATCCTTCGGGATCTGAAGCCCTGCCATTGCCGCCAGCTCGCCAAGCGAAAAGCCTGCAAGACGCTGTGCCTGCTGTAGCAACTGGCCCTCGCTGGACGGCGGTGAGAGCAAGGGTGTAAGCGGATGCATGATGGTAACCTTTTGATTAAAAAATAAACGAAGAAATTGTCCCCTGTGGATAGAGTTTAACTATTTCTGTACGAATATTCCATGTACATGATTTATATGTTTTTTTACTGGTTTGAAATCGTTTCACCAGAGTCGGAAAACGGGTTGTTCAAATCTGGTCACTGACAATGAACAGGATCTTACACCATGTTATCCACAGAAAAATGGGATAACTGGGCATAACCCTGACTACTGTTTCAATCTACAGCCTTGACGTGCGAGGAAAATCGAATTTTCAAACAAATTGTGACTAACTTATTGGCACAATCTGTGGATAAAACCGACGCTGTTCGATCTTTCATCAGCACGACGATCCCTGATGTGACGATCGTCACGCTATTCTGTTTTGTGTTCATGGAAATGCATTTAACTATATGAAAATAATTGTATTATTGAATTAAGCTAAAAAGGGGGGGACGGCATTGTTTGAGGTTGTTCATCGGTAATTAGACACTTCTTCACAACTATATCCACAGAAAAGGTGAATAAAATTCCTTTTAATGGCTCTCATCTGTTTATAACTCAGCACTTATTTGTGAGTTATTCAAATGTTATTAGGCTGCAGCCCTGTAAGAGAGTGGTTTACCGCCTCCCTGTAGTGTGAAACAATCATTCATATATAAGGTTTAGTTTGGGGTAGTCCGGTGATTGATGACGATGGCTACCGCCCGAACGTAGGAATAGTAATTTGTAATCGTCAGGGCCAGGTAATGTGGGCCCGGCGATATGGTCAGCACTCCTGGCAGTTCCCGCAAGGCGGGATCAATCCGGGAGAGTCCCCAGAACAAGCGATGTACCGGGAGCTTTTTGAAGAGGTCGGTTTGAGCCGGAAAGATGTTCGCATCCTGGCTTCGACCCGCAACTGGTTGCGTTACAAGTTACCGAAACGTTTGGTGCGTTGGGACACAAAGCCGGTTTGTATCGGCCAGAAACAGAAGTGGTTTCTGTTGCAGTTGGTGGGCAACGATTCAGACATCAATATGCAAACCAGCAGTACGCCGGAGTTCGATGGCTGGCGCTGGGTGAGCTATTGGTATCCTGTTCGTCAGGTCGTGTCATTTAAACGCGATGTTTACCGTAGGGTGATGAAAGAGTTTGCAAGTGTGGTCATGCAGCTTCAGGAGATCCCGCCTAAGCCGCAGAGCGCACCTGCCTGGCGACGTAAAAGAGGTTAAGCTACGCAAATCATGCTCACCCGCTTGCGAGAAATAGTCGAGAAGGTGGCCAGCGCTCCGCGTCTGAACGAGGCGCTGAATATTCTGGTCACCGACATCTGTCTTGCGATGGAGACCGAGGTCTGTTCGGTGTATCTGGCCGACCACGATCGGCGCTGCTATTACCTGATGGCGACCCGTGGTTTGAAGAAGCCGCGTGGACGCACCGTAACGCTCGCATTTGATGAGGGTATCGTCGGTCTGGTTGGGCGGCTGGCTGAACCCATCAACCTTGCTGACGCGCAAAAACACCCCAGCTTTAAATACATTCCTTCCGTAAAAGAAGAGCGCTTCCGCGCTTTCCTTGGCGTACCGATTATCCAGCGTCGCCAGCTGCTCGGCGTACTGGTCGTCCAGCAGCGTGAGCTACGTCAGTATGACGAAAGCGAGGAGTCTTTCCTCGTCACGCTGGCCACGCAGATGGCGGCGATCCTCTCCCAGTCTCAGCTTGCCGCGCTCTTTGGCCAGTATCGCCATACGCGCATTCGTGCCCTTCCGGCATCGCCAGGCGTAGCGATTGCTGAAGGCTGGATGGACGCCACGCTGCCGTTAATGGAGCAGGTTTACGAAGCCTCAACGCTTGATGAAGCGCTTGAGCGCGAGCGTCTTACCGCCGCGCTGGAAGAGGCGGCGAATGAATTTCGTCGTTACAGCAAACGTTTTGCCGCAGGTGCGCAAAAAGAGACGGCGGCCATTTTCGACCTCTATTCGCACCTGCTTTCCGATGCGCGTCTGCGTCGTGAGCTTTTTGCTGAAGTGGATAAAGGCTCGGTCGCGGAGTGGGCCGTTAAGAAGGTTATCGAGAAATTTGCCGACCAATTTGCGGCATTGACCGACGGTTACCTGAAAGAGCGGGCTGGAGATCTCCGGGCCCTGGGACAACGTCTGCTGTTCCATCTTGATGACACCATTCAGGGGCCGAATGCCTGGCCTCAACGGTTTGTTCTGGTCGCCGATGAACTGTCGGCAACCACGCTGGCTGAACTGCCGCAGGACAGGCTGGCCGGTGTCGTGGTGCGCGATGGTGCCGCCAACTCACACGCCGCCATTATGGTGCGCGCGCTGGGTATCCCTACCGTTATGGGGGCGGACATTCAGCCGTCGGTACTGCACCGCCGTACGCTGGTGGTCGACGGCTATCGCGGTGAGCTGCTGGTCGATCCTGAGCCGGTTCTGCTCCAGGAATACCAGCGTCTTATCAGCGAAGAGAATGAATTAAGCAAGCTGGCGGAAGATGACGTTAACCTGCCCGCACAGCTTAAGAGCGGTGAGCGGATCAAAGTCATGCTCAACGCCGGTTTAAGCCCTGAGCATGAAGAAAAGCTTGGCAGCCGCATCGACGGCATTGGCCTATACCGTACTGAAATCCCGTTCATGCTGCAGAGCGGTTTCCCCTCCGAAGAGGAGCAGGTGGCGCAGTATCAGGGGATGCTGCAGATGTTTAACGACAAACCTGTCACCCTGCGAACCCTGGATGTCGGGGCGGATAAACAGCTCCCCTACATGCCGATCAGCGAAGAAAACCCGTGCCTGGGCTGGCGTGGGATCCGCATTACGCTCGATCAGCCGGAGATCTTCCTGATCCAGGTGCGCGCGATGCTGCGCGCCAACGCGGCGACGGGCAATCTCAGCATCCTGCTGCCGATGGTCACAAGC
This sequence comes from Enterobacter sp. N18-03635, assembly GCF_004006055.1. Taxonomy (NCBI): domain Bacteria; kingdom Pseudomonadati; phylum Pseudomonadota; class Gammaproteobacteria; order Enterobacterales; family Enterobacteriaceae; genus Enterobacter; species Enterobacter sp. N18-03635. The sequence continues at coordinate 3,737,852 of NZ_CP034769.1, read as the reverse complement.
ATTGATGAGATCGACGAGTCGCGGCGGCTGATCGAACGTGCCGGGCGTGAAGTGGAAGAGATGATCGGCTATGCGATCCCGAAACCGCGGATCGGCGTGATGCTAGAAGTGCCGTCCATGGTCTTTATGCTGCCGCAGCTGGCAAGCCGTGTTGATTTTATCTCTGTCGGCACCAACGACCTGACGCAATATATTCTGGCCGTCGACCGCAACAATACCCGCGTCGCCAGTATCTACGACAGCCTGCATCCGGCGATCATTCGCGCGTTAGCGATGATTGCCCGTGAAGCGGAGCAGTACGGCATTGATTTACGCCTGTGCGGTGAAATGGCCGGGGATTCCATGTGCGTTGCGATCCTTATTGGTCTGGGATACCGCCATCTGTCGATGAACGGTCGCGCTGTCGCCCGCGTGAAATACCTGCTGCGACATATCGACATCAATGATGCTCGCGAACTCGCAGAACGCAGCCTTGAGGCGCAGCTGGCTGCTGAGGTCCGTCACCAGGTCGCGGCGTTTATGGAACGACGCGGTATGGGCGGCCTGATCCGCGGCGGCCGCTAATCGTCTTTCTCCCTCTCCCGGTGGGAGAGGGCACCAGAGGGCATAACACCCTATACACATCTTTTACATCTCGGGCGCATCCTCCGCGCCCGCCTTATGCTATGATTCGCAACTTTGGAGCCTCTGCTTACGGCAGAATCGCATTTCTACCGCTGTCCACTTTCAGCGGAATAACAACATCTTGTGGTGACAGATGAACAGTGGTTATCTGCATTTTCCGGAATTTGATCCGGTCATTTTCTCAGTAGGACCTGTTTCGCTTCACTGGTACGGTCTGATGTACCTGGTGGGCTTCATTTTTGCCATGTGGCTCGCTGGCCGTCGCGCCAGTCGTCCCGGCAGCGGCTGGACGAAAAACGAAGTTGAAAACCTGCTCTATGCGGGCTTCCTCGGCGTGTTCCTCGGTGGCCGTATTGGGTACGTGCTGTTCTATAACTTCCCTGTATTCCTGAACGATCCCCTCTACCTGTTCCGCGTCTGGGACGGCGGCATGTCCTTCCACGGCGGCCTGATTGGGGTGATCCTGGTGATGGTGATTTTTGCCAAACGCACCAAACGCAACTTCTTCCAGGTTTCGGATTTTATCGCGCCGCTGATCCCGTTTGGTCTGGGTGCCGGTCGTCTGGGTAACTTTATCAACGGTGAGCTGTGGGGCCGCGTCGACCCGAGCGTGCCTTATACGATGCTGTTCCCGGGCTCCCGCGCGGAAGATATCGCGCTGCTGCCATCACATCCGGAGTGGCAGTCCATTTTCGATACCTACGGCGTTCTGCCGCGCCATATGTCTCAGCTGTACGAGCTGGCGCTGGAAGGCGTTGTGCTGTTTATCATTCTCAACCTGTTTATCCGCAAACCGCGTCCGATGGGCGCTGTCTCCGGCCTGTTCCTTATTGGCTACGGCGCATTCCGTATTATCGTCGAGTTCTTCCGTCAGCCAGACGCACAGTTTACCGGCGAATGGGTACAGTACATCAGCATGGGGCAGATCCTCTCCATACCGATGATTGTCGCGGGTACCATTATGATGATTTGGGCGTATCGTCGTCGTCCACAGCAACAAATTTCCTGAGGAACCATGAAACAGTATCTTGAATTGATGAAAAAAGTGCTCGACGAGGGCACGCCGAAAAACGACCGCACCGGCACCGGTACGCTCTCCATTTTTGGCCACCAGATGCGCTTCAACCTGCAAGAAGGCTTCCCTCTGGTGACGACAAAGCGCTGCCACCTGCGCTCGATCATTCATGAACTGCTCTGGTTCCTGCAAGGCGATACCAACATAGCGTATCTGCACGAAAATAACGTCTCAATCTGGGACGAATGGGCAGATGAAAATGGCAACCTGGGCCCGGTTTACGGCAAGCAGTGGCGCGCATGGCCAACGCCTGATGGCCGCCATATTGACCAGATCACCACCGTGATGAACCAGCTGAAAAACGATCCGGACTCGCGCCGCATCATCGTTTCCGCCTGGAACGTCGGCGAGCTGGATAAAATGGCGCTGGCACCGTGCCATGCGTTCTTCCAGTTCTATGTGGCGGATGGGAAGCTCTCCTGCCAGCTCTACCAGCGCTCCTGTGACGTGTTCCTCGGCCTGCCGTTTAACATTGCCAGCTATGCGCTGTTGGTCCACATGATGGCGCAGCAGTGCGATCTGGAAGTGGGGGATTTTGTCTGGACCGGAGGGGATACCCATCTTTACAGCAACCATATGGAACAGACGCATCTCCAGCTGACGCGCGAACCGCGTGCGCTGCCGAAGCTGGTTATCAAGCGCAAACCGGCATCAATCTTCGATTACCGCTTTGATGATTTCGAAATTGAGGGCTACGACCCACATCCGGGCATCAAAGCGCCCGTCGCTATCTGATGCGATAAAGCGTGACACAACCGGTGCTGTTTAGCGCCGGTTTTTTTTCGCCTATATCCCGTTTCCCGAAGCGCTATCCAGAAAGCGTGCAACGCGCTGCAACTCTTCCAATTCTCCGGATAACGCCTCGTAAAACGATATTTCGATGCTCGTCATGTTCACGGTGCTTCGCCACACTCCCGGTATGAAAAAAGAGAACGGTTTTACGCTTATCGAAACGCTGGTCGCCATATCGCTTGTCGTTATTCTTAGCGCCTCAGGGCTGTACGGATGGGACAGCTGGCAGCGGCAGCAGCGGCTGTGGCAAACCGCCAGTCAGGTGCGAGATTACCTGCTTTTTCTACGCAATCATGCCAACCGCTACAACCGCGACCATCAAATTACCCATCAGCGGGTGGGAGGCCGGGACTGTCTGGTGAGCTCTGCCGCCCAAGGCTGTGAGAAGGGCAGTCCCTTTGTGCTGATACCACTCTGGCCTGAAGTCGCGATCGGCGAGGTAACGCCGTCGCTCGCGTTCTATGGATTAAGGGATACGGCGTGGGCAGGGCGGATACGCGTTCAAAGCCGTGCAGGAGAGTGGTTGATTATTGTCTCAAATGGAGGACGCATCAGGATGTGTAAGGTCACTGGGGGAGGTTCATGTCGATGAGGCAGCGTGGTTTCTCGCTGACTGAAGTTCTGATTGCTACGGCGATTAGCAGCCTTTTGCTGATAAGCGCATCGCGATTTTTACCCGGCTTGCAGCGAGCGGTCTTAGTGCAATCCGGCCAGAGAGAACTAGAGGAAGAGGTCTGGCATCATCTGTTTTCCGTGGGCAAACAGCTTCAGCGTGCGGGGTACTGCGCGGGAAACTGTCAGGGGCAGGCGCTGGTGACCGCGAGGCTTGGAAGTTGCGTCATTGTGCGGTCGGACGCCAACAGTAACGGCAGCTGGGATAACAGCGCATCAGAAAATGACAGCACCGGTTTTCGTCTGGAGTCGGGGGCGCTGGAAACCCTGCGTGGAGCGACCTCATGTGAAGGAAAAGGATGGGAAAAGCTTACTGACCCGAGCAGGCTTACGATCGCGCATTTTGTGGTAAGAACAGTGGAGCATGCCGGTTTTGCGCCTGAGGTGAATATCGAAATGGCGGCGATTCGCAAAGGCGAGAAGGGGGAGCCCTGGCAGGCGTTGTATACGGTCACGGGATACAACCTTTGAATCGTCAACGCGGCATATCTTCGCTGGCGCTGGTTCTGCTTTTACTGGTGCTCGGGACACTGATCCTCACGGGTCTCAATCAGCAGCTCATAACGTTTAGCGCGCTCGTTGGCGGCGAGAGCCGCTCGCTTCAGCAGCAGGCGACGGTACAGTCAGCGCTTGAGTGGGGACGGGTTCAGAGCTGGTCGTCAGAGCCCCAGATTCAGTGCAAAAAGACACCTGCGTGGCGAGTGTGTTTGCGCCAGCTGAGTGAGGGGCGCGCGTTACTGATTGCCGGAGACAGCGGCCTGCTGCTCTGGCGCGCAGCAGAGATTGTCGACGGGGAAGTTCGCTTTTTGCCTCACGGCTGGAGTGATTTTTGTCCCCTTAAGGAGAGCGCGTTATGCCAGCTGCCGTGAGCAAAGAAAAAGGGTTTAGCATGGTGGAAGTCCTGCTGGCGATGATGCTGCTGGTGATCGTCGTGACGGCTTTGTCGGGTTATCACCGGGCTCTGGCGGCGCGGTTTACCCTGTTTAACCAGTATCGCCAGCTCTGGCACCATGCCTGGAATCAGTCTCAGCTCTCAACAAATGTTCTCCCTGCAGGCTGGCAGGCCCGTCGGGGGCAGACAACGCACGCAGGATGTGTCAGCATCACGGTTACACTTATTTCTCCTCTGGGGCGGCGCGGTGAGCTTACGCGTCTGCATTGCCCGGTTAGCCAGTAGTCGGGAGCGTCTATGTTAAGGGTCTACCACTCAAATCGTCTGGATGTGCTGGAAGCGCTGATGGAGTTTATCGTTGAGCGCGAGCGGCTTGACGATCCTTTTGAGCCTGAAATGGTGCTGGTGCAGAGCACCGGTATGGCACAGTGGCTGCAAATGTCGCTTTCCCGTAAATTTGGCATAGCCGCAAATATTGATTTCCCGCTGCCCGCGAGCTTTATCTGGGAGATGTTTGTGTGCGTGTTGCCGGACATCCCGGAGCAGAGCGCCTTCAACAAGCAGGCCATGAGCTGGAAGCTCATGGCGCTGCTGCCGGAAATGCTGCAGCATGATGAATTCGCCATGCTGCGCCACTACCTCAATGACGATACCGACAAGCGCAAGCTGTTCCAGCTGGCGTCGCGTACTGCCGATCTCTACGACCAATACCTTGTTTACCGTTCTGACTGGTTAATTCGTTGGGAAGCGGGCGAGCTGGTTGAAGGTCTGCCGGAGGCGCAAATATGGCAGGCACCGCTGTGGAAAGCACTGGTAGAACATACGGAGAAACTTGGGCAGCCTAAGTGGCACCGTGCCAACCTGTACGATCGGTTTATTTCAATACTCGAAAATGCGACAGAGCGTCCAGCAAGACTACCGTCACGCGTTTTTATCTGCGGGATATCCGCTTTACCGCCTGTTTATCTGAAGGCGTTGAATGCGCTGGGTAAACATATTGATATTCATATTTTGTTCACCAACCCTTGCCGACAGTATTGGGGGGATATCCTCGATGAACGCTGGCTTGCGCGTCTGGTAACTCGCCAACGAAAGCGCCTTTTTGAAGAACGGTCCGTCCCGCTGTTTAAGGACGGCTCGACTGCCGGGCAGCTTTTTGACGAAGATGGTATCCAGAACCTGCCCAATCCGCTGCTTGCCTCATGGGGGAAGCTGGGGCGTGACTACATTCACATGCTTTCAGACATCACTTCCTCAGGCGAAGGTGACGTGGATGCCTTTGTCGAGATCGCTCCGGACAGCCTGCTGCATAATATTCAGTTAGATATTCTGGATCTGGAAAACCGTGCCGTCATGGGCGTGACGGCGAACGAGTTCGAACGCAGCGACAGCAAGCGTAAGCTGGACGCTGACGATCGCAGCATCACGATCCATGTTTGCCATAGCCCTCAGCGTGAGGTCGAAGTGCTTCACGACCAGCTGCTGGCGATGCTGCAGGACGATCCCGAACTGACGCCACGTGATATCGTGGTAATGGTGGCGGATATCGACAGCTACAGCCCCTTTATTCAGGCCGTCTTTGGCAGCGCGACGGGCGAGCGATATCTTCCTTATGCTATTTCTGACCGTCGTGCCCGTCAGTCGCATCCGGCATTGCAGGCGTTTATCACTTTACTCTCACTGCCGGATAGCCGCTTTATCTCCGAAGATGTCCTGGCGTTACTGGATGTTCCCGTTCTGTCTGCACGCTTCAACATCAATGAAGAGGGGCTTCGCTACCTTCGCCAGTGGGTGAATGAGTCTGGCGTTCGCTGGGGTATCGATGACGATAACGTTCAGGAGTTCGAACTTCCTCCAACCGGGCAGCACACCTGGCGATTTGGCCTGACGCGTATGCTGCTGGGCTATGCCATGGAGAGCAGTCAGGGCGAGTGGAATGAGGTGCTGCCTTACGATGAGTCCAGCGGGTTAATTGCTGAACTGGTGGGGCATTTAGCATCGCTCCTGATGCAGCTTAACCGCTGGCGACACGAGCTGCTGCAGCCGCGTCCACTTGAAGAATGGCTCCCGGTTTGCAGAGCGTTGCTTAATGATTTCTTCCTGCCGGACAATGACACCGAAGCGGCGATGGCGCTCATTGAAACGCAGTGGCAGGCTATCATCGACGAAGGCGTCAATTCCCACTATCAGGAGGCCATTCCGCTGTCGCTGTTGAGGGATGAGTTGACGCAGCGGCTTGACCAGGAGCGAATCAGCCAGCGTTTCCTGGCAGGCCCCATCAATATTTGCACCCTGATGCCAATGCGTTCTATCCCGTTTAAAGTGGTCTGTTTACTTGGCATGAACGACGGCGTTTATCCTCGCGCTCTCGCGCCGTTGGGGTTCGATTTGATGAGCGCAAATCCAAAACGGGGCGACCGTAGCCGCCGTGATGATGACCGCTATCTCTTCCTTGAGGCGCTTATTTCCGCCCAGAGTAAGCTCTATATCAGCTATATCGGCCGTTCGATTCAGGACAACAGCGAGCGTTTCCCCTCCGTTCTGGTGCAGGAACTGGTGGATTATATCGGTCAGAGCCACTACCTGCCGGGGGATGAAGAGCGCAACTGCGATGAAAGCGAGAAGAGGGTGAAAGACCATATCACCTGTTTCCACAGCCGCATGCCGTTTGACCCGGTGAACTATACGGCCAGCGAGCGCCAGAGCTATGCGCAGGAGTGGCTGCCAGCGGCGAAAAAAGAGGGGAATGCGCATACCGATTTTATTCAGGAACTTGACCCTCGCCCTGTCGACACCCTGACCTTCGAGCAACTTCAGCGGTTTTGGGCGCATCCGGTGCGCGCTTTCTTCCAGCAGCGACTACAGGTCAACTTCCGTTCTGAAGAGAGTGAAATTCCTGATGCAGAGCCGTTTACGCTGGAAGGTCTGGAGCGCTACCAGTTAAACCTGCAGCTGTTGAATGCGCTGGTTGAAGAGGAAGATGCTGAAAAACTTTACCGCCGCTACCGCGCTGCGGGACAGTTGCCTTATGGGGCGTTCGGGGAGATCGTCTGGGAGGCGCAGTGTCAGGAGATGACCGCCCTGGCAGAGCGCGTAAGAGCGTGCCGACAGCCAGGGAATAGTATTGAAATCGATCTCAACTGCAACGGGGTACAGCTCACGGGCTGGTTAACCCAGGTTCAGCAGGATGGGCTGCTTCGCTGGCGGCCTTCAATGCTTAGCGTTTCACAGGGTTTGCAACTCTGGCTGGAACATCTTGTCTACAGTGCGGGTGGGCATAAAGGCGAAAGCCGCATTTTCGTGCGCAAAGAGGGCGAATGGCGCTTCCCGCCAATGGAGTCTGATCAGGCGTTACGGTATCTGTCTTTGTACATTGATGGCTACCGCCAGGGAATGAACAAACCCCTCCTGCTACTGCCGGAAAGTGGCGGCGCCTGGATAAAAGCCTGTTATGACGCGCAGAATGATGCGATGTTAACGGATGAGGCTTCGCTGCAGAAAGCCCGCAGTAAGTTTATGCAGGCCTACGAAGGTAACATGATGGTGCGTGGCGAAGGTGAAGATGTCTGGTATCAGCGCTTATGGCGAACGCTTGAGCCAGAGTACTTTGAGGCTATTACGGAAGAGGCGCAGCGCTACCTGCTGCCGTTGTTTAAATTTAATCAGTCCTGAGTGCTGTATAAAAATTGCGCAGCTAAGGGTGTTCATTTATGATGCACTTCTTATCACGGACTGATGTACCCAAAGAAAGAGATGTTGGCGTGTCCAGCACGCAGTTTGTTAATGATGTAGCCGTGATAAAGAGGTCGTAATGCCAGGCAGCACCTTGTTTAAAGCGTTTGTTTTGTTTATTGCCCTTTGGGCGCCCGTCACTCACGCAGACTCCGGTTGGCAACCCGTTCAGGAAACTATCCGTAAGAGCGAAAAAGATACCCGTCAATATCAGGCTATTCGTCTTGATAACGGCATGACCGTGCTGCTGGTTTCCGACCCGCAGGCGGTGAAATCCCTGTCGGCATTAGTGGTGCCGGTTGGGTCGCTGGAAGATCCTGACGCTCATCCTGGACTTGCACACTATCTGGAACATATGACGCTGATGGGGTCAAAAAAATACCCACAGCCAGATAGCCTGTCCGAATTTCTCAAGATGCATGGCGGTAGCCACAATGCCAGTACGGCACCGTACCGCACTGCCTTTTATCTCGAAGTCGAAAATGATGCGCTGGAAGGGGCAGTCGACCGTCTGGCTGATTCCATCGCCGCGCCGTTGCTGGATAAAAAATACGCCGATCGTGAACGCAATGCGGTGAATGCCGAGCTGACCATGGCCCGCACGCGAGACGGTATGCGCATGGCGCAGGTCAGCGCCGAGACCATCAACCCGGCGCACCCGGGTTCGCGCTTCTCCGGCGGTAACCTCGAAACCTTGAGCGACAAACCGAATAGCCCGGTGCTGGATGCCCTGCACGCGTTTCGCGATAAATACTACTCCGCCAACCTGATGAAAGCGGTCATCTACAGCAATAAACCGTTGCCTGAGCTGGCAGACATGGCGGCCAAAACGTTTGGCCGGGTGCCGAATAAAAATATCGACCTGCCGCAAATAACCGTTCCGGTGGTCACGGACGCGCAAAAAGGTATTGTGATCCACTACGTTCCTGCCATGCCGCGCAAAGTGCTGCGCGTCGAATTCCGCATTGATAACAACACGGCGCAGTTTCGCAGTAAAACCGATGAGCTGGTGACCTACCTGATAGGTAACCGTAGCCCGGGTACGCTGTCTGACTGGCTGCAAAAGCAGGGGCTGGCGGAAGGTATTCGCGCCGATTCCGATCCGGTAGTGAACGGTAATAGCGGCGTACTGGCGATCTCCGCCACCCTGACCGACAAAGGGCTGGCCAACCGCGATGAAGTCGTGGCGGCTATCTTTAGCTACCTCGCTTTGCTGCGCGAGAGAGGCGTCGATAAGCGCTATTTTGATGAACTCGCGCACGTGCTGGATCTCGATTTCCGTTACCCATCCATAACCCGCGACATGGACTATGTGGAGTGGCTGGCGGATACCATGATCCGCGTGCCGGTGGAACATACCCTCGACGCGGTAAATATTGCCGACCAGTATGATGCCGGGGCGGTAAAAGCCCGCCTGGCGATGATGACGCCGGAGAATGCCCGCATCTGGTACATCAGCCCGAACGAACCGCATAACAAGACGGCGTACTTTGTCGATGCCCCTTATCAGGTGGATAAAATCAGCGCCCAGACCTTCGCCGACTGGCAGAAGAAGGCCGGGGAGATTGCGTTGAAGCTGCCGGAGCTGAACCCCTATATTCCGGATGATTTCTCGCTGATCAAAACGACTAAAGATTACCCGCATCCAGAACTCATCATTGATGAGCCAACGCTGCGCGTTGTGTATACCCCAAGCCGCTATTTTGCCAGTGAGCCAAAAGCCGATGTCAGCGTGGTGCTGCGTAACCCGAAAGCAATGAACAGCGCCAAAAATCAGGTGATGTTCGCACTCAATGACTATCTCGCCGGTATCGCTCTCGATCAGCTCAGCAACCAGGCCGCCGTGGGCGGGATCAGCTTCTCCACCAACGCCAATAACGGTTTGATGCTTAATGCAAACGGCTATACCCAGCGCTTGCCTCAGCTGTTCCAGGCCTTGCTGGAGGGATACTTCAGCTACACGCCGACGGAAGAGCAGCTTGAGCAGGCTAAATCCTGGTATGCTCAGATGATGGATTCTGCCGAGAAGGGCAAGGCCTACGATCTTGCGCTTATGCCTGCGCAAATGCTGTCGCAGGTTCCTTATTTCCAGCGAGAGGAGCGCCGCGCGCTGCTGCCTTCAATCTCCTTAAAAGACGTGCTGGCGTACCGCGACGCGCTGAAAACCAACACGCGTCCGGAGTTCCTGATTGTCGGCAACATGAGTGAGGAGCAGGCCAAAACTCTGGCGCAGAATGTTCGCACTCAGCTCGGCTCTAAAGGCGACGAGTGGTGCCGCAACCAGGACGTGCAGGTTGAGAAAAAGCAAAATGTGATTTTTGAAAAGGCGGGTAACAGCACGGACTCCGCGCTGGCCGCGGTATTTGTGCCAACGGGCTATGATGAATTCGCCAGCTCGGCGCAGAGTGCCGTGCTGGGACAGATTATTCAGCCGTGGTTCTATAACCAGTTACGCACCGAGGAGCAGCTTGGCTACGCGGTATTTGCCTTCTCCATGAACGTCGGTCGTCAGTGGGGGCTGGGTTTCCTGCTGCAAAGCAGCGATAAACAACCGGCGTATCTCTGGCAGCGTTACCAGGCCTTCTTCCCGCAGGTGGAAGCAAATCTGCGTGCCATGAAGCCGGAGGAATTTGCTCAGATCCAGCAGGCCGTCATCGCGCAGGTGATGCAGCCGCCGCAGACGCTGGGTGAAGAAGCCTCGCAGCTGAGCAAAGATTTCGATCGCGGTAATCTGAAATTTGATTCGCGTGATAAAGTAGTGGCTGAGATAAAACAGCTGACGCCGCAGAAGGTTGCCGACTTCTTCCATCAGGCGGTCATTAAGCCGCAGGGAATCACCATCCTGTCTCAGGTTTCCGGTAGCCAGAACGGGAAAACGGAGTACGTGAACCCTAAAGGCTGGAAAGTCTGGAAGAGCGTCAGCGCGCTGCAGCAATCTATGCCCTGGAGTAAGAAAGAATGACCGATACCGCTGAGTCCCTTGATCCCTTACGTTTACCTCTGCAGGGTGAACGATTGATTGAAGCCTCAGCGGGAACGGGAAAAACCTTCACCATTGCCGCCCTCTATCTGCGTCTGCTGCTGGGGCTTGGCGGCAACGCAGCTTTTCCACGCCCTTTGAGCGTGGAAGAGCTGCTGGTGGTCACCTTCACCGAGGCCGCTACCGCGGAGCTGCGGGGCCGTATTCGTACCAATATCCACGAGCTGCGCATCGCCTGTCTGCGTCAGAGCACGGATAACCCTCTCTACGCCAGCCTTCTGGAAGAGATTGCCGATAAGCAGCAGGCAGCCCAGTGGCTGCTGCTCGCTGAACGGCAGATGGACGAAGCGTCCGTCTTTACCATTCACGGTTTTTGCCAGCGTATGCTGAGCCTGAATGCGTTCGAGTCCGGAATGCTGTTCGAACAGCAGCTCATTGAAGATGAATCCGTGCTTCGCTATCAGGCCTGCGCGGATTTCTGGCGTCGCCACTGCTATCCCTTACAGCGTGATATTGCCGAAGCGGTACACGCGCTCTGGAAAGGCCCGGAAGCGCTGCTGCGCGCGATCGATCGTTATCTCCAGGGTGAAGCGCCGGTAATCAAATCCCCGCCGCCGGCAGATGAAACCCTGGCCTCGCGGCATGAAAAAATCATCGCGAAAATTGCGGACATCAAGCAAAAATGGATGGAGTCAGTCGGTGAGATTGCCGCCATCATCGAAAATTCCGGCATCGATCGTCGCAAGTTCAACCGCGGCAATCAGGGGAAATGGATCGACAAGATCAGCGCCTGGGCGCAGGAAGAGACGCGGGGCTATCAGCTCCCGGACGCGCTGGAGAAATTCTCCCAGCGTTTCCTGGCTGAGCGGACCAAAGCCGACGGCATTGTGCCTGAGCATACCCTGTTTGTGGCAATAGAAACCCTGCTGGCGGATAACCTTACGCTCAACGATCTGATGATCGCTCGCGCCATGACCGAAATTCGCGAAGCCGTGGCGCGCGAGAAACGCCGCCGGGGTGAACTGGGTTTCGACGATATGCTGAGCCGCCTTGATGCGGCGCTGTGCAGTGAAAACGGCGAAGCGCTTGCCGCCGCGATTCGCACCCGCTTCCCGGTTGCGATGATAGACGAATTTCAGGACACCGACCCTCAGCAGTACCGCATTTTCCGCCGTATCTGGCGCCAGCAGCCCGGTACCGCGCTGTTGTTAATCGGCGATCCGAAACAGGCCATCTACGCCTTCCGCGGGGCGGATATTTTCACCTATATGAAAGCCCGCAGCGAGGTTGACGCACACTACACGCTCGATACCAACTGGCGCTCCTCTCCCGGCATGGTGGAAAGCGTCAACGCGCTCTTTAGCCGCATGGATACGGCGTTTATGTTTCGGGAAATCCCGTTTCAGCCGGTAAAATTTGCCCCGAAAAATGCCTCGCTGCGCTTCGAGTTTAACGGCGTGACGCAGCCTGCCATGAACTTCTGGCTGCTGGATGGGGAAGGCTGCGGCGTTGCCGACTATCAAAATGCCATGGCCCAGCACTGTGCTGCGCAAATCCGTGACTGGCTCAGTGCCGGGGCGCGGGGCGAGGCGCTGCTGTGGAAGGGGGATAACCCCACCCCGGTAAAGGCATCGGATATTACGGTGCTGGTGCGCAGCCGTCAGGAGGCCGCATTAATCCGAGACGCCCTGACGTTACTGAATATTCCCTCCGTCTATCTATCGAACCGTGACAGCGTCTTTGAAACGCTTGAGGCGCAAGAGATGTTATGGCTGCTCCAGGCCGTGCTGGCCCCGGAGCGGGAAAGTACATTGCGTAGCGCATTAGCCAGCGCGATGCTCGGACTGAACGCGCGGGATATAGATGCGCTCAACAATGACGAAGCCGCGTGGGATGCTGTGGTAGAGGAGTTTGTGCGCTACCGCGAAAAATGGCAGAAGCGTGGAGTTATGGCGATGGTGCGCGAGCTCATGGCACAGCGCCACATTGCGGAGAATATGCTGGCTACCGCAGGCGGCGAGCGTCGTTTGACCGATATTTTGCACATCAGCGAACTCTTGCAGGAAGCCGGTACGCAGCTGGAGAGCGAGCACGCCCTGGTGCGATGGCTGGCGCAGCAGATTGCCGATCCGAACAGCAATTCATCCAGCCAGCAGATGCGCCTCGAGAGTGATAAACATCTGGTGCAGATCGTCACCATTCACAAGTCGAAAGGCCTGGAATATCCGCTGGTCTGGCTGCCGTTTATCGCCAATTACCGCGTGCAGGATCAGGCTTTTTACCACGATCGCGAATCTTTTGAGGCGGTGCTCGATCTCAGCAACGCGGAGTCCAGCGTTGAGCTGGCCGAAGCCGAGCGTCTGGCGGAAGACCTGCGCCTGCTTTACGTGGCGCTGACCCGTTCGGTATGGCACTGCAGCCTGGGCGTTGCGCCGCTGTTCCGTCGCCGTGGTGAAAAGACCGGGGAGAGCGATTTTCATCTGAGCGCGCTGGGGCGGCTTATTCAACAGGGTGAGCCCAAAGACGCGGCGGGCCTGCGCCAGTGCATCGAATCGCTTTGCACTGAGCATGTTGCCCTGCATATTCCATCGCTGCCCGATAACAGCCGCTGGCACATGCCGGATCCGCACGAGTCAGATCTCCATGCCCGTCAGGTGGTACGTACCATTGCCGACGACTGGCGCGTTACCAGCTACTCCGGCTTACAGCAGCACGGGCAGAGTATTGCGCAGGATCTGATGCCAAAACTGGACGTGGATGCCGCAGGCGCCGGTAGCGTGCCGGCTGAGCCTGTGCTGACGCCGCACCAGTTCCCTCGCGGCGCTTCTCCGGGCACGTTTTTGCACAGCCTGTTTGAAGAGCTAGATTTCACCCAGCCGGTTTCCGAAGAGTGGGTGCTGAAGATGTTACAGAGCGGTGGTTACGACGCACAGTGGCAGCCGGTTCTCACCGACTGGATCCGCGCGGTTCTGCACGCGCCGCTCACGACGCAGGGGATTTCGCTGAATCAGTTGACCGCCAAAGATAAGCAGGTGGAGATGGAGTTTTATCTCCCCATAGCCAGCCCGCTCAGGGCCGAGGCGCTTGATGCGCTGATCCGCGAGTACGATCCGCTATCTGCCGGATGCCCGCCGCTGAACTTCCGCCAGGTGCAGGGGATGCTCAAAGGCTTTATCGACCTGGTTTTTCGCCACGAAGGACGCTACTACCTGCTGGATTACAAATCGAACTGGCTCGGTGACAGCAGCGAAGCCTATACCCAACAGGCGATGGCGTCGGCAATGCAACTGCATCGCTACGATCTGCAGTACCAGCTTTACACCCTGGCGCTGCACCGTTATCTGCGCCATCGCATGGCCAATTACCGTTACGAAGCGCATTTTGGCGGCGTGATTTACCTGTTCCTGCGCGGCGTGGATGCTAACGACCCGCGTTCCGGCATCTTTAGTACGCGGCCGGCTGAGGAACTGATTGAAAAAATGGATAACCTGTTTGCTGCAGGCACGGAGGAGGTGGCATGACGATGCAGGCGCTACTGCTGGACGCAGTTGAACAACGATTACTGCGCCACCTGGACGTGCAGTTTGCCATGATGGTGGCAGGTGAGGAGCCTGCCGTCATGCTTGCCGCAGCCATTCTTAGCAAAGACGCGGGGGAAGGGCACGTGTGCCTGCCGCTGTCGCGTCTGGCGGTGGATGAGAAAATGCCGCCAGCTTTACAGGCGTGTTTCGCGCAGCTCGGTGACGCCGTGGACTGGCAGGTGATATTACTCGGCTCGCCTGCCGTAAGCGGAGCCGATATCGGGACGCCGATGATCCTTGTCGGCGAACGTTTGTATCTTAACCGGCTGTGGCGTAACGAACTGACGGTGGCGCGCTTCTTCAGCGAGAGCAACGCGCCGCTTCCCTGCGATGAAACGCAGCTCCGGCAAACGCTGGATGCGTTGTTTACCTCTGACGACGCGACAGACTGGCAGAAAGTGGCAGCTGCCGTGGCGTTAACGCGACGGATCTCGGTCATTTCTGGCGGTCCGGGCACCGGGAAAACGACCACCGTGGCAAAACTGCTCGCCGCGCTGATTCAGTTATCGGGGGAGCAAAAGTGCCGTATTCGCCTGGCGGCCCCCACCGGTAAAGCCGCTGCGCGTCTGACGGAGTCGTTAGGCGGCGCGCTGCAAAAGCTGCCGCTTACCGGGGAGCAGCTTGCGCTTTTTCCCAATGAAGCCAGCACGCTGCACCGTTTGCTTGGCGCACAGCCTGGCAGCCAGCGTCTGCGCTACCATGCCGGTAACCCGCTGCACCTGGATGTGCTGGTGGTGGATGAAGCCTCAATGATTGATCTGACGATGATGTCGCGTTTGATTGATGCGCTACCGCCGCACGCGCGCGTCATTTTCCTCGGCGATCGTGACCAGCTTGCCTCCGTAGAGGCGGGGGCCGTGCTGGGCGATATTTGCACCTATGCCAGTCTGGGATATACCGCTGAACGCGCTCAGGAGTTAGCGAGTCTCACCGGATGTACGCTCACCTCTGAAAGCCACTCGCTTGCAGGGGCGTTGCGCGACAGCCTGTGTCTGCTGCAGAAAAGCTACCGTTTCGGCAGCGATTCCGGCATCGGCCAGCTTGCGGCGGCCGTAAACCGGGGAGACAGACACGCCACCTCAGCGGTGTTTGCCGGAACCTTTACGGATATTGAGAAAAAATCGCTGCAAAACGGGGAAGAGTATCAGGCGATGCTGGACGACGCCCTGCAGGGGTATCAGCACTTTCTGACAAGCGTACAACAGCAAAGTGCGCCGGAGCAGGTCATTGCCGCGTTTGGCGAATACCAGCTGCTCTGTGCGCTGAGGGAAGGCCCCTTTGGCGTCCGGGGTCTCAACGACAGGCTGGAACAGCTGCTGGCGCAAAAACGCAAAATTAACCGTACCCCGCATTCGCGCTGGTATGAAGGGCGACCGGTGATGATCTCCCGTAACGACAGCGCGCTGGGGTTGTTTAACGGGGATATCGGGATTGCGCTCGACTGCGGTCAGGGACTACGCGTCTGGTTCCAGATGCCGGACGGGAGCGTGAAGTCCTTCCAGCCCAGCCGTTTACCCGAGCATGAAACCGCCTGGGCGATGACGGTGCATAAATCCCAGGGCTCCGAATTTAACCATGCGGCGCTGATCCTGCCTACTCAGCTTTCACCCGTTATTACCCGCGAGCTGATCTATACCGCCATTACGCGCGCGCGTCAGCGCCTGTCGCTTTATGCCGATGAACGGGTGCTGGTGCAGGCGATCGCCACCCGTACGGAACGCCGAAGCGGGCTGAGCGCGATATTTGAGTCCCTCTGAACGAAAGCCCTCGCCGGACGGTGAGGGCCTAGTATCATCCCAGGTCCGCCATCAGCACTTTTGAACGACGCTGATAGTTGTACATTTCTTTCTTTGTTTCCGGTAGAGAATCGATATCCACCGGCGTGAACCCGCGCTCCTGGAACCAGTGAATGCTGCGCGTCGTCAGGACGAACAGCTTGCTCAGCCCCATCTGGCGCGCCTGTGCCGCCACGCGCTCAAGCAGCATTTCACCGCGTGAAGAGCTACGGTAATCAGGATGCACCGCCACGCAGGCCATTTCACCGATCTTCTCTTCCGGGAACGGATAGAGCGCGGCGCAGGCGATGGTCAGGTTATCGCGCTGAATAATGGTGAATTTGTCGATCTCCATCTCCAGCTGCTCGCGTGAACGACGCACCAGGATACCCTGCTGTTCCAGCGGGCGAATCAGCTCCAGAATACCGCCGATGTCGTTGATGGTGGCGCGGCGGATCTGCTCCGCGCTTTCCATGACAATCTGCGTACCAATACCGTCGCGGGAGAACAGCTCCTGCAGCAGGGCGCCGTCTTCCTGATAGCTGATAAGGTGGCTGCGGCGCACGCCGCTGCGGCAGGCCTTCACGGCACCACGCAGGAAGCGGACGGTGCCGGAGTAGTAATCGCCTTCGGCTTCCAGCGCCTCCACGCGGGCCTGGGCTTCATTCGGGAAGAGTTCCGGTATGATCGTTCCCTCATCGTTCACGACGCCCTGGGAGGAGCAGAACCCAATCATTTTTTCCGCCTTCAGCTTGATTGCCAGCTGCGTGGCAATCTCTTCGGACGTCAGGTTAAAGCTTTC
Source organism: Enterobacter sp. N18-03635 (assembly GCF_004006055.1). Classification (NCBI taxonomy): domain Bacteria; kingdom Pseudomonadati; phylum Pseudomonadota; class Gammaproteobacteria; order Enterobacterales; family Enterobacteriaceae; genus Enterobacter; species Enterobacter sp. N18-03635. The sequence goes on along the minus strand of NZ_CP034769.1, from coordinate 3,720,927 downwards.
GCCAGTCACGGAAACGGCGACCGGGCCCATCAGGACGATGGCTCCGCTGTCCAGCTGGCGGTGAATAGCTTCTTCATCAATACGACGAATGCGACCGCTGTGGCAGTAATCCACGCCATCGTCCACGCCGAGCGGCTGGGCAATGATAAAGTTGCCGCTCACGACGTTGATATGCGCGCCCTGCAGCGGCGTGTTGTTCAGGCTCATGGACAGGCGAGCGGTAATATCCAGCTGCAGCAGACCTGCCGCCTGTTTCACCAGTTCAAGGGTTTTAGCATCCGTGACGCGGGTATGTTTGTGGTAAATCGGCTCGTGGTGATGAGCGGCCAGGTTGGCGTCGATCTGCGGACGGGCGCCATAAACCACCACCAGGCGGATCCCGAGGCTGTGCAGCAGGCCAATGTCATTGACGATGCTGGAAAAATTTTCATGCTCAATGGCTTCGCCGCCAAGCATGATGACAAACGTTTTTCCCCGATGGGCGTTGATATAGGGAACAGAATGGCGGAATCCCTGGACCAGTTCGGTTCTACGTTCCTTCACCATGGCACAACCCTTAATGAATGTTTATTCGTAATTTATGTATTTTTATTCGATTGTGGCCGCGTGTGCAAGCGCAAATTTTCCGCGACCCACAGAAAATGATAAGTAATCCGTGCGTTAGCGTATGATTGTTTACCCTTTTATAGATGACAGTTTATGCGTCATTCGTTAAAGTTTTCGGTCAATCTGGACATTTTGTATATCAGTCAGTGTTCTTGCTCGGGAGAAGCATGTCGGGATCCAATTCAGCAATAAGCCGCCGCCGTTTGTTAAAAGGGGCCGGGGCAATGTGGTTGCTTAGCGTCAGTCAGGTCGGTCTTGCCGCAACCAGTCAGGTGGTAGCGGTGCGCGTCTGGCCATCGTCGACCTATACGCGCGTGACGGTCGAATCCAATCGCGTGCTGAAATATAAGCAATTTGCCCTCAGCAACCCGGAACGCGTGGTGGTGGATCTCGAAGGCGTTAACCTCAACTCCGTGCTAAAAGGGATGGCGGCGCAGATCCGCGGCGACGATCCGTTTATTAAATCGGCGCGCGTCGGGCAGTTCGATCCGCAAACCGTGCGCATGGTGTTTGAGCTTAAGCAGAACGTGAAGCCGCAGCTGTTCGCCCTGGCACCCGTCGCGACGTTTAAAGAGCGTCTGGTGATGGATCTTTACCCGGCGAGTGCGACGGATATTCAGGATCCGCTTCTCGCCCTGCTGGAGGATTACAACAAAGGCGATCTTCAGCGTCAGGTGCCGCCCGCGCAAAGTGGTCCGCAGCCGGGGAAAGCAGGGCGCGATCGTCCGATTGTGATCATGCTCGATCCTGGCCACGGCGGCGAAGACTCCGGTGCGGTGGGAAAATACCGTACGCGTGAAAAAGACGTGGTGCTGCAAATTGCCCGTCGCCTGAAGGCGTTGATTGATAAAGAAGGCAATATGCGCGCCTATATGACGCGCAATGAAGATATCTTTATTCCGCTGAAGGTCCGGGTGGCGAAAGCACAGAAGCAGCGCGCAGATTTGTTCGTGTCGATCCATGCGGATGCGTTTACCAGCCGCCAGCCAAGCGGTTCGTCCGTGTTCGCGCTCTCAACCAAAGGCGCGACCAGTACCGCCGCGAGATACCTTGCGGACACCCAGAACGCCTCGGACCTGATTGGTGGCGTAAGCAAAAGCGGCGATCGCTACGTCGACCACACCATGTTCGATATGGTGCAGTCGCTGACCATTAACGACAGCCTGAAGTTTGGTAAAGCGGTGCTGGGCAAGCTGGGGAACATCAATAAGCTGCATAAGAACAGCGTTGAACAGGCCGGATTTGCGGTACTCAAGGCGCCGGATATTCCGTCCATCCTGGTTGAAACCGCGTTTATCAGTAACGTGGAAGAGGAGCGTAAGCTCAAGACGGCAAAATTCCAGCAGGAGGTTGCGGAGTCGATTCTGGCAGGGATTCGTGCGTATTTCTCTGACGGGGCGACGCTGGCGCGGCGCGGATAACGCTTTCAGCCGGGTACACGCCCGGCAAATTCACAAACGACAGATACAAAAAAACACCCTTCAGGGTGTTTGTTGTTTTAGAAGTGTTGGTTGCGGGGGCCGGATTTGAACCGACGACCTTCGGGTTATGAGCCCGACGAGCTACCAGGCTGCTCCACCCCGCGTCCGTCTTTCTACTCTTGTAGAAACTTACTTCTTCAAATTTGATTGGTTGCGGGGGCCGGATTTGAACCGACGACCTTCGGGTTATGAGCCCGACGAGCTACCAGGCTGCTCCACCCCGCGTCCGTCTTTCTACTGGTCGTAGAAGATACTTCATCAAATTTTAATTGGTTGCGGGGGCCGGATTTGAACCGACGACCTTCGGGTTATGAGCCCGACGAGCTACCAGGCTGCTCCACCCCGCGTCCGTGGATGCGCACTATACTCGGATAGACTTGTGATGCAACCCCTTTTTCACATTTATCATGATTTTGTATGCAAATTGAACGACATGGCGTTGTTTGGACTATTTTTTGCGCAAAATTTGCCAGAGGGCATGCGATCGCATTTCATTAGCCCTGGCGGTTTGTTATCTTCATCACGCGGAAATGGGCAACTTAAAGACGAGATATAATGAAAGGACGTTGGGCGAAGTATCTGATGACGGGCGCAATGGTAGCGATTCTTGCGGCCTGTTCTTCCAAACCGACCGATCGCGGTCAACAGTATAAAGACGGGAAGTTATCCCAGCCTTTCTCTTTAGTTAATCAGCCTGATGCTGTCGGCGCACCGATTAATGCCGGTGATTTCTCCGAGCAGGTCTACCAGATCCGCAACGCGTCGCCGCGTCTGTATGGCGCCCAGAGTAGCGTGTATAACGCGGTCCAGGACTGGCTTAAAGCAGGCGGCGATACGCGCAATATGCGCCAGTTTGGTATCGACGCCTGGCAGATGGAAGGGGCCGATAACTACGGCAACGTCCAGTTTACCGGCTATTACACCCCAGTTATCCAGGCACGACACTCGCGTCAGGGCGAGTTCCAGTATCCTATCTACCGTATGCCGCCAAAACGCGGTCGCCTCCCGTCGCGCGCCGAGATCTACGCCGGTGCGCTGAGCGAAAACTACGTTCTGGCCTACAGCAACTCCCTGATGGATAACTTCATCATGGACGTTCAGGGCAGCGGCTACATTGATTTTGGCGACGGTTCGCCACTTAACTTCTTCAGCTATTCCGGTAAAAACGGCCACGCCTATCGCAGTATCGGCAAGGTGCTGATCGACCGCGGCGAAGTGAAGAAAGAAGATATGTCGATGCAGGCGATCCGCGAGTGGGGCGAGAAACACAGCGAAGCCGAGGTGCGCGAGCTGCTTGAGCAGAACCCGTCGTTCGTCTTCTTCAAACCGCAAAACTTCGCGCCGGTGAAAGGGGCGAGCGCAGTTCCGCTGATTGGCCGCGCGTCGGTAGCATCCGATCGTTCGATTATTCCTGCAGGCACCACGCTGCTTGCTGAGGTCCCGCTGCTGGACAACAACGGCAAGTTCAACGGCCAGTATGAGCTGCGTCTGATGGTGGCGCTGGACGTCGGCGGGGCGATTAAAGGCCAGCACTTCGACATCTATCAGGGTATTGGCCCTGACGCAGGCCATCGCGCGGGCTGGTATAATCACTACGGACGCGTGTGGGTACTGAAGGCGGCACCAGGTGCCGGAAACGTATTCAGCGGCTGATTGTGGTATTCTGAGCGCAATACGGATTACTGTTCAGGGTGAGGATAACCTCACCCTTTTTACATCTGAGGTTTTATGTCTGTGGTAATCAGCGATGCCTGGCGCCAGCGTTTTGGCGGGACGGCACGTTTATATGGTGAAAAAGCCCTGCAGCTGTTTGCGGATGCGCATGTCTGCGTCGTGGGCATTGGTGGTGTGGGGTCGTGGGCGGCAGAAGCACTGGCGAGAACCGGTATTGGCGCAATCACGCTGATAGACATGGATGACGTTTGCGTCACCAACACCAACCGTCAAATCCACGCCCTGCGCGATAACGTTGGTCTGGCGAAGTCTGAGGTCATGGCGGAGCGTATCCGCCTGATCAACCCGGAATGTCAGGTCACGGTGATCGACGACTTTGTGACGGCAGATAACGTCGCGGAGTATATGAGCAAAGGCTACAGCTATGTGATTGACGCCATCGACAGCGTGCGGCCAAAAGCGGCGCTGATCGCCTACTGTCGTCGTTACAAGGTTCCCCTGGTGACGACGGGCGGCGCGGGCGGGCAAATCGACCCTACGCAGATCCAGGTAGCCGATCTGGCGAAAACCATTCAGGATCCGCTGGCGGCTAAGCTGCGTGAGCGCCTGAAGAGCGACTTTAACGTGGTGAAGAACAGCAAAGGCAAGCTGGGCGTTGACTGCGTGTTCTCGACCGAAGCGCTGGTTTACCCGCAGGCGGACGGCTCCGTGTGCGCGATGAAAAGCACGGCGGAAGGACCAAAGAGAATGGATTGCGCCTCAGGCTTTGGCGCGGCCACGATGGTGACCGCTTCCTTTGGCTTTGTGGCGGTGTCACACGCCCTGAAGAAGATGATGGCGAAAGCGGAGCGTCAGGCCTGAGCCTGGCGTGCGGCGTCCTGCACGGCTTCGCTTAGCGCGATCAGCCCCTGACCGCGCGAGGCGCTGAGCTGCGCGCGCAGCCCAAGCTCATCAAATAACGCCAGCGGCGAATGGGCCAGCAGTTCCGCCGCGCTTTTTCCTTCAACAGCGGTCAACAATACTGCCAGCAGGCCCCGGACAATCCGGCCTTCGCTGTCGCCGAAGAAGTGCAGCTTTTCGCCGGAGACGCTCACGCCAAGCCAGACGCGGTTTTCACAGCCTGCGATCTCTTTCGCCTGCGCTTTGAGATCGTCTGAAAGGGCAGGGAGCTGTTTACCCAGCAGGATCAGCTGTCGATATTTATCTTCCCACTGCTGGAGCGGGGCGAAGGTCTGTTTCAAGGTCTCTTCTGTGATGACGGTGCCAAACGGATGTCCGGCTAAAGCAGCGCTAGTCATTAATCCACCAGTATTTCAAGGGCACGGTCAACGGCGGCAACCAGCGCGTCGACATCGCTTTGGGTATTATACGGCGCAAACGAGGCGCGCAGCGTACCGTTAACGCCAAGCGCCGCCAGCAGCGGCTGGGCGCAGTGCTGTCCGGCACGCAGGGCAATGCCATACCCGGCCAGCAGCGTCACCATGTCGCTGTGATGTACGCCCGCAAAATCAAAGGCGAGCAGGCTTGAGTCCTGAACGCGGAACGAGCGGAAGCCCGGGCGCTTTTTGAGTTCTTCCTCTGCCAGCGTCGCCAGCCCCCGGCTCCAGCTTTCAGCCTGAACAATGTCGATTTCAGCCAGCCACTCCAGCGCCGCGCTTAAGCCAATCACCCCCGCCACGTTCGGCGTACCGGCTTCCAGACGATAGGGGATGTCATGCGTTTTGAAGCCCTCGAACGACACTTCGGTAATCATTTTGCCGCCACCAAGCCACGGCGTCATTTTTGCCAGCAGTTCTGGCTTGCCGTACAACGCCCCAATACCGGTTGGCCCATAAAGTTTATGTCCTGAGAAGGCATAGAAATCGATATCCAGCGCCTGCACGTCGGCGGGGAAGTGCACCACGCCCTGAGCGCCGTCAACCATCACCACCATCCCGCAGGCATGGGCTATGCGAATGGCCTGAGCCAGATCCGGGCAACCTCCCGTGACGTTCGACATCTGTCCGAGCGCCAGAATGCGACTGCGGGAGGTAATCAGCTCGGGGAGGCGGGCCACGTTGGGCAGAAGGTCTGCACCCAGCGGAAGCTTCACCACGCGTGCGCCCGTCTGCTCGGCCACCATCAGCCACGGCACCAGGTTGGCGTGATGTTCCGCCTCGCTGACGACGATCTCATCGCCCGGCTGAAGCAGCGGGCGCGCGTAGCACTGGGCCACCATGTTGATGGCCTCGGTCGTGCCGCGCGTCCAGACGATGTTTTTCCCGCTTTCGGCATTGATCAGGCGAGCGACCTGATCGCGTGCCGCTTCATAGCGCGCGGTTAACCGCTGCGCTTCGGCAAACTGGCTGCGATGTACGTTCCCGGCGCTCAGGCTGTAGAACTGCTGAGTGGCCTCAATCACCGCCTGGGGCTTAAGGGCGGTGGCGGCGCTATCCAGATAAATACCGGCATCGGCCAGGGCCGGAAACTGTGCGCGGAACTGCGCAGGGCTGAAAGCGTTCATGGGATTCCTCATTTCAATATAGCGATCGTCGCGCAATTTCAGCTGCAGGGCAAGGAGGTTGATATCTATCAGAATTGTCTGCTTATCCTGATGACCCTAAAAAAGCAGGTTATGCTAAATAGTGTTAGGCGGATGTTTTAGCCTGTTATAAATCGAGGTTTGAATAGCATTAATTGCTAAAGGAGAATAATCATGAATAAGACAGCTGCAATCATTTCTGCCTGTGCGTTTACTTTTGCCCTGAGCGCCTGTTCTGGTAATAACTACGTGATGCACACCAACGATGGTCGTTCTATCGTTTCGGAAGGGAAACCGACTACCGATAATGATACCGGGATGATTTCGTACAAAGATGCTAACGGGAACAAGCAGCAGATCAACCGCACGGACGTGAAAGAGATGAAAGAGATCGAGCATTAACAGATCGCAAGCGAAAAAAAAGCACCGCAAATTGGCGGTGCTACATTAATCACTATGGACAGACAGGGTAAATGTACAGGAAGTGAAAAATTGGTAGCGTTGCTACCGTGGTCTGAATCGCAGACCAATTGCAAACACAACAACACAACATCACAACCGTAAGCCAAAAGCCCTTCAGAACACGCATTCCGAAAAAAGCTCTTCGTTCCGGCTCAGGAAGTGCCGCCACTATAGGTATTTGCTGGTAGTTCCTCAACGGACAAATTATAATGGCTCAGATAAAAAAAACTAATAGGTTAAACGTTGTTTCCTGTTTGTTAAAATCCGTTAACATCTAAGCCAGATAACCATGTCAAAGCGATTGCCACCTCTTAATGCATTACGTGTTTTTGATGCAGCAGCACGTCACCTGAGCTTTACCCGCGCAGCAGATGAGCTTTTTGTGACACAGGCCGCAGTAAGTCACCAAATCAAGTCTCTGGAGGATTTTCTGGGCCTTAAGCTGTTTCGTCGACGCAACCGTTCGTTGCTGTTGACCGAAGAGGGGCAGAGTTATTTTCAGGATATTAAAGAGATTTTTTCCCAGCTTACGGAAGCCACGCGTAAGCTGCAGGCTCGCAGTGCAAAAGGTGCCCTGACTGTCAGTTTATTGCCCAGTTTTGCGATTCAATGGCTGGTGCCCAGACTCTCAAGCTTTAACTCAGCTTATCCGGGGATCGACGTTCGAATCCAGGCGGTAGATCGTCAGGAGGACAAGCTGGCCGATGACGTGGATGTCGCCATTTTTTATGGTCGCGGTAACTGGCCGGGCTTGCGTGTTGAGAAATTATACGCAGAATATCTCCTGCCGGTCTGTTCTCCCCTGCTGTTAACGGGCGACAAGGCGCTGAAGTCTCCCGCTGATCTGGCGCAGCATACGCTTTTGCATGATGCCTCTCGCCGCGACTGGCAAACTTATACCCGTCAATTAGGTCTTACTCATATAAACGTGCAGCAGGGACCCATCTTTAGCCACAGTGCGATGGTGTTACAGGCTGCCATTCACGGACAAGGCGTGGCGTTGGCGAACAACGTCATGGCGCAGTCTGAAATTGAGGCAGGCCGCCTGGTCTGCCCTTTTAATGATGTACTGGTCAGCAAGAATGCGTTTTATCTGGTTTGTCATGACAGTCAGGCAGAACTGGGTAAAATAGCCGCCTTCCGGCAGTGGATACTGGCGAAAGCGGCAACCGAGCAAGAAAAATTCCGCTTCAGGTATGAACAATAACGTTTGTGTGCCGGGCACGCATCAACTCAGGACTTAAACATGACCAGCCGATTCATGCTGATTTTTGCCGCGGTGAGTGGCTTTATTTTTGTTGCACTGGGCGCCTTTGGCGCACATGTATTAAGCAAGTCTTTGGGCGCTGTAGAGATGGGCTGGATCCAGACCGGCCTTGAATATCAGGCATTCCACACGCTGGCTATTTTTGGGCTGGCGGTGGCGATGCAGCGTCGTATCAGTATCTGGTTTTACTGGAGCAGCGTGTTTATGGCGCTGGGTACCGTGTTATTCAGCGGTAGCCTGTACTGCCTTGCACTCTCACATCTACGCCTGTGGGCGTTCGTTACACCCGTCGGTGGCTTCAGCTTCCTGGCGGGTTGGGTATTAATGTTTATCGGAGCTATCCGTCTGAAACGCAAGGGCGTTGTTCATGAATAAGGTTGTTTTATATTGTCGCCCGGGGTTTGAGAAAGAGTGCGCCGCGGAAATTACCGATAAAGCGGCGAAGCGCGAAGTCTTCGGCTTTGCCCGCGTAAAAGAGAACGCGGGCTATGTGGTATTCGAGTGCTACCAGCCCGAAGACGCAGACAAGCTGGCACGCGAGCTGCCGTTCAGCTCGCTGATCTTTGCTCGCCAGATGTTTGTTGCGGGTGAGCTGCTGAAGGATCTTCCGCCGGAGGACCGCATTACGCCAATTGTCGGCATGCTGCAGGGCGTGGTTGAAAAGGGCGGCGATCTGCGCGTTGAAGTGGCGGATACCAACGAAAGTAAAGAGCTGATGAAGTTCTGCCGTAAGTTCACCGTGCCGCTGCGTGCGGCACTGCGTGATGCGGGCGTGCTGACGAACTACGAAACGCCGAAGCGTCCGGTGGTGCATATCTTCTTTATCGCACCGGGCTGCTGCTATGCAGGCTATTCGTACACCACCAACAACTCTCCCTTCTTTATGGGCATCCCGCGTTTGCGCTTCCCGGCCGATGCGCCAAGCCGTTCCACGCTCAAGCTGGAAGAGGCGTTCCACGTCTTTATCCCGGCGGATGAGTGGGATGAGCGTCTGGCAAACGGCATGTACGCCGTCGACCTTGGCGCGTGCCCGGGCGGCTGGACCTATCAGCTGGTGAAACGCAACATGTGGGTATCGTCCGTTGATAACGGCCCAATGGCGCAAAGCCTGATGGACACCGGGCAGGTCACCTGGCTGCGTGAAGACGGTTTCCGCTATCGCCCGAACCGTAACAACATCTCGTGGATGGTGTGCGATATGGTTGAGAAGCCGGCAAAAGTCGCCGCGCTGATGGCCTCCTGGCTTGTCAACGGCTGGTGTCGTGAGACCATTTTCAACCTCAAGCTGCCGATGAAAAAGCGCTATGAGGAAGTGTCGCAGAACCTGGCCTACATTCAGGAGCAGATGGATGAACACGGTATTAACGTGGAGATCCAGGCGCGTCAGCTGTATCACGACCGCGAAGAGGTGACGGTGCACATTCGTCGCTGGTGGGCTGCGGTCGGCGGACGTCGCGACGAGCGATAGTACGTGCTTTGTTTTGCCCGGTGGCGCTGCGCTTACCGGGCAAAAAAACTGTGTAGTGGTTTTAACGTTCTAAACGCAGCTGCTGTAAATTCCCGTCGAGCTGTAAATCCGTCTGTAGCGTTGCGATTTCCCGGCAGATAAACGCCATCTCTTTATGCGCCTCCAGCTTCTTGCGCCACTTTTCCGGCACCTCATCCAGACGGGCGTAAATCCCTTCCAGACTCTGAAAATCGGCCAGCAGCTGCGCGGCGCTTTTCGGCCCAATACCGGCGACACCCGGAACCTTAGAGCTGCTGATGCCTGCCAGCCCCCAGTAATCAGGCAGTTGTCCAGGCGAGACGCCGAACTCGCTGGCAATAAATGGCGCGTCCAGCCAGCGTTTTTGAAAATAGTCGCGAATGCGGATAGTTGGGGAGAGCAGCTGACAGTAGCCTTTGTCAGTTGAAACAATAGTGGCCTGTTGCCCGGCGCTGGCTACCTTTACGGCCAGAGTGGCCGCGAGATCGTCGGCTTCATTTCCCTGTGCGCCCCAGCAGGGGACGCCCCGCTGTTCAAATGCAGCGCGCAGCATGGGCAATTCAGCGTGAAGATCGTCCGGCATCGGTGCGCGTCCGGCTTTGTAGTCGGGCAAACGCTGGTGTCGCCAGCCCGTGTTGCGGTCTTCGTCATCAAAAACCGCGACCGCATGGGTGGGCTCGCTGTGGCGGATAAGCTGTTCCAGAGCGTGCAGGCAGGTGTCTTTACAAGGCGTCCCCTGTACCGCATGGATACGGCGAATCAGGTTTAGTGCATCGACGATAAGTAAATGAACGGCCACAGATAATCTCCCTTCTATCTCATACGTGAAGGGTAACACTGTCAGCAGCGTGAAACTATGAATGGTGGGGAAAACAGGAAGAAGCCTCGCAAAACGAGGCTTCCTGAGAGGCTTAATCGCAGGTTACGATCTTCATCGCCAGGCCGCCGCGAGAGGTTTCGCGGTATTTGGCGTTCATATCTTTACCGGTTTCGTACATGGTTTCGATAACCTTATCGAGACAGACGCGAGGCTCGCTGGTGCGGCGCAGCGCCATTCGCGCCGCGTTAACCGCCTTCACGGAGGCAATCGCGTTACGCTCGATGCACGGCACCTGTACCTGGCCGGCAACCGGGTCACAGGTCAGCCCCAGGTTATGTTCCATGCCGATTTCCGCTGCGATGCACACCTGCGCCGGGCTTGCGCCCAAGAGTTCCGCCAGACCCGCCGCCGCCATAGAGCACGCCACGCCGACTTCACCCTGACAGCCCACTTCCGCACCGGAAATAGACGCGTTCATCTTATACAGCGAACCAATTGCACTGGCCACCAGCAGGTAGCGCGCCAGCGAGTTCGCGTTCACTTCACGGATAAACTTGTCGTAGTACGCCAGCACCGCCGGAACGATACCGCAGGCACCGTTGGTCGGCGCGGTGACCACACGGCCCCCTGCGGCGTTCTCTTCGTTTACCGCCAGGGCGAACATGTTGATCCAGTCCACCACGGCCATCGGGTCCGTGGTCGTTTTGTCGGTGCTCACCAGCATACGGCGCAGCGCTGCAGCACGACGCGGCACGCGAAGTTTGCCCGGAAGAACGCCTTCGGTGGTGATCCCGCGCTCAATACCGCCGCGCATCACTTCCCAGACGTTAGTGAAGTGCTGTTCGAGCTCCTCTTTGCTGTGAAGTGCCAGCTCGTTTTTCATCATCAGGCCGGAGAGGGAAAGGCCCGTCTCCTGGCAGTGGCGCTGGAGGTCTGCCGCCGTTTTGTACGGATACGGCACCTCGACAGAGGAAGTACTGGTTTGACCAAAGTGGTCTTCGTCGACGATAAAGCCGCCGCCGATTGAGTAATACGTCTGGCTGTATACCGCTTTTTCGCCGGCCAGCGCGGTAATGCGCATGCCGTTTTCGTGCAGCGACAGGTTGTCCGCATGGAAATTCATGCAGTGGTCAACCGGGAATTCAACCTCGTGCTCGCCGTTCGCCAGCAGCAGGCGCCCGTGGGTATTAACGTCCTGGATGAAACCAGGGATCGCATCAATATCAACGGTATCCGGCAGGTTTCCCGCCAGGCCCATGATAATGGCGATATCGGTATGGTGGCCTTTCCCGGTCAGAGAAAGCGAGCCGTATACATCGACAACCACGCGGGTGATGTCGTGCAAGATGCCGCGTGCAATCAAGTCATCCGTGAACTGCTTACCGGCTTTCATCGGTCCGACGGTATGAGAGCTGGAAGGACCAATACCGATTTTGAAGATATCGAATACGCTAATCATGATGCGTCCATTGCTTTCAGTCAGAGAGGGAGGAGTGCGCCGTCCGAAAACGGCGCGGGTGGTAATCAGAACATGGTGTACAGGGAGTAGAAGATCGCAGAGATTGCGATAAGACCCATGATAACCACAAACACGTTGCTCACATGACCGCTGTACTTACGCATAGCAGGGACTTTCTGAATCGCGTACATCGGCATCAGGAACAGAATCATCGCGATGACCGGGCCGCCCAGGGTTTCAATCATGCCCAGAATGCTTGGGTTCAGGGTCGCTACTGCCCAGGTGGTGAGCAGCATGAACAGCGCGGTGATTTTGTTCAGCTTGTTGATTTCAATGCTCTTGCCTTTACCGCGCAGAGATTTAATCACCATACCGTTGAAGCCTTCACGTGCGCCGAGGTAGTGGCCCAGGAAGGATTTGGTGATGGCGATAATCGCGATGATCGGTGCCATCCACGCAATCAGCGGTGCGTTAAAGTGGTTCGCCAGGTAAGACAGGATAGAGATGTTCTGCTCTTTCGCTGCAGCCAGATCCGCCGGGGAAAGGCTCAGTACGCAGCTGAAGACGAAGAACATAACGGTCAGAACCATCATGATGTGAGCGCGTGCCAGGATGCTGGAGCACTTCTTCTCTGCGCCGTTACCGTACTCTTCACGTTTCGCAACGGCGAAGGAAGAGATGATTGGAGAGTGGTTGAAGGAGAAGACCATTACCGGAATCGCCAGCCAGAGGGTCATCAGCAGGCCGTTACCGGTCGCCGATGCGCTGCTTAGGGACAGGGTTTCCAGCGCTGCACCGTTCCACTGTGGGATCAGGTAGCAGGCCAGCAGCATCAGTGCAGCCACAAACGGGAACACCAGCACGCTCATCGCCTTCACAATCATCTGCTCACCGAAGCGCACGATGGTCATCATGCCGACAATCAGGATCAGAGACAGGATGGCACGCGGAGGCGGCGTCATGTGCAGCTGGTGCAGCATGAAGCTTTCAACGGTGTTGGTAATCGCCACGCTGTAAACCAGCAGGATAGGGTAAATCGCGAAGAAGTAGAGCAGGGTAATCAGCTTACCTGCGCCCACGCCGAAATGCTCTTCAACCACTTCAGTGATGTCTTCGCCCGGGTTTTTACCGGACAGCACGAAGCGGGTCAAACCGCGGTGTGCAAAGAAGGTCATCGGGAAAGCAATGATAGCCATAATGATCAGCGGAATCAGACCGCCGACGCCTGCGTTGATAGGAAGGAACAGTACACCAGCGCCGATTGCCGTGCCGTAAAGGCCAAGCATCCACATGGTATCCGTTTTGCGCCAACCACTTCGGGATTCAATCGAAGCAACGGTGCTGGTTTGAGTGGTTTCCATCTATATCTCCTGGAGGAAGCGAATTGTCAGGTTTTTAGTCAAATCCGATGAAAAAGTGCCTGACGGTAATATGAAATTCGTTCAGTGACGGTTTTTTAATAATTTTTGCCCGTAACTATTGGCGGGCGGAAAGATACATTCTAGTTATGAATCTATCAGTGATCCTGATCCCAAATGCAATAATCCACTTATGATGTGGGCATCTTTAGACCATTTATCTGTTAAAAAAACACCAAAGAGAATTTACGGGCGCGAAGGCTACCACCAACGACATGTGAGCTGAAAGACTGGCCCGTGATATAGGTGTCTTTAGCTGTAAAGAAAGGGGTTTTTAGTATTTTCTGACGGGTAATTTAGATTAAGGCTGATAATTTACGGTTGAGAAAACAAGGTAATCGTTTGCGTTTGGGCATAGTTTGTTAAAGACATAAGTGATTCGTATGAATTACATCAGGAATAAAAAAAGCCGGGACGCGCAACAGGGCGATCCGGCTTTGATGAGATATCGCTAAGCGTTATGTGCAGATTTCGTAGCAAGGAATATAGGCTGAGCCTGGCAGCTTCATGCGGTGCTGGGCGACAAAGCCCTGCAGCATGTCGTCCATGCGGCGCATCATCTCCGGGTCGCCGTGGATCTTGTACGGACCGTATTGTTCAATGGCGCGGATGCCCATCTCTTTCACGTTGCCCGCGACAATACCGGAGAAGGCGCGACGCAGATCGGCAGCCAGCACTTCCACCGGCTGGTCCGGGTAGAGTTTCAGGTTCGCCATATTTTCGTGCGTTGGCTCGAACGGGATCTGCAGGTCTGGCGCAATACGGATTGACCAGTTAAAGCTGTACGCATCGCCGGTATCGCGACGGTTCTCCTTCACCAGCGGCATCGCTTTTTTCATCTGGCGCGCCACTTCCGCGGCATCGTCAATGATGATGCGATAGTGACGACGCGCGGCTTCACCCAGCGTGTGCACGATAAACTCGTCCAGCACGCGGAAGTAGTCGGCGCTCTCTTTTGGCCCGGTCAGGATCAGCGGCAGAACCTGATCCTTGTTGGCCGGGTTCATCAGAATACCCAGCAGATAGAGCAACTCTTCCGCTGTCCCCACGCCGCCCGGGAAGATGATAATGCCGTGGGCGATACGGACAAACGCTTCAAGACGCTTCTCAATATCCGGCATGATAATCAGCTCATTAACCAGCGGGTTAGGTGGCTCAGCGGCGATGATGGACGGTTCGGTCATGCCAATAAACCGTCCCTCTTTGTAGCGCTGCTGCGCATGCCCAACCGCCGCTCCTTTCATTGGTGCTTCCATCGCACCCGGACCGCAGCCGGTACAGATATTCAGCTCACGCAGGCCGAGTTGCGTTCCAACCCGACGGGCATAAAGGTATTCGGTTTCGTTAATGGAGTGGCCGCCCCAGCAGACAACCATGTTCGGCGCTTCGCCGACGTGCAGCGCACGGGCGTTACGCAAAATGGAGAACACCAGGTTAGTGATATGGACCGAGCTTTCCAGATCGAGATGCTGGAAACGACCTGCGTTGTGGATCTGCCCGTTAACAAACAGGATGTCACGCAGCACGGCAAACAGGTTAGCCTGAAGTGAACGAATGATACGCCCGTCAACAAAGGCCTCTTCCGGCGGGTTGATGACTTCAAGCTTCACGCCACGCTCGCGGCGAAGCACGTTGATATCAAAGCTTTCGAAGCGGGACAGCAGTTCTTTACTGTTATCTGTCAGGCTTCCGGAGTTCAGTACGGCAAGTGAACAGTTACGAAACAGTTGATAAAGATCGCTGCTGGCCGTGCGCTTAAGCATGTCCACTTCCAGCTGCGACAACATATCCATTGAGCCAAGCGGGCTAATATGTGTAATCAAGTGAGCTCCTTACGGGACGATTATCGTCTTTCCCTGTTGATTACAATAGCCCTGGCGCGTGACGTTTCACAACCTAAAGCGCGGAAGATACCGCGCATATTGTGAAAATATTTATATTATTGACGCACCAGCCGTCCGGTCGCCGGCACAAAATCGGTGTTGGTGCGCCACGGGTTGATGTCCAGACCGCCGCGGCGGGTATAGCGCGCATAAACGCTCAGTTTTTCTGGCTGGCAGAAGCGCTGAATATCGCTAAAGATGCGCTCCACGCACTGCTCGTGGAATTCGTTGTGATGTCGGAATGACACCAGGTAGCGCAGCAATTTTTCCCGGTCAATTTTCGGGCCGCGGTACTGGATCTGCACCGAGCCCCAGTCCGGCTGGTGGGTGATCAGGCAGTTGGATTTCAGCAGATGGCTGACCAGCGTCTCTTCGACCACCTTGCCACTCGCCGCGTTTTCGAGGTAATCGGCGCTAAATTCATAATTCTCCACCTCAATATCCTGATCGTCGATGCAGGTCCCGTTGAAGTGGGCGATTGGCTGCCCTTCCAGCTCGTGCAGGCGATACAGTGAAACGCTCACCTTTCCCTGCGCGCAGGCGCTTAAATCACGTTCCAGCGTGTGCTGAACGTCGTCCCAGCTGTTAAATTTTGTCTGGTTAAAGCTGTTGAGATAGAGCTTAAAGCTTTTAGACTCGACGAGATTCACGCTGGCATAGTCCAGCTCAACGTGGCCCACCGCCACCTGCGGCAGGCCGCGTGCGTTGAGCCACGAGAGTTCGTACAGCGTCCAGATATCGCCACCCACGAACGGCAGCGCGTCTGCGTGCAGACCCAGAGGATCGCGGTTCAGGCTGCGCGGCACGCCCTGCAGCAGGCTTGCATCGTAGGTATCGCGGTAATCGGTCGATTTACCCAGCGTTAAGCCGGTTAACGCCTGATGATTTTCGTAAGACATGTTTCATAGCCACTTTACAGGTACACTTATGGCCTGAGTTTATCCTGTCTGACAAGAAGAGAGAAATCGGTGGACATCGAAACTGCAAATGCCCTCACTACCTTTACGACCCGCTACTGCGACGCATGGCATGAAAAGCAGGGCTCGTGGCCGCAAAGTTCTGATTTATATGGCGTACCTTCACCGTGTATTATCTCTTCGCTCGACGGTTACGTTATCTGGCAACCAAAACCCTTCGACGGCGAGCAAAATGTAAATGCGGTTGAGCGGGCAATGGACATTGTGGTACAACCAGCGGTTCACGCATTTTATACCGCGCAGTTTGCAGGGGATATGCCCGCGCGCTTTGCCGATATCACGCTGACGCTGTTGCAGACCTGGAGCGAAGACGATCTGCAGCGTGTTCAGGAAAACCTGATTGGTCATCTTGTCACGCAAAAACGCCTTAAGCTTTCTCCGACGCTCTTTATTGCCACGCTGGACAGCGAGCTCGACGTTATCTCCGTCTGTAACCTGTCAGGTGAAGTGGTTAAAGAGACTATCGGTACCCGCAATCGCGAGACTCTCGCCCCCTCTCTTGCGGATTTCCTCACCCGACTTGAGCCACTTCTGTAATCCCTGATGCTATATCGCGTGTGAGAGATCTCTTACAACGTTTGTGAGAGATCGCTGGAACATTCAGTATTACCTCATTTAATTCAGATTAATATCACTCTATTTTTCAATGAATTAGTTGTTTTGCCTATTATTTTTAGGGAGTCCCGGCGTCTTACAACGCTGGCTGAGTGGGTTGTAAGACGAAGCGGAATAGCGGATTCTATCTCCGTCGACAGGAAGCCGACACGAGAAACGAACATCAGGATGATGGCGTTTCTCAGTCAGGACTCGTCAGGATGGCGCTGCAGGAAGGCTTCAGGATGAAGCGAAGCGGATAACGCAGGATGCGTAAGGGACACCTCCAGGAAGGAGAAAGAGAGCCGGTCAGGATGGTCGGTGGGTCAGGAAGGCCAGGACGTTTCAGGATGAAACAAACACGTCAGGAAGATGTGTGAAGGATGCAAAAGGTAGACGGATGACCAGGCCTTCGGGCTTCAGGAAAAGTTGTCACGGATGAGCAGGGAGCACGAATTGTAGCTGGAATGCTGCGAAACGAACCGGGAGCACTGTTTTTACAGTGCTCCCTTTTTTTATTTCTGCCTTCCGCAATGCTATGCTGCGCGCCGTTCACTTTTTCAGTTGAGGTTACTATGACGCAACACGATAGCGTTCGTGCTCAGTTGCACGCCATCGAAGCCCTTTTGCGCCAACATCAGCTGTGGCAGGAGACCGCGCCGCAGCCAGAAGCGTTCGCGAGCACCCAGCCTTTCTGCCTGGATACGCTGGCCCCGTTTGAGTGGCTGCAGTGGGTGTTAATTCCGCGCATGCACGCCCTGCTTGAGGGCGGTCATCCGCTGCCGCAGGCGTTTGCTGTCTCTCCCTATTATGAAATGGCGCTCGAAGCGACGCATCCTGCGCGCGACGTCATGCTGGTCGAACTGGAAAAACTGGATTCCCTGTTTGCCGGTGAAGATGCATGACGCTTGAGATCCTCTATCAGGACGAGTGGCTGGTGGCGGTGAATAAACCGTCCGGCTGGCTGGTACACCGCAGCTGGCTCGATCGTGATGAGAAAGTGGTGGTGATGCAGACCGTTCGCGATCAGATTGGTCAGCATGTTTTTACCGCCCATCGTCTCGACCGGCCGACCTCCGGCGTGCTGCTGATGGGGCTTTCCAGCGAGGCGGGGCGTCTGCTGGCGCAGCAGTTTGAACAACATCAGATCCAGAAGCGCTACCACGCGATCGTGCGGGGCTGGCTGACCGAGTCCGCCACGCTGGACTACCCGCTGGTGGAGGAGCTGGACAAAATCGCCGATAAATTTGCCCGCGATGACAAAGGCCCCCAGCCCGCCGTGACGGATTATCGCGGTATGGCGACGACGGAAATGCCGGTGGCAACCAGCAAATTTCCGACCACGCGCTATAGCCTGGTTGAGCTTCTGCCCAAAACCGGGCGTAAGCACCAGCTGCGACGCCACCTTGCGCATCTGCGCCACCCGATTATTGGCGACAGCAAACACGGTGATTTACGCCAGAACCGCAGCGCGGCCGAACACTTTGGCTGCCATCGTCTGATGCTGCACGCGAGCGAGCTCAGCCTGACGCACCCGTTTACCGGCGAGCCGCTGACTATCCGTGCGCGGCTGGACGACGTCTGGATGCAGGCGCTGTCACAGTTTGGCTGGCTGGGACAACTCCCCGAAAATGAAAGGGTTGAGTTTGTATCGGGCAACGTTCAGGATGAACAGTAAACGCATTCAATATGGGAAAATAGCATGGCTGAAGTAGGCATTTTTGTCGGCACAATGTACGGCAACTCGCTGCTGGTAGCGGAAGAGGCTGAGGCAATACTCGCCAGCCAGGGCCATCAAGCCACGGTCTATGAAGATCCGGAGCTGGCGGACTGGGAAAAGTATAAAGATAAATACATTCTGGTGGTGACCTCCACCACCGGGCAGGGCGACCTGCCGGACAGCATCGTGCCGCTGTTCCAGGGCATTAAAGACCTGCTTGGCTATCAGCCAGATGTTCACTACGGCATCATCGCCCTCGGCGACAGCTCTTACGCCAACTTCTGCGGCGGCGGCAAGCAGTTCGATGCGCTCCTGCAGGAACAGAGCGCCCAGCGCGTCGGCGAGATGCTGCTGATTGACGCGGGTGAGCACCCGGAGCCAGAAAGCGAATCAAACCCGTGGGTCGAACACTGGGCAACGCTGCTTAAATAGTTCTCCAGGCCGGGTAAGGCTTAACCGCCACCCGGCAACGAAGCCACACCAAATCCTCGATTCCGTGAAGCATCTTCCACTGCTTTGGGCTTATGCCCCAAACCACGTTCCCTACTCCTTTCAATGTTGTGTTTTTGCACGGTGAGGAGAAGAGGCTCTCCTTCATATACTTTCCCGGTCACTATAAAACGGCTTCAGGCCGTACTAAAACGACAAAAACCAATCTCATTCTGATTACCCTACCGGTGCTGTACAGAATGAACCAGGCGAAAGCTATGTTTCAGGAGTGCAACAATGAGTACATTAAGCCACGCAGCGAGCAGCGCTGAAAAGCGCACCTATGCCCGCTACTGGATAGTGGTGATGCTGTTTATCGTCACGTCCTTTAACTATGGTGACCGCGCCACGCTGTCGATTGCCGGTTCGGAAATGGCAAAAGATATCGGCCTTGATCCGGTGGGGATGGGTTACGTTTTCTCCGCATTCTCATGGGCCTACGTCATCGGGCAAATTCCTGGCGGCTGGCTGCTGGACCGTTTTGGCTCGAAACGCGTCTATTTCTGGTCCATCTTCATCTGGTCTGCCTTTACCCTGCTGCAGGGCTTCGTCGATATCTTCAGCGGCTTCGGCATTATCGTGGCGCTCTTCACGCTGCGCTTCCTGGTGGGGCTAGCGGAAGCACCTTCCTTCCCGGGCAACAGCCGCATTGTGGCGGCCTGGTTCCCGGCGCAGGAGAGGGGAACGGCGGTGGCGATTTTCAACTCCGCACAGTACTTCGCGACGGTGATCTTTGCGCCCATTATGGGCTGGCTGACCCATGAGGTGGGCTGGTCACACGTCTTCTTCTTCATGGGCGGGCTTGGGATCGTCATCAGCTTTATCTGGCTGAAAGTGATCCACGAACCCAACCAGCATCCTGGCGTAAACAAAAAAGAGCTGGAGTACATCGCGGAAGGCGGCGCGCTGATCAACATGGATCAGAAATCCTCGACGGCGAAAGTGCCGTTCAGCCAGAAATGGGCGCAGATCAGGCAGCTCGTCGGCTCGCGCATGATGATCGGCATCTATCTGGGCCAGTACTGTATCAACGCCTTGACCTACTTTTTCATCACCTGGTTCCCGGTTTACCTGGTGCAGGCACGCGGAATGTCGATTCTGAAAGCGGGGTTTGTCGCCTCGGTCCCGGCCATCTGCGGCTTCGTGGGGGGCGTGCTCGGCGGGGTGATTTCCGACTGGCTGATGCGCCGCACCGGTTCCCTGAACATCGCGCGTAAAACGCCTATCGTGCTCGGCATGCTGCTCTCCATGACCATGGTGTTCTGTAACTACGTCAATGCCGAGTGGATGATTATCGGCTTTATGGCGATGGCCTTCTTCGGCAAAGGCATTGGCGCGCTGGGCTGGGCGGTGATGGCGGATACGGCACCGAAAGAGATCAGCGGCCTGAGCGGCGGTCTGTTCAACATGTTCGGCAACATCTCCGGGATTGTTACGCCCATCGCTATCGGCTACATCGTCGGCACCACCGGCTCTTTCAACGGTGCGCTGATTTACGTGGGTGTGCATGCGCTGGTGGCGGTACTGAGTTACCTGGTGCTGGTGGGGGATATCAAACGCGTCGAACTTAAACCTGTTGCGGAGCGTAGATCATGACAACGCAATCGAGCCCAACCGTCATGGAGATGAAGGTCATCCCGGTGGCCGGGCAGGACAGCATGCTGCTCAATATTGGCGGTGCGCATAATGCCTGGTTTACCCGTAATATCGTCGTGCTGAAAGACAGCGCAGGGAATACCGGCGTGGGCGAGGCCCCTGGCGGAGAGGTGATTTACCAGACGCTGGTTGATGCCATTCCGCAGGTAGTGGGTCAGGAGGTCGCCCGTCTGAACAAGGTGGTTCAGCGGGTGCATAAGGGCAATCAGTCGGCAGACTTTGATACGTTCGGTAAAGGTGCCTGGACGTTTGAACTGCGCGTCAACGCGGTTGCTGCCCTGGAAGCGGCTCTGCTTGATTTACTGGGGAAGGCGCTCAATGTCCCGGTCTGCGAACTGCTGGGGCCCGGCAAACAGCGCGATGCGGTCACCGTGCTGGGCTATCTGTTCTACGTTGGCGATCGCAATAAGTCCGATCTCCCCTATCTGGCCCGAACCGCGGGCGATCACGACTGGTATCAGCTGCGCCATCAGGAAGCGCTCTCCAGCGGCGCGGTGGTGCGGCTGGCCGAGGCGGCGCAGGATCGCTACGGCTTTAAGGATTTCAAGCTGAAGGGCGGCGTGCTGCCCGGCGAGCGGGAGATTGAAACGGCCCGGGCGCTGAAAAAACGCTTCCCTGATGCACGGATCACCGTCGATCCCAACGGCGCATGGCTGCTGGATGAAGCCATTAGCCTGTGCAAAGGGCTGGGCGATGTCCTGACCTATGCAGAAGACCCCTGTGGCGCGGAGCAAGGATTCTCGGGTCGTGAAGTCATGGCTGAGTTCCGTCGCGCCACCGGGCTGCCGGTCGCGACCAATATGATCGCCACCAACTGGCGCGAAATGGGTCACGCGGTGATGCTTAACGCCGTCGACATACCGCTGGCGGACCCGCACTTCTGGACGCTCTCAGGCGCAGTCCGCGTGGCCCAGCTGTGCGATGAGTGGGGGCTCACCTGGGGCTGTCACTCGAACAATCACTTTGATATTTCGCTGGCGATGTTTACCCACGTTGGCGCGGCGGCGCCGGGTAACCCGACCGCCATCGATACCCACTGGATTTGGCAGGAAGGTGAAGCCCGACTGACGAAAAATCCGCTGGAAATCATAGATGGCAAAATTGCCGTACCGGATGCGCCGGGTCTGGGCGTGGAGCTGGACTGGGATCGGATCCATAAAGCCCATGAGGCGTATAAAAAGCTACCGGGCGGCGCGCGTAACGACGCGGGCCCGATGCAGTACCTTATCCCCGGCTGGACATTTGACCGTAAGCGCCCTGTTTTTGGACGTCACTGATAAAAGGATTACACGATGAGTACCTTTACGACCCCTGTCGTCACTTCCATGCAAATCATTCCGGTTGCGGGCCATGACAGCATGCTGATGAACCTGAGCGGCGCGCATGCGCCATTCTTTACCCGCAATATTGTCATTATCAAAGACAATTCCGGCCATACGGGCGTGGGCGAAATTCCGGGCGGGGAGAAGATCCGCCAGACGCTGGAAGATGCCATTCCGCTGGTCGTGGGCAAAACGCTGGGTGAGTACAAAAATGTCCTGAACACCGTGCGCAACACCTTTGCCGATCGCGATGCCGGGGGACGTGGCCTGCAGACCTTCGATCTGCGTACCACCATTCACGTGGTGACCGGGATTGAATCCGCGATGCTGGATCTGTTGGGTCAGCATTTGGGGGTCAACGTCGCGTCGCTGTTGGGTGAAGGACAGCAGCGCAGCGAAGTGGAAATGCTGGGCTATCTGTTCTTTGTCGGCGACCGCAGGCTGACACCGCTGCAGTACCAGAGCCAGCCGGATGAACAATGCGACTGGTACCGACTCCGCCACGACGAGGCGATGACCCCGGATGCGGTGGTGCGCCTGGCAGAAGCCGCATACGAAAAATATGGCTTTAATGATTTCAAACTGAAGGGCGGCGTGCTGGCCGGGGAACAAGAGGCGGAAGCCGTCACCGCACTGGCAAAACGTTTTCCACAGGCGCGCGTGACGCTGGATCCTAACGGAGCATGGTCGCTTGATGAAGCGATCAAAATTGGTAAACAGCTGAAAGGCGTGCTGGCGTATGCGGAAGATCCGTGCGGGGCTGAACAAGGCTTCTCGGGCCGTGAAGTGATGGCGGAATTCCGCCGAGCAACGGGGCTACCAACCGCGACCAATATGATTGCTACCGACTGGCGTCAGATGGGACACACGCTGTCATTGCAGTCTGTCGACATTCCGCTGGCGGACCCGCACTTCTGGACGATGCAGGGCTCGGTGCGCGTGGCGCAGATGTGTCATGAGTTTGGCCTGACCTGGGGTTCGCACTCTAACAACCACTTCGACGTGTCGCTGGCAATGTTCACGCACGTTGCCGCTGCCGCTCCGGGGACGATTACCGCTATCGACACGCACTGGATCTGGCAGGAGGGTAATCAGCGTCTGACTAAGCAGCCGTTTGAAATCAAAGGTGGCATGGTGCAGGTGCCTTCCACTCCGGGGCTGGGGGTTGAGCTGGATATGGACCAGGTGATGAAGGCCCATGAGCTGTACCAGAAACACGGTTTGGGCGCGCGCGATGACGCGATGGCGATGCAGTATCTGATCCCCGACTGGACATTCGACAATAAATGCCCGTGCATGGTACGATAAACGCATTGGGACCGCTCCCATGAACGGTCTTTTACGTGGTGTATGCTTAACGTAACGACTATGCGTAAGGATGGCTTATGAAAATTGTTATCGCACCGGACTCGTATAAGGAAAGTTTGAGTGCGCTTGAGGTTGCGACAGCGATAGAACGTGGTTTTCGCGAGATCTTTCCCGAGGCGGTTTACGTCAAACTGCCGGTTGCGGACGGCGGCGAAGGGACGGTTGAGGCGATGATCGCGGCAACGCAGGGACGCATTGTGCATGTTCCGGTGACCGGCCCGCTGGGTGAGCGGGTGGACGGGTTTTATGGCTTATCCGGTGACGAGCAGAGCGCCTTTATTGAAATGGCGGCGGCAAGCGGCCTGGAGCTGGTCGTCCCTTCACAGCGTAATCCCCTGAAAACCACCTCCTGGGGCACGGGCGAACTGATTCGGCATGCGCTGGATGCGGGCGTTAAGCATATCATCATTGGCATTGGCGGCAGCGCCACCAATGACGGCGGAGCAGGGATGGTGCAGGCGCTGGGCGCTAAATTGCTCGACGCGAATGAACAGCCTCTTGGGCAGGGCGGAGGTGAACTGGGAAAACTCGCGCGTATCGACCTGAGCGGGCTGGACAGACGTCTGGCGGAGTGTCGGATAGAAGTCGCCTGTGATGTCACGAATCCACTCACCGGAAAGGACGGTGCGTCAGCCGTATTTGGACCGCAAAAGGGTGCCACACCCGAGATGATCGTCACCCTGGACAACGCGCTGGCGCAGTATGCGAGAGTCATTGCCCGGGATCTGGATATCGACGTGCTAAACCTTGCTGGCGGCGGAGCGGCAGGTGGCATGGGGGCGGCGCTGTACGCCTTTTGCGGCGCGCAGCTGCGCCAGGGCATTGAGATCGTGACCGATGCGCTACACCTGGCCGACCAGGTGGCCGATGCGGATTTGGTGATCACCGGGGAAGGCCGCATTGACAGCCAGACGATCCACGGCAAAGTCCCGGTGGGGGTGGCGAAGGTGGCGAAACGCTTTAACAAACCCGTTATTGGCATTGCTGGCAGCCTGACGGCGGACGTTGGCGTAGTACACGATCACGGCATTGATGCGGTCTTTAGCGTGATCTACACCATCTGCTCGCTGGAAGACGCGCTGGAAAATGCCAGCGAGAACGTCAGGATGACCGCAAGGAATATCGCTGCGGTGCTGAAAGTGGGGCAGGCATTTTAGCTGTGGTTGCCGGGTGGCGGCTTCGCTTTAACCGGCCTACGTTAGTGCACCTGTAGGCCCGGTAAGCGTAGCGCCACCGGGCATTTACCTCAGCTCCCCAACACCTTCATCGCTTCCCGCGTCACATTATCCATTTCATCCAGCAGCTCCAGGAACTCCGGTTCAAGCTCCGATTCCGGCGTACCGGCACGCAGCTGCTGCTCCAGCAGCTGGCAGAGGTTTTTCAGCCGCGGCACGCCGCTGTACCCGCAGCTGCCGTGTAGCTTGTGGATCGCGTCCAGCAGATCTTCCGGATTTTCACCCACCAGCTGCTCTTCCACCTTATTGCGGATCTCCGGCAGAAACGCGACCAGCATTTGCAGCATGTCGCGGGCGAGATCGGGTTTACCTGCCGCCTGGCGCAGCGCAAGCTGCCAGTCAAAGGTGGCGTTCTGATTAACGCTTACCTCAGCCTGCTCGCTGGAAACCGTGTACGTCCCGCCGATATGACCCGGCTTATATCGCAGCAGCAGGCTATGAAGTTTCTCTTCATCGATGGGCTTTGCCAGGTAATCGTTCATCCCGGCGCTCAGCAGCTTCTCCTTCTGGCCCGCCATCGCATGTGCGGTGACCGCAATGACCGGCGTTTGCTGCTGATGCGGCAGCTGGTGGATCAGCTCGCAGGCCCGGATGCCGTCCATGCCCGGCATCTGAATATCCATCAGGATTAAATCGAACTGCATCTGCTTAGCCTGTTCAACCGCCTGCGCGCCGCTGGTGCACAGCTCAACATGCTGAACCTGGTCCTCAAGCAATGCGCCTATCAGCTTCAGGTTGGCCGGATTATCATCCACCGCCATCACGCTCATCGGCAATTTTTGCTCATCGTTAATCAGCGGAAGGGCATGCTGGCTAAGACGGCAATACTCCGTGAGCGCGGGAAGGAGACGGGTCGCGGTGAGCGGTTTTAGCAGACACGCGGCGGCTCCGTCATTTTTTAACTCTTCTGCATTCAGCTGAGCGTGGCAAGGCAGCGCCAGCAGCAGATAGTCGGTCATCGACGCGGCTTTCGCCAGCCGCTCCTGCTGCATGGTCAGCTCGCCGGTAAAGGTGACCGGGATCCCCATCAGCAGGATGTCGTAATGCTCAACGGCCAGGGCGGAGAAGGTTGGGCTGTAGACCACCTCCAGCGGCGTGGTGCTTAATATGTCGAGCGTACACTGCGCCGCCGCGGCGTTAGGCTCAACATAGGCCAGTCGCTTGCCCTTCAGGCAGTCCGTCATCGGACCGTCGGTCAGCACGTTCGGATTAAGGTCCAGATTAATGTGGAACCAGAAGGTTGAACCGCGGTTTGGCTGGCTGTGGAAAGAGATATCGCCGCCCATCTCGTTCACCAGACGCTGGGTGATCACCAGCCCCAGACCGGTGCCGCCATGACGGCGGGAGATACTGGCGTCCGCCTGACGGAACGCCTGGAACAGACGCGACTGGTCGCGCTCCGGAATACCGATGCCGGTATCGCGGATCTGGACTTCAATCTGAACCTTATTGCTGCTGATCGAGCGTTTCTCTACCAGGACGTCGATATTACCGCTTTCGGTGAATTTAATGGCATTCCCGACAAGGTTGGTAATGACCTGCTGCAGGCGCAGCGGATCGCCAATAACGTTATCCGGCACGTCGTTTTTAATGTTAAGCGTCAGCTCCAGGCCTTTATCGTGCGACGAGTGCGCGAGCAGCGTCACCACTTCATCAAGCGTGCTGCGCAGCGGGAAGGGAATGCTTTCCAGGATCAGCTTGCCCGCTTCCAGCTTGGAGAAGTCCAGCACGTCGTTGATGATCGCCAGCAGGTTGTTGGCCGAGCGTTCAATGGTGTGCAGGTGATCGCGCTGAGTGGGGTTGAGCTCGCTTTTGAGCGTCAGGCGGGTAAAGCCGATCACGCCATTGAGCGGCGTGCGCAGCTCGTGCGACATATTGGCAAGGAATTCCGACTTGATACGCGCCGCTTCCTGGGCGCGCTTTTTCGCCAGATCCAGCTCAACGTTCTGGATCTCCATCTGCTCCAGCGTTTCGCGCAGGTCGGACGTCGCCTGGTCAACGTTGTGCTGCATCTCTTCGTGATAGGCCGCCAGCGACATCGCCATCGAGTTGATGCCGTTTTTCAGCATGTCCAGCTCGCCCAGCATAAACCCTTCCACACGGCTGTCGAGCTGTCCCCGGCGGATGCGGTCAACCGTGTTAACCATGTTGCGGATGGGGCCCGTCACGTCGCGCATCAGGCGCCAGCCGAAGATCAGCGCAATGCCAATGCAGAACAGCATCATCACGCCAGAGATGAAGATTTCTTTGTACTGCTGTAGCCGTACCGACTTGAGATCCAGCTCCAGCGCCACATATCCCAGCATATTATTGCTGGATTTGGCGTCGGATTGCGCGGACTCATCGGGGGAATAGCTTTCCGACACGATCGGCGTGCGCAGGATCATGATATCGCCGCGCCGCAATACGGTGAGGTGGCGCGGGAACGGCGTACCGTCCGGGATCTTCAGGGCCGCCGGATCGAGATGAAAGTTCGAGGTGACAAACAGCCGGTTATGTTCGTCGTACACGGAAATGGCGCGTACGATGTCCGAGTGGCGGCGGTGGAGTACGCTGATTAACTGCCCAATGGATTCGCGGTTTTGCAGGTTCATGCCGTACTCGCTGGATACGGCCAGCGGTTCGATGATGCTGGCGCCTGCATCCTCCAGCTGCCGCTGCAAATCGTTATAGCGGTGCACCACAAAGAAGATACTCAGCAGCAAACCGATAAGAACGGTGGGGGCGAGGATCAAAATCATCATGCGCGCGCGCAGGCTGTAGTTGGTCATGGCGTTCCGTTATGGGACAATTAAGATAATTATGTTTATGTGAGAAAAATCTCGGCGATGGCGCAATTCTACTCTGCAAAGCGACGCGTGACGACGCGTGAAATCATTACTGTTGAAGCCACGGACCTCGATCCGTTTGGTCAGGGAGTAGCACGTCACAATGGTAAGGCTCTGTTTATAACAGGTTTACTGCCAGCAGAACGAGCAGAAATTACGCTGACGGAAGATAAACGCCAGTTCGCGCGCGGACAGGTTAAGCGTCGTCTCAACGATAGCCCGGAGCGCGTGAAGCCCCGCTGCCCGCATTTTGGCGTTTGCGGCGGCTGCCAGCAACAGCATGCGAGCACAGAATTACAGCAAAAAAGTAAAAGCCGCGCGCTGGCGCGTCTGCTCAAACATGACGTTAACGAAATTGTTGCCGACGAGCCCTGGGGCTATCGTCGGCGCGCGCGCCTGAGCCTCAGCTATCAGCCAAAAACGGATCGTCTGGAGATGGGGTTTCGCAAGGCCGGCTCCAGCGACATCGTTGACGTGAAGCAGTGCCCCATTTTGGCGCCCCATCTTGAGGCGTTGCTTCCGGAAGTGCGCATCTGCCTCTCCGGGCTGGACGGCGTACGCCATCTCGGGCACGTCGAACTGGTCATGGCAAACAATGGCCCGCTGATGGTGCTGCGCCACACCGCACCGCTGTCGAAAAAAGATCGCGAAAAACTGGAACGCTTTTCGCATTCCCACGACCTGGCGCTTTTCCTGGCACCACAAAGCGAGATACTTGAGCAGGTTACCGGTGAGGCGCCCTGGTATGCGTCAAACGGGCTACGCTTAACGTTTAGCCCGCGGGATTTCATTCAGGTCAATGATGGCGTTAACCAGCAGATGGTGGCGAAAGCGCTGGCGTGGCTGGATGTCCAGAAAAGCGATCGGGTGCTCGATCTGTTCTGCGGAATGGGCAACTTCACGCTGCCGCTGGCGCGAGAAGCGGCCAGCGTCGTCGGCGTGGAAGGCGTTGAGGCGCTGGTGGCGAAAGGGCAGGAGAACGCGCGGCAGAACGGCTTGCAAAATGTGACATTCTTTCATCAAAATCTTGAGGACGATGTCACCCAACAGCCGTGGGCAAAGCAGGGCTTTGATAAAATTTTGCTCGATCCGGCACGTGCCGGTGCCCCGGGCGTGATGGCACATATTATTAAACTCGCGCCGAAGCGTGTGGTCTATGTTTCCTGTAACCCGGCAACGCTTGCCCGGGACAGCGAGGCATTACTCAGCGCGGGTTACCAGATTCAGCGTCTGGCAATGCTGGACATGTTCCCGCACACTGGGCATCTGGAATCGATGGTGTTGTTCGAGCACATCTAATTTGTTTGGCTTGTCGACTTCGACAGGCCCTGGTCCCTAAAGGAGAGGACAATGGTTGCGGTAAGAAGTGCACATCTCAATAAAGCTGGGGAGTTTGACCCACAAAAATGGATCGCAAGTCTGGGAATTTCCAGCCAGCAGTCGTGTGAACGCTTAACCGAAACCTGGGCCTATTGTCTGCGCACCACGCAGGGGCATCCCGACGCCGATCTTCTCCTGTGGCGCGGCGTGGAGATGGTTGAAATCTTGTCCATGCTGAACATGGACATCGAAACGCTGCAGGCCGCGCTGCTCTTCCCCCTCGCGGATGCGGACGTGGTCAGCGAAGACGTGCTGCGCGACAGCGTCGGGAAATCCGTCGTCGCGCTGATCCACGGCGTGCGCGATATGGCGGCCATTCGTCAGCTTAAAGCCGCTCATACCGATTCCGTCTCCTCAGAGCAGGTCGATAACGTTCGCCGGATGCTGCTGGCCATGGTGGATGATTTCCGCTGCGTGGTCATCAAGCTGGCCGAGCGTATTGCCCACCTGCGAGAGGTAAAGGATGCGCCGGAAGACGAGCGCGTGCTGGCTGCCAAAGAGTGTACGAACATCTATGCGCCGCTGGCGAACCGCTTAGGGATTGGTCAGCTGAAATGGGAGCTGGAAGATTACTGCTTCCGCTATCTGCACCCGGCGGAATATAAACGGATTGCCAAACTTCTGCACGAGCGCCGTATCGACCGCGAGCACTATATCGAGGAGTTTGTCGGCGGCCTGCGCCAGGCGATGAAAGAAGAGAACGTGCGCGCCGAAGTCTATGGTCGGCCTAAGCATATCTACAGCATCTGGCGCAAAATGCAGAAGAAACACCTCGCCTTTGACGAGCTGTTTGACGTGCGCGCCGTGCGCATCGTGGCGGAGCGTCTGCAGGACTGCTACGCCGCGCTGGGGATAGTACACACTCACTTCCGTCATCTGCCCGATGAGTTCGACGACTATGTCGCCAACCCAAAACCGAACGGCTACCAGTCTATCCATACCGTGGTGCTTGGCCCTGGCGGTAAAACGGTTGAGATTCAGATCCGCACCAAACAGATGCATGAAGACGCCGAGCTGGGCGTTGCCGCGCACTGGAAATACAAAGAAGGCACCTCCGGCGGGGCGCGTTCTGGCCACGAAGACCGCATTGCCTGGCTGCGCAAGCTGATTGCGTGGCAGGAAGAGATGGCCGATTCCGGCGAGATGCTCGACGAGGTGCGCAGCCAGGTCTTTGACGATCGGGTGTATGTCTTTACGCCGAAAGGGGACGTTGTCGACCTGCCGGCCGGCTCTACACCGCTTGATTTTGCCTACCATATCCACAGCGATGTGGGACACCGATGCATCGGGGCGAAAATCGGCGGGCGTATTGTACCGTTCACCTATCAGCTGCAGATGGGTGACCAGATTGAAATCATTACCCAGAAGCAGCCCAACCCGAGCCGGGACTGGCTTAACCCTAACCTGGGCTACGTCACCACCAGCCGCGGGCGCTCGAAGATTCACGCCTGGTTCCGTAAGCAGGATCGTGACAAGAACATCCTTGCCGGTCGCCAAATCCTCGACGACGAGCTGGAGCATATCGGAATCAGCCTGAAAGAGGCGGAAAAATTCCTGCTGCCGCGCTACAACTTCAACGAGCTTGACGAGCTGTTAGCGGCCATTGGCGGCGGTGATATTCGTCTGAATCAGATGGTGAATTTCCTGCAGGCGCAGTTCAATAAGCCAAGCGCGGAAGAGCAGGATGCTGCGGCGCTGAAGCAGCTGCAGCAGAAAACCTACGCGCCGCAGCAGCGCAGTAAAGACAACGGCCGCGTGGTGGTCGAGGGTGTAGGTAACCTGATGCATCACATTGCCCGCTGCTGTCAGCCAATTCCAGGCGACGATATCGTCGGCTTTATCACCCAGGGGCGCGGAATTTCGATTCACCGTTCCGACTGCGACCAGCTTGCCGAGCTGCAGTCCCATGCGCCGGAGCGCATCGTGGAAGCGGTCTGGGGGGAAAGCTATTCCGCTGGCTACTCGCTGGTGGTGCGCGTTACTGCCAACGACCGCAGCGGCCTGCTGCGCGACATCACGACCATTCTTGCCAACGAGAAGGTCAACGTGCTGGGCGTCGCCAGCCGCAGCGATACCCGCGAGCAGCTTGCCACCATCGATATGACCATCGAAATCTATAACCTGCAGGTGCTGGGCCGCGTGCTTGGCAAGCTGAACCAGGTGCCGGATGTGATTGACGCGCGTCGTCTGCACGGCGGCTAAACATCCTCTTCCGTAGGCCGGGTTAGGCAACGCCGCCACCCGGCATTTTTTTATCAGGACATAACCATGACTCAAATCGACCGCCTGCTCGGCATCATGAAGCTCCTGCGCGACCCGGAAAACGGCTGCCCGTGGGACAAAGAGCAGACTTTCGCTACCATTGCCCCGTACACCCTTGAAGAGGCCTATGAGGTGCTGGACGCCATTTCCCGCGAAGACTTTGACGACCTGCGCGGCGAGCTGGGCGATCTGCTGTTCCAGGTGGTGTTCTATGCCCAAATGGCGCAGGAAGAAGGGCGCTTTAACTTTGACGATATCTGCGCAGCAATCAGCGACAAGCTTGAGCGCCGTCATCCTCATATTTTCGGTGACGCTACCGCAGGAAACAGCACCGAAGTCCTGGCCCGCTGGGAGCAGATCAAAAGCGCCGAGCGGGCAGAAAAATCCCAGCACTCCGCGCTGGACGACATTCCGCTGAGCTTGCCCGCACTGATGCGTGCGCACAAAATCCAGAAACGCTGCTCCGCGGTGGGGTTTGACTGGACCTCTCTCGGCCCGGTGCTGGATAAAGTGCACGAAGAGATTGACGAGGTCATGCATGAAGCGCAGCAGGCGGTGGTGGATGAAGCAAAGCTTGAGGAAGAGATGGGCGACCTGCTGTTTGCGACCGTCAACCTTTCTCGCCACCTGGGTGTAAAAGCGGAAACGGCGCTGCAAAAAGCCAACCTGAAATTCGAACGCCGCTTCCGCGAAGTAGAGCGGATTGTCGCCTCGCGCGGCCTGGAAATGAGCGGTATTGACCTCGACGCGATGGAAGAAGTCTGGCAGGAAGTAAAGCGCCAGGAATCTGATCTCTAACGAAATTTTGCGATCAAGCGCAATTTGTGTGATTTTTTAAATGACAAGCGCTTGATTTGCGTCAAAAACATTTACCCAAAAGGGGCTATTTTCTCACTCCTTATGTTTGTCATGGCCTGGAATGGAGACGGAGAATGAAAGTTTGTGGCGCTCGCCGTGTTCGGGTATACTACTTTCCCGTCCTGGTTATTCCATCGTTTCACCCTAACTTCTCAGGTTCAGCATGACAACGAACTATATTTTTGTGACCGGCGGGGTCGTATCCTCTCTGGGTAAAGGCATTGCCGCAGCCTCCCTCGCAGCCATTCTTGAAGCCCGTGGCCTCAATGTGACCATGATGAAACTGGATCCGTACATCAACGTCGATCCGGGCACCATGAGCCCAATCCAACACGGGGAAGTGTTCGTTACTGAAGACGGCGCTGAAACCGATCTGGATCTTGGCCACTACGAGCGTTTCATCCGCACCAAAATGACCCGTCGTAACAACTTCACGACCGGCCGCATCTACTCCGACGTTCTGCGTAAAGAGCGCCGTGGTGACTACCTGGGTGCAACCGTTCAGGTTATCCCGCACATTACTAACGCCATCAAAGAACGCATTGTGGCGGGTGGCGAAGGCCACGACGTGGTGCTGGTTGAAATCGGCGGTACCGTGGGTGATATCGAATCCCTGCCATTCCTGGAAGCGATTCGTCAGCTGGCGGTAGACATTGGCCGTGAACACGCGCTGTTCATGCACCTGACCCTGGTGCCGTACATGGCAGCTGCAGGTGAAGTGAAAACCAAACCGACTCAGCACTCTGTTAAAGAGCTGCTTTCTATTGGTATTCAGCCAGACATCCTGGTTTGCCGCTCCGATCGCGCGGTTCCGGCGAACGAACGTGCGAAAATTGCATTGTTCTGTAACGTGCCTGAAAAAGCCGTTATTTCAATGAAAGATGTCGATTCCATTTATAAAATCCCGGGCCTGTTGAAATCTCAGGGCCTGGACGATTATATTTGTAAACGATTCAGCTTGAACTGTCCGGAAGCTAACCTGTCTGAATGGGAACAGGTTATTTACGAAGAAGCCAATCCGGCAGGCGAAGTGACTATCGGTATGGTCGGCAAGTACATCGAGCTGCCGGATGCCTATAAGTCAGTGATCGAAGCGCTGAAACACGGTGGTCTGAAGAACCGTGTCTCCGTGAACATCAAGCTGATTGATTCGCAGGATGTTGAAACGCGTGGCGTTGAAATCCTGAAAGATCTGGATGCTATCCTTATACCTGGCGGCTTCGGCTACCGTGGTGTAGAAGGCAAGATCGCCACCGCGCGCTATGCGCGTGAAAACAATATTCCATACCTCGGCATCTGTCTGGGTATGCAGGTTGCGCTGATCGAATTTGCGCGCAACGTAGCGGGAATGGAAAACGCGAACTCTACGGAATTTGTGCCAGACTGTAAGTACCCTGTTGTGGCGCTTATCACCGAATGGCGTGACGAAGAAGGTAACGTCGAAGTCCGTACCGAGAAGAGCGATCTGGGTGGCACCATGCGTCTTGGCGCACAGGCCTGCCAGCTGACTGACGATAGCGTGGTTCGCAAGCTGTATGGCGAGCCGGTCATCACCGAGCGCCATCGTCACCGCTATGAAGTCAACAACATGTTGTTGAAACCTATTGAAGCCGCGGGCCTGCGTGTTGCGGGACGCTCCGGGGATGATCAGTTAGTCGAGATCATTGAAGTGCCAAACCATCCGTGGTTTGTCGCCTGCCAGTTCCACCCGGAATTTACTTCAACGCCACGTGACGGGCATCCGCTGTTTGCAGGCTTCGTTAAAGCCGCCAGCGACTACCAGAAGCGTCAGGCGAAGTAAAAAAAGTTAGAACGGCAACGCGTACCTTTGGTACGCGTTGTTTGTCTGGAGTTTTAGTTTAACTTGTACTGAGGAAAATC
Source organism: Enterobacter sp. N18-03635 (assembly GCF_004006055.1). Classification (NCBI taxonomy): domain Bacteria; kingdom Pseudomonadati; phylum Pseudomonadota; class Gammaproteobacteria; order Enterobacterales; family Enterobacteriaceae; genus Enterobacter; species Enterobacter sp. N18-03635. Next base: position 3,687,280 of record NZ_CP034769.1, on the reverse strand, counting down.
TAATGTCCAAAATCGTTAAAGTCATCGGTCGTGAAATCATCGACTCCCGTGGTAACCCGACCGTTGAAGCCGAAGTTCACCTGGAAGGTGGTTTCGTTGGTATGGCTGCTGCTCCATCAGGTGCTTCTACCGGTTCTCGCGAAGCGCTGGAACTGCGCGATGGCGACAAATCTCGCTTCCTGGGTAAAGGCGTACTGAAAGCGGTTGGCGCTGTAAACGGTCCTATTGCTCAGGCAATCATTGGCAAAGACGCTAAAGACCAGGCTGGCATCGACAAGATCATGATCGATCTGGACGGTACTGAAAACAAATCTAACTTCGGTGCGAACGCAATCCTGGCTGTTTCCCTGGCGAACGCCAAAGCGGCTGCGGCTGCTAAAGGTATGCCACTGTTCGAGCACATCGCTGAACTGAACGGCACCCCAGGCAAATACTCCATGCCTGTACCAATGATGAACATCATCAACGGTGGTGAGCACGCAGACAACAACGTTGATATTCAGGAATTCATGATTCAGCCAGTTGGCGCGAAATCCCTGAAAGAAGCGGTACGTATGGGTTCTGAAGTGTTCCACAACCTGGCTAAAGTACTGAAAGCTAAAGGCATGAACACTGCTGTTGGTGACGAAGGTGGCTATGCGCCAAACCTGGGTTCTAACGCAGAAGCACTGGCTGTTATCGCAGAAGCAGTTAAAGCTGCTGGCTACGAGCTGGGCAAAGACATCACCCTGGCGATGGACTGTGCAGCATCTGAATTCTACAAAGACGGTAAATACGTTCTGGCTGGCGAAGGCAACAAAGCGTTCACCTCCGAAGAGTTCACTCACTTCCTGGAAGACCTGACCAAACAGTACCCAATCGTGTCTATCGAAGACGGTCTGGACGAGTCTGACTGGGCTGGCTTCGCATACCAGACTAAAGTACTGGGCGACAAAATCCAGCTGGTTGGTGACGACCTGTTCGTAACCAACACCAAGATCCTTAAAGAAGGCATCGAGAAAGGCATCGTTAACTCCATCCTGATCAAATTCAACCAGATCGGTTCTCTGACCGAAACTCTGGCGGCGATCAAAATGGCGAAAGACGCTGGCTACACCGCGGTTATCTCTCACCGTTCTGGCGAAACTGAAGACGCTACCATTGCCGACCTGGCTGTGGGTACCGCTGCAGGCCAGATCAAAACCGGTTCTATGAGCCGTTCTGACCGTGTTGCTAAATACAACCAGCTGATTCGTATCGAAGAAGCGCTGGGTGAAAAAGCACCATACAACGGTCGTAAAGAGATCAAAGGCCAGGCATAATTGCTTAAGCCTTAAAATGAAAATGCCAGTCGAATGACTGGCATTTTTTTTGGCTATTTAAAATCGACCGCCATTTGCTCCGGAATGGTCAGCCCCTGGGTAGTTTGCACGCAGCGGGCGATATAATCCGTAAACCGGGGCGGCTTGGGCATTCCCATGCTCAGCAGCTTATCGTTGCTGAAACGCACGTTAAGCGTGGCAAACGCACCGTATAACCGCATGGCTTTCAGCATCAGACGCTCGTTGCACGGGCCAAAAATATGTTTCAGCTCGCGGCGCATTCGGACCAGCGTTTCGTAGCTGACCTGGGCATATTTATCTCCGACGGGGGCTTTCTCCAGCGCCTGCGCCATCGCCTGATCGATATCCGCAAAGCGAACGCTGTTCTCTTCACCCGCAGAAATGTGCACCACTTCCCCCGGACGCGCGTTGCTGGTAAGCAACATTAACAGCGCGTCGGCGCAGTAATCCACTGGCACAACGTCAATCCGGTCTTCCATGGAGCACATAAACTTCTGCAGCATCAGGCCCATGCTAAAGACCCAGAAAATGCTGCTCGACGGCGTGCAGCCGTGACGGGTATGGCCGACAACGATGGACGGACGGGCGATGAGCAGGGGAAGGTTAGGGCACTCCTGGCGCATCAGCTGTTCGATGGTTGACTTCGAAAACGTGTATTCCACCAGGTGTTCAGCATTCTCTCTGAATTCGGCGCTTTCGGCGACCAGGGAATCCTGCTCCGGCGTGCATGACATCGCGGTGCCGACGTGGAGGAAACGCTGCAGTCCTGTGACCTGCTCCATACGACGCGCCAGCGCGAGCGTACCTTCAACGTTGACCTTCCAGATCAGCGGGTTGTTACCAAATGAGGCGACGGCCGCACAGTTCACGACATGCGTGACCCGATCCAGACGGGGATCGTTCAGGAAGGCTTCTGGCTGGCTGAGGTCGCCAATCAGGATATTGTCCACATTCAGGGAGGCCAGTTTGTCCTCAGGAACGTTGAACTTGCGCATATTCTCCAGCACGCGCTCCAGCCCGCTCTGCGGATCGCTGGCGCGCGCAAGCAAAAGGAGTTCTATGGATTGATCGTTGGTCAGAATTTTTTCAAGAACTGCACCGCCCAGAAATCCGGTCACGCCTGTAATCAATAACATCTTCATTAATACCGTCTCATTATGATTGATGAGGCGGATTGTAGGCGGGCAAAAGTAAACGGCATTTAAATAATAAAACGCCGAAATCAGTGGCGTCTTAAGCTTATTTTAAGGAAAGGAAATCAGGTGAAGATATTGGACATTATCGCAATGGTAAAAATTCAATCTATTAAAATTTAAATTTTAACTCGTTGAATTTAATTGATTTAATAAGGTCTGTGCCGAATGGTGGACTTAATTCAAAATGTAATAAATATAATACTTTGTTACACCAAATATTTACCGGATAAATGATGAAAACCCCACTTAACGAAAATCAGACAATATAAGTCGCAGGCCGATTTATTTAGCCTGCGAATGATTTTCAGAGCAAAAGGGGAAGCGTGGCGCTGGCTGTTTGCTGGCTAACGTCGCCGTAATGACCATCCAGCGCAATCATGGACGTGGTCAGCAGCTCGACCAGCAGCATAACCCCAACCTTAGCATTGAGTGCGCCAGCGCTAAGGGGACCCTCTGGTTTGGCCGCAACCAGCAGCATGTCGCTCAGGGATGCCAGCGGGCTGCGGGGCGTATTGCTGAGTGCCAGAACCTTAACGCCGCGCTTGCGGGCAAGCTTCACCACGTGGAGTAAATCCCGCGTTGAACCCGAACTGGAGATAGCCACGACCAGGGTCTCTTTTGAAAGCGTTGTCGCATTCATGGCCGCGCGGTGCATATCGCTGAACAGCTGCGCGGGTTTGCCCAACCGCAACAGCTTGTAGTGGAGATACTCCCCAAGGATCGCGCTGGCCGCAACGCCATAAATCTGCACGGACTGCGCCTGGTGCAGCGCCAGTGCGGCCTTTTCAAGCAGCGTGCGGTCAAGGAGCCGGGCGGTATCCTGCAAAGCCTGCACCGACTCATCCACGACGTTATCAATCTCATCGCCCGCCTGACGCGCGGGCTGGCCCTGCTGAATATCCAGCGCAAGCGCCATTTTAAATTCGTTATAGCCCTTGCAGCCCAGCGTCCGGCAAAGACGCGTGACGCTGGCCTCGCTGGTGTGGCTCTCGCGCGCCAGCTCGGTGATCGTCAGGTAGAGCACCCGGGCAGGATCGCTGAGGACAAACTCGCCGAGTTTTTGTTGTGTTGGGCTGTACCCGGAAGCCTCCTGGCGTAGCTTCAGCAGCAGGTTTTCATGGTCTGACATGCTCGATCCTTAATGCGTTTCTCTGCGACTAGTGTGGCGGAAAGCGGGGGAAAGATGCCAGTCATTTTGAAAAAGTATGATCGTCGTCCTGGTTTGTGATGATAATTTTCACTATTAAATATTTATATGGTAAAAATTTTCATCGTTTAATAAGGGGATGAAAAAATGATGCAAATATTCAGTGGGGCTTCTTCAGGAGGATGGTTTGAAAAAGCGCAGCGCTTTGGCAAATCCTTTATGTTGCCGATTGCCGTGTTGCCTGCGGCGGGTCTGCTGCTGGGGATAGGCGGCGCGTTATCGAATCCCAACACGCTGGCAGCCTATCCGTTTTTAGACGTGAGCTGGCTGCAGGCCATTTTCACCATCATGAGCAGCGCTGGATCCATCGTGTTTGCGAACCTCTCGGTGCTGTTTGCCGTTGGGGTGGCCGTCGGGCTGGCAAAAAGCGATAAGGGCACGGCCGGGCTGGCGGCATTACTCGCGTTTCTGGTGATGAATGCCACCATCAACGCGCTGCTGATCCTCACCGGCAAACTGGCGCATGAGAACCCGGGGGCCGTGGGGCAGGGCATGACGCTGGGTATTCAGACGCTGGAAACCGGCGTGTTTGGCGGCGTGATGATTGGACTGGTGACCTGCGCGCTCCATCATCGGTTTAATAAAATTGCGCTTCCGCAGTTCCTGGGCTTTTTTGGCGGCTCGCGCTTTGTCCCCATTATCAGCTCCCTGGCGGCGATACTCGTCGGTGCGCTCATGACCGTGGTCTGGCCGCATTTCCAGAAGCTGATTTTTGGTCTGGGCGGGCTGGTGGATGCTACGGGTTATCTGGGCACCCTGCTGTACGGCTTTATTCTCCGCATGCTGGGCCCGTTTGGTTTGCACCACATCTTCTATTTACCTTTCTGGACCACCGCGCTTGGCGGGAGTGAAATCGTCAACGGACACCTCGTGGAAGGCACGCAGCGGATCTTCTTCGCCCAGCTGGCCGACCCGAACACGCAGCATTTCTATGAGGGCACGTCACGCTTCATGTCCGGGCGCTTTATTACGATGATGTTTGGCCTGCTCGGCGCGTGTCTGGCGATGTACCACACGGCAAAACCCGAGAACAAAAAGCGCGTTGCCGGGCTGCTGCTCTCTGCGGCGTTAACCTCGTTCCTTACCGGGATTACCGAGCCTATTGAGTTCTCCTTCCTGTTTATTGCGCCGGTGCTTTACGTCATCCATGCGCTGTTTGACGGGCTGGCATTCATGCTCGCGCACATGCTGCATATCACCATCGGGCAAACCTTCTCCGGCGGCTTCATCGACTTCGTGCTGTTCGGCATTTTACAGGGAGAGGCCAAAACCAACTGGATGTTCGTACCGCTGGTCGGCGTACCGTGGTTCTTCCTTTACTACTTTACCTTCCGCTATCTGATTAACCGTTTTGATTTTGCCACGCCGGGTCGGGAAAAGGAGGCGATGGCTGACGAGGTCAGCCTGCCGCAAAACGAACGCGCCGCTGCGGTGATCGCCGGATTAGGCGGAAAAGACAATCTGGAAGAGGTGGACTGCTGCGCCACGCGTCTTCGCGTTACGGTCAAGGACGGCAGCAAAGTGAATGACTCGGCGCTGAAAGCCACCGGGGCGCGCGGCGTTATCGTGCGCGGCAACGGTGTTCAGGTCATCTATGGCCCGCACGTCACGATTATCAAAAACGAAGTGGAAGAGATCTTATCGTAATGAAAACTGTACTGGATACCCTGAAGGGAAAACTGGTCGTCTCCTGTCAGGCGCTGGAAAATGAACCGCTGCATAGCCCGTTTATTATGTCGCGAATGGCGCTGGCAGCGGCACAGGGCGGGGCCGCCGCAATTCGTGCCAACAGCGTGGTGGATATCGAGGCCATTAAGCAGCAGGTCTCTTTGCCTGTTATCGGCATCATCAAACGGGATTACCCGGAAAGTGAGGTATTTATCACCGCGACAATGAAAGAGGTGGATGAGCTCATGGCCGTCTCTCCGGAAATCATTGCGCTTGATGCGACGGCGCGGGAGCGTCCTGGTGGGGAATTACTGGAAACGCTGGTCACGCGCATCCGCTCACGCTATCCCGCGGTGCTGCTGATGGCGGATATCTCCTCCGTGGACGAAGCCGTGACGGCGCAGGCGCTGGGCTTCGACTGCGTCGGCACCACGCTTTACGGCTACACGGCGGAAACGGTGGGCCATTCGCTTCCGGAGAACGACTGCGCGTTCCTGAAGGCCGTGCTGGCCGCCGTGACGGTTCCCGTGGTTGCCGAAGGCAACGTGGATACGCCTGAACGCGCGGCCAGATGCCTGGCGCTGGGCGCGCATACTGTCGTTGTCGGCGGTGCGATCACCCGTCCACAGCAAATTACCGAGCGTTTTATGGCGGCGATTGGCGCGCAAAGCACCGATGGAGCATGACCATCCGGCGGGGATCTGCGATACTTATCGTTTATCCCCTTTACTGAGATGACTATGCAGTACCCGATTAACGAGATGTTCCAGACCCTGCAAGGCGAGGGTTACTTTACCGGCGTTCCCGCTATTTTCATTCGTTTACAGGGATGCCCGGTTGGCTGTGCCTGGTGTGATACCAAACATACGTGGGATAAGCTCGCAGATCGGGAAGTGTCGCTGTTTAGCATTCTGGCGAAAACCAAAGAGAGCGATAAGTGGGGCGCGGGCAGTTCAGAAGATCTGCTGGCCATTATTGGTCGTCAGGGCTGGACGGCGCGTCACGTGGTGATCACCGGCGGTGAACCCTGCATCCACGATCTGACGCCGCTGACCGAGCTGCTCGAAAAGAACGGCTACAGCTGCCAGATTGAAACCAGCGGCACCCATGAAGTGCGCTGTTCACACACCACCTGGGTGACGGTATCGCCAAAAGTGAATATGCGCGGCGGGTATGACGTGCTGTCTCAGGCGCTGGAACGCGCGGATGAGATTAAGCACCCGGTTGGGCGCGTGCGTGATATCGAAGCGCTGGATGAACTGCTGGCAACGCTGACGGATGAAAAGCAGCGCGTCATTGCGCTACAGCCGATCAGCCAGAAAGACGACGCGACGCGCCTGTGCATTGAAACCTGTATTGCGCGCAACTGGCGCCTGTCGATGCAGACGCACAAGTACCTGAATATTGCCTGACCCTTTCGTGGCCCCGCCTATCGCGGGGCCCGACCTGAAGGGAGTAACGCCCAGGTCACTCCCACCGAAGCGAGACACATCGCGCTGTTGAAAAGGAGGGCATACTGTGCGGCGCTGGCCATGCCCAGCGGCAGCAGCAGCGCATAGAGCGATGCGGTAACCGCGATCCCCATCGCTCCCCCCAGCGAGCTGCCCATTTTGTACACCCCCGAGGCCACCCCGACTTTGTTTTCTGGCGCGTTCATCACCGCCGTATCTGTTGACGGCGTGGCGTAACATCCCAGCCCCAGACCAAATAAAATGTTACTGAGAAAGACGGTGACGATGTAGATCTCCTTGCTTAAAAACGTGCAGGAGATGAGCGTGATGCCCGTTGCGGTCAGCAGCGGCCCGGTCATCATCGGCAGGCGCGCGCCGTAGCGCTGAAGCAGCTTTTCCCCTACCCGGATTATCGCCAGCACGGTAATCAGATACCCCAGCGTCATCATGCCGGTTTGCAATGGCGACAGACGGTGGCCCTGCTGCAGCCAGATGCTGGCGATCATCATGGTGCCAATGCAGCCGTTGAGCAAAAAGTTAGAGAATACCGAGGCGCTGTAGGCCCGGTTTTTAAACAGGGCAAAATCAATCAGCGCCGCGTCACCCTTGCGTCGCCCGGTGAGCACAAAGCAGGCCGCTGCCAGCGCGGCGCCCCCCAGCACCAGCAGCGACAGGCCGCTGCTCCAGCCCCAACCGTGGCCTTTGCTAATAAACAGGTTCAGCAGCACCAGCATAAGGACAAAACTCACCAGGCCGCCAATATCCAGCTTATGGCGACGTGCGCCGTCGCTTCGGCTTTCCGGCGTGCCGCGGATCAGCAGGAGTGCCATCGTCGCCACCAGCATGGAAAAAATAAAGATCCATCGCCAGCCGAGCGTGGTGGCGATGGCGCCGCCGACAAACGAGCTCAGCCCGCTGCCGCCCCATGAACCAATCACCCAAAAGCTGATTGCCCGCTGGCGAGCGTTGCCTTGATACCAGGTTTTAATCAGCGCCAGGGTGGCGGGCATGATGCAGGCCGCTGACAGCCCCTGTATCGCTCTCCCCAGCAGAAACAGAACCGGCTCCCACGAGAAAAAAAGCAGGGCGCTGCCGATGATGCTCAGCGCGAGGCCAATGTAGGTCATACGCACGCGGCCAAACTTATCGGCAAAGCCGCCGCAGGCAACGACAAAACAGCCGCTGAACAAGGCGCTAAGGCTGACCGCCAGCGTGAGGGTTTCAAGGGAGATAGCGAGGCTGTTTTTCATTGCCGGGACAACGTTTATCACCGACTGCGCAAATAACCAGAAGGTCAGAACGCTCATCACAATACCGGCCAGCAGCCGATCGTTACCGGCGTAGGACGGTGTGCCTGTCAGGGGTACGGTACTCATCGTGCGGCCCTCCGGGGTTGGTGCGAATCAGCGCAGATAGTGCTCGGTCAACGCACTCCAGAGTGCCGCGCCGGTAAGCAGAAGCTTGTCGTTAAAGTCGTAGCCTGGGTTATGCACCATGCAGCGGTCCGGCTCATCGCCAGCGCCGAGGGTGAAGTAACAGCCGTTGGGGTTTTTCTCGAGCATGAACGCAAAATCTTCGCTTCCCATAAAAGCATTCACCGACGCGACGGCATCCTGACCGAACAGGTCGGTCGCCACCGTGCGCACCATGTCATTGGCCTGCGGGCTATTGCGCAGCACCGGGCTGCCGTTGACGTGACGAATCGTGGCCGTGGCGTTGAAGCTTTCAGCCTGTGCCACGGCAATGTCGTGGATTCGCTGCAGGACGGTTTGACGCACCGCTTCGTCCAGCGTGCGCACGGTCAGCTTCATTAATACCTTATCGTTGATAATATTCGGGGCATGTCCCGCCTGGATGCTGCCCACGGTTACGACGACCGGCTGGAATGGGGTGATATTCCTCGACACAATCGACTGCAGGGCGAGGGTGATATGGCAGGCAACCAGCGTGGCATCAACGGTGTGTTCCGGAACGGCGCCGTGACCCCCTACGCCGTTCACCTCAATATGAACGGTGTCAGAGGAGGCCATCATGGCGCCATCGCGCAGGCCAATTTTCCCAAGCGGCTGGGAGGGCATGTTGTGCAGGCCAAAAATATGGTCGCAGGGGAATTGTTCAAACAGGCCATCTTCAACCATGACGCGCCCGCCATACAGCAGCTCTTCGGCTGGCTGAAAAATCAGATGCAGCGTGCCGCTAAAGTTGCGGGTTCGGGCCAGATACTCTGCGGCATAAAGCAGGGTAGTGGTGTGGCCATCGTGCCCGCAGCCGTGAAATTTACCTTCAACCGTGCTGCTCCACGCTTTGCCGCTATTTTCCTGCATCGGCAGCGCATCCATATCGGCGCGCAGGCCCAGACGTTTGCTGCCGTTTCCTACCTTAAGGGTGCCGACCACCCCGGTTTTGGCCATTCCCCGGTTGACCTCATAGCCCCACTGCTCCAGGAGTGACGCGACGCGGTCGCTGGTTTTGTGCTCCTCGAAGCCTGTTTCGGGATGTCGGTGAAACTCGCGGCGTAATTCAGTGAACTGAGCCTCGGAGCCTCGCAGCGCGTCAACAATTGGATGTGTCATTTTTGTTATCCTTTTCCTGCCAAATGGTGTTAGTTTCGAGTTTATGTCGATCGCATTGCCGGAAAATGTCCTTTTTTGTTGTAAATCGACGCCTTTTTTCTGATTGTTTTTCATACGATTCGGTTATGACAAAAAAGAGTGCTTCATTTTTTGTCTTCGTGGAGGGGGCGAATGGAACATCGTGGAAATGAGTTTGCGATAGCCGTTGAGGACATTCGCCTGTTCGCGCAGGATGAAGGCGATTTGCTGACGATACTGTGGGTGCTGGAAGGGCAAGCTGAACTGCAAACCGAGGCGGGACAAGTAAGGGTTCCGACAAATGGCCTTGTAGTGATAAACCGCCATCAGCGATGGAGGCTTATCAGCCAGAACGCGAATGTGACTCTGCGTGTCGTTCTATCCGGACGCTGGGTAATCCAGCTGTACAATGATTTTTTTGCCCATGATTATGCGGTTCCGGAGGAGTCAGGCGGGCGCTGGCCGCAGTGTGACGAGCTTCGGCACCTGCTGCGCCAGCTGCTGGTGGTGACGCTCGTCAACGATCCGCATCGCTACCGGCTGGAGGCGAATCGCTGGCTGAGCGAGATCCTGCTGCTGCTGATTGGTCGCTTTCAGCAGCCCGTCCGCCAGAAACCCCGGAACCAGCACGCCAACGTAAGCAAGCGCATCGCCCGTGTACTGGAGCGGATCGACGCCAGCTACACCCGCCGCATTACGTTGGCCGAAATCGCAGAGAGTGAGTTCGTCTCAGAAGCGTGGCTCTCTCGTCTCTTTCGAAAAGAGACGGGAGCCAGTTTTATGCAGTACATCACTGCCCTGCGGCTGGAAAAAGCGGCTGACGCCCTGTGTCTCACCAGCCGCCCTCTGCATCAGATTGCGCTGGAGAACGGATTTGCCAGCACACGTATGATGACCGATAGTTTCCAGCGCTATCACAATATGTCTCCGGGTGAGTTTCGTAAGGCCGGGCGTCATCGTCCCCTTGCGTTCCGCCCGCGCACGACGGTGGATGAACAGCGTTTCCCTGTTGCGGTGGATACGTTATTTAGCCTGCTTAACGACGCTGAGACCCGCGGTTGGGAACCCTCGCCGCTAACCTACTCCCCGTGTCAGGAGCGGATACTGGATGTGCAGCAGCTTTATCCGCTCTCTTCCGCGCTGCGCCGCACGCGGCTGGTCATCACCCTGCGCGAGCTAGACGATTTGCTGCGAGAGGATGTTCGTCGGCATCTGGAGGCGCTACACGAGGCGATCCCGATTGAGGGCATTGATATCGCCGAACCTTTTCTCAGCAGCCGTCTGTTCGCTACGGGATGGGACGATCCCCAAATGGCGGGCTACGCCTGTTGGTATCATCTGCAGCAATTGTTTACCTGGGTGGCGAAAAAAGGCTGGACGGTCCTGCTGCACACGGGGGTCACTACCCGATGCGATCTCCTGACGCGCTTTTTGCAGCTTTCGGTTAACCGATTTTTGCCCGACATTACCGCTGGCTGGCACGTCGTCATGCACTGGTCTCCCCAGGCAAACGCGGAAACCCAGGAGCACGCCTGGCGGGCGCAGCGGGCGGCGCTGAGGGCCTACCTTCCGCAGGCAAAATTGGGGGTGTGGCATCGCTTCTCTCCCGTTGGTAGCGAGCTGAGCGGTGACGCGCTGTTCCGTTCTGACATTCTGGACGAGGCTGATTTCCTCGCATGTCCGGCAGATGCCAACGAGCTGCTCGATCTGGCGCAGCTGGATCCCGCGCATCTTTCCTCTTCTGAAAATTACCCGGTGCTAAAGGTCCGCCAGATCCTCGCCGCCCTTCGCCAGCGGCAGCGGACGCTGCCGGTATGGTTACTCTCATGGAACACTCTTACGGGGAATACGCGGGCGACCAACGGCTGGTTTTTTCGCGGTGCGCTGTTGATGCAGAATCTGCTCGGGCTTTCAGAACAGGTATGGCTGGCGGGATTCTGGCTTAATTCTGGTTTACAGGGGGAAGCGAGGGCGAACAACACCCTCGATACATCAAGCCTTGCGCTTCAATATAATCACGGCCTTCCACGGCCCATCTATTGGGTACTCTGGCTGTGGCAGCGTCTGCGGGGAGAGGTGCTCGTTAACGACAAGAGCGTGCTGCTGCTCCGCCATCAGGGGCGATATCAGCTGCTGTTGCGTAACGTGGTGGTCTTCAATCCTCTGCTCTCCAGCGAGGAGGCCTTTATTCAGCGTTTTCGCCAGCAGTATCATCTTGAGCTACGAGGAATGCGCGGTCACTGGCGCGTTAAGAGCCATTTGTTCGATCGGCACAACGGTGCGCTCTATCCGTTGCTGGAAGGAGTACACAGCGACAGCGGGCCTGATGAGGAGATGTGGCGCTGGATTGCGCACAAAGCGCGCCCAACGCTTTCCTTACGCGATGAACGGCTTTATGACGGCTGGCAAATTACTGAATCGCTGGAAAGTAACGCGCTTGTGCTCTATGAGTTCACGCCGCTAAACGTGCGTGGGGAAGAGGAGAATCACTCCCCGCGATAAATGCAGCCCGCGGTGCAGGTCTCTTTGATCATCACCGCGCTCAGCAGCGGTACCAGCGGCTTCATCTGATCCCAAATCCATTTTGCCAGCACTTCGCTGGTCGGGTTTTCAAGTCCCGGGATCTCATTCAGGTAGTAGTGATCCAGACGATCGTAGGTCGGCTTAAACGCCGCCTTCAGCTCGGCAAAATCCATGATCCAACCGGTATGCGGATCAACTTCACCGGTGATCTCAAGACGCACCATGAACGAATGCCCGTGCAGACGGCCACATTTATGTCCTTCAGGGACATGCGGAAGGTGGTGGGCGGCTTCGAAGGTGAAATCTTTAAACAGTGTGGTGGACATGATCGCTCTCAGTAATGCGGAAAAAACCGCCGCATAGTACCGGAAAGCACAATTTTTAGCATTAACTAAAACGGCTCTGAGCGTCCACCGCCTCGTATTCGGGGTGTTTATCGCTATTTGTTCTTATATTTCAAATAATTATTTAATCGGTTTTATCGCTAAGCATGACAACCAAAACAGGTTAGTCCATTTGGTTATTTATTATTTCCATCCCTTCTTTAATTGTTATTATCCTCGCCGTTAACCTTATCTTCAGTTTGGATTTATTCGCTTAAAGTCCGCTTGGCTACTGGAACATAACGACGCATGACAACACAGGCCCCACCTTCAAATTTGCTTCCCCTGAACCCGGAGCAACTGGCGCGCCTTCAGGCTGCCACCTCTGATTTTTCTCCCACTCAGCTTGCCTGGGTCTCCGGTTATTTCTGGGGAATGCTCAATCAGCAGCCTGGCGCTGTGGCGGGTGCACCGGCTACGGCCGTTGAGATTCCGGCCATTACCCTGATTTCCGCCTCGCAGACGGGCAACGCCCGCCGCGTGGCCGAAGCGCTGCGCGACGACCTGCTGGCCGCTAAACTGAACGTGAACCTGGTCAACGCCGGGGATTATAAATTCAAGCAAATCGCGTCGGAAAAACTGCTGGTGGTGGTCGCCTCTACGCAAGGTGAAGGTGAACCTGCTGAAGAAGCGGTGGCGCTGCATAAGTTCCTGTTCTCGAAAAAAGCGCCGAAGCTGGATGGGACGGCGTTTGCCGTCTTTGGCCTGGGCGATACCTCCTATGAATTCTTCTGCCAGTCCGGCAAAGACTTCGACAGCAGGCTGGCGGAGCTGGGCGCGGAGCGTCTGCTGGACCGCGTTGATGCGGATGTCGAATACCAGACCGCCGCCGCTGAATGGCGCGCCCGCATCGTTGAAGTGCTAAAAGCGCGCGTGCCGAAAGAGACGTCGGCACAGGCCGCGTTCACCGCGACGGGTGCTGTCAACGACATCCACACCAGCCCGTACACCAAAGAGGCGCCGCTGACGGCGAGCCTGTCGGTGAACCAGAAAATTACCGGCCGCGACTCAGAAAAAGACGTGCGTCATATCGAAATCGATTTAGGCGACTCGGGGCTGCGCTATCAGCCTGGCGATGCGCTGGGCGTCTGGTATCAGAACGATCCGGCGCTGGTGAAAGAGCTGGTTGAGCTGCTGTGGCTGAAAGGCGACGAGCCTGTGACCGTTGACGGCAAATCGCTGCCGTTATCCGAGGCGCTGCAGTGGCATTTTGAACTGACGGTGAACACCCCGAATATCGTCGAAAATTATGCCACCTTAACGCGCAGCGAATCCCTGCTGCCGCTGGTGGGCGACAAGGCGAAACTGCAGCATTACGCCGCGACGACGCCGATTGTCGATATGGTGCGTTTCTCTCCGGCTCAGCTGGATGCCGATGCGCTGATCGGCCTGCTGCGTCCGCTAACCCCGCGCCTCTACTCCATCGCCTCTTCGCAGGCCGAAGTGGAGAGTGAAGTGCATGTTACCGTCGGCGTGGTGCGCTACGACATCGAAGGCCGCGCGCGCGCGGGTGGGGCGTCGAGCTTCCTGGCCGATCGCGTGGAAGAAGAGGGCGAAGTGCGCGTTTTTATCGAGCACAACGACAACTTCCGCCTGCCGGCAAACCCGGAAACACCGGTCATCATGATTGGCCCGGGCACCGGCATTGCGCCGTTCCGCGCCTTCATGCAGCAGCGCGCGGCAGACGGCGCGTCGGGTAAGAACTGGCTGTTCTTCGGCAATCCGCACTTTACCGAAGATTTCCTCTACCAGGTTGAGTGGCAGCGCTATGTGAAAGAAGGCGTACTGACCCGCATCGATCTGGCCTGGTCCCGCGACCAGAAAGAAAAAGTATACGTACAAGACAAACTGCGCGAACAGGGCGCAGAGCTGTGGCGCTGGATCAATGACGGTGCCCACATTTATGTCTGCGGCGACGCCAATCGCATGGCGAAAGACGTTGAGCAGGCACTGCTGGAAGTGATTGCCGAATTCGGCGGTATGGATGCCGAAACGGCGGATGAATTTTTAAGTGAGCTGCGCGTTGAGCGCCGTTATCAGCGAGATGTCTACTAATGAGCGAAAAACATCCAGGGCCACTGGTGGTCGAAGGTAAACTGACAGACGCCGAGCGCATGAAGCTGGAAAGCAACTATCTGCGCGGCACCATTGCTGAAGATCTGAATGACGGTCTCACCGGCGGTTTCAAAGGCGACAACTTCCTGCTGATCCGCTTCCACGGCATGTATCAGCAGGACGACCGCGACATCCGTGCCGAGCGTGCCGAGCAGAAGCTGGAGCCGCGTCACGCGATGCTGCTGCGCTGCCGTCTGCCGGGTGGGGTGATTACCACCAAACAGTGGCAGGCGATCGACAAGTTTGCCGGTGAAAACACGATTTATGGCAGCATTCGTCTGACCAACCGTCAGACCTTCCAGTTCCACGGCATTCTGAAGAAGAACGTCAAGCCGGTGCACCAGATGCTGCACTCGGTCGGGCTGGACGCGCTGGCGACCGCCAACGACATGAACCGTAACGTGCTCTGCACCTCGAACCCGTATGAGTCCGAGCTGCACGCCGAAGCCTACGAGTGGGCGAAGAAGATCTCTGAGCACCTGCTGCCGCGTACGCGCGCCTATGCCGAGATTTGGCTCGATCAGGAAAAAGTCGCGACCACCGACGAAGAGCCGATCCTTGGCCAGACCTACCTGCCGCGCAAGTTTAAAACCACGGTAGTGATCCCGCCGCAGAACGATATCGACCTGCACGCCAACGACATGAACTTCGTGGCGATAGCCGAAAACGGCAAGCTGGTGGGCTTTAACCTGCTGGTGGGCGGCGGCCTGTCCATCGAACACGGTAACAAGAAAACCTACGCCCGTACCGCGAGCGAGTTCGGCTTCCTGCCGCTCGAGCATACGCTGGCCGTGGCGGAAGCGGTGGTGACGACCCAGCGCGACTGGGGTAACCGTACCGATCGTAAAAACGCGAAAACCAAATACACCCTGGAGCGCGTGGGCGTGGAGACGTTCAAAGCGGAGGTGGAGCGTCGTGCGGGCATCAAATTTGAGCCGATCCGCCCTTACGAATTCACCGGTCGCGGCGATCGCATTGGCTGGGTAAAAGGCATCGACAATAAATGGCACCTGACGCTGTTTATTGAAAACGGCCGTATTCTGGATTATCCGGGACGTCCGCTGAAAACCGGTCTGCTGGAAATTGCGAAGATCCACAAAGGTGAGTTCCGCATTACCGCTAACCAGAACCTGATTATTGCCGGCGTGCCGGAAAGCCAGAAGGCGAAGATCGAGAAGCTGGCGCGCGAACACGGGTTAATGGATGCGGTTAAGCCGCAGCGTGAAAACTCGATGGCCTGCGTATCGTTCCCGACCTGCCCGCTGGCGATGGCCGAAGCGGAACGTTTCCTGCCGTCGTTTACCGACAAAGTGGAAGCGATTCTGGAAAAACACGGCATTCCGGACGAGCATATTGTTATGCGCGTCACCGGTTGTCCGAACGGCTGCGGTCGCGCGATGCTGGCCGAGCTCGGTCTGGTGGGGAAAGCGCCGGGGCGCTATAACCTGCATCTGGGCGGTAACCGTATCGGCACGCGCATTCCGCGCATGTTCCGCGAGAACATCACCGAGCCGGAAATTCTTGATTCCATCGACGAGCTTGTCGGGCGCTGGGCGAAAGAGCGCGAAGCGGGTGAAGGCTTCGGCGACTTTACGGTGCGTGCGGGCATCATTCGCCCGGTGCTCGATCCCGCAAGGGATTTCTGGGAGTAACCACGAGAGGTAACTATGTCCGAACTCGATCTAAACGCCCTTAATGACCTGCCAAAAGTCGAACGTATTCTGGCGCTGGCAGAAACCAATGCCCACCTTGAAAAGCTGGACGCCGAAGGGCGCGTGGCGTGGGCGCTGGAAAACCTGCCGGGAGAATATGTGCTCTCGTCGAGCTTTGGTATTCAGGCGGCGGTCAGCCTGCATCTGGTGAATCAGATCCGTCCGGACATTCCGGTGATCCTCACCGATACCGGCTACCTGTTCCCGGAAACCTATCAGTTTATTGACGAGCTGACGGACAAGCTCAGGCTGAACCTCAAGGTCTACCGCGCGACGGAAAGCGCGGCCTGGCAGGAGGCGCGCTACGGTAAGCTGTGGGAACAGGGCGTTGAGGGCATTGAGAAATACAATGAGATCAACAAGGTCGAGCCGATGAACCGGGCGCTGAAAGAGCTTAATGCGCAGACGTGGTTTGCGGGCCTGCGCCGCGAGCAGTCCGGCAGCCGGGCAACCTTACCGGTGCTGGCAGTGCAGCGCGGGGTGTTTAAAGTGCTGCCGATTATCGACTGGGATAACCGGACGGTGTACCAGTATCTGCAAAAACACGGGCTGAAGTACCATCCGCTGTGGGATCAGGGCTATCTGTCAGTGGGGGATACCCACACCACGCGTAAGTGGGAACCGGGAATGGCGGAAGAAGAGACGCGATTCTTCGGGCTGAAGCGCGAGTGCGGGTTGCACGAAGGGTGATAACCTTTTTGCCCGGTAAGGCGTAGCCGCCACCGGGCTTAACGGCCTCAGGCTTTCCCCGCTTTCGCCAGCTCCTTCACCAGCGGCAGCATCACCTTCACCACATCACGACTGCGGTGCTCAATCCGCTGCGGCAGCACGCGATCGATGTGCTGCTGATTATCCAGCATCACGTTGTGCCAGCTTGTCCCGTCCGGGAAGGCTTTCGATTTAGCCCGCTGCTGGTAGCCATCTTTTTTGCCCAGCGCCCAGTTTGTCGCTTCCACATACAGCACCGGAATGCCCGCCTTATCAAACACTTCCCCGTCGTTGCAGCAGCCTGTGCCTCGCGGATAATCCGGGTTACCGCCGGGATTGCTGGTGGCATAAACGCCATGGCTGCGGGCAATGGCCAGCGCACGGTCGCGCGTCAGTTTTCGCACGGTACCCGGCGTACTCTGCCCGCTGTTGAAATAGAGCTTGTCGCCGACGATCAGGTTGTCGAGGTTGATCACCAGCAGCGTATTTTTCTTCTCCTCGGCGCTCATGCGTTTAAGGAGATTCTCAGCGCCGAGTTTGCCCTCTTCTTCACCGCTGGTGGCAACAAAACGAATGCCATACTGGGTTGGAATATCTTTCATCCGCTCGGCCAGTTCGAGCATCACGCCCAGGCCTGCAGCGTTGTCGTCCATGCCCTGCAGCGTCAGCCCGCCGAGGTTGTTATCCGTGTCGGCATCGCTCATCGGAGCGTAGGTATCAAGGTGCGCCATAATAATAATTTGCTCTTTTGCGCTTCCTTCGTGGGCCGCAATCACCGTACTGCCGGTCACGTTATGCCAGTTTTTCGTTTTATTTCGCGAGGTATAGACGTAGCGGCTGTGAAACGACCGGATGTCGCTCTGGTAACCCATCTCAGCAAACTGCTGGCGAAGATAGTCCGCGGAGAGCATTTCCGCAGGCGAGCCGGTCATGCGGCCAGGGAAAACGGTGGCAATATGCCGCGCCTGCATATTGGCGATTTCACCATAAGGTTGGTTTTTTGCCTGAGCAGGAAGAATAAAGCAAACGCCGAGCGCCAGGGCAGCAATACGGTGGCGCGTTGCGGAAAACATAGTGAGTCCTTAAAAACAGAGCAAAATAATAACCCGCCTAGTATGAAACTGTGATCGTCCATACACAATTTGAATTGCTCTTAAATGCCCGAAATTTCGCGCGTTAAGCACTTTTTGGTATTAGCATTTTTACGGCGTTATTCCATTGAGTAACTACTCATTCCAATTCGTAATTTCATTCGGTCTAAGCCGCCCCCTATAGTCCCTCTATTCCTCGTTGTTAGTGAGTTGTTGCCTGTGGACTATCTGCCCTTATTTGCTGCGATTAAAGAGAAACCGGTGCTGGTTGTTGGCACGGGTGAAATCGCCGATCGCAAAATCGCGTTTCTGCAGCGCGCAGGGGCCCAGGTGCAGGTCGTTGCAGAGGCGGATTTCGACGAGTCACAAATCGACAGCGTGGTGCTGGTAATTGCGGCGACCGAAGATCGTGAACTGAACCAGCGGATCTCCGACGCCGCGCAGGCCCGTTACCGCCTGGTGAACGTGGTGGACGACCAGCCGTTGTGTTCGTTTATCTTTCCGTCGATCGTTGACCGTTCGCCGCTGCTGGTGGCGATCTCCTCCGGCGGTACCGCACCGGTGCTGGCGCGCGTGCTGCGTGAAAAAATCGAAGCGCTGCTGCCGACCAGCCTCGGGCGCATGGCGGAGAAAGCCAGCTACTGGCGTAACCACCTGAAAACCCGCCTGACCAGCGTGACGGAACGCCGTCGCTTCTGGGAACGCGTGTTTCGCGGCCGCTTCGCCAGCCTGATGCATGCCGGCAATGAAACGGCTGCGCAGAAAATCCTCGAGGATGAACTGGATAACCCCGGCAGCACGGGTGGGGAGATCATCCTGGTGGGCGCGGGGCCTGGCGATGCCGGGCTCCTGACGCTGCGCGGCCTGCAGGTGCTGCAGGACGCGGACGTCGTGTTCTACGACCATCTGGTCACCGACAGCGTGCGCGAACTGATCCGTCGCGACGCGGAGCAAATCTGCGTGGGCAAACGGGCTGGCGAGCACTCGGTGCCGCAGCACGACACCAACCAGATGCTGGTTGACGCAGCCAAAGCGGGCAAAACCGTGGTGCGCCTGAAGGGGGGCGATCCGTTTATCTTTGGCCGCGGCGGCGAAGAGCTGCAGGCGGCAGCCGAAGCGGGCATACCGTTCCAGGTGGTGCCCGGCATTACGGCGGCCTCTGCGGTGACGGCCTACGCCGGTATTCCTCTGACCCATCGCGATTACGCCCAGAGCGTCACCTTTGTGACCGGCCACTACAAGGCGGACAGCACGCCGTTCGACTGGTCGCATCTCGCCCAGAGCCGCCAGACGCTGGCGATATACATGGGCACGATGAAGGCGGCGGACATCAGCGAACAGCTTATTCAGCACGGTCGCGAGGCGACGACGCCCGTTGCCGTCATTTCTCGCGGCACGCGCGTCGATCAGCACGTTGCGACGGGCACGCTGGAACATCTTGCAACCCTGGCGAAAGACGCCCCTATGCCCGCCCTGATCGTGGTGGGTGAAGTGGTGCAGCTGCACAGCACGCTCGCCTGGTTCCAACACACAACCGATACAGAAGGCTTTGGTTCTTCTGTCGTAAATTTGGCTTAAGGAACGGTTATGGACCAAAAACGTCTTACACACCTGCGGCAGCTCGAAGCGGAGAGTATCCATATTATCCGCGAAGTGGCCGCCGAGTTTTCTAACCCGGTGATGATGTACTCCATCGGTAAAGATTCCAGCGTCATGCTGCATCTGGCGCGTAAAGCGTTTTATCCGGGCACGCTGCCGTTCCCGCTGCTGCACGTGGATACCGGCTGGAAATTCCGCGAAATGTACGAGTTCCGCGATCGTACCGCGAAAGCCTACGGCTGCGAGCTGCTGGTGCACAAAAACCCGGAAGGGGTGGCGATGGGCATTAACCCGTTCGTGCACGGCAGCGCCAAACATACCGATATCATGAAGACCGAAGGGCTGAAGCAGGCGCTGAACAAATATGGTTTTGACGCGGCCTTCGGCGGCGCGCGCCGTGACGAAGAGAAATCCCGCGCCAAAGAGCGTATCTACTCCTTCCGCGACCGCTTCCACCGCTGGGACCCAAAAAACCAGCGCCCGGAGCTGTGGCACAACTACAACGGCCAGATCAACAAGGGCGAAAGCATCCGCGTCTTCCCGCTCTCCAACTGGACCGAGCTGGATATCTGGCAGTATATCTATCTGGAAAACATCGAGATCGTTCCGCTGTATCTGGCCGCAGAGCGCCCGGTGCTGGAGCGTGACGGCATGCTGATGATGATCGACGACGATCGCATCGACCTGCAGCCGGGCGAAGTGATTAAAAAACAGATGGTGCGTTTCCGCACCCTTGGCTGCTGGCCGCTGACCGGCGCGGTGGAATCCAGCGCGCAGACGCTGCCGGAGATCATCGAAGAGATGCTGGTGTCGACCACCAGCGAGCGACAGGGCCGCGTGATTGACCGCGACCAGGCAGGCTCCATGGAGCTGAAGAAACGTCAGGGTTATTTCTAAGGAGCCGCCATGAACACCACTATTGCTCAACAAATTGCCAAAGAAGGCGGCGTGGAAGCGTATCTGCACGCGCAACAACACAAAAGCCTGCTGCGTTTTCTGACCTGCGGCAGCGTGGATGACGGGAAAAGTACCCTGATTGGCCGCCTGCTGCACGATACGCGCCAGATTTACGAAGATCAGCTCTCTTCCCTGCATAACGACAGTAAACGTCACGGCACCCAGGGTGAAAAACTCGACCTGGCGCTGCTGGTGGATGGCCTGCAGGCGGAGCGCGAGCAGGGCATCACGATTGACGTGGCCTACCGCTACTTCTCTACCGAGAAGCGCAAATTTATTATCGCCGACACCCCGGGGCACGAACAGTACACCCGCAATATGGCGACCGGCGCGTCGACCTGCGACCTGGCGATCCTGCTGATGGACGCGCGTAAAGGCGTGCTGGATCAGACCCGTCGCCACAGCTTTATCTCGACGCTGCTGGGGATCAAACACCTGGTGGTGGCGGTCAACAAAATGGATCTGGTGAACTTCAGCGAAGAAAAATTCGAGGAGATCCGCCAGAGCTATCTGACCTTTGCTGAACAGCTGCCGGGCAACCTGGATATCCGCTTTGTGCCGCTCTCGGCGCTGGAAGGGGATAACGTCGCGTCCCAAAGCGCGAACATGCCTTGGTACAGCGGCCCGACGCTGCTGGAGGTGCTGGAAACGGTTGAAATTCAGCGCGTGGTCGACACCCAGCCGATGCGCTTCCCGGTGCAGTACGTGAACCGTCCAAATCTCGATTTCCGCGGTTTCTCCGGCACCCTAGCGTCAGGCTCTGTACAGGTTGGCCAGCGCGTCAAGGTGCTGCCATCCGGTGTGGAATCGACCATCGCCCGCATCGTCACCTTTGACGGTGACCTGCAGGACGCGGGGGCCGGTGAAGCCGTAACGCTGGTGCTGAAAGACGAAATTGATATCAGCCGGGGCGATCTTCTGGTAGACGCGCAGGAAACGCTGGCGGCGGTACAGGGCGCGTCCGTGGATGTGGTGTGGATGGCGGAGCAACCGCTGACGCCGGGCCAGAGCTACGACATTAAAATTGCCGGCAAGAAGACCCGCGCCCGCGTGGACGGTATTCAGTTCCAGGTGGACATCAACAATCTGACCCAGCGCGAGGTTACCGAGCTGCCGTTGAACGGTATTGGTCTGGTCGATCTGACCTTCGACGAACCGCTGGTGCTGGATCCGTATCAGCAGAACCCGGTGACGGGCGGGCTTATCTTTATCGACAGGCTGACCAACGTTACCGTCGGGGCCGGTATGGTACGCGAACCGATTAAACAGGCTGCCGTGGCCTCTGAATTCAGCGCCTTTGAGCTGGAACTGAACGCGCTGGTGCGTAAACACTTCCCGCACTGGGGCGCGCGCGATCTGCTGGGAGGCAAGTAATGGCCGCCCATGATGAGAACGTCGTCTGGCATCCTCATCCGGTCACCGTCGCCCAGCGCGAACAGCTCCACGGTCACCGTGGGGTTGTACTCTGGTTTACCGGACTGTCCGGCTCGGGTAAATCGACGGTGGCGGGCGCGCTGGAAGAGGCGCTTTATCAGCAGGGCGTAAGCACCTACCTGCTGGATGGCGACAACGTGCGCCATGGCCTGTGCAGCGATTTAGGGTTCAGCGACGACGACCGCAAAGAGAACATCCGCCGGGTCGGGGAAGTCGCCAGCCTGATGGCCGACGCCGGGCTGGTGGTGCTGACCGCGTTTATCTCTCCGCACCGCGCCGAGCGCCAGATGGTGCGCGAACGCGTCGGCCAGGATCGCTTTATCGAGGTGTTTGTGGATACGCCACTGGAGGTCTGCGAAGCGCGCGACCCGAAAGGGCTGTACAAAAAAGCGCGTGCCGGAGAATTGCGCAACTTCACCGGAATTGACGCGGTATACGAAGCGCCTGAATCGCCTGAAATTCACCTGGAAGGTCAACAATTGGTAACAAATTTAGTAAGCCAATTATTAGACCTGCTCAGACGGGACGATATTATCAGATCCTGAGACGGTATCGTTCGGGAGCTGTCTTCCCGAACGATGAGTCACGGTCACAGGACTAGCTATGCGCAACAGTGAACATTACATCACCACCACCGGGTCGGAGCCGCTTGCGACCGACGACGAAACGACCTGGTCATTTCCTGGGGCCATCATTGGCTTCGTCTCATGGCTGCTGGCGCTGGGTATTCCGTTTCTCATCTACGGCGGCAACACGCTGTTCTTCTTTCTCTACACCTGGCCTTTCTTTCTGGCGCTGATGCCCGTGGCGGTTGTCGTTGGCATTGCGCTGCACTCGTTGCTCAACGGTAAGCTCCTGTACAGCACCGTGGTCACGATTGTGACGGTGGTTCTGATGTTTGGTCTGTTATTTTTGTGGCTCATGGGCTAACTTCAGCCATAATTCAAACCGTAACCAACTGTGTAACGATATTGTGCAGGACGATTCTGCGGAAAAAATGTGGTACATTTGCCCGCGATGTTGCGGCATCTCTATTACCCCGGCGTAGTGCTCTGGGGAAGTCTTGGGATGATGATGCCGTTTTTCAGGGGGCAGGATGGGTAAACTAACGCTGCTGTTGCTGGCTTTGCTAATCTGGCTGCAATATTCGCTGTGGTTCGGTAAGAACGGACTGCACGACTATAGCCGGGTAAGCGATGACGTCGCGGCTCAGCAGGCAACAAACGCCAAACTTAAGGCGCGAAACGATCAACTCTTTGCTGAAATTGATGACCTCAATGGCGGGCAAGAGGCGATTGAGGAACGCGCACGCAATGAACTCAGTATGACTAAGCCGGGCGAAACCTTTTATCGTCTGGTTCCGGATGCGTCTAAACGCAATCAGGGCTCAGCACAAAATAATCGATAATCAGGCCCAGGATTACGACATGGCAGTAACTTTTTCGGACGTATGCGCCGTGGTGCCGGCCGCAGGTTTTGGCCGGCGCATGCAGACAGAATGTCCCAAGCAGTACCTCTCTATTGGCGATAAAACGATCCTCGAGCACGCCGTGGCGGCGCTGCTGGCGCACCCGCGGGTGACGCGGGCGATCATCGCTATCAGCCCGGGTGATGCGCGCTTCGCGCAGCTCCCGCTGGCAAATCATCCACAGATTACCGTTGTCGATGGCGGTGCCGAGCGCGCCGATTCCGTGCTGGCAGGCATTCAGGCTGCCGGAAACGCCCCGTGGGTACTGGTTCATGACGCGGCGCGTCCGTGCCTGCATCAGGACGATCTCGCTCGCCTGCTGTCGCTGAGCGAAACCAGCAAAGTGGGTGGCATTCTGGCCGCCCCCGTGCGCGACACCATGAAGCGCGCCGAGCCGGGCAAACGGGCTATCGCCCACACCGTCGATCGCGTCGATCTATGGCACGCGCTGACGCCGCAATTTTTCCCCCGCGAATTACTCCACGACTGCTTAACGCGCGCGCTTAACGAAGGTGCGACCATTACGGACGAAGCCTCTGCGCTGGAGTACTGCGGTTTCCATCCTGAGCTTGTTGAAGGACGTGCTGATAATATTAAAGTGACGCGTCCGGAAGATTTACAGCTCGCGGAATTTTATCTTACCCGTTCGACCCATCAGGAGAAGGCATAATGCGAATTGGACACGGTTTTGATGTACACGCCTTTGGCGGTGAAGGCCCAATTATCATTGGCGGCGTGCGCATTCCTTATGAAAAAGGGCTGCTGGCGCATTCTGATGGCGACGTGGCGCTGCATGCGCTGACCGACGCGCTGTTGGGCGCTGCCGCGCTGGGTGATATTGGCAAGCTGTTCCCGGACACCGATCCGGCGTTCAAAGGGGCGGACAGCCGCGAACTGCTGCGCGAAGCGTGGCGCCGCATCCAGGCGAAAGGCTATACCATTGGCAACGTCGACGTGACGATTATTGCTCAGGCCCCGAAAATGCTGCCGCACATTCCGCAGATGCGCGTGTTTATTGCGGAAGATCTGGGTTGCCATATGGACGACGTGAACGTCAAAGCGACGACGACCGAGAAGCTGGGCTTTACCGGCCGTGGCGAAGGGATTGCCTGTGAAGCCGTGGCGCTGCTGGTGAAGGCGAGCAAATGACAGACTTCGACAACCTGACATACCTGCACGGTAAGCCGCAGGGGAACGGGGTGCTGAAAGCCAGCCCGGAAGATTTCCTCGTGGTCGAGGATCTGGGCTTTGAGCCGGATGGCGAAGGCGAACATATCCTGGTGCGTATTCTGAAAAATGGCTGCAATACCCGCTTTGTGGCCGACGCGCTGGCAAAATTCCTCAAAATTCATGCCCGCGAAGTGAGCTTTGCCGGGCAGAAAGATAAACACGCCGTCACGGAACAGTGGCTCTGCGCGCGCGTTCCCGGCAATGCGATGCCTGATTTAAGCAAATTTGAGCTTGAGGGCTGTAAGGTACTGGAATATGCCCGCCACAAGCGCAAACTGCGTCTGGGGGTGTTGAAAGGCAACGCCTTTACGCTGGTGCTGCGCGAAGTGACTGACCGAGAAGACGTTGAAAAACGTCTGAACGCCATCAGCGACCGCGGCGTACCGAACTACTTTGGCGCGCAGCGCTTTGGCATCGGCGGCAGCAACCTGCAGGGCGCGCTGCGCTGGGCGCAAAGCGATGCGCCGGTACGTGACAGGAATAAACGCAGTTTTTGGTTGTCGGCAGCCCGCAGCGCGTTGTTTAATCAGATTGTGAGCGAAAGGCTGAAAAAACCGGACGCGAATCAAGTTGTTGTTGGCGATGCGCTACAATTAGCGGGACGCGGAAGCTGGTTTGTGGCAACGGCCGAAGAGATGGCTGATGTGCAGTCGCGCGTGGACGCAAAAGCGCTGATGATTACCGCCGCGTTGCCCGGTACGGGCGACTGGGGAACCCAGGGGGAGGCCCTGGCCGCCGAGCAGTCAGCCGTGGCGGATGCGCCAGAATTGCAGTCCTTGCTGGTGCGGGAAAAAGTCGACGCGGCACGCCGCGCGATGCTGCTCTATCCGCAGCAGTTAAGCTGGAACTGGTGGGATGACGTGACCGTCGAGTTACGCTTCTGGCTGCCGGCAGGCAGCTTTGCCACCAGTGTTGTCAGGGAACTTATCAACACCTCGGGTGATTATGCGAATATTGCTGAGTAACGATGACGGTATCCACGCGCCAGGCATTCAGACCCTGGCGAAACACCTCCGCGAATTTGCGGACGTGCAGGTCGTGGCGCCCGATCGTAACCGCAGTGGAGCGTCTAACTCTTTGACGCTGGAGTCGTCGCTTCGCACCTTTACCTTTGATAATGGCGATATTGCCGTGCAGATGGGAACGCCAACCGACTGCGTTTTTCTGGGCGTGAACGCGCTGATGCGGCCTCGTCCGGATATCGTCGTCTCCGGCATCAACGCCGGGCCTAACCTCGGCGATGACGTGATTTACTCCGGCACCGTGGCGGCCGCAATGGAAGGGCGCCATCTGGGGTTCCCGGCGCTGGCGGTCTCGTTAAATGGCCACACGCACTACGACACCGCTGCCGCGGTAACCTGTTCGATCCTGCGGGCGCTTGGCCGTGAGCCGCTGCGTACCGGGCGCATTCTTAATATCAACGTGCCGGATCTTCCTCTTGATGAAATTAAAGGCATCCGCGTCACCCGTTGCGGGAGCCGACATCCTGCCGATCAGGTGATCCCGCAGCAGGATCCTCGCGGCAACACGCTTTACTGGATTGGCCCTCCCGGCGACAAGTGCGATGCGGGTCCGGATACCGACTTTGCCGCCGTGGATGAAGGCTATGTTTCGGTTACTCCGCTGCACGTAGATTTAACCGCGTATAGCGCGCATGATGTGGTGTCGGGCTGGCTGGATCGCGCAGGAGTGAACGCGCAATGGTAAACAAACGTGTACAAACTCTTCTGGAACAACTCCGCGCGCAGGGGATCCGCGACGAGCACGTGCTCGAAGCGCTCGCCCTGGTTCCGCGTGAAAAATTTGTAGACGAGGCGTTTGAACACAAAGCGTGGGAAAACGTGGCGCTGCCCATCGGACAGGGCCAGACGATTTCGCAGCCTTACATGGTGGCACGCATGACGGAGCTGCTGGAGCTGACGCCCGACTCCCGCGTGCTGGAGATTGGCACCGGGTCGGGGTATCAGACCGCGATCCTGGCGCATCTGGTTCATCATGTATGCTCCGTTGAGCGGATCAAAGGTTTACAGTGGCAGGCGCGTCGTCGCCTGAAACAACTTGATTTACATAATGTTTCGACACGACACGGTGATGGATGGCAGGGTTGGAAGGCGCGCGCCCCGTTTGACGCGATCATCGTGACGGCGGCCCCGCCTGAAATTCCTGCAGCCCTGTTGTCGCAGCTGGATGAGGGGGGCATTCTGGTTCTGCCTGTCGGGGACGAGCAGCAGTTGTTGAAGCGCGTTCGTCGGCGCGGCGGCGAGTTTATTATCGACACCGTGGAAGCCGTGCGCTTTGTGCCTCTGGTGAAGGGGGAGTTGGCCTGAGACTCGGAATTATCCAGGGTTATTAAGGCAAATTCAGCGTATGGTGTGGCGCGAAAGATTCGTGCCATCACGGTAAATTTTAAGTCACTGGTAGTTAACACATTCCTGGGGGATAAATGAGCGCGGGAAGCCCTAAATTCACCATCAGCCGTGTTGCGGCATTATCACTGGTTTCGCTCTGGCTGGCAGGCTGTACAAGTTCAAACAACGCGCCTGCGCCCGTGAGTTCCGTCGGCGGAAACAGCGGCTCCGGTAACACGTCCAGCGGAATGTTAATCACGCCGCCACCTAAAATGGGGACGGCTGCACCGCAGAAAACACCACAAATTCAGCCTGTGCAACATCCTGTTACACAGCCAGTACAGGTTCAGCCAGTTGAACAACCTGTTCAGACCCAAAATGGCCGCATAGTCTATAACCGCCAGTATGGGAACATTCCGAAAGGCAGCTACACCGGTGGCAGCACCTATACCGTGAAACGCGGCGATACGCTGTTCTACATTGCGTGGATCACCGGGAACGATTTCCGTGACCTCGCGCAGCGCAATAACGTCCAGGCCCCATATGGTCTGGAAGTCGGGCAAACGCTCCAGGTGGGCAACGCGACGGGGACGCCGCTTACGCCTGGCAACACCGTTTCAGCGGCCGATGTAACAGCTCAAAATAACAGCGTTAAGCCTGCACAAAAATCCACCACGGTGGTTGCTTCACAACCTGTAATTACGTATTCTGAGGATTCAGGTGATCAGACTGCTAACAAAATGTTGCCGAATAATAAAGGGACTGCGACTGCTGTCACAGCACCGGTTACGGCACCTGTGGTTAGCTCTACTGAACCGACTGCCAGCAGTATGACCTCCAGTTCGCCGATTTCTGCATGGCGCTGGCCGACTGACGGCAAGGTTATCGAGAACTTCTCTTCCTCCGAAGGGGGAAATAAAGGGATCGATATCGCAGGGAGTAAAGGACAGGCTATCATCGCGACCGCAGATGGACGCGTTGTGTATGCCGGTAACGCCCTGCGCGGTTACGGTAATCTTATTATCATCAAACATAACGATGATTACCTGAGTGCCTACGCCCATAACGACACAATGCTGGTCCGGGAACAACAAGAAGTTAAGGCGGGGCAAAAAATCGCTACCATGGGTAGCACCGGAACCAGTTCTACACGCTTGCATTTTGAAATTCGTTACAAGGGGAAATCCGTAAACCCGCTGCAGTACTTGCCGCAGCGATAATTTGACGGGGCATGCCAGCCAGGGTGTCTCGTTCAGGGATCACGGGTAGGAGCCACCTTATGAGTCAGAATACGCTGAAAGTTCATGATTTAAATGAAGACGCGGAATTTGATGAGAACGGAGTAGAGGCTTTTGACGAAAAAGCCTTAGTAGAAGAGGAACCCAGTGATAACGATTTGGCTGAAGAAGAGCTGTTATCGCAGGGTGCCACACAGCGTGTACTGGACGCGACTCAGCTTTACCTTGGGGAGATTGGTTACTCCCCACTGCTAACGGCCGAAGAAGAAGTCTATTTCGCACGTCGTGCTTTGCGTGGTGATGTTGCCTCGCGTCGTCGCATGATTGAAAGTAACCTGCGACTGGTCGTGAAAATTGCCCGCCGTTACGGCAATCGTGGTCTGGCTCTGCTGGATCTGATTGAAGAGGGCAACTTAGGTCTCATCCGCGCAGTTGAGAAGTTTGACCCGGAACGCGGGTTCCGTTTCTCAACCTACGCGACCTGGTGGATTCGTCAGACCATCGAACGGGCTATTATGAACCAGACCCGTACGATCCGCCTGCCGATTCACATCGTCAAAGAGTTGAACGTTTATCTGCGCACCGCGCGCGAGTTGTCCCATAAACTGGACCACGAGCCAAGCGCAGAAGAGATTGCCGAACAACTCGATAAACCGGTTGATGACGTAAGCCGTATGCTGCGTCTCAACGAGCGCATTACCTCCGTTGACACCCCGCTGGGTGGCGACTCCGAAAAAGCGCTGCTGGACATCCTGGCCGATGAAAAAGATAACGGTCCGGAAGACACCACGCAGGACGATGACATGAAACAGAGCATCGTCAAATGGCTGTTCGAACTGAACGCCAAACAGCGTGAAGTGCTGGCACGTCGTTTCGGTTTACTGGGGTATGAAGCTGCGACACTGGAAGACGTCGGCCGCGAAATTGGCCTGACCCGTGAACGTGTTCGTCAGATTCAGGTTGAAGGTCTGCGCCGCCTGCGTGAAATCCTGCAGGGGCAAGGTCTGAACATCGAAGCGCTGTTCCGCGAATAAGCAACCTTTCGTCAAAAAAGGCCCGTCGTGAGACGGGCCTTTTTCTTTTGCGCTACGGCTTAGCCGTTTCGTGCAGCAGACGCCACACTATCCGATCGCCTTCCTGATTAAGCACCGCAGTTGACCAGCGCACGTTGACGGGCAGGTCCGTCCGGGTTTGCGTCTCCCGGTAGTGGAGCACCGCGCCACGATCCCAACGCTGGATCGTGGATAATTCGTCAATGACGATCTTCAGTCCGGGACGGCTTCCACGCTGTTTTTCCAGAAAACTGGCCAGGCCGATATAGTCGATCTGAACACCGCCCGGTGGGATCATCAGAAAATCTGGGCTGAAGCGGGCGAGCAGGGCGTCGGGATCGCCTTCACCTTTGCCTAACCAGTCTTCAAGCGCAATGTGGAGGTCGATAATGTCGTGTTCGAAAGGCGTCATGAATTCTCCTGTCGCAGCTGATTTAGCACCTGCGTATTGTTAAGACGAAAAACGTACGGTACAGGCAGCAAGGTCATGCCTGCAGCAAAAATAAACATCCCGTGCCAGGCGGCGAGTGGTGTCAGCCACGCCTGCGCCAGGTTCAGCACCTGCGCAAGCAGCAGGGCACCGGCAAAAAAACTCAGCTGACGATTGAGATTCCACAGCGCGCTGGCATCCGGCATCTCGTCCCGGCGCGTTGTCAGAAACGCGCTGCTCTGAGCCGTACTGCTGCACAGGCTTCCCCCCGCGCCCATCAGGGCAAACGCGACGGCAGGCAACAGCGTTGACGAGCTGACGTCAATCAAAAGCAGAATACCCGCCGCCTGCAACAGGCAGCCGATGACGATCGGCGGTCGGGGGCCGATACGGTTAAAATAACGTCCCGTCGCCGTGATGGCGAGAAACGATGCCACAGACCACGGCAGCATGAGCATTCCCGTTGCGGCTGGGCTCATGTTCGCCTCGTGCTGAAGATAAAACATGGCCGTGACGTTCACCCCAATAAATATGCCGGGGACGCATAAATAGACAAGCATGGAAAAACGCAAAAGCGGGTCCGCGAGCAAGGGCAGGTTTAGCAATCTGGCCGCGTTCATCGTGGGTTTTTCGTGTTTAAGCCACAGACAGGCCAGAACAAAGGTCACGATAGCCACCGGGAGCGTGGCGAAAAAGATCCATCGCCAGCCCAGCGTCTGAACCAGCACGCCGCCGATAGCCGGGGAGCAGGCCGGGGCAAGCAACGCAACCAGCATCACTACCGAGGAGAGTCGGGCCCGCTCGTGAGGCCTGAACTGTTGCCAGGTCAGCGCCTGTCCGACGGGGATCAGTAAGCCTCCTCCCACGCCCTGAAGCACTCGCCAGGCAATCAGAGTTTCCAGCGTTGCAGACATGCCCGCTGCAGCTGAGGCTGCGCTGAACAGAAAAAGCGAGAGCAGGATGACGCGCTTTGACCCGATGCGGCACGCGAGCACGCTGCTGAACGGGATCGCCAGCGTCAGACCGGCAATATACCCGTTACTGACCCAGGCAAGCGCTGATGGCGTGGCAGTAAAGGCGTGAGCCATTGCCGGAAAGGCGACGCTGGCAATAAACATGTTGATCAAATCAAGAAAAAAGCCCAGCAGATAGACAACGGCAACTTTGCTGCGATACGTCATGGTGGATCCTCCGGTGAGGTGGCGTATCGTATCGGCTCGGGAATCACGGATAAACCTGACAAAGCGCGATATACTGTCAAAAATATTTTGACAGTATAAGGCGTAATAATGGTTAACCTACAGCGGACGCAGATGTTTATCGCAGTGGCCGACACCGGCAGTTTTACGGCGGCCGCAGAGGCGATGGGGCTGACAAAAGCGGTGGTTAGCTTCAATATCCGCCAGCTTGAAGATGAGCTGGGCGTTACGCTGCTGCTGCGCTCCACCCGCCGCTTGACGCTAACCGAGGCGGGCGCGCTTTTTCATCAGCGCAGCGTGGCGCTTCTGAAGGAAGCCGAACGGCTGCAGGATGATGTCCGCGCGAATCATGCGGGACTTACCGGTGAACTGCGGATCACGACCACGCCTGAATATGGCTCCCGGGTCGTGGTGCCGCTGCTGGCCAGGTTTAGCCAGCAGCACCCCGATCTTCGCGTCCGACACGTTTCGTCGTCACTGCATGCTGACCTTATCTCGGAGCGTTTTGACGTGGCCATCCGGCTGGGCACGCTTGTCGATTCGCGCAACCACGCCGCACTGATTTCTCACTTTTCTATTCTCCCCGTCGCAACGCCCGAGTGGCTTGTGAGAAACCCGATCGAATCTCTTGCGCAGCTGGCGCAGGCCGACTGGATTATCCACGAGCGCCTGGCCTCACCGCTGCGCTGGCAGGTGAAAAATGCCAGCGGCGCGCCTGAAACGCTCGAGATAAAAAAGGCGCCGCGCCTGTTTGCCGACAGCGCTCAGGCCCTTATGGCTTTTGCGCTCGCAGGCGGTGGGGTGGCGTTACTGCCGGAATGGCTGGTGCGCGATGCGCTTGGTGCGGGAACGCTGGTGACGGTTTTACCGGAGTATACCTTTGCGCGGCAAGGGATCTATGCGGTCTATCCTGATGCCCGGCATGTGCCAGCGAAAGTGCGCACCTTTATCGATTTTATGCGCACCAGCGTGAATTAATCGTGCATCATCTTTTTGATGAGAGCCGAGAACTGCTCCCGCTCGGCCTTGTTAAGACGGCCTAAAAAGGCCTCATCAACCTCATTGCCTACCGGCTTACAGTCTGCAAGCAGGGCCTCACCTTCTGGCGTGAGGAAGACAAAGCGACGGCGCTTATCCGCAGGGTCGTGCTCGCGTTTGACCAGCCCGCGCGCCTCCATGCGGCTGAGCATTTCCGCCAGGGTCGCTTTGGTGCTGACCGCGACTTCAGTCAATGCCACCTGTTCGATGCCCGGATGCTCGGCAATAGAGCGCATCACCGCATACTGCGGCTTGGTCAGCTCCGGCAGGGCATGTTGCCACTTCGCGGTATGCTGTTGAAAAAGCTGACGTAACAGGTGGAACGCCTCTTGTCTTAGTTCCATGAACACTCCGACAGAAAAAATCACCCCCTATGATAGCGGCTAAAGCCCGGGATGATAATGCGGCATTTTTTAGCATTTAGTGTGATCGTATGCGAACGATATTGTCAGAAAAAGTATTCGGGGGTAGTTTATTGATAATGTTCGTACACGAACAAAATGATTGAGGTGATGAATGAGATTGATCGTGGGAATGACGGGGGCAACGGGTGCTCCGCTGGGCGTGGCGCTGCTGCAGGCGCTGCGGGAAATGCCGGAAGTAGAGACGCATCTGGTGATGTCGAAGTGGGCAAAAACCACCATTGAGCTGGAAACGCCTTACGCCGCCCAGGACGTTGCTGCGCTGGCTGACGTTGTCCATAGCCCGGCTGACCAGGCCGCCACCATCTCCTCCGGTTCGTTTTGTACCGACGGCATGATCGTCATTCCCTGCAGCATGAAAACGCTGGCCGGGATCCGCGCGGGCTATGCCGAAGGGCTGGTGGGCCGTGCGGCGGATGTGGTGCTGAAAGAGGGGCGTAAGCTGGTGCTGGTGCCCCGTGAAACGCCGCTCAGCACCATTCATCTGGAGAATATGCTTGCGCTCTCCCGCATGGGCGTGGCGATGGTGCCGCCTATGCCTGCGTATTACAACCATCCGCAAACCGCCGATGACATCACCCAGCATATTGTGACCCGCGTGCTTGACCAGTTTGGCCTGGAGCATAAAAAGGCGCGCCGCTGGAACGGGTTGCGGGAGGCGAAACATTTTTCACAGGAGAATAAAGATGGCATTTGATGATTTGAGAAGCTTCCTGCAGGCGCTCGATGAGCAAGGGCAACTGCTGAAAATTGAGGAAGAGGTTAACGTCGAGCCCGATCTGGCGGCGGCAGCCAACGCGACCGGCCGCATCGGTGACGGCGCCCCCGC
Organism: Enterobacter sp. N18-03635; assembly: GCF_004006055.1. NCBI lineage: Bacteria > Pseudomonadati > Pseudomonadota > Gammaproteobacteria > Enterobacterales > Enterobacteriaceae > Enterobacter > Enterobacter sp. N18-03635. The sequence goes on along the minus strand of NZ_CP034769.1, from coordinate 3,654,069 downwards.
GCTGTGGTTCGACAATATTCGCGGGTTTACCGATGCCCGCGTGGTGATGAACACCATCGGCTCCTGGCAGAACCATGCCATTTCGATGGGGCTGCCGGCGAACACCCCGGTGAAAAAGCAGATCGACGAGTTTATCCGTCGCTGGGATAAATTTCCTATTGCGCCAGAACGCCGCGCCAATCCGGCCTGGGCGCAGAATACGGTGGACGGCGAAGACATTAACCTGTTCGATATTCTGCCGCTGTTCCGTCTGAACGACGGAGACGGGGGTTTTTATCTCGATAAAGCGTGCGTCGTCTCGCGCGATCCACTTGACCCGGATAACTTCGGCAAGCAGAACGTTGGCATCTACCGCATGGAAGTGAAGGGCAAGCGCAAGCTCGGCCTGCAGCCGGTACCGATGCACGATATTGCTCTGCATCTGCACAAAGCCGAAGAGCGTGGCGAAGACCTGCCGATTGCCATTACCCTCGGCAACGATCCGATCATTACGCTGATGGGCGCGACGCCGCTGAAATACGATCAGTCAGAGTATGAAATGGCCGGCGCGCTGCGTGAAAGCCCATATCCGATTGCCACCGCGCCGCTGACCGGCTTCGACGTGCCGTGGGGTTCTGAAGTGATCCTGGAAGGGGTGATTGAAGGCCGTAAGCGCGAAATTGAAGGGCCGTTCGGCGAGTTTACTGGGCACTACTCCGGTGGTCGTAACATGACGGTTGTGCGTATCGACAAAGTTTCTTACCGCACCAAACCGATTTTCGAATCCCTTTATCTCGGTATGCCGTGGACCGAGATTGATTATCTGATGGGGCCAGCCACCTGCGTGCCGCTCTACCAGCAGCTGAAAGCGGAATTCCCGGAAGTGCAGGCGGTGAATGCGATGTATACCCACGGTCTGCTGGCGATTATCTCCACCAAAAAACGCTACGGCGGTTTTGCCCGCGCGGTCGGCTTGCGCGCCATGACCACGCCGCACGGCCTGGGCTACGTGAAGATGGTGATCATGGTGGATGAGGATGTCGACCCGTTCAACCTCCCGCAGGTGATGTGGGCGCTGTCATCGAAGGTCAACCCGGCAGGCGATCTGGTGCAGTTGCCGAACATGTCGGTGCTGGAACTCGATCCTGGATCCAGTCCGGCGGGCATTACCGACAAACTGATTATCGATGCGACCACGCCTGTCGCACCGGACACCCGTGGCCACTATAGCCAGCCGGTACAGGATCTGCCTGAAACCAAAGCCTGGGCTGAAAAACTGACCGCGATGCTGGCTTCACGTCAATAAGGAGGAAAAGATGATTTGTCCACGTTGTGCCGATGAGCATATTGAAGTGATGGCGACGTCGCCGGTGAAAGGGGTCTGGACCGTTTACCAGTGCCAGCATTGTCTGTATACCTGGCGAGATACCGAACCGTTGCGTCGTACCAGCCGCGAGCATTACCCTGAAGCGTTCCGCATGACGCAGAAGGATATTGACGAGGCGCCGCAGGTGCCAACGATCCCGCCGCTGCTGTAAAGACAGCCCGGTGGCGCTGCGCCACCGGGCAAAGACCGCAGAAAACTAAACCAGACTCTTCAGGCGATAAATCCACTCCAGCGCCTGACGCGGCGTCAGTGAATCCGGATCGAGGTTTTCCAGCGCTTCCACAGCAGGCGATGTCTCTTCCGCTGGCACCAGCAGCGACATCTGCGTACCATCAATCTGCGTCGCCGCCGCATTCGGTGACAGGCTTTCCAGCTCACGCAGTTTCTGACGCGCGCGCTTGATCACCTCTTTCGGTACGCCAGCCAGCGCCGCAACGGCCAGACCATAGCTTTTGCTTGCCGCGCCATCCTGCACCGTGTGCATAAAGGCGATGGTGTCGCCGTGCTCCAGCGCATCAAGGTGGACGTTAGCCACGCCTTCCATTTTCTCCGGCAGCTGCGTCAGTTCGAAGTAGTGGGTGGCGAAGAGCGTCATGGCCTTGATTTTATTCGCGAGGCTTTCCGCACAGGCCCATGCCAGCGACAGACCATCGTAGGTTGACGTTCCGCGTCCGACTTCGTCCATCAGCACCAGGCTGTGCTCCGTCGCGTTATGCAGAATGTTTGCCGTTTCAGTCATTTCGACCATGAAGGTTGAGCGACCGCTCGCCAGATCGTCCGCAGCTCCGACACGGGTAAATATGCGGTCGATGGGGCCGATCTCCACGTTTTGCGCCGGAACGTAGCTGCCGATATAGGCAAGCAGGGCAATCAGCGCCGTCTGACGCATATAGGTACTCTTACCGCCCATGTTCGGACCGGTAATGATCAGCATTCTTCTCTGCGGCGACAGGCTCAGCGGGTTGGCGATGAACGGTTCGTTCAGCACCTGCTCGACCACCGGGTGACGGCCTTCAGTGATGCGAATGCCGGGCTTGTCGGTAAAGGTCGGGCAGGTGTAGTTCAGCGTTTCCGCACGCTCTGCGAGGTTCACCAGCACGTCCAGTTCCGCCAGCGCGCTGGCGCTCAGCTGCAGGTCGGCCAGGTGCGGCATCAGCATATCAAACAGCTCTTCATACAGCTGTTTTTCCAGCGCCAGGGCTTTCCCTTTCGAGGTGAGGACTTTGTCCTCGTACTCTTTCAGCTCGGGAATGATGTAGCGTTCAGCGTTTTTCAACGTCTGGCGGCGCACGTAGTGAATCGGTGCCAGGTGGCTCTGCCCGCGGCTGATTTGAATGTAGTAACCGTGAACCGCGTTATACCCCACTTTCAGGGTGTCGAGCCCAAGACGCTCGCGCTCGCGGATCTCCAGCTTATCGAGGTAGTCCGTCGCACCGTCGGCCAGCGCGCGCCATTCGTCCAGCTCCTCGTTGTAGCCCGGAGCAATCACGCCGCCATCACGCACGAGAACCGGAGGCGCATCAATGATGGCGCGTTCAAGCAGCTCGCGGAGTTCGGAAAATTCGCCCATGGTTTCGCGGAGTTTCTGTACCGGCGCGCTGTCAACGTCGCTCAGCTGCGCACGAAGTTCCGGCAGCTGCTGGAAAGCATGACGCATCCGAGCAAGATCGCGCGGTCGCGCCGTGCGCAGCGCCAGACGGGCCAGGATACGTTCCAGATCCCCCACCTGGCGCAGGACAGGCTGCAGCTCGGTATAGCGATCCTGCAGGGCGGCAATCGTCTGCTGACGGCAAACCAGCGTTGCGGTATCGCGAATCGGCATATGCAGCCAGCGTTTCAGCATACGGCTGCCCATTGGCGTGACCGTATTGTCGAGGACCGACGCCAGCGTATTTTCTACGCCGCCCGCGAGGTTCTGCGTGATCTCCAGGTTACGGCGAGTGGCGGCATCCATGATGATGCTGTCCTGCTGGCGCTCCATGGTGATAGAGCGGATATGCGGCAGGGCGGTGCGCTGGGTATCTTTAACGTACTGCAGGAGGCAGCCTGCCGCACACAGCCCGCGCGGAGCGTTTTCAACGCCAAAGCCAATCAGATCGCGGGTGCCAAACTGCAGATTCAGCTGCTGGCGCGCGGTATCAATTTCGAATTCCCACAGCGGACGGCGGCGCAACCCGCGACGACCTTCAATCAGCGCCATTTCGGCGAAATCTTCGGCGTAGAGCAATTCTGCCGGGTTGGTGCGCTGCAGTTCGGCAGCCATCGTTTCACGATCGGCCGGTTCACTCAGACGAAAACGCCCGGAGCTGATGTCCAGCGTCGCGTAGCCAAACCCTTTGCCGTCCTGCCACAGCGCGGCCAGCAGGTTGTCCTGGCGTTCCTGAAGCAGGGCTTCATCACTGATGGTGCCAGGCGTGACGATGCGCACGACCTTGCGTTCCACCGGACCTTTTGAGGTCGCGGGGTCGCCGATCTGTTCGCAGATGGCGACAGACTCACCCTGATTCACCAGTTTCGCCAGGTAGTTTTCTACCGCGTGGTGCGGAATACCTGCCATCGGGATGGGTTCACCTGCCGATGCGCCACGTTTGGTCAGCGAGATGTCGAGCAGTTGCGATGCGCGTTTGGCATCGTCATAAAACAGCTCGTAAAAATCGCCCATACGGTAAAACAGCAGGATTTCCGGATGCTGTGCCTTCAGCTTCAGATACTGCTGCATCATCGGCGTATGTGCGTCGAAATTGTCGAGTGTGCTCATGGAGTTATGATGTCCATTTCTTTGAATATAAACCGTTTTGAGCGGCTCAGAGGCCGTTTGTTCCTTCTATTGTCGCATGAAAAAAAGGTACGGCGCAGAAAAATGTCGTCGCTTTACGAGGCATCTTCCGACATTAACTCAATGACTATTTTTCCATGCTCGACGCCCACTCGAACCCTGGAGTGGGTGGTAAACCCAGCCTGTTCAAGCCAGTCTCCTTTTAAGCTCAGCGCCGCATGCACGCTGTAGCGCTTCGGTATCTTGGTATTGCGGTCTTCATGGCGCTTTCTGAAATATCCCACTGTTAAATGGCGATAGGGTTTGTTGATAGCGAGTTCTTGCATAGGGTCTCCCGACAACACGGATAAAAGTCATCACTAATGCCTGTATAAAATACCAGTGATTGCCGGGCGGTGCAGGGATAAAACTGGAATCAGGCTTCAGAAAACCGCATGCAACAACTGAAATCCCGCATTGAAAGGTGTATTATTTTTGCACTTTATTGTTTGGTAAGTCGCTATGTCCGGTAAACGAATTTCTCGCGAAAAAGAGACCATCGCGAAAATGATCGCGCTGTATCAGAAGCAGTGTCCTCAGGCCTCTGTGGAAGACGGGCACTATCAGGCGCTGAATGCCTATGCCGATAAGCGCCTGGATAAGTGCGTTTTTGGTGAGGAAAAGCCTGCCTGTAAGCAATGTCCGGTCCACTGCTACCAGCCTGCAAAACGCGAAGAGATGAAGCTGATTATGCGCTGGGCAGGCCCGCGTATGTTATGGCGTCACCCCATTCTGACCGTCCGCCATCTGATTGATGACCGTCGTCCCGTGCCGGAGCTGCCGGAAAAGTATCGTCCGAAAAAGTGACCGGTTCAGCTTCTGAGCGGGCGGCAAATAACGTTCAGGGCCAGCGCGCTGCAGAGTGGGAAAAGAGCCAGCAGCAGCCAGGGATACATCGCCTGCGTTGAGGGTACCAGCGCGCGATCCAGCAGGCTACCAAACAACAAGTTTCCTGCCAGTACCGCGATGCCGCCAGCGGTGGCGAGTGCGCCATAGTGCGCCCCCAGCGTGGACTCCTCGGCAAACCTCGGGATCAGATCCTTTGCCGAGGGTACCAGCAGCATCTGCCCCAGCGTCAGCAGCGTCACGAAACAGACTGACGGCAGCAGGCGCAGCCAGCCCTCTGGCGGTGCCGTCGACGCAAATATTGCCACGCTTGCAAAGGCGGCGGAGAGCAGCAAAAAGCCCACCGGCAAGATCCTCACCGCGCCCACGCGCCGGGCGAAACGCGCCAGCGGCAGCTGTAAGGTGATGATCAGAACGGAGGCCAGCATAAAAAGCGGGCCGAGATCTTTCTCGTTACCGCCAGAGCGCTGGATCTCTACCGGCAGCGCCAGATAGAGCTGGTTATAGCTTAAAAGCCACGAACTGTAGGCAATAATAAATGCGACAAAGCGGGGCTGGCGGAACGTCGTCCACCAGGGAACGAGCTTCAGCGTCCGCGCGGCGTGGCGTGACGCGGGCAGGCAAAAGTAGAGAACCACCAGCGCAACGAGAAAGACCCCCGCGCCCGCCAGCGCCACCTGACGAAAGCCCAGGCCGGTTAGCAGGGCGCCGGCGACCGGGCCCAGTACGGCACCGAGTTCCCCGCAAACCGCAAAGAGCGCGAACCACTCCGCCCGGCTTCGTTTACCTTTCGCCTCGCTGTGCGTGCCCGCTTTCGCCAGCAATGCCTCAATAGACGGAGAAAACAGCGCGCCGCCAATGCCTGTCAGACACGCGCCCAGAATAATCGGCCACAGCGATTCCCCGAGGGCCAGCAGCAGATAACCTGAAACACGAACAATACAGCCGCTCAGGATAATCACTTTCGCGCCAAACCGGTCCGAGAGGGCACCACCGACGATAAACATCCCCTGTTGCGAGAACGTGCGCAGGCCGAGGATCAGCCCGATCAGCCCGCCGGAGAGCAGCATGTCGTCGCGCAGGAATATCGCCAGGAAGGGAACAACGGCGTAAAAGCCAATGTTAAAAACAAACTGGCTACCCAGTAAAACGGGCGGCCAGAGCATGGTGGCAGGGCGAAGGGGCATCGTTGGTCACTCGCCCCTAAACGATAAAATGAATGTGCTTTTTGCCATGGAACGGTGAGATCTCGATTTTGGTTTTGACCCGGAAGACGTCCCAGAGCAACGACTCGGATAAGATATCCTGCGGTGTCCCCGTCGCCACAATTTGCCCTTTCTGCATGACTATCAGCGAGTCGCAGAACATCGAGGCGTGGTTGAGATCGTGTATAGCGACAATGCTGGTGACCGGTAATTCGCTGATCAACTGCATCAGCTGCATCTGATGATGAATGTCCAGGTGGTTGGTCGGTTCATCCAGCAGGATTTCCGTCGGGGTCTGGGCCAGCGCGCGGGCAATGTGGACGCGCTGGCGCTCGCCGCCGGAGAGGCTCAGCCAGCCCTGGTCGCTTTTATCCAGCATATCCACGCGCTGCAGAGCGGCGGTGACGGTCTCGTCATCGTGCGTGCTCCAGTTGGAAAAGGCGGAGTGGTGCGGAATACGCCCAAGTTTCACCACGTCGCGCACGCGCATATTGGCGTCCGTCATACCGTGCTGCTCGACAAAGGCCACCCGTCGCGCCAGCTGCTTTTTGGCGATGCTGCAGATGTCCTGACCGTCCAGGGTAACGCGGCCAGCATCCGGGCGACGCAGACCCGCGAGGATACGTAAAAGAGACGATTTACCGCAGCCGTTAGGGCCAAGCAGCCCTACCGTTTCGCCCCGTGACACCTTCAGCGAGACGTCATTAACGATGACTTTTTTGCCGACCTTCCAGGTAATATTTTCCGCGCAGATGCTCATCACTTATTCCTTGAACGGTAGATAATCACGGCAAAGAAGGGGACGCCAACCAGCGCGGTGACCACGCCGACGGGCAGGCTTTGCGGCGCAATCAGCATGCGTGAGGCAATGTCTGCCAGCACCATCAGGATCGCGCCTGCCAGCGCGCTGGCAATCAGCAGCGTGCGGTGCAGCGGCCCGAACAGGAAGCGCATGACGTGCGGCACCACCAGCCCGACAAAGCCGATTGACCCCGCCATGCTGACGATGGTCGCGGTGATAAGTGCGGTAGTGGTAAAGAGCGCCAGGCGCACCCAGGGAACAGCAATGCCAAGCGACGCCGCGGCGTCGTCACCGAACGTAAAGGCATCCAGCGCACGGGAGTAGTAGAGGCAAATGGCTAATCCAATCAGCACCACGACAAGTGCCAGCTGGAACTCGGGCCAGCGTACGCCGCTGAAGCTGCCCAGCAGCCAGAACATCACGTCGCGCGCCTGCTGGGCGCTGGCGGAGGTGCTGATGGTATAGGCGGTAATGGCGTTGAAAAGCTGCGAGGCGGCAACGCCTGCCAGAATAGTACGTTCATTCCCGCCGCGCGCGCCGTTCGTCAGAAATGCGACAAACGCAAACGCGGCGAACGCCCCGGCAAAGGCCCCGGCAGAGAGCGACACCGCACCGGTGCCGATCCCCAATACGACAACAGAAACCGCCCCGGTCGACGCGCCCGCGGACACGCCGAGCACGTAGGGTTCCGCCAGCGCGTTCTTCAGCAGGCTCTGCAATACGGCACCACAGATGGCCAGCCCCGCGCCGCAGCAGGCCGCAACCAGCGCGCGGCTCAGGCGAAAGTCCCAGATCACGCTCTCATAGATACGAGTGAGCGGAATATCGGTGAGCCCCATTTTATTGCTGATAGCGTAAAACACGTTATCCAGCGGGATGGACAGTTCGCCGACGCTGACGCTCAGCGCGATAACCAGAAATAGCAGGACGAAGGCGAGCAAACACGAGGTCGTCAGAACCAGGCTCTGCCGGGCCTGAAGAACGGCGGTGGTCATCAGTTCAGCCCCAGCTTTCTGAGCTGTTCGCCTACCTGCTCAGCCCCGTAAATCGTGCGAATCGTCGGGTTCATGGCCTGACCGTCCATCACCACGATATGACCTTTTTTCACCGCGTCCAGCTGGCTGACGGCCGGATCGTTTTTCAGGAATTTGATTTTCTCTTCCGCGTTATCCAGCGCCCAGCGGTTGCGATCCAGGCTCGAGACCACAATCACATCCGGATTGGCGGCAATAATGCTCTCCCAGCCCACGGTTGGCCATTCGGTCTCGGAGGTGATGGCGTTATGGCCGCCCATCAGGCTCGCAATAAACCCGGAGGGGCTATTTTTACCGCCGACGTAGGCGTCCGCAGAGGGGGAGGAGCTGGAGAACCAGAAGACAAACGAGAGGTCTTTTTTGCTCTTGCCGAATTCCTTACGCAGGTCGGCCTCTCGTTTTTTGAAATCGGCAATCACGGCCTGACCGCGGTCTTCAACGTTAAAGATTTTGGCGAAGTCCTCAATCTCCTGATAGAGATACGTCATATCCCACAGCTTCTGGCGGCTGCCGTACATATCGCCGGTGGCTTTTTTGGTCGCGCACATGCCCGGCGATACGTAGCTGTTCACGCCCAGGGTCATCAGGTCTTCGCGTTTTGCGACCTTACTTTCAGGCCCCAGCAGCAGCGGGGACTGCGCCGGGACAAAGTCAGGATTTTGCGCAAGCACGGATTCAAGGGTAGGGATTTCGACCGTCAGGGTTTTGATTTTTGCGTTCTGTTCAGCGAGCTGCGGCAACACTTTCGTCGGCCAGAAGGCGCTGGCCTTCACCTTATCTTCCAGCCCCAGCAGGAGCAAGATTTCGACGGTATTCTGGCCCAGGGCCACCACGCGTTCCGGCGCTTTGGTGAATGTCTCTTTATAGCCACAGTTTTCAATCGTCAGAGGATATGTGGTTGCCAGAGCAGAACTGACCGACGCAACCGCCAGGCCTAACGCGCAGATGACCTTCTTCATGAAACGCTACCCTTCATTAAAATTATTTTTGATGCAAATGAAACTCATTATTAAGGCGGAATTTTATACAGAGGAAACGATTTTGTGTCAATGAGGGACAATCGCGCAGGGTAACAAAAGGCGGTGTCAGAAAAACACCGCCGGAATAAGGCCTTAAATGAGGCTCTCTTTTTCAATACCGAGACGCTTCATGCGCGACAGCAGGGTGGTGCGTTTTAACCCCAGGCGCTGGGCGGCACCTTTCGGCCCGGCGACCACGCCGTTGGTCTCTTTGAGTACGCGCATAATGAGCTGATATTCATCTTCTCCCTCTTTCGCCGTCTCGGCGGCGGGCACGCTCACGTCAGGCAGCGTCACTTCAGGAAGGGAGAGCTGCAGCACATTGCCGCGCGTCAGCAGCACCGCGCGTTCAATGACGTTTTCCAGCTCGCGCACGTTGCCGGGCCATTCCATCGATGAAAGGGTACGCAACGTCTCGGCAGGAATGCTGTCGATGTTTCGCCCCATCCGACGCGCGATCTTGGCGGTAAAGGCTTTGACCAGCAGGGGGATATCTTCCGGGCGCTCGCGCAGCGGCGGCAGGAAGATCGGGAAGACGTTCAGGCGATAGTAGAGATCGCTGCGAAACTCGCGGTCGGCGACCATTTTTTTCAGGTCGCGGTTAGTCGCGGCAATCAGCCGCACGTCGGTCTGGATAAGCTTGTTGCTGCCAAGACGTTCAAACTCCTGCTCCTGCAGGACGCGCAGCAGTTTCGGCTGTAGCTCCAGCGGCATATCGCCCACTTCGTCAAGGAACAGCGAGCTTTTGTCTGCCAGCTCAAAACGGCCCAGCCGCTGGCTGCTGGCCCCGGTGAATGCGCCGCGCTCGTGGCCGAACAGGTCACTTTCCAGAAGCCCTGCGGGCATCGCGGCGCAGTTCATCTTCACCATCCGACGGCTGTTGCGGTTGCTCAGGTTGTGGATGGCGCGGGCAATCAGCTCTTTACCCGTACCGGTTTCGCCCAGTATCAGCACCGTGCTGTCGCTCTGCGCCACCATCTCAACCTGCTTGAGCACGCTGTACATGGCGTCGCTGCGCCCGATGATTTCACCAAACTCGCTGTCCACGTTGTTGAGCTGTTCGGTCAGGGCCAGGTTTTCATCCACCAGCCGCTCTTTCAGACGGTGGATCTCCTGATAGGCGAGGGCGTTATCGAGCGCGATGGAGATACGCTCGGCGATCTGACGCAGCAGCTTCAGGTTGGCGGTGGTGAACACGCCTTCCTCGCACTGTGCCAGCTTCAGCACGCCCAGCATGGTGTTGCCGGACATCAGGGGCAGCAGGCACAGGGTCTGGATTTTGTTGCCCCAGGTGTTGAACAGCATCCGCTCGTACGGCGCGACCGGATCCTGCTCGTTGAGGTTGATCAGGAGGATCTCTTTGCTTTTGAAGACCCGTTCAGAAAGAGTGCCCGCTTCATCCACCTCGCTCTGCTCGTGCGCCGGGTTGGCTTCATCAAGATAATGCGTGGAGTAGATGTTCAGCTTGCCCTTGCGATGCCCGCGAAGCGCAATGCTGATGGCATCGATTTTGAAATAGTGGTGGATCTCTTTCGAGACTTCGCTGACCAGCTCATCCATGTCCAGGCGGGAGAGTACGGCGTTGGTGATGGCGACCAGAATGCGGAAGTTGTCGCGTTCGCGGCTGAGCAGGTCGTAATCCACGTTATTCGTCACTCGGCTTTGGATCTGCTCCGCGACGACGGCCACTATCTGGGTAAAGGTGTGCAGGCGCTCGTATTCCGCCTCGCTCCAGGGCTGGTCGGTCGTGCGGATAAACTCGCATCCGCCAAAAATCTGGCCCTCTGCAGCCAGCGGCAGCATGCAGTAATGCCCGAACGGCTGATAGAGGTTGCTCTGCGCGAGCCGCGGCCACGCCTGTTGAAATTCCGCAAAGTTGCAGTGCAGCACTTCAGGTCTGGAGAGAATGCGGCGCACCGGGCCATGCGCGAGATACGTTTCGTCTTCGTATTCAAACGTTTTGCCATTATCACGCGTTGAGAAGTAGCTCGCGCGCTGCGTTCCGCTATGCCAGAGCACAATCGCGGCGCTGTCCGCCAGCGCTGATTGCCTGACCAGCCGCGTCAGGGCATCGCTCAGCGCGCCGAGATCGGGTTGCTGTAAAAGTGTGCGCGTAATGTCAAACAGACCCTGCTGTCCAAGATCGCTCATCGGTGTATACGGCATAGTGCTTTCCAGTAGAAACGAGCAAAAAAATCCATGCTGGCCGCTTGTGGCGCGGCCTAGCAAATACGGGGTAAGGGTTCAGCGTGCGGCAGATCCAGCGTGCGCTTCACGCCATAAAGTCCGGTCAGGCGCACCCCTTTGCGCTCAACCACTTCACCAATCATCGCCGCCTCTTTTCCTGACGGATGAGCCTGCAGCTGTTCAAGAACAGCTTGTGCCGCGGCCCGTTCAACGCCAATCACCAGCTTGCCTTCGTTTGCAAAGTTGAGCGGGTCCAGACCCAGCAGTTCGCAAAGCCCGCGAACGGCGGGCTTAACGGGCAGGCTGCGCTCGGTGAGTTCAATCCCGTACCCGCAGCTTGCCGCAAACTCGTGAACCACGGCGTTGACACCGCCTCGCGTGGCGTCACGCAGGGCCTTCACGCCGGGAATACCGCGCAGCGTCTGAATCAGCGGGGTGAGTACCGCGCAGTCGCTGCGCAGTTCGCCGTCCAGCCCCAGGCCTTCGCGCAGGTTCAGGATGGTCGCCCCGTGGCAGCCCAGCGTGCCGGTCACGATCAGCACGTCGCCCACGCTGAGGCGCTGCGCGCCCCAGTGAATATCGGGGGGGATCGCGCCCATTCCGGCGGTGTTGATAAACAGCTTGTCGGCCGCGCCGCGCTGCACCACTTTGGTGTCGCCGGTGACGATAGCTATCCCCGCCTCGCGCGCGGTCTGCGCCATGCTGTTGACCACGGCCGCGAGCGTCTCCATCGGTAATCCCTCTTCAAGGATAAACCCGCAGGAGAGGTAGCGCGGAACGGCGCCGCTGACGGCGACGTCGTTCGCCGTGCCGCAGACGGCGAGCTTGCCGATATCGCCGCCCGGGAAGAACAGCGGATCAATGACGTAGCTGTCGGTGGAGAAGGCCAGCCTGTCGCCCTGGGCGGTGAGGGTGGCGAGGTCAATGCGCGCCTGGTCTTCCTGTTCGGCGAGCCAGGGGTTGTTAAAGGCCTCCATAAACAGCCGGTTAATCAGCTGCTGCATCGCCTGTCCGCCGCTGCCGTGCGCCATTTCAACCGTATTCATGCTTCACTCTCCTGGTTGCGATACTGATACCACGCGGCACACGCCCCTTCGGAGGAGACCATCAGCGCGCCAAACGCCGTTTGCGGGTTACAGGTATTGCCAAATAACGGACACTGGTGCGGTTTGCATTTGCCGGTGAGCACCTCGCCACAGCGTGCCCGGGGATCGTCGCAAACCTGCTGCGGCTGCGGGCGGAAATGCGCTTCGGCGTCGAACGCGCGATAGGCTGGCGTCAGGCGCACGCCGGATTCGGCAATCAGCCCCAGACCACGCCACTCGCTGTCGCCCTCAACGCTAAATACGTCGGCTATCGCCTGCTGCGCCCGTTCATTTCCCGCATCCGGCACCACGCGGCGGTACTGGTTTTCGACCGCGCTCAGGGCTGCTATTTTCTGCTCAACCAGCATGGTGACACCTTGCAGTAGATCAAGTGGTTCGAAACCAGCGACCACTAACGGACGATTGTACTGTTCAGCGATAAAACCGTAGGCGTCTGTGCCAATCACCATGCTGACGTGGCCCGGTGCCAGAAAGGCGTCAATGCCGTTGCCCGGCTCTTCCAGCAGGCTGCGCAGGGTGGGGATGAGCGTAATGTGCTGGCAGAAGAAGAAAAAATTTTCGACGCCGCGCGCTTTCGCCTGCTGCAGCGTGATGGCGGTGGCGGGCATGGTGGTTTCAAACCCCAGGCCAAAAAACACCACCTTGCGCGCGGGGTTATCCGCTGCCAGCGTCAGGGCATCCATCGGCGAATAGACGATCCGGATGTCTGCGCCGCGCGCTTTCGCCTGCAGCAGCGAACCATTTTTCCCCGGCACGCGCATCGCGTCGCCAAAGGTGCAGAAAATGACGTCGGGCTGGCTGGCAATTTCAATACAGCTGTCGATGCGCCCCATCGGCAGCACGCAGACCGGGCAGCCGGGGCCGTGGATAAACTCAATGTTTTCCGGCAACAGCTGGTCGAGGCCAAATTTGAAGATGGCGTGCGTGTGCCCGCCGCACACCTCCATGATCCGCAGCGGCCTTTCTTTCGTGTAGTCCAGCCGCGCTGCGCGCGTTTTCAGGTGGCCAATAAGCTGCAGCACCTGCTCCGGCGCGCGGTATTCATCAACGTAACGCATGATTACCGCTCCTCGCCGTACAGCAGCGCGCCCACGTCAGGCTCCACGTCGAACATATTTTGCAGGGCGTCGAGCGTGTCGCGGGCTTCCGCTTCGTTAATCACGCTCATGGCGAACCCCACGTGGACCAGCACCCACTGTCCGAGACGCGAAGCGCCGCTTTCATCGGTGCTGCCCACCAGCGTCAGGTCGACGTCGCGCAGGATGCCGCAAACCTCGACTTTGGCCTGATTACCGTCGATGGCGTGAATTTGTCCCGGTACGCCTATGCACATCGTTCGCTCTCCAGCCAGTGTAGCCAGCCGTCCATGCCGTCGCCGCGCGTGGCGGAGACCAGCAGGATCTCAATCTCCGGGTTCACCTCGCGGGCATACGCCACGCACTTATCCACGTCGAAATTCAGGTACGGCAGCAGGTCGACTTTGTTCAGCAGCATGATGGACGCGGCGGCAAACATGTGCGGGTACTTCAGCGGCTTGTCTTCGCCTTCGGTCACCGAAAGCACCGCAACCTTGTGTCGTTCGCCGAGGTCGAAGCTCGCCGGGCAGACGAGGTTGCCGACGTTTTCAATAAACAGGATGCCGTTATCCGCCAGCGGCAGGCGCGGGGCAGCGTCGGCAATCATCTGCGCATCGAGGTGGCACCCTTTACCGGTGTTGACCTGAATCGCCGGGGTGCCGGTTTCGCGAATGCGAGCCGCATCGTTAACGGTTTGCTGGTCGCCTTCGATCACCGCGCAGGAGACAAGCCCGTTCAGGCGCTTGAGCGTTTCGGTCAGTAGCGTGGTTTTGCCGGATCCGGGGCTGGAGACAAGGTTCAGCGCCAGCTGTTTGCGGGTGGCAAAGCGGGCGCGGTTGCGGGTGGCGATCTGGTTATTCTTGTCCAGCACGTTGATTTCCACCTCCAGCATCTGGCGCTGGCTCATGCCCGGCGCGTGGGTGCCTGCTTCGCCGTGGCCGTAATGCAGGTCGCCCGCATCGGAGCGTTGCGGCGCAAAGGTAATGCCGGTCAGGGCTGCCGCAGGGCGCGGTGCGGGGGAAAAGGGCGCGGAGCGAAACGCGGAGTGGGGGCGGTGTTCATCCCCTTCTATATACAGGTTGCCTTCGGCGCAACCGCAGGTACTACACATACTTTACTCCTTCTCGATTTCGAGGCGTTGGATCTGCATGCCGTCATCCGCCACGATGCGCAGACCGGTGCTCTGACACTGCGGGCAGCGCTGTACCTTTGATGACACCAGGGTGACGTACTGCTGGCACTGCTCGCACCAGCACTCCGCCTGCTGTTCTTCAATATGCAGTTCGCAGCCTTCCGCCAGCGTGCCGCGGCAGACCAGCTCAAAACAGAAGGTCAGGGCGCTGGTCTCGACGCAGGAAAATGCTCCGACCTTCAGCCAGACGCCGGTGACGCGTTTCGCGTGGTTTTGCACTGCCTGCTGTTCGATAAGTTCCAGAGCCCGCTGGCAGAGGGTGATTTCGTGCATGACGCCTCCTCAATGAATTGCCCCGGTAATGCAATAACGGTGCCAGCTTGATTTTTGTTAAGGCGTGACGATGTCAACGCTGTCGAAATGACACGTCGACACCGCGGTGTTGACAGCAATTTTTAAGGTAAATGTATTGAAAATCATAAAGATAAAAACTGGCATGGAATCTGCTTAACAGCCGCTATCTCCATTAAACGGATACCTTTTATGACTATTTGGGAAATCAGCGAAAAAGCGGATTACATCGCGCAGCGTCATCAACAGTTACAGGACCAGTGGCACCTTTACTGCAACTCTCTGGTCCAGGGCATTACCTTGTCGAAAGCGCGTCTTCACCATGCGATGAGCTGCGCGGCGCAGGGCGACATGCGCTTCGTTCTGTTCGGCCATTTCACCATCAACGTTACCCTGGCGGACAACTTCAACAGCCACACCATTGAGTACTACCTCGAGACAAAAGACGGCGAAAAACAGTGTATTGCGAAGGCGCAGCTGATGGCCGACGGCATGGTGGACGGCCACGTAAGCAACCGCGATCGCCAGCAGGTGCTGGAACACTATCTGGAAAAAATCGCGCCGGTTTATAACGGCCTGTACGCCGCCGTTGAGGACGATCTTCCTGTCAACCTGAAGCAGCTGATGGACGGAAATGCCTCAGCGAACGTGGCCTGACCCATGCGTGTCGAGAAGTGTCGACAAGACAGCTTTTCGACAAAAATGACTATCACCAGAGGATAACCCGGTGAACCGTTTTGTAATTGCTGACTCGACGGTCTGTATTGGCTGTCGAACCTGTGAGGCGGCGTGTTCGGAAACGCATCGCCTGCATGGGCTGCAGTCCATGCCGCGCCTGCACGTCATGCGTAATGAAAAAGAGTCTGCCCCGCAGCTCTGCCATCACTGTGAGGATGCCCCGTGCGCGGGTGTCTGTCCTGTAAATGCCATCACCCGCGTGGATGGCGCAGTCCAGCTGAACGAAAGCCTGTGCGTAAGCTGCAAGCTGTGCGGCATTGCCTGCCCGTTCGGCGCGATTGAATTTTCCGGCAGCCGACCGCTGCATATCCCGGCGAATGCCAACTCGCCAAAAGCCCCGCCCGCGCCGCCGGCGCCTGCGCGTGTAAGCTCGCTTTTGGACTGGGTGCCCGGCATCCGTGCCGTTGCGGTGAAATGCGACCTGTGCAGCTTCGATGATCAGGGCCCGGCCTGCGTGCGGACCTGCCCGACGAAAGCGCTGATTCTGGTTAACATTCGCGACATCGCCCGTACCAGCAAGCGCAAACGCGAGCTGACCATCAACAGTGATTTTGGCGACCTTTCTCTGCTACAGGCGCTTAACGAGGGGGCGAAATGAATGCGGTGATGATGATTACCAGCGCGGTAGCCTGTTTTGCGGCCGCCGCCGTTCTGGCGCCGATCTTCTCCTTCCATAAAACCCTGAGCGGCGCGATCGCCGGGCTCGGCGGGGCGGTCGCTAGCCTGATGACGCTGGCGGCAGGCGGCATTGTTCTGCTCGGCGGCCAGTCGGCAGAGACCGTGATGCCGCTGATTCACCACACGGTTGAGATCACGCCGCTGAACGCCATCTGGCTGGTGACGTTTGGCCTGTGCGGGCTGTTTATCAGCCTGTTCAATATCGACTGGCACCGCCACCCGCACGCTAAAGCCAACGGCCTGCTGGTCAATCTGCTGATGGCGACGGCGGTCTGCACCGTTACCGCCAGCAACCTCGGCGCGCTGGTGGTGATGGCGGAGATCATGGCGCTCTGCGGCGTGTTCCTGACGGGCTGCAGCGCCTCCGGGAAATTGTGGTTTGCGCTGGGACGCCTCGGGACGCTGCTGCTGGCGCTGGCCTGCTGGCTGGTGTGGCAGCGCTTCGGCACGCTGGACTTCGCTGCGCTTAACGGGCATCCGCTGGGGAATGAAGTCTGGCTGTTGGGCGTGCTCGGCTTTGGCCTGCTCGCCGGAATCATCCCGCTGCACGGCTGGGTGCCGCAGGCGCATGCGAATGCCTCCGCGCCCGCCGCCGCGCTGTTTTCTGTGGTGGTGATGAAGGTCGGTCTGTTCGGGATCCTGGCGATTACGCTGACCGGCGGACAACCGCCGCTGTGGTGGGGCGTGGTGCTGTTGATTGCGGGCATGATCACCGCCTTCGTCGGTGGCCTGTACGCGCTGATGGAGCACAATATCCAGCGTCTTCTGGCGTACCACACGCTGGAGAATATCGGCATCATTCTGCTCGGCATTGGCGCGGGCGTGACCGGGCTGGCGCTGAATCAACCGGCGCTGATTGCGGCCGGTTTTATCGGTGGTCTTTATCACCTGATCAACCACAGCCTGTTTAAAAGCACCCTGTTCCTTGGAGCGGGAAGCGTCTGGTTCCGCACCGGCCATCGGGATATCGAAAAGCTCGGTGGGATTGGCAAAAAGATGCCGGTGATTTCACTGGCGATGCTGGTCGGGCTGATGGCGATGGCCGCGCTGCCGCCGCTGAACGGCTTTGCCGGGGAGTGGGTGATCTATCAGTCCTTCTTCGCCCTCGGTCAGAGCGAGGCGTTTATCGCCCGTCTGCTGGGGCCGCTGCTGGCGGTCGGGCTGGCGATTACCGGGGCGCTGGCGGTGATGTGCATGGCGAAAGTTTATGGCGTGACCTTCCTCGGCGCACCGCGTACGCGTGAGGCTGAGAACGCCTGCTGCGCACCGCTACTGATGGGCGTAAGCGTGGTCGCGCTGGCGCTGTGCTGCATCGCGGGCGGCGTCGCCGCACCGTGGCTGCTGCCGCTGCTGGGCAATGCCATTCCGCTGCCGCTGACCTCGGCGAACACCACCGTTTCCCAGCCCATGATCGCGCTGTTGCTGATCGGTGCACCGCTGCTGCCGCTGGTGCTGATGCTGTTCTTCAAACGCGACCGGCTCACCTCCCGCTCGCGCGGTGCGGCATGGGCCTGCGGCTACGAACACGAACAGTCGATGGTCATCACCGCCCACGGTTTCGCTATGCCGGTGAAAGAGAACTTTGCCGCCGTGCTGAAGCTGCGCCACTGGCTGAACCCGGTGCGCTGGATACCCGGCTGGCAGAGCGCTGCCGCACCCGCGCTGTTCCGCCGTCTGGCGGTTATCGAGCTGGCGGTGCTGGTGATCGTTGTGATTTCACGAGGAGCCTGACATGAGTCTGTTACTGGCAATTCTTCAGGCGCTGGTGCTGTTTGCCGCCGCGCCTCTGCTGTCGGGCATCACGCGCGTGGCGCGCGCCCGGATGCACAACCGTCGCGGCCCTGGTGTGCTCCAGGAGTATCGCGATCTCTTCAAGCTGTTTTCTCGCCAGAGCGTGGCGCCGAATGCCGCAGGCTGGGTCTTCCGTCTGACGCCGTTTGTGATGGTGGGCGTGATGCTGACCATCGCCACCGCGCTGCCGGTGGTCACGGTGGGATCGCCGCTGCCGGCGCTCGGCGATCTGATCACGCTTATCTACCTCTTCGCTATCGCCCGCTTCTTCTTTGCCATCGCGGGCCTGGACACCGGGAGCCCGTTTACCGGCATCGGTGCCAGCCGCGAGGCGATGCTCGGCGTGCTGGTTGAGCCGATCCTGCTGCTGGGGCTGTGGGTTGCCGCGCAGGTTGCGGGCTCCACCCACATCAGCTTTATCACCCACGCCGTTTACCACTGGCCGGTGGCGCGCTCGATCCCGCTGGTGCTGGCGCTGTGCGCCTGCGCGTTCGCCACCTTTATCGAGATGGGCAAACTGCCGTTCGATCTGGCGGAAGCCGAGCAGGAACTGCAGGAAGGGCCGCTCACCGAGTACAGCGGCTACGGCTTTGCGGTGCTGAAGTGGGGCATTAGCCTCAAACAGCTGGTGGTGCTGCAGATGTTTGTCGGCGTCTTCTTCCCGTGGGGGCAGATGACGCACTTCTCCGCGGGCGGTCTGCTGCTGGCCGTCGTGGTTGCCGCCCTCAAGCTGCTGGTCGGCGTGCTGGTAATTGCCCTGTTCGAAAACAGCATGGCGCGTCTGCGTTTTTTGGAAACGTCCCGCATCACCTGGGCCGGGTTTGGTTTTGCATTTTTAGCGTTCGTCTCCTTGCTGGTGGCGTGATTAAAGAGAGTATTTATGTCTGAAGAAAAGAAAGGTCAGCAGTATCTCGCCGCATTGCATCAGGCTTTCCCCGGCGTGGTGCTGGAGGAGTCCTGGCAAACCAAAGACCAGATAACCGTCACCATTAAGGTGAACTATCTGCCGGAAGTGGTGGAGTTTCTCTACTACCAGCAGGGCGGCTGGCTGTCGGTGCTGTTCGGTAACGACGAGCGCCAGCTGTGCGGCAACTATGCGGTGTACTACGTGATGTCTATGGAGCAGGGCGAAAAGTGCTGGCTCACCGTGCGCGTCGAGGTCGACCAGGCTAAGCCAGAATACCCGTCCGTCACGCCGCGCGTGCCCGCTGCCGTCTGGGGCGAGCGTGAAGTGCGCGACATGTACGGTCTGGTGCCGGTCGGCCTGCCGGACGAGCGCCGCCTGGTGCTGCCTGACGACTGGCCGGACGAACTCTATCCGCTGCGTAAAGACAGCATGGACTACCGCCAGCGTCCGGCCCCAACCACCGACAGCGAAACTTACGAGTTCATCAACGAGCTGGGCAGCAAGAAGAACAACGTGGTGCCGATTGGCCCGCTGCACGTCACCTCCGACGAACCGGGCCACTTCCGCCTGTTCGTCGACGGCGAAAACATTATCGACGCCGACTACCGTCTGTTCTACGTCCACCGCGGGATGGAAAAGCTGGCGGAAACCCGCATGGGCTACAACGAAGTGACCTTCCTCTCTGACCGCGTGTGCGGCATCTGCGGCTTCGCCCACAGCACCGCCTACACTACCTCGGTGGAGAACGGCATGGGGATCGTGGTGCCGGAACGCGCGCAGATGATCCGCGCCATTCTGCTTGAGGTGGAGCGCCTGCACTCGCACCTGCTGAACCTCGGCCTGGCCTGTCACTTCGTCGGGTTTGATTCCGGGTTTATGCAGTTCTTCCGCGTGCGCGAAGCGTCGATGAAGATGGCGGAGATCCTCACCGGGGCGCGCAAAACGTACGGTCTGAACCTGATCGGCGGGATCCGTCGCGACCTGCTGAAAAACGATATGATCCAGACCCGCCAGCTGGCGCAGCAGATGCGCCGCGACGTGCAGGAGCTGGTGGATATGCTGCTCAGCACGCCAAACATCGAGCAGCGCACCGTCGGCATCGGCCGTCTTGACCCGGAAATTGCCCGCGACTTCAGCAACGTCGGCCCGATGGTGCGCGCCAGCGGCCACGCCCGCGACACCCGTGCCGATCACCCGTTCGTTGGCTACGGCCTGCTGCCGATGACCGTGCACAGCGAGCAGGGCTGCGACGTCATCTCTCGCCTCAAGGTGCGCATCAACGAGGTGTTCACGGCGCTGAACATGATCGACTACGGCCTTGATAACCTGCCTGGCGGCCCGCTGATGGTGGAGGGCTTCACCTACATTCCGAACCGCTTTGCCCTCGGCTTTGCCGAAGCGCCGCGCGGGGACGACATTCACTGGAGCATGACCGGCGACAACCAGAAGCTTTACCGCTGGCGCTGCCGCGCGGCCACCTACGCCAACTGGCCAACCCTGCGCTACATGCTGCGCGGCAACACGGTTTCCGATGCGCCGCTGATCATCGGCAGCCTCGACCCGTGCTACTCCTGCACCGACCGCATGACCGTCGTCGACGTGCGCAAGAAGAAAAGCCAGGTGGTGCCGTACAAAGAGCTTGAGCGCTACAGCATCGAGCGTAAGAACTCGCCGCTGAAATAAGGATTAGTCATGTTTACCTTTATCAAAAAAGCGATCAAAACCGGCACGCAAACCAGCAGCTATCCGCTGGAGCCGATGCCGGTGGATAAAAACTTTCGCGGCAAGCCGGAGCACAACCCGCAGCAGTGCATCGGCTGCGCGGCCTGCGTCAACGCCTGTCCGTCGAACGCCTTAACGGTGGAAACGGATCTCAAAACCGGCGAGCTGGCCTGGCAGTTTAACCTCGGGCGCTGCATCTTCTGCGGCCGCTGCGAGGAGGTCTGCCCGACGGTCGCCATTCGCCTGTCGCAGGAGTACGAGCTGGCGGTGTGGAAGAAAGAGGATTTTCTGCAGCAGTCGCGCTTTGACCTGTGCAGCTGCCGCGTCTGCAGGCGTCCGTTCGCCGTGCAGAAAGAGATCGACTACGCCATCGCGCTGCTGCAGCACAATGGCGACGCCCGCGCGGAGCATCACCGCGAAAGCTTTGAAACCTGCCCGGCGTGCAAGCGTCAGAAGTGCCTGCTGCCGTCCGACCGCATTGATATCACCCGCCACATGAGAGAGGCCAGCTGATGGAAAACTTACTGGGCCCGCGCGACGCTAACGGCATTCCGGTGCCGATGACGGTGGACGAATCCATCGCCAGCATGAAGGCGTCGCTGCTGAAAAAAATCAAACGCTCGGCCTACGTCTACCGCGTGGACTGCGGCGGCTGCAACGGCTGCGAGATTGAGATCTTCGCTACGCTGTCGCCGCTGTTTGACGCCGAGCGCTTCGGCATCAAGGTGGTGCCGTCCCCGCGTCATGCGGACATCCTGCTGTTTACCGGGGCCGTCACCCGCGCCATGCGCTCGCCCGCGCTGCGCGCCTGGCAGTCCGCGCCGGACCCGAAAATCTGCATCTCGTACGGCGCCTGCGGCAACAGCGGCGGCATCTTCCATGACCTTTACTGCGTCTGGGGCGGTACCGACAAAATCGTGCCGGTGGACGTCTACATTCCGGGCTGCCCGCCGACGCCCGCCGCCACGCTGTACGGCTTCGCGATGGCGCTCGGCCTGCTGGAGCAGAAAATCCACGCCCGCGAGCCGGGCGAGCTGGACAACCAGCCTGCCGCCATTCTGCACCCGGACATGGTGCAACCGCTGCGGGTGAAGGTCGACCGCACGGCGCGCAGGCTGGCGGGCTATCGCTACGGCCGTCAGATTGCCGATGATTATCTGCGCCTGCTGAGCCAGGGCGAGCATCAGGTGGCGCGCTGGCTGGAGGCGGAAAACGATCCGCGCCTCAATGAGATCGTGGCGAACCTGAACAGCATCGTCGATGAGGCGCGAATCCGATGAGTGAAACGGTGGTGTTCAGTCAGCTGAGCCGTAAGTTTATTGATGAGAACGATGCCACGCCGGATGCGGCACAGCAGGTGGTCTATTACAGCCTGGCGATTGGGCATCACCTCGGGGTGATTGACTGCCTGGAGGCCGCGCTGAGCTGCCCCTGGCCGGAATACCTGGCGTGGATTGCCACGCTGGAGGAGGGCAGTACGGCGCGGCGCAAGATGGAAGGCGTGCCGAAGTACGGCGAGATCGTGATCGATGTGAACCACATTGCGATGCTCGCCAACGCCTTTGACGCGGCGCTCGGCAGGCAAACCCCGGCGCAGCAGGCGTGGAGCAAAACGCTGCTCGGCATGCTGCATGATATTCATCAGGAGAGCGCCATCTACCTGATGGTGAGGAGATTACGTGACTGACGTTTTACTGTGTGTCGGCAACAGCATGATGGGCGACGACGGCGCGGGTCCGCTGCTCGCAGAGATGTGTGCCGCCAACCCGCAGGGCAGTTGGCTGGTGATTGACGGCGGCAGCGCGCCGGAAAACGACGTGGTCGCCATTCGCGAACTGCGTCCGGACAGGCTGTTAATCGTCGATGCCACCGATATGGGGCTCAACCCCGGCGAGATCCGCCTGATTGACCCGGACGACATCGCCGAGATGTTTATGATGACCACCCACAATATGCCGCTGAACTACCTTGTGGATCAGATCAAAGGTGACGTGGGCGAGGTGCTGTTTTTGGGCATTCAGCCGGACATCGTTGGGTTTTATTACCCGATGACGCCGCCGGTGAAGGAGGCGGTGGAGGTGGTGTATTCACGACTAGCCGGGTGGGCTGGAGACGGAGGGTTTTCTCAGCTCTGAGCAGCGGCTTACCGGGCCTACGGTTTTGTAGGCCGGGTAAGGCGAAGCCGCCACCCGGCAAAACAGTCTACTCCAGATCCGCCCCGTTACTCGCAATCACCTTCTTATACCATCCGAACGATTTCTTACGTTTCCGCTCCAGCGTGCCGTTCCCGGCGTCGTCGCGGTCAACGTACACAAACCCGTAGCGCTTGCTCATCTCGCCTGTTGAGGCCGAAACCAGGTCAATGCAGCCCCAGGTGGTGTAGCCCATCAGCGGCACGCCGTCCTCAATCGCATCGCCCATCGCGCGGATATGCTCGCGCAGATAGCTGATGCGGTAGTCGTCGTTAATCTCGCCGTTTTCATCAACGACATCTTTCGCCCCGAGGCCGTTTTCTACCAGGAACAGCGGCTTCTGGTAGCGGTCGTACATCATGTTCATGGTGATGCGCAGGCCGAGCGGGTCGATGCCCCAGCCCCATTCGCTCACCTGAATGTGTGGGTTGCGCAGGGATTTGACGATGTTCGCCGCATTGGTATTGTTCGCATTCATATCCGCCGAGGCGCAGCGCGAGGCGTAATAGCTGAACGAGACAAAGTCGACGGTATTTTTCAGCAGTTCGTCGTCGCCGGGATCTTTCACAATCACCACGCCTTTCTCGCGGAACACGCGGGCGGAGTAGGCCGGATAGCTGCCGCGCGCCTGCACGTCGATAAAGAACAGATTCTCGCGGTCTTTCTCCAGCGCCATCCACACGTCTTCCGGCTTGCAGGAGTACGGATAGAAATTCCCGCCCGCCAGCATGCAGCCGACCTGGTTTTCCGGGTTCACCTCGTGGGCAATTTTGGTCGCCAGCGCGCTCGCCACCAGCTCGTGGTGCGCGGCCTGGTATTTCACCTGGTCTTCGTTTTCGCCTTCCTCAAACACCAGTCCCGCCCCGGAGAACGGGCTGTGCAGCATGATGTTGATTTCGTTGAAGGTCAGCCAGTATTTCACCAGCCCGTTAAATTCCTCAAAGCAGGTGCGGGCGTAGCGGGCGAAGAAATCCACCATCTTGCGGTTGCGCCAGGAGCCGTACTCCGTCACCAGGTGCATCGGCACGTCGAAGTGGCAGAGCGTCACCAGCGGCTCGATGTTGTATTTTTTGCACTCTTCGAATACCGCGCGGTAAAAGGCAATACCCTCTTTATTCGGCAGCGGTTCGTCGCCGTTCGGATAGAGGCGGCTCCAGGCGATCGAGGTGCGGAACACCGTAAAGCCCATCTCCGCCATCAGGGCGATGTCCTCTTTATAGCGATGGTAAAAATCAATCGCCTCGTGGCTCGGGTAGAATTCGTCGTCACGCAGCGAAAAACGCTTTTCCTTACCGAGCTTCACCGCCAGGCGGTTCGCGCCGTGGGGGATCATATCGACCGTCGTCAGCCCTTTGCCGCCCTCACGGTAAGCGCCTTCACTCTGGTTGGCGGCAAGCGCGCCGCCCCATAAAAATCCTTGTGGAAAAACAGACATTCTTACCTCGCTTTCAATTTATGCTTTTGCTGCGTTGTTCTGTACCGGTGCGGTCTGCAGGGCGCGCGCTTTTTCGGCGTCGTCTTCGACAGGGATATCCTCAAACCCTAAAAGCAGGGTCAGAACAAACGACAGCACCACTGCCAGCCCCATCACGCCGAACACCCAGACGATGGTCATCGGGTTGGCCGGATCGAAGAACTGCACGCTGGTAAACAGCCCCGGAGCCGCCATCGAGTGGCTGGCAAGACCCGCGATACCGGCCACAGCGCCGCAGATAAAGCCGCTGATCAGGCTCGCAATCAGCGGACGTTTCAGACGCACCGCCACGCCGTACAGCGCCGGTTCAGAAATCCCCGCCATAATGGCGGAGGCTGCCGCCGCCAGCGCCGTCTGGCGCAGCTCCGGGTTTTTGGTTTTCCACGCCACTGCCAGCGAAGAGCCGCCGAGCGACAGGTTGGCGCCAATTTCCGACGGCATCACCATCCCTTCTTTGCCCGTCTCGGCAATGGTCTGAATGATGGTCGGCGTAAACACGCGGTGCATGCCGGTCATGACCAGCAGCGGCCACAGCGCGCCCATGATGGCGACGGAGAGCCAGCCCAGGTAGCCGTGAATGGTGTAGACCAGCGCGGAGATGGCGCTACCGATCCAGATCCCCAGCGGGCCAATCAGCACGATGGCGAGCGGGGCGGCAATCAGCACGATCAGCATCGGCTTGAGGAAGTTTTTCGTCACCGCCGGGGTAATACGATCCACCCAGCGTTCGATGTATGACAGGCACCAGGTCATCACCAGCGCCGGGATGACGGTGTAGGTGTATTTCACCGCCGTCACCGGGATAAAGGCGAACTCAACGTGCTCGCCCTGCGCGGCTTTTGCCATCAGCTCGATAAAGCTCGGGTGCACCAGCACGCCCGCAATGGCGATGGCCAGCGACATGTTGGTTTTGAATTTCACCGCCGCCGAGGCTGCCACCATCAGCGGCAGGAAGAAGAATGCGCCGTCGCCGATGACGGTCAGAATAGTCAGCGTCGGCGCGCCTTTTGGCAGCAGGCCGGTCATCTCAAGGATCATCGCCAGCAGCTTGACCATCGAGCCGCCGATGATCGCCGGGATCAGCGGGGACATGGTGCCGATCAGCGCGTCGAGGATCCCGGCGCCAATGCGGCGCAGCGTCAGCTTCTGCGGTCCTTCCGGCACCGCGGGCTGCAGTTCCGTAGGCAGCAGGCTTACCACTTCGCGGTACGCCTGTGACACCGTGTTGCCAATAATCACCTGGCACTGGTTGTCGTTGCGCACTACGCCAAGGACGCCGCTGATGCTTTTCAGGCGTGCGGCATCGGTGAGGGTTTCATCTTTCAGAACGAAACGCAGTCGCGTCATGCAGTGGGTGACGGCGACGATGTTCTCTTTGCCGCCCAGCGCGCTGACGACGTCGTTCGCCAGCGCAGCGTAATTTTTGGCCATCGGATGTGATCCTGTTATTGTTGTGAGAAATGTAGGAAACCGGTTCCACATAATCATCATGAGTTTCTATGAATGAAACAAGATCGCTTTTTGACCATTTTTTCGTTTCGTGATGCAGATCGCAATGGGGTATCGAAAGCGTGATTTCATCGCTGCGACAATTTTTTTGCAGTGCAGTACACTGCGCTCCATCAGATTCAGACGGAATAACAACATGACCACGATGCTGGAAGTGGCGAAGCGGGCAGGCGTTTCGAAAGCCACGGTATCCCGGGTGCTGTCGGGAAATGGCTACGTTAGCCAGGAAACCAAAGATCGGGTGTTTCAGGCCATTGAAGAGAGCGGCTATCGCCCGAATTTGCTGGCGCGAAACCTGGCGACCAAACGTACCCAGACGCTGGGCCTGGTGGTGACGAACACCCTTTATCACGGCGTCTACTTTAGCGAACTGCTGTTTCACGCCGCGCGCATGACGGAAGAAAAGGGGCGGCAGCTGATCCTCGCGGACGGCAAGCACAGCGCGGATGAAGAGCGCGAGGCGATCCAGTACCTGCTCGATATGCGCTGCGATGCGGTGATCATCTATCCGCGTTTCCTGAGCGTGGAAGAGATGGACAAGATCGTCGAGAAGTGCGAGCAGCCCATAATGGTGCTCAACCGTCGCCTGCGGAAAAACAGCAGCCACAGCGTCTGGTCAGATCATAAAGCCTCCAGCCAGGACGCGGTGTCGCAGCTGATTGCGAAAGGGCACCGGGAGATCGCGTTTATCACCGGCTCGCTGGATTCTCCCACCGGGGTTGAGCGTCTCTCCGGCTACAAGGACGCGCTGGCGCAGCACGGTATTCCGCTGCGCGAGGGTCTGATTGCGCAGGGGAAGTGGAACCCCGCCAGCGGCGCGGCGGCGGTTGCCGAACTGCTTGCTCGCGGTGAACGCTTTACGGCGCTGGTGGCGAGTAATGACGACATGGCGATCGGCGCCATGAAGCAGCTGCACGACAGCGGCGTATCCGCACCGGACGCGGTGTCGGTGATCGGTTTCGACGACGTGGCCATCGCGCCCTACATCGTGCCGTCGCTTTCCAGCGTGCGTATTCCGGTGACGGAGATGATTAAAGAAACCATCAGCCGCCTGATCTTCATGCTCGACGGCGGCGAGTTTAAGTATCAACAAACCTTCTCCGGCGAGCTTGTCCTGCGTGACTCCGTAATTGACGGCCCACACCGCTGATGTCGACAGCTGTCATCGTCATAAGTGACGATGACGGCACCGCTTTAATTTTTAAAATCAAATAAAATCAATAAGTTAATTATTGGCACGGTTTATGAATATCTCCGCGCATAACTGTAATGCTGGAGAAGCAGATGAACCGTTTTATTATGGCCGATGCCAGTAAGTGTATTGGTTGCCGTACCTGTGAAGTGGCGTGCGTGGTTTCCCATCAGGCGGAGCAGGACTGCGCGTCGCTTACCCCTGACACCTTCCTGCCGCGCATCCACGTCATCAAAGGCGTGAATATTTCCACCGCCGCCATCTGTCGCCAGTGCGAAGACGCACCGTGCGCGAACGTCTGCCCGAACGGGGCGATTAAACGCGAGAAAGGCTTTGTGCACGTGATGCAGGAGCGCTGCATTGGCTGCAAAACCTGCGTGGTCGCCTGCCCGTATGGCGCGATGGAGGTGGTGGTCCGTCCGGTGGTGCGCAACAGCGGTATGGGGCTGAGCGTGCGGGCGGAGAAAGCCGAAGCCAACAAGTGCGACCTGTGCTACCACCGCGACGCCGGTCCGGCCTGCATGGAAGCCTGCCCGACGCACGCGCTGGTCTGCGTGGATCGCGACAAGCTTGAGCAGATGAGCGCCGAAAAGCGCCGTCGCGCGGCGTTCGACACCTCGTCATCACTGCTGTTCTGAACCGTATGAGCAGCAACGGCGTTCAGCTGCGCGTGCGCGGCAAAGTGCAGGGCGTAGGGTTTCGTCCCTTCGTCTGGCAGCTGGCGCAGGCGCTTCAGTTGACCGGTGACGTCTGCAATGACGGAGAGGGCGTGCTGGTGCGCCTCGCGGGTAATGGGGGGGCCTTTACCGCGAGGCTGCATCAGGACTGCCCGCCGCTGGCACGCATTGACCACGTGGAAACGCAGCCGTTTACCTGGGCGCACGTGCCGGAGGACTTCAGCATCCGCCACAGCGCGGGCGGGGCGATGGACACCCAGATAGTGCCGGATGCCGCGACCTGTCCGGCATGTCTTGCTGAAATGCGCGACCCCGGCGAGCGCCGCTATCGCTACCCGTTTATCAACTGCACCCACTGCGGGCCGCGGTTCACCATTATTCGCGCCATGCCCTACGACCGCCCGGCCACGGCAATGGCGCCATTCCCGCTCTGTGTGCCGTGTGAAGCAGAGTACCGCAATCCTGCCGACCGCCGTTTTCACGCCCAGCCGGTCGCCTGCCCGGACTGCGGGCCCGCGCTGGAATGGCGCGCGGGCAACATCACGGCTGCCCGTGAGGCCGCGCTGAGCGCGGCGGTGGCGATGCTGAAAAGCGGCGGCATAGTCGCGGTTAAAGGGCTGGGTGGTTTTCATCTCGTCTGCGATGCGCGTAATCCGCAGGCGGTCGCGACGCTTCGGGCACGCAAACAGCGACCGTCTAAGCCGCTGGCGGTGATGATCCCAAATGCGGACGGCGTGCCGGAGGCGATCCAGACGCTGTTACGCTCCTCTGCAGCGCCGATTGTGCTGACCCCAAAAGCCTCGCTTCCCGGGTTTCCCGAAGGGATTGCACCGGGGCTCGATTGTATTGGCATCATGCTTCCTGCGAACCCGCTGCAGCATCTTTTGATGATGGACTGCCAGCGCCCGCTGGTGATGACTTCAGGTAACCTCAGCGGCAGACCGCCAGCCATCACCAGCCGGCAGGCGCTGGAGGAGCTCAGCGGCATCGCGGACGGTTTCCTGCTGCATAACCGCGATATCCTGCAGCGGATGGACGACTCGGTGATGGATCGAGACGGGGCGATGCTGCGCCGGGCGCGCGGTTTTGTGCCCGATGCCATCACGTTGCCTGCGGGTTTCGAGAATATTCCCGCCATGCTATGCACCGGCGCGGAGATGAAAAACACCTTCTGCCTGGCGCGTGGGAACCAGGCGGTGTTGAGCCTGCATTTTGGCGATCTCGGTGACGAGGGTGTCGAAGCGCAGTGGCGCAGCGCGCTCTCGACGATGCAGGAAATTTACGGCTTTCAGCCGGAGCGCATTGTATGCGATGCCCATCCGGGGTACCGCGCGCGTCAGTGGGCGCAGGTACAGGGGCTGCCCGTTGAAACTGTCCTGCATCATCACGCCCACGCGGCGGCGTGCCTGGCGGAGAACGGCTGGCCACTCGACGGCGAAGACGCAATTGCCCTGACGCTGGACGGGATCGGCATGGGCGAGAACGGCGCGCTGTGGGGCGGGGAGTGCCTGCGGGTGAACTATCTCGCGTGCGAGCGTCTGGGCGGGCTGCCTGCCGTTGCGCTTCCGGGGGGCGATCTGGCGGCGCGGCAGCCGTGGCGCAATTTACTCGCCCACTGCCTGGCGTTTGTGCCTGACTGGCAGCAGTACCCTGAAACGCGCGCGGTTCAGCGTCAAAACTGGCCGCTGCTGGCGACGGCGATCCGGCGTGGCATCAACGCACCGCAGGCCTCGTCCTGTGGTCGCCTGTTTGATGCCGTCGCCTGCGCGCTGGGTATTGAAACCCAATCCTGGGAAGGTGAAGCCGCCTGCCGGCTGGAAGCGCTGGCCTCGCAGTGCGCGGGCGTCGACCATCCGGTGACGTTGTCTGTCGACAACCTCGCGCTTTTCTGGCAGCAGTGGCTGGCCTGGCAGGCGGAGCCCTGCGAGCGCGCGTGGGCATTTCACGACGCGCTGGCAAAAGGGCTGGCGCATCTTGCCGCGTTCCATGCCAGGCGCCTGTCGCTGTCGACAATCTGTCTCAGCGGCGGCGTGCTGCACAACCGTCTGCTGCGCGCGCGCCTGCGTCATTATCTTTCTGACTTTACGCTTCTTTTTCCTTCGCGCCTGCCCGCAGGTGACGGAGCGATCTCCTTCGGGCAGGCGGCGATCGCCGCTGCCCGGTCATGTTTACAAAGGACTAAAAATGTTACGACTGTTACGCAATGAACCTCGCGCCGCGCTTCTGCTGCTGGCTCTGGTAATGGCAAACCTGCTGGCCTGGGGATGGGCATGGCAGACCTTTAGCGGCAGCACGGCGCTGATGGCCGCCAGCTTGCTGGCGTGGTGTTACGGGCTGCGTCACGCGGTGGACGCCGACCACATTGCCGCCATTGATACCGTGACGCGTAAGATGATGCAGCAGGGCAAACGCCCGTCCGGCGTAGGGGCGTGGTTCTCGCTGGGACACTCCACCATCGTGGTGCTGGCCTCCATTGCTATTGCCGCCACCGCCACGGCGTTTCAGAAAAACATGGAATGGTTCCACGAAACCGGCAGCCTGATTGGCACCGCCGTTTCCGCCACCTTCCTGCTGGCGATGGCGCTGGTGAACATGGTGATCCTGCGCGGAGTCTGGCGCAGTTTTCAGGCGCTGAAAAAAGGCCAGCCGGTGCAGGGCGACATCCCGCTGCCTGCCCAGGGCGGCGTCATGAACTGGCTGTTTGGCAAAACCTTTCGCCTCGTCAATAAAAGCTGGCAGATGTATCTGGTGGGTTTCCTGTTCGGTCTCGGTTTTGACACGGCCACCGAGATTGGCGTGCTGGGGATCTCTGCCGCCAGCGCCTCCAGCGGGATGTCGGTGTGGTCAATCATGATCTTTCCTGCACTCTTCGCCAGCGGCATGGCGCTGGTGGATACCCTCGATAACCTGCTGATGGTCGGCGCCTACGGCTGGGCGTTTAACAAGCCGCAGCGCAAGCTCTACTACAACATGACCATCACCGGCACCTCCGTGGTGGTGGCGCTGTTTATCGGCGGGCTGGAAGCGCTGGGTCTGCTGATGGATAAATTTGCCCTCAGCGGCGGCGTGTGGGATCTGATTGGCGCGGTGAATGACAACCTGGGCAACGCCGGGTTTGTGGTGGTCGGGCTGTTCGTTGCCTGCTGGCTGATCTCCATGGTCAACTACCGTTGGCGCGGCTACGACGCGCTGGTGGTGCGTTCCTGAACCGGCTCCTGCACAGCGTAACCTCCGCGACTTCCTCAATGGCTGGCGCATAGCGGCATACCGATAAAAAATGCTGAAAATATAGGACTTTTGCGGAATAAAATATATTCCGCATTCTTCGCTTGTGTGAAATAGCGAGAAAGATAATTGAGTTATTTATAAAAATTCGCCATGATTTGCCTCCGGCCGATCATGTCTTTTTAGACTGAGTTGGCTGCGAATAATAAAACAGAATGATGTTTTTAATCTGTTTCAGATTAAAGTATTTACGAAAATAATAAATAAGGGATTGATAGCGATGATATATCTGCTTTGCATTTATTTTATGAATAGGATTCGTAAAAAAAAGCTCCGGGATATCGGGGCGGTGAATAATAATATCCAAAGCTTAAGTAAGCATGACCCTTTTGCAGGCCGGGTAGGCGAATCGCCACCCGGCAAAAAGAGGGTTAAGTAGGTAGCAATTTCAGCAGAGCGAAAGCCTCCTTCATCCGATCTTCACTGACCACAAAAGCGCGTAGTTGATCCTCGTTGTCTACGCCATGCGCGACCATTCCCTGCTGTTCGAGGGTTATTTTCCAGCTCAGATCCTGACGCTGCGTTTCACCTGCGAGATGCAGCGGTAATTCCGGCGTTTTTACTTTAATTAGCATGGCGGGTAATTTCAGCGGCGCGCTGCCGCCGAGCAGGTTTTTAGCAAGATACATCGCGCTTAGTTGGATTGGCTGTAAAAAGGGAAGTACCTGACCATTAATTTCAGCGCAGTCTCCTAACGCGTAAATATCAGGTTGCGTGGTTTGCAGATAGCTATTTACCTTCACGCCACGCTGTATTTCGGCGCCTGCGCGATGCGCCAGCGCGGTTTCCGGGCGCAGGCCCGTCGCCGCGATAACCGCATCGACCTCAACGCTGCGGTTGCGGTCGAGCATGGCACGAATGCCGCCTTCGGTTTTACTCAGGCTTTGCAGCTGCGATTTCAACAGCAGATGTACCCCCATGTCGGTCAGGCGATGCTGTAAGCGACTGCTTACTTCTGCGGGCATCAGCGACGACAGAATGCTCGCCGCATGGTCGACCAGGGTGACGGATTTGCCCGCCCGGCAGAAATCCATCGCCAGCTCGGTGCCTATCAGCCCGCCGCCGACAATCATCACGCGCTGCGCGTCGCGAAGCCCCGTTTCGCTGGCCTGATACTCCTGCTGGCTGTTGAGGGTGATTATCAGCTCGCGGCCCTCAATCGGCGGCACAAACGCAGAGGCACCCGTGGCAAGCACCAGCCTGTCGTACTGCCAGGTTTTCTCTGTTGCTTTCACCACGTGAGCGGCGGCGTCGATGTCGGTGACCCAGGTGTACGGGAACAGGCGCAGGTTAAACAGCTCGGCGAACTCCCCCGCCGTCTGGCGGGTGAGATCTTCGGCGCGCTGATTCTGACTAATCACGTGGCTTAAGTCAGGCTTGTTGTACTCGTCCATGCTGTCGGCGGCAATCACCGTCAGCGGCACGCTGGCGTCCTGTTTGCGGATGTTTTTCACCAGCTGACGGGCGGCAAAGCCCGAGCCGATGATGACGATGCCGTGGCTCATTTTGCCTCCGTTGCCAGTTCATCAAAAACGTCTTTCCCGAGGGAACATTCCGGGCAGAGGAAGTTGTCCGGCACGTCACTCCACGGCGTACCCGGCGCGACATCCTGCAGCGGCTCGCCCAGCTCAGGGTCGTAGATCCACTGGCAGACGCTGCACTGCATGCAAGGACCGAGGTTCGCAGCGGCAGCTTCAGCTACGGCTTCTGGCGCAACCGCCGCAGCGGGGGCGGTTTCCGGCAGAGGTGCAAGCGCCCACTGCCGCGCAATGTCGCGGCCGTGCTGGCGGCAGATCTCCAGGGCGTCGATATCCGGTCGCCATTTGGCTTTAAGGCTGAGGGACATCTCAAAACCGGCATCCTGTAAACGGGTGGAAAGGCGGTCTACCGCGCCGCCGCTCCAGCCATGGGAGCCAAAGGCGCTGGCGCGCTTGTTACGGAAGCGCAGGCCGGTCATCTCTTCCACCAGACCGGCAATTTTCGGCATCATTACGTTGTTCATGGTGGAGGTGCCCACCAGCACGCCCTTAGAGCGGAACACGTTGGTCAATACCTCGTTCTTATCGCTGCGCGCCACGTTGAAGATTTTCACCGCCACGTTCGGGTCCACTTCGTTGATGCCCTGGGCAATGGCGTCCGCCATCATGCGGGTGTTGTTGGACATGGTGTCGTAGAAAATCGTAATGCGGTCTTCCTGATAGTCCGCCGCCCATTTCAGGTACAGCTCCACAATCTGGGTGGGATTTTCACGCCACACCACGCCGTGAGAGGTAGCAATCATCTCCACCGGCAGATTAAAGCCGAGGATCTCGGTGATTTTTGGCGTCACCAGGCGGCTGAACGGGGTAAGGATGTTGGCGTAGTACCGCTGGCACTGTTCGAACAGTTCGGTCTGATCCACTTCGTCATTAAACAGGCGTTCGTCGCAGTAGTGCTGGCCGAAGGCATCGTTGCTGAACAGCACCGCGTCGCCGGTCATGTAGGTCATCATGCTGTCCGGCCAGTGCAGCATCGGCGTTTCCACGAAGATCAGCTTCTTGCCGTTGCCGATATCCAGCGCGTCGCCTGTTTTCACGGTGTGGAAGTTCCACTCCGGATGGTGGTGGTGGCCGTTGATCGAGTCGATGGCGTTGGTGGTGCAGTAGATCGGCGTGTTCGGGATGTAAGACATCAGCTCGGTCAGCGCGCCGGCGTGATCTTCTTCCGCGTGGTTGATGATGATGTAGTCGATGGCGTCCAGGTCGATTTCACTGCGCAGGTTCTGCACGAACTCGCGGCTGAACTTGTGATCGACGGTATCGATCAGCACGTTTTTTTCTTCGCGGATGAGATAGCTATTGTAGCTGCTGCCGCGCAGCGTTTTGTATTCCGTCCCGTGGAAATCGCGCACTTCCCAGTCACGTTGACCCACCCAATGAATGTTATTTTTAACCAGAATAGACATAGCAACCTCTACGTAATACAGCATTTTCAAATAAGATGATTTGCTTATATCAAGTTGCGTGCCAGTTTTTAATTATTTGATTTTAATAAATAAATCTTGTCTTGCCTCGTAGTGGGTAGTCATTATGACTATCAAATATATTGTCAATATGACACTATCCATTGTCAAAATGACAACGAGGTCACTATGAGCTTTTCCGTAGACGTGCTGGCGAAGATCGCCATTGAGCTGCAGACCGGTATCGGCCATCAGGACCGCTTTCAGCGGCTGATCTCCACGCTGCGCCACCTGCTGGCGTGTGACGCCTCGGCGCTGCTGCGCTACGAAGGACGGCAGTTTATTCCCCTGGCGATCGACGGCCTGGCGAAGGACGTGCTCGGGCGGCGCTTTACTCTTGAAGGCCATCCACGTCTGGAGACCATTGCCCGCGCGGGTGACGTGGTGCGCTTCCCGGCGGACAGCGACTTGCCCGACCCGTACGACGGTCTTATTCCCGGCCAGGAGAGCCTGAAGGTGCACGCCTGTATCGGCCTGCCTTTATTTGCCGGACAAAATCTGATTGGCGCGCTGACCCTCGACGGCCTTTCGCCGGACCAGTTCGATGCCTTTAGCGACGAAGAGCTGCGCCTGATTGCCGCCCTGGCCGCCGGGGCGCTTAACAACGCGCTGCTGATTGAACAGCTGGAGAGCCAGAATATCCTTCCCGGCAGCCCGGCGGCATTTGAGCAGGTAACGCATACGGAGATGATTGGCCTCTCTCCGGGCATGGCGCAGCTCAAAAAAGAGATTGAGATCGTTGCCGCTTCCGATTTGAACGTGCTGATCTTCGGGGAGACCGGCACCGGGAAGGAGCTGGTGGCGAAGTCCATTCACGAAGCGTCGCCGCGCGCGGTGAACCCGCTGGTGTACCTCAACTGCGCCGCGCTGCCGGAAAGCGTGGCGGAAAGCGAGCTGTTTGGTCACGTTAAAGGGGCGTTTACCGGGGCCATCAGCAACCGCAGCGGCAAGTTCGAAATGGCCGATAACGGCACGCTGTTTCTGGATGAAATCGGCGAGCTCTCCCTGTCGCTACAGGCCAAACTCCTGCGCGTGCTGCAGTACGGCGACATCCAGCGCGTGGGGGATGACCGCTGTCACAGAGTGGACGTTCGCGTGCTGGCGGCAACTAACCGCGACCTGCGTGAAGCGGTGCTGGCAGGACAGTTCCGCGCCGATCTGTTTCATCGCCTGAGCGTGTTCCCGCTTACCGTGCCGCCGCTGCGCGAGCGCGGGGATGACGTATTGCTGCTGGCGGGCTTTTTCTGCGAGCAGTGCCGTCTCAGGATGGGGCTTTCCCGCGTGGTGCTGAGCCCGGGTGCGAGAACGCATCTGCTGAGCTACGGCTGGCCGGGCAACGTGCGCGAGCTGGAGCACGCGATTCACCGCGCGGTGGTGCTGGCGAGGGCGACGCGTTCGGGAGATGAGGTGGTAATTCATGCGCGGCATTTTGCACTGCATGAGGAAACTGCCCCGACCGTGAAGGCTGCCGCACCTGAGAGCGCAAACGAGAATCTGCGCGAGGCGACGGAAGAATTCCAGCGTCGGATGATTACCCGCGCGCTGGAGCAGAATAACCGCAGCTGGGCGGCGTGCGCGCGGGCGCTGGAGATGGACGTCGCCAACCTGCACCGGCTGGCGAAACGTCTGGGACTCAAGGGTTAGATAATTCCGGCCTGATAGAAATCCTGAAGGTTGATGGCACCGCACAGCCTGCCGGTATCATCCACCACCGGTGCGGCGGTGATTTTGCGCTTCATCAGCACCTCTTTGGCTTCAATGGCGCGGCTCTCGGCGTTCAGCGTCAGCCCCCCTTTGGTCATGGCGTCCGACACTTGGGTTTCCAGCCTGCCGCCGCCCACCAGCCAGCGGCGCAGGTCGCCGTCGGTGAATACGCCTTTGACGTACCCGTCGTCATCGCACACCGCAACCAGCCCCAGACCGGTGCGGCTGAGTTCCAGCATCGCGTCCATGACGCTGGTATTGAGTTTGACCTGCGGAATAGCATCGTCGGTGCGCATCAGGTGGTGAACCTTGTTGAGCAGGCGTGCCCCGAGCGCACCTGCCGGATGCGAGCGAGCGAAATCTTCTTCGTTAAAGCCGCGCGCCTGCATCACCGCCATTGCCAGCGCGTCGCCCATCATCAGGGTATTCACGGTGCTGGAGGTCGGAGCGAGGTGCATCGGACAGGCTTCACGCTCAACGGAAATATCCAGCGTCGCTTTGGCGGCCAGCGCCAGCGGCGAGCGGGATTTCCCGGTCATCGCCAGCAGGGCGACGGATTTTTCCTGCAGGCGCGGAATAATGAGATCCAGCTCTTTGGCCGAACCGGAGTAGGAGATAAACAGCATCACGTCGCGGCTTTCTATCATCCCCAGATCGCCGTGCAGCGCCTCTGCCGGATGCACGAAGAAGGCCGGGGTGCCGGTGCTGGCGAGCGTCGCGGCAATCTTTTTGCCGATATGGCCGGATTTACCGATGCCCGCCACGATCACTTTGCCTTCGCAGTGGATAATGGTGTTGGCGGCGCGGACAAAATCCTCGCCCAGACGTTCCGGCAGGCGGCTGGCTTCCTGCAGCTCCAGCATCAGCGTCTGGCGGCCCGTTTCTAACAGAAAATCACTCATCTCTCTCTCCGGTTACGATCACGTCGATTCCTTTCTCTTCCAGCGCTTTTTTGAACGCCGGGTCGATACCCGCGTCGGTAATCAGCTTATCGACGCTTTCAAGGCTACAGACAATGTTGGGGCTTTTGCGGCCAAACTTCGACGAGTCCGCCATCAGAATCACTTCCCGCGCGGCGTTGCACATGGCTTTACTGACGCTGAATACCTCGTTGAACGTCGTAACGCCCGCATTCAGGTCGATGCCGTCGGTGCCCATGAACAGTTTATCAAAGCTGAAGTGGTCGAAGGCGTTCTCCGCCAGCTGCCCGTGGAATGAGGCGGATTTTTTACGGAAGGTGCCGCCGGGCATCAGGATGGTCTGCTCGCTGTCGAACTCCGACAGGGCATTGACGATATGCAGGCTGTTGGTCATCACCGTGATGTTGTTAAAGCGGCTGAGCAGCGGGATCATCTGCAGGACGGTACTGCCTGCATCCAGAATGATGGAGTCGCCATCGTGGATAAATTTTACGGCGGCTTCGGCAATCATCGCTTTCTGGTGGGTATTGATCAGCGTTTTGTGGTCGATAGGCGGGTCGGCTTCGTCCTTATTGAGCACCACGCCGCCGTAGGTTCGAATGACGGCGCCAGAGTTTTCGAGCAATACAAGGTCCTTGCGTATCGTCGTGCCGGTGGTGTCAAAGTAGTGGGCCAGATCCTCTACCGAACATTTTCCCTGCTTTTGCAGATGCTCGAGAATGGCCGCCTGCCGCTGACGAGGTTTCATAGGCGCTTCGTTCCTTAGGTTGCGAAATGATAATTTCGCAAGTCTATATCTTTCACAACGAAATTATCCATGTTTCAGATTAAGCGCTAATGATAGTGCATTCTGACAGAGTGGATCATGGGGAAAGATCACATCAGGCTGCAATTCCTGCAGCGAAATGCCGTTGATTGCCTGGATTTTCACCGGACGGGCAAAGACGGTCATGCCGCGCATGATGAGGGAATCGCAGACGTTATTGTTTTCGTCCAGCGCAATAGCCACGACGACTCGCGGTTTAAAGCGTCCCCCGGAACGCCCGACGCCCACGCGGCCTTTCTGGCACAGGGCATCAAACGCGCGGTTAAACTGGTGAATTTGCCAGCCGCCGAACGCCATCTGGCAGAGCCAGGCGAGGGCGGCGACGGTGATGAGTGCGGTGACCATATCGGCTCCTTATTGTGTTCCCTCTCCCGGTGGAGAGGGGTAGGGTGAAGGCATCAGGCCGCTCGATCAGAACATTACCTGCCCGCCGGTGACGTTAATCGACTGCCCGGTGCAGTACGAGGCTTTCGGGCTGGCGTAAAACAGCAGCATGTTCAGCACGTCCTGATAATCGCACCCGCGCTTCAGCGGCACTTTATCGATGTAGTACTGCTCCACTTCCTCAGCCTTGATGCCGAGCTTGGTGGCATACTGAGGCAGCAGGGACTGGAACATCGGCGATTTCAGCAGGTTACCCAACATCAGCGAGTGCACGGTAATGCCGTACTCGGCCAGATCCAGCGCCAGAGACTGCGTCAGCCCCACGCCGCCAAACTTCGCCGCGCTGTAGCCGGAGTTGTGCTTGCTGCCCACTTTTCCTGATTTGGAGTTGATCTGAATGATGCGTCCCTGAATGCCGTCGCGGATCATCAGACGGGAAAACTCGCGGGCGCAGAGGAAATAGCCCACCAGATTGACCTGCAGCGAGCGGTCAAAATCCCCCAGTTCGAAATCGCTGATAAAGGCCGCTTTCGCAATTCCCGCGCTGTAGACCAGCAGATCGGTACGCCCAAAAATCTCGTCCACGCCGCGGGCCAGCGCCATCACGCTCTGCTCGCTGGTGGCGTCGGCGCCAAACCCGTACGCCATACCTTCGCCAAACTCGGTGTTAATGGTGTCCGCCACGCGGGCGGCTTTTTCACTCTGAATATCCACTACCGCCACGCGGTAGCCCTCTGCGGCAAGCCCACGGCAGAGGAACTCGCCTAAGGTTTGTCCTCCACCAATGACAACGGCAACCTGACTCATGTCTATCTCCTTAATTACGCAACAAATTTTAACGTGCAGCCTGGGGTGACAGCCTGCGGAACCGGACCCGCCACGTGAACCATACCGGGATATTCGGCCTGCGGCTGGCCGTCGAAACGCAGGGTGATGTGGCCCAGCTCGCGCAGGTTTTGCTCGGCCACGTCGCCGACGGCGGTCACGGCATAGCGCGCCTCGCCCAGCTCAAGCTGGCTACCGGCCTTCAGCTCGCCCTTCAGCTCGCCGTGGCAGTGGATAAAACAAAACTCTTCGATATCCGCAGGCGCCCCTTCGCGGAAGGTGATCAGCATCTGGTCGATCAGCGCGTCGGCGGCGCTCTGGCCAATGCGGGTAATGGTGGTCTGGTAAATCACGGTCATTGCAGGAACCTCTTATTGATAAATAAAGCCGGAGACAAACCAGGCAATCAGCACCGTGGGCGCGCCCGTCAGGAAGCGGCTGACCAGCACGGACGGCACGCCCACGCGCACGGTGTCCTGGCGCGCTTCGGCCAGCGACAGCCCAACGGGGATGAAATCGCACGCCGCCTGGGCGTTAATGGCAAACAGGGCGGGCAGGGCGAGGTGCGGGGGAATGTTCCCCAGACCAATCTGCACGCCAATCAGCACGCCGATGACCTGAGCGATCACCGCGCCCGGGCCGAGGAACGGCGACAGCAGCGGGAAGGAACAGATCAGCGCCAGCGTCACCAGCCCGAGCGGGTGGCTGGCGAGCGGGGCGAGGCCGTGGGCAATCCAGTCGCCCAGGCCGGAGGCCATGATGATGCCGATCAGCGCCGAGACGAACGCCATAAACGGCAGAATGGTTTTCAGCACCGTGTCGATGGTGTCGCGCCCGGACTGGAAAAGCACCGCCACGGCGGAACCCATGCCCATCCCGACCTTCGCCAGCAGGCCGTCGCTCTGCTCGGTGATTTTCTTGCTGGTGTCATACTCGCGCGGGGCCGCTTTTTGCGGCGCAGGAGTGCCATTCACCAGAGTGATGTTGTCCTCCTTTACGCCCGAGACATAAATGTCTTCGAGGATGTACTGCGCCAGCGGGCCGGATTTTCCGGTGGAGTGAATATTTACCGTCGGAATACGGCGCTTCGGATAGATACCGCAGCGCAGCGTGCCGCCGCAGTCGATCACCGCCACGCCAATTTCTGCTTCCGGCGGCTCGCCTTCTTTGAAGCCGTCGACCGCTTCCCAGCCGGTCAGCTCGCGCAGCCTGTCGACGATCGCCGGGCGGGTACCCGCGGTGATGTAAACAATCTTTTTGCCTTCGGTGGCGTCGAACTCCAGCGGGCCACCCCAGCCGCCCGTGCCTTTGTCAATGCGGATCCGGTTCATGCTGTGGCTCCTGAAAGATGGACCTTCTGTTCAAGCTGGATGCCCATTTTTTTCTCGAAAATAGCGGTGGTGAGGTCGGTCACCCAGCCGCGGAAGAAGTTAGTCACCAGACCGACCAGCAGGTAGCTCACCGCCAGCGGGCCGAGCGGCAGGCCAAGCGTAGTAATGCCGCTGGCGATCCCGAGATAAACGAACAGCTCGCCGGGGTTGATGTGCGGGAACAGGCCGTTCATCGAATGGCAGCTGTAGGAGGCGGCGGCGTAGTAGCTCGGCTTGTACTTTTCCGGCATAAAGCGGCCGAGGCTTAAGGTCATCGGGTTGCAGAACACGAAGGTGCCGATAAAGGGCAGTATCAGGTAGCGGGACAGCGGGTTTCCGGCGCAGCGCTGGGCGAAGCGTTCAATGCGCTGCTGGCCGATAAAGTTGATCAGCGCGTTCATGATGACCAGCAGGCTGATCAGCAGGGGCAGGATCCCGGTCACCATGCCGGTGAACACTTCTCCGCCTTTTTGAAATAGCCCGATGAACCACTCGGCGCCGTGGGTGATGGTTTCTATCATTCTTCTCTCCTGTGAGGCTTTTTTGTTTTTGTCTGGCTGGGCTAATAATAATCACTTTGAAAGCTTTTAAAGTGTTAATTGGATCTCACAATGAAAGAAAAAAGGATTATTTTGAAAGTTTATTGGTGGGGCTAATGATTTTCGATGGAAAAAAGCGCGGATTTGCGTAGGGAAGGTGCGTACCGCTTCCTTGAGGTGTTGCGGATGCTTTACCATACTGGGTTCTTATCGAACCCGTTAAATGGATGTCTCATGTTCAAGCGTCGTTATGCAGCGCTGTTGCCTGCGCTTATTCTGCTGTCTGCCTGTAGTAGCAAACCTAAGACCGAAGCCGTTCAGCAAACGGCGGGCGCGCCTTCCGGAGGATTCCTGTTGGAGCCGCAGCACAATATGATGCAGATGGGGGGCGACTTCGCGAATAACCCGGCGGCCGAGCAGTTCATCGATAAAATGGTGAGCAAACACGGCTTTGACAGACAGCAGCTGCACGAAATTTTGTCTCAGGCGAAGCGTCTGGACTACGTGCTGCGTCTGATGGACAGACAGGCGCCGACGGCCCAGGTGCCGAGCGGGCCGAACGGCGCGTGGCTGCGCTATCGCAAGCAGTTTATTACTCCGGACAACGTGCAAAACGGCGTGGCGTTCTGGAATCAGTATGAAGAGGCGCTCAACCGCGCGTGGCAGGTGTACGGCGTACCGCCTGAAATCATCGTCGGGATTATCGGCGTGGAAACCCGCTGGGGCCGCGTGATGGGGAAAACCCGCATCCTGGATGCGCTGGCGACGCTCTCCTTTAACTATCCGCGCCGAGCGGAGTATTTCTCTTCCGAGCTGGAAACCTTCCTGCTGATGGCGCGCAACGAGCAGGACGATCCGCTCGATCTGAAAGGGTCGTTTGCCGGCGCGATGGGCTACGGCCAGTTTATGCCGTCGTCCTATAAACAGTATGCCGTCGACTTTAACGGAGATGGCCATATCAACCTGTGGGATCCGGTGGATGCCATCGGCAGCGTGGCGAACTACTTCAAGGCGCACGGCTGGGTGCCGGGCGGCCAGGTGGCGGTGCAGGCGAACGGCGAGGCGTTTGGGCTGGAAAACGGCTTTAAAACCAAATACAGCGTTGCACAGCTGACGGCGGCAGGCTTAACGCCAACCCAGCCGCTGGGCAATGTCGATCAGGTGAGTCTGCTGCGTCTGGATGTCGGGACGGGCTATCAGTACTGGTACGGTCTGCCGAATTTCTACACCATTACCCGCTATAACCACAGCACCCACTATGCGATGGCCGTATGGCAGCTGGGGCTGGCGGTATCGCAGGCCCGCGTGCCGGCGGCGTCACCGTTTAGTCAGTAAGTCACCTTATTCCCCCTCTCCCTGTGGGAGAGGGCTGGGGTGAGGGCATCCGCGCGCATCTATTTCCCGCAGAAACATTTCGCCACACTCCCTCTGCAAACCCGCCATTTACATCTTAACTACCTTTTATTATTGTTATGTTATAACGTTTAATTTGGTGTCGAGATGTCAACGTCCCTTTTCTCTCTGTCTGCTCCGGTTCGGCTTTTGCTGGCGCTGGTGCTGGTTGTCTTTATTGGGCTGGCCGTGTGCTGGGCGGTGGCATTGCCATGATTGTGATGAATGAACTGGTCGCGGGTTATGAACGCCAGCCCATTACGCGGCCCCTTTCGGGCACGATTGAGCGCGGAAGCATGACCGCCATTATCGGCGCTAACGGCTGCGGGAAATCCACGCTGCTGAAAACGCTGGCGGGGTTTATTCCTCCCGTCAGCGGCGGCTTTCGCTGGCAGGGGAAGCGCCCGGTAATCGGATGGCTGGCACAGCGCCACGCGCTGGAGGCGCAGTTTCCGCTGACCGTACAGGACGTGGTAAGCATGGGATGCTGGCCGGGCATTTCGCTGTTTTCCGGGTTTCGTCGCGAAGCGCGGCTGCGCCTTGCCAGCGCGCTTGAGCGCGTCGGACTGGAAACCATGGCGTTATCCACCATCGATGAGCTCTCCGGCGGGCAGTTCCAGCGCATGCTGTTTGCCCGCGTTCTGGTACAGCAGGCGCCGCTGGTGATGCTGGATGAGCCCTTTACCGGCGTCGATGAAGCCACCTGCAACGTGCTGATGGACGTGATGCTGGAGATGTATATGCAGGGGCAAACTCTGCTCGCGGTACTGCACGACAGCGAGCGTGTGTCGCGCCATTTCCCGCAAACGCTGCGGCTGGATGCTGACGTGCCCCAGTGGAAAACCGAGCGGGTGAGGGTGGCATGATCTGGCATCTCTTTTTTCAGCCGTTTATTGAGTACGGCTTTATGCGTCGCGCGCTGGTGGTTTGCCTGGCGCTCTCCGTCAGCACTACCGCGCTCGGGGTGTTTCTTCAGCTGCGACGGATGAGCCTGATGGGCGACGCCCTTTCTCACGCCATTTTGCCGGGTGTCGCCGTGGGGTATTTGCTCAG
The DNA here is from genome assembly GCF_004006055.1 of Enterobacter sp. N18-03635. Taxonomy (NCBI): domain Bacteria; kingdom Pseudomonadati; phylum Pseudomonadota; class Gammaproteobacteria; order Enterobacterales; family Enterobacteriaceae; genus Enterobacter; species Enterobacter sp. N18-03635. Next base: position 3,610,951 of record NZ_CP034769.1, on the reverse strand, counting down.
CGGTATGTCGCTGCTGGCGATGAGTATTGGCGGTTTTATCGCGGGCATTACCGTGGCGCTGCTGGCCGGTCTGGTCAGTCGACGCACGCCGCTTAAGGAAGATGCCAGCTTTGCCGGGTTTTATCTTGGCTCGCTGGCGCTGGGGGTCACGCTGGTGTCGCTGCGCGGGTCGAATGTCGATCTGCTGCATCTGCTGTTTGGCTCCATCCTCGCCGTGGACAACGACGCCGCGCTGTTTGTCACGGGCGTGTGCATGTTCACCCTTATCGTGCTGGCGATGTTCTATCGCGGACTGGTTACCGAAGCGTTTGACACCGCCTGGCTGCAGGTGAACGCCCGCTGGCTGCCCGGCCTGCTGCACGGATTGTTTCTGGCGCTGCTGGTTCTTAACCTGGTGGCTGGTTTTCAGGTGCTCGGCACGCTGATGGCCGTCGGGCTGATGATGCTTCCAGCCGTGGCGGCCCGCTGCTGGGTGCGCACGCTGCCTGCGTTACTCCTGATGGCGGGCATCAGCGGTATTTTCTGCGCATGGCTGGGGCTGAGCCTCTCCTGGGCAATGAGTTTGCCTGCCGGGCCATCCATTGTGCTCACCGCCAGCGCGCTGTTCTTTATTTCCATTTTACTGGGCAAGCGAAGCAGGCTCGCTGGCAGCCTGCGCGCGCTTTTTTAACGCAAGGGGAAACGATGAAACGTACAGGATTAGTCATGGCGCTCGCGCTGGGGATGATGTCGCACGGCGTGATGGCGAAAACGCTGAATGTGGTGACCAGCTTTTCGATACTGGGAGATATCACGCAGGAGGTGGGCGGTGACCATGTGAACGTGACGACGCTGGTCGGGCCGGACGGCGATCCGCATACCTTTGAACCGTCGCCGAAAGACAGCGCGGCGCTGAGCAAGGCCGATGTGGTGGTGGTAAACGGCCTGGGGCTGGAGGGCTGGCTCGATCGGCTGGTGAAGGCCTCCGGGTTCAAAGGACAGCTGGTCGTCGCCTCAGCCGGGGTGAAAACCCACACGCTTGAGGAAGATGGAAAGACCGTGACCGATCCGCACGCGTGGAACAGCGCGGCGAACGGGGCGCTGTATGCACAAAATATTCTGAACGGGCTGGTGAAAGCCGATCCGCAGGACAAAGCCGCGCTGGAAGCCTCCGGTAAACCGTATATCGCGCAGCTTAACCAGCTGGATAGCTGGGCCAAAACACGCTTTAGCCAGATCCCGCAGGCGAAGCGTAACGTGTTGACCAGCCATGACGCGTTTGGCTATTTCAGCCGCGCCTACGGCGTGACGTTTATGGCGCCGCAGGGACTGTCGTCCGAGAGCGAGGCCAGCGCGTCGCAGGTTGCTGAGATTATCAATCAGATCAAAGCCGACGGCGTCAAAACCTGGTTTATGGAAAATCAGCTCGATCCGCGTCTGGTGAAGCAGATAGCGTCGGCGACGGGCGCACAGCCGGGGGGCGAACTGTATCCGGAAGCGCTGTCGGCAAAAGGCGGGGTGGCAGACACCTACGTTAAGGCATTTCGCCACAATGTGAACACCCTCGCCGACAGCATGAAATAACATTTCCACGGCCGGTGCGCCCGCATCGGCTTTTTTCTGAAGCTCCCTCGTAAAACCTGAAGTGCATCCCCACATCTGACGAGAAAGTGCTATCTTGTGCAGCACGTTTTTCTGATGCCTGGAGCGAGAATGACTGACCATGAATTGATGCAGCTTAGCGAGATTGTTGGCCTTGCGCTGAAGCAGCGTGGCGCGACAATCACCACCGCGGAATCCTGCACCGGCGGCTGGGTGGCGAAAGCGATTACCGATATTGCCGGCAGTTCCGCCTGGTTTGAACGCGGATTTGTGACCTACAGTAACGAAGCTAAAGCACAGATGGTTGGCGTGCGCGAATCCACGCTTGAACAGCATGGCGCGGTCAGCGAACCGGTGGTGATCGAGATGGCGATTGGTGCGCTCAAAGAGGCGCGCGCAGATTACGCAATTTCCATTAGCGGCATTGCGGGCCCGGACGGCGGCAGCGACGTGAAGCCTGTCGGCACAGTCTGGTTTGGGTTTGCTACTTCTAAAGGCGAAGGCATCACCCGCCGGGAGTGCTTCAGCGGCGATCGCGAAAGCGTGCGTCGTCAGGCAACGGAATATGCGTTAAAAACGCTCTGGCAACAATTTCTACAAAACACTTGATACTGTATGACCATACAGTATAATTGCACCAACAGAACAGAAATCCACGGTGAAGCACAGTCGCTTCTCCCGGCATGACAGGAGTAATAATGGCTATCGACGAAAACAAACAGAAAGCGTTGGCGGCAGCACTGGGCCAGATCGAAAAGCAATTCGGTAAAGGCTCCATCATGCGCCTGGGTGAAGACCGTTCCATGGATGTGGAAACTATCTCCACCGGTTCGCTTTCTCTGGATATCGCGCTGGGCGCTGGCGGCCTGCCTATGGGCCGTATCGTAGAAATCTACGGGCCAGAGTCCTCCGGTAAAACCACCCTGACGCTGCAGGTCATTGCCGCGGCACAGCGCGAAGGTAAAACCTGTGCGTTTATCGATGCCGAGCACGCGCTGGACCCTGTGTATGCCCGTAAGCTGGGCGTCGATATCGACAACCTGCTGTGTTCTCAGCCGGACACCGGTGAGCAGGCACTGGAAATTTGTGACGCGCTGGCGCGTTCTGGTGCTGTTGACGTTATCGTGGTCGACTCCGTTGCCGCACTGACGCCAAAAGCCGAAATCGAAGGCGAAATCGGCGACTCTCATATGGGCCTTGCGGCTCGTATGATGAGCCAGGCGATGCGTAAGCTGGCGGGTAACCTGAAGCAGTCCAACACGCTGCTGATCTTCATCAACCAGATCCGTATGAAAATTGGCGTGATGTTCGGTAACCCGGAAACCACGACCGGGGGGAACGCCCTGAAATTCTACGCCTCTGTCCGTCTGGATATCCGCCGTATCGGCGCGGTGAAAGAGGGGGAGAACGTCGTCGGTAGCGAAACCCGCGTCAAGGTTGTGAAGAACAAAATCGCTGCGCCGTTCAAGCAGGCTGAGTTCCAGATCCTCTACGGCGAAGGTATTAACTTCTTCGGTGAGCTGGTTGACTTGGGCGTGAAAGAGAAGCTGATTGAAAAAGCGGGCGCCTGGTACAGCTACAACGGTGACAAGATTGGTCAGGGTAAAGCGAATGCCATCTCCTGGCTGAAAGAGAACCCGGCTGCGGCGAAAGAGATCGAGAAGAAAGTGCGTGAGCTTCTGCTGAACAACCAGGACTCCACGCCTGATTTCGCGGTTGATAGCGCGGATGCTGAAGAAACTAACGAAGACTTTTAATTCTCTCGTTTAACAATGAAGGGCTGCTGATGCGGCCCTTTTTGCATTTCTGAATCAGCAGGTTTTTTTATGAGTGAACCGACAACACGTCGACCCGCGTATGCACGCTTACTTGATCGCGCGGTGCGCATCCTGGCCGTCCGTGACCACAGCGAACAGGAGCTGCGGCGAAAACTGTCGGCGCCGGTGATGAGTAAAAACGGCCCGGAAGAGATTGATGCCGCCGCGGAAGATTATGACCGCGTCATCGCCTGGTGCTATGAGCATCGCTATCTTGATGACGAGCGTTTTGCCTCGCGGTTTCTCGCCAGCCGTGGCCGTAAAGGATACGGGCCCGCGCGCATCCGGCAGGAGCTAAACCAGAAAGGGGTAGCCCGGGAGTCCATCGAAAAAGCGATGCGCGAATGCGATATTGACTGGTGCGAACTGGCAAGAGAACAGGCGATTCGCAAGTACGGCGAGCCGCTGCCGCGTGAATTTTCAGAAAAAGTCAAAATCCAGCGCTTTTTGCTCTACCGCGGCTTTCTGATGGAAGATATTCAGGATATCTGGCGTAATTTTGCCGATTGAACGCATGCGGGATTTTACTTCCCACTAAAGAAAACTTATCTTATTCCCACTTTTTCCAGTAGCTGGTCTGTCCAACGGTTTACCGATACAGGCTGGCTACGACATTTCGTTAGCTTGATTTCAGGATAATTATGAGCAAGAGCACCGCTGAGATCCGTCAGGCGTTTCTCGATTTTTTCCATAGTAAGGGACACCAGGTTGTTGCCAGCAGCTCCCTGGTACCGAACAACGATCCGACTCTGCTGTTTACCAACGCCGGGATGAACCAGTTCAAGGATGTGTTCCTTGGTCTCGACAAGCGTAATTATTCCCGCGCCACAACCTCACAGCGTTGCGTGCGTGCGGGCGGTAAACACAACGACCTGGAAAACGTCGGTTACACCGCGCGTCACCACACCTTCTTCGAAATGCTGGGTAACTTCAGCTTCGGCGACTACTTCAAACACGATGCCATTCAATATGCGTGGGAACTGCTGACCGGTGAAAACTGGTTCAACCTGCCGAAAGAGCGTCTGTGGGTTACCGTCTATGAAACCGATGACGAAGCCTACGAAATCTGGGAAAAAGAAGTCGGGATCCCGCGCGAGCGTATTATTCGCATCGGCGATAACAAAGGCGCGCCTTACGCGTCCGACAACTTCTGGCAGATGGGTGACACCGGTCCTTGCGGTCCGTGCACCGAGATCTTCTACGATCACGGCGACCACATCTGGGGCGGCCCTCCGGGAAGCCCGGAAGAAGACGGCGATCGCTACATTGAGATCTGGAACATCGTCTTCATGCAGTTCAACCGTCAGGCCGACGGTACGATGGAGCCGCTGCCGAAGCCTTCCGTTGATACCGGTATGGGCCTGGAGCGTATTGCCGCGGTTCTGCAGCACGTTAACTCCAACTATGAGATTGACCTGTTCAGCACCCTGATCAAAGCCGTTGCCGAAGTCACCGGCGCGACCGATCTGAACAACAAATCGCTGCGCGTTATCGCGGACCACATTCGTTCCTGCGCGTTCCTGATTGCAGACGGCGTTATCCCGTCGAATGAAAACCGTGGCTACGTGCTGCGTCGTATCATTCGTCGTGCTATTCGTCACGGCAACATGCTGGGCGCGAAGGACACCTTCTTCTACAAACTCGTTGGGCCACTGATCGGCGTGATGGGTTCAGCCGGTGACGAGCTGAAACGCCAGCAGGCGCAGGTTGAGCAGGTTCTGAAAACCGAAGAAGAGCAGTTTGCCCGCACTCTGGAGCGCGGTCTGGCGCTGCTGGACGAAGAGCTGGCGAAACTCAAGGGCGACACGCTGGATGGCGAAACCGCTTTCCGCCTGTACGACACCTACGGCTTCCCGGTTGACCTGACGGCGGACGTTTGCCGCGAGCGCAACATCAAAGTTGACGAAGCGGGCTTCGAAGCCGCGATGGAAGAGCAGCGCCGTCGTGCGCGTGAGTCCAGCGGTTTCGGTGCAGACTACAACGCGATGATCCGCGTTGATAGCGCGTCTGAATTCAAAGGTTATGAGGCGCTGGAACTGACCGGCAAAGTGACCGCCCTGTTTGTTGACGGCAAAGCCGTGGACAGCATCAGTGCGGGTCAGGATGCGGTTGTCATTCTGGACAAAACGCCGTTCTACGCCGAATCCGGCGGCCAGGTTGGTGATAAAGGCGAACTGAAGGGCAATGGCTTTAGCTTCAGCGTCAGCGACACCCAAAAATACGGTCAGGCGATTGGTCACCAGGGCAAACTGGTTTCCGGTTCTCTGAAAGTGGGCGAGGGCGTCCAGGCTAACGTTGATGAAGCTCGCCGCGCGCGCATTCGTCTGAACCACTCGGCAACCCACCTGATGCACGCTGCCCTGCGCGATGTGCTCGGTACCCACGTTGCACAGAAAGGTTCTCTGGTTAACGACAAAGTGCTGCGCTTCGACTTCTCGCATTTTGAAGCGATGAAGCCGTCTGAAATCCGTGCGGTGGAAGATCTGGTGAACGCGCAGATCCGTCGTAACCTGCCAATCGAGACCCACATCATGGATCTCGAGGACGCGAAGAAAAAAGGTGCGATGGCGCTGTTTGGTGAGAAATATGACGATCGTGTTCGCGTGTTGAGCATGGGCGACTTCTCTACCGAGCTGTGCGGCGGTACACACGCCTCGCGCACCGGTGACATTGGCCTGTTCCGTATTGTTTCCGAGTCGGGTACGGCGGCAGGCGTGCGTCGTATTGAAGCGGTGACCGGTGAAGGTGCGATTGCCAGCCTGCATGCGCAGAGCGATCAACTGCACGATATCGCGCAGCTGCTGAAAGGCGATAGCCAGAACCTGGGCGAGAAAGTGCGCGTTGCGCTGGATCGCACGCGTCAGCTGGAAAAAGAGCTGCAGCAGCTGAAAGAGCAGGCTGCGGCGCAGGAGAGTGCAAACCTCTCCAGCAAGGCTGTAGACATTAAGGGCGTCAAACTGCTGGTAAGCGATCTGGCGGGCGTTGAGCCTAAGATGCTGCGTACTATGGTCGATGATCTCAAGAACCAGCTTGGTTCTACCGTTATCGTGCTGGCGACAGTGGCAGAAGGTAAGGTTTCTCTGATTGCGGGCGTATCTAAGGATGTGACCGACCGCGTAAAAGCAGGGGAACTGATTGGTATGGTCGCTCAGCAGGTGGGCGGCAAGGGTGGCGGTCGTCCGGACATGGCGCAAGCCGGTGGTACGGATGCGGCGGCACTCCCTGCAGCATTGGCCAGCGTTGAAAGCTGGGTAAGCGCGAAACTGTAATAACTACAAAGCACAAGCAGACGCCATAGCGGTAACGTTATGGCGTCTTGTTCACTGTGCTATCGATAACGATAAAGTCAGGTTGAGTTTGTGTATATCGGCTAAACTTACGTTTAACAGAATGTGATGCCGTGACTGCTTACACTTTACGTGTTTGTCATCGCTTACTTTTTGGCGTTATATGATGGATAATGCCGGGATACAAGAGACCCGACTCTTTTAATCTTTCAAGGAGCAAAGAATGCTGATTCTGACTCGTCGAGTTGGTGAGACCCTCATGATTGGGGATGAGGTCACCGTGACAGTTTTAGGGGTAAAGGGTAACCAGGTACGTATTGGTGTTAACGCTCCTAAAGAAGTATCTGTCCACCGTGAAGAGATCTACCAGCGTATCCAGGCTGAAAAATCCCAGCAGTCCAGTTACTGATATTGTCGCGTCTCGCTGTCGGGCGAGACGCAACCCTCCTGTCATTTTTCCTGCTCAAAGTTACCGTTTAATTTCAATCGCTCTCTTTTTAACCGCTCCATAACCCTTAACTCGTCCTATCGCCGCCTTTTCTGCACAGGTTTTCTGTGAAGAAGCCTGCAAAATCCGCTTATAAAACACCCTCTTTGCGGCTTTTACATGCGAATTGCGTGTGATTTGTGCAAACGATAAAAGCTTTTGGAAAATTGTTTGACTTATAAGTCCCAGAAAGTAATATATGCGCCACGCAGCGACGAGAAGCTCTTAACGAGTTGCTCGAAGCACTCGAAAGAGGCGTTGTGTGGTGAGGTGGCCGAGAGGCTGAAGGCGCTCCCCTGCTAAGGGAGTATGCGGTCAAAAGCTGCATCCGGGGTTCGAATCCCCGCCTCACCGCCATTTTGCATCCGTAGCTCAGCTGGATAGAGTACTCGGCTACGAACCGAGCGGTCGGAGGTTCGAATCCTCCCGGATGCACCATCTATTACTTCATATTGCTTTAGAAGTGATATGAATATCGAGCAGTACAGTAGTAAATCCCGATGCATCCGTAGCTCAGCTGGATAGAGTACTCGGCTACGAACCGAGCGGTCGGAGGTTCGAATCCTCCCGGATGCACCATTTACTATTTCTGAAAGCAGCACCCTGATGCATCCGTAGCTCAGCTGGATAGAGTACTCGGCTACGAACCGAGCGGTCGGAGGTTCGAATCCTCCCGGATGCACCATATTCTCCGAGACAACAGTTATGCTGTTGTTTCAAGGTCTGCGAGTTAATCGCAAGCACCAGGGAGGATAACGTTGCTTTAGCAACGGCCCGAAGGGCGAGGCGCAGCCGAGTAATCCTCCCGGATGCACCATTTACTGTTTCTGAAAGCATTTCCCGATGCATCCGTAGCTCAGCTGGATAGAGTACTCGGCTACGAACCGAGCGGTCGGAGGTTCGAATCCTCCCGGATGCACCATCTTCTCCTTCTTTGTTTATTCCTTCGACGTTCCGTCAGCAATCACACTCTCAGTCAGCGACAAAAACCACCATTTACGATAAAGTAATGCTTTGTTAATCGTTTAGCGAGAGCACGATGTACGCACAGTATGACGGTTTGATCTTCGATATGGATGGCACTCTCCTGGATACCGAACCCACGCATCGTCAAGCCTGGACAGACGTCCTGGGCCGCTACGGTATGCGTTTCGATCTTCAGGCGATGATTGCCCTCAACGGATTTCCCACCTGGCGTATTGCACAGGCCGTGATTGAACTGAATCAGGCCGATCTCGACCCGCACCTGCTCGCGCGCGAAAAAACCGATGCAGTAAAAGCCATGCTTTTAGATACCGTACGCCCTCTGCCGCTGATTGATGTGGTAAAAGAGTGGCACGGGCGTCGCCCGATGTCGGTAGGAACAGGCAGCGAAAGTGCGATTGCAGAAGCTTTGCTCAATCATCTTGGCCTGCGCCACTATTTTTCTGCCGTGGTCGCCGCCGATCATGTTAAACATCACAAGCCCGCACCGGACACCTTCCTGCTTTGCGCAGAATTAATGGGCGTCCCGGCCGCAAAATGCGTCGTGTTTGAAGATGCCGATTTCGGCATCCAGGCCGCGCGTGATGCCGGAATGGATGCGGTGGATGTACGCTTACTGTGAGTGACGCGCTGTCACTTGCCTCATTATTCGCCAGCAGTTTTTTAAGCGCCACGCTGTTACCGGGAAATTCGGAAGTGGTGCTGGTGGCGATGCTGTTGTCCGGCGTGAGTCAGCCCTGGCTGCTTGTATTAATAGCAACAATGGGTAATAGCCTTGGAGGGCTGACTAACGTTATTCTTGGGCGTTTCTTTCCGCTGCGTGAAAAATCGCGCTGGCAGGAAAAGGCAGTCGGCTGGCTAAAACGCTATGGCGCTGCCACGCTGTTATTAAGCTGGATGCCTGTAATAGGCGATTTACTGTGTCTGCTGGCGGGATGGATGCGCATCTCCTGGGGACCGGTGCTCTTTTTTTTGTGCCTTGGCAAGGCGTTGCGCTATGTTCTCGTGGCGTGGGCAACACTACAGGGTATGACGTGGTGGCACTAATTGGTGGAATGAATACGCGACCTTCAATCGTCAACCATTACAATTATGCTGAGTAACATTACTTTGACAGGCGGGAGGTCAATTTGATCCCGGACGTATCTCAGGCGCTGGCCTGGCTGGAAAACCACCCTCAGGCATTGAAGGGTATTCAGCGTGGTCTTGAGCGTGAAACGCTGCGCGTTAACGCGGACGGCAGTTTAGCGACGACGGGTCACCCGAAGGCGTTAGGCTCGGCGCTGACACATAAATGGATCACAACCGATTTCGCTGAAGCGCTGCTGGAGTTCATCACCCCAGTAGAGGGTGATATTGATCATATGCTGACGATCATGCGCGATATCCATCGTTATACCGCGCGCAACCTGGGCGACGAACGTATGTGGCCCCTCAGCATGCCGTGCTATATCGAGCAGGGCCAGGAGATTGAGCTGGCGCAGTACGGCACGTCAAATATCGGCCGGCTGAAAACGCTCTATCGTGAAGGGCTGAAAAACCGCTACGGCGCGTTGATGCAGACGATCTCGGGTGTGCATTACAACTTCTCGCTGCCAATGGCATTCTGGCAGGCGAAATGCGGTGAAACGGATAAAGACGCGATCTCGGAGGGCTATTTCCGCCTCATCCGCAACTATTACCGTTTCGGCTGGGTGATCCCGTATCTGTTTGGTGCCTCCCCGGCGATCTGTTCTTCGTTCCTGCAGGGGAAACCGACCACGCTGCCATTCGAGAAGACCGATTGCGGAATGTACTATCTCCCGTATGCCACCTCTCTGCGCCTGAGCGATCTCGGTTATACCAATAAATCGCAAAGCAATCTCGGTATTACGTTTAACGAATTGCACGAATATGTGGCAGGATTGAAGCGGGCGATCAAAACCCCGTCGGAAGAGTACGAGAAAATCGGCCTCGAAAAAGACGGCAAGCGCCTGCAAATCAACAGCAATGTGCTGCAGATTGAGAACGAGCTGTATGCGCCTATTCGGCCTAAGCGCGTAACGCGCAGCGGTGAAACCCCGTCGGATGCGCTGCAGCGCGGCGGGATCGAATACATTGAAGTGCGTTCGCTGGATATCAACCCGTTCTCACCGATTGGCGTTGATGAGCAGCAGGTTCGCTTCCTGGATCTGTTTATGGTCTGGTGCGTGCTGGCGGATGCGCCGGAAATGAGTTCAGACGAACTGCTCTGTACCCGAACAAACTGGAACCGCGTTATTCTGGAAGGACGTAAACCGGGTCTGACGCTGGGTATCGGCTGCGAAACGGCACAGTTCCCGCTGACGAAAGTCGGTAAAGATCTGTTCCGCGATCTGAAGCGAGTTGCCCGGACGATGGACAGCATCGACGGTGGCGACGCATATCAACAGATTTGCGACCAGCTGGTAGCGTGCTTTGATAACCCGGAACTGACATTCTCAGCGCGTATTCTGCGTTCTATGATTGATCAGGGCATTGGTGGTACGGGTCGCTCACTTTCGGCGGAGTACCGTGAAATGCTGATACAGGAGCCGTTAGAAATCCTGAGCGAATCAGATTTTGTCGCGGAACGCGAAGCGTCCGTGGTGCGTCAGAAAGAGGTTGAAGCGGCGGATACCGAGTCGTTTGAGGCGTTTCTGGCGAAGCAGGCTTAAGCAGAAAAGAAAAAGGCCACATCGCTGTGGCCAAAATATACATCTCTGAATTCAGGGATGATGATAACAAATGCGCGTCTTTCATATACTCAGACGCGCATTCTGTAGAAGAGTTCAGTTTATTTTAAAAAAAATCACTATCGGAGGTGACGTATGCCGTTATTAGATAGCTTTACTGTCGACCATACCCGTATGGAAGCACCTGCAGTCCGCGTGGCGAAGACCATGCACACCCCGCACGGCGACACGATCACCGTCTTCGATCTGCGTTTCTGCGTGCCAAACAAAGAAGTGATGCCGGAGAAAGGCATTCATACGCTGGAACACCTGTTCGCTGGCTTCATGCGTGACCACCTGAACGGCAACGGCGTTGAGATCATCGATATCTCTCCGATGGGCTGCCGTACCGGTTTCTACATGAGCCTGATTGGTCAGCCTGAAGAGAAACGTGTGGCAGATGCCTGGAAAGCGGCCATGCAGGACGTGCTGAAGGTGAAAGAGCAGAACCAGATCCCAGAGCTGAACGTTTACCAGTGCGGCACCTACCAGATGCACTCTCTGGAAGAAGCGCAGGAAATCGCGCGTCATATCATCGAGCGTGATGTGCGCGTGAACAGCAACGAAGAGCTGGCCCTGCCGAAAGAAAAACTGCAGGAACTGCACATCTAGTGCACCTTTTCCCTCTCCCTCAGGGAGAGGGTAGGGTGAGGGTTGTTTAACCCATGACCACAACCTCGACTTTTTCCTTTATCCACCGTCCCCTCGTTCCGTTTGCCCATGATTACATTCATGGTGACAGCGAACCCTGGCACAAGCACGACTGCGCGCAGCTGCTGCACACTCTGAGCGGCGTGGTACGGGTGGATACCGCATCTGGCTGTTGGGTTGTGCCTCCCGGTCGCGGCGTCTGGCTGCCTGCGGGGACTCGCCACTCGCTTCGCATCACCGGCAACGTGGCGGCGCGAACGCTGTTTATCGATCCGCTGGCGCGGGCCGATCTCCCGGCCACCTGCCAGATCGTGCAGATAACGCCGCTGCTGCGCGAGCTGATCCTCGTCTGCCTTGCTTTACCTGAATCGTACTCACCCGGAAGCCGGGATGAGCGCGTCTATGAGCTCATTCTCGATGAAATCCGCACTATGCCGGTGCTGCCGTTTCACCTGCCGGAGCCGGAAAGTGAGGCGCTACGTCGCCTGTGTCTGCAAATCCGGCAACACCCGGGTGAAAGCTGGTGCAGCGCGCAGGCGGCGAGCATGATGAACGTGAGCGAGCGCACCCTGAACCGCCATTTTCAGCAGCAGACGGGATTAAGCTACGTCGAGTGGCTGAGAAGGGCGCGCCTGCTGGAAGCCTTAGTGCGGCTGGCGCAGGGCCAGCCGGTATTACGCGTGGCGCTGGATCTGGGGTACGGCAGCCACAGCGCCTTTACGGCCATGTTCCGTCGGGTGATGGGCGTCTCTCCCAGCGATTACTTTAAGAACGACTGACGGCGTTAAACAGCGCCTGAAGCGACGCGCGCGCCACGTCGCTGTCAATGCCTACGCCCCAGCGGCTGCTGCCGTCCTGGAACAGGCAGCGGATGTAGGCCACCGAGCGGCTGTCGCTGCGTTCGCCTAACGTATGCTCGTGGTAATCCTTTATCACGAACGGGGCGTTGACCCAGCGGCTTAAGCCGTGAGCGGCGGCGGAGAGCAGACCGTTACCCTGACCCTCCAGCTGGCGCGTTCCTCCCTGTGTGGCGACGCTGGCCGTTAGACGCAGCTGGCCGTCCTGCTGGCTGTCGCTGCGGTAGGATTGTAGCGCATAGTGCGGCGATGCTACCAGGCCGTAGCGGGCGCGGAACAGCTGCCACAGCGCATTATGCGTCATCTCTTTTCCGTGGCGATCGGTTTCCTGCTGCACGTGCAGGCTGAAATCCTGCTGAAGGGCGCGAGGTAATTTCAGGCCATGATTCTGTTCGATGAGCCATGCGCTGCCGCTTTTTCCTGACTGGCTGTTCACGCGGATCACCGCTTCGTAGGTGCAGCCGATATCCTGGGGATCGACAGGCAGGTAAGGCATCTCCCAGCGATCGCCCGGCCTGCGGGCATCAAAGCCTTTTTTAATCGCGTCCTGATGCGAGCCGGAGAAGGCGGTATAGGCCAGCCGTCCTGCCCACGGATGGCGCGGGTGCACCGGCAGCTGATTGCAGGTTTCCACCACTTCCACCACCCGATTCATATCGCTAAAGTCCAGATTCGGGCTAACCCCCTGGCTGTAGAGGTTCATCGCCAGCGTTACCAGGCAGACGTTGCCCGTACGTTCCCCGTTACCAAACAGACAGCCCTCCACGCGGTCAGCCCCCGCCATTACGGCCAGCTCCGCGCAGGCGACGCCGGTACCGCGGTCGTTATGCGGATGCACGCTGATGCAGACGTCGCGGCGGCGGCTAAAATGGCGACAGAAGTACTCGATCTGGTCGGCATAGACGTTCGGCGTGCTCACTTCGACTGTGGCGGGTAAGTTGATCACCATAGGCCGTTCATCGCACGGCTGCCAGATCTCCGCCACGGCTTCACAAATCTCCAGCGCAAACTCCGGCTCGGTAAAGCAGAAGGTTTCCGGAGAGTATTCATACTGCCAGCGGATGTCGGGATTTTCCTCACACAGCTGGCGAATAAGCCGCGTCGCGCGCGTCGCCAGCTCAACGATTTGCGCTTTCTCCATGCCGAAGACCAGGCGGCGGAACAGCGGGGCGGTGGCGTTATACAGATGCACGGTGGCCTGCTTTGCGCCGCGCAGGGATTCAAAAGTGCGATGGATGAGATCTTCCCGCGCCTGGGTTAATACCTGAATCGTCACGTCATCCGGGATGCGGTTCTCTTCAATCAGCTGGCGAACGAAGTTGAAATCCGTCTGCGAGGCTGAAGGAAAAGCCACCTCAATTTCTTTGAATCCGCAGCCCAGCAGCAAATCCCAGAACTGCAGCTTGCGGGTGCTGTCCATCGGCTCGGCAAGGGCCTGGTTGCCGTCGCGGAGGTCGGTGGAAAGCCAGCGAGGCGCGCGGGTGATGCGTTGCTCCGGCCAGCGGCGGTCGGGCAGGGAAAGGGTCGGATAGGGTTGGTACTTGTCGGCGGGTGTGTTCAGCATGATGCGCTCCTGTTGTCTTTTCACTATCGTGAAGTGATTACAGGAGCGCTGCTTTATCGAAACTGACAATCGCTGTCGCGTTCTGGACAACCGGGGCGGTTGCCCTGTGGCGGCTACCAGCGCAGAGGATTAATGCGCACCACCGCCGCCGCCGCCGGCACCAAACGGCGGTCTGGCAAACCACACCAGCCCCAGCAGGATGATAAAGATCCCTGCCGATATCCAGAAAATCTCGTTGGCCGAGATAATTAGCCCCTGGTTGGTGATCTGCTGGGCAATCCAGCCGGACGCCTGCTGCTCCGTCATTCCCATCCCCTGAAGCTGGCTATACATCTGCTGAGCATTCGGGTTGTACGGGTTCACCGCTTCGGTCAGCTGGGCGTGGTGCATCGATTCACGGTTCGTCCACAGGGTGGTGGTGATCGACGTACCGATGGAGCCCGCCAGCGTACGGGTGAAGTTCGACAGGCTAGACGCGGCCGCCAGACGCTCGGGCGGTAAGCCAGAGAGCGTGATGGTAGTCAGCGGCATAAAGAAGCACGCGACCGCGAAGCCCTGAATGAACTGCGGCCACGCAGAGGCGCCAAAGTCCATTCCTGGCTCAAAGGTATACGCACGCCAGTAGAAGCACACCGCATACATGATGAAGCTGAACGTCACAAGACGGCGCATGTCGAGCTTATGGGCGAAGCGGCCAATTATCGGCGACAGCAGGACCGGGATCACCCCGACCGGCGCTGAGGCCAGACCCGCCCAGGTTGCGGTATAGCCATACACCTCCTGCAATAGCTGCGGCAGCAGAACAATCGCGCCGAAGTAGAGCATATAGGCGAGGCTGATACACAGACATCCAATGGTAAAGTTTCGCGACTTAAACAGCGAGAGATCGACTATCGGGTTGTCGTCCGTCAGCTCCCAGACGATCAGGAAGCTTATCGACACCACCGCGACAATGGTCAGGATGATAATTTCCTGCGAGTTGAACCAGTCGAGCTCTTTACCGCGGTCGAGCATGATCTGCAGACTGCCGATACCCAGGATCAGCAGCGCCAGCCCGATGCTGTCGATTCGCCGCTGTTCGGTGCGGGTCTCACGTCCCCGCAGCGACTGCAGCGTCATTAATACCACGACGGCGCCAATCGGTACGTTGATGAAGAAGATCCAGCCCCAGTGGTAGTTATCGCTGATGTACCCGCCCAGAATCGGTCCGCAGATAGGCGCGACGATAACGGTCATCGACCAGAGCGCCAGCGCGACGGAACGTTTTGCGGGAGGGTAGTTGCTCAGCAGCAAACTCTGGGAAAGCGGGATCAGCGGCCCGGCGACAATCCCCTGAATGACGCGGAAGAAAATCAGCATCGTCAGGCTGCTGGACATGCCGCACGCCCACGAGGCCAGTACAAACGCCACCGTGGACCAGAGGAACAGCTTCACCTCACCGACGCGCTTTGCCAGCCAGCCGGTAATCGGAATGGAGATGGCGTTTGCCACCCCAAACGAGGTAATGACCCAGGTCCCCTGGCTCAGCGACGAGCCAAGGTTACCGGCAATGGTCGGGATCGCCACGTTTGCGATGGTGGAGTCCAGCACCTGCATGAATGTCGCCAGCGACAGCGCGATGGTCATAATGACCAGCTGCGCCCCTTCCAGCGGTTTTTGCGGCTTTTGCTGTTGCATAACGCTCACCTTCGGATTAACCGGCGTTTGCCTTCACGATGTCATCGATCAGCTTGTTGACCGGATCGAGGCTAATTTCACGGGCGTTACTTTCATAAGCCGGGCTGCTGCGCACCTGGCTTGCCAGGATCTGACCGTCGCGGTTGGCGGTGTCAACCGTCACCAGCGTAGAGAGGCCAATACGCAGCGGGTGATCCGCCAGCTGTTTAGCATCCAGCTCAATACGTACGGGCAGACGCTGAACCACTTTGATCCAGTTACCGGTGGCGTTCTGCGCAGGCAGCAGGGAGAAGGCGCTGCCGGTCCCCATGTCCAGGCCCACCACTTTACCGGTGTACTTCACGTCATCGCCATAGATGTCGCTGACAACCGTCGCGGTCTGGCCGATACGCATATGGGCAAGCTGCGTCTCTTTAAAGTTAGCGTCTACCCACAGGTTGTCCGCCGGCACGACCGCCATCAGCGGCGTGGTTGGGCTAATCTGTGCCCCTGGCTGGACGGAACGACGGGAGACATAGCCGGTCATCGGGCTGACGATTTTGGTACGCTGCAGGGCAAGCCACGCGTTGCGCACTTCGGTCGCCGCCTGCTGAACGGCGGGCTGGTTTTCCAGACTGGTGCCCAGCACCATCGCCTGGTTGGCGTTGTACTGTTGAATGGCCACATCCAGCTGTGCCTGAGCGCTGGCAACGGCATCGCGGGCGTGCTGCAGCTCTTCACGGCCAATCAGGTTGGCGGTGCCGAGCGGCACGCGGCGGTTCAGGTCGCTCTGCGCCTGCGCCAGCGCCGTTTTCTGCACATCGATGTTGGCCTGCAGCTGTTTGCTGTTGATCATCAGCTGGCGGGTCTGACGGACGCTGGAGGCCAGCGCGGTCTGTGCTTTTTCAAAAGCCTGCTGGGCGTCGGTTGGATCGAGGGTCACCAACACATCGCCTTTTTGCACAAAGTCGGTATTGTCAGCCCAGACTTTCGTCACGCTGCCCGACACCTGCGCCATAATTTGTACCTGGTTCCCTGCCACGTACGCGTCGTCAGTCTCTTCAGCATGACGCAGTACTAAAAACCAATAGATCCCATATGCCACGGCAATAATGATAAAGAGCAAGGTCAACAGAAGAAGGGCGCTCTTACGTTTGCCTTTCTTGTTGGCCGGTTGCTGCGGGGTAGTGCTCTCCGCATTTGCGCTCATTGTTGTTCTCCACGATCTTCTTATTTTCACATCGGCTGAGCCGACCTGTTGTCAGAAAGGCCAGCAGTGTGACGTGCTGGCCTGTCGGTTTTCTTATGAATCAGGAATGGTGAGCGTGTCGTCGCGTTAGCGCAGCGCCTCAAGAACGGCGCCGTCTTCATCCATCTGGTCCAGACGGGTGAGCAGCTTGCGAGTGATGTGCTCAAGCTGGTCGCGCTCGGCGGTGCTGAGGACAGACCAGAGTTTGTGCAGGCAATTGTGCTGAGGTGGCAGCACCTCGCGCAGGAACTGGTGACCTTTATCGGTCAGTTGCAGATGCAGGCAGCGGCGATCGTTGTCGCTTTCGCGGCGCTCAATCCAGCCACGCTTTTCGAGTTCATCGGCAATACGGGTCGCATTGGTACGGGAGGAGCCCAGCGCGCAGCTCAGTTCGGAAGGCTGAATGCTGTGATTTTCCTGAGACTCCAGCGTGATCAACGCCATAAACAATGTCTCGTTAATCCCTTGAGCTTTCAGCATTTTATTACGGTTTTCCAGTAGCTTACCCTGCATGTGCATGCACAGGCGAGTCAGCAGGATTTCCTGGTACGGAAAGTCCTCATGGCGACTGGCGCGGAATTTAAGCATTTGTTCAATGGGCGTAAACGAACTATCCATTTGGGCATAACCTCATTAATTACAGCCGATATAGTAACGACGGTGACAAATAATGTAAATGAATTATTTGTGCGGTTATATCCGCCAAACTTATGTCACCATCAGAAAGCGCCGGGTAAGTCCGTGACCCGGTGAGCACAGAAAGCGTAGGGTATGAACCCGCTGAGGAAAGGATGTGAGGACGGGGGTCTGAACTATTCATGCCAATTGTAAATATGTCACCCACATTAAAATTTCTGGGATAAATGATTACGTTTACATTAACAGAGTGAAGGGCCTCTTAACACCCTAAGAGGCCAACTCAATGTAAATGTTAGTTAATTGCATCCTGACGGTGGTAACCACGCCACCATACTAGCAGGTTGAGGGTAGCGACGATGGCCCCAATCGCACACACCCCCGACCAGCCCGCATGCTGCCACGCCGACGCTGAAATTAGCGAACCCGCAGCGCCGCCGATAAAGTAGCTGGTCATGTAGCCGGCCGTCAGGCGGTTACGCGCCTCTGGCTTCACGCGATAGATAACGGTCTGATTGGTAATGTGAACGCCCTGTACGGTGAGATCGAGTACCAGGATACCGACGATCAGCGCCAGCACCGAAATGTGTCCGTACCAGATCGCCGCCCAGGAGAGCAGAAGTAAAATCAGTCCTGCGGAGGTGGTCAGGTGGGATTTACCCTTGTCGGCCAGCCCGCCTGCGGGACGCGCGCCCAGCGCGCCTGCGGCACCGGCCAGGCCGAACAGGCCAATCACCCCTTCGGAATAATTGAACGGCGGTGCGGCCAGCAGAAACGCCATTGACGTCCACAGAATGCTGAAGTTAGCGAAGGTGAAGCAGCCCAGCAGGGCGCGAGTGCGCAGAAGCTTATCCTGGGTGAACAGGCTGAAAACGGAGGCCAGCAGCTGCGGGTAGTTCAGGTGGTTTTCCTGCTTCACTTTTGGCAGCCCGCGCCACAGCGCTAGCGCCATAACGACCATCAGCACGCTCGCCACCCAGTATACGGTGCGCCAGCCGCCGAGGCTTGCCAGCAGCCCAGCAACGGTACGCGCCAGCAAAATCCCCAGCAGCAGGCCGCTCATGATGGTACCCACCACCTTGCCGCGTTTTTCCGGAGAGGCGAGAGTCGCGGCGAGCGGGACCAGAATTTGCGCCACCACGGAGAACAGTCCCGTTAGCGCGGTTCCGACGATCATCATCGTCAGCGACTGGCTGCTGGCGGTGATCAGCATCCCACCGGCGGCCAGCAGGGTCATGGAGACGATCAGCATTCGGCGTTCAAACATATCGCCCAGCGGCACCAGAAACAGCAGCCCGGCGGCATAGCCTAGCTGTGCTGCGGTGACGATAAAGCCTGCGGAGCTGGCGGAGAGATTGAACGCGCGGGCGATGGTGTCGAGAAGAGGCTGCGCGTAATAGTTGCTGGCGACGGCCAGACCCGTTGCCACGGACATTAAAAGGATGAGTGCGGGGCTAAGCCCTTGAGTTGTTTTTGTCATTAGTTTCAGGAATCGTTAGTTGAGTGATTATTTTTCCGGAAACCATAATAGCTAATGATTGTGAAAGTTGGGGGATTGTTGGGTGATGGATTGTGCGGTTTAGGGGGATAGTGCGGTTTGATCCCCTCACCCCGGCCCTCTCCCCAAAGGGGAGAGGGTTAGGGTGAGGGGTAGGGTTTTGTTTTTACTTCTGCGCCTCAAGCGCCTCTTTCACCCAGCCGTCAAACTGCTGCTGGTGGGCTTTGATCCAGCCGTCGACGTGGCCTTTGACATCTGCCTCAGACGATTTACCCGCGTGCATCATCGCGTTCTGGGCGTTGATGTCAGCCAGCGGCAGCTTCATTACCGAAAACAGCTTCGCCGCCGCCGGGTTTTTCTCCGCCCAGGCATTGTTCGCCACGATATGCATGGTGTTCACCGGGAAGCCGTAGTTCATGCCGTTCGGCAGCCTGGTGTCGATATCTTTCTGCTCGCCCGGCAGGGAAGAGAACGGCACCTGCAGCCACACCACGTCTTTACCCGGCTTCAGCACGTCGCTTACCCAGTACGGCGTCCAGGTGTAATAGATCACCGGTTTACCCTCTTTGAAGCGGGCAATGGTGTCGGCCATCATCGCTGAATAGTTGCCGTGGCTCACGTCGACCGTTTTCGCCAGATCGAAAGCTTTGTTCTGGTGGTTAATCACCGCTTCACAGCCCCAGCCAGGCGAGCAGCCCATCATGTCGGCCTTGCCGTCACCGTTGGTGTCAAACAGTTTGGCGATCTTCGGATCTTTCAGCTGTTCAATATTGGTGATGTGGTACTTATCGGCGGTTTTCTTGTCGATCAGATAACCCTGCGCCGCGCCCGTCACGAAGGTACCCTCGCGATAGAATTTCTTGTCGCCACCGGCGGCGGCATACATGTCGTCGTGCAGCGGCTGCCAGTTGACGGCGGTAAAGGTGGCGTCACCGGAGGCAATCGAGGTGTAGCCCACGTTGTAATCCACTTCGCTCGGCGTGTTAACCGTATAGCCCAGTTTTTCCAGCGCGCGGCTGACGATCAGGGTCTGGAAGCTCTCTTCCGAAATGGTGCTCTGCACCGGCTGCACGGTAACGCCTTTACCCGGCAGGTCTGCCGCAAACGTGCTGGTGGAGACAAGGGTGGCAAACGCTGTGGCAAAAAGTACGTTATGTCGCATCGTTGTTCCTTATTTTATAAAGGGGCGGGTGAGTAACCCGACAGGGCCGGTGGAATACCAGCGACGGTTGCCGCGACTGCGTGAATCGCGACCGACGGCCTGGGTCAGGCGGTCAAGAATAATGGCGAGGATCACAATCCCGACGCCGCCAACGGTAGCCAGCCCCATGTCGAGACGGCCAATGCCGCGCAGCACCATCTGACCCAGACCGCCAACGGCGATCATCGAGGCAATCACCACCATCGAAAGGGCCAGCATCAGCGTCTGGTTAACGCCCGCCATGATGGTTGGCATGGCCAGCGGGAGCTGAACCTTAAACAGCATCTGGCGCGGGCTGGCGCCGAACGAGCGTGACGCTTCGATCAGGTCCGCAGGCACCTGGTTGATCCCGAGAATGGTCAGACGAATAATCGGCGGCAGCGCGAAGATAATGGTGACCACCACACCCGGCACGTTGCCGATGCCGAACAGCATCACAATCGGCACCAGATAGACGAATGCCGGGGTGGTCTGCATCGCATCCAGCAGCGGGCGAATAATCTTCGCCGCCCGCGGGCTGCGCGCCAGCCAGATCCCCATCGGCAGGCCGATGACGATGCAGAAGAGCAGGGCAGTCAGCACCAGCGCCAGGGTGATCATCGCCTGCGACCATGCCCCAATCGCGCCGATGGCAATCAGCGAAATCAGCGTGGCGATCCCCATCCCGGCGCTGCCAAACTGCCAGGCGATCAGGGAGAACAGAATAATCGCCACCGGCGCCGGCATGCCCAGCATCAGCTGCTGGAAGCCGTTCAGGATGTAATCCACCGGAATGCGGATCCCCTGGAAAACCGGGCGGAAGTGCGTCACCACCCAGTCGATCCCCTCCGTGACCCAGCTGTCCAGCGGGATCAGCGTTTTATGGAACGGATCCATGATGTTGAAATGCTCTGGCGCAGGCGCGGGTGCGCTGTTCAGCCAGTCCGCCGCGCCGCCGCCATCGGCGGGTGCTGGCGTGGAACCCCACGCGTCGGCGGATTGCGAAGCGTTGTCCGCTGCTTCAGCGGTGCCCCACGGGTTTGATTGATCAGCCATTGTTTGCCCCCTCGCGATCTAAAGCCTGCAGCAGCATGCGTTTTGAGATGATGCCGACGTACTGTTGTTCCTCACCCACGACGGGCACGGCACACGGTGCCTGTCCCACGTGAGAGAGCAGCTCGCTGAGCGGTGTTTCGGCGTCCACGGCAAGCGGAGCGTCAATTAACGCCGCATCGATGCCCTGGTTTTCGCTGAGCGCAGTTTTCAGGGAATCGATGGAGACAACGCCGACAAATTTATTGCCGCGTTCAACCAGATAACCGTATTCACGGTCTTCGTCCTGCAGCAGCTTCAGCGCCGAGCGTGGGCCGAAACCTGGGGTTTTACGAATAATGCCGTTTGGCGTTCGACGGGCAATATCTTTGGCGCTAAAGACCTGGCTAATATCCACGCCGCGGAAGAAGGTGCGTACATAATCATTCGCGGGATTATTGAGAATTTCATCCGGCGTGCCGACCTGCACCACTTCACCGTTTTGCATAATGGCAATACGGTCACCTATACGCATGGCTTCATCCAGATCGTGGGAAATAAACACAATTGTTCGCTGATGTTTAGCCTGTAATTTTACCAGCTCGTCCTGCATCTCGGTACGAATTAACGGATCGAGGGCGGAGAAGGCTTCATCCATTAATAATATGTCTGGATTAATGGCTAATGCACGGGCTAATCCCACGCGCTGGCGCATACCGCCGGAAAGTTCATCCGGGTACGCATGCGCATAATTTTCCAGCCCGACCTGACGCAGTGCATCCAGAGCTTTTTCCTGACGTTCCTGAGCAGGCGTGCCGGCTAATTCCATGCCGAAGGCGGTATTATCCAGTACCGTCATGTGCGGCATTAGCGCGAATGACTGAAACACCATTGCGATCTTCTTTCTGCGCACCTCGCGAAGCTCGGCGTCTGATATTCTGGCGATATCCACGCCGTCAATCAGCACCTGTCCGCGGGTGGGTTCAATCAGGCGATTGAGAAGGCGAACCATAGTGGATTTACCCGAACCGGATAATCCCATGATGACAAAAATCTCGCCTTCTTCAATGGCCAGACTGGCGTCTTTAACGCCAAGCGATAGCCCGGTTTTTTCCAGAATTTGCTCTTTCGTAAGGCCTTTCTCAATATATTTGAATGCGCGCTGCGGATGCTCGCCAAATACTTTATAAAGATTTTTCACTTCTAATTTAATTGCCATGCAATAGAGAGTGTCCTGTTATTTGTTTATGCCGATATGATTACCATGGTAAATTGTTAACGGGCATAACCCTAACATACTGAGAATCTGAGACAACCCTGGGTTTGCTTATGGCATGAATTTTCAGGGAAGCGAAACGGCTGAATTTCCCATGAGTAAAGGGCTGAGCGTGATCTGAATTTTTCTCAATTTTTTGCTGCTGCATCGGGAAATTTCGCCTGAATTGGAATGATTCAGGCGAATATGACGTGGAAATTACAGTGTAGTTGTTTTGTAAATATTAGAGAGGGAATTGTTGGGTTTATATTAAATTAACGAACGTTAGCGTTCATTAAAAATCCCAGTCTTCATCCTCGGTTTCCACCGCTTTGCCCATCACGTACGATGAGCCCGATCCCGAGAAGAAATCGTGGTTTTCGTCGGCGTTGGGCGACAGCGCAGCCAGAATGGCCGGGTTAACTTCAGCCATGTCCGGTGGGAAAAGCGCCTCGTAGCCAAGGTTCATCAGCGCCTTGTTGGCGTTGTAGCAGAGGAAGGCCTTAACGTCTTCCTCCCAGCCGGTACCGGCGTAGAGTTCCTCGGTATAGCTCAGCTCGTTGTCGTACAGATCCATCAGCAAATCGAGCGCAAAGCCTTTAAGCTCCTCGCGCTTTGCCTCGCTGACTTTCTCCAGCCCTTTCTGGTACTTATAGCCGATGTAATAGCCGTGTACCGCTTCATCCCGAATGATAAGCCGAATCAAATCGGCGGTGTTGGTGAGCTTGCCCCGGCTCGACCAGTACATGGGCAGCCAGAAGCCGGAATAGAAGAGGAACGATTCCAGGAATACGCTGGCGATTTTCTTTTTCAGCGGCTCGTCGGCCCGATAATACGTCAGTACCAGCTCCGCCTTTCTCTGTAATGACTCACTCTCTTCACTCCAGGTATAGGCTGCGTCCACGTCTTTGGTCTGGCACAGCGTGGAGAAAATCGAGCTGTAAGAGCGGGCGTGCACCGCCTCCATAAAGCTGATGTTCGACATCACCGCCTCTTCGTGCGGCGTCAGCGCGTCGCTCATCAGCGCCGGTGCGCCGACGGTATTCTGAATGGTGTCCAGCAGCGTCAGGCCGGTAAAGACGCGGATCGTCAGCTGCTGTTCGGCGTAGCTCAGGGTTTGCCAGGCCGGAATATCGTTGGAGAGCGGGACCTTTTCCGGCAGCCAGAAGTTGCTGGTCAGACGGTTCCAGACCTCCAGATCTTTATCGTCCTGGATTTTGTTCCAGTTAACGGCACTCACGCGTGACAGTTTCATCCTTTCTCCTTACAGCGCGCAGGACACGCAGCCTTCAATTTCGGTGCCTTCCAGCGCAAGCTGGCGCAGGCGAATGTAGTAAAGCGTCTTGATACCTTTCTTCCAGGCGTAGATCTGCGCCCTGTTGATATCCCGCGTGGTGGCGGTATCCGGGAAGAACAGCGTCAGCGAGAGCCCCTGATCCACGTGTTTTGTCGCCTCCGCGTAGGTATCGATGATTTTTTCCGGGCCGATCTCATACGCGTCCTGATAGAGCGCCAGGTTCTCATTGGTCATAAACGGGGCAGGGTAGTAAACGCGCCCGGTTTTGCCTTCTTTGCGAATCTCGATTTTCGACACGATCGGGTGAATGCTCGACGTGGCGTGATTGATATAGGAGATCGAACCGGTTGGCGGCACCGCCTGCAGGTTCTGGTTGTAGATGCCGTAGCGCATCACGTCATTCCGCAATTGCTGCCACATTTCGCGCGTCGGCAACTCGATTCCGGAGAGAGCAAACAGTTCGCGCACTTTTTCGGTTTTCGGCTGCCAGTCGCCTTCAAGATACTGGCTAAAATACTCCCCGCTGGCGTAGCGGGACTGCTCAAAGCCCGCGAACCGCTGGTTGCGCTCGCGCGCCAGCATCATCGAGGTGTGCAGCGCGTGCCAGGTGATGGTGTAAAAATAGAGGTTGGTGAAGTCCAGCCCTTCCGGACTGCCATAGGCGATGCCCTCCCGCGCCAGGTAGCCGTGCAGGTTCATCTGCCCCAGCCCGATGGCGTGCGACGCGGCGTTGCCCGCCTCGATGGAAGGCACGCTGCGGATGTGGCTCATGTCCGACACCGCCGTCAGCCCGCGAATGGCGGTCTCCACCGTGCGGCCAAAGTCGGGAGAATCCATGGTGTGGGCGATATTCAGCGATCCGAGGTTGCAGGAGATATCTTTGCCGATGTCAGCATAGTCGAGGTTTTCGTCGTAGGCCGATGCGCTGTTGACCTGCAAGATCTCCGAGCACAGGTTGCTCATGTTGATGCGCCCGGCAATCGGGTTCGCGCGGTTCACCGTATCTTCATACATAATGTACGGATAGCCGGACTCAAACTGGATCTCCGCAAGCGTCTGGAAGAAATCGCGGGCGTTGATATATTTTTTGCGAATGCGCTCGTCGGCTACCAGCTCGTCATACAGCTCGCTTATCGCCACGTCACCAAACGCTTTGCCGTAAATACGCTCAACGTCATACGGCGAGAAGAGCGCCATCCCGGCATTCTCTTTGGCCAGTTTAAAGGTGATATCCGGGATCACCACGCCCAGCGACAGGGTTTTGATGCGGATTTTTTCGTCGGCGTTTTCGCGTTTGGTATCGAGAAAACGCAGAATGTCCGGATGATGCGCGTGCAGGTAAACCGCTCCCGCACCCTGGCGCGCGCCAAGCTGGTTAGCATAAGAGAATGCATCCTCCAGCATCTTCATCACCGGGATCACGCCGGAAGACTGGTTTTCAATGCGCTTGATCGGCGCGCCCGCTTCACGCAGGTTAGAAAGCAGAAACGCCACGCCGCCGCCGCGTTTGGAAAGCTGCAGCGCCGAGTTCACCGCGCGGCCAATCGACTCCATGTTATCTTCGATACGCAGCAGGAAGCAGGAAACCAGCTCGCCGCGCTGGGCTTTACCGCAGTTGAGGAAGGTCGGCGTGGCTGGCTGGAAGCGGCCGGAGAGGATCTCGTCGGTGAGCTGTTGCGCCAGCGCTTCATCGCCCTGCGCCAGGGTCAGTGCGACCATCACCACGCGATCTTCAAAGCTCTCTAAGTAGCGTTTGCCGTCGAAAGTCTTCAGCGTATAGCTGGTGTAGTACTTCCACGCGCCGAGGAAAGTCTGGAAACGAAAACCGCTGGCGTGGGCGCGTTCAAACAGCTTCACCACAAAGGCACGGTCGTAGCGGGTGAGTACGCGCGCGTCGTAGTAACCCTCGTTAACCAGATGGTCGAGACGTTCATTCTGGCTGGCAAAAGTCACGCTGTTGGGCCGCACGTGGGCGGCAAAAAAGGCGTCCACCGCCTCACGGTCTTTATCAAACTGAATGCGTCCCTCCCGGTCATAGAGGTTAAGCATCGCGTTTAATGCGTGGTAATCCGGCGTCGCCTGGATCACCCGTTCTGCGGTTGTCGTTGCCAAAATTCGTTCACTCCTTTACGCACGTTTTCGACGTCCTGCTGCGTCCCCATCAGCTCAAAGCGATAGAGATACGGCACGCCGCATTTTTGAGAGATGACAGCCCCGGCGCGGCAAAAGGCATCGCCGAAATTGCGATTCCCCGCCGCGATCACGCCGCGGATTAGCCCGCGATTATGAGGATCGTTCAGAAAGCGGATCACCTGACGAGGTACCGCGCCCGCCGTACCGCCTCCGCCATAGCTGGGCACCACCAGAATGTACGGTTCCTCTACCCGGATCCGCTCCCGCTCGTTGAGCGGAATGCGCACCGCAGGCAGCCCGACGCGCTCAATAAAACGGAGCGTGTTTTCCGAGCTGCTGGAGAAGAACACCAGTCTGCTCATGCCCGTGCGGCCTGCGAGGCGAGGCGGTTGATCATGTCCGGGCGAAAGCCAGACCAGCTGGTCTCCCCGGCTACCACCACCGGAAGCTGACGGAAACCCTGCGCGCGAAGGGTGTCTGCGGCCTCGGGCTGCTGGTCAATATTCACCATCTCAAACGCCACGCCGCGGCTTTCCATCGCCCGTTTGGTCGCGTGGCACTGAACACAATCGTTACGAGTGTAAATAATAATGCTCATGATTCGTATTTCCATTTAAAATGAGAGAACGGCGCGAATCATCGCGTCAGGTTGTGTGTGTCTTGCTAAAAGGAATACTAGATGTAGTTATCTTAAGTTTCAACCATACAAGATATGGGAAATTTAGATTGATGTTGTCCCGATGATGAGCCCAGCGGGGCAGGGTAGGCTATGCGGGTTAGACAGGCGAGAAGGCAAAGAAAAGCCCCGGCAGCCACTGACCACCGGGGCAGATAACGGTGCGCGATCGGGTTATTTACGCAGGCTAAGCAGAGCGCCCACGAAGATACCGACTGCCGCTACCGTGCCGAGCGTACAGAGCGGTTTCTCGCGTACGAAGGTCGTTGCGCAGCTGACCGCATCGCAGGCAGCCTGTGTCGTACGCGTGCGGCCGTTTAAACGTGCGCGGGTTTCACGGAGCAGAGACTGAGCCTTACGCTTTGCGGCATCCGCTTCGCCCTTCGCGTCACTTCCCCAGGACTTCAGCACCTCTTCCAGCGTGTCCGCTAATTGGCTGACATCATTACGAATATCCTGAGCGTCGTCGTTAATATCGTTTCGGTTCGGTCTGTTAAACATGCGATCCTCCGTAATTTTGTGTTCCCGTTCAGTTTAGTTCAGAAATTTAATATCTGAAGCCCATCACGCGTTATCCGGCAGTTTATGGACTATTCTGAAAGCCCTGCTATTGCTGAATACTGTAAGGTTGCCGGGCAGGAAAAGATAACGAGGAAAAGATATGTATTTACGACCTGACGAGGTGGCACGCGTTCTTGAAAAAGAGGGATTCACCATGGATGAGGTGACGCCAAAAGCGTATGGATATCGCCGCGGCGAGAATTATGTTTATGTTAACCGCGAAGCAAGAATGGGACGTACCGCTCTCATTATTCACCCGACGCTGAAAGACAGAAGCCTGTCATTTGCTGAGCCTGCCTCGGATATTAAAACCTGCGATCATTATCAGCAATTTCCGCTCTATTTAGGCGGTGAACGGCATGAGCATTATGGTATTCCGCACGGTTTCAGTTCACGTATGGCGCTGGAGCGATTTTTGAAGGGACTGTTTGGCGACGTACAGTAAATCCGCGACTGGCGTGCGCCAGTCGCTTCACATCACGCTTTTGCCTGGCTGTACTGGCTGACCTTAAACAGGCGGCGGCAGTAGTCGAGGAAATAGCCGTAAACGGCTCCCATCAGCATCGAAATGACAATATTCGAACTCACTGCCGCAGCGATCTGGTGCCAGTCTGCACCGACTGTCAGGAGAATGGCCACGTAAACCGGCGACTGGAACGTTACATACGCCAGGACGTCTGCCAGGTTTTTCACCCAGCCTGCAGGACTAATTCGACGCGCGAAACGCATTACCGCATCGCGGTATAATCCGTAAGGCCATGCAATAATAATATTGACCGGGATCGCCACCAGACGAGAAGAAAATGACTGCTCGAAGGACATTCCGGAGAGGAATATTTCGATCAGCATGTTCACGACGGAACAGTAAACAACCATCGCGAAGGTATCCGCCATCGCGTGGCGCAGGCGAGATTGCGGCGAGAACATGTCTGAACTCCTTGAGAAGAACACAAAAGAAACGATTTCCCTTCGGCGAATAGTGCTTTAGGTTGGTTTGTTTGACGTGTATAGCGTATATCTCTGAGTTTGAACAAACAACTAGTGATTAATTTTTATTTAATCGCCTTTTGTCCACAAAATTCTCTAAAGTTGTTCGTTTTTTGCTCCGATCGTTATAATCTCTCTCGTTTGGCTTTTTTTATATCAAAATCAATAGTTTGGTTTTATTGATGGCGCAGGTGACGAATCCGCCTCATGACAGCGGCGCAGTATGCTGTGATTTGGAGTAAAGTTGACCATTTATATTAATGCGGTGATTAGATTCCACTGTTTCCTGGCAGCCCCGTGCGCTATTATTCGCAATGAGATTTTAATATATTTACACTGATGTCCATACGGACCCTTGGGTAGATATTTCAACTCAAATGAATTATTCTGTCGGCGATTTATCTATTTACCCCAAAGAAAAGGTTTTCAAATAATATGTCTTTGACGTTACAGAATCTTAATAATATCCGAACCCTGCGCGCCATGGCGCGTGAATTATCCCTGGACGTTCTTGAGGAAATGCTGGAAAAGGTCAGGGTCGTTACTGAAGAGAAACGGAGTGAACTGACGGAATTAGAGCAGCAGCGCGCCGAGCAGCAGGAAAAAATTAATGCCCTGCTGGAACTGATGAAAGCCGATGGTATTTCACCGACCGATCTGCTGGGCTCTGAACTGGCGCTGGCGGGTAAGCAAGCGAAAAAGCGTAAGCCACGTGAAGCAAAATATCGCTTTATTGACCAGAACGGTGAAGAAAAAACGTGGACCGGTCAGGGCCGCACGCCGAAGCCTATCGCCAGCGCGCTGGAAAACGGTAAATCACTGGATGATTTTCTAATCTAATGCGTTGACCGGGCGGAACATGCCGCCCGGTTATCTGTTCAGCAGACGCCGAAATCACCTTCTTCGGTATACGGCGCCACATCGGCGGCTTTCAGCGTATATTTCTCACCTTGCTCATTGCTGGCCTGGACCGCCACAATGCTGTCACCGTTCACTTCGAGCACTTTCAGTTTCGGGCCGCCTTTACGCGGTTGCACATAATCACCGACAGAAAACATATTACCTCCTCATCGTTTTAGCGATCTTCACATTAGCCCACGCATGACGCCGGGTACAGCGTATTTCACCGATTACTGCTTATGAGGTACGACGGTTCCAGGGCATCACCTTAAGCAGCCGCGCCATGCCGCAAAAGCCCGTCACACCCGCAAACAGCAGCCCGGCTCCGACAAATCCGCTGAGCAGGAAAAAGCCGCTGGAGACGCTATAGCCCAGAACCACGCCACAGAGTATCAACAGTCCGGCGGCAATTTGCACCTGACGCATCAGCGGCAGCGGCTGAGATTTGTCTTCGACAGTCGGCAGCCCGGCCTGCTTCCAGCCCTGAATGCCACCTTCGACCACAAATGCCTGAGCGGGAACGGCAGCCTGCGCCAGGCGATCTGCATTGCCTGAGGTACGGGCGCCGGACTGGCAGTGAAAAATCACCGTTTCGCCCGCCTGCGTTTTAAGTCCACCGGGTAAAGTACCCAGCGGCACGGACCGCGCGGCGGGAATATGCTCGCGGGCGTACTCATCGGCATCACGAATATCAATCAGTTTTGCGCCTTCAGCGATGCGGGCACTGGCCTCGCGCGGCGAAATAAGGGGAAGTGACATAGCGGCTCCTTACGGGCAATAAAGCTTTTTCAGGGTGCTGATGAGCTGATGCACCGCATCGTTTTTAATGAAATAGAGAATGCGCTGCGCGTCGCGGGTACTGTCGATCAGACCTTCCTCACGCATGCGCGCCAGATGCTGCGACGTGGCGGAAGGACTAAGCCCCGTGGCTCGCGCCAGTTCTCCCGCGCTGGTGCCGGGCGCTCCGCACAGGGTGCAGAGGATCAGCAGCCTACGCGGGTTGCTCATCGCTTTTAAAAGTGTGGCGGCCTGCTCGGCGCTGGCCTGAAGCTGTTCGAGTTCAGTCATATTAGTTTAGTGTTTTCTTAATTAAGGTAATGCTAAACTAATCCGGTATATTAAACCAGCGTCACAAGCGTAAAAGAGGGTAAACGCGGAGCAGAAAACTGGCGCAGACAGGTAAGCTGGCTATGCTTACAAAGAGTTCTCTTTATTATTTTCAATGGATTAGCTTGCACGGAGTTTTGATAT
The DNA here is from genome assembly GCF_004006055.1 of Enterobacter sp. N18-03635. Lineage (NCBI taxonomy): Bacteria > Pseudomonadati > Pseudomonadota > Gammaproteobacteria > Enterobacterales > Enterobacteriaceae > Enterobacter > Enterobacter sp. N18-03635. The sequence goes on along the minus strand of NZ_CP034769.1, from coordinate 3,580,680 downwards.
GGGTTTTTGGCGTATTGTTTTTACCATCCTGTTGCCGCCGCTGGGCGTGCTGTTAGGCAAAGGGTTTGGCTGGGCGTTTATTATCAACATTATTCTGACGCTGCTGGGCTACATCCCGGGTCTTATCCATGCCTTCTGGATTCAGAGTAAGAACTAAGCACGCCAGAGTAAGTCGCTGTAGATCCCGGTCAGCACGCCCTGGGGGCCAAACTGCTGTTTGATCCAGCGCGTGACCTGACCGGTTGCGGCATGCTGCGTGGCAAGCAGCATGCGCGAATCCTGACGCGGGTTATTGATACGCCGCGTCACCAGCAGGCCATCTTCAACCGCTTCCCGCGCCATATATTCCGGCAAAAAGCCTATCCCTTCGCCCAGGATCTGACACTGACACTTGGTGTTAAAGTCCGGCACCAGAATCGCCTCCTGCCCGTGCAGCAGCCAGCCGACCTTTTTGTTAATGGTGTGCGCGGTATCTTCCACCATGATGTTGGGATACAGGCGCAGCTGGCTTTCCGCGATCGGTTCCGGAACGAACGCCAGCGGGTGCTCCGGCGCGATGGCAAACACCCAGCGAATGGCGCCGATTTCGGTGTAGTCAATTCCGCCGCCGTCGAGCAGCGTGTCCGGCGCGCCAATGGCGATATTGGCCTGGTTGTTGATGATAGAGTCCCACACGCCGTTATAGACCTCGGTGGTGACGGTGATCTGACAGGTGGGGAACTGCTTTTTCAGCACCTGCAGCAGCCGCGCGGTATGGCGCGGCGTATATAACAGCTGGTTGATACAGATGCGTACACGCGCCTCGATGCCCTGTGAAATGGTATCAATCCCGCGCTTGATGGCGTGAAAGTCGTTAAGCAGGTCGGTGGCTTTGCGGTAAAAGTAAAAGCCGGATTCGGTTAGCTCAATGCTGCGCGTGCTGCGGACGAACAGCACCACGTCCAGCCCGGTCTCCATGCGCTTAATGGTGTAACTGATGGCGGAGGTCGTTACACCCAGTTCGGCGGCGGCTTTGCTGAAGCTGCCGAAGCGTGCGGCGGTGGTAAAGGCCAGCAGGTTCTCCTCGGTAAAGATGGAATTCATATCTCACTCCCTTCAGCCATCAGTTTTGAACATATTTTAACAGCGTCGTTACAACGCATTTGAAGCCGATCACAGTTCTGGCTATTTCATCAATGCCGCGCCATACAAGGCTTTTTCAGACATAAGCATAATGCGTTTTGACGCGCTAAAAAGCGGTTAACCATAAGAAAAAGGTTGCACAGACGCACATTTTGACCGGTTTATTGAATTTATCTCAACAATGAATTGTCTGTCGATGAATCATTTTTAAGCGGATTCTTTTATGACCAGGCTGTTGCTATTCTCAGGTCAACAGAAATAAAAACATCGGGAGTCTGAATATGTCTGCAACTGAACTGGTTACGGAATTTTTGCTGGCGGCAGAAGAGGGCAATAGCGATGCGCTAAAAGCCTGTCTGGAGAAGGGCGTGGATATTAACGCCACGAACCGCCAGAAAAGAACCGCCGTTATTATTGCCAGCCTGAAAAAACATTATGCCTGCGTGGAGTTCTTAATTGCCGCCGGGGCGGATATTGATAAACAGGATCAGACCTGCTTTAACCCTTTCCTGATTAGCTGCCTGACGAACGATTTAACTCTCCTGCGGCTGGTATTACCCGCGAACCCGGATCTCGACCGTCTGACGCGTTTTGGCGGTGTAGGCATTACGCCAGCCAGTGAAAAAGGGCACGTGGAGATCGTCCGCGAGCTGCTGGAAAAAACCGATATCAACGTTAACCACACCAATTTTGTCGGCTGGACGCCGCTGCTGGAAGCCATCGTACTCAACGACGGCGGCGCAAAGCAGCAGGAGATCGTGAAGCTGCTGCTGGAGCACGGCGCGAACCCGCATATGACCGACAAATACGGCAAAACCCCGCTCGAACTGGCGCGGGAGAAAGGCTTCACCGAGATTGCAGACCTGCTGCTGGCGGCGGGCGCATAAGACGGTCGGTCAGCCCGTTCCGGCTGGCCGCTAATTAAATAAAACATTTTTACCGACGTGCATTTTGCACGACGGCGGCCCCCTTTTATCCGCGAACAGGTGCAAATAATGCCAACGAAAATCGTGATTAAAAAGAACACCTATTTTGACTCCGTATCGTTAATGTCCGTTTCCACTAAAGCCAATAAATTGCCGGGCGTCGAACAGGCCTTTGTCGCGATGGCAACGGAAATGAATAAGGGCGTTTTAAAAAACCTCGGGCTGTTAACGCCGGAATTAAATGAGGCGAAAAACGGCGACCTGATAATCGTCATTAAAGGCGACGCGGCGAATGATGAAACGCTGGCCGCTATTGAAGCGCTGTTCACGCGTAAAGAGAGCGCGGGCGCCCATGAAGCGCGCTACGCGACGATTGCCAGCGCCAAAACCCATCGCCCGGACAGCAACCTCGCGGTCATTTCCGTCAACGGTACCTTCGCCGCCCGCGAAGCGCGTCAGGCGCTGGAAAACGATCTCAACGTGATGCTGTTTTCCGATAACGTGTCGCTTGACGACGAGCTGGCGCTGAAGCAGCTCGCGCACCGGAAAGGGCTGCTGATGATGGGGCCGGACTGCGGCACTGCCATCATCAACGGCGCGGGACTGTGCTTCGCCAACGCGGTACGTCGCGGACCGATTGGTATCATCGGCGCATCCGGCACCGGCAGCCAGGAGCTGAGCGTGCGTATTCACGAATTCGGCGGCGGCGTGTCGCAGCTGATCGGCACCGGCGGACGCGATCTCAGCGAGAAGATCGGCGGCCTGATGATGCTTGACGCCATTGAAATGCTGGAAGCCGACGAGGGTACAGAAGTGATTGCGCTGATCTCCAAGCCGCCCGCGCCAGCGGTAGCGGAGAAAGTGCTGGCCCGCGCGCGCGCCTGTCGCAAGCCCGTGATCGCGTGCTTCCTCGGGCGCAATGAACCGCCCGCCGATGAGGACGGACTGCAGTTCGCGCGCGGCACCAAAGAGGCGGCGCTGAAGGCCGTCCTGCTCACCGGCATCAAAAAAGAGTCCCTCGATTTGCACCCGCTCAACTGGCCATTAATTGAAGAGGTGCGCGCCCGCCTGACCCCGCAGCAGAAGTACATTCGCGGCCTGTTCTGCGGCGGCACCCTGTGCGACGAGGCGATGTTTGCCGCGCTTGCGAAATTCGACGACGTTTACAGCAACATCCAGCCGGATCCGGCTAAGCGCCTGAGCGACATCAGCGTCAGTAAAGCCCACACCTTCCTCGACTTTGGCGACGACGATTTCACCAACGGCAAGCCGCACCCGATGATTGACCCCACCAACCGCATCAGCCGCCTGCTGCAGGAGGCTCGCGACCCGGAAGTCGGGGTGATTGTGATGGACTTTGTGCTCGGCTTCGGCGCCCACGAGGATCCGGTCGGCGTGATGATCGACGCCATTAAAGAAGCACAGGCCATCGCGAAGGCCGATAACCGTCCGCTGGAGATCCTCGGCTACGTGCTCGGCACCGACCAGGATCCGCAGTCGCTGGCGCAGCAGTGTCAGCTGCTGACCGACGCAGGCGTCATCTGGGCCAGCAGCAGCACCAATACCGGATTACTGGCACGCGAATTTGTCTGCAAAGGGGAGAACGCATAATGACTACCTTATTTAACCAGCCGCTGAACGTCATTAACGTGGGTCTCGCGATGTTCAGCGACGATCTTAAAAAGCAGCACGTTCCCGTGACCCAGCTCGACTGGACGCCGCCGGGGCAGGGCAATATGCAGATCGTTGAAGCGCTCGACCAGCTGGCGGAAAAACCGCTGGCGGAGAAAATCGCCGCTGCCAACCAAATCGCCCTTGAGCGCATTATTCAGTCTCATCCGGTGCTGGTGGGCTATGACCAGGCGATTAACGTTGTGCCGGGGATGACCCGCACCACCATTCTGCACGCCGGTCCGCCTGTCTCCTGGGAAAACATGTGCGGCGCGATGAAGGGGGCGGTCACCGGGGCGCTGGTGTTTGAAGGGCTGGCGAAGGATCTGGACGACGCGGCGCGACTTGCCGCCTCCGGGGAGATCGCCTTCTCGCCGTGCCACGAGCACGACTGCGTGGGCTCCATGGCGGGCGTCACCTCCGCGTCGATGTTTATGCACATCGTTGAGAACAAAACCTACGGCAACCGCGCGTTCACCAACCTCAGCGAGCAGATGGCGAAGATCCTGCGCATGGGAGCCAACGACCAGAGCGTCATCGACCGACTGAACTGGATGCGCGACGTGCTCGGCCCGATGCTGCGCGACGCGATGAAGATTATCGGCGAAATCGACCTGCGCCTGATGCTGGCCCAGGCGCTGCACATGGGCGACGAGTGCCACAACCGCAATAACGCGGGCACGACGCTGCTGATCCAGGCGCTGACGCCGGGGCTAATTCAGGCGGGCTATCCGGTGGAGCAGCAGCGCGAGGTGTTCGAGTTTGTTGCCAGCAGCGACTACTTCTCCGGCCCGACGTGGATGGCGATGTGTAAAGCCGCGCTGGACGCCGCCCACGGCATTGAATACAGCACCGTGGTTACCACCATGGCGCGCAACGGCTACGAATTCGGCCTGCGCGTTTCGGGGCTTCCGGGGCAGTGGTTCACCGGCCCGGCGCAGCAGGTGATCGGCCCGATGTTCGCGGGCTATAAGCCGGAAGACTCCGGGCTGGATATCGGCGACAGCGCGATCACTGAAACCTACGGCATCGGCGGCTTTGCGATGGCGACGGCCCCGGCGATTGTCGCCCTGGTGGGCGGGACGGTGGAGGAAGCCATCGACTTCTCCCGCCAGATGCGCGAAATCACCCTCGGCGAAAACCCGAACGTCACCATTCCACTGCTCTCGTTTATGGGCATTCCGACCGCCATCGACATCACGAAGGTCGCTGGCAGCGGCATTCTGCCGGTCATCAATACCGCCATTGCGCACAAAGACGCGGGCATCGGCATGATTGGGGCGGGCATCGTTCACCCGCCGTTTAGCTGTTTTGAAAAGGCGCTGTTGACCTTCCGCGATCGCTACTTTTTATAAGGCATGCATCCATGAAAAACATGAAGCTGGAGTGGAAAAGAGGTGACTGGGCGGCTTATTTCGGGTTGATGACCAACAACCTGACCAATTTGCTGACCATGATGGGGTTGCTCATTTTTGTCGTCGGCATCCCGAAGGAGATTGTTTATGGACGCATCGCGCCGGCCTTCGGGCTGGCGGTGCTGGCCGCGAGTATCTGCTACGCGTGGTTCGGCATGCAGATGGCGCGCCAGACCGGGCGCACGGACGTCACCGCGCTGCCGTCCGGCCCCAGCGCGCCGTCAATTTTTACCGTGACCTTCCTGGTGCTGATGCCGGTGTATCAGCAAACGGGCGATGCGGAGTTCGCTATTCAGATTGGCCTGGTCTGGTGCTTCGTTGAGGCGATGATTCTTGCGGGCGGTTCATTCCTGGGCGAAACCATCCGCAAGATGATCCCGCGCACCGTGCTGCTGTCGTGCCTCTCCGGTTTAGGCCTGCTGCTGCTGGCGATGAACCCGATGCTGCAGGCGTTTGAAGCGCCGACCGTGTCGTTCATCGTCCTGCTGCTGATCTTCATCAACTGGTTTGGCAAAAAGCCGATTTTCGCCAGAATCCCTACCGGCCTGCTGTTGCTGATAGCCGGTACCGCACTGGCGTGGATCTCCGGCCTGCAAAGCCCGGAAGCGATTAAAGCGTCCATGTCATCCTTCGGCTTTAACCCGCCGCAGGTGCATGTGGAAGGCTTCCTGCAGGGCCTGCCGCACGCGCTGCCGTATCTTGCCTCTGCCGTACCGCTGGGGCTGGCGAACTACATCTTTGACCTGGAGAACATCGAAAGCGCCCACGCGGCGGGGGATGAATACCCGACGCGTAAAGTCATGCTGGCGAACGGTCTGGCCTCCATGCTCGGCTGCCTGATGGGGAACCCGTTCCCGGTGACGGTTTACGTCGGCCATCCCGGCTGGAAAGCGATGGGGGCCAGCATCGGCTACACGCTGGCCTCCGGCGTGACCATGTTCATCGTGCCGCTGTTCGGGCTGGGGGCGTTTATGCTCGCCATCATTCCGATGACCGCCATCGTGCCGATTCTGGTGTTTATCGGCGTGGTTACCGCCAACCAGGTGGTGAGGGAAACGCCGAAAGTGGAAGTGCCGGTGATCTTCATCTGCCTGTTCCCGTGGATCGCCAACTGGGCGCTGACCATGATGAACAGCGTGATGGGAGCGGCGGGCACGAATGCCGCCAAAATCGGTACCGACGTGCTGCACAGCAAAGGGATCTACTACGAAGGATTAGTCCATCTGGGGAACGGGGCACCGCTCGCCAGCATGCTGTGGGGCTGTATCGCCATTTTTGCCATCATCAACAAACCGCTGCGCGGTGCCGTGGCTGCGGCGGGCGGGGCGCTGCTGGCGCTGTTCGGGGTGATCCACGCCCCGGTGGTGGGCTTTGCCGAAGGCAGTTCGCTGATGTTCGTCACCGCGTATCTGATGATGGGCGGCATGTTTGTGGTGAAGCATTTTCTCGACAGCCGGGAAGTTGCGAGCGCTGCGTCGGGTAATGTTGCGAAGGAACACGTATGAAAGAGCTTATGGTCGTTGCCATCGGCGGCAACAGCATTATCAAAGACAACGCCAGCCAGTCGGTTGAACATCAGGCGCAGGCGGTGAAAGCGGTGGCAGAGTCGGTGCTGGAAATGCTGGCCTCCGACTATGACATCGTGCTCACCCACGGCAACGGCCCTCAGGTGGGGCTGGATCTGCGCCGTGCTGAAATCGCCCACGAGCGGGAGGGGCTTCCCCTCACGCCGCTGGCAAACTGCGTGGCGGACACCCAGGGCGGCATTGGCTACCTGATCCAGCAGGCGCTGAACAACCGCCTTGCCGCGCGCGGCGAGCAAAAGGCGGTCACGGTCGTCACGCAGGTGGAAGTGGATAAAAACGATCCCGGCTTTGCGCACCCCACGAAGCCGATCGGCGCGTTCTTCAGCGAGGCGCAGCGCGACGAACTGCAGCGCGCGCACCCGGACTGGCACTTTGTTGAGGATTCGGGCCGGGGATATCGTCGCGTGGTAGCCTCGCCCCAGCCGCTGCGCATCGTCGAGGCGGATGCGATTAAGGCGCTAACGCAGAAAGGTTTTGTGGTCATCGGCGCGGGCGGCGGCGGTATTCCGGTGGTGCGCACTGAGCAGGGCGATTACCAGAGCGTCGACGCGGTGATTGATAAAGATCTCTCCACCGCGCTGCTGGCGCGCGAGATCCGCGCCGACGTGCTGGTGATTACCACCGGCGTGGAGAAGGTGTGCATCCACTTCGGCAAGCCAAACCAGCAGGCGCTGGACACGGTGAGCGTGGCGCAGATGACGCGTTACAAAGACGAGGGCCATTTCCCAGCGGGCAGCATGCTACCCAAAATCGTCGCCTCGCTGGCGTTTTTACACCACGGCGGCAAGCGCGTGATCATCACCTTGCCGGACTGCCTGCCCGCCGCGCTGCGCGGGGAAACCGGTACCCATATTATTAATGAAGGAAGATAAGATGAGTGAAAATAAAAGCCGCCGTGAATTCATCAGCCAGAGCGGCAAAATGGTGACCGCCTGCGCGCTGTTTGGCGCGACCGGATCCGTCGCGTATGCTGCCGTCTCCGCAAAGCCAACCTGCGAGACGGGTAAACCGATGACCATCACCGCGAAACATTACTATCTGGACAACGTGCTGCTCGAAGCCGGCTTTAACTTCGACGGTGGCGTGGCAACGAGCACCCGCACCGAGCTGAAAACGCTTGAGATTCAAGACGGGAAGATCGTCGCCCTGCGCGACAACAAGCGCCACGCCGACGCCACGCTGCCGCACTACGATGCGGGCAACAAGCTGATGCTCCCGGCAATGCGCGACATGCACATCCACCTGGATAAAACCTTTTACGGTGGCCCGTGGCGTTCCCTCAACCGCCCGGCAGGTACCACCATTCAGGATATGATCCGCCTGGAACAGAAGCTGCTGCCGGAGCTTCAGCCCTACACCCAGGAGCGTGCGGAAAAGCTGATCGATCTGATCCAGTCGAAAGGCTCCACCATCGCCCGCAGCCATTGCAATATCGAGCCGACCTCCGGCCTGAAGAATCTCGAAAACCTGCAGGCGGTCCTGGCGCGCCGTAAGCCCGGCTTTGACTGTGAAATCGTCGCCTTCCCACAGCACGGGCTGCTGCTGTCCCATTCCGAAAAGCTGATGCGCGAGGCGATGCAGGCCGGGGCGCACTACGTGGGCGGGCTGGATCCAACCAACGTTGACGGCGCGATGGAGAAATCTCTCGACCTGATGTTCCAGATTGCGCTGGACTACGACAAAGGAGTGGATATTCATCTGCACGAGACCAGCCCGGCGGGCGTGGCGGCGGTGAACTACATGATCGAAACCGTGGAGAAAACGCCGGAGCTGAAGGGGAAGCTGACCATCAGCCACGCCTTTGCGCTGGCGACGCTTAACGAAAAGCAGGTGGATGAGATCGCCACCCGCATGGCGGCGCAGCAGGTGACCATCGCCTCCACCGTGCCGATTGGCACCCTGCATATGCCGCTGAAGCAGCTGCGGGACAAGGGCGTGTTTGTGATGACGGGAACCGACAGCGTGATCGACCACTGGTCGCCGTACGGTCTGGGGGACATGCTGGAAAAAGCGAATCTCTACGCCCAGCTCTACATCCGCCCGAACGAGCAGACGCTCTCCCGCGCATTAGGTATCGCGACCGGCGACGTGCTGCCGCTGAACGACAAAGGCGAGCGCGTGTGGCCGAAAGCGCAGGATGACGCCAGCTTTGTGCTGGTGGACGCCTCCTGTTCCGCCGAAGCCGTGGCGCGCATCTCTCCGCGTACCGCAACGTTCCACAAGGGCAACCTCGTCTGGGGCGTTGTGGGTTGATGTGCATTTCTCCCTCTCCCTGTGGGAGAGGGGGGATGGCATCAGGCCGCACTTCTGTAGGCCGGGTAAGCGCAGCTTCCACGCCCGATGCTGGTGCCGATCGCCGCGCGCACGGCTCAGTAGCCGACCTTGTATACCCGCCCGCTCTGCACGCCTTCCACGCTGCGGCGATAGGCTTGCGCCACCGTCGCGGCAGGCACGCTTTCGAAGCCCGGGAAGAAGCCATCGTACGTTTCGACGGATTCGGTGAGAACCGTCGGGCTAATCAGGTTGATGCGGATCCCGCGCGGCAATTCGCAGGCTGCGGCGCGAACAAACCCTTCCAGCGCCGCATTCACCGTGGTGGCATTTACGCCCTGCGCAATCGGCTCGTGCGCCACAATTCCGCTTATCAGCGTAATCGAGCCGCCTTCGTTCAGGTAGTGCTGGCCGGTCAGCGCCAGGCGCACCTGTCCTAGCAGCTTATCCTGTAGCCCCTGGTTAAAGTCGCTATCTTTCATGGTCGCGAGCGGGCCAAAGTAGAGGCCACCGCTGGCGGACACAATGGCATCCACCGGACCGATTTTCTCGAACAGCGCCTGAACGCTCGCCTGAGAGGTGATATCTACCTGCTCGTCGCCCTGCGTGCGGCCGACGCGGATGACCTCGTGGCGACGACTCAGCTCTTCCGTTACCGCACGACCAACCGTACCGCTGGCACCAATAATGACGATTTTCATAGCCGACTCCTTCTGTTGTGAGCCTTCATTCTTTAATAAATTAAAATACGGATAAACTGGGCTAAAGTTAGAAGATTGCTAACCAGAGGTTTGGAATATGGATAAGCTTCGCAGCATGGAGACCTTTATTGCGGTGGTTGAAAGCGGCAGCTTCACCGGCGCGGCAGCACGGCTCGAGATGTCGGCGGTGATGGTGGGGAAGTACGTTGCGCTGCTGGAATCCCAGCTTGGCACCCGCCTGCTGGAGCGTAACACGCGGCGCCAGAGCCTGACCGACGCCGGACGGGTCTATTTCGACGAGGCGAAGCGGGTGCTGGAGCAGGTCGCGATCGCCGAAAGCGCCGTGGAACGCCTGCGCGCCGCACCGTCAGGCACCCTGCGCGTGACGGCGCCCACCTCGTTCGGCGGCAGCGCGATCGCGCCGCTTACGGCCTCCTTTTTGCAGCGCTACCCGGAAGTGCGCATCGAGCTGGATCTCACCAACCGGATGGTGGATCTGGTGGAGGAGGGTATCGATCTGGCCATTCGTATTGGCGACATTCACAACGACGATCTGGTGGCGAAATACCTCTGCCCTTACCGGATGGTGATCTGCGCCGCGCCGGACTACCTGGCACGCTACGGTACGCCGCAAACCCCTGCCGATCTGGTGGATCATCTCTGCCTGTCCCACAGCGTGTGGACCGCGCGCAACGAGTGGCGGCTGCCTGGCGTCGAGGGCGAGGTGCGCTGGAAGCGGGATGCGGTCTTAAAATGTAATGACGGCTACGGGCTCCGGATGGCCGCGAGAGCCGGAGCGGGACTGCTGCTGCAGCCGGAGGTGCTGGTGGCGGAAGATCTGGAAAGCGGCAGGCTGGTTCGGGTGCTGGAAGAGTATATTCCGGCGCCGAGACCCGTGCATTTATTGTGGCGTCAGGATTTACGTCAACTGCCTAAGCTTACGGAATTTATCGCCCATATTCTGCTAAGATTGGGCACACTATAAAAAAAGAAGGTAAGCAAAGAATGTCTGTGAGTAAACTCGCCAGCAGCGCGCAGGGCCTGCAATCATCTGCCATCCGTGAATTATTAAAACATAGCAAAATGGCCGGCGTCATTTCGCTCGGTGGGGGGATTCCGAATCCGGCCTTGTTCGATCACGAAGGCCTGAAAATTGCCGCTGATGCCGTGTTATCTCAGCATTTTGGCGAGGCATTCCAGTACGGCCTGACCGAAGGCGTGCCGGGACTGCGGGAAGAGATTCAGCGTATTTGCGAGGGGCGAGGCATTCGCTGTAAGGCGGATGACGTGGTCGTGACCTCTGGTTCACAGCAGTCCCTCGACGTGCTGGCGCGTGCTTTGATTAATCCGGGCGATATTGTCGTCGTCGAGCGTCCAACCTATCTTGCTGCGCTGCAGGTATTCGGCCTGGCGCAGGCGAATTTTGAATCCGTTGGCACCGACGGCGACGGCATGAAGGTTGATGAACTTGAGGCGTTGGTGGCAAAGAAAACCATCAAAGCGGTCTATATCGTTCCAACCTTTGGTAATCCTGGCGGCGTGACGCTTTCTGAGGCGCGTCGTAAACAGCTGGTGGAACTCTCGAAGCGCTATGACTTCGTGATTATTGAAGACGATCCGTACAGCGAAATTAATTACACCGACGAAGTGTTCCGCCCGTTGATTGCTCACGCCAAAGATATCGGTAATGAAGAGAACGTGGTGTATACCTCCACCTTCTCTAAAATCCTCGCTCCCGGAACCCGCGTGGGCTGGGTGCTGGTACCGGAGTGGCTGAAGCGTGCGGTGGTCAACCTTAAGCAAACCACCGATCTGCACACCAGCACGCTGTCGCAGCTGATGACGTATGAGTACCTGAAAACCGGTCGTCTGCCCGCTCAGATTAAAACGATCCGCGAAGCCTATCGCCAGAAATACCAGACGTTCGCAACCGAGCTGGAGGCCGAGCTTGGCGACGTGATGTCTTTCCACAAGCCGAAGGGCGGCATGTTCCTGTGGGCGAATATGAAAAATGGTAGTAATACCACCCGCTGGCTGGAAAAAACGTTAAGTAACGGCGTAGTATTTGTGCCGGGCGAATTTTTCTACTGCAATGAGCCAGACCATTCAACGCTGCGTATGTCATTTGTCACGCCAACGGATGAAGAGCTGAAGGAAGCGGTTCAACGCCTGAAAAAATCGCTGTAAAAGACCTGCGCATAACGGTGGTTTTGCCGTTATGCGCAATACGCGTTCAGGGCGGCACGGGCCGCAATCGTCCATGGAGAACTCCATGTTTGAATTTCTGATCGGTGTTGTGACGCACACGCCCGTCTGGGTGTGGGTGCTGTTTATCTTCCTCATCTCTCGCGGCATTAAAGCCCGCAGGCCTGCCACCGTTTCGCTGGAGAGGCTTGCCATCATTCCGGCAATATTTCTAATCTGGGATATCTACGATCTGGTGGTTTACCGCACGTTAACCCCCGGGACAGTCGCATTGTGGACGGCGGGGATCCTCGCCGGGGCCGCGCTGGGGTATGTTCTGATTAAGCAGGCGGTTATCACCCGCGCAGAGGCGCCGAGAAGCATTTACCGCCAGGCGGACTACACCGCGCTGCCGTTTATGATGCTGGCGTTCGGGGTGAAGTATGTGCTGGGCGTGATGAGCGCAGTCTCTCCCCAGACGATGCAGCAGCCTGCCATGAGCGCGCTGGCGATCGTCTCCGGCGGCGTGTTTGCCGGTGTGTTTATTGGGAAATTTGCGCGTTATATTGGCGTGTATAACAGCGCCGCACCTCGCCCGGCGGAGTAAGATCTCCGCGCCTGTTCGGGTCAGGCTACATCCGGTTGGCCAGATTTTCGCTTAGCCATGACGTCCGCAACGGTCTTTATACGGCTTAGTTCCTCCTGCGTCCTGGCGTTAGATTGCGCTTCCCAGATATCGACGTTCAGCTGTAAGTTCAGCCAGAATTCAATCGTGGTATCAAAGGCTTTTGCCAGCTTGATCGCCATATCGGCAGTAAGCTTGCGATTGTTATTGACCAGCGCGCTGATGGTGTTGCGGTGAACATTGAGCATCTCCGCCAGATCGCTGATTTTCAGATTGAGCGGTTCAAGATACTCATACTGCAACACGTCGCCCGGCGTGGTGGGTTTGCGGAGTGCCTGTTGAAGTGTCATAGATGATGCCTCACTTGTGTTGCGTGTACTTGTGTGGAGAGAGGTACAGATCTTCTGCTTTACCCTCTTTCCAGCGAAATACGAGCCTGTATTGCCTGTTTACCCGGATGGAGGAATAGCCCTTCAGCGGAGGATTCAATGCTTCATACATATTACCCGGTGGCGATCGCAAATCCCTGTGCGAGGTTGCTGCCCTGATGATATCGAGCTTTCTCGCAAGCGCTGTTTCCAGATTTGAAGGGATAACATTGCTCGATCTGCCGTAAAGAAAAAAATCCTCAAGCCATTGATCCCGAAAATAACTAATCATAATGCTGGCGAGCTCCAGTCCGTGAAGCTGAATGAATAGTAATGCACTCCTGCACTGTGCGCAAGTGCGTTTTGTCTGCGGTTAATATTACCTGGGCGATGGCTGAAGGGAAGTGGGATGCATGACTAAAGATTAATCCTCCGAGGCAGGTTCCAGTTCTGGCGTGCGGTTTAATGCCCGGCGGCGCTTCGCTTGCAAGGGCCTGGGGGGATGTAGGCCGGGTACCACCCGGCGATTGGCTATCGCTCCCTTAGCGCCTCTTTCGCCCGGTTGAACGGTTTAATCAGATAATCCAGCACCGTTTTCTCTCCGGTCTTAATGTCCACCGTCGCAATCATCCCCGGTACAATCGAGAAGTGCCTGCCCGCCTTATTGACCAGGTAATCCTGACTGGTGCGGATAAACACCCTGTAATAGAACACCTCCGGCTTGGCCTCATCCTGAATGGTATCCGGAGAAATCGTCTCAACGACCCCGTGCAGGCCGCCGTAAATGGCGTAATCGTAGGCGGTGATTTTGACCAGCGCCTCCTGGTTCGGGTGGATAAAGGCGATATCGCGCGGCGACAGGCGAGTTTCGATCAGCAGGTGATCGTCCACCGGCACAATCTCCATCAGCTCGCCGTTGGGCGGGATCACCCCGCCGATGGTGGTCACCTTGATATTTTTCACGATCCCGCGCACCGGGGATTTTACCGTCAGACGGGTGACGGAATCCTGGCGGCCCTTGAGGATGGCTGAAACCATATCCACCTCAGCGTTGGCTTTGGATAACGCCTCGCGCGCCTGGACGTAATACTGCGAACGCACGTCGGTGAGCTTCAGCTCCAGATCGCTTTTCTGCCGCTGCAGGCGCAGCACCTCCACGTGGCTGGCGGCCCCGGTTTTCACCAGCCGCTGGGTAATGGCCAGCTCTTTATTGGCGAGATCTAACGCGGCGCGAAGCTCCCGCTGGGTATCCTCCAGCTGCGCGCGGCGCGAGTTGTAAAGCCGGGTTTCGTCGGCAATCAGATCCGGCCATTTCGCCAGCGAAGGCGGGAATTTCAGCGGCAGATCGTTTACCTCGGCGTACAGGCGGGCGCTGGAGGCCAGTGAGGCCCGGTAGCGCGCCGCGCTTTCGCCGACGTTCGACTCAGAACGCGTCGGGTCAAGCCGCGCCAGCACCTGTCCGGCCTGCACCTGATCGCCTTCGTGGACGTTCAGCTCGGTGAGGATCCCGCCGTCGAGAGACTGTAAGACCTGCTCGCGCGAGCTGGGGATCACTTTACCCGAACCGGTTGACACCTCATCCAGCACGCCAAACCATGCCCAGACGCCCAGCACTACAAACATCAGCAGCGAGAAGATCACGATCCGGCGCGCGCCGGTGTAGCCGCTTTCGGAGTCGAGGGCGTTATCCAGATCGTCCATTGCCGCCACGTCACGCTGACTGATTTTCATTTTTCCACTCCCGTCCGGTTGCTGCCTGCTGCTGTTGCTGCTGCATACGGCTGTTGCTCAGCGCCTGGGCTTTTGGTGCGTCCATCACCAGCATGCCTTCTTTTAACACCACGACGCGCTCCACCAGTTCCAGAACCGGTACGCGGTGCGTGGCGACGATCAGGGTGCGATGCCCGAGCCAGTCGCCCAGGCGCTGGATGAATTCCCGCTCGGTGTGCTCATCCAGCGACGCGGTGGGTTCATCCATCAGCACAATATTCGGATCGCGCAGGAGCATTCGCGCCAGCAGAATCGACTGGCGCTGCCCGCCGGAGAGCCCTACGCCGTTTTCCATGATCGGATAGTCCAGCCCCTTGGGCAGCTTCTGGACGAAGCCCGCCGCGCCGGTCAGCTCCAGCGCCTCGAAAATTTCTTCGTCGGTGGCGCGCGGCATGCCGAGGGTGATGTTTTCGCGCAGGGTGCCGTAAAACAGCCGCGCGTTCTGGGTCATAAAGCCGACGTTGCGCCGCACGTCCGCCACGTCGAGATGCGGCAGGCTGAAGCCGTCGAGCCGCAGTTCGCCCGCCGCCAGGTCCATCCCGCCCGCCATCGCCTGCAGCAGGGTTGATTTGCCCGCGCCGTTGCGCCCGAGGATCGCCACTTTTTCTCCCGGCCTTATCTCCAGGCGGTTAATGCGCAGCGCCATGCGCGGATCGTCCGGCTGATAGCGGAACTGCGCCTGCTCGAAAAGATAGTGTCCGCGCAGGACGTCCTGGCGGATCGGCGTCTCCTCGCGCTGGTTTTCGGTGGGAAGCTGCATGATGCTGTCCAGCCCCTCTTTTGCGGCTTTGACCTGCTGCCAGCGCGCCAGCACGCCGCACAGCGTCGCCATTGGGGCGATCATGCGGGAAGCCAGCATCGACGCGGCGACCACCGAGCCGGTGGTCAGGGTACCGTCGATCACCATCGGCGCGCCGACCACAATCACCCCGGCGTAGACCAGGCTCTGAATGGTCATCCCCCAGCTGATCAGGTTCTGCGTCAGCTCGCGAGTGCGCAGGCCGGATTCCGCGGTGATCTGGATATAGCTGTTCCACTGCTGCAAAAAGCGGTTTTCCGCCTGCATCAGCTTGATGTCCTCCAGGCCCTGCACGCTCTCCACCAGCACCGCGTTGCGCAGGGTTGATTCATGGGCCGACTGCTTTGCCAGCTCCGCCAGCTTCTTCTGCAGCAGCAGGCCGGGCAGGACCATGATCACCGCCGCGACCGGGGCGATCCACGCCAGCTGCGGGGCGATGATCGCCAGCACCACCACGAACAGTAAAAAGAAGGGCAGGTCGACAATTGTCGAGATGGTGGATGAGGTCACCATCTCACGGATCTGCTCCAGCTCGCGCAGCTGTGAGATAAAGCTGCCGGTGGAGCGGGGGATCGCGCTGTTGCGCAGCCGCAGAGCGTGGCCGAATACGCGATCCGAAACGCGCATATCCGAGCGCTTGCCCAGCAGATCCATAATGTGCCCGCGCGCCACGCGCAGCACAAAACCAAACAGGGTGGCAATCAGCACCCCGATGGTCAGGACGTACAGCGTCGGGTAGGACTGTGCGGGGATCACCCGGTCATAGACCTGCATGGAAAAGACGATCCCGGAGAGCGACAGCACGTTGATAAACAGCGCGGCGAGCATCACCCAGCTGTAGGGGCGGAGATCGCGCATCACCAGCCGGTAGAGCCAGTCCGGACGATATTTGGAGATATAGGCATCCACGCGGCTGTCCTTCAACGCGGCGAGTGGACGCAGGGCAATAACGTGGCGTATAGCGGGCAGCATCGCCGTCATCGACAGCCGGTTGGTGTAGGTCTCGTCGTCGAAAAAGCTGACTTCCAGCGTATCGTCCCCGTCGAAATGCTCGATCACGCCGATCCTGCCGTCATTCATCGCTACGACAACCGGCAGACGCCAGCTGTTGATCGCCTGTCGATCGTCGGTAAGGAGCTGAAACGACAGCCCTGCTTCGCGGGCCAGCTGGGTGAGGGCGGGCACCATCGGTTTGCCTTTCAGCCAGGGTGCGCCTGCAATCAGCGCGCCGGGCGAGCAGGCGACGCGATAGCGCGTGGCAACAAAACCAAAGGCCTGTGCCCACTGCGCCAGCGCCTCATCCGTCATGTTTTCACCTTGCGGGATATCACGCTGCTTCATGGCTGGATCTCCACGGTCTGGATGGTGCGGTTATCAAGATCGAACGCGTGACGCAGCTGTCCGGTGTTATACAGGCAGTTGAGCTGCAGCTGGTGCAGCTGACCGAGGGTCTGCTGCTGGGTGAAGCGCGCCTGATAAACCTCCTGTTCGGCGTTGAGCACGTCGAGCAGCGGGCGCGAGCCGAGGTCAAGATACTGCTGCTGGTACAGTTCGCGGGTGCGGGCGCTGAGCGCCTCCTGACGGCCCTGAATTTGCAGCGTGCTTTGCAGGCTCATCACCTGGCTGCGGGCTTCCAGCAGTTTCTGGCGGACATCAAGACGCGTGCGCTGAATGGTGGACTGCGCCGCCTCCACCGCGTGTCCGGCTGCGTTACGCCGTGCGGTGAGGCCGCCGCCCTGATAAAGCGGCATCTGAACTTTCACCCATGCGGAATACTGGGTGCGATCCCGCGTGTCGCTGCCCGCGTAGCGATCGTTCATGTAGTGGCGCACCTCCGGCTCCAGCGAGACGGTTGGCGTCATCTGCGCGTCGGCATAGTCCAGGTTAGCCTGGGCGACGTTAGCCTGCGCCCAGGCGGCGAGAACGGCGGGAACCAGACGGTCGTCCGGCTCGGCGATGTCGCAGCTCCGGCCCAGCTTTTGCGGAAAGTCATTGCTTATCGCGTTCAGGCTGTTCCAGCCGAGAAAGCTCATCAGCGTGGCGCGGGCGCTGTCCAGGCTGGCCTGGTACTGCATCAGCTGGGCTCGCGCGCCTTCGATTCGGGCATCGGTCTGCACCACGTCAGAGAGCGATGTGGCCCCTTCGTCGTTACGCTGGCGGGTCAGCGTGCCGATAGAGGAGAGGGCGTCGAGCTGCTCTTTAGCGGTCTCAACCATCTGCTGCCAGGTTTGCACCTGCACCATGGCGACGGCGGTATCGTGGGCGATAGTGTCGATACTCACCAGCACGTTGGCCTGCTGCTGGGCAACGCCGGCGCTCTCGGCGCGTACCTGGCTTGCCACTTTGCCAAAGTCGTAGAGCATCTGTGAGAGAGAAAGCACCAGCGACGGCGTAAAGCCGTTCTGGTCGCCGTCGTGGGAATAACCGTTGTCCACGCCGGCATTAATCTGCGGATAGTATTTTGACTTAGCGACGTCTACCTCTTCGCTCTGCTGGTAGAGTTTCCCCACGGCTTCGCTGATGGCCGGGTGCCAGGTGACGGCGCGGTTAACGGCATCGCCAAGCTGCAATGAACCGGGTGCGGCTTTGCCAGCCGCAGGTGCGACGCGGCCGTTGAGCGAGGGGAGTTCCTGCGTTTCGCGAAGCTGTCCGGTATTGATGGTGGCCGCCGGATTTGCGCAGAAAGCGGGCACAGATATCAGGCAGCACGAGAGCCACCAGTAAGGCATCTTCATTCCCATGTCATGTCCCTATAAAAAAATACGGCTTTATTATTTATGCCCGGGCGCTGCGCGCCCGGGTCATCTCTTGCAGGTGGTATCAGGTAATGATGTGTTGCTGGTTAACAAGCTCGTCGTAGGTGGTCTGAACGCCATCAAGCGTAACGAGCGTGGTATTAGTGTAGGTGCCCCCTGCACCATCACGGTCGATGGAGATCACGGTATTGCCATTACTATTAGTGACATGGAGATAATTCCCGAGCGTCGCGGCGCTACCGTTCCAGCCCACCAGCAGATCGCCGATGTCGATCTTGTCGCCCTGCGCCAGCGAGAAGCCGGTCCAGTGATCGCCCGCGGCACTGCTGGTGTTACCTCCCGTACCGTTGCCCACCGTGCTGTTCAGCACCTGGTAAATCAGCGTATCGCCGTAGGCCGTACCGGTGATGGCGTCGTTATGCTCAGAGCTGATGAACTGCGGCGCCATATTGATGGTCAGCGTGGCGCTGTCCGTTCTTCCGGCAGAGTCGGTCAGGGTGTAGTTGAAGGTCTCCTTCGAGGTCATGGTTGAGAGCGATACCCCGCTGTTGAGGGTATAGGTGTAATGGCCGTCAGCGCCGATCGCCAGCGTGCCGTAGTGGCCGACAATGTTCACCGTTGCGCTGCCGGTATACGGATCCAGCGTGGTGGTCACGCCGTTGTAGCCGGTCACGCTCAGACGGGTATCCACCGAGTGGAGCTGATCCAGCACGCCGCCGGAGTCGGTGCCGTCAAAGATATTGCCGTTGACGGTGTGGCTGCCGGTGACGTCGAAATTACTCAGCGAGTAGGTGGTGCCGTTCACGCTTGGGGTAATGGTGATGTTTCCGACGCTCAGCCCCGGGACGCTACCGGTAAAGTTCAGCGTATAGGTTCCGGCGTTGAGATCCAGCCCGGTCAGCGCGACGTCGATACTGCCGCCCAGCAGCGAGGCCCCGCTGAAGGAGCCGCTGCGGATCACGCCCGAGCCGTCGCTGATGGACCAGTTCACCGTCAACCCGGTCAGCGACAGCAGCGATGCCACGCTAAAGTGCAGCGACGCGTTGTGCAGCGCGGTGTTCGCGTCGACCACGAAGGTTCCGCTGCCGCTGCCCTGGGTTGACGAGAGCAGGGCCGTCGTCCAGCTGGCGGTGCCCACGGTCGTATCCGAGTAGACCGACGTGTGATGTACCGAGGTAAGGTCCATCGTGGCGCTGACATCGTTCACCGCATTCATCGCCTGCGCGGTTGGGGTGATGTTGAGCGATGCCGTATCCTTCGAGCCGTCAGGCGCGGTAACGGTGTAGACGAAGGTATCCGGCGTGCTGATATGGTCCGCCCCCACGCCGCTTCTCAGGGTATAGGTGTACTGACCGGACGAATTGATGGTCAGCGTGCCGTATTCTCCCTGAATGGTGGTGGTTCCACTGCTGTTGACCGCCACGCCGTTCACTTCGGTAACCAGCGTGCCCGCTGGAACCGGATCATTCGCCAGCACGTCGCCCGTGGTGGTTTCGCTGATGCTCGCCACGCTGTAGACATGGTCCTGCAGGACGTTAAGCGTGTAGGCCGTCAGTACGGCGATCCCGGATGCGGTATTCAGCAGGAACAGATACTCCCCGGCAGGCAGGTTCAGCGTCAGCTGCGGTGACGTACCCCCCAGCAGCGGGGCGCGCAGCCAGCCCGACTCGACGCGAACCTGCTCGAAGGTCTGGGTCGCATTGTTGAACTTATAGACGTACAGGTCGAACACCGACGCCAGCGCCACGCCGCCCACGGAGGCCTGGATGGTCATGGTGCGGGTCGTCCCTTCCTCCACGTTGTAGATGATCGGGCTGGTCATGTCGTCCAGCAGGTTAAGCCCCAGCGTGCTGCCGAGATTAATGCCCACCAGGGTAAAACCGTTCTGAGACGAGGCGCCGTTATTCACCTCACTCACGGTGGTGTCAAAGGTCAGCGAGGCCGTGTCGTCCACTGCCACAATGCCGTTGATTACCGTACCGGCACCCAGAGACAGCACCAGGTTCGCCGACGCGCTGACGCCGTTATGGGTGATGGTGTAGGTGAAGCTCTCCGTCCGGCCAACGACCGCGGCGCTGGTGTCGGTCAGGTTATAGGTATAGCTGCCGTCGCGGTTGATGGTCAGCGTACCGTATTTGCCCTGGATCACCGTGCCGTCGGCGTTCACGCTGGTGGTAACGCCCTGCGCGTTAGTCACCGTGGAGATAGTGGTTCCGGCCGGCGCGTTGTCGCTGCCGGCGGTCGGATCCGTATCGAGGATCACGTTGCCGTTGAGACTGGTATCGCCGGTAACCGTACCCGGACCGGTCTCTTTCACCGCCACGTCGAGGCTGGTGTAGGAGCCGGTTGCCAGCAGGTTGGTGTTATAGCTAAGCACGCGGTAGTTACCGTCGGCCAGCCCGGTCAGGTTCAGTGAGACGCCGGTAGCGCCGAGGGTCAGGAGATCGGCAAACTGCGGTTGGCCGGTATCCACCACGGTAGTCCATACGCCGTTGACGTAGTGCTGAACTACCAGCTCAAGAGTGTTGAGCAGAGAGAGCACCGCCCCCGTAGCGTTAGCATTCACCACGATATCCGCGCTGCCGCCGTTGCCCACCGTAAAGTTCACCTGCGCGGTGTCATTGCCCAGCAGCGTCAGGACGTTGCCCACGGCGCCGACCAGCAGGAAGCCGTAGTCGCTGTACTGGCTGTTGGTCACGGTCGCCGTGGTGCTGAGGTTTAGCTCTTCAACGTTATTGCTGGCGGAGAGCGGCAACACCGGCGCAAGGACGGAGCCCGGCAGGGAGGTGTTGCCCGCGGCGTCGGTAGCGGTGATCTGCAGCGTCTGGCCTTCGATCTGTTTGTTAATGAAGGTGTAGCTGTAGGTGCCGTTGCTGCCCGCAATGGCGGTCACCGTCGAGCCGTCCGCAAGGCGGATTGTGACGGTACTGCCCGCCTCCGCGCTCCCGGTCAGGACGCTACCGTCGGCGTTGAGGGTCCCGGTCGGCGCCGTTGGGGCGGTCGTATCGACGATAATCGTCGTCACGCCTGACGCAGCGCTGGTGTTGCCTGCCGCATCGGTGGCCGTGGCGGTGAAGTTATGCGTGCCCTGCGTCAGCGTGGTGGTTTGCGGCAGGGTCCAGTTGCCGTTGCCATCGGCGGTCACCGTGCCGACCAGCGTAATACCATCGTAGATCCTGACCGTGGCATTCGCTTCGGCTGTCCCGCTTAGCGTTGGGCGCGTATCGTTGGTCGGATTCGTACCGGTCACCGGACCGATAACGCTGCCGACATCATCAATCACCGAACTGATGACCGGCGCGCCCGGCGCGAGGGTATCGACGTTAATCACATACCCGGCGGTAGGTGCGCTGGCGTTGCCCACCGCATCGGTGGCGGTAAAGGTCAACGTGTGCGCGCCGTTGCTCAGCGCCGGAGATGGCGTAAAGCTCCACGCGCCGCCGGTCGCCGTCACGCTGCCGATCTGTACGCCGTTATCAAAGATTTTCACCGTCGACCCGGCTTCCGCCGTGCCGCTGAGGGTTGGCTGCGCGTCGTTGGTGAACCCGCCGTTTGCAACCGGCGTCGCCGCATTGCCCACGTCATCCAGAATGCTGGTCAGCACCGGCAGCGCAGGCGGCGTGGTGTCAACGGTGAGGTTGAAGCTGGTGGACGACAGGCTGGTATTGCCCGCCGCATCCGTCGCCTGCGCGGTGAAGCTGTGCGCGCCCGCGGTCAGCGTGGTGTTGAGCAAGATACTCCAGCTCCCGTTGTTATCCGCAGTGCCTGTTCCGACAAGCGTAGTTCCCTCATAGATTTTCACGGTGGCAAACGGTTCGCTGGTCCCGACAAGGCGCGGAACGGTATCGTCGGTTGTTTGCCCGGACGTTAGCGGGCCGGTGATGCTGCCCACGTCGTCTACCGCCTGGCTGATAACCGGCGCGTTTGGTGCCGCGGTATCAACAATCAGGGTAAAGCCCGGCGAGGTCGGGCTGACGTTGCCCGCTGCATCGGTGACCGTGGCGGTCCAGGTATGGCTGCCGTTGCCCAGCGGTGCTGATGGCGTAAAGCTCCATGCTCCTGTACCGTCCGCCTGAACGGTGCCGACCGGCTGCCCGTTCTCATAAACGGTGACCGTGGCGTTGGCGGTCGCGGTGCCGTTCAGCGTCGGCGTGGTGTCGTCGGTGCTCTGCCCCGAAGAGAGCGGGGTTTGAATGCTGCCCACGTTGTCACCCGCGGTCGAAATGATCGGCGCCGACGGCACGCCCGTATCCACCGTCAGGGTAAACGGCGTCGTCGTGCCGCCGGTATTGCCTGCCGCATCGGTGGCGTTGAAGGTGATGGCGTGTGGCCCTTCGCCCAGATCGGTACCCGGGGTAAAGGTCCAGCTGCCCTGGGCATTGACCACCGCAGTGCCAATTTCGTTGCCATCAACGATCACGTGCACGGTAGAACCCACTTCGCCCGTGCCGTTGAAGGTTGGACGCGCGTCGTTGGTGCTGTTACCCGACGTGAGCGTCCCGGTGACCGGACCGACATCGTCAATCACGCTGGTCACCACCGGTACGCCGGGGGCTGCGGTATCAATGGTAAAAGCGAAGACCGATGAGTTCGCCGAGGCGTTGCCTGCGGTATCCGTTGCATACGCGCGCAGGGAGTAGCTGCCGTCGCTCAGCGGCGCGGTCGGCGTAAAGGACCAGTTCCCGCTTCCGTCAACGGTCGTTGTACCAATCTGCGTGCCGTTATTCATGATGTGGATAGTGCTGCCCGCCAGCCCGGTGCCGCTGATGGTTGGGGTGCTGTCGTTGGTTACCTGGCCGCTGGTGAGGTTACCCTGGACGCCGCCAGGGATGTCGTCGTTTACATTATCCAGCGTCGGAACCGTCGGAGCGGTCAGGTCAACCACCACGCTCCAGGGAGCAGAGACCGCGCTGACGTTGCCCAGCGGGTCGGTCGCCCGGACGGTGAAGCTGTGCGAGCCTTCGCCGAGCGCGGTGTCAGGGGTAAACGTCCATGCGCCGGTGCCGTCAGCCGTTACCACGGCAATCTGGGTGCCGCCGTCGAAAATTGTCACCACGCTGTTTGCGTCCGCTGTCCCCGAAAGGGTTGGCGTGGCGTCGTTCGTTTCGCTGCCGCTGACCACCGTGGTGGCGGCGTTGCCGACATTATCCGTGACGTTGGTGATGACCGGCGTGGCGGAAACGGAGTCCACCACGACGGTGAAGCCCGCCGAAGGGCCGCTCTGATTCCCCGCAGGATCGGTCGCGCGGATGGTCAGGACATGGTTGCCCTCTGCCAGGGTGGGCGTGGTGTAGCTCCAGGTGCCGGTGCTGCCTACCAGCACGCTGCCCAGCAGCGTCCCGTTGTTGTAGATGGAGATGGTATCGCCCACCGCGCCGGTGCCGGTGAGGGTCGGCTGGTTGTCGTTGGTGGTCTGGCCGCTGGTCAGCGGGCCGGTGCCCGGACCGACGTCGTCAATCACCGCGCCGATAGTTGGCGTGCCCGGTGCGGTGAGGTCGACGGTGACGCTGGCCGCCGGAGAGCGGCCGCTGGTCTGGCCGTTGAGGGTCGCAGTCACTTCAAAGGTGTGCAGCCCCTCGCCAAGCGTCGCCGGCGTATAGCTCCAGTTGCCGCTGCCGTCGGCGGTCACCGTCGTCAATGACGTCGTGCTACCGTCCTGATAGATGGTAATCAGGCTGCCCGCTTCGGCCGTGCCGGTAAGCGTTGGCGTGGTGTCGTTGGTCGTTTTGCCTTTCACATCGCCAGTTATCGGATCCGCGTCATCGACGATCGCCGTGATGACGGGCACCTGCGGTAGCTCAAGCGACGAGTCGGTGACGACAAAAGGCACGCCCGCGCTGGCATTCCCTGCGGCGTCCGTAGCGTTCACGGTCAGCGTGGTCGGATCCAGCTGCGCCGGACTCAGCGCAATCGAGAAGCTGCCGTCGCTACCGACAACGCCGGTACCAATGACCGTGCCACCGCTATCTTTCACGGTAATAGTACTTCCTATTTCACCTGTACCGGTCAGCGGCGTTCCTTCCTGAGCCAGAGCCATGTTGACCGGGTCGGCAGGTGCGGCAGTATCCACCGTCACGCTCAGCGGTACTGAATCACCGGAGGAATTACCTGCTGGATCGCTGGAAGAGACGGTGAACGTATGAGGACCATCCGGCAACGTCGTGTCGGCGGTCCAGCTCCAGGTGCCGCCCGGCTGGACCGTCACAAGCACTGTAGACGGTGTGCCGTCTACGGAAACGATAACGGTGGTGCCGGGTTCACCGGTCCCGGTAAGAGTTGGCGTGCCGTCCTTCGTGTAGAGCACGTTACTGGACAGCTGGCTGTCGGCTACCGCACTAATGACGGGGATCTCAGGCGCAACGGTATCGAGCGTGACGGTAAAGACTGAACTCGGCGCGCTGAGGTTACCCGCTGCGTCCACTCCCGCTACGGTAATGTTGAGCGGGCCGTCCGTTTGCGTGGGGAGCGTCAGGCTCCATTCTCCATTAGCCACCACGACACGACCCAGCTCGACGCCGTTGTTGTAGACGATCACCGTCTCACCGTTAACGCCGGTTCCTCCCACTGTCGGTGTGGTATCTGTGATAAAGCCACCATCAGGCGCGCCGCCCACTGCACTAATCACCGGTGTATCCGGCGCTAGGGTATCCACGATGATCGTAATCGCTGACGACGGGTCAGAGATATTGCCCGCTTCATCGGTGGCGGTGGCGGTAAAGGCGTGGCTGCCCTCGGCAATGTCGCTGCCAGGACGCCAGCTCCAGTTGCCGCTGCTGTCTACCGTGACGGTGCCCACGACGGTCGATATGCCGTTGACGGTGTCAGTGATGTTGATGACATCGTTCGGCGTCCCGGTGCCGCTCAGGACCGGGCGCGGATCGTTGGTGGTTCCGCCTTCGGGTACGGGGCCGGTGATCTGGGTGACGCTGTCGGTGACGGTCGGTGCCGCAGGCGTAGCCGGCGCCTCGGTATCAATGGTGATGGTAACCGGCTGAGACGGGGCGCTTTCGTTGCCCGTGCCGTCCACGTTGGTGACGGTCAGGGTGATGTCATAGGTACCGCCGGGCAGCGGGGTTGATGGTGTCCACGACCAGCTGCCGGTATTGTCCACGACAGCATCGCCGATTTTGACGCCGTTGTTGTAGATCGTCACGGTATCGCCGGCCGTGCCGGTACCGCTCAGGGTTGGCGTGGTGTCGCGGGTGGTTTCGCCCGGGTTCAGCGTTGTTTCTGTTCCGTCAGGATTGACGGTGATGGCCGGCACGTCCGGCGTGACAGGCGCGACGGTATCTACCGTCAACACAAACGGGCTGGAGATGGTGGTATTGCCCGCGGCATCGGTGGCGTGAACCGTCAGCGAATGCGGGCCGTCGGTGAGCGGGGTAACGGGCGTAAAGCTCCAGCCGCCGTTGCCGTCGAGGGTGGCGGTGCCGAGCAGGGTGGTGCCGTCATAAACGGTGATCGTCGCATCGGCCGGAGCGGTGCCCTGCAGCTGCGGTTTGGTGTCATCCGTGGTATCGCCGCTGCTGAGCGGACCCTGAACGCCGCCGACGTCATCAGTCACGGTGCCGATGGTTGCCGCCACTGGTGGCGTGGTATCGACGGTCAGGGTGAAGCCGCCTGACGGCTGGCTGGTGTTACCCGCCGTATCGGTGGCGACAACGGTAAAGGTATGAGGCCCACTGATAAGAGGCGTCGTGAGGGTATAGGTCCACGCGCCATTGTTGTCGACCGGAACCGTGACAAGATCGGTGCCATCGAGGCGGATGGTGACGGTTGAGCCGGGTTCAGCCGTGCCGTTGAGCGTCGGCGTGGTGTCGTTAGTGCTGTCGTTAGGGTTGAGCGCGCCGAGGCGTTCCGGCACATCATCCACCACCTGGGTGATGATTGGGGCAGCAGGCGCCACGCTGTCAACCGTCAGAGTCCAGGTGTTGGAGACGCCGCTGGTGTTGCCTGCCGCATCGGTCGAGACGGCGGTAAGATCATGGGGGCCTTCACCGATCGGGGTGGAAGGGGTAAAGATCCATACGCCAAGGCCATTGGCGACGGTCGTACCAATAGCAACACCGTCCACGCGCACGGTGACAGTCGCGTTTGCTTCGGCGGTACCGCTGAGCGTCGGGGTGGTGTCGTTGGTGGTCCCATTCAGGTCGATCGTGCCTGTGCGCCCGGGGACATCGTCCACGACTTGTGAAATCACCGGGGCGCCAGGTGCCGTCCCGTCGACGTCAATTGTCCAGGAGTCTGATAACCCGCTCGGGTTACCGGCGGGGTCCGTCGCCTTCGCCGTCAGCACGTACGTGCCATCGGTTAGCGGTGCGGGCGGCGTAAAGCTCCACAGGCCGGAAGAGGGAACAACCACCGTACCGAGGACATCGCTGCCGTTATAAATCGTGATGGTCGAGCCCGCTTCGCCCGTCCCGTTCACGGTCGGCGCCCGGTCGTTGGTGATCCCGTTCGGGCCCACGGGGCCGGTGGAGGTCTGTACGTCATCAACAACCGACACGATAACTGGCGTCTGCGGTGGAGTAATATCCGGTGCCGCCGCGGAGGTGGTAGGACTCGTGTTGCCAGCCGTGTCGGTGGCGTCAGCGGTCAGGATTTCGCCGTTGAGCTTCGGTGGGGTCAGCGTCAGGCTGAAGTTACCCTGACTATCGGCAACAACTGGAGTGCCAACGAGTGCGCCGCCTTCACGGATGGTCACCGTGCTGCCCGGCTCTGCGGTACCGCTGATGGTGCCGCCATCATTTGAAACCACGAGGTTTCCAGGGGCTAACGGCGGCGTGGTGTCCACGGTGAAGATGACAGGCTCTGAGGTCGCGCTCAGGTTTCCGGCGGCATCGGTTTCAGTGACGGTTATGGAGTGCGTCCCGTCCGGAAGCGGACCGTTCGGCGTTACGCTCCAGGTGCCGTTGGGCAGTACCGTCGTTGTGCCAACCACCACGCCGTTATCGTAAATAGTGATGGTTCCGCCGGGCTCGCCCGTTCCCGCCAGGATCGGCAGTGAAGCATCGGTAGGCGCGCCCGACGTGATGGTTCCCTTGATAACGCCCGTATCGTCGGTCAGCACAATCGCGGTCGGGGCGTCCGGCGGAGTAAGATCCACCGTCAGGGTAAACACCGGCGAGGCAGGCCCGGTGTTGCCGGCAGCGTCGGTTGCCCGCACGGTAATCTGGTGAGTGCTTTCGCTTAGATCAACTGAAGGGGTAAAGGTCCAGGTGCCGTTGCTGGCGACGACCGCCGTACCAATGGCGATCCCGCCGTCATAAATCGTCACGGTCGAGCCCGCTTCACCGGTGCCGGTAAGCTGCGGACGCTGATCGTTGGTGCTGCCACCGTTGCTGACTGCCCCCGTCTGTGGAGCCGTATCGTCAGTTACGCTGGTGATGGCTGGCGCATCGGGCGCAGTGGTGTCCGGGGCGGTAAGATTCGTACCCGGGCTGGTATTCCCGGCGTTATCCGTCGCGGTGGCGGTCACCTGCTCGCCGTTGGTCAACGGCGTGTCGAGAGAGACGGTAAAATTGCCATCGCTGCCCGTTTTTCCTGTGCCAATGACGTTACCGTTCGCGTCTTTCAGCGTGATGGTACTGCCGGGTTCTGCGGTACCGGTGACCGTTTTGCCATCTGAAGAAAACTTAAGGCCCGAAGGCGCGTTCGGCGCTGTCGTATCCGGATCGGCCGAATTGTTACTGCTGCCATTATCACCACCACCGCCGCCGGTGCTTGCCGCCGCCGCGATGCCGCCCGCAGCGGCAATCCCGCCCAGGGCCCACGGCCAGATGGCGGCGCCACCGGCATCACTTCCTGATGCCGCAAGCAGCACGTCCGTGGACGCGATGGATTCGTACGTGGCGGCTCCGGTTGGATCTTCAATCCACCATAAAGCGCCCTGGCTGTCCTGCAGCACCAGCTGGCTCACGCCCTGCGCGTCCGCGACATAGAAATTTTTAAGGGTGATCACCTCGCCGGAGTGGAGCGTAACCAGCAGATCGTTACCATTTCGCGCGAAGTGAGAGACGCTCGCTCGCTCGACATGAAGCTCAACGACAGAGGAATGGCTCAGCGTAACCTGTGTGCCTTCCGTGGTCGTTTCCACGCCAGTAAGTTTTGAAATAACAGAGATTTGGCTCATTTAGGTATTACTCCAGCAGATGTGTCATGAACGGCGAGCAAGACGAGCCATCTCTGCAGAAGGTAAAGGGCGCCCCCGGCGCAGTCGCTGTTATAACGCAGCACTCACCGTCGTTTTTTGCGCGCACGATGCCCGCCAGAATTCAGAGTGGCAACATCAGAGCGAATCTAATGACTTATAAAAGAGAACAGTTTTTATGGGTGTTTTGCGTCTTATAAAACCCTGTATTTAATAGAGGAATTATTTTTCGGAATATAAAAATGATATAGACAGAAAACGATAGGTGTGCAACTTAAGCTTTCGTAAATAAGTGCCAAAACAATGAAGAGGGCATTAATACATGGGGGGTGTTAATAATTTAAATTGCATAAGCTATTGTTTTGTATGCTTTTGTTTTTTTATTGTGATGCTGCTTCTAAATATGATTAACGCAGTATGATAATTGGTAGGGGGCATTTTCAATATAATGATTAACGTTGTTGTTTAAGTGTGCTTAATATGCATTTAAGTTAGGGTAACATTTTTGATATAAAATATATTATATCACTCGCACAATGAAATATATTCTTATGAGGGGTTAAAGTTCTGCTATCACGCGAAATGAATAGCGTTAAAGAAAGGGTAAAATAACCTGATTTATTTCCATTGCGGCTACGATGTCGGCATGATTTTGCGACAACAAAAAAATACGGGGAGAATGAATAAAAATCGTCAGTCGGGCGTTAACTGACGTCACTTCCTTCTTACCCTGGAGCTTTGTATGAACACGACCTCGTTTCGTTTGATCCCGGTGCTGATTTTTTCCCTGCTGTCCCCACTGGCGCTGGCCATGGGCAATAATAGTACCGAGAGCAAAACGCCCGATTGTCCTTCCGGACAGGTGTATGACAGCGCCACACAGAAATGCGTGCCGGACAAGAGCAGCAGCCTCAGCGATCAGGACAAAACCAACTATGCGTACCATCTTGCGAAGAAAGGAGAATACCAGGCGGCGCTGAACCTGCTTGATTCGCTGAAAAATGGCAATACGGCTGAAGCGTGGAACTACCGCGGGTTCGCCACGCGCAAGCTTGGCCGCACGGACGAAGGGATTGGTTACTACCAGCGCGCGCTGGCTATCGCCCCGGATTATGCCAAAGCCCGGGAATATCTCGGTGAAGCGTGGATGGTAAAAGGACGCCCGGACCTCGCGAAAGAACAGCTGAAGGTGATTGCCGGTATTTGTGGCCAGTCCTGTGAGGAGTATCGCGACCTGCAGGCCGCTATCAACGGACATCCGGAATCCTGATTTTCTCGTGGAGGGAAAACACATCGCTACCCGTGAGGTTCGTCAACAGTTAGCCGCACACCTGCCGCGTCTCTGGCGGTATGGGCTGGTGCTGTCGCGAAACAGGGATATCGCCGAAGAGCTGGTTCAGTCCACCTGCGTGCGTGCGCTTGAAAGAAGCAGCCAGTATACGCCGGGCACACGCATAGACAGGTGGCTGTTCGCGATCCTGCACTCCATCTGGATCTCTGAACTTCGGGCACGACACGTGCGTCAGGGGCAGGGATTTGTGGCCAGCGACGAGCTTATGGCACCGGACACCCGTGAACAGGATGAGACGCGCCTGCATTACCTTAAGGTGATGCAGCGCGTCAACGCGCTGCCTGAAGCCCAGCGCAACGCGGTATTTTTGGTTTATGTCGAAGGCTTTACCTACCAGGAGGCGGCAGACACTCTGGCGGTGCCGATCGGAACCGTGATGAGCCGGCTGGCAACGGCACGGGCTCGGCTTGCCAGATCCGCTGACGCACTGCCTCCGGTAAAGGAGAAACACTCTTGAACGCGCACCGTTTTGTACCGCCCTATAACGACGACGCTATTGTGGCCTGGATAGATGGCGAGATGTGCCGCGCCGACGCGCAGCTGTTTGAAGAACAACTGAAAAATGACGAACGCCTCGCCGGGCGAACCGACGAACTGATGAAAAGCAGCCAGGATTACGCCGGGGCGTTTGCCTCCCTGCTGGATGACGCGCCTCTTGAGACAATGCAGGCGCGTCTGGCAGCTCTTCCCGATCCACAATCCTCCTCGCCGGTCGGCGTCAGCAGGCGGGCGCTGATTGCCGCGTCGGTCAGCTTTTTGATGGTTGGCTCCGGTCTGGGCTACCTGCTGCGTCCCGCAGCTGCGTCTGCGGATGAGAATGCCCATATCCGCGACCTCGAAGCGCAATATATGTCCCTGTACAGCGTCGAGACGCTGCTGGATATGGACAGCGCGACGCCGGTCCTGCAGCGCGGGCTGGAACGGGCCGCGCAGGACATCGGCCTGAAGCTGAACATGTCGCAGCTTGTCCTTCAGGGGGCAGAGCTGAAAATGGTGCGAATGCTGCGCTATGAAACCACCTCGATCGCGCAGATTGCCTGGATCAACGCCGACTACGGCCCGATGGCGCTTTGTATCTCTCCTGTTGATGAAAAGGCGACGGCCTCGCTCCGCCAGGAGAAGCGGCACAGCATGAACCTGGCGTGGTGGCAGGATGCGGGCTACCAGTTTGTCCTGATTGGCCGCAACCCGCCGTCACATCTGCGGGGAAACGCGGAGCAGCTACAGCGCCTGATCTCAGGGTGACGGCACTTTACTCGTCTGAATCGCAATGGCAATGGCAATTCGATCGTCCACGACCAGCGCGAACTTATCCATTCCGTAGGACGCGCGCGAGATCGCCGTGGTGGCATCCAGCGTGAGGGCCTGCGCATGCGGGTTTTTCACGATGGCCTCAAGGATCACCGGACGGGCAATGTTTCGCACGGTCAGCGTGCCGAACACCCTGAACCGACCGTCGCCCTGGGCGACCACGCGAGAGCTGATGAACTCGATAGTCGGGTAACGCTCGGATTCAAAAAACATGTCGCTTTTGAGCTGCCAGGTGAGCAGCTTGTTTGAGGCTACGAGAGTCGCTACGGGAATGGTGACGTGAATATGATCGTCGACGTCGTTTTCCGGGTTGAGCGTTACGGCTCCCGTCACGCCGCTGAACGTCGCCCAGGAGAGGATACCGCCGAAGGCGTGCCACGACAGCCGAATGGCGGTGTTATCGGTGTCGATTAGGTAGCTCTTCGGAGCAGCATGCAGGGAAGGGCATAACAGCAGAACGGCCAGAAAGGCCAAAAGGCGATACATAGTGGTTTCTCCGATAAATGCGCACTGCGTAAACGCCCGAGGTGCTAATTATATTCGAAGAAATAAAAAAGGCCGCAAGCGCGACCTTTTTGCGAGCATAAATATTTACTCAGTGACTTTCTTTTCCAGCTCGCTGGCACCTTCTTTGGTTTTGTTCCAGCCTTTCTCAGCGCCTTCTTTGGTGGCATCCCACCCTTTCTCGGTGCCTTCTTTGGTTTTATGCCAGGCTTTCTGGGAATCTTCGCTGACCTTGCTGCCAAAGCTTTCGCTTTTACCTTCCGCAGCATGCTTCTGTTTCAGCTTCAGCTCTTCACCTTTGTTCTGCTCTTCGTGCAGTTTTTGCTTCGCCTCGTTGGCGTTTGCGTTCGCCGCCGCGACGGTATCGTCAGTTGCATGTGTGGTCGCAGCAAATACTGGGGAAGCCAGCAGAACGGCAGATAATGCGATAATTGTTTTTTTCATAATATCCTCATTTAACGTTATCGGTTATGAGCGTGATTCAGCATGGCACAGGCGAAACGGGATGGCTTTAGGAAAAAACTGTAATGAGATCAACATGCCCCGATGAGGGGTATTTCGCCTGAGGATTATCCAAAGGATAAAACGCCTATTTCCGCGAGGGCGGCGAGGGTCAGGAGAATGAATATTATGACGGTTATGGGTCTGTACATGGTGGGGCTCCTTCCGGGGTGAGCGGCTATTCCGTAGCGCTGGGTGGGGGTGTTTTTTAATTCTCTATAGGGGGAGGGGCGGTGTCGTTGATGTTGGTCAAAGGGAGAGGGTAGCTTCTCAAGCGAGAAGATGAATGAGCTCTGTCAGGGCTGGACGTAGTGATTGTGGTGGAATGATCGCAGATTCACTCCCTTCTCGCTGGCGGCTCGCTTGTTCATGGCGGGTTTGATAAATACTCCGATCTCGATTTTGTCGTTGTGGTAGACCCTCTCTACTATGACGAAATCATGGCTCAGCGTATTGTGCTCGCCGGAACACTGGGTCACCTGCTCCATGCTTTCACCGGGGAACATGTGGGAGAGCCTCGTCTGCTTAGCCATGCTGAAAGCCGGAGCCCGGGCCTGAAAGGTTTTGGTCTGTTCCGCCCCCCATGTTCAGACGACGTTTGCTAAAAAATGGTCGTCTGAATTTCGGTTGTGAGGTTCTTCCTGAGTGCTTAGATTCATTTTCAATCTATCGAGAGGATATGAATATGAACTTTGCAGAACGCCACTATCAGCATGAGCCTCTTCTTATCGCCAACGTCTGGGATGCCGCCAGTGCTGTCGCAGCGCAAAAAGCAGGCTACCAGGTTCTGGGAACGTCCAGTGCAGCTATAGCGTCCACACTGGGATATGACGACGGGCAGCGAGTGCCGTTTGATGAGTTATTTTATATGGTCACCCGGATCCGGGCTGCCAGCAGCCTGCCATTGAGCGTTGACATGGAAGCAGGGTATGGTGATTCAGCCGAAGAGATAGCAGACAATCTGCGGCGCCTTGCTCAGACAGGCGTCTCAGGCGTTAACCTCGAAGACAGCCGAGTCATAAACGGGGTTCGTCAGCTTGACGATGCCTCTGATTTTTCCCGTAACCTGAGAACAGTATGCGATACGCTGAGAAGCGAAAATTACAGCCTGTTTCTGAACATCCGGACTGACACTTTCCTGCTCGGGCATGAAGACGCGTTGCAGGAGACGATATTACGGGGTCAACGCTACAAAGCTGCAGGTGCTGACGGCCTTTTTGTTCCCTGCCTGACTTCAGAGAAAGACATCAGCCTCATTGCAGAGGCAACGGGATTGCCTTTGAATGTCATGTGTATGCCCGATCTTCCGGCATTCGACAGGCTGAAACGGGCAGGGGTAAGCCGCATTTCAATGGGCAGTTTTGTTCATTCAGCGATGCAGTCAACGCTGATTGATGTCATGCATGTGATCCGATTTCGTCAGACGTTTGAAGGACTTTTTGGTGATGAAAATAACCGATAAAAATCTGTGCGATATCTGGTATCAGGCATTACTTGAACGTGCTTCAGACTACACTGGCGTGTTTTTTGTTGGCGTCAAAACCACTGGTGTATTCTGCATTTCGGTATGCCGGGCGCGAAAGCCCAAGCGCGAAAATGTCGAATTTTATAAAGATGCCAAATCTGCCCTGGCGGACGGCTTTCGTCCCTGTAAGGTCTGCAGACCTGCGGAAAATGCGCACAGCGCGCCATTATTCGTTGAGCAGGCGCTTGCGCTTGTCAGGCGCGATATCAAATCCCGTGTAGCAGACGCGGAGCTTCGTCAGCATGGCATCAGCCCGGAGCGGGTAAGGCGCTGGTTCCTGCAACATCACGGCATCACTTTTCAGGCTTTCCAGCGAATGCAGCGGGTGAACGTTGCCCTGCAGGAGCTAAAAAGTGGACGAGCGGCGACTGACGTTGCGCTGGACAATGGCTATGAATCGCTTAGCGGCTTTGGTTATACCTACAAGCGGCTTACTGGCGCAGCGCCGACTCAGGCAACCCAGGTGATAGTCATTCACCGGTTTACCACGACGCTTGGGCCGATGTTTGTCTGCGCGACAGAGCGGGGAGTCTGTCTGCTGGAGTTTACCGATCGCCGGATGTTAGAAACAGAATTTCGCGATATCCAGCGTTTATTTAACGCCAGAATCGTCACCGGCGAAAACAGCCATACCCGGCAGACAATAAAAGAGATCGGCGAGTATTTTGCCGGAACCCGCCGACAGTTTGATCTGGCTTTAGATGCTCCGGGCAGTGATTTTCAACAATCCGTCTGGCATGCGTTGCGTGCTGTTCCCTATGGACAGACCTCACACTATCAGGCCATTTCACTACGGCTTAATAAGCCCAATGCTGTGCGCGCCGTCGCTGCCGCTAACGGTGCCAACCGGATTGCGATTGTGATCCCCTGTCACAGGATAATTGGAAAAGATGGCGCGATGACAGGTTACGGAGGGGGGATTTCACGCAAAGAATGGCTCATTGAGCATGAGAGAAATAATGTTTAATGGCGTGATGTTTCTGTGTCGCCGGGAAATTTTACGGACTTCGCGGGACATGTTGAGGGTACAAAAAAGCCCGCAGGGCTTGCGCCGTGCGGGCTCTTAGGACTTCATCGGATGACTCTGGTAATCACCGATGGAGAATTTTGGTGGAGCTGGCGGGAGTTGAACTTGCGTCCGAAAGGTATTTAACTAATTGAAAATAAACAATTATGTCACTGTGACAGGCATCAAGTGCATTTTACGTGCATATTGAGGTCTGTCTAACGTCCTGATTCTGTCCAACATCTTGAAATATTTCCTGCATTATTAAGCCCTAGTAATCTCCGTCATAAAACCTATGCAAAAAGTGCTATTGTTTGCTTTGTCAACGAAAACTCTCGCGAGCTCGCAACTCTTTACAATGTAAGGATTGTCTAGCAATGTGCCATTACCTTTGGGGTAAATGTATCGAACGCGCAGGTATCGTGTAAAATGTTGGCATGAAATGACTCTAAACATGCCTCTAAAATGATCAACCAATGGTTGATTATTCATTATAGCTGGCTATAAACTGTGCCTAGATAGGACAAAAAGTCCTAATGAGTTGTTACTTCATAAAGCCATTTGTATGAAAGGTGTCGAGATGCTTAAGATTCGGTTCGATTCAGAAAAGGCTTTAGAGGCCATTCTGTATGTAGCCTCTAAAGCACCCGTACCTGACATTTACCATGTCGGGAAAATCCTTTACTACGCTGACCGCGCTCACCTGGAGCGTTATGGTCGTCTCATTACCGGCGATGAGTACAAGGCTATGAAAGATGGCCCAGTCGCAGAAAACACCTATGACATCATCAAAATTGCCCAAGGTAAGGGACGCTTCATTCCAAATGGAATCGAAGTTGAAGACATAAAGTCAGCGCTTCGGGTTTATGAGAAATCGCATAACTACCGTGTAGAGCCTTTGCGCCCTGTTGATGATGATGTTTTCAGTGATTCTGATCTTAAATGTATTGACGAGGCAATCGAGATGATTGGCAAGCTATCATTTGGTCAGATTCGTGAAATGAGTCACGATGAAGTTTGGTCTTCGGCAAACGAAAATGGTGAAATCCCTCTGGAAGTTATCGCCGGAAGCTGTAAAGATGCTGACTTACTGATTTCCCATCTTTTCAGCGGAAGATAGAATGCCTAATTTAGGGGACATTTTCCCTTCAAATTTTGCCCAAACTTTTGCGTCACATCATCAACTTTCTGTTGGTGATGTGATTTATCTCTTCTGCGATTTTACAACTCCAGAGAAGCATAAATACATGGTGGTTTGCTGCTGCGAACCCCTTCTCGTTTTGCTTATAAATTCAGATATTAGCGAGTACATCCTTGCTCGCCCCCATTTGCTTCAGTGCCAGGTTGATTTGCTTGAAGCAGATCATCCCTTCCTTGAATGGGATTCGTTCGTAAATTGTATAGAAGCCCATCAAGCGTTTGATCTGGAAGTAGTCAAGGAGCAGATAACTTCGAACTATACGCAGACATATAAAGGACGTGTTGCTGGCTATTGTCTGCGCTCAATTTATGAAGCTGTTGAGCTATCGGAAACGATGCTCCGTAGACACAAACGATTGATTCTTGAGTCGATGCAGCAATATGTTTAAACCCGGTCAACACCGGGTTTTTTGTCCTTCACATTTTACCTAACTGCCTCTTTTGCGGTTTTACCGTCATATTCAGCCAGATATTTACCGTAATTGCGGAATATCATTTCCGGCCCTTTGTGGCCCATCTGTCCGGCTAGCCAGAAGAGGTTAACACCCTGGCTAATATGCTTGGTGGCGAATGTGTGCCGTGTCTGGTACGGGTTACGATAGCGCACGCCAGCTTTTTTTAGGGTCGGTACCCATGCTTTTTTACGGATCGCGTCGGCGTTCGCCCAGGGCTCTCCCGTTTTCGGATCGCTGAATATAAACTCACTTTTCATAAAGGTGTATTGTTTCTGCGCCTTCAGGGCTGCCAGCGCCTCACTGTTTAGCTCAACCTTACGGGTACCGGCTTTTGTCTTGGTGCCTTTAAGTACCCCTACGACACTGGCCGCCTGAACGTGGGCTGTGTTCGCGATGGTGTCGAGATCAGGCCAGCGCAGCGCGCACAGTTCGGAGCTCCGCAGACCGGTATTGAAAGCAAAGCGGAACAGGTTTTCCCATTCCGAGTACCTGCAGCTCTGGTAAATGGCGAGGGTCTCCGCTGGCGTGAAAGGGTCAACCTCGTAATCATCGGCGCTCGGGGTGCTGTCGATCACGTGGTATCGGCTGGCGCTGACGAGGGTTACCGGGTTTATGGTCAGCAGGCCATCCGTAACAGCCTCATCGATGGCGCTGCGCAGAAACGAAAGGTTATTCCTGGTCGTTTTCAGCTTTGTTTTCCGGCTGGCTATCCAGTTTTTAAGGACCGCTGGCGTCAGTTCTGACACGTGGAGTTTATGCAGTGCTGACAGCGCCGACAGGCATTTTTCATAGCCGTTGATAGTCGACGGGGACAGGTTGCGGTTCTGGCAGATTTTCAGGTACTCGTCCAGGTAAGACTTTATGTTTTTGGTTTTCTTCACCACCCCGAACAGCTCCAGCTTTTTGGAGTTGGGGAAATATTTCGCATATTCAAAGGTGCCACTGACGATCTGGTTTTGTATCTCCCCGAGCAGGCGCTCGGCGTACTTAACACCGCGCGCGTTTGCTTCCATTTTGGAGAGGGGCTCCCGGCACAGAACCCCTTTATATGTGAAAGTGATAACCAGAGTGTCGCCAGTTTTATGCTGGCGGATGGTTACTCCTCTTGGGAGAGATAATGATCCTTGTTCTTTCTTGCCCACTTTGAAACCTCCGTTAAGTCAATCCAGCGTTCTTTAACGCCATCGACTTTTAATACATGTACTCCCTCCTTCCATAACCCCCTTTGTATCCGTTTGTTAACGGCTTCTACCGTTTCCCCCGCGTCCCTGCAGTACGTAGAAAGGGGTACACAGTCAAGACTCATGGCTGACCTCCTGCCCGAAAGCCTGGGCATTTTCCAGTTCATTAGCGGCATAAATCAGGGCATTGTGATGAGCGCGAAAACCACCATCTAGTTCGCGAGCAGCTCTGTCGCGCAAGATGTCGATCGCAGCCTGATAGTCATTCTGGCAATCGGCCGACTTTTCGTCCGAACTGGCCGGCAGCTCCCCCAGCATCATCAACATGTTTTCAGGGTCGATGGGAATGGTGGCGAGCCCCAGCTCTTTGGCCTCCGCTGCTAAACGGGTCCAGCGTTCAATAATTTCAGTGGTACCTTTTTTCATGGCATACCTTAGAAACCTATCAAAAATTTATACTCAATCAGCGCGCCGAAAACGACGGCCACCAGCAACAGGCCAAACAGCATAGAGAGGAGGAAATACTTCATCGTGATGCCTCCCGAAAAACAGATCTGTACGCACGCAGCATGTCCCGAGACTTGCCGGATAAAACTGTTCTCATGAAGAACATCCCGCTACGGGTTGCTACGATTCCGGGGGTGTGTAGCAGCGTGACATCAACCACTCTGTTATGTTTACGGAACTCAAACAGTGTGCTTGTGATAACGATGTTCGCCACGGCGCCATAGTCCTGATGTTGAATTTTCAT
Source organism: Enterobacter sp. N18-03635 (assembly GCF_004006055.1). Lineage (NCBI taxonomy): Bacteria > Pseudomonadati > Pseudomonadota > Gammaproteobacteria > Enterobacterales > Enterobacteriaceae > Enterobacter > Enterobacter sp. N18-03635. The sequence continues at coordinate 3,542,551 of NZ_CP034769.1, read as the reverse complement.
CTTCTGTCCTTCAGTTTGCTGTATCGTTCATGGCTCATTACTTCCCAGTTCTGGCCGCCGTCTCGGGACAGCAGCCGCCAGCGGCGATTAACCCTCAGGCTCAGGTTTCCGGAGCCGTGCATACGGCAGGGATGAATCCGCCTGGCCCTGAACTGGCGGAGTACATGGACCGCCTGCAGGTGTACCCACTCAGGAATTCGTATCGCTGTCAGGGCCATTGTCCTTCTCTCCTGCAGGTGGGGTGATCGTGTAACCGGCGCGTTCAGCCATCCATAAAAAAGTCTCCAGCGATGCTGTAACCTCGCCGTTCTGAACCGGGCGCGCGTGGATAACTTTCCCGTTCTCGATTGTCAGCACGATATTTACTGGTTCGTGCGTGATAATTGGTGTCTGATCACTCATGGCTTGTCTCCGCTGTGACTGATTTTTATTTCTTGGCAAACTCGACCAGCTCAGCAATGAGATCGTCGATTAATGCCTTTCCGCTTTCTGTCAGGAACTCACCGCTGCCATTCACATCTACGGCGTTGCTGTAAATTCCTCTGATGGCTTTTACGCCGTCGATATTCCCGTATTCACTGAGAGCCAGCTTTTCGAATCGTCTCAACAGACCATCAAGTAGTATTTCTGTTAATTCGACGGTGTTTATTCCCCCCTTAGGCATATTAATAATGATGCAGGTGCTTCCGGTTTTACGCTGGTGGCGTAATAACGCGGCTTTAAGTATTCGGCGCCGATATGTTTCTATTAATTTATCCATTGCGCTGTTCTTCCTCCAAGCTCATAACTATTTCTTCCTCCTTTTCCGTCCATCCGTGAATCTCAGCGGCTAGGTCATATACCAGAGCACATATAGTTTTAAGTTGAAATCTGTCGAGCTTGTCGTGATATTCATATAATGTTTGCGACAAACCTGATAACTGTTCTGCTTTGATATTTACGCCCTGAATATCCTGCCTTTTTAAAATGCTCATAATTACCGTCCATATGCTTTTTTAAGGTAAAGTCGGGCGATTACCTCATAACCGCAGGCCGCATAAAGGCATGCTGATCTATATGCCGTTTTATCTTTGATGAAAGTCATACGAAGCGCCTCACAGCTAAAGATGCGACTACTCTTCCGTGAATACGTATGTCTTTTTGCTCACCGACATTAAGCGTGAAAGTTTGGTAATGGAGATTGTCAGAAATAATCTTTAGCGACCCGTCCGGCAAGGGTTCTATTCGCTTGATGAACAGGCAGTTACGGCCAAAAACATCGCCGGTAAAAACATAGATGCCGGGTGTAAGAACGCGGCCTCCACAATCAACGAAAGCAATAACCTCACAGGGTTCGATAGTCGGCTGCATTGAATCACCTTCCATCCGGCAGCTCTTAACTCTGTTTCCAAAATCATTAATATTGTCAGAGCCGAACAGCATTTGTGGAGATTTAATTGGCTCGTTGAAAGAAAGTGAATTTTGCATTTTCATTTCCTCAGGGTGAGTTTGGTCACACCATTTAAGGTGTTTTATTAATTTTTTTACTTATAGTGATTTAATTTCGAAGTTATTTATTTGTTCGTTTACTTCTTCTAACGTTTTTACAACTAAAGTAATTAATGCGTGTTCTCTTATTTCTTCTTCGGATGTCATTTTTTCAAGGAGTAACCATAATGAAGATGAACAACAAGTTATATCGTGCGCCCAACTCATGACCATAGCGCTTGTTTCATCTTTATTGAGAACTACAGTATCAGTTATCATTGTTTGTTCTCCGGCCAGTCATGCCCGATTTCGCGATTTAAAACTGAAAGATTTTTCTTTAATTGGTTAATACAAATTTGAATGAGAGCTGCTGGCTTATAGCCAGTATCTGGATCAGATTCGGCATATTCAAGCACGTTTACCACGCGATCAATATCCATAGCTAGCTTATGGATGGGACCATTTTCAGATACCAATTGTTGAGTGCTCATCTTCCTGCTCCGTTTGCTTGTTGATGATTAAACAATACATAACGTATTAACCACCGTCAATACAAAACGGATTAATCTGATGTATTAATTTTTATCTAGATGTTTGTTAAGGGTTTTTTGTTTAATTTCGTGACGGAGGGGATAAAAAAAGCCGCTTTCGCGGCTTGTGCACTATGGCAGATTGGTTATCTTTGCGTCAACCACGACGCCGATAATACGGCAATTACCGTTTATGGGAATGATGGGATATTGAGGGTTTAACGGCTTGAGAAATCGTTGACCAGCATCGATAACCAGCTTTTTGAAAGTGGCCTCGTTATCCCCATCGAGCTTAGCGACAACTAACTTTCCGTTGATGGGTTCAACCTGAGGATCGACCAGTATAACCATGCCTTCAGGAATGCTAAGCCCAGCTGGCGATGTCATCGAATCCCCTCTGACATCTAACCAGAATGAATCTTCTGAACATTCCACGGTTGTATCATACCAGCGGTCGATCGCGCGCCTATCATATGGTTCCACTGCTTCCATCCAATCCCCTGCGCTGACCCAACTGATTACGGGGTAGCTTCCTTTCGATTCATTCATGGCGTGAAATGACACATTGTGATCAGCTCTTGCGTCGCTCACTGCGCCGTCAGCGTCAACCACAAAACCTGGCATTTGTAGAATTTTAAAAATTTTTGCTATGACCTCCAGGTTAGGTTCACGTCTTCCGTTCAGCCAATGGCCTAGCCCACCCTGTGTCATACCGAGTGCTTCAGCTAGCTGTTCTTGAGTCATTCCGACTTCTTTCATCCTGGATTTGGCCAGGTCCTGCCATCTCTGTTTCATAGACATGATTATTACAATCCGTATTTTTTGAGCAACTTCCATTTTGTATTATTATTTTATGTGTGTATAGTACGTTATGTATTATTTAGATAGGAACTATCCGAATGAGCGGTATTAAGAGCCTAAGGCTGAAAGCAAAAGTGACCCAGGGGGAGCTGGCAGCGTTGATCGCTAGCTCTCAGGGGGCCGTTAGCCACTACGAAACTGGTCGTCGAATCCCAGATATTGAAGTTGGGAAACGCATTGTGAGCGCCTTTAGGCAGCTCGGATATGAAACCAGTCTGGATGAGGTTTTTTCCGATGAACATACCGGAGAGCAACTTCGATAACGCACTGCTGCCGGATACCCACTCAAAAGCTGATGCCGAGTGGATTAAGCAGCAGTTACTTAGCCTGACACCAACTGCACGACAAAAAGCTATCCAGCGTTATGCAGCTGTGTATCAGGAGACGTTCGAGGCCGAACCCGTTTCATACCGCAAGGAGAACCGGGCAAGGCATGAAGCAAACACAAGGCTTCGCCTGTTTGTGAGAAATCAGGGCAGAGCTTTACAGGGGTATACCGCCGAACCTCCCCTGGCTGGAACGCAATCGCGATCCTGATTGTTTCGGGTTTAAAGGTACCCGAACAGAAGCAGGCTTAAAGGTGCCTGTTCAGGTTGGCAACCAACTGACCCAACTCCTCATATGTACTAGGGAAGTAGTACGTTTTTATGGGGAAGAGGGAAAGGGGGGTAAGGGGGGATTGGGTGTAGGGGCAGGAATAGGGTCTTTTCCAACAGGAGAGATCCATTGGTTAAGTAGATCACTGTCTTAAGGGCGCAATTTAAAAAAACGCATGTATCAGCAAGGCAGTACAGAGCGCTCAGGCGCTGAGAAACGAAAAGTGTTCTTCCTGGAAGAGTGATTTTTCAGAGGAGCTGAATCAGAAGGGAGGCTGGCAGCCTTTGAGGAGGCCACCAGCCATGTGAGGGGGAATCCATGAAAACCACATCACAAAATGATTATCTCATCAGCACGGGGGCAGCACAATGGAGCTGACGATCACGCCGAATTTTGCACAGGAAAGAGCGCTAAACATGTTGCGCCGTGAATGGAAGGCAAACGACACCTTCATGGTGTACTCGCCAACCGGTAGCGGTAAAACGGGTTTGGCCGCCTTCATCGTTGCCGGGTTTGTCAGCCGTGGTATGCGTGTCCTGTTCTGTGCACCGTACACCATCCTGATCGGTCAGACGGCTAATCGGTTCGTGGAGTACGGGTTACCGGGGGATGAAATCGGTTATATCTGGGCGGATCACCCGAACTACGATCCGGACCGGAAAATTCAGATTGCCAGCGCCGACACGCTTATTCGTCGTGTTTTTCCTGAAAATATCGATCTGCTGATTATCGACGAAGCACACCTGCGTAAAAAACGCATCCTGAAGGATATCGAACGTCTGCGCGGCAAAGGCGTAAAGGTGATTGGCCTGTCGGGTACTCCGTTTTCCCCATTCCTGGGCAAATACTATGACCGACTGATTAAGCCGACCACCATCGGCGAGTTAATCCAGCGTGGCGATCTGAGTAAATACGAATTTTACGCGCCAACTAAGCCGGATCTGAAAGGTGTTAAAACCAAAGCATCGCTTGAATACGGCAGCGATTACAACGAAACGCAGCTGGCTGAAATCATGTGCGGCTCTACGCTGGTGGGCGATATCGTACAGAACTGGCTGGAGAATGGCCGGGATCTGCCTACCATCGCTTTCTGTGTCAACGTAGCCCACGCCAATTACCTGACAATCCAGTTTAACCTGGCGGGTGTTAACGCTGAGGTAATGACCGCCGACACTCCAGTGGATGAGCGGCAGACCATCATTCACCGCTTTGAAACCGGTGCAACGAAAATCATCGTTAGTGTGGGTGTTCTGGTGGCCGGCTTCGATAGTGACGTTCGTTGCATCATCTACGCCAGGCCAACAAAAAGCGAAATTCGCTGGCTGCAGGCGCTCGGGCGTGGCCTGCGCACCGCACCGGGTAAAGAATCCTGCCTCATCTTCGATCACAGCGGCACCGTGCACCGTCTGGGTTATCCGGATTCAATCGAGTACGACGATCTTCCCGGTAAGTCTGACGGGATGGAGGAAAGCGCGCGCCGCGCAGCTGAGGAACGGGCCGAAAAGCTGCCACACGAATGCTCTCAATGCCATTACATGAAGCCAGCTGGCGTCTATGTATGCCCGAAATGTGGGCATAAGCCGCTGGGCGGTGAGGACGTCGATACCGACACCGGCCGCAAACTCAAAAAGCTGGGTAAAAACCAGCATCAGCCCACGAAGGCAGAGAAACAGGCCTGGTGGAGTCAGATCAAATTCTATCAGCGCCAGCGCGTATCGCAGGGGAAAAAGCCCGTCAGCAATGGCTGGTGCGCAAACACCTTTCGCGAACGGTTTGACGAGTGGCCTAACGGGTTGAACGATTTCCCGATGGAGATCACGCCGACCGTCTCTAATTTCATCCGGCACAAATTGATTGCGTATGCGAAAGGGCAGGAGAAGGCAAAGCGCCTGCAGGAGGCATCAGGAACGGCAGCTCCATCCTCAGTACAGCAAGCACAGAAAGCGATTAGCGATATCAAACAGCAGTTAGGAAAACGAGCATGAAGACGGCAGAAGCGGCAAAAGGTCAATGGGCAATGATTTTTGAGCACTTCGGGTTACCTCCCATTAATGCCAGAAATCACTTTAAAGGCGAATGTCCGGTATGTGGTGCGCGGGGAAAGCTGCGTATTGATGACCGGGACGGCCGGGGAACATGGATCTGTACCTGCGGCAGCGGTGACGGAATGAAGCTTGTCACTCTGACACAAGGGAAGCCATTCAATGAAATTTGCAGGGAAATAGACCAGCTGATTGGGAATAACTTTACCCGCGAAGCGTTCCCGCGCACTTCAGATGCAGTAAGTGCCCGTGATCGGGTTCTGTCCAAATTTTCGAGACTGGTCAACCTGAAAGGAACTACCGGGGCGGATTATCTGCAGGCCAGGGGAATTTATCAGCTCCCACAAGAGGCGGTGAAGTTCAATGATAAACAACGCTACGGCGGTAAGGTTTACCAGTGTCTGTATTCACTCGCAACTGACGACAAAGGCGAGCTTTGCTATCTGCACAGAACCTTACTGGACGGCAATCAGAAAGCCCAACTAAGGGATTCTGCCGGAGCGAAGCGCCAGAAATCTCTTCAGGACGAAAGCTATCTGGATCATGCCCGTTCAGTCGCTATTCGCATGTTCCCGGTAGCGACGACCCTCGGAATTGCCGAGGGTATCGAAACGGCTCTTTCCTGCAAGCAGCTGTACAACGTTAACACCTGGGCCACCATGACCAGCGGATTCATGAAGAAATTCCGTGTTCCTGCAGGTGTGAAAAATTTGATTATTTTCGCAGATCGAGACGTAAACAGCGCCACCGGATTGGCTGCGGCCACGGAATGCGCCCATGCCAACTTACTGGCAAAAAATGACCTGGAAAAAATCAGCATCTACTACCCGGATAACGGGGATTTTAACGACATGCTCATGAACGGCGATCAGGTTCGTGAGCTGGTTTTCCACAAGAAAAAGGCGGCTGCGTAATGCGTATTGATAACAACGAACATAAAGCACTATTCACCATCCCGACGGCAGCGCACAGCTCCGCCCTCGCAAACATCAAGCCTCTGCCCGAGCAACGGAGAATCACCGGGCATAAGCAGACTGACGCTTATCTTTGGGTGCTGGAGGTTATCCGCCTGAACGAACCCGCACATTTGGGCGCAGCCGAAGCCGCGCTGGAGAAAATTGAAATCTCCCCAAAAGAGGCCGAGGAACGTTACGCGCGTTATTTGCTGGCGAATGGTGGCGATCCTTTCCAGGTTGCCTTCGGTACAATCGGTATGGGTAACCCGGCACAGGCAATCAGGAACGCCCGGGAGAACATCAAAAAAGCAGCATCAGTCAGGGCCACGTTCGGCAGCTATGAGGCAGCTCTCGAAGATGTGGAGGCCGAGCGAGTAATCAAGTCTTCCCCGAAATTTATCGACGATCACCGTTGGGGATGGACTCCGGCCGAGAAGAAAGCTGGCAGCATTAACGGCAGCCGTATGTATGAAATTGATGATCAGCGTCGGGCATTTGTTGATGGATATCGCGATGTGTTGCCTGAGCCTTTTACGCTGTCCGATGTTGTTCGTGAATTTATTTACTGGGACTGGCTCTATAGCGTTCGCCACACTTCAAGCCAGGAGCTGGGCGATGAATTTGGTTACTCAGAGCATCACGAATCCGTATATGACCGCGAGCGCTACCTTGAAAAATTGCTGGCAACCATCAAACCCGTAACGCGCGTCGAAGCCGTGGAGGTATGTCGCTGGTTTCTTGACAGTGGAAAGGAGGAATTTATGGAAAACCACGGCGCGGCGGTGATTCTTAACCTGGTAGGGGAGTGTGAAGAATGAAACTGGAGGCATCACTAAAACACTTTAGCCCTCAGGGTATGCACATCAGCGACAACGTGAAAGGAACCTCTCCGGATCGTATCACTGGCACCGATGTTATGGCGGCCATTGGTACCACCAGCAGCCGAGCGCGGTTTGGTCTGGCTGCCTTCTTTGGTAAGACCGGGATCAGCAAAAGCGATGAGCAGCTGGCAGTACAGGCTCTGGCTCGTCATGCAATGGAATCAGCGCCCAGGAATGTACGTAAAGCAGCAGCAGGCGAGTTTGGCTGGTGCATGCTGGTGCTCGCACAATTCGCCTTTACCGAATACTCCCGTTCAGCGGAAACCAGCGTGACGTGTCACAGCTGCAGCGGCAGCGGATTAACCTCTCAGTATGAGGATGTGATCAAGCATCCTGGAGTCTTCAACTCTGACGGAATGGAAATCGTACCGCCGAAAATCAAGCACGAACTGGTCAAGCGTAAATGCGCGGCATGTAATGGTAAAGGTGAGCTGCTGGCCCGGTGCCGCTGCGGCGGAAAAGGTGAGGTGCTCGATCGCAAAGCCACAAGCGAGCGCGGCGCGCCGGTATTTAAAACCTGCGAGCGCTGCAGCGGAAATGGATTTTCTGGGGTGCCGTCTACTGCAGCCTATAAAGCGATACTGAGGCGAGTTCCAACTCTGCACGTCAGAACGTGGACCCGTAACTGGAAACCGTTTTTGGAGGGGCTTGTCGACGTCTGTCACAGGGAAGAACAAAAAGCAGACTCGGCGTTTCAGGACGCAACGAGCTTTCGTGATGATGCGAACAAAATTTAGCGTATTCGCGACTTAAAGCTTGATTTTGTCCGAACTTGTCGTGTATGATTCAAATCGTAGGTTATTGCGCCTACACGAAATCAAACCCGCCTCCGAGCGGGTTTTTTTATCTGCAGCAAGGTATTTACTCTTCTCATTTGATATGTTGTGTTTTTTCTACTGAGGGTCAGTTGATGAGCACAGATGAAAGCCTGTTAAGCAAGATTCAAGAAGTACGGATTGTTGAGGATGTTGAGCAAGTCAATTTGGGTCTTTCTAAAGGCTGGGTAATCCTAATGATTACCGAAAACACCACGATCTGGGAAGACGGTAGCAAAAGCAGTCGGGTTGCATATCATATGGGAAAACCTCAAAGACTACCTGTATAAAAATTTAACCCTGCCTATTGGTGGGGTTTTCTCATTATCATCCAAATGTCATACTGTTACCTTTCGCATGTTAAAAAGGCTTTCATATGACATCGTTTAATGATTTCAAAGAAAAACGGGCACAAGTTAAGCTTGCTATTGAAAAACATGATGAGCAACTCCGAAGTGTGTTCCGCGAATTTATGAGTCAATATATTGCTTCTTTTGATTTTCCTGGCGAGAGTTTTGTTGATGGCAAAGGGAATCAACGTAAGTATGTGAGCATTTTGTCAAAAGGTATACTCAGCGATGCTGATTCTTTAAATGTTCATCCTCATGATGGTATTACTGTAAGTGTAAATACAGTCCTTGATGATTCATCTAAAAATGATATTAGGATTGAGTCATTTACAATCAATATTCGTCTCGTCAATGGCCTAATAAATTTTGTTGTGACAGGTATGGGCTTTTTTGATGAAAAAACATTTTCAAGCGTGAGCGGCAAGGATAAATATGTAGACGTAATTGATTATATCAAGTCTGTCTTTCTAGATAATATCCTTAAAGATTACCCTGGTTCTAACCATTCTCCCGCTGAGTAGCTATTTTATGATGTTTGGCTGGATGTATGGCAAGCATAAAAACCATTGATATTGCGTGGTTAGTTTGACTTATGTATCATCTTGCTCCCGGCCCTTTAGCTCAGTTGGTTAGAGCGTGCGACTCATAATTGCCCGGTCGCTGGTTCAAGTCCAGCAAGGGTCACCAGACCGCCACTAGCTCATCGGGAAGAGCGGCAACTTAATGTTGTAGTACGAGGTTCGAGGCCCCGGTGGCGGACCAATGCCGACTTAGCTCAGTAGGTAGAGCAACTGACTTGTAATCAGTAGGTCACCAGTTCGATTCCGGTAGTCGGCACCATATGCGGGCATCGTATAATGGCTATTACCTCAGCCTTCCAAGCTGATGATGCGGGTTCGATTCCCGCTGCCCGCTCCAGTTTAAGCTTTTCAGTCTGCGATGATGGGTTACCCGGAGTGACTGAAAAGCGACCCAGTTTTGAATGGGCGCTGCTTTTTGCAAAGTTGCTGTATGAAAATACTGACCCTTTGGGTTCAGCGCTCATCCAAAAGCATCTCGTCGAAATCCAATTAACCTCGGGTGGTTTGTTGGATGAGGTGCCTCAAATTCAAATAGCCTCGCTTCGGCGAGGTTTTTTTCTAAGGCTGCCATTTGGTGGCCTTTTCTTGTTTCAGGCTCTGGGAACCATCATCGACATGCCTAATTATTCAATCGTCCCGAGGGCCTGAACCCTACACACGGAAATCTTATGTCTGATCCATTAACTGTAGCTGGTGGGTTTGCTGCCGGGACTGTGGGGGTTACGCTTGCTACCCTGTTTCCCGAAGCCACTCCCGGCGTAATGCTTTTCTCCCTCGGAGGTGCTGCGCTCTATGTGTTGACGTCTGAGCCGCACCAGATATGGAAACAGGCGGTATTCGCGATTATTTCGTTTCTTGGCGGCGTCTCGTTCGCGGTGCCTATGGCGACAATTATGGCTGGCGTTATTAATTCAGCACTGAGTTTGCTGACACCACCAGTGACCATCGAAGTATCACCAAATATCGGCGCGCTGGTGGCTGCATCCATTTCGGTCGCTATCCTTCTTCGCATTTTGTCCAAATCCAAAAACGGGAGCCTTCCCGGACTGGATGGGGGTGATGAATGATATGGGATTCGCTGATTCTTCACGCAAACGCGGTGGTTTGCCTGCTGATAATGTTCCGTCTGATGTTCTTCAACAAGACGGGAAAATCATACCGGCGTGGCGTCTCATTGTTTGCGTATCTGATAATTCTGTCAGCCGGGTATACCGCATTCCGGATCATCCACGGCGATTACATGCAGGTTGACCCTGGTGAATTCATGCTGAATGCGACGGTTTGCGTTGGGGTATGGGTTGCCGGTGGGAACCTGGCAAAATTTGTGAGGGCAACGTAATGCAAACCAGTGATAAAGGGATTTCCCTGATTAAAGAGTTTGAAGGATGCAAGCTTGCCGCTTACCAGGACAGCGTAGGCGTCTGGACGATTGGTTACGGGTGGACTCATCCTGTCGATGGAAAGCCAATTCGTGCCGGGATGACGATTAAACAGGAGACAGCAGAGCGCCTTCTGAAAACTGGGCTGGTCAGCTACGAAAATGACGTCTCGCGCCTGGTCAAGGTTGAGCTGAATCAGGGGCAGTTCGATGCGCTGGTGTCGTTCACGTATAATCTTGGTGCTCGCTCCCTGTCGACATCGACCCTCCTGCACAAACTCAACGCCGGTGATTACGCTGGCGCTGCCGACGAGTTCTTGCGCTGGAATAAAGCCGGTGGCAAAGTCCTGAATGGGCTGACCCGTCGGCGTGAGGCGGAGCGTGCTCTGTTCCTGTCGTGATTACCCTTGCTGATATTAAAGCATCATGGCGTCTGATACTGCTGGTGGCCCTCATTGCGGTAGTCGCCGAGCTGTGTGTCCTGCTGGCAAACAGCCGCTCTGACGTTGCTACGCTGAAGAGTGATAATGACGTTCTGCGCAGTGACAACACTCTGCAGGGGACGGTTATCGCTGCTCAGGCTTTCAACTTCAACCGGTTTAACCAGGTGGCCGAAAACGCCAGCCGACTAAATTCACTGATTGATGCCAACTCCGATAAAACTGTTATCGAATATCGGGAGATCCTCCGCCGTGAAAAAACCTGTGATCTGCCTGTTCCTGCTGATGTCGCTGGTGGGCTGCTCAGCTACACGAACAGTTTACGTGCCAGCGCAATGCACACCGATTCCGGGAACGCTGACGCAGCCGGTGATAGCACCACTACCACCAGCGCGCTGACTTATTGCCAGATTGTTCTCTGGGTCAAGCCGCTCCTGGCCGCCATCGAAAAAGCAAATAACCAGCTGGCTGGAATACGTGAAATTGAGATGAGCCGGGAATGATTCCAGCTCTTGAAAATGTCTAATTTGCCCCAAATTCAAAAAAGCCATAAATGATGTGGTTAATAAGAGGAGTTGCGATGTTAGACGGATACTTCAAACTCGATGAAGATAGTGGTGATGTCTTTATTGAAAAGCGTAAGCGTTTGCTGGCGGTACAAGCTGCTTTAGAAATTGCCAAAGCATCTGCTGGTTCAGCCTCAGGAGATTCTTCGGGTGGCACAATGTATGGGGATTTAAACCAGGCTGCAGAGCATATTGCCAAATTGGCAGATGCAATTCAGGATGCGCTTGAATCCGATGATGAGTAATTAGACTTTAGACCAAACCGTCCATATCGGGCGGTTTTTTATTGCAATTACAATTTGTAGAACTCTCCAGAGGTGTTCTGTATGGCTTCGATAAAAGAATCCACTGATGCCCATGGACAATCAAAATATTACGTCCACTGGAAGGATGAAAAATCCGGTCATGGACGCCGCCGCATCTTTAAGAATATTGATGATGCTGCACATCTTTTCTGGAAAAAACAGAATATCGAGCTGGATTGTCGAACCGCCAGCTGGACCGGAATAGACCACTCATGGACTTTCCGAAAGTTAATTCTGTTTTATCTTGGCTATCAGGCGGGAAAGCTGGAAAAAAATATTATACGGCTGTCGTCTTATACGAAATGCCGTCACGATATTCTCGCCGTAGACGGGCCGATACTGGAAAAAAATATTCTCCATATCAGCCATCGCGATATCGTTGATTCGGTTCGCACCGGCTGCCATCGCTGGATTCGTTCGGCTTTCTTCCTGCTGGTGGAAAAGCGGCTCATCACTTTTAACCCTGTTGACCGTCCCGCGCGCCGGAAGCGTCGACCCATCACCATACCGCCATCATCATCGGTCAGAGAGCTACTGAACAACGCGCCAGTTCGTGAGCGTATCGCGTGCTGGCTCGGGATTTGTGGCTTGCGCATCGGTGAGGCTCTGGCGGTTACTTATAACGACGTGTCAGCCGACTGGATTGACATCCGGGGGCATGTTGTTGACGGCGTTATACATGAGGGGCTGAAAAGAGGTGTTGAGCGCCGGGTACGGATGCCGCGTGAGCTTTTCGCGTTGCTGGATAAAAATAAGCTTGGTTCCTCTGAGCCTCTTATCAGCAATCAGTTTACCGGCGCGTGCCTTGCTACCAGTTACGGCACTCAGGGCGTTCTCGTCAGAACCCTGAACGACTATGGCGTTAAGCGATTCCATCATCTTCGCCACTTTGCTGTATCTCGCCTGGCAAACAAAGGCGTTGATATTCTGAAGGTTTCCCGACTTATTGGGCATTCGAACATCAAAACCACAATGGACGTTTACGGTCACCTTTTTGGTGAAGTGGTGGAGATGGATTTGGACGACTGAGTTATCCACATAGTGGAAATATTAGGGCGATCCACTATCTCCCCATTCTGCGCGGCCTCCGGGCATCAAATCGCAGTTTTCCCGAAAAAAAGGATATGCCGCATTTTTACCCCCTCTGATATGCCGCACTTGGCACCAGAGAGGACGCGGCCTGCACGCCAGAATTTACCGCGTGATACGCCGCACCCGGATCGGAGAAATTGGATTTTGAACAAAAAATAATCACATTGACTTAGGCGGAAGTATGGCTCCTAAAAAAAGCTTCAGAAAAGCCTACGTCGGTATCGTTATGGACATGGCATTAGCCCGTAGCAAAATCAGCAATCGGATGGTTGCTCAGCGCTTAGGTGTGGACGAGACGACGATCCGTCGCTGGCGTAAAGAGAATATCGAGTTTGAGCGCGCTTTCACTGAGGCTCGCGAAGCTCTCAGAGAGAAAATAAACCGCGTCGCCGGTAAGAGCCTGGACGTTCGTAAACGGAAGGTTGTCACCACATCGCCGGATGGTGTGAAAACCACGATTGAAGATGTGCTGCCCACGCACAACGATATTGCTGTTTTCTCAAAGGTGCTCGGTCTTGGTACCAGCGTCTATAGCGAGGAAGAACGTCAGCGTGATGTGCTTCGCGAGGTGATGAAACACAAGGTAGCCGGGAAATACTCCGCGCTGGAGGCGGCGCAGCTGCTTGAGGCTGAGGGAGTAAAAGTTCCGGCAACCCTGCTTATGGAGCTGGGAGCACCGAAAATTTTCGAACCGTTCAATAATATGGACGAGGCAGCCAAAGCCGACGCGGCGAACCTGACCCCGCAGGAAGCAGCCGATATCTACAAAAAATACCTGGGCTGAAAATTGCAAAAACAGGCGTTTCGAACTGTAAAAACGCTATGCACTTTTTGACCCGTTTTATGCACGTTTTATTCATCCCGATTTGACCACTTTTCTGTTCAAAACAGAGGCTTCACGCCGTTTGCGTGATTGGTGCTGTTGCGCCAGTGCGGGTAACGACCATTATGTTAAATCGGGGCGTTTTTGAGGAATTTTTCTGTGCCGATCCCGTTCCCCTTTGACTTCCGCAAACCGGACTATACCTCCGTGTTTGAGTGGAGAATGGAGAGGCTGGAGCGGATCAGGAAAGCGCCTGAAATGCTTCCGGCACTCCGTGAGTTTTACCGCACTAACCCGGCTCAGTTCATCATCGACTGGGGTATGACGACGGACCCGCGTAACCTCGATTATGGCCTGCCTGCCACCATCCCGTTTTTGCTGTTCCCCCGCCAGGAGGAATGGATTCACTGGATCATGGACAGGCGCGCCAGTCTTGAGCATGGACTGACAGAAAAAAGCCGAGAAATGGGGCTGAGCTGGACCTCTATCGGTCTGGCCTGTTCGCTTTGCCTGTTCAACAAAGAAATGGTGATCGGGTTCGGTTCCCGTAAAGAGGAATATGTCGACAGTACCGGCGACCCGAAAGCACTGTTCTGGAAAGCGCGTAAGTTTGTCGAGCTGCTGCCGGTTGAGTTTCGCGGTTCATGGAGTGACAAAAAACATGCCCCTTACATGCGCGTGGAGTTCCCGGAAACGGGCGCGGTAATTAAGGGAGAGGCTGGCGATAACATTGGCCGTGGTGACCGTACCACGCTTTATTTTGTGGATGAGTCGGCATTCCTCAAACGGCCATTTCTCATCGATGCTGCGCTATCACAGACCACCCGCTGCCGTATAGACCTCTCTTCGGTCAACGGCATGAATAACCCGTTTGCTAAAAAGCGCCACAGCGGAAATATCCCGGTGTTTACGTTCCACTGGCGCAGCGACCCGCGCAAGGATGATGAGTGGTACCGCAACGAATGTCTGAAAATTGATGATCCGATTATCGTTGCTCAGGAACTGGACCTGAACTACAGCGCATCCACAGAGGGGATTCTCATTCCTTCTGAATGGGTACAGGCTGCCGTCGACGCGCATATCAAACTGGGTATTCAGCCCAGCGGCCAGCGCCTCGGCGCAATGGATATCGCAGACGAAGGGAAAGACAAAAACGGCTTTTCTTGCCGCTATGGCTTCCTTCTGCAGAACGTTCACGAATGGTCTGGCATTGGCAGCGACATCTACGCCTCTGTCGTTAAATCGTTTGGGTACTGTGACGATTACGGTCTGGATGAGTTCCGTTTCGATGAGGACGGTCTGGGTGCCGGTGCGCGTGGCGATGCTCGCGTGATAAACGAGCTCAGGCAGGCTGAAGGCCGGGGAACAATCACAGCTACGCCTTTCCGTGGTAGCGGTAGCGTATTCGATCCGGAAGATGAAGCTGTTCCTGGTGATAACGGTAAAGCGGCACGCCTGAATAAAGACTTCTTCGCGAACGCGAAAGCACAGAGCTGGTGGCATCTCCGCAAGCTGTTTCGTAACACCTTCCGCGCGCTGAACGGGATGGACTACAACCCCGACGAAATCATTTCGATAAGCGGCGAGATAGAAAATATTGACCGCCTGCTGATGGAGCTTTCACAGCCTACGTGGTCGAAAAACGCCGTGGGTAAAATCCTCGTGGATAAACAGCCGGAAGGTACAAAATCGCCGAACCTCGCCGACGCCGTGATGATTAACTACGCGCCGATGGATTCCTCTCTTGATAATTGGGCCAAACTGGCCGGAGCGTGACATGTCCCGTAAGAAACGCCAGAACGGCGCACAAAAGCCCGTTGCGACAGCTGACGGGTACAACAATTTCACGGCCAAACTTGGCAGCGACACCAGAAACATACAGACGGGCGGAATGTACATGCCCGGGTACATCAGCCGTAACAGGGTGATGCTGGAGTTTGCGTATCGTTCATCGTTCCTCGTGGGTGCCGGTGTGGATGCGATGGCCGATGATATGACCCGCAAGGGGATTAACATCAGCTCAAAGCTAAAACCTAGACAAAAGGGTAAGCTCGAAACCTTCTGGGATGAGCTCGCTATATGGGATGGGCTTAACGATAACCTCAAATGGTCACGATTGTACGGTGGCGCGGTGCTGGTGGTCCTGCTTGAAGGACAGGATATGTCCTCCCCGCTGAAACTGGAACGCATCAAAGAGGGGCAGTTTAAGGGCGTAATGAGCCTTGACCGTTGGATGGTTAACCCGAGTTATTACGATCTCGTTACCGATTACGGTCCCGATTTCGGGAAACCGAAATATTACAAGGTAATCACGAACCAGCAGGGGATTCCCCCCTGGAAGATTCACCATAGCCGTGTTATCCGCATGGAGGGCGATACGCTTCCTTTCCAGCAGGCCCAGACGGAAAACGGCTGGGGGATGTCTGTTGTGGAGCGTATTTTCGAGCGTATCGAGGCGTTTGATACTGCGACGGTCGGCACCACACAGCTGATCCACAAAGCGCACCTGCGAACCTACAGCATTGAAGACCTGCGCAAGATTCTTGCTACCGGAGGCGACCTTGAAAAGGCGCTGATGAAGCACCTGGACATGATACGTCAGTTCCAGACCATCGAAGGCATGACCATCATGGATGGTAAGGATAAGTTCGAAACCCACAGCTATACGTTTGCGGGTATCGCTGATGTCCTTCTGCGCTTTGCTGAGCAGGTTTCCGGCGCGACGGGAATTCCTCTCGTCCGTCTGTTCGGGCAATCCCCTGCAGGTTTCAACACCGGCGACGGCGATCTGGAAAACTACTACAGCCGGGTTAACTCGCTGCAGGAGAGACGCTTACGCCGACATATCCGCTGGCTGCTCGATATCTCCTGGCGTTCTCTGTTCGGTGAACCACTGCCTGACGATTTTACTTTCGAGTTTAACAAGCTCTGGGAGATGTCAGACGTGGACCGCGCAACTATGGCGAATAATGTGGTTACCGCACTCGGTACCGCCGTTCGTGACCTTGGGATGCCACCTGCAGCAGCGCTTAACGACCTCAGGAACATTTCTGATGTGATTGGCATCGGTGGTTCTATCACTGACGAGGACATAGAAGATGCGAAGGCCCAGTGGGAGGAGGATGAACCTGAAACCATCCCTCCGCCGCCGTTCGGAGATCCAGTATCGAAAAAGCCTGTTGGCGATAGCAAACCAGATAGGGCAGATCGTCGATGGTACCTACGATGGTTCACAGGCCAGCGCTGACAGCATTTCGAAAACGCTGGTGGACTATTCCGAGGTAATCAGCGACTGGGCAGAGCAGGTCGGGCGAAGGATGTTTGCCCAGGTCGAGCAGGAGGAATGGAATCAGTGGAAATCGGTATCAGAGGAAATCGGTGCTGGCCTGCGCGATGTGGTGGGTAATACCCCCGTCGGGCAGGTGGCGCAGGATATCGTGTACCGCCAGATTCAGCTGATGAAGTCCCTGCCGCTGGAAGCAGCCGATCGCGTGATGGACATACAACAGCGCGCAATGCAGGCGGTTATCACTGGTGAACGTCCGGATGAGCTCTACGAGATGATCATGGCTTCTGGTGACGTGGCCGCCAGCAGGGCGCAGCTGATTGCCCGTACAGAGATTGGACGAGCTACCGGCGCGCTGACACAGGCCAGAGCCCTTTCGGTTGGATCAGAGGGCTACTGGTGGCGTATCGAGGGCGCCGGAACGCGCGATTCTCACCGCAAGATGAAAGATAAATTTGTGCGCTGGGATAACCCGCCGACGCTGGACGATATGACCGGGCACGCCGGATGTTTGCCGAACTGCAAATGCTGGCCTGAAGTACAGATTCCTGCACCGAGAAAATGAAAAATACGGCTTTGAGCATTCATTTCATGCGAACTGCAATACCCGCGAAATGTTATGAAAATGTTGTATTCGAAAAGGCCGATTTTCAGCCCAGTTAATCGCTACTTTTACGGCTTTAAGGGGACATTTTAATCGAGGCCATTTTCGTCGGTGCGGGTAAGAACCCTTATGTTAAATAGCCCGTTATTTCGAACATTTTTCCCATCTCACAAGGTCGCCTCCGGGCGGCCTTTTTGTTGCCCGTAATCGAGCAGGTAACCCATGAAATATTTCTTCACTACACGCCTGGGCGAAACGCGCTATCTGCAGGCGGACGGCTCGCTGCTGTGTAAAGACGTGCCGATCGCACGCACAGGGACGCAGGTCTATTTACCTGAGGAAATCGACCTCGAACCGGACGGCACCGGCACGGTGACAGTCTGGCGAACAGAAGACGAGGTGTTTTCCCCTGAGACGATGGCGAGCTTTGAGGGCGTAGCCGTCACGCTGGGGCATCCAGAGGACAGCCTGGGCAACATCGTTTTCGTGAACCCTTCTAACTTCGCAGAGCTGGCACACGGACACATTCAGAACGTCCGGCGCGGCACCGGCGATAAATCGGATCTGCTCATTGCTGACGTGCTGATTAAACGCCAGGAAGCAATCGACGCGGTGAATTCTGGCCTGACCGATGTCAGCTGTGGCTATGACGCGCAGTACAAGCAGCTGGCACCCGGCAAAGGCAAGCAATACCAAATCACAGGTAACCACCTCGCTGTCGGCATCGACCGGGGGCGTGCTGGTGGCCGCTGTGCAATCGGGGATTCCATCCCATCAACAACAAAGGAGAAGCCTGTAATGTCATGGCTTAAAAAACTGGCTCAGGCCATTAAGACGAAAGATGAGGATGCACTGGCAAAACTCATCGACGAAGCGCCGGATATGCCGTCTGATGGCATGCCTTCAATCCCCGGTTCCTCGATCACCATCAACATTCCTTCACAGGCCACAGCCTTACCTGAAGGCAATCGCACCACTACGGACGAAGGCGATCCGAACAAAGGCAAAACCGGCACCGGCGATGAAGAGATTCCGGAGTGGGCGAAAGCGTTGCTGGCTCGTCTGGAAAAGCTGGAGGGTAAAACCACCGATGTCGATCCGGACCCGGGCAATATGACCACTGATGAAGACGAAGAAGAAAACCGCAAAGTGACGGGTGATGCAGCCTTTAAGCGCAACCTGATCGCCGATGCGGAAATTATCTGCCCTGGCTTCCAGCCTGCTGGTGATAAGAGTCTGAAGCGTCAGGTGCTGAGTCATGCAATGCGCACCGGTGACAGCCTGAAATCGTTCGGGGTGGATGATTTCTACAAAGCGCCTAAGGCTACGGTCGACGCGGTGTTTACTGCCGCTGTGGCGCTGCATAAGGCGAAAAATCAGCTGACCCCGCTGAATAATATCACCCGCACCACGGACAGCGGAATCAGCACTAAACACCTTTCCCCGGCAGAACTGAACAAGGTCAACGCCGAATTCTGGGCAAAAAACAAATAAGGTAAATCATCATGGCAGGTACTGCATATTTAACGCGCATGCCCCTGGGCATTGCCGGGGGCGTTACCCGTCCTCGTGATCTCACCATCGAGCCGGTTAGCCTGGATCACACGAAGCAGTTCGCGTCCTACGGGCTGCCAGGTAAATACGTGAACGATAAATTCGTTCCGCTGGAATCTGGTGACACCATCAGCAAAGTGAAAGGGATTCTGGTTCGACCGTTCCCGATCACCTCTGCTGTGGACCTTGCTTACATCGGTGTGACGGCTAATCAGGTTGGTGACAATCTGAAACGCGGTTACATCTGCGTAACTGTTACAGCAGGCAATGCGGCGACCGCGAAAAAAGGCGATCCGGTTTACGTTCGCGTGGCTGGTGGCACCACTCAAAGCCCGGTTGGCTCCTTTGTGCTGTCTCCGGACTCTACCGCATCAAATACACCTCAGCTGCCAAATGCAGAGGTCATGGGGCCAGGTGAAGCCGACGGCCGTATTGAAATCGCTTATAACATCTGAGGGAATAATTAATGTTTACAATTGACAGAGCGACCATCGACTCCACCGGCGCGTTTCTCGTCGGCGAACTGGAGCGCATGGATCAGACGCTGAACATGCCTTTAGTGTCCTACAAATGGTCACGCGACATGCCGCTACGCAGCGACATTTCTATCGCTGATGAAGTGTCATCCTTCACTAATACCGATTTCGTGGGCGTTGGTGGTCCAAACCCTAACGGTAAAAACTGGATCGGCAAAAAAGCTACTGCCATTCCTAGTATCGAACTCGATATTCAGCCTACCCGTAACAACCTCACCTTGTGGGGGCAGGAAATCAGCTGGACGGTGCCGGAACTGGCTTCTGCCCAGAAACTGGGCCGTCCGGTTGATGTCCAGAAATACGAAGGCATGAAACTGAAGTGGAACATGGACACCGACGAACAGGTTTATATCGGTGATAACGAGCTCGGCGTTGCTGGTCTGCTGAACCTGCCGGATGTTACTCCTGTTGCTGCAGCTGCAGCGTGGACCGCAACCACCGATCCGGATGTGATTGTTCAGGATATCAACCTGGTGCTGTCTGATGGCTGGGTTCGTTCTGGTTATGCGGTCTGCCCGGCGAAAATCGGTCTGGCGCCGGAGCTGTTCGGCCTGCTGGCGAGCAAAAAGGTTTCCTCTGCAGGGAATATCTCTGTGCTGGAATACGTGAAGATTAACACCATCGCGTTCCAGGAAAACGGCACACCACTGGAGATCGTCTCCATGAAGTGGGCCTCCAAGCGTGGCGCTGGTGGCGCGCATCGTATCGTTGCGTATACCCAGGACGAAAAATACGTTCGCTTCCCAATGGTTCCTCTGCTGAACACGCCGCTGGAGTATCGCGGACTGCAGCAGTTGACCACTTACTACGGCAAGCTGGGCCAGGTGGAAACCCCGTATTCCAATACGATCTCTTACCTGGACGTTCCGGCGTCTTAACCTGAAACAGGCGGGGAAACCCGCCTTTTTTATGGAGCAAAAACATGAAATACGTTGTTTCCGGTGGCGCAACTCTCAGCTTTGCCGACGGTTCTAAATTTGAGCTGTCTCAGGGCATCCACGACAGTTCCTCTTTCCCGAAAGAAGTTAAGGACCACTGGGCCTTTAAAGCCTATGCGCGCCCGATTGACGAAGCCGACCTGGCGAACGAGCAGAGCAATGAAGACCTTTCCGCGAGCCTTGTTCTGCTGGCAGAAGAAAATAACACCCTGAAAGCGCAGCTGGCTGAGCATGAAAAAACCATCACCGCGCTGGGGAATGAAAACACAGACCTGAAAGCGCAGCTGGCAGCCGCTCAGGCACCAGCAGGCGGTAAACCTGCCGACAGCACGGACAAAACCGATAACACCGGCGGGGACGCGAAAAATGCCAAAAAACAGCAGGCTTCCGACTAACGAGCAGTTCCGCACCGACTTTCCCGAGTTCGCCGATAAAACCCGCTACCCTGACCCCTCAGTGAATTTCTATCTGGGGCAGGCCGATTCACTCCTGAATCAGGACGTACAGGGCGATCAGTTCGTCTACCTTGCTGAACTATTCACGGCTCACTATACGGAGCTGCGCGGCCGCACGCTGGCCGCCGCTGCCGCTGGCGGTGTGAACAGCAACGGCGCAGCAGGTGTCGTGTCCTCTAAGTCCGTGGATAAGGTTTCAGTGAGCTATGACGTGTCCGGGGTAATCAATCCGGATGCCGGTTTCTGGAACAGCACCGCCTACGGGCGCGAGTTCTACTGGTGGTGGTCGATGTTCGGCGCTGGTGGCAGGCAGCTGCTATGAAAAGCGGGTTAACGGTTCGTGCTGATAACGCCGTGGCTGTTCTGGAATCCCTCCGCCAGCTATCCGGAATGGATGTGCTGGTGGGAATACCTGAGGACAAGGCAGGGCGTGAGGATGGCTCTCCGATTAATAACGCGGAACTGGGCTATCTCCACTCGACGGGGGCAACGGTGGAAATCGACGGTACAACGGTCACGCTTCCCCCGCGTCCTTTTCTGGATATGGGGATCGAGGATTCAAAACCCCGAACCACTGCGCACCTGAAGGCAGCGGCAACCGCCGCGCTGGAGGGGCAGACTGAAGCAGCAGTGCGTGAGCTGGAGAGCGCCGGACAGATTGCCCGTGACGCTGCAAAAGCCGTTATCGGTGCTGGCGACCGGTTGCACCCGCTTTCTGAGAAAACCCTAGAACGCAGAAGGGCCGAAGGCATTCCCGGTGACAAGCCGCTGTATGCCCACGGATACCTGCTGCGCTCAATTAACTACGTCGTGAGGAAAAAATAATGCCTCTTCTCGATGTGAGCGATGTTCTTCTCGATCCCGACTTCATGGACACCAGCCTGGTGTGTCACCGGCAGGTTCAGACGATGGATGAGGACAATTTCACGAAAAACACAGCTCAGGATATCCCGTTCTCTGGCGTGGTGACGGTTGACCGTTCTCTGGAAGCCAGGCGAATGGCGGCAGGCCAGAACATTAGCGGCGCGATCCTCATCGTGACGCAGTTCAGATTAACCCAGGGCCAGCCCGGTACAGACAGCGCCCCGCGACTCGATGCCGATATCGTGAGCTATAACGGGCGTGCTTACCGGGTGACATTTGTCGATCCGTACACCAGTTATGGCGCCGGATTCGTCCAGGCGCATTGTGAACTGGTGGACTTTAACGGAGGGACGCCAGTTGAGTAACGACAGCACCGCGCGCGGTTATCTGACGCCTGTCGGGGATAGCCCCCAGTATGACGAGGCGCTGGAGCGTGAAATCAGCCGGTGGATTCGTGGCGTTTCTGGCTTGCCGGCCGCTCTTGTTTTCCCTCGATGGACTGACCCGCAGCCGCAGATCCCCAACAACGGGGTAACGTGGTGCGCCTTCGGTATCACTACCGTTCCTCAGCCGTTGAGCCAGTCCGATGTTCAGGTTTCGGAAGAACAGTCCGAGCAATGGACATGGGAACAGGTAACGGTGATTTGCTGCTTCTATGGCCCTCTGGGGGCCAACACTGCATCAACTTTCCGCGCGGGGATATTCGTCGAGCAAAACAACGCCGAACTGAATCGCTCGGGGCTTTCGCTGGTGGAGGCCGGGACTATCTACAACCTGCCAGAGCTCATTAATAACCAGTGGGTGAGGCGCTATGACCTCACCATCACGTTGTCCCGCAAAAACATTCGTACCTACAACGTCCGGACGCTGCAAGATGCGCCCGTCTCATTTTTCGGAGACTAAATTATGCCGCAGGGATTACCTGTATCTAACGTCGTTAATGTCGACGTGATCATTGGGCCGCGTGCGGCTACTGGTCGAAACTTTGGTTCGCTGCTCATTCTCGGGAGCTCAACGGTTATCCCGGTTTCTGAGCGCATTCGCCTATACTCATCCCCGGAAGATATCGGCACAGATTTCGGCGTGGATAGCCCGGAATATGAAGCCGCTACGGTATATTTCTCGCAATCACCGAAACCTCAGCAGGTGTATGTCGGTCGCTGGGCTAAAACGCTGTTATCGGCTGAAAGCGGTTCGACGGAAACGCTGCTGCAGGCCGTGAACGCTGTACTGAATTACACGAGCTGGTACGGTTTGGGCGTAGCCGATGATGAAGAGATCGACGATGCCGACTGGCTGAGCGTGGCCGCCGCGATCGAAGCTTCCAGCCTCAGTCGTATTCTGGCAATTACCACTCAAGACCCGGAAGCGATTAACACGACATCAACAACCGATCTCGCTTATAAGCTGAAGGCGGCAAAATACGGTCGCACGTTTGTGCAGTATTCCACCAGCAGCAAGTACGCCGCGCTTTCTGCGTTTGGCCGGGCGTTTACGGTGAATTTCAACGGCAGTAACACGACCATTACCCTGAAATTCAAGCAGGAGCCGGGTATCACCTACGAGACACTGGATCTCAGCCAGGCTAAGGCGCTGGATACCAAAAACTGTAACGTCTACGTGTATTACGAAAACGATACGGCCATTCTGCAGCAGGGCGTCATGTCCAGCGGCGATTTCTTCGATGAGCGCCACGGGCTCGACTGGCTGCAGAATTACGTTCAGACCAACCTGTATAACCTGCTCTACACCAGCACAACCAAAGTCCCACAGACTGATGCGGGTGTTACGCGCCTCCTTTCTAACGTTGAGAAATCAATGGATCAGTCTGTCAAGAACGGGCTGGTGGCTGCTGGCGTATGGAACGGTGGCCCGATTGGGCAGCTGGATTCCGGCGACACGCTGACAAAAGGCTATTACGTCTACGCGCAGCCGATTTCCGAGCAGGCGCAGGCAGACCGTGAAGCACGTAAGGCACCAGTTATTCAGGTGGCCTGTAAGCTGGCGGGT
Source organism: Enterobacter sp. N18-03635 (assembly GCF_004006055.1). Taxonomy (NCBI): domain Bacteria; kingdom Pseudomonadati; phylum Pseudomonadota; class Gammaproteobacteria; order Enterobacterales; family Enterobacteriaceae; genus Enterobacter; species Enterobacter sp. N18-03635. The sequence continues at coordinate 3,518,620 of NZ_CP034769.1, read as the reverse complement.
GCGGTTCATTTCGCTGATGTGCAGATCAACGTCGTTCGCTAAGGAGAACATGAATGGCTACTTATTCTTTTATGGACGTCACGGCGTCCCTCTCCGGCCCGACCGGCGAGATTGATCTGGGCTACGGTTCCGCCAGTTCAGAGGAGGGGATCACCGTTGCAATGGGCGGCCCCAAAAATACCATGACCATCGGCGCTGATGGCGAAGTGATGCACAGCCTGCACGCGGACAAAAGCGGCACGGTAACCGTCAACCTGTTGAAGACCTCGCCGACAAACAAAAAGTTGTCGCTGGCGTACAACGCGCAGAGTCAGTCCTCAGGTACCTGGGGAAACAACGTCATTGTGATCCGAAACAAGGTGAGCGGAGACATCATCACGGCGCGCAGCGTGGCGTTCCAGAAACAGCCGGATAACGCCAACGCTAAAGCCGGTAATACGATGCCCTGGGTGTTTGACTGCGGAAAAATCGATCAGGTTCTCGGAGAGTTTTAACAGATGGAATGCTCAATCAAAGGCCACGATTACCGCGTGGCAAAACTCAGCGTTTTTGACCAGCTGAAAGTGACCCGCAAACTGCTGCCGGTGCTGGCGGGCATGATGTCAGATTTCGGGAGCATTCGCTCCCTTCTGCCTGCTGATGGCAAAATCGACAACGTGAAATTCGATAAACTACAACCGGTGTTTGAAACCCTGCTGCCGTGTATCGCTGAAAAACTGTCTTCCCTGACCGAAGAAGACACCAACGCGATTATTCATCCGTGCCTGGCCGTTGTATCACGCAAGCACATGGACAGATGGACGCCGGTATTCAACAGCGGTCAGCTGATGTTCGATGATATCGACCTGCTGACCATGCTGCAGCTGGTGGCGCGGGTGGTCGCCGATTCACTGGGAAATTTTTTGCCCGTGAGCCCTACCAGCGCGACGCCGGGCCAGCCTCAGGGTTAACCCTCAACAGCCTGCCTGACGGGCTGTCTTATCTCCTTGACCCGGTTGACGCCGGGTTAATCCCTTATTACGCGCTGAAGGATGGATCAGTCGATCTGTGCGATATCGCGCTGATGAATGACCACCTGGCCGTTAAGGCAGACAACCAGCGCCGTATTGAGAAATGGAGAGAGGATAATGAACGCTGAGACTATTAAAGATTTCCTCGTCTCGCTCGGTTTTGATATCGATGAAGCAGGCGCGTCAAAGTTCGACTCTGTTCTCGCCGGTACGACCGCAAACGCCATCAAAATGGGGCTGGCCGTCGAAGGTGCCGCGCTTACCGTGGTGGCCTTCACGGCTAAGATCGCCTCGGGGCTGGATAATCTCTACTGGGCGTCACAGCGCACCGGCGCGACGGTTCAGGGGATTCAGTCTATTGGCTATGCGGTTTCGCAGGTGGGCGGCAGCGTTGACGCGGCGCGAACCTCTCTGGAAAGCCTCTCCCGGTTTGTTCGTAACAATCCCGGCGCGGAAGGCTTCCTGAATCGCCTGGGCGTACAGACCCGTGACGCCAGCGGCAATATGCGCGACATGGCCGCTATCTTTACGGGTGTCGGCCAGAAGCTCAGCAGCATGCCGTATTACCGGGCTAACCAGTATGCGCAGATGCTGGGCATTGACGAAAATACCCTGATGGCAATGCGCCGGGGTGTGGGCGGTTTCTCCGGGCAGTACAGCGCAATGGCGAAAGCTATCGGCTTCAATGCTGACGAGGCGGCCAGAAGCTCCAACAAATTCATGACCTCCCTGCGCGAGTTCGGCGCGATGGCAGGCATGGCCCGTGACAAAATCGGCTCTAATCTTGCTGGTGGTCTGGCGGGTTCGCTGGACACGCTGCGCCGCCACATCCTGGATAACTTCCCGCGCATCGAGCAGACACTGACGAAAGCCATAAAAGGCATTCTGGCGCTCGGAGACATCATCGGGCGGCTGTTCTTCAGGCTAATTGAGGGAACATCCAGCCTTATCACCTGGTGGCAATCGCTGGATAAGCAAACGCGGGAGCTGATCTCGTTGTTCGGCGCGCTGACGATTGCGCTGCGCATTCTGAACAGTACGTTCTGGATGTCGCCGATTGGCCTCATTACCGCGCTGGCGGCGGGGATTGCCCTTCTGTGGGAGGACTATCAGACCTGGAAGGAAGGCGGGGACAGCCTGATTGACTGGGGCAAGTGGAAGCCGGAAGTCGACGCCGCGCTGAAAATGGTTCGTGACCTTAAAACGACCGTTAACGACCTGGCGAAAGCGCTGGCGAAGCTGCTCAATATTGACCCCAAATCATGGTCCCTGAAGTGGGATTTCAGCAACTTCATCGACCAGATGGGCGAGTTCAGCAAAATGCTGAACATGATCGCCGACCTGCTCAACGCCATTAAAGATGGCCGCTGGGCTGATGCCGCCAGCATCGGCAAACAGATGCTTAATCAGGGCAGCGAAAATCCGTCAGCGATGCCGATGGTAACAGACAGCGCTAACAGTGTGGCGGAATGGATAAAGGATAAAACCGGTTGGGATCCGCGCAGTGTAGGACAGACCATAAGGAGCATTGGAGAGGATGAACCAGAGCAGCATGCGCAGGCTGCAAAGCGAGGTGAACGGAACAATAACCCCGGAAACCTTAATTTTGCTGGTCAGGCGGGTGCTGAGCTTGAGCGCCCCGGCGGCAGGTTTGCCCGATTCGAAACCGCCTATGATGGTTTGCGCGCTCTTTCGCGCCAGCTCGTGCTGTATGCCGGGAGAGGGATAAACAGCGTGGAGAAAATTATCTCCACCTGGGCACCCGCTTCCGACAATAACAACACAGCAGCCTATATACAGGCGGTTTCCCAACGTCTGGGAGTAAATCCGCAGGCCGCTTTAAATATTAACGACCCACAAACGATGTCAGCATTAATGAGTAGCATTATTCACCATGAGAATGGGCGAAACATCTATTCGAAGGAGTTAATCGGGAAGGCTGCCGTCGCGGGAATTGGCGGGGCGAACGTGAACCAGCAAAACACCTACCACATTTACGGTGGGGGTGATCCGCGTTCTGTCGGTACCGAGGTCGAGCGTCGGCAGCAGTCGGCAAACGCCCAGGTCATGCGCGGTAATCAAACGAAGGTGGGCTAATGGATATTCTCTCTACGCTCTTTCAGCAGCAGAGCCGGAAAATAGGGATGATTGTCCCCAGCGTGGTTGTTTCTGAGAAGCATACCGACACGCTGGAGATAACGGAGCACCCTGTCGAGGTCGGGGCCGCTATCGCTGACCATGCCTACAAAAAACCGTCTGAAGTGGTGATGGAGGTCGGTTTCGCTGGTGGCGGATCGTTGCTGGATTTTGCCAGTAACCTGACGGCTACCAGCCTGCTCGGGCTGAGTCCCCAGCAGACGTATCAGGAGATACTCGACCTGCAGGCGAGCCGTATTCCTTTCGATGTGGTGACCGGCAAACGGCTGTACAGCAACATGCTGATCCGCGCGCTGGAAGTGACGACAGACAAGACAACCGAAAACGTCCTGTCTGCCGTCCTCACCCTGAGAGAGGTTCTTATCTCGCAGACGCAGCAGATCACCGTTGCGGATAAAACCAACATGAAGGACGGGGCCAGCACGTCGGCGGTACTGAACACCGGCAACAAAACCACAAAGCCGCCAAATACCTCGCTGCTGAAAAGCATCACGGGTAACGGGGCATCATTACTGGGGCTCGGCTAATGGCAATTCAGGAAATCCCGCTGACAGCGGATAACCAGCAATTCAGCATCATCCTGGCGGGGACCACTTGGCGGATTAGCATCATATGGCGCGATCTGTACTGGATTATGGACCTGCAGAACGACAGAGGGGAGCCGGTAATCTCCGGTATTCCTCTCGTCACCGGCGCTGATCTGCTGGCTCAGTACGCCTATATGGGCCTCGGCTTTAAGCTGGTGGTGGTCTGTGACGACAACACACAGGATTATCCTACGAAAACCGACCTGGGCGGCCGCAGTCATTTACTGGTATCAACGGAGTAAACATGTCACAGAACTGGATGAGACATTTCGAGCTGCAGCTCGTGGACGAGAACGGGCAGGGTATTGAGCTCAGCGATTTTAAAGTGACCTTTACGATCGACTGGTTCAACATCAGCAGCGCGTCGCGGGTGGGTACGTTCAAAATCTATAACCTGTCAGCTGATACGGTAAACCGCATCACCGGGCAGGAGTTTTCGAAAGTGCGGCTGATTGCCGGTTACGACGGTATCGCGTCGGAGGTATCGGCAAGCGACGTCGGGACCGTGCGCGAAGTCGACGCGGCGGACGTGGGCCAGAGTGATGGCCGGAACTACGGTCTGATTTTCAGCGGTGAAATTCGCTACTCGGTCACCGGTAAAGACAGCCCTATTGATTCCTACGTCCTGATTCAGGCAGCCGATACGGATCTGGCTTTTGCCACCAGCATAACCTCGCAGACGCTGGCGGCCGGTTACACGGTCGCAGACGTGAACCGCGCGCTGATGAAAGACTTCGAGGCCAAAGGCGCGACCGAAGGCCTGACGCCTGAAATGCCTGCTACTGTGTTTCCACGGGGTCGGGTGCTGTTTGGCATGACACGGCATCTTATGGATAACGTGGCCGGACAATGTGGCGCAACATGGCAGTTCGTGGACGGGCAGCGCCAGATGGTGGCGAATAACGAGTATGTTCACGACGCGATTGTGCTCAACAGCGCCACCGGGCTTATCGGCATGCCGCAGCAGACCATCGGCAACGGCGTAAACGTCCGTGCGCTGATTAACCCGAACATCCGGGTTAACGGGCTCATTCAACTGGATCAGGCTTCCGTGTATCGCACCGCGCTGTCGAACAACGATATCGCTATGGCCGGAGGGCAGATCACAGACCAGAACACGAACGGAAATATCACGCTCAGCGGCACCACGGCGCAGCCTGCCAGCATCGCAACGGATGGCGTTTATATTGTGCGCGGGATTATGTACACTGGCGACACAAGGGGCCAGGCGTGGTACATGGATATGATGTGCGAAGCGCGTGGCGCGGCGGATCTCCGTTCGGCGTCGTCTTTACAGCGGGAGGTAGGATAGTGAAAAAGTGGATTGTTATCGGACTCTGTTTCCTTCCGGGGTTAGCGTTTGCCGCAAATCCTGGCGGTATCACGCTTCAGTGTGGTGGTTATAAACTAGAGTTGATCCCTGATTCACTGTTCAGGATTAATGGTGAGACAGTTACCTCCCAGAAAATTAAAACGCTGGGCAACGGAAACGGAATGAAGGCAGACATGGGCCTCATGCCAGCCAAAGACGGTAACAATTACGGTTTTGAGTTTATTCGTCGACCTGGTACCGAAACGCGTTTCCTGAACGTCCAGCTGCTGCAGAACAGCATGGACGCGCCGAAAATCATCGGATCTTTCCCGTGTAAAAAAGTAGCAGGCTAAAGTTTGTCTAAGATCTACCGATAATCTTTTCAGATTGACGAAAGACCACTTAGCTTCATAGAATTATCTACTAATCTTTATGAGAGTCAGTTACTCATGTCCTTACCGGATCCAAGTAAAAAAATTAGTGAAGTCAAGCAAATCCTGAAGTTAGCCATCGATCACAGGGACTACATTGATCTGTTTTCTGTTCGTAAATACGAAAGAATGGCTAAGGAAATGCACGTCATCTCTGAGCGTTTTGAGTTCTTGGGTTTTGTATACGGTGCAGCGGGAAGAAGCGAAGATGCAATTGATAGCTTCAAGAAAGGGGCTGCTTTCCGAAATGCGTCTATAGCGAGAAACTACCTTGCTTATCTCTCAAGAGCTAGGCATTACGAGCTTTATCGACTAGAGGCGATTCGCATCGCAAGGGAAATTTCTGACTATCGTCTTTTTATCCGTGCACGTAATGCAGCATATGCTAGCGGTGATATTGAGTTGTCTTCCTTTTTTGCAAAAAAAGCTATAGCAATGGTTCGGGAGGATAGCGAAAGGAAAGCACTGCTTGAGGAATTTGAAATGCACAAAGAAAGATTAGAAAAATTCCAAAAAATTAGCGGGTTACTGCAAAGTGAAATTGAAAAATTTACGTTGTTAGTAGTTAATGTTACTAATAAATTTAATGTGACCGCAGTGGCTCATGACTTCTATAGCTCGGTTGACTCAACCGATGCAGCTGTCATCTGCGATGTAATGTGTGATGACCCTGATACTTTAGCGGAAATGGATATTGAAATTGCAACCGTAATTGCAATGTCAGATATATTTTCGCTTAAAAACGTAACTGCCTGGTACAGGGTAGCTGATGGCCATACTTCAGAGGCATTGCAATGAGTATTTCAGGACGCGATTTTATTGATGCCGCAGAAAAATGTTTAGATGACTCTATTGAGTCTGCCAATAGAAGTGCGATATCAAGAGCTTATTATGGATTCTACCATGAAGTATGCAATCTGCTTACGTGTTGTCCTCCGACCACGCACGAGGGAGTCATACGGTATCTTTTAGAAGATCATCGACGGAAACTTGAGCCGTTTGAGATAATAGATCTTACACAGCTTGGTACCCTGTTAAAGCAACAGAAGGCAAAAAGAAAATTAGCTGATTACGACTTAGCTGAAACTGTTAGGAAAGTAGACGCCGAACAAAGCATTAGTACAGTAAAGCGAATGATTAAAAAAATTGATGCCTTGAAGCCCAAAGCTGCCTAAACAAATATCAATAAGAAAAACCCGCCACCCGGCGGGTTTTTTGTTTTCTGGAGCTACCCAAATGGCAGTATCTGACCAGACCCGCAGCGGCGACCTTGCTGAAACATTCAAATCTGAGCGGGACACAACAAAGAACCAGATCCGCGTCGCTTTGCCTGGCATCGTCCAGTCGTTCGATCCCGGCGCGGTGACGGCGGTTGTGCAGCCTGCTATCCGCTCGGTTGAAACGGATAACGACGGGAACCGCATTACCAAAAATTACCCGCTGCTGGTGGATGTACCGGTGGTATTTCCGCGCGGCGGGGGATGCACGCTAACGTTCCCGGTTAAAGCCGGTGATGAATGCCTAGTGATTTTCGCCGATCGCTGCATCGATTTCTGGTGGCAGAACGGCGGGGTGCAGGAGCCTGTTGACGACCGGGTGCATGATTTATCGGATGCGTTCTGTATCGTCGGGCCGCAGTCTCAGGCGCAGAAAATCAGCGGAATCAGCACGGGGGCCGCTCAGTTGCGCAGCGACGACGGAAGCACGTTCTTTGAGCTCAACCCCACTACGCAGAAAATTAAAATCGTAGCGCCTGGCGGCCTGGATGTAGTTACCCCGCAGGCCGACTTCTCGGCGAAAGTTACCATTCACGGGCTCCTGTCCTGGCTGGGTGGAATGGTGGGTTCTGTTGCTTCTGGCGTTGCATCCAAAATCACCGGCGCTGTAGAGTTTATCGGTACCGTTAAAGCTAACGGCAAGACAATCGATGATACGCACACTCACGGCGGCGTGCAGCACGGCACCAGCAACACAGACGGGGTGAACTGATGCGATACAGACGTGAAGATGCCGACGGTGATTACACCTTTGGCAGCGGCGATGATACCTGGCTGATTAACTCACCTGAGGCCGTGGCGCAGGCCGTAAAAACGCGATTCGAATTGTGGTATGGGCAATGGTTTCTCGACACCACCGAGGGGACACCGTGGATTCAGTCCGTACTCGGTAAGCAGAAGCCGGAGACCTATAACCTGGCGATCCGTAAGCGCATCCTCGAAACGCGGGGCGTTAAATCCATCCTCTCTTTCAATACGACAGTGAACACGACGACGCGCCGCGTCCAGTTCTTCGCTGAAATCGACACCATCTACGGAACAACGACAGTAACCAGCGAGGCATAAATGGCCCTCAATTTGGACACACTCGGCTTATCGGCAACGGTAACCGCTGAGGGGATCAGTGCGCCTGATTACCAGACGATACTCGATACCCTGACGAGCTATTTCCAGCAGATTTATGGCAGTGACGCTTATCTGGATCCAGACAGCAAAGACGGCCAGATGGTGGCGCTGGTGGCGCTGGCTATTCACGATGCCAACAACACGGCCATCTCCGTTTATAACTGCTTCTCACCTGCTACGGGTTACGGTGCAGCGCTGACGAGTAACGTAAAAATTAACGGTATCGCGCGCCGGGGGGCGACGAACTCTACCGTGGATCTGGTTCTGACCGGTACTGCCGGGACATCCATCACAAACGGTACCGTGAAAGACTCGAATAACGTGATCTGGCGTCTTCCTGCCTCGGTGACAATCGGTGTCGGCGGTACCGTGACGGTAACTGCAACCTGTTCAAACAGCGGAGCGGTTGCGGCGCTGGCCGGGACGATTACCACTATCAACACGCCTACCCGTGGCTGGGCATCGGTAATCAACCCGGCGGCGGCCACCGTAGGCTCACCGGCGGAAACCGATGCAGAGCTGCGCATCAGGCAGGGACAAAGCGTAGCGCTACCATCCCTCACACCGTTTGAAGGTGTCGACGGTGCGATCGCCAACGTTGCAGGCGTGACACGTCACAAGCTCTACGAGAATGATACTGGTGCAACCGACAGCAACGGGCTGCCACCTCATTCCATTTCCGCCATCGTCGATGGGGGTGATGTTACCGAGATAGCCCAGACAATCCGGGGGAACAAAGGGCAGGGAACAGCCACCTACGGGACGACATCTGTCACGGTACCTGACACCTACGGCAACCCTCACGTGATCAGCTTCTCGCGATCTACTGATGTCCCGATTTACGGGCATATCACCCTGAAAGCATTCACCGGCTACACGTCGCAAATAGGGGCACAGATTCAGCAGGCCGTCGCGGATTACATCAACGGGCTGACGATCGGCGACGATGTGCTGCTGAGCAGAATTTATTCTCCGGCAAACCTCGGCGTAGTGAGTGGCGGCAATGCGCGCTACTACGACATACAGGAGCTGCTGATTGGCAAATCAGCCGGTAGCGCAGCGGCGGCAAACATCATCATCGCCTATAACGAATCCGCGTCGTGTAAACCCGAAAACATTGTTCTAACGGTGACGTCATGAGCAAGTACACGGACTTAATCACCAACTATCACGCCACGAAGCCGAAATTTTTTGATCACGTCGACCTGAGCACGCGGCCACTGATAGATATCACCGGCGCCACCCGGGGGCTGGTAAGCGCTTTCGATATTGATACCGCTGTCGGAGTCCAGCTCGATACGCTCGGCCTCTGGATTGGTCGCAGTCGCATCGTCAGCCAGCCGATAAGCGGCGTTTATTTCAGCTGGGACACTGACGGGCTCGGATATGACCAGGGCGTATGGCAAGGCCCGTATGACCCCGATTCAGGCTACACAACGCTGAGCGATGCAACATACCGCATCGTACTTAAGGCGAAAATCGCTATCAACAACTGGGACGGTCGCAATGATTCGCTGCCACCCATCCTTGACGCTGCGACCGCAGGCTCAGGCCTGAGGATGCAAATCGTCGACAACCAGGACATGACGATCTCGGTCTGGGTTTTTCCCGAGACTGATATTTCTAATGTGTCTCTCGAACTGATCGCCGCTATCAAGCAGGGCTATCTCACCGTTAAAGCCGCTGGCGTATGGGCTGGTGACGTTGAAACGCCTTCGGTAGAAACACCGTCAGAAGGTAATCGATTCTTCGGTTTTGACATGGACAACGAATACATCGCCGGATTTGATGATGGCGCATGGGGGAAATTACTGTAATGGCTAAAAATGACTTTAAACCGTTTGCTATAGGCGCTGGCGCAAATGTAATGTCCCAGGCTGACTGGGAAGCTCTGCCTGCTCTACTTTCTGGATTTACAGCAGGCAAAGCAGCCAGCGCGCAGGTCAACAAAGCTATTCGGCAGGCAGCTTTTATCGCGGCAGCGCTGGCGCAGTATACCGCCAACAAAAGCGGGCTGGATGTGCTGGATGATGGTGATGTGAGCGTGTTCATTACCAAAATGACCACCGCGCTCGGTAAGGACTTTCAGGGGCTTGATGCCACACTGACGGCACTTGCCGGCCTCGCTACAGGAGCAAATAAGCTTCCGTATTTCACCGGGGCAGATACTGCAGCGCAGACGGATCTTACTTCAGTCGGGCGTGACATAATCGGTCAAAGCAGTATCGCCAACCTTCTCACATACCTCGGTTTGCAATATTCAATTAGTGAACCGGATACAGAAACTGTTGTTTACACGCTGCCTGGTGGATATAAACTCATGGCTTTTAACCGATTAGTGAACAACTCAACTACAGTCGGTACGGGCGTCACAACCCCCATTACGTTCCCTCAGGCCTTCCCTTCGAGATTGATTGCAGTGTTTGCCACCAAGAAAAACTATGTTCAGGCGGCTGTAAGCTGCGAGAACCAGTCCCTGACTGGCTTTGATGCGGTGGTAACGCTCATTACAACTATTGCGGGTGGTATTACAAGCACTCGCGCAATGTTTCTGGCTATCGGGAAATAAAAAATGAATTATGCTTACAGTCCGTCAAAGAATGCTTTTTATTATTTCGGATGGAAAAATGAATACGATGCTGCTGGTACATGGCCAACTGATGCCATTGAAGTAACCGATGATATTCATGAAAAGTATTCAGCAGATCCGCCTAAAGGAAAAATTTTAATTGCTGGTGCTGATGGTATGCCTGCATGGGGCGATATCCCCCCACCGACTCACGAAGAAATCGTTACTGAAGCGAGTTTTGAAAAGCATAACAGGATTGATGCTGCGAACGACTACATGAACAGCAAACAGTGGCCTGGCAAAGCAGCAATGGGACGGTTGAAAGACGCAGAAAAGGTACAGTACAACGCCTGGCTTGATTATCTCGACGCGCTGGAGGCGGTAAATACTCTTAATGCGCCGGATATCACTTGGCCCGAAATCCCCACCTAATAAAATGCCGCCGCCCGTCGTATGCAAACATGGTCGGCGGCTGGTTACTCTGTCTCCATGCCTAACTCTGTAAAGTGGCTTACTTAACTTTATAAAAATGTCAGCTATTTCGTGTCAATTTGTAAATATTGCATGAGTCCCAATTGTGCCGTTTCTGCAGAGCTTACGTCATTTGCTTTTAAATAAAATGAACGTGCCACTGAGTAGGGGGCCTGTGCCGCAGGCAAAACAGTAAATGCAAAGGACTTTCCTTTACCTGAAACAATACAGATTACTTGCCATTGCTTATCTTGAATGATCTTGCTTGAACATTCGGTAGGGCCATAAGAGTTGCCGAGATATGAGCCGAGTCGGGAAACTGCATCCTGCACATAATCAGGTCTGCTGCTACGCTCATAACAAATCAATGAGCCAGCAATAGCGATAGCTAGTATTGCAACGACTATCACTGTTATTTTTTTCACTCTCATCTAACTCATTCCCTTTAATGATCCATAGGCAGAAACCCTGTAATGGTTTTCGCTAAAGAAGCATATGCTGCTGATGTATATGCGACTAATCTTAAACTTTTGCACGTTTTTAGACAACAAAATCAAGATGGGAAGCAAAATCTGTAGGCGCTTCTGTAAGCGGTCAATGAAACTTTCAGCTAGTAGCTGATAGGGAGTGGGAGAATTAGGCATTGATGAGAGCTGAAATACTCAATCCGTGAGCTGAAGAAGCCGCCGCCCGTCGTATGTAAAAACGGGTGGCGGCTGGTTGCTCAGTGTTCATGCCCGAACAAACGCCGGGAATAATACATGAGTAAAATTCAAAGCCCAACTTGGCGAACTGTCGGAAACTCGGAAACCAGCCACATATCGGATTCTTCAAACATATCCTCCAGCATGCGGTTGAGCTTTTCCCGATCGCTTTTGCTGGCATCGCTATTCAAGCCGTTCGCCTGCATCGGCTTCACCCTCACTTCGGCATCAGGGAAGATCTGATGCACTCGCTTCGTCAGTTCTGCCAGAATTATCTCTCTGGCCCCTTCAAGTCCCTCTACATTTCGCTTGTCATAAACCAGTTCAACGAACATAAAAGCCTCCGGAAAACCACTGTGTTTGCATACAGTATTTTTGCTGTAAAAATAAACAGTGTCAAGGCGAGCAGGACGCGAAAAGGGGAGGGGTTTTTGTTACCCTTAGTTACAAATAGAAAAACCCCAGACCGTGAAATCTGGGGTTCTTTTAAAGTGCACGTGCATTTCACGTGCACTTTTTTGTCTTTTCTCGGTCTGCGCTCTGTCTGGTCAGAGTCCGTAAGTGGCTGTTTTAATTGCCGCCGTCCGGTTACAGTCCTATCAAAAGTGGTGGAGCTGGCGGGAGTTGAACCCGCGTCCGAAATTTCTACATCCTCGGTACTACATGCTTAGTTTGTCTTTACATTCGCACGCCAGCTGCGGACAGACACGCCACTAACGAACTAGCCTGATTAGTTTTAACGCTTCAACCCCAGGCAGGGCTTCCACGCGATCTCTTTTGGGTTTGACCTCTCTTTGATCCCCGTCTTAAGAGCGGAAGCTAGGGAGAGAGGGCTCAGAGCAGGTTATTAAGCTGCTAAAGCGTAGTTTTCGTCGTTTGCGACTATTTTTTTGCGGCTTTTAACGAGGCAAACCGCCCCTCGGCATGCACCTTGGGTTTCGCAAATCCCGTCGAATCCAGAATCAGCCCCAATAGTGTTGAACTGAGTATACCAGATTTCACTTCCTGGATACCAGCCCGGAACGCTAACTTATTGAATAGTACAATAAGTGTGCAGAATCAACGTCCTGCGTTTTTCATAATGCGCGCTTTGTCCAACTGCCATTCGCGCTCTTTCAGGTCAGTGCGTTTGTCGTGCTGTTTTTTACCCTTCGCGACGCCAACTTTCACTTTGCACCAGGCGTTTTTCCAGTACAGCGACAGGGCGACCACGGTGAAACCTTCACGGTTGATGCGTCCGTAGAGGGATTCCAGTTCACGCTTGTTTAGCAGCAGTTTACGCGTGCGCGTTGGGTCACACACGTAGTGTGAAGAGGCGACGGTCAGCGGCGTAAAGTTTGCGCCGAACAGGAAGGCTTCGCCATCTTTCAGGATCACGTAGCTATCGCCGATGTTGGCTTTCCCAGCGCGCAGCGATTTTACTTCCCAGCCCTGCAACGCAAGGCCAGCTTCGAATTCTTCTTCAATGAAATACTCGTGGCGAGCACGCTTGTTGAGCGCAATGGTCGCCGAGCCTGGTTTATGTGCTTTTTTCTTCGTCATAAGTGTCGTAAAGCCGTCGGTAATCTGATTTCAAAAAGTCACCTCATTGCGTCCTGTGAGGTCTAACGCGCTATCTTAGCACGAGATGAGGCTTAGCGTTTTTTTAACAGGTGATAAATGTTATTATTTGTCCGTTGTGTGACCATGGGAAATGCTATGCCTCAGATTAGCCGTACTGCGCTTGTGCCTTACAGCGCGGAACAAATGTATCAGTTAGTGAACGACGTTCAGTCTTATCCAGAGTTTATTCCGGGATGCACCGGGAGCCGCGTTCTGGAGTCTGGCCCGACGCAGATGACCGCGGCGGTGGATGTCTCCAAAGCGGGGATCAGCAAGACGTTCACCACCCGTAATACGCTGACGAGCAATCAGAGTATTTTGATGCATCTGGTGGATGGTCCGTTTAAGACCCTGATGGGGGGCTGGAAGTTTACGCCGCTGAGCGCTGACGCCTGCCGCATTGAGTTCCATCTGGACTTCGAGTTCACCAATAAGCTGATTGAGCTGGCGTTTGGCCGCATCTTTAAAGAGCTGGCATCGAATATGGTTCAGGCGTTCACCACCCGCGCCAAAGAGGTTTACAGTGTCGCATAAGATTGCTGTGGAAGTGGTTTACGCGCTGCCGGAGAAGCAGTATCTGCAGCGCGTGACGCTGGAAGAGGGGGCGACCGTTGAGGCGGCCATCCGTGCTTCCGGCATCCTAGAGCTTCGCAGCGATATCGACTTGGCGAAGAATAAGGTCGGGATTTACAGCCGTCCGGTGAAGCTGGGCGATGTGCTGAAAGAGGGCGACCGGGTGGAGATTTATCGTCCGCTGATTGCCGACCCGAAAGAGTTGCGTCGTCAGCGTGCGGAGAAGGCCAGCAAGTAGCGCTTTCTTCCCCTTACCCTCTCCCCAAAGCGGCGAGGGGATCAACACAAAACAAAAAAGGTGCTCAATGAGCACCTTTTTGCATTTCTGACACCGGATTATTTGGTCAGGGCAGGCTTGTTGTCGATGTTGGTCAACACACCGGCGCTGCTGAAGGTCAGCGTCAGGGTCTGCTGGGTCGCATCTTCATGGCCCGGCTTCTGGCGGAATACATAGAACCAGGTGTTAGTGCCAAACGGATCGGACATCATCGGGGTTCCCAGTGCATAAGCGACCTGCTGTTGTGTCATCCCCACGCGGATTTTGGACACATCGTTAGGGGTAAGGTAGTTCCCCTGGTTGATGTCAGGACGGTAAACCACTTTCTCCAGAGTGGAACAGCCTGCGGTCAACATCAGAAGAACCGCTGCGGCAGCGGTCAGCATTTTACAACGCATAGTGATTTGATTCCTTTTCGGGCCCGAGCAGAACGCGGCTCATATGTAATATGCCGATGATAATAGACCTTGCCCCACTTTGAAACCGGTCTGGCGGCGTTTTTGTTGTTCTGTATGACCCTGAGATCCCGAAAAAGTTTATGCCGCCAGCAGTTCTTTCGCGTTCGCAAGCGTATTGCGCGTGACTTCGCTGCCGCCGAGCAGGCGTGCCAGCTCCTGCAGGCGAGCACGTTTATCCAGCGGCTTCATGTGCGTTTCGGTCATTTCACCGTCGGTTTCTTTGCTGACGATAAAGTGATGATGACCGCAGCCCGCAACCTGCGGCAGGTGGGTGACACACATCACCTGCGTTGATTCGCCGAGCTGGCGCAGCAGTTTACCCACCACCGCCGCCGTCGGGCCGCTGATGCCGACATCCACTTCATCGAAAATCAGCGCCGGGGTGTCCATTTTACGCGCGGTGATCACCTGAATCGCCAGCGCAATACGCGACAGTTCACCGCCGGAGGCCACTTTGGAAATCGCCTGCAACGGCTGCCCCGGGTTGGTGGTGACGCGGAATTCGATGCGATCCGCACCTTCCGCCGTCAGGTGATTCTCTTCAAAGCGAACGTCAATGGTGAAGACGCCGTGCGGCATCGCCAGCGTGTGCATGCTGTCGGTAATGTGCTGGCTTAACTCCTGAGCATAGTGCTGACGGATTTCATGCAGCTTTTGCGCTGTGGCCAGCGCCTGTTCATGGTGCAGGCTCACCGCCAGGGAGAGGGTTTCCAGCGAGTCAGCCTGATCGTCAAGCTGCTGCTGTTCTTCCAGCAGAGACTGATAGTAACCCGGGAGTTCTTCCGGCGTAACGTGGTGCTTGCGCGCCAGCGAGATCTGACGGGAGATACGCTGTTCCAGCTCAAACAGACGGTTCGGGTCGAGATCCAGACGCTCACAGTAGTGGCGCAGTTCATCACCGGCTTCAGAGATCTGAATGGCTGCCTCTTCCAGCATATCCAGGACGCCAGAAAGTTTGCTGTCCATGCCGACCAGTTCGGTAAGCAGCTGGCGGACGTTATACAGCTGGCTCTGCAGGTTCACGTCTTCGCCATCGGCCAGAAGGTTGAGCGCATTCTGACTGGTTGAGAGCAGATGCCCGCTGTTCGCCAGGCGTTTGTACTCTTCGTCGATTTGCTCAAACTCACCCGCCTGCGGGTTAAATTCATTCAGCTCTTTGAGCTGGTATTCCAGCAGCTCCGCGCGGGCGGCACGCTCCTGGCTTTGCTGCTGGTGCTGAGCGAGCTCGCGGCAGCTCTGATGCCACTGGCGATAGTGCTCGGCCATAAGCTGAGTAAGCGCGTACTCACCCGCATAGCCATCCAGCAGCGCTTTCTGCTGTTCGGGTTTGACGAGTTGCTGATGCGCGTGCTGACCGTGGATCTGAATAAGCAGCTGGCCGAGTTCACGAAGCTGGGAGAGCGGGACCGCCGTGCCGTTGATAAAGCCGCGGGAGCGACCGTCGCTGCTGATCACGCGGCGAAGTAAACACTCACGTCCATCTTCAAGCTGGTTCTGTTCCAGCCAGCGCTGGGCGGCAGGGGTGTCTTTCAGGGAGAAGCGGGCGCACAGGTCGGCACGGTTTGCGCCCATGCGCACCATGTCCCCCTCGGCGCGGCCGCCAAGGCACAAGCCGAGGGCATCAATGGCAATGGATTTACCTGCACCGGTTTCCCCGGTGATCGCCGTCATGCCGCTGTGGAAATCGATCTCAAGCTCACGAACAATGGCAAAGTTGCTGATGGTCAGTTGTGCCAGCATAATTGTTTTCCTGTATGAAAAACCATAACTGTGTTTTCATACAGTATAAACTGGTTTTATATACAGTAAAGTCCTGGATGCAAAATCAGAACAATTTTTTTGACCAGCCTAGCTTTGAGCTTAATGTGTTGAAATAGCTGTAATCTTTCGGATGAATCAAGTTCAGGTGGTAATCACACCTGCGAATAAGCACATCTTCACCTTCCTGAATTGGCAGCGCTATCTGGCTGTCGCAGCTGATCTCCAGGTCGTTACGGCGGTGCGAGAAGCGCAGACGAATCGTGCTGTCGCCGTTGATGACCAGCGGGCGGGCGGAGAGCGTGTGCGGGAACATCGGCACCAGGGTAATGGCGTCCAGAGAGGGGGTCAGAATCGGGCCGCCGGCAGACAGCGAGTAGGCGGTTGAGCCGGTCGGTGTCGAGATAATCAGCCCGTCGGAACGCTGGGAGAAGGCAAAGATTTCGTCGATATAGACTTCAAACTCGATCATGTGCGCCACTTTTCCGGGGTGAAGAACCACCTCGTTAATCGCGGTGCTGATGCGCTTCTGACAGTCCTGCTGGCACACCTGTGCCTCCAGTAAAAAGCGTTTTTCACTGATATAGTGACCTTCCAGCACGTCGGCCAGCTGCTGCTGGGCATTGTCCGGGTCGAGATCGGTTAAAAAACCGAGATTGCCACGGTTGATGCCGATGACCTTGATGTCATAACGCGCCAGCGTGCGCGCCGCGCCTAGCATGTTGCCGTCGCCGCCCACCACCACGGCGAGATCGGCCTGTTGGCCAATTTCCGCCAGCGTGCCGGTTTTGACGCTCTTCAGCTGCAGCTCCTGGGCAATCTGCTGCTCGACCATCACTTCATAGCCTTTGCTACACAACCAGCGATACAACATTTCATGTGTCGTTAGTGCGGTAGGGTGACGCGGATGCCCGACGATCCCAATACACCTGAAATGATTATTCATTTTCTGGAGGTCCTTGTGCCTGATGAATGATGACAATCTGTCTTGTTCCCTTGAATCCAGGAAACTGATCCCCATAATAAGCGAAGTTAGCGAGATGAATGCAGAAAAACGCGGAGAAATTCATGAGTAGTAAAGAACAGAAAACGCCTGAGGGGCAAGCCCCTGAAGAAATTATCACGGAACAGCACGATGAAGTTGAGGCTGTAGAGCCAGACGCATCTGCTGAGCAGGTGGACCCGCGCGATGAAAAAATTGCGAATCTGGAAGCCCAACTGGTAGAAGCACAGAATCGCGAACGCGAGAGTGTTCTGCGCATCAAGGCGGAAATGGAAAACCTGCGTCGTCGTACCGAGCAGGACGTTGAGAAGGCGCACAAGTTCGCGCTGGAGAAATTCGTCAACGAACTGCTGCCGGTGATCGATAGCCTCGATCGCGCGCTGGAAGTGGCTGACAAAGCGAATCCGGACAACGCGGCAATGATCGAAGGCATCGAACTGACGCTGAAATCCATGCTCGACGTGGTGCGTAAGTTTGGCGTGGAAGTGATTGCCGATACCGACGTTCCGCTGGATCCAAACGTTCACCAGGCGATTGCGATGGTTGAATCTGAAGAGATTGAAGCCGGTAAGGTACTGGGCGTAATGCAGAAAGGTTACACCCTGAACGGCCGTACCATTCGCGCGGCGATGGTGACCGTGGCGAAAGCGAAAGCGTAATTCGCAATCCGTAGTGCCGGGTAGCGGCGTTCGCCTTACCCGGCCTACAACCTTACTCCGCGATACTTTCGCGCAGGGGTTTTACGGGCAGGACTTTCACCTGCTTGATCATATTGTCCTGCACGTCCAGGATATCAATATCGTACTGTTCAATGCGCACCCGCGTGCCCGCTGCCGGTATCTCTTCCAGCGCTTCCAGAATCATCCCGTTAATGGTGCGAGCCTCATCTTCCGGTAAATGCCAGTTAAAGGCTTTGTTGAGTTCACGAATGTTTGCGCTGCCGTCAATCAGCACCGAGCCATCGTTTTGCGGGGTGACCTCTTCCGCGAGGGAGGGCGACATTGAGGTAGTAAAGTCCCCGACAATCTCTTCCAGAATATCTTCGACCGTCACCAGCCCCTGGATATCGCCGTACTCGTTGACCACCAGGCCGACCTTCTTCTTGTTTCGCTGGAATTTTACCAGCTGCGTGCTGAGCGGCGTTCCTTCCGGCACGTAGTAAATTTCGTCGGCGGCGCGCAGCATCACCTCTTTGGTGAACTCTTTTTTCTCGGTCATCAGACGGTACGCTTCGCGCACGCGGAGCATGCTGATAGCGTCATCCAGTGAATCACGATAGAGCACAATGCGCCCGTGCGGGGAGTGCGTCAGCTGGCGAACGATGGCTTTCCAGTCGTCATTGATGTCGATACCGACGATTTCGTTACGCGGCACCATGATGTCGTTCACGCTCACCTTTTCCAGATCCAGCACCGACAGGAGCATGTCCTGATTGCGCCGGGAGATCTGCGAGCGGGATTCATTCACAATGGTGCGCAGCTCCTCTTTGCTGAGTGCGCTGCTGATGGTGACGTCGGCTTTGATTCCCACCATCCGCATCAGGACGCGCGTCACCATGTTCAGCAGCCAGACCAGCGGCATCATCAGGATCAGCAGCGGCGCCAGCAGGAAGCTGCTCGGGTAGGCAACTTTCTCAGGGTAAAGCGCGGCGATGGTTTTCGGCAGCACTTCGGCAAACACCAGCACCACGAACGTCAGCACGCCGGTGGCAATCGCTACCCCGGCGTTGCCGTAGAGGCGCATCCCGACGATGGTGCCGAGGGCAGAGGCCAGAATGTTGACGAGGTTGTTGCCGATGAGCACCAGGCTTATCAGGCGATCCGGCTTGCGGAGCAGCTTTTCAACGCGACGTGCGGCACGGTTACCCTGTTTAGCACGATGACGTAACCGGTAGCGGTTTAAGGTCATCATGCCGGTTTCCGAGCCGGAGAAATAGGCGGAGATGACCACCATGACGATCAGGATAACGATCAGCGTGGTGGTAGAGATGTGTTCCAGGGGGAACTCCTTTGTATCTTAGCCAGCAAATTGCTGTATGAAGCGGCTGCCAAAATAGGCAAGGGTGAGAATGCCCGCACCCGCGACGTTGAACCAGACCACGCGACGACCGCGCCAGCCTTCATGATAATGGCCCCATAACAGGACAATATAGACAAACCACGCGATGATGGAGAGCACCGCTTTATCGATATTCTCCACGCTGAACAGGTTCTTCATGTAAAACAGCCCCGTGCAGAGCGTGAGCGTCAGCAGCACCACCCCCACCTGGGTGATGTGGAACATCTTACGCTCAATGACCATCAGCGGCGGCATTTCATGGTTAAAGGCCAGCTTTTTGTTTTTCAGCTGGTAGTCAATCCAGGCGAGCTGCATGGCGTAAAGCGCGGCGATAATCAGCGTCGCGTAGGCAAAGAGCGACAGGCCGATATGCACCAGCATCCCCGGCGTCGCCTCCAGATGCGTAATGAACTCATTAGGCATAAAGGTGGCGAGGGCCAGATTGATCAGCGCGAAGGTGTAGACAATTGGCAGCAGCAGCCAGCCGCGATTTTTAGACGCGACGATGGTCATTACCGTACAGATCATCAGGCTGACCAGCGAGCCGACGTTGAGGACGCTCAGGTTTTGCACGCTGCCGTCACCGGGGATGATGCGTGATTCCAGCGCAAAGGCGTGGCTAATCAGTGCGATCACCGCCGAAAGAATAGCCATGCGCCGCCAGCCGCTGTTTTTTTGCAGCAGTCCGGGAATAATCAGCGCGAGGCTGACAGAGTAGGCAACAAGGGCGATCAGTGCGAAAACAGGCATATAGGCATCGACAGTTGTCTTAATAAGAAAGAGAAGCAGTATAACGTTACGTGACGCCTGCTCCAACCGTTGCATAACAACAAAGGCGCCTTCATGTTATACTCCGGCAAAATTCTGTGTATGTGTCGCTCAATGCGACCCAACGTTTCTACTCAGGCGAGAGACAATGTTTGATAATTTAACCGATCGTTTGTCGCGCACGCTGCGCAACATCAGCGGCCGCGGACGCCTTACTGAAGAGAACATCAAGGAAACGCTGCGCGAAGTGCGCATGGCGCTGCTGGAAGCAGACGTCGCGTTGCCGGTTGTTCGTGATTTTATCAACCGCGTAAAAGAGAAGGCGGTTGGTCATGAAGTTAACAAGAGCCTGACCCCGGGTCAGGAGTTCGTCAAAATCGTTCGTAATGAACTGGTTTCGGCGATGGGTGAAGAGAACCAGGTGCTTAACCTGGCCGCTCAGCCTCCGGCCGTGGTGCTGATGGCGGGCCTGCAGGGTGCGGGTAAAACCACCAGCGTCGGTAAGCTGGGTAAATTCCTGCGCGAAAAGCACAAGAAGAAAGTGCTGGTGGTCTCTGCGGACGTCTATCGCCCGGCGGCGATCAAGCAGCTGGAAACTCTGGCCGAGCAGGTTGGCGTGGATTTCTTCCCGTCCGACGTGGCGCAGAAGCCTGTCGACATCGTTAACGCCGCGCTGAAAGAGGCGAAGCTGAAATTCTACGACGTGCTGCTGGTGGATACCGCCGGTCGTCTGCACGTTGACGAAGCGATGATGGACGAGATCAAGCAGGTGCACGCCTCTATCAACCCGGTAGAGACCCTGTTTGTTGTCGACGCCATGACCGGTCAGGATGCGGCGAATACCGCGAAAGCGTTTAATGAAGCGCTGCCGTTAACCGGCGTCGTGCTGACCAAAGTGGACGGTGACGCCCGCGGCGGTGCGGCCCTCTCGATTCGCCACATCACCGGCAAGCCGATCAAATTCCTCGGCGTGGGCGAGAAAACTGAAGCGCTCGAGCCGTTCCACCCGGACCGTATTGCCTCCCGTATCCTCGGCATGGGCGACGTGCTGTCGCTGATCGAAGATATTGAGAGCAAGGTTGACCGCGCGCAGGCTGAGAAACTCGCCAGCAAGCTGAAAAAAGGCGACGGTTTCGATCTCACCGACTTCCTTGAGCAGCTGCGTCAGATGAAAAACATGGGCGGCATGGCCAGCCTGATGGGCAAACTGCCGGGCATGGGCCAGATCCCTGACAACGTGAAAGCGCAGATGGATGACAAGGTGCTGGTGCGTATGGAGGCGATCATCAATTCGATGACGCTGAAAGAGCGCGCTAACCCGGACATCATCAAAGGTTCCCGTAAACGCCGTATCGCAGCCGGTTGCGGCATGCAGGTGCAGGACGTTAACCGCCTTCTGAAACAGTTCGACGACATGCAGCGCATGATGAAGAAAATGAAGAAAGGCGGCATGGCGAAGATGATGCGCGGGATGAAAGGGATGATGCCTCCCGGTTTTCCAGGGCGTTAATCGCTTTTGAGATTGCTTTTTGCCCGAAAATGAGTAAAATTTTCGGGCTTTTAATATGACACCCGGGCTCCGTTCCTCGATGGGGCCCGGTTGTTTTATTCACACAAGAGGATGTTATGGTAACTATTCGTTTAGCACGTCACGGCGCTAAAAAGCGTCCGTTCTACCAGGTTGTTGTGACTGACAGCCGTAATGCACGCAACGGTCGCTTCATCGAGCGCGTTGGTTTCTTCAACCCACTGGCCGCTGGCGCAGAAGAAGAAACTCGTCTGGATCTGGATCGTATCGCTCACTGGGTTGGCCAGGGCGCTACTGTTTCCGATCGCGTTGCTACGCTGATCAAAGCAGCAAACAAAGCAGCTTAATCTGTCACGGTGGTCATGATGAGCAGTAAAGCACCTGTTGAACCGATCGTATTGGGAAAAATGGGTTCTTGCTACGGTATCCGTGGTTGGCTCAGAGTGTTTTCCTCCACTGAAGACGCTGATAGCATTTTTGATTACCAGCCCTGGTTCATCCAGAAAGGCGGTAAGTGGGAAGAGGTCGAGCTGGAAAGCTGGCGTCACCACAATCAGGACATCATCATCAAGCTGAAAGGCGTTGACGATCGTGATGCCGCGAATGCGCTGACTAATTGTGAAATTGTCGTGGATTCGTCGCAGTTGCCAAAGCTGGAAGAGGGCGACTACTACTGGAAAGACCTTATGGGTTGCCAGGTGGTCACTACTGAAGGCTACAGCCTGGGGAAAGTCATCGATATGATGGAAACCGGGTCAAATGACGTTCTCGTCATTAAGGCAAACCTGAAAGATGCATTTGGCATCAAGGAGCGGTTGGTCCCGTTCCTCGATGGACAGGTTATCAAGAAAGTCGATCTCACTACTCAAACCATTGAAGTAGATTGGGATCCTGGTTTTTAAATTCTCCGGATAAACGGTAAAAGACGGCGCTATGTGGATTGGCATAATTAGCCTGTTTCCTGAAATGTTCCGCGCGATTACCGATTACGGGGTAACTGGCCGGGCAGTAAAGAATGGCCTGCTGAGCATCCAGAGCTGGAGTCCTCGTGACTTTACTCATGACCGGCACCGTACCGTGGACGATCGTCCTTACGGCGGCGGACCGGGGATGCTAATGATGGTGCAACCCTTACGGGACGCCATTCACACAGCAAAAGCCGCGGCAGGTGAAGGCGCAAAGGTGATTTATCTGTCACCTCAGGGACGCAAGCTTGATCAAGCGGGCGTGAGCGAACTGGCGACGAATCAAAAGCTGATTCTGGTCTGTGGGCGCTACGAAGGGATAGATGAGCGCGTAATTCAAACCGAGATTGACGAAGAATGGTCTATCGGCGATTACGTTCTCAGCGGTGGTGAGTTACCGGCAATGACGCTGATTGACTCCGTCGCCCGGTTTATTCCGGGTGTTCTGGGCCATGAAGCTTCGGCAACGGAAGATTCCTTTGCCGACGGGTTGCTGGACTGTCCACACTATACTCGTCCTGAAGTGTTAGAAGGGATGGAAGTTCCGGCAGTGTTACTGTCTGGAAACCATGCCGAGATACGTCGCTGGCGTTTGAAACAGTCGCTGGGCCGAACCTGGCTTAGAAGACCTGAACTTCTGGAAAACCTGGCTCTGACTGAAGAGCAAGCAAAGTTGCTGGCCGAGTTCAAAACTGAACACGCGCACCAGCAGCATGAACATGATGGGAATGCGTAATACGCTCCCGAATATCAGTTTACCCAGGATAAGAGATTAAATTATGAGCAACATTATTAAGCAACTTGAACAAGAGCAGATGAAGCAGGACGTACCTTCCTTCCGTCCAGGTGACACCGTGGAAGTGAAAGTATGGGTTGTTGAAGGTTCCAAAAAACGTCTGCAGGCATTCGAGGGCGTGGTTATCGCTATTCGTAACCGCGGTCTGCACTCTGCATTCACTGTTCGTAAAATTTCCAACGGCGAAGGCGTTGAGCGTGTCTTCCAGACTCACTCTCCGGTAGTTGACAGCATTGCTGTTAAACGTCGTGGTGCTGTACGTAAAGCTAAACTGTACTACCTGCGTGAGCGTACTGGTAAGTCTGCTCGTATTAAAGAGCGTCTGAACTAAGATTCGCTTAAGCGACATCCTGTTAGAAAGGGCTGGCCGAAAGGCTGGCCCTTTTTTTATCCCATCGCACCTCTCGAGTTAACCCTTTCGTCATAAATCATTTACAATGCTTGCCTCTTGAGTGGAGGGGAAGTGGATAACGTACTGCATCAGCCTGACCGGAAACGCGCAGCGGCATTGATCGCGCTGTTTGCGATCCTGCTGATCGTGGTGGCGCCGCTGATCTCCGTCTCGTTGCAGAAAGATCCCATGAGCGCCATGCCGGGCATGCATCATGACATGAGCATGATGTCGATGGACGAGCATCACGGCGATATGCCGCACTCGATGCCTGTCGACCATGCGGAAGCCTGTGGCTACTGCGTGCTGTTAGCGCATGTCCCTGGCGTGATGCTGGCGCTGATCGTCTTGCTCAGTGTGGTGCTGCAGAGGCTTCGCGTTAAGCCGCCGCGTCAGGCGGTCAACCACTGGCACTTCTTCCCCTGGCTTTACCCGGATACCCGCGCGCCGCCGCGGCAGTCTGCTTTTTCCCTTTAAAAACAAAATCGATAACTTTTTGCCTTAAAAAGGAAAAGTATGACTACCTGCACCTCGCGCGCGGCATGGGGAAACCTGCTGCGTCGCCTTCATTTCTACGTTGGGCTGTTTGTCGGCCCGTTTATCTTCTTCGCCGCGCTGACCGGGACGCTGTATGTGGCGACCCCGCAGCTGGAGAATGCGCTCTACCGACACGCGCTCCACGCGGATTCCGTGGGCGAGCCGCAGCCTCTGGCCGAACAAATCGCCGTGGCGGAAAAAACCGTTGGTTCAGATTTACGTTTGCACGCCGTTCGTCCGGGGCTGGCTGAAGGCGAAACCACCCGCGTGATGTTCGCTGACCCGAAACTTGGGTCATCGGAGAACCGCGCTATCTTCGTGGATCCGGTAAGCCTGACGGTACTGGGAGATATGACGGTATACGGCACCAGCGGGATTTTACCGCTGCGTCAGACCATTGATTACCTCCACACCTCTCTGATGTTGGGCGACGTGGGGAGGCTCTACAGCGAGCTTGCAGCCTCCTGGATGTGGGTTGCCGCGCTGGGCGGTATTGCCCTGTGGTTTTATACCCGACCCAAACGGCGGATCAACAATCGCTTCCAGAACCGGCGTCGGGTGCACGTGACGCTGGGCTGGGTTCTGCTGGGTGGAATGCTGCTGTTCTCCGCAACCGGCCTGACCTGGTCCCAGTGGGCTGGCGGGAACGTGGATAAGCTGCGTGCAGAGATGAACTGGCTCACCCCGCAGGTGAACACGACGCTATCCGGCCAACATGAGGTTATGGATGAACATGCCGAACATCGCGGTCATCACGGTGGGATGATGATGCCGGAAATGGCGATGGATTTGACGCAGTTTGACGGGGTATTAAGCGCGGCGCGTAACGCGGGGATTGATGCCAGCAAGCTGGAGATCCGCCCGGCGAAAACAATGGATCGTGCCTGGACCGTAACGGAAATCGATCGCAGCTGGCCGACTCAGGTGGACGCCGTTGCGGTA
Organism: Enterobacter sp. N18-03635; assembly: GCF_004006055.1. Lineage (NCBI taxonomy): Bacteria > Pseudomonadati > Pseudomonadota > Gammaproteobacteria > Enterobacterales > Enterobacteriaceae > Enterobacter > Enterobacter sp. N18-03635. The sequence continues at coordinate 3,493,321 of NZ_CP034769.1, read as the reverse complement.
GATCCCCATACGATGCAGGTCCTGGACAGAACCCGATTCGAGGATTTCCCGTTAATGGCAAAACTGACCCGCTGGGGCGTGGATTTCCATATGGGGATCTTATTCGGCCTAGTGAATCAGCTGCTGCTCGTGGCGTTCGGCCTCGCCCTGTGCGTGCTCATTATCTGGGGATACCGGATGTGGTGGATGCGTCGTCCTGCGCAATCGGCAGTGAGTCCGGTACAGACGCTTTGTCAGAGCTGGCTGGCGCTGTCAGGATGGGGAAGAGGGGTTACGCTGATAATCAGCGTACTGCTGGGGCTGGCCCTGCCGGTGATGGGCGTGAGTCTGGCGCTGTTTATTCTGGTGGACTGGCTGCGCTGGCGAGCGGCAACCAGGGTGACGCTCGCCGAATCATCCGCTAAATAACCCTATGGCGTGCTGATCACCACTGCGACGCGGCGGTTTTCAGCGCGCCCTTGCGGGGTACTGTTGCTCGCCACCGGGTATTTTTGACCTAATCCTCGCGTGGTGAGATTGCTGCGCGGGATATTTGCACCCTTCGCCCAGGCATCGGCCACGGCGTTGGCGCGTTTTAACGACAGCGCTTCGTTGTAGCTTTCTTCCCCGTAGTTATCCGTGTGACCGTCCATTCGCGCATGGGTCAGGCCGGTTTCCGCCAGGCGAGAGGCCATGGACTGGATCTGCGTTTCACTCTCAGAACGCAGTCTGGCGTCATTTTTATCAAACAGGATGGTGTCCGACATGCCAAGCGACCAGTCACCGTTCAGTTCGTTAAAACCGTAAGACTTCATCGCCGCAATTTGCTCAGGAGTGAATTTGCCTTCCGGCGGCGACTGACAGCCTGCCAGAACCAGTGAGGCCAGTACTAACGGCGCGAAGTAACGTTTTAACATAGTGTATCCTTTCTAACTTATTGTTTTCGTACGCTGGTTTTTAACCTGGTACATATTGCGGTCAGCCCTCTCCAGTAATGCTTCCACGGAAGCATTTTCCCACGCCAGAGCAAAGCCAATGCTGAGTGACATCGATGCTTTTTGCCCGTTATGAAGAACAAACGGACGAATAAACTGCTGCGAAAGCGCAGCACAAATGTGTTGAACCTCAAGCTCAGAGTGAACGCCGTACAGCACCATGGCAAATTCGTCACCGCCAAGACGGTAAGACTGATGACGTTTGTCGCCAAACTCCATCATCCTGCTGGCGACTTCGATCAGCACGCAGTCTCCTGCCGCGTGGCCCCAGGTGTCGTTAATAAACTTAAAGTTATCTCCGTCGAGGAAGAGCAGGGCCGAGTTTGTTCTGGCTGAAGGGTCGTTCATTAAGGCCGCAATGCTGTTACGAAACGCTGCGCGGTTGGCAAGACCGGTGAGCGGGTCGTGCATGGCGGTCCGCAACAGCTGGGCGTTTTTCGCCTGGAGTTTCAGCTGCCACTCTTCCATTTCATCCAGAAGACTGTTGAAGTCTTCGCCAAACTGGTGAAACTCTTCGATACGCCCGTCTTTCACCCGGCGGGAGAAGTTGCGGTTTGTGCGTACATCATGCACGACGTCGGTAATGTTCTGCAGGGCCATAACCATCCCACGATGCAAAGACTGGGTAATGATAAGCGCGACGACGGCGGCAAAGAGAATGCAGCCGGTAAGTACGGCAAACGACGTCCAGATGAAGTGGCTGATCAAACTGTCACGCGCGGTAAGGCGGATTTCGCCGATCCTTAAGCCGTTATGCATGATGGGCTGCGCAACCGGTACGGGGAAAAGCCAGCGGCTGACCAGTGCGCCCAGCGTGTCGTTGTTATCTTCCGGGTTCCAGGACCAGTAGGCAAACCGCTTTTTATGCGCGTTAATCACCTCCGCCGCGGCAAACTGCCCCTGTTTGCCCAGGGCTGCAAGCGTTTCGTTGGCCGCCAGCGAGTCGTTGAAAACCAGCGAAGCTTCCAGGCTGTGGCTCATTGTGGCGCCGGTTAATTCGAGGTTCTTTTGCGCATATTGTTTTAACGTCACGACGGAAGCAAAACAGAGCAACAGCCATATTAACGTCATTGTGATAATGACGCTTATCATGCTGTTTCGCCTCAACGTTCTTTTAAACGTCGGACGTGGCGTTGAAGTGAAATCTTTATCCATGCTGCTTATTCCGTGCCAGCATTAATACATCCGGATTGACTCTTACGCCACTGCGCGTCAACGCATCCAGGTTGACGGAAAACCGTACCTGGCCGCGATCGATCATCAGGCAAAAGGCACTGCCAATTACACATTCCGGATTTTGCTCTGAGATTAATAGCAACGCTCTGCCCTGATATTGACTTATTAATTCAAGTTGTTTTGCCGGTGATTCAGACCCGAAATAAATCGCATCACACGTCGCGGCCAGGGCTTCCTGATCGTTACGTACAATAACGGGAGTATAGGGTAACTCGTTTTGCCCTTCGTCGCCGCTGAGCGCGTGCGTATAGTGTGAAGTGGCATAGACGCAAAGTTTAGGCTGCCCGGAAAGTGACGGCCATCGCGTATAGCTCACAATGCCTGAGACAATCGAGCGTACCGATTTATCCGTTTCCGTAAGCGTGCCTGCCGCCGCAGGGCCCACCATAAGGAACAGCATTAACACCAGAGTGAGTCGGAAAAAAGAGATCAAGAATAAATTTCTCACCAGAATCCGCCACATCGCTCCGGAAATAGATGTCCTTGAGAGTTGCGGGCAGAATACCATTGTTTATCAGAGCCGTCATTATGTCAGAAATAGCATCAGGCCAACCTAAGCTAAATCCTACAGTTGTTTATTTTTCGGTGGATAAAAATAGACTTAATTAAGTCTGCTGGAACGCATACTTTCATCCATCCCTTCCTGCCATGACGCACGCAGTTTTGCCGCGTTTTCGGCAGTATCGCAACTGGCAGGGAAAGATTTGCCCGCTAATCCCCAGGCATGAATAAACCCTTCTTCGCAGACTTTCTTTTGGCCGTCAGCGTAGCCGCGAAGATATTCACCACGATCAACGTGGGTGTCGTTAAAACTATCGGCCAGGGTCTGGTTATCTTTAACCGGCAGGCCATTCATGGCGTCTTCTTTACCTGCATCAAACCAGGAGGGACTGGTCCAGTCGGGCTGGAAGGTATAAGGATTGATCTGGCAGCCCGTTAAAAACAGCGACAACAGCATGAGAGCAATTGAACGCATAGCCATTCTCCTTTTTTCTTCAGCATAGCCTGGCTTAAGAATATATGTCTGTAATTTAAACTTTACGTTTTTGACGGCTGATTTTTGCAATAAATTGGCTTGTGTAAAGTAATGTGTACGTATTTTGGATTGAAATGTTTACTTTTTATGGTATCGTGGTTTCACCTCATTGAGGAAAACAACTATCGCAAACAAGCTTTACAGGATCGCCATCATGCAAAAAGACGCGCTGAACAACGTACATATCACTGACGAACAGGTTTTAATTACCCCGGATCAACTGAAAGCAGAATTTCCGCTGAGCGTCGCGCAGGAGGCTCAGATTGAGCACTCGCGTCAGACCATCTCAAATATCATCGCCGGCCGCGATCCGCGCCTGCTGGTGGTGTGTGGTCCTTGCTCCATTCACGATCCTGAAACCGCCATTGAGTACGCTCGTCGATTTAAAGCATTAGCGGAGGAGGTCAGCGATAGCCTCTATCTGGTGATGCGCGTCTATTTTGAGAAGCCACGTACTACCGTCGGCTGGAAAGGGTTGATTAACGATCCACACATGGATGGCTCGTTTGATGTGGAAGCAGGCCTGAAGATTGCGCGTCGCCTGCTGGTGGAGCTGGTCAGCATGGGGCTGCCGCTGGCAACCGAAGCGCTGGATCCGAACAGCCCGCAGTACCTGGGCGATCTGTTCAGCTGGTCCGCGATTGGCGCGCGTACCACGGAATCGCAAACCCACCGCGAGATGGCGTCTGGCCTGTCGATGCCGGTTGGCTTTAAAAACGGTACCGATGGCAGCCTGGCGACGGCGATTAATGCCATGCGCGCTGCCGCCATGCCGCACCGTTTCGTCGGTATCAACCAGGCAGGCCAGGTATGCCTCCTGCAAACGCAGGGTAACCCGGACGGCCACGTGATCCTGCGCGGCGGTAAAGCCCCTAACTACAGCCCGGCGGACGTGGCCCAGTGTGAAAAAGAGATGGAGCAGGCGGGACTGCGCCCGGCACTGATGGTAGATTGCAGTCATGGTAACTCGAATAAAGATTACCGTCGCCAGCCTGCGGTTGCGGAATCCGTGGTCGCACAGATCAAAGATGGCAATCGTTCGATTATCGGTCTGATGATTGAGAGCAATATTCATGAAGGCAATCAGTCATCTGAACAACCGCGCAGTGCCATGAAGCACGGCGTCTCCGTGACGGATGCCTGCATCAGCTGGGAGACTACCGATGCACTGCTGCGTGAGATCCATAAAGATTTAAACGGCCAGCTGGCGACGCGTCTGGCTTAAGAGGGTAGTTATGGTTGCTGAATTGACCGCACTGCGCGATCAAATTGATGAAGTGGATAAGGCGCTGCTGGATCTGCTGGCGCGACGCATGTCGCTGGTTGCCGAAGTCGGTGAGGTGAAAAGCAAATACGGCCTGCCGATTTACGTCCCGGAGCGCGAAGCCTCTATGCTCGCCTCCCGCCGTAAAGAGGCGCAGGCGCTGGGCGTTTCGCCGGATTTGATTGAAGATGTTCTGCGTCGCGTGATGCGGGAGTCCTATTCCAGTGAAAACGACAAGGGCTTCAAAACTCTCTGTCCTTCCCTGCGTCCGGTCGTGATTGTCGGCGGTGCTGGGCAGATGGGGCGCCTGTTTGAAAAGATGCTTACGCTTTCTGGCTATCAGGTGCGCATTCTGGAAAAAGAGGACTGGGCGCATGCTCCGGAACTTATGAGAGATGCCGGGATGGTTATCGTCAGCGTGCCGATCCACGTGACGGAGCAAATCATCGGGAAGCTGCCTCCTTTACCGAAAGATTGCATCCTGGTGGATCTGGCCTCCGTCAAAAATGGTCCGCTGCAGGCAATGCTGGCTGCGCATACGGGCCCTGTGCTGGGTCTGCACCCGATGTTTGGCCCGGACAGCGGCAGCCTGGCTAAGCAGGTGGTGGTTTACTGCGACGGTCGTCAGCCGGAAGCCTATCAGTGGTTCCTGGAACAGATTCAGGTATGGGGGGCACGACTGCACCGCATCAGCGCGGTTGAGCACGACCAGAACATGGCGTTCATTCAGGCGCTGCGCCACTTTGCCACGTTTGCCTACGGCCTGCATCTGGCGGAAGAGAACGTGCAGCTTGAACAGCTGCTGGCGCTCTCTTCACCTATCTATCGTCTGGAGCTGGCGATGGTCGGGCGTCTGTTTGCGCAGGATCCGCAGCTTTACGCAGACATTATTATGTCCTCCGAGAACAACCTGGCGCTGATCAAGCGCTACTATCAGCGCTTTGGTGAAGCCATTACGCTGCTGGAGCACGGAGACAAGCAGGCGTTTATCGATAGCTTCCGCAAGGTCGAGCACTGGTTTGGCGACTACGCGCAGCGTTTCCAGAATGAGAGTCGGACTTTATTGCGCCAGGCAAATGACAGTCGCCAGTAATGCGATGATGTATATACTGAAAGCCAGCATCGCTGGCTTTTTTCATTTTGGGGAACTGTCATGGCCGAACCGCAGCTGCTGTTGAATTACACCGGGCATTTGCCTGAATGCCCGACGTGGAGTGCAGAAGAGCACGCGCTCTACTGGGCCGATATTCTGGAAGGAGAGATCCACCGCTACCATCTGCCGACGGCGGAACACACCGTACTCTCTTTCCACGAGGAGGTGGGCTGTTTCGCGTTGCGCGAGCAGGGTGGTTTTATCGTTGCGATGAGAACGGGTATCTGGCTGACCGATAAACACGGCCTGCTGCGCCGCAAGGTGTGTGATAACCCCTCTAACCCGCAGCTGGCGCGTTTTAACGATGGAGGTACCGATCACCAGGGCCGCTTCTATGCGGGCACGTTCTGGGGGCCGGGAGATTACAACGGCGCCCTGCTGATGCGCATCGACAACGACCTGACGCCGAAGGTGATCCAGTGCGATATCCACGGGCATAACGGCTTAGCGTTTAGCCCGGATAAGCAGTGGATGTTTACCTCAGATACGCCAAACGGTGTGATCTATCGTACGCCGCTTGATGAGCAGGGCGAACCCGGCAGGCGCGAGGTGTTTCGTCAGTTTAAAGAGGGCGAGGGGATACCGGACGGCGCGGCGATGGATGTGGAAGGCTGTTACTGGAGCGCGCTGTTTGACGGCTGGCGCATCGCGCGTTTTTCACCGCAAGGGGAGCAGCTGGAAGAATATCGCATGCCGGTGCGTTGCCCGACGATGGTCTGCTTTGGCGGCGATGATATGAAAACGCTGTTTATTACCACCACGCAGGAGAATATGGATGCGGAGGAGGTGGCGAAATATCCGCTATCCGGGGCCATCTTCACCCTGCCGGTGGGCGTGGCAGGGATGAAGAAAAGCCGCTTTATCGAACGTTAGATTGGATCGACCGGCACGACGTTTTCGCTCGGGTAGCAGCCCAGCACCTTCATGGAACGCGTGATCTCGCCCAGCTCGCGGAGAGCTTTCTGCATGGAAGCGGACTCCAGGTTGGCCTGGATGTCGAGATAGAACATCTCTTCCCACGGGTTACCGTGGATTGGGCGTGATTCCAGCCTGGTCATGATCAGGTTGTGATTACGCAGCACCAGCAGGGCTTCAACCAGCGCACCGGCCTGTTGGCCGGTGGCCATCAGCAGCGTGGTTTTTGCTGGCACCTGGTCAGACACATTGATTGCCTTGCGGGCCAGCACCACGAAGCGGGTAATGTTTTGCATCTGGTTTGCCAGGTTGCGTTCCAGCACCTGCAGGCCATACAGCGCGCCGCCCGCTTCGCTGCCGAGCGCCGCGACGGTGGGGGAATTAGCCTGCGCCACTTTTTCCATCGCCGCCGAGGTGCTTTCGGTGTACTCAATTTTCCAGTTCGGATAGCGGTTCAGGAACTGGCTGCACTGCTGGAACGGCTGCGGATGACTGTAAACCGTTTCGATCGTGTTCAGGTCCGTTGAGCCGGAGACCAGCACGCAGTGATCGATAGGGATCGTCAGCTCGCCGACCAGCGACAGGCTGGTGTGCTGCAGCAAATCGTAGACGTCGTTGATGGCGCCGGAGCTGGTGTTTTCAATCGGCACCACGGCGTAATCCGCCTGGCCGGTCTCGACCTGGTTAAAAATGTCGGCAAACTTCGCGCAGCCGCTCTCAATAAATTCTTCGAAATGGCGTGCAGCGTACTGACGTGCGGCCAGGTGAGAATAAGAGCCCTTCGGTCCCAGGAAGGCGATACGCGCAGAGTGTGGATTGGTTTTATTGAGGTGCTGCTGGAGTAACGCTTGCTGGGTCAGAACGGAGTCTTCAATGATGAGCTGGAACAACCGGGTTATGTAGTGGGCATCGAGGTGATGCGCTTTGCCGAGCTGAATGAGACGTTCCAGAAGATCCCGCTCGCGGTCGATATCACGGACCGGACGATGGGAGTCCAGCTTGGCTTTGCCTACTTCAACGGCAAGGGCGCGGCGTTCGGCCAGCAGCGCCAGCAGTTTCTCATCCAGCGCGCTGATTTTTACGCGCAGATCCAGTAACGGGTTTTCCGGTGTCATAGTGTTGCCTGTCTCATTTTATCGTTATCAATAAAAAAGGCCCCCCGGTGTGGGAGGCCTTGTTGTTCGTCTTCGCATTCTTTATCACACGACGAAACGCCTCCCGTTCAGGGGAAGGTAAAAAAGAATGCGAAGAAGAACGGCGTAAGTTTCATAAAGTCATCCTGTGATTGATACCGTTAAAGTACCTGTACTGTTTTCACCCTGTCAATAAAAAACAAAAAACGCGCCCGAAGGCGCGTTGGCGGTACACTCAATTTAAAGGATTACTCTTCTTCAACTTCTTCCGCGAAGCTGGCGTCTTTCACCGACGTTGCGGCGCGACGGGCTTCACCTTTGTGTTGCACTTTATTGAGCTGCCGTTCCAGCTTGTTGATCAAATCGTTAATAGCGGTGTACATATCTTCGTGTTTTGCGCTGGCGACCAGATGGCCGTTTGGAGTATTGATAGTTGCGTCAGCGATGAAACCCTGCGGCTCCTTGGACAGGATGATATGTGGATTAATCAAATGAGTTTGCCATTTATCCAGTTTGGCGAGACGGTCTGCGACGTGCTGGCGAATTGCCGGAGTAATTTCCATTTGTTTACTGGTAATGTTCATTGTCATAAATTTTACCTCTTGTCTTTCCGTCTTGGTGATTCCAGCATACCCGACCCAATGTCAAAATGTGTGATTTAGATCACGTTATTTTATCGGTTTTTGTCAGGGAATCTTTTTTGTGAGGCAGGGCAGGAAGAGGTGAGATTTACCTTGTAGAAGGCATAAATTGGGGGCATAGTTGACAGGATGTGTTGAGGCTAAGGCGCTTCAGCGATGCTCAGAAACGAATAAAAAAACGGCAGCCAGCGGGCTGCCGTTTTGCATTGAGGCAAAATCAGGTGTTGCTGCTGTTCGCGGCGATGATTTTCGCCACTTTTTCAGCCTGAGCGGTCATCTGCATCTGACGGTAAGCATTTTCCATCAGCTTCAGGCCGTCGCGCGTTGCCTGAGTATCCGGGTAATCACGCAGCATACCTTCTACGCGGTTAACCACGGCAACCCATGCGCCACGGCGGGTATAATATTCCGCCACGGAGTATTCATATTTCGCCAGACGATCTTTCAGGAACACCAGACGTTTGGTGGCGTCGGTCACGTACTGGCTGTTTGGATAGCCGCGCACCAGCTTGGAGAAGTCATTGAAGGCATCACGCGCATGCTGCGGGTCACGGTCGGAACGATCCACGCCGAAGAAGCCCTGCAGCGCACTGTCGTCCAGCGCCATGTTGGTGAGGCCGCGCATGTACATCACGTAGTCGATGTTAGGATGAGTCGGGTTCAGACGCATGAAACGATCGATGGTTGCCTGAGCCAGCGGCAGATCGGCATTTTTATAGTATGCGTAGATGAGATCTAACTGTACCTGCTGCGAATACGGACCAAATGGATAGCGATTATCCAACGCTTCCAGTTGCGTTATCGCCTGTTTCCAGTTACCGTCCTGCAACTTTTGTTGTGCAGTCGCATAGATTTCATTCGGCGGATTGTCAGGGACCTGTTCATTTGAACCGGAGCAGCCCACCAAAGCCAGGCTCAACGTGGCCGCTGCCACCAGATATTTCATGCGCGTCATGACGTTTTGACTTTCCTCAAATGTTTGTCCGGGAGAAACTCTGTTCCTGCTCCCGATTAAGACCAGCTACAATAGCACACTATATTAAACGGCAAAGCCGTAAAACCCAACGTTAAACGAAGAAGCAGTTTATGGCACAACGAGTAGAACTCACCGCAACAGTCTCCGAAAATCAGCTCGGTCAACGCTTAGATCAGGCTTTGGCCGAATTGTTCCCTGATTATTCGCGTTCACGCATAAAAGAATGGATCCTTGACCAGCGCGTGATGGTAAACGGCAAGATCTGGGACAAACCAAAAGAGAAAGTGTTAGGTGGGGAAGCTGTCGCCATCAATGCTGAAATCGAAGAGGAAATCCGCTTCGAGCCGCAGGATATCCCACTGGACATCGTCTATGAAGATGATGACATTCTGGTAATCAACAAGCCGCGCGACCTGGTTGTTCATCCGGGCGCGGGGAATCCTGACGGTACGGTACTTAACGCGCTTCTCCATTACTATCCGCCGATCGCGGATGTTCCGCGTGCGGGCATCGTGCACCGTCTGGATAAAGACACTACCGGTCTGATGGTGGTGGCGAAGACCGTTCCTGCTCAGACACGTCTGGTGGAGTCGCTGCAGCTGCGCGAAATCACCCGTGAGTATGAGGCGGTAGCCATTGGGCATATGACCTCAGGCGGTACGGTAGAAGAGCCCATCAGCCGTCACCCCACCAAGCGTACCCATATGTCGGTGCATCCGATGGGTAAACCCGCCGTGACGCACTATCGCATTATGGAACATTTCCGCATTCATACGCGTCTGCGTCTGCGTCTGGAGACCGGGCGTACTCACCAGATCCGCGTGCATATGGCCCACATTACCCATCCGCTGGTGGGGGATCAGGTCTACGGTGGTCGTCCACGTCCGCCTAAGGGCGCGTCGGATGAGTTCATCAGCGTATTGCGTAAATTCGATCGTCAGGCGCTGCACGCGACCATGCTGCGCCTTTACCATCCGATCACCGGTATTCAGATGGAGTGGCATGCGCCTATCCCGCAGGATATGGTGGACCTTATTGACGCAATGCGTGCTGATTTCGAAGAACATAAGGATCAAGTGGACTGGTTATGACCAAACTGATTGTCCCGGAGTGGCCATTGCCTGCCGGCGTGGCTGCCTGCAGTTCAACCCGCACTGGAGGTGTTAGCCAGGGCGCGTGGGAGTCGTTGAACCTCGGCGCGCACTGTGGCGATAACCTGGAACACGTGGAAGAGAACCGCAGGCGTCTGTTTGCTGCGGGGAACCTGCCTTCAAAACCGGTCTGGCTGGAACAGGTTCATGGCAAGGCGGTGCTGAAGTTGACGGGGGAACCCTATGCTTCTAAACGTGCTGATGCCTCTTACAGCAATACTCCGGGAACCGTTTGTGCCGTAATGACCGCCGATTGTCTGCCGGTGCTGTTCTGCAACCGCGCAGGCACCGAGGTGGCAGCAGCACACGCGGGCTGGCGTGGACTGTGTGAAGGCGTGCTCGAAGAAACCGTCGCCTGCTTTAAGGATGAGCCCGCCAATATTATGGCCTGGCTTGGCCCGGCCATTGGTCCTCGCGCTTTTGAAGTGGGGCCGGAGGTTCGCGAAGCCTTTATGGTTAAAGATCCGCAAGCGGCGGACGCCTTCCTGCCTTCCGGAGATAAATATCTGGCCGATATTTACCAGCTTGCTCGTCAGCGGCTGAACAGCGTCGGCATAACGCAGATCTTCGGCGGCGATCGCTGTACATTCACCGAAAAGGGTGATTTTTTCTCTTATCGCCGCGACAAGACGACGGGCCGTATGGCAAGTTTCATTTGGCTGATATAACCTAAAGAATCAAGACGATCCGGCACGTGCCGTTTTCTTTTCACATAATTCAGGTCATTAACCTTGAATAATTGAGGGATGACCTCATTTAATCTCCAGTAGCAAATTTGACCTGTTATGGGAGGAGTTATGCGTCTGGATCGTCTTACTAATAAATTCCAGCTTGCTCTCGCCGATGCCCAGTCCCTCGCACTGGGGCACGACAACCAATTTATCGAACCTCTTCATTTAATGAGCGCCTTGCTGAATCAGGAAGGGGGATCGGTACGTCCTTTATTAACGTCCGCTGGCATTAATGCTGGCCAGTTACGCACCGCTATCGATCAGGCGCTGAGCCGTTTACCGCAGGTCGAAGGGACCGGCGGCGACGTTCAGCCGTCGCAGGATCTGGTGCGCGTCCTGAACCTTTGCGACAAGCTGGCGCAAAAACGTGGGGACAACTTTATTTCGTCAGAGCTGTTTGTTCTGGCGGCGCTTGAATCACGCGGTACCTTGACCGACCTGCTGAAATCCGCCGGTGCGACCACCGCCAACGTGACTCAGGCGATTGAGAACATGCGCGGAGGTGAAAGCGTGAACGATCAGGGAGCCGAAGACCAGCGTCAGGCTTTGAAGAAATTTACGGTCGATCTGACCGAGCGTGCTGAACAGGGCAAACTTGACCCGGTGATCGGCCGTGACGAAGAAATTCGTCGTACCATTCAGGTACTGCAGCGTCGTACCAAGAACAACCCGGTGCTGATTGGTGAACCGGGTGTCGGTAAAACCGCCATTGTTGAAGGGCTGGCGCAGCGTATTGTGAACGGTGAAGTGCCAGAAGGGCTGAAAGGCCGTCGCGTACTGGCGCTGGATATGGGCGCGCTGGTGGCCGGTGCGAAATACCGCGGCGAGTTCGAAGAGCGCCTTAAAGGCGTGCTTAACGACCTGGCGAAGCAGGAAGGCAACGTCATTCTGTTTATCGATGAACTGCACACCATGGTCGGCGCGGGTAAAGCGGACGGCGCGATGGATGCCGGGAACATGCTGAAACCTGCGCTGGCGCGCGGTGAACTTCACTGCGTCGGTGCCACTACGCTGGATGAGTACCGTCAGTACATTGAGAAAGATGCTGCGCTGGAACGTCGTTTCCAGAAAGTGTTTGTTGCCGAGCCAAGCGTTGAAGATACCATCGCGATCCTGCGTGGTCTGAAAGAGCGCTATGAACTGCACCACCATGTACAGATCACTGACCCGGCCATCGTTGCGGCGGCGACGCTTTCGCATCGTTATATTGCTGACCGTCAGCTGCCGGATAAAGCGATCGACCTGATTGATGAAGCGGCGTCGAGCATTCGTATGCAGATTGACTCGAAGCCGGAAGAGCTGGACCGACTCGACCGACGCATCATTCAGCTCAAGCTGGAACAGCAGGCGCTGAAGAAAGAGTCTGATGAAGCCAGTAAGAAACGCCTCGATATGCTCAATGAAGAGCTGGACGATAAAGAGCGCCAGTATTCTGAGCTGGAAGAAGAGTGGAAAGCCGAGAAAGCCTCCCTTTCCGGTACGCAGACCATTAAAGCTGAACTCGAACAGGCAAAAATTGCCATTGAGCAGGCGCGACGCGTGGGCGACCTGGCGCGAATGTCAGAACTGCAGTACGGCAAAATTCCTGAGCTGGAAAAACAGCTTGAGATAGCGACGCAGTCAGAAGGTAAAACGATGCGTCTGTTGCGTAATAAAGTGACGGATGCCGAGATCGCGGAAGTCCTGGCGCGCTGGACCGGTATTCCCGTGGCGCGCATGCTAGAAGGCGAGCGTGAAAAACTGCTGCGCATGGAGAACGATCTCCACAATCGTGTGATTGGTCAAAACGAAGCGGTTGAGGCGGTATCGAACGCTATTCGTCGTAGCCGTGCAGGGCTGTCCGATCCAAACCGCCCGATTGGTTCGTTCCTGTTCCTGGGGCCGACGGGTGTCGGTAAAACCGAGCTGTGCAAAGCGCTGGCTAACTTTATGTTCGACAGCGACGATGCGATGGTGCGTATCGACATGTCCGAGTTTATGGAGAAACACTCCGTCTCGCGTCTGGTCGGGGCGCCTCCGGGATATGTGGGTTATGAAGAAGGTGGGTACCTGACGGAAGCGGTGCGCCGTCGTCCTTATTCCGTCATCCTGCTGGATGAGGTGGAAAAAGCGCATCCGGATGTGTTCAACATCCTGCTTCAGGTGCTGGATGATGGGCGTCTGACCGACGGGCAGGGGAGAACGGTCGACTTCCGTAATACGGTTGTCATCATGACCTCGAACCTGGGTTCCGATTTGATTCAGGAACGTTTCGGTGAACTGGACTACAGCCACATGAAGGATCTGGTGCTGGGGGTGGTAAGCCATAACTTCCGTCCGGAGTTCATCAACCGTATTGATGAAGTGGTGGTATTCCATCCTCTGGGTGAGAAACACATTGCGTCGATTGCGCAGATCCAGCTGCAGCGTCTGTACAAACGTCTGGAAGAACGTGGATATGAAATTCACATCTCCGACGATGCGTTGAAGCTGCTGAGTAAGAACGGTTACGATCCGGTGTACGGTGCGCGTCCATTGAAACGCGCTATCCAGCAGCAGATCGAAAACCCGCTGGCGCAACAGATCCTCTCCGGGGAGCTGGTTCCTGGCAAAGTTATCCGTCTGGAAGCCAACGACGATCGCATTGTGGCAGTGCAGTAAGTCACAAAACGCAAAAACGAGCCGCTTGCGGCTCGTTTTTGTTTAAAAACCAGGCGAAAATTGAGGTCTGGAGTTGGTTTTGCCTGGAAAGTGAGCAGTCAGTAAATAAATTTCACTTTATCCTTGCAGGTTCAGAATTACTCCCTATAATGCGCCTCCACTGACACGGAACAACGGCACACACGCCGCCGGGTCAGCAGCGAACAGCGTAAATAAACGCTTGACTCTGAAGCGGGAAAGCGTAATATGCACACCCCGCGCCGCTGTGAAAAGCGAAGCGGCACTGCTCTTTAACAATTTATCAGACAATCTGTGTGGGCACTCAAAGTGACATGGATTCTTAACGTCGCAAGACGAAAAATGAATACCAAGTCTCTGAGTGAACATACGTAATTCATTACGAAGTTTAATTCACGAGCATCAAACTTAAATTGAAGAGTTTGATCATGGCTCAGATTGAACGCTGGCGGCAGGCCTAACACATGCAAGTCGAGCGGTAACACAGGGAGCTTGCTCCTGGGTGACGAGCGGCGGACGGGTGAGTAATGTCTGGGAAACTGCCTGATGGAGGGGGATAACTACTGGAAACGGTAGCTAATACCGCATAACGTCGCAAGACCAAAGAGGGGGACCTTCGGGCCTCTTGCCATCAGATGTGCCCAGATGGGATTAGCTAGTAGGTGGGGTAACGGCTCACCTAGGCGACGATCCCTAGCTGGTCTGAGAGGATGACCAGCCACACTGGAACTGAGACACGGTCCAGACTCCTACGGGAGGCAGCAGTGGGGAATATTGCACAATGGGCGCAAGCCTGATGCAGCCATGCCGCGTGTATGAAGAAGGCCTTCGGGTTGTAAAGTACTTTCAGCGGGGAGGAAGGCGATAAGGTTAATAACCTTGTCGATTGACGTTACCCGCAGAAGAAGCACCGGCTAACTCCGTGCCAGCAGCCGCGGTAATACGGAGGGTGCAAGCGTTAATCGGAATTACTGGGCGTAAAGCGCACGCAGGCGGTCTGTCAAGTCGGATGTGAAATCCCCGGGCTCAACCTGGGAACTGCATTCGAAACTGGCAGGCTAGAGTCTTGTAGAGGGGGGTAGAATTCCAGGTGTAGCGGTGAAATGCGTAGAGATCTGGAGGAATACCGGTGGCGAAGGCGGCCCCCTGGACAAAGACTGACGCTCAGGTGCGAAAGCGTGGGGAGCAAACAGGATTAGATACCCTGGTAGTCCACGCCGTAAACGATGTCGACTTGGAGGTTGTGCCCTTGAGGCGTGGCTTCCGGAGCTAACGCGTTAAGTCGACCGCCTGGGGAGTACGGCCGCAAGGTTAAAACTCAAATGAATTGACGGGGGCCCGCACAAGCGGTGGAGCATGTGGTTTAATTCGATGCAACGCGAAGAACCTTACCTACTCTTGACATCCAGAGAACTTAGCAGAGATGCTTTGGTGCCTTCGGGAACTCTGAGACAGGTGCTGCATGGCTGTCGTCAGCTCGTGTTGTGAAATGTTGGGTTAAGTCCCGCAACGAGCGCAACCCTTATCCTTTGTTGCCAGCGGTTAGGCCGGGAACTCAAAGGAGACTGCCAGTGATAAACTGGAGGAAGGTGGGGATGACGTCAAGTCATCATGGCCCTTACGAGTAGGGCTACACACGTGCTACAATGGCGCATACAAAGAGAAGCGACCTCGCGAGAGCAAGCGGACCTCATAAAGTGCGTCGTAGTCCGGATTGGAGTCTGCAACTCGACTCCATGAAGTCGGAATCGCTAGTAATCGTAGATCAGAATGCTACGGTGAATACGTTCCCGGGCCTTGTACACACCGCCCGTCACACCATGGGAGTGGGTTGCAAAAGAAGTAGGTAGCTTAACCTTCGGGAGGGCGCTTACCACTTTGTGATTCATGACTGGGGTGAAGTCGTAACAAGGTAACCGTAGGGGAACCTGCGGTTGGATCACCTCCTTACCTTAAAGAACCTGCCTTTGTAGTGCTCACACAGATTGTCTGATGAAAAGTAAATAGCAAGGCGTCTTGCGATTGAGACTACACGTCCCCTTCGTCTAGAGGCCCAGGACACCGCCCTTTCACGGCGGTAACAGGGGTTCGAATCCCCTAGGGGACGCCACTTGCTGGTTCGTGAGTGAAAGTCACCTGCCGTCATATCTCAAAACTGACTTGCGAGTCACGTTTGAGATATTTGCTCTTTAAAAATCTGGATCAAGCTGAAAATTGAAACGACACATCTTAATGGTGTGTTCGAGTCTCTCAAATTTTCGCAATCAGAAGTGAAACATCTTCGGGTTGTGAGGTTAAGCGACTAAGCGTACACGGTGGATGCCCTGGCAGTCAGAGGCGATGAAGGACGTGCTAATCTGCGAAAAGCGCCGGCGAGGTGATATGAACCTTTGACCCGGCGATGTCCGAATGGGGAAACCCAGTGTGATTCGTCACACTATCGTTAACTGAATACATAGGTTAACGAGGCGAACCGGGGGAACTGAAACATCTAAGTACCCCGAGGAAAAGAAATCAACCGAGATTCCCCCAGTAGCGGCGAGCGAACGGGGAGCAGCCCAGAGTCTGAATCAGCTTGTGTGTTAGTGGAAGCGTCTGGAAAGTCGCACGGTACAGGGTGACAGTCCCGTACACGAAAGCACACAGGCTGTGAACTCGAAGAGTAGGGCGGGACACGTGGTATCCTGTCTGAATATGGGGGGACCATCCTCCAAGGCTAAATACTCCTGACTGACCGATAGTGAACCAGTACCGTGAGGGAAAGGCGAAAAGAACCCCGGCGAGGGGAGTGAAAAAGAACCTGAAACCGTGTACGTACAAGCAGTGGGAGCACCTTCGTGGTGTGACTGCGTACCTTTTGTATAATGGGTCAGCGACTTATATTCTGTAGCAAGGTTAACCGTATAGGGGAGCCGAAGGGAAACCGAGTCTTAACTGGGCGTTAAGTTGCAGGGTATAGACCCGAAACCCGGTGATCTAGCCATGGGCAGGTTGAAGGTTGGGTAACACTAACTGGAGGACCGAACCGACTAATGTTGAAAAATTAGCGGATGACTTGTGGCTGGGGGTGAAAGGCCAATCAAACCGGGAGATAGCTGGTTCTCCCCGAAAGCTATTTAGGTAGCGCCTCGTGAACTCATCTTCGGGGGTAGAGCACTGTTTCGGCTAGGGGGCCATCCCGGCTTACCAACCCGATGCAAACTACGAATACCGAAGAATGTTATCACGGGAGACACACGGCGGGTGCTAACGTCCGTCGTGAAGAGGGAAACAACCCAGACCGCCAGCTAAGGTCCCAAAGTCATGGTTAAGTGGGAAACGATGTGGGAAGGCACAGACAGCCAGGATGTTGGCTTAGAAGCAGCCATCATTTAAAGAAAGCGTAATAGCTCACTGGTCGAGTCGGCCTGCGCGGAAGATGTAACGGGGCTAAACCATGCACCGAAGCTGCGGCAGCGACGCTTATGCGTTGTTGGGTAGGGGAGCGTTCTGTAAGCCGTTGAAGGTGTGCTGTGAGGCATGCTGGAGGTATCAGAAGTGCGAATGCTGACATAAGTAACGATAAAGCGGGTGAAAAGCCCGCTCGCCGGAAGACCAAGGGTTCCTGTCCAACGTTAATCGGGGCAGGGTGAGTCGACCCCTAAGGCGAGGCCGAAAGGCGTAGTCGATGGGAAACAGGTTAATATTCCTGTACTTGGTGTTACTGCGAAGGGGGGACGGAGAAGGCTATGTTAGCCGGGCGACGGTTGTCCCGGTTTAAGCATGTAGGCGGAACGACCAGGTAAATCCGGTCGTTTTTTAACGCTGAGGTGTGATGACGAGGCACTACGGTGCTGAAGTAACAAATGCCCTGCTTCCAGGAAAAGCCTCTAAGCATCAGGTAACACGAAATCGTACCCCAAACCGACACAGGTGGTCAGGTAGAGAATACCAAGGCGCTTGAGAGAACTCGGGTGAAGGAACTAGGCAAAATGGTGCCGTAACTTCGGGAGAAGGCACGCTGATATGTAGGTGAAGCCCCTGCGGGTGGAGCTGAAATCAGTCGAAGATACCAGCTGGCTGCAACTGTTTATTAAAAACACAGCACTGTGCAAACACGAAAGTGGACGTATACGGTGTGACGCCTGCCCGGTGCCGGAAGGTTAATTGATGGGGTTAGCGGTAACGCGAAGCTCTTGATCGAAGCCCCGGTAAACGGCGGCCGTAACTATAACGGTCCTAAGGTAGCGAAATTCCTTGTCGGGTAAGTTCCGACCTGCACGAATGGCGTAATGATGGCCAGGCTGTCTCCACCCGAGACTCAGTGAAATTGAACTCGCTGTGAAGATGCAGTGTACCCGCGGCAAGACGGAAAGACCCCGTGAACCTTTACTATAGCTTGACACTGAACACTGGTCCTTGATGTGTAGGATAGGTGGGAGGCTTTGAAGCGTGGACGCCAGTCTGCGTGGAGCCGTCCTTGAAATACCACCCTTTAATGGCTGGTGTTCTAACGTAGACCCGTGATCCGGGTTGCGGACAGTGTCTGGTGGGTAGTTTGACTGGGGCGGTCTCCTCCCAAAGAGTAACGGAGGAGCACGAAGGTTAGCTAATCCTGGTCGGACATCAGGAGGTTAGTGCAATGGCATAAGCTAGCTTGACTGCGAGAGTGACGGCTCGAGCAGGTGCGAAAGCAGGTCATAGTGATCCGGTGGTTCTGAATGGAAGGGCCATCGCTCAACGGATAAAAGGTACTCCGGGGATAACAGGCTGATACCGCCCAAGAGTTCATATCGACGGCGGTGTTTGGCACCTCGATGTCGGCTCATCACATCCTGGGGCTGAAGTAGGTCCCAAGGGTATGGCTGTTCGCCATTTAAAGTGGTACGCGAGCTGGGTTTAGAACGTCGTGAGACAGTTCGGTCCCTATCTGCCGTGGGCGCTGGAGAATTGAGGGGGGCTGCTCCTAGTACGAGAGGACCGGAGTGGACGCATCACTGGTGTTCGGGTTGTCATGCCAATGGCACTGCCCGGTAGCTAAATGCGGAAAAGATAAGTGCTGAAAGCATCTAAGCACGAAACTTGCCCCGAGATGAGTTCTCCCTGAGACTTTAAGTCTCCTGAAGGAACGTTAAAGACTATGACGTTGATAGGTCGGGTGTGTAAGCGCAGCGATGCGTTGAGCTAACCGATACTAATGAACCGTGAGGCTTAACCTTACAACGCCGAAGATGTTTTGGCGAAGAGACAGAACAATCAATTTCAGCCTGATACAGATTTAACAGAATTTGCCTGGCGGCTTTAGCGCGGTGGTCCCACCTGACCCCATGCCGAACTCAGAAGTGAAACGCCGTAGCGCCGATGGTAGTGTGGGGTCTCCCCATGTGAGAGTAGGGAACTGCCAGGCATCAAAATAGAAGAACCCCGTACCGAAAGGTGCGGGGTTTTTTGCTTTTGTTTTCCCACTCTGGCCTTTCTCTTAATCCCTTATCCTGCTAATGGAATGTGTGATCTCTGTCTCAATGTGATTTATAACAAAATTATAACATTTCATTTACGAGGTTATTGAGTCTCCTGGCTCAATACGCCGCAGTTTATGGCAGGAGCATAATCACAATGACAGAAAGCATGACATCAAACGGGACGCTGGGTCACAGTGATACCCGAAGAAGGGTATGGGCAATCGTCAGCGCCTCTTCAGGGAATCTGGTTGAATGGTTCGACTTTTACGTCTACTCATTCTGTTCACTCTACTTCGCACATATCTTCTTCCCCTCCGGCAACACCACAACGCAGCTGCTTCAAACGGCAGGGGTATTTGCCGCAGGATTCTTGATGCGACCCATCGGGGGCTGGCTGTTTGGCCGCATTGCGGATCGTCGCGGGCGTAAGGCCTCTATGCTGATCTCGGTGTGCATGATGTGCTTTGGCTCGCTGGTGATCGCCTGCTTACCGGGATATGCATCGATTGGTACCTGGGCACCGGCGCTACTTTTGCTGGCCCGCTTATTCCAGGGATTATCGGTGGGCGGTGAATACGGTACCAGTGCAACCTACATGAGTGAAATTGCACTGGAAGGTCGTAAAGGTTTTTACGCGTCATTCCAGTACGTCACGCTGATTGGCGGTCAGCTGCTGGCCATTCTTGTGGTGGTGATCCTGCAGCAAATTCTGACGGACGAACAGCTTCACGCCTGGGGATGGCGGATCCCTTTCGCAATGGGCGCTGTACTGGCGGTTGTTGCACTTTGGCTACGCCGTCAGCTAGATGAAACCTCTCAGAAAGAGGTCAGGATGCTGAAGGAGGCGGGAACATTCAAAGGGTTATGGCGTAACCGCAAAGCTTTCCTCATGGTGCTGGGCTTTACTGCGGGCGGCTCTCTTAGTTTCTACACGTTCACCACCTATATGCAGAAGTACCTTGTGAACACCACCGGCATGCACGCAAACGTTGCCAGCGTAGTCATGACCGTGGCGCTGTTTGTCTTTATGCTCATACAACCTATTATCGGTGCGCTCTCGGATAAAATCGGTCGACGAACGTCGATGCTGATTTTTGGCGGGCTGTCGGCGTTATGTACCGTACCTATTCTGTCTGCCCTTCAGCATGTGACTTCGCCATATGCCGCGTTTGCGCTGGTGATGGTGGCGATGGTGATTGTCAGTTTCTATACCTCAATCAGCGGGATACTGAAAGCCGAGATGTTCCCGGCGCAGGTTCGTGCGTTAGGAGTAGGGCTTTCTTATGCGGTAGCCAACGCGGTGTTTGGCGGATCGGCGGAGTACGTTGCGTTGTCGCTTAAGTCATGGGGAAGCGAAACGACATTCTTCTGGTACGTAACGGGTATGGGGGCTCTGGCTTTTATTGTTTCCCTGATGCTGCATCGCAAAGGGAAAGGTATCCGACTTTAATAGCGCGCCATTTGCCACACGGCGTAGCCGGTCGTTGCGCCGGCAACATCCCAGGCGAAATCTTTCCAGCTCCAGCCGCTCCCTGCGGGGCGGCTATCCCACAGTTCTTTTGATGCCCCAAGACCTACTGAGAACATCAGCCCGATCGCCGCGCTACGGTCCCGGCTGTATCCCTGATGCTGGGCATATTCATTACCGGCTGCGGACAACATCGCGGAAGCGAGGAAATGCTGTGCTTTATCCTGTCCGGACCAGCTATCGTTGGCCATATGGCTACAGCCACTCAGGAAAAGGACGCTCAGTAACAGAGGAATACGCATCAACGGGCTCCATAAAAAAGCCCTGCGGGTGACAGGGCCTGGATATTACAGAATACGGCTGATAAGTCGGTCGATACGGATACGACGTAAGCGGCGAATAAGCTTGCGAACTTTTACCGGATAATCGGCAATGCTCTGCAGTTCGCGGTAGTGATTCACCACGGTCGTATGGGTGCGAATCAGCTCCAGCTCGCGTTCACGTTGGGCGGCTAACTCATGCTGCGGGTCATGAATCAGGATAGCGTTTTCCAGATCCAGTCGCCATGCGCGCGGGTTCAGGTTGTTACCGGTCAGCAACATCCACTCATCGTCGACCCACATGCCTTTCAGATGGTAACTATTGTCTTCATCTTTCCAGAGACGCACAACCAGCTGGTCAGTGTTGACGTAATACTGTAAGCGGCTCAGGAAACGACGCAGGTTAATCTCATAGAGATAAGGCAGCGCACCGATGATTTTGAACGGCTGATCTTCAGGAATGAAGAAGTCGTTTGCCGTTTTATCACCAACGATAATTTCCACTTTTTTACCGTCGCGCAGCAGCTGAATGATATTACGCACCAGCACGGCAGGAAGGTTAAAGTACGGCGTACAGATGGTGAGTTTCTGCTCCGCACACGGCATCAGATGGAAGATCGTTTTGTTCAGCTGGCTTGATTTGCCGAGTCCTACCAGCGGTGTAACGGATAACTCTTCGTTGTTCGCATTGCCCTGGAAATGATAGACCGCATCACGCAGCTCCTGGCGGAAGGCGCGAACATCGTTTTTGATTTCCGGGCTTTTAGGACGCTCGGGATCGTCAAGGCGGTTAACGCCACGGCCGTGGACCAGATTTTTATCAACCCAGTTAAACATGATATCGGCCATCTGCGGATTACGGATCAGATGGTAGCGGTCGTAGCGATATTTATCGAGCTGATGAAGGTAGACATCATTGAGGCTGGCGCCGCTGTACAGCACGCTGTCATCAATGATGAATCCCTTGAAATGAAGGACGCCGAGCGCTTCACGGGTATTAACCGGGACGCCATAAACAGGCACATCGACGCCAGGATTTTCCTGCGCCGTACGGCAATACCAGTCAGCATTGGTGTTTGACGCGGCAGCGCCAATACGGCCACGCTGAGCTCGATGCCAGTCTACCAGCACGCGAACATCAAGTTCCGGGCGCTGACGTTTGGCGTCATAGAGCGCGTTCAGGATCGCGCGCCCGCCTTCATCCTGTTCAAGATACAGTGCCACAATGCAAATGCGTCGTGTGGCGCTGGCAATCTTTTCCAGAAGCGTCTCCCGAAAATGAGCGGGAGCGTAAAAGAACTCTACATCATCAACTGACTGAGAAATCTTCGGTAGTTGAGCAAGGTGTTGTTGATGTTTATTACGCTTAAATTTTGACAACATCACAGTGCGTATCTTCTCTGTTCATTGAAGGGTTGTCTGTACCATGCAAACAACATAAGCGGACAATGATACCACCAGTCCCGTCCAAAGTGGGTAACATTTCCAGTAGCTTACTCGCGTTTGCTGGCTGATGTCAGACTAAGGGACAAGGCAACAATACCTTCGTCAAGCTGAATATCAACGTCAAACCCAAGTTTTCGCGCCAGGGTCACCATACCGCGATTGTTAGGCATAGTAATGCCATTAAGGCGTAACAATCCGTGATCTCGCGTATAACTGATGAGTTTTTCCAGCAACCGTCTTCCCAGACCCAGGCCTTTAAGATCGGAGCGCACCAGCACCGCAAACTCCGCATCGACGTTATCCGGGTCAGAAATCGCACGCGTAACGCCGAGGATCTCATCACCCTTATCGGCGCGACGAACGGCAACAAACGCCATTTCTCGATCGTAGTCGATCTGGGTCATATTGGCTAAATCATCGTGGGTAAATTCGTTGATTTCGCTAAAATAGCGATAATAAAGATCCTCTTTCGTGACCTGAGAGATAAAGGCTCGCAGCTGGGGCTCATCTTCCGGCAGAATAGGGCGGAACAAGGCGCGTTCACCATTTTTCATCTCAACCCACTCCTCCAGCTGCAGGGGATACGGGCGGATTGCCAGGCGACTCTCTCTGTCTCCTTCGAATGGTGCGATATCCAGAGTCACGTCCAGCGCCGTAAACTCATTGCCGGAGGCGAGCAGCGGATGAATGTCCAGCCGCTGGATCTCGGCACAATCTACAATCAGGTTAGAGACCTGCACCAGGAACTGACTTAGCCCGGCAATATCGAGCGGACGCAGCGCGCTCCGGCCGCGGATCTTTTTACTTTTAATCGCCTGAATAATCAGATAACGCGCCAGATTCATGTTAAGAGGCGGCAACGCCACCACGGCCTGCTCTTCCGGACGCCACTCAACGCCGCCTTCTCCCAGCATGATGAGCGGACCGAAGACGGGATCGTGTTCAACCACCACCCGTAATTCCTGAGCACCAGCGCGGTTGGCCATACTTTGCACCAGCAATCCATGGATCCTCGCCTGCGGCCAGGCCATTTTCACACGATCGAAGATGGCATCAGCTGCCTGCTGCACCTCCGTTGCCGTGCGCAGGTACAACATGACCCCCTGCACATCCGACTTATGCGGGATATCCGGGGAGCGCAGCTTCAGGGCAACCGGATAGCCAATCTGCTCGGCAATATGCACGGCCTCAGCGCTGTCGCTGGCGATCCAGGTCGGCAGGGTTTGCATCCCGTAGCTGCCCAGAATCGGCTGGACCTCATGTGTATCCAGCGAGGTCGCGCCTTCTTCAATGGCCTGCTGCAACAGCCTGTGAACGTCAACGGTATTGGCCGTCAAATTCCCGGGCAACGCCGGCGTCTCGCGCAGCTGTTTCTGGTTACGGCGATATTCCACCATATGCATAAACGCGGTGATGGTGCCTTCCGGCGTGCGGTAGGTTGGTAGCCCGGCCTCGCTGAACAAGCGCCGCGCCTCCTGAGAAGAAAACTCACCGCACCAGTTTGTGAGCAGGGTGACATATTTGCCTCGCGGATGGTTGCGTACGGCCTCAATGAGCGCGCGCGCGCTTTCACTGCCCGGCGCGACCGCGCTGGGTGAGTGGATAATCATCAGCGCATCGAAATCCTGGCTATCCAGCAAAATGGAGATCGCCTTGATGTAGCGATCGCTGCTGGCGTCATCGCGCAAATCAAGCGGATTGCCGGGCGTCACGCTGGTCGGAAGTGCTTCTTTCAGGCGCTGCAGCGTCTCTTCACTTAGCGTTGCCAGCTTGCCGAAGCGCCGCCATAGCTCATCCAGAGCGAGCGCGGCAGGGGCGGCACCGTTACTGACGATCATTAGCTTCTCGCCGCGCAACGGGCGCATATGGCTTAACGTCTCAACGGCGGAAAAAAGTTCGTGTGTATCCTGCACCCGCAGCAACCCCGCGCGCTGAATGGCGGCGTCCCAGGCGGGATCCATGCCGGAATGAGAATGTAGCAGACGCTGTGCCGCAGGGCTGCGTCCGCTTTTGATCACCAGGATCGGCTTATTGCGCGAAGCGCTTCGCGAAGCCGAGACAAAACGACGCGCGTCGCTGAGGTGCTCAAGATAAAGCAGGATCGCACTGGTTTTGCCGTCACGCGCCAGAAAATCCAGTAGCTCATCAACGTCGATATCCAGGCTGTCGCCCAGGGCAATGAAGTAGGAGAATCCCATTTCACGCTGCTGCGCCCAGTCGAGGATAGTGTTCGATACTGCAGCCGACTGCGAGATAAACGCGAGCTTGCCTTTGCGGATCGGAACCGGAGAGAAGCTGGCATTTAAGCCCTGCCAGGGGGCGAGCAGGCCGAGACTGTTTGGCCCAAGAATGCGCATTTGATAGCGGCTGGCACAGGCCAGAAGCTCGGCTTTCTGTTCAGGCGGAGACGAGAGAATAATGCAGGTTTTACAGCCTTTCTTGCCGAGCGATTCCAGCAGCTCCGGATTCCGTTTCGCGTTTGTACACAGTACGGCCAGATCCGGTACGAAAGGCAGGCTCTGTACATCAGGCCATGCAAGCACTCCCTGAACCGCCTTATACGCCGGCGTGACGGGCATGACGGGACCATTAAATCCCCCGGCCAGCAGGTTGCGCATCATCAGATAGCCAGCACGATCCGGTTTCATTGATGCGCCGATGACGGCAATGGATTTAGGACGAAGTAGCGCTTCTAACCCTCGCTGGCTCATGCAGGCCTCCTGTGAATGCAAGCGACCTGATGATTTTAAACGCTTTCCGTCTCGGCTGCTGTGACGCTGCCCTTATGAACGGTTTTTCCCGCCAGATAGCGTTCCCGGAAACAGGAGAAATGGTTGCCCAGGGCGCCAGCCGCAGCGGTATCACCCGCCAGATCCAGAAGCGCAATCGCCACTTCGGCGGTGCAGTATTGCCCGTCAGCATGCGCCTCTCGAAGGCGGTAGGCGGAGACGCGGGAAAGATCGACAGAAATCACCGGAAGTGCGTCGAGATACGGGCTTTTGCGAAACATTTTTCGCGCTTCGGTCCAGGTGCCGTCCAGCATAATAAATAGCGGCGGTTTACCGGATGGCGGCGTCGAAAGCACCTGGCGATCGATACCTGCATATGACGCAGGGAAAACGACCATCGGCTGATAGTCCGGGCTAGCCACTAAGTCGAGCAGGGCCTGAGGGGGCTCCGTGCGGGACCACTGAAACGCCGCGGTATCCGGGAGAATATCGGCGATAAGGCGTCCCGTATTGCTGGGTTTCATCGGCTCGGTATCGAACATGACCAGACAAAAACGGCTCTGTGCCGAACTCGGGGCCAGCGTCTCGCACAGGCAAACCTTCAGCGGCAGCAGGCAGCGCTGGCAGCGGCGAATACGGTTGCCTCGGGCGAGAAACGGTCGAGTGGCGCGCGCAAGGCGTTCGGCGCGTAGTTGAAGAACAGCGTTATCAGTCATGGGCGAAATGCAGGAAAAACCCTATTTTCGCAGAGGCAGGAGCGGGGCACAAGATGTGCCCCGTGAATGTTACAGCGACTCGTTTAACCAGCTTTCAAAAGGTGCTTTTGGAACGGCACCGTTGAGCATATCGATCACCTCACCATTTTTAAAAATCATAATGGTCGGGATGCTGCGGATGCGAAAACGGGCGCTTAGTTCGGGCTCAGCTTCAGTGTTGACCTTAACGAACCGCATTTTTCCGTTTCGCTCTTCGGCCACATCTTCGAAGATTGGCGCGAAGCTACGGCAAGGGCCGCACCATGGCGCCCAGAAATCGACCACGACAGGAAGATCGTCCTTGAGGAGTTTGTCCAGCGTAGCACCCGTTGCGTTAATGACGTCGCCATCAAACAATTCATGGCCGCAACGTCCGCATTTCGCACCATCTTCCATCCGATCGTCCGGAATGCGGTTAAGAGCCTGACAGTTGGCACATACGGTATTCATAACTAACCTCTGATAGAGCCGTGGGACAGCGGCGGAACGCCGATAATGTTTCTAATATGTTACATATTATCAATGAGCCTGTTTGAAACAACAATGCGTTTTATTCAATGAGAACAATAGTCACAGGCTTTTGTACGAAATTATGGCTATGCGCTGGCACATCGGGTAATCTGCGCGCTTCGCGCAGCGCTGGTGGAGAAAAGCATGAACGACGAAATGAAAAACAAAAGCGGCAAGGTCAAAGTGATGTATGTCCGCAGTGATGATGACTCTGATAAACGCACCCAAAATCCGCGTACCGGAAAAGGTGGCGGGCGTCCGGCGTCTTCTTCTCGTGCTGACGGTGGCCGTCGCCCCGCCCGCGATGACAGAAATAACCGCGGTGATGACCGCAAACGTGACGATCGCAAACGCGATGACCGTCCGCGTTCCGACCGCCCGCGTAGTGACCGTCCACGCGATGACCGGCCGCGGGAAGACTTCTCACGTGATAATGCCTCCCCGTGGCGTACCGTTTCTCGCGCCCCTGGCGATGAGACGCCGGAAAAAGCCGATCACGGCGGTATCAGCGGTAAAAGCTTTATCGACCCGGAAGTGCTGCGCCGCCAGCGTGCGGAAGAGACCCGCGTGTATGGTGAGAACGCCTGCCAGGCGCTATTCCAGAGCCGTCCTGAGTGTATCGTCCGCGCCTGGTTTATCCAGAGCGTAACCCCGCGCTTCAAAGAAGCCCTGCGCTGGATGGCCGCGAACCGTAAAGCTTACCACGTGGTTGATGATGCTGAGCTGACCAAAGCCTCCGGTACTGAACACCACGGCGGCGTTTGCTTCCTGATCAAAAAACGTAACGGCACGACCGTGCAGCAGTGGGTCAGCCAGGCGGATGCCGATGACTGCGTGCTGGCGCTGGAAGATGTGGGCAACCCGCATAACCTGGGCGCAATGATGCGCAGTTGCGCGCACTTTGGCGTGAAAGGCGTGCTGTTGCAGGATGCTGCACTGCTGGAATCCGGTGCCGCGATCCGTACTGCGGAAGGCGGAGCCGAGCACGTGCAGCCGATCACCGGCGACAGCGTGCTGGATGCTCTTGAGCAGTTCCGTAAAGCGGGCTATTCCATCGTGACCACCTCGAGCCATGCCGGTACGCCGCTGTTTAAAGCGACGCTGCCGCGTAAAATGGTGCTGGTATTAGGTCAGGAACGTGATGGTCTGTCTGACGCGGCGCTCTCCAGTGCGGATCTGAGCGTCTCAATCGATGGGACAGGCAATGTGGAAAGTCTGAACGTATCCGTTGCGACCGGCGTACTGCTGGCCGAGTGGTGGCGTCAGAATAAGGCATAAGCCTCTTCATGTGCCGGGGCATACCCGGCACATTCAATTACTACTCGCTCTCAGCCGGTAGCACAGGCATCCAGTCAATGGGCGTTTCGCCACGTTTTTCCAGCCATTCGTTCGCCAGAACAAAATGATTACTGCCAAAGAAACCGCGATGTGCAGACAGCGGTGACGGGTGTGGCGCTTTCAACACGTGATGGCGCTGACGGTCAATAATCGCCCCTTTCTTCTGCGCATGCGATCCCCAGAGTAAAAACACGACCCCTTCACGGTGTTCGTTGATCAGGCTGATGACTTTATCGGTGAATGTCTCCCAGCCCAGGCTGGCGTGCGAGTGCGCCTGGCCGGCCCGAACGGTGAGTACCGTGTTCAATAACAGCACGCCCTGACGCGCCCAGCTTTCCAGGTAGCCATGGTTTGGTCGGGTAAATCCGGGCACGGTTCCCTCAAGCTCTTTATACATGTTGAGCAGAGAAGGGGGGATCGCCACGCCGGGACGTACGGAAAACGCCAGCCCATGCGCCTGGCCCGGGCCGTGATAGGGATCCTGGCCCAGAATGACCACTTTCACATCGCTCAGTTCGGTGTAGCGAAAGGCGTTGAACACATCTTTCTGCGGCGGGTAAATCGTCTGTCCGGACTGGCGCTCAGCCGCAACGGTGCTGAGCGTATTGATAAAATAGGGCTGCTGCTTTTCTTCTGCCAGCACGTCATGCCAGGTTAAAGGTGTCGTCATCTCGCTCTCCTGCGAATTTCAATCTCTGACTAGCTTACCTGTTAAAGCCCAGTGAGCAAAATTCCACGCCGAAATGTGCGCTAAGTAGCTAAATTTATGTTGAAAATGTGCAGGTAAAATTGAATTGGTAAGGTCATGAAATTGATCTAAAGCAATAAATTCAAACCACACTCTTTATGTGGTTGGTGTTTTTGTTGATTTAAATCAATAAATCACCGGGGTGTGAATGATATATATACACACAAGAAACAATGGTTTTACCAATTGGCCGCGAGAGGCCGACATCAGTTAATGTAGCCTAAGGGAGGCAACACATGATTACAGGTATCCAGATTACTAAAGCTGCAAATGACGATCTGCTCAACTCTTTCTGGCTGCTGGACAGCGAGAAAAACGAAGCGCGCTGTGTCGTTGCGAAAGCGGGTTTTGCTGAAGATGAAATCGTGCCGGTGAACAAACTGGGCGAAATCGAGTACCGTGAAATTCCAATGGAAGTGAAACCGGAAGTGCGCGTGGAAGGTGGTCAGCACCTGAACGTAAACGTACTGCGTCGCGAAACGCTGATGGACGCGGTTGAGCACCCAGAAAAATATCCACAGCTGACCATTCGCGTGTCCGGCTATGCGGTACGCTTCAACTCTCTGACCCCAGAACAGCAGCGCGACGTCATCGCCCGTACCTTTACTGAAAGCCTGTAACGGCTTCTGCAGGGGGGAATAAAAAAGCCGGGGATTTCCCCGGCTTTTTTTTACTCTTCAGTTTTCGTCTCTGGTGCGGCAGAGCTTGGCTTACGTCGCTTACCAATATTCTTGGTGTCGCGGTGGCGCTGCTTCACGCGCGGTTTCTCTTTTTCTTTCTCTTTTCTCTCAGCACGTTTCGCGAGCGCTTTCTTGGACGGTTTACCCGTCATTTTTTCACTCGGCGCACGCGTGGTTGGGCGCAGGCCATCAATAACGCGCGCTTTCAGCGGCTCGTCAACATAGCGGCCAATTTTCTGCAGCAGCAGGTAGTCATGCGCTTCAACCAGTGAGATAGCAATCCCTTTGCGGCCCGCGCGGCCGGTACGGCCAATACGGTGCAGATAGGTATCGCCGCTGCGCGGCATATCGAAGTTAATGACGTGGCTGACGTCAGGGATGTCGATCCCGCGAGCGGCCACGTCTGTGGCAACCAGCACGTTAACGCGGCCATCGGTCAGGCGCTTAATGCCTTCGGTACGCTTGATCTGCGCCATCTCGCCTTCAAGATAGCAGTTGTTGATCCCGGCGTTACGCAGCATTTCTGCCAGCTCGTGCACGCGCTCGCGCTTACGGACAAACACGATTGTGCGCAGCGCATCTTCCTGCTTCAGCAGGTGTTTGAGCAATTCGACCTTGTGCTCAAGGTTGTCCGCGCGGTAGTACCACTGGTGGATCTTCTTACGCTCACGGGTGGACGGCGTCGCCGACACTTCTACCGGATCTTCCAGCAGACGCTCTGCGAAGTCTTTAATCGCTTCCCCTTCGAGGGTGGCAGAGAACAGCATCGTCTGGTTACGCCAGCGCGTTTCACCCGCAATATGCTCGATATCCTGTGCGAAGCCCATGTCCAGCATACGGTCGGCTTCGTCGAGGATCAGCGTTTCAACCGCACGGCAGTCGAAGTTCTCTTCTTTAATGTACTGCAGCAGGCGGCCCGTCGTCGCAACGACGATGTCCTGGTTTTCGCTGAACACTTCGGCGTGGTTCATATACGCAACGCCGCCGGTGATGGTCGCGATATCCAGATGGGTATTTGCCGCAAGTTCACGCGCGTGATCGGCCACCTGCATGGCCAGTTCGCGCGTCGGCGTCAGGATTAAAATACGCGGCGGGCCAGATTTTTTACGCGGAAAGTCGAGCAGATGCTGCAACACAGGCAGCAAATAGGCTGCTGTCTTCCCCGTGCCGGTTGGCGCAGAACCGAGCACATCGCGGCCCTCAAGCGCAGGCGGAATGGCCGCTGCCTGAATGGCGGTCGGGCGTGTAAAGCCTTTGCTCTCAAGTGCATTGAGCAGGCTTTCATCGAGTTCAAGTTCGGAAAAAGTCGTTACAGTCATGTTCTACCTCTGTGTGGGGCGCTGATTATAGACGTTACGGCTGTAATCTTCATCTGTTTGTATGGATATCGCTTTTCGGCCACTTCGCTTTCCCCTATGCTACTCCAGTTTCACTTAGAAGGTTGCCCCGACATGTCTCAACTCAAAGCGCAGCTGCGCCGCGATGGTTTTACGTTCAAACAATTTTTTGTCGCTCACGATCGCTGTGCCATGAAGGTCGGTACAGACGGCATTTTACTGGGAGCGTGGGCGCCTGTCGCAGGTGTTAAGCGTATTCTTGATATCGGTACCGGCAGCGGGCTGGTGGCGTTAATGCTGGCGCAGCGCACGGAAGAGCATGTCACCATCGATGCCGTCGAGCTGGATGCGCAGGCGGCAGAGCAGGCGAATGAAAATATGGCCGAATCCCCCTGGGCTGCCCGCATGAAAGTGGAATGCGCAGATGTGCTCGCCTGGGCGCCTGAACAAACCGCGCGTTACGATCTGATCGTCAGCAACCCTCCTTACTATGCGCCCGGCGTTGAGTGCGGTACCCCCGAGCGTGAGCAGGCGCGTTATACCCGTTCCCTCGATCACAAGGCCCTGCTCACCAGTGCTGCCGAGCTTATCTCCGAAGAAGGTTTTTTCTGCGTGGTCCTGCCTGAGAGTACCGGCAACACGTTCATCGGTATCGCGCAGGAGATTGGCTGGACGTTACGTCTGCGTACCGATATTTCGGATACGGAAGGCCGACTGCCACACCGCGTGCTGCTGGCGCTCTCGCCGAAAGAGGGGGAATGCTTTAACGATCGAATGGTGATCCGTGGGCCAGACCAGCGTTATTCCGAAGATTACACTGCCCTGACCCAGGCGTTTTATCTGTTTATGTAAACCTGCGGGGCGAGGATCGACGGGCCGGACTCCGCAAGCTGATCCGGATAGTCCAGCGTATAGTGCAACCCGCGGCTCTCTTTACGCATCATCGCGCAGCGAACGATCAGCTCGGCAACCTGCACCAGATTGCGCAGCTCCAGCAGATTATTCGATACGCGGAAATTGGCATAATACTCATCAATTTCCTGCTGCAGCATGGTGATGCGGCGCAGCGCGCGCTCAAGACGTTTCGTGGTGCGCACAATCCCGACGTAATCCCACATGAACAGCCGTAGCTCATGCCAGTTATGCTGGATCACGACCAGCTCGTCCGGATTTTCCACGCGGCTTTCATCCCAGGCAGGCAGGCGCTCTGTCTCACGGGCGTAGGGCATGCGCTTCGTGATGTCTTCTGCGGCCGACCAGCCGTACACCAGACATTCAAGCAGCGAGTTAGAAGCCATACGGTTCGCGCCGTGAAGCCCGGTATAGCTGACCTCACCGATAGCATACAGACCGTCCACATCGGTACGCCCATGATCGTCAACCATTACGCCACCGCAGGTATAGTGGGCGGCTGGCACAATCGGCACCGGATCGCGCGTTAAATCAATGCCAAGATTGAGCAGCTTTTCATAAATCATCGGAAAATGCTGGCGAATAAACGCTGCTGGCTTATGGCTGATATCAAGATACATGCAGTCCACGCCAAGACGCTTCATTTCATGATCGATGGCGCGAGCAACGATATCGCGGGGAGCCAGTTCGCCACGGGCGTCAAAGTCCGGCATAAAGCGGGTGCCGTCAGGGCGTTTCAGATAGGCGCCTTCGCCGCGCAGGGCTTCCGTCAACAGGAAGTTGCGCGCCTGAGGGTGGAACAGGGCGGTTGGGTGAAACTGATTGAACTCAAGATTCGCCACCCGGCAGCCGGCGCGCCAGGCCATAGCGATACCGTCTCCGGAGGCAATGTCCGGGTTCGTGGTGTACTGATACACTTTGGAGGCCCCGCCCGTAGCCAGTACTACAGCCTTTGCCTGACAGGTTTCCACCTTCTCTTTATTACGGTTCCAGACCCAGGCGCCCACCACGCGACGCGTGCCGGGCAGGCCAATCTTGTCAGAGATAATCAGGTCAACGGCATTACTCCGCTCAAGAACCCGAATATTAGGATGGTTCAGCGCTTTACCAACCAGCGTGGTTTCCACTTCTTTTCCGGTGGCATCTGCTGCGTGCAGGATGCGGCGGTGGCTATGGCCGCCTTCGCGCGTCAGGTGGTAGCTCTCTTCACCGTTGGGTTGAACCTGCGTATCGAATAACACGCCCTGGTCGATGAGCCACTGCACGCAATGACGGGCATTGCTGGCGACAAACTCTGCGGCGTGTGCATCCACGATCCCGGCCCCGGCAATCAGCGTGTCTTCAACGTGGGATGCAATGCTGTCTGTCTCATCAAACACCGCGGCAATGCCACCTTGGGCATAAAACGTGGAACCCTCGCTTATCGGCCCTTTACTCAGAACGATAACGTTTTGATGCTCGGCCATGCGCAGCGCCAGAGAGAGACCGGCAGCACCGCTGCCGATGATCAGTACATCACAATGGAGTTCAGGTGTTGTGTTCATGATTGTTGTTTAATTTACTAAACAGTGTTGGGTCAGAATAGCACTCGAATGCGATATATCGCACGTATTTTTTTAGCGACTGTTGCAATGGCTAAACGCTTAAGTTGAGGTAAACGGAGGGTAAATGAGTGAAATTATTTTGCGAAGCAGATCGTTAGCGTCAGATTTTGTGGTGAAATAAAGCCTGTGTTGCGTTACTCTTCTGGCGGGAAAAAGATGTTTCTTGTCAGAAACTGGTGCGTATCGTGAACAGACTTATAATGAGAGAAAATGAACAGTCTGCGGCGCGATGAACAAAAACAAAGGCGTTACGGAACTTATTGAAGATCAGACACTCTAATTCGGTGCTTGCTCAAAGTGCGGTATTTTTAGAGTGGCGTTTCGATAACGCGTGGAATTTAGGTTTGGGGAGACATTACCTCGGATGAGCGAGCAGTTAACGGACCAGGTCCTGGTTGAACGGGTCCAGAAGGGAGATCAGAAAGCCTTTAACCTACTGGTGGTGCGCTACCAGCATAAGGTGGCGAGCCTGGTTTCCCGTTATGTACCGTCAGGCGATGTGCCTGATGTGGTGCAAGAGTCTTTTATTAAGGCCTATCGCGCGCTGGATTCTTTCCGGGGAGATAGTGCTTTTTATACCTGGCTGTACCGTATTGCGGTCAATACGGCAAAGAATTATCTGGTCGCTCAGGGTCGTCGTCCACCTTCAAGTGATGTGGACGCAATTGACGCCGAAAACTTCGAAAGTGGCGGCGCATTGAAAGAAATTTCGAACCCTGAGAACTTAATGTTGTCAGAAGAACTGAGACAAATCGTTTTTCGCACGATCGAGTCGCTCCCGGAAGATTTACGCATGGCAATTACGTTACGGGAGCTTGATGGTCTGAGCTATGAAGAGATAGCCGCTATCATGGATTGTCCGGTCGGCACGGTACGTTCACGAATTTTCCGTGCGCGAGAAGCTATTGATAATAAAGTTCAACCGCTTATCAGGCGTTGACGATAGCGGGATACTGGAAAAGGTATTAGGCATGCAGAAAGAAAAACTTTCCGCTTTAATGGATGGTGAAACGGTAGATAGTGAGCTGCTCAACGAGCTGTCTCATTCTCCCGAAATGCAAGAGACCTGGGAGAGTTACCATCTCATCCGTGACACCCTTCGCGGTGACACCGGCGAGGTTCTCCATTTCGATATCTCAGCCCGCGTCATGGCGGCGATTGAGAATGAGCCTGTTCATCAGACCACTCCGCTGATTCCTGAAGCTCAACCCGCACCTCACCAGTGGCAGAAAATGCCATTCTGGCAAAAGGTGCGCCCGTGGGCCAGCCAGCTTACCCAAATGGGTGTGGCTGCATGCGTATCGCTTGCAGTTATTGTTGGCGTCCAGCACTATAATACTCAGTCTGAAACTAATCAGCAGCCAGAAGCGCCAGTGTTTAACACACTGCCGATGATGGGCAAAGCCAGCCCGGTAAGCCTGGGCGTACCGGCTGATGCTTCCGCCAGCGGCGGCCAGCAACAGCAGGTTCAGGAGCAGCGCCGTCGCATTAATGCGATGTTGCAGGATTATGAGTTGCAGCGTCGTCTGCACTCTGAACAGCTTCAGTTTGAGCAGGCGCAGACACAGCAAGCTGCTGTGCAGGTGCCCGGAAACCAAACTTTAGGAACGCAATCGCAGTAATGAAGCAACTTTGGTTCGCCATGTCTCTGATGGCGGGTAGCCTGTTCTTCTCTGCCAACGCCTCGGCTGATGTATCATCCGGGGCGTTGTTGCAGCAAATGAATCTGGCCAGCCAGTCACTCAATTACGAGTTGGCATTTATCAGCATCAACAAGCAGGGCGTCGAGTCGTTACGCTATCGCCATGCCCGTCTTGATAACCAGCCGCTCGCCCAGCTTTTACAGATGGATGGTCCGCGTCGGGAAGTTGTCCAGCGTGGTAACGAAATCAGCTATTTCGAGCCCGGCCTGGAGCCTTTCACGCTGAATGGCGACTATATCGTTGATTCCCTGCCGTCACTCATTTACACCGACTTCAAACGGCTTGCCCCTTACTACGATTTTATTTCGGTAGGGCGTACGCGTATTGCGGACAGACTTTGCGAGGTGATCCGCGTTGTCGCCCGGGATGGAACGCGCTACAGCTATATTGTCTGGATCGACGCTGAAACTAAACTCCCGATGCGTGTAGACCTGCTTGACCGTGACGGTGAAACGCTGGAACAGTTCCGCGTTATTTCGTTCAGCGTGAACAATCAGGTTGGCAACAGCATGCAGAATCTGGCTAAGGCCAGCCTGCCGCCGCTACTTTCTGTTCCTGCCGGGGATTCCGTTAATTTCAACTGGGTACCTGCCTGGATCCCACAAGGGTTTAGCGAAGTGTCCAGCAGCCGTCGTCAGCTGCCAACGATTGAAACGCCGGTGGAATCGCGCCTCTATTCAGATGGTTTGTTTAGCTTCTCGGTAAATATCAATCGCGCAACGGCAAACAGCGCTGAACAAATGCTGCGTACCGGGCGCCGTACGGTGAGTACAACGGTACGCGATAATGCAGAGATCACCATTGTGGGAGAACTCCCTCCGCAAACGGCGAAGCGTATTTCCGACAGCATTAAATTCAGGGCTGCACAATGATCAAAGAGTGGGCGACGGTAGTCTCATGGCAGAACGGCATTGCGCTGGTGAGCTGCGATGTTAAAGCCTCATGTAATAGCTGCGCATCCCGCGCTGGCTGTGGCAGCCGCGTGCTGAACAAGCTCGGGCCACAAACATCGCACACGATTTCAGTGCCAAGCGAACAGCCGCTGATGGCCGGGCAGAAGGTGGAACTGGGCATCGCGGAAGGCAGCCTGCTCAGCTCCGCTATGCTGGTGTATCTCTCTCCGCTGGTCGGCCTGTTTATCATGGGTGGTCTGTTTCAGATGCTGTTTGGTACCGATATGGCCGCTATGTGCGGTGCCGCATTGGGTGGCGTGGGGGGATTCTGGCTTGCCAAAGGTCTCTCCCCAACGCTTGCCGCGCGCGAGGAGTGGCAGCCTGTCATTCTCAGCGTTGGGCTGGCGCCAGACCAGCTTCGTGTTGAAACGCTCTCTTCTGAGGCCCGGTGATCCATCGGGCTTTATCTTTTTTTACACCCTAAAACAGAAAACGTCCTTTCTTCACGCTATACCAGTCTCTAAGTGCATTTCCAGGTAGCGAGGATGTAGTGTAGAATGCTGCGTTTTCGCACTGAAAAACGTCAGGCTAAGAACAGCGGCCTCCAGGAATTCGTAAGGCATAATTATTTAACTATATGAAGAACATACGTAACTTTTCGATCATTGCTCACATTGACCACGGTAAGTCGACGCTGTCTGACCGTATTATCCAGATTTGCGGTGGCCTGTCTGATCGTGAAATGGAAGCCCAGGTTCTGGACTCCATGGACCTGGAACGCGAACGCGGTATCACCATTAAAGCGCAGAGCGTTACGCTTGATTACAAAGCGGCTGATGGTGAAACCTATCAACTGAACTTTATCGACACCCCAGGCCACGTTGACTTCTCCTATGAAGTTTCACGCTCGCTCGCGGCCTGTGAAGGCGCGCTGCTGGTGGTGGATGCCGGGCAGGGCGTTGAAGCCCAGACCCTGGCAAACTGCTACACCGCGATGGAAATGGATCTCGAAGTTGTGCCGGTTCTGAACAAGATCGACCTGCCAGCCGCCGATCCTGAGCGCGTAGCGGAAGAGATTGAAGATATTGTCGGCATTGACGCGACCGATGCCGTGCGCTGCTCCGCGAAAACCGGTGTCGGCGTCACCGACGTGCTGGAACGTCTGGTGCGTGATATTCCGGCCCCGGAAGGCGATCCGGATGCCCCGCTGCAGGCGCTGATTATCGACTCCTGGTTCGATAACTATCTGGGCGTTGTCTCCCTGGTGCGTATTAAAAACGGCACCATGCGCAAAGGCGACAAAATCAAGGTTATGAGTACCGGACAGGTCTATAACGCCGACCGTCTGGGTATCTTCACGCCAAAACAGGTTGACCGCACCGAGCTGACATGCGGCGAGGTAGGCTGGCTGGTCTGCGCCATCAAAGACATCCTCGGCGCGCCGGTGGGTGATACCCTGACGGGTGCGCGTAACCCGGCAGATAAAGCGCTGCCAGGCTTTAAAAAGGTGAAGCCGCAGGTTTACGCGGGCCTGTTCCCGGT
Organism: Enterobacter sp. N18-03635; assembly: GCF_004006055.1. Classification (NCBI taxonomy): domain Bacteria; kingdom Pseudomonadati; phylum Pseudomonadota; class Gammaproteobacteria; order Enterobacterales; family Enterobacteriaceae; genus Enterobacter; species Enterobacter sp. N18-03635. The sequence goes on along the minus strand of NZ_CP034769.1, from coordinate 3,456,027 downwards.
TAGCTCTGACGACTACGAAAACTTCCGTGATGCCCTTGGCAAGCTGAGCCTGAACGATGCCTCCCTGTTCTATGAGCCAGAAAGCTCAACGGCGCTGGGCTTCGGCTTCCGCTGCGGCTTCCTTGGTCTGCTGCACATGGAGATCATTCAGGAGCGTCTGGAGCGTGAATACGATCTGGACCTGATCACCACCGCGCCGACGGTAGTATATGAAGTTGAAACCACCTCGAAAGAAGTGATCTACGTCGACAGCCCATCCAAGCTGCCGCCGTTGAACAATATTCACGAGCTGCGTGAGCCGATTGCCGAATGTCACATGCTGCTGCCGCAGGAGTTCCTGGGCAACGTCATTACGCTGTGTATTGAGAAGCGCGGCGTGCAGACCAACATGGTTTACCACGGTAACCAGGTGGCGCTGACCTACGAAATCCCGATGGCGGAAGTGGTACTCGACTTCTTCGACCGTCTGAAGTCGACCTCCCGTGGCTATGCGTCACTGGATTACAACTTCAAACGCTTCCAGGCCTCCAACATGGTGCGTGTGGACGTGCTGATCAACGGAGAGCGTGTGGATGCGCTGGCGCTGATCACCCACAACGACAATGCGCCATACCGTGGCCGCGAGCTGGTTGAGAAGATGAAAGATCTGATCCCGCGTCAGCAGTTCGATATCGCGATTCAGGCGGCCATTGGCAACCATATTATCGCGCGTTCCACCGTGAAACAGCTGCGTAAAAACGTACTGGCGAAGTGCTATGGCGGTGACGTCAGCCGTAAGAAAAAGCTGCTGCAGAAGCAGAAAGAAGGTAAGAAGCGTATGAAGCAGGTCGGTAACGTCGAGCTGCCGCAGGAAGCATTCCTTGCCATCCTTCATGTTGGTAAAGACGGCAAATAACCCTAAGGAGTTGGCATGGCGAACATGTTTGCCCTGATCCTGGTCATTGCTACCCTGGTGACAGGTCTGCTGTGGTGTCTGGATAAGTTTATCTTCGCCCCAAAACGTCGCGAACGTCAGGCTGCCGCACAGGCAGCCACTGGCGATGAGATTGACGCGAAAACCCTGAAGAAAGTCGGCCCGAAACCGGGCTGGCTGGAAACGGGCGCCTCGGTATTTCCGGTGCTGGCGATTGTGCTGGTCGTACGTTCGTTTATTTACGAGCCGTTCCAGATCCCATCAGGTTCAATGATGCCAACGCTGCTGATCGGTGATTTTATTCTGGTAGAGAAGTTTGCCTACGGCATTAAAGATCCGATCTACCAGAAAACGCTGATCGAAACCGGTCATCCGAAACGCGGCGACATCGTGGTGTTCAAATATCCGGAAGATCCGCGCCTCGACTACATCAAGCGCGCGGTAGGTCTTCCGGGTGATAAAGTGACTTACGATCCGGTTGCGAAAGAAGTCACCGTTCAGCCGGGCTGCAGCTCCGGTACCGCATGCGAAAACGCGCTGCCAATCACCTACTCAAACGTTGAGCCAAGTGATTTTGTGCAGACCTTTGCTCGTCGTAACGGCGGCGAAGCGACCAGCGGATTCTTCCAGGTACCGAAAGGTGAAACCAAAGAGGACGGCATTCGTCTGGTTGAGCGTAAAGAGACGCTGGGCGATGTGACGCACCGAATCCTCACCGTGCCGATCGCGCAGGATCAGCTGGGTATGTACTATCGTCAGCCGGGCCAGCAGCTCGCGAGCTGGATTGTACCGCCAGGGCATTACTTCATGATGGGTGACAACCGCGATAACTCAGCGGACAGCCGTTACTGGGGCTTTGTGCCGGAAGCGAATCTGGTCGGTAAAGCTACCGCCATCTGGATGAGTTTTGAGAAGCAGGAAGGCGAATGGCCGACCGGTGTACGCCTGAATCGTATCGGCGGAATCCATTAATTCTCAATAAATGAACGCGTAGCCGCTTTAATTAGCGGCTACGTGAATTATTTCCACGATAAATCTCTTCGAACTAACGACATCCCCTGTCGTTGTGTATAGAATATTCCCCCGAAGTTTAAGGTTGGCCCTGCAAGGGTGCCACGGCACACGAAACCGCGTTGGTTTTCTCAGGTCGGTTTCGTGTGCTGCATTTTTGACGCATTCATTTATTGGTATCGCATGAACCCCATCGTAATTAATCGGCTTCAACGGAAGCTGGGCTACACTTTTCATCATCAGGAGTTGTTGCAACAGGCATTAACCCACCGCAGTGCCAGCAGCAAACATAATGAGCGTCTCGAGTTTTTAGGCGACTCTATTTTAAGTTTCGTGATTGCGAATGCGCTTTATCATCGTTTCCCGCGTGTGGATGAAGGGGATATGAGCCGTATGCGCGCCACACTGGTTCGGGGTAATACCCTTGCGGAAATCGCGCGCGAATTTGAACTGGGCGAATGTCTGCGTCTTGGGCCGGGTGAACTGAAAAGCGGCGGCTTCCGTCGTGAATCTATTCTTGCCGATACGGTCGAAGCATTAATTGGTGGTGTGTTCCTGGACAGCGATATCCAGACCGTAGAAAAGCTGATCCTTAACTGGTATCAGACCCGTCTGGACGAAATCAGCCCGGGCGATAAACAAAAAGATCCGAAAACGCGTCTGCAGGAGTATTTGCAGGGACGTCATCTGCCGCTGCCGTCTTATCTGGTGGTGCAGGTTCGTGGCGAAGCGCACGATCAGGAATTTACCATCCATTGCCAGGTCAGTGGCCTGAGTGAACCGGTGGTGGGCACAGGTTCAAGCCGTCGTAAGGCTGAACAGGCTGCCGCCGAACAGGCGTTAAAAATGCTGGAGCTGGAATGAGCGAAGAAAAGACCTATTGCGGATTTATTGCCATCGTCGGACGTCCGAACGTTGGCAAATCCACTCTTCTGAATAATCTGCTTGGGCAGAAGATTTCTATCACCTCGCGTAAGGCGCAGACCACGCGTCACCGCATCGTCGGTATCCATACTGAAGGCGCGTATCAGGCGATCTACGTCGATACCCCGGGCCTGCACATGGAAGAGAAGCGTGCCATCAACCGTCTGATGAACAAGGCGGCGAGCAGCTCGATTGGCGACGTGGAGCTGGTGATCTTCGTTGTGGAAGGCACCCGCTGGACGCCGGACGACGAGATGGTGCTGAACAAGCTGCGTGACGGCAAAACGCCGGTCATCCTCGCGGTCAACAAAGTGGACAACGTGCAGGAAAAAGCCGATCTGCTGCCGCATCTGCAGTGGCTGGGTAGCCAGATGAACTTCCTCGACATCGTTCCGCTGTCTGCAGAGACGGGTCTGAACGTGGACACCATCGCGGGCATCGTGCGTAAGCATCTGCCGGAAGCGATTCATCACTTCCCGGAAGAGTACATCACCGATCGATCTCAGCGCTTTATGGCGTCTGAAATCATTCGTGAAAAGCTGATGCGTTTCCTGGGCGCTGAACTGCCGTATTCTGTGACGGTGGAGATCGAGCGTTTCCAGAGCAACGAGCGTGGCGGCTACGACATCAACGGCCTGATCCTCGTTGAGCGCGAAGGGCAGAAGAAGATGGTGATCGGCAATAAAGGCGCCAAGATCAAAACCATCGGCATTGAAGCTCGTAAGGACATGATGGAGATGTTCGAAGCGCCGGTTCACCTCGAACTGTGGGTGAAAGTGAAATCTGGCTGGGCCGATGATGAGCGTGCTCTGCGCAGCCTCGGTTACGGCGAAGACCAGTAACTCAAGACGACGAGTATGATGGAAGGATGGCAGCGCGCCTTCGTTCTGCATAGTCGTCCCTGGAGCGAAACCAGCCTGATGCTGGACGTCTTCACGGAAGAGTCGGGCCGCGTGCGCCTTGTTGCCAAAGGCGCACGTTCCAAACGTTCTAACCTGAAAGGCGCCCTACAGCCTTTCACGCCGCTGCTGGTTCGCTTTGGTGGGCGAGGGGAAGTTAAAACCCTGCGCAGCGCCGAAGCCGTCTCCCTGGCGCTTCCTCTCTCCGGCATCACGCTCTACAGCGGTCTGTATGTCAATGAACTCATCTCTCGCGTTCTTGAACATGAGACTCGCTTCTCTGAACTTTTCTTTGATTATCTGCACTGTATCCAGGCGCTGGCTGGCGCAACCGGCACGCCCGAGCCTGCGCTGCGGCGTTTTGAACTGGCGCTGCTGGGTCATCTTGGGTACGGGGTCGATTTTCTGCACTGTGCGGGCAGCGGTGACGAAGTGGAAGACTCCATGACCTACCGCTACCGCGAAGAAAAAGGCTTTATTGCCAGCGTCGTGATCGACAACAGCACCTTTACCGGGCGCCAGCTCCGGGCGCTGTATGAGCGCGAGTTTCCCGATCGGGATACCCTGCGCGCAGCAAAACGCTTTACCCGGATTGCCCTCAAGCCGTATCTTGGCGGCAAGCCCTTAAAGAGCCGCGAATTATTCAGGCAGTTTGTGCCGAAACGTTAGACCACAGAATCGAAAAGAAAACCGAGGATTGTCATGGCTGAATTACTGTTAGGCGTCAACATCGATCATATCGCCACGCTGCGTAATGCGCGCGGCACGGCGTATCCCGATCCGGTTCAGGCGGCATTTATCGCTGAACAGGCTGGCGCCGACGGCATTACCGTTCATCTGCGTGAAGACCGCCGCCACATCACCGACCGCGACGTGCGCATTCTGCGCCAGACGCTGGACACCCGTATGAATCTGGAGATGGCGGTCACCGAAGAGATGCTGGCGATTGCCTGTGAGACTCAGCCGCATTTCTGCTGCCTGGTGCCGGAAAAACGCCAGGAAGTGACCACCGAAGGCGGTCTGGATGTGGCCGGCCAGCTCGACAAAATGCGCGATGCCTGCAAGCGCCTGGCGGATGCCGGTATCCTGGTTTCTCTGTTTATTGACGCTGATTTCGCCCAGATTAAAGCGGCAGCCGACGTGGGCGCGCCGTATATCGAAATCCACACGGGCTGCTATGCTGATGCCAAAAACGATGCCGAGCAGGCGAAAGAGCTGGAGCGTATTGCTAAAGCGGCCACCTACGCGGCGAGCCTGGGCCTGAAGGTCAATGCCGGTCACGGCCTGACCTACCATAACGTGAAGGCCATTGCCGCCATTCCGGAAATGCACGAGCTGAACATCGGTCACGCGATCATTGGCCGCGCGGTGATGAGCGGCCTGAAAGAGGCGGTTTCAGAAATGAAACGCCTGATGCAGGAAGCGCGTCAGTAATGGCCATTCTGGGCTTGGGTACCGATATCGTTGAAATAGCCCGCATTGAAGCGGTGATCGCCCGCAGCGGCGATCGCCTCGCAAGGCGCGTGCTGAGCGATAACGAATGGGCCATCTGGGAAGCGCATCAGCAGCCGGTGCGTTTTCTGGCAAAGCGCTTTGCGGTAAAAGAGGCGGCGGCCAAAGCCTTCGGGACCGGCATTCGTAACGGTCTGGCGTTCAACCAGTTTGAAGTGTTTAACGATGAGCTGGGTAAGCCAAGCCTGCGTTTATGGGGCGAGGCGCAAAAGCTTGCAGAGAAGCTGGGCGTGAATCACATGCACGTGACGATCGCGGATGAACGCCACTATGCCAGCGCTACGGTGATCATCGAAAGTTAAAGTTTGTCCGCGTGGTGCATCAGGACAAACTTATCCCACAGCTGCTCTTCGCTCTCGACGTGCGCCGGATCCTTCAGAATGGTATTCGGGATCGGGCACACTTTCTGACAGGTCGGCGTTTCATAGTGGCCGATGCATTCGGTGCAGCGGTCGCTGTTAATCTCATAAATGCTGTCGCCCATCGAAATGGCCTGGTTCGGGCATTCGGGCTCGCACATATCGCAATTAATGCATTTTTTGGTAATTAACAGCGCCATCAGGAAATTCTCAGAAACAACACAAACTGGGCGGGCATTATACGCGTCAAACCAGTTTCTTTACCAGTTCTTCGCTGTGTCGAATGCGCTCCGGCGCGCGCTCCAGATCCTGCTGCACCAGCGCCATAAACAGCAGGTCCGTCAGCATCATTTGTGCGCTGGTGGACGAGATAGCCGCGCTGCGCGTGGCCTGCTCCTCGGCAATGGTATATAAACAGCGCGTGGCCCGCTGCTGCAGGGCATTCGGCGTAAAACCGGTGATCGCCAGAATTTTACCGCCGACGCGCAGCGCTTCATCGGTGGCCATGTTGATCTCGCGGCGCTCGCCGGAATAGGAGATGGCCAGCAGCAGATCGTCAGGATCCATCGCCTGTACGGTCGCCAGCAGGGCGTGCATATCCTGTTCGACGATGGCGTTAAGGCCAATTTTTGTCAGCTTCCAGCCAAAGTTACGCGCCACAAGTCCGGACGCGCCGATGCCGGTCAGAATGATTCGCCGCGCGCCGCGCAGCATCGCCACGCTCTCCAGCAGCTTCTCTTCGGTATTCACATCAAGCGTCGCATGCATGGCCGCCACGTTCTCTTTGATCAGCTTTTCTCCAACCAGCCGCATCGGGTCATCGCCGCGGATCTGATTATGCACCGGCATGGACTGCGGGTTAGGGTTACTGACCAGCGCTTCACTGATCGCCAGCTTGAGGGCGGGGAAGCCCTTAAAGCCAATCTTCTGGGCAAATTTCACCACGCTGGACTGGCTCACGCCGGCTTCACTCGCCAGCTGCTGCGAGCTGAGGTGGCGCGCGCGATCGGGTTGAGAAAGCAGAAAATCCGCCAGCTTCTTGTCGCTTTGGGCAAAGCCTGCGTAGCGCTGGCGAATGCGAATTAAACAGTTCATACGGTCTCCTGGCGAAAATGTGATTATCTGCGCAAATACGAATTTTGCTCGCCTGAATGAATTTTATATTCCATTATAGTGTGATTATTATGAATTAAAAATTCTTGAGGTACAAAAATGAATCTTGGCTCACTTGTTTCTGAAACGCGTAACCCGCAAACCATGGATCTGGATGCGCTCTCCACCCTGGAGCTGGTTAACCGCTTTAATCAACAGGATACGCTGGTCGCGCAGGCAGTGAAAGGGACATTACCCGAGGTGGCGAAAGCGGTCGATGCGGCGGCGGAAGCCCTCAAGGCCGGCGGACGCATTATCTACATGGGGGCGGGGACCAGCGGGCGTCTTGGGGTCCTGGATGCGTCAGAATGTCCGCCCACCTTTGGGGTGCCGCATGGTCTGGTCGTTGGGTTAATTGCCGGTGGACCCGGCGCGCTGCTGAAAGCCGTTGAAGGGGCGGAAGATAACAAACAGCTGGGCGAGGATGACCTGAAGGCGCTGAATCTGACGGAGAAGGATCTGGTGGTCGGTCTGGCGGCATCCGGGCGCACGCCGTACGTCATTGGCGGCCTGGAATACGCAAACCAGACCGGCTGCACGACGGTGGCCATCTCCTGTAATCCGGGCTCCCCGATTGCGCAGGTGGCCGCTATCGCTATCTCTCCGGTGGTCGGGCCGGAAGCGCTCACCGGCTCCACGCGCCTCAAGTCGGGGACCGCGCAAAAGCTGGTGCTCAATATGATCTCCACCGGCGCGATGGTGAAGTTCGGTAAGGTGTATCAGAACCTGATGGTGGATATGCGGGCCACCAACGTCAAGCTGGTGGACAGAGCCTGCCGCATGGTGATGGAGGCGACGGGCGCAGGCCGTGAAGAGGCCGAAGCGGTACTCAAACAAACCGATCATGATGTTAAACCTGCCATTCTGATGATCTTAAGCGGGCTGGATGCGGCGACCGCGAGAGCAAAACTTGATGCGCATAACGGCTTCTTACGGGCGGCATTAGAAAACTAACAGAGGCGTCTATGGACAAAACAGCAGCGCTCGCCAGCGATATCCTGCAGGGGATTGGTGGGGAAAAAAATATTCAGCGTCTCGAAAACTGCATGACGCGCGTGCGCGTCGAGGTGCATGACGACGACCAGCTTGACGTGTCGCGTCTGAAGCAACTGTCCGGGGTCAGCGGCTACGTGAAACAGGGCCAGCAGCATCAGCTGATCGTCGGGCCGGGGAAAGCGGCGCAGGTTGTTGACGCCATGCGCGCGCTGATGGGCGTTAGCGCGAGCGTGTCGATTGACTATACTGAGCGCACCAAAGCGCAGGCGAAAGCCAAATATAAAGCCCCGATGAGCGATGCGCTGCGACAGCTGGCAAACGTCTTTATTCCGCTAATCCCGGCGTTTATTGCCTCGGGCCTGATCACCGGGATCATCAATATCCTCAAGCGACCGGATATTGTGGGGGATTTCGCCACGCAGTATCCGAACCTGCTGGGGATTCTCGGGATCTTCGGCAGCGCGGTATTCGCCATTATGAACATTCTGGTCGGGGTCAATACCGCGAAGGTGTTTGGCGGATCGCTGGCAATGGGCGGCGTGATGGCGGGCATCTTGTCCAGCCCGCAGCTGGCGCAGATCACGCTGTTTGGTGAGGCGCTTCAGCCGGGCCGCGGCGGGGTGATTGCGGTGCTGTTGGTGGTCATCCTGATGTGCTGGATCGAGAAAAGGCTGCGCACGGTTTTGCCCGGCTCGATTGAGCTTATTCTCAACCCGCTGCTGACTACGCTGATTACCGGTAGCGTAGCGATTGTGGCCCTCCAGCCGTTAGGCGGGTGGATCTCTGAGGCCATCGCCCACGGTGCGTCTCTGGCGATTGACCGCGGCGGGCTGCTGGTTGGCGCTGTGCTTTCCGGTACCTTCCTGCCGCTGGTGCTGACCGGCCTGCACCAGGGGCTGGTACCGATCCACGTCGAGCTGGTGCAGGCGCACGGCTATAACGCGCTGCTGCCTATCCTGTCGATGGCGGGCGTGGGGCAGGTCGGTGCGGCAATTGCGGTACTGATGAAAACCCGCAACGCGCGTCTGAAAAAAATGATTAAAGGCGCACTCCCGGTCGGACTGCTCGGCATCGGCGAGCCGCTGATTTTCGGCGTTACGCTGCCGCTGGGTAAACCTTTCCTCGCGGCCTGTCTGGGCGGAGCGGTAGGCGGGGCGCTGATCAGCTACTGGAAAGTCGCCACCGTGATCACCTTTGGGCTTTCCGGTTTACCGCTGGCATTAACCATCGTGACCGGAAAAGTGATGCTCTATCTGTTAGGCTATTTAGTAGCGGTGATCGCCGGGTTCCTTTTTACCTGGCTATTAGGATTCAACGACCCAGAGGAGTAAGGTTTGGCAAATCACGCGCGTCGCGTTGTCTTTTTCGATCTGGATGGAACGCTGCATCAGCAGGATATGTTTGGTACGTTTATGCGTTACCTGCTGCGGCGTCAGCCTCTGAATGCGTTGCTCGTGCTACCGCTCTTACCGGTTATCGGTATCGCGCTGCTGGTGAAAGGCCGTGCGGCGCGATGGCCGATGAGTCTGCTGCTGTGGGGATGTACCTTTGGGCACAGCGAAGCGCGGCTCAAACAGCTCGAAAAGGATTTTGCGCACTGGTTTCGCGGTCACGTTGCGGCCTTTCCTGTTGTACAGGCGCGCCTGACCAGCTACCTCGATGCGAACGATGCCGACATCTGGCTGATTACAGGCTCCCCGCAGACGCTTGTGGAGCAGGTCTACTTTGATACCCCCTGGCTTCCGCGCGTGAATCTTATCGCCACGCAAATTGCCCGCGGTTACGGCGGCTGGGTGCTAACCCTGCGCTGTCTGGGGCATGAAAAAGTGGTCCAGCTGGAGAAACGCATCGGTACGCCGCTGCGCCTGTACAGCGGCTACAGCGACAGTAAACAGGACAACCCGCTGCTCTATTTTTGCCAGCATCGCTGGCGCGTCACGCCGTCAGGTGAACTCCAGCAACTCGAATAGTCTTATCCATAAGGGGTGTGTATAATGCCGCCGCTTTTCGACTGGAGTATCAACCGTTGTCCAACCCTGAATACAATCATGAATACTGGATGCGCCACGCGCTAACGCTCGCTCAGCGTGCCTGGGACGAGGGCGAAGTGCCCGTAGGCGCCGTGCTGGTCCACAATAACCAGGTGATTGGTGAAGGGTGGAACCGTCCCATTGGCCGCCACGATCCTACCGCGCACGCCGAAATCATGGCGCTTCGTCAGGGCGGTCTGGTGCTGCAAAACTATCGCCTGCTTGATACCACGCTGTATGTGACGCTGGAGCCGTGCGTGATGTGTTCCGGGGCGATGGTGCACAGCCGGATCGGGACTCTGGTTTTCGGGGCGCGGGATGAAAAAACCGGCGCGGCCGGCTCACTGATGGACGTGCTGGGTCACCCGGGGATGAACCACCTGGTGAAGACTATCGGCGGGGTGCTTGCACCAGAGTGTTCGGGACTATTAAGCGATTTCTTTCGAATGCGCCGTCAGCAGAAAAAGCAGCAAAAGGCAGAATTGAAGCCGTCGGGCGATTAAGTTCGTCCGGCGCCACGACAGGGTAGCTTTGAGCCAGCCGTTTGGCCTCCGTCGTCTCTTTCTCTTTCTCCAGCAGATACCCGACCAGGCTAATCTGATATTTACGGATATTTTCCACGTAGGCGTAGGCTTCATGCCCGCGCGCGTAGCCGTATGTCAGTTTGTTATACCATGGCTTCTGGCTCAGCAGCGGCAGGCGCTGCTTTACGTCTGACCAGCTGTCCGGGTTGCCTTTCGTTTTGGCCGTCAATGCTCGCGCATCCAGCATATGCGCATAGCCCATATTGTAGGCCGCCAGCGCGAACCAGATCCGCTCCTCTTCCGGCACCGTTTCCGGTACTTTGGCCATCATATCCTGCAGATAACGCGCGCCGCCGCTGATGCTTTGTTCGGCATCGGTACGGTCACTCACGCCCAGGCTCAGCGCGGTATTTTTGGTTAACATCATCAAACCACGCACGCCAGTCGGGGACGTGGCTTGGGTATCCCAGTGGGATTCCTGATACGAAATAGCCGCCAGCAGTTTCCAGTCAATTTCCTGGGCGTATTTTTCGAACAGCGGCTGCAGGTCCGGCAGGACGCTGTCTACCGCGCGCAGGAAGCTGCGGGTGTCAACGTAGTCAAAGTCATCGCCGTGCCCGAGGTACTTCTCCTCCAGACGCGCCAGGGTACCGTCTTCATTGATGGTGTTGAAAAAATCAAGCATCGCGGCAGAGAAGGTCTGATCGTCATCAAGCTGGCTAAACCAGGTCACGGGCTGCTCGTCGGTAACGTCCAGCGCCACGGCGATTTCAGGGTGCACGCGCTGGAACAGGCTGATTGCGACCGAATCGGCAATGGTGTAGGGCACTTTCTGGTCTTTTACCTGCTCAAGCAGCTCCGTCGTGCCGAGTTTCGGATCCACCGTCCAGCTCAGGTCGGGATATTTTTTCTCCTTGAGCTCACGCAGGTCGTCAATCACCACGTGGCCGGGCGCAATCGTCAGCTGCCGATCGTTAATCGAAGCCAGCGAGCGCGGGCGCAGGCTACCGACGCGGTAAACTAGCTGCTGCGAAACGGAATAGTAGGTCGGGCCCGGCTGGTAGTTCTTGCTGCGCTCGCTGTTATACACCAGCCCGGCGGCAAGCATGTCGGCATCGTCGTTATCGAGGTCGTCAAAAAGCTGATTTATATTCTGGCGGACGGTGATTTTAAGCTTCACGCCAAGATAATCGGCGAACTGTTGTGCCAGCTCATAATCCAGACCAATGATTTTGCCGTTGATGTCGCTGTAAATGAGCGGGGAGTTGAGGGTACTGACGCGCAATTCCCCCCGCTCCTGAATGGCGGCGATACGGTTTTCGGCTTTGCCGAACCAGGGGATAGAAGGCCAGAGGGCCACTGCCAACAGCAACGTTACAATGCCGATGAGCAGATAATTAATCTTTAATTTTTTCAATTAGTTAATTCTCTGCGACGCCGGTTGCCTCAGTTTGCTGTAGCCATGTTAATAATAAGGTTTGCCATTGAATGAGCGGCATTTTGCGTAAACTTGCGCCACTTGGCAACCAATTAGAGAGACAGGTCACATCTATTGTTAAACCTCTGGGCAAATTTTATTTCGACGCAAACGGTTTCGTCGGCGCTCAGGATTCTCTATAATGACGCCCGTTTTCCCCCCTTGCGCACACTGTAAGCGCCCCGGCGCTTCGAAGACGAGAGACTTATGATGGAAATTCTGCGTGGTTCGCCTGCACTGTCTGCCTTCCGTATCACTAAACTGCTGGCACGTTTTCAGGCGGCCGACCTTCCGGTAAGCAATATTTACGCTGAGTATGTCCATTTTGCTGACCTGAATGCCCCCCTGAATGCAGAGGAGCGCGTACAGCTGGAACGCCTGCTCAAGTATGGCCCAAGCCTCAGCAGCCATACGCCAACCGGCAAACTGATCCTTGCGACGCCGCGTCCGGGCACCATCTCCCCCTGGTCTTCCAAAGCCACCGACATCGCCCACAACTGTGGCCTGAGCCAGATTAACCGTCTGGAGCGCGGCGTGGCGTACTACGTGGAAGCCTCAACCCTGAGCGACGCGCAGTGGCAGGCGGTTGCGGCTGAGCTGCACGACCGCATGATGGAGAGCGTATTTGCCTCTCTCGATGACGCACAGAAGCTTTTCTCCCACCATCAGCCTGCGCCAGTACAGAGCGTGGACCTGCTGGGGCAGGGCCGTCAGGCACTGATCGACGCCAACCTGCGTCTCGGCCTGGCGCTGGCAGAAGACGAAATCGACTACCTGCAGGATGCGTTCGTTAAGCTCAACCGTAACCCGAACGACATCGAACTTTACATGTTCGCGCAGGCTAACTCTGAGCACTGCCGCCATAAGATTTTCAACGCCGACTGGATTATTGACGGCGAACAGCAGCCGAAGTCGCTGTTCAAAATGATCAAAAACACCATGGAGCAAACCCCTGACCACGTGCTGTCTGCCTATAAAGACAATGCCGCGGTGATGGAAGGCTCCGAGGTGGGCCGCTTCTTCGCCGATCGCGAAGCAGGGCGCTATGACTTCCATCAGGAGCCCGCGCATATCCTGATGAAGGTTGAAACCCACAACCACCCGACGGCGATCTCCCCGTGGCCGGGTGCGGCTACCGGCTCCGGCGGTGAAATCCGTGACGAAGGGGCGACTGGTCGTGGTGCAAAACCAAAAGCGGGTCTGGTCGGTTTCTCCGTCTCCAACCTGCGTATCCCGGGCTTTGAACAGCCGTGGGAAGAAGATTTCGGCAAGCCAGAGCGCATTGTAACCGCCCTGGATATCATGACCGAAGGTCCGCTGGGCGGCGCGGCGTTTAACAACGAGTTTGGCCGTCCGGCGCTGAACGGTTACTTCCGTACCTATGAAGAGAAAGTGGACAGCCACAACGGCGAAGAGCTGCGCGGCTACCACAAACCGATCATGCTGGCAGGCGGGATCGGCAACATCCGTGCCGATCACGTGCAGAAAGGCGAGATCGTCGTCGGCGCGAAGCTGATCGTACTCGGCGGCCCGGCGATGAACATCGGTCTGGGCGGCGGTGCGGCCTCTTCGATGGCCTCCGGCCAGTCTGATGCGGATCTCGACTTCGCGTCCGTGCAGCGTGACAACCCTGAGATGGAGCGCCGCTGCCAGGAAGTGATCGACCGCTGCTGGCAGCTGGGTGATGCCAACCCAATCCTCTTCATCCACGACGTGGGCGCGGGCGGCTTGTCCAACGCCATGCCGGAGCTGGTGAGCGACGGCGGCCGCGGCGGTCGCTTCAACCTGCGCGACATCCTGAGCGATGAACCGGGCATGAGCCCGCTGGAAATTTGGTGTAACGAATCCCAGGAGCGCTACGTGCTGGCCGTTGCGGCGGACCAGCTGCCGCTGTTTGACGAGCTGTGCCGCCGCGAGCGCGCGCCGTATGCCGTCATCGGTGAAGCGACCGAAGAGCAGCATCTCTCCTTGAGCGATACACATTTCGACAACCAGCCGATCGATCTGCCGCTCGACGTCCTGCTCGGTAAAACGCCGAAGATGACCCGCGACGTGCAGACCCGCAAGGCTGCGGGAAAAGCGCTGGATCGCCAGGGCATCACCGTGGCAGAAGCGGTTAACCGCGTGCTGCACCTGCCTGCTGTGGCAGAGAAAACCTTCCTGGTGACCATCGGCGACCGTACCGTGACCGGTATGGTATCCCGCGACCAGATGGTCGGCCCTTGGCAGATCCCGGTGGCGAACTGCGCCGTGACCACCGCGAGCCTCGACAGCTACTACGGCGAAGCGATGGCGCTGGGCGAACGCACCCCGGTGGCGCTGCTGGACTTCGCCGCATCTGCCCGTCTGGCGGTCGGTGAAGCGCTGACCAACATCGCCGCGACGCAGATTGGCGACATTAAACGTATCAAGCTCTCCGCAAACTGGATGGCCGCAGCCGGCCACCCTGGCGAAGATGCTGGCCTGTATGAAGCCGTGAAGGCGGTGGGTGAGGAGCTGTGTCCAGCCCTCGGCCTGACCATTCCGGTGGGTAAAGACTCCATGTCGATGAAAACCCGCTGGCAGGAGGGTAACGAGCAGCGCGAGATGACCTCTCCACTGTCGCTGGTGATCACCGCGTTTGCCCGCGTGGAAGACGTGCGTCACACCGTTACGCCGCAGCTTGCGACCGAAGACAACGCCCTGCTGCTGATTGACCTGGGTAAAGGCCACAACGCGCTGGGCGCCACCGCGCTGGCGCAGGTTTACCGTCAGCTTGGCGATAAGCCAGCCGACGTGCGCGACGTGGCGCAGCTGAAAGGCTTCTACGACGCGATTCAGGCGCTGGTGGCGCAGCGTAAGCTGCTGGCCTACCATGACCGTTCCGACGGCGGCCTGCTGGTGACCCTGGCAGAGATGGCCTTCACCGGCCACTGTGGCGTGGAAGCCAACATCGCTACGCTTGGCGAAGACCGTCTGGCTGCGCTGTTCAACGAAGAGCTGGGCGCTGTGATTCAGGTGCGTGCGGCGGATCGCGATGCGGTTGAAGCGATTCTGGCGAAGCACGGACTGGCAGACTGCGTGCACTATCTGGGTAAAGCCGTTCAGGGCGACCGCTTCGTCATTGAAGCAGACGGCCATGCCGTGTTCAGCGAAAGCCGCACCACGCTGCGCATGTGGTGGGCGGAAACCACCTGGCAGATGCAGCGCCTGCGTGATAACCCGGAATGTGCCGATCAGGAGCACAACGCGAAGGCCAATGACCAGGATCCTGGCCTGAACGTGAAGCTCTCCTTCGATATTAACGAAGACATCGCTGCGCCGTACATTGCGACCGGCGCGCGTCCAAAAGTGGCGGTGCTGCGCGAGCAGGGCGTTAACTCCCACGTTGAGATGGCTGCGGCCTTCCACCGCGCGGGCTTTGACGCTATCGACGTCCACATGAGCGATCTGCTGGCCGGACGTACCGGTCTGGAAGATTTCCAGGCGCTGGTGGCGTGCGGCGGCTTCTCCTACGGCGACGTGCTGGGCGCAGGCGAAGGCTGGGCGAAGTCCATCCTGTTTAACAGCCGCGTGCGCGACGAGTTCGAAACCTTCTTCCACCGTCCGCAGACCCTGGCGCTGGGCGTGTGTAACGGCTGCCAGATGATGTCTAACCTGCGCGAACTGATCCCGGGCAGTGAAGCCTGGCCGCGCTTTGTTCGTAACCAGTCTGACCGCTTCGAAGCGCGCTTCAGCCTGGTGGAAGTGACCCAGAGCCCGTCTCTGCTGCTGCAGGGAATGGTCGGTTCACAGATGCCAATCGCGGTGTCCCATGGCGAAGGTCAGGTAGAAGTGCGTGATGCTGCGCATCTGGCTCAGCTGGAGAGCAAAGGCCTGGTGGCACTGCGCTTTGTCGATAACTTCGGCAAAGTCACGGAAACCTACCCGGCTAACCCGAACGGCTCCGCTAACGGTATTACGGCGGTAACCAGCGAAAGCGGTCGCGCGACCATCATGATGCCGCATCCGGAACGCGTGTTCCGCACCGTGAGCAACTCCTGGCACCCGGAAAACTGGGGCGAGGACAGCCCATGGATGCGTATCTTCCGCAATGCGCGTAAGCAATTGGGTTAAGTTTTAGTCCCACATCCTTCCAGGCCCGGTAAGCGAAAGCTCAACCGGGCTTTTTTATTTGTGTCGCATAATTGCGACAGACCGGCAACTTAAGTGTCTCCAAAAAGAGACATTTAAGTTATTGATATATATATGGCAGGAAAGGTTTCCGTTAAGGTGTTGCTTAATAGCGACACTTAGCCTGAAAATCATTCAACCGATAATTAACAAACTTAACGAGTAAAAGCGTTATATTTCAATATGTTAATATTTTGTTTTGCATTCTGGCACGGGTGTTGCATAATATTAACCAGTGGCTCATTCACCTTCTTATGTCAGCCCCTTCGGGAAGCGCTACATAAACTTCGAATGACGCACAAAAAGGTGCCTGCCGTCCAACTACTGATCATAGCGATGCTTTATCAGGCCAGGGCGAAACGTCGAGTTAGGCACCGCCTCATTCCATGACAAAGCCGGGTTTTTACCCGGCTTTGTTGTATCTGAAGGGCAGACTCAGTTACGCTCTGCGTAAACCCCCATTAAGAGAGTAATGCGTTGAAACGCTGGCCCGTTTTCCCCCGCTCCCTGCGGCAGCTCGTCATGATGGCCTTCCTGCTGATTCTGCTGCCGCTGCTGATCCTTGCCTGGCAGGCGTGGCAAAGTCTGAACGCGCTGAGCGCGCAGGCGGCATTGACCAATCGCACGACGCTCATCGACGCCAGACGCAGTGAAGCGATGACCAACGCCGCCCTGGAGATGGAGCGTAGCTATCGTCAGTATTGCGTGCTTGACGATCGAACGCTGGAAAAGGTTTATCAGAGTCAGCGCAAACGCTACAGCGAAATGCTGGACGCTCATGCGGGGGTTTTGCCTGACGACAGGCTGTATCAGGCGTTACGTCAGGATCTGAACGATCTCGCGCAGCTGCAATGCAGCAACAGCGGCCCGGATTCCGCTGCCGCCGCACGCCTCGAAGCTTTTGCCAGTGCCAACACCGAGATGGTGCAGTCAACGCGTACGGTGATCTTCTCCCGCGGTCAGCAGCTTCAGCAGGAGATTGCCGAGCGCGGCCAGTTCTTCGGCTGGCAGGCGCTGGTGCTGTTCCTGGTGAGCCTCGGGCTGGTTCTGCTCTTTACCCGCATGATCATCGGCCCGGTGAAGGGTATCCAGCGGATGATCAACCGCCTGGGGGAGGGGAAATCGCTCGGGGATACGGTCGCCTTTAAAGGTCCTCGCGAGCTGCGATCCGTAGGCCAGCGCATTATCTGGCTGTCCGAGCGCCTGGCGTGGCTTGAATCACAGCGTCATCAGTTCCTGCGCCATATCTCCCATGAGCTTAAAACGCCGCTGGCCAGCATGCGCGAAGGAACGGAACTGCTGGCGGATGAAGTGGCAGGGCCGCTTACGCCCGAACAGAAAGAAATTGTCGAGATCCTGGATAACAGCAGCCGGAATCTACAGAAGCTGATTGAGCAACTGCTGGATTACAACCGCAAGCTGGCAGATGGGGCGGTCGTACTGGAAAACGTCGAGATTGAACCGCTGGTGGATATGGTGATATCCGCCCATAGCTTGCCAGCAAGAGCTAAAATGATGCATACCGGTGTAGAGCTGAATGCGCCGACCTGTCTGGCTGAACCCATGCTGCTAATGAGCGTGCTGGATAATCTTTATTCCAATGCGGTGCACTATGGTACTGAATCCGGTAACATTTATATCCGAAGCTATACGAAGGGTTCCCGGGTGTTTATCGACGTCGCTAACACCGGCACCCCGATCCCCGATGACGAAAAAGCCATGATCTTCGAGCCCTTTTTCCAGGGGAGTCATCAGCGGAAAGGTGCGGTGAAAGGAAGCGGTCTGGGCTTGAGCATTGCCCGGGACTGCATACGACGCATGCAGGGTGAGCTAAACATTGCCACGGACGAACGTTCGGATGTTTGCTTCCGTATTGAACTGCCCCTGAGCCGGAAAAATCAATAAAATGAATCTATGTCTGGTGAGTATGTCACACGTTTTTTCCCGCGCCGTACGCGCGGTGTTTTCCCGCCGCACGCTTCGCCTGAGCCTGCCCTGTTTATTTCTGGCAGGGTGTGTTTCCCATGTGCCGCAAAGTGCCATTAGCGATAAACAAGAAGATAAATGGCCCGATAACCAGCTGGCCGATTTCCTCTCGACCCGCTGCGAAGACATCTGGAACCTGTCAGGGCATGACGTCGAAAGCAACCCGCTTTTCTGGCTGCGTGGAATAGATTGCGCCCAGCGTCTGGCGCCGGTAGACGCCCGCTCGAAGGCGGCGATGCTGGACGACGACACCTGGCAGGACGCTTTCAAGCGCGGCATTTTGCTGGCTGATGCCAAAATCACCCCCATCGAACGCCGCGTCAATGTAACCCGACTGGACACGTTTGTGGTCAATCTACCCGTACAGGTACGCCCGGTATACCAGCTCTGGCGCGATGGCCAGACGCTACAGCTTCAGCTTTCTGAAGAGCGCTCCCGCTACAGCAAGCTGCAACAGTCAACCGACAGCGAGCTTGATACGCTGCGTCAGCAGCAGCAACATTTACGTACCCAGCTGGATACCACGACGCGTAAGCTGGAGAACCTGACCGATATCGAAAGACAGCTCTCGTCGCGTAAATATCAGCCGGGGAGTTCATCCGCTGCGCCGGACAGCGATACGCCGAAACAAGAGGACGTGAAGCATGACGAGCCGTAAACCAGCCCATCTCTTACTGGTGGATGACGATCCCGGGCTATTAAAGCTGCTGGGGATGCGTCTGGTGAGTGAGGGCTACAGCGTCGTGACCGCGGAAAGCGGGCTGGAGGGGCTGAAAATTCTCAGCCGCGAGAAAATCGATCTGGTGATAAGCGACCTGCGGATGGATGAAATGGACGGCCTGCAGCTGTTCGCGGAGATCCAGAAGCAGCAGCCGGGTATGCCCGTGATTATCCTGACCGCGCACGGGTCTATCCCGGATGCGGTTGCCGCGACGCAGCAGGGGGTATTCAGCTTTCTGACCAAGCCGGTGGACAAAGACGCGCTGTATAAGGCTATCGACAGCGCGCTGGAACATGCTGCTCCGGCGGGGGATGAGGCGTGGCGGGAGTCTATCGTCACCCGCAGCCCCGTGATGCTGCGCCTGCTAGAGCAGGCGAGGATGGTGGCGCAGTCTGACGTCAGCGTGCTCATCAACGGCCAGAGCGGAACCGGGAAAGAGATCCTGGCGCAGGCGATTCATAACGCCAGCCCGCGCAGCAAGAACGCTTTTATTGCGATTAACTGTGGCGCGCTCCCGGAGCAGCTGCTTGAATCGGAACTGTTTGGTCACGCCCGCGGCGCATTCACCGGGGCGGTAAGCAGCCGGGAAGGGCTATTCCAGGCCGCGGAAGGCGGCACGCTGTTCCTGGACGAGATTGGTGACATGCCCGCGCCGCTGCAGGTCAAGCTGCTGCGCGTGCTGCAGGAACGCAAAGTGCGCCCGCTGGGCAGCAACCGCGATATCGATATTAACGTGCGAATTATTTCGGCAACCCACCGCGATCTGCCAAAAGTGATGGCTCGCAACGAGTTTCGCGAAGATCTCTACTACCGTCTGAACGTGGTTAACCTGAAGATCCCTGCGCTTGCGGAACGTGCGGAAGACATTCCGCTGCTGGCGAACCATCTTTTGCGCCAGGCGGCCGACCGCCATAAACCGTTCGTGCGCGCATTTTCCACCGATGCGATGAAGCGGCTGATGGCCGCAAGCTGGCCGGGTAACGTGCGTCAGCTGGTGAACGTGATTGAGCAGTGCGTGGCGCTGACCTCGTCACCGGTGATCAGCGACGCGCTGGTGGAGCAGGCGCTGGAAGGGGAAAACACGGCCTTACCGACGTTTGCAGAAGCGCGGAATCAGTTCGAACTGAACTATCTGCGCAAGCTATTGCAGATCACTAAAGGCAACGTGACCCACGCGGCGCGCATGGCCGGACGCAACCGCACCGAATTCTACAAGTTGCTGTCACGTCATGAGCTTGAAGCGAACGATTTTAAAGAGTAGTACCGCAAAATTCGCTTGAATATGATACTGTGAGCAATCGATTACGAGGCAGCTTACAGGCAAGAGTTTAAGGACCCACCATGAAAAAGATTGATGCGATTATTAAACCTTTCAAACTGGATGATGTGCGTGAAGCGCTGGCGGAAGTCGGCATCACCGGGATGACCGTGACGGAAGTGAAAGGTTTTGGTCGTCAGAAGGGCCACACCGAGCTTTACCGTGGCGCAGAGTACATGGTCGACTTTCTGCCGAAAGTAAAAATTGAAATCGTGGTCAGCGACGATATCGTCGATACCTGTGTGGACACCATTATCCGCACGGCGCAGACCGGCAAGATTGGCGATGGTAAAATCTTCGTCTTCGACGTGGCGCGCGTGATCCGTATCCGTACCGGCGAAGAAGACGACGCGGCGATTTAAATATTTTCCAGGCCGGGTAAGGCGCAGCCGCCATCCGACGAAAAAAAGCCCCTCAAACGAGGGGCTTTTTGCATTACAGCACCTTATGCGGCCCGAAGCATTCGTAATGAATGTTGTCCTTGTTCACGCCCAGCTCAACCAGCTGCTTCGCGGCATACTGCATAAACGCCACCGGCCCGCAGACGTAGAACTGCATCTCCGGTGCGCTGAATAGGCCTTCGTGCTGGCTAAGATTCATCAGACCTTCGCTGTCAAAGCGGGCAGCTGCGCGGTCAGCTTCCGTCGGCAGGCGATACCAGGTGTGCGCGGTGAAGCGCGGCAGGGAGGCCCCGAGCGTTTTCACCTCATCCGCAAAAGCGTGCACGTCGCCGTTTTCGGCTGCATGGAACCAGTTAACCTGCGCCCCGTGCTGTGATCTTGCCAGCGTATCGAGCATCGCCAGCATCGGCGTTTGGCCGACGCCCGCAGAGATCAGCGTGACCGGCGTATTGGTGTCAACGGCCATAAAGAAATCGCCCGCCGGCGCGGCCAGATGCACCACGTCGCCCACGTTAGCTTCGTTGTGCAGCCAGCTGGAAACCTGACCGCCGTCCTCACGCTTCACCGCAATGCGGTAGCCTTTGCCGTTTGGCTTGCGGGTAAGGGAATACTGGCGGATCTCCTGATGCGGGAATCCTTCAGGCTTCAGCCACACGCCCAGATACTGCCCTGGCTGGTAATCGGCCACCGGCTGTCCGTCCACCGGTTCAAATTCGAAGCTGGTGATTAAAGCGCTGCGCGGCGTTTTCTCAACGATGCGGAACGCGCGCGTGCCTTTCCAGCCGCCGTTCTTGCTGGCGTTTTCGCTGTAGATCTGCGCTTCACGGTTGATAAACACGTTTGCCAGCACCCCGTAGGCTTTACCCCACGCGTCCAGCACCTCCTGGCCCGGGCTGAACATCTCGTCCAGGGTTGCCAGCAGGTGTCCGCCCACGATGTTGTACTGTTCAGGTTGGATCTGGAAGCTAGTATGTTTCTGCGCGATTTTTTCCACCGCAGGCAGCAATGCTGGCAGGTTTTCAATATTGCTGGCGTAGGCCGCGATGGCGTTGAACAGCGCTTCACGCTGATCGCCGTTACGCTGGTTGCTCATGTTGAAAATTTCTTTGAGCTCCGGGTTGTGCGTGAACATGCGATCGTAGAAATGGGCGGTGAGTTTAGGGCCAGTTTCCACCAGCAGGGGAATGGTGGCCTTTACGGTAGCGATGGTTTGAGCGTCGAGCATAGCTGCTTCCTTCCGATGTGACTTTAATAATGTATTTTAAATGCATCTTATAAAAAATACCCCTGCGTTGTAAATGGTTCTTTGCAAGATGAAAAATATGCATCACAAACCTGAAAAGAAATCCGCTGGAAAGGGCGAGAGCTTTATTCCTCAAACCCTTGCGTGGCGGGTAGGAAAACGTTTGCGTAAAATCGTTTGTCAAGACCTGTTATCACAGAACTAATCAGTTATACTGTTGCCCGTCGTCCAACAGGACTGCCTTTTCAGGCCAAAATTTACTTGTTAGCTGAGTCAGGAGATGCGGATGTTAAAGCGTGAAATGAACATTGCCGATTATGATGCCGAACTGTGGCAGGCTATGGAGCAGGAAAAAGTACGTCAGGAAGAGCACATCGAACTGATCGCCTCCGAAAACTACACCAGCCCGCGCGTTATGCAGGCGCAGGGGTCTCAGCTGACCAACAAATACGCTGAAGGTTACCCGGGCAAACGCTATTACGGCGGTTGCGAGTACGTTGATATCGTTGAGCAGCTGGCTATCGACCGTGCGAAAGAACTTTTTGGCGCTGACTACGCGAACGTGCAGCCGCACTCTGGCTCTCAGGCTAACTTTGCGGTCTACACCGCGCTGCTGCAGCCGGGCGATACCGTTCTGGGTATGAACCTGGCGCAGGGTGGCCACCTGACTCACGGCTCCCCGGTTAACTTCTCCGGCAAACTGTACAACATCATCCCTTACGGTATTGATGAGTCCGGCAAAATTGACTACGAAGACATGGCGAAGCAGGCTAAAGAGCACAAGCCGAAGATGATCATCGGTGGCTTCTCTGCTTACTCCGGTATCGTTGACTGGGCAAAAATGCGTGAAATCGCAGACAGCATCGGTGCTTACCTGTTCGTTGACATGGCGCACGTTGCGGGTCTGATTGCCGCAGGCGTTTACCCGAACCCGGTTCCACACGCTCACGTTGTGACCACCACCACCCACAAAACCCTGGCGGGTCCACGCGGTGGCCTGATCCTGGCGAAAGGCGGTGACGAAGAGCTGTACAAAAAACTGAACTCCGCGGTGTTCCCAAGCGCGCAGGGTGGCCCGCTGATGCACGTTATCGCGGCAAAAGCGGTAGCGCTGAAAGAAGCGATGGAGCCAGAGTTCAAGGTTTACCAGCAGCAGGTTGCTAAGAACGCCAAAGCGATGGTGGAAGTGTTCCTGAACCGCGGCTACAAAGTGGTATCCGGCGGGACTGAA
Organism: Enterobacter sp. N18-03635; assembly: GCF_004006055.1. NCBI lineage: Bacteria > Pseudomonadati > Pseudomonadota > Gammaproteobacteria > Enterobacterales > Enterobacteriaceae > Enterobacter > Enterobacter sp. N18-03635. The sequence continues at coordinate 3,433,178 of NZ_CP034769.1, read as the reverse complement.
AACCACCTGTTCCTGCTGGATCTGGTTGATAAGAACCTGACCGGTAAAGAAGCTGACGCTGCCCTGGGCCGTGCCAACATCACCGTGAACAAAAACAGCGTGCCAAACGATCCGAAGAGCCCGTTCGTGACCTCCGGTATTCGTATCGGTTCTCCGGCCGTGACTCGCCGCGGCTTCAAAGAAGCGGAAGTGAAAGAGCTGGCTGGCTGGATGTGCGACGTTCTGGACAACATCAATGACGAAGCGGTTATCGAGCGCGTCAAAGGTAAAGTTCTGGATATCTGCGCACGCTTCCCGGTCTACGCATAATTCCTCTGCCCTGCAGAAATAAAAAAGGCCGCGCTTGCGGCCTTTTTTTATGGTTTAACGCCGGTCCAGGGAAATAGCCCCCGGCCCAACAATGGCCAGCAAAATAAAGGCGCCAGCAATACTGACGTTCTTATAGAAGTTAATCATATTCGGCACGACCGCATCACCGGTCATATCCCAGTAATGGTGACCGATAATCGCCGTGCCCAGGGTATAGAACACAAACAGTACCGCGAGAGGACGTGTGAAAAAGCCCAGTACGATCAGAATGGCGGCAGGCACTTCCATCACTACCGCAATAATGGCCGCCAGCATGGGCATCGGCGTTCCCAGCGAGGTCATGTATTGTACGGTGCCGCTAAACCCCGTCAGTTTTGGATAACCAAAGATAATAAACAGCACGACAAGTGCGATGCGGCCAATGAGCAGCAGCAGGTGACGTGACTGGCCGAAATCGAGATAACGTAGTGAGTTCATGGCAGAAAAACCTCTGCAAGTGGAGTAATTTAAACGTAATACATATTTTCATTCCCTGCCATAAGCCAGACGATTGCACAAGATGTTAAATTTTCGTTAATTTATAGCAGGCTATCTACTTGCTTAATTTTTATATTCTCGCCAGACTATGGCCTCGATTTCGGGAGGGATTCATGGTCTTGCATTCCACGCGCTGGCTGGCGCTCAGTTATTTCACCTATTTCTTTAGCTACGGCATTTTTCTGCCTTTCTGGAGCGTCTGGCTTAAGGGTATCGGCCTGACGCCCGAGACCATCGGCGTCCTGCTCGGGGCCGGGCTGGTGGCGCGTTTCCTGGGCAGCCTGCTGATTGCCCCGCGCGTCAGCGATCCCTCCTTACTGATCAAGGCCGTGCGCATTCTTGCTCTGCTGACCCTGGTCTTTGTGGCCTGCTTCTGGGTCAGCCACCAGTTTGCCTGGCTGATGGTGGTGATGGTTGGCTTTAACCTTTTCTTCTCACCCCTGGTACCGCTGACGGATGCCCTTGCGAACACCTGGCAAAAGCAGATCACCATGGACTACGGTCGCGTGCGCCTGTGGGGCTCTATCGCCTTTGTGATTGGCTCTGCGCTGGTGGGGAAACTGGTCAGCCTTTACGATTACCGCGCCATTCTTGCCCTGCTGAGTATCGGTATTGCCTCGATGCTGCTGGGCATGCTGCTGCGACCGTCGGTGATGCCGCAAGGGGAAAGTCGCAATCAGGAGAGCGCGGGCTGGCCCGCGTGGCGGAGCCTGGTTGCACAGAGCTGGCGTTTTCTGGCGTGTGTCTGTCTGCTTCAGGGGGCACATGCGGCGTACTATGGCTTCAGCGCCATCTACTGGCAGGGAGCGGGATATTCTGCTTCTGCAGTGGGCTATCTTTGGTCGCTGGGCGTGGTGGCCGAAGTCATTATTTTCGCCCTGAGCAAGAAGCTGTTTCGACGCTTTGGCGCACGTGACCTGCTGCTGCTTTCCGCCGTGTGCGGCGTGGCGCGCTGGGGGATTATGGGCTGGACGACCGATCTGCCGTGGCTGATTGTGGCGCAAATCCTTCACTGCGGCACCTTTACCGTGTGCCATCTGGCGGCCATGCGCTATATCGCAGCGCGCGAGGGCGGAGACGTTATTCGTCTGCAGGCCGTCTATTCGGCGGTAGCCATGGGGGGCAGTATCGCGATCATGACGGTCTTTGCGGGGTTCCTTTACCAGCACCTGGGGCATGGCGTGTTCTGGGTAATGGCGCTGGTGGCGCTACCGGCAATGTTTGTTCGACCGAAAGTGGCCGCACGCGCGTAACTACGATTCCAGCATGGCGCGAATATGTTCTTGCTGCTGCGCGTTCAATGTCTCAACGGCATGAATCAACGGCGGCGAGAACAGCGGCAGGGCCGTAGGGTAGGGGGTGATAACCAGCGCGGCTTCGCGCGGTGCCCCCTCTTTCTGGAAAGCCTGTAGCGTCAGATAGCGAATGTTGAGCGGCAACAGCGTCAGCTCGCGAAGCTGCTGTTCAATCAGGTCCTCACTGGCTTTATCGTCTCCCGTCAGCAGGATCACCTGTTTTTCGTGCAGATCGGTCTCCTGCATCAGCCAGGCACCGAAAATCACCGCCACGAGGCTCATCTCTTCATCGGAAAAACGCAGCCCAAACTCCGCTTCCAACTCAAACAGCGCTTCCTTCGTGGTGCGTAACAGCCGGGGATAGAGACGGTGGATCTCCTCCGGCAGGCTATTATCGATGCCGATCTCAAACAGCGAGCGGTCCAGCGCCTGAGCAAGGTGGATATACAGCTGATCGGTGAGCCCTTGCTCATCGCTGAAGTTCATGCCGGTCTGCGAGCGAAAGCGGGCGACCATGCGGACGATGGCCCGGCGCAAACGCTGATCCTGCTGGTGTTTATCGAGCACCGGGTCGGGCGTGCGGAGCATCATAAACAGCAGCGCCAGAAACAGCTGTTCATCCCCGTGTGCACCCTGCGGGACGCGCCGTCTCCAGTGGCGCACGATCTCCTGCGCCGTAAAATACTCCCCTCTCGACTGGGTCCAGCTGCGCTGAACGTGGGAAAACTGCGGCGTATTCCCGAGCTGGTGCTGAATAAGGCAGTATTGCAGATAGAGCTGTAAAAACTGGACGTCGCGGCATTCAAACTGACGCTGAAGCTTGCGAGAGCAGAAGCCGATCAGCGCCCGCAGGTTCGCATCGTCGTAAAGCGGACGCGCGATGCCGTGTTGTTTAAGCGCGGTTTTTAATGCGGGGGTAAACTGGTGCGAGACAAACTGCGGGCAAAGCCGCAGCGCCCGGCGCAGCCAGTGCAGCAGGCATAAACGCTGATTCAGGGCTGTACCTTCAATCCGGTAGCTGCCGTCGTGGTGCGTGACGATATCCAGCCGGTGATAGCGCTGGATTTCATCGCGCGTCTCGGCTATATCTTGCCGTGCCATCGCGTCGTCCACGCCGTTGGCAGCAATTATGCTCTGTGCGGTGACGGCAGCATCGGGCAGGTAAAGCATCAAAAGCACCTGGCAGCGGCGCTGCGAACTGGAAAGCACAGATGGAATTTCAAGCGTCGTCATCATCTGTCGGGTATCCAGTGTGAATGTTTGATAAGAATAGCTAAAGGATGAACGCTGAAAAGCGCGCCGGCAGGCCTTTCATTCAGGATTGCTGGGGAACATCACAGAATTTTTGACGTGAGGAATTGATGCAAACAGTTAAACAAAGTGCGATGGCGTTATTTTTGGCGGTTATCAGCTTCACCGCCAGCGCACACCCTCACAGTTTTATTGACCTCCAGACCGAGCTGGTCACCGACGGCACGCAGCTCAGCGGCCTGAAAATGCGCTGGACGATGGATGAAATCACCTCGGCCGATCTGCTCTATGATGCGGGAAACGCGAAGCCCGGTGACGAAATATGGAAAAAGCTGGCGGCAGAAGTGATGGCCAACGTGCTCGGCCAGCACTACTTCACCGAGTTCTGGCATAACGGGCAAAAGGTCAAATTTCTGAACCGACCCACGGAATACGGGATGACGCGCGACGGGCACCGGGCGGTGCTGACGTTCGTGCTCCCGCTGGCGCACCCTCAGCCGCTGGCGGGGCAAACGTACCGCTTTTCCACTTTTGACCCTACCTACTATGTCGACATGCGCTATGACAAAGACAGCGACGTGCGGCTGCCGGACGCGCTGCAAAAAAGCTGCAAAATCGGCGTTCATACCCCGAAGCCCAGCGAAGAGACGCTGAACTTTGCGGTCTCTCTCGACAAGGAAGATGCCCCGCCTGAGGACATGGAATTGGGTAAACAGTTCGCGCAGGAGGTGACGTTACAATGTCAGTGATCTCTTCTCCGGTTCGAAAACAGCGCCGCTGGCTGCACCTCTGGCCGCTGGCGATCTTTTTGCTGTTCGCCGTTTGCGGCGCGATGTGGCTGTGGCAGGCCTGGCCGCAGGTCATGATGAAAAGCATTATCTGGCAGCGTGAGGTCAACCAGCAGATGAGCGGTCTGCTGAAGGCGGTGGCGGAGAATCCGACAAAGGCGGGCGGTTCCCTGCTGGCGTTCAGCTTTATCTATGGCGTGCTGCACGCGCTGGGGCCGGGGCACGGCAAAATTGTCATTACGACCTGGCTCGCCACCCATCCGTCAAAGCTGAAATCAAGTATCGGCCTGACGCTGGCCTCCTCGCTGCTTCAGGGCGGCGTGGCGATTGCGCTGGTCGTGGTCGTCCTTTCGCTGTTACAGCTTCCCGCGCGCCAGCTGCACATGAGCAGCTTCTGGCTTGAGAAGGGCAGCTACGCGCTGGTGGGCGTGCTGGGGCTGATCCTGTGCTGGCGGGCGCTGAAAAAGCTGCGCGCGCTGCTGCGAAAGCCAACGTTCAAATCCTTTACGCCGCACCACGTTCATGATGAACACTGCGGCTGCGGGCATCAGCATTTGCCCACGCAGGAACAGTTGCAGAACGGCGACGACTGGCGCGCGCGGTTGATGATTGTTCTCTCGATGGGTATGCGCCCGTGCTCGGGTGCCATCATGGTGCTGCTTTTCAGTAAGGTGATTGGCGTGTTCGGCTGGGGCATGCTGTCCGCGCTGGCGATGGCGGCAGGAACCTCTCTCACTATTTCGTCGTTAGCGCTGCTGGTACACAGCTTCCGTCAGCTGGCGGTCAAACTCAGCGGCAATAAAACGCCGGTACTGTGGCGGCAGGTAGGATGGACCACGCTTGCGCTGGCGGGCGGGGTCATTTTGCTGGTGGCTGCGGTAACAATGTGGATGAGTGCGGTGCCGCTGGGAAGGGGATTACGGCCGTTTTAGTTGGGATCCCCTCTCCCACAGGGAGAGGGAATTACCGGGATTAACGCTTCAGCGCATCGCTCAGTTCATCACGCATGTTTGCCAGCATGGCTTTAACAACGCGTGGGTTACCCGCAACGATGTTGCCGGTAGACATATAGTTATGGCCGCCGGTGAAGTCACACACGATGGCGCCTGCTTCACGTGCGATCAGCTCGCCCGCTGCAAAATCCCATGGCTTCAGTGAGAGTTCGAAGTAACCGTCAACGCGGCCGGTTGCCACGTAGGCCAGATCCAGCGCAGCAGAACCGGTGCGACGGAAGTCCGCGCATTCGGTGAACAGTTTGCCCAGGATATTCATGTAGGTGGTCGCGTGCTGTTTCGCCTTGAACGGGAAACCGGTCGCCAGGATGGTGCCGTCCAGATCGCGTGCGTTGCTGCAGCGCAGACGGTAGCCGTTCAGCTGTGCGCCCTGACCGCGGGTCGCGGTGAACAGTTCGTTACGCATTGGATCATACACAACGGCGACTTCAGTACGGCCTTTAATGCGTACTGCGATAGACACAGAGAAGTGTGGCAGGCGTTTAACGAAGTTGGTGGTGCCATCCAGTGGATCGATAACCCATTGAACATCCTGATCGGTACCTTCATGTTCACCGCTTTCTTCGGTGATGATGGTGTGCTGTGGGTAAGATTTGCGGATCGTTTCGATAATAATCGCTTCTGCGGCTTTATCGACGTTAGTCACGAAATCATTGCTGCCTTTCTGGCTGGTTTCTACGGAGTCTGGCGTTTCGTAGTGTTTGGCAATTACATTACCCGCCTTGCGCGCTGCGCGCACGGCGATGGTCAGCATCGGATGCATCGGTCTCTCTCACTGGATGTTAAAGAACAGGAAAATCGGCGCAGAGTATAGCAGCGGGATCGGATTATGTCTCCCGTTTATGATAATATGCCCGAATATTCTTCAGACACTGAATTCAGACATTAAAAATTATGCTGCAAAACATTCGAATTGTGCTGGTTGAAACATCGCATACCGGCAACATGGGCTCCGTTGCCCGCGCTATGAAAACCATGGGCTTAACGAACCTGTGGCTGGTTAACCCGCTGGTGAAGCCTGACTCTCAGGCGATTGCTCTGGCGGCAGGTGCCAGCGACGTAATCGGCAATGCCCAGATCGTCGATACCCTTGACGAAGCGCTGGCCGGCTGCAGCCTCGTTGTCGGTACCAGCGCGCGTTCACGCACGCTGCCGTGGCCAATGCTCGATCCGCGTGAATGCGGCCTGAAAAGTGTCTCGGAAGCAGCACAGGCACCGGTTGCGCTGGTGTTTGGCCGCGAGCGCGTAGGCCTGACTAACGACGAGCTGCAGAAGTGTCATTATCACGTCGCGATTGCGGCAAACCCGGAGTACAGCTCGCTAAACCTGGCGATGGCGGTGCAGGTTATCGCTTACGAAGTACGAATGGCGTGGCTGGCGACGCAGGAGAAAGAGGTCGAGCCAAAAGAAGAGACGGCTTACCCGCTGGTGGATGACCTTGAGCGCTTCTACGGTCATCTGGAGCAGACGCTGCTCTCAACCGGCTTTATTCGCGAAGGCCACCCGGGGCAGGTGATGAACAAGCTGCGCCGTCTGTTTACCCGCGCGCGTCCGGAAAGTCAGGAGCTGAACATCCTGCGCGGGATTCTTGCGTCGATTGAGCAGAAGAATAAAGAGTAGTGTCGATTTCCTCCTCTCCCTGTGGGAGAAGGGCGGGGTGAGGGCATCAGCCCGCACCTGGGTTATGAAGGCACAGAAGGTTAAATACCTGACTAAAACAGTCAAGTAAATAGTTGACCATTTTAGTCAGGAATGTCAGACTTGGCCCTGCTATGCAATACCCCCATTTTACAATAAAAAACCCCGGGCAGGGGCGAGTTTGAGGTTAAGTAAGACATGAGACTGACATCTAAAGGGCGTTATGCCGTGACCGCGATGCTGGACGTTGCGCTCAACTCCGAAGCGGGCCCGGTTCCGTTGGCTGATATTTCTGAACGACAAGGGATCTCCCTCTCTTACCTGGAACAGCTGTTCTCCAGACTGCGTAAAAATGGACTGGTTTCCAGCGTTCGTGGCCCAGGCGGCGGTTATCTGCTGGGTAAAGACGCGGGCAGTATTGCAGTTGGCGAAGTGATCAGCGCAGTTGACGAATCCGTTGACGCGACCCGTTGCCAGGGTAAAGGTGGCTGCCAGGGCGGCGATAAGTGCCTGACCCACGCGCTGTGGCGCGATCTGAGCGACCGTTTGACCGGCTTCCTCAACAACATCACCCTCGGTGAGCTGGTGAATAACCAGGAAGTTCTGGACGTATCGGGCCGTCAGCACGGCCATGATTCCCAACGCAGCACCCGCGCGCAGGACGCTATCGACGTCAAACTGCGCGCGTAATAAAACGATAAGTATTTCAGAATCAGGCCGGGGCGAAGACTCGCCCCGTGTACTCGGTCGTACATCCAGCCGGTTGCCTGATTCCTTGCATTGAAGCGATGTACGGAGTTTATAGAGCAATGAAATTACCGATTTATCTCGACTACTCCGCAACCACGCCGGTGGACCCGCGTGTTGCCGAGAAAATGATGCAGTGTCTGACCCTGGACGGAAACTTTGGTAACCCAGCTTCCCGTTCACACCGTTTTGGCTGGCATGCTGAAGAGGCGGTTGATATCGCCCGTAATCAGATTGCTGACCTGGTCGGTGCCGACCCGCGTGAAATTGTTTTCACCTCCGGCGCGACCGAATCCGACAACCTGGCGATCAAAGGTGCAGCCAACTTTTATCAGAAAAAAGGCAAGCACATCATCACCAGCAAAACCGAACACAAAGCCGTGCTGGACACCTGCCGTCAGCTGGAACGTGAAGGGTATGAAGTCACCTATCTGGCGCCACAGAGCAACGGCATTATCGATCTGAAAGAGCTCGAAGCGGCCATGCGTGATGACACCATTTTGGTCTCCATCATGCACGTTAACAACGAAATCGGCGTCGTTCAGGACATCGCGACCATCGGCGAAATGTGCCGCGCGCGCGGTATCATCTATCATGTGGACGCGACTCAGAGCGTGGGCAAACTGCCTATCGACCTGAGCCAGCTGAAAGTGGACCTGATGTCCTTCTCCGGCCACAAAATCTATGGCCCGAAAGGGATCGGCGCGCTGTACGTTCGTCGTAAACCACGTATCCGCATCGAAGCACAGATGCACGGCGGTGGTCACGAGCGCGGCATGCGTTCCGGTACGCTGCCTGTTCACCAGATCGTGGGCATGGGCGAAGCCTACCGCATTGCAAAAGAAGAGATGGAAACCGAGATGGCACGCCTGCGCACGCTGCGTAACCGTCTGTGGGACGGCGTGAAAGATATGGAAGAAGTGTATCTGAACGGCGATCTCGAGCAGGGTGCTCCGAACATCCTCAACGTCAGCTTCAACTATGTTGAAGGCGAATCGCTGATCATGGCGCTGAAAGACCTGGCGGTTTCTTCCGGTTCTGCCTGTACGTCTGCAAGCCTTGAGCCATCCTACGTGCTGCGTGCGCTGGGTATGACTGACGAGCTGGCACACAGTTCTATCCGTTTCTCTTTAGGTCGTTTCACTACCGAAGAAGAGATTGACTACACCATCAAGCTGGTTCGCAACTCCATTGGCCGTCTGCGCGACCTTTCTCCACTGTGGGAAATGTTCAAGCAGGGCGTGGATCTGAACAGCATTGAATGGTCACATCACTAATCGGTACATAAGGAGAATTCAATCATGGCATACAGCGAAAAAGTCATCGATCATTACGAAAACCCACGCAACGTTGGCTCTTTTGACAACAGCGACGAATCTGTTGGAAGCGGCATGGTCGGTGCGCCAGCGTGTGGCGACGTGATGAAGTTGCAGATTAAAGTCAACAATGAAGGTATCATTGAAGATGCGCGCTTCAAGACCTACGGCTGCGGTTCTGCTATCGCGTCCAGCTCCCTGGTTACCGAATGGGTGAAGGGCAAGTCTCTGGACGAAGCACAGGCAATCAAGAACACGGATATTGCTGAAGAACTCGAACTGCCACCGGTGAAAATTCACTGCTCAATTCTGGCAGAAGACGCGATCAAAGCCGCCATTGCGGATTACAAAAGCAAACGTGAAGCAAAATAATTGAGGTTTGAGTATGTCGATTACCCTTAGCGACAGCGCTGCCGCGCGAGTAAGCTCTTTTCTGGCGAACCGTGGTAAAGGCTTTGGCCTGCGACTGGGCGTACGTACCTCCGGCTGTTCTGGTATGGCTTACGTACTGGAGTTTGTTGACGAACCGGCGTCTGACGACACCGTGTTTGAAGACAAGGGCGTGAAGGTGGTGGTCGATGGCAAAAGCCTGCAATTCCTCAACGGCACTCAGCTGGACTTCGTTAAAGAAGGCCTGAACGAAGGGTTCAAGTTCACGAACCCGAACGTCAAAGACGAGTGTGGTTGCGGCGAAAGCTTCCACGTTTAACCGCGCGTCATCCGAAACCCCACCGTGGCGTTACCCGCTGCGCGTGGGGTTTGTTCTAACAGGCTACCCCTGAGATTGTTATGGATTACTTCACTCTCTTCGGACTACCCGCTCAATACCCGATCGATCTCCAGGCGTTGACGATCCGTTTTCAGGATCTGCAGCGTCAGTACCATCCGGACAAATTCGCGAGCGGTACTCAGGCAGAGCAGCTGGCTGCGGTTTCCCACTCTGCCACCATCAACCAGGCCTGGCAGACGCTGCGCCACCCGCTGGCGCGCGCTGAATATCTGCTCTCGCTCCACGGTTTCGATCTGGCGAGCGAACAGCACACCGTGCGTGACACGGCGTTTCTGATGGAGCAGCTGGAGCTTCGCGAAGAGCTGGATGAGATTGAACAGGCCAAAGACGAAGTGCGTCTGGAAAGCTTTATTACGCGCGTGAAGGGCATGTTCGATACCCGCCATCAGCAGATGGTGGAGCAACTGAACAACGAGACCTGGGACGTGGCGGCAGATACTGTGCGCAAACTCCGTTTTCTCGATAAACTGCGAAGCAGTGCTGAACAACTCGAAGAAAAGCTGCTCGATTTTTAATTTCGGAAGCAATTATGGCCTTATTACAAATTAGTGAGCCTGGCTTAAGTGCCGCACCGCACCAGCGTCGTCTGGCGGTGGGTATCGATCTGGGCACCACCAATTCCCTCGTGGCGACCGTGCGCAGCGGCCAGGCGGAAACGCTGGCTGACGAGCAGGGCCGCCATCTGCTGCCTTCCGTGGTCCACTACCAGCAGCAGGGTCACGCGGTAGGCTATGACGCCCGCGCTAACGCCGCGCGCGATCCGGCCAACACCATCAGCTCCGTCAAGCGCATGATGGGCCGCTCGCTGGCCGATATTCAGACCCGCTACCCGCATCTGCCGTATCAGCTGCAGGCCAGTGAAAACGGCCTGCCGATGATTGCGACCGCGGCCGGTCTGCTGAACCCGATTCGTGTTTCTGCTGACATCCTCAAAGCGCTGGCGGCGCGTGCCACGGCGACGCTCGGCGGCGATCTGGACGGCGTGGTGATCACCGTTCCTGCCTACTTTGACGACGCACAGCGCCAGGGCACCAAAGACGCCGCGCGTCTGGCGGGCCTGCACGTGCTGCGTTTGCTGAACGAACCGACGGCGGCTGCGATTGCCTACGGCCTCGATTCCGGTCAGGAAGGGGTAATCGCGGTTTACGATCTCGGCGGCGGGACGTTTGATATCTCTATCCTGCGCCTGAGCCGCGGGGTGTTTGAAGTACTGGCGACCGGCGGGGATTCCGCGCTGGGCGGCGATGACTTCGACCACCTGCTGGCGGACTACATCCGCGAGCAGGCGGGCATCAGCGATCGCAGCGATGCGCGCGTACAGCGTGAACTGCTGGATGCGGCCATTGACGCCAAAATCGCCCTGAGCGATGCGCAGTCCGTAAGTGTGAACGTTGCGGGCTGGCAGGGAGAGATCACCCGCGACCAGTTCAACGAACTTATTGCGCCTTTAGTTAAACGCACCCTGCTGGCCTGCCGTCGCGCACTGAAAGATGCGGGCGTTGAGGCGAACGAGGTGCTGGAAGTGGTCATGGTGGGCGGTTCGACCCGCGTGCCGCTGGTGCGCGAGCGCGTGGGCGAATTCTTTGGCCGCACGCCGCTGACCTCCATCGACCCGGACAAAGTGGTTGCCGTGGGCGCAGCGATCCAGGCCGATATTCTGGTCGGCAACAAGCCGGACAGCGAAATGCTGCTGCTGGACGTCATCCCGCTGTCGCTGGGCTTAGAAACCATGGGCGGCCTGGTGGAGAAAGTGATCCCGCGTAACACCACCATTCCGGTGGCGCGCGCGCAGGAGTTCACCACCTTCAAAGACGGTCAGACAGCGATGTCCATCCACGTGATGCAGGGTGAGCGCGAGCTGGTGCAGGACTGCCGCTCTCTGGCGCGCTTTGCGCTGCGCGGCATCCCGGCGCTGCCTGCGGGTGGGGCACATATTCGCGTCACCTTCCAGGTGGACGCCGACGGTCTGCTGAGCGTCACGGCGATGGAAAAATCCACCGGCGTGGAATCGTCCATTCAGGTGAAGCCGTCCTACGGCCTGACCGATGGCGAAATCGCCTCCATGATTCAGGACTCAATGAGCTACGCCGAGCAGGATGTGAAGGCGCGTATGCTGGCGGAACAAAAAGTGGAAGCCGCACGCGTGCTGGAAAGCCTGAACGGCGCGCTCGCTGCCGACGCCGCGCTGCTCAGCGCCGCTGAGCGCCAGGTGATTGACGACGCTGCCGCGCGCTTAAGCGCCGTGGCCGAAGGCAATGACGCTGACGCAATAGAAGAAGCCATTAAAAACGTTGATAAACAAACCCAGGACTTCGCTGCTCGCCGCATGGACAAATCTGTCCGCGTCGCGCTGAAAGGCCAGTCCGTGGACGAGGTTTAATATGCCAAAGATTGTTATTTTGCCTCATGCGGACCTCTGTCCGGATGGCGCTGTTCTGGAAGCGAAGACCGGTGAAACCATTCTCGATGTAGCCCTGCGTGCAGGTATCGAAGTGGAACACGCCTGTGAAAAATCCTGTGCCTGCACCACCTGCCACTGCATCGTGCGTGAAGGTTTCGACTCTCTCGCCGAGAGCACCGAAGATGAAGACGACATGCTGGATAAAGCATGGGGTCTGGAGCCAGACAGTCGCTTGAGCTGCCAGGCCGCGGTGACCGATGAAGATCTGGTCGTGGAATTCCCACGCTACACCATCAACCACGCACGCGAGCATTAATATGGGACTGAAGTGGACAGACAGCCGTGAAATCGGCGAAGCGCTCTACGACGCGAACCCGGATCTCGATCCGAAGACCGTACGATTCACCGATATGCATCAGTGGATCTGCGATTTAGAGGATTTCGACGACGATCCAAACGCATCGAATGAAAAAATTCTGGAGGCGATTCTGTTAGTCTGGTTAGATGAAGCAGAATAAATAACAAAACGGGCTGCCTTCAGGCGGCCCGTTTGCTAGTTGCTAATAAGGAAAAATAAAATGACCGAAGCGATGAAGATTACGCTCTCTACGCAGCCCGCCGACGCGCGCTGGGGCGAAAAAGCCACCTACAGCATCAACAACGACGGTATTACCCTGCACCTGATGGGCAACGATGATTTGGGCCTGATCCAGCGCGCCGCGCGTAAAATTGACGGTCTGGGCATTAAGCATGTCTCGCTGGAAGGTGAAGGCTGGGACACCGACCGCAGCTGGGCATTCTGGGCGGGTTACAAAGGGCCGAAAGGCAGCCGCAAAATTGAGTGGGCGAACCTCGACGAAGCCGGTCAGAAAGAGCTGGAAAGCCGCCTGCAAATCATCGACTGGGTACGCGACACCATTAACGCTCCGGCGGAAGAGTTAGGCCCTGAGCAGCTGGCGCAGCGCGCGGTTGACCTGCTGTGCGGCGTGGCGGGCGACAAAATGTCCTACCGCATCACCAAGGGTGAAGACCTGCGCGAGCAGAACTACATGGGTATCCACACCGTGGGCCGCGGCTCCGAGCGTCCACCGGTGCTGCTGGCGCTGGACTACAACCCAACCGGCGATAAAGCAGCGCCAGTCTTTGCCTGCCTGGTAGGTAAAGGCATCACCTTCGACACCGGCGGCTACAGCCTGAAGCAGAGCGCGTTCATGGACTCCATGAAGTCCGACATGGGCGGCGCGGCAACCATCACCGGTGCGCTGGCGTTTGCGATTACCCGCGGTCTGAAAAAGCGCGTGAAGCTGTATCTGTGCTGCGCGGACAACATGGTGAGCGGTAACGCCTTCAAGCTGGGCGACATCATTCGCTACCGCAACGGTAAAAACGTTGAGGTGATGAACACCGACGCCGAAGGCCGTCTGGTGCTGGCCGATGGCCTGATCGACGCGTCTGCCCAGAAGCCTGAGCTGATCATCGACATGGCGACCCTGACCGGCGCGGCGAAAACCGCCCTGGGCAACGATTACCATGCGCTGTTCAGCTTTGACGACAAGCTGGCCGCTCGCCTGCTGGCAAGCGCCGTTGCGGAAAACGAACCGTTCTGGCGTCTGCCGCTGGCCGAGTTCCACCGCAGCCAGCTGCCGTCCAACTTTGCCGAGCTGAACAATACCGCCAGCGCGGCGTACCCGGCGGGTGCAAGCACGGCGGCAGGCTTCCTGTCCCACTTCGTTGAGAATTATCACGAAGGCTGGCTGCACATTGACTGCTCCGCAACCTACCGTAAAGCGGCGGTGGAGCAGTGGTCCGCGGGCGCGACCGGTCTGGGCGTGCGTACCGTGGCGAACCTGCTGACGGCTGAGTAATCTTCATTGCCCTCACCCTAACCCTCTCCCACGGGGAGAGGGCCGGGGGGGAAATGCATCATCTGGAATTGCTATGTCCGAAACCAAAAACGAATTAGAAACCCTGCTGGAGCAGGCGGCGACCGAGCCCGCCCACCGTCCGGCATTTTTCCGCACCCTGCTGGAATCCACCGTCTGGGTGCCTGGCACCGCCGCGGAAGGTGAGCAGGTCGTAGAAGACAGCGCGCTGGATCTGCTGCACTGGGAGAAAGACGACGGCACGTCGGTGATCCCGTTCTTCACCTCGCTGGAAGCGCTTCAGAAAGCGGTAGAAGACGAACAGGCTTTCGTGGTGATGCCGGTGCGTACCCTGTTTGAAATGACGCTCGGCCAGACGCTATTCCTGAACGCGAAGCTGCCGATCGGGAAAGAGTTTACGCCGCGTGAAATCAGCCACCTGATTGGCGAAGAGGGCAACCCGCTCAGCACGCAGGAAGTGCTGGAAGGGGGCGAAACGCTGCTGCTCTCTGAGGTGGCCGAGCCACCCGCGCAGATGATTGATTCCCTGACGACGCTGTTCAAAACCCTGAAACCGGTTAGACGCGCGTTTCTCTGCTCCATTAAAGAGCGCGCGGACGAACAGCCGGTTCTGCTGATTGGTATTGAGGCGGACGGCGATATCGACGACATCATTCAGGCGGCGGGTAGCGTGGCAACCGACACGCTGCCGGGCGACGAGCCGATTGATATCTGCCAGGTGAAAAACGGTGAGAAGGGCATCAGCCACTTTATTACCGAGCACATCACCCCGTTCTACGAGCGTCGCTGGGGCGGTTTCCTGCGCGATCTTAAAACTAACCGCATCATCTGATTACGGCGGGGTGAATATCACCCCGTTGCTTCCAGCAGCAGTAAATCCATCAGCAGCACCAGATTCGACTCAAACGACGTCACCCCTGCCGCTTCGGCGGCGAAGTGTACCGCTTCGTCATAGAGCGCAAAATGCACGTCAGCCATTCCCGCCAGCGTATTGGCGGAGGCGCGGGTAAATGCGACGATCGTCATACCGACGTTTTTGGCTATCCGCGCTTTATCCAGCACCTGTTCCGTTTCGCCGCTGCGCGAGACGGCAATAAACACCTGATAGCGGGCGGCGTTGCTGAGGAAAATATTCCGGCTGTCTCCCGGCCCGGAGATAAACGCCGTTTTGCCCAGTACCTGCAGCTTCTTGGTCAGGTACTCCGCAAACAGATAAGAAAACCCGGCGCCGTAGAGAAAGAAACTCTCTTTCTGGCGCAGCAGGTTAGCAAACTGCTGGCGTTTGTCCTGGGTAACCCACTGAAAGGTGTGCTGATAGTTGGCTATAAACTGATTAAACAGCACCGGGAGTTCAGGACGCGACTGCGCCTGAGCGGCAATATGCGGCGTGTCGGAGAGCAGCTGCTTGCAGTGCCAGATAAACTCGCTAAAGCCGCTAAACCCCAGCTTCTGACACAGCCGCATGATGGTGGCGGTAGAAACGAACGTCGCCTGCGCCAGCTCGCGAACCGTGATGTTGCCCACCAGCAGCGGATGCTCCGTGAGGTGGGCGAGGACGCGATACTCCGCGCGGGTCAGCGACGCCCCGCGCGTTAACAGCGTGGCCAGGCGGTTATCCATTATTTCGCGGGTTCGACAGGCAGATCGTCTCGCGCACCCCATTCGCTCCAGGCGCCGTCGTAGAGCGTGACGTCGCTTACGCCGAGCGTGGCGAGCGCCAGAATCACTACGCAGGCCGTCACGCCGGAACCGCAGCTGGCAATAATCGGACGATGTAAATCAACCCCTGACTGGTCAAAAATAGCGCGCAGCTCGTCGGTGGTTTTCAGCTCGCCCTCAAACACCAGATCGCCCCACGGCACGTTCAGCGCGCCCGGAATATGTCCGCGCTTCAGCCCCGGACGTGGTTCATCCGCTTGGGCATTGAAGCGCGGAGCAGGGCGGGCATCGACGATTTGCGCCGTTTTTTCATGGCTCACGACCAGTACGTCGGTCAGGCGTTTCACCACATGGGCGTCAAAGGTCGCGTCGAATTCGCCTTCCGGCAGCGTTACGTCACCCTGCTGAAGGGGCAGCTCGTCGCGCTTCCAGCCCGCCAGCCCGCCCGCGAGAATCGAGACTTTTTCTACGCCGAAGTTTTTCAGCATCCACCACGCGCGCGGTGCGGAGAAGAGGTTACCTTCATCATACACAACGAGGTGCTTATCTTTGCTGATGCCCAGCTCGCGCATCGCCACGGAAAACGCTTCCGGGCGCGGCAGCATGTGCGGCAGGGGAGAGTTGCGATCGGAAAGGGCTTCGATATCAAAAAATACCGCGCCAGGCAGATGCCCGGCACGGTATTCACCGGGCACGTCACGATGCTCTTGCCCCGGAGGGGCCATACGCGCGTCAATAATCTGAACTTCCGGATCGTCGCCGTGCTCAATCAGCCAGTCGGCAGCGACAAAATATGAGGTGGACATGGGTTGCCTCCATTCTTTTTCCGTAAAAAAGGATTGTCGGTGTTTTTTCTGACACCGACAAGCAAACCACGTTCAACTCGCGAGCAAGCCCCTATTTTTTCACCGGTTCGCCGTCCTGCCAGGCTTTTTGCAGCGCAGGCCAGTAGTCGCGGTTGGCCACGATCATCTCATCAAGAATCACTTTCGCATGTTCCATGGTCGGCACGGTGCGGTTGAGGGTGAACGCCTGCAGGGCTTTCTCATAGCTGCCCTCGATGGTCGCCTCCACCAGAAGCTGTTCCGAGGCGAGCTGCTGTTGCAGCAGGGTCTGATGGAACAGCGGCACCTGACCGACGCGAATCGGTTCCGGGCCTTCGGAGGTGATATAAGCGGGCACTTCCACCACGGCATCGTACGGCAGGTTGGCGATCGCCCCGCGGTTTTCCACCATCACCAGATGTCGGCTGCGCAGGTTAAAGGCCAGCGAGCAGGCGACATCAACAATAAACTCGCCGTGGACGCCCACGTGGAAGGCATCAGGCAGGATCCCGGTTCGCTTATATTCTTCGGCAGCGGCGAACAGCTTTTTCTCACGCCCGTCCATCACTTCATTGGCGCGGGTATAGTCCGGGTTCTGATGCTCCACAATCTGGTTCGGCATCAGGTAGTACTGCAGATACGGGTTCGGCAGATACTCCGGGAAGTTGTCCATGATCGGCTTGATATTGCGCCAGGTCTTCACCCATGAAGGATCGGAATGCTGCGGATCGGTTTTAGCCGCGTCTTCCGTCAGCAGGCCAAACTTTGCGATATGCTTACGCAGCTCGGGCAGCTTGTCTTCGCCGTCCACCAGCACGCGGGTAAACCAGCCGAAGTGGTTCAGGCCGAAGTAGTCGACCTCCAGCTTGTGGCGATCGACACCCAGAATTGCCCCCATATTGCGCATCGCGGCCACCGGCATATCGCAGATATTCAGCACCCTCGCGTTCGGGCGCAGGCGGCGCACGCCTTCCGCGACGATCGCCGCCGGGTTGGAATAGTTCACGATCCAGGCTTTCTCGTGCGCGTAGCGATCGACCAGATCGATAAGCTCCACCATCGGCAGGATCGTGCGCAGGCCGTAGGCAAGTCCGCCGGGTCCGCACGTTTCCTGGCCCACCACGCCGTGACGCAGCGGGATCTTCTCATCCTGCTCGCGCATTTTATACTGGCCGACGCGCATCTGGGCGAAGACGAAATGCGCGCCGCTGAAGGCCACTTCCGGATCGCTGGTGACGGTAAATTTGATGCTCTGACTGTGGTCGCGAATCACCTTCTCGACGACGGGCGCAATGGTGTTTTGACGCGCCTCGTCGATGTCATAAAGGCGGATTTCGGCCAGAGGGAAATCCTGCAGGCGCACCATCAGGCTTTTCACAATACCCGGCGTGTAGGTGCTGCCGCCGCCGGCAATCGACAGAATGAATGGGGGTGTAAACATCTTTAGCTCCTTTCAGAGAAACGTCTCAACGGCTTCTCGCATTTTTTTGACGTGCAGCCCGTAGACCACCTGAACGTTGTTACCTTGTTTGATAATCCCTTTCGCGCCGGTCGCCTTCAGCCGAGGCTCGTCGATAATGGCGACGTCCTTCACCGTGACGCGTAAGCGGGTGTAGCAGTTATCCACGACCTGAATATTTTCCCGGCCTCCGAGACCTACCACGATGGATTCGCCGAGCCCGTCGTTATTCCCCTTCGCCTGGTACTCCTGCTTGCTGTAAAGGCGCGTTTCCTTGTCGTCATCCTCACGGCCCGGCGTTTTCATGTTGAAGTGCAGGATCAGGAAGCGGAACACCACGAAGTAGAGGGCAAACACGATCAGCCCCACCACGATGTACATCGGCCAGTTGGACTTCTCCGTGCCGAGCGGCAGGTTGTAAAGGATGAAGTCGATAATCCCGTTGGCGCCGATGGCGTGAACGCCCAGCAGCGAGAACAGCATCATGCCGATGCCGGTCAGCACCGCGTGCACCACGAACAGCAGCGGGGCGACGAAGAGGAATGAAAACTCAATCGGCTCGGTCACGCCGACCAGCAGCGAGGTCAGCGCCGCGGGGATAAGAATGGCTTTCGCAATGACTTTACGCTCCGGCTTTGCGGTCATATACATCGCCAGCGCGGCGGCAGGCAGGCCGAACATTTTGCTGATGCCGCGCGCGTCCCACACCACCGTGCTGCTGAGCTGCTTCACGTTCGGGCAAGCCATCTCGGCGAAGTAGATATTGCGCGCGCCCTGATATGTTGCGCCGCACACCTCCTGCGTACCGCCCAGCTCGGTATAGAGAAACGGCGTATAAACCAGATGGTGCAGGCCAGTGGGAACCAGAATGCGTTCCAGGAAGCCGTAGATGGCCACGCCAAACGGCCCGGAGCCTTTGATGGCAAGCGCCAGGGCGCTGATGCCGTGCTGGGCAAAGGGCCACAGTTCACTCATCACCACGCCGAGCAGCATGGAGACCGGAAGCATTACAATGGCGACAAAACAGTGGCCGGAGTAAATCGCCATCGCGCCGTTAAACTGTACGCCGGAGTATTTATTGTACAGATATCCGGAGAGCGCTCCGGTCAGGATCCCGGCAAAGACCCCCATCTCTAGCACCTGCACGCCCAGCACCATTGTCTGTCCGGCCGCTTTCATCTGGGCAACTGGCGCCAGCGCGCCCTGCAGCTGCAGCGTGACGTTCATGGCGTTGATGAACACGATAAAGGTGACCAGGCCAATCAGTGCGGCATAGCCTTTATCACGCGTCGCCAGACCAATCGGAATACCGACGGCAAACACCAGCGCCAGGTTAACCAGCACCGACACGGCAGATTTCGCGATAAGCTGACCAGTATGCTGAATCAGAGGATGTCCAAGAAACGGCAGGTACTCCGCGAGATTACCGTTACCTAGCACGTTACCAAAGGCGATAAACAGACCGACGATCGGTAAGATAAGTACCGGTCCGTACAATGATTTTCCGAAATTTTGTAGGGCGTTCACGGCTCGTTTCATGGCTTTCTCTCTTATTGAACCGCGCACTCGGGGTGCGTCATGGTCATAAAACTAGCAGTCTTCAGGCACGTTTATCCAGCTATCTTATTGTTTTAAAAACAAATGACTTGGAAGGTAACATGTGACGTTATGTCTTGTGATCGCGGTTCCATCACGGCGTAGCGGCGTGATGCCATTCTGCGAGGCGCTTTCCAGACTCTAAAATTGGACTTTTTGAATTAATGAAACTTGCGGATAATACTTATCCGGACGACGACCAACAGGCCTCCTGGGCCAGGGACAAAGGATGAAACCGTTTCGCTTAGCCGCGCTCTCTCTTGCGCTGCTTACCACGTTTACGCTTGTCGGCTGTGATAACAGCGACGATAAATCTCAGGCTGCGGCTCCCGCGGCATCCACTGCATCCACACCAAAAGCCGCTGAAAAGCCCAATGCTGAAACGCTAGCTAAACTGGCCGCCCAGAGTCAGGGAAAAGCGCTGACCTTGCTGGATGCCTCTGAAGTCCAGCTAGACGGTGCTGCCACGCTGGTGCTGACCTTTTCTGTTCCGCTGAATCCTGAACAGGATTTCGCGAAAACAGTGCATGTCGTGGATAAGAAAAGCGGCAAGGTTGACGGGGCGTGGGAACTTGCGCCTAACCTGAAAGAGCTTCGCCTGCGCCATCTGGAGCCTAACCGCAACCTGGTCGTCACCGTTGAACCTGGCCTGCAGGCGCTGAACAAAGCGACGTTTGGTACTGATTATGAGAAAGCCCTGACCACCCGGGACGTTGAACCCACCGTCGGTTTTGCCAGCCGCGGCTCGCTGCTGCCGGGTAAAGTGGTGGAAGGGCTGCCGGTTATGGCGCTCAACGTCAACAATGTCGATGTCAACTTTTACCGCGTGAAGCCTGAATCGTTGGCCTCCCTTGTTAGCCAGTGGGAGTACCGTAACTCGCTGACCAACTGGGAATCCGACAACCTGCTGAAGATGGCGGAACTGGTTTACACCGGTCGATTCGATCTTAATCCGGCGCGCAACACGCGCGAAAAATTGCTATTGCCTCTGAAGGATATTAAACCGCTCCAGCAGTCTGGCGTTTATATCGCGGTCATGAACCAGGCCGGGCACTACAACTACAGCAACGCCGCGACGCTCTTTACCTTAAGCGATATTGGACTGTCCGCTCACCGTTATCATAACCGCCTGGACATCTTCACCCAGAGCCTGGAAAACGGGGCGGCGCAGTCCGGGGTTACCGTTACCCTGCTGAATGACAAAGGGCAGACCCTTGCCGAAGCAAACAGCGATGCCGACGGCCATGCGAAGCTTGAAACCGACAAAGAGGCCGCGCTGATTCTGGCCAGCAAAGACGGCCAGACTACGCTCCTTGACCTCAAGCTGCCGGCGCTCGATCTGGCGGAGTTCGATATTGCCGGTAGCCCCGGCTACAGCAAGCAGTTCTTTATGTTTGGCCCGCGCGATCTCTACCGCCCGGGTGAAACGGTGATCCTCAAGGGCCTGCTGCGCGACAGTGACGGTAAGCCACTTCCGGATCAGCCCGTGAAGCTTGACGTGCTGCGTCCGGATGGACAGGTCGCGCGTACCATTGTCGTCAAGCCAGAGAACGGGCTCTATCGCTTTAACTATACGCTGGACAGCGGAGCGCAGACCGGCATGTGGCATATCCGCGCCAACACGGGCGATAACCTGCAGCGTCTGTGGGACTTCCATGTCGAAGACTTCATGCCAGAGCGCATGGCGCTCAACCTGAGCGGACAAAAAACGCCGCTATCACCGCAGGATAACGTCGACTTTAACGTGGTGGGCTATTACCTGTATGGCGCACCGGCCAACGGTAATTCTCTGCAGGGCCAGCTTTTCCTGCGTCCGCTGCGTGACGCGGTGTCTGCGCTGCCGGGCTTCCAGTTTGGCGATATCGCCGAAGAGAACCTGAGCCGCAGTCTGGATGAAGTGCAGCTTACGCTTGATGAGCAGGGGCGTGGGCAGGTTTCTACCGAAAGCCAGTGGAAAGAGGTGCATTCTCCGCTGCAGCTGATATTGCAGGCCAGCCTGCTGGAGTCCGGCGGCCGTCCGGTAACGCGTCGTGCTGAGCAGGCTATCTGGCCGGCGGCTGAGTTGCCGGGGATTCGCCCTCAGTTCGCCAGTAAAGCCGTTTATGACTACCGCACCGATACCACCGTCAACCAACCGATTGTTGACGAGAACGGCAACGCCAGCTTCGACATCGTGTATGCCGATGCCAGCGGAGCGAAAAAAGCGGTTTCCGGGTTACAGGTTCGTCTGATTCGCGAGCGTCGGGACTACTTCTGGAACTGGTCTGAGAGCGAAGGCTGGCAGTCTCAGTTCGATCAGAAAGACCTGGTCGAGGGCGAGCAGGAGCTAACTCTCAAGGCCGATGAGACGGGTAAAGTCACCTTCCCGGTGGAGTGGGGCTCTTATCGTCTGGAGGTGAAAGCGCCTGATGAGATGGTCAGCAGCGTGCGCTTCTGGGCGGGGTACAGCTGGCAGGATAACAGCGACGGCACCGGGGCAGCGCGCCCTGATCGCGTGACGCTGAAGCTGGATAAGCCAGCCTATCAGCCAGGCGATACCATCAACCTGCACATTGCAGCGCCGGCCGCAGGCAAGGGCTATGCGATGATCGAATCCAGCGAAGGGCCGCTGTGGTGGAAGGAGATCGACGTACCGGCAAACGGGCTTGATCTCGCTATCCCGGTCGACAAGGCGTGGAAACGTCACGATCTTTATTTGAGTACGCTGGTGGTGCGTCCTGGGGATAAATCAAAATCCGCTACGCCGAAACGCGCGGTCGGCCTGCTGCATCTGCCGATGGGCGACGAAAACCGTCGCCTGAATATTGCGCTCGATAACCCACAGAAAATGCGTCCAAACCAGACGCTCTCGGTGAAGGTGAAAGCCAGCGTGAAAGAGGGGGCCGTGCCGCAGAAGGTGAACGTCCTGGTATCGGCGGTGGACAGCGGCGTGCTGAACATTACCGATTACGTGACGCCTGATCCCTGGCAGGCTTTCTTTGGTCAGAAGCGCTACGGCGCGGATATCTACGACATTTATGGCCAGGTCATTGAAGGGCAGGGCCGCCTGGCCGCGCTGCGCTTCGGTGGCGATGGGGATGAACTGAAGCGCGGCGGCAAACCGCCGGTGAACCACGTCACCATCATTGCCCAGCAGGCACAGCCGGTCACGCTGGATGCCAACGGGGAAGGCACGATTACGCTGCCGATTGGAGACTTTAACGGTGAGCTGCGTCTGATGGCGCAGGCCTGGACGGAGGACGATTTCGGTAGCAGTGAAAGCAAGATTATTGTGGCCGCGCCGGTTATTACCGAGCTTAATACCCCACGCTTCCTGGCAAGTGGGGACACCTCACGCCTGACGCTGGATCTAACCAACCTGACCGACCAGCCGCAAACGCTGAACGTTGCCCTGACCGCAACAGGCAAATTATCGCTGGAAGGCGGGCAGCCGCAGCCGGTGCAACTGCCTCCGGGGGCACGAACCACCCTCTTTATTCCGGTGCGTGCGCTGGAAGGCTATGGTGACGGTGAGGTGACAGCACAGGTTACCGGCCTGCAGCTTCCTGGCGAGACCTTTGCGCCACAGCAGAAGAGCTGGAAAATCGGCGTGCGTCCGGCGTTCCCGGCGCAGACGGTCAATACCGGTGCCATGCTGAACCCTGGCGAATCCTGGACCGCACCGGCGCAGCACAGTAACGGTTTCTCTCCTGCCACCCTGCAGGGGCAACTGCTGCTGAGCGGAAAACCACCGCTCAACCTGGCGCGCTACATTCGTGAGCTGCAGGCCTATCCGTATGGCTGCCTGGAGCAGACCGCCAGCGGCCTGTTCCCGTCGCTCTACACCAACGCGGCGCAGCTTACTGCACTTGGCATCAAGGGCGACACCGATGACAAGCGCCGTGCCGCCATTGATATCGGTATTTCCCGTCTGCTGCAGATGCAGCGTGAAGACGGCGGGTTCGCGCTGTGGGATAAAAACGGTCCGGAAGAGTACTGGCTGACGGCCTACGTGACCGACTTCCTGGTGCGCGCGGGCGAGCAGGGTTACAGCGTACCTGCCGATGCGGTGAATAACGCCAATAGCCGCCTGCTGCGCTACCTGCAGGATCCGGGCATGATGTCCATTCGCTACAGCGACGATACTCAGGCCAGTAAATTTGCCGTGCAGGCCTATGCCGCTCTGGTGCTGGCACGTCAGCAAAAAGCACCGCTGGGCGCGCTGCGTGAAATCTGGGAACGTCACGCTCAGGCGGCGTCCGGGCTACCGCTGATGCAGCTGGGCATGGCGCTCAAGCTGATGGGCGATGCGCCGCGCAGCCAGCAGGCGCTGGATCTGGCGCTCAAAACACCGCGTAACGACAGCAAAACCTGGATGGCCGATTACGGCAGCCAGCTTCGCGATAACGCGCTGATGCTCTCCCTGCTGGCGGAGTACAAGCTGCTGCCGGATGCGCAGAATACGCTGCTGAATGCTCTGTCTGAACAGGCCTTCAGCCAGCGCTGGCTGTCAACGCAGGAGAGCAACGCGCTGTTCCTGGCCGGACGTTCGCTGCAAACCTTGTCCGGTACATGGCAGGCGAAAACCTCTCTGTCTGAGACCGCATCAGGCGGCGATAAGTCACTGGTACAAAACGTGAGCGGCGACCAGCTTGGCGCGCTGCAGGTGACCAATACCGGCACGACTCCGCTGTGGGTGCGTCTGGACAGCACCGGCTATCCGGAATACGCCCCTCAGCCGAGCGCGAACGTGCTGCAGGTTGAACGTCATATCCTGGCAACCGACGGCAGTACTAAATCACTCTCTTCCCTGAAGAGCGGTGAGCTGGTGCTGGTGTGGCTGGAAGTTAAAGCCAGCCAGAACGTGCCGGATGCGCTGGTGGTGGATCTCCTCCCTGCGGGTCTGGAGCTGGAAAACCAGAACCTGGCAAGCAGCAGCGCCAGCCTGCAGGACAGCGGTAGTGAAGTACAGAACCTGCTCAGCCAGATGCAGCAGGCGGACATTCAGCATATGGAATTCCGCGACGACCGCTTTGTGGCCGCCGTGCCGGTAAATGAAGGTCAGCCGGTCACGCTGGTCTATCTGGCGCGCGCCGTGACGCCGGGAACCTACCAGGTGCCGGTTCCGATGGTCGAGTCCATGTATGTGCCGCAGTGGCGGGCAACGGGGGCGGCCAGTGGCCCGCTGATTGTTGTTCCGTAATATGCGAATGGCACGTTTGACACGCTCCCGCTGGCTCTGGCTGGCGGGAGCGCTTCTCGTTTTATGGGGGCTAATTGTCGCCGCCGACCGCCTGTGGCCGTTGCCTCTGAAAGAGGTTAACCCTGCCCGGGTGGTGGTGGATGAGAAGGGCACGCCGCTCTGGCGTTTTGCCGATAGCGATGGGATCTGGCGCTATCCGGTGACGATCGAAGAGGTATCTCCCCGTTATCTTGAGGCGCTGATTCAGTATGAAGATCGCTGGTTCTGGGATCACCCCGGCGTAAACCCGCTCTCTGTTCTGCGTGCTGCCTGGCAGGATCTCACTTCCGGAAGAGTGGTTTCCGGCGGCAGCACGCTCACCATGCAGGTCGCGCGACTGGTGGACCCGCATCCGCGCACCATTGGCGGCAAAATTCGCCAGCTCTGGCGGGCGATGCAGCTGGAGTGGCATCTTTCCAAACGCGAGATCCTTACGCTCTATCTCAACCGCGCCCCGTTTGGCGGTACGCTGCAGGGTGTGGGGGCAGCAAGCTGGACGTATCTGGGCAAGCCGCCGTCGCAGCTCAGCTATTCCGACGCGGCGCTGCTGGCGGTGCTTCCGCAGGCACCGAGTCGTTTACGCCCGGATCGCTGGCCTGAGCGGGCCGAAGCGGCACGCAACAAAGTGCTCGAACGCATGATGAGCCAGGGCGTCTGGTCCGCAAAGCAGGTTAAAGAATCCCGTGAAGAATCGGTATGGCTGGCACCCCGACAGATGCCGCAGCTGGCGCCGCTCTTTGCGCGCATGATGCTCGGCAAAAGTCGCGCCACGAAAATAGTCACCACGCTGGATGCCGGACTGCAGCGGCAGCTGGAAGAGCTGGCGATGAACTGGAAATCTCGTCTGCCGGCACGCAGCTCGCTGGCGATGGTCGTGGTCGATCATACCGATATGAAAGTGCGCGGCTGGGTGGGATCGGTGGATATCAACGATGACACGCGTTTCAGCCACGTGGATATGGTCAATGCGATCCGATCTCCGGGATCGGTGTTAAAGCCCTTTATCTACGGCATGGCGCTGGATGAAGGACTGATCCATCCCGCCTCGCTGCTTCAGGACGTTCCAAGAAAAACCGGTGATTATCGCCCGGGAAATTTTGACAGCGGTTTCCACGGACCGGTCAGCATGAGTGAAGCGCTCGTGCGCTCTCTCAACCTGCCGGCCGTACAGGTGCTGGAAGCCTACGGACCAAAACGGTTTGCCGGGATGCTGAGCAATGCAGGCTTGCCGCTGATCCTGCCAGCGGGGGCGCAGCCAAATCTGTCTCTGATCCTCGGCGGGGCAGGCGCGCGGCTGGCAGATATCGCCGCTGCCTACAGCGCCTTTGCCCGACACGGTAAGGCGGGAAGGCTGCGCCTGCAGCCGGGCGATCCGCTCACTGAACGCCCTTTATTATCGCCAGGCTCGGCGTGGATTATTCGCCGTATTCTGGCCAATGAAGCGCAGCCGTTGCCGGATAATGCGCTACCGCAGGTTGCGCCGCTGGCGTGGAAAACCGGCACCAGCTACGGCTACCGTGATGCCTGGGCCATCGGTCTGAATGCCCGTTACGTGATAGGCATCTGGACCGGGCGACCGGACGGTACGCCCGTGGCGGGACAGTTTGGGTTTGCCAGCGCGGTGCCGCTATTAAACCAGGTCAATAACCTGCTTCAGTCGCGCTCAACGGTAGACGAAGCCCGCCTGCCGCGCGATCCGCGTCCGGCAGGCGTCGGGCGGGGCGTGATCTGCTGGCCGGGCGGCCAGTCGCTGCCTGAAGGCAGTGAAAACTGTCGACGTCGCCTGTCGACCTGGCTGCTGGATGGGAGTGAACCGCCCACGCTGCTCTTGCCCGAACAGGAAGGCATACGCGGGATCCGTTTCCCGGTCTGGCTGGATAAATCAGGTAAACGCGTGGCGGCAGATTGCCCGGATGCTACAGAGAAAGTCCTGGATGTCTGGCCACTGCCGCTGGAGCCGTGGCTACCCGCAACCGAGCGTCGTGCGGTACGGGTCCCTCCTTCATCAACAACCTGTCCTCCGCTGTCGCAGGACGCACCTGCGCCACTCATTCTGACAGGCGTGCGCGAAGGGGCCGTCATCAAACGTCTGCCGGGGGAACCCCGCGTTTCGCTGCCGCTTCAGGCGACCGGCAATAGCGGTGAGCGCTGGTGGTTTTTGAACGGTGAACCGCTGAATGTGAAGGGAAGAGTTTACACATTACAGCTTGATAAACCGGGCGATTATCAGTTACTCGTTATGGATGAGACCGGGCAGGTCGCGACGGTGAATTTTACGCTGCAGTGACCTGAAAAAAGCTTTCTGATGTGAGCTGTTGCTAAAACTCGTCTTATTTTAAAAAAATGTTACCTGAATCCATAGGCAATGGCGCCATTGCTCATTATAATCCGCGCCACACCATACTCAGGTATGCAAAACAACAGAACATTGACAGAGGTTATCATGGCTATTGAACGTACTTTTTCCATCATCAAACCAAACGCGGTGGCAAAAAACGTTATTGGCAGCATCTTCGCTCGCTTTGAATCTGCAGGGTTCAAAATTGTTGGCACCAAAATGCTGCACCTGACCGTTGAGCAGGCTCGCGGCTTCTACGCTGAGCACGAAGGTCGCCCATTCTTTGACGGCCTGGTTGAGTTCATGACCTCCGGTCCAATCGTGGTCTCCGTGCTGGAAGGCGAAAACGCCGTACAGCGTCACCGCGACCTGCTGGGCGCAACCAACCCGGACAACGCGCTGGCTGGTACTCTGCGCGCTGATTATGCAGATAGCTTCACCGAGAACGGTACCCACGGTTCTGACTCTGTTGAATCTGCTGCACGCGAAATCGCTTTCTTCTTCGCTGAAGGCGAAGTGTGTCCACGTACCCGTTAATTTAACGGTTTCGTTTACACATTATTTTCGTAAATGCCGCGTCCAGACGTGGCATCCCTGCGCCAGACTTTGTACAATGCAACGCCCCGGACGAGCAGACCGCTTTCCGGGGCGTTTCTATTCAACCCTCCATGGGCCATAACGTGTAACAACGAGGCCGGTAAATATTATGTCTGAATTAGTGAATACCTCCGAAGTCGCCATTCCTGCGGTTCCCAATAAAAATGGAAAAATCAACCTGCTGGATCTGAACCGTCAGCAGATGCGCGAGTTCTTTAAAGAGATGGGCGAAAAGCCGTTTCGTGCCGATCAGGTCATGAAGTGGATGTACCATTACTGCAGCGACAATTTTGATGACATGACTGACATCAACAAGGTCCTGCGCAACAAGCTCAAAGAAGTGGCTGAAATCCGCGCGCCGGAAGTGGTGGAAGAGCAGCGCTCCGCGGATGGCACCATCAAATGGGCGATTGCGGTTGGCGATCAGCGCGTTGAAACCGTCTACATCCCGGAAGAAGACCGCGCTACGCTGTGCGTCTCCTCCCAGGTTGGCTGCGCGCTGGAGTGCAAATTCTGCTCAACCGCGCAGCAAGGCTTTAACCGTAACCTGCGCGTTTCAGAAATTATTGGCCAGGTCTGGCGTGCCGCGAAAATCGTGGGCGCGGCAAAAGTAACCGGTACGCGTCCTATCACCAACGTGGTGATGATGGGGATGGGTGAGCCGCTGCTGAACCTGACCAACGTCGTTCCGGCGATGGAAATCATGCTGGATGACTTCGGTTTTGGTCTGTCCAAGCGTCGCGTCACGCTGTCTACTTCTGGCGTTGTGCCTGCGCTGGACAAGCTCGGCGACATGATTGACGTCGCGCTGGCGATCTCCCTGCACGCGCCAAACGATGAAATTCGTGACGAAATTGTGCCGATCAACAAAAAGTACAATATCGAAACCTTCCTCGCTGCGGTGCGTCGCTACCTGGAGAAATCAAACGCCAACCAGGGCCGCGTCACTATCGAGTACGTGATGCTTGACCACGTCAACGACGGTACTGAACATGCGCATCAGCTGGCTGAATTGCTGAAAGATACGCCATGCAAAATCAACCTGATCCCATGGAACCCGTTCCCGGGCGCGCCGTATGGCCGTAGCTCGAACAGCCGTATCGACCGTTTCTCCAAGGTGCTGATGGAGTATGGTTTCACCACCATCGTGCGTAAAACCCGTGGTGATGACATTGATGCCGCATGCGGACAGCTGGCGGGTGATGTTATTGACCGTACCAAACGTACCCTGCGTAAACGCATGCAGGGCGAGACGATCGCGGTTAAAGCTGTTTGATTATTATGCACTCACGGCGCATTATCTGCGCCGTGAGGCATAGTCTTATGAATAATCAGTCAGATTCGTGATGACTGATCAATAATTACGGTGCGTTTCATCCGACTTTCGGGCAGTATGTAACGACGTAACAACAGTTTAGCCGAACGGGCAGGGCTGTACTGTCATCTCCGGGCTGACAGTCTTATACTCTCTGTTCAAGGTTAACTGACCAGAAGTTTCGCGGTGCGGGTGGCATTGTGACTCACCGGCGCCTGAACCCTTATTTTTCACGTACCAGTAGTTGTAGCGAATGAATACTGAAGCCACTCACGACCAACATGAAGCACTCTCCACTGGCGTTCGTCTTCGCAACGCCCGTGAACAACTCGGACTCAGCCAGCAAGCCGTTGCGGAACGCTTGTGCCTGAAGGTTTCCACGGTTCGCGATATTGAAGAAGATAAGGCGCCTGCCGATCTGGCTTCAACGTTCTTGCGCGGTTATATCCGCTCTTACGCAAAACTGGTGCATATCCCCGAAAACGAATTACTGCCAATGATGGAGAAGCAGGCGCCGGTCCGTGCAGCAAAAGTTGCGCCGATGCAGACCTTCTCTCTGGGAAAACGTCGTAAAAAACGTGACGGCTGGCTGATGAGCTTTACCTGGCTTGTGCTGTTTGTGGTGATCGGTCTGACCGGTGCATGGTGGTGGCAAAACCACAAGGCGCAGCAGGAAGAGATCACCACCATGGCCGATCAATCGTCTGCTGAACTCAACCAGGCCGGAAATGATAACGCCCAGAGCGTGCCGCTGAATACCGACGGTGCGGCGTCCTCCAGCGAACCACAGACCGCAGCGCCAGACGCGTCTGCAACCGGTGCGGCACAGGCTCCTGCAGCAACAGCTGACACCGCTGCGCCGCAGGCTCAGGATCAAAACGCGGTTGTTGCCCCTTCTCAGGCAAATGTTGATACGGCGGCGAACGCGCCTGCGGCTACTCAGCCTGCAGATAATACCGCAGCGTCTTTGCCAACCAGCCCGGCGGGTACGGCGACAGCAGCCGATCCTAACGCACTGGTGATGAACTTCAGCGCCGACTGCTGGCTGGAAGTTACTGACGCGACAGGTAAAAAACTGTTCAGCGGCCTGCAGCGTAAAGATGGCACGTTAAATCTAATCGGCCAGGCTCCTTATAAACTTAAAATCGGCGCTCCGGCAGCGGTACAGATCCAGTATCAAGGAAAACCTGTCGACCTGAGCCGCTTTATCAGAACTAACCAGGTTGCACGTCTTACCGTTAATGCCGAACAATCAGCAGCACAGTAACAGACGGGCAACGCGGGAGATTTTTCATGCATAACCAGGCTCCGATTCAACGTAGAAAATCGAAACGGATTTACGTTGGGAATGTGCCAATCGGCGATGGGGCACCTATCGCCGTTCAGTCGATGACCAACACGCGCACCACCGATGTGGAAGCGACGGTCAACCAAATCAAAGCATTAGAGCGTGTAGGTGCGGACATTGTTCGCGTCTCCGTCCCGACCATGGATGCCGCAGAGGCGTTCAAACTGATCAAACAGCAGGTCAGCGTTCCGCTGGTGGCTGATATCCACTTCGACTACCGCATCGCACTGAAAGTGGCCGAATACGGCGTCGATTGCCTGCGTATTAATCCGGGCAACATCGGTAACGAAGAGCGTATCCGCATGGTCGTGGACTGCGCCCGCGATAAAAATATCCCTATCCGTATTGGCGTTAACGCCGGTTCCCTGGAAAAAGACCTGCAGGAAAAATACGGCGAGCCTACGCCACAGGCGCTGCTCGAATCCGCGATGCGTCACGTCGATCATCTTGATCGTCTTAACTTCGAACAGTTCAAAGTCAGCGTAAAAGCGTCCGACGTGTTCCTGGCGGTAGAGTCTTATCGCCTGCTGGCAAAGCAGATCGACCAGCCTCTGCACCTCGGGATCACCGAAGCGGGCGGCCTGCGCAGCGGCTCGGTAAAATCCGCGATCGGTCTTGGGCTGCTGCTCTCTGAAGGGATCGGTGACACCCTGCGCGTCTCGCTGGCGGCCGATCCGGTCGAAGAGATCAAGGTCGGTTTCGATATCCTGAAGTCGCTGCGTATTCGCGCGCGTGGGATCAACTTCATTGCCTGCCCAACCTGCTCACGTCAGGAGTTTGATGTGATCGGGACGGTGAATGCCCTGGAGCAACGCCTGGAAGACATTATCACCCCGATGGACGTCTCCATCATCGGCTGCGTGGTGAACGGTCCGGGTGAAGCGCTGGTGTCAACCCTGGGCGTGACCGGCGGTAACAAGAAAAGTGGTCTCTATGAAGATGGCGTTCGTAAAGATCGTCTGGATAATAGCGACATGATCGACCAGCTTGAAGCCCGCATCCGCGCCAAAGCCGCCATGATGGACGAGACACAGCGTATCAGCATCCAGCAGGTTGAAAAATAACGTGATGGGAAGCGTGCCGCTTCCCATGTATGATTGAACCCATTCTTTGGGTTTTTTTTGTATATAGAAAGAGAATAAACGTGGCAAAAAACATTCAAGCCATCCGCGGCATGAACGATTATCTGCCTGGCGAAACCGCCATCTGGCAGCGCATTGAAGGCACGCTGAAGCAGGTGCTCGGCAGCTACGGTTACAGCGAAATCCGTTTGCCGATTGTAGAGCAGACCCCGTTATTCAAACGCGCGATCGGTGAAGTCACCGACGTGGTTGAAAAAGAGATGTACACCTTTGAGGACCGCAACGGCGACAGCCTGACCCTGCGTCCGGAAGGTACGGCGGGCTGCGTACGCGCCGGCATCGAACATGGTCTTCTGTACAATCAGGAGCAGCGCCTGTGGTATATCGGCCCGATGTTCCGCCACGAACGTCCTCAGAAAGGTCGTTATCGCCAGTTCAATCAGCTGGGTGTGGAAGTCTTTGGTCTGCAGGGCCCGGACATCGACGCCGAACTGATTATGCTGACCGCCCGCTGGTGGCGCGCCCTCGGTATCGCCGATCACGTTTCCCTTGAGCTGAACTCTATTGGTTCTCTGGAAGCGCGCGCTAACTACCGCGATGCGCTGGTGGCGTTCCTGGAACAGCATAAAGAGAAGCTGGACGAAGACTGCAAACGTCGTATGTACAGCAACCCGCTGCGCGTTCTGGATTCCAAAAACGCCGATGTTCAGGCTTTGCTGAACGATGCGCCTGCGCTGGGTGACTATCTGGATGAAGAATCTCGCGAACACTTCGCGGGCCTGTGCAAGCTCCTTGAAGCGGCAGGCATCGCCTATACCGTAAACCAGCGCCTGGTGCGCGGTCTGGACTACTACAACCGTACCGTGTTTGAGTGGGTGACCACGAGCCTCGGCTCTCAGGGCACCGTGTGCGCGGGCGGTCGTTATGACGGTCTGGTAGAGCAACTTGGCGGTCGCGCAGCACCTGCTGTTGGCTTCGCGATGGGTCTTGAGCGACTTGTTTTGCTGGTTCAGGCAGTTAATCCGGAATTTAAAGCAGATTCCGTTGTCGATATATACCTGGTGGCCTCAGGCGCGGAAACGCAGTCTGCGGCGATGCAGCTTGCCGAACGCGTGCGCGATGCGCTGCCGGGCGTTAAGCTGATGACCAACCATGGCGGCGGCAACTTTAAAAAACAGTTTGCTCGTGCCGATAAGTGGGGCGCAAGTATTGCACTGGTGCTGGGCGAGTCCGAAGTGGCTAACGGCGAAGTGGTGGTGAAGGACCTGCGCTCTGGTGAGCAGACAACGGTAACGCAGGACGGCGTTGCGGCGCACTTGCGCACTCTATTGGGCTAAGGAGAAGGACTGCGTGGAAATTTACGAGAACGAACACGATCAGGTCGACGCGATTAAGCGCTTCTTTGTTGAAAACGGCAAAGCGCTGGTTGTTGGGGTTGTTTTAGGTATCGGTGCGCTGGTGGGCTGGCGTTACTGGAACAATCATCAGGCAGATTCCGCGCGCGGCGCGTCTCTGTCCTATGAAAATACCGTGAGCGCAATTCGTGCCGATCAGCCTCAAACGCTGACGGCGGCAGAAAAGTTTGCGGCTGACAACAAAAACACCTACGGTGCACTGGCTGCGCTGGAAGTGGCTCAGCAGTACGTTGATAAGAATGAACTGGATAAAGCCGCTGCACAGCTGTCTCAGGGCCTTGCTGCCGCCAGTGATGAAAACCTGAAAGCGGTGATCAATCTGCGCCTGGCACGTATTCAGGTTCAGCAGAAGAAAGCTGACGATGCGCTGAAAACGCTCGATACCATCAAAGGCGAAGGCTTTGCTGCCATCGTTGCCGATCTGCGCGGTGAAGCACTGCTGAGCAAAGGTGACAAAGCGGGCGCGCGTAAAGCGTGGCAAGCTGGCGTAGAGAGCAATGCTTCACCTGCGCTGAGCGAAATGATGCAGATGAAAATAAATAATTTGTCCGTCTGAGAGGGACCCGATGCAATTGCGTAAATTACTTCTGCCAGGACTGCTTTCTGTTACGTTATTGAGTGGTTGTTCACTGTTCAGTGGCGAAGAAGACGTTGTGAAAATGTCCCCACTGCCGACGGTTGAAAACCAGTTTACCCCATCCACCGCGTGGGATGTCTCCGTGGGCAATGGGATTGGTGATTTCTATTCCAACCTTCATCCTGCGTATGCAGACAGCGTTGTCTATGCCGCTGACCGCAAAGGTACCGTGAAAGCGGTGAACGCCGATGACGGGAAGGAAGTATGGTCCGTTAACCTGGCGGAAAAAGACGGCTGGTTCTCCCGTAAACCTGCACTGCTCTCTGGCGGTCTGACCGTTGCTGGTGGCCACGTCTACGTGGGCAGCGAAAAGGCGCAGGTGTATGCGCTGAACAGCAGCGACGGCTCCATTGCCTGGCAAACAACCGTGGCGGGTGAATCCCTGTCTCGTCCGGTGGTGAGCGACGGCCTGGTGCTGATTCATACCAGCAACGGCCAGCTGCAGGCGCTGAACGAAGCGGACGGTCTGGTGAAATGGACCGTTAACCTGGATATGCCTGCGCTCTCTCTGCGCGGCGAATCTGCCCCGGCTACCGCATTTGGTGCTGCCATTGTGGGCGGTGATAACGGTCGCGTGAGCGCAGTGCTGATGCAGCAGGGCCAGATGATCTGGCAGCAGCGTATCTCTCAGGCCACTGGCTCAACGGAAATTGACCGTCTGAGCGACGTGGATACAACGCCTGTTATCGTTAACGGTGTGGTTTACGCGCTGGCCTATAACGGCAACCTGACCGCGCTGGATCTGCGCAGCGGCCAGATCATGTGGAAACGTGAGCTGGGCTCGGTGAACGATTTCATCGTTGAGGGTAACCGTATCTATATGGTAGACCAGAACGACCGTCTGCTGGCCCTGAGCACCGAAGGCGGCGTAACGCTGTGGACGCAAAGCGACCTGCTGCACCGTCTCCTGACCGCACCGGCGCTGTACAACGGTAGCCTGGTTGTCGGCGACAGCGAAGGGTATATGCACTGGATCGATCCGGATAACGGCCGCTTTGTTGCGCAGCAAAAAGTCGACAGCTCCGGTTTCCTGACCGACCCGGTTGTGGCCGACGGCAAACTGCTGATTCAGGCAAAAGACGGCACGCTGTACGCGATCACGCGTTAATTACCCGGCGGTTGTAGTATACTAAACGGCTCCTGTTCACTCAGGAGCCGTTTTGACATTTTTAAAAACGCCGCGAAAGCGACGTTATTTTGAATTTTATGAGGCTTCAAACATGGTACCTGTGGTCGCGCTTGTCGGGCGCCCTAACGTTGGAAAATCCACTCTTTTTAACCGTTTAACACGCACCCGTGATGCGCTGGTTGCGGATTTCCCGGGGCTGACGCGTGACCGTAAGTACGGTCGTGCAGAGGTGGAAGGACGCGAGTTCATCTGTATTGATACCGGCGGTATTGACGGCACGGAAGACGGCGTGGAAACCCGCATGGCGGAACAGTCGCTGCTGGCGATTGAAGAAGCGGACGTGGTGCTGTTCATGGTGGATGCACGCGCTGGCCTGATGCCGGCGGACTCCGCTATTGCCAAACACCTGCGTTCACGCGAAAAGCCGACCTTCCTGGTGGCGAACAAAACTGACGGTATCGATGCCGATCAGGCCATCGCGGATTTCTGGTCTCTGGGCCTGGGTGAAATCTATCCTATCGCGGCATCGCATGGCCGTGGCGTTACCAGCCTGCTGGAAACCGTTCTGCTGCCGTGGGTTGACGAAGTGAACCCGCCGGAAGAGGTGGACGAAGACGCTGAATACTGGGCGCAGTTTGAAGACGCAGAAGAGGGCGAAGAAGAAGAGCCTGAAGACGACTTCAACCCGCAGGATCTGCCGATCAAGCTGGCTATCGTCGGTCGTCCAAACGTAGGTAAGTCTACGCTTACTAACCGTATTCTGGGCGAAGAGCGCGTGGTCGTTTATGACATGCCGGGGACCACCCGCGACAGCATCTACATCCCGATGCAGCGCGATGAGCGTGAATATGTTCTCATCGACACCGCCGGGGTGCGTAAGCGCGGGAAAATCACCGATGTGGTGGAGAAATTCTCCGTTATCAAAACCCTGCAGGCGATCGAAGATGCTAACGTAGTGCTGCTCGTCATCGACGCACGCGAAGGGATCTCCGATCAGGACCTCTCTCTGCTCGGCTTTATCCTCAATAGTGGGCGCTCACTGGTTATCGTGGTCAACAAATGGGATGGCCTGAGCAACGAAGTGCGCGAGCAGGTGAAAGAGACCCTCGACTTCCGTCTGGGCTTTATCGACTTTGCCCGCGTGCACTTTATCTCTGCGCTGCACGGCAGCGGTGTGGGTAACCTGTTCGAATCCGTGCGTGAAGCTTACGACAGCTCCACCCGTCGTCAGAGCACCGCCATGCTGACCCGTATCATGAACATGGCTGCGGAAGACCATCAGCCGCCGCTGGTGCGCGGTCGTCGCGTGAAGCTGAAATACGCCCACGCCGGTGGTTATAACCCGCCAATCGTGGTGATCCACGGCAACCAGGTGAAAGACCTGCCGGACTCCTACAAGCGCTACCTGATGAACTACTTCCGTAAATCGCTGGACGTGATGGGCACGCCTATCCGTATCCAGTTTAAGGAAGGGGAAAACCCGTTCGCCAACAAGCGCAACACCCTGACGCCAAACCAGATGCGTAAGCGTAAGCGCCTGATCAAACACATTAAGAAAAGCAAATAAGCTTTGCTGCTCTCACGAAAGCCCGCGAATATCGCGGGCTTTTTTTTACCCAATCATACCGCCGGTTTTCTCTGTGTGAAGTCAATCACTATTCACTTTTAACCATGTTTAAATCTAAGAAAGTAGACAATCGTCGAATTTTCATCTTAAAGTCCAGGGTCCGGTACTAGACAAAACTAGCGCCTGGTTATCAAATGGTTAACTAACTTTTCGCCGCATGTAAAAAATCGGCCAGATACGTAACTGGCCGGCGTACCTGCTGGTGTTTACAAGCACGACGACATACCTTTCGGGAGAATTATGCAATCCACTGTTAATCAAAAAGAGAGCCGAACGTTCTTCGGCCACCCGTATCCGCTCGGTTCGTTGTTCTTCACCGAGATGTGGGAGCGTTTCTCGTTTTACGGCATTCGTCCGTTACTGATCCTGTTTATGGCCGCCACAGTCTATGACGGCGGGATGGGCCTGGCGCGAGAAAACGCCTCGGCGATTGTCGGTATCTTTGCCGGTACCATGTACCTGGCCGCGCTGCCGGGCGGCTGGCTGGCGGATAACTGGCTCGGCCAGCAGAGAGCCGTCTGGTACGGTTCGATTCTGATTGCGCTTGGTCACCTGTCGATTGCGCTCTCGGCGGTGATGGGGAACAACCTGTTCTTTATCGGCCTGATGTTCATCGTGCTCGGCTCCGGGCTGTTTAAGACCTGTATCTCGGTAATGGTCGGTACCCTGTATAAAAAAGGCGACGCGCGTCGTGACGGCGGTTTCTCGCTGTTCTATATGGGTATCAACATGGGCTCGTTCATCGCGCCGCTGATTTCCGGCTGGCTGATTAAAACCCACGGCTGGCACTGGGGCTTTGGTATTGGCGGTATCGGGATGCTGGTAGCGCTGATTATCTTCCGCGTGTTTGCCGTTCCGGCCATGAAACGCTATGACGGCGAAGTTGGCCTCGACTCCACCTGGAACAGCCCGGTGGTGAAGCGTAACGGCGTGGGCGTTTGGCTGCTGGCGCTGGCGGCAGGCGTGGCAACGCTCGTGACGCTGATTGCGCAGGGCGTGATTGTGATTAACCCGGTCGCGGTAGCCAGCGTGCTGGTCTACGTGATTGCGGCGTCCGTTGCCCTCTACTTTATTTATCTGTTTGTTTTTGCAGGCTTGAACCGTAAAGAGCGCGCCAGGCTGCTGGTCTGCTTTATTCTGCTGATCTCCGCGGCGTTCTTCTGGTCCGCGTTTGAACAGAAGCCAACCTCGTTCAACCTGTTTGCCAACGACTACACTAACCGCATGATCGGCGATTTCGAAGTCCCGGCGGTGTGGTTCCAGTCAATCAACGCCCTGTTCATCATCCTGCTGGCACCGGTGTTCAGCTGGGCGTGGCCGAAGCTGGCGAGCATGAACATTCGTCCGAGCAGCATCACCAAGTTTGTTATCGGTATTCTGTGTGCCGCAGCGGGCTTTGGCCTGATGATGCTGGCGGCACAGAACGTGCTGAGCAGCGGTGGGGCGGGCGTATCGCCGTTCTGGCTGGTGGGCAGCATCCTGATGCTGACGCTCGGCGAATTGTGTCTGAGCCCGATTGGCCTGGCGACCATGACGCTGCTTGCGCCCGAAAGAATGCGCGGCCAGATGATGGGGCTGTGGTTCTGTGCGAGCGCGCTGGGTAACCTGGCGGCGGGCCTGATTGGCGGCCATGTGAAGGCCGACCAGCTGGATATGCTGCCGGATCTCTTTGCGCGTTGCTCCATCGCGCTGCTGATTTGTGCAGCGGTACTGATCGTCCTCATTGTTCCGGTACGCCGCATGCTGGAAAATGCGCAGACTAAACCGGCGGCTGAAGCCTGATAAAATTCACCCTGGCGGGGCAGTTATCTTGCCCCGATAAAACCCAACAGGAGAGAATATGACGATTACCTGCCCGGATTGCCGGGCACCGCTTGAGCCCCTGAATGGGGTGGCACACTGCGAGAGCTGTAATAAGGATATTGCGCTTGAAGCCCGCTGCCCGGAGTGCCATCAGCCACTCCAGGTCTTAAAAGCCTGCGGGGCGGTGGATTATTTCTGCCAGAACGGCCATGGTCTTATCTCCAAAAAACTCGTGGAGTTCGTTCGGGCCGAAGGTTAATCGCACACGCAGCCTTCGCCTTTCTTCCACAGCTCGACCAGCGACTCGGGCGCTTCCTGCTCCGGTACCAGCACGATGATATCGGCGTAGTGCGCCTGATTTTGCCCGGTCCAGATTATCTGGATGCGGAAATAGCGCTGGTCGCCGCTGCCGGGTGACGAGGCCTGTCCCGGCGGCTGACCGCGCGGAAAGGCCTGCTCCAGGATGCTTACCAGACGCTGGCGCTGGGCCTCATTGAGCGAGGAGAGCGCGATGGTGCGCTGGCCGCTCAGCTTGGGAATATAGGCGACGCCGCCTTCCCGGGCCAGCTCAACCACGGCGTCATCCGTCAGTTCCGGAACCTGCATTTACAACACTCCCACCTGTTCCCAGGCTTGTTTAATGACCGCCCCAACGTCGCCGCCGGAACGTTTCTCTCCGTGCGCGATCGTCAGTTTTGCGAAAGCCTCAAAATCCGCATCCTGCGCCAGATTGCGATCGCAAACCGTGTCGTACCAGGCATAACCCGCTTTTTTCCAGGCGTAGCCGCCGATCGCCGTCGCGGCCAGATAAAATGCCCGGTTGGGGATGCCGGAGTTCAAGTGCACGCCGCCGTTATCCTCACGCGTTTTGATGAAATCTTTCATGTGTGCAGGCTGCGGGTCTTTGCCGAGCAGCGGATCGTTGTAGGCGGTGCCCGGTTCAGACATCGAGCGCAGCCCTTTGCCGTTGATGCCTTTTGCCAGTAATCCCTCACCAATCAGCCAGTCCGCTTTATCGGCGGTTTGCTTCAGATGGTACTGCTTCACCAGTGATCCAAACACGTCCGACAGCGACTCGTTCAGCGCGCCGGACTGCTCAAAGTAGATAAGCCCGGCTTCGGTCTCGGTCACGCCGTGGCTCAGCTCGTGCGCCACGACGTCTATGGCGATGGTAAAGCGGTTAAATATTTCCCCGTCACCGTCGCCGAATACCATCTGCTGTCCGTTCCAGAAGGCGTTCTGATATTCCCGGCCATAGTGAACGGTACCGGTTAAAATAAGCCCTTTATTATCGAGCGAATCGCGCTGATATTCCTTCCAGAAGAAATCATGGGTAATACCTAAATACTCGTAGGCCTCATCCACCGCTATATCGCCGTTCGACGGCTGGCCTTCGTAACGCACCTGCGTACCTGGTAGTTCCTGAGTCTGCTTTGCGTCGTAAATATCACGCTCAAGCTGCCCGGCTTTATTCACGTGCGGCGCAGCGGGTTTGCCGGGCATATGTGCCATCAGCGTCTGGACATGGGTTAAGGTCTGGCGGGCACAGCGCTGCTGCGGTTCGGAACCGCTTTCGATAATACGACGAAGAATATACGGCGGAATAACGCTATTAAGATGGGTCATGCTGCTCTCCTTATTAAAAAAGGGAATAGCAGCAGTATAGTAAGTAACCGGCGAAGAATTATCCGGTTTTACGCTGACGCGTTTTTTTCACCGGTTTAATTGATTTCACTTCGCTTTCTACCCAGCCGTCTGACAGGCGCGTCGTCAGCACATCGCCGGTACTCACCTGTTTGGTTTGCTTCAGCACTTTGCCGTCCGTCGCCGTCGTCACGCTATAGCCGCGCGCCAGCGTGGAGAGGGGGCTAACCGCTTCAAGGTGGGTCACCGCATTGCCAAAGCGTTCGCGGGTGGTGCTCAGTCGCGCACGGATAGTTTCCGCCAGACGATACTCCAGCTGCTGAATTCGCGTTTGCGCGCGATAAATTTTCGGCTGCGGGTTCTGCTGGTTCAGGCGCTGGATCGCGCGCTGCTGGCGCGATATTGCGCGCTTAAGCTGCGCGTCCACCGCAACGTTCATGCGCTGACGCAGACGTTCCAGAACGGTCTGCTGACGCGCCAGACGCAGCTGTGGGTGCTGCTGCTGTAGACGGTGGTGAAGCTGGGTAAAGCGCCGGGTCCGGTTGGCGAGGTAGTAGTCCATCGCCATCTCAAGACGCTGCTGGCCGTTCTGAATCTGACGCAGCAGCTCCAGCTGGTTGCGGCTGACCACTTCCGCCGCCGCGGACGGCGTCGGCGCGCGGAGATCCGCGACAAAATCGGCGATCGTTACGTCCGTTTCGTGGCCGACGGCGCTCACCACGGGGATAAGGCTTGCAAAGATTGCCCGCGCCACGCGCTCGTCGTTAAAGCTCCACAAGTCTTCCAGCGAGCCGCCGCCGCGTCCGACGATTAAGACGTCGCACTCCTGACGCGCGTTCGCCAGCTCAATGGCGCGCACAATCTGGCCCGGCGCATCGTCACCCTGCACGGCGGTCGGGTAGATGATGACGGGCAGGGAAGGGTCGCGACGCTTCAGCACGTGCAAAATATCGTGCAGTGCCGCACCGGTTTTCGAGGTGATGACCCCAACGCAGTGGGCGGGGGAGGGCAGCGTCTTTTTGTACTGCTGGTCGAACAGCCCCTCGGCAGAGAGCCGGGCTTTTAACTGTTCATACTTCTGCTGCAGCAGGCCTTCGCCCGCGGGTTGCATGCTCTCGACGATAATCTGATAGTCGCCGCGCGGCTCATACAGGGTGATATTGGCGCGAACCAGAACCTGCTGGCCGTGCTGAGGGCGGAACATCACGCGGCGGTTGCTGTTGCGGAACATCGCGCAGCGCACCTGGGCGGTGTCGTCTTTTAAGGTAAAGTACCAGTGACCGGAGGACGGCTGCGTGAAGTTAGAGATCTCACCGCTGATCCAGACCTGCCCCATTTCCTGCTCAAGCAGCAAACGCACCGTCTGATTCAGGCGGCTGACGGTATAAATTGAGGGGGATTGAGAGGATAACATGTGAGCGGGATCAAATTCTAAATCAGCAAGTTATTCAGTCGATAGTAACCTGCTGAGAGGCAATCGCAAGCTTTTTTATAAAAAAGTGTAGATGCAATCGGTTACGCTCTGTATAATGCCACGGCAATATTTAACCACCCAGGTCAGAGATATTGCCCATGCTACGTATCGCTAAAGAAGCACTGACGTTTGACGACGTCCTCCTCGTTCCCGCTCACTCCACCGTTCTGCCGAATACTGCCGACCTCAGCACGCAGTTGACGAAAACCATTCGCCTGAACATTCCTATGCTCTCTGCGGCAATGGACACCGTGACTGAAGCGCGCCTGGCTATTGCCCTGGCACAGGAAGGCGGCATTGGCTTTATCCACAAAAACATGTCCATCGAACGTCAGGCAGAAGAAGTTCGCCGCGTGAAGAAGCATGAATCCGGCATCGTGTCTGACCCACAGACCGTTCTGCCAACCACCACGCTGCACGAAGTGAAAGCCCTGACCGAGCGTAACGGCTTTGCCGGTTACCCGGTGGTGACCGAAGAGAACGAACTGGTTGGTATTATTACCGGTCGTGACGTGCGTTTCGTGACTGACCTGAACCAGCCTGTTAGCGTGTACATGACGCCAAAAGAGCGTCTGGTTACCGTTCGCGAAGGTGAAACCCGCGACGTGGTGCTGGCAAAAATGCACGAAAAACGCGTTGAAAAAGCGCTGGTTGTTGACAGCAACTTCCACCTGCGCGGCATGATCACCGTTAAAGATTTCCAGAAAGCAGAACGTAAGCCTAACGCCTGTAAAGACGAGCATGGCCGTCTGCGCGTCGGCGCTGCGGTTGGCGCAGGTGCCGGTAACGAAGAGCGCGTTGACGCGCTGGTTGCAGCGGGCGTTGACGTCCTGCTGATTGACTCCTCTCACGGCCACTCCGAAGGCGTTCTGCAGCGTATCCGTGACACCCGTGCCAAATACCCTGACCTGCAGATCATCGGCGGTAACGTGGCGACGGGCGCAGGCGCTCGGGCGCTGGCTGACGCCGGCTGCAGCGCGGTGAAAGTGGGTATCGGCCCTGGCTCTATCTGTACTACCCGTATCGTGACCGGCGTGGGCGTTCCGCAGATCACCGCGGTCTCTGACGCGGTTGAAGCGCTGGAAGGCACCGGTATTCCGGTTATCGCTGACGGCGGTATCCGCTTCTCTGGCGACATCGCGAAAGCGATCGCAGCGGGCGCAGCTGCGGTGATGGTAGGCTCCATGCTGGCCGGTACTGAAGAATCCCCGGGTGAAATCGAACTCTACCAGGGCCGTTCTTACAAATCTTACCGCGGTATGGGTTCTCTGGGCGCGATGTCCAAAGGTTCCTCTGACCGTTACTTCCAGACCGATAACGCCGCAGACAAACTGGTGCCGGAAGGTATCGAAGGTCGCGTTGCCTATAAAGGCCGTCTGAAAGAGATCATTCACCAGCAGATGGGCGGCCTGCGCTCCTGTATGGGTCTGACCGGCTGTGGTACCATTGACCTGCTGCGTACTAAAGCGGAATTCGTGCGCATCAGCGGTGCGGGTATCCAGGAGAGCCACGTTCACGACGTGACGATCACCAAAGAGTCCCCGAACTACCGTCTGGGCTCCTGATTAATTTCCGCGCCCGGCTTCTGCCGGGCGCTCTGTTTTTGTTTCACTTGCCTCGGAATTAGCGTCAATGACGGAAAACATTCATAAACATCGCATTCTCATCCTGGACTTTGG
This sequence comes from Enterobacter sp. N18-03635, assembly GCF_004006055.1. Lineage (NCBI taxonomy): Bacteria > Pseudomonadati > Pseudomonadota > Gammaproteobacteria > Enterobacterales > Enterobacteriaceae > Enterobacter > Enterobacter sp. N18-03635. Next base: position 3,390,363 of record NZ_CP034769.1, on the reverse strand, counting down.
TTCTCAGTACACTCAGCTGGTGGCGCGTCGCGTGCGTGAACTGGGCGTTTACTGTGAACTGTGGGCGTGGGATGTCACGGAAGCACAGATTCGCGAATTCAATCCAAGCGGCATCATCCTGTCCGGCGGCCCGGAAAGCACCACCGAAGAGAACAGCCCGCGCGCGCCGCAGTACGTATTCGAAGCTGGCGTGCCGGTATTCGGCGTTTGCTACGGTATGCAGACCATGGCAATGCAGCTGGGCGGCCACGTAGAAGGCTCCAGCGAGCGCGAGTTCGGCTATGCGCAGGTTGAAGTGGTTAACGACAGCGCGCTGGTGCGCGGTATCGAAGACTCCCTGACCGCAGACGGCAAACCGCTGCTGGACGTGTGGATGAGCCACGGCGACAAAGTTACCGCCATCCCGTCTGACTTCGTGACCGTTGCCAGCACCGAAAACTGCCCGTTTGCCATCATGGCGAACGAAGAAAAACGCTTCTACGGCGTGCAGTTCCACCCGGAAGTGACCCACACCCGTCAGGGTATGCGCATGCTGGAGCGCTTCGTGCGCGACATCTGCCAGTGTGAAGCCCTGTGGACCCCGGCAAAAATTATCGACGACGCCGTTGAGCGTATCCGCCAGCAGGTTGGCGATGACAAAGTGATCCTCGGCCTCTCCGGCGGCGTGGACTCCTCCGTGACCGCGATGCTGCTGCACCGCGCCATCGGCAAAAACCTGACCTGCGTCTTCGTGGACAACGGTCTGCTGCGTCTGAACGAAGCCCAGCAGGTTATGGACATGTTTGGTGACCACTTCGGTCTGAACATCGTTCACGTGGAAGGCGAGCAGCGCTTCCTGGACGCGCTGAAAGGCGAGAACGATCCGGAAGCCAAACGTAAAATCATCGGCCGCGTGTTCGTGGAAGTGTTCGACGAAGAAGCGCTCAAGCTGGAAGACGTGAAGTGGCTGGCGCAGGGTACCATCTACCCTGACGTGATCGAATCTGCGGCTTCCGCCACCGGTAAAGCGCACGTCATCAAATCTCACCACAACGTGGGCGGCCTGCCGAAAGAGATGAAGATGGGCCTGGTTGAACCGCTGCGCGAGCTGTTCAAAGACGAAGTGCGTAAGATCGGTCTGGAACTGGGTCTGCCGTACGACATGCTCTACCGTCACCCGTTCCCGGGCCCGGGTCTTGGCGTGCGCGTGCTGGGTGAAGTGAAGAAAGAGTACTGCGATCTGCTGCGTCGCGCGGACGCGATCTTCATCGAAGAGCTGCACAAAGCTGACCTGTACAACAAGGTCAGCCAGGCGTTCACCGTGTTCCTGCCGGTTCGCTCCGTCGGCGTCATGGGCGATGGCCGTAAGTACGACTGGGTTGTTTCCCTGCGTGCGGTGGAAACCATCGACTTCATGACCGCGCACTGGGCGCATCTGCCGTATGACTTCTTAGGCCGCGTGTCTAACCGCATCATCAATGAAGTGAACGGCATTTCCCGCGTGGTGTATGACATCAGCGGTAAGCCACCGGCTACGATTGAGTGGGAATAATCCCCCCTCTGATCTAACCCCAAAACCCTCTGCCTATGCAGGGGGTTTTTCTTTCCTCACTTCCCTTCACCCAACCGATACGCCAGCGCCACCACCAGCGACTGCACCAGGCACAGTGTCGCCGACTGAGACCGAAACGCGTCCACCTGCGCCTCTTTCACCACAAAGCAGAGATCGCTGAACGTCGCCAGCGGGCTTATCTGGCTGTCCGTAATCACAATCTGCCGCGCGCCAACGCTGGCGGCGGTTTCGCTGACCATCACCGTCTCTTCCGCGTACGGCGAGAAGCTGATCGACACCACGATGTCGCGCGCCTTAATGCGACTGATCTGCTCGCGCAGCATCCCGCCCATGCCGTCGAGCAGGATAGGGCGGCACTCCAGATGGCTCAGGGCATAGGTAAGATACGCGGCGACACTAAAGGAGCGGCGCAGCCCGGCGATGTAGATGGTGTCGGCGTCGGCCAGCAGCTGTACCGCGCGCTCCAGCATCTCCGGCTCGGCGCGGGCGGCCAGCTGCTGCAGCGCCTGCGCGTTCGAGCGGGCAAACTCCTGCAGGATATCGAGCGGCGTTTCCGGCACGGCCTCGCTCTCCATCTCGCGGAACAGCCGGGCGCGGTCGCTGTAGCTGGCGGTCTCCTCTACCAGGTTCATGCGAAACAGCTGTTTCATTTCGTTGAAGCCAGTGAAGTCAAAGGCGTTGGCAAAGCGGATCAGCGTCGAGGGCGGCACGTCGGCGCGCTCGGCAATGACGGCAACCGTATCAAACGCCACGCTGTTGGTGTTGTCCAGCACGTAGCGTGAGACCTGCTGCAGCCTCTTGCTCAGGCTATCGTAGCGATCGCGGATTTGCTGCTGCAGTTCGTTCAGGCTGGTTGCTGTCGTCATCTTATCCCCCAAATACAGTCATATGATTCTAAACGCAAAACCGCGTCTTTTAAATGTCGGCCATCCATCTGGCAGCAAAAATGAAACAGAAGCTTCAGTCATTTCCTCGCCCGAAATTCCTTAATAGCGCACGCGGCGTCAGTGGTGCTGGCTGTTAACATAAAAATCCATCCTTGATCACAATAATCATCATTTATTTTATTTCAACTTAAAATGGAATATTTGTTTCATATATAGTGTTCAGTACACAGCGTTCAGGTAACAGTCACGTATCAACAGCGAGAGGTTAAGGATGGAGACGGTAGCGAATTTTATTCACGGCGAATGTGTCACCGGTTCAGGCCAGCGCGTACAGGCGATCTTCAACCCGGCCACCGGCGAGCAGATCCGCCAGGTGGTGATGAGTACGGCACAGGAAACGGAGCAGGCGATTGCCGCCGCGCAGCAGGCGTTTCCGGCGTGGGCGCGTCATGCTCCGCTTAAGCGCGCGCGCGTGATGTTCCGCTTCAAAGCGCTGCTTGAAGAGAACATGGATCGCCTGGCCCGCCTCATCAGCGAAGAGCACGGCAAGGTCTTCTCCGACGCGGTGGGCGAACTGACCCGCGGCCTGGAAGTGGTGGAGTTTGCTTGCGGCATCCCGCATCTGCAAAAGGGAGAACACTCGGCGAACGTCGGTACCGGCGTCGACAGCCACTCGCTGATGCAGCCGCTCGGCGTCTGCGCCGGGATCACGCCGTTTAACTTCCCGGCGATGGTGCCGATGTGGATGTTCCCGATTGCGCTGGCGACCGGCAACACCTTCGTGCTGAAGCCGTCGGAAAAAGACCCTTCTCTGGCGCTTGCGCTGGCGCAGCTGCTGAAAGAAGCCGGCCTGCCGGACGGCGTCTTCAACGTGGTGCAGGGCGATAAAGAGTCCGTTGACGTGCTCCTGACCGACCCGCGCGTGCAGGCGGTGAGCTTTGTCGGCTCCACGCCGATTGCGGAATACATTTACCAGACCGCGTCCGCCCACGGTAAGCGCTGCCAGGCGCTGGGCGGTGCGAAAAACCACTGCATTTTAATGCCGGATGCCGACATGGAGATGGCGACCAACGCCATCATGGGCGCGGCCTACGGCGCGGCGGGCGAGCGCTGCATGGCGCTCTCGGTGGTGCTGGCGGTGGGCGATAACACCGCCGATGACCTCTGCGCCCGGCTGGAAAAACAGATTGCCGCGCTGCGCGTCGGGCCGGGGCTGGACCAGTCGCCGGAAAACGAAATGGGGCCACTCATCTCCTCCGCGCACCGCAGCAAGGTGCTGGGCTACATCGACAGCGGGGAAGCGCAGGGGGCGACGCTTCGCGTTGACGGACGCGGCTTTAGCGTGAAGGGGCACGAGCAGGGCTACTTCGTCGGGCCGACGCTGTTCGATAACGTCACTCCTGAGATGACCATCTATAAAGAAGAGATTTTTGGCCCGGTGCTTTCTGTGGTGCGCGTAGCAGATTACGCCAGCGCGGTGGACCTGATTAACCGCCATGAATATGGTAATGGCTCGGCAATCTTCACCCGCGACGGCGGCTGCGCGCGCCGCTTCTGCGAAGAGGTGCAGGCGGGTATGGTGGGGGTCAACGTGCCGATCCCGGTGCCGATGGCATTCCACAGCTTCGGCGGCTGGAAGCGTTCCATCTTCGGCGCGCTCAACGTCCACGGCAGCGACGGCGTGCGTTTCTACACCCGAATGAAAACCATCACCGCGCGCTGGCCGGAAATGCAGCAGGAGACAGGCGCTGCGTTCTCCATGCCGACGCTGGGCTGACAGGAGGCGTTATGCAAACCGAACGTATGACCATGGCCCAGGCGCTGGTCCGGTTCCTTAATCAACAGTACGTTAGCGTGGATGGCAACGAAACGCCCTTCGTGGAGGGCGTCGCCACCATCTTTGGACACGGCAACGTGCTGGGTATCGGCCAGGCGCTGGAGCAGGATCCCGGCCATCTGCAGGTGATGCAGGGCTGCAACGAGCAGGGCATCGCCCATATGGCGACGGGATTTGCCAAACAGCACCGTCGTCAGCGCATATTTGCCGTCACCTCCTCCGTCGGGCCGGGCGCCGCCAATATGGTCACGGCCGCGGCAACCGCCACGGCGAACCGCATCCCGCTGCTGCTGCTCCCGGGCGATATCTATGCCAGCCGCCAGCCGGACCCGGTGCTGCAGCAGATCGAGCAGTATCACGATCTCAGCATCAGCACCAACGACTGCTTCCGTCCGGTCTCCCGCTACTGGGACCGCATCTACCGTCCCGAGCAGCTGATGAGCGCAATGCTTAGCGCGATGCGAACGCTTACTGACCCGGCAGATACCGGTGCGGTGACGATTTGCCTGCCGCAGGACGTGCAGGGGGAAGCGTGGGATTACCCGCTAAGCTTCTTTGCGCGTCGCGTGCACCACATCGAGCGTCGTCCGCCCGATCCGCAGCGTCTGGCGCAGGCGCGGGCGCTGATCGCCCGCAAGCGTCGCCCTCTGGTGGTGTGCGGCGGCGGGGTGCGTTATTCCGGCGCGCATGAGGCGTTTCGCGACTTTGTCGAGACGCTGCAGCTGCCGTTTGCCGAAACTCAGGCCGGAAAGGGGGCGCTGGTAAGTGACCACCCACTTAACCTCGGTGGCGTAGGGGTGACGGGCGGAATGGCGGCCAACCAGCTCGCGCCGCAGGCTGACCTGGTGATTGGCATCGGCACGCGCCTGACCGACTTTACCACCGGCTCCAAGGCGCTCTTTTCCCATCCGGACGTCGAATTTCTGCTACTGAACGTGGCCGAGTTTGACGCTCTGAAGCTGGACGCTACGGCGCTGATTGCCGACGCTCAAACCGGACTCCAGGCATTGACCCACGCGCTCGGTGATTACCGCAGCGGCTGGGGAGAGGCGATCGCTGAGGCGAAATCCGCCTGGCGCGACGAGTGCCGTCGCCTGTGGGATCGCCAGTGGCGTCCGGACGACGCACCCGAAGTGGCGGGGCACCTGGATACGCAGCTGGCGGAGTACGGCAAGACGCTCAATACCCGCCTGACCCAGACGCGGGTGCTGGGGCTGATCAACCAGCATGTGGAAGATAACGCCATCGTGGTGGGCGCGGCCGGTTCGCTGCCGGGCGATTTACAGCGCCTCTGGCAGGTCAAAACGCCGGACAGCTATCACCTGGAGTACGGCTACTCCTGCATGGGTTACGAGATTGCGGCAGCCATCGGCGCGAAGCTTGCCCGACCCGAGCAGCCGGTATACGCCATGGTGGGGGATGGCTCCTACATGATGCTGCACTCCGAGCTGCAAACCGCGGTGCAGGAGGGCATTAAGGTCACCGTTCTGCTGTTTGATAATGCCAGCTTCGGCTGCATTAACAACCTGCAGATGGGGCACGGTATGGGCAGCTTTGGCACGGAAAACCGCCATCGCAACCCGGAAACCGGACGGCTTGACGGTCCGCTGGTGAAGGTCGATTTTGCGCAAAACGCGGAGAGCTACGGCTGCCGCGCGTGGCGGGTGCACGACGAGCAAAGCCTGCTGGCGGCGCTGGAGGCGTCACGCGCCCATCCGGGCCCGACGCTGCTGGACATCAAGGTGCTGCCGAAGACCATGACCCACGACTACGCCTCCTGGTGGCGAACCGGTGATGCGCAGGTGGCGGAATCGTCTGCCGTGCGTGAGGCCGCTGAGCAAACGCAGGCGCAGGTGAAAAAAGCCCGGCAGTATTGAGTTTTCTCTTCGTAACGAAATTTTCATTTCATTTTTGTTTTCCCCTCACCCTAACCCTCTCCCACAGGGAGAGGGGACGGATCGGTGCGGTTTTTTCTCCCTCGCCCCTTTGTAATGGCGAGGACATCCCTCCCGCCATGTTGTGAGATTGATAACAAAATTTATCTCATTCATCTCAAAAGTGTTAACCCGCACTCAAAAACATAATTTTCACTATTTATAAAAATGAAATAAATGTTTTATTTATAGGGTCGTTAGTTCACAGCATTCACCAACACCGGGAGCCGTTATGTTTAACATTGCTTTACTGGGCGCTGGCCGAATTGGCCAGGTACATGCAGCTAACATCGCCAGCCACGGCGCGACCACGCTCTGGTCCGTGGTTGACCCGAATCAGGAATTTGCCACCCGTCTCGCCACGCAGTATCAGGCCCGCCAGCAGAGCCTGGATGAAGCGATGACCGACCCTAACGTTCACGCCGTGCTGATCGCCTCCGCCACCGATACCCACGCGGACCTGATTGAAATGGCCGCCCGCCACGGCAAGGCCATCTTCTGCGAAAAGCCGGTCCACCTCGACCTCGCCCGCGTGCGCGACTGCCTGAAGGTGGTAAAAGAGTATGACGTGCCGCTGTTTATCGGCTTTAACCGCCGCTTTGATCCGCAGTTCCGCCGCGTGAAAACCGACGCGCAGGCCGGGTGCATCGGCAAACCGGAATCGTTGCTCATCATCTCCCGCGACCCGTCTCCGCCGCCTGCGGAGTACGTGCGCGTTTCCGGCGGCATGTTCCGCGATATGACCATTCACGACTTTGACATGGCCCGCTTCATCATGGGCGAAGAGCCGGTGTCGGTGTATGCCCAGGGCAGTAACCTGGTGGATCCGGCGATTGGCGAGGCGGGGGACATCGATACTGCGTTTATCGTCCTGAAATACGCTTCCGGCGCGATGGCGACCATCGTCAACAGCCGCCGCTCATCTTACGGCTACGACCAGCGCCTGGAGCTGCACGGCTCTGAAGGGCTGCTGTGCGCGGGCAACATTCTGGAAAACCAGGTGCAGCACTACGGCAAACAGGGCTGCACCAGCGCGCTGCCGGAACACTTCTTCCTGCAGCGCTACAAATCCGCTTACGCCGCGGAATGGGAACACTTTGTCGCGGTCCTGCGCGGCGAAGCGGTGCCTGACTGCAGCGGCGATGATGGTGAACGTGCGCTGTACCTCGCGGATAAAGCGCTGGAGTCACTGCGCAGCCAGCGCGAGATCGTCCTCTAAACACCACAACCCTACACAGAGAGACATAATAATGAAAAAACTGATCGTAGCCGCCCTCATCGCCATGACGTCCGGGGCCGCCCTCGCCGAAAACGAGCAAATCGTTTTCAGTACGCCAAACCTGGCCATGCCGTTTGAAGTTCACATGCAGCGCACGGCGGTGCAAGCCGCAAAAGAGATGGGCGTGAAGCTTCAGGTACTGGACGGGCAGGGCAGTTCGCCGAAGCAGGTGGCTGACCTGGAAAACGCCATCACCCGCGGCGCGCAGGGCTTTATCGTCTCCCCGAACGACGTGAACGCGGTCTCCAGCGCGGTGGATGAAATTCAGGATGCGAAGCTGCCGGTGGTCACCCTTGACCGCTCCGTCGACAGCCAGAAGAAGGTGCCGCACTTTGGCGCCAACAACTACAAGGGCGGCCAGGCGATTGGCGACTTCGTTAAAACCAAATTCCCCGACGGGGCGGAGATCATTCTGCTGACCGGCCAGCCGGGCTCCTCCTCCAACATCGAACGCACCAAAGGGATCCGCGACAGCCTGAAGGCGGGCGGGGATAAGTACAAGATTGTCGCCGATCAGACCGGCAACTGGATGCGTTCTGAAGGGATGCGCATCGTGGAAAGCGTGCTGCCCTCGCTGCCGAAACGCCCGCAGGTGATCCTCTCCGCTAACGACGACATGGCGCTGGGGGCGATCGAAGCGCTGCAGAGCCAGGGCGTGAAGCCGGGCGAAATTCTGGTCACAGGCTTTGACGCGGTACCGGAAGCGCTGGCCCGCGTGCGCGACGGCTGGCTGGCGGTGACGGCGGACCAGCGTCCGGGCTTTGCGGTGCAGACGGCGATGAGCCAGCTGGTGGCCAACGTGCGCGAGAAGAAAGCCATCACCGGGGCCGACTACCCGCCGACGCTGATCACTAAAGAGAACCTGCAGCAGGCTGAGCGTATCGGTGAGGCCGGTAACTGATTTATCCGCAGCCGCCGCTGGCGCGGCGGCTCACTCTAAAGGAGGAGCAGACCGATGTCGCAACCCTTACTGAAAGTGACCGACCTGGCAAAAAGCTTTTCCGGCGTCTGGGCGTTAAGCAGCGCCCAGCTGACCGTCGGCGCGGGCGAGATCCACGCCCTGCTGGGGGAAAACGGGGCGGGTAAATCCACGCTGCTGAAGGCGCTCGCGGGGGCGCAGCCGCAAACCCGCGGGGATATCTGGTTCAACGGCGAAACGCTGCCGGTGGACGACTCCCCGGTGGAGCGCCAGAACAAGGGCATTATCACCATCTATCAGGAATTTAATCTGCTGCCCAACATGACCGTCGCGGAAAACATGTTTCTCGGGCGCGAGCCGCGTAAACGCAACCTGATCGTCGACGAAAAGGCGGTTAATCAGGAAGCGCAGGTCATTCTCGACTATCTGCAGCTGAACGTTGCGCCGACCACGCCTGTCGCCCGTCTGAGCGTTGCCCAGCAGCAGATGGTGGAGATCGCCCGGGCGCTGACCCTCAACGCCAGGCTGATCATTATGGACGAACCGTCCGCCGCGCTGAGCGACAGCGAGGTGGAAAGCCTGCATCGCGTGGTGCGGGAGCTTAAAAACCGCGGCGTAAGCATTATTTACGTTACCCACCGTCTGCACGAAGTTTTCCAGCTCTGCGATCGCTTCACCGTTTTCCAGGACGGCCGCTTCACCGGCACCGGCGCGGTGGCGGAGACCAACGTCGAACAGCTGATCCGCCTGATGGTCGGTCGTGACGTGGCCTTTAACCGTCGTCCCGCCAGCGAAACGCATCATGAAGACAAACCCGTCCGCCTGGCGGTGAAGGGACTGAGCCGCGAAAAGCCGCCGCTGGATCCGCACGGCATCGCCCTGCACGACATCAGCTTCCACGTTCACGCCGGGGAGGTCTTAGGCATTGCCGGACTGGTGGGCGCAGGGCGCACCGAAGTGGCCCGCTGCCTGTTTGGCGCAGATGCCTTTACCTCGGGCAGCTTTGAACTGGACGGCGTGCCGTACCAGCCGCGCGACCCGCTTTATGCGCTCGATCAGGGCGTGGCGCTGGTGCCGGAAGACCGCAAAAAAGAGGGGGCGGTGCTGGGGCTGTCCATTCGCGACAACCTGTCGCTCTCCTGCCTCTCCTCGCTGCTGCAGTGGCGCTGGTTCGTGAACACCCGCAAAGAGGACGATCTGATCGAGTCCTACCGCAAGGCGCTGCAGATCAAAATGGTCAACAGCGCGCAGGAGGTGCGCAAGCTCTCCGGCGGTAACCAGCAAAAGGTGATCCTCGCGCGCTGCATGGCGCTCAACCCGCGGGTGCTGATCGTAGATGAGCCGACGCGCGGCATTGACGTGGGGACCAAATCAGAAGTGCACCAGGTGCTGTTTGACATGGCGAAAAAGGGCGTGGCGGTGATCGTGATCTCCTCCGATCTGCCTGAAGTGATGGCGGTGTCAGACCGGATCATCACCCTGAGCGAAGGGCGAGTGACCGGCGAGATCCACGGTGACGACGCTAACGAAGAACGGCTGATGACGATGATGGCCATCAACCACAACGCCCTGAACGCGGCATAACGGAGTTTCTCATGACGCAGATGATTTCTAAAACGCAGGCCCCGGTCAAACGCGCCGGACGCATCGATCCCATCGCCTTCTTCGAGCGCTTCGGGGTGCTGATTTTCATGATCCTGCTGCTGATCTTCTTCCAGTCGCAGAACAGTAATTTTTTCTCTGAACGCAATATTTTCAACATCCTGACCGAAGTCTCCATCTACGGGATCATGGCCGTGGGGATGACCTTTGTCATCCTGACCGCCGGGATTGACCTTTCCGTCGGCTCCATTCTGGCGGTCTGCGCCATGACCGCGGCGTACGTGATTAAGGGCGACAACTTCACCACCGTCGACCCGAACGCCTGGGGCGGCATGAGCTGGCTGATTGGTCTGGGGATTTGTCTGGCGATGGGCACGGCGATTGGCTTCCTGCACGGTCTGGGCGTAACACGCCTGCGCCTGCCGCCGTTCATCGTGACCCTCGGCGGGATGACCATCTGGCGCGGCCTGACGCTTGTGATCAACGACGGCGCGCCGATTGCCGGTTTCGATCAGGGCTACCGCTGGTGGGGGCGCGGGGAGCTGCTCGGCATCTCCATTCCGATCTGGATCTTCGCCATCGTCGCCCTCGGCGGCTATCTGGCGCTGCATAAAACCCGCTGGGGCCGCTTCGTCTACGCCATCGGCGGTAACCCGGAGGCGGCGCGCCTGGCGGGGGTGAACGTCAAGCGCGTGCTGGTCAGCGTCTATGTGCTGATCGGCTGTCTGGCGGGACTGGCGGGCTTCATCCTGAGCGCGCGTCTGGGGAGCGCCGAGGCGGTGGCCGGGATCTCCTTTGAGCTGCGCGTCATCGCCTCGGTGGTGATCGGCGGTACCTCGCTGATGGGCGGCTACGGGCGCATCGGCGGCACCATTATCGGCTCCATCATCATGGGGATTCTGATTAACGGCCTGGTGCTGATGAACGTCTCGGCCTACTACCAGCAAATTATCACCGGATTAATTATCGTTCTGGCGGTGGCGTTTGACACCTACGCCAAGAGCCGTCGCGGCGCACTGTGAGGATCACGATGAAAGAGGTTCGTATTGGATTAATTGGCACCGGGTATATCGGCAAGGCGCACGCTATCGCCTATGCCCAGGCCCCAACGGTGTTCAACCTGCGCGGCAGGCTGGTGCGCGAGATGGTGGCTGAAGTCACGCCGGAGCTGGCGGCAGAGCGCGCGCAGGCGTTTGGCTTCAACCGCTCCACCGGCGACTGGCGGGCGCTGGTGGCCGACCCGGCTATTGACGTGGTGGATATTTGCTCACCCAACCATCTGCATAAAGAGATGGCGCTGGAGGCGATCCGCCACGGCAAGCACGTCTACTCGGAGAAGCCGCTGGCGCTGAACGCCCACGACGCGCGGGAGATGGTTGACGCCGCGAAGCAGGCCGGGGTGAAAACGCTGGTGGGGTTCAACTACATGAAGAACCCGACGGCGCAGCTGGCGAAGGAGATTATCGCCCGCGGCGAGATAGGCGAGGTGATCCACTTCTACGGCACCCACAACGAAGACTATATGGCCGACCCGCTGTCGCCTATTCACTGGCACTGCTTTAAAGAGACCGCCGGGCTGGGGGCGCTGGGCGACCTCGCGGCGCACATCGTCAACATGGCTCAGTACCTGGTGGGGGATATCGAGCAGGTCTGCGGCGATCTGAAGATCGTGGTCCCGGAGCGCCCGGCGAAGGCCGGAGCGTCGGACATGATTGCCGTCGAAAACGAGGATCAGGCCCACGCAATGGTGCGCTTCGCGGGCGGGGCGCAGGGGGTGATTGAAACCTCCCGTGTCGCCTGCGGCCGCAAAATGGGGTTGTCATATGTGATAACCGGAACGAAAGGCGCTATCAGCTTCACCCAGGAGCGCATGGCGGAGCTGAAGCTCTATCTGCATGACGATCCGGTTAACCGTCAGGGGTTCCGCACGCTGCTCGTCGGCCCCGCTCACCCGGACTACGCCGCGTTCTGCATGGGCGCGGGCCACGGGATTGGCTTTAACGATCAAAAAACGGTGGAGGTGCGCGATCTGGTGGACGGGATTGCCGCCGACGCGCCGATGTGGCCGGACTTCGAAGAGGGCTGGAAGGTATCGCGCGTGCTGGATGCAATCGCGCTCTCGCACCGGGAAGGCCGCTGGCTGAACGTGAACGACATTGTCTGATGAGGTATCAACGTGGAAAAGCAGTTTGATGTGATATGCATGGGCCGCGTGGCGGTAGACCTCTACAGTCAGCAGATTGGTGCCCGTCTGGAGGATGTGTCGAGCTTCGCCAAATACCTCGGCGGCTCGTCCGGCAACGTGGCGTACGGCACCGCGCGCCAGGGCCTGCGCTCGTCGATGCTGGCGCGCGTCGGCGATGAACATATGGGCCGCTTCCTGCGCGAAGAGCTCAACCAGGTGGGCTGCGATACCAGCCATCTGATTACAGATAAAGACCGCCTCACGGCGCTGGTGCTACTCGGCATTAAAGACCGGGACACCTTTCCTCTGATTTTTTATCGCGATAACTGCGCGGATATGGCCATTACGGCCAGCGATGTGGACGAAAGCTACATTGCCTCCGCACGGTGTCTTGCCATCACCGGGACTCACCTTTCTCATCCTCAGACCCGCGAGGCGGTGCTGACGGCGCTGGGCTATGCCCGCCGTCACGGCGTCCGGACGGTGCTGGACATTGACTACCGTCCGGTGCTGTGGGGGCTCACCGCCTTAGGCGACGGCGAAACGCGCTTTATCGCCGCCGATAAGGTCACCCGCGAGCTGCAGGAGGTACTGCACCTCTTCGACGTCATTGTCGGCACCGAGGAGGAGTTTCACATTGCGGGCGGCAGCACGGATACCCTGCAGGCGCTGGGGCAGGTGCGTGCAGTCAGTGACGCAGCGCTGGTCTGCAAACGCGGCGCGCTCGGCTGCTCGGTCTATACCGACGCCATTCCGTCCCGGCTGGACGACGGCCTGACGGTGACCGGCGTGCGCGTGGAGGTGCTGAACGTCCTCGGCGCGGGGGACGCGTTTATGTCCGGCCTGCTGCGCGGCTATCTGAACGACGAGGGCTGGGAGCAGGCGTGCCGCTACGCCAACGCCTGCGGCGCGCTGGTGGTCTCGCGCCACGGCTGCGCCCCGGCGATGCCGAGCAAAATCGAGCTGGATGACTATCTTTCGCGCGCTGCAGATGTGCCGCGCCCGGATCTCGACCCGCGTCTTAACCATCTCCACCGGGTGACCACCCGACGCCGCGAGTGGCCGGAGCTGTGCGTGATGGCCTTCGACCACCGCAGCCAGCTTGAGGATATGGCGATGCAGTGCGGCGCGTCGCTTAAGCGCATTCCGGCGCTGAAGCAGCTGATCCTGCAGGCCAGCCGCGAGGCTGCGAGCCGCGCCGGGCTGGAGGGCAAAGCCGGTCTGCTGTGCGACGGCACCTTTGGTCAGGACGCGCTGAACGCCATTACCGGCGAAGGGTGGTGGATTGGCCGCCCCATTGAGCTGCCGGGCTCGCGTCCGCTGGAGATGGAGCATGGCAACATCGGCACCCAGCTCATCAGCTGGCCGCAGGAGCACGTGGTGAAATGCCTGGTCTTTTTCCATCCGGAAGACGCCCACGGCCTGCGCCTGGAGCAGGAGCAGAAAATTGCCGAGGTGTACCACGCCTGCTGCCGGTCCGGGCACGAGCTGCTGCTGGAGGTGATCCTGCCCGCGACCATGCCGCGCAGCGACGAGCTCTACCTGCGCGCTATCTCCCGCTTCTACAACCTCGGCATTTACCCGGACTGGTGGAAGCTGCCGCCGCTCTCCGCCGACGGCTGGACGGCGCTGAGCGAGATTATCGAACGCCGGGACCCGCACTGCCGCGGAGTGGTGATCCTCGGCCTGGACGCCCCGGCGGAACAGCTGCGCGCTGACTTTAAAGCCGCAGCGGGTCAGACGCTGGTGAAAGGCTTCGCCGTAGGGCGCACGCTGTTTGGCGATGCCTCCCGCGCGTGGCTGAAACACGATATTGACGATGCGCAGCTGGTGGCGCGCATCAGGGACAACTACCTGCAGCTTATCGCCTGGTGGCGCGAGCGCGGACACGCATAATGGAGAAGACAATGAGTGTACAACTGGGCATTAACCCGCTGACGTGGACGAACGACGATCTGCCTTCTCTGGGCGCAGAGACGTCGCTGGAGACCTGCCTGAGTGAAGGTAAAGAGGCCGGTTTCGCCGGCTTCGAGCTGGGCAATAAGTTCCCGCGCGAAGCGCGCCTGCTCGGCCCCATCCTGCAGCGCCACGACCTGCAGCTGGTCTCCGGCTGGTATTCCGGCCGCCTGCTGGAGCGCAGCGTGGAGGAGGAGATCGCCGCCGTGCAGTCCCACCTGGCGCTGCTGCGCGAGCTGGGGGCGAAGGTGCTGGTCTTTGCGGAAGTGAGCGGCTGCATTCACGGCGAGCAGCAGACCCCGGTGCATCTGCGCCCGCGCTTCCCGCAGTCACGCTGGAAGGAGTACGGTGAGAAGCTTACCGAATTTGCCCGCTACACCCAGCAGCAGGGCGTGCAGATTGCCTATCATCACCATATGGGCACGGTGATTGAGTCCGCCGACGACGTGGACAACCTGATGACCCACACCGGCGACGCGGTGGGGCTATTACTCGATACCGGCCATCTGACCTTTGCCGGGGCCGATCCGCTGGCGGTGGCGCAGCGCTGGGCGTCGCGTATCAACCACGTTCACTGCAAAGACGTGCGTGCCGACGTGCTGGCGGACGTGAAAAACCGTAAAACCAGCTTCCTTGATGCGGTACTGAGCGGCGTGTTTACGGTGCCGGGCGATGGCTGCGTGGATTATCCGCCGATTATGCAGCTGCTGAAGGCGCAGGACTATCACGGCTGGCTGGTGGTCGAGGCGGAGCAGGATCCGGCCATTGCCCATCCGCTTACCTACGCCCGTCTGGGGTACAACAACCTGAGCCGCCTGGCGCGCGACGCCGGGCTTATCTGAGGAGGCGACATGTCACGTTTGCTATCACGCTGGCAACAGCCGAACGCGGAGGGACGCACCCAGTCCGTCACGCCGGAAAGCGCAGGGTGGGGATATGTCGGCTTTGAGGCGTATGAGCTGCAGGAGGGGCAGACGCTGACGCTGCCCGCCGTCAGCGAAGAGCGCTGTCTGGTGCTGGTCGCCGGACGCGCCTCCATCAGCACGCCCTCCGCGCAGTTTACCGACATTGGCGGGCGAATGAGCCCGTTCGAGCGCATCAAGCCGTGGGTGGTGTACGTCACCCCGCAGGAGACGGTGCAGGTGAAGGCGCTGACGAAGCTTGAGCTGGCGGTCTGCGCCGCGCCTGGCAAGGGCACGTATCCGACGCGGCTGATTGCGCCGCAGGATATCGACGGTGAAGCGCGCGGCAAAGGTCACAACCAGCGCTATGTGCACAACATTTTGCCGGAAGACAGGCCCGCCGATAGCCTGCTGGTGGTGGAGGTCTGGACTAACGAGGGCTGCACCAGCTCGTACCCGAGCCACAAGCATGACACGGATAACCCGCCGCAGGAAACCTATCTGGAGGAGACCTACTACCATCGCCTCAACCCGGAGCAGGGGTTCTGCATGCAGCGCGTCTACACCGACGACAGAACGCTGGATGAGTGTATGGCGGTCTATAACCGTGACGTGGTGATGGTGCCGAAGGGCTACCACCCGGTGGCGACGATGGCCGGGTATGACAGCTACTACCTCAACGTGATGGCCGGGCCGGTGCGCAAATGGATGTTCACCTGGGAGGAGGACCACGCGTGGATTAATCGCGATTATCCCGGGGATAGCGGGCACTGAGGCTATTTTTGCCGGGTGGCGCTGCGCTTACCCGGCCTACAATTTACAAAATATTATTTTGCTTCAATCGCCTGCTCAATCGTCCGGGCAACGATCTGCGGCTGGCTGACCATAGACACGTGGCTTGCCGCCACCTCTGTGGTTTTCGCGTGGATCGTCTTCACCATCGCCCGTTCAAGATCGGGGTTGATCATTCGGTCATTCTTGCTAACCACATACCAGCTCGGTTTGTCATGCCACGCCGCGTGGACGACTTTTTCACCAAACGCCTCAGCCTTAATTGGCCCCTGCGTGGCTGCAATCGTATCTTGAATGGCTGGCTTGACGTCAGGCGCGAAATCCTTCCTGACGGCTTCCGTCGGCAGGTATAAATAGCCGTCCGCCGTTTTGGCAATGCCCGCGCTACCCGGCGGCGCAGGGTAGCTTCCTGCCAGATCCGCCGTCGACTGGCCGGAATCCGGGGCGAACGCCGCCACGTACACCAGCGATTTTACCCGCGCATCGTTTCCCGCCTCGCTAATCACGGTGCCGCCCCAGGAGTGGCCCACCAGCACTACGTCACCCTGGGCACGGGCGATGGCCCGCTTTGTGGCGGCAACGTCATCGTTGAGCGACGTGAGCGGCAGCTGAACGGCAATGACCTCGGCGTGCTGTTTCTGCAACAGGGTAATCACCTTATTCCAGCTGCTGCCGTCGGCAAACGCGCCGTGAACCAGCACGACGCTTGTTTTACCCTGTGCAAAGGCGCTTGCGGAGAGCGCCAGCAGGCCTGCCGTTAGTACAGTCAGTGCTTTCATCTTGAGACTCCTTAAAAATGGTGGACCGCCGCGTGGGGCGGTACGGTGAATTCAATGGTTTTGTGGTCGAGCGGCTTGTGCGTCGGGTCGGCCAGAATAATCGTCACCTTGTGTTTCCCTGCGGGCAGCCCCACCAGAATTACCGGCTCTCCGCTGGCGTCAGCCCAGTGCCAGGGCGCGTCATCCACCACCACGTGAATGTGTCCGACGCGCGGGGTGACCTTGAGCGCTTCAGGTCCGAATACCGGCTCGATGCGCAGGTTTTCGGCACGGTACTGTATAAACACCGCGCCTTTGCTCAGCGGCCCGGCAAGCGGGGGATCGACGATCAGCTTTGCTGGCGGCTGCGGCTGCGCCAGCGGGGCAACGGCGGCGGGGCCGTTAACGTCCCCGGCGCTCAGGTTGTCCAGCGGCGTGGCCTGGGCATGGGCTACAGATGCCAGGACAAGCAGGGTGATAAGTGCATAACGACGGGTCATCGGTCTCTCTCCTCATCGGTTCTGAATGGCGACAGGGAAAGAAAACCATTTTTATGTATCGGAGATATTTGCCGGAGGCGGCGTTTTGTACCCGTTTGTCAGCGTGGCGCTCTGGATACAGTGCGATACAGTTTGCTTCCCGGGACAGCGCACGATCGCTATCGCCAGCCCGGCAATCACCAGCGTCAGCCCCGTCGACACCCCCATTGCGCCAGCGATCCCCAGCGTTTTGTTCAGCCACGCATAGGCAAACGGTGAGGCTGCGGCCATCAGCTGGCCGGGGATAAGCAGCATGCCCGTACGGCGGGCATAGCTTTCGGTGCTAAACAGTTCCAGCGGCAGCGTGGCTTTCACGATGGTGACCAACCCGTTGATGGCACCGTAACCCAGCACAAACCCGGCTGCGCACCAGACAAACTGGGAACTGCTTAGCCCAACCAGAAAGCAGAGCGGCATGGCGAGCGCGGTAAAAAGCGTGAGTTTGAAGGGGGTTAAGCGGGCGCCCGCCAGCACTTCCAGCGAGCGAGCACCCGTCTGGCCGATCCCCCACAGCATGCCGATGGCGACAGGCAGACCGAAGTGGGCAATAAACTCCGGCAGATGGGTGGACGTGCCGTTCGAAACAAAGGTAATGAGGGTAATGAAGATGGCATAAAGCCAGCCGTTACGCCGCTCGTTGCTCAAAGGCGGCGAGGTGAGCTTTGTCGTAATCGTTCGCCGCTGACGGGGAAGCGTTCTTATCAGCGCCGCGCTCAGCAGGCCGAGCAGAGCATAGACGCGCAGCGCGTCCTGCCAGCGCATAACCTGAAGCAGAGCATCGCCCAGCGGCCAGAAGACGGCGGAGGCCAGTCCGCCCGCCAGCGTGACGCGTGAGATTGTTCTGCGCGCCTGCTGCCCGTAGAGGTTCACCAGCGCGGCGAACAGCGCATCGTAAAGCGACAGGCGCATGCCTGTGCCGGCGACCAGCCAGGCACAGTACCAGCCAAAAAGCGTCTGGGTATACGCCATCCCTGCGCAGCTTGCGGCGATCAGCAACGTTCCGCTCATCACCACCGTCTGACCGCCAAAGCATGCCAGCAGGCGGGCTATAAAAGGGGATACCGCCGCCATCACCAGCATCGCCAGCGTCAGGCCGAGGTAAATCTGCGGTGAAGACCATCCACGGTCGGCTGAAATGGCCAGCGCAAAGGTGCCCGGCATATAAAACGAGATCCCCCAGTTGATGAGTTGATTACATCCGGCTGTGAGGGCGAGGCGGCGTGGCAGGGCAGGTGTTTCCATTATTTTTCATTCCGCTATGCAGTTGTCCTGAGCATAACGGGCGCGGTATTGTGCTGGCAGGGCTGCAACCTTATGCGCGGTATAAGAGAAACTTTGAATGACGACGCTTAATCTGGGCTATCTCGCCACCTTCCGTCTGGTGATCCAGCGCGGCAGCTTTTCAGCAGCAGCGGATGTGCTGGGTATCTCCCAGCCCGCCGTCAGCCTGCAAATACGCCAGCTGGAGCAGTTTCTGCAAACGCGGCTGGTGGAGCGTACCGGGCGAGGGATAAAGGCGACGGCAGCCGGAGAGGCATTGCTGGCGCATGGGGAGCGTATTCAGCAGGTGGTGGATGACGCCATTCGGTCGGTGAGCGCATTCAGCCACGATGTGAGCGGCACTATTACGCTTGGCACGGGGGCAACGGCCTGCATTCATTTTCTGCCACCTCTGCTGGAGCAGCTACGACGCGACTATCCGCTCCTGAACGTGGGGGTGACGACGGGCAACACCCGCGATATCGTCAGGGCCATCGAAGAGAACCGTCTCGATATGGGGCTGGTCACGCTGCCGGTGAGTGGCAAGGCGTTGGACGTCATGCCGGTGATGGACGAAGAGTTTGTTTTTATCGCCTCGCCGGAGCTGAAGGATGTTTTCAGAGACTTTACCCCGGATGCGCTGCACGCTCAGCCGCTGATTGCCTTTGAATCAGGTAGCGGAACCCGGACGCTGATCGATGGCTGGTTTGCGGCTAATGGATTAGCGATCGCACCGGTGATGCAGCTTGGCAGCATCGAGGCGATCAAACGCATGGTTCGCGCGGGGCTGGGCTACAGCATCGTGCCTCGAATGGCGGTAGAACAGGATGACGATCGCGAAGGGCTATGCGTGATGTCGCTTACGCCCATGCTGCAGCGGCAGCTGGCGGTGGTGATGCGACAGGATAAAATCCTCAGCAAAGGGATAGCGGCCATTATTCGGCTCGTGCTAGCGGTTTAGCGGTCAGCGGTGTCGACGGTGAGGCTGGATTGCTGCGACTGGGTTTTGTCCTGATGGTGGTACCAGGCGCCAATCGAGGAGTAAACGAAGCGGCCAAAGAAAAACAGAAAGCTGATGAGCAGTATGATGCGGGTCATTCGGGTGTTAAATCGATGTCGTTTGCGCATACGCGTGACCTGACTCACTCTGTTTATCCTGGGTAAGCCCTTTTGGGCGATAAGGATATTAAGGCACAGCGGGAAGATGGGGTCAATTCTGCAGTGTGTAAATAACCGTCAATGTATACATTTATTAATGTTATTGAATTTAATTAATGCATTTACCATATTGATAATATGAAGAAAATTATTTCAAAAAAAACGCCACAAAGAGTAATTTGCGTAAAGTAGTTTGATTTAAGTCAACGGATTCCCGGCCCTTATATTTAAAATCCTTCCTCCACACAGTTCGCCCCGCACGCCGCCGGGCGGCGCGTACGTCAGGTTGGATGCCTGTCTTTATTTTCCCTCTGGAGCGAAAGGGGTTTAACCGGGCATCTATGAACATTCTCGCTTTCCTGAAAAAAAATGAAAACCGCTGGTGGGCATTGCCGCTTATTTTGCCTGTGGTTTTACTTCCCGTGCTGAGCATCGCGAATACCTTCACGCAGCTGGGAGACGGCATTGCGGCACTCTATTATTTACCCCTCTCATTTTTGCTTTCGCTGATGATGTTCTTTGGGCTGGAAGCGCTGCCCGGGATCGTATTGTCGCTGTTTATCCGCTATTACCCCTCGGTCGGCATGTTCGAAACGGTCGCTGGTATGCTCCATTTTGTCGTCCCTTTAGTGCTGAGCTGGGGCGGCTACCGGGTGTTTGCGCCCAGACGGAATATGACCGCATACGGCGACATCCGGCTGATGGCGCAGCGCATCTTCTGGCAGGTCTTCTACCCCGCGACGCTATTTCTGGTGCTGTTTCAGTTTGCGGTGTATTTAGGCGTGTATGAGAGCCGGCAGAGCCTTGCGGGATTAAACCCTCTTAATATTCGCACGCTCATCAACTATCAGACGCTGCTGGTCAGCGGGCTGACGGGCGTGCCGCTGAGCTATCTGCTGATCCGCCTGATTCGCCATCCGCGCTATCTCAAAAGCCTTTTCTCGCAGATCCGTTCCCAGATAGATAAAAAGGTGACGGTCATTGAGTTTCTGATGTGGGCGATTGCGCTAGGCGGGCTGCTTACGCTGCTGCTGCTCCCGATGAATGAAAACAGCTCCATTTTCACCACGAACTACACCCTGTCGCTGCTCATGCCGGTGATGCTCTGGGGCGCGATGCGTTTTGGCTATAAGCTGATTTCGCTTATCTGGACGCCGATACTGCTGGTATCTATTCACTATTTTTACCGCTATATCCCGGTGAACCCGGGGTATGACATTCAGCTGGCGATCACCTCTTCCAGTTACCTGGTCTTCTCGTTCGTGGTGATTTATATGTCGATGCTCGCAACCCGGCAGCGCGCGGTGAACAAACGCTCGCGCAGGCTGGCGCTGCTCGATCCGGTCGTCCATATGCCTAACCTGCGGGCGCTGTCGCGCGATCTGGCGAAAAACCCGTGGTCGGCGCTCTGCCTGCTGCGTATTCCGGAGCTGGAAATTCTGGGCCGAAATTACGGCGTGTTGCTGCGGATTCAGTACAAGCAGCAGCTGGCGCAGTGGGTGAACGGTACTCTCCAGCCCAGCGAGCAGGTGTACCACCTGACCGGGTGCGACATGGCGGTACGCCTCAACGCGGAATCGCACCAGCAGCGGATTGAAACCCTGGACGAGCATATCAAACAGTTCCGCTTTGTCTGGGACGGCATGCCGCTTCAGCCTCAGGTGGGAGTGAGCTATTGCTATGTCCGGTCCCCGGTTAACCATCTGTATCTGGTGCTGGGTGAACTGGGCGTGGTTGCCGACCTGTCGCTCGCCTCCAACCATCCGGAAAATCTTCAGCAGCGTGGGGCCGTCCATTTGCAGCGTAACCTGAAGGATAAAGTTGCGATGATGAGCCGCCTGCAAAAGGCGCTTGATAACGACGAATTCACCCTGCTGGTTCAACCCGTTCGCGGCCTGCGTGGCGATTGCTATCACGAAGTCCTGCTCCGGATGCCGGATGCCAACGGGCTATTGATCTCTCCCGATCGGTTCCTGCCCGTCGCGCAGGAGTTTGGCCTCTCCTCGCGGGTGGATTTATGGGTGCTGGAGTATACTCTGCGCTTCCTGGCCGCGCATCGCGAAAGGCTGCCCGGCCAGCGTTTCGCCATTAATCTGGCCCCCTCAACCGTATGTCGGGTGCAGTTTCCGCTTGAGGTCAGTCGCCTGCTGGCGAAATACACCATTGAGCCGTGGCAGCTGATTTTTGAAGTGACGGAGTGCAGCACCTTTTGCAATGCGGAGCAGGCTCTACACATCCTCCGGCAGCTGCAGAAAATGGGGGTACGTATTGCGATTGATGATTTTGGCACCGGCTATGCGAGCTATGCGCGGCTGAAAAGCGTGGATGCGGATATTCTCAAGATCGACGGCAGCTTTATCCGCAATATCGTCAACAACAGCCTGGATTATCAGATTGTGGCGTCTATCTGCCATCTGGCGCGCATGAAGAAGATGCTGGTGGTGGCGGAGTACGTCGAGACCGAAGAGATACGTAGCGCGGTTCACGCGCTAGGCATCGATTATGTGCAGGGCTATCTGATTGGCAGACCGGCGCCGCTTGAGTCGCTGCTGGAAGCTGAGGCGTCCTGCGCGGACGCCTGAACCGTTACGCGGCGACGTCGGCGCTCTCTTCTTCAATTTTAAGCAGCCAGCCGGTGACCGCTTCCCAGTACTGCTGCTCTTTTTCCAGGTCCAGCAGGACCAGAGCGTTCTGGCTGAACCAGTCGTGCGGGAAGCTCAGCGTCCAGTGATGGTCGTCGGTTTTAAGCTTCAGCGTGGGCGGCGTGGTGGTGGCCTGGCGCTGGTTATTGAGCAGTACGCCCAGACGCAGCAGCTGTATAAGCGGCAGGAACTGTTTTTTCTTGAACAGCGTGAAGCGCGGCAGGTCGTCGAGCTTGATAGCTTTGCGGTGATAACGCACCAGGGTCGCCATCATGGTTTGCTGCTCCTGGTTGAAGCCAGGCAGATCGCTATTTTGCAGAATGTAGGCCGAATGGCGATGCATCCCGCTGTGGTTGATGTTGAGCCCCACCTCGTGGAGCATTGCGGCCCATTTTAACAGCGCGGCAAGCTGCGGGTGCGCGAGCTTCGGATTCTGCTCTTCCCACTGCTCGTACATCTGCACCGTGGTGTCCAGCACGCGCTTCGCCTGCTCGCGGTCGATGTTGTACTGGTTAGCCAGGCTTTGCGCGGTGCGGCTGCGAATATCCTGATGGCGGAAGCGGCCTTCCATCTCATACAGCACACCTTCGCGCAGCGCGCCGTCGGAAAGGCGCAGCTCTTTAATGGCGAGGGCATCAAACACGCCGCAGAGGATGGCCAGCCCCGGAACGAAGACCACCTTACGCTCGTCGGAAAGCCCCGGCAGGCTTAAGGCGTCAAAACTTTTATGCTTCAGCACCTCTTCGGTCAGCAATGTCAGGCGTTCGGGCGTGATAAACCCGTCTTTTTCACCCATCGCCAGCAGCACTTCATGCGCCGCTTTGATGGTACCCGACGCGCCAAGCGCCACGTTCCAGCCCTGGATACGGTACTGCCAGGCCAGGTTTTCCAGCTTCTGGACGGCCGCCATCCGCGCACGCTGGAAGTTCTCGCGGGTGATGCTACCGCCCGGGAAATACATCTGTGCGAAGCTGACGCAGCCCATACGGCGGCTTTCCACCAGGCGCGGCTCAAAGTCTTCGCCGATCACAAGCTCCGTAGAACCACCGCCGATGTCGATCACCAGCTTGCGCCCTTTTTCCGGCTGGGTGTGCTCGACGCCCATGAAGATCAGACGCGCTTCCTCGTTGCCGGAGATGATCTCAATCGGGTAGGGGATCACCTTTTCGGCCCGCTTGAGAAACTCAGGGGCATTCAGGGCCTGGCGCAGGGTATGGGTGCCCACGATGCACACGCTGGAGGGCGAGAAGCCCTGCAGGCGCTCAGCAAACAGCGACAGGCAGTTTAACCCGCGCTCCATCGCCTCTTCGCTGAGCATGCTGCGTTCATCAAGACCATCCGCCAGGTGTACGCGCTGCTTCAGACGACCGATGATCTGCAGCGCGCCATCCACCTCACGGGCGATGACCATGTGGAAACTGTTAGAGCCAAGATCGACCGCGGCGAATTCCTGCGGGCGTGGGGTCTTATCATTTATCGGCATAGGTTAATCGGGTTGCTCGAGTGATTTGATATAGTCGTAAATCGCCAGTTGCGACCGCACTTTACGGCGGTTGCCGCGCGGTACATAGCGGTTACTGAGTTCTTTGTCGATATAGCGTGCTTTCACGGTATCGCTGAACAGAATCTCGATGATGTCGAGGATCTGCTGCTTCAGGCGCGGATCCAGCAGCGGTGCCGCGACTTCAATTCGGTAGTCAATATTGCGCGTCATCCAGTCAGCCGAAGAGAGATAGACCTGCTTATCACCCGCATTATCGAAAATATAGACCCGATCGTGCTCCAGGTAGCGGTCAACAATGCTGATCACGCGAATATTGTCGCTGATGCCTTCCAGTTCCGGGATCAGCGAGCACATGCCGCGGATCAGAAGATTAACCGGTACGCCGGAGCTGGACGCCGCATACAGCCTGTCCACCAGCCCTTTATCGACCAGGTTGTTAAGCTTCAGCGTGATGCCGGACGACAGCCCTTTCTGGGCATTGGCGATCTCTTTATCGATCATATCGTACAGCAGACGGCGCGAGTTCTGCGGCGAGACCAGCAGATAGTCAAAGCTCACCGGACGGTACGGGTTCTCAATAAAGTTAAAGACCCGGCGCACCTCGTTGGTGATGCGGGCATCGGCGGTCAGCAGCGAGTAGTCGGTATAGATTCGCGCCGTTTTCTCGTTAAAGTTCCCGGTACCGATGTGGGCGTAGCGCACCACCTCGTCGCCCTCTTTACGGGAGATCAGGAACAGCTTGGCGTGAATTTTCAGCCCCGGCGCGGAGAAGATGACGTGTACACCGGCTTCCGTCAGACGACGCGCCCAGTGAATGTTCGCCTCTTCGTCGAAGCGCGCCTGCAGCTCCACCACCACGGTCACTTTTTTGGCGTTGTGCGCCGCGTGGATCATCGCATCGATGATGCGGGAATCTTTTGCCACGCGGTAGATGTTGATTTTGATCGCCAGCACGCTCGGGTCGAACGAGGCCTGACGCAGCAGTTCCAGCACGTGCTCAAACGTATGATACGGATAGTAGAGCAGGACATCGCGTTCGCGGATGGCGTCGAATCCGTTGCGGAATTTATCGAACCAGAGATGGCGCAGGCGCGGCAGCGGCTTGTTTACCAGATTGGCTTTGCCGACGTTCGGGAAGCCAATAAAATCTTTAAAGTTGTGGTAACGACCACCCGGAACGATGGAGTCATAGCGCGAAATGGTCAGTTTCTCACGCAGCATCTCCACCATGGCGTCCGGCATATCGCGCTGATAGACGAAGCGCACCGGTTCAGCCGTCAGGCGCTGTTTCAGGCTGGATGACATCAGCTCCATCAGGCTGGCTTCCATCTCGTGCACCAGGTCATATTCGGCGTCACGAGTCATTTTCATCGAGTAGGCGTTTAACGCATCGTAATCGAAGAAGCCTTTGAAGATGTCGTCCAGACAGTAGCGCAGGATGTTATCCAGCAGGATCATTGGTTTGCGTCTGCGCGGGGTTTCCGGCGGCAGGTTCACAAAGCGCGGCACCTTGTCGGATGGGATCTCCAGCAGCGCGTAACGGATAGATTCACCGCGAATAATTTCCACCGCCAGGTAGGTGTAGTCATCTTTCAAAAACTGCACCAGATCGGTTTCGCGGTTGATCAGAATCGGGGTAATGTGCTGGCGCAGATAGTGTTTGAAGTAGTGGCGCAGCCAGTTTTGTTGGTTAACGGAAAGCTGGCGTTCGTTAATCAGGAAGATTTGATTGCGCGCCATCTCCAGCAGCAGTTCGTTATACAGGCCGTCAAATTCCTGATCGGCTTTCAGCACGCGGGACTGGATTTTGCCCAGCAGATGCCGCGAGTGCGAGTTTAAGCCCTGTTCTTCGCTGATGATGATGCGTCTTTTCAGCTCGGCAAAGCGAACTTTGTAGAACTCATCCAGGTTGTTCGAATAAATACCCAAAAAACGCATGCGCTCGATCAGCGGGTTACTTTTGTCTGCCGCTTCCTGGAGTACACGTTCGTTGAATGCTAACCAGCTTAGCTCTTTCTCGATATATAACTTTTCCTGACCCATTACAGCTCACACTCCAGTTCAATCACAGGACGTGGTAAATCCGTCTCGTCCTTATTATGGCGAGCATTTCCACGATATGTCCAACAGTGCCAGAAAAGTATGACAGTTATTTTTTTTGTTGGGGAATTTAAAGGGTTGGGGAGGGGATATTCGGGTAATGCATCAGGCAGGTCGGGTAAGCGCAGAAGCGCCACCCGACATAATAAACTACTCTTCCGCCGCATGGCCCTGCGGAGGTAACTTAACGCCGTCCAGCCAGGCAGCGCCGTCGCGCATCTCGAGACGTCCGTCGACAAACCAGCTTACCACCAGCGGGTAAATGGCGTGTTCCTGGGTCTGCACGCGTTCGGTCACGTCTTCTTCGCTATCGCCGTCAAAGACCGGGACTTTCGCCTGCAGGATAACCGGGCCGCCGTCCAGCTCGTCGGTAACGAAATGCACGGAGGTGCCGTGCTCCTCATCGCCATTTTCCAGAACCTGACGATGGGTGTGCAGGCCGGGATATTTCGGCAGAAGAGAAGGGTGAATATTCAGCAGACGTCCGGCGTAGTGCGCAACAAAAGCCGGGCTCAGAATGCGCATATAGCCCGCCAGCACCACGACGTCCGGCGCGTAGGCATCAATCTCATGCACCAGCTCGCGGTCAAAGGCTTCACGCCCGGCGAACTGGCTGGCTTCCAGCGCGTGCGCGGGAATGTTGGCTTCCCGCGCGCGCTCAAGGCCGAACGCGTCGGCCTTGTTGCTGAATACTGCCCGAATGGTGCCGTTGATTTTCTTCTGCTTGCAGGCGTCTATGATGGCCTGCAAATTGCTTCCGTTGCCGGAAATGAGCACCACGATGTTTTTCATTCAATGACCACACGCTGTTCGGAATCGGAGGCTTTAATCGTACCGATTTTCCACGCGTTTTCACCTTTCTCCGTCAGCAGCTTCACTGCTTTATCCGCTTCGCTCGCCGGCAGGGCGATAACCATGCCCACGCCGCAGTTAAAGGTGCGGTACATTTCGTGAGAGCTCACGTTGCCCGCGGTCTGCAGCCAGTTAAACACGGCTGGCCACTGCCATGAGGATTCGTCGATCACCGCCTGGGTGTTGTCCGGCAGAACGCGCGGGATATTTTCCCAGAAGCCGCCGCCGGTCAGGTGGGCAATGGCGTGAACGTCGACGTTCTCGATAAGCTCAAGCACGTTCTTCACGTAGATGCGGGTCGGCGCCAGCAGATGGTCGGCCAGCGGTTTACCGTCGAGTTCGGTCGTCAGCGGGTCACAGCCGCTCACTTCGAGGATTTTACGCACCAGGGAGTAGCCGTTGGAGTGCGGGCCGCTGGAGGCCAGCGCGATCAGCACATCGCCATCGGCCACTTTGCTGCCGTCGATAATTTCTGATTTTTCTACTACGCCGACGCAGAAGCCCGCGACGTCATAATCTTCGCCGTGATACATGCCCGGCATTTCTGCGGTTTCACCACCGACCAGCGCGCAGCCAGACTGCAGACAGCCTTCGGCGATACCGTTAATCACTCTTGCCGCGGTATCTACGTCCAGTTTGCCGGTCGCGTAATAATCGAGGAAGAACAGCGGCTCTGCGCCCTGTACCACCAGGTCATTCACGCACATCGCGACCAGATCGATACCGATCGTGTCGTGACGTTTTAAATCCATCGCCAGGCGCAGCTTGGTGCCTACACCGTCAGTACCCGAGACCAGAACAGGTTCACGATATTTTTGCGGCAGCGCGCACAGTGCGCCGAATCCACCCAGACCACCCATCACTTCCGGGCGGCGGGTTTTTTTCACCACACCTTTGATTCGGTCAACCAGCGCATTACCTGCGTCAATATCAACACCGGCATCTTTGTAGCTGAGAGAAGTTTTGTTGGTCACGGCTTAAATCCCCACGCGATTGCATAGCTAGTAAGAAAAATCGGCGCAATTCTAACAGTCCAGGCAAACGTTTGCGAGCCTATTCTGGACGTGGAGATCTTTTTTTCTGTGCACCCCGTGAATGCAGCCAAACTTGACTCTGTTCACGAAAATGAAACCGGTTTCTGAGAACTGCTTGCAACGGTTATTCCCTTTGCACATCATCGAACTGAAACCGGTTTCTGTAATTGTTTTTGCAGATAATAACGCAGAATGAGGGAAAGCGAATGTCAGGATTTAAAGCAGATTTTCTGTGGGGTGGGGCCGTTGCGGCGCACCAGCTGGAAGGCGGCTGGAAAGAGGGCGGAAAAGGCGTGAGCGTGGCCGACGTCATGACCGCGGGCGCGCACGGCGTGCCGCGTGAAATCACCAACGGCGTGCTGGAAGGGAAAAATTACCCTAACCATGAAGCCATTGATTTCTACCACCGCTATAAAGAAGACATCAAACTCTTTGCCGAGATGGGGTTCAAATGCTTCCGCACCTCTATTGCCTGGACGCGGATCTTCCCGAAAGGCGACGAGCTTGAGCCTAACGAGGCTGGCCTGAAATTCTATGACAACCTGTTCGACGAATGCCTGAAGTACGGCATCGAACCGGTTATCACCCTGTCTCACTTCGAGATGCCTTTCCATCTGGTCACGGAATACGGCGGCTGGCGCAACCGTAAGCTGATCGACTTCTTCGTTCGTTTTGCAAAAGTGGTATTCCAGCGCTATCAGCATAAAGTGAAGTACTGGATGACCTTCAACGAGATCAACAACCAGGCCAACTTCCACGAAGACTTTGCGCCGTTCACTAACTCCGGGCTGAAGTACGCGCCGGGTGAAGACCGTGAGCCGGTGATGTTCCAGGCGGCGCACTATGAGCTGGTGGCCAGCGCCCTGGCGGTGAAGGCGGGGCGCGAGATTAACCCGTCGCTGCAGATTGGCTGCATGATTGCCATGTGTCCTATCTACCCGCTCACCTGCGCGCCGGACGATATGATGATGGCGATGAATGCCATGCACCGCCGCTACTGGTTCACCGACGTGCACGTGCGCGGCAGGTACCCGCAGCATCTGCTCAACTACTTTGCGCGTCGCGGCTTTACGCTGGATATTACCGAAGAAGATAAAGCCGCGCTGACGCAGGGCTGCGTGGACTACATCGGCTTCAGCTACTATATGTCCTTCGCCACCAAGGCGACGGCGGATAACCCGCAGCTGGATTACGACGAGAGCAAGAGCCTGGTCACTAACCCGTACGTGCAGAAATCGGACTGGGGCTGGCAGATTGACCCGGTGGGGCTGCGCTACTCTCTCAACTGGTTCTGGGATCACTATCAGCTGCCGCTGTTTATCGTTGAGAACGGCTTTGGCGCGATCGACGTGCAGGAGAGCGACGGCACGGTGAACGACCAGTACCGCATTGACTACCTGTCCGCCCACATCCGCGAGATGAAAAAAGCGGTGGAGGAAGATGGCGTGGATCTGATGGGCTACACCCCGTGGGGCTGTATCGACCTCGTTTCTGCCGGTACGGGCGAAATGAAAAAACGCTACGGCTTTATCTTTGTCGACAAAGACAATGAAGGCAACGGCACGCTGAACCGCAGCAAGAAGAAATCGTTCGACTGGTATAAGCAGGTAATTGCGAGCAACGGCGATAGCCTGTAATTGCCGGGTGGCGCTAACGCTTACCCGACCTACACTACACGTAGGTCCGCGTAAGCGCAGCGCCACCGGGCAGAACCCGCACCCAAGCCGGAGTCTCGCCTCCGGTTTTTTTTGTCTCTAAATCACTTTGCTTGATATACGTCAAGCAAGATGGGTATGGCCTAATCCGAAAAAAGCGGTATAATCCCGCGATTTTTTTGCGGACGCCGCCTCAGAGGAGAAAGAGAATGAAGATTGTGGAAGTGAAACACCCACTCGTTAAACACAAGTTGGGCCTGATGCGTGAGCATGACATCAGCACGAAGCGTTTTCGCGAACTGGCATCTGAAGTCGGCAGCCTGCTGACATACGAAGCGACCTCCGATCTGGAAACAGAAAAAGTCACCATCGAAGGCTGGAACGGCCCGGTGCAGGTTGAGCAGATCAAAGGTAAGAAAATTACCGTGGTGCCAATCCTGCGTGCCGGTCTCGGCATGATGGAAGGCGTGCTGGAGCACGTGCCAAGCGCGCGCATCAGCGTGGTCGGGATCTACCGTAACGAAGAAACCCTTGAGCCGGTTCCTTACTTCCAGAAGCTGGTGTCTAACATCGACGAGCGTATGGCGCTGGTGGTTGACCCGATGCTGGCGACCGGTGGTTCGATGATCGCCACCATCGACCTGCTGAAAAATGCAGGCTGTAACAGCATTAAGGTGCTGGTGCTGGTTGCGGCTCCGGAAGGGATCGCGGCGCTGGAAAAAGCGCACCCGGACGTTGAGCTGTATACCGCCTCTATCGACCAGGGCCTGAACGAGCACGGATACATCATTCCGGGGCTCGGCGATGCCGGCGATAAGATCTTTGGTACGAAATAATCGAATAACGATAAATAAGCCGACTTTGATAGTCGGCTTTTTTTTGAATAAAACACCAACAACAATACTACTCAGAGGAAAACACTATGACGCGCCGTGCTATCGGGGTGAGTGAAAGACCGCCGCTTTTACAGACTATCCCGCTTAGTTTGCAGCACCTGTTCGCCATGTTTGGCGCAACCGTGCTGGTGCCAATCCTGTTCCACATTAACCCGGCAACCGTGCTGTTGTTCAACGGCATCGGTACGTTGTTGTACCTCTTTATCTGTAAAGGCAAAATCCCGGCGTATCTCGGGTCAAGCTTCGCGTTTATCTCGCCGGTTTTGCTGCTGCTGCCGCTGGGTTATGAAGTCGCGCTGGGCGGCTTTATCATGTGTGGCGTCCTGTTCTGCGTGGTGTCCTTCATTGTGAAGAAAGCCGGTACCGGCTGGCTGGACGTCATGTTCCCGCCTGCGGCAATGGGCGCCATCGTTGCGGTCATCGGTCTTGAACTGGCGGGTGTGGCGGCGAATATGGCCGGTCTGCTGCCTGCTGACGGCCAGTCACCGGATTCCAAAACCATTATCATCTCGCTGGTTACGCTGGGCGTAACGGTGTTTGGCTCCGTCCTGTTCCGCGGCTTTATGGCGATCATCCCGATCCTGATCGGCGTGCTGGCGGGCTACGCGCTCTCCTTCGCGATGGGCGTGGTGGACACCACTCCGATTGCCGAGGCGCACTGGTTCGCGCTGCCAACCTTCTACACCCCTCGCTTCGAATGGTTTGCGATTTTCACCATTCTGCCTGCGGCGCTGGTGGTGATTGCGGAGCACGTCGGCCACCTGGTGGTGACGGCGAACATCGTTAAGCGCGATTTAATCCGTGACCCGGGTCTACACCGTTCCATGTTTGCTAACGGTTTCTCCACCATTATCTCCGGTTTCTTTGGCTCCACGCCAAACACCACCTACGGTGAGAACATCGGCGTGATGGCGATTACCCGCGTCTACAGTACCTGGGTTATCGGCGGCGCGGCGATCATCGCCATTCTGCTCTCCTGCGTCGGCAAGCTGGCGGCAGCGATTCAGATCATCCCGGTGCCGGTGATGGGCGGCGTGTCTCTGCTGCTGTACGGGGTAATTGGTGCCTCCGGTATTCGCGTGCTGATTGAATCCAAAGTGGATTACAGCAAGGCGCAGAACCTGATCCTGACCTCAGTAATCCTGATTATCGGCGTGAGCGGCGCGAAGGTGCACATCGGTGCGGCCGAGCTGAAGGGCATGGCGCTGGCGACCATCGTCGGCGTTGGCCTGAGCCTGATCTTCAAGCTGATCTCGGTGATCCGCCCTGAAGAGGTGGTACTGGACGCGGACGAAAGCGAAAAAGCGTCACATTGATCGAAAAGTCGGGCGAGGGATCGCCCGGTTCTCTCCTTGCAGGTTCCGTGTTAAACTCCTTTCCGATTTTACGTAGGATCTCTGGTTGAGGTATTTCTGAACGGACCGGCACAGCTCTCTCTGCCACTTTATCTCCCTGACGACGAAACTTTCGCGAGTTTCTGGCCGGGTGATAACCCCTCTTTACTGGCTGCACTGCAAAACGTGCTGCGCCAGGATCACAGCGGATACATCTATATCTGGTCACGCGAAGGCGCGGGGCGCAGCCATCTGCTGCATGCCGCCTGCGCGGAGCTTTCAGCGCGCGGTGATGCAGTAGGCTACGTGCCGCTGGATAAACGTACGTGGTTCGTGCCTGAGGTGCTGGAGGGAATGGAACATCTCTCGCTGGTCTGCATCGATAATATCGAGTGCGTGGCGGGGGACGAGCCGTGGGAAATGGCGATCTTCAACCTCTACAACCGCATCCTGGAGTCGGGCAAAACCCGGCTGCTGATCACCGGCGATCGTCCACCGCGACAGCTGAATCTGGGGCTGCCGGATCTGGCGTCTCGTCTGGACTGGGGGCAAATCTACAAGCTCCAGCCGCTGTCGGATGAAGATAAGCTTCAGGCGTTACAGCTGCGCGCAAAACAGCGCGGATTTGAGCTGCCGGAAGACGTGGGCCGCTTTCTGCTCAAGCGGCTGGATCGCGAAATGCGTACGCTGTTTGACACGCTCGATCAGCTCGATCGCGCCTCCATTACCGCCCAGCGCAAGCTGACCATTCCGTTTGTGAAAGATATTCTCAAGCTTTGAATTTTCTCGCCCGGTGGCGGCTAAATATCCCCAATTAGATGCTCAACCAGAAGTGGAATCGGTCTTCCCGATGCCACGCTCCGTCCGTTTTCGCGCCACAGCGCCGTACCGCTGATGTCCAGATGCGCCCACGGAATGGCTGGCGGGCAGAAGTGGTGCAGCAGCCACGCCGCCGAAGCGCTAATCGCCGCATTGTTGGTCGGCGTGTTGCACAGATCGGCGATCGCGCTGTCGGTCTGCTTTTTCAGCCGAGCATCCAGCGGCAGGGACCACACTTCATCGCCGCTCTGCTTACCCGCCAGCGTCAGCGCCGCGCGCAGCGGTTCATCCTGCGTCATCAGCCCGCTCAGCTCATACCCCAGCGCCTTCACGACCGCACCGGTTAAGGTGGCCATATCAATGATATAGCGCGCCTGCGGATGCCGCTGGCTGGCCCAGGCGATGGCGTCTGCCAGCACCAGTCGGCCTTCGGCGTCGGTATTGTTGATTTCAACGGTGATCCCGTTGCAGGCCGTTGCTACCGTGCCGGGCTGCATGGCGTTCGGGCCAATGGCGTTTTCCGCCAGTGCCAGCACGCCCATAATGCGTACGGGCAGCGCCAGCTCTGCGGCGGTCAGCATCAGGCCCAGCACGTTAGCCGCACCGCACATGTCGTATTTCATGGTATACATGCCCGCGCCTTCCTTCAGCCACAGGCCACCAGTATCAAATGTAATGCCTTTACCCACATAGCAGCGCACCGGTCCGTCGTTGACGCCGTCATAATGGATCGCCAGCAGACGTGGCGGACAGGTAGCCCCTTTGCCAACGGCGTGCAGCAGCCCCAGACTCTGCTCAACGATTTGCTTTTCATCCAACACCTCGCAGCGCAGTAAAGGGAAGGCGGCACACAGTTTTTGCGCCTCTTCCACCACAAACTGCGGCGTGCAGCGGTCGGGAGGGATATCCGCCAGCCGTCGCGCAGCGACCATGCCGTGGGCGATGGCCTGCTGCTGGCGGAAGATTCCCTCCAGTTTTGCCTGCTGTTCCGGCAGGCAAAGGGCAGTAATGTGCGTAAGGCGCACTGTCGATTCATCCGTTTTCTTCAGCTTCAGATCGCTTAGCCTGTGCGCCTGATTAAAAAGAAAACGCAGCACCTGCGCCAGCACCACATCGTCGATATTGGTAACGTCCAGTATCAGCTCGGGGCTGACGGGCGAGGCCAGCAGCGGGCGCAGCGCCGTCAGCAATCCTTCGGTCAGGCTATCCTGCCAGAGGGCATCTGGCAGCAGAGTGATCCGGGCAAACGGGGCGCAGCCAAAGCGGGTGTCAGCGATGCTGGCAGACTCGCGCATTTCTGCGACCAGCGCCGTTTCGGGCAAATGCGTACAGGAGGCGGACGCAATCAAAAGGCTCTGCGGAGCCGCGTCAGAAAGCGCGTTGATAAACTGATACGTAATCATCATGACTCCTCAATCGGCGCGCGGATCCGCGCGGCATAGGCCTGCATCCACTCATCATCTACCGCGTGATAATGCGTTTTCTCCCGCAGGCGTTCGGTACGAAAAACGGTGAGAGGCTGGCGAGCCGTCGCCACCACAAACGAGAAGGTTTTGATGTTGGTTGCGGCACCAAATTCGCCTTTGTTGTTCATGCACACCACTGAGAGATCGCCCGCGCGGCCAAAGCGCGACATCAGCTTGTCTTCCAGTTCGAACACTACCGAATCGGCAGCCTGCTGGGGCGTCATGCCCTGCGCCATGCGGCGGACGATTTCGTAGCTGGTGCAGCCTTTCATCAGATCTTCACCGACGCCCGTGGCGGTGGCGGCGCCGGTTTCACTGTCGCAGTAAAATCCGGAACCAATAATGGGCGAATCCCCGAGTCGACCGCGCTTTTTCATGAACAGGCCGCTGGTGGAGGTGGCGACGCTCATCGAGCCCTGCTTATCGAGGCCGATAATGCCGACGGTGTCATGCCCGTCGTAAGGGCTTAAGCCCTTATCCAGCGTTTCAAGGCAGCGTTTGCGGTAGTGCTGCAAGGCGCGGTCAGTGAGCATGGTTTTGTCGGCAAAGCCCTGGCTCAGCGCCCATTCGCGCGCGCCCTGGCCCACCAGCAGGCTGTTGTAGCGCTGGCGGCTTAACGCATGCGCCACCCGCACCGGGTTGGCGATATCCACCAGGTTGCCCACGGCACCAAACGCCAGCGTATCGCCGTCCATGTAGGCGGCGTCCAGCTCCACTTCGCCATTTTCGGTGGGCAGCCCGCCGTAGCCGACGGATTTATAAAACGGAAAATCTTCGACGGCGGCGACGGCATCCACCACCGCTGCCGAGACCGGTTTCCCCGCAGCCAGCGCAGATGCAGACTCGGTGACGCCTTCAAGCGCCATTCTCCAGGTCGCGATAATTCCCCACATGCTTTACTCCTGTTTTGCAAGGGTGGTGTCGGTTTGCGTAACGGTGACCATTTCCGCCGCGCGGTACTGTTTGTCCACGATACGCATGAAAGGTAGGTACAGCATGGCGCCAATTAGCAGGTTGATAAGCTGCATCACGCTGCCGCTCAGGTGCCCGGTAACGATAAAACCGCTGATAACGGGTGGCAGCGTCCAGGGAATAAACACCCCGGTGGTGACGGCAACCGCGCCAATCTTCATCGCTGCATACTGCACGGTAACCAGCACCAGCGGCACCAGATTGAACGGGATAAGCATGATTGGGTTCATGATCACCGGCAGGCCAAACAGGATCGGTTCGTTGATGTTAAACACTGACGCCCCGGCGCCGAGGCGCGCCACTTCCCGCATGTTTTTGCTGCGGGCGAAAATCAGCATCGCAATGACCAGCGACAGCGTGGCCCCCGCGCCGCCCATCCAGATCATGTCAAAAAACTGTTCGGTGATAATGTGCGGCGGCGTGGCGCCAGCCTGAATGGCCGCGATGTTGTCGGTCTGGTTCTCCATCCACAGCGGGCGAATGATGCCGTTAATCATCGAGCCGGAGTTAATGCCCACTGACCAGAGAATGGTGATGCTGAAGACCGTCATCAGCGCGCCAAAGTAAGAGGTACCGTAGTGGCGCACCGGCGTGGCCACTACTTCGTAAATAAACTGGTGGATAGTGTTGTAGTGGGTGTTTTCAAACACGATACGGATACCCAGCACCAGAATCATCACCAGCAGGGCCGGGATTAATGCCGCGAACGACTCCTGCACCGCCGGCGGCACGCCGTCCGGC
The DNA here is from genome assembly GCF_004006055.1 of Enterobacter sp. N18-03635. Taxonomy (NCBI): domain Bacteria; kingdom Pseudomonadati; phylum Pseudomonadota; class Gammaproteobacteria; order Enterobacterales; family Enterobacteriaceae; genus Enterobacter; species Enterobacter sp. N18-03635. The sequence continues at coordinate 3,354,788 of NZ_CP034769.1, read as the reverse complement.
ATTTTGATGACCAGTTTTTTGCGCTTGAGCCAGCAGAACAGTTCCGTCCACAGCAGAGAACCAATCATCGCCACGAACAGCCCTTTGCTGCCAATCCACTCCACCGGAATGACGGTAATACCGCCGTTTTCCGCCACTTTGATAAAGGGCGTCAGGATGAGAAAGGCGACCAGCGCCAGGATGCCGCAGGAGATGCGATCCTCACCGTAGTGTTCCGCCAGGCGGAAGGCCACCAGGAAGCTGATGAACAGCGACATGGTGGAGAACACCGCGTTGAACGGGATTTCAATAATGGCGCTCCAGCTCTCACCAAAGGCCTGAGACATAAACTGCTGATAGGCTTGATTCGGGAATGACGAGATCACCAGCAGAACGGAGCCGACGATGATAAACGGCATGAAGGATACGTAGGCGCCGCGAATGGCCCCGAGATGACGCTGCTGGGCCGTTTTGGCCGCCAGCGGCATCAGTTTTGCTTCAAGAAATCCCAGAACATTGTTCATTGTGAACTCCGTACAAGATTGAGGGGTGTTGGTTGTGTTATGTCTGGGAATTATCAGTGAAGCGTGGCGAGCGAAAGGTGAAATCGGTCACAAAGCAATCGCTGCTGTAGTATAAATCTCATAAGATTAGTTCTGAGGACTTGCGATGGAAATTAAACTGCATGCTAATGCCACCACGACGCCGCGCATCCGTCGCTATCTTCAGCAGTCAGATAAAAGCGACAGAGAGCTTGCCGCTGAGCTGGGCATTTCGGTCACTACCGTCAGGCGCTGGCGCAACCGCGAGCAGATTTCGGACAACCACACAACGCCAAAAGTGATACACAAAGCGTTGAGACAAGAGCAGATCGCACTGGTGAATGTCCTGCGTGACGTCTCGGGAGCGCCGCTTGATGAACTGCTGCAGATTGTAAACGGCGTGCTGGGGATCCCCGTATCCCGGGCGACATTGAACCGCTACCTCAAACCGACCTCTGCGCAACAAAAAGGGGCTCCGTTGCAGGGGAAAAAGGCGCTCAAGGCAGGTATCGTGCCGCAAAAACTTCTGTTACATCATCAGCCTCTGTCTCTGCATATGGACGATGGCGGAGAACAGCATCTGCTTTGGGCGCGTGAACCGGTGAGCGGCTGGTGCTACGCCCGGCTGTACGCGGGCACTTCTCCGCAGCTGCTGGCCCGCTGGGCGCACGACGCGCTGGAAGCCTGTCCGGCTGATATTCAATCTATTGAGACTTTTGGTTTCGAGGTGAAGCCAGAGGAGCGTAATACCACCGTTACGGTGCATCCGCAGCAGTACCGCGCCGTTCAGGTTGCTCAGCCGCTCTGTGAAATCATTCCACGCCTGAACAGTGAGCCGGCAGGCGAGCTGTTGATCCAGCTGTGCGAATTTTACAACCGGGGAAAAGCGCAGAAAAAGTTAGGAGAGAGTACGCCGCAGGCCTTTCTTGAAGCGCTGCGGCGTAACGATTAGAGGATCTCGAGCACGTCTTCCGGCGGACGTCCAATGCGCGCCTGGCCGTTCGCCACCACAATCGGGCGCTCAATCAGCTTTGGATTTTCAACCATCGCCTGGATCAGCTCAGCCTCGGTGAGACGGCTGTCATCCAGGTTGAGCGACTTATACAGATCTTCTTTCTGACGCATCAGCTCTCTAGCACTGCCCATTCCCAGCATGCGCAGCAGCTGGCGGAGGGTTTGCGCGTCAGGTGGTGTATCAAGGTAAAGCACCACTTCCGGCTCAACGCCGTTAGACTTCAGCAGGCTCAGGGTATCGCGGCTCTTGGAGCAGCGAGGGTTGTGATAGATTTTTACGGCGTCTGTCATGACGTGAATTCTCCTTTATTACATCTTCTCGTACGGCTTAAAGCGCTGCTGCAGGCCGCGAAGCTGATCGATACGCGCGTCGTAACGGGCCTGCTGTAGGCTACCGAGCTTGACCTGCGAGCTGGCGCTGCTGAGCGCGGAAATCGCCTGATCGAGGCGGCCCACCAGGGCAAAGCCTTCGGCACGCGCCGCAAGCTCCTGATCGCGGTTGCCGAGCTGGGCTTCCGCCTGAGCGAGCAGATCCCAGCCGTTTTGATCGTCTTTATTATTAAAGGTGTAGCGGTTCAGGATGGTCGCCGCTTCACCCGGCTGGCCGCCCTGCAGGTAAGCATTCGCCAGGTTAAGCTGCAGTACCGGGTTGGTACGGACGTCTTTCGCCCCTTTCAGACGGTTAATCGCATCGGCGGTTTTCTTCTGCCCCAGATCGATATCCGTCGAAAGATCGAGATACCACGGGTTGTTCGGGTCGGCAGCAAGGAGCGGCTGCAGCGCTTTACGCGCCTCGTCGTATTTGCTGGCTTCCATCGCCTGAAGCGCCTGACCATACTGCGCGGCGTTTTTCTCACGCACGTTGCCTTTCGCCAGGGTATCCAGCAGGTCACTGGTGAGCTGGTTACGCCCGGAATTGTACATTCCCAGGGTTCTCACTTTCGCCATGTAGAAATCCTGCGAAGACTGGACCACCACAGGACGCATCTGGTTTGCACGGTTACGCGCGTCCGATAGTCGGCTTTCAGGCAGCGGGTGCGTCAGCAGGATTTCCGGCGGACGGGAAGAGTAACGCGCCTGATCGAGCAGTTTTTCCAGGAAGCTCGGCATGGCCTGCGGGTCAAAGCCCGAGCGCTGCAGCACCTGAATCCCGATGCGGTCCGCTTCCTGCTCGTTTTGTTGGGTAAAGCTGATCATCCCCTGACGTGTTCCCGCCAGCGTACCGGTCAGGGCTGCCATCCCGGCCTGCGGGCTGGCCATCGCCAGCAGAATCGATCCCAGTGCACCCACCCAGGTGAGGGGAGCGTTACGTTTCTGGTCTTCCATCGCACGCGCCAGGTGACGCTGTGTGACGTGCGAAATTTCGTGCGCCATTACCGAGGCCAGCTGGCTTTCGTTGTCTGAATATCGGAATAACGCCGAATGCAGCACCACGTTACCGCCAAAGAAGGCGAAGGCGTTGATTTCGTCATTATTGATTAAATAGAAATGGAAGGGGGTCTTTACCGAGTCGGCGTGTGCTACCAGACGCATCCCCAGCCCGTTTATGTACTGCACCAGCAAAGGGTCGTTGATCAGCGGGGCGCTGCCGCGCAGCTGGCGAACATAGTAATCCCCCATTTGCATCTCTTGCCCAATAGAGAGCGTGCTTCCTGCTGTGGTGCCCATGTCCGGCAATGAATCGGACGAGTCAGCAAAAGCGGGCAACACCTGACCGACCGTCACCGCGGCAATCAGTGTTGCAACCAGTGTTTTTCTCAATTGCCTGAACATAACCACTGTCCTGTATGTTGGATGTGCTAATTTGACCAATGAACCGGCATATCGTTCATCTCTGCTGCCCTGCGAGTGTAGCCGTGTTGTAGCATGAAGAAAATCCCATTCATCAGGGTTTTGCGGATTGCGATCGGGATACAAAAAGCGAAAGTCTTTTTTGTGACAGTTAGATACAATTCACCGTCTCACTCCCGCCATTCGATTCAGGGAAGGGTTGTATGCTCGAAATGTTAATGCAGTGGTACCGGCGTCGGTTCAGCGACCCGGAAGCCATTGCTTTGTTGGTTATTCTGGTTGCCGGGTTCGGTATTCTGTTCTTCTTCAGCGGCCTGCTCGCCCCTCTGCTGGTGGCGATTGTGCTGGCGTATCTGCTGGAGTGGCCCACGGCGCGTCTGGAACATATCGGCTGTTCCCGCCGCTGGGCGACCAGCATCGTGCTGGTGCTGTTTGTCGGCATCCTGCTGTTAATGGCTTTTGTGGTGATGCCGGTCGCCTGGCAGCAGGGAATTAACCTGATCCGCGACATGCCCGGCATGCTGAACAAGCTGTCTGATTTTGCCGCCACGCTGCCGCGCCGTTATCCGGCCCTGATGGATGCCGGAATTATCGACGCGATGGCCGAAAATATGCGCGCCCGCATCATGACGATGGGGGATTCGGTGGTGAAGTACTCTCTGGCGTCCCTGGTCGGACTGCTGACGCTGGCGGTTTACCTTGTGCTCGTGCCGCTGATGGTCTTCTTCCTGGTGAAAGATAAAGATCAAATGCTCAACGCCGTGCGCCGTATTCTGCCGCGCAACCGCGGGCTGGCAGGGCAGGTCTGGGAAGAGATGAACCAGCAGATCACCAACTACATTCGCGGCAAGGTGCTGGAGATGATTGTCGTGGGGGTAGCGACCTGGATTGGCTTCCTGATTTTCGGCCTGAACTACTCGCTGCTGCTGGCGGTGCTGGTGGGGCTGTCGGTTCTGATCCCGTACATAGGCGCGTTTGTGGTGACCATTCCGGTTGTTGGGGTCGCGTTGTTCCAGTTTGGGCTGGGGACTGAGTTCTGGAGCTGCTTCGCGGTGTACCTGATTATTCAGGGCCTGGACGGTAACCTGCTGGTGCCGGTGCTGTTCTCCGAAGCGGTGAACCTGCATCCGCTGGTGATTATCTTATCCGTGGTGATTTTCGGCGGGCTGTGGGGATTCTGGGGCGTGTTCTTCGCTATTCCGCTGGCTACGCTGATTAAAGCGGTCGTCCACGCGTGGCCGGATGTGCCGGCGGTGGAAGAGAAGTAGAGGGGGGCGGCCTGATGCCCTCACCCCGACCCCTTCACACGGGGAGAGGGAGAAAACATGAAAAACGGCAACCTGGGTTGCCGTTTTGCTGTTTATCAGGCGCTTTGTTTCAGCCAGTTCAACACCACGTCGTGGTGGTTGCTGGTTTTGAAGTCGTCAAACACGTGTTCAACTTTACCGTCAGCGTCAATCAGGAAGCTGATGCGGTGGATGCCGTCGTAGGTTTTACCCATAAACGTCTTCTCGCCCCAGACGCCGAACTGCTCGCATACCTGATGATCTTCATCGGAAAGCAGCGTGAAGTTCAGCAGCTCTTTTTCAGCAAATCGTGACAGCTTTTCTGGTTTATCGGTGCTGATACCCAGCACTTCCACGCCGACTTTTTTCAACTCGTCCATGTTGTCGCGTAAGCCGCAGGCCTGTACGGTGCAGCCGGGGGTCATGGCTTTCGGGTAGAAATAGACCAGAACACGCTGTCCCTGGAAGTCGGTCAAATTTACTTGCTCGCCGTCTTGATCCGGTAAGCTAAATTTCGGTGCGATGTCACCGGCTTTCAGTGGGTTCATTACTCAACTCCATCCTGTTCGTGCTGCGAATAATTGACGACGCTTATACTGCCCTGCGCGTTTAATTCTGTACAGAGGGCTTTGAACGCTTGCTCGATATTTGACGCATCCTGTGAGGCAGGGCTGTGCGCGGTAATTTGAATAAACAGCACCGGAAGACCATGGTCATCGCTTGTCTGCGTACGGGAAACCAGTTCGGCAATATTCATCTGATGACTGTCAAAAAGCGCCGTGAAACGCTCAATCAGATGCGGAGAATCAGGCACTTCAACCTGTACCCAGACGGTAGAAGGCAGTGCCGGACGCGGACGCGCAGTGGTGCGCTTCATGACAATCAGCAAATCCAGTTCGGCCCCTTTCAGCGGCAGGGTCGATTCAATCAACGTGATGGCGTTCCATGTCCCGGAAAGTAACATAATAAATGTGAACTCTTCACCGAGCATCGCCAGACGGCTGTCTTCGATATTACAGCCGCAGCTGCTTACGTGGCGGGTGATGGTGTTCACGATACCCGGCCTGTCGGCACCCAGCGCAGTGATAACCAGGTAATGTTGTGATGAGGTTGTCAAACCTGTTCTTCCTTTGCATGGTTAAGTCTTCCTAAGGAAAGCATAAAAAAAACATGCATACAACCGCCTGAGAGCCTCAGGTCGCTTGCTTTTATTACAGTTCCAAACGTAACATTGAGGCTCTTGTTCGCACAGAGGATGGCTCATGTTCACGGGAAGTATTGTCGCGCTTGTTACACCGATGGATGAAAAAGGTAATGTCTGCCGGTCAAGCATGAAGAAGCTCATTGATTACCATGTCGCCAACGGAACCTCGGCGATCGTTTCGGTAGGGACTACCGGTGAATCCGCAACGCTGAGCCACGACGAGCACGGCGATGTGGTGATGCTGACCCTGGAACTGGCTGACGGACGTATTCCGGTCATCGCGGGCACAGGGGCTAATGCAACCGCAGAAGCTATCAGCCTGACCAAACGTTTTAACGACAGCGGCATCGTTGGCTGTCTGACGGTGACTCCTTACTACAACCGTCCTACTCAGGAAGGTTTGTTCCAGCACTTCAAAGCCATCGCTGAACATACTGACTTGCCACAAATTCTGTATAATGTGCCGTCCCGTACCGGTTGCGATATGCTGCCGGAAACCGTTGGTCGTCTCTCGGAAGTAAAAAATATTATCGGTATTAAAGAGGCGACAGGGAACTTAAGTCGCGTTCATCAGATCAAAGAGCTGGTTTCAGACGACTTTATCCTGTTGAGTGGTGATGATGCGACCGCGCTGGACTTTATGCAGCTCGGTGGCCATGGCGTGATCTCCGTAACGGCAAACGTTGCGGCGCGCGACATGGCTGAAATGTGCAAACTGGCCGCAGCAGGTCATTTTGATGAAGCGCGCGTCATTAATCAGCGTCTGATGCCGCTGCACAATAAATTATTTGTCGAACCCAATCCGATCCCAGTGAAATGGGCATGCAAGGAGTTGGGTCTTGTAGCAACCGATACGCTGCGTCTGCCAATGACACCGATCACCGACCACGGTCGTGATATCGTCAGGGCTGCGCTGAAGCATGCCGGTTTGCTGTAGAGTTTAGGGAGATTTGATGGCTTATTCAGTACAGAAGTCGCGCCTGGCGAAGGTTGCGAGTGTTTCGCTTGTTATGCTGCTCGCTGCCTGTAGTTCAGACTCGCGCTACAAGCGCCAGGTGAGCGGTGATGAATCCTATCTGGATGCGACCCCGCTTGCTGAACTTCACGCACCGGCTGGTATGATCCTGCCGATTCAGAACGGCGATTATAATATTCCCGTGACCAACGGCAGCGGCCTGGTCGGTAAAGCGCTTGATATTCGTCCGCCAGCACAGCCTCTGGCGCTGGTTAGCGGGGCGCGTACCCAGTTCACCGGTGATACGGCGTCTCTGATGGTTGAGAGCGCGCGCGGTAGCAATCTGTGGCCGCAGGTTGTCAGCGTCATTCAGTCGAAGAACTACACCATCGATAAACGCGATGACGCCAGCCAGACGTTAACCACCGACTGGATCGAATGGAACCGTCTGGATGAAGACCAGCAGTACCGCGGTCGCTATCAAGTCTCCGTTAAACCACAGGGTTATCAGCAGGCGGTCAACGTTAAGCTGTTGAACCTGGAGCAGGCGGGTAAACCGGTTGCGGATGCCGCGTCCCTGCAGCGTTACAGTACCGAAATGTTGAACGTGATTGCCGCAGGTCTGGATAAGACCGCTACCGATGCCGCCAACGCTGCGCAGAGCCGTAACGGTGTGACCTTCGATGTTCAGAGCGGCGCGGATGATACCGGCCTGCCAATGCTGGTGGTGCGTGCACCGTTTAACCAGACCTGGCAACGTCTGCCAGCGACGCTGGAAAAAGTGGGCATGAAAGTGACCGACAGCACGCGTTCAACCGGCAGCATGACGGCAACCTATAAGCCGCTCTCCGACAGCGCGTGGCAGGAACTGGGTGCGAAAGATCCTCAGCTTGCCTCCGGTGACTACAAAATTCAGGTCGGTGACCTTGATAACCGCAGCAGTCTGCAGTTTATCGATCCAAAAGGTCACACGCTGACCCAGTCGCAGAACGATGCGCTGGTCGCTGTCTTCCAGGCCGCATTCAGCAAATAAATACGAGGGCTGGTGAATCCAGCCCTTTTTATTTTAGTGCCACGCAAACGTGTGCGTGGCATAATATTCCCAGTTTTGAACACAAATCATCACACCAGGAGTAATGAAGATGCAGAAGCAAGCTGAGTTGTATCGTGGCAAAGCGAAGACCGTATACAGCACGGAAAACCCGGATCTGTTGGTGCTCGAGTTCCGCAATGATACGTCAGCAGGGGATGGCGCACGCATTGAGCAGTTCGATCGTAAAGGCATGGTGAACAACAAGTTCAACCACTTCATTATGACCAAACTGGCCGAAGCGGGTATCCCGACCCAGATGGAAGCGTTGCTGTCCGATACGGAATGTCTGGTGAAAAAACTGGATATGGTTCCGGTTGAGTGCGTTATTCGTAACCGTGCGGCGGGCTCCCTGGTGAAGCGTCTCGGCATTGAAGAAGGTATCGAACTGAATCCACCGCTGTTCGACCTGTTCCTGAAAAACGATGCCATGCACGATCCGATGGTCAATGATTCCTACTGCGAAACCTTCGGCTGGGTGAACAAAGAGAACCTGGCGCGCATGAAAGAGCTGACCTACAAAGCCAACGACGTGCTGAAAAAACTGTTTGATGACGCGGGCCTGATCCTCGTCGACTTCAAGCTGGAGTTTGGTCTGTTCAAAGGCGAAGTGGTGCTGGGCGATGAGTTCTCACCAGACGGTAGCCGCCTGTGGGATAAAGAAACGCTGGATAAAATGGACAAAGACCGTTTCCGTCAGAGCCTGGGTGGCCTGATTGAAGCGTACGAAGCGGTTGCTCACCGTTTAGGCGTTAAGCTCGACTAACTCCCTCACTTGCCAAAGGATGTTCGCATCCTTTGGCGTCTTACCTTTGTTTCCTATGGTAATCTTGCCGTTAACCGCCTACGATCATAGCTATTATAAATGGAATAGTTAGAGGTGGTTATGCGCTGGCAAGGGCGTCGTGAAAGTGACAATGTAGAAGACAGACGCAGTGATGGCGGCGGCGGTCCTTCAATGGGGGGACCCGGCTTCCGGTTACCCAGCGGTAAGGGCGGCATCATCCTGCTGATTGTGGTTTTAGTCGCGGGTTATTACGGCGTTGACCTCACAGGGTTGATGACCGGTCAGCCGCTGCAACAGCAGCAATCTCAGCACTCCATCAGCCCGAATGAAGATGAAGCGGCCAAATTTACCTCCGTTATCCTCGCCACAACGGAAGACACCTGGGGTCAGCTGTTTGAGAAGATGGGGCGTACCTACCAGCAGCCGAAGCTGGTGATGTACCGCGGCGCCACCCGCACCGGATGCGGAACCGGACAGTCCGTGATGGGCCCGTTCTACTGCCCGGCAGACGGCACCGTCTATATCGATCTCTCCTTTTACGATGACATGAAACGCAAGCTTGGCGCTGACGGTGATTTTGCCCAGGGCTACGTGATCGCGCATGAAGTCGGCCATCACGTGCAAAAGCTGCTGGGGATTGAGCCTAAGGTGCGCCAGCTGCAGCAAAATGCCTCGCAGGCAGAAGTTAACCGACTGTCCGTCAAAATGGAGCTGCAGGCGGACTGCTTCGCGGGCGTCTGGGGCCACAGCATGCAGCAGCAGGGCGTCCTGGAATCCGGCGATCTTGAGGAGGCGTTAAACGCCGCTCAGGCTATCGGTGACGACCGTCTTCAGCAGCAGAGCCAGGGGCGCGTCGTGCCGGACAGCTTCACTCACGGTACCTCACAGCAGCGCTACAGCTGGTTCAAACGCGGCTTCGACAGCGGCGACCCGGCGCAGTGTAATACCTTCGGCAAAGCGATGTAATGCTGGCGTTTGAACAGCTGATACGCGAGCTTGAGCGCACCGGCCATCGCCGGCTGGTGGTGCTCAGCGGCGAGGTACAGTGGACGTTAACCCAGGCGCTTGCCCTGCGTGCCGCCCTGCCTGGAGACTGGGTTTGGCTTGACGAACATCCTTCAAAAGCCATCAGCGGCCTGCTGGGACGCGAGTTCCGGCATGCTGTTTTTGACGCCAGCGCCGGGTTTGATGTCGCCGCGTTTGCCGCCCTGAGCGGAACGCTGAGCGCCGGAAGCCTTCTGGTGCTGCGGGTTCCGCCACTCGACGCGTGGGCCGGGTTGCCAGACAGCGATTCACTGCGCTGGAGCGACAGCGCGGAAGCAATAGCCACGCCGCATTTTGTCCACCATTTCTCCCGGACGATTGCAGCCGATCCCGACGCGATTGTCTGGCTTCAGGGCCGCGCGTTATCCCTTCCGCCTTTACCCGACGCGCCAGACTGGCAGCCTGCCAGCGGCGCCCCGCAGCGCGAACAGGCTGAGATCCTGGATGTGCTGCAGGGGATGTCGGGTGGCATCGTGGCCGTCACCGCCGCGCGCGGGCGCGGAAAATCAGCCCTGGCGGGAATGTTGCTGAGCCGCATTGCTGGCAGCGCCGTGGTTACCGCGCCGTCGAAGGGGGCAACGGATATCATCGCCCGTTTTGCCGGAGAGCGTTTTCATTTTATGGCCCCGGACGCGCTGCTTGCCTCTTCACGCCAGGCAGACTGGCTGATTGTTGATGAAGCCGCTGCGATCCCCGGACCTCTGCTGGAAAAGTTAGTTGCCCGTTTCCCCCGCGTGCTGTTGACCACCACGGTGCAGGGCTATGAAGGGACGGGCCGGGGATTTTTGCTTAAATTCTGCGGTCGGTTTGCCGGGCTGCAGCGCTACAGCTTATCTACACCTGTACGCTGGGCGGCGGGCTGCCCGCTTGAGCGTATCGTCGCCAGCGCGCTGCTGTTTGACGATACGCTGATCGACCGTCGCCCTGAAGGAGAGGTGCATTTAACGTCTCTGGCGCCGACGGCATGGGAAAGCCGCCCGGCGCTTGCCGCGAGCGTGTATGAGCTCCTCTGCGCGGCGCATTACCGCACCTCGCCGCTCGATTTGCGCCGCATGATGGACGCGCCCGGGCAGCAGTTTGCCGTTGCCGAAACGAACCCGGTTATCGCCGGGGCGCTATGGCTGGTGGAGGAGGGCGGGCTGTTCCCTGAGCTTAGCCGCGCCGTGTGGGCGGGGTTCCGGCGTCCGCGCGGGAACCTGGTGGCGCAGTCTCTGGCGGCACACGGCGGCTCTCCGCTGGCGGCGACGCTCAGAGGACGGCGGGTGACCCGCATTGCCGTGCACCCTCGCCGTCAGCGGGAAGGGATTGGCCAGGCGCTTGTTCGCAGCGCCTGCGGCGAAGATTATCTGTCGGTGAGCTTTGGTTATACCGATGAGCTGTGGCGTTTCTGGCAGCAGTGCGGCTTTGTGCTGGTGCGGATGGGCAGCCATCGTGAAGCCAGCAGCGGCTGCTACACGGCGATGGCGCTGCTGCCGCTTAGCGAGGCAGGGCGTCGGCTGTGCGCGCAGGAACATCAGCGTTTGTGCCGGGATATGCGCGTCCTGTCTGCCTGGAACGGTGAAAAGATCCCCGTGGAAGACCGATGGGAAGCTACCCTTAATAGTGACGACTGGCTGGAGCTGGCGGGGTTTGCTTTTGCACATCGGGCGTTTTCAACCTCGGTTGCCGCGCTGACGCGGCTGTTGTTAGCCGTGGACATGCCGCTTCCGGCCCTGCGTGGGAAAATGGCAGGAAAAACGGAAGACGTCGGGCGAAAAGCGTTGCTGGCAAAGCTGCGCAGTGAAACCGCGCAAGCGCTTGAAAGCCTTGATTATCCCCGCTGCCAGCAGTTGAAGGAAGACATTTTGCAATGGCAATTTTTTCAATGACTTCTTCAGTAAAGTGGCATGGTCATTCACGTCGGGAGGCGTAGAATCCAGGTCATCTATTAAGGAGACCACCATGAAACACGATCATTTTGTTGTTCAAAGCCCTGACAAACCGGCTAAACAGTTACTGCTTCTGTTTCATGGGGTTGGCGATAATGCCGTCAATATGGGGCAGATTGGCAGCTGGTTTGCGCCCGTTTTCCCCGAAGCGCTGATTGTCAGCATCGGTGGCGTAGAGCCATGCGGCCCGAACGGGCGCCAGTGGTTCTCGGTTCAGGGCGTGACGGAAGAGAACCGTCAGGCGCGCATTGACGCCATCATGCCGACCTTTATCGACGTCGTCCGCTACTGGCAGCAGCAGAGCAGCGTGGGTGCCGAGGCGACCGCGCTGATTGGCTTCTCTCAGGGGTCAATCATGTCGCTGGAAAGCGTAAAGGCGCACCCGGGTCTGGTGTCACGGGTGATTGCGTTTAACGGCCGTTTTGCGACGTTACCGACGAGCGCAACCACGCAAACCACGATCCACTTAATCCACGGCGGTGAAGACCGGGTGATTGAGCTCTCGCATGCGGTTGCTGCCCAGGAAGCGCTGATTCGCGAAGGCGGAGATGTGACGCTGGATATCGTTGACGATCTGGGCCACGCCATTGACGACCGCAGCATGCAGTTCGCGCTCGATCGTTTGCGCTATACCGTACCGAAGCACTACTTTGATGAAGCGCTCAGCGGCGGTAAGCCGGATAATGATGATATTGTTGAGTTTATGTGAGGTTATCCCCTCTCCACAGGAGAGGGGATACGGACCGGTTACTTCTTCTGGTCTTTCTTCGGCCAGTCGTCGTCATCGTCCCACTTGTCGTTGAAATCACGGTGCGGGGGAAGATCCGGTTTGTTGGCGAGAAATTTTTTATGGTCCACGCGCTTAAGGTCTTTAATCACGTTAAGCAGTACGCCGACCAGAAAAACCAACACCAGAACCCACCAGTACTTTGAAAGCCAATCCATTCGCTATTCCTCTCAGAGCGTTCGTCAGGCGACGAGTTGCTCCATAATACGTTGATACATACGGGCCAGCAGTTGTAAATCTGCCGCATTGACACACTCATTTATTTTATGAATGGTTGCGTTCACTGGCCCCAGTTCGACAACCTGTGCACCCATACGGGCGATAAAGCGTCCGTCTGAGGTGCCACCCGTTGTCAGCAGCTGTGGCTTAATTTCATTATAGTGCTCGATGGCGTTCACCACCGCATCCACCAGTTTGCCGCGCTGCGTCAGGAACGGCTGGCCGGAAAGCCACCACTCCACGGTGTAGCGCAGTTGATATTTTTCCAGAAGGGCAACAACGCGCGCCTTGATCATCTCATCGGTCAGCTCAGTGCTGAAGCGGAAGTTGAACTGGACGAAGTAATCCCCCGGGATCACGTTATTGCTGCCGGTCCCGGCCTTGACGTTCGCAATCTGCATGCTGGTCGGCGGGAAGAACTCGTTGCCCTTATCCCACTCAATCGCCACCAGCTCGCTCAGCATTGGCGCGGCGCGGTGGACCGGGTTATCGGCCAGATGCGGATAAGCTACGTGGCCCTGTACACCGTGAATGGTCAGGTTACAGGTCAGAGAGCCACGGCGTCCGTTTTTGACGACGTCACCCACCACTTCGGTGCTGGACGGCTCACCGACCAGGCAGTAGTCGAGACGCTCGTTGCGTGCCATCAGCGCTTCAACAACCTTCACGGTACCGTTGTGCGCGCTGGCTTCTTCGTCGGAGGTTACCAAAAACGCGAGGCGGTTTTTGTGGTTCGGATGCTGCGCCACAAAGCGCTCTGCCGCCACGACCATCGCCGCCAGAGAACCTTTCATGTCTGCCGCGCCGCGACCAAACAGCATGCCGTCGCGAATGGTCGGCTCAAACGGTGGGTTAATCCAGCGGTCCGCGTCACCGGCGGGAACGACGTCAGTATGCCCGGCGAAGGCCAGCGTTTCGCCCTGGCCGCGCCACGCCCAGAAGTTCTGGGTATCGCCAAAATCCATGCGTTCAACGGTAAAACCGATGGCACGCAGGCGTTCAATCATAAGAGCCTGACAACCTGCGTCGTCCGGGCTAAGGGAAGGACGGCGAATAAGCTGCTGAGTCAGCTCAATGACCGGGCATGACATAAACTACACCTCAACGAAAAAAGTCGGAATAAAGGGTTTCACTGAAACCCAGCAGCATAGGCTGCCCTGGCGCGCAGAGCAATGGGCGTTTGATAATTGCCGGCATCTCGAGCATCAGTTTTGCCGCGCTGTCTGCATCGGTGATGCTGGCGCGCAGAGATTCGTCCAGTTTACGCCATGTGGTACCGCGAGTGTTCAGCAGAGCTTCCCAGCCCAGTTCGCGGATAGCGCTATGCAGAAATTCTGCATCAAGCCCATCGGCGCGGTAATCGTGGAAGCGGTACTCCACGCCGTTCGCTTCCAGCCATCGACGGGCTTTTTTGATGGTGTCGCAATTTTTAATGCCGTACATCACAACCATGGTGAATCCTTTTGACCTTATGATGATTAAATGTTCAGTAAATTCGAAGATATATCCTTAAGTGGAATATAACACATTCAGGAATCGTCTGGATTTACACTTTATATCAATTCAACTCACATCTGTGCGCTGAATATTCTTTCACCATTTAAGCATAGATGTCCATAAACTTTAAAAACCCAATAAACTCAGCAAATAAAATAAAACTCACCCATCCGTAGGGTTATTTCAAAATATTGCTGGCCGTCACAAAAAATTGAGGTCTCACCGTTCATATTTATCATAAATCCCCGCAGGACGTGGGTTACAATCACAGCAATTGGTTAAATAGTCTTCACAATGATGGCCCGTTTTTGTAGAATGCGCATAATAATAAGAGAGGTAGTTATGATTGAACGTGAACTGGGGAACTGGAAAGATTTTATCGAAGGCATGCTTCGTAAATGACATTCAGTAAGAATTGTAAGAGCACTAAAATAAGTAAAATAACCATAGTGTGAATTAATCACACAGTAAAAAGGCGGCCGATAAAGCCGCCTTTTTTTATTTCAATTACTTACTCAGCACGTTCCTTTAGCGGGAAGCGACGACGCACCAGCACAAAGAACAGCGGAACGAAATAAATGGCCAGGATGGTGGCGGAAATCATGCCGCCCATGACCCCCGTCCCGACGGCGTGCTGGCTGCTGGAGCCTGCTCCCGTACTGGTTGCCATCGGCAGTACGCCAAAGACAAACGCCAGTGACGTCATCAGGATCGGGCGCAGGCGCTGACGGCAGGCGTGCAGCGTGGCCGCCATCAGCTCGTGGCCTTTGGCATTCATCTCGTTGGCAAACTCAACGATCAGAATGGCGTTTTTCGCCGACAGCCCAATCACGGTGAGCAGACCCACCTGGAAGTAAACATCGTTCTCCAGACCGCGCATCCAGGTCGCGAGCAGGGCACCAATGACGCCAAGGGGCACGACCAGCATGACGGAGAACGGGACCGACCAGCTTTCATACAGGGCGGCAAGGCAGAGGAAGACCACCAGCAGAGAGAGTGCGTAAAGTGCGGGAGCCTGCGCCCCGGAGAGACGCTCCTGGTAAGACATGGCCGTCCACTCCAGACCAAAGCCGGCGGGCAGCTGTTGCACCAGTTTTTCCATAGTGTCCATGGCGGTACCGGTGCTGACGCCCGGCGCGGCTTCCCCGACGATTTCAACCGCAGAGTAGCCGTTATAGCGCTCCAGGCGTGGCGATCCGCTCTCCCAGTGCGAAGTCGCAAAGGCAGAGAACGGCACCATGCCGCCAGCGTTATTCCTGACAAACCAGCGGTTAATATCATCCGGCAGCATGCGGAACGGCGCGGCGGACTGGACATAGACTTTTTTCACGCGGCCACGATCCATAAAGTCATTCACATAGCTCGAGCCCCACGCCGTTTGCAGGGTATCGTTGATATCGTTGATCGATACGCCCAGCGCCTGCGCCTTACGCTGATCGATATCCACCTGAAGCTGCGGGCTGTCATCCAGACCGTTATGGCGAACGCGGGTCAGGCCGGGATCGTTGCCCGCCAGCGCTAACAGCTTATCGCGTGCCGCCATCAGCGCCGTGTGTCCCGCACCGGCGTGATCCTGCAGCTCCATGTCAAACCCGGCGGAACTGCCAAGGCCGCTGATTGCCGGCGGGCTGCTGGCAAAGACGCGCGCCTCTTTGATGTGCGCGAAGGCTTTGGTCGCGCGTTCAATGATGGCAAATGATGTTCCCGTTCTGGTATCGCGCTCGTCCCAGTCCTTCAGGCGGACGAACATGCGGGCGACGTTCTGCCCGTTCCCGCCCGGCCCGGAACCGACGGTAGAGAAGACGGATACGACGTTATCTTTCTCTTTAGTAAAGAAATACTGCTCCACTTTCTGGACCACTTTCAGCGTCTGCTGCTGCGTTGCGCCGCTCGGCAGCTGCACCGAGGTGGTGAACATCCCTCGGTCTTCCATCGGCAGGAACGAGGTGGGCAGGTGCAGGAACAGCCACACCATCCCGCCCAGCAGCACGACGTAAACCATCATCCAGCGCAGGCTGCGGTGCAGTACACGCCCAACGGCAGATTCATACCGCGCGGCGTTGCGGTCGAACATGCGGTTAAACCAGCCGAAGAACCCTTTCTGCCCGTGATGCTCCCCTTTATGCAGCGGTTTCAGCAGGGTGGCGCACAGCGCGGGGGTGAGGATCAGCGCGACCAGCACGGAGAGCACCATCGCCGAGACGATGGTGATCGAGAACTGGCGATAAATCGCCCCGGTGGTGCCGCCAAAGAAGGCCATCGGGATAAAGACAGCCGACAGTACCATCGCGATACCGACTAGCGCCCCCTGAATTTGACCCATGGATTTACGCGTCGCCTGGCGCGGAGAGAGCCCTTCTTCGCTCATGATGCGCTCGACGTTTTCAACCACGACGATGGCATCATCCACCAGCAGGCCGATTGCCAGCACCATCGCAAACATCGTCAGGGTATTAATGCTATACCCGAACGCGTAAAGCACCGCAAAGGTCCCAAGCAGCACCACGGGGACTGCAATGGTGGGGATCAGCGTCGCGCGGAAGTTTTGCAGGAACAGGTACATGACCAGGAACACCAGCGCGATGGCTTCCAGCAGGGTCTTCACCACGTCCTCAATGGAGGCTTTAACGAAGGAGGTGGTTTCATAGGCGACTTTGTACTCCAGCCCGTGCGGGAAATACTGTGAAAGCTCATCCAGACGGTCTAACACCAGTTTTGCCGTCGCCATTTCGTTCGCGCCGGAGGCCAGTTTAATCCCCAAACCGGAAGCCTGATTGCCGTTAAAGCGGCTAAGGTAGTCGTATTTTTCGGCCCCCATTTCCACCGTGGCGACATCGCCCAGACGCACTTCCGACCCGTCCTGATTCACGCGCAGGGTGATGTTGCGGAACTGGTCCGGCGTCTGCAGCAGGGATTGCGAATTGATGGTGGCGTTCAGGGCTTGCTTATCAACGGAAGGTGTTCCCCCCAGTTGCCCCACCGCAATCTGGGCGTTCTGGGCTTTGATGGCATTCGTCACGTCGGTCGCCGTCATCTGATAGCTGTTGAGCTTGTTGGGATCGAGCCAGATGCGCATGGAGTATTGTGAGCCGTAGGCGTCAATATCCCCGACGCCGTTAATACGGCTGATGGGATCCTGAATATTACTGGCGACGTAGTCCGCGATGTCCTGTTTATCCATTGAGCCATCTGTCGAGACAAAGGCGATGGTCAATATGTTGGTATCGCCGGTTTTGCGCACGGTCACGCCCTGGTTTTGCACCGCCTGGGGCAGCTTGCGCATGGCCGACTGCAGCTGGTTTTGGACCTGCTGCACCGCTTCGTCCGGGTCGGTGCCCGCCTTAAAGCTCAGGGTGACCGTCGCCTGTCCCGTGGCGCTGCTTTGTGAGGACATGTACATCAGGTTATCCAGACCCGTCATGTTCTGCTCGATAACCTGCGTGACGGTATTTTCCAGCGTCTGTGCCGACGCGCCGGGGTAGTTTGCGGTGACGCGCACGTTCGGCGGTGCCAGGTCGGGGTATTGCTCAACGGGAAGTGAAGTAATCGCCAGGACGCCCGTCAGACACAACAGGATGGCAAGCACCCAGGCAAAAATGGGGCGATCGATAAAAAAATTCGCCATGAAAGTGTGACCTCGTTTTGCTGCACGTCATTATTGTTTATTGCCCGCATAACTTTAGCGGTAAGGCCCAGGTCAAACGTGGAGAAATAAAGGAGATAATGTAAATTATCATGCGCTTTTCCCTGCGCCTCCCTCTTTACCGTTATTTACCCGTTATCGGCGTGGGTGCCGGGAACGTCACGCTGACCAGCGTGCCGCCGTTTTGCGGCTGCGAGAAGTGCAGCATCCCGCCGAGCCGTTGCGCGCGTTCGCGCATAATATTCAGGCCGTAATGTCCCGGCGGCTCGCTGGCCTCGCCAATCCCAATGCCGTTATCACGAATGCTGACGCTGTGCGTCCCGTCCACTGAGGTCACGCAGCTTACGGTGATCTCGCTGGCCTGCGCGTGCTTAATGGCATTCAACACCGCCTCGCGGACGATCTGCAGCAAATGCACCTGCTTTTGCGCATCGAGCGCCAGCGAGGACAGACGACAGTCCAGATGCAGTTTGGCCTGCGTCTGGTTCTGCAGCCCGTCGAGGGACTCCTGCAGCGCCGCGGGTAAGTTCGCGTGGTTCAGCGTCAGGCGGAAGGTGGTCAGCAACTCGCGCAGCTGCTGCCAGGCATTGTTCAGCTCGCGGGAGAAGTCGGTGATGATGGTCTGCGCCGGGGTATTTTCCTCGGGCACGGCGCGTTTGAGCAGCGCAAGCTGAATGCGCAGATACGACAGCACCTGCGCCAGCGAATCGTGCAGCTCGCGGGCAATGGTGGCGCGCTCTTCCATCAGCAGCAGCTGCTGGTAATGCTTTTGCGCCTGGTTAAAGTACAGCCCGCGCCCGAGCATAGTCGCCACGCTTCTCATCAGCGGAAGGGGGACGCTGTCCGCCTCGCTTTGCCAGCGCAGCTCGCCGTAGAGCGTGTCCTGCATCAGTACCGGCAGGTTTTGCAGAGGGATACCCTCAGCCTCCGTCCCTTCACACAGCCGCCAGTCGTCGCTGGTGCGCAGTTCCAGATAATTCATCTGCGTATAGTCATGGACAATCTGCAGGATATGCCGGAAGTAGTGGCTGTCTATCTGGCCGGTATTCAGCGCCTGAGAGCACTTAAACAACATGTCGAGCTGCTGGTGGGCTTCATGCAAATGTCGCGTCTTTTCCGCGACCGAGGCTTCGAGAGAACGGTAGAGCGTATCCAGCTCGGCTGACATGTGGTTAAAGGCGCGCGAAAGCTGGCCCAGCTCGTTCGGCAGGGCGCTATCCGGCGCAGGCGTGGCAAACTCGCCGCGCTCAATGCGTTCGCTGGCCGCTACCAGGTTATTCAGCGGTAGCACCACCTGGCGGCGGATGCGTCGCAGGGTAAACAGCGTCAGCAGCAGGATCCCGAGTGCGCCAGCCAGCGAGAGCAGGGTGACCGTCTGAATTTTATGTTCAGTGTAGTGCTGCAGGGCGAGCACAAAGGCATCAATGCGGCCGACAAAATCTTCAATATTGCGTTGATACCACGCGCTGTCGCCGCGGGCGATGCGCGCATCCATCTCCTGCCAGGCCACATGAAGCTGCTGATATCGTGCTTTAACATTGTCGGGGACGTACCAGCGGTTCAGCTTTTGCAGGGCAGGCGCGCCGAGCGTCTGTTGCCAGCTCTCGCGATGTGCCGCAAGAGAAGGGCTGTTGCGCTGCATCTCGTAACCCATGCGATAGCTCTGCATGCGCAGCGAACCGGCGATATTGATGGCTTCGGCATCACGCTGGCTGCTTGCCAGCGTCAGCAGCGCGACGGTGCTGGTCAGCACGGACAGGGCTATGATCGAAAAGAAAGCCCAGGCAAGGCTTCCGGAAACGGGTCGTTTAACGGTCACAGAACGGCTCTCTGAATAAAATTGATCTGCCACAGGTTCACTGGAAATAATTGGGCGCTTCAGGCATTTGAAAGTTGCCCGATCGCACCGTGATGCGTAAATACCATACTCTTATAAAGAGAAAGGTTATTGAACCAAAAACAGGTGTGGTTATGAATCGTTTTATTATGGCTAACAGCCAGCAGTGCATTGGGTGTCACGCCTGCGAAGTGGCCTGCGTGATGGCGCACAACGATGAGCAGCATGTCCTGAGCGAGCGCCATTTTCATCCGCGTATCACGGTCCTGAGAGCTGGCGAGAAGAGCCGCCCCGTGACCTGTCATCATTGCGAAAACGCGCCCTGCGCGCAAAGCTGCCCGAACGGCGCCATCAGCAAATGCGATGACAGCGTACAGGTGAATCAACAAAAATGCATCGGCTGTAAGGCCTGCGTGGTGGCCTGCCCGTTTGGCACGATGGAGATTATCGTCACCCCGCTCGACAACGGCAGCGTGAAGGCTTCGGCGAATAAATGCGATCTCTGCCTGACGCGTCCACACGGCCCGGCCTGTATCGAAAATTGCCCGGCGGATGTCCTCTCCCTGGCGACGTCTGCCGTGCTGGACAATCTGACGAAATCACGCCGACAGCGCACGGCCTGCCTGGAGGCGCAGCCCTGGCATGCGGAGGTCGTCGGCGTGGACGCGCCGCGTACCAAACTGCAGCAGATGCAGGCGACGGCGCCACGCGGCGAGCCCGACAAGCTGGCTGCCGCAGAACGCGTGGGCCATTTTAACGAAATTTACCTGCCGTTCCGGGCCGAACAGGCCGTTCGCGAGGCGTCGCGCTGCCTGAAATGCGGAGAGCACAGCATTTGCGAGTGGACCTGCCCGCTGCACAACCACATTCCGCAGTGGATCGAGCGCCTCAACTCGGGAGATATCGCCGGCGCGGCCGAGCTTTCTCATCAGACTAACTGTTTACCTGAAATTACCGGCCGCGTCTGCCCGCAGGATCGATTATGCGAGGGTGCCTGCACAATACGTGAAGAGGCAGGATCCGTGACCATCGGCAACATCGAGCGCTATATCTCCGATCGGGCGCTGGCGATGGGCTGGCGGCCGGATATGTCCGCCGTCACGTCGTCAGGTAAACGCGTCGCGATCGTCGGCGCGGGGCCTGCCGGGCTGGCGTGCGCCGACGTGCTGGCGCGCCGCGGCGTGAGCGTGACGGTCTATGACCGGCACCCGGAAATTGGCGGATTGCTGACCTTTGGCATCCCGGCGTTCAAGCTGGACAAATCGCTGCTCGCGCGGCGCAGAGAGATATTTACCGCGATGGGGATCCGCTTCGAGCTTAACTGCGAGGTGGGCCAGGACGTGTCGATGTCGCAGTTAAAGCACGATTACGACGCCCTGTTTATTGGCGTGGGAACCTATCGCTCGATGAAGGCGGGTATCCCACATGAAGACGCGCCAGGTGTCTACGACGCGCTGCCTTTCCTGGTGGGCAACACGCGCCATGTTATGGGGCTGGAGGCAACGGCAAGCGAACCGTTCATCGACACCCATGGCCTGAACGTGGTGGTGCTTGGTGGGGGCGATACCGCGATGGACTGCGTCCGAACCGCGTTACGCCACGGTGCGGCGAAGGTGACCTGCGCCTATCGTCGGGATGAGGCCAACATGCCGGGCTCGAAGAAAGAGGTGAAGAACGCCAGAGAAGAGGGGGCGGCGTTTGAATTTAACGTCCAGCCGGTTGAGCTGACGCTGGATCCGAACGGAAAGGTCAACGGTATCCGGATGCTGCGTACCGAGCTCGGAGAGTCGGATGCGCAGGGACGGCGGCGACCGGTTCCGGTGGCGGGCAGCGAGTTTGTGATGGCCGCGGATGCGGTCATCATGGCGTTTGGTTTTAACCCGCACGCGATGCCGTGGCTGCAGGCGCAGGGTGTCGAAACGGATGACAGGGGGCGGATCGTGGCCTCGGTCGAGAGCCGTTACCGTTACCAGACGACCAACCCGCAGATCTTCGCCGGGGGCGATGCGGTACGCGGCGCGGATCTGGTGGTGACCGCAATGGCGGAAGGACGCCATGCCGCGCAAGGGATCCTCGACTGGCTTGGGGTTAACGCGCCAAAACATCATTAAACCGGCGGGCGACAAAGCGGGATTCACGGCGTAGTATAGGACGACTCATTGTGCTGTGGAGCCCGTATGACCCTGAAAATTGACGTTATAAAAGACAAAATTCTTTCTGAAAACTACTTTGTCCTGCGTAACATCACCTATGATCTTACACGTAGCAACGGTGAGGTTATCCGCCACAAACGCGAGGTCTACGACCGCGGCAACGGAGCGACCATTCTGCTCTATAACCGTGACAAGCAGAGCGTGGTGCTAATCCGTCAGTTCAGGGTGGCGACATGGGTTAATGGCAACCCTGATGGACGTTTGATTGAAACCTGCGCGGGCCTGCTCGATGACGATGAGCCGGAAGTTTGTATCCGCAAAGAGGCCGTGGAAGAAACCGGCTTCGAAGTGGGTGAGGTCAAAAAGGTCTTCGAGCTGTTTATGTCTCCGGGCGGCGTAACGGAAATTGTGCATTTCTTCATTGCCGAATACAGCGACGCCCAGCGCACGCACCGGGGCGGTGGCGTAGAGGATGAAGATATTGAAGTGCTGGAGCTTCCTTTTATCCGGGCGCTGGAGATGATGCGTTCAGGCGAAATCAGGGATGGTAAGGCAGTGATATTATTGCAGTATTTACAGACGACCGGGTTGATGAACGCTGCTTTCGAGCGGATGTAGTGCATTTTTCGGGTATATCTGATAAATCCGATTGAGCAACCCCGCCGGGAACACGAAGATACTGCCCAGTTAAGCGTTTTCGTTCCGGGATTGTGTCATTCATGCGCTACAGCGTCTTTTTGTTTTACCTGTTTTGTGTGCTTCTCGCGCCGCAGGTGCGGGCTGCACCTGCGCAGCAAGCCTTTTCTGACTGGCAGGTAACCTGCAATAACCAGAATTTTTGCCTTGCACGCAACACGGGTGAACACCGTGGTCTGGTCATGACGCTCACCCGTAGCGCCGGGGCGAAAACGGATGCCACTCTGCGTATCGATCTTGGCGGTCTTGATACACCCTCGATCAAAGAGCCAGAGATTGCCCCCCGGCTGCTGCTGGATAGCGTTCCTCTGAAGCTGGACAAACAGCGCTGGCAGCTCACGCCATGGCATCTGAAAACGGACGATGCGGCCACCATCACCGCCTTTCTGAAAAATATCCAGGAAGGGAAGGCCCTGACTCTGCGCGGCGGTAAGCAGGTCATTTCACTGACAGGGCTTAAGGCCGCACTGCTGTTCATTGATGCGCAGCAAAAGCGCGTCGGCAGCGAAACCGCGTGGATCAAGAAAGGTGACGATCCGCCGTTAAGCGTTCCGCCTGCACCCGCCTTAAAAAAGGTGGCGGTCGTCAATCCGACCCCGACGCCACTCTCCCACGCCGAACTGAACGACCTGCTGGACTATGGCACCGGCAGGATGAACAGCAGCCAGTGCTCGCTGGATCCTAACCGCCGTGAAGTGCGCGTCACCGCGTTAACCGATGAGAAAGCGCTGCTGATCGTCAGCTGCGAGGCGGGGGCCTATAACACGGTCGATCTGGCGTGGCTGGTATCACGTAAAAAACCGTTCACCGCACGCAGCGTCAGGCTGCGTCTGCCGTTTACGCCGTCAGGCGACGGAAGCGAAATGGAGTTGATGAATGCCAGCTTCGATGAAAAGACGCGCGAGCTGACAACGCTGGCGCTGGGGCGCGGTTTGGGCGATTGCGGAGTCCAGACGCGCTGGCGTTTTGACGGACAGCGATTCCGCCTGGTGCGCTACGCCGAGGAGCCCAGCTGTGATAACTGGAACGGGCCAGATGCCTGGCCCACGCTGTGGATCACGCGCTAGTTTTGCCCGGTAAGCGTAGCGCCACCGGGCACGCAGACCGCGCTACAGCACGCTTAACGCCTTCTCAACCACGTTCTCAACGGTAAAGCCGAAGTACGGGAACAGCTTGTCGGCAGGGGCGGACTCACCGTAGCCCCTCATTCCGACAATCGCCCCTTTCAGACCCACATATTTGTACCAGTAGTCGGCAATACCGGCTTCCACCGCCACGCGCGCTGCGACGTTTGAGGGCAGTACCGATTCGCGGTACGCCTCGTCCTGGGCATCGAAAATATCCGTAGAAGGCAGGGACACCACGCGCACCGCGTGGCCTTCGGCGGTCAGTTTCTCCGCCGCTTTCACCGTGATTTCCACCTCGGAGCCGGTGGCAATCAGGATCACGTCCGGCTTGCCGCCGCTGTCTTTTAGGATGTAGCCGCCGCGGGCGATGTTTTTCACCTGCTCCGGGGTACGCTCAATCTGCGCCAGGTTCTGGCGCGACAGAATTAATGCCGTTGGGCCGTTGTGGCGTTCTACCGCCAGCTTCCAGCCCACCGCAGCTTCGACCTGATCGCAGGGACGCCACGTGCTGAAGTTCGGCGTCAGGCGCAGGCTCGCCAGCTGTTCAACCGCCTGGTGGGTGGGGCCGTCTTCTCCCAGACCGATGGAGTCGTGGGTATAGACCATAATCTGCCGCGCCTTCATCAGCGCTGCCATGCGCGCCGCGTTACGGGCGTACTCGACGAACATCAGGAAGGTGGCGGTGTAGGGCACGAAGCCGCCGTGATGGGCGATGCCGTTGGCAATCGCGGTCATCCCGAACTCGCGCACGCCGTAATGGATGTAATTCCCGGCGATGTCCTCTTTCAGCGATTTCGAACCCGACCAGATAGTCAGGTTACTCGGCGCCAGATCCGCCGATCCGCCGAGCAGTTCGGGCAGAAGAGGGCCGATTGCATTCAGGGTATTTTGCGACGCCTTACGGGTGGCGATTTTCGCCGGGTTGGACTGCAGTTTTTCAATCAGCGCCTGGGTTTTATCGTCCCAGTCTTCCGGCAGGCCGCCGCTCATGCGGCGGGAAAACTCGGCCGCCAGTTCAGGATGCGCTTTTTTGTAGGCGGCAAATTTATCGTTCCATGCGTGCTGCGCTTTCTCACCCTCTTCGCGGGCATCCCATGCCCGGTAGATCTCTTTCGGGATCTCAAACGGCGGATGTTTCCAGCCCAGCTTCTGCCGGGTCAGCGCCACTTCCTCCTCGCCCAGCGCCGCGCCGTGCGCCTCTTCTTTACCCGCCTTGTTCGGCGAGCCGAAGCCGATCGTGGTGCGGCAGATAATCAGGGACGGTTTGTCCTTCACGCTTTGCGCTTCCTGAATCGCTTTTTTCACCGCCTCTGGGTCGTGACCGTCGATCTCATGCACCACGTGCCAGTGGTAGGCTTCGAAGCGTTTTGCCGTGTCGTCGGTAAACCAGCCTTCGGTTTCCCCGTCGATGGAGATGCCGTTGTGATCGTAGAACCCGATCAGCTTGCCGAGCCCCAGGGTGCCCGCCAGGGAGCATACCTCATGGGAGATCCCCTCCATCAGACAGCCGTCACCCATAAACACGTAGGTGTAGTGATCGACAATCTCGTGGTCCGGCTGGTTGAACTGTGCCGCCAGCGTGCGTTCGGCAATCGCCAGCCCGACCGCATTTGCCAGCCCCTGGCCGAGCGGCCCGGTGGTGGTCTCCACGCCTGGCGTATAGCCGATCTCCGGGTGCCCCGGGGTTTTGGAGTGCAGCTGGCGGAAGTTTTTCAGCTCCTCAAGCGGCAGATCGTAGCCGGAAAGGTGCAGCAGGCTGTAGAGCAGCATTGAGGCGTGACCGTTGGAGAGAATAAAGCGGTCGCGATCGTACCAGGTGGGGTCATTGGGGTTGTGCTTCAGAAAGTCGTTCCACAGTACTTCGGCTATATCAGCCATGCCCATCGGCGCGCCGGGGTGGCCGGAATTGGCTTTCTGCACGGCATCCATGCTGAGGGCGCGGATGGCATTGGCTAGCTCTTTACGGGACATAGTTCACTCCGTGGCAAGGTTAAAGTTTGGCGGCGAGAAGATCTTCTAGTTTGCGCTGGTCGACGGCGAACTGGCGGATACCGTCCGCCAGTTTTTCCACGGCCATGGCGTCCTGGTTGTGCTCCCAGCGGAACTCCGCTTCGGTCATGGCTTTCGGTTTTGGCAGAACGGTGGAGGTCGGCACCAGCTTGCGGATCACCGTTTCTTCTTTGTCCTGTAGCTCCTGGAGCAGGTTGGGTGAAATTGTCAGGCGGTCGCAGCCTGCCAGGGCGAGGATCTGCTCGGTACGGCGGAAGCTGGCACCCATCACGATGGTTTCGTAGCGGTGCTGCTTGTAGTAGTCGTAGATATTACGGACCGATTTCACGCCCGGATCCTCATCCACCACGTACGGATCCATCGGCTGTTTCGCCTGGTACCAGTCGTAGATGCGCCCGACAAACGGTGACACCAGGAACACGCCCGCTTCGGCACAGGCGCGCGCCTGGGCAAAGGAGAACAGCAGCGTCAGGTTGCAGTGGATGCCCTCTTTTTCCAGTACCTCTGCCGCGCGGATGCCTTCCCAGGTGGAGGCGAGCTTGATCAGAATGCGTGATTTATCGATCCCCTGTTCCTCGTACAGTTCCACGAGGCGACGCGCCTTGTTAATGCTCTTTTCTTTATCGAAAGAGAGGCGGGCGTCGACTTCGGTCGAGACGCGGCCCGGGATGCTTTTAAGAATTTCCGCACCAAAATTAACCGCCAGCTTGTCGCTGGCTTCGGCGACCTGCTGCTCCTGCGTCTTCCCGCGCTTTTTACCGTAGGCAATGGCGTCATCAATCAGATGACTAAAATGGGTAAGCCCGGCAGCCTTGAGCAGTAGCGAAGGGTTGGTGGTCGCATCCTCCGGCTGATAGTGGCGAATCGACTCGATATCGCCGCTGTCTGCCACCACCGTGGTGAATTGTTTGATGCCGTCTAGCTGGTTCATAAATGATTACTCCTTGGAAATAAAAGAGTTAGATGAGTGCGTTAGTTCACACTTCTGGAAAAATCATGATGGACTTAACAAAAAAGCATAGCAGACGGGGGAGGCATTGCTTTTGAGACGGGTAACATGGCTGTTATAAATTGATAACAATTTTTAATGTGTGATGGTGAGAGTTTGGCTGCCTTCAAAGTTTAGGAGGCGGCCTGAGGCGATACTAGGCGGCACACCAGGGTGTGCATCAGGATCGCTTACGTCACCCTTTTGACCGATACGTGAAAGGAAAAATAAGATGGATGAGCAGTTGAAACAGAGTGCCCTCGATTTTCACGAGTTCCCTGTCCCGGGCAAAATCCAGGTCTCCCCAACCAAGCCGCTGGCAACTCAGCGCGATCTGGCACTGGCCTATTCCCCGGGCGTAGCTGCCCCGTGTCTGGAAATCGAAAAAGACCCGCTGGCGGCCTACAAATACACCGCGCGCGGCAACCTTGTCGCCGTGATCTCTAACGGCACGGCGGTGCTGGGGCTGGGCAACATCGGCGCGCTGGCCGGTAAGCCGGTGATGGAAGGCAAGGGGGTGCTGTTCAAGAAATTCGCCGGTATCGACGTGTTCGATATCGAGGTGGATGAACTCGATCCTGACAAGTTCATCAACGTAGTGGCCGCGCTGGAGCCTACCTTCGGCGGGATCAACCTGGAAGACATCAAAGCGCCGGAATGTTTCTATATCGAGCAGAAGCTGCGCGAGCGTATGAATATTCCCGTGTTCCATGATGACCAGCACGGTACGGCCATTATCAGCACCGCTGCGATTCTGAACGGCCTGCGCGTGGTTGAGAAAAACCTCTCCGACGTGCGCATGGTGGTCTCCGGCGCCGGCGCCGCGGCCATCGCCTGTATGAACCTGCTGGTGGCGCTGGGTATGCAGAAACACAACATTGTGGTCTGTGACTCCAAGGGCGTTATTTATAAAGACCGCGAGCCGAACATGGCGGAAACCAAAGCGGCGTATGCGGTAGAAGACGACGGCAAGCGCACGCTTGAGGACGTCATTGACGGCGCGGATATCTTCCTCGGCTGCTCGGGTCCGAAGGTGCTGACCCAGGAGATGGTGAAGAAGATGGCGCGTGCGCCAATGATCCTGGCCCTGGCCAACCCGGAACCGGAAATTCTGCCGCCGCTGGCGAAAGCGGTGCGTGAAGACGCCATCATCTGTACCGGCCGTTCGGACTACCCGAACCAGGTCAACAACGTGCTCTGCTTCCCGTTCATCTTCCGCGGCGCGCTGGACGTCGGCGCGACGGCGATCAACGAAGAGATGAAGCTTGCAGCCGTTCACGCCATCGCGGAGCTGGCCCACGCCGAGCAGAGCGAAGTGGTTGCCTCAGCCTATGGCGATCAGGATCTTAGCTTTGGCCCTGACTACATCATTCCAAAACCGTTCGACCCGCGTCTGATTGTTAAAATTGCGCCAGCCGTTGCCAAAGCGGCAATGGATTCCGGCGTGGCGACGCGTCCGATTCACGACTTCGACGCGTACGTCGATAAACTCACCGAGTTTGTCTATAAAACCAACCTGTTCATGAAGCCGATCTTCTCTCAGGCGCGCGCCGACGCGAAGCGCGTGGTGCTGGCGGAAGGGGAAGAGGCGCGCGTGCTGCACGCCACCCAGGAGCTGATCACCTTAGGCCTGGCGAAACCGATCCTGATTGGTCGTCCGAGCGTGATTGAAATGCGTATCCAGAAGCTGGGCCTGCAGATTAAGCCGGGCGTCGACTTCGAGATCGTAAACAACGAATCCGATCCGCGCTTCAAAGAGTACTGGAGCGAATACTACGCGATCATGAAGCGCCGGGGGATCACCCAGGAGCAGGCGCAGAAAGCCGTCATCAGCAACACGACGGTGATCGGCGCGATCATGGTCCATCGCGGCGAGGCGGATGCGCTGATCTGCGGTACCATCGGGGATTATCACGAGCACTTTAGCGTGGTGCAGGAGATCTTCGGCTATCGCGACGGCGTCCATACCGCCGGGGCGATGAACGCCCTGCTGTTGCCGAGCGGGAACACCTTTATCGCTGACACCTACGTTAACGACGATCCGAGCCCGGACGAGCTGGCGGAGATCACCGTGATGGCCGCCGAGACCGTGCGCCGCTTCGGTATCGAGCCAAAGGTGGCACTGCTGTCGCACTCTAACTTCGGTTCGTCCAAATCAGCGGCGGCGTGCAAAATGCGTGAGACGCTGGCGCTGGTGCGCGAGCGTGCGCCGGAGCTGATGATTGACGGGGAAATGCACGGCGATGCCGCGCTGGTGGAGAGCATCCGTAACGAACGTATGCCGGACAGCCCGCTGAAAGGATCGGCAAACATCCTGATTATGCCGAACGTGGAAGCGGCGCGTATCAGCTATAACCTGCTGCGCGTCTCCAGCTCTGAAGGGGTGACCGTAGGACCGGTGCTGATGGGCGTGGCAAAACCGGTGCACGTGTTAACGCCGATTGCCTCCGTGCGCCGTATCGTGAATATGGTGGCGCTGGCGGTGGTTGAGGCGCAGACGCAGCCGCTGTAATTTTTACCCTCACCCTAACCCTCTCCCAAAGGGAGAGGGTTAGGGTTACACCCAATCCCGAACCTGAATAAATTCTTTTAAGGCAGCCTCCGGGCTGCCTTCTTTTGGCTCGTAGCAGTACTCCCAGCGCACCAGCGGCGGCATCGACATCAGAATTGACTCCGTGCGCCCGCCGGTCTGCAGGCCGAACAGCGTCCCGCGATCCCACACCAGGTTGAACTCCACGTAGCGCCCGCGGCGGTAGAGCTGGAACTCGCGCTCGCGCACGCCGTAGTTGGTGTCTTTACGGCGTTCGACGATAGGCAGGTACGCGTCGGTATAGCCTTCACCCACCGCACGCATAAAGCTGAACGCGGTATCAAAATCAGGCGTGTTGAGATCGTCAAAGAACAGTCCGCCGATGCCGCGCTGCTCGTCGCGATGCTTCAGGTAAAAGTAGTCGTCGCACCACTTTTTATATTTCGGGTAAATGTCTTCGCCAAACGGCAGGCAAAGATCCCGCGCGGTGGTGTGCCAGTGCACGGCATCCTCTTCGAAGCCGTAGTAGGGCGTCATGTCGAAACCGCCGCCAAACCACCAGACCGGATCGGCCCCCGGCTTTTCCGCAATGAAAAAGCGCACGTTGGCGTGGCTGGTTGGCACGAACGGGTTGTGCGGGTGCACCACCAGCGAGACGCCCATCGCTTCGAAGCTGCGGCCCGCGAGTTCGGGACGATGTGCCGTCGCAGATGCGGGCATGGCGTCGCCGTGAACGTGGGAAAAATTCACGCCAGCCTGTTCGAAGATGCCGCCGTTACGCAGCACGCGACTGCGCCCGCCGCCGCCGGCCTCGCGCTGCCAGGTATCTTCCTGAAATTCTCCGCCGTCTGCGGCGGCCAGTTTCTGGCAAATCTCATCCTGCAGCTTCAGCAGGAAAGTTTTGACCAGTTGTGCATCGGGTTTCATCAACGTTTCCTGGAGTGCGCTTTTTGGTTATCGAACCAGTTGAAATAACTGATAATGCCGGAGGCGATAGCGTTGGCGATCTTCTGACGAAATGCCGTGGTGCCAAGGAGTCGCTCCTCTTCCGGGTTGGTGATGAAGGAGGTTTCCACCAGCACGGACGGGATGGACGGTGATTTCAGGACCACGAACGCCGCCTGCTCGGTGCCTTTGCTGTGCAGGCGATGCACCGGCTTAATCTTCTTCAGGATGTGCGAGCCAAGCGTCAGGCTGTTTTTGATCGTATCCGTCTGCACGAGGTCGAACAGCACCTGCTGTAGCAGGTGGTCTTTGTCGGTGGCTTTTTTCCCGGCGACTTCATCCGCCCGGTTTTCGCGATCGGAGAGGTATTTCGCCATGGCGCTACTGGCGCCGCGGTTGGAAAGCGCAAACACCGAGGCACCTGCCGCAGAAGGGTTGGTAAAGCCGTCCGCGTGAATCGACATAAACAGATCCGCACCGTGCTGGTGGGCGATCTCTACGCGGTCATACAGCGGAATAAAGGTATCACCAGAGCGCGTCAGACGGGCGTCAATGCCGTTACTGCGTAAAATCGCCCGCACATTTTTTGCAATCGCCAGCACGACGTGCTTTTCTTTTGACCCGTTTTTGCCGATGGCGCCGGTATCAATACCGCCGTGGCCCGGGTCGAGCATCACCAGACGCTTCGCGCCCGGCTTTTTCGTTTTCGGTTTGCTGTGTCCGTTACTGGTTTTAAGCGTGCTCTCGTCTTTCGCCTGAGCCTGCTTTGCGATACCCGTTAACGTTAAGGCCGCCAGCCCCGCTTTGAGAACCTGACGACGCGATGTGAGTGCTTTTAATGGTTTGAATGTGCTCATGCGGCCTGAATACTAAAAAATGGGGTCCTGGTGTTATATCGTATCGTGTTTCCCGTTACGACAGTCCATGTTGAGAATTGTTTTACTTTTCATTTCAATACGTGACAAAGTGACATTATGCCAAATTTTGGCGAGATTTTCCCCGGTTATTGGCTAAAGGCGAGCTTCGCGCCATAATCACAGTTTTTAAACCCGAAAAGGCGGTTAATACCATGGAGATACGCGTTTTTCGCCAGGAAGATTTCGAAGAGGTGATTACCCTTTGGGAGCGCTGCGATCTGCTGCGTCCGTGGAACGATCCGGAAATGGATATCGAACGTAAGGTAAATCACGACGTCAGTCTGTTCCTGGTCGCGGAAGTCAACGGTGAGGTTGTGGGGACGGTAATGGGCGGTTACGACGGCCACCGCGGCTCGGCCTATTATCTGGGCGTCCATCCGGAATACCGTGGTCGCGGCATTGCCAATGCGCTGCTTAACCGGCTCGAGAAGAAGCTGATCGCCCGCGGCTGCCCGAAAATCCAGATTATGGTGCGGGAAGATAACGATGTGGTGCTGGGCATGTATGAGCGTCTGGGCTACGAGCATTCTGACGTGCTGAATCTGGGAAAGCGTCTGATCGAAGATGAAGAGTACTGAGATTCATCCGGCAGACTATGACGCGCAGGGCCGCGTCAGGCTGCCCTTTTTATTCTGGTGCGTTCTGCTGCTCCAGGCCCGTACCTGGGTGCTGTTTGTGATGGCCGCCGCGTCGCGCGGGCAGGGCGATACGCTGCTGAATCTTTTTTATCCCGATCACGATGCTTTCTGGCTCGGCTTACTGCCGGGCGTACCGGCGGTGGTGGCTTTTTTGTGTAGCGGACGACGGCACCTGATCCCTCGTTTTTGGCGCACGCTTCGCTGGCTGCTAATCCTTGCCCAGACTGCGCTGCTCTTATGGCAGCCGGTTCTCTGGTGGTACGGTGAACCGCTGACGGGCACCGGCGTTGCGCTGGTGGTTGCCGATATTGTGGCGCTGCTGTGGCTGATGACCAACCCGCGTCTTTGTGCCTGTTTTGCGCCTCAGGATGATTAATCCGGCACTTTTTGCCGATGTCGCACTCCAACAAGCGTTGATTTAACAAGTAAGGACGTTTCAATGAAATCGCTGCGTTTACTCTTATGCGCTCTCCCGCTGGCATTGACCGGCTGTTCGACGCTCTCCTCCATTAACTGGTCCGCTGCGTATCCGTGGAACTGGTTTGGCTCATCAACGGAAGTAACCGAGCAGGGCGTGGGGAAAATTACCGCCGCGACGGCGCTGGATCAGAATGCTATCCAGGATGCGCTCAGCAGTGATTACCGCCTGCGCAGCGGCATGAAAACGGAGAATGGCAATATTGTTCGCTACTACGAGGCGCTGAAGGGCGACAAGCTGGCGCTGGTGATCAACGGTGACAAAGGCACGGTCAACCGAATTGCGGTGATGGATGACGATATTCCGACGGCGAGCGGTGTGAAGGTGGGGACCCCGTTTAGCGATCTTTATAAGCAGGCCTTTGGCAACTGCGCCAGCGTGCCGTCTGACGACAAGGTTGCGGTGGAATGTAAGGCTGAAGGCAGCCAGCACATCAGCTATGTCTTCACCGGCACCTGGAGCGGCCCGGAAGGACTGATGCCGTCTGACGACACGCTTAAGAGCTGGAAAGTGAGCAAAATACTCTGGAAGCAGTAATTTGCGCCTGAGCAAACCGCCTCGCTGAAATCCGGGTATAATACCCGCCATCAATGCCACGCTGACGTGGCATCTTTATTTCAGGAGGAGCGATGTCTCAGGTTCAGAGTGGCATTTTGCCAGAACATTGCCGCGCGGCGATTTGGATTGAAGCCAATGTTAAAGGGGACGTGGATGCCCTGCGTGCGGCCAGCAAAGCGTTTATTGATAAACTGGCGACCTTCCAGGCCAAATTCCCGGAAGCACACCTCGGCGCCGTTGTCGCCTTTGGCAATAACGTCTGGCGTCAGCTGAGCGGTGGCGAAGGGGCGGAAGAGCTGAAAGACTTCATCCCATACGGCAAAGGTCTGGCTCCGGCAACCCAATACGACGTGCTGATCCACATTCTCTCCCTGCGTCACGATGTGAACTTTTCCGTTGCCCAGGCGGCGGTAGCGGCTTTTGGCGACAGCATTGATGTGCAGGAAGAGGTTCACGGCTTCCGCTGGGTCGAAGAGCGCGATCTGAGCGGCTTCGTCGACGGTACCGAAAACCCGGCGGGCGAAGAGACGCGTCGTGAGGTGGCGGTGATTAAAGACGGCGTGGACGCGGGCGGCAGCTACGTGTTCGTGCAGCGCTGGGAGCACAACCTCAAGCAGCTTAACCGCATGAGCGTGCACGACCAGGAGATGATGATTGGCCGTACGAAAGAGGCTAACGAAGAGATCGACGGCGACGACCGTCCCGTTACCTCGCACCTGACCCGCGTTGACCTCAAAGAAGACGGCAAAGGGCTGAAGATTGTCCGCCAGAGCCTGCCGTACGGTACGGCAAGCGGAACGCACGGCCTTTACTTCTGCGCCTACTGCGCGCGCCTGTATAACATCGAGCAGCAGCTGCTGAGCATGTTCGGCGATACCGACGGCAAGCGCGACGCCATGCTGCGCTTCACCAAACCGGTGACCGGCGGCTACTACTTTGCGCCGTCCGTTGAGCGTTTGCTAGCGCTGTAATGGCATTTCTCCCTCTCCCTGCGGGAGAGGGCCGGGGTGAGGGCATCAGGCCTCACCCTTATTCCCTTTTCTGCTTGTAAATCACCAAACGGTATATAAAACCGTTACTCCTTTCATCCCCGTTATAAATATTATGACTATAAGATAGTCATCACATTTATAAGGGTGCGCAATGGCCGTTACTGTACTGAAAAAAGGAACTCTGGCGCTGGCAGGTTTACTGCTGGTGGCACAGGCGCAGGCGACTGAACTGTTAAACAGTTCGTATGACGTCTCCCGCGAGCTGTTTGCCGCCCTTAATCCCCCGTTCGAACAGCAGTGGGCGAAAGACAATAACGGCGACAAGCTGACCATCAAGCAGTCCCATGCCGGCTCGTCCAAGCAGGCGCTGGCGATTTTGCAGGGCCTGAAAGCGGATGTGGTGACCTACAACCAGGTGACTGACGTGCAGATCCTGCACGACAAAGGCAACCTCATCCCGGCGGACTGGCAGAGCCGACTGCCGAACAATAGCTCGCCGTTCTACTCCACCATGGGCTTCCTGGTGCGTAAGGGCAACCCGAAGAATATCCACGACTGGAGCGACCTGGTGCGTTCCGACGTGAAGCTGATTTTCCCGAACCCAAAAACCTCCGGTAACGCGCGTTATACCTATTTAGCCGCGTGGGGCGCGGCGGACAAGGCTGACGGTAACGATAAAGCCAAAACCGAGCAGTTCATGACCCAGTTCCTGAAAAACGTCGAAGTATTTGATACCGGCGGCCGCGGGGCGACAACGACCTTCGCGGAGCGAGGTCTCGGCGATGTTCTGATCAGCTTTGAATCGGAAGTGAATAACATCCGCAAGCAGTATGAAGCGCAGGGCTTTGAGGTGGTTATCCCGAAAACCAACATTCTGGCCGAGTTCCCGGTCGCATGGGTGGATAAAAACGTGCAGGCGAACGGTACCGAGAAAGCGGCAAAAGCCTATCTCAACTACCTGTACAGCCCTCAGGCGCAGACCATCATTACCGATTACTACTACCGCGTAAACAACCCGGACGTAATGAACAAGCTGAAAGATAAGTTCCCGCAGACCGATTTGTTCCGCGTCGAAGATCATTTCGGCTCCTGGCCTGATGTGATGAAAACGCATTTTGCCAGCGGCGGTGAGTTAGACAAACTGCTGGCGGCGGGGCATAAGTAATGTTTGCAGTTTCGACAAAACGCGTCCTGCCGGGCTTTACCTTAAGCCTCGGGACCAGCCTGCTGTTCGTCTGCCTGATCCTGCTGTTGCCGCTCAGCGCGCTGGTGATGCAGCTTGCTCAGATGAGCTGGGCGCAGTACTGGGACGTGGTCACCAACCCGCAGGTGGTGGCGGCCTATAAGGTGACGCTGCTGTCGGCGTTTGTCGCCTCCATTTTTAACGGCGTGTTTGGCCTGCTGATGGCGTGGATCCTGACCCGCTATCGCTTCCCGGGCCGCACGCTGCTTGACGCCCTGATGGATCTGCCGTTTGCGCTGCCGACGGCGGTGGCGGGTTTGACCCTCGCGTCGCTCTTCTCTGTAAACGGGCTGTACGGCGAGTGGCTGGCGAAATTTGATATCAAAGTAACCTACACCTGGCTCGGTATCGCGGTGGCGATGGCCTTCACCAGCATCCCGTTTGTGGTACGTACCGTGCAGCCGGTGCTGGAAGAGTTGGGTCCGGAATACGAAGAAGCGGCGGAAACGCTGGGCGCCACGCGCTGGCAGAGCTTCCGCAAGGTGGTGCTGCCGGAGCTCTCTCCAGCGCTGATGGCAGGTGTCGCGCTGTCGTTTACCCGCAGCCTCGGTGAGTTCGGCGCGGTGATTTTTATCGCCGGGAACATCGCCTGGAAAACGGAAGTGACCTCGCTGATGATTTTCATCCGCCTGCAGGAGTTTGATTATCCGGCGGCGAGCGCGATTGCTTCGGTGATCCTCGCCGCCTCGCTGCTGCTGCTGTACTCGATTAACACTCTGCAAAGTCGCTTTGGTCGACGTGTGGTAGGTCACTGATGGCGGAAGTTACGCAATTGAAGCGATACGATGCGCCCCGCATCAACTGGGGTAAATGGTTTCTGATTGGGGCGGGCGTGCTGGTTTCCGCCCTCATTCTCGTCGTGCCGACGATTTATATTTTCGTTCAGGCGTTCAGCAAGGGTCTGATGCCCGCGCTGGAAAACCTGGCGAAC
The DNA here is from genome assembly GCF_004006055.1 of Enterobacter sp. N18-03635. Lineage (NCBI taxonomy): Bacteria > Pseudomonadati > Pseudomonadota > Gammaproteobacteria > Enterobacterales > Enterobacteriaceae > Enterobacter > Enterobacter sp. N18-03635. The sequence goes on along the minus strand of NZ_CP034769.1, from coordinate 3,318,979 downwards.
CCGGATATGCTCCATGCCATCTGGCTCACCGTGCTGATTGCCCTGATCACCGTCCCGGTGAACCTGGTGTTCGGGACCCTGCTGGCGTGGCTGGTGACGCGCTTTAACTTCCCCGGACGTCAGCTGCTGCTGACCCTGCTGGATATTCCGTTTGCCGTGTCGCCGGTGGTGGCGGGCCTGGTGTACCTGCTCTTTTACGGCTCCAACGGCCCACTGGGCGGCTGGCTGGATGCGCATAACCTGCAGATAATGTTCGCCTGGCCGGGCATGGTGCTGGTCACCATCTTCGTGACCTGCCCGTTTGTGGTGCGCGAGCTGGTGCCGGTGATGTTAAGCCAGGGGAGCAACGAAGACGAAGCGGCGGTGCTGCTGGGGGCTTCGGGCTGGCAAATGTTCCGCCGCGTGACGCTGCCGAACATCCGCTGGGCGTTGCTTTATGGCGTGGTGCTGACCAACGCCCGCGCGATTGGCGAGTTCGGTGCCGTTTCCGTTGTTTCCGGCTCTATCCGGGGTGAAACCCTGTCGCTGCCGCTGCAGATTGAACTGCTGCAGCAGGACTACAACACCATCGGCTCGTTTACTGCCGCAGCGTTATTGACGCTGATGGCCATTTTGACCCTGTTTTTGAAGAGTGTGGTGCAGTGGCGTTTAGAAAATCAGGAAAAACGTCAGCATCAGGAGGGAAATCATGAGCATTGAGATTGCCAATATTAAGAAGTCTTTTGGTCGCACCCAGGTGCTGAATGATATCTCGCTGGATATCCCTTCCGGACAAATGGTGGCGCTGCTGGGGCCGTCCGGCTCGGGCAAAACCACGCTGCTGCGTATTATCGCCGGGCTTGAGCACCAGACCAGCGGGCACATCCGCTTCCACGGCACCGACGTGAGCCGCCTGCACGCCCGCGATCGTAAAGTGGGTTTTGTGTTCCAGCATTACGCGCTGTTCCGCCACATGACCGTGTTTGACAACATCGCGTTTGGGCTTACCGTGCTGCCGCGTCGCGAGCGCCCGGATGCGGCAACCATTAAGGCGAAGGTGACCAAACTGCTGGAGATGGTGCAGCTGGCTCACCTGGCGGATCGTTTCCCGGCCCAGCTGTCCGGCGGGCAGAAACAGCGCGTGGCGCTGGCTCGCGCGCTGGCCGTTGAACCGCAAATTCTGCTGCTGGATGAGCCCTTCGGCGCGCTGGATGCGCAGGTGCGTAAAGAGCTGCGCCGCTGGCTGCGTCAGCTCCATGAAGAGCTGAAATTCACCAGCGTCTTCGTGACCCACGATCAGGAAGAGGCGATGGAAGTTGCGGATCGCGTGGTGGTCATGAGCCAGGGCAACATTGAGCAGGTTGACGAACCGGAGCAGCTCTGGCGTGAACCGGCGACCCGCTTCGTGCTGGAGTTTATGGGCGAGGTGAACCGTCTGCAGGGCACTATTCGCGGCGGTCAGTTCCACGTGGGCGCGCACCGCTGGCCGCTGGGCTATACCTCCGCGCACCAGGGCCCGGTCGATCTGTTCCTGCGTCCGTGGGAAGTGGACGTGAGCCGCCGAACCAGCCTGGATTCACCGCTGCCGGTGCAGGTGCTGGAAGCGAGCCCTAAAGGTCACTACACCCAACTGGTGGTACAGCCGCTGGGCTGGTATACCGAGCCGCTGACCGTGGTCATGCGCGACGATGTCCCGCCGCACCGGGGGGAGCGCCTGTTTGTCGGGCTGCAGCATGCCCGGATTTATCACGGGAAGGAGCGCATCGAGACGCGCGAGGATATTGCTCTGGCGGAGTCAGCCTGATAGGTTATTAGGATGTTTATCGCCCGGTGGCGCTGCGCTTACCGGGCCTACAGTTATCACTGCGTCTTGTAGGCCGGGTAAGCGAAACGCCACCCGGCTTTTTTATTGAGTAAAAAACGTGAATACACTCGAACACACCATCGGCAACACCCCTCTGGTCAAACTTCAGCGCATGGGGCCGGCTAACGGCAGCGAAATCTGGGTCAAACTCGAAGGCAATAACCCGGCGGGGTCGGTAAAAGATCGTGCCGCGCTGTCGATGATTGTCCAGGCTGAAAAGCGCGGCGAGATTAAGCCGGGCGACGTACTGATTGAAGCCACCAGCGGTAACACCGGTATCGCCCTGGCGATGATTGCGGCGCTGAAAGGCTACCGCATGAAGCTGCTGATGCCTGACAACATGAGCCAGGAGCGCCGCGCCGCGATGCGTGCCTACGGGGCCGAGCTGATTCTGGTGACCAAAGAGCAGGGGATGGAAGGCGCGCGCGACCTGGCGTTAGAAATGGCCGAGCGCGGCGAAGGTAAACTGCTCGATCAGTTTAATAACCCGGACAACCCGTACGCGCACTACACCACCACCGGCCCGGAAATCTGGCAGCAAACCGACGGGCGAATCACCCATTTTGTCTCCAGCATGGGCACCACCGGCACCATTACCGGCGTATCGCGTTTTCTGCGCGAGCAGGACAAAGCCGTCACCATTGTGGGCCTGCAGCCGGAAGAGGGGAGCAGCATTCCGGGCATTCGCCGCTGGCCGGCGGAGTATATGCCCGGCATCTTTAATGCGCAGCTTGTGGACCAGGTGCTGGATCTTCACCAGCGCGAGGCGGAAAATACCATGCGTGAGCTGGCCGTACGCGAAGGTATCTTCTGCGGCGTCAGCTCGGGCGGCGCGGTAGCGGGCGCGATTCGGGTAGCGCAGGCAAACCCGGGCGCTGTGGTGGTGGCGATTATTTGCGATCGAGGCGATCGCTATCTGTCTACCGGCGTCTTTGGTGAAGAGAGTTATTCGCAGGGGGCGGGGATTTAAGCGTCATGGAGATGATTCTATTCCGGGATAATACCCGGGCGCAGCAAACTGATATTGTCGCGGTACAGTCGCAGGTGGTGTACGGGAGCGTGGGTAACAGCATTGCGGTTCCTAATATTCGAACCCACAGGCTGAACGTCACCGCCGTGCCAACGGTACTGTTCAGCAACACGCCACACTATGACACCTTCTATGGTGGCGTGATCCCCGATGAGTGGTTCAGCGGCTACCTGAAGGCGCTGGAAGAGCGCGAGATCCTGCGCGAGCTTAAGGCGGTTACCACCGGCTATATGGGAAATGCCAGCCAGATCGTCCTGCTGGCGCAGTGGCTGAAGGCGGTCAAAGCTCAGCATCCTGATCTGCTGGTGCTGGTCGACCCGGTTATTGGCGATATCGACAGCGGGATGTACGTGAAGCCGGATATCCCGCAGGCGTATCGGGAGCACCTGCTGCCGCTGGCGCAGGGGATTACGCCAAACGTCTACGAGCTGGAAGTGTTAAGCGGCAAACCGTGCCGCACGCCGGAAAGCGCCATCGCGGCGGCACAGGGACTGCTCTCTGACAGCCTGAAATGGGTGGCGATTACCAGCGCGCCGGTCGCTGACGACCCGCAAAACATCCACGTGGTGCTGGTCACCCGCGATGGCGTGACCGTCAGCGCGCACCCGCGCGTAGAAACCGATCTGAAAGGGACGGGCGACCTGTTCTGTTCAGAGCTGGTGAGCGGAATTGTAGAGGGGAAAACCGTTGCAGATGCCATTCGCATGGCCGGCGATCGGGTGACGGACGTGATGCTCTATACCCAGTCGAAAGGCTACGACGAGCTTATCCTCCCGGCATAAACAAAAATGGCGCCCGAAGGCGCCATTTTTCTGTGCGGGCAAGAATTACTTCTTGATGCGGATAACCGGGGTTTCACCCACGGTGACGCTGCCAGACAGTTTGATCAGTTCTTTGATTTCGTCCATGTTGGAGATAACTACCGGCGTCAGGGTAGACTTGGCTTTTTCTTCCAGCAGTGGCAGATCGAATTCAATCACCGGGTCGCCAACTTTAACACGCTGGCCTTCTTCCGCGATACGTTTGAAGCCTTCGCCTTTCAGTTCAACGGTGTCGATACCGAAGTGAACGAACAGTTCGATACCGCTATCAGATTCGATAGAGAACGCATGGTTGGTTTCAAAAATTTTACCGATGGTGCCGTCAACTGGAGCAACCATTTTGTTGCCAGTTGGTTTGATAGCAATGCCATCACCAACGATTTTCTCAGCAAACACTACATCCGGCACGTCTTCGATGTTGACGATCTCGCCGGAGAGCGGAGCAACAATCTCAATAGTTCCGGAGTCTTTCTTATCATCAGAAACCAGAGATTTCAGTTTATCGAACAAACCCATGATCTTCTCCTAAGCAGTAATTTGGGCCGCATCTCGTGGATTAGCAGATTGTTTTTTCTTCAATGAACTTGTTAACCAGCGTCATTAACTCGTCCGTTGTCGGTTGAGCAAGAGCCTGCTCTGCTAACACCTTCGCATCTTCGAAGTTCGTGTTACGGATAATCTTCTTAATGCGCGGGATGGAAATGGCGCTCATAGAGAATTCGTCCAGACCCATACCCAGCAACAGAAGTGTAGCACGTTCGTCGCCTGCAAGCTCACCACACATGCCAGTCCATTTACCTTCTGCATGAGAAGCATCAATAACTTGCTTGATCAAGTTCAGTACGGACGGTGACATTGGCTGGTAGAGATGTGAAATCATATCATTACCACGGTCAACTGCCAGGGTGTACTGCGTTAAATCATTGGTGCCGATACTAAAGAAATCAACTTCTTTGGCTAAATGACGCGCAATAGTCGCCGCCGCAGGTGTTTCCACCATTACGCCGATCTCGATTGACTCGTCAAACGCTTTACCTTCGTCGCGCAGTTCCTGCTTGTAAATTTCGATCTCTTTCTTCAGTGCACGCACTTCTTCAACAGAGATGATCATCGGGAACATGATGCGCAGTTTACCGAAAGCAGAGGCACGCAGGATCGCGCGAACCTGGTCACGCAGGATCTCTTTACGATCCATCGCGATACGAATCGCACGCCAGCCCAGGAACGGGTTCTCTTCTTTCGGGAAGTTCATGTACGGCAGCTCTTTGTCGCCACCAATGTCCATAGTACGGACGATAACCGCCTGAGAGCCACACGCTTCAGCCACGGCTTTATAGGCAGCAAACTGCTCTTCTTCCGTTGGCAGCGCGTCGCGGTCCATGAACAGGAATTCTGTACGATAGAGACCTACGCCTTCCGCACCGTTGCGCTCAGCGCCATCAACGTCGCGGACGGTACCGATGTTTGCGCACACTTCAACCTGATGGCCGTCCAGGGTGATAGCTGGCAGGTCTTTCAGCTTAGCGAGTTCCGCTTTTTCAGTCGCAACCTGCTCCTGAACCGCGCGCAGTTTATCGATCTCTTCATTAGTTGGGTTGACGTAAACCAGATTGTTTACGGCATCCAGAATCAGATAGTCGCCGTTTTTCACCTGAGAGGTGACGCTACCGGTACCCACGATGGCAGGCAGTTCCAGAGAGCGCGCCATGATAGAGGTGTGGGAGGTACGGCCACCCGCGTCGGTGATGAAACCGAGGACCTTTTTCAGGTTCAGCTGTGCGGTTTCAGACGGGGTGAGGTCCGCGGCAACCAGGATCACTTCATCCTGAATTGCGCTCAGGTCGATAATGGCCAGACCCAGGATGTTGCGCAGCAGGCGCTTACCGATGTCACGTACGTCAGCCGCACGCTCTTTCAGGTATTCATCATCCAGTTCTTCCAGGGCAGTTGCCTGACCTTCGATAACTTCATGCGCAGCCGCGTCGGCCGTCATGCCTTTATCTTTAATCAGGGCTATGATTTCCTGCTCCAGCTCCTCATCTTCGAGCAGCATGATGTGCCCTTCGAAGATGGCTTCTTTTTCTTCACCGAAAGTTTCGCCAGCTTTAGTTTTGATTGCTTCCAGTTGCGCAGATGCCTTGGCACGACCGCTCAGAAAACGTTCAACTTCCTGATCAACCTTGTCGGCAGAAATTTTTTTCCGGTCGATGACGATCTCGTCTTCTTTCAGCAGCAGTGCTTTGCCGAAAGCGATACCCGGGGATGCTAAAATGCCTGAAATCATAACCCTACCTTACTTGTGACTGATATTTAAAAGAACCCGGAAACTTACTCGAGCTCAGCCATCAGTTTTACCAGATGCTCAACTGCTTTCTGCTCGTCTTCACCTTCCGCAGAGATGGTGACAACGGTGCCCTGAGTCAGGCCCAGAGTCTGCAGTTTGAACAGGCTTTTTGCGCTCGCGCTTTTGCCGTTGGAAGTCACAGTGATTTCAGAAGAAAAGCCTTTTGCTTCTTTAACAAACTGAGCAGCAGGGCGGGTGTGCAGACCGTTCGGAGCGGTAATGGTAACTTCTTGCTGGAACATTGTATTTCCCCAACTTATAGGTTTAGTGTTGTGGAACTAAAGTCTAGCCTGGCGACTGAACTTTAGCCTGTATTGTTAGCGCTGACGTTTCGATCGTCATTAAACATTATGCAGCGAAAGCAAGACTTGAACCAAATCATAAAATCGATTCAGCAAGGCTATTTCATTCACCGATTAATTTCACGCATCAAAATAATTGCTGGTTTAAATACCAGACCCAACGGGGTGAAGCAATGCCAGGAGGGGTAAAAGTTTGAAGCAGGCCACAAAAAAGCACCTGAAAAGGTGCTTTTTTACGCGTTATTAACATGCTGGCACTACTGTTGCAGCTCTTTTTCGGTAAACAGATCGGCAAACAGTGCGGTGCTCAAGTAACGCTCACCCGAGGACGGAAGGATAACCACAATATTCTTATTGGTAAAGGCTTCGTCTTCCTGCAGCTTGAGCGCTGCCGCAACGGCCGCACCGGAAGAGATACCCGCCAGAATGCCTTCTTCATCCATCAGGCGACGCGCGGTAGAGATGGCCTCTTCGTTAGTGATGGTGACCACTTTATCGATCAGCTTCAGATCCAGGTTGCCCGGAATGAAGCCTGCGCCAATACCCTGGATTTTATGCGGGCCTGGTTTGAGCTCTTCACCGGCCAGGGCCTGGGTGATAACCGGTGAGTCAGTCGGCTCAACGGCAACGGTGATCAGGTCTTTTTTACCCTTTGTGCCTTTAATATAGCGTGACACGCCGGTCAGCGTACCGCCGGTACCCACGCCGGAGATAAAGACGTCAACCTGGCCGTCGGTATCTTCCCAGATTTCCGGACCGGTGGTCTTCTCGTGAATTTCCGGATTTGCCGGGTTGCTGAACTGCTGCAGCAGCAGATATTTCGCCGGATCGCTGGCCACAATCTCTTCGGCTTTCTGAATGGCGCCCTTCATGCCCTTCGCGCCTTCGGTCAGCACCAGGTTCGCGCCAAGCGCTTTAAGCAGCTTACGACGCTCGATGCTCATCGTTTCTGGCATAGTCAGCGTCAGCTTGTAGCCGCGCGCAGCAGCAACATAGGCCAGAGCAATACCGGTGTTACCGCTGGTTGGTTCCACCAGCTCAACGCCAGGCTTCAGTACGCCACGTTTTTCAGCATCCCAAATCATGTTTGCACCGATACGGCATTTAACGCTGAAGCTCGGGTTACGTGATTCGACCTTCGCCAGGATGCGTCCATTACCGATACGGTTCAGTCGAACCAGGGGCGTATGACCGATAGTCAGCGAGTTGTCTTCATAAATCTTACTCATGGCCTGTCCTTAACTGTATGAAATTGGGATACCGACCCAGCATACCTGTTGAGCAGGTAGGGGGAAGTAAGGAATTCGCATATCTATATACTGCAAGGAAATAATGGGGATCAGTATGGAATAAGGGGCGGCATAAGCCACCCCTGCTTTACACATTTTTGCATTATTTCCATAACGCGTGCTTAGCACGGTAGCAGTCGACCCACATCGCCGTCGCGCCGCAAACGGCGACGGGCATGATGAACAGATTCAGGAAGGGAATCATGGTGAACAGGCTGGTCAGTGCGCCAAACTGCATATTGGCGACCTTCTGGCTGCGCAGGGCGGTGCGCATCTCTTTAAACGGTACCTTGTGGTTATCGAAAGGATAGTCGCAGTACTGAATGGCCAGCATCCAGGCGCTGAACAGGAACCACAGCACTGGTGCCACGGTCTGGCCAATGCCTGGCACAAAATAGAGGATAAGCAGCACGAGCGCGCGGGGCAGGTACCAGGCAAACTTCTGCCATTCGCGCTTCATAATGCGAGGGAGGTCTTTCATGATCCCCCATATCCCTGTGTCCGGCGGCGTCGCACCGGTAAGCCGCGCTTCCAGCTGTTCCGCCAGCAGACCGTTAAACGGTGCGGCTATCCAGTTTGCAATTGTCGAGAAGAAGTAGCCAAACACCAGCAGCACGGAGATCACCGCCACCGGCCAGAGCAGGTAGTTAAGCCACTGCAGCCAGTCCGGCACGTAACTCATCAGCGACGGGATCCAGCTCTCCAGCTTTGTAAACAGCCACCAGAACGCGCCGCCCATAAGAATAATGTTGATCAACAGCGGCAGAATGACGAAGCGTCGAATCCCCGGCAGGGAGACCAGTTTCCAGCCCTGAGAAAAATACCAGACGCCGCTGCGCGGGGGGGAAGAAGATGTTGAAACCATAGCCAGGCTGTACTCCTTTTTACACAACCAGTGGAATTGCCCGCCTATATTATCCACTTACTGAGCAATGACCAGTTCGGAAATGTTCGAAAAACCAGCAAAAAGCACGATTTCCTTCATCTTTATGCTGTGAATGCTCTGCACACACTTGCACTTGACGTAAACGGCAAATACTCTTAGTGAGTAAATGTTTGCCGTGGTGGCAAGGTGTTAGAACAACAGAGAATATAATGATGCAGGATTTGCGTCTGATATTAATCATTGTTGGCGCGATCGCCATAATCGCTTTACTGGTACATGGTTTCTGGACCAGCCGTAAAGAGCGTTCCTCGATGTTTCGCGATCGCCCACTGAAGCGCATGAAGTCCAGTCGTGACGACGATGACAGTGAAGATGACATCGACGGTAGCGATGACGACGGCGTGGGTGAAGTTCGTGTTCATCGGGTCAATACTGCGCCCGGCGCAGGCCATGGGGAGCATGAAGCGCCTCGTCCTTCGCAGCACCAGTATCAACCGCCGTATGCTTCTGCACAGCCGCGCCAGCCAGCGCCGCAGCCTGTGGAAGAGCCGGTGCGCCAGCCGCCGCAACAGCCTGTCTATCAGCAGCCTGCTGCGCCACAGCCGGTTCAACAGCAACCGGTACAGCAACCGGTTCAGCAGCCCGTGCATCAACAACCTGCTCAGCCAGTACAACAACCGCAGCAGCCTGTTCACGTACAGCCTGCGCCTCAGCCTGCTCCGGCCCCGCACGTTGAGCCTGAGCCCGTTGCAGAGCCAGAGCCAGAGCCGGTTGTTGAAAAACCGCAGCGTAAAGAAGCGGTGATCATCATGAACGTGGCCGCGCATCACGGTAGCCATCTCAATGGCGATGTGCTGCTTAACAGTATTCAACAGGCAGGCTTCAAGTTTGGCGATATGAATATTTTCCATCGCCACCTGAGCCCTGACGGTAGCGGTCCGGCGCTGTTCAGCCTGGCCAACATGGTTAACCCTGGCACCTTCGATCCGGAAATGACCGGTGATTTCGTTACCCCGGGCGTCACTATCTTTATGCAGGTGCCGTCCTACGGTGATGAACTGCAAAACTTTAAGCTGATGCTGCAGTCCGCTCAGCACATCGCTGACGAAGTCGGTGGCGTGGTGCTCGACGATCAGCGTCGAATGATGACCCCGCAGAAATTGCGCGAGTATCAGGACCGCATCCGCGAAGTTAAGGAAGCTAACGCGTAATCGCCGCGTTGACTTCAACTCCTCCTCAACCCCCGCATGTCGGGGGTTTTTTCTCATTGATGGTGCGATATGGACTCAATCGAACAACAACTCACTGAACTGCGAACCACGCTTCGCCATCATGAATACCTCTATCATGTTATGGACGCGCCGGAAGTGCCGGATGCGGAGTATGACCGCCTGATGCGCGAGCTGCGCGAACTAGAGGCGCAGCATCCTGAACTCATCACGCCGGATTCCCCCACCCAGCGCGTCGGCGCTGAGCCGCTGGGCGCTTTCAGCCAGGTGCGTCATGAAGTGCCGATGCTGTCGCTGGATAACGTCTTCGATGAAGAGAGCTTCCTCGCGTTTAACAAGCGCGTGCAGGATCGCCTGAAAAGCAGCGACTCTCTCACCTGGTGCTGCGAGCTGAAGCTGGATGGCCTGGCGGTCAGTCTTCTCTATGAAAACGGCGTGCTGGTGCGTGCCGCGACGCGTGGCGACGGCACGACGGGCGAAGACATCACCACCAACGTGCGTACCATCCGCGCGATCCCTCTGAGGCTGCAGGGTGACAACATTCCTGCACGTCTGGAAGTGCGCGGCGAAGTGTTCCTGCCGCAGGCGGGCTTCGAGAAAATTAACGAAGAGGCTCGTCGCACCGGCGGGAAAGTGTTTGCTAACCCGCGTAATGCGGCGGCGGGCTCGCTGCGCCAGCTCGACCCACGTATTACCGCGAAGCGACCGCTTACTTTCTTCTGCTACGGTGTGGGTATTCTTGAGGGCGGCGAGCTGCCGGATACGCACCTTGGACGCCTGCTGCAGTTTAAAGCGTGGGGCCTGCCGGTGAGCAACCGCGTTCAGCTCTGCGACTCGCCGGAAGCGGTGCTGGCGTTCTACCACAAGGTTGAAGAGGACCGTCCGACGCTCGGTTTTGATATTGATGGCGTCGTCATCAAGGTGAATTCACTGGTGCTGCAGGAGCAGCTGGGCTTTGTGGCGCGCGCGCCGCGCTGGGCGGTGGCGTTTAAGTTCCCTGCCCAGGAGCAGATGACCTTCGTTCGCGACGTGGAGTTCCAGGTCGGTCGAACGGGGGCTATTACACCGGTCGCCCGTCTGGAACCAGTGCAGGTGGCGGGCGTGCTGGTGAGTAACGCCACGCTGCACAACGCCGATGAAATCGAACGCCTGGGCCTTCGCATTGGTGACAAAGTGGTGATTCGCCGCGCAGGGGACGTGATCCCGCAGGTGGTTAACGTTGTGGAGTCAGAACGTCCTGACGATACGCGCGAGGTTGTCTTCCCAACCCATTGCCCGGTGTGCGGTTCTGACGTTGAGCGTGTGGAAGGTGAAGCGGTGGCGCGCTGTACGGGTGGCTTAATCTGTGGCGCGCAGCGTAAAGAGTCACTGAAGCACTTCGTCTCCCGTCGCGCAATGGACGTTGACGGCATGGGCGACAAGATTATCGATCAGCTGGTTGAGAAAGAGTACGTCCACACGCCAGCGGACCTCTTCAGGTTGACCGCTGGTAAACTGACCGGTCTGGACCGCATGGGACCAAAGTCTGCCCAGAATGTGGTTAACGCGCTGGAAGCCGCAAAAGAGACGACTTTCGCCCGTTTCCTCTACGCGCTGGGCATTCGTGAAGTGGGTGAAGCAACCGCAGCAGGTCTGGCAGCATACTTTGGTACGCTGGAGGCGCTGGAAAAGGCGAGCATCGAGGAGCTGCAGAAAGTCCCGGACGTAGGTATTGTCGTCGCCACGCACGTCTTTAACTTCTTCGCCGAAGAGAGCAACCGTAACGTCATCGGCGAACTGCTGGAAGAGGGCATTAAATGGCCCGCGCCGGTGGTGGTTAACGCTGAAGAGATCGACAGCCCGTTCGCCGGTAAAACGGTGGTGCTGACCGGCAGCCTGAGCCAGCTTTCACGCGACGATGCAAAAGCGCGTCTGGTGGCGCTGGGGGCAAAAGTGGCGGGCAGCGTGTCGAAGAAAACCGACCTGGTGATCGCCGGTGAAGCGGCGGGTTCGAAGCTGGCGAAAGCCCAGGAGCTCGGCATTGAGGTTATCGACGAAGTGGAAATGATGCGTCTGTTAGGAGAGTAACGTGGAGAAAGAGCAGCTCGTTGAGATCGCCAATACCGAGATGCCGTTCGGTAAATACAAGGGCCGCAGGCTGATTGATTTGCCGGAGGAGTATCTGCTGTGGTTTGCCCGTAAGGATGAATTCCCGGCAGGGCGACTGGGCGAGCTGATGGCTATCACGTTACTGATCAAAACCGAGGGGCTGACTCAGCTGGTGCAGCCCCTGAAACGTCCTTAACTTAAGCCTTCGCGGCGCGGGTCTCTTCCTGCGCCAGCTTTTCGGTCTGGCGCTTGTAGCGACGCGCCAGCACCGCGCAGACCATCAGTTGGATCTGGTGGAAAATCATCAGCGGCAGCACCATCATCCCAATCACCGAGGTCGGGAACAGAATGTTGGCCATCGGGATGCCGTTCGCCAGGCTCTTTTTCGAACCGCAGAATACGATCGTAATTTCATCCGCTTTGTTGAAGCCGCATTTGCGTGCCACAAAGACGTTAACGGCAATAACAATCGCCAGCAGGACGATGCTGACCACCACGATAAACAGCAGCGAGCCTGCCCCCACCTTGTGCCAGATCCCGTTTACGACCGCTTCGCTGAAGGCGGAGTAAACCACCAGCAGAATCGAGGTCTGGTCGGTTTTTGAAATCCATTTTTTATGCTTCGCCACAAACGCGCCGGTCCACGGTCGGGAAAGATGCCCCAGCACAAACGGCAGCAGCAGCTGCAGACAGATTTTGCCCACCTGCTCAAGGTTACCTTCCGCACCGTGCATGTTCATCAGCAGGCCTACCAGCAGCGGCGAAACGAAAATCCCTAACAGGCTGGATGCCGATGCCGAGCAGACCGCGGCCGCCACGTTCCCTCCCGCGAGAGAGGTAAAGGCAATGGCGGACTGCACCGTGGCTGGAAGAATACAGAGATACAGGAAACCGGTGTAAAGCGCCGGGTCGACGTTAACCGGCGCCCACCAGGCAAACAGCACCCCGAGGATCGGAAACAGAATGAACGTGCTGCACATCACCCACAGGTGTAGTCGCCAGTGGCTACCGCCCGCGATAATGGCTTCGCGGGAGAGCTTTGCGCCGTGCATAAAGAACAGTAGCGCGATGGCGGCCGTCGTCAGCCCTTCAAAAAACGGAACGAAACCGCCGCGTGCGGGGAAGAAAGAGGCCAGTAAAACGGTAACTACCAGGGTGAGCGTAAACGGATCAACAATACGAAATAGTTTCATAATGACTCCTGAAAACAGATGACGCTATTGTGCTTTTTTTCATTTGAGAAATAAAATTGATTTATTGCATCCATTCATGAATTAAAAAGATGAATTATTCACTCCGTCAGCTTCGTGTTTTTGTCACCGTGGCGCAGGCTCGTAGCTTTAGCCGGGCAGGGGAGATGATTGGCCTGAGCCAGTCGGCGGTTAGCCACAGCGTGAAAGAGCTGGAAAATCAGACTGGCGTCCGGTTACTTGACCGAACCACGCGTGAAGTGGTGCTGACCGAAGCGGGGCAGCAGCTCGCTCTGCGCCTTGAACGGTTGCTGGATGAGCTCAACAGAACGCTCAGAGACGTTGGGAGGCTTGGCCAGCAGCTTTCGGGTACCGTGCGGGTCGCGGCCAGCCAGACGATATCCGCTCACCTTATACCTCAGTGTATTGCCGAGGGAAGCCATCGCTACCCGGACATTGATTTTGTGCTGCATGACAGGCCGCAACAGTGGGTGCTGGAAAGCATCCGCCAGGGGGATGTCGATTTTGGTATTGTTATCGATCCCGGTCAGGCAAGCGATCTGGCGTGCGAAAGCGTACTCTCTGAGCCTTTTTTGCTGCTCTGCCGTGACGACGATCCGCTGGCCTCGTTGCCGGAGGTCAGCTGGCAGTCCCTGCAGCGCGCGAATCTGGTATTACAGGATTATGCCTCGGGCAGCCGTCCGTTGATTGATTCCGCGCTGTTGAATCAGGGCGTAAAGGCAACAATCGTGCAGGAGATTGGTCACCCGGCGACGCTGTTTCCCATGGTGGAAGCCGGCATTGGTATCAGCGTATTGCCCGCCCTGGCGCTCCCCCTGCCGCAGGGAAGCAGACTGGCCGTCAGGCGATTAACACCCGTTGTCGAGCGAAAGCTGATGCTGGTGCGGCGAAAAAATCGTTCACTCTCGGGGGCGGCGCAGGCTATCTGGGAAGTGGTGCGTATCCAGGCACAACGATTAACCGAAGCCCGCATACGCGACCCACTGTTTAACGCATCAGAAGATCAGATGTAGATATCAATCTGATTATTGTCTGACGGGCTATTCACACCTTCCACTTTGCCCAGTTTTTGTTCCTGCTTCTTCTGGGCCTCTTCGGCCTGCTGGCGCTGCAGCGCCGCGAGCTGAGCCTGCAGCACTTTGAGCTGGGTCTGAATAAGTTCCTGCTGCTTTTTCTTCTCGTCGGTGCTGATGGGGCTGTTCGACAGCTCTTTTAACTGCTGGGTCAGTTTTTTAATCTTGTCGAGAATGCGGGTGATTTGCGCAGAGATATCGTTACTGCTCGAAGTTCCACTCGCGCCGCTGGTTTGAATCTGTTGGGTTGAAGCCTGAATGGTCGTCATACTTTTTCCTCGCGTTATAAAACAGAGGTATCGGCACCAATGGGATTAGCTTGAGAAAAACTGCCATATCTGGCAGGGAGTTGCATCGATACACAATCAGTATTGATTGCGACGTTGAAGGCAGGGAAGTAGACAAACTGCGGATAGCAAAAAGGCGCCTTTAGGGCGCCTTTTTACATTGGTGGGTCGTGCAGGATTCGAACCTGCGACCAATTGATTAAAAGTCAACTGCTCTACCAACTGAGCTAACGACCCGAAATGGTGGGCGATGACGGGCTCGAACCGCCGACCCCCTCCGTGTAAAGGAGATGCTCTACCAACTGAGCTAATCGCCCATTTCGGAACTGCTGCGATAAGGTGAGAATGGTGGGCGATGACGGGCTCGAACCGCCGACCCCCTCCGTGTAAAGGAGATGCTCTACCAACTGAGCTAATCGCCCAATCTCAATTCTTATCTACACTGCGGGTCTACCGAAGTAGATGGTGGGTGATGACGGGCTCGAACCGCCGACCCCCTCCGTGTAAAGGAGATGCTCTACCAACTGAGCTAATCACCCCCGCTGTGTGGAGTCGCATTATAGGGAGAGTTGAAAATGAGTCAACGCATTTTCTAAAGTTTTTATTCGTTCGTCGTAAAATTAAGCAAAACGATCGCGAAACGGGCTGTGGCGCATGATTTCTAAACAAAAATCGCAAACTCGGTCACGATAAAGGGATCAACATTGAGGAATCCCCCCACAGTGATAGAATATTGCCCATCGTTTTTTCCCCAGGATTTGCCGATTGCCGGCATCTTTATAACGTAAGGCCATTTCATGAAAATCAAAACTCGCTTCGCGCCGAGCCCGACAGGCTATCTGCACGTCGGTGGTGCACGTACCGCTCTCTATTCCTGGCTTTTCGCACGCCACAACAAAGGTGAGTTCGTGCTGCGTATTGAAGACACCGATCTTGAGCGCTCCACGCCGGAAGCAATTGAAGCCATTATGGATGGGATGAACTGGCTGAATCTGGAATGGGACGAAGGCCCTTATTTCCAGACCAAACGCTTTGACCGCTATAACGCCGTCATTGATGAAATGCTGGTCGCGGGCACGGCGTATAAGTGCTATTGCTCCAAAGAGCGTCTGGATGCGCTGCGCGAAGAGCAGATGGCGAATGGTGAAAAGCCGCGTTATGACGGCCGCTGCCGCCATGACCACAGCGAGCATGCTGCTGATGAGCCTTGCGTTGTGCGTTTTGCTAACCCGCAAGAGGGGTCTGTGATCTTTGACGACCAGATCCGTGGCCCGATCGAATTCAGCAACCAGGAGCTGGACGATCTGATCATCCGCCGCACCGATGGTTCCCCAACCTACAACTTCTGCGTGGTGGTTGACGACTGGGATATGGAAATTACTCACGTTGTCCGTGGTGAAGACCACATCAACAACACGCCACGTCAGATCAACATCCTGAAGGCGCTGAACGCCCCTGTGCCTGTTTATGCGCACGTCTCCATGATCAACGGCGACGACGGGAAAAAGCTGTCTAAACGTCACGGCGCGGTCAGCGTCATGCAGTATCGCGACGACGGTTATCTGCCAGAAGCGCTGCTGAACTATCTGGTGCGTCTGGGCTGGGCTCACGGTGACCAGGAGATCTTCAGCCGTGAAGAGATGATCGAACTGTTCTCTCTGAGCTCTGTCAGCAAATCAGCGAGCGCGTTTAATACCGACAAGCTCCAGTGGCTGAACCATCACTACATCAATACCATGCAGCCAGAATATGTAGCGACTTACCTGCAGTGGCACATTGAGCAGGCAAATATTGATACCCGCACTGGCCCTGAGCTGGCGGATCTGGTGAAACTGCTCGGCGAGCGCTGCAAAACTCTGAAAGAGATTGCTGAAAGCTGCCGCTACTTCTATGAAGAGTTTGCTGAGTTCGACGCGGACGCCGCGAAGAAACACCTCCGTCCGGTTGCGCGTCAGCCGCTGGAAGTGGTGCGTGACAAGCTGGCTGCGCTCACCGAATGGACCGCTGAGAATGTGCATCACGCCATTCAGGCGACGGCGGACGAGCTGGAAATCGGCATGGGTAAAGTCGGTATGCCACTGCGCGTTGCGGTGACCGGTGCGGGTCAGTCTCCGGCGCTGGACGTAACGGTTCATGCCATCGGCAAATCACGCAGCGTTTCGCGCATTAACAAGGCGCTGGACTTTATCGCTGAACGAGAAAATCAGCAGTAATAACGTCTCAGATAAAACAAACGGCAGGGGAACCTGCCGTTTTTTTATGCTTCTTCTCCTGCTATCCCCAGACGCTTAAGAAATCCGTGTATGCCTTCGCGCTTCAATAACGCATCCAGACGCTTCTGCTCCGGCTTAGTCATACTCTCCAGCGTCTCAATAATGCCCGGATACAGGTTTGAAGAGGGGGTATTGTAGGAAGACTTGGCCTCCGCGAGATGGTAAACCTCGTGAGGGGTGCGAATTGCCGGGAGGCTCATAATATGTTCCTTCACGCGCGCATCGACATGAATGAGTCGCGCGCGACCGCCTTTCACGCCGTTGAGCCCTTCGGTTTTCCATCCCTGCTGGCGTATCCAACGATTAACCGTTTGCCTGGCGACGCCCAAACTCTCCGCCAGCTCTTCCGTGGTCATTTTGCTCCGTAATCTTTTCATATCAGTCCCGATCGCGAATCCCTAAACGTTGCAATAATCCGGTGATCCCTTCCCGCAGTAATAGCGATGTCATCTGCTTCTGCTCTTCCGGCGTCATTTCATTGGCTAGCGTCAGGAGCAGGGTGTGAAGTGAACTATCATGACTGACGCCTTCTGGCAGTTCGGATGTTTCGCTTGCCCGACGTGCACTGCGGATAAATTCACGGACTTTTTCGTTCACATGTACCAGACGCGCTTTCCCGCCCTGGACGCCTGGCTTTGGTGACGTAATCCAACCCTCTTTGCGTACCCATTTATTGATGGTCTGTCGGCTATAGCCAGTGAGGAGGGCTAACTCTTCTGGCGTCATTCGTTCCTTGATCATGCAATTTCCTGAATATCTGTGGGGTTAATTAGCGGCTCATTTTATAGCACCCTTTAACGTGAAAACGTGACAGGCTTAACTCCTGACTGCGAGCAGGCTCGCAAAGTGATTCATTTGCATGATTTTTCGGCGATTGAATAGCTGGAATTGATTTTGCCGTTGACACTCCGCAGCGGAATTCATATTATGCCGCCCGTCAACATGACAGCTTTACGATGGGGCTATAGCTCAGCTGGGAGAGCGCTTGCATGGCATGCAAGAGGTCAGCGGTTCGATCCCGCTTAGCTCCACCAAACTCTGAACCCAACAGAGTGCGGTCAGTAAAGTCATATGTGGGGCTATAGCTCAGCTGGGAGAGCGCTTGCATGGCATGCAAGAGGTCAGCGGTTCGATCCCGCTTAGCTCCACCAAAATTGTAAACCCTCGTCGAATGACGGGGGTTTTTTTTTATCTGTTTGTAACGCCCTTTACCGCATTTTGTTATCAAAAAGAAGGTATTTCTGTACCTCACCTCAATCGTAATCAATAAACCGGTCTATAAATAGACTTGAACTTGATTCGCGCAATTAATAAACCTATTATCCATCCGGTCAATGATTCTCCTGGAAAATAACGTCCCTGATTAATGAATAAAAAAACGTATGATAATGTAAAGATATTTACGATTGCCCTGGTACTTTGCCTGATTGCGGTACCTGTCTCCCGTTATCTTTCTCCACGCGCAATTGTTAATGGTCACGACGTTTATTTAGCATGGTTGCCACTCAGCGTTATGCTGGCGATCATTCTGATATTTGGGCGCAGAGCAATTCTTCCCATTCTGTTAGGTTTTACTGTCACTAATTTATTCTATATTAATTTAGCGCCGCTACAATATCCAGTTTTACTGTTCTGTCAGACCTTTGCGTTATTCGCGGGATGCGGCCTGCTACGCCTTATGCTGGGCAAGCGCTGGCGCTACAGTATCCCTAACAAACACATCGGGCTTCGTATATTCTGGCTCGGTTTTGTCGTGCCATTAGGTATTAAGCTGTCGATGTATATGGCAGGCTATTTGTTTGATTTTCCGGTGACAATTTCGACCTATTTCGGCGAAGGCACGGTAATTTATAACGTTGTGGATATTCAAAGCCTGATATGCGCGGCGCTGATTTTTACCATGATGTTCTATTACCCGCTAAGAATGATAATTAATCCTCGTTATGCCGTCACCTTCTGGCGGCGAAGCGTGAAGCCCGTGTTTTATCACAAGAATCCATTATATATTTTTGTCTGGTTAGCGCTTTTAAGCTTCATTCTTGTCATTTTATGTGGTCCTTTTGAGTCACCGGTCATTGCGGGCTATTTGATGCCGCTGATATTTATTCTTTTTACCTTAGCGATAAGCCGCCTGACCTATGCGTTGATTTCTCTGCTGTGGGCCACCTCAGCGCTCCTGCTGCTGACATACAACTATAATTTCCTTAACGGGGTGGAATCGGGACATTCGCTCTCCTTTATCCTCTCCGTGCTGATCTCTTTCGCCATCTGCTTGCTTTACATGTCGCGAATTTACCAGCGCAGCGAGTGGCTGAAGCGGGGCTGGCAGGACAGGGCGCTGACCGATCCTCTTACCGGTCTGCCTAATATTCGTGCGCTGGAGGATTACCTTGAAATTCATCCGGATGCCAAAGTGTGCATTTTGCGCATGGATAATCTGGAGTTTTTGAGCCGCCACTACGGGATTATCATGCGGGTCCACTGCAAACGAACGATCGCCACGTCGCTTCAGCCGCTCCTGCAAAAAGATGAGCTGCTCTTCCAGCTGCCCGGAAGCGAGCTGGTGCTGGTCTTGCTCGGGCCGGAAATTGCTGAACGTCTCCAGCATATGGTCGATCGGCTCAACAGCAATAAGATTTTCTGGAACAACACCGGGCTGGATATTGAGTTTGGCGCGTCATGGGGAATGGTCGAAGACGGCGAGAAACTGCATCACACGCTGGG
Organism: Enterobacter sp. N18-03635; assembly: GCF_004006055.1. Lineage (NCBI taxonomy): Bacteria > Pseudomonadati > Pseudomonadota > Gammaproteobacteria > Enterobacterales > Enterobacteriaceae > Enterobacter > Enterobacter sp. N18-03635. The sequence continues at coordinate 3,299,579 of NZ_CP034769.1, read as the reverse complement.
GCAGCTAAGCTGGCTGGCAGAACAGGCCTGCGGAGAGCAAAACGTACTCGCGCTAACGAATAGTCTTGAGGTGGCATCAGGGCAAACGACAGAGCGTGTCCTGATGCTGGCTCGGATTAAGCATGCCCTGGAGGCGGGGCAGTTCAATTTGTATGCGCAGCCGATCCAGAAGGCGGACGGGAGCGGGTACTATGAAATCCTGACGCGAATGGAGAGCGAGGGGGAGATTATTACCCCTGACCGCTTTATTCCGCTGATTGCGCAGTTCAACCTCAGCCACCGGTTTGATATGTGCGTCATGGAAAAATTACTGGTATGGCTGCGAGATAACCCTGCAACGCACGCTGGCGCCCGTTTTTCCGTCAACCTGATGCCGCTGACGCTGATGCAAAAAGAGGTGGCGACCGAGATTTGCGCGCTGTTTGAACGGTACGGCGTGGCACCGCAGGCCGTCGTGATCGAGATTACTGAAGAGCAGGCTTTCTCAAATTCAGGCACGAGTATCAATAATATTCAGCAATTGCGGGAGTATGGTTTCCGGATCGCCATCGATGATTTTGGTACTGGCTACGCTAACTATGAACGTCTCAGACGCCTGCAGGCGGACATCATTAAAATCGACGGCTGCTTTGTGAAAGACATTTGTACAGACGACATGGATGCAATGATTGTGCAGTCGATGTGTAATCTGGCAAAGACAAAATCGCTCTGCGTCGTCGCGGAATATGTGGAAACTCCGGCGCAGCGGGAGATGCTGCTCCGCTTCGGTGTGGATTACCTGCAGGGCTACCTGATAGGCAAACCCAAACCGCTGGAAGAATTACGGACATAAAAAAACCGGGAGCCTGGCTCCCGGTTTTTGTTTCACGGTAAACGTTACAGGACCAGTGCCGCAATGGACGCTGACAGGACGCTCACCAGCGTAGAGCCGTAAACCAGTTTCAGGCCGAAGCGAGATACCACGTTACCCTGTTCTTCGTTCAGACCTTTAATCGCACCCGCGATAATCCCGATGGACGAGAAGTTCGCGAAGGAGACCAGGAACACGGAGAGAATGCCTTCCGCACGCGGAGAAAGCGTACTGGCAATTTTCTGCAGATCCATCATTGCAACGAATTCGTTAGAAACCAGCTTGGTTGCCATGATACTGCCCACCTGCAGCGCTTCGTGAGCCGGAACACCCATCACCCATGCAACCGGATAGAAGATGTAGCCCAGAATCCCCTGGAAGGAGATACCCAGCACCGCAGCGAACAGGGCGTTCAGCGCAGAAATCAGCGCAATGAAGCCGATCAGCATGGCGGCAACGATAATCGCGACTTTGAAACCGGCCAGAATGTACTCACCCAGCATTTCGAAGAAGCTCTGGCCTTCGTGCAGGTTTGACATCTGAATGTTCTCTTCGCTTGCGTCAACGCGGTACGGGTTGATCAGCGACAGAACGATAAAGGTGCTGAACATGTTCAGAACCAGCGCAGCAACCACGTATTTTGGTTCCAGCATGGTCATATACGCGCCCACTATAGACATGGAAACGGTAGACATTGCGGTTGCCGCCATGGTGTACATGCGGTTGCGGGACATCTTGCCGAGAATATCTTTATACGCGATGAAGTTCTCAGACTGACCGAGGATCAGGGAACTGACGGCGTTGAAGGATTCCAGCTTGCCCATACCGTTCACTTTGGATAACAGGAAACCAATTCCACGAATCACGAACGGCAGAACGCGGATGTGCTGCAGAATACCGATCAGCGCGGAGATGAAGACGATAGGGCAGAGAACCTTCAGGAAGAAGAACGCCAGACCTTCGTCGTTCATTTTACCGAAGACAAAGTTGGTCCCTTCGTTGGCGAATCCGAGCAGTTTTTCAAACATTTCGGAGAAGCCTTTCACGAAGCCGAGGCCTACGTTGGAGTTCAGGAAGAACCACGCAAGTAAAACTTCAATGACCAGCAGTTGAACAACATAACGGATACGAATTTTTTTGCGGTCTGTGCTGACCAGCAATGCAAGTGCAGTAACGACAACAAGTGCCAGGACAAAATGAAGGACGCGGTCCATATTTGCTCCAAATATGAGGCAGGTTTAATTTTCGTGCACATTCTATGTAACAAGCGAAAAGAAAACGAGATCGAGGACACACTATAGTTACATCCTGTGACGAGTCTCAAAAATAGTGATCCACAATACATTTTTGTTATGTTAGGTAAATGAGTGAAAAGTTAAGTTTGTGTGCTAGTCTTCACAAAAGCATGCGCGATTTCAGTTTCGGTTAGATCGCCCCACTTACACGCCCGTCTATCGTTCAAAGCTATCAGAGAAATCACTGCAAACTTTATAAATGATCTTGATAATCATTCTCATTTTGATAGCATTAAACATAGCAAAGGCTATATTTCAGAGGCAGAAATGACAAACAGTCGCGTAGAGGGTAGCAGTGGCAGAGCCGCGCGCAAGTTGCGGTTCGCATTAATGGGACCTGCATTCATCGCTGCCATTGGCTATATCGATCCAGGAAACTTTGCGACCAATATTCAGGCCGGGGCCAGCTTCGGCTATAAGCTGCTGTGGGTGGTCGTCTGGGCTAACCTGATGGCGATGCTGATTCAGATGCTCTCCGCAAAGCTGGGGATTGCGACGGGTAAAAACCTGGCGGAGCAAATTCGCGACCATTACCCGCGCCCCGCCGTCTGGCTCTACTGGGTTCAGGCTGAAATCATCGCCATGGCCACTGACCTCGCTGAGTTTATCGGTGCAGCGATCGGCTTTAAGCTGATTCTGGGCGTGTCGCTGTTGCAAGGGGCGGTGCTGACCGGGATTGCCACTTTCCTCATCCTGATGCTGCAGCGTCGGGGTCAAAAGCCGCTGGAGAAGGTGATTGGTGGTCTGCTGCTTTTTGTGGCGGCGGCCTACATTGTCGAGCTGATTTTCTCACAGCCGAATCTGGCACAGCTCGGTAAAGGGATGGCGATCCCAAGCCTGCCAACGTCGGAAGCGGTGTTCCTGGCCGCCGGGGTGCTGGGGGCGACCATCATGCCGCACGTGATTTATTTGCACTCCTCGCTGACGCAGCATCTCCACGGTGGGACGCGTAAAGAGCGTTACTCCGCCACCAAGTGGGACGTCGCGATCGCTATGACCATCGCAGGGTTTGTAAACCTGGCGATGATGGCGACTGCAGCCGCGGCTTTCCACTTTAACGGTCATACCGGTATTGCCGATCTCGACCAGGCGTATCTCACGCTGGAGCCGTTGCTGAGCCATGCTGCCGCCACGATATTTGGTCTCAGCCTGGTAGCTGCCGGCCTCTCTTCTACGGTGGTGGGCACGCTGGCAGGCCAGGTTGTGATGCAGGGGTTTGTCCGCTTCCACATTCCGCTGTGGGTTCGTCGCTCCGTCACCATGCTGCCGTCATTTGTGGTGATTCTGATGGGTCTCGACCCAACGCGAATTCTGGTCATGAGCCAGGTTCTGCTGAGTTTTGGTATCGCGCTGGCGCTGGTGCCGCTGCTGATCTTTACCAGCAACAAAACTCTGATGGGCGAGCTGGTTAACTCAACGCTGGTAAAACGAACCGGGTGGGCCATCGTGGTAGTGGTCGTTGCGCTGAACCTGTGGTTGTTGGCGGGAACCGCACTGGGTCTTTAACAAAAAAGGAGCCTCCATGGCTCCTTTTTTATTAGTGGTGATGGCCGTGACCATGACCTTTCCCGCGACCCCAGCCGCCGCGACGGTCGTCACGATCGTTCCAGCCTTCACGGTAGCCGCGCTCATACGCGTTGTCTTTATACCAGCCGCGGTGTCTGCCGTTATCATGTTTCCACCAGCGATCGCCGCGCCATTCATAATGACGGTGCCAGTAGTCACGGTCGCGCCAGTAGCCGCCGTCCCAGTATCTGCCGTAGTCGTCACGATCGCCAATTTGTAATTTTACTGATGGCAACAGGGTGATTTCGCCCGCAGTGGCGATCAGCGGCGCCGAAGCCAGTAATACCGCTGCAAGAATCAGTGACCTGAACATACTCTTTCTCCTTCACGATCGGGGCCTTTGGTGGGCCTGTTAACGCAATTTTACGAGTTGGTAAAGCTTCGTATCATCGCCTCAACTCCGAATTCCTGGGGGAGAGCACTTTTTGCTAAAAACGGTTTTATATTGAACTGCTCAGGATCGCGTCTATACGGGCCAACTCATCCACAGAGAAATGGCGGTTTGCCAGCATCCCCACGGCGTCATCAATTTGAGCCGCTTTACTCGCCCCAATCAGCACTGAGGTCACACTCTCATGACGTAATACCCAGGCCAGCGCCATCTGGGACAGCTTCTGGCCGCGCTCTTCCGCCATGGCGTTCAGCTTTCTAATCTTCTCCAGCTTCTCTTCGGTGAGCTGGTCGGGGTTAAGGAACTGACTGCCGCTTGCCGCGCGTGAGTCTGCGGGAATGCCGTTCAAATAACGGTTGGTCAGTTGCCCACCGGCCAGCGGCGAGAAGGGAATACAGCCGACTCCTTTTTCCTGCAGCACGTCCAGCAATTCTTCTGCCGGCGCACGCTCAAACAGGGAATATTTCGGCTGGTGGATCAGGCAGGGCGTACCGAGATCGTCAAGGATATCAATCGCCTTGCGGGCCAGTTCAGCGGGGTAGTTGGATAATCCAACATACAGAGCCTTCCCCTGACGCACCGCATGGTCAAGCGCTTTCATGGTTTCCAGCAGCGGCGTCTGCGGGTCAGGACGGTGATGATAGAAGATATCCACATACTCCAGCCCCATCCTCTTCAGGCTTTGATCGAGGCTTGCCAGCAGGTATTTGCGTGACCCCCAGTCGCCGTAAGGACCCTCCCACATGGTATAGCCCGCTTTGGTTGAGATGATTAGCTCGTCGCGCCAGGGCTGGAAGTCCTCCTGTAAAATACGGCCGAAATTACGTTCGGCCGATCCCGGTGGCGGGCCATAGTTGTTGGCAAGGTCGAAATGCGTAATGCCCAGATCGAACGCACGCTGTAAAAGTTGACGGCTGTTTTCGATAAGCGTGGCGTCACCGAAGTTATGCCACAGCCCGAGCGAGATGGCGGGCAACCTGAGCCCGCTTTGCCCACAGCGGCGATACTCCATTGTCCCGTAACGATTTTTGTCCGGCTGATAACCCATTTTCGAAACCTCTGGCGCTGAAGTGAAAAATCAGTGTATGCGTTTACATTTTTAGGAAAAAAGCAGCATAGCGCAGCCTTTTTTGTAAAGCATTCTTTCCATGCCCTTCTTATCGCCAATTCTGGACAGCCATCACGCTTATTTAATACTCAAGGTGAGGTCAACATTAGAAGGATACCTGTTCATGCGTACCCCATACTGCGTCGCCGATTACCTGCTGGACCGTCTTACAGATTGTGGAGCCGATCATCTGTTTGGCGTGCCGGGCGACTATAACCTGCAGTTTCTCGACCACGTGATAGACAGCCCCGATATCTGCTGGGTGGGCTGTGCCAACGAGTTAAACGCCTCATATGCCGCGGACGGATATGCCCGATGTAAGGGCTTCGCCGCGCTGCTGACGACATTTGGCGTAGGAGAATTAAGCGCCATGAACGGCATTGCGGGCAGCTACGCCGAGCACGTTCCGGTCTTGCATATTGTGGGAGCGCCGGGGATGGCATCACAGCAAAGAGGTGAGCTGCTGCACCACACGCTGGGCGACGGTGAGTTTCGTCATTTTTATCATATGAGCGAGCCGATTACTGCTGCACAGGCGATCCTGACCGAACAAAACGCCTGCTATGAAATCGACCGGGTGTTAACCACTATGCTCCGGGAGCGTCGCCCCGGCTATTTGATGCTGCCTGCCGACGTGGCAAAAAAGGCCGCCACGCCTCCTGTAAGCGCTCTCACGCTCCGCCATGCGCATGCCGATAGCGCCTGCCTGAAAGCGTTCCGGGAGGCCGCTGAGAACAAGCTTGCCAGAAGCAAGCGTACTGCGCTGCTGGCCGATTTCCTTGCCCTGCGCCACGGCCTGAAGCATGCGCTACAGAAATGGGTCAAAGACGTACCGATGGCACACGCCACCATGCTGATGGGCAAGGGTATATTCGACGAACGTCACGCTGGTTTTTACGGCACCTACAGCGGTTCGGCGAGCGCCGGCGCGGTAAAAGAGGCGATTGAAGGGGCGGATACCGTGCTGTGCATCGGGACGCGATTTACCGATACCCTTACCGCCGGCTTCACGCATCAGCTCACCCCGGCACAAACGATAGAAGTTCAGCCTCATGCTTCACGCGTTGGTGATATCTGGTTTACCGGCATCCCCATGCTTCAGGCAATCGAAACGCTGGTGGAGTTGTGTAAACAGCACGTGCACGGTACGCCCGTACCGTCCTCTCAAAACTTGATGGCCTACCCGCAGCCGGATGGCTCGCTGACGCAGGCGAATTTCTGGCAAACGCTGCAGACGTTTATTCGTCCGGGAGACATCATTCTTGCGGATCAGGGCACCTCGGCCTTCGGCGCGATCGACCTTCGTCTGCCGGCGGACGTGAATTTTATCGTCCAGCCGCTGTGGGGATCGATTGGCTATACGCTGGCGGCGGCATTTGGCGCACAGACGGCCTGCCCGAACCGGCGCGTGATTGTTCTGACGGGGGATGGCGCGGCGCAGCTCACCATCCAGGAGCTCGGCTCGATGCTGCGGGATAAACAACACCCCATCATTCTGGTTCTTAACAACGAAGGGTACACGGTGGAAAGAGCGATCCATGGGCCTGAGCAGCGGTATAACGACATTGCGCTATGGAACTGGACGCAAATCCCGCAGGCTCTGAGCCTTGATCCTCAGGCCCAGTGCTGGCGGGTCAGTGAAGCGGAGCAGCTGGCGGACGTCCTTGAAAAAGTAGCGCACCACGAGCGGCTCTCGCTGATTGAGGTGATGCTGCCGAAAGCGGATATCCCGCCGCTGCTGGGGGCGATTACCAAAGCGCTGGAGGCGCGCAATAGCGCCTGATTATTTGTCGTTTCGCCAGGCCATCATCATCGGTTTGCCCGCCAGCAGGAGCCAGGCGGGCAACATCACGATACAAAGCAGAGGGAAAAGCGTCGAATCCGGTACGACTACCGCCGCCATAAACAGGCTTAGCCAGGCGTCGCGCGTGACCACCAGAACCAGCCCCAGAATAGAACAAGAGACGGTAATCGCCGCAGGGACCGCATCGACATGCTCGTGCAGCATCAGCCCCAGCGCGACGCCGACAAAGACCGCCGGGAAGATGCGTCCACCGCGGAAACCACAGGCGGCGGCCACCACCAGCGCTGCCAGCTTGATCACGGCAAACAGCAGATAGTCGGAGACGCTAAATACCTGGCTGAAGGCCAGCTGCTGCATCTCGTCCAGACCTTTGAACAACGTCACCGGCCCACCGATTGCCCCTAAGATACCGAGGATCAAACCGCCGGCTCCCAGAATCAACACCGGGTGTTTGAGTCTGTGCATTAGCCGGTGCAGACGTGGAAGACACCATACCGCCACCATGCCCAGCGCAATGGCGATGGCGACGACGATGGCGCCGCTGAAAATATCAGCGATTTGCATCTGGCCGTAGTGGGGCAGGGAGAGTGAAAAATGGGGATGGAAAAACAGGCTGGTGGTCAACGCCCCGGCTGCGGCGGCCATCAGCGGCGCAAACAGCTTATCCCACAGCGGGACGTCGTTATTGCTACTGAGCGTCTGCGAAAAGATCAGTGCTGCCGCAACGGGCGTGCCGAAAAGCGCCCCGATGGTGCCTGCGGAGGCGAGAATGGTCCAGTCCAGCGCGCCGACACGAGGCAAAATGCGTGAACCGAGAAAAACCGCCAGGCCAATATTCACGGCCATAATCGGGTGCTCAGGACCCAGACTGACGCCGCCGGCAAGGCCCAGAATCAACGCAATGATTAGCCCTGGCAACGCCGAGGGCGCAACCGGGGCACCAATCAACGGTTCCTGTGCCGGATCGGGGCCGGCATGGCCGGGACTGAAACGGATCACCAGACCCACCGCTATACCGGTTAACGTCAGCATTCCAACGATCCAGGCAGGAGAATCAGCGGGGACGCCCAGTCCTGCAGGAAGCGCGTTCCATAATAGTGTTTGCAGCACCGACGCGACTTTCATCACGACAATGAGCACCAGACTTGAAACCACGCCAATGATGAGCGCCGGAATGGCCAGCAATAGCATGGTTCTGGCTCGCGGGTGGAGCATGATGATTTCCTTGTACAAAACGGTATTACGTTACTTTGCACATTAAGCCTTATGGCAATAGTGCAAAAGGTGCTGAAACGGTAAAGTTATTCTGTGACGAAGATCGATAATCCATGGGCATTCACCTTCCGGTCGTTGTTGTTATCACGCCTTGAATTTACAGTGTCCCAAAGATTTATTTTGACTTTAGCGGAGCAGTTGAAGAATGACAAAGTATGCGTTGGTAGGTGATGTGGGCGGCACGAACGCGCGCCTCGCATTATGCGATGTAAGTAGCGGTGAAATTTCCCGGGCGAAAACCTATTCCGGGCTGGATTATCCAAGCCTTGAGGCCGTTGTCCGCGTCTATCTGGAAGAACATCAGGTGAGTGTTGAAGATGGCTGCATCGCAATTGCCTGCCCGATAACCGGCGACTGGGTCGCCATGACCAACCATACCTGGGCATTCTCCATCGCCGAAATGAGAAAAAACCTCGGCTTTGCGCATCTTGAAATCATCAATGACTTCACCGCGGTGTCCATGGCGATCCCGATGCTGAAGCCTGAGCATCTGATCCAGTTTGGCGGCGCTGAACCGGTCGAGGGTAAGCCGATTGCGGTCTACGGGGCCGGTACCGGCCTGGGCGTTTCACATCTGGTGCATGTCGCTCAGCGCTGGGTGAGCCTGCCGGGTGAAGGTGGTCACGTGGACTTTGCGCCTAACAGCGAAGAAGAGGGCATTATCCTCGAAGAATTGCGCGCTGAGATCGGCCACGTCTCCGCCGAGCGCGTCCTTTCAGGTCCGGGACTGGTGAACCTGTACCGGGCGATTGTGAAATCAGACGGTCGTCTGCCGGAAAATCTGCAGCCAAAAGACGTTACCGAACGCGCGCTGGCGGACAGCTGCATTGACTGCCGTCGTGCCCTGTCGCTGTTCTGCGTGATTATGGGACGCTTCGGCGGCAACCTGGCGCTGACGCTGGGCACCTTCGGGGGCGTTTATATTGCGGGCGGCATTGTGCCGCGCTTCCTGGAGTTCTTCAAAGCCTCCGGCTTCCGCGGCGGGTTCGAGGATAAAGGGCGCTTCAGAAGCTACGTGCAGGACATTCCGGTTTATCTGATCGTGCATGATAACCCAGGCCTGCTGGGGTCGGGTGCCCACCTGCGTCAGGTTCTCGGTCAGATTCTCTGATGCTTGGCCCTCTCCCGCGGGAGAGGGCTTTTTCGTTACAGGTGCATGAGCTGGCGGAACTCTTTCACCTTGCTGCGGCTCACCGGCACCTGAAAATCCAGATCCTTCAGACGCAATATATAGGTATTGTTAAACCACGGTTCGATCTCGCGGATCTTGTTTAAATTCACGCAGAACGAGCGGTGGCAGCGGAAAAAGTGCGACGCAGGCAGCTTGCTGCAAAACTCGGTGATGTTCATCGCCATCACGTAAGATTCCCGCCGCGTATAGACAAAGGTCATCTTTTCATGGGCTTCGGCATAGTAGATATCATTGACCGGCGTCACGATGATGCGCTCATCTTTGACCAGATTAATGGTGTCGTTGTCCCTTACCGTTGGGCTGGCGTTAGCAGGGGCTGTCTGCTGCTGCCATGCGGCCTCCAGCTTTTGCAGCATGCTGACAATCCGCGATTCCTGGTAAGGCTTAAGGATATAGTCAAACGCCTCCAGCTCGAAGGCCTCTACGGCGTGCTCTTTCCAGGCGGTAACGAAAACAATAAACGGCTTATGGGCAAACTGATTGATGTTTTGCGCCAGCAATACGCCATCCAGCGACGGAATATTGATATCCAGAAAAATGGCGTCGACCCGGTTATGCTGCAAAAACTTCAACACGTCCAGGCCGTCATCAAACGTACCCACAATGTCCATCTGGCTGTGGGTGTTGATAAGCCAGGTTAGCTCCTGTTGAGCCAGAATTTCATCTTCGACAATAATAACTTTCATGGGTTACTCCACCTGGGGCAACAGTGATGTTGTCGAATGGACCGGAGAGCGCTCATTCGGGACGTAAAAAGCAATTTCGGTGCCCGGTTCAAGACGCTGAATGTGCAGTCCATCGCCGTAAAGCAGCTTGACCCGGTGGTGCACGTTCAGCAGGCCGATTTTATTTCCGGGCATCTCGTTAGACTCGACGCGCTCAATGACTTTAGGATCAATTCCGTGGCCGGTATCGCGCACGGCAATCCTCACCCGGTTTCCGCTTTCGGTGATGCTGATAGTGACCACCCCTTTGCCTTTACAGGGTTGAATGCCGTGAACAATCGCGTTTTCGACCAGCGGCTGGATAAGCAGGCTCGGGATCACGCAGTTGACCTCTTCATCAATATCGTAAATGACCGTGAGCTTGTCGCCAAAGCGCGCCTGCTCAATCGCGATGTAGTCTTTTATCTGATACAGCTCTTTTTTGATGTCGATCTGCTCGTCATCTTTCAGCTCGATGTTGTAGCGCAGATAGCGCGACAGATTAAAAATCAGCTGGCGCGCGGTGTCCGGATTAAGACGAATGGACGAGGAGATCGCGTTCAGCGCGTTAAACAGAAAATGGGGATTGATTTTGCTCTGCAGCGCGCGAAGCTCTGCCTTATTTGCCATCTCACGCAGCTGTTCTGCCCGGGAAACCTCCAGCTGAGTCGAGATAATCTGCGACAGGCCGATGGCCATCTCCTGCAGCGTGGAGGTGATCTGATGCGCGTGGCAGTAATAAATTTTCAGCGTGCCCGTCACGACGCCTTTCTCCCACAGCGGGATCACCAGCATGGAGTGGATTTCCGGCGTTCGGTGGGCTTCATCATTGTTTTTAATAATGATTTTACCGTAGTTAATCGCCTGTCTGGTGGTCGGGCTAATGGTGTCATCGTTGTCGCGATAGTTGTGTTCCCCCACGCCGACGTAGGCCAGCACGTGGTCAATATTGGTGATGGCGACAGCGTCAGCATGAATGTCGTGGCGAATGATCTCGCAGACCTGACGCAATGATTCCGCGTTAACGTGACGGAAGAGCGGCAGCGTTTTGTTGGCGATATCCAGCGCCAGCTTGGCCTGACGTGCGGCGCTTGCTTCTTTTTCGCCTTCAACGCTTTGCACCAGCAGCACAATAAAGCCGATGCACACGCTGCCCAGAATCATCGGAATACCGATTTTCGAGACGATATCCAGCCCCAGCGCGGTGGTGGGGGCCCAGATAACGACCAGGATCATGGTCAGCGTTTCGCACACCATGCCCGCCACGATCCCGGCGCGCCAGCGCTGTTTTTTCGGGATTTTGCGGCTGATCCAGCCGGATAGCACCCCGGCGATAATGCTGGTGATAAAGCAGGGCACCGCCGTCACCCCGCCGATATCAATCAGATAGCGATGGGTTCCGGCAATCACGCCGGTGATGACGCCCACCCAGGGGCCAAACAAAATTCCGCCGGACATCACGGCGATAATGCGCACGTTAACCAGCGAACCCTCTACCGGCACGCCTGACCAGGTGCTGAACAGGGCGAACAGGGAAAAGATAGCGGTAACGGCCAGCAGCTCTTTTGGCGAGTGTGCGGATTTGTGCAACAGCTCGCGAAACAGGCGAATGCGAATGAGGAAGAACAGGCAAATCAGCATTAATGCCGCACGGTCAAAAACCGCCAGCAGCATAGTGAATATTTCGTGCACGAGTAGACCTGGGAAAACGGGAAAGAACCATGATAAAAAACCTGGCGCGTATTGACCAGCTATCCGTCAGGTTTATCAAATGAGGAAAAACCATAATTTCTAAAGGGGATTGTCTGTCGGTAACGGACACGTCCTGATTTTTTATAGCCTGCGTATCGTCAGGTAACTGTTTTGATATCATCCTGTTAAATAACGGCTATCAGAAAGCCAACCCTGAAACAGGGGCTTCCGCTTTTCGTCACAGCAGGGTTCCGGTTTTCAGGCGATTGCTTTTTTTTCACTTCCCTCTCGACAGCATGATTTTTTTCAGGTTATTTTCTAAACATGCCACATCGGTGGCAACGTCGCTCGGACGGTCCGGGCGCTAACGTTAATCTGAGGAATCTATGGCTGAATTCAGTCCTGAACGCCGTTTTACGCGTATCGATCGTCTCCCCCCTTATGTTTTCAATATCACAGCTGAACTGAAAATGGCTGCGCGTCGGCGCGGCGAAGATATTATTGATTTCAGCATGGGTAACCCTGACGGCCCAACGCCACCGCATATCGTTGAGAAGCTCTGCACGGTTGCCCAGCGTCCGGATACGCACGGCTACTCAACCTCTCGCGGTATTCCCAGGTTACGTCGCGCGATCTCGCGCTGGTATCAGGATCGCTATCAGGTTGATATCGATCCGGAAAGTGAAGCGATTGTCACCATCGGCTCGAAAGAGGGGCTGGCACACCTGATGCTGGCTACGCTGGATCATGGCGATACGGTGCTGGTGCCTAATCCAAGCTATCCGATCCATATCTACGGCGCGGTGATTGCCGGCGCCCAGGTCCGCTCTGTGCCGCTGGTGGAAGGTGTCGATTTCTTTAACGAACTGGAACGTGCGATTCGTGAAAGTTATCCGAAACCGAAGATGATGATCCTCGGCTTCCCGTCGAACCCAACGGCGCAGTGCGTGGAGCTTGATTTCTTCGAGAAAGTTGTTGCGCTGGCTAAGCGTTATGACGTGCTGGTGGTTCACGATTTAGCCTATGCTGACATCGTCTATGACGGCTGGAAAGCCCCGTCGATTATGCAGGTCCCGGGCGCGCGTGACGTGGCGGTAGAGTTCTTTACCCTGTCGAAAAGCTACAACATGGCGGGCTGGCGTATTGGCTTTATGGTGGGTAACAAAACGCTGGTGAGCGCACTGGCGCGCATTAAGAGTTACCACGATTACGGCACCTTCACGCCGCTGCAGGTCGCGGCTATCGCTGCCCTGGAGGGCGACCAGCAGTGCGTTCACGAGATTGCCGCCCAGTATAAGCGCCGCCGTGACGTGCTGGTAAAAGGCTTGCATGAAGCGGGCTGGATGGTGGAAATGCCGAAGGCGTCTATGTACGTCTGGGCAAAAATTCCGGAACCGTACGCGGCGATGGGATCGCTGGAGTTTGCCAAAAAACTGCTCCCGGATGCAAAAGTGTGTGTCTCGCCTGGCATTGGATTCGGTGATTATGGCGACACCCATGTGCGATTTGCCCTGATTGAAAACAGCGACCGTATTCGTCAGGCGGTGAGGGGCATCAAGAGTATGTTCCGTGCCGATGGTCTTCTCACCTCAAAGAGCGTCGCAGAACATCCCGCATCGTCATGACATAAAAAAACAGGAGCCGATGGCTCCTGTTTTTTTGACTGCATGTTCTTCACTAAATCATCAGGGCAAAGGTTCCGGCCCAGACTAAAACAATCACCGAAATGCCCATAAAGAAATATTTCACGTTTCATCGCTCCGCGTATCTTGTGGTACGCATTTAAAAACAGAGTCCACCTGATTATAGAGAGCTGAAATCCGGTCAAAACGAAAATGAGAATTTTCCCGTTACGCCGCCGACTCCAGCTCAGAATTCTGTGCTTTCCTGTTGCCAGACGGCGCTAATGTACGCCTAAAAATGAAGGGTGACAAGAGGGATTTTTTTAAATAATTTCTGCTACTTACGAGTGTCGTGGAACGGCGACAGTTTGATTTCACAACGCAATAAATTCACTTTGAGCGACGCAATGAGTGACGGGTTTTCAGCGGGAAGACAGGTGATTGAAAAGGTTAGTTTCTTAGCGAAACTAACCTTCATGCAGAGCTTAAATATAGAGCGAGGCTTCGCCAAGAGGGCGTGTTTTGAAACGACGATGCATCCACAGATACTGCTCTGGAGCACGCATGATTTCAGTTTCGATGACTTTATTGATAAACGCTGCGGCTTCGCACTCGTTTTCCGGATAGTTAGCCATTTCAGGGGAGATGTGCAGACGGTAGCCTGATTTATCTGCTTTTCTCACCATCGTCACGGTCAGCATGGAGGCGCCCGATAATCGAGAAATGACAAAGGTACCGTTAGTCGTCGCAACGTCTTTCACCGCAAAGAAGGGGGCAAAGCTGCTGCCTTTACGTCCATAATCCTGATCGGGTGCAAACCAGACGGCCTCTCCTTTCTTGAGAGCGCCGACCATACCGCGCAGGTTATTACGACTGATCATCGCCTTATTGGAACGCATGCGGCCACGCGTTTGCACCCACTCCATCAGAGCGCTGTTGTGCGGTCTGTAAGTTGCCATCATTGGCTGACAAAGCCCCATCACGCGGCCACCCAACTCCAGCGACATAAAGTGAACGCCGACGACCATCACGCCGCGTTTTTGCATCTGCGCGCGTTTCAGATTATCCAGTCCTTCCACGTCAAACCACTTGCGGACACGCTCATCCGGCCAGAACCAGGCCATGCCCGTTTCAAGCAGCGCCATGCCGATAGACTTGAAGTTTTCAGCAATGAGTTTCTCGCGCTCTTCGGCATTGTACTGCGGAAAACAAAGCTCAATATTTTTACGCGCGATGGATTCGCGTCGTTTCAGGAAAACGCGGGAAGCGCTGCCCAGTTTCGACCCCAGCAAGCGCAGGACAGGGTATGGAAGTTGAACCAGCAGCCAGAGTACGCCAAGACCAAACCATGTAAACCAGTAACGCGGGTGTAAAAACGCGCGTTGAAATTTGGATTGAGACAAAATAGTAGAACCTATGTGAAGCCTGTAAAGGTAGCGCAGAGTTTGCGATACGACGTGCCGATAAGACCGTTCTTCAAGGTGATGGTTGCAGGCTTTACCGAACTTTACGGCGTTGCCTGGCCACTGCTGATTTGGGCGGGCGGCGTAATGTAGCACCGTTATACGATATGTGCTATTACTCGTTTTTGATTAAAAAAGCGGCAGTCCGAGAGGTCCTTGATTTTACAGATTTTATCGACTTTCACATGGAAAGCGCCTTTCCTCCTCCAGCGGAACGCAGTAGCGTTAGCGTTCAGAAAGAAAGCGTAACGAAAAAAATGCGTCGTTGATTTTCGCCAAATTAAATATTTACGCGTTTATTTATCCCTTCATATAATACTTAAGAATTTTCTTTATGAAAATTCTTAAGTATTATTCATGCTGTCAATGGAGTGGTCGCCTTCTTTCCTCGATTACGTTCCCCTTTTAATCGTGCCGCAATAAGATATTGCAGTTCTTTAGCGTTTTTTGGCGTGGTGCTGTGATGCAAATCAAAACAAGATGTTTTTATTAACATCTCTCTGGCTGCAATCCCTTCTGCGATACAAATATTCGATTTGTGCTAAAAGAGCAGTTTCTTTTTCTGAGTTAATTAGGCAATTTGCGATAATGTATTAGAGGAAAATTCTTAAGAAAATTCTTGTCGTGGATAAATGATCTGTGCATTTGATTTTGTTTCGATCATTATTCTATTATTGCGCATTAAGAACGATACCGTGAAGTTGGCATAGCTAAACAAAGAGGGATGATTAAATGGCTGACAGTTTTCAGAATGAGGTGCCTAAGGCACGTATTAACCTGAAGCTTGACCTGCATACTGGCGGAGCAAGCAAGAAAATGGAATTACCCTTGAAATTGCTTGTTACAGGTGATTTCAGTAATGGGCAGGAAACTGCACCAATATCAGAACGTGAAAAAGTTAATATCAACAAAAATAATTTTGATAGCGTTCTTTCCGAATATTCCCCAAAAGTTAATCTGGCCGTTAAAAATACGCTGTCTGAAGATGGCGGTGAGGACAACATTCAGCTGACTTTCCAGAGCATGAAAGATTTCACGCCAGAGCAGGTGGCGGCCCAAATTCCACAGCTTAAGGCGATGCTGGCGATGCGCAACTTGCTCCGCGATCTGAAGGCCAACCTGCTGGATAACCAGACTTTCCGAAAAGAGCTGGAGAAAATCGTTCTTGACCAGACGCTTAGTGCTGAGTTGCGAAATGAGTTATCCGCGCTGGCTTCAAAAAAACCTTAATCATCATGCTGTTTTAACGGATTAATCAAGGAATGCTCATGTCTGTACAAAATAATACTGCTGGCGGGGAAAGCGTGGTGCTGGAACGCCCTGCTGTGGGTGGGGTATACGCTTCACTGTTTGAGAAAATCAATCTGAACCCAGTCTCCGAACTGAGCGCGCTGGATATCTGGCAAGATGCGCAGGCGATGTCGGATGCGACCGCTGACGAGCGTCTCACCGCAGGTATGCAGGTCTTTCTGGAATGCCTGACCAAGGCAGGCTCGAAGGTCGAAAAACTGGATAAAAGCCTGATCGATCACCACATCGCTGAGCTCGACTACCAGATAAGCCGCCAGCTGGACGCCGTTATGCACCATGAAGAGTTTCAGTCGGTTGAGAGCCTGTGGCGCGGAGTGAAGTCGCTGATTGATAAAACAGATTTTCGCCAGAACGTAAAAATCGAGCTTCTGAGCATGTCTAAAGAAGAGCTGCGCCAGGACTTTGAAGACAGCCCGGAAGTCATCCAGAGTGGTTTGTATAAACACACCTACATTGATGAATACGATACCCCAGGCGGCGAGCCGATTGCGGCGTTGGTTTCCGCTTATGAGTTCGATGCTTCAGCGCAGGATGTCGCTCTGCTGCGCAACATCTCAAAAGTATCTGCGGCTGCACATATGCCATTTATCGGCTCGGCAGGCCCGAAATTCTTCCTCAAAGAATCAATGGAAGACGTCGCTGCGATTAAAGATATTGGTAACTATTTTGATCGCGCCGAGTATATCAAGTGGAAATCGTTCCGCGATACGGACGACGCTCGCTACATCGGTCTGGTGATGCCGCGCGTACTGGGACGTTTACCGTATGGCCCGGATACCGTTCCGGTTCGCAGTTTCAACTATGTAGAAGAAGTCAAAGGTCCGGATCACGACAAATACCTGTGGACGAATGCGTCGTTTGCCTTCGCTTCCAACATGGTGCGTAGCTTTATTAATAACGGCTGGTGTGTCCAAATCCGTGGCCCGCAGGCCGGCGGTGCGGTTCAGGATCTGCCTATCCATCTTTATGATCTGGGGACAGGCAATCAGGTAAAAATACCGAGCGAAGTGATGATCCCTGAAACGCGTGAATTCGAATTCGCGAATCTGGGCTTTATTCCGTTGTCCTACTACAAAAACCGCGACTACGCCTGCTTCTTCTCAGCAAACTCCACTCAGAAACCGGCGCTGTATGACACCGCTGATGCAACGGCCAACAGCCGTATCAACGCGCGTCTGCCGTACATCTTCCTGCTGTCGCGTATTGCCCACTACCTGAAGCTAATTCAGCGCGAGAACATCGGTACCACCAAGGATCGTCGACTACTGGAGCTGGAACTGAACACCTGGGTCCGCAGTCTGGTGACCGAAATGACCGACCCGGGCGACGAACTCCAGGCGTCTCATCCACTGCGTGATGCAAAAGTGGTGGTGGAAGATATTGAAGATAACCCAGGCTTCTTCCGCGTGAAATTGTATGCGATTCCACACTTCCAGGTGGAAGGGATGGACGTCAACCTGTCGCTGGTTTCCCAGATGCCGAAAGCGAAATCGTAAGGCGAGGGGTGATCAGGGATGAAAATTTACCGCCCACTTTGGGAGGATGGGGCCGCTCTGGCCCCGCAACAGTTCCAGCAGCAGGTCCGCTGGAGTGAGCACGTTGCCAGCATGGTCGCCCGGATGGGTATTTCTCATCCCTGGGGCGTGGTTGCGGCAGAATTTGATGATGCTGCACTTGCGCTCTCGCGTCTGAATGCCATCCGTCTGGTCGTACGTTTCCAGGATGGCACGATTGTTGATACGGATCTGGCGGATAATATTCCGCCGGTCTGTGATTTGTCTGCCGCAAACGGCTTTGAGGCTGTTGAGGTGGTTGCCGCATTGCCGCTGCTGAGCGCCAGTGGTGGCAACCTCGATAACGGGCAGGATAGTGAACGCCCACGTCGCTGGAAAGCCGAACGTGTGGTGGTGCAGGAACTGGCTGGTCATGAAAGCGGGGAACTCGCCATTCTACGTAATGCGCTAACACTGCGTCTGTCCAGCCAGGAAAACACGGCATACTTAACCTGTCCGGTGACCCGTCTGGTGCGTAATGCTCAGGGGCAGTGGGGTCGGGACCCTGCTTTCATTCCCCCCATGCTTTCCGTTTCTGCCAGCCCTTCGCTGACCACCGAACTGGGTGACCTGCTGGTTCGTCTGCAGGCCCGCCGCCGTCGCCTGATGGCCATGCGCCGTGAAAGCAATGAGCGGATGGCTGACTTTGCTGTCGCAGATGTTTCCCTGTTCTGGCTGCTGAATGCTCTGAACAGCGCCGAGCCGGTGTTAACGGAACTTCTGCAGACGCCCGCTCGTCACCCGGAACTCCTGTATCGCGAACTGACCCGTCTTGCCGGCAGTCTGCTGACATTCTCACTGGAGCATGACGCTGGTGACATCCCTGCTTACCAGCACGATGCACCTGAACGGGTATTCCCACCGCTGCTGGCACTGCTGGACAAGCTTCTGGAAGCGAGCCTGCCGTCGCGGGTAGTAAGTATTCACCTGGAGCATCAGGACCAGATTTGGAAGGGTGCACTGCACGATGCACGCCTGCGCGAAGGGGCGGACTTCTACCTCTCAGTACGTTCTTCCATGCCGAACCATGAGCTTCAGATTAAATTCCCGCAGTTGTGTAAAGCGGGCAGCTTCGATGATGTTTCGGATGTGGTGAATGTGGCTCTGAGTGGGATGCTGATTAAGCCTTTGACGCATGTTCCGGCCGCTATCCCGCTGCGCCTTGAGAACCAGTATTTCTCGCTGGATCTGAGCAGTGAGGCGGCTCGCGCAATGCTTGAGATGGGCTGTTGTACCTTCTATACCCCACGCTCGCTGGGTGATGTTGATCTCGAACTCTTTGCGGTGTTGCGTACATGAATAAATCTGAACTCAGTCAGATAGAAAATATCTTCTACCCGGGCTGGCTGATGGCCAGCCAACTGCAGGGTGGTCAGGAAGTGCGTGACGGGGAAGGGCTCTATCGCCGTGCCTGCCGTCTGGTAAGGGAGGCGAAAGCTGCGCTCACAGAGGCAGGTTACAGCGACATCAGCCGTGACCATATGGTGTATGCCCTGTGTGCACTGCTTGATGAGAGCGTGATGAACCGGGGAACCACCGATGACGGCTACCTGACCTGGCGCCGTGACCCGCTGCAGGCTCACTTCTTCGGTACACTCAATGCTGGTGAAGAGCTATGGGAAAGAATCCGTAACCTGCTGAAAGAAACTGCCCCTGATACCGCCGTCCTGACCTGTATGTACCGGACTCTGCAACTGGGGTTCGTGGGAAAGTATCGCGCTCAGGATGATGAGCGTAGGGAAGATATTGTTCGCGCTCTCGCAGAGCGGGTGCCCGCCTTCACATTGGCACAGGATGCCCCCATTGTTGCCCGCGCATCGCGTCTGCGCAGCGGCCGTCGCGGGTACTGGCTGAGCTGGGTTGTGGTCGCTGTCGCCCTGGCTGCGCTCTGGTTTTTCCTTTCATCTTCACTTACCGAGCTGGTAAGCCAGATCGTCAGGCCGGGGTAAGCGATGCGGGATGCGTACCGAAGTCTGTTAACTGCCCTGGGTGCTGTACTGGCGCTGTGGCTCATTCTGGGATTCTGGCCACTGTCCTTGGGCAGCCGTGTGGCACTCAGTCTGCTGGTTGTGCTGGTTTCCGGGGTGATGCTCTGGCGTCAGCGCCGGGCTTCTCAGGCACGGGCGACCGCTGTCCGGGAAATTGTGGATGAAAATCTGCCGCCGGAAGATTTTCAGGGTGCGGTGATCCTTGTTTGTGGCGACAACTGCCCACTGTTTGTGTCCGGCTCCCGTAACCGGGAAACCCGACAGGGCTGGTATCTGTGGGTGAAGGATGCGGAGCAGTTGCCACTCCTGGCACAACACCTGAGCCTGGTGCGTCCGGCTCAGGTGCCGCAAATCTCCGTCATGCTGGCGGTGGTACCTGAACAGCACACCTCCGGCGATGATTTTATCCAGCATCTTCGGGGCTGGCAGCGTGCTGTCGTCCGGTGCCGTGCGGCATTTGGCACTATCCCCCCGCTGTGGACCGTGACCTGGGTATCTCCTCCTGCGGCCTGTGCAGAGGCTGAACCCGTCTGGTTTACCACGGTAAGCCCGCGAAGCGGTATACAGGTGTATCAGCCCGGTCAGGGTAATGTGTCACTGACGGATTGGCCTCTGGAAATTGGAACGGACGGGCGTCTTTCGCGTTTGAGCCATGGCTTGTGGCTGGACAGTCTGCTTGCCTGGCAAAAGAGCGCGGTGAATGACCTGCTGTCGGTACGGCGGGGGGAGTTACCGGTGATGTCGCCCTGCGTGCAGGGTATGTGCATGGTGCCGGTGAATGGTATCGCGGGCAATCTCTGGCAACAACACGTCACTTCCGTGACGGCGCTGCCACCGGATGCGTTTGTGAGCACCGAGCCACTGCCGTTGCCTGAACTGCTGCTGCCGGCGTTGCCGCGCCGACGTGGCGTGAGCCGCAGGATGGTGTTCTGGCGTTATGCCGGATTACTGGGCGGGATTTTTCTCGCGCTGGCGATGCTGGCGTCCTGGATGAACAACCAGCTCCTCATTCGTAACGTTGGCGATCACCTTGCGTTATATCACCAGCTGACGGGTCAGCCTGTTGCCCCGAAACTGCGTGCGCAGCAGCGCCTGCGGGCCGATGGCGCATTGCTGGACGACTGGCAACGTCGCGGGGAGCCACTGCGTTATCGCCTGGGTCTGTATCAGGGACTGCGACTAATTCCGCCCGTTGAGGCCGCAGTCAGTGACTGGGCACCTCCACCACCGCCGCCTCCGGTCATTAAGAAAATTATTCAGGGTCCGAAAACCATTCGTCTCGACAGCATGTCGCTGTTCGATTCGGGTAAATCGGCGCTAAAAGCCGGTTCGATCAAAATGCTGGTGAATTCTCTGGTCGGCGTGAAGGCGAAGCCGGGCTGGCTGATTGTCGTGTCAGGGCATACCGATAACACCGGCAATCCGCAACTGAACCAGACACTCTCTCAGAAACGTGCCGAAGCAGTGCGCGACTGGATGCGGGATACCGGCGACGTACCCGAAAGCTGTTTTGCGGTGCAGGGCTATGGCGAAAGCCGCCCTGTCGCAACCAACGACACCCCGGAAGGGCGTGCGCTTAACCGCCGTGTCGAAATTAGTCTGGTACCGCAGGCGAACGCCTGTCAGATACCCGGCAAACACCCGGCGTCATCGCAGGATGATGGCGCTTCACTACACAATGGAGAGTAATTCCATGGCAATTCCTGTTTATCTTTGGCTGAAGGACGACGGCGGCGCGGACATCAAAGGGTCTGTTGACGTTCAGGATCGTGAAGGCAGCATCGAAGTGGTCGCTCAGGAACATAATCTGTACATCCCGACCGACAACAACACCGGCAAGCTGACCGGTACCCGTATCCATACCCCGTTCCTGTTCACCAAGGAAATCGATTCCTCCAGCCCGTACTTGTACAAGGCGGTGACCACCGGTCAGACCCTGAAATCCGCTGAATTCAAGTGGTACAAAATCAACGACGCGGGCCAGGAAGTGGAGTACTTCAACACCAAACTGGAAAACGTGAAGGTAGTGAAAGTGAATCCTGAAATGTATGACATCAAGGATCCTTCTAAAGAGAAGCACAACCACCTTGAACGCGTTGAACTGCGTTACGAAAAAATCACCTGGACCTACAAAGACGGCAACATCATTCATTCCGATTCCTGGAACGAACGCGCCACGGCGTAATCCTGATGCGGGCAGGTTTTCCTGTCCGCAGTTTTTTGCTGAGTGCCTGAGATACGGGCACTCAGCAAAGAAAAAATCTGCCTGCCTGACCTTATGCGCTTTGGTGAACAGCGAGGGGCGGTAGCGTGTCCAGGAACCGACAAAGAGAGAATCTCATGGAAAATCCAGCCATCCTGTTACGTCGTCTGAACCCTTACTGTGCCCGAGCGATGGAAGGCGCAGCTTCGCTCTGTCAGACCCGTGCCCATGCCGAAATTCTGCCGGAGCACTGGCTGCTGAAGCTGCTGGAGCAGGGGGAAGGTGACCTGACGGTGCTGGCACGCCGCTACGAGTGGGATATGGATGGCATCTGGCAGGATCTGCTCGGCTGGCTCGACAGACAACCTCGCTCCGTGCGCCATCGGCCCCAGCTCTCTGATGACATCCAGACTCTGATGCAGCAAGCCTGGCTACTGGCCTCACTCAATGGTGAAGAGCACATTCGCAGCGTCCATCTGCTGATGGCCCTGGTGGAAAAACCGAAACTGGCACGTTGTGACGGCCTTTGGCCGTTGTTAACGCTTGCTCAAAGCCAGCTGGAGCGCCTGCGACCGTTGCTGGATGCGCAATCGGATGAGCGTCCGGAAATGCAGCGCGAAGCCGAGCTGGCACAGAACCACGGTGGTGAGGTGGAGTTTGTCGGGCGTCCGGCTGGCGTGGAAATGAAAGAGGGGGAGCTGAGCCCTGCGCTGCAGAACACGCTTGATAAATTCACCCTCGATGTCACCGCCAAAGCGAAGGAAGGGAAGATCGATCCGGTGTTTGGCCGCGACACAGAAATCCGTCAGATGGTGGATATCCTCTCTCGTCGCCGCAAAAACAACCCGATTCTGGTCGGCGAGCCGGGCGTGGGGAAAACCGCACTGGTTGAAGGTCTGGCATTGCGTATTGCCGAGGGTAATGTGCCTGAATCCCTGAAAGCGGTCACTCTGCGTACCCTTGACCTGGGCCTGCTGCAGGCCGGTGCAGGCGTGAAAGGCGAGTTCGAACAGCGGCTGAAAAACGTCATCGATGCGGTGCAGCAATCCCCATCCCCGATCCTGCTATTTATTGATGAAGCGCATACCATCATCGGCGCGGGCAACCAGGCGGGCGGCGCCGATGCAGCGAACCTGCTGAAACCGGCGCTGGCGCGTGGTGAACTGCGTACTATTGCGGCCACCACCTGGAGCGAGTACAAGCAGTACTTCGAACGCGACGCGGCCCTGGAGCGTCGTTTCCAGATGGTAAAAGTCGATGAGCCTGACGACGACACCGCCTGCCTGATGCTCCGTGGTCTGAAATCCCGTTACGCCGAGCACCATAACGTGCACATTACCGACGATGCGGTGCGCGCTGCTGTTACGCTTTCCCGCCGCTATCTGACGGGCCGCCAGCTGCCGGATAAGGCTGTTGATTTGCTGGATACCGCCGCCGCGCGCGTGCGCATGAGTCTTGATACCGTGCCGGAAGCCATTGTACGCCTGAAATCCCGTCTGATAGCACTTGGGATGGAAACACAGGACTTGCTGGAGGACATTGCCGCAGGAGCATCGCCACACGGTGACCGGCTGGCAATCATCGACACGCTGCGTACGGAGCTTGAATCGGAGCTGAAAACGCAGGAAGCCCGTCTGGAGGTAGAGCACCAGCTGGTTGGGGAGCTGATAGCCTGCCGTCAGGACATCAGTCGTCAGGCAGATATTCACACCCTGCAGCAACAGCTGAATTTTCTGCAGCAGGACGGTGCACTTATCCGGCCGGATGTGGATGTCCGTATGGTTGCCAACGTGATTGCAGACTGGACGGGCGTACCACTTTCCTCACTGATGAAAGATGAACAGACCGAACTGCTGACCCTGGAAAATGAAATCGGTAAACGTGTGGTCGGGCAGGATGCCTCCCTTAACGCTATCGCTCAGCGTCTGCGTGCGGCGAAAACCGGGCTTACGTCCGAGAACGGTCCGCAGGGCGTGTTCCTGCTGGTTGGTCCGAGTGGCGTCGGTAAGACTGAAACTGCGCTTGCACTGGCAGACGTGCTGTACGGCGGTGAGAAATCCCTCATCACCATCAACCTGTCCGAGTATCAGGAGCCGCATACGGTGTCGCAGCTGAAAGGCTCGCCTCCGGGCTATGTGGGTTACGGTCAGGGCGGCATTCTCACCGAAGCGGTTCGCAAGCGCCCGTACAGTGTGGTGCTGCTCGATGAGGTGGAAAAAGCACACCGTGACGTCATGAACCTGTTCTATCAGGTATTCGACCGCGGCTTTATGCGCGACGGCGAAGGGCGCGAAATCGACTTTCGCAATACCGTCATCCTCATGACCTCCAACCTCGGCAGCGATCACCTGATGCAACTGCTTGACGAACAGCCGGAGGCCACCGAAGGCGATCTGCATGAACTGCTGCGTCCGATCCTGCGTGATCACTTCCAGCCCGCGCTGCTGGCCCGCTTCCAGACCGTGATTTACCGTCCTCTGGCGGAAGCGGCTATGCGCACCATCGTTGAGATGAAACTCGCACAGGTCAGCAAGCGACTGAACCGTCACTACGGTCTGACCACGCAGATAGATGAGAGCCTGTATGACGCTCTCACTTCTGCCTGCCTGCTGCCGGATACCGGTGCGCGTAACATTGACAGTCTGCTCAATCAGCAGATTCTGCCGGTGCTAAGTCAGCAGCTGCTGACCCACATGGCTGCGAAACAGAAACCACACTGCCTGACGCTCGGCTGGAATGATGAAGAAGGGATTGTACTGGCGTTTAATGAGGCGCACGGAGGCTGAAATGCAGATTTGCATGATGGATTACGGCAACCTGTCGGCGGATGGCAAAACGGCGTACCTGAAATGCTACGGCATCGGGACTTTTGAAGTGCTGACGGGCGTGGATTTTTATATCAATAATCCTGACTGTGCTGACCATGAAAATGCTGCTATCCCCCCGGGGACTTACTGGGTGATCGACAGGCCTGCCGGCAGCTTGTATAACCGAGTCCGGGCAGAGGCGATCGATGCCTGGCATGGTTACCGAAATCACCATTCCGAATGGTTTGCCCTTTTCAGCGATAAAACTAAAAGAGACGGCATCATGGTGAATGGCCTGAACCGTACAGGATTTCGTCTTCATCCTTTGAACAGCGATGGTTCCGGTGAGTCCTGGGGCTGTATCACCCTTCGCCGATCCAGTGATTTTCAGCATCTGCGACGTCTGCTACTGCAGCGGGGGACGTTCCCTGTTCCTGGCGGCAATGGCCTGAAGGCCTATGCCCGTATCGATGTGCGTGGTACCCCGGACTACAGCCTGTGTGATAAAGAAACCGAAGAACGAAAAGAGGCTGAGAAACGCCGGATGCAGCAGGCCCTGAAAAAGCGGGCGGGGAATGCCGAATGAAAATCCTGCTGTTTAGTGTGCTGTTCTGGAGCGGAATCCACTTCATTCCTGATGTATGGGTTGCGAGTTTTGTGAAGGCCCATATCCCGATTAGCGGTGACGGGGAAGAAGCGATGGACAGCTTCGAGATGCATATCATCGTGATTAAAACAACGTTGTGTGCTGTCGGGGCGTACCTCCTGATGAAGCTATTCTACTGGTTGAAAACGCGTCGAAAAAAATAATCTCTTTTTCACTTCCTGTGACCGATACTGGCCCGCGCCAGCCCTGACGGAATAACCAAATACACAATGGAGTCAACGCCATGAGCCTGACGGATACCCTGAACACGATGGTGGCCACCGTCACCGGAAAAGCCCTGAATCGCTACCGCCTCGATATCCCTTCCTGCACGGCCGATATCGACGTGGAGGACTTCAGTGGTTCAGAAGCGATGAGCGAGCTTTACAGCTACACCATCAACTTCACCAGTGCCGACAAGAACATTGATGCCCGCCAGATGCTGAGCAAGCCGGCGACCCTGACCATGGGCGCGGGCGATTTGCTTTCCCTTACGCAGCGCAAGGTGGTTCACGGGGTGGTGACCCGTTTCGAGCGTACCGGTGGCTCCGCGGATGAAGCGAAGTACTGCATTGTGCTGGAACCGTTCCTCGCATTGCTGGGGAATCAGTTCCGCACCCATCGCTTTTTCGTCAACAAGTCGGTGCCGGAAGTGGTTGCAGAGGTGCTCACGGAACATGGGCTCAAAGGCTGGGAGTTTGAGTTTACCCTCAAAGCCGACTATCCAAAGCGTGAGCAGATTAACCAGTATCAGGAAAACGACCTCGCCTTTATTGAACGCCTGCTGGCGGAGGTGGGGATTTTTTACTTCTTCACCCTCCAGCCTGATACCCAGACCGAAGTGGTGCACTTTGCGGACAAGCAGAGCGCCTGGACGTTTGGTAAAAAACTCCCGCTGAGCAGCCCGTCAGGGGCGAATGACAATGCGGCCGACTCGGTGTGGGATGTGCATGTCTGGCATAACGTGGTGGAGCGCTCGGTCACGGCCAGCGACTATAACCACCGTGAGGCCCAGAACATCCTGACCTCCGTACCGGCTGACATGACCCGCGGTGACGGGGAGGGGAATACCTACGGGGACGTGTATCACTACCGCCCACGGCACCTTGAACGTGGCGACAAAATTACCCCGACGGCAGAAACTGGTAACTTCTGGGCGCGTCTGGAGCATGAGCGCTTCCTGTCCACTCAGACCACCGTGACCGGCAGTAGTACCGACCATACCCTGGGGCCGGCCCAAGTGCTGTCTATCACCGAGACGGCTATCCCGCCGACGCTGCCGCGTGAAACCGAAAACGGCCTTGTCATCATCAGCGCGGGTTACTCCGCCAGCCGTCAGAACGCGCTGAAGGTTGAATGGGCGGCTATGCCGTACTACGAGAACCGCTGCTGGCGTCCCGCCGCGAAAAAGCGTCCGGTGGTCAGCGGCACCCTGATGGCGCGTGTGACCAGTGCCAAAGATAACGACATCTACGCCTGGCAGGATGCATCCGGCATGTACCGGGTGAAGTTTGATGCCGACCGTGATGACAAAAAACAGGGCATGGAAAGTATGCCCGTGCGTTTTGCCAAACCTTATGGGGGTGACAAATACGGTTTTCACTTTCCGCTGATACAGGGTACTGAAGTCGCCATTGCGTTCCATGAAGGTGACCCAGACCGTCCGTACATCGCTCACGCCCTCCACGACTCCCGCCACGCTGACCATGTCACTGAACTGAACAGCGCGCGTAACGTTATCCGCACCGCTGGCCTGAACAAACTGCGGATGGAAGACAAGCGTGGTGAAGAGCACATTAAGCTCAGCACGGAGTATGGCGGCAAAACCCAACTCAATTTAGGTCACAACGTCAATGCATCCAGAACTCTCCGTGGCGAGGGGGCGGAGCTGCGCACTAACGACTGGGTCAGCGTTCGTGGTGGTAAGGGCATTCTGCTTACTGCAGATGCTCAGCCTGACGTCGGCAGTAAAATGCTGGAAATGGACAGGGCTGTAGAACAACTGGAGCAGGCACTCACGCTGGCAAGAAGCCTCCAGTCAGCGGCGAAAGGAGCGAAGGCAACGGTATCAGATATCGACAGCCAAAAGACGCTTAACAGTTCACTGAAATATCTGAAAATGCCAGGAATGCTGGCCAGTGCACCTGCTGGTATAGGTATTCTGAGTCCTGAGGCTGTCCGGCTTGCTTCAGGCGGGGCAAGTATTGGCCTCATGTCAGGTAAAAACACAGATATCAGCGCCGGGCAATCGTTCACTGTGGCGGCAAGCGAGGCTGTAAGTTTGTTTGCACAGGCTGCAGGAATGAAAATGTATGCGGGGGCAGGGACGGTTGATATTCAGGCACAAGCTGATGCCATGAATGTCTCAGCATTACAGGACATCACTGTCGCCAGTGGTCAGGGGAGCGTGAAG
This sequence comes from Enterobacter sp. N18-03635, assembly GCF_004006055.1. Classification (NCBI taxonomy): domain Bacteria; kingdom Pseudomonadati; phylum Pseudomonadota; class Gammaproteobacteria; order Enterobacterales; family Enterobacteriaceae; genus Enterobacter; species Enterobacter sp. N18-03635. Next base: position 3,271,696 of record NZ_CP034769.1, on the reverse strand, counting down.
GTAAATGCCAGCAAGGAACTGATTTTAAGTTGTGGTGGTGCTTATATAAAGCTTAGCGGCGGTAATATTGAACTGGGATGTCCGGGAAATATTTTGCTGAAAGCGGCCAATGTTAATCAGACTGGTCCTGCCAGTTTAGATACACCGCCGGTGACTTTCACTAAAGGATATGGCGGAACTTTTACCGTTACCGATCCCGAATCAGGAGATATTAAACCATTCACCAGTTATAAAGTAACGTCTCCTGATGGTGAGATATTTGAAGGAATATCCGACTTGTCAGGAAAGACCGCACCGCTTTACACGTCGATGCCTGGCAACGTAAACATTGAATTTCCACGTGAGCAAAAGAATGAAGGGCCTGGGCATTGGGTTACTGTTGATCATGATTATCATGGGTTGAAAAATACTGCAATTATGGCAATCAATCGCTTAACCTCTATGGGAGATGAAGGACGTGTTTTTGGTTCTGAAGGAAAGGACTATATGAATACGAAAAGAGATAAAATTCAGGAATGGCTGCCTTTGCCATCTGATGCTACAGACGAGATAGCGCAGCAATCGGCAGTACATCGTTACGGAGAACAGAGAAAGGTCACGCAAACTTTTCTGGAAGGTGATGATGCCTGGGCTGTTACAGGTCAGTCGTGGCACTGGCAACCAACGACCGCTGATGATGTCTATGAGGGAAGTAAATGAAATTTATTTTAAAACGGAATCGTGTATTGCATTGTTGGGCCATATTTGACCTCTTTTACATTATCAGATTTGGTTGCTTGAATATCTCACAGGGCCGAATTCCTTTAGTTGATGATATATTATCTTTTAGTGAAATCTATCCGCAGCAAGGTGTTTATTCGCTAATCCTTTTTTCTTTCTCGTTGCTGTTTAACGTGTCAGTTATATTTTCTGCTGTAATGTTCTTAAAAAAGTGGAAGTATGCGAATTGGATAGTCTATGTTCAAACGCCATTCAGACTATTCTTCATGATCCCTTCTTTTTCGATATTACCATGGATGTTCAAAACTATGTCAATTAAAGTTGGAGCGATGTTTCTTGCCGCTGTATCCTTATCAGAGATAATTAAGCTTGGGACATTTTATCTTACAAGAGAAAAGAGTTCATGAATTTTTGTTAAATCTGAATAAAGAGGGATGTTTATGGCAGAAAATTCATTAGTGACATCTGTGACACATACAGAGACAAAAGCTACGGCGGGAAGGCAAAAACCTTATTGGGTTGAGTTTCAATTGGTAGATGAACAGGGTGATTCTGTGGCAAATATGCCATGGACTGTTGAAAGTTCTCATCCAGTTTCCGGGCCGGTGGAGGGATTCACTTATTCTGGTCAGAGCGATGCTGACGGGCTAATCAGGGTCGACATGCCGCACGGTCTGGAGCTGAGGCTGACGTTAGATGGCAATCAACTGGCTACTGAAATGGAAAAACGTACCTTGCGTGTTAGCAGGGATGCGGAAAATGATTCTGTTGTTCGTCCTGAAGCTGAAGAGAAAGGGTATATCTGGCACTACGCTGTTATCGGCGAACTTTGCCGTACCCTTCCCTCTGTTAAACTACGTAAAAGAGAAGTGTGGCCGCCATTCCATTTCCCTCCGCAGAAAATTATGAAAGGGGTGATTGTAAGAACCAATGAGCTTGAAAAGCGACACGTTATTGAAATATGTCCTTTCAGAGCTTGGGAGCTTGTTCTGCATCATCAAAAGGACTATTCCATTGCGAACGGAATTAATCTTGGTGCGGCAGCAACGCTTGCCTATGCAGACGACAGTACTCTGGATACGGTATCAATTACGCGCTTTTTTATTAACCAGTGCCAGGATCTATCCCGCTTACCTCAGCTTTATAAAGACGGCTCTGCATGGAATACGTTAGTACAGGATGTTCCCTTTAGTGAACGATATCATCCCCCGGTATTTATGGATACCTCACGAGACACGTCACCTAAGGAAGACGAGAAGAACCCACATGGAACAGTACAGGCAGAGGATGACACTGCTGCAACAAAGGCAGACGGTGATACGCAGCTTTATTATGTTTATAACGCGGATAAGGTGATTGTTGCCTGGCGTGGAACGGCCAGCTTGTTTGATGTGGGAACGGATCTGGCGTTCAGACCGGTGAATACTGAAGTTTGTGATATGGATAAAACACAATGTACTAGCTTACTGCCTGCTGGAAAAGTACATACCGGGTTCTGGAGCGGATATAGTCGTGTTGAAAAGAAATTTAAAGAACAGATCGAAACATTAAAAGATCTGCTCGCAAATCTTAAGTTGTTTATCTGTGGGCATAGTTTAGGCGGTGCATTGGCATTAATTCATGCAGCCAAATTGAAGAATTTTAATCCGATACTTTACACTTATGGAATGCCGCGAACTTTTACCCGCGATGCCGTAATGCAATTATCGGAGATTACCCATTTCCGTCATGTAAACGATAATGATCCTATTCCAGCCGTGCCCGCGGAAGCTAACCTGGATAACGAGTTATATAAATTATGGGGATGGTTTGGTGGGACTCTGGGCTTTTTCTGGTCATTGGGTGAGCTTCTGGCTAACCAGATGGTTACCTGGGGAGACTGCTTCTGGCACCACGGCAATACGGTGGCTTTTCTCACAGCTACCCAGAGTCGGGAATGGCATGAGTGCAAGCGAGACCTGCCAACGCCGGCAGGGTGTATTACCATCAGGAATTTACTACCTCTTAAGGCTAAACTTTACCTGGTCCCTGCACTGGCAGAGCAGGAGATGCAGCAGGCTGGTCAGAAGCAGAAAGAATTTAAAGCGTCATTAACGCAGGCAGATCTAAAGAACTTTTTCCCCAAAGGCAGTAATCCGGACAGAGGCGTTAATTTAAATCTTTTTGAACACTTCATGACCTCCTATATGCCTTATATGTATAACAAAGTGCTAGAGCTGATTGATAATGCCGGGATAGTGGAAAAACGTACCTTTACTGAGCACCGGTATAATGTGGATGCATTCCGGGAGCAGATGGCAGAAAATAAAAATGACATACCGGAGAGAGAGGTAGCAAGAAATAACATCTTTCTGAATATAGAAGGACTGCTGGATGCATCGCTTTCCCCTACGTTGTCCATACCGTCTGGCAACGATACACTTTTGCGGTTTGCTCAATACGGAGAAGAGGTAATGGAAAATGTCTAATCAATCAAAAATCATTTTGCTTTCATTAGTGTTGTTTTCATCATCAGGGTGCAGCATAAGTAGAACTGTTAATAAAACCTTATCTCCGCCAGCGGATACAAAATGGGTGAATGTTGAAGTAAAAAATCCGTCTCAGTATACAAAACCCTTCCCGCTCGAAGTCAGATACATCTCTTATGAATGTAAGAAAAAAAGAATCAGTGGATTTGATGGTTCAGTTATTACGGAACCCAGCTATAACGTTATCGGGATCCCCATGCAGCAAGAGAGCGGGGATATCTGGAAAGCAAAAGTGGCTATGACCGGGGGTGGCTCGTGTAAATGGACGTTGAGTGCGGTCAATTTAGGTATCGAATACATTGATGCAACACATCTTGGCGAGGATTTGATACCCGGTACTGCCGTAGGGGTATCGCTTGCTTTTGATAATGATGCCGCGCGGAATGGTCAATTCACCTTCGCTACAGGCGACTTAAATATTTCGCCTAAATATTACCCATATATTCGAGAAAGAAAAATAGCAGAGAAAACAAAAACGCTCTCCCTGCTAGGGAAAGAGAACTTTCTTTCTTATAGAGTTTCTAAACTTAGCAATATTTATTTTTATCCTGAAGTTGATGAGATGAAAGTTGTTAGATATATAGAGCCAGAAAAAAAAATTGATGGTGTGTACTCCAAGATAATTTATCCGGATGGAAGTGTTGCTCCTGAAAAAACTCTTTTTCCTGATTTTGATAAGATCGACAAAATGAATGTTAATTGATTCTTATTTATTTTTCGAGTATTCAACATGACGAAAGGCTTAGTTTTGCTTGGTGACAATACTTCTCACGGCGGAAAAGTGATCTCCGCCTCTTCCAATATTACTGTCGACGGGAAAAAAGCCGCATTAGTGGGTGATATGGTGAGTTGTCCGGTAGATGGGCATGGAACTAATCCTATCGTGGAAGGATCACCGCACCGTACCTTTAACGGTCGCGCTGTTGTCGTTGATGGCTGCAAATGTCAGTGCGGTTGTACTGTAATTTCAAGTGCTCAGAACAGCACAGTAGGATAATCAATGGGCTGGGAAAGGACGAAAGCAACAACAATGGAGTTGCCTCCTGAGCCATCATTTTTTGGATGGCTGTTAGCAGGAGTTGTTGCCGCAGTTGTGGGGGTTTTGCTGTTTATCCTGCATGCGTCAGGCATGGTTAAGGCTCTGACTGCATTCAATATCTGGTGGCTGGCATCCAGCCCGGTTCTTGGCTGGTTTTTTCTGTTTTGTTTGCGGGGATGGCTGTGGGGAAGAATAATCAATGAACATCAGTTTTTGCAGAAGGAAGCTGAATACGGACAGCAACAGTGGGAAGCCTGGGCTGGACGTTATCTGGCCGTACTTGGAAGCAGCATACTGCTACCTTCCGGAGTGACCTCTGACGCCATTGCTAAATCAGATGCTGCAGATGCTCCGCAATTTCTTTCACTGACCTGCCATTTTGATGCGAAATCGACGACGTCCACCTCCTTGCTCGAAATGGGACTGGCCGGTGTACAAGAGGCAATATCAATGTTGCCTGCGACAGTACCATTCAACGTCACCATTGTGAGCGACATAATTTCGTCAGACTTCGAGACCCGGTTTCGCAAATCATGGGGAAAAATTTATCCTGGGCGTGAGCTAACAGGTTCGATCTCATGTTTTGAAGCCCTTTCTTTTGTCTGGATCGAGGAGCGCCTTAAAAATCCCGTTTTCGATATTGATTTGATCCTGATATTGCAGAATCAGGGTGCTGAACAGTATTCCGATGCACTCGCAGCGATGGTACTTACCAGCGATGATGTTGCTGAAAAATACCAGCTTTCACACTCCGCCCGCATATTGCGACCGATGCCGCTGGACATGACAAATTTCAGGGCTGATATGGGGTTGTTCCTCGAAACACAAACGATCGCCTGTCAGACGTCAAACGTGTTCTGTGATTACGGGCACTGGAATGACGGATTTGCTGACCTAATGACCGCGGCTCAATCACATCTGACACCGTGGGTGCCCCAGGAAATTGATGTACTGGAAAAATATAACGGAATTCCAGGGGGCGGGAGTGCGTGGCTTCTAGCCACATTACTGGCCGACATCGTGTCCGTCAGCAACAAACCTGTTTTAGGGTTGTTTACCTCAGGTGCTGATCGTTTTGTCAGTACTGTTACCTCAGGGAGTGAAAATAATGATGCCGGGTAGTACATGGAGCAGAGGAGGGCTTGCCGGCATAATAGCCTGCATCTCAGCGATTATAGTGGCCTTGATCCTTTATTTCGGCCCCTCGCATGGCCTTGATACCCGACCGATGCAAGTGCTTGCATTCGTTGCCGTATGGATAGTCCTGCTGATTGTTTTCTATACGCCGTTCATGTTCCGGTTTATGAAGGAAAGATATCATCGCTGGCGGGAACAGAAGAACAATGCGTTGCCTTCTGATGAATCAAGAGTTGCCCGGACTCCGCCACGCAATGTCACCGTTGATACTATCCGTGACGCCATGCGTAACCTCTACGGTCGGCCCTGGGGACGTAAAACACGCATTCTGCTGGTCACCGGGACCATATCTGAGGTGGAGCAGTTGACTCCTGGTCTTACGGGCCAGCTCTGGCAGGAAGACCGAGGCACGCTGTTGCTGTGGGGCGGTGACCTCAATACCCCAGCCGACAGTGCCTGGCTGACCGCGCTGCGCAAACTGCGCCGCCGTCCGGTGGATGGTCTGGTGTGGGTCACCTCGGCCTTTGACCAGTTCTCAGCGCCTGGGCTGGAGCAGCCGCTACCGGTACCTTCAGAAAGCACCATGGATTCCCTGTCTCATGCTATCAGCGCGCGTATGGATACGCTTGGCTGGAAACTCCCGCTTTATGTCTGGTGCCTGCACCCACGAGCCGGTAAGCAGGAAGGACGCATTACGCAGGCGACCGGCTGCCTGTTGCCTGCCGGTTGTCGTACCGAGGGGCTGGCAGAACAACTCTCCGCCCTGACGCCAGATTTGATATCACAGGGTCTGCAGCAGACCTGCGGTGAGGTAAAACATAACTTCCTGCTGACGCTTGCCGACCAGCTGATTCGTGAGCCACAGAGCGTGACCGCACCGCTGTCGGTGATGCTCAATCCCTACCGCCCGCTGCCGCTGGCCGGTGTGGTGTTCAGTCAGCCCTCTGCCGGTGCCGAACGTGCCGTGCCGCACCACTGGGGCATGGATAAGCGCTGGGATGTTCTGCCTGAATCAGTCCGGACGCTTCCTGCCGGGCTGCGTCCTCGCAAGCCCGGTATTCCATGGCGCAAGGTAATGGCATCTGCTGCTGCGCTTACGATGGTGAGCTGGGCTATGTGGATGAGCATCGCTTATGTCACCAACCGCAGCCAGATTGCCGGTGCGAATGCCCAGGCCGAACTTGCCGCCCGACAGAATCAGCCGCTGGAGCAGCGCCTGCACGCGCTGTCTGAACTCCAGAAAACGCTGGCCCGCCTGCAGTACCGCTCTGAGCATGGTGTGCCATGGTACGAAAAGGCCGGGCTGAGCCAGAATAACGCCCTGCTGGCCGCACTCTGGCCACGCTATCAGGACAGCGCGTTGCCGCTGTTGCGGGATGCGGCTGCAGACCATCTGCAGAAGCAGGTCAGTGCCTTTAACGCGCTGCCTCCGGATAGCCCGCTGCGCGAGCAGAGGGCAAAAGCAACCTATGACCAGCTGAAACTTTACCTGATGCTGGCGCGTCCTGAGCATATGGATGGTGACTGGTTTAGCACGGTGCTGCTTCAGGACTGGCCGAAGCGTGACGGTGTGAAGGACGGTATCTGGCTAGGCGTGGCCCCGTCTCTGCTGTCGTTTTATGGTGAACAACTGGTCACACATCCTGAGTGGAAACTGCGAGCTGATGAAAACATGGTCAGCCAGGCGCGTTCCCTGCTGGTTCGCCTGATGGGGGTGCGTAATAGCGAATCGACTCTGTACCAGAAAATGCTTTCACAGGTGGCACATCTGTATGTGGATATGCGTCTCGAAGATATGACCGGCGATACTGATGCAGCCCGCCTGTTCAGCACCACTGAGATCGTGCCAGGCATGTTTACCCGCCAGGCCTGGGAGCAGGCCATCCAGCCTGCCATCGAGAAGGTGGTGAAGGCGCGCCGGGACGAGCTCGACTGGGTGTTGACTGACAGCAAACGTCCGGTCAATAAGCAGGATGAAATCTCCCCGGAAGCACTTAAAAATCGCCTGACGGAGCGTTATTTTGCCGATTTTGGCGGCGCCTGGCTGGAATTCCTCAACAGCCTGCGCTGGAACCAGGCCACCACGCTGTCGGATTCCATTGACCAGCTGACCCTGATGGCCGACGTGCGTCAGTCACCTCTGGTGGCGCTGATGAACACTCTGAATGTTCAGGGGCGTACCGGACAGACAGGCGAAGCGATATCAGATTCTCTGGTTAAATCAGCCAAAAATCTGCTCGGTGGTGATAACAAGGATGCCATTGACCAGAGTGCCGGCGTTCACGGTCCGCTGGATGCAACCTTTGGTCCGGTACTGGCACTGATGGATAAAAGCAACACCGGTGCGCAGGCGCTGAGCCTGCAGTCGTACCTGACTCGCGTGACGCAGGTTCGTCTGCGCCTGCAGCAGGTGACTAATGCCGCAGACCCTCAGGCGATGACCCAGACCATTGCCCAGACTGTATTCCAGGGTAAAGCCGTGGACCTGACCGAAACCCGCGACTACGGAAGTCTCATTGCCGCCGGTCTGGGGCAGGAGTGGAGCGGCTTTGGGCGTACGGTGTTTGTGAATCCGATGGAGCAGGCCTGGCAGCAGGTGCTGACCCCGGCGGCCGAGAGCCTCAATGCCCAGTGGCAGCAGGCGGTGGTGGCTGAGTGGAACAGTACCTTTGGAGGTCGTTATCCGTTTAACAGTTCCAGCAGCGATGTTTCTCTGCCATTGCTGGCCAAATACCTCAACGCGGATTCCGGGCGTATCGCTCAGTTCCTGCAGACCCGTCTCAAAGGCGTGCTGCACAAAGAGGGCAACCACTGGGTGCCGGACAGCATCAACTCGCAGGGGCTGGCGTTTAATCCGGCGTTCCTTAACGCCATCAACACCCTGAGTCATATCTCGGATGTGGCCTTCACCGAAGGCAACGCCGGCATGAACTTCGAACTGCGCCCGGGCACCGCCGATGGGGTTATGCAGACCGACATGATTATCGACAGTCAGAAGCTGACCTATGTGAACCAGGTGCCGGCATGGAAGCGGTTCACCTGGCCTGCTGATACTGAAGCCCCGGGGGCCAATCTTAGCTGGATTAGCACGCAGGCTGGCACCCGCCAGTACGCCGATATTCCGGGGGCCTGGGGCTGGATACGCCTGCTCGATAAGGCTGCGATCAAGGCTTATCCGGGCGTGGGCAGCAGCTACAGCCTGAGCTGGAAGGCACAGGATGGTCGCACGCTCAATTATACCCTGCGTACCGAAGCCGGCGAGGGGCCGCTGGCGCTGCTGAAGCTGCGCAATTTCCGTCTGCCGGAAACCATCTTCAGCACGACCGTCGCGTCAGACCAGGTCGCCAGTGCGGCCAGTGATGCAGAGGAGGTCTACTGATGAGCACGCTCAATGCCTTACTCAGTGCCTGCCAGACAGAACAGGAACCACTGCTTGTAGCAACCCGAGAACGTGTGGCGCAGTGGGACAACTGGCTGCAGCCGCTGTCCGGGTCATCACCACTTGGTAACGACCCGGGCTATGACGATGACTTCCAGCAGATGCGTGAAGAGGTCAATAAACTTTCCGGAGCGGATACCGAACTCATCTGCCGGCTTGCTGAGAAGCTGCTGACCAGCACCGCCAAAGATATCCGTGTGGCCACATACTACTGCTGGGCAAAGCTGCACCGCGAAGGTGAGCGGGGTCTGGCCGAAGGACTCGAGTTGCTGGCTGGTCTGCTGGAGCGCTTTGGACCACAGCTGCACCCGCAGCGTGACCGTAGCCGTAAGGCGGCACTGGAATGGCTGGCCGGGTCGCGCATGACTGATTCGCTTTCCCTGTACCCGGAGGTGGTCAGGATCGATGCGATGCGAACCACCGGTGCGCTGCTGCTGATATCACAGCTTATTGAGAATGAGCCGGATGAAACCCGTCCAGAACTCAATGCGCTGTATAGCGCGCTGGAAAGTCGTCTGCAGAAAGCGGGCGGCGTGGATGCGGTGGTACCGCAGAATGCCAGTACCAGCGAAACCCCTTCGGCTGCCAGCCACAGCGATGCCCCGGCCATCGGGCGGATCACCTCCGGTCAGGATTTGCTGGCCCAGGCCCGCACCCTTACTGAATATCTGCGCGAGCAGCCGGACGGCTGGCTGTCAGCACACCATCTGATGAAAAGCCTGCGGCACGACACCCTGCGGGCCATCCCGGCCCCGGATGCGCAGGGGCGCACACGCATTGAGCCGCCAAGGGCGGATCAACGCGCTTTACTCAAACGTCTCTACCTGCAGCAGAACTGGACTGAAATGCTGGAAACGGCCGACAGCACATTTTCCCGCGGTGCCAATCACCTGTGGCTGGATTTGCAATGGTATATCCACCAGGCGTTGACGAAATCCGGTCAGGAGACGCTGGCCGACATTGTCGTGGCTGACCTGAAAGGGCTGCTGTCTCGCCTGTCCGGGCTGGAGACACTGGCGTTCAGTGACGGTACACCGTTTGCGGACGAAGTGACGCTGAACTGGATCCAGAATAGCGTGATTGATACCACTGGTGGGTGGGACAACGATACGCCATCAGCCCCGGCCACCGCCGGTAATGATGACATTCTGGCGCTGGAGCCGGAAGCCGTGGCGCTGGCCGACAGTGAAGGCCCGGATGCCGCGCTGGGCTGGTTGCAGACCCGGCCGGGCATGACCACCGATCGTCAGAAGTGGCTGTTGCGTCTGCTGATGGGACGCATTGCTGAGCAGTACGGTAAAAATGACCTGGCGGTACACCTGTTTGCAGAACTGGGTGAACGTGCAATAGAAGTGACCCTCAGTGACTGGGAGCCTGAGCTGATGTTTGAGGTGCAGGCCCGCCATCTGAAACTCCTGCGCCTGAAAGCCGGTCGCAGCGAGGCTGAAAAGGCCCGCCTTACACCGGTAATGGACCAGTTACTTGCCGGACTGATCGCCGTCGATCCAGCCCGTGCCGCCGTGCTTTGCGGTTAAATCCACAGGAACAGAAATAAATGGAAGATTTGACCCTGCGTTATTACGACGCAGAAATACGGTACCTGCGTGAAGCCGCGAAAGAGTTCGCTCAAACCCATCCAGATCGCGCAGCAATGCTCGACCTGGATAAGGCCGGCACACCCGATCCCTATGTTGAACGCCTGCTTGAAGGGTTTGCCTTCTCAATGGGGCGGCTGCGCGAAAAGATTGACGACGACTTGCCGGAACTGACCGAAGGGCTGGTCAGCATGCTCTGGCCCCATTACCTGCGCACCATTCCGTCACTCTCAGTGGTTGCGTTCACGCCTGCGCTTCAGACTGTTAAGATGGCGGAAGTGATGCCCGCGGGGCTGGAAGTGTATTCCCGCCCGGTGGGGCCGAAAAACACGGTCTGTCGCTACCGCACCACCCGCGATGTGATGCTTAACCCGCTGAATATCTCTTGGGTGACCATGACCACTGAGCCGGACGGGCGCTCTCTGCTGCGGATGCGTTTTGCCTGCAGCACCCAGGCGGACTGGTCCCATGCTGATCTCAGCCACCTCAGTTTGTATCTCGGGGCGGATGCCCCGGTCAGCAGCCAGCTGCACCTGATGCTCACCAAACGACAGGCTGCCCTGTATATGCGTCTGCCCGGGCAGACCGACCGTATTCGCCTCGACGGGTATTTCTCGCCGGGTGGTTTTGCGGAGGAAGACTGCCTGTGGCCGAAGGGCGATACCGCCTTCAGCGGCTACCAGCTGCTGCTGGAGTACTTCACTTTCCGTGACAAGTTTATGTTTGTCCACCTCAACGGGCTGGACGGCATTACGCCATCTGCCGGAGCAGAGTATTTCGACATCGAAGTCGTGTTCAGCACACCGTGGCCATCAGAGCTGCCGGTCACCGATGACGCGGTTCGTCTGCACTGTGTGCCGGTGATTAACCTGTTCACACTGGAAGCTGACCCACTCACCATTACCGGGCTTGAAAGCGAGTACCTGCTGCGCCCCAAACGTCTGCAGGACGGACATACCGAGATTTATTCGGTGGATTCGGTGACAGGCTCAAACCGGACCAGTGACGCAGAGTATGTGCCGTTCAGCAGCTTCAGGCACAAGGGCGGGATGATGCGCCGTCATGCACCACCCCGTTACTACCACACCCGCGTAAAGCGCAGCGTGACCGGGTTGTATGACACCTGGCTTATCCTTGGGGGGCACCAGTGGGAAGAGGACCGCCTGTTTGAGCGTGAAGCCGTATCGCTGCAAATCACCGGCACCAACGGCCAGCTGCCGCGCCGTGCACTACAGAGTACGCTGCTTGACCGCTGTGAGCAGGTGGTCAGTACACAACTTTCAGTACGCAACCTCTGCAAACCAACGCTGCCAGTCTATCCGCCTTCTGAAGACCGTTTTCACTGGCGGGTGCTGAGCCACCTGGGATCCGGGTTCCTGAACATGATGAGTACTGCCGAAGTGCTGCGCGGGACGCTGGCGCTCTATAACTGGCAGGAAGATGAACTGAACACCCGGCGTCTGGAGGCGATTCAGCACGTGGAGCACCATCGCCTTCAACGTTTTGAACAGGGCTACCTGCTTCGGGGGCTGGATATCGAAGTGACCCTCGACAGCAACGGCTTCACCGGCGAGGGCGATATTCACCTGTTCGGTGAAATGCTCAACCGGTTCTTTGCGCTGTATGCCGATATGAACCAGTTCAATCAGCTTACCCTCATTGTTCAGCCAGAAGGAAAATGCATCCGGTGGAAAGAGAATCACAGTCCGCGTCTGCCAGGCTGATAGTGCAGCTGGGCGACCGACTGCCGTACATGAATTTTTACCGTTTCTGTCAGCTACTGGAGCAGAGCCAGCCGGATAAACCGGTCACTGGCAGCACCTGGCAGGTGCGACAAGAGCCGGTACGCTTTCGACCCCATTCGGGGATGGGGTTCCCGGCCTCTGAAATCAAAGGGGCAGAGCTACCGGAACATCCGCACCTTCCAACCACGATTCGTACCACCTTTATGGGGCTCTACGGCGTGGAGTCTCCGCTGCCGACGCACTATATCGATGACATCGCCCAGAGACGGGAAGGGTACGAAGCTAACGCGGACTTCCTTGATATCTTCAACCACCGGCTGATTGCTCAGTACTACCGTATCTGGCGTAAATATTCGTATCCGGCAACGTTTGCAGAAGGCGGTAAGGACAAAACTTCACAGTATCTGCTGGGTTTGGCCGGGCTCGGGATTAACGGTTGCACGGACAATATCGCGGCTCCGGCTTCGCGCTTTCTGGCACTGTTGCCGGTCATGTTGCTGCCGGGGCGTACCGCAGAAGGCATGGCCTCGCTGGTGCGCCTGTTGGCACCCAACACGCAGGCGAAAATCTGGCACCACGACAAACGCCGTGTACCGCTGAAGAAGCCACTGACCATGAGCGTCAGGCAGCCCGTCACCCTGACCAGCCGTCCGGTGATGGGGAACTATGCCACCGACGTAAACAGTCAGGTGCTGATGCGTCTGACCACCACTGACCCGGCAGAGGTGCGGGGCTGGTTACCGGATGGGGAGCTTCACACGGACCTGATGGCGCTCCTGCATGTCTATCTTGGCTCCCGCCTCGATGTGCGGTTACAGCTGTGTGTCGACCGTAGCCTGCTGCCGGACGCGACAATGAGCAGTAAACCCAACGCCGGGGCGGTGCAGCTGGGCCGCACTGCCGTGATGCGACCGCTGAATGCGGCTAAGACCGCATCACATCCAAAAACAATAACCATCAATCTTGGCCGCTACGAGCGCGTACAGGAAAATATTCACCGCAGGGAGACCGATGAAGATGGCGATTACCGCTGGTAAATTTCCTCTGGTTACGCTGGCTACAGGCATTACGCTGATACTGGCAGGCTGTGGACTTACTCAGAGTGTTACGGACGGCACTGTCGCCGTGACTAAATCGATTTTTTATAAGCAGGTGAAGATTCTGCATCTCGATATTCGTGCCCGTGAAGCCGTGAACAGCAATGCTGGTGGTGTCGCTCTGTCGACGGTGGTGCGTATTTATCAGCTTAAAGACCGCAAAACCTTTGATAGCACAGACTACCCCTCATTGTTTAAAGACGACAGCCAGGCCGTCAAGGCAGACCTCATGGCGGAGAAAGATATAAGGCTGCAGCCCGGGGGGGCGGTCACGGTTGATATGCCAATGGAAAAAGATGCGCAGTATGTGGCAGTGGCCGGGATGTTTATGTCACCGGACCAGGAGAACAACACCTGGCGTGTAGTATTGAGCCGCGATGAGCTTGATCCGGATAAGGCCCGGGTTATTGACGCGGGCAACAATCGACTGACTCTGCAGGCGCTGAAAGATGAGTGAGTCATTCCGTCCTTCACTGTATGAAACACTTTATGGCAACTTCACCGGCGGCCTCGACCTGCATCAGGTCAGCGAGCAGAACCAGGTCGTTTTGTCCGTACTCGATAACATGCAGCGTATCCTTAACTGCCGCGCCGGCACGCTGGCGCATCTGCCTGACTATGGCCTTCCGGACATGACCAAAATCCTGCAGGGCATGCCGGGAACGGCCCATGAGCTTATGGGCACATTGTCTGCTGTCCTGCTCAAATATGAACCACGCCTGAAAAAAATAACCGTTGTCCTGCTGGAACAGAATGTCCCCGGTGAACTGCGCTATGCCATTGACGCTGAACTTAAAGGGATTGGCCTGGTGCGCTACGGGACTGAATTTATGCCCGAAGGGCGGGTCCTGTTAAGGCATCTCAGGCAACAGCAGTATCTCGACACCACTCTCCGTATATAAGGTCCGATAACATCATGTCCGTAAAATCACAGTTCCTGAAGAAGTTGCAGGCAAGACAACCTGCACCTGTTCCTGCAATCAGCAGGAGTCAGGCTGATATTGCAGAGTTTCGCCAGCGAATGGCTGAGCTTCAGGATGAGATGAACGCGTGGCTGACAGATACGGGACTGAATGTGGAGCCACTGACGGTATCCGTTCCGGATCTGCTGGTGGAGGGCGGGGCTTTTGAGATTTCCGGTATCGTTCTGCGTTATGGCAGCCGAGCGGTCAGATTTATGCCGATCTTTCTGTATGGACAGGGCGTAGCAGGTTGTGTCGAGGTGACTTTCTGTTCCGGGGATAAGGTGATTTCTCAGGGACGCCTGTTCATGCGAGTGGGGAGCGTAAATGGCTGGATCTTTACGCCCCCTGATATCTCATCCCGTTCAGGACAACTATTTGATGAAGGCATTTTTTACGGTCTGATTTTAGCGCTGCTGCCATAGCGATAACATTCATTCCTTTTATTAGTCACTGCATTTTTAATCGCAAAATAGCCTTACATCTCAACTGACGAAATTAACTACACGGATATGCAGGCCCTTCAGGATGACCACACATATAACGTTAAAAACCGGCGGCGACCCGCGTACGCTGCCAGATTACGCCGCCCTTCGCGATGAACTCAGTAAGCTTACGCATCCTGCTCGCCCGGATGTGAACTGGCAATATGTCGAAAAACTCTGTCTCTCTCTGTTTGAACAAAACGGTGTGGAGTTGCAGACTGCGGCCTGGTACACCCTTGCCCGTACTCACCTGTCTGGATTAGCTGGCCTGAACGAAGGGTTGGCAATTCTGGAGGCCCTGATTAGCCACCAGTGGGACGTTTTCTGGCCGAAGACGCTACACGCTCGTCTGGAAATCCTTAGTGGCCTGAGCCAGCGCCTGCAGCAGCGCATGCGCATGCTTGCATTGAACAACAGCCATCTACGTGAGCTTTATAGTGCTGAAGCGTTGCTTACCAGCCTGAGCGCGGTGTTCCAGCGTCTCGAACTCAAACACCTTAGCCAGTTCGATACGTTACGAACGTTGATACGTTCAAGTGCTGAACGGCTGGAAAGCGGTAATGACGCATCAGATTTGGATGCGATCATAATGCCCGGTCGCGAGTTACCTCAGGAAAGGGCAGAACCGATTGACGAAGTGAAATGGGTCTACGTTGTGCAGCAGGAAAATCAGCCGGATACAAAGGATCGTCCGACTGCGCACGGGTCTGTCAGACCATGGAAACCCTTTGTTGCCGGGATGTGTTCTGTGCTGGTGGTCAGCCTCGCCGTGGCGTGGGGAGGGGGCTTTCTGTCGAGACCGGATCCCTTAACGACTCAGGCCATTGCCTCGCTGGCGCCGTTACCTGAAGTGCTTACTCCTGTTCAGCAAGACGCGTTAGCGCAGCGAGGCACCATTCCATCCACGTTTATCACCGACACGCAGCAGCAGCTTGCCCGACTGGATAAGCTGCCACCTGACTGGAATATTTCCTACAGCCTTCAGTTGTTAGCGCAACTCCAGACATTGCAGCCGGAGGAAGCGAAGTCGCTCACCGTGCAGTGGAAGCAAAAAATTAACGCGGCAGCGTTACCTGTCGATTCCATGAACAGCTGGTATCAGGGAATGATGAAGCTTCAGCAACTGAGCCATAGGCTGAGTAGTCTGGATGAGCAAAAAGGAAAATATATCACGGTAAGTGAGCTTAAATCGGTGGTTTTTTCGACAATACAGTCCTTTAACCAAACTATACCGGCTGAAGAACAACTCCGGCGCCTGTCAGAGCATAGTGCTGAAAGTGCGCTTCCTGAAGCCGAAAAGACCCAGCTGGAGTTGCGTCTAAGACAGCTGGCAACGCGTTATGCTCAAATAAAACGGGATTCTTCCGCACCGTGAATTCTGCGGCGCACAGGCGAATGTGTTCGAAAACGCGTGGAGGTCAAGTGTCCCCTGCAGGAATGTATCACCCGATTAAACACATGACCATAAAGCATATTAATAAGTGTGAGGATTAAGAGGGATACTCTCAGGGATATTTCCTATGCAGAAGGCTACCAGCCAAAGACACGATAAACTCATCCACATAAACATCATGTCCATACCAAAGACTCCGCCGTGCAATCCCCTCGTGCGCACAATATATCCCGGCGTTTTTTAGCGTCCAGGATTCAGGGGACAACTCATAATCAGGAAAACCTCGGCATATTCGTCCGGGGCCGTATGCCGCCAAAACTCATGGTCTGTGATACCAGAATTAACGAACGCCAGCACGTCAGCGCGGCAATCGGTATGCACCAACTTGAAAATTTCACGAACAATAAGACCTGTAATCATCTGAGGAAGCTGATCGGTGTCAATTCCGGCAATGATAGTGCGGGCATATTCTCTATATCTATCATCAATGCCCTGATAGCGATATTCCTCAAGGAAACTAGTAACAATCCAAAGTCTTTCAGAAATCTCCCGTCTGTCTTCTGCGCTTCTCCTGAGGGAATATTTATCAAGTCAGTGAGAGTATCCGGGGGGCGCTTAAGGCTCCCGAATGGCGTTGGTGCCTTTTCTGCGGCTTTCCCAATGTAGGCCTCGTATTTCTTTTTACCCTCTACATCAAGTTCGTCACGGGTCGCCTTGATTTGCGCCCTGACATAACCAAACCATGAGGTAAGGGCCTCACAGGAAAGCTTGTCGTATAGGCTCAATAGCTTAAGCGCGTATATCGAGTGTATTGTTTGGGGCATAGTGAACACCTCATATTCGGGAGTTAATCGAATCGCCTGTTCATGTTTACGAAGTTGCTGTACGGCGGCAGTTAGTTTTTGGAAGGGGCTTTTAGTAAACAAGATGATCCTTTGGCGGTGACGGGAAAGGGCGGGGCAATCGGCACTGAAGCCCAAGTAGAGTCGATCGTGTTAATGAATGGATAAAAGTTGTGATTGTCATTTGAACGCACTTAGGCATTAAAACATAATGATTAATCCATGCATTATATATGGGATTTTTATTGGCTAAGGAAATAATCATGAAAGGAAAAAAAATAATGATGGCAATTGGTTTGATGTTCATTGCAAGTGTGGCGCTAGCCTGTCCTAAGGGAGAGCACCCGCACGGCGGCACGGGCAGCCATCATAAGGGTGGGTATTGTTCCTATGAGTAAGCTACGAATTCCGGGGGGGCAACCATGCGGGAGCCATGTACTAATGATGCTTTCTGGCTCAAACTGGGTAATGACAATGCATTAATGCATTCCAAAACAATTTCTGGCTTTGAGAGTGAATAATGAAAAATATATTAACCAGTGCAGGGGTTGTAGCTCTGCTGTTGGCCTTTCCATCTTTTTCATGGGCTAACTGCGAGTCGGGCCACTGGCTCCAGACCAAAAACGACGATGGAACAATACTTACTTTGGAAGATGGTTCTGTTTGGCGTGTGACTGGTGGTGGTGAGCTTGACTCGCAGTTGTGGCTTCAGACGGACGAATTACTTGTTTGTGATGACGGCACAATCATTAACAAGGATGAGAGTAACGAGCAAGTTGATGTACAGCTGCTTTCACGTTAATGATTGGCGCTAGCAACAAAATCCCCTTCTGGGGATTTTTTGTAAGTGCTATTGGGTACACCCTAACGACACTTAACGAAAATCCTCGAAAAAGGTGTCATATAGAATTCAAAAAGAACCTTAATGACACCGTGTTGCAGGCGAACGGCCAGGGCAATGCCCCCGCCCGAACTGATGGTTCGGTACGGGAAACAAACCGCTGGAATTTGTTGTTTCTATCCACGGGGGAGCCGTCACTGGTCGAGCACGCCGCCAATGCCGGAGAGCGAACCTACGCCGGGGTAGAAGTACGCATGATCCAGATCCCGAGTGATTCGGGTAAGCATGGAGTATTTGAGGAGCTGCACGGCTTTAGTGGTGGTAAAGCGCTGGCGGAGCATCTGGAACACGCCGTAATTCATTATCATGGCTCACCCTTCCGCGACTGGCTGCATTGTCTGACAGCCGATCTCCAGGAACTGACTAGCTAGGCGAAAGCGCTGCTGAAGGGCTACACCTGCAGATTAACCCCTGCGGATGCAGGAAATCAGGTTGGGCGCGCCGTTACCCGTTTTGCGCTGGTTGCTATGGCTGGAGAACTTGCCACACAAGCCGGGATAACCGGATGGCCTGAGGGTGAGGCGTCAGGGCTGCTGAGTGTTGCCTGGCCTCATGGATGGCTGATCGTGGACATACCGCGAACCAGGAGGATAAAACCGCTCTGGAGCAGGTCAGGGATTATATGACACGTAACCAGTTCAGCCGCTTTGCTGACTGGCACGATGATAAGAACCGCCCACTGTCGATGATGGGGTTCAGGAAAGTGGATAAGGGCGACAACGTGACGGAATCCACTGTGACCTTCTACGTATTGCCATCTGGCTGGAAAGAAATTTGTAAAGGGTTCGATTCGCCAAAGGTGGCCAGATTGTGTGTTGAGGCGGGCTGGCTGAAGGCCGGGGAGGACGGGAGAACGCAAAAACAGCGTTCGCCTGCCAGAAATAGGGCTTAAGCGCGTGTACCAGTTTAATACGCAAGTATTGGGTAGCGTAGATCCCGAATAGTAATCGCGTGAGTCTTATTTTTATGAGGTAACACTGGTAACAGAGGTAACAGGCAGCAATGACGAGGCTTGCCAGTGTTACCAGTCAGAAATATCCACTGGTAACAGTGGTAACAAAAATCAGTGTGTTACCACGCGTTACCTCTTTATTTGGCTCACTGGTAACAGATTAATTTCAATTAAATCAACGATGTTACACGTGTTACCAGTGTTACACGTTCAGAACAAGAGGGAGGGAACCAAAATCCCTTCTTCTGGCAGGCAACAGAGGGCCAGTGATGCGAGTATTGAAAATTTTCTGCCCGGAATGTATGTCCGCGGCTACGGTGAGAAAAACTAACCGGAAGCATCCCAAGTTATCAGATGTGTACTGCTATTGCTCAAATGTTGAGTGCGGGCATACGTTTGTGATGAACGTTTGTTTCTCACATACGATAAGCCCCAGTGCTCTTAGAGGGCAAGGCAGGATAAAAGCGTTAATGGATGCCTTACCACCAGATGAACGGGAGGAGGCCTTAGAGCTCTTACTGGCCGCCAAAGAAAGCCAGTAGTCGATAGCCGGGATTAGGTAAAATGTTCCCGGCTTCAGTTCACTAAATTTCAGTTACTTAAAATTAAATATCTATATATATCATAAGGTTGCGTTTTTAACGCTTTCGTTATTGCCATTAAAAATCTCACCTAAAAATTAATTTTCCTTTATTATCAATGCATTGATTCAAAGCCGGTTGATGTCATAGCAAATTAAAACTGAAAAAAACTGAATTTCTTTTCACTCTTTTCAGTTCCTACATCGCGGTACATCCCCAGCAGTGGCAAGGCTTGGTGGTATCGTTTGTAAAAAATCCAAACTGAAAAAATTTTGTGATCTGAAAACCGCAGGCGGGTGCGGTGTAGTGCGATTTTGGTCATCGCATGATATTTTATTTGGAGCATGCATCATGAAGGTTGATTTGGTTATAACAAAACGCATTTCACATAGATAAAGCTATTATGCTAATGGAGGGGTAGTAATGTACTTACATGAGGTTGATGCCGATTGTTTTAAAGGATTTGATCGGATTAAAATTCCATTTAATACTAACTTTACAATTTTATCAGGTCCTAATGGGGTTGGTAAGTCTTCCGTATTATTTGCAATTGCTAGTGCGATTACGATTTCTTATGGTCCTTTGCCATTAAATGAAAACACTCAATGCAAAATCGATTTTACCAATAGGAATAATGAGCGGGATATTTGTGGCTTTGGTCGAAACTCATATAGCATGATTTCTCGCAGAGCAAGCCAATTTATGGGCGGTCCAGGAAGTTATGTTCACAGAGATGGAAGATCTGAATATATATACAAAAATGATATTTCCGAATATTTTTCACCTCTTTTTATTGGGCCGAATAGAAATATTTTTTATCAAAAAATAGAAGGTATGAAATCAGAGAGAACACCAAAAGAATACCGGGTGGAATATTTAAATAATGCATTTATGCATTTGGCAAATGGTTACACTCCAGAAATAAAACAATGGATGATTAACAGGTATTTTATTATAGAGAAAGACTGGGCTATTGAAGAGAAGAAAAACTGGGATTATATAATATCTAATCTTGATTTTATTTTTGGATCTGATGGGCGTTTTTCTTTTGGTAATATTGAGAGGGATCTTGAACCCAGTTTTAATCTGGACGGGTCACTAGTCTACTTGGAAGATCTCTCATCAGGATTTAAGTCAATATTGTCAATTGTGTTATCAATTGTTGAATGGATAGAAAAAACAAATGATAGAAGTAATATGGATATTAAAACTGCAACCGGTGTTGTTTTAATTGATGAGTTAGATGCACATTTACATCCTTCATGGCAAACAAAAATTAGAGAAATATTAAAGACATTATTCCCTTGTATTCAATTTATAGTTACATCGCACTCTCCTCATATAATTAGTAGTGCAGAGGGGGGGGAAGTCATAGTTTTAAAGCGTGTAGGCAAAGAGATGGGCTATGATGTAATAGATAAACCACTGGATGCATGGAAAACTGATGACATTTATTCTATGATTATGGGGGTAAGCACGGTACATCAGCAGACACTTTCTGATGTTGTGAATAAAGTTGAGGATTTAATCAGTGGTGAGTTTTTTGACGAGGCTTTATCTTTAATTGATGAATATTCTAAAAAAATACCAGAGTCAGATCCTACGGCAATGATTCTAAAGAAACAAATAGATGTCGTTCAGTTAAAAATTGAGCGAGGCATTAAATGATAAAGATGGCTAGAGGGAATGAACCTGCTGTTCTGAGCACTAATAAAGACGCTTGGACTCATGACTTATTAACTGAGGTTGAGAAGTACCAAGGTTATGACAAAATCCCAGATGACATTAAGAAAAAAGTAGTATCACATTATCGTAATGAGCAGATTAAGGATGTTTTATTTGCAACCTCACATGACAAATGTGCATTTTGCGAATGTATTCCTTCTGAAGGCGGAAATTATGTCCAGGTTGAGCATTTTCATCCTAAGTCTACATATCCAAATGAATGCTTTGCATGGGAAAATTTTCTCCCATGTTGTGGGATATGTAACAATAATAAAGGGACACTAGATACAAAAAATGTTGAGATACTTAACCCTTATGATGATGAAATTGATGGGGCTTTTTCTGTAAGCTATCTTAAAATTTTGCCAAATTTACAGAGTGTGAAAGCAGTAAATACTGAGAAAGAAGTGTCGTTGAATTCAGACAGGCTGATCAGTTCACGTGTTGGAATGTTGGCGAAACTACAGATTCAGACTGAAGAAATTAGACAGTGGACCGATGTGTTATTAGAGTCTGACACTGACAGAAAATATGAAATACGATTGGGGAAATTAAAGGATAAAGTAAATACACTTGAAGAATTTACTAAGCCAGAGAGTTCTCATAGTTTCTTTTGTTCAGAGATAATAAAAGACGACATTTATTACTTAAAAGCTAAAGAGTTAATAGGATAGACCCAAAAGGTTAATATGGTTTAATCAAATCGCTATACCATTGAAGCATTTTTCGTCTTTGGTCTAAATATTGCGCATGATTGTAAGTGCCTCTGATAGAGTTCTTATCAACATGCGCAAGTTGCATTTCAATCCAAGCGCTTTCAAAGCCATGTTCATGCAAAATTGTGCTCATTGTGTGTCTAAAACCGTGGCCTGTTAAACGTCCATGATAGCCAAGGAGTTTTATTACTTTATTGATGCTGGCTTCACTCATCGGCTTCCTGACGTCATTACGGCCGGGGAAAACGAGGCCGTATTTTCCGGTAAGGACTTGTAGCTTTTCTAGGATGCTGATCGCGTGTGTAGATAACGGAACCAGATGAGGGCGGCGTTTCTTCATGCGCTCTTTGGGGATTTCCCACAATGCATTTTCTAAATCAAATTCAGCCCATTCTGCGGCACGCAGTTCGATTGTGCGTACACCTGTCAGCATCAGCAGCTGTGTGGCGTACTTCGTTACTAAACTGCCTTGATAGTTATCCAGAGCACTGACAAAAGCAGGTAATTCACTTTCAGTCAGGAATGGGAAGTGTTGAGTTTTAGGCTTGTTGAGTGCAATAGCCAGGTCAGGAGCAAAGTTATATTTCGCCCGTCCGGTGGCGATGGCATAGCGTAGAACTTCACCGCAACGGCGGCGGATCTTACTGGTTTGCTCCAAAGCACCTCTTTTCTCAATCTTTTGCAGAACGGTGAGCAGCTCCAGCGGTTCAATCTGTTCGATTGGGCGTTGGCCGATAAACGGGAAAATATCCTTTTCCATGCAGTTGAGAACTTCTTTTGCGTACCCTTCTGACCACGTGGCTTTTTTTGAACCATGCCATTCCCTTGCTACAGATTCAAAGCTGTTCTCATGTGCAAACTGCAACGCAATATTTTCAGCCTTTCTGGCCTCGCTAGGGTTGATCCCTTTGGCCATCATCGAACGAGCTTCGTCACGTTTAGCACGCGCCTTTGCAAGCGATACATCACCGTATACGCCAAAGGAAATCATCTTCGGCTTGCCTTCGAAGCGGTAACGATAGCGCCAGCCTTTACTGCCTGATGTGTCAACAAGAAGTGATAATCCAATGCCATCATTCAATGTATAGGTCTTATCCTTTGGTTTTGCTCGTTTTATTTGGATGTCAGAAAGCAGCATGTGTATAGAAAAAAGATCGAACTCAGTTATACACAATCATATACGCAAAGATGTATAGATTTTATTAGAAATAATGGCACTTTACTGGACGAACAAGATTGTTGATTAGCATTTAAATCAGTGAGTTATGGAAGTTATGAGACTTGTTGAGATGTGGTCATGGTGTCCCCTGCAGGAATCGAACCTGCAACTAGCCCTTAGGAGGGGCTCGTTATATCCATTTAACTAAGGGGACGAGGCGGCACGAGTATAGCCTTATTTACACTTTGCGTTAAGCGCATCGCCGCCTGACTGCTCAAAGAGTCACCATTCAGGTCGTTTTTTTTGTCGATTTATCATCATTTTCCCGTGCCTTAAGCTCAGCTTTGCGTTTGTTTGACATGTCGTTACGGATTTGGGCGTGGCTTAACAGCGCGAAGATAAACGTTCCGCCGCAGATGTTTCCCGCCAGCGTCGGAAGGGCAAACGGCCAGAAGAAATCGCTCCAGTGAAGCGTACCGTTAAAGACCAGATAGAGGATTTCAACGGTACCGACCACAATATGCGTGGTGTCCGCCAGCGCAATCAGCCAGGTCATCAGTATGATCACGACAATTTTGGCGCTGCCTGCTGAAGGGAACATCCACACCATCGTGGCGATAATCCAGCCGGAGATGATGGCATTCGAGAACATCTCGACCGGCGTGTTTTTCATTACATCCATGCCGATTTTTACAAACGCATCCCGTGTGGGTTCATCAAATATCGGCATATATTCAAACGCCCAGGCCGCGATGCCCGTGCCGATGATATTTCCCAGCAGGACCACGCCCCAGAGCCGCATCAATAAACCGAAATTCCCGAGTGTGGGGTTTTGCATCACCGGCAGAACCGCGGTCACCGTGTTTTCAGTAAATAGCTGCTGGCGGGCCATGATGACGATAATAAAGCCGAAGGTATAACCGAGGTTCTCGAGTAAAAAACCGCCGGGTACGCCCTCCAGCTGCACATGAAATATCCCTTTCGCAAGCAGAGATGCGCCCATTGAGAGCCCTGCAGCGATGGCTGACCAGAAGAGAGCCATCGCGTCGCGCTCCATCTCTTTTTCACCGTCCTGGCGGATATGCTCGTGAATGGCCATTGCGCGGGAAGGGAGTCGATCTTCGTCAATTTCTATTTTCTCGCCGCGCGCTTTCTCCTCGCTTTCAATTTCAAGTTCCTCATTGCTCTCGCCAATTTTTTCTTCGCCCACTTCTTTCATATATGCTCCCGGAGATTGATCTTTCTGTTAAGCGTAGCGGCTTTTGTCGGGATGCCTGTGGGGATGCTCTTAAATTGGCAGCAATGACAACAAAGGTGATACATCTCTTTCAAAGGCATTATAAAATTGCCAGCGAAACGAATTCTAAAAGCCAGGCTATGCTGAGATCAGAGTCACGGTGGTTACTGCCCGTAATTGTGCTCATAGACATCGGTAAACGTGCTGTTACAATCGCTTGCACGTTTACAGACGGAGCATCAGGCTCCGTTACGGATGGCAATCAACGATAGCCATACTGAACAGGGAGATATTTATGAAACTTCGGCTGTCGGCGCTTGCGCTGGGCGCGACGATGCTTGTGGGCTGCGCCAGCTCTGGGGAGCAAACGGGCCGCTCCGATCCTCTCGAAGGATTTAACCGCTCCATGTATAGCTTAAACTACAACGTGCTGGACCCGTATGTGGTTCGCCCGGTGGCAGTGGCATGGCGCGATTATGTTCCACAGCCCGCGCGTAATGGGTTAAGTAACTTTACCAGCAACCTCGAAGAGCCTGCGGTAATGGTGAACTACTTCCTGCAGGGCGACCCCTACCAGGGGATGGTCCACTTTACCCGCTTCTTCCTGAACTCCATTCTGGGGATGGGCGGCTTTATTGACGTCGCAGGCATGGCGAACCCGAAACTGCAGCGTGAACAGCCGCACCGCTTTGGTAGTACGCTGGGGCATTATGGTGTCGGTTACGGCCCTTACGTTCATCTGCCGTTCTATGGCAGCTTCACCGTGCGTGATGACGGCGGTGATATGGTCGATACGCTGTATCCGGTTCTGTCATGGCTGACCTGGCCACTGTCGGTGGGTAAATGGACGGTGGAAGGGATTGAAACCCGCGCGCAATTGCTCGACTCTGATGGCCTGCTGCGCCAGTCTTCTGACCCGTACATTATGGTACGTGAAGCGTACTTCCAGAATCATGACTTTATTGCCAACGGCGGTAAGCTGAAGCCGGAAGAGAATCCAAACGCGAAGGCGATCGAGAACGAACTAAAAGATATCGATTCTGAGTAAATAAAAAAGGTGAGCAATGCTCACCTTTTTTGATTCTGTCGCGGTTAGAACGCGTAGTTGAAGTTCGTACCGAACAGCCAGGCTTTACCTTCAGAGGTAAACTCGTAAGGGCCTTCCTGGAACGTCACTTTCTGACCGTGCATATAAGATACGCCCGCATCGATGGATGCATTCTCGTTGAACGCATACGTCGCGCCCGCGCTTAACCAGAAACGGTCCTGATCCGGAATGGAAATGGAACGTTTGTCTGCCGGAACCGGGCTGTCGTCAAATGCGATACCGGAGCGGAAAGTCCAGTTTTTATCGTAGTAGTAGGTGGTACCCAACGCAATACGATAGGCGTCGTGGAAGCTTTCGTCCTTATAGAACAGCGTCTGGCCATTGGTTCCGGTCGCTTTCAGCTCCTGGAACTGGCTCCAGCTGGTATAGGCCAGGCTATAGTGGATAGCCCATTGCGGCGCAACACGGTTGTAACCGGACACTTCCCACATTTCTGGCAAATGCAGTGACAGTGAACCTGGAACGGTCTGGTTGGACGTTCCCCAAGGAATGATTGTACCCGCACCAGGAACCAGGTTGTTCACAGGCGTCAGGATGCCGCTCTTGTAATCGCCGTCGAAGTCAATTTTCACTTCGGAACGATAGGTCAGGCCCCAACGGTTGTTTTTGTCCAGCTCGTACAGGATACCGGCGTTCCAGCCATAGCCCCACTCATCACCTTCAAGACTGGCAATTTTATTGCTGTTTTTAGGCAGGCGCGCAGTCTGTTCCCCGGAATAACGTTCGATTTTGGCATCGGCGTAAACGGCATCAAAGCCCAGACCAAAGCTCCAGTTATCGTTCAGGCGATACGCACCGCTCAGGTTGAGGTTCAGCGTAGTAAGGTCTGTTTTACCGCCGTATTCACCAGCCGGGTAGTTGTTATTGAACTCGGTAGCCAGGCCGTAGTTAGACGTTACGGATGCACCCCAGCCAAACTGTTCGTTAATAGGAGCAACGAAGTGCAGGTTGGGGATCCATGCTGTTGGGGCAATGTTGTCCGCTTTAAGGCTCGCACCCGTATAAGGCGACTTACCAGAAACGTTGACATCAGGGTCGATATAAACCGCACCGGCAGAGAAAGTCGGACGATCGAACATCATGATCAACGCGGGGTTACGACTCGCGTTACCCGCATCATCAGCAATAGCGCCTTCCCCGGAATACGCACGGCCAAGGCCAGAGGAAGAAAATTCGTTTAACTGAAAGCCCGCTGACCAGGCGGAAGTGGAGACGAGTGCCACTGCGACTGCCAGCGCAGTCTTGTTGAACAGGGTTTTCTGGCTCATGACCATAACCTCATTGAGTTATTTTTATTCAATAATTGTTACATACCGTAACAGGAGCGCGAAGTGTAGGGTCTGAGGTATGACAGACAAATCAGACCAGTGGCCAGAGTATAGGTCTGACCAGCCAGAATGTTGCAAGTTTGTTTATTAATATTTTCAAACATGTTTCGCGAAACGAGATCTGGTTGGCAAAATTGTGACCATCGCGACTCACCCAAAAGGGTGGTTTTTGTTCTGGATCATTTTTTAGTGTGATATTGGTCACTTATCCGTTTTTGCGCCATTAACGGCTGGAGAGAGCCCGCGCCGGGGCGTAAAATATCAGCATCGTGTTTATCTCGCGCGCTGCGCGAATACAGAGGAAATTGAGCTATGAGTAAATGCAGTGCTGATGAAACCCCGGTTTGCTGCTGTATGGATGTTGGGACCATCATGGACAACTCCGATTGCACCGCGTCTTACAGCCGTGTGTTCACTAACCGTGCCGAAGCGGAAGAGACCCTGGCCGCGCTGAGCAAGCGTGCGCGTGATGTTGAATCCGATCCGTGTGAAATCAAGTCGACCTTCACCGAAGTGGAAGGCGGCGTGAAGCTGGACATCGACTTTGTTTTCGCCTGCGAAGCAGAAACGCTGATTTTCCAGCTGGGTCTGCGTTAATCCTTTTTGCCCTGCGGCGCTTCGCTTGCATGGGCCTACGATCGTGTAGGCCGAGTAAGGCAACGCCGCCACCCGGCAACAAACCGCACAAATGCCCCTGCCATGCAGGGGCATTTTCTTTTTCTTCTCTGTGTTTTAGCTCGCATTTTTTCGTTTCCCCGATTGGCTGAATGTAAAAAAATGGTTAAGACTATTATCAGGTCAGACCACTTTATGTTTGCGAAAAATTTTTTACAGGGGAGTGTTATGAGTCAGGCATTACCGCTAATTACCCGTCAGGGCGATCGCATTGCCATAGTCAGTGGATTGCGAACGCCATTTGCGCGTCAGGCAACGGCGTTTCATGGCATACCGGCCGTTGACCTGGGGAAAATGGTAGTGGGGGAGATGCTGGCTCGCAGCGAAATTCCGCCTGAGGTCATCGAGCAGCTGGTGTTCGGTCAGGTCGTGCAGATGCCTGAAGCTCCCAATATTGCGCGGGAAATCGTACTCGGTACCGGGATGAACGTGCATACCGATGCCTACAGCGTCAGCCGCGCCTGCGCAACCAGTTTCCAGGCCGTGGCTAACGTCGCCGAAAGCCTGATGGCGGGCACTATTCGCGCCGGAATTGCGGGTGGGGCTGACTCCTCTTCGGTGCTGCCGATTGGGGTCAGTAAAAAGCTGGCGCGCATCCTGGTGGATGCCAACAAAGCCCGTACAACGGGCCAAAAACTCAAACTCTTCTCGCGTTTACGCCTGCGCGACCTCGTGCCTGTCCCCCCCGCCGTCGCGGAATACTCCACCGGCCTGCGCATGGGCGATACCGCCGAGCAGATGGCTAAAACCTACGGCATTACCCGTGAGCAGCAGGATGCGCTGGCGCATCGCTCGCATCAGCTCGCGGCAAAAGCCTGGTCGGAAGGCAAGCTGACCGATGAGGTCATGACCGCCTACATTCCGCCCTATCGCGAACCGCTTGCGGAAGATAACAATATTCGCGGCACCTCGACGCTGGCGGATTACGCAAAGCTGCGCCCGGCGTTTGACCGCAAGCACGGCACGGTGACGGCGGCGAACAGTACGCCGCTGACGGACGGGGCCGCCGCCGTGATCCTGATGACCGAATCCCGCGCGAAAGAGCTGGGCATCACTCCCCTGGGCTATTTACGCAGCTATGCCTTCACCGCCATTGATGTCTGGAAGGACATGTTGTTAGGTCCGGCATGGTCCACGCCGCTGGCGCTGGAGCGCGCGGGGCTGACGATGGCTGATTTAACCCTGATTGATATGCATGAAGCGTTTGCCGCGCAGACTCTGGCAAACGTTCAGCTACTGGCAAGCGAGCGTTTCGCGCGCGATGTGCTGGGCCGCGCCCATGCCACAGGCGAAGTGGATCAGAGTAAGTTCAACGTGCTGGGTGGTTCTATCGCCTACGGTCACCCGTTTGCCGCCACCGGTGCGCGAATGATCACGCAAACATTACATGAACTCCGTCGCCGCGGCGGCGGGTTTGGCCTCGTAACCGCCTGTGCGGCGGGTGGCCTTGGCGCAGCAATGGTTCTGGAGGCTGAATAATGGATATGCCATCTGCATTTAATCTGACGGTTCGCCTCGATAACGTGGCCGTTATCACTATTGATGTGCCTGATGAAAAGATGAATACCCTGAAGGCCGAATTTGGTGTTCAGGTGCGCGCGATGCTAAAGCAGATCCGCGAAAACAAAGCCATTCGCGGCCTGGTGTTTATCTCAGCCAAACCCGACAACTTTATAGCCGGGGCGGATATCAACATGATCGACCGGGCGCAAAACGCACTGGAAGCCGAAGAGCTGGCGCGTCAGGGCCAGCAGGTAATGTCGGAGATCAACAGCCTGCCGATCCCGGTTATCGCAGCGATCCACGGCGCCTGTCTGGGCGGTGGGCTTGAGCTGGCGCTGGCATGTCACAGCCGGATTTGTACTGACGATGCAAAAACCATTCTGGGCCTGCCGGAAGTGCAGCTGGGTCTGCTGCCTGGTTCTGGTGGAACGCAGCGATTGCCGCGCCTCGTGGGCGTCAGCACGGCGCTGGAGATGATCTTAACCGGTAAACAGCTGCGCGCCCGTCAGGCGCTAAAAGCCGGTCTGGTCGATGACGTCGTGCCGCAGTCTATTTTACTGGAAGCCGCCGTCGAGCTTGCGCTGAAAGGGCGTCAGGCAAAACGTCCTTTGCCGGTACGCGAGCGCGTGCTGGCTGGCCCGCTGGGAAGAACGCTTCTGTTCAACATGGTGGGCAAAAAGACTGAACAAAAAACCAAAGGCAACTACCCGGCGGCAAAGCGGATCCTGGAAGTGATCGAAACCGGGCTGTCGCGGGGCAGCAGCAGCGGCTATGCCGCGGAGGCCAAAGCCTTTGGCGAACTGGCGATGACGCCGCAGTCACAGGCGCTGCGCAGCATCTTCTTCGCCAGCACGGACGTGAAAAAAGATCCCGGCAGCGAGGCTGAGCCTGCACCGCTGCGTGCCATTGGCGTACTGGGTGGGGGGCTCATGGGCGGCGGTATCTCTTTTGTTACCGCCAGCAAAGGCAAATTACCTGTACGTATCAAAGACATCAATCCGAAGGGTATCAACCACGCGCTGCAGTACAGCTGGCAGAACCTTGATCAAAAGGTGAAACGCCGCCATATCAAAGCAAGCGAGCGTGATAAAACCCTGGCGATGATCTCCGGTACGACGGATTACAGCGGTTTTGCGCACCGCGATCTGGTGATTGAAGCCGTGTTTGAAGATCTGGCGCTTAAGCAGCAGATGGTGGCAGACGTTGAGCAACATTGTGCTCCGCATACCATTTTTGCTTCCAATACGTCGTCATTACCGATTGGCGATATCGCGGCGAAAGCCGCGCGTCCGGAGCAGGTGATTGGGCTGCACTTCTTTAGCCCGGTCGAAAAAATGCCGCTGGTGGAAGTCATTCCACACGCGACGACCAGTCCGCAAACCATCGCCACGGTAGTCAAACTTGCGAAGAAGCAGGGGAAAACGCCGATCGTAGTAGCAGATAAGGCCGGCTTCTACGTTAACCGCATTCTGGCTCCCTATATTAATGAAGCCATGCGATTGCTGACGGAGGGAGAGAAGATCGAGCACGTCGACGAGGCGCTGGTAAAGTTTGGTTTCCCCGTAGGTCCAATCCAACTTTTGGATGAGGTGGGAATAGACACCGGCACTAAAATTATACCAGTGCTGGAAGCCGCATATGGCGATCGTTTCAGCCCACCTGCAAATATTGTTTCTGCGATTTTGAAGGACGATCGCAAAGGCAGAAAAAATGAACGCGGTTTCTATCTTTACGGCGCGAAAGGGCGTAAAAGCAGGAAACAGGTCGACCCTTCGGTTTATGGACTTATTACGACTTCTGGTCAGGGAAAACTCTCCGCCGTTCAGTGCGCTGAGCGCTGCGTGATGATGATGCTCAATGAAGCGGCGCGCTGCTTTGGTGAGCAGGCGATCAAGAGCGCGCGCGATGGAGACATTGGTGCGGTATTTGGCATTGGTTTCCCGCCGTTCCTTGGCGGCCCGTTCCGTTACATGGATACGCTCGGCGCGGGTGAAGTGGTTGCAATCCTGCAACGTCTGGCTTCGCAGTATGGTCCACGGTTTACACCGTGTGACCAATTATTGCAGATGGCGGAACGGGGCCAGACATTTTGGCCAGCAAGGGAAACTGTCCTCGTAAGCTGAGGTCAAAGAAGGGTAAATCCTGAAGTAAAGGAACCTGTTCTGGCGATTTTGTAAACAGAGATTGACTATACTTACGCCATTGAGGTAAAAAACAGCGTTTCATTCACCGAATGGATCAGGCACAATGCCCGGCCATCGGGTTTTCTACCTCTCAGCATTTATCGCGGGTAGTTAACGCCGGTGATTCTGGTTAACAAAAGCGGTGCAATATGCAAGTTTTTATCATGCGTCACGGCGACGCGGCACTCGATGCCGCCAGTGACTCAGTACGTCCTTTGACCGTCTGTGGCTGCGACGAATCTCGTCTGATGGCGACCTGGCTTAACGGTCAAAAAGTGGACATCGAACGCGTTCTGGTGAGTCCGTTCCTGCGTGCAGAACAGACGTTGGACGTGGTAGGGGAGTGTATGAACCTACCATCCAGCGTGGATGTTCTCCCTGAACTCACCCCGTGTGGCGATGTAGGCCTTGTCAGCGCTTATCTTCAGGCGCTGTGCAATGAAGGTGTCGCTTCCGCGCTGGTCATTTCCCACCTGCCACTGGTTGGCTATCTGGTATCTGAGCTTTGCCCTGGCGAGACCCCGCCTATGTTCACGACATCCGCTATTGCCAATGTTTCTCTCGACGAAACGGGCAAAGGTGTCTTCAACTGGCAAATGAGTCCGTGCAACCTGAAGATGGCAAAAGCGATCTGACGTGACGTGCGATATGGCGGGGTGCAATGTGCTTCCCGCCATTCTGTCAGGGCAACTCTGGCGGTTGCCACTCTTCCACTTCAATCAACACCAGCAACGCGGCATCTCCGCCGTACTCTTTCGGTGCCTGATGAAAAGCCATCACGTGCGGGTGCTGCGCCAGCCACAGGGGCGTCTGTTGCTTGAGAATATGTTTACCGTGGCCATGCATTACGCAGGCGCAAAAAACATGTTCGCGACGGCAGGCGGCGATCAATGCCCCCAACTCCTGTTTGGCCTGCATCTGCGTTAAGCCGTGGAGATCGAGAAACAGCTCCGGCGAATAATCCCCGCGGCGTAATTTTTTCAGCTCAAAATGGCTGACGTCTTCGCGTACATACTTAACAGCCCCTTGCGTATTAAGCAGCGGCTGAAATTCATCTGAAAAATAGTGGCTGTTATCGGCCTGCTCCTGCAGCAGGCGTTTGACCGGGACTTCGCTGATTTTTTTACGCTGCGGGCGATGAACGATGGTGTCCTGCGCGATCTTACGCGTCCCGGTCATCAGCTGTCGGAAGAGCGCCTGATCCTCCTCGCTGAGCGATGTTTTCTTTTTCATTCGTCATTCTCATCTCGTATTTCCGATAGTGTACCCGACTAAACGCATTTTTTAACCTCAAGCGCGACGCGTCATTGCTGATTTATCGCCGTCTTCATGGCAAACTAGCCGCCGAAAATTATGCGAGCATGCCCTGGAGGAAAGAGTGGATAAAATATTTGTCGATGAAGCAGTAAACGAGCTGCATACCATACAGGACATGTTGCGCTGGTCGGTTAGCCGCTTCAGCGCCGCCAATATCTGGTACGGTCACGGTACCGATAACCCATGGGATGAAGCCGTGCAGCTGGTGCTGCCGTCACTCTACCTGCCGCTGGATATCCCGGAAGACATGCGCACCGCGCGCCTGACCTCCAGCGAAAAACACCGCATCGTTGAGCGCGTGATCCGCCGCGTGAACGAGCGTATTCCGGTCGCCTATCTGACCAACAAAGCCTGGTTCTGCGGCCACGAGTTCTATGTCGATGAACGCGTGCTGGTGCCGCGCTCGCCGATTGGCGAGCTGATTAACAACCACTTTGAAGGCCTGATCGGCCATCAGCCGCAGCACATTCTCGATATGTGTACCGGCAGCGGCTGCATCGCGATTGCCTGCGCGTACGCCTTCCCTGAAGCGGAAGTGGACGCCGTCGATATCTCCACCGACGCGCTGGCCGTGACCGAACACAATATTGAAGAGCACGGCCTGATCCATCACGTTACGCCAATTCGCTCCGATCTGTTCCGCGATCTGCCGACGCTGCAGTACGATCTGATCGTCACCAACCCGCCGTACGTCGATGCGGAAGATATGTCCGATCTGCCGAACGAATACCGCCACGAGCCGGAGCTGGGTCTGGCTTCTGGCTCTGACGGCCTGAAGCTGACCCGCCGCATTCTGGCCTGCGCGCCGGATTATCTGACCGACGACGGCGTTCTGATTTGTGAAGTGGGCAACAGCATGGTACATCTGATAGAGCAGTACCCGGATGTGCCGTTCACCTGGCTTGAGTTCGACAACGGCGGTGACGGCGTCTTTATGCTGACCAAAGCGCAGCTGCTCGACGCGCGCGAACACTTCAGCATCTATAAAGATTAATCCAGCGGGCTTCGGCCCGTTTCACAACGCTCAAACACAAACAACAACATCGGAGCCGTGATGGCAGGAAACACTATTGGACAGTTATTCCGCGTGACCACCTTTGGCGAGTCACACGGGCTGGCGCTGGGCTGTATCGTTGATGGCGTACCGCCAGGCATCGAACTGACCGAAGCCGATTTACAGCACGACCTCGACCGTCGTCGTCCGGGCACCTCTCGCTACACCACGCAGCGTCGCGAGCCGGACCAGGTCAAAATTCTCTCCGGCGTCTTTGAAGGCCGAACCACCGGCACCAGCATTGGTCTGCTGATTGAAAACACCGATCAGCGCTCCCAGGACTACGGCGCCATCAAAGACGTGTTCCGTCCGGGCCATGCCGACTATACCTACGAACAAAAGTACGGGTTCCGCGACTATCGCGGCGGCGGACGCTCTTCCGCCCGTGAAACCGCAATGCGCGTGGCGGCTGGCGCCATTGCCAAAAAATACCTGCAGCAGAAATTTGGTATCGTTATCCGCGGCTGTCTGACCCAGATGGGCGACATTCCGCTGGCGATCAAGGACTGGGACCAGGTCGAGCAAAACCCGTTCTTCTGCGCCGATGCCGACAAGCTTGAGGCGCTGGACGAACTGATGCGCGGCCTGAAAAAAGAGGGCGACTCCATCGGGGCGAAAGTGACCGTGGTGGCCGATGGCGTCCCGCCAGGCTGGGGCGAGCCGGTATTTGACCGTCTCGACGCCGACATCGCCCACGCGCTGATGAGCATCAACGCGGTGAAGGGCGTTGAGATTGGCGACGGTTTTGACGTGGTATCCCTGCGCGGCAGCCAGAACCGCGACGAAATCACGAAAGCGGGCTTCCAGAGCAACCACGCGGGCGGCATCCTGGGCGGGATCAGCAGCGGGCAGCAGATTGTTGCCAACATCGCGCTGAAGCCAACCTCCAGCATTACCGTGCCGGGCCACACGATTAACCGCGATGGCGAAGAAGTTGAGATGATCACCAAAGGACGTCACGATCCGTGCGTGGGGATCCGCGCGGTGCCGATCGCAGAAGCGATGCTGGCGATCGTGCTGATGGATCACTTCCTGCGCCAGCGCGCGCAGAATGCGGATGTGACGACCACCATTCCACGCTGGTAAACATGAAAAAAACCGCAATTGCTTTGCTGGCGCTGCTTGCCAGTGGAGCCAGTCTGGCCGCCACACCGTGGCAAAAAATCACCCATCCGGTGGCGGGGAGCGCGCAGTCGATCGGCGCTTTTTCCAACGGCTGTATCGTGGGCGCGCAGGAACTTCCGCTGCAATCGGAGACCTATCAGGTGATGCGTACCGACCAGCGTCGTTACTTCGGCCACCCGGATCTGGTGCTGTTCATTCAGCGACTGGGAAACCAGGTTCATAACCTGGGGCTGGGCACGATGCTGATCGGCGATATGGGGATGCCTGCCGGCGGTCGTTTTAACGGTGGACACGCCAGTCACCAGACCGGACTGGATGTGGATATCTTCCTGCAGCTGCCGAAAGCCCGCTGGACCGCCGCCCAACTGCTGAAACCGCAGGCGCTGGATCTGGTGGCGAGCGACGGCAAGCGCGTTGTGCCGTCCCTGTGGACGCGAGAGGTCTCCAGCATGATCAAGCTGGCGGCAGAAGATAACGACGTCACGCGGATTTTCGTTAACCCTGCCATCAAGCAGCAGCTCTGCCTGGATGCCGGAACCGATCGTGACTGGCTGCGCAAAGTGCGGCCGTGGTTCCAGCATCGAGCGCACATGCACGTTCGTCTGCGCTGCCCGGCGAATAGCCTGGAATGTGAAGATCAGCCGCTACCTCCGCCGGGCGATGGCTGCGGTGCGGAACTGCAAAGCTGGTTTGAACCGGCAAAACCTGGAACCTCTAAGCCTGAGAAGAAGACACCGCCTCCGCTGCCGCCTTCCTGCCAGGCGCTACTGGATGAGCATGTACTTTAATGGATAATTTCGTCGATCTGTTTATGGTGTCACCGCTGCTGCTGGTGGTGCTGTTCTTCGTGGCCATGCTGGCAGGTTTCATTGATGCCCTTGCGGGCGGCGGCGGGTTATTAACCGTACCTGCGCTGCTGGCGGCGGGCATGAGCCCGGCGCAGGCGCTTGCCACCAATAAGCTGCAGGCCTGCGGCGGCTCGCTCTCGGCGTCGCTCTATTTTATTCGCCGCAAGGTGGTGAGCCTGGCCGATCAGAAGCTCAATATCCTGATGACCTTTATCGGCTCAACGTCGGGCGCGCTGCTGGTGCAGCACGTGCAGTCGGATATTTTGCGCCAGATCCTGCCGGTGCTGGTTATCTGCATCGGTCTCTACTTCCTGCTGATGCCAAAACTCGGCGAGGAAGACCGCCAGCGTCGTCTGCACGGCCTGCCGTTTGCCCTGATTGCCGGGGGCTGCGTCGGTTTTTACGACGGTTTCTTCGGCCCGGGGGCAGGCTCGTTTTACGCGCTGGCGTTCGTGACGCTGGCCGGGTTTAACCTCGCCAAGTCGACCGCCCATGCCAAAGTGCTCAACGCCACCTCGAACGTCGGCGGCCTGCTGCTGTTTATCATTGGCGGCAAGGTTATCTGGGCAACCGGGTTTGTGATGATGGCAGGGCAGTTCCTGGGCGCGCGCGCGGGCTCGCGCCTGGTATTAAGCAAAGGGCAAAAACTGATTCGCCCGATGATCGTCATCGTCTCGGCCGTGATGAGCGCCAAACTACTTTATGACAGCCATGGACAGGAGATCCTCACCTGGTTGGGGATGCACTAATGAACAGTACGCATAAATACGAACAGCTGATTGAGATTTTCGACGGCTGTTTTGCTGACGATTTTAATACCCGTCTGATTAAAGGCGACGACGAACCGATCTATCTTCCTGCAGATGACGAGGTTCCGTATAACCGCATCGTCTTTGCCCACGGCTTTTACGCCAGCGGCTTGCACGAGATTTCGCACTGGTGCATCGCCGGAAAAGCGCGGCGCGAGCTGGTAGACTTTGGTTACTGGTACTGCCCGGACGGACGTGACGCCGCGACGCAGGGGCAGTTTGAAGATGTTGAAGTCAAACCGCAGGCGCTGGAATGGCTGTTCTGCGTCGCGGCGGGTTTCCCGTTCAACGTCAGCTGCGATAACCTCGAAGGCGACTTCGAGCCAGACCGTATCGTCTTCCAGCGCCGCGTGCATGCGCAGGTGATGGAATATCTTGAGAAAGGCATCCCGGAACGTCCGGCGCGCCTGATCGAGGCCTTACAGAATTATTACCACACGCCGGCGATCGCGGCGGAATGCTTCCCTTGGCCGGAAGATCTTTAACAGAGGAAAGAAGATGATCGCAGAATTTGAATCACGCATTCTGGCGTTAATTGATGACATGGTGGAACACGCCAGCGATGATGAGCTGTTCGCCAGCGGTTATCTGCGTGGTCACCTGACGCTCGCGGTAGCCGAGCTTGAAGCGGGGGACGATCACTCTGCCGACGCCGTTCACGAAGAAGTGACCCGCAGTCTGGAGAAAGCCATTCAGGCCGGGGAACTCTCTCCGCGCGACCAGTCTCTGGTGCTGGGCATGTGGGACAACCTGTTCCAGCAGGCAAAAGCGAAGTAAGTGTTTCACCACCCTCTCCCAGTGGGAGAGGGGCGGGGTGAGGGCCCCGGAACGCACCCTATTTAATCTTCTTCCCCTTCAGCAGTTTCCGCACCCACAATCGATTCGGATTCAGGCCCGCAAGCGTAATTCTGTCCAGCGGAATCGGCTCTCCGCTCATTTGCGCGGCTAAGACTTCGGCCAGCAGCGGCGCAGAACACAGCCCGCGAGAACCCAGCCCGCCGAGTATATACAGTTCCGGATAAACCGGAGCGCTCACCGCTTTATCCCGGTTATTAGCAAGGTCCTGATAAACCTCAAGCGTTGCCTGATAGTCCGGCACATTGCCCGCCATCGGCAGATGATCGCGGGTGGCGCAGCGCACGCCGCAGCGCGCGTCTCCGGCGCTGACGTCGACTTCTTTCGCCCACGCCGCATCCGGGAAGCAGTCAATCAGACGCTGGCGGTTCTGCGCCTGATCCACTTCGCTGTAGCGCATATCCGTTTCGCCACGATGATAGCTGGCCCCGATGCAGTGATGGCCGTTAGACGGATTTTGCGGCGTCAGATAGCCGTCATAGCACAGCACCTGGCGCAGTTTGCCGAGCTCAGGCGCGGTGGGAATATGGCTTACCTGGCCGCCAACAGGATAAACCGGCAACGACTCCGTCTGGGCAAACTGGCTGATGTGATGTCCGTTTGCCAGCACAACGCTGGCATGGCGTGCCTCTTTGCCATTAGCAAAACGCAGATCCCAGCATTCTGTCCGGCTCAGCGATTCAACCTTGTAGGCATACTGCACAGTCAGCCCGCGCGACTGCGCCAGGGTAATGACCGCCGCGGTCAGTTCAGCCGGGCACAGCCAGCCGCCGAGCGGATACTGAATGCCCCCACACCCGGTTTCCACGCCAGCGGTGTCTTCCACCTCTTGCGCACTTACCGCGCGGGCAATCTCTTCGGGCAGGCCCAGAGACAGCATCTGCGCGATCTTCTGCTGGCTCTTCTCATCCCAGCCGAGCTGCGTGACGCCGCACCAGTCATGGTCGAAGGCCAACGGAAGCGCGTCATAAAGGCGACGAGCGAAGGTAAACGCTGCCGGGAAAAACTGGAACAGAGCCGGGTCGTGCGCGCTTAAAAGCGGATAGAGCGCCCCCTGACGGTTGCCGGACGCGCCGCTGGCGGGCGCGTCGTCAGCACAGTAGAGCGTGACCTGCCAGCCGCGCTGGAGAAGGGCGAGCGAGAGCAGGGCGCTGGCGATCCCGCCGCCAACGATTGCTACGTCGCGCGATGCGCTGGCGCGGCGCGCAAACCAGGGCGTCTGAGCGGGGATGTCCAGCGTCTGCTCCATCCTGCCAACCAGCATGTCGCGCTTGCGGCCAAAGCCTTTGGTCTTCTGCATGGTAAAGCCCGCCTC
Source organism: Enterobacter sp. N18-03635 (assembly GCF_004006055.1). Lineage (NCBI taxonomy): Bacteria > Pseudomonadati > Pseudomonadota > Gammaproteobacteria > Enterobacterales > Enterobacteriaceae > Enterobacter > Enterobacter sp. N18-03635. Next base: position 3,233,323 of record NZ_CP034769.1, on the reverse strand, counting down.
CTGCAGCCCACGGCGGACAAAGCCCGCCGAGGTGAAGGTGGCAAGGGTAGCCCCAGGGCGCGCCAGCCGCGCCATCGCGTTAAACAGATGCTGGCTCCACATGTCCGGGTTTTTGGCAGGGGCAAAACCGTCCAGGAACCACGCGTCGACCTTCTGATTCATCGAATCATCGAGCCTGTCGGTCAGGTCGTTGATGTCGCCGAGCCATAAGTCCAGCGTGACGCGTCCACCGTCCAGAATCAGACGGTGACAGCCGCCGATGTGGGCCGGCCACTGCGCCTGAAGCTGTTCTGCCCAGGGCGCAAGCTCCGGCCAGTGCTGGTGGGCAAGCCGCAGATCGTGCGCGGTGAGCGGGAATTTTTCGAAACTGATGAAATGTAATCTTTGTAGCGTAGCCTCGGGGTGAGCAGCGTGGAACTGGTTAAACGCCTGCCAGAGGGTTAAAAAATTCAGCCCGGTGCCGAATCCACTTTCCGCGACCACAAACAGGCTCCGCGGGTGCGCCGGGAAGCGGGTGCTGAGCTGGTTTCCGTCGAGGAAAACATAGCGAGTTTCTTCGAGTCCGTTATCATTAGAAAAATAGACGTCATCAAAATCTCGGGAAACAGGTGTACCCTCAGCGTTGAATTCGAGGTTGGCGGGTTGTATAGCGTTTTGTTTCACGTAAGTTACTCGTCTGACAGGCAGTGGCACGATCTTAACGATGTGAGTCCATCGGTGCAAATTTCCGCAGAAAATGTCTGATCGGACTTGTTCGGCGTACAAGTGTACGCTATTGTGCGACTCGAAACTTACTATAGTGCGACTTACAGAGGTATTGAATGAAACGTGCAGTGATTACTGGCCTGGGCATTGTTTCCAGCATCGGTAATAACCAGCAGGAAGTCCTGGCATCTCTGCGTGAAGGACGCTCCGGGATCACTTTCTCTGAAGAGTTTAAAGATTCAGGTATGCGTAGCCACGTATGGGGTAACGTCAAACTGGACACCACCGGTTTGATCGACCGCAAAGTGGTTCGTTTCATGAACGATGCCTCTATTTATGCTTATCTCTCCATGCAGGAAGCGATCAAAGATTCCGGCCTGAGCGAAGAGGTTTATCAGAACAACCCGCGCGTGGGTCTGATTGCCGGTTCCGGCGGCTCATCTAAAGCGCAGGTATTCGGTGCTGACGCAATGCGTAGCCCGCGTGGTCTGAAAGCGGTAGGTCCGTACGTGGTAACTAAAGCCATGGGTTCTGCGGTTTCCGCGTGCCTGGCGACCCCGTTCAAAATCCACGGTGTGAACTACTCCATCAGCTCCGCGTGTGCGACTTCCGCGCACTGCATTGGTAATGCTGTTGAGCAGATCCAACTGGGTAAACAGGACATCGTATTTGCTGGCGGCGGTGAAGAGCTGGGCTGGGAAATGGCCTGTGAATTCGACGCGATGGGCGCATTGTCCACCAAGTACAATGAAACCCCGGACAAAGCCTCTCGTACCTACGATGCGCACCGTGACGGTTTCGTTATCGCGGGCGGCGGCGGTATGGTTGTGGTTGAAGAACTGGAGCACGCCCTGGCACGTGGCGCGCACATCTACGCTGAAATCGTTGGCTACGGTGCGACGTCTGACGGTGCCGACATGGTTGCGCCATCCGGCGAAGGCGCGGTGCGCTGCATGAAGATGGCGATGCACGGCGTTGACACCCCAATCGACTACCTGAACTCCCACGGTACCTCTACTCCTGTAGGCGACGTGAAAGAGCTGGGTGCGATCCGTGAAGTCTTCGGCGACAACAGCCCGGCGATCTCCGCGACTAAAGCCATGACCGGTCACTCTCTGGGTGCGGCTGGCGTGCAGGAAGCGATCTACTCTTTGCTGATGCTGGAAAACGGCTTTATCGCGCCAAGCATCAACATTGAAGAGATGGACGAGCAGGCTGCCGGCCTGAACATCGTGACCAAACCAACGGAAGCGACGCTGACTACCGTAATGTCAAACAGCTTCGGCTTCGGTGGTACCAACGCCACGCTGGTTATGCGTAAGCTGAAAGCATAAGCTTTAAGTTTGATTCTGAAAGGGAGCCATAAGGCTCCCTTTTTTATGCATTGACAAGCGGCTGATCTCACAGGCAAACTTCACCCCTCAACATTATCCTCACGATAATGCGTAAGCGTTTAACGTCAACCAACGCACCTTAATCCTGATAATCAGGTAGAGGGGGCGTGGCATTTTCCCGCCTTACTCTTCATTTCGGAGTAAAGCATGACTGCAGTAACTCAAACAGAAACAACCCCTTCAGCGAACGTCTCGCTGTTCCGTATCGCCTTTGCGGTATTCCTGACCTATATGACCGTTGGCCTGCCGCTGCCGGTGATCCCGCTTTTCGTTCATCAGGAACTGGGCTATGGCAACACCATGGTCGGCATTGCCGTGGGCATTCAGTTTTTAGCCACGGTATTAACCCGCGGTTACGCCGGACGTCTGGCGGATCAGCACGGTGCCAAGCGCTCGGCGCTGCAGGGCATGTTTGCCTGCGGGCTGGCGGGCGGCGCCTGGCTGCTGGCGGCTCTACTGCCGGTCGATGCCGCGTATAAATTTGCGCTGCTTGTACTGGGCCGTTTAATTCTTGGCTTCGGTGAAAGCCAGCTGCTGACCGGCACCCTGACCTGGGGAATGGGGCTGGTGGGGCCTGCTCGTTCCGGTAAGGTGATGTCCTGGAACGGTATGGCCATCTATGGCGCGCTGGCTGCCGGTGCGCCGCTTGGGCTGCTTATCAATAGCCAGTTTGGATTTGCGGCATTGGCCGCAACCACCATGGTTTTACCTCTGCTGGCGTGGGCGTTTAACGGCTCGGTGCGTAAGGTGCCCGCGCACAAAGGCGAGCGACCTTCCCTGTGGAGCGTGGTAGGCCAAATCTGGCAGCCGGGTCTTGGCCTGGCGCTGCAGGGCGTGGGTTTTGCGGTGATTGGGACGTTCGTTTCGCTCTATTTTATGAGCCGTGGCTGGGCGATGGCCGGTTTTACGCTCACCGCTTTTGGCGGCGCGTTTGTGCTAATGCGCGTCTTCTTCGGCTGGATGCCGGATCGCTTTGGCGGCGTGAAGGTGGCGGTGGCGTCGCTGGTGATTGAGACCATCGGTCTGCTGCTGCTGTGGAATGCTCCCGTGGCTTCCGTTGCGTTGCTTGGTGCGGCGCTGACCGGCTGCGGCTGTTCACTGATCTTTCCGGCGCTGGGTGTTGAAGTGGTGAAGCGCGTGGCCCCGCAGGTGCGCGGTACGGCGATGGGCGGCTATGCGGCGTTTCAGGATATCTCATACGGGGTAACCGGACCGCTGGCCGGGGTGTTAGCCACCTCGTTTGGCTATCCGTCCGTCTTCCTGGCAGGTGCGGTTTCCGCGGTGGTTGGGATTGTGGTGACGCTGGTGGCGTTTCGCAGGACTTGAGCCGTTGTAGGCCCGGTAAGCGCAGCGCCACCGGGCCAAACCTCAGACAACCAGCCAGAAAATCGCCAGTGCAATCAGTAGCGCAATAAACATCAACCCCGGACGCGCGGAGAGCGTTCTGAAGGTTTCCACGACCGGCGCAAACAGCGGGCTGTAGATCGGCTGAATGTTTCTTACCTCCGGCACGCCGCCTTCACGCTCTGCGCGGCGAACGAAGATCTGGTTGAGCAGATCCTGCACCTGCGCGGTGGTCAGTACCGTCTGCGGCGTGGCTTGCCAGTTTTGCTGGGCGTATTCCCGAATCACCTCGAACTCGTTCGGCTCAAGCGGCTGTTTCAGCGCGGCCTGGACGGTATGCAGGGTAGGGGCGCTCTGGGTGCTGAGCGTCTGGCGCGCCTGAAGCCAGGTCACCAGATGGGTAAACTGTTTGGCCGGGATTAACTCACCCGCCTTCACGCCGGACAGCTCCAGCATGGATTGCCAGATAAGCTTCGTTGGTTCACCGGTGGCCGCTGCCAGCTTCGTCACCATCTGCTTGAGCGTATTGTGCTCGGCGGGCAGCAGAGGACGCTCGGTCGCCGGGCGCACCTGTGGCTGCGGAATAGACAGCTCGTTATTCTGCAGCAGGGTCAGCACGGTTTTGAGCTGGTCGGGCGTCAGCTGGCCCAGCGCGGTCTGACCATACTGCTGGCGAATAAAATCACTCACCGCCTGGCGATTATTTCCCTGGCCCAGCAGCTCCGTCAGCTGAGAAACAATCTGGCGCGTGGTGTGGTTCTGCTGCGCGGTCGTAATACGCTGGTTCAGATTTTGTTCGGCCGCCGGGAAATGGCGCGACTGCAGCGGTGCGTCGTTCCTCACGCCTAAATCATGCTTCACCCCGGCCCAGACTTCCGCGTTTTGCTGCGAAGTCAGCGCAATCAGGCGCGTGATCAGTCGCTCCAGCACGGTGCGCTGTTGCGTGGATAGCGGTTGTTCACCGGCAACGTTTGGCGTGACCGGGCCTTCACCCGGAGGGCGTGGCGGCGTACCTGAAATGGGCTGCATCGTCAAAAATCCTTAAAGTCAAAACTCAGCGTAAACCTGGCAGACGTATATGCCTGGCGGCCAGATTATGGCACACTTGGCAGGTTTTCTTCCTCTCAAACAGGTACTCAGACGTGAAAATCCTCGTTGATGAAAATATGCCTTACGCCCGTGAGCTGTTTAGCCGCCTGGGTAACGTTAAGGCTGTTCCTGGTCGCCCGATCCCGGTCAACGAACTGGACGATGCCGACGCCCTGATGGTGCGCTCGGTGACCAAAGTAAATGAGGCGTTGCTCGCCGGTAAGGCGATTAAGTTCGTTGGGACCGCAACGGCAGGGACCGATCATGTGGATGATAAATGGCTGAAGCAGGCCGGAATCGGTTTCTCCGCCGCGCCGGGCTGTAACGCGATTGCCGTCGTGGAATACGTTTTCTCCTCGCTGCTAATGCTGGCCGAGCGCGACGGTTTTGCGCTGAAAGACCGCACCGTGGGGATTGTCGGCGTGGGTAACGTCGGCGGGCGCCTGCAAAAGCGCCTTGAAGCGTTAGGGATCCGCACGCTGCTGTGCGATCCGCCGCGCAAAGACAACGGCGAGGACGGGGATTTCCGCTCGCTGGACGAGCTGGTTGAACAGTGTGACGTGCTGACGTTCCACACGCCGCTGTTTAAAGAGGGTCCGTATAAGTCGCTGCATCTTGCCGATGAGGCGCTCATTCGCCGTCTGAAGGCTGGCACTATTCTGATAAATGCCTGTCGTGGTCCTGTGGTAGACAACGCCGCGCTGCTGACGTGTCTGAACGAAGGACAAGACCTCAGCGTGGTGCTGGACGTCTGGGAGCCGGAGCCGGACCTCAACGTTGAGCTGCTTAACAAGGTGGACGTGGGCACCGCGCATATCGCCGGTTATACCCTCGAAGGGAAAGCCCGCGGCACGACGCAGGTCTTCGAGGCCTACAGCGCCTTTATCGGTCATCCGCAGCAGGTGGCGCTGGATACCTTACTCCCCGCGCCTGAATTTGGCCGCATTACTCTCCACGGCCCGCTCGATCAGGCAACGCTGAAAAGGCTGGTGCATTTGGTGTATGATGTGCGCCGCGATGATGCGCTGCTGCGTAAAGTGGCGGGGATCCCGGGCGAGTTTGATAAGCTGCGCAAGAACTACGTTGAGCGCCGCGAGTGGTCTTCCCTGTATGTGATGTGCGACGACGCCCCGGCGGCGACGCTGCTGCACAAGCTGGGGTTTAGCGCCGTTCATCACCCGGCGCATTAATGTCTTCTTAATGCTCCCTGTCGGATACTCCGACAGGGACGCTTTTTTATTTCTGGAGTAAACCACCATGTCTGAAGGCTGGAACATTGCCATTTTAGGTGCCACGGGTGCCGTGGGCGAAGCCCTGCTCGAAACGCTTGCTGAGCGTCAGTTCCCGGTGGGCGACATCTATGCGCTGGCGCGTACCGACAGCGCGGGTGAGCATCTGCGTTTTAACAGTAAATCCGTCATGGTTCAGGATGCGGCGGCGTTCGACTGGACGCAGGCGCAGCTGGCGTTTTTCGCCGCGGGCGCTGAAGCCACTGCGGCGTACGTTGAAGAGGCGACCAACGCAGGCTGCCTGGTCATCGATCTGAGCGGCCTGTTCTCCATGGAGCCGGATGTGCCGCTGGTGGTGCCGGACGTGAACCCGTTTGTGCTGGCTGACTACCGCAACCGTAACGTTATTGCGGTCCCCAACAGCCTGACCAGCCAGCTGCTGACTGCACTGAAACCGCTGATCGACGATGGCGGCCTGTCGCGCATTACCGTCACCAGCCTGCTGTCGGCGTCCGCAAACGGCAAAAAGGCCGTTGACGCGCTGGCCGGGCAGAGCGCGAAGCTGCTGAACGGCATTCCAATTGATGAAGATGATTTCTTTGGCCGCCAGCTGGCGTTCAACATGCTGCCGTTATTGCCGGATCGCGAGGGCTCCGTGCGCGAAGAGCGCCGTATCGTCGATGAGGTGCGTAAAATTCTGCAGGACGATGGCCTGATGATCTCCGCAAACGTCGTGCAGTCCCCGGTCTTCTACGGTCATGCCCAGATGGTCGGCTTTGAAGCGCTGCGTCCGCTGGCGGCAGAAGAGGCGCGCGATGCGTTTGGCCGCGGGGAAGACATCGTCCTCTCTGAAGAGAGCGAGTTCCCGACCCAGGTGGGCGATGCTACCGGTAGCGCGCATCTTTCCGTTGGCTGCGTGCGTAACGACTACGGTATGCCGGAGCAGGTCCAGTTCTGGTCCGTTGCCGACAACGTTCGTTTCGGCGGCGCGCTGATGGCGGTCAAGATCGCTGAAAAACTGGTGCAGGAGTACCTGTACTGATGTCAGACGTGGAACAAACGCCGGTTCATAAAATTGCCCTCGGTATTGAATACGACGGCAGTAAATATTATGGCTGGCAGCGTCAGAATGAGGTTCGCAGCGTTCAGGAGAAGCTGGAGAAAGCGCTCTCTCAGGTGGCAAACGAGCCGATTAACGTCCTGTGCGCAGGCCGTACGGATGCCGGCGTTCACGGCACGGGGCAGGTGGTTCACTTTGAAACCACCGCCGTGCGTAAGGATGCCGCCTGGACGCTGGGCGTAAATGCGAATTTACCTGGTGACATTGCGGTGCGCTGGGTGAAAGCTGTGCCGGATGATTTTCACGCGCGCTTCAGCGCCACGGCGCGCCGTTACCGCTACGTCATCTACAACCAGCGCCTGCGTCCGGCTGTGTTAAGCCAGGGCGTGACGCATTTTTATGAACCGCTCGACGCAGAACGTATGCATCGCGCGGCGCAGTGTCTGATTGGTGAAAATGACTTTACGTCGTTTCGTGCGGTGCAGTGTCAATCCCGTACGCCGTGGCGCAACGTTATGCACATCAACGTCAGCCGTTTTGGCGCGTATGTGGTGGTGGATATCAAAGCCAATGCCTTTGTACATCATATGGTTCGGAATATTGTGGGCAGCCTGATGGAAGTAGGTGCCGGACACCAGCCGGAGAGCTGGATTGCAGACCTGCTGGCAGCGAAGGACAGAACGCTTGCGGCAGCCACGGCGAAAGCGGAAGGATTGTATCTGGTCTCAGTAGACTATCCGGAACGATTTGACCTGCCGAAACCGCCAATGGGCCCGCTGTTTTTAGCGGACTAAACAAAGGTGCAATAAGGGCTTAGACAATATGGACGTAATACGTTTTCTGATTGATTTCATTTTGCATATTGATGTTCACCTGGCGGAGCTGGTCGCGCAGTACGGCGTCTGGGTTTACGCCATTCTGTTCCTCATTCTGTTTTGTGAAACCGGTCTGGTCGTTACCCCATTCCTGCCAGGGGATTCACTGCTGTTCGTTGCCGGGGCGTTATCGGCGTTACCCACCAATGACCTGAACGTGCATCTTATGGTTGTGCTGATGGTAATTGCCGCCATTGTCGGTGATGCGGTCAACTATACGATTGGTCGCGTATTCGGTGAGCGGCTTTTCAGCAATCCGGATTCGAAAATTTTCCGTCGCAGTTATTTAGATAAAACCCATGCGTTTTATGAACGCCATGGCGGTAAAACCATTATCCTTGCGCGTTTTGTGCCTATTGTGCGCACATTTGCACCGTTTGTGGCGGGAATGGGACATATGTCCTATCGTCATTTTGCCATGTATAACGTCGTGGGGGCGCTGCTGTGGGTACTGCTGTTTACCTATGCGGGTTACCTGTTTGGCGATCTTCCGGTTGTCCAGGAAAACCTTAAGTTACTGATTGTAGCGATTATTGTGCTTTCCGTACTGCCCGGCGTTATCGAAATTATTCGTCACAAACGTGCGGCGGCAAAACAAGCGAAGTAAATGCACGCTGGCGGTTCGACCACTTTTTTATCCAAAGTTTCGGGCTGTTATGTTTTAATGTGCAACATTCATGGTCTGTTGGAGGCAAAAATGGCATTATTCGCCTCTTATAGCAAAACTGGCATACGACCAGGTTCAGGCAGAAAGGTTATCAATGAGCTGGATTGAACGAATTAAAAGCAACATTACCCCAACGCGCAAAGCGAGCATTCCTGAAGGGGTATGGACGAAGTGTGATAGCTGCGGTCAGGTTCTGTATCGCGCAGAGCTGGAACGCAACCTTGAGGTGTGTCCGAAGTGTGACCACCATATGCGTATGTCGGCGCGCAACCGCCTGCATAGCCTGCTGGACGAAGGTTCTCTGGTAGAACTGGGCAGCGAGCTTGAGCCAAAAGACGTGCTGAAGTTCCGCGATTCCAAGAAATATAAAGATCGTCTGGCCTCCGCACAGAAAGAGACCGGCGAGAAAGACGCGCTGGTCGTCATGAAAGGCACCCTGCATGGGATGCCGGTTGTTGCCGCTGCGTTTGAGTTCTCCTTTATGGGCGGCTCAATGGGCTCCGTGGTCGGTGCGCGCTTCGTGCGTGCCGTTGAGCAGGCGCTGGAAGACAACTGTCCGCTGATCTGTTTCTCTGCCTCCGGCGGAGCACGTATGCAGGAAGCGCTGATGTCCCTGATGCAGATGGCTAAAACCTCTGCAGCGCTGGCGAAGATGCAGGAGCGCGGTCTGCCGTACATCTCCGTGCTGACCGACCCAACCATGGGCGGCGTCTCCGCGAGCTTCGCGATGCTGGGCGACCTGAACGTCGCTGAGCCAAAAGCGCTGATCGGCTTTGCGGGTCCTCGCGTTATCGAGCAGACCGTTCGTGAAAAACTGCCGCCGGGCTTCCAGCGCAGTGAGTTCCTCATCGAGAAAGGCGCCATCGATATGATCGTCCGCCGTCCGGAAATGCGCCTGAAGCTGGCGAGCATCCTGGCGAAGCTGATGAATCTGCCAGCGCCAAACCCGGATGAGCCGCGCGAAGGCGTGGTGGTACCGGATCAGGAACCCGAGGCCTGATAACTGAAAAGGGCAGGGCCGGTTGGCGCTGCCCTTTTGCTTTCTAATCTGTTAATGACAACCGGGCATTATGGAAAATAAAAGCATTCCCCAAGCCACGTCGCCCCTGGCCGCGTGGCTTTCTTATCTGGAAAACCTGCACAGTAAAACCATCGATATGGGGCTTGAACGGGTGAGCCAGGTTGCCGCGCGTCTTGATGTGCTCAAACCGGCACCTTTCGTGTTCACCGTCGCAGGGACCAACGGTAAAGGCACGACCTGCCGCACGCTGGAGTCCGTCCTGATGGCGGCCGGTTACAGGGTAGGCGTTTACAGCTCTCCACACCTGGTCCGCTACACCGAGCGGGTTCGCGTGCAAAATCGCGAACTGCCGGAATCCGCGCATACGGCGTCGTTCGCAGAAATTGAAGCCGCGCGCGGTGAGATCTCATTAACCTATTTTGAATACGGCACCCTGTCGGCCCTGTGGCTGTTTAAACAGGCGCAGCTGGATGTGGTGATCCTTGAGGTTGGCCTCGGCGGACGTCTTGATGCAACCAATATCGTGAATGCAGATGTGGCGGTGGTTACCAGCATCGCGCTGGATCATATCGACTGGCTGGGTCCGGATCGTGAAAGCATTGGCCGCGAGAAGGCCGGTATTTTCCGCGCAAATAAACCCGCCGTGGTCGGCGAACCGGATATGCCGCACACCATTGCTGACGTGGCAAACGAGAAGGGCGCGCAGCTGCTGCGCCGCGGCGTTGACTGGCAGTATGAGGTTCAGGACAACGGCTGGCGCTTTAGCGACGCTCAGGGGGCACTGGATAACTTGCCGCTGCCGCAGGTCCCGCAGCCAAACGCGGCCACCGCGTTGGCGGCACTGCGCGCCAGCGGATTGGTGGTGAGCGAGCAGGCAATTCGCGACGGCATTCAGAGCGCAATTTTGCCCGGGCGTTTCCAGATTGTCAGCGAGTCACCGCGCCTGATTCTGGACGTGGCGCATAACCCGCATGCGGCGGCGTATCTCGCGGGACGTCTCAAATCGTTACCAAAAACCGGGCGCGTGCTGGCGGTTATCGGTATGCTTCATGATAAAGATATCGGCGGGACGCTGGCCTGCATGGAGAGTGTGGTCGATAGCTGGTATTGTGCTCCTCTGGAGGGGCCGCGCGGCGCGACGGCCGAGCAGCTGATGGAACATCTCGGCAAAGGCGCAATCTACAGTAGCGTGGCTCAGGCCTGGCATGCCGCGATGGCGGATGCTAAACCAGAAGATACCGTGCTGGTGTGTGGTTCATTCCACACGGTGGCACATGTCATGGAAGTGATGGACGCGGGGAGAACCGGTGGCGAGTAAGTTTCAGAACCGTTTAACAGGAACCATTGTGCTGGTCGCGCTCGGGGTGATTATTCTTCCCGGGCTGCTCGACGGGCAGAAAAAGCATTATCAGGATGAGTTTGCCGCTATTCCGCTGGTGCCTAAACCGGGTGACCGCGATGAGCCGGATATGCTGCCCGCGGCGACGCAGGCGCTCCCTGCTCAGCCACCGGAAGGGGCGGCGGAAGAGGTGCGCGCGGGCGATGCCGCAGCACCGTCGCTCGATCCGTCTCGCCTGGCGGCAGCGAGCAGCAGCGATATCGATCCGGTGCCGGTAGAGCAGCCTAAACCGGTTGAAAAACCGAAGCCGGTTGAGAAGCCGCAGCCGAAACCGCAGCGGGATAAAACGGCAGAACAGCTCGCCGCGGCGTCAGAAACCTCACCGCCAGCAAAACCAGCGCAGCAGGACGCTGCTGCCCCAACGGGTAAAGCCTACGTGGTGCAGCTCGGTGCGCTGAAAAACGCCGACAAAGTCAACGAGGTCGTGAGCAAACTGAGAAGTGCGGGATACCGTGTTTACACTTCACCTTCCACGCCGGTGCAGGGTAAAATTACCCGTATCCTCGTGGGGCCAGAAGCGTCTAAAGACAAACTGAAAGGGTCGCTGGGTGAGCTGAAGCAGATCTCCGGCCTGAGCGGTGTGGTGATGGGTTACAGCGCAAACTAAGTACGACCTGCTCCTTTAAGAGAGAGGCGATAAGCCACGGCGTTGAACATTTTTTCAGCGCCTTTTTTATTTACGCGCGGGAAGGAAATCCCTACGCAAACGTTTTCTTTTTCTGTTAGAATTCGCCCCGAACTGGATGACAGGGCGTTTAATCGTGGGACACATATGGTCTGGATTGATTACGCCATCATTGCGGTGATTGGTTTTTCCTGTCTGGTTAGCCTGATCCGTGGCTTTGTTCGTGAAGCGTTATCGCTGGTGACTTGGGGTTGTGCTTTCTTTGTCGCCAGTCATTACTACACTTACCTGTCTGTCTGGTTCACGGGCTTTGAAGATGAACTGGTCCGAAACGGAATTGCCATCGCGGTGCTGTTTATCGCAACGCTGATTGTCGGCGCTATCGTGAATTACGTGATAGGTCAGCTGGTCGAGAAAACCGGTCTGTCAGGAACGGACAGGGTGCTCGGGATCTGTTTCGGAGCGTTGCGAGGCGTGCTGATTGTGGCCGCGATCCTGTTCTTCCTGGATACCTTCACCGGGTTCTCCAAAAGCGAAGACTGGCAGAAATCGCAGCTCATTCCAGAGTTCAGCTTCATCATCAGATGGTTCTTTGACTATCTGCAAAGCTCGTCGAGTTTTTTGCCCAGGGCATAAACCCTGAGATGTGGCTTAACGAGGAAAAGACGAATGTGCGGTATTGTCGGTATCGCCGGTTTCATGCCGGTAAACCAGTCGATTTATGACGCGTTAACGGTGCTTCAGCACCGTGGGCAGGATGCTGCGGGTATCATCACCATTGATGCAAACAACTGCTTCCGTTTACGCAAGGCGAATGGCCTGGTAAACGATGTGTTTGAAGCCCGCCATATGCAGCGTCTGCAAGGTAATATGGGGATCGGTCACGTTCGTTATCCTACTGCTGGCAGTTCCAGCGCCTCCGAGGCACAGCCTTTCTACGTCAACTCACCGTATGGCATCACCCTTGCCCATAACGGCAACCTGACGAACGCACATGAGCTGCGTAAAAAGCTGTTCGAAGAGAAACGTCGCCACATTAACACCACCTCTGATTCTGAAATCCTGCTCAACGTGTTCGCCAGCGAGCTGGATAACTTCCGTCACTATCCGCTGGAAGCAGACAACATCTTTGCTGCCATTGCCGCGACAAACCGCCAGATCCGCGGCGCGTACGCCTGCGTGGCGATGATCATCGGTCACGGTATGGTCGCCTTCCGCGATCCTAACGGCATTCGTCCGCTGGTGCTCGGCAAGCGCGACCTTGGCGATGGCCGTACTGAATATATGGTTGCCTCTGAAAGCGTGGCGCTGGATACCCTGGGCTTCGAATTCCTGCGCGACGTTGCGCCGGGCGAAGCGGTCTACATCACCGAGAAGGGCCAGCTGTTTACCCGCCAGTGTGCCGACAACCCGGTCAGCAACCCGTGCCTGTTTGAATACGTTTACTTCGCCCGCCCGGATTCCTTCATCGACAAGATTTCCGTCTATAGCGCGCGCGTCAACATGGGCACGAAGCTGGGCGAGAAGATTGCCCGCGAGTGGGACGATCTCGACATCGACGTGGTTATTCCTATCCCGGAAACCTCCTGCGATATCGCGCTGGAGATCGCCCGCATTCTGGATAAGCCATACCGTCAGGGCTTCGTGAAGAACCGCTACGTTGGCCGGACGTTTATCATGCCGGGGCAGCATCTGCGCCGTAAGTCCGTGCGCCGCAAGCTGAACGCCAACCGCGCGGAGTTCCGCGACAAGAACGTTCTGCTGGTGGATGACTCCATCGTTCGCGGCACCACCTCTGAGCAGATTATCGAGATGGCGCGCGAAGCGGGTGCGAAGAAAGTCTACCTGGCCTCTGCTGCGCCGGAGATTCGCTTCCCGAACGTGTACGGTATTGATATGCCAACCGCCAACGAGCTGATCGCTCACGGTCGTGAAGTGGATGAAATTCGTCAGATCATCGGTGCCGACGGCCTGATTTTCCAGGATCTGAACGATCTTATCGACGCGGTGCGTGCCGAGAATCCGGAAATTCAGCAGTTTGAATGCTCCGTGTTTAACGGTATTTACGTGACCAAAGACGTTGACCAGCAGTACCTCGACTATCTTGATTCACTGCGCAACGACGACGCCAAAGCCGTCCAGCTGCAGAACGATCTCGAAAGCTTAGAGATGCACAACGAAGGTTGATGCTCCGGCAGGTGAGGGCGAATGCCCTCACTTGCAACTCCCCGCAAAATCCTGCACAGTCTGCCCTGAAATCAGTAAGGGCAAAAATCATGAAACGACTCATTGTTGGGCTCAGCGGCGCCAGCGGCGCGATTTACGGCGTACGTTTGTTACAGGTTCTGCGTAGCGTGGCGGACGTCGAAACCCATCTGGTGATGAGCCAGGCGGCGCGGCAGACCCTCTCTCTGGAAACCGATCTCTCCCTGCGCGATGTTCAGGCGCTGGCGGATGTCGTTCACGATGCCCGTGATATCGCTGCCAGCATCTCCTCAGGCTCGTTTAAAACGGCCGGCATGGTTATCCTGCCCTGTTCAATTAAAACGCTCTCCGGCATTGTGAACAGCTATACGGACACCCTGGTGACGCGCGCGGCGGATGTGGTGCTGAAGGAGCGGCGTCCCCTGGTGCTGTGCGTGCGGGAAACGCCGCTGCACCTGGGCCATCTGCGCTTAATGACGCAGGCTGCGGAGCTGGGGGCTGTCATCATGCCGCCGGTACCCGCGTTCTATCATCGCCCGACCTCGCTGAATGACGTGATTAATCAGACCGTTAACCGCGTGCTGGATCAGTTTGACATCGACCTGCCCGACGATCTCTTCAGCCGCTGGCAGGGAGCCTGAATCTGTGCACAAAACAGGTGCATGAAAAGACAAGTTGCCCTGTTTCAGGGCAATTATGCAACGGCGATCATATCCTCGACATTTAATTCGTTTTTTCCCTTTTTCTCTTTCCGGTTCGTTCGGCAGACCTGCTATCTTTCACCATTAAGGCAATATCGCAACGTTTTATTAACATATTTAACGTCGAAGTTTTGACCAGACGGCAATGTGGCATAAGACCTGCAAGATGAAGCCTGCAACACAACACACAACACAATACATAATAAAATCACGGTACTTGAGGGTAAATGTATGAAGAAGACGGTTCTGGCTCTGTCTTTGCTCGTGGGGTTAAGTGCGGCAGCAGGTAGCTACGCAGCGCTTCCACAGACGGTTCGTATCGGTACAGACGCAACCTACGCGCCATTCTCTTCCAAGGATGCGAAAGGTGATTTCGTAGGGTTTGATATCGATCTGGGTAATGAAATGTGCAAGCGCATTGCGGTGAAATGCACATGGGTGGGCAGCGACTTTGACGCGTTAATCCCGTCGCTGAAAGCCAAGAAAATTGACGCCATTATCTCTTCTCTCTCCATCACCGAAAAACGTCAGCAGGAGATTGCCTTCTCTGACAAGCTCTACGCCGCGGATTCTCGCCTGATTGCGCCGAAAGGCTCCCCGATTAAGCCCACCATCGACTCTCTGAAGGGCAAACACGTCGGCGTGCTTCAGGGCTCGACGCAGGAAGGCTATGCCAATGCTAACTGGCGTGAGAAGGGCGTAGACGTGGTGGCTTACCAGAACCAGGATCTGATTTACTCTGACCTGGCGGCAGGCCGTCTGGATGCTGCATTCCAGGATGAAGTCGCCGCGAGCGAAGGCTTCCTGAAGCAGCCTGCGGGCAAAGAATTCGCGTTTGCTGGCCCGTCTGTAAAAGACAAAAAGTACTTTGGTGACGGCACCGGTATTGGCCTGCGTAAGGATGATACCGAGCTGAAAGCCGCCTTCGACAAAGCCTTTGCAGAGCTGCGTAAAGACGGTACTTACGACAAACTGGCGAAGAAATACTTCGACTTCAACGTATACGGTGAATAACACCTGACGGTAACGCACCGGAGAGGTGCGTTGCGGGAGCGGTTGACCCAATACAGTGCATTAAATGCACTGTATTGGATCGCTTTGTGCATACTTACGCATTTATAATGCAAAAATTCCCGCCTGAAGGGCATTAGTCTTTGCCTGGCAGAGGGGATTAATGGCACATTAGCACCACCCCGTCGTCGTAAAAATCCCGTATGAAGACAGTTTGTTGAGGATAAATATGAAAAAACTCGTGTTGTCACTATCTCTGGTACTGGCCTTTTCCAGCGCCACCGCGGCATTCGCAGCCATTCCGCAGAAAATCCGAATTGGTACCGATCCAACCTATGCGCCGTTCGAATCGAAGAATTCAAAGGGTGAACTGGTCGGTTTTGACATCGATCTGGCCAACGAGCTGTGCAAACGCATCAAAGCACAGTGTACCTACGTTGAGAACCCGCTGGATGCGCTGATCCCGTCCCTGAAAGCGAAAAAAATCGACGTAATCATGTCCTCGCTCTCCATCACCGAAAAACGCCAGCAGGAGATTGCCTTCACCGACAAACTCTATGCGGCCGATTCACGTCTGGTAGTAGCTAAAGCTTCTGACATTCAGCCAACGCTGGAGTCGCTAAAAGGCAAACGCGTCGGCGTGCTGCAGGGCACCACGCAGGAAACCTACGGCAACGAACACTGGGCGCCGAAGGGGATTGAAATCGTCTCCTATCAGGGCCAGGAAAATATCTACGCTGACCTGACGGCAGGCCGAATTGATGCGGCATTCCAGGATGAAGTCGCGGCAAGCGAAGGCTTCCTGAAAACGCCGGTGGGTAAAGATTACAAGTTTGGCGGCCCGTCCATTAAGGACGTGAAGTTGTTTGGTGTGGGCACCGGTATGGGCCTGCGCAAAGAAGACAACGAGCTGCGTGAGGCGCTGAACAAAGCGTTCGCTGAAATGCGTGCTGACGGTACCTACGACAAGCTGGCGAAAAAGTACTTTGATTTTAATGTTTACGGCGGCTAATCGCCCCGTCAAATAACGTGCGGCCCCTCCCGCTGCGGGAGGGGAAAAGACACGGTTCCACCACTCACGATACGACAGGGCTCGCGGTATGCTGTACGGATTTTCTGGCGTTATTTTACAGGGCGCGCTTGTCACCCTTGAGCTGGCTATCAGCTCCGTGGTGCTGGCGGTGCTGATAGGTCTGGCAGGCGCAGGGGCGAAGCTTTCGGCTAATAAACCGCTGGCGCTGATCTTTGAAGGCTACACCACGCTTATTCGCGGCGTTCCCGATCTGGTGCTGATGCTGCTTATCTTTTACGGTCTGCAGATTGCGCTGAACAGCGTAACGGACGCGATGGGCATGGGACAAATTGATATCGACCCGATGGTGGCCGGTATTATTACCCTCGGTTTTATCTACGGCGCCTACTTCACCGAAACCTTCCGCGGCGCCTACATGGCCGTGCCGAAAGGCCACATTGAGGCGGCAACCGCATTTGGTTTTACCTCTTCACAAACGTTTCGTCGGATTATGTTCCCGGCCATGATGCGCTATGCGCTTCCGGGCATCGGCAACAACTGGCAGGTTATCCTTAAAGCCACGGCGCTGGTCTCGCTGCTCGGTCTGGAAGACGTCGTGAAAGCGACTCAGCTGGCGGGCAAGAGCACCTGGGAGCCGTTCTACTTTGCGGTGGTCTGCGGCGTGATCTATCTGGTCTTTACGACCGTCTCCAATGGTGTGCTGCTTCTTCTCGAGCGTCGCTACTCCGTGGGTGTGAAGAGGGCTGACCTGTGATTGAGATTATTCAGGAATACTGGAAATCGCTGCTGTGGACAGATGGCTACCGCTTTACCGGCGTGGCGATTACCCTCTGGCTGCTGATCTCCTCCGTGGTGATGGGCGGTATTCTGGCGGTGTTTCTCGCCATTGGCCGCGTGTCGAACAATAAATTCATCCAGTTCCCGATCTGGCTGTTCACCTACGTATTTCGCGGTACGCCGCTGTACGTGCAGCTGCTGGTGTTCTATTCGGGGATGTATACGCTTGAGATCGTAAAAGGCACTGAGATGCTGAATGCGTTCTTCCGCAGCGGTCTGAACTGTACGGTGCTGGCGTTGACGCTCAACACCTGCGCCTACACCACCGAGATTTTCGCGGGGGCGATTCGTTCGGTTCCATACGGTGAGATAGAAGCTGCGCGGGCCTACGGCTTCTCGTCGGTGAAACTCTACCGCTGCATCATTCTGCCGTCGGCCCTGCGTATTGCGTTACCGGCGTACAGTAATGAAGTGATTTTGATGCTGCACTCCACCGCGCTCGCTTTTACCGCGACGGTGCCGGATCTGCTCAAAATCGCGCGCGATATTAACTCCGCGACCTATCAGCCGTTTACCGCGTTTGGCATTGCGGCGGTGCTCTATTTAATTATCTCTTATGTTCTGATTAGCCTGTTCCGTAAGGCTGAAAAACGCTGGTTGCAGCATATAAAACCTTCTTCGACGCACTGAGAAAGATGATGGCTGAGAACAAATTAAACGTTATTGATTTGCACAAACGCTACGGCGAACATGAAGTGCTGAAAGGGGTGTCGCTGCAGGCAAATGCTGGCGACGTAATCAGTATCATCGGCTCATCCGGCTCGGGGAAAAGTACCTTCCTGCGCTGCATTAACTTCCTCGAAAAACCGAGCGAAGGCTCGATTGTGGTGAGCGGGCAGAATATTAACCTGGTCCGTGATAAAGACGGCCAGCTGAAGGTTGCGGATAAAAATCAGCTGCGCCTGCTGCGTACCCGCCTGACGATGGTGTTCCAGCACTTCAACCTCTGGAGCCACATGACGGTGCTGGAGAACGTGATGGAAGCGCCGGTTCAGGTGCTGGGCCTGAGCAAGCATGAAGCTCGCGAGCGCGCGGTGAAATACCTGGCGAAAGTGGGTATCGACGAGCGCCAGCAGATGAAATACCCGGTGCATCTCTCCGGTGGTCAGCAGCAGCGTGTCTCTATCGCCCGCGCGCTGGCTATGGAGCCCGAGGTGCTGCTGTTCGACGAACCGACTTCCGCGCTGGACCCTGAACTCGTTGGCGAAGTGCTGCGCATCATGCAGAAGCTGGCCGAAGAGGGCAAAACGATGGTGGTGGTGACGCACGAGATGGGCTTCGCCCGTAACGTCTCGAACCACGTTATCTTCCTGCATCAGGGGAAAATTGAAGAGCAGGGGCACCCGGACGAAGTGCTGGCGAACCCGCAAAGCCCGCGTTTGCAACAGTTCCTGAAGGGGTCGTTGAAGTAGATTTTGTCTTTCCCCTCTCCCTATGGGAGAGGGGCGAGTTGAGGGCATCAGGCCGCACCGCACTCCAACCTGTACACCCAGTCGTCATAGTGCACGCCGTCAATCTCATACGCCTTTTCCAGCACCTGCATACGCACAAACCCGGCTTTCTCCAGCACCCGCACCGACCCGCCGTTGTCCGCCAGGACATACGCGTTAATCGCTTTCACGCCGGTCTGGTTGAACGCATAATCACACACCGCGCGCAGCGCTTCGCTGGCGATACCTTTGCCCTGCGCGGCAGGCACAACCGTATAGCCGATATCCGCCTCATCACGATTCTCTGCGCTGATTTGCAGGCCGATATCGCCCAGCGGCGTATCATCATTCCGGGAGCGAATGACAAACACATGAGCAGCAGCGAGTCGCGCGGCAAACACGCGTCGGGTCTCTTTTTCCGGCGCGATGGCGGCCATGTAGCGCATGATACTGCGATCTTCTCGTAGCGAGCGGAAGAAGGCCCAGTCAGTGGGTTCGAAAGGGGTGAGGTAAAGCCGGGGTGTGGTGATGGTTGCCATTGTTACGCCATATCTTCGGAACACGGCCTGTCACTGTACCATATTCACCGCACCACATCCCCCAGCGCCTCTTCTAATTCATACCAGCGGAACGCAAAGCCGGCCGCTTCCAGCCGTTTGGGCAGTGCCCGCTGCCCGCCTAATACCAGAACAGACGCTTCACCCATCATCAGGCGAATAACCGTCGCAGGCACGCGCAAAATTGCCGGACGGTGCAGGGCATGCCCCAGCGCGTGGGCAAACTGTTCATTACGCACCGGATACGGCGCAACCATATTGAACGGCCCGCGCAGATCGTTATCCAGCAGCCAGAGAATCCCGTTGACCATATCGTCGATATGGATCCAGGCCAGGTACTGACGACCATTACCGATGGGGCCACCGAGTCCGAGCCGGAAAGGGGGAAGCATCTTAGCCAGAATGCCGCCTTTCGGCGCGAGAACGACACCGGTCCGCAGCAGGCAGACGCGGGTCCGCTCGCTCTGCGCCGCGCAGGCGATACGCTCCCACTGGGCGCAGAGCTTATGGGTAAACTCGTTATGGGGCGGCTCTTCCTCGGTTACAACCACCTCGCCAAGATCGCCGTAGTAGCCCACTGCGGAACCCGAAATCAGCACCGAAGGCGGCGTGTGGCTATTGCGGATCAGCTCGACCAGCTTTTCGGTGATGTTCCACCGGCTGCTGCACAACAGCTGTTTTTGCTCTTCCGTCCAGCGCTTATCGGCGATGGGTTCACCCGCGAGGTTAATGACGGCGTCGAAGCCGTCCAGATTTTGCTGCTCGGCCAGATTTTTCCAGATATCAACGCCTGCCCCCAGCACCTGGCGCGCTTTCTCCGGGCTGCGCGTGACCACGGTAATGTCGTGATGCAAGGCCTGCAGACGCGCAATGAGGTGACGACCAATCAGGCCTGTACCGCCGGTCAGCAAAATCTTCATACAACCTCCAGGTTTACGCCTGGCGCCGCCAGGTTAACGTCATGGAGACGGAGTCGGCATAGCGCAGGGCGTGAAGTTTATCGATCTCAACTTCAGCATAAGTGACCCAGTGATGTTCGCGTGCGATATCGAGCACATCCTGAGTTAATTTTTCCAGCAGAGAGAAGCGGTTATTCTCAACGTACTGAATGATGTTCTTGGTGATTGTGCGGTAGTTCAGCGCGTCGTTGATGTCTTCGCTGGCCCGCGCTTTGTCTGCGGGGTAGTGAATTACCACGTTAATGACAATATCCTGACGGTTGGCGATCTCTTCCTCTTTGATGCCGATGAAGGTACGCAGGCGTAAATTTTTTATGCGAATAATAGCGTCTGGCTGTGACATTGCAGGTCTTCTCCGTGTCAGTATTTCCTGCCCATAATACATGAGAGCTTCACAGGCACCCAGCCTCATACCGGGTTAAATTTGCTGGATTTTTTGCATCGCCCGCTCGGTCGCCGGGCGGGTCCGGATGCGCTCAAACCAGTTGTTCACCGCCGGGTAAGCGGCCAGGTCAATGCGATGTTTTTCATGCGTATTCACCCACGGCCAGCAGGCGATATCGGCAATACTGTAATGATCGCCCCCGAGCCACGGCGTTTTCTTCAGCCGACGGTTCAGAACGTCATAGAGCCGTTGAGTCTCAACCTGATAGCGTTCTATCGCGTAAGGAATAGGCTGCGGGGCGTAAGCGGTAAAATGATGATTTTGTCCCAGCATGGGGCCCAGCCCGCTTGCCTGCCAGAAAAGCCATTGCAGGGTATGGTGACGCTCGCGCAGTTCGCCGCTCAGCAGCTTGCCGGTTTTCTCCGCCAGATAGAGCAAAATTTCACCGGATTCAAACAGGCTCAATGGTCTGCCCCCGTCCGCCGGCTGGTTATCAATAATGGCTGGGATTTTATTATTCGGCGAAATAGCCAGAAAGAGAGGGCTGAACTGTTCGCCTTTGCTGATATCCACGCGAATGATCCTGTAATCCAGCTCGGCTTCTTCAAGAAAGAGGGTGATCTTATGGCCGTTTGGGGTAGGGGCGTAATAAAGGTCGATCATTCTCAACTCCTGTCCATGCGAATAGTGGTGCCATGACAAATGAGTATAGGTGTTTGTTGTAAATCGTGAGTTTTCATCAAGTGACAGCGACGCAAAGAGATTATATGTTGAGTAAAAACCGATCAGCCTATGAGGATGTTATGAACCAGCCCGTAATCACGTTGTGGTCCGATGCGAATTTCTTTTCTCCCTATGTTATGAGCGTATACGTTGCGCTGGCCGAAAAAGGACTCACCTTTACGCTGAAGACCGTTGATCTCGACGGCGGTGAACATCTCAAGCCACAGTGGCAGGGTTACGACCTGACCCGACGCGTGCCGGTGCTGGAGATTGACGGTTTTGCCCTGAGCGAATCGTCGGCGATCGATGAGTATCTGGAAGATCGGTTCGCCCCCCCGGAGTGGGAACGTATCTATCCTCACGATCTGCAAAAGCGCGCGCGGGCGCGGCAGATCCAGGCGTGGCTGCGTAGCGATCTGGTGCCGATTCGCGTCGAACGCTCGACGGACGTTGTGTTTGCCGGGGTGAAAAAGCCGGCGCTGAGCGCAGAAGGTGTAGAAAGCGCGAAGAAACTGATTGAAACCGCCACCTCGCTGCTTGCCCATGGCAACCCGAATCTTTTTGGCGAGTGGTGCATTGCCGACGCCGATCTGGCGTTGATGCTAAACCGCCTGATCCTCAACGGTGATGAGGTGCCGCAGCTGCTGGTGGATTATGCTGCGTTTCAGTGGCAGCGTGCCTCCGTGCAGCGCTATGTGGCACTCTCGGCTAAGCGCGCGGGCTGATAAGCCCAGACGCTTAAGGTATGATGGGGCAGTCTGTTTTACCGAGGAGTGACTGATGAAACTGATGTTTGCGTCGGATATCCATGGATCGTTGCCCGCAACCGAGCGTGTCCTTTCCCTGTTTGCACAAAGCGGTGCGCAGTGGCTGATTATTTTGGGCGACGTGCTGAATCACGGCCCGCGCAACGCGCTGCCGGAAGGCTATGATCCTGCGCAGGTCGCGGAAAAGCTCAACCCGTACGCCTCGCGCATCATCGCCGTTCGCGGCAACTGCGACAGCGAAGTGGACCAGATGCTGCTGCATTTTCCCCTTACCGCGCCGTGGCAGCAGGTGCTGCTGGAACAAAGCCGCCTGTTCCTGACGCACGGGCATCTTTTTAGCCCAGATAATCTCCCGGCGCTCGCGGCTGGCGATGTCCTGGTTTACGGTCATACTCATATTCCGGTTGCGGAAAAACGCGGTGAGATTTATCACTTTAATCCGGGCTCGGTCAGCATCCCAAAAGGCGGATATCCTGCGAGCTACGGCATGCTGGAAGGAAATACCCTGAGCGTTATCGCACTTAATGATCAGCAAGTTATTGCGCAGGTAGCGATTAATCCGTAAGTTACACCTCAACTGCAAACGCGCCGAAAGAGCGCTTAGAAGAGAAGGTTTCCCGATGGTGGAGCAGAGTCATTTGGCAAGTACAGAGTGGGTTGACATTGTCAGCGAAGAGAATGAAGTGATCGCGCAGGCCAGCCGCGAACAAATGCGTGCGGAGCGTCTGCGTCACCGCGCAACGTACATCGTTGTGCATGACGGTATGGGCAAAATTCTGGTCCAGCGCCGCACGAACACCAAAGATTTTCTCCCGGGTATGCTGGATGCCACCGCAGGCGGTGTTGTCCAGGCAGATGAAGTGCTGCTGGATTCCGCGCGTCGAGAAGCAGAAGAAGAGCTAGGTATCGCCGGTGTGCCGTTTGCCGAGCACGGTCAGTTCTATTTCGAAGACGAAAACTGTCGCGTCTGGGGCGGGCTGTTTAGCTGCGTTTCTCACGGCCCGTTTGCCCTGCAGGAAGAAGAGGTGAGTGAAGTCTGCTGGATGACGCCGGAAGAAATTACCGCGCGTTGCGACGAGTTTACGCCGGATTCATTAAAAGCGCTGGCGCTGTGGATGACCCGCAACGCCAAAAACGAATCGACCAAATCAGAGAAAGAGGAAGAGGCTGAGTAAGCTTCAGCAACTCTCTCTCAGACACAGACTGGACGCGATGGGCTTTTGATCGCGCCAGTCGCCGCCATTCAGTCGCTCCAGTAGTGCTTTCCCGGCTTCAACTCCAATCTTACGATGCGGCACCGCCATCGTCGTCAGCGGCGGCTGACAGACGCGGCTCACGTCGCTATCGCCAAACCCTACCACTGCCAGATCGTCCGGCACTTTGATTCGCCTGCGCTGGCACTCGTATAGCGCGCCGCAGGCCAGCTCGTCAGAGACGCACACCAACGCATCCAGCTCCGGCCACGCCAGCAGGAATTCAGGCAGCTGCGCCGCGCCGGTCGAGAAGCTCGGCGGCATCGCCGCGTTAATGACCCGGTTCGGCGACATATGGTGGCGAAGCATGGCCTTGTACCAGCCCTGCAGATGCTGCTGGAAAATCCACTGCTCCTGGTTGGCGCACAGGAGGCCAATATTTTGGTAGCCGCGCTTAATCACCATTTCCGTGAGCTCATACATGGCCGCTACGTTATCAATCCCGATATTCATATCAATCGGGTCGGCGCGCATGGCACCCATCTCCATCACCGGAATGGAGGCGTTTTTCAGCCAGTGGCGAACGGTATCGGTATGTTCAACGCTGAGCAGGATAGCGGCGGCAATGTTCGACGCCAGCAGCGTCTCCAGCAGTTTCTCCTCCTGCTCCAGGCGATGCTGGGATTCTGCCAGCATGATCTGATACCCGGCAGGCTGCAGCACCTGCTGTAGCCCGGCGAACATCTCCGAGCAGCCGGCTTCGGAGAGGTTGGGCACCACCATGGCTATTGTCCACGACGACGCCGAGGCAAGCGCGCTGGCGGCAAGATTAGGCATATAACCCAGCTCCTGCACGGCAGCTTCAATTTTTTCTCGTAGTTTATCGGAAACCTGTTCGGGCGTGCGGAGTGCACGGGACACGGTCATCGTGCCCACACCGGCAAGCTGTGCGACATCGGCGAGTGTCACTTTACCAGTACTGCGCCGTTTTCGGGTTAGAGACATACACCTTCCTGCTGACAAGACGCGTTCTTCATTTCCTTCGCTTCACGTGACAGGCAGTATACGCCTTAAATCCCTTTTTTTGCTGTGATTTAGCGCCGTGAATGTAATTTGATAGCGCTATCACATTTCTGCATGTTAACGATTGGTAGCGCTATCTTTGTGATCCCGATCGCAGTCATCCAGCGATGTGTTGAATAAAGTTTGCTCATCTTTAGCGTGTAGCGGGAGTAAAAAGTGCTCAAAAAATGGATATATGATACAACCATCACGCTGCAGGATAGCGTGGAAAACTGGCCGCAGGCGCTGGAGCTGTGCGCGAAGCCGCTGCTGGATTTGCAGGTGATTGAGCCTGAATACGTCACGGCCATCATTCAGCAGCACCACACGTTAGGACCTTATTATGTGCTGGCACCAGGGCTGGCGATGCCGCATGCGCGGCCGGAGGAAGGCGCCAAAGGACTGGGGTTGTCGTTATTAAAACTAAAACAGGGCGTCTCGTTTGGTGCCGGTGAGTTTGACCCTGTCGACGTCATTATTATGCTCGCGGCACCCGACAAAAATAGCCATATCGAGATGATCTCGTCGCTGGCAGAGTTATTTTCCAGCGACGAGGATATGGAGAAACTGCATCAGGCGAATACGCGGGAGGAAATTAAAACAATTATTAACCGCTTCTGATTTAATTCTTTAATCCGGTTTTTCACAACATTACGCGTCAGCGTGATGGGGCGTACTCTACTCAAAATAAGGGGACAACAATGAAAATCATGGCTATTTGCGGTTCTGGCCTGGGCAGCAGTTTTATGGTCGAAATGAATATAAAAAAGGTGCTCAAAAAGCTGGAGATTGAGGCTGAGGTTGAACATTCCGATCTCTCCTCGGCCACGCCGGGCGCGGCCGATCTGTTCGTGATGGCAAAAGACATTGCGGCCAGCGCCAGCGTGCCGGAAAGCCAGCTGGTGGTGATCAACAACATCATCGACATCAATGAACTTGAAGCGCAGCTGCGCGCCTGGTTCGAAAGACAATAACCCTGATAAGGCGAGGTGGATATGTTTATCCTTGAAACGCTGAATTTCGTTGTTGATATTTTAAAAGTCCCTTCGGTGCTGGTCGGTTTAATTGCGCTTATTGGTCTGGTTGCGCAGAAAAAAGCGTTTTCGGACGTGGTGAAAGGAACCATTAAAACTATTCTGGGCTTTATTGTGCTGGGCGGCGGCGCCACGGTGCTGGTCGGGTCATTAAATCCGTTAGGCGGTATGTTCGAACACGCCTTTACGATTCAGGGCATTATTCCAAACAATGAAGCCATTGTGTCCATTGCGTTGGAAAAATACGGTGCAGCGACCGCGCTGATTATGGCCTTCGGCATGGTGGCGAATATTATCGTCGCGCGCTTTACTCGCCTGAAGTACATCTTCCTGACCGGGCACCACACGTTTTACATGGCGTGCATGATTGGCGTGATCCTGACGGTAGCAGGCTTTGAGGGCGTGGGTCTGGTCTTTACCGGCTCGCTGATCCTCGGCCTGATCATGGCTTTCTTCCCGGCGATTGCGCAGCGCTACATGAAGCGCATTACCGGCAACGATGAGATTGCCTTCGGCCACTTTGGCACGCTGGGCTACGTGCTGTCGGGCTGGATTGGCAGCAAGGTCGGCAAAGGCTCCCGCTCAACCGAAGAGATGAACCTGCCGAAGAATCTGAGCTTCCTGCGCGACAGCTCGATCTCCATTTCCCTGACCATGATGATTATCTACCTGATCATGGCGGTGAGCGCCGGGCGCGAGTACGTCGAGGCTACCTTCAGCGCCGGCCAGAACTACCTCGTCTATGCCATCATCATGGCGATCACCTTTGCGGCGGGCGTGTTCATCATCCTGCAGGGCGTACGCCTGATTCTGGCAGAAATCGTCCCGGCCTTTACCGGCTTCTCGGAGAAACTGGTGCCGAACGCGCGTCCTGCGCTGGACTGCCCGGTGGTGTACCCCTATGCGCCAAACGCGGTGCTGATTGGCTTCCTGTTCAGCTTCCTCGGCGGGATTGTGGGGTTGTTCATCTGCGGTCAGTTTAGCTGGGTGCTGATCCTCCCGGGCGTCGTGCCGCACTTCTTCACCGGCGCAACGGCGGGCGTGTTCGGTAACGCCACTGGTGGACGTCGCGGGGCGATGATCGGTGCGTTTGCCAACGGCCTGCTGATTACCTTCCTGCCGGTCCTGTTGCTGCCGGTACTGGGCGCCATTGGTTTTGCCAACACCACCTTCTCGGACGCCGACTTCGGCGCGGTCGGGATTGTGCTCGGCAACCTGGCGCGCTTCCTGTCGCCGCTGGCCATCACCGGGCTGGTCGTGGCGCTGTTTGCGCTGCTGGTGGCGTACAACATCTTCGCGAAAAACAAACCTGCAGGCGGTAACGCGCAGGAAAACACCGGAGCCAAATCATGAATGAGAATGAGATAACCGAACTCGCGCGTCAGATCCGCCTTGAGACGCTGAAGTCGCTGACGCAGCTGGGCTTTGGCCACTACGGCGGCAGCATGTCGGTGGTTGAAACGCTGGCCGTACTCTACGGCGCGGTGATGAAAATCGACCCGGCGGATCCGGACTGGCCGGAGCGAGACTATTTTGTCCTGTCGAAAGGCCATGCGGGCCCGGCGCTCTACAGCACGCTGGCAATCAAGGGCTACTTCCCGGTGGAAGAGCTAAGCACGCTAAACCAGAACGGCACGCGCCTGCCGAGCCATCCGGACCGCCTGAAAACGCGCGGCGTAGATGCTACCACCGGTTCGCTGGGACAGGGGATTTCCATCGCCGGCGGTATGGCGCTGTCGCACAGGCTGGCCGGGCGACCGAATCGGGTCTTCTGCATCGTCGGCGACGGCGAGCTGAACGAGGGGCAGTGCTGGGAAGCATTCCAGTTTATTGCTCACCATCGCCTGAACAACCTGACGGTATTTGTCGACTGGAACAAACAGCAGCTCGACGGCGAGCTGGACGAGATCATCAGCGCGTTCGACCTGGAGGGGAAATTCCGCGCCTTTGGCTTTGACGTGGCGACGGTGAAGGGGGACGACATTCCGGGTCTGCTGGCAGTGACGTCGCGGATCCGGGCAGCCGATGCGCGTCCGTTAGTCGTCATCCTCGACAGCATCAAAGGCCAGGGGGTGCCGTATCTGGAGCAGCTCAGCAACTCGCACCACCTGCGATTGACCGCGGAGAGCAAAGCGGCCCTCAACGAGACGATTCGCCAACTGGAGGCTTCACATGATTAAGGTTGCACCGGCAGGACAGAAAGACGCCGTTGAGATGCGTAAGGTCTACGCTGGCTTCGTGGCAAAACAGATTGAGTCCGGAAGTGACATCATTGCGCTCGAAGCAGACCTGATGAGCTCGATGGCGATGGACGGCGTAGCGCGAGATTATCCGCAGCACGTGATTAACTGCGGCATTATGGAGGCCAACGTCATCGGCACGGCGGCGGGGCTGTCGCTTACCGGACGCAAGCCTTTCGTTCACACCTTCACCGCCTTTGCCAGCCGCCGCTGTTTTGACCAGCTGTTTATGTCCCTGGACTATCAGCGCAACAACGTGAAGGTGATTGCTTCAGACGCGGGCGTGACGGCCTGCCACAACGGCGGAACGCATATGTCGTTTGAGGATATGGGCATCGTGCGCGGTCTGGCGCACTCGGTGGTGCTGGAGGTGACCGACGCGGTGATGTTCGAGGACGTGCTGCGCCAGCTTATCGATCTCGACGGCTTCTACTGGGTACGGACCATCCGTAAGCAGGCTCCGAGCGTGTATGCGCCTGGCTCAACCTTCACAATCGGCAAAGGCAACGTGCTGCGCGAAGGAACCGATATTACCCTGATTGCCAACGGCATCATGGTGTCGGAAGCGCTGGAAGCTGCGCGCCAGCTTGAGCAGGAGGGCGTCAGCGCGGCGGTCATCGACATGTTTACCCTGAAGCCTATCGACCGGATGCTGGTGAAAAACTACGCCGAGAAGACCGGGCGCATCGTCACCTGTGAAAACCACAGCATTCACAACGGCCTCGGGTCGGCGGTGGCGGAAGTGCTGGTGGAAACCTGCCCGGTGCCGATGCGGCGGGTGGGCGTTAAGGAGCGTTACGGCCAGGTGGGGACGCAGGATTTTCTGCAGAAAGAGTATGGCCTGACGGCACATGACATTGTATCGGCGGCGCGCGAGCTGCTGTAAATAAAAAAGGCGACCGGTTAAGTGGTCGCCTTTCTTGCCCGGTAAGCGCTAGCGCCACCGGGCTTTTTAACATTACTGCTGCTGCGAAGACTGGATCGCCGTCAGCGCGATGGTGTAAACGATATCGTCTACCAGTGCGCCACGAGACAGGTCGTTCACAGGTTTACGCATGCCCTGCAGCATTGGCCCGATGGAGATCAGGTCGGCAGAACGCTGTACCGCTTTGTAAGTGGTGTTACCGGTGTTCAGATCCGGGAAGATGAACACGGTAGCGCGGCCTGCAACCGGCGAGTTCGGCGCTTTAGATTTTGCAACGTCAGCCATAACCGCGGCGTCGTACTGCAGCGGGCCGTCGATCATCAGATCAGGACGTTTTTCCTGCGCAATACGGGTCGCTTCACGCACTTTCTCTACATCGCTACCTGCACCTGAGGTGCCGGTGGAGTAGGAGAGCATAGCCACGCGCGGCTCGATACCGAAAGCGGTCGCGGAGTCTGCGGACTGGATAGCGATCTCGGCCAGCTGTTCTGCAGTTGGATCCGGGTTGATCGCGCAGTCGCCGTAAACGTAAACCTGTTCAGGCAGCAGCATGAAGAACACGGAAGAAACCAGAGAGCTGCCTGGCGCGGTTTTGATCAGCTGCAGCGGTGGACGGATGGTGTTCGCCGTGGTGTGAACCGCACCGGAAACCAGACCGTCAACTTCGTCCTGCTCCAGCATCAGCGTGCCCAGCACTACGTTGTCTTCCAGCTGCTCGCGCGCAACGGCTTCGGTCATGCCCTTGCTCTTACGCAGCTCAACCAGACGGGCAACGTAGCTTTCGCGAACCACTTCTGGGTCAACGATTTCGATGCCAGCGCCCAGCTCAACGCCCTGAGATGCCGCTACGCGGTTGATCTCATCCGGGTTACCCAGCAGCACACAGGTCGCGATGCCGCGCTCTGCACAGATAGCCGCTGCTTTAACGGTACGTGGTTCATCGCCTTCTGGCAGAACAACGCGTTTGCCCGCTTTGCGCGCCAGCTCGGTCAGCTGGTAACGGAATGCTGGAGGAGACAGACGACGGCTGCGCTCGGAGGTCGCAGTCAGGGATTCGATCCAGTCTGCGTTGATGTAGCCCGCAACGTATTCCTGAACTTTCTCGATACGCTCGTGGTCATCAACCGGCACTTCCAGGTTGAAGCTCTGCAGGCTCAGGGAGGTCTGCCAGGTGTTGGTATTCACCATGAAGACCGGCAGGCCGGTGGCGAACGCGCGTTCGCACAGCTTGCTGACGCGTGGGTCCATCTCGTAGGCACCGGTCAGCAGGATCGCACCGATTTCCACACCGTTCATCGCGGCCAGGCAGGCTGCAACCAGCACGTCTGGACGGTCTGCGGAGGTCACCAGCAGGGAACCTGCGCGGAAGTGTTCCAGCATGTGCGGAATGCTACGCGCACAGAAGGTCACGGACTTCACGCGGCGGGTGTTGATGTCGCCTTCGTTAACGATGGTGGCGTTCAGGTGACGCGCCATGTCGATTGCACGGGTGGCAATCAGATCGAAGCTCCATGGCACCGCGCCCAGAACTGGAAGCGGGCTGGATTCCTGCAGCTTAGCCGGGTCAACTTTGATGACTTTCGCTTTGGAAGAGTCGTCGAAGATCTCGGACAGGTCAGGGCGAGTACGGCCCTGCTCATCCACTGGCGCGTTCAGCTTGTTGACGATCACGCCGGTGATGTTGGTGTTTTTCGCGCCGCCGAAGCTGCTGCGCGTCAGCTCGATACGCTCGTTCAGCTGCTCTGGGGTGTCGGTGCCCTGAGACATCACGAAAACGATCTCTGCGTTCAGGGTTTTCGCAATTTCAAAGTTCAGAGACTGAGCAAACTGATGTTTGCGGGTTGGAACCAGACCTTCTACCAGCACCACTTCCGCGTCTTGCGCGTTAGCATGGTAGTTGGCGATGATCTCTTCCATCAGCACATCTTTCTGGTTGCTGGAGAGGAGAGATTCAACGTGGCTCATCTTCAGCGGTTCGGCCGCTGGCAGATTGGAGTTTTTGCGCACGATGGTGGTGGTCTGGTCTGGCGCATCGCCACCGGCACGTGGCTGGGCGATTGGCTTAAAGACGCTCAGACGAACGCCTTTGCGTTCCATAGCACGGATAACGCCAAGGCTGACGCTGGTCAGGCCGACGCTGGTTCCGGTAGGGATCAGCATAATAGTACGGGACACGGTTTATCCTCTTTCGTTACCGCCTCGATTGGGCGGGTTACAAAACAGCACCGCCAGCATTGCTGGCGGTGTGGAATCAGGCAGTCAGGCGGTGCGCGTCTTGCGCGATGACCAGCTCTTCGTTAGTTGGGATTACGAGAGCAGGGCGGGTGCCTTCTTTGTTGATGAAGCCAGACTTGCCGAAGCGGGCAGCCAGGTTACGCTCGTGATCAACCTCAAAGCCCAGAACGCCCAGTTTGCCCAGGGACAGTTCACGAACCATTGCCGCGTTCTCACCGATACCACCGGTGAAGATAACCGCGTCCAGACGGCCTTCCATCAGCGCAGTGTAAGAGCCGATGTACTTCGCCAGACGGTGGCAGTAAACGTCCATTGCACGTTTAGCGTCTTCTTTCTCTGCGTAGTTGTCTTCAACGTAACGGCAGTCGCTGGTGACTTCGGTCAGACCCAGCAGGCCAGACTCTTTGGTCAGCATTTTGTTGATCTGGTCAACGCTCATGCCCAGGGTGTCATGCAGGTGGAAGATGATTGCCGGGTCGATGTCACCGGAACGGGTACCCATCACCAGACCTTCCAGCGGGGTCAGACCCATGGAGGTATCAACACATTTACCGTTGCGGATAGCCGAAACAGAACCACCGTTGCCCAGGTGGCAGGTGATGATGTTCAGTTCTTCAACCGGCTTGTTCAGCACTTTTGCCGCTTCCTGAGTCACATAGAAGTGGCTGGTGCCGTGCGCGCCGTAACGACGTACGCCATGTTCTTTGTACAGGCTGTATGGCAGGGCATAGAGGTAAGACTCTTCCGGCATGGTCTGATGGAACGCGGTATCGAATACGGCCACGTTTTTGTCTTTCAGATTCGGGAAGGATTTCAGTGCTTCAGCGATACCGATCAGGTGAGCCGGGTTGTGCAGCGGTGCGAAGGACGCAGAGTCCTTGATGCCCTGGATCACAGATTCGTCGATGACGACGGAGCTGGTGTATTTTTCGCCGCCGTGGACGATACGGTGACCAATCGCAGTCAGCTGAGCAGACAGTTCTGGTTTTTGTGCCAGAATAGTGTTAACGATAAAGTTCAGCGCTTCACTGTGAGCGGCGCCTGCACCTAAAGCCGCTTCTTGTTTGCTGCCGTCCATCTTCCACTTGATACGTGCTTCAGGCAGATGGAAACATTCGGCCAAACCAGAGAGGTATTCGTCACCGTTGAGCGCATCGATGATGGCGAATTTCAGTGAGGAGCTACCGCAGTTCAGAACCAGTACTAACTTACTCGACATGGAAGTACCTATTATTGATACGTGGCTAAAAAAACGTCAGTGAGTCTAACAGCGTAACGCATGATGACTCGGACATTTATGATTAACATCATGCCAAACGAACATTGTGGCATGATGGAAGAAATAACTATGATTTTATGCCATTTTGCACAATTTTCAGCCAATGGCATAATATGCAATAATTTGACGAGCTAATGATTCTCGTCTATGGCCCTATCAGGCTGGCACAGGATACCCGATACGGGGTAGAGATGACAAAATATTTTGAACGTTGTCATAGCTTGTTGTGGTTTTGCACGAAAATTTTAATTTTTATATGTGAAGTTGAGGTACAGCCATGTCGACACCAGAGAACCCGTCCGTAAATTTCTTCAGTCTGTTTCGTCGGGGACAGCATTACGCAAAGACGTGGCCAATGGAAAAGCGCCTTGCGCCGATGTTTATTGAGAATCGCACCATCCGCGCCACGCGCTATGCGATTCGTTTTATGCCGCCTGTCGCTGTCTTTACGCTGTGCTGGCAGATTGCGCTGGGTGGGCAGCTTGGACCTGCCGTCGCCACGGCGCTCTTCGCATTAAGCCTGCCGATGCAGGGCCTGTGGTGGTTAGGTAAACGGTCCATCACCCCACTTCCACCTTCTATTTTACACTGGTTTTATGAAGTGCGCGGTAAGCTGGAAGAGGCCGGGCAGGCGCTCGCTCCGGTTGAAGGCAAGCCGGATTACCAGGCGCTGGCGGACACGTTAAAGCGTGCTTTTAAGCAACTGGATAAAACATTCCTCGATGATTTGTGATTGATCATCGAAACGACGACGAAAAGAAGGCACAGTAACAATCAGTTACCGTGTCTTTTTTTTAAGTGCAATGCGCTACAGGAGTCGAAAGATGGAAATGACCCATGCTCAACGTCTGATTTTGTCTAACCAGTACAAGATGATGACTATGCTTGATCCCGATAACGCTGCGCGCTACAGCCGCCTGCAAACCATCGTCGAACGCGGCTTTGGTTTGCAAATGCGTGAACTGGACCGCGAGTTTGGCGAGCTGAAAGAAGAAACCTGCCGCATCGTGATCGATATTATGGAGATGTATCACGCTCTGCACGTGTCCTGGACGAATCTCAAAGATCGGCAGTCCATTGACGAGCGCCGCGTGACCTTTTTAGGCTTTGATGCCGCAACGGAAGCGCGTTATCTGAGCTATGTTCGTTTTATGGTGAATACTGAAGGGCGTTATACCCACTTTGACGCGGGCACCCACGGCTTCAACGCGCAGACCCCGATGTGGGATAAGTATCAGCGCATGCTGAGCGCGTGGCATGCCTGTCCGCGTCAGTACCATTTAAGCAGCAACGAAATTCAACAAATCATTAATGCCTGACGGAGGTGCGTGTGCAGTGTAGAGGTTTTCTGTTTGATCTGGACGGTACGCTGGTGGACTCGCTGCCGGTTGTTGAGCGTTCATGGTGCCATTGGGCTGACAGACATGGCATCGACCATCAGGACGTGCTGAATTTTATCCATGGCAAACAGGCCATTACCTCGCTACGGCACTTCCTGGCCGGACGCACTGAGGACGAAATTCAGGCGGAGTTCAAATACCTGGAGCATATTGAAGCCACCGATACTGACGGTATCACCGCATTACCGGGCGCGCGCGAACTGCTTGAGCATTTGAACGAGGCGCAGATCCCGTGGGCTATCGTCACCTCCGGTTCCGTACCGGTTGCCCACGCCCGACACAAGGCGGCAGGGTTGCCGACGCCTGACGTGTTTATTACGGCGGAGCGCGTGAAGCGGGGTAAACCGGAGCCTGATGCATTTTTACTGGGCGCTGAACTGCTGGGCCTCGACCCGGCAGAGTGCGTGGTGGTGGAAGATGCGGCGGCTGGCGTACTGGCCGGGCTGAACGCAGGGAGCCACGTCATCGCTGTTAACGTTCCGGCGGGATCTCCCCGCCTGGAGGAGGCAGATTTGGTGCTCGATTCACTGACGGCACTGGCTGTTTCGAAAGCCTCTGATGGTGTTGTAACCGTCTCGCTAAAAATGTAAACCCATGATATAGCCCCACGCTGATGGGGCTTTTTTATGGCAAAATTTCTCATCTCCCACTGACAAGGACATGTTGTGAACGGTGAACTGATTTGGGTCCTGAGCCTGCTTTTAATCGCCATCCTTCTTTTTGCAACGGGCAAGGTACGCATGGACGCCGTCGCCTTGTTTGTCATCGTCGCGTTTGTGCTGAGCGGTACGCTCACGCTGCCGGAAGCCTTCTCCGGGTTTAGCGATCCCAACGTTATCCTGATTGCAGCCCTGTTTATTATTGGTGATGGGCTGGTGCGCACCGGCGTGGCGACCATTGTGGGGTCGTGGCTAGTGAAAGTGGCGGGCAGCAGCGAAACCAAAATGCTGATCTACCTGATGGTGACCGTCGCCGGACTGGGGGCGTTTATGAGCTCCACGGGCGTGGTCGCCATCTTTATCCCGGTGGTGCTGAGCGTTTCCATGCGGATGCAGAGCTCGCCGTCGCGCCTGATGATGCCCCTGAGTTTCGCCGGTTTGATCAGCGGAATGATGACGCTGGTGGCAACGCCGCCGAACCTGGTCGTCAACAGCGAGCTGATCCGGGAAGGATTTGAGGGCTTCAGTTTTTTCAGCGTCACCCCGCTTGGGCTGGTTATTCTTGTAATGGGCGTGGTCTACATGCTGCTGACCCGTTTTGCCCTTAAAGGTGAAAAACAGGACAAAAATAAAGAAGGATGGAAGCGACGCACCTTCCGCGATTTGATTAAAGAGTACCGCCTTACCGGGCGCGCGCGCCGTCTGGCTATTCGCCCCGGATCGCCGATGGTTGGGCAGCGGCTTGATGATCTGAAACTGCGTGAGCGCTATGGCGCGAATGTGATTGGCGTAGAGCGCTGGCGACGTTTTCGTCGAGTGATCGTTAACGTCAACGGGGTGTCGGAATTCCGCGCGCGTGACGTCCTGCTGATTGATATGTCCACCGCGGACGTGGATCTGCGCGATTTTTGCAGCGAACAGCTGCTGGAACCTATGGTGCTTCGCGGGGAGTATTTCTCCGATCAGGCGCTGGATGTCGGCATGGCCGAGGTGTCGCTAATCCCGGAGTCGGAACTGTTAGGTAAAACCGTGCGGGAAATGGGATTCCGTACCCGTTATGGCCTTAACGTCGTGGGGCTGAAGCGCGATGGCGTGGCGATGGAAGGGGCGGTAGTCGATGAGCCGATCCTGCTGGGCGACATCTTCCTGGTTGTCGGTAACTGGAAGCTGATAAGCCAGCTCGGGCAAAAAGGGCGTGATTTTGTGGTGCTCAACATGCCTGTTGAGGAGAGCGACGCGTCGCCTGCGCACAGCCAGGCGCCTCACGCTATTTTTTGTCTGGTGCTGATGGTGGCGCTGATGCTGACCGATGAAATTCCCAATCCGGTCGCGGCAATCATCGCCTGCCTGTTGATGGGTAAATTCCGCTGTATTGACGCCGAAAGCGCCTATAAAGCCGTTCACTGGCCGAGCATTATTCTCATCGTCGGGATGATGCCTTTCGCCCTGGCGTTGCAAAAAACCGGTGGCGTGGATCTGATCGTTAAAGGCTTAATGGACGTCGGCGGCGGGTATGGGCCGTACATGATGATGGTCTGCCTGTTTATCATGTGCGCCACCATCGGTCTGTTTATCTCCAACACCGCGACGGCGGTACTGATGGCGCCTATCGCGCTGGCGATGGCAAAGTCCATGGGCGTATCGCCGTACCCGTTTGCGATGATGGTGGCGATGGCCGCTTCCGCGGCATTTATGACGCCGGTCTCTTCACCGGTGAACACGCTGGTGCTCGGGCCCGGGAACTATAAGTTCAGCGATTTCGTGAAGCTGGGCGTGCCGTTCACCGTGCTGGTGATGGTGGTGTGCGTGGTATTGATACCGATCCTGTTCCCGTTTTAAGCGTGAGCGCAGAAACGTAGGCCGGGTAAGGCGAAGCCGCCACCCGGCGAAAAATTACAATGGCGAATCCTGACTGATCTCATCCAACGATAAATGGAAGCTCGGTACAAACACCTGCATAAAATAATCCATCTCTTCGCTGCGGCGGGATTCCAGCGTTTTTTCCAGGCGCGTTTTTGCCAGTAAAAATTCGTTATTCCCTGCGGACAACTCTTCAAGACACTTCAGATAGGCGCAGAGCGCGTCGGCCTGTTTGACCAGCGACTTTTCATCTTCCGTGTACTGATGCTCATCGATGAGCGGCTCAAAGATGTCGCGCAACTCATCCGGCACCATGTCGATCAGCTTCTGCTGGGCAATCTTCTCGATGGCCTTATATTCCTGCGCAATTTGCGAGTTGAAATATTTCACCGGCGTAGGCAGGTCGCCGGTCAGCACTTCTGACGCATCGTGGTACATCGCCAGCAGGGCAATGCGCTCTGCATTGACCTGACCGTTGAATTTGCGGTTTTTAATGGCGGCCAGCGCGTGAGCGACCATGGCAACCTGCAGGCTGTGCTCTGACACGTTCTCTGTGCGCACGTTGCGCATCAGCGGCCAGCGGTTGATGAGTTTCAGGCGGGAGAGGTGGGCAAAGAAATGACTCTGACTCATAGGATACCTTTTGTCTTCACTGCGACAGGCGTTCATTGTGCGGGGAGGGGAGGGAAGATGCAAATCAGGCTACCGAAGTAGCCTGATTTTAAGATTACTGATGGTATCCAGAGAGGAAGCGACCAAAGCGGCTGATGGCCATTTCGAGGTCATCTTCGCGCGGCAGCGTCACGATGCGCACATGATCCGGCCACGGCCAGTTAAACGCCGTGCCCTGGACCAGCAGCACTTTTTCCTGCAGCAGGAAATCAAGCACCATTTTCTGATCATCGTGAATATTGAAGCGCTTCGCGTCAATTTTCGGGAACATATAGAGCGCCCCATTCGGCTTCACGCAGGAAACCCCCGGAATATCGTTGATCAGCTCCCACGCGCGGTTACGCTGTTCGTACAGGCGTCCACCGGGCACGATGAACTCGCTAATGCTCTGATAACCACCCAGCGCCGTCTGGATTGCGTGCTGCGCCGGAACGTTGGCACATAAACGCATGGAGGCCAGCATCTCCAGCCCTTCAATATAGCCTTTGGCGTGCTTTTTCGGACCGTTTAATACCATCCAGCCTTGACGGAAACCGGCCACGCGGTAGGTTTTAGACAGGCCGTTAAAGGTGACGGTCAGCAGATCCGGGGCCAGCGCTGCGATTGAGTGGTGCTGTGCCGCGTCGTATAGGATCTTGTCGTAAATTTCGTCGGCAAAGATGATCAGGTTGTGCTGGCGGGCGAGCTCGACGATCTCCATCAGCAGCTCTTTTGAGTATACCGCACCCGTTGGATTGTTCGGGTTAATGATCACGATGCCGCGCGTGCGGGGCGTGATTTTTGCGCGAATATCATCGAGGTCCGGGAACCAGTCGGAGGACTCGTCGCAAAGATAGTGCACGGCCTTACCGCTGGACAAGGATACTGCAGCCGTCCACAGCGGATAGTCCGGTGCGGGAACCAGCATTTCGTCCCCGCTGTTCAGCAGCGCCTGCATCGCCTGCACGATCAGTTCGGAGACGCCGTTGCCAATATAAATATCTTCAACGGTAACATCACGCATGCCGCGTGCCTGGTAGTGCTGCATGATGGCTTTACGTGCGGAGTAAAGTCCTTTTGAATCGCAATAGCCTTGTGCAGTAGGAAGGTTGCGGATCACATCAACCAGAATTTCATCCGGCGCTTCAAAACCAAATGGCGCAGGGTTACCAATGTTGAGTTTCAGAACCTTGTTGCCTTCCTCTTCAAGGCGTTTTGCCTCTTTCAGAACCGGGCCGCGGATGTCATAACAGACGTTATCTAGCTTGCTGGATTTTTCGATAGGGGACATGAACCTTTAACCTTTTCGCTATTATTGCCGCTCCCTGCCGTGGAAGTCAGCACGGAATAATGTACTCCCCCCTCGCTTCGTTTTGAAGGGTGTGCAGTAGAAGATTTTGTGCCGGCAGCAAAAAATTGATAAATCTTTTTCGCTGCACATTCGCTTTTATACTGGCTTAAAGTTGCACTTACGGTACCAGGATGGGTCGAATATGCTATTAATTTTTCAAAATCCTGTATATTGTGCTGAATAAAATAAGTGGTGAGCCGGACGACGGTAGCAATCACCCTGAGTGACTTTTCGTAAATCCTGAATGCTTGAGGAATGTTCCTGTAAAAGCATAATGTGGCTAAAAGTTACTCATGTGAAATTAATGTTAAGTGCCATTAATGAATGGTCTTAATCTAAATTAAAATTTATTTATTATTAACCTATAAAATGCAACTTTAGTTAATTTTAATAAAATTAGTTTAGAAGCTTAACATTCTTCTTTAATCCTCAATATTGCAATAAGACTTATAAATAAAGTGGATTTGGGTTAAGATGTCTTACAGGAAAGCAGGGGGCAGATACACGGTTTTTGTATATCTGTAACTGATTTTCCGAATTAATTGATTGTTATTGTTGGAGTTATCTCTGGCTGGAATGTGTCGAACATCTCCTGCTACGTTGACAGCGCTGCGATAAAGATGGCAGAAAAGGTGTTATACCTTTAATGTAATTTACATAAACCTGCGAACATCTAAATATCCTGAACGTTTAAGAGAATAAAAATAACGTCATGAAACGTGCTTTCTGACTGTTGATATAAAGCAGCACAATAACTATCTGTCAGGCAGTCTGCCGGGCCGGGATGCGAGGGAAAACCTTCAGAGGGAATTGCTTAACTGTTACACACAGCTTCAACCCGGGCAGCTCCGCACGAGCAACCTGAAAGTGAATAGATATGATAAATGCAAATCGTCCGATAATGAATCTCGACCTCGATCTGCTGAGAACGTTTGTTGCGGTCGCCGATCTCAACACTTTTGCAGCAGCTGCTGCCGCCGTTTGCCGAACTCAGTCCGCCGTCAGCCAGCAAATGCAGCGGCTGGAGCAACTGGTTGGTAAAGAGCTTTTTGCGCGTCATGGGCGTAATAAGCTCTTAACGGAACACGGTATTCAGCTTCTGGGTTATGCCAGGAAAATTCTTCGCTTTAATGATGAAGCATGTATGTCATTAATGTTTAGCAACCTACAAGGGGTGCTAACGTTAGGCGCATCTGATGAGTCAGCGGATACAATATTGCCGTTTCTCCTCAATCGTATCAGTTCGGTTTATCCGAAGCTTGCACTGGACGTTAGCGTAAAGCGTAATGCTTTTATGGTTGAGATGTTAAATGAGAATAAAGTCGACCTGGTGGTGACTACGCATCGTCCCGGGCAGTTTGATTGCCTGACGCTGCGTACATCGCCTACGCACTGGTATTGTGCAGCCGAATACGTGCTGCAAAAAGGGGAACCGGTGCCACTGGTCTTACTGGATGACCCGAGCCCGTTTCGCGATATGGTGCTCACGGCGCTGAATGAGGCCAACATTCCGTGGCGTCTGGCGTATGTGGCTTCCACGTTACCAGCGGTCCGTGCAGCCGTGAAGGCCGGTCTGGGTGTAACGGCGCGTCCGGTAGAGATGATGAGCCCCGATCTGCGCGTTCTGGGGAAGTCCGATGGCCTGCCTGCGCTGCCGGATACGGAATATCTGCTCTGCCACAATTCGTCCAGCCATAACGAGCTGGCAAAGGTGGTGTTCGACGCGATGGAAAACTACCATAACCCGTGGCAGTTCGAGCGCGTTACCTCCGAAGGGGGGGATGATTCCCTGATCGTTGAAGGGGATTTTGAGTGATCGCCAGCTCAAAATTCTGGTAACAAAATGTAAGTGTAAAAAAAAGCCACTCGTGTGATTTTCGCATGCAGTGGCTTTTTTTTAGCAATAATATCCGCTTATAGCATATGGATTTTCAGGATACTCTCTATTTATCAATAAGCTAAATGATTTTGCTTACATATTGTCCGTTTTCCGTTCTAACTTCATCCATATCCCTCTCATGTTAAAAAAACAGGAAATATGTTGCCGTTTTCCTGGTTGAATTAACAAAAGCGTGTCACAGATCAAGAAAATACTCCTATTTGGGGGGAGGAATCGTTGGCAAATCCTGTCAAAATAGGAGGGTTATTTTTTTTACTTCCGAAACGGACACGATTCAACAACATACATTTGACGGAAAGTCATGCACCCACCAGGGTTAAAGGGCACCAAATGTTAATGAGAATCGCTCGATGTAATTTAATGTGAAGAAACCTTTGTTAAAGTTGACAATAGGTTATAGAAAGGAGTAAAAAACCCCAT
Organism: Enterobacter sp. N18-03635; assembly: GCF_004006055.1. Classification (NCBI taxonomy): domain Bacteria; kingdom Pseudomonadati; phylum Pseudomonadota; class Gammaproteobacteria; order Enterobacterales; family Enterobacteriaceae; genus Enterobacter; species Enterobacter sp. N18-03635. The sequence continues at coordinate 3,193,098 of NZ_CP034769.1, read as the reverse complement.
CATTTTGCTGTCTACGTCTCATTTCTGACAGTTAGTGTAAGGTTATTTGTTCCTCCCCATGAATCGATGTGATGCCCATCTGCCAGCAAGAGCAGTGTCGTTGGTATCACTTTTGATGAGTAAGCAATGAGTATGTCAACATCCACAGAAGTCATCGCTCATCACTGGGCATTCGCAATCTTTCTTATTGTAGCCATTGGCCTGTGCTGCCTGATGTTAGTCGGCGGCTGGTTCCTGGGCGGTCGCGCCCGTGCAAGGCACAAAAACACACCTTTCGAATCAGGTATTGATTCAGTAGGTTCCGCTCGCTTACGCCTGTCTGCCAAGTTCTATCTGGTAGCCATGTTCTTCGTCATCTTCGACGTGGAAGCGCTTTACCTTTTCGCATGGTCAACGTCCATCCGCGAAAGTGGTTGGGTGGGCTTTGTCGAGGCCGCAATTTTCATTTTAGTGCTACTGGCCGGTCTGGTTTATCTGGTGCGTATTGGCGCGCTTGACTGGACGCCTGCGCGTTCACGTCGTGAACACATCAACCCGGAAAACAGTATCTCTAATCGTCAGCAGTAACAGCGAGGCAATAAGATGGATTATACGCTCACCCGCATAGATCCTAACGGTGAGAATGACCGTTACCCCCTGCAAAAACAGGAGATCGTAACCGACCCCCTGGAGCAAGAAGTCAATAAAAGCGTGTACATGGGCAAACTCGAACATGCCATGCACGATATGGTCAACTGGGGTCGTAAGAACTCCATCTGGCCTTACAACTTTGGCCTTTCTTGCTGCTACGTTGAAATGGTGACGTCATTCACTGCGGTGCATGACGTTGCGCGTTTTGGGGCAGAGGTACTCCGTGCTTCCCCGCGTCAGGCTGACCTGATGGTGGTAGCCGGTACGTGCTTTACCAAAATGGCACCTGTTATTCAGCGTCTTTATGACCAGATGCTGGAGCCTAAATGGGTTATCTCCATGGGGGCATGTGCTAACTCTGGCGGTATGTACGACATCTATTCCGTCGTACAGGGCGTAGATAAATTTATCCCAGTGGATGTGTACATCCCGGGTTGCCCGCCACGTCCGGAAGCCTATATGCAGGCGCTGATGCTGCTGCAGGAGTCTATCGGTAAAGAACGTCGCCCACTGTCGTGGGTTGTTGGCGATCAGGGTGTGTATCGCGCGAACATGCAGTCTGAGCGCGAGCGTAAACGTGGTGAACGTATTGCCGTCACCAATCTGCGTACGCCTGACGAAATTTAAATTGCGCCTGTAGGCCTGGAGAACACCTTCGCATATCACTACTCAAATAGCGCGAAGCCAGGCTCAACAGTCACCACGGACCATTTGCAATGGTGAACAATATGACCGACTTAACCGCGCAAGAAGCCGCCTGGCAGACCCGGGATCATCTGGATGACCCAGTCATTGGCGAACTGCGCAACCGTTTTGGGCCGGATGCCTTTACTGTTCAGGCTACCCGCACCGGGGTACCCGTTGTTTGGGTGAAGCGTGAGCAATTGCTGGAAGTTGTCGATTTCCTCAAGAAATTGCCAAAACCGTACGTCATGCTGTTTGACTTACACGGCATGGATGAACGTCTGCGTACCCACCGCCAGGGGCTCCCTGCTGCGGATTTTTCCGTTTTCTACCACCTGATCTCAATAGACCGTAATACGGATATCATGCTCAAGGTGGCATTGTCTGAAAACGACATGCATTTGCCGACGATCACCAAACTTTTCCCGAACGCCAACTGGTATGAGCGTGAAACCTGGGAAATGTTCGGCATGACCTTCGACGGCCACCCGCACCTGACGCGCATCATGATGCCGCAGACCTGGACCGGCCACCCGCTGCGTAAAGACTACCCGGCACGTGCAACCGAATTCGATCCGTTTGAGCTGACTAAAGCCAAGCAGGATCTGGAGATGGAAGCGCTGACCTTCAAACCGGAAGACTGGGGCATGAAGCGCGGTACCGACAACGAGGACTTCATGTTCCTCAACCTAGGTCCGAACCACCCGTCTGCGCACGGTGCATTCCGTATTATTCTTCAGCTCGATGGCGAAGAGATTGTCGACTGCGTGCCTGACATTGGTTACCACCACCGTGGTGCTGAGAAGATGGGCGAGCGTCAGTCCTGGCACAGCTACATTCCGTATACGGACCGTATCGAGTACCTCGGCGGCTGCGTCAACGAGATGCCATACGTGCTGGCCGTTGAGAAACTGGCGGGTATCGTTACGCCGGATCGCGTTAACGTGATTCGCGTTATGCTGTCAGAACTGTTCCGTATCAACAGCCACCTGCTGTACATCTCCACGTTCATTCAGGACGTCGGCGCGATGACCCCGGTCTTCTTCGCCTTTACCGACCGTCAGAAAATCTACGATCTGGTGGAAGCGATTACCGGTTTCCGTATGCACCCGGCCTGGTTCCGTATCGGCGGTGTGGCACACGATCTGCCGCGCGGCTGGGACCGTTTGCTGCGTGAATTCCTCGACTGGATGCCAAAACGTCTGGCGTCTTACGAGAAAGCCGCGCTGCGTAACACCATCCTGAAAGGCCGTTCCCAGGGCGTTGCTGCCTACGGCGCGAAAGAAGCGCTGGAGTGGGGGACAACAGGTGCAGGTCTGCGTGCGACCGGTATTGATTTCGACGTGCGTAAAGCCCGTCCTTACTCTGGCTACGAGAACTTCGACTTTGAAGTCCCGGTGGGCGGCGGTGTTTCCGACTGCTACACCCGCGTGATGCTGAAAGTGGAAGAGCTGCGCCAGAGTCTGCGCATCCTTGAGCAGTGCCTCAACAACATGCCGGAAGGCCCGTTCAAGGCGGATCACCCGCTGACGACGCCGCCGCCGAAAGAGCGCACGCTGCAACATATCGAAACCCTGATCACACACTTCCTGCAGGTTTCCTGGGGTCCGGTCATGCCGGCGCAAGAATCCTTCCAGATGATTGAAGCGACCAAGGGTATTAACAGTTACTACCTGACCAGTGACGGCAGCACCATGAGCTACCGTACCCGCGTGCGTACGCCGAGCTTTGCGCACCTGCAGCAGATCCCGTCCGCCATCCGCGGCAGTCTGGTCTCTGACCTGATTGTGTATCTGGGTAGTATCGATTTTGTTATGTCAGATGTGGACCGCTAATTATGCACGAGAATCAACAACCACAAACCGAGGCTTTTGAGCTGAGTGAAGCAGAACGTGCCGCCATTGAGCACGAGATGCACCACTACGAAGACCCGCGTGCGGCGTCCATTGAAGCGCTGAAAATCGTACAGAAACAGCGTGGTTGGGTGCCGGATGGGGCGATCTATGAGATCGCGAAAGTGCTGGGTATTCCGGCAAGCGACGTAGAAGGCGTAGCCACGTTCTACAGCCAGATCTTCCGTCAGCCGGTTGGCCGCCATGTGATCCGCTACTGTGACAGCGTTGTCTGCCATATCACCGGTTATCAGGGCATCCAGGCTGCGATTGAGAAGAAGCTCAATATCAAGCCGGGCCAGACCACGTTCGATGGACGCTTTACTCTGCTGCCAACCTGCTGCCTGGGTAACTGCGACAAGGGGCCGACCATGATGATTGATGAGGACACTCACAGCCATCTGACGCCGGAAGCGATTCCTGACCTGCTGGAGCAGTACAAATGAAAACTGTAATTCGTACTGCTGAGACGCATCCGCTGACCTGGCGTCTGCGTGATGACAAACAGCCGGTATGGCTCGACGAATATCAGAGCAAAAACGGCTATGCCGGTGCGCGTAAAGCCCTTGGCGGCATGGCGCCGGACGACATCGTTAACGCGGTAAAAGAGTCTGGCCTGAAAGGCCGCGGCGGCGCGGGCTTCTCCACCGGTCTGAAGTGGAGCCTGATGCCAAAAGATGAATCCATGAACATCCGTTACCTGCTGTGTAACGCCGATGAAATGGAGCCGGGCACCTATAAAGACCGCCTGCTGATGGAACAGCTGCCGCACCTGCTGGTGGAAGGCATGCTGATTTCCGCGTTCGCGCTGAAAGCGTACCGTGGCTATATCTTCCTGCGCGGTGAGTACATCGAAGCGGCGGAAAACCTGCGTCGCGCGATTGCCGAAGCCACCGAAGCGGGCCTGTTGGGTAAAAACATCCTGGGCACCGGGTTTGACTTCGAACTGTTCGTGCACACCGGCGCCGGGCGTTACATCTGCGGTGAAGAAACTGCGCTGATTAACTCCCTGGAAGGCCGCCGCGCGAACCCGCGTTCCAAGCCACCGTTCCCGGCAAGCTCCGGCGTGTGGGGTAAACCGACCTGCGTAAACAACGTCGAAACCCTGTGTAACGTTCCGGCTATCCTCGCCAACGGCGTGGAGTGGTATCAGGGCATCTCCTCAAGCAAAGATGCCGGTACCAAGCTGATGGGCTTCTCCGGTCGCGTTAAAAATCCTGGCGTCTGGGAGCTGCCGTTCGGTACCACCGCACGTGAAATTCTTGAAGACTACGCTGGCGGCATGCGTGATGGCCTGAAATTCAAAGCCTGGCAGCCGGGTGGGGCAGGGACAGACTTCCTGACCGAAGCCCACCTTGACCTGCCGATGGAGTTCGAAAGCATTGGTAAAGCAGGCAGCCGTCTGGGTACGGCGCTGGCGATGGCCGTCGACCACGAGATCGGCATGGTCTCGCTGGTGCGTAACCTGGAAGAGTTCTTCGCCCGTGAGTCCTGCGGCTGGTGTACACCGTGCCGTGATGGTCTGCCGTGGAGCGTGAAGATCCTGCGTGCAATCGAACGTGGCGAAGGCCAGCCTGGCGATATCGAAACGCTTGAGCAACTGTGTCGATTCTTGGGCCCGGGTAAAACCTTCTGTGCCCACGCACCGGGTGCCGTCGAACCTCTGCAGAGCGCGATCAAATATTTCCGCGACGAGTTCGAAGCAGGCATCAAGCAGCCGTTCAGCAATACTCATGCCATCAATGGGATTCAGCCGAACCTGCTTAAAGCGCGCTGGTAACGACAAGAATTTTGATTAACGCTCGGTTTCGACCGAGCCAACTGGAAGCATGCTAATGGCTACGATTCATGTAGACGGCAAAGAATACGAAGTCAACGGGGCGGACAACCTGCTGGAAGCTTGTCTGTCTCTTGGCCTCGATATTCCGTACTTTTGCTGGCATCCGGCGCTGGGCAGCGTCGGTGCTTGCCGCCAGTGTGCGGTGAAGCAATATCAAAACGCGGAAGACACGCGTGGTCGCCTGGTGATGTCCTGTATGACGCCAGCCACCGAAGGCACTTTTATTTCGATTGACGACGAAGAAGCCAAACAGTTCCGCGAGAGCGTGGTGGAGTGGTTGATGACCAACCACCCGCACGACTGTCCGGTCTGTGAAGAGGGCGGTAACTGCCACCTTCAGGATATGACCGTGATGACCGGCCACAGCTTCCGTCGCTATCGCTTTACCAAGCGTACCCACCGTAACCAGGATCTGGGGCCGTTCATCTCTCACGAAATGAACCGCTGCATCGCCTGCTACCGCTGCGTGCGTTACTACAAAGACTATGCAGACGGTCAGGATCTGGGCGTGTATGGCGCGCATGACAACGTCTACTTCGGTCGTCCGGAAGACGGTACGCTTGAAAGCGAATTCTCCGGTAACCTGGTAGAAATCTGCCCGACCGGCGTATTCACGGATAAAACCCACTCCGAGCGTTACAACCGTAAATGGGACATGCAGTTTGCGCCAAGCATCTGCCAGCAGTGTTCTCTCGGCTGTAACACCAGCCCGGGTGAGCGCTACGGCGAACTGCGTCGTATCGAAAACCGTTACAACGGTACCGTTAACCACTACTTCCTGTGCGACCGCGGTCGTTTCGGCTATGGCTATGTGAACCTGAAGGACCGTCCGCGTCAGCCGGTTCAGCGCCGTGGCGACGACTTCATTACCCTAAACGCTGAACAGGCGATGCAGGGCGCGGCAGATATTCTGCGCCAGTCGAAGAAAGTGATTGGTATTGGCTCCCCGCGTGCCAGCATCGAAAGCAACTTCGCGCTGCGCGAGCTGGTCGGGGCGGAAAACTTCTATACCGGTATCGCCCAGGGCGAGCAGGAACGTCTGCAGCTGGTACTGAAAGTGCTGCGTGAAGGCGGTATCCATACCCCGGCGCTGCGCGAAATCGAATCCTATGATGCGGTCCTGGTGCTGGGTGAAGACCTGACGCAGACCGGCGCACGCGCGGCTCTGGCGGTTCGCCAGGCGGTGAAGGGTAAAGCACGTGAAATGGCAGCGGCGCAAAAAGTGGCTGACTGGCAGATTGCGGCGATCCTGAACATCGGTCAGCGCGCGAAGCATCCTCTGTTTGTGACCAACGTCGACAACACCCGTCTGGACGATATCGCGGCGTGGACCTACTGCGCACCGGTTGAAGATCAGGCGCGCCTCGGCTTTGCGATTGCCCACGCGCTGGACAACAGCTCACCGGCCGTTGAGCTGGATCGCGACCTGCAAAACAAGGTCGACGTGATTGTTCAGGCCCTGGCCGGTGCGAAGAAACCGCTGATTATTTCCGGTACCAACGCCGGTAGCGCAGAGATCATTCAGGCAGCAGCCAACGTGGCCAAAGCTCTGAAAGGCCGCGGTGCTGACGTCGGTGTGACCATGATTGCCCGTGCGGTGAACAGCATTGGTCTGGGCATGATTGGCGGCGGCTCGCTGGAAGAAGCGTTAAGCGAACTGGAATCCGGTGCCGCTGACGCCGTGGTGGTGCTGGAAAACGACCTGCATCGTCATGCTTCTGCCGCTCGCGTAGACGCTGCGCTCTCCAAAGCCCCGCTGGTGATGGTCATTGACCATCAGCGCACCGCGATTATGGACAAAGCGCACCTGGTGCTCTCTGCGGCAAGCTTCGCAGAAAGCGACGGTACCGTTATCAACAACGAAGGTCGCGCCCAGCGTTTCTTCCAGGTTTATGACCCGGCGTACTACGACAGCAACACCGTGATGCTGGAAAGCTGGCGCTGGCTGCACTCCCTGCACAGCACCGTGCAGAGCCGTGAAGTGGACTGGACGCAGCTCGACCACGTTATCGACGCGGTAGTCGAAAAACTGCCTCAGCTGGCAGGCATTAAAGATGCCGCGCCTGAAGCAAGCTTCCGCATTCGCGGCCAGAAACTGGCGCGTGAACCGCACCGTTACAGTGGCCGTACTGCGATGCGTGCCAACATCAGCGTGCACGAACCGCGCCAGCCGCAGGATAAAGACACCATGTTCGCCTTCTCGATGGAAGGGAACAACCAGCCGTCTGCGCCGCGTTCGCAAATCCCGTTCGCATGGGCACCGGGCTGGAACTCCCCGCAGGCATGGAACAAGTTCCAGGCTGAAGTGGGCGGCTCCCTGCGCCACGGCGATCCGGGCGTGCGTCTGATTGAAGCCTCCGAAACCGGTCTGGACTTCTTCACCACCGTACCGGCGAGTTTCCAGGCGCAGGACGGTAGCTGGCGTATTGCCCCGTACTACCACCTGTTCGGTAGCGACGAGCTGTCCCAGCGTTCACCGGTCTTCCAGACCCGTATGCCGCAGCCGTACATCAAGCTTAACCCGGCTGACGCCGCGAAGCTTGGCGTTAACGCGGGTGCAAACATCGCCTTTAGCTATGACGGCCAGACCATCAGCCTGCCGCTGATTATTTCTGAAAGTCTGACAGCAGGGCAGGTGGGGCTGCCGATGGGTATGCCAGGCATCGCGCCGGTTCTGGCGGGTGCGCGTCTTGATAATCTGCAGGAGGCAAAAGCATGAGTTGGTTAACGCCGGATCTTATCGACATCCTGCTGAGCATTCTGAAAGCGATTGTAATCCTGCTGGTGGTGGTCACCTGCGGCGCGTTCATGAGCTTTGGTGAACGTCGTCTGCTCGGTCTGTTCCAGAACCGTTACGGACCGAACCGCGTGGGCTGGGGTGGTTCACTCCAGCTGGTCGCGGATATGATCAAGATGTTCTTTAAAGAGGACTGGATCCCGCGCTTCTCGGATCGCGTGATCTTTACTCTGGCACCGATGATCGCCTTCACCTCGCTGCTGCTGGCGTTTGCTATCGTTCCGGTCAGCCCGACCTGGGTGGTCGCTGACCTGAACATCGGCATTCTGTTCTTCCTGATGATGGCAGGCCTCGCGGTTTACGCGGTCCTGTTCGCAGGCTGGTCCAGTAACAACAAATACTCGCTGCTGGGTGCGATGCGTGCTTCCGCGCAGACCCTGAGTTACGAAGTGTTCCTGGGTCTTTCCCTGATGGGCGTGGTGGCGCAGGCCGGTTCATTCAACATGACCGACATCGTCAATAACCAGGCCGACATCTGGAACGTTATTCCGCAGTTCTTTGGGTTTATTACCTTTGCCATCGCGGGCGTGGCAGTGTGTCACCGTCACCCGTTTGACCAGCCAGAAGCCGAACAGGAACTGGCCGACGGTTACCACATCGAATATTCCGGTATGAAATTCGGTCTGTTCTTCGTGGGCGAGTACATCGGTATCGTCACCATTTCGGCGTTGATGGTAACGCTGTTCTTCGGTGGCTGGCATGGCCCGTTCTTACCGCCGTTCATCTGGTTCGCGCTGAAAACCGCGTTCTTCATGATGATGTTCATTTTGATTCGCGCAGCGTTACCGCGTCCGCGTTATGACCAGGTAATGTCCTTCGGCTGGAAAGTGTGCCTGCCGCTGACGCTCGTCAACTTGTTGGTAACGGCCGCTGTCATTCTCTGGCAGCAGCCATAAGGGGCAATAGACCATGACCTTAAAAGAATTACTGGTAGGCTTCGGTACCCAGGTACGCAGTATCTGGATGATCGGCCTGCACGCGTTTGCCAAACGCGAAACCCGGATGTACCCGGAAGAGCCGGTATATCTGCCGCCGCGCTACCGTGGCCGTATCGTGCTGACGCGCGACCCGGACGGTTCCGAGCGCTGCGTTGCCTGTAACCTTTGTGCGGTAGCGTGTCCGGTAGGCTGTATCTCTCTGCAGAAAGCCGAGACGGTAGACGGCCGCTGGTACCCTGAGTTCTTCCGCATCAACTTCTCACGCTGCATTTTCTGCGGTCTGTGTGAAGAAGCGTGCCCAACCACGGCGATTCAGCTGACTCCAGACTTCGAGCTGGGTGAGTACAAGCGTCAGGACCTGGTGTACGAGAAAGAGGATCTGCTGATTTCCGGTCCGGGCAAATACCCGGAATATAACTTCTACCGGATGGCGGGTATGGCAATCGACGGCAAAGATAAGGGTGAAGCAGAGAACGAAGCTAAGCCTATCGACGTCAAGAGCCTGTTACCGTAAGGAGAGGGCAATGGAATTCGCTTTTTATATCTGTGGCCTTATCGCCATCCTGGCTACGCTGCGAGTGATTACGCACACCAATCCGGTGCATGCGCTGCTGTACTTAATCATCTCGCTGCTGGCCATTTCCGGGGTGTTCTTCGCACTGGGCGCGCACTTCGCCGGTGCGCTGGAAATCATCGTCTACGCCGGGGCCATCATGGTGCTCTTCGTGTTCGTGGTGATGATGCTGAACCTGGGCGGCTCTGAAATTGAGCAGGAACGTCAGTGGTTAAAACCGCAGGTGTGGATCGGCCCGGCAATTTTGTCGGCTATCATGCTGGTGGTGATCGTGTACGCCATTCTGGGTGTTAACGATCAGGGCATCGACGGCACGCCAATTGGCGCGAAAGAGGTAGGTATCACGCTCTTTGGCCCATACGTTCTGGCGGTTGAACTGGCCTCAATGCTGCTGCTGGCAGGTCTGGTTGTTGCTTTCCACGTTGGCCGCGAAGAGCGTGCTGGCGAGGTGCTGAGCAACCGCACTGACGACCGCTCGAAAAGAAAAACGGAGGAGCGCGCATGATCCCCTTAACACATGGACTGATCCTCGCTGCGATTTTATTCGTTCTGGGTCTGACCGGTCTGGTTATCCGCCGCAATCTGCTGTTTATGCTGATCGGGCTGGAAATCATGATTAACGCCTCCGCGCTGGCCTTCGTGGTCGCCGGAAGCTACTGGGGCCAGACCGATGGTCAGGTGATGTACATTCTCGCCATCAGCCTCGCGGCTGCCGAAGCGAGTATTGGCCTGGCGCTGTTGCTGCAGCTCCATCGTCGCCGCCAGAATCTGAACATCGATTCAGTAAGTGAGTTGCGTGGATGAACATGCTTGCCTTAACCATTATTTTTCCGCTGATTGGCTTCGTGCTGCTGGCGTTTTCTCGCGGCCGCTGGTCTGAGAATCTGTCTGCGACCGTCGGCATGGGCTCTGTTGGCCTGGCCGCGCTGGTTACAGCGTATGCGGGTATCGACTTCTTTAACAACGGGCGTCAGCCTTTCAGCGTACCGCTGTGGACCTGGATGTCGGTCGGTGATTTCAACATCGGCTTCAACCTGGTGCTGGACGGCCTCTCGCTGACCATGCTCTCCGTGGTCACCGGCGTCGGCTTCCTGATCCACATGTTCGCCTCCTGGTATATGCGCGGTGAAGAGGGGTACTCCCGCTTCTTCGCCTACACCAACCTGTTTATCGCCAGCATGGTGGTTCTAGTGCTGGCCGATAACCTGCTGCTGATGTATCTGGGCTGGGAAGGCGTAGGTCTGTGTTCTTACCTGCTGATCGGTTTCTACTATACCGATCCGAAGAATGGCGCAGCGGCCATGAAAGCATTCGTCGTGACCCGCGTGGGTGACGTCTTCCTCGCGTTCGCGCTGTTCATTCTTTACAACGAACTGGGCACGCTGAACTTCCGCGAAATGGTGGAACTGGCGCCGGCGCACTTCGCGGCAGGCAACAACATGCTGTGGTGGGCGACGCTGATGCTGCTGGGTGGTGCCGTGGGTAAATCCGCGCAGCTGCCGTTGCAGACGTGGCTGGCCGACGCGATGGCGGGTCCAACCCCTGTCTCCGCGCTGATCCACGCTGCGACCATGGTTACCGCCGGTGTTTACCTGATTGCGCGTACCCATGGCCTGTTCCTGATGACCCCGGAAATTCTGCATCTGGTGGGTATCGTCGGTGCGGTCACGCTGGTGCTGGCAGGCTTTGCCGCGCTGGTGCAGACCGACATCAAACGCGTTCTCGCGTATTCCACCATGAGCCAGATTGGTTACATGTTCCTGGCGCTGGGCGTTCAGGCGTGGGACGCGGCCATTTTCCACCTGATGACGCACGCGTTCTTTAAAGCGCTGCTGTTCCTCTCATCCGGTTCCGTGATTCTGGCCTGCCACCACGAGCAGAACATCTTCAAGATGGGCGGACTGCGTAAGTCCATTCCGCTGGTTTATGTCTGCTTCCTGGTGGGCGGCGCGGCGCTGGCGGCACTGCCGCTGATCACCGCGGGCTTCTTCAGTAAGGACGAAATCCTTGCGGGTGCCATGGCGAATGGTCATATCAATCTGATGGTTGCGGGTCTGGTCGGTGCGTTCATGACCTCCCTGTATACCTTCCGTATGATTTTCATCGTATTCCACGGTAAAGAACAAATTCACGCTCACGCAGGGAAGGGGATTACCCACCACCTGCCGCTGATTGTGCTGCTGGTACTGTCCACCTTCGTTGGCGCGATGATTGTGCCACCGCTGCAGGGCGTACTGCCAGACACCACCGAGCTTGAGCACGGTCGCGTTCTGACGCTTGAAATCACCTCCGGTGTGGTCGCTATCGCGGGCATCCTGATCGCAGCATGGCTGTGGCTGGGCAAACGTACGCTGGTCACTGCCGTGGCCAACAGTGCGCCGGGCCGCCTGCTGGGCACCTGGTGGTACAACGCGTGGGGCTTCGACTGGCTGTACGACATGATCTTCGTTAAGCCGTTCCTGGGCATCGCGTGGCTGCTGAAGCGCGACCCGCTGAACAGCTTGATGAACATCCCGGCGATCCTTTCCCGCTTTGCAGGTAAAGGCCTGCTGTACAGCGAGAACGGTTACCTGCGCTGGTATGTGGCGTCCATGAGCATCGGTGCGGTTGTCGTGCTGGCGCTGCTGATGGTGTTGCGTTGATCGTTAAGTGAATTTTATTCGAATTCGTTGAAAATCAGGCCCCTGCTGGGGGCCTTAAAAAGGAATGTAAATCGCCATGTTACTACCCTGGCTAATATTAATTCCCTTCATCGGCGGCTTCCTGTGCTGGCAGACTGAACGCTTTGGCGTGAAGATGCCGCGCTGGATCGCGCTGATCACCATGGGATTGACGCTCGCGCTTGGCCTGCAACTGTGGTTGCAGGGCGGTTACTCACTGACCCAGTCTGCGGGCATTCCGCAGTGGCAGTCTGAGTTCATCCTGCCGTGGATCCCACGTTTCGGCATTACGATCCACCTGGCGATTGACGGCCTATCGCTGCTGATGGTGGTGCTGACCGGTCTGCTCGGCGTTCTGGCGGTACTTTGCTCCTGGCGAGAAATCGAAAAATACCAGGGCTTCTTCCACCTGAACCTGATGTGGATCCTGGGCGGCGTAATCGGCGTGTTCCTTGCCATCGACATGTTCCTGTTCTTCTTCTTCTGGGAGATGATGCTGGTGCCGATGTACTTCCTGATCGCGCTGTGGGGCCACAAGGCGTCCGACGGTAAAACGCGTATCACGGCGGCAACCAAGTTCTTCATCTATACCCAGGCGAGTGGTCTGGTGATGTTGATTGCCATTCTGGCGCTGGTGTTTGTTCACCACAACGCGACCGGCACCTGGACCTTCAACTACGAAGACCTGCTGAAGACCCCGATGTCGCACGGCGTGGAATATCTGCTAATGCTGGGCTTCTTCATCGCGTTCGCGGTGAAAATGCCGGTCGTTCCGCTGCACGGCTGGCTGCCAGACGCGCACTCTCAGGCGCCAACGGCGGGTTCAGTTGACCTGGCGGGCATCTTGCTGAAAACGGCGGCCTACGGCCTGCTGCGTTTCGCTCTGCCGCTGTTCCCGAACGCCTCCGCAGAGTTCGCACCGATTGCCATGTGGCTTGGTGTGATCGGTATCTTCTACGGTGCCTGGATGGCCTTCACGCAGTACGACATCAAGCGTCTGATTGCCTACACCTCCGTTTCCCACATGGGCTTCGTGCTGATTGCTATCTACACCGGCAGCCAGCTGGCGTACCAGGGCGCGGTGATCCAGATGATTGCGCACGGTCTGTCTGCAGCCGGCCTCTTCATCCTGTGCGGCCAGCTGTACGAACGTCTGCATACCCGCGACATGCGTATGATGGGCGGTCTGTGGAGCAAAATTAAGTGGCTGCCAGCGCTGTCCATGTTCTTCGCGGTGGCTACCCTGGGAATGCCGGGTACCGGTAACTTCGTCGGCGAATTTATGATTCTGTTCGGCAGCTTCAAAGTGGTACCGGTGATTACCGTGATCTCCACGTTTGGTCTGGTGTTCGCTTCCGTATACTCGCTGGCGATGCTGCACCGCGCTTACTTCGGTAAAGCGAAGAGCGAAATTGCTGCACAAGAACTGCCGGGGATGTCGCTGCGTGAGCTGTTCATCATCCTGCTGCTGGTCGTACTGCTGGTGCTGCTGGGCTTCTTCCCGCAGCCAATTCTGGATACCTCGCACAGCGCGATGGGTAACATCCAGCAGTGGTTTGTTAATTCTGCTTCTACTACAAGGCCGTAATTCGCCATGACAATAACTCCACAACAACTGATCGCGCTGCTACCGCTGCTGATCGTCGGATTGACGGTGGTGGTTGTGATGCTCTCCATTGCGTGGCGACGCAATCACTTCCTGAATGCCACGCTGTCGGTCATCGGCCTGAACGCCGCGTTAGTCTCTCTCTGGTTTGTTGGTCAGGGTGGGGCGATGGACGTCACCCCGCTGATGCGCGTTGACGGTTACGCCATGCTGTATACCGGACTGGTGCTGCTGGCAAGCCTGGCAACCTGTACCTTTGCGTACCCGTGGCTCGAAGGCTACAACGACAATAAAGAAGAGTTTTACCTGCTGGTTCTGATTGCCGCGCTGGGCGGCATTCTGCTGGCGAATGCGAACCACCTGGCCGCGCTGTTCCTCGGCATTGAGCTGATATCTCTGCCGCTGTTCGGCCTGATTGGCTACGCCTTCCGTCAGAAGCGCTCCCTGGAAGCAAGCATCAAGTACACTATTCTGTCTGCAGCTGCATCCTCGTTCCTGCTGTTTGGTATTGCGCTGCTGTACGCACAGTCCGGTAATCTCTCCTTCATGGCGCTCGGCAAGAGCCTCGGCGACGGCATGCTGCATGAGCCGCTGCTGCTGGCGGGTCTGGGCATGATGATTGTTGGCCTTGGCTTCAAACTCTCTCTGGTGCCGTTCCACCTGTGGACGCCAGACGTATACCAGGGCGCTCCGGCTCCGGTGTCGACCTTCCTGGCGACGGCGAGCAAAATCGCTATCTTCGGTGTGGTCATGCGTCTGTTCCTGTACGCGCCGGTAGGTGACAGCGAAGCGGTTCGCGTGGTGCTGGGCATTATCGCGTTCGTCTCCATCATCTTCGGTAACCTGATGGCGCTGAGCCAGACCAACATCAAGCGTCTGCTGGGCTACTCGTCTATTTCTCATCTGGGCTACCTGATGGTGGCGCTGATTGCGCTGCAGAGCGGCGAGATGTCGATGGAAACCGTGGGCGTGTATCTGGCCGGTTACCTGTTCAGCAGTCTCGGCGCCTTCGGCGTGGTGAGCCTGATGTCCAGCCCGTACCGTGGTCCGGATGCCGATTCACTGTTCTCCTACCGTGGGCTGTTCTGGCACCGTCCGATCCTGTCTGCGGTGATGACCGTGATGATGCTCTCTCTGGCAGGTATCCCGATGACGCTTGGCTTTATCGGTAAATTCTACGTGCTGGCCGTCGGTGTGCAGGCGCACCTGTGGTGGCTGACCGCGGGCGTGGTGATCGGGTCCGCGATTGGTCTCTACTACTACCTGCGCGTGGCAGTAAGCCTGTACCTGAGTGCGCCTCAGCAGCTCAACCGTGATGCCCCAACCAACTGGCAGTACAGCGCCGGTGGTATCGTGGTACTCATCTCCGCACTGCTGGTGCTGATCTTCGGTATCTATCCGCAGCCGCTGATTGATATCGTGCAGCGAGCGATGCCGCTGATGTAAAACAAAAAACCCGCCTCGGCGGGTTTTTTTATGGTTTTCGCCCTCTCCCTGTGGGAGAGGGATGGGGTGAGGGCACCAGCCCGCACCAGACTTAAGCCAGCTGCTTCCTGCTTATAAGCGGCCCGTCAATCTTCTTCATCGAGCGGTCCAGCACTTCCTCAATCACCGACGACAGCTCGTTTAGCTCAAACTTCGCCACATACCCGTCCGCTTTCACCTTACGAATATGGTCTTCGTTGGCGTTACCGGAAAGGGAAGAGTGGATCACCACCGGAATGTCCTTTAATACCGGGTCGGTTTTGATTTTGCGCGTCAGCGTAAAGCCGTCCATCTCCGGCATTTCAAGATCGGTCAGCACAAGCGCGATCTTGTCGGTGATGGGAACTCCTTCAGCCTGCGCCTGAGCGGCCAGTACGCCAATTTTCTCCCACGCATCTTTGCCGGTGATATGCAGCTGCGCGGGGATCTCCATCGCCTGCAGACCTTTCTCCAGCATCGAGCGCGCCACCTTGGAATCTTCCGCAACGATGGCGACAGCGCCCGGCTTAATATGGAATTTGGTGGTCTTCAGATTCGTGGCGTGCAGATCGTGATTGGCCGGAGTGATGTCGTACAGGATCTGCTCAACGTCCAGCACCATCGCCAGATCGTTGGTATCCGTTTTCTCATCCAGGCAGGCGATGCTGGTGATGTAGCGACCGCTGACGGCGGTTTCCGCCGCGTGCACCTGCTTCCAGTCCAGACGCATGATGTTCTCAACCGACTCCACGGCAAACGCCTGCACGCTGCGCGCGTATTCGGTGATCAGCAGGATATTCAGCCCGGTGGTGGGCTTACAGCCCGCCACGGCGGCCAGGTCGATCACCGGGATCACCTGATCGCGAATATTCACCATTCCCATCAGCGGTGATTTCATCCCGGCGGGTTTCGTGAACTCCGGCATCGGCACAATTTCACGCAGCTTAAAGACGTTAATGCCAAACAGCTCAGATTTATTTTCGTTAAGAGAGGTGCCAAGACGGAACAGCAACAGTTCAAAACGGTTCGACAGGGTCAGATTCGCCCTGTCATCAATATCTTTCTGGAAATTATCCATTCTACCCTCGAGAGAAATGCTGACCTTTTAATCGTTATCGGCATCCTGAGGGAAAAATGAAGGACTAAACGCTGACCTGAGCGAAATCTTCGGCCAGCTCACATTCCGGGAACAGCGCGCGGCACTCTGCAAGCAGATTTGCACACCCTCGCGCGTCGTAGCGCGAGCTGACATGGGTGATGATGAGCCTCCCGACGCCCGCATCACGGGCAAGCTGCGCCGCCTGACGCGTAGAGCTATGGCCCCGGCCGTTGGCTTTTTCTTCCATCGCTGTTTCAAGCGTTGCTTCATGCACCATCACATCCACGCCCTGGGCAAGCTGAAGCGCTGCCGGGCACGGGGCCGTGTCGCCAAATATCGCCAGCTTTTTGCCGGGCTGCGGTGCGGCGAGATAATCCTGGCCGTTGATGACGCGCCCGTCCTCCAGCGTGACGGTCTCACCGTGCTTCAGGCGCTGGAACAGCGGCCCGGGTTTGACGCCATCGGCCATCAGCGCGGCGGCGTCCAGCGCGCCGGGTTTGTCATGCGCTTCAATGCGGTATCCATAGCACTCGACAGGGTGATTGAGCGGCTGAGCGCTCACCTTATATTCGCCGTCATCGAAAACCAGGCCTTCGCTAATTTCAACGACCTCCAGCGGATAATCCGTCCATGACCCGCTAAGGCGCAGCGTGGTTTCAACAAATTCACGAATACCCGCAGGCCCGTAAATCGTCAGCGAGTTGGCGTTACCGGCCATCGAGCGGCTGCACAGCAGGCCGGGAAGGCCAAACAGATGGTCACCATGCAGATGGGTGATAAAAATTTTATCCAGCTTGCCGGGGTGATAAGCGGTGTGTAACAGCTGATGCTGCGTCCCTTCACCACAGTCAAATAGCCACAGCCCGCCGCGGGTGGGATGTTTAAGATCCAGAAGGATCGCCGTCACGTTCCGTGAGCGGGTTGGCACGCCAGCGGACGTACCCAGAAAAATCAGTTCCATAACGCAATCAGCCCTTTGCCGAACGGGGAGGGGTTTAGTATAACGTGATGAACCCCAGGAAGGAGACTGACATGACCCAGTGGCAAGATTTACACCATAGTGACCTCACCGTTCATTCACTTTACGCCCTGCTGAAACTGCGCTGCGAAGTTTTTGTGGTTGAACAGACCTGCCCGTATCAGGACATCGACGGCGACGATCTCGTTGGCGAGAACCGCCATATACTCGGCTGGCGGAATAACGAGCTGGCGGCGTATGCGAGGATTCTGAAAAGCGAAGACGATTTTGAGCCTGTCGTCATTGGCCGCGTCATCATCAGCGGTAAGGCGCGCGGCGAAAAGCTGGGCTATCAGCTGATGGAAAAAACGCTGGAGGCGTGCCGGAAACAGTGGCCTGACAAGGCGTTATACCTGGGCGCGCAGGCACACCTGCAGTCCTTCTACGGCCACTTTGGTTTCGTGCCGGTCACCGATGTGTACGATGAAGATGGCATTCCCCACGTCGGCATGGCGCGAGAAGCGAAGCAGGCGTAATAGCGAGTCGTTGGCTATAGTTAGCGGACTGGTGTACTAACATGGAGAAAAATATGTCATTTCAATCCTGGGATACCCGTATCGACGACGACCTGGCTTTACTGAGCGAAACGCTGGAAGAGGTGTTACGTTCCTCGGGCGACCCTGCCGATCAGAAATATATTGAGCTAAAAGCCCGCGCCGAGCAGGCGCTGCATGAAGTGAAAAACCGCGTCAGCCATGCGTCTGATACCTACTACTACCGGGCCAAAAAAGCAGTGTATCGTGCCGATGATTACGTGCATGAAAAACCGTGGCAGGGTATTGGCGTGGGGGCTGCCGTAGGGCTGGTGCTGGGGCTGCTGCTGGCCCGTCGCTAAACCGCTTAACCACTCCCTATACGTGGGTACTGCTATTTATCGTCAGTACCCCGTATAATACGAGGTTTTAACAGGGAGAGGTTCGCGTGAATTCGATTTTCCTCGCGCTGGAGCAATTGCGTACCCAGCTTTCGCAAGCGTTACCCGCAACACCCGGCTTACGTCATTTCGACGTCTCTTTCCCGTTAAACGACGCCTTCGACCCTCTCGCCTGGCTTGGAGCTCAGCAGTGCTATCCGCAGTTTTACTGGCAACAGCGTAACGGCGATGAAGAGCTGGCTGCGCTGGGGGCGGTTACCCAATTTTCCTCTCTGGCGTTAGCCACGCAGTTTTTGCGCGAGCAAAATGCGGCACAAGATACCCGTATCTGCGGCCTGAACGCTTTTAATCCGGAGCAGGGGAGCCTCTTTTTACCGCGGCTGCTCTGGCGACGTACCGCCGGCAACGCTACGCTGCGCCTGCAGTTGTGGAGCAATTATTCTCTTCAGGAAGATGCCCGCGCCGCGCTGGATTTTTTACAGCAGCTCCGTCCTGCAAGGCCTATCCGCCCGCTGTCCGTTCAGGTAGAGCACGAAACCCATCTGCCGCAGCAGGCCGAATGGCTGACGCTTATCCGCAGGGCGACAGAGACCATTGCGTGCGGTGAATTTGAAAAAGTGGTTCTCGCCCGGGCAACCGATATTCGTTTTACACAGCGCGTAAACCCCGTCGCGCTGATGGCAGCCAGCCGGGCCCTCAATTTACATTGCTATCATTTCTGCATGGTATTCGACGCCCGCAACGCGTTTCTCGGCTCTACGCCCGAGCGTCTCTGGCGGCGGCGAGGCACGCTGCTGCGCACGGAAGCGCTGGCGGGCACCGTCGCCAGCCATAGCGATGATAGCCAGGCGCAGCGTCTCGGCGAGTGGCTGCTGAACGATGATAAAAACCAGCGTGAAAATATGCTGGTTGTGGAGGATATCTGTCAGCGTCTTCAGCACTCTACGCAGACGCTCGAGGTACTGCCCCCCCAGGTGGTACGCCTGCGTAAAGTGCAGCATTTGCGCCGCTGTATCTGGACCGAGCTTAAACAGGCTGATGACGAGCAGTGTCTGCTCATGTTGCAGCCGACTGCGGCCGTTGCCGGATTACCCCGACAGCCTGCGCGCGAGTTTATTCAGAAGGTTGAACCCTTTAACCGCGAGTGGTACGCCGGTTCGGCCGGGTATTTATCCCCCGAGCAGAGTGAGTTCTGCGTGGCGCTGCGCTCCGCGCGCGTTCAGGAGGACTCCCTGCGGCTCTACGCCGGCGCCGGTATCGTCAGCGGGTCTGACCCGGAGCAGGAGTGGCAGGAGATTGAAAACAAAGCCGCCGGATTGCGCTCTCTGCTCCTAAGGGATTAATACAGATTCGCGCAATCCCGATTCATATCAAAATTCCAATTTTTTCTATTATTTATACTGTGTCGCATTCTTGATACCGGACAATCTCATGTCAGTAAGTTCTTTTAACCGACGCTGGGCGGCGGTGATCCTTGAAGCCCTGACGCGCCATGGCGTCAGGCACGTGTGTATTGCACCGGGTTCTCGCTCAACGCCGCTGACGCTGGCGGCCGCCGAAAACCGGGCGTTAATTCACCACACCCACTTTGATGAGCGTGGCCTCGGGCATCTTGCGCTGGGTCTGGCGAAGGTCAGCAAAGAACCCGTGGCGGTGATTGTCACTTCCGGTACCGCCGTGGCGAACCTCTATCCGGCGCTGATTGAAGCCGGGTTAACCGGTGAAAAACTGATTCTGCTGACGGCCGATCGTCCTCCTGAGCTTATCGACTGCGGCGCCAATCAGGCCATTCGCCAGCCGGGACTCTTTTCTTCGCATCCTTCGCAGACGATTTCGCTGCCCCGTCCCACCCAGGATATTCCGGCAAGCTGGCTGGTCTCCACCGTCGATCACGCCATGGAGACGTTGCGTAGCGGACCGTTGCATATCAACTGCCCGTTTGCCGAGCCGCTGTACGGTGAGCTGGACGACACGGGGCTTGACTGGCAGCAGACCCTCGGCGACTGGTGGGAGAGTGAAAAACCGTGGCTGCGCGAGCAGACGCACCTTGAGAGCGCGAAACAGCGCGACTGGTTCTTCTGGCGGCAGAAGCGCGGCGTGGTTATCGCCGGGCGCATGAGCGCCTCTGAAGGCAAGCTGGTTGCCGAATGGGCGCAAACCCTGGGCTGGCCGCTGATAGGCGACGTGCTTTCCCAGACCGGTCAGCCGCTGCCGTGCACCGATCTCTGGTTGGGTAATGCCAAAGCGGTCACCGAACTGGCGCAGGCGCAGATTGTGGTCCAGCTTGGATCGAGCTTGACCGGCAAACGGTTACTGCAGTGGCAGGCGACCTGCACACCGGACGAGTACTGGCTGGTGGACGCGCTGGAAGGGCGGCTTGACCCGGCGCACCACCGCGGTCGTCGTCTCGTCAGCTCTATCGACGCCTGGCTGGCGCTCCATCCCGCTGAAAAACGCAAGCCCTGGGCGGTGGCCATTCCGGACCTTTCGCGCCAGGCGTGGGAACTAACCAAAGCGCACTGTGAAGCGTTTAGCGAAGCCGGGCTGGCGCACCGTATTCGCCAGTACCTGCCCGAGCAGGGGCAGCTGTTTGTCGGCAACAGCCTGGTGGTGCGCCTGATTGACGCTTTTTCGAAGCTGCCCGCGGGCTACCCGGTGTACAGCAACCGTGGCGCCAGCGGCATCGACGGGCTGATCTCCACGGCGGCGGGCGTGCAGCGCGCCAGCGCGAAATCGACGCTGGCGATCGTGGGCGATCTCTCCGCGCTCTACGATCTCAACGCGCTGGCGCTGCTGCGTCAGGCGTCAGCCCCGTTTGTGCTGATTGTGGTCAACAACAACGGTGGGCAGATTTTCTCCCTGCTGCCTACGCCGCAGAGCGAGCGCGAGCGTTTCTATCTGATGCCGCAGAACGTGCAGTTCGAACACGCCGCGGCGATGTTTAGCCTGAAATACCATCGCCCGGAAAGCTGGGAACAGCTGGACGCGGCGTTAAACAGCGCATGGAAACAGCCGGGCGCGACGCTGATTGAGCTTGTGGTGAACGATGCTGACGGTGCGCAGGCCCTGCAAAGCCTGCTGGCGCAGGTGAGCCAGCTGTGATCCTTTCGGGCGTGCTGCAGGCCGGAAAACCAGGCTATCCCTGGCTGGTCTTTTTGCACGGTTTTTCGGGTGACTGTCGCGAGTGGCAGAGGGTCGGTGCAGGACTTAGCGATTATCCCAGGCTATATCTGGATCTGCCGGGGCACGGTGGATCCCGGAATCTGGGTGTGAAGGGGTTTGACGAGATGAGCGCGTTGCTCACCCGAACCCTGCTTAGTTACAACATACTTAAATTCTGGCTTGTCGGGTACTCCCTCGGCGGCCGCATTGCGATGTTCCATGCCTGCCAGCAGCCGAAGGGGCTGCAGGGCGTGGTGGTGGAGGGAGGGCATCCGGGCCTGCAGGATGACGATGCGCGAAATGCGCGGCTGGCATCCGACCGCCGCTGGGCAACGCGTTTTCGTACCGAACCGCTGGAGAAAGTGTTCGCTGACTGGTACCAACAGCCCGTTTTCGCCTCCCTTACGGACGCCCAGCGCGACGCGCTGATTACCCTGCGCAGCCAGAACAGCGGCGCGACGCTGGCGCTGATGCTCGAGGCAACGTCGCTGGCCGTGCAGCCCGACCTGCGTGCTGCCCTGAGCGCGCGCGATTTCTCTTTTGATTATCTCTATGGCGAACGTGATGAGAAGTTTGCGGCCCTGGCCGCTGAGCTGAACGCCGTTCGCCATGCAATTCCCAACGCCGGACACAACGCCCACCGGGAAAATCCCGATGCGGTTACCGCAAGTCTGGCTCAGATACTGCGTCTTCGCATAAAGGACACTCTATGATCTACCCTGATGAAAACATGCTCTATGCACCGGTTGAATGGCAAGACTGCTCCGAAGGCTACACCGACATTCGTTACCATAAATCCACCGACGGCATTGCTAAAATCACCATTAACCGTCCGCAGGTGCGTAATGCCTTCCGTCCGCTGACCGTGAAAGAGATGATTCAGGCCCTGGCGGATGCGCGCTACGACGATAACATCGGCGTGATTGTCCTGACCGGCGAAGGCGATAAAGCGTTCTGCTCCGGCGGCGATCAGAAAGTGCGCGGCGACTACGGCGGATACCAGGACGACGCGGGTACGCATCACCTGAACGTCCTCGATTTCCAGCGTCAGATCCGCACCTGTCCAAAACCGGTGGTGGCGATGGTGGCGGGCTACTCCATCGGCGGCGGCCACGTGCTGCACATGATGTGTGACCTGACTATTGCCGCCGAGAACGCCATCTTCGGCCAGACCGGCCCGAAAGTGGGATCCTTCGACGGCGGCTGGGGTGCCTCCTACATGGCGCGCATCGTCGGGCAGAAAAAGGCCCGCGAAATCTGGTTCCTGTGCCGTCAGTACAACGCGCAGGAAGCGCTGGATATGGGCCTGGTGAACACCGTGGTGCCGCTTGCCGATCTCGAAAAAGAGACCGTGCGCTGGTGCCGTGAAATGCTGCAAAACAGCCCGATGGCGCTGCGCTGCCTGAAAGCGGCACTTAACGCCGACTGTGACGGTCAGGCTGGTCTGCAGGAGCTGGCGGGCAACGCCACCATGCTGTTCTACATGACCGAAGAGGGTCAGGAAGGGCGCAACGCGTTTAACGAAAAACGCCAGCCGGACTTCAGCAAATACAAACGGAACCCGTAATGCGTCGCGCGCAGGTTTACCGCTGGCAGATACCGATGGACGTGGGCGTGGTGCTGCGTGAACGGCGGTTAAAAACCCGTGACGGCTTCTTCGTGCATCTGCAGCAGGACGAGCGGGAAGGCTGGGGCGAGATTTCACCGCTGCCGGGCTTTAGCATGGAGTCGCTGGAAGACGCGCAGTCAGCATTGCTGGCGTGGGCAGACGCGTGGCGTGAGGGCACGAATCCGGCATTGCCGGATGTGCCTTCCGCGGCTTTTGGTATCAGCTGCGCGCTCGCGGAGCTGGACGGTAGCCTGCCGGAAGCGGGAAATTACCGCGCGGCACCGCTCTGCACGGGCGATCCGGACGAACTCTTCGCGCTGCTCTCCGCTATGCCGGGCGAGAAGGTCGCGAAAATCAAAGTTGGGCTCTATGAGGCGGTGCGCGACGGCATGGTCGCCAACCTGCTGCTGGAAGCGATCCCCGATCTTCATCTGCGTCTGGACGCCAACCGCGCCTGGACGCCGCTTAAGGCGCAGCAGTTTGCGAAGTACGTCAATCCGGCGTACCGCAGCCGCATTGCCTTCCTCGAAGAACCGTGCAAGACGCGCGATGATTCGCGTGCGTTTGCCCGCGAAACGGGGATTGCCATCGCCTGGGATGAAAGCCTGCGCGAGGCCGATTTTGAATTTGTCGCCGAACCCGGCGTCAGCGCGGTGGTGATTAAACCGACGCTGACCGGCAGCCTGGCGAAAGTGCGCGAGCAGGTCGCGGCGGCGCACGCCTTAGGGCTGACGGCGGTCATCAGCTCGTCGATTGAGTCCAGCCTTGGGCTAACCCAGCTGGCGCGCATTGCCGCCTGGTTAACGCCTGATACGGTCCCTGGTCTCGACACGCTGAACCTGATGCAGGCCCAGCTTCTCCGCCCGTGGCCGGACAGCGCGCTGCCCTGCCTCGACCTTACGGCGCTGGAGCCGCTGCAATGAGTTTTACCGACTGGCCGTGGCGGCACTGGTGCGCGCAGTTTGCCGATAAGCCGGCCCTGAGTCTTAACGACGAGACGCTTACCTGGCAACAGCTGCGCGCGCGCATTGACCGCCTTGCGGCGGGCTTTCACCGTCAGGGCGTGGAGGAGGGCGACGGCGTGCTGTTGCTGGCCCATAATCATCCGCACACCCTGCTGGCGTGGCTGGCGCTGCTCCAGTGCGGGGCGCGTATTCTTCCCGTGAATCCGCAGCTGCCGCGCCCGCTGCTGGACGTGCTGCTCCCGCAGATGACGCTGCGCTTTGCGCTGGTACTGGATGGCAGCTATGACGGTCTTCCTGCCCTGAGCATGCGCGAGACCGCCGATGCGTATTGCACTGCGTGGCAACCGGCGCGGCTGGCGTCCATGACGCTGACCTCCGGCTCCACCGGGCTGCCGAAAGCGGCGGTCCATACCTGCGAGGCCCATCTTGCCAGCGCGCGCGGCGTTTTGTCGCTGATGCCCTACGGTGAAGACGACGACTGGCTGCTTTCGCTGCCGCTGTTTCACGTTTCCGGCCAGGGGATTTTATGGCGCTGGCTGCAGGCCGGCGCGCGGTTAACCGTGCGCGAGAAACAGCCGCTGGCGGAGGCGTTGCAAGGCTGTACCCACGCCTCGCTGGTGCCAACCCAGCTCTGGCGTCTGCTTAATGCACACCAGCATATTGCACTGAAAGCGGTGCTGCTGGGCGGGGCGGCCATCCCTGTTGAATTGACCGAACAGGCGCGAGAACAGGATATACGCACCTTCTGCGGCTACGGCCTGACCGAGTTTGCCTCTACCGTCTGCGCGAAAGAGGCGGACGGCGAGCCGGACGTGGGCTATGCGCTGCCGGGCAGAGAGGTTCAGGTGGTTAACGGGGAAGTCTGGATCAGGGCGCAAAGCATGGCCTCAGGCTACTGGCGGGATGGCGAACTGATTCCGCTGACCAACGCGCAGGGATGGTTCGCCACACGCGATAGCGGCGAATGGCATAACGGCCGTCTGACGATCCTGGGCCGCATGGACAACCTCTTTTTTAGCGGCGGAGAAGGGATCCAGCCGGAATCGCTGGAGCGCGTTATCGCCACGCACCCGCAGGTTAACCAGGTGTTTATTGTTCCGCTGGACGACGCCGAGTTTGGGCAGCGTCCGGTGGCGGTGGTGGAGTGTGAGCCGGGAACGGATATCACCTGTTTACCTGACTGGGTGAGGGATAAGGTGGCGCGTTTTGAGCAACCCGTCCGCTGGCTGCTGTTGCCGACCGAACTCAAAAATGGCGGTATTAAAGTCTCGCGCCGCGCGTTGCAGCAGTGGGTGAACGCATCGCTGAAGGGATAATAGCCGTTTCAAATAGTTACAATCTGATGACCTGCCGCACGCAGAGTGCTTGATCCCCGGGAGACTCCGGTTAAAATCTCGCGGTTTTGGGACTTCTTTATAATAATTGTGCGGGATCACGACAATGAAAAAAGCGGCATTACTGGGCTTCGGCCTGATGGTTGTATCTGCGGCGGCTAACGCCATCAGCATTAACGGCTCGGCGGGTCAGGATTATACCCACCTGGGCTTTGGCATGGGTACCGAGACATCCGGTCTGGCGATGACCGGCGGCTGGACGCATAACGATGATGACGGCGATGCGGCCAGCCTCGGCCTGGGTCTCAACGTTCCTCTTGGCCCGTTCCTGGCCACCGTCGGCGGTAAAGGTATCTATACCAATCCAAATGACGGTGACGAAGGGTACGCGGCGGCAGTGGGCGGCGGCCTGCAGTGGAAAATTGGCGACAGCTTCGGCCTGTTTGGTGAGTACTACTATTCGCCGGACTCCCTCTCAAGCGGTATCGAAAGCTATGAAGAGGCTAACGCCGGCGCGCGCTGGACCATCATGCGTCCGATTACCATCGAAGCGGGCTATCGTTATCTGAACCTGGCCGGTAAAGACGGCAACCGCGACAACGCGCTGGCCGACGGCCCGTACGTGGGCGTCAGCGCAGGCTTTTAATCACTCCGGCGCGGCATTCTGTCGCGCCAGTTTCTCTCTTATCCGCCCCGCGTTTGCGTTATAGTGTTTTGACCAAATAAGCGGGAGAACATAATGATTAACGTGGAGATGTTATCCACCGGCGACGAAGTGCTGCATGGACAAATTATTGATACCAATGCAGCCTGGCTTGCCGATCTTTTCTTTGAGCAAGGATTACCGTTAACGCGCCGCAATACGGTGGGCGACAATCTTGAGTCACTGGTCGCTATTCTGCGTGAACGCAGTGAGCACTGTGACGTGCTGATTGTGAACGGTGGGCTCGGCCCTACCAGTGACGATCTCAGCGCGCTGGCCGCCGCGACCGCAAAAGGCGAAGGGCTTGTGCTGCATGAGGCGTGGCTTTCGCAGATGGAGCGCTTTTTCTCCGAACGTGGCCGCATCATGGCCCCCAGCAATCGCAAACAGGCTGAAATTCCCGCCAGCGCCGAGCTGGTTGATAACCCGGTGGGTACCGCGTGCGGATTTGCCATGCAGCTGAACCGCTGCCTGATGTTCTTCACGCCGGGCGTGCCCTCAGAATTTAAAGTGATGGTCGAGCAGCAGATCCTGCCGCGCCTTCGCGATCGTTTTACCCTGCCGGAACCGCCGCTGTGTCTGCGTCTGACCACCTTTGGCCGCTCGGAAAGCGATCTGGCCCAAAGCCTCGATCACCTTCTGCTGCCGCCGGGCGTGTCTATGGGCTATCGCTCCTCCATGCCGATCATTGAACTTAAGCTGACAGGTCCGGCCGAGCAGAAAGAGGCGATACTGGCGTTGTGGCCCGAGGTGCAGCGCGTGGCTGGCGAAAGCCTGATCTTTGAAGGTACGGAAGGGTTGCCCGCGCTGATTGCGAAGCAGCTGCAGGCGCGTCAGCTCAGCGTGACCTTAAG
Organism: Enterobacter sp. N18-03635; assembly: GCF_004006055.1. Lineage (NCBI taxonomy): Bacteria > Pseudomonadati > Pseudomonadota > Gammaproteobacteria > Enterobacterales > Enterobacteriaceae > Enterobacter > Enterobacter sp. N18-03635. The sequence goes on along the minus strand of NZ_CP034769.1, from coordinate 3,166,395 downwards.
CGAGCAGTTCACCGGTGGCCTGCTGGCACTTCAGCTGTCGCGCGTCAACGCGCCGCTGCTGGCCAGCGAAGTGGTGCCGTTCCAGCAGGAGACTCTGGCGCAGACCGCCCGCTGGGCGTCCGAGAGAAGGGTGAAGCATTTTGCCGGTCTGGCGCTGTTCGTCGGCGGGCTGGATGAAGAACACCTCAACTTCGCGCTGGCGACGCCCGAGGGCACCCACGCCCTGCGGGTGAAAATGAGCATTACCCGCCACAGCCTGGCGGTGCGTCAGGAGGTATGCGCCATGATGGCGCTGAACATGCTGCGCCGCTGGCTGAATGGCAAAGAGGTGGCCAGCGAGCACGGCTGGATTAACGTGGTTGAATCGCTGTTCGTGGAGTAACGCCTGTGCCGGGGCCTTTCGCCCCGGCCATGTTCAGCCGAGCGCCTTTGCCAGCAGCGTAATCGGATGCTCGCAGCGCTTGCTGGTGGACATCTCAATCTGCCACTTGCAGGTTTCGCAGTCGGTCACCACGATATCCGCGCCGCTCTCCTCAATCTGACGGAACAGCGGGGCGCCGATCGCCTGCGACGTGTCATAGTTTTCACGCTTAAAGCCGTAGGTTCCCGCAATCCCGCAGCAGCGTGAATCCAGCACCGTCAGCTCCAGCCCCGGAATTAACCGCAGCAGCTCCAGCGTATAGAGCGACCAGCCCATTTTCTCCATATGACACGGCGTGTGGTACACCACTTTCAGGGGTAATTTCCCTAGCGGCAACGTCTGTCCGCTGTCCAGCTTGCGCCACAGGAAGCGCGTCGCCAGCTCGATGTGCTCGCGTAGTCCGGTGTTGTCTACGTCCAGCAGATGCGGGTACTCATCGCGCAGGGTAAAGGTACAGGTGGAAGAGGTCGCCAGCACCGGAATACCTTTATCGACAATCGCTTCGCGCAGGGAGGTGACATTGCTCTGAGCCTGCCTGCGCGCTTTATCGGTAAACCCGTTGGCGATCAGCGGTACGCCGCAGCACTTCTCTTTATTCAGTAGCTGAACGCCCGTTCCCATGGCGTTCAGCACCTTCAGCAGATCTTTACCCAGCTGCGGGTGGTTGTAGTTCACGTAGCAGCCGTGGAAAAAGGCCACCTGCTCGGCGTACTGAGCCTGTTTCGCCGCGACGGATTTATACCAGCGGCGGAAGGTTCCGTGAGAATATTTCGGCAGGCTGCGGTGATGGTCTATCTTCAGCGTGGCATCCAGCAGCTGGCGCACCGGTTTGAGAGAGGTCGCGGCATTCACCAGCGGGGCAAACGGCGTAGAGACGCTGCCCATCAGATCGGTATGGCTCAGGATTGCGTCACGAAGCGACGGCTTTTGCGTGCTGTAGCGCGCCCGGGCGCGCTGGATAATATCGCCGATTTTCACATCCGACGGGCAGGCGACTTCGCAGCGTTTGCAGTTGATGCAGTATTTCAGCGCTTCATCATACAGCTTGCCGTCCTTCAGGCGCAGACGCTCGCCGTCCGGTCCGGCCTGCTTTGGTCCGGGATAGCGTGGGTTCACGCCGCTGACCGGGCAGACGGTGGTACACACCGTGCATTTGATGCAGCTTTCAAAACGGGTATCGTTCATTGTTCAGCCTCCGTGCGCTGGCTAATCTGCTCTGCCACATACAGCGCCGTGACGGCGCAGACGCCGCCACCGCACCCCTGAGCAATAGGATCGTACCCGCCCAGCAGCGAGCCGATGGCAAAGAGATTACTGACAGGTCTACCGGCAAGCTGCGGGTGTAACCGGTTATCGACAATCACGCCGAACTGCTGCCAGGGCTGCGGCGAGAAGAAATCACTTTGATACCAGTCCGCGCGGGAGGCATGCTGGCGAACATCCAGTCCCATAATAGCTTCCCGGATACCCTCCCGGCTGCTCAGCAGCCCGTTGCTGAAGAAGCTGCCGCTTGCCAGCACCGTATAGCGCGCACGAAGCGGAATATCGTCGTGGTTGCGCGTCCAGATTTCGCTCACCGCGCCGTCGGTCAGGGTGATTTTTTTCACCTCATCACCCGCCATCCACACGCCGCCCTGCGCGACAAACTGGCGCTGGAGCTGGGTATGCAGACGAATGCCGGGTACGGACGGAGGCAGCGTTGGCAGCAGGCCGAGCGAGCAGGGCAGACGATCCGATAGCCAGCGCCAGAGCCGGTTGTCGCGTAAGCCAAAGCAGGCGGGCATCAGCAGGGCGTCACAGCTGTCGCTGAGGGGCCTGAGCGCGTCATACAGCAGCGGCCATTTGTCCTCGTTATCCAGAAATCGGGCGATATTCACCGCGCGAAACTCGCTCGGGTTATCGCGCAGGACATCAAGCTCAGGTAGTTCTATCTCTGCCGTTTCGGCATTGATCCCCTGGCGGCAAAGCGACGCCGCCGCGAGATGGGGCTGAAAATCCAGAAAACCGCTAATACCCACGACCCGGACGCGCGCGGCATTGACGGGCGCAACGGGCACCTCCTCCGGGCTGAGCCAGGCAGAGCGTAAGGTACCGAGCGGCGTGACGCGCTGGTGATTGAGCCGGGCGCTCCCCTTCAGACGCGCGCCGCAGTCCGCCAGCAGCGCTTCGGTTTCCAGCGCAAAGCGGTCAACGTTGTGCGCGCCAATCAGGTGATAGGGGTGCTCCGGCGGCAGCTTATCGCGGTACGTTTCGTCCACCAGATCCAGCGAGCCCGACGAGAAGTGCAGGGCGCTCTGGCCCCGTGTGATAATGGCGCAGCGCAGCCCCTGCCTGGTGAGCCTGATGCCGCAGAGCAGGCCTGCCAGCCCGCCGCCGACGATTACGGTATCAAATTTCATCGCGTTGCTCCTTCTCAAGACCGCAAAGCCCCTGGTAGACCCAGCGGGTAAATTCGCTTTCGCGCAGGGCATCGCCCCAGGCGACAGGCTGGATGCCTTTCCAGCGCTCGTTTAAAAACGCGCTGAGCTGATCGAGCGACTGGGTAGCGGTGGTGGTATGAAAGCGCTGCAGCAGTCCGGCGGCACGACAGGCGCACAGCTCGCCCTGACAGGTACCCATTCCGACGCGGGTGCGGCGGCGAAGATCGAGCAGGCTGTTAACCGTCAGATTTTCCACCGCGTACTGCACCTCACCGGCGGTGACGGCTTCGCACTCGCACACCAGGCTGCGGCTCAGGCGCCCTTCACCGAGCCACTGCGGCGTTCTGTCGCCGTGGCGGTAAATAGCGGATCCGCGCAGCGGCGCGGGCAGGGAGATGATTTTTTGCAGCGTTTTTTCGGTGGACTGACGCGAGCCGGGCAGGGGTTGTTCTGCCGTCACGCACCGTTCGGTATTGCCCAGCTTGCGGCAGACGGCATCGGTCGCCCACTCGGCCATCAGGCGGTAGGTCATCAGCTTGCCGCCGGTGATGGTGATAAACCCGTCCAGGCCGTCACGCCCGGCGTGATCGAGCAGCACAATGCCCCGGCTGACGTTACGCCCGTTCGGATCGTTATCGCTGGCGACCAGCGGACGCACGCCTGCGTAGGCGCGCAGAATACGCGTCTGCGCCATCACCGGGGCCAGTTTTTCCCCTTCGCGCAGCAGGATGTCGACCTCTTTAGCGGTCACGCGGTTGTAGTCAATCTCGCTATAGTCCACGTGGGTTGAGGTCGTACCGATTAATGAGATGGTGTCGCCTGGTACCAGAATATCGGCATCTGACGGTTTGCGGCAGCGGTTAATGACGTGGTTATTGATGCGGTGGTCGAGGATCAGCAGCGAGCCTTTCGCCGGGAACATGCGCACCGACAGGTCCGCGTATTCCGCGATGCGCTGCCCCCATATCCCCGCCGCGTTAACCACCACGGCGGCATACAGCTCGCTGTGTTCGTTATATTGCGTATCAACGATCCGTACGCCGCAGATGCGGTTTCCCTCGCGGATAAGCCCGGTCACTTCGTGTCCGGTCAGAATGTGAGCGCCATGTTCGCGGGCTTCCAGCATGTTGGCGGCAGTCAGGCGGAAGGGGTCAACGGTGCCGTCAGGCACTTTAACCGCGCCGATAAGCGCCGGGTTAACCGACGGTTCCAGCCGCCGCGCCAGAGCCGGATCCATGGCCTCAGCCTTAATGCCCGCTGCACAGCAGGCGGTAATAAAGGTGTCCTGAAAGGTGAGGTCATCTTCGGGAAGAGTGATAAACAGGCCGTCAGTCGGCTCAATGCAGTGACGGGCGATACGCTTAAGGATCTGGTTTTCAGCAATACATTCGCGCGCGGATTCAGCGTCGGTGACCGCATACCGGGCGCCGCTGTGCAGCAGGCCGTGGTTACGCCCGGTTGCGCCCGTGGCGATATCATGGCGTTCCAGAAGCGTGACGCTTAAGCCGCGAAGGGCGCAATCGCGCGCGATCCCGGCGCCGGTCGCGCCACCACCAATGATTATCACATCACTATAACGAGGATCGTGACTGGTCATTGTTTACCCTCTATGTTCGTTTTTTATCATTTAGCCATATTAATTTTGTGGTTTGTTTGATTTCGAACATAAACGCGCGGAATTCGAAAGTGAAACGTGATTTCATGCGCTTTTTTGCGCATTCTGTCATATTTCTGTAACAATCTGTGCGTTGATTCACAGTAACAATCACCGTGATTTCTTAACATCCCCGCCTCTGGAATTCAGGTGCGAGCCACCTGCTCATTCATTTCAAGGCCACGGAGGCTGTTATGCTCAGTATCTTTAAACCTGCGCCGCACAGGGCGCGTCTGCCAGAGGCAGAAATAGATCCGCTCTATCGCCGTCTGCGTTGGCAAATCTTCCTGGGGATCTTCTTCGGGTACGCGGCGTACTACCTTGTACGTAAAAACTTCGCGCTCGCCATGCCGTATCTGGTGGAGCAGGGCTTTTCCCGTGGCGATCTGGGGTTCGCGCTGTCGGGGATCTCCATCGCCTACGGTTTTTCCAAATTCATCATGGGTTCCGTGTCGGATCGCTCGAATCCGCGCGTGTTCCTGCCCGCCGGTCTGATCCTGGCGGCCGCGGTCATGCTGTTCATGGGCTTTGTGCCGTGGGCAACCTCCAGCATTGCCATCATGTTCGTGCTGCTGTTCCTCTGCGGCTGGTTCCAGGGGATGGGGTGGCCGCCGTGCGGGCGTACCATGGTGCACTGGTGGTCCCAGAAAGAGCGCGGCGGCATCGTGTCGGTGTGGAACTGCGCGCATAACGTGGGCGGCGGTATTCCGCCTCTGCTGTTCCTGCTGGGGATGGCCTGGTTCAACGACTGGCATGCGGCGCTTTATATGCCTGCCTTTGGCGCCATTCTGGTGGCGATTATTGCCTTCGCCCTGATGCGCGACACGCCGCAGTCCTGCGGCCTGCCGCCGATTGAAGAGTACAAAAACGACTATCCGGATGATTACAGCAAGGAGCACGAAGAAGAGCTGACCGCGAAACAGATCTTCATGAAGTACGTGCTGCCGAACAAGCTGCTGTGGTACATCGCGGTCGCGAACGTGTTCGTTTACCTGCTGCGCTACGGCATCCTCGACTGGTCGCCAACCTACCTGAAAGAGGTGAAGCACTTCGCGCTGGATAAATCCTCCTGGGCCTATTTCCTGTATGAATATGCTGGGATCCCGGGCACGCTGCTTTGCGGCTGGATGTCGGACAAGGTGTTTAAAGGTAACCGGGGCGCGACGGGCGTCTTCTTTATGACGCTGGTGACCATTGCTACCGTGGTGTACTGGCTCAACCCGCCGGGCAACCCATCAGTAGATATGGCCTGCATGATCGTCATCGGCTTCCTGATTTACGGTCCGGTGATGCTGATCGGTCTGCATGCCCTGGAGCTGGCGCCGAAAAAAGCGGCGGGCACGGCGGCGGGCTTTACCGGCCTGTTCGGCTACCTGGGCGGTTCGGTCGCGGCGAGCGCCATCGTGGGCTACACCGTTGACTTCTTCGGCTGGGACGGCGGCTTTATGGTGATGATCGGCGGTAGCGTGCTGGCGGTACTGCTGCTGATTGTTGTGATGATCGGTGAGAAACGTCACCACGCGGAAGTGCTGGCGCGTCGTCAATAAGGAGCTTAGCGATGAAATTTACCCAACTTGCAACCGGCCTGCTGCTGGCGGGCCTGATGACCGGGTCCGCGCTGGCGGCGGATAAAATTGTTATTGCCCACCGCGGCGCCAGCGGCTATCTGCCGGAGCATACGCTCCCGGCGAAGGCGATGGCCTATGCGCAGGGTGCGGATTACCTGGAGCAGGATCTGGTGATGACGAAGGACGACCAGCTGGTCGTCCTGCATGATCACTATCTTGACCGCGTGACGGACGTGGCGGAGCGCTTCCCGGACCGCGCCCGTAAAGATGGCCGCTTCTATGCCATCGACTTCACGCTGGCGGAGATCCGTTCCCTGAAGTTTACCGAGGGCTTTGAGATTGAAAACGGCAAGAAGGTGCAGGTCTATCCGGGACGTTTCCCGATGGGCAAATCTGACTTCCGGATCCATACCTTCCAGGAAGAGATTGAGTTTGTTCAGGGGCTGAACCACTCAACCGGTAAAAACATCGGCATCTACCCGGAAATCAAAGCGCCGTGGTTCCACCATCAGGAAGGAAAAGATATTGCCGCGAAGACGCTCGAGGTGCTGAAGCAGTACGGCTACACCGGCAAGAAGGACAAGGTCTACCTGCAGTGTTTTGATGCCGCCGAGCTGAAACGCATCAAAACCGAGCTGGAGCCGAAGATGGGGATGGATCTCAATCTGGTTCAGCTGATTGCCTATACCGACTGGAATGAAACCCAGGAGAAGCAGCCGGACGGAACGTGGGTGAACTACAATTACGACTGGATGTTTAAGCCGGGCGCGATGAAGCAGATTGCGCAGTACGCCGACGGCATCGGGCCGGATTACCACATGCTGGTGGCGGAAGGTTCAACGCCTGGTCACGTGAAGCTGACTGCGATGGTGAAAGAGGCGCACGCCAGCAGGATGCAGGTGCACCCGTATACCGTGCGTGCAGACCAGCTGCCGCCATATGCCACGGACGTGAATCAGCTTTATGAAGTGTTGTATAAGCAGGCGGGCGTGGACGGACTGTTTACGGATTTCCCGGATAAAGCGGTGACGTTCTTAAAATAGAAAAAAGGGCCGTAAGGCCCTTTTTTACATCTCGATCTCTATATCGCCTTTTGCCCGGCAGCAGCAGGGCAAAATTTCCCCTTCGTTGATAAAGGCCAGCGGCTCGGTCAGCCAGTCCACCTGGCCGGCGACCAGACGGCAGCGGCAGGAGCCGCAGTAGCCGGAACGACACTGGTACTCTACTTCTACCTGATGTGCCTCAAGCGCCACCAGCAGAGAAGGGTGCTCCTCCCGACACAGTACCTCAGTGCCGGAAAGACTTAACGTGACGCGTGACATCAGAGCTGGAAGTTGCTCAGGTCGTCGGTGTTGACTTCAGAATCAATCTGACCGACCAGATAAGAGCTGACTTCCACTTCCTGCGGCGCAACCTGCACGTTATCGGACACCAGCCAGGTGTTGATCCATGGAATCGGGTTAGAGCGCGTCTGGAACGGCAGGTCGAGACCAACAGCCTGCATGCGGATGTTGGTGATGTACTCAACGTACTGGCACAGGATGTCTTTGTTCAGGCCAATCATGGAGCCGTCGCGGAACAGGTAGTCTGCCCACTCTTTCTCCTGCTGAGCGGCCAGCACGAACAGGTCGTAGCACTCCTGCTTGCACTCTTCAGCGATTTCCGCCATCTCCGGATCGTCCGTACCGCTGCGCAGCAGGTTCAGCATGTGCTGGGTGCCGGTCAGGTGCAGGGCTTCATCACGGGCAATCAGACGGATGATTTTGGCGTTGCCTTCCATTAGCTTGCGCTCGGCAAAGGCGAAGGAGCAGGCGAAGCTGACATAGAAGCGGATCGCTTCCAGAGCGTTGACGCTCATCAGGCACAGGTACAGCTGCTTTTTCAGCGCTCGCAGGTTCACGGTGATGGTTTTACCGTTCACGTGGTGGGTGCCTTCGCCCAGCAGGTGCCAGTAGCTGGTCATCTCGATCAGCTCGTCGTAGTAGTGAGCAATGCCTTCCGCGCGCTTCTGGATCTGCTCGTTGGTGACGATATCGTCAAACACAACCGCCGGATCGTTCACGATGTTGCGGATAATGTGCGTGTAAGAGCGGGAGTGAATGGTCTCGGAGAATGCCCAGGTTTCCACCCAGGTCTCCAGCTCAGGAATCGAGATCAGCGGCAGCAGCGCCACGTTAGGGCTACGTCCCTGAATGGAATCCAGCAGCGTCTGGTACTTCAGGTTGCTGATGAAGATATGTTTTTCGTGATCCGGCAGCGACTGGTAGTCAATACGGTCGCGGGATACATCCACTTCTTCCGGACGCCAGAAGAAGGAGAGTTGCTTTTCAATCAGCTTTTCGAAGATGTCATATTTTTGCTGATCGTAGCGTGCCACGTTGACCGGCTGGCCGAAGAACATCGGCTCTTTGAGCTGGTCGTTTTTCGTCTGTGAAAAGGTGGTATATGCCATGAGTGTGTCCTGTCTTACGAAATAAAGGCGGGGATATCCCCGCCCTTCATTAGATCTTACATGCGCCGCTTTCGCAGCCATCGTCCTGAATTGACGGTACCAGGTCGTCCTGCGCGTCTTCCGCACCATCACGGGTGTTGTGATAGTACAGGGTTTTCACGCCAAATTTGTAGGCGGTGAGCAGGTCTTTCAGCAGCTGCTGCATCGGGACCTTGCCTGACGGGAAGCGCGTCGGGTCATAGTTTGTATTGGCAGAGATCGACTGGTCGATAAACTTCTGCATGATACCCACCAGCTGCAGGTAGCCGTCGTTGTTTGGCATTTCCCACAGCAGCTCGTAGTTGTCACCCAGCGTCTCGTAATCCGGTACCACCTGACGCAGCACGCCGTCTTTCGACGCTTTAATGCTGACGTGGCCGCGCGGCGGCTCAATACCGTTGGTGGCATTGGAGATCTGCGAAGAGGTCTCAGACGGCATCAGGGCAGAGAGCGTGGAGTTACGCAGGCCGTGAGTCTTGATGGACTCGCGCAGGCCTTCCCAGTCGAGGTGCAGCGGCTCGCTGACAATCGCATCCAGGTCTTTCTTGTAGGTGTCGATTGGCAGAATGCCTTTCGCGTAGGTGGTTTCGTTGAACCACGGGCACGCGCCTTGCTCTTTCGCCAGCTCGTTGGACGCTTTCATCAGGTAGTACTGAATCGCTTCGAACGTCTGGTGCGTCAGGTTGTTGGCGCTGCCGTCAGAGTAACGCTTGCCGTTTTTCGCCAGCCAGTAGGCGAAGTTGATCACGCCGATACCCAGGGTACGGCGGCCCATCGCACCGCGTTTAGCGGCCGGGATTGGGTAATCCTGGTAGTCCAGAAGGGCGTCGAGCGCACGAACCGCCAGCACGGCCAGCTCTTCCAGCTCGTCCAGGCTCTTAATCGCGCCCAGGTTGAACGCGGACAGCGTACACAGCGCGATTTCGCCGTTTTCGTCGTTCACGTCTTCCAGCGGTTTGGTCGGCAGGGCGATCTCCAGGCACAGGTTAGACTGGCGCACTGGCGCAACCACCGGATCGAACGGGCTGTGGGTGTTGCAGTGGTCAACGTTCTGGATGTAGATACGGCCGGTAGAGGCACGTTCCTGCATCATCAGGGAGAACAGGTCTACCGCCTTCACGCGCTGCTTACGGATGCTGTCGTCTTTTTCGTATTTAGTGTACAGACGCTCGAACTCGTCCTGATCGGCAAAGAACGCGTCATACAGGCCCGGGACGTCGGACGGGCTGAACAGGGTGATGTCTTCGCCTTTCAGCAGACGGGTGTACATCAGCTTGTTGATCTGCACGCCGTAGTCCATGTGACGCACGCGGTTGCCTTCCACGCCACGGTTGTTTTTCAGAACCAGCAGGCTTTCCACTTCCAGGTGCCACATCGGGTAGAACAGGGTCGCAGCACCGCCGCGCACGCCGCCCTGAGAGCAGGATTTTACTGCCGTCTGGAAGTGTTTATAGAACGGGATACAGCCGGTGTGGAACGCTTCACCGCCGCGAATCGGGCTGCCCAGCGCACGGATGCGACCGGCGTTGATGCCGATACCGGCACGCTGGGAGACGTATTTCACGATGGCGCTGGAGGTGGCGTTGATGGAATCCAGGCTGTCACCACACTCGATCAGTACGCAGGAGCTGAACTGACGGGTTGGGGTACGCACGCCAGACATGATCGGCGTCGGCAGAGAAATCTTGAACGTGGAGACCGCATCGTAGAAACGCTTCACGTAATCCAGACGGGTATCACGCGGGTAGTTAGAGAACAGGCAGGCAGCCACCAGAATGTAGAGGAACTGGGCGCTTTCGTAGATCTCGCCGGTTACACGGTTCTGAACCAGGTATTTGCCTTCGAGCTGCTTCACCGCCGCGTAGGAGAAGTTCATGTCGCGCCAGTGATCGATAAACCCGTTCATCTGCTCGAACTCTTCTTCCGTATAGTCTTCCAGCAGATGCGTGTCGTATTTGCCCAGCTCAACCATTTTCACCACGTGATCGTAAAGCTTCGGCGGCTCAAACTGACCGTAGGCTTTTTTACGCAGGTGGAAAATCGCCAGACGTGCAGCGAGGTACTGATAATCCGGTGCTTCGCGGGAGATGAGGTCTGCCGCTGCTTTAATGATCGTTTCGTGGATATCAGACGTTTTGATGCCGTCGTAGAACTGAATGTGGGAGCGCAGTTCAACCTGGGAGATAGATACGTTGTTCAGTCCTTCTGCTGCCCAGTCGAGAACTCGATGGATTTTGTCCAGATTGATACGCTCGGTAGTACCGTCGCGCTTTGTCACCAGCAGACTCTGATTCATGTGGGTTTTACCTGTCCGTGAAATAAAAAATATCCCCCGTTTATCCACAGATCCGTCTTGTGACTAACTCTGTGGATAAATACTACATGTAGGGGGTTTGCGATAAGAAAAACGCTATATGGTGAGTATTCTAGTATCGAATCTTTTCAGCACAAGGGTTGATTTTGGCGTTAAATTGAGGTTGTGAAAGGGTAAAAAAGGCTAAGTCCTCGTACCGTAAGGCCTGGAAGACATGTCAATAATTAAGAAAAAAAATTCAAAATTTGATCGAGTGCTGATTTCTTCAACGGGAGGTCAGAATTGCGCAACATGATGTCGCGCAATCTTTATAAGAATAACGAATGACGTTAGTCGTTTTTGGCGGTTGTGTGCAACATATAGTTAACATCAACGCCCGGTGCGAGTTTGAATTTATTGGTTAGCGGATTGTAGTGCAGGCCGGTGATGTGCTGCTCTTTGAGCCACGTCTGGTCAACCCAGCTTAACAGCTCCGCAGGCTTGATGAATTTCTTCACGTCGTGCGTCCCTTTCGGCACCATGCGCAGTACATACTCCGCGCCAACGACGGCCATCAGCCACGCTTTACCGTTACGGTTGATGGTTGAGAAGAAGACCTGACCGCCCGGCTTCACCAGTTTTGCACAGGCATGTACCACCGACTGCGGATCGGGTACGTGCTCCAGCATCTCCATGCAGGTCACCACATCGTACTGATGGGCGTGTTTTGCCGCGTGTTCTTCCACGGTTTCCTGCACGTAGTCTACCTGTATGCCAGACTCCAGCGCATGAAGACGGGCAACCTGCAAAGGTTCAAAGCCCATATCCAGACCCGTGACGTTCGCCCCTTCGCGCGCCATGCTTTCCGCCAGGATGCCGCCGCCGCAGCCGACGTCGAGCACTTTCTTACCGAACAGGCCGCCGGAACGCTCCGCGATATAGCCCAGACGCAGCGGATTAATGCGATGCAGCGGTTTGAACTCACCTTCGAGATCCCACCAGCGGGACGCCACCGCTTCAAATTTGGCAATCTCTTCGTGGTCAACGTTGTGAGCCACCGGGGATTTTTCGGCATTCATGGGCGCTTTTACTCCTTATTTAGCAAGACAAAGGAGTATATCAGGCAATCCCCGTGAATAAAGCGTATAGGTTTACCTCAATCACCTCGGCTGTGTTATAATTTGCGACCTTTGAATCCGGGATACAGTAGAGGGATAGCGGTTAGATGAGCGACCTTGCGAGAGAAATTACACCGGTTAACATCGAGGAAGAGCTGAAGAGCTCCTATCTGGACTATGCGATGTCGGTCATTGTTGGCCGTGCGCTGCCGGACGTCCGCGATGGCCTGAAGCCGGTACACCGTCGCGTACTATACGCCATGAACGTATTGGGCAATGACTGGAATAAAGCCTATAAAAAATCTGCCCGCGTCGTCGGTGACGTCATCGGTAAATATCACCCGCATGGTGATACCGCCGTTTATGACACCATCGTTCGTATGGCGCAGCCATTCTCCTTGCGCTACATGCTGGTAGATGGTCAGGGTAACTTTGGTTCAGTCGACGGCGACTCCGCTGCGGCGATGCGTTATACGGAAATCCGTATGTCGAAAATCGCTCATGAGCTGATGGCCGACCTGGAAAAAGAGACCGTTGATTTCGTCGATAACTACGACGGCACCGAGCGCATCCCAGATGTGATGCCAACCAAGATCCCGAACCTGTTGGTTAACGGTTCTTCCGGTATCGCGGTCGGTATGGCAACCAACATTCCGCCGCACAACATCACGGAAGTGATCAACGGCTGTCTGGCCTATATCGACGATGAAGACATCAGCATTGAAGGGCTGATGACACACATTCCGGGCCCGGACTTCCCGACGGCGGCGATCATCAACGGTCGTCGCGGTATTGAAGAAGCGTACCGTACCGGCCGCGGCAAGATTTACATCCGTGCCCGCGCCGAAGTGGAAGCGGACGCTAAAACCGGCCGTGAAACCATTATTGTTCACGAGATCCCGTATCAGGTGAACAAAGCGCGTCTGATTGAAAAAATCGCCGAGCTGGTAAAAGAAAAACGTGTTGAAGGCATCAGCGCGCTGCGTGACGAGTCTGACAAAGACGGTATGCGCATCGTGATTGAGATCAAACGCGACGCGGTGGGTGAGGTTGTCCTGAACAACCTGTACTCCCAGACTCAGCTTCAGGTCTCCTTCGGTATCAACATGGTTGCGCTGCACCATGGTCAGCCGAAGATCATGAACCTGAAAGAGATCCTGAGCGCGTTCGTCCGTCACCGCCGTGAAGTGGTGACCCGTCGTACCATCTTCGAACTGCGCAAAGCGCGCGATCGTGCGCACATCCTTGAAGCGCTGGCGGTTGCGCTGGCCAACATCGACCCGATCATCGAACTGATCCGTCGTGCGCCAACCCCGGCAGAAGCGAAAACCGCGCTGATTTCCCGTCCGTGGGATCTGGGCAACGTCGCCGCGATGCTGGAACGTGCGGGCGATGACGCAGCGCGTCCTGAGTGGCTGGAGCCTGAATTCGGCGTGCGTGACGGTCAGTACTACCTGACGGAACAGCAGGCCCAGGCGATTCTGGATCTGCGACTGCAGAAACTGACCGGCCTTGAGCATGAAAAACTGCTCGACGAATACAAAGAGCTGCTGGAACAGATTGCTGAGCTGCTGCACATTCTGGGCAGCGCAGAGCGCCTGATGGAAGTGATCCGCGAAGAGCTGGAGCTGGTCCGCGATCAGTTCGGCGACGAGCGCCGCACCGAAATCACCGCCAACAGCGCGGACATCAACATCGAAGACCTGATCAACCAGGAAGACGTTGTTGTGACCCTGTCTCACCAGGGCTACGTGAAGTATCAGCCGTTAACGGACTACGAAGCACAGCGTCGTGGCGGTAAAGGTAAATCTGCAGCACGTATTAAAGAAGAAGACTTTATTGACCGCCTACTGGTGGCGAACACCCACGACACGATCCTCTGCTTCTCCAGCCGCGGTCGTCTGTACTGGATGAAAGTCTATCAGCTGCCGGAAGCAAGCCGCGGCGCGCGTGGTCGTCCAATCGTTAACCTGCTGCCGCTGGAAGCGAACGAACGTATCACCGCTATTCTACCGGTACGCGAGTACGAAGAGGGCGTGAACGTCTTTATGGCGACCGCCAGCGGTACCGTGAAGAAAACCGCGCTGACCGAATTCAGCCGTCCGCGTTCTGCCGGTATTATCGCCGTGAACCTGAACGAAGGCGACGAGCTGATTGGCGTGGATCTGACCTCGGGATCTGATGAAGTCATGCTGTTCTCTGCGGCCGGTAAAGTGGTGCGCTTCAAAGAAGACGCCGTCCGTGCAATGGGCCGTACCGCGACGGGCGTGCGTGGTATCAAGCTGGCTGGCGAAGACAGCGTTGTTTCTCTGATTATTCCGCGCGGTGAAGGGGCTATCCTGACCGTGACGCAGAATGGTTACGGTAAACGTACGGCGGAAGGGGAATACCCAACCAAGTCTCGCGGTACGCAGGGCGTTATCTCCATCAAGGTGACCGAGCGCAACGGTTCCGTTGTCGGCGCGGTGCAGGTGGATGATGCGGACCAGATCATGATGATCACCGATGCCGGTACGCTGGTGCGTACCCGCGTGTCTGAGATCAGCGTGGTGGGTCGTAACACCCAGGGCGTGATCCTCATCCGTACAGCGGAAGATGAAAACGTGGTGGGTCTGCAGCGCGTTGCCGAGCCGGTGGATGACGAAGAGCTCGACTCCATCGACGGCAGCGTTGCGGAAGGCGATGATGATATCGCGCCGGAAGCCGACACCGACGATGACGTAGCGGATGACGCTGACGAGTAATGTCTCCTGATGCAAAAAAGGGCCGGATTCCGGCCCTTTTCTTTTGCATTAGCAGATAAGTGAACGTTGCGACCTGGCGCGTTTACCGCTACCTTAACCACATTCTTTTGACCCCGACGGCGGAGCCTCGCCCCCTTGAAATACCTCGTCTCCTTTCGTACTACGCTGAAAGTCTCTCGCTATCTGTTTCGGGCGCTGGCGCTCCTGCTTTGGCTGCTGGTGGCCCTGTTCTCGGTGTTTTACATCGTTAACGCCCTGCACCAGAAAGAAGCGGAGATCCGCCAGGAGTTTAACTTAAGCTCCGACCAGGCCCAGCGCTACATTCAGCGAACGTCTGACGTCATGAAGGAGCTAAAGTATATTGCCGAAAATCGTCTGACGGCGGAAAACGGCATCCTTGCGCTTCGCGGGCGTGATGACAAAACCGAGGTCCCGGACTTCCAGCCGCTGTTCCCGGATTCCGATTGCTCCACCATGAGCAATACCTGGCGCGGGTCGCTGGAATCCCTTGCCTGGTTTATGCGCTACTGGCGCGACAATTTCTCCGCCGCCTATGACCTGAACCGCGTCTTCCTGATTGGCAGCGAGAATCTTTGCATGGCTGACTTTGGCCTGCGCGATGTGCCCGTTGAGCGTGATGATGCGCTGAAAAGCCTGCATGAACGTATTGTGAAATACCGCAATGCGCCGCAGGACGAGCGCGGGAATAACATCTTCTGGGTGAGCCAGGGCCCGCGCCCGGGCGTGGGGTATTTTTACGCCCTGACGCCGGTCTATCTGGGCAATCGCCTGCAGGCGCTGATGGGGATTGAGCAGACCATTCGCATGGAGAACTTCTTCACCCCGGGCAGCCTGCCCATGGGGGTGACCATTCTGGATGAAAATGGTCATCAGCTGATCTCCCTTGCCGGGCCCGATAACCGTCTAAACGTCGAACCGCACTGGATGCAGGAGCGGTCGTGGTTTGGCTATACCTCGGGTTTCCGCGAGCTGGTCCTGAAGAAGAGCCTGCCGCCTTCGTCGCTGAGTATCGTCTATTCGCTGCCGGTGGATATGGTGCTTGAGCGGATACGCATTCTTATCATGAATGCGATTCTGCTGAACCTGCTGGCGGGGGGCGCGCTGTTCACGCTGGCGCGCATGTATGAGCGGAAAATCTTTATTCCCGCAGAAAGCGACGCCCAGCGGCTCGAGGAACACGAGCAGTTTAACCGCAAGATTGTCGCCTCGGCGCCGGTGGGGATCTGTATTCTGCGTACCCAGGACGGAACCAACATCCTGAGTAATGAACTGGCGCATAACTACCTGAACATGCTGACGCATGAAGACCGGCAGAGGCTGACGCAAATTATCTGCGGCCAGCAGGTTAACTTCGTCGACGTGTTGACCAGTACGCACACCAATCTGCAGATTAGCTTCGTGCACTCCCGCTATCGCAATGAAAACGTGGCGATTTGCGTGCTGGTGGATGTTTCCGCCCGCGTGAAAATGGAAGAGTCGTTACAGGAGATGGCGCAGGCCGCAGAGCAGGCGAGTCAGTCGAAATCCATGTTCCTTGCGACCGTAAGCCACGAGCTGCGTACGCCGCTGTACGGGATTATCGGTAACCTCGATCTGCTGCAGACGAAGGAATTGCCGAAAGGAGTCGACAGACTGGTGACGGCGATGAACAACTCCTCCAGCCTGCTGCTGAAAATCATTAGCGATATTCTCGACTTCTCTAAAATTGAGTCTGAGCAGCTGAAAATTGAGCCGCGGGAATTCTCACCGCGCGAGGTGATGAACCACATCAGCGCCAACTATCTGCCGCTGGTCGTGCGTAAACAGCTGGGACTCTACTGCTTTATCGAACCGGACGTGCCGCTGACGCTGCACGGCGATCCGATGCGCCTGCAGCAGGTCATCTCCAACCTGCTCAGCAACGCCATCAAATTCACCGATACCGGCTGTATTGTGTTGCACGTCTGCCGGGCGGGGGATTACCTGAGCATTCGCGTGCGCGACACGGGGGTCGGCATTCCGGCGAAGGAGGTGGTTCGTCTGTTCGACCCGTTCTTCCAGGTCGGGACCGGCGTGCAGCGTAACTTCCAGGGAACCGGACTGGGGCTGGCGATTTGTGAGAAGCTCGTCAGCATGATGGACGGCGATATCTCCGTGGATACCGAGCCCGGCATGGGCAGCCAGTTCACCATCCGCATTCCGCTTTATTCGGCGCAGTATCCGGCAAAAGCCACGGTAGACGGGCTGAGCGACAAGCGCTGCTGGCTGGCGGTGCATAACGCCTCGCTGAATGACTATCTGACGGCGCTGCTTACCCACAGCGGCGTGAGGGTGTGCCGTTATGAAGGTCAAACGCCGGACGTGGACGATGTGCTGATCGCCGACGAGATGCTGGAGCTGCCGTGGCAGGGGAGAGGGTCAGTGCTCTTCTGCCGTCGCCACATCGGTATCCCGGTTGAGCGTGCGCCAGGAGAATGGGTACACAGTGTCGCAACCCCGCACGAGCTGTTGAGCCTGCTGGCGCGTATCTACAAAGTGGAACTGGAAGAGAGCGACGGCGCGGGCGGATTGCCGTCACCGGAGTCTCTGGCGTCGGTGAATGACGATATGATGATTCTGGTGGTGGATGACCATCCAATTAACCGTCGCCTGCTGGCTGACCAGCTTGGATCGCTGGGCTATCAGTGCAAAACCGCCAATGACGGCGTGGATGCGCTGAACGTGCTGAGTAAGAATCATATTGATATCGTGCTGAGTGACGTCAACATGCCTAACATGGACGGCTACCGTCTGACGCAGCGCATCCGGCAGCTTGGCCTGACGTTGCCGGTGGTGGGCGTAACGGCGAACGCGCTGGCGGAAGAAAAGCAGCGCTGTCTGGAGTCAGGGATGGACAGCTGTCTGTCCAAACCGGTGACGCTGGACGTGCTTAAGCAGACCTTGTCGATTTACGCGGAGCGCGTGAGAAAAACCAGAATATAAAAAAGGCCCGCAAGGGCCTTTTATGTTTTTTACCCTCTCCCGGGGAAGAGGGATGGGGTGAGGGCATCAGGCCGCACACCCGTCGGAATCAATCCTTGTCCGTTGCGCTCAGCGTGACGGAGGAGAGATAGTTCAGCAGTGCAATATCGTTGTCCACGCCCAGCTTCATCATCGCTGATTTCTTCTGGCTGCTGATGGTTTTAATACTGCGGTTCAGCTTCTTGGCAATCTCGGTCACCAGGAAGCCTTCTGCGAACAGGCGCAGAACTTCACTCTCTTTCGGAGACAGGCGTTTGTCACCGTAGCCACCCGCGCTGATTTTTTCCAGCAGACGAGAAACGCTTTCAGGCGTGAACTTCTTGCCTTTCTGCAGCGCTGCGAGCGCTTTTGGCAGATCGGTCGGTGCGCCCTGTTTCAGCACAATCCCTTCGATGTCCAGATCCAGTACCGCGCTCAGGATCGCCGGGTTGTTGTTCATGGTCAGAACAATGATCGAGATATCCGGGAAGTGGCGTTTAATATATTTGATGAGCGTGATCCCATCACCGTATTTGTCTCCAGGCATGGAGAGGTCGGTAATGAGCACGTGTGCATCAAGCTTTGGGAGGTTATTGATCAGTGCTGTAGAGTCTTCAAATTCACCGACTACATTCACCCACTCGATCTGTTCAAGTGATTTGCGAATACCGAACAGTACAATCGGATGGTCATCGGCAATAATTACGTTCATATTGTTCATGTATAAGGCTACCTTGCTACAGCAAGCTTTTGACGTAGGCGTCAATGTCGCTGATGTATTTTTCAATGCCAGAGGCATCTTTCTCACGAATTAGATGTTCCAGCGTTTCACATAACTGCTTGCCGGGAACCAGATTAAGCATGGCAAACACCCCTTTAAGCCGGTGTGCTGTCTGTGCCAGCGCTGCAAAATCATTCGCAGCGGACTCAGTATACAACCGCTTAACATCATCTGGTACTGTATCAACAAAGAGTGAATAGTATCCGCTGGCGTGAAGCTCGGCATTTTCATTACCGCCAAGCGGGGATTCCGCTATCTCTTCCTGCGCCAGCTGCTCTTCTATTAGTTGTAGTACAGCTTCCTGCATCGCATTGCTTATATTAAAGTTGACGCGCAGCTGGCCAGGGCCGATTTTCCGCACGCCTGACTCATCATCGCTTAAAAGCAAGCCGGAGGCAGTAAGATTAGACGGATTATCAGTTAAAAACAGATCAAATTCTTGACTTGCAAGTCTTTCATCCGGCGTGATGCAGGCCGCACCCCAGTTTTCTAACTGGCGAACGACAATATTGCGGATCTCGTTCGACGTAACGTCGACCATCACCACGACATCATCGAGCAGACGTTCTTCATCTTCTTCCTGCGGATTGGCGGCCATTTTCACGTGCAGAGAATAGCGGGTGCCGAGGGATTCACGGGCCTTGATATTGAGATGGCCGCCGAGCTTACGCGCCAGCTGATCGCATAGCCAGAAGGTAAGGGCATTTGCCTTGCCGTAGCGATCGCTTTGTGTGTCATTCAGGAACGGGAAGTGCAGATTATCAATTTCACTCGTGGTGACGCCTTCCCCGGTGTCCAGGATGCGGAACGTCAGGCGGTCTTCTGCCGACTCCTCCGTACTGACTTCAAGGGTGATTTTACCGATCTGCGTGGTGGTCACCGCGTATTGAATAATCATCAACAGTATGCGGCGCAACGCTTCACGATCGCCGTGGCGTTCGTCATTTGCCGGGAGATTGTTATTGATCAGCAGCTGCAGCCCTTTGCGCTTAATCACGGGCAGGACTTCCGGAACCACTTCATCAATCAGAGCCTGAATAGAGAAGAGGCTTGGCGTTCCCTTCCAGAAATCATTCTCCAGCATGTTCGCCAGCTGGATCTCATCAACCATTCTGACCAGCGAGTCGGCCTGACAGGCAAGCTGGTGGCTTTCTGACGTATTTAACGCCGCCGCCTGGGTCGCCAGCGTTTTTAACGGCTGCTTGAAGGCATCGCCAATGTTCTGCATAAATGCGGCGCGCCCCTGCTGGTTTTTCTCATACAGCCTTTGCGCCTGCTTGAGCTTTTTATTCACCAGCACTTCGCGATCCTGATCGCGGATGATGAAGATTTGCGTGCGTGGAGCCACCTGGCTGCGGAACTGGCGGATCTCGTACAGTTCATTGTTGATGGTGGCCTGAATCACCCCCTGGTGCTGATCCGCCATGGTGGTGATATTCTGCAGGTTAAGATGCGGCAGCAGATGGTCGGCAATTTTGTTGCTCATCACCGTACGATTCGCTTCCTGGTCGTGAACTAAGACCCCAAGCGGCAGCACGGAAACAATCTCTTCATTCAGCGCGCGTAATACGCGCAGCTCATTGCTGGTGCCGGCAGGAACCGCAGAGGCGTCGCTTTGACGCCCCGACTGGAAACGGAAGGTGCTGTACCCAAACAGGGCCAGCGCCAGCAGACCGATATTCAGCAGCAGAGGCAGCAGGATATTTTGCAGGGTATCCAGCAGCAGCGTGCCAAACGGCACCTGCCACACCAGACGCATACCGGTCGAGTTCAGGGATGAGGCAATTTCGATTTTCGAGCCGTTAAAGGAGATCGATACGCTCTCTGCGGCCTCTTTGTCAGATGCCGCACGCATGTTTTGAGTGCTGCTGTCGGGCTCCAGACGGAAGCTATCGAGCGGCATGTCCGGTGGGATTAAATCATTTATCGGTAAATCGAAGGCGACCACCGTCGCCAGATGTCCTGGCTGGTTGAACGTGGTGCGCAGAGTAAAATAATGACCGTTTTGCCATGCCAGACGGCGCAGAGAAGAGAAGCTCTCACGTTCATCAAGCGCATTCGCCTGTTGCAGCATCTCTGCCCGGCGGGAATCGACGATGCTGCCCACGGTGGTCTCTTTAAAACCGGAAGAGAGATCTTTTAACGGCAGCGTAGAGATCAGGATCATGCTGTTGTCCTGACCATTCAGATAATACATCGACCATGGCACCGTTTCGGCACCCCAGAGGGTATCCAGATAGGTCGAAATACGCTGCGTCATCTCAAGCGTCGCGCTGTCGTGAGAGCCAAAAATAAGCGCCTCGGTTTTACGCTGCGGTTTTTCGAGGTAATAGACATCCTGCTTAAGCCGCGTCTCCTGAAGTCCATCTCCGGACGAGGAGGCAGGCGCGGCCGCGATATTGTCGTAAATCTGCCATGTGGCGTAGCGCCAGGTATCTATGCGCTTATGGACGGCGTGGGTGATATCGACGACCTGATAGCTCTTATCCTTCAGCCATGCATTAACCGCGCTTTGTACCATCACCCCCATGGTCACTAACAGCACAACGATCAAAAGAAGAAAGAAACGGGTGATGCTCCCGGGAAGGAGGGAGAATTTGCTCGGGGCGGTGGTTTCAGTCTGACTCATTGATATCTTTAACCCGTTGTGGTCGTGCTCTGTGGCGATAGGGCAGTATAAAGGGTAATAACTGAATTTCCAGCGCCACTGTCCGGGAAGTGGCGACTTTTTCACTGGACAATATCGGCGGTGGATGGAGCAATAAACGTGTACAAACTCGCCGTGCGCGTACAAATAATAAGTGCGCTAAGCCAGCAAATAGCACGAATTAACAAGAAATTAAGCGCTATATCATTTGTGTGCCAGAGAAGGATAGCCGGTGAGAAATTAGTTAATAGTCGTTACAATTTCGGAACGGTAGCACAAAAAATGAGAAGTTACGTAAAGAAAGGTAAAAAAAAACCGAATGCGAAGCATTCGGCTCAATTAGGGATAAACAGACATTCAAAATTGAATGACGGTAATAAATAAAGTTAATGATGATAGCGAGAGTTATTTTAGAGATTAGGTGCGATCTTGTTTTGTCATTCAGTGCTGTAACGGATTTTATTGTAAGATATTGATTTATATGTGGTGTATTTTTCGTTTGATTATAAGTGCTAATTTTCTAAGCTATTTGTGCTTTGTAAAAGTTCCTTGGTATTTACATTTTGAAACATGTTGATAGATAAATGAAACATCTTCAAAGTTTTCGTATCATATTCGCATTGGATTATTCTGTAATTTTGCGGAGAATGAAATTGCCGACTGGTTAATGAGGGTTAACCAGTAAGCAGTGGCAATTATAAGGCATATAACAGAGGGTTAATAAAATGAAAGTTAAAGTACTGTCCCTCCTGGTACCAGCACTCCTGGTGGCAGGCGCAGCAAATGCGGCCGAAATTTATAACAAAGATGGCAACAAATTAGATCTGTACGGTAAAGTTGATGGTCTGCACTATTTCTCTGACGACAAGGGTGCCGACGGCGACCAGACCTACATGCGTCTCGGATTCAAGGGCGAAACTCAGGTTAACGATCAGCTGACCGGCTACGGCCAGTGGGAATACCAGATCCAGGGCAACACCTCCGAAAGCGAAAATGATGCCTGGACGCGTGTGGCGTTCGCGGGTCTGAAATTCGGTGACGCGGGTTCTTTCGATTACGGTCGTAACTACGGCGTAATCTACGACGTAACCTCCTGGACTGACGTTCTGCCAGAATTTGGTGGCGATACCTACGGCGCAGACAACTTCCTGCAGTCCCGTGCAAACGGCGTTGCGACCTATCGTAACCAGGACTTCTTTGGTCTGGTGGATGGTCTGAACTTTGCTCTGCAGTATCAGGGTAAAAACGGCAGCGTAAGCGGTGAAAACGTGGGTGGACGCAGCCTGCTGAAACAGAACGGCGACGGCTACGGTGCTTCCGTGACCTATAACCTGGGCGAAGGCTTCAGCGTAGGTGGCGCAATGTCCTCCTCCAAACGTACTGCCGATCAGAACGGTGCAAGCGTTTACGGTCATGGCGATAACGCAGAAGTCTATTCTGGTGGCCTGAAATACGATGCCAACAACATCTATCTGGCAGCGCAGTACTCCCAGACCTACAACGCAACCCGTTTCGGTACCTCTAATGGCGACAGCCCGACTACCGCTTACGGTTTTGCTAACAAAGCGCAGAACTTCGAAGTGGTTGCTCAGTACCAGTTCGACTTCGGTCTGCGTCCATCCGTGGCCTACCTGCAGTCTAAAGGCAAAGACATCGAAGGTTACGGCGATCAGGATCTGCTGAAATATGTTGACGTTGGTGCGACTTACTACTTCAACAAAAACATGTCCACCTATGTGGATTACAAAATCAACCTGGTTGATGAAAATGAATTCACCCGTCAGGCGGGTATCGGTACTGACGATATCGTAGCGCTGGGCCTGGTTTACCAGTTCTAATCGCTTTATCGTGTGACGTAAGGGGCCTGATGGCCCCTTTTTTGTGCTTCCCCGATTCTCACTACTCACCCGTTTTGGTGTACTCTTGCCGCCCTGGCATGAGGATAATAATGAATGGACATGACTTTTTTACGCGCCAGCTTTCTGGCTATGCTTTTTTTCCTGACCGCGTGTGACGATCCCGCGCCCGTGGCGAAAACCGACGCACCCGCCGCGACGGTGCTCGAAGGCAAAACGATGGGAACCTTCTGGCGCGTCAGTGTGATGAACCTCGATAAAACTCGCACGGATGAGCTTCACGGCAAAATTCAGGCGCAGCTGGACGCCGACGATCAGCTGCTCTCAACCTATAAAAATGACTCGGCGCTGATGCGCTTTAATCTCTCCACCAGTACCTCTCTGTGGCCGGTGAGCGAGGCGATGGCCGATATCGTGACTGAATCCATACGCGTGGGTTACAAAACTAACGGGGCGATGGATGTGACCGTCGGCCCTCTGGTGAACCTCTGGGGATTTGGCCCGAATAAACAGCCGGTGAAGACGCCTGAACAGGCGGCCATTGATGACGCCCGCGCCCGAACGGGGCTGCAGCATCTGACGGTGATCAACCAGTACGGGCAGCAGTACCTGCAAAAAGATATTCCCGATCTGTTTGTCGATCTGTCAACGGTCGGGGAAGGCTATGCGGCGGATCATCTTGCTGCACTGATGGCGCAGGAAGGCATTTCCCGTTATCTGGTCTCGGTTGGCGGCGCGTTGGTCAGCCGGGGCATGAACGCTAGCGATAAGCCGTGGCGCGTAGCGATTCAAAAACCAACCGATCGGCAAAATGCCGTGCAGGCGATAGTGGATATCAACGGACATGGCATCAGTACATCCGGAAGCTATCGTAACTATTACGAGCTTGACGGGAAGCGTATTTCACATGTTATCGATCCGCAGACCGGGCGCCCCATCATGCATAATCTGGTCTCAGTGACGGTCATTGCCCCCACCGCGCTGGAAGCGGATGCCTGGGATACCGGGTTAATGGTTCTCGGCCCGGAAAAAGCTAAAGAGGTGGTCCGTCAGGAAGGGCTGGCGGTTTATATGATTGTTAAAGAGGGCGACGGGTTTAAAACCTGGAGCTCGCCGCAGTTCAACAGTTTCCTGGTCAGCGACAAAAATTAAAAAGCAAGGTTGCGGGTTTTTTATCGGTGGCGCTCAGGCACGCTCTATATATGCTTATACGAGGAGCCGATCATGAAAAAGCCAACCTTAATTACCGATGAGGATCGCTGGCAGGCCGTGCTGGCCCGCGATCCGCTCGCTGACGATCAGTTTGTCTTCGCCGTGCAGACAACGGGTATTTTCTGCCGTCCGTCATGTCGCGCCCGCCACGCGCTGCGTAAAAATGTTCGTTTTTATCCTGATGCCCGGCATGCCGCTCAGGCAGGGTTTCGCCCGTGCAAGCGCTGCATGCCGGACAAACGCGATCCGCAGGCGCAGAAGCTGGAAAAAGTGGAACATGCCTGCCGGCTTCTGGAGCAGGATCCTGCGTTAACCCTGGAGAGGCTGGCGGAGCAGGTTGCCATGAGTCCTTTCCATTTCCACCGCCTGTTTAAGTCGGTGACGGGCATGACGCCAAAAGCCTGGCAGCTGGCGGTGCGGGGTCAGCGTCTGCGCACCGCGCTTGCGCAGGGAGACAAAATTACCGACGCCGTGCTGGCGGCGGGATTTCCCGACAGCAGCAGCTATTATCGTAAAGCCAACGATGCATTAGGCATGACGGCGAAGCAGTACCGTAAAGGAGAGGTGGCCGTGCGGTATGCCATCGATGACTGTTCGTTGGGACGCTGTCTGGTCGCCGAAAGCGAGCGGGGGATCTGCGCGATTCTGCTGGGTGACACCGATGCTGAAGTAACCGCAGAGCTTGCCACGCAATTTCCAAAAGCTACGCACGCGCCGCTGGACGACGCGTTTGTGCAGCGGATCCACCAGGTCATTGCCAGTATTGATAATCGCGACGTACCGCTTGCGCTGCCGCTGGATATTCGTGGAACTGCTTTCCAGCAGCGCGTCTGGCAGGCACTTCGCAACATTCCCTGCGGCGAAACGGCAAGCTACCAGCAGGTGGCGCAGGCGATTGGCCAGCCCAGGGCGGTACGCGCCGTTGCCGGAGCCTGTGCGGCAAACACGCTGGCGATTGTGATCCCCTGTCATCGCGTGGTTCGCAACGACGGTGCGCTGTCGGGCTACCGCTGGGGGACGGCGCGAAAAGCGCTATTACTGAAACGTGAGGCGAAACGTCAGGAGGGATAATGCTCGATCTTTTTGCGGATGCTGAACCCTGGCAGGAGCCGCTTGCGCCGGGGGCGGTTATCCTGCGTCGCTTTGCTCTCTCCCGTGCGGAGGCGTTGCTTGCCGGAATTGAAGAGGTCACAGCGGTTTCACCGTTTCGTCATATGGTAACGCCGGGCGGCTACACCATGTCGGTGGCCATGGCCAACTGCGGCGAACTGGGCTGGGCGACGAACGAGCGGGGCTATCTGTATGCCCCGAACGATCCTGCGACCGGCCAGCCCTGGCCTCCGATGCCTGCGGTTTTTCAGGCGCTTTGCCGTGAGGCCGCCGTGGCAGCCGAGTATCCTGACTTTCGGCCGGATGCCTGCCTGATTAACCGCTATGCCGTTGGCGCAAAGCTCTCGCTGCATCAGGATAAGGATGAACCCGATCTGCGCGCGCCTATCGTCTCGGTATCGTTAGGTCTGCCCGCCGTCTTCCAGTTTGGGGGATTACGCCGCAACGATCCGCTCAAACGCATCATGCTGGAACATGGCGATGTGGTGGTGTGGGGCAGGGAATCGCGGCTTTATTATCACGGCATTCAGCCGTTGAAACCCGGCGTCCACCCCCTCATGGGTGAGTACCGCTTTAATCTGACCTTCCGTCAGGCGGGGATGAATAAACTAAAATAAGAATTATTCTTGATGTCCGCGCAGGGCAGTTTACACTGCTGGCTGATTTTTATTGTCCGGATTGCCTGCATGCAACTACTTCTCCTCGTCTGGCGTCAGTATCGCTGGCCCTTCATCGCCGTTATGGCGTTAAGCCTTGCCAGCGCCGCGCTGGGTATTGGCCTGATCGCGTTTATTAACGTGCGGTTGATAGAAATGGTCGACACCTCGCTCTCCGTATTGCCGGAGTTTCTTGGCCTTCTGCTGCTGTTGATGGCGGTTACGCTCGGCTCACAGCTGGCGCTGACCGCGCTTGGCCACCATTTCGTTTTTCGTTTGCGCAGTGAGTTTATCAAGCGGATCCTGGACACCCAAATAGAGCGCGTTGAGCAGCTCGGCAGCGCCTCCCTGCTGGCGGGGCTGACCAGCGACGTGCGCGCCATTACCATCGCGTTCGTTCGTCTGCCGGAGCTGGTGCAGGGGATCATTCTGACCTTTGGCTCGGCGGCCTATCTCGCCTGGCTCTCCACCAAAATGCTGGCGGTGACTGCACTGTGGATCGCCATCACCATCTGGGGCGGTTTTATGCTGGTGTCGCGCGTCTATAAACATATGGCGGTGCTGCGCGAAACCGAAGATAAGCTCTATAACGATTACCAGACGGTACTGGAAGGGCGTAAAGAACTCACCCTGAACCGCGAGCGCGCCGAGTATATCTTTAACAATCTCTATATCCCGGACGCGCGCGAATACCGGCATCACATTATTCGCGCTGATACCTTCCACCTGAGCGCGGTGAACTGGTCAAACATTATGATGCTGGGTGCCATTGGCCTGGTATTCTGGATGGCGAACAGCCTGGGCTGGGCGGACACCAACGTAGCGGCAACATACTCACTGACGCTGCTGTTTTTGCGCACGCCGCTGCTCTCGGCGGTCGGCGCGTTGCCCACCTTGCTGAGTGCGCAGGTGGCCTTTAATAAGCTCAAAAAATTCGATCTCGCGCCGTTCCAGGCAGAATTTCCGCGCCCGCAGGCCTTCCCGAACTGGCAGACGCTCGAGCTACGTAACGTCACGTTCCGCTATCAGGACAGCGCCTTCTCCGTGGGGCCGATCAACCTGACGATCCGCCGCGGCGAGCTGTTGTTCCTGATTGGCGGCAACGGCAGCGGTAAATCGACGCTGGCTATGCTGCTCACCGGGCTTTATCAGCCGCAGTCGGGCGAGATTTTGCTGGATGGCAGGGCGCTGAGCGCGGAGAAACCTGAAGATTACCGCAAGCTTTTCTCGGCGGTGTTCACCGACGTTTGGCTGTTCGATCGGCTGCTGGGGCCGGATGGGCAGCAGGCTAGTCCGGCGCTGGTGGAAAAATGGCTGGCGCAGCTGCAGATGTCGCACAAGCTGGAATTACAGGACGGGAAGATCCTCAACCTGAAGCTTTCCAAAGGGCAGAAAAAGCGCGTGGCGCTGCTGCTGGCGCTGGCGGAAGAGCGTGACATCATCCTGCTCGACGAGTGGGCAGCGGATCAGGACCCGCATTTCCGCCGCGAATTTTATCAGGTGCTGCTGCCGCTGATGCAGGAGATGGGCAAAACCATTTTCGCCATCAGCCACGACGATCACTACTTCATTCATGCTGACCGCCTGCTGGAGATGCGCGACGGCAGGCTGAGCGAGCTGACCGGTGAAGAGCGCGATGCGGCATCGCGTGACGCGGTGGCGCGTACGGCCTGAAGCCTTCACCCTAACCCTCTCCCACAGGGAGAGGGGAGAGATCGTGGCCGTAATGCCGCTTTTTTCTCCATCCCGGCCCGTTGTTTATTCTTATTTACATATCCCCGCGCTATGCTTAACCCCAACTCATTTAATGGATTTATGATTGATGTCGGTATTAAAGAAAAACAGCGCCAGACAGCGTGACCAGGAGCGCGCGCGACTCATCTGGCTCCTCACGACCGATAAAGCGGTCACTTCTACGCTATTAGGCAAACTCACCCTGGCTGAGCAATATGATGTCGGCACTCTGGCCGACGATATTGCTGAGGTAGGTGCGCTGGTTGCTCACTTACCCCCGCCGGATCTGGCGGACACCCTTGAAGCGCTTCCCTCGGAAGAACGTCACGCCCTCTGGCGTCTGGTACAGGATCACGAGCGCGGACAGGTGCTGCTTGAGGCCTCCGAAAACGTCTGGGACGACCTGATCGACGAGATGAGCGACCGGGATATTCTTGACGCTCTGCAAACGCTGGATATCGACGAGCAGATTTACCTCGTTCAGCACCTGCCGCGAAACCTGACCGGTCGCCTGCTGGCGTCACTGCCTGCGGAGGAGCGGGCGCGCGTGCGTCAGGTGATGCACTACGAGAAAAACAGCGTCGGCGCGATCATGGAGTTCGGCGTTATCACGGTGCGACCGGACGTGACGCTCGGTACCGTGCAGCGCTATCTGCGTCGCCTGGGCAAAATGCCGGACAACACCGATAAGCTGTTTGTCACCTCCCGGGACAAAACCCTGCTCGGCGAGCTGGAGCTGAAAACCATCCTGCTCAACAGCACCCAGCGGAAGGTGAGCGAGGTGATGGAAAACGAGCCGATGGTCTTCTCCCCGGAGGACGATGCGGAAAAAGCGGCGCGTACCTTCGAGCGTGATGACCTCGTCAGTGCCGCCGTCGTGGACTCCGTTGGCAAACTGATGGGGCGTCTGACCATCGACGAGATCGTTGACGTCGTTTATGAAGAAACCGACAACGACCTGCGTGCGCTGGGGGGGATCAGCGCGGGAGATGACGTCCATGCTTCGGTCGGCAAGGCGGTGAAAACGCGCTGGGCGTGGCTGGCCATTAACCTGTGTACCGCGTTTATCGCCTCCCGCGTGATTGACGGCTTTGAACACACTATTTCGCAGCTGGTGGCGCTGGCCTCGCTGATGCCGATTGTGGCCGGGATTGGCGGTAATACCGGCAATCAGACTATCACGATGATTGTTCGCGCGCTGGCGCTGGAGAATATTCAGCCCGGCAACTTCGCCTTTCTGATCTTCAGAGAGATGGGTGTGGCGTTGATCAACGGCCTGGTCTGGGGCGGCATTATGGGGGGCATCACCTGGTGGCTGTATGACGATATGGCGTTAGGCGGAGTGATGATGCTGGCGATGGTGCTGAATCTGCTGGTGGCATCGATGATGGGCGTTATTATCCCGTTGACCATGACCAAACTGGGTCGCGATCCCGCGGTGGGGTCGAGCGTGATGATCACCGCCATCACCGATACCGGCGGTTTCTTTATTTTTCTTGGGCTGGCGACGATTTTTCTGCTTTAAGCCGACGCTTAATGCGGGCGGGAAGCAGCACCATGACGATAATCCCGCCCAGCACGCCAATCGCCAGATTGCCGGTTGATACCGTGGCGGCAACGGTCACCAGCATGACGACCGTTTCTGCAATCGGGGCCGTTTTCAGCGTGGCTGGCTGAAGGCTGTGCCAGCTGAAGGTTTTGACGGCGACGATCGCCATAATGCCCGCCAGCACCGCCATCGGGATGTTGGCCATCACGTCGCTGAGCGCCGTCACCAGGATTAGCAGCACGATGCCCGCAGCGAAGGTTGAAATGCGGCTTCGGCCTTTCCCCATCTCCACGTTAACGATGGTTTGTCCTATCATCGCGCAGCCTGCTATACCACCGTAAAATCCGGCCAGAATATTGCCGACGCCTAATCCAATGCTTTCGCGGCGTTTACCTGACGGTGTCGCGGTCAGCTCATCCACCAGCTTTGCCGTGAGCAGGGACTCCAGCAGGCCGACAAAGGCGATGCTCAACGCGCACGGCCAGATGATGCTCAGCGTCTGTACATTGAGGGGGACCAGAAGTTCACTAAGTCCCGGCAAACCGCCGCTCATTGAGCCTTCATCGCCCACGGTCGGCAGGCTTTGCCCGGTTGAAACGGTAAACAAGGTTAACAGCACAATCGCAATCAGCGGGGAAGGGATGCTTTTGATATAGCGCGGCACCCAGAGCACGATCAGCAGCGTCAGCACGAACAGGCCCACAATCAGCGGGCTTCGGCTCCAGAAATGCGGCACCTGAGCTAAGAAGATCAAAATGCCCAGGGCGTTAACAAACCCGGTCATGACCGACTGGGGAATAAAGCGCATTAGCCTTGCCATGCCCAGCACGCCAAACAGAATCTGAATCACGCCAGCCATGAGCACGGCGGGAAGAATGTACTGCACGCCGTGCTGATGCACCATCGGGCCAATGACCAGCGCCACGGAACCGGCCGCTGCCGTGACCATCGCCGGACGACCACCGAGTACGGACAGGGCGAGACACAGCACTACGGAAGCGATCAGGCTGACCTTCGGGTCAACGCCCGCCACCACCGAAAACGAGATGACTTCGGGGATCAGAGCCAGGGCGGTAATCACGCCTGCCAGCGTTTCGCGCGTCAGCTTCTTAGGGGAACGCAGCACGTTGGCTACGCGCTCTTCGGGGGATACAGCAGAATGGGGTAAGGACATAACAGTTCGCTGGTTAGGGCAGGCTTCCGTGCGCGCGATCACAAAACGCAACATACTAGCCAGTAAAACCGCGCTTTACCAGACGCATCGCTAATTCCTCACAAACAATCCATCATTAAATTTCACAATTACAATAATTTCGTAACCTTTAAACAATATTTAAAAGTTGTTACCGTGCCCCCGCAGCTTTTTTCACCTGCAATTTCCACGCATCAAGCACTTTTACACTAAGGCATAAATTATGAAAAAAATGACTGCCATGCTCTTTTCTCTGGCCGTGGGGCTTAACACCGTCTCCATGGCGGCGAAAGCTGACGCACCAAAAGAGCAGGAAACGGACGTCCTTTTAATCGGTGGCGGGATCATGAGCGCCACGCTGGGAACCTATCTGCAAGAACTGCAGCCGGACTGGTCTATGACCATGGTCGAGCGCCTTGATGGCGTGGCGCAGGAGAGTTCGAACGGCTGGAATAACGCCGGTACCGGCCATTCGGCACTCATGGAACTGAACTATACGCCGCAGAAAAAGGACGGTTCCATTAGTATCGAGAAGGCAGTAGAAATCAACGAAGCATTCCAGGTTTCTCGCCAGTTCTGGTCTCATCAGGTCAACAGCGGCGTGCTGCACGACCCGCACTCCTTCATCAACACCGTGCCGCACATGAGCTTTGTGTGGGGCGAGCAGAACGTCAACTTCCTGCGCGCGCGCTACGCCGCTCTGCAGCAGAGCACGCTGTTCCGCGGGATGAAATACTCTGAAGACCACGCGCAGATTAAAGAGTGGGCTCCGCTGGTCATGGAAGGTCGTGACCCGAACCAGAAAGTGGCGGCGACCCGTACCGAAATTGGTACTGACGTTAACTACGGCGAAATTACCCGTCAGCTGGTGACGTCTCTGAAGAAAAAAGAGAACTTCAATCTGCAGCTCAGCACCGAAGTGCGCGGTTTCAAGCGCAACGCGGATAATAGCTGGAGCGTGACCGTTGCCGATCTGAAAAACAATGAAGCTGAACACGTCATCAAGGCGAAGTTTGTCTTCATCGGTGCGGGCGGCGCGGCGCTGAAGCTGCTGCAGGAGTCCGGTATTCCGGAAGCTGACGACTACGCGGGCTTCCCGGTCGGCGGTCAGTTCCTGGTGTCCGATAACCCGGAAGTGGTGAATCGTCATCTGGCAAAAGTGTATGGTCAGGCTTCCGTGGGCGCGCCGCCAATGTCCGTTCCGCACATTGACACCCGTATGCTTGACGGCAAACGCGTGGTGCTGTTTGGACCGTTCGCGACCTTCTCCACTAAATTCCTGAAAAACGGCTCCCTGTGGGATCTGCTGAGCGCAACCACCACCTCTAATGTCAAGCCGATGATGGACGTGGGTCTGGATAACTTCGATCTGGTGAAATACCTGATTAGCCAGGTGATGCTCTCTGACGACGACCGTTTCGAAGCGCTGAAAGAGTACTATCCTCATGCGAAGAAAGAAGACTGGCGTCTGTGGCAGGCGGGTCAGCGCGTGCAGATTATCAAGCGCGATCCGAAAGAGGGCGGCGTGCTGCGTCTGGGTACCGAAGTGGTGAGCGATAAGGATGGCACAATCGCCGCGCTGCTGGGCGCGTCACCGGGTGCGTCTACCGCTGCGCCAATCATGCTGCACCTGATGGAAAAAGTGTTTAAAGATAAAGTCGCCAGTCCGGAATGGCAGGCGAAGCTGAAAACCATTATTCCATCCTACGGCACGAAGCTGAACGGTAACGTGGACGCGACGGAGCAGGAGCTGGAATACACCAGCCGCGTACTGCAGCTGCAGTACATCAAACCGCAGGCTGCGGATGCTGCGCCGAAAGCGGAGCTGAAGCCTCAGCCGGAAAACAAACCGGTTGCGGATATCGCGCTGTAAGGTAAAAGCAAAACGGCAACATAGGTTGCCGTTTTTGCTGTTTTCCCCCTCTCCCGGTGGGAGAGGGCTGGGGTGAGGGCACCAGAGCGCACTCGACCTGGTTTTAACGTACTACCGCTTGTCCGACATTCTCATCGGCCTTCCACACGCGATATTTAACGTCGACATTTTCAGGCGTATAAACCACGATCGGCAACTTGCTGTTGTAGCGCAGCAGGCTATTGTCGCCCAGATAAGCAGTCACAAATTTCTTCTCTTTCTTGCCGTCCGGGCAGGCCATCATGGTGGAGACCGGAGAGGCTACTTTATCAAAGACGTAGTAGTCGTAACCCCAGCCTTCCAGCGTTTTGCTTTCCAGCTGACCGCCCAGACGATGCTGGTTGCAATCCACTTCCAGCGTCTTGCCAATCAACAGCTCCACTTTGAAATTCGCTTCATCCTGCTGTGCCGGTAGCTGGATCACCTGACGCTTCATCCTTTTATCCGCTTTCGGGTACGGGGCGACTTTTTCCAGCGGCTGCTCTTTAGGTGTTTCGCTGGCGAAAGCACTGGTGCTGACACATGCGGCGGCGATGAGTGCGATGGCAAATTTAGGTGCGTTTTTCATTGTCATTCCTTTATGTCAAAACGATCCTGCACAGGTTAACATATCAATTATGAATGATTGGTGTTATTTACTTACATTTTCAATATGGATAGCGAAATAAACCACATATTTGCCACTTAAGTAGAGATTTGTACTGACATGGAGTCCGGCAGGCGTTTGTGTTATTTTAGACCCTCTTTAATGTTATTCATCTGTAAAAGGGAAGAGAGATGGTTCGTGCAAAACTGAAAACGCCTGAAGGCCGCAAGTTCCTCCTGGCGCTGCTGGTTGTGTTTATGATTGCTGCCGCGTGCGTGGGGCGGGCCACGATTGTTGGCGTTATCGAACAGTACAACATTCCTCTCTCTGCCTGGACAACCAGCATGTATGTCCTGCAGTCGGCGATGATCTTTGTCTACAGCCTGGTGTTCACCGTTCTGCTGGCCATCCCGCTGGGCATTTTCTTCCTGGGCGGACGTGATAAACACTAGACGCCGATTTGCGATATCGAAGCCATCCTGCGGGGTGGCTTTTTTATGTCAAATAATTTTTATTCGCATTTCCAGGATATTCTGTTTCGAACAAGACAGTGCAACATGAAGCAGGAGATGCGCAATGTTATCCCGGTTTGCAACGCTCAGCCGGATCCCGAAAGGAGTCTGGGTGGTGGGCGGCGTCAGTATGTTAATGGATATCTCCTCGGAGATTATCCACAGCCTGCTGCCGCTGTTTATGGTGACGACGCTGGGCGCCAGCGTTATTTTCATTGGTTTGATTGAAGGTCTGGCTGAAGCTACGGCGCTGTTTATCAAGGTGTTTTCCGGCGCCATCAGTGACTATCTGGGCAAGCGTAAAGGACTGGCGGTTCTGGGCTACGGTCTTGGCGCATTGAGTAAACCGTTGTTCGCTATCGCCTCTTCTTCCGGCATGATCCTTGGGGCGCGCTTAATCGACCGGGTCGGGAAGGGGATACGGGGAGCGCCGCGCGATGCGCTGGTTGCTGATGTTACGCCGCCGGAACTTCGCGGCGCGGCCTTTGGGCTGCGTCAGTCGATGGACACCGTCGGCGCATTTCTCGGGCCGCTGCTGGCCGTAGGATTAATGCTGCTGTGGAACGATGATTTCCGCACGATTTTCTGGATCGCGGTGATCCCCGGCGTGCTCGCCGTGGCGCTGCTTTTCTTCGGCCTGCATGAGCCGAAAACGCCCGTCGAACATAAACGCACGAACCCCATCAAAAAAGAGAACCTCAGGCGTCTCGGGAAAGGCTGCTGGTGGGTCATTGGCCTGGGGGCCATCTTCACGCTCGCACGCTTCAGTGAAGCATTTCTTGTGCTGCGCGCACAGCAGTCGGGGGTGCCGCTGGCGCTGATCCCGCTGGTGATGGTGGCCATGAATCTGCTCTATTTCCTCTCTGCCTATCCGTTTGGCAAGTTATCGGACGGGATGAGCCACACCCGATTACTGCAGTGGGGCCTGGTGATGCTGATTGGGGCAGATATTGTGCTGGCGCTGAGCACCCACTGGGCTGGAATGCTTCTGGGCGTCGCGTTTTGGGGAGTACATATGGGTATGACCCAGGGATTACTGGCGGCAATGATCGCTAAAACCGCACCGCCCGATCTGCGCGGCACTGCTTTCGGTATTTTTAGTCTGGTCAGCGGCGTGGGATTATTAATCGCCAGCGTGGGAGCCGGCGCGATATGGGAAACGTTTGGCGCGGAATATACGTTTTATGCCGGAGCGGTGATTTGTCTGGCTACGCTGGTGTATCTGCGCAAAACCCCGGACGAGGCGAAATAAAAAAACCAGCCATCAGGCTGGTTTTCAGTATGTTTTTGGTCGGCACGAGAGGATTTGAACCTCCGACCCCCGACACCCCATGACGGTGCGCTACCAGGCTGCGCTACGTGCCGACGCATAAAAAGAATACTACTCGATTCCGTTTTGAATGCAAGGGAATCTGTCGCTAACTGGTTTATTATTAATCAGTTAGCGATGAAGCGCTTCTCATCCGTCAGGACCTGCAGCAGCAGGCTCAGCTGCGGTTTCTGGTCTTTCAACCGTTCACCCTGCAGATTATACGTCTGATAATTCCCGTTACTGTTCAGCACCAGCGTCAGCTTCGGTGTGGTCACCACCAGCGTGTCATTCCCGGCAGCCGTGACCCAGTTATGGCGGCGCGCAGCGCTGAAGAGATCCTGTCCCTGCGAATACTCGTTCGCTGGCGTGCTGACATGCAGCAGGCGTTGCATCAGGGTAGTCATCACATCTTTATGCTCGGTAAGCATATTGATGCGCTGTGCCGGGGTGCCAGGCCAGTGGATCACCAGCGGAACCTGCAGGTTCGGGCGTGACCAGCTCATGCTCTTCGTCTCGTCACCTAACGGGACGCCATGGCCTGCGGTCACGATCACCACGGTGTTATCCAGCTTGCCGGACTCACGTAGCGCGTCAAGCACGCGGCCAATCTGCGCATCAACATCACCCGCCGCGCGGCCGTAGCGGCGCGCGAAATCACTCTTATTGCTGTTAGCAAGCGTTGTGCCGTTAAAGGCAACCCATGAGAACCAGCGGTTATCTTCCTGCGCGTAGCGCTGAAGCCAGTTTATCCATTGGCCGGCGGTCTGCGCATCGGACTGATTTTGTGCCGCTGGCAGTGAGAAATCGGATAGTAGTGCCTGGCGGTAGAGCGGGCTGTTAAAGCCATCTGATGAGAACAACCCTAACTGATAGCCCTGCTGATTCAGCCCGGTGATCAGCGCCGCAGGCGTGCGGGTAGAGAGTACGCCGTCCATGTATCCGGCTGAAATGCCATAGAAGAGGCCAAAGATGCCCGCGTCGGTTGTGTTACCGGAGCTCATATGCTGAGTAAACGAGACGTTTTGACTCGCGAAATCGGCCAGCACAGGCATCTGCTTCTCGTAACGGGAATAGTTCAGGCCATCAACGGTGATCAGCAGGACGTTTTGCCCGCGCCCCATATCGCGATAGCGTAGATCGCTCAGAGGATACTGCACGCTGACGGCTTCCGGATTACCCTGCTCGATAAGACGGCGCTGGTACTCCTGAGCGTCAAGCAGGCCGTGTTTCTCGAGGAAACGACGGGCCGTCATCGGGTACGAGAGCGGCAGGTTCGCGCGCTGCATGGTAATAGGGCGATAGAAGTTTGCATCCGCCCAGATATACATGATGTGCGAACTGATAAAGGAGACGAAAAAGAGCGCGGCGACGGGCTTCGCGTAATGGCGTCGCCGGGTCAGGCTGCGGAGCTTTTGCCAGCTCCACGTCGCAAACAGCATCTCAATCAACAGGATCACCGGGACGCTGATAAACATCAGCTGCCAGTCACGGGCCGTTTCGTTCTGGTCGGGGTTAATCACCAGTTCCCAGACGATGGGGTTAAGATGCAGGTGGAAGCGGGTGAACACTTCACTGTCGATAAGCAGCAGCGTCATCCCCACCGTCGCGAGGATGGCGGATAAGAACCGCATCAGACGCTGCGACATGACGATAAACGTCAGGGGGAACAGGATCAGCAGATAGGTGGCGAAAACCAAAAAGCTAAAGTGACCGACAACGCTTATCCAGGAGTAGACACGCCCGGTTAGCGTTGTTGGCCAGTCTGCGACAAACAGATAACGACAGCCAATGACCGTCGCCAACAGAATGTTGAACAGGGCAAACCAGTGCCCCCAGCTGACCATCTGGGAGAC
Source organism: Enterobacter sp. N18-03635 (assembly GCF_004006055.1). Taxonomy (NCBI): domain Bacteria; kingdom Pseudomonadati; phylum Pseudomonadota; class Gammaproteobacteria; order Enterobacterales; family Enterobacteriaceae; genus Enterobacter; species Enterobacter sp. N18-03635. Next base: position 3,129,774 of record NZ_CP034769.1, on the reverse strand, counting down.
TTTTTCACGGTAGCGCTGACGATTCGTCACCATAAACTGTTGTTCGTATCCCTTAATGGGCCGGGTCGTTGCTGACGGACGACTGTAAAGCCTGGGCGAAAGATTTTGCGATCGCCTGACGCTGAGCCGGAGCAACGCTGGTGTTAATCAGGTTGGTGACCATATTTCCCAAAACCATCAGGGAGAGATCGGTCGGCGTTTTATGTTTTTCCAGTACGTTGACCAGCTCACTGAGCAGTTGTTCAACGTGTTCATCACTGTAGCGGGAATGTTGTGGCATAAATCAAAATCAGTTTGTTGATGAAAGGGCAACATATTACCGTAGCAACAGCTTTTTTTCCCCTTTTTTATCTGTTGTTGCACACATGTCCTGGTGGTGGTTGAATACCGCCCGGTCTAAAAGGAGAGTTTATCATGAGTCTGGAAATCAACCAGATTGCCTTGCACCAGCTTATCAAGCGTGATGAGCAAACCCTTGAAGTGGTGCTGCGCGATTCGTTACTGGAACCCACGGCGACCGTGGTGGAGATGATGGCAGAGCTGCATCGCGTCTACAGCGCCAAAAATAAAGCCTATGGTCTTTTCAGCGAAGACAGCGAACTGGCCGATAGCCTGCGCCTGCAGCGCCAGGGTGAAGAGGATTTCCTGGCGTTTAGCCGTGCGGCAACCGGGCGTCTGCGCGACGAGCTGGCTAAATATCCGTTCGCCGACGGCGGGATTGTCTTGTTCTGCCACTACCGCTATCTGGCGGTCGAGTATCTGCTGGTTACCGTGCTGAATAACTTAAGCAGCATGCGCGTGAACGAGCAGCTGGATATCAGCTCGACGCATTATCTGGACATTAACCATGCGGATATCGTGGCGCGTATTGATTTGACCGAGTGGGAAACCAACCCGGAGTCGACCCGCTACCTGACTTTCCTGAAGGGACGCGTGGGCCGCAAAGTGGCGGATTTCTTTATGGACTTCCTCGGTGCCAGTGAAGGGCTTAACGCCAAAGCGCAGAACAAAGGGCTGCTCCAGGCGGTTGACGATTTCACAGCAGAAGCGCAGCTCGATAAATCTGAGCGCCAGACGGTGCGTCAGCAGGTTTACAGCTACTGCAACGAACAGCTGCAGGCAGGGGAAGAGATTGAGCTGGAGTCGCTGTCAAAAGAGCTGGCGGGCGTCAGCGAAGTCAGCTTCCAGGAATTTACCGCAGAAAAGGGCTATGAGCTTGAAGAGAGCTTCCCGGCGGATCGCAGCACGCTGCGTCAGTTAACCAAGTTTGCCGGCAGCGGCGGTGGGTTAACCATTAACTTTGATGCGATGCTGCTGGGTGAACGTATCTTCTGGGATCCGGCCACCGATACGCTGACCATTAAGGGCACGCCGCCGAATCTGCGCGATCAGCTTCAGCGCCGCACCTCGGGCGGTAAATAGCAGGCACAAAAAACCCCGCAGAAGCGGGGTTTTTTTCGACAGGTTTGCGATTACGCGCGAACGAAGTCGATGTGAGTCAGTTTTGGCTTGAACGCGTGACGCTGAACAGCCTGAACTTTCACTTTTTCTTCTTTACCGCCAACAACGATGGTCAGAACTTCGCTGTAGAATTCAGCTTTGGTCTGCAGGTTCCACAGTTTGTCGTGATCCAGTTCGATTGCAACTGGAGCAGCTTCGCCACCGTAAACGATAGCCGGGAACTTGTTAGCGGTACGCAGGCGGCGGCTCGCACCCTTACCCTGCACGTTACGTACTTCTGCTTCGATAGTAAACATTGATTTCTCTCTGTATTTAAAACCCTACTACAGGCGACCCAGCAGCAGGTGAGTGTTCTGCCTCACGGATGTGAAGCGGGCGGCATTTTATACTCAAATGCCCCCCACATCAATGAAAAGTCCCGCTAACCGCGCAATTCGTTGGCGCGACGGAAGCGACCTTCGTAGTCAAAGAGTTTCTCGCGCACCTGCCAGAACTGGCCTTTTTTGCGGGCGACGACAAAATCCGGATGGCGCAATAGCACCTGCTGGCGCACGATATCCGCCACGGTGATCCAGCGCAGGGGCACCCCCGGGGTGCGGGTGTGCGGGCGAATAAACAGCTGTTCGAAGGCCGTTCGCTGGGCAGGCGTCTGGAGCCGGAAGCGCTCGCTGACGTCCGCCCCGTCTTCATCGTAATAGGTGATTTTCAGCCATTCGCCTTTTTCATCGGCGCCGGGCTGCAACGCCATGCCGGAACAGCGCAGCACCAGCGCATCTTTCAGCTTTAATGCCGCTTTCAGCATGTCGTCCGGGTCAACCAGCACCGTGTCGCATTCCCGACAGCGGCGAGCGGCAATGTCGTTTTCGGCGTTGCACTGCGGGCAGTTTTTAAACCGGAAGCGGAAATCGCACTGCTCGCGATGCCCGTCATCATCTTCAAACCAGCCCTGACAGCGGCGGCCAAAATGTTCGATCAGCGTGCCGTCGGCGGTGGTTTTGCCCCAGAAGGTGTTGGCAAACCCGCAGGCAGGGCAAAAGACCTGCACGGGCACGTTGTCGCTTTTTCCTTTTGGCGCGCCGACCTCAGGCGTATAGAGATCGTGCGGGTTACCGGCATAATCCAGAATCAGGCAGTCGGTTTTCCCCGGCGCCAGACGCAGGCCGCGGCCAACAATTTGCTGATACAGACTGACCGATTCGGTCGGGCGCAAGATAGCGATCAGGTCGACGTGCGGGGCGTCAAAGCCGGTGGTCAAAACCGACACGTTAACCAGATAGCGGAACTGCTGGGCTTTAAAGGCCTCAATCAGGCGGTCGCGCTCCGGGCCGGGCGTCTCGCCGGTGATGAGCGCCGCGTCGCCGGAGGGCAGTAACCCGGTGATTTCTCGCGCGTGCTCAACGGTGGCGGCAAAGATCATCACCCCTTTGCGCGTCGCGGCGAACTCTTCAATCTGGCTGATGATATGCGGCGTAATGCGCTTTTGCTTTTTCAGCTCCTGGTTAAGATCCGCTTCGCTGAATAACCCGTTGCTCTGCGCCTGCAGGCGGCTGAAATCATACTGCACCACCGGCATATCCAGCCGTTCAGGTGGCGTCAGGTAGCCATGTTTAATCATGTAGCGCAGCGGAAGCTCGTAGATGCAGTCGCTAAACAGAGCCTTGTCATCGCCGCGCACCATGCCGTGATAATGGTAACGGTAGATCCAGCCTTTCCCCAGGCGAAACGGGGTCGCCGTCAGGCCCAGCAGGCGCAGGTGAGGGTTCACGTCTTTCAGGTGCGACAGGATTTGCTGATACTGACTGTCGTCGTCATCGCTGATGCGGTGACACTCATCGACAATCAGCAGCGAAAATTCGCTGCGAAACAGGTCCAGATTGCGCGCCACCGACTGCACGCTGCCAAAGACCACTTTGCCGTGGCTCTCTTTACGCTTCAGCCCGGCAGCGAAAATATCGGCTTCCAGCCCAAGCGCACAATATTTGGCATGGTTTTGCGCGACGAGCTCTTTAACGTGCGCCAGCACCAGCACGCGGCCGCGGGCCAGACGCGCCAGTTCGGCAATGACCAGGCTTTTGCCTGCGCCGGTTGGGAGCACAATCGCCGCCGGCTCGCGATGTTTACGGAACCAGGCGAGGGTGGCGTCAACGGCTTCCTGCTGATAGGGACGAAGTGTAAAAGTCATGGGGTCTCGGTTTCGTTATTCCGCACATAGTATGCCACGAAACTTTTTCCCTTGAGTGGCGCAACCAGACCATTATACTGAACCGTTCCAGACTGCTTCTTTTTTCGGACCTGTTGTCCGACTTCCTGCACCATTAAGGCTAAAAAGATTTCATGCGACTTGATAAGTTTATCGCTCAGCAACTCGGCGTAAGCCGCGCTATTGCCGGGCGCGAAATTCGCGCCAGCCGCGTTACCGTGGATGGCGACATTGTGAGAGACAGCGCGTTCAAACTGCAACCTGACCATCAGGTGGAGTATGACGGCAATCCGCTGACCCAGCAGCACGGTCCGCGCTACTTCATGCTCAATAAGCCGGAAGGCTACGTCTGCTCAACGGACGATCCGGATCACCCGACGGTGCTCTATTTCCTCGACGAGCCGGTGGCGCACAAGCTGCACGCCGCAGGTCGACTCGATATCGACACCACCGGGCTGGTGCTGATGACCGACGACGGTCAGTGGTCGCACCGCATCACCTCTCCACGCCACCACTGCGAGAAAACCTATCTCGTGACGCTGGAGTCACCGGTGTCGGATGACACGGCAGAGCACTTCGCGAAAGGCGTTCAGCTGCATAATGAAAAAGATCTGACCAAACCGGCGGTGCTCGAAGTCATCACCCCGACGGAGGTCCGCCTGACCATCAGCGAAGGGCGCTACCATCAGGTGAAACGTATGTTTGCCGCGGTGGGGAACCACGTTGTTGGCCTGCATCGCGAACGGATTGGTGCGATTGAACTCGATCCCGACCTGGCGCCTGGCGAATATCGCCCGTTAACGGAAGAAGAGATCGCCAGCGTCGGTCTGCCTTCGCACTAATTTCAGGAGAACTCTGTGACCACCAGGCCACACTCGTCGTTCAAAATCGTCTTCATTCTTGGCCTGCTGGCCATGCTGATGCCGCTGTCTATCGATATGTACCTGCCCGCGCTGCCGGTCATTTCCGCGCAGTTTGGCGTTCCGGCGGGCAGCGCGCAGATGACGCTCAGCACCTATATTCTCGGCTTTGCCCTCGGCCAGCTGTTTTATGGCCCGATGGCCGACAGCCTTGGACGCAAGCCGGTCATTCTGGGCGGGACGCTGGTCTTTGCCGCCGCAGCGGTTGCCTGCGCGCTGGCGCAGACTATCGATCATCTGATTATCATGCGTTTCTTCCACGGTCTGGCGGCGGCAGCGGCAAGCGTGGTGATTAACGCCCTGATGCGCGATATCTACCCCAAAGAAGAGTTCTCCCGCATGATGTCGTTTGTCATGCTGGTGACGACGATTGCGCCGCTGGTGGCCCCAATGGCCGGTGGTGCGGTGCTGGTGTGGTTCAGCTGGCATGTGATTTTCTGGATCCTGGCCCTGGCCGCGCTGCTGGCCTCCGCGATGATCTTCTTCTTTATTAATGAAACGCTTCCCGTCGAGCGCCGCCAGAAGTTTCACATCCGTACCACCATCGGCAACTTTGCCTCGCTGTTTCGCCACAAGCGCGTGCTCAGCTATATGCTAGCAAGCGGGTTCAGCTTCGCCGGAATGTTCTCCTTCCTGAGCGCCGGGCCGTTTGTCTATATAGAGCTGAACCACGTTTCGCCGCAGCACTTCGGCTATTACTTTGCGCTTAACATCGTCTTCCTGTTCATCATGACTATCATCAACAGCCGCTTTGTCCGGCGGGTGGGGGCGCTGAACATGTTCCGCGCCGGGCTGTGGATCCAGTTTGTGATGGCGATCTGGCTGGTGGTGAGCGCGTTTCTGGGCGTGGGCTTCTGGGCGCTGGTGGTCGGCGTGGCGGCCTTTGTTGGCTGCGTGTCGATGGTGTCGTCCAATGCGATGGCGGTGATCCTGGATGAGTTTCCGCACATGGCAGGAACCGCATCATCTCTGGCAGGGACGTTCCGCTTCGGCATCGGCGCTATCGTCGGGGCGTTGCTTTCGATGGCCACCTTTACGACGGCATGGCCCATGCTGTGGGCGATGGCTTTTTGCGCAACCAGCTCGATACTCTTCTATCTTTACGCCAGTCGACCGCGAAAAGCGGACCACTAAAACGCAGAGAAGGCCCGGAAGGGCCTTTTTTGTTGATGCATATCAACCAAACCCCCGTTCGTTTATTCCGTGTTTGTTTATTTTATGTAAAATCTATTTGTGTAAAAAGTCACATCATTGTATTCAAAAAGGTTGAGTTAGATCGCAGAAACGGGTACATATAGCGCCGACGCGAGCCTGAATACCGATAAAAAAGTGCTGAATAGTGCAGGCTGGCGATGATGTGTTACTATAAATGTAAATAAATTGTGAAGTAAATTTTGCTTCCGGGGAACGAACGTGAATACATTACAACTTTCTATTGTCCATCGCTTGCCCCAGAGCTATCGCTGGTCGGCGGGTTTTGCTGGTTCGAAAGTTGAACCGATTCCGCAAAACGTCGCGGGCTGTGAAAATTGCCTGGTGGCGCTCAAGCTGCTGAGCCCGAGCGACGAAAATGCCTGGCGGGTGATGGAGCGTCTCAGTCAGGCCCTGACGGATATCGAAGTGGACAGCTCCGTGCTGGAGTGCGAAGGTGAGCCGTGCCTGTTTGTGAAAAGCCAGGACGAGTTTGCTGCTACCTGCCGCCTGAAAAATTTTGGCGTTGCTATTGCAGAGCCTTTCTCCGGCCAGTATCCATTCTGAGCGCTAGTCTGACGACAACAGCTGGCGCGTGTAGCGCTGCGTTGGCGCGCTAAATACGCGCTGGCAATCACCCTGCTCGACCACCTCTCCCTGACGCAACACAATCACCTGATGGCATAGCGCCCGCACCACCTGTAAATCATGGCTGATAAAGATATAGGCCAGCCGGTGCTTTTCCTGTAACCCTTTCAGCAGCGCCAGGATCTGCGCCTGTACGGTCCTGTCCAGCGATGACGTCGGTTCATCCAGAATAATCAGCTCCGGTTTCAGGATCAGCGCGCGGGCAATGGCGATACGCTGGCGCTGCCCACCGGAAAATTCCGCAGGGTAGCGGTGGCGCGTCTCGGGATCTAGACCCACTTCGGTCATGACCCGCATGACCTCCTGCTCGCGTTGCTGCGTGCTCAGGCCGGGCTGATGGACGCGCAGACCCTCTTCGATAATCTGTAACACGCTGAGCCGTGGGTTAAGCGAGGAGTTGGGATCCTGAAACACCACCTGCATGCGGGGGCGCACGGGCAGCATCTGGCGGCGGTTCCAGCGGTGCAGCGGCATATCGTCAAAGAGGATTCCCCCCTGCGAGGCGATTAAGCGCAGCAGCGCCAGACCGGTGGTGCTTTTACCCGAGCCGGATTCGCCCACCAGCCCCAGTGATTCACCCGGGCGCAGCGAGAAGCGGAGGTTTTTCAGCACCGGGTTGCGATCGACAATGCGGCGCAGAATACCTTTGCGGATCGGGAACGAGACGGACAGATCCTCAACGCGCAGCAGCGGCGTGCTGTCCGCATCGAGAGGAACCGGGTCGCCGGAGGGTTCGCTGTCGAGCAGGCGCTGCGTATAGGGGTGCTGTGGGGCACTCAGCAGCGCGGACGCCGTATTCTGTTCAACACAGCGTCCGTTTTGCATCACCGCGACGCTGTCGGCCAGCTTTCTCACAATGCTCAGGTTGTGCGTGATAAACAGCAGGCTCATGTTCAGCTCGTCACGCAGATCCCGCAGCAGCGTCAATATTTGCGCCTGTACCGTCACGTCCAGAGCCGTTGTGGGCTCGTCGGCAATCAACAGTTCGGGGCGCGTCAGCAGGGCCATGGCGATCATCACGCGCTGGCGTTCGCCGCCGGAGAGCTGATGCGGAAAATCATTCAGCCGTTTGGGCGCATTGCGTATGCCTGTGCGTTCAAGACAATCCAGAATTTCTCCCCGCGCGGCCTCTTTGCGCATCCCTCGGTGCAGGGAGAGCACTTCATAAAGCTGTTTTTCGAGGCTGTGCAGAGGGTTAAGTGAAACCATCGGCTCCTGGAAGATCATCGCGATTTTGTTGCCGCGAATGCCGCGCAGGGTATGTTCGTCGGCATGCAGCAGCGAACGGCCGTGAAAAAGAATGTCCCCTTGCGGATAGCTCACCGGCGGAGAAGGCAGCAGCCGCAGGATGGAGAGCGCCGAAACGCTCTTGCCTGAACCCGACTCACCCACCAGGGCCAGCGTTTCCCCGGGCTGGATCTGCAGCGATAAATCGTTGACCACGGTGCGCGTCTCACCCTGCTTTGAAAAAGCAATCGACAGGTTATCAATACTCAGAAGAGGCTGGGTCATCTTATACCGCCTTGTTCGGATCAAAGGCATCCCGCACGGCTTCGCCAATAAAAATCAGCAGCGACAGCAGCACGGCCACGGAAAGAAAGGCGGCGATGCCTAACCACGGCGCCTGGAGGTTGTTCTTACCCTGCAGCAGCAGTTCGCCAAGCGACGGGGAACCCAGCGGTAGCCCGAAACCGAGAAAATCCAGCGAGGTGAGGGTGGTGATGGAGCTGCACAGAATAAACGGCAGGAAGGTGAGCGTTGCCACCACGGCGTTAGGCAGCATATGGCGGAAGATGATACTCCGGTCGCTAACGCCAAGCGCCTGCGCGGCGCGGATATAGTCGAAATTGCGGGTGCGCAGAAACTCCGCCCGCACCACGCCGACCAGCGCCATCCAGCCGAACAGGACGGTGATGCCTAATAGCCACCAGAAGTTCGGCTGCACCACGCTGGAAAGCAGGATGATCAGAAAAAGCGTTGGCATACCAGACCAGACTTCGATGATACGCTGGCCCCACAGGTCAATTTTCCCGCCGTAGTAACCCTGAACGGCGCCCGCCACAACGCCCATCACGCTGGAGAAGAGCGTCAGCATCAGCCCAAAGAGAAGCGATATTCGCGTGCCGTACAGGATGCGTGCCAGCACGTCGCCGCCGTTAGCATCCGTTCCCAGCCAGTTTTGCGCGGAGGGCGGGGAAGGGAAGGGGGTCGTGGTAGCGAAGTTTATACTGTTTGCGCCAAAGCGCACCGGCGCCCAGAGCGCCCAGCCGTGCTGCTCAATCTGCTGGCGAAGCCACGGATCCTGATATTCCGCCCGTGTCGCAAACGGGCCGCCAAAGTCGCTTTCGCTGTAGCTGGCGATGACCGGCACGTACCAGCGATCGTTAAAATGCACCAGCAGCGGCTTGTCGTTGGCGATCAGCTCCGAACACATGCTTAAGGCAAACAGCACGGCAAAAATCCACAGCGACCAGTAGCCGCGGCGGTTGTGGCGAAAACGGGCCCAGCGGGCCTGATTGACGGGGCTTAAACGCGGCATCAGCGGCCCTCAAAATCGATTCGGGGATCGACCAGCGTATAGCTGATATCACTGATGATATTCAGCAGCAGGCCAATCAGGGTGAAAATATAGAGTGTGCCAAACATCACCGGATAATCGCGCGATACGGTAGCCTCATAGCCCAGCAGCCCCAGTCCGTTGAGCGAGAACATGACCTCTATCAACAGCGAGCCGGTAAAAAACATGCCGATGAACGTGGCCGGAAACCCGGCGATTACCAGCAGCATGGCGTTGCGGAACACGTGTTTCCACATGATCTGCTTCTCGCTCACGCCCTTGGCGCGGGCAGTAACAACGTACTGCTTACGAATTTCATCGAGAAAGGCGTTTTTGGTCAACATGGTCAGGGCCGCAAACCCGCCAATGACCGTGGCCAGAACCGGCAGTGTGATATGCCAGAGGTAGTCCGTGATTTTCTGATACCACGGCAGGGAACTGAAATCGGCGGAGACCAGCCCCCGCAGCGGGAAGAGGTCAAAATAACTTCCCCCGGCAAAAAAGACGATCAGCAGGACGGCAAACAGAAACGCCGGGATGGCATAGCCGATGATAATGAACGTGCTACTCCAGATATCGAAACGGCTACCGTTATACACCGCTTTGCGGATCCCAAGCGGTATAGAGACCAGATAGATAATCAGCGTTCCCCACAGCCCCAGCGTGATCGAAACCGGCAGGCTTTGCTTGATCAGCGTTAACACTGACGCACTGCGAAACAGGCTATCGCCAAAATCAAAGCGGATGTAATCCCAGAGCATTTTGAAATAGCGCTCGTGAATCGGTTTGTCAAAGCCGTAGCGGTGGGTGATCTCGGCGATCACTTCCGGATCCAGCCCGCGTCCGCCGCGATAATGGCTTTCACTGATATTCCCTACGCCGGTTCGCGCATGGCTTGCGCCCATGCCTTCACCGCCGCCGCCGGGCATGCCGCCGCTGTTGCCAAATTCAATGGCGGCAATCGCCTGATCGACCGGGCCGCCGGGAGCAATTTGCACGATAAAAAAGTTAATCGTGATGATGGCCCACAGGGTGGGGATGACCAGCAGGAGACGACGGATAAGATAGGCACCCATGATGATTCCTTATCGCCGCTCAGCGGGAAGTCTGGCGGCTTTGTTAACGTCATACCACCAGGTATCAAAGCCCAGGGAGTAGACAGGGCGCACGGCAGGCACGGAGAACTTATCCCAGCGCGCAAGGCGATCTTCGCCCATATACCACATCGGCAGCATGTAGTAGTTCCAGGTTAAGACCCTGTCGAGGGCGCGCCCGAGCGGCAGGAGCTTTTCTTTATCCCCTTGCGCCGCCACGATTTTCGCAATCAGCGCGTCAATCGCCGGGCTTTTTACCCCCGGCGCATTGTACGAGGAGTCGATGTAGCTGGAGGCCCAGGAGATTTGCAGGTCCGAGCTGGGCCATGGTTGGGCGGGCCACAGGCGCTGCATCATGTCGTAATCACGGCTGCGCATGCGGCTGGTGATCTGCGCGTTATCCACCTGGCGAATGTTCATGGTCACACCCAGCCGCTCAAGATTGTGCTTAAACGGCAGCACCCACTGGTCGTTGCCCCCGGACGAGAGCAGCAGCTCAAAGCTGAGTGGCTTGCCCGTTTTGGCATCAACACGTTTTTGATTCTTCAGATGCCAGCCCGCGTCATCCAGCAGCTTGCTGGCTTTGAGCAGGTTGTCGCGGTCGTAACCGTCACCGTTTGAAGCCGGCGGCTGAAACACCGTTGTAAACACCTCTGGCGGTACCTCTGCTTTAAGGGGGGCCAGCAGAATCAGCTCGTCGGCTTTCGGGTAATCGCGCGCGGCATATTCCGTGTTCTGGAAATAGCTGTTGGCGCGGCTGTAAGCCCCGTAAAACAGCGCTTTGTTCATCCACTCAAAATCAAAGGCCAGGGAGATGGCTTCCCGCACCCGGCGGTCATTAAATACCGGACGCTGAATATTAAACGCCAGCCATCGCGTGTCTTGCGCAGACTCATTTTTATGCTCGTCTTTGACGATATAGCCTTTGGCGAAATTTTTGCCGATATAGCGGGTCGCCCAGTTTTTGGCGCTGCTCTCGACCCGCAAATCGAAGGCCCCCGCTTTGAACGCTTCAAACGCCACGTTATCGTCAAGGTAGTAATCATAGCGAAGGGTGTCGAAGTTCCAGCGTCCGCGGTTTACCGGCAGATTGGCTGCCCAGTAGTCTTTGACGCGGGAATAGACGACATATTGCCCCATGCGCCAGTCGGTGATGCGGTAGGGGCCGCCAGCCAGAGGAGGCGTGGAAAGCGGGTCGCTCAGCTTGTGGCTTTTCCAGAACGATTCCGGCATCACCGGCAGCGAGAACAGGCTGAGCATGTTCTCTTTATTTGGTTCGCTCAGCTCGATGCGCACGGTAAGCGGCGCAATGGCTCTGACCGACGCGCCTTTATACACGATGCGGAACTGGGGAACGCCTTCGGTCATAAATTTATGAAAGGTGAACGCAACGTCGCTGGCCTTAACCGGCGTACCGTCATGAAAACGAGCTCGAGGGTTAAGGGAGATCTCCGCCCAGGCGAAGTTATCGGCGTAACGCACGTTCTCGGCAATAAGCGGATAGTAGCTGCCGGGCTCGTCATCGGAGGTGACAAAGAGCGTATCGTAAAGCGATTCCGTCCGCGCGGCCGCCACGCCGCGCAGGGCGAAGCGGTTGAAGTTGTCGAAGGTTCCCGTGGCGGAAAGCGTGACCTTTCCGCCCTTCGGCGCGGCAGGGTTGACGTAATCGAAGTGCGTAAAATTGACCGCGTATTTCGGCTCGCCAATCACCGCGAAGGCGATATTTTCTTTGATGACTTGCGCCTGGCTGGACAGGCTCGTGAATGCCAACATCAGCAACATAAAGCGCATAAGCATCTCGCGGCAGCTCCCTCTTTACAGACCGGCTCGGTTAAGCTGAATAATAAGTGACGTCACGGGCAATGTGAAATTAATCACCCTCGGCCGAAATATCAGGCCGCCATTCGCGGAACTGCGCCAGCGGCATCGGGCGGCTAATCCAGTATCCCTGCAGGAAATTAACGCCGTGTTCGCGCAGCCAGGCGGCCTGTTCCGGTGTCTCTACCCCTTCGGCGACGGTAGACATATTCAGTCGTCTTGCCAGCGTCAGAACGGCATCCAGCACCGGCGACGTTACCGTCTCAGTCCCTATCGCATTAACAAATCCGCGGTCTATCTTGAGGTAGTCCATGGTGAAATGCTCAAGGTAAATCAGCGCACTGTGGCCGGTACCAAAATCATCAATGGCGATTTCAAACCCTTCGTTATGCAGCCATCCGAAGAGGCTGTTGGCTTCCCGATGGTTAAGCATATCGCGCTCGGTAATTTCCAGCACGATCTGGAAGTAATCTGGCGGCAGTAACGCTTTGAAGGTGCGCATATCGTCCTTGAAGCTTTCCGCATGCAGATGCCCCGGCGCGATGTTGATGCCCACCTTTGCGCCCGGAGGTAACAGCGTTTGTAACACGGGAGCATCGTGAATGATAAGGTCAAAAAGATGCAGCGTCAGCGGGACAATGAGCTTCTGCGCTTCGGCAAAATTGATAAACGCGTCGGGCGGAATTTCCCCCATTGTCGGGTGTTTCCAGCGCATCAGTACTTCCAGCCCGGTCATCTGGAGCGATTTAGCATCGACGACGGGCTGATAGACTACATAAAACTGGCCGCGCTTAATCGCGCTCAAAATCTCTTTACCCGGGTTGAGGCGAATGCTGAGGATATAGTAGTTGAGCGAGCCGGCACAAATGCCGCATACCAGCCCGAAGAACAGGGCGTAAAGAATTTCATCGCTGGTCCAGGCGTCCGCATACAGATTTATGGTCAGGGGAACGTCTTTCAGCGTTGCGGTACGGGCCGGCGTTTCATGAAGATCGTGCGCGTTGACCAGCATGCTGGACCGCGTTGACAGCGCATGATCGCCAATGATGATGGCGATGCCGGCAAATTCGTCCTGGCGAGCCGTGTAGAGCAAGTAAGGCGTCAGGTTGAGATTCACTGAGGTAAATACGCCGCCGTCCTTCACTAGCGGGTTACGGTACCAGATGGCAATGGCGGGCTTGTTGGGCAACATCGGAGTGCCGGGAAGCAACGCCATATCAATCTGTTTGTCGATGTGCAGCTCAGGTATCAGCTCCTCCATCGGGGAATTCATCGGACCCGTAGCAGAAGAGCAGAACGCCATTTTGTCTCTGACCAGCAGGAATGCGCGAACGTTAACGCTAAAGGCAGCGCGCGAAGTGAGTTCCTGATTTACGTCGTGGCAATTGTTTAACGTGAGCGGCTGGAGCACATCGATAGAATTTTTTAACTCATCGAAATAGCTCTCCATATAGATGCTCACATCGTGGATCAGGGTGTCGAATTTGACTTCCCGCTTGTGGTAGCTCCAGAAAAATTGCAACGAACCCAGGAGCAGGGCGGCGATCAGGCCTGTGATGATGCTGAGGATCAGTATCTTGCGATTGCTGGAGAAATAGCGGGTGAACATAGACGTCGTAATTCCTGAAATGCCGCTGGATGTATTCAGTGTAACGGGCAAAAAAAAACACTGCCGAAGCAGTGCTTTTTTTCATCATATCGCCAGCCAAGGGATAACCAACGATACGATAGTCATATTAACTGCGGGTCAGTACGCGGCGTGCTTCGTTGTAGCGCTTCTTCCAGTACGGTTCATTCATGCTGGAAATGGTGACACCGCTGCTGGTGGAGGCATGTACGAACTGGTCATTACCAATATAGATGCCAACATGTCGACCTGTAGAACCGGCACGGAACAGGACTAGATCACCGGTGCGCAGTTTGGTACGTGAAATCGACTTGCCTATCTCCTGCTGTTCATAGGTTGAACGCGGAAGATCTAACCCAAATTGCTCGCGGAATGTACGCTGTACAAAACCGGAACAATCAATACCTGTTTTTGTGCTGCCGCCAAGACGATAACGCACGCCTTTCCAGTCAGCATACTGGTCCATAATGCGGGACTTCACGTCCAGATTACGTACCATATTTTCAAATTCATCCTGAGAGGCTTGCAGTGACGAGGAATCTTCCATTCCCACAACACGCGTCTCAGGATGCATATTCTTTGCGGTGTTCGATGTACTACATGCAGACAACAGTACCGCGACTGCTATCGCCGGGATCCCCCGTAAGATATATCTCAGAAACGGTTGAGATTTGACCATTTTGTTTATTTTCCCTTGAAGTCCTTAACGACAAATATCGTTATAAAAATGCCAAACGTGACGAGACTAATTATCTGTTCACATTGAGACAATTCTTTCTGGTCACATTTGTGGTACAGCGCACAAAATTATTCGCCAGCGAAATAATTATCTCTATGGGGCAAAACGAGTTCGAGATTAACCGATTGCCTGGGGTATTGCGAGAAAAAAAAGCCTTTTTTTTATAAGAAAATGTGATACAGAAAGTAAAAATCCGTAATTGCTTAAAATGCAGACAGATCCGAGGCTTTATCGCGCAATTGCTTCATTTTTATCATGAATGTGATGGCAAGAATATGACGCTGGGAAAAGATCGTGGCGGAAAGGCTATCGGGGATCATGTCGATCCCTGATAGCTCACGTTAATTTAGGTTAGTTATTTGTTTAATTGTTGTTGCGCTCTGCCGGGAAGATAGCGATCGAACAGCGCTATTATCCTGTCGCTCAGTGGGGTCATCAAACACCACGGCAGCGCAATCAGCGCAACGGAGAGCGAACCGACGGCAATATCGGTGAACCAGTGAGCGCCAATCATTACGCGCGGGAAGGCAAAAACCACAAAAATAATCAGGGCTATGGCAAACGCTTTTCTGCCGAAATAGCGAAGCATAATTGAGGAAAAAATAAGCAGCATCATGCCGTGATCGCCAGGGAAACTGTCCTTCGACGCATCTTTTGTTGGAATATGCAGCAGCTCGCTGACGCGATAAATATCGGTGAAAAAGAGCGTTGGGCTGGAACGCTTAACCGGAATAATCGCGGTGGCCAGCTGGTTAATGACGACAGCAAACAGCAGCATCACCAGACCGATAATCAGAATACGCCGACGCCCGGCTTTGTCCTCTTTCAGCCAGAAAGAGAGCATCAGGCAGCCCATCGCCAGCAGCGAGAAGCCGTCAAAGGCGCGGTTGTTGGTAATTGCCACCAGCCACAGGAACGCGTTGCTCTTCACCAGCTCCTGATTGAAGAAGTGAAAAATGGCAGAATCCAGCGGGAACCAGAAACCATGATCTGCCGGGATATACCAGGAGAAGAAAAGCGCCAGACCGGCGACATTAAGCAGTAATATCAGGGGAAATCGAGTTGTCATAACGTTCTGCATAGAGTGAAAACTGGGGCAACGTTAGCCGCCCGAACTTAAACGAATCCTCAACAGACTGGACTGGAGGGCATTCCAGTCGGCGTTAACCGCACTAATTAACTCTATACGGCTGTCGGGCGGCGCCACGTTTTGCGTTTCAATAAAGAAATCGTCGCCCTGGCGGTTGATCCGCACCAGTCCGTCCGGGGTGCGCATGATCCCTTTCACGCGATCGACGGGCGCAAGACGGGCCCACTCCAGGATCCCGATGGTGTCAAAAACGGTTTCAGCATCAAAAATCCATCCGCAGGCCTGATATCCCTGGCCGCTATTCAGATTACGACGCCAGCGCTGGTGTTCCGGCAGACTCAGGGCTGCCAGACCCTGCTTAACCGGATGACTGTGCGAATGCTCCGCGCTGGCGGGCAGCTCGGTGCGGTTCAGACGAGGCAGGTCAAGCAGGGCGCTATCAATATTCCCCTGGGTGGTCTGCACCCGCGTGCGATTGCCGCCAAAATGTTGCCACCACGCATCCAGCGCGGCCTGGCTTTCAGCCGTGGCGCGATCTGCTTTATTCGCGACAATAACGTCAGCGGAGGCGAGCTGATCGCGGAAGTTCTCATTTGCCACCGCCTTGTCATCCAGAAGCTGACGCGGATCGAGCAGGCACAGGGTGGCGCGCAAATCGATCCACGGCTCGTAAACCGGGGCGGTCAGTAAATCGAGGATTTGCTTAGGGTGACCCAGCCCGGTAGGTTCAATCAGCAGGCGGTCAGGTTTGCCCTGACGCAGCAGGGTATTGAGGCCGACCTGCATAGGTAGGCCATTGACGCAGCACATGCACCCGCCGGGGATCTCTTTAATCATCGCGCCGCTGGATGACAGCAACGCGCCGTCAATGCCCACCTCGCCAAATTCATTGACCAGCACGGCCCACTTCTCGGCCGGATCTTTATTCGCCAGCAGGTGGAGAATTGAGGTGGTTTTACCGCTGCCGAGAAAACCGGTGATGAGGTTGGTTTTGGTCACGTGCGCTCCAGATCAGAATTGTGATGCTATAACACTATTCTCTCTATCCTGGCGAAAAACGTGACCTGTGAGAAGGGGAAGGGCGAACGGAGGCCTCATCCGTTCGCGTTAAGCGCAATAATCGTTAAATATTTAACGTTTCGATAACAGCCTGACGTGCGCCGTTGCGGATAATGCGCTGGTATGCCTGGCGGACAGTCTCCACAAAGACGCTGTTTTGTGCGAGATCGTGACCAAAGATCTCACTCAGCCCCAGCAGCGCGTTAACGCGGTCGGCGTCGCTGCTGGCGTTGACGATGGCGCGGATTTTATCGCTGAGGGGATCGCGAACGTCAATCGCATTGCCACGGTCGTCGATACCGCTGACGTAGCGTATCCAGCCGGCCACGCCCAGAGCCAGCAGCGACCACGGCGTATTTCGCTCAAGATGAACGCGGATCCCGTCAAGCATTCTCTGGGGCAGCTTCTGGCTACCGTCCATCGCGATTTGCCAGGTCCGATGCTGGAGGGCCGGGTTGGCAAAGCGTTCAATTAGGCTATCGGCGTAGGCGGTGAGATCGACATCCTTAATCCGTAACGTGGGGGCCTGCTCGTTCAGCATCAGCCGACGGGCGGCTTCACGGAACGCCGCGTCCTCCATGCATTCATTAATATGCGCGTAGCCGGCAAGATACCCGAGATACGCCAGGAAAGAGTGGCTGCCGTTGAGCATGCGTAATTTCATTTGCTCCCACGGCAGAACATCCTGCACCATCTGGACACCCGCCACTTCCCACTCGGGACGGCCTGCGACAAAATTATCTTCCACCACCCACTGAATAAACGGTTCGCAGCTGATAGCGCACGGATCTTCAACGCCGAGCGCGTCTGTGATTTCCGCCAGCGATGCTTCCGTCGCGGCGGGAACAATTCTGTCAACCATCGTTCCCGGGAAGCTCACGTTGCTATCAATCCATTCAGACAGCGCCGCGGAACGCTTTTGCGCCATGCCCAGCACCGCGTTTTTGACCACGTGCCCGTTATCCGGGATGTTGTCGCAGGAGAGCACGGTAAACGCAGGCAAACCGCGCTCGCGGCGGCGGTGGAGCGCTTCGACCAGGATCCCTGGGGCAGAATGTGGCTCTGAGGGGTTTTCAAGGTCGTGGACGATCCGGGGGTTATTCAGATCGAGTTTTCCGGTCGCGGGATCGATGCAATAGCCTTTTTCCGTGATGGTGAGCGATACAATCGCGACCTGAGGCTCGCAAAATTTCTCAATAATGGCGGGCAGGGAGTCCAGCTTTGCGTTCAGACACTCATGGACGGCGCCGACGATAATCGCCTCATTTCCTTCAGCCCCTTTCTCCAGCACGGTGAACAGATGCTCCTGCGCGCGCAGCTGGCTCATCAGCACGTCGCCGCTGAACAGGCTAATCTCACAAATCCCCCAGTCGCCGCCTTTTTCATTCAGCACCCTATTTGTTAACAAAGCCTGGTGCGCACGGTGAAACGCGCCAAAGCCAAAGTGAACGATGCGGGAGCGTAATGACTGGCGATCGTAGCGAGGTTGCTGAACCCCGGCAGGAAGGGCGGTGGAGGCAATTGTCTTCATGAGATACACACCTGATTAACCATTAATTAACAATGTCAGTGTAAAGTTATATGACAGCAAATAAAATTGGTGAGCCGTAAATATCCCCGTTCTGTGAGTTTGATCAATCAATGTGTGGCGGTGTATTGACCCTTCACGGCAAACATGTATGGTAGTCGTCATTGCAGTAACGCATATTGGTATAACAACTTAAGAGGGTGAGGCAATGGAACAAACCTGGCGTTGGTACGGGCCGAACGATCCGGTTTCTCTTGATGATGTGCGTCAGGCTGGCGCAACGGGTGTCGTCACGGCGCTGCATCATATTCCTAACGGTCAGGTCTGGCCGGTAGAGGAAATACAGACGCGTCAGGCGCTGCTGGCGGAGAAGGGATTAACCTGGTCTGTGGTGGAAAGCATTCCTGTTCATGAAGATATCAAAACCCATTCCGGGGATTACCAGACCTGGATTGCTAACTATCAGCAGAGCATTCGTAACCTCGCGGCCTGCGGAATTGATACGGTTTGCTATAACTTTATGCCCATCCTCGACTGGACGCGAACCGACCTCGAATATCAGATGCCGGACGGTTCAAAAGCGCTGCGTTTCGATCAGATTGCCTTTGCAGCGTTCGAGCTGCACATCCTGAAACGGCCTGGCGCCGAAGCGGATTACACCGCGGAAGAGCAGCAGCAGGCACTCGAATGGTTCAATGCAGCCAGCGACGCGGACATCGAAAAGCTGACCCGTAATATCATTGCGGGCCTGCCTGGGGCTGAGGAAGGGTATACGCTGGATCAGTTCCGCGCCCGCCTGGCGGAATACGGCAATATTGATAAGCATCAGCTGCGTGAAAACATGGCGTATTTCCTGCGCGCAATCGTGCCGGTTGCGGAAGAGGTAGGGGTTCGCCTGGCCGTGCACCCGGACGATCCACCGCGTCCAATCCTCGGCCTGCCGCGCATTGTTTCCACAATTGAAGATATGCAGTGGCTGAAAGAGACGGTCGACAGCATCTATAACGGCTTCACCATGTGTACCGGCTCCTACGGCGTGCGGGCAGATAACGATCTGGTGCGGATGATTGAAACCTTCGGCGACCGCATTCATTTTACGCATCTGCGCGCGACCTGCCGTGAAGAGAACCCAAAAACCTTCCACGAGGCGGCTCACCTGGGCGGCGATGTGAATATGGTGGCGGTGGTAGACGCCATTCTGGCCGAAGAGGCGCGTCGCAAGCAGATTGGCGATTTGCGTCCTATTCCGTTCCGTCCTGACCACGGCCACCAGATGCTGGACGATCTGCGTAAGAAAACCAACCCAGGCTATTCTGCGATTGGCCGTCTTAAAGGGATGGCGGAAGTGCGCGGCGTTGAGCTGGCGTTGAAGATGACGAAGTATCCGGAGCTTCTGTAAGCGCCACCGGGCCAACAATAAAAAAAACCGGCCTGAGAGCCGGTTTTTGTGTTTTTGTTGGTCGGGTAAGGCGAAGCCGCCACCCGAAAAACGCCGCAATCAGTCGGCGCGACCCATATAGCGTTTTTCTTCGATATGGATGCGGATCTTCTCGCCAGCGGAGAGGTATTCCGGCACCTGCACAACCAGGCCGGTCGTCAGGGTAGCCGGTTTGTTGCGGGCACTGGCGGATGCGCCTTTGATGCCGGGTGCCGTTTCAACGATTTCCAGATCGACGGTCTGAGGCAGTTCCAGCGCCAGCAGCACGCCGTCCCAGGTCAGAACCTGCATGTCAGGCATACCGCCTTCAGGAATGAACAGCAGCTCTTCTTCAATCTGATCTTTGGTGAAGATGTACGGGGTGTAATCTTCTTTGTCCATGAACACGTATTCGTTGCCGTCGATGTAGGAGAAATCAACATAGCGACGGGTCAGGGTCACGGTATCGACAATATCGTCACCTTTGAAGCGTTCTTCCACTTTGAGGCCGGTACGCACATCGGCGAAACGCATTTTATACAGCGTTGCTGCACCACGGGCGCTTGGTGCCTGAATGTCGATATCTTTCACAATCAGCAGTTTGCCGTTGTAATTCAGCACCATACCTTTCTTAATTTCGTTCGCTCTTGGCATTGCAGTAATCCTGTTTACGGGAGGTAAAAAATATCGCGCCAAATTACTCGCGCGCGGCCTTTCAGGCAAGTGGAATTCGTGGCTTTTGCTATCAATACGCAAAAGGTGTTACTGTGCGCGCGATGCCCGACTACGCGGGCCATCGTCAGCGAAAGAGAGCATTTATGGATTGCCGTCCCGATTGTGGCGCGTGCTGTACTGCACCGTCCATTTCAAGCCCCATTCCTGGAATGCCCGAGGGCAAGCCTAACAGTCAATTATTCTCAGTATAAAAATGACATAGCTAAGCAGAAATGACTTTTTTGCTAAGTGTTTCAATTGAATGTGAAAAGCTTTCTCCATAGCCAGTTTTAGACAGTTGTAATAACTCATTTAGTCCAGAATGACTTGTAAACGAAAGATTTTCATAAAGACATATAGGAAGTTCTGAATTGTCTTTAAATCTTCTGTCTGGGCCTCCAGACTTGTTCACATACTTCCATGTCCTGCCAACGACTATGGCATCTCCAGGTACTCCTTCGCTCTCAATGAATCGACTATCACCTACATTAACGAATAGCTGGTTATAACCAACAGCGCCTACACCTTCACGGTCATAAACGAGTACTCTATCTGGAAAAAAATGCAATGTTTGGCGACCGACATTGATAGCAATCGTCTCAATATTTGTTTTAACAAAGGGAGGCTTTGATTTGCTGATTGATGTGACTTTTCTGCGTAGTAAGTTACCAGCTCCGGCATGATACTTGGGGTCATAAACGGCTCCAGAAGCTTCTATATGCCATACTTTTGAGCAGCTTGCGAGCTTGGCTCCACTATCATGAAGTTGCTGGTAACATGCCATCATTTGATCATCAAAGTCATAAAAAAGAACAGTAGTCTTTCTTAGCTGATCGTACATGTAAGCAAAAACAGAGATTGCTACCCCTACGATAAATCCTATAGCGAGGCACCACTCAGGCCATGTCTGTGAAAAACCGTAAAGTAACAGCGCAATCGAAAGGCACATGACCAAGGGCCATATTTGTGACTTCTTACGTTTGTTGTTCAACTCTTCAAGCAGTTCTCGGGAACTTGAATCAACGATTTCCGAGATATGGGATGACTCGATTTCCTCGAGAGGTGCATGTGTAGTGTCATGTTCTATTGGGGATTGGTCTGGTACATGTTGAACTTTCTTTCTGTTCTGTGGGACCAGGCTTGGTGAAAGCGAAGCACGATAATAGACTCCGCCAGCACCGATGTGGATGTAATTTCCTCTTGGGCCAGTACCAAACCTCAGTCCTTTTATACCAATAGATGCACCGACTCCTGATTTGGATAGGTTAAATCTCATCGGTCCGACTCGAATGCTTTTCTTAATGTAAAAGCTCATGGTAACTCCTTGTAAAACGAGGGGCTTAATTCATCGTAAGCTAGGGCAGTGTAACTGGTGGATTTTACAGCATATGTTTCATATTTTTAAAGGAACATTAACCCATCTAAGAGGAAAATCGCTCATTTTATAGGGGAATAGTTCTGGGTTACATGCTATCGCTCCGATTGTGACAGTGTGTTAATGTTTTATTCGAAGACAAAGAATTTAAGAGGTCCTGATGGAATGCCGAATCGACTGTGGGGCCTGTTGCATTGCTCCTTCTATATCAAGCCCAATTCCCGGAATGCCGCAAGGCAAGCCAGCAAATGTAAGATGTGTGCAGTTATCGGAAGATAATTTATGCAACATCTTTGGGTCAATCCACCGCCCCAAGGTGTGTAGCAATCTGCGCCCTTCACTCGATATGTGCCATACAAATCGTGATGAGGCTATGGGTTACTTGATTCATCTTGAAAAGCTGACCTTATCATGAAGTTGTTGCCATAAATAATTTGATGGTGTATAGTAATAAAGATTTTGTTGTGGAAACTTTTCGGAGTTTCTATTTGTCTACTAACACCGCATTTATGCCAGTGGCTGTAGGGCTTGGTCCTCCTTGGGATTCTCTCCCTCGTACTGGTTATTATTAATATCTATTGTCTGGTGTTAGTTATATGTCCGTAGATCTGCTTTTCCCTCCCGTTCAAAAAATAACCAACCATCGTGATGATGGCCGTTACTCACTTATCCATAGCTCTGAATATGTGCTTGATGGGCTTGTATACCGTTTGAACTATGATTCGATGAAGAAAGGTTATCATCCGATCAGGAAAGAAATCATTGATGCATTCATTAAGCAGTTACAGGCTATGCAATCGCACTACAGTAAGATTTTTGCTTTCCGATTTGACTTATCAGTGCCGGAAGGGATGCACGTTACGGAAAGTAATGTCTTAGTGAGTAATCTTTTTGAGCGGCTGAGAGGTCGTTTCAAAAAGAAGGCGTGGAATGAACAGCCGATCAAAAAATTTGCTTATGGCTGGGTTCGAGAAAAGAAAGCTGCTAATCAGGTTCATTACCACTGCTGGATTGCATTACCTTACTTCCAAGTTCAAACTGCTGGCTTTGGTAACACAGGCATGATTGGGTTGATAAGTGAGCTTTGGGATGAATTAACAGACAATATCAGTCGCGTGCATTTAGCCGAGAATAGTCGATACTCTATTGTAAGGGGTGATCACGATAGTCTTGTGGATTTTGTTGAGCGTATATCGTACCTCGCGAAAAACAGCGGTAAGTTTTCATCTGGGGAAGGGCAGAGGATCTTTTCAACGTCTAAGCTCAGAATGAAAGAGAGTAATTAACGCAGGTGGTAAAATCTTTAGTGTAGGTCAGTTTGAACAGAAAATACAAATCCTTCCTTTAACGCATTCTAAGCCTTTCTAAGGCTGCGGTAGTACGTTCCATTACCTGCGTGATTTAAACCTCTTATAGCTTTATACAGGCTGTTTGAGAACGGTTTTCAATGTTAGTTTGATAAATCCTTCTATTATCACTGATTGGTTTTAGTTTCTCATGAATACGCTTATGATTTGTGAGTGATGTCGCGCTATTTTCAGTATAACGCAGAGCTGCTTCCTATGTTTGCGAAGTCGCTGGGAGTGGCTGCATCAGGCTTGCTTTAGGTTCCAGTTCCGTTTGATGGTCGGAAGACGCAACCCTAATTAAGCAGCCGCTTTTGACTGGCTAAGACCTCTGCTCCTCGCTTCCTGAACTCGCTTACGAGTATATGAAAGATGGATCGCTGGTATTATTACGGAAATCTGGATGAAACTGACAGGTGGTGAAGCAACCCTTGTGAACTTGTCTAAAGCCACTAAAGACTATCCCGTTCACTACGTCATTCATCGTGAAAATCCTTCATCACTCGAAGGTCCGGTATTCTGGCTTTCTTACCTGGCAAAAGAACGTGGTAAAGCGCAAACAGGGAAGGGAACACGCATGTACTCAACATCGAAATTGAGTAGTAAAGCACTGGATTCGTAAATATCGCACAGAAAGCCCGTAGTGCGTTTTTCTGTGTAAGGTATGCAATCACATTGCCCACATCATGAAAGCCGCTTACAGGCGCTCTCAGAACGTTTTAAGGTGTGATTTGTTCCTGGTTAACTTTATGCTTCGGTCAGATGCATGATAGTTCAACTATAGTTGCTTTGCTGATAGATTCATACATTACTTCAAAATTCCGAGCGGAGCGAGGGACACGAACGAAGTGAGTGTCTAACTACATAACTACACTTTTAAATTTTTATATTTTATATATAGAGAAAAATGTAGTTTTTCGATTGCTTTTTAACCCGTATTCACTGTCCGTCTTCGCTTCGCTTGACGGAACTCGCTTCGCTCGTAATTCAGGACATAACTTTGACGGTTGAAGCAATGTACACTTACCGTAAGCGATCAGCGAGTGCCGTATTGACGGCTATTTATTGGTGAGATCTACATTCCAGGGCCGGAGTTCGGCCACTTTGTTGCTGGGCCATTCCGGCAGTACGCTCAGGATATGACGAAGGTAGACTTCCGGAACGATGCCATTGAGCCTGCATGTTCCGATAAGACCATACAACAGGGCTCCGCGCTCACCGCCGTGGTCGCTGCCGAAGAAGATAAAATTCTTTTTCCCAAGACAGACAGCACGAAGGGCTCGTTCGGCTGCGTTGTTATCTGGCTCTGCCAGACCATCATCACAGTAGTAACACAGGGCATCCCACTGGTTCAGAGCATAAGTATTAGACGTCAACTAGTTTTGCCGACCGGCGCCAACTACTCTGGCCGCATCCATTGAGCGGGGTTTTAAGCCACGCTGGTTACTTCCTTCGCTGTCTTTTTCCGATAACTTTCTCCTTTTAGTTCGAACATATATCCGTGATGGATCAGTCGGTCGGCTGCTGCCACCGCCATCGTTTCATCCACGAAGATGATGCTCCAGGCGCTGAACGGATGCTTGCTGGTGATAACCAGACGTTCGCGCTCATAGCGATGGGCTATCAGCTCGAACAGCACGCCCGTTTCCGCGTTTGACATATCTATGTATTAACCGAGCTGGATGGCAGAAAACTCTACGTTGGAAACCGGGTCAGCGAACTGCTCCCCTGGTGTGTAGCACTGCCAACTGAATAACACATCCCCGTCAATACGGTTCTCGCTGCACGCTTACGCTATGTCCTGGACCGGTAAACCAGCAATCTGGTTAATGGATGGTGCCGTCACCAGCTGTAACTAACAGCGTCCTTCCGCCGGGCTGGTTCGGTTTACAGTGCTGTGCTGCTCTGAGCGTTCTCCGGGAAGCTTCAGAACGGTTGTGCGGTTACATTTTAACTTAAACAAGAAAGTAACATTAATTGCTGAGGTAACAGCTCGTAAAAACTATTTGATGTCTAGTATTGGATAGGGTTTTATTACAATAAACATGATATTTAACCCAGACAGGGTAATATATTATGGCGATTTATCTTCTTGCTGGCATCAAATGAAAAGAAAACAGAATCTGACACCACTATCTGCATTTTATGCGATATGTAAAAAATTAACCTCACAATTTTCTTCGCCAGTCGGACTGTTCTTTCTATATAGCAGGAACATGGAAAAATGAGGTCCTCACTTACAGCGATTACTCTGGCCCTTGCAGCAGGAGTTATGTGGGGAACACTGGGCTTAATTACTCATTACTTACTTAATTACGGAGTGAGTATCATACAACTTGGTATATTGCGCCTGGGTGGTGCATTTGTGCTGACTTTACTTATCGCAATTATGCTGGGCCGGATTCATGCACTTAGCCTTAGACAATGGGGGGGGCTGGCAGCTATCGGCCTGGTTTGTCAGGCACTGAGTAGCATATCATTTTCTTCTGCAGTGGCAGGGATAGGGAGCAGCCTGGCTATCATTATGTTATGCACAGGCCCGCTGTTCACTGTTGCGATAAATCGAATATTTTATAGGGAACGTCCTGATACTATATCACTTTTGATGGTTCTGCTTGGTCTGGCGGGGCTAACCCTGACTGTTTTACACAGTCAGGGAGAACAAACCAATGTTGTAACGTTTAGCAGACAGTGGTTATACGGACTGGGATGGGGTTTACTTTCCGGGGTTTGTTATGGGTTATTTCCCTTGTTTACGCGTTCGCTGGGCAAACTCGATTCATGGGTTATTGTGAGTTTCAGCCTTGGTCTTGGTGCTGCATTCTTGGCTCCGTTACAAGGCAATACATCAGTAGGCCTGTCATTAGATAGCAATATTTATTTATGGATACTGGTTGTGGCGTTAATTCTGGTACCAACAGTGATGGCTGACGTGCTCTATGTTCGGGCTATTGCAGCTGGCGGTCCTGTGTTGGCAACGGTGTTTGCTCTTATTGAAATACCTGCTTCAGTCCTGTTCTCCCGATGGTGGCTTGCAGTACCAGTTAATGCCATGCAATGGGCTGGCATATTTTTTTTCTGTATTGGTTTAACCGGGCTGGCATTACGTCACAACCAAAATTCTGCGCCTTTCACGAAGCAAAGCATAATTACCATTACGCAAAAGGAAAAGCATTATGAATGAGTTACAGTTTATTGAGCAATCATCCAGATCTTCAGAATCAGAAAACCTGCAGACTCTGATTGATTATGTTCAGGTTCTGAATCGTCATATTCAACTTAATGCTCGGGCAAGTCAATCCATACTGCCGGAATTAACATTCGCTCCCGATGCCCTGCTGACTCTTGGCCCAAAGTATCCAATACAACCGTTCTCATATCTTGATGAGCTTGAACGTGATCAGGATGAAACTCCAGCCAGTGAGGCTGAACTACACAACGAAGTAGCCCGATATTTCCGTGGTGCAATTCGCCCACAGTCTCGCAATTCGTTGTTCAATATGGTGCCCGATCCAAGTATTGCTGCAACAGCAGGCGCATGGCTGGCCACTGCATATAATACTAATAGTCTAATGGATGCTTTCGGTGGGGAAGCATTGCTGACAGAACAACTGGTTGCCCGCCGTATAGGCAGGTGGGCTGGCTGGAAGCATGCAATGGGTATTGCCTGTAATGGTGGGAAATTAACCATCATGTACGCAATAAAATCAGCGCTGAGTCGTATTGCACCTAATTCACAGCGTACTGGCCTGCCTAATGATATCGTTATTTTATGCAGTGAGGGCGCACATTACTGTGTGGAACATGCTGCCAGCATGCTTGGACTGGGAGCCGATAACTGCCTGAGAGTATCTGCCAACAATGAAGGACGAATGTGTGCAGAGGCTTTACGCACCACTTTATACGAACAGCATCTCCGCAGACGCAGGGTTGCCGCAATCATATGCTGCGGGGGAACAACGATCAATTTCAACTGTGAGGATACTCGAGAGATTATTGATATCACCGAAGCATTCGCACGGGAAAACAATTTAAAAGAACGCCCTTATTTACATCTGGACAGTGTGATCGGCTGGCTGTACCTGAGTCAGCCAGATGTTAATAAAGGAGAGCCAATCTATCAGATTTCCAGCCCACGAATCAGAGCTCGTGTTGCTGAAGTTCATTATCGCCTGCGCGGTATAGGGGCTTTTGATTCGCTGGGTGTTGATTTTCATAAGAATGGACTGTGTCCATATGCCAGCAGCTTTTTTGTATCGCGTGATCGACGTTTTATGGATGAGCTTGGTGACGGAAATTACCATTACGTAGAGAAAGATTTTCAGTATGGTCAGTTCCGGGCCTACCGTTACACCTTTGAGAATTCTCGCCCGGCACAGGGGATTCTTGCTGCCTGGATAAACCTTCGTAAACTTGGTCGTAACGGATATGCTGCTTATCTTGTCCACCTTCATGAAGCACGTGATTCCCTGACCAGTGCCCTCGAACGCCACCGTCTGTTCCGGGTGCTTAACTATTCCAGCCTTGGATGGGAGGTTGTATTTGATATTCCATTCGATCCTGATGTGGTCGCACTGGCATCCTCCCGGGAAGAGCTTGCTATGAGTTTTATGCAGGAATGTTGGGAACGAGTGAATGCAGGTTACGACCTGCCACTATTTAGCATTGTGCCGGGATATCGTATTGAGAATGATCGGAATAAAGTTACCACAGCCTTCCTTCTTTACCCAATGCAACAACACCATGATGACGAGTGGGATGAGACTGTGTCACTTATCGCCAGACAGTTCCACGATTTTCAGACTCGTTTGCGGACGGGGCAAAAGACCCTTAGTCGAACCCAGTTTGCACAACCTATCCGCTAATCAGCAGGCTTACAGCATGATCCAGATGACTAATACTACGCCCCGAGATTCTTTTTCTTTGCTAAAAATACTGGTTGAACGTTACCGAACACGTCAGGAGATGCCTGATTTTATGGGGAGGCCGCTACTGGATTTGTCAATCGGTAATCCCGATCTCGCACCAAGTTCACACTGGCGCAGCCGCCTGCAGTACTTTATCGGAAGGGATGATCTTCACGGCTACGGCGATTTCCGTTCAGACATTACCCGCCATTTATATGAACGTTTTATTGCCTACTATCAACGCCGTTTCTTGTCCCATGATGCACCTTTTTTACTCGATCCTGAACGACATGTGGTCGATTTGCTAGGTTCCAAGGAAGGCATTTTCTATAGCCTGCTGTCCTGCCTGAATCCAGGAGAGGCTGTACTTATGCCGGACCCATCGTATACAGTCTATCAAAGCAGTGCCCGGCTGATTGGCGCTCGTGTCGAGCTTTTCTCCTGCGACCCGTCAGGCCAGCCTGAGTTAACCTCAATTCGGCCCGATCAATTACAGGGGGCACGTCTGCTGGTTATTTGTTCACCAGGTAATCCTACAGGCGTGGAATTATCTCCTGAAAAACTTAAGGAGGTTCTGGAATTTGCTGAAGAGCATGATCTTTGGGTTGTTATTGACAGGGCGTATGCCGAGATTTCGTTTAAATCGCCATCTAATGGCGTACTCAGTGGCGCGGCCCTGCCATTACCGGGAGCACTCTCACGAGTAGTGGAACTTCACAGTTTGAGCAAATCATGTAATCTTGCAGGCTGGCGTATCGGTTTTGCAGTCGGTTCGGCAGAACTGATAGACAAGATACGGAATATAAAATTCAATACCGATTTTGGCGCGTTTCTCCCGTTAAAATGCGTTGCAGCAGAAATACTTGATGAGCTGGAAACTATCGCTGCGTGCAACAGCACAATCTATGCAGCCCGCATGCGTCGTTTTGTTAATGGTGCGGCATCTCTGGGCTGGAATATACCTTTATCCCAGGGCACTTTTTTCCTGTGGGCACCGCTTCCTCCGGATTTTGCAGAGGGCGATGACCTGAGATTTGTTGAACATCTGCTTGATTCCACCGGTATCTTAGTTGCCCCTGGCAGTGGTTTTGGTCCTGGGGGGATAGGCCGGGTAAGGATTGCACTGGTACACTCAGATGATGTGCTTGATGAAGCCTTGTCTCGGCTAAAAAAATGGCAGGCACTAAGTTCACGCTCTTTCGTGTAAAATGATTGTGCTGCTTTGGTCACCGAAGCAGCACAATACGGAAAACGCCCTAGTTGTTCGCGAAATGCCACCCATGGTTCAGACGTATCTGATACACTGAGATTGGTATTGACTGGTATCCCAGAACAGCGACGAACACATGCAGGGGGGACTTGCCGTTTCGCATGGTCCCCCAGTCAACCTGCATCTGCCGTCCGGGCTCGGTTTCGAAGCGAACGACCGGTTCTGCCTGTGCTGGCAGGGTCTGTTTTCGGATGAACTCTCTCAGGATAGTAAGCCCTCCACGATAGCCCAGCTCCATGATTTCCCTGGCAATAACGGTCGCCGGGATTTTGTAGGGATGCGCATCGCTGATCCACTTAGAGATGTAATCACGGTATTCATCGAGCAGTGATGATGGTGCCGGGCGTGGTGAATACTGCGGCTTTTCAGATTTGGCTTTCAGGTGGCTGCGGACAGTATTGCGCGAAATACCCAGCTCCTTGGCAATGGCCCGGATACTCATTCCCCGCTTGTGCAGGACTTTAATTTCCATACGAATATCAAAAGTGATCATTAGCCCCCCTGTATTCAGAGGAGCAGATTAACCCCTGGATCAATTTTCAACCGCTGGGGTGGATCAGTTTTGCACCGTTGGTAACAGTAAATCGTTTTGTGCCTTATGCTCAAACTATAGGGCAGTCCCTACATGAGGGGGTAATTTAAAACTTAAAAGAAAATAATGATTAATTACAGTGTTATGCTAAAAGCCAAAAAAAGAATAAAAAGCTAATGAATTACATCACTTAAAAACATTAAGCTAAATTTAAAATCCCCTCAATATTAACCGCCGTCCACCTTTTATCTATGTTAATATATCAGGCGTAAGAAATGTTTGCCTGTGCATAAAGTATAAGCTTTCAAAATAAAAAAGGATGTGAAAATGAAAGTGCCCGAAGTTTTTAAATGTAAAATTTTAACCTTTTTCTTAATTTTTTTCCCGTCGGCGTATGGGGAGGTGAATTCACCAAGTATAGGTCAAGTCAGTGTTGTATTTGAATCAGCAATGGGCGATGGCGAGGAAGTATGGAAGGAAATTAAAAGTGTTCTATCGCAATGCACAACAGTCGTTACATATAATAGATATGAAACACAATTAAAAAATAAAAGAAAAATAATCGCTGATGATGTTGCAAAAAACCTTCAATTTTTCCTTGAAAATAAAAGCATAAAACCACCATATATTATGGTCGGGCATTCTCTTGGTGGTCTGTATGCCCAGGCTTTTACGAGAAATTATCCTAACCAAGTTTCAGGATTGATACTTATAGATGCCACCAGTCCACTCGAACCTGAGGGGCTATTTGAAAGCAAAAGCACTCCGAAAGCTGGGTCATATGTATCTTTGGAATATAATGGAATAAGGGAGTCTATAAAAAATATGAATTTCGGTCCATCAATGCCTAATATTCCTCTTGTTGTGTTTGCAGCTAATGAACATCAAGATACAATTGAACATGAGAATATATGGCAGGACACGCAGCGCAAAACAGCCAGACTATCAACTAAAGGGAGGTATATAGTTGTTGACACTCATCACTATATTCAAAAATCCAATCCAGAAATAATAATTAAGTCAATTTTAGATATGGTCTCTGAAAATGGTGGGGATATTTCCTCATGTGTTAAGTCAGACTTTTTGAGAGATAATTAGTATTGTATATTATATAGCACTGGCTTCGTTTATTTTACTAGGAAAGGCTATTGCTACCCATCATGTGCTGCCTTTATTTGGCATATCACAGAGGAACTGATTATTTAAATGTAATAAATTGATAAAAAATAATTTTATTGTGATGGGAACAGTTACACTGATAATCAGTTTTTACCGGTATTCCGGGCGCTCATTGGTCTGACAATACCACCAAGAAAACCCCACGCATAATAGCGTAAAGGAAAGTGATGAGTTCAGCGAATTGTAAAGCAGTATTTGTCAAGAATTTTCAGAAAATATAAACACATAGTGCAAATGCCTCGCAGGGAAGCGTGAACATTTTTAGTCATCTCTAGCCTATTTAGAGAATTTAGTCTCCAGAATTCCCGAGAGCGTTGTACTGTGGTTTACTTTGAGGTCTTTATAAATTGTATCCACGGCAAGCAAAAAGGTTGGTGAGATCCTGGTCATCTTTTTTGGTCATACCAGTTTCAGAGAGCATCTGGATACTTTGCTTAAAAATATGGCAAGTAAACGGTGTCTCATACTCACAGAGATAAAGGCTTGGCCGGAGAATATTTTACTTCGCAAAAAATTTTCTTACAAACTTTTGTATTATCGCCCTAATAAGTATTAATGCTCAGGTATGATAAATAATTTTGTCAGTATTTAGAATACTTTTGGTATTATATGATGCAGGGGGATATAAATTGATAATATTACATGGTTTGCCTTTCACGTTCAAACTCGAGCCAATAATCAATATGTTTTCACAAGAAACTATGGGTTATGAAATTTTATCGAAACCGCAGGGCAAGACTTTTAACACTGAGGCTTTTTTTTTATCGCAACCTGCTCAAATACTCGAAACCGTTTTTTACGAACAATTATCTTTTTTTACTACTCAATGTAAGCTAGACACGGAACGTTTAAGAAATCTTTTTATAAATTTGCCACTCTGTCTGCTTTTACGCAAAGGATTTCTGATAACCTTGCGCGAATACCTGACTGTTACAGATCTTAATCTGGAGATACAGTATGATCCTGTCACTCTTAAGCCAGAGGTTATGAATTGTGTAAAGACTCTGCTCTCAGAAGGCATCAAGATCTGGATTGATGATGTGGATGTCTGTGGTTGGAGTATCCTTAATGACCCTACCGGGCCGGGTATAAAGATTGATAAAGAAGCATTCTGGTCGATGTATCGATCGCGGACGCAACTTTCAGTGTTAACTCACTGCTCTGATGACAGAGTTATCGTTGAGGGGGTAGAAACATCTGATCATATCAATTATCTCAAAGATAACGGAGTCTGTTTCGGACAGGGTTATTACTGGCCGGCCATTGTGTACAAATAAATTAAATACGTATTGTAAAATATTGGTTATCAGCATTTTTCTATCTGTTATCTGTATATAGTTTCCCCGAAAGCAGGATACTCAATGGGACATTAAGTATTTATTGATATTATTCTTGCAGAACTGTGTGTCAGTATGTTAAAAAATAAGTGGTTGGAGCTGTAAACTTCTGCTTCTCGAACAGTGCAGACGGTCAGATTCGAATGCATTATTTCAGAGCACTCTTCCGAGCTAATACAAATATAATTAGTTTGCTAACTCCTTCTTGATTCGGTAAAACGTGGTACGGCTGATATCTGCTGCTTTCATGATGTGGGCTGGTTTAACGTTCTGCGCCAGCATTTCGCGAACAGTCTCACGGGCTTCCATATCTTTTTCTTTTCCCGTATACAAACCAGCCTGTTTTGCTCTTGCGATACCCTGTGCCTGGCGTTTACGACGGGTTTCATAATCTTGTCGTGCCATTGTCGCGAGGATATCGATCAGCATGGCATTGACTGCTCTCAGAATGCCGCTGGTTAGGTCACTACCGGACATTTCAACCATCTGCCAACTGGTCGGTAAGTCCATTGATACGATCACCAGCCCTTTACTGTTCAACGTAGCTTTGAGTTCAGCCCATTCTTCATGTTGAAGACGACTGAGTCGGTCAATCGATTCGATGAGAAGCAGATCGCCGGGTTGTGCTTCCTCAAGGAGATGCATCAGTTCCACACGCTCCAGCTTCGCACCACTGGCATTTTCAATGTATTCTCCGGCTACCTGCCATTTTTTGCTATGCGCAAATTCGCGCAGACTTATCAATGCACGGTCGGCATGCTGGCTTTTAGTAGATGCTCGGCAGTAGATACGGACATTCATTATGAATTCTCTTTTAAGTATTAATTTTATACCCATATGATACATTGCGGGTTTTTGTTGTCAATAGAGTTAAATTGTACCCTATTGAGACTTTGTATCATGGTCTTTATCAGGTATACCCGAATGAGACGATAAAAAGGAGGAAAACATCTGCGATTTTGCAAGGAAGGGGATACCCTCTTAACATTAAAATGGTAAACCACTTTACTAGTGTCGGTATTGGTTTGGTTAGCACCAAGTTGTTCTGAGAAAACTTTCATTGTCTGTGCGGTTTCATTGAAGAAAGATTTCAACAGCCGGCAGATTTATGTTAAGTACTGTTTAAATACCCAGTAATAAAGTTTCCATCTGGGTTAAATGAGTGATAGGATGTCACTAATAAGACCCTATGGAGGCGTTATGTCTGAATTTGAATTACTGGCGCAGGATCTGCTTGAAAAAGTGGAAATAGAAGAAAAGCAGCGACAGGAAAATGATAGAAAACTAATTGAGCAGGTATTGGAAATCTATGATCAGAAGTATGTTGCAGAGCTCTTAAGAAAAGTTGGTAAAAACGAATGGAGCCGGGAGACACTTAACCGTTGGATCAATGATAAATGCTCCCCCAGGTCACTGATTTCAGCCGAGGAGGCGCTTCTTCGAAAAATGCTTCCGGAACCACCAGCAAATCATCCAGAGTACGCGTTTCGTTTCGTTGACCTGTTTGCCGGGATTGGCGGAATTCGTAAGGGATTTGAAGCGATCGGGGGCCAGTGTGTCTTTACAAGCGAATGGAATAAACAAGCGGTACGCACCTATAAAGCTAACTGGTTTAATGACGAGCAAGCGCATACATTTAATCTCGATATCCGAGAAGTCACCCTTAGTGACAAGCCTGAGGTATCAGAGACAGATGCTTATGCTTATATCGACGAACATGTTCCAGACCATGACGTGCTTTTGGCTGGCTTCCCCTGCCAGCCATTTAGCCTTGCGGGAGTGAGTAAGAAAAATTCGCTGGGTCGCGCGCATGGTTTTGAGTGTGAAGCACAAGGAACTCTTTTCTTTGATGTGGCACGTATTATCCGGGCAAAAAAACCAGCCATTTTTGTGCTTGAGAACGTCAAAAACCTGAAAAGCCATGACAAAGGTAATACTTTTAAGGTCATCATGGAGACACTTGACGAGTTGGGCTATGAAGTTGCCGATGCGAATGAGATGGGGAAAAGCGATCCTAAAGTCATCGATGGTAAGCATTTTCTTCCTCAGCATCGTGAACGTATCGTTCTGGTGGGTTTCCGTCGCGACCTGAATATTCACAATGGCTTCACCCTTCGCGACGTCAGTCGATTTTATCCCGAACGACGTCCAGCATTTGGTGAGCTACTGGAACCAGTGGTTGATAGCAAATATATACTGACGCCTAAACTCTGGGAGTACCTTTACAACTATGCTAAAAAGCATGCCGCTAAGGGGAACGGTTTTGGTTTTGGTCTCGTTAACCCTGAAGATAAAGAAAGCGTGGCCCGCACACTTTCTGCCCGTTATCATAAAGATGGCTCCGAGATTCTGATAGACCGTGGCTGGGATATGGCTGCAGGTGAAGTCGATTTTGCGAATCCTGAAAACCAAGCTCGCCGCCCACGTAGACTGACCCCCCGCGAGTGCGCACGCCTCATGGGCTTTGAAACGCCAGACGGCAAGCCTTTCCGGATTCCGGTTTCTGACACTCAGTCATATCGTCAGTTCGGTAACTCCGTTGTGGTCCCTGTCTTTGAAGCAGTAGCCAGACTACTGGAGCCTTACATTCTCAAGGCTGTTTCTGCCAAGCCTGATTAGGCATAACTTAAACTCCCGGCTTTCACATGCCGGGAGTTTCTTATGGCAGTTCTGCGTAGAGCCCTGTAAGTTCAGCGATAAAAGCCCCTAGCGTCATTAGTTCACCTCTCACCGCTTCCGGATATTTCCTGTGTAATGATGATGGTACAACCAGTTTTACCCCAGCATCCTTCATTTCTTTATGCTGAGTCTGAGAAACTCCTTCCTGTAGTGTGAAAAGATGTATCTCTCTGATTTTGTCCGCCTCGTTTAATATCTGACGCCAGCGGTCTTTACATGTTGTCTTCACGGCTAACATACGAAGATTTTCTTCGGGGTATCCAATATCGTGGTAAGCCTCAGCTGATGGGAATAGAAAGTCAGGTTTTTTATTGCCCTCTGTAACTGCCTGTGTGGCGAAGTGTCGCAAACCATGCTCAACAAAAAGATGTTCAAGATGTAGTTCAAGTGACTTTCCAGCTCTGGATTTTCGGCGATTACTGACGGAATTAGCCAGCGCAATAAACTCATCGACAGAGCCAAATCCATTACGGATGATGTCCAGTACGTGGAACTCTTCTACCAACAGAAAAATGTCATACTCTATACGGCGTCGCTCGATGAGCTGTTCGTCCGGGTTATCAGGGTTTTTTGCATAGTGCAGACCTGCATATTGAATAATTTCATTTCCTGAAGGGAACTGCTTCTTCCAGGCGTCAGGAATATTATATTTATGATTCACTGATGCATGTTGTAGTGACAGCCCCCCCAGGATTTCACTGGACGACCCAAATAGAAGTGTCCCTGGGATGATTTCACCTATTACGGACTCAATAATATCCTCTTCATCAGGGTTGACACAGACCCATATGTCCAACTCTGAACTATCACCGCCATGTTCATCTGGCTTAAATGCCAGAACCGTTAGGGCTCCTGTGTTTTCAGGATCCTGAAGGGGACTCCCTCTTCCCCAGCGAGTGATCCTTCTCTCATTCCGGGTCCCGCCAAAAAAACGATTATTGTAATAGATAGCGCGGGCCTTACTTTCCGGATATTCATGCGATGAAACATGCGCGGTTAGATAAACAGACGGGTTCTGTTCTTGTGTATTGTTGATGGACGGGAGCAGTTTTTCAGCGATGTCGGAAGATATATATAGACCTACCTGATGTCCACCAGTTGCACCAGTATCATTAGCAGACAATCGTTTGATATAGAGAAAGTAATTTTCACCAGCTATCCTGAGCAGCCAGTCATGAAAAACCGACATAAACATCCCTCTGTTGTTTGAAAGTTCAACGTTCGATTTTTCCACAGAAATGCAGGGGGAGCCAGCAAAGTTTTCCTGATTACTTAAGTGAACAAGAGCAGATATTATTATGCCCGACATCTTTAGCGATATGCCCAGATACGGCTATCGACGTCTGTGGGAACCTGAGTAAGTGAGGTCTTACAAAGGGACTACCATCGGTAAATGCCAAACAGCTTTATAGGAGAATGAGCAGGCATAACGGTCCTGCTTATACCGTGCATTAAACGCAGAGTATTGGCATGGCCGAACGGTTCGTGAAAACGATGAAGGAGGCTATATCGCGTTCATGCTAAAGCCGGATGTGAGAACAGCACTGTGAAACCTTGCGGCAGCGTTCATACATTACAATGAAAACCACCCACACAGCGCTCAGGGATATCACTCCCCGAGGGATTACCGGCGACTGCGGGGAGCGTTAACTTAAGACACAAAAGCTGTCCGGAAATATCGTGTCAAGATCAGGTCAAGATCTGGAGGATGGTCCCAAGCATTTGCCTGACGTCACTTATGACAAATCTCCCGATCATAAATTCCACCGTTTAAAGCCAGCATTTGCTTCTTCTTCTTTGAAACCATTTTTGTCATGATTTGCGAATCATCTAAAAAAATGTCCCCAAATGTTCCTGGTCGTGCATTCCATCCAGCAATAATCACTGTATCGCCCACGTTTAATGCTGCTACAGTATTGTTATCATAATCCGTATTTTCGAAAAGGAATTTCAAGCCTTCACTTGAATCAGGGATGTGTAACGTTACTAACGGATTTTTACTGAAGGTGGCTGCGCTAATCTTTTTTATTTTTCCTGTAACCATCAATCGGCACTTTTTGAAGTCATTTGTTGCTCTGAACTCATGTTCCTGAAATCGTGCATAAACTTCTTCGGTTGTATACAGCCTTGGAAGTATATCTATTATCGATGATTTTGTTGATTGTTCGTTTTGTTGTAAAGATGCTGAACCTCCGTTCGAGAAATGTATTGATTCAGATGTTCTGGCTTGGCTGGGTGTTATTGCTATTCCGTTCAATATATAAAGTCCAAAGAAGAAGGCAACAATTGTCGTTGATTTTTTAAATTTTGAGGTCATTTTGTTTCTCCATAACTTCTATTTTAATAATACGCTCTCCATTACGATATATTTTCAGCTTGTCAGGCGGGGACTTCACTGCATTACGGATTTCGTTCATTGTATCTTTCGATAAAATATCGCAGCCTTCCATATACATAACCCTTCGGGTATCGGTATCTGGTATGTTAGTGAAGCTGCTACTGACCCATAAATCGGGTATTTCAATTCCATGTATCAGCTTCATATACACAACGATGAACGTATCTGTCAGGTGAAACCTTCCAACCGTGTATTTTCCGGTATAGGTATTACCAGAAGACGAAGCTACCCAATCGTTTTTTAAAACCAAAGTCAGTGCATTATTTTCCATTTTCAGACTCCAGTTCACGAATGCGATTGTTCGTCATGTCGGTAAGACATTTCTGTTCATTATTGCAGCCGGATTTGTGCTTTATCCATTCTCTTTGAGAAGGAAGCAATCGTTTTCGGGTTTCAGGGCTAAGGCTTTTCCAGACCGAATTAAGTTTCTCATCGCTTACTTTATAACTGTGTGTATCGACGTTTGAGGTTACTGCATTGTTTTTGGGAGCTTCGCTACCGCTGCTATAGAAAACGGGTGCACGTACTCCCTGAGCGTAATCTTTAGCTGCTTTTTCCCACACGCCTTTCCCATTGGCAGTCAACATTTTTCCGAACTCTGTGGTGTCGAAACTGTAATTGCGGATCTCGCCATTGAAATCCAGCTTCACGTTAACGGTTGTTGACTTCGAAATGCCAGTCAAGAAATCACCAGCTTCGGACCCGAAGGAACAAGCGACTTCTTTAGTATCACTGACATTAGGGCGTAACCCGTGCATCGTGAATCTGCCGTTATCAGTTGTAGCAGTGATATCTACCAGCGGAACGATTGATGAGGATTGCTTTGTCATCGCGAAGCATATCCCCTTCAGATTTACATCCCTGTCCATCCCGAGAAACATCAGGGCGTTTTTGTCGCTGCTTGCGACACCTGCTGATTTTGCCTCTGGCAAGAAATAGACGGTACTGGAGGCGGTGGTTATACCTGAAACGAAAACAACACCTGACGCCATGATTTTTAAGGTTTTTATAAGGATAGTCATTCTGGATGCCTCCTATCGTTCTCACTCCATCGTGGACAGAGTATTCATTCCATGAGTCTTGTTTACGAGAAACACCAACCGAAGAATCATGATCTTACATTGATCTATGAAATCTATCAATATTGCAAAATTGATCTATAAAAACGATCAATTGACGTGGGAGGAAGAGAGGGGATTGTTACTAAGTCGATTGTATTTACAGGGTTTTTGTATGGTTCATATGCTTGACGCTAATGTGGGGCTGCGCTTAGTCTTGAATACTGCGATTGAAAGACATAACCATCTACTTTGTGTGGGGTTTCCGGCAACCATAGAGGTGTTTCGATAAGAAGCGGTGCAACTCGCACTGTTCGTAGGCATAATGAATACGATGTAATTTGAACCCTTGCTCTAAAACGCTCGGTATCAAGTTTTACGGGGCTTTGGTATGGAATGGTATCTGCGGGACGGTTTGGTTGCTTTCCCCTTGTCAGGTAGGCAAGGGGAGAGTGATTTAGCGTGTTATTTACTGTGAAAGTTTCTTTAAGTCTTCCAGTGAGTTAATCTCGTACTTAATGCCGTTGACAGTTGCATATGATTTGCTCGTAATGCCATCTACCCTGATAGCCATTCCACTGTCTTCGTCTCGGGTTACGCCATCCTCCAGCTCGGTTATAAATGTCGGGTTTAGAATGCTGACTTCGTGTTTGTCTTTAATATGCTGCGCAAATTTTTCAGGTGAAATCAGTTCATCAATGAAGGAGTGCAACACAAGTCCCTGCATTTTTAGTAAGTCATGATCGTTTACTGTTTGTGCCTCTACATACGAAATACCAGGTGATCTGTTGCGATTAAACTTAATCACTATTCTCTGCTTTGTTTCGTCGGCGAAGGTCACTTCAAAATGACTGTGCCGACCATCAATGTCATAACAATCAATACGTTTGATAGCTTGCTTTACCTTCAGTCTAATCCGCTTACGCTCAGGATTCTTTGTGTCATGAACATCGAAATGTCGGAATTGATCCCAGCCAGTAGTTTGAATTTCTGAACGGCTGATTTTGTACTGTTGAAACTCTTTCTCAAGCGTAATTTTTTTTTGTTTATTGGCATTAATCTGATCTGCCAATTCTTCGATGTTGTCTGTCAAAGTTGCTAGTTTTAGCAGCTTCTTAACAGCTTCAGATGCCTTTTCAATCTCAGATTCGTACCATGCTGTTTTATCCTCTTGGTGGTTGTTCCAGACGTGATCAGCGATTAGTTGTAAAACAGTGTGCTCAAGTTGGTATGACGTAAATCCTTTTTTACCGCAAGGTTTACCCTGAACGATTTTTGAACCACATATATATCGGTACTTGTTTTCACTTGAACCAGATTTGAACATGAAAGATCCACATTTACCGCAAAAAAGAATACCG
Organism: Enterobacter sp. N18-03635; assembly: GCF_004006055.1. NCBI lineage: Bacteria > Pseudomonadati > Pseudomonadota > Gammaproteobacteria > Enterobacterales > Enterobacteriaceae > Enterobacter > Enterobacter sp. N18-03635. The sequence goes on along the minus strand of NZ_CP034769.1, from coordinate 3,090,269 downwards.
ATACCTGAGAGTAGCGGTATTTCAGGTTCAGGATTACCTCCTGGATATGTTGATGAACTACGAGTGACAGCACGATGTCGATCTAACTTCGAAAGTGTCAAGTAGTCTACTTCCGACATAAGTGCTGGATAGTAATCCGGAATAATGAATGTTTCTTTCAACGGTTCATCTGATTCGGAATCGTATATGATGGCACCTGATTCATCGCGTTTATCCAGCGTGAAGATTTTTTGTCCGTGAACAGTGGGATTCAAAAAGGTTCTGATCAAATGTTTGCCCCATTGCTCCGTTTTGGGTGTCAGCGCTTGACCTGTCTTGTCTTTATAAACCCTCTTTTTAGGGGCAGTGTAGTGTTCGTTAAGATATCGTTGGATACCAAGAAGAGTTTCACCGTTTTGTTTTAGTTCGATAATCTTCTGCGCTGCGGCAAAATAAATGGAGTGTGGGGTAACGTATCCTGATTTTGTGTCTACCCACCAGACATTCTGACCTACTGATTCTATGGCTTTTGCTGGTGTTCCCGGTTCTCTTGTCAGGTTGTGTCTTATCAGCGAACGAGCCTGGGCTTCAACCCGATTCTTTTTTATCAACGATTCGTCGTGGGCGCGTGTGAACATCAACAACGAAATGATTAAATCGGTTGGATTATTCTTTACGTCCGCGTACTTATAGACCTTTTCATCCATACCAGTAACAACGACTATCCCCTTGCTAAGTATGCTCTTGAATATATCCAAAGCGCTCCAGGCATCATCACGACTAATGCGGTCAAGATTTTCGACTACCAGCCACGAACCAACGGGAACTTTAACCCCAATCTGCTTGATGAACTCCGATAGCTTCCCTTCATGAGCATTTTTTCCTTTGAACGCGGACATGCCGAGATCATGGAAAGCCGTTGTATCAAGTTCGAGATTATAACGGGTCGCAATTTTTAGAGCGGTATCTTGCTGACGCTCCAGGGAGTTGCCTTCCCGTTGTTTCACAGATGAAAAACGCACGTACGAATACAGCTTAGGTTTCATTAAGTGTGATTCCCTTCGGATGGTATTGATTGATCAGATGGACCTGATGCTAACAGCAGGAATGTGAATTTTAAACAGTGAATAATTATATGTTAGGCAAGCCTGCCAATACCCGCTGCGTTCAGCTCTCTGAAAATAATCTTTGCAAGATCTTTGGCTCACCGCTGCGCCCGAGAGTTTGCTCCGGGCTTCAGCCCACGGCCGAAATGTGCGGCAGCACGCGCGAGCAGGCGATGACGTACCTTCTTGAGCTTGAATCGCTCACCGCACCTTAAACGTCTTTAATCCTCGCCAGACAGCCAATCGTCAGCGTACACATCACCAGCGCAATCCAGAACACCGTGTGATAGTCCCAAATTTCTGCCACAACACCGGCCATTGAGCCGGCAATAATCCAGCCCACGCGGGTGGTATTAGTATAAAGGGTGGTGGCAGAGCCTGCCTGGCCGGGCATCAAATCCTGGAAATAGAGCATGCCTATCCCTGCGAGAATGCCAATATAGATGGCGTTCAGCAGCTGTAAAGCCAGCAACAGCCCCGGCGTATGTACCGTCAGCATGCCGAGATAGAACAGCAGACCGGCGATGGCGGCAATGCGCATTAAAAAACGCTTTCCGAAGCGCTTTGCGTAATAGCCCGCAATGAGCATGGTCGGGATCTCAAGCCCGGCCGCGGTGCCCATCATGATTCCCGCCAGCTTTTCCGACAGGTGCAGTTCATCAATAATAAACAGCGGCATATTGATGATATACAGGCTATTGGTGCCCCACATCAGCGTGCAGACAACAAACAGGAGCAGGGCATCGCGGCGGTTACGGCGCGGCGCTTCCAGTACGCCCGTTGCCACTTTGGGCTCTTTGCGCATGGACGGCAGGAAGAACCACACCAGCGCGCCGCATACCACAAACGCGACAGCGGCACTCAGGTACATCACCGTAAAGCCAAAACCCATCGCCAGCGCGTAGGCCAGCGGCGGGCCAATCACCCATGCCAGAGACACCTGAGCACGCAGGACTGAGCTGAACATCACCGCTTCACGTCCGGTATGGTCCGCGTGTTCGCGGGCAAGGGCGAACAGCTGGGGGTTAGCCGTTGAGCCAAAGCTGCTCAGGAATACCCCGACGAAGAGCAGAATGAAATAGTTGCGGTTCCAGGCAAACAGAACGCAGGCCATGACCCCCAGCAGGCAGCAGAAAACGATCAGGCTTTTACGATCGCCTTTTCTGTCGGAGCGTCCCGCCAGAAACTGGCTGACCAGGATGCCGATGATGGCGCTTCCGGTAAAAAAGAAGCCAACCAGCGCCGGACGAACATGAACCTCATTTGTCAGAAATAGGCTCAGCGTCGGCGTCTGTAACGCACCGGCAATGCCCGTGAAGAAGGCAACAATCAGGAAGGCCGCTGAGGTTAAATCAAAGGGCTTCGGCGAGGCAGCCGCAGGGGTGTTATGCATGTTTTATAATTAGCGAGTAGCAGAGAGGGGCGGAGTGTACGCCGTCAGCTAAAAAATAAACAGTGGGCGCGGTCAATGATGCCACGAAAAATCAAAATGGCATTTCATCTTACACCCACATCGGCTGACCTTAGCTGAAACTGACTTGCTGAACTTCAGCAAAATTCAGCTGAACGAAGAAGAAATGTGCTGTATCTCTAAATTCTGACATCAGAAAGACGAGTTTACTTGCAAGGTATTGCAGAAAACGCAAGACTTTTTGAAACGTTTCAGCGCTATCTTGTTTAAACAAACGGAGCAGGCTAGCGCATTTTTTCTCATTAAAGCTGAAACGATTCAATTTCAGCAGGAGTGGAGAACCATGTTCCAGTTATCTGTTCAGGATATCCACCCGGGCGCTCAGGCCGGGGATAAAGAAGAGGCTATTCGCCAGGTTGCCGCTGCGCTTGTGCAGGCGGGTAACGTCGCGGACGGCTATGTCAACGGCATGCTGGCGCGCGAGCAGCAGACCTCAACCTTCCTCGGCAATGGGATCGCCATTCCGCACGGCACCACCGACACCCGCGATCAGGTGTTGAAAACCGGCGTTAAGGTTTACCAGTTCCCGCAGGGCGTGCTCTGGGGAGACGGTCAGGTAGCCTATGTGGCTATCGGTATCGCGGCCAGCAGCGATGAACACTTAGGTCTGCTGCGTCAGCTGACGCATGTCCTGAGTGATGACGCGGTGGCTGAACAGCTTAAGTCCGCCACCACAGCGGAAGAGCTGCGCGCCTTGCTGATGGGCGAAAAACAGAGCGAAGCGCTGAAACTGGATAATGAAACGCTGACGCTGGACGTGGTTGCTTCCGATCTGGTGACGCTGCAGGCGCTGAACGCCGGTCGTCTGAAAGAAGCCGGCGCGGCGGATGCCACCTTTGTGACGCGCGTGATTAACGATAAGCCGTTGAATCTGGGTCAGGGTATCTGGCTGAACGACAGTGCTGAAGGCAACCTGCGCAGCGCTATCGCCGTGAGCCGCGCGGCCAACGCGTTTGACGTAGAAGGCGAGCGCGCGGCCATGCTGGTGACCGTGGCGATGGCTGATGAACAGCCGGTTTCCGTGCTGAAGCGTCTGGGCGACCTGTTGTTGAACAACAAAGCTGAAAAACTGCTGAACGCTGATGCCTCCACCGTGCTGGCACTGCTGACCAGTGATGATGTGCTGACGGATGACGTGCAAACTGCGGAGTTCGTGGTGCGTAACGAACACGGCCTGCATGCCCGTCCGGGTACCATGCTGGTGAATACCATTAAACAATTCGAGAGTGAGATCACCGTGGCGAATCTTGACGGCACGGGCAAACCGGCCAACGGCCGTAGTCTGATGAAAGTTGTCGCGCTGGGCGTGAAGAAAGGTCACCGTTTGCGTTTCACCGCGCAGGGTGCTGATGCTGAACAGGCGCTGAAAGCGATTGGCGACGCCATCGCGGCGGGTCTGGGGGAGGGCGCATAATGAGCAGACGTGTTGCGACTATTACGCTGAACCCGGCTTATGACCTGGTAGGATTTTGCCCGGAAATTGAGCGCGGCGAAGTCAACCTCGTGCGTACCACCGGCCTGCATGCTGCGGGCAAAGGGATTAACGTCGCGAAAGTGCTCAAGGATCTCGGTATCGACGTCACCGTGGGGGGATTCCTCGGTAAAGATAACCAGGATGGTTTCCAGCAGCTGTTCAGCGAGCTGGGCATTGCCAACCGTTTTCAGGTTGTTCAGGGCCGTACCCGAATCAACGTTAAGCTGACTGAGAAAGACGGTGAAGTGACCGATCTGAACTTCTCTGGCTTCGAAGTGACGCCGTCAGACTGGGAGCGTTTTGTTAACGATTCTCTGACCTGGCTGGGTCAGTTTGACATGGTCTGCGTCAGCGGCAGCCTGCCGTCCGGCGTGAGCCCGGAAGCGTTTACCGACTGGATGACGCGCCTTCGCAGCCAGTGCCCGTGCATTATTTTTGACAGCAGCCGCGACGCGCTGGTCGCCGGTCTGAAAGCCTCGCCGTGGCTGGTGAAGCCGAATCGCCGCGAGCTGGAAATCTGGGCGGGTCGTAAGCTGCCAGAACTAAAAGATGTGATTGAAGCTGCCCATGCGCTGCGCGAGCAGGGTATCGCTCACGTGGTTATCTCGCTTGGTGCAGAAGGCGCGTTGTGGGTTAACGCGTCTGGCGAATGGATCGCCAAACCGCCGTCAATGGAAGTTGTGAGTACCGTTGGCGCAGGGGATTCAATGGTTGGCGGCCTGATTTACGGCCTGCTGATGCGTGAATCCAGTGAACATACTTTACGTCTTGCCACTGCCGTTGCTGCCCTGGCCGTAAGCCAGAGCAATGTCGGTATTACCGATCGTACCCAGTTAGCCGCGATGATGGCGCGCGTTGACTTAAAACCTTTTAACTAACAGCAGGAGAGGAATAATGAAAACGCTGCTGATCATTGACTCCGGTCTCGGACAGGCTCGCGCCTATATGGCGAAGACCTTGCTGGGAGCGGCGGCGAACAAAGCACATCTCGAGATGACTGATAACCCTGGCGATGCCGAACTGGCCATTGTACTGGGCGACAAAATCCCGGCTGACAGTGCGCTGAACGGCAAAAAAGTGTGGCTGGGCGATATTAATCGCGCGGTGGCTCATCCGGAACTGTTCCTGAGCGAAGCGAAAGGTCACGCGTCTGTTTACAGCGCGCCCGTCGCGACGGCACCGGCTGCGGCCACGGGCCCGAAACGCATTGTTGCGGTGACGGCCTGTCCGACGGGTGTGGCTCACACCTTTATGGCGGCTGAAGCCATTGAAACCGAAGCGAAAAAACGCGGCTGGTGGGTTAAAGTTGAAACGCGCGGCTCCGTCGGTGCCGGCAACGCTATCACCCCTGAAGAAGTGGCTGAGGCCGATCTGGTGATTGTGGCGGCGGATATCGAAGTGGACCTGGCGAAATTTGCCGGTAAGCCAATGTACCGCACGTCTACCGGCCTGGCGCTGAAAAAGACTGCGCAGGAGTTTGATAAAGCGCTGGTGGAAGCGAAGCCGTATCAGGCAACTGGCGCGCGTCAAACCGCGACGGAAGGTAAGAAAGAGTCCGCAGGCGCCTATCGTCACCTGCTGACCGGCGTGTCTTACATGCTGCCGATGGTGGTTGCGGGTGGTCTGTGTATCGCGCTCTCGTTCGCATTTGGTATTACCGCGTTTAAAGAGCAAGGCACGCTGGCCGCTGCGTTAATGCAGATTGGTGGCGGTTCCGCATTTGCATTGATGGTACCCGTTCTGGCAGGCTTTATTGCTTTCTCCATCGCTGATCGTCCTGGCCTCACGCCGGGTCTTATCGGCGGTATGCTGGCCGTAAGCACCGGTTCCGGCTTTATCGGCGGTATCATCGCGGGCTTCCTCGCCGGTTACGTCGCGAAGCTCATCAGCTCGAAGCTCAAGCTGCCGCAGAGTATGGAAGCGCTGAAGCCGATTCTGATCATCCCGCTGATTTCCAGCCTGGTGGTCGGTCTGGCGATGATTTACCTGATTGGTAAGCCGGTTGCAGGCATCCTGGCGGGTCTGACCCACTGGCTGCAAACCATGGGTACCGCGAACGCGGTTCTGCTGGGGGCAATTCTCGGCGGCATGATGTGTACCGACATGGGGGGTCCGGTAAACAAAGCGGCGTACGCCTTTGGTGTTGGCCTGCTGAGTACCCAGACCTACGCGCCAATGGCAGCGATCATGGCGGCAGGTATGGTGCCACCTCTGGCGCTCGGCCTGGCGACGATTATTGCCCGTCGTAAGTTCGATAAAGCGCAGCAGGAAGGCGGTAAAGCCGCGCTGGTGCTGGGTCTGTGCTTCATCACCGAAGGCGCGATTCCGTTCGCGGCCCGTGACCCAATGCGTGTACTGCCGTGCTGTATCGCGGGTGGTGCAGTGACCGGGGCGATCTCCATGGCGATTGGCGCGAAGCTGATGGCACCACACGGCGGTCTGTTTGTTCTGCTGATCCCTGGCGCCATCACGCCGGTACTGGGCTACCTGCTGGCCATCGTCGCCGGTACGCTGGTCGCGGGTCTCTCTTACGCGGTGCTGAAACGTCCGGAAGCGGAAGTTGTGGCAAAAGCAGCGTAAGCGATAAATAATAAAAAAGCCGGGTCGCATTACGCACCCGGCTTTTTTTATGCCGCCTGTTCAGCAGTTTGCTGAGCCTTCAGCCAGGCAATCTCTTCTGCCCAGATGTCCGGATTAATGGTTTCAAGCACCATCGGAATACCGTCGAAGCGGGCGTCCTGCATGATAAAGCGAAACGCATCGTGGCCAATGTTGCCTTCGCCCAGGCTGTGGTGGCGGTCAACGCGGCTGCCAAAGGCGCTTTTCGCATCGTTTAAGTGCATTCCGCGCAGGTACTTAAAGCCAACTACGCGCTCGAACTCATCAAACGTGTTTTTCGTTGCCTCGGTGGTGCGAAGGTCATAACCGGCGGCAAACGCGTGGCAGGTATCAATGCACACGCCGACGCGGGATTTATCCTCCACGCCGTCGATAATCGCCGCCAGATGTTCGAACTTAAAGCCGAGGTTGCTGCCCTGACCGGCGGTATTCTCAATCACCGCGGTGACGCCTTTGGTCTTGTCCAGCGTGATGTTGATGGATTCGGCAATGCGCGCGAGGCAGGCATCTTCATCGATCTGCATCAGATGGCTGCCAGGATGGAAGTTCAGCAGCGTCAGCCCAAGCTGCTCACAGCGCTGAACTTCATCAAGAAACGCCTCGCGGGATTTTTCCAGCGCCTCTTCAACCGGGTGCCCGAGGTTAATGAGATAGCTGTCGTGGGGAAGGATCTGGCCTGGCCCGTAGTGGTACTTCTCACAGGCAGCTTTGAAATCGTCAATCACCTCGGCGGTGAGCGGTGCGGCGCGCCACTGGCGCTGATTTTTGGTGAACAGGGCGAAAGCGGTCGCCTCAATTTCGGCGGCGCGAATGGCGGCATTCGCAAGGCCACCTGCAGCGCTGACGTGCGCTCCAACATATTTCATAAAGGGACTCCTGTTAACCCGAAATGCCTATGATAGCGGGTTAACAGGAGAAGGATGTAGTGGTTTATGCCATCAGGCTATGGACCGCGAGGTTAATCGCGCCGCCGCCGACAATCAGCCAGATGAAGAGTACCAGCGCCATCAGCAGCGGTTTCGCACCGGCTTTTTTCAGTGCGCTGACGTGTGTAGTCACCCCCAGGGCCGCCATGGCCATCGCCAGCAGTACGGTATCCAGCGTCACCAGCATATCCACTACCGATTTGGGCAGCAGGTGGAAGGAGTTAAAGATAGCGACCACGATAAACAGGATCGCAAACCATGGAATGGTGATTTTACTTTTCTGATTACTGTCCGCCGGTGCCAGCTGTTTAACCCGTGCTGCAAGGAAAATCAGGAACGGCGCCAGCATCATCACGCGCAGCATTTTGGCAATCACAGCCGCGTTTTCGGCTTCAGGGTTAATAGCATGTCCTGCCGCCACCACCTGGGCCACTTCGTGCATGGTCGAACCGATATAGATGCCGTAGGTTTCCGGGCTAAACCAGTGGGCAACCTGCGGATACATGGCCGGGTAGAGGAAAATCGCCAGCGTACCGAAGATCACCACCGTCGCTACCGCCACCGTCACCTTGCTGGCTTCGGCTTTAACGACGGGTTCCGCTGCCAGCACCGCCGCGGCCCCACAGATACTGCTCCCGGCACCGATCAGCCAGCTGGTTTGTCTGTCCAGGCCAAAGACTTTCTGCCCGATAAAGCAGGCCAGTAAAAAGGTGCTGGTCAGGGTCAGGACGTCGATGGCGATCCCGCTCACGCCCACATCCGCAATCTGCGAAAAGGTGAGACGGAAGCCGTAGAGAATGATCCCAAGACGCAGCAGATGCTGCTTGGCAAAGATCACGCCGCCGTCGCAGGATTTCCAGATATGTGGATAAACGGTGTTACCCACGACCATGCCCAGCAAAATGGCCAGCGTCAGCGCGCTGAAACCTGCGCCTGCGATGGCCGGGATGCTGCCGCCCCATAGCGCGACGGCGGTCACTGCGGCGCTGAGCGCAAGACCCGGCACGAAGTGCCACACTGTACGATGATGTTGTAAGGTGATTTCTGACATAACCTTCTCCTTTGTCTGGCTAAAGGTTACGGCGCTCTGGCTTAAAAATAAAATTGATTATATACTTATAATCAATCTATATAAGTGGTAAGCAACCATGCACATTACTTTGCGTCAGCTGGAAGTGTTTGCCGAGGTGCTGAAAAGCGGCTCGACGACCCAGGCGTCACAAATGCTGGCGCTCTCGCAGTCTGCGGTCAGCGCGGCGTTAACCGATCTTGAAGGACAGCTGGGCGTTCAGCTTTTTGACAGGGTAGGGAAGCGTCTGGTGGTCAACGAGCACGGTCGTCTTCTTTATCCGCGCGCGCTGGCGCTGCTGGAGCAGGCTATCGAAATCGAGCAGCTGTTCCGCGAAGACAACGGTGCGATCCGCGTCTACGCCAGCAGCACCATCGGGAACTACATCCTGCCGGAAGTGATTGCCCGCTACCGCCGGGATTTCCCGACCCTGCCGCTGGAGATGAGCGTGGGGAACAGCCAGGACGTCATCAACGCGGTGATCGACTTCCGCGTGGATATCGGCCTCATCGAAGGACCCTGCCATAACGTCGATATTATTGCCGAGCCCTGGCTGGAAGATGAGCTGGTGGTGTTTGCCTCCCCGGCCTCGTCGTTATTGCAGGGCGAGGTGACGCTGGAGCGCCTGGCGCAGGCGCAGTGGATCCTGCGCGAGCAGGGCTCCGGCACGCGTGAAATTGTCGATTATCTGCTGCTTTCTCATCTGCCGCATTTCCAGTTAGGGATGGAGCTGGGGAACTCTGAGGCCATCAAGCACGCGGTGCGCCACGGGCTCGGCATCAGCTGTCTTTCCCGGCGCGTTATTGCCGAACAGCTGGAGACCGGATCGCTGGTTGAAATCCCCATCCCGCTCCCGAAACTGGTGCGCACGCTGTGGTGCATTCATCATCGTCAGAAACACCTTTCCAGTTCTTTGCAGCGTTTTCTGCGCTATTGCGAGATGTAATCTTCCCCTCACCCCAAAGGGGAGAGGGAAAAATTATGCTTTACTTATAATCCAGGCCCAGTCATGAAGCTCTCTTATAACTGAGTATTTCTGCCGGAAGGAACGCGGATCGTCTGCTACAATCGCGCCTCATTTATTAAATGGACAGCATTTTCATATGGTTTCAGAAATTAAAACCACAGAAGCGCCCACGCTACGTCGTGAACTCAAGGCGCGTCACCTGACGATGATCGCCATTGGCGGCTCCATCGGTACAGGTCTTTTCGTTGCCTCTGGCGCAACGATTTCGGCAGCAGGCCCGGGTGGGGCACTTTTCTCTTATATCCTGATTGGCCTGATGGTGTACTTCCTGATGACCAGTCTTGGCGAACTGGCCGCGTACATGCCGGTATCCGGTTCGTTCTCGACCTACGGTCAAAAATACGTTGAAGAAGGCTTTGGCTTCGCGCTGGGCTGGAACTACTGGTACAACTGGGCGGTCACTATCGCCGTTGACCTTGTCGCCGCGCAGCTGGTGATGAACTGGTGGTTCCCGGATACGCCAGGCTGGATCTGGAGCGCCCTGTTCCTCGCCGTTATTTTCCTGCTGAACTACATCTCCGTGCGCGGTTTCGGCGAAGCGGAATACTGGTTCTCTTTGATCAAAGTGGCAACCGTCATCATCTTTATCGTCGTCGGTGTGGCGATGATCGTTGGTATTTTCAAAGGCGCAGAACCTGCGGGCTGGAGTAACTGGACAACAGGCGATGCGCCGTTTGCCGGTGGACTGTCGGCAATGATTGGCGTGGCAATGATTGTCGGCTTCTCCTTCCAGGGGACCGAGCTGATTGGCATCGCGGCCGGTGAGTCAGAAAACCCGGAGAAGAATATTCCGCGCGCGGTTCGTCAGGTCTTCTGGCGTATCCTGCTGTTCTATGTGTTCGCGATCCTGATTATCAGCCTGATCATTCCGTACACCGATCCAAGCCTGCTGCGTAATGACGTTAAAGACATTAGCGTCAGTCCGTTCACGCTGGTCTTCCAGCACGCCGGTCTGCTTTCAGCTGCGGCAGTGATGAATGCCGTTATCCTGACCGCTGTGCTTTCAGCCGGTAACTCCGGGATGTACGCGTCCACCCGTATGCTCTATACGCTGGCATGCGACGGTAAAGCGCCGCGTATTTTCGCGAAACTTTCCCGTGGCGGCGTACCGCGTAACGCGCTGTATGCCACAACGGTCATTGCCGGTCTGTGCTTCCTGACCTCCATGTTTGGCAACCAGACGGTTTACCTGTGGCTGCTTAACACGTCCGGGATGACGGGCTTTATTGCCTGGCTGGGGATTGCCATTAGCCACTACCGTTTCCGCCGTGGCTTCGTCAAACAGGGTCACGATATTAACTCGCTGCCGTATCGCTCAGGGTTTTTCCCGCTGGGTCCCATTTTCGCCTTCATTCTGTGCCTGATCATTACACTGGGACAGAACTATGAAGCGTTCCTGGCGGACACCATTGACTGGGGCGCCGTCACGGCGACCTACATTGGTATTCCGCTGTTCCTCGTTATCTGGTTTGGCTACAAGCTGACGAAAGGAACAAAATTCGTTCGCTACAGTGAAATGGAATTCCCGGAACGATTTAAACAATAACCGCACTTCCTCTCTTTTAACCCGCTCATTCGAGCGGGTTTTTTTATTCCCGTATCCTGAAACAAAGATATATTTCTTAACAATTTAATTGATAATAATTATCGTTTGCTTTATCGTTATCACAAATAAGCGTGTCACCGACCCACCGCAGATGTGGGCGGCAGGGAAGACGCTGTGAGCAATGATGATTTGATTTAGTTGTATTTACCTCATGGAGATATGGAATGTTTAGGTTGAATCCCTTCGTCAGGGGAGGACTTTGTGCGTCCGCAATGTCCCTGGCCCTGCCTGTTATCGCAGCGGAATCCGGCGACACAATGGTTGTCACGGCCTCCGCGACCGAGCAAAACCTGAAAGACGCACCGGCAAGCATCAGCGTGATTACCCAGGAAGATTTGCAGCGCAAACCCGTTCAGAACCTGAAAGATGTGTTACGGGATGTGCCGGGCGTTCAGCTCACGAGCGAAGGGGACAACCGTAAAGGGGTTAGTATCCGTGGACTGGACAGCAGCTACACGCTGATCCTGATCGACGGCAAGCGCGTCAATTCCCGTAACGCGGTGTTCCGCCATAATGATTTCGACCTCAACTGGGTGCCGGTTGACGCCATCGAACGAATTGAAGTGGTGCGCGGACCGATGTCTTCTCTTTACGGCTCCGATGCGCTGGGCGGCGTGGTAAACATTATCACCAAAAAAATCGGCCAGAAATGGACGGGAACCCTGAGCGCCGATTCCACAATTCAGGAACATCGCGACCGTGGCGACACGTATAACGGTCAGTTCTATACCAGCGGTCCGCTGGTGGACGGTCTGCTGGGGCTGAAAGCCTACGGTAGCCTCGCGAAGCGTGAGAAAGACGGTCAGCAGAAGTCCTCTACCACGGCGAGCGGTGAAACGCCGCGCATTGAGGGCTTCACCAGCCGCGATGCGAATGTGGAGTTCGCCTGGACACCGTCTGAAAACCACGACTTTACGGCGGGCTACGGCTTCGACCGTCAGGATCGTGACTCGGATTCCCTCGACAAAAACCGCCTTGAGCGGCAGAACTACTCGCTCAGCCACAACGGCCGCTGGGGCGTCGGCAACAGCGAGCTGAAGGTTTACGGCGAAAAGGTAGATAACAAGAACCCGGGCAACAGCAATCCGATCACCTCCGAGAGCAACGCGGTGGACGGAAAATACGTGCTGCCGCTGGGCGAAATCAACCAGCTGATGACCTTCGGCGGCGAATGGCGTCACGATAAGCTGAAGGATCCTGTCAACCTGACGGGCGGTTCCAGCAGCAGTACGTCGACAAGCCAGTATGCCCTGTTCCTTGAAGATGAGTGGCGTATCTTTGAACCTCTGGCGCTGACCACCGGCATCCGTATGGATGACCATGATACCTACGGCGACCACTGGAGCCCGCGCGCCTATCTGGTCTACAACGCGACCGATACCGTAACGGTGAAAGGGGGCTGGGCTACCGCGTTTAAAGCGCCGTCACTGCTGCAGCTGAGCCCGGACTGGGTCACCGGCTCGTGTCGCGGTGCCTGTGAGATTGTCGGTAACCCGGACCTTAAGCCGGAAACCAGCGAGAGCTTCGAATTCGGTCTGTACTACAGTGGGGAAGAGGGCTGGTTAGAGGGCGTGCAGGCCAGCGTCACCACCTTCCAGAATAATGTGGATGACCGTATCAGCATCAGCCGTACGGCGAATGCGAAACAGGCCCAGGGCTACCCTAACTACGTTGGCCTGAATGCGGACGGTGAACCGATTTTCCGCTACTACAACGTTAACAAGGCGCGCATCCGCGGAGTGGAGACCGAGCTGAAACTCCCGCTGGCGGACGACTGGAAACTGACGCTGAACTACACCTACAACGACGGTCGTGATATCAGCAACGGCGGCAACAAGCCGCTGTCCGATCTGCCGTTCCACACCGCCAACGGTACCGTTGACTGGAAGGCGACGCAGGACTGGTCGTTCTACGTTCAGGGCAACTACACCGGTGAGAAACGCGCGCTGACCAGCAGCGCTCCAACGCCGGGTGGCTATGTCATCTGGAATACCGGCGCCGCGTGGCAGGCGACGAAAAGCGTGAAGCTGCGTGCGGGCGTGCAGAACCTGCTGGACAAAGATCTGAGCCGCGACGATTACAGCTACACGGAAGATGGCCGTCGCTACTTTGTCGGCGTGGATTATAAGTTCTGATGTAGCCTGGATGCCCGGTGGCGCTTCGCTTGCCGGGCCTACAAAACCCACGAATGTAGGCCGGGTAAGGCGAGGCCGCCACCCGGCAATCGGCCGCACTTAGCCGAACAAATGCTCCGCATGGAAGCGGAGATGATCCTCAATAAAGGACGCGATAAAATAATAGCTGTGGTCGTATCCCGGCTGGATGCGCAGCGTCAGCGGCCAGTCTTTCTGGCGTGCCGCTTCTGCCAGCACCGCAGGCTGCAGCTGACCGGCGAGGAACTGGTCCGCATCACCCTGATCGATAAGGGTGGGAATGGCCTCTTCAGCTTTGCTGGCCAGCATCAGCGCGCAACTGTCCCATGCCTGCCATTTTTCCGCATCCTCACCCAAATAGTGTGTGAAGGCTTTCTGCCCCCACGGCACCTGCGTTGGGTTCACAATTGGCGCAAATGCCGACACGCTGACGTATTTCCCCGGATTTTTCAGCGCCATGATGAGCGCCCCGTGTCCGCCCATCGAGTGGCCGCTGATCGCGCAGCGCTCGCCAACCGCAAACTGCGACTGCACCAGCGCAGGAAGTTCATCGCGAATGTAATCATACATGCGGTAGTGGCGCGCCCAGGGCTGCTCGGTGGCATTGAGATAAAACCCGGCGCCTTTACCCAGGTCGTATCCCGCATCGTCGGCCACATCATCACCACGCGGGCTGGTATCAGGCATCACCAGCGCAATACCCAGCTCGGCGGCAATACGCTGCGCCCCCGCTTTGGTGGTGAAGTTTTCGTCGTTGCAGGTCAGGCCGGAAAGCCAGAACAGAACCGGCGGATTTTCCGTCGGCGGCAGGAAAATGCTGAAGGTCATCGCACAGTTCAGGACGGTGGAGTCATGCCGCCAGCGCTGCTGTCGACCTTCAAAACAACGGTGCTCTTCGAGCAGTTCCATGCAGGGCTCCTTAATGAGAATGCGTATTCATAAAAACCATAATACAGCCTTTTCATTGACCTGTGAGCAACTTTCACTTTCGCCTGACGGCCAGATGCTGCATCATAAATTTACTTTTCTTTAACAATTGGAGCGGTCATGGCGCTGCGTATTGCGCTCAGTGGGTTTGTCGTTCTGGTGGTGGCGATGGGGATAGGACGCTTTGCCTTTACGCCTCAGGTGCCGCTGATGATTGCTGCCGGGCAGCTTACGTTGACCAGCGCGGGTCTGGTCGCGGCGATGAACTATCTGGGCTATCTGGTGGGCGCATGGGATGCCATGCGCGCGCACCGCTTTGTGGAAACGCGCCTCTGGCTTGGCATCACCGGCGCGGTGGCGCTGACGCTGCTCTCCGCGGCGGCGGATAACGCCGTCGTACACGGCCTGCTGCGTTTTGTGATTGGCTGCATGAGCGGCTGGTCGATGGTACTGATTGCCGCCTGGACTAACGAACGGCTTGGGCAGTTGGGTAAACCGGGCCTGAGCGCTGCCGTATTTGCCGGACCGGGGGCGGGCATTGCCCTGAGCGGGCTGCTCGCCGTCTATATCCAGGCGAAGTCCCTGTCGGCCGGGGCGGCATGGCAAATCTACGGCGTGCTGGCGCTGGTGCTGATTGTGCTGGTGGCGCGCTACCTGCCGCGATCCGGTCAGCTCCATCGACCGGGCACCGCACCAGAGCCGCTGGTGCTGACGGCGGATTTAAAACGCCTGGTCTGGAGCTACAGTCTGGCTGGCTTTGGATATATCCTCCCGGCGACATTCCTGTCGCAAATGGCGGCGGTGCGTTTTCCCGGCAGCCTGTTTGCGCAGTTCGTCTGGCCGATTTTTGGTATCGCCGCCGTGGTGGGGATAATGCTCAGTATTCTTTTACGCCATACCTCAACGGCTAACCGCAGGCTGGCTATAGTCCTGTGGTTACAGGGGGCGGGCGTGCTGGCGGCCTGGCTGCTGCCGGGGATTGGCGGATTGCTGACGGGTGGGCTGCTGGTGGGCGGCGGCTTTTTGTGTGCCGTGCAGCTCTCTCTTTTATACGGTCGCGAGCTGGCGCCAAACCACACGCGCTATATGGCAGGCCTGCTCACCACCGGGTATGCGATTGGTCAGTTGATTGGGCCGGTCACCTCGGCGTTATCAACCTGGCTTACCCACCGGCTGGAGCCCGCGCTTGGCCTGGCGGGCATTGCGCTGTTCGTTGGAGGAGCGTTGGTCTGGAATCGTCACGCTGAAAGGCAACAGCAATTGCAATAATTATCGTCGTGAATACTGGATTATGTGCGTCGCCTCACGCACAATGAGCGCATACTTTTGCCACAACGAGGGCAAAAGACGCCACACCTGCAGGAGAACAAAATGTCATCACTCAGTAAAGAAGCTGCCCTGGTCCACGAAGCCCTGGTTGCGCGCGGTCTTGAAACGCCACTGCGTCCGCCCGTACAGGATTTGGACAATGAAACCCGCAAGCGTCTGATTGCCGGTCATATGACCGAAATCATGGAGCTGCTGAATCTCGATCTGAGTGACGACAGTCTGATGGAGACGCCGCACCGCATCGCGAAAATGTACGTCGACGAAATTTTCTCCGGCCTGGATTACGCCAACTTCCCGAAAATCACCGTCATTGAAAACAAGATGAAAGTGGATGAGATGGTGACGGTGCGCGATATCACGCTGACCAGTACCTGCGAACACCATTTCGTGACCATCGACGGTAAAGCGACCGTGGCGTATATCCCCAAAGATACGGTGATTGGCCTGTCGAAGATCAACCGCATCGTGCAGTTCTTTGCCCAGCGTCCGCAGGTGCAGGAGCGTCTGACGCAGCAGATCCTGACCGCGCTGCAAACGCTGCTGGGCACCAATAACGTGGCCGTCTCTATCGACGCGGTTCACTACTGCGTGAAGGCGCGCGGCGTGCGTGATGCGACCAGTGCAACGACCACCACCTCGCTGGGCGGCCTGTTTAAGTCAAGCCAGAATACCCGCCAGGAGTTCCTGCGCGCCGTACGTCATCACAACTAAGTCTTACAGGGCAGGGACCATGGAGCGAAACGTCACGCTCGATTTTGTTCGCGGCGTCGCCATTCTCGGTATCCTGCTGCTTAATATCGCCGCCTTCGGTTTGCCGAAGGCGGCTTATCTCAATCCTGCGTGGTATGGCGACATCACGCGCAGTGATGCCTGGACGTGGGCGATCCTCGATCTCTTTGCGCAGGTCAAATTCCTCACGCTCTTTGCCCTGCTGTTTGGCGCAGGCCTGCAGCTTCTCCTCAAACGCGGTACGCGCTGGATCCAGTCGCGCCTGACGCTGCTGGTTCTCCTCGGCTTTATCCACGGCCTGTTCTTCTGGGACGGCGATATTCTTCTCGCGTATGGGTTAGTCGGGCTCATCTGCTGGCGTCTCATTCGCGATGCGCACAGCGTAAAAAGCCTGTTTAACACCGGCGTGATGCTGTATGTGATGGGGCTTGGCGTCCTGCTATTGCTGGGGATGATCTCCGGCGAGGCGACAAACCGTTCATGGATCCCGGATGCCGCTAACCTGCAGTACGAACAGTTCTGGAAGCTGAAAGGCGGTACGGAAGCGATAAGCAACCGTGCGGATATGCTGGGGGACAACCTCCTTGCGCTGGGCGCGCAATACGGCTGGCAGCTGGCGGGCATGATGCTGATGGGCGCGTCATTGATGCGCACCGGCTGGCTGAAAGGAGAATTCAGCCTGCGTCACTATCGTTGTACCGGCGCCGGTCTGGTGCTGCTCGGCGTGCTGATTAACCTCCCGGCGGTGATTGTGCAGTGGCATATCCACTGGGATTACCGCTGGTGCGCGTTTCTGCTCCAGGTGCCGCGTGAACTGAGCGCGCCGTTCCAGACCATCGGCTACGCGGCGCTGATCTATGGCTTCTGGCCAACGCTTTCCCGCCTGTGGATTGTCAGCGCTATCGCCTGCGTGGGCCGAATGGCGTTGAGCAATTACCTCCTACAAACGCTCATATGTACCACGCTTTTCTATCGTTTTGGCCTGTTTATGAAATTCGACCGCCTTACGCTGCTGGCGTTTGTTATTCCGGTCTGGGTGGTAAACCTGGCGTTTTCTATTCTCTGGCTACGCTATTTCCGCCAGGGACCGCTGGAGTGGGTGTGGCGTCAGTTAACCGCATATGCTTCAGGGGTATCATTGAAAAACACATCCAGATAACGATCTGGATCACAATCATTAACAAAACGGATGTAAGCGTTTTCATGACTGTGAGCTTCTTCACGTAGTCCCCTTTCTCTCGCTGCCAAAATAGCCACCTTGCTAAACACAGGGGGTGTCTGTGAGTTGCTGCAATCCTTTGAAGGATGGTGAATATGATCACCATTCGTGACGTCGCCCGTCAGGCGGGCGTTTCTGTGGCTACCGTCTCACGCGTGCTCAATAATAGCGCGCTGGTCAGCCCTGAAACCCGAGAAACCGTAATGAAAGCCGTGACCCAGCTCGGGTACCGGCCAAATGCCAATGCCCAGGCGCTTGCGACGCAGGTCAGCGACACCATCGGCGTGGTGGTGATGGATGTCTCGGATGCCTTTTTCGGCGCGCTGGTGAAAGCGGTCGACATGGTGGCACAGCAGCATCAGAAATATGTCCTGATCGGTAATAGCTATCATGAGGCGGAAAAAGAGCGCCATGCCATTGAAGTGCTGATCCGCCAGCGCTGTAACGCCCTGATTGTCCATTCAAAAGCCTTGAGCGATGAAGAGCTAACCGGATTGATGGAGCAGATCCCGGGCATGGTGCTGATCAACCGCATTGTCCCCGGCTATGCCCACCGCTGCGTCGGGCTCGATAACGTCAGCGGCGCCATGATGGCCACGAAAATGCTCATCAACAACGGGCATCAGCGGATCGGTTATCTGGCCTCCAGCCATCAGATTGAAGATGACGAACTGCGGCGCGAGGGGTGGCAAAATGCCCTGAAAGAGCACGGCATTACGCCATCCGAAAGCTGGGTGGGAACCGGCACGCCGGACATGCAGGGCGGTGAGGCGGCAATGGTGGAGCTGCTGGGCCGCAATCTGCAGCTGTCTGCGGTGTTTGCCTATAACGACAGCATGGCGGCTGGCGCCCTGACGGCGCTGAAGGATAACGGCATTGCGGTGCCACAGCATTTGTCACTCATTGGTTTTGATGATATCCCGATTGCCCGTTACACCGACCCGCAGCTGACAACGGTGCGCTACCCCATTGCCTCTATGGCGAAACTGGCGACTGAGCTGGCATTACAGGGAGCGGCAGGGCTGCTGGATCCGGGCGCAACGCACTGTTTCATGCCGACTTTAGTACGTCGCCACTCCGTCGCGGCCCGGCAAATTGTGGTTCCGATCACTAACTGATTAGATCAGGTGATGTAACCGTTTTCAATCTGTGAGTAAATTCACAGTATCTTAACAAGGCGCTGACTATGATGTCAGCGTTTTAGGGGCTGAAACGCTATGTAACAGTGATTATTCACTTTCACTATAGCCAATGTGCCGCAAACAACGAATAAAACGCATTTCTGGAGCGTTACCGAACACGGAAGATAGAAATTTTATAAGTGAACTTCGGCTGTCAGTAACGTTTTATTAACACCTGCCCGCCGATCGTTATTCACAAGAACTACCCTGCATAAAAAAACCGGAGATACCATGAATAAGAAGGTGTTGACCCTGTCTGCTGTAATGGCAAGCATGCTTTTTGGTGCAGCAGCGCACGCTGCGGATACCCGTATTGGTGTGACCATCTATAAATACGACGACAACTTCATGTCTGTTGTGCGTAAAGCGATTGAGAAAGATGCGAAAGCAGCGCCAGACGTTCAGCTGCTGATGAACGACTCCCAGAATGACCAGTCCAAACAGAACGACCAGATCGACGTTCTGCTGGCGAAAGGCGTGAAAGCCCTGGCCATCAACCTGGTTGACCCGGCTGCAGCAGGCACGGTCATTGAAAAAGCGCGCGGTCAGAACGTGCCGATCGTCTTCTTCAACAAAGAACCTTCCCGTAAGGCGCTGGATAGCTACGACAAAGCGTATTACGTCGGTACTGACTCCAAAGAGTCCGGTATTATTCAGGGCGATTTGATCGCGAAACACTGGGCGGCGAACCCGAACTGGGACCTGAATAAAGACGGTCAGATTCAGTTCGTGCTGCTGAAAGGCGAGCCAGGCCACCCGGATGCTGAAGCGCGTACTACCTACGTTATCAAAGAGCTTAACGACAAAGGCCTTAAAACCCAGCAGCTGGCGTTAGATACCGCGATGTGGGATACCGCTCAGGCGAAAGATAAGATGGACGCATGGCTGTCTGGCCCTAATGCCAACAAAATCGAAGTCGTTATCGCCAACAACGATGCGATGGCAATGGGTGCGGTAGAAGCGCTGAAAGCACACAACAAATCCTCAATCCCGGTATTCGGCGTGGATGCACTGCCAGAAGCGCTGGCGCTGGTTAAATCCGGTGCGATGGCCGGTACCGTGCTGAACGATGCCAACAACCAGGCGAAAGCCACCTTCGATCTGGCGAAAAACCTCGCCGATGGCAAAGGCGCGGCAGATGGCACCAACTGGAAAATTGACAACAAAATCGTTCGCGTACCTTACGTGGGCGTAGACCAGTCCAACCTGGCTGAGTTTATCGGTAAATAAGTTAGCGGTACTGTCTCCACTGGGCGCAATTCGTTGCGCCCTTTTATAACGCGATATGCGAGGCCAACAAGGTATAATTATGGTCAGCACAACAACTCAGTCATCCGGTGAATACCTGTTGGAAATGAGCGGTATCAACAAGTCATTTCCCGGCGTTAAGGCACTCGATAATGTTAATTTAAAAGTTCGTCCTCACTCTATTCATGCCTTAATGGGGGAGAACGGTGCGGGTAAATCAACATTATTAAAATGTCTTTTTGGGATCTATCAAAAAGATTCTGGCAGCATTCTTTTTCAGGGGAAAGAGATCGATTTCCATTCAGCGAAAGAAGCACTGGAAAACGGTATCTCGATGGTTCATCAGGAATTAAACCTGGTGCTGCAGCGTTCAGTTATGGATAACATGTGGTTGGGACGTTATCCAACCAAAGGTGTCTTTGTCGATCAGGACAAAATGTATCGCGACACCAAAGCGATTTTCGACGAGCTGGATATTGATATCGATCCGCGCGCCCGCGTGGGAACATTATCCGTCTCCCAGATGCAGATGATCGAAATCGCCAAAGCGTTCTCCTATGATGCGAAAATCGTCATCATGGACGAACCAACATCGTCATTAACGGAAAAAGAGGTTAACCACCTTTTTACCATTATTCGTAAGCTAAAAGATCGCGGCTGCGGCATTGTGTACATCTCCCACAAAATGGAAGAGATCTTCCAGCTGTGCGATGAGATCACCATCCTGCGCGACGGTCAGTGGATTGCCACGCAGCCGCTGGAAGGGCTGGACATGGACAAGATCATCGCCATGATGGTCGGCCGTTCCCTGAACCAGCGCTTCCCTGACAAAGAAAACAAGCCGGGTGAAGTGATTCTGGAAGTGCGCAACCTGACCTCGTTACGTCAGCCGTCTATACGCGATGTCTCCTTCGACCTGCATAAAGGTGAAATCTTGGGGATTGCCGGCCTGGTCGGGGCAAAACGTACCGATATTGTGGAAACCCTGTTTGGTATCCGTGAGAAGGCTCAAGGCACCATTACGCTGCACGGTAAGAAAATTAACAACCACAACGCCAACGAAGCTATTAATAATGGTTTCGCGCTGGTGACGGAAGAGCGTCGTTCGACCGGTATTTATGCTTATCTGGATATTAACTTTAACTCGTTAATTTCTAACATTCGCAATTACAAAAACAAAGTCGGGCTGCTGGATAACTCCCGCATGAAAAGCGATACCCAATGGGTGATTGACTCCATGCGCGTGAAAACGCCAGGCCATCGCACCCAAATTGGTTCGCTGTCAGGCGGTAACCAGCAGAAAGTGATTATCGGCCGTTGGTTATTAACCCAGCCAGAAATTCTGATGCTGGATGAACCTACCCGCGGTATTGACGTCGGCGCGAAGTTTGAAATTTATCAGCTGATTGCCGAGCTGGCGAAAAAGAATAAAGGGATCATTATTATTTCTTCCGAAATGCCGGAATTGTTAGGGATCACGGATCGTATTCTGGTTATGAGCAATGGTCTCGTCGCCGGTATTGTTGACACTAAAACGACAACGCAAAATGAAATTTTGCGTCTTGCGTCTTTGCACCTTTAAGATCAGGGGCTCCTCATGAGTGCGTTAAATAAAAAAAGTTTTCTCACTTACCTGAAAGAAGGCGGTATTTACGTTGTTCTTTTAGTACTGCTGGCTATCATTATTTTCCAGGACCCTACGTTCTTAAGCCTGCTGAACCTGAGTAACATTCTGACCCAGTCCTCCGTGCGTATTATCATTGCGCTGGGCGTGGCGGGCCTGATCGTGACCCAGGGGACGGACCTTTCTGCCGGTCGTCAGGTGGGTCTGGCGGCGGTTATCGCGGCAACTCTGCTGCAGTCGATGGAAAACGCTAACAAGGTCTTCCCGGAAATGGCCACCATGCCGATTTTCGTGGTGATCCTGATTGTCTGCGCCATTGGTGCGGTGATTGGTCTGATCAACGGAATTATCATCGCCTACCTGAACGTGACGCCGTTTATCACCACCCTGGGTACGATGATCATCGTTTACGGTATCAACTCCCTGTACTACGACTTCGTCGGCGCTTCGCCAATCTCGGGCTTTGACAGCGGCTTCTCGACCTTTACGCAAGGGTTTATTGCGCTTGGCAGCTTCCGCCTGTCGTACATCACCTTCTATGCGCTGATTGCGGTGGCCTTCGTCTGGATCCTGTGGAACAAAACGCGCTTCGGCAAAAACATCTTCGCCATCGGCGGTAACCCGGAAGCGGCGAAAGTCTCCGGCGTTAACGTAGCTCTGAACCTGCTCATCATCTATGCCCTGTCCGGCGTGTTCTACGCCTTCGGTGGGATGCTGGAAGCGGGCCGTATCGGCTCTGCAACCAACAACCTCGGCTTCATGTATGAGCTGGATGCGATCGCAGCCTGCGTGGTGGGCGGCGTCTCCTTCAGCGGCGGTGTGGGTACGGTACTGGGCGTGGTGACCGGTGTGATCATTTTCACCGTCATCAACTACGGGTTGACCTATATCGGCGTGAACCCGTACTGGCAGTACATCATCAAGGGCGCCATCATTATCTTCGCGGTTGCGCTGGATTCACTGAAGTACGCCCGTAAGAAGTAATCGTCTCTCTCCATACCCGGCCCGCTCACCGAGCGGGCTTTTTTTATGCTCTATGCCAGATGGGACTCCTCTCGGGTCACAATGCGCTCAAACCAGTCGAGTTCAGAGAGCTTGCGGGCGACCCACTGTTCGGAAAAGGCATCGCCCAGGCTGTCGGTGAGATACTGACAGCGGGCAAAGGCCTCAATCGCCTCCTGCTGGAACAGCGGCAGTTCCGGTTGGTCGTGCTGCGGTTCAGGGAGATCCCCCTCGTCGATATGTTCCAGCCCATACAGCATGCCGGTCAGGATAGTGGCCGCCACCAGATACGGATTCGCATCGGCCCCGGCCAGCCGGTACTCGATACGACGGTTACTCTCATCCGAGCAGGGAATACGCAGGGCGGCGGAGCGGGTGTTATAGCCCCAGGAGTTAAAGACGGGTTCCGTCAGGCTTTTACGCAGGCGACGAAACGCGTTGACGCCTGGCGCAAGAATGGCGACGGAGGCGGGCATCAGCGCCAGCTGGCCCGCGACGCACAAACGTATCATGCTGTTAAGCGCGTTCACCGGGGAAGCAAAGACGTTTTCGCCGTGACGATTGTTCAGGCTGAAATGGAAGTGCAAACCGCTGCCGGCAAGCTGGCTGAAAGGCTTAGCCATAAAGTTGGCCTGCAGACCGTGCTTTTCAGCAACGTAACGGGTCAGGCGACGAAGCGCCAGCACGTTATCGCAGACCTCAACGACGCGATGGCTGTGCTTCAGGTTTAATTCGTACTGTCCGGACTCGGCTTCCGCCACGACCCCTGACAGCGGGATGCGCTGCAGGTGGGCCAGCTGTTCCAGCTCGTCAAACAGCGCCGCATGCGCCGACGAGGTATCCATATGAAAGCAGCCCTGATTTTGCGGATCGCGTTCGTCATGTCCCGTCAGGTAAAACTCGATTTCCGGGGCAACCACAGGGAAGAGGTCGTGCTGGTGGAAGCGGGCCAGCACGTTCTGCAGTATCACGCGCGGCTCAAGCGGGCAGGGATTACCGTCGCTGTCCTTCATCGTCAGCAGGATCTGCGCGGTGTGCTCCGGATCCTGCGGACAGGGGCGCAGGGAGCCGGCGACCGGGACGCACAGCCGGTCGGGTTCATCATGAAGCGGCGCGGCAATTTTTCCTTTCTGATCCATCGAGTAGACGGAAAGCGGAAAATAACAGCCTTTTTCCAGATTCAGCATGCTCTCAGCCGACAGACGCTTGCCGCGCATCGTGCCGTTGATATCGTTCAGGTAAACGTCAACATGTTTCGTTTGAGGGTAACGTTCCAGGTAATCGGCTACTTCCACGGCAACGTTGTGCTGCAGGGCGTAAATTTTTTCATCCAGCCAGAGACCAGAAGTAAGTGCGCCAGGGAGTGATAAGCCGGGAAAGTTAAAGTACGGGCGGAGACTTTTGAGGAAAAACGCATTCATTATCGAGTTCATAGTCATTCTTCAATGAAGCCGTAGCGGCAATGAACTCAGCTTAAAAGAGCAGACGTAAAGGGGAGATAAAAAGCGTCAGGCCGGCCGTAAAGAAAGTATAAAGGCGGTCCCGCTATTTCTCTTTTTTTTGCATATCGAGCAGCTGCTCGGGCGTGACGGCCGGGTAACCCTGCGCGTCTTCCGGCACTTCGTGCATCGCCGGAATCGGCACCAGCGGGCCTAAAAAGCGCGGTTCGCGTTTGAAGATATACAGATCGGCCAGGGCACCAAAGCGGGCGCCGAACTCGCGCACGCGCACGCTCAGCATATCTTTTGGCGACGGCACCGCGTAGCACTGCGCCTGAATGCCCATATGCAGGGCAATAAACAGCGCGCGCTCGCAGTGGAAGCGCTGGGTGATGATGATGAAGTCGTTGGTGTCGAAGACTTTGCGCGTGCGCACGATGGAGTCCAGGGTGCGGAACCCGGCGTAGTCGAGCACGATATCGGCCGGATCCACGCCCGCGGCAATCAAATCCTTACGCATCGTCACCGGTTCATTGTAGCTTTGCAGGGCGTTATCGCCGCTCAGCAGCAGGTAGTTCACCTTGCCGCTGTTGTAGGCGTTCAGCGCGCCCTGAATGCGGTAACGGTAATACTGGTTGATGACGCCGGTGCGGTAATACTTGGCGGTGCCGAGCACCACGCCAACCTGACGATACGGCAGGTCCTGCAGGTCATCAAAGATGTAGGGGGCGGTTTTCCAGCTCATCCAGCGGTCGAGGCCCAGCACGATCAACAGCAGTATGCCGACCAGGACAGACAGGCTGTAAAAAACGCGCTTTAACATGCAGATGGCTCGTACCGAAGGTGAAATTTAATTCAGGCTACTTTACCCGCCTGGTTAGCGCAAGAAACAGCGACTCAACTGAGGGGTTTTTCAGCAAACGGGCGGGCATTTTTGCCCGCCGGAAGGATTACGCCAGCAGTACGCGGTCAATCGTCGTACAGCCCAGCGCTTTGAGCGTTGCGGCGGTGGCATCCCACTGGATCAGCGGTGCATCGGCAATTTCAGCCAGAATGGCGCGCTGAATGTCCGGATAATCATAGCCGTTCAGGCTCAGCAGGTTGAGTGCGCCCTGCAGCGGCGGCAGCGTTGGGTTAAACGCGGCGTTTTCCGCATAGCTGCCGGTGAAGATTCGGCCATCACGGCACCGCAGCGCCACGCCGCTCGGGGACTTGCTGTACGGCGTGTGGCTCTTGTTGGCGGCGGTAATCGCCGCCTGGCTCAGGTCATCGCCGGACAGGGCGTAACCGTGGTCCTGATCGTCCATCAGCAGCGTTTTGATCTCCAGATCTTTCGGACCAAATGCGTCAGGCAGATAATCGCCCAGCGTGTGCGGCGCGCGACCCGGCAGGTTGATGCGCAGCTGCAGCCCGCTGTTCAGCTCGTTCATAAACTGACGGCAGTGGCCGCACGGAGTGTAGTTAACGGTAATGGCGCTCAGGGCTTTTTCACCGCGCAGCCAGGCGTGGCTGATGGCGCTCTGCTCGGCGTGAACCGTTTGCTGCATGGTCGCGCCCAGGAACTCCATATTGCCACCGAAGTACCAAGTTCCGCTGACGCCGCGCGCAATGGCCCCGACGTTAAAATGGGAGAGATCGGCCCGCGCGCAGGCGGCAGCCAGAGGAAGCAGTGCGAAAGCCAGCGCGTCTTCGTCCAGTCCCGTTGCCTGTTTCAGCATCGTGACCTGCTCCGCGGTCAGCAGGGCGGGGAAGTGTGCATCTGCCAGAACGGGAGCCAGGGCTGACTGCAAATTCTCTGCAAGCTGGGCGAAAGCAGCTTGAAAACGTGGGTGCATGGCGTTTGCCTCATAAAGGTTAATGGATCGGTAGTTTACGGAGCCGTTAGGGCTTTATATGTGATCCACTTCTCATTATGTATGCAACTTATGAAAGCAAAATGAAATTTGCGCGACGCATCGCAAATTTTAGCCCATCACCGCCAGAATCAGCGGGAAAATGAACGGGGCCAGCAGGGAGGTGATAATTCCGCAGATCACCAGCGCCAGCGAGCTAAACGCCCCTTCCTGATAATCCAGCTCCGCGCAGCGGGCAGTGCCCAGGGCGTGGGAAGCTGTCCCCATCGACAGTCCTCGTGCCGCTTTAGTATGAATGCGCATACCGTTCAGCAGGCTGTGGCCAAACACCGCGCCGAGAATACCGACGAAAATAACGCACATCGCGCTAATTGCTGGAATACCGCCGAGGCTACCCCCAACCGCCATCGCGATAGGCGTGGTCACAGATTTAGGCAGAATAGAGGCGGCAATTTGCGGGGAGGCCCCCATCAACAGCGCCACTGACGTACCGGTGATCATCGCCACCAGGCTGCCGACAAAGCAGATGGTAATGATGGATTTCCAGCGGGCGCGGATCTGGTGCAGCTGCTCGTATAAAGGAAAGGCGAGCGCCACAACGGCGGGCTGCAGCAGGTCGTTTAAAATTTTGCTGCCGGCAAAGTAGCGTTCGTAAGGAATGCCGGTGAGCAGCAGGAACGGAATAATCACCACCATTGCCACCAGCAGCGGGTTCAGCAACGGCATTTTGAAACGCGCGGCAAGCTTACGTGCGGCGAAGAATACTGCGAGGGTGAGCGGCAGCGACCACCAGATATTGGCCATCATTTTTTTGTTTTCTCCCCAATCACGTTACGTTCGCCATGCACCAGATGCGAACTCCAGCTCACCACCAGGAAAACCACCAGCGTACTGACCGCGCAGGAGACAACAATCGGGCCGAACTGGGCCTTGAGCAAATCAAAATACTGCATGACCCCGACGCCGATAGGCACGAAAAGCAGCGCCATATAGCGAATGAGGACGAAGCAGCCGGGATTGACCCACTTTGCAGGCAGGATTTGCAGCGCCAGCAACACGAAGAGGATCAGCATGCCGATAATGCTGCCGGGAATGGTGATGGGCAGCAGCGACGCGATGAAAATCCCGGCATACAGACAGGCATAAATCAGGACGAATGCGCGCAGATATTGCCAGATAATGTTCAATGTTTTGCTCATGGTGATAGTCCTTGCTGAAACGCATTCATCATACAATTAAACCCAAAAATGTGCCACGGATCACATCATGAAATTTGAGCATACCAGACATTCCGGAATGGAACGTCCGGTATCATCTTACTGGTGCAGGCAATAGTTTAGAGGAAAGGAATTGCACTGGCGAAGTAACGCGCCAGAGAAGGCATCAGCGTCAGGCGGTCAGTTTATCGAGAAAAGAAAACAGCACCTGGTTCATTTCGCGATAATCATGCGAGCGGAGTTTTTCCGCCGTTTCGACAAAACGGAATTCATCCGCGCGGCTGAGGTCATTCTGCGAATGCTCAATCAGCAACTCTACAACCTCCGGCGTCAGCTCCATATGGCACTGAAAACCGTAAACCCGTTCGCCATATTCCACGATCTGACGGGGGCAGCCCTCGCTGTAAGCCAGCACTTTAGCCTGCGGCGTCAACCCTGGCATGTCGTTATGCCAGTGACCGACGTTCAATTCGTGGCCAAAATCCGCAAACAGCGGGTTCGCCTTGCCTGCATCGGTGAGCCTGACGGGAAATTTGCCGATCTCTTTTTCCGGGCTATGGCTAAACGCTGCCCCCAGCGCTTCGCCGATAAGCTGCGAGCCAAGACAAACGCCTATCACCGTTTTACCTGCCTCTATCGCGCGGCTGATGAGTGCCTTTTCCGCCTGTGCATCGAACCAGGGGCATTCCTCAGGCGTGGTAGCGGGGGACTGCGGGCCTCCCATGATGATAAGCAGGTCCGTGCTCCCCAGCTCCTCGGGTAAAGGATCGCCCTGATAAACTCTGGTGTAGCTCAGAGTATGGCTGCGGCTTTTCCCCCAGATTTCATAGGCGCCCGGCGCTTCGAAATGTTCATGAATGATAAATTGAATGTGCATTGCGTCTCTCTCCGGTTACGTGTACAAGCAGCATCATAAGTGGAAGGGAGGAATGTGAGATGCCAACCGTTATCGATAAAACGCCAATTCATGACGATGACATCGGATGGTCCAGAGGGGCTATTAGCTATACGCGCGGCGAAGTGGATCCGCCTCACCAGCATTCACAGGGACAGCTTTTGTTTGCCATCAAAGGGGTGATGCTGGTCGAAACCGGCAATAAGCGTTGGGTCATACCGCCGCAGCGCGCGCTGTGGATCCCTCCCTTTCAGGAGCATACCTACAGCGTGTTATCCGCAACGGAGCTCCGGGCGGTCTGGTTTAGCCCTGCGCTGATATCGCAATGCGGATCTTTTAAACGGAAAGAAGAGGTTCACGTCATTATGGCGACAGCGTTGTTCAAAGAGCTGATAGCCGGGCTGTTCAGTGCGGAATACCGGCCAGCCACTCAGCGCAGCATGGCCGTTTTGCTGCTCGATATTCTCAGTGAAGCTCAGCAAATCTCGGCCGAATTACCGATGCCCGTGGATGAGCGCTTACATCGCGTTGCCTGTGACATCATTGCCAACAATCTCTGGGATCTTTCTCTGGAAAGGCTGGCGGAACGGGCCGCGATGTCTGAACGCACGTTTTCACGCGCGTTTATCAAAGATACCGGCTTTAGCTTCCGGGCCTGGCGACAGCGCGCAAGGATTTGTGCCTCGCTGGACCTGCTCGCCAACGGATACCCGGTTAAGCAGGTGGCCTGGATGCTGGGGTTTTCAGGGCAGGCGGCATTTGCGGCGGCGTTTCGCGCCGTTGTCGGGGCAACTCCGGCTGACTTTCTCCCTGAACAGAAGCGCTTCCCAGCGATATAGAGAGCGGCTACTATAGCGCGTCTTTTTTCACAGGTACTGCTATGCGTGTTTTACTGGCCCCAATGGAAGGCGTGCTCGACTCCCTCGTGCGCGAGCTTCTGACCGAGGTGAACGACTACGATCTCTGCGTGACGGAATTTCTGCGCGTGGTCGATATGCTGTTGCCGGTAAAATCCTTCTTTCGCCTGTGCCCCGAGCTGCACAACCAGAGCCGGACCTCTTCCGGCACGCTGGTGCGAATTCAGCTGCTCGGCCAGTACCCCGAATGGCTGGCGGAAAACGCCGCCCGCGCGGTTGAGCTGGGCTCATACGGAGTGGATCTCAACTGCGGCTGCCCGTCGAAGCTGGTGAACGGCAGCGGCGGCGGGGCGACCTTGCTGAAAGATCCTGAGCTGATTTATCGCGGCGCGAAAGCCATGCGCGAGGCCGTGCCCGCGCATTTGCCGGTGACGGTTAAGGTGCGCCTGGGATGGGACAGCGACGCGCGGCAGTTTGAAATCGCCGATGCGGTGCAGCAGGCCGGAGCCACCGAGCTGGTGGTGCATGGCCGCACCAAAGAAGACGGCTACAAAGCCGAGCGCATAAACTGGCAGGCGATCGGCGAGATCCGCAAACGCCTCTCTATTCCGGTGATCGCTAACGGCGAAATCTGGGACTACGAGAGCGCGCAGGCCTGTCTGCAGGCCACCGGCTGCGATGCGGTAATGATCGGTCGCGGCGCCCTGAATGTGCCCAACCTCAGCCGGGTGGTGAAATATAACGAGCCGCGAATGCCGTGGGCAGACGTCGTCACGCTGCTGCAAAAATACAGCCGTCTGGAAAAGCAGGGCGATACCGGTTTGTATCACGTCGCGCGTGTTAAACAGTGGCTGAGTTATTTACGCAAAGAGTATGATGAAGCGCTGGGGTTATTTCAGGAGATTCGGACATTACAGACGTCGGCTGATATTGCCCGGGTAATTCAGTCGAAATAATAAGCGTTAAATTGCTCACACTTTTTTAAAACAGAAAACAGTTCAGGTTTTCAACGTGGCGCGACGGTGTTAAGGTGCCACTGTTTTCAACGCAGGATTGTTACTGGTTAACAGGCAAAACCTAAGCGTTTCACAGCATTTTCGCTGTGGAGCGCTTAGGTTTTTTTTTGCCTGTCGTTTACGCAGGAGAGACATTTGGCTTAGCGCTTTTTAATGATTTTAAAAAATGAATTATCGACAGGAAATAGAAAAATTTCCTGCGGCCGGTTACGCACTCAATACTCAATCACAGGTTGTTATCATGGCATATAAAAATAAACTCTATGCGTTCGCCTTATTGGCGATATCCCCGCTGTCGATGGCGCAAGACTGGAACGGTACGGTACTAGGTTTTGAGGCTCCACCGGCGCCGCTTCTCGGCAATATGGTCGGTGTGCGTAAAATTCTCAACGATAACGGCTTTACGTACAATCTCGGCTATTTGAATGAGATCGGCTGGAACGGCGGCGGTGGCTATAACCACGACTCCCACGTGGCCTATATTGACCAGTTCGCGCTGACCTTCAACCAGGACCTGGAGCGCTGGACCGGTATCCCGGACGCGCGTATCGAGGGAAACATCGTTAACCGCAACCACAATGACGATCTCACCACCAAACGCGTGCAGGATCCGCGCGTCAACTTCAACGATCTGACCCAGGAGAGCTGGGGCGGGCAGTCGATTACCCGTCTGGGCTGGCTGACCTTTGCCCGCAGCTTTGACGACCGGCGTCTGACCTGGCGCATAGGGATGATGAACAAGGTACAGACCTTCGATCAAATTATCCCCTGTGATTTCCAGCTGCTGTCCCAGTGCGGCGGAAAGTCCGCCAACTCGCTGACCTGGAACAACTGGAACGTGCACACCTGGGGCACCACGCTTGCCTATAAACTCACGCCGACGCTGACCTTAAAAGGCGGCGTGATGGAGCAGAATCCGCAGGCCGCCAGCCGCAGCCATGCGTGGAGCTGGTCGACGAAGGGCAGCAAAGGGATCTTACTGCCGGTTGAAATCGAAGCGCGTCCGCTGATTAACGGCCTGCCGGGCGCGTACAACCTGGGCGTGGTATTTACCAACGCGCCGCAAACCGATCTCTATCGCGGCAAATCGGGTGGGGCGGGGGCGACGGACCCGGACGGATTCGATACGCACAGCCGGACCTGGTTTATGTACGCCGGACTGAACCAGCAGCTAACGCAGCATCAGGACGATCCGAATCGCGGGTTGAGTACCTCGTTCAGCATGAGCCTTGCGGAGCAGAGCAGTAACTACATGCACCAGGTATACGCCGCCTCGCTGCGCTACCGCGGGCTGTTTGATGCGCGACCGGAAGACTGGATTGGCTTTGGCTTAACCTGGATTGATATGAGCAGCCAGTACGCCCGCAACCAGCGTTACCTGAACAACCTGAGCGGCGTAAGCGATTATGACAATCCGGCGTATCACCCGGTGCCGGGCCATTCCCTGAACGGCGAGTTTTACTACCGTTTTCGTCCGGCGTCATGGCTCGAGCTGCAGCCGGGCATTCAGTACTGGCATCATCCCGGCGGGGTCAGCCGCACCCAGGATGCCTGGGTCACCGAGCTGAAAACGGTGGTGACCTTCTGATATCACCGTAGCAAGTTCGATCCGCGTCACGTTTCTGACGCGTGACGCATTGAGGCTACGAATGAAACTGATAGAGTGCCAGAACTGGATTGTTACTGCTTATGCAGGCAAAACCTGATTTTCTGGCATCTGCCGGAGGTCAGGTTTTTTTGTTTCTGGGGTTCCGATGAAAATCGCCAAGATACTCAATAATAACGTGGTGGTTGTTCAGGATGAGCGCGGGCGCGAACAGGTGGTGATGGGCCGTGGGCTGGCCTTTCAGAAGCGCGTCGGTGAAGCGCTGGATACCGCGTTGGTTGAAAAGGTGTTTGCATTACAAAGCGATGAACTGGTGCGTCGGCTCGGAGAGCTGCTGAGTCAAATTCCGCTGGAGGTGATGACCACCTGCGATCGCATCATCGGGCTGGCGACGCAGCGGCTGGGCAAGCTTCAGGAGAGCTTGTATATCACCCTCACCGATCACTGCTACTTTGCTATTGAGCGGCAGAAGAACGGGCTGGCCATCAAAAACGTGCTGCTGTGGGATATCAAACGGCTGTATCCGAAGGAGTTCGAGTTAGGGCAGGAGGCGCGGGCCATTATCGCCAGACGCCTGAACGTCGAACTGGAGGAGGATGAGGCCGGTTTTATCGCGCTGCATCTGGTCACCGCGCAGCTGAACAGCGAAATGCCGGAGGTGATGCACGTGACGCGGGTGATGCAGGAGATCCTCCAGCTGGTGAAGTATCAGCTGCAGCTTGAGTATGACGAAGAGTCGCTCAGCTATCAGCGTTTTGTCACCCACCTGAAGTTTTTTGCCCAGCGGATGCTCACCCGCACCGTGGTGGAAGATGACGATGTCTCGCTGCATACGGCAGTAAAAGACAACTACGCGAAAGCGTGGAAATGCGCCGAGAAAATCGCCCAGCACCTGAACAAAAGCTATCAGCGTGAGCTGACGACCGAAGAAATTATGTTCCTCGCCATTCATATCGAGCGGGTGAGAAAAGAGGGGCGTTAAGCCTCAAACAGGATTGTTACTGCACTACGCAGGCAAAACCTGAGCGCGGCCTTCGTCAGAAGGCCGTTCTCGGGTTTTTTTATTTTTTGTACTCAGTCAACAGGTGCCTGCGGGCATCGGATGTAAGGAAATCGAGATGGAATACCAGGCTTTAGCGAAGGATATTCTCGGCCACGTTGGCGGAAAAGAGAACATCGTCAGTCTTGTGCACTGCGCGACCCGGCTTCGCTTCAAACTGAAAGAGAATCAACGGGCGGATGCGGAAGGGCTCAAGAAAAATCCGGGCGTAATCATGGTGGTCGAAAGCGGCGGCCAGTTTCAGGTGGTGATTGGCAACCACGTTCACGACGTCTGGCAGGCTGTCCGTAATGAAGCAGGCCTTACGGATGACGCCCCTGTTGTGGAAGAGAAGGGTGAAAAGGGGAACCTGCTGGGCCGCCTGATCGACATCGTCTCCGGGATCTTCACCCCGTTTATCGGTATTCTGGCCGCGTCCGGTATTCTGAAAGGGCTGCTGGCGCTGGCCGTGGTATGCGGCTGGCTCAAGACCGGGAGCGGCACGTATAAAATCTGGTTTGCCGCCAGCGACGCGCTGTTCTTCTTCTTCCCGATGGTGCTGGGCTATACCGCCGGGAAAAAATTCGACGGCAACCCGTTTATTACCATGGTGATCGGTGGGGCGCTCACCCATCCGGTAATGATTGCGGCGTTTAACGCCAGCCAGCAGCCGGACGCGGTGTCGGACGCCTTTTTGGGCATCCCTGTCACCTGGTTCAACTATAGCTCGTCGGTGATCCCGATTATTCTCGCCGCGTGGGTGAGCTGCTGGCTTGAAAAACAGAGCACCAGGCTGCTGCCTTCCTCGATGAAAAACTTCTTCGCGCCGCTGATCTGTCTGGGCGTAACCGTGCCGCTGACTTTCCTCGTGATCGGGCCGCTGGCGACCTGGCTGAGCCAGCTGCTGGCGAACGGCTATCAGAGTATTTACGTTCTGGCGCCGTGGCTGGCGGGTGCGGCGATGGGCGCGCTATGGCAGGTCTGCGTTATTTTTGGCCTGCACTGGGGGCTGGTGCCGCTGATGATTAACAACCTGGCGGTGCTGGGGCATGACTCCATGCTGCCCATGCTCTTGCCCGCGGTGTTTGGTCAGGTGGGGGCGGCGCTGGGCATTTTCCTGCGCACCCGCGATGCGCGTCAGAAAATGCTGGCCGGTTCATCCGTGACGGCAGGTATTTTCGGTATCACCGAACCCGCAGTGTATGGCGTAAACCTGCCGATGCGCCGTCCGTTTATTTTTGGCTGCGTGGCGGGGGCTATCGGCGGGGCGATTGTCGGCTTCAGCGACACCCACGTTTACTCTTTCGGCTTCGCCAATATCTTTACTGTCGCCCAGATGATCCCGCCTGGCGGCGTGGACGCCACGCTGTGGGGCGGCATTATCGGCACCGCGGTGGCGCTGGTGCTGAGCTGCGGCCTGACGCTGGTCGCCGGTATGCCAGGAAACACCGCGACAGAAGGGGCGGTCTCCGCGGGTGAAAACGATGTGCTGGCACCGATGACCGGCACCGTTCTGGCGCTCGACCAGGTGCCGGATACCACCTTTGCCAGCGGCCTGCTGGGCAGCGGTGCCGCGATTATTCCCTCCGATAACAAAGTGGTTGCCCCGTTTGCCGGCGTGGTGGCCTCTCTTTTCCAGACCAAACACGCCATCGGCCTGCTTAGCGACAGCGGGATTGAAGTGTTAATCCACGTGGGTATCGACACCGTGAAGCTCGACGGCAGGCCGTTTACCGCCCACGTGAAGGTGGGTGACAAAGTACAGCCCGGCGATCTACTGCTGGAGTTTGACCGACAGGCGATTATCGATGCCGGATTCGACCTGGCGACCCCGATTATTATCAGTAACAGCGATGAGTATCGCGACGTGGTGACCGTGGCGGCAACGTCCGTCAGTGCCGGTGCGCCGTTACTCAGCGTAAGCCATCAATAACAGGAGAACGTGATGAAAACTTTCCCGGACGATTTTTTATGGGGCGGCGCGGTTGCCGCGAATCAGGTAGAGGGCGCGTATCTGGAAGAGGGAAAAGGGCTGTCCACCTCAGACGTTCAGCCGCGCGGTGTCTTTGGCCCGGTGGTTGAGCGCGTGGCGGGTGACAGCGGCATCAAGGATGTTGCCATCGACTTCTATCATCGCTATCCCGAAGACATCAAACTGTTCGCTGAGATGGGCTTTAGCTGCCTGCGCGTCTCCATTGCCTGGACCCGCATTTTTCCGAACGGCGATGAGCAGCAGCCTAACGAGGCGGGGCTGGCGTTTTACGACCGGCTGTTTGACGAGCTTGCTGTGCACAACATTACCCCGCTGGTGACGCTGTCGCATTACGAAATGCCGTGGGGGCTGGTGAAGCAGTACGGCGGGTGGGGCAGCCGCCAGACTATCGACTTCTTTGAACGCTATGCCCGTACTGTGTTCGTGCGCTACAAAGAGAAGGTGAAGATCTGGCTTACCTTTAACGAGATCAATATGTCTCTGCACGCGCCGATGACCGGCGTGGGCCTGCCGGAAACCAGCAGCAAAGGTGAAGTGTATCAGGCAATCCACCACCAGCTGGTTGCCAGCGCGCTGGCGGTGAAGGCCTGCCACGAGATCGTTCCTGATGCCAGAATTGGCAACATGCTGCTGGGCGGCCTGATGTATCCGCTGACTTGCAAGCCGGAAGATGTTCTGAAGACGCTGCAGGAAAACCGCACCTGGCAGTTCTTTGGCGACGTGCAGTGCCGCGGCGCCTACCCGGGGTATATGCAGCGCTTCTTCCGCGACAGCGGTATTCAGCTTGAGGTCACGGACGCCGACCGCGAGGCGCTGAAATCGACCGTCGATTTTATCTCCTTCAGCTACTACATGACGGGCTGCGTTACCGCGGATGAAGCTCTCAACCAGCAGGCGCGCGGCAACATCCTGAGCATGGTGCCAAACCCGCATCTGGCAAGTTCCGAATGGGGCTGGCAGATTGACCCCATCGGCCTGCGTACCCTGTTAAACGTGCTCTGGGATCGCTATCAGAAGCCGTTGTTTATCGTGGAAAATGGCCTCGGGGCGAAGGATAAACCGGATGCGGACGGTGTGGTGCAGGATGACTATCGCATCAGCTACCTTAACGACCATCTGGTACAGGTGCGTGAGGCAATTGATGACGGCGTTGAGGTGATGGGATATACCAGCTGGGGGCCAATCGATCTGGTGAGCGCGTCTAAAGCTGAACTCTCTAAGCGCTACGGTTTTATTTACGTCGATCGCGATGACAGCGGAAAAGGCACGCTGGCGCGCAGCCGCAAAAAGAGTTTCTACTGGTATAAAGAGGTTATTGCTACGAAAGGGGCTTCGCTGAAAGCCTGATATCATGGACGTTGCCCGGCGATGCGCCGGGCAAAGGAATCAGAAAATCATCTTGAATACACCGGTAACCACTAAGAGACCTATCAGAAATATAATCAAAATAACCCACAGTAATATTTTCATTCCCTTCTCCCGCTCATGTATGTCCTGAATAAGTGTAGCAGCGTATTTATGGTTGGCATGAATGTATTAAATTTAATCATTATTTTTAGGAATAAATTTCCGTGTATTAAGATGTATGACAATTTGCGGATTGCCACGCGTTACTAAAAAAATGAACGACACTGAGCGTAACGTGCGCCTTTATTTTTTGAGTTTATGGCGTCATGAAACGTTCTCTTATTTTTTCTCTGAGTGCTCCCTTCGTTTTTATTCTGGCTGCCTGTGCGCCTGAACATGCCACGGTATCTCCCATTAAAACGCAAACCGCTGCGGCGTCGGTGAATACGCAGCTTCGTCATACCGATTGGCCGAAAAATGAGTGGTGGAAAGAGTATAACAATCCCGAACTTAACGGGCTTATTGCGAAAGCATTAAGTGATGCGCCGGATATGCAGATTGCCCGTCAGCGCATTACGCTTGCCGAAGCCCAGGCCAAATCCGTAATGGCAGCCGACGGTCCGCAGATTAATTTTTCCGCCGATGCGGAACGTCAGAAAATGTCCGCCGAAGGGCTGATGGGACCGTTTGCCTTTACCGACCCGGCTGCAGGCACCACCGGGCCGTGGTACACCAACGGCACCTTTGGCCTGACCGCAGGCTGGGATCTCGATCTTTGGGGAAAAAATCGCGCCCGGGTCGAGTCCCGGATTGGCAAAGTGAATGCGCAAAAAGCGGAGCTGGAGCAGACGCGTCAGCTGCTGGCCAGCAGCGTGGCGCGGCTCTACTGGGAGTGGCAAACGCAGGCCGCCGTGGGGGAGGTTCTCGCCCAGATCAAACATGAGCAGGACAATATTATCGGTGCCGATCGCGAGCTGTATCAACACGGCATCACCTCCTCCGTGGAGGGCGTCGAAACGGATATCAACGCCAACAAAACCGAAGCGCAGCTGGCAGAAGTCAACGGGAAGATGAAAGCCGTTGAGGCGCGCCTGGTCGCGCTGACGAACGCCTCTTCCGTGACGCTGACGCGGCACGCCCTGCCGACGGTGGAAGCCTCGTTACCGTCGACGCTCGGCTATGAACTGCTGGCACGTCGTCCGGATCTTCAGGAGGCGCACTGGTATATCGAAGCCTCTATGAGCGAAGTGGAGGCTGCCCGAGCGGCTTTCTACCCTGACGTGAACCTGATGGCGTTCTTACAGCAGGATGCCCTGCACCTGAGCGATCTGTTCCGCTCTTCCGCGCAGCAGATGGGCATGACCGCCGGGCTGACGCTGCCGATTTTTGACAGCGGCAGGCTGAACGCCAGCCTGGATATTGCACAGGCGCAGAATAATCTCTCGGTGGCGAACTACAACAAAGCGGTGGTCGAAGCCGTCAATCAGGTGGCACGCACGGCCAGTGAAGTCGAAACGCTGACGGCGAAGAATAGCCACCAGCAGCAGGTTGAAAAAGATGCGGCACGCGTTGTGGCGCTTGCCCAGGCGCGTTTCAGCGCGGGGATCGTTGCGGGCTCTCGGGTCAGTGAAGCCAGAATACCTGCCCTAAAAGAACATCTCGAAGGATTACTGTTAAAGGGGCAGTATGTCGACGCCTCGCTGCAGCTGACCTCGGTGCTGGGCGGTGGCTATCATCATGGCTAAAAAAGGTCATTATCTATACTTACCTCTTTGCAGTTTTTCAGGAGGTGAGTATGACCAGAGTAGCGATTGTGACCGCATCGGATTCCGGGATCGGTAAAACCACGGCGCTGATGCTTGCAGAGCGCGGGTTTGATATTGGCGTCACCTGGCATTCGGATGAAAAAGGGGCGCTGGAAACCTGCCGCGAAGTTGAAGCGCAGGGGCAGCGCGCAGAGGCTATCCATCTTGACTTAGGCACACTGCCGGAAGGCGCAGAGGCTATTGAAACGCTGATTGCGCGTTTTGGCCGGCTGGACGTGCTGGTCAATAATGCGGGTGCGATGACCAAAGCGCCGTTCCTTGAAATGCCGTTTGACGACTGGCGGAATATTTTCACCGTCGACGTGGACGGGGCGTTTCTCTGTTCACAGATAGCCGCAAGGCAGATGGTGAAGCAGGGGGAAGGGGGGCGGATTGTGAACATCACCTCGGTACATGAACACACGCCCCTGCCGGAGGCCAGCGCCTACACGGCGGCGAAACACGCGCTCGGCGGGTTAACCAAATCCATGGCGATGGAGCTGGTTAAGCACAATATTCTGGTGAACGCCGTCGCGCCGGGTGCCATTGCCACGCCGATGAATGACATGGACGACAGCGAAGTGAAGGAAGGCTCAATGCCGGAAATACCGCTGGCAAGGCCGGGCCACACTAAAGAGATCGCCAGCCTGGTGGCATGGCTTTGCGACAGCGACGCCAGCTATACCACAGGGCAATCGTTTATCGTCGACGGGGGTTTTATGCTGGCGAACCCGCAGTTTAAGCCGGAGGGGTAGTAACCTTTCTCCCTCTCCCTCTCCCTTGAGGGAGAGGGCTGGGGTGAGGGGAGGAGACCGCACTCACTCCTCATCCCGCGTCTTTTCCCGGTGCTTCAGCCACAGTCGAACCCCAATCACCGCCACAACCACCAGAATCAACCACGCCCAGTGTTTCAGGTGCTGGTCGAGATTATGCAGCCATGGCGCAATCACTTCGCCCCCTGCGTAACCGAGCGTCGTAAAGATCAGCGCCCAGGCAACCGCGCCCAAAATATTGAGCGGCAGAAAAATTTTTGGCGGCAGATGACTGGCACCAATCAGTATCGGCCCGATAATGCGAAAGCCATACATAAAGCGCGTGCCAATGACGAACAGATAGGGATGACGTTGAATGAGCCGCTGAGCGCGGCGGATTTTCTTTTGATGCTTTGCGAAGCGTTTAAGCAGCGTTGGCCCAAATCGCAGCCCGAGAAAGTAGAGCAGCTGATCGCCAATCATTCCACCCAGCGCGACCGCGGCAACGACCAGCGGGAACTTCAGTAACCCCTGATGCGCGGCGACGCCCCCTAACAGCGTGATGGTTTCACCTTCTGCCACGCTGCCGATGACCAGCGCGGCATAGCCATATTGCTCAATGAGTGCGTTAATATCCATTACGTAAATGTTATCTCCCTCAGCGTACCTCGTTTAATCATATACCCCGTGAATCAACAGCGGGGAAATCAACGGAAATTTCCCACTGTACATAAAATAATCTAAAGCCTGCATTATACTTAAGGTATCGCTGACGGGCCGACAACAAGGGGGCGCTATGAACCATGTCTGGGGACTTTTCTCCCATCCCGATCGTGAAATGCATGTCATTAAAAGTGAGAACGAAACGGTCTCGCATCATTACACGCACCATGTGCTGCTGATGGCTGCGGTGCCGGTAATATGCGCCTTTATCGGAACAACACAAATCGGCTGGAACTTCGGTGACGGCACCGTAGTTCAGCTTTCCTGGTTTACCGGGCTTTATCTGGCCATCGTTTTTTATGGCCTGATGCTGGCGGGTGTGGCGGTTATGGGGCGCGTCATACACTGGATGGCGCGTAACTATCCGCAGCGTCCATCGCTGGCGCACTGTATGGTCTTTGCCGGATATGTCGCGACCCCGCTGTTCTTAAGCGGTATTGTTGCGCTCTATCCACTGGTCTGGCTGTGCGCGCTGATCGGTACCATTGCCCTCTTTTACACCGGGTATCTGCTGTATCTGGGGGTTCCAACCTTCCTGAATATCAATAAAGAAGAAGGCCTGAGTTTTTCCAGTTCAACACTCGCCATTGGGGTGCTGGTGCTGGAGGCGCTACTGGCGCTGACGGTTATTCTTTGGGGTTACGGATACCGTCTCTTCTGAGTTCACTGCATTGCTGGCGTAAATGCCAGCAATGCAGCATCTGTTCACGATTATCCGCTAGCGACAACGCTCTGTGACCGCTATGATGCCGAAGCCAGCCTGTGTTTATCCGTTGATACAGGCGGTGTACGTCATGACGTGCGTGAATAATTATCAGAAGTCTCACCATGCAGAAATTCCGAGTCTCTTTACTTAGCCTGGCGCTGCTGCTGGGCGCGTCCGCTGCCGTGCCGGCCGTCGCCAAAACGCCCGCGGTGAGCGCCGCCGCTGCTCAACCGCAAATTGCGTCCGGCAGCGCGATGATTGTCGATCTCAACACCAATAAGGTGATTTACGCCAGCCATCCGGACCTGGTGCGCCCGATCGCCTCGATTACCAAATTAATGACCGCGATGGTGGTGCTTGATGCACATCTGCCGCTGGACGAAAAGCTAAAAGTAGATATCAGCCACACGCCGGAGATGAAAGGGATCTACTCCCGCGTGCGGCTGAACAGTGAAATCAGCCGTAAAAATATGCTGCTGCTGGCGCTAATGTCGTCTGAAAACCGCGCGGCGGCGAGCCTGGCGCACCACTATCCGGGCGGCTACGACGCCTTTATCCGCGCGATGAACGCAAAAGCCAAAGCGCTGGGGATGAATAATACGCACTACGTTGAACCGACGGGGCTGTCGATCAACAACGTCTCCACGGCGCGCGATCTGACGAAACTGCTGATTGCCAGCAAACAGTATCCGCTGATTGGTCAGCTCAGTACCACCCGTGAAGAGATGGCGACCTTTGCGAACCCGGCCTATACGCTGCCGTTCCGCAACACTAACCATCTGGTTTACCGCGATAACTGGAATATTCAGCTAACGAAAACCGGCTTTACCAACGCGGCAGGACACTGTCTGGTGATGCGCACCGTGTTTAACGGTAAGCCGGTGGCGCTGGTGGTGATGGATGCCTTCGGCAAATATACCCACTTCGCGGACGCGAGCCGCCTGCGTACCTGGATTGAAACCGGAAAAGTGCAGCCTGTACCGGCCGCGGCATTGACGTATAAAAAGCAGAAAGCCGAGCAGATGGCGACGGCGCAGAACGATTAATTTCCCTCTGCCCGCAGATGCCCTCACCCCGACCCTCTCCCTGTCGGAGAGGGAGAAAACACTAAAAACGGTAACCCAGGTTACCGTTTTGCGTTTATTCCGGCAGCGTCCAGTCACCATCGTTGAGCGGGCGCTGCATAATCACCGTATCCCGCCAGTCGCCTTTCTTATACCCCACGCTGCGCAGCTGACCGACAATCTCGAAGCCGTGCTTTTTATGCAGCCGCAACGAGCCGGCATTATTATTGCCATCTCCCACCACGGCAATCATCTGCCGCCACGGCCCTTGCTCGCAGCGTTCAATCAACGCATCCATCAGTGCCGAGCCAAAACCGCGCCCGGTAATGCTGGCATCAACGTATATCGACTCTTCCAGGGTATAGCGGTAGGCGTGCCGTGGACGGTAAGGCGTGGCGTAGCAGTAGCCCACCACGATGCCGCGATACAGCGCGATAAGCCACGGTAAACCGTGCTCAGCCACGCTTTTCATACGATGTCGCATTTCGTCGATGGTGGGGGGGACTTCTTCAAACGACGCGCGCCCGTGAAGCACATGCCAGGCATAGATGGCGGCAATAGCATGCACATCATCGGGAAGGGCGTCGCGCACTTCCAGTTCGGTCTCGGATAAAACATCAACAGCCGACATGATGTGCCTGCTCCTCGTTATAGAAAGCCGGAGGAACGTTTCTCCGGCGATAAGCAGTTACTCTATTACGATTAAGGAGCGCTTAACAATCTCTCAAATTTGGCTGTAGGAATTAATCAGACGTTTGCGTTATGCGCTGCTCCGCGTCTGCGCTCTCTTTCCAGTATTTCTTCCGCGTTGTTTTACCAATGCCGGGATTCATGCTGTTTGTAGGGTCATTCTCGCGATAAAACTGCTTAAGTGCGTCAGGGGCTTCATAAAGATGTCCGACGTTATGTTCCGCAGGATATTGTGCGCCGCGTTCACGCAGAAGGGCGAGCATCTGCTCCTTCAGTTCGTGTGCGTCGACCCCTTTTTTGACAATGTAATCCTGATGGAAGACATAACACATAAAGTGGCCGTAATAGAGCTTGTGCACCAGCTTGCTGTCGATTTCCGGCGGGAGATGCTCGAACCAGTCGCTGTCGTTACGCCGCAGGGCGATATCCAGCGCCAGAATATCTTCCACTTCTTCGGAATGCACCGCCTGGTAACGGATGGCTGCGCCTGCGGCGGCAAAACGGTGCAGGAAGGCTTTGCTGCCCTCTTCAGGCGTACAGGCAAAGAAATCCCCTTCGGCGGTTTTGAAGTATTCGGTCAGCCAGGACTGCGCTTCGGCAATCCCGTCCCCGGCCATTTTCAGCAGCAGGTGATGTTCGTACTTGTCGCGCCAGGTTTTCATTCTCTCCGGTAAATGCGCCGGGAAAACGTTGCCCAGCTTCTGCATAAAGCGGTCGGTGAAGTGGGGTTTAAACAGCGAAACTTTCTCCAGCATCGCATCGGTGCGGCCCTTCATGGTGAAGAAGAACGGCATTTTGTCGGTGCCGAGCTTGTCGATCATCAGGAAGGTATCTTTGCCGTAACGTTCGGCGATGTCGTAAATGTCCCGGTGCATGTACTCGCCCGCCACCGGAAGATTGCTGAATTCGCCCAGAATATGACGGCGGATTTCCGTCAGAACCTCAGGCTGATTGGTACCGATGTAAAATACCTGCTGCTTTTTCTCTGCCGGGAAGGTATCCAGACGCACAGCAAAAACGGCAAGCTTCCCGGCGCACCCGGAGGATTCAAACAGGCGGTCCGGGTCGGCGTTGTAGCGCGCCGGCGTATCGGCGTCGATATCCCGTACGCGGGTCACGTAGTCGTGATCGTGCGCATGACGGCCGTCGTGCTGCACGTCTTCGTCCTTCACGCGATCGTCGTCAAGCTTGCTGAGGATCTGTTCTGGCGTCACGCCGAGATCGATTCCCAGATGGTTCACCAGCGTCAGCTTGCCGTTTTCGTCAATACGGGCGAACAGCGACATCTCGGTATACGCCGGGCCGCGCTGCACCAGCGAGCCGCCGGAGTTATTGCAGATCCCGCCGACCACCGAGGCGCCAATGCAGGAGGAGCCAATCACCGAGTGCGGTTCGCGGCCCAGCGGCTTAAGCGCTTTTTCGAGGGAGTAAAGCGTGGTGCCGGGGAACGCGAGCACCTGCTCGCCCTTGTCCAACAGGTGCAGCTTGTCGAGACGCAGGGTACTGATAATCACGATGTCACGATCGTAATCGTTGCCGTTCGGCGTGGAGCCTTCGGTCAGGCCGGTGTTGGCCGCCTGCATTAAAATAATCTTGTCGGCGGCGACGCAGGCGCTCAGCACGCGCCACAGTTCCAGCAGCGTGCCGGGGAAAACCACCGCCAGCGCCTCGCCCTGACCGGAGCGGAAGCCCTTGCGGTAGCGGGCGGTTTTAGCCGGGTCGGTAAGCAGGTGAGAGGAGCCAACCAGGCGCGACAGTTCGTTAATAAATGCTTTGTTATCGTCAGTTCGAACAGAAGACATCTTCCACTCCTTGTGGTGGGGCAAATTTCTCGCTGTAAAGCATAGCGCGATTAACTGTTAAGGGGTCGAGTATTCACGAGAAAAATCAGAGAATAACCCTGCAACGTTCAGAGGGTTTGTGGCACACTGCGCTTTTCGCACGGTATGGCCGAGATCGTCCGGCGGTTATTGATGAGAGAGTAAAACGACATGAAATGGCTATGTTCTGTAGGTGTCGCCGTCAGCCTGGCGCTGCAACCTGCGCTGGCAGAGGATTTGTTTGGCAATCACCCGCTCACGCCTGAAGCGCGGGATGCGTTTGTCACGGAATTGCTCAAGAAAATGACGGTCGATGAGAAAATCGGCCAGCTGCGTCTGATCAGCGTCGGCCCGGATAACCCGAAAGAGGCCATCCGCGAGATGATCAAAGACGGGCAGGTAGGGGCCATCTTTAATACCGTCACCCGCCAGGATATCCGCAAGATGCAGGATCAGGTGATGGATCTCAGCCGCCTGAAGATTCCGCTGTTCTTCGCCTATGACGTGGTGCACGGCCAGCGTACCGTCTTCCCGATTAGCCTCGGCTTAGCGTCTTCCTTTAACCTCGATGCGGTGAAAACCGTCGGGCGCGTGTCGGCTTATGAAGCGGCGGACGACGGCCTGAACATGACCTGGGCGCCCATGGTGGACGTTTCGCGCGATCCGCGCTGGGGCCGCGGCTCGGAAGGCTTTGGTGAAGATACGTACTTAACCTCCACGATGGGTAAAACCATGGTGGAAGCGATGCAGGGTAAAAGCCCGGCGGACCGCTACTCGGTGATGACCAGCGTCAAACACTTCGCGGCCTACGGCGCGGTGGAGGGCGGGAAAGAGTACAACACCGTCGACATGAGCCCGCAGCGCCTGTTCAACGACTACATGCCGCCGTACAAGGCAGGGCTGGATGCGGGCAGCGGCGCGGTGATGGTAGCGTTGAACTCGCTGAACGGCACGCCTGCGACGTCCGATTCCTGGCTGCTGAAAGACGTGCTGCGCGACCAGTGGGGCTTTAAGGGCATCACCGTATCCGACCACGGCGCGATTAAAGAGCTGATCAAACACGGCACCGCCTCCGATCCGGAAGACGCGGTGCGCGTCGCGCTCAAGTCCGGCATCAACATGAGCATGAGCGACGAGTACTACAGCAAATACCTGCCGGGGCTGGTGAAGAGCGGGAAGGTGACGATGGCGGAGCTGGACGATGCCACGCGCCACGTGCTGAACGTGAAATACGACATGGGGCTGTTTAACGATCCGTACAGCCACCTGGGTCCGAAAGACTCTGACCCGGCAGATACCAACGCTGAAAGCCGCCTGCACCGCAAAGAGGCGCGTGACGTCGCGCGCGAAAGCCTGGTGCTGCTGAAGAACCGCCTCGACACGCTGCCGCTGAAAAAATCCGGCACCATTGCCGTGGTGGGCCCGCTGGCCGACAGCAAGCGCGACGTGATGGGTAGCTGGTCTGCCGCGGGCGT
Organism: Enterobacter sp. N18-03635; assembly: GCF_004006055.1. Classification (NCBI taxonomy): domain Bacteria; kingdom Pseudomonadati; phylum Pseudomonadota; class Gammaproteobacteria; order Enterobacterales; family Enterobacteriaceae; genus Enterobacter; species Enterobacter sp. N18-03635. The sequence goes on along the minus strand of NZ_CP034769.1, from coordinate 3,045,283 downwards.
GGCTGACCAGTCCGTGACCGTGCTGACCGGTATCAAGAGTGCCGTCGGTGAAAATGCCAAAGTGGTCTATGCCAAAGGGGCGAACGTCACCAACGATAAAGACATCGTGACCTTCCTCAACCAGTACGAGGAAGCGGTGAAGGTCGATCCGCGCACGCCGAAGGAGATGATTGACGAGGCGGTGAACGCCGCGAAGCAGTCTGACGTCGTGGTCGCGGTCGTGGGGGAAGCGCAGGGTATGGCGCACGAAGCCTCCAGCCGTACCGATATCACGATTCCACAGAGCCAGCGCGATCTGATCGCTGCTCTGAAAGCGACCGGCAAGCCGCTGGTGCTGGTGCTGATGAACGGTCGCCCGCTGGCGCTGGTGAAAGAAGACCAGCAGGCTGACGCCATTCTGGAAACGTGGTTCGCCGGTACCGAAGGCGGTAACGCCATCGCCGACGTGCTGTTTGGTGATTACAACCCGTCGGGCAAGCTGCCGATGTCCTTCCCGCGCTCCGTCGGGCAGATCCCGGTTTACTACAGCCACCTGAACACCGGTCGTCCGTACAATGCCGACAAGCCGAACAAGTACACGTCTCGTTACTTCGACGAAGCTAACGGCCCGCTGTATCCGTTTGGTTACGGCCTGAGCTACACCACCTTTAAGGTCTCTGACGTGAAAATGTCGGCGCCGACCCTGAAGCGTGACGGCAACGTTACCGCCAGCGTCGAGGTAACCAACACCGGCAAGCGCGAAGGGGCTACGGTGATTCAGATGTACGTGCAGGATGTTACCGCGTCGATGAGCCGTCCGGTGAAGCAGCTGCGCGGCTTCGAGAAGGTCAACCTCAAGCCAGGGGAAACCAAAACCATCAGCTTCCCGATCGACGTGGATGCGCTGAAGTTCTGGAACCAGCAGATGAAATATGATGCGGAACCAGGCAAATTTAACGTCTTTATCGGCGTGGACTCCGCCCGCGTGAATAAAGGCGAGTTCGAGCTGCTGTAACCTTTCCCTCCTTTGCCTCCCCCCGTCCTGCGGGGGAGGCGTCTTACCTTATGCTAAAAAGGCATTTTGACGGTTAATTCCGCCGTTTTAAGCTACGCTTTTCTCTCAAGCCTCTGAAAAAGGCAGCAAAAAAATGAGGATAGCGGAATGACGATTGCAAAGGGGATGTTGGGATCTGCGGTGTTACTGGCGGCGCTGAGCCTGCCGTTACAGGCGGCGGAGCCGGTAAAAGTGGGCTCAAAGATCGATACCGAAGGCGCGCTGCTCGGCAATATTATTTTGCAGGTGCTGGAAAGTCACGGCGTGAAAACGGTCAATAAAGTCCAGCTCGGCACCACGCCCGTCGTGCGCGGCGCGATTACCTCCGGCGAGCTGGATATCTACCCGGAATACACCGGCAACGGCGCATTCTTCTTCAAAGATGAAAACGATCCTGCCTGGAAAAACGCCAAGGCCGGGTATGAGAAAGTCAAAAAACTCGACGCGGAACAGAACAAGCTGGTCTGGCTGACCCCGGCACCGGCCAACAACACCTGGACTATCGCCGTGCGCAAGGACGTGGCGGAGAAAGGGAAGCTGACTTCTCTGGCGGATCTCAGCCGCTACCTGAAAGAGAAGGGCGACTTTAAGCTGGCTGCGTCCGCGGAGTTTATCGAGCGTCCCGACGCGCTTCCTGCGTTCGAAAAAGCCTACGACTTCAAGCTCGACCAGGCTCAGCTGCTCTCGCTGGCGGGCGGGGACACGGCGGTAACCATCAAAGCGGCGGCGCAGCAAACCTCCGGCGTTAACGCGGCAATGGCCTACGGCACCGACGGCCCGGTGGCGGCGCTCGGCCTGCAAACCCTGACCGATCCTAAAGGCGTACAGCCGATTTACGCTCCGACCCCGGTCGTGCGTGAGGCGGTACTGAAAGCCTATCCGGAGATTGCCGAATGGCTCAAACCGGTTTTCGAAAAGCTTGATGAAAAAACGCTGCAGCAGCTGAATGCCAGCATTGCCGTCGAGGGGCTGGATGCCAAAAAAGTGGCCGCCGACTTCCTGAAACAACAAGGGCTTGTGAAGTAACGGGAAAGGGCTGTGCCAATAAAATGTCATAACCGCGTCCTGCTGCTGCTGGCCTGCGTGGCCATCGCGGCGGTCGCGTTACCGTTTGTCAACGTTGCCCCAAACCGCCTGATGTCGGGGGAGGGCAAAGCGCTCTGGCAGGTCTGGTCGTTTACGCCGGCGTGGCTTGTGGCGTCGCTGAGCGCGTGGGTGATCCTGTCGCTCTGGCAGGGACGCCCGGCGCAGTGGCTGACGCTGCTCCTCTCTGAAGGGCTGTTTATCCTCCTGTTCTGGAGCGCCGGACTGGCGGCGACGCATATGGCATCGGCGGAAAGTCCGCTGGCGAGAACCACTATCGGCAGCGGCCTGTGGCTGTGGCTGGCGCTGTGTCTGCTGGCCTGCAGCGATGCCATTCGTCGACTCATCGCCAGCGCGGTCTGGCGCTGGGTGCTCCATGCGCAGATATGGTGTATTCCTTTACTCCTGCTGTTCAGCGGTGAGCTGAACAACCTCTCGCTGTTAAAAGAGTACGCCAACCGTCAGGAGGTGTTTGATGATGCCCTCGCGCAGCACCTGACGATCCTCTTCGGTACGCTCGTTCCGGCGCTTCTGGTTGGGATCCCCCTTGGCATGTGGTGCTATCGCCATCCTTCACGCCAGGGCGGGGTTTTTACCGTGCTCAATGTTATCCAGACCATTCCTTCCGTTGCGCTGTTTGGCCTGCTGATTGCCCCGCTGGCCGGGTTGGTGAAGTCATTTCCTGTGCTGGGAACGCTCGGTATTGCCGGAACGGGGTTAACGCCCGCCCTAATCGCGCTGGTGCTGTATGCGCTGCTGCCGCTGGTGCGCGGCGTGGTCGCGGGCTTAGGTCAGGTCGCACCTGACGTGCTGGAAAGCGCCCATGCGATGGGAATGAGCGCCCGGCAGTGTTTCTGGAAAATTCAGCTCCCGCTGGCGCTGCCCCTGCTGCTGCGCAGCCTGCGGGTGGTGGCGGTCCAGACCGTCGGCATGGCTGTGATTGCGGCGCTGATTGGCGCGGGTGGTTTTGGCGCACTGGTGTTCCAGGGGCTGCTGAGCAGCGCTCTGGATCTGGTGCTATTGGGCGTGGTGCCCACGATTGCGCTGGCGGTGGTCGTAGACGCATTGTTTGCCTTATGGCTCGCGCTGCTCGGGAGAAGAGCCAATGATTGAATTTCATGATGTCAGTAAAACCTTTGCCGGTCGCCCGGCGGCGAGCCATCTGAACCTGAACTTTGCCGAGGGGGCGTTTTCCGTGCTGATTGGCACCTCGGGCTCGGGAAAATCCACCACGCTGAAGATGATCAACCGTCTGGTTGAGCATGACAGCGGGCTGATTCGCTTTGCCGGAGAAGAGATCCGCAGCCTGCCGGTGCTGGAGCTGCGCCGTCGGATGGGCTATGCCATTCAGTCTATCGGCCTGTTTCCGCACTGGACGGTGGCGCAGAACATCGCCACCGTGCTGCAGCTGGAGAAGTGGTCGCGGGCGAAAATCGCTGACCGGGTGGATGAACTGATGTCCCTGCTGGGGTTAGAGCCTGCGCTGCGCGATCGCTATCCGCACCAGCTTTCCGGCGGGCAGCAGCAGCGCGTGGGCGTGGCGCGCGCGCTGGCGGCCAACCCGCAGGTACTGCTAATGGATGAACCCTTCGGCGCGCTGGACCCGGTCACGCGCGGGGCGCTGCAGGCGGAGATGACCCGCATCCACCGCATTCTCGGACGCACGATCGTTCTCGTGACGCACGATATTGATGAAGCCCTGCGCCTGGCCGACCATCTGGTGCTGATGGATCATGGCGAAGTGGTGCAGCAGGGCTCGCCGCTTGAGCTGTTAACCTGGCCGAAGAACGACTTTGTGCGCGAGTTTTTTGGCCGCAGCGAGCTGGGCGTCAGGCTGCTCTCCCTGCGGACGGTCAGCGACTATATGCGCCGGGATGCGGTGCCGGTGAGCGGCGAACCGCTGCAGGCGCAGATGAGCCTGCGGGATGCCCTCTCCGCGTTTGTCGCGCGACAGTGCGAGGTATTGCCCGTCTCGGACTCCGGCGGGACGCCGTGCGGAACCTTACATTTTCGCGATCTGCTGGCCGGGGAGGTGACGCGTGAAGGCTCTGCGTGATCCGCTCCTCTGGCTGGTAGCGCTCTTTGTCGCCTTGCTGTTTCTGATGCCCCACAGCGCGGCGCTGTTTAACAGCCTCTTTCCCGGGCTGCCGCGGCCGGTGTATCAGCAGGAGAGCTTTATTAATCTCGCCCTGGCGCATCTCTGGCTGGTGGCGCTCTCAAGCGCTGTCGCGATCGTGCTGGGCGTGGGGGCGGGCATCGCGGTCACGCGGCCTGCGGGTCGGGAGTTTCGCCCGCTGGTGGAGACGATTGCGGCCATTGGTCAGACGTTTCCCCCGGTGGCGGTGCTGGCGATAGCGGTTCCGGTGATGGGCTTTGGTCAGCAGCCGGCGATCATTGCGCTGATTCTATACGGCGTATTGCCGGTGCTGCAGGGCACGCTAGCGGGCCTCGCGGCGGTACCGGCGTCAGTGCTGAGCGTGGCAGAAGGGATGGGGATGAGTCGCGGCCAGCGGCTGCGCAAGGTTGAACTGCCGCTTGCGGCGCCGGTTATTATTGCCGGGATCCGCACGTCGGTCATCATTAACATCGGGACGGCGACCATTGCGTCGACGGTCGGTGCCAATACGCTGGGGACGCCGATCATTATCGGCTTAAGCGGGTTTAATACGGCTTATATTGTGCAGGGGGCGGTGCTGGTCGCGCTGGCGGCCATCGTCGTCGATCGCCTTTTTGAGCGGCTGACGCTGTACCTCAGCCGACACCGCCGCGAACAATAAACGAGTACCCTGCCAGCATCACGCCGCCGATACCGCTCACGGCCATCAGGACAAAAAGGGTAATAATGGCCAGTTTGGTTGCCTTCATCATGTGCTCCTGTTGTTAACGGAACAATTATACGGTGAAGCGCAGCTGTTAATGAACCATTAAATGCCGTTATGGCTCATCCGGCCCAAGGGAATAAACCGGGTAACCATTTTCTCGCCATTCCATCAGAAGCTGCTGCTGCGTGGCGGACGGCACTTCGCCACACCAGACCAGCAGGGTCTGGCCGTCGAAAAACTCAGGCTTAAGCTGAGCCAGCGAGTGCGCCAGAACATCCACGCGCCAGCCCTTCTGGGTAGCAATCCATGCTTCCAGCCACAGGCGGGTGGTATCGTGCACGTTCCAGCCGACTACCAGCGCATCTTTTCCGGCTTTGTTCTTCGCCGAGGCAAGGCAGACGGCAATATAGTTGATCAGCACCCCGTCGAGCATGCTGAGCAGCGCCTGCAGGGTAGACTGCTGGCACTGCAGGCGTCGACGGAGCGGAATGAAAAGATGGGAGATCAGCGTCTGTGCCGGATAGTCGCGGCCCTGCTCTTTTATCCATGCGCGCAGGCGCTGAAGATTGCCTGCCTGCAGGAGCCGCAGCAGGGTTTCCTGCTGTTCGCGCCAGAGGTGCTGCGTGTCCGGGTCGTCATGGCTCAGCAGGGACTTCACTTTGCCGACCTGCACCCCGTTGTCGATCCAGCTCTTAATCTCGCGGATGCGGTCAATATCGGCCTCATTGAAAAGGCGATGCCCACCGTCGGTCCTTTGCGGTTTGAGCAATCCATACCGTCGCTGCCACGCCCGTAGGGTAACGGGATTGATATCACAAAGGAGTGCCACTTCACCTATCGTGTAAAACGCCATATTCGCCCCCTGGCTTACGCGTTCCCAGCTTAACTGTAGACCCACTTTTGCGAACCAGGAAGGGTTGATTGATTTTTGAACAAACAATGCGAAGCATGCACGATATTCAGAAAAAGGTGTGATAACGGACACGATTTTGTGCTTTTTTGGAATGCTTCTAAGAAAGTAACCCCGCATCAGTGTATGTTACGCGTTTTTAGCGTGTGCGGTTTTGAGTATGTACGAGTTTAATCTGGTGCTGCTGTTGCTTCAGCAGATGTGCGTGTTTCTTGTCATTGCCTGGCTGATGAGCAAAACGCGCCTGTTTATCCCGCTGATGCAGGTCACCGTTCGTCTGCCGCACAAGTTCCTCTGTTACGTCGTATTTTCCATATTCTGCATTATGGGGACCTGGTTTGGTCTTCATATCGAAGATTCTATTGCCAATACGCGCGCGATTGGCGCGGTGATGGGCGGGCTGCTGGGCGGTCCCGTCGTCGGTGGCCTTGTCGGTTTAACCGGAGGACTGCATCGCTATTCCATGGGAGGGATGACGGCGCTGAGCTGCATGATCTCCACGATCGTGGAAGGGCTGCTCGGCGGCCTGGTGCACAGCTATATGATTAAGCGCGGCCGTCCGGATAAAGTCTTCAGCCCGCTCACCGCCGGAGCCATTACCTTTGTGGCCGAAATGGCGCAGATGGCGATCATTCTGCTCATTGCCCGTCCGTTTGAAGATGCGCTGCACCTGGTCAGCAGCATTGCCGCCCCGATGATGGTGACTAACACCGTGGGGGCGGCGCTGTTTATGCGCATTCTGCTCGACAAGCGCGCTATGTTTGAGAAGTACACCTCGGCGTTTTCCGCCACGGCGCTGAAGGTCGCCGCCTCGACCGAAGGGATCCTGCGCCAGGGGTTTAACGAAGAAAACAGCATGAAGGTCGCGCAGGTGCTCTACAAGGAGCTGGATATCGGCGCGGTGGCCATAACCGACCGCGAGCGGCTGCTGGCCTTTACCGGCACAGGGGACGATCACCATCTGCCGGGTAAACCGATCTCCTCAGCCTATACGCTGCGCGCCATCGAAACCGGCGAAGTGGTGTATGCCGACGGTAACGAAGTGCCTTATCGCTGTTCGCTGCATCCGCAGTGCAAGCTGGGCTCCACGCTGGTGATTCCGCTGCGCGGGGAAAATCAGCGGGTGATGGGGACTATCAAGCTGTATGAGGCAAAAAACCGTCTGTTCAGCTCGATCAACCGCACGCTGGGGGAGGGGATAGCCCAGCTGCTGTCCGCACAAATCCTCGCCGGACAGTATGAGCGGCAGAAAGCCCTGCTGACGCAGTCTGAAATTAAGCTGCTGCATGCCCAGGTCAACCCGCATTTCCTGTTTAATGCCCTCAACACGCTCAAAGCGGTGATCCGCCGCGACAGCGATCAGGCCGCGCAGCTGGTGCAGTTTCTGTCGACCTTTTTCCGCAAGAACCTGAAGCGGCCGTCTGAGATCGTGACCCTCGCCGACGAGATTGAGCACGTGAACGCCTATCTGCAGATTGAGCAGGCGCGTTTCCAGTCGCGCCTGCAGGTGACGCTCTCCGTGCCGGACGAGCTGGCGTATCAGCACCTCCCGGCTTTTACCCTGCAGCCTATTGTCGAAAACGCCATTAAGCACGGCACGTCACAGCTTCTGGGTACAGGGGAGATAACCATTGCCGCCAGCCGTTTTAACCACCATCTGGTGCTGGATATTGAAGATAATGCCGGGCTTTACCAGCCTTCCGCCTCCGGCGGTTTAGGGATGAGCCTGGTGGATAAACGCCTGCGCGCCCATTTTGGCGATGACTGTGGCATTACCGTCGCCTGCGAGCCCGACCGATTTACCCGTATTACCGTACGACTGCCGCTGGAGGAAAACGCATGTTAAGAGTGCTGATTGTGGATGATGAGCCGCTGGCACGGGAAAACCTGCGCGTTTTGCTGCAGGAGCAGCCGGATATTGAGATTGTGGGTGAGTGCGCCAACGCCATTGAGGCCATCGGCGCGGTGCACAAGCTGCGCCCGGACGTGCTGTTCCTTGATATTCAGATGCCCCGCATCAGCGGCCTGGAGATGGTCGGCATGCTCGACCCGGAACATCGTCCCTACATCGTGTTTCTGACGGCGTTCGACGAATATGCCGTTAAGGCCTTTGAGGAGCACGCGTTTGACTATCTGCTCAAGCCGATCGAAGAGAAGCGCCTTGAAAAAACGCTCACCCGTTTACGCCAGGAAAGAACCGTACAGGACGTCACGCTGCTGCCGGAGAACCAGCAGCCGCTGAAGTTTATCCCCTGCACCGGGCACAGCCGGATCTATCTTCTGCAGATGGATGACGTGGCGTTCGTCAGCAGCCGCCTGAGCGGGGTGTTTGTCACCAGCGCGGAAGGGAACGAAGGATTTACCGAGCTGACCCTGCGCACGCTCGAGAGCCGCACGCCGCTGATCCGCTGCCACCGCCAGTATCTGGTGAACATGGCGCACCTGAAGGAGATCCGCCTGGAAGATAACGGCCAGGCCGAACTGGTGCTGCGTGCCGGGCAAACGGTACCCGTCAGCCGCCGCTACCTGAAGAGTTTGAAAGAGGCGATTGGGCTGTAAAGCTGGTACACTGCGCGCCATTGCATCATCGACATTCGAAGGCTCTATGCTAAGTAACGATATTCTTCGTAGCCTGCGCTACACCCTGAAAGCGAACAATAACGACATGGTGCGCATTCTTGCGCTGTCCGACATGGAATCCACGTCTGCGAGTTTTGACACGTGGATGACCAAAGAAGACGAAGAGGGCTTTGTCCGCTGCCCTGATATCATTCTGTCGGGTTTCCTGAACGGCCTGATTTACGATAAGCGCGGCAAAGATCCTGCCGCGCCAGAGCTGGCGCTGGAGCGTCGCGTGAACAATAACACGGTGCTGAAAAAGCTGCGTATCGCGTTCTCGCTGAAAACGGACGATATCGTGGCGATCATGACCGAGCAAAAATTCCGCGTATCCGTGCCGGAAGTCACCGCCATGATGCGCGCGCCGGATCATAAAAACTACCGCGAGTGCGGCGACCAGTTCCTGCGTAATTTCCTGCGCGGGCTGACCCATCGGGTGCATCACCCTAAACCATAAAAAAAGCCGGAGATAATCTCCGGCTTTTTTGTTATTTCACCTGCTGACCCGGCTTCGCGCCTTCGTCAGGGCTTAACAGGAAGATATCTTTCCCGCCAGGGCCTGCGGCCATCACCATCCCTTCAGAGATGCCGAAGCGCATTTTACGCGGCGCCAGGTTCGCCACCATCACGGTTTGACGGCCAATCAGCACCTGCGGGTCCGGATACGCAGAACGGATGCCGGAGAAGACGTTACGCTTCTCGCCGCCCAGATCCAGCGTCAGGCGCAGCAGCTTGTCAGAGCCTTCCACGAACTCCGCGTTCTCAATCAGCGCCACGCGCAGGTCGACTTTAGCGAAATCGTCGAAGGTAATGGTTTCCTGAATCGGATCGTCTGCCAGCGGGCCGGTAACCGGTGCCGCAGCCGCTTTAACCTCTTCTTTAGACGCTTCCACCAGGGCTTCAACCTGCTTCATCTCGATGCGGTTGTACAGCGCTTTAAAGGTGTTCACCTTGTGGCCGAGCAGCGGCTGCTGGATGGCATCCCAGGTCAGTTCGGTGTTCAGGAATGCTTCGGCACGGGCCGCCAGCTGTGGCAGAACCGGCTTCAGGTATGTCATCAGCACGCGGAACAGGTTGATGCCCATAGAGCAGATCGCCTGCAGATCGGCATCGCGACCTTCCTGTTTAGCGACAACCCACGGTGCCTGCTCGTCCACATAGCGGTTTGCCAGGTCGGCCAGCGCCATGATTTCGCGCACGGCTTTACCGAACTCACGAGTTTCCCACGCGTCGCCAATGGTAGCCGCCGCGTCGGTAAAGGTTTTGTACAGGGCAGGGTCAGCCAGTTCCGCAGCCATCACGCCTTCAAAGCGTTTGGCGATAAAGCCCGCGTTACGGGAGGCCAGGTTCACCACCTTGTTGACGATGTCCGCGTTCACGCGCTGCACGAAATCTTCCAGGTTCAGGTCGATATCGTCGATGCGGGAAGAGAGCTTCGCGGTGTAGTAGTAGCGCAGGCTGTCCGCATCGAAGTGGTTCAGCCAGGTGCTGGCTTTGATGAACGTACCCCGGGACTTGGACATCTTCGCGCCGTTCACCGTCACGTAGCCGTGTACGAACAGGTTGGTTGGCTTGCGGAAGTTGCTGCCTTCCAGCATGGCCGGCCAGAACAGGCTGTGGAAGTAAACGATGTCTTTACCGATGAAGTGGTACAGCTCTGCCGTGGAATCTTTCTTCCAGTATTCGTCGAAGCTCACGGTGTCGCCACGCTTGTCGCACAGGTTCTTGAAGGAGCCCATGTAGCCGATTGGCGCGTCCAGCCAGACGTAGAAGTATTTGCCCGGCGCGTTCGGGATTTCAAAGCCGAAGTACGGCGCATCGCGGGAGATATCCCACTGCTGCAGGCCGGATTCGAACCACTCCTGCATTTTGTTCGCCACCTGCTCCTGCAGCGCGCCGCTGCGGGTCCACGCCTGCAGCATTTCGCTGAAGGACGGCAGGTCGAAGAAGAAATGCTCGGAGTCACGCATCACAGGCGTGGCGCCTGAAACCACGGATTTTGGCTCGATAAGCTCGGTCGGGCTGTAGGTTGCGCCGCACACTTCGCAGTTATCGCCGTACTGGTCCGGGGATTTACATTTCGGACAGGTGCCTTTGACGAAACGGTCCGGCAGGAACATGCCTTTTTCCGGATCGTACAGCTGAGAGATGGTGCGGTTTTTGATAAAACCATTCTCTTTCAGACGAGTGTAGATCAGCTCCGACAGCTCGCGGTTTTCGTCGCTGTGCGTGGAGTGATAGTTGTCATAGCTGATGTCAAAGCCAGCAAAATCAGTCTGATGCTCCTGACTCATTTCGGCAATCATCTGCTCCGGGGAGATCCCCAGCTGCTGCGCTTTCAGCATGATCGGCGTGCCGTGGGCATCGTCCGCACAGATGAAATTAACCTCGTGGCCGCGCATTCGCTGGTAACGGACCCAGACATCAGCCTGGATATGCTCCAGCATGTGGCCGAGGTGGATTGAGCCGTTGGCGTACGGCAGTGCGCACGTTACCAGAATTTTCTTCGCGACTTGAGTCATAGTAGGCATTACTTCTTTTAACTGTGAAAAGGGTTTTCGATATTACCAAAAGGGGCATTATTAAGTAAGCACAAACCACGGCCTTTCAGGTAAACTTGTTCATCTAAGGTCTTATTCACAAGAACAAAGGAGTCGGGATGAGTTCTCAATCCCAGGCCAAATCACCGGAAGCCTTACGAGCAATGGTCGCCGGGACGCTGGCTAACTTTCAGCATCCAACCCTGAAGCACAATCTCACTACGCTGAAAGCGTTACACCACGTTGCCTGGCTGGACGATACCCTGCACATTGAGCTGCAGATGCCGTTCGTCTGGACCAGCGCCTTTGACGCACTGAAAGAGCAGACCAGCTCTGAGCTGCTGCGCATTACCGGCGCGAAGGCGATTGACTGGAAGCTGAGCCACAGCATCGCCACGCTGAAGCGCGTGAAAAACCAGCCTGGCGTGAACGGCGTGAAAAATATCATTGCCGTCAGCTCGGGTAAGGGTGGGGTAGGGAAATCCTCTACCGCCGTTAACCTGGCGCTCGCGCTGGCGGCGGAAGGGGCAAAGGTCGGCATTCTGGATGCGGATATCTACGGTCCGTCTATTCCGAACATGCTGGGTGCGGAAAACCAGCGTCCAACCTCGCCGGACGGCACCCACATGGCGCCAATCATGGCTCACGGTCTGGCGACCAACTCCATTGGTTATCTGGTGACTGACGATAACGCCATGGTCTGGCGCGGCCCGATGGCCAGCAAAGCGCTGCTGCAGATGCTGCAGGAGACGATGTGGCCGGATCTGGATTATCTGGTACTGGATATGCCGCCGGGCACCGGTGACATTCAGCTGACGCTGGCGCAAAACATTCCGGTCACGGGGGCCGTTGTGGTGACGACGCCGCAGGATATCGCGCTGATCGACGCCAAAAAAGGCATCGTAATGTTCGAGAAGGTGGAAGTGCCGGTGCTCGGTATCGTTGAGAACATGAGCATGCACATCTGCAGCAACTGCGGTCACCACGAACCTATCTTCGGTACCGGTGGCGCAGAAAAACTGGCCGCGAAGTATCACACCCAACTGCTTGGGCAGATGCCGCTGCACATTACCCTGCGTGAAGATTTGGACAGCGGAAAACCGACGGTCGTCAGCCGTCCGGACAGCGAATTTGCAGATATGTATCGCCAGCTGGCGGGACGCGTTGCTGCGCAGCTTTACTGGCAGGGCGAAGTGATCCCGGGCGAAATCGCGTTCCGTGCTGTGTAATACCTCTTCGCTTAGTGCCGGGTGGCGGCTTCGCCTTACCCGGCCTACGAAATACGGTTTTGTAGGTCAGGTAAGCGAAGCGCCACCTGACTTTACCCAAGCCGATAATGCATCAGATTGTACTCTCCGTCCGGAGAATCACCCGTCGCCTCAATGTGCCAGCCGTGCCGCTGGTAAAACGCAATAGCCCGCGCATTCTTCACCAGACACTTAAGCGAACCCGTACTGGTAAACGTTTTCTGCACGTGTTCAAGCAACTCATGCCCGACGCCCATGCTCTGATACTGCGGATCTACAAACAGATTGTGCAGGAAATTATCGTTCGTCCAGACGGAAGCAAAACCCAGGCGATGGCCGTTCTGCGTGGCAACCCAAATCACTTCGTCACGCGTTACCGCGTCAAAGTCTTCAAGCTGCCAGTCTGAACCGTCCAGCCATGGCCAGGCTTCACGCCGGGCGTGGAGGAAAAGCGTGCGCAGGAAAGGGCGATCGCTTTCCTGCCAGGGGCGAATCAGGATGGTATTAGCGGTGATAGAAAATATCTCCATTGTAGGCTTTGTAGATTTTGCCATCCGCATCGCCGATCAGCACATAGTTCTCGCCCATGTAGGTCCAGTGGGTTCCGGCATCCGGAGCCGGCAGGTTACGCAGCTGGTACTGTTTGATGGTGTACTCCGGCGTTTGATACTGCGCCGGCGCCGTGTCGCCAATTTTGAATTTCGTGAAGTCAGCGATGAACTCTTGTTCTTCATAGGCCTTGATGCCGGATGCCGCTTGTGGTGCTGCATTCGCCGCGCTTGCCAGAGACATCACGACACCCAGAAGCAGCCATTTACACTTAGCCATTTTTTCTCCAGTTGAACGGTTTTTAAGTTTGATTTTGCCTGTCAACAATACGGCAACCTGCCTATTTTAAATATCAGACAATGGCTTGTTCGAAAAAAAATGTAACAAAAATGAACCTACCTGATAACCGTTTTCCGTTTGGTAAGCCTCATCGATGAAATGATCTTCACCAGCAAACAGACGCGACACTTCTTTACAGCATAGTGGTGTAATGCCCGCTAAGATGACCTCCGTTAAAACACGAGGTCACAATGGACAACCGCAAAATCAATCGACTGCGCCGCTGGGCGCGGGAAGGGATAATACTCGTTCTGCTGACGCTGGCCGTAGTGTGGGGTGTGGATCAATACCGAAAACCGATGCTCCCCGCCAGTTTTAGCGCAACACCGATGCAGAGCATCGACGGCAACATTCACGATATCGCTGCGCTCAGCCAGGAGCGCCCGCTGCTGATTTACGTCTGGGCGACCTGGTGCAGCATATGCCGTTATACGACGCCCTCGGTTAATCAACTGGCAGACGAGGGCGGGAACGTGGTGAGTATCGCCATGCGCTCTGGTGACAATGCAAAGCTTGCGCGCTGGGTTGACAAGAAACAGCTGAAAATGCCGGTGATTAACGATGCAAACGGTGCTTTGTCGCAGCAATGGCAGGTGAGCGTCACGCCAACGCTGGTGGTTGTGTCGAAGGGGAACGTGGTGAGTACCACAACGGGCTGGACGAGCTACTGGGGATTGAAAATCAGAATGTGGTGGGCAGGGCTGTAAAGATAACCCCTCTTCCGGCGGAAGAGGGGTTTTGTGTTACTTAGCCAGAACTTCCTGCGCGGTGCGCTCAACCAGAGACAGCAGGATTTTGATATCTTCCAGCGTCACGGTTGGGTTCAGCAGCGTCAGCTTCAGGCAGGTCACGCCGTTATGCTCGGTCACACCGACGTTCGCACGGCCGGATTCCAGCAGCGCGTCACCAATTTTCTGGTTCAGCAGGGCGATGCCCGCGTCATCCGTCTGCACCTGACCGCGGAAGCGGAACAGAACGCTTGCCAGCTGCGGCTGCATAACCAGTTCCAGCGCAGGCTGCGCTTTCACGTAGGCCGCAACCTGCTGCGCCAGGGTCACGCCGTGATCGATGATCGCCGCGTATTGCTCCTGACCCAGCGCTTCCAGGCTCATCCACAGCTTCAGCGCGTCGAAACGACGGGTAGTCTGCAGAGATTTGGAAACCAGGTTAGGCACGCCTGCTTCTTCGTCGAACTCAGAGTTCAGGTAAGCCGCCTGATAGCGCATCAGCTCATAGTGACGCGCTTCTTTCAGCAGGAACGCGCCGCAGCTGATGGTCTGGAAGAACTGTTTGTGGAAGTCCAGGGTCACTGAATCCACCAGCTCAATGCCGTCAAGGTAGTGACGATACTGCTCAGACATCAGCAGCGCGCCGCCCCAGGCTGCATCAACGTGTACCCAGATGTTCTGCTTCGCGGCCAGTTCTGCAATCGCGCGCAGCGGGTCGATAGCACCGGCATCGGTGGTACCTGCCGTCGCGACGATCGCCAGAATCTGCTCACCGTTCGCATTGCACTGTTCAATTTTCGCCGCCAGATCGGTCAGATCCATGCGGGAGAATTCGTCCGTTTTCACCTGCACCACGGACTGGTAGCCCAGGCCCATCAGCGCCATGTTTTTCTGCACGGAGAAGTGCGCGTTTTCGGAGCACAGTACGCGGATCTTACGCAGATCGCCCACCAGGCCGTCCTGCTGAACGGAATGACCCTGACGCGCAAAGAACGCATCGCGCGCCAGCATCAGGCCCATCAGGTTGCTCTGGGTACCGCCGCTGGTGAAGACACCCGCGTCGCCAGCCTGATAACCCACGCGGGTACGCAGCCACTCGATCAGTTTGATCTCAATGATGGTTGCGGACGGGCTTTGATCCCAGGAGTCCATACTCTGGTTAGTGGCGTTGATCAGCACTTCCGCCGCCTGGCTTACGACCAGGCTTGGGCAGTGCAGGTGCGCCACACACTGCGGGTGATGAACGGACAGGCTGTCTTTCAGGAAGAACTCCACGGCGCGTTCAATCGCCGCTTCGTTGCCCAGCCCTTTCGGGTTGAAATCCAGCTTAATACGGTCGCGCAGTTCCGCGACCGTTTTGCCCTGGTACATCTCAGGCTGTTTCAGCCACTGCATCACAGCCTGAGTGCTTTGTTCAATCGCCTGCTGGTAAGCTTCAATGCTCTGCGCAGAGGAGAACAAAATTGGGTTTGAATCAGACATCGTAATCAACAACTCCGGTTACGCCGGGCGAACGCCCGCAGCAAGCAGTGCCTGCTCAAATTTATCCAGGAAGATCTTCAGCTCTTCATCGCTGATCAGCAGAGACGGCAGCAGACGCAGAACGATACCGTTACGACCACCGCGCTCCAGAATCAGACCGGCTTCGAAGCACTTCTTCTGAATCAGTGCAGACAGCTCGCCGTCGCCCGGGAAGCAGCCCATGTGGTCTGCGGCTTCGTGTGGCTTAACGATCTCGATACCGATCATCATGCCCAGACCGCGAACGTGGCCGATAACCGGGTAACGTTTCGCCATCTCTTTCAGCTGGCCTTTCAGCCATTCGCCCTGTGCCGCCACTTTGCCTGCGATGTTCTGGTCTTTCAGGATTTTCAGCGTCGTCAGACCGGTGGCCATCGCCAGCTGGTTGCCGCGGAAGGTACCGGTGTGGTGACCTGGCGCCCATGCGTCGAACTGCTTTTTGATGCCGAGCACGGCCAGCGGCAGACCGCCACCTACTGCTTTAGACATCACGATGATGTCTGGCTCGATGCCCGCGTGTTCGAAGGCGAAGAATTTACCGGTACGGGCAAAGCCAGCCTGAACTTCGTCGAGGATCAGCAGAATGCCGTGTTCCTGAGTCACTTTACGGATGCGCTGCAGCCACTCAGCCGGAGCCGGGTTCACGCCGCCTTCGCCCTGAACGGCTTCCAGGATCACCGCAGCAGGCTTACGCACGCCGCTTTCAACGTCGTTGATCAGGTTATCAAAGTAGTAAGTCAGCGCTTTCACGCCCGCTTCACCACCGATACCCAGCGGGCAACGGTATTCGTGCGGGTAAGGCATGAACTGGACTTCTGGCATCATACCGTCAACCGCTTCTTTCGGAGACAGGTTGCCGGTCACGGACAGTGCGCCGTGAGTCATGCCGTGGTAACCACCAGAGAAGCTGATGATACCGCTACGACCGGTTACTTTTTTCGCCAGCTTCAGCGCCGCTTCAACGGCGTCAGCACCGGATGGACCGGTGAACTGCAGGCAGTACTCTTTGCCCTGACCAGGCAGCAGAGAGAGCAGGTATTCAGAAAACGCGTCTTTCAGAGGCGTAGTCAGATCCAGGGTATGTAACGGCAAGCCGCTGGTAATGACATTTTGGATGCTTTTCAGCACATCAGGATGGTTATGGCCAAGCGCAAGGGTCCCCGCGCCTGCTAAACAGTCAAGGTATTCTTTATTATCTGCATCGGTGATCCACACGCCTTCTGCTTTAGTGATGGCTAAAGGCAGTTTGCGCGGATAACTCCTGACGTTAGATTCAAACTCGGCCTGACGGGCCAGATAGGTTTCGTTGCTTTTGTGGGCATCTACGGTGTCAATACGGACTTTATCCGTCATCATATCACTCCTACAACCGCCGCTTCGTTATGAGCCACGATTGAATAAAAAGTTAAAAAACAGATGGGGGCCTGAAAAAAACGCCGCCAATATAGAGCCTTTTGCCACGGGGCTCAATGGTTAATTTGTTTACTGTTTTATTACGCAGGCTATTTGCTGAGAAAATGTGGTTTTCCTGATGAAAAATCAATGTGTTGGAGCGTTGGCTGAGTACTGTAAATACTCGGCTTGAGATGTTACAAATCGTGCCATTGCAGCCGTGAAATGTTAGGGTTGTATCTTAACTCATCATTTTCCCATTCTCTGAATCCTACAAGCGACTCCATGGCGATTTCATATCTGGAGTATTTGAAGCTCAGCGGTGGCAGAACTTGTTGTGACGGGTTGTCGAAGATGAATGCGGCCGAGCTTTCGTCAAGAGTGAAATCATAAGCCTTACTTTCACTATGATTTATATTCAGCCACTTATGTGGTATGAATTCGGCGGATGTGACTGTTGGTGATTTTTTGTATAGGTGTAATACCTTCGGGCCATAGCTAAAGGGGTGTCCGCTAGCGTTAGCGATCCTGAAGTGATAACAGCTGCTAAGATCATGTAATAGCGAGGGTTTAACATGCCGTTTGAAAATCTCCACTGGGAGACCCACGCAGCCAGCGGAAAGCACCTCCAACGCATTCAGATCTGCCTGTAGAAGTGCCTGATAGCGGTTCTTTGTCAGTAGCGTTAGTTGTTCAATATCATCCATTAAGAAGAACAGGTGTGAAAAGGATAAAATGCGTTTTAATAGTAATTTATATTCTTTTTCTTCGAGCGGGGCCGTCACTCCCGTGTCAGAATGCATAGTATAGCGGGAATAGGATTGCTCGTTTAGCCATAGCAGGCCCTGTGCTGCACCGTAGCGTAGCACGGGGGTCGGATCAAAAATCAATGCTGATTTATCTTTCGCTGCCGCCTCATTAAGTATCTCAATGAGCCCTCTTGCATTGAAGAGAGTATTCATTCTTATCCAATCGTTAAGTGCCGCCAACTCGTCTTGCCTGCTTTTTACCAATATCTCTTTTAGCCATTCAGCATTCTTCCTGACCTCCGTCTGGGTCCAGCGCACGAACGATTCGTCAGGCTCAATTAGCTTTTGCTGCATGACCACAATCGGCGAGGGACCGCGATGTCCATTGCCGCTTAAGCAGGCCGCCGCACTCAGGTTTTCGCTTTTCGCACTTAGACTTAATACTAATACAGGATGCTGTTTCTTTGAGCAGTTGTAATATTCAGCGCAGGATTTAGGCACAACTGTATCTGTATCCGAAAATATCCACTCTTTCTGTCTTTTGTTGGGGCAGACAAGTGTTGCGCCAGTCATGCGTAACGCGTCGCGGAACTGGTTATGCGGAAGGTTATATCTGCCGTTTGCACTGACCGTCACGATGCGCGGATGTGTCCAAATCCAGAACTGGCTTACATCGCTTATGCCGTCACCTTTATCTGAAAGGTAGATTTTGCCGCCGTGATGAGGGGCTTTCATCACATCAGCCGACAGACCCATTGGGTGCTCAGAACTGATCCAAGACCAATTTTCCTGATCCCCGGTCAGCACGATACGACGACGATGGCTACGATCCAGAACGGCATCAATAACCAAAATCAACGATGTGTCATTTAAGACCGGATTACCAAAGAAGTTCGGATCGTTATACTTGCGCTGGAAGGCAACAATCTCGTCGAATATAACTTGCGGAAGGGTAAGGGGCACTCGGCTAGCGGGTAGTTCAGCTGGCGTTAACAGAGAACGGGTGGTAAAGAGAGCGGTCTGTTCAAAATCATTATCCTCCTCTTCATCAGGTTCAGAACGAATTAACCATTCGAGTGGGAGCGGGTCATGTGTCAACAGCATCTGTAATCTGTTTGCAGAAGCGCGGTATAACTCCCTCATCAATCTTCTGGCGGGAGAAATAACCGTGACGCTCAGTGCCGAATGTTTACCAGCGCGGAAAACATGATCTTCAAGCGGATAAACTACCGGAATTGAACGCTTCTGTGCCTCTTCCTGGAGTTTAAGGGCCTGAAGAATCCCTTGTTGCACACGCGCCGGGAAAAGAGTAGTTAAACGCTGGAAAGCGGGAAGACAAGGGAGCCACATTTCACCTATGGTGATATTAGTATTTTTCAGCAGTGTATGAAGGCCAGCTCTGTGGTCATAATCAACATGGCTGAGCACGACAATATCCAGAGAAGGTGCTCCGACATCACGTGGATGGCCTTTCAGATGTTTTACTAGTTCGGGTGAAAGGCTGGGCCCGCCATCGTAGAGCAAACGAAAAGCGATAGTCTGGCCCTGGTAAAATTCAACCAATTGGCAGTCCCCATGCCCTACACCGAATGTTAACACGTCAACACGGTCGGCCGAGACGTGCTCGGATACTATTGATGCTGACACCATTATATTTCTTCCCCACGCTGATTTTCGTTGAAGTTAACCATATCGTTCAAGTGAGATACAACTGCGTAGATTGGCGGGGGATAGCCTTAATGAAAATCTTGCTTTGAGATGGCGTTGCTTTAAATGAACGAAATTTATAAATCTAATAAGTCTGACAAGTCTTGTATGTGAAGAAAATTCTCTGTCATTCATGCATCAGAAGGGCCACTTTGGCCGTTTACAAGACTTCCCGCTGGCATTACTATCCAGAGCATGGATTAATGAAGAGCGTTAATCGCAAACTTTTGATTTTGTAGTAAATGACTCGGGGTGCCCTTCTTCGTTGAAGGCTGAGAAATACCCGTATTACCTGATCTGGATAATGCCAGCGTAGGGAAGTCAGATGCCTTCCCGGTCATCGCTTCTTCACGCAAGGCAGGAGCGAACCCATGCAGCCTGACCTGCTCGATTTACACGTTTTACATCACTTCCGCACCCGTTCTCCGCTGACCCATTGTATGACCAATGATGTCGTACAGACCTTTACGGCCAACGTTCTGCTGGCGCTTGGCGCATCACCCGCGATGGTGATTGAGGCCGAAGAGGCCGAGCAGTTTGCTGCGATCACCGATGCGCTGCTGGTCAACGTTGGCACGCTGACCTCGCCGCGGGCCCAGTCGATGCGCCGGGCGATTGAGAGCGCGGTGGCGGCAGGCAAACCCTGGACGCTGGACCCGGTTGCCGTGGGCGCCCTGACGTTCCGCACCCGGTTTTGCCATCAAATTCTTGCTCTGAAACCGGCGGCCATTCGCGGCAATGCCTCTGAAATCCTTGCTCTTGCCGGTATGAGCGCTGGCGGGCGCGGCGTTGATACGACCGATACCGCCGCCAGCGCGGTGCCCGCTGCACAGGCGCTGGCCCGCCAGACCAATGCCGTTGTGGTCGTCACGGGTGAGGTGGATTACATCACGGACGGGCAACGCACCCGAACGGTTACCGGCGGCGATCCGCTGATGACGCGCGTGGTTGGCACCGGGTGCGCGCTCTCTGCCGTTGTGGCGGCGAGCTGTTCGCTGCCGGGTGACCGGCTGGATAACATTGCAGCCGTCTGCGGATGGATGAAGCGAGCCGGAACGGTAGCCGTTACGCACTCCCTTGGCCCGGGCAGTTTTGCCAGCGCGTTCCTGGATGCGCTCTATACGCTGGAGGAGCAGGCATGAAGCGGATTAACGCCCTGACCATTGCCGGCACCGATCCCAGCGGCGGCGCGGGTATCCAGGCTGACCTGAAAACATTCTCGGCCCTTGGCGCGTACGGCTGCTCGGTCATTACCGCGCTGGTGGCGCAAAACACGCGCGGCGTGCAGTCGGTCTACCGTATCGAGCCAGATTTTGTTGCCGCGCAGCTGGATTCTGTGTTCAGCGACGTGCGCATCGATACCACCAAGATCGGCATGCTGGCCGAGACGGATATTGTGGAAGCGGTGGCCGAGCGGCTTAAACGCTATCAGGTGCAAAACGTGGTGCTGGATACCGTCATGCTGGCAAAAAGCGGCGACCCGCTGCTTTCGGCCTCCGCCGTGGAGACGCTGCGTACAAAACTGCTGCCGCAGGTGGCGCTTATCACGCCCAATCTGCCGGAAGCCGCCGCGCTGTTAGGCACATCGCATGCGCAAACGGAACGCGAGATGAAAGCGCAGGGAAACGCGCTGCTGGCGATGGGCTGCGGCGCGGTGCTGATGAAGGGCGGTCATCTTGACGACGCTGAAAGCCCGGACTGGCTCTTTACCCGCGATGGCGAAGTACGTTTTACCGCGCCGCGCGTGCAGACCAAAAACACCCACGGCACGGGCTGCACGCTCTCCGCCGCGCTG
Source organism: Enterobacter sp. N18-03635 (assembly GCF_004006055.1). NCBI lineage: Bacteria > Pseudomonadati > Pseudomonadota > Gammaproteobacteria > Enterobacterales > Enterobacteriaceae > Enterobacter > Enterobacter sp. N18-03635. The sequence continues at coordinate 3,024,249 of NZ_CP034769.1, read as the reverse complement.
GCGGCGCTGCGTCCCCGGCATGAAGGCTGGGCCGATACGGTTAGCGAAGCGAAAGCCTGGCTCTCGGCGGCGCTGGCAAAAGCCGATACTCTGGAAGTCGGTCACGGTATTGGGCCGGTTCATCATTTTCATGCATGGTGGTAACCCAGTATACTGGCAGGAAACACCACGCCTGAGAAAACAGAGATGGAACAAGCGCATACCCGGTTAATCGCTCAACTGAATGAACGGATCGCCGCGCCGGACAACACGCCGTTGTACCTGAAATTTGCCGAAACGGTAAAAAACGCGGTGCGCAGCGGGGTACTGGAGCACGGGAATATTTTGCCCGGCGAGCGCGATCTGAGCCAGTTAACCGGCGTGTCGCGCATTACCGTGCGAAAGGCAATGCAGGCGCTGGAGGAAGAGGGCGTGGTGACGCGTTCCCGTGGATATGGCACGCAAATCAACAACATCTTTGAATATTCGCTGAAAGAGGCGCGCGGGTTCTCGCAGCAGGTGGTGCTGCGCGGCCAAAAGCCCAATACGCTGTGGGTCAACAAGCGGGTGGTGAAATGCCCGGAAGAGGTGGCTAACCACCTGTCGATCTCCCCGGACAGCGAGGTTTTTTTACTTAAGCGCATTCGCTATGTAGATGACGATGCGGTGTCGATTGAAGAGTCCTGGGTGCCGGTCGGGTTAATTCCCGATCCGGATGCAATTGGCATTTCGCTGTACGACTACTTCCGCAGTCAGAATATTTTCCCGCAGCGCACCCGCTCAAGGGTGAGCGCCCGCATGCCGGACAGCGAGTTTCAGGCGCACATTAAGATGGATGAAAAAATACCGGTGCTGGTGATCAAGCAGGTTGCGCTTGACCAGCAGCACCGTCCGATTGAGTACAGCATCAGCTACTGTCGCAGCGATCTATACGTCTTTGTGTGCGAGGAGTAATTCCTCACGCGTCGGGGCACAATCGCCGCCGCGGTGGCTGACCACCCAGGACGCCACGGCATTCCCCAGCAGAACGGCGTCTGCCAGCGACCATCCCGCTGCTAGCCCTGCCAGCGTGCCGCCCGCGTGGCTGTCGCCAGCACCAATGGTGTCCACAACCGTCGCCGTGAACGCCGGAACAACGCCCGAGGCGTCACCGTCATACCACATAGCACCGTCTTTATCATGGCGCACAATTAGCGCGGCGTCGAAGCGTTGCTGCCACACTTCACCCAGGTTGTCAGCCTCTACGCCCAGTCTTTCAGCCGCGAGCCCCGCTTCCTGACGATTGAGCGACACGATTGGCCTGCAGGTCATAATCCGCTCCATCAGCACGTCGGGGATATCCGCGATGCGGGGGCCGAAATCGATCAATGCCGTCACGTCCTGTAATCCCTCCAGCCAGCGTGTCAGTAGCTCGCCGCACGGCGATGCCAGCTGGTAGCCGGACAAATAAACCAGGCTGTTTTGCGGAACGTAAAGCGCATCCAGCCAGCGCTGCTGCCACTGGTTCTCCACGCCGCTAAAGGACATAAAGGTACGTTCGCCGTCAGGCTCAACCAGCGCCAGGCACCAGCCGTTGTCGCCCGTATCGGCCTCCACGGCGCTGTGCAGATCCTGCTTCGCCATGGCGTTGCGGATAATACCCGCCCAGACGCCGTGACCGACGGGCAGAGCGTTTTGCGCCGTAATGCCGAGCCGCTTCAGGGCGATGGCAATGTTCAGCGCGCAGCCGCCGATATTCACGCCCTGCTGCTTAAGTTCGATATCGCACCCGCGCCAGGGCAGGGCGTAGGCGTCGGCGATGACGTCTATCACCGCTGCGCCCAGCACCGTCACCGGGCGCGTGGCGTGCAGGGTGTCGAGACGTTGGGCAAATGCATTCATACGCCCTCCCTTTGCTCCCGATAGTGCAGCAGTTTTTCGCAATAGTGACCGAAATCGAGCCGGTTAACGGCGTCGAGCTCGGCCTTCAGCGCCGGGTCAATTGCCTGGACGCCTTGGAGCGCGCCGCAGATGGCCGTCGCCATTGCGCCAATGGTGTCCGTATCGCCGCCCAGGTTGGCGCATAAAATGGCGCAGCGGTTCGGATCGGTTTCCGCCAGTTCGACCATCGCAATGGCCGCCGGGACGGACTCAATGGTGCTGGTTCCTGCGCCGACAAGCTGATAAATCTGCTCGCTGGCGGAGTCGATGCCGTTGGCTTCCCGTACGGTCTTAAGCGCCAGCTCAATACGCGCCGCCAGCGACGCGCTGAAGGTGGTGGTTTTCATCTCCTGCGCATAGCGGGCGATACCCGGCAGAGCATCGACGATGTTCTGCCAGCTTTCGCCGTCGACGGCGCGGGAAACCGCCCACGCAATCACCACCGCGCCGGCAATGGCGATGTCCGATTTATGGGTCGGGCTGGAGGCCAGCGCCACCTGCTCAACAAAGTGTTCCAGACGCGTGGCCGGAAGCAGGCAGCCCAGCGGCGAGGCGCGCATCGCCGCCCCGTTGGTCACGCCGTTGTTTTCCAGCTCGCTGACCGGCTTTCCGTCACGAATTGCGTTAAGCGCGATTTTGGAGGTCGGGCCGAGCACGTTCTTATTAAACGCATCGAAATCGAGCGCCCAGTTCAGGATATGCTTGCCGATAACATCCGCGTTAATCTCCCCGTCGCACTCAACGATCGCGTCAGCCAGGCACAGCGCCATTGAGGTATCGTCAGTAAACTCTGCCTGTTTGAAATAGCAGGCCGCATTATTCTCTGCCGGGCCGGGTAAAAAGCGGTCGATCCAGCCGAAGTGCGCCTTGACGCGCTTTCTCGGCCACAGCTCCGACGGCATGCCCATCGCATCCCCTAACGCCTGCCCGTAAAGGGCCCCGAGAACACGGTCTTGTTTCATTTAACTTCCCCTTGTGTCAGCGCGGTATCGCCATCAACCACCGCAATTGCGGCGATCTCTTTGTCCGATTCGCGGAAAAACAGCATAAACAGCACGGCAATCACGGCAATCATGATTGCACCAAACGTCCACATTCCGGCCCAGTTGAAGGTCAGCCCATTCACCGGCTCTTTGTATGCGAACATTTTTTCCATCATCACGCCGCCCAGGCGGTAACCCAGCAGGCTACCAAAGCCCTGGCAGCACAGCGTAATCAGGCCCTGCGCGGCGGTCCGCATGTGCACCGGCGCTTTTTTGTCCACGTAGATATACGCGGTGACGTAGTAGAAGTCGTAGCTCACGCCGTGCAGCAGAATCCCGAGGAACAGCAGGGCGTAGGTGAAGTACTGTTCCGCACCGCCGTATACGAAGAACCCGTAGCGGATGGCGGCGGTAATCAGACCCAGCAGTAAGACCTTCTTAATACCAAAGCGTTTGGTAAAGAACGGCAGGGCGAGCATAAAGAAGATTTCAGAAAACTGGCCGAGCGTCATCCAGCCGGTGGCGTTTTTCATTCCCACTTCGGTGAGATAGCCGTTGGCGAAGATGTAGTAGAAGGCCAGCGGCATGGCGAACAGGAACGAGCAGAAGAAGAACACGAGGAAGTTTTTGTCGCGTAGCAGGATCAGCGCGTCCAGCCCGAGCATCACTTTGAAGTCCAGCTTGCCGGTACTTTTCGGCGGGGTGTTCGGCAGGAAGAGGGCAAAGACGCCGAGCAGGGCGGAGCTGGCGGCCGTCATCAGCAGCGGAATATTGGTATCGGAAATATCGCTATAGCCCAGCATCTGCGGCAGGAAGCCGCACGCCAGCCCGGAGGCGATCCAGCCGATAGTGCCCATCACGCGGATACGCGGGAAATCGGCCTCGACGTCATCCACGTTCGCGAAGGCAATACTGTTGGTCAGCGCGATGGTGGGCATATAGGTCAGGGAGTAAACCAGCAGCAGCGGGAAGAAGGTGCTGAACTGGGTTTGCTGTGCGGCGAAGTACATCAGAATCGCGCCGGCAAACATCAGCACCGCCAGTACTTTCTGCGCGGCGAAGAAGCGGTCCGTCAGCGATCCGACCAGAATTGGGGAGAGGATAGCGGCAATGGCGGTACAGGCGTAAGACCAGCCGATTTCCCCCGCGGTAAAACCGCTTTTGCTCAGCCACAGCCACAGCGGCACAAACCACGCGCCCCAGATAAACCATTCAACAAACATCATGAATGACAGTTGGACTTTCGTTTTCATTTTTTAATCCTGCATGTCAGAGAGGGTACGCCTTTAACATACCATTCAATAATACCTTTTAAATACCTTTATGGCGATTGTTTGATCAATGTAACAGTTTTGTTGTACACGAATCGAGCCAGCAGATTGTGCTGAAAAAAAATGCAATGGGTGGAAAATCTGTTAAGTCGGTACCAGGCTTAGTCTGCCCATAAATAATGGGACTGGATTAACGCACACCGACATGACGTCGAACTTACGGGAGTATCACATGACTGATATTGCGCAGTTGCTTGGCAAAGACGCCGACAGCCTTTTACAGCATCGTTGTATGACCATTCCAGCCGACCAGCTTTACCTGCCTGGTCATGATTACGTTGACCGCGTGATGGTCGATAACAACCGTCCCCCTGCCGTGCTGCGAAATATGCAGACGCTCTATAACACCGGGCGGCTCGGCGGCACCGGATATCTCTCGATTCTGCCGGTAGACCAGGGCGTTGAGCACTCGGCGGGCGCCTCCTTTGCGGCGAATCCGCTCTACTTCGATCCGAAGAACATTGTTGAACTGGCGATTGAAGCGGGCTGTAACTGTGTAGCCTCCACCTACGGCGTGCTGGCTTCGGTTTCGCGTCGCTATGCCCACCGCATTCCGTTCCTCGTGAAGCTGAACCACAACGAAACCCTGAGTTACCCTACCGAATATGACCAGACGCTCTACGCCAGCGTCGAGCAGGCGTTCAATATGGGGGCGGTTGCAGTTGGGGCGACGATTTACTTTGGCTCTGAACAGTCCCGTCGTCAGATTGAAGAGATCTCTGCGGCGTTTGAGCGCGCTCATGAGCTCGGCATGGTGACCGTGCTGTGGGCGTACCTGCGTAACTCGGCGTTCAAAAAAGACGGCGTGGATTACCACGTGTCGGCCGACCTGACCGGCCAGGCGAACCATTTGGCGGCGACCATTGGCGCAGACATCGTGAAGCAGAAAATGGCCGAGAATAACGGCGGCTATAAAGCGGTAAACTTTGGCTACACCGATGACCGCGTTTACAGCAAGCTGACCAGCGATAACCCGATCGACCTGGTGCGCTACCAGCTGGCGAACTGCTATATGGGCCGCGCGGGGCTGATCAACTCCGGCGGCGCGGCGGGCGGTGATACCGACCTGTCAGACGCGGTGCGTACGGCGGTTATTAACAAACGCGCGGGCGGCATGGGGCTGATCCTTGGCCGCAAGGCGTTTAAGAAATCGATGGCCGACGGCGTGAAGCTGATCAATGCGGTTCAGGACGTCTATCTGGACAGCAAAGTCACGATTGCCTGACCTGAGGGCGAAGTGTAGGCCGGGTAAGGCGTAGCCGCCACCCGGCAATACCATTAGCGCAAAAGCACACAGTCCGGCGGCAACCGACACTGCAGCGCGCCGGGCAACACCTCAATGCGGAACTGCGTCCCGCTCAGCGGCTCTCCGTCGAGGTTAAACGTCATCCCGTGCGGCGCATTTACCTCAAACCACGCCGATTTCCCGTCAATGATATTTGGACTCTCTTCCGGCTGCGTCAGCGTGGTAAACAGCGCGGGCAGCAGGCCGTCGCCCGTGAAAATCCTCAGCTGTAGCTGACCGTCATTGATCAGCGCCTCCGGGCACAGCTGCTGACCGCCGCCTGCCTGTCGACCATTGCCAATGCCAATGACCAGCGCGTCACCCTGCCACTGAAAATCCTCGCCGCGAATTTCGCAGCGGTCAGGCTTGAGGGTGTCCATGCGCATCAGACCGTGGATCAGATACGACACGCCGCCCAGCGCCGCCTTCAGTTTTTCCGGCGTTTCGCTGGTGATGCGCGTGCCAAACCCGCCGGTCGCCATATTGATAAAGCAGGTTTTATCATTCACCTGCGCAATATCTACAGCGGTGGCTTTACCGAGGATCGCCAGCTGGAGCGCTTTCTCTAACTCCTCCGGGATCCCGGCGCTGGTGGCAAAGTCATTGGCGGTGCCGAGCGGTAAAATGCCCATCACCGGGCGGTTTGTCGGGGGCAGGTCGATTAGCGCTGAGGCAATCTCATTGATAGTGCCATCGCCGCCGCCGGAAATGATGGTCTCAACGCCAAGCCCGAGGGCTTCATTGATATAGCGTGCCGCGTCGCCTTTTTCCCAGGTTACCCTTACGTGGATGCGCGCGCCGTCGTCACGCAAACCCTGAATTGCCTGACGCAACAGATCGTTGCCCGCACTTTTGCCATTGAGAATCAATAAACTGTCTGGATAGGTTGCCATCCGCGCTGCTCCCTTTTTTAGCGTTAGTAAGAGTGTATAGCAGAGAGGAAAAAAGCGGGTAAGAACAGGATGAAAGGAACAAAATATGCCCGAAAGCGCGTTACACTCCAGCGATGATATTAACGTAATCACAGGAAAGTGATGATGAATAAAATTTTGGTAAGCGCGTGCCTGATGGGCTTCAGGGTTCGTTATAACGCAAGTGAAAAAGCGAGAATGAACGCGCAACTCGCTCGCTGGCAACAGGAACAACGTCTGGTTATCCACTGCCCTGAACTGGCGGCCGGGCTGCCTGTACCTCGTCCTCCGGCAGAGATTATGTCTGCTGATGGCAAAGACGTAATGCGCGGGCAAGCCAGAATTATTGAAAATACCGGGCAGGATGTGACCGCACATTATCAGCTTGCAGCCTGGCTTGCGCTACGCGCTGCTCAGGAGTCGGGGTGTAGCGCTGCATTGTTAACCGATGGCAGCCCAACGTGCGGCAGCGAGTTTATTTATGACGGATCGTTTCGCGGCATACATAAAGCGGGGAGGGGGGTTGCGGCATCGTTGCTCGCTGAGCATGGGATCGCCGTGTTCTCAGAGAAGCAAATCGACGAACTCATTGCCTGGATTGAGGAAAGAGAAGGCAAAAAATAAGCCCGCGTAAGGGAGATTACGCAGGCTAAGGAGGTGGTTCCTGGTACAGCTAGCATTTATGGGTTATGTTTTTCAGCGGGGGGATAATACCCGTATTGAACGAAGCGGTATGTGATCCGATTCTAAGAATTATCCCAGCGCGAAAAAATTTCCCTGATTGACTATTTGCCGTGTGGGTTTCGGGTGCTTTCACCGTTGAAGTTACGCATCAGCAGCGCGAACTTTAGCTCCACCTCTTCCGGAACCGGCAGCCATACGGTATGCCCGTCGCCCGGCGCCACGTCAATCGCTTCGCCTTTGCCGTTTTCCAGATGCTCCAGCGTGAAGTTCATGTTGCCCTGCGGGGTCATCAGCTCCAGGCTGTCGCCTTTGGTGAACTTGTTTTTCACCGCGACGGCCGCCAGCGCGCCTTTACGCTCGCCGGTGAAGTCACCGACAAACTGCTGGCGCTCGGAAACGGAGTAGCCGTGCTCGTAGTTCTGGTAGTCGTCGTGGGTATGACGGCGCAGGAAGCCTTCGGTATAGCCGCGATGCGCCAGGCCTTCCAGAGTTTCCAGCAGGCTGGTATCGAACGGTTTACCGGCGGCCGCATCGTCGATGGCTTTACGATACACCTGCGCGGTACGCGCGCAGTAGTAATAGGATTTGGTGCGGCCTTCGATCTTCAGGGAGTGCACGCCCATCTGGGTCAGACGCTCTACGTGGGCGATGGCGCGCAGATCTTTTGAGTTCATGATGTAAGTGCCGTGCTCGTCTTCAAAGGCGGTCATATACTCGCCCGGACGTTTGGCTTCTTCAATCATAAACACGCTGTCGGTTGGCGCGCCGATGCCCAGCGTCGGCTCAACGTTGGTCACCGGAATAGGCTCGTGCTTGTGGACGATGTTGCCGACGTCATCCTCTTTGCCTTCCTGGACGTTATATTCCCAGCGGCAGGCGTTGGTGCAGGTGCCCTGGTTCGGGTCGCGCTTGTTGATGTAGCCAGAAAGCAGGCAGCGGCCGGAGTAGGCCATGCACAGCGCGCCGTGGACGAAGATTTCGATTTCCATATCCGGCACCTGGGTGCGGATCTCTTCGATCTCTTCCAGAGACAGTTCGCGAGACAGAATGACGCGGGTCAGTCCCATCTGCTTCCAGAACTTCACCGTTGCCCAGTTGACGGCGTTTGCCTGCACGGAGAGGTGAATATCCATCTCCGGGAAGTTCTCCCGAACCAGCATGATTAAACCCGGGTCCGACATGATCAGCGCGTCCGGCCCCATATCCACCACCGGCTTCAGGTCACGGATGAACGTTTTCAGCTTGGCGTTGTGCGGCGCGATGTTCACGACCACGTAGAATTTTTTGCCCAGGGCATGCGCTTCGTTGATGCCGAGCTGCAGGTTCTCGTGGTTGAATTCGTTGTTACGCACGCGCAGCGAGTAGCGCGGCTGGCCCGCATACACGGCGTCGGCGCCATAGGCGAAAGCGTAACGCATATTTTGCAGCGTTCCCGCCGGGGAAAGGAGTTCCGGTTTAAACATGTTTGTTCTCGTTCTGATGACAGGTCAGATCCGCGTGCACCCGGTGCAGCGGTAAGGGGAGATCCCCCACTTTAAGGGCGGGCATTGTAGCGCTGCGGGGCAGGGAGGTAAAGTTATTGTGCCGGGCGGCGGCTTCGCCTTACCCGGCCTGGATTGACCCTCTGCTGGCTAGGCAATCCTGCACGCATCCGCTTCCCAGCGATACCCCACGCCATACACCGCGCGAATAAACGACTGTTCGGCGTCCAGCGCTTCCAGCTTGCGGCGCAGGTTTTTGATATGGCTGTCGATGGTGCGGTCGGTCACTACGCGGTAATCGTCGTACAGGTGGTTCAGCAGCTGTTCGCGGGAGAAGACTTTGCCCGGCTCGTGGGAGAGGGTTTTGAGCAGGCGGAACTCCGCAGGGGTCAGGTCCAGCAGCTTGCCGCGCCAGCTTGCCTGGAAGCGGCTTTCATCCACAATCAGCGGGCTTTCAGCGTCCAGCACCTGAAGCTCGCGCTGCGGCCTGCAGCGGCGCAGAATGGTCTTCACGCGGGCTACCACCTCGCGCGGGCTGTAGGGCTTGCAGATGTAGTCGTCCGCGCCGATTTCGAGCCCCAGCAGGCGGTCAATCTCTTCAATTTTGGCGGTGACCATGACGATCGGCACGTCGGAGAAGCGGCGAATTTCCCGGCACAGGGTAAGTCCGTCAACGCCCGGCAGCATTAAATCCAGCAGGATCAGATCCGGCGGAGTCTGGCGCACGTACGGCAGCACCTGGTCGCCGTGGCTTATCAGGGACGGGGCATAGCTGGCCGCGCGTAAGTAGTCGATTAGCAGCTGTCCCAGCTTGGGTTCGTCTTCAACGATCAAAATGCGCGGCGTGTTTTCGTCAATCGGTAACTCGGTCATACTTCTCTCGATAAATCCCGTTCCAGAGGTAACTCTACTGTAATGCTAACCCCGCCAAAAGGCGAATGGGCTGCGCGGATCGTGCCATTATGCGCCTCGACGATGTTAACGCAAATCGCCAGCCCCAAGCCGGAGCCGCCGCTGGCGCGGTTGCGGGAGCCTTCGGTACGGTAGAAACGTTCAAACAGTTTTTCCAGCTGCGCGTCCTGCACGCCGGGGGCGGAATCCGCGAAGGTGAGGGCAAAGCGCCCGTTTTCCTGTCTGCCGGAGATGTGCAGCCCTCCGCCGCTGTCGGTGTAGCGTAGGCTATTTTCCAGCAGGTTATTGAACAGCTGCATCAGCCGGTCTTTGTCGCCAAACACCACCGCGCTGTCCGGCAGGGAGAGGTCGATTTTCAGGTTGCGGCTGGCAAACCGCTCGCGGAACGCGCCGCTGATCACTTCCAGAATATTAATCACGTCCACCGGCGCTTTCTGGTAGGCCAGCGCGCCTTCGTCGGACATGGAGAGCTGGTGGAGATCGTCCACCAGCTTGGTGAGCGTGCCGACCTCCGCCTGCAGGGAAGCCACCGATTCGGGCGTAAACTGGCGCACGCCGTCCTGAATGGCCTCGAGCTCGCCGCGCAGCACCGCCAGCGGGGTGCGCAGCTCGTGCGAGATATCGGCCATAAAGTCGCGGCGCATCTGCTGGTTTTTCTCCAGCGTGCTGGCGAGCTGGTTAAAGTCCTGCGCCAGCTTGCCCAGTTCGTCCTGGCTGCGGGTATCGACGCGAGTGGTGAAATCCCCGGCGGCGAGCTTGTGCGTACCCTCCACCAGCCGTTTTACCGGGGCGAGCAGACCGCGCGCCAGCGGGAAGGTGGCGAGCGCGGCGAGCAGCGTGGAGAGGGCGACAATCAGCCAGCTTGTGCGGCGCTGCTGGCGGTCAAAGTTGATGTCGGTGTTGCGCGTCAGGCGCTCCACCGGCGAGGCGATCACCCAGCCCACGGTGGCGTTATTCACTTTAATTGCCCGCCGGGTGCCGTCCGGCGGTATCGGCGCGCGCGGCCCAACCAGGGGGCGCATATCCTGGTCGATCACCCAGAACTGGGTGCGCCAGCCGTGTGGCGGCATGCCCGGCCCAGGGCGATCGTCACCGGTATCGTGCTCCAGAGAGCGCAGGATCTGGAAAATAAAGCGGTCGTTATTGCGCAGAAAACGCCAGTTGCCGTGTTGGGCGTACTGTTCACTCAGCGCATCGCTTAAGCCCTGTAAACGCTGTTCATTGCCATGCTTGATGTAATCAATAAAGCCGCGCTCGAAGCTTACCCGCACCGCCCAGTGCATGGTGATCAGCAGGACGATACAGGTGGCGAAGATCGCTACAAAGAGCTTGCCGGTAATACCCGGACGCCAGAATTTCATGAGCCACTCCTTTTGCCGCGCCTAATCACGACGTTCTTGCTGGTATCATCCGGCACTCTGGCGAAGATGAAAGCGGGCAGGGCGATGATGATCGCCATGCTGAGGTAGGTATACAAAAAGACCTGATGCGCCACCGGCGTGTCGACGCTGAGATGGTGCTGGCCGTACATGCCGAGCAGCAGGCCGGCAATGGTGACGCCCACGCTCATGGAGAGCTGCATCACCATCGACAGCAGGCTGTTGCCGCTGCTCGCCAGATCGTCAGGAAGGTCCTTCAGCGTCAGGGTATTCATCGACGAGAAGCGCATGGAGTTGATAATCCCCTGGCAGAACAGCACCAGCGGCAGGACGTAGTACCAGCCCATCAGCGCCACGGCCATAAACAGCAGGCTGACCAGCGCCAGCCCCAGCGTAGCGGCCACCAGCACGTGTCGATAGCCAAAGCGGTTGACCACCTGCACCACAACGCGCTTCATCCCCATGCTGCCGAGCACCATCGGGATCATCATCAGGCCCGCGTGGAACGGCGAAAAGCCCATGCCAATTTGCAGAAAAACGGGCGTCATAAACGGCAGTATCCCGCTGCCGATGCGTCCGGCGAAGCTGCCAGACAGGCCCAGACGGTAGGTGGGGTTTTTAAACAAGTTCAGGCTGAACAGCGCCTTATCGTTTCCTCTGGCGTGCCGGAGGTACCACAGAATAGCGGTGACGCCGAGAGCGACCAGAATACCCAGCGTCAGGGGGGAAATCCCGAGCCCTTTTTGCCCGTCCAGCGCCAGGGTAAGTGTAGCCATGCCCGACGCCAGCAGGATAAAACCGAAGAAATCAAAGCGCCGCGTCTGCATTTTGTAGTTCGGCATCAGCGCCAGGGTGGCGATGGCACCGATGATGCCCACCGGCAGGTTGATTAAGAAGATCCAGTGCCACGAGGCGTACTCCACCAGAATGCCGCCCAGCGCTGGACCCAGCAGTGGCCCCACCTGACCGGGCAGGGTCACAAAGGTCATCGCCGCCATGTACTGCTCGCGTGGCACAATTTTCATCACCGTTAGCCGCCCGACCGGCACCATCATCGCCCCGCCGATGCCCTGCAGCACGCGCGCCGTCACCAGCTGGTCGAGGGTATTGGCCTGGGCGCAAAACAGCGAGCCGGTGGTAAACAGCACGATGGCGGTAAAGAAGATGTTCCGCACGCCGACCTTATCGGCCAGCCAGCCGCTGGCGGGCAGCATCACGGCCACCGTCAGCACGTAGGAGACAATCACCATGTGCATATGCAGCGGGCTCTCCCCCAGGCTTTTCGCCATGGAGGGGAGGGCGGTGTTGACGATGGTCGTATCCAGCGACTGCATAAAGAAGCCGAAGGCGACTATCCATAGCTGCCAGCGAACGTTAGCGGGGAGATCGGTCATTTACTCGGTCACCGTGGTTCTGTTTTTACGCGAGAAGCGCAGCCGCAGGCGGTCGAAGAACAGATAGACCACCGGCGTGGTGTACAGCGTCAGCAGCTGGCTCATCACCAGGCCGCCGACAATGGTGATCCCCAGCGGCTGGCGCAGCTCTGAGCCGTCGCCGCCCGAGATCACCAGCGGCAGCGCGCCAAACAGCGCCGCCAGGGTGGTCATCATGATCGGACGGAAGCGCAGCAGGCAGGCCTGGAAGATGGCCTCTTCCGGCGACAGATTGCCGTTGCGCTGGGCGTCCAGCGCGAAGTCCACCATCATGATGGCGTTTTTCTTCACGATACCGATCAGCAGCATGATCCCGATGAGCGCGATAAGGCTGAACGGCGCGCCGAACAGCTCCAGCGCCAGCAGCGCCCCCACGCCCGCCGACGGCAGCGTCGAGAGAATGGTCAGCGGGTGAACGTAGCTCTCGTACAGCACGCCCAGCACAATATAAACCGTGGCGATGGCGGCCAGAATCAAAATCACCTGCGAATTCATCGTCTCCTGGAACACCTGCGCGGTGCCGGCAAAGCTTCCGCGCACGGTGGACGGCACGCCAAGCTGCGTCATCGCGCGGTTGATAGCATCGCTGGCCTCAGAAAGCGACGAACCGGCGGGCAGGTTAAAGGAGATGGTCGATGCCGCCGATAGCCCCTGATGGTTCACCGACAGCGGCGCGTTGGCAGGCTGCCAGCTAGCGAAGTAGGAGAGTGGAATCGCCTTGCCGTCGTTGTTAATCACAAACATTTTGTCCAGGGCGCTGATGTCCTGGGTGTAGCGCGGGTCAACTTCCATCACCACCTTGTACTGGTTCATCGGCTGGTAGATGGTGGAGATCTCGCGCTGGCCGAAGGCGTTGTTCAGCAGGCTGTTGGCGGCTTCAACGTTAATACCCAGCCGCGACATGGTTTCGCGGTCATAGGTCAGCGCCATCTCGGCGCCGTTGTCCTGCTGATCGGAGTTCACGTCCGCCAGCTCCGGCAGGGCAGCCAGCGCCTTGCGGATCTTCGGCTCCCACTCGCGCAGGGCGGCCAAATCGTCCGAGAGCAACGTGTACTGATAGCTGGCGTTCGCCTGTCGCCCACCGACGCGGATATCCTGAACGGCCATCAAAAACAGGTTTGCCCCCGGCTCTTTGGCGAGTTTCACCCGCAGGCGGTCAATCACCTGCTGGGCGGTTTCGTTGCGCTCGCCGCGCGGTTTCAGGGTAATAAACATCATCCCGCTGTTGACGCGTGACCCGCCGGTAAAGCCGGTGACGTTATCCACGGCTTTGTCTTCACGAATGATCTTCATAAAGTCCTGCAGCTTGCCGCGCATCGCCTGGAATGAAATGCTCTGGTCCGCCTGAATGCCGCCCATCAGCACGCCGGTATCCTGCTCCGGGAAGAAAGTTTTCGGGATGGTGATATACATCCAGACGTTGAGCACGATGGTGCCCATCAGCACCAGGCCGACAAGACGCGTATGGTTCAGCACCCACTTCAGCGATTTACCATAGCCTTCCTGCAGTGCCATCAGGAAACGGCCAAAGCCTTTGCGGCGCGGCTGCGAATGGGGTTTGCTGCGCTTGAGCATCCAGCCGCACATCATTGGCGTCAGCGTTAAGGAGATAACCAGCGAAATGCCGATGGCGACGGAGAGAGTGACGGCAAACTCGCGCAGCAACCGGCCCGGCAGCCCGCCCATCAGCAGCAGCGGCAGGAACACCGCGACCAGCGACAGGCTCATGGAGAGTACCGTAAAGCCCACCTCGCGCGTGCCCTGCAGCGCGGCCTGCAGCGGCTTCACGCCCGCTTCCAGATGGCGGGAAATGTTCTCCAGCACCACGATGGCGTCATCCACCACGAAGCCCGTCGCAATCGTCAGGGCCATCAGCGACAGGTTGTTGAGGCTAAACCCGCACAGGTACATGGCGGCAAAGGTACCGATCAGCGAGACCGGCACGGCCACCGCCGGAATAAGCGTCGCGCGGCCGGATCGCAGGAACAGGAAGACCACCAGGATCACCAGCGCGACGGAGATCACCAGCGTTTGCTCGACCTCTTCCAGCGAGGCGCGAATGGTCGGGGAGCGATCCTGAGCAATTTGCAGATCGATCGCCGCCGGTATGGTCTCCTGCAGGTCCGGAAGACGGGCGCGAATGCTGTTCACCGTCTCGATAATGTTGGCCTCCGGCAGCTTGCGGATCATCAGCAGAATCGCCGGCTTGGCGTTAGTCATCCCGGCGTTACGCACGTCCTGCACCGAATCGGTGACGCTGGCAACGTCGCTTAAGCGCACCGCCGCTCCGTTGTTATAGTGGATGATGAGCGGTTGATATTCCGCCGCGGTTTTCAGCTCGTCGTTGGTGTGGATCTGCCAGCGGTGGCTGCCGTCCTCAATCGCCCCCTGCGGTTTACGCACGTTGGCGTTGCTGATGGCGGAGCGCACGTCGTCCAGTGACACGCCCTGGTTAAACAGCGCCTGCGGGTTTAACCCCACGCGCACCGCGGGCAGGGAACTCCCCCCGACGCTCACGTCGCCGACGCCGTTAATTTGTGAGATTGTCTGCGCCAGCTGGGTAGACGCAAAGTCGTACAGCTGCCCCTGTGAGTACGTATCCGAGGTCAGCGTCAGGATCATGATCGGCGCGTCGGACGGGTTGGCTTTGCGGTAGGTTGGGCGGCTCGGCATCCCGCTCGGCAGCAGGCTCTGTGCGGCGTTGATGGCCGCCTGCACGTCGCGCGCCGCGCCGTTGATATCCCGGTCGAAGCTGAACTCCAGAATGATGCGCGTGCTGCCCAGCGAGCTGCTGGAGGTCATCTCGTTGACCCCCGCAATTCGCCCGAGCGAGCGTTCCAGCGGGGTGGCAACCGACGAGGCCATGGTTTCCGGTGAGGCGCCCGGCAGCGAGGCGCTGACCATGATCACCGGGAAATCCACCTGCGGCAGGGGGGCCACCGGCAGCAGCCGGAAGCCCAGAACGCCGCAGAGGGTAATGGCGAGCGAGATTAAAATCGTCGCCACCGGGCGATAAATGAAGAGGGCGAAAAACTTCACTTATGCCTCCTCTTCACGTTTCGGGAAGCGGCTTTTGGTCCACAGCGCCAGGCGGTCAAACAGCAGGTAGATCACCGGCGTGGTGAACAGCGTCAGCACCTGGCTCACCAGCAGACCGCCGACCATGCCGATACCCAGCGGACGACGGAGCTCCGCGCCGACGCCGGTGCTGAGCATCAGCGGCAGCGCGCCCAGCAGGGCGGCCAGCGTGGTCATCAGGATAGGGCGAAAACGCAGCAGGCAGGCCTGGAAAATCGCATCGCGCGGCGACATGCCCTGCTCGCGCTCGGCGGCCAGGGCGAAGTCGATCATCATGATGGCGTTTTTCTTCACGATCCCGATAAGCAGGATGATGCCGATGATGGCAATCACGTCCAGCTCGCTGCCCGCCAGCATCAGTGCCAGCAGTGCCCCCACGCCCGCCGTCGGCAGGGTAGAGAGGATGGTGATCGGGTGGATAAAGCTTTCGTACAGCACGCCGAGCACGATGTACATCGCCACAACCGCCGCCACGATCAGCCAGATGGTGTTGCCCAGCGCGGCCTGGAACGCCAGGGTGCTGCCCTGGAACTGAGTCTGAATGTCGGACGGGAAGCTGAGCTCTTTTTCAGCCGCCTGAATGGCCTCCACCGCTTCACCCAGAGAGTAATTGTCCGGCACGTTAAAGGAGATGGTGGTGGACGGGAACTGATCCAGATGGTTAATCGACAGCGGGGTATAGCGTTCTTCCACCGTGGCGATAGCGCTCAGCGGCACAATGCCGCCGTCTTTGCTGGTCAGGCGCACCGAGTCCAGCCCCGCCAGGCCGGGCGTGTTCTCCGTGTTGTGCTCCAGCACCACGCGGTACTGGTTCGCCTGGGTGTAGATGGTGGAGATCAGGCGCTGACCGAAGGCGTTGTACAGGGCGTTGTCCACGTCCGCCATGGTGATACCCAGACGGCTGGCGGTATCGCGGTTGACGTTAACGTACGCCGCCAGCCCTTTGTCCTGCCAGTCGCTGCTGACGTCGGACAGCTGGGGCAGGGTGTTAAGCTTGTTCACCAGCTGCGGCACCCAGGTGCTGAGGGCATCCAGCGTGGTGGCCTGCAGCGTGAACTGGTACTGCGTGCGGCTGACCTGGGTATCGATGGTCAAATCCTGTATTGGCTGCAGGTAAAGCTCAACGCCCGGCACGCGCGCGACGGCGTTTTGCAGACGCTCAATGACGGCGTTGACGCGATCGTCGCGTTCATCCAGCGGCTTGAGGTTGATCTGCAGACGCGCGCTGTTGAGCGACGGGTTGGTGCCGTCGACGCCCACGTAGGAGGTCAGGCTCTCGACCGCCGGATCCTTCATGATGATGTCAGACACCTGCTGCTGGCGCTGGGCCATATTGGCGAAGGAGACCGACTGCGGGGCCTGAAGCGTGCCCTGGATAATGCCGTTGTCCTGGATCGGGAAGAAGCCTTTCGGAATGAAAATCCACAGCATCGCGCTGAGCGCCAGCGTGCCGAGCGCCACGCCGAGCGTTGCCCACGGATGGTTCAGGACTTTCGCCAGCACGCGACCATAGGCGGCAATAATGCGCTCGAACATGCGCTCGGAGGCGCGCGAAAAGCGGTTTTGCTTGCGCAGGGACTCGTGGCTCAGCATGCGGGCGCACATCATCGGCGTCAGAGTCAGCGACACCACGGCGGAGATCAAAATGGCGACCGCCAGCGTCACGGCAAACTCGCGGAACAGACGCCCGACGATATCGCCCATAAACAGCAGCGGGATCAGCACTGCAATCAGCGAGAAGGTCAGCGAGATAATGGTAAAGCCGATTTCCCCTGCGCCCTTCAGCGCGGCGGCCAGCGGTTTTTCGCCTTTCTCGATATAGCGCGAGATGTTCTCGATGACGACGATGGCGTCATCCACCACGAACCCGGTGGCGATGGTGAGCGCCATCAGCGTCAGGTTATTGATCGAAAAATCGAGGAACACCATCACCGCAAAGGTGCCGACCAGCGAGAGCGGTACGGCGACGGCAGGAATAATGGTCGCCGGCACGTTACGCAGGAACAGATAGATGATCATAACCACCAGCGCAATCGCCAGCATCAGCTCAAACTGGGTGTCGGTGACCGACGCGCGAATATTCGTGGTGCGGTCGGAAAGCACCTTCACGCTGACCGATTTCGGCAGGCTTTCGATCAGCTGCGGCAGCATGGTGCGGATGCTGTCGGCGGTTTCGATGATGTTCGCGCCCGGCTGGCGCTGCACGTTCATCACGATCGCCTGCTGCCTGTTGGCCCAGGCTCCCAGCCAGCTGTTTTCCGCACCTTGTTCTACGGTCGCCACGTCGCCCAGACGCACCGGCGCGCCGTTCTGGTAGGCGATAATCAGCTGACGATATTCGTCGGCGGACTGCATCTGGTCGTTCGCCGAGAGCGTCACGGCGCGGGTTGGGCCGTCCAGCGAGCCCTTCGCCGAGTTGACGTTGGCGTTGCTAATGGCGGTGCGGATGGTTTCACTGGTGAGCCCCAGCGCGGCGATGGCCTGCGCGTTCAGCTTGACGCGCACCGCCGGGCGCTGACCGCCCGCCAGGGTGACGAGGCCGACGCCGGAAACCTGAGAAATTTTTTGCGCCACGCGCGTTTCGACCATGTCCTCTACCTGGGTCATCGGCATCGCGGAGGAGGTGACGGCCAGCGTCATGATCGGCGGATCCGCCGGGTTCACCTTGCTGTAGACCGGCGGGTTAGGCAGATCCGACGGCAGCAGGTTGGTGGCGGCGTTAATGGCCGCCTGCACCTCCTGCTCGGCGACGTCCAGCGACAGCGTCAGCTGGAACTGCAGCGTCACGACGGATGCCCCGCCGGAGCTCTGGGAGGACATCTGTTTTAGCCCCGACATCTGGCCGAACTGGCGCTCCAGCGGTGCGGTGATGGCGGACGTCACGACATCAGGGCTGGCGCCGGGATAGAGCGTCACCACCTGAATGGTTGGGTAATCCACTTCCGGCAGCGCCGATACGGGCAGGAAGCGATAGCCGATAATCCCGGCGAGCAGGATCGCCACCATAAGCAGCGTGGTGGCGACAGGACGGAGGATAAACAGGCGTGACGGCCCACCTGTAGAGCCTGGCGGCAGCACCTGCATCAGGATTTCTCTCCCTGTTTCGCAGGTTCAACCACTTCCACTTTGGCTCCTTCGGTCAGACGGTCAATACCGTCGGTGACCACGCGGTCGCCTGCCGAAAGGCCTGCGCTGATGACCACCGTCTGGCTGTCCTGAATCCCGGTTTTTACCAGGTGCTTGCTGACCTTATTGTCGCTGTTCAGCACCCAGACGAAGTTACCTTCATTACCCATCTGCAGCGCGGCGGTGGGGATCACCACCGCGTTTTCTTCGGTCGCAACCAGCATGCGCGCATTGACGAACTGGTTCGGGAAGAGGGCATCGTCCTGGTTATTAAAGCGCGCCTTCAGCTTGATGGTGCCGGTGGTGGTGTCGATCTGGTTATCCAGACTGAGCAGGGAGCCTTCGCTCAATTTCTGCTTGTTGGTGCGGTCCCAGGCTTCCACTACCAGGCCTTTACCGGTTTTTTGCGCCTGCATGACGGTCGCGATATCGCTTTCCGGCAGGGTAAAGACTAAATCAATCGGGTGGGTCTGGGTGATCACCACGATGCCCGTGGTGTCGCCGCTGGAGATTTGGTTGCCGATATCGACCTGCTTCAGGCCGACGCGCCCGTCAATTGGCGCAGTGATGCGGCTCCAGTCCAGCTGCAGCTGGGCGCTGGCCACGGCGGCCTCGTCGGCTTTGATGGTGCCCTGCGTTTCGCTGACCAGCGACTGCTGGGTGTCCAGCTCCTGACGAGACACAAGGTTGGTTTTCACCAGCTGCTGGTAGCGGGCCAGATCGCGACGGGCGTTGGCGAGAGTGGCTTTGTCTTTCGCGAGCTGTCCCTGCGCCTGGGCGAGGGCGACCTTAAACTGGCTCGGATCGATTTCCGCCAGTAAATCACCGGCTTTGACCTGCTGCCCTTCCTGGAAGTGGATCGCGACGAGCTGGCCGTCGACGCGGCTGCGCACCGTGGCGGTATTGGCGGCGGTAATTGTCCCGAGACCTGTGAGATAGCGAGGAACGGCTTTATTCACCGCCGTCGCCGCCTGTACCGGCGCCAGGGCTCCGCCGCGCATGCCGTGACGCCCTCCGCCTGCCGGGCGCTGTGCCTGATTGCTGGCACCGGCGGGAGCTGCGGAGTTCGCGGATTGACTGTGCCAGTACCAGGCGGCGGCAAGGGCCACCACAATGATGCCAGCGGCGATTGCCCAGCGGGATTTGTTACTGCCTTTCATCGTTATACGTTCTCATCCTGAAGACTTCGGGGAATGATACTAGTTTAGTCAGCTAACACAGCGGAAAAATGGAGGAAATATGGAAGACTGTCAGGAATGGTCTGAATGGAGGTAAACGCAAAACGGCAACATCCGTTGCCGTTTTTGATGTTTTATCCCTCTCCCTGTGGGAAAGGGCCGGGGTGAGGGCACCAGGCCGCACCGCAACAACGCTAGCTAAACATCACCTGCGCCCAGCGCGCCAGCCCTGCTGTAACGGAACCAAAATCATCGCCACCTGCAATCGGAATACCCGGCAGCTGTTCGGCCAGCGCTTTCTTAATCAGCGGTGAACGGGCGCTACCGCCGGTCAGGTAGATGACGTCCGGCTTCTCTTTGCCGTTCTCCAGCGCCAGCTGCACCTGTTCCAGAATGCGCTGCAGCGGCTGGGCAAGCGCCGTCTCCAGACCGTCCTGCGAAATGGCGGTGGCCAGTTCGTCGCTGATGAACGGCAGGGAGACCGCATGCTCGGCGCGGTCGGAAAGGGCGATTTTGCTCTCTTCCGCGGTACGTACCACGCGGTAGCTCAGACGCTGGCGCCACACTTTATAGAGCAGGGCGACTTTTTCGGCGTCCTGGGCATCGCGAACCAGATCGTTAAGGAAGCGGCCGTTGGCGGTGCTATAAAAATCACTTTGCGCAGGTACATCGTTGATAGCAATCGCATTCCACCACGGCAGGATCGGCAGGGCGATGCCTTTTTCCGTCTGACCGCCCATGCCGAGCAGCGGCATCAGGCTTTTGAATGCCAGCGCGATATCGAGATCGTTACCGCCTACGCGGCAGCCGCTGTGCCCGAGCAGGCTGTTTTCACGATCGCGACGGTTATGCCATTCGGGGCCCATCAGCAGCAGCGAGCAGTCCGTCGTGCCCCCGCCGATATCCACGACTAATACGCGCTTCTCTTCCGTCAGCGTGGCTTCAAAGTCCAGCCCCGCGGCAACCGGTTCATACTGGAATACCACATCGCGGAAGCCTGCGCGGTGCGCCGCGCGTTCAAGGATCCCCTGCGCCTGCTGGTTAGCCTCGTCGCCGCCCAGCCCCTGGAAGTTGATCGGGCGGCCAATCACCGCCTGGGTAATCGCATCGGTGACCTGCGTCTGCGCCTGATTGCGAATATGCAGCATCATCGCGCACACCAGGTCTTCAAACAGCGCGACCTGCTGCGGCTTCAGGCCGCTGGCGCCGAGGAAGGATTTTGGCGACTTAACGAAATAGACTTCTTCGGGGTCTTCAATGTAGTGCCCGAGCGAAGAGAGGCCGAACTGCACGCTGGACGGCGAAACGTCGATGTCTTCCTCGCGATTAAAGCTGACCGCCCGGCGCAGCAGCGCCTGGGTCTCCGCCGCCGTGGCCGGAACCTGGTGGTGGCGGAACAGCCATTCACTCACCGCTTCACGCGTCGGCGCGCAGAGCATTGACGGCAGCAGCGTGCTCTCTTTTTCCATTTTCAGGAGCCGTGGCTGCCCGTTTTGCATAATCGCAACCGAGCAGTTTGCCGTACCGTAGTCAAATCCAATAAACACGATGAATCCCCATGCCGGTGAGAAGGGGCGAGACTTTAACGAAATGTCCGCATGGCGACAACAGGAATATGAAAGCAAGGCGAAACAGGACCTTTCCGTTTATGCTGTGAAGAACCCGAAAGGAGAGACGATGTACACCCTGAACTGGCTTCCCCCTTACGACTGGCAGTGGATGTTTGGCTTTCTTGGCGCGCGTGCGGTGACGGGCATTGAAACCGTCACAAACGACTACTACGAGCGCAGTTTTGCCTGCGAAGGGCATCAGGGAATATTTCGCGTGACGCCGGATATCGCTGCCCATACGCTGACCGTGACGCTCAGTCCGGGGTTGATTCCGGTTGCGCAGGCATGTCTCGAGCGCATAGAACGCCTGTTCGATCTCGCCTGCAACCCGCAGCACATAGCGGATACGCTGGGCGATCTCGGTGCTGCAAGGCCGGGCTTACGTTTGCCGGGATCGATGGATGCGTACGAGCAGGGCGTCCGGGCGATCCTCGGGCAGCTCGTGAGCGTGGCGATGGCGGCGAAGCTGACGTCGCGCGTGGTGGCGTTATGCGGCGAACCGGTGGCGGATTGCCCGGGGTATCTCTGCTTCCCCACGCCGCAGGCGTTGGCGGCAGCGGACCCGCTGGCGCTGAAAGCGTTGGGCATGCCCGTAAAACGCGCGGAGTCGCTGATTCATCTGGCGCAATCGGTTATCGACGGAACGTTTCCGCTTTTCCCGCCCGTGAATATAGAAGAGGGGATGAAGGCGCTACAGCAGCGGCCGGGGATAGGGCGCTGGACGGCAAATTATCTGGCCCTGCGCGGCTGGCAGGCGAAAGATGTGTTTCTGCCGGATGATTACCTGATTAAGCAACGCTTCGCCGGAATGACGCCCGCGCAAATTCGTCGTTATGCCGAACGCTGGAAACCGTGGCGCTCCTACGCGCTGCTGCACATCTGGTATACCGACGGCTGGGCACCGTCAGTTGATGGCGAAATAGCTGGTGTTTAGCAGAAGATCTAATGGCTGCGGCTCGGCGATAGTGTCGCCATAGATAAAATCAATGCCGATCCCCGAGAGCGTATCCATCATGATGGGCTGATTACACGGCCCTGCTATGGTCTTCATCCCCAGACGCTGGGCGTGGCCCTGAACAATGGTCACCATCATCTCATCCATCAGGTTGCCATAGACGTTGCTGACCACCTCTGCGTCCAGCATCAGATAGTCGGCCATGTTCGGGCTCAGGTGCGTGAAGACGTTCATGTCGCGTCCTATCTGGCTGAAGATCACACGGCAGCCCGCCTGGCGAAGCTTTTGCAGACCCCGTTGCAGGTTTTTATCCGGGCTGCACACCACGTCGGCAGAGATAACCAGATGCAGGAGACGGCCCGGCATGGGGCTTTTATCCAGCAGCTCGAGAAGTTCATCGACCAGCGTTACGCTGGCTAAACCGGCTTCAGAAAGCGGCAGTGCCACGCCCATGCCTTTACTGGCCACCTGAGCGGCGAAGGCACGGAAAAATTCACTAAAGATACGTCTGTCGAGGGCGTGCAAAAGCTCAGGCTCCGCCAGGCCCGAGCGGAAGGCATGCTCCTCCTGTACTTCGCCCTGGCTGGTCCACAGGCGTAACGAAAGCAGCCAGAAATTACTGCTTTCCGGGATGCGCGGGGAGGCGACGCTGCGGGCGATCATCATCAGGTGATTGTCTTTAATCATGTGCCACTGTTCATCAAGCGACATCATGCTGCGCGTGTTGTGATCCCGCTCCTGCTGGGGTTCGTAAACCGTCACAGTACCGCGCCCGTTGTTTTTTGAGGCGTAACAGGCAATATCCGCCTGCGACATTACCTCCGACGCCTGATGGTTATTTTCATCAATCAGCGTGATACCTGCGCTGGCGCCGATCCGGTGCAGGCGGCCTTCCCACATAAAGTGATAGTCGTTGATGGCATGAATCAGGCGACCGGCAATATAGCGCGCGCTTTCAATATTGCAGTCCGGTAACAGTAACCCAAACTCATCCCCGCCCAGGCGCGCCAGCACGTCGCTGGAGCGGAGCATGGTCAGCATCAGAGAAGAGAGTTCCCGCAGCAGGGCATCGCCCGCCGCATGGCCCGCCGTATCGTTGACGGCTTTAAAGCGATCGAGATCGATAAAGACAAGGGCATGGCGCTGTCGCGTTTCGCGAACGGTCTGCAGGAGTCGTTTGAGATGATTTTCGAAGCTGACCCGGTTTGCCAGATGGGTCAGGGCATCGTGGGAGGCGCTGTAGCTCAGCTGGCGCAGCATTTTGCGCGACTCTGTCACGTCCTGAATCACGATAACCGAGCCAATATTCTGTCCATCCAGCGTGCTGAGCGGCGTAATGCTGTAGTGGATATCAAAATTGCCGCCGGTACGGCAGTTCAGCACCACATCCTGATCGATATCGGAACGGGACATATCGCCGCTGTGAATATTCTCCATCAGCGGCCCTTTTTCACCGAAGGTGATGTGCAACACCTTCAGGATCGGCTGGCCGATAGCCTCAGTCTGCAGCCAGCCGCTCATTTTCTCCGCGACCGGGTTCATAAAGGTGACGTTCATGTTGATATCGGTGCACAGCACCGCTTCACCGATAGAGTCGAGCGTGATGTGCAGCCGCTCTTTTTCCTGGAAAAGCGCCTCGTTAAGCTGCTTAACCTCGGTCATGTCCATGTTGATGCCGAGCAGCCGTTCGACTTCGCCCTGCTTATTGAGCACCCGGTTCGCCAGGGAGCGAATATGGCGCACGCCTTCCTTCACGCGGATGCGGAATTCCAGCTTAAACGGCAGACGGGATATCAGCGAGTCCCGCAGCACCTTCTCAGCGTGGGCACGGTCTTCCGGCAGCATCGTATCGTGCCAGAGCTGCCAGGTAGGCTTGATATGCGGCGGGATTTCATACAGCTCAAACATCCGCTTGTCCCAGCTGATGATGTCTGGCTCGAGATCCCACTCCCAGATGCCGATGCCGCCCGCTTCGTTAGCAAGCGTAATGCGCTCCATCAGGCGCTTATTGACCCACTCGGTCTGCTTCAGGTCGTTAATGTCTTCAATCTGGGCGATAAAGTAGAGCGGCGAGCCGTCGGCATGGCGCACGACGGAGACGGCAAGCAGCGCCCAGACCACTTCCCCGTCGCGGGTGTAGTAGCGCTTCTCGAGGGTGTAAGTGTTGATGTCGCCGTTGACCAGCTGTTCGAGCTGCTCCAGGTCGGTATTCAGATCTTCCGGCCAGGTGAGCTGCTGGAAGGTCAGCGACTGGAGCTCCGTCTGGCTGTAACCGAGGAAATTGCACAGCGCCTTGTTAGCCTGAAGCCATTTACCTTCGATGCTGACCAGCGCCATACCGATGGCGGAATACTCCATCGCATTGCGGAAACGCTCCTCGCTTTCGGTAATGTGCTTGCGCTCGGCGCGGAAGGCGTACATCACCATGGTCATCACGTTGGCAGGCAGGAGCAGCATCAGAAACGGCAGCCAGGGGGCGTTCAACATCGGCCCGACGTGTTGGGTTGTCAGCGCCACCGGGTTCCGGGCAATCATCAGCGATACAACCATCACGGTGACAAGAAACACCATGAATGCTTCCATCCGCGGCAGGCGCACCGCGCTCCACATAAGCAAAACGATAACGCAGGTGAAAGGCCACGGCAGCCAGGTAATGGCTGCCCAGCTGAGGGCCAGCGTCACGGCCAGGGTGGTCAGGGTTTCCAGCAGCAATCGCGGGTCACGGTGGCGCAGCAGATAATGCGGTTTAAACAACAGTCCCAGTGGTACCACCGCCAGCGCGCCAATGGCTTCAGACAACACCCAGACGAAGAAATTACGCGCTGGTTCAGGGCCGGGCGCCAGCAGAGACACCAGGACGCCGCCCACCAGGGGCGGTATCACTGCGCTGCCGATGGCCACCCGGATCCAGTCATTCAGATTCTGCAGCGGGTTGTACCACGGCAGCAATTTGCGCAGCAATAACGCACCGGTAAAGGCTTCAACCACGTTAATTGAGGTGTAGGTGAGGTTTATCGATCCCCACGAAAACAGCATCCATGTGGCCAGAATATTGCCGAACGAACAGGCCAGGGCGATTCCCGGCCACATTTTTCCTGCATGGCGGTAAAACGCCACCATCATAATGGCGGTGGGGAACCAGAGCGGGGCCAGCAGGGTGCCGAACCGGGTGAGCTCCAGCGAAAATAAGGTAAAGATAAAGGTGACCAGGCCCAGACAGACAAGTCGTATTAAAGGATGTGGGGTGGTAACCAAAACCCGCTGGTATTGTTTATTCATTACCGCTTTATCCAGAGACGCCATGCCGTCAGGGAAGATGTCCGAACGCGTGAATTTGATAATTTGGTTTATGCTAGTACAAACAATTTACAATTCATATGGTGACCGCTCAGAATTTGACACCACAGACTTATTAAATAGAAGCTCCGTGAAAAAAAACGGTTAAACGCTGAAAAAACGCTCATTTAAATTTCACTCAGGGAATAAGACGTCACTTTTAAGCCAGTCTCGCAGAACCTGTGCATTCGACTGGTATCACGCCCGCGAAATCCCTATAATTGCCGCGTTTGACGCTCCGGCGTCGTCCTTCCTTAACATCCAGGTTAATCAGGTCGCTAAATTTATGACTGATAAGTCTCATCAGTGCGTCATTATAGGCATCGCCGGCGCATCGGCTTCAGGTAAAAGTCTAATTGCCAGTACGCTTTATCGCGAACTGCGTGAACAAGTAGGTGATGAGCATATCGGCGTCATTCCCGAAGACAGCTATTACAAAGATCAATCCCATCTGTCGATGGAAGAGCGCGTTAAAACGAACTATGACCACCCAAATGCAATGGATCACAGCCTGCTGTTCCAGCATTTAGAAGCGCTCAAAAGCGGCCAGGCGATTGAACTGCCCGTTTACAGTTACGTAGAACACACCCGCACCCAGGAAACCATCCGCATCGAGCCGAAAAAGGTCATTATCCTCGAAGGCATCCTGCTTCTGACCGACGCCCGCCTGCGTGAATCCATGAACTTCTCGATTTTCGTTGATACTCCGCTGGATATCTGCCTGATGCGCCGCATCAAGCGTGACGTGAATGAGCGCGGCCGTTCGATGGACTCCGTCATGGCGCAATACCAGAAAACGGTTCGCCCGATGTTCCTGCAGTTTATTGAGCCATCCAAACAATACGCCGATATCATTGTGCCGCGCGGGGGTAAAAACCGCATTGCTATAGATATCTTAAAAGCGAAAATCAGCCAGTTTTTTGAATAAGCCGCGTGAATTGTGTACCGTTCAGAGATAACCTGGTTTTACCCTGAGCGCTTACCGCCTCAGGGTACGATGCATGAAAGGAGAAAGTGCCATGCGTCTTTGTGATCGCGATATAGAAGCCTGGCTGGATGAAGGCCGTTTGTCTATTACCCCACGTCCACCCATTGAGCGTATCAATGGTGTGACCGTTGATGTACGGTTGGGGAATAAATTCCGCACCTTTAGCGGCCATACCGCACCGTTCATTGACCTCAGCGGGCCGAAGGACGAAGTCAGCGCTGCGCTCGATCGTGTGATGAGTGACGAAATCGTTATCGACGAGGGCGAAGCTTTTTATCTGCATCCGGGTGAACTGGCCCTGGCGGTGACGTTTGAATCTGTAACCCTGCCTGCGGACCTGGTCGGCTGGCTTGATGGCCGTTCTTCGCTGGCGAGACTGGGGCTGATGGTTCACGTGACCGCGCACCGTATAGATCCCGGCTGGTCGGGGCGTATCGTTCTGGAATTCTTCAATGCCGGTAAATTGCCGCTGGCGCTGCGGCCGGGAATGATGATCGGCGCGTTAAGTTTTGAACCGCTGTCAGGCCCGGCAGATCGTCCTTATAACCGTCGGCAGGACGCAAAATATCGCGACCAGCAGGGCGCGGTTGCCAGCCGCATTGATAAAGACTGATCGTTAGCCCATTGAGGATGCCATGAGAAGAGTTCTGACAACGCTGATGATTTTGCTGGTGGTGCTGGTGGCTGGCCTTTCGGCGTTGGTTCTGCTGGTTAACCCCAACGATTTCCGCACTTACATGGTGCGGCAGGTCGAGGCACGCAGTGGTTATCAACTGAATCTTGACGGGCCGCTGCGCTGGCACGTCTGGCCGCAGCTCAGCATTCTCTCTGGCCGCATGTCGCTCACCGCGCCGGGAGCGTCCCAGCCGCTGGTGTCCGCAGACAACATGCGCCTTGATGTGGCGCTGATCCCGCTCATTTCCCATCAGCTGCAGGTTAAGCAGGTGATGCTGAAAGGCGCGGTGATTCAGCTCACCCCACAAACCGAAGCCGTGCGTGATGCAAATGCGCCGGTCGCGCCGCGCGAGAATACCCTGCCTGATGAGCCGTCCGATACTGGCTGGTCCTTTGATATCGGCAAGCTGAAAGTTGCCGATAGCGTGTTGGTTTTCCAGCATGAACACCAGGAGCAGGTGACCGTTCGCGACATTAACCTACAGATGGAACAGGATGCTCACCACTTTGCGACGGTAGAGTTTAGCGGGCGCGTGAATCGCGATCAGCGTGATTTGACCCTGTCGCTGAATGCGAATGTGAATGCGTCAGACTACCCGCATCAGCTCACGGCTGATATCCAGCAGCTTAACTGGCAGCTGACGGGGGCCGATCTTCCCGCCCAGGGCATCGCCGGGCAGGGAACGCTGCAGGCCGTATGGCGCGAAGAACAAAAACAGCTGGAGCTGGATAATCTCAATCTGCAGGCTAATGACAGTAGCCTGAAGGGGCAGGCGAGCGTCACGCTCGAAGAAAAGCCGAAGTGGGTGCTGAATCTGCAGTTTGACAGGTTCAACCTTGAAAACCTGTTGCCGCCTCTGCCAGCCAGCGCCACGGACAGCGATGCCACGCAGACGGGGCAAAGCCAGGCTCCGGTATCACGTCCGGTTATCTCGTCTAATCTCGATCAGCCCGACTATAACGCCCTGCGTGGATTCACGGCGGATATTCTGCTGAAAGCCAATAGCCTGCGCTGGCGAGGCATGGACTTTACCGACGTGAGCAGCCAGATGTTTAACCATAACGGTTTGCTGGTGATCTCCGAAATGAGCGGTAAGATGGGCGCAGGAAACCTCTCGCTGCCCGGTACGCTGGATGTCCGTAAAGACGTTGCCAGCGCCGAATTCCAGCCGCGTCTCGACAATGTTGAGATAGGCACCATCCTGAAGGCGTTTAACTACCCGATATCCCTGACGGGGCAGTTGACGCTCGCGGGTGACTTCTCAGGTTCGCAGATTGATGCCGATGCTTTCCGCCGCGAGTGGCAGGGGCAGGCGCATCTCGATCTGAAAAATTCCCGTATGGAAGGGCTTAACTTCCAGCAGCTGGTGCAGCAGGCGGTTGAGCGCAGCAGCGATGTAAAAGCCCAGGATAACTACGACAGCGCCACGCGCCTCGAGAGCTTCACCGCGGACCTGACGCTGGACAACGGCCAGCTTACTCTCGACGGAATGCAGGGCGCCTCTTCACTCTTATCAGTGACCGGTGAAGGCAAGCTGGATCTGGTGAAAGAGACGGCGGATACGCGCTTTAACGTTCGGGTACTTTCCGGCTGGCAGGGTGAAAGCAAGCTCATCGACTTCCTGAAAGAGACGCCGGTCCCGCTGACCGTATACGGCAAATGGCAGGCACTGAATTACAGCCTGCAGGTGGATCAGATCCTGCGCAAGCATCTGCAGGATGAAGCGAAACGTCGGCTTAGCGGCTGGGCGGATCGTAATAAAGATTCACAGGACGGCAAGGATGTGAAGAAGCTGCTGGATAAGCTGTGATGTCCGTAGCGCCGGGTGGCGGCTTCGTCTTACCCGGCCTACAAAAACCGAATATCGTAGGCCGGGTAAGCGAAGCGCCACCCGGCTTTTTTATACCTCAAAATCCAGTTCTTCTTCATCCCGCAGCGGAATGAGTTGAACCTTCTGCACGCGATGGTTTTCAATCTGCAGTGTTTTGAGCAGATAGTCTCCTACCTGAACCTCTTCTCCCGGCTGCGGGATACGCTGTAAGTACTCCATCAGCAGGCCGGCAATGGTGTGATATTCTCGTTTTTCATCCAGCGGCAGCGGCACGTATTGCACCAGGTCTTCCAGCGGCATGTGGCCGTTAGCCGTCCAGGAGCCGTCTGCGTTTTTCTGAATGTCGTGGCGCGCGTCAATCTCATCCACCTCGTTAGGCAGATTACCGGCGATCGTTTCCATCACGTCGCTGAGCGTGACCAGCCCTTCCACTGAACCAAACTCATCTACTACAAAGGCAAAGTGCGTGCGCGCGTTACGGAATTGCTCCAGGGCGGAAAGCAGCGGTAGCCCTTCCGGGAATACCAGCGGCTGGCGAACCAGGACGCGGAGATTGAGCGGCTCGCCGTGAAGCTGCTGCTGGAGCAGGTCAATAACGTGCACCACGCCCAGCAGCTCATCTTCCTCTTCACCGCCGGTCACCACCACGCGGGTGTGCTGGTTTTTATCCAGCAGGGCGCGAACGTGCGCTTCCGGGGCCGTCAGGTCGATATGTTCAATGTCATGTCGCGATGTCATGATGCTGCTAACCGTCCGCTGATTGAGATTGAGCACCCGCTCAATCATCAGCCGTTCCTGCGGGTTAAAGATCTGCCCGTCGCTGTGATCGGCCAGCATGGCGGAGGATTCGGCGTCCAGCTCGGCATCCTCTTTCTTACCGCTTAACAGGCGCATAACCGTGTCGGCCGTGCGCTGACGCAGGGTCTGATTCGCGGAAAGGAAGCGGCGGCGGTTAAATATCGCCAGCTGGTTAAGCGCTTCAATCATGACGGAGAATCCGATGGCGGCATACAGGTAGCCTTTCGGAATATGGAAGCCAAAGCCGTCGGCCACCAGGCTAAAGCCAATCATCAGCAGGAAGCTCAGACAGAGGATCACGATGGTCGGGTGACTGTTCACGAAGCGGGTCAGCGCCTTGCTGGCCATTACCATCAGCGTGATGGCAATAATGACCGCGGCCATCATCACCGCAAGGTGGTCCACCATCCCGACGGCGGTGATCACCGAGTCAAGGGAGAAGACCGCATCCAGCACCACGATTTGAGCCACCACCGGCCAGAATTTCGCCCCACGGCGCTGGGTCGGGTTCTCGCTGTCTTTGCCCTCCAGCCGCTCGTTGAGCTCCACCGTGGCTTTAAACAGCAGGAACAACCCGCCGAAGAGCATGATCAAGTCGCGGGCGCTAAAGCTCAGACCGTGAATGGAGAACAGAGGCTGAGTGAGTGTCACCAACCAGGAGATAGAGGCCAGCAGCAGTAGCCGCATCACCATTGCCAGCAGCAGACCCGTTACGCGCGCGCGGTCGCGCTGGGAAGGAGGCAGTTTTTCAGCGAGGATGGCGATAAAGACCAGATTATCAATCCCGAGCACCAGCTCGATGACGACCAGCGTAACCAGCCCGGCCCAGATTGAGGGATCGGCAATCCATTCCATAGTAATAGCAATACCTTCTGTAATATGACAAATGTCACACTTCGATCATGGATAAAGCTGGGGGAAATTGCAATGCCGGGCTGAGATTTCTCTTAATACGACGGGTAAAAAAGAGAGCATTCTCAATAATCTGTAAATAAGCGAAATACGTATATTTAATTACAGGGAAAGCATTTTAGGATATATCGCAGGTGATGATTTTTGCTTTCATTTTGTCAATATAAAGAAAATCCTAAAAGGTCAAAAATTTGCTCTTAATATTAATCTTAAAAACCGATATTAGGACAGTTGTCTCCTTGCCTGCTATTAGGTTAGCTGCAACAATTCTCCCAGCATCAAATGTTAAATCTCGGTGTTGCTATTAATGTTCGGTCTTCAGGGATGGTTATTCATTATTCGTCGGGTTTCTCAAGCGACTGATATATTTCCAGAAGACCTTGCTCAAGAGGGTGTCTATCCATAACACATTGTTTAGTCAGTGGATTGGTAACTGAAAGCCAAGGGCGGTAGCGTGCCTGAAAGCGTGTGAATCAGCCTCGATTATTCTGTCAAGAGCCAATGGATGAATAAGCTTTTTTTAGGACTGATGCCAGTTATATTTCTATTTGATTAACTGCATGCTGAAACCCAATACGACTCGAGCTTATTTAAATTGCACAGGATAATTACTCTGCCAAAGTGATAAATAATCAATGATGAAATCCAAAATGAAATTGATGCCATTATTGGTGTCTGTGACCTTGATGAGTGGTTGCACGGTCTTTCCCGGCAGCAATATGTCAACAATGGGTAAGGATGTGATCAAGCAACAGGATGCCGATTTTGATCTCGACAAAATGGTGAATGTTTATCCACTTACGCCTCGTCTGGTCGAACAATTACGTCCACGTCCGAATGTTGCCCAGCCGAATATGTCGCTGGACCAGGAAATTGCGTCCTACCAGTATCGCGTGGGGCCGGGTGACGTGATCAACGTGACCGTCTGGGACCACCCCGAACTGACCACGCCTGCGGGCCAGTACCGCAGCTCAAGCGACACCGGTAACTGGGTGCAGTCAGATGGCACCATGTTCTATCCCTACATTGGTAAAGTCCATGTTGCGGGGAAAACGCTTGCCGAGATCCGTAGTGATATTACCGGCCGCTTAGCGCAGTACATCGCCGATCCGCAGGTGGACGTTAATATCGCCGCATTCCGCTCGCAAAAAGCCTATATCTCCGGCCAGGTGAACAAATCCGGCCAGCAGGCCATCACCAACGTTCCTCTGACCGTACTGGATGCCATCAACGCCGCGGGCGGGTTAACCGACGGCGCCGACTGGCGCAACGTCGTGCTCACCCACAACGGGAAGGAGCAGCGCATTTCGCTGCAGGCGCTGATGCAAAACGGCGATCTGACCCAGAACCGCCTGCTTTATCCGGGCGACATTCTCTACGTGCCGCGCAATGACGATCTGAAAGTCTTCGTGATGGGTGAAGTGAAGAAACAGAGCACCCTCAAGATGGACTTCAGCGGTATGACGCTGACCGAAGCGCTGGGCAATGCTGAGGGTATCGATCTGACGACCTCTAACGCGACCGGTATCTTCGTGATCCGTCCGCTGAAAGGTGAGGGCAGCGCGAAAGGCAAGATTGCCAACATCTACCAGCTGGATATGTCCGATGCGACCTCTCTGGTGATGGCGACGGAGTTCCGTCTCCAGCCATACGATGTGGTGTACGTCACCACCGCGCCGGTTGCCCGCTGGAACCGTCTGATCAACCAGTTGCTGCCAACCATCAGTGGCGTTCGCTACATGACGGATACGGCGCGCGACATTCATACCTGGTAATCCGCGATGTTTAACAAAATTCTGGTGGTATGCGTGGGGAACATTTGCCGTTCCCCTACGGCTGAGCGGTTGTTGAAACACTACCAGCCCGAACTGACCGTTGATTCGGCAGGGCTGGGTGCACTGGTCGGTAAAGGTGCCGATGAGCGCGCAACGAGCGTAGCGCGGGATCATCACCTCTCTCTTGACGGTCACGTGGCCCGCCAGGTCACTGGCCGCATGTGCCGGGAGTATGACCTGATCCTGACGATGGAAAAACGCCATATTCATGCGCTGTGCGATATCGCTCCGGAGATGCGCGGCAAGGTGATGCTGTTTGGTCACTGGGACAATGAACGTGAAATCCCCGATCCGTATCGCAAAAGCCATGAGGCCTTTGAGGCGGTTTACACCTTACTTGACCAGTCTGCCCAACAGTGGGCGCAGGCACTGAAAGTTCAGCAGGGATAACAATGACAGAAAAAACAAGACCTTCTGCCGCCCCGACTTCGGGCAGTGATGAAATTGATATTGGGCGCCTGGTCGGCACTGTTGTAGAGGCAAAGTGGTGGGTGCTTGGCATTACCGCCGTATTCGCCGCGGCGGCCGTCGTTTATACGCTGTTCGCCACCCCTATCTACAGCGCCGACGCGCTGGTGCAGATCGAGCAGAATACCGGTAACTCGCTGGTGCAGGATATCGGCTCCGCGCTGGCGAACAAGCCGCCGGCATCCGACGCTGAAATTCAGCTCATCCAGTCACGTCTGGTGCTGGGTAAAACGGTTCACGATCTCGGGCTCGATATCTCCGTTACCAAAAATACCTTCCCAGTCTTTGGTGCCGGCTGGGACCGTCTGATGGGGCGAAGCAATGACACGGTGAAAGTCACTGACTTCGTGCTGCCGAAAGGGGCTGCCGATCAGACGTTTACCCTGACGGTGCTTGGCCCGAAACAGTATCAGCTAACCAGCGACGCAGGTTTTAGCGCCCGCGGTGAAGTGGGGCAGATGCTGACCAAAGACGGCGTCAGCATGATGGTCAGCGCGATTAACGCCCAGGAGGGCGGTGAATTCACCGTCACCAAATTCTCCACGCTGGGGATGATCAACAATCTGCAAAACAACCTGACCGTCACCGAAAACGGTAAGGACACCGGCGTGCTGAGCATGACCTTTACCGGTGAAGATAAGGATCAAATCCGCGACATCCTGAACAGCATTACCCGCAACTACCTTGAGCAGAACGTCGAGCGTAAGTCGGCGGAAGCGGCGAAAAGCCTGGCGTTCCTGTCAAAACAGCTTCCGGAAGTGCGCGCCCATCTGGATGAAGCCGAGAACAAGCTGAACGCTTATCGTCAGGATAAAGACTCCGTTGACCTGCCGCTGGAGGCAAAATCAGTCCTTGATTCGATGGTCAACATTGATGCGCAGCTCAACGAGCTGACCTTCAAAGAGGCGGAAATTTCCAAGCTTTATACCAAACGCCACCCGGCCTACCGCACGCTGCTGGAGAAACGCCGTACGCTGGAAGAGGAGAAGGCGAAGCTCAATGACCGCGTGACCGCGATGCCGAAAACGCAGCAGGAGATCGTGCGTCTGACCCGCGACGTGGAGTCCGGACAGCAGGTTTACATGCAGCTGCTGAACAAGCAGCAGGAGCTGAAAATCACCGAAGCCAGTACCGTCGGTGACGTGCGTATCGTCGATCCGGCGATTACCCAGCCAGGGGTGCTGAAGCCGAAGAAAGCGCTGATTATTCTCGGCAGTATTATTCTCGGCCTGATGCTCTCCATCGTCGGTGTACTGCTGCGTTCGCTGTTCAACCGCGGAATCGAAAGCCCGCAGGTGCTGGAAGAGAGCGGTATCAACGTCTATGCCAGCATTCCGCTGTCTGAGTGGCAAAAATCCCGTGACAGCGTGAAAACCATCAAGGGCGTTAAGCGTTACAAACAGAGCCAGCTTCTGGCGGTGGGTAACCCAACCGACCTTGCTATCGAAGCGATCCGCAGCCTGCGCACCAGCCTGCACTTCGCGATGATGCAGGCCAAAAACAACGTCCTGATGTTAACCGGCGTTAGCCCGTCAATCGGTAAAACCTTCGTCTGCGCCAACCTGGCGGCCGTTGTCAGCCAGACCAACAAGCGCGTGCTGCTGATCGACTGCGATATGCGTAAGGGCTACACCCACGAACTGCTGGGCACCAACAACGTTAACGGTCTGTCGGAAATCCTGCTCGGTAAAGGTGACATCAGCCAGAGCGCGAAACCTACAACGGTGCCGAAATTCGATCTGATCCCACGCGGTCAGGTGCCGCCTAACCCGTCCGAACTGCTGATGAGCGAACGCTTCACCGAACTGGTGGAGTGGGCGAGCAAAAACTACGACCTGGTGCTGATCGATACGCCGCCGATTCTGGCCGTGACCGACGCTGCCGTTGTGGGTCGCCATGCGGGTACGACGCTAATGGTGGCGCGTTACGCGGTGAATACCCTCAAAGAGGTGGAAACCAGCCTGAGCCGCTTCGAGCAGAACGGGATTGAGGTGAAAGGGGTGATCCTGAACTCCATCTTCCGCCGCGCGACCGGGTACCAGGATTACGGGTATTACGAGTACGAATATAAGTCTGACAGCAAATAACAATCCCCCTCACCCTAACCCTCTCCCGAGGGGAGAGGGGCGGGGTGAGGGATCAGGGGAAGATCATGACCACACAACGCCCTTTAGTTTCAATCTATATGCCGACATGGAATCGTCAGCAGCTGGCGATCCGCGCAATCAAGTCGGTGTTACGTCAGGATTACGATAACTGGGAGCTGATCATCGTTGATGACTGCTCTTCCTCGTATGAACAGCTGCAAAAGTTTGTGACTGACCTCAACGACCCGCGGGTGGTCTATACCCACAACGCCATCAACTCCGGCGCTTGTGCGGTGCGTAATCAGGCGATTATGCAGGCCAAAGGGCAGTATCTCACCGGAATTGACGACGACGACGAATGGACGCCTAACCGCCTGTCTATTTTCCTGTCGCATAAAGAACAGCTGGTTACGCACGCTTTCCTGTACGCCAACGACTATGTCTGCCAGGGCGAGGTCTACTCGCAGCCCGCCAGCCTGCCGCTGTACCCGAAATCACCGTACTCACGCCGCCTGTTCTACAAGCGCAACATTATTGGTAACCAGGTATTCACCTGGGCCTGGCGCTTCAAAGAGTGCCTGTTCGATACCGAACTCAAGGCCGCGCAGGATTACGATATCTTCCTGCGCATGGTGGTGGAATACGGCGAGCCGTGGAAAGTGGAAGAGGCTACGCAAATCCTGCACATCAACCACGGGGAGATGCAAATCACCTCCTCGCCGAAGAAGTTCTCCGGCTACTTCCATTTTTACCGCAAGCACAAGGACAAGTTTGACCGTGCCAGCCGTAAATATCAGCTCTTTACCCTCTATCAGATCCGCAATAAGCGCATGAACTGGCGCACGCTGCTGACGCTGCTGTCCGTGCGTAACGGCAAGCGTCTGGCTGATGGACTTCGGGGGAAATAATGTTTCTGGAAGATTGCCGCGCTAACAGCTGGAGCCTGCGTCCGTGCTGCATGGTTCTGGCGTACCGCATCGCGCACTTTTGCTCGGTGTGGCGCAAGAAAAATGTGCTGAACAATATCTGGGCGGCACCCGTGCTGGTGCTGTACCGCATCATTACCGAATGCTTTTTTGGCTATGAAATTCAGGCCGCTGCCACCATTGGCCGCCGCTTTACCATCCATCACGGCTATGCGGTGGTGATCAACAAGTTCGTGGTCGCCGGGGATGATTTCACCATCCGCCATGGGGTGACGATTGGCAACCGCGGGCCGGACAGCCTGGCCTGCCCGGTTATCGGCAATAACGTCGAGCTGGGCGCGAACGTGGTGATCATCGGTGACATTACGATTGGTAATAACGTCACGATTGGTGCTGGCAGCGTGGTGCTGGACAGCATTCCGGATAACGCGCTGGTGGTGGGAGAAAAAGCCCGCGTGAAGGTGATTAAATGAACATTCTGCAATTTAACGTACGCCTCGCAGAAGGCGGGGCGGCAGGCGTGGCGCTGGATCTGCACCAGCGCGCGCTGCAAAAAGGACTCCAGTCTCGTTTTATTTACGGCTATGGCAAAGGCGGCAAGAAAAGCGTTAGCCACGATAATTTCCCGCAGGTGCATAAGCACACGCCGCGCCTGACCTCGATTGCTAACATTGCGCTGTTCCGTCTGTTTAACCGCGATCTGTTTGGCAACCTGAACACGCTATACCGCACGGTAACCCGTACCACCGGCCCGGTTGTGCTGCATTTTCACGTGCTGCACAGCTACTGGCTGAATCTGGAAGAGGTGGTGGCGTTCTGTCAGAAGGTGCAGGCCCACAAGCCCGACACCCGCTTTGTCTGGACGCTGCACGATCACTGGAGCGTAACCGGGCGCTGCGCGTTTACCGACGGCTGCGAAGGCTGGAAAAACAACTGCCAGAAATGCCCGACGCTGAGCAACTATCCGCCGGTGAAGGTGGATCGCGCGCATCAGCTGGTCGCCGGAAAGCGCCAGCTTTTCCGCGACATGCTGTCGCTCGGCTGTACGTTTATCTCCCCGAGCCAGCACGTGGCCGATGCCTTCAACAGCCTGTACGGGGCAGGGCGCTGTCAGATTATCAACAACGGCATCGACGTGGCGACGGAAGCCATTCTCGCCGAGCTGACGCCGGTGGCAGAAACCGCGGGCAAACCGAAAATCGCTATCGTTGCGCATGACCTGCGCTACGACGGGAAAACCAACCAGCAGCTGGTGCGCGACATGATGGCGCTGGGTGACAAAATTGAGCTTCATACCTTCGGCAAATTTTCCCCGTTTGAAGGGGCTTACGTGGTGAACCACGGGTTTGAAACCGATAAGCGCAAGCTCATGAGCGCGCTTAATGAAATGGATGCGCTGGTATTCAGTTCACGCGTGGATAATTATCCGCTGATCCTTTGTGAAGCGCTCTCCATCGGCGTGCCGGTGATTGCCACCCACAGCGATGCGGCACGTGAAGTGCTGGAAAAATCCGGCGGCAAAACTTTTGCCGAGCAGGAGGTTCTGCCGCTGGTTCAGCTGCCGAAGGCGCAGATCGCTCAGGCCGTTTTTGGCACTGACCTGGAATCGTTCCGCAACCGCAGCCGCAAGGCCTACAGTGGACAACAGATGCTGGAGGAATATGTCTCGTTCTATCAGAATCTGTAGTTATCTGCTGCTGCCGCTGATCTACCTGCTGGTCAACGTCAAAATTGCCCAGCTCGGCGAAAGCTTTCCGATAACCATCGTCACCTTCTTGCCCGTTCTGCTTTTGCTGTATGTCGATAAAATCAACCTTAAGAAGCTGATGATTGCCTTAGGGTTGGGCACGGGCCTGACGCTGTTTAACTACATCTTTGGCCAGTCGCTGGATGCCAGTAAATACGTCACCTCGACCATGCTGTTTGTTTATATCATTATTATTATCGGAATGGTCTGGAGTATTCGCTTCAAAACGATTTCTCCACACAATTATCGGAAAATCCTCAGGTTCTTTTATATTGCCGTTGCGTTAATTGTTATGCTTGCTGCCATGGAGATGGCGCAAATTATTCTTACCGGCGGCAGCAGCCTGATGGAGATAATTTCGAAATATCTCATTTACAGCAACAGCTATGTATTGAACTTCATCAAGTTCGGCGGGAAGCGTACCACGGCCCTCTATTTTGAACCGGCGTTTTTCGCTCTGGCGTTAATCTCAATTTGGCTCAGCATCAAACAGTTTGGTATCAAAACGCCTAAGACCGATGCTATGATTCTTGCAGGAATTGTTCTGTCTGGATCGTTCTCAGGGGTAATGACATTTATCCTCTTTTACCTGCTGGAATGGGCGTTTCAGTACCTGAACAAAGATGCGATTAAGAAAAAACTGCCGCTGGCGATTATCTCCCTGACGGTATTTATGGTGGGCGTGATATTTGCCTTCCCGTACATCTCAGAACGTCTGGGTGATTTGGGAACGGAAGGGTCTTCGTCCTATTATCGCATCATTGGACCGCTGGTGATGGTGGGTTATTCCTTAACCCATATTGATGGTGTAGTAAGATTCGGCTCACTTTACGAATATGTTGCATCATTCGGAATCTTTAACGGTGCGGATGTCGGTAAAACCATAGACAATGGTCTGTATCTGTTAATTATTTATTTTTCGTGGTTCGCCGTACTGTTGACGCTGTGGTATCTGTTTAAAGTTTTCAAAATGATGATTAACGCGTTTGGTGATAACCAGAACTTTCGCGTTCAGCTTTATCTGTTTACGCCGGTGTCGCTGTTTTTTACCGGGTCAATATTTAGCCCGGAATATGCTTTCTTGATTGTCTGTCCGTTTATTCTGCGCAAAGCGCTTAATATTACGCACGTATGACGAAATGAGGTGATTTATGTTTCTTAGCGTCATTACTGTCGCTTTTCGTAATTACGAAGGGGTGGTAAAAACCTGGCGCTCGCTGCGCAACCTGGCGCGCGATCCAAGCCTCACCTTTGAGTGGATTGTGGTCGACGGCGGCTCGAACGATGGCACGGCGGAGTTTCTGGAAAAACTCAACGGTGAGTTCAACTTACGCTACATCAGTGAGAAAGATAAAGGCATCTACGATGCGATGAACAAAGGCATCAATATGGCGCAAGGCCGTTATGCCATCTTCCTGAATTCGGGTGATATTTTCCATGACGACGTGGCGCTGTTTGCCCGTCAGCTGGCGCGCCAGAAAGAGGACGCCATGTATATTGGCGATGCGCTGCTTGATTTTGGCGACGGACATAAAGTGTGCCGCAGCGCGAAGCCGGGCTGGTATATCTACCATAGTTTGCCCGCCAGCCATCAGGCCATTTTCTTTCCGGTAAAAGGTCTGAAAAAACAGCCTTACGATTTGCAGTATAAAGTGTCATCCGATTATGCGCTGGCAGCCAGTCTGTATAAGTCAGGTTACCCGTTCCGCCGAATTAAAGGGCTGGTATCTGAATTTTCGATGGGCGGCGTGTCAACCTCGAATAATCTGGAGTTGTGCCAGGATGCGAAAAATGTACAGCGTAAAATATTACGCGTGCCGGGGTTCTGGGCGGAATTATCTTATTTTTTACGCGTGCGCACCACGAGTAAAACGAAAGCCTTATATAACAAAGCCTGAATATAAGGAAACATAATGCAGGATCTGAACGGTTTCTCCGTACCGAAAGGTTTTCGGGGGGCGGGCGGTATTAAAGTACAGCTATGGTGGGCCGTTCAGGCCACCTTATTTGCCTGGTCACCGCAAATACTGTACCGCTGGCGAGCATTTTTATTGCGCCTGTTTGGCGCAAAAATAGGAAAAAACGTAGTCATTCGGCCTTCGGTGAAAATAACCTATCCGTGGAAATTAACGCTCGGGGATTATGCCTGGGTAGGGGATGACGCGGTGTTATATACCCTTGGCGAGATTACGATTGGCGCAAATTCAGTGATTTCACAGAAATGTTATTTGTGTACCGGAAGCCATGACTTTATGAGTCAGCATTTTGATATTACCGCCTCGCCTATTGTGATTGGCGAAAAATGCTGGCTGGCAACGGATGTTTTTGTTGCACCGGGTGTTTCTGTTGGCGATGGCACGGTAGTCGGTGCCCGCAGCAGCGTTTTTAAATCGCTACCGGCAAATAAAGTTTGCCGTGGCAACCCCGCAGTGGTGATACGCGAACGCGTTGAAACTGATTAAATTCATAAGTAGAGGAATATAAACATGTCTAAAGTCGCTCTCATCACCGGCGTTACCGGGCAGGATGGTTCTTACCTGGCAGAATTACTGCTGGAAAAAGGTTATGAAGTACACGGTATTAAGCGTCGTGCGTCTTCTTTCAACACCGAACGTGTGGATCACATCTATCAGGATCCGCACGCGGCGAACCCGAAATTCCACCTGCACTACGGCGACCTGACCGATACCTCCAACCTGACCCGTATCCTGCAGGAAGTGCAGCCGGATGAAGTCTACAACCTGGGCGCGATGAGCCACGTTGCGGTCTCCTTCGAATCCCCGGAGTACACCGCTGACGTTGACGCCATGGGCACGCTGCGTCTGCTGGAAGCGATTCGCTTCCTCGGCCTCGAGAAGAAAACCCGTTTCTATCAGGCATCCACCTCTGAGCTGTACGGTCTGGTGCAGGAAATCCCGCAGAAAGAGACCACGCCATTCTACCCGCGCTCTCCGTACGCGGTGGCAAAACTGTACGCTTACTGGATCACCGTGAACTACCGTGAATCCTACGGCATGTACGCCTGTAACGGCATTCTGTTCAACCACGAATCCCCACGTCGCGGCGAAACCTTCGTGACCCGCAAAATCACCCGCGCTATCGCAAACATCGCGCAGGGTCTGGAGTCTTGCCTGCACCTTGGCAACATGGATTCCCTGCGTGACTGGGGCCATGCCAAAGACTACGTGAAAATGCAGTGGATGATGCTGCAGCAGGAACAGCCAGAAGACTTCGTGATCGCGACCGGCGTGCAGTACTCCGTTCGTCAGTTCGTTGAAATGGCTGCCGCACAGCTGGGCATCAAGCTGCGCTTCGAAGGCTCCGGCGTGGAAGAGAAGGGCATCGTGGTTTCCGTGACCGGCCATGACGCACCGGGCGTGAAGCCTGGCGACGTGATTGTGCAGGTTGACCCGCGCTACTTCCGTCCTGCTGAAGTAGAAACCCTGCTGGGCGACCCAACCAAAGCGCACGAGAAGCTGGGCTGGAAACCAGAAACCACTCTGCAGGAGATGGTTTCCGAGATGGTAGCCAAAGATCTTGAAGCAGCGAAAAAACACTCCCTGCTCAAGTCTCATGGCTACGAGGTTGCCATCGCGCTGGAGTCCTGAGAATGACAAAACAACGTATTTTTGTCGCCGGTCATCGCGGAATGGTGGGTTCCGCGATTGTCCGCCAGCTGGAACAGCGCGGTGACGTAGAGGTGATTGTCCGCACCCGTGACGAGCTGAACCTGCTCGACAGCCGTGCGGTACAGGACTTCTTTGCCAACGAACGCATTGACCAGGTGTATCTGGCGGCGGCGAAGGTGGGCGGTATTGTCGCTAACAACACCTATCCGGCGGATTTCATCTACGAGAACATGATGATTGAGAGCAACATCATTCACGCGGCGCATCTGCACAACGTGAACAAGCTGCTGTTCCTCGGTTCATCCTGTATCTACCCGAAGATGGCGAAGCAGCCGATTGCCGAGAGCGAACTGTTGCAGGGCACGCTTGAAGCAACCAACGAGCCGTATGCGATTGCCAAGATTGCCGGGATCAAGCTGTGCGAGTCCTACAACCGTCAGTACAACCGCGACTATCGTTCGGTGATGCCGACCAACCTGTATGGACCGCACGATAACTTCCACCCGAGCAATTCCCACGTGATCCCGGCGCTGCTGCGCCGCTTCCACGAGGCGACTGCCGAAAACGCCCCGGACGTGGTGGTGTGGGGCAGCGGAACGCCAATGCGCGAATTCCTGCACGTGGACGACATGGCTGCGGCCAGCATTCACGTGATGGAGCTGGATCGCGAGGTGTGGCAGGAGAACACCGAGCCGATGCTGTCGCACATCAACGTCGGTACCGGCGTTGACTGCACCATTCGCGAGCTGGCGCAGACCATCGCGCAGGTGGTGGGCTATAAAGGCCGCGTGGTGTTTGACGCCACGAAACCGGACGGCACGCCGCGCAAGCTGCTGGACGTGACCCGTCTGCATCAGCTGGGCTGGTATCACGAGGTGTCACTGGAGCAGGGTCTGGCCAGTACCTACCAGTGGTTCCTGGAAAACCAGCACCGCTTCCGGGGGTAACGATGTTTTTAAGTCAGGAAGATTTTGCCACGGTAGTGCGTTCCACTCCGCTCATCTCAATTGATCTGATTGTGGAGAACGAACGCGGCGAGTTCTTGCTGGGGAAACGAACCAACCGTCCTGCGCAGGGCTTCTGGTTCGTGCCCGGTGGGCGCGTGCAAAAGGATGAGACGCTTGCCGATGCGTTTGAGCGTCTCACTCTGGCGGAACTGGGTCTGCAGCTGCCGATGGCAGCGGGCCAGTTTTACGGGGTCTGGCAGCACTTCTATGACGATAACTTTTCAGGCACCGGGTTCACCACGCACTACATCGTGCTGGGGTTCCGCCTGAAGGTGAGTGAGGCAGACCTGCGTCTGCCTGATTCTCAGCACGACGACTACCGCTGGCAGACGCCAGAGGCGCTGCTGGCGAGCGACAATGTGCATGACAACAGTCGTGCCTATTTCCTCGCTGAACGTCAGTCCGGGGTGCCTGGCTTATGAAGATCCTCGTATACGGAATCAACTACTCGCCGGAATTAACCGGCATCGGGAAATACACCGGCGAGATGGTCGAGTGGATGGCGAGCCAGGGACATGACGTGCGGGTCATTACCGCGCCGCCGTACTACCCGGAATGGAAAGTGGGGGAGCGCTACTCAAGCTGGCGCTACCGTCGCGAAGAGGGCGCAGCGACCGTCTGGCGCTGCCCCCTGTATGTGCCTAAGCAGCCCTCGACGCTGAAGCGGTTGATTCATCTCGGCAGCTTTGCTCTGAGCAGCTTCTTCCCGCTGATGGCGCAGCGTCGCTGGAAGCCGGATCGCATTATCGGCGTGGTGCCGACGCTGTTTTGCA
This sequence comes from Enterobacter sp. N18-03635, assembly GCF_004006055.1. NCBI lineage: Bacteria > Pseudomonadati > Pseudomonadota > Gammaproteobacteria > Enterobacterales > Enterobacteriaceae > Enterobacter > Enterobacter sp. N18-03635. The sequence continues at coordinate 2,980,991 of NZ_CP034769.1, read as the reverse complement.
CGCCGGGCATGCGCCTGCTGGGCAAACTCTCCGGCGCGCGCACCCTGCTGCACATTCAGGATTATGAAGTGGACGCCATGCTGGGCCTGGGGATGGCAGGCAAAAGCAAAGGTGGAAAGGTGGCGAAGCTCGCCAGCGCCTTTGAGCGCAGTGGCTTACACAACGTGGATTACGTCTCAACTATCTCGCGCTCGATGATGAACAAGGCGCAGGAGAAAGGCGTCCCGGCGGAGAAGGTGATCTTCTTCCCGAACTGGTCTGAAGTGGCGCGTTTTCGCGACGTGACTGAGCAAGACGCTCAGGCGCTGCGCGCGCAGCTCGGTTTGCCTGAAGATCAAAAAATCATTCTTTACTCAGGCAACATCGGCGAAAAGCAGGGGCTGGAGAGCGTGATCGAGGCGGCTCAACTGCTGAACGAACATCCATGGACGTTTGTGATTGTCGGGCAGGGCGGTGGAAAAGCGCGGCTGGAAAAAATGGTCAGCGAACGCGGCCTGACCAACGTGAAATTCTTCCCTCTGCAGTCTTACGAGGCATTGCCTGCGCTGCTGAAGATGGGCGACTGTCATCTGGTAGTGCAAAAACGCGGCGCGGCTGATGCGGTGCTGCCGTCCAAGCTGACCAACATTCTGGCAGTGGGCGGTAACGCGGTGATTACGGCCGAAGCCGAAACTGAATTAGGCCAGCTGTGTGACAGCTATCCGGGGATTGCCGTGTGCGTAGAGCCGGAATCGGTTCCGGCGCTGGTCACCGGAATAGAGCTGGCACTTGCCATGCCAAAAGTGAACACGGTGGCACGTGAATATGCCGAACGCACGCTCGAGAAAGAGAACGTGCTGAGCCAATTTATTGCAGATATACGGGGATAAATCATGAGTCAAACCACTTTGTATCCGGTTGTGATGGCTGGTGGCTCTGGTAGCCGGTTGTGGCCGCTGTCCCGCGTGCTCTATCCAAAACAGTTCCTCTGCCTGAAAGGGGATCTCACCATGCTGCAGACGACGGTGAACCGTCTCCACGGCGTGGAGTGTGAAAGCCCGGTGGTGATCTGTAACGAACAGCACCGCTTTATTGTTGCCGAGCAGCTGCGTCAGCTGAACAAACTTACAGAAAACATCATTCTGGAGCCTGCCGGACGCAACACTGCGCCAGCGATCGCCCTGGCGGCGCTGGCGGCAAAACGCAGCAGCCCGAACTGTGACCCCCTGATGCTGGTGCTGGCGGCAGACCATGTCATCCAGCAGGAAGAGGCCTTCCGCGACGCGGTGCGTGCGGCCATTCCTTACGCTGAAAACGGCAAGCTGGTAACCTTCGGCATCGTGCCGGATCTGCCGGAAACCGGCTACGGATACATCCGTCGCGGCAACGTGACGCCGGGTGAAGGCGACAGCGTGGCGTTTGACGTGGCGCAGTTCGTTGAAAAACCGAATCTGGAAACCGCGCAGGCGTATGTCGCCAGCGGTGAGTATTACTGGAACAGCGGGATGTTCCTGTTCCGCGCCGGACGCTATCTGGAAGAGCTGAGCAAATATCGCCCGGATATTCTGCACGCCTGCGAAAAAGCGATGGCGGTGGTGGACCCGGATCTCGACTTCATCCGCGTGGATGAAGAGGCGTTCCTCGCCTGCCCGGAAGAGTCGATTGACTACGCGGTGATGGAACGCACGGCAGACGCCGTTGTGGTGCCGATGGATGCGGGCTGGAGCGACGTGGGCTCCTGGTCCTCCCTGTGGGAGATCAGCGCCCATACCCCGGAGGGTAACGTCCACCACGGCGATGTCATTAGCCACAAAACGGAAAACAGCTACGTCTACGCCGAGTCCGGCCTGGTCACCACGGTTGGGGTGAAGGATCTGGTGGTGGTCCAGACCAAAGACGCGGTGCTTATTGCTGACCGTAACGCCGTGCAGGACGTTAAAAAAGTGGTGGAGAAGATCAAGGCGGATGGACGCCATGAGCACCACATTCACCGCGAAGTCTACCGTCCGTGGGGTAAATATGACTCCATCGACGCAGGCGACCGCTATCAGGTGAAACGCATCACCGTGAAGCCGGGCGAGGGGCTGTCGGTGCAGATGCACCATCACCGCGCCGAGCACTGGGTGGTGGTTGCGGGTACCGCTAAAGTCACTATCGACGGTGAAGTCAAACTGCTGGGCGAAAACGAGTCCATCTATATTCCGCTGGGGGCGACGCACTGTCTGGAGAACCCGGGGAAAATTCCTCTCGACTTAATTGAGGTGCGCTCCGGCTCGTATCTGGAAGAGGACGATATCGTGCGCTTCCAGGACCGCTACGGGCGGGTGTAGCACTCTGCATTATGCCCGGTAGCGTTACGCTTACCGGGCCTGCGAATGACAAAAAAATCAATTTGGCCATTTAGTGGTCAGGGCCGACTGTTGCCTGAAAAAGGGGTCATCATGGAAAAATTAACCTGTTTTAAAGCCTACGATATTCGCGGCAGGCTGGGCGAAGAGCTGAATGAAGATATCGCGTGGCGCATTGGCCGCGCGTACGGCGAATACTTAAAACCGCAGACCATCGTGCTGGGCGGCGACGTGCGTCTGACCAGCGAATCCCTGAAGCTGGCCCTGGCGAAAGGGCTGCAGGATGCGGGCGTGGACGTGCTGGACATCGGCCTTTCCGGAACCGAAGAGATTTACTTTGCCACCTTCCACCTGGGCGTGGACGGCGGTATCGAAGTGACGGCCAGCCACAACCCGATGGACTACAACGGGATGAAGCTGGTGCGCAAGGGCGCCCGTCCTATCAGCGGCGACACCGGCCTGCGCGACGTGCAGCGCCTGGCGGAAGCCAACGATTTCCCGCCGGTGAACGAGGCGAAGCGCGGCAGCTACAAAAAAATCAACCTGCAGAAAGAATACATCGACCACCTGCTGGGCTACATCAACGTGGCAAACCTGAAGCCGCTGAAGCTGGTAATTAACTCCGGCAACGGCGCGGCCGGCCCGGTTGTCGATGCCCTGGAGGCGCGCTTTAAGGCCCTGAACGTGCCGGTGACCTTCGTGAAAGTGCACAACACCCCGGACGGCAACTTCCCGAACGGTATTCCTAACCCGCTGCTGCCGGAGTGCCGCGACGACACCCGCAACGCGGTGATTGAGCACGGTGCGGACATGGGCATCGCCTTTGACGGTGACTTCGACCGCTGCTTCCTGTTCGACGAGAAAGGGCAGTTCATCGAGGGCTACTATATTGTCGGCCTGCTGGCGGAAGCGTTCCTTGAGAAAAACCCGGGCGCGAAAATCATTCATGACCCGCGCCTTTCCTGGAACACCGTCGACGTGGTGTCAGCGGCGGGCGGCACGCCGGTGATGTCCAAAACCGGCCACGCCTTCATCAAAGAGCGCATGCGCGAAGAAGACGCCATCTACGGCGGCGAGATGAGCGCCCACCACTACTTCCGTGACTTTGCCTACTGCGACAGCGGGATGATCCCGTGGCTGCTGGTGACCGAGCTGCTGTGCCTGAAGGGACAGACGCTGGGCGAGCTGGTACGCGACCGTATGGCGGCGTTCCCGGCGAGCGGGGAGATCAACAGCAAGCTGGCGGAGCCGGCCGAGGCGATTGCCCGCGTGGAGCAGCACTTTGCGATTCACGCGCTGGAAATTGACCGTACCGACGGCATCAGCATGGCGTTCCCGCAGTGGCGCTTTAACCTGCGCTCGTCCAATACCGAGCCGGTGGTGCGCCTGAACGTGGAGTCCCGTGCTGACACGGCGCTGATGGAAGCCCGAACGAAGGACATTCTGGCGCTGTTGAATCAGTAATACTTGCCCCTCCCGGTGGGAGGGGGAACCGAATACAGGAACAACGATGACGAATCTAAAAAAACGCGAACGAGCGAGAACGAATGCATCGTTAATCTCTATGGTGCAGCGTTTTTCTGATATCACCATCATGGTCGGTGGATTGTGGGCGGTGTGTCGGATCGGCGGGCTGCCGTTCTTATACATGCATCTGCTGATGGCCCTGATTGCGCTGGTCGTGTTTCAGATGATTGGCGGAATGACCGATTTTTACCGCTCGTGGCGCGGCGTGAAAATGACCACCGAACTGATGCTGCTGCTGCAGAACTGGACCCTCAGCCTGATCTTCAGCGCAGGCCTGGTGGCGTTCAGCCATGATTTTGATAATCGCCTCGTCACCTATCTCTGCTGGTATTTAATAAGCAGCGTCGGCATGGTGGTGTGCCGTTCTCTAATCCGCTTCGGTGCGGGCTGGCTGCGTAACCGCGGCTATAACCGTCGCTTCGTTGCCGTAGCAGGCGATCTGCCGGTTGGTAAGGTTCTGCTCGACAGCTTCCGCAAAGAGCCGTGGTTAGGGTTTGAAGTGGTCGGGATTTACCACGATGCGAAGCCGGGCGGCGTGCCGTCGGACTGGGCGGGCAATTACGAACAGCTTATTGAAGACGCGAAAGCCGGTAAAATTCACAACGTCTACATCGCCATGCAGATGAGAGACGAATCCCGCATTAAGCAGCTGATGCGCGAGCTGGCGGACACTACCTGTTCGGTGATCCTCATCCCGGACGTCTTTACCTTCAACATCCTTCATTCACGCATTGAAGAGGTGAACGGCGTGCCGGTGGTACCGCTGTACGACACCCCGCTGTCGGGCATTAACCGCGTGCTCAAGCGCGTGGAAGATATCGTGCTCTCCTCGCTGATTTTACTGCTCATCTCCCCGGTGCTGTGCTGCATTGCCCTGGCGGTGAAGCTGAGCTCTCCCGGCCCGGTTATTTTCCGCCAGACCCGCTACGGTATGGACGGTAAGCCGATTATGGTGTGGAAATTCCGCTCCATGAAGGTGATGGAAAATGACAAGGTGGTGACCCAGGCGACGCAGAACGATCCGCGCGTCACCCGCGTGGGGAACTTCCTGCGCCGTACCTCGCTGGATGAACTGCCGCAGTTTATCAACGTCTTTACCGGCGGAATGTCGATTGTTGGCCCGCGTCCGCACGCGGTGGCGCATAACGAGCAGTACCGCTCGCTGATTGAAGGCTACATGCTGCGCCATAAGGTGAAGCCGGGCATTACCGGTTGGGCGCAGATCAACGGCTGGCGCGGCGAAACCGACACGCTGGAAAAAATGGAAAAACGCATCGAATTCGATCTGGAGTACATCCGTGAATGGAGTATCTGGTTCGATATCAAGATTGTTTTTCTGACCATCTTCAAAGGTTTCGTGAACAAAGCGGCGTACTAAGATGAGCTTACGTGAAAAAACCATCAGCGGGGCGAAGTGGTCAGCGATGGCGACCATCGTCATCATTGGCCTCGGCCTGGTGCAGATGACCGTACTGGCGCGCATCATTGATAACCACCAGTTCGGCCTGCTGACCGTCTCGCTGGTGATTATCGCGCTGGCCGATACGCTGTCTGATTTTGGTATCGCCAACTCGATTATCCAGCGCAAAGAGATCAGCCATCTTGAGCTGACCACGCTCTACTGGCTGAACGTGGGACTGGGGATTTTCGTGTTCGTGCTGGTATTCCTGCTGAGCGACACCATCGCCAGCGTGTTGCACAACCCGGATCTCGCTCCGCTGATGCGCACGCTGTCCTTTGCTTTCGTGGTGATCCCGCACGGGCAGCAGTTCCGCGCGCTGATGCAGAAAGAGCTGGAGTTCAACAAGATCGGCATGATCGAGACCAGCGCCGTGCTGGCGGGCTTTACCTTTACCGTCGTGAGCGCCCATTTCTGGCCGCTGGCGATGACCGCAATCCTGGGATACCTGGTTAACTCTGCCGTGCGTACGCTGCTGTTCGGCTACTTTGGCCGCAAAATTTACCGTCCCGGGCTTCATTTCTCTCTTGCGTCCGTCTCGTCCAACCTGCGCTTTGGCGCGTGGCTGACGGCGGACAGCATCATCAACTATGTGAATACCAACCTGTCGACGCTGGTGCTGGCGCGTATTCTTGGCGCGAGCGTGGCGGGGGGCTATAACCTGGCCTACAACGTCGCGGTGGTGCCGCCGATGAAGCTGAACCCGATAATCACCCGCGTCCTGTTCCCGGCGTTTGCCAAGATTCAGGACGACACCGAGAAGCTGCGCGTCAACTTCTACAAACTGCTTTCCGTGGTGGGGATTATTAACTTCCCGGTGCTGCTGGGGCTGATGGTGGTTTCCAGCAACTTCGTGCCGCTGGTGTTTGGCGAGAAGTGGAACGGCATCATCCCGATCCTGCAGCTGCTGTGCGTGGTGGGGCTCCTGCGCTCCGTGGGGAATCCGATTGGTTCCCTGCTGATGGCAAAAGCGCGCGTGGATATCAGCTTTAAGTTCAACGTGTTCAAAACCTTCCTGTTTATTCCGGCGATTATCGTCGGCGGGCATATGGCGGGCGCCATCGGCGTCACGCTGGGCTTCCTGCTGGTGCAGATCGTCAATACCGTTCTGAGCTACTTCATCATGATCAAGCCGGTGCTGGGCTCCAGCTACCGTCAGTACATCCTGAGCCTGTGGCTGCCGTTCTATCTCTCGTTGCCGACCCTGGCGGTGAGCTACGGCCTGGGCATCATCCTCAGCGGTCACCTGCCGCTGGCCGCGCTGCTGGCGGTGCAGGTTGCCGCGGGCGCGCTGGCATTTGGCGTGATGATTGTGCTGTCACGCAATGCGCTGGTGGTGGAGATGAAGCGCCAGTTTTGCCGTAACGAAAAAATGAAAACGCTGCTTCGCGCAGGCTAGTTATTTAAGAGGCCATTATGAAATTATTAATTCTTGGCAACCATACCTGCGGCAACCGTGGCGACAGCGCCATTCTGCGCGGTTTACTGGATGCAATTAACACCCTTAAGCCTGAGACCGAAGTGGACGTGATGAGCCGTTATCCGGTTAGCTCATCCTGGTTACTGAACCGCCCGGTGATGGGCGACCCGCTCTACAGCCAGATGAAACAGCACAATAACGCCGCGGGCGTGATGGGCCGCGTGAAGAAAGTGTTGCGTCGTCGCTACCAGCACCAGGTGCTGCTTTCCCGCGTGACCGATACCGGCAAGCTGCGCAACATCGCGATCGCGCAGGGCTTCACCGACTTTGTTCGTCTGCTGTCCGGCTATGACGCTATTATCCAGGTTGGCGGTTCGTTCTTCGTCGATCTCTACGGCGTGCCGCAGTTTGAGCATGCGCTTTGCACCTTTATGGCGAAAAAGCCGCTGTTTATGATTGGCCACAGCGTGGGGCCATTCCAGGATCCGCAGTTTAACCAGCTGGCAAACTATGTCTTCGGCCACTGCGACGCGCTGATCCTGCGCGAGTCGGTCAGCCTCGACATGATGAAGCGCAGCGAAATAGACACCTCAAAAGTTGAGCACGGCGTGGACACCGCCTGGCTGGTGGATCACCAGGACGACAGCTTCCAGCCGAGCTACGCGGTGAAGCACTGGCTCGACGTGGCGGCGAAACAGAAAACCGTCGCGATTACCCTGCGCGAGCTGGCGCCCTTCGATAAACGTTTAGGCACGACGCAGGCGGCGTATGAGCAAGCGTTCGCCGACGTGGTGAACCGCGTGCTGGACAGCGGTTATCAGGTGCTGGCGCTTTCTACCTGCACCGGTATCGACAGCTACAACAAAGACGATCGTATGGTGGCGCTGAACCTGCGCAACCAGGTGAACGATCCGTCCCGCTATCATGTGGTGATGGACGAGTTGAACGACCTGGAGATGGGCAAGCTGCTCTCCGCCTGCGATCTGACGGTGGGCACGCGTCTGCACTCGGCGATTATCTCCATGAACTTTGGCACGCCTGCCATAGCCATCAACTACGAACACAAGTCCGCCGGGATCATGCAGCAGCTCGGTATGCCGGAAATGGCCGTGGATATTCGTCATCTCCTGGATGGTTCCCTTGGCGCGATGGTGGGGGATACGCTCGGCCAGCTGCCTGCGATCAATGAGCGTCTGGCCGTTGCGGTGAAAGCAGAGCGCGAAAAAGGCATTGGAATGGTGAAATCGGTACTTGACCGCGTGCGGGAGGGGAAATGAAGGTTGGTTTCTTCTTACTGAAATTTCCGCTGTCATCTGAAACGTTTGTCCTGAACCAAATCACCGCGTTTATCGATATGGGATATGACGTGGAGATTATCGCCCTGCAAAAGGGCGATACCCAAAATACCCATGCGGCATATACCCAGTATGGGCTGGAGGCTAAAACCCGCTGGCTGCAGGATGAGCCGTCCGGGAAGCTGAGCAAGCTACGCCACCGGGCCAGCCAGACGTTGCGCGGGATCCACCGCGCGTCGACGTGGCGGGCGCTGAATATTTCCCGCTATGGGTCCGAATCCCGCAATTTGATCCTGTCGGCCATCTGCGGGCAAACGGCGCAGCCGTATCGTGCCGACGTGTTTATCGCCCACTTTGGCCCAGCGGGCGTCACCGCCGCGAAGCTGCGCGAACTGGGCGTGATTGACGGTAAAATTGCGACCATCTTCCACGGTATCGATATCTCCAGTCGAGAAGTGCTGAACCACTACACGCCGGAGTATCAGCAGCTGTTCAGACGCGGTGACATGATGCTGCCCATCAGCGACCTGTGGGCCGGACGCCTGAAAAACATGGGCTGCCCGGGAGAGAAAATTGCCGTTTCGCGCATGGGCGTCGATTTAACGCGCTTTACCCGCCGTCCGGTGAAGGTGCCGGGCAAACCGCTGCAGATCATCTCCGTAGCCCGTCTGACCGAGAAGAAAGGCCTGCATGTGGCGATTGAAGCCTGCCGCCAGCTGAAAGCGCGCGGGGTGGATTTCCACTACCGCATTCTCGGCATTGGGCCGTGGGAGCGCCGCCTGCGCACGCTTATCGAACAGTATCAGCTGGAAGATGTCGTAGAGATGCCGGGCTTTAAGCCGAGCCACGAGGTCAAGACCATGCTCGACGAGGCGGATGTGTTTCTGCTGCCCTCTGTGACGGGCGCCGATGGCGATATGGAAGGCATTCCGGTGGCGCTGATGGAGGCGATGGCCGTAGGTATTCCGGTGGTATCGACTCTGCACAGCGGGATCCCGGAGCTGATCAAGTCTGACCATTCCGGCTGGCTGGTGCCGGAGAATAACGCGATGGCCCTGGCGGACCGATTAGCTGCCTTCAGCGACATCGACCAGCAGGCGCTGGAGCCCGTGCTCCACAACGCCCGACAAAAAGTTGAAACCGATTTTAACCAGCAGGTGATTAACCGCCAGCTAGCGAGCCTGCTGCAAACGCTGTAACGCCGAGGATGTATGCTGAAAAAGATTACCCGACGCACCTTTGTCTCTTCTCTGTCCGTTCTGGCGGCCACGCCCCTGCTGTCGTCCCGCATTGCGCGGGCGGCAAGCGGCAGAACGGTCTCTGTCAATCAGTACAATAACAACGACTGGATCGCCGCTTTTAAGCAGGCGTTTAATGACGGTGACACCGTCGTGGTCCCGGCCGGGCTCACCTGCGAAAACATCAATACGGGTATTTTCATTCCCGACGGTAAAACCTTGCTGATCCGAGGGGCGTTAACCGGCAACGGGCGCGGCCGCTTTGTTCTGCAGGAAGGCAGCAAAGTGATAGGCGAAGGTGCTGGTCGCACGGAGAACATTACGCTCGACGTTCGCGGCTCTGACTGCGTTATCAAAGGGCTGGCCATGAGCGGTTTTGGCCCGGTGACGCAGATCTACATCGGCGGCAAGAAACCCAGCGTGATGCGCAATCTGCTGATTGACAACATTAGCGTGAGCCAGGCCAACTACGCCATTCTGCGCCAGGGTTTCCATAACCAGGTGGATGGCGCCCGCATCACCAACAGCAAATTTAGCCATCTGCAGGGCGATGCAATCGAGTGGAACGTCGCCATCAACGATCGCAATATCCTGATCTCCGACCATGTTATCGACAACATCAACTGCACCAACGGCAAAATCAACTGGGGCATCGGTATTGGCCTCGCCGGCAGCACCTACGACAACGACTACCCGGAAAAACAAACCGTTAAGAACTTCGTGGTGGCAAACATCACCGGCAGCAACTGTCGCCAGCTGGTGCATGTTGAAAACGGTAAGCATTTTGTTATTCGTAATATCAAAGCCAAAAATATTACTCCCGACTTCAGTAAAAAAGCGGGAATAGACAACGCCACCGTGGCCATTTATGGCTGTGATAATTTCATTATTGATAATGTCGACATGGTTAACAGTGCCGGAATGTTAATCGGCTATGGGGTTATAAAAGGCGATTATTTGTCCATCCCGCAGAACTTCAAGCTCAATAATATTCACCTCGATAACCGCCAGCTTGCGTATAAATTGCGCGGAATACAGATTTCATCCGGCAACGCCACGTCGTTTGTGGCGATAACCAATGTGGAAATGCAGCGTGCAACGCTGGAACTGCACAACAAACCGCAGCATCTTTTCTTACGCAATATCAATGTGATGCAGGAAGCCGCCGTGGGTCCTGCCCTGAAGATCAACTTCGACCTGCGCAAGGATGTGCGGGGCAAGTTTATGGCGAAAGACGAGACGTTGCTGTCACTGGCGAACATAAAAGCTGTGAATGAGAAGGGGCAGAGTTCGGTGGATATTGACCGGGTCGACCAGCAGGTAGTGAATGTGGAAAGGCTGAACTTTGCGCTTCCGCACAGATAATAGACAATCATCTGTTTTGAGACTATTCCTGGCATAAAAGCGCGATCGAATCAGAGTACAACTACAGAAATTGGTGATGTTAAGGCGTAACATTGCCTATGGATTACGGCAAATCATGCTGGCGAAAACAGGTTTAAGAGCTATAATTCGTCAACCATTTTAAGGTGGAAGAAATAATGATTAATTTGAAAGCAGTCATTCCGGTAGCAGGCCTGGGCATGCATATGCTGCCAGCCACAAAAGCCATTCCTAAAGAGATGCTGCCGATCGTCGACAAGCCAATGATTCAGTACATTGTCGACGAGATTGTTGCTGCAGGGATCAAAGAAATCGTCCTGGTTACGCACTCGTCCAAGAATGCGGTAGAAAACCACTTCGACACCTCTTACGAACTCGAAGCGTTGCTTGAGCAGCGCGTAAAGCGCCAGCTGCTGGCGGAAGTGCAGTCTATTTGTCCGCCGGGCGTGACCATCATGAACGTCCGTCAGGCGCAGCCGCTGGGGCTGGGTCACTCTATTCTGTGTGCCCGTCCGGTTGTGGGTGATAACCCATTCATTGTCGTGCTGCCGGATATCATCATCGATACCGCTTCTGCCGATCCGCTGCGATACAACCTGGCGGCAATGGTGGCACGTTTCAATGAAACCGGCCGCAGCCAGGTGCTGGCGAAACGCATGAAGGGCGATCTTTCCGAGTACTCCGTCATCCAGACCAAAGAACCGCTGGAAACGGAAGGGCAGGTGAGCCGCATCGTTGAGTTTATCGAGAAGCCGGATCAGCCGCAGACGCTGGACTCAGACCTGATGGCGGTTGGCCGTTACGTTCTGAACGCTGATATCTGGGCAGAACTGGAAAAAACCGAGCCAGGTGCCTGGGACCGTATTCAGCTGACCGACGCGATTGCCGAGCTGGCGAAAAAACAGTCTGTTGACGCGATGCTGATGACCGGCGACAGCTATGACTGCGGTAAGAAAATGGGGTATATGCAGGCGTTCGTGAACTATGGGCTGCGTAACCTGAAGGAAGGGGCGAAGTTCAGAAGCCGCATCGAGAAGCTGCTGGCTAACGACTGATACTTCTGTCTCCGACCTGCGCAAGCGGCAGTCATTATTTTGGTGTGTTGATATCCAACCAAAATGATGACTGCCGTTTTTCTTTATAAATTCAATATTTACATGGAGTTATCCAGTCTACTCATGGACTGCTTTGTAGCGATTTGTGCTTGTTTCTGAGGTCGTTTAGGACGACAATTAACGCCAGTTTTTTGCCTGTATCCAGGTAAGTCGTATCTTTTAATCAGACATCGCTCAGTACACTGGTAGCTGTTAAGCCAGGGGCGGTAGCGTGCTCAATTTCCGGAACTTTTTATAAATTCTCCGGTTACAGAACGCCAGTATCCAGACATATATACTAGACGGAACAGATAACGTGAAAATTCTTGTGACGGGTGGGGCCGGCTTTATCGGCTCAGCGGTTGTACGACATATTATTAAAAATACCCAGGACGATGTCGTCAACGTGGACAAGCTGACCTATGCCGGCAACCTTGAGTCGCTTAGTGAAGTCAGCGACAGCGACCGATATGCCTTTGAGCAAGCGGATATTTGCGATAAAGACGCTATGGATCGCATCTTCGCAAAGCATAAGCCTGATGCGGTGATGCACCTGGCCGCTGAAAGTCACGTCGATCGCTCTATTACCGGCCCGGCAGCGTTTATCGAGACAAATATTGTCGGTACGTATGTGTTGCTGGAAGCCGCTCGTGCGTATTGGACAACGCTGGAGGAACAGGCGAAGAAAGCGTTTCGTTTCCATCATATCTCTACCGACGAAGTGTATGGTGATTTGCCGCATCCTGATGAGCATCCGGCATCAACTAAGCTGCCGCTCTTCACCGAAACCACGGCTTATGCGCCCAGCAGCCCGTATTCAGCATCAAAAGCCTCAAGCGACCATCTTGTTCGCGCCTGGCTGCGTACCTATGGTTTCCCAACTATTGTCACCAACTGTTCGAATAATTACGGTCCGTACCACTTCCCGGAAAAGTTGATCCCGCTGGTAATTCTGAATGCGCTGGACGGTAAAGCGCTGCCGATTTACGGCAAAGGCGACCAAATCCGTGACTGGTTGTATGTAGAAGATCATGCGCGTGCACTCTACACCGTTGTCACTCAGGGGAAACCGGGTGAAACGTACAACATTGGCGGTCATAACGAGAAGCAGAACCTGGATGTGGTTCATACGATTTGCGATCTGTTGGATGAGATTGTGCCGAAAGAGGGGTCATATCGCGATCAGATTACGTATGTGGCTGACCGACCAGGTCATGACCGTCGCTATGCGATTGATGCGTATAAAATTGGTGTTGAACTAGGCTGGAAGCCTGAGGAGACGTTCGAAAGCGGAATTCGTAAGACAGTGGAATGGTATCTAGCGAATGAGCAGTGGGTAAGTAATGTTAAAAGTGGAGCATATGCTTCATGGCTTTCAACACAATATGGAGATAACAATAAATGAAAGGCATTATTTTAGCCGGTGGTTCAGGTTCACGCTTGCATCCAATTACATTGGGAACCTCGAAACAGTTATTACCGATTTATGACAAGCCAATGATTTATTATCCGCTTTCAGTGCTAATGTTGGCTGGTATTAGGGATATCCTTATTATCACAACTCCTGAGGATTGTGATAGCTTCAAACGTCTCTTGGGAAATGGTGCTCATTTAGGCATTAATCTTAGTTATAAAGTTCAACCTTCACCGGATGGCCTCGCGCAGGCGTTCATCCTCGGAGAAGAGTTTATTGCGAATGATAAAGTATGTTTAGTCCTGGGGGATAATATCTTTTTTGGACAGGCATTTGGTAAACAATTGCGGCATGCAGTAGATAATTTGAGCGGCGCCACGGTGTTCGGTTATAAAGTAATGGATCCTGAAAGATTCGGCGTAGTCGAATTTGATGATAACTTCAATGCTATTTCAATCGAAGAAAAACCGAAGCATCCGAAATCAAATTGGGCCGTTACGGGGCTGTACTTTTATGATAATCAGGTAGTTGAAATAGCAAAAAAAGTGAAACCGTCTGATAGGGGTGAGTTAGAAATAACGAGTATTAACCAAGAATATCTCAACCAGGGGGCTTTAAAAGTTGAGCAATTAGGACGTGGATTTGCATGGCTTGATACTGGAACACATGATTCTCTTCTTGAAGCTTCGCAATTTGTGCAAACTGTCGAGAAGCGACAGGGATTCAAGATCGCTTGTCTCGAAGAAATTGCTTATAATCAAGGCTGGCTGAGTAAAGAAGATATAAAGTCGATAGGGAGTTCACTTTCTAAAACAGGTTACGGGAATTATTTATTAAGCCTTATCAAGTAAGAGTATTTTGAATAAATGAATATCATAAAAACTAAATTAGATGGTCTTTTAATAATTGAACCAAAAGTGTTTGGTGATGAACGTGGTTTTTTTTATGAGACATATCACGAGCAACGCTATAAAAACGCTGGAATTAAAGAGAGTTTTGTTCAGGACAATCGCTCCCGTTCCACAGGTAATGTGCTCCGTGGTTTACATTTTCAAAAAAGAAAACCGCAAGGTAAATTGGTAACAGTCACCGCTGGTACAGTTTTCGATGTAGCGGTAGATCTACGTGAAGACTCCCCAACTTTTGGTCAGTATGAATCTATTATTCTTTCTGGAGATAATAGGCTCCAGTTTTATATCCCACCTGGGTTTGCACATGGGTTTTGCGTTTTGAGTGACATTGCTGATTTTCAGTATAAATGTACGGATTTTTATGATCCTACGGATGAAGGAGGAATTATTTGGAATGATAATTCTATAAATATCAATTGGCCGATTTCTGAGCCAAATTTGTCTTTAAAAGATAAGGAGCTTCCTTCATTGGAAGACGTTCGTAAGCAATTGAAATTTGGAAAGTAAATGAGTATTTATACAGTAGTCGGCGGGAATGGCTTCATTGGAAGTGAAATAGTAAGACATCTACATTTTTTGCACAAAGATGTGTGGATTCCTGAACGGAACGATCCAAATATTTTTTCAAAAAAACTTGGCACCTTGATTTATTGCGCGGGCAATGGCGATTGCCAACTAAAACCATTTGATGTCTTGACTGCTAATTGCTTATTACTCTCTGAACTTCTCCAGAATGCTGACTTTGACCGCTTAATATATGTTTCTTCCACGAGATTATATATGAATGGGGATGAAAGCTCTGAAACAAGCGATCTGATAGTCAGGCAGGATGATAATCGCCGTCTCTTTAATCTAACAAAATTAGTCGCGGAAGAATTATGCTTTAAAAGTGGTAAGCCATTTACTATTGTGCGCCCAAGTAATGTTTATGGGGTAGCACTAAAAAGTCCCTTATTTTTGCCTTCTATAACACGTAATGCAATAATCAACGGACGCATCGATATGTACGTTGATAAAAATTATGAAAAAGATTATGTCTCAGTTACTGATGTAGCGGAAAGCGTCATAAAGCTGAGTGATAACAAAGAAGCTGTAGGAAAAATAATTAACATTGCCTCAGGAATTAATACATCATCAGAACAGATCGCTAGCGTGCTTATTCAAAATACAAATTGCGTTGTGAATTGGCATGAAAATAATGCGACAAAAGAGGTATTCCCTATTACAGATATTTCATTACTAAAAAAATTGATTCCTGAATACAAACCTCGATCTGTTCTGTCTGATTTGTCAGACATGATTCAATTATTCAAAAGTGAATTACAAATTAAATCATGAAACATGTAGTTAGAAAAAAGGATGTATTATGGGGATACCTCTCTCAATTCTTGAGCATTGCATCCAGTTTACTACTATTGCCCTTTATTCTTAGATATTTGGGGCAAGAAGAAATAGGGTTATGGTATGTTTTTGTTGCTCTTGCAGGACTGGTACAGCTTTTAGAATTTGGTCTGTTACCTACAGTTTCTAGGTTTATATCTTATGTATATTCTGGGGCCAAGGATATATCTTATAATAAAACACCAGAATGCAAAGATGAAGAGATAAATAAAGAGCTTCTGAATGATTTAATAATAGCGGCGAGGGAAATTTATTTTAAAATAACCACTCTCGCGTTTGTAGGGATCGTGATACTTGGGAATATATATTTGTATAGTTTGCACACAACTCTAGATTTTTTCTATGTGATGAGTTGTTGGACTCTTTATGGTATAAGTATATGTGTTCAATTGTATTTTGGATATTATAATTCAATTTTGAAAGGAAGGGGGGATCAAACTGTTTTAAATAAAGTTATAGTGTTAACAAAGTCTGTCCTTCTGGCTGTTAGTATCCCCATGTTAGTAAGTGGTCAAGGATTAATATCCCTCGCAATAGGATCTGTCATTGCTGTAATCATCGATAGATGGATTATAACCAAGTGTGTCTACAACAATGATCATTACATTATTAAAAATTATATCCCTCTTCAAGCAGCAAAAGAGTTAAAAACAATTGTCTGGCAAAGTGCTAAAGACATGGGAATAGTTCAATTAGGTAACTTCCTGTGTGTAAGGGGTAGTATCCTTATAGTATCAAGCTTCATTGGTTTGAAAGCTGCAGCCGCTTATGGATTGACGGTACAAGTAATGATGGTTATTGTGATTGTCGCCTCTATGTTGTTTGGTCTTAATTTACCACGTATGACTTCTGAACAGGCATTACAGAAATATTCATCTGTTAAGCGGTTATTTAAAAAATCGCTATTGACAGCTAATGCTATTTATATGGCTTCTGCTTTTTCCTTGGTTTTTCTTGGTGATTTTCTTCTAAAATATATAACGCAGCAAACACATTTTTTGCCAACAGAAATGCTAGTGTTATATTTGATCTGCAGTTTACTAGAAATGAATTACTCATTATGCACTTCATATCTAACAACAAAAAACCAGATTCCATTCGTTAAAAGCATGATAATAACGGGGGTGTCAATTATTTTTCTTTCTTTTGTGGCCACTTATTACTTAAAGGCAGGGTTGTTAGGGGTGATATTATCTCAATTGTTTGTACAGTCACTCTATAATAACTGGAAATGGCCGCTAACTGTTTATCAGGATCTAAGAAATGTCAAGAGCTGAAGTCGCAATAATTGATTTGCTCAGAAAGAAAGAAGAGCATTATGTTTTTAATTCTTTAACAATTAAAGCAATTAGTGAAGAGAATAAAGCAACTATTTGGTTATCAGATGATGCAACACTAATATCCGAATTAAAATCGGATGTTAAAGTTAATAAAATTAATATCTTGAGGACAAAATTATACTTCTGGCTATATTCAACATTGCATCTGGCTGTCATTTTATTAAAGTTACCTAAAACATTAAGTTCAGTCTTTGTTCTGTCTGCAACACCTCTTCAGTACGCCTTATTAAGCACATTGAGCCTAATTATAAGGCCAAAAATTTTTCTTTTTATGCACGGAGAGCTTGGTTATTTAAAAACCCCATCTGGTTTTGGTCAGAAATTAGGACGCTTCTTTATTTCGTTGGGCTTTAGATTTGGTGATGTAAAATTCATTTGTATTAGTTCATCAATACATGAAAGTTTGTCTCAGCTTTTCAAAAACAGAACATTTTATTATGTGCAACATCCTATATCCACGCATCAAAAATTGCTAAAAAGCAGAAAGGATATAAACTTTGGGAGCTTTGGCATCCAAAGTGGAAATAAAGGTAGCGACAAGATTTATGAGCTTGCGAATTATATAAGTTCGATGGATATGACATGTATCAGGTTGATGACCGTAGGGGTGAGTGATGGAGGGTTTATTTATGATAAATGTACAAATGTTGAGCACTTATGCAAAGGATATCTTAAAGAGTCGCTGATCAGTAAAAATGAATTTTATAGTAATGTTCAGAAAATAGATGTCGCACTTATTTTTTCTGGTCAGTCTACAATTTCTGACACGACATATGACCTGGTATCAAGCGGTGTTTTTGCTGATTGTATTGCCTTTAATATGCCTGTAATAGCTATGCGCAATAAACAGCTGGCTCATTATTTTGAAAGATATGGACAGTTTGGTTTCCTTTGTGACTCTGTAAGGGAAATGGCTGATGCAGTCTTGGAAATTGCACAAAATAGAGAACTACTTGATAAATTCGAAGAGGTATTAAGTAAAGTTCGTGAAGATTTTAAATTTGAAAATTATAAAGTAAGAATCGCAGAGATTATGCGGAATGAATAAAATTTCTAAGTATATGGTGTATGTATATATTGCACCAATTATCGTGTCACTATATTTTATTTATAATACTGGATATCTGTTAGGTGATTTTAGAAGTTATTCCTATAACTTGGATTTCACTGAAGCATCCAGTATTTTCCTTTTTTACATACTGCCATTGCTTTTTATATATTACATGGTGAAAATTTCTGGGCATGTATATATATATGATTGTGAAAATAAACGCCTCGATGTTATATTTTTTAGATTGTTATTACTAACTGGTATCATTACTTTACTCTTTGGTGCAAACCAGATTGGGCAGGTTGCGCAATCTGGGTTTTCCGGTTTAATGATAAAAATTGCAAGTAAGTTAAACCCTTTAGCGATACTACCATTACTCACTTTCTCTGCAATATCACACCGAAAGTTTTTAGTAAGTGTATTGATTGTGATCTTCTTTTCTTACATGCAACATTCCTTGCAGGGAATATTCATTAGTATTTTATGTATTGGTGCGTATTACATTGTTAACAACAAAATAAATAAAATCACACTGAACTTTTTATTTTTACTCCCACTCATTTTTATAGGTCCATTACTTGACTTAATAAGCTATGTATATACGCTTAGGAATGAAATGCGTGGAGTGGCTTTCGATTCTAATGAAATACTGTCTCTTGCGATTGGTCGGATATCGACAACATCCTCTTTGATTGAAATTCTGCACAATAATTACTTTAGTCAATCAGTTTCTGACTTCTTTAGTCTGGGAATAATGCTCGAAAGGTTGCTTGGGATAACACTCTTTGATACAACCTCCCCATCAAATATATTCAACCTGGCAATCGTGGGGCAAGATGCTGGATACAGTATATTTATGGGAATGCCGGGTTTTTTAGCCTTTCTCATGAAAGGAGATATAACTAGTTTTATATTTAACGTTATAATAATATCATTAGTGCTTGTCAGCATTTACTTGCTAATTCCTGTTTTCAATAGACGTTACAGAATAGTTGCTTTTTTCCTCATTATGTATTTATCTTTTTTGTCATTTGATGTATGGGAGATATCTATTGCCTTTCAGACTGTAGTACTCTGGCGCATAATTTTGTTATTTAATAATCTGAGCTTTCGAAGGATATAATGAAGAGTATTTTATTTATAATACCATCAATGTCTCCTGCTGGTGGTATTGAAAGAGTAATTTCAACACTCGTTAATAAACTCTCGGAGCTATATGAGTGTGATGTACTTACTTTTGACAATAAAGATTATTTTTACCATGTCGATAAAAATGTTGGTCGGCACACCTTAAATCAAAAACTCAATCTTGATATGAATCATAGATGGAGGCGTTTAATACAAGTCGGCACTAATTTTTGGATAACGATATTTAATCTAAAAAGATTTTTTTCGACCAACGTCTACGACTATGTCTATGTAACTCACCCCTTGGTCCATTTAATACTACTCCTTGCAGGCGTTAACTCGAGAAAAATAATTATAAGTGAACATGGGGCACGTAATAATTATAATAAAATATATAGATTCATTCGAAAAGTTACGTATAAACATTGTCATGCGTACTGCTTACCAACTAAAAGTGATTTTGCCTTTTATAAGGAAATGGGTTTTCCGGTGCGGTATACGCCTCACTATAAACCTAATCTGAAATATAGAATGCATGCTGATGATGTTAGAACTGTTTTATGTGTGGGAAGACTAACACCCGATAAACAGCACTTACTTTTACTAGACATCTGGAGAGAGTGTATACACCAACTACCAAAAGGTTGGTTGCTCCATATTGTGGGTGATGGTGAATTAAAACCAGATATCGAGAAATTTATCACCAACAATAAACTTGAAGATAATGTTAAGTTAAGTTGTGCTGTCCGGGATGTATCAGATTTATATTATAACTCTTCAATTTTTGTTTTGACTTCACGTAGTGAAGGCTTTGGAATGGTGTTGCTTGAGGCTATTTCTTTTGGTCTGCCCGCTATTAGTTTTAATTGTCCTTCAGGACCAATGGATATTATCAATGGTGAAAACGGATTTTTAATAGAAGATGGTAATCGAGATTTATTCAAAAATAAATTAATTGAATTGATAAATTCAGACGAGTTGCAGGATAGCTTAAGTACTGGTGCTTATAAATCAGCACAGCAATGGAATGACGAAAAGATAACAGAGTATTGGCAGGATATTTTTAAATGAATTTATCAGTAGTTATACCTGTATACAATGGCGCAAAAACAATTGTTAATGCAGTCAAGTCAGTAGTTGAACAAAAAAAACCTGCTGACGATTTTAATATTGAAATTATCGTTGTTAATGATGGTTCTGTGGATAATACACTACAGGTGTTGAATGAATATGTTTTGGCTCATCGAGTGAAAAATATTTCAATATATACGACTGAAAATGGTGGCGTTTCCAGGGCCAGAAATTATGGGATAAAGAAATCGCGTCATGACTGGATTGGTTTCCTTGATGCTGATGATGTTTGGATTAGTAATAAACTTGAAATACAATATAAATATCTTACTGAATCTTGCATTGAACCCGTTTTTATAGGTTCCGCTCGCAACGAAGAAGTTCTTTCTTTATATGGTAAAAAGATTACTTCATTGTATAAAGCACGTTTAATAGATCTACTCATTAAAGTTTTTCCGCAAACGTCTACAGCACTGGTACGCAAAGATGTGATAATGGATTGTGGTCTATACGACACTAACATGACACATAGCGAAGACGCAGATTTATGGGTCCGAATTTGCGCCAGTGGAGGTAATTTTTATTACCACCCTGAATCTACGGTTTTAACAGGCTCTGGAAAGCATAATTTTGGTGACTCTGGCTTATCAGCGAACTTGAAGTTAATGGAGAAAGGAGCCTGTTATATGTTGCACAAGGCTCGTAAACGTGGAGATATATCTTTTTTAGTTTATGCTCTCTTGTATATTTTCTTTAAAATTAAGTATTTAAGACGTTTGATAATTGTCAAGCTTAGGGGATGAAATGTTTTTCAAAATAAAATGGTTATTCTCAGCATTATTTTTATCTCTCTTTTTAAAAAAAATTAGATTCCCTACGTTTATTGCCTTTCCAGTTTTTTTTAAAGGCCTGAACCGCGTTTCCATTGGAAAACATGTTCGTATTTTCCCTGGGTGTCGGTTAGAAACTCATGGCGATGGTGAAATAATTATAGAAGATGATGTTTCATTAGCTCAAAATGTTCATATCACTTCTGGGACTAAATTAGTTATCAAGCAGGGAACATTAATTACTGCTAATGTATATATAACTTCTATTGATCATAATTATGAAGAAATTGGCGTGCCAATTCCACGGCAGAGCCACAAATATAGCGAAACTATCATTGGCAAAAATTGTTTCATAGGTATGGGTGTTGCAATTCAGGCTGGTACAATTCTTGGTGAACAGTGCATTGTTGGTGCGAATTCCGTAGTGCGAGGAACTTTTCCTGATTATTGCGTAATAGCTGGGGTTCCTGCAAAAATAATCAAAATATATAATAAAGAATCAGGAGAGTGGGTTCGTGTTTGAGTCTAAAAAAGCTTTAGTTTTCTGCCCAAAATTTTTCTCATATGATATTGAGATAAAGAAAGCAATTGAAAACCAAGGCTATGATGTTGAGCTGCATGATGAACGTCCATCCACGAATATATTTATTCGTGCACTTATAAGGCTTGGTTACAACGACATTTTGAAAAAAAAGATCGAAAGTTATTATCTGAAAATTTTTAATACATTGACCAAGCCAGTGGACTTTCTGATCATCATTAGCCCTGAATGTATTACGCCTGAAATACTAAAAAAATTTAGAGAAAAATGCAGTAATATAGTTGTTTATATGTGGGATTCTTTTAAAAATAAACCACAGGCACTAGATTTAATACCCTGTTCCGATGCGTTTTATACTTTTGATTCAGATGATGCTGAATTATATAACATTAAACTTAAACCGCTCTTCTATTCAAATGTCTATAAGATTGATGAGTTGAGTGAAAGTCCACAGTTCGATATATCTTTTATAGGGACTGTGCATTCATCGAGATACGAACAAGTAAAAAAAATATGTAGTGGCTTTAGGTGTTATGTGTTTTTCTATTGCCCGAGCTACATCGTTTTCTTATTTAAGAAATATATAACTCGTGAAATTAAAAGAGTTTCGCTTAAAGATGTTTCATTTAGTTCTCTGAGTAAAAAAGATGTTGTTTCGATAGTTATTAATTCCAGATGTATTCTTGATATATCTCACCCGTTACAACAAGGACTTACCATGCGCTCTATAGAAACATTGGGCGCTAAGCGCAAACTAATCACAACTAATAAGAATATCTGTCATTATGATTTTTATAACGAAGACAATATACTTGTAATTGATGGTTCGGTTACAAAAAATCAAATTCAAAACTTCCTGCAAAAAAACTATAAAGCATTAACGGCAGAGTTGTATAATAAGTATTCTGTTG
Organism: Enterobacter sp. N18-03635; assembly: GCF_004006055.1. Classification (NCBI taxonomy): domain Bacteria; kingdom Pseudomonadati; phylum Pseudomonadota; class Gammaproteobacteria; order Enterobacterales; family Enterobacteriaceae; genus Enterobacter; species Enterobacter sp. N18-03635. The sequence continues at coordinate 2,958,650 of NZ_CP034769.1, read as the reverse complement.
ATTACTGGGTTAAAGATTTCTTGAGAGATAATTAATGAAAATTATTCCTATAATTATGGCTGGCGGCAGCGGTTCGCGCCTGTGGCCACTTTCGCGTTTGACTTATCCCAAGCAGTTCTTAACGCTTGAAGGTGAGCAAACTATGCTTCAGCAAACAATTTCACGACTAAGTAAGCTTGAAGTTGAATGTCCTGTAGTTATTTGTAATGAAGAACATCGATTTATTGTTGCTGAACAGCTTAGGCAAATAAATGCTCTCAACGAAATCATTCTTGAACCCATTGGTCGCAATACTGCTCCTGCAGTTGCGTTAGCAGCAATTCAGTGTTTAAAAGATCTTGCTGATAATGAAGATGCGCTTTTATTAATTTTAGCGGCAGATCATATTATTAAAGATAACACTGCCTTTATTAACGCCATTAAGATTTCCACATCCTATGCTATAGATGGTAATTTAGTTACTTTCGGTATTGAGCCTTCCTCCCCAGAAACAGGTTTTGGTTATATTCAGGCTGGTGATGAAATTAGCAGTGGTGGAGTTTCTGGTGCCTTCAAAGTTAATGCCTTCGTTGAAAAACCAGAACGGACAGTAGCAGAAGGTTTCTTATCTGACGGCGGATATTATTGGAACAGTGGAATGTTTATGTTTGGTGCTCGGAAATATCTCTCTGAGCTACATAAATTCTGCCCTGATATTTATGATTCTTGTAGTAAAGCGATACAATCGCCTGACAAGGATCTATGCTTTATCCGCATTGATCACGATATCTTTTCTCGTTGCCCTGATCTTTCTATTGACTACGCCGTGATGGAACATACAGCTAATGCTGTTGTTGTACCGATGAGTGCGGGTTGGAGTGATGTGGGATCATGGTCTTCATTATGGGACATTAGTGTTAAAGATGAACGAGGAAATGTTTTAATTGGTGATGTCATAGCTCACAATAGTTCAAACAATTATGTCCATGCACAATCTGGACTTGTCACTATGCTTGGCGTTGAAGATTTAATTGTTGTCCAAACTAAAGATGCCATCTTAGTAACTAAACACAATGCCGTCCAGGATGTTAAAAAAATTGTTGAAGAGTTGAAAACGGCCGGTCGTAGTGAATACAGAATCCATCGAGAAGTTTATAGACCATGGGGGAGATGTGATTCTATTGATGCTGGTAAGCGGTATGAAGTTAAAAGAATTGAAGTAAATCCAGGTGAAGGTATCTCCCTTCAAACACATTTCCATCGATCGGAGCATTGGGTTGTCGTTGCTGGTACTGCGAAAGTTACCCTAGAGGATAAACAATTCTTATTAGGTGAAAATGAATCGGTGTATATTCCGGTAGGAGCGCAACATTGCCTTGAAAATCCGGGCAAAATTCCACTAGAAATTATTGAGGTTCGCTCTGGTCCTTACCTTGGGGACGATGACATCGTTCGGATAGCTGATCGATATGGTCGAGTTTAATTTATATACTATGAATACATTATCTTGTTTTAAAGCCTACGATATTCGCGGCAGGCTGGGCGAAGAGCTGAATGAAGACATCGCGTGGCGCATTGGCCGCGCGTACGGCGAATACTTAAAACCGCAGACCATCGTGCTGGGCGGCGACGTGCGTCTGACCAGTGAATCCCTGAAGCTGGCCCTGGCGAAAGGGCTGCAGGATGCGGGCGTGGACGTGCTGGACATCGGCCTTTCCGGAACCGAAGAGATTTACTTTGCCACGTTCCACCTGGGCGTCGACGGCGGTATCGAAGTGACGGCCAGCCACAACCCGATGGACTACAACGGGATGAAGCTGGTGCGCAAGGGCGCCCGTCCTATCAGCGGCGACACCGGCCTGCGCGACGTGCAGCGCCTGGCGGAAGCCAACGATTTCCCGCCGGTGAACGAGGCGAAGCGCGGCAGCTACAAAAAAATCAACCTGCAGAAAGAGTACATCGACCACCTGCTGGGCTACATCAACGTGGCAAACCTGAAGCCGCTGAAGCTGGTGATTAACTCCGGCAACGGCGCGGCCGGCCCGGTTGTCGATGCCCTGGAAGCGCGCTTTAAGGCCCTGAACGTGCCGGTGACCTTCGTGAAAGTGCACAACACCCCGGACGGCAACTTCCCGAACGGTATTCCTAACCCGCTGCTGCCGGAGTGCCGCGACGACACCCGCAACGCGGTGATTGAGCACGGCGCGGACATGGGCATCGCCTTTGACGGTGACTTCGACCGCTGCTTCCTGTTCGACGAGAAAGGGCAGTTCATCGAGGGCTACTACATTGTCGGCCTGCTGGCGGAAGCGTTCCTTGAGAAAAACCCGGGCGCGAAAATCATTCATGACCCGCGCCTTTCCTGGAACACCGTCGACGTGGTGTCAGCGGCGGGCGGCACGCCGGTGATGTCCAAAACCGGCCACGCCTTCATCAAAGAGCGCATGCGCGAAGAAGACGCCATCTACGGCGGCGAGATGAGCGCCCACCACTACTTCCGTGATTTTGCCTACTGCGACAGCGGGATGATCCCGTGGCTGCTGGTGACCGAACTGCTGTGCCTGAAGGGACAGACGCTGGGCGAGCTGGTGCGCGACCGTATGTCGGCGTTCCCGGCGAGCGGGGAGATCAACAGCAAGCTGGCGGAGCCGGCCGAGGCGATTGCCCGCGTGGAGCAGCACTTTGCGATTCACGCGCTGGAAATTGACCGTACGGACGGCATCAGCATGGCGTTCCCGCAGTGGCGCTTTAACCTGCGCTCGTCCAATACCGAGCCGGTGGTGCGCCTGAACGTGGAGTCCCGCGCTGACACGGCGCTGATGGAAGAGAAGACGCAAGAAATTCTGGCTTTGCTCCGGAAGTGAGGGTCTGCCGCCAGCGTATATCTGGCGGCTTGACTGTACCTGGATTGTGCAATCAGTGTGACATAGATCAGCAAAAGCTATTCATGTCACCTAATACTGAGTTAACATCTCAACCACATTTCAAGCCGCGCATAAGCCGTGGTGACCACACCTGACAGGAGTATGTAATGTCCAAGCAACAGATCGGCGTTGTCGGTATGGCAGTGATGGGGCGCAACCTGGCGCTGAACATCGAAAGCCGTGGTTATACCGTCTCCGTTTTCAACCGCTCCCGTGATAAGACCGAAGAAGTCATTGCCGAGAACCCTGGCAAGAAACTGGTTCCTTTCTATACGGTGAAAGAGTTCGTTGAGTCTCTGGAAACGCCTCGTCGTATCCTGTTAATGGTGAAAGCTGGCGCAGGTACCGATGCAGCTATCGACTCCCTGAAGCCTTACCTCGAAAAAGGTGACATCATCATTGATGGCGGTAATACCTTCTTCCAGGACACCATTCGTCGTAATCGTGAACTTTCTGCTGAAGGCTTTAACTTCATCGGTACCGGTGTTTCCGGTGGTGAAGAGGGCGCTCTGAAAGGCCCATCCATCATGCCTGGCGGCCAGAAAGAAGCATACGAACTGGTTGCGCCTATTCTGACTAAAATCGCTGCTGTTGCAGAAGATGGCGAGCCGTGTGTGACTTATATCGGTCCTGACGGTGCCGGTCACTATGTGAAAATGGTGCATAACGGCATCGAATACGGCGACATGCAGCTGATTGCTGAAGCTTATTCCCTGCTGAAAGGCGGTCTTAACCTTTCTAACGAAGAGCTGGCTGAAACCTTTACCGAGTGGAACAAAGGCGAACTGAACAGCTACCTGATCGACATCACCAAAGATATCTTCACTAAAAAAGATGAAGAAGGTAAATACCTGGTTGATGTGATTCTGGACGAAGCAGCGAACAAAGGCACCGGTAAATGGACCAGCCAGAGCTCTCTGGATCTGGGCGAACCGCTGTCACTGATCACCGAATCCGTCTTCGCGCGTTACATCTCTTCCCTGAAAGAGCAGCGCGTTGCGGCATCTAAAGTGCTGTCTGGCCCTCAGGCTAAACCAGCGGGTGATAAAGCCGAATTCGTTGAAAAAGTGCGTCGTGCACTGTACCTGGGTAAAATCGTCTCTTACGCGCAGGGCTTCTCTCAGCTGCGTGCGGCATCAGACGAGAACAACTGGGATCTGAATTACGGTGAGATCGCGAAGATCTTCCGCGCGGGCTGCATCATTCGTGCGCAGTTCCTGCAGAAAATCACCGATGCCTATGCTGAAAACGCCGGTATCGCCAACCTGCTGCTGGCACCGTACTTCAAGAAAATTGCTGACGAATATCAGCAGGCGCTGCGTGATGTGGTTGCCTACGCTGTCCAGAACGGTATCCCGGTTCCGACCTTCTCTGCTGCAGTAGCCTACTACGACAGCTACCGTGCGGCTGTTCTGCCAGCTAACCTGATTCAGGCACAGCGTGACTACTTCGGTGCGCATACTTACAAACGTACCGATAAAGAAGGCGTGTTCCATACCGAATGGATGGAATAAGTTAGCTTACTCGCTGTCATCAAAACCCGGAGCCTGTCTCCGGGTTTTTTTATGCAAGAAATGTCGCCTGTTATTCGAAGTAGTCTGAATCTCGCCCCGCTCGTAGCCATTACTCCTGGTTTGCCTTGACAGTTCAGTTTCCCAGGAGGTACAAAGCCCAACAGTTATGTTTATCGCGATGGTCTGGCGGCCATCAGTACAGTTAACTCACAGAAGTCATTAGCGAATGAAAATAACAATCTCCGGAACAGGGTATGTCGGTCTTTCTAACGGCATTCTGATTGCTCAGAATCATGAAGTGGTTGCGCTGGATATCGTGCAGGCCAAAGTGGATATGCTTAATCAGAAAAAATCGCCGATTGTGGATAAAGAGATCCAGGACTATCTTAGCCATAAAACGCTGAATTTCCGCGCCACGACAGATAAAGAAGATGCATACCGCGATGCGGATTACGTCATCATTGCGACGCCTACTGACTACGATCCTAAAACCAACTATTTCAACACCTCAACGGTAGAAGCGGTAATCAAAGACGTTATCGCGATCAACCCTGATGCGGTGATGGTGATTAAATCGACCATCCCTGTCGGTTTTACCAAATCCATTAAAGAAAAATTCGGTATTGATAATATCTTCTTCTCGCCGGAATTCCTGCGCGAGGGTAGAGCGCTTTACGATAACCTGCACCCTTCGCGTATCGTTATTGGCGAACGTTCTGAGCGCGCTGAACGTTTTGCTGCGTTGCTACAGGAAGGGGCCCTGAAGAAAGATATTCAGGTGCTGTTTACCGACTCCACTGAAGCTGAGGCGATCAAGCTCTTCGCGAATACCTATCTGGCAATGCGAGTGGCTTATTTCAATGAACTGGACAGCTACGCAGAGAGCCTTGGACTGAATACCCGTCAGATTATTGAAGGGGTATGTCTCGACCCACGCATTGGCAACCACTATAACAACCCGTCATTTGGCTACGGTGGCTATTGTCTGCCAAAAGACACTAAGCAACTGCTGGCAAACTATCAGGCTGTGCCGAATAATCTCATTTCGGCGATTGTTGATGCGAACCGTACCCGTAAAGATTTCATCTCCGACTCCATCCTCGCGCGTCAACCCAAAGTGGTGGGCGTATATCGTCTGATCATGAAGAGTGGTTCCGATAATTTCCGCGCTTCTTCTATTCAGGGGATCATGAAGCGCATCAAAGCCAAAGGGGTTGAGGTTATCATCTATGAGCCTGCCATGCCGGACGATCAGTTCTTCAATTCTCGTGTGATCCGCGACCTGGATGCATTTAAGAAAGAAGCCGATGTCATCATTTCAAACCGCATGGCTGAAGAACTGGCTGACGTAGCTGACAAAGTCTATACCCGAGATCTCTTCGGTAGCGACTAATTCTCTTGCTCCATAAAAAACCCGGCGGATAAGCCGGGTTTTTTTATTTTCAGACTTTGTAAAACTCGCGGTACCAGTTAACGAAGTTTTTCACTCCATCCTTAACCGAGGTTTGCGGTTTAAATCCGATCACCTCATAAAGAGCCTGGGTATCGGCACTGGTCTCCAGAACATCCCCTGGCTGGAGAGGCAGCATGTTTTTCTCTGCTTTTGTACCCAGTGCTTCTTCCAACGCGGTAATGTAATCCATAAGTTCGACTGGCGAGCTGTTACCAATATTGTAAACGCGATACGGCGCGGAGCTGGTCGCCGGGGAACCGGTCTCAACGGTCCAGTCTGCATCGGCCTGAGGAATGACATCCTGCAGACGAATAATGGCTTCGGCGATGTCGTCGATGTAAGTAAAGTCGCGCTTCATCTTGCCGTAGTTGTAAACGTCGATGCTTTTGCCTTCAATCATCGCTTTGGTGAATTTAAACAGTGCCATATCCGGACGGCCCCATGGACCATACACGGTAAAGAAGCGCAGCCCGGTGGTCGGCAAGTTGTAAAGATGCGAATAGGTGTGCGACATCAACTCGTTGGCTTTTTTAGTCGCAGCATAGAGCGAGACCGGATGATCCACGGAGTCGTCAGTGGAGAAAGGCATCTTGCGGTTGAGACCGTATACGGAGCTCGACGAGGCATACAGAAGATGCTGAACATTGTTATGGCGACAGCCTTCCAGCACGTTGAGATGCCCAATAAGGTTGGCATCAGCATAGGCGTGTGGGTTTTCCAGGGAGTAGCGTACGCCCGCCTGCGCGGCAAGATGAATCACACGGTCAAACCTCTCAGCCGCGAAAAGCGTGGCCATACCTTCCCGGTCGGCTAATTCCAGCTTGTGAAAGGTGAAACGCTCAGATTTTAACAGTTCCAGGCGTGCCAGCTTCAGGTTGACATCGTAGTATTCATTGAGGTTATCGATACCGACAACCTGATGACCAGCCTCAAGGAGGCGTTTACTGACATTCGCACCGATAAAACCTGCGGCACCCGTGACCAAAAATTTCATAGCTTCCCTCATAAACCCTATTCTTTAGATGCCGTAACGCATCACATGGCGTCTATGATAGCGCGAAGGGGGTTAGTTACATAACCCATCTTTCCGATATTACTCATCGGATTCTTATAGAAAAATCGCCAGTAATCGATAAACTATACAAACTTAATTATGTTTGCCCTTTTTTTATCAGTTAGGGATTGTATGACGCAAAACAACAATAGCCAGGTCAGCAGAAGCAATGACCCTGAGCAAATTGATTTACTTGATTTAGTGTTCCAGCTGTGGCGTGGGAAGTGGGTGATAGCAGCCTTTGTTGTTGTTTGTATCGCCCTGGCAATTGGATATTTATCCGTTGCAAAAGAAAAGTGGACCTCTAGCGCAATTATTGCACAACCTGACGCAGCTCAGATTGCCAGCTATTCTAATGCGTTGAATATCCTGTATGGTACCGCCGCACCTACAATGAATGACAACCAAACGCGTGCTATCGGCCGTTTTAGCTCATCATTCTCGGCGTTGTCGCAGGCGCTCGAAAACCAGGCTGTACCTGAAAAACTGACAATTGAGCCCAAGGTTAAAGATCAGCCATTCCCGTTAATTGTATCGTATACCAGTTCATCGGCAGAAGCCGCGCAAAAGCAGCTGGCGCAGTACATTCAGCAGGTAGATGAGCAAACGGCAAAAGAACTCGCCGCTGACCTTACTGACAACATCAAAGCGCAGATAAAAACCCTGAATGATTCTCTGAAAAACCAGGAGAAGGTCGCTCAGGAGCAGAAGGATCTGCGTATCAAACAGATTGCTGAGGCGTTGAAGAACGCAGAAGCGGCGAAAATTACCTCGCCTCAGCTTCAGCAAACCCAGGAAGTAACTCAGGAAACGATGTTCCTGCTGGGAAGTGAGGGGCTGAAATCAATGATTGACAACGAAGCTTCTCTCCCGTTGGTTTTCCCAAGAGCCTATTATCAGACCAGGCGAAATCTGCTGGACATCCAGAATCTGAACGTAAACCCGGACACAATCCACGTTTACCGTTATGTCATGAAGCCGGAACTCCCTGTACGTCGTGACAGCCCGAAAAAAGCGATAGTTCTAATTCTGGCCGTGCTGCTGGGCGGAATGATTGGTTCTGGCATGGTGCTTGGCCGCAACGCATTGCGCAACTACAAACCAAAAGCCTGATTTGCAGATAAAAAAACCGGGGATATTCCCCGGTTTTTTTATTTGTGCCGTTTGCGAAGATTTTCAATCACCGCCGTCAAATCCAGCTCCTGATCCTGCAGCAGCACCAGCAGGTGATACATCAGGTCCGATGCTTCATTCGTCAGCTCCTCGCGGTCATGCACCGTCGCGGCCAGCGCGGTTTCCACGCCTTCTTCACCCACCTTCTGCGCAATACGCTTGGTTCCGCTGGCGTACAGCTTCGCGGTATACGAACTTTCAGGGTCAGCCGTTTTACGCTCTGCCAGCAGCTGTTCCAGTTGATACAGGAACAACCACTGGTGGCTCGCCTCGCCGAAGCAGCTGCTTGTGCCCTTATGGCAGGTTGGGCCGATTGGGTTTGCCAGCACCAGCAGGGTGTCGTTATCGCAGTCTGGCGTAATGCTCACTGCATTCAGGAAATGACCCGAGGTCTCGCCTTTGGTCCACAGGCGCTGTTTCGTGCGGGAGTAGAAGGTCACTTTGCCGCTGGCGAGCGTTTTCGCCAGCGCGTCCTGGTTCATATACCCCAGCATCAGCACTTCGCCTGAGACGGCATGCTGGACAACCACCGGCAGTAATCCGTCCGTTTTTTCCCAGTCCAGCTGCGCCTGTTGTTGCTCTGTTAACATACCCTGATCTCCACGCCCTGGTCGGCCAGGTACGTTTTTAACTCACCAATATTAATAATCTGCTTGTGGAACACGGAAGCGGCCAGCGCGCCGTCCACGTTCGCATCGCGGAAGGCTTCCAGGAAATGTTCCATGGTGCCCGCGCCGCCGGAGGCAATCAGCGGAACGTGGCAGACCTCACGAACTTTTTTCAGCTGTTCGAGGTCATACCCGTTACGCACGCCATCCTGATTCATCATGTTGAGGACAATCTCGCCAGCGCCACGCTTTTGCACTTCCTGCACCCAGTCGAGCGTTTCCCACTGCGTCACGCGCGTGCGGCTTTCATCCCCCGTGTACTGGTTGACGTGATACTTGCCCGTTGCGGCGTCATACCAGGTGTCGATCCCGACCACAATACACTGCACGCCAAAACGATCGGCGAGGCGGGTAATGAGCTCCGGGTCGGCCAGGGCAGGGGAGTTGATGGAAATCTTGTCGGCGCCAAACGAGAGAATTTTGGCGGCGTCGTCAGCGGACTTAATTCCGCCCGCCACGCAGAACGGAATGTCGATCACTTCCGCCACGCGTTCCACCCAGCTTTTGTCGACCACGCGGCCATCGCTGGACGCGGTAATATCGTAGAACACCAGCTCGTCTGCGCCTTCATCAGCATAGCGTTTTGCCAGCGGAACGATGTCGCCAATGATCTCGTGGTTGCGGAACTGCACGCCTTTCACGACCTGGCCGTCACGTACGTCCAGGCAAGGGATTATCCGTTTTGCCAGCATTGAATCGCCTCCGTCACAGTAAATTTACCTTCCAGCAGAGCCCGGCCCACAATCACACCCTGCACACCGGTACCGCGCAGCGCGGCTACGTCGCCTATATCACCGATACCGCCGGAAGACTGGAACGCTATCTGCGGATAACGCGCACAAACCTCTTCATAAAGCGAGACGTTGGAGCCAGCCAGCGTACCGTCGCGGGAGATGTCAGTGCATAACACGTGCTTCAGGCCAACGGGCAGATAGATATCAACCAGCTCTTCCAGCGTGACGCCGGAGTTTTCCTGCCAGCCGCTGACGGCCACCTGCTTGTTGCCCTGTTCGTCAATACGCACGTCCAGCGCCAGTACAAGGGCGTCGGCGCCAAAGCGGCGGAACCAGCCCTTCACCGTCTCAGGATCTTTCACGGCGGTTGAACCTACCACCACGCGGGCCACGCCAGCGTCCAGCAGCGCCGCGACGTCATCTTCCGTACGCACGCCGCCGCCAACCTGTACCGGCACATCAACACCCGCAATAAGTTGTTTAAGCAGCGGGATCTGGCGTTTCGCCGGGTCTTTCGCGCCAGTCAAATCCACAAGATGCAGTACCTGCGCACCCTGGGCGGCATAATCCTGCAGACGCGGCAGCGGATCGTTTCCGTAGTCTCGCTGCTGCCCGTAATCACCCTGATGCAGACGGACAACCGTACCGTCAATTAAATCTAACGCGGGAATAATCATCACATCTCCAGGAAGTTTTTCAGCAGCTGCGCGCCCGCGGCGCCAGAGCGCTCCGGGTGAAACTGCACGCCGAAGAAATTGTCTTTCTGTACGGCTGCCGTAAACGCCTCGCCGTAAGTGCACTGGGCGATCGTATTCACGTTCACCGGCATGGCGTAGCTGTGCACGAAGTAAAAATACGCGCCGTCTTCGATGCCGCGAAACAGCCTGTCGCCCGCTTTGGCGTACACGCGGTTCCAGCCCATATGCGGCAGAGGCAGACCGTGATCAGTCATTTTCGGCACGTCTTCGTCAATAATGCCCAGCAGGTCAACGCCGTTATTCTCTTCGCTGCGGCGGCCCAGGATCTGCATGCCCAGGCATATGCCCAGTACCGGCTGGGTACAGGCCTTGATCAGATCGATCAGATCGCGTTCTCGAATCTGATCCATTGCAGCCTGCGCGGTACCTACGCCCGGTAAAAAGAGTTTGTCGGCGCGCAGCACCACGTCCGGGTCACGGCTGACCACCGGCTCGTAGCCGTGGCGCGCAATCGCCGACTTTACGGAGTTCAGGTTGGCGCATCCGGTATCCAGAATCACCACGTTCATTACAGGACTCCTTTTGATGAGGGCAGGGCGTCACCTTCCACGCGGATTGCCTGGCGCAGCGTGCGGCCGAAGGCCTTGAAGAGACTCTCTACGCGGTGGTGGTCGTTCTTGCCTTTGGTCTTCAGGTGCAGCGTCAGGCCCATGGTGTAGGACAATGAACGGAAGAAGTGCTCCACCATTTCTGTGCTCAGATCGCCCACGCGCTGGTAATTGAAGTCTGCTTTATATTCCAGGTGCGGGCGCCCGGAGATGTCCATGGCACAGCGCGCCAGACACTCGTCCATCGGCAGGACAAAGCCAAAACGGTTGATGCCGCGTTTATCACCGAGCGCCAGCTTGAGGGCTTCACCCAGCGCCAGGCCGGTATCTTCCACGGTGTGGTGATCGTCAATATAAAGATCGCCTTTTACCGTGATCTCCATGCGGAAACCGCCGTGGGTGGCAATCTGGTCCAGCATGTGGTCGAAGAAACCCACGCCGGTGTGGATCTTGCTGCCGCCTTCGCGATCCAGCCAGACCTTCACATCAATTTGCGTCTCTTTAGTGTTACGTTCAACGTGCGAGTAGCGGTCGCGTTTTGTCAGCTGCTCGCCAATCATCGTCCAGTTCAGGTTGTTGCGGTCGTATCGCAGTCCCGCGATGCCCATGTTTTCCGCCAGCGTAATATCGGTGATGCGATCGCCGATAACATAGCTGTTGGTTTTATCCAGCGCATCTTCAGCCAGGTAGCGCTCAACCAGCTTCACCTTTGGCTTACGGCAGTCGCACTCGTCGGCCGGCATGTGCGGGCAAATCAGCACCTCATCAAATACCACGCCCTGAGAGGTCAGCACCTGCATCATTAAATTATGCGGGCCGTCAAAGTCTGCCTGCGGGAAGCTGTCGGTACCCAGACCGTCCTGATTGGTGATCATCACCAGCCTGTATCCGGCTTTTTGTAGCTTGAGCAGCACCGGGATCACGTCCGGTTCAAAGGCCAGCTTGTCGAATCGATCGACCTGAAAATCGGCTGGTGGCTCCGAAATAAGGGTGCCGTCACGATCGATAAAAAGGATCTTCTGGGTCATACTTTCTCCGCTTTCAGGGCGTCAATCACGCGCTGGCTCTCTGCGCGGGTGCCGACGGTAATGCGCAGGCACCCGCTCAGAGAAGGTTGTTTATTCTGGTCTCGTAAGATAATGCCCTGATCCCATAAAGATTTAAATACGGCACTCGATGCGGTGAAGCGTACCAGGATGTAGTTGGTTTCCGAGTCGAACACCTGCTCCACGCACGGGATATCCTTCAGGGCAGTCACCAGATACTGACGTTCCTCCAGGATTTGCGCCACGCGCTCGCGCATCGCGTTGATTCCCTGAGGCGTCAGCGCCTGTGCCGCAATATCGGCTACCGGCGTCGAGAGGGGGTACGGAGCGATCACCTTCAGCAGCAGGTCGATGACCTCTTTATTCGCCAGCGTAAAGCCGCAGCGCAGGCCCGCAAGGGCGAAAGCCTTCGACAGCGTACGCAGCACCACCAGGTGCGGATACTCTTCCAGCCAGCCAGCCAGCGTCGCCTGCGGGCAGAACTCGATATAGGCTTCGTCGGCCACCACCAGCGCTTTACCGCGCGTCATCTCCAGCAGGGTGCGGATATCCTGCGGGTTAATAATCTGCCCGGTCGGGTTGTTTGGACTGCAGACAAAGACGACTTTAACGCCCTCAAGATTGTCGGCAATGCCCTGCAGATCCAGCTGCCAGTTCTCCAGTGAGAGCACGTTGCGGCACGCCACGCCGAAGGTTTCCGCGCTGACGCTGTACATGCCGTAGGTCGGCTGGCAGTACATGACGGCGTCTTTGCCCGGCTCGCAGAACGCGCGGATCAGCAGCTCAATACCCTCATCCGCGCCGCGGCTGACCAGCACCTGATCTGGCTTCACGCCAGCATACTGCGCGTAGTTTTCGATTACCGCCTTCGGCTGACACTCCGGATAACGGTTCAGCGTTTGCTGCGACAGCTCAAACTGCACCGCAGTCGGGAATTCGTTAGCATTCAGCCAGACATCCCCTTTGCCGCCCAGACGACGCGCAGACTGGTAAGGCGTCAGGCGACGGACATTTTCGCGGGCTAATTCTTCAATGTTCATGCTTGCTCCTTCAGGGCTGCAACGCGCAGCGTAACGGCATTTTTGTGGGCGGTCAGGCGCTCGGCGGCAGCCAGGGTTTCAATGGTCGAGGCCAGTGAGGCAAACCCTTCGCGGGAGAGTTCCTGCACGGTCATGCGCTTCTGGAAATCCGCCAGGCCGAGGCTGGAACAGGTTGAGGTGTAGCCGTACGTGGGCAGCACGTGGTTGGTGCCGGAGGCGTAATCGCCCGCTGACTCCGGTGACCAGTCGCCGAGGAACACCGAGCCCGCGCTGGTAATGCTATCGACCAGATCGCGCGCGTTGCGGGTCTGAATAATCAGGTGCTCCGGGCCGTACTGGTTAGAAATGGCAATGCACTGCTCCAGATCGCGCGCCACAATCAGGCGGCTGGCCGCTAACGCCTGACGTGCCGTGTCGGCGCGGGGCAGGTCGGCAAGCTGACGCTCAACGGCTTCGCCCACGCGTTTTGCCATATTGGCGTCCTGCGTCAGCAGGATGACCTGCGAGTCCGGGCCGTGTTCCGCCTGTGAAAGCAGGTCGGATGCCACGAAATCCGGCGTTGCGCCGCTGTCGGCAATCACCAGCACCTCAGACGGGCCGGCAGGCATATCGATGGCCGCGCCGTCCAGACGCTGGCTGACCTGGCGCTTGGCTTCGGTCACATACGCATTGCCCGGACCAAAGATTTTGTCGACCTTCGGAATGGATTCCGTGCCGAACGCCAGGGCGGATATCGCCTGCGCGCCACCCACTTTATAGACCGCCTGCACGCCGCACAGCTTCGCCGCGTAGAGGATCTCGTCGGCAATCGGTGGCGGCGAGCACAGCACCACTTTCTGACACCCGGCAATCCGCGCGGGAGTCGCCAGCATCAGTACGGTGGAGAAAAGCGGCGCAGAGCCGCCGGGAATATAGAGGCCGACGGACGCAACCGGGCGCGTTACCTGCTGGCAACGCACGCCGGGCAGGGTTTCGACATCTACGGTCTGCAGCTTCTGCGCGGTGTGGAAGGTATCAATGTTTTTCACCGCAACAGCCATTGCCTGCTTGATGTCGTCACCCAGACGATTGCTGGCATCAATGATTTCCTGCTCGGTAACCTGTAATGCGCCGACTTCCGTCTTATCAAACTTCGCGCTGTATTCACGCAGCGCGTCATCGCCACGGGCTTTGACGTTATCCAGGATCTCAGCCACGGTGCGCGAGATGCTTTCAGAGGCGCAAATCGCCGGGCGCATCAGCAGCTCGCGCTGCCGTGCGTCGCTACAGGTATTCCAGTCGATGATTGTGTTAAAGCTCATGGCCATTACTCCATCATCTTCTCAATCGGCAGCACCAGGATGGAGCTTGCGCCCAGCACCTTCAGTTTTTCCATGGTTTCCCAGAACAGGGTTTCGCTGCTCACCATGTGCATCGCCACGCGCTGCTGATCGCCCGCCAGCGGCAGGATGGTTGGGCGCTCGGCGCCCGGCAGCAGGGCAATCACTTCATCCAGGCGCTCGGTTGGGGCGTGCATCATGATGTACTTGGACTCACGCGCCTGAATGACGCCCTGAATGCGGGTCAGCAGCTTGTCAATCAGCTGCTGCTTGGCATCCGCCATCTCGCCGTCGCGCTGAATCAGGCACGCTTTGGAGCGGTAGATCACTTCCACTTCGCGCAGGCCGTTCGCTTCCAGCGTCGCGCCGGTAGAGACCAGGTCACAGATGGCGTCCGCCAGACCCGCACGCGGCGCCACTTCAACGGAGCCGTTCAGCAGGCAGGATTTAAACTGCACGCCTTTCTGATCCAGATAACGCTTTAACAGGTGAGGGTAGGAGGTGGCAATACGTTTGCCGTTCAGCGCGGCCGGGCCGTCCCAGGCTTCATCAACCGGCGTTGCCAGCGACAGGCGGCAGCCGCCGAAGTCCAGACGACGCAGGGTGAAGTAACGCGGATCTTCGCCCTGCGCGCGGCGGGTCAGCAGCTCTTCTTCCAGCACGTTTTCCCCGATGATGCCGAGGTCAACGACGCCATCCATGACCAGGCCGGGAATATCGTCATCACGCACGCGCAGAATGTCGATGGGCATGTTTTCAGCCAGAGCAATCAGGCGCTGGGTGTGCAGGTTAATTTTAATCCCGCAGCGGGCCAGCAGTTCGCGTGAATCGTCACTCAAACGGCCTGATTTTTGAATAGCTATGCGTAAACGTGAGTTATCTAACATTCTTTATTCCTCGTTAACCTGTTTTAACCTGTCTGAATTCGGTCCAAAAAAAAGCCCCCGGAAGAAGATCTTCCGGGGGCTTTTTCATGCGTTCATGCACCACTGGAAGATCCAAACGTCTTCCAGCACACATCGCCTGAAAGACTAGTCAGGATGATGGTGATGATGGTGGTGTTTAAATTGAACGCGTGTCATATAAATTCTCGATGAATGCTTATTCATTTGATGTCTTTTAACCTAAACCAGTTGTACGACATATTGCAAGGGCTTTTTTTGATCATTAATTCATTTCATATTGATGCTATGAATTGTGTGTTCTGCCGGGCTGGCGTAGCCTTATGAAAGACGAGTGAGAGTCAGGAGAATTCGCATGAAAAAGGTCGCGATTGTCGGTTTAGGATGGCTGGGAATGCCGCTGGCGATGTCATTAGCCGCGAAAGGCTGGCAGGTGACCGGGAGCAAGACCACCCGAGATGGGGTCGAAGCGGCGCGCATGTGCGGTATTGATGGCGTTGAACTGCGTCTGGAGCCGGAGCTGGTGTGTGATGCGGACGATCTGGACACGCTGATGAACGTGGATGCGCTGGTCATTACGCTACCCGCGCGGCGCAGCGGCCCGGGCGAATCATTTTATCTGCAGGCGATGCAGGAGATTGTTGACAGCGCGCTGGCGCATCACGTACCGCGCATTGTTTTCACCAGCTCGACGTCGGTCTATGGCGATGCTGAAGGTGTGGTAAAAGAGAGCTCCGAGCGCCGTCCCGTTACGGCGAGCGGTCAGGTCCTGAAAGAGCTGGAAGACTGGTTGCATAATCTTCCCGGCACGCAGGTTGATATCGTGCGTCTGGCAGGATTGGTGGGGCCTGGACGCCATCCGGGACGCTTTTTTGCCGGAAAGACGGCGCCAGACGGCCAGCACGGCGTGAATCTTGTCCATCTTGAGGATGTTATTGGCGCGATTGAGTTACTCTTACAGGCTCCGAAAGGCGGACACATCTATAATATATGTGCACCGTCTCATCCGGCGCGCAGCACCTTTTACCCGCTGATGGCACGTCAGCTTGGCCTGGCTCCGCCGGTCTTTAGTGAGGCAAAAGATGACAGCAAAGGCAAAATTGTTGATGGCAATCGCATTTGTCATGAGCTGGGGTTTGAGTATCAGTATCCCGATCCGCTGGTTATGCCCATGGAATAAGACCCGCAGCGGAGACGATCGCACACCAGAAGGGGGCGAGCATGAAACCGCTGCTGGATGTTCTTATTATTCTGGATGCACTGGAAAAAGAGGGGAGCTTTGCCGCTGCGTCGGCAAAGCTCTACAAAACCCCGTCTGCGTTGAGCTATACCGTTCAAAAACTGGAAAGCGATCTCAATATTCAGATCCTCGATCGCTCCGGGCACCGCGCACGTTTTACCCGAACCGGACAGATGCTGCTGGAAAAAGGCCGCGAAGTTCTGCATACCGTTCGCGAGCTGGAAAAACAGGCCGTTAAGCTCCATCAGGGATGGGAAAACGAGCTGGTTATTGGCGTAGATGATACCTTTCCGTTTTCTCTCCTGACGCCGCTGATTGAAGCTTTTTATCAACACCACAGCGTGACCCGTCTTATCTTTATCAACGGCGTGCTGGGTGGCTCCTGGGATGCTTTAACCCAGGGCAGGGCGGATATTTTTGTCGGTGCACTCCATGAGCCTCCCCAGCTGAGCGATTTTGGTTTTGCCCGGCTGGGCGTGCTGGAGCAGGTATTTGCCGTGGCGCCCCATCATCCCCTGGCTCAGGAGCCTGAGCCGCTTAACCGCCGCGTGATTAAAGGCTACCGCGCGATTGTGGTGGGGGACAGCTCTCGTCCGGAATGTTCGGCCTCCTCACAGCTGCTTGATGAGCAGGAGGCCATCACCGTTTTCGACTTTAAAACCAAGCTGGAGCTGCAAATAAGCGGCCTGGGCTGCGGTTATTTGCCCCGCTATCTGGCGCAGCGGTTTATTGACAGCGGTGCGCTTGTTGAAAAACAGGTACTTGCTCAAAACAGCCATGAGTCGGTGTGGGTGGGCTGGAATGAACAGACCGCCGGGCTGGCCAGTGCCTGGTGGCGCGACGAAATTTTAGCAAATAGTGCTATCGCCGCTGTTTATGCTCAGGGCAGCGTCGAGAAATCAGCCAGTTAGCAAAAAGAAAATTACCCGCTGCGTTGCAAAGTATTGCCTTTTGTATCCGATGTGGGGCAAAATGCCGCCGCTGCAACCAAATGAATAATCGACGATATAAAAGGCGTCGGTTATTTTTTTTTGCATGTACGAAACGAAACTAAAAACCAAGAGGCCGGGCTTCGTACCGGATAGATATTTACTAAAATCCGACAGTTGTTGTCGCTGAGGAAGAAACAAATGGGGCAATTTTTCGCTTACGTGGCGGTTATCACCTTAAAGGAGAATAACTATGTCGCATAACGCAACTCCAAACACCTCTCGCGTGGAATTACGTAAAACGCTTACGTTGATTCCGGTTGTTATGATGGGCCTGGCCTATATGCAACCGATGACGCTGTTCGATACATTCGGTATCGTATCAGGCCTCACAGACGGTCATGTGCCGACGGCTTACGGCTTCGCGCTGATTGCGATCCTCTTTACCGCGCTGAGCTACGGTAAGCTGGTTCGCCGCTATCCGTCTGCCGGTTCCGCCTACACCTATGCACAGAAATCCATCAGCCCGACGGTTGGCTTTATGGTGGGCTGGTCTTCGCTGCTCGACTACCTGTTCGCGCCGATGATCAACATTCTGCTGGCAAAAATCTATTTTGAAGCGCTGGTGCCATCGATTCCATCCTGGATGTTCGTCGTGGCGCTGGTGGCCTTTATGACGGCCTTTAACCTGCGCAGCATCAAGTCCGTTGCCAACTTTAACTCTGTTATCGTTGTGCTTCAGGTTGTCCTGATTGCCGTTATTCTTGGCATGGTGATCTATGGCGTGTTCCACGGCGAAGGCGCTGGTACGCTGGCGAGCAGCAAACCGTTCTGGTCTGGTGATGCGCATGTGATCCCGATGATTACCGGGGCAACCATTCTGTGCTTCTCCTTTACCGGTTTTGACGGAATCAGCAACCTGTCCGAGGAAACGAAGGATGCAGAGCGCGTGATCCCGCGTGCCATCTTCCTGACGGCGCTGATTGGCGGTCTGATCTTTATTTTCTCGACCTATTTCCTGCAGCTGTACTTCCCGGATATTTCTCGCTTCAAGGATCCGGATGCGTCTCAGCCAGAAATCATGCTGTATGTGGCGGGTAAAGCGTTCCAGGTTGGCGCGCTGATCTTCTCCACCATCACCGTACTGGCATCCGGTATGGCCGCGCATGCAGGCGTTGCGCGTCTGATGTACGTAATGGGCCGCGATGGCGTATTCCCGAAAAGTTTCTTCGGCTACGTGCATCCAACCTGGCGTACCCCGGCGATGAACATCATCCTGGTCGGTGCGATTGCGCTTCTGGCAATTAACTTTGACCTGGTGATGGCAACGGCGCTGATTAACTTTGGTGCGCTGGTGGCGTTTACCTTTGTTAACCTGTCGGTTATCTCTCAGTTCTGGATCCGTGAAAAGCGTAACAAGACGCTGAAAGATCACTTCCAGTATCTGTTCCTGCCGATGTGTGGTGCCCTGACCGTGGGCGCGCTGTGGGTTAACCTGGAAGAGAGCTCGATGGTGCTTGGCCTGATTTGGGCGGGTATCGGCCTGATTTACCTGGCCTGCGTTACGAAGAGCTTCCGTAACCCGGTTCCGCAGTACGAAGACGTCGCGTAAGACTGTGTCGGGTGGCGGTTACGCCTTACCCGACCTACATAACCCGTAAGCCCGCGTAAGCGCAGCGCCGCAGGGCAAAAAAAACCGGAGACCATCGCCTCCGGTTTTTTTATTTCTGACTTTCAGACTATCTCTTGCGCGTACTGGAACAGGGATTTCAACAGTGCCTGTTTCTCAGCATTCCCTTCATACTGGCCATAAAGCATTTCCAGCTCCTGAGCATAGCTGTGCAGATACTCTGGGGTAAATACGTTGCGACGGTGCTGCAGCCAGCGTTCCTGCTCTGCTTCATCCAGGGTTCCCGGGTAATTACGCGCGCGGTAATTAAACATCAGCTTTTCGATGCGCTTATCGGCGAAGGTGATATCAAGCGCCGGTAAGTTACGCGGCTCGGTTTGCAGAACGATATTCATGGCCGCGCGATCGGCATCGCTGAAGAAGCCGTTATAGAGCTGGGCATCCACGTTTTCAGACGGCACGAATGGTTCCGCCTCGGCAAAGATAGCAACCACTTTCTCGCGCACCTGCGGGTTTTCGCGCAGCACTTTCAGGTTATCGAGGCAGTGCTGACGGTTGATGCCCAGCCTGTCAGCATCTTCCGGGCGCAGCGTGTTCGCCTGAGCGAGTACCGGACATTTATTTATGTGCACCAGTTTGACCGGCACCGCAGGCAGATCGCCGAGTTCATTCTTCGGCGTGTACAAACGTTCGCGCAGGGTATCGCTGTCGAGCTCCAGCAGGGGTGAAATATCGCCCGCCAGGTCCACCATGATGACCGCATTACGGTTGTCCGGATGCCACGCCAGCGGGGCAACCCAGCTGGTATTGCCGCGCCATGCACCAAACATGCCGGAAATATGCACCAGCGGCTTCATCTGCGGTACGTCGATAAGGGTCATAAGCTTCTGCTTGCTGCGATGGCTTAGCAGATACTCAAACAGCCGGGGCTGTGCGCTTTTCACCAGCTTCGCCATGGCAATGGTGGCATAGACGTCCGCCATCGCGTCGTGGGCGTTGCTGTGCTCGATACCGTTGGCGCGCGTCAGGTGTTCCAGCCGGAAGCTGGTCAGCCCTTCCTCATTTTCCGGCCAGTTAATGCCTTCAGGACGCAGGGCGTAGCAGGCGCGCATGATGTCGAGCAAATCCCAGCGTGAATTGCGGTTCTGCCAGCTCCAGGCATAGGGATCGTAGAAGTTGCGATAAAAGATATTGCGCGTCACTTCGTCATCGAAGCGGATGTTGTTGTAACCGACCACGCAGGTATTGGGGACGGTAAACAGATCGTGGATGCGTCGGGCGAATTCTGCCTCGTTAACGCCTTTCTCCCGCGCTTCCTGAGGGGTGATGCCGGTAACCATGACCGCGCCGGGCTGCGGCAGGTAGTCATCCGCAGGCTTGCAGTAAAAGACCTCAGGCTCGCCAATAATGTTGAATTCGTCGTCGGTACGGATGGCGGCAAACTGCGCCGGTCGGTCCAGCGCCGGGTGAGTGCCAAAGGTTTCGTAGTCGTGGAACAAAAAAGTCGGGCGAGCGGCAGAGTCAGACACCAGTAATACCATCCTGTTAAAAAATGACGCCACTATGGTAAACGATCGCGCGGGTCAGACCGAATAAAAAGCACCGCCGCGTGGCAAATTTGCGCGCCAGCTTCAGAGAAAAATCTGCGTTCTGTCACATTTTTTTGCAATTAAGCCAGGTAACGACATCAGAACTCCCGTAAAAAGGTCATCGATTTTTACTGACCTGAGGATATACCGTTGAAACGCCGTCTGTTTATTGCTGTTTCTTTACTCGCTTCGAGTGTCTCATCTGCTTTTGCGGCCGAACCACTGGATTTTTCGCCGCAGCCTCCGGCCATTCAGGCTGGCTCCTGGGTGCTGATGGACTACACGACTGGTCAGATTTTAACGGCGGGCAACGAACATCAACAACGTAATCCGGCGAGCCTGACCAAGCTGATGACGGGCTATGTGGTGGATCGGGCCATTGATAGCCACCGCATTACGCCGGACGACATTGTCACCGTAGGGCGTGACGCGTGGGCAAAAGGTAACCCGGTTTTTGACGGCTCGTCGCTGATGTTCCTGAAAGAGGGCGATCGCGTCTCCGTGCGCGATCTGAGCCGCGGCCTGATAGTCGATTCCGGCAACGACGCCTGCGTGGCGCTGGCCGATCACGTGGCGGGCGGGCAGCCGCAGTTCGTGAAAATGATGAACGACTACGTGCAGAAGCTGAACCTGCGCGATACGCATTTTGAAACCGTCCACGGGCTGGACGCGCCGGGCCAGCACAGCTCCGCCTATGACCTGGCCGTACTCTCCCGGGCCATCATCCACGGCGAGCCTGAGTTTTACCATATGTACAGCGAAAAGAGCCTGACCTGGAACGGGATCACCCAGCAAAACCGTAACGGCCTGCTGTGGGATAAAACCATGAACGTGGACGGCCTTAAAACGGGGCATACCTCGGGGGCTGGCTTTAACCTGATTGCGTCTGCCGTAGACGGCCAGCGCCGTTTAATCGCTGTGGTGATGGGGGCGGACAGCCCGAAAGGGCGTGAGGACCAGGCCCGAAAACTGCTGCACTGGGGACAGCAGAATTTCGATACGGTGCAGATCCTGCATAGCGGAAAAAAAGTGGGGACGGAGCGCATCTGGTACGGCGACAAGGAACAGGTGAAACTGGGAACCGACCAGGACTTCTGGCTGGCCTTGCCGAAAGCGGAAGTGCCGAACATCAAAGCCAAATACGTGCTGGATAAAAAAGAGCTGGAAGCGCCGATTGCCGCGCATCAGCGGGTCGGAGAAATCCAGCTCTATGACCGCGACAAAGTGGTAGCCCACTGGCCGCTGGTAACGCTGGAAGCCGTTGATAAAGGCGGCCTGTTCTCTCGACTGAGCGATTACCTGCATCACACGCTATAAGTCCTGCTGAGCAGACTGGCAGGGTTGCGAGTCTGCTCACATAATAAACACTCCTCGTTTGCTGATAATGATAATCCAGTTTTATAGTGTATAAATATACAGTAATAAATGGAGGCAGCATGGACTACAGCATTAAGCAGCAACAGAAACGTAAGATTGCCGGTTTTCATTTGGTCGGCCCGTGGGAACACACGGTAAAGCAGGGCTTTGAACAGCTGGTCATGTGGGTTGACGGGTGTCACATTGAGCCGCTGGAGTGGGTTGCGGTCTATTACGATAACCCGGATGAAGTCCCGGCAGAAAAACTGCGCTGTGATACGGCCGTTACCGTACCGGACGATTTCGTTATTCCGGAAAACAGCGAAGGCGTCATGATGACGGAAATCGCGGCCGGGGACTATGCCGTGGCGACGGCTCGCGTGGAAAACTACGACTTCGCCACGCCCTGGTATCAGTTCTTCAATTCCCTGCTGCAGGACAATAAATACCAGATGGCGCTGAAGCCCTGCTTCGAACGCTATCTCAATGACGGCAATGCGGACGGTTACTGGGATATCGAAATGTATATCGCCGTCGAGCATAAAACGGTTTAAGCCTGCTAAATGAAGGGTTTTTCAGCCGGATCGATCCGCCCGGCTGAAAACACAGTACAATTGTGGTTTGCCGTGTAGCTGGAGAGCGGGTGTGCGTCCCGACAAATCATTAACTCCTTTTGAAATTCGGTTGTATAAATATTACCGCGTTGTGCACGGGTGTCGCATCGCGCTGGCTTTCGTATTGACGTTTGTACTGGTCCGTTTGCTGGACGTTCCGGAAGGGACGTGGCCGCTCATCACGCTGGTGGTGGTGATGGGGCCCATCTCGTTTTGGGGGAACGTGGTCCCGCGCGCCTTTGAAAGAATTGGCGGGACGGTTTTAGGCTCTGCCCTGGGTCTTATTGCGCTGAAGCTGGAGCTCATCTCATTTCCGGTGATGCTGGCATGGTGCGGTGCCGCTATGTTCCTCTGCGGCTGGCTGGCGTTGGGCAAAAAGCCCTATCAGGCGCTGCTGATTGGTATTACTCTCGCGGTGGTTGTCGGGGCGCCCGCCGGGGATATGACCACGGCGCTGTGGCGAAGCGGGGATGTCATCCTGGGGTCACTGCTGGCCATGCTTTTTACCGGTATCTGGCCGCAGCGCGCTTTTCTGCACTGGCGTATTCAGATGGCTAACTACGTTACCGCCTTTAACCGCGTTTATCAGGCCGGTTTTTCCCCTAATCTGGTCGAGCGCCCGCGGCTGGAAAAGCACCTGCAAACCATCCTTAACGACGTGGTTAAAATGCGCGGCCTGATCACGCCCGCCAGCAAAGAAACCCGCATTCGAAAATCGATTTTCGAAGCTATCCAGACGGTAAGCCGCAACCTGGTTTGCATGCTTGAACTGCAAATCAACGCCCACTGGGCTTCGCGTCCCAGCCATCTGTTGATGCTTAATGCGCAGACCCTCAAAGAGACTCAGCAGATGACGCAGCAAACGCTGTTGACCATCGCCCATGCGCTTTATGAAGGCAACCCGCAGCCGATACTGGCCAACAGCGAGCGACTGAATGAGATCGTCGCGGAGCTGAAGCAGTTAATCAATGAACGCCAGAGCGATAACGTGGCGGAAACGCCTATTCATGGCTACGTCTGGCTGAGCATGGAACTGGCGCGGCAGCTTGAGCTGTTATCGCACCTTATTTGCCGGGCGCTGCGCAAATAAAAGGCGTATGTGACGGCTGCTGCTTCGATTCAGCAGCAATTGGGGTTATGATAGCTTTAAACGATATACTCATTGTCATTCGCAGCCGCTGTCAGTAAGGTTATTGTTACAACGGTTGCCTTAACGAATCCGACTCTCACATTATCAGGGGTGTAAAAATGGAAACTACCAAGCCTTCGTTCCAGGATGTTCTGGAATTCGTCCGCCTGTTCCGCCGCAAAAACAAACTGCAGCGTGAAATCCAGGACGTTGAGAAGAAGATCCGTGACAACCAGAAACGTGTTCTGCTGCTCGACAACCTGAGCGACTACATCAAGCCAGGCATGAGCGTTGAAGCTATCCAGGGCATCATCGCCAGCATGAAGAGCGACTATGAAGACCGCGTTGATGACTACATCATCAAAAACGCAGAGCTGTCCAAAGAGCGTCGCGACATCTCCAAGAAGCTGAAAGTGATGGGCGAAATCAAAAACGGCGAAGCAAAAAGCGAGTAATCGCAGCGGATTGTGAAAAAGGCTCTCTGGTGACAGAGAGCCTTTTTTTATGACTCAGAACGCGGCTGCAGCTGATAAATCCAGGCCTGAACCTGCTTGCCTTCAGAGGTGGTCACTGCGACCTCAATCCGGTCATAGCCGTCTTCAAATTCATCCAGCATTTGCCAGTGTGCGGCAAGGTTATCAGAGATAAACAGATAGCCTTCGACGCGGGGACCATCAGGGTGGAGCACGATCCCCGGGAAGTCCGCCGCAGCACCCCAGCCGCGTTCGTAAAACGTGCCGGATACGGAACCGGCCAGCCATTCGCCGCCGATGTTCTCAAGAATATGCGCATTAGAGTGGCCCGGGCGCAGCGTGCCGTAGACAAACAGAGCGTTCATTTTCCCTCATCCGCAAAGCAAAAAGCCTGCTTTAAAAGCAGGCTTTTTAAATTTGGCTCCTCTGACTGGACTCGAACCAGTGACATACGGATTAACAGTCCGCCGTTCTACCGACTGAACTACAGAGGAATCGTTGTGGAGGCTTATCTTAGCGGCGAAAAAAGTTTTGTCAAACCTGATCTTAGGGAAAATCGACCGATTGCTGATTCTGTCGTCAGTTTGTTGTAAATCCACACATCTTTTTCTGGAAAATACTTTGCAGGATTAGCATTTGTCCCCCATCATTTGAAATGGAGTTTCAACTTTTCTCGCTAAGGTCCATTTTGAACGTCACTGCCTCCTTACGCCAGGCGATAACGCGCACGCCATGGTATGCAAAACGTAAAAGCTATCGTGTCCTGTTCTGGCGTGAAATCACCCCTCTTGCTGTGCCTATCTTCCTGGAAAATACCTGTGTTCTGCTGATGGGGGTTCTGAGCACCTTTCTGGTGAGCTGGCTGGGTAAAGAGGCGATGGCTGGGGTTGGGCTGGCGGACAGCTTTAACATGGTGGTGATCTCGTTCTTTGCCGCCATAGACCTCGGGACGACGGTGGTGGTGGCCTTTAGCCTCGGCAAGCTGGATCCCAAACGTGCACGCGAGGCGGCCCGCCAGTCGCTGATGATCATGACCATTTTTTCGATCGTCCTGGCGGCGGTGATCCACTATTTTGGTAAAGAGATTATCGACTTTGTCGCCGGGGAGGCCACGAACGAGGTTAAAGACCTGGCGCTGACCTACCTGGAGATGACCGTCATAAGCTATCCGGCAGCGGCCATTGCCCTTATTGGCAGCGGCGCGCTGCGCGGGGCGGGCAACACCAAAATTCCGCTACTGATCAACGGCGGGATGAATATCCTCAATATCATTATCAGCAGCGTGCTGATCTACGGCGTGTTCTCGTGGGACGGGCTGGGCTTCGTCGGTGCCGGACTGGGTTTAACCATTTCACGCTATATCGGTGCGGCAGCCATCATCGGGGTACTGATGGCGGGGATCACCCCCTCGCTGCGCCTCACGCTGAAAAGCTATTTCCGCCCCTTTAATTTCGCCATTATCTGGGAAGTGATGGGGATCGGCATTCCCGCAAGCATTGAATCTGTGCTGTTTAACGGCGGGAAATTGCTGACGCAGATGTTTGTCGCCGGGATGGGCACCGACGTGATAGCCGGTAACTTTATCGCTTTTTCTATCGCCTCGCTGATTAACCTGCCGGGTAACGCGCTGGGGTCGGCATCGACCATCATCACCGGTAAACGGCTCGGGAAAGGGCAGATAGGCCAGGCGGAGCGGCAGCTGCGGCATGTTTTCTGGCTGTCGACCATTGGACTGACGCTGATCGCCTGGGGAACTGCGCCCTTTGCCGGGCTGATGGCCTCGTTTTATACCCACGAAGACGACGTTAAAGAGGTCGTTAAGATCCTCATCTGGCTCAACGCGGCCTTTATGCCCATCTGGGCGGCCTCATGGGTATTGCCCGCCGGGCTGAAGGGGGCGCGCGATGCCCGCTTTGCGATGTGGGTTTCGATGCTCGGCATGTGGGGATGTCGCGTTGTGGCGGGGTATACGCTCGGGGTTATGCTCGGATGGGGAGTGGTCGGCGTCTGGCTGGGGATGTTCCTCGACTGGGCCGTACGTGGGGCGCTGTTCTACTGGCGGATGGTCAGCGGGCGCTGGCTGTGGAAATATCCGCGAAAAAATGCCTGACAATTGCGCGAAGTGGAGAATAATTCGGCAAACGATCGGAAATATGCATTCTGCCTTTGACATCCCGGGGGAGCATCGATAATATGCGCCCCGTTCACACGATTCCTCTGTAGTTCAGTCGGTAGAACGGCGGACTGTTAATCCGTATGTCACTGGTTCGAGTCCAGTCAGAGGAGCCAAATTTGAAAAGCCTGCTTTTAAAGCAGGCTTTTTGCTTTTCTGCGCCGGATAAAATTGTCGGGTGGCGGCTTCGCCTTACCCGACCTACGGGACTGTAGGCCCGGCAAGCGCAGCGCCACCGGGCAACAAACCGAACTACTGTTTGACGCGAACCGGCGCCGTCGCCTCTACTAGCCACGGACGCGCATCGCTGTTCACCAGCGGTGACAGCGTCTCACGGACCTGCTGGTGATACGCATCCAGCCACTGCTTTTCCTGCTCGCTCAACAGTCCCAGCTCGACCTGGCTTAAATCAATAGGGATCAGCGTCAGAGATTCAAACCTGCAGAATCCCGGGCGGCTCTCCACAATCTCCACCTGGTTTTCAATACGGATACCGTGGCTATCGCCCAGATAGTAGCCCGGCTCGATAGTCATGATATTTCCCGCCACCAGCGGCCACGGGTTGACCTTTTTGGCGATGCGATGCGGGTTCTCATGGATCAGCAGCTGGTGCCCCACGCCGTGCCCCGTACCGTGATCGTAATCCAGCCCCATCTCCCACAGCGGGCGACGCGCAAACGCATCCAGCTGATGTCCCTGAGTCCCGGAAGGGAACTGCAGGGTAATCAGCGACAGGAAGCCTCTCAGCACGGCGGTGTAGTGCAGGCGCTGCTCCGGGGCGACTTTACCCCATGCCAGCGTGCGCGTGGCGTCAGTGGTGCCATTAGCGTACTGACCGCCGGAATCGTTCAGGTAAAAATGGTCATGGCCGATAGGCTTATTGCTGGCCTCGCTCGAATGATAGTGGCACATCGCCGCATTGCTCGAAGACGCGGAGATGGTCGCAAAACTCTGCTCGATAAACCCCGGCTGCTGTTTGCGGAACGCCAGCTGCTGCGCCTGGACTTCCAGCTCTGTTAGCGGATTTCCTGCCGCCTCGCGAAGCGGCACTTCGCGGCTCAGCCAGGCGAGGAAGTTGACCCACGCGGCACCGTCCTGGTAATGACAATCGCGATAGCCTGCCAGTTCTACCGGGTTTTTAGTGGCTTTCATCAGGGTGATGGGGTCGGTCCGCCAGACAATCTCCCCCCGTGGTTCAATGGCGAAGCGCAGGGCAACCGGCGCGGAATCGGCATCCACCATCACCCGTTTGCCTTCAGCAATCTGCTGGCAGCGTTCGACAAAGGCCTTCTGTGGCGCAATGGTGAACGCACTGCGGACGTATTCAGGCAGGGCGCCGAGCTTGTTGTCGTTAACAAACCACTCAACGTGACCGTCACGTCCAAGAAGGGCAAAGGAGAGCGGTACCGGGCTGTATGGTATATCCGCGCCACGCACGTTTAACAGCCAGGCGATATTATCCGGCAGGGTAACGGCGAGATAATCGGCATGGTTTGCAGCCAGTACGGCGGCAACGCGCTGACGTTTGTCTTCGCTGCTTTCACCGCTTATCGCAACCGGCATTTCACGGATAAGCCCCGCCGGTGCGGCAGGGCGATCGGTCCATAAGGCGTCAAACGGTGACGCGTTCAGCGGCACGAGCGCGCACTGTGTGGCAGACAGCTGCGTAAACTCGGTATTCGTCATCAGCATTGGGTCAAAACCGATGCGAGTGCCCGCCTCGACGTTTGCCGTCAGCCAGTCTGCCAGCGGCTCGTTGTGCAGGTGGTGAATTTCAATCTCGTCCAGATTCACCTGAACGCGGGCCTGGACCTGATAGCGCCCGTCAACGAACAGCAGCGCTTTATCCTTCAGTACCAGCGCGACGCCGGCAGAGCCGTCAAAGCCCGTCAGCCAGGCCAGCTTTTCGTCGTACGGCGCGCAGTATTCGCTCTGCCATGCATCCGCGCGCGGGACGATCATCCCGTCGAGATGGCTGGCCTCAAGCCAGTGGCGCAGGGCAGAGAGCGGTGATGTGCTGGACATTGTTTTTCCTTATCGTTATTAGCGGAACGGCGGCTCGTTGAAGGTGCGCAGCTTGCGCGAATGCAGTCTGTCACCTTCCGCCCGAAGCAGGTCGATGGCGCGAATGCCGATTTGCAGATGCTCTGAGATAGCCCCTTCATAGAAACGGTTGGCCTGGCCGGGCAGCTTAATTTCGCCGTGCAGCGGCTTATCGGAGACGCACAGCAGCGTGCCGTACGGAACGCGGAAGCGATATCCCTGCGCGGCGATGGTGGCGCTCTCCATATCGATCGCCACCGCGCGGCTCAGGTTGAAGCGCAGCGCGGAGGCTGAGTAACGCAGCTCCCAGTTGCGGTCATCCGTCGTGACGACCGTACCGGTGCGCAGGCGCTGTTTGACCTCTTCACCCGGCATGCCGCTCACCTCTTTGGTGGCGTCGTACAGCGCGCGCTGCACTTCGGCGATGCTCGGGATTGGGATATCCGGCGGCAGCACGGCATCAAGCACGTGGTCATCACGCAGATAGGCGTGGGCGAGCACGTAGTCGCCAATCAGCTGGCTTTCGCGCAGGCCGCCGCAGTGGCCAATCATCAGCCATACGTCGGGGCGCAGTACCGCCAGATGGTCACAGATGGTTTTGGCGTTTGACGGGCCGACGCCGATGTTGATCAGCGTAATGCCCTGACCGTCGGCGGTGATCAGGTGCCAGGCGGGCATCTGGTGTTTTTTCCACGCCAGATCGGAGATAGCCTGCTCGGGCGCTTCGGTCTCCGCGGTGATCCAGATCCCGCCCGCGCAGGAGAGCGCGATATACGGGCTTTCGGGGTCGAGGATCTGGCTGCAGCCCCAGCGGACAAACTCATCAACGTAGCGAGTGTAGTTGGTAAAGAGCACGAACGGCTGGAAATGTTCGACTGGCGTACCGGTGTAGTGGCGCAGGCGCGCCAGGGAGAAATCGACCCGGCGGGCGTCAAAGTGCGACAGAGGAGAAAATTCGGCCGGGTGATAAATCCCGTCTGCCGTCTCATCGCCAATCTGCGAAAGCTCGGTGGTCGGGAAGTGGCGGGTCAGCCCCGCGCTCATGGAGCGGTCAAGGGTTAACGCCGAACCGTCAATCACATACGGATAAGGGATCTCATGCTGCGAGGGCTCAACGGAAATGTGCGCGCCGTAATCCTGATACAACAGCGTAAGCTGTTCTTCAAGATACGGGCGGAACAGCGCAGGGCGGGTGACGGTGGTGCTGTAGCAGCCGGAGTGGGTAAAACGGGCGTAGGCGCGGGTTTTGGGATTACTGCTGGCGCTGCCGTCCCAGGTCACAGAGAGCGATGGATAAACAAAAAGGCCCTCGGTTCTGGCCTTTTGGTCGGGGAGTTTCCCTGTTTCGATATATTCGCTGATGGCGCTGCGCAGCGCGTTGACGGACTGTTCATACAGCGCGTCGAGTTTTTCCAGCGCCTGAGCCGGGGTCAGGCTGGAGCCCTTATTATTCATCTCTGTCTCCTTGTTCCACAGGTGTGCGACTCTACCCGATAGTATGTCACACGCCTGTGAAACAAAAGTGAGATCAGCGGTGGCTCGTCTCTTTCATCAGCAGCGCCGTTGCCGCCGACAGCAGGCAACCGGCCAGAAGATAAATCGCCACGCTGTGCCAGTTGCCGCCGGAGAAGGTCACCAGCGCAGCGGCAATAAACGGCGTAAACCCGCCGCCAACCACGCTTGCGACCTGGTAGCCCACGCCCGCGCCGCTGTAGCGGTAGCTGGCGCCGAACAGCTCGGTAAACATCGGCTGCTGCACGCAGACCACCATATCGTGAGCGATGTTAGCGAGCATGATGGCAAAGAAAACAATCCAGAAAACAGACTGCGCCTCCAGCGCCATAAAGAACGGCCAGGCGCTGAGGGTTCCAATCAGCGCGCCGGTGATGTAAACGCGACGGCGACCAAACCGGTCAGCCAGCCAGGCGAAGCAGGGGATAGTCAGGCAGCTGATCCCGCCGACCAGCAGGCCAATATTCAGGAACAGTTCACGGGGCAGGCCGAGATTCTGCGTCGAGTAGTTCAGGGCAAAGGCGGTGACGATATACATCGTCAGCAGCTCGCACAGGCGCAGGGCGATAATTTTCAGAAAAGCGCCAGGGTGCCGGACAAGGGCTTCCATGACAGGAAGTCTTTTGTTAGCGGCCGGTTTTTCCTGCTGCTTTTCGAACTCTTCCGACTCCTCCATTCCGTTACGGATCCACAGCGCGGCAATGACCAGCACGATGCTGAAGATGAACGGAATGCGCCAGCCCCAGCTCAGGAACTGCTCGTCGGTGGTGAGCTGGCTGATTAACGATACCAGCCCTGTGGAAAGCAACAGCCCTACGCCGTACCCGACCTGCACGCCGCTGCTGTAAAACGCTTTCTTATTTTTTGGCGCGCTCTCAACGGATAGCAGCGCCGCGCCGCCCCATTCGCCGCCCACGGCAAAGCCCTGAATAGCGCGTAATGTCACCAGCAGCACCGGTGCCCACCAGCCAATGGCGGAAAACGAAGGGAGAATGCCAATCAGCGCGGTGGCGATCCCCATCATCCAGACGGTGAGCATCAGCATGCGCTTGCGGCCGAGACGGTCGCCGAAGTGGCCGAAGATCACACCCCCCAGCGGGCGAAACAGAAAGCCAACGCCGAAGGTAGCAAACGCGGCGAGCGTGCCCATCGCAGGGCTGACCTGGGGGAAGAATTCGCGGTTAAACACCAGCGCGGCGGTAATGCCGTAAAGTAGAAAATCATACCAGTCGACGACGGCACCCGCGAAGCTGCCGAGTGCGGCGCGGCGGGCACGATTGAGCGAAGGGGTCTCCTCGTTGGGACGATCGGAGATGAGGGTGGAGTCCATAGTTGTCCTGTCCGTACTAATTTTTAATTATTGGTATAAGAAAAGGTCACTCACATTGCGCCGTCATATAAACGGAACCTATGAGACTACCGCGACAAAACGCCCGAGAAAACGTTTTTATCTTTCCTGAAGGTGCTGAATAAATAAATTTCATCTTCGCCTGCAGCGAGATAATTGTGTCTTCTGGCTCCGTTACAGGCTGAATGGTTTACAGTAATAGTGACCGCCGCGTGAGTTAAGCTGAGGGAATAATGATGCAACGCACCTTTTCGGCATTCTGGATGATTCTGTTTTTATTCGTCGCACCGCTTCATGCGGAGCCCAACGTCTATGGTGAACAGCGTATCAGCGGCTGGTGGAACGCGCTCACTGACGATATTTCGCAAACCTGGGAGCAACCTCAGCGTTACGATCTGTACCTGCCGTTTCTGAGCTGGCACGCTCGCTTTATGTACGACAAAGAAAAAACCGATAAGTACAACGAAATGCCGTGGGGCGGCGGCCTGGGCGTTTCCCGCTATAACGAAGAGGGCAACTGGAGCGCGCTTTTCGCGATGATGTTCAAGGACTCGCACAACGAATGGCAGCCCGCGATGGGCTATGGCTGGGAGAAGGGCTGGTATCTGGATAATGCCAAAGATTTCCGCCTTGGGCTCGGTGCTGCAGCGGGCATCACGGCGCGAGATGATTTTGCAAACTATGTACCGCTACCGTTCATTTTCCCGCTGTTCTCTGCCGGCTACAAGCGCGTTACCGTCCAGTTCACCTATATTCCTGGAACCTATAACAACGGCAACGTGCTTTTTGCCTGGCTGCGCTTAGGCTTTTAAAGGGTGATCACCTTTTTTGCCACGGCGTTAGACAATACCAGCATGGAAAAGAGAACAGAGGTGACGAACGTAAGCACAATCAGCGCCAGCTTCATTCCGAGAGAGGTCACCGGTATCAGCGCCGTCAGCAGATGAAACACCGAGTAGTGCACAATATATACGCCGGTCATCGTTTTGCTGATGGCGGCCAGAATGGACTCCTTGAATTCAGCATTGCGGCGAAAGCGCACGCCGTTCGCCGCAATCACCAGGGCAATAATCAGGATGTAGATCTGCGAGCCGGTGAGAATAAAGGCGTTTCTGTCGGCCTTAAACAGGGCAAAAAAGAAGTGGCGCTCGTAAAACCAGGTGAAAAGATAGATAAACGGGATGGCGATAACCGCCGCCCTGACTACATTTTTGCGGCTTATCCACTCGGCGATTTTAGGGTCGCAGAAAAGTTGCCCCGTCAGATAAAATAGCAGCCACGTCCACAGCCGATACTGCGGTGAAAGAGAAAGGACGTGCGGTTCAGGATAAAGCGCCGATAACAGATCGTAGCCGTAAGAAAAGAACAGCAGGGCAGCAATCGTGCCGCTGAGCAGCGATCTCCGCTGGCTAAGCCACTCCACCACCGGGTGGAAGGTGTAAATTACGACAAAGGCGAACACGAACCAGGGCTGGATTAAATACCCGCGCTGATAAGGCTCCCACAGGTAGTAGATCGTTATCCAGAACAGAAAAACAATCACCAGGCTTTTAATTTTACCCAGCTGCCAGCGCGTGCCGTGCCGGGATTGTCCGTCGAGATAGCCCGACACCACAAAAAACAGCGGCGTGGCGATGGTCGAGATAAAGGTTAAAAACCCCAGGATCCAGTGATAGTCATAATCATAATGATCCCAGGTGTTGTAGATGGTAAAGAAGGTCACCGCCGTCATACAGCCCAGCGTCTTGATAATGTTCAGCCCTGTCGCATTCATTGTTGTTTGGCTTCGTCCTTACGATGGAAACACGCGTAGATCACGGGGAGTACCAGCAGCGTCAGGATTGTAGCAAACCCCAGTCCAAACATAATCACAACGGCCATGCTCTGGAAGAAAACGTCCAGCAGCAGCGGAGCCAGGCCAAGTACGGTAGTGAACGCGGTGAGCAGGATAGGGCGCAGGCGCGAGGTGGCGGCATAAACGATCGCGCTGTGCTGATCCTTTTGCATTTTCTGCTGTTCAATCTCTTCCACCAGCACGATGCCGTTGCGGATGAGCATTCCGCTCAGGCTCAGCAGACCTATCAGCGCCATAAAGCCAAAGGGAATGCCGGTAATTAAAAATCCTGGCGTGACGCCAATCAGCGCAAGCGGTACGGTCAGCCAGATTGCGACGGCATTTTTTACAGAGCTGAACATCAGCACCGTAATGACAAACATCACCAGATACCCGAGGGGCAGCGTTGTGAATAGTCCTTGCTGCGCTTCGCTGGAGTTTTCCGCATCGCCTCCCCACTCGATGCTGTAGCCGTGTGGCAGGGTAAGGGCATCCACTTGCGGCTTGACGCGGGCGAGAATATCGCCGGAGGTTTGCTGGCTAAGCGGGTCCGGGTCCGTCTGAACCGTCAGTACCCGCGAGCGGTCGCGTCGAAGGATGAGCGGATCTTCCCACTCCAGCGAGAAGCTGCTGACGACGTTACTCAGCGGGATATACTGCTGCCGCGCCTGGCTCCACACCAGCACGTTGTTCAGGTGGCTGGCATCCAGCCTTTCACTTTCCGGGGGCCTCACCACCACGGGCAGCAGGTCGCTGCCTTCCCGATACAACCCCGCCCGGCTGCCGGAGAAATTCATTTCCAGCGCGTTGTCGACGTCCTGCTTATCCACGCCAAGCTCGCGTCCCAGCGCGGCGACGTACTGCGGACGTATCACTTTGCTGCGGTTTTGCCAGTCGTTTCGGACGCTGCCCGTGGCCGGGTCGCGCGCCAGAATATCGTCCACCTGGCTGGCAATCAGGCGCAGCCTGTCAGGATCCGGGCCTTTAATACGCACTTCAATGGCGCTGTCGCCGGAGGGGCCAAACATCACCCGTTTGGTGCTGGCGTTGACCTGCGGATAGTTTCGCGCGATGTACTCATCCACGTAGCGCGTCAGAGCGGCGATGTTGCGCTGGTCATCCATGCGCACCATGATCTGCGCGTAGTTGCTGTACTGCCGCTGTCCGCTGTAGGTCAGAATAAAGCGCATGCTCCCCTGACCGATGGTAGAGACGGTGGTTTCCACGCCGGGCTGGCCCGTGATGGTTTTCTCAATATCACCGGTCATTTTCTCGGTCCATTTGATATCGGTCCCGTAGGGTAACCACAGGTCGACAAAGAAAATCGGCGTGTTGGACGACGGGAAAAAGTTTTGCCGCACCGCGCCAAACCCCCAGACAGACGCGGCCAGCAGGGCGGCCATCACTACCAGCGTCGGTGCCTTATGGTGCAGCAGCGTGTTAAGCAGGCGCTGGTAGAGGCGGTAGAGACGTTTGTCGTAAGGATCTGACTCGTCGGCGTTGTCCGGCGCGCTGTCGTTTTTAAACAACCACCACTTAATCAGCACCGGGGTGAGGGTGAGCGCCGAGAACCAGCTCAGCATCAGGGAAATCAGCAGCACCTGGAAAAGGGATTTACAGTATTCCCCGGTGGAATCCTGCGACAGCCCGATAGGCGCAAACGCCAGGATGGCGATCACCGTCGCCCCCAGCAGCGGCAGGGCGGAGCGGCGGATGATATTATTAACGGCGGTTAACAGCGGTGAGCCCTGCTGCCGGGCAACCAACACCCCTTCGACAATCACGATGGCGTTATCCACCAGCATGCTGAGGGCAATAATCAGCGCCCCGAGCGAGATCCGCTGCAGCTCAATGCCACACAGATACATAATCAGCAGCGTACCCAGCACGTTAAGGGCCAGAGAAACCGCGATGATTATCCCGCTGCGCACCCCCATAAAGATCAGCAGCACGCCGATGACGATCGCCAGCGCCATCAGAAAGTTAATAATAAAACCGTTAACAGAGTGGCCCACTTCGGCTGCCTGATCGTAAAACAGGGCTATCTGTATGCCTGCCGGTTTTTCCGCCGACATCTGGTTTAGCTTCGCCTCCAGCGCGTGGCCGACGTCGATCACATTCACGCCGGGAATAAACGAGACGCCCATGGTGACGGCTTTTTTGCCGTTGGCATGGTAGATACTGGCCGGCGATTCGTTTAGCCCGCGCGACAGCGTGGCGATGTCCCGCAGACGCGTCGCCGCCCCGGTGCCGGAAGGCGTGATGATGAGATCAGCCAGTTCATCAAGATTCTCGAATTCACCGGTCGGGTGCAGACGAATGGATTCGCTGCCGGAGGTGATTTCTCCGGCGCTGGAAACGACGTTAAGTCTGCTGAGCAGAGCGGAAAGCTGGTTCAGCGTAATGCCGCGCGCGGCCATTTTGGTCAGAGAGATATCGATGTTGACCTGCTGGCTAATGGCCCCGCCGATGGCGACCTTCGCAACCCCGGGAACCAGAATTAACTCGCGGCGCAGCTGTTCCGCATATCTCAACAGTTCAGGATTACTGAATTCATCCCCGGAAATGGCGAAGAAGAAGCCGAATACGTCGCCGAAATCGTCATTTACAAAGGGCGTGACGACGCCGGGCGGGAACTGACGCGAGGCGTCGCCCACGCGGCGGCGCAGTTCATCCCAAATCTGCGGCAGTTCGTTCGAGTGATAGCGTGACGCGATGTTAACGGTGATTTGCGACAGACCGTTTGAAGAGATAGAGCTCACGTTGTCCAGATAAGGCAGCTGCTGAAGGGCATTCTCCAGCGGAAGCGTCACCTCTTCTTCAACCTGCTGAGCGGATGCGCCGGGGTAGTGGGTGACCACCACTGCGGTTTTGATGGTAAAGGCGGGATCTTCCAGCCTGCCGATATTTAACAGGGCGAAAATACCCCCGATGCCCAGCAGCAGAATCGTTAGCCAGACGCGAACGGGGTTATTAATAAATTGACGAGAAATATCCATTACAGTCCCCGTTCACGCGTCCAGATACGCACCGGC
This sequence comes from Enterobacter sp. N18-03635, assembly GCF_004006055.1. NCBI lineage: Bacteria > Pseudomonadati > Pseudomonadota > Gammaproteobacteria > Enterobacterales > Enterobacteriaceae > Enterobacter > Enterobacter sp. N18-03635. Next base: position 2,922,633 of record NZ_CP034769.1, on the reverse strand, counting down.
TGGTTAGCATGGAGTTCCCCAACGCCTGCGGCAACCACGCGTTCGCCCGCTTTAAGCCCGCTGACGATCGTCACGCCTTCGCTACTCACTTGACCTACGCTGACCTTGCGGTCTTCAAGATGGAGCGCGTCGCCTTCTCCTGCCACGACCCAGACGTGCGGCTCATTGCGCGGGCTGTTGTCCGGGTTAAATACGGCCTCAACCGGTACGACCAGCGCCTGAGCGCCTGCGCCAGCAGGGAGGTTGGTTAAATTGATGGTCACCGTACCGCTTACGCCACCGACGGCGGGAAAATCATCTGGTCGCGGCATGGTCAGTATCACCTGCCAGGTCAGGGTATTGCTGTCGCTGCTGCCCGAGTGCTCTTTGTAGACGGCGGTAAATTCCCGATCCGGAATGGCGTTAATTCTCACCACGGGGCGATACTGCGCGTTGCGGATATCAAAGGTCTTAAACAGGTTCTCAGGAATACTAAACACAACGTCCAGCAGGTCGGTGCGGGTTAACGTCGCGATGGGCTGACCGGCTGACACCACCTGATGGTTTCGGACATGTACGCTGGCCACCGTCCCGCTAAAGGGGGCGACGAGCGTCATCTGATTCAACTCTTCTCGGGCAATTTGTAGCGCCGCATTCGCTGAATCACGGTTCGCGCGCTGCACGTCCATTTCTGCTTTCGAAATCGCCTGGCGGCCCGCCAGGGTCTGGAAGCGATCGAATTGCCTCTGGGCCAGCGTCGCCGCCGTTTGTCTGTCGTTAACCCGCTGCTGGGCTTCACGGGCGTTCAGTCTGGCAAGCTGTTGTCCCTGTTTAACGGCTGCGCCCTGACGTACATCGAGCACTTCAATTTGGCCTGCGCGCTTGAAGGAAAGGTCTGTAGCATCGCCCGATTCAATGCGGGCGGGGAAAATGCGCTGCTGGGCGTGACCGGGAACCGTCACCTCCGCCACTTTTACCATCCTGGGCAGGGGGGACGCTTGCTTGGGTTTCGGGTCGCACGCCGTGAGCGTTAACAAAACGAACGGTAAAAGAGAGAGGTAGCGGTTCACTGTATTCCCCTAATAAATAACTGTTTTATTTATTCCATAACCTGGACAGGGGTGACACTATTCAGCCAGAACAGTGACGACCATATAGGTAAATAAACCAATCGCCGTGCTGGCGATAATAGCAAGCGCGATAAACATACCCAGGCGGATCAGGCTTAAACCATACATAAATTCCTCCATGAGCCGGAAGCGGTGGCTGACTATGAGCATAGTCTGCGAAAAGATAAATGTTAAATAACCATTATCAGTGGGCAAGCGCTAAACCTGATATTCCTGTGCTACGTTTAATATCATCCATCTCTTTTTACCGTAACTGGCATTAAGGGCAACCCCCTGCATTTAATGCGTTTTTTTGCTTCATTCACTCTCGTGTTGGTTATAAAAAGGATGCTCGATATGTATAAAAACATTCTCGTTCCGGTGGATGTCTACGAGACAAGCCTGGCGGATAAAGCGTTGCAGCATGCACATTTTCTGGCGCAAAGCGCATCGGGTGACATTCATTTGCTGCACGTCATGCCCAAATTTTCAGCCGAACTGACGCGCGGTTTTATTTCAGATGCGCGCAAGATGGATGAATATATGATTAATAATTCGAAAGAAAAACTGTCTGACCTGGTCAAAAAATTGAATCTGCCGGAAGATCGTGTCCATCTCCATGTTCGTAGCGGAAATGTTCGTGATGAGGTTATTAAGCTGGCGGATGAACTTGCTGCTGGCGCGATTATTGTCGGCTCTCGAAATCCCAATATTCAAACCCATTTGTTAGGTTCGGAGGCGGCAAGTATTGTCCGTTACGCCCATGTTCCTGTTTTCGTTATTCGTTAATTACATGAAAGCAAGGTGATTTCTGAATAGAACCTGAGGAAGGAACGATGAAAACAGGAAAACCTGAACGTCCGTATTATCAACAAACCGTTGACGAAACCCTGTCGAATATCCACTCCACTCTGGAAGGACTTAGCGGCACTGAGGCATCAGCCCGACTTCAGCAGCATGGTGAGAATGCGTTGCCGCAAAAAAAGGGCAAACCCGCCTGGCTGCGCTTCCTGGCGCATTTTAACGATGTATTGATTTACGTTCTGCTGGTGGCCGCGTTGCTTAAGCTCTTTATGGGCCACTGGGTAGACATGTTTGTGATCCTTGGGGTTGCCATCATTAACGCGCTGATTGGCCATATCCAGGAGAGCAATGCTGAAAAATCGTTGCAGAGTATTCGCAATATGCTCTCCAGCGAAGCCGTGGTGGTACGACAGGGGAATCATGAAACGATCCCCACCACGGCGCTGGTGCCGGGAGATATCGTGGTGATCCGTGCCGGGGATCGTATCCCTGCGGACCTGCGCGTCATTGAAGCGCATAACCTTCGCGTGGAGGAGGCCATCCTGACCGGCGAATCCACCGTTGTTGAGAAAAACAGCGATGCGTTAAGCGGGGAACTGCCGTTAGGTGACCGGTATAATCTGCTCTACTCAGGCACCACCGTTAGCTCCGGCGGCGGTAAAGGCGTGGTGGTGGCAACCGGGGGCGAGACCGAGCTTGGCCATATCAATCAGATGATGTCCGACATTGAAAAGCACCGCACGCCGCTGATGGTGCAAATGGATAAGCTCGGTAAAACCATCTTCATTACTATCCTGGTGATGATGGTGGCGCTGTTCGTCTTTAGCCTCCTGTTCCGGGATATGCCGGTTTCTGAACTGGTGCTGTCGCTTATCAGCCTCGCCGTTGCCGCCGTGCCGGAAGGCCTGCCGGCCATCATTTCCATCATCCTTTCGCTTGGCGTACAGGCTATGGCGCGCCGCAAGGCCATTATTCGCAAGTTGCCCACGGTGGAAACGCTGGGTGCAATGACGGTCATCTGCTCGGATAAAACCGGCACCCTGACGATGAATGAAATGACGGTCAAAGCGGTGATTACCGCTGACACGACCTATCGCGTGGAGGGCGACAGCTACGAACCGGTGGGGAATATTCACCCCGTAGATGACCCGACGCCCGTCAGCGTGACGCAGGGTTCCCTGCTGGAACGCTACCTGCGTACAATCGACCTCTGCAATGACAGCCAGCTGATAAAAGACGAGCAGGGGCTGTGGAAAATCACCGGCGGTCCGACCGAGGGCGCGCTGAAGGTGCTGGCGGCGAAAATTTCGCTTCCACCGCTTGATACCGAAATGCGCAGCAAAATCCCGTTTGATTCGCAGTATAAATACATGTCCACCCTGTACCGGCTGGGCGAAGAAGAGGCGATTTTAATCACCGGCGCGCCGGACGTCCTGTTCCGCCTCTGCCAGTACCAGCAGACGAATGACGGACTGCAGCCTTTCGATCAGCCTTACTGGGAAGGAAAGATTGAAGAGTATGCCCGGGAAGGGTTGCGTATGGTGGCTGCGGCCTGGAAACCTGCCCGCGAGGGACAGCGCGAGCTGGATCACCCGGACCTCCATGATGGCGTGATCCTGCTGGGTATTGCAGGAATGATGGATCCGCCGCGTCCGGAGGCCATTACCGCGATTGCCGACTGTCTGCAGGCCGGGATCCGCGTGAAAATGATCACCGGCGACCACCCGCAAACGGCCATGAGCATCGGGCAAATGTTGGGGATTGGTAACGCCGCAAGCGCTATCACCGGACGCGAGCTGGAGGCAATGGACGATCGTCAGCTGAGCGACGCCGCGCAACAGTACGATATTTTCGCCCGAACCAGCCCGGAGGATAAATTCCGCCTCGTGCAGGCCCTGCAAAGTAAACAGGAAGTGGTGGGCATGACCGGGGATGGCGTAAATGATGCCCCGGCGCTCAAGCGGGCGGATGTGGGTATCGCCATGGGGATTAAGGGGACGGAAGTCACCAAGGAAGCCGCCGACATGGTGTTAACGGATGACAACTTTGCCACCATTGCCAGTGCGGTGCACGAGGGACGTCGGGTTTACGATAACCTGAAAAAAACCATTCTGTTCGTTATCCCGAGCAACATCGCGCAGGCCCTGCTGATCATCATCGCGCTGCTGGCGGGGAACCTGATCCCGCTCACCCCGGTCCTGATCCTGTGGATGAACATGGCGACGTCGGCAACGCTGTCGTTTGGCCTGGCGTTTGAAGCGGGTGAGAAGGACATCATGAACCGCCCACCGCGTAAGGCGAATCTGCATGTGATGGATGGCTATGCCATCTGGCGCGTGGTGTTTGTCGGTCTGATGATTGCCATTAGCGCCTTCGTGCTGGAAGCGTGGCTACAGCCGCGCGGCTATTCGGCGGAATTTATCCGTACCGTGCTGCTGCAAACCCTGGTGACCGCGCAGTGGTTCTACATGCTTAACTGCCGCGTTAATGATGGCTTCTCGCTGAGCAAAGGCCTGCTGGCGAATAAAGGGATTTGGATCGTGAGCGGCGTACTGCTGGCGCTACAGCTTCTTATCATCTACGCACCGTTCATGCAGATGCTGTTTGGCACCGAAGCGCTGCCGTTCCGCTACTGGGTCATCACCTTGCTGATTGGTTTTGTGATGTTCCTTATTGTCGAGGCGGAGAAAGTGCTGACGCGCAGGTGGCGCAAAACCGAAGCGTAATAGCGTAAACTGAGAAAGCCTGCCTGAGCCCGGGCTTTCTCTTTTTTGAGCACAGGAAATTATGATGCGACTTACCTGGTTCGTCCTTGCGCTGTGTGCCGCTATACCCGGTGCGTTTGCCGTAACCTATACCCTACCGCCGGAAGGCAGTCGTCTGGTGGGAACCCCGATTATCATCACCGTTCCTGAAGGTAACACGCTGCCTCTGGAAGCCTTTGCCGCGCAGTACGGGCAGGGGCTAAGCAATCTGCTGGAAGCGAACCCGGGCGTAGATCCTTTTTTGCCTAAATCCGGCACCCGGCTGACGATCCCTCAGCAGCTGATTTTGCCCGACACCGTCCGCGAGGGCATTATCGTGAATGCTGCGGAAATGCGTCTCTACTATTATCCGCCTGGCGGCAATACCGTTGAAGTTCTGCCCATCGGCATCGGTCAGGCCGGACGCGAAACTCCGCGTAACTGGGTGACGGCCGTTGAGCGTAAGCAGGAGGGGCCAACCTGGTCTCCGACGCCGAACACGCGCCGTGCCTATGCGGCAGAAGGGAAAACGCTTCCGGCATTCGTACCCGCCGGGCCGGATAACCCGATGGGCCTGTATGCGATTTATATTGGCAGGCTGTATGCCATTCACGGCACAAACTCGAATTTCGGCATCGGGCTGCGGGTGAGCCAGGGCTGTATCCGTCTGCGCAATAACGACATCAAATACCTTTTCGATAACGTTCCCGTAGGAACCCGCGTGCAGCTTATCGACAGGCCGGTTAAAGTCACCACCGAGCCGGACGGCAGCCGCTGGGTGGAAGTTCACGAGCCATTATCACGCAACCGCGCGGAATTTGAATCGACCCGGAAAGTGCCGCTGCCCATCTCCGCCGCGCAGCGGACGCAGCTGATAAACGAGGGGGCAGGAGCCGAACTGGAACGGCGGTCCGGGATGCCGGTGAAGCTTGGCATGTAAAGGCATAGTGCGGGGACACACGAGTCCCGTAGGGCGGGTAAGGCGAAGCCGCCACCCGACAATTTTACCCGACGCAGAAAAGCAAAAAGCCTGCTTTTAAAGCAGGCTTTTCAAATTTGGCTCCTCTGACTGGACTCGAACCAGTGACATACGGATTAACAGTCCGCCGTTCTACCGACTGAACTACAGAGGAATCGTGTGAACGGGGCGCATATTATCGACCAACGTTCGCCTTGTCAAAGGGTGGATCAACGCCTTTTGATCGTTTGCTGACAAAATCGGCAAAGTGATGTTTTTGGCAGCGGAATGCACCGTCATGGTGCGGGTATACCCCTAATGGGGCAGATCATAAACTGCTGTTTCGGTAATAAAACCCCCCTCCATGATTAGGTTTCCTTATTTTCAGGCGCTTAGCGCCCAATTCAGACCGCCTGGTAAAAGTGGCATTCATATTGCAAAACCTGTTCAACAACGACAGCCGGTTCCGGCACAGCATTTCGAACAGGGGGCAAAATGAACTTAAGACGACTGAAATACTTCGTAAAAATCGTCGATATCGGCAGCCTGACTCAAGCGGCAGAAGTGCTGCATATCGCGCAGCCTGCGCTGAGCCAGCAGGTGGCTACTCTGGAAGGCGAGATGGATCAGCAGCTACTGATTCGTACCAAACGCGGCGTTACGCCAACGGAAGCAGGCAAAATCCTCTATACCCACGCGCGCACCATTCTTCGCCAGTGTGAACAGGCGCAGCTGGCGGTGAACAACGTAGGCCAGACACTGAGCGGGCACGTTTCTATCGGCCTGGCGCCGGGAACGGCCGCGTCCTCTATTACCATGCCGCTGCTGCAGGCCGTCCGCGCCGAGCTGCCTGAAGTTCTGGTCTATCTGCACGAAAACAGCGGTTCCGTACTGAATGAAAAACTGCTCAACGGCCAGTTAGATATGGCGGTTCTTTACGATCGCTCCCCGGTCGCCGGGATCACCAGCCAGCCGCTGCTGAAAGAAGATCTCTACCTCGTGGGCACCCGCGACTGTCCGGGTCAGAGCGTAGACCTTACCGCCGTGGCAGAGATGAACCTCTATCTGCCGCGCGACTACAGCGCCGTGCGCGTGCGCGTGGACGAAGCGTTCTCCCTGCGCCGCCTGACGGCCAAAATCATCGGTGAAATTGACTCAATCTCCACGCTCACCGCGGCCATTGCCAGCGGGATGGGGGTGACCGTGCTGCCGGAATCCGCAGCCCGCTCGCTGTGCAGCGCGGCAAACGGCTGGATGGCGCGGATCACCACGCCTTCCATGAGCCTGCCGCTGTCGCTGAACATGTCTGCTCGCGGTTCGCTGTCGCCGCAGGCGCAGGCGGTAAAAGAGATTTTGATGTCGCTGGTCAGCAAGCCGTCGCTTGAGAACCGTGAACTCCAGCTCGTGAGCTGATATTCCATAAAAGCATAAGATGCTGGTTTTTATTATTTGTTCTGCAGCGCGACAGACTCTAACAATAGAGCTATGTCAGATGCGCCGGAGTGAATCGTGAATTTCCAGCAACTTAAAATCATCCGTGAGGCGGCCAGGCGGGACTACAACCTGACCGAGGTCGCCAATATGCTTTATACCTCTCAGTCCGGCGTCAGCCGCCATATCCGCGAGCTGGAAGAGGAACTGGGCATAGAGATCTTTATCCGTCGCGGCAAGCGACTGCTCGGCATGACGGAGCCGGGTAAGGCTTTGCTCACCATCGCAGAGCGGATCCTCAACGAGGCCAGCAACGTGCGTCGTCTGGCGGATCTCTTCACCAATGACGCTTCGGGCGTGCTCACCATCGCCACCACCCACACCCAGGCGCGCTACAGCCTGCCGCCGGTGATCAAAGCGTTCCGCGAACTTTTCCCTGACGTCCGTCTGGAGCTTATCCAGGGCACGCCGCAGGAAATTGAAGTGCTGCTGCAAAACGGTGGGGCGGATATCGGCATTGCCAGCGAACGCCTGAGCAACGACCCGCTGCTGGTGGCGTTCCCCTGGTTCCGCTGGTACCACAGCTTGTTACTTCCGGTCGATCATCCGCTCAATCAGGTCTCTCCCCTGACGCTGGAAGACGTTGCGAAATGGCCGCTCATTACCTACCGCCAGGGGATCACCGGACGCTCGCGTATTGATGAAGCCTTCAACCGTAAAGGGTTAACGCCGGACATCGTGCTGAGCGCGCAGGATTCTGATGTGATCAAAACCTACGTCGAGCTGGGGCTGGGCATTGGTCTGGTGGCGGAACAGTCCAGCGGAGAACGCGAAGACGGTAACCTGGTGCGTCTTGACACGCGTCATCTGTTTGACGCCAACACCGTATGGCTTGGCCTGAAGCGCGGACAGCTGCAGCGCAACTATGTGTGGCGCTTTATCGAGCTGTGCAATGCCGGGCTGTCGGTGGATGAGATTAAACGTCAGGTCATGGAGCCGGAAGAAGTGGCGATTGATTATCAGATTTAGGTGCTGGCTTGCCCGGTGGCGCTGCGCTGGCCGAATCAGGGGGCAGGGATGTCGTCACTTGTTGTAAGTAGTGGGGACATGCTGCTGCATCAACTCAACGATCCAGTCAATAAAAACACGCAGTCTGGCGTTGACATGGCGGTTCGGCGGAAATGCCAGGTACAGGGGCATTGGAGCAATACGCCAGCGTTCAAATAGCGGAATCAAGGCACCGCGAGCCTGATGTGCTGCCGCCATATAGACCGGCAGCGCAATCACGCCCAATCCCGCTAGCCCAGCTTCGAGGTAAGCATTGCCATCATCCACGGCAAGTACATAGTTGCCCGTGATTTCAATATGTTCACTCTCATCGTTCAGTACCAGAGGATCAATCTTACCGGTGCGTGAGGATAAGAATCCCACTATGCGATGGTCGGTATTTTCCAGCTCTCGCGGGTGCGCAGGGGCGCCGAGGCGTTCCACATAGCTCGGTGCGACGTAAACACCGATTTGCAAATCGCCGACATGGCGTGCGATCAGGGACTGGTCGTTGATTTCGCCGCCCCGCACGACACAATCCACGTTGTCGCCGATCAGATCCACCACCCGGTCACTCACGCCCATGTCGAACTGAATTTCAGGGTAGCGCGCGTGAAAAGCCGGTAGCGCGGGCACCAGCACCAGGCGGGCGAGAGGAGTCGGCACATCTACCCGCAGGCGTCCCCTGGGCGTCATCGTCGCACTGGACAGGCTGTTTTCAGCATCTTCCATGTCCGCCAGCAGGCGGATGACGCGCTCGTAGTAGACCGCGCCATCAGGAGTAACGCCGAGCCTGCGGGTGGTGCGATGGAGCAATTTGACGCGCAGGCGCGCTTCCAGCTGCTGAATGAGCTGCGTCACCGTGGTTTTGCTCATATGAAGCGTTTGGGCAGCCTTTGTGAAGCTACCTGCCTCCACCACGCGAGCAAAGGCGCGCATCGCGTCGAAACGATCCATCCCTTGTCCTCTCTTTTCACCGATTGTTTGGATATTACAAACAATGATGGACAAAGTCGCTTGTTTATCCGCCCGAACCTGCGCCTGTAAAGTGTCTTTATGTTCAACGGGCTGATTTCGCCCTATTTCAAAGGTACAAACATGACAACACGCGAAGCTGTTTTTCCCCTCGGACGCCAGGCACTCTATGAGCGCAATCGGTATTCACCGGCCATCAAATCCAACGGTTTCTTGTTCGTCTCGGGGCAGGTGGGTAGTCGCGAGGATGGTTCGCCTGAGCCCGATCTGAAAGCGCAGGTCAGGCTGGCCTTCGATAATCTTATTGCTGTCCTCGCGGCTGCGGGCTGCACGTTCGATGACGTGGTTGACGTGACCCTCTTTGTCGTCGATCCCGAGTCAAACCTCGACGCAATCTGGAGTATCCTGCCAGAATATTGGGGGGAAGCGCCTTACCCTACGCTGACCGGGCTCGGCGTGACGTGGCTGTACGGGTTCCAGTTTGAAATTAAGGTGATTGCCAGGCTGCCCTGAGTATTACTGGTCTTTCCGCCAGTCGAAAATAAGACAGAGGAAAAATGATGAGAGCAGCGGTTTATTGCCCGGAGGCGCTGCGCTTACCGTGCCCCAGGGTCCCCTGGGCCGGGTAAGGCGAAGCCGCCACCCGGCAAATTTTCCGAACGCAGAAAAGTAAAAAGCCTGCTTCAAAAGCAGGCTTTTCAAATTTGGCTCCTCTGACTGGACTCGAACCAGTGACATACGGATTAACAGTCCGCCGTTCTACCGACTGAACTACAGAGGAATCGTGTGAACGAGGCGCATAGTAGCGACCTCACTGCGCCTTGTCAAAGGGTGAAAACGCACTTTTCATTCGTTTGTCGACAATTTCAGCAAATCGCTGATTTTATAGTAAATTTGCGTTGAAATTACACAGTGAAATGCACCGCCCGCAGGCGGCGCGCAGGATTAGAACAGTACGGAGTAGTTCAGACCAAACGTCCGTCCACGGCCTTTATAGGTATACAGACCCGGTGCACCGTAGGTTGGGCTATACAGCCCCGGCGCGCGCTGGCCCCAGGCGGTGGTGTAGTCTTTGTCCAGCAGGTTTTCCACGCTGAAGCTGACTTTACCCACCGGCAGGGCGTAGCTGCCCAGGAAGTCGACCGTGTTATAGCCATCAATCTTCTTGCCGTCGGAGTCTGACACGTCAAAGGTCTGCGTGCTCTGCACGCGCAGGGTCCAGTCGCCCGGCGCCCAGTTGACCCACGCGCTGGCTTTCGACGGGCTGGCGCTGTCAACCGTCAGCTTCTCCCATTTCCCGTTTTCGCGGGTTTCTGACTTGATGGCGTTAAAGTTCGCGCCCGTGCTCCAGTCGCTGTCGGTGAAGAAATAGTCCACCTGACCTTCCACCCCGTAGATACGACGCTTGTCGTCTTCCAGGTTGATGGTCATATCCGTCTTGTTGATGGTGATGGTTTTATCCGAGAGCGAGTAATACGCCGCGACCTGCGTGCGCAGATTATCCCCGGTGTAGCGCCAGCCCAGCTCATAAGCGTTGACCTTGATACCGTCTAGCGTCGAGTCGTTGACATTGACGCTGTTCAGCAGGCGATAGTGACCGTTGCTGAGCTGATAGGTGCCGGAGCCGTAGTACTTCGCCAGGTCCGGAATTTCGAAGCCCTGGGAGAAGTTAAACCACAGCTGCTGCTGTTCGGTCAGGCGACCGAGGATCCCGGCGTTAAACAGGAAGTTGTTGTAATCGGTTTTACCGCCCGGCACCGCGTCGGCGGAGGCTGCTTTCCCGGTGGCGATGGCCTGCTGCTGGGTGTAACCGACAAAATCGTCTACCTTGTTCTCGGTGTACTGGTAGCGCACGCCGCCGCTCAGGGTGATGGCGTCAATATCGTAGCTGGCCTGCAGGAACGGGGCGAGGTTGGTGATGCTGTAGCCCGGGTAGCGGCCCACGTTGTAGGCGTTATCCAGCTCCATGCCGCCGCTCGCCGCGGCCTTGCTCAGGTTAAAGAACTGCTGGTTGGCGTCGAAGGTTTCGTGGTCGGCATCCACACCCCAGGTCAGCGTTAAATCGTCCACCGGCTTGCTGTTCAGCGTCAGCTTGCCGCCGTAAAAATCGGTTTTCTGCTGGGACGCGCCGATGCTGCTCACCACGCCTTTGGTCAGGGTCGGGAACGGGTAGTAGGTCAGGCTCTCGTCTCGATAGTAAATCTGCGCGACCAGATCCTGGCCCCAGAAGTCGGTATTGGAATACTGCAGGTTGATCAGATGGCGCTCGGTACCCGGCACGCGGTCAGAGTCCAGGTTACCTTTGTTGTACGCGGTCGCATTCCCCGTGACCGCCGAGAAGTTCTTCCCGAGATACAGACCATGCTTACCGTCGGACTCGCTCTTGTAGTACTGGGTAGTCAGCTGCAGCTGCTGATGATCGTCGATGTTAATGGTGCCTGTGCCCATCACGTCAATACGGTCAGAATACTGTAATCCGGTCTGGGTGTTATCGATGATCACCTCGTTGCCGTTGCCGTCATACCAGCCGCCGTAGCGCTGATACGACACCGACAGACGACCGGAAGCGTTATCGTTGCCGCCGCTGACCGCTGCCGACACGTTCTCATCGTGGTCGTTATGGCTATTAAACCCGCTCTTTGTCCCGGTCTGGAACTCGACCTCGGTCTCCGGCTGGCCCTTTTTGGTGACGATGTTCACCAGGCCACCGGTGCTGCCGCCGCCGTAGAGTGACGTGGCGCCGGAGATCACTTCGATACGGTCAATGTTGAACGGATCGATAGAGTCCAGCTGGCGGCTGTCGCTGCGGGACGAGTTCAGGCGCACGCCGTCCACCATCACCATCATGGAGCGGCCGCGCAGGTTCATGCCGTAGTTGGTACGCCCCTGGCTGCTGACGTCCATGCCCGGAATCAGCTGCGCCAGCACTTCTTTAATCTCTTTCCCGCCCTGAACCTGCTGCTCAATTTCAGCCCGCTCAATGACCCAGGTGGTCTGCGCCATCTCCGCCACGCTGCGTTGCGCGCGGCTGGCGGAGACCACGATATTTTCTTCCTTTTGTTCTTCCGCCCACGCAGAGGTAGAAAGCATTGCAAGCAAGCAAGGATTTAAAACCCAAAGATGAGAACGTTTCATTGTTATGTTGACCCTGATTGTGTGTGTCAGTACTCGGTGGTTTTTGCTAAGGATTTAAAAACCTGACTGTTCTCCGGGCTGGTGGTGCTTCGCCAGTGGATAACGCCAGGGGTGGTAGCCAGTTCAAACGGCTCGTCGCCGTGCGCGCGATTCAAAATTCGCGCCGCACGCCAGGCCATCAGGCTGAGCTGGGGTTCGGCAATGCCGAGACGGTGCATCCCGGCATTCACGGCAAACAGGCGGTTGCTCTGCGGGCCGTCCCATTCGAGGGTGAAATCGTTGTTGATGCAGAAGGCTTCGTCCGTATCCAGATGCAGGCGGTGAGACAGCGGCGCGAGGAACGCAGGCTGCACGGCGCGATAGCCGGTGGCGAAGATCGTCACGTCGCTCTCCAGCTGCTCGCGGCCGCCGTCGAGGTGATGCTGTATGCTCAGGCGCTGTCCGTTTTCCATGCGCGTCAGGGCCGTCACCGAGCGGGACGGCATCAGGTGCGCCCAGGGTTTTTCACGCAGCACTTCAAAGCGGTGGTACATGGCGCGGTAAATCGCCAGCAGGGACTCGGTGGTGATGCCGTCGGAGGTCATCTTCTGCTCGTGCAGCATCTGACGACGCGCCTCTGCACCGAGCGTAGAGAAGCTGTCCACGTACTCCGGCGTGAAATACTCGTTAGCAAAGGCGGCTTCATCCAGCGCGTTGTAGTTGTTGCGGCGCGAGACCCAGTTCAGGCTCAGCGGCTGGCCCCATTCGCCACGGAAAATATTCAGGAACAGGTCGGCGCCGCTCTGGCCGCCGCCGACGACGGTAACGCGCTTGCCCGTAAGGTCCGGCGTGCGCAGCATCATCTCGCTGGCGTGGAAGCAGGTATCGTCCTGTGTCGTAACGCAGTCCGGCAGGTTAATCTGTTTGCCAATCCCCACGCAGACGTGGCGCGCCAGGAAGCGGTCGCGCTGGGTCACCACCTCAAACAGGCCGCTTTTCTCATCAAAGTTCACCTGCTGCACCTGCTGGCTGAAGGCAAGGTTGGTGAGGTTGTCTGCCGCCCAGCACAGGTAGTCCGCAAACTCTTCCCGCGAAACGGTGCGCTGTTCGGTGGTCAGGAAGCGGTAGAACTTTTTGCGCTGCACCAGATAGTTCAGGAAGCTGTGGCGGTTGGTCGGCTCAACGGCGCTGACCAGATCCTTCAGGAAGCTGGTTTGCATGTGGCAGTCCGGCACCATCATTCCCGGGTGCCAGGAGAAGTGCGGTTTACGCTCGAGGAACAGCGAGCTAAAGCCGTCCAGCCCTTCCGCCAGCGCGGCGACGCTGAGGTTAAAAGGGCCGATACCAATGCCGATGAAATCATAGGTTTTCATTGCGCTGACTCCCTGGAGGCCAGAAAAAGAGGGTTGTCTAGGTCGGTGACGTAGTTCGGCAGCATGCGGCTGCCGCCGTCGTGTTCGGAGAAGGTCAGTTTGACCGGGTTGAGGATCACGCGAATAATCTGCGGCTTGAAGAGATCGAATTTGGCGAAGCGTTCCGCCAGATCCGGGTGCGCCGCCATATACTCCCGTAAAACTCTGGCCAGAAGCTGGTAGAAGCGCGTTTCGCTCACGCCGCATTGCAGCGTGAGGCGCGAGATAAAACGCAGCACCGTCACAAAGTTGCCGGTTTGCAGATCGTGGATGATGTAATCCGCGCTCAGGCGCGCCGTGACGGCCTTCACCTGTTCCGGCAGGCTCTGGGCCTGCGGGAAATCCTCGTCCACCAGGCGCATATCGCCCTGGAAATCCTTCAGCAGGATGCGTTGCGGGACATAATCCTTCATCACCAGCGTCACGTTCTGGCCGTGGGCGATCAGCGCCACGCCGTAGCGGCAGAGCAGGTGATAGAACGGGATCACCGATGCCTCAAACAGCTTTTCCAGCCACGCTTCGGCGCTTAACCCCGAGCGTTTAATCCACGCGTCGATCAGCGGGCGCCCGTCGTTGTCGGTTTCCATTAGCGCCGCCAGCAGCACCGCCTGTTCGCCGTCCTGTAAATAGCAGGATGGGTTCTCGCGCCAGATCACCCCCAGCATCTCCTGATAGCGATAGGGCGCTTTCGGCAGCGCCGCATAGCCCGGATGCGACAGGTATCCGGCGGCGGGTTCGCCAAGCACCTGCGCGCCAGAGCGCGCAAGCGTAGCGTCGCTGGCGAACTGCTGCTGCAGCCAGCGCGAGGCCAGCGGCCCGGCGGCAATGTATTTGCCGGGAATACCGCGATAGCAGGAGGTGTTGTAAATAGTCAGCGGAAGCTTGATGTCATAAGGCGCGCGACGGCTGGCATTTGTGAGCGTGCGCAGGGACTGCTGGGCAAGATACTCGTCGCCAAATTCGCCCAGCTCAACCATCTCACCGCGCGCCAGCTGCGCCAGGAAATGAATGGCGATCTTCTGCTGCCACTGCCACGGATGCAGCGGCACCGGCAGCCAGCCGTCGTTGAGACCCAGCGCCTGCCAGCGGGCGTCAAAGCGGGCGCGCTCGGCGTTGTCCATGGCGCTGGCCAGCAGGGCGCTGATATCGCAATCGACGTCGCTGCTCCAGACCAGATGCTCCCGCTGAACGGCAACCCAGTGCAGACGAAAACGCCCGCGATACTCAGGCGCGTACTGACGCAGCGCGTCCAGACCCCAGCCGCGGCGGCCTTTGTTGAAAATAAACTTCGGGTGGCCGCGCATCAGACACTGTAATTCGTCCGGGTCGAGGTGGATCAGCGCGTCCGCGTCCAGCGCGTCACGCGCCTGCAGCAGCTGCATATCGCCTCGCAACGTGGCGTAGAGGTCTTCCATGTGCTCCGCCGTTTGCGCGTCGCTCATCTCCAGCACCGCTGCCAGCTGCAGCAGCGCGCTTTCCGCCTCCACGGCGGCACCGCTGGCGGTAGTCAGGCTGTCCGGGTCGATATGCAGCCAGCCCCAGATCCCGCGCGCGGCGCGAAACTGCCAGGACTCGATGCCCATGGCGATGCGCCAGGCGTCAGACGAAACTGTCTCGGCGCTCAGGGTGCGTTCATACTCCAGCTCGGCGAGGATCTTCGCCACCATCTCGCGGTTCACTTTCTCCCAGAGCGCGTTCACAGGCCCACCTCGCTGAAGAAGCGGTGACGCTGGCTCATGATGAGGCGCGAGCGCTTGTGCGGGAAGTCGAACTCTTTCACGGTGTCGAAACCGGCAGAGGCCAGATGGCGGAACAGGCGCTGGTTGTCGAAGCGCGGCTCGGCGACGATGCGCGCGGTGCGCGGTTCATCGAGATACAGATAGTGGCTCAGGCCGCGCAGCCAGCTGCGGATGTACTGCGCGCCGCGCCAGTTCTCTTCGCCCACCAGCATGTGCAGCCCGCGATCAAACGGCTGCCAGCGATAGTGGCGGCCAATGCGGTCTTCCGGTGCCCAGTAGAGTTCAAAATAGCCAAACGGCTGGTCGTCGAAGCAGCCGATAACCGGGTAGCAGTAGGTCGAGTCAAGCTGACGGCGCAGGTAGTTTTCCTGCTCGGCCTGCGGGCCCGCCATCTCCCAGAAGGCGTTCACGCGCGGGTTGTTCATCCAGCGGGTAAAACGCTCGCCGTCCAGCGCCACGTCGGCCACGCGAAAGCTGAGGGTGCGCTTAATCTGCGGATCGTAACGGCGATACACTTCGCCCTGCGGGCGGCGAGGGCGCAGCGGGAAGTAAAGCTGACGGCTCTCGTCAAACTGCATTCCGCCGCTGGCCTGCGGCCGTTCGCCTTTCAGCCACAGCGGCAGCTGCCAGAAGGCGTCGCGCGCCAGATAATCTCCGTGGGCCAGGCCAAACAGCGCCCCAGCCTGGGGTTCATCCTGCCAGTCCGCCCACGGTAACGTAATGCCGGTCAGCGCGGGGGCGGCCACAAACAGCTGATCCAGCGCTTGCACCAGCCAGCCGTCCGGGAGCCCCTTCAGACGCTCCAGCACCGCGCTGCCGTCGAGACCCAACGTCAGCGGCAGCGCGCGATCCGTTGCGGTGCAGCGAAAGCCGTAGCCGGAATGGACAATATTCGCGATGGCCATCACGCCTTCTCCTTGTAAAACGGGTTGCTAAAGTCGAAATAGATCACCGCCGGATCGGCGATGGTGTTTTCATTGCGATCGTGCAGGTAGCAGAAGAAGTTGCCTTTGCAGTTCCAGGTCGGGCTGTCGAGAACGTAGTCGAGGCAGCGGGTCTGCTTCGCCGTGCGGCGCAGTTGGGCCAGCGCAGCACGCACCCGGGACATCAGGCTCTCTTCGCTGTCGAAACCGGCGGCAGCGAGGGCGGCGGTGACGGCAAGGGTAGAGTTCAGCAGCAGGTAGTAAGGGAAGTAGCGCAGCAGCTGGCTCTCACCGAAACGGTTTTCCACCTCAGTTTCGCCAGCTTCTTTCAGCCACGCGTCGGCACTTTCGGTCCACGCGCTGCCCTGGCAGTCGCGGTAGATAAGTCCGATCGGGAAATCCTGCTGCATCTCAACGAGGATATTTTGCTGGTGCGCCAGCAGGACCAGGCCGTAGTCCGCCTCGGCGCTGAACAGCGGGATTAATACGCGGTCGCAATAGGCGTCCAGCCAGCAGCGGGCGGCCTGGGCGAGCGGTAAATCGAGACGCTGGCTCAGACGGCGCACCGCCGCGGCCAGCAGGCTGTCGCCGCCGTCCGGCGCGGCCTGCGTCAGGCTGACCAGCACGTTGGTCTGGGTGCCTGGCGTATCGAACAGCAGATTGACGCGCAGGGCCATCAGGCTCTCTTCCTGAATAGCGCCGCTTTCGTCGCGCAGCCCCGCCCAGCCGTCTTCCTGCATCACGCGCATGGTCGGGTAGCGTGCCTGTAAATCTTGCCAGCGTTCCGTTTTCGCCAGGCGCGCCAGGCGCATGCCGCGCTTAACTTCTTTGACCGACAGCGTGCGCACGGAGTTGGTCAGGCGCACGCTGAGGGAGAACTTAATCATGTCGCAGTTAGTTTCGCTGTACAGCGAGCGGGAGGAGCTGGTGGGCAGCCACTGTGCGCCCGCTTCACCCAGGTCCTGCAGTGAACCGTTTTCTGCCAGACGCTGGCACCAGTCCTGCTCCAGCAGATAGTCGGCCTGCCACGGATGCATGGGCAGCAGCCAGCGGGTGTCGGTGAAGTGGCTGAGCAGCTCGGGCGCGCTCTGGGCCGCGAAGCGCAGCAGACGTTCGCGCAGGGAGACGTTCAGGCTGTCGCCGGCAACGAGCGTGCTCTCAACGGCAAACCAGCGCAGCGGGAAGCGTGAGGCGAAATCGGGCAGGTAGCGGCGCGCCTCGGCTTCGTTAAACGGCTCGTGCGACTTTGGTGCCGGGTGAAACGCGTGGCCGACCAGCAGCGCCTGTTCCGCGTCGGCAAACGTCAGCGGCTTATCGCGCAGGGTTGCCCAGTTGTGGCGTAAATCGATCGCCTGCCAGGTGTGGGCATGGCTTTCGAGGACGCGCTGCTTAAAACGCGCCAGCGTGTCGGCATCCAGCGAGCCTTTTACGGATGGTTTTTCAAGAATTAAATCAACCAGTTGAGAGAATGTGACGGCGTCACTACTATCTAGGTTGCTCTGAATAAGCGTTGCCGGTAAACGGTACTGATGGTGCTGGGTGGGAGAGAAATAGCGTACCGGCACCCGAAGCGCCTGGGTCTGGGAAAGCGGGATATGGATCTCAGATAGCGCATCCGCATCAGTAGCGGGGAGATAGCGCCAGTCCTTCGTTTCGCGCAACAGGGCGTTTAAAAAACACTGGGCTGCAACGTCTGTACCGGCGGCGCGGAGCAGAGCACGCATAGATGTACCTCATTCCATGATTGATAATAATTCTCGTTATGATATTCATTCTGTTTACAGTCGCAACCATTTTTGCAATATTTGTTTTCATAAACTTCATAATTTCCACACATTTATTGACACTATGTTCACATTCTCATGCGCGCTGACTCTGAAATATTGACCGAAAACGTCACCTCAAAAGCCAACTGGCCCCTGGCGTTATGTGCGGGTTTATTAGGTATCGGGCAAAACGGCCTGCTGGTGATGCTCCCGCAGCTGGTGAACCTGACCGGGCTGTCGCTCTCGGTCTGGGCCGGACTGTTGATGTTTGGATCTATGCTCTTTTTACCCGCATCGCCCTGGTGGGGGCGTCAAAGCGAGCGAAGGGGCTGTAAGTACGTGATGCTCGCCTCGCTGGGCGGCTATCTGGCCAGTTTTGTTGTGATGGCGCTGGTGGTCTGGGCGATGGCGGCCGGAAGGCTGGATACGGTCTGGGGGCTGGCGGGGCTTATATTCTCGCGCCTGCTCTACGGACTGACGGTCTCGGGGCTGGTGCCTGCGGCCCAGACCTGGGCAATTCAGCGTGCGGGGCTGGAGAAAAGAATGGCCGCGCTGGCGACGATAAGCTCCGGCCTGAGCTGCGGGCGTTTGCTCGGCCCGCCGCTGGCGGCGCTGATGCTCAGCGTTAATCCGGTGGCGCCGCTCTGGCTGATGGCGGTTGCGCCGCTTATCGCTCTGCTGCTGGTGCTTCGCGAAGTCGCTGATCCGCCGCTGCCGCCGGTAGCTCACCAGGCAACCCGTCTGCAGGCCTCCATGCTGCCGTTCCTGCTGCTGGCGCTGCTGCTGGCGGCGCTGGTGAGCCTGATGCAGCTTGGCCTGTCGCCGCATCTTAGCCCGTTGCTGGACGGCAACGCCCGGGAGATCAGCCATCATGTCGCGCTCCTGCTGAGCCTGGCCGCGCTGGCCACGCTCGCGGCACAGTTTCTGGTGGTCCGCCCGCAGCATTTCACCCCGATGACGTTGCTCTGCATCGCGGCGGTGTTGATGGTGGCAGGGCTAGGGCTGATGACTGTCGCCGGTTTAGCGCTGTTCTACGTGGGGATTGTTATCACGTCACTCGGGGCGGCGATGGCCACGCCGGGCTACCAGCTGCTGCTTAACGACAGGCTGACCACCGGGAAAGGGGCGGGCGTCATCGCCACCAGCCACACGTTAGGCTACGGCGTCAGCGCGCTGCTGGTGCCCGTGGTGACGCGTTTTTACGGCGAGCAGTCTTTAACGGTAGCCGCATGGGGAATGGCATTGCTGTTTTTAGCGTTGAGCATAGGGGTACGGTCAACCGAGCGTCCCCCTGCTGAAAAACCTTAATGGATCTGACGGGAGGAATGGCCGCCAGACTCCTCATTTTGCCGCAGACGCTGCAGGGGATCCTGCTGATAAAACTGGCAGAAACGCTGCCACAGCGCCGGGAAGCGGGGCGCGAAGAGCTCGGGTGCGCTGAAGAAATACTCCGAGAGCACCGCAAAGCACTCGGCCGGGTCGGTTGCCGCATAGGCGTCAATGCTGGCCGCGCTTTCGCCGACCAGGTCTATTTCATCCTGGATGTTATCCATCGCCGCGTGCAGATCGTGCTCCCAGCCCGCCACTTCGCGAAGCGGGATAAATGGAACGCCGCTGGCGCGATCGCCGTTGCGGGTATCCAGCTTGTGGGCTACCTCATGGATAATCAGGTTAAAACCGGACGCATCGAACGAGTCCTGAATGTCGAGCCAGTTCAGAATAATCGGCCCCTGCTGCCAGCTTTGTCCGGACTGCACCACGCGCTGGTTGTGCACCAGCCCGATATCGTCCTGCCATTCGTCATCCACTACGAACGGTGCGGGATAGATTAGCACTTCGTGGAAACCGTCCAGCCACTCAATGCCGAGCTCAAGCACCGGAAGACAGAAAAGCAGGGCGATGCGGGCGTTTTTAAGCGGATCGAGCTCGAAACCCTGCAGTGGAACCAGGCGTTTTTGCTGTAAAAAACGATCCGCAAGCTGAACCAGTTTCGCTTGTTCATCCGGCTTAAGATTAGCCAGAACAGGGATTGTCAGCGCGTCATTCCATGGCAGCGCCATATCCCGGCCAGCTTCATTCGTTTTCCAGGGCCACTTTATCATCGCTTTGCTCGCAAACTCGTCACTTGAACAAAAATGGGAAAGTCAGGTTCGGTTAAGATGCCAGAAAATCGCTCACTGCGACAATTCCAGCCTGAATAAACTATCATTCGTACGTAGCGGTGGGTAGCGGTTTGCAGGCATCACCTTCATTTTGTGAAGTCTGTCGTAGCCTTCATCCACAGGTTCAGTGAAGAAATCAGTACGGTATTGAAAAGATGAGCGATTTTAAAGGTAACAAGCAGGACCTGCCCAGTCGGCTGTGTGTGCACTGCCAGCGGCCCATGACGTGGCGCAAGAAATGGGCGAAATGCTGGAATGAGGTTAAATACTGTTCTGAGCGCTGTCGCAGGAGCCACCGTTGACCGAGCTGCGTCTGATCCTGGGCGATCAGCTTAATCCGCATCACAGCTGGTTTGATACCTGCAGTTCGAACGTCATTTACGTGATGCTGGAACTCCGGGCAGAAACCGCCTATGTGCTTCATCACGCCCAGAAAGTTATCGCTATCTTCGCCGCCATGCGCGCGTTTGCCTCTGCATTAAAGGAGAAGGGGCATCGGGTGAGGTATGTCCGGCTCTCTGACGGCTCAAACCGCGGCGCGTTGGAAGACAATCTCAACGCGCTTGTTGCGCATTACGACGCGGGTAGGGTGATATGGCAGGAGCCCGACGAATGGCGTCTGGATACACAGCTGCAGGCGTGGGCGAAGACGGCCTCCGTTGAAGCGGCCTGCGTCAGCAGCGAGCATTTTTTCACCACGCGGGAACAGGTCAGCGCGTTCTTTGCAACGCGCAAAAGCTGGCGAATGGAGTACTTTTACCGGGAAATGCGTCGTCAGCACGGCATTCTTTTGACATCAGAAGACGAGCCGGAGGGAGGTAAATGGAATTTCGATGCTGAAAACCGCAAGCGCTGGTCCGGCGAGCCTCCCGCGCCGGTGGACGCGCGTCCCTGCAACGATCGTTCCGCCTTATGGGCGGAGATCCAACGCTGCGGCGTAAAGACCTTCGGCGAACCGCAGGCCGACAATTTTCGCTGGCCGCTCAACCGTGCTGAAGCCAAAGCCAGGCTGGATGATTTTATCGCGCACGCGCTCCCGCAGTTTGGAAACTGGCAGGACGCGATGCACGCGGAGGAACCTTTTCTTTTCCACTCGTTAATTTCATTCGCGCTAAACACCAAAATGCTTAATCCGCGGGAAGTGGTCGCAGCCGCCCAGCAGGCATGGCGTTCGGGCCATGCGCCGCTGCCCGCCGTTGAAGGGTTTATCCGACAAATTCTCGGCTGGCGGGAGTACGTGCGTGGGATCTACTGGTCGCAGATGCCGGGCTATCGGGAGCTGAATGCCTTAGACCAGCACGCTCCGCTGCCGGACTGGTTCTGGACCGGCAGGACGCAGATGCGCTGCCTGTCACATGCTATTGGGCAGTCGCTCACGGAGGCTTACGCCCACCATATCCAGCGCCTGATGGTCATCGGCAACTTTAGCCTGCTCAGCGGCCTGTCGCCGCAGGCGGTTCATGAATGGTATCTGGGGGTCTATATTGATGCCTTCGAATGGGTGGAGCTGCCCAACACCCTCGGCATGAGCCAGTTTGGCGATGGCGGTTTACTGGCGAGTAAACCCTACGTCTCGAGCGCGTCATATATTCATAAGATGAGTAATTACTGTCAGGGGTGCCGGTATCAACATAACCAGCGCACTGGGGAGCTGGCGTGCCCCTTTAATGCCCTTTACTGGGATTTCTTTGCGCGCAATCAGGCGCGTCTGGGTAACAATCCCCGCCTGGGCATTGTCTTTAAACAGCTTGCGGACATGAAGGAAGAGGAGCGGCAGGCCATTGCCGATCGTGCAGGGTATGTTCGCCTGCATCTCAACGACCTTTGACCTATTTCATCGCCGTACAGGTTGCGGTGGTTCCGTAAGACGCTATTATTTTTGACTTTGTTGCGTATTCCCCGACAGGACATCCAGACGCTATGCCCGTGAATTTTGACCTTAACGATCTTTATGCTTTCAGAGCGTTAGTGGAATACGGTAACTTCCGTGTTGCTGCTGAATCAATCTGCTTATCCCAGTCAGCCCTGAGCCGCAGGATTGAAAAGCTGGAAGCCGCGCTGGGGAACCGGCTGTTCGATCGCACCACCCGCCGCGTGGCGCTGACGCTCTATGGGCAAAACTTTGCCGAGCGCTCCGCGCAGCTGCTCGACAACGTTGAGTCAATGCTGGCGGATGTCGATAAAGCCAGCGAAGAGCGGACGGGGCTGATCACGGTTGCCACGGTACCTTCCGCCGCCTGTTACTTTATGCCTGATGTGATCCGTCGCTTTCAGTCTCGCTATCCGCGCGTGCGCATTAAGCTCATCGACAGCAGCGCGGGGAATGTGATTGACGCCGTGGCCCGAAGCCAGGCGGATTTTGGTATCTGCTTCGCAGGAAACCTGCCGTCTGAAATCGAATTTTTCCCGCTGGTGGAGGATGTCTACGTCGCGGCGTGCAGAAAGGATCATCCGCTGGCGCAGAAGAGTCACCTGACGTGGCAGGCATTTTATCAGCAGGATTATATCTCTCTCGATAAAACGTCAGGTAACCGTAACCTGCTCGATCGGATGCTGGGGGATATCGTTCCCGAGCGGCCCAGCGTCTGCGAAACGCGCCACGTTACCACGATGCTCGGTATGGTTGAGGCGGGGATCGGCATCGCTGCCGTTCCCGCCATGTCAATGCCGACCTCAGAGCACACGCTGCTGACGCATCTGCCGCTGGTGGCGCCGGAGGTCAAACGCACCGTAGGGCTTATCCGGCGCCGGGGGCGCATCCAGTCTTATATCGCGGCTGAACTGGAAAAGCAGATCACCGAGCAGTATCGCCGGACGTAACGGGGATCATCCCCGTCTTCTCGATGACGGCGCGTGAGGGCGGTGAGGCGAGATAGGTCAGCAGCGCTTTCCCCTCGTCAGGATGTTCAGCGTGACGGGTGACCGCACCCGCGAAGCGCGTGATGTATTGCAGATTATCCGGGATTTTACCGATAAAGGTGACGCCCTGAACGGGCAGCAGCTCGCTAACCTGCTGGAAGCCCACGGCGTATTTTCCTTTCGCCATTTCAGAGGCGACCGGGATACGCTCGACCATTGTCGCTTTACCCGCCACTTCTTTTTCAATCCCCAGCTTTTTGAACAACGTCTGGCTGACGTACCTACCGCTGGCGCTGTCAGAGTAGGCGATGGAGCTGGCCTGCAGCAGCGTTTCACGCAGTTTCGCATCGCTGCTGATATCAGGGACATCCGCACCTTTTTTCACCACCATGCCAACGGGAGAGTCCGCGAGTTCAGTTCGCGAACCCGGCTGGGTCTGGCTGGCTTTTTCGAGTTTCTCCAGCGCATCGCCCACCATAATCACCACGTCGGCCTTCTCGCCGCGCGCCAGACGGTTTGGGATCGCCTGCGGCGTAGCGCCCATTGAGGGGCCGGGGATGATCACGATTTTATCCCCGGTCTGGCGTTCATATTCCGGAGCCAGTTTTTCAAGGGCGGCTTTGAAGCCGCCTGAAATCATGACCTTTACGTCCTGGGCAAAGGCATTGACGCTCAGGAACATCAGCACCAGCGCGCTGGCGGTATAGCGATAAGTGCGTTTCATACTGCCCCCTGTGACTTGACGGTGTTTTGCAGCGATACCGCACGGCGGCGGTAGAGGTAGAGCGTGGCCAGCAGGGCACACACCGCGGCGAAGCTCATCCAGTAGCCAGGCGAAGCTTTGTCACCGGTATATTCAATCAGCGCGGTGGACATTACCGGGGTAAAGCCGCCAAAGACCGCCGTTGCCAGGCTGTAAGCCAGCGAGAAGCCCGCCACGCGCACTTCGGCAGGCATAATCTCCGTCAGGGCCGGGATCATCGCGCCGTTATACAGGCCGTAGAGGAAGGAGAGCCACAGCAGCACGCTCAGCATCATGGAGAAGCTGGGGGCACTCGCCAGCAGCGTCAGGGCCGGGTAGCTGGTCGCCAGCGCCAGCAGGGTCATGGCAATCAGCACCGGCTTGCGGCCGAAACGATCCGACAGGGCACCGCCCACCGGCAGCCAGATGAAGTTAGAAACCGCCACCAGCAGCGTGACCAGCAGGCTGTCCGATGCGCTCAGCATCAGCACTTTTTTGCCAAAGGTGGGAGCGTAGACGGTGATCAGGTAGAACGCGGTGGTGGTCATCGCTACCATCAGCATGCCCGCGACCACCACCTGCCAGTTGCCAAGCAGCGTTTTAAAGACCTGACGCATCTCCAGATGCTGGCGGCGCGCGCTGAACTCTTCCGTCTCTTCCAGCTTGCGGCGCAGGAAGAAGATAAACGGCACGATTAAACAGCCGAACAGGAACGGGATGCGCCAGCCCCATTCGCGAATGGCGCTCTCCGCCATCAGGGCATTCAGCGCAAAGCCCATCGCCGCGGCGACCATAATGGCGACCTGCTGGCTACCGGACTGCCAGCTGGTGTAAAAACCCTTGCGGCCCGGCGTGGCGATTTCAGCCAGATAGACCGACACGCCTCCAAGCTCCGCGCCGGCGGAAAAGCCCTGCAGCAGACGGCCCGTCAGCACCAGCAGCGGCGCCCACAGGCCGATGCTTTGATAAGAGGGGATAAGCACAATCAGAAACGTCCCCGCCGCCATGATGGACAGCGTGACGATCAGCCCCTTTCTGCGCCCCACCTTATCGATATAGGCGCCAAGCACGATCGCGCCGATGGGACGCATCAAAAAGCCCGCGCCGAAGACGGCGAAGGTCATCATCAGCGACGCAAATTCACTGCTCGCCGGGAAGAACGTGTGGGCGATATAGGTGGCATAGAAGCCGAACAGAAAGAAATCGAACTGCTCAAGAAAGTTGCCGGACGTGACGCGAAGTATCGCGCCCGCCTTAGAACGTACGGTTGCAGGTGAGGTTGAGGAAAACATGGTTATCTCCAGTTTTATTGTTGACGTTTTATGCGTCTGTTTCTGAAAACTGGATCAGGATGAGGAATTAGATAAGCGCAAATGCCGCATCGACTGATGCATTTCTTGCATGAATATAATCCGACGAATAAATACAATTAATGGCAACAATAACTTAACAAACCGTTGGCTTTTTATTCACCAATATTCTGTAAGTCTCTGATATTGCGATTTTGTGATGTGGCGCAGAGGCGCGTTTCAGAATGAGCCGGGTAACCGCTTCATTACCCGGCGGATGCAATTTAGCGCAGCGCCCTGGCAATCGCGCTAAACATCAGAGAGGCTTCCAGCGGCTGGGCGCTGAAGGACGGTTCCGCCTGCGGCCAGGTAGACCACTGGACGATGACCAGATTTTCCTTTGGGTTCACCACGATCATCTGCCCGAAAATGCCCAGCGCCCAGAGCGAACCTTTCAGCGAATCCTGTGCCGTCGGCTCTACGCCCGTGGCGTTGGCGGGCACTTCATTGTTCCACCACTGATAGCCGTACAGCCCATCGGGATGGGCGTCTGACACCGAGCCTTTGGCCTTCGTCCAGTCTGACGACTGCCTTATCCAGTTTTCCGGCAGTACGGTCTTACCGTTCGGCAGCGTACCGTTGTTCAGGATAAATTGCCCGAAGCGTCCCCAGTCCTCCAGCGTGGCGTTAAAGCCGTGCGCGCCGACGTCGTGCTGGCCTTTGCTGTAGGCATGCCACACGCCGTCGCTCGCCATGCCGTAAGGCTGCCAGATGCTTTTCTCCAGATAGGCTGCGAGCGTCATGCCGGTGGCCCGCTCCAGCACGTCACCCAGCAGCCAGGCACCGCCCGAAGAGTAAGACCAGTTCTCTCCGGCCGGATGCGCCCTGCGCAGCCCCTTCACCAGCTTGCGCACGCAGTCATAGGTACCCGGCTTCGCCTCGCACTCGGTGAGCTGCGCAAAGTCGGAGTGGGGGTTGGTGTAATCCTCGTTCCAGGCCACGCCGGACGTATGGGTGATCAGCTGTCTGAGCGTCACACCGTCCCACGCGGTGCCTTTCAGATCGGGTTCATACCGCGTGATCCGATCGTCAAGCGAGTGGATCTTTCCCTCTTTGAGGGCTACGCCCACCAGCGCCGATACCACCGATTTCCCAACCGAGCGCGAGGTCCAGAGCGTGGAGTCGGTGTTGCCCTCTCCAAGATACTTCCAGGCGATTTTGCCGTCCTTCAGCACCAGCATGCCGCTGACGTTCTGCCGCTGGAGGTAGTCCTTAAGGCCGTAGCGCCTGCCGTTGACCTGATAGTGTGCGTCCGTGAGCGGCTTGTCCGACATTTCCAGCGGCACGGCGCTACCGTGGCGGAAAACGTCCCCGGCGTAGTTGCGGTAGTCATTGCGAAAGCCCACCACGCGATCGGCCTGACTCCAGGTGAGCATCTTATGGGTGTCAGGCAGCGTGGTGTCGAAGGGGGCAGGGCAAGCGCTGAGGTCGGTGCCTTTACAGGCGGCCACTGCCGCAGGGGAGATTAGGGTGCTGAAGATAAGGCCCGCCAGCAGGGCATGGTTTACTTTTCTGTTTTTCATATCCGTCTCTTACAGGTTAGGAACGGCTTCAGTTTAAAAACCCCGGAGCTATAATAAAAAACGCATAGCGGGGGAAAATCCCCCCAAAAAACAGAGGGAGCGTAGCGTGGCGGGACTGATTTACTCTTTTGCACAGCTCGAGGCATTTACCGCCGTGGCCGAGAACGGGAGCCTGAGTAAAGCCGCGGTGGCGCTGAAGAAGGACCGAACGACGCTTCGCGATCTGGTTGATTTTCTTGAGGATGGGTTGGGCTACGCGCTGTTTATTCGCGACGGCCGCACCCTGCGGCTCACCCCCGAAGGGGAACAGCTTCAGCGCCAGGCGCACCTGCTGATGCGGCAGGTAAAAGCCTTTGAGGCGTTTGCCAGAGAGGTGTCGCACGGTGCCACGCAGGACCTGACGCTGGCCTACGATCCTTTTACGCCCAGAGCCTTTCTGCATGGGGTGATTGCTGAAATGGCGGTGCGAAAAATTCGCCTGAGCCTTATCTGCGCCTCGCGGGATGAATCGGAACGGCTGCTGGCGAAAAACGACGCGGATCTCGCCATCTGCCAGGCACGCAACCGCAGCGTGGGCAACGATATGGAGTGGCGTGCCCTGGGTGCCATCGATATGGATTTTTATGCCGCCAGCGGGCTGTTTGCGGACAGTGCTTCACCTCTGTCGCTGCTCGATCTTTCCCTTGTGCCCCAGGTCGTCATGCACCCCGCCTCGGACGAGCCGGTGGCGCGCCGCCTGCAGATTTCCGGGCATACTCTCTTTACCAATGAGCCGGAGATGCTGCGCGGTCTGCTGGAGCGCGGCTGCGGCTGGGGATTCTTACCGACGCATTTTCACGCCGGGCAGTGGCAAAACGTAAAAAGGCTGCACACCGAAGTGGGCAGCCAGGGAATTGGTCAGACGATGGTCACCATCTGGAAGCCGGGGAGCGACAAGCGCAGCACAATCGCTGAAACGCTGTCGCTCTTGCCGGACGTATGGAAGCACTCAGCGCTGTGAACAGCCTTTACACTGCTGGTTCTGGATCTGCTGGAAGAAATCGTTGCCTTTGTCATCCACCAGGATAAACGCCGGGAAGTTCTCGACTTCGATTTTCCAGATGGCTTCCATTCCCAGCTCCGGATACGCGACGCATTCCAGGCTCTTAATGCTGTTTTGCGCCAGCACCGCCGCCGGGCCGCCGATGCTGCCCAGGTAGAAGCCGCCGTGCTTATGGCAGGCGTCGGTTACCTGCTGGCTGCGGTTGCCTTTTGCCAGCATGATCATGCTCGCGCCGTGGGACTGCAGCAGGTCCACATATGAATCCATGCGTCCCGCCGTGGTTGGGCCGAGCGAGCCAGACGCGTAGCCTTCCGGCGTTTTGGCCGGGCCCGCGTAGTAGATCGGGTGATCTTTGACGTACTGCGGCAGTTCCTCACCGTTGTCGATTAGCTCTTTCAGCTTCGCGTGGGCGATGTCGCGCGCCACGATGATGGTCCCGTTCAGCGACAGGCGGGTAGAGACCGGGTGTGCGGAAAGCTGCGCCAGGATCTCGTTCATCGGCTTGTTCAGATCGATGCTGACCACGTCGCCTTCACCCTGCTGGCGCAGCGATTCAGGAATATACTGACCCGGGTTGTGCTCCAGCTTCTCAATCCAGATCCCGTCGCGGTTGATTTTCGCTTTGATGTTGCGGTCCGCGGAGCAGGAGACGCCCATGCCAATCGGGCAGGACGCGCCGTGGCGCGGCAGGCGGATCACGCGGATGTCGTGGGCGAAGTATTTACCGCCAAACTGCGCGCCCAGGCCGAGGTTCTGTGCTTCCTGAAGCAGCTCCTGTTCGAGCTGAACGTCGCGGAAAGCCTGGCCGTGTTCGTTACCTTCCGTCGGCAGGGCGTCGTAGTAGCGCGTGGAGGCCAGCTTCACGGTTTTCAGCGTGGCTTCCGCCGAGGTTCCGCCGATAACAAAGGCAATGTGGTACGGCGGGCAGGCTGCTGTCCCCAGGGTACGCATCTTCTCAACCAGGTAATTTTTCAGCTTAGCCGGGGTGATCAGCGCTTTGGTTTCCTGGTAGAGATAGGTTTTGTTGGCAGAACCGCCGCCTTTTGCCATGCACAGGAATTTGTATTCGTCCCCGTCCATGCTGTAGAGGTCAATCTGCGCCGGCAGGTTGGTGCCGGTGTTCACCTCTTTATACATATCCAGCGCCGCATTCTGCGAGTAGCGCAGGTTGTCTTCAATGTAGGTGTTATACACGCCCTGGCTCAGGGCCGCTTCGTCACCGCCGCCGGTCCAGACGCGCTGGCCTTTTTTACCCATGACGATCGCGGTGCCGGTATCCTGGCAGGTCGGCAGCACGCCTTTGGCCGCGATTTCAGAGTTACGCAGGAACTGCAGGGCAACGTACTTATCGTTCTGGCTGGCTTCCGGATCGTTGAGAATGGCGGCAACCTGCTTCTGATGGGAAGGACGCAGCATAAACGCGGCGTCGTGGAAGGCCTGCTGCGCCAGCAGGGTCAGAGCTTCCGGCTCCACCTTCAGGATTTCCTGGCCTTCGAACTCGGCAACGGAGACGTGCTCTTTGGTCAGCAGGTAGTATTCGGTGTCGTCATGCGCAAGAGGGAAGGGGTTCTGGTAGATAAACGGTTTGTTTGACATAGCGTATTGCTCCACAAAAAATAAAACCGCCGGAGGAGAAGTCCGGCGGTCAGGAATCAGAACATCATGGACATCCACGGATAGCCAATCAGCAGCAGGGCCGCCAGGAAGATGGCACCGAAGATGGTGCCGAGGCGCCAGTAGTCTTTGGTTGGCAGGTAGCCGCTACCGTAGTAGATCGGGCTTGGGCCAGTACCGTACGGGGTGATGATCCCCATCACGCCCAGCGAGGTCACCATCAGCAGAACAAACACTTCCATATTCATGCCCGGGATGGTGGAAGCGATGGTCAGCATCGCTGGCAGTAGCGCCGTAGTGTGCGCGGTGGTGCTGGCAAACAGGTAGTGCAGCAGGTAGAACGCCAGCAGCAGGACGATGGTCGCCACGCCCGGAGAGATACCGCTCATCAGCAGACCGCCTTCTTTACCCAGCCAGCTGATAAAGCCGGTAGAGGAGAGACCGTCCGCCAGCGCAACCAGGGTGGCGAACCAGACGAAGGTGTTCCACGCGGCTTTGTTACCGGTGATGTCGTTCCACTCCAGCACGCCGGTCCACAGCATCAGGCCGACGATGAGCAGGGCAGCCATAGCGGGTTCAATCCACGCGGCGGCGAAGATCCACATCAGCAGCGCGCAGCACACGAACACCAGCAGCAGAATTTCATTGCGGGACAGTTTGCCGAGTTTTTCCAGTTCGCGGGTCGCCCACAGCGGCACTTCGTTGTTGACCTTAACTTCAGGCGGGTAGAACCAGTAGGCCAGCAGCGGCATGGTCAGAATCAGCAGGATACCCAGCGGCAGGAAGGCGAGGAACCAGGTGCCCCAGGAGATATCAATCCCAACCGTACTTTTCACCAGCGCCAGGGCCAGCAGGTTTGGCGCGAGGGCGGAGAGGAACATTGAACTGGTGATACAGGCCGCGGTGATCGCCACCCACATCAGGTACGAACCAATCTTACGCGCGCTTGGGTCATTAGGTTTTGAACCGTACAGCGGCGGCAGGTTAGCGATGATCGGGTAGATGGTTCCGCCGCTACGCGCGGTGTTGGACGGGGTGAACGGCGCCAGCAGCAGGTCAGCAAACGTAATTGCGTAACCGAGCGTCAGGCTGCGACGGCCGAGGTATTTCACCAGAATCAGCGCCAGACGGCGGCCGAAGCGGGTTTTGTCATAGCCTGCGGCGAACATAAAGGCACCGAAAATCAGCCAGACGGTAGAGTTACCAAACCCGCTTACCGCCCATTTAAAGGAGGCGCCCGCCAGCTTGAATTTTGGATCGGCCAGCTGTTCAGGGCTAAACAGCACCCACTGGCTGCACAGGGCAATGGCGACCACGCCGGTCAGACCGATCACCGCACCCGGCAGCGGTTCGAAGATCAAACCGACGATCACGCCGACAAAGATTGCGAAGTAGTGCCACGCGTAAGGAGGCAGGCCTTCCGGTACCGGAACAAACAGCAGCAGTACGGCGACGATGACGGGCAGTGCCATCATCAGCAGACGTTTTGCGTTTCCATTTGATGCCTGGTTCGCCACAGGGGGCGTTACAGCAGTTTTTGTATTCATAGTTTCACGTCTTAAGTTGTCAAAGATTCGGTCGTACTGAAAAAACAAAATCACTTTCTTAAGTTTCTTTGCTTTCTTTAGTTATTAAAGGTGCGGTTTTGTATTTTCAGTAATAGCAATTTAACGCTTTTGTGGAGGCGCTAAATTAAAAATTGATGATGTTTTTATATTGCGCCTTTGGATGCCATAACTATTGATCGCGATCAAAAAAACAGAATTGCAGCGTTATTTTTATGCTTTTATTAATAACCACTCAGGCGTATGTGGGTATTACCTGTTTTATTGGTTTGTTTTATCATTTTTGTAACATCTATGCCTTCTTTGTTTTTTTTATCTTATTGTTTTTTATTGTTTTTAATGTGATACGGAAATTGGTTTTACCAATTTTTATTTAACGAATTTTAAATTATTGTGAATGACTAAATTACATTCTCTAACACCAATGTGTTATTTGTGTTATTGCAGGGATTAAATAGTTTATTAACTAACGTAATAACTTTAGAAACTAAAAAAATCATTATATTAATATCATGACATCGGCAAATAACGACGAACTAAAAAATCACTCCGATAACGAATTCTTAATTTTTTAAAAGTTTGGAGTTTCTATTATGAGCACTAACGAACGCATTCTTAGCCCCTTCACATTACCGAATGGCACTGAACTGAAAAACCGTTTGTTAATGGCCCCTATGACCACCTGTACCGGCTATTACGACGGCACCGTTACCAGCGAACTGGTGGAGTACTATCGTGCTCGTTCCGGCAGCATCGGCACCATCATTGTGGAGTGTTGCTTCGTTGACGATCTCGGCCTCGCCTTCCCGGGCGCGATCGGGATTGATAATGACGAGAAAATTGCCGGGCTGGCGAAAATCGCGGAGGCGATTAAATCCAAAGGGTCAAAGGCCCTGCTGCAGATCTACCACGGCGGCCGCATGGTTGACCCGAAACTGATCGGTGGCCGTACGCCGGTTGGCCCAAGCGCTGTTGCCGCGCCGCGTGAGGGCGCAGCAACGCCAGTGGCGCTGACTGGCGAAGAAGTCGAAGGCATGATCGGCAAGTTTGGTGAAGCGGTGCGCCGCGCGATCCAGGCCGGCTTCGACGGCGTGGAAATCCACGGGGCGAACACCTATCTGATTCAGCAGTTCTATTCGCCAAACTCTAACCAGCGTGACGACGAGTGGGGCGGCAGCCGCGATAACCGCGCGAAGTTCCCGCTGGCGGTTCTGGATATCACCCACAAAATGGTGCGCCAGTACGCGGACGACGCCTTTATTATTGGCTACCGCTTCTCTCCTGAAGAGCTTGAAGTGCCGGGCATTCGCTTTGAAGACACCATGTACCTGCTGGAAAAACTGGCGGCTCGCGGCGTGGACTACCTCCACTTCTCCGTCGGCGCGACCCTGCGTCCTTCCATTGTTGACACCCAGGACCCGACGCCGCTTATCGAAAAATACTGCGCGATGCGTTCTGAAACGCTGGCTCAGGTACCGGTGATGGGCGTGGGCGGCGTGGTGAATGCCGCCGATGCCAATGAAGCGCTGGACCACGGTTACGACCTGATTGCCGTTGGCCGTGCCACCATCGCTTACCCGAACTGGACCGACCGCATCGCGGCCGGGGAAAACCTGGAGCTGTTTATGGACAGCACCCAGCGCGAGGCGCTGAACATTCCAGAGCCGCTGTGGCGCTTCTCGCTGGTGGAAGCGATGATCCGCGACATGAGCATGGGCGAATCGAAATTCAAACCGGGCATGTTTACTGAGAAGGTGCAGGACGACGCGAACGAGCTGGTGATTAACGTCAGTCTGGAAACCGACCGCATTGCGGACATCGAGCTGGCCTCTGGCCCGAGCGAAGACGTTGAGTTTGTCACCAGCTTTGAAGAGATCCGCACCCGCATTCTGGATGCCAACACCCCGCACGTGGATGCCATCACCGGCGCCACCAGCCAGAGCGAGGCGGTGAAGAAAGCGGTGTCTAAAGCGATGCTGAAATCCAGCAAAGCGCTGGCAGCGGAAGAGGGCGTTGACCCGAACGAAACCCGCAGTGTGGACGTGGTGGTTGTCGGCAGCGGCGGCGCCGGTCTGGCTGCGGCGATTCAGGCTCACGACGAAGGCGCGAGCGTGCTGATCGTCGAGAAAATGCCAACCATCGGTGGGAACACCATTAAAGCCTCTGCCGGTATGAACGCCGCCGAAACCCGCTTCCAGCGCGTGAGGGGCATTCAGGACAGCAAAGAGCTGTTCTACCAGGAAAGCCTGAAAGGCGGCGGCAACAAGAACAACCCGGAACTGCTGCGCCGCTTCGTCGAGAACGCGCCGCAGGCTATTGAGTGGCTGGCAACGCGCGGCATCATGCTGAACGACATCACCACCACCGGCGGGATGAGCATCGACCGTACTCACCGTCCAAAAGACGGTTCTGCGGTGGGCGGTTACCTGATTAGCGGCCTGGTGCGTAACGTCAACAAACGCAACATCGAGGTAATGCTGGATACCTCCGTCAGCGACATTATCTTCGAAAACGGTGAAGTCACCGGCGTGCGCCTGACCACCGAAGAGAATGAAACCGTCACCGTGGCAGCGAAAAGCGTGATTGTCGCCACAGGCGGCTTCAGCGCCAACAGCCAGATGGTCGTGAAATATCGTCCGGATCTGGAAGGTTTCGTCACCACCAACCACAAAGGGGCGACCGGTGGCGGCATCGCGCTGCTGGAGCGCATCGGGGCTGGCACTGTCGATATGGGAGAAATTCAAATTCACCCAACCGTTGAGCAGAAAACCTCGTACCTGATTTCCGAATCCATCCGCGGGGGCGGTGCGATTCTGGTCAATCAGAAAGGGGAGCGATTCTATAATGAAATGTCGACCCGCGATAAAGTCTCGGCTGCAATCATCGCGCTGCCGGAGAAATACGCTTACATCGTCTTTGACGAGCACGTACGCGCCAAAAACAAAGCCGCTGATGAGTACATTGCCAAAGGCTTCGTGACCAGCGCCAGCTCGCCAAAAGCTCTGGCGGAAGCGCTCGGTATGGATCACCACGCTTTCCTGGCGACCCTGGAACGTTACAACGGTTTCGTTGAAAAACAGCACGATGATGACTTTGGTCGTACCACCGCGCTGCGTGCGCCAATCAATGAAGGGCCATTCTACGCCATTCAGATTGCGCCGGGGGTGCACCACACCATGGGCGGCGTGACCATCAACACCGAAACCTGCGTGCTGGACAGCAACCATAACGTGCTGCCGGGCGCGTTTGCGGCCGGTGAAGTGGTCGGCGGGATCCACGGCGGCAACCGTATCGGCGGTAACGCGGTGGCAGATATCATTATTTTTGGTACCCTTGCAGGACATCAGGCGGCTCTGCGTTCGAAAAAGATGTGAGGCACCTGCTTCCCGGGCCGGATACGCGTAGCGCTATCCGGCATTTTCCCCGGCGGCGCGGTGCCTGCCGGGGCGACATCTGAGGATTCCTGCCATGCCTGATAGCCATCGCGTTTACAGTTACTCCGCCGTTCTGATGGGCTCACCCATCCTCCTGAAGCTCTTCTCCCATGACGAAGCCCTCGCGTCCCGCGTGTTTCGTCTGATCAAACAGTACGAAGATCTGCTCACCGTTAACCGCGCGCATTCGCAGGTGATGGATATTAACCATGCTGCGGGCCACCATCCGGTCACCGTCAGCCGGCCGGTGTTTGATCTGATCCGCTGTGCAAAAGCGGCAAGTTTGCTCAAGGACAGCGCCTTTAACCTGGCGATCGGTCCGCTGGTGAAGCGCTGGAAAATAGGCTTTCAGGGGGACAGCGTTCCGCCTGCCGATGAAATCGCCTCGCTGCTGGCGATTACCCGCCCCGAGGATGTTCTCCTTGATGAGGCCAGCAGCAGCGTGTTTCTGACCAGAGCGGGGATGGAGATCGATCTGGGGGCGATTGCCAAAGGCTACATCGCCGACAGGGTGCGGGATTACCTGCATAAAGAGGGCGCTGAGCTGGGGCTGATTAACCTCGGCGGAAACATTCAGACGTTAGGCTCGCCGGAAGGGGGCTGGAGCGTCGGGCTGAAAAAACCGTTCGCCGGTGACGCGCTGATCGGCACTATGACCGTAGAGAACCTGTCCGTCGTGACGTCGGGAACGTACGAGCGCTATTTTGAACAAGACGGCAAACGCTATCACCACATTCTCGATCCGCGCACCGGGTATCCGCTGGATAACGAACTGGACAGCGTGACCATCATTTCAAAAGATTCCATCGACGGCGATATCTGGACCACGCTGATGTACGGCATGGGCGTGGAGAAGGGCCGCGCTGCGCTGCGCGCGCGTCCCGACATAGAAGCGATCTTTGTGACCAAAACAAAAGAAGTGGTGTTCTCTTCAGCACACCACTTCCGCTTTACCCTGCTGGATGATACCTACCGCGTTACTGGCAGTATTGTTTGAGCAGGCCCGTCTGCTCCGGCTGGAGGCGGTAGCGATACACCGGACGCCCGGTGGCGCCGTAGTGAATGCTGGTGAACAGAATGTTGATTTGGGCGAGCCAAATCAGGTATTTGCGACAGGACACGCGGGAGATATTGACCGCATTTGCCAGGTCATCGGTAGAAAACTCCGTCTCCGGATGAGCGTCAATCCACTGGCAAATCGTGCGCAGCGTTTGCGGCGTTAATCCCTTCGGCAGCTTTTTGCTGTCAGCCAGTTCCGGTGCCCCGCCGTGGATCAGCCGGTCGACGTCGGCCTGCTCGTAATACTGGTGCGAACCCATCAGGCTATGCTTTGCCTTCCAGCCGTTCAGCGCCTCTTCAAAGCGCGGGAACTGGAAAGGCTTGATCAAATAATCCACCACGCCGTAGTGAATGGAGGTCTGGATCGTGGCGGCGTCGGCGGCCGAGGTGATCATGATCACGTCGATTGGGCGGCCGGATGCGCGAATGACGGGCAGCAGATCCAGCCCGTTATCCTGCTGCATATAGACATCCAGCAGCACCAGATCGACAGGATGGCTGGGGTCATTAATGATGGCCTCGGCCTGGTTTAGCGTGGAGGCGACGCCACTGCAGGTAAAGCCTTCAACACGGTTGACGTACAGACGGTTGAGGTCGGCCACCATGGCGTCATCATCGACAATTAACACATTTATCACGCGATTTTCCTCTCGCTATCCCAGGGGATGTGAACAAAAAATTGGGTAAATACGCCGGGCTCAGACTCGACGGAGATATCGCCGCC
Source organism: Enterobacter sp. N18-03635 (assembly GCF_004006055.1). Classification (NCBI taxonomy): domain Bacteria; kingdom Pseudomonadati; phylum Pseudomonadota; class Gammaproteobacteria; order Enterobacterales; family Enterobacteriaceae; genus Enterobacter; species Enterobacter sp. N18-03635. The sequence goes on along the minus strand of NZ_CP034769.1, from coordinate 2,886,559 downwards.
GAGGTTCTGAATCTGCTGGCGAGCAAGGAACAGCCCAACGCCGCGGTTTTCACCTTTTGTTGAGAAGCCCTTTGTAAAAATAGACTCCAGCTGAGTGGGATCAATGCCGGGGCCATCGTCGCTGACTTCACAGCTGAGCCAGCCGTTCTGATAATGCAGCAGCAGGCCGATCTCGCCCTCCTGCTGTCCTTCCATCGCGTCGAGCGCATTTTCAATGAGGTTGCCCAGCGCGGTGATCAGCACCGCGACCTGCTCTTCACTTGCGGTATCCGGTATCTGGCTTTCATCCGCCAGCGTCAGGGTGACGCCCGCTTCTTTCGCCCGGTTGATTTTACCCAGCAGGAACCCGGCAACCACCGGGGATTTTACCTTGCTCTGTATCGTACCGATATCCGTCTGGTAATGATGTGCCGTCTGGAGAATGTACTCTTCCAGCTTGTCGTAGCGCTTAATATTCAGCAGGCCGAGTATCACATGCAGTTTATTCATAAACTCGTGGGTGTGGGCGCGCAGGGCATCGACGTAGTTAACCATGCCGTCCAGACGCTGCATCAGCTGGCTGATTTCCGTTTTATCACGAAAGGTGGTGATGGCGCCGATCACCCGATCCTGACTTTTCACGGGGACCATGTTGCACAGCAATAGCCTACCGTTGCAGCTGATCTCCTGATCCTGGCGCGCAACGCCCGTCTTCGAGACGTCACGCAGGCTGGCCAGCAGGGGCGCGCTGGCGTTTTCGGTCTGCTTGCCGGAGGGGAGAAGCAATATTTCTCTGGCGGTCTGGTTGATCATCGTCACGCGCCCGTGAATATCGACGGCCAGAACCCCTTCGCGAAGCGACTGCAGCATTGCCTGACGCTGTTCGAACAGGGCGGAAATTTCGTAAGGTTCGAGCCCGAACAGGATGCGTTTCAGTACCCGCACCAGACCCCAAATTGCCATGGAGCTCATAAAAATACTGAATAAAATGGTCCAGACGGCGTTTAGCCGCCCGCGGGCAATCTGCTCTTCAACCTTATTCAGGGAGATACCGACTACCACCACGCCGATCTGCTCGTGCTGGCCGTCGTAGACGGGCGTAAAAACGCGCAGCGCTTCGGCGAGCGCGCCCCGGTTAACCGATACGTTCTCTTTGCCTTCCAGCGCAGGGGTTAAATCATCGCCGATAAAATGCAGCCCCAGCAGCGCCTCGTTCGGGTGTGAATAGCGGATCCCGCGCATATCGGTGACCACGGTGAACAGCAGATCGTTTCGCTTCGTCACCGCCTGGGCGATAGGCTGAATAATATTCTCCTGCGGTGCCTGCATCAGGCCGCGCTGTATCTCGGGGCTGTCGGCGAGGGTGCGGGCAATGCCGAGCGCAGTATCTTTAACATCATCACGGGTCGCCCGGGTGATTTGTACGGAGTAGAGCGCAAAGACCACCAGCAGCACAGAGGCAATAATCGCGCACACCATCAGCGTGACCAGCGTATTGAGTTTCATGGGGCGCTTGCGCGTCGGAAGGAAAGGCTGCAAATCGCTCATCAACACTCCGCGATGATTAAGAAAGGGGGTAATTATCGCCGATGACGCGCTTTTCTTAAAGCCATGTAAAGGCGTGGATTTGGTCCTCTTTTCGTGACCCTCCTCGCAGGTCATCTATATAAAACACTTTATAGTGTGTGGGTACTCATAATAAGGAGGCTGTTTATGAGCGTTATGCTTACCGGTTCGGTCAGGGAAAGACGGCACGCCAGCACGATGAATATTGATAGATTGTCCACGCTGGACATGCTGAAAGTCATTCACCAGGATGATGCACTCATTTCTGCTGCTATTACCCCCTGTTTAGATACTATTGCACGCGTGGTAGACAACGCCGCCGCGGCGCTCAGCCACGGCGGTCGCCTGGTCATCGTTGGCGAGGGGCCGTCTGGGCGCGTTGCGCAACAGGTTACCGATGAGTATGCGCCGGGCAAAACCCCGGTGATTGCCGTTACGGCACAAGAAGGGGAAGGGAGCTACGAGCGCGGCGTTGCCGATCTGCAGGCCATTAAGTTTGGTGAACACGATATGATGCTGGCCGTGACCGTCAGCGGAAAAACGCCGTGGGTCTGGGGGGCAATGCGCCATGCGTGGTCGCTGGGTTCGCCTGTGGCCATCATTACCGGCGATGCGCAAAGTGAAGCCGCGCATCTGGCGAGCATGGTTATCGCTCCGGAGCTGGGTGCCGATGTCGTCGCAGGCTATATCAACACCAAAGCGGGGATCGCGCAGAAAATGATCCTATCAATGATCGCTACAGGGCTGGCCGTTCGGACCGGACGGGTTTATAGCAACCTGCGCGTGGATCTTGAGGCAAGCAACACCAAATGGGCCGAACGCCAAATCGCCATCGTGATGGAAGCGGGGGGATGCTCCCGGGCTGAAGCAAAAGCCGCGCTGGAGAGCTGTAACCATCACTGTAAAACGGCGGTATTGATGGTGCTCACAGGGCTGGATGCGTGGAAGGCCCATGAACTGCTGGCGCAGAATAACGGGTTTATTCGGGTGGCGCTGCAGGAAGCGCCATAATAAAAATGAAGAAATAAAAAAGGCCGCAATTGCGGCCTTTGGTATTTTGGGGATTAGAACTGATAAACAAGACCGACTGCTAAGATGTCATCGGTGCTGATGCCATTCGCGTTGTAGAAATTGTCATCTTCATCCAGCAGGTTGATTTTGTAGTCAACATAGGTGGACATATTTTTGTTGAAATAATAGGTCGCACCCACGTCAGCATATTTCACCAGATCTTTATCACTTCCGTAGAAGGAATTCAGATCCTTACCTTTAGACATCAGGAAAGAGACCGCAGGGCGCAGGCCGAAATCAAACTGATACTGCGCTGTCACTTCAAAGTTCTGAGTTTTATTAGCAACGCCGAAGTCACCGTAAGGCGTCATATTGCGGGTTTCTGCATACATGGTTGCCAGATAGATATCGTTGGCATCGTATTTCAAGCCAACAGTCCAGACGTCAGCCTTGTCACCACCGGCTGTTGTTTTGGTAACCTGGTCGTTGGTACGGTCAGATGAAGCATATGCAGCGGCGGCGTTGAATCCCATACCGAAATCGTAGGAGGTTGAAATACCCCAACCGTCTCCGTTTTCTTTGCGGATATCACGGCCATTGTTAGTACCTTCCTGATCGTTAGAGGCGCTTTCGTTATTGCCTTGATACTGAATAGCGAAATCCAGGCCCTGAGCCAGACCAAAGAAATCATTATTACGGTAGGTTGCAACACCGTTTGTACGGCCGGTCATAAAGTTATCGGTATAGGTATAGGAATCTCCGCCGAACTCAGGCAGCATATCGGTCCAGCCTTCAACATCGTAAACCACGCCGTAGTTACGACCGTAGTCGAATGAACCGTATTCACCAAATTTCAGACCAGCGAAGCCAAGGCGTGTCCATGACTGATTGCCTGAGTTCTCTGTTTTGTTAGCCTGAATATTATATTCCCACTGGCCATAGCCGCTAAGCAGGTCGTTGATCTGCGTTTCGCCTTTGAAGCCCAGACGAACGTAGCTTACGTCGCCATCTGATCCCGTGTCGTCAGAGAAATAATGCAGACCATCTACTTTACCGTACAGGTCGAGTTTATTGCCATTGCTGTTGTAAACTTCAGCCGCATTTGCTATGCCTGCAATTAATAATGCAGGTGCAATAATTGCCAAAACTTTTCTTTTCATTATATATTCCCTTGAAAGATAATTTATATGAATATATGTAATCACTCCCCGCAATTACAGGATGGATACTATTCCAGGATGTGTTATTTAGTTCTAAAAACAAATGTAATTAAAACCTTTTAAATATTGCTAAATATTTCAATTAGTCTCTTTATTTTTCCTGTGAATTAGTTGCTTGAATTTATAGGGTGTAATTATTATTAAGTATTTCGAATTTCTATTTTTTAATTGGTTTAGTTTACCTGTGTTATAATTCTTTCTCTTTTAGACGACAGGACATGACGATGGAACTTGCCCGGTGGCAGCAACGATTTGAGCACTGGCTCGAGGAGAATCACAGCACCGACGATACCGCACATGATATTTCGCATTTTCGTCGGGTCTGGATGACGGCGCAAAAAATCATGGTTCACCACATGGTCGAGCCGCTGGTGATTCTGACCGCATGCTATTTTCACGATATTGTCAGCCTGCCGAAAAATCATCCTGAACGCAGCCGGTCGTCACGGCTCGCGGCGCTTAAGACGAGCGACATTCTGCGCCACGACTTCCCGGACTTTCCGCCAGAGCATATTGCCGCCGTCGGGCACGCGATTGAGGCGCACAGCTTCAGCGCCGGGATTGCGCCGCAGAGCATGGAGGCCAAAATTGTGCAGGATGCAGACCGGCTGGAAGCGTTAGGCGCTATCGGCCTGGCGCGCGTTTTTGCCGTCTCGGGCGCGCTGGGCGTGTCGCTTTTTGATGCTAACGATCCCTTCGCCGATGCGCGTCCCCTCGACGACCGTGCGTTTGCCCTCGACCATTTTCAGACCAAGCTGCTGCGATTGCCTGATACAATGCAAACGGACATGGGCCGCGAACTGGCACGTCACAATGCCGATTTCCTGATCCAGTTTATGGCGAAACTCAGCGCCGAATTACACGGCGACTGCCTCGGGCTGGATAGCCAGGTGCTGAGCCGTTTCCGTCGCAGTTTGCGCAACTGAACTGTGGTAATCTGTTTCCAGTCTTTATTCTCCGGTTAAAAGAATGCAGGAAAATCGATCAGTGACAGAGCCCGCGCCCGCGCAGGCTGAGAAATCAACGGCAACGGTGCAGGCCTTACTGCGCCAGCTGTTGGATATCTATGATGCTAAAACGCTGGCCAGCCTGCTGGTGGCGCACGGCGAGAGCCACTGGAGCCCGGCGATCCTTAAACGCCTGCTGACCAGCGAGCGAGCAGGGCGTCGCCTGAGTGAAGGCGAGTATCGTTATCTGCAAAACCTGCTTCCGCGTCCTTCTGCCGCGCACCCGAACTATGCCTTCCGCTTTATCGATCTTTTTGCCGGTATCGGCGGCATCCGGCACGGTTTTGAAGCCATCGGCGGACAGTGCGTGTTTACCAGCGAGTGGAACAAACATGCCGTACGCACCTACAAGGCTAACTGGTACTGCGATCCGAACGAGCATCATTTCAACGCGGATATCCGCGATGTGACCCTGAGCCATAAAAGCGGCGTGAGCGATGAACAGGCCGCCGAGCACATTCGTCAGACGATCCCGGCGCATGACGTGCTGCTGGCAGGCTTCCCGTGTCAGCCCTTCTCGCTGGCGGGCGTCTCCAAAAAGAATGCCCTTGGACGCGCCCACGGTTTCGCCTGCGATACGCAGGGAACGCTTTTTTTTGATGTGGCGCGCATTATTGACGCCCGCCGCCCGCCCATCTTTGTGCTGGAAAACGTCAAAAATTTAAAAAGCCACGACGGCGGGAAAACCTTCCGCATTATCATGCAAACCCTGGATGAGCTGGGTTATGACGTGGCCGATTCACAGGACATGGGGGCGGACGACCCTAAAATTATTGATGGGAAACATTTCCTGCCCCAGCATCGCGAACGTATCGTGCTGGTGGGCTTCCGTCGCGATCTCAATCTGAAAGGCGATTTTACCCTGCGGGATATACCCTCTCTGTATCCCGAGCGGCGTCCCACCGTGGCCGACCTGCTGGAACCGGTCGTCGACGCGAAATTTATCCTGACCCCGGTGCTGTGGAAATACCTCTACCGCTATGCCAAGAAGCACCAGGCGAAAGGTAACGGCTTCGGCTTTGGGATGGTAAACCCTAACGATCCGCACAGCGTCACCCGCACGCTGTCTGCTCGCTACTATAAAGACGGCGCGGAAATCCTGATCGACAGAGGATGGGACAAGGCGCTGGGTGAAAAAGATTTCGACGATCCGCACAACCAGCGTCACCGTCCGCGACGCTTAACGCCGCGGGAATGCGCCCGGCTGATGGGCTTTGAAACGCCGCAAGGCTACGGTTTCCGGATTCCGGTTTCGGATACCCAGGCGTACCGCCAGTTTGGTAATTCTGTGGTCGTTCCCGCGTTTGCGGCGGTCGCAAAGCTGCTGGCCTCGCGCATCAGGCAGGCGGTGGCGCTCCGCCAGAGTGAGGCCGTCAATGACGGACGTTCACGATAAGGCGACGCGCAGTAAAAACATGCGTGCCATCGGCACGCGTGACACCGCGATTGAAAAGCGCCTGGCCGCGCTGCTGACGCAGGCGGGGTTTGACTTCCGCGTCCAGGATCCCGCCCTGGCGGGGCGTCCCGATTTCGTCATCGACGCCTGGCAGTGCATCATCTTTACCCACGGCTGTTTCTGGCACCATCACGACTGCTACCTGTTTAAAGTCCCCGCGACGCGCACCGATTTCTGGCTGGATAAGATTGCTAAAAACGTCGAGCGCGACGAGCGGGACCTCTCGACGCTTATTGAGCAGGGCTGGCGGGTGCTGATTGTCTGGGAGTGTGCGCTGAGAGGCAGATTAAAGCTGAATGATACCGATCTGACCGAACGGCTTGAAGAGTGGATCTGCGGCGGCGGCCAGACCGCGCAGATCGACACGCAGGGCATTCACCTGCTTACGGTTTCTCCGCCTCGCAAGGCGTGACTACCGGTTTTGCCGGCAGCAAATATTTGCCCAGCGTGACCAGCACGACGGCAAACACAATGATCCCTAATGCAATCCATTCCACTGGCGAGAGCGTTTCTCCCCCCAGTCCTGTCCCGAGCAGCACGGCCACGACCGGGTTGACGTAAGCGTAGCTGGTGGCGACAGCCGGAGAGACATTGCGGATCAGGAACATATAGGCGTTAATGGCGATGATAGAGCCGAACAGCGCCAGGTAGCCTACCGCCAGCAAGCCCGACAGCGGCGGCAGGGTTGTCAGCTTTTCTCCCGTAAGCATGGAGGCGAGCAGCAGTACAATCCCGGCGGCAAGCATCTCGATTGCGCCCGCCATCATGCCGGTAGGCAGTTCGATACGCGAACCGTACACGGAACCAAACGCCCAGCTCATCGAGCCAATCAGGATGATGACTGCACCCCACGGATTCCCGCTCAGGTTACCGCCGCTATTCAGCAGAATGATGCCAGCAAGGCCAATCCCAATACCCAGCCACTCCAGCTTGCGGGTGCGGATACCAAAGAGGCGGCTGAAGCACAGGGTAAACAGCGGTACGGTGGCAACGACCACGGCGGCGATCCCGGACGGTACGTTCTGGTGCTCGGCAATCGTCACAAATCCGTTCCCCACAGCCAGCAGCAGCAGGCCGATCAGGGCGGCATTCAGCATCGGACGCAGCGGGGGAAGCTTATGCCCGCGCAGCAGCAGGAAGGCAAGCAGCAGGATGCCCGCCGAGAGAAAACGAATGCCCGCCATCATCAGCGGCGGCCAGCTTTCCACGCCGATGCGAATGACAAAGTAGGTTGACCCCCAGATGATGTACAGCGAAAAGAGTGCCCCGATGAGCGGTAGCAATTGCCGGAAACGCATAATCCCTCACGACGAAATAAAAAGTTCGCTGATAGTAAACGCGAAAACTATCGCGCTGGCGAGCCCTTTAATTGTGTGGCAGATGTGAATTTTTTGTTGACGTAAGGTGCCTGTTTCCGGGTTGGCGCTTTTGCTCCATACTATTCACTTAATTACCAAAAAATGAAGGATTAAGATTTTGGCAGGAAGTAGCTTATTAACATTGCTGGATGATATTGCCACCTTACTGGACGACATTTCAGTGATGGGGAAACTGGCGGCGAAGAAAACCGCAGGCGTGCTGGGCGATGATTTATCGCTTAACGCTCAGCAGGTGAGTGGGGTGAGGGCAAACCGTGAACTGCCGGTGGTGTGGGGCGTGGCGAAAGGCTCTTTCCTGAATAAGGTGATCCTGGTGCCGCTGGCGCTGCTGATCAGCGCCTTTATCCCCTGGGCCATCACGCCGTTGCTGATGATCGGTGGGGCATTTCTCTGCTTCGAGGGTGTGGAGAAGGTGCTCCACTCCTTTAGCGCGAGCAAGCAGAGCGATACGCCGGAGGTACGCCAGCAGCGTCTTGAAGCGCTGGCCGCGCAGGATCCGAAAACCTTCGAGCGTGATAAGGTCAAAGGCGCCATTCGGACCGACTTTATCCTGTCTGCGGAAATCGTCGCGATTACGCTGGGGATTGTCTCTGACGCGCCGCTTCTGAACCAGGTGCTGATCCTCTCCGGCATTGCGATTCTGGTCACCGTGGGCGTGTACGGTCTGGTGGGGCTGATCGTCAAGCTGGACGATATTGGCTACTGGCTGGAAGAAAAGTCGAGCGCGGTAGCAAGAGGCATCGGCAAAAGCCTGCTGGTGCTGGCGCCCTGGCTGATGAAGAGTTTGTCGGTGGTGGGCACGCTGGCGATGTTCCTCGTGGGCGGCGGAATTGTGGTTCACGGTATTGCGCCGCTGCACCATGCCATCGAACATTTCTCCTCCACGCAGGGGGCCGTTATCGCGGCGATTCTACCCACCCTGCTGAATCTGGTGCTGGGCTTTATCATTGGCGCTATCGTCGTTGCGGCGGTGAAGCTGGTTGAGAAAATTCGCGGCACGTCGCACTAATTGTTACCCGCGGCAGGATGCAAAAAGACCATTCCTCGTCTAAATTGAAACAGTTTCACCCTGATACAGGAGGCAGGTATGGTCTTTTTGGTCAGTGATGAAGTTAAGCCTAAAAAGGGCGGCCCACGTATGATCGTCACCGGGTATTCCAGCGGAATGGTGGAATGCCGGTGGCACGATGGCTATAGCATCAAGCGGGAAGCATTTCGTGAAGATGAGCTTCAGCCGGGTGACGGGCAGCACAAGCGGGACAAGGCTTAATCACATAACGCCCGGCTTTGCCGGGCGTTTTTATCTCTGGTACTGGGTGTTAGGTAGCGATCATGGAGTGTGTGTGCAGCGCGATACCTTTGTTGTAAGACAATCTTTTTTGCAATGGCTGCATAAGCGTAGCAATCCGGGGCGGATTGTTAATCTCTGTTTTCTGATCGTTCTGGTATTTTCCACTCTACTTACCTGGCGTGAGGTGGTGGTGCTGGAAGAGGCATACATCTCCAGCCAGCGCAATCATCTGGATACGGTGGCCAGCTCTCTGGACAGGCAGTTACAGAACAGCATCGACAGGCTGCTGTTATTTCGCCAGGGCATGCATGATGCAATCGAGACGCCGCTGGCCTTTGAAGTCTTACAGGATGCGGTGTCACGCTTCAATACCGTCCGCATGCTCTCCACCTGGCAGCTTGCCGTTGATAAAAAACGTACCCTTCCCATTAACGGGGTCTCGGACGCCTTTGTCGAAAAAACCACGCTTCTCAATCGGGACGCTGAACGCATAAGCCATGAAATTTCTGCCGCGCTCGAAGTGGGCTATTTGCTCAGACTGGCGTCGTCGAGAGCGCAAACGGAAGCGCGAGTGATCTACGTCTCCCGCGCCGGATTTTTCCTTTCCACGGATACGCCGGATCGGGCGGGTGATATTACCGCCCGCTATTATAATCTGGTCACGCAGTCCTGGTTTACCCAGCAGTCAGAACGTAACAACCGCGCCCGCGCCGTGCGCTGGTTTATCTCCACGCCTTCATCCTGGACCGGGGATGAACGAACGATCACCGCCAGCGTCCCCATCTATTTCGATCGTTACTGGTACGGCGTCGTGGCGATGGACTTTACATTGAGCACGATGCAGCGTCTGCTGGCCGATGCGACGGAAGATCGAACGGAGGGAGAGTATCAGCTGTACGATACCCGGCTAAATATGATCGCCACCTCAGCCCACGCGGGAAGCCCGGTTAACCATTTTGACGAACGCGAAGCGGCGCAGATTGCCCAGGCGATTGAGCATGATACCGGCGGCGGTATCCGCCTCGGGAGCCGGTTTATTACCTGGGAGCGGCTCGATCACTTCGATGGCGTCGTCCTGCGGATCCACACTCTGCATGAAGGGGTACAGGATGACTTTGGTAGCATCAGTATCGTACTGGCGCTGCTGTGGGCGCTCTTTACCGCCATGCTGTTGATCTCGTGGCTGGTGATCCGCCGGATGGTGAGTAACATGTATACGCTTCAGCACTCCCTCCAGTGGCAGGCCTGGCACGATCCGCTTACGCGGCTGAATAATCGCGGCGCGCTGTTCGACCGCGCAAAAATGCTGGCAGAAACCTGTCGCCAGCAGTCGCTGCCGTTCTCGGTGATTCAGATCGATCTCGACCATTTTAAAAACATCAACGACCGCTTCGGCCATCAGGCCGGTGATAAGGTGCTCTCCCACACGGCAGGACTGATTGCCAGCGCGTTACGCAAGAATGATGTGGCAGGGCGCGTGGGCGGGGAAGAGTTTTGCGTCGTCTTGCCTGGGATTGGTCTGGAGGAGGCGAGAGGCGTCGCGGATCGCATTCGTTGCCGAATCAACAGTAAGGAGATCCTGGTGAAGAAAAGCACGACCCTGCGCATCAGCGCGTCACTGGGGGTCAGCAGCGCGGATGAAGCGGGTAACTACGATTTTGAGCAGCTGCAGTCCGTGGCGGACGTCCGGCTCTATGAGGCCAAGCAGAGCGGGCGTAACCGGGTCGTGTGGCGAGATCAGGACAGGAAGTGATCCAGCCCCTCCCGCCAGCCTGCCGGGCCGGGCTGCTGGGTGTGATAAACGCGGGCAGGGTTATCATCCAGTAGCGTGATGCCCTGGCGATTAATCCCCTTAATCACCACCGCGAAGTCAACGCTGTCGAGCAGCGGCGCATCGTTAGGACCGTCGCCGAGCCCCAGCGTGGTCGGCTCGATCTCGTCCTGCTCGCGATACTGTGCAATCAGCCAGTTCACCGCTACGTCTTTGCCGCAGCGGGCGTCCAGAATATGCCAGAACCGCGCACCCTGCAGGCATTTCAGGCCGATATTCGCCAGTTCCTCTTCAAACTGAACCATTTTCTCGTCGGTATCGCGCCAGATGAGCGTGACGGACGCTTCATGCTTGCGGGCAAGCGACGAACGGTAGCGCGTCAGCCCGGTCCACTCGCTGATAACGTGCTCATCCACATCGTCAAAGGTGGTGAATTTAAAGCCCGTCTGCAGACGAATCTGCTCGATCCGCGGACGAATATCCCGGTGCGTCATCCCTCTGGTCTGGCGCTGAACCTTATCCCAGCGCACGTCAGGCTGAATCACCGCGCCGTTCTCGGCAATAAAAGGCAAGCCTTCAAGCCCAAGATCCTGCTGGATATCCATCATCTCCGCCGCGGTCTTGCTGCTGCAGAGAATGACCGGAATCTGATTATCCAGCAGTTTGTCCAACCAGGGCATGGCGGGTTGCCAGTCATAGGTATGAATATCCAGCAACGAGCCGTCCAGGTCAGAAAAAATCAGCAAGTTATCCCGCAGTGAAGGCATAGTGGCTCCCGGTAACGGCTGCATCCTTATCTAAGAAAATTCCTAAAAAATAACCGAATTGTTAACAGGAGAAATGAGAGTATTCCCTGGCAAACCCGCATTCGGCGTATGTTATTGCTCATAGCGAAAAGCATTATGTTAAAAATATTATATTCATCATAAGAATATATGCTTGTCAGACAAATTCGTTGGGGATAGTGTGGCTTGTACATCAGATTTCCTGGTGTAACGAATTTTCAAGTGCTTCTTGCATAAGCAAGTTTTGATCCCGGTCATCCCCATGACCGGGATTTTTTTCGCCCTAACGATTGGCTTCAGACACGCTAAAGTCGTGAATATCGAGCTCGAAGGCCTCCGCCAGCTCACGATAGGTGTGATAATCCCTTCCGTTGACAATAACGCGGTCCGAATTGTCGTCCGAGCGGCGGACTTCTGACTCACTGATCTCATTGATGGCGGCCAGCAGGGCATCGACATCCACCTCGACTTCGCGCTTGATGGTATCGCTGTACTCTTTATCCGTCTTCATTGCGGGACTCCTCTTTCAACCTGCAAACGTGTCCAGGGTTAAGTATAGCCTGTGTATAAAAACGCCATTCACGCCGGGCGGCGATGTGCGTTTTTGCGTTTTGTTCTACACTGGCTCAAAACCAGAGGAGGAATGTATGAAGGTCAACGATCGGGTAACCGTTAAAACGGACGGTGGGCCGCGCCGCCCGGGTGTGGTGCTGGCAATTGAAGAGTTTAGTGAAGGGACAATGTACCTGGTATCACTGGAAGACTACCCGCTCGGCATTTGGTTTTTTAACGAACTGGGGCATCCTGACGGTATCTTTGTTGAGAAAGCAGACTAACACGGCGTCGGGTAGCGCATCGCGGCCCGACATCCTCTGCAGAAGCAAAAATCTCTGGCCAGGCCAGAGATCAAAGGTAGGGTGCACAGGGTCTTAAGCGACTAACGCATGTTGACGAAAATCCCGTTCGTCACATTATCGGTCAGGCGTACCACGTGGTAGATCACTTGCTTATTATGCGTTTTAATTTTCCGTTTAATATTTCCTTTGTGTGACGAAACGGTTTTCGCTTTAATATTCATCTGGTCGGAGATCTGAATAGTTCCTTGTCCCGCCATCCACATTCGCAGCATACTTGATTCAGTCCTGCTTAATGATAGGGTGGGTAAGTTAACCGCTCCTACATTTTTAACTTCTTTATTCAAATAATCACCCAAAATGTCATCCAGCGACTCGGGTTTAATCGATTTAGAACTGATCAATAAATTTTTACGGACCAACAAATACTCATCGAAATGGATATTCGCGATCGCCATAAAAACAATAAACAGGGTTTTTGGATGCTGATTAATGATTTGCTTAATGTGCTGACTGTTGGCTGGATCGTGAATAAAACAGTCCTCATTAATAAACACCACGCCTGGTTTTAGTTCGTCACAAGCGGCTGCGAGTTCGTCAACGGTGTGTGCATCGTTGATGTCTCTCTTTCTTACCCCTCTGCTTGCCAGGTACCCGGTTAACCCTAGCCGGGTGTAGCTGCATAAATCCATAATGATCGTTGACATGGCATACCCTCACTCAATGCGTAACGATAATTCACCATCTGCCTGAGAGCTCAAAACAGCCATACGGGATGGAAAAAAATAATAAACCTGTGAGCATGACAAAGACTTTCAGGCGGACTCACTATCCCGTAAAGTTACGTATAATTTGCCAGGAATCTTCTTAAAGTAAAGTAAATATTAAGTATTGTGAGGTGGTTAGAAACAATTAAACCGCGTCAGATATATCCTGGAAGATGTTTTTCGCATTTTATTTTAGGAATATCCTCAGAAAGACAATACCAACAGTGAGGGCTATTATTTACGTGGCAGCTCGCTGACAATATCCGCTAACAGGTTGAATATCTCGCCGAATAAATGTTCACAGAAGGGAGCGATCAGTGGCATCAGTAATGACATTAATAAAATTCCGACCGTCAGCGTCAGCGGAAAACCAATGACAAACACCGAAAGCTGCGGCGCCATTCGGTTGAGTAAACCTAAAGCCAGGTTGACGGTCAGCAGCAGGGTGATGATGGGTAACGCCAGCATCAGCCCGTTCAGGAAGATCAGCCCCGCCGCTCGGGTGAGCGCCAGGAAAGCGTTGCTGTTCACCGGGTTTTCGCCAATCGGCAGGGTATGGAACGTGTCCACCAGCATGGAGATTAGCCACAGATGGCCGTTGAACGACAGGAACAGCAGCATGGCGAGCAGATCGATAATGCGCGCCAGAACGGGCATGTTGAGATGACTGCCGGGATCGACAAATGTGGCAAAAGATAACCCCATCTGCAGGCCAATCAGTTCCCCCGCGGTACGCACGGCGGCAAAGGCCAGCTGCATGGTAAAGCCGACGGCGACGCCAATCATAACCTGCTGCAAGGCCACCCACACCGCGTTCGCCGAGAAGATCGGAATATCCACGGGGGGCAGAGAGGGCGCGACGATAATGGAGATAATAATCCCCAGTCCCACCTTGACGCGCTTGGGTATCGATTTCTCGCTGAGAATGGGGGCGGTGGAGATCAGCGCCATGATGCGCAGCATCGGCCAGAAGTAGACGCCGAGCCACTGAACCCACTGGTCGCTGGTGAAGTGCAGCATCGTCAGGTCAGCCGATGATGTACGGCAGGTTGGTAAACAGGTTGCGCATATAGTCCAGCAACAGGTTCAGCATCCACGGCCCGGCTACGATGATCGCCACGAACACGGCGATGATTTTCGGGATGAATGACAGCGTCATTTCGTTTATCTGGGTGGCGGCCTGCAGAATACTGATAATCAGACCGGTAACCAGCGCGACAAGCAGCAGCGGCGCGGCAACGGCAATCGCGATTTTCATCGCCTCCGTGCCCATCATCATGACCGATTCGGGTGTCATTGCCGTTCCTTAACTGTAGAAACTCTGCGCCAGCGAGCTGACCAGCAGCTGCCAGCCGTCGACCAGTACAAAGAGCATGATCTTAAACGGCAGGGCAATGGTCGCGGGCGGCACCATCATCATCCCGAGCGCCATCAGGACGCTGGCGATCACGAGATCGATAATCAGGAACGGAATAAAAATGGTAAAGCCAATCTGGAACGCGGTTTTCAGCTCGCTGGTGACATAGGCGGGCAGCAGAATACGCATTGGCACCGCTTCCGGTCCTTGCAGCTCACCGGTGTTGGACAGGCGGGCGAAAAGGGCCAGGTCGGCTTCGCGCGTCTGGCGCAGCATAAATTCCCGCAGCGGCTGTGCGCCTTTATCGAGCGCCTCCTGCATGGAGATTTTGTCTTCGCTGAACGGCTGATAGGCGTCGGTATAAATCTTATCGATCACCGGCGACATAATGAAAAAGGTCAAAAACAGCGCCAGCCCGAGCAGAACCTGGTTTGGCGGAGCGGAAGGGGTGCCCAGCGCGTTTCGCAGCAGACCGAAAACGATGATGATGCGGGTGAAGCTGGTCATCATCAGCAGGATGGCCGGAATAAACGTCAGCGAGGTGATGAACACCAGCGTCTGAACGGGAAGTGACCAGCTTTGTCCGCCGCCCGCGAGAGGGGTTGAGACCAGACCGGGCAGCTGTGCATAGACCGCGGGAGCAAACAGGGCAACGCCCGCAAGCGTCAGGGATAACAAACGGCGCATCAGGATCTCCCGGAACGCTTAAGCAAACTCTTCATGACGGACTGAAAATCCGCAGGGGCCTCTGCGCGCTCGTCCACCACAACAGGGGCGGGCGGCAGCTTGTGTAATACGCTGATGTTTGAGGCCGTTACGCCCAGAACCAGACGCGCATCTTCCACCTCGACGATGACCACGCGTTCGCGTGGACCCAGGGTGGTGCTGGCGCTGACCTTCAGGCCGCGGGCACCGGCGGTTTTACCCGCCAGGCCAAAGCGTTTTGCCAGCCAGGCGGCGATAAGAATAAAGGCAATAATACCGAACAACGCCCCGCTCACCTGGAGCAGAGGTGAGCCGGGAACGGCAGAAGGCTGTGATATTGTTGCCTGGGTTTTCATGCTTAACGGCTCAGACGACGCATACGTTCAGACGGGGTAATGATGTCGGTGATGCGCACGCCGTATTTATCGGCAACCACTACGACTTCACCCTGGGCAATCAGATAGCCGTTGATCAGGATATCCAGCGGCTCACCGGCCAGACCGTCAAGGGCCACCACGGAACCCTGCGTCAGGCGCAGCAGCTCTTTAATGGTCATACGGGTGCGTCCCAGCTCAACGGTCAGCTTAACCGGGATATCCATGATCAGGTCGATGTCCTGCAGCGTGCCGCTGACGTCACCGCCGCCGAGCTGCTGGAATACGGCATCCGCTGCGCTTTTGGCCGGGGTCGCTTTTTGCTCGTTTAACGCGTCAGCCCACAGATCGTCCAGTGCTCCGCTGTTTTCATCGGACGGATTGTTCATGTCACTCATTTGGGCTGTTCCTCATTCAGCGAATTCAAAATCGGGTTGATCAAGTGCTCAACGCGTAACGCATACTGACCGTTAATCGTGCCGTACTGGCTTGTCAGCACGGGGACACCATCCACATGGGCAATAATGCGGTCGGGTTTTTCTATCGGCAAAACATCGCCGGGTTGTAATTTCAGGATCTGAGATAACCGCAGCGGGATATCGGCGAAGCTCGCCACCAGTTCAAGCTGCGAATGCTGGACCTGGCGGACCAGGTTTTCACGCCAGTTCTGGTCTTCGTTGCGGGAGTTCTCCAGCGGCGGGTTAACCAGCAGCTCGCGCAGCGGTTCGATCATACTGAACGGCAGGCAGATGTTGAACTCGCCGGTCAGGTTACCGATCTCCACGTGGAACGGCGTGTTAACAACGATATCGTTCGGGGAGGTGGTGATATTGGTAAATTTCACCTGCATCTCAGAACGGACGTACTCCACTTCCAGCGGGTTAATCGCTTTCCACGCGTCGCTGTATGATTCCAGCGCCAGCTTCAGCATGCGGTTAATAACGCGCTGTTCGGTGTGGGTGAATTCACGACCTTCTACTTTGGTCGGGAAACGCCCGTCGCCGCCGAACAGGTTATCCACCGCGATGAACACCAGGCTTGGCGAAAACACCACCAGACCGGTGCCGCGCAGCGGCTTCAGATGAATCAGGTTAAGGTTGGTTGGCACCGGCAGGTTGCGGGCAAACTCATGGTACGGCTGAATGCGGATCGCACCGACCGTAATATCCGGGCTACGACGCAGCAGGTTAAACAGCCCCATACGGAACTGACGTGCAAAACGTTCGTTAATGATCTCCAGCGCCTGCAGACGTTCACGTACCACGCGACGCTGGGTATTCGGGTCATAGGGACGAATATCGCTATCGCCGCCAATACCCGGTTGCGGATCATCACTTTTATCGCTGTCGCCGTTGAGCAGCGCATCGATTTCTGCCTGAGAAAGAATACTGTCGCCCATGTCGTTACCGCAGAATGAATGCTGTATACAGAACGTCAGTGACTTCCTGCTTAGGTTGGCCGTTTACCAGCGGGGTCGCCAGCGTTTGTTTAATAGCGTCGACCAGCTTTTGCTTACCCACATCGGTGGCCAGCGCCGAAGCGTCCTGACGAGAGAACAGCAGCAACAGACGGCTACGCACTTCAGGAAGGTAATCGTTCAGACGTGAACGGGTGGCTTCATCTTTCAGGCGCAGCGTAATGCCAACGTAAAGCACGCGATCCGCATCACCGAGATTGACGGTGAAGGTATCCAGCGGGAAGAACACTGGAGCCGGCGGAGGAGGTGCTTCAGCTTTGGCCGCAGCGGTGGTCGGTTCCTGCTGCATACGCCAGTAACTATAGCCCGCGGTAGCGCAGGCGGCGAGCGTGATCAACACCAGCAGCGGGATCCAGATGGAACGCTTACTTTTTTTGGTGATAGCGGAGTCAGTCATCTGATACGAGCTTCCTGTTTCGGTACAGCTTAATAAGGTGATTATCCCGTGTCCTGCTGTCGTCAAAGCGTGGAAAAGACGGGGATAATCACGCTACCTCTGGCGTTTAGGCGAAGATGTCTACGGCACTGTTACCGCGCGCTGCGGACTGCAGGGCGGAAGGAACAGGCAGCAACTCATCGCTCTCTTCATTAAAACCGCCGGTATTGCCGGAACGCGAAGCCTGGTGCTGCTGCTGGGATGAGGACTGCTGCTGCCCGGCGAAGCTCTCGCTGCTGACGCTGCTCTGTGCAAGCTGAATGCCGTTTTCCGCCAGTGAGGTCCGCAGTACCGGCAGCGCGGCTTCCAGCGCCGCACGAACATGGCTGTGCGCTGAGACCATCTGTAACTGCGCCTGGTTATCATCCAGCTTAAGCGAAATTTGCACCTGACCCAGATCTTCCGGGTGCAGGCGCAGCTCTGCCGTCTGCTGGCCCTGCTTAGTGAACAGGGTGATGTGCTGGCTCAGAGACTGCTGCCACTCGTGGGTTCCCAGAGGCTGGCTTAACACCGGCGCGGTGGCAATGGTAGCGGCCGTCTGGCTGGTCGTATGGCTGGACATAATCGGTGCCAGGGTGGCCGTTGGTGATGATGAGGAGGACGAACTGGCGAGCTCCTGCTTCTCTGCTGCTGCGGCCACGGCCGGTGTAGCAGGCACGTTGCCCGACAGAGCGGGTTCGTTGGTTTTCGCCTGGCTCTGATAAGGCGTAGAACTCTGCGCTTTATCGTGGCTTCCCGCGGACGCGTTCAGGGACGGCTGGCCCACGCCGTTTTGCGAAAGCGTCGCGGAACTCAGCGTTGAGGTGGCGGAAACGCCCTCACTGCCTGCCGCGCGAGAGGCGGTAGTTTGCTGGTGAGGCAGCATCGCCATCAGGGCGCTTAATCCGGCCAGTTCTTCTTCGCTCAGCTCGCTTTTACCGTCATCTTTGCTGTTCGCCGCATTGAGCGTCTTCAGCGCGTCGCCCTTAGACAGCGGCACCAGCCCCGAAACCAGCGTATCAAGCGACGTGACGGGCGACGTATCATCGCCATTCAGCGCCGTCTGGCGCGAGAGCAGGTCGGCAATTTTGGCCTGCAGGGTGGTATCACCTTTTGCGTCCTGGGCCACTTTTGACAGTTTACTGCCGGCGGCTTTCAGGTCAGCCAGGGTCAGCGGCGCATCTTTGCCCTTGCCCGTTGCGTCCGACAGGGCGCCCGCCAGCAGAGAGAGAAAGTCCTGAGCACCGTCGGTGCCTTTCCCTGTTTGCGTGCCGCCTGACAGGTCGCTGTCGCTCATCAGCAGTTGTTGCAGTGTGATCATTCCGGTTTCCTCATTGATGCGCGCTGGGCAAACTCATCCATTTTCTTCTGATCCAGACGGTTTTCCGCCAGGGTCGTTGCCGCGATCTGTCGGTCCTGTAAAGTCTGCCAGGCCTGCAGCCGCTGCTTCTTCTCGCGCCAGAAATTCAGCGCGGTATCGACTTTCTGGGTCCACTGGTTAAGCTGCTGGCGATGCTGATCTATCGCCTTCTCCAGCGTCTGGATAAACTGCTGATAGTTAATCCAGCGCTGGCTTCCAATGCCCTGTGTCATATCGGTATTGAGGTTGGTGCGATATTCATGCTGATAGTCGATTAACATTTTCAACTGTTCTTCAGCCTGCTGGCACCCGCGTCGCATTGCGCCAAGCTGCAATGCGGCATCATCAACTTCTTTTTCAGCCAGATCTTTCAGCGTTGATAACGCGCTGTTTTGCGCCATGACCTTCGCCCTCCACCTGTGTTACACCTGCGGGAAAATCAGCTCCAGTGCCTGAATTGAATCTTCCCAGTCGGCGCGTTCAAAAATGCCTTGTTGCAAAAATGCTTCCAGCTGCGGCCACAGGCTAATCGCCTTGTCGAGCATCGGGTCGCTGCCTTTGGCATACGCCCCCACGCTGACCAGATCGCGGTTGCGCTGGAAGCTGGAAAGCAGTTGTTTGAAGTTACGCACGCGAGCGTAGTGCTTCTCGGTAATCAGCGCCGTCATTGCGCGGCTGATAGAGGCTTCAATATCTATCGCCGGATAGTGCCCGGCTTCGGCCAGACGACGCGACAGCACAATGTGACCGTCAAGGATCGCGCGCGCGGAGTCGGCAATCGGGTCCTGCTGATCATCGCCTTCCGTCAGAACCGTGTAGAACGCGGTGATGGAGCCGCCGCCGCTGATGCCGTTCCCCGCGCGTTCCACCAGCGTAGGAAGTTTGGCGAATACCGAAGGCGGGTAGCCTTTGGTTGCCGGTGGCTCACCGATGGCCAGCGCGATTTCACGCTGCGCCATCGCGTAACGGGTCAGGGAATCCATGATCAGCAGCACGTGCTTGCCGCGGTCACGAAAATCTTCGGCGATGCGGGTGGCGTACGCGGCACCCTGCATACGCAGCAGCGGCGACACGTCCGCCGGCGCGGCGATTACCACCGAGCGGGCACGGCCTTCCGCACCCAGAATGTTTTCAATAAAGTCTTTTACTTCACGACCGCGTTCGCCAATCAGCCCCACGACGATCACATCGGCCTGGGTATAGCGCGCCATCATGCCGAGCAGAACGGATTTACCCACGCCAGACCCGGCGAACAGGCCCATACGTTGTCCACGTCCCACGGTGAGCAGGGCGTTAATCGGGCGCACGCCGGTGTCAAGCACATGCTCGATAGGGGTACGCTGCAGGGGGTTGAACGGTTGGGTGATCAGCGCACCGGTTTCGGTGGTGTCCGGGGAGGGCAGGCCGTCGAGCGGTTTACCGCTGCCGTCCAGCACGCGGCCCAGCAGGGCAGGGCCAAGCGGCAGCTGTTTCCCACTTTGCAGCCCATCGCCAGAAATGTTTTTGGCATAGACGCGCGCGCCGGGCAGAATGCCTTCCACCTCTTCAAGCGGCATCAGGAACAGGCGCTGGCCGTTAAACCCGACCACTTCGCTTTCAACTTCGCGCGTTTCCAGACCATCCTGACGCTCAATCACGCAGGTCGCACCCAGCGGCAGCTGGAGGCCGGTGGCTTCGAGAACCAGCCCGGTGGCGCGCGTGAGTCGTCCATAACGACGAACAGATGGCAGTTGCGCCATCTTCGTCTCAAAGTTGTCGAGCGTGGTGAGCCAGCGGGTGAGGCGAGCGGTCATTAGACGACTCCCGGTGCCGCCAGGCGGCACAGTTCCTGCCAGCGGGTAGCAACGCTGGCATCCAGGTCGCCTTCATCGGCAGAGACTTTGCAGCCGCCATGATGTAACGACGGGTCACCGCGCAGACGCCAGCCGTGCAGGTTTAGCGTCGCGCCCAGGCTCTCTTCCACGCGCTGCAGATCGTCCGGATGGACGCGCAGCTGAGGTTTCCCGCTGAACAGCGGCTCCTGCTGAAGCAGACCCTGAATTTGTTTGATAAGTGCGGTGTTATCCACCACGGGCGTCTGGCCGATCACCTGACGCGCGGCTTCCAGCGCCATCTGCATCAGTCGTGAGGCAATCACGCTGTCCAGCGCGTCAAGAGTGTGCTGGAACTCGCTGACCAGCTGCTGCATGCGGGCATGGATCGGCGCCTGCTGCTGGCGCGCCTGATCGATACCGTGCTCTAACCCTTTCGCCAGACCTTCCTGATATCCCTGCTCGTGGCCTTTCTGCCGGCCTTCGTTCAGACCGGCATTGTAACCCTGCTCGTGCGCCTGCATTTGCAGCTGAGCCAGCATTTGAGCTTGCTGCTCTTCTTCGCTCAGCTCGGGCTGCTCGACGTCCGGGTCAAGCTCCTCGGTCGGTATCACGGCTGGCGTGAACTCGGAGAGGGGAGGTGCCAGATCGTCCGGCGTCCAGCGTTTCCACGGCAGCTCATTAGACATAGGTGTCGTCTCCGCTGCCAATCACCATCTCGCCGGTTTCCGCCAGACGACGAACAATAAGCAGAATGGCTTTCTGTTCGTTTTCCACCTGAGAAAGACGAACCGGGCCGCGGTTGGCAAGGTCGTCGCGCAGGATATCGGCCGCGCGCTGAGACATGTTGCGCAGGAACTTCTCGCGCAGCGGCTGCTCGGCGCCTTTGAGGGCGATAAGCAGCGACTCGGAATCCACTTCCTGTAGCAGGCGCTGGATGCTGCGATCGTCCACTTCGACGAGGTTTTCGAACAGGAACATCTCGTCGATGATTTTCTGTGCCAGCTCGCCGTCGAATTCGCGAACCGCCGTAATGACGGCCTCTTCCTGCTGCGTTTTCATCAGGTTGATGATTTCCGCCGCCGTTCTCACGCCGCCCATTTTGCTGCGCTTGAGGTTCTGGCCGTCGAGCAGGTTGTTCAGCACCTCGGTCAGCTCCGCCAGCGCGGCCGGCTGGACGCCGCCGAAGGTGGCGATACGCAGCATCACATCGTGACGCAGACGCTCTTCGAACAGCGCCAGAATATCGGCCGCCTGACCACGTTTGAGGTGGACAAGGATGGTGGCGATAATCTGCGGGTGCTCGTCGCGAATAAGGTCGGCGGCACTCTGCGGTTCCATAAAGTTGAGCGTTTCGATACCGCTGGCGGTATCGCGGGTTTCCAGAATGTCTTCCAGCAGGCTGGAGGCACGCTCTTCGCCCAGCGCCTTGACCAGCACGGAACGGAGGTAGTCGTTGGCGTTGACGTTCAGCGCGGCAAACTGTTCGGCTTCCTGTTCAAACTCTGCCAGCACTTCGGTCAGCTGCTTGTTGGAGATCTGACGCACGTTGGCCATGGCCGCACTGAGAATTTGCACTTCTCGCTGGGAGAGGTGTTTAAACACCTCTGCCGCACGATCTTCGCCAATGGTCATCAGCAGGATGACGCTTTTATCGGTGCCCGTAAGCGTATTACTCATGTTCGTTACCCATCCACTGGCGGATGACCAGCGCCACGACGCGCGGATCGTTATCTGACATTTCGCGAATGCGCTGGCTCATGACCTCAGCGCCCATGCGCTGGTTAGCACGACGCTGCTGCATCTGTTCATCTTTGCTGAGGCGCACTTCAACTGCTTCTTCCGTTTCCTGACGCGCATTCATCTGCTCGCGAGCCGCTTTTTCGGCTTCAGCACGGCGCTGGAGCTGCGGACGAACGCCCTTACGCCACAGCAGCCACGCGACAATCAGCACCAGCAGCCAGCGTCCTGCGGACATCAGCTGATCGATAAACGCCTGCTGTTGCCAGAACGGCAGTTCGCCGCCGGTCTCATCAACCGAGTTGAACGGTGAGTTCACCACGTTGAGGGTATCGCCGCGCTTCTCGGAGTAACCCATCGCTTCACGGGTCAGGTTTTCAATCTGCTTCATCTGCTCGGCGGTCAACGGCAACGGTTTGCCATCCGCCAGCGTTTTGTAGTTCACCACTACCGCAACGGAAAGACGCTGAATATCGCCCACGTTCAGTTTAGTGTGGCGAATCGTTCTATCCACTTCGTAGTTCGTGGTTTCATTACGGCTGGTGTTTCGTGGGCCGCTGTTATTCGCCGTTGAGGTGGTCTGCTGGTTAGTCTGCTGACCGTTCTGCTGATTGGCCGGCGGCGTAGTGATCGGCGCCGCGTTAGCCGGGGCAGGCTGGTTAGACAGCGCGCCCGGCACGCCGCCCGGGTTTGCACCGCCAATCTGCTCGCTGGTGTTGATCTGGCGCGAACGCATCACCGCCTGAGCCGCATCGCCGTTCGGGCTGTATTGTTCTTCAGTTTGTTCTTTATTCGCGAAGTCGATCTGGGCGGTTACCTGCGCGTGCACGTTACTGTTGCCCACTACCGGGCCCAGGATCGCTTCGATACGACGCTGGAGACGGCTTTCGACATCGGCGGCATATTTCAGCTGCGCGTCATTCAGATCGCGACCGGCGGTATTGGATTGCGTCAGCAGGTGACCGCTCTGGTCAACCAGCGTCACGTTACCCGGCGGCAGACCGGCCACGGCGCTGGAGACGAGGTGCGTCACCGCGCTGATTTGCCCTTCGTCCAGCGCACGGCCGGGTTCGAGGTTCACGGTCACGGAAGCCGAAGGTGATTTCTGTTCGCGGACAAATAAGGAAGGCTTAGGCATCGCCAGATGCACGCGGGCACTCTTCACCGGGCCTAATGTTTCAATGGTGCGGGCCAGTTCACCTTCCAGCGCACGCTGGTAGTTCACCTGCTCGCTGAACTGGCTGATACCGAATTTTTCCTGATCCAGCAGCTCAAAGCCCACCGCGCCGCCTTTCGGCAGACCCTGCTGAGCCAGACGCAGACGCAGTTCGTGCACCTTATCTGCCGGTACCTCAAGCGCACCGCCATTATCGGCAAAGCGATAAGGGATGTTCATCTGGGTAAGCTGGGTGACGATGGCGCCGCCATCCTGATCGGAAAGATTGCTGTAGAGCGTCCGGTAATCAGGGCTTTTCGCCCACAGGACCATCGCTACAAGGATCGCAATTGCGGCAGCGCCTGCCACGATCAACGGGATTTTAGGATTCGCGCGAAGGCGGTTCATCCACTCGAGTGATTTATTCTGCGGCGCTGTCGATGCTGTTGCACTCATTGCGCACCTCTTAAATCCTGGTGGTTTACGTTATTCGTGTAGAGAAACAAAACTGACTCCCGGGTCGGCAAACACGACAAAAGTTCCATATTGATGGCCCTGCCATTATTTGATGATTCGTGATTTTCTATGCGTCAAATAACCTGGTTTTTTCATGCTATTTACCGCCATTATCTTATTGACAAGCTGTTAGTCTTGACCGCGTAAAAAACCATCCAGGGGAGAGTCATGGCTATACAGGGCATTGAAGGGGTAATCAGTCAGCTGCAGGCAACGGCAATGACGGCCCGTAATCAGAATGTGGCAGATCAGCAGCCGAGCATCAGCTTCGCAGGGCAACTGCATGCCGCTCTTGACCGTATCAGTGATACCCAGACCGCTGCGCGCACTCAGGCCGAGAAGTTCACCCTCGGCGAGCCGGGCGTGGCGTTGAATGATGTGATGACCGATTTGCAAAAAGCCTCGGTTTCCCTGCAGATGGGGATCCAGGTGCGTAATAAGCTGGTGTCGGCCTATCAGGAAGTGATGGGGATGCAGGTTTAAGACCTGTCGATCTCCGCTGGCAGCCGCAGCGCTTTAATGCCACAATATTTTTTTCTTCGAATGCAGGAAAGATGATGAAAAAAATAGCAATTGCTGGCGCGCTGCTGGCACTGACCGGGTGCGTTCAGGTCGATAATTATAAAGACGTGATCAAGCACCCTGTCCCGGCGCACCTGGCGGGATACTGGCAGTCGAAAGGGCCGCAGAGCAACATGGTCAGTCCGAAGGCGATTGCCACGCTGGTGGTGACGGAGGAGGGCGATACGCTGGACTGCCGTCAGTGGCAGCGCGTGATTGCCGTGCCGGGTAAAATCATGCTGCGTTCAGACAGTTATTACAACGTGACGCGTAAGCTGGATATCTATCCGCTGGAGCGCGATGGCTCGACGCTTGAGTACGACGGGCTGGAGCTGCAGAAGGTCGATGGCCCAACGGTTGAGTGTGCCGATTACCTGAGCAAGAATCCGCTGGAGAGTAAACTGCCCTAAGGGTAAAAGCAAAACGGCAACCTCGTTGCCGTTTTTGGTTTTTACGCCCTCTCCCTGTGGGAGAGGAACGGGGTGAGGGCATCAGGCCGCACGTTTCCCGTTCTACAGCGCTTCCTCTATTACCCACACGCTCACGCTTCCGCCTTTGCATGTAAACGTCCCTTCGCCATCCGCCGCCGTGGTGATGGTTTCTTCGCGATTGCCGAGAAAATCCCGCCACGTTTTGTTGCCGTAGTTTTCCCCAAGACAAATCACTTTTTCACCGTCGTCCCCGTTCGACATCACCACCACGCAGCCGGGATCGTCTTCCGTACCGCTGCGGCTGAAGGCGATGCAGTTTGGATGGTCGAAAAACAGCGTTTGCACGCCGTGGGCAAAACGCTGGCGCGCGAGAATCAGCTCGTGAAGCTGCTCAATGACCGGCATATCAATATGGTACGTTTCACCGTCACCTCCCGCGTCGTCATAGCTGGCGCCGAAGAGATCCGGATAAAAGACGCTCGGCACGCCATTTTCCCGCAGCAGGATCAGCGCGTAAGCCAGTGGCTTAAACCAGGCTTCGACCGGCGCTTCCAGCGCCTGCAAAGGCTGGGTGTCATGGTTCGCGACGAGGGTGACCGCATGAAACGGATCGGCTTCTACCAGGGTACCGGTGAAGATTTGGCTCATGTCATAATCCCGACCCTGACGTGACGCCTCGTGGAATTTCATCTGCAGGGGGGCATCAAACAGCATGGTTTTGCCTTCGACCTGGTCAATATAGGCCTGAAGTTTATCCACCTCATGGGACCAGTACTCCGCCACGATAAACAGCGGCTGGTCGGCAACTTCCTGGACGTGCTCAATCCATTCTTTGTAGAACCAGGCGGGAATATGCTTGACGGCGTCCAGACGAAAACCGTCGCAGCCCGTCTGTTCCATGACCCAGCGGGCCCAGTATTTGATCTCCTCGGTCACGGCGTGATTGCGAAAGTCGATATTTTCGCCCATCAGATAATCGAAGTTACCCATCTCATCATCAACCTGATCGTTCCAGCCTTCGCCGGTGTAGTCGTTGACGATTTTAAAGATGCCGTCCTCATCGGGGTTTTCAATGTGGTCGACGCCGCTGAAGCATTTGTAGTCCCAGATAAACTGTGAATACTGCCCGGCGCGGGCAGGGAAGGTGTAGCGGGTCCAGGCTTCGCACTCGATGACCTCGTCATCAATTTGCGTGCGGTCCTGCTCGTTCACGCGCTGAACGCGCACGGGCTCTTTTTCATCGGCGCCCATTTTGTGGTTGACCACCACGTCCAGCAGCACGGCAATGTCGTTGCTCTTGAGGGCATCAATGGCTTCCAGCAGCTGTGCTTTGTCGCCATATTTCGTGGCGATACTGCCTTTCTGGTCAAACTCGCCAAGATCGAACAGGTCATAGGTGTCATAGCCGACAGAATACCCGCCGGATGCCCCTTTACAGGCGGGCGGCAGCCAGATCATGTTGATGCCGATTTCGTTAAGATTGGGAGCTAACGCCGTGACCTCTCGCCACAATTCACCGCCAGCAGGGTAGTACCAGTGAAAACATTGTAACAGGGTGGGGTTTTTCATCATCCTTGCTCCAGAAGCCAGTTGGCAGACTTCTGGAGTATGGATGAAGAAATCATAGTTGTGTGTCGCGGGTCAAACTTTCTGGATAAAGAATATTCCCGGACAGCTTTCCATAGGTAGACGTGATGGATTGCTGTTTACCGGTTTGATCAATCAGATTACGCAGTTCGTCCATCCGGACTTTCAGCAGAGCCTTTAGCGCATTCTCATTTTCAAGGATCATTTCCAGCAGCGCACGCGCTTGCTCAACCTGAGCCGGAGGGCATGACATGATGGGTGTTTGCGAAATTTTTTCCACCAGTTGAACGTAATGCATTTCCTGCTCGATAAGCGCATCCCATTGACCAGAATGTGCGAGATTGAGCATAGCAATGCTCTGAGCATGTAACGCCTGCCAGTGGCTAAGCGCTGCGCTGGGATTATTCATCAAAATTATCCTGAAATAGAGGACGCATTGGGGCCGATTTGCTTCCACGCATCCGCAATGTTGTTTAATAAACCCTCGACTTCAACAATTGCGTCTACGTCGTTACTGACATTCGCCAGCAACAAACGTCGAACCATATATTCGTACAAGGAGGCAAGATTACCGGACAACTCGCTCTCAACCTCCATGTTCAGTCCTGCTTTTAAACCGTTGTCGATGATGTTGATGGCTTTCGTTAACGCTTCGCCTTTCTCACGAATTTGTCCGGCTTCCATGAACAAACGCGCGCGAACAAGGGCGCTATGCGCCCCGTCGAATAACATGACAATCAGCTGGTGTGGACTGGCATTCATGACTGCGCTTTCGACTCCTATCTGCTGATAGGATTGAACACCAGAGGTCTTATACATATCCACTCCTGAAGGCTACGACTACTTTTGTGAGAACTGTTGGGTCAGGTAGTTGGCTGTACTGGTCATTTTGGTGACTAATACGTCCAGACTGGTGAACTGGGTTTTGTAACGCGCCATGGTGGCATCAATAGTGGCTTCCATAGCATCGTAACGCTCACCCAGCGTTTTTAGCGTTTTGTTGATCCCGTCTTTCGCGTTCTGGATCACCCCGGCGCTACCGGTACTGGTGCTGAGCATGGTGGTCAGCGTGTTGTTCATCTGGGTGGCCATACCGGTTTTCTTTCCGTCACCGACAAAATACTGCTGTACGGCGTTCGGGTTATCGGTCAGCGCTTTTTTCAGCTTATCGGTATCGACTTTCAGGTTACCGACGGTACCGTCAGAACCTTTTACCGGGTCCTGGGTAATCCCCAGCTGGGCCATGATCTGTACCGAGCCGCTCTGCACTTCGGTCAGCAGGCCGCGCAGCTGAGACTGGATCCCGCGCACGTTCGCATCACCAACAAGTGCCCCGTTGCTGGCTGACTGGCTGCCGGAGCCAGCATCAACCGGAACATATTTCGTCAGGCTGTTAATGGTGGACTGCAGCGAGTTATACGCCGTGACCCAGTCCGTGATCGCTTTCTGGTTAGCATCCGTTGCGCGAGTCACCTCTAATGTTTCATCTGCCTTGCTTTCTGCTTTCAGCGAGAAAGTCACGCCAGGCAGGGCATCGGTAATGGTATTCGACTGGCGCTCGATGGAGATGTTGTTCACTACCACAATCGCGTTCTGCGCGTCGGTGTTCACCGTCAGCGCGCCCGTTTTGGTGGTTGAGTCGTAGCCAATGGCGCTTTGCAGCTTGGCGTCGCCAGTGACGCTTACCGTCATCGCACCATCCGTACCGGTGGTTTTAGATGACAGCATCAGGCGGTAATCACCGTCTTTCGCTTTAATGACGCTGGCGGTGACGTTGCCGTTCGCTTTATTAATGGCGCTCGCGATCCCGGCCAGAGACGTATCGCCATCCGCCAGGGTGACCTCTAAAGGCGTTTTCGTGCCCGGCTGGGTGATGGTGATTTTACGCGTTGTACCTGTCGTATCGCCCAGCAGATCCGTGTTGTTTGCATAGGAGCCGGTAGTGAGTGCCTGTGCCTTGGCAACCTGGTTGACGTTTACAACAAAGGAACCGACAGATGCGTCAGCCGTTGTCGTGGCGGTAAAGGCCGTATTGGTACTGCTAACGGACGTTGAGTTCCAGGTGGTTGCTTTACCCAGCGCAGCGGTCGCGGTCTGCAGCGATGTCATGGCGCTCTGCAGCTTGCCGTAAGCGCTTAACTGCGCGTTATACGTTGATTGCTGGGAAGTAATCGTCGTCAGCTTGGTTCTTTCTGCTGCATCCAACTGATTATATAAATCCCCGAGTCCTGCAGAACCTATCCCGAGGTTACTGATAGTAGCCATGCATATTTTCCTTAAAATACGAAAGTAGTTCAGGACTCTTATCGGCCTCTCAACGTAAAAGTTTACGATGGTGAGAAAAAAATAATCCAAAGAATAGACGCGTCCTGGCGGGGTAAATGAAAGGATTGCACTTTAGGATCATTATCTGCGCTTTGAAAACACGAATAAGTGTGTGCCTTTTTAGTCATCTCTTTGCGCGTTAAAAAAGCATAAATAATAACGCTCTGTTGGACCTTAATTGATTTTTTAAAAATAAATCTGTTAATAATCAGCTGGTTGTAATTTTTTCAAAATTGATTCTAAAGTCTTTTGGGGACCCGTCGATAACCTTGTTGACGGTGAGAGACGCTGTGAGTGTTAGGCACCGGACCTAAAACCCAATTTTTGAAGGAAAGAAAATTATGGCAGTTATCAATACTAACCTGTTGTCCCTGACCACTCAGAACAACCTGAACAAATCTCAGTCTTCTCTGGGCACTGCTATCGAGCGTCTGTCTTCCGGTCTGCGTATTAACAGCGCGAAAGACGATGCTGCTGGCCAGGCGATTGCAAACCGCATGACCGCTCAGATCAAAGGTATGAACCAGGCAGCACGTAACGCCAACGACGGTATCTCCATGGCGCAGACTGCTGAAGGCTCTCTGAACGAAATCAACAACAACCTGCAGCGCGTTCGTGAACTGGCTGTTCAGGCAAGCAACGGCACCAACAGCACCTCTGACCTGGCTTCTCTGCAGGATGAAGTTACCGCTCGTCTGGCTGAAATCAACCGCGTTGCGGGCAAAACTGACTTCAACGGCATCAAACTGCTGGACGGCACTGCTGGTACTGCTGGCGTAGTTAAAATTCAGGTTGGCGTTAACGACGGCGACACCATCGATCTGGACCTGAGCGGTGCTAAAGCTGACACCACCACTCTGGGCGTGAACGCTATCGACCTGAAAACTATGACCGCTACCGACCTGGGCACCATCGACGCAGCTATCGCTAAAGTTGATAAAGCACGTTCTGGCCTGGGTGCTGTGCAGAACCGTTTCACTTCTGCAATCAACAACCTGAACAACACTTCTAACAACCTGTCTGCTGCTCAGTCCCGTATCCAGGACGCTGACTACGCAACTGAAGTTTCCAACATGTCCCGCGCGCAGATCCTGCAGCAGGCTGGTACTTCTGTTCTGTCTCAGGCAAACCAGGTTCCACAGACCGTTCTGTCTCTGCTGCGTTAATTTTACGCGTGAAACCCCGCTTCGGCGGGGTTTTTTTATCTCTGCTATTTGAGAATCCGCCTGTGAAACAAATCAGTGTCACTCAACCAAAGCTGGTCGCAGATTTTTCATGTGTCGGTGGGGAATGCCGTGAACATTGTTGTCAGGGCTGGACCATCGCGTTTGATAAATCCTCCGTTAATCGCTATCTGAACAGTAAAAATGCCGCTATTCGTCAGACGGCGAAAACGGCGATAAAAGTCACCAAAAAAAACTATGACCACTGGGGTGAAGTGATTTTCCATACGGAAAGTAAAAACTGCCCGTTTATGGATACGGAAAAACTCTGTTCTGTTCATGGCGCCATGGGCGTCCAGGCCTTAAGCCCAACCTGTTCGACATTTCCACGGACAAGCCGGGTCTATAAAAATGAAATCGAAAAATCGCTGAACCTGTCGTGTCCGGAAGTGACCCGACTTCTGTTGAACGATCGGGAGTCTATGTCGTTGATGGAATCTGTCATTGTTCAGCAGGACGTCAATAATGCGCCGATGATTGATTTGAAGGCCAAGGTCATCAATCTCTTCTGCCAGAATATTTTTAGCGTTGAGGGCGTCAGCGTTGAAGAACAGGTTTACGCCGTAGTGAAATTCCTCATGGTGGCGGAAAAGCTCGATAATATCGCAGAGAATATCGGCACGCTCGAAACGGTCTATTTCTCACTGGTTAACGAACTGGTGAGCGGTAAAATCAAAACGGAATTAAGCGGCTTTAATCAGAACTATAGCCTGAAGTTCGCGTTAATTTCGCTCATCCAGAGCTACTTCACGAAGAAAGTAACAGCCCGCGGCGGTGAGGTATTAAACCGTTATTTTACCCAGCTTTATCAACAATTTGAGTCTGCGGGTGACACCGTGCCGGCAGAGAAGGTCATGGAAAACATCGAGTCCGTCTGGCGCGATGTGGCGGGCAGTTATCTGGCGACCAATGACCATTTATTCAAGAACTTTTTTAAATACAAACTGTGGGAGCAGGGCTTCCCGCAGAACAACGGCCGCAGCATGTTGAATAACCTTTATTTAATCGTTGCGGAGTTCTATTTCCTTAAAACGTTACTTGCCGGTCAGGCACTCGTGGCGGGGAAAATTGAACAAGATAATATCATTGATGTTATTTACAGCTTCCACTCCCTTAGCCAGCATAATCAGGAAGCAGGAAAGCTCTTTCATCAACATATAGATAGCGTCAAACTGGGCGACGATCTTTCATTGTTACAACTGTTAATTTAGGCAGAAAAGTTGCCCCTGTTGTGGGCAACCTCAGAATAACCTCACTTTATCCCCCTTTTTCATCCAATTGAACGCCCTGCAGAATCGGATAATCATGCCGATAACTCAACTAACGCAGGGCTGTTTATCGTGAATTCACTCTATACCGCTGAAGGTGTAATGGATAAACACTCGCTGTGGCAGCGTTATGTCCCGCTGGTGCGTCACGAAGCATTGCGCCTCCAGGTGCGCTTGCCGGCGAGCGTGGAACTCGACGATCTGCTACAGGCGGGCGGTATCGGGTTATTGAATGCAGTTGACCGATACGACGCTCTGCAAGGAACGGCATTTACGACTTACGCAGTTCAGCGTATTCGTGGTGCGATGCTGGACGAGCTGCGCAGCCGCGACTGGGTGCCGCGCAGTGTTCGCCGCAACGCGCGCGAAGTGGCGCATGCGATGGGGCAGCTGGAACAGGAACTGGGACGTAACGCAACGGAAACCGAAGTGGCGGAACGTCTTGGGATTGCTGTTGAAGAGTATCGTCAGATGTTGCTCGATACCAATAATAGCCAACTCTTCTCTTATGATGAGTGGCGCGAAGAGCATGGCGATAGCATCGAGCTGGTGACGGACGAGCACCAGCAGGAGAACCCGTTACACCATTTAATGGAAGGGAATTTACGCCAGCGCGTCATGGAGGCTATTGAAGCTCTGCCTGAACGCGAACAGCTGGTATTGACCCTTTATTACCAGGAAGAGCTTAACCTCAAAGAGATTGGCGCTGTTCTGGAGGTGGGAGAGTCGCGGGTGAGCCAGCTGCACAGCCAGGCCATTAAACGCTTACGAACCAAGCTGGGTAAGTTATAGGTGATTGATTCACCTTAAAAATGCCGCACAACGTATTGACAACCAGGAGTTATCATGACGGTGCAGCAATCTAAAAGACGGCCTTTAAGCCGCTACCTGAAAGACTTTAAACACAGCCAGACGCATTGCGCCCACTGTAACAAGTTACTCGATCGTATCACGCTGGTTCGCCGGGGCGAAATCGTCAATAAGATTGCGATTTCGCGTCTCGACACGTTGATGGACGAAGCAGCATGGCTCGAAGAGCAAAAAGAGTGGGTGGCGCTTTGCCGTTTCTGTGGGGATCTCCACTGCAAAGAGCAAAGCGACTTCTTCGATATTATCGGCTTCAAGCAGTTCCTGTTTGAACAAACGGAGATGAGCCACGGCACCGTTCGCGAATATGTCGTTCGCCTGCGCCGCCTTGGGCAACATCTGACCGTAAACAATATTTCTCGCGATCTGCTGAAAACCGGTTATCTGGATGAAAATCTGGAGCCGTGGCTGCCTGCGACCAGCACCAACAACTACCGAATTGCGCTGCGCAAGTATGCGCAATACAAGGTACAAATGCCGGGTGCCATAAAGCAGAAAGCCCACGCCGGAACAACTTCTGATATATATTAAAAAAGAATAAGATGTAGCGCAGTCGCCTTTGACGTTGCAGGCGATTTCTCTACACTACGTAAAAATTCCACTATATCGGGGTATTTATGAAATTTGCACTTCTGGGTCGTCAGGCGCTGATGGGTGTTATGGCCGTTGCGCTGGTTGCGGGCATGAGCGTGAAAACGTTCGCCGCAGAAAACCTGCTGAATAAAGTAAAAGAGCGCGGTACGCTGCTGGTCGGGCTGGAAGGAACCTATCCTCCGTTCAGCTTCCAGGGCGATGACGGTAAGCTGACCGGTTTTGAAGTGGAGTTTGCTGAAGAGCTGGCGAAGCACCTCGGCGTGAAAGCGTCCCTGAAACCGACCAAGTGGGACGGTATGCTGGCGTCGCTGGATTCCAAACGTATTGATGTGGTGATCAATCAGGTGACCATTTCTGACGAGCGTAAGAAGAAATATGACTTCTCTACCCCGTACACCGTGTCCGGTATTCAGGCGCTGGTGAAGAAAGGCAACGAAGGCGGAATTAAAACTGCCGCGGACCTGAAAGGGAAGAAAGTCGGTGTTGGTCTGGGTACTAACTATGAAGAGTGGCTGCGCCAGAACGTGCAGGGCGTTGATATCCGCACCTATGATGATGACCCGACGAAATACCAGGATCTGCGCGTGGGCCGTATCGACGCCATTCTGGTTGACCGCCTGGCCGCGCTGGATCTGGTGAAGAAAACCAACAATACCCTGGCGGTAGCGGGTGATGCGTTCTCTCGTCAGGAATCAGGCGTTGCCGTTCGTAAAGGTAACGAAGACCTGGTTAAAGCGATTGATTCAGCGATTGCTGACATGCAAAAAGACGGTAGCCTGAAAGCGCTCTCCGAGAAGTGGTTCGGTGCAGACGTCACGAAATAAGTTTCTGCCGTAAAAAAAGGCGCTTTTAAAAGCGCCTTTTTTATTTCTTTCGCGTCTGCGTGCATAATGAAAAATATCACATTTTGTCAGAGTTACCGGAGAACCCATGTCACTACAGAATTTAACGCGCTTTCCCCGCCTGGAGTTCATCGGCGCGCCGACGCCGCTGGAGTACCTGCCGCGATTTTCTGATTATTTAGGGCGCGATATTTTTATTAAGCGTGATGACGTGACGCCGATGGCGATGGGGGGCAACAAGCTGCGCAAGCTGGAGTTTCTGGCTGCTGACGCCCTGCGCGAAGGCGCGGATACGCTCATTACCGCCGGGGCCATCCAGTCCAACCACGTTCGCCAGACGGCGGCCGTGGCGGCAAAGCTTGGGCTCCACTGCGTGGCATTGCTGGAAAACCCGATTGGCACGCGGGCAGAAAACTATCTCACCAACGGTAACCGCCTGCTGCTGGATCTGTTTAATGTGCAGGTCGAAATGGTGGATGCGTTGACCGATCCGGCCGCCCAGCTCGACGAGCTGGCGACGCGTCTGGAAGCGCAGGGGTTCCGCCCCTACGTTATTCCCGTCGGCGGTTCGAACGCGCTGGGCGCGCTGGGGTATGTGGAAAGTGCGCTGGAAATTGCGCAGCAGTGCGAGGGCGCAGTGAGCCTCTCCTCCGTGGTTGTCGCGTCCGGAAGCGCGGGCACGCATGCCGGGCTGGCGGTGGGGCTCGAACAACTGCTGCCGGACGTCGAGCTTATCGGGGTGACGGTGTCCCGCAGCGTAGCGGATCAGAAGCCAAAAGTGGTTACGTTACAGCAGGCGGTCGCAGAGCAGCTGGAGCTGAAGGCAAAGGCCGATATTCTGCTCTGGGATGACTATTTTGCGCCGGGTTACGGTACGCCTAACGAAGAGGGCATGGAAGCGGTGAAGCTGCTGGCGCGCCTCGAGGGGATATTACTCGATCCGGTCTATACCGGCAAAGCGATGGCCGGACTGATTGACGGCATTGCGCAGAAACGCTTTAAGGATGAAGGGCCGATTTTATTTGTCCATACCGGCGGGGCGCCTGCGCTGTTTGCCTACCATCCTCATGTCTAAAAGTCAGGTCGAAAAATAATAATGCAAGAAAGTATTCAACTGGTTATTGATTCTCTGCCGTATCTGCTGAAAGGTGCGGTATTTACGTTACAGCTCAGTATCGGCGGGATGTTCTTTGGGCTGGTTCTGGGATTTGTGCTGGCCTTAATGCGCATGTCGCCCATCCTGCCGGTGCGCTGGCTGGCGCGTTTTTATATCTCCGTGTTTCGCGGTACGCCGCTCATCGCCCAGCTCTTTATGATCTACTACGGCTTGCCGCAGTTTGGTATCGAGCTGGATCCGATTCCGGCAGCGATGATTGGTCTGTCTCTCAATACCGCGGCGTACACCTCTGAAACCCTGCGTGCGGCCATCTCCTCCATTGACAAAGGGCAGTGGGAAGCAGCAGCCAGTATCGGGATGACGCCATGGCAGACGCTGCGCCGGGCCATTCTGCCTCAGGCGGCGCGCGTGGCGCTACCGCCGCTCAGCAACAGCTTTATTAGCCTGGTGAAAGATACTTCCCTGGCAGCAACGATTCAGGTTCCGGAACTGTTCCGTCAGGCACAGCTTATTACTTCGCGCACGCTTGAAGTCTTTACCATGTATCTGGCCGCCTCGCTAATTTACTGGGTGATGGCGACGGTACTGTCTGCTCTGCAAAACTACTTCGAAAACCAGCTTAACCGCCAGGAGCGTGATCCAAAATGAGTGCTATCGACGTCAAAAACCTGGTGAAAAAATTCCACGGTCAAACGGTGCTCCACGGGATCGATCTGGAAGTAGAGCAGGGGGAAGTGGTGGCGATTATCGGACCAAGCGGTTCGGGAAAGACGACGCTGCTGCGCAGCATTAACCTGCTTGAACAGCCGGAAGGCGGCACCATCCGGGTAGGCGAGATAACGATTGATACCGGGAAATCCATTAGCCAGCAGAAAGGTTTAATTCGCCGCCTGCGCCAGCATGTCGGTTTCGTTTTCCAGAACTTTAATCTCTTCCCGCACCGTACGGTGCTGGAGAACATTATCGAAGGGCCGGTTATCGTTAAAGGTGAGCCAAAAGAGGAAGCGACGGCGCGCGCGCGCGAACTGCTCGCCAAAGTCGGGCTGGCGGGGAAAGAGACCAGCTATCCGCGCCGTCTGTCGGGCGGCCAACAGCAGCGCGTGGCGATAGCGCGCGCGCTGGCGATGCGTCCTGACGTGATCCTGTTTGATGAACCGACCTCCGCGCTCGATCCTGAACTGGTGGGTGAAGTGCTGAACACCATTCGCCAGCTGGCGCAGGAAAAAAGGACGATGGTGATCGTAACGCATGAAATGAGCTTTGCACGCGATGTTGCTGACAGAGCCATCTTCATGGACCAGGGACGGATTGTTGAGCAGGGGCCGGCGAAAAGTCTGTTCGCCAATCCTCAACAGCCGCGAACCCGTCAGTTCCTTGAAAAATTCCTTATGCAGTAGCATTTATGCACTAATTTGCTCCAGAAATTTAGGCTGGAGCAAATTATTCTCCCTACGGGCGCCGTCCTTTGATTTTTTATTCCGCCCAGCTCGGATAAACCTTATGAATACTAAAGTTAATTGGGCTATTGCCGATATTTTGCAGTTAGAAAAAAGTTTTATGTGTTAGTTTATATTCACCATAATAATGATTATCTTTTCAGAGGCTTCATTTAGTAAGTATGAAGGATTCAGACTTTTTCAACTGGCGACGGGACTGCTCACTCCGGTTTCAGCAATTGACGAGTACCGATGAGGTATATCAGGAGCTAGAGCGGCAAACTCAGGCGCTGGAATTCGATTATTACGCGCTCTGCGTGCGGCATCCCGTGCCCTTTACGCGCCCTAAAATCTCTTTGCAGACTACTTATCCAAAGCCGTGGATGGCGCAATATCATTCCGCGAACTATTTCGCTATCGATCCGGTTTTAAAAGCAGAAAATTTCATCCAGGGTCATCTACCCTGGACAGACGCATTATTTGCCGAGGCGCAGGAATTATGGCATAGCGCCCAGGACCACGGTTTACGCGCGGGAATAACGCAGTGCCTGATGCTGCCTAACCACGCGCTTGGCTTCCTGTCAGTATCTCGTACGAGTCTTAAGGAAGGGCCATTTGCCCGTGAGGAAATAGAACTGCGGTTGCAAATGCTGGTGCAAATGGCTTTAACGTCTCTGACGCGTTTTGAAGATGAGATGGTCATGCCGCCAGAAATGAAATTCAGTAAACGCGAGCGCGAAATTCTGAAATGGACTGCGGAAGGGAAGACGTCAGCGGAAATAGCGATCATTCTCTCTATCTCAGAGAATACCGTTAACTTCCATCAGAAAAATATGCAGAAGAAATTCAATGCGCCTAACAAAACCCAGATTGCGTGTTACGCGGCGGCAACGGGGCTGATCTGACAGGATAATACGTTCTGCGTGACAGACGAGGGAACGGCTGAATGCACTGCATCCAGCCGTTTTTTGTTACTGGCGGTAGGCTTGTTTGATTTGCTTAACGGTGTTAGCAAATACCGCAGATTCAGCCTGGTCTTCCATCTCCGCGATTTGTTTTTCCATTTTAATGATCACACGACCGGCATCAGCCTGGCCCATCGCCTGCAGCATCAACGTTAGCAATGCTTTCAGGCAGTTTACTTCCTGTGCCAGTTCCTGGTTATTCTCCGCAGTGGCAAATTCAGGTGTGCTCATTTATTTTCCTCATTATTAAACGGCGCTAAAGCGCGACGACGAAAGTCAAGGCGGCGGAGTATACCACAAGCTGAAGCAAAAAATGCAGTGGTTGTTTTTTGTACTTTTACGTGGATGTTTAATTGCGTAAACAGAACGTACCGGTAAACTTAACCGCCGTTAAAGGCTATTAATTGTTTATGCCCGGTTCGCTTGCCGTTAATTATTGTTACAAAAATTTGAGAACTGTTTTTTTGCAGGAAAAGCCTGCAAGTTTTTTGTAACTTTTTGAATACAGATGCTTAAAAAAAGCTGCAAAAGCCCTGACTGCATGGTCTCTGTTTCCACGGACTGTACAGCCTAATTTCCAAAAACGAGAGCAAAATCGAATAGCCGGTTTTTTAACGTTTTAATCTTGTGAGGAAAACCGTTAATATAAACCAAATTATCACTCAGTAGCGTTATCCCTATTCTGGAGACATTTCCTTTGATCAACGTCCTTCTTGTTGATGACCACGAACTGGTGCGCGCAGGGATACGACGCATTCTTGAAGATATTAAAGGTATTAAAGTTGCCGGTGAGGCTTGCTGTGGCGAAGATGCGGTAAAATGGTGCCGCACAAACTCGGCAGATGTGGTACTGATGGATATGAACATGCCCGGTATCGGTGGTCTTGAAGCAACACGCAAAATCGCGCGTACTTTTGTTGATACAAAAGTCATCATGCTGACCGTGCATACCGAAAACCCACTGCCCGCGAAAGTGATGCAGGCGGGCGCCGCGGGCTACCTGAGTAAAGGTGCTGCGCCGCAGGAGGTCGTCAATGCGATCCGTTCCGTGTATGCCGGACAGCGTTACATTGCTTCCGACATCGCACAGCAGATGGCCCTGAGCCAGATCGAGCCCGAGAAAACCGAATCACCGTTTGCCAGTTTGTCCGAGCGTGAATTGCAGATTATGCTGATGATCACTAAAGGTCAGAAGGTGAATGAGATCTCGGAACAGCTGAATCTCAGCCCGAAAACGGTCAACAGCTATCGTTACCGTATGTTCAGTAAACTGAACATTCATGGTGATGTGGAACTGACGCATCTGGCCATCCGGCATGGTTTGTGTAATGCGGAGACGTTGTTAAGTCAGTGAGTGATGTGTTCGATTCAAAAACATTTCTGAAAACCGTAACCAGCCAGCCTGGCGTCTATCGCATGTATGACGCTGGCGGTACGGTTATCTACGTGGGGAAGGCAAAAGATCTTAAAAAACGTCTCTCCAGCTATTTTCGCAGCAACCTGGCCTCCCGTAAGACCGAAGCGCTGGTCTCACTCATCCAGAATATTGATGTCACCGTCACGCACACGGAGACAGAAGCGCTGCTGTTAGAGCACAACTATATTAAGCTCTACCAGCCGCGCTATAACGTCCTGTTGCGTGATGATAAATCCTACCCGTTTATTTTTCTGAGCAGCGACACCCATCCGCGCCTCGCCATGCACCGCGGTGCGAAACATGCAAAGGGTGAATATTTCGGGCCGTTCCCTAACGGCTATGCCGTGCGTGAAACGCTGGCGCTGCTGCAAAAAATCTTCTCAATCCGCCAGTGTGAAAACAGCGTTTACCGTAACCGCTCGCGCCCGTGCCTTCAGTACCAGATTGGTCGCTGCCTGGGGCCGTGTGTAGCCGGGCTGGTGAGTGAAGAGGAGTATGCTCAGCAGGTGGAGTATGTGCGCCTGTTCTTAGCAGGAAAAGACGATCAGGTCTTAACGCAGCTTATCGCGCGGATGGAAAAAGCCAGTGCCGCACTCGAGTTCGAAGAGGCCGCACGGATCCGCGACCAAATCCAGGCGGTGCGCAGAGTCACTGAGAAACAGTTTGTCTCGAATACCGGTGACGATCTCGACGTTATCGGCGTAGCCTTTGACGCCGGGATGGCCTGCGTGCACGTGCTGTTTATTCGCCAGGGCAAAGTGCTCGGCAGCCGCAGCTATTTTCCGAAAGTGCCTGGCGGTACCGAACTGGGTGAAGTGGTGGAAACCTTTGTCGGCCAGTTCTATCTGCAGGGGAGCCAGATGCGCACGCTGCCTTCTGAGATCCTGCTCGATTTTAATCTTGACGATAAAACCCTGCTGGGCGAGTCGCTCTCTGAGCTGGCGGGCCGTCGGGTCAATGTACAAACCAAACCGCGCGGCGATCGTGCGCGTTATCTGAAGCTAGCACGCACCAACGCGGCGACGGCGCTCACCACTAAGCTATCGCAGCAGTCGACGGTGCACCAGCGTTTAACGGCCCTGGCAACGCTGCTGAAGCTGCCGGAAGTGAAACGGATGGAGTGTTTCGACATCAGCCATACGATGGGGGAACAGACGGTGGCCTCCTGCGTGGTGTTCGATGCTAACGGCCCGCTGCGCGCCGAGTATCGTCGCTATAACATCACCGGCATCACGCCGGGCGATGACTATGCGGCGATGAATCAGGTGCTGCGTCGTCGCTATGGTAAAGCCATTGAGGAGAGCAAAATCCCGGATGTGATCCTGATTGACGGTGGGAAAGGGCAGCTCGGGCAGGCGAAAGCGGTATTTGAATCGCTTGATGTCAGCTGGGATAAAAACCATCCGCTGCTGCTGGGTGTCGCAAAAGGGGCCGATCGTAAGGCCGGGCTGGAGACACTGTTCTTCGAGCCGGAAGGTGAGGGCTTCAGCCTGCCGCCGGATTCGCCGGCGCTTCACGTCATCCAGCATATTCGCGATGAATCACACGATCATGCCATCAGCGGTCACCGCAAAAAACGGGCGAAGGTGAAAAATACCAGTAGCCTGGAAACGATTGAAGGTGTGGGGCCAAAACGTCGCCAGATGCTGCTGAAATATATGGGCGGATTGCAAGGATTACTCAACGCCAGCATGGAGGAAATTGCAAAAGTGCCGGGTATTTCGCAAGGGCTGGCAGAAAAGATCTACTACTCGTTGAAACATTGAGGGCTCTGTAGCAACATAGAGCTAAATTTTACTGACAACAAATAGTTACCGTCACTATGCAATATAATATCCCTACGTTGCTCACTCTTTTTCGTGTTGTACTCATCCCGTTCTTTGTGCTGGCGTTTTACCTGCCGGTTGTCTGGGCACCCTTTGCGTGCGCATTGATCTTCCTTATCGCAGCGGTAACAGACTGGTTTGATGGCTATCTGGCGCGCCGCTGGAATCAAAGCACCCGTTTCGGCGCCTTCCTCGATCCGGTGGCGGATAAAGTGATGGTCGCGATTGCCATGGTGCTGGTGGCCGAGCACTATCATACCTGGTGGGTGACGCTGCCTGCGGCAACCATGATTGGCCGTGAGATTATTATCTCTGCGCTTCGCGAGTGGATGGCGGAGCTGGGAAAACGCAGCAGCGTGGCGGTCTCGTGGATTGGTAAAGTGAAAACGACGGCGCAGATGGCGGCGCTGGTCTGGATGCTCTGGCGTCCGAACGCCTGGGTTGAGTGGGCGGGAATTGGCCTGCTGTGGGTAGCGGCAGTGCTGACGCTGTGGTCAATGCTGCAATATTTGAACGCTGCCCGAGGGGATTTGCTTGATCAGTGATCGTTTCGCCGTAATTTTCAGCAAACGATCCGGGGATGCAAAAAATAACGTTGACTCATAAC
This sequence comes from Enterobacter sp. N18-03635, assembly GCF_004006055.1. Taxonomy (NCBI): domain Bacteria; kingdom Pseudomonadati; phylum Pseudomonadota; class Gammaproteobacteria; order Enterobacterales; family Enterobacteriaceae; genus Enterobacter; species Enterobacter sp. N18-03635. The sequence goes on along the minus strand of NZ_CP034769.1, from coordinate 2,845,496 downwards.
GTCATATCAGTAGAATGCAACGCATCGAACGGCGGCACAGTCAGCCGGACGATAATGAAATCAAGTGGTTAGACATTTACTTGATGACATGCGGGAATAGCTCAGTTGGTAGAGCACGACCTTGCCAAGGTCGGGGTCGCGAGTTCGAGTCTCGTTTCCCGCTCCAGATTAAAGACATGCGCAATAGCGGGTGTCAGTTTGAAAAGTTTTACGGCGCGTTAGCAAAGCGGTTATGTAGCGGATTGCAAATCCGTCTAGTCCGGTTCGACTCCGGAACGCGCCTCCACTTTCTTCCCTGGCCGGATGGTGGAATCGGTAGACACAAGGGATTTAAAATCCCTCGGCGTTCGCGCTGTGTGGGTTCAAGTCCCACTCCGGCTACCATGGGAAACAAAGAATAATCAAAGCAATAAGCAGTGTCGTGAAACCACCGAAAGGTGGTTTTTTTGTGCCTATCTTTCGCCATTCAACTTCGCCACAACAAGAGGGCACTACTGCCCAGCGACCACCACTTAAATGTGGACCACGCGAAAAGTTGCGGTTGATTTCATCCTATTTGATGCCTTTCCGTCATTCTATTATGACAGGAAGACGTTAAGCCTAAGTCTTTAACATCAAGCCCACCAATCGGTGGGTTTTTTGATGGAGTATGAGCAATTGAGGTCTTCAACGTTCGTCAAAAACCTTGAGTATCGCGATTCGGTATATAAAGTAACCAAGGACAATGAGAGCACCAGACGCTGCACCCCAGATAAAACGGGATTCGTCTTTTGAAAATGAAAAGAAATAAATACAGGACAATAGGCCCGCAGAAGCAATTCCCATCCCCAACCCGCGCAGAATTCTGGATGCTATTAATTTGATAATGTCCTGAGTGTTCATAATCCACCAAAAAAGTATTTACATACTTCGTTAAATTCATGCTTGTTTACATCTGCTACGCTGCATGCGTCAAGAAAAGGTTTCAATTTTTCTTCAACAAGAAAATACAGAAGATCTAAATCACCCATACTCTTAAGTCGGTAGTAGAGTACAGGGTTCTGGTTTTCAAGCTTTCTAGCCGTATAGATAGCTCTCGATGTTTCTGCACCAATCGTGAGAGCGCTTCCGATGACCACGCCAGCGGCGAACGAGGTCATAATGCGTGACGATACGGCAGCGCCTAGTTTTACTCCGGTTAACTCAGCGAATATGAATTTACCAGCCATTACGCCAGTAAAATTTTGTGCAATGCCCTGAATATTATCAATGTTCACTTTTGACATGAACTCTCTGATAACAGCGTTAACTATTTTTTGAGCTTCCTGATTAACCGATATGCCTCGTTTGAGCATGTTCGCCATCCTCACACGATCATCAAAATTAGCATGGCGATGAGCCGTGTCTATGAAGTCATAACCGAGGTAATACATGCTAACCGGAAAAGAGAGCATTCCCTGCGCTACAGAAACCAGGAAGCCGGAATTCTCTAATATCAAGCCCGGAAAGCAGGGCGATTTTCAGATAACCTGCAACCAATCTTAAACAAACATTTCACTCGTCAGACACAGGTTGCCGCCGCTGATAAACTGGTTGGTATCCACCCCGGAGAGCGGAAGGTTATTGTCATGCAATATGAAGAACAGCAGCTTATCAACGGCCTTTTCGAGCGTCTTAAACAGGCCGGACAACAAAACAGCCAACGGGATGCAGATGCGGAGCGTCAGATCGCTGAATTCGTCAGACAGCAGCCTGCGGCCCCCTACTATATGGCGCAGTCGATTTTGATTCAGGAAGCGGCGTTGAAACGCCTGCAGGCCCGGGTTCAGGAGCTTGAAAGCGAATTAGCCGCGCAAAAAAACAAATCCTCGACGGGCGGCAGTTTCCTCGGCGGCCTGTTTGGTGGCGGGAAAAGTAACCCGCAGCCTGACAACAGCTGGAATTCCCAGCCGCAACAGCCGCCGGCGCAGGATTACTCTCGGGCGCCAGCGCCGGCTACTCGCGGCGGCGGTTTTATGGCTGGCGCGCTCCAGACAGCCGCTGGCGTGGCCGGTGGCATCGCGCTGGCCGAGATGCTTACCAGCATGTTCCATCAGTCGCGGCCGGAAGAGATAGTGAACATCATCGAAGAACCGACAATACCCGTCAGTGGTGAACCGTTTGTCGATAATCAATACGGCGACTTCAATAACGTCTCTGACACCCGTTTCCTCAACCAGAACGATCCGCTCGGCAATAATAACGACGCCTGGCTGAACGACGATGTAGATGACGACTACAGCAATGACGACGACAGTTTTATTTAACGACGTTATCGTGTGACCACCGAAATGAAGTGAACCCCGAAAGTTGGACATCCAACGATTAGGGGTTTTGCGTTTCCGGGTCAAAAGAATCCTTCGACGCTACCCCTGAAGGCTCATAAATTAGATTCGTTTTACTACTTTCCTTACTAGCAAACCTGTAAGAATTGCCGGAAGCAATCTAAATAAAGAGGCGATATCGACTAAGGTATCCTCCAGTTCTTCTATTCCGTATGTGCCGAAATGGTCCATCACTGTAAAAGCGCATTCGGCAGGTATCAAATCACACCCCGCCCAAGTACGCCTTCCTCACCTCCTGATTCCCCAGCAGCTCCTCGCCGCTGCCGGTCAACCTGATCTGTCCGTTTACCATCACATACCCGCGGTCAGAGAGCTTCAGCGCGTGATGCGCATTCTGTTCCACCAGAAAGATAGTCATGCCGTTACGGGCCAGCTCGCGCAGAGTCTGGAAGATCTGTTTCACCACAATCGGCGCCAGACCGAGGCTCGGTTCATCCAGCAGCAGCAGCTTCGGACGGCTCATCAGCGCTCGGGCGATCGCCAGCATCTGCTGTTCGCCACCGGACATCGTCATCGCGCGCTGCTTGCGCCGCTCTTTCAGGCGAGGGAAAAGGTCAAACATGGTTTGCATATCTTCAGCCGCAAACTGGCTGCCGATGGGGATGGTCCCCATCAGCAGATTCTCTTCAACGGTCATATCCGGAAAAATTCGTCTGCCTTCCGGCGCCTGCGCAATGCCGCCGGACGCGACGTAGTGGGTGGATTTATGGCTGATATCTTCACCGCCGAAAAGGATCTGCCCGCTGCGAATACGCGGCTGGCCAAAGATGGACATCAGCAATGTCGATTTTCCCGCGCCGTTTGCGCCAATCAGCGCCACGGTTTCCCCCTTATTCACCTCGAGGGAGACCTGCTTCAGCGCCTGAATGACGCCGTAAAAGACATCCACTTCGCGAAAAGCCAGCAGCGGTTCGCTCATAGGGAGACCTCGCTTTCATCCGTGCCCAGGTAGGCGGCAATGACCTTTTCATCATGCTGGATCTGCTCGGGTTTCCCCCTGGCAATCACATCGCCGTGGTCGAGCACGATAATGTCGTCCGAAATTTCCATCACCATCCCCATATCATGCTCAATCAGCAATACCGTGATGTCATGATGATCCCGCAGAAAGCGAATAATGCTGCTCAGCTTATGCGTTTCAACCGGGTTCAGTCCGGCGGCGGGTTCATCCAGGCAGATCATTTCCGGCCCGGTACACATTGCTCGCGCGACTTCCAGTCGCCGCTGCTGGCCGTAGGACATCTCTCCCGCCAGGCGATTGGCGCACTCCACCAGATCTACCACTTCCAGCCAGTAGAAGGCTCTATCCAGGGCGTCGCTTTCTGCCCGCCGGTAGGACGGCGTATTCAGGATCCCGGCAAGCAGATTGCGGTTAACGCGCATATGCTGCGCCACCAGCAGGTTTTCAACGACCGACATCTCGCGAAAAAGACGGATATTTTGAAACGTGCGCGCCAGCCCGGCACGGTTGACCAGATGCGTGCCGCCGAACATTTTGTAGAACAGACGCTGCCCGAGCTGCGCGGGGTTAATCCAGTCGCCGGGCTGGAATTTTTGCCCGAGGACCTGAATGACGTTGGTCGTTTTATGGCGGGTATTAAATAAAATGTTACCGCCGGAGGCTCTGTAGAAGCCCGTCAGGCAGTTAAACACGGTTGTTTTTCCCGCCCCGTTTGGCCCAATCAGGGCGGTAATGGAGCCACGCTGCACGTCCAGGTTGACGTCGTTTAGCGCTTTAATCCCGCCGAAGTGCATCATCAGATGTTCAACGCGTAGTATCGTTCCGTTCATGGTGCGACGCCCTTACGCACGGCAAACCCGCTGCGGTTGATGCGGATCAAACCGCGTGGACGCCAGATCATCATCACCACCATCAGCATGCCAAACAGCAGGACGCGGTACTCGGCAAAACTGCGCAGCAGTTCCGGCGTTACCGTGAGCACAAAGGCGGCCAGCACCACGCCAAGCGTAGAGCCCATACCGCCCAGCACCACAATGGCGAGGATCAGTGCCGATTCAAAGAAGGTAAACGAGGTAGGATTCACGAACCCCTGATAGGTGGCGAAGAACACCCCGGCAATGCCCGCGGTCGACGCGCCCAGGGTAAAGGCGGAAAGCTTAACCAGAACATGATTCAGCCCCATTGAGCGGCAGGCAATTTCGTCTTCACGCAGCGCTTCCCACGCCCGACCAATCGGCATTCGCGTCAGGCGGTGCTTAATGTAGAGCACCAGCATCACCACCAGGAACAGCACCGCGTAGATAAAAATAAACTTCATGTTCGGGTTGTAGGTCAGGTGGAAAAATTCGTGGAAGGGCACGCCGCCTTCTTTCGCGCGTCGTCCAAATTCCAGGCCGAAAAAAGTGGGGGGAGGGGCCGCCACGCCGTTGGGTCCGCCGGTGAAGGTCAGCCAGTTGTTCAGTATCAGGCGAATAATCTCCCCGAACCCGAGGGTGACGATGGCCAGATAGTCACCGTGCATGCGCAGTACCGGGAAACCGAGCAGGGCGCCTGCGGCGGCGGCCATGATCGCCGCCAGCGGCAGCATGCTCCAGAAGCCTAAGCCGAGATACTGGTACCCCAGCGCCAGACCGTACGCCCCAATCGCGTAGAACGCGACATATCCCAGATCCAGCAGACCGGCCAGACCCACGACGATGTTCAGCCCCAGACCGAGAAGCACGTAGATCAGCCCGAGAATGGCGACGGTCAGCACATATTTAGTGGCAACAAACGGAAAGCAAATCGCAAGAGCAATCACCAGAGGAATAATCCAGCGCATGCGGCTTTTGTATTCCGGTGGACGGACATATACGCCTGCGCTATCGGCTTCGAAGCGTGCCTGGAAACGGGCGCCCGCGGCGGTACCTAAAAAGGCGCTCAACAGAAAACGTCCGAGCATTACGGTGCCAACCATCCAGGCCAGGCGCTGCCCGGCGAAGGTAAAGCTGTACCCGTCCAGCACCACGCCCGCAATGGGACCGAAGATAATCAGCGCAATCAGCCCGGAAAAAATCGCGTCCAGCATGCAGCGTTTAAGTGAAAAGCCGTGTGATGTCATCATTCTCTCCTTCACACCTTGGCCACAACCGGGCGCCCGAGCAGTCCCTGGGGACGGAAAATAAGGATCATGACCAGCAGGCCGAACGAGAAGACGTCTTTATAGTCCGAGTTCACCATGCCCGAGAACTGGGCTTCCGCCACGCCCAGGATAAGGCCACCGAGCATGGCGCCAGGGAGGGAGCCGATGCCGCCGAGTACCGCCGCCGTAAAGGCTTTAATGCCGATCACGAACCCGACGTAGAAATCAAAGGTGCCGTAGTTCATGGTGATCAGTACCCCCGCCAGGCCCGCCATCGCCGCGCCGATAACAAAGACAAGCGAAATAATCCGGTCGGTGTTAATCCCCAGAATGGAGGCCATCTTACGATCCTGCTGGACCGCGCGGCACATTCGTCCCAGCCGGGTACGATTGATTATCCAGGTGAGCACCAGCATGCCGGCAAACGAGGCCAACAGAATAAACACTTTGGTGTAGGTTATCTGCACGAACCCGTCGCCCAGATGCAGGCGAATCACGCCGTCCAGCATGGTCGGCACCCCTTGCTGGCGCGGGCCCTGGCTCAGCTGCGCGTAGTTTTGCAGGATAAGCGACATCCCGATGGCGGAGATCAGCGGCGCCAGGCGCGTGGAGTTACGCAGCGGCTTGTAGGCGATACGCTCGATGGTCCAGCCGTACACCCCGGTGACCACAATCGTGAACACCAGCGTCCCGAGGATCAGCAGCGGGAAGGACTGCAGTCCGAAGAACGAGAGCAGCGCCAGGCCAATGGCGCAGAGATAGGCGGAAATCATATACACTTCGCCGTGGGCGAAATTAATCATGCCGATAATGCCGTACACCATGGTATAGCCGATGGCGATCAGGCCGTAGACGGAACCCAGCGTTAAGCCATTGATTAACTGTTGCAGGAAGAATGTACTCATCTTAGCGCGCTCGTTTTATAGGCCGCGCGAGACGCACAGCCTGATGTTTATTACGCGCCGACGGGTAGGTCCGCCGACGTTGAGCGTGACTCCGTCCCGTTACTGCACTTCCTTATATTTTCCTTTGTCGTCCCACTGGTAAACAACGTAGTCAGACACTTTCAGATCGCCTTTGCTGTCCCAGGCTTTTTTGCCCATCACCGTGTCGACGGAATTGGCCTTCAGCCACTCGCTGGCTTTGGCAGAGTCCTTGCCGCTGGTGGCCTTGAAGGCCGCGGCAATGGCCTGTACGGAGGCATAGGAGTAAAGGGTGTAACCTTCCGGCTCGAATTTACCGGCGCGGAATTTCTCGATTACCGCTTTACCGTCCGGGATCAGGCGCGGGTCTTTACCGAAGGTCATGTAAATGCCGTTGGTGTACTGCGGGCCGCCCGCCGCGGTCACCATCTCCTCGTTGACGATACAGTCACCGGAGAAGAATTTGGCCTGCACGCCCTGTTCACGCATCTGGCGAACCAGCGGACCGGCTTCCGGGTGACAGCCACCGAAGAATACGACGTCCGGTTTTTGCGCGCCGATCTTGGTGACCAGCGCGTTAAAGTCTTTTTCACCGCGGGATAACCCTTCGTACATCACATCCTGAACCCCGCGTTTCGCCAGCGCCGCTTTGGTAGCGTCAGCCAGACCCTGACCATAGGTGTCTTTGTCGTGAATAATCACCACGCGCTTGGCTTTCAGCTTGTCGATGATGAAGTCGCTGGCAACCTGGCCCTGCTGGTCGTCGCGGCCGCACATGCGGAACATGTCGCTCATACCGCGTTCGGTAATCAGCGGGTTAGTGGAGCCGGGGGTAATCGCAATAATACCCGCGTCGCTATACACCTCGGAGGCGGGCATGGTGGAAGAGGAGCAGAAATGGCCGACCACGGCGTTGACTTTATTCTGGTCAACTAAACGGTTAGCGACGGCCACGGCCTGCTTGGGCTCGCAGGCATCATCCCCCTGAACCAGTTTGATCTTCTCGCCATTAATGCCGCCTGCGGCATTAATGTCTTCAGCGGCCTGCGTTGCGCCGTGCCAGTACTGATCGCCATAGGTGGCATTCGGACCCGTGAACGGCCCGGCCACGCCAATCACAATATCTGCCCGGGCGGAAAACGCCGTCACCAGGCAACCGGCCAACACAAGAGAAAGAGGAGTTCTGATAAATTTCAGCGACATTATTATGTTCCTTAGCAAAGAGGTTTTTGCACCACGGCGTAAACCCGAACGCCCGACGGCGCAGCCAATCCGAAACACGAGCAAGAACAAAATGCACTAAACGAACAAGATACAGACGGCATCCTGCATATTACGGCGAGATTTCCCTGCGCAGAGACGCGCGAAGAACGTTAAGCAAAAACGTTGCCAGAATGGTTAACCCATTGACGGGCATGTGACATGTTTGAGTATAGAGCGCCGCGTTATGCCGCCTTAGGGGAGGAGAAGAAATTACAGCGGAGATCACATATCGTTAACAATAAAGCCCATAAGTTGTGCAAAGGTCACGGTTTGCACGTTTTTGCAGCAATAAAGACCTAAACTTCAGCCCGGAGAGGGGGGAGATATGTGTTAGGATCGTTTCCTTTTTTGCAGGAGTATCAGCGATGACTGAAGGCCCATTGAATGAAAGCGAAATGGCGTGGCTTGAAGAGACGTTAACGTCTTACGGTCATGATGACGCGTCCGTGATTGACGTGTCCGAACTGGACGGCATGCTTACCGCAGTGCTTTCCGGTCCTGTTGTCGTTGAGCCAGATGCCTGGCTGGTGGCGGTGTGGGGTGGCGAAAAGTACATTCCGCGCTGGAAAAACGATCGTGAGATGAACCGTTTTATCGATCTCTGCTTTAAGCACATGAACGATATTGCCGAGCGTCTGAGCGAATACCCGGATCAGTTCGAACCGATGTTTGGCTATAACGACGTGGACGGCGAGAGCTATACCGTGGTGGAAGAGTGGTGCTATGGCTACATGCGCGGCGTGGCGCTGACGGACTGGTCTGCCTTGCCGGAAGCCCTGAAGGCCGATCTTGATGTGATTGCGCTGCACGGGGCGGAAGAGAACAGCGAAAAGCTGGATGAACTGTCCGAAGAAGAATATATCGCCAGCATCGAGAGCATCCAGCCTGCGGCGCTGCGCCTGTATAATTACTGGGTAAACAACCCGCAGCAGCCGGAAGCGAAGAAGCCGATTGTGAACGGCACAAAGGTCGGGCGTAACGATCCGTGTCCTTGCGGCAGCGGGAAGAAGTTTAAGAGCTGCTGTTTGCACTGATCAATTTTTTATTAACTTAGGTGGATTTGTTTCGTTCACCTCCAGTCAGTAGAAAATAATACGATCTTTACCTGTGAACGAGATAAGGGGGCCACCGCGGCCCCCTTATCGATCCCCGCGGCCCCGCGGAAAATCGGTGCTTCGCACTGCGCTCACCTCACGACCGTCTGCCTGCGGTCGGCTCAACTCGACATCCTGTCTCGCTTCGCCTCTGGCCGCCATCCATGGCGTCCAGCCCTTGTCCCCCGGTCTCCGGTTCGCCGATTTTAGCGGGGATGCAACACCCGTGCCCCATGCAGACGATGAAGAAGGTGGAGGGAGCGGGAGTCCGGCTAAAATCGCCGAATCGTTTCCTGGAGGCCGGGGCGACGCGCACGGATGCGCGGCGAGGGCGGCTTTACAGGGACGTTGCATCCGCCCGTCCCCGAAAAGCCGTAAGGAATAAGATGAGGGCACCGCGAAGCGGCGATTTTCTTGCCGGGAGCCGGGATTGTTAAGGGGGCGGCGATAGCCCCCTTAACACGTTCACCGCAGCGGGCAAAACAGGTAGCAGAAGAGTATTAGTGAACGGAATTATCCCCCGCTATTACATAGAAAATGGACTTGCCATTGAGATATAAATTCAACCCACTTCCGGCAGCATCCCTGCTGCAATCAACACCTGCACCAGAATAATCACCACCCCGCAGCCAAACACAACGCACAGCAGCGGTTTTCCGCCCGCCACGCGGTACCCCTGCTGAGGATGCTGCTGACGGCTTTTCCATGCCAGCAGGGAGGGGAGGAGGAGGGCAAGGATCGAGAGCGCTACCCCTGCGTACCCCAGCGCCATCACAAACCCGCGTGGGTAAAACAGCGCGAACGCCAGCGGCGGCAGGAAGGTGATTGCGCCCGTCTGTAACCGTCCCGCGGCGGTATTGCGACGCTGGAACAGGTCGGCCAGGTAATCAAACAGGCCGAGCGCCACGCCCAGGAACGAGGTTGCCAGCGCCAGGTCGGCAAACAGGTGTACCGCCAGCTCAACGTGCGGGGAGGTGACGACCTCGCGCAGGGCGAGCAGAAAACCGTTCAGGCCAGCGTGTTGCGCCATAAGCCCAATAAAGGTTGAAGAGTCAATGCTGCCCAGCGTCACCAGCTGCCAGAAAATATAGGCGATCAGCGGGATCGCGCTGCCGATAACAAAAACGCGGCGCAGCTTGCAGATATCGCCGTTCATATAGCTGACGATGCTCGGCATGCTGCCGTGGAAGCCAAACGAGGTGAAAATGACCGGGATAGCGGAGAGCGCCAGACCTTTTTCCAGCGGCAGCGTCAGCAGGTTGACCTTGTGCACGTGCGGGGCCAGCAGCACCAGCATGATAATGAGGAAGAGAATTTTGGCGCTGAACAGAAAGCGGTTAAACAGATCGACCAGCGACGTTCCCACGCAGACCACGCCGCCACCGATGAGTGCAAAGAAGATGGCGCCCGTTGCAGGGGTAATGTCAGAGCCAAACCAGTCGTTGACGCTGGAGGCGATCAATTCCCCGGCGCCGCTAATGTAAGCGGCGGTCAGGGCGTACATCAGGAACATCATGCTAAAGCCGGTTATCCACTGGCCGTAGCGTCCCAGATAGCGCGCCGCAAGCGAACCCAGACCGGTGTCGGCGGGCACGTGCTGGTAAACCTCAAGCAGCAGCAGGGCGGTGTAACACATCAGCGCCCAGAGCGTTCCCAGCAGCAGCAGGGTCATGCCAAATCCCACGCCCGCGGCTGCCAGTGGCATTGCCAGCATTCCTGCGCCAATCGTCGTTCCGGCGACGATAAAAATACTTCCCAGGGTTCTGTTTTTCACGCTTTCCTCTACAACGATGCTTAACCGCGACAAAATCTGCGGCGCAGAGTAAGGGAAAAGCCGTAGTTCGTCAAATCACCGTTACAACTAGTGTAATGAATGGTTTACGAAATGATGACCCTCTGATCCTTTATAGGCCTCTCCCTACTTCATAAGGGCAATGTTGCTGCGCGACGTTCCGGCGTAACGTAAACACTAAGTATAAATTATCAAATTAAGTGAGGGTTTTATGGCAGGTGAGAATCCTTTTACCGCGGCGTGGAGTCGGGGAGGTAACCTGTTGTGCCATGGCCACTGGATAATCAGCTGGCAAAACCAGCCCCTGAACCTTCCCGAATCCCGGCGCGAAAAGGATATGGGCACCTGGGCAATCTATTCGGTTATTGATCCTGAAGATGAAACTTTTGCGCAAGGCTTACAGGAAGATGAGTGGATAATCGAGAATGTCGACTGGTTGACGGATATGTTCTACGAGAGGGGGATTCCGCTGGAGACGGCCAGTTACCGCTATTTTTACCAGGCCGTGAATCCCCACGACTGGCGCTGCACCAGCTGTGCCGGGTGTATGTAAATTAACGCGGTGCAGGGAACCCGCACCGCGCTGATATTAATTCTGCGTATCAAGCGTGGAAAGTTCTTTATCAATAAAGTAAAGACCTTCGCCAGATTTCCCCACCAGCGATAATTTATCCAGCACGGATTTAAACAGCTTCTCTTCTTCGTGTTGTTCAGCGACGTACCACTGCAGGAAATTAAAGGTTGGATAATCCTGGCTGGTCATCGCAGCATGAACCAGTTCGTTAATTTTCTGGGTGATCAGCTGCTCGTGCTCGTAGGTGGCGCGGAACAGTTCATCGAGGGAATTATACTCAGCAAACGGTGAGGCCACGGTTTCAATGCGCGGCAGGCTGCCCGTATCCGTAAGATAATCAAACAGACGCTGCATGTGGGTCATCTCTTCCTGAGCGTGACGACGCAGAAACGCGGCAGCGCCCTCGAAGCTGTGGTAGCTGCACCAGGCGCTCATCTGCTGGTAGAGCAGGGATGAAAAAAGCTCAAGATTCATTTGTGCGTTGAGCTTGTCGATCATTTCAGTTTTCAGCATGGTGACGCTCCGGATTATTATTTCTGGTCCACAATGAGCGACACTATAATTTTTTATTTAATTATTTGCAAAACGTAAAATTATTATTTTCTTTATTCAAAACACGAATGGGAATAAAACGCATTGGCGATTTTTATAATCTATTAATGAGAATTATTTTTGTTCGTAATGAAATAAACTGCCAGCACACGCTGGCAGCTTCGATTAATACCACGGATTATTTGACTTAGGATTAACGGCGTAACCCATACATTTGTACTGGATAGTCACGCTCTCGTTCAGGCACAGAGAACCGCTTGTCAGGGTACAGGTTTTAATGGGCTGACCATAGGCTGAGGCGGTAGCATACCCCATGCTCTGACACGCTTTTGCCGCCGTGCCGTTATTCACATACTCATCGGAATATGCACTTTGCAGCGCTGCCTGGCCGTAGTCGAGGCGGACGATTCCGTTTGGGGCATCGAGACTACTGACTTCAGCCTGGCGGTTAATACTACACCCCGCGAGCAGCAGGATTGTGCCGGCTACAATGACTCTTTTCATGGTTCGCTCTGAGTGGATGGAAATACGTTATCGTACCCGCAGATGCCCGCTGCAATGCCTGGAATAGCCGGACAATCTGCCCTCACTCTTTGCAACGGGTCCGGGATGAACGCTGTCAGGCCACATGCGGATTAAATTGTGATGCATGTCACAAAAATATTGATTTTTGTGACAATGGTCATATTATAGGCACGTTGACAATAAAGTTGTATAACAAGTTAATGGAGCCTCATCGTGAAACTGCGCAAAATCCTGAAAAGCATGTGGGCCAATTACTGCCGCACGTTCAAAGACGTGCCGCCGGGCGCCATGTTCTGATAAAAAACCTGCTTCGGCAGGTTTTTTTATACCTGCAGGCGTTGAAGGGGAGATGTCAGGGGGCGTGTTTTGCTAATATGGCGGCCTTTAAATAAGGAGAAAGCCCCATGTCACAAAACCTGAGCGCCGATCAGGAACTGGTCTCTGACGTTGTCGCCTGTCAGCTGGTTATCAAACAAATCCTTGATGTTCTGGACGTGATTGCGCCGGTTGAAGTGCGCGAGAAGATGTCTACCCAGCTCAAAAACATCGATTTCGCCAGCCATCCTGCTGCCGCTGATCCGGTAACGCTTCGTGCGATCCAGAAAGCCATCGCGCTGATCGAGCTGCGATTCACGCCGCAGGGTGAATCCCACTAAGCAGGGAAATGGGCGACGGTACGTGTCGCCCTTTGATGCTGTCAGAAGAACGTCTGGACCAGCAGGTAGCTCGCGGCACACGCGCAGCTTACCCCAATCAGCCCCGGCAAAATGAAGCTGTGGTTGATGATAAATTTCCCGATGCGGGTCGTGCCTGACCGGTCAAAGCCGATGCAGGCCAAATCACTTGGATAGGTTGGCAGAACAAAATAGCCGTATGATGCCGGGAAAAAGGCGATCAGCATTTTCGGGTCGATGCCCAGCATGAGGCCCATAGGCGCAACGGCCGTCAGCGCCGCCGCCTGGCTGTTCACCAGTTTTGACACCAGGAATAGTACAATGGCATACGTCCACGGGTGGCTTTTCACCACGCCTTCCAGCGCCAGCTTTAACTCCTCGAGATGTGCCTGAAAAAAGGTATCGCTCATCCACGCCACGCCGAACACCGAGAAGATCGCGACCATACCGGCTTTGAACACCGCGCCGTTGGAAATGGCCGACGCATTGACCTTGCAGGCCATCAGCATCACCGCGCCCGCAATTAACATCATCATCTGAATGACAAGGTTCATCGACAGCGCCGTCATTTTACCTTTCACTTCAAAGGCAGGGCGCAGTTCAGGGAATGCCCCCAGCAAAACGACCACGGCAATACCGGCAAAGAAAATCCACGTGGACCAGTAGGCCTGTTTAGGAAAACGTTGATTCATTAACGTCTCCGTTCCGCCGTAGATAAATTCTCGCTGCTTAGGATCTTTCAGCTTTTCCTGAAACTCCATGTCGTCTGCCAAATCTTTCCCGCGGCGTAAGCTCCACAGGGCCGCTATGGCCACGCCAAAAAGTGAAGCGGGAACCGAGACGGCAAGTATTTCCAGGATCCCCCACGCGTGGCCGAGCCCATGCTGGGCCGCCAGGATGGACACCAGCGACACGACGGCAACGGAAACGGGGGAGGCCGTGATCGCCATCTGCGACGCGACCGATGCCACGGCCATAGGGCGCTCCGGGCGGATCCCTTTTTTCAGGGCGATATCCGCAATGATGGGGAACATGGTGTAGACCACATGACCGGTGCCGCACAGAAAGGTCAGCATCCAGGTGGTGAAAGGGGCGAGTAGGGTGATGTGCTGCGGGTGTTTGCGCAGAAGACGTTCAGCAAACTGCATCATGACGTTGAGACCGCCCGCCGTTTGCAGGGTAGCGGCACAGCCAATCACCGCAAGGATGGTCAGCATAACGTCAACCGGCGGTTTACCCGGCTGCAGACCAAAGACAAAACATAAAATAAAAAGACCAATGCCGCTGATTAACCCAAGCCCCATTCCGCCGAAACGCGTACCCGTCAGCAGGCAGAGGAGAATGACAACAAACTCAATGGTGATCATGATGCTCCCTCGTCAATGATTATGTAACTAAATAAATCATCACACGTTGTGTGGTTAATCATTGGGAGCCAGATCTGATTTGTTAAATTTCAGCAAAAGCAGAAGGTTGGAGACGTGAAGGGAGCCTGCTCCTCCGGATGGGAGCAGGCCAAAAAACTCAGTGGTGCTGCACCGCCACGATGTCGAGCAGATGACGGTCGGTTTGCTCAGGACATAAACCCGCCTGCTGCGCATTATGGATCTCATCCGCCAGCGTCTTCAGCAGAAGACCATCCTGCTGCTGCTCTTTATCCATATCGCGTAAGAATCTGAGCGTCGTAATGTCCTGCTGCGCTTTGGCTTCATCGGCCAGTTTGCTGAGGGTGCTGCAGCGTTGTTCATACTCTTCAAGCGTTTTCTGAAACAGTTCTTCCAGGCAAGAGTAGTTCTCGTTGATCCCATCAAGAGCTTTAACGACAGGATTTGCCCCTGCGGCTTTCAGGAAGTTAAAGACACGCATCATATGAGTGACGTTACTTTGCGCCTGAGAGCGAAAGAATGTGGCAGATCCCGTGAGGCTATTCTCGGCACACCATGCACTTAAGTGAAGGTGCAGATTCGAGGCGTAGAACTCAAGGTTCATCTGCGCGTTAAGTTTTTGCATCATCGTTTGGGTAGCCATACTCATATCCTTATTGACTGTGGGACGTGATGTCCGTTGCTTAACCTGAGCGCCAGGCAAATATGAAGAAAAGAGCAGAAATACACATTCTGCCGTGACCGAAGTCGACCGAAATACACTTCCTGTGTTCGATATAAATAAGCATACCCTTGTCTGTGGTCTAAGAAAACTCTTAATTAGGCTGTGTTTACCATACATTACAAAGCTTAATATAGTACAGAAAAGCAATTAGCTCGCCATGAAGTGAGTGCTTTTTAAGTATCTAAATATTAAGGTTTTTTACTGAGGTGACACACTGTTACTCTTTCGAAATTATTAAGTTGGAATAATGCTCCGTGAAAAAGAGAAATACGGCTTAATCGTTTCGAATATATGATGTGCCAATAAAATTGCGCTAAATCAAATTCTGCGGAATAACGTTTTTCCTGGTGCGTTATACATTCTTGATAAAACAGTATGTGAACCCGTTTAACGCCAGGCGCCGTTTTGCCCGCTGAGGAGCATCAGGGATATCTTAGCTAATCTTATGGATAATTCTGCTTAACCTCCTTCCATTTGTCTGACAAATCCTGCCTTTTTTATGTCATTTTTCGCTGAATTTATGTACGCAATTACTGTAATTCTGCGGTGTGATGGGGCTCTCTTATGGATGATTAATTTCCCGCTAAAACTATCACCAGCAATAACGCTTATGACGAGGTAAGCGCTAATGCCTTGTTTTAAGTCCGATTAAATTAGAAGCACGCATATATTCCCTACAGAAAAGAATGCTAAAGCTGGAGTTTACCATGCACAAATTTACTAAAGCGCTGGCGGCCATCGGTCTGGCTGCCGTTATGTCACAATCCGCTATCGCTGAGAATTTAAAACTCGGTTTTTTGGTAAAACAGCCCGAAGAGCCCTGGTTCCAGACTGAGTGGAAATTCGCAGATAAAGCCGGGAAAGATTTAGGTTTTGAAGTCATTAAAATCGCCGTGCCTGACGGCGAAAAAACCCTGAACGCCATCGACAGCCTTGCGGCCAGCGGTGCAAAAGGTTTCGTTATCTGTACCCCTGATCCAAAGCTGGGATCGGCGATTGCGGCGAAGGCGCGCGGTTACGACATGAAGGTCATCGCGGTTGACGATCAGTTCGTCAACGCTAAAGGCAAGCCGATGGATACCGTCCCGCTGGTCATGATGGCGGCGACAAAAATTGGCGAACGCCAGGGCCAGGAGCTCTATAAAGAGATGCAAAAGCGCGGCTGGGATGTCAAAGAGACCGCGGTGATGGCTATCACGGCTGACGAGCTGGACACCGCACGTCGTCGTACTACCGGTTCAATGGATGCGCTAAAAGCAGCCGGCTTCCCGGAAAAACAGATCTATAAGGTCCCAACCAAATCCAACGATATCCCAGGCGCTTTCGACGCCGCGAACTCTATGCTCGTCCAGCATCCGGAGGTCAAACACTGGCTGGTGGTCGGCATGAACGACAACACCGTGCTGGGCGGGGTACGCGCGACGGAAGGCCAGGGCTTCAAAGCGCCTGACGTGATCGGGATTGGCATCAACGGCGTTGACGCCGTCAGCGAGCTGTCCAAAGCGCAGGCTACCGGTTTCTACGGTTCTCTGCTGCCAAGCCCGGACGTTCACGGCTACAAATCCAGTGAGATGCTCTACAACTGGGTCACCAAAGGGGCCGAACCGCCGAAATTTACCGAAGTGACCGACGTGGTGCTGATCACCCGCGACAACTTCAAAGAGGAGCTGGCGAAAAAAGGACTGGGCGGTAAGTAATACGCTGTGATTGCGCCCCTCATACATCGTGAGGGGCCAGACGTACACACTACAGGAATCACGGAGACGTTATGCAACAGTCTGATCCGTATCTCTCTTTTCGCGGCATCGGGAAAACCTTCCCCGGTGTGAACGCGCTGACCGATATCAGCTTCGACTGCTATGCCGGCCAGGTTCACGCCCTGATGGGGGAAAACGGCGCGGGTAAATCCACGCTGTTGAAGATCCTCAGCGGCAACTACGCGCCCACGACCGGCACGCTGGCCATTCGCGGCGAAGAGATGGCGTTTGCCGATACCACGGCGGCGCTCAATGCCGGGGTGGCGATCATCTACCAGGAGCTGCACCTCATTCCCGAGATGACCGTGGCGGAAAATATCTATCTAGGACAGCTCCCGCATAAAGGCGGCGTGGTGAATCGTTCGCTACTCAATTATGAAGCGGGGCTGCAGCTTAAAC
This sequence comes from Enterobacter sp. N18-03635, assembly GCF_004006055.1. NCBI lineage: Bacteria > Pseudomonadati > Pseudomonadota > Gammaproteobacteria > Enterobacterales > Enterobacteriaceae > Enterobacter > Enterobacter sp. N18-03635. The sequence goes on along the minus strand of NZ_CP034769.1, from coordinate 2,828,388 downwards.
ACCTGGGTCTGGACGTCGATCCCCAGACGCCGCTGAAATATCTCTCCATCGGCCAGTGGCAGATGGTTGAAATTGCCAAGGCGCTGGCGCGTAACGCCAGAATTATTGCCTTTGATGAACCCACCAGTTCGCTCTCTAAGCGTGAAATCGAAAATCTGTTCCGCGTGATCCGCGAATTGCGTCAGGAAGGCCGTACGATCCTGTACGTTTCGCACCGAATGGAAGAGATTTTTGCCCTGAGCGATGCCATCACCGTGTTTAAAGATGGACGCTATGTGCGCACCTTTACCGACATGGCGCAGGTGAACCATGACCAGCTGGTTCAGGCAATGGTCGGACGCGATCTGGGCGATATTTATCACTGGCAGCCGCGCCCGTACGGCCCGGAACGCCTGCGCCTGGATAACGTCAAAGCGCCGGGCGTCAGAACACCGATTTCGTTATCCGTTCGCAGCGGTGAAATCGTCGGCCTGTTTGGTCTGGTGGGGGCGGGGCGCAGCGAATTGATGAAAGGTCTGTTTGGCGGTACCCGTATTACCGATGGCCAGGTCTCCATTGACGGCGAACGGGTAGATATTCAGAAACCGGCCCACGCGATCGGGGCGGGCATGATGCTCTGCCCGGAAGACCGTAAAGCAGAGGGGATCATTCCGGTGCACTCGGTACGCGACAACATCAATATTTCCGCCCGCCGCAAGTTTATTCGCGCAGGCTGCCTGATAAACGATAGCTGGGAGTCGAGCAACGCCGACCACCATATTCGCTCGCTGAATATCAAAACGCCGGGTCCGGAACAGCTGATCATGAATCTTTCCGGCGGAAATCAGCAGAAAGCCATTTTAGGCCGCTGGCTGTCAGAGGATATGAAGGTGATTTTGCTGGACGAGCCGACGCGCGGTATCGATGTGGGGGCAAAACACGAGATCTATAACGTGATCTATGAACTGGCAAAGCGCGGCGTGGCGGTGCTCTTCGCCTCCAGCGATCTGCCGGAGGTGCTTGGCGTGGCCGACCGCATTGTGGTGATGCGTGAAGGCGAAATTGCCGGTGAATTACTTCATGAACAGGCGAATGAACAACAGGCGTTGAACCTCGCCATGCCTAAAGTCAGCCAGGCTGTCGCCTGAGTAAGGAGTTAATGATGTCCTCTGTTACTACATCCGGGGCGCCGAAATCGAAATCGGCGCTGAGTTTTGGGCGTATCTGGGATCAGTACGGCATGCTGGTCGTCTTTGCCGCGCTGTTCCTCGCCTGTGCTATTTTCGTCCCTAATTTTGCCACCTTCATTAATATGAAGGGGCTGGGGCTGGCTATTTCCATGTCCGGGATGGTGGCCTGCGGTATGCTGTTCTGTCTGGCCTCCGGCGATTTTGACCTGTCGGTGGCGTCGGTGATTGCCTGTGCGGGCGTCACGACGGCCGTGGTAATCAACATGACGGAGAGCCTGTGGATTGGCGTCCTGGCCGGGCTGCTGCTCGGCGTCATCAGCGGTCTGGTGAACGGTTTTGTTATCGCTCGCCTGAAGATTAACGCCCTGATAACCACGCTTGCGACAATGCAAATTGTCCGCGGGCTGGCCTACATCATCTCCGACGGTAAAGCCGTGGGGATTGAAGACGAGCGCTTCTTTACCCTGGGTTACGCCAACTGGCTGGGTCTGCCCGCGCCTATCTGGCTGACCGTGGCCTGCCTGATCCTGTTCGGCTTCCTGCTTAACCGGACCACCTTTGGCCGTAACACGCTGGCGATCGGCGGTAATGAAGAGGCGGCACGCCTGGCAGGGGTACCGGTGGTGCGAACCAAGATTATTATCTTTGTGCTCTCAGGGCTGGTTTCTGCCGCCGCGGGGATTATTCTTGCTTCGCGTATGACCAGCGGCCAGCCGATGACCTCTATCGGTTATGAGCTGATCGTCATTTCGGCCTGCGTTTTAGGGGGCGTTTCCCTCAAGGGAGGCATCGGAAAAATCTCATATGTTGTGGCCGGTATCCTGATTTTAGGCACGGTGGAGAACGCCATGAACCTGCTGAATATTTCGCCGTTCTCTCAGTACGTGGTACGTGGCCTGATCCTGCTGGCAGCGGTGATTTTCGACCGTTACAAGCAAAAAGCGAAGCGTACCGTGTAACTCTTTTTTCCGTCTTTTATTGCTCAACTTATAACCATAGTTGACCCCTGAACCGCCCCGCCAGTAAAACTGGCGGGGCGGTTGTCAAATGGCGAGCCACGTCACACTGTCTATACTTACATGGCTATGAAAGAGGTAAAGGCGTTTACCTCTCGTAAACCGTAAGGAGGAAAAGGGTGGCTGACATGTTAACCGCACCGCCTGTACTGCCCGGACATTATGCTTTCTTTTTTGATCTCGACGGCACGCTCGCCGGGATAAAACCGCACCCCGATCAGGTGTCTATTCCGGAGGCGGTGTTACAGGATTTGCATCAGCTCTCGCTCATGAACGAGGGAGCACTGGCATTGATATCAGGGCGCTCAATGGCCGAGCTGGATATGCTCGCCAGTCCTTACCACTTTCCGCTGGCCGGTGTACACGGAGCGGAGCGCCGCGACATCCATGATCACACGCATATCGTTTCACTCCCCGACGCACTCACGCAAACGCTGCATAAGCAGCTCTCTGCAGCGCTGGCCGTACTGCCCGGCACCGAGCTGGAAGCCAAAGGCATGGCCTTTGCCCTGCATTATCGTCAGGCGCCGCAGCACGAAGATGCCGTGCTCGCGCTTGCTCATACGGTTGCGGATGCGCATCCACAGCTGGCGCTGCAGCCGGGCAAATGCGTAGTCGAGTTAAAACCGAAGGGGATTAATAAAGGTGCAGCCATCGCCGCATTTATGGCGGAGGCACCATTTAAGGGCCGGACGCCTGTTTTCTTAGGGGATGACCTGACCGATGAGGCCGGGTTTCGCGTGGTGAATCAGGCCGGAGGTATCGCCGTCAAGGTGGGGCCTGGTGACACCGTTGCCGAATGGCGACTGGCGGATGTCGCCAGCGTCTGGCAGTGGATATCTGACATCGCTAACCAGCAACAACAACAAATAGCGCAAAGCAAAGGGGGAAACCATTATGGGTCGCTTAGTCGTCGTCTCTAACCGAATCGCACCGCCTGATGACAAAAAAGCCAGTGCAGGTGGCCTGGCGGTAGGGGTGTTAGGTGCCTTGAAAGCCGCTGGCGGGCTGTGGTTTGGCTGGAGTGGGGAAATCAGTGAAGAAGAGAAGCCGCTTAAAAAGGTGACGCGCGGAAACATTACGTGGGCTTCATTTGCATTAAAAGAGAAAGACTATGACGAGTATTACTCGCAGTTCTCGAATGCCGTCCTGTGGCCCGCGTTTCACTATCGTCTTGACCTGGTCAAATTTCAGCGTGAATCCTTCGAAGGCTACTCGCGCGTGAATGCGCTGCTGGCGGATAAACTGCTGCCATTAATAGAAGAAGACGATATTTTATGGATCCACGATTATCACCTGCTACCCTTCGCGAGAGAGCTGCGAAAGAGGGGGGTGAATAACCGGATTGGCTTCTTCCTGCACATTCCTTTTCCGACGCCGGAAATTTTTACCGCGCTGCCGCCGCATGAAGAGCTGCTGGAGGCGCTGTGTGACTACGATTTGCTGGGCTTCCAGACGGAAAATGACCGCCTGGCATTCCTTGACTCCGTATCAGGGAAAGCGCGTCTGGTGACAAAAAGCGGGAAAACTCACACGGCCTGGGGGAAAACCTTCCACACTGAGGTGTATCCAATAGGAATTGAACCAGACGAGATCGCGGAGCAGGCCTCAGGTCCGCTGCCGCCGAAGCTTGCGCAGCTTAAGAATGAACTTAAGCACGTGAAAAATATCTTCTCGGTTGAGCGCCTTGATTATTCCAAAGGGCTGCCGGAACGCTTCCTGGCGTATGAAACGCTGCTGGATAAATATCCGCAGCACCACGGTAAAATCCGCTATACCCAGATCGCGCCGACGTCGCGCGGTGAGGTTCAGGCCTATCAGGATATTCGCCACCAGCTGGAAACAGAGGCAGGGCGCATAAATGGCCGCTACGGCCAGCTGGGCTGGACGCCGCTCTTTTACCTGAATCAGCATTTTGATCGTAAGATCCTGATGAAGGTTTTCCGCTATGCGGACGTTGGGCTGGTCACGCCGCTGCGCGACGGGATGAACCTGGTGGCGAAAGAGTATGTGGCGGCCCAGGATCCTGCCGACCCGGGGGTTCTGGTGCTTTCCCAGTTTGCCGGGGCTGCAAATGAGCTCACGTCTGCGCTTATTGTTAACCCTTACGACAGGGATGACGTAGCTAACGCGCTGAATCGTGCCCTGACAATGCCGCTCACGGAACGTATTTCACGCCATGCCGACATGATGGAGACGATCCGGAAGAACGACATTAACCACTGGCAGGCGCGTTTTATTCAGGATCTCCGGGATATCGCTCCGCAAAGCCATGAAGGCGATCTGCAAAAAAAGATCGCGACCTTCCCTAAACTTGCCTGATTTTCCGCTGGGGGGTTAATTCCCCCCAAGCGGTACTAACAGAACATCGACCTGGCTTGATGCGACAATAGATTTCGCCGCGCAGGCTGCGCGCGAAAAAAAGCTGTGGTTATGATTCCCGCAAATCACTAAATCAATATTTTGTTTGCGACACATGTCGAGAATATGGGCGTTAAGCTCCCCGGTCGCAATAATTGTCTCATAAACCGGATATTGTGCCTTTTCCACTAATTCACGCAGAAATTGCTGCGTTTCTTCCTGCAGAACCTCACGAATATCCTCCAGCATGGGCGCGGCCAGCTGATTATACATCTCAGGCTCTGCGGCGAGTGTGATGAGGCTGATGCGGGCATTGTGGGGCCTGGCAATGGAAACGGCTCTGGCGACGAGCTGATGGCTTTCGGGAGAAACTGCTACGGAAACAAGAAGATGGGAGTAACTCATGGCGCACTCCTTAGATGTCTGAAAGACAGCGTTTAACCACCTTTACCGCGAAATCTCCACTTCTGCAAGAGCTGAATGCGACATTAGTGTGAAGCTTATCATAATTATTCATTAATTATTCTTATAAGAAGAATAACTGAAAAATGCGCCTAAATGAAAAAAATTAACAACTTAACGAACATCACACAAATGCATGTTTTCAATGTTTAATCCTTCATAAGCGTTACAAAGTCATTTCTAATAATTTCAGTGTGAAACAGTGCTTTGAGACTGTCCTCATAACTCTCTGTTTTTTCACGGTAAGAAAAATGTTTTACGCAGAGTCAACTGGCGTGAATGTTTCAGACAGAGGTTCATGACAGAGCAAGCATGTAACGTGCCAGTTCTTTTAAGCCATCTGCATGAGTATTCGTCATTTAAGAATACAAAACAGTTCCAATTGGCTAATAAGTGAGCAAATTACAAGTCATACTGATGGATTTATGGGTCATATTCGCTTAAATTATGTGATGTGTGTCACATTTTTTTTAAATTTGAGGGTGGCTGGATTGTATGTGGCAAAACTGACGAGTAGAGTTTGCGTCGAATTAGGAAAAATCTTAGTTATTTGTAAGAAATGATAAAACACGTAAGAGACGCATCCGCGGTTTCTCTCTTACGGTTTCAGTGAATACAAACCTAAATTCAACTATGCATTTAGCCTTTTCTTTTTTATACCGGGTGATTTCCCGGCGACATCACGGGGTGCGGTCTTTCCGCATAAAAATAATAGTTGGTTATTCGGGATGGGAACAATGCATACATCCGAGTTGCTAAAACATATCTATGACATCAATTTGTCGTATTTACTGCTCGCGCAGCGTTTGATTAGTCAGGACAAGGCGTCCGCGATGTTTCGTCTGGGTATTAACGAAGAAATGGCAACCATGCTGGGCGGCTTAACCCTCCCGCAGATGGTTAAACTGGCTGAAACGAATCAACTGGTTTGCCAGTTCCGTTTCGATGATTCACAGACAATAACGCGTCTGACGCAGGAGTCCCGTGTAGACGATCTTCAACAGATCCATACCGGTATTCTTCTTTCCACTCGCTTGCTTAACGAAATCAGCCAGCCTGATGACGTAGCCCGTAAGAAAAGGGCCTAGCAATGAGCGAGAAAAGCATTGTTCAGGAAGCGCGTGACATACAGTTGGCCATGGAGCTGATTACACTGGGTGCTCGTTTACAAATGCTGGAAAGCGAGACTCAGCTGAGCCGTGGTCGTCTCATCAAACTGTACAAAGAGTTACGTGGTAGTCCCCCGCCGAAAGGCATGCTGCCGTTTTCTACCGACTGGTTTATGACGTGGGAGCAGAATATTCACGCTTCCATGTTCTGTAATGCCTGGCAGTATCTTCTCAAAACCGGTTTGTGTAGCGGCGTTGACGCCGTGATCAAAGCATACAAACTTTACCTTGAACAATGCCCACAGCAGGAAGAAGGCCCTCTGCTGGCGCTGACCCGCGCATGGACGCTGGTGCGTTTTGTTGAGAGCGGAATGCTTGAACTGTCGCGCTGCAACTGCTGCGATGGCAATTTTATTACCCATGCTCATCAACCTGCAGGCAGCTTCGCCTGTAGTTTATGTCAGCCTCCATCCCGCGCAGTAAAAAGACGTAAACTTTCCCGGGATGCTGCCGATATTATTCCACAACTGCTGGATGAACAGATCGAACAGGCTGTTTAACCCGAACGTGTGGGAAAGATTCCAGCAGCGGTAAGCAATTACCGCTGCTTTTTTTTACCCCGCAATCGGTCAACGCTGCGAGCTGGACATCCTTGCCATAGTCACTAGCGGAAGGATGATGTCGTGCTTATCTTATTAGGTTACCTGGTAGTTCTCGGTACAGTTTTCGGCGGTTACATGATGACCGGCGGGCACCTTGGAGCACTCTATCAACCGGCTGAACTTATTATCATCGGCGGCGCAGGGGTAGGGGCTTTTATCGTTGGTAACAACGGTAAATCGATCAAGGGCACGCTGAAAGCAATTCCGTTGCTGTTCCGTCGCTCGAAATACACGAAAAGCATGTATATGGATCTGCTGGCACTGCTCTATCGCCTGATGGCGAAGTCGCGTCAGCAGGGCATGTTCTCGCTTGAACGGGATATCGAAAACCCGAAAGAGAGCGAAATTTTTGCCAGCTATCCGCGCATTCTTGCTGACGCCATGATGCTGGATTTCATCGTCGACTATCTGCGACTGATCATCAGCGGCAACATGAATACCTTCGAAATCGAAGCGCTGATGGACGAAGAGATCGAAACCCACGAAAGCGAATCAGAAGTGCCGGCCAATAGCCTGGCGCTGGTCGGCGACTCGCTTCCTGCATTCGGTATCGTTGCAGCGGTGATGGGGGTGGTTCACGCCCTGGCCTCGGCAGACCGTCCGGCAGCCGAGCTCGGTGCGCTGATTGCCCACGCGATGGTGGGAACCTTCCTCGGTATTTTGCTGGCGTACGGCTTCATCTCTCCGCTGGCAAGCGTTCTGCGCCAGAAGAGCGCCGAAACCACCAAAATGATGCAGTGCGTGAAGATTACGCTGCTCTCTAACCTCAACGGTTACGCGCCACCGATCGCGGTTGAGTTTGGCCGTAAAACGCTTTACTCCAGCGAGCGTCCGTCGTTTATCGAGCTTGAAGAACACGTGCGTGCGGTGAAAAACCCAAACCAACAGACGACAACTGAGGACGCATGAAAAACCAGTCCCATCCGATCGTCATCGTAAAAAAACGCAAGCACAAGGGCGGCGGGCATGGCGCACACGGCTCGTGGAAAATTGCGTACGCCGACTTTATGACGGCAATGATGGCGTTCTTTCTGGTGATGTGGCTGATCTCCATCTCCAGCCCAAAAGAACTGATCCAGATTGCCGAATATTTCCGCACGCCGCTGGCAACGGCGGTAGCCGGCGGGCCGCGTATCTCTAACAGCGACAGCCCGATCCCGGGCGGCGGCGATGATTACACCCAGCAGAAGGGTGAGGTTAAAAAAGAGCCGAACATCGACGAGCTGAAAAGAAAGATGGAGCAGGCGCGCCTGAAGAAACTGCGTGGCGATCTCGATCAGCTGATTGAAGCAGATCCGAAACTGCGCGCGCTGCGCCCGCATCTGAAGATCGACCTGGTGCAGGAAGGGCTGCGTATTCAGATTATCGACAGCCAGAACCGCCCAATGTTTAAAACCGGGAGTGCGGAAGTCGAACCGTACATGCGCGACATTCTGCGTGCCATTGCACCGGTGCTGAACGGCATTCCTAACCGAATCAGCCTGTCAGGACACACGGACGATTTCCCGTACGCCAGTGGGGAGAAGGGATACAGCAACTGGGAGCTTTCTGCCGATCGTGCCAACGCCTCGCGTCGCGAGCTGGTGGTAGGTGGGCTTGATGATGGCAAGGTACTGCGCGTAGTCGGCATGGCCGCAACCATGCGCGTTTCCGACCGCGGGCCGGATGATGCCATCAACCGTCGTATCAGTCTTTTAGTGCTGAACCAGCAGGCGGAGCAGGCCATCCTGCATGAAAACGCCGAAAGTCAGAATGAGTCACTGGACGATTTAAAACAGCCTGGGGCCGTTCCTTCGGCTGCCGTTCCAACATCGCCACCAGCCAATCCGAGGTGATAGCGTGAGCATGGATATTAGCGATTTTTACCAGACATTCTTTGATGAAGCCGACGAATTGTTGGCCGATATGGAGCAACACTTGCTCGATTTGGTGCCCGAAGCACCGGACTCCGAGCAGCTCAATGCCATCTTCCGTGCGGCGCACTCTATTAAAGGCGGAGCCGGAACGTTTGGATTTACCATCCTGCAGGAAACGACCCATTTAATGGAAAACCTGCTTGATGAAGCGCGACGCGGTGAGATGCAGCTCAATACCGACATTATCAACCTGTTTTTGGAAACCAAAGATATTATGCAGGAACAGCTCGACGCCTATAAAAGTTCGGCAGAGCCTGATGCCGCCAGCTTTGAATACATCTGCAATGCGCTGCGCCAGCTCGCCCTGGAAGCAAAAGGTGAGGTCGCTGCAGCCGTTGTCCCTGCGGCGAAACTGAGCGTTGTCGATGCGGTTGCTGTCGATGAGGCCGCGCCAGCCGCTGCACAGGCGGGAAAACTGCGCGTTGTGCTGTCACGCCTCAAAGAGAATGAAGTTAACCTGCTGGAAGAAGAGCTGGGCAACCTGGCGAAGTTAAGCAACGTGGTAAAAGGCAAAGACAGCCTGGCCGCGACGCTTGATGACGGTATTGGCCAGGACGATATCGTAGCGGTGTTGTGCTTTGTGATTGAAGCTGACCAGATTGCCTTCGAAACCGAAACTGCTGCGGTTGACGCCCCTGCCGCTGCGGAAGAGGTGGCTGTTGTGGCTCAGGCCGCCGCACCGGCTGTGGCACCTGCGGCCCCGGCGCTGAAGGCCGTGCCAAAAGAGGCTGCGGCACCCGGTGGACGTGGTGAGAAACCAGCCGCTCGCTCCAGCGAGTCAACCAGCATCCGCGTTGCCGTTGAGAAGGTTGACCAGCTGATTAACCTGGTTGGCGAACTGGTGATCACCCAGTCGATGCTGGCGCAACGTTCTAACGAACTGGATCCGGTCACGCACGGCGACCTGATTACCAGCATGGGTCAGCTGCAGCGTAACGCCCGCGACCTGCAGGAATCGGTCATGTCCATCCGTATGATGCCGATGGAATATGTCTTCAGCCGCTTCCCGCGTCTGGTCCGCGACCTTGCCAGCAAGCTGAATAAACAGATTGAACTGACCCTGATGGGCAGCTCAACCGAACTGGATAAGAGCCTGATCGAGCGCATTATTGACCCGTTAACGCACCTGGTGCGTAACAGCCTCGACCACGGGATCGAACTGCCGGAAAACCGCATTGCCGCCGGTAAATCCCCGGTCGGCAACCTGATCCTCTCTGCGGAACACCAGGGCGGAAACATCTGCATCGAAGTGACCGACGACGGCGCGGGTCTTAACCGCGAGCGCATCCTGGCAAAAGCGATTTCGCAGGGGATGGCGGTCAATGAAAACATGACCGACGAAGAAGTGGGCATGCTGATCTTCGCGCCGGGCTTCTCTACCGCGGAGCAGGTGACCGACGTCTCCGGACGCGGCGTTGGCATGGACGTGGTGAAACGTAACATCCAGGAGATGGGCGGCCACGTTGAGATCCAGTCTAAACAGGGTTCCGGCACCACCATTCGCATCCTGCTGCCGCTGACGCTGGCGATCCTCGACGGCATGTCCGTCAAAGTGGCGGACGAAGTCTTTATCCTGCCGCTGAACGCCGTGATGGAATCCCTGCAGCCGCGTGAAGAAGATCTGCATCCGCTGGCGGGCGGTGAGCGCGTCCTCGAAGTGCGCGGTGAGTACCTGCCGCTGGTGGAACTGTGGAAAGTGTTCGAAGTGGACGGGGCGAAGACCGAGGCCACGCAGGGCATCGTTGTGATCCTGCAAAGCGCGGGGCGACGCTACGCGCTGCTGGTCGATCAGCTGATTGGTCAGCACCAGGTGGTGGTGAAGAACCTCGAAAGCAACTACCGCAAAGTGCCGGGTATTTCTGCCGCCACCATTCTGGGTGATGGTAGCGTGGCGCTGATCGTCGACGTGTCGGCGCTTCAGGGATTAAATCGTGAACAACGTGTGGCGTACACAGCCGCCTGATTAAGTAGAAGGTAATAACATGACCGGTATGAGTAATGTAACGAAACTGGCGGGCGAGCCATCAGGGCAGGAATTCCTGGTATTCACTTTAGGCGATGAGGAGTACGGCATCGATATCCTGAAAGTGCAGGAAATCCGTGGTTACGACCAGGTTACCCGCATCGCTAACACGCCTGCGTTTATTAAAGGTGTCACTAACCTGCGTGGCGTCATTGTGCCAATCGTGGACCTGCGCGTGAAGTTCAGCCAGGGCGACGTTGACTACGACGACAACACCGTGGTGATCGTTCTGAATCTGGGGCAGCGCGTGGTAGGTATCGTGGTGGATGGCGTATCTGATGTGCTTTCCCTGACCTCTGACCAAATTCGTCCTGCACCGGAGTTTGCGGTCACGCTGTCGACCGAATATCTGACCGGACTGGGCGCGCTCGGCGAGCGTATGCTGATTCTGGTGAACATTGAGAAGCTGCTGAACAGCGATGAGATGGCGCTGCTGGACATCGCCGCGAGTCACGTCGCGTAAGTAAATGCAAAACGGCAACCGAGGTTGCCGTTTTTTGTATTTGCTCCCTCACCCACAGGATGAGGGCTGGGGTGAGGCCATCAGGCTTCACCCTTTTTTTCACCTTACGCTTCCTGCTTTACCAGTTCAGCTTCAGCGTCCGCTTCCCGCGCACCTTCATTCTGCGACAGCATCGCGGTCGCAATACCATTCCCCAGAACGTTAATTGCGGAACGGCCCATATCCAGGAAGTGGTCGATCCCCATGAGGAGCAGAATACCCGCCACCGGAATATTAAAGCTCGGAATGGTTGCTGCCAGCACCACCAGGGAAGAACGCGGTACGCCTGCAATCCCTTTCGACGCCAGCATCAGGGTCAGCATCAGCACCGTCACTTCAGAGAAGCTCAGGTGAATGTTGTATGCCTGCGCGATAAACATCGAGGCGAATGAGCAGTACACCATCGAACCCACCAGGTTGAAGGAGTAGCCAATCGGCAGAACGAAAGAGGCGATGTTGCGCGAGCAGCCAAAGCGCTCCAGCTGTTCCAGCGTTTTAGGATAGGCGGCTTCAGAGCTGCTGGTGGTAAACGCCACCAGAACAGGGTCTTTCAGCATGCTGACCAGGCGAAACACCTCTTTTTTCAGCACCATGTAACCCACGGCCAGCAGCACCATGCAGGTAAGAAGAATGGCAACATAGTAGCCACCAATAAACGAGGCGTAGTTCAGCAGAATGCCCAGACCCTGCGTGGCAATGACGGAGGAAATCGCCGCGAAAATAGCCAGCGGCGCAACGTACATCACGTAACCTGTTACCTTCAGCATGATATGGGAAACCACATCCAGCGCGGCCACCAGCGGGGCGTTGAATTTCTGTCCCAGCGACGCGCCGCCAATGCCGAAGAACATCGAGAACACCACAATCTGCAGGATCTCATTGTTTGACATCGCCCCTGCGATACTGGTTGGAATGGTGTGCGACAGGAACGCTTTCAGCGTCATGCCTCCAACGGCCAGACCGGTATCTACCGCCTCGGTAGGGATCGTCAGGTTCAGACCGCTCCCCGGATGCTCCAGCGTGACGATAAACAGTCCGACCAGAATTGAGAGCACGGATGAGCTGATAAACCACACCATCGCTTTACCGCCGACGCGGCCAATGGTGGAAGTTTCGCCCAGCTTCATAATGCCAACGGTGAGCGTACTAAAGACCAACGGTGCAATGACCATTTTAATCAGACGGAGGAAAATATCGGTCAGAAGGGTAATATTATCCGACCAGGCTTTGATGGCATCCGCAGATGCATACTCATGAATTGCTGCCCCTGAAAGAATACCCGCCAGCATGAATATCACGATGAAGAGTGTGAGTTTGTTTGCACTTGCCACGAAAAAAGACCCTCTATGCGCTTCAGATGTAGCCCGCGTCGATACATATAAATTTTTTATTACGACGCAGGAAATTATTCGGCACATAAATTGACGCAAAGTGTAGGGGGATACAACTCCTTTTTAAGTTTTATTAATTTTGTTGTTAATGTGCAGACGATATATTGTGATCATCGTCACACTTTAATGGATATATTCTCCTCAGATATAACAAAATTGCTGCCTGTTTTAATTTAACTCTCTGTTATTTATAGGGAAAATTAGTCAATAAGACATATGGCTTATGCGTTGTGTGGCAGGTGGTCGAAGCGATATCCGTAAACTAAATTCTCAATAACCCCCCTCAGAGGAACATTAAGCGGGGCTAACATCTTGAACGACAAAAATAAAACGTGGCAAGGGAACGGAGACGTCTTCTGGAGGGCGGTAAATGAAAAGAAAACTCCTTTTGATCTGCGCAGGCACCTTACTGACTGCGGCAACGGTCCATCAGGCGCTGGCCGTCACCAGCAGCGGCACCATCGGGGCGACGCTGACGCTCACGAATGGTTGTCTGATAAACGGATCGCCCACGCAAAACGGCATTAACTTCGGGACACTGGATTTCGGCACCCATCCCGCAACGTTTTCCACTCTGACCACGCAGCTAACCGGCGCCAGCGGCGGAAACACCTTCACCATTCAATGTACAACCGCCAGCTATACGGTGGCGATCACCGGCAACACCAACTCTACCGCCCCCGGCACCGTTGTCGGCACCCCGGGAACACCTGCGCGCTATCTGGTTAACACCGCCAACGCGGCTCAGGGTGTGGCATACAGCCTGTATAGCGACAGCGGGTTTAACAGCGTGATTGCCAATAACGCCGCGCTGCCGATCGCCTCAACGGCCGGAGGGGTGGACAGTTACACCCTCTACGGACGGATTACCGGCGGCGGTAACAGCGTGACGGTCGTCCCGGGCACCTACACCGACACGATAAACGTCAGCGTCACCTATTAGTCCTGCACCGCCATGAGGGCAACTCTTACTGGTCTGCGCAATCGCGCAGAGGGAATCGTGCAGCCTTTTTTCGCGCTGATCGCCGGATTGCTCATGATGCCCGCAGCGGATGCGGTGACATCCCAGTCCTTTAAGGTCAGCGCGACGATTGTTCCAGGGTGCGCGGTGGCCACCGGTAGCGGAGGGCTTCTCGGTACGCTGGATTTTGGCAGCCATAACGGCGTCGAGAGCGCGCCGGTCAGCACCAGCTTTGTGCCAAACGGGGCGTTGTCTATCGCCTGTACGCCGGGCGTGTCGCTGAGCATGAGCATTAATGGCGGCCAGAATTATTCATCCGTTCGCCGCATGAAGCGGTCCGGTGGAACAGAGCTGGTGCCATACCGGCTCTACAGCAGCAGCTCGCTGGCCGCAAACAGTGAAATTGGCGTCAACCAGGCGATACCGGTGACCTATACCAACAGCAATAACATCGCGCTACCGCTTTTTGGCGTGGCGCTACTGACCGGGTTTAGCCCGGCGGGAACCTATTCCGATCAGCTCACCGTGACCTTGTCATGGTAATAAAGGGAGAGTGTTGATGAAGCCATTTTTCAGACCCGTTTGTCTGGCGGGCGCGTTGGGAATGGCGGTTGCCGGCCAGGCGCAGGCGGCAGCCACCATTCTGCTCTGGCCTATCGACCCGTGGCTTGCAGCTGACGCCAACGCCACTGAACTGTGGATCCAGAACCAGGGGAACAGCGCCACGACGATGCAGGTCCGCATCGTGCGCTGGAAGCAGGAGGACGGACACGAGCGATATACCTCGCAGCAGGACGTGGTCGCCAGCCCGCCCATCGTCACGATTGGCACAGGCAGCAAGCAGCTTATTCGCCTTATCAAACAGGCTGCGGTTCCCGCGGGCGTCGAACAGGCTTACCGCATTATCGTAGATGAAATCCCCCAGCCAGATGCAAAAGCCGAACCCGCCATCGGCCTCAAATTGCAGATGCGTTACTCCATCCCTCTGTTCGTGTATGGACAGGGGGTCCGAACCATCAAAGAGGGCGCGCATCACGCGCTGGCGGAAACCCAAAACCTGAGCTGGCGTGTGACGCGCGCGGAGGGGCAGCCTGTGCTGGAGGTCAGAAATCGGGGGGATGTCCATGTCAGGCTGAGCCAGGTGACGCTGGAGCAGGGAGGGCAGAAACGCACGGTAGCGGAAGGACTACTGGGTTACGTCCTCCCGGGCAGCACCCGCAGCTGGCCCATACCCGCTGGCGTTCGTCAGCCAGAGCGGATGAGCGCACAGATTAATGCCAGGGACGCACAATGGCAGTCGACGCCCGTCAACTGAAGCCGGCGATGATGATACTGCTTTGCGTCAGTTACGCGACCCTGGCCGGGCCCGGCGACGACAGTTTGCCGCCACCTCCCCAGGCGCAGGCGATAAATGATGAAGCGGTTTTCCAGCTTGCCCTCGTGCTGAACCACTACGATACCGGTCTGGTCGTGCCCGTGACGCAGCGTAAAGGCGCTTTCTTTATATCAAGCGCCGATTTGCTGCGCGCGGGGCTGCCCCCGGCGCATGTTCCTACCGGAGAGGTGAATCTCTCCTCGCTTGCTCAGGTTCGGGTCGAGTATGACAGCGCCGCGCAGCGCCTGCTGCTGACCGTGCCCCGTGACTGGGTGACGGCCCGCGTGACGTCTTTTAGCGGGCAAACGGCGCAGGCCAAACCGCACTTTGGCCGCGGGGCGCTGCTGAATTACGATCTCTACACTAACCACGCGGAGCATATCGGCGGTCAGGCGTCGCTCTGGCATGAGTTCCGCTACTTCAACGAGAACGGCTCGTTTTCCTCCACCGGTTACGCGCGGGAAAATTTCACCGGTAATGACGGCCAGCAGGAAGGGTATGTCCGCTATGATACGACCCTGCTGTTCACTCACGAAGATGACGCGATGAGCTGGAGCGTCGGGGACGTGATCAGCGATGCCCTGAGCTGGAGCTCCAGCGTGCGGATGGGGGGCGTAAGCGTAGGGCGGGATTTCTCCCTGCGACCTGACCTGGTGACATGGCCGCTGCCCGAGTTCGCAGGGGAAGCCGCGGTACCCACCTCGGTCGATCTTTTTATCAACGGCTATCGCTCCGGTTCGACCCAGCTTCAGCCCGGCCCCTTCACCCTGACTAATTTACCCTATATCAACGGCGCCGGGGATGCGGTACTGGTCACAACGGATGCGCTGGGACGCCAGGTAAGCACCACGCTCCCGTTTTACGTCACCAGTGACTTACTTAAACAAGGGCTGAGCGACGGCGCCGTGACGCTCGGCAGCCTGCGGCGTAATTACGGTATCAAGAATTTTGACTACGGCTCGGCGGCAGGCAGCGGATCGTATCGCTACGGGGTGACGGACTGGCTAACGCTGGAAGGGCATGCAGAAGGGGCGCAGGAGCTGGCGCTGGGTGGCGCGGGAACGGTAATAAAACTCGGCCAGTTTGGCGTGGTAAATACCTCTTACTCCCAGAGCCGCATGCGCGGGGATGCGGGCGGGCAAATCAACTGGGGTTACCAGTACAGTACCAGCGAATTTAGCGTCGCCACTCAACACACGCGTCGCGACCGCGGCTTTGGCAATCTGGCCCTCTACGATCAGCCGACGGTGTATGACGAAAACGATAAGCCCATCGCCAGCTTTAGCCGTAATACGGATCAGTATTCTCTGACCTTCAATCTGGGACGGTACGGCAATATCGGCGCGGCCTGGATTGGGGTGGAGAGTTTTGACAGTCAAAAAACCGAGCTGCTCAATCTCTCCTGGAGCCGCAACCTGTGGGGGGCGAGCAGCATTTACCTAGCCGGCAGCCGGGACCAGCAGCGGGGAGACTGGACGGTCGCGCTGTCGCTGCAGGTGCCGCTGGGAGCACGCGACAGCGCTGCCGTCACCGTTGAAAATACCCCGGATGCCGGCAGTACCCAGCGCATTAACTACAACCACTCTATGCCTTCTGACGGCGGTTTCAGCTGGAACATGGCCTGGGCCAACCAGTCAAGATCCAGCGATTATCAACAGGCTACGCTGGGCTGGCGCAATAACAACATAGAGCTGCAGGGTGGCGGCTATGGCGAAAAGGACACCATGACCTGGTGGGGCGAGGCGATGGGCGCAATTGTGCTGATGGACGGCGAGCTGTTTGCAGCGAATAAGATCAACGATGCATTTGTGGTTATCAGTACCGACGGCCACCCGGATGTGCCCGTCAGCTACGAGAACCAGCCCGTCGGTAAAACCAATAATAATGGCTACCTGCTGATCAGCGGGGTGTCGGCGTATTATCCGGCAAGCTACCGGATTGATACCCTGAATCTGCCGGCGGATACCCGTCTGAAAGAGACCGAACGGCGGATAGCGATCCGCCGCCACAGCGGCTATCTGGTCGATTTCCCGATGGAGCAGGAGCGGGTGGCAAGCGTCATTTTGCATGATGCGCGCGGCCAGGCGCTGCCGGTGGGAAGCCAGGTCCGACGGGTCTCGCGCAGCAATGCGGTGGTGGGGTATGACGGCATCGCATGGCTGGAAAATCTCAGCGATGTGAACCCGCTCGAGGTGATCGCACCTGACGGAAAACTCTGCAAGGCCACCCTAACCGTGGGGGCCAATCCGGAGCACAAGCTAAAAACCTACGGGCCGCTGATTTGTCGGGAGGAGCCATGACGCGCCTGCTGCTGTTGATCCTGCTGCTTTTCTCCGGCGGCGGCTGGGCGGCGTGTACCGTCAGTACGGTTAATGCGTCATTTGGCAGCGTCACTTCGTTCGCGCTCAGCGGAACCGGGGAAGTTCAAACTACCGGCACGCTGGTGGTGGCCTGCGATGCCGTGTTGAATCTGCTGACCAGCGACTCGGTAACGCTGACCTACACCGCGGCATCGGTTTCGGGCAACAGTCGGGCCACCATGAAACGCACGGATAATGCGGCCATCACGGACGTGATCCCCACCCGGCTGTGCGGGCTATCGGGGTGCGCGAGCAGCAGCGAGGTACAGATAAGTAAATCATATACCTGGAGCGGGAATACCCTGCTGGGGTTGCTGGGGTCAAAGCAGTACAACATTCCGCTTTATTTCCGCACCGTCGCCGGGCAAAACGTGACTGCCGGGCCATATCAGGTGCAGTTAACCTTCAACGTTAACTACAGCGTCTGCTCCGTGGGCGCGCTCGGCCTTTGCTCAATCAATCAGACGGGTACCGCGACAACCACCATCCTGTTAGATATGACCGTCACCAACGACTGCAGCGCCATGACCACGCCGGACGTCAACTTCAACAGCGCGCCGCTGGTGCAAAGTTTCCCTACCGTCTCGCAGGCGATTGCCGTCACCTGTACCAAAGGCAGTACGTATACCATCGGCATTAATAACGGTGCCAACGCGCTGAACAACGTGCGGCGCATGGTGAGCGGCAGTAACGCCATGAGCTACGACATCTATAAGGAAGCCACCGGTAACCGCTGGGGCGGCAGCGGCAGCGAGCGGTGGTCCAGCGCGACGTCGTCGCAGGTGAGTGCCGACGGTTTACTGCGCACCTACAACTACACCGCGAAAGTCCTGACCAGTCAGGCCACGCCTCCTGCCGGAACCTACACCGACACGCTGATTGTCGACGTGGCGTTTTAACCCCGCGCTTTTCCCTTTCGCAAATGTAAAGTTCCTGTGGGCTGTGCCGATAACACCGTTAATAAATCTATGAGAAGGTGTTGTATGTTGAACCGTATCCGCGTTGTCACAATGCTCATGATGGTGCTGGTCATTTTCGCACTTCTTCAGCTCATCTCCGGCGGGCTTTTTTTCTCGTCATTAAAACAGAACCAGGACAGTTTCGCGGCCTCGAACGATCTCCGCCTGCAGCAGAGTGAACTCACGTCGACGTGGGATCTGATGCTGCAAACGCGTATCAACCTGAGCCGCTCGTCCGCGCGCATGATGATGGACCCTAACAATCAGCAGAGCAGCGCGAAAACCGATCTGTTGAAAAATGCCCGTGCCACCCTCGCTGACGCCGCGAAACATTACGACGCCTTCAAAAAGATCGCCCCGCAGCCTGCTATGGAGCAGGTGAGCCAGAATATCGATGAAAAATACAATGCCTACCATACCGGTCTGACAGAGCTCATTCAGTTCCTGGAGAGCGGAAATATGGACGCCTATTTCGCGCAGCCGACGCAGGGGATGCAAAACGCACTCGGCGCGGCGCTGGGGGAATACGCGAAGGCCAGTGGCGATCTCTATCACTCGGCCTTTACGGCAAGTCAGAATGACTACCGCTTTGCGAAATGGCAGATGGCCGTAATGGCGCTGGCGCTGGTCATCGTGCTGGTCGCGGTCTGGTACGGCATTCGCCATATTCTGCTGAATCCTCTTGGGCGCGTCATTGCCCACATTCGTGAAATTGCCGGAGGCGATCTGACTAAAACGCTGACCGTTTCCGGGCGCAATGAGATCACCGAGCTGGCAAACAGCGTTGACCATATGCAGCGTTCGTTAATCGAAACCGTCGCCAACGTGCGTAACGGGTCGGAGGCCATCTATACCGGCACCAGCGAAATTGCGATGGGGAATAACGATCTCTCATCCCGTACCGAACAGCAGGCTTCCGCCCTGGAAGAGACGGCCGCCAGCATGGAGCAGCTCACCGCGACCGTGAAGCAGAACGCCGATAACGCTCGCCAGGCGTCTCAGCTGGCAGAAAGCGCCTCCGAGACGGCGCAGCGCGGCGGACGCGTGGTGGATGGCGTGGTGAAAACCATGCACGAAATCGCCGATAGCTCGAAGAAAATCGCCGACATCATCAGCGTTATCGACGGCATTGCTTTCCAGACCAACATTCTGGCGCTGAACGCCGCCGTGGAAGCGGCGCGAGCGGGCGAACAGGGACGCGGTTTTGCCGTGGTGGCCGGGGAAGTGCGCAACCTGGCCAGCCGCAGCGCCAACGCGGCAAAAGAGATCAAGTCGCTGATTGAAGACTCTGTCTCCCGCGTGGATACCGGCTCCGTGCTGGTGGAAAGCGCCGGAGAGACCATGAATGACATCGTGAATGCCGTTACCCGCGTGACGGACATCATGGGGGAAATCGCCTCTGCATCTGATGAGCAGAGTCGTGGTATCGACCAGGTTGCCCTGGCGGTATCGGAAATGGATCGCGTGACACAGCAAAACGCCGCGCTGGTGCAGGAGTCCGCTGCGGCGGCCGCTGCCCTGGAAGACCAGGCGAGCCGTCTGAAGATGGCCGTCTCGGCGTTTCGTCTCGCTTCACTCGCTGGAAACACGGTCACCCCGCAGGCGACGTACCGCGCGCCAGCCGCTGAACAGGCTGCACTCCGTACGCGTACCGCGACGACCGGACAAGATGAAAACTGGGAAACATTTTGACTGACAATTAAACCGCGGCTGCTTGCCGCTTGATGGGAGCGTGGATGTTAAATCGTATTCGTATCTCGACCACACTGTTTTTGATTCTGATCCTTTGCGGTGTGTTGCAGGTTGGCAGTAACGGGTTGTCTTTTTGGGCGTTTCGCGATGGCTATCAGAATTTGCAGGAAGTTGAGGCGAGTAATCAGCAGCGCTCCGCACTGGCACAAACGCGTGCCGTGCTGTTGCAGGCAAGCACTGCGCTGAACAAGGCGGGAACCTTAACCGCGCTGAGCTATCCGCCGGATGACATTAAAGCGCTGATGGCCACCGCGCGCGACAGCCTGAAACAGGCTGACGCACAGTTTAAAGCCTTTACGGCGCAGGCCGCCGACAGCGAGAAAGAGAAAGCGCTGAAGGCCGCCATGAAGACGAACTTTGAGCAGTGGTACAGCGATCTGGACCACCAGGCGACGTGGCTTGAGAACAACCAGCTGTCGGACTTTATGACCGCACCGGTCCAGGCGTCTCAGGCAGCGTTTGACGGCAGCTTTAACGCCTGGCAGCAGGATATTAACCAGTCTGTACAGCGTGCCGGTGACCAGAGCCGTCAAAGCTATCACATGTCGGGCGTCATCTTCGCCGTGGTGGTGATTCTGGCAGGGTTGCTGACCGGCGGGGCGCTGCTCTGGTCGCGCAGAATGATTGTGCAGCCGCTGGCGATTATCAGCAGCCACTTCGACAGTATTGCAAAAGGCGACCTGGCGCGTCCTGTGGCGGTGTTCGGTAAAAACGAAATTTCGGCGATCTTTGCCAGCCTGAAGGCGATGCAGGGATCGCTGCGGGAAACGGTGAGCGACGTGCGGCAGGGCAGCTATGCCATGCACACCGGGATCTCAGAGATTGCGGCAGGTAACAACGATCTCTCATCCCGCACAGAGCAGCAGGCGGCCTCGCTGGCGCAGACGGCGGCCAGCATGGAGCAGCTGACGGCGACGGTAAGCCAGAACGCCGATAACGCGCGCCAGGCGTCTGACCTGTCAAAACAGGCGGCGATGACGGCAAAGAAAGGCGGTGACCAGGCGTCCCATGTCGCCAGCACCATGCAGGAGATTGCCACCAGCTCGCAGAAAATTGGTGACATCATCAGCGTGATTGACGGTATCGCGTTCCAGACCAACATTCTGGCGCTGAATGCCGCTGTGGAAGCGGCGCGTGCCGGGGAGCAGGGGCGCGGGTTTGCGGTGGTGGCGGGTGAGGTGCGTAACCTGGCGAGCCGCAGCGCCAACGCGGCGAAAGAAATCAAGGTCCTGATCGAAGAGTCGGTCTCGCGCGTTCAGCAGGGCTCAACGCTTGTGGATACGGCGGCGAAAACCATGCACGAGATCGTCACCTCCGTGACGCGGGTTAACGACATTATGGGCGAAATTGCCTCGGCGTCGGATGAACAGCGTCGCGGCATTGAGCAGGTAGCCCAGGCGGTCAGCCAGATGGATCAGGTGACGCAACAGAACGCCTCGTTAGTTGAGGAAGCGGCAGCGGCAACCGATCAGCTGGCCAGCCAGGCGGATCGTCTGACCGGACTGGTCGCGGTATTTAATGTGAAAGAGCACGTTGAAGCAGTAACAGAAGTCGGGCGGTCGCAGGCCGTGCAAGTTGTATCCTGAATGTAATTAAGAAGGCGCTATGACATCACCAATGCCCCCTGGGCAAACGTCATTATTGTTGCAGATGACACAGCGCCTCGCGCTGTCCGACGCGCATTTTCGTCGGATATGTCAGTTAATCTACCAGCGTGCGGGGATCGTGCTTGCGGATCATAAGCGGGACATGGTCTACAACCGTCTGGTGCGGCGCCTGCGTACGCTGGGGCTGGATGATTTTGGCCGCTATCTGAGCATGCTCGAGGCGAACCAGAACAGCGCCGAGTGGCAGGCTTTTATTAACTCGTTAACCACCAACCTGACGGCGTTTTTCCGTGAAGCTCACCACTTCCCGGTTCTGGCCGAGCATGCGCGCCGTCGCACCGGGGAGTATCGCGTCTGGAGTGCGGCCGCCTCGACGGGTGAAGAGCCGTACTCGCTGGCGATCACCCTTGCCGATACGCTGGGAATGGCGCCGGGACGCTGGAAGGTCTACGCCAGCGATATCGATACTGAAGTGCTGGAGAAGGCGCGTAACGGCGTTTATCGCCAGGATGAACTGAAAACGCTGTCGCCGCAGCAGCTGCAGCGTTATTTCATGCGCGGGACGGGCCCGCATGAAGGCCTGGTGCGCGTACGCCAGGAGCTGGCGAACTGCGTCGAATTCGCGCCCGTTAACCTGCTGGATAAGCAGTACAACGTGCCGGGGCCGTTCGACGCCATTTTTTGCCGTAACGTCATGATCTATTTTGATAAAACGACGCAACAGGACATTCTGCGTCGGTTTGTTCCGTTGCTCAAGCCTGACGGTTTACTGTTTGCCGGGCACTCGGAAAACTTCAGCAACCTCGTGCGTGAGTTTAGCCTGCGTGGGCAAACGGTATATGCGCTGAGTAAGGAAAAAGCATGAGTAAAATCAGGGTGTTGTCTGTCGATGATTCAGCGCTGATGCGTCAGATCATGACTGAAATTATCAATAGCCACAGCGACATGGAGATGGTGGCAACCGCGCCCGATCCGCTGGTAGCGCGGGATTTAATTAAAAAATATAACCCCGATGTGCTAACGCTGGATGTCGAGATGCCGCGCATGGATGGCATCGATTTCCTCGAAAAATTAATGCGGCTGCGGCCTATGCCGGTGGTGATGGTCTCCTCCCTGACCGGGAAAGGATCGGAAATCACCCTGCGCGCGCTGGAGCTGGGGGCGGTGGATTTTGTTACCAAGCCTCAGCTCGGCATTCGTGAAGGGATGCTGGCCTACAGCGAGATGATCGCCGAGAAGATCCGCACCGCGTCGCGTGCGAAGCTTGCCGCCCACACGCCGATGGCCGCGCCGGCGACCCTGAAGGCCGGTCCATTACTCAGCTCGGAAAAACTGCTGGTCATTGGGGCGTCAACCGGAGGAACAGAGGCAATTCGTCATGTACTCCAGCCATTGCCGCTTTCAAGTCCGGGTATTCTGATCACTCAGCATATGCCGCCTGGCTTTACCCGTTCGTTCGCCGAACGCCTGAACAAGCTGTGCCAGATCAGCGTGAAAGAGGCGGAAGACGGCGAGCGCGTGCTCCCGGGGCATGCCTATATAGCGCCGGGCGACAAGCATATGGAGCTGGCGCGCAGCGGCGCTAACTATCAAATCAAAATTCATGACGGACCGCCGGTCAACCGGCACCGTCCGTCGGTGGATGTGCTGTTTCATTCGGTGGCGAAACATGCGGGGCGCAACGCCGTTGGGGTGATCCTGACGGGGATGGGCAACGACGGTGCCGCCGGAATGCTTGCAATGCACCAGGCTGGCGCCTGGACGATTGCGCAGAATGAAGCAAGTTGTGTGGTGTTCGGCATGCCGCGCGAGGCCATCAATATGGGTGGCGTGAGCGAAGTGGTCGATCTTAGCCAGGTAAGCCAGCAGATGCTGGCGAAAATCAGTGCCGGACAGGCAATACGTATTTGACTCAGGAGTATTATTTTATGGCGGATAAAGAGCTTAAGTTTTTGGTTGTGGATGACTTTTCCACCATGCGTCGCATCGTACGCAACCTGCTGAAAGAGCTGGGCTTCAACAACGTTGAAGAAGCAGAAGATGGCGTTGATGCGCTGAACAAACTGCAGGCTGGCGGGTTTGGGTTTGTTATCTCCGACTGGAACATGCCAAACATGGACGGTCTGGAACTGCTGAAAACCATTCGTGCCGATGCGGGAATGGCCTCTATGCCGGTTCTGATGGTCACTGCAGAAGCGAAAAAAGAGAACATCATTGCCGCTGCACAGGCGGGCGCAAGCGGCTATGTGGTGAAGCCATTCACCGCGGCAACCCTGGAAGAGAAGCTCGGTAAGATCTTCGAGAAACTCGGCATGTGAGGTGATGGAAATGTTGCAACCTGCTATGAAACCCGTTGAAGAACACTCGCCGAGCGATATCATCGTCCGCATCGGCAGCCTGACGCGCATGCTGCGTGACAGCCTGCGCGAGCTGGGTCTGGATCAGGCAATTGCCGAAGCGGCGGAAGCGATTCCTGATGCCCGCGATCGTCTGGACTATGTCGTGCAGATGACCGCTCAGGCTGCGGAACGTGCGCTGAACAGCGTTGAAGCATCACAGCCGCACCAGGATGCGATGGAAAAGGGGGCGAAAGCCCTGAGCAAACGCTGGGACGAGTGGTTTGAAAACCCTATCGAGCTGGCTGATGCCCGCGAGCTGGTAACGGATACTCGTCAGTATCTTGGCGATGTGCCGGGCCACACCAGCTTCACCAACGCCCAGCTACTGGACATCATGATGGCGCAGGATTTCCAGGACCTGACCGGTCAGGTCATCAAGCGCATGATGGATGTTATCCAGGAGATTGAGCGCCAGCTGCTGATGGTTCTGCTGGAGAACATTCCGGAACCTGCAGCCCGTCCAAAACGTGAGAACGAAAGCCTGCTCAATGGTCCACAGCTCGACGCTACCAAGGCAGGCGTTGTGGCAAGCCAGGATCAGGTAGACGACCTGCTGGACAGCCTCGGCTTCTGATTGTTCTGATTACCCTCAGGCTGCGGCGTCAACCTGAGGGTATTTCGATTAGCGAAGATCCATCTTCACTGTCACGTTACCTTCAAAATGGCCCGGGGCAGGGGGGACATTAGTCGTGCCAACCGGCGCGGCCTGAATTTTGACCACTCCGTTTCCCTGCTCGTCCATTGTCACCGGAAACTCATAGGTACCATCCAGCGCGACGTTTTGACTGTTTTCATCATATACACGCACCCCGAGATCGTCCCTTTCCAGAAGTTTTGCAATGTACGGCGTACTGCTATCCGCCACGCCCTGATCTGCTGTGAGTGTAAGTTTTATCCGATCCGTGTTTCCCACTGCGTTATCATCACAATGATAGGCAATATCAACGTTTTTGAGGGCATATCGTTTTGGCGGTTGCCCCTTGCTGACGAATTGCTTGCTGACAATGCTACCGAACTCAACCTCAATAGTGCTGCCTGCGTTGATGGTGCAGCTTAGCGGCGCAGAAAGCGTGCCGCTAAACCAGATATCAGAAACCTGATCTGCCTGCCCGGGATCGCAGCTTCCCCCCGTGCCGAAATAAAGACAGGCATAGTTTTGCGCGACAATCATCGAAGGGATCACCTCCTGGCCCAGGATGGGTTTTTTAATGTGAAGCATGATAGCAACGACGTTCCAGCGGAAATTACGCTTTATTGCAGCGGCATTGCTGGGCTGGGTGCTACTACTGCAAACGTTGGCATCTCCTTCCGTTTTGGCGAGTGCACTCTCGGTAGTGCTACGCATATTACCTCGGGTCGTCGGGTATTCATTGATAGCTAACGGGGTCAAAGAATTGCCGTCCGGAGAGTTGATTGCGTCAGCGTAGGCGGTGATATCGACATCGATCTTTTCGGTCAAATAGCCGTAACCGTTTGTACCCGGACTCAGAGGGCTCCCGGCAAACGTTTTTTCATAGACCATGCTCGAAGAAAACATATTTCCGGGACAGTCGCAGTTGGCAACTATCACCGGGCCATTGCCGACCAGATGATTTGGCACATCATAGTCATGATTGGCAATATTTTCGCTGGACGAAAACTCATGATCGAACGAAGTGGTGTAGGTTTGCGGTGCACCGAAGCAGTTATGAAGTATAGTCACGGCACCCCTGCACGGGCTGGCTGTGGTTAGGCTCAATGCCGTGGCCAGGGAAGCCCAGACGGCCTGTTTCTTGAATATAGTTCTCATGTCTTTATTCCTACTGACAAAGCTCGCTAACCGAGCGAATACCGTTAGGGCTTTCGGTTTGGTTAGTTGACTGTTGCGTAATGCTGGCGCGGCACTGTTGCCCTGTGCCGTTGCCCCATTTCACGGTGAGCTGTGCGGTCTCTCCAAGGCCTGCCAGATAGACGGTGCCGGTATCATCGACGATGCCGCTCATCACCGGGGCGCTACTGGTCGCGATAGCGCCGAACGGAACGGGGAGGCCGCTTGGACGCTTCAGGGTGACCAGCATCCTGTAGCCTGTGTGTGCGTCAAATCTGGCCAGCACCGCCGCGTTGCGCGAGGGAATCACGGTGATGGCGGTATCGCTGCTGTCCACATTTTCCGGCAGGCTCGAGGTATCAATACGAATATTGTTCTCCTGATACGGAGTGAGCGATGGAATGACTGCGTTACCCTGCCAGTCGGTCTTAATACCACGCTGGTTCAGGAAACGGACGTTGGGCGCGTTGTTGGCGTTCACGATAGCAAACTGGCTGCCTAAAGGTTGAGTCAGCGTGACGCCCTGAGGATGGGCAACAATACCGCCGCTAATGCCATAGTTAAGCTGCTGAGTGTCATCAGTGGAGGTGTAATAGCCTGCGGTCAGGTTCGCGTATTGCGAGTGGTAGCTGCCATAGACGCTGCTGATATCATCCCCGTCGTGGTTGGAATGGCTCTGCTGTAACGAGTAGCTCAAACGCTCGTCGTCGAGCAGCGTGCCGCTGAGGCCCACGTTTTGCCGCGTATAGCCATTTTTAGTATTGCTGATGTTATAGCTACTCCAGGCGCGTGGTAGCCATCTGGCGAGAGGAATGCTAAATCCCAAAGAGACCATCCTGTCAGGCTCTTCGTCGTTGGTTTTGCTGTACGTATAGGCCATGTGATAACTCGTGCCGGCAACGACGGTATTAAATCCAACCGACAGGCTGCGCTCTTTTTTAGATGTGCCCCAATAATCCTGCTGATAACCGTTAAGATACAGACTCGCCCCAGCAACGCTTTGGCTGACGCTGCCCTGAATGCGGTTGCGTTTATTGTAACGAAACAGCAGATCGTCTTCGTGGCCTTCACGCTTTTGGTTGGCGTCAGCGAAGCTGTAATATCCGCGGCTGCTGTATCGGTAGCTGCCGAGGCTGAAGTTGGTATCGGTCGAATCCAGTTTACCGGTATAAAGCAAACGCCATGACTGGCCGGCATGCTGGCTCTTATCGTCTAGCCGGGTGTCGGCCATGGTAACGTCAGCCGAAAATGAGCCCAGCGGTCCGAGTGTCAGACCGGTGCCGGTATTGGCTGCGTTATAGTCTTTCGAGAGCGTCAGCCCCCCAAACCAGGTGAGAAGATTATTTAAGCCGTAAATCATACTTCCCTGGAAGAAGTCGGGTTCCTTTTGGTCGCTCCCGCTTTCAGCACGATAACGGCCTGCCGTAATTTCGTACTTCATACGCCCAGGCCGCAGCATAACCGCGATGCTGGAATAGGGCTGCGTAAAGTGATGCTCGGTGCCGTCAGCCTCTTTCACCGTAACGTCCAGATCGCCGCTGTTGGTAGTGGAGTAGAGATCGTTGATCTCGAACGCTCCCGGCGCGACATTTTGCTGATAGATGAGATAGCCATTCTGGCGCACCGAGACTTCCGCATTTGAACTGGCGTTGCCGCGTATGACAGGGGCATAGCCGCGTTGGCTATAGGGAAGCATCTCTTCATCCGACGCAAGGTTGACGCCTCGGTACTGTAAGCTATCAAATACATCGCCCCGCGTGTTGCTTTCTCCGGCTGTGAACTGCGCCTTGAGGGCGTCAACGTCATGCTGCAGGAAGGTATTGATGTTTTCCCACAGGTTTTCATTATCTGAATTGCTCCACGTTGAATAGTTGCGCGCTCTCCAGCCACCCAGGTTGGCGCCGGTGCGCAAATTCAGATACTGATTGGTGGCGCTACCGTCGCCGCTGTCCTTATTTATTGATCCTGAAAAAGCGTAGTCACTGAACAACACAGGGACACCATCGTCCCAGCGCGAGGGATCGATGTAATCGCGACCGGTACCACTTAGCGCGGCCTGAGGAATACTCAACGCTAATGTCATGGTTGAAAAATCAAGCCGCGCAGAGGCCTGGGGGATATAGTTGCCTATATCTTTAGGCAAAGCCTTATTGGCGGGTAATGTAAGCAAGGCGGGATAACGGTCAATAGCAATCCCCCATGCCCGCAGCATATCCGGGGTGAGCTGAGGTATCAGTGCCCCTTCCGAGGAGCTGACGTAAGCGATATTGGTGTTGCTCAGGCGGCGCTCGTTCACCTGCACTCGTGAAGAATAGGTGCCGGGTAGCTGAGCATTCGACTTTGAAAAGAGTGAAAGGTCGATATCCTGCCGGGCCAGCATATTCCCTTCAAGCGATGAGGGAGAAAAACGATACTCACGGGCCAGCGTCGAAACGCTTGCGAAGAGTAAAATACCGCCAAGGCAGCGAAGAAGCGGATTCGTTCTGAAGAGCCGCACGTATGACAAATCATTACGTCCTGTCATCATCGCCGTCTTTTAATCCTGCGCCAGGGTGGAGGTGTGTTTTTCGGAAGCGTTCCCGTAATCGGTTATACAGCGCCAGGTGACGCTAGTACTCTGTGCATTGGCAGGGAGAGGAATCTCAACGCGGGATTTAGGGGCAACCATGTCGGCCTTCTCCACTTTGTGCATGCCCAAAGCAAGTGAATCAAAGACGCTGTAGAACGTCCCCGCATTGATGACAGTGAGCTGCTGACCATGACGAGCAAAGCGCAGGTTTTTGCAGGATTCAGAGGGGGTACCGCTGAGTCCGGCAGGGCGCCAGAACAGTTTCAGACGTGTTTTATAAATTAACCGTAGGACGTTTTTGTCATCCTCATCCGATGCCGTGGCAGGAACGGTTCGCACGTTCATATAGAACAGAGACTCTTTATCCCCGGGTAAGGTTGTCCCGTTCCAGGTAATGCGCAGGCTTTGCTCTTTTTGCGGATCGAGTCGAAAGAGCGGTGGTGTCACGATAAACGGTCCGTGCGTTTTACCATCACCCGTATCTGTCCATGACTGTATTAACCATGGAAGCTCTTTATCATTATTTTGTAAGGGCAGGGCAACTTCCTTTTTTGTGGCATCGTAGATTATGCGTGTGCGGCCTATCTGAACACCAGATGCGTTACAAACGGTGCTCGCAATAACAGGAATACATAATAATACCTGGAGTGATATGCGCATGGTGAAACCTTTAATAAAGGAGGTTGAGAGGAATTGATAATAGTCCGAATCCGGATCCGGACTATTATCAGTTCATGACTCCTTAAATGTCATGACGGCTAAATATATATATTGTGAATATTAGTAATGCGTCTGTTAACGGTAAAGAATATTTACTGTCATATCAGCATCTGCTGGACCGGCGGTAACCGCAGCTGCAAATGATTTATAGCGGGCATTAAAATCAGCCTTAATGGTATCTGAGGATTTTGACGCCAGTTCGATGTAGACCTGCCCTTCAGCGCCGTCCATCGTAATGAGTTTATCATCTTTACCCGCCAGGCTGACGGCAACGCCGATGCCGGTGGCCGAGGTATCGCCCTTAGTGGTAATTGTACTGACGTCGAGTAATGTTTTGGCCCCGGTCAGGGTTGTTGGGCCGTTAAAGGTCAACTGTACAGCTGGCAGCCCATCGCTTTTTAACGGGCAGTTTGCAAGCGTTACGGAAAACGGCACGAGTGAGGTTTCCGTCCCAATATCAGTAAATAATGATACAGGATAGGTACCCAATGGGACAGTACTGTCCGTGTCATTGTCACCCTCAATCGTGCAGCTTGATTCGATAATTTCACCCGTGAAGTGAATAGCGCCGGCATTCATTTCTGCTGCGAAACCATTCATCGACAGTGTTGCAAGGGTTAAGCCCGCAAAAATATTCTTTTTGAAATCCATCTTAAATGTCCCTTTAATTAAAAAATATCTGGCATACATTTTGCTTTCTGGTGAAAGGTAAGTTATGTCGCATGAAATTATAACATTTAAATTTCTTCTGGTAAGGGAGAAACAAAGCTAATGTTATAGAGATTAATCCATTTTTGGATTGTCTGTAGTAATGGCTTATATACTTTCAATTGCTCTGGATTATTGGATTTACATAGCTGCATCAATCCTGCAATATCTGGTGGATAAAATCGACTGCTATGTTAATTTTCTTTCTGAATATTTTTTTGAGTAAACGTTCTTTAAATCTGAGCTTAATTCCTTTTGTGATATGAAACGCATCATAAAAGCTGGTCCCTATTTGTTCAGTCATGACTTGCCCTCTCTTCGCTCACTCAAGGCGCGTAGGGTGGTCTTAAACTGGATAAAAAGACCCGGTTATAGGGGTTTTTCAGGCCATTGATGAAAGGCGGTGCTGGCATGATACCCGTGACATAATGGGCTGAGCATGCACTGTGGCAGAAGAGAACGACGACAAAACGGAAGCCCCCACACCCCACCGACTAGAAAAGGCGCGTGAGGAAGGGCAAATCCCCCGATCCCGAGAATTGACCTCCCTGCTGATCCTTATCGTAGGCGTGTGCATTATCTGGTGGGGTGGGGAGTCGCTCGCCCGCAAGCTGGCGGGAATGCTGTCAACCGGCTTACGTTTTGACCACAGCATGGTCAACGATCCGAATCTGATCCTCAGCCAGATTATTCAGCTTATTAAAGGGGCCATGGTCGCGCTGTTGCCCCTGATTACCGGGGTGGTGCTGGTCGCGCTGGGCTCGCCGGTGATGCTCGGCGGTCTGGTTTTTAGTGCCAAATCGCTGCAGCCGAAATTTTCCAAACTGAACCCGCTGCCGGGCATTGCGAAAATGTTCTCTGCCCAGACCGGGGCCGAGCTGCTCAAAGCCATTCTCAAATCGGTGCTGATGGGCAGTTCCGCGGGGTTTTACCTCTGGTACCACTGGCCGGAAATGATGCGTCTCATCAGCGAATCGCCTCTCACCGCGATGAGCAACGCGCTGAATCTGGTCGGGCTGTGCGCACTGCTGGTGGTGCTCAGCATTATCCCGATGGTGGGTTTTGACGTGATCTTCCAGCTTTATACCCACTTCAAAAAGCTGCGCATGTCACGTCAGGACATCCGTGACGAATATAAACAGATGGAAGGTGACCCGCACGTGAAGGGGCGTATCCGCCAGATGCAGCGTGCCGCCGCCCGTCGCCGCATGATGGAAGATGTGCCGAAGGCCGACGTCATCGTCACCAACCCGACGCACTATTCCGTTGCGCTGCGCTATGACGAAAACAAAATGAGCGCGCCGAAAGTGGTGGCGAAAGGGGCAGGGCTGATCGCGCTGCGCATCCGGGAAATTGGCACGGAACACCGCGTGCCGATCCTGGAAGCCCCTCCGCTGGCGCGTGCCCTGTACCGCCATGCGGATATTGGACAACAGATCCCAGGACAACTCTACGCCGCCGTGGCGGAAGTGCTGGCCTGGGTATGGCAGTTGAAGCGCTGGCGTCTGGCCGGCGGTCAACGGCCTGTGAAACCTGAGAACCTTCCGGTGCCTGCCGCGCTGGATTTTATGAACGAGAAGGACACTGATGGCTAATCTGGTGGCAATGTTGCGCCTGCCCGGCAACCTGAAATCGACCCAATGGCAAATCCTTGCCGGGCCGATTCTGATCCTGCTAATTCTGTCGATGATGGTACTGCCGCTCCCGGCGTTCATCCTCGATCTGCTTTTCACTTTCAATATTGCGCTGTCCATTATGGTGCTGCTGGTGGCGATGTTCACCCAGCGTACCCTGGAGTTCGCCGCGTTCCCGACCATTCTGCTGTTTACCACCCTGCTGCGACTGGCGCTGAACGTGGCATCCACGCGTATCATCCTGATGGAAGGTCACACCGGGGCGGCAGCGGCAGGTAAAGTGGTGGAAGCGTTCGGCCACTTCCTGGTGGGCGGCAATTTCGCTATCGGTATCGTGGTGTTCGTCATCCTCGTGATCATCAACTTTATGGTCATCACCAAAGGTGCAGGGCGTATTGCGGAAGTGGGCGCGCGCTTTGTGCTCGACGGGATGCCAGGCAAGCAGATGGCGATCGACGCCGACCTGAACGCCGGTCTTATCGCCGAAGATGAAGCCAAAAAACGCCGTGCGGAGGTGACGCAGGAGGCGGACTTCTACGGCTCCATGGACGGTGCGAGTAAGTTTGTGCGCGGTGACGCCATCGCGGGCATTCTGATCATGGTGATTAACGTGGTCGGCGGCCTGCTGGTGGGCGTGCTGCAGCATGGCATGGACATGGGCCACGCGGCGGAAAGCTATACGCTGCTGACCATCGGTGACGGTCTGGTCGCGCAGATCCCGGCGCTGGTTATCTCCACTGCGGCGGGTGTGATTGTGACCCGCGTGAGCACCGATCAGGACGTTGGCGAGCAGATGGTGGGCCAGCTGTTCAGCAACCCGCGCGTGATGCTGCTGGCCGCTGCGGTTCTCGGGTTGCTCGGCCTGGTGCCGGGGATGCCAAACCTCGTCTTCCTGCTGTTTACGGCGGGGCTGCTGGGGCTTGCGTGGTGGATGCGTGGCCGTGAAACCAAACCGGCAGCGGAACCTGTTCAGGTCAAAATGCCGGAGAATACCCAGGCCGTCGAAGCGACCTGGAACGACGTTCAGCTGGAAGATTCCCTGGGAATGGAAGTCGGGTATCGCCTGATCCCGATGGTCGATTTCCAGCAGGACGGCGAGCTGCTCGGCCGTATCCGCAGTATCCGTAAAAAATTCGCGCAGGATATGGGCTTCCTGCCGCCGGTGGTACACATCCGCGACAATATGGACCTGCCGCCCGCGCGCTATCGCATCCTGATGAAAGGTGTCGAAATTGGCAGCGGTGATGCCTATCCGGGCCGGTGGCTGGCGATTAACCCCGGCACCGCCGCAGGCACGCTGCCGGGCGAGCAAACTATCGATCCGGCCTTTGGCCTGGCCGCTATCTGGATTGAAAGCGCCCTGAAAGAGCAGGCGCAGATCCAGGGGTATACGGTTGTTGAAGCCAGTACCGTGGTGGCGACCCATCTTAATCACCTGATTGGGCAATTCTCGGCGGAGCTGTTTGGCCGTCAGGAAGCGCAGCAGCTGCTGGACCGCGTCACGCAGGAGATGCCGAAGCTGACGGAAGATCTGGTCCCGGGCGTGCTGACCTTAACCACGCTGCACAAGGTGCTGCAAAACCTGCTCGACGAGAAGGTGCCGATCCGCGATATGCGCACCATTCTGGAAACCCTTGCCGAACACGCGCCGATACAAAGCGATCCGCACGAGCTGACGGCGGTGGTGCGCGTGGCGCTGGGACGCGCCATTACCCAGCAGTGGTTCCCGGGAACCGGGGAAGTGCAGGTGATCGGCCTCGATACGCCGCTTGAGCGTCTGCTGCTGCAGGCTCTGCAGGGCGGAGGCGGTCTGGAGCCGGGCCTGGCGGACCGTCTGCTGGCGCAAACGCAGGAGGCGCTGGCGCGTCAGGAGATGCTCGGCGCGCCGCCGGTGCTGCTGGTGAACCACGCGCTGCGTCCGCTGCTGTCCCGCTTCCTGCGTCGTAGCCTGAACCAGCTGGTCGTGCTGTCGAATCTGGAGCTGTCGGATAACCGTCATATCCGCATGACCGCGACGATTGGAGGAAAATAATGCGTAAATGGCTTTGGATGTTGCTCTTCCCGCTGGCGGCGCAGGCTGCCGGGGGAGGCACCTGGCAGGCGAGCAGCATGGGGGTGACCCTCAGCAACCGCGGTGTTGCCATGTCGTCTAACCCGCTGGCGCCTTCAGAAGAGGTCTCCGGTCAGATGGGCCTTGTGGTCTGGAATTACCGGCTGATTGGCCCTACGCCAGCGGGCTTGCGGGTGCGCCTCTGCTCTCAGACGCGCTGTACCGAAATCGACGGCGAAAATGGGACAACGCAGGCATTCAACGGCGTACCGGCTATTGAACCTTTGCGTTTCATCTGGGAAGTGCCGGGTGGGGGGCGTTTGATTCCGGCTCTGAAGGTGCAGAGCAATTCCGTCATCGTGAACTATCGCTGACGGTTGGATTACCAGGACTGCAAAAACAAAACCCGGCGATTGCCGGGTTTTTTGTATTACATGCGTTCTACGGTTTCGATACCCAGGGTATCCAGACCCAGCTTCAGGGTCTTCGCCGTTAGCTGCGCCAGCTTCAGGCGGCTGTTGCGAACCGATTCGTTTTCCGCAGAAAGAATAGGGCAGTGCTCGTAGAAGCCGGAGAACAGACCCGCCAGGTCGTACAGGTAAGCACACATTACGTGCGGCGTGCCGTCACGCGCGACAACCGTCAGCGTCTCTTCGAACTGCAGCAGACGCGCCGCCAGCTGTGCTTCACGAGCTTCAGTGATGGTCACGGTGGCAGCCGCCAGCACGCTTTCGTCGATACTGGCTTTACGGAATACCGAGAGCACGCGGGTGTAGGCGTACTGCATGTATGGCGCCGTGTTACCTTCAAACGCCAGCATGTTATCCCAGTCGAAGATATAGTCGGTGGTACGGTTCTTGGAGAGATCCGCGTATTTCACCGCACCGATACCCACGGCGTTGGCCAGTTTTTCCAGCTCGTCGGCCGGCATGTCCGGGTTCTTCTCGGCCACCAGACGACGGGCGCGTTCCAGCGCTTCGTCCAGCAGGTCAGACAGTTTCACGGTTCCGCCCGCGCGGGTTTTGAACGGCTTGCCGTCTTTACCCAGCATCATGCCGAACATGTGGTGTTCCAGCGGAACGCTGTCCGGCACGTAACCGGCTTTACGCACGATCGTCCACGCCTGCATCAGGTGCTGGTGCTGACGGGAGTCGATGTAGTACAGCACGCGGTCGGCATGCAGCGTTTCGTAACGGTATTTCGCGCAGGCAATGTCGGTCGTAGTGTAGAGATAGCCGCCATCTTTTTTCTGGATGATCACGCCCATCGGTTCACCTTCCTTGTTTTTGTACTCATCAAGGAACACAACCGTTGCGCCTTCGCTCTCCACCGCCAGGTTTTTCGCTTTCAGGTCAGCCACAATGCCGGGCAGCATTGGGTTGTACAGGCTTTCACCCATTACGTCATCGCGGGTCAGGGTGACGTTCAGACGGTTATAGGTCAGCTGGTTCTGGGACATGGTGATGTCAACCAGCTTGCGCCACATTTCGAGGAAGTATTGATCGCCGCCCTGCAGTTTAACCACGTAACTACGCGCACGTTCGGCAAAAGCTTCGTCTTCGTCGTAGTGTTTTTTGGCTTCACGATAGAACCCTTCCAGGTCCGCCAGCGCCATTTCACCCGCGTTTTCCTGCTGCTGTTTTTCCAGGTAAGCGATCAGCATGCCGAACTGGGTGCCCCAGTCGCCCACGTGGTTCGCGCGGATCACCTTGTGACCGAGGAACTCGAGCGTGCGCACTGCGGCATCACCGATGATGGTGGAGCGCAGGTGGCCAACGTGCATCTCTTTCGCCACGTTCGGCGCAGAATAGTCGATCACGACGGTCTGCGGTTCCGGCTGGGACACTCCCAGACGATCGGATTTCAGCGCCGCGTCAACGTGGCTTGCCAGGAATGCAGGCTCAAGGAAGATGTTGATAAAGCCCGGACCGGCGATTTCGGTTTTGCTGGCAATGCCGGAAAGATCCAGATGCGTCAGTACCTGCTCAGCGAGCTGTCGCGGCGGCATGCCCAGTTTTTTAGCCACTGCCATCACGCCATTAGCCTGATAGTCGCCAAACTGTACTTTTGCTGACTGACGAACCTGCGGTTCGCAATCCGCAGGGGCACCTGCGGCAATCAGTGCCTGACTGACTTTTTCGGAGAGAAGAGCCTGAATATTCACCTGGATACCTTACGTTTTTGATGCGGGCTTACAACCGCCCGCGCCAGTTAAAGAATTTAGGGCGGGAGTATACTGCAAATGCCTTCTGACGTCAGCAGTGCGGGGCCTGAAGATTGCTCAGAATCCAGGCAGTGAAGGTGTGCATAATCATGCAGTCGCAAAAAGCCGGTTTCTGAGGTTGGTCAAAACAGGGCAACAGAGTAAATTAGCGGCTTTGCGACATGAAAAGAGAATGACTTATGGCGAACTGGCAATCCATTGACGAACTGCATGATATTTCCGCAGATTTACCGCGCTTCACCCAGGCGTTCACAGAACTTGCCACCCGTCTGGGTTTGGATATTGCGCCGCTTGAGGCCGATCATATCTCTTTGCGCTGTCATCAGAATGCCACCGCCGAGCGCTGGCGTCGTGGGTTCGAACAGTGCGGCGAGTTACTGTCCGAGAATATCATTAATGGCCGCCCCATTTGCCTGTTCAAACTGCATGAGCCGGTGAACGTGGCGCACTGGCAGTTCAGCGTGGTTGAACTGCCGTGGCCGGGCGAGAAACGCTATCCGCACGAAGGCTGGGAACATATCGAGATTGTCCTGCCGGGTGAGCCGGAGACGTTAAACGCGCGCGCGCTGGCCCTGTTAGCGGACGAAGGCTTAAGCCAGCCGGGAATTTTTGTGAAGACCAGTTCTCCCAAAGGCGAGCGCGAGCGGTTACCTAACCCGACGCTGGCCGTTACTGACGGACAGGTTACGGTGAAGTTTCATCCGTGGACCATTGAGCAGATCGTTGCCAGTGAAGCATAAGAGATGTGAGTTCACGCCGGGACCGAAAACGAACGGCGTGTCATGATGTTTCGCTTAGTGGAATTCAGGAGGATTAAATGGCGCTGCTGGAGATTTGTTGTTACAGCGTGGAGTGTGCCGTGACCGCGCAAAAGCACGGGGCTGACCGCATTGAACTGTGCGCGGCACCCAAGGAGGGCGGGTTGACGCCGTCTTACGGCGTGTTGAAGTCAGCCCGTCAGGCCGTCACTATTCCCGTTCACCCAATTATTCGTCCGCGCGGCGGTGATTTTTGTTACACGGCGGGCGAGTTCAGTGCCATGCTTGATGATATCGCCCTCGTTCGGGACCTGGGGTTTCCAGGGCTGGTGACCGGGCTGCTGGATGAAGACGGCAATATCGATATACCGCGTATGCGTCAGATAATGAGCGCCGCGCAGGGGATGTCCGTCACTTTTCATCGCGCATTTGATATGTGCAAAGATCCGCTTCATGCCTTTGAAACGCTTGGAGAACTTGGCGTGGCGCGCATCCTGACATCGGGTCAGCAGGCGTCAGCTGAAAAAGGACTGCAATTAATTACGGAACTAAAAGCACATTCTGGTGTTCCAATAATAATGGCGGGTGCGGGAGTCCGCGCCAGCAATCTGGAACGGTTTTTAAACGCCGGGGTAGAAGAGCTGCACAGCTCCGCGGGGAAATGGATACCTTCGCCCATGCGTTATCGCAATACAGGATTGTCAATGTCGACGGATGCTGAAGCGGATGAGTATTCACGCTATGGCGTAGAGGGAGAGTCGGTTGCGGAAATGAAGTCGCTGATTGAGCGCCATCACGTGTAGCAACGTACCGATTTTTACCGCGCATCATGTCGCCCAATATGATGCTTGCTTGTACCAGGCCCCTGCCAATTACACAGGGGCCTTTTTTTCTCCTTCATATTTCAAGCCGCAGCTGCGTTGGCCGCCTTGCTGCAACTTGAACTATTTCGGAGAAAACGTGCTACGAGTAGGCCGGGTAAGGCGCAGCCGCCACCCGACTAAAAGACTACGGCTTAGTCGCTATTAACACCGCACGCATCGGGGCCGGATAGCCTTCGATGGTTTTGCTGTGATCGGTTGGGTCGAGGAATTGCTCCAGCGATTCGGTGATCATCCAGTCGGTGCGGCGCTGCTCTTCGATTGAGGTCACGCTGACATCGGCAATCCGCACATCCACAAACCCGCATTTCTCCAGCCAGTTCTTTAGCGCCAGCGCGGAAGGGATGAAGTAAACGTTGCGCATCTGCGCGTAACGATCGCCCGGCACCAGAACGGCGTGTTCATCGCCTTCAATCACCAGCGTTTCGAGCACCAGCTCGCCGCCGCTGACCAGCTGATCTTTCAATTGCCACAGGTGTTCAAGCGGGGAACGACGGTGATAAAGCACGCCCATGGAGAACACGGTATCAAACGCTTTCAGAGCTGGCAGCTGCTCAATGCCCAGCGGCAGCAGGTGCGCGCGCTGATCGTTACCCAGCAGCTTACGTACCGCTTCAAACTGGCACAGGAACAGCTGCATCGGGTCAATACCTACCGCCAGATGCGCGCCCGCGCCAATCATGCGCCACATGTGGTAACCGCTGCCGCAGCCCACGTCCAGAATGGTGCGCCCGGTCAGGTCGGAAAGGTGGGGCAGAACGCGATCCCATTTCCAGTCAGAGCGCCATTCGGTATTGATGTTCACGCCGTAAAGTGAAAACGGCCCTTTGCGCCACGGCATCAGGTTACGCATCAGCGTTTCGATGCGGTTGATCTGACCTGGCGGAAGCGGTTCTTCACTCTCTGCGGTGACGCTGTGCAGAAGATCCAGACGATGCGGGGTCAGTTCGGGCAGAAACTCCACTGCATTTGACCACTGCTTTAACAGGCCGTGCTGCTGGTCCCGCTGCCAGGCGGCAATCTGCGCGGGCAAGGTTTCCAGCCAGTGGGAGAGCTGATTTTTGGCAATCAGCTGATAGAAGTTACTGAACTCGATCATGCCGGTTTCCCCGCTTTCAGCGCCACCAGCGAACCAAAGTTAAAGCACTGGAACCACAGTTCGCTGTGCTCAAAACCGGCTTTGCTCAGACGCGCTTTATGGGTTTCTACGGAATCCGTCAGCATCACGTTTTCGAGCATGCTGCGCTTCTGGCTGATCTCCAGCTCGCTGTAGCCGTTCGCCCGTTTGAAATCGTGGTGCATATTGAACAGCAGCTCGCCAACCTCGGCATCTTCGAAGCTGAATTTCTCCGAGAGCACCAGCGCGCCGCCAGGATTCAGCCCCTGATAAATTTTGTCCAGCAGCAGCTGGCGGTCTTCCGGTACCAGGAACTGAAGCGTGAAATTCAGCACCACCATCGACGCGTTATTGATCTCAATCTCGCGGATATCACCTTCCACCACGTCTACCGGAACAGGAGCTTTGTACGCGTCAATATGGCGACGGCAGCGCTCAACCATGGCCGGGGAGTTATCGACGGCAATAATGCGGCAGCCTTCGTGGTGAACGTTACGACGAACCGACAGCGTTGCCGCGCCGAGCGAGCAGCCCAGGTCATAGACCTGCGTGCCGGGTTGAACGAAGCGCTCAGCCAGCATGCCGATCATAGAGATAATATTGGAATAACCGGGAACAGAGCGCTGGATCATATCCGGGAAGACTTCGGCTACCCGTTCATCGAAGGTCCAGTCGCCCAGGCTGGCGATAGGCGCGGAAAAAAGCGTGTCGCGATCTGACATAACGTAAAAATCCGGGAAAAATAAAGTGGCGTATTGTGCGCTAATGGAGGGAGAAAACCAACTCCCACGGCATATACCACAGGTTAGCCAGCACCATCAGCAAAAGTGAACACCAGGTTGCACTCATGCCGGAACGACGCCAGCGGATTAAGCGATGGTGAAAGCCGTAATAATGCATCAGGCGGCCAGCGATAAGCAGCAGGCCACAGATGTGCACCATCCAGGTTTCTGCGCCATTCATCTCCATAAACAGCAGCAGGATTAAGGCTGCAGGGATGTATTCGACCGCGTTGCCATGAATGCGGATAGCGCTTTGTAGCTCTGAAAACCCGCCGTCACCGTAGGAGACGCGGTAGAGCGTTCTGAGGCGCACAACATCAAATGAAAACTTAATCAGCAGTAATGCACCTAACACCGCATACAGCGCGCTGACCATACAAACTCCCTGTTTTTGGCAGATGGCACTTCACTATGATAGGGGGTGATATCAGAAAAGAGAAGATTGTTGTGGGATGGAAGGGGCGCTTCCCACGGACGGCACCGCAGCCTGCAAGGCCTGCCATAGAGCATCGACCAGTTCGGGGGCCTGGGCAATATCCGGCGTGTGCAAAAAGAGATACGGCGTGGTGGTGTGTTCCCACGCTGCCAGTTTTTCCAGCCAGACGGT
Organism: Enterobacter sp. N18-03635; assembly: GCF_004006055.1. Classification (NCBI taxonomy): domain Bacteria; kingdom Pseudomonadati; phylum Pseudomonadota; class Gammaproteobacteria; order Enterobacterales; family Enterobacteriaceae; genus Enterobacter; species Enterobacter sp. N18-03635. The sequence continues at coordinate 2,788,507 of NZ_CP034769.1, read as the reverse complement.
GAACAGCGCCTGGTTTTGCTGCATGTTATCGCTGCCGATAAACCTGACCATTGGGTTCTGTGCGGTCACGATGGCGTGGACCGGCACTTTCGGTTTTTTACGCTGAGCTTCAACGATGGCTTCGCTATGCGGGATAGCGCTGTGCACCGGACGGCTGTCGAGGATCACCCGGTTAACGGAACGCTCAAGCAGGCCGCGATTGAGCGCTTTTTCCGCTTCGCCCTTAGCAAAAAACTCAGGATGCCTGACTTCAACGCCGTAGGTAAACTCCCGGGGCAGGGCGTCCAGAAACGTCCACAGCGCGGGCAGGTCGCGCGGGCCAAAGACGGCCGGAAGCTGCAGCCAGTACTGGCCGATGCGGTTTGCCAGAGGCGCCATCCGGGCAAAGAATTCGTCAGTCAACTCACCACAGTTTCGCAGCGCGGCCTGGTGAGAAATGGTCGCCGGAAACTTAAAGCAGAATCGGAAGTCATCGGTCGTTTGTTCCCGCCAGCGTGCAACAATCTCGGCTTTCGGAAGCGCATACAGGGTGGTGTTACCCTCGACACAGTTGAAGTGCCGGGCATATTCCTCAAGGCTGGTGATGCCAAGGCGCACCCATTTCGGGTGCGACCACTGGGGTAAACCGACATACATCATAGCGCGCTGACAATCTCATCCGTGCTGCGCACGCGGCCGATGCGCGGGAAGATGTGGGTCATGCTGCCCTGATGCTGTTCCGCGGAGGCCGCGCTGCAGGCATCTTCAGCGATCACCAGGTTAAAGCCCAGCTCCCACGCGTTGCGGGCGGTAGACTCCACGCCGATATTAGTGGAAATACCGCACAGGATGAGGGTGTCGATGCCGCGACGGCGGAGCTGCAGCTCAAGATCGGTGCCGTAGAATGCGCCCCACTGACGTTTGGTCACTTCAATATCGCTGTCGCGTTTACCCAGTGAGGCCGGATACGTCCACCAGTTTTCCGGCAGGGCGCGTGCAGGAGCCTGGGCATCAACGGGCTGTTTTAACGCTTCGGCGTAATCAGCAGACCAGCCGACGCGAACCATGACAACAGGCGCTCCGCTGGCTCGGCATTTTTCCGCCAGGCGGGCGGCGCGGCTGACTACATCGTCCGCGGTATGCGGACCGCCGGCGAAGGGCAAAATGCCTTCCTGTAAATCAATGACTACAAGCGCGGTTTTACTGGCATCAAGTGTTAACATCGTTACTCCCGTTAAATGAATCACTTCCGGACACCATACGACGTGATGGCCTGTTCCTGGGCGCATAATTTTGTTAATTTTTGTGAGAATGCGCAATAAGAGTGCAGCAAACGACCGCCAGGCCGTGGTTCGCTCTTATCGTCCGGCGGAATTTCCAGTATAATAGCCGCCTTTTTTCATCCAGTTGTGACATACAGAAAGCTGCGACATAGTAGCCTGCATACCAGGCGACATTTAGCCTGCGGCTAATTAAGGGATATCTCATGCGTACAGAATATTGCGGGCAGCTGCGTCAGTCCCACGTCGGACAGCAGGTAACCCTGTGTGGTTGGGTCAATCGTCGTCGTGATCTTGGTAGCCTTATCTTCATCGATATGCGCGACCGCGAAGGTATCGTTCAGGTGTTCTTCGATCCGGATCGCGCTGATGCGTTGAAGCTGGCCTCTGAGCTGCGTAATGAGTTCTGCATTCAGGTCACCGGCACCGTGCGTGCGCGTGACGAGAAAAACGTTAACGCCGACATGGCGACGGGTGCCATTGAAGTGCTGGCGTCCGATCTGACGATCATTAACCGTGCTGAAGCGCTGCCGCTGGACTCCAACCACGTCAACACTGAAGAAGCGCGTCTGAAATACCGCTACCTGGATCTGCGTCGTCCGGAGATGGCTCAGCGCCTGAAAACCCGTGCGAAAATCACCAGCCTGGTGCGTCGCTTTATGGATGACCACGGTTTCCTCGATATCGAAACCCCGATGCTGACCAAAGCCACGCCGGAAGGCGCGCGCGATTACCTGGTGCCATCCCGCGTCCATAAAGGCAAATTCTACGCGCTGCCGCAGTCTCCACAGCTGTTCAAACAGCTGCTGATGATGTCCGGCTTCGATCGCTACTATCAGATCGTGAAATGCTTCCGCGACGAAGACCTACGTGCTGACCGCCAGCCTGAATTTACCCAGATCGATGTGGAAACCTCCTTCATGACCGCTGAGCAGGTGCGTGAAGTGATGGAAGCCCTGGTGCGTAGCCTGTGGAACGACGTTAAAGGCGTTGAGCTGGGCGATTTCCCAATCATGACCTTCGCGGAAGCCGAGCGTCGTTATGGCTCTGACAAACCAGACCTGCGTAACCCGATGGAGCTGGTGGACGTTGCAGACCTGGTGAAAGCCGTTGAGTTTGCCGTCTTCTCCGGCCCGGCTAACGATCCGAAAGGCCGTGTGGCGGCCCTGCGCGTACCGGGTGGTGCAGCACTGAGCCGTAAGCAGATCGACGATTACGGCAACTTCATCAAGATCTACGGCGCTAAAGGTCTGGCCTATATTAAAGTGACCGAGCGTGCGAAAGGTCTGGAAGGTATCACCAGCCCGGTCGCGAAATTCCTGAACGCTGACATCGTGGAAGCGATCCTTGAGCGCACCGGCGCGCAGGACGGCGACATGATCTTCTTCGGCGCAGATAACAAGAAAGTTGTTGCGGATGCGATGGGCGCGCTGCGTCTGAAGCTCGGCAAAGACCTGAACCTGACCGACGAGAGCAAATGGGCGCCGCTGTGGGTTATCGACTTCCCAATGTTTGAAGACGACGGTGAAGGCGGCCTGACCGCGATGCACCACCCATTCACCTCGCCAAAAGAGATGACGGCGGCAGAGCTGAAAGCGGCACCGGAAGAGGCCGTCGCCAACGCCTACGATATGGTCATTAACGGCTACGAAGTGGGCGGCGGTTCCGTGCGTATTCACAGCGGTGAAATGCAGCAGACCGTGTTCGGCATCCTGGGCATCAACGAGCAGGAGCAGCGCGAGAAATTCGGCTTCCTGCTGGACGCGCTGAAATACGGTACGCCTCCGCACGCGGGTCTGGCCTTTGGTCTTGACCGTCTGACCATGCTGCTGACCGGCACCGATAACATCCGTGATGTTATCGCCTTCCCGAAAACCACTGCCGCAGCGTGTCTGATGACCGAAGCGCCAAGCTTTGCCAACCCGGCCGCACTGGCTGAGCTGGGCATTGAGGTGGTGAAGAAGGAAGAGAAAAACTGATATGACATATAAGCTCCCCGTTTCGGTCCTGGTGGTCATTTATGCAGAAGACACGAAGCGGGTGCTGATGTTGCAGCGGCGCGATGACCCTGAATTCTGGCAGTCGGTTACCGGCAGTCTGGAAGAGGGGGAGACCGCGCCGCAGGCCGCCGCGCGTGAAGTAAAGGAAGAGGTCGCCATTGACGTTGCCCGCGAGCAACTGACCCTGAAGGACTGTCAGCGCACGGTGGAGTTCGAAATTTTTAGCCATTTACGTCATCGCTACGCGCCGGGTACCGAGCGCAATACGGAATCGTGGTTCTGTCTCGCGCTCCCCCATGAACGGGAGATCGTGTTTACCGAACACCTGACCTACCGCTGGGTGAATGCGGCGGATGCCGCCGCGCTGACCAAGTCGTGGAGCAACCGGCAGGCGATTGAAGAATTTGTAATTAACGCTGCCTGAAAAGGCGCGCTCTTTGAGGATATTTTTATGGCAGGTCATAGTAAGTGGGCCAACACCAAACACCGCAAAGCGGCACAGGATGCCAAGCGCGGTAAGATCTTTACCAAAATCATTCGCGAGCTGGTGACGGCAGCGCGTCTGGGCGGCGGCGACCCGGCGTCTAACCCGCGTCTGCGCGCGGCGGTAGATAAAGCGCTGTCTAACAACATGACGCGTGACACCCTGAACCGTGCAATCGCACGTGGCGTGGGCGGTGACGAAGACGCGAACATGGAAACCATCATTTATGAAGGTTACGGTCCTGGCGGTACGGCGGTGATGGTTGAGTGCCTGTCCGACAACCGTAACCGTACCGTTGCGGAAGTGCGCCACGCGTTCACCAAAACCGGTGGCAACCTGGGCACTGACGGTTCCGTTGCGTACCTGTTCAGCAAAAAAGGCGTCATCTCTTTCGAGAAAGGCGACGAAGATGCGATCATGGAAGCGGCGCTGGAAGCCGGTGCGGAAGACGTAGTGACCTTCGACGACGGTGCTATCGACGTTTACACAGCGTGGGAAGAGATGGGTGCCGTGCGCGACGCGCTGGAAGCGGCAGGCCTGAAAGCGGACAACGCTGAAGTCTCCATGATCCCGTCCACCAAAGCGGACATGGATGCGGAAACCGCACCAAAACTGCTGCGTCTGATCGACATGCTCGAAGACTGTGACGACGTGCAGGAAGTGTACCACAACGGTGAAATCTCTGATGAGGTTGCAGCGACTCTCTGATGAGAGCGCGTAAATCCGTTACAGGAGACGCGTGATGTCGATTATTCTCGGGATTGACCCAGGCTCACGCGTCACCGGTTATGGCGTTATCCGTCAGGTGGGACGCCAGTTAACCTACCTGGGCAGTGGCTGTATCCGCACCAAAGTTGACGATCTGCCGTCGCGCCTGAAGCTCATTTATGCGGGCGTATCGGAGATCATCACCCAGTTTCAGCCGGACTATTTCGCCATCGAGCAGGTCTTCATGGCGAAAAACGCCGATTCGGCGCTGAAGCTCGGCCAGGCGCGTGGCGTTGCCATTGTCGCTGCCGTGAACCAGGATTTGCCGGTATTTGAATACGCGGCGCGTCAGGTTAAGCAGACGGTGGTGGGTATTGGTAGCGCGGAGAAAAGTCAGGTGCAGCACATGGTGCGTACCCTGCTGAAGCTGCCTGCTAACCCGCAGGCCGATGCCGCGGATGCGCTGGCGATTGCGATTACCCACTGTCACGTGAGCCAGAACGCGATGCAAATGAGCGAGTCACGGCTCAATCTGGCGCGAGGCAGGTTACGATAATGACAAATCAGGCTGGATGTTTATCCAGCCTTTTTTTATTATGTCGGCAGTTAATTTCTTCAGAACGCAGGAGCGTCACGTGATAGGCAGACTCAGAGGCATCATCATTGAAAAACAACCCCCGTTAGTGCTGCTGGAAGTGGGTGGCGTGGGCTATGAAGTCCATATGCCGATGACCTGCTTCTACGAGCTGCCGGACGCGGGCAAAGAGGCGATTGTCTTTACTCAGTTTGTGGTGCGTGAAGATGCCCAGCTGCTGTACGGCTTCAACAACAAGCAGGAACGCACGCTGTTCCGCGAGCTGATTAAAACCAACGGCGTCGGGCCGAAGCTGGCGCTGGCGATCTTATCCGGCATGTCTGCACCACAGTTTGTGAATGCTGTTGAGCGCGAAGATCCTGCGGCGCTGATTAAGCTTCCGGGCATCGGTAAGAAAACGGCAGAGCGTCTGATTGTCGAGATGAAAGACCGCTTTAAAGGCCTGCATGGCGATCTCTTCACGCCGGCGGCCGATCTGGTACTGACCTCTCCAGGTGCGCCTGCGACGGATGATGATGCCGAGCAGGAAGCGGTTGCCGCGCTGGTGGCGCTGGGCTATAAACCTCAGGAGGCCAGCCGTATGGTGAGCAAAATTGCCAAACCGGACGCCAGCAGTGAAACCCTGATTCGTGAAGCGCTGCGCGCTGCATTGTGAGGTAAAGGATGATTGAAGCAGACCGCCTGGTTTCGGCAGGCACTGTTCAGGCAGAGGATGTGGTGGATCGCGCGATTCGCCCAAAACTGCTTGATGAGTACATTGGCCAGCCGCAGGTTCGTTCCCAGATGGAGATTTTCATCCAGGCGGCAAAGCTGCGCGGCGATGCGCTCGATCACCTGCTGATTTTTGGCCCTCCCGGTTTAGGCAAAACCACGCTGGCGAATATCGTCGCCAATGAGATGGGCGTTAACCTGCGCACCACCTCCGGCCCGGTGCTGGAGAAGGCGGGCGATCTCGCTGCGATGCTGACCAACCTCGAACCGCATGACGTGCTGTTTATCGATGAGATCCACCGTCTCTCACCGGTGGTAGAAGAGGTGCTCTATCCGGCGATGGAAGATTACCAGCTGGATATCATGATCGGCGAAGGTCCGGCCGCGCGCTCCATCAAAATCGATCTGCCGCCGTTTACCCTGATTGGCGCAACGACGCGAGCCGGGTCGTTGACCTCCCCACTGCGCGACCGTTTCGGGATCGTGCAGCGTCTGGAATTTTATCAGGTGGCCGATCTCCAGCACATCGTTGGCCGCAGCGCCCGCTATATGGGGCTGGAAATGAGCGAAGAGGGCGCGTTTGAAGTGGCGAAGCGTTCCCGCGGTACGCCGCGTATCGCCAACCGCCTGCTGCGCCGCGTGCGTGACTTTGCTGAGGTGAAGCACAACGGTTCGATTTCCGCCGAGATTGCCGCCCAGGCGCTGGACATGCTGAACGTCGATGCCGAAGGTTTTGACTACATGGACCGCAAGCTGCTGCTGGCGGTGCTGGACAAGTTCTTCGGTGGCCCGGTCGGGCTGGATAATCTGGCGGCGGCAATCGGGGAAGAGCGTGAGACGATTGAAGATGTGCTGGAGCCGTATCTGATTCAGCAGGGTTTCCTGCAGCGCACCCCGCGTGGACGTATGGCAACGGTGCGGGCGTGGAATCATTTCGGCATTACGCCACCGGCGATGCCGTAATCCTTAATTCCCTCTCCCGGTGGGAGAGGGGCAGGGTGAGGGCATCAGTGCCCTCCATATTAATTTGCGGTCTTTTTCATCATACTGAAAATAAATAACACCGCAGCACTCAGCACCACGGACGGCCCAGCAGGCGTGTCATAGAACGCCGAGAAGGTGAGTCCACCCGTTACCGCAATCATCCCGACGATCACGGCTACGCCGGCCATCTGCTCAGGCGTACGGGCAAAACGACGCGCCGTAGCGGCAGGGATGATCAGCAGGGACGTAATAATCAGCGCGCCGACAAACTTCATCGCTACGCCAATGGTTAACGCCGTCACCAGCATCAGCAGCAGCTTAACGCGCTGCAGCTTCACGCCGTCGACAAACGCCAGATCCGGGCTGACGGTCATGGCCAGTAAATGCCGCCACTGCCAGAGCAGAATAGCGAGCACCACCAGCACGCCAATGGCTATAGCGATGAGATCCTCCGGCGTCACGGCCAGCAGGTCACCGAAGAGGTAGGCCATCAGATCCACGCGGATGTTCGACATCAGGCTGACCACCACCAGGCCCAGCGACAGGGCACTGTGCGCCATGATGCCAAGCAGGGTATCGATGGCGAGGTGAGGGCGCTTCTCCAGCCAGACCAGACCGGCCGCCAGCAGCAGCGTGACCACAATCACCGCGTAGAACGGGTTGACGTTCAGCAGCAGGCCAAAAGCCACGCCCAGCAGGGACGCATGCGCCAGGGTATCACCGAAGTAAGACATTCTGCGCCATACCACAAACGAGCCGAGCGGGCCCGCGGCGCAGGCAAGCATAATCCCGGCCAGCCAGCCGGGCAGTAACAGTTCAATCATGAGTGTCCATTTCCCCGACGCAGTACGATTCGTCCCTGCAAATCATGGCGATGATTATGATGATGGCGATAAATGCCAAGCTGCTCGGCGCCGCGAGGGCCAAACATAGAGATGAATTCCGGATGCATGGAGACGACTTCAGGCGTACCTGAGCAGCAGATATGATGGTTGAGGCACAGCACTTCGTCGGTTTTTGCCATTACCAGATGGAGATCGTGTGACACCATCAGCACTGCGCAATCAAGCTCTCGACGTAGCTGGTCGATCAAATCATAAAGCGCAACCTGACCATTCACATCCACACCCTGAGTCGGCTCATCCAGTACCAGAAGCTGCGGGCTGCTCAGCAGCGCGCGGGCAAGTAAAACACGCTGAGTTTCACCGCCGGACAGTTTTTGCAGCGGCGCATCGACAAGATGGCCCGCCTGCACGCGTTTCAGTGCCGGGAGAATATCGGCTTTACGCGTGCCGGGGCGCAGACGCAGGAAACGGCTGACCGTCAGCGGCAGCGTGGCGTCGAGATGAAGTTTTTGCGGCACATAGCCAATACGCAATTTTTCCTCACGCTTAATCACGCCTTCATCGGGTGCGACTAAACCCAGCACCACGCGTACCAGGGTGGATTTACCTGCGCCATTGGGGCCGAGAAGCGTCAGAATTTTGCCGGGCTTCAGATCGAGCGACACGTCAGAGAGGACGCGGCGCTGGCCAAATGAGACCGAAATATTTTCAAGAGAAACCAATGTCGTCATGTCATTTTAAGCTTGAAGAAGTCAACGAATGTTATAATATCACATTCCACGCATTCACTACGATGATTAGTCGCATTATGTTACATAAAAATACGCTTCTTTTCGCAGCATTATCTGCTGCCCTTTGGGGGACAACCGCACAAGATGTTAACGCTGCGGTTGTCGCTTCGCTTAAGCCACTTGGATTCATCGCGTCAGCCATTGCAGACGGCGTAACGGAGACCCAGGTTCTGCTCCCTGATGGTGCATCTGAGCATGACTATTCCCTGCGCCCGTCAGATGTAAAACGCTTGCAAAACGCGGACTTAGTCGTCTGGATTGGTCCTGAAATGGAAGCGTTCATGCAGAAGTCAGCAAAACAGGTGGCGGGTGAAAAACAGGTCGCGATTGCCGACCTCCCCGGCGTGAAACCGTTGCTCATGAAAGGGGCGGATGACGACGGCGACGAACATGACCACCATGCTGCAGACGGTGAAAAAGGTGATGGAGATCACCATCACGGCGAGTACAACATGCATCTTTGGTTATCCCCAGAGATAGCGCGGCTTTCAGCGGTTGCAATCCATGACAAATTAGTGGAACTTATGCCGCAAAGTCGAGCCAAACTAGACGCCAACCTGAAGGATTTTGAGGCACAATTAGCCGCAACCGATAAGCAGGTGGGTAATGAGCTCGCACCGTTGAAAGGAAAAGGGTATTTCGTTTTTCATGACGCCTACGGCTATTACGAAAAACACTACGGTTTGACCCCGCTGGGCCACTTCACCGTCAACCCTGAAATTCAGCCTGGTGCGCAGCGTTTACATGAAATCAGAACACAGCTGGTTGAGCAGAAAGCGACATGCGTTTTTGCTGAGCCACAGTTCAGGCCAGCGGTCGTAGAAGCCGTGGCCAGGGGAACATCCGTGCGCATGGGAACCCTTGACCCGCTAGGTACGAATATCCAGTTGAGCAAAGCGAGCTATTCGCAGTTCCTCAGCCAACTGGCGAACCAGTATGCGAGCTGCCTGAAAGGAGAATAACGAGGAAGTGAATACGTGCAACAGATAGCCCGCTCTGTCGCCCTGGCATTTAACAATCTGCCTCGACCCCACCGCGTTATGCTGGGGTCGCTTACAGTACTCACCTTAGCGGTCGCCGTCTGGCGGCCCTATGTGTACCACCCGAGTTCTGCCCCTATTATCAAAACCATTGAGCTTGAAAAGAGCGAAATCCGTTCTTTGCTGCCTGAAGCCAGTGAGCCTATCGACCAGGCGGCACAGGAAGATGAAGCTATCCCGCAGGATGAACTGGACGATAAAACCGAGAACGAAGCGGGTATCCACGAATATGTAGTGTCTACCGGTGACACGCTGAGCAGCGTGCTGAACCAGTACGGCATCGACATGGGCAATATCAGCCAGCTGGCGGCTGCGGATAAAGATCTTCGTAATCTGAAAATCGGACAGCAGCTCTCCTGGACATTAACGGCGGATGGCGATCTCCAGCGTCTGACCTGGGAAATGTCCCGCCGCGAAACCCGCACCTACGATCGCACTGCAAACGGTTTCAAGATGACCAGCGAAATGCAAAAGGGCGACTGGGTTAACAGCGTTCTGAAAGGCACCGTGGGCGCGAGCTTTGTCTCCAGCGCGCGCGATGCAGGGTTGACCAGCGCTGAAATCAGTTCGGTGATCAAAGCCATGCAGTGGCAGATGGATTTCCGCAAGCTGAAGAAGGGCGATGAGTTCTCCGTCCTGATGTCACGCGAGATGCTGGACGGCAAGCGCGAGCAAAGCCAGCTGCTGGGCGTCCGACTGCGCTCTGAGGGTAAAGATTATTACGCGATTCGTGCCGAAGACGGTAAGTTCTACGATCGCAGCGGTACGGGCCTTGCGAAAGGCTTCCTGCGCTTCCCGACGGCAAAACAGTTCCGCGTCTCCTCTAACTTTAACCCGCGTCGTCTGAACCCGGTAACCGGGCGCGTCGCGCCGCACCGTGGCGTTGACTTTGCCATGCCGCAGGGTACGCCGGTACTGGCGGTAGGGGATGGCGAAGTGGTGGTGGCCAAGCGTAGCGGTGCCGCCGGATATTATGTCGCGGTACGTCATGGTCGTACTTATACGACCCGCTACATGCACCTGCGCAAGCTGCTGGTCAAACCGGGCCAGAAGGTGAAGCGTGGTGACCGTATCGCGATTTCCGGCAATACCGGACGCTCTACCGGCCCGCATCTGCACTATGAAGTGTGGATCAACCAACAGGCAGTGAACCCGCTGACGGCGAAACTGCCGCGCACCGAAGGCCTGACAGGTAAAGATCGTACTGATTATCTGGCGCAGGTGAAAGAGGTGATACCGCAGCTGAGCTTGAACTAAGCCCTCTGTTTTTGTTAAAAAAGCCGGCGCACACTGACGCCGGCTTTTTCTTTTGTGCGGGGACGACTGCCTCGCTACACTATCTGAATAAAATTTTGCGTCATCAGACCCTGGATCCAGCATGGAAACCAAAAAAAACAATATTGAATACATTCCTGAGTTTGAAAAATCCTTCCGCCATCCGCGCAACTGGGGCGCCTGGCTTGGTGTTTACGCCTTTGCGGGGATGGCGTTGCTGCCGGCTTCCGTCCGAGACCCGGTTCTGGGGAAAATTGGCCGTCTGGCCGGGCGTTTAGGCAAGAGCGCTCGCCGCCGCGCGCAGATTAACCTCTACTACTGTTTTCCTGAGAAAAGCGACGCCGAACGTGAGGTAATTATTGATGAGATGTATACCACTGCCCCGCAGGCAATGGCGATGATGGCGGAACTGGCGCTGAAAGGGCCGGATAAAATCGTCGATCGCGTTGACTGGAAAGGGCTGGACATCATCGAGGAGATGCGCCGCAATGACGAGAAAGTGATTTTCCTTGTCCCCCACGGCTGGGGCGTTGATATTCCGGCGATGCTCATGGCGTCTCAGGGCCAGAAAATGGCGGCAATGTTCCATAACCAGGGAAATAAAATCTACGATTTTGTCTGGAACACGGTGCGTCGTCGTTTTGGCGGACGTTTGCATGCGCGTAACGATGGCATTAAGCCCTTCATTCAGTCGGTACGTCAGGGGTACTGGGGCTACTATCTCCCGGATCAGGACCACGGCCCAGAGCACAGCGAGTTTGTCGATTTCTTTGCGACCTATAAAGCGACGCTTCCCGCGATTGGTCGACTGATGAAAGTCTGTCGTGCCCGCGTGATCCCGCTATTCCCGGTCTATGACGGCAAAACGCATCGCCTGAGTATTGAGGTCCGTCCGCCGATGGACGATCTGCTCACCGCGGACGACCACACCATCGCGCGTCGAATGAACGAAGAGGTGGAGATCCTGGTGGGGCCGCATGCCGAACAGTACACGTGGATTTTGAAGCTGCTTAAAACGCGTAAACCGGGTGAAACAGAGCCCTACAAACGCAAAGAGCTTTATCCGAGGAAATAAAAAAAGCCCTCTCCAGACGGAGAGGGCTTTTTAACACAAACGTTATTACTCGACGGTCATAACGCGCGTGGTGTTGGTTGAGCCGATGGTGCTCATCACATCGCCCTGGGTCACGATGACGATATCACCGGACACCAGATAGCCTTTGTCGCGCAGCAGGTTTACGGCATCGTGCGCTGCAGCTACGCCGTCATTGGTGCTGTCGAAGTGAACCGGCGTCACGCCGCGGTACAGCGCCGTCAGGTTCAGGGTACGTTCGTGACGGGACATGGCGAAAATTGGCAGGCCAGAGCTGATACGAGAGGTCATTAGCGCTGTGCGGCCAGATTCGGTCATGGTGATGATCGCGGTAACGCCCTTCAGGTGGTTTGCCGCGTACATCGCAGACATCGCAATCGCTTCTTCCACGTTGTCGAACTGCACGTCCAGACGATGTTTAGAGACGTTGATGCTTGGGATCTTTTCAGCGCCCAGGCAGACGCGCGCCATGGCGGCCACGGTTTCTGCCGGATACTGGCCCGCAGCGGTTTCCGCAGAGAGCATCACCGCATCCGTACCGTCCAGCACGGCGTTGGCCACGTCCATGACTTCCGCACGGGTTGGCATTGGGTTGGTGATCATCGATTCCATCATCTGAGTGGCGGTGATCACCGCGCGGTTCAGCTGACGTGCGCGACGAATCAGCGCTTTCTGGATACCGACCAGCTCAGGGTCGCCGATTTCCACGCCCAGGTCACCACGCGCAACCATGACAACGTCAGAGGCGAGGATCACATCGTCCATGGCATCCTGATCGCAAACGGCCTCCGCGCGTTCAACTTTAGCGACGATTTTAGCATCGCAGCCTGCATCACGTGCCAGGCGACGCGCATAGTTCAGATCTTCGCCGCAGCGCGGGAAGGAGACGGCCAGGTAGTCAACGCCGATCAGCGCGGCAGTTACGATGTCCGCTTTGTCTTTATCGGTAAGCGCTTCTGCTGAGAGGCCGCCACCCAGTTTGTTGATGCCTTTATTGTTGGAGAGCGGGCCGCCAACGGTGACTTCGGTGAACACTTTCATGCCCTGAACTTCCAGCACCTTCAGCTGTACGCGACCGTCGTCGAGCAGCAGTATATCGCCAGGCACCACGTCAGCCGGCAGGCCTTTATAGTCGATACCAACTTTCTCTTTATCGCCTTCGCCTTTGCCCAGGTTGGCATCAAGCAGGAATTTGTCGCCGATATTGAGGAAAACTTTACCCTCTTTAAAGGTCGATACACGGATTTTTGGACCCTGCAAATCGCCGAGGATAGCAACGTGGCGGCCCAGTTTTGCTGCAATTTCACGCACTTTATCGGCACGTAATTTATGGTCTTCTGGCGTACCGTGAGAGAAGTTCATACGCACCACGTTGGCACCGGCGGCGATAATTTTTTCGAGATTATTATCGCGATCGGTGGCCGGGCCTAAGGTGGTTACGATCTTGGTTCTGCGAAGCCTTCTGGACATGTAATACTCCGTTGACTGAAACAACTTTGGTGTTGCGTGAACATTGAATCGGCCTTCATCTGCTGCAAGGCAGCGGCGAGGGGACCGAATGCCGTAAATCGTTACATCGTCATTATTCGTGACGTATTCGTTATCAACTATCAGGGAACATCGCTCTTTATAAGCAATTCTTTATCAAAACGCGATTCCTTCAGCGCTTCCTTGACCCGCTTCAAGTTATCCCGGAATTTTGCCCCGCGACGTAGGGTAAAACCGGTCGCAAGCACGTCAATCACGGTGAGCTGGGCCAGTCGGGAGACCATCGGCATATAAATGTCTGTGTCTTCCGGCACGTCGAGGGTTATTGCCAGCGTTGCCTCACGCGCCAGCGGCGTGCCGGCTGTAGTGAGGGCAATCACCATGGCATCGTTTTCACGGGCCAGCTGCGCCAGCTCTACCTGACTTTTGGTGCGGCCGGTATGCGAAATCAGTACCACGACGTCATCTTCACTGCAATTCATACAGCTCATGCGTTGCAGCACAATGTCATCGGAATAAATAACCGGAACGTTAAAGCGGAAAAATTTATTCATGGCGTCATGCGCGACGGCCGCCGACGACCCGAGCCCAAAGAACGCAATTCGCTTGGCCTGGGTGAGTAAATCCACCGCGCGATTCACGGAGCTCATGTCCAGAGACTGACGGACGTGGTCAAGCGAAGCCATGGCCGACTCAAAAATTTTCGTGGTATAGGCATCAACGCTGTCGTCTTCATCCACATTACGATTAACATAAGGGGTGCCGTTAGCCAGACTTTGTGCCAGATGCAGTTTAAAATCAGGAAAGCCGCGCGTTTCCAGACTGCGGCAAAAGCGATTGACCGTGGGTTCGCTAACACCCGCTTCCTGTGCCAGAGCGGCGATGCTTGAATGAATCGCCTGAGCGGGGGAGGCCATAATGACCTCGGCCACTTTACGCTCGGATTTGCTAAGGTGTTCCAGTTGAAACTGGATTTTTTCCAGCATGTTCATGTTAACAGGACGCTCATGGGTGTAAACGATTTCATAAATTGATGAAATCGAGATTCGATTTAGCCGATATTACCCTTGTGGCTTCCATTAAGGGTAACAATCGACAAGATAATGTTGTTGTTTTTTTTCATTACTTGATCGGTGTCGGGTTTTGCTATGACCCTGTTGCGCAAAGAAACGACGGTTGTTGCGTCATTAAACCGTCGAAATCATCCGAAGGGTGAAAAATCGCGGTATCGCACGCGACGATAAGCGCTAATGGTTTCGGGAATGACGTAAAAGCAGTACAGTGCATTGTAATAAAATTACAACGATACCTGGCAGAAGCACCAGGTGATCCAACTGAGGAGAATGACATGGCGGTAACGCAAACAGCCCAGGCATGTGACCTGGTCATTTTCGGCGCGAAAGGCGATCTTGCACGCCGAAAATTGCTGCCTTCCCTGTATCAACTGGAGAAAGCGGGCCAAATTCATCCGGATAGCCGTATCCTGGGTGTAGGGCGCGCCGACTGGGACAAGGACGCTTATACCAAAGTCGTCCGCGAGGCGCTCGAAACTTTCATGAAAGAAAAAATTGATGAAAGTTTGTGGGATACCCTGAGTGGACGCCTCGATTTCTGCAACCTGGACGTGAATGACGTCAGCGCATTCGCCCGCCTGGGCGCGATGCTGGATCAGAAAAACCGTGTCACCATTAACTATTTCGCCATGCCGCCAAGCACCTTCGGCGCCATTTGCAAAGGTCTGGGGGAAGCCAAACTGAACGCCAAACCGGCGCGCGTCGTGATGGAGAAGCCGCTGGGTACGTCGCTGGCAACCTCGCGCGAAATCAACGACCAGGTGGGCGAGTTCTTTGAAGAATGCCAGGTCTACCGTATCGACCACTACCTCGGTAAAGAGACGGTTCTGAACCTGCTGGCGCTGCGTTTCGCTAACTCCCTGTTTGTGAATAACTGGGACAACCGCACTATCGATCACGTGGAAATCACCGTGGCGGAAGAGGTGGGGATTGAAGGCCGCTGGGGTTACTTTGACCAGGCCGGTCAGATGCGCGACATGATCCAGAACCACCTGCTGCAGATTCTGTGCATGATTGCCATGTCTCCTCCGTCTGACCTGACGGCTGACAGCATCCGCGACGCCAAAGTGAAAGTGCTGAAGTCGCTGCGCCGCATCGACCGCTCCAACGTGCGCGAGAAGACCGTTCGCGGCCAGTACACCGCCGGGTTTGCGCAAGGCAAAAAAGTGCCAGGCTACCTGGAAGAAGAGGGCGCGAACAAGTCCAGCAACACCGAGACGTTCGTGGCGATCCGCGTGGATATCGACGACTGGCGTTGGGCGGGTGTTCCGTTCTACCTGCGCACCGGTAAGCGTCTGCCGGCCAAATGTTCCGAAGTGGTTGTCTACTTTAAAAACCCGGAACTGAACCTGTTCAAAGAGTCCTGGCAGGAACTGCCGCAGAACAAACTGACCATTCGTCTGCAGCCGGACGAGGGCGTGGATATCCAGATCCTGAACAAAGTGCCGGGCCTGGATCATAAACACAACCTGCAGACCACCAAGCTGGATCTGAGCTATTCCGAAACTTTCAACCAGACGCACCTGGCCGATGCTTACGAGCGTCTGCTGCTGGAAACAATGCGCGGTATTCAGGCGCTGTTCGTGCGCCGCGATGAAGTGGAAGAAGCATGGAAATGGGTCGACTCCATCACCGAAGCCTGGGCTGCCGATCAGGATGCGCCAAAACCGTATCAGGCGGGCACCTGGGGACCTGTCGCGTCGGTGGCGATGATCACCCGCGATGGCCGCTCCTGGAACGAGTTTGAGTAAGATAATCCGCTAGCCCGAAAGTGTTATTTTACCGGTAACATGATCTAACACAGCTAGTGGCACAATTTTCAACTTTTAAGCTCCGCGTGGATTCACCCGCGGAGCTTTTTTTATTACACTGCCGGAAGTGATTTTGCCCCTGAGCTCCGGACAGCAAGCGTTTCAGCGTTGTTAACAACTGCCAGCGACTTTGTAAACTCCCGAGCCCGGACAGATAAATGAGAGGAGCTTTTATGAATCCGACATTGTTACGCGTAACACAGCGCATTATTGAGCGCTCGAAAGAGACCCGTTCGGCCTACCTCGCCCGAATTGAGCAGGCAAAGAGCAACACCGTCCACCGCTCCCAGCTGGCCTGCGGTAACCTGGCGCACGGCTTCGCCGCCTGCCAGCCTGACGATAAAGCGTCGCTGAAAAGCATGTTGCGTAACAATATCGCCATCATTACCGCCTATAACGATATGCTCTCCGCGCACCAGCCCTATGAGGTTTACCCGGATATCATCCGTAAAGCGCTGCACAGCGTGAATGCGGTGGGCCAGGTCGCGGGTGGGGTACCCGCCATGTGCGACGGCGTAACGCAGGGTCAGGACGGTATGGAGCTCTCCCTGCTGAGCCGCGAAGTGATTGCCATGTCCGCGGCGGTGGGTCTGTCACACAACATGTTTGATGGCGCGCTCTATCTCGGCGTGTGCGACAAGATTGTCCCGGGTCTGGTGATGGCGGCGCTGTCGTTTGGGCATCTGCCTGCTATCTTCGTGCCGTCCGGTCCAATGGCAAGCGGCCTGCCGAACAAAGAAAAAGTGCGTATCCGCCAGCTGTACGCGGAAGGGAAAGCAGACCGTCAGGCGCTGCTGGAGGCGGAAGCCGCGTCCTATCATGCGCCGGGGACCTGTACGTTCTACGGTACGGCTAACACTAACCAGATGGTGGTGGAGTTTATGGGGATGCAGCTTCCGGGCTCGTCCTTTATCCAGCCGGATGCGCCGCTGCGCAAGGCGCTGACCGAGGCCGCGGCCCGTCAGGTCACGCGTCTGACCGGAAACGGCAATGAATGGATGCCGATGGGTAAAATGGTCGATGAAAAAGTCATCGTCAACGGGATTGTCGCGCTGCTGGCAACCGGGGGGTCAACCAACCACACCATGCACCTGGTGGCTATGGCGCGTGCGGCGGGCATTCTGATTAACTGGGATGACTTCTCCGAGATCTCTTCCGTGGTGCCGCTGATGGCACGCCTGTACCCGAATGGCCCGGCGGACATCAACCACTTCCAGGCCGCTGGCGGCGTACCGCTGCTGATGCGCGAGCTGCTGAAGGGCGGTCTGCTGCATGAAGACGTGAATACCGTGGCTGGCTTTGGCCTGCAGCGCTACACCCAGGAGCCGTGGCTGAACAACGGCGAGCTGGACTGGCGTGATGGGGCGAGCGCGTCTCTTGATGCGCAGGTTATCGCCACTATCGACAAACCGTTCTCTCCTCACGGTGGCACCAAAGTGCTGAGCGGTAACCTCGGTCGCGCGGTGATGAAAACCTCTGCCGTACCGGAAGAGAACCAGATTATCGAAGCGCCGGCGGTGGTGTTTGAAAGCCAGCACGATGTATTACCTGCCTTTGACGCCGGCCTGCTTGATAAAGACTGCGTGGTGGTGGTGCGTCACCAGGGGCCTAAAGCTAACGGGATGCCAGAATTACATAAACTTATGCCACCACTTGGTGTATTATTGGACCGCCGTTTCAAAATTGCGTTAGTAACCGATGGACGCCTCTCAGGGGCATCCGGTAAAGTGCCTTCAGCCATCCACGTGACGCCTGAAGCTTACGACGGCGGTTTACTGGCGAAAGTGCGTGACGGTGACACGATCCGCGTGAACGGTCAGACAGGTGAGTTAACCCTGCTGGTCGATGACGCCGAGCTGGCGGCACGTCAGCCCCATATTCCTGACCTGAGCGCATCGCGCGTGGGGACCGGACGCGAAATGTTCAGCGCGCTGCGTGAGAAACTCTCCGGTGCGGAGCAGGGCGCTACCTGTATTACGTTTTAAGACGACTTGATTTTAACGATCTGGCGAGAGAAAACTCTGATGAAAAACTGGAAAACAAGTGCAGAATCAATCCTGACCACTGGCCCTGTCGTGCCGGTTATCGTGGTAAACAAGCTGGAGCACGCTGTACCGATGGCGAAAGCGCTGGTTGCGGGTGGCGTTCGCGTTCTGGAAGTGACCCTGCGCACCGCCTGCGCGATGGATGCCATTCGCGCGATTGCCAAAGAAGTGCCGGACGCCATCATCGGTGCGGGTACCGTGACGAACGCAAAACAGCTGGCTGAAGTGACCGAAGCGGGCGCACAGTTTGCCATTAGCCCGGGGCTGACCGAGTCGCTGCTGAAAGCCGCGACCGAAGGCACTATTCCACTGATCCCGGGTATCAGCACCGTCTCCGAACTGATGCTGGGCATGGACTACGGTCTAAAAGAGTTTAAATTCTTCCCGGCTGAAGCGAACGGCGGCACCAAAGCGCTGCAGGCGATTGCGGGTCCATTCTCTCAGGTACGCTTCTGCCCGACGGGCGGCATCTCTCCTGCCAACTACCGTGACTACCTGGCACTGAAAAGCGTCCTGTGCATCGGTGGCTCATGGCTGGTTCCGGCGGATGCGCTGGAAGTGGGCGACTGGGATCGCATCACCAAACTGGCTCGCGAAGCGGTAGAAGGCGCGAAGCAGTAAGTCTCTCGTCGCATGAAAAACGGGCCTTTCGGCCCGTTTTTTTATCCCGTTACCTTAACGCTTGCTGCGGCCGCTTTGGCTCTCGCCACGGCGTCGTCAACGTTATCCCCGGTGGCTAACGCCACGCCAAGACGCCGGGTTCCATCAATCTCCGGCTTGCCGAACAAACGTACCTGCAACCCGGCACCCACCGCCCCGTCGACGTTATCAAACGTGACGTTCTGGCTGGTTAGTTGCGGCAGGATCACCGCCGAGGCGGCCGGGCCGTACTGACGGATACCCCCGACGGGCAGGCCGAGGAAGGCACGCACGTGCAGAGCGAATTCGGAGAGATCCTGCGAAATCAGCGTCACCATGCCGGTGTCATGCGGGCGAGGGGAGACTTCGCTGAAAATCACCTCATCACCGCACACAAACAGCTCGACGCCGAACAGGCCATAGCCGCCCAGCGCCAGGACGGTTTTACGGGCGATCTCCTGAGCACGTTCCAGCGCCAGGGCGCTCATCTGCTGCGGCTGCCAGGATTCGCGATAATCGCCATCTTCCTGGCGGTGGCCAATCGGGTCGCAGAAATGGACGCCGTCAACGGCGCTGACGGTCAGCAGGGTGATCTCGAAATCAAACTTCACGACGCCTTCGACGATGACGCGACCGGCGCCGGCGCGGCCGCCCTGCTGGGCGTACTCCCACGCCTTCTCGAGCGTGCTGCTGTCGCGAATAAAGCTCTGTCCTTTACCGGAGGAGCTCATCACCGGCTTAACGATGCACGGGTAACCAATCTCGTCTACAGCCTGCAGGAATGCCGCCTTATCGCCAGCAAAACGATAGCTCGACGTGGGCAATCCCAGCTCTTCTGCCGCCAGGCGACGAATGCCTTCGCGGTTCATGGTCAGCTTTGCGGCTTTCGCGCAGGGCACCACGCGCTGGCCTTCCTGCTCAAGCGCGATCAGCGTATCGGTGGCAATGGCTTCAATTTCCGGCACGACAAAATCAGGTTTCTCGCGCGTAATCAGCTCGCGAAGGGCATCGCCATCCAGCATGTTAATCACATAAGCACGATGGGCGACGTGCATGGCTGGGGCGTCGGCGTAACGGTCCACGGCAATCACTTCCACGCCTAAACGCTGGCACTCAA
This sequence comes from Enterobacter sp. N18-03635, assembly GCF_004006055.1. Lineage (NCBI taxonomy): Bacteria > Pseudomonadati > Pseudomonadota > Gammaproteobacteria > Enterobacterales > Enterobacteriaceae > Enterobacter > Enterobacter sp. N18-03635. The sequence continues at coordinate 2,768,549 of NZ_CP034769.1, read as the reverse complement.
TGGCGACTTCTTTCCCCAGCTCGCCCGATCCCAACAGCATCACTCGCGTCGCCGCAGGTCGCAGCGCGGTTCCTAAACGAATCATAACAATCCCCCTGAAAAAGTTGCGGGCAGTATAAACGAAAACGTTTGCGTCTGTCTTGTACACGGCCAGGTGAGGGGAGAAGAAATTTGCGCTTCTTTAGCCCGTCCAGACATTTCCTGACGCCTGCTCGCTTACGCTGTGGATCATGTTCACCGTTAAGTGAGGGAAATCATGTCTGGCTGGCTAAATCAATTGCAATCCCTGTTAGGGCAGAAAACATCGTCTGGCGAGCGGGACCTGAGCAAACTGCTGGTACCCGGGGCGCTCGGCGGGCTGGCAGGCCTGCTGGTCGCGAATAAATCCTCGCGCAAGCTGCTGGCAAAGTACGGGACAGGCGCACTGCTGGCCGGTGGGGGCGCCATTGCGGGTACCGTCCTGTGGAACAAATACAAGGACAGGGTTAGGACCGCGCACAGCGATGAACCGCATTACGGCGAGCACACCTCGCCGCTGGATCTGCGTACCGAACGGCTGATCCTGGCGCTGGTCTTTGCCGCGAAAAGTGACGGACATATCGACGATAAGGAACGACTGGCGATCGAGCAGCAGCTGCGTGAAGCCGGCGTTGAAGAGAAGGGCAGAACGCTGGTGGCGCAGGCCATCGAACAGCCTCTGGAGCCGCAGCGTCTGGCACAAAGCGTGAAAAATGAGGAAGAGGCGCTTGAACTCTATTTCCTCAGCTGTGCCGCCATCGATATCGATCACTTTATGGAGCGGAGCTACCTTAACGCCCTGGGCGATGCGTTAAAGATCCCACAAGACGTGCGCGAAGGCATTGAGCGGGATATCCGGGAACAAAAACAGGCGTTACAGGGATAGTTCTCGCCGTTGCGACCCTGTTTCGCTTGCATCATGCGTGGGTTTTGCCAACCTTATAGGGTGTAAAACGAAAAAGAATGATGACATGCCACCGAAAGCCCGACGTATACCTTATGCGATCACCACGCATGGCGATACGCGTATAGACAATTATTACTGGCTACGGGACGATTCGCGCTCCCGGCCAGATGTGCTCGACTATCTGCACGAGGAAAACGACTATGGCCGCAAGGTCATGTCCAGCCAGCAGACGCTTCAGGACCAGCTGCTGAATGAAATGGTGCAGCGTATTCCTCAGCGCGATATCTCCGCGCCCTGGACCAAAAACGGCTATCGCTATCGCCATATTTACGAGCCCGGCAATGAGTATCCCATCTATCAGCGTCAGTCGGTGTTAAGCGCCGAATGGGACGAGTGGGATATTCTGCTGGATGCCAACCAGCGCGCTGCACACAGCGAGTTTTATACCCTGGGTGGCATGTCCATTTCGCCTGACAATGCGGTGATGGCACTGGCGGAGGATTATCTCTCCCGCCGCCAGTACGGCCTGCGGTTTCGCAATCTGGAGACCGGCAACTGGTATCCGGAAATGCTGGAAAACGTCTCCCCGGATTTTGTCTGGGCGAATGATTCCGAGACGGTTTACTACGTCAAAAAGCACGCCTCGACGCTACTGCCTTATCAGGTATGGCGGCATACCGTGGGAACGGACTCCGCTGACGACGAGCTGGTTTATGAAGAGAAAGACGAAACGTTTTATGTCAGCCTGCATAAAACCTCCTCGCGCCACTATGTGATTATCTTCCTTGCCAGCGCGACGACGTCGGAAGTTCTGCTGCTGGATGCCGAACTGCCTGACGCCCAGCCGCTCTGTTTTCTGCCGCGCCGCAAGGATCACGAGTACAGCCTGGATCATTTCCAGCACAGCTTTTATTTGCGCTCCAATCGTGAGGGCAAAAACTTTGGTCTCTATAAAACCAAAGTGCGCGATGAGCGCAAGTGGGAGGTGCTTATCCCCGCGCGTGATCAGGTGATGCTGGAAGGGTTCACCCTGTTTACCGACTGGCTGGTGGTGGAAGAGCGCCAGCGCGGGCTGACCAGTATCCGGCAAATCAACCGCAAAACGCGGGAAGTGGTCGGGATTGCGTTCGACGACCCGGCCTATGTGACGTGGATTGGATTCAATCCCGAACCCGAATCATCGCGGTTGCGCTACGGCTACTCATCCATGACCACACCGGACACCCTGTTTGAGCTGGACATGGATACCGGACAGCGCCAGGTGATTAAACAGACCGAGGTTAAAGGGTTTGAGTCCGAAAACTACCGCAGCGAGCACCTGTGGGTCACCGCCCGGGATGGCGTTGAGGTCCCCGTCTCGCTCGTCTATCACCAAGCCCATTTCCAGAAAGGCAAAAACCCGATCCTGGTTTACGGCTACGGGTCGTATGGCTCAAGCATGGACGCCGATTTCAGCAGCAGCCGGTTAAGCCTGCTCGATCGCGGCTTTGTTTTCGCCATAGCCCATATTCGAGGCGGCGGTGAGCTGGGCCAACACTGGTATCAAGACGGGAAATTCCTGAAAAAGAAAAACACCTTCAATGATTATCTCGACGTCTGCGACGCGCTGATTGAGCAGGGCTATGGCGATCCGCAACTCTGCTTTGGCATGGGCGGCAGCGCGGGCGGCATGCTGATGGGGGCGGTTATCAACCAGCGTCCCGACCGCTTTAAGGGGATTGTCGCGCAGGTACCGTTTGTCGATGTGGTCACGACCATGCTCGATGAATCTATCCCTCTTACCACCGGGGAGTTTGAGGAGTGGGGAAATCCGCAGGATGAGATGTACTACCGCTATATGAAAGAGTACAGCCCGTACGACAACGTGGAGGCGAAAGACTACCCGCACATGCTGGTCACCACCGGTTTGCATGATTCTCAGGTGCAGTACTGGGAGCCGGCAAAATGGGTGGCAAAGCTGCGGGAGCTGAAAACCGATGACAATCTGCTGCTGCTGTGTACCGATATGGACTCCGGACACGGCGGGAAATCGGGACGATTTAAATCGTACGAAGGGGTTGCCCTGGAATATGCCTTCCTGATTGGCCTGGCGCAGGACACGCTGCCAGGCCGTGCGGAGGGTTAAGCGTCGCCCAGATAATGTTTCAGCGTTAAGCGCAGTTCCGGACTCATTCTGTCGAGGTTGTTATACAGCCAGCGCAAATAGCCCGGGTCTTTATCCGCTACCTCGGACACCGGCTTCCCGCGATATTTACCAAAGGTAAATGTGGTCAGTAACGCGGGGCGTCCGGTGATCGTCGCCATATCATCCGGTGTCCAGCCTGAGATATTCATAATATCAATCAGCAACGCGGCGGTGATATAGCAGTCATACAGGGCGCGGTGATGGTGAAGCCCCTCAGGGGTACGAACGCTGAGCTTGCGGGACTTGTACAGCGCCATATTGCTGTATTTGATGCCCGGCCAGAGACGACGCGCCAGCTTCATTGTGCAAATCCATTCGCCCGGCATTTCAGGTAGCACCCGGCGGTCAAAGCTGGCGTTATGCGCGACGTACCACGGGCTACCGTAGTAGTGCGGAATGATCTCTTCAATCCAGGGCTTATCCGCCACCATCGATTCTGTAATGCGATGGATAGCCATCGCCTGGGGGCTGATGGGGCGATCGGGACGCACCAGATGGCTCATTGGGTTGACGATTTTACCATCAACCACGTCGACAGAGGCCACTTCCACTATTCCGCCCTGAAGATCGCAAGTTTCGGTATCGATGACGCGCAGCATTGAAAACTCCTGAGCTTAAAACGCCTAGCCTAAAGGAATGATATCGCCTTGCCAACCCTCTCCGCCGAGCGTGCCGGTCACCAGAAGCTCGCCCTTATCCGCGCGGACGATCAGCTGGCCTTTATCATCCCATAGCGCGCTGCCGCCGCAGGCATTCGCCATTAGCACCGCAATAGCATATTTATGCGCGAAGCGCTGCAGGTTACTGATGGACTGCCGCCAGCGATTATCCCCCACCGACTGGCAGCTGGTAACAAGCGTTGCTCTGGGATCGAGATTGGGAGAATCGGGATGTGCATCAATGATGCTAAGGTGCTTGTCCCCCGGCACCAGGCTGGCTCCGCGCCCTTGCGGATAGCGCAAAATGCGATGGCGGGCGGGCGAAAACAGCACAAGACCTTTCTGTCTCTGCCCATCCTGATCCAGGGGGAGTCCCGCAATAACGGTAATCTGGTAAAAATGTGCCGCGTTAAGCAGCGGCTCCAGCTGCGCGTCATCGGGTGGGGGAGGTAGCGTCGGCGCGCCAGAGCCCGTTAAGGAGAGTTCAGGGAAGACCAGCAGATCGCACCCCTGCCGTGCGGCTTCGGCGATGAAGCGCAGGTGGTGCGTAACATGGTCATTCACACTCTGATGCAGCCCGCCATACTGGGCTGCCGCTATGTTCCAATGTGACATCGTGACTTCCTTATACACTGAGTCGCAGGGATTTAAGAATACACCTAAATTTATCAGGGTTTTCTTATCCTGCCAGATTCCGTGTAAGGAAGTGTAACGACTCGTTAAGCTTATTTAACTTTAGGTTCGTACGGTAAACGGGAGAGGTTAACCGAGGCGAGACGATGGGCGATTAATCTTTCGCGAAACCAGTCGCGCAGATGGGCGGGTTGTTCCCGTTCAACGACTTCAGCCACGACAGGCATGTTGTAACGCTCTTTGAACGCGACGCCAGCGGCAGCGAGATCGACATTCACTTTATCCATCTCGTCCTGCGGAAGGGCGGCCAGATTGATCTTCATTACCTTCTCCTTTTTCTGCGGCGGCAACGTTACCGCGATTGCACGACGATGACAAGCGGAGGCAGGATGATCCTCGACTCGTTTATTATACAGCGTTATTCTTTAGCATACAGACATAACAAAAAGGAATGATTGCGATGGGTTTCTCCGCCTCTCGCGCGGTATGCGCACTGGTTTTTGTGGCCTCGACAATGATGGCGCCCTCCGCGCTGGCACATGCACATCTTAAACAGCAGAGCCCGGCAGCGGACAGCGTGGTGAGCGCTCCGCAGGCACTTACGCTGAATTTTTCAGAAGGCATCGAACCGGGGTTTAGCGGTGTGGTGGTAACGGATGCGCAAAAGCAGGTCATCAAAACGGGAACCGCCACGCGCGACGAAAAGAACAAGGCGCAACTCACCGTTCCGCTGGAACAAACGCTGACGTCAGGGACGTACCAGGTAGACTGGCATGTCGTCTCCGTAGACGGCCATAAAACCAAAGGCAGCTATCACTTTAGCGTGAAATAGCATGCTGGCGCTGTGTTATATCGGGTTGCGCTTTATCCATTTCGGGGCGCTGATGCTTGTTTTTGGCAACGCGCTTTACAGCGTCTGGTTTGCGCCTTCCTCTCTCCACCGCCTGATGTCCCGGCGATTTCAACTGCAGCAGAAAGTGGCGGCCTTAATGAGCCTGGCGGCAGCGCTCCTGATGTTTATGCTTCAGGGCGGACTGATGGGTAACGGCTGGGGAGATGTGTTTGCCCCGCAGGTCTGGTACGGCGTAATGAGGACGCAGTTTGGCGGCGTCTGGCTGTGGCAAATCATACTCGCTGCGACCACGGTCGGCGCAGCATGGCTCGCACCGCTGAAAGGTTCGCGGCTGCTGTTGCTTACGATGGGCCAGCTTATCCTGCTGGCTGGGGTAGGGCACGCGGCAATGAACGACGGTCCGATGGGGGCGTTGCAGCGTCTTAATTATGCTTTTCACATGATCTGCGCCGCAACCTGGCTTGGCGGATTACTGCCTCTGCTGTTCTGCATGCGTCTGGCCAAAGGACGCTGGCAGAATGCCGCCATTTATACCATGATGCGCTTTTCGCGCGTGGGCCATTACGCCGTCGCGGGCGTGCTGCTCAGCGGAGCGATCAATGCGCTCATGATACTGGGTGTCCATATTCCCTGGCAGGCTGGTTACGTACAGTTTTTGTTGTTCAAATGTGCGCTGGTGGCGTTGATGGTGGTAATTGCGCTGGCAAATCGGTATTTTCTGGTGCCACGGTTTCGTCCGGAGAGCGGGCGAGCACAACAGATTTTTATCAGGATGACGCAGGCAGAAGTGGTGCTGGGAGCGCTGGTGCTGGCAACGGTCAGTCTGTTCGCCACCTGGGAACCCTTCTGATAAGGTTAAATATCATATGAAAAAGACAGTACTTTCTCTCATCTTGCTGGCCTGTACGGGGAGCGCGCTTGCCGCACCGCAGGTTATCACCGTCAGCCGTTTTGAAGTGGGTAAGGACAAATGGGCTTTCAATCGCGAAGAGGTGATGCTGACCTGCCGTCCGGGCCATGCGCTGTATGCGATCAACCCGAGCACGCTGGTGCAATATCCGCTGAATGATATCGCAGAGCAGCAGGTAGCCAGCGGAAAGAGCAGCGGACAGCCGATTAGCATTATTCAGATCGATGACCCGTCGCATCCGGGACAAAAAATGAGTCTGGCACCGTTTATCGAGCGCGCCGACAAGCTCTGCTAACGTTCGGGTTTCCAATAAAAAAACCGCAGATGCTTGCGAAAGCACTGCGGTTTTTCACATTTAATGATGCTCTGGCGCTTTTTTTCCGACCGCTTTAGCTGTGGACTGGAAAACCTGGCGTCGTCATCTATTCTTAAAAGGCAAGGCGACTTAGCCTGCATTAATGCCAACTTTTAGCGCACGGCTCTCTCCCAAGAGCCATTTCCCTGGACCGAATACAGGAATCGTATTCGGTCTCTTTTTATCTGTATGTTTTTTAAAGCATTTTTCGGTGCTGACTCGACATCATCCGAAACTTTCTCGAACTTTCCATATCCTGTCTAAACCATAACATACTCAGGACCGCGTGCGTCCAGGGTTTTTTTGGGATCTTTGTTAAAATTTTGTGGCCGAGCGACCGCTGAGCAAACGCCTTCTGACGTTCGAAAGGGCAACCCTTAAGTTAAATAATGAACGCGCTGAATTTGTCTTTGTGTTGGACAATGTACTCAGGGAAGTTTTCAACCGTTAGCTCTTGCCTGATTAACGTCCTATCCCGCCCCCAGATATCTTCCGCGTTTTTAATGACCTTCATGATGTGTTCCGGGTTGTTAAACTCAGGGAGATCGTATTCAGTATGGGAAATGGTCGACATTTTTTCTGAGATGCGCTCGGGTGTCATCACCCATGAGAAATGCCACCCACCATTTTCAATGATGCGGTTGTTAATCTTGAACCAGTTCCACTTTAGCCAGGACCAGTTTTTAACACTTCGGGTGCGTTTAAGATTCCTGAATGATTCAGGTTCACCGCCAAAGAAGTTAACGAGATTTTTATACTGGGTGGCTCTCGGTAATTTACATTTTCTTGGCGTGTTATCTGTATTAAAAACCTGCAGGTTAAACTGATAATTATAAAAATTCTGATAAATAGTAGTGCAGAGCTTTTTGAGGTTTATCGATGCTACTACCTGAGGTGAAAATATCTCGTCCACATCGGAAACTAAAATCAAATCATCATCGCTGGCATGGGACAAACCCTGCATGATGGCATTCCTCTGCGCGGCTTCATTTGCCCACGCATCCACTACCATTCCCTCTGGCAAACCCGGGATCACCTCTCGGGCCGGATGTGATTCTTCAGCGGCTTTCGTAATCGGTTCTTTATCATGCACAACGTAGATAATTTTATCTTTAAACTGACGATATTTATTAATGTCAAAATGCAGCTGCCTCTTTTTACCGGTAAAGGTATGCGTTGACTCAACGATAACGAAGCGATCGACAACGTCCGCTAGCGTGTTCAGCCTGATTTCGAGAAGCATATCTTCATCGTAATATAAGAAGCAGTCATAGATCATTACCGAAGTCCCTCATTTTTGCGCCCACATTGCGCTTTTCCCAACGCATTCGCCGGTATCATTTCGCGCAATGCTAACTGAGCGCACTCGCCCTGCGCAATAGTACACTGCTTTATTATTCATCCTATAAATAGATTGCATCCACTATGCAGTGAGCGAAGACGCCAGCCAGGCTAAAAGTGGGACTTAACGGATACCTCTATTTCATCAAGCAGCTCAAAGCGGCGGCGGTATTCGGCACGTTTTTTACTGGCGATCTCTTCAAGCGATTTACGCTCCATCTGTAGCGGCAGCTGCCAGCAGAAGGCCGAGAGCTTTTTACCGTCCAGCGATGCCCAAAATTCATCGTAGCTGGCATGGAAATGGCGACCTTTACTCAGGCGATACCGCAACGCGCGGAAAACGTGACCCTCATCGCTGACGGCAAAAATCGCCCGGACGGATGACTGCGCAGCCAGCTGGAAGAGGACTTCCATCAACACCCGTTTGGGGAAAAGACCATGACAGGCGCGGGTGGCCTGTTTAATGACGTCTCGCGATACGCAGCGGCGGGGTCCCTGAAGCCCGCCAATCACCATGACTTGCTGACCGTTGCTGCGCGCGACGCTAAAGGTCAGGCTGGCCAGCAGCGTGTCCTCGTTGTCGCGTAGCCACAGCGTGCTTTCGCCTTCGCGCTCGGCTTTCCCAGCAGAGGACGCATTGACCGTATAGGTTACACCGTCTTTTGCATGGAACTGCGCAACGGCTTGTTCCTGCGGGCTGGTCAGGGCCTGGGCGAGACCGCTCTCTTTCAGGCGGTCAATCCAGTAATAATGGTTAACGATAGCGTCGGCGCGATCGTTAGCCGTCAGGCCGCGCATCAGGTACTGCCGGTGGGTCTTGCTCGGCAATGTAATTTGAGAGGCCAGCAGCCTGTCAAAATCGTCGCGACCCGAAAGGGTTTCCAGCATGCGATGTGTAGAAGACCAGAACACCAGCGAACGTAACAGGAACTTCAGGCGATATTCGCGTTTGCGCCAGATCGGCCCCGGAACGCGTTTGCCGTTCACCAGCTCGGAAATAATATTTGTGCGATGCGGATAGAAAACATCGTTATGCAGGTGCGTATTAGACACGTGAAGACCCCTCTTTTTTTTCTGCCCTTATTCTAAAGAGCCAGGAAAAGGGGATTAATAGCGCGAGGATCTTTATTTCTGTTTGGTTTACCGTTTGTTTGATTTCGTGATGACCACGCCTGTCCGTCGACTTTTCTGCGGCAGCTATACTGTTTAAAGGAGGTGCTATGTATCAGCGAATTGAAGGTGGAATGTGGCGTCACGTCTGGGTTGTCAGCGATATACACGGTTGCTACCAGTGGCTTATGGATGAACTTAAACGCCGTCATTTTAATCCGTATGAGGATTTACTTATTTCTGTCGGGGATATGATCGATCGTGGCCCTGATAGCGTTAAATGCCAGCAGTTAATTAATGAAAAATGGTTTCGTGCCGTGCGGGGAAACCATGAGCAAATGGCGCTCGACGGTCTGGATAATAACGATTTTTCTCTCTGGATGATGAATGGCGGAATGTGGTTTTCGCATCTTGAACGCGATCGGCAACAGCTTGCGCTGTCGTTGCTCGACGCCTGTCGCGACTTACCGCATGTCATCGAGATAACCTGTGCGAACGGTCTTAATGTGATTGCCCATGCTGATTATCCGGCCGCGGAATACCGCTGGCAAAAACCGGTCAGTGACCAGCGCGTCTTATGGAACCGCGATCGGTTGATGGGGTTTATGGTGGGTAAAGGAGAGGGCATCAGCGGCGCGGATCATTTCTGGTTCGGACATACGCCCGTCGACAGAAGGTATGATTTTGACAATCTCCACTACATTGATACGGGTGCCGTATTTGACGGTTACTTTACGCTGGCGCAGCTGCAGTAATAAATAACCCGCCTTCGGGCGGGTTCTCTTTAGGTCAGGCAAGACGCATGACCCAGGCATCGGTTTTACTATCGTAATGCTCACGGTAAAGGACTGAATGTTCGCCATCAAGTATTGCCGGGACGCTGGTGTCTGCATCCCATGCATCAAGCTGCATGCACAAATCCGGGTCGGATTTGCAGGGAATACTTAACGTTCGATCGCCTTGTGCTTCGCCGCGCAGCTCTGCGTCGTCGATCTCAAAAGCGCCAATACGCACGCTGGTTTTCGTCATAGTGCTCTCCGGGTCGGTTGTCAAAAATCTGGTATGACCAGTGTGGCCACCCATTTTTGATCGTAGACAAAGAGAGCAAAATCGCCAGTAAAAAAATGCGCTTTTTATCAATCCGTGCGATCGTTACCGGTAAACAGCCGACCGTCCCGAACCAGCTCGCGTGGATAGCTGTTTTTCAGCCTTGAGCCGACCTTTTTTGCCAGGCCCAGCGGGTATCCCTGATACGTTACAATCACTTCATCGCCTGATGGCGTGCTCTCCGGATAGACATCGCGACCACGGTACCACTCTTCGGCTTCCTGATGCGTCAGGGCAAAGGTATTGTCGCGTCCGGCAAGGGCGATTACGGCCTCATGCTGCCAGCGATACCCTTTATTATGCACTTCCGCCAGGCGGATCCCGATTCGGGAAAAACGGACCTTTCCGATGAGCGGCTCGATCTGTGCCGGGAACAGCCATATCTCTTTATCACGCATCCAGGGGCGCAGGCTCTCATCCCAGACCAGTCCCGCTTTTTTAGCGGCGGCTTCAAGCTGTGCGGTTTCTCGACCTTTAAGGGGGGAAAACGGGAAGTTACCGACCTTGAATTTAGGTGCGGGCAGGGGAGCCACCACCTGCGTTTTACGCAGACGCGCCACAAAGAACCCTTCGCAGTCGTAAATCTGCGGGAAAACATGGAGGAACCCCTCCGGGGTGACAGCCTCCTGTGCTGAGGCGAACAGATCGTCGAGCGGCAGAAACTCGACCGCATCCGGATATTGCGCTTGCAGCCACAGGCAGACATCTTCGTTCTCATCGCGGTTTAAGGTGCACGTCGAATAAACCAGCGTGCCGCCGGGGCGCAGGGCATGGAATGCGCTGTCGATCAGCTCTCGCTGCGTGGCCGCGATCTCAAGGTTGCTCTCAACTGACCAGTTTTTTAACGCATCGGGATCTTTACGCACCACCCCTTCGCCTGAGCAGGGGGCGTCCAGCAGAATGGCGTCGAAGACTTCCGGCAGGGCGGCGCCAAACACGCGTCCGTCGAAATGCGTCAGGGCAACATTATGAATACCGCAGCGGCTGATGTTGGCATGCAACACCTTCACGCGGCTGGCGGAAAACTCGTTGGCGAGGATCGCCCCTTGATTACCCATACGGGCGGCAATTTGGGTGGTTTTTGAGCCGGGCGCGGCGGCAACATCCATTACGCGCTCTGGCGAATTGCCATCGGCAAACAGGGCGGCAACCGGCAGCATCGAGCTGGCTTCCTGAATATAGAACAGACCGCTCAGATGTTCAGCGGTACTGCCCAGCGGCAGTGAAGCTTCGTCATCGCGTTCTATCCAGAACCCCTCAGCGCACCACGGTACCGGCGTAAGCTGCCAGCCGTACGGAGCGACCAGCGCCAGAAAATCATCGACGCTGATTTTCAGCGTGTTGACGCGAATACTCCGGCGTAACGGACGCTGGCAGGCGGCGATAAAATCGTCTAACGACAGGTGAGAAGGAAGCGCCTCGCGCATCTGCGCCAGGAATTGTTCGGGAAGAAATACGGAGTTTTGAGCCACGGGCACACCACAGGGAAAAATTCAGGTGCGCAGTGTAGCATAAAGGCTCCGGTGCGTTGACACCGGAGCCTGTCAGATTAACGCGGCAGGGCGGTTCCCCATTCGCGCCACTCTTTTGGTTCGCTCTCGAGCAGCAGGAAGTGTTTACCCGGCTGCGCTTTTGGCGCCAGCGGCGTTCCCGGCGGCGTGGCAAACGCGATACCGCCGCGAATGAACTGGTTGAAGGTGCCGGTTTTCACCACGCCTCCCGTCAGGCCAAAGTCCAGCGAATAGCCGGATGCCAGCCAGAATACCGAGTTATTTCGAACCAGGTGCTGGTAACGTTCGCTAATACGTAATGCCACCATCACGCGGTCGGAGAGCGTACCGAGCGTCAGGCCCGTGACCGTACCCACTTCAATACCGCGGAATAGTACCGGAGTGCCGATGTTCAGCGAGCCCGCTTCCGGCACTTCCACCACGATGCTCAGGCCGCCAAGGTAGCGCGAGTCGGTGATCGTGGCTTCCTGCAGCTCGAAATCACGGCGGGCATTGCCCTGGCCTGGCTCAACGTTGATGTACGGCTGCAAAATGGTGTCGAGGTGCTCAACGCCAGCGGCCGAGATCTGCGGCGTGACCACCGAGAAGCGCGAGCCGGTGCGGGCGAAGGTCTGCACATATTCCGGGTAGAGCACGGCGGTGGCCTGCACCTCGTTGCGCGAGGTGATCAGCGTCAGCTTCTGGATCTGCCCGATATCAATGCCCAGATAGCGGATTGGCATGCCTTCCGCCAGCTTGCCGGCATCAAAGGCGTGCAGGGTAATCTGCCCACCCACCGCGCGGGCGGCGGTCTCGGATGGGAAGAGAATACGCTTATCGCCTTTACGCAGATTCGCGCCCGCACCGCTGAGGTTATCGAAGCTAATCGCCCCCCGCAGCGCGCGTGACAGCGGAGAGGCCTGTACGGTTAGCCCGTTACCGTTAAGCTGAACTTTCGCGCCGCCTTCGGCCCAGAAGACGCTGTTTGGCGTCAGCAGCTTGCGGTACTCCGGCTTGATATGCAGTTCGATATCGAACGCGTCCGCACGCGGGCGAACGGTGATCACTTCCCCGACTTCAAACTTGCGATACAGCACCACGGAACCCGCCTGTACGTCCGGCAGCGTCTCGGCGCTTAAGGTCAGCGTGGTGGTAGGAAGATCGCTCAGGCTGTTTTCAACCGCTTTCTCCAGGTTGGCATACAGCGGATAGCTGTCGCGCACGGGGCCTTTATTCCCTGGCAAAATGCGGATACCGCCGTTAACCCATTCGCTGGCGCTGGCGCCGAGGAACTCCACGCCGTCCAGACCCACCTTCACGTCGACGCGACTGTTCACCACGAATTTGCTGTCGCCATGCACCAGGTCGCTGTATTGCGGATCGATAGCGACCGAGAAAGTCACGCCATTCGCTGAGAGCTTACGCTCCAGCACCTGACCAACCTGCACGCCGTGTAAAATTAACGGCTGTCCGGCTTCGATACCGTAACTTTCTGGCGCATTCAGCGTGACCGTCACTACGCCCGGCTTTTGCAGCAGGGCTTTATCAGCCGGGGCAATCACGAAGCTATTGCTGGGTTCACCTTCGCCGGGGATGAGCTCAAACGTATTGCCGGTCAACAGCGTGCTGAGGCTGGCATCGTTCAGAGAGAGCTTTGGACTGCGCATTTCGATACGCGTTTTCTCGCGCAGGAGATCGACCACGCTCGGGTCGACCGTCATTTCGCCGGTGACCGAGCCGCCCGGGTTGAGCGTCATTTTGGTGAGCTGACCAACCTGCAATCCCTGATACATCAGCGGTGTTGAACCCGCTTTTAGCCCTTTAGCATCGGGCAGGGCGAGTTTGACGATCACGCCGCGCTGGCTGTGCGCCAGGTCAGCGTACAATCCAAATGAATCATCAGCGGTGGCAGGGCTTGAGTTTTCCGGCGAGTCAAAGGCGATGGCGCCATTAACCAGCGCGGCCAGACTCTCCAGCTTCACTTTCGCACCGCTCAGGCTGAGGTCCGCGTCCACGCCGGACACGTTCCAGAAGCGGCTGCCTTTTTTCACCAGATTGGTGAAGCGACGCTCGATCAGCACGTCAATGGTGACGCCCTGTTTATTTGGGTTGATCGCGTAATCGTACACACGGCCAACCGGGATTTTGCGGAAATAGACCAGTGAGCCACTGTTCAGAGAACCGAGATCCGGCGCCTGCAGATGGATCATTAAATCGCCGTTATTGAGGCGGTACTTCGGCTGTGTATCCAGGGCAACAAAGTGATCCTGCGGCTCTCCTTTACCCGGCATCATGCCAATATAATTACCGCCCACGAGCGCATCCAGCCCGGACACACCGGCCAGAGAGGCTTTTGGCGTCACCAGCCAGAACTGCGTTTCACTGCGCAGGGCATCCTGCATGTCAGATTTAATACTGACCCGCACCTGAATCTTGTTCAGCCCTTTTCCAAGAGAGATGTCCTGAACCGTACCCACTTCAACCCCCTGGAAGCGAACGGGCGTTCGCCCGGCGACGATGCCGTCGGCGGTCTGGAAATCAATGGTGACGGTGCTACCGCGATCTTCATAGCTCGTCCAGATAAGCCAGCCTGCAATCATCAGGGCGATGACGGGCAGCAACCAGAATGGCGAAATGCGGCGTTTTGTTTTAATTCTCGCTTCAGTCGGCGAAGCGGGGGTTTCCTGACTCATGTGCATCCCAAAGTAAGCGGCTATCCAGCCATTCCACAGCAAGAATAGTCAATATCACCGCAGAGCCGAAATAAAAAGCCGCGGGTCCCATTGTAAAAGCAAGTAACTGGTCGCGATTGATGAGAGACATCATCAGCGAAATTACGAACAAATCTAACATTGACCAGCGGCCAATCCAGGTGACGAATCGCAGAAGCAGAATGCGGGTTCGTAAGCCTTGTTCACACTTTAAGTGAATGCTGATGAGCAGGGTAATCATCACCACCACTTTGGTAAAGGGAACCAGAATACTGGCAATAAAAACGATCGCCGCCACCCCGACATTGCTGTGCGCAAGGGAGATAATCCCGGAGAGGATAGTATCCTCCTGACGTCCGCCATTCACGTAAATGATGGAAATAGGCAGCATATTGGCGGGGATCAGAAACACCAGGGAGGCGATCAGCGCCGCCCAGCATTTTTGCAGGCTGTTGTTTCGACGCAGCCTTAATGGAATGTGGCACCGCGGGCAGCGTCCGCGCGGGTCGGGTAACCCGGTATAGTGGCAACCCAGACAGACGCGCAGATTTTCATCGGGACGGGTGGCGGGGCGCTGCGGGTAAAATCGCTCCCAGAGCTGCTCAACGTTCAGGTGTATCAGCGTCAGGATGCTCAGCAATACCAGACAGATGAAGGCAAAGAGTCCGATGCCGGGCTGCAAAAAGGCATAGTCCTGTACCTTTATTGACGCAACGCCCACGCCGACCAGATAAATATCCAGCATCACCCACTCTTTGAGTTTATCCAGCATCAGCAGCACCGGGCGAAGGTTCATGCCGAGAATATTGCCAAACCAAAGATAGGCAATGGCGGCGACCAGCACCAGCGGCGCGCCAACGGTGCAGAACAGCACCATGGCGGCGGTGATGGGATCGCCCTGACGGGTCATCTGCCAGATACCCTGCAGCACGTTGGCGTCAATGCGCACGCCAAGCAGGTAGAGTTTCAGCAGCGGTTCGCTCCAGGCGAAGGGCATCAGCAGCAGCATGGTGACGGCCATGGCGGCGAGGCGGGTCAACGACCAGTCGCGACCATCGCGAATTTTAGCGTCGCAGCGAGGACAAAAGGCACTTTGGTGCGATTTCATCTTCGGCAACATAAAAAGCGTATCGCACTGGGGGCAACGCTGATAATGTGCACGAGGCAAAGCTTCGCTTACCGTATGGACAGTTATCTTTCTCGTCGGCGTAATTTTGGTTGTTTTTAAGGCCATCAGCTGCGCACAAATAAGTATTGTTGAAAGTTATAATAACTCATGAACGGATTCATCTTGAGCATGAGCGCATTTAATGCTTATTTTAATAGGCTATGCGGTAAATTTGTAAGACAACTAAGTGATTGAATAATGAACAAAACAGAATTCTACGCGGATCTGAACCGCGATTTTAAGGCATTGATGGCGGGTGAGACCAGCTTCTTAGCCACTCTGGCAAATACTAGCGCATTGCTGTTTGAACGTCTCTCTGACGTAAACTGGGCCGGCTTTTACCTTCTGGAAGGTGAAACGCTGGTGCTCGGTCCGTTCCAGGGCAAACTGGCCTGCGTGCGTATTCCGGTAGGGCGTGGCGTATGCGGCACGGCGGTAGCAGAGAATCAGGTCCAGCGTGTGGAAGATGTCCATGCGTTTGACGGACACATTGCCTGTGATGCCGCCAGTAATTCTGAAATCGTTTTGCCGCTGGTGGTCAAAAATCAGATTATTGGCGTTCTGGATATCGACAGTACGGTCTTCAGTCGCTTTACAACCGAGGACGAACAGGGGCTGCGCGAGCTGGTGGCGAATCTGGAAAACGTACTCGCTGCAACCGATTATCAAAAATTCTTTGCGAGCGTCGCAGGATAATCAACGGATAACGTAGCATTTACTGATAGCGTCATTATAATGACGCCTGTTCATGCCTGCGCTTGTTGGCAACGTCCGTTGTAATCAGGAAATTTCATGGAAAATCAACCTAAGTTGAATAGCAGTAAAGAAGTTATCGCATTTCTGGCCGAGCGTTTCCCGCAGTGCTTCAGCGCGGAAGGTGAAGCTCGTCCCCTGAAAGTCGGTATTTTTCAGGATCTGGTGGCGCGTGTTGAAGGGGAAATGAACCTCAGCAAAACTCAGCTGCGTTCCGCCTTACGTCTTTATACTTCGAGCTGGCGTTACCTGTACGGTATCAAACCAGGCGCTACCCGCGTGGACCTCGACGGCAACCCTTGCGGTGAGCTGGACGAGCAGCACGTTGAGCACGCGCGCAAGCAGCTTGAAGAAGCCAAAGCACGCGTTCAGGCACAACGTGCAGAACAGCAGGCGAAAAAACGCGAAGCCGCCGCGGCAAACGGCCAGGAAGAAGCGCCTCGTCGTGAGCGTAAACCGCGCCCTGCGCCGCGCCGTAACGATAATAACGATCGCAAACCGCGTGCAGACAAACCAGCAGCAAAAGCCCCGCGTGCCCCTCGTGAAGAGCCGCGCCATACGCCGGTTTCTGACATTAACGCCCTGAGCGTGGGTCAGGCGCTGAAGGTAAAAGCGGGTAACAATGCTATGGACGCCACCGTACTGGAAATCACCAAAGATGGCGTTCGTGTACAGCTGACTTCTGGTATGTCAATGATTGTACGCGCAGAACACTTGTTGTTCTGAAACGGAGGCCAAGCCTGGCATGAACACTTTTTTTAAGCTCACCGCGCTGGCGGGTCTGTTTGCTATAACAGGTCACGCTTTTGCAGTGGACGATATCACGCGTGTTGATCAAATTCCGGTACTCAAGGAAGAGACGCAGCACGCGACGGTGAGCGAGCGCGTGACCTCACGTTTTACCCGCTCGCACTATCGTCAGTTCGATCTCGATCAGGCCTTTTCGGCCAAAATCTTTGACCGCTATCTGAACTTGCTGGATTACAGCCATAACGTTTTGCTCGCCAGCGATGTCGAGCAGTTCGCTAAGCGCAAATCCGAGGTGGGTGACGAGTTGCGTTCAGGCAAGCTGGATCTGTTCTACGATCTCTACAACCTGTCGCAAAAGCGTCGTTTTGAACGCTATCAGTACGCGCTGAAAGTGCTGGAACGTCCAATGGACTTCACCGGCAACGACACCTTTAATCTGGATCGCAGCAAAGCGCCCTGGCCAAAAGATGAAGCCGAGTTGAATGCGCTTTGGGACGGCAAAGTTAAATACGACGAACTGAGCCTTAAGCTGACCGGCAAAGACGAAAAAGAGATCCGCGACACGCTGACGCGTCGTTATAAATTTGCTATTCGTCGTCTGGCGCAGACCAACAGCGAGGATGTTTTCTCACTCGCGATGACCGCCTTTGCGCACGAAATCGATCCGCACACCAACTACCTCTCTCCGCGCAACACTGAGCAGTTCAATACCGAAATGAGCCTGTCTCTGGAAGGTATCGGCGCGGTGCTGCAGATGGACGATGATTACACGGTGATCAATTCAATGGTCGCGGGTGGCCCGGCATCCAAAAGCAAAGCGATTAGCGTAGGCGATCGCATTGTGGGTGTTGGACAAACCGGCCAGAACATGGTCGATGTGATCGGCTGGCGTCTCGATGACGTGGTTGCGCTGATCAAAGGTCCGAAAGGCAGCAAGGTACGTCTGGAAATTCTGCCTGCCGGTAAAGGCACCAAAACCCGTATCGTTACCCTGACCCGCGAGCGTATCCGTCTGGAAGACCGCGCGGTGAAAATGTCGGTGAAAACCGTGGGTAAAGAGAAGGTTGGTGTCCTGGATATTCCTGGCTTCTACGTGGGGCTGACGGACGATGTGAAAGTTCAGCTGCAGAGGCTTGAAAAGCAGAACGTTAGCAGCATCATCATCGACTTGCGCAGTAACGGCGGCGGTGCGCTGACGGAAGCGGTTTCACTCTCTGGCCTGTTCATCCCATCTGGCCCGGTGGTTCAGGTGCGAGATAACAACGGTAAAGTCCGTGAAGATGCCGACAACGACGGTGTGGTCTACTACAAAGGCCCGCTGGTGGTCCTGGTTGACCGCTTCAGTGCCTCCGCGTCTGAGATCTTTGCCGCTGCAATGCAGGACTATGGCCGCGCGCTGATCGTCGGTGAGCCAACCTTCGGGAAAGGCACCGTTCAGCAGTACCGCTCTCTGAATCGTATTTACGATCAGATGCTGCGTCCGGAATGGCCTGCGCTGGGCTCGGTTCAGTACACCATTCAGAAATTCTACCGCGTGAACGGCGGCAGTACGCAGCGTAAGGGCGTCACGCCGGACATCATCATGCCGACTGGCACCCAGGAGACGGAAACCGGCGAGAAGTTTGAAGATAACGCGTTGCCGTGGGACAGCATCAATGCCGCGACTTACGTGAAGGCGGGTGATATGACCCAGTTTGGCCCTGAACTGCTGAAAGCGCATAACGACCGCATCGCGAAGGATCCGGAATTCCAGTACATCATGAAGGATATTGCACGATTCAATGCCCTGAAAGATAAGCGGAATATTGTTTCTCTGAATTACGCACAGCGTGAGAAAGAGAACAACGAAGACGATGCAACTCGCCTTGCGCGTATCAACGATCGCTTCAAGCGCGAAGGTAAGCCTCTGCTCAAGAAACTGGACGATCTGCCAAAAGATTACCAGGAGCCGGATCCGTATCTGGACGAGACGGTGCATATCGCTCTCGACCTGGCGAATCAGGAAAAAGAGAAACCTGCCGTACAGCCCGCTCCGGCAAAATAACCTCCTGACAGGCACAAGAAATTGTGCCTGTTTCTTTTTGTTCTGCATCCTTCCGTCAGTCAGATTTCCAATTGTGTAAAGTTGTGTCTTTCTGGTGACTTACGCCCGTCTGATGCTTGAAAATAGCCGCAATACCCATACGATGTGGGTAATCGCATAGTGCGTTTTGTTAAACTGAGGTAAAAAGAAAATTATGATGCGAATCGCGCTCTTCCTGCTCACCAACCTGGCGGTTATGGTGGTTTTCGGGCTCGTGCTAAGCCTGACAGGAATTCAGTCGAGCAGCGTTCAGGGTCTGTTGATTATGGCGCTGCTGTTTGGTTTTGGTGGCTCGTTCATCTCCCTGCTGATGTCGAAGTGGATGGCATTGAAATCGGTGGGTGGTGAGGTTATTGAACAGCCGCGTAACGATATGGAACAGTGGCTGTTGAATACGGTGGCTCAGCAATCCCGTCAGGCCGGGATCGCCATGCCGCAGGTGGCGATTTACCATGCCCCGGACATCAACGCTTTTGCCACGGGCGCCCGTCGCGATGCGTCGCTGGTGGCCGTCAGCACCGGCTTGCTGCAGAACATGAGCCGTGATGAAGCCGAAGCGGTTATTGCCCACGAAATCAGCCATATCGCCAACGGTGACATGGTGACCATGACCCTGATTCAGGGCGTGGTAAACACCTTCGTAATCTTCATCTCCCGTATTCTGGCGCAGATCGCGGCAGGCTTTATGGGCGGAAACCGTGACGAAGGTGAAGAGAGCAACGGCAACCCGCTGATCTACTTCGCCGTTTCGATGGTTCTGGAACTGGTCTTTGGTATTCTGGCCAGCATCATCACCATGTGGTTCTCCCGCCACCGTGAATTCCACGCGGATGCCGGCTCGGCGAAGCTGGTTGGTCGTGAGAAGATGATTGCCGCGCTGCAGCGCCTGAAAACCAGCTATGAGCCGCAGGAAGCGAACAGCATGATGGCCTTCTGCATTAACGGTAAGTCCAAATCGCTGAGCGAGCTGTTTATGTCTCACCCGCCGCTGGATAAACGTATTGAAGCGCTGCGCAGTGGGGAATACCTGAAGTAAGGCAAAGAACCCTACTAAGCCGGGCAGGAGAGCACTCCGCCCGGCTTTTTTTATGCCTGAACCCTGGGCTGGGTCACCCGCAGGCCGCTGACGATAGCTGCGAGGGTGGCAAGTACACCGGCGGTGAGGAGTGCAACATGGTTGCCGTTCTGGCCTGCGAGGTTAAACATCAGGGCGACCAGCGCCGCACCGCTGCTTTGCCCCAGCAGTCGAGCGGTCCCCAGCATGCCGCTGGCACCCCCGCTGCGATGACGCGGCGCGGAGGTGATGATGGTGTGATTGTTAGGGGACTGGAAAAGGCCAAACCCCGCGCCACAGAAGATCATGCGCCAGATGATGTCCAGATCGGTTGGCGATGACGGCAGCAGAGCCAGCGCGAAAAGGCCTGTCGCCATCACCGCCAGCCCCAAAGCGCCCAATAAACCGGCATGGACGCGTTCAATGAGGTAACCTGCCAGCGGCGCCATCACCATTGTCGCCAGCGGCCAGGGGGTTAACAGCAGGCCAGTCTCCACTTCTGAACGGCCTACCACGCTCTGCAAAAAGAAGGGCAGAGAAACCAGGGCCAGCATCTGGGCGCAGAAGGAGCAGACGGACGTGCAAATGGAGAGGGAAAAGAGGGGGATACGCAGCAGGTCAACGGGCAGTAAAGGCACGGGGAGAGTGAGCTGGCGGCGAACAAAGAAGAAGCCGATCGCCAGCAGAGCGATAAGCTCCACACCGGTAAGCATCAGGGACTGTCCCTGCGCAAAGCCGCTCAGCGCCGTAATCAGCAGGCCAAAGGTCAGGGCATTCATCACCGCACTTGCCACGTCGAAGCGCGGCATGGTGCTTTTGGGACCGTTAGCGGGTAGAAAGCGCAGGGCAAAGAAGATGGCGACAATACCCAGCGGCACGTTAATGGCGAACAGCCATTGCCATGACGCAACGGAAAGGATCGCCGCCGCAATGGTTGGTCCGGCGGCGGAAGAGACGGCGACAATAAAAGAGTTTATCCCCATACCGCGCCCCAGATGGCGTTGCGGATAAATTAAGCGGATCAACGCCGTGTTTACGCTCATGAGCGCCGCGCCGCCAAAACCCTGCGCAATGCGGGCAAGCGTCAGGGTATGCAGCGAATCTGAAAGGGCGCATAGCAAGGACGTAAAGGTGAAAACCACCAGACCGCACTGATACACCCGACGGTAGCCGAACATATCGCCCAGGAAAGAGAACGAGAGCAGGGAAACCACGATCGCAATCTGGTAGGCATTAACTATCCATATCGAACTGGCGGGAGAGGCGTGCAGGTCGCTGGCGATGGTTGGCAAGGCAACGTTCGCGATTGCGCCGTCAAGGACGGCCATTGAGATACCGATAATGATGGTGGCTATCGCGCCATACCGCTGGGGTAAAGGCAGGCCATCGGAAAGGGTCTTTTCCATTAAGATTAAAAAAGCTCAGTGTGAAATTATTCTCAGGATAACTATTTTAGCATTGTTACAGCCGCGATATGTCGCAGATTTGTAACGAAGTAAACGCGGATTGATTGCAGGTGACATGACGGGAACTTATAATAAAAACCGGTTCTGATTTTTATAAAACACTCTCTATGAGGTGGTAAATGGCTATTGCGGATTTGGATAAACAGCCAGATTCTGTTTCTTCCGTGCTGAAGGTGTTTGGCATCTTACAAGCACTGGGAGAAGAGCGTGAAATAGGTATTACAGAGTTGTCGCAGCGCGTGATGATGTCTAAAAGCACCGTATATCGCTTTTTGCAAACCATGAAGTCGCTGGGCTATGTCGCCCAGGAAGGCGAATCTGAAAAATATTCTCTGACGCTGAAGCTGTTTGAACTGGGTGCCCGCGCGCTACAAAATGTTGACCTGATCCGCAGCGCTGATATTCAGATGCGCGAAATCTCTCGTCTGACTAAAGAGACCATCCATCTCGGTGCGCTGGATGAAGACAGTATTGTTTACATCCATAAAATCGACTCCATGTACAATCTGCGCATGTATTCGCGCATTGGTCGTCGCAACCCACTCTACAGTACCGCGATTGGTAAGGTTCTGCTGGCGTGGCGCGATCGTGAGGAAGTGAAGCAGATCCTCGAAGGGGTGGAATACAAGCAAAGTACCTCACGAACCATTACCAGCACAGACGCGCTGTTAACGGTGTTGGATCACGTACGCGAGCAGGGGTATGGCGAAGATAATGAAGAGCAGGAAGAAGGGCTGCGCTGCATCGGCGTTCCGGTGTTTGACCGCTTTGGCGTGGTGATTGCGGGCTTAAGTATCTCCTTCCCGACTTTACGCTTCTCTGAAGAGCGTTTGCATGAGTATGTGGCTATTCTGCACACTGCCGCACGTAAAATTTCTGCACAGATGGGATATCACGAATACCCGTTTTAATCCCTCTTCGTAAAAAACGCCGCATCTGATGCGGCGTTTTTTTTTCATCATAATCAGACTGATTAGCCATTATCAATCACGACGGATGTTTTACGCAGTACAGGGCAGTGGGTTAAGCCAACGATCCCGCTGTCAGTATGCAGATACTGGGCTGTGCTCATTCCTTGTGCTGTTAAATATTTACACTGAATGCCTAGCCCGGCTGCGTTTTCGGTGCACCCCACGAGCACGCCATAGCCCGATAACAGAAGGCCAATCCAGACAAGGGCGAGTACAATAATTGTTCGAACAATAAAGCGCATCATTACCTCTTTTATCGTTGTTATCGTAATGCTAGCGTAATGTGTTTACGTGATGAAACAAGTGCATGATTCTGAAAAAAAGCGTGATAGAGGCACAGTTAGTCCTTGTTTAAGATAAGCGTGATAACCTCGCTACATCAGGTTTTAAGACGGAGTGTGGAGTGAAAAAAATACGCTGGGTGATTCTGGTTATCGTGCTGATAGCGTGCGTGGTGTTATGGACGCAGACGATCAATGTGATGTGCGATCAGGATGTACAGTTTTTTAGCGGCGTTTGCGCAATCAACAAGTTTATTCCGTGGTAAGAGACATTTTTTCTCAACGTGATTTCCTTCCTTCGCGCCAGTGGTAAAATAGACGTTTTTATTGAGGTGGTGAAATGGGTGAGTTACTGAATTCAGGGCTGCTGAATATAGCATCCCTGATGATTTCTTTGGTTGTTCTGCTCGTGGGTCTGGTCATTTGGTTTTTCGTGAACCGAGCCAGCTCCCGGACTAACGAGCAGATCGAGCTGCTTGAAGCGCTGCTCGATCAGCAAAAACGTCAGAATGCGCTGCTACGCCGTCTGTGTGAGGCTAACGAACCGGAAGAGAAAGACGCGCCGAAAGACGCGGTTGCCGAAGAAAACAAAGACGAAGATGACTTTATCCGCCTGGTGGCTGAGCGTTAATCTTTTTGTCCTGGGAGGTGGCTGTGGTCTGGAAAAACCCCTGGTATGACCCCTCCCTGAAACATCATACCCCGAACGGTTTTCGTAATACCCTCCCTGTCGGACATCAACCCGGCGACATTGACCGTTGGCGTAAAGCGCGTAAAGAGGCCGGTTTACCGAAACCACCTGCGCTGGGTTATGAAGATTTTATCCAACATTGGTGGCAACCTGTAGAGCTCACGCAACCTCATGGAGATGGGGTATGGTGGCTCGGACACGCGAGCGTGTTGCTGCAGCTGGACGGTAATATTATCCTTACCGATCCGGTATTTTCACGGCGCGCTTCTCCGCTCCCTTTCCTGGGACCACAGCGCAAAACGCCTCCCGTACTGTCTGTCGAGCAACTTCATCAGCTTGATGCGGTCGTCATCTCCCATAATCATTACGATCATCTTGATGACGCGACCATTCGCCGAATTCTCAAGCGCTTTCCCGACGTTAGTGTTTTTGTTCCCCTGGGTCTGGCCGACTGGTTTCGTCGTCGGGGAGCAAAACGCGTAGTTGAGCTTGACTGGTGGCAGAGTTTCACCTGGCAGGGGATGACGCTGACCGCCGTACCGGCACAGCACTGGAGCATGCGCACGCCATGGAACCGCAATCGTTCCTTGTGGTGCGGCTGGGTGATGGAAGGACGGCATCACCGTTTCTGGTTCAGCGGTGATACAGGCTATTCACCTGAGCTGCTGTTGATTCCTGAACGCCTGGGCCAGATAGATGTTGCCGCGTTACCGATTGGTGCCTATGCCCCACGATGGTTCATGGCTGTCCATCATATGGATCCGCAATCTGCGGTGGCATTGTGGCAGCAGCTGGGCTGTCCACTGACGTTTCCCATCCACTGGGGCGTATTTGAACTGGCAGATGAAGCGCTAGATGAACCTGTGCAGGAGTTAACTAACGCGCTCGATAATTTAGCACCAGTTAATCATTCTTTCAGGATACTGAAAATTGGTGAATATTTATCCTTATAAACGAAGCGTTAAATTGTTGCATATATTCTTGATGTAAACGCTCGCAGGAATGTTTTATTTTTATCGAAACGTTTTGCTTGCCTTCTTTTGATGCAGAGTCATAAAAATTTCATTATTTTGGTGCATAACGCTGTTTATTAACTGGTGCATTTAAATACAGACGGAAGTGGTTTTTTAACAGTGTTTTTTCTCTGAAACAATTTGGTCGCGTTACAATGATTTAAGCATAAGTTTTCACAAATTGTTCTAACTCAATCAAGACGTAAGATTTCTTTTCCCGGTTGCTGGACGGTTCGTAATGATTGAGCTATGTTAAAAAAGTCTTAGATTACAGCGGTTGTGCAAGCAATGCTGGGTCTTTGTTACGCAGCAGGGCTGTCTGTACGTGATGCGCATAATTGTGCAAAACCTGACAGGCACTGTTCGAATTTGTGCGGCGGATCGAGACATGTTTAAAAATGGCTTGCCATATTAAACATAGTGTGTGATAACACGTTTTGGGTCAAACGAGGTACAGTTCTGTTTATGTGTGGCATTTTCAGTAAAGAAGTCCTGAGTAAACACGTTGTCGTTGAATACCGCTTCTCTGCCGAACCTTATATTAGTGCCTCATGCAGTAATGTCTCAGTTTTATCTCAGTTAATGCCTGCGGGCTAAGAAAACACTCTAAGGAATTTTGCAAAATGGCAAAGATTAAAGGTCAAGTTAAGTGGTTCAACGAGTCTAAAGGTTTTGGTTTCATTACTCCTGCTGACGGCAGCAAAGACGTGTTCGTACACTTCTCTGCAATCCAGGGTAACGGCTTCAAAACTCTGGCTGAAGGCCAGAACGTTGAGTTCGAAATTCAGGACGGCCAGAAAGGCCCAGCTGCAGTTAACGTAACTGCTATCTGATCGAACCGCTGCTGACTGAAGCGCTTAGCACTTCACTCTCAGACATAAAGCCTCGCATACCGCGGGGCTTTTTTATGTCCCTTATCTTTCAAAATATTACCATTCGCGGTCTTGTTAGTAACTTGTTGCAAAGCTGCGAGGTTAGTAGCACTGTTTTGCCACCCATAACGCATCTTTTCCCGTTAAATCAGCACGTTGTTTTACAGTCCTGGGGTTCAGGTGAAGAAGAAAATGATTACGACCGCTGGCAATTTCACGCCGGCGCGTTTTGCACTGCTCTGCTTAGCGATTTTTTGTAGTCTGGCTTTTTTGCTGGGCCGTGTTGCCTGGCTGCAAATCATCAAGCCTGACAATCTGGTAAAGCAGGAAGATATGCGATCCCTCCGCCAGCTGACGATTGATGCGCCGCGCGGCATGATAATGGATCGCGCAGGTCGACCCCTGGCGGTGAGCGTGCCCGTCCAGGCCGTTTGGGCCGATCCTAAAGCGGTGCTGGCAAAAGGAGGCGTTGGCGTTGATGAACGCTGGCAGGCGTTGGCAAATGCGCTGCATCTCTCCCTGGGCACACTCTCGGCGCGAATTAACGCCAACCCGCAGGGGCGTTTTATTTATCTTGCCCGCCAGGTCGATCCCGCACAGGCAAAGTGGATCGATAAGCTGAATCTGCCCGGCATCAATTTACGCGATGAATCCCGCCGTTTTTATCCTGCAGGCCATGTGGCAGCGAACCTGATTGGCTTCACCAATATTGACGGGCAGGGCATTGAAGGCGTGGAAAAAAGCTTTAACGCGCAGCTGACCGGCAAGGCCGGAGTTCGGCAGGTAAGGGAAGACCGCTACGGTCGCGTGGTTGAAAACCTGACGGAAGTGGCACCCTCGCCAGCGCATAACATTCAGTTGAGTATTGACGAGCGGCTGCAGACCATTACTGAAGATGCGCTCGATAATGCCGTGGCCTGGAATAAGGCCGAGTCGGGTGCTTCGGTGCTCATTAATATCCCAACCGGGGAAATACTCGCGATGGCGAGCTATCCGGATTTCAATCCCAATAATCGAGAAGGTGCGACGATAAATGATTTTCGCAACCGCGCGATCAGCGATACGTTCGAGCCCGGTTCGACCGTCAAGCCGCTGGTGCTGATGACGGCCCTGCAGCAGGGTCTGGTTCAGCCCGACAGCGTGATTGACACTCATCCGTATACCCTTGACGGGCATCGTATCCGCGATGTGGGCTACTATCCTGAACTGACGATGACCGGGATCCTGCAAAAATCGAGCGACACCGGCGTGTCCCGACTTTCGCTGGCGATGCCTGTCCAGCACCTTATTGATACCTATCGAAACTTTGGTTTTGGTACGAATACGGGGCTTGGCTTAACGGGGGAAAGCGCGGGGCTGCTGCCCCAGCGTAAATACTGGAGCCAGCTCGACCGGGCGACCTTTGCCTTCGGCTACGGGTTGATGGTAACGCCGCTCCAGCTGGCTCACGTCTACGCCACGATTGGCGGCTTCGGGCTCGAGCGACCTCTTTCGATTACGCGTATCGATCCACCCGTTATCGGGCACCGCGTCATGCCGGAAGAGATTGCGCACGAGGTGGAGCACATGATGGAGAGCGTTGCGCTGCCGGGCGGCGGTGGCGTTAAGGCTGCCGTGCGTGATTACCGGGTGGCGGTTAAAACCGGTACGGCGAAGAAAATTGACGATAGCGGGAAGTACGTCGATAAATACGTCGCCTATACTGCCGGCGTTGCGCCTGCCAGCGATCCGCGATTTGCCCTGGTGGTGGTCATTAACGATCCGCAAAATGGCGCCTACTACGGCGGGGCCGTCTCCGCGCCTGTCTTCAGTGAAATTATGGGTAACGTGCTGCGTCTGGAAAATGTGAAACCTGACGGGCTACCGGCGGGTTCCGATCACCTAATCGTTATGCGTTAACCGGGCGTTTATAACCAGGGCGAATAGCGGTACACTTCGCCCTTTGATTATGCTCCGGAGTCACCATGTCCTTCAGCTGTCCTCTTTGCCACGCGCCCCTGACGCACTCAGATAAAAGTTATACCTGTCCGCAGGGGCATCAGTTTGATATGGCAAAAGAAGGCTATGTGAATCTTCTGCCGGTGCAGCATAAGCGTTCCCGCGATCCAGGCGACAGTGCAGAGATGATGCAGGCGCGTCGCGCGTTTCTTGATGCCGGGCACTATCTGCCGCTGCGGGAGGCCGTCGCGCATATGGTGAATGACATACTGCCTGCTTCAGCCACCGCCGTGCTGGATATCGGCTGTGGGGAAGGGTACTACACCGCACGATTTGCAGAGGTTGCCCGTGATAAGGGTCTAAACACATTCGGTCTGGACGTGTCGAAAGTGGCCATTCGTGCGGCGGCAAAGCGTTACGCGGACGTGATGTTCTGCGTGGCATCCAGCCACCGACTGCCGTTTGATGATGCCAGCATGGATGCTGTTATCCGCATTTACGCGCCCTGCAAAGCGGAAGAACTGGCTCGCGTGGTGAAACCGGGCGGATGGGTTATCACCGTGACGCCGGGCCCGCGCCATCTGATGGAGCTGAAAGGTCTGATCTACGACGAAGTACGTCTGCATGCCCCTCATTCTGAACAGCTGGCCGGTTTTAGCCTGAAGCAGGAGCAAACCGTGGCGTATGATATGTCGCTCACAGGGGAAGAGGCCACCGCGTTGCTGCAGATGACGCCGTTCGCATGGCGGGCAAAACCGGAAGTATGGGGAACGTTAGCTGCACACACAATATTTCACTGCCAGACGGATTTCAGCATCCACGTCTGGCAGCGCGAAGATTAACCGGCGAAGTGTGCCCAGAGGATCTGGGCACCAATGCCAATGAGCACAATCCCGCCCAGGATCTCTGCGCGTTTACCCAACAACGGGCCGATAAACCGTCCGACCATCATGCCCAGCGTGGACATAATCAGGGTTGCACAGCCAATGGCCAGCGCGGTGGCGATAATATTGACCTGCAGGAATGCCAGACCGACACCGACGGCCATCGCATCAAGGCTGGTGGCAATTGCCGTGGTGACCAGTAGCCAGAATCCGTGGCGCTGCTGCGGCTCCTCGTCATCTTCATCACCGCCGCGAAAACCTTCAATGACCATTCGGCCTCCGAGGAACACCAGCAGGACGAAGGCAATCCAGTGGTTCCACTCCAGCACGAACTGGCTGGCGAGCATGCCAAGTCCCCAGCCGATAAGCGGGGTCAGCGTTTCGATAGCACCGAAAATCAGGCCGGTACGCAGTGCTTCTGAGAATTTAGGTTTATGAAGCGTGGCGCCTTTTCCGATGGATGCAGCAAATGCGTCCATGGACATGCCAAAAGCGAGGAGGATCGTAGCGGAGATATTCATAACAGCGTCCAGACCGGGGATATCCATATGACACATCACTGCCCCCAGTAAACAGCAGTTGATGTATCTATGGTCTCGCCTGATCCCAATGCACATAAGATGTGCAGTAAGCGATCCGTACGCGCCACGTTTTTCAACGAGTATGTTGACACGTACATTTCCTGTAAACAGGAAATCGGCTACTCCCCAACGACGGGCGCAACCTTAACATATTTTGAGAATATAAAACAACAATGAGGAGGCATTATTTAAAACGTTTGTTGATAACGATTTTCATTTGTCTTTAAGCGTGAAGATATCGTTAACAAATAGAGATCAAATTAACGAATGGGATATAGCAACGGCTATATTTCTTGCGCAAGGCAAACGCAGAATATAGCCGTTGCTATATATCTAAACTATTGAGTTTTCAGGAGTAAATTGTATATCTTTTCCAGATCGTCAATATTCTTCACCCGAATAAGCAGGCGGCGTTGTTCTAATTGCATCACCAGCACGCCGTCTTCCGACAAATTCATCTCTTTAATACGGTTATATTCTATCCATACATTGGCGAAGAAAAATCCGCGTGATTTAAAAATGATTTTCGGCGTACGGATCCAGAACAGATAAACAGCCATTAATGCCAGCGCACATAATAACCATGTGGTTAATATTGCACCATGGCTGGTGACGTTATTGTAAATAAGAATAACGATGAGACCCGCGAAGATAAACGCATCCACGCGCCCGCGTCGCAGAAGGGGAAGGGAGAGCAGCGTCTCGCCGTGACGGCGCGGCATGATGAACTCGTCATAGATCGCGTAAGCCAGAAGGGCAGCAATAAATAGAACCAGTACGATGTCCGTGACAGTCATTCATCCTCCAGATAAAAAAAACCGGGGGCAAGCCCCCGGCCAATAGCGTTGAAACTTAGAGACCCAGCAGGCCGACAGCGTAGCCCGCGATACCGATGATGAAGAAGCCAACGATAATCCACAGCGGGTTCACTTTCTTACGCAGCAGCCACATGCAGGCGAAGGTTAACAGCAGCGGCACCAGGCCCGGCATCAGCTGATCCAGAATCGTCTGCACGGTGGTGACGCGGGTCTGACCATCCTGACCGGTGATGGTCGATACCACCAGTGGGATGTTCACGTGCGTCCACTTGTTAACCAGTGCTCCCATGACAAACAGGCCCAGGATTGACGCCCCCTCAGTCAGTTTCTGCAGGAAGCCGCCGCCCATGTCCTTAACGATGTCCACCCCTTTACGGTAGCCGTAGGCCACACCGTAGTAACGGGTCAGCAGACGCACGGCGTTAAACAGGATGAAGAACAGCAGTGGGCCAAGCAGGCTGCCGCTCATCGCGATACCTGCCCCCAGCGCTGCGAAGACCGGACGCACGGTACCCCAGAAGATAGGGTCACCGACACCGGCCAGCGGACCCATCAGGCCGACTTTAAT
Organism: Enterobacter sp. N18-03635; assembly: GCF_004006055.1. Classification (NCBI taxonomy): domain Bacteria; kingdom Pseudomonadati; phylum Pseudomonadota; class Gammaproteobacteria; order Enterobacterales; family Enterobacteriaceae; genus Enterobacter; species Enterobacter sp. N18-03635. The sequence continues at coordinate 2,738,379 of NZ_CP034769.1, read as the reverse complement.
ACCGTTGATGGCACCATCGTCGATCTCTGCGCCGTTTGCACGCTGTTCTTCCATCGCCAGCGTTACGCCCAGAACCGGAGCCGCAACGTAAGGATGAGTGTTAAAGAATTCCAGGTGACGCTTGATCGCCTGACGGCGCGCTTCGTTGTTTTCCGGATAAAGGCGTTTGATCGCCGGAACCATGGAGAAGCAGAAGCCGAGCGCCTGCATACGTTCGAAGTTCCATGAACCCTGAAACAGGTTAGAACGGATGAACACGCCACGAATATCACCCGGAGTGAGTTTTTTCTCGGTGGTAGTTTTTGTCATATCAACCATTTCGCTCACCTGTTAGTCCAGTTCGTTATCGAGATCGTTGTTACCAGCAGCCTGCGCTGGGGCACCCGCGACGCGGTTATATTTCGGGCTGAGCTGGATGTAGAGAATCGCCATTACCGCACCAATCACACCCAGTGCAACCAGGTTGAAGTTGGTGAAGGCAGCGGTCACGAAGCCGAGGTAGAAGAACGGCATCAGGTAGCCTGCGCGCATCATGTTGATGACCATCGCATAACCGACGACCACGATCATACCGCCCGCGATATTCAGACCGCCGGTGACCACTTCAGGAATGGCGTTTAGCATGCTCTGCACTTCGCTGGTACCGACAGAGATCGCCACGATAACCGCCGGGATCGCGATACGCATCGCCTGCAGGAACAGGGATGAAACGTGGATCCACGACAGTGCCGTGAGGTTGCCGTTTTCGGCCGCCTTATCCGCCGCGTGCTGGAAGGCAACGGTGATAGTACGAACGATGATAGTCAGCACCTGGCCTGCGGCTGCCAGCGGGATCGCCAGGGCGATACCTGCACCGATACTCTGGTGACCGGCAATAACCAGAACGGTCGAAATGATAGAGGCCAGCGCGGCATCGGGCGCAACTGCCGCGCCGATGTTCATCCAGCCCAGGGCGATCATTTCCAGGGTACCACCGATGATGATACCGGTTTTCATGTCACCCAGAACGGCCCCAATCAGCGTACAGGCCACCAGAGGACGGTGGAACTGAAATTCATCAAGTACGGATTCCATACCCGCAATACATGCGACCACGAACACCAGCACAATCTGAAGAGTGGTAATCTCCATTGTACTTCTCCTATTACATAAGCATTATGTGAAAAACCGGCGCGGGCTTATTTCCCAACTTTGCCGATCAAATCCATCATTTTCAGTTTCTGGTCCGTGGAAACCTTACGGGCTTCCAGCTCAATACCGCGCGCATTCAGCTTGTTGAATGCTTCGATATCTTTCGCATCGACTGAAATGGCGTTGTTGACCTGCGTTTTGCCCTGACGGAATGCCATACCACCAATGTTAACGGAGGTGATTTTCACGCCGCCTTCAACAATGCGCTCAACGTCTGTCGGGTTAGTGAACAGGAGCATCACGCGTTCGCCCGCATATTTCGGGTTGTTGTAAACGCGAATCATCTTGGCGACATCCACGACGTGCGCGGTAACGCCAGGAGGAGCAACCTGAGTCAGAAGGGTTTTACGTACGGTATCAGCGGCCACTTCGTCGCTGACCACGATGATGCGTCGAACGTTGGTCTCTTTGGTCCAGCGCGTGGCAACCTGACCGTGGATTAAGCGGTCATCAATACGCGCAAGGCCGATCACCATGTAATCGTTCGGGCCCATTGGTTTTGCCGGTGCAGCTGCTTTTGGTGCCGCAGCAGGCGCAGGGGCAGGTTTTTCAACCGGCTGTGCTTTCAGGGCTTTTACCCCTTCGCGACCGGTTTCAACGGCCAGCGCCACCAGCTCATCGAAGCCTGGGTTATCGTCGCGCGCCATAAAGGTTTCCACCAGCATGGGGATGTTAACCCCGGCGACGACTTCATAATGCTCTTTATCGACGACAATGCGGCTGGCGGCATTGAACGGGCTGCCGCCCCATGTATCAACGAGAAACAGCACGCCTTTGCTGGTATCCAGCTTCGCGAGTTGAGCGTTGTATTTCTCTATCAGCGTCTCGGCGTTTTCACCGGGAACGAAATCGATCCAGCCGACGTTTTCCTGCTCGCCCAACAGCATCTCTGCCGTTTTGAGTAGCTGCTCAGCAGCCCAACCATGTGTGCCTATGACAATAGCAATGGTCACTTGCTACCTCCTTTTATTATCATTAATACGCCTGCCAGGCAGCCGTACTGAGAATCGTATTGGCGAACCGAATCGATTCAGATAAGGGTTAGAGTTCAAAAAAACTAAGACTTCCGCGAATTATTTTAGATAGTGAAAAAATAATTTATGTGATGAAGATCCGTAATTTAGCCTCGCGTTAGAGATTTATCCGTAGAGTAAAGCCGCTGTGTTACAGAACTTTGCAAAGGAACGTAAATCTTTGCTAAAAACACATTGTCTCTGATATGTTTAGCCTCCGTTTAATTGTTCAGGAGTATAGGGCTACAGCCCACTATATGGACCGTCACCGACGTCAGTCATCTGCCAGGCCATTTCGCGCCTTATTCACCGGCGATCCTCGCCACGTATCGACTCTGTCTACCTCTGTTTTGCCCACGTTGAGTGGGGCACCGTTTCGTCATTCCTTTAGCAGGAGCTTGTCATGGAATTCTTAATGGACCCGTCAATCTGGGTGGGATTGCTCACGCTGGTAGTGCTCGAGATTGTTCTCGGCATTGATAACCTGGTGTTTATCGCCATCCTTGCGGACAAACTGCCGCCAAAACAGCGTGATAAAGCGCGTCTGATTGGTCTCTCGCTGGCGCTGGTCATGCGACTGGGACTGCTCTCCGTCATCTCCTGGATGGTCACGTTGACCAAACCGCTGTTCTCCGTCATGGATTACACCTTCTCAGGGCGTGATTTAATCATGCTGATCGGGGGGATATTCCTGCTTTTCAAAGCGACGACGGAGCTTCATGAGCGGCTGGAAAACCGTCAGCACGATGATGGGCACGGTAAAGGTTATGCCAGCTTCTGGGTGGTAGTGCTGCAGATTGTGGTGCTTGATGCCGTCTTCTCGCTGGATGCGGTGATCACGGCGGTCGGCATGGTGAATCATCTGCCGGTAATGATGGCGGCTGTCGTCATTGCGATGGCGGTCATGCTGCTGGCCTCAAAGCCTCTGACGCGCTTCGTGAACCAGCATCCGACGGTGGTCGTGCTGTGTTTGAGCTTCCTGCTGATGATCGGCCTGAGCCTGGTGGCCGAAGGTTTTGGCTTCCATATTCCGAAAGGCTACCTGTACGCCGCGATTGGCTTCTCGATCCTGATCGAGCTGTTCAACCAGATTGCGCGTCGTAACTTTATTAAGCAGCAGTCGAATCAGCCGCTGCGCGCCCGTACCGCAGATGCCATTCTGCGCCTGATGGGCGGTCGCCGTCAGGTGAACGTTCAGTCTGATTCCGAAAACCACAACCCGGTTCCGGTGCCTGAAGGGGCGTTTGTGGAACAGGAACGCTACATGATTAACGGCGTGCTCTCTCTGGCCTCCCGTTCGCTGCGCGGCATCATGACGCCGCGCGGTGAAATCAGCTGGGTCGATGCTAACCTGAGCGTGGATGAAATTCGCCAGCAGCTGCTCTCTTCACCGCACAGCCTGTTCCCGGTTTGTCGCGGTGAGCTGGATGAGATCATCGGCGTCGTGCGGGCGAAAGAGATGCTGGTGGCCCTGGAAGAGGGCGTCAACGTGGAAGCCGTTGCTGCCGCATCGCCTGCGATTGTCGTACCGGAAACGCTGGATCCGATCAACCTTCTCGGGGTGCTGCGCCGCGCTCGCGGTAGCTTTGTTATCGTTACCAACGAGTTTGGCGTGGTGCAGGGGCTGGTCACGCCGCTGGACGTGCTGGAAGCGATTGCCGGTGAATTCCCGGATGAAGACGAAACGCCAGAGATCGTTGCCGACGGTGAAGGCTGGCTGGTTAAAGGTACCACCGACCTGCACGCGCTCTCGCATACGCTGGGGCTGGAAAACGTCATCAACGATGAAGAAGACATCGCGACCGTTGCCGGTCTGGTTATCGCGGTTAACGGGCAAATCCCGCGCGTCGGAGATGTGATCGAGCTTTCGCCGCTGCACATTACGATCGTTGAAGCCAACGATTATCGCGTTGATATGGTGCGTATTGTTAAAGAACAATCTGCCCACGACGAAGATGAGTAAGCCGGCTTAGCGCAGCGGCATTAAGGGCACGATGTGCCCGTTATGATGCGCTGGCGGGGACGCGCTTCCCGCCAGCCACTTAGGAAAATCCCGTAGCGGCATAGGCCGCGCATAGAAAAAGCCCTGCAGAACAGGCACGCCATGGCGGCGCAAATAGCGCGCCTGCTCCTCTGTCTCGACTCCTTCAGCAACCAGTTCAATATTCAGCCGCTGGCCCAGCGCAATAATCATATCCGTCACCGTTGAATTCACGGCGTCTGTACCAATGGCGGTGGTGAAGGACTGGTCGATTTTCAGCAGGTCCGGGTGCAGCTTTTCAAGCCAGGATAGGGAACTGTTTCCTGTACCAAAATCGTCGATGGCGAGCTTCACCCCTTTGCGATGCAGTTCGCGCACGATGCGATAATCCGCATCCAGCAGCGCATCCCGTTCCGTGAGTTCTATCACCAGCTGCTGGCGCGGACTGGCGCTGAACCATAGACGGTTCAGGTCCTGTATCAACACCGCGTTACGGAAATGGCTGGCGGCGACGTTAATGCCGATGTGAAAACCGGCGCTGGCGGGAAAGTAGCCTATCTGGCGCACCGTTTCGGCGATCACATAGCGGGTCAGGGGGACAATCAGGTTATGTTCTTCTGCCAGAGGAATAAACACTTCCGGGGAGATCCATCCCTGACGCGGATTATTCCAGCGCAGCAGGATCTCCACGCCAGTGCACGCCTGGGTACGGGCATTCACCAGCGGCTGGCAGAAAAGCTCAAATTCCCGCCCCGCAATCCCCATATCGATCTCCCACGTGAAGCTCATCCGGTTTGCCGTTGCCAGCCAGGCGAGATAGCCCAGCAGCAGGCTCAGCATAAGCCCGAGAGGCAGCTGGGCTGGCAGGCTTTTTAAGGCTAACTCTCCAGGGCCTGGCCCGCTGACCGTAATGGTGAAAGGATTTCGGGTTGATGATTGCTGGAAAAGCGAGCCTTCCTTATCAAACGTCAGGCTGTCGCTGACGCGTTGTCCATAGCGCAGAAAGCGATCGCCTACGGTCAGCGCCACGTCATTGATGAGCGGGCGCTGGGGCTCCAGAATCATTTTGGCGATCAGATCGATATTAATGATCTCGATGACGCCTGCTTCACCGTCCTGAGAAACAGGATACCACTGGATCAATATCGGGCTACCCTTAAGCAGCCACTGGTCGCTCGATAAAATCAGCTTCGCTGTGCTGGCGGGTAATTCTTTCAGGAAGTCGCGAACGGGCACATTGCGGCTGCCGAAAATACTCGAGCAGTACAGAATACCGTCTTTAATCAGGGCGATGGAGCGTACCGTCTGCAAAATGGCTGCCTGCTTTCGCAGCGCGAGGTGCGCCTGCGGGCAGGGCTGCCCCACCAGGGGCTGCAGCACGCTGCGGCGGTTCTCTAAAGAAAGCAGGACGTTATCAAGGGCGCGAACGGTGTGGCTGGTAAAATCGAGGATCCGCTGTTGGTTAACATTGCGCTGCGAAATAAAGCGAATGCCTAACGTCAGGATGAGCGTGAGGAGCGCAACCGTGACACAGACGATAACGCGTTTTCGGCGATAGTTTTTAATGATCGTTTGTGCAGTTTGCATGAACGGTCGCCTGATAAGCCACCAGCCACAAAAGCCGGACGCAACAGTGAAAGTGTAGTGGGGAAAGCAGAAGGAGACGAGAAAGAAGAGGGAAATTCGCCCATCCGTTGCAGATGGGCGAAAGGCAGTATTAGTCGCACTGCACCTTAATGGCCAGGCCACCACGGGACGTCTCGCGGTATTTCGCGTTCATGTCTTTACCGGTTTCGTACATGGTTTCAATCACCTTATCCAGCGATACGCGAGGTTCGCTGGTACGGCGCATCGCCATACGTGAGGCGTTGATGGCTTTCACCGAGGCAATCGCGTTACGCTCGATGCACGGCACCTGCACCTGGCCCGCGACCGGATCGCAGGTCAGACCGAGGTTATGCTCCATACCGATTTCAGCCGCCACGCAGACCTGCTCAGGGCTTGCGCCCAGCAGCTCTGCCAGGCCCGCCGCCGCCATGGAGCAGGCAACGCCAACTTCACCCTGACATCCTACTTCAGCACCGGAGATGGATGCATTCATTTTGTACAGCGCACCGATGGCACCTGCCGCCAGGAAATAGCGGATGTAGATATCAGGCGTCACGGGCTCAATAAAGTGATCGTAATACGCCAGCACTGCCGGAACGATACCGCACGCGCCGTTAGTTGGCGCCGTCACGACGCGTCCACCGGCGGCGTTTTCTTCGTTAACCGCCAGGGCAAACATGTTTACCCAGTCGACCACGTTCATCGGGTCGTTGGAAAACTTGTCCGTGGTCACCAGCATACGGCGCAGGGCGGAGGCACGACGCGGCACGCGCAGTGGACCCGGCAGAACGCCTTCGGTGTTCATCCCGCGATCGATACAGGCGCGCATGGTTTGCCAGACGTTGGCAAAATAGTCTTCAATCTCTTTCTTGCTGTGCAGGGCCAGTTCGTTCTGCATCACCATGCCGGACAGTGAAAGACCGGTCTCTTTGCAGTAGCCCAGCATCTCGGTAGCCGATTTGAACGGGTACGGTACGCTGACGTCGCCGACGCTATCTTTGCCAAAATGCTCTTCATCCACGATGAAGCCACCGCCGATGGAGTAGTACGTTTTGCTGTAAATCTCTTTTTCACCGCTGTAAGCGTGAATGGTCATGCCGTTTTCATGCAGCGGCAGGTTGTCGCTACGGAAACGCATGCCGTCATCCTGCGGGAAATCGACTTCCTGCTGGCCGTTTGCCAGCAGCAGGCGGCCGCGTGTTTCCACGTCGCGGATGAATGCCGGGATGGCATCAATATCAACGGTATCCGGCATATTGCCTGCCAGACCCATAATAATGGCGATATCGGTGTGGTGGCCTTTACCCGTTAATGACAGCGAGCCGTAAACATCCACGGCGACACGGGTAACGCTTTCCAGTAATCCTTTTTCGACCAGATCATCGACGAACTGTTTACCGGCCTTCATCGGGCCAACAGTATGGGAAGACGAAGGGCCAATTCCCACTTTGAACATGTCGAATATACTAATCACTTTCACACTCCTGACAGGGTTACCGGGGTTCCAGTAACGATGTTATAACTGCGCATAGTGTAAGAGGGAACACCGACCTCGGCTTAACTATTCACATGAATTAAACTAATGGTTGACGATGGGTTTTGCTAATAGCGCGACGCGGATCGCAAACCTGCGAAAAAGGATGGAATGTAAAGTATAGTCAAGGCTTCAGGCCGATTTGCAACGCCAGTTCACGAATAATGCCCGCCGTCATGCCCCAGACAAAATAATGCTGATACCAGGACAACCAGACCCGATGGTCATGCCCTCGTCGAGGAATATCCAGCGGATGATAACGGCTTAGCCGGAGCGCCTCTTCAAGCGGCATTTCAAACACTGCAGAGACTTCATCGACGCTGGCGTGATACTGCAGGTCCGGCGGGATAATACCTACCACCGGCGTGACCTGAAAACCGGTGACGCTATCTACGGGCGGCAGCACGCCAATGACCTCCACCGTCTCAGGCGGAATGGCAACTTCTTCCTGCGCTTCACGCAGCGCGGCGGCAATCAGCGAGGCGTCGGAGCTGTCTACTGCGCCACCCGGAAAGGCGACCTGACCCGCGTGCTTGCGTAAATGGGGAGAACGCTGGGTGAGCAGCAGGCCCGGCTGCGCGCGACGCACGACCGGGATCAGCACGGCCGCCTGACGCTGATTCAGCGCCTCGCGGTTGACCTGCGGTCTTAGTAGCTGAAATCGAGATAAAAAATCATCCAGCGTCAGGTTCTCTTTTTCCACCCGTGATTACTCCAGTTGTTTCAGGATACGGTTAACTTTATGAAAGGTTTCCTGATATTCCGCGTCGACCTGGCTGTCGGCAACAATACCGCCCCCGGCCGAACAGTAGAGATTTCCGCTGCAGGCGGTCAGCGTGCGAATGGTGATGCTGGTATCCATGGTGCCGCACAGGCTGATATAGCCGATGCTGCCGCACCAGGCGTTGCGGCGGTGCGGTTCCAGTTCGTCGATGATTTCCATGGCGCGAATTTTGGGCGCGCCGGTGATGGAGCCACCCGGAAACGCGGCGCGGAGCAGATCGCAGGCGGCGCGAGAGGCGGGCAGACGCGCGGTTATGGTGCTGACCAGATGATGGACTGCCGGGAAAGGCTCGACGACAAACAGTTCCGGCACGCGCACGCTGCCCGGTTCGGCGACGCGGCCGATGTCGTTACGCATCAGATCCACAATCATCAGGTTCTCGGCGCGGTCTTTCGGCGAGGCGGCAAGTTTTTCCGCCTGCTGGCGATCGGCGTCGGGATCGGCAAGACGCGGCAAGGTGCCTTTAATAGGACGGGTTTGAATCGTGCCCTCGGCCAGATGAATAAATCGCTCGGGTGACAGACTGAGTATTGCACCCTGTTCCAGACGCACAAACGCGCTAAACGGCGCCTTATTGCTGGCGTTAAGACGGGAAAACGCCTGCCACTCGTCCCCCTGATACGTCGCCTGGAAACGCTGGGCGAGGTTAACCTGATAGCAGTCGCCGCTATGCAGGTACGCCTGAACGCGAGCGAATTTTTCGGCATACTCCGCTGCACTCATATTTGAGCGCCAGCCGGAGGTCAATGTGAACGTCTGTGCCGGTGCAGGCTGCTGCGATTCAAGCCACGCCAGACGCGCCTGCACGTCACGATGGCTCAGCAGGGAAATCGTTTTTTTCAGGTGATCGACAATTAACGCCCAGTCGTACAGCCCCACGGCCATGTCGGGCAGGGGAATATCAGCCTGCGCATGCTCGGGCAGCGCTTCGAAACGGCGACCCAGATCGTAGCCAAACAGGCCCAGCGCGCCCCCCTGAAAGGGAAGGTCCGGGTTTGGCGTAGCGGATAGGCCCAGCGCGTTAATGGCTTGCTGAAGCTGCGCCAGCGGATCGCCAGTTAAGGACAGGTCATCGGTTGTCAGCGTCTTTAGCGGATCGGCCACCAGAATGTCGAAGCGGCTGTAGGGGTGGTCCGCATGACCGGAGTGCAGCAGCATCGCAAACGGAAGATGGCTCAGGCGGGCAAACCAGTATTCAGCGGCGTCTGTTCGCCAGGGCAGGGTAATAACAGTGGGGAAGCGCATGTTCATGTGTGGCATACTACCGGGCAGCGTGAAATAATTAGCGCGAATAATTTAGCAGGAGTTGACGATGTTTGCAGGTTTACCTTCTCTGAGCCATGAACAGCAGCAGAAAGCGGTTGAGCGAATTCAGGAACTGATGTCCCAGGGGATGAGCAGCGGACAGGCGATTTCCCAGGTGGCGGAAGAACTGCGCGCCACGCATACCGGCGAGCGGATCGTGGCGCGTTTCGAGGATGAAGATGAAGAGTAATCGTGCTTAAACCGCCGCGATAATCTTAATCTCTACCTTGTATTCCGGCTTCATCAGCGTGGCCTGTACGGTGCAGCGTACAGGCGCGTGACCCGCCACAACCCACGCATCCCAGGCTTTGTTCATTGCCGCGAAATCATCTTTGTTTGCCAGGAAAATCGTCGCATCCAGAATGCGGGATTTGTCGCTACCTTGTTTTTCCAGCACCGCATCAATCTGCGCCAGAGTGTTAGCCGTTTGCTCGAACGCATCCGCATCCAGGTTAGCCGGTACGCCGGTGTAGTAGAGCGTCTGGTTATGGATAACCACATCAGACCAGCGGGCTTCGGCATCAATGCGCACAATTGTCATAAACGTTTCCTCGTTATTTTTCGTCGTCAGGCGGCAAGACTGCCATATTGTTCTCGTGTCGTCACTATTTGGGGTGGCACAGGAGAGGATGGGCTGACATAATCCCTGTGCAAAAATACAGTGAGAGAGCACCGTGGCAGACGATTTTTCCCCTGAAGGTCAATTAGCGCAGGCTATTCCCGGCTTCAAACCCCGTGAACCTCAGCGCCAGATGGCGCATGCCGTTGCACGCGCCATTGATAAGGCTCAGCCGCTGGTGGTCGAAGCCGGAACCGGCACGGGTAAAACGTATGCTTACCTTGCTCCGGCGCTGCGGGCCAAAAAAAAGGTGATCATTTCCACCGGATCGAAGGCGCTGCAGGATCAGCTCTACAGCCGCGATTTGCCCACGGTGGCCAAGGCGCTGAAATACAAAGGCCGTTTGGCCCTGCTGAAGGGACGCTCTAATTATCTCTGCCTGGAACGTCTTGAGCAGCAGGCGCTGGCGGGCGGCGACCTGCCGGTGCAAACCCTGAGCGACGTCATTATTCTTCGCGCCTGGGCGAACCAGACGGAAGAGGGCGATATCAGCACCTGCGCGAGCGTGCCGGAAGATTCCCCGGCCTGGCCGCTGGTGACCAGCACTAACGACAACTGTCTCGGCAGCGACTGTCCGCTGTATAAAGACTGCTTCGTGGTGAAAGCGCGCAAAACGGCGATGGATGCGGATGTGGTGGTAGTGAACCACCATCTGTTCCTCGCGGATATGGTCGTCAAGGATAGCGGTTTCGGCGAGCTGATTCCGGAGGCGGACGTGATGATCTTCGACGAGGCCCACCAGCTTCCGGACATCGCCAGCCAGTACTTTGGTCAGTCGCTTTCCAGCCGCCAGCTGCAGGATCTGGCGAAAGATTTCACCATTGCCTACCGGACCGAACTCAAAGATACCCAGCAGCTGCAGAAGTGCGCCGACCGTCTGGCGCAGAGCGCGCAGGATTTCCGTTTACAGCTCGGCGAGCCGGGCTATCGCGGCAACCTGCGCGAGCTGCTGGCGGACAAAAACATCCAGCGCGCGCTGCTGCTGCTCGATGATGCCCTTGAACTCTGCTACGACGTGGCGAAACTGTCGCTTGGACGTTCCGCCCTGCTGGACGCGGCCTTCGAGCGCGCCACGCTGTATCGCGGGCGGCTCAAACGGCTTAAAGAGATCAATCAGCCGGGGTACAGCTACTGGTATGAATGCACTTCGCGGCATTTCACGCTGGCGCTCACGCCGCTGACGGTGGCGGATAAATTTAAAGAGGTGATGGCGCAAAAGCCGGGAAGCTGGATCTTCACCTCGGCAACCCTGTCGGTGAATGACGATCTGCATCACTTCACCGAGCGTCTCGGCATTGAGCAGGCGGAATCCTTGCTCCTGCCCAGCCCGTTCGATTACGAAAAGCAGGCGCTGCTCTGTGTTCCCCGTAATCTGCCGCTGCCGAACCAGCCGGGTGCGGCGCGCCATCTGGCCGCGATGTTAAAACCGATGATCGAGGCCAACAACGGCCGCTGTTTTATGCTCTGCACCTCTCACGCTATGATGCGCGACCTCGCCGAGCAGTTCCGCGCCAACATGACGCTGCCGGTGCTGCTGCAGGGCGAAACCAGCAAAGGCCAGCTGCTCCAGCAGTTTGTCAGCGCCGGAAATGCCCTGCTGGTAGCCACCAGCAGCTTCTGGGAAGGGGTGGACGTGCGCGGCGATACGCTCTCGCTGGTGATCATTGATAAGCTTCCGTTTACCTCCCCGGACGATCCGCTGCTCAAGGCGAGGATGGAAGACTGCCGCCTGCGCGGCGGCGATCCGTTTGATGAGGTTCAGCTCCCGGATGCGGTCATTACCCTTAAGCAAGGGGTAGGGCGCCTAATCCGTGACGTCACCGATCGGGGCGTGCTGGTCATTTGCGATAACCGGCTGGTGATGCGTCCTTACGGGGCAACCTTCCTTGCAAGCCTGCCGCCCGCGCCGCGGACGCGGGACATAAAACGCGCGGTGCGTTTCCTGGCAAATCCAACGGCGGAGTAATTTACCCCGGAGTGTGCTAAGATGCGCGCCATTTTGTGACTGACCCTTGCGAGAGCGCGACGACTGATGCGAATTCTGGCTATTGATACCGCGACAGAGGCTTGCTCTGTCGCTCTGTTGAACGACGGTGCTGTTTCTGCCCATTTCGAAGAGTGCCCCCGGGAACACACCCAACGCATTCTGCCCCTGGTAAAAGCCATTTTAACCCAGGGCAACACCTCTTTAACCGACCTCGACGCGCTGGCCTTTGGCCGCGGCCCCGGCAGCTTTACGGGCGTACGTATCGGGATTGGCATTGCGCAGGGCCTGGCGCTGGGCGCCGAACTGCCGATGATCGGCGTCTCTACCCTCGCCACCATGGCGCAGGGCGCATGGCGCATGACCGGGGCAACGCGCGTTCTGGCCGCGATTGATGCCCGCATGGGCGAAGTTTACTGGGCCGAATACACCCGCGACGAGCAGGGCGTGTGGCACGGTGAAGAGACGGAAGCCGTGCTTAAGCCGGAAGCGGTCACTGAACGACTGAAGCAGCTGTCAGGCGAGTGGGCAACCGTCGGCACCGGCTGGCCGGCGTGGCCAGAGATGGCGAACGACACCGGGGTGACGCTGGTGGACGGCAACATGCTGCTGCCTGCTGCGGAAGATATGCTTCCGATTGCCAGCCAGCTGCTCGCAGCAGGCAAAACCGTTGCCGTTGAACACGCGGAGCCGGTTTATTTGCGAAACACCGTTGCGTGGAAGAAACTTCCGGGCCGCGAGTGAATCTCAGTAACAGGAACTGAGAAAAAGGAGTCGCATCATGGCGGTCCAGACTAAAGTAGTACGCCTTATTATGGCAGGCGCAGTTGCCATAGCACTGAGCGGATGCGTTTCCGTTCCTGATGCGATTAAGGGCACCAGCCCGACGCCACAGCAGGATCTGGTTCGGGTGATGAATGCCCCTGAGCTGTACGTCGGCCAGGAAGCGCGCTTTGGCGGTAAGGTGATAGACGTACAAAACCAGCAGGGGAAAACCCGCCTGGAGATCGCAACCGTTCCGCTGGACAGCGGCGCGCGGCCTGTACTGGGCGAGGCCTCTCGCGGGCGTATCTACGCGGACGTGAGTGGTTTCCTCGATCCGGTCGATTTTCGCGGACAGCTGGTGACCGTTGTCGGGCCGATTACCGGCGCCGTACAGGGCAAAATCGGCAGCACGCCGTATAAATTTATGACCATGCAGGTCAACGGATATAAGCGCTGGCGGTTAGCACAGCAGGTGATCATGCCGCCTCAGCCGATCGATCCGTGGATGTGGGGTCCGCATCCTTATCGTTACGGCTACCCGGGCTGGGGCTGGTATAACCCGGGACCTGCACAGGTACAGACGATCGTTACTGAGTAACTTACTGTTATTGTTAGAAAAGAGACAGCGGCTCAGCCGCTGTCTCTGTTTTTTTACGGATAAAACGAAAAAAAAGAGTGACGCGCTTCGCAACCTTAAATCTGAACAATTAATAAACTGGTACGCTGAGTTAATATAATGTTAACAAACTGTTTATTATCGGGGTTGTGATGACGACGAACACTCATTTCAGAGGTGATGCATTGAAGAAGGTTTGGCTTAACCGTTATCCCGCAGATGTTCCTGCTGAGATCAATCCTGACCGTTATCAATCCCTGGTGGAATTATTTGAGCACTCGGTAAGGCGCTACGCGGACCAGCCCGCATTCGTGAATATGGGCGAGGTCATGACGTTCCGTAAGCTTGAAGAGCGTAGCCGGGCGTTTGCGGCGTATCTTCAGGAAGGGCTGGGGCTGCAAAAAGGGGACCGCGTCGCGCTGATGATGCCAAACCTGCTGCAATACCCGGTGGCGTTGTTCGGTATCCTGCGAGCCGGGATGATTGTCGTCAACGTCAACCCGCTGTACACCCCGCGCGAGCTTGAGCATCAGCTGAACGACAGCGGCGCGGTTGCGATTGTCATTGTGTCCAACTTTGCCCATACGCTGGAAAAAGTGGTCGACAAAACCCAGGTGAAACACGTCATCCTGACGCGCATGGGAGATCAACTCTCCACCGCCAAAGGCACGCTGGTTAACTTTGTCGTCAAATACGTCAAGCGTCTGGTGCCAAAATATCACCTGCCGGACGCTATCTCCTTCCGCAGGGCGCTGCATGCGGGCTATCGTATGCAGTACGTCAAGCCGGAAGTGGTCTCAGAAGATCTCGCCTTCCTGCAGTATACCGGCGGTACCACCGGCGTGGCGAAAGGCGCTATGTTGACCCACCGCAACATGCTGGCGAACCTTGAGCAGGTCAACGCAACCTACGGGCCGCTGCTGCATCCCGGCAAAGAGCTGGTCATTACGGCGCTGCCGCTGTACCACATTTTCGCACTGACCATGAACTGCCTGCTGTTTATTGAGCTCGGCGGTCAAAACGTGCTGATCACCAACCCGCGCGATATTCCAGGGCTGGTGAAAGAGCTGGCGAAATACCCGTTCACCGCCATGACCGGGGTAAATACTCTGTTCAACGCGCTGCTTAATAACAAAGAGTTCCAGCAGCTGGATTTTTCCACGCTGCACCTCTCTGCGGGCGGCGGCATGCCGGTCCAGCAGGCGGTTGCCGAGCGCTGGGTGAAGCTCACCGGTCAGTATCTGCTGGAGGGCTATGGCCTGACGGAATGCGCGCCGCTGGTCAGCGTTAACCCGCATGATATCGACTATCACAGCGGAAGCATTGGTCTGCCCGTTCCTTCCACTGAAGCGAAACTGGTCGATGATAACGATAATGAAGTTGCGCCGGGTGAGCCGGGTGAGCTGTGCGTTAAAGGTCCGCAGGTGATGCTGGGCTACTGGCAGCGTCCCGACGCGACCGACGAAATCATCAAAGACGGCTGGCTGCATACCGGCGACATCGCGGTGATGGATGAGGAAGGCTTCCTGCGTATTGTCGATCGCAAGAAAGATATGATTCTGGTCTCCGGCTTCAACGTCTATCCGAATGAGATCGAAGACGTGGTTATGCAGCACAGCGGCGTACTCGAAGTGGCAGCGGTCGGCGTGCCTTCCGGCAGCAGCGGTGAAGCGGTGAAGATATTTGTGGTCAAGAAAGATCCTTCTCTCACCGAGGAAGCGCTGATAACGTTTTGTCGTCGTCAGCTGACGGGCTATAAAGTGCCGAAGCTGGTGGAATTCCGCGACGAGCTGCCGAAATCCAACGTCGGGAAGATATTACGACGAGAATTACGTGACGAAGCCCGTGCCAAAGTAGACAATAAGGCCTGAGCTTCACGTTAATCGTCCAGACGCCGGTTAAGCCGGCGTTTTTTATGGGCGCAAACAAAAGAGAATCCGATTTGAATTACCAGATGATCACGACCAACGACGAGCTGGCTTCGCTGTGCGAAGTGACGCGCGACTTTCCTGCCATTGCCCTGGATACCGAGTTTGTCCGTACCCGAACCTATTATCCGCAGCTGGGTTTGATTCAGATGTACGACGGTAAACACGTGTCGCTGATCGACCCTCTCGGCATTACCGACTGGACGCCGATGCGTGACCTGCTGCTCGATACCGCCGTGACGAAATACCTGCACGCGGGCAGTGAAGATCTGGAAGTCTTTCTGAACACCTTTGGCATCATGCCTCAGCCGCTGATTGATACGCAGATCCTCGCGGCGTTCAGCGGTCGTCCGCTGTCGTGGGGTTTTGCCGCCATGGTGGAGGAATATACGGGCCTGACGCTGGATAAGAGTGAATCCCGCACCGACTGGCTGGCGCGTCCGCTAACCGCACGCCAGCTGGAATATGCGGCGGCAGACGTGTTTTACCTGCTGCCGATCGCCGGACAGCTGATGAAAGAGGCGGAAGCCTCCGGATGGCTCGCTGCTGCGCTGGACGAGTGCCGAATGACCCAGCAGCGCCGCCAGGAAGTGGTGGATCCTAAAGAGGCATGGCGCGATATCAGCAACGCCTGGCAGCTGCGCACGCGTCAGCTAGCATGCCTGCAGCTGCTGGCAGACTGGCGCTTGCGTAAAGCGCGGGAGCGCGACCTGGCCGTTAACTTTGTGGTTCGCGAAGAGCATCTCTGGGCGGTGGCGCGCTATATGCCGGGCAGCCTCGGCGAGCTTGACAGCATTGGGCTTTCGGGCAGCGAGATCCGTTTCCACGGTAAAACCCTGCTGGCGCTGGTCGCAAAAGCGCAAGAGCTGCCGGAAGATGCGCTGCCGGAACCGCTGCTGAACCTGATGGACATGCCGGGCTATCGCAAGGCTTTCAAGGACATCAAAGCGCTGGTGCAGGCAGTTGCAACCGAAAGCAAACTGAGCGCGGAACTGCTCGCCTCACGTCGTCAGATTAACCAGCTGCTGAACTGGCACTGGAAGCTGAAGCCGCAGAATGGCGTGCCGGAAATGATGGCAGGATGGCGCGGGGAATTGATGGCCGATCGCCTGAATACGCTGCTGGAAGGCTATCCTCGATAAAAAATATGCCGGGTGATAAACCCGGCATATTCCCCCGGTGGCGCTGCGCTTACCGGGGCTATGAAATCACAAACCTACGGACGCGACTCTTCCGCTTCCGGGAGCGTCACGTTCAGCTCCAGAATCGAAATATCCCCGTCTTTTTGTTCCAGCTGCACCGTCACCATCTCCGGGTCAATCTGCACGTACTTACAGATCACTTCCAGGATGTCCTTGCGCAGCTGCGGCAGGTAGTGAGGCTCGGCGTCGCTACGACGACGCTCCGCAACGATAATTTGCAGACGTTCTTTTGCGATGTTGGCGGTGTTCTTTTTCCGCGAGAGAAAAAAGTCCAGTAATGCCATAACTTATCCTCCGAACAGGCGTTTGAGGAAACCTTTCTTCTCTTCTTCAATGAAGCGGAAAGGACGTTCTTCTCCCAGCAGACGGTCAACGGTATCGGCGTAAGCTTTACCTGCATCTGCCATTGTATCAAGGATCACTGGCTCGCCCTGGTTAGAGGCGCGTAACACGGACTGATCTTCCGGGATAACGCCGACCAGCTTAATGCGCAGGATCTCAAGCACGTCTTCCATGCTCAGCATGTCACCTTTGTTCACGCGGCCCGGATTGTAGCGGGTGAGCAGCAGGTGTTCTTTAATCGGGTCTTCGCCATTTTCCGCACGACGGGATTTAGAGGCGAGGATCCCCAGAATGCGGTCTGAGTCACGCACGGATGAAACTTCAGGGTTGGTGGTGATGATCGCTTCATCAGCGAAGTACAGTGCCATCAGGGCACCGGTTTCGATGCCGGCAGGGGAGTCGCAGACAATGAAGTCGAAATCCATTTTTTTCAGATCGTCGAGCACCTTTTCCACCCCTTCGCGGGTCAGGGCGTCTTTGTCACGCGTCTGAGATGCCGGGAGAATGTAGAGGTTCTCGGTGCGCTTGTCTTTAATCATCGCCTGGTTCAGCGTGGCATCGCCCTGAATGACGTTCACGAAGTCATACACGACGCGACGCTCACATCCCATGATGAGGTCGAGGTTACGCAAACCGATATCAAAGTCGATAACGATGGTTTTCTTTCCCTTCTGGGCCAAACCAGTAGCGATGGCCGCGCTGGAGGTGGTCTTGCCAACGCCTCCTTTACCCGAAGTAACAACAATAATGCGTGCCATAGAAATTCCTTGTTAAAAAGGGATCAATTCAACGGTTGAACGGTCAACGCGTCGTCTGCCAGAAGCAGGCGAGCCGCTTTGCCATAAAATTCGGCTGGGATCTTGTCGCTCAGCCAATATTCACCTGCGATGGACACCAGTTCCGCCGTCAGGTGAGTACAAAATATTTGCGCATCTCGATCGCCACTTGCACCTGCGAGCGCACGTCCACGCATCATACCGTATACGTGAATATTGCCATCTGCAATCAGCTCAGCGCCAGCACTGACGTGGCTTGTAACAATCAGATCACAGTTTGGTGCATAAATGCGCTGACCGGAACGAACCGGCACATCAATCATTCGCGTTTTTGTGACGGTAGTAACGTTTTGCACCGCAGGAGGGGGCGTTTCGACGGCAACGGGTGCCGCACGCGAGGCTTTTTCTTTGCCCTCATTCAGAAGGGGCAGCCCCGCACGCTCAATTTCCGCTTTCAGCTCAGAATCTTTGCAGCCGCTGATGCCCACGATACGCAGTCCGGTGGAGGAGACGGCCTGCTGGAGAAGTTTCCAGTTAACCGGAGCCTCAAGACCGCTGACGTTGATAACAACAGGAGCGTGCTTCAGAAAGGCGGGAGCCTGGGCGATTTTGTCTTCTAACGCCTGACGAATAACCTCGGGTTTTGCATCATGCAAATGTACCACTGATAAGGTGAAGCTACTGCCTTTAAGCTCGATGGGCGTGTTTGACATCCTGGCCTTACTCAATTTGCTATTAACCGCAACCACTCGCTGCGATATTCCGAAGAGTATCAGGCATGTTATAGTCAGGAGTATATTGAGGCAAGCAACCACCCATTAATTCAGAGTAAAAACATGTTTTGTGTGATCTACAGAAGTACAAGCCGTGACCAGACCTATCTTTATGTCGAAAAGAAAGACGATTTTTCACGCGTGCCTGAAGAATTAATGAAGAACTTTGGCCGACCACAGCTGGCTATGCTGCTGCCGCTTGATGGTCGTAAGAAACTGATTAATGCCGATCTGGATAAAGTGAAAACGGCCTTAGCCGAGCAGGGCTATTATTTACAGCTTCCACCGCCACCCGAGAATTTATTAAAACAGCATCTTGAGGCGAACGGTAAAAAATAGCCTCAACTGTTTTTGCGCACAACACATCAACCGTTTAGGGGTCGACCATGTATCAACATCATAACTGGCAAGGTGCATTACTGGATTATCCCGTCAGCAAAGTGGTTTGCGTAGGCAGCAACTATGCAAAACATATTCAGGAGATGGGCAGCGCGACGCCAGAAGAGCCGGTTCTGTTTATTAAGCCTGAAACGGCGCTTTGCGATATCCGCCAGCCGCTGGCGCTGCCGCAGGGGCTCGGCTCAGTGCATCACGAAGTGGAACTTGCCGTGCTGATTGGTGCAACGCTTCGCCAGGCCTCAGAAGAACATGTTCAGAAAGCGATAGCCGGATACGGCGTGGCGCTGGATCTGACCCTGCGTGAAGTCCAGGGAAAAATGAAGAAAGCAGGGCAGCCGTGGGAAAAAGCCAAAGGGTTTGATAATTCCTGTCCGATCTCGGCGTTTGTGCCGGTGAGCGAATTTACCGGCGATCCGCAGGATACCCCGCTCAGCCTGAAGGTTAACGGCGAGATCCGCCAGCAGGGTACTACGGCAGACATGATCCATAAGATTGTGCCGCTGATCGCCTACATGAGCCGCTTCTTTACCCTGAAACCGGGTGATGTGATCCTGACCGGCACGCCGGAAGGCGTTGGCCCGCTCGTGAGCGGTGACGAGCTAGAGGTCGGTTTTAACGGTCTGTCGCTGAAAACCCGAGTGCTGTAATCTCCTCTTGCCGCCTGAAGAGGGCGGCAAAACTTGCAACAACGTGCCAGACTCGTTATAAGGTGCGCTTTCTTTTGACGTGTGGACATCCTGATGAACGACATCCCTTTCTGGCAAAGCAAAACTCTCGACGACATGACTGACGCGGAATGGGAATCATTGTGCGACGGCTGCGGGCAGTGCTGCCTGCACAAGCTGATGGATGAAGATACGGATGAAATCTACTTCACCAACGTTGCCTGCAAGCAGCTAAACATTAAAACCTGCCAGTGCCGCAACTATGAGCGCCGGTTTGAATTTGAGCCGGACTGCATAAAGTTAACCCGGGATAATCTGCCGACGTTTGAATGGCTGCCGCATACCTGCGCGTATCGCCTGCTGGCGGAAGGGAAAGGTCTGCCTGACTGGCATCCGTTGTTAACCGGTTCAAAAGCGGCGATGCACGGCGAGCGTATCTCTGTGCGCCACATTGCGGTGAAAGAGTCCGAGGTGCGGGACTGGGAAGATCACATCATGAATCACCCGACCCGTTGAGATTAAAAAACCCGCCAAAGCGGGTTTTTTATTATGCGCGGGTGTGTCGGGTGGCGCTGCGCTTACCCGACCTACAAAACCGTAGGCCCGCGCAAGCGAAGCGCCGCCGGGCAACTTAGCGCCCAAATAGATCGCGTTTCTTCGGTTTGAACGGCTGGGCAATCAGCACCAGCAGCGCCACGATGAAGTAGGCGGCAAAAATGCCCACCAGCCACTGCGGCATCTCCAGCGTCAGGAATTCCCACTGGCGAACGGAGCAGTCACCGGATGCAACGAACACCTGCGGCAGCCATTTGTCCAGCGGCAGCCAGCTCGGGAAGCGGGCGGCAAAATCGCAGGTCATAAACGGCGACGGATGCAGCTGCATCATGGTGTGCTGCCAGGAGAGTTCAATCCCTTTCCAGGCGCTGTACAGCCAGATCGCGATAGCGGCATAGCGAAGCGGGGATTTCGGCGCAATTGCGCCCACCAGGCCCGCCCCCATAATGCCGAACAGCGCGCAGCGTTCATAAATACAAAGCACGCAAGGTTTCAGTCCCATTACGTGCTGGAACCACAGCGCGACCATTTCCAGCGCAAAGGCGGTCAGGGCCATTAACAACCACGCTCCGCGACCGCGGGAGCACTGGTTTAAAAATCTCAACATAATCATTTCCCTGGAACATGCTTAGAAAGCGCAGTGTAAACGAATTCGTTTTTCGCGCCACCTGTACCTGGCGAAATAAAACGTAATTGGATGTTTATCGTGCGAAAAGGCAAACGGGCAGCGAACTGCCCGAGATGCATAGTTTACTGCGCCGCAAGTATACCCGCTTGTATCAACCATAGCGTACAGGGAATGAGGGTAATTTTGACGCAAAGCAATCCCACGATCGTGAGCACCAGCGTGTAGGGCAGCGCCATCCACACCATCCGGCCATAAGAAAGACGTATGAGCGGCGCGAGAGCGGAGGTCAGCAGGAACAGGAAGGCGGCCTGGCCGTTTGGCGTCGCCACCGACGGAAGGTTGGTGCCGGTATTGATCGCCACGGCCAGCAGTTCAAACTGTCCGGCGCTGATAACGCCTTGCTCCATAGCGGCTTTGGCCTCGTTGATGTAGACCGTCCCGACAAAGACGTTATCTGAGATTGACGAGAGCAGGCCGTTAAACAGGTAAAACAGCGACAGCTGAGCATCCGGTGACGCCTGTAATACAAAGGCAATAATCGGCGCGAAGAGATGCTGGTCGATAATCACCGCCACGACCGCAAAGAACACCGCCAGCAGGGCGGTAAACGGCAGGGCTTCGGTAAACGCTTTACCGATGGCATGTTCGTCCGTCACGCCGGTAAAGGTGGTGGCGAGAATAATGACTGACAGGCCTATCAGCCCCACTTCGGCAAGATGAAGCGCCAGCGCGGCGATAAGCCAGACGCCGATGATCCCCTGAGCAATCAGGCGCAGCGTCTCCTGGCGGGTCCGCTGGCGTCGGCTTTGCAGATCGAATTTATGCAGTTCCTGACGTACCGGCTCCGGGAGTTGGGCCCCGTAGCCAAAGAGGCGAAATTTTTCCACCAGCAGACAGGTCGCCAGCCCGCAGATCAGCACCGGTACGCTGACCGGGGCCATTCTCAGGAAGAAATCACCGAAGTGCCAGCCCGCCGCTTTGGCAATGATCAGGTTTTGCGGCTCGCCCACCATGGTCATCACGCCGCCCAGCGCGGTACCGACCCCAGCGTGCATCATCAGGCTGCGCAGAAACGCGCGGAACTGTTCCAGCACGTCACGGTTATGCGCATCGACGTGGCTGTCATCCTGCAAATCTTCACCCGGACGAGAGGAGGCCACGCGGTGATAAATCCCGTAAAACCCCACCGCTACGCTTATCACTACCGCGACCACTGTCAGCGCGTCCAGGAAGGCCGACAGGAAGGCGGCGGCAAGGCAAAACGCCAGCGAGAGGAACATTTTTGACGGAATGCTGAGCAGCAGGCGCGTGAAGATAAACAGTAGCAGCTGTTTCATGAAGTAGATGCCCGCCACCATAAACATCAGCAGCAGAAGCACTTCGAGATTTGACGCCAGCTCTGCTTTGACATGCTCGGCGCTGGTCATGCCGATGACGACGGCTTCAAACGCCAGCAATCCGCCCGGCAGCAGGGGATAACATTTTAGCGCCATGGCCAGGGTGAAGATAAACTCTGCCACCAGCAGCCAGCCGGCGATAAAGGGATTCACACTAAAAATGATGGGATTAACGACCAGGAAAACCAGCAGTATCAGCTTATACCAGTCAGGAGACTGACCTAAAAAATTGCGCCATAGCGCGCGCCCAAAAGAAATTTCCACAACAGACGTCCTTCCCGTCAAGTAAGACAAAGCATCAGTATACGCAAAAAATGCGGCCTGGAGGCGGATAAGGCGGCATTGTAAATTTCACAAAAATGAAACGGCGATCCCTCTTTTCTCTCTTTGCCGCGCTACCTGCCACTGGCTGCCTCTGGTATGATGAGTCCAATTTGCTAAAGCTGTGTAATGGAAATCTCACTATGGTCATTAAGGCGCAGAGCCCGGCGGGTTTCGCGGAAGAGTACATCATTGAAAGCATCTGGAATAATCGTTTCCCTGCGGGGTCCATTCTTCCGGCTGAACGCGAACTCTCTGAACTGATTGGCGTCACTCGCACCACGCTGCGTGAAGTGCTTCAGCGGCTGGCGCGCGATGGCTGGTTGACGATCCAGCATGGTAAGCCTACGAAAGTAAACAACTTCTGGGAAACATCCGGGCTGAACATTCTTGAAACGCTGGCGCGTCTCGACCATGAAAGCGTGCCGCAGCTCATTGATAATCTGCTCTCCGTTCGCACCAACATCGCGACGATCTTTATTCGTACAGCTTTCCGTCAGCATCCGGAAGACGCCCTTGCGGTGCTGGCCAGCGCGAACGAGGTGGAAGATCATGCCGATGCCTTTGCCACCCTCGATTACAACGTGTTTCGCGGCCTGGCGTTTGCCTCCGGCAACCCGGTTTATGGCCTGATCCTCAACGGTATGAAAGGGCTTTACACCCGCATTGGCCGCCACTACTTTGCCAATCCGGAAGCGCGCAGCCTGGCGCTGGGCTTCTACCATAAGCTGAGCAAGCTCTGTACTGAAGGTCTGCACGATCAGGTTTATGAGACGGTGCGCCGCTACGGTCACGATTCCGGTGAAATCTGGCACCGTATGCAGAAAACGCTGCCGGGTGATTTAGCGATTCAGACCCGCTAAAAGAAAAACCTCTCGTATGAGAGGTTTTTTTTCGTCGGGTGGCGCTACAGCGTGTTCAACCGCGCCGGGCAGCGTTCCAGCAGCTCGACGCTGCCGTCTTCATTCTGCTGCTCCAGCTGCACGTCAAAGCCCCACAGGCGATGCACATGCTTCAGCACCTCTTTACGCCCTTTATCCAGCGGCGCGCGATTGTGCGGGATATAGCGCAACGTCAGGGAGCGGTCACCGCGCAAATCGACGTTCCATACCTGAATATTCGGTTCAAGGTTGCTCAGGTTGTACTGGGAGGAAAGGCGAGAGCGGATCTCACGGTATCCCTCTTCGTTATGGATTGCTGAAATCTCCAGATAGTTGTTGCGATCGTCGTCCAGCACGGTGAAGAAGCGGAAGTCACGCATGATCTTCGGCGACATAAACTGGCTGATGAAGCTCTCATCCTTAAAGTCGCGCATCGCAAAGTGCAGCGTTTCCAGCCAGTCTGACCCGGCGATATCCGGGAACCAGTACTTGTCTTCTTCCGTCGGCGACTGGCAGATACGCTTAATGTCCTGGAACATGGCAAAGCCAAGGGCATACGGGTTAATGCCGCTGTACCACGGGCTATTGTAGGGCGGCTGGAACACCACGTTAGTATGGCTGTGGAGGAACTCCATCATGAACCGCTCGGTGACTTTCCCCTCGTCGTACAGATGGTTGAGGATAGTGTAGTGCCAGAAGGTCGCCCAGCCTTCGTTCATCACCTGCGTCTGTTTTTGCGGGTAAAAATACTGGCTCACCTTGCGCACGATACGCAGGATCTCACGCTGCCACGGCTCCAGCAGCGGGGCGTTCTTCTCCATAAAATAGAGCAGGTTTTCCTGCGGCTCGGACGGATAACGACGCGCTTCGGCGATCGTTTTCTCCTCCTCACGCTTCGGCAGGGTACGCCACAGCATGTTCACCTGGCTCTGCAGGTACTCTTCGCGGCTTTTCTGCCGGGCTTTCTCCTCCTGCAGGGAGATTTTCTGCGGACGTTTGTAGCGGTCTACGCCGTAGTTCATCAGCGCGTGGCAGGAGTCGAGCAGTTTTTCCACTTCGTCCACGCCGTAGCGCTCTTCGCAGTCGGTAATGTATTTACGGGCGAAGATCAGATAATCGACGATGGAGCTGGCATCCGTCCAGCTGCGGAACAGATAGTTATTCTTGAAAAAGGAGTTGTGCCCGTAGCAGGCGTGCGCCATCACCAGCGCCTGCATGGTAATGGTGTTCTCTTCCATTAAATAGGCGATACAGGGATTGGAGTTGATGACGATCTCATACGCCAGACCCTGCTGCCCGTGCTTATACAGCCGCTCCGTTTCAATGAATTTCTTACCAAACGACCAGTGCGGATAGTTAATCGGCATCCCGACGCTGGAGTAGGCGTCCATCATCTGTTCGGACGTAATGACTTCAATCTGATGGGGATAGGTATCCAGGCGGTACAGTTTTGCGACCCGGTCGATCTCGGCGAGGTAAACATCCAGCAGCTCGAAGGTCCAGTCGGGTCCATCGCTCAGACGTGTGTTGTCCTTGTTCAGGGAATCAATAGTAGCCATTAGCGCGCCCTCGTTGTGGGTGCTCTCTCTGTCTGGAGAGCCTCCTTTCAAGCATAGATCACCGTGTTAAAAAGCGTGCTGGGGCAGAAATTTTTTCTTTGCGATTTCGCGTTTTTGATACGGCAAAAAAACGGTGCCCCTCAGCATTTTATGCTGGTTAAAAATAACGCGCAGCAGGAGATCCCAAATTAGCACTATCCCCTGATGCTGGGGGATGTGTGAGGTAAGTCACCATAAAAAAGTCGTATGTTGAATAATATTTTCAACTAGGTTATCAATCTGTAATTAGAAGATTGTTCTTTTGCACATAATGGAGTGGCTATGCGTGTTGTCATACTGGGAAGTGGTGTCGTTGGGGTAACCAGCGCCTGGTATTTAAGTCAGGCGGGACATGACGTCACCGTTATCGATCGTGAGTCCGGTCCTGCGCTTGAAACCAGCGCGGCGAACGCCGGGCAAATCTCTCCGGGGTATGCGGCACCGTGGGCAGCGCCGGGCGTTCCTCTGAAGGCGATTAAATGGATGTTCCAGCGCCACGCGCCGCTGGCCATCAGCCTTGACGGCACGCAGTTCCAGCTCAAGTGGATGTGGCAGATGCTGCGTAACTGTGACACCCGCCACTACATGGAGAACAAAGGGCGCATGGTGCGCCTGGCGGAATACAGCCGCGACTGCCTGAAAGCGCTGCGCGCGTCGACGGGTATTGAGTATGAAGGCCGCCAGGGCGGGACGCTGCAGCTTTTCCGCACCGAGCAGCAGTACGAAAATGCCACCCGCGATATCGCCGTGCTGGAAGATGCCGGTGTACCTTACCAGCTGCTGGAAGCCAGCCAGCTAGGCCAGGTTGAACCGGCGCTGGCGGAAGTTGCGCATAAGCTGACGGGCGGCCTGCGCCTGCCGAATGACGAAACCGGCGACTGCCAGCTCTTTACGCAGCGTCTGGCGCAAATGTGCGAACAGGCGGGGGTGAAATTCCGTTTTAACACCTCTGTCGACAAGCTGCTGTCGGAAGGGGAAAAAATTTACGGCGTGAAGTGCGGCGAGGAGGTGATCAAAGCCGATGCCTACGTGATGGCGTTTGGTTCATACTCCACCGCCATGCTGAAAGGTATTCTCGATATTCCGGTCTACCCGCTGAAGGGCTACTCGCTGACCATTCCGGTAAAAGAAGAGAGCGGCGCTCCGGTGTCGACCATTCTGGATGAAACCTACAAAATCGCCATTACCCGCTTCGATAACCGCATCCGCGTAGGCGGCATGGCGGAGATCGTCGGCTTCAACACCGAACTGCTGAAACCGCGTCGTGAAACGCTGGAGATGGTCGTGGGCGATCTCTTCCCGCGAGGAGGTTTTGTTGAGCAGGCGACGTTCTGGACCGGCCTGCGTCCGATGACCCCGGACGGCACGCCGATCGTGGGCCGCACGCCGTTTAAAAACCTGTGGACCAATACCGGACACGGCACGCTTGGCTGGACGATGGCCTGCGGATCGGGCCAGCTGCTGAGCGACCTGATTTCCGGGCGCACGCCGGCAATTCCGTTTGACGATTTAAGCGCCGCGCGCTATCAATCGGGGTTTACGCCGTCGCGTCCACAGCACCTGCACGGCGCGCATAGCTAAGGAGTTGTTATGTCCCGTCCTGTTCTGGCCCAGCTGAACCTGCAGGCCCTGAAGGATAATCTGCAAATTGTTCGCCGGGCGGCGCCTGGTTCGCGCGTCTGGTCTGTGGTGAAAGCGAATGCCTACGGCCACGGTATTGACCGTATCTGGAGCGCCCTGAGCGCCACCGACGGCTTTGCGCTCCTGAACCTGGAAGAGGCCATTCTGCTGCGCGAGCGCGGCTGGAAAGGGCCGATACTGCTTCTGGAGGGCTTCTTCCACGCCGACGATCTGCCGCTGCTGGATAAGTACCGGCTGACCACCAGCGTTCACAGCAATTGGCAGATTAAGGCGATTCAGGATGCGAAACTCCACGCGCCGCTGGATATTTACCTCAAGGTGAACAGCGGCATGAACCGCCTGGGCTTCCAGCCTGAGCGCGTGCATACGGTCTGGCAGCAGCTGCGCGCCATGAAAAACGTGGGCGAAATGACGCTGATGGCCCATTTTGCCGACGCGGAAAAACCGGACGGCATTGCCGATGCCATGGTCCGCATTGAGCAGGCGGCAGAAGGGCTGGACTGCCCGCGCTCGCTGTCCAACTCGGCGGCCACGCTCTGGCATCCCGAGGCGCACTACAACTGGGTGCGTCCGGGGATCGTTCTGTACGGCGCGTCGCCCTCGGGCCAGTGGCAGGATATCGCCAACAGCGGCCTGAAGCCGGTGATGACCCTGCGCAGCGAAATCATTGGTGTGCAAACCCTGAAGGCTGGCGACACGGTGGGCTACGGTAGCCGCTACCGGGCTAAGGGCGAGCAGCGGATTGGTATCGTGGCGGGCGGCTATGCCGACGGCTACCCACGCATTGCGCCGACCGGCACGCCTGTGTGGGTCGATGGGGTTCGCACGGGAACGGTGGGCACCATATCAATGGATATGCTGGCCGTTGACCTGACGCCATGCCCGCAGGCGGGCATCGGTTCACCGGTCGAGCTGTGGGGTAACGAAATTAAGATTGATGACGTTGCTGCCGCTGCGGGCACGGTGGGGTACGAATTGATGTGCGCGCTGGCACCGAGAGTGCCGGTTGTGACGGTGTAACGAGTATTAGTGTCGGGTGGCGCTAGCGCCACCCGGCAAAAAAACCGCTACTCCGCTTCATCTTCCATCGGCCTGACGCCGACTTTCCTGACCGCGTTATCTTCTTTCTCCGCAACCGTCCAGATCATCCCGGCGAACTCCACCTGGTCGCCGACGACGGGGGCCGCCCCCAGCAGTTGCTGAATGATTTCCCCCAGCGTTTGCTGCTTGTCGCGGTACTCCAGCCCTTCATCCAGGCCGTAAATCAGCGCCACATCGGCAAACTTGGCGCTGGCTTCCAGAATAAAATCGCCGAAGAAACGCTGATCCAGCGCCACCGGAGGCGACTGGCTGAACAGTTTGCCCAGCGCGGGCAGGTCGCGCTCGCGGCCAATCACGCAGAGAATATCCCCTTCGCGCAGGCGGGTGCTGCCTGTAGGGTGCAGCAGGACATTATCGCGGAACAGGGCGGCAATGCGCGTCTCAGTAGGCATGTGCAAATCGCGCAGCGAGGCCCCCACGCACCATTTGTCAGCGCTCAGCTGATAAACAAACTGTTCCCAAGGATTCTCTGGGTGAATATCGAGCCCCACGCGAGAGACCGGCCAGCCCACGGGAGGCACCACAACTTTGGCTTTCTTCGCCGCCCACCCGAGGGACGTTCCCTGGAACAGCAGCGAAATCAGCACCACGAAGAACGCCACGTTAAAGAACAGCCGGGCGTTATCCAGACCGGCCATCATCGGAAAGACCGCAAGAATAATCGGTACCGCGCCGCGCAGGCCCACCCAGCTGATAAAGACCCGCTCGCGCAGGTTGAAGCCGCGAAACGGCAGCAGTCCTGCAAATACCGACAGCGGACGGGCGAAGAAGATCATCCACGCGGACAGCAGCAGCGCCGGAACGGCGATCGGCAGCAGGTCCGAAGGCGTAACCAGCAGGCCCAGCACCAGGAACATGCCAATTTGTGCCAGCCAGGCCAGGCCGTCGAAGTTCTGCAAAATGGCATGACGGTTACGGATCGGTCGGTTGCCCATCAGGAAACCGCAGAGATAGACGGCGAGAATGCCGCTGCCGTCCAGCGCGGTGGTAACGGCAAAAATAAGAATGCCGCCGCTCAGCGCCAGCAGGGGGTAAAGCCCCGCGGGCAGGGAGATGCGGTTGATCATTTGCTGTAAGAGGTATCCCCCCGCCAGGCCAATAACAATCCCCAGCCCGAACTGCTGCAGGATATGCCAGACGAACATCCAGCTCAGGCCCGTCTCGTGCTGCTGAATCATCTCAATCAGCGTGATGGTGAGAAACACCGCCATCGGATCGTTACTGCCGGATTCAATTTCAAGCGTGGAGCCGACGCGTTCGTTAAGCCCTTTTCCGCCGAGCAGGGAAAACACCGCTGCCGCATCGGTTGAGCCAACAATCGCGCCAATCAGCAAACCTTCCATGATGTTGAGATGGAAAAGCCATGCGGCCATCATTCCGGTGAGGCCGGAGGTTATCAACACGCCAACCGTCGCGAGCGACAGCGCGGGCCCTAACGCCACACGGAAGGAGCTTGCCTGGGTGCGCATCCCGCCGTCCAGCAGGATCACCGCCAGCGCAAGGTTACTCACCATGTAGGCGAAAGGGTAGTTATCGAATGGGATACCGCCAATACCATCAATGCCGGCCAGCATGCCGATGGCGAGGAAAATGACAAGAATAGGTATGCCGAGACGCGATGAAAATGAACTTAATAAAATACTGCTGGTTACAAGGACCGAACCCAGAATGAAAAGGCTGATTATCGCTGCGGCATCCAATGTTCTCTTACTCCCACCTCAATGTTAACGCTGTTACTAAAACCCTAACATATTAACGACGGCAACAGCGTTTTATTAAGGGGGTATAACGGCTTTTTTATGCCTTTATGACAGGATGGCCGCTGATGGTCAGCCGACTGCCTGAATCATTGTGGATCAGGGAGGCGTGCGCCCCCAGCGCCAGGGTCACGGTTTGCTGCTCATGACCAAAATCCAGACCGGTGATGACCGGAACATCCAGCCGCGAGCGAATGAACTCAACCATGGTTTCCAGGGAGTAACCCGCGTCATAGTCATTCGGGGCAGAGCCGCTGAAGCTGCCCAGCACAATCGCGGACTGGCGTTCAAGAATACCGGCATGATAAAGCTGCAAGAGCATGCGCTCGACGCGGAACGGATGTTCGTTGATGTCTTCCAGCACCAGAATGCCGTCCTCGATTTGCGGCATCCACGGCGTGCCGATAAGCGAGACCAGCATGGCCAGGTTACCGCCCCAGAGCTGACCTTCACATTCCCAGTGCGGTCCATTGCCTTTCCACTCCACGCTGTAGGTGGAATTGCGCAGCGCACGCCAGAAGTGTTCCACGGTAAACGCATCCAGTTCCGGTGCGCCGAAGTTACCGGCCAGCATTGGGCCGCTGAAGGTGATAATGTCATACAGCGCCAGCAGCCCAAGCTGGATGACGGTGAAATCGCTGTGGCCGCAGATCAGCAGCGGATCCTGCTGCTGACGCTGTGCCAGCCCCTGCCAGTCAATGCTCTCCAGTAACCGGCTCGCACCATATCCGCCGCGCACCGCCAGCACAATCCGGTTTTCGCCCGTCAGGCTCACCAGAC
Organism: Enterobacter sp. N18-03635; assembly: GCF_004006055.1. Classification (NCBI taxonomy): domain Bacteria; kingdom Pseudomonadati; phylum Pseudomonadota; class Gammaproteobacteria; order Enterobacterales; family Enterobacteriaceae; genus Enterobacter; species Enterobacter sp. N18-03635. The sequence goes on along the minus strand of NZ_CP034769.1, from coordinate 2,708,235 downwards.
TATTGATATCATTCAGCCGCTGCGCTTCGGTACCGGCAAAACGCTGCTGGCGGCGGGGGATAATTGTCTGATTTTCTACCTGGTGGCCCGACTCCAGTAAACGCTGAACGCCCCGCTGCGCCGCGTCCTGGTTAATGCAGTAGCCCGACGGCGCGATGAGATGAAACTGAGACATGGCAAATCCTTGCTGAATGAGAAACTAATTGTCTATATCATGCCGCTTATTCGCCGCCTGCTTCAAGAGCGGCGCACCGCAATGACCGGCTATAAGGATAGATGACGTGAAATTGAGATGGTTTGCTTTTTTGATTGTGTTGCTCGCTGGCTGTAGTTCAAAACATGATTATCAAAACCCACCCTGGAACCCGGAAGTGCCGGTGAAGCGGGCCATGCAGTGGATGCCGATCAGTGAGCAAGCCGGGAAGGCATGGGGCGTCAGTCCGCGCCTCATCACGGCGATCATTGCGGTGGAGTCAGGCGGTAATCCCACGCTCGTCAGCAAATCCAACGCGGTGGGCCTGATGCAGCTTAAAGCGTCAACGGCGGGGAAAGAAGTTTACCGCTATATGGGCTGGAGCGGCCAGCCGTCGACCAGCGAGCTGAAAAACCCGGAACGCAACATTTCAATGGGCACGGCCTATCTGAGTATCATGGAGCATGGCGTGCTGAAGGGCATTAAGGATCCGGAGGTGATGCAGTACGCGCTGGTGGTGTCTTACGTTAACGGTGCCGGCGCGTTGCTCAGAACCTTCTCTTCTGACCGCAAAGAGGCGATTGAAGAGATTAACGGCATGGACAAAGACGAATTCTTTGAACACGTGGCGAAAAATCATCCGGCACCACAGGCGCCTCGTTATATCTGGAAGGTACAGAAAGCGATGGATGCCATGTAATGCCGCAGACGGGCGGCGGTCACGCTGCCCGATTTCTTCACAGGACTTTATTTGCGCGTTCCCGCGCCTCCCGCTCCAGGGAATAGATAATACGCTGAAGCTCACGCTCTGCGCCGGGCCCGACGTTCAGGAAACGGAAGCTCAGACGCGGCGTGGTGATGGTTTCGTTTTTGCTGTCCACGACGGTGCGGTCGCTGATGGCAATCAGCTGCGCATCGAAATAGAAGCGACCCCAGCCACCCATATCCAGTTCAATTTGCGTAAACCGCATGCCCTCTACCAGCCCGTCGGGTTTCGGCGTATCCATCAGTGCGCCCATGCCGCCAAGCGACAGATCGAAGAGGCGAAAGCGGATCTCTTTTTTGTCCGGCATTTTGGCCTTACAAAAATAGGCGGGATGGAGCGGGGCGCTGATGCGGAAATATTCACGACGCTGAACAAACCAGAGATTGGTCGGAAGGGGGGTCACAAAAGCCGGAAGTCCCTGGTATTCGCTTAGTTCCAGTCGCGACAGGACAAACTCCACTTTGGCCCCCTGCGTTTCGGCCATCACCGCGATGTTCTCCGCTTTCAGCGCCGCGCGGTTTTCGTACTCCTGACTGCCTAAATCAATCACCAGCCGATCCTGCGAGGCGTCAAGGATCTTGCTGATGAACTGATTATTCGACCAGCTGATGCGCAGCGGCACTTCACCTTTTTGCAGGTCGCGTAATACCCCTAATACAGCCAGCGGATTTTGCTTGAGGAACTGCTCACTGTAATGACTCACGCCGGATGGCTCCTTGATTGATGACAGACTGTCTTAGCGTTATCGGCAATCTGCAATGAAACTTAATACAAACCGGTGAGTTTTTTTTGTCTGTTTAACCAAAGATAAGTCGGTGAGATGAAAATGGTTTTCCGGCGATGACCTATACTTAAATTAGCTGTGCAGAAGGTTTTCTGCGCATGCGTTAAACCTGCAAGAGGGCATCGCTATGGGTATCATCGCCTGGATTATCTTTGGTCTTATTGCTGGCGCTATCGCTAAACTGATCATGCCGGGAAACGATGGCGGCGGTTTTATTTTGACCTGTGTACTCGGGGTCGTTGGTGCGGTTGTGGGCGGCTGGCTGGCGACGATGTTTGGTTTTGGAGGCAACATAAGTGGTTTCGACCTGCACAGTTTTCTGGTCGCTGTCGTGGGTGCCATTGTGGTGCTGGGCATATTCAGGTTACTGCGACGAGCATAAATTCACATAAACGGCTCTCTGAGGAGGGCCGTTTTTTTGCCTGCGTATTGATTTGTTAATCTAAATGATAATAATTGTCGTTCCGTATCGCATCTGACAACAAGACGACATTATGAATACCTCACGTTTTACGCTATGCGCCCTGGCAGGCGCCGTCACGCTCGCACTGCATGTTCCGGCATTAGCCGAAGAATCCACTATCGTCGTCACCGGCTCAGAGCAGGGCAGCGCGCTGCCTGCCTGGACGAACAGCGCCACGAAATCGGCCGTTGCCGAAAGTAAAACGCCGCAGGTCATCACGGCCGTCTCTGCGCCGGAAATTGAAAAGCGTCATGCGAATTCCGTGAATGAAATCCTGCGCTATGCTCCGGGCGTCTCAACCGAGGTGCGGGGGAATACGTCATACATGAGCGAATACAAAATTCGTGGCTTTACCGTCGACCAGGAGTTCTACAACGGGCTGCAGCTGCCCTATAACGTTACCGGCAATACCAAAGCGCGAATCGATCCGCTGTTGATTGACAGCGTTGATATCCTGAAAGGCCCCTCATCGGTACTTTACGGCGGCGGTTCGCCGGGCGGGCTGGTGAATATTCAAAGCAAAAAACCGCAGCGTGAAGCCCGAACCGAAATCGGCGTTAACACCGGAAACCGTAATCTGAAAGAGGGCTATCTCGATTCAACCGGGCAGATTGCCGACAGCAACTGGAACTACCGTCTGCTGGGCAAAGCCACGGAAAACGACGATCAGCCGCACACCACCCGGTATGAAAACTACCTGGTTGCCCCGTCCGTTACCTGGCAACCCGACAGCAAAACCCGCCTCACCCTGGACGCGCTGGCGCAAAACACCCCGAGCCTGACGCCGTCTAACCCGCTGCCGCTCGCCTACCTGCGCTCAAAATACGCGGGCAAGCGCGACTACGCCGGTGATGAGTGGAGCGGTTTTAAGCAGCGTCAGTGGATGCTGGGCTACAGCTTTGAACATGAGTTCGACAGCGGCTGGGGCTTTAATCAGAAGGCTCGCTATTTTGATGTCGATACCCATCAGCGCAGCGTCTATGCAACGGGGACGGGAAGCGAGGTCTATCAGCTCAACCGCTTTGCCTACACCACGGATGAAGATCTGCAGAGCTTCAACATTGATAACCAGGTGACCAAAACCGTTGCGCTGGGCGAGTGGAAACACCACCTGCTGGCCGGGTTTGACTACCAGAAGCTGAACTCCCACTTCCACTACCGCTACGCGTCGACCACGCCGGGTATCGATATGCGGCATCCTGACTATTCGCAAATCCAGGAAAGCGCGCTGGGGCTCTATACCGCCCAGAAAAACCGCCTCAGCTATCAGCAAAACGGTTACTACCTGCAGGATCAGGTAGAGTTTGGCGGTCTCAACCTGCTGGGCAGCCTGCGCTACGACGATTACCGCTCCGTCACCACCAACTACCTGCAAAACGGTGATAAAGCCTGGGTGTCGCAGGATCGCGTCACCAAGCGCCTGGGTGCGCTTTACGCCTTCGATAGCGGGATTTCGCCGTTTATCAGCTATTCCGAAGGTTTTGCGCCGGTGTCGCCGCAGGGCACGCTCGTGGCGAAAGACGTTAAGCCGACCACCAGCAAGCAGGTGGAGGGTGGGGTGAAATATCTGCTGGCCGACTACGCCACCACCTTTACCGCCTCGGTGTTTAACATCCGTCAGAAAAATGTCGTCACCTCCGATCCGGGCTTCCTGAACTATCGTCAGACCGGGGAAGTGGAATCTAAAGGGGCAGAGCTCTCCGCCATTAGCCGTCCGACGGACAACCTGACGCTGATTGCCAACTACGCGTACACCCACGCGATCAACAGGGAAGATGACAAGTACAAAGGTAAACGTCCGACGCAGGTGCCGGAGAATGCCTTTAACCTCTGGGGGGATTACACCTTTGAGAACACCGCGCTGAAAGGGCTGATGCTGGGCGCAGGCGCCCGCTACACCGGTCCGATGGAAATCTCTCCGGCAAACGACGCGGGTAAGCTGGGCGGCTCCACCCAGTACGATCTGGCGGCTTCATATCGGATGGGCGAGATCCTGCCTTCGCTGGCAGGGCTGACGCTTAAGGCCAGCGCGCAGAACATTACCAACAAAGAGACGCTGACCTGCTACGATGCGACCAACTGCTGGATTGGGCGTGACAGGACGTATCAGCTAGGGGCGAGTTACAGCTTCTAGGTAACTCCCTGTAAGTTCAAAATGTAGGCCGGGTAAGGCGTAGCCGCCACCCGGCAATACTCCCTTACTGCGCCGTCGCTTTCACCGGCGCAGCCTCATCATTCGCCGCAGGCCGATTCTCCGGCACGCTGTCGCACGGTTTCTCTTTCGGGCAGACCCGATCCAGCATTTTCAGCGTCACGCCGTTGCTCCAGCCGAAGCCGTCCTGCAGCGGATACTCGCCGCCGCCGCCGCCCGTACCGGTGGTCGACACGTCATACTTCTCAACCAGTTTCTTTTCCCGGTCATAAGTATGCTGAACGTTCTTCAGGAAGCGCCAGGTCACGTCCATCGAGACCTTCTCTTGCCCGTAATTCTGCAGCCCTTCCGCAGCCACCCATTGCAGGGGAGCCCAGCCGTTTGGCGCATCCCACTGCTGGCCGCTGTTTACGGTGGTGGTCGCTATCCCGCCCGGTTTCAACAGGCGCGACGAGGTTGCCGCGGCGACTTTATCGGCACGATCCTGCGCCGCCGCCTTCACGTAAAGCGGGAACAGGGCTGCGGCGGTGAGCTGATTGCGTACCTTCTTGCTCTTCAGATCGTAATCCGCGTACCAGCCCTCTTTATCATTCCACTGGTGGCTCTCGATGGCTTTCTGACGCGCCGTAGCCAGCGCTTCGTATTTACTTGCGCTGGCGGCGTCGCCGCTCTCCTGGCTTGCCCGCGCCAGCAGTTTTTCCATCTTAAACATCAGGGCGTTCAGATCCACGGGAACAATGCTGGTGGTCCGGATGGTGCCGAGCTTTTGCGGGTCGTCCATCCAGCGGGAGCTAAAGTCCCAGCCCGAGGCCGCGGCGGAACGTAAATCACGATAGATCTCGGTCGCGGGTCGGTTAGGGTTACTTTTGGCAGTATTCACATCGTCAAGCCAGGACTCCGGACGCGGGGTATCGCGGTCGTCCCAGTAGCGGTTGAGGACAGCGCCGTCGTCCAGCTTCACCACGCGCTTGTTGGCCTGGCCCGGCTGAAGGGCGTCGACGCCGTCCATCCAGTAGGCATACTCTTTTTCCATCTGCGGACGATACTTCTTCAGCGCATCGCTGTCGTGCGTTGCCAGCAGTTCCACCATCAGCGAGAAGAACGGCGGTTGGGATCGGCTCAGGTAATAGCTGCGGTTGCCGTTGGGAATGTGGCCGAAGGTGTCAATCTCATAGGCAAAGTTATCCACCATGTCGCTGATTTTGTCCCAATGATCGCTCTCTGCCAGGCCCAGCATGGTGAAATAGCTGTCCCAGTAGTAAACCTCGCGGAAACGTCCGCCAGGCACAACGTAAGGTTTCGGTAACGGCAGAAGGGAATCCCATTTGTTGCTGGCTTTATCGGTGGTGCGCGTCAGCACGGGCCAGAGATCGTCAATGTGCTCACGTAAACTTTGTCCAGCAGGCGGAACATATTTTTCCCCTTCCGCAGGGAGCGTAAAGTTCATCTCGACAAAGTGGCGTAAGTCAAAGCTGGACTGCGTGTGCTGCATTCGGTAGTCCGCCAGAATCATCAGCGGGTCGCTTTTGGGGACGGCATCAGCAAAGGTTTTCTGATCGGGAAACAGTTTGGCGCTTTGCACATCGTTAAACAGAGGGCCCAGCAAAATATCGGGTGAGGTTGTCTGGGCTGCGGGGCTATCGTCGGCATATCCCAGTGTCGTTACGCCGAGCAGCGCGCCGCCTAACGCAAGGGGCAAAAACGCGGGGCGTAGTGTACGAGGTCTTATCATCAGTTCGTCTCCTGTCTTCACTAAACAGCGTGACCGCTGTTGTCAATCACCTGAAAACCTTAGACGAATATTGCCCGCTTCGCGTTAAATATTGCCGGTCTTTCAGACCTCTTCCGCGGTCTGGCTGGCTTCCCGCAGCGTGCCCGGCGCATGTCCAATAATGCGCTTGAATGCCCGGCTGAAGGCCGCCAGAGAGCCGTATCCCAGCCGCAGGGCGACGGTTTCAATGGGTTGATTTTCATGCCGAATGTACTGAATCGCCAGCCGCATTCTCAGCTCGCTGAGATATTTTGCCGGAGTGGTTCCCGTCGCGGCCAGAAACCGTTCGGCGAACACGGAGCGGGACGTGCCCGCTTCTTTTGCCAGATCCGCGACGGTCCAGTTCAGGCCTGGCTGCTGGTGCATGGCGTAAATGGCACGGCTCAGGCGCGGGTCGCGCAGAACCTGCACCCAGCCGGTGGCTTTACCGCAGCCGCCTTCAACCCAGCCGCGCACGATTAATGCCGCCACCACATCGGCAAGGCGCGCAAGGATCCCGGCATACCCGGCCTGACGCGCCGCGGATTCCCGCTCCATCGCCGCCAGCAGCGGATGAATTTCCGGCCAGGTGGACATCAGCCGGCTGACCATCATCACTTCCGGCATCGCTTTGATCAGCGGCTGCATCCCGCCCAGCTCAAAATCCATGCACCCGCTGAAGATGAGGATGTTCTCGCTTTCCGGGCAGGGCTCGCAGGTGATAGCACACACCGAGCTGCAGATAGGCTCGCTCGGGAAGGCGTTGATGGGCGTAATGGTGGCCTGCTCGTCAGAGAGCAGGGCGTGGGAATTCCCGCCGGGAATAAAGAGGGCGTCGCCACCGCTCAGTTCGAACGTTGCACCGCTCTCCATGCGCAGCAGGGCGCTACCGTGGCTCACAAAATGAAACTGTGCCCGGCCGGGCGCCTGATGAAACGCGACGCCAAACGGCGCGCTGGCCTGGATCCGCCGATATTTCACGCCTGAAAGACGCATGCCGCGTAAAAGTTCGCTGATCAGATCGGGTGACTGTACGGTCATGGCACAACTCCGGACGAATAATCAATAAGTGGAGATTATATGTCATAGATCGTCCAGGGTGAACCTTCTATTCTTTTGCGACAGTAGTCACATTTTTATAACGGGAGATCAACAGATGAGTTCATGTGTCGCGGCGAGCGAGGCGGTAGCGCCTGCAAAACCCGCCTGGCGGGCCGTCTATTCACTGGGGCTGGGGGTATTTGGTTTGATTACGGCAGAATTTCTGCCGGCGAGTTTGTTAACGCCTATGGCCGCGAGCCTGGGCGTGACCGAGGGAATGGCCGGACAGGCCGTCACCGCCACCGCGCTGGTGGCGCTGGTCACCGGGTTGCTGATTACGCCTGCCACCAAAAGTATTGACCGCCGCTGGGTGCTGATGTTTTTCTCGGTGCTGCAAATTATCTCCAGCCTGCTGGTGGCCTTTGCGCCCAACCTGCACGTCCTGCTGATGGGGCGTCTGCTGCTGGGGGTAGCCATTGGGGGATTCTGGGCGATGTCGACGGCGACTACGATGCGTCTGGTTCCGGCAGATAAAGTGCCGAAAGCGCTGGCGGTGATCTTCTCCAGCGTATCAATTGCCACGGTGGTCGCGGCGCCGCTCGGCAGCTATCTGGGCAGCCTGATCGGCTGGCGCAACGTCTTTATACTCTGCATTCTGCCGAGCATGCTGGCGCTGCTGTGGCAGCTCTGGGTGCTGCCGTCCATGAAGCCGGAGAGCAGCGGCAGCCTGAGTACGCTGTTCCGCGTGCTGCGTCGTCCGGGAATGATCGGCGGCATGCTGGCGACCATTCTGATCTTCAGCGGCCATTTCGCCTTCTTTACCTACCTGCGTCCGTTCCTGGAGACGGTGGGGCAGGCGAGCGTGGAGACCATTTCGCTGATCCTGCTGGGCTTTGGTATTGCCAACTTTGTGGGCACTTCTGTTGCAGGGCATCTGCTGGCACGCAATCTGCGCCTGACGCTGGCGCTGGTGCCGTTTGCGATGGGCGTTCTCGCGCTCATGATGGTCGCCTTTGGTCATCTGGCGATGCTGGACGGGCTGCTTGTCGCACTATGGGGCTTTGCATTTGGTCTGGTTCCGGTGGGCTGGTCAACCTGGCTTGCCACTACCGTTCCGGATGAAGCCGAAAGTGCAGGGGGGCTGCTGGTGGCCTCAATCCAGCTGGCGATAAGCGCCGGTGCGGCCGGAGGTGGGGCAGTGTTTGATCTTAACGGCGCCAGCGGCGTGTTCGCGGGAAGCGGTTTCCTGCTGGTGACGGCGATGGTGATTGTGTTTATGGGTGTGAAAGTTAAAGCGGAGTGATTTTTTAGCCGGGTAAGCGTTCGTGCCACCCGGCCTCAGGTTTACAGCCCTTTCTTATCCATCAGCACCGCCAGATCCACCAGGCGGTTAGAGAAGCCCCACTCGTTGTCATACCACGCCAGGATCTTCACCATGTTCCCGCCAATCACCAGCGTTGAAAGCCCGTCGATAATTGAGGAGCGTGGGTCGCCCTGGTAGTCGCTGGAGACTAGCGGTTCATCGCTATAGCCCAGAATGCCTTTAAGAGGCCCGCTGGCGGCCGCGTTGCGGAACGCGTCATTCACCTCTTCGGCGGTTACGTTACGGCTCAGCGTTACCGTTAAATCCACAATCGACACCACCGGCACCGGCACGCGCAGGGAGTACCCGGTCAGTTTGCCGTCAAGGGAAGGGATCACTTTCCCCAGCGCTTTCGCCGCACCGCTTGAATAAGGCACAATCGACAGCGCCGCCGCGCGAGCGCCGCGCAGATCTTTTTCCGGCTGATCGTGCAGCGCCTGGCTGTTGGTGTAGGCGTGCGTCGTGTTCATCAGGCCATGCTCAATCCCGAACTGCTGGTGCAGCACCTGAGCGGCCGGCGCCAGACCGTTCGTGGTGCAACTCCCGTTGCTTACCACCGCGTGTTTGGCGGGATCGTACTGCTCATGGTTGACGCCCATCACAATCGTCAGATCATCGTTTTTCGCGGGAGCGGAAATGATGACGCGCTTAGCGCCGCCGTGGGTGATATGCACCGCCGCTTTCTCCCGTTCAGTGAAGAAGCCGGTGGCCTCAATCACCACGTCTACCCCAGCTTCACGCCACGGGATATTCGCCGGATCGCGTTCGCTAAATACGGCGATCCGCTGGCCGTCTACCTGCAGCGCGCCGTCAGCTGCTTCAACGGGCGCGGGCAGCGTGCCCAGAAGGGAATCATGTTTCAGCAGGTGGGCGAGGGTTTTGCTGTCCGTCAGATCGTTAATGGCCACAATCTGCAGATTCGGGTTGCCCAGCGCCGCGCGCAGGAAATTACGTCCGATACGGCCGAAACCGTTAATACCGACCTTAACCATGGTGCACTCCTTATCTCTGTTGTCTGGAGTCACTGTAGGCGTCGGGCAGGTTGGCGTAAACGACAAAAAAGGATCAGATTACGCCATTTTGCGGCAGTGGAAGCGCTGGCGGTACTCGCCGGGCGTAAGGTGAAGCTGTTTCTCAAAGATGCGGCGCAAGTTAATGCTGGTGCCAAACCCGCTTTGCTCGGCAACGCGCTCAAGGGAGTCATGGGTCTGCTCAAGAAGCTGACGGGCCGCGGCCAGGCGCGCTTCGGTCACATAGCGGGCGGGAGAAACTCCCGCGTCGCGGGTAAACACGCGGGTGAAATTACGCGGGCTCATTGCCGCTTTCTCGGCCAGATTTTCCACGCACAGATCGGCGGTGAGGTTCTGCAGGATCCAGGTTTGCAGTTCGCTTATCGGACCGGATGTGCCGGGCTGCTGAAGGCTGTAGCGGCTGAACTGCAGCTGCCCGCCGGGACGGCGCAGGTACATCACCATATCCTGCGCGACGTCGCGGGCGAGGGTAAATCCGTAATCGTCCTCGACAAGCGCCAGGGTCAGATCGAACCCGGAACTGACGCCGCCGGAGGTCCAGATGGGGCCGTCCTGAATGTACAGCGGGCCACCTTCGACCCGGATTGACGGGTACTGTGTCTGCATTGTCTCCAGCAGCCGCCAGTGGGTGGTCGCGCGGCGACCGTCCAACAGGCCGGTCTGGGCCAGCAGCATCGCGCCGCCGCAGATAGAGGCTACCCGCCGGGCGTGCGGCGCAGCGAGGTGCAGCCAGTCCACAACGGCCGTGCTCTCCTGCTCGTTCATACCGCGCCCGGTAATGATAATGGTGTCCAGCGGCTCGCGCGGATCCAGCTCCGGCAGGCGATAGTCCGCCAGCAAATTCAGGCCGGACTGGCCGTGGATCACCTGGTGAGGCTGCGTGGTGGCGATGATAATCCGGTAGCGGGGCTGCGCAAGCCCTTCCGGATGCAGCCGGTTGGCCTGCATCAGAATGTCGGCGATACCGGCGGCTTCAAACAGCATGCCGCCGTCGGGAACAATAATCAGGATCTTTTTCATGTCCTGAAAAGTACCTTTATTACAGAATAAGTCAAGGAACGAATGACCCCCACGTTTCTGGCAAAGCAAAGCGATTAATGTTCTTTGTTATTTCAGGCGTTTTCCCCGATCGTCAGAGAATTATCTCTGGCGAAACGGCGTCTGAAGGAATGAGTCAACGAAGCTCCCTCTATTTACATCCGCAACAACGCGAACAAATCCGCCACCTCGCATCGGGTTTTTTATGGCGAAGCGAACTGCCCACGTGGCTGCTGATTATCACTATTTATGCAGGCTGGTTTACCACGCTGGCGTTCTGGCAAACGCTGGGCCTGCTGCCCGCCACGCTGCTGCTCATCGGGTTTACCGCCTGGTACATGTCGCTGCAGCATGAGCTGATCCACGGGCATCCCACCCGTTTTGCCTGGCTGAACCAGCTGTTTGGCACGCTCCCGCTGGCGGTCTGGTATCCGTACGGCCTGTACCGGGACTCCCATCTCGCCCATCATCGGCACCATAGCCTGACCCATCCGGTGGATGATCCGGAGTCGTACTATTTTACCGACGAGAGCTGGGCGCGCTTTTCTCCCTGGCAGAAACGGCTTATCAGGGCCCGGAATACCTTTGCCGGACGGCTGATGCTGGCACCGCTGCTGGATATCCTTCAGACGCTGGGCAGCGCCGCGGCGGCATTTCGTCACCTTCACCTGCGCGCAATGACGATGTGGCTGGTTCACCTTTTGCTGCTGGTGGCACTCTTCGCCTGGATGACGCACGTCGGTTTTTCTCCCTTCTGGTTCGTGCTGGCGGTCAGCTATCCGGCGCTGGCGCTGACCAAGGTCCGATCGTTTTTCGAGCATCGCGCGGCGGACGATCCGCTGGCGCGCTCCGTCATTAACGAGGCCGGGCTGTTCTGGCGGGTACTGTTTTTGAATCTCAACTACCATTCAGTACATCACGATCTGCCGGGCGTGCCCTGGTACGGGCTGAAGGCCATCTACCAGCAAAACCGGGAGGCGTACCAGCAGCGAAACCACGGTTTTCTCGTCAGAGGCTATGGTGAATGGCTGCGTCAGTTCTGGGGCAGGCCCGTTGACGTCACCGTTCACCCAGGAAAACAACAGGGGGAAGGGTATGAGTAACCTGCTGGCGTTTCCCATGTATGCTGTGGATCGCGCCGACACCCTTGCGCTCTGGCTGGCGGTAAAAGGGCTGCTGGCTGCGCGCGGTGTGTCCGTCGATCGCGATCCCGGCTGGCCGGAGTCCGATCTGCTGACCCACTGGCGACAGCCTGCGCTTGTCCTCAGCCAGACCTGCGGTTATCCGCTGGTTACCCAGCTTCCGGACGTGCAGGTGGTCGGCTGTTTTCACTACGTGGCACCTGGCTGCGAAGGGATCCAGTACCGCAGCTTTCTGGTGGTGCGCGAGGAGGATCGGCATCTCACGCTGGCGGATTTTCGCGGACGTCGTGCGGTATGTAATTCTCCGGATTCGCAGTCCGGCTACAATACGCTGCGAAAAATAGTCGCTCCCCTGGTGAGCAACGGTCCATTTTTCGCGCAAACGTCCTTCAGCGGCAGCCATCGCCAGTCGCTGATCGATGTCAAACGCGGGGCAGGGGATATCGCGGCCATCGACTGCGTGACATGGGCGTTGCTGCAGCGTCACGAGCCGGAAAGACTGACGGGGCTGGCGGTGATTGACCATACCCCTCTGACGCCGGGGCTGCCGCTCATTACCTCGCACCACACCTCGCCTGACACCCTTGATGCCCTTCGCGATGCGCTCCGCGCGCTGGTGAGTTTGCCGGAATATCGGGCCGTGTGCGGCGCGGTGCTGATTGATGGTTTTAGCGTGGTGACGCGCCAGGCCTACGCCTCATTGTTGGCGTGATAAATCTCCTGCGCGTCGGTAAAACAGCGTAGCGCCAGCGAGGAGACGGGCTTCTGCCTGCGCATAATCAGGCCGACAGGGGCCTCAATGTTCGCGTCGGCGATGGGGACAATCCTGAAATTACTGTTCAGATCTTCCAGACCGTTATTCAGCGGCATCACGGCGCAGCATACGCCGCTTTGCACCGCCTGGATGATCTGAAACGTGGAGTCGCTCTCGAAAACGGACGCCGGTTCGATGCCTGCAGACTTAAAGCTGGCCTCCATATGCGCCCGGTAATGCATCCCTTTAGTCAGAAACCCCAGCGGAAAATCCGTCAGATCGCGCCAGGTCAACGTCTCCTGGCCGAGCTGGAAATGGCGGACGTCGTGCAGCAGGCCCATCTTGGTTTTGGGTAGCTGGATAATATCGAACAGGCTGGTGTCGATGCTGTTGAGGTAGCAAATTCCCAGCTCAAGCTGATTGCGGCTGACGCCGTCGGCAATCTGCGCGGAGGACATGGAATAGAGGCTGTAGGTCAGCTCCGGATATTTTTGGGTCAGCAGGCGAATAAAGATCATCGGATCCACGCTCGCCAGCGGCACCATCCCGAGACGTAGTTCGCCCACCACCTGGCCTTTGCACAGAGCCGCTTCCGCCTGCAGCCCGTCGTGCGCGGCCAGCAGCGCGCGGGCCCACGCGAGGATGCGTTCACCCTCCGGCGTAAACCCTTCAAAGCGCTGTCCTCGAACAATCAGCACCAGCCCCAGCTCCTCTTCCAGGCTGCGGATGCGCATGGAGAGGGTCGGCTGGGTGATGTTGCACTGCGAGGCCGCCTTGCCAAAATGGCGGGTCTCGTCGAGCGCGATTAAATATTTTAACTGTTTAATATCCATCTTTTTCTCTGCGCGAACTACCTTACAGCATGCGGATCTCTTTAGAGCGCAGGGTGATGCGAACCGGAACGGATTTATACGACGGCGTACCGCTGTCATTATCCAGATAATCCAGCGGTACCAGCACGTTGGCCTCCGGATAATAGGCGCCGACGGTGCCCGGCGCGATGTTGTACGCCACCACGGTAATATCTTTCAGACGCTGAACGCTGCCGGGGAGGGCGGTTTCGATATCCACGCGGTCGCCGTGTTCCAGCCCTGACTGCGCCATATCGTCCTCGTTCATGAACAACACGTCGCGGCGGCCAAACACGCCGCGGTAGCGGTCGTCAAGGGCGTAAATGGTGGTGTTGTACTGGTCGTGGCTGCGCAGCGTGATTAGCCGCATAACATGCTCACCTTCGCCGCTGGCGTTCTCGTGAACACCGTCGAACACCGAGAACATCGCTTTCCCCGTCGCCGTTGGCCAGATGCGTTGCGTCGGCGGCAGCGGCATGCGGAAGCCACCGGGAACGCGGATCCGCGCATTGTAGTTCTCAAAGCCCGGGATGGTCTGCTCGATCAGATCGCGGATGCGGTCGTAATCCTCAATCAGCATCAGCCAGTCCACGCGGGTTTCCGGCAGTGTGGCTTTCGCCATGCCGGCGACGATAGCCGGTTCCGAACGGAGTAACGGTGAGGCGGGTTTCAGCTTGCCGGATGAGGCATGGACCATCGACATCGAGTCTTCGACGGTAATGGACTGACGACCGGTAGCCTGAACATCCAGCTCGGTACGGCCAAGACACGGGAAAATAAAGGTCTCTTTGCCCACCAGCAGATGGGTACGGTTCAGCTTGGTGCCGACGTGCACGCTCAAGTCCAGGTTACCCATCGCCGGAAAACCACGTTCGTGATCGGGCATCGCCACCGCAAAATTACCCCCGAGGCAGATGAGCGCCTTCGCGCGGCCGTCGATCATCGCCTGCGTGGCCTGCACCGCATCGTGTCCATGGTGAGACGGCGGCTCAAAGCCGAAAACGTCCTTTAGACGGTTCAGGAAGGCCGGCGTGGGTTTCTCGCTAATCCCGACGGTACGGTTCCCCTGAACGTTTGAATGACCGCGCAGGGGGCATATTCCCGCACCGGGCTTGCCAATATTCCCGCGCAGCAGCAGCAGGTCGGCGATCAGGCGGACGTTCGCCGTGCCTTTATTGTGCTGGGTAATGCCCATCCCGTAGGTAATGATGGTGGCATTTGATTTCGCATAGGCGTCGGCTACCGTTTTGAGGGCCGCCTGACTGAGACCTGACTCCCGCTCGATCTCGTCCCAGCGGGTCTGTGCGATATCGGCGGCGAAGTCCTCAATGCCCTGGGTGTGTTCGGCAATAAATGCATGATCCAGCATGCCACCGCGCTCGGCCTCCATTTCGAGAAGGTGTTTGGCAATGCCTTTCAGCGCGGCGGCATCGCCTCCGGCCTTCACCTGGAAATAGGTTGAGGCAATATCCGTAGAGCCGTAAGTTGCCATTTCAATCACGCTTTGCGGATCGGCGAAACGTTCGAGGGCGCGCTCGCGCAGCGGGTTAAAGACGATAATCGGCACGTTGCGGCGGGCCAGCTCGTGGAGGGTGCCCATCATTCGCGGATGGTTCGTGCCGGGGTTGTGACCGATGGAGATAACCAGCTCGGTCTTGTCGAAATCATCCAGCGAGACGGTGCCTTTCCCGATGCCAATCGAACGCGGCAAACCGACGCTGGTGGCCTCGTGACACATATTAGAGCAGTCGGGGAAATTGTTGGTGCCGTATTCGCGAGCGAACAGCTGGAACAGATACGCCGCTTCGTTAGAGGCCCGCCCGGAGGTATAGAACTCAACCTGGTCCGGTTCGAGCCCGCGCAGCACTTCGCCGATGCGTTCAAACGCCTCGTCCCAGGCGACGGGCCGGAAGGTATCGCTTGCCGGGTCATAGCGCAGGGGATGCGTGAGTCGACCGTAACCTTCCAGCTCAAAGTCCGATTTTGCCAGCAGCGAGGAGACGCTGTTTTCGGCCAGAAACGCGGGGGTAACGCGTTTGCTGGTGGCTTCCCAGGTCACCGCTTTGGCGCCGTTCTCGCAGAACTGGAAGGTCGATTTGTGTTCTTTATCCGGCCACGCGCAGCCCGGGCAGTCAAAGCCGTCAGGCTGGTTGGTGCGCAGCAGCGTCGCGGGGGCATCAAGGGTATCCATTTGGGTACGTACTGCAATGGCCGTCGCTTTCAATGCGCCCCAGCCGCCGGCAGGACCGTCATAGTGTCTGATACCCGGCACCGAGCGTCTTTTCTTGTTCATACCCACTCCTGATTTGTTCGGTCACACAACGTCTGAACCCCTAAAAGCGCTGCAAAGAGCGATAAGCGAAAGCAATGACGACCGGATGGCGACGCGCGTGCGGTACGAAAAGATGCTTTAACTTAAATTTTTTTTATTACAGTTGTTTATAGGGTCTGGTGTTGAAACATTTAAAGAAATTATAACGATTTTTTATCATTTTAATAATAAATCTTATCTATCGCACGGTAAGCAAGATAGATGGGGCGAGCAGGAGAAGATGTAGCACCAATAAAGTTTCGAATGAAGCGTTTGAGCGGTGACAATAAAAAACATTCACAGCTGGCGGGCTATCGCGGGCATTTTCGGCTGAGATAAGGTCAGGAAGGTTAATTCAGGCTTAATGATTAATGGATAAAATTTAGGCCTGACGGGACAAATGCCATAACGAGAAATATAAAGTTATTTTTAGTCGTGAAATTAACATTCTGCAACCTAAGTGAAATAGTTACATTCGACTCTTAGAGTCCGATCGATATTAAAGATACCCTGTTAGTGCAACAAATAATTCATCGTTGATATATTCTGCTGACCTCATCAATACGCAAATTCTACTAATTATGGTAGTGGCGATAATAGTGGTATTGCGTTAATGAAAGTATTTCTCTTTTGTATTTTTGGTATATAAAACATTAAGTTGCAGTGTGTTCTGGTAGGAAAATAAGAGGGTTTGGGCTATGTCGGGTTTTTTCATAGGATTAATCCTATAATTTTCCGACTGCTTCATTTAGCAACAGTTACGCAACGGTAAATATTGAATTGAGGCAAAGCTCATGTAAACTTGCTTACCGTTTGTCAAAATATGTCAGGAAGACGCTGGGCCTTATTCTGAAGGGCTCGTGCGGTAGCTATGCCCTTAAAATAGTAACGCCCCGAAAATATCCTGGCTATTTTAACAATAGCACTTAAGTCAAACTTCACCCCCTTATCTTCATCATCGAAATATCGCTACGGAAAAGCATATGAAAATGCGCGTACTGTTTTCACTTCTGTTTGTAATGGCGGTGGCGGGCTGTAAAGCGCCGCAGAAACCTGTGATCAACGACGATACTATCGAGACCAGTCAGGTCAACGGCGTCACCTTAACCCACCGTCACGCTGTTACCCCGCCGGCGGAGTTCACGCCGGTCAACGAGCCGTATCGTGCTATGTATCCGGCCTCTCTGATGAGCCGTCCTGACTTCGGCGGTAAAGTTATCCGCACTCTTGATACCGGAAAAACGTACGTGGTGCTGGGTCAGGTTGAACACTACTGGATGGCGCTTGCCGATGAAGGTAACGAGCAGCTGATTGGTTACGTCCCGATGCGCGCCGTGATCAAGGCCGACCTGTACGACGCCGCCGTGCGTAAACAGGCTATTCGTCCGAAGACGCGTAAAAAAGCGACCTGTGTCGATGTCGATGGTAACAGCAAAGCCTGCAAAGACAGCGCTAACGGTACCTGGATCCTGAACTAAACGGCTTTCATGAGCGCATTTTTATGAATAATAAAAATTTTCATAAGCTGTGGTTATTCTTTTACGCGGTGATTTTCGCCATGGTCAGTGGTTGTACGTCGTCTTCACACAGCGACCCCTCCCGCTACAATCTGCAGTTTCAGGCTCATCCACAAATCAATGAATCTGCGCCGCTTAAGGTTCGGGTGCTGTTGCTGAAATCCGATGCGGATTTCATGTCCAGCGACTTTTACTCCCTGCAGAACAACGCGTCAGCCACGCTTGGCGCGAATCTGCTGAACAGCGACGTGTTCTTCCTGATGCCGGGACAGCTGTCCAAAACCCTCAGCGGGCAAAGCTCTCCGGAGGCCCGCTACATCGGCGTGATGGCGGAGTATCAGGTGCTGGATGGCAAAAAATGGCGCGTTTCACTTCCTCTGCCCGTGCCTGGCGAAAATCATATCTACCAGTTCTGGAAATGGTCCGCAGATGAACTCCAGGCCAACGTTTTTCTCGACGTGAACGGCATTCGGGTCATCAGCCAGTAACGCGCTTCAAAACAGGAAATACATCATCATGACGAAAGCAGAAAAGGTCGTCTGGACCGAAGGCATGTTCCTGCGTCCACACCATTTTCAGCGGACTGAAAGCTATCTGCTCAACCATGTTCGTGAATGGGGCGCGCTGCAGCGATCGTATCTCTGGGGCTTTCTTGACGTTGAACTGGATGAAGCGATGCTTCGTCAGGGATGCATAGCCCTGAGCTACTGCAGTGGGTTGCTGCCGGACGGCACCTTTTTCCAGGTCCGTAACGGGCGCAACGGCCCTGTACCGCTGAAAATTCCTGACAATCTCACTAACGAAAAGGTGGTGCTCGCGCTGCCGGTTCGTCGTGGCGAGAGAGAAGAGGTGATTTTCAGCGAAGAGCCTGCCTCGCTGGCGCGCTTTATCGCTTTCGAGCAAGAGGTGGAAGACGACAACGCCATGTCGGTGGGAGATGCCACCGTTCAGTTTGGCCGCCTGCGTCTGACCCTGATGCTGGAAAAAGACCTCACGGCAGAATGGACCGCCATCGGCGTGGCGTTTGTGACGGAGAAACGTAACGACAACCACGTGCGGCTCGACATCAGCTACATCCCGCCGATGCTCAATGCCAACAACAGCCCGCAGATCTACAGCATGATCAACGATCTGCACGGCTTGCTGGTACAGCGCAGCCAGCAAATTGGCGGTCGTTTGCGCCAGCCCGGTCGCTTTAATACTTCTGAACTGATTGAGTTCACGCTGCTGTCGCTGGTTAATCGTCATCTGGGCGAGGTGTCTCATTTAAAAACCCTCCCGCTGCTGCACCCGGAAACGCTCTGGCGCAGCTGGCTGCCGTTTGCGACCGAACTTGCCACCTGGACGTCGCAGCGGACCGCCGAAAGCGTGCTGCCGATTTACGATCATGACGATCTGGCAAACTGCTTCAGCAAGCTGATGCTGATGCTGCGTCAGGGGCTGTCGCTGGTGATGGAAGACCACGCGATTCAGATCCCGCTTAACGAACGCTCTCACGGCCTGAACATCGCCACGGTGCCTGAAACCAGCATGGTGCGTGAGTTCGGCTTCGTGCTGGCGGTAAAAGCCAACGTGCCGGGCGAACACCTGCAAACCCATTTCCCGGCGCAGATGAAGGTCGCACCGGTGTCGAAAATCCGCGATCTGGTTCAGCTTCAGCTGCCGGGCATTATGCTGCGGGCCATGCCGGTCGCGCCGCCGCAGATCCCGTGGCATGCCGGCTACAGCTACTTCGAGCTCGAGAAGGGCAGCGAGCTGTGGCACGAGATGGATAAGTCCGGCGCATTCGCCCTGCACCTTGCAGGGGAGTTCCCGGGGCTGGATATGGAGTTTTGGGCCATCCGTAGCCCGACAGAATAATAAAGCGAGCGCTTAATATGCAGGAACGACAGGACACCGGCAGTGATGCCGCGTTTACCGGGGCCAGTAGCAACAATCAGCTGGTGGCGGCCGCCAATCCGCTGCTCAATGCGATTCCGCAGATCCGTCATTCGGTCTCCCATGACGATCAGGTGGCGTTACGCCAGCGCCTGATCGATGAAATTCGCCGTTTTGAAGTCCGCTGCCAGCAGGCAGGGCTGCCCTACGAAGTGATCGTCGGGGCACGTTACTGCCTGTGTACGGCGCTCGACGAGGCCGCCGCGCTCACCCCCTGGGGCAGCAGCGGCGTCTGGTCCAGCAACGGTCTGCTGGTGACGTTCCATAACGAAACCTGGGGCGGCGAGAAGTTCTTCCAGCTGCTGGCGCGCCTGTCGCAGAACCCGCGCGAGCACATTCTGCTGCTGGAGATGATCAACTACTGCCTGCTGCTGGGCTTCGAAGGGCGCTATCGGGTGCTGGATAACGGCCGCACCCAGCTTGAGACCATCAAGCAGCGGCTGTGGCAGATGATCCGCGGCGTGCGCGGCAGCTATCCGCCGCCGCTTTCTCCCCATCCGGAAGATCGTCCCGTGCTGCGTAAGCTCTGGCGGCCGATGGTTCCCCTGTGGGCCTGCGTGGCGCTGGCCGGGTTTATCGCCTGTCTCTTCTATATCGTGCTTAACTGGCGTCTTGGCGACAGCACCAACCCGGTGCTGGCGAAGATTTACCAGTCCCAGCTGCCGGAAACCACTATTCAGCAACCGGCCCGTCAGCTACCGGCGGTGCTGAACCTTCGCGGTTTCCTGAAGCCTGAAATCGAGGCTGGCCTGGTGACGGTGAAAGACGAAGCGGATCGCAGCGTCGTTATCCTGAAAGGCGACGGACTGTTTGCCTCTGCCTCGACCGTCGTGCGCGACCGCTATGAACCGGTCATCAACCGCATTGCGCAGGCGATGAATAACGTCAGCGGCAAAATTCTGGTGGTGGGCTACAGCGACAACGTGCCGATCCGCAGCGCGCGCTTTGCCTCCAACTATGAACTCTCTCTGGAACGCGCCCGCTCGGTACAAAAAATGCTGCAGGGAAGCCTCTCTCAGCCTGGCCGCGTGAAAGCGGAAGGGCGGGGCGAGATTAACCCGGTGGCGCCGAACACGACGCCTGAAAACCGCGCCCGTAACCGCCGTGTGGAAATTACTCTGCTGGTGTCGCCTGAAAACACTCAGGCCGAGCTGAACGGATTGCCGCAAGGAAACTAAGGAATGCTGACTACACTTCTTTCCATTTTGACCAACCGCATTCTGTGGAGCTTCCTCGGCGTAACGGCGCTGGCGGCGGTGATCTGGATGATTGGTCCTCTGTTGTCCATCGTGGACACCCGACCGCTTGAATCTGAACAGAACCGTATTATCAGCATTGCCGTGGTCTATCTGCTCTGGGCGCAGGGCCACATTCTGCCGCGTCTTTATAACGCCTGGCTGAACCGCAAGCTGATGGACAAGCTCAATGAGAACACCACCAGCCCGGAAGCGGCGGATCCGCAGAAGCGACTGAACAGCGAGGAGCAGATCCTCGCCAGCCGCTTTGATGAAGCCGCGCAGATGCTTAAAAAAGCGCACTTCAGCAAAGCGGGCCAGGGCGCCCAGTGGACGCAGCGCTTCAGCACGCAATATCTCTATCAGCTGCCGTGGTACGTCATTATTGGCGCGCCGGGCTCCGGCAAAACCACGGCGCTGGTCAACTCCGGGCTGCAGTTCCCGCTGGCCGACCGCTTCGGTAAGACCGCGCTGCGGGGTATTGGCGGCACGCGTAACTGCGACTGGTGGTTTACCAATGAAGCGGTGCTGCTGGACACGGCGGGCCGCTATACCACTCAGGAGAGCGAGCAGGTGCAGGACGCCGGTGAGTGGCTGCAGTTCATGGGGTTACTGCGCAAGTACCGCCGCCGCCAGCCGATTAACGGCGTCATCGTCACGATCAGCATTTCGGACCTGCTGACCCAGTCTGCCGAGGCGTCCCGCCAGCAGGCGGTGAACCTGCGCCAGCGCCTGTCCGAGCTGCATGAACAGCTGGGTATCCGCTTCCCGGTCTACGTGATGGTGACCAAGGCCGACCTGCTTAAAGGCTTCCGCGCCTGGTTTGCCGACTACGATAAAGCGCAGCGCGACCAGATCTGGGGCTTTACGCTGCCGTGGGAGCAAACCAAACACGCCGATTACGACCTGATGGGCAACTTCCAGCAGGAGTTTTCTCTGCTGCAGCAGCGCCTCGATGCCGGGCTGCCGGAAACCATGCTGAAAGAGCATGACGCGAAAACCCGCGCAGAAGCGTATCTCTTCCCGCAGGAGTTCGCCGCGCTGCGTCCGCTGCTGGCGGACTACCTGAGCACGGTCTTCGCCCGCTCCAACTTCGAAACCGAGTTCTCTCCGCGCGGGATCTACTTCGCCAGCGGGACGCAGGAAGGCATGCCGTTCGACCGCGTGATGGGCGAACTGAACCGCGCGCTGTCGCTGCCGGAAGGGGGAGAGGCGGATAACTGGGATTCGGTCAGCAAAGAAGCGCCAATCCCGGGCGCAAAAGGCCAGAGTTTCTTCATTAAGAACCTGCTGCAAAACGTCATCTTCCAGGAAGCCGGGATCGCAGGCGAAAACCGCTGGTGGGAACTGCGCAACCGGGCGGTGATATGGTCCGGCTACGCGGCGCTGCTGGCCCTGCTGGTGATCCTGGGCGGTCTGTGGCTGACCAGCTATGCCAAAAACAAGGCCTATCTGGAAGAGGTGGATGCGAAGGTGCCGCTGCTGGACCAGCAGAGCAAAGTATTGCAGAACCAGACCCAGCGTGACCTGTTCGATCTGCTGCCGCTGCTGAATAGCCTGGTGGATCTGCCGAAAAGCGACGCGTTTGATGTCAACGATCCGCCCGTATCCCGCCGTATGGGACTCTATCGCGGGGATGACGTCAGCGACGCCTCGCAGTCGCTGTATCAGAAAGCGCTGGATCAGATGCTGCTCCCTGCCGTTGCCATGCACATCACCACCTGGCTTCGTAACGACAACGGCAGCGATGTGGAATACAGCTATGAGGCGCTGAAAGCCTATCAGATGCTCTATCAGCCGAAGCACTACGACGGTAAATTCCTGCATTCGTGGGTGATGCTCAACCTGCAGCGGAATCTGCCGCAGAACGTCACGAAGGCGCAGCTGCAGCAGCTTGAATGGCACCTGACCCAGCTGCTGGAGCCGAAGATTCAGGCCTCGCCGTACGCGCAGGATGAATCTCTGGTTGCGCGCGAAAGGGCGATGATCGGCCAGCAGCCGCTCTCCACGCGGGTGTACGGTCGCCTCAAGCGCCTGCTGGAGCATGATGAAAACCTGAAGCCGGTTTCCCTTTCCGACCTGGGCGGGCCGCAGAGCGAGCTGGTATTTTCCCGTAAAAGCGGCAAGCCGATCAGCGAAGGCGTACCGGGGCTCTATACGCCGGACGGCTACTGGAAAAGCTTTAACGGCCAGATTGACAGCGTAACCACCGCTCTGCACGAGGACGACGCCTGGGTGCTGGGGGCCGCGACGGCGCAGGAGGATAAACAGCAGATCGACAACGCCGTGCGCCAGCTCTACATGCGCGACTTTATCGCGAACTGGGATCGCTTCCTCGCCGACATTCAGCTCAATAACAGCGCCGATCTTTCCCAGCGCATCAACACCGCGCGCCTGCTCTCCGGAGCCAACTCGCCGCTGCGCCGTCTGGTGCAGAACCTGAGCCAGGTCCTGACGCTCTCCCGCGATACGCCAGCGCCGGAAGATGCAGGTAAAGCACAGGCGCAAAGCAACCGCGCCACCCGCACGCTGGAAGCGCTGTTCAGTAATAATGACAATGCGCCGACGCAGGCCGCCGCGGTTACCCAGGCGCCGGAGCAGCTGGTGACCGACCACTACGCGCCGATGATTGAGCTGGCCCAGCCGCTGGAGAAGGGCGGGAAGACCATCGTGTTTGACGATTTTCTCAAGCAGGTGGATGAGCTGTATCGCTACCTGACCGCCGTTCAGGATGCGGCCAACAGCGGCATGCCGGCGCCGGGCGGGGAGGCGATCAGCCGCCTGCAGGCCAGCGCCGGTCGTCTGCCGGGCGGGCTGCAAACCATGTTCAGCAACATGGCTGTGGGCGCCAGCAGCGATACCCAGCGTCGTGACCTGGAAAACGTACGGAAGCGGATTAACGTTGAAGTGGGCGGTTTTTGCCGCCAGGCAATTGCCGGTCGCTACCCGCTGGTGCGCAGCGCCAGCACCGAGGTCACCCCTGACGATCTCGCGCGCATGTTTGCGCCGGGGACCGGGCTGATGGATACCTTCTTTCGCGATAACCTGACCAGCAAAGTGGACACCACCCAGGCAAACTGGCGCTTTATGCCGGGCATCGACGGTAAAACGCTGCCGGGCAGTGAAGGGCTGCTGAGACCGTTCCAGCAGGCCCAGTCGATTCGCGACGCCTTCTTTGCTAACGGCGCAACCACGCCGTCCTTTAAGGTGACGGTTCGCACCGTGCGAATGGATAACTCCATTCTGAACCTGACGCTGGACGTTGACGGCCAGCTGCTGCGCTACAGCCACGGCCCGCAGGCCGTGCAGATCATGAACTGGCCGGGGCCGGGCGGCACCAACCAGGTGCGCATGCAGCTGGGTCTGGCTAACGGCAGCACGGCGACGCTGGTGACCAACGGTTCCTGGGCGCTGAACCGCTTCTTTGATAAAGCGAGCACCAGCCCGGGGGCGGGTAGCCTCAGCCGTCAGGCCACCTTTAACGTCGACGGACATCAGGTCACGCTGGAGTTTGCGCCAAACAGCATTCGTAACCCGTTCCAGCTTCCCCGTTTCTCATGCCCATAACCGCAAGGACAGCCGTATGACGAATACCCCTGCGATGAACCGCTACAGCTGGTATGGCAAGTTACCCAGCGCCGGAGATTTTTTGCAGCGTCGCTTTCCTGACACTTTACAGCGCCAGTGGTCACACTGGTTCCAGGTCGGTCTGCTGGCCTGGCAGCAGGAAGAGCAGCGCAGCGGCGAGCGCCAGTTTCAGAAAGCGCCAGTCTGGAATTTTGTGGTACCGCCCATGCTGGGCAGCCAGATGATCCAGATGGGCTGTCTGCTGCCCGGCCGCGACAGCGTTGGCCGACAGTATCCTGTTTGCCTTCAGCTGAGCTTCGCGCCGTCCGAATGGTCGACCAGCCTGCTCAGCCAGGCAGAAAGCTGGTATCAGCAGATTGGGCGCCTGGGGCTGCACGCGGTGCGCAACAGTTTTTCCGCCTCGCAGCTCGACGAAATGCTGATGACCATTCCGGCGCCGCAGCCGGTCGAGCCGCAAAAGCGTTCCGACATACTTGATGTGATTGGCTATGACGAGGACGGCCAGAGCACGCTGGGCTGGCCTCAGGCGGCTGAATGTTTTGATCCTCTGCGTCAGACCAGCTACTGGTGGACCAACCGCTGCGACGGCTACCCGCTGTACACCCACGTGCACAGCGGTAACTTTACCGGGCAGCTTTTCACCCTGCTGTTCGACCCGGCAGGGGGCGCTCGTCCGGGCCGTCACGGTCTCTATCCGCCTATGTTTGAATAAGCAGGGATCTCATGAATATCGAAGAATTTCTCGCGCCAATAAGTCCCGAAAAACCCTGTGGCGAAAACCTGGAGTACGACGCCGAATTCCAGAGCATGAATCAGGCAAGTCTTGGGAAAGCGGAACAGCAGTTTGGCGACACCATTATTCCGGCAGAACCAGCTGACTGGAACACGGTGGAAAAATACGCCATCAGCCTGCTGACCCGCACCAAAGATCTTCGCGTCCTGCTGGCGTTAACCCATGCCTGGACCCGCCGTCGCGGGCTGGCAGGCTACGCGGACGGATTGCTGCTGGTGCAGGAGGCGATCGCCCGCTACTGGGAGCCGCTCTATCCGCTGCTGGAAGAGTATGGCGAAACCGACCCGTTCTACCGCATTAACGCCCTGGCAGGGCTGAGCGATAAGTCCGACCTCACCATCGCCGTGCGTAACGCCTCGCTGCTGCGTTCAAACGGCGACGAAATTTCGCTCCGGGATGCCCAGGCCCTGCTGGACGGCAGTAAAACCGAATGCCCGGACTATCCCGGCGGGCGTCCGCGGCTGATTGACGAGCTGGCCCGCGGCGACCAGCCGGGAACCGCCGCGGTTATCGTCATTAACGAACGTCTGCTGGCCATTCGCGAGCTGCTCACCGGACATCTCGGTGAAAGCGGCGTGCCCGAGATGGAGCAGCTGCTTAAAACCGTCGGACTGGTAGCCAGCGCGTGTCAGGTAACCGACATCAGCAAGCTGCTGCCGAACCGTGAGGCGCATGCAGAACCACAGGCAGAGCAGCCGTCGTCGGCAGCGCAGCCCGCTCAGCCGGTCACCGACTGGCGCAGCGTGCAGGTCACCAGCCGCGCCGACGCGCAGCTGATGCTGGAAAAAGCAAAACAGTATTTTGCGCAGTACGAACCGAGCCACCCCGCACCGCTGATGATTGAACGGGTGCAGCGGCTGTCAGAACTCAACTTTATGGACATTATTCGCGACCTGGCGCCAGACGGCGTTAACCAACTGGAAAACATCTTTGGGCGCCGCGAATAACGCGTCCAGGCATTATGACGACAGGCATGGAGCCTGCCGTTTCACCTTCACCGCGCATCTTTGATGGAGAACATCATGGCAATGAGTAACAGTGGGCAGAAATTCATCGCACGTAACCGTGCCCCCCGCGTGCAGATCGAGTACGACGTAGAGATCTACGGTGCAGAACGTAAGATTCAGCTGCCGTTTGTGATGGGCGTCATGGCCGATCTGGTCGGCAAACCGGTTGAAAACCTGCCGGCCGTCGACGAGCGTAAATTCCTCGAAATCGACATCGACAACTTTGACGAACGCATGAAGGCGCTTAAGCCGCGCGTGGCGTTCCAGGTGGATAACACCCTGACCGGCGAAGGTAAGCTCAACGTGGATCTGACCTTCGACAGCATGGACGACTTCCTGCCGGATGCGGTGGCCCGCAAGGTCGAGCCGCTGAACAAGCTGCTGGAAGCGCGTACCCAGCTCTCCAACCTGCTGACCTATATGGACGGTAAAAACGGTGCGGAAGAGCTGATCGCTAAAATTCTGCAGGATCCGACGCTGCTCAAATCCCTGAGCCAGTTGCCGAAAAATGACGAAAGCGCGAAAGGTAGCGAGGAATAATCGATGAGCAACCAGACTCAACAACACGAGCAGCAGGCGGGTCAGGCGTTCAGCCAGGATGAATTCAGCGCGCTGCTGAACAAAGAGTTCCGCCCGAAAACCGACCAGGCGCGTTCCGCCGTAGAAAGCGCGGTCAAAACCCTGGCGCAGCAGGCGCTGGAAAATACCGTCACCTTCTCGAACGACACCTACCGTACCATTCAGAACCTGATCGCCGGTATCGACGAGCAGCTGTCGCAGCAGGTAAACCAGATCATTCACCACGAAGAGTTTCAGAAGCTGGAGAGCGCCTGGCGCGGTCTGAGCTATCTGGTGAACAACACTGAAACTGACGAGATGCTGAAGATCCGCTTTATGAGCATCTCCAAGCAGGAGCTGGGCCGTACCCTGAAGCGCTTCAAGGGCGTGGGCTGGGACCAGAGCCCGATCTTCAAAAAAATCTACGAGCAGGAGTACGGTCAGTTCGGCGGCGAGCCGTTTGGCTGCATCGTCGGCGACTACTACTTCGACCACAGCCCGCAGGACGTTGAGCTGCTGGGGGAAATGGCGCGCATCGGCTCTGCGGCGCACTGTCCGTTTATCACCGGCACCGCACCGGGCGTGATGCAGATGGAGTCCTGGCAGGAGCTGGCCAACCCGCGCGACCTGACCAAGATCTTCCAGAACACTGAATACGCCGCCTGGCGTTCGCTGCGTGAATCCGAAGATGCCCGCTATCTGGGCCTGGTGATGCCGCGCTTCCTGTCGCGCCTGCCGTACGGCATTCGCACCAACCCGGTCGACAGCTTTGACTTTGAAGAGCAGACCGACGGCGCGAACCACAACAGCTACTCGTGGGCGAACGCCGCGTATGCGATGGCCGCCAACATCAACCGCTCCTTCAAAGAGTACGGCTGGTGCACCTCGATTCGCGGCGTGGAGTCCGGCGGGGCGGTGGAAAACCTGCCGTGCCACACCTTCCCGAGCGATGACGGCGGCGTAGACATGAAGTGCCCGACCGAGATCGCCATCAGCGATCGTCGTGAAGCCGAGCTGGCGAAAAACGGCTTTATGCCGCTGGTTCACCGCAAAAACTCCGACTTTGCCGCCTTCATCGGCGCGCAGTCTCTGCAGAAACCGGCGGAGTACCACGACCCGGATGCCACCGCCAACGCGCGCCTGGCATCACGCCTGCCGTACCTTTTCGCCTGCTGCCGCTTTGCCCACTACCTGAAGTGCATCGTGCGCGACAAAATCGGCTCCTTCCGCGAGCGCGAAGAGATGGAGCGCTGGCTGAACGACTGGGTGATGAACTACGTCGACGGTGACCCGGCTAACTCCTCCCAGGAGACCAAGTCCCGTAAACCGCTGGCGGCTGCAGAAGTGCAGGTGCAGGAGATTGAGGACAACCCGGGATACTACGCCGCGAAGTTCTTCCTGCGCCCACACTACCAGCTGGAAGGTCTGACCGTTTCTCTGCGTCTGGTATCTAAACTGCCGTCGCTGAAGACGAAAGACGCGTAAGAGCAACATGCGTTTTGTGAGTTTCGCCCGGCGGCGCCACGCTTGCACGGGCCTACGATGAAACGTGCAACCCATTGATATTTTTTCTCAATGTAGGCCGGGTAAGCACAGCGCCACCCGGCAAGAAAGACGGCTAAGTTGTTAATGCCGTCCTTAACAAGTTCCAGAATAACGCACGGTAATAATGACTTCACATTCTTTCCGTTCATTCAGGGGGAATGTAAGACTGTCAAATGACACGGGTCATTTGATATGAGGCAGAGGTAAAATATGGACGGTTTTATTCAGCCCCATGCTTTCCTGTTTGCCATATAAGTGCTTTTTCGAAAGCAATATTGTTCATCCACGAAGAGTAGATATTATGGCTATTGATATGTTTCTGAAGGTCGAGGGTGTTACGGGCGAATCTAAAGATTCTAACCACACCGGCTGGACTGATATTACCTCCTTCTCCTGGGGTGCTTCCCAGCCAGGTAATATGAGCGTTGGCGGTGGCGGCGGTGCCGGTAAAGTCAACTTTAACGACCTGCACGTTAACGCGCTGATCGACAAATCCACCACCGCTATCCTGAAACACTGCGCCAGCGGTAAACACCTGACTAAAGTTGAGCTGTCCGTCTGTAAAGCCGGCGGTCAGCAGGTGGAATACTCCCGCATCACGCTGGAAGATGTGCTGGTCACCTCTGTTCAGTACACCGGTGCAGACAACGGCGATACCGTTGGTGTGACCTATGCGTTCCAGGCTGCGAAAGTGAAACAGCAGTACTGGGAGCAGACCACGTCTGGTGGTAAAGGTGCTGAAAGCAGCGCTGGCTGGAACATCAAAGAAAACAAAGAAGCGTAATTGCGTATGTGGCCGGGGAGTTTCCCCGGTCATTATCAACCGGGAAGGAAGATAGCATGGCAAGTTTGCAGGAAGGAGGCGCCCGTCCTCTCACCATTGGCGAAATAGCACTGGCGCGCTCGGTTTTTGGTGACGCAATAAAGTATTCAGAAGTTAAAGTCCATAATAAAAGCTATTTGCCGTTTAATATGCAGTCGACAGATGTCGCGATGACCCCCAATGGTGAGCTCTATTTTCGCGAGCCGCATTATCGGGATGACTTCTCAATAGAGGTTCCGCGATATAAACACTGGTTTATTCACGAAATGGTGCATGTATTGCAGCATCAGATTGGAATGAATGTTCGAACCCGAGGCGCATTCAGTTGGGCAGCAAGTTATAATTATTCTCTGCCCCCCGATAAAAAACTATCGGACTTTGGTATGGAGCAGCAGGCTTCTATCATTTCTGATTTTTATTATTTGATAAATTACGGTCTGGGTGATTTCCGAAACATTGCAGGTTTTGAGGGAATTATCGGGCCCGACCTGAAGGATAAATACCTGCAGGTATTATCGTTGTTTATTCAAAATCCTAAAGACCGGCGGGTATGGTTATGAAACAGTTACTCAGTGTTGTAGCAATCGCATTAACGGTGAGTGCCTGTGTATCTCATCCTGCACAATATCAGTCGCTTTCGGTTACGCTAAAGAACAACGAACCCTGCTTTGCTATTCCCGCTAACTCCGGGTTAGACGCGCCTGTCACCAGCCATTCGCCCACCATAATGAAACGCGCGGGAAATGAGTGGAAAGCGGTATCGCCGCCGTCAACGTTTAGCCCTGAAGTGACGTTAACGACCCAACAGTGTCACCAGTGGCAGGGGATTGCGTGGCAAGCCGGAGAATATGATGTTGCTCTGAAAGTGTCAGGGAAAAACGATTCTGTTCGCTATGCGGCCCGCTTCACCTTACAGGAAGGTCCTTCAGGCCAGTTTAAGCTTACGCAGACTGAATAGAATGTGTTAACCCCAAACGCCGCCGTTCTCGCCCCGAGAGCGGCAGCGTTTGAGCGCTAATCATACCAGCAGGAATACGCCATGCGATTCACGATTATTTCTACAAAACCCGGTCATCAGCCGCCGCAAAGCAGCTGTGATTTTTACGCCCCGGGCGGCACCATTGGGCGCGGTACGGATAACAATCTGGTGTTGCCGGACAATGACCGCACCATCTCTCGTCTGCAGGCCATTGTTCACGTTGACGCCCAGGGCGAATGCCGCGTGACCAACCGTGGCAGCGTCACCCGCGTGGTATTAAATGACATTCCGCTGGAGCGAGGGCGTCAGGTTGAGCTGCAGGATGGCGACATTCTCGGTATTGATGACTACCGTATCGAAGTGACCGAACTGATCCACGATACGCAGCCCGTGAGCCGCATGGCGGCCAGCATGCATCAGCAGGCGCGTCCGGCAGCCGCGTCCGCGCCCGCTCCGCACCCGAAGCCGGCGAGCACCGCACCGCGCGGGAAGGCCGAGCCGACCGCCGTGCCAACGGAAATATGGGATAGCCTGATGCAGGAGTTCTCCATCTCCGACAGCATCTCCAGCAACCGTACAAAACCGCAGCCAGCTGCATCGCACGATCCATTCTCCCAGCCAGCGGCCCCGGAGCGTAACGCTGAAGATCCGCTGGCGATGTTCAACGACAGCGATCCAAAGCTTGAGCGTAAGAACGTTGACCCGGAAACGCTGTTCAGCGACGAAGCGTTGTTCAAGAAAGAGAGTATTTTTGACGACGTCACCCCGTCAACGCTGGTGCCGCCGGGAGAGACGAGCCCCGCTAAGCCAGAAGACGAGGCGACGGATGAGCTCGATCCGCTGGCCCTGTTTGGCGGCAAGGCCAGCGCGCCAGCCGCGCGTAATGACGACCCGCTCGGGCTGATGGGCGGCGCGCCGTTAACCCATCCGGATGACATAGTCGACGAAAAGCCTGCGCCAGTGCCGGAGCCTGAGCAGGAAGAGGACGTGCTGGCCGATTCTCCGCTGTTCGCCCCTGAGCCGCAGGAAGAACCGCGCGCTGAAGAAGAGCCCGCGCGACCGGATTACGCAGGCTTCACCATGCCTACGCCGCAGGCCGTTGCGCGCAGCAGTGCCCAGGCCCCTAAGGGCCGTCTGCGCATCGACCCGGTCAATAACGCCGCCTCGCCAGCCGCCACGGCAAACAGCGGTGAGAAGGGCGAAGTGCTGCAGGGCGAGCTTCTGGAGGCGCTGCTGGAAGGCATGGGGCTGAGCGAAATGCAGCCCGTTCCGCAGTTTGACCGTGAAAATATGCGTCAGCTGGGACAGATCCTCGGTATGTTCTCTCAGGGGACCGTGGCGCTGCTCTCCTCGCGCTCTATCCTCAAGCGCGGCGTAAAAGCCGATATGACCATGGTGCTGGACGATGCCAACAACCCGTTCAAGCTGTTGCCGACCGGCAAAACCGTGCTGATCCAGATGTTCGGCACCCCGATGCCGGGCTTTATGCCGCCGACCAAATCCGTGCGCGACGCGCTGATCGATCTGCAGGCGCACCAGCTGGGTATGATCTCCGGCATCCGCGCCATCATTGCCGCGATGCTGCAGTCCTTTAACCCGGAGCAGCTGGAAGAGCAGGCGAAGCAGAACGGCATGACCTCACGTCTGGCGCTGCCGGGCAGCCGCAAAGCCGCCCTGTGGGACTATTTTGTTCGCAGCTATGGCGAGACGGCGGGCGAGATTGAGGATGACTTCCACACCCTGTTCGGCGAGGCCTTCCTTCATGCGTACGACATGGAGGTGAATCAGTACAAAGACTCACAGAGCGGATCGGAAGACAAATGAATATCGCAACGGCTTCTCTCTCCCGCCAGGGGACGCGCGCCAGCAACCAGGATCAGACGGGAGAAACCATAGGGGAACGTTCAGCCTGCTTTGTCGTCTGCGACGGCATCGCGGGCCTGCCGGGCGGTGAGGTAGCTGCAGAGCTGGCACGCAACAGCATTATCTCCCGCTTCGATGGCGACAAACATCTTAATGCGCAGCACATCCGCGACTACGTGCAGACGGCGAACCGCACCATCCTCAGCGAGCAGCAGGCCGTTCAGGATTATCGCCGGATGGGCACGACGCTGGTCAGTCTGTTCATTGACCGTGATTACGGCCTGGCCTACTGGGCGCATGCCGGAGACAGCCGCCTGTACCTGTTCCGCCGGGGATGGCTGTGGCATGTGACCACCGACCACAGCCTGGTGCAGCAGATGAAAGATGCCGGACACCAGACCGACAACCTGAACAGCAACCTGCTCTATCTTGCGCTGGGGATTGAAAACGGCGGGCCGGAAGCGAGCTACAGCGACGTGGTGCAGGTTGAAGACGGCGATGCATTCTTACTCTGCACCGACGGATTCTGGCACGGCGTCAGCGAAGAGCAAATGAAGCAGTCGCTGCACATGGTGAATACGCCGCAGGAGTGGCTCACCTTAATGAACCAAATCATTCAAAAGAATGGCGAGCAGGAGGGGAATGCTCAGGATAACTATACTGCCCTGGCGGTATGGATGGGCAACCCTCAGGACACCACTTTGCTGCACACCCTCTCTGACGCAGCACAATTTCTTCCCTGCGGAACTGATTAGACACACAAGGAACGATATGAAACTTTGGCTATCGGGTTTGGCACTTCTGGCGGTCACCTCCACCGCGCAGGCTGAAAATTTCCGCATCGTGCAGTCTCCTGCGCAGAAGCTGGATATCTGGATCGACAACATCAAAGACAACACGCCGCAGAGCTGGTGTAAGCCTGAGGTGGCGCTGCGCATTGTGGCGAACGGCAAGAAAGACGTCTCCGTGCTGGAGAACTTTGTACCGCGTCTTGGCTCACTGCTGGAACACCAGTGCAGCAAAGTGAATAAACTCAGCTGGACGCTCAACGATCCGGCAGGTACCACGCTGGCGCAGGGCACCGCAGGCAAAGCGCAGGACTGGGCGCTGGTGGTGAAACAGGAGCAGGCCACGCCTGCCGCAACCGTCACCGCTGCCACAGCCAGCGACACGTTAATGCCGCCAGATCAAAATGTGGCTTCCCGCACCGTTCCCGCCGACCGTACGCCGTGGCAGGAGTTTACGCTTCAGGACGGCTGCCACCTGCGCATCTTCTGGGAAGGGGGCGCCTCTGCTCCGGCGCTCTTTATTCCGGATTCTGACACCACCCGCTGCGGCAACGGCAGCTGGCTGAGCGGACACACCGTAGTTTCGCAGTCCCGCAACGGCGGACAGAAAGAGATGGCGGTGACGTACATCCACGGTTTCCCGGTGACCGGCCTAAATCAAAGCGCCGACCCGGAAAACGCGCTGATCACCTCCGTCAACAAAGAGCGCATGGTATTCAGCACCCCAAACAGCGACCAGAGCTGGATGATCCTGCCTTACGATAACAGCCTGAACAGCTGGAAGAGCAACGGCACCGTAGCGGTGGAGATTTCCCGTGAAATCGCCAGCGATGACGCAAAACTGCAGGCGCGTATCGCGGCGGTGAAAAAAACGTGGAGCGCCTGGGTCGCACCGGGTACTCCGCTGAATATCGTTCTGATTGACACCCTGCGTCCTCAACTGCGCGATCCGGCAGTCGGCGCATGGCGCGCGGCGAATTAAGGAATGGCTATGAATACGCTTTATCAACACCTGGCGGGCGAGTCGCTCAACGATGCGCTGGCGCGTCTGGAAGCTGAAATCAAAGCTCGTCCGGCGGATGCCGACCTTCGCGCTGCGTTTGTGCAGTTTTTAACCCTCAGCGGCAACTGGACGCGCGCCCTGACCCAGCTGAAAAGCTGGCTGGCGCTGAAGCCTCAGGCGAAACCTACCGTCACGCTGCTGGAGCAGTCCATTCAGGGCGAGCAGCAGCGCGCGCAGGTAATGGCGGGACAGGCGCGACCGGCCATGCCTGAAACCCAGTGGCCGTGGCTGACTACTCTTGCCGCGGCGCTGAGCGAGGACGGCGAGCGCGCGCATGCGCTGCGTCTTGAAGCCCTTGAACAGGCGCAGGCCACTGCGGGTCACATCACACTCGAAAACGAGGAGACGCAGGCTTTTGACTGGCTGATGGACGGCGATGCCCGTCTCGGCCCGGTCTGCGAAACCATAGTGAACGGCCGCTATTTCTGGCTGCCGTTTAACGCTATCGCGGAGATCCGTTTCCAGGCGCCTGCCAGCGTCACCGATCTGGTCTGGCGTCACGCGCTGGTGCGCCTGACCGACGGTACGGAGCAGGTGTGTCAGATCCCGGCGCGTTATCCTTTTGCTGCCGATGCCGCTGATGCGGTCAAATTAGGCCGCACCACCGAATGGCAGGCGCTCGACGAAGACGGTACCCTTTACGAAGGCAGGGGCCAGAAAGCCTGGCTGAGCGAGCAAAGCGAAAGCCCGCTGCTGTCCTTGAGCCTCGTGACGTTTGTGACGGATGGAGCCGATGAGTAATCCCGCTGGCGAAGGCGATCTGCTGCGCAGCGGCTGGCAAGCCCGCAGCAAGCAGGAGAAGGTGGGGGCGCGCGACAAAATGCAGCCCTCGCTGCTCGATCGCCTTACCGATGACGACCCGGAAAAAAAGCGCGAGTCGGCCAACAGCAATCTGATCACCCACGCCGCCCTGCGCCGCAACGTCCTGCGCGATCTGCAGTGGCTGTTTAACACCATCAACCACGATGCCTCCGGCGATTTGAGCGCCTTGCCGCACGTGAACCGCTCGGTGGTCAACTTCGGCGTCGCGCCGCTGGCCGGGAAAAGAATGTCGGACATCGAATGGCACGATATTCAGCGCAAGCTCACCGAGGCCATCATTAATTTTGAGCCGCGCATTTTGCCGCAGGGGCTGCAGGTTCGCTGCGTGTCGGATACCTCCTCGCTGGATCTGCACAACGTGCTCTCCATCGAGATCAAAGGGCGTTTATGGTGCGTGCCGTACCCGCTGGAGTTTCTGTTTCGTACCGATGTCGATCTGGAAAACGGCCATTTTGAACTGAAGGATGCGGGGTAATCATGGAAAGTAAACTGCTCGAATATTACAACCGTGAGCTGGCCTATCTGCGCGAAATGGGGGCCGAGTTTGCCGAACGCTATCCGAAGGTCGCCGGACGGCTGGGCATGCGCGGCATCGAAGTGGCGGACCCGTATACCGAACGTCTGATGGAGGGCTTCGCCTTCCTGACTTCCCGCGTGCAGATGAAAATGGACGCGGAGTTTCCGCGCTTCTCCCAGCGTCTGCTGGAGATGATCGCGCCTAACTATCTCGCGCCCACGCCGTCGATGGCGATTGCGGAGATTGAGCCCGACAGCAGCCGGGGCGACCTGAGCAAAGGCTTTATTGTCCCGCGTGGCACCATGATGGACAGCCTGGCGCTGAAAAAAACCGGCGTGACCTGCAGCTATACCACGGCGCACGAGGTCAATCTGCTGCCGCTGAAAATCGATAAGGTCGAACTGGGCGGCGTCCCCGCCGATCTGCCGCTGGCGCAGCTGGGACTGAGCCAGCGGGGGATCGGCAGCGCCCTGCGGATCCGCATTGCCTGCGACGGCCCGCAAAACCTCGGGCACCTGGATTTCGACCGCCTGGAATTTTTCCTCGGCGGTCCGGATATTGAAGCGCTGAAGCTGCTGGAGCTGGTGATGGAGCACCACGCCGGGATCGTCTGTCAGACGGTCAGCCCGCAGCCGCAGCGGCAGCTGCTGGCGTCAGATGCGCTGCGCCAGGAGGGCTTTGATCCTGACCAGGCGCTGCTGCCGGACGATCTGCGCAACTTTGACGGCTATCGCCTGCTTCAGGAGTACTTTGCGTTTCCGGCCCGCTTCCGCTTCATCAGCCTGAGCGGTCTGAGCACGCTGATCCAGCGCTGTGAAGGCGAAAAAGCCTTCGACATCTTCATTCTGCTGGATAAGTCGGATGAACAGCTGGAGCGCGTGGTCGATGCCAGCCATCTGGCGCTGCACTGTACGCCGGTCATCAACCTGTTTCCAAAGGTCGCGGCGCGTCAGAAGCTGAATGAAGGCCAGCATGAATACCATCTGGTGGTCGATAACATTCGTCCGCTGGATTATGAAATTTACGCGGTCAAAAAAATTTATGGCAGCGCTGACGGTCAGCGTGATGACCAGACGTTTCGTCCATTCTGGAGCACCTGGAGCGGCGATGCGGGCAACTACGGAGCCTATTTTTCGCTGCGACGCGAGCAGCGCGTGCTGTCCGAGCACGCCCTGCGCTACGGCACCCGTACCGGCTATATCGGCTCGGAGGTGTTTGTTTCGCTGGTGGATGAACAGCATGCCCCCTGGCAGGAAAACCTGCGCTATATCTCTGCCGAGGTGCTCTGCACCAGCCGCGACCTGCCGCTGATGCTGCAGCAGGAACTCGGGCAGTTCATTGTGGCCGATTCCATGCCGGTGAAATCCCTCACCCTGCGTAAAGGGCCGACGCCGCCGCGTCCGGCGCTGGCGGAAGGGTTCAGCACCTGGCGGCTTATCAGCCAGCTGCAGATGAACTACCTCAGCCTGATGGACAGCGAAAACGAAGAGGGGGCGGCCGCGCTGCGCCAGCTGTTAGGGCTTTATGCCAACCTGGCCGAAACGCCCGTTGCGCGTCAGGTGGAGGGCGTTCGCCACTGCGTGCTGGAGCCGGTTCACCGCCGCGTGCCTGAACCCGGTCCGGTCGTGTTCGCCCGCGGGATCGGCATTACGCTGACGGTGGATGAGCGAGCCTTTTCCGGCGCCAGCCCGTGGCTCTTCGGCAGCGTGATGGAGCGCCTCTTTGCCCGTCTGGTCTCTATCAACAGCTTCACCGAGTTCACCCTGAAAAGTCAGCAGCGCGGCGAGATTGGCTACTGGGCGCCGCGCATGGGTAAAAGGGCGCTGATATGAGTGACGCTGCCACTGCACCGCTGCGCGTGCATCGCCTGACCAGGCTGCCGGACGCGTTCTGGCACGGCGTCCGTGAGACGCCCTGGCGCTACGATCTGTTTCAGCTTTTAAGGCGCATTGATGCCCAGGGCGGCGAGCGCTACCCGCTGGGACGCGCGCCGCTGCCGAAATTTGAACCGCTGCGCATCGGCCAGCAGCCGTCGATGAGCTTTGCGCCGTCGACGCTGGCCCACGTACGTCAGCGGGAAGAGAGCGGGCTGCACGAGGTGTCTATCCTCAGCTTCGGCCTGTTTGGCCCGAACGGCCCGCTGCCGGTCCATATGACCGAGTACGCCCGCGAGCGTATTTATCATCATCAGGACACCAGCCTCAGCGCGTTTGCCGATCTGTTCCATCACCGTCTTGCGCTGCTGTTTTACCGCGCCTGGGCGGATGCGCAGCCTACCGTCTCCCTGGATCGCGCCGATAACAAGCGCTTTGAGGGCTATCTGGCGTCGCTGATTGGCATGGGCCAGCCGGGGCAGATGAACAAAGGCAGCCTGAGCTCGCACGCGCGCTTTACCCACGCCGGGCACCTGACCCGCCACGGGCGAGATCCCGAGGGGCTGGAGAAGATCCTGCGCAGCTATTTTAACGCGCCGGTCAAACTGGTCAGCAACGTGCCGCAGTGGATGCCCCTCTCCACGCGCGAGCAGGCGCAGCTGGGAGCAGGACGCCGCATGCCGCGCATGGGTGAATCGGCCTTTCTCGGCGTCGCCGTCCGCGACGTGCAGCATAAGTTTCGCATCGAAATTGGCCCGCTGAGCGCGGAGGAGTACAACCGCTTTCTGCCGGGTGAAGCGTGGGTGACCGAGCTGCGCGACTGGGTGCGTCAGTACGCCGGGGTGGAGTTTGAATGGGAAACGCGGGTGATCCTGCGTGAAGACGCGGTTCAGGGCACCACGCTCGGCAGCAATGGGCGATTAGGCTATAACACCTGGCTGGGCATTCAGCCGCATCCTGTCCCGCGTGGCGATCTGGTGTATCGCGCAGAGCGGTAATCCTTCCGTATACCGAATCATTGTTAATGGAAACTAACATGTCAGAAATTAGCCGTGCCGTGCTTTTCGGCAAACTGGATACGCTGTTATTTACCTCTCTGGAAAGCGCCACTGCGTTCTGCAAGCTGCGCGGTAACCCGTACGTTGAGCTGGTGCACTGGCTGCATCAGCTGATGCAGCAGCAGGATGGCGATCTGCAGCAGGTCATCCGCCACTTTGCCCTCGACGAACAGCAGCTGACGCGCGATATCGTGGCCGCGCTGGATGTCCTTCCGCGTGGCGCCAGTTCAGTTTCCGATCTCTCCGAGCATATCGACAGCGCCGTGGAGCGCGCCTGGGTCTTCGGCTCGCTGAAGTTTGGCGTCAGCCGCATTCGCGGCGGCCATTTGCTGATCGGCATGCTGAAAACCTGGAACCTGGCCAACGTGCTGAAAAGCATTTCGGCGCAGTTTACCCGCCTTAACGTCGAGGTGCTGATTGAGCAGTTCGATACCATCTGCGCCAACAGCAAAGAGACGCAGCAGGCCGCTGCCGCCGTCGACGCACCGGCGGGTGCGGTACCGGCTGCACAGGGGACGCTGGCCCAGTATGGCCAGGACCTGACCGCCCGCGCCCGGGAAGGGAAGATTGACCCGGTTGTCGGGCGCGACGAGGAGATCCGCCAGATGGTGGATATCCTGATGCGTCGCCGTCAGAACAACCCGCTGCTGACCGGGGAAGCAGGGGTCGGCAAAACCGCCGTTGTTGAAGGGCTGGCGCTGCGCATCGCCGACGGCGACGTCCCGGAGCCGCTGCAAAATATTCAGCTGTGGCTGCTGGATATCGGCATGCTGCAGGCCGGCGCAGGCATGAAAGGCGAGTTTGAAGCCCGTCTGCAGGCGCTCATTAACGAAGTCCAGTCCAGCGCCACGCCGATTATTCTGTTTATCGATGAGATCCACACCCTGATTGGCGCTGGCGGCCAGCAGGGGACCGGCGATGCGGCGAACCTGCTGAAGCCAGCCCTGGCGCGCGGTCAGCTGCGCACCATCGGGGCCACTACCTGGGCAGAATATAAAAAGTACATTGAGAAAGACCCGGCGCTGACCCGTCGTTTCCAGACGGTGCAGGTGCACGAGCCGGATGAAGCGAAAGCTATTCTGATGCTGCGCAGCACCGTGTCGCCGCTGGAGACGCACCATCAGGTCCTGCTGCTCGACGAGGCGGTCAGCGCGGCGGTGAAGCTGTCGCATCGTTACATCCCGGCGCGTCAGCTGCCGGACAAAGCCGTTGCGCTGCTCGACACCGCCTGCGCCCGCGTCGCGGTCAGCCAGAGCGCGCCACCTGCGCAGCTCGAAGACTGCCTGCGCCACCTTGCCGCGCTGGACGTGGAAATGGAGATTGCTGAACGCGAAGCTCGCGTGGGGGCCGGTGACGCCGAGCGCGTGACGACGTTACGCGCAGAACGCGACGCGTATGAAACAAAACGCGAAGCCCTGGCCCTGCGCTGGGAAGAAGAACGCAGCCTGGTGCAGGAAATTATTCGCCTGCGCGCGGCGCTGTTCGCGGCGGGTGATGAAGATAGCGCCGATCTGCGCAGCCAGCTGGCGGAGCAGCAGCAGGCGCTGAACGCCCTTCAGGGCGATGAACCGCTGCTGTTTGCGGCTGTAGATGAAAACGTGGTCGCCGCGGTGGTCTCCGACTGGACCGGGATCCCGCTGGGCCGGATGGTGAAAAACGAGATCGACGCGGTGCTTAACCTGGCAGACACGCTCAACCAGCGCGTTATCGGCCAGCGTCACGGTCTGGATCTCATTGCCCGCCGCGTGAAAACCTCGCGGGCGAAGCTGGACGATCCCAACAAGCCGGTGGGTGTCTTTATGCTCTGCGGACCGTCCGGCGTCGGTAAAACTGAAACCGCGCTGGCGCTCGCCGAATCCCTTTACGGCGGCGAGCAGAACGTCATCACCATCAACATGAGTGAGTTCCAGGAAGCGCACACCGTTTCCACCTTAAAAGGTGCGCCTCCGGGGTACGTAGGGTATGGTGAAGGCGGCGTTTTAACCGAGGCCGTGCGCCGCCGTCCTTACAGCGTGGTGCTGCTGGACGAAATTGAAAAAGCGCACCCGGACGTCCACGAGATCTTCTTCCAGGTGTTTGATAAAGGCTGGATGGAAGACGGCGAGGGACGCCACATCGATTTCCGCAATACCATAATTATTCTGACGTCCAACGTCGGCACCGAGCTGATTAGCGCCATGTGCGCCGATCCGGACCTGATGCCGGAGCCTGAGGCGTTAAGCGGCGCGCTGCGCCAGCCGCTGCTGGAGGTCTTCCCTCCGGCGCTGCTGGGCCGCCTGCTGGTAGTGCCTTACTACCCGCTCAGCGACGAGATGCTGGGGCAGATTGTTCGCCTGCAGCTCAAGCGCATTCAGCGTCGTCTGGAAGAGAATCACAGCATAATTTCTGAGTTTGACGACAGCGTGGTGGAACAGATCGTTCAGCGCTGTACCGAGGTGGAGTCCGGGGGACGCATGGTGGACGCTATTCTGACCAACACTCTGCTGCCTCAGATGAGCCAGATCTTACTTACCGCCAGCCGCAGCGACGAGCAGTACCGACGTCTGCACGTCACCTGCGAGCAGGGCGAGTTTCACTGTCAGTTTGCCGCGTAATAATCATCAAGAGAACTGTAAAAGATGACGGATAATGATAACAATCGGACTGTCCCAAACGCGCTCCCGGTCGGGTACCGCTTCAACGAGTTTGAAATCAAAGAGGTGATCGGCGGCGGCGGTTTTGGCATTGTCTATCGCGCGTGGGATCACCAGCTCGAACGCACTATCGCTATCAAAGAATTTATGCCTTCCTCGCTCGCCGTGCGCGGCGACGACATGACCCTGGTGCTGCGCAGCGAGCGCTTTGGCAAAGCGTTTTCCGCAGGCCTGAACAGCTTCATTCAGGAAGCCCGTCTGCTGGCGCGCTTTAACCACCCGAACCTGCTGCACGTCCTGCGCTTCTGGGTGCAAAACGACACGGCCTACATGGGGACGCTGTTTTACAGCGGCACCACGCTTTCGCGCCTGCGCGAACAAAAGCCGGAGCTGATTAACGAAGCCTGGATCCGCCGCACGCTGCCGATGCTGTTTGGCGCGATTAAGACTATCCACAACGAAGGCTACCTGCACCGCGACATCTCTCTGGATAACATTCAGATCCAGGATAACGGCCTGCCGGTGCTGCTTGATTTCGGCTCCGCGCGCCGCACCATCGGTAATCTCTCCGACGAAACGGAAACCATGCTGCGCCCGGGCTTTGCGCCGATCGAGCAGTACACCGACGACAACGAAAGCGAGCAGGGCCCGTGGACGGACATTTACGCCCTTGGCGCGGTGCTGCGTACGCTGATTGTGGGTTCTCCGCCGCCGGTCAGCGTGGTGCGCTCTATTCAGGATACCTGCAAACCGCTGGTGGAAATCATGCCGCAGGGCTATTCCATTCCGCTGCTGCAGGCCATCGACCGTGCGCTGGCGCTGCACATGGAGGATCGTCCGCAGTCAATCGACGAGTTCGCCGCGCTGATAGAGATGCCGGTCGCCGGGATCAACGACGTGCTGACGGCGAAAAAGCCCGGCACGATGCTGGTTCCGGTTGAAGACGAGAAACCGGCTTCGCTGCTCGACTGGCGCCGCTACAAGATCCCGGGCATGGTTGCCGCAGGCGTGCTGGTAGGGGTTATCGCCGGGGCGATGCTGTTCAGCGGCGGTAACGATGCCCCTGAGCAGGCTGCACAGACACCGGGCGAGACGCGTCCAACCGAAACCGTCGCGAACACGCCAGACGTGAAGCCGGAAACGGCGAAGGTGAGCGAGCAGGTGACGGCACAGCAGACGCCACCGCCTGTCGAGAGCCCGATTGCGTTGGTCTATATCCGCATCCTCGATGGCGAAACGCTGAAAGTGAACGGCGAGCAAAAAGCGCTCCGTCCAGCGACCAACGGTTATGCGTCGCTCAAGCTGCCGGCCGGTGAGGTGAAGATTGAACTGCAGGGCAACGGAAGAACGCGTGGCCAGACGCTGGATATCACCAGGCCGGGCACCTGGCTGGTGAATCCGTAGAATTACGCTCAGTCACAGATGCGAACCTCTTTTCTGAATCGCATAAGCTAGATGGAATAAAGATTATGCTCAACCGAATTACCGTTCAGCTCCCGGTGGAGGGGCTTCTGTTCTGGAAACTGACGGGCCGCGAGGCGATGTCCGAGTCGTTCGCGCTGACGCTGACCGTGCTCGGCACGGACGCGCGCATTGACCGCAGTAAGCTGCTGGGCCAGCCGGTCACGGTGACCATCCCGACGCAGAACCTGCTGACGTCCCGCTATGTTAACGGCAAAATTACCCGCGTGGCGGTCAGCGCCGTCGAGCTGACGGGTACCCGCTATGCGGTGTACCAGCTGACGGTGGAGCCGGACCTGTGGCCGATGAAGCGCGACCGTAACCTGCGTATTTTCCAGGGCCAGACGGTGCCGCAGATTGTGAAAACCCTGCTGGGTGAGCATCAGGTCAACGTTGAGGATAAACTCACCGGCAGCTACCGGGTGTGGGACTACTGCGTGCAGTATCAGGAGTCGAGCCTGGACTTCATCAGCCGCCTGATGGAGCTGGAGGGGATTGCCTATCACTTCCGCCATGAGGCGGACAAACACACCCTGGTGCTGACCGATGCCGCCACGCAGCATCAGCCGTTCAGCGGCTATGAGGTCATTCCTTACCACCAGACGCCGTCGGGCGGCAGTACGGACGAAGAGGGCATCAGCCAGTGGGCGCTGGAGGACAGCGTGACGCCGGGGATTTACAGCCTCGACGACTATGACTTCCGCAAGCCGAACGCGTGGCTGTTCCAGGCCCAGCAGAACCCGGCGTCGCCGAAGCCGGGCAGCATTGACGTGTACGACTGGCCGGGACGCTTTGTTGACAAGGGGCACGGGGAGTTCTATGCCCGTATCCGTCAGGAGCGCTGGCAGGTGGAGCATCAGCAGATTCAGGCCACCGCCACGGCGGCGGGGATTGCGCCCGGGCACACCTTCACGTTAACAAACGCGCCGTTCTTCAGCGACAACGGTGAGTATCTGGTCACGGCGGCGGGTTACCACCTCGAAGAGAACCGCTACGCCAGCGGCGAGGGTGAAACTATTCACCGCACCGATTTCACGGTCATCCCGTCGGCGGTGGTCTACCGTCCGGCGCAGGCCACGGCGTGGCCGCGCACCTACGGTCCGCAGACCGCAAAAGTGGTGGGGCCGAAGGGCGAGAGCATCTGGACGGACAAATACGGTCGGGTGAAGGTGAAGTTCCACTGGGACCGCCTGGCGAAGGGCGATGACACCAGCTCCTGCTGGGTGCGCGTGTCGAGCGCGTGGGCGGGCCAGGGCTACGGCGGGGTGCAGATCCCGCGCGTCGGCGACGAGGTGGTGGTGGACTTCATCAACGGCGACCCGGACCGTCCGATCATTACCGGTCGCGTGTACAACGACGCGAGCATGCCGCCGTGGGCGCTACCGGCTGCGGCGACGCAGATGGGCTTTATGAGCCGCACGAAAGACGGTTCCGTGGACAACGCCAACGCCCTGCGGTTTGAGGATAAAGCGGGCGCAGAGCAGGTGTGGATCCAGGCCGAGCGCAACATGGACACCAGCGTTAAAAACGATGAAACGCACAGCGTCGGCGGGGCGCGCAGCCATTACGTGAAGAAAAATGAACTGCACCGCGTGGAAGCGAACCAAACCCAGGCCGTGAAAGGTGGAACCGAGATCCTGACGGGGAAAGGCAAGCTGGATGCGGCGGTGGAGCAGTACGTCATTGCTTCCGGGACGAAGCTGCGGCTGGTCTCCGGTGAGAGCGCCATTGAGCTGAACGCTAACGGCAAGATTAACCTGATCGGCAAAGAGTTTAACTTCTTCGTGGAAGGGGATGGTTATATCACCACGGGCGGTAAGCTGCATCTGAATACCTCTGGCACCAAGCCGGGCACAACGGCGCCGGGGTCAGGGCATAAAGGGGATATTGATGCGGCGGTGCAGGCAAAATTTACGGCCAAAGATGAGTAAGGCAGGTGCGGTGCTTATCGCGTTACTAACGACGGGAATGGCTGGAGGAGATGCGCAGAAAAAGGATCTTTGGATGTTTATTTCCGGGATGAGTGCATCGCTTAAGACGTTATCCGTTACAACCCTTAGTAACGCGCCGTTATCGTTTAAGATGACCAGGCAAAATGAATATATCAATTTCTACAATGCCGATGATATCAAACTGGCGGATGGAACGAACATAACCACAATTGAGTTACGTTTAAGCAAAGATAACGACGGCATGGCGCCTTTACTGAACTTTTCACCCTCCTCAGGTCAATGCATAACGCTTGATACCGTTAAAAAGCACTATCCGCAGCTGAGGTTAACTGATTATCCGCGCGGCCGTTCGGAGAACGAAGTGACCAGCTATACAGCCCTAAAAGATATGAATGGACAAAAGGTGAGCTTCAGCTTCACCGTGAAAAATCCTCACTGTCTGGGTTCAGTCGTCATTAGCGCAGACTAAGAAATACTGCACTCATGTCCTGGCGGTTTCTTCTGGATAATAATTGCAATACACATTCAATAAATGACGATTAACGTGAAAAAACACACGCCGACATTTCTTTTTTCTGCCCTGATGTTTACCTGTCTCGGCAGCAATGTGGTTTTGGCTCAGGTGATGCCTCCCGTTCTGACAAAACGGGATTTTTCTGTGCAGATCAAAGACCAGCCTGTCGCATTGGGCGACAGATGGACGCCTGATATTGCCCGTAAAATTGGCGTGCCGGTGGAAGGCAGTTTTACCGGTGAGGTTCTTTTTGATGGAGTCCAATATAAATTCTTTCAGCATCAAAACGCTGGAGTAGAGATATTCACTTCCAATCTCTGGTGGGATAAAGCTGAACGAAGCGTTGATGATTATATCGTGTCGCAGATTACGCTGACTGCCGAAGAATTCGCAACGCCGCGTGGTGTCCATGTGGGTTCAACGAGAAAGGAACTGAACAGCGCATACGGTACCGGTCAGGTCGACAATGATGCGGGGGAGCAGTGGATTACCTACGAATTGGATAAAGAATTGCTCTCTTTTGAGA
This sequence comes from Enterobacter sp. N18-03635, assembly GCF_004006055.1. NCBI lineage: Bacteria > Pseudomonadati > Pseudomonadota > Gammaproteobacteria > Enterobacterales > Enterobacteriaceae > Enterobacter > Enterobacter sp. N18-03635. The sequence continues at coordinate 2,663,542 of NZ_CP034769.1, read as the reverse complement.
TAAAAGGCGGCAACGTTATAAAAATAACGATGAATTACAACAATGATTCTCAAGAATAATTTATGACCAAAAAATATCTGGCAGTCGCATTGTTCACGGCTTTATTGACAGGCGTCGTTGAAACGTCATCGGCACTTGAATTATCGCAATATAATAAGCTCGATACGGTAGGTCGCATCCTTAACGACAGTGAAGTGACAGACAATCTCAGGACGCTGCTGGGAAATCATTACCAGACCTTTATTGATAACTTTGACGTCTTCGGCGAACCGCATACCACCACAGGTGGAGGATTGTTTGTTGAGGGCTGGCTAGAGGATCTCTACCAGGAGAATGCCTCAGCGCTGGTTATCAATCCTGGCGGCAAAATCTTCGCGGCCTGGGTGGTTCCGGAGTCGGACGTAATCCATTACCAATCCTCTGATAATAGCCCGGGTATTAATGCTGATATCCAGCAATGGGCCGCCAGGTTCAATACGATGCAGTTTGCAACGAACAGCCAGTCGAGACCTGCGTTTGACGGGGTTTGGGCAGGCGGAGCTGGCGACGACTCGACGTTAACCCTGCGGTTAGCTGAATCAGGCAACCGCATCACCGGTTCTTATTGCTATATATCCCGGAGAGGCAACCGCATAGATTGCCCGGAAAATGATGAGCGTAATCTTAGCGGTACCATCGCTGGCAATCGTGCCAGCGTAGCGTTTAACTCATCGTTTGGCGGCGCAGGCGGACGGGCTGTTCTGGAAATAAAGGGGAGTGAAATGGAATGGCGTCTGGTAACGCCTCCTCAAAAAGGAAATGATTATGCTCCACAGCGCTATACGTTACGTAAAGCCGCTTCGGTTCATCACGCTGAAACCAGAAAACTGGATACCGAAAAGTTCGCTATTTCTTTGATAAACAGGTGCGGTCATTTTGAGAGCGAATGTGACGAGATGGTCTATCTCGGCGTGCGAAAAAGCGATAACAGTACGATCTCCTTAAAGGGAAAAACGTTACGCGACTCCGCAGGTAAAATAATCGGCTCAACGTACAAGAATGGCGAGGTCGCTTATACCGTGACGTACGCCCCCGTGAATCTGGTTGTCAGCAAAGGCAACCATGTTTTAGTCGAGCAGTCAGGCCAGTGGCTTAAATAACTATACAGCCAGCCAAAAGGCCAGCATGGATTGGCCTTCTTGTTTCTCTCAATATCAATCATCCCGAGTTCACTTATGAAATACACCCTCCAGGAAGGTTCGTTTTCCCTTTTTCCTGCTGCCTGGCAGGATAACAGCATGAACATTATTCGCGATGACGAAAGCGGGCTGTCCGTGGTGGTCAGCCGCGGCGTGATCCCCGATGGCAGCGACTATGAACATGAGTTCCACCGCCAGTGGGATGTACTGCGTCCTCAGATGGGTGAGATCGCCCAGAGCGAATTTAGGAACGTAAAGGCCGGGCCTGACGGCAACATTAACGGGCTGGAAGTTGAGACCACGTTTGACCGTAACGGGCAGCGCCTGTGGCAAAAACAGCTGGCCGTGCAGACGCCGGGCAAACCGGTATTGATGATTTTTACCCTCTCGGCACTCAGAGCCTTTACCGAAGAGGACGAGGTGCGCTGGAGCGCGCTTAAGCAGAGTCTGACGCTAAACGACAACCGGAATGTGTAAGGCATGAGCGATAACAACGCGGCCCGTAAGGGCGACGAGATTATTCACTCCAGCATTTTTGCTGACATCACCAGCATTGTGGCGGAAGGTGCCGCCTATGCGGTGATCGGCGCGGCGGTAGGCGCAGCAGCAACCGTAGCGGCGCCATTGCTGGGGGCGGGGGCAGCAGCTGCAGGCGTGGCAGCAATTGGATCCAGCTGTCTGTTAAGCGGCATCATTGGCGGCGTGCTGGCGAACGTCGCGGGGATCACCGACGATATCAGCAACGCCGCTGAGGAGTTAGGTAATGCGCTTTTCCCGCCGTCGCCTGCGGGTAAAATCACGACCGGTTCCAGTAACGTTCTCACCAACGCAATCCCCGCCGCACGCGCGGCGGGCACGCTGACGCCCGCAGATACTCCTTCACCTGAGCCGCAGTCGCCGGGCAGCTTTGCCGATTACGCGGGCATGCTGCTTTCTGCCGCCGGACAGTTTGGCAGCGAAATGTGGCAGCCGAGCGTGGCCTCTGCCGCTGCCGGAACCTCGCCGCTGGAAGAAGACAAGGTGGCGTGCGAAAAGCACTCCGGGCCGCAGTATCTGGCGGAAGGCTCTAAAAGCGTCTTCATCAACGGGCAGCCCGCGGTGCGTGCGAAAGATCGCACCACCTGCGAAGGTACCGTGTCCGACGATGTTTCCCCGAACGTAATCATCGGCGGGGATACGCTCACGGTTCGCGATATCAAAAGCGGTAAAACGCCGGGTCTGGCGCTGGGGATGATTGCGCTCTCCCTGCTGCGCGGGCGTCCGGGCAAGATCCTGAAAAACATGCCCTGCGCGCTGGCCGCGGCCGGCGGCGGGATGCTGGCCGATATGGCGGTCAACGCCGTGTTCGGCTCCTCGCACCCGGTTCACGCCGCTACCGGCGTGAAGGTGCTGAACGACGACGACGAACTCGACTTCTCGCTGCCGGGGCGCTTCCCGCTTCGCTGGCAGCGCAGCTACAACAGCCTGACCACCCGCGAAGGGCTGTTTGGTCTGGGCTGGGCAACCACTTTTGACAGCTACCTGGCGCTGGAAGAAGACAACGCGACCTGGTTCGACGAAACCGGGCGCGAGCTGAGCTTCGAGCTGCCGCCGGTTAACCGGGCATTTTACAGCATCAGCGAAGGCATTATTATCCGCCGCAACGAGAGCGGCGACGTGGCGATTGCTGACGATGACGGCGCGGTGTGGCGTCTGTATAAACCAACCCGGGCGAACCCCTCCATCCTGCGTCTGGCCTCCCTCAGCGACGAATACGGCAACGCGCTGCTGACGGAGTGGGACGAGCACGGCAGGCTGACTGGTATTCACGACGAGCCACGGGCAATCGACGTCACCCTGCGCTATGAAGATGAACGTTTCCCGCAGCGCGTGACCGCAGCTAGCCATTTCGACGGCAACCAGACCTGGCCGCTGATGCAGTGGGGCTACGACGCGCGCGGCCAGCTGGCGAGCGCGACGGATGCCTCCGGCGTGGTGACGCGTGAATACCGTTACAACGACCACGGCCTGATGGTCTGGCACCGGATGCCGGGCGGTCTGGAGAGCGAATACCGGTGGCAAAAATTCGACCACTGGCGCGTGGTGGAAAACCGCACCAGCACCGGCGACGGGTGCCGCTTTAGCTACGATTTAGCCGCCGGGCTGACGACCGTCGAGCACTACGACGGCCAGACGCGCCGCCACTACTGGAACGCGCAGAATCTGATCGTCCGCTACGTTGACGAGCGCGGTGAAAACTGGCGCTACGAGTGGGACGAGAACGAGCTTCTGACGCGCCGCATCGATCCGCTCGGCAATGCCGTTACCTTCGTCTACGACGAAATGGGCAACCGGGTTCAGGAGATCGACGCCGACGGCAATACCCGCACCACCACCTGGCTGGAGCACCGCGCGCTTCCTGCGGCCATTATTGAAGCCGACGGCAGCGCCACCCGGTTCTGGTACGACGAACATCACGGGCTCAAGCGCGTGGTGGACCCGATGGGGCAGACGACGCAGCTGCGCCGGGACGAGTTCGGTCAGGTCGTTGAAGAGGTCGATGCCGCCGGAAACAGCCGCTACCAGGAGTACAACGAGGCCGGGCAGATCGTACGTTCGACCGACTGTTCCGGGCGTATTACCCGCTATCGCTATCATCCGCTAGGCTGGCTGGAGGCTGAGACTGGCGCCGACGGGGAAGAGACGCGCTACCGCTACGACGCCGCAGGGCGTCCGGTGCAGCTCGATCGCCCGGAAGGCTGGACGGAATCGCTCAAATGGAACGAACGCGGTCTGCCGGTGAAGCATGCGGGCGCCGACGGGAAAGAAAGTGAGTTCAGATACGACGAGGCGGGGCGCTTAACCGCCACCCGTAATACTCAGGGTGAAGAGGTGCGCCGCCGCTGGGACAGCCGCGGGCGTCTGATTGCCATGGAAAACGAGAACGGCGAAGCGTATCAGTTCCGCTGGGGGCCAGACTCGCTGCTGCTGGAAGAGGTGGGGCTCGATGGCGTGGCCTCGCAGTATCGCTATGATGCCTGCGGGCGCACGATTGCGCGCACCTTTGCCGCCGGTCATCCGGAGGCCATCACCCACGCCTTCGCCTGGAGCGCGAGCGGCCAGCTGGTCGCCCGCACCACGCCGGAGGGGCAGACCCGCTACCACTACACGCCGTCCGGGCTTTTAAGCCGGATTGGGCTGCATCCTGCACTTGCAGCCGACGCGTGGACCACCGAGGCAGAGCAGGAGCTTGCCTTTGAGTATGACGCGCTCGGTCGCGTGACGCGCGAAGCGGGCGAGCACGGCGAGCTGGCGTGGGAGTATGACACGCTGGGCAACCGCACCTCCGTCACGCTGCCCGATGGTCGCGAGCTCAAGCAGTTTTACTACGGCAGCGGGCATCTGCTCAGCATTGCTCTCGATAAGCTGTCGGTCTCCGACTTTACCCGCGACGAACTCCACCGGGAGACCGGCCGCACCCAGGGGCTGCTGACCACCCGCAGCGAATACGATCGTCTTGGCCGACTGCATCGCCGGGACGTCTTTACCGGTAATGCCCAGCGTCCGTCGCCGCGCCGCTGGTCCCGCCGCTGGGACTACGACTATCGCAATAACCTGGTGCGGGAAGAGCGGGACGATAACCCGTTCAACTGGTACCGCTGGCAGTACGACAGCGCCGGGCGCCTGCTCGTTCAGGACGGCACGCTGCCCGGCCAGGAGCAGTGGCGCTGGGATGCTGCCGGTAACCCGCTGGAAGGATCTGCTGAGAAGGTCACGCACAACCGCCTGACGCAGCTGAACGGCATTCGCTGGCGGTATGATATCCACGGCCGCACCGTGGAGAAGGATAACGGCCAGACGCGCTGGCACTACCGCTACGACGGCGAACATCGCCTGACGGAAGTCATCAGCCAGCCGCGGGATCGCAACAAGCCGCAGACGCAGGTCAGCTTCCGCTACGATCCGCTCGGGCGACGCATCAGTAAAACGCGACGCCAGATGCTGGGCGGACAGCCAACCGGCAAGCCGGTCACCACCCGGTTTGTCTGGGAAGGGTTCCGCCTGCTGCAGGAGGTGCACGGAGATGTGCCGCTGACCTACGTCTACAGCGACCAGGACAGCTACGACCCGCTGGCGCGTATTGACGGTGTGGAAGCGCCGGAGATTTTCTGGTTCCACTGCCAGCCGAACGGCACGCCGGAGCGTATGACGGATGTCGAAGGGCAGGTGCGCTGGGAAGGAGTGAACAGCGCCTGGGGTAAGCTGCTGCGTGAAAGCGAGACGCAGGCATCAGGATATTCCCAGAACCTGCGCATGCAGGGGCAATACCTGGACCGTGAGACAGGGCTGCACTACAATCTGTTCCGGTATTACGACCCGGACTGCGGAAGGTTTACGCAGCAGGACCCGATAGGGCTGGCGGGGGGGATAAACCTTTACCAGTATGCGCCGAATGCGCTGGGGTGGGTGGATCCGTGGGGGTTGAGTCGTGAGTGTAGCGGTAAAACGAAACCTGATTTCTACGTCGGTCCAGCGGGGCCAAGCGCTACAATGCCTTCTACAGCCTATCGCTATATGAGGTATCTTGAGGATGACGGTACTATTAATGTATGGGTGCCTAAAACATTTGAATCCAAATCCGCACCAGTCACTTATTTTGGTTTTGATAAATTAGACTCCGGCCGCACAGTAAGAGATGCATTCCAGATCAAAGGAGCAGATAAATTGAATCCACTTGATCCTTTGGATAAATCATGGAGTGATGGACGTCTTAGAGCTGAGTTTGATACGCTTCAATTATATGAAAATGGTGTTCCGCAAGTGCGAACCCCGAGAATGTTCGGCGATAGACCAGGAGCGCCACTTGAACCGTTTACTAAGGCATACCCTGAATACGGCCAAGGTAATGTTCAACAGCTGCATGCTGAAAATAGAGTTATTAATTTCGACAAGATTGATATTCTGCCAGAGGAACCATGATAAATTTACAATCTTATAATGAAGTGTTAGATTTCCTGGAGCTGTTTTTTCAAAAATATATTCTTGATTCTAATTGTTTGCAGGATATGCAATCTATTTTAGATGATTGTCGAAAAGAAAAAATGGTGGCTATTCGAGCTATAGACTCATGTTTTATGGAATATAGGCGAAAGACTCAAGATTATAGAGTCCCTACTCATGAGGAACAGGAGGTATGGAAACAGTTGTTCAATATATGGCAGTAAAATATTAAATAAAAATGGCTGGGTGGGTTTTTACTTAATATCCCGTATTATTTTGCTAAGGTTATGCTATTACCATCGGTGTCAGGAGGTAATCTGTTTTTTTCGAATGTGTTATTAAAATTCAGGAGTAAAATGAATGACAGTGGAAAAGTTACGAAAGAATCTTGTTTTTTTTAATAAAAAAATATGTTCGGGAAAGTCAACGGGAAGCATTTTATGATGACATATCAAAGTCTGATGTGCCAGTGAAAGGTATTTTAGCTGACTTTAATAAAGTCAAAACAAGAACCGTTGATGAAGCGGATGGAGATTTGATACGTGATATTTACTTTTATTTTTGCTAACTAATAGTTATACGGGGAATTGATTTTTTCAGGTTGTTTATTATGTTTGTTTTTTTAGTTTTTTTATGGGAGGTGAGTAGGTTGATGCATGGGGAAGGGTAAATGACTCTTGAGTCGTCCCAATCCTTACCCTCCCCTATGAGGGACATTAGAAATATATTAATTACAGATTTTATTTTATATATCACGCATTATGCTGATTTCCTTGTTTTAACTTTATTCAAAACCTGTTCGCCGCTGATGATAATCCGTTCGAAGGGCGATTGAGAAAATTACCCATAACCGCCTGCTGCAGGAGGTGCACGGGGACGTGCCGATGACCTAAGTATACTGCGACCAGACAGTGATGACCCGTTGGCACATGCTGACGACGTTAATGCCCCAGAGATCTTCTGGTTCCACTGCCAGCCCAACGGCACGCCAGAGCGGATAATGGATATCGAAGGGCAGAAGCGCTGGGAAGGGGCGAACGGAGCCTGCGTAAGCTACTGCTGGAAAGCGAGACGCAGATATCCGAGTATCTCCAGAATTGGATGTGCCAAACAAACCAGTGTATGAAATCAGGGATGCCTATCATGAATTACGATTCATATAATGAAGTACTTGATTATCTGAGGTTTTTTTTCAACGAAAGAGTGGATTCATCAATTTATTTAGAAAAACTAATGACTTTGATTGAAGGATCTCGCACTGAAAAAACGGTGATAATAAGAGCAATTTATGAAACGTACATGCAGTATGTAAAACAAAGTAGTGATGGCATAAAAATTAACGCTGAGGAAAAAGAAATGTGGATTGACTTATTGCACCATTGGCAATAAGACTTTATTGTTATGCGGGTGTCATTGTAAATGGTTATAATAAATATAATTTGTACGCGGAAAATGCTCCTCATATGGATGTTCTCATGTTGAGTCGATTATATTATTAAGAACTTGTCAGACAATAAAAAGTCAATTAGGACAAAATGATTGAATTAAAATTTAAACCGATTACAGGTGAACTAAATCTTGATGATCTGCCTTTGGAAATTGATACTGAAGAAGGCTTTTGTAAGTGTGATTTATACCGCGAATTAGTAAAGCACAAAGCCGTTAAGAAAACCATGCCAAATCACTACCTTGTTGACTCAGCAGTGTTTTCCGATAAAGAATTTCAAGTTACTATACGCCCAGTGTGCTATGGTTTTCCTTTTATGCTTCATCTTGTTGATAAAAACAGTCAATACTATAAAGCATTAAATGATTGGAATGCTCGAACTAATATTCACATACTAAATGAATCAGTAAAAAGTTTGTCTGATTGGCTGAAAGAATCACTAAACCTGGACACGCCTGATACCATGGAAACAGACATCATTAGGTGGAACTTTGCGTGGGGGCGGGTTTCAGTCTCATATGAGACAAAGTCGTTTAATCATGGGATATATATAGTTTGGAATATAACGTAGTCACTTCCAGACAAGGTTGTTTAGATATGTTAGAAATGAAACTTGATGTTCATACTGGATTTGTAGCAATTAACAACTACCCAATCGAATTAAAAGATGTTGATACTTTTAAAAATTCCGCATTTTACAAGTTCTTCTCGCCATTGACTAAAATAGGTCCTTTTTATTTCGCTATCGATAATATTAAATGGAAAGATCAAGTTTTCATTTTGGAACTGAGGCCCTCAGCATTTTCTTTTACTCCATCATTATTCCTTACTAGTAAGGATGGAAATTTTTATAAAACGCTAGAGGATTGGGATAAAAGGGCTAGTCTGAGTAATTTATCGGATGAGCAGCAACGCTTGACAGCCTGGGTTGAGAGTGAAATAACCTCAAAGCCTAAACTTAAAATTACAACCCCCCCATATGGAATTCAATGGGAGCATGAATGGGGAAGTATTGTTGTACAGTCTAATGAAAAAAGCTTCGATTGTGGTATTTATATCGAATGGAATGTTTGATTAAACAATGTTATTAATTAATAAAACCCCTCATTTTCTTCTCGCATTACTTTTTTATTAATAAAGTTAAAATCTAAAAAAATGAAAATAACTAATCGACTGAAAAATAAGATATTAGTCCTGGATGGCATTGATAATGACTTTATAGATTATGGCGCAAAAATAGCATGCCCTGAATGCGAGGGTGTAATAGTCTATTCCATCGTAAACTCATATGAGTTTGACTCGCTCTCTGAAGAGGTAAAATACTTTTTGGTTAAGAAAATGAGAGGAGTGAAGCTTGTTAGCGATCATAATGAATTTAGCTATGATGAAAGCCAATTACATGTTTCGAAAAAAGCATGTTCAAATTGTTTAAAAGAATTTACTACTGTATTAACGTATAAAGAAGTGCAGCCAGCCCGATACCGGGTATATCTTGTGGGGCTTTTTGAAGGTAATTTGAAACAGATCAAACTTTAAACGTTGAGGTTTACCAATGATTAAAAATCTCATTTTTTTAAAGAAAATGACCTGGTTCAATGGGTATGTGGTGCAAGTAACATACTGGTTAGTATGCCGTTTTTAGACTATGCAATGGTCGACTCAACTCGCCAGTTAGTCTTTACGTTAAGCGAGCCAAAGCCATTACCAACCGTTTTGACCATCTTCAATGCGCAGGGCGAAAAACTATTTTGGTCTGCACCTCCTGAAGGCGCATTTTTCTATTACTTAACTTTCAACCTGTCAAAGGAAGTGGTTGTGGTCTGTAGCTATGCGGAAAAGCAAAACGGCTGGCATGAGTGGTTTTATTCCTGGGATATGAAGCGTAATGCTTTGTCTCAATTGGGCCCAGCGTATTAACATCAAAAGCGCCAAAAAACGATAACAATAACCGGTAGCCAAAGAGGGCCGAATAAGCAGTTCCAACAAGCGGTTTAAAACAGAGCTAAGAGGCAAAGGATGAGTACGGTTTACATTGTCATATTGACCTATATCAAACCCCTTGAAGAGGTTGACGCAGCGATACCTGCTCATGTGGAGTGGCTAAAAAAGGGGTATGCAGAGGGGATTTTCCTGGCGTCCGGTAGACGGATCCCAAGAAATGGCGGTGTCATTCTCGCTAAGTGCGAGAGTCTTACCTCTCTTGAAGAGTGCTTACGCGAGGATCCTTTTCAGACGTTAAAGCTTGCGACTGTTGAAATCATTCCCTTTGAACCCAGCATGAAAACAGAACTCCTGGAAAATGTGTTTTAACCCCGCAATAAAAATCCACGCCAAAGCGTGGATTTTTTTCATTCAAGACAACTCAAACGTTAAACAGGAAGTTCATCACATCGCCATCTTTAACGATGTAATCTTTCCCTTCCGCACGCATCTTGCCTGCTTCTTTCGCGCCTTGCTCACCCTTGTAGGTGATGAAGTCTTCAAACGCGATAGTCTGCGCACGAATAAAGCCTTTCTCGAAGTCGGTATGGATCTTACCGGCCGCCTGAGGCGCAGTCGCACCCACAGGGATGGTCCAGGCACGCACTTCCTTCACGCCAGCGGTGAAGTAGGTCTGCAGGTTCAGCAGCTCATAGCCTGCGCGGATCACGCGGTTCAGGCCCGGCTCTTCCAGACCCAGCTCGGCCATGAACTCTTCACGGTCAGCATCGTCCAGCTCGGCGATGTCGGATTCAACGGCAGCGCACACGGCAACAACCACAGAACCTTCCGCCGCGGCGATTTCACGCACTTTTTCGAGGTAAGGGTTGTTCTCGAAACCGTCTTCGTTAACGTTGGCGATGTACATGGTTGGCTTCAGTGTCAGGAAGCTCAGGTATTTGATCGCCGCCTTGTCTTCGTCAGTCAGGTTTTTCAGCGCGCGCAGCATGCCGGCGTTTTCCAGCTGTGGCAGACATTTTTCCAGCGCAGCCAGTTCCGCTTTCGCGTCCTTGTCGCCGCCTTTAGCTTTCTTCTGCACGCGGTGAATCGCGCGTTCGCAGGTGTCGAGGTCAGAGAGCGCAAGCTCGGTGTTGATAACGTCGATGTCGTCAGCCGGATCCACTTTGTTGTTAACGTGGATGATGTTGTCGTTCTCGAAGCAGCGCACAACGTGGCCGATCGCTTCGGTTTCACGAATGTTGGTCAGGAACTGGTTGCCCAGGCCTTCACCTTTGGATGCGCCTTTTACCAGGCCCGCGATGTCCACGAATTCCATGGTGGTTGGCAGAATGCGCTGCGGCTTAACGATTTCCGCGAGCTGGTCCAGACGCGGGTCCGGCATTGGCACCACGCCGGTGTTAGGTTCGATGGTACAGAACGGGAAGTTCGCCGCTTCGATACCCGCTTTGGTAAGCGCGTTAAACAGGGTGGATTTGCCCACGTTTGGCAGACCGACGATACCGCATTTGAATCCCATTTCTAAATCACCTTAATATCTTGATAATCAATCCGTTAGTTATAACCGATTGATGAAAAGTAAATAACTACGCCTATTATACACGTAACCCGCATGACGCGCGGTAAAAAAGCCGTATCGGGCGGATTATTGCGCTTTAAAAGCGTGCAAGCGGTTTGTCGCTTTGGTTAAGCCGTCTTTCAGCCAGATTTCAGTGCAGCGCGCCGCTTCGTCTACCGCCTCGTCAATCAGTTTCTGTTCGGAAACCGGGGGCTTACCGAGCACGAAACCGACAACTTTGTTTTTATCGCCCGGATGGCCGATTCCCACGCGCAAACGGTGGAAATTCGGGTTATTGCCCAGCTTGCTGATGATGTCTTTAAGACCGTTGTGGCCGCCGTGGCCGCCGCCCAGCTTGAATTTCGCCACACCAGGGGGGAGATCCAGCTCATCGTGGGCGACCAGAATTTCATCCGGATTGATGCGATAAAACGTTGCCATCGCCGCCACCGCTTTACCGCTCAGGTTCATAAACGTGGTGGGTACCAACAGGCGAACGTCCGCGCCTGCAAGGTTGATACGTGAGGTATACCCGAAGAATTTAGGTTCTTCACGCAGGGGAGCACGTAACCGCTCGGCCAGCAGATCGACGTACCATGCACCGGCATTATGGCGGGTAGCCGCATACTCTGCGCCCGGGTTGGCGAGGCCGACAATCAGTTTAATCGTCACGATTCAATTCCTAATGGGTTCCAGATCTGGCGCGTAGTTTACTGTCTGGCGCGCCGCTTGACAAAATTCTGCGAACTTCTCGGCGAAATACGAATAATTTCTGATTTGAACAATTAGAATTTCAAGCTGTTCAAAGTCTTATTTGTAAACTTTTGTTTGGGAGTTATCTGTAATTGTGATCATTCACGCAACTCATAAAAGGGGCGTTGTCTATACTTTACACACAAGGATTAGGGGCTTTTCCCCTGACAACCCAAAGTTCCGGAGGTGACACATGAAACGCAAAAACGCTTCGTTACTCGGTAACGTGCTGATGGGGTTGGGGCTGTTCGTGATGGTAGGCGGCGTGGGTTATTCCATTTTGAACCAATTGCCGCAGCTTGATCTCCCGCAATACTTCGCCCATGGCGCGATACTGAGCATCTTCCTCGGTGCGGTATTGTGGCTCGCCGGGGCGCGCATGAGCGGACATGAGGAAGTGTGCGATAAATACTGGTGGGTGCGCCACTACGACAAACGCTGTCGTCGCGACCAGCATAAGCACAGCTAGTGCTGCGATAAAGAACACCGAAACGGCTCCCGAGGGAGTCGTTTTTTTTTGCATCAGGGGTTGACCCTCACGTAACGTAAGGCTCCAGAGTGGCGCTACTGGCAAAGAAAAAGGAGCAGTTATGTTGATTCAGGTGGGTGAGCTGGCGAAACGTGCCGGGATCACCGTGCGGACATTGCACCACTATGAGCAAACAGGGTTGTTGCTGCCTTCTGCCAGAAGCGCGGCAGGTTACCGGCTTTACAACCTGGCGGATGTCCAGCGTCTGCACATGATCCAGGCGCTGGCAAAAGCGGGGCTGGAACTTGCTGAAATCAGGGATTTCCTGGAGCAGGAGTCGCTGTCGTTAACTGAGTTACTCGATGCGCAAATCACGCTGCTGGATAAACAGCTGCGCAGCATACATACGCTGCGCGACCGGCTGGTGGAGCTGCGAGCCGGGCTTCTCGACGATGCGACGCCTGATCTGGAATCCTGGCTACAGACTCTGGAGTTAATGAATATGTACGATCGCTGGTTTAGCAAAGAAGAGTTACAGCAGCTGCCGTTTGCGGTGCAGAAGGATGCGCTGGCGGCTATCTGGTCAGGGCTGGTTGCAGAGGCCAACACGCTGCTGGAGCAGCGCATACCCGCTACGGACGCGCGGGCGATGGATCTGGCGACGCGCTGGATGGAACGCCTGGAGCAGGACACGGCGGGCAAGCCGGAGTTTCTCACCCGGCTGAACGAGATGCACAGCGTTGAACCGCAGATGCAGGCGCAGACCGGCATCACGCCGGAGATGACCGATTACATTACGCGGGCGTTTGCCGAGTCGAAGCTGATTATCTGGGAGAAATATCTTTCTGCCGAGGAGATGGCCTTTACCCGGAAGCACTATTTTGACCGTATGATGGAGTGGCCGCCGCTGGTGGCGAAACTGCATCAGGCGCAGCGGGAAAATACCGATCCTGCCTCGGAGGAGGCGCAAAAGCTGGCTGAAAACTGGCTGGCATTGTTCCAGTCTTACGCGGGCACCAGCCCGGAAACTCAGCAAAAGTTTCGCGCTGCCATGCAGCAGGAGCCGCACCTGATGAAAGGAACCTGGATGACGCCTGCCGTGCTTGCATGGCTCCAGCAGGCGATCGGAGTGATGATGCAGAGACGTTTCTCTGCATCAGATAACTCACATATCCGCTAGCGCGGCTTCACGGTTAGGATAGAAGGAGAGTCGGCCAGGGATAGGCTGCACGCCCGCGCGCGCCATGGTGCGCAGAGGTTGGAATTCCAGGTTACTCACCCGCAGCTCGCAGCCTTCCGGCAGACGTGTCACAAAGCGCTGGAAGGCATCCAGGCCGCCTGCATCCAGCACCGGTACGGCATCCCATTTCAGCACCACAACCCGTTTGCCCGCGATGCGGGACTCCAGATCGCTGAACAGACCTTCCGCCGCGGCGAAGAACAGCGGGCCAATCACGCGCAGCACCAGCACATCGTCAGGCACCTCGACGTTTACCGGGGAAAGGCGCGTCATCTGCGCGATACGGCGCATAAACAGCAGGGAAGCCAGCACGATCCCGACGCTGATGGCGATAACCATATCGAACAGTACGGTCAGCGACATGCAGATCAGCATCACGATGATGTCGTCTTTCGGCGCGCGGCGCAGCAGGTTCACGACCTTATGCGCCTCGCTCATGTTCCAGGCCACCATCAGCAGCAGGGCGGCCATGGCGGAAAGCGGTAGCCAGGAGAGCAGCGGGGCAAGGATCAGCAGGGCAAGGATCACCAGCACGGAGTGGATAACCGCCGAAACAGGTGACGTTGCACCCGCGCGCACGTTGGCCGCAGAGCGGGCGATGGCTGCCGTTGCGGTAATACCGCCAAAGAACGGCGCGACGAGGTTCCCCAAACCCTGACCGACCAGTTCGCTGTTAGCTTTGTGCTTGGTGCCGGTCATGCCGTCCAGAACGACGGCGCAGAGCAGGGATTCAATCGCTCCCAGCATCGCCATCGAGAACGCGGCGGGAAGCAGGGCGCGCAGGGAATCCCAGCTTAGGGTAAAGCTGGAGCCGGGCATGTCCCACGGCAGCACCAGCTGCGGTAGCAGTTGCGGAATGCCGCTACCCTGTGAACCGTCCGCCAGAACATAGTGGAACTGCGAGCCGATAGTCGCGACGTGAACACCGAACATATTGACGATGGCCATCACCGCGCAGCCCAGCAGCAGCGCGGGCAGGTGACCCGGCAGACGGATCCCCAGACGAGGCCAGACGATCAGCGTGCCCAGCGTCACAATCCCGATGGCGGCGTCGCCCAGGTTAGCAGTCGGCAGCGCCATAAACAGCGCCCCCACTTTTTGCAGGTAGTGCTCCGGTACGTGGGGCATCTGCAGGCCGAGGAAATCCTTAATCTGCATGGTTCCGATGGTGATACCAATCCCCGAGGTAAACCCCAGCGTCACGGAAAGGGGAATGTACTCTATCAGGCGACCAAAGCGAGCCAGGCCAAACAGAATCAAAAAGACGCCGGACATCAGGGTGGCGACCAGCAGGCCTGCCAGACCAAACTGCTGCGAAACCGGGTAGAGGATCACCACAAAGGCGGCAGTCGGGCCGGAGACGCTGAAGCGCGAGCCGCCCGTCAGGGCAATGACGATCCCGGCAACGGCCGAGGTGTACAGACCGTACTGCGGCGCAACGCCGCTGCCAATTGCCAGCGCCATCGCCAGCGGGATGGCGATAATGCCGACGGTGATCCCGGCAATCAGGTCACGGACAAAGCGTGACGAGGTGTACTTCTCTTTCCAGCAGGCGTCGATGAGGGCGCGAAAGGGCAGAACATGTGAGGAGGCTACGTTTTTCACAATTATCTATCATCCGTATGCGCATCATCTGTCATATGAATGGCAGGTGAAGGAGGCATTAATCATACAAATAAAACCTGGAGACAAAAAAACCCGCCGCAGCGGGTTTTTCGGCCGTGTTCGATTAGTGTTCGAACATTGCAGAGATGGATTCTTCGTTGCTGATACGACGAATCGCTTCGGCCAGCATCCCGGACAGGGTCAGGGTACGCACGTTTGGCAGTGCCTTGATCTCGTCGCTCAGTGGGATGGTATCGCATACTACAACTTCGTCAATGACGGAGTTGCGCAGGTTGTTTACCGCATTACCGGAGAAGATCGGGTGAGTCGCGTAAGCGAACACGCGTTTGGCACCACGCTCTTTCAGCGCTTCAGCTGCTTTACACAGCGTACCGCCGGTATCGATCATGTCGTCGACCAGCACGCAGTCGCGGCCAGCCACGTCACCGATGATGTGCATCACCTGAGAAACGTTAGCGCGCGGACGACGTTTGTCGATGATCGCCATGTCGGTATCATTCAGCAGCTTAGCGATAGCACGGGCACGTACCACGCCGCCGATGTCCGGAGAAACCACGATTGGGTTATCCAGGTTCAGCTGCAGCATGTCTTCCAGCAGGATTGGGCTGCCGAATACGTTATCAACCGGGACGTCGAAGAAGCCCTGGATCTGCTCAGCGTGCAGGTCAACGGTCAGTACGCGGTCAACGCCGACGCTTGACAGGAAGTCAGCGACAACTTTAGCGGTAATTGGCACACGCGCGGAACGGACGCGACGGTCCTGACGTGCATAGCCGAAGTAAGGGATTACAGCAGTGATACGGCCTGCGGAAGCGCGACGCAGAGCGTCGACCATAACAACCAGTTCCATCAGGTTGTCGTTCGTTGGAGCACAGGTGGACTGGATGATGAAAATATCACCACCGCGTACATTTTCGTTAATTTGTACGCTGACTTCGCCGTCGCTAAAGCGACCTACGGCGGCGTCGCCGAGGGAAGTGTACAGGCGGTTGGCAATACGTTGTGCTAGTTCCGGGGTGGCGTTACCAGCAAAAAGCTTCATATCAGGCACGAGAAGAACCTCAGGCATGCGTCCAGTGGTGGATAGCGTTCGCCGTAAACTGTGCGGGCCAGGCAAAGGCTATCCAGGCGGTGTATTAAAGAGCGCGATGCAACGTCTGGAACAGGGTGACGTTGTCACCGAAACTCAGTCTGCGCCAGAATGGCCTGCTGTAGGGGGGAGGTGTTCATCCCACGTGCTACAAAACCATGCAGCCAAACCGGCGCTTGCTCAAGCACCTGACGAGCGGCGGATTCGGTGTCAAATTCAGCAAAGACACAGGCTCCTGTACCAGTCAGGCGCGACGGCGCGTATTCTAACAGCCAGGAAAGCACCGCATCAACCTCGCGAAAACGTTTTCTTGCGATATCCTCGCAATCGTTGCTGAATTCACAATTTAATAACGTTTCTATTGACCGAACCGGGGTATTCCTTTTCAGGTCAGGATCTTTAAAGATGACCGGGGTCGGAATGCTTACGCCAGGATGGGCAACCAGGTACCATTTTTCCGGCGGTTCTACAGGGGAGAGGATTTCCCCCACGCCTTCGGCAAAAGCCGCATGACCGCGCACAAATACCGGGACATCAGCCCCCAGCGTCAAGCCCAGTGCTGCCAGTTCATCCTTCGACAGCCCGCAGCCCCAGAGATGGTTCAGCGCAACCAGCACGGTTGCAGCGTTGGATGAGCCACCGCCCAGACCGCCGCCCATCGGCAGCCGCTTCTCGATACGGATTTCCGCGCCGCTTCCCGCGGGTAGACGGCCCGATTCCGCTGCGGCTTTCATCAGCAGACGCGCGGCGCGCACGATCAGGTTCTCCTCATGCGCCACGCCCTCGACCGGGGTCAGGAGGCAAATCTGCCCGTCCTGGCGCTGTTCAATGGAGATTGTGTCGCCATAGTCAATAAACTGAAACAGCGTCTGCAGCGTGTGATAGCCATCAGCGCGCTGGCCGGTAATGTATAAAAACAGATTTAGCTTTGCCGGAGAGGGCCAGTGGGTCATCATTTAACGATCCAGTTGTCCATTTTCAGCTTGATGCGCTGGCTTCCCTGAGTCAGTTCCATATTCGATGGCAGCGACGGTTTACTCTTACTGTCATAGGCGCTGTACACCACTTTCCAGGTTTTGCCGTTCTGGGTGTAGTTCACCTGGCTCAGACGGTACTGGTCGTCCAGGGTGTAGTCGCTGGCGTCACCCGGCAGGCCCAGGATCCACTGGCGCAGGCTGTTGAGCGGGATAGGCATCCCGGTCAGCTTGCCAATCATCTCTTCGGCATCGGGCGCGGTATAGTGCTGGCCTTTGTTATCGGTGATCTGCGCTTCGCCAGGTTTGGCGATAAGCTCCAGCTCGGTGCTGCCCAGCGGGTTCAGCAGCAGCAGGCGGTAGTTGTCCTGCCCCGTCTGCTGCCAGAAGAAGCGGGCATAAACCTTTTGTTCGTCAGAGAGATAAGCGAAAGCGCCGCGGGTCTGGTACTGGTTCAAATTACGGACGTCCTGCTGGTGCTGACGCCACTGCGGTGAATCAGGGCTTTTGCCCGGGCCTTTTGGTTGGGTGACGGTACAGGCGGTCAGAACCAGTGCTGCCAGCGGCAGCAGGCGAATCAGTCGGGTCATAATGAGGACAAATCCTTGAGATACGTTGCAGTTATGACTGTTAATGCTAGCGTCGAAGGGGGCTACCGTCTACGTTCAAATTATCTCAAAGCGCTGTGTAACCTATTACTCCGAAAGGGGGCTGTCTCTTTTATTGATCTCGCGCATCCTGTATGATGCGTTCTGCTAACCTTATTAACGCTGGTACTACTCCCGCTCAACATGACCCTATTAGCACTCGGTATCAACCACAAAACAGCCCCGGTTTCGCTGCGAGAACGCGTAACGTTTTCGCCGGATACGCTTGACCTGGCGCTGGACAGCCTGCTTGCACAGCCGATGGTGCAGGGTGGCGTGGTGCTCTCGACGTGCAACCGTACCGAGCTCTATTTAAGCGTGGAAGAGCAGGACAACCTGCACGAAGCGCTGATCCGCTGGCTATGCGACTACCACAATCTCAACGAAGACGAGCTGCGCAACAGCCTGTACTGGCATCAGGATAACGATGCCGTCAGCCATCTGATGCGCGTGGCCAGCGGTCTGGATTCGCTGGTGCTGGGCGAGCCGCAAATTCTCGGTCAGGTGAAAAAAGCGTTTGCCGACTCACAAAAAGGGCATCTGAAGGCCAGCGAGCTGGAGCGCATGTTCCAGAAGTCGTTCTCCGTGGCGAAGCGTGTGCGAACCGAAACCGACATTGGTGCCAGTGCGGTTTCTGTTGCTTTCGCGGCCTGCACCCTTGCACGCCAAATCTTTGAATCCCTTTCTACCGTCACCGTGATGCTGGTGGGCGCGGGCGAAACCATCGAACTTGTGGCGCGCCATCTGCGCGAGCATAAAGTGAAAAAGATGATCATCGCTAACCGCACCCGCGAACGCGCGCAGGTGCTGGCGGATGAAGTGGGGGCAGAGGTGGTTGCCCTGAGCGACATCGATGAACGCCTTAAAGAGGCGGACATTATCATCAGCTCTACCGCCAGCCCGCTGCCGATTATCGGAAAAGGGATGGTGGAGCGTGCGCTGAAGTCCCGTCGTAATCAGCCGATGCTGCTGGTGGATATCGCCGTCCCGCGCGATGTAGAGCCGGAAGTGGGCAAGCTGCCTAACGCCTACCTCTACAGCGTGGATGACCTGCAAAGCATCATTTCGCACAACCTTGCCCAGCGTAAAGCGGCGGCGGTTCAGGCGGAAACCATCGTTGAGCAGGAAACCAGTGAGTTTATGGCCTGGCTGCGCGCGCAAAGCGTCAGCGAGACCATCCGCGAGTATCGCGGACAGGCGGAGCAGGTGCGTGACGACCTGACTGCCAAAGCGTTAGCGGCCCTTGAACAGGGCGGTGACGCGCACGCAATTATGCAGGATCTGGCGTGGAAACTGACCAACCGCCTTATCCATGCACCAACCAAATCTCTTCAGCAGGCCGCCCGTGACGGGGATGATGAACGCCTGACTATTCTGCGCAACAGCCTCGGGCTGGAATAGCGCCCTATACCCATTTTCTAAGACAAGGTGCACTTACGCCTATGAAGCCTTCTATCGTCGCTAAACTGGAAGCTCTGCACGAGCGCCATGAAGAAGTACAGGCGCTGCTCGGGGATGCCGGGACCATTGCGGACCAGGAACGTTTTCGCGCGCTTTCACGTGAATACGCGCAGCTAAGTGATGTTTCTAAATGCTTTACCGACTGGCGACAGGTTCAGGAAGATATCGAAACCGCGCAGATGATGCTCGACGATCCTGAAATGCGCGAGATGGCGCAGGAAGAGCTGCAGGATGCGAAAGCGCGTTCTGAAGAGATGGAGCAGCAGCTTCAGGTACTTCTCCTGCCGAAAGATCCGGACGATGAGCGTAACGCCTTTGTGGAAGTTCGCGCCGGTACCGGCGGTGACGAAGCGGCGCTGTTTGCCGGGGATCTGTTCCGCATGTACAGCCGCTACGCCGAGTCGCGTCGCTGGCGCGTGGAGATCATGAGCGCCAACGAAGGCGAACACGGTGGCTATAAAGAGGTTATCGCCAAGATCAGCGGCGACGGCGTGTATGGACGTCTCAAGTTTGAATCCGGCGGTCACCGCGTGCAGCGCGTACCGGCCACCGAATCTCAGGGCCGCATTCACACCTCCGCCTGTACGGTGGCGGTGATGCCGGAGCTGCCGGAAGCGGAACTGCCGGACATCAATCCGGCGGACCTGCGTATTGATACTTTCCGCTCCTCTGGCGCGGGCGGTCAGCACGTTAACACCACCGATTCCGCCATTCGTATTACCCACCTGCCAACCGGTATAGTTGTCGAATGTCAGGACGAGCGTTCCCAGCATAAAAACAAAGCCAAAGCGTTGTCGGTGCTGGGCGCGCGTATCCACGCGGCCGAAATGGCGAAACGCCAGCAGGCGGAAGCATCCACGCGTCGTAACCTGCTGGGCAGCGGCGATCGCAGCGACCGAAACCGCACCTACAACTTCCCGCAGGGGCGCGTAACCGACCACCGCATCAACCTGACGCTGTACCGTCTGGACGAGGTGATGGAAGGCAAGCTGGACATGCTGATTGAGCCTATCGTGCAGGAATACCAGGCCGACCAGCTGGCGGCACTGTCCGAGCAGGAATAATGGATTTTCAGCGCTGGTTACGTGAGGCTGCCGGTGAGCTTTCCGAAAGTGAAAGCCCTAAACGCGATGCCGAAATTTTGCTTGAGCATGTGACGGGTAAAGCCCGCACGTACCTGCTGGCCTTCGGCGAAACTGAACTGACCGCGGAACAGGAAGCACAGCTCGTCGCGCTGCTTGCCCGTCGTAAAACCGGCGAGCCGGTGGCGCACCTTGTCGGCGAGCGCGAGTTCTGGTCGTTACCGCTGTACGTTTCGGCGGCAACGCTGATCCCGCGTCCGGACACCGAGTGTATGGTTGAGCAGGCGCTGGCGCGTTTATCTGCGGAGGCCTGCAGCATTCTCGATCTCGGTACCGGTACCGGGGCCATCGCGCTGGCGCTCGCCAGCGAGCGGCCGGACTGCACCGTTACGGCGGTGGACGTGATGCCTGATGCGGTCGCGCTGGCGCTGCGTAACGTGGAACGTCTCGGGCTCAGCAACGTAACAGTGCTGCAAAGCAGCTGGTTTGCCGCGCTGGAGAATCGTTCATTTGCGATGATTGTCAGCAATCCTCCTTACATCGACGAACATGATCCGCACCTTGCGCAGGGAGATGTTCGCTTTGAACCGCTCACGGCGCTGGTTGCTGCCAACGCGGGATTAGCCGATCTTGATCACATTGTGACAACGTCACGAAAACATTTACTTCCCGGTGGCTGGCTGCTCGTGGAGCATGGCTGGACGCAGGGGGAAGCCGTGCGAGCGCTGTTTATGCAAGCAGGCTACGCCGCTGTCGAAACCTGCCGCGACTACGGCGGCAACGAGCGCCTGACGCTGGGGCAGTGGTTATGAGCCTTTTTACCGTACTTATTACCGTCCACTTGATTTCCGTTGCGCTGACCATCACCTTTTTCATCGTCCGTTACTGGTGGCGCTACAGCAACAATCCGCTGATGGATGCCCGCTGGGTGCGTATCGCGCCACACTGTATCGACACGGTGTTGCTCCTTTCCGGTGCCGGGCTTATGTGGAAGACCGGCTATCTGCCATTTACTGATAAAGGCGCATGGCTGACTGAAAAGCTGTTTGGCGTTATCATCTACATCGTTTTGGGTTTTATCGCGCTTGGGCGTCGTCGTCCGCGCAGCCAGCAGGTCGGGTTTATCGCCTTTCTGCTGGGTCTGGTGGTGCTGTACATCATCATTAAACTCGCCACCACAAGAATACCGTTACTGGGGTAAGTCATGAGGTCCTTAGCCGATTTCGAATTTAACAAAGTGCCGCTTTGCGATGGCATGATCCTGATTTCAGAGATGATTCGCGACGATTTTACGTCGCAGTTTGTCTACGATGAGCTGGAGAATCTGGTCAGCCTGGCGCGTGAAGAGATTAATCAGGCTCGCCCGCAAGACTGGCAATTAGAGAAGCTGCTGGAGCTTTTCTACGGCGAATGGGGTTTTTGCGACACGCGGGGCGTGTATCGCCTGTCTGACGCATTATGGCTGGACCAGGTCTTAAAAAATCGTCAGGGCAGCGCCGTGGCGCTGGGCTCTATTTTGCTATGGGTCGCGCACCGTCTGGATATTCCGCTGGTCCCGGTCATTTTCCCGACGCAGATGATCCTGCGTGCTGAGTGGCTGGACGGCGAAATGTGGCTCATTAATCCTTTCAACGGCGACACGCTGGATGAACATACGCTGGACGTATGGCTGAAAGGCAATATTAGCCCGGTGGCTGAACTCTTCAACGAAGATCTCGACGAGGCGGATAACGCAGAGGTCATTCGTAAGCTGCTGGACACGCTAAAGTCCGCGTTAATGGAAGAGCGTCAGATGGAGCTGGCGTTGCGCGCCAGTGAAGTACTGCTGCAGTTCAACCCGGAAGATCCGTACGAAATCCGCGACAGAGGGCTGATTTATGCCCAGCTCGACTGCGAGCACGTGGCGCTGAACGATCTGAGCTATTTCGTCGAGCAGTGCCCGGAAGACCCCATTAGCGAAATGATTCGTGCGCAGATCAACGCGATCTCGCACAAACAAATTACACTGCATTAATCTTAATTCCGATTCACACCTGAATAAGGCGATCCTATGAAACAAAAAGTGGTTAGCATTGGTGATATCAAGGTAGCAAACGACCTGCCGTTCGTACTGTTTGGCGGCATGAACGTGCTGGAATCCCGCGATCTCGCCATGCGTATCTGCGAACACTACGTGACCGTGACCCAGAAGCTGGGCATCCCGTACGTGTTTAAAGCCTCTTTTGACAAAGCCAACCGCTCCTCCATCAACTCTTACCGTGGCCCGGGCCTGGAAGAGGGTATGAAAATTTTCCAGGAGCTGAAGCAGACCTTTGGCGTGAAAGTGATCACCGACGTGCATGAAGCCTCCCAGGCGCAGCCGGTGGCAGACGTGGTGGACGTGATTCAGCTCCCGGCATTCCTGGCTCGCCAGACCGACCTGGTGGCCGCGATGGCGAAAACCGGTGCCGTGATCAACGTGAAAAAACCACAGTTCGTCAGCCCAGGTCAGATGGGTAACATCGTCGATAAGTTTATCGAAGGTGGTAACGATCAGGTCATCCTTTGCGACCGTGGTGCAAACTTCGGTTACGACAACCTGGTCGTGGATATGCTGGGCTTCAGCGTAATGAAGAACGTCTCTAACCAGTCTCCGGTGATTTTCGATGTGACCCACGCCCTGCAGTGCCGCGACCCGTTTGGCGCCGCGTCCGGCGGCCGCCGTGCTCAGGTGACCGAACTGGCGCGCGCCGGTATGGCAACCGGTCTGGCTGGCCTGTTCATTGAAGCGCACCCGGATCCGGATAACGCAAAATGCGACGGTCCATCCGCGCTGCCGCTGGATAAGCTTGAGCCGTTCCTGAAACAGGTCAAAGCGATTGACGATCTGGTGAAGAGCTTCGACGAGCTGGATACCAGCAAATAATAAAAAACCCGCTTCGGCGGGTTTTTTATGCCACCCTCTCCCTGGCGGAGAGGGTTGGGGTGGGGGCATCAGCCCGCACCGGCCCAGTCTTACGCAAATATCGTCATCAGATACGCAACAAACAACGCCATATGCGCCGCTCCGTTCAGCACGTTGGTGCGCCCGGTGGAGAACGAAATCTGGCACAGCAGCAATGATGCTACCATCACGATCATCTCCGGCGCACCCAGCGCAAACTGCAGCTCGTTACCGGTCATAAAGGCAATCAGCGTCACCACCGGTACGGTGAGTGAAATCGTCGCCAGCACGGAGCCGAAGAACAGGTTCATTGCGCGCTGCACCTGATTATTCAACACCGCTTTCAGCGCGCCCAGCCCTTCAGGGGACAGGATCAGCAGCGCCACCAGGAAGCCGGTAAACGCCACCGGCGCGTTCAGCTCGGTTAACAGCGTCTCCAGCGGGTTAGCGTTCATCTTGGTAACGGCAATCACCGCAATCAGATGCACGATCAGCCAAACCGTATGCCACGCGCTGCTGTGGGCCGACGGCTTACCGTGGTGCGGATCATCGTCGTCGCCGTCGTCTTCATGCTCATACACAAACAGGCTCTGGTGCGTTTTGGTCTGAATCAACAGGAACACGCCGTACATGGCGGCGGAAATCAGCGCGACCAGCAGCGCCTGACCGGTGGAGAAGTTTGCACCCGGCAGCGCCATCGGGAAGACCAGCACGATAATGGCAAGCGGGAAGAGGGCAATCAGATACTGTTTGATGCCAAACAGGTTCATATACTGGGTCGCGAATTTACGCCCACCCAGCAGCAGAGAGAAGCCCACCAGACCGCCCGTCACAATCATAATGATCGAGTAAAGCGTATCGCGCATCAGCGTCGGCGCTGCATCGCCGGTCGCCATGAGCGCGGAAATCAGGCTAACTTCGAGAATAACAACGGAAAGGCTGAGAATTAAAGAACCGTACGGCTCGCCCAGACGGTGGGCCAGGACGTCCGCATGGCGAACGACGCTAAATGCGCTGGTTAAGATGCCGACCAGGGCAAGAATATTGATACCAACCACCACTGGCAGTGACTGACTGCTTCCCCAGAAGAGCAGCACAGCCAGTGCCAGAACCGGGAAAATGAGTGACGTCTCCTTGTGGCGGGTCTTTACCGCCTCGTGTGTTGCTGTCATGTGCTTCTCCATCAATGCAGGTGCTTGTAATTATAGATAGATTTTTAAGGGCATTAAACTAACAGATCTCTGTTAAATACCCTTTATTTTTTACTTAATTTTACCCTTTTCTTTGAAATTTGCGCCTGACCCATATAATTTACTTTATCTCTAAAATAGATTTTAAATAACAATAAATTAGAGTTTTAATCAATGCATAAATTAAGTCCGAATGGCACCATGCTATATCGTCGTCCACACTTATCTCTTTAAGCAAAAGAGAGGTGAGTGATGCCATATAAAACGAAACGCGAATTACCCGATAACGTGCAAAACGTGCTGCCCGCTCACGCGCAGGATATCTATAAAGAGGCGTTTAACAGCGCCTGGGATCAATACAAAGACAAGGAAGATCGCCGGGATGATGCCAGCCGTGAAGAGACTGCCCACAAAGTCGCCTGGGCCGCCGTAAAACATGAATATGAAAAAGGAGACGACGATAAATGGCATAAAAAGAAATAGCCCTGAAATAATTCGCTGCCTTCATTTTGACTTTTCAGGCGGTTGAACTGCCGTTGTATTGCAACTGGTCCGCTAATTGCTTATCGTTATTCAACTGCTGGCAAAATGACCAGCACCTAAGGCCGGGAAGGCGAATTACAGATGTCGCAAGGAAGCATGCAGTGGCGGAGGTGGAAAGTGTTAACGCGTGATTTCTTAATGAAGGCAGATTGTAAGACGGCATTTGGTGCTATTGAGGAATCGCTTCTCTGGTCAGCTGAACAACGTGCGGCGTCGCTCGCTGCCACGCTTGCCTGCCGCCCGGATGATGGCCCGGTATGGATTTTTGGCTACGGCTCCCTGATGTGGAACCCGGCTCTGGAATTTGTCGAATCGGCAACGGGAACGCTGCCTGGCTGGCACCGCGCATTTTGCCTGCGTCTGACGGCCGGACGCGGCAGCGCGTGCCAGCCCGGGCGCATGCTTGCACTGAAAGAGGGCGGGCGCACCACTGGCGTGGCGTATCGCCTGCCGGATGCCACGCTGGAAGAGGAGCTTACGCTGCTCTGGAAGCGCGAGATGATCACCGGCTGCTACATGCCAAGCTGGTGCAAGCTGGAACTGGACGACGGACGCACCGTCAATGCGCTGGTGTTTATCATGGACCCCCGCCATCCGCTGTATGAAGCGGATACCCGCACGCAGGTGATTGCTCCGTTAATTGCCGCCGCCAGCGGACCGCTGGGTACCAACGCGCAGTATCTCTTCTCCCTCGATCAGGAGTTGACCCGCCTCGGCATGCAGGACGATTGTCTGAATGAACTGGTGGTGAAGGTGAAGGCGCTGCTGGAAGGGAACCCGCTCAACGGCACGCTGCGACCGGGTTTTGCCTGATATTACGCCCGGCTTGCCGGGCGTTTAATATTATGCTGCCACGTAGCTGATGGAATGCTCCAGAGACTGGCTGTGGCTGTCAATCAGCACATCCCATGTGCCGGTGTAGGGCACTGTAAGCCAGGCCTTATCATCCTGTACGGTGAGAATATCCGCCTGGGACTGTTTTTGTGCTTTCGCACTCATCAGATGGATACGACAGCGTTCTGAGCAACGCACCACCACCGTATCCCCGCCAAACAGCTTCAAACTTGTTTTTACCAGTGCCATTTTTTACCCCCGTAGTCTTAAACAACGCTCTCCCTGCAGCCATATCCGAGCGTGATGTTGTTCACAATTCACTCATGGCATAACACCAAAGGGGAGGGGGTGGGATGCTGATTTTGATCAAAAAATGGCATAACGATTAAACAAAAATGACAAAATCCCTCAAAATTTCAGCTGGCGCGCGTTTTACCCGCTAAACGCGCACCGCGAGAAAATTAAATGCGGAAATGACCGGCTGTTTCAGCAAGGTCGCCCGCCTGGCTCTGCAGGGCGCCCGCAGCGGCGGCGGATTGCACGACCAGCTCGGCGTTCTGCTGGACCATTCTGTCGAGATGGGTCACCGCGTGGTTGATCTCGTGAATGCCTTTCATCTGCTCGCTGGTAGCGATGGAAATTTCGCGCATGATGCCGGAGACGCTGCCGATGCTGGAGCGGATCTCATCCATGCTTTCCCCAGCCAGATGCACGTAGCGGGAGCCGGTCGCCACGCTGTCGGTGGTGGAATCGATCAGCGATTTGATCTCTTTCGCCGCCTGGGCGCTGCGGCTCGCCAGGTTACGCACTTCGCCCGCCACCACGGCAAACCCGCGTCCCTGCTCGCCGGCACGGGCCGCCTCGACGGAGGCGTTCAGCGCCAGAATGTTGGTCTGGAACGCGATGCCGTCAATCACGCTGGTGATATCGCCAATTTTAGCCGACGCGACTTCGATGGACTGCATGGTGCTGATCGCCTGGGATACCACCTCGCCGCCGCGCGCAGCGGCCGCGGAGGCCTTGCTCGCCTGGTCATTCGCTTCTGCCGCCGATTCGTTCGACTGGGTCACGGAGGCGGTGATCTGCTCCACGGCGCTGGCCGTCTCGCGCAGGCTGGATGCGGCCTGCTCGGTACGTCCGGAAAGATCCTGGTTACCCGCCGCAATCTCCTGAGCGGCGTTTTTCACCGACTCGCTGGCATCACGGAGCTGCACCATCACCACCGACAGCTTATCGCTGAAGGCGTTAAAGGCATGCGCAATCTGCGCAACCTCGTCCTCGCCGTTGTCCGGCAGGCGCTGGGACAGATCGTTAGTCCCGTTAGCAATGTTGTGCATCGCGTCGCGAATGTCTGACAAACGCTTGAGCAGGCGGGCAATCAGGAAATGCACAATGGCCGCGCTAAGCAGTGCCAGGATCACCAGCGAAATCGCCGAGGCTTTAAGTAGGGAACGCATGCCGGAGGTGGCATCACCGTTGTCGAGCGCGACGACTAACAGCCAGTTTGTGCCCGGCACGGCTGTCGCCACGAAGGTTTTTTCAGCGTCGTTCAGCGTTCCGTCGACGAGGTTACCGCTTTTCAGCGCAGCAAAATCAATGCCTTTGATCGTCTCAGCGAATGGTTTAAGCGTGAGCGCCGGATCGTTAGCGGCAATCACGCTGCCGTCACTGTTCAGAAGCAACCCGCTGCTGGCCGGGGTTGGATGGATCCCGCGCACGTTAGCCACCACGCTGTCCATCGCCACATCGCCCGCCACCACCGCTTTCAGCGTACCATTCTCTTTTACCGGCACGGCGAAGGTTACCACCAGTTTGCCGGTTCCCGCGTCAACGTAGGGCGCGGTGACGACCGGGCCGTCCGTGCTGACCACCTGCTGATACCACGGGCGAATAGTCGGGTCATAGTCCGCCGGGACACCCGCCGGTTCAGAGAATTTCGCCGTTTTGCTGGCGTAGCCAACATAGACGTTGGTGAAGCCACCCGCCTGCGCAAGCTGTTTAAACACCGGAACCGGATCGTCACTCAGCGCAACGGTCTGCGCTGAGGCGATCACCGCCATCTTGCTTTTTACCCAGTCGGCAATCGCCATGTTATGGCTGGCGCTGGTGCTGGTCAGAATATCGCGCTGGGACTGCTGGTTATCCTGGCGCGTGACCTGGAAGTTAATAACGGTATTAAGGAGAAGTGCGACGACCAGACAGCCTGCCGTCGTCGCGATGATGCGTGCACGAATCGATCTGAACATAAGTGAAATACCTGCTGTGTTGTTTCCATGCCTATCGGCATCCCCGCAGGTAAACTTGATGCTGAAACCGCGTCCATAAGAAAATAATATTTTTACGGGTTTATTATTAAAAAGCTAATACTTTATCCGCGGACAGCGTCCACTCGGCCAGCTCAACCAGCGTACCAATCTCTACGCCATCAACCAGCGGCAGACCGGTAATACCGCGGCCGTCGGTACAGGTCTTGCACAGCTTCACCGGCACGTTTTGCGCGGTCAGGATCTCCAGCATCTGCTGAATGTTATAGCCCTCGGCCGGTTTTTGTCCCTTCAGCCCCGCGGTGACCGCGTCCGACATTAAAAAGAGTCGTAACGCGAGGTCACTCTCTTTTTCACGCAGCGCAATCGCCAGGCGCAGGCTGTTAAAAAGGGATTCGCTGCCGTAGGCCGCACCGTTGGCGACGATCACAATCTTTTGCATGTTGACTCCTGTTCTTATAAAGGCACGAATATTGCTTAGCTTTCCCGAGTTTCGCTGTTCCGGAGAGAAAGCATGACATTAATGGCTGGCATTTCGCCAGGCGCTGCCGAATGGCTCGAGCGCGCAAAGATGATGCGCCGGGAGCAGCTCAGCAAGCTGGCACAGCTTGGCGAGCTTGTGCACGGCATTAGCCAACTGGTGCACATGTTACAGTGCGAGCGTGGGGCGTCCAACGTCTGGCTCTGCTCACAGGGTAAGCTTTACGCCCCCGAATGCAAAGCCAGCCGGGCGCTGGTGGATGAAAACCTCGCTGCACTTTATGTGATTCTTGAAAAACAGTCGCCGATCCCGGGAAGTACGGTCTGTGAACGCATCGGCGGCGCGCTCCTGAGCCTGGATATGCTTCCCGCGCTGCGCGAAGGAGTTATTCAGCAAACGGTAACGGCACCACAGGCGATGGAACACTACTCCCGCATGCTTCGCCATCTGCTCAGTATCGTACCGCAGCTTAATGACAGCATTGACGATCCGCAAATAGCCGGGCGTTTTGTCGCCCTGTATAGCCTGATGCAGGGGAAAGAGCTGGCGGGACAGGAGCGGGCGCTGGGGGCGATTGGCTTCACGCAGGGTTTTTTCGATGATGTGACTCGCCAGAGGCTGGTTGACCGCATCGATGGGCAGCAGGCCTGCTTTGAAATCTTTCTCTCACACAGCCACGCTGATGTACAGGCCACCTTTGCCTTAAACTGCCAGCCCGATCGTGAAACGGAGCAGCTACGAAGGGTGGCCTGTACCCGCCAGCCCGCCGCCGATAACGGCCTTACCGCACTGACCTGGTTTGCTCTGCAAACCGCGCGCCTTGAGCATCTGCGCGCGCTGGAGGAGACGCTCATCGCCGATCTGATGACGGCGGTGGACGAGCGTATTTACCGTAACGATGAGTACGTGCCTCCCGCCGATGAGCAGGACGATCCGCTGATACAGTACCCGGAAAAACCGTTGCTCACCCTGGTGCGCCAGCAGGCGCGCGAGATAGAACAGCTCTCGCGCCAGCTTGCGTCGCTGCGCGATACGCTTGAAGAGCGCAAAATCATTGATAAAGCGAAGAGCGTGCTGATGACCCACCAGAATATGAGTGAGGAACAGGCCTGGACGGCGCTGCGCAAAATGGCGATGGACAAGAACCAAAGGATGGTGGATATCGCCCGCGCGCTGCTCATGGTGAAGAATTTGTGGCAGGTAATACCAAAGGAGTAGCTGCACGGTCAGCGGGCATTTTGTGCCTGATTGAGGTGCGTAAACCTGAGGGTAAAGCGGGATACACCGCGAAAACCGCGTGTTAATACCTGGCATTCGCTTTGCATTATCAGATTAACCATTTTTGACGATGCGCCAACGGCGGTGCATTCGTCTTCGGGATAAAGGCGTCCACTGGTGCTTCGGCATCGTGGGCGCTTTTTTTTGGTTTTTATTCAGGAGTGGTCATGGCGGATTTGTCGAGACGGCGTTTTTTGCAGGCCAGCATGCTGGCGAGTGGTGCAATGCTGTTACCGGGTATCATGCAGGCCGCATGGGCGGCAGGCTCGGATAAACCGGAGCAGGAAACAGTGCGCATCGGGTTTATCCCGCTGACCGACTGCGCGCCCGTGGTTATCGCGGCGCTG
The DNA here is from genome assembly GCF_004006055.1 of Enterobacter sp. N18-03635. Taxonomy (NCBI): domain Bacteria; kingdom Pseudomonadati; phylum Pseudomonadota; class Gammaproteobacteria; order Enterobacterales; family Enterobacteriaceae; genus Enterobacter; species Enterobacter sp. N18-03635. The sequence continues at coordinate 2,633,239 of NZ_CP034769.1, read as the reverse complement.
AAAGGCTTTGATAAAAAATACGGCATTACCATCGTGCCCACCAAAGAGGCGAGCTGGGCGGCGGTGCGCGACAAGCTGGTGGCGGGCGAGCTTGATGCCGCGCACATTCTCTACGGCCTGCTGTACGGCCTAGAGCTGGGCATTGCCGGCAAGCCGCAGCAGATGGCAAACCTGATGACGCTTAATCAGAACGGCCAGGCGATTACGCTTTCCAGCGATCTGGCGGAGAAGGGCGTTCGAGACCTTGACGGGCTGAAAAAGCTAATTGGTCAGCAGGCGCCCGGCACCTACACCTTCGCGCACACCTTCCCGACCGGGACGCACGCCATGTGGCTCTACTACTGGCTGGCCAGCGCGGGCATTAACCCCTTTGACGACGTGCGCACGGTGGTGGTGCCGCCGCCGCAGATGGTGATGAACATGCGCATTGGCAACATGGTCGGCTTTTGCGTCGGCGAGCCGTGGAACGCGCGGGCGATTAACGACCGCATCGGCTTTACCGCCGCGACGTCACAGTCTGTCTGGGCCGACCATCCGGAAAAAATCCTCGGCACGCGTCGCGACTGGGTGGAGAAAAACCCGCACACCGCGCGGGCGCTGGTCAGCGCGGTGCTGGAGGCCGCACGCTGGATCGAAGCCTCCGCGGAAAACAAGCGCGAGACCGCGCGGATCCTCTCCCGCCGGGCGTGGCTCAACTGCAAGGAACAGTTTCTCACCGGGCGAATGCTCGGCGAGTACGACAACGGCCTGGGCCAGCGCTGGCAGGACGCGCACCCGATCCGTTTCTTCAACGAGGGGGCCGTCAGCTACCCATATCTCTCCGACGGTATGTGGTTCTTAACCCAGTTCCGCCGCTGGGGCTTGCTCAAAACCGCGCCGGACTACGCGGCTATTGCACAGCGCATTAACCAGACCGCTGTCTGGCAGGATGCCGCCACGGCGGTGGGGGGCATCACCACACCGACTTCACCATTACGCAGCAGCACATTGATGGACGGCACCGTCTGGAACGGTACCGACCCGGAAGGATACGCCAGCCGTTTCGCCATTCATCGTAAAGGGGCCTGATTATGCAGCATCTGCAAAAGACGAAATCACCAGATACGCCAGAGAGTGGGGAGGTGATTGTCCTCCCTCCGGTGCAGGTTCGCCGCCGTACGCCGACGTTTGCGCGTCGGATTAACGCGATCATTCAACGCATCATTCCGGCGTTAATCGGTCTGGGACTGCTGGTCGTGCTGTGGCAGCTGGCGGCGATTAACAGCAAAGGTTTCCCGACGCCGCTCAGCACGCTTGATTCCGCCATTACTCTGTTTGCCGATCCGTTTTATCGAGACGGGCCTAACGATATGGGCATCGGCTGGAACGTGCTCGCCTCATTACAGCGCGTGGCGGTGGGCTTTGGCCTGGCCGCGTTCGCCGGGATCCCGCTCGGCTTCCTGATTGGCCGCTTCACCTTTTTTTCGCGCATGTTCGGCCCGCTGATCGCGCTGTTACGCCCGGTTAGCCCGCTGGCCTGGCTGCCCATCGGCCTGCTGCTGTTCCAGAAAGCGGAGCCCGCGTCGAGCTGGACCATTTTTATCTGCTCTATCTGGCCGATGGTGATCAACACCGCCGAAGGCGTGCGCCGCATTCCGCAGGACTACCTCAACGTTGCCCGGGTGCTGCAGCTTTCCGAGTGGACCATCCTGCGCCGCATTCTCTTCCCGGCGGTGCTGCCCGCGGTGCTGACCGGGGTGCGCCTCTCCATCGGCATCGCCTGGCTGGTGATTGTCGCCGCCGAGATGCTGACCGGAGGGCTGGGGATCGGCTTCTGGATCTGGAACGAGTGGAACAACCTCAACGTCGAAAACATTCTCATCGCCATCGTCATCATTGGCGTGGTCGGGCTGCTGCTGGAGCAGGGGCTGATGCTGATCGCCCGGCGCTTTAGCTGGCAGGAAAAATAAGGAGCGAACATGAAACCATTAATTCAGGTCCAGGCCGTGAGCCAGCGTTTTTCCACCGCCAGCGGCGAGTTTCTGGCGCTGCAGAACGTCTCTTTTGATATCCACGAGGGCGAAACCGTGAGCCTGATTGGGCACTCTGGCTGCGGCAAATCGACGCTGCTGAACCTCATCGCCGGTATTACCCTGCCGACCGAAGGTGGGCTGATTTGTGACAACCGCGAAATCGCCGGGCCGGGGCCGGAGCGCGCGGTGGTGTTCCAGAACCACTCGCTGCTGCCGTGGCTCACCTGCTTCGACAACGTGGCCCTGGCGGTAGATCACGTGTTTCGCCACAGCATGAGCAAGGCTGAGCGCCGGGAGTGGATTGAACACAATCTCGACCGCGTGCAGATGGGGCACGCTCTGCACAAGCGTCCGGGGGAGATCTCCGGCGGCATGAAGCAGCGCGTCGGTATTGCCCGCGCGCTGGCGATGAAGCCGAAAGTGCTGCTGATGGATGAACCCTTCGGCGCGCTCGATGCGCTGACGCGCGCTCATCTGCAGGACTCGGTAATGCAGATCCAGCAGGCGCTGAACACCACCATCGTGCTCATTACCCACGACGTGGACGAGGCGGTGCTGCTCTCCGATCGCGTGCTGATGATGACCAACGGCCCGGCGGCGACCGTCGGGGAGATCCTGCGCGTCGATCTGCCGCGCCCGCGCAACCGGGTGCAGCTGGCGGACGACAGCCGCTATCACCACATGCGCCAGCAGATCCTTCATTTCCTCTATGAAAAGCAGCCAAAAGCGGCGTAGCGAGGGGGCTTTGATGCGACTGGTCATTATCGGAAATGGCATGGCGGCTACGCGGCTGATTGCCTCGCTCACCGGGCGTGCTGCAGGTCGTTTCGCTATCACCGTCATCGGTGACGAGCGGGAACATGCCTATAACCGCATCCAGCTTTCGCCGGTGCTGGGCGGTGAAAAGCAGGCTGCAGACATCTGTCTTCAGGATGACGACTGGTACCAGGCGCGCGGCGTGACGGTGCTGCGGGGCGAAAAGGCGATCGCCGTAAACGTGGACACGCGGGAAGTGCAAACCGCCGCCCGCACGCTGGACTGGGATGCGCTGGTGTTTGCCACCGGATCAACGCCCTTTATTCCGCCAATCCCCGGCTGCGATGCGCCGCATGTGTTCACGTTCCGTACCCTGGCAGATACCCGGACCATTCAGGCGATCGTCGGTCCGGCGGTGGTGCTGGGCGGCGGCGTGCTCGGGGTTGAGGCGGCAGCAGCGCTGGCGCGTTCAGGTGACGAGGTCACGCTTGTTCATCGCGGTCCGTGGCTGATGGAGCAGCAGCTGGATCGGCAGGCGGGAATGCTGCTGGAAGAGGCGCTGGCGGCGCGGGGCGTGCGCTGTGAGCTCGTCTCTGGCATCGCAGCGGTGAACGGAAATAGCGTGACGCTGATAAACGGACGCAGTATCGCCGCCGCGCGCGTGGTGCTGGCGACGGGCGTGCAGCCCAGCGTCGCGCTGGCGCAGGCCAGCGGCATACGCTGCGCGCGCGGCATCGTGGTGGATCACCAGATGCAAACCTCCGAGCCGGACGTCTACGCCATTGGCGAGTGCTGCGAAATTGACGGCCAGACGTTTGGCCTGGTCGCCCCCTGTCTGGCGCAGGCGGATATTCTTGCCGCGCGGCTGGCCGGGGACGTCACCGCGCCGTTTGTCCTGACTGACAGCGGCGTACGCCTCAAGGTGACCGGCGTGGAGCTGTTCAGCCTCGGTCGCGCGGCAGAGCAGGAGGGCGACGTGGTCTGGAGCGCATGGGATCCGCTGACCCGTCACTATCGCCGTTTACTGATCAATCAGGGGGCGCTGGCTGGCGTACTGCTGATGGGCGACTGCCGCAGCGCGGCAACATTTACCGATTTACTGGCAACGGCTGCGCCCGCCCACGCGGACTGGCTGTTCGATCGTTTCACTACGCAACCGCAGGTTGCAGGACACAATGCTATGACAAAACCTACTCTGGTGGTGGTTGGGCACGGTATGGTCGGCCATCATTTTCTCGAAGACTGCGTTAACCGCAATCTGCACCAGCAGTATCAGATCGTTGTCTTTGGCGAGGAGCGCTATGCCGCCTACGACCGCGTGCATCTGTCGGAATATTTTGGCGGCCGCAGCGCGGCGTCGCTTTCGCTGGTGGAGGGGGATTTCTTTGCCGACAACGGCATTGAGCTGCGCCTGTCGCAGCAGGTCGTCGCTATCGATCGCGACGCGCGCGTGGTGCGTACCGCCAGCGGGCATGAGACCCACTGGGATAAACTGGTGCTGGCGACCGGCTCCTATCCGTTTGTCCCGCCCGTGCCGGGCAACGATTTGCCGGGCTGTTTTGTCTACCGCACCCTTGACGACCTGGACAACATTGCTGCGCACGCGGCGGGCTCGCGCCGCGGCGTGGTGATTGGCGGCGGCCTGCTCGGGCTGGAGGCGGCGAATGCCCTGAAGCAGCTCGGGCTGGAAACCCACGTGGTGGAATTTGCGCCTAACCTGATGGCGGTCCAGCTCGACAACGACGGCGCGATGATGCTGCGCAAGAAAATTGAGGCGCTGGGCGTCGGCGTTCACACCAGTAAAGCGACAACGGAGATCGCCACGGCGGACGGCGGGCTGGTGCTGCGCTTTGCCGATGGCGAACAGCTTGAAACGGACATGGTGGTCTTTTCTGCCGGCATTCGTCCCCAGGACGCGCTGGCGCGCAGCAGCGGGCTGGCTATCGGCGAACGCGGCGGGATTTGCATTGATGACGGTTGCCAGACCTCCGATCCGGACGTGCTGGCCATCGGCGAATGCGCGCTGTGGGAAGGGAAAATCTTCGGTCTGGTCGCGCCCGGCTACCAGATGGCGAGGGTGGCCGCCGCCGCGCTGGCGGGAGAGGAGAAAACCTTCGCCGGCGCGGATATGAGCACCAAACTCAAGCTGCTGGGCGTGGACGTCGCCTCGTTCGGTGATGCTCACGGCCGCACCCCAGGGGCGCTGAGCTACCAGTGGACGCACGGCCCGCAGCAAATCTACAAGAAAATCGTGGTCAGCCACGACGGCAAAACGCTGCTCGGCGGCGTGCTGGTGGGTGATGCCAGCGAATACGCCACGCTGGTGCAGATGATGCTTAACGGGATAGCCCTGCCAAAAGAGCCGGAAACGCTGATATTACCCGCGTCGTCAGGCAGCGCGCCGAAAGCGCTCGGCGTGGCGGCGCTGCCGGAAAGCGCGCAAATCTGTTCGTGTCATAACGTCAGCAAAGGCGATATCTGTCAGGCGGTAAGTGCGGGCGCAACGGATATCGGCGCAATTAAGCAGTGCACCAAAGCGGCGACCGGCTGCGGGGGATGTAGCGCGCTGGTGAAGCAGGTGATGGAGTTCCAGCTGGCGGAGCAGGGCGTGGCGGTGAAAAAGGACATCTGCGAGCACTTCCCGTACTCGCGCCAGGAGATTTACCACCTCGTGCGCGTCAACCATATTCGCACCTTTGACCAGCTTATCAGCCGCTACGGACAGGGACACGGATGCGAAATTTGTAAGCCGCTGGTGGGGTCGGTGCTTGCCTCGTGCTGGAACGAGTATCTGCTGAAACCGGCACACCTGCCGCTGCAGGACACCAACGACCGCTACTTCGCCAATATCCAGAAGGACGGTACCTACTCCATCGTGCCGCGCATGCCGGCGGGAGAAGTGACCGCCGACGGGCTGATCGCCATCGGGCAGATTGCGAAACGCTACAGCCTGTACAGCAAAATTACCGGCGGACAGCGTATCGACCTTTTCGGCGCCACTCTGGAACAGCTGCCGGCGATCTGGCAGGCGCTGGTGGAGGCCGGGTTTGAAACCGGGCACGCTTACGGGAAATCCCTGCGCACGGTGAAATCCTGCGTCGGTTCAACCTGGTGCCGCTACGGGGTGCAGGACTCCACCGGCCTCGCGGTCAGGCTTGAGCACCGCTACAAGGGGCTGCGCGCGCCGCACAAAATCAAAATGGCGGTCTCCGGCTGCACCCGCGAGTGCGCGGAGGCGCAGAGCAAAGACGTGGGGGTGATTGCCACCGATAAAGGCTGGAACCTCTATCTGTGCGGCAACGGCGGGATGAAGCCGCGCCATGCGGATCTCTTTGCCAGCGATCTGGATGACGAAACGTTAATCCGCACCGTCGACCGCTTCCTGATGTTCTACATCCGCACGGCGGATCGCCTGCAGCGCACCAGCACCTGGATGGATAACCTGGAAGGCGGTCTCGACTACCTGCGGGAGGTGATCCTCAACGACAGCTTGGGTATCGCCCACGAGCTGGAGCAGGAGATGGCCCGGGTGGTGGAAACCTATCAGTGCGAATGGCAAACCACGCTTAACGATCCCAACCGTCTGGCGCTGTTCCGCACGACGGTGAACGACACCGCGCCGGATGAAAGCAAGCGCTGGCAGGAAATTTGCGGCATCGACGATATCCCCGAGCAGGCGGGCATCGGCGCGCGGCTTGGACGTAAGCCGATTGCGCTCTTCCGTTTTGGCAAAACCGTTTACGCCCTCGACGATCGGGAACCGGGCGGTAATGCGAACGTGCTTTCACGCGGCATTCTTGGCGATGCAGCGGGCGAGCCCGTGGTGATTTCACCGCTGTATAAGCAGCGCATTCGCCTGCGCGACGGCTGTCAGGTAGAGAACGGCGAACCCGCGGTGCGCGCCTGGCCGGTGAAAATTGAAAACGGCAAGGTATGGGTTGGCAGCGACACCCTGGTAATGCGTGCGGAGGCTTCATGACGGAAACCCGGACAACGTGCCCCTACTGCGGGGTCGGCTGCGGCGTAGTTGCCAGCGTGGAAGGTGAAGCGGTCAGCGTTCGGGGAGATGAAACCCATCCTGCGAACCTGGGGCGCCTGTGCGTGAAAGGATCGGCCCTGGCGGAAACGACGGGGTTACAGGGGCGATTGCTGCGCCCCGTTGTTGACGGACTTGAGGTGGACTGGGCGCAGGCGCTGAACGCGGCAGGGGAGCGTCTGCGGGAGATTATCGACACATGGGGACCGCAGGCGGTGGCGTTTTACGCCTCCGGACAATTGCTTACCGAGGACTACTACGCCGCCAACAAGCTGATGAAAGGGTTTATCGGTGCGGCAAATATCGATACCAACTCCCGGCTCTGCATGTCTTCGGCGGTGGTGGGCTACAAGCGCGCCTTCGGCGAAGACGTGGTGCCGTGCAGCTACGAGGACGTCGAAAACAGCGATCTGGTGGTGCTGGTGGGTTCAAACGCGGCCTGGACGCATCCGGTGCTCTATCAGCGGCTGGTGCAGGCGAAGCGCAACAACCCGCAGATGAAGGTGGTGGTCATCGATCCGCGCAGAACCGCCACCTGTGATATTGCTGACCTGCATCTGGCGCTCGCCCCCGGCAGCGACGCCGGTCTGTTTGTAGGATTGCTCAATCTGATTCAGGGGACCGAGGCGTGGCCGATTGCCCGCGTGGCGGCGTTTTGCGATCTTCCGTCAGAAGACATTGGTACCTTTTACGACTGGTTTATCACCGCGCCTCGCGCAATCACGCTCTACACCATGGGTATCAACCAGTCCGCCAGCGGCAGCGACAAGTGTAACGCTATCATTAACGTTCATCTTGCCAGCGGGAAGTTCAACCGTCCGGGCTGCGGCCCGTTTTCGCTGACCGGACAGCCAAACGCGATGGGAGGAAGGGAGGTGGGCGGACTGGCGAACCAGCTGGCGGCACACATGAACTTTGAGCCGGACGATCTTTCGCGGGTGGCGCGTTTCTGGGGAACGGAACGGCTGGCGCAGACGCCGGGCCTGATGGCGGTGGAGCTGTTTGACGCTATTGCCCGCGGCGATGTGAAGGCGGTGTGGATCATGGGCACCAACCCTGCCGTGTCGCTGCCGGACAGCCACGCGGTGTGTCAGGCGCTGGCGAGCTGCCCGCTGGTGATGGTCTCTGAAGTGATGAACGATACCGACACCAGCCGGTTCGCCCATATCCGTTTTCCGGCTTTGGGCTGGGGAGAAAAGGACGGGACGGTGACCAATTCCGAGCGGCGCATTTCACGCCAGCGCGCGTTTCTGCCTGCGCCGGGCGAGGCGAAGCCGGACTGGTGGATCGTCGCGCAGATGGCGAAGCGGCTGGGCTATGGCGAGGCCTTTGCCTGGCAACATCCGCACGAGATTTTTTGCGAACATGCGGCGCTGACGGCCTTTGAAAATGACGGCGCGCGTGCGTTAAACCTTCATGACCTGGCTGCGCTAACCCGTGAGGAGTGGGATCAGCTTGGGCCTTATCAGTGGCCGACGGGGGATTTCCCGCGCCGAAACATTGTTCCCGTTAACCCTCTGTCGCACGGTGCGACTGTCAGCGCGTTGTACCCGCTGATTCTTAACTCGGGGCGCATCCGCGATCAGTGGCATACCATGACCCGAACGGGATACGTAGCCAGACTGATGCAGCATATCGCCGAACCGTTTGTTGAGGTTTGCCCCGCAGACGCCGTTCGGCTTTCCCTGTGCGACGGCCAGCTGGCGCGAATTAGCTCGCCGCGCGGCGTGATGGTCGTCAGAGTACGAATCAATGACGGGATACGGGAAGGCGAGGCGTTTGCCCCGATGCACTGGAACGCTGAGTTTGCCCGCCAGGGAAAGGTGAATGCGCTGGTGGAAGGGCGCTGCGATCCGGTTTCGGGCCAGCCGGAGAGTAAACAAACCGCGGTCAGAATTCTGCCGTGGCAGCCTGCCTGGCAGGGGGAACTCTATGCCCGGGAATGGCCGGAAATGCCTTCTTCGGTTTACTGGTGGCGCAAAGCCTCACGTCTGACGGTGGCGTGCGATAAACCTTTGCTGTCGTGGGTAATGGAATACGCCGGCGTCCGAGGCTGGCAGCTGCAGGTTGCCCAAACCGGCGAACGCAGCAGCGTGCTGGCCTGGCATGAAGGCCAGCTGATGCTGGGCTTCTGGGAGGGCACCGCGTTACCGGCGCTGGCGCATACGGTAATTGAAGCCGCTTTTCAATCCCCACCCGTGCTTTTCGCAGAACGCCACGCCTTGTTGAACGGACAGAGCGTCGGGAAGGAAGCGGATCCGGGACGCATCATCTGCAGCTGTTTCAGCGTCGGGGAGAATGCGATACGGGAGGCGATCGTCGGAGGGTGTGATTCCGTCAACGCGCTGGGGGCGAAGCTGCGCTGTGGGACGAACTGTGGTTCCTGCGTGCCGGAGCTGAAAGGGCTGTTTCAGGATAATCCTGAAATGTCCGCCAGGACTGCATTTCAGGGCTTATCGCGTTAACATAATAAGAGTTTATTCATAAACACAGGTTCTTATTGACGACGTTGATGGCTGTATCGTCCCGCATTCGTTTGCTGTTTTTACTCCCCCTTCTTACGGTCGGAGCCGTTCACGGTGCGCCGAATTCCTTTATCCAGCAGGCACAAAATCCCTTTGATAACGACGGGGATAACCTGCCCGACCTCGGCATGGCGGCGCCAACCGGCGAGGGGGAGAAGCATCTGGCCGAAATGGCGAAAGCCTTTGGTGAAGCCAGCATGACCGACAATGGACTGACGACCGGCGAGCAGGCGCGTCAGTTCGCGTTTGGCCAGGTGCGCGACGCGGTAAGCGGCGAAGTGAACCAGCAGATTGAGTCCTGGCTTTCGCCCTGGGGGAACGCCAGCGTGAACTTACTGGTGGATAACGATGGCAAATTTAACGGCAGCAGCGGGAGCTGGTTTATCCCCTGGAACGATAACAACCGTTACCTGAGCTGGAGCCAGCTTGGCCTGACCCAGCAGACGGATGGCCTGGTCAGTAACGCCGGTATAGGCCAGCGCTGGGTCGCCGGGAAATGGCTGCTGGGTTACAACACCTTTTACGATAACCTGCTGGATGAAAACCTGCAGCGTGCCGGGCTGGGCGCGGAAGCGTGGGGGGAAAATCTGCGCCTGTCAGCCAACTATTATCAGCCCTTTGCCGGCTGGCGCGATCGCTCTGACGTCCAGGAGCAGCGCATGGCGCGCGGCTATGACGTCACCGCTAAAGCCTGGCTGCCGTGGTTCCATCACCTGAACACCAGCATCAGCTTCGAGCAATACTTTGGCGATAACGTCGATCTCTTCAACAGCGGAACCGGCTACCACAATCCGGTAGCGGTGAATCTGGGGCTTAACTACACCCCCGTCCCGCTGGTCACGTTGACTGCCGGGCACAAGCAGGGCGAAAGCGGCGAGAGCCAGAATAACCTCGGGCTGAAGCTCAACTATCGCTTTGGCGTGCCGCTGGTGAAACAGCTTTCCGCCGGTGAAGTCGCCGCCACGCGATCCCTGCGCGGAAGCCGCTACGACTCGCCGGAGCGTAATAGCCTGCCGGTGATGGAGTTCCGTCAGCGCAAAACGCTGTCCGTGTGGCTGGCAACGCCGCCGTGGGATCTGAAAGGGGGCGAGACCGTCATGCTGAAGCTCCAGGTCCGCAGCACGCACGGCATTCGTCAGATCCACTGGCAGGGGGATACGCAGGCATTGAGCCTGACGTCACCGGCGAAAAGCAACAGCACAGACGGCTGGAGCGTGATTATGCCTGCCTGGGATGACAGCGAAGGGGCGACAAACCGCTGGCACCTGTCGGCGGTGGTGGAAGATGAGAAAGGCCAGCGCGTCTCGTCCAATGAGATCGCGCTTGCTGTGGTGCAGCCGCTGGTCGCATTGCCTGACGACGATCCGCGCTGGAAGCTGCTGCCGGATGAGTAGCCCTTAAAAAATGCGTTCCTGATGCACCCACACCGCGGCTTCGACGCGGGATTTAAGCTTCATTTTCTTCAGCATATGCTTCACGTGCACTTTGACCGTACTTTCCGTGATGTCCAGGCGCCGGGCGATCATTTTGTTCGGCAGCCCCTGGGCAATGAGCTTAAGAATGTCGCGCTCGCGCGGCGTTAGCTGGCTGACGTCGCGGTCAGAGGTGGCGCGGTTGGCGCGCAGGCTGGCGGCCAGCACCGGCGTTAAGGCTTCGCTGAGAACCATCTCGCCCGCCGCAGCCTGCTGCAGCGCCTTAAGCAAGTCTTCCGGCTCCATGTCTTTGAGCAGATAACCATCCGCCCCGCGCTTCAGCGCCGTGACCACATCCTCTTCATGGTTCGAGACGCTAAAGACGACGATGCGCCCGGAAAGCGATTTTTCCCGCAGCTTGTCGAGGGTCTCCAGACCGTTCATGCCGGGCATATTCAGATCGAGCAGGATCAGATCGGGATCGAGGGATTCGGCAAGCTCAATGCCCTGTTCGCCGTTGCTGGCTTCGCCAACCACGGTGATATCGGGTGCCATGCTGACCAGCTGTTTTACGCCAGTACGCAGCATCGGATGGTCGTCGATCAACAGGATGGATGCCGGTTCCTGATTAGTCATGGGTTTCTCCTTGAGCAGTTGTAAGCGGTTTCTCGGGAATAAAGGTGACGACAACTTCCGTGCCGCCCGTCTCTCTCCGGCGAACCTGGCAATCACCGCGCAGGCTTTGGGCGCGGTCTCGCATAATAATTAAACCATAGTGGTTAGTGCGTTCGGCATTTTCCGGCACGCCGCGGCCGTTGTCGTGAACCGTAAGCTTCACCTGGTTGTTGTGCTGGCTGACGGTGACCGTTACCGCCGTCGCGCCGGAGTGCTTGAGCACGTTGCTCAGCGCTTCACGGGCGATCTGCAGTAAATGTATGGCCTGATGGGAGGGGACAAACCGCGGCGGCAGCTGGTAGTCAAGCTTCACCGGGAACCCCAGCCGGGCGCTAAATTCGTGACAGCTGGCTTCCAGCGCCGGGCGCAGGCCCGGCTCGGTCAGCTGCAGGCGGAAGGTGGTCAGCAGCTCGCGAAGCTGTACCCAGGAGGTGTTCAGCTCGTTGCGGATCTGGCTAAGCAGCTGCTTATTGCTCTCCGGCATCTCTGCATCCTGCATCTGCAGGCAGCTCACCTGCATTTTCATACAGGAGAGCGACTGGGCGATAGAGTCGTGAAGCTCGCGGGCGATGGTTGCGCGCTCCTCCATGACGATAAGCTGCTGTTGCTTTTCCTGATGCCTGTCGAGCGCCAGCGTGGCCGTTAGTTGTTCGACCAGCGTATCGACCAGCTGCTGCTGGTCGTGGCTCAGGTGACGCCCGGCTGGCAGCGTTGCCAGCAGAATACCGTACTGAGTGTGGCTGTCGGTCAGGCGCCACTTCAGGGTGGTGCCGCCGGACGTCAGCGGCGGCAGGCCACGAGGGCAAAGATGGCAGCCTTTGTCATCGCACGACATATCCGACTGGCAGGTAAATTCCTGATGGTTATCTTCGTCTTCCACGTCGTAGACGCGCAGCTCAAGGTCGTGCAGCAGGGTCAGATTTTGCAGGCCGTTCAGCACCGGAGAGAGGCGCTCGCATAGCGGCACCTGCATGTGCAGACGGCGGTTGGCTTGCCACAGGAAGGAGAGGATCTCGTTTTTCTGCTCCAGTCCCGCCGTTTTTTCCTGAACGCGCTGTTCCAGTACCGCGTAGCTCTCGGAGAGCTCTGCCGACATGGTGTTGAGCGCCTGGCCAAGCATGGCCATCTCGTTGCGCCCGCTGATGTGCGTGCGCTGGGTAAAATCGCGTGCGGTCACCGCGCGGGCCATCGCCAGCAGCTGTTTCCACGGGTTCAGCAGCCGCGCGCGGAGCCAGACAATGGTGAAGATCAGCAGCAGCCCCATAAACAGCGCCATTGCGCGGTGCACCATCACCACCCGGTCGATGCGTAATTCGGTCGTCTGGTCAAAAGCGGAGACCAGCGCATCAATACGTGAGACGAACCCCGCAATGTCCTGCGCAACGGTTTCCGTGCTGCGAGCCTGTTTCAGCCCGGGCTGCAGCTGGGTGTGCCAGTAACCCTGAAGGGCGTTAAGCTGGGACTGCTGACCGGCGCGGATGGCGGCGTTTTCCAGCTCGGGGCTGAAGACCGTGCGCTCCATTTCATCAATCAGAGGCCGATCGTCCTGCGTCAGGGGGACCGACGCCAGCAGGCGATAACTCTGCATGCGTAGCGAGCCTGCCTCGTTGATGGCATGTGCATTACCCTGTACTCCCTGTACCAGCCAGCCGGAGATCGCCATGCCGGTCACGCCGATGGCGGTGGACAGCAAAACAATCAGGGCTAGCTGATTCACGAGCGTCAGCGGAGATAAACATCTTTTTAACATAGAGGTGGCGTGCTCCTGACGTGGCCTGCTTGCAGGAATGGCGCTATTCTGGTGCATACCCTGGAGTATACCCATACCAATAAAGGATTACCCCTAAATTGCCAACGGAGTAGGGGAAAGGAGGTGGGAGTAGCCAGGAACCGTCAGTGCCGTGAAAAACCACGTCTTTTTTACCGAATTAGCCTACTCACTAAGGGTGAGACCTTATTTTGCGCCGCAAATCCTCCCACTTTTCCTTTGATTTATATCAACTTACCGCCGCCCTAAAACCCTAATGTTTGCAGCATCATTCGAGAATCAGAGGTGTCTATGAGTCACTCATCCGCTCCCGAAAGGGAAAATGGTGCCGTTATTACAGACTGGCGTCCAGAGGATCCGGCGTTCTGGCAACAGCGCGGCCATCGTGTAGCAAGCCGGAATCTTTGGATTTCCGTGCCGTGTTTGTTATTGGCGTTTTGCGTATGGATGTTGTTTAGCGCGGTGGCGGTAAACCTGCCGAAAGTGGGTTTTACGTTTACGACCGATCAGCTGTTTATGCTGACCGCGCTGCCGTCGCTGTCAGGCGCGCTGCTGCGTGTGCCTTACGCGTTTATGGTGCCGGTCTTTGGCGGCCGTCGCTGGACGGCATTCAGTACGGGCATCATGATCGTCCCCTGCGTCTGGCTCGGCTTCGCGGTGCAGGATACCTCTACGCCGTTCAGCGTATTCGTGATTATCTCCCTGCTGTGCGGTTTTGCGGGTGCGAACTTCGCCTCCAGCATGGCAAACATCAGCTTCTTCTTCCCGAAAGCGAAGCAGGGCGGCGCGCTGGGTATTAACGGCGGTCTGGGCAATATGGGCGTGAGCGTGATGCAGCTGATTGCCCCGCTGGCGATCTCTGTTTCTATTTTTGCGGCCTTTGGCGGCGGTGGCGTTGAGCAGGCGGATGGTTCTTCCCTCTATCTGCAGAACGCCGCCTGGATCTGGGTACCTTTCCTGGTGGTCTTCACCCTCGCAGCCTGGTTCTTTATGAACGACCTGTCCGCGTCGAAGGCGTCGCTGAGCGAACAGCTGCCGGTGCTGAAGCGTGGACACCTCTGGGTGATGGCGCTGCTGTATCTGGCCACCTTCGGTTCGTTTATCGGCTTCTCTGCGGGCTTCGCGATGCTGTCGAAAACGCAGTTCCCGGACGTGCAGATCCTGCAATTCGCCTTCTTCGGCCCATTTATTGGCGCCCTTGCTCGCTCGCTGGGCGGCATGGTCTCTGACCGTCTGGGCGGTACCCGCGTGACGCTGGTTAACTTCATCGTGATGGCGGTGTTCTGCGCGCTGCTGTTCCTCACGCTGCCGGCCGACGGGCAGGGCGGTAACTTCATCGCCTTCTTCGGCGTGTTTATGGTGCTGTTCCTGACGGCGGGGCTGGGGAGTGCGTCCACCTTCCAGATGATCTCCGTGATCTTCCGTAAGCTGACGATGGATCGCGTGAAAGCGCAGGGCGGGAGCGAAGAGCAGGCAATGCGCGAAGCGGCGACGGATACGGCTGCGGCGCTGGGCTTTATCTCAGCCATCGGCGCGATTGGCGGCTTCTTTATCCCGAAAGCGTTCGGTATCTCTCTGGATCTGACCGGCTCTCCGGCTGGCGCCATGAAAGTTTTCCTCGTCTTCTATATCGCCTGCGTCGTGATTACGTGGCTGGTATATGGCCGTAATACCAAAAAAAATAAGTAAGTGTGATTATCCGTTTACGCGGCCTTCGGGCCGCGTTTTTTTATCCTGAGTAATAGTTACAACATACTCACGACTTTTTCGACAGACGCCTGCGGGGGCACTGCGAACGCCATCGCTTTGCAGGTGGGTCTACCCCTTAATACCTGAGATGTTAAATTCCGACTGGCTTTTTGTACGATGAAATAAAATTAGCCTTATTTTTCATATTGATATGGTTTTTTTGGAGATACCGCTTTGGTGGTATTCGGTGTAACCCCTCGCCTGAGAGTCCCTCCTCGTCTTGATCGTTATCAATTCTCCCCCTCTTTCAGGGCGTTACCTTCGCTGCAAATCAGCAATGTCGATTTAGAGAGCCACAGGCTCCATACAGGAGATACCCGATGAGCAAATTTTTGGACCGGTTTCGCTACTTCAAACAGAAGGGGGAAACTTTTGCCGATGGGCACGGCCAGGTTCTGGATACCAACCGGGACTGGGAAGACGGTTACCGTCAGCGCTGGCAGCATGACAAAGTCGTCCGTTCGACCCACGGCGTGAACTGTACTGGCTCATGCAGCTGGAAGATTTTCGTTAAAAATGGTCTGGTGACCTGGGAAATGCAGCAGACCGACTACCCGCGCACCCGCCCGGATATGCCAAACCATGAACCGCGTGGCTGCCCGCGTGGCGCCAGCTACTCCTGGTATCTCTACAGCGCTAACCGTCTGAAATATCCGCTGATGCGCAAGCGTCTGATGAAAATGTGGCGTGAAGCGAAAGCGCAGCACAGCGATCCGGTTGATGCCTGGGCCTCCATCATTGAAGACGCGGATAAAGCGAAAAGCTTCAAGCAGGCTCGCGGCCGCGGCGGCTTTGTGCGTTCCTCATGGAAAGAAGTGAACGAGCTGATTGCCGCCTCCAACGTCTACACCGTTAAAACCTACGGTCCTGACCGCGTGGCGGGCTTTTCGCCGATCCCGGCGATGTCGATGGTTTCTTACGCTTCCGGCGCGCGCTATCTGTCACTTATCGGCGGTACCTGCCTGAGCTTCTACGATTGGTACTGCGACCTGCCGCCGGCGTCTCCGCAGACCTGGGGCGAACAGACCGACGTGCCGGAGTCCGCCGACTGGTACAACTCCAGCTACATTATCGCCTGGGGCTCAAACGTGCCTCAGACCCGTACGCCGGACGCGCACTTCTTTACTGAAGTCCGTTACAAAGGCACTAAAACCGTGGCGGTAACCCCTGACTACGCGGAAATCGCCAAGCTCTGCGATCTGTGGCTGGCACCGAAACAGGGTACCGATGCCGCGATGGCGATGGCGATGGGCCACGTCATGCTGCGCGAGTTCCATCTTGATAAGCCAAGCCAGTACTTCACCGACTACGTCCGCCGCTACACCGACATGCCAATGCTGGTCATGCTGGAAGAGCGTGACGGCTACTATGCCGCAGGGCGTACGCTGCGTGCTGCCGATCTGGTGGACGCGCTGGGTCAGGAAAATAACCCAGAGTGGAAAACCGTTGCCTATAACAGCAACGGCGAGCTGGTGGCGCCAAACGGCTCTATCGGCTTCCGCTGGGGCGAGAAGGGCAAGTGGAACCTTGAGCAACGTAACGGCACCACCGGCGAAGAGACTGAGCTGCGCCTCAGCATGCTGGGTAGCCAGGACGAGATCGCCGAGGTCGGGTTCCCGTACTTCGGCGGCGAAGGTTCCGAGCACTTCAACAAGGTTGAACTGAAAAACGTACTGATGCACAAGCTGCCGGTGAAGCGCCTGCAGCTTGCCGACGGCTCTACCGCGCTGGTCACCACCGTCTATGACCTGACCATGGCGAACTACGGTCTGGAGCGCGGCCTGGGCGATGAAAACTGCGCAACCGGCTATGACGACGTGAAGGCCTACACCCCGGCCTGGGCGGAACAGATTACCGGAGTTCCTCGCGCGCACATTACCCGTATCGCACGCGAGTTCGCAGAAAACGCGGACAAAACGCACGGCCGTTCAATGATCATCGTCGGTGCGGGTCTGAACCACTGGTATCACCTCGATATGAACTACCGTGGACTGATCAACATGCTGATCTTCTGCGGCTGCGTCGGTCAGAGCGGCGGCGGCTGGGCGCACTACGTTGGCCAGGAGAAACTGCGTCCGCAGACCGGCTGGCAGCCTCTGGCGTTTGCACTTGACTGGCAGCGTCCTGCACGCCACATGAACAGCACCTCTTACTTCTATAACCACTCCAGCCAGTGGCGCTACGAGACGGTCACCGCGCAGGAGCTGCTGTCGCCGATGGCGGATAAATCCCGCTACAGCGGCCACCTTATTGACTTCAACGTGCGCGCCGAGCGCATGGGCTGGCTGCCGTCGGCACCGCAGCTGGGCACTAACCCGCTGCGCATTGCACAAGAGGCGAAGCAGGCGGGTATGTCACCGGTGGATTACACCGTGCAATCGCTGAAGGATGGCTCAATCCGCTTCGCGGCGGAACAGCCGGAAAACGGTAAAAACCACCCGCGCAACCTGTTCATCTGGCGCTCCAACCTGCTGGGCTCGTCCGGTAAAGGCCACGAGTACATGCTGAAGTACCTGCTCGGTACTGAAAACGGTATCCAGGGGAAAGATCTCGGCAAGCAGGGCGGCGTGAAGCCGGAAGAGGTGGAGTGGAAAGACAACGGTCTCGACGGCAAGCTGGATCTAGTGGTAACCCTCGACTTCCGTCTGTCCAGCACCTGCCTGTACTCCGACATCGTGCTGCCAACCGCGACCTGGTACGAAAAAGACGACATGAATACCTCGGATATGCATCCGTTTATTCATCCGCTGTCTGCCGCCGTTGACCCGGCGTGGGAATCGAAAAGCGACTGGGAGATCTACAAAGACATCGCGAAGAAATTCTCCGAAGTCTGCGTGGGGCACCTGGGCAAAGAGACCGACGTGGTGACGCTGCCAATCCAGCACGACTCTGCCGCCGAACTGGCGCAGCCGCTGGACGTGAAGGACTGGAAAAAAGGCGAATGCGACCTGATCCCGGGCGTGACCGCACCGCACATTATTCCGGTTGAACGCGACTACCCGGCAACTTACGAGCGCTTTACCTCTATCGGCCCGCTGATGGAGAAAATCGGTAACGGCGGGAAAGGGATCGCCTGGAACACCCAGAGCGAAATGGACCTGCTGCGCAAGCTCAACTACACCAAAGCGGACGGTCCGGCGAAAGGCCAGCCAATGCTGAATACGGCAATTGATGCGGCGGAGATGATCCTGACCCTGGCACCGGAAACCAACGGCCACGTTGCCGTGAAGGCCTGGGCGGCACTGAGCGAGTTCACCGGTCGCGACCATACGCATCTGGCGACGAATAAAGAGGAAGAGAAAATCCGCTTCCGCGATATTCAGGCCCAGCCGCGCAAGATTATCTCCAGCCCGACCTGGTCAGGCCTGGAAGACGAGCATGTGTCCTATAACGCGGGCTACACCAACGTTCACGAGCTGATCCCATGGCGCACCCTGTCAGGCCGTCAGTCGCTGTATCAGGATCACCAGTGGATGCGCGACTTCGGTGAAAGCCTGCTGGTTTACCGCCCGCCAATCGACACCCGCTCCGTGAAAGCGGTGATGGGCGCGAAATCGAACGGTAACCCTGAGAAGGCGCTGAACTTCCTGACGCCGCACCAGAAGTGGGGGATTCACTCCACCTACAGCGACAACCTGCTGATGCTGACCCTGTCGCGCGGCGGTCCGATTGTCTGGATGAGCGAAACGGACGCCAAAGACCTGGGTATTGAAGATAACGACTGGATTGAAGTGTTCAACAGCAACGGCGCCCTGACGGCGCGTGCGGTGGTGAGCCAGCGCGTACCGGCCGGGATGACCATGATGTACCACGCGCAGGAACGTATCGTTAACCTGCCCGGTTCAGAGATCACCGAGCAGCGCGGCGGGATCCACAACTCCGTGACCCGCATTACGCCTAAGCCGACCCACATGATCGGTGGTTATGCACAGCTGGCCTACGGCTTTAACTACTACGGCACCGTAGGATCGAACCGCGATGAGTTCGTGGTGGTACGTAAGATGAAGAACATTAACTGGTTAGACGGCGAAGGTAATGACCAGGTACAGGAGAGCGTAAAATGAAAATTCGTTCACAAGTCGGCATGGTGCTGAATCTGGATAAATGCATCGGCTGCCATACCTGCTCGGTCACCTGTAAAAACGTCTGGACCAGCCGCGAAGGTATGGAATACGCCTGGTTCAACAACGTGGAAAGTAAACCGGGCACCGGCTTCCCGACCGACTGGGAAAACCAGGAGAAGTGGAAGGGCGGCTGGATCCGTAAAATCAACGGCAAGCTGCAGCCGCGCATGGGCAACCGCGCTTGGCTTCTGGGAAAAATCTTCGCCAACCCGCACCTGCCGGGTATCGACGATTACTACGAGCCGTTTGATTACGACTACCAGAACCTGCACAACGCGCCGGAAAGCAAACACCAGCCGATTGCCCGTCCTCGCTCGCTGATCACCGGTCAGCGCATGGACAAGATCACCAGCGGTCCAAACTGGGAAGAGATTCTGGGCGGCGAGTTCGAGAAACGCGCCAAAGACCAGAACTTCGAGAATATGCAGAAGGCGATGTACGGCCAGTTCGAAAACACCTTCATGATGTATCTGCCGCGCCTGTGCGAGCACTGCCTCAACCCGGCGTGCGTGGCGACCTGCCCGAGCGGCGCGATCTACAAGCGTGAAGAAGACGGTATCGTGCTGATCGACCAGGACAAGTGTCGCGGCTGGCGTATGTGCATCACCGGCTGCCCGTACAAAAAGATCTACTTCAACTGGAAGAGCGGCAAGTCAGAGAAGTGCATCTTCTGCTACCCGCGTATTGAAGCCGGGATGCCAACCGTCTGTTCCGAAAGCTGCGTAGGCCGTATTCGCTACCTCGGCGTGCTGCTGTACGACGCGGACGCGATTGAAAACGCCGCGAGCACCGAGAACGAGAAAGATCTGTATCAGCGTCAGCTGGACGTGTTCCTCGATCCGAACGATCCGAAGGTCATTGAGCAGGCCCTGAAGGACGGCATTCCGCAGAGCGTGATTGACGCGGCGCAGCAGTCTCCGGTGTACAAAATGGCGATGGACTGGAAGCTGGCCCTGCCGCTGCATCCGGAATACCGCACCTTGCCGATGGTCTGGTACGTGCCGCCGCTGTCGCCGATTCAGTCTGCGGCTGACGCGGGCGAACTGGGCAGTAACGGCATTCTGCCGGACGTGGAAAGCCTGCGTATCCCGGTTCAGTACCTGGCCAACCTGCTGACCGCCGGTGATACCCAGCCGGTACTGCTGGCGCTGAAGCGTATGCTGGCGATGCGCCACTTCAAGCGTGCCGAAACCGTTGATGGCGTAACCGATACCCGCGCGCTGGAAGAGGTCGGCCTGACCGAAGCGCAGGCGCAGGAGATGTACCGCTATCTGGCGATTGCCAACTACGAAGACCGTTTCGTGGTGCCGAGCAGCCACCGAGAGCTGGCCCGCGAAGCCTTCCCGGAAAAAAATGGCTGTGGCTTTACATTTGGCGACGGTTGCCACGGGTCAGACAGTAAATTCAACCTGTTCAACAGCCGCCGCATCGACGCCATGGATGTGACCAGTAAAACGGAGCCGCACTCATGATTGAACTTGTCATTGTTTCGCGTCTGCTCGAGTACCCGGATGCTGCGCTTGCGCAGCATCAGCAGGAGCTCTTTGACGCGCTCGCGTCATCTGAAAACCTGGATAAAGACGATGCCCAGCGGCTTGGCGTTTTCCTCCGCGATCTGCTGGCGCGCGACCTTCTGGATGCCCAGGCGGACTACAGCCAGCTGTTTGATCGGGGGCGCGCAACCTCGTTGCTGCTGTTTGAACACGTTCACGGTGAATCCCGCGACCGCGGTCAGGCGATGGTGGACCTGATGGCCCAGTACGAACAGCACGGCCTGCAGCTCGACAGCCGCGAGCTGCCGGATCATCTGCCGCTGTATCTGGAGTACCTGGCGCAACTGCCGAAAGAAGAGGCGCTGGGTGGTCTGCAGGACATCGCGCCGATCCTCGCGCTGCTCGGCGCGCGCCTTCAGCAGCGCGAGAGCCGCTATGCGGTGCTGTTCGATCTGCTGGTGAAGCTAGCCAACGCCTCGGTCGACAGCGAAAAAGTGGCGGAGAAAATCGCGGATGAAGCCCGGGACGATACTCCACAAGCGCTGGATGCGGTCTGGGAAGAAGAGCAGGTGAAATTCTTTGCTGACCAGAACTGCGGCGAGTCTGAAATCTCCGCCCACCAGCGTCGCTTTGCCGGCGCGGTTGCCCCGCAATATTTGAATATCTCTAACGGAGGACGGCACTAATGCACTTCCTGAATATGTTCTTCTTTGACATTTACCCGTATATCGCGGGCACCGTGTTCCTGGTGGGAAGCTGGCTGCGCTACGACTACGGCCAGTACACCTGGCGTGCGGCCTCCAGCCAGATGCTGGATCGTAAAGGGATGCATGTGGGCTCTAACCTGTTCCACATCGGTATTCTGGGCATTTTTGCCGGTCACTTCCTGGGGATGCTGACGCCGCACTGGATGTATGAAGCATGGCTACCGATTGAGGTGAAGCAGAAGATGGCGATGATCGCCGGCGGTGCCTGCGGGGTGATGACCTTAGTCGGTGGCCTGCTGCTGCTGAAACGTCGCCTGTTCAGCCCGCGCGTGCGTGCGACCACGACCGCAGCGGATATTCTGATCCTCTCCCTGCTGATGGTGCAGTGTGCGCTGGGCCTGCTGACCATTCCGTTCTCGGCACAGCATATGGACGGCAGCGAAATGATGAAGCTGGTCGGCTGGGCGCAATCCGTGGTGACCTTCCACGGCGGAGCGTCTGAGCACCTGGACGGCGTGGCGTTTATCTTCCGCGTTCACCTGGTGCTGGGAATGACGCTGTTTGTGCTGTTCCCGTTCTCTCGTCTGGTCCACATCTGGAGCGCGCCGGTAGAGTACCTGACGCGCAAATACCAGATTGTGCGCGCCCGTCGCTAATTCGCCGTTTTGATACCAACCCCGCACTCGCGGGGTTTTTTTTCGCCCCAGCCCAGGTTGTTGCCTGCGGCAGCAAACAGGATCAGCGCGCCGCCCGCCAGCTGCGTCAGGTTAAGCGCGTGTCCGAACACCCGATTATCGACAACGATCGCCACCACCGGATAGATAAACGACAGGGAGCCGGTTATGGGCGTCGGCAGCTTCTGAATTGCGCTGTAGAGCAGCTGGTACATAATGCCGGTATGGACGATGCCCAGCGTCAGCAGGGTAGGCCAGGGAAAATCACCGGTAAATGACGGCATGCTGGCAAACGGCAAAAGCATCACGACGCCCGTCAGCACCTGGATAAAGGCAATATGCTGCGGCGCGATTGTTTTCAGCTTGCGCGCAATGATTGCCGTCAGCGCGTAGAAGAAGGCCGCGGCCATTGCCAGGCCGATTCCGGCGAGCCATTCACTGCCATGCGCGCCGGTCAGCTCGCTGGAGAGCAAGATCACCACGCCGCCAAAGGCGAGGAACAACCAGCCCCATTTCACCAGGCTGACGCGCTCGCCTAAAAACATCCCCATCAGGACCAGCATAAACGGCTGGGTGTTATAGACCACGGTCGAAAGACCAATCGAGATCCGTTCATAGGCCGCGAAGAGCAGCAGCCAGTTCACCACGAGCGCTACGCCGCCGAGCATAGCCAGCATCAGCGAGGTGCGGGTGAGGGGGCTAAAGGGCTTTTGACTCACCCGGATAAAAATAAAAAGCGCCATTGCCCCGATAAGACAGCGCCAGAACACCACTTCCGTCACCGGCAGACCGCTGAGCAAAACAAACGCACCGATAGAGCCGGAAATTAACATCGCCAGGCTCATTTGCCAGACGCCTGTATGTAAATCACGCATCATCCACCTCCTGATTAGTGACGTTATTGTCGAAAATCGCTGTCGGGTTTTACAGGGTTGAGATAAGGTGAAATGCAGCAATGGCTTATTAAAATTAGGTGAAAGCGATGGAATACCTTATCGATGATATCGACCGGCAAATTTTAGCCTGCCTGGTTGAGGATGCGCGCATGTCGTTGAAGGTGCTCAGCGGCCGCATCGGTCTGACGTCTCCCAGCACGGCAGAACGTCTTAAAAGGCTGGAAGAGCGCGGTGTGATTGAGGGTTATGGTGCACGGGTGAACCTGGCGGCGCTGGGGTATACGCTGCAGGCGCTGGTGCGCGTGCGGCCTTTGCCGGGGTTGTTGCATAAGGTGGATAAGTATATTCAGGCGATGCCGGAGTGTATTGAGAGCGACAAGGTGACCGGGGAGGACTGCTTTGTCATCAGGCTGGTGGTGCGGTCAATCGAACAGCTTGATGCGCTGCTGGATGGGCTGGCGGAACATGCCCAGTGTAATACGTCGATTGTGAAAAGTTCACCGGTCAGGCGTCGTTTGCCGCCGATGTAGCCATCTGTTGCCGGGTGGCGGCTGCGCCTTACCCGGCCTACGAAGGCGGACTCGGTTTAGTTTTAAAATGATTTTTTGGATTATTCGGGAAAGTGATGGTGGTGGGGGAAGGATTACTCGGCGCGTTGCGCCTCGCCCTTCGGGTCGTTGCCTGCGGCAACGCTTTCTCGCTACGCTCGAATCGAACCTTAGTCGAAGCTTCTCATCCTTCCCCGTTACGGAAATTCATGATGCCTGGTGCGAACTGAAGGTTTGGAATCGTTTGAAAGTGATGGTGGTGGGGGAAGGATTCGAACCTTCGAAGTCGATGACGGCAGATTTACAGTCTGCTCCCTTTGGCCGCTCGGGAACCCCACCAGGGGTAATTCAAATTTTGAGGTCGTGCTGAGAGATGGTGGTGGGGGAAGGATTCGAACCTTCGAAGTCGATGACGGCAGATTTACAGTCTGCTCCCTTTGGCCGCTCGGGAACCCCACCACGGGGTAATGCTTTTTTACTGGCCTGCTTCCTGCTGGAAGCGGGGCGCATCATATCAAATGAGACGCCCCTGTAAAGCATTCCTTTAGAGAAATGAAGCTGTTTGCCTGCTTTTTATCCGTAAAGGCGCAAAGCTAATCAATTCATTTTCCGAAAGATTAAAGAATGATGGTTCTGTTGCCGTAAACGAAGACACGCTGTGCCAGCACCTGATACAGCGCGCGGCTTAACACATTCTTCTCAACGTCACGCCCTGCACGCATCATGTCCTCAGCGGTGTAAGTGTGATCAACATGAATCACGTCCTGCATGATGATGGGACCTTCGTCCAGGTTGTCATTCACGTAGTGGGCTGTCGCGCCAATAATCTTCACGCCACGCTCGTACGCCTGGTGGTATGGACGCGCACCAATAAAGGCCGGCAGGAACGAGTGGTGAATGTTGATGATCTTGTTCGGGAAACGCGCCACGAAAGATGGCGTTAACACGCGCATGTATTTCGCCAGCACCACGTAGTCCGGGTTATGCGCTTCAATGGCCTGGGCCATCAAATCGTCGTGTTCTTCACGCGTATGGCCTTCGTGGCTGACCAGCTCGAACGGAATATCAAAGCGTTCGACCAGCGTGCGCAGCGTCTCGTGGTTGCCAATAACGGCAGCAATTTCGACGTCCAGACCGCCGTAGTTTGCTTTCATCAGCAGGTCGCCAAGACAGTGTGCTTCTTTGGTCACCAGGATCACGATGCGGCGTCGACCGGCTGGGGTCAGTTCGCGCACGGAACCCTCCGGAAGCGCGCTGTCCAGATCGGCCAGCAGAGTGGTGTCGTTGAAAATACCTTCCAGTTCGGTACGCATAAAGAAGCGGCCGGTACGGTGGTCAACGAACTCGTTGTTCTGCACGATATTCAGTTCATGTTTATAGCAAATGTTGGTAATTCGTGCGATCAGCCCTTTTTGATCGGGACAGATGGTGCGCAGAACTTTACGTTGTAATGATTGCATCGCCGGGAAATCCTGTTTGTATTTGCGAAGTCTGGGTTGTCAGGCATTACTGCCCGCAACACTTTTTAAATTTTTTACCTGAACCACACGGGCAGGGATCGTTACGACCAAACTGTGGGCGCGTTCCGTCAATATAATACCACTGCCCGCTTTCCTTTAAGAACCGGGAACGTTCGATAATGGCCCCCGGTTTATTATTCTCGTTAAAACGGGCTACAAAGCTGACGTAACCTTCATCAACATGACTGCCTGGAGATGATTCATAGACGGTGAGGCCGAGCCACTGCGTGTTCGCGAAGCCGGCTTCGATGTCCTTTCTGAATTCGGCAGCGTGGCAGGAGGGATGCCAGGTTTTAATCAGGTAGTCTGCGTCTTTGATCACAAAAGCAGTGTAACGTGAACGCATGAGGTGTGACGGGTCTGGTGCAACCTGATCGCCAGACAGATATCGCTGGCAACATAGGCTATACTCCAGAGCGCTACCACAAGGGCAGAGTTGAGACACGATTCTCTTCCTGGAACAAAAAATAAAGGCGTAAAACGCTTCGGGTAGCACTATGTTAACTGAGCTGTTGCGTTGACGCTATGTCAGGAATCCAGGGGAAGTAAAACAGGGCTAATGAGAAAGGTTAAAATTGGACTGGCGCTGGGCTCAGGTGCAGCCCGGGGATGGTCACACATCGGCGTGATTAATGCCTTAAACAAGATGGGCATTGACGTAGATATTGTCGCAGGGTGTTCTATCGGGTCGCTTGTCGGATCCGCTTACGCGTGCGGAAAGCTTACGGAACTCGAGACCTGGGTGCGTTCCTTCAGCTACTGGGACGTGCTGCGTCTGATGGACCTCTCCTGGCAGCGTGGTGGACTGTTGCGCGGCGAACGCGTTTTTAACCAGTTCCGCCAGGTTATGCCTCTCGAAGACTTCACTGATTGTCAGATGCCTTTTGGCGCCGTCGCGACGAACCTCAGTACAGGACGCGAACTCTGGCTAACCGAAGGGGATATCCATCTTGCCGTGCGCGCCTCCTGCAGTATGCCGGGACTCATGGCGCCTGTCCCACACAACGGTTACTGGCTTGTCGATGGTGGCGTCGTTAACCCGGTTCCCATCTCTCTGACCCGTGCAATGGGGGCTGACATCGTAATTGCCGTCGATCTGCAGCACGATGCCCACCTGATGCAACAGGATCTCATGCCGGTCAATCTGCAGAGCGAAGATGCTGAGGGCGAGAAACTTGCCTGGCACGAGCGCCTGCGCGGCAGAATCGGGCGTATGGCCGCGCGACGCTCGGTTACCGCGCCGACGGCGATAGAAATCATGACCACGTCAATACAGGTACTCGAGAATCGCCTTAAACGTAACCGTATGGCAGGCGACCCTCCGGATATCCTTATTCAGCCGTACTGTCCGCAAATCTCTACTCTTGATTTCCATCGGGCTGAGGCCGCCATCGCAGCGGGCTCGTTAGCCGTCGAAAAGAAAATAGACGAATTGTTGCCTTTTGTGCAGACCGCACGTTAAGCACCTTTTTTTGACTACTTCAGCAAAATCTGACAGGCGATAGTGCCGATCGCATGCCACTATTTAGTTACTGTCAGCCAGGGGAGGAACCATGACGCAGCCATTGGCCGGAAAACACATTTTGATTGTTGAAGACGAGCCCGTTTTCCGATCGCTACTGGATTCGTGGTTATCCTCGCTGGGCGCAATGACGTCACTGGCTGAAGATGGCATCGACGCCCTGGAAAAAATGATCGGCATTACGCCCGATTTGATGATTTGCGACATAGCGATGCCGCGCATGAATGGACTGAAGCTGGTTGAACATCTGCGTAACGAAGGTAACCAGACGCCGATTCTGGTGATCTCGGCCACAGAGAATATGGCGGATATTGCCAAAGCATTACGTCTTGGCGTCCAGGATATTCTGCTTAAACCGGTCAAGGATCTGAACCGGCTGCGTGAAACGGTCCTGGCGTGCCTTTATCCCAATATGTTTAATTCCCGGGTAGAGGAAGAGGAACGTCTTTTCCAGGACTGGGATGCCCTGGTGAGTAATCCGCCTGCTGCGGCAAAACTATTGCAAGAGCTCCAGCCGCCTGTACAGCAAACTATTTCACACTGTCGCGTAAATTATCGCCAGCTGGTAGCGGCTGACCAGCCCGGACTGGTGCTGGATATCGCACCTTTATCTGATACCGACCTTGCGTTTTATTCTCTGGATGTCACCCGGGCAGGGGATAACGGTGTATTAGCCGCGTTACTTCTTCGCGCGCTATTTAATGGTTTGTTGCAGGAACAGTTATCGCATCAGGGACAACGGCTACCGGAGTTAGGCAGTTTACTCAAACAAGTAAACCAGCTTTTTCGTCAGGCCAATTTACCTGGACAGTTCCCGCTGCTGGTCGGCTATTACCACAGCGGTTTAAAAAATCTGATCCTCGTCTCAGCAGGTCTCAACGCTTCACTGAATACCGGTGAACATCATATTCAGGTGAGTAACGGCGTGCCGCTTGGGACATTGGGAACGGCTTATCTTAATCAAATTAGCCACCGCTGTTCCTCCTGGCAGTGCCAAATTTGGGGCGCCGGGGGACGGCTACGCTTAATGTTGTCCACGGAATAAGCAGTTGGATCTTAATTTTAAGATTGCTTTACCTGTGTTTTACGGGGAGTGCTACTATCGCTGCCCAGATTCATGCGTATTTGTCCTAATTGATCGGCAACGCGTTCTTTTCAGACCCGGACTGCGGGGCGAGGCTGATATACTCAACGCGTTATTTATTGCATAAAAGTTCAAAACTTGAACAGCTCAGGAGAATTTGAATGGCTGCCCTAAATTCGAAAGTCAGAAAGGCCGTTATCCCGGTAGCGGGATTGGGGACCAGGATGTTACCAGCAACTAAGGCGATTCCTAAAGAGATGCTGCCTCTGGTTGATAAGCCATTAATCCAGTATGTCGTTAATGAATGTATCGCAGCCGGCATCACTGAAATTGTGCTGGTTACGCATTCATCTAAAAACTCTATCGAAAACCATTTCGATACAAGCTTTGAACTTGAAGCCATGCTGGAAAAGCGTGTTAAGCGTCAGCTGTTAGAAGAAGTTCAATCTATTTGCCCTCCACACGTCACCATTATGCAGGTTCGTCAGGGCCTGGCTAAAGGTCTGGGCCACGCTGTTATGTGTGCGCATCCTGTTGTAGGTGATGAGCCTGTAGCGGTAATTCTGCCCGACGTAATTCTGGACGAATACGAATCCGATCTTTCTCAGGATAACCTGGCTGAAATGATCAAACGTTTCGACGAAACCGGCAGTAGCCAGATTATGGTTGAGCCTGTTGAAGACGTAACGGCATACGGTGTGGTTGACTGCAAAGGCGTTAACCTTGAGCCGGGCGAAAGTGTGCCAATGGTTGGTGTCGTAGAGAAGCCTAAAGCCGACGTAGCGCCTTCAAACCTTGCCGTTGTAGGTCGCTATGTCCTGAGTGCTGAAATCTGGCCTCTGCTGGCTAAAACGCCTCCAGGCGCGGGTGATGAGATCCAGCTGACGGATGCCATCGATATGCTGATCGAGAAAGAGACCGTTGAGGCCTACCATATGAAAGGTAAGAGCCATGACTGCGGTAATAAGCTCGGTTATATGCAGGCGTTTGTTGAATATGGTATCCGCCACAATACCCTTGGTGAAGAATTTAAAACCTGGCTCAAAGAGAGCGTAGGTATTAAGAAATAAGCCACGGTTGTAAATGTTCGAAACCGGTGAGGCATTGCCCACCGGTTTTTTTATGCCCATAACACTCCCAAAAACCTGTCTGAAAGTACAGTCGATGAAATTGCTAAATAATGCTTTATGACAGAGTGTAAGAGGATGTATGCGACAAATTTAGGTTAAAAAAAATCCCGCAATATGCGGGATTTTTCTGAATATGGCTCGATTAATCCTTGATCAGGAAGTCGTCCAGCTGTTTACCCTGCTCATCCATCGCTTTCTTGATTACAGCAGGAGTACGACCCTGGCCAGTCCAGGTTTTAGTTTCGCCGTTCTCGTCAACGTAGCTATATTTAGCAGGACGTGCCGCACGCTTGGCTTTAGTACCGGTTTTAGCGGCAGCCATGCTGTTTAGCAATTCATTTGGATCGATACCATCAGCAATCAGCATTTCACGATATTGCTGCAGTTTACGAGTACGCTCTTCGATTTCAGCCGCTGCAGCGCTTTCTTCTTCGCGACGTTCATTAACTACAACTTCTAATTTTTCCAGCATTTCTTCAAGCGTTTCGAGGGTGCATTCTCTTGCCTGCGCACGAAGAGTACGGATGTTGTTCAGAATTTTAAGTGCTTCGCTCATTGTAGTAATCTCAAACTTATAATGGGGGGTGGTTTGTTGACCTAATAATAGAGCCATAAATTCAGTTGTGCAATAGCCAGGAATGTAAGGAATTCAAAAAATACTAAATAATGGCGCTATTATTAATTACGCTAACTTAAATTTCACCACCCAGCAGTCTCGGTTGTTATCACCGGAAGCTGCTTAACCCGGTCGATTGTGTCTTTTTTTTGTGACATTTCCCGCAGGAATTATAGTTGCGGCGGAGAAATATCAGCCTTTTGTATTAGTTCCCCTCCGTGATGTTAAGACTGAAATAGTTAATAAATAGTGAATTTTAATGAACGGGGATTCCACTATAAAAAGCAGTGTTATGTTTTGCTGAACATATAACATATTGGCCGAGGAGGGGGCGTTTACTACATGTTTTAACGGGTTATTTTCATGAAAAGAAGGTTGTAAACTCCGCGCTGAAACGCTTCCCCTGTGTGCTACATCGCTGATGACCAGACAAAATATGGTACAATGACTCATCGGGAATATTACACATTGATTAGGGTTTTACGGCCAATGGCACAACTTTATTTCTACTATTCGGCAATGAATGCCGGGAAATCCACCGCGTTGCTGCAATCCTCGTACAATTACCAGGAGCGCGGGATGCGTACCGTTGTTTATACGGCTGAAATTGACGATCGCTTTGGCGCAGGTAAGGTGAGCTCAAGAATAGGACTCTCGTCGCCTGCGAGGCTTTTTAACCCGAAAACCGATCTGTTTGAAGACATTCATGCAGAACATGCTGCGCAGCCGATTCACTGTGTCTTGGTCGATGAGAGCCAGTTTCTGACGCGTGAACAGGTATATGCCCTGTCAGAAGTGGTCGATGAGCTTGATATCCCCGTTCTTTGTTACGGTCTGCGCACGGATTTTCGCGGTGAGCTCTTTGCCGGGAGTCAGTATTTGCTTGCCTGGTCGGATAAACTTGTTGAATTGAAAACAATCTGCTTCTGCGGTCGCAAAGCCAGTATGGTGCTTCGTCTTGACCAGGCCGGTAAACCTTATGCAGATGGTGAGCAGGTGGTGATAGGCGGTAATGAACGCTATGTTTCGGTCTGCCGTAAGCATTATAAAGAAGCGTTGTCTGTAGGCTCGCTGACGGCGATTCAGCACGACAACAGAAAATAATGTCAGTCTTGTTATTCAGACATAAAAAAACCCGCCAATAAGGCGGGTTTTTCATCTGCTGCTGTCAATTAAGCGCTTTTCTTCGCTTTCTTGTCAGCTTTGATGACAGGAACTTCTGTTTTCACAGCGGCAACATCACCTTCTTTGAACTCACGACCATAGTAGGTATCCAGCAGAATCTGTTTCAGCTCGGAGATCAGTGGGTAGCGCGGGTTAGCACCAGTACACTGGTCATCGAAGGCATCTTCAGACAGCTTATCTACATGAGCGAGGAAGTCAGCTTCCTGAACGCCTGCTTCACGGATAGATTTAGGAATACCCAGCTCAGCTTTCAGGCTTTCCAGCCATGCCAGCAGTTTCTCAATCTTCGCAGCAGTACGGTCGCCCGGTGCGCTCAGACCAAGGTGGTCAGCGATTTCAGCATAGCGACGACGTGCTTGTGGACGGTCGTACTGGCTGAAAGCAGTCTGTTTAGTTGGGTTGTCGTTAGCGTTATAACGGATAACGTTGCTGATCAACAGGGCGTTCGCCAGACCGTGAGGAATGTGGAACTGTGAGCCCAGTTTGTGCGCCATTGAGTGGCAAACACCCAGGAAGGCGTTGGCAAACGCGATACCGGCGATGGTTGCTGCGCTGTGAACGCGTTCACGTGCTACCGGGTTTTTAGACCCTTCATTGTAGGACGCTGGCAGGTTTTCTTTCAGCAGTTTCAGAGCCTGCAGAGCCTGACCGTCAGAGAACTCAGATGCCAGTACAGAAACGTAGGCTTCCAGGGCGTGAGTTACCGCATCCAGACCACCGAACGCACACAGTGACTTAGGCATTTCCATGACCAGGTTTGCATCAACGATAGCCATGTCTGGGGTCAGCGCGTAGTCAGCCAGCGGGTATTTCTGACCTGTCGCATCGTCTGTTACTACCGCAAATGGTGTAACTTCTGAACCGGTACCGGAAGTAGTGGTTACCGCGATCATTTTGGCTTTTACGCCCATTTTCGGGAACTTGTAGATACGTTTACGGATATCCATAAAGCGCAGCGCCAGTTCTTCGAAGTGGGTTTCAGGGTGCTCGTACATGACCCACATAATTTTCGCGGCATCCATTGGGGAACCACCGCCCAGTGCGATAATCACATCTGGTTTGAAGGAGTTAGCCAGCTCAGCACCTTTACGTACAACGCTCAGGGTAGGGTCAGCTTCAACTTCAAAGAACACTTCAGTTTCAACGCCAGCCGCTTTCAGCACAGAGGTAATCTGGTCAGCGTAGCCGTTGTTGAACAGGAAACGGTCAGTCACGATGAGCGCACGTTTGTGGCCATCAGTAATCACTTCATCCAGCGCGATTGGCAGCGAGCCACGGCGGAAGTAGATAGATTTCGGAAGTTTGTGCCACAACATGTTTTCAGCTCGCTTAGCAACGGTTTTCTTGTTGATCAGGTGTTTTGGACCAACGTTTTCAGAGATGGAGTTACCACCCCAGGAACCACAACCCAGAGTCAGGGAAGGTGCGAGTTTGAAGTTGTAAAGGTCACCGATACCACCCTGGGAAGCAGGGGTGTTGATCAGGATACGCGCAGTTTTCATCATCTGACCGAAGTGAGCGACGCGTTCTGGCTGGTTATCCTGGTCGGTGTACAGGCAAGACGTGTGACCGATACCGCCCATGGCAACCAGCTTCTCAGCTTTCTCTACCGCGTCTTCGAAATCTTTCGCACGGTACATGGCTAGCGTAGGAGACAGTTTTTCGTGTGCAAACGGCTCGCTCTCGTCGACAACTTTCACTTCACCGATCAGGATTTTGGTTGTAGCCGGGACGGTAAAGCCTGCAAGTTCAGCGATTTTGTACGCTGGCTGACCCACGATAGCGGCGTTCAGCGCGCCATTTTTCAGGATAATGTCCTGAACTGCTTTCAGCTCTTTGCCCTGCAGCAGGTAGCCGCCGTGGCTGGCGAAACGTTCACGAACGGCGTCGTAAACAGAGTCTACGACAACAACAGACTGTTCAGATGCACAGATAACGCCGTTATCGAAGGTTTTAGACATCAGTACAGACGCAACGGCACGTTTGATGTCAGCGGTTTCGTCGATAACAACAGGGGTGTTACCGGCGCCAACACCGATCGCTGGTTTACCGGAGCTGTATGCGGCTTTAACCATGCCAGGACCACCGGTCGCCAGGATCAGGTTAATGTCCGGGTGATGCATCAGCGCATTGGAGAGCTCAACGGAAGGTTGGTCGATCCAGCCAATCAGATCTTTTGGTGCACCAGCAGCGATCGCCGCCTGAAGGACGATATCCGCAGCTTTGTTAGTCGCATCTTTCGCACGTGGATGTGGAGAGAAGATGATTGCGTTACGGGTCTTCAGGCTAATCAGTGATTTGAAGATAGCAGTAGACGTTGGGTTAGTGGTCGGAACGATACCGCAGATGATGCCGATAGGTTCAGCGATGGTGATGGTACCGAAGGTGTCGTCTTCGGACAGCACGCCACAGGTTTTCTCATCTTTATAGGCGTTGTAGATATACTCGGAAGCGAAGTGGTTTTTAATCACTTTATCTTCCACGATACCCATGCCGGATTCGGCAACGGCCATTTTAGCGAGAGGGATTCGAGCATCTGCAGCAGCCAGTGCGGCCGCGCGGAAGATTTTATCAACCTGTTCTTGGGTGAAATTGGCATATTCACGCTGGGCTTTTTTAACGCGCTCGACGAGGGCGTTCAGTTCAGCGATATTAGTAACAGCCATAATGCTCTCCTGATAATGTTTAAACTCTTTTAGTAAACCAGCGCTCGATACGTCACACAGTATAGACAGAGCCGATACGACTTGCGTAACACAAAGTAAAACAAAGAGTTACTTTCTGCGTCAGCACACTAATTTACTAAAAGAGCCTTACCTTAGCATCATCCCTTTTTGTCAGGTGACCTCCCTGGGGGTGTAACCAAGATTACTCACTTCTGAGTACTGAAATCATGATCTGTGTCAATTTTTCCCCAAGCTGATACCTTTCAGCAGGGTTATTTCTTTGAGATTTTTCCAGTGTTAAATAATTAAGTAAGTATTGGAAGCAACGCTATCATTGATTATACATATGTTTAACATCCTGAAATGATAACGTTTTGGTACAGATTTCAAGTGAAGTATGCTGATAAAAAGGGTATCTTCAGCGCGATTTCTCACGACAAATTGTCAGTCCCGGGCATGTGTATAAGCGGAGCAAAACGTGATCCAAACGCTCTTTGATTTTCCAACGTATTTTAAATTTTTTATTGGTTTGTTTGCCCTGGTCAACCCGGTGGGGATCATTCCTGTCTTCATTAGTATGACGAGTTACCAGACGGCGGCGGCCAGGAACAAGACCAACCTTACCGCTAACCTGTCGGTAGCTATCATATTGCTGACCTCCCTTTTTCTCGGAGACACGATTCTTCAACTGTTCGGGATTTCAATCGATTCTTTCCGTATTGCGGGTGGGATCCTGGTGGTAACCATCGCTATGTCCATGATCAGCGGTAAGCTCGGCGAGGATAAGCAGAACAAGCAGGAGAAGTCAGAAACTGCCATCCGCGAAAGTATTGGCGTGGTGCCACTGGCCTTACCGCTCATGGCCGGTCCTGGTGCCATCAGTTCAACCATTGTCTGGGGGACGCGTTACCATAGCCTGATGCACCTGATCGGTTTTTCCGTCGCAATTGCCATTTTTGCGCTCTGTTGTTGGGGAGTGTTCCGCATGGCGCCCTGGCTTGTACGCCTGTTGGGGCAGACGGGAATTAACGTCATAACGCGTATCATGGGCCTGCTGTTGATGGCGTTAGGGATTGAATTTATCGTGACGGGAATTAAAAGCATTTTCCCCGGTTTGCTGCACTGATATTTCGTATGAAAGAACGGAGCAACGGCTCCGTTTTTTTACGTCATTATCAGTAAATCCTATAACTAAAGTTGAAATGCTCACATATCATAATAAATTCTACTAATAATGTTCATTGCTTGTATTTCAACAAGTTATTAATCCCCCTAAAACCCGCCTGCACAGAAAATCTTCGATCGCTCTGTTATTTTACTCACATGATACTCTGGGGCTTGCTGAGAGATAACCGAAATGATATTAGTAATTTCAACATTCCCCTAGATGAATGTGCTAAATAATAACCAGTTGTTAAATTTTTGTACAAAATCACTCGATGATAGCGCAGCGACGCGCTTGTAGAGAAAATTTTCTCTATCCTATTGAATGTCATGTTTTTTTAGTGATGTTTGATGTCCGGCAAGGCTGCCCTCAACGATACGGCACTCACCGTAAAAGAGAATTGCTTAACAAATTTGCAAAATGTATTGGCGCACGTTTACGCCATTTGATACTTTCCGGCCTAATATTTTGCAGCATAAAACAAGCAGATGAGAATTATTTTCATATGGTTCTCATCTCAGATATCCAGCCCAGGCCTCAAACAGGGGAGGCCTGTAAAGAATCGACGCAAGACGGCCATACGAGCGGTCAGTAATAAAAAAGTCGGTGATAGCAAGCAGTAAAAGAAGAACCTGACAGCAGCAAAAAAAACTCCTGCGCTGTACAGGCCCCAACAGGGGATTACACAGCTGGCGAAGGCCAGTCATTATAATGAGTGGAGTACCAACACAATGTCCATCATCACAAAAAAAAATCTGGTAGCGGCGGGGATTTTAACTGCGCTAATCGCGGGCAACGCTGCAATGGCTGCGGACGTTCCTGCAGGTGTTCAACTGGCTGAGAAACAGACGCTGGTGCGTAACAACGGTGCGGAAGTTCAGTCTCTTGATCCGCACAAAATTGAAGGTGTTCCTGAGTCTAACGTTAACCGCGACCTGTTCGAAGGCCTGCTGGTGACAGACGTAGACGGCCACCCGGCACCGGGTGTCGCAGAAAAATGGGAAAACAAAGATTTCAAAGTCTGGACCTTCCATCTGCGCAAGGATGCGAAATGGTCCGACGGTACGCCGGTCACGGCTGAAGATTTCGTTTATAGCTGGCAGCGTCTGGCGAATCCTACAACCGCCTCTCCGTATGCGAGCTACCTGCAATATGGCCACATCGCCAATATTGATGACATCATCGCGGGCAAAAAACCAATCACCGATCTGGGCGTTAAAGCGATCGATGCCAATACCTTCGAAGTGACGTTGAGCGAACCTGTTCCGTACTTCTATAAGCTGCTGGTTCACCCGTCCGTCTCCCCGGTACCAAAATCTGCCGTGGAAAAATTTGGTGAGAAATGGACCCAGCCTGCCAATATCGTGACCAACGGTGCCTATAAGCTGAAAGACTGGGTGGTCAACGAGCGTATGGTGCTTGAGCGTAACCCGCAATACTGGGACAACGCTAAAACCGTTATTAATCAGGTGACCTACCTGCCAATTTCGTCCGAAGTGACTGACGTTAACCGCTACCGCAGCGGTGAAATCGACATGACCTATAACAACATGCCGATTGAGCTGTTCCAGAAACTGAAGAAAGAGATCCCTAAAGAAGTTCACGTCGATCCGTACCTGTGCACCTATTACTATGAAATCAACAACCAGAAAGCACCGTTTACCGACGTACGTGTTCGTACCGCGCTGAAGCTGGCACTGGATCGCGATATCATCGTCAACAAAGTGAAAAACCAGGGCGATCTGCCTGCGTACAGCTATACCCCTCCATACACCGATGGCGCAAAACTGACCGAGCCAGACTGGTTCAAACAGACTCAGGAACAGCGTAACGCAGAAGCGAAGAAACTGCTGGCCGAAGCGGGCTACACCGCAGATAAGCCGCTAACCTTCAGCCTCTTGTACAACACCTCCGATCTGCACAAAAAACTGGCTATCGCCGTCGCCTCGATCTGGAAAAAGAACCTGGGCGCGAACGTGAAGCTGGAGAACCAGGAGTGGAAGACCTTCCTCGACAGCCGTCATCAGGGCACCTTTGACGTGGCGCGTGCTGGCTGGTGTGCGGACTATAACGAACCGACCTCCTTCCTGAACACCATGCTGAGTGACAGCTCAAACAACACCGCGCACTATAAGAGCCCGGCGTTTGACAAGCTGATCGCCGACACGCTGAAAACCACTGACGAAGCACAGCGTACTGAACTGTACTCTAAAGCCGAGCAGCAGCTGGATAAAGATTCCGCGATCGTTCCGGTTTACTACTACGTTAACGCCCGTCTGGTGAAACCGTGGGTAGGTGGGTACACCGGTAAAGACCCGATGGATAATATCTACGTTAAAAACTTGTATATTATCAAGCATTAATGGCAATGAGTGGGGCGGGCGTGCTCGCCCCACGGTGTCTAACCAACGTCACATTATATAGGCACACGCCAGAAGGTACGGGCAATGTTGAAATTTATCCTACGTCGCTGTCTTGAAGCGATTCCAACGCTATTTATTCTCATCACGATTTCCTTCTTCATGATGCGCCTCGCGCCGGGAAGTCCATTTACCGGTGAGCGTACGCTGCCGCCAGAAGTCATGGCGAATATCGAAGCGAAATACCACTTAAACGATCCTATCTCTACCCAGTACTTCAATTACCTGAAGCAGCTGGCCCACGGTGATTTTGGACCGTCATTTAAATATAAAGACTATTCCGTTAACGACCTGGTGGCCTCCAGCTTCCCGGTTTCAGCGAAATTGGGTGCTGCGGCATTCATTCTGGCGATCGTTTTCGGGGTCACCGCAGGCGTTATCGCCGCGCTCAGACAAAATACCAAATGGGATTATGCCGTAATGGGGGTGGCGATGACCGGGGTAGTCATACCCAGCTTCGTTGTTGCGCCATTACTGGTGATGATATTTGCCATTACGCTGAAGTGGCTGCCTGGCGGCGGCTGGAACGGCGGGGCATTGAAGTTCATGATATTGCCGATGGTGGCATTATCTCTGGCGTACATCGCCAGTATCGCGCGTATCACCCGTGGTTCAATGATCGAAGTGCTGCACTCGAACTTCATTCGTACCGCGCGTGCTAAAGGGCTGCCGATGCGTCGGATTATCTTCCGCCACGCGCTTAAGCCGGCACTGTTGCCCGTGCTCTCCTACATGGGACCGGCATTCGTCGGGATCATTACCGGCTCGATGGTTATCGAAACAATTTACGGCCTGCCGGGCATCGGCCAGCTGTTTGTTAACGGCGCGCTTAACCGCGACTATTCGCTGGTACTGAGCCTGACTATTCTCGTCGGTGCGCTGACCATTCTCTTTAACGCTATCGTTGATGTCCTGTACGCCGTCATCGACCCGAAAATCCGTTACTAACTGGAGCACGCCATGATGTTGAGTAAGAAAAACAGCGAGGCGCTGGAAAACTTCAGTGAAAAACTGGAAGTGGAAGGTCGTAGCCTCTGGCAGGACGCGCGCCGTCGCTTTATGCACAACCGCGCGGCGGTTGCGAGTCTGGTGGTTCTGGTGATCATCGCGCTGTTTGTGACCCTGGCGCCGATGCTGTCGCAATTTACCTATTTCGACACCGACTGGGGCATGATGTCCAGCGCGCCGGATATGGAATCAGGCCACTATTTTGGCACGGATTCATCCGGACGCGATCTGCTGGTGCGTGTCGCTATCGGTGGCCGTATCTCTCTGATGGTCGGTATTGCTGCCGCTCTGGTGGCGGTGATCGTGGGGACGCTCTATGGCTCTCTGTCCGGCTACCTTGGCGGCAAAGTGGACTCGGTGATGATGCGTCTGCTGGAAATCCTGAACTCCTTCCCGTTTATGTTCTTCGTCATCCTGCTGGTGACCTTCTTTGGTCAGAATATCCTGCTGATCTTCGTGGCCATCGGGATGGTTTCCTGGTTGGATATGGCGCGTATTGTTCGCGGCCAGACGCTGAGCCTCAAACGCAAAGAGTTTATCGAAGCGGCGCAGGTAGGCGGTGTCTCTACCGGGAATATCGTGGTTCGCCATATCGTTCCTAACGTGCTGGGCGTGGTGGTGGTCTATGCCTCGCTGCTGGTGCCAAGCATGATCCTGTTTGAATCTTTCCTGAGCTTCCTGGGTCTCGGTACACAAGAGCCGCTGAGCAGCTGGGGCGCGCTGCTCAGCGATGGCGCAAACTCAATGGAAGTGTCTCCGTGGCTGCTGCTTTATCCGGCGGGTTTCCTGGTCGTTACCCTGTTTTGTTTTAACTTTATCGGCGATGGCCTGCGTGATGCCCTCGACCCGAAAGACCGTTAAGGAGCGCCGTCATGACAATTATTGAAACGGCAACCGCGCCACAGGCGCAGCAGCGGAGCGACCTTCTGCTGGACGTAAAAGATCTTCGCGTCACCTTTAAGACTCCGGACGGGGATGTCACCGCCGTGAACGATCTCAACTTCAACCTGCGCGCGGGTGAAACGCTCGGCATCGTCGGTGAATCCGGTTCCGGGAAATCTCAGACCGCCTTTGCGTTAATGGGCCTGCTGGCTGCTAACGGCGTGATTGGGGGCTCCGCGAAATTCAACGGTCGTGAAATCCTTAACCTGCCGGAGCACGAGCTGAACAAGCTGCGCGCCGAACAGATCTCGATGATTTTCCAGGATCCGATGACTTCGCTGAACCCGTACATGCGCGTTGGTGAGCAGCTGATGGAAGTCCTGATGCTACACAAAGGTCTGGGCAAAGCCGAAGCCTTTGAAGAGTCGGTCAAAATGCTCGATGCGGTGAAAATGCCGGAGGCACGCAAGCGCATGCGCATGTTCCCGCACGAGTTCTCTGGCGGTATGCGTCAGCGCGTGATGATTGCGATGGCGCTGCTCTGCCGGCCTAAGCTGCTGATTGCCGACGAACCTACTACCGCGCTGGACGTTACCGTTCAGGCGCAAATCATGACCCTGTTGAACGAGCTGAAGCGTGAGTTCAACACGGCGATTATCATGATTACCCACGACCTGGGCGTGGTGGCGGGCATCTGTGACAAAGTGCTGGTAATGTACGCCGGGCGAACGATGGAATATGGCAAAGCGCGCGATGTCTTCTATCAGCCAGCTCACCCGTACTCCATTGGCCTGCTGAACGCGGTGCCGCGTCTTGATGCGGAAGGGGAATCCCTGCTCACCATTCCTGGCAACCCGCCAAACTTGCTGCGCCTGCCGAAAGGCTGTCCGTTCCAGCCGCGCTGCCCGCACGCGATGGAAATCTGTAACAGCGCTCCGCCGCTGGAAGAGTTTGCACCAGGCCGTCTGCGCGCCTGCTTTAAGCCGCAGGAGGAACTGGTATGAACGCATTAGATGAAAAACGCAACGTGCTGCTCGAAATTGCTGACCTTAAGGTGCATTTCGACATTAAAGACGGAAAACAGTGGTTCTGGCAGCCGTCGAAGACCCTGAAAGCGGTGGATGGCGTTACGCTGCGCCTGTACGAAGGGGAAACTCTGGGCGTGGTCGGAGAGTCCGGCTGCGGTAAATCGACCTTTGCGCGCGCCATTATCGGTCTGGTAAAAGCGACCGACGGCAAAGTGGCCTGGCTGGGTAAAGATCTGCTGGGCATGAAACCCGACGAGTGGCGCGAGGTGCGCAGCGATATCCAGATGATTTTCCAGGATCCGCTGGCATCCCTTAACCCGCGTATGACCATCGGCGAGATTATTGCCGAGCCGCTGCGGACCTATCATCCGAAGATGTCTCGTCAGGAAGTGCGCGATCGCGTTAAGGCGATGATGATGAAAGTCGGCCTGTTGCCTAACCTCATCAACCGCTACCCGCACGAATTCTCCGGCGGCCAGTGCCAGCGTATTGGTATCGCCCGTGCGCTGATCCTCGAACCGAAGCTGATTATCTGCGACGAGCCGGTTTCCGCGCTGGACGTGTCCATTCAGGCACAGGTGGTTAACCTGCTGCAGAAGCTGCAGCGTGAAATGGGGCTGTCGCTGATCTTCATCGCGCATGACCTGGCCGTAGTGAAACACATTTCAGACCGCGTGCTGGTGATGTATTTGGGTCACGCCGTGGAGCTGGGTACCTATGACGAGGTGTACCACAATCCGCTGCACCCTTACACCAAAGCGCTGATGTCCGCTGTGCCAATCCCCGATCCGGATCTGGAAAAGAATAAGACCATCCAGCTGCTGGAAGGTGAATTGCCCTCACCGATTAACCCACCGTCGGGCTGCGTCTTCCGCACGCGCTGCCCAATGGCCGGGCCGGAATGTGCGAAAACGCGTCCAGTTCTGGAAGGCAGTTTCCGACATGCGGTTTCCTGCCTGAAAGTAGACCCGTTATAATCGCAAGGGCTGACATGATGTCAGCCCTTATTTTTTGCGAGGTTACTGTGTCGCGTTTATTAACGTCAGCCCGTCGGCGGCTTTATCATTTTTTATTCGATCCTGAAACGGTATCCGGACGTCGCTTCGAAGGTCTTTGCGGTTTATTTGCGCTTCTCAGCGTGGTCGTCATCTTTATTGAATCGGGTGCCGGGACGCAATATCACCTGACGTTTGACGAATGGCACATCTTTGTCTGGCTTGAGCTGGCGATTACCCTGGTTTTTACCGCTGAATATCTCCTCCGGGTAATAGCCTGGCCCAACCCGGCCCGATATGTTTTCAGCTTCTGGGGATTTATTGATTTAGCAACCATTCTGCCGCTCTACGTCATGTGGCTGTGGCCGGAAATCAGCCTGAGCTATGTCTTTGCCTGGCGAGCGATGCGCGTTATTCGCGTATTACGTATTCTGAAATTACTGCGTTTTATGCCCTCATTACGCGTGTTCTGGAGTGCAATCGTCAGCGCACGGCATCAGCTCATTCTGTTCTACTCGTTTATTGCCATCGTCATGATTGTTTTCGGCGCGCTGATGTATTTAATAGAAGGGCCCAAATATGGCTTTACGACGCTCAATGCCTCCGTCTACTGGGCGATTGTGACCGTCACGACCGTGGGTTATGGTGATATTACTCCCCACACGCCGCTGGGCCGCATCGTGGCGTCCGTACTGATTTTGATTGGCTATTCGGTGATTGCCATTCCGACTGGACTTATTACCACACACATGAGCAGTGCGTTTCAGAGCCGCAAGCAGCAGCGCAAGTGTCCTCATTGCCAGCAGGGTGAACATGAACACGACGCGCGGTTTTGTCATCGCTGTGGCAATAAATTGCCGGAGTAAATAAAAAAGGCTGCAATCGCAGCCTTTTTTATTATTCGCGCCAGAGTATATGGCACAGCTTATGGTCTTTCTCTCGACACAGCAGGACGCGAGCGAAAATATCGTTAATTTCACCACCGTCTTCATCTGCCAGCCCAATTACCACTTCGGCAAAAAAGTCAGGGTTCAGGTCGAAATCCACATGCTCAGCCCAGTCTTCTGAAGGGTCAAACAGCTCGGCACCGCCGCGCTCTTCGAACTGCAGATTAAAAAGGATCACGTCTGCGGGATCGAGGTTATCAACCGCCAGTTCGAGAAAAATGTCATAGGCCTGCTCGAGCGTTTCGTCTTCGGTCAGGCGATTGTTCAGATCCATTTCCATGATGACTACCTGTTTAACATCGTTGGGCACGTTTTACAGCAACGGACTAAAGAAGTAAAACAGTCGTTCGGCAATTCTCTGCCACAGCGGACGTTTTACCCACAGTCTGGCATCCAGCAGACGCGAGCGGGAGATATAATCATCCTGCACCGCCGCGAGATCGCCGCCAAAGCCGGCATCATCAATGACCAGCGTGATTTCAAAGTTGAGCCACAGGCTGCGCATATCCAGGTTGACCGTGCCCACCAGGCTCAGCTCACCGTCGACGAGCACGCTCTTGGTGTGGAGCAATCCGCCTTCAAACTGGTAAATTTTCACCCCGGCGGCCAGCAGTTCGCTGAAGAATGCCCGGCTGGCCCAGCCCACCAGTAGAGAGTCATTTTTGCGCGGCAAAATGATGCTCACATCGACACCGCGCTGCGCGGCTGTACAGATGGCGTGCAGGAGGTCGTCGCTGGGGACAAAGTAGGGCGTCGTCATGATCAGATATTCACGCGCCGAGTAGGTTGCCGTCAGCAGCGCCTGATGGATCAAGTCCTCCGGGAAGCCCGGCCCGGAAGCAATGGTATGAATGGTATGACCGCTGGCCTCCTCAAACGGCATAATATTGCCGTCCGGCGGCGGCGGCAGGATACGCTTGCCGGTTTCAATCTCCCAGTCGCAGGAATAAACGATGCCCATCGAGGTGGCAATCGGCCCCTCCATTCGCGCCATCAAATCAACCCATTGACCTACACCTGAGTCCTGCTTGAAGAAGCGCGGGTCGACCATGTTCATGCTGCCGGTGTAGGCAATATAGTTATCGATCATGATCATTTTGCGATGCTGGCGGAGATCCATCCGGCGCAGAAACACGCGAAGGAGATTGACCTTAAGCGCTTCAACCACTTCGATCCCGGCATTACGCATCATGCCTGCCCAGGGGCTGCGGAAAAATGCCACGCTACCCGCGGAGTCAAGCATCAGGCGGCAATGAATGCCGCGCCGCGCGGCGGCCATCAGCGACTCAGCGACCTGGTCAGCCATCCCGCCGGGCTGCCAGATATAAAAAACCATCTCGATATTATGACGAGCCAGCTGAATATCGCGGATTAACGCCTGCATGACGTCGTCAGACGAGGTCAGCAGCTGCAGTTGATTGCCCTTAACGCCGCCAATCCCCTGGCGGCGCTCGCACAGCTTAAACAGTGAGGAGGCGACGCTGCTGTTCTCCTCGGCAAAAATATGTTTGCAGGCTTTAAGATCGTTCAGCCACTTCGCGGTGGAGGGCCACATGGCACGGGCGCGCTCGGCACGGCGTTTACCCAGATGAAGCTCACCAAAAGAGAGATAGGCAATA
The DNA here is from genome assembly GCF_004006055.1 of Enterobacter sp. N18-03635. Lineage (NCBI taxonomy): Bacteria > Pseudomonadati > Pseudomonadota > Gammaproteobacteria > Enterobacterales > Enterobacteriaceae > Enterobacter > Enterobacter sp. N18-03635. The sequence continues at coordinate 2,590,077 of NZ_CP034769.1, read as the reverse complement.
ATTCCCACCAGCGGGAGGATGTAAATGATCAGAAGCCAGGCCATGGCAGAGGGTACGGCTCTGCGCTTCATCAGGATGCGTAACGTCACACCCGCGATTAACAGCCAGTATCCCAGAATGACCAGCCAACTCACCACGGTGTAGAAGGTTGTCATAGGTAAAAAAATCCTTTTGAAAGCGTATTGTTATGAGTGTACGCATCAGGATTCATCTGGCAAATAAAAACGCCAGGTAAAAGCGCTGGTTTGCTGCCGGGTTGGGTTTATAATGGCCTTTCTTTTAGAGAAAAAGTGTTAGAGAAAGAGTTGTAGACATGAAGCGCAGTAGAACAGAAGTAGGGCGCTGGCGCATGTTGCGACAGGTGAGTCGTCGCAAGGCTCGTTGGCTGGAAGCACAATCCCGCCGCAATATGCGTATTCACGCCATCAGAAAATGTGGATTGACGCGGCACCGCAATGCGTTGCTGTTCGCAGTCCAGGATATCTGAGAAACATGAGGGCACCGTAACTGGTGCCCGCTGATTTTATAGCGTCTGATTTTTTGGGGATAGCGTATTTGCAGCGTTGTTCCTGTTGTGTTTAGCAAAAGGAGGGAGAAGTGTTTGCGGAGTTTGGCGTACTGAATTTCTGGACATATGTTGTTGGCGCGTTTTTTATCGTTCTGGTGCCAGGACCGAATACCCTGTTCGTGCTAAAAACCGGGATCGGTCACGGTGTTAAAAAAGGGTATCTCGCCGCTACGGGCGTATTTATTGGCGATGCGGTGCTGATGTTTCTCGCCTGGGCGGGCGTCGCGGCATTAATCCAGACCACGCCGGTACTGTTTAATATCGTGCGCTATCTCGGGGCTTTCTATCTGCTCTGGCTGGGGGGCAAAATGCTCTGGTCGGTGGTAAACCGTCAAAAAAACGCGCATGAGAGCGGCCCCGAACCTGCCAGTATGATCATGAAACGTTCCCTGGTGTTAAGCCTGACCAACCCCAAAGCGATTCTGTTCTACGTATCGTTCTTCGTTCAGTTCATTGACGTGAATGCGAAGAGTACCGGCACTTCTTTCCTGATCCTTGCGACGACGCTGGAGTTGATAAGCTTTATGTACATGAGCTTCCTGATCTTCTCCGGTGCGTTTGTCACGCGTTATCTGAAAACAAAAAAGAAGCTGGCAAAGCTGGGGAACGGGCTAATAGGGCTGCTGTTTGTCGGATTTGCGGCGAGGTTAGCGTCGCTGCATTGATGGTTTGAAAGGCTCCTGAGGGAGCCTTTCAACAGATTATAAAAATTAGCTACAGTCTTTGAAAATGGTACATAACTCGTTGAGTTTATAATTTGTTTTGTTTATAAACACATCTAATGGGATATCAGGGCTCCCTAAAATGAACTTAGTATCGCTTTTAGTATAAGTTCCTATTATTTGCTGTCTGGGGGCCAGGTCAGTAGCCGCATTCGCGCGCAATAATTCATTAACTGATGGTCTGGTTTCATAAGGGATACAAAAAACAGACTCATTTGAAGCAATGATGAGAGTCGAACTATCTTTACCAATCAAGTTTTTTACTGCAATTAGATTGAAAAACGAAAAATAAAAGGGATGAAATAAATAAAACATTATAGAATGTGGCATTGCGCTGTGGCAATTTTTTTCGAAATTTGAATGACGCAAATATTATCGCTATAGAAATCAAAATAAATATGCTGGCTGCAAAAACTTTAGGCAATATATCATCAATAGACGTCCCGTGAACATTACTTCTCAGATGATAATAAACTGCATCATTTACACCATTTCCGGTAAACATATTTGATATAAACCAGAAAGCAAATATCAGTAATGCAATAACCACCGCAATCGATTTGATTCTGATAAATGTAGCATTAGCAAAACAAACGGCCAATAATAATACTAATAAGATATAATCCATAACAAACTTTTCTAAGTAAAAGAGATGAATGGATTATATCTTTTTTCATTCAAAAAGGTAGTAGGGCAATGCAACGTTAGTTTGCTGCCCTACATTTACACGATTGATTTAAAACACTTTCTTATACGGTCTCACCGTCACTTTTGCATACACACCCGCTGCAACGTACGGGTCTGCGTCAGCCCAGGCCTGAGCGGCTTCCTGGGATTCAAATTCAGCAATAACCGTGGAGCCGGCAAAACCGGCAGCACCCGGATCGTTGCTGTCGACTGCGGGCATGGGGCCAGCGGTCAGTAATCGGCCTTCATCCTGGAGCAGCTGCAAACGTGCCAGATGCGCAGGGCGCACAGACTGGCGTTTTTCGAGCGAATCAGCAACATCTTCAGAGTAAATTACGTAAAACACGGCGAAGCTCCTTAACCGGTAAAAGTGTCAGTTACGTTATGTGAAAGGGCAAACGACTGCAATGTAAAATAAAAACAATGTTAATACCCTGATCTGACTGCGCCTTTTTTGGCCTCTCAGGCGCTAAAGTTGCCCCAGAACAAAGTGTCTTATTGAATATGATTGCTATTTGCATTTAAAATCATGGTTCGGTTTTTTAACGTTGATGAATATGACTTCGATGACCCTTGATTTACCTCGCCGCTTTCCCTGGTCGACGCTGCTTTCCGTCGTGATTCACGGTGCCGTTGTGGCGGGTTTGCTGTATACCTCGGTTCATCAGGTTATTGAAATGCCCGCGCCCGCGCAGCCGATTTCGGTAACGATGGTCTCGCCAACGGATCTTGAACCGCCGCAGGTTGCCCCTCCACCACCACAGCCGGTGGCTGAACCTGAGCCAGAACCCGAGCCCGTTCCGGAGCCACCGAAGGAAGCGCCGGTGGTGATCCACAAGCCTGAACCGAAGCCAAAACCTAAGCCGAAGCCAAAGCCGTTGAAGAAGGTCGAGGAGCGTCCGAAACGTGAGGAACGTCCGGTTGAACCGCGTGCGACCCAGCCGGTTGAAAATGCAGCGCCTTCGCGTCCGGTGATGAATAACACCGCAACCGCGCCTAAGCCGACAATCAGTGCCCCTGCGGGTCCTCGCGCGCTGAGTCGCAACCAGCCTCAGTATCCGGCTCGAGCTCAGGCTTTGCGTATTGAAGGCCGCGTAAGGGTGAAATTTGACGTGACTGCGGATGGCCGAGTGGATAACGTGGAAATCTTGTCCGCTCAGCCTTCCAATATGTTTGAGCGCGAAGTGAAATCTGCAATGCGCAGATGGCGTTATGAGCCAGGCAAGCCGGGCAGCGGATTGATTGTGAATATCGTTTTCCGCCTGAACGGCGGGGCGCAGATGGAATAAAAAAAGCCTCCGAAAGGAGGCTTTTTTTTACTCGTCGATCAGGCCTGCGGAAGTTGACGAGGTTTACCCTCGCTGTCCACGGCGACATAAATAAACAGGGCCTCAGTGGCCTTATAACGCTGCCCAATCGGCTCAGAAGAGACTTTCTTAACCCACACTTCGATGTTAATTGAAATAGAGGTATTGCCGCGTTTGACGCAGCGCGCATAGCAGCAAACCACATCACCTACCGCAACCGGGCGCAGGAAGGTCATGCCGTCCACTCGCACAGTCACCACGCGCCCGTGGGCGATCTCTTTTGCCAGAATTGCGCCGCCCATATCCATCTGCGACATCAGCCAGCCGCCAAAAATATCGCCATTGGCATTGGTGTCAGCGGGCATTGCCAGTGTGCGTAAAACCAGTTCGCCCTGCGGGGCGTTAGTTGTTGTCATTGTTTTAACTCGTAACGGAAGACTTCAGGCGGGATGCTACTATGATTTTACAGCGGAGAGAATAGACCAGAACGCCTGTCTCTGACGTTCTGGTCAGTCATTAATCAGTGCTTGTCGTCCTGCGGCATGTGCCGATAAATGTATACGCCGCTTAACAGCGTGAAGATAAGGGTCAGTGCGGTCAGGCCGAAGACCTTAAAGTTGACCCAAATATTCTGCGGCAGCCAGAAAGCAATATAGATGTTAGCGAGACCGCAGAGAATAAAGAAGACCGCCCACGCGATATTCAGACGGGACCAGACTTCCTGAGGCAGCGTCAGCTCTTTGCCCAGCATGCGTTGGATCAGCGGTTTTTTCATCACCCACTGGCTGATTAATAATGCGCCCGCAAACAGGGCGTAAATCACGGTCACTTTCCACTTGATAAATTCATCGTTATGGAAGAACAGAGTCAGTCCGCCGAATACGGCGACCAAGACGAAGGTGACCAGCGCCATTTTTTCGACTTTACGGTAGCGAACCCAGCTATAGATCAGGACCACAGCCGTTGCAACGATCAGCGCAGTGGTCGCGGCATAAATATCGTACAGCTTATAAAAAGCAAAAAAGACCACGAGCGGTAAAAAATCAAGAAACTGCTTCATTCTGTGATTCCATCTTCTGAGCGGGGCGGGAGGCAGCGATGCCACCCGCCTCAGGATTACTGACGAATTAACATATACAGGCGGAACAGATAGACCAGCAGCACCGCTGAAATCAGATTGCTCAGCGTATTCGCCACTACCGCGCCAACGTTCGGCGTTAATACCGCAAAATTCGGCGCAAACAACAGCAGGAGCGTTTTGGCGAGCAGCCAGCCGATCACGGCAGGCGCCACCAGACGCATATTAGCCCATGCCAGTCGGATGCTGCTGCGCATCGCGGTAAAAATACCCATCTTATCCTGCACGACCATCACAGGCGCAAACGAGAGCACGATAGCCAGCAGTACGCCCGGCACCACGACCAGCATTATCCCCATCTGCACCAGCAGGGTGGTCAAAAAGATCAGGATAAACAGCTTAGGTAAGACCGGCGCGCTGGCACCAATCGCCCGTAAGGCGCTGACCCGGTGACCCGCCGATACAAGCTGAATCATCAGCAAAACGCCGCCCGCCAGAACTGCATTACCAATCAGGCCCGAGAAGGTGGACGCGGCAGAGGCGCGCAGCAGGATTTGCTGCTGTTCCGGCGTCATGTTTTGCACCAGCTCAAACAACCCCACGCTACCGGCAAGATGGTCGCCCTGGCTCAGGCTGGCAATCTGTTCTTCACTCGGTGAAAACGCATGACCCAGCACCACCGTGATAAAGGCGCAAAGCAACGCGATCAGTAAAAAGGTTATGAACTGATTGCGGAAAAAGTTTCCCGTGTCACGGTAGACAGACTTCGCCGTGATAGACATGCACTCTCCTTGAGTATTGCAGGTGTTAATTAGCCGGCAATTGTACACCGGATGCACCTGCTGTGGCAGCATCAAGGCTTGTATGGAAAAGCATATCTTTGTAAAGCGGCGGTAATCCCACGCGTGCGCGTGCGCGATTGCAGGCTTCGTTGACCTGGCCATCTTCCCCCGACATGGCAAATTCCCGACACGGGCTGGGCCGATCCTCATAGATGGAACACCGGGTAGAGACCCCGGGCTCACCCTGTAGCGCCACACAGCGAGCCTGCTTTTGGTTCGTGCCGCTCATGCAGCGCAAAAAGGGGGTTAACGGCTCAGTAAGATGAACCGGAACGGTACCGCCGCCATCGCTGGCTTCGGCCCAGTAGAAAGAGACTCGAAAATACGCACAACAGGCTCCGCACGTCATGCACGGGTTAATATCACTCATGGCACACCTGCAAAAGAAGAACGCATCAAATCAATTTGGGAGAGCGATAAATTATCCAGCCGCCAAAGGAAGAGCAAGAGGGGGAAAAGGGAAAATTTTGTAACCGTGAAATGCCAAAAATTGACATGTAAACAACTTATCGCTTTTGAACGCGCCACAAAAAATTAACCCAGATCAATGAATGTTAAGTTACTGGTTTTAATGTGATCTGTGGCAGATCACTTATTACCCTTTTGTGAGTATATTCTCATCCGCGATTAAAACCACAACGATGGAGCGGATATGAAAAAATTAGCGGTGGCAGCCCTTGTATTAAGCAGTCTCTCTGGCGGCGCGTACGCGCATGAAGCAGGCGAATTCTTTATTCGTGCCGGTTCGGCTACGGTTCGCCCAACTGAAGGATCGGATAACGTGCTGGGTATGGGCGGTTTTAACGTCAGTAATAACACCCAGCTCGGTTTAACCTTTACCTGGATGGCGACGGATAACGTGGGGGTTGAGCTTCTGGCGGCAACCCCATTCCGTCATCGCGTGGGTCTGGGCGCAACCGGTGATATTGCAACGGTTCACCATTTACCGCCAACGCTGATGGCGCAATGGTACTTTGGCGACTCAAGCAGCAAGGTGCGCCCTTATATTGGCGCTGGTGTGAACTACACCACCTTCTTTGACGAGAAGTTTAACGATACCGGTAAAGAGGCCGGTCTGACTGACCTTAGCCTGAAAGATTCGTGGGGCATGGCGGGGCAGGTCGGTCTGGATTACCTGATTAACCGCGACTGGTTAATTAACGCCTCCGTCTGGTATATGGATATTGATACGGACGTACGCTTCAAGGCGGGCGGTCAGCAGCAAAGCATCAACACGCGACTGGATCCGTGGGTGTTTATGTTCTCTGCGGGTTATCGTTTCTGATCCCCCGTCAAACTGGCCACAGGGTGGCCAGTTTGCTTTGCTCACTTCAAAACGACGGATAAACCGGCCGCTCATCAAGCTTTACGCAGTGCCTCAGGATCGTTTCCCCATCATATAAATAGCTGAAAGCGTCGCTGGACAGGGAATGGAAGAGAATATCGCCGTTGGCAAACGGGATAATTTCGGTATCACCCGCACGTTTATGTCCCGCGCCGGTTTCAAAATGGCCGCGCCACCGTTCCTGGGTATGGTCATAGACGTGCAGAATAACCTCGACAAGTCCTCTTTGCGGACAATCAAGGCGCAGGAAGGTGGAAGAGAAATTCAGGGACAGCGCATGGAAGGGAATCAATAAGGCGAAAACCAGTAAAGCTCGTAAATACATCAAATCGCGAAAACCTCCTTCAAAAGGGAAATGAGATTTTACTTAAGTCAAAAATCGCGTTTTTGCCGTGGATCAAGATGTCTTATAATTCAATACGATAAAGGCCCCTGGCGAGGCCCTTAGGGATCATTTTTGAATCAGATAGCGAATGGTTGGGCCATCCTGCTGGATATCCAGCACCGTATAACCGTGGTTTTTTGCATCCAGCGGTATGTTGTTGATGGACTGCGGGCAGTCGCTCACCACCTCCAGAATTTCCCCTTTCTTTAGCTGCGGTAGCGCTTCAAGCGTAGCCACCGCCGGATATGGACAGGGCTCGCCAACCATATCCAGACGATAATCAGGCACGATTTCTTTCATGCTGCATTCTCCTGCGTTTCTGTTTTAACGCCCGCACGGCGGAAGAAACGTTTCTCCTGTGCGACGACCAGTAAAAAAGCCACCAACAGCAGGGCGTAGGTGACCAGCAGGCCGCCGAGAGGCCCGAAGGTGCTCAGCAGGTTGACCTTGTCCCAACTTGTGGCAAGCGCCGGGGACAAATCGTCCCAGAAGTACGCCAGGATCGTCGAGCCAATCACATTTCCAAGACCCACCCACCAGTAGTGCACCTGACCTTCGACGGCACGGTACATCCAGCCGGTTTCACACCCGCCGGCCAGCACGATCCCGAAGCCGAACAGCAGGCCGCCAATGACCGCGTTAGGACCGGCCCACATGATTTTCGGTTCGACGCCCAGTTGAACATAGCTGAAGATGCCGATGGCGCTGACCGCCATCCCGGCGATAATCGCCTTCGCCATCATCGTGCGGCCGGTGATCCACATATCGCGAAACGCGGAGGTGAAGCAGATCTGCGCGCGTTCAATGAGCAGACCAAAACCCACGCCGAACAGCATCGCCAGACCGAGTTTGGGCTGGTTCAGAGCTGTACACAGCGCCCATGCCACCATAGCGAAAAAGACCAGCATTCCGAGACGGAAACGGCGGCGTGCATGAGAGGGCTTCTGGGTTAACGGAGACGCTGCGCTGACTTTGGTCATTTTCACTGGAATGCGAAACAGCGGCAGCAGGGTAAATTTTGCGCCAAAGTAAGAGCCGATGGCCGTGGCGACGGCAAAGAACCAAGCGTGAAGCGAAAACTGAGGAATCCCCGTAAAGAAAGCGGCCAGATTACAGCCCATCGCCAGACGGGCGCCAAACCCGGCAATGATACCGCCGACAACTGCCTGAAGAATGCGGATCCGGCTTTTGGGCATACGCAACTTAACGTTGTTTGCCCACAGCGCCGCCGCGAAGCAGCCGCCGAACATGCCGATGATCATCATCCCGTCGATGCGGGTAAGCGGCGTGCCGTCCAGATGGATGAGTTTAAAGTAACCCCACTCTTCGGTATGCACGCCAGCGAGCTGCAGCAATTGACCACCCCAGCGGGTGAACTCGCCGGTCACGGCCCAGAAGGTGCCGGTAATGCCGAAATAGTAGGTAGAGAGAATGCCAGCCGCGATAACAGCCGGAACGGGTGACCAGAACTTAACCAGGTAAGCCTGTTTGAAGGATTGCCATGACATGAATAAGCCTCTGAACTCAGAAGGATTAAAGATAAAAAAGAGTCCAGATCATACGCTTACATAACAGTTTGAAAAGCCATTCACACCGAAAATATCGAAAGGATCAATTTTGACGTAATACTTTGTTGAAGGCGGGGAAGAAAGGGTAACCGTCTGGCAGGGGTGCCAGACGGTGGAGGGGTCAGGCTTTACGCGTCGCCGCCTTCATTGCCGTCACAAACGCTTTCAGCTCGGCCAGCATCTGCTCGGGTTTGTCCACGTTCTTCTCGATGATCTTCACAATTGCAGAGCCAGAGATGGCACCCGCAGCCTTCGCGTCAATCGCCGCTGTGACCTGATCCGGAGAAGAGATCCCGAACCCCTGCAGCGGCGGCGCGGCATGGTACTCGGCCAGCTTTTCCACAAGATGATGCAGCGGCAGGGCGGCTTTATTCTCGGCACCGGTCACGCCTGCGCGGGAGAGCAGGTAGGTGTAACCGCGCCCGTAAGAGGCTATCTGGCGCAGCAGTGTGTCATCCGCGTTCGGCGGGCAGATGAAAATCGGGGCGACGTTGTGACGCATCGCAGCCTGGCGGAACGGCGCGGACTCCTCGACCGGCACGTCGGCGACCAGAACGGAGTCGACGCCTACGCGTGCGCACTCGGCGTAAAACTCATCGATACCGCGGTTGAACACCAGGTTGGCGTACATCAGCAGGCCAATGGGAATGGTCGGATGCTTCTGGCGAATTGCCGCCAGCATCTCAAAGCACTGGGTTGGCGTGACGCCCGAGGCAAACGCGCGCAGCGTCGCATTCTGAATGGTTGGGCCATCCGCCAGCGGGTCAGAGAACGGGATCCCCAGCTCCAGCGCGTCGGCACCGGCCTCAATCAGGGTGTCGATAATCTTCAGCGACTGTTCCGGGCCCGGGTCGCCCAGGGTGACGAAGGGAACGAACGCGCCTTCCTGGCGGGATTTCAGTTCTGCAAATACGTTATCGTAGCGTTCCATCAGATTTCCCCTCGTGCTTTCAGAATATCGTGAACGGTGAAGATATCTTTGTCACCGCGTCCGGAAAGGTTTACCACCAGCAGCTGCTCTTTTTCCGGATTGTCTTTCATCATTTTCAGCGCATGGGCCAGAGCGTGTGAAGACTCCAGCGCCGGGATGATCCCTTCGCTGCGGCACAGCGTTTTGAACGCTTCCAGCGCTTCGTCATCGGTAATGGAGACATAGTCCGCGCGACCCGTACTGTTCAGATAGGCGTGCTGCGGCCCGACGGAAGGGAAGTCGAGGCCGGCAGAGATAGAGTAAGACTCTTCAATCTGGCCCTCATCGGTCTGCATCATCGGGGATTTCATGCCGAAGTAGATCCCCACGCGGCCATGCTTCAGCGGCGCGCCGTGTTCACCTGATTCAATGCCGTGACCGGCAGGCTCGACGCCAATCAAGCCGACGCTGGTGTCGTCAATAAAGTCTGCGAACATGCCGATGGCGTTTGACCCGCCGCCGACGCAGGCGATCACCGCATCCGGCAGGCGACCCTCTTTTTCAAGGATCTGCGCTTTGGTCTCTTCCCCGATCATGCGCTGGAATTCGCGCACGATGGTCGGGAACGGGTGCGGGCCCGCCGCGGTTCCGAGCATATAGTGCGCGGTTTCATAGCTGCCGGACCAGTCGCGCAGCGCTTCGTTACAGGCATCCTTCAGCGTCGCGGAGCCGCTGTGCACCGGGATCACTTCCGCACCCATCAGGCGCATACGGAAGACGTTCGGAGACTGACGCTCAACGTCTTTCGCCCCCATATAGATGCGGCATTTCAGGCCGAGCAGGGCGCTGGCGAGCGCCGAGGCCACGCCGTGCTGGCCCGCGCCGGTTTCGGCGATGATTTCAGTTTTGCCCATGCGCTTGGCGAGCAGCGCCTGGCCCAGCACCTGGTTAGTTTTATGCGCGCCGCCGTGCAGCAGGTCTTCACGCTTAAGATACAGCGTGGTTTTCGTGCCTTCCGTCAGATTGCGGCATTTGGTCAGCGCGGTCGGACGACCGGCGTAATTTTTCAGCAGGTCTGTAAATTCAGCCTGAAACGCCGGATCCTTTTGCGCGCTGACAAACGCTTCTTCCAGCTGGCGCAGCGCGGGCATCAGGATTTGCGGGACGTACATCCCGCCGAACTCACCAAAATACGGGTTAAGTAATGTCGTCATCTTCTCTTCCTTAATATGCACGCAGAGTTTTAAAAACCGAGGCCAGCTTGCTGGCATCTTTGATACCCGGTTGGGACTCTACGCCTGAATTGAAATCGAGGCCTGCGCAGCCGGTTTTCGCGGCTTCTACACAGTTGTCCGGGCTTAATCCGCCCGCCAGCAGAACGTTGTCCAGCTTTTCGCCGTTCAGCAGAGACCAGTCAAAACGCTGGCCGCTTCCGCCCTGGCCGTTATCGAGGACGTATTTATCCACGTGGTTCAGGTTACGCGGGGGCAACGTATCGCCAACGCTTTGCGCTTTCCAGATCTGTACCTGCGGCGCCAGCGTGGCGCGCAGGGCATCGATATAGGCCTGATCTTCTTCGCCGTGCAGCTGCACCGCGCTCAGGGATAACGCGTCGGCTTTTACTACCACCTCTGCGATATCCGTATTGCGGAACACGCCAACATAGCTGAGCGGTGCCGCGGCTATGACCTTACGAGCCTGCTCTTCGCTCACCGCGCGAGGAGACGAATCCACAAAAATCAGCCCGCCATAAATCGCTCCGGCTTCATATGCGGCCTGGGCGTCCTGTTCGCGGGTTAAGCCGCAGACTTTGTTTTCACCCAGCAGCACGCGGCGTACTGCCGCATTGAGATCGTCATGTTCCATCATGGCGGAGCCAATCAGGAAACCGTTGGCGAAGTGGCTCAGCTCGCGCACCTGAGCGTAGCTGTTAATGCCGGATTCGCTGATCACCGTGACGCCAGCGCCCAGACGCGGTGCCAGCTGGCGCGTGCGGTTCAGGTCGATTGACAGATCGCGCAGATCGCGGTTGTTGATGCCAACCACTTTGGCTTCCAGCGCAATCGCGCGCTCCAGCTCCTCTTCGTTGCTCACTTCGGTCAGTACGCCCATTTTCAGGCTGTGCGCGACGGCAGAGAGCTGGCGATACTGCTCGTCGTCAAGCACCGAGAGCATCAGCAGGCAGGCGTCAGCCTGGTAAAAGCGCGCCAGCCAGATCTGATAAGGGTCGATAATAAAGTCTTTGCACAGGATCGGCTGCGGCGCGATGCCGCTGACGATCGGCAGAAAATCGAAGCTGCCCTGAAAATATTTCTCATCCGTCAGCACGGAGATGGCTGAGGCATGATGCTTATAAATACCGGCAATGCGCGCCGGGTCGAAATCGTCACGGATAACGCCTTTGGACGGGGACGCTTTTTTGCACTCAAGAATAAACGCGGTGCGCGCACCCTGCAGGGCGTCATAGAAACGACGGCTGCTCGGGACGACGTCGTTCTGAAAACTGGCAAGCGGCTGCTGTTGCTTGCGGGCTTCCACCCAGATGGCCTTATCGGCAACGATTTTCGCTAAAACGGTCTGCATTCTTTACCCTCTTGCCGCAAGTGCGGTAACGCGATCGTAAGCTGCACCGGAGCGCAGTACATCCAGAACTTTTTGAACGTTGGCCTTCAGGTCTTCCTCACCGTGCAAACGCATCAGCATGGCGACGTTGGCGGCAACGGCGGCCTCATGAGCGACCTCTCCCTTACCTTGTAATAAGCGCGTCAGAATGTCACGGTTTTCTTCCGGGGTACCGCCTGCCAGCGCTTCCTGGTGATACGGAGTTAAACCAAAGTCATCGGCTTCGAGCTGGTAGCTCAGGATTTCACCGTCGCGCAGTTCGGCCACCAGCGTCGGCGCATGCAGTGACACTTCGTCCATTCCGCCGCTGTGCACCACGGCGGCACGCTGGTAACCCAGCACGCGCAGCGTCTCGGCAATCGGCAGGACCAGCTCCGGGCTGTAGACACCGATCAGCGCCAGCGGCGGGTGCGCCGGGTTGATCAGCGGGCCGAGCACGTTAAACAGCGTGCGGGTTTTAAGCTGCTGACGAACCGGCATCGCGTGGCGGAAACCGGTGTGATACTTCGGCGCAAACAGGAAGCAGACGCCCAGGTCATCCAGCGCTTCACGGGAACGTTCGGCGTTCATATCGAGATTAATGCCGAATGCGGCGAGCAGATCGGACGAGCCTGACCGGCTGGACACGCTGCGGTTACCGTGCTTCGCGACCTTTAAACCACACGCCGCCGCTACGAAGGCGCTGGCGGTTGAAATATTGATACTGTTGCTGCCGTCACCGCCGGTACCGACGATATCGGCAAACTGATAGTCCGGGCGCGGGAACGGGGCGGCATTTTCCAGCAGGGCCGTAGCGGCACCGGCGATCTCCTGCGGGCTTTCGCCGCGGACCTTCATGCTCACCAGCGCGGCCGCCAGCTGCTCAGGCTTCAGCTCGCCGCGAACCACGGCGGAGAAGAGCTGGTGGCTCTCCTGCTGGCTCAGGGTCTGCGCCTGGTACAGTTTTTCCAGAGTCGGCTGCAGGGTGTTGGTCTGCTCCAGCTTCTGTAACGCCCAGTCGAGCGTCTGTTCCAGCAGGCGAGCACCGTGAGAGGTCAGGATGGATTCCGGATGGAACTGCATCCCGCAGACGCGATCCGCGTCGTGACGCACCGCCATCACCATCCCTTCAAACGAGGCGTTGATCGTCAGCCCGGCGGGAATGTTGCTGCCGACCAGCGAGTGGTAGCGCGCGACCGGGAGCGGATTCGGCAGCCCGGCAAACATTGCCTGGCCGTCATGTTCAATGCTGGACGCTTTACCGTGCAGGATCTCTCCCGCCTGGCCAACGTAGCCGCCGTAGGCTTCAACAATCGCCTGATGGCCGAGGCAGATACCGATAATCGGCAGCTTGCCGCGCATACGGGTCAGCAGCTCCGGCATACAGCCCGCTTCGCTCGGTGCGCCAGGCCCAGGAGAGAGCATCAGCACCGGGTTTTGCATGGTTGCCAGACGGTCAATCAAAGTCTGGGCCGGCACGTGGTTGCGATAGATAACGACGTTATGGCCATTCGCACGCAGCTGATCTGCCAGGTTGTAGGTAAAGGAATCGATATTATCGAGCAGCAGAATGTCAGCCATCAGAAAATCTCCTGTGCATGGTGTGCGGTAGCAATGGCGCGAAGGACCGCTCGGGCTTTACTGCGCGTTTCGTCAGCTTCAGACTGCGGAACGGAATCAAGAACAATCCCGGCTCCCGCCTGGACGGTGGCAATGCCGTCTTCTACATAGGCGGAGCGGATCACAATGCAGGTATCGAGGTCGCCGTGGGCGGTGAAGTAACCCACCGCGCCGCCGTAGCTGCCGCGACGACGCCCTTCGGCGGCGGCAATCAGCTGCATGGCGCGCACTTTCGGCGCGCCGCTCAGGGTGCCCATATTCATGCAGGCGCGGTAGGCGTGCAGCACGTCGAGGTCCTGACGCAGCTCACCGACCACGCGGGAAACCAGGTGCATCACGAACGAATAACGGTCAACTTTGGTCAGGTCCGCCACGTAGCGGCTGCCCGGGGTGCAAATGCGTGCCAGGTCGTTACGCGCCAGGTCAACCAGCATCAGGTGCTCGGAGAGCTCTTTATGGTCGGTACGCATTTCCAGTTCGATGCGGCTGTCGAGATCGCGATCCAGGGAGCCGTCGGCGCGTCGTCCGCGCGGACGGGTTCCGGCGATCGGGTAAATTTCAATCTGGCGGCTGGTGGCGTCGTACTTCAGCGAGCTTTCCGGCGAGGCGCCGAACAGCGTGAAGTCGTTGTCCTGCATGAAAAACATGTACGGGCTTGGATTGCTTTTCTTCAGCACGTCGTAGGCCGCCAGCGGCGACGGGCAGGGCAGCGAGAAGCGACGGGACGGTACAACCTGGAAAATTTCGCCGGCGCGAATCGCTTTTTGCATCTGGCGAACCACGGCGCCGTACTGATCGTCGGTCTGGTTCACATCGCAGGTCATTTTTTCCACTCGCTGCACCGGAAGCGCAGGAGGCGCTTCCGTCATCTGCTGCTGAAGCTGCGCGATGCGATGCTCAAGACGGTTTTTCTCAGCGGTCGAAGGCGTGAACAGGCTGGCCTGAATGCGGGTGTATTGTTTCTGATGGTCGATCACCAGCAGGGTTTCGGCCAGATAGAAACAATAGTCCGGGCAGCGATTGCCCTGCTCGGTTTCCGGTAAATCTTCAAAGCCAGCGACCAGATCGTAGGCAAACAGCCCGCCAAAGAACATCGCTTCACGCTCATCGTGTGGAACGGTGACCAGGTTCTGCAGCAGGCGGAAGGCATCAAAGACGGAAAGGGAGCACAGGCGCGCGTCTTCATCCAGCAACTGGCTAACCGGCGGGAAATGCAGAATGCGCATTTCTGGATGACGTTCGTTTTCAATGCCTGACGGCAGGGCGGCATCCAGCAGCGGCAGCAGCGATGCGCCATTGTCTGACAAAGCCTTAATTGTGACAGTGTCACCTAGAGCGGTAATGCGCAACGCGCTGTCGACCAGCAGCAGGCTCTTGAGATCGTCCTTGCTGTCGATGTCCGCAGATTCCAGCAGCAGCGTTGCCGGGCGTGCCCCGCACACCTGATGAAACAGCGCGGTCGGGTTGTGGCGGTAGGCCGCCTCGCAGGTCAGCAGTTCGAGATGAGGTTTGGCTGTTTGCATTATATTGTTCTCATTTTCTGTTCAAAAAAAAGCCCGCTTGGAAGCGGGCTGGGTATCTGTTTGCATTTCGCAGACGCGTGACACTGCCCGAAGATCAGGAAGTACGCCACCAACCGTGCAGAGTGAAATGCGCTGTCATTTTCAGATACCTTTCTCGTGTGAACTTGCGTACTAGTTAACTAGTTCAATGGCGTATTGTCAACCCTTGATTTCAGAATTTCGATATAAGTCGGTATCATGATGGTTTCGGATGTCTCCAACCTGTTATGGGAAGTGCTTTGAGCGATACCACCTACGCTATTATTTATGATTTACACAGCCATACTCAGGCCTCTGATGGCCTGCTGACACCCGAAGCCCTGGTTCATCGTGCCGTTGAAATGCGCGTCGGTACGCTGGCGATAACCGATCACGATACGACGGATGCAATACCGGCGGCGCGCGCCGAGATCGCCCGCAGCGGGCTGGCGCTCAATCTGGTGTCCGGCGTCGAAATCTCGACGGTCTGGGAAAACCATGAGATTCATATCGTTGGCCTGAACATCGATATAGACCATCCGGCACTTACTGCCTTTTTGCAAGAACAAAAAACGCGCCGCAACCAGCGCGCAGAGATGATCGGCGAGCGTCTGGAAAAGGCGCATATTCCGGGCGCGCTGGAAGGTGCCCAAAAGCTGGCGAACGGCGGGGCGGTCACGCGCGGTCATTTCGCCCGTTTTCTGGTAGAGGCGGGTAAAGCCACGACGATGGCGGATGTCTTTAAAAAATATCTGGCGCGCGGGAAAACCGGATACGTTCCGCCACAGTGGTGTACAATAAAACAAGCTATTGATGTGATTCATCATTCTGGCGGTAAGGCCGTGCTGGCCCATCCGGGCCGGTATAATCTTTCTGCTAAATGGCTGAAAAGGCTGCTGGCACACTTTGCCGAATGCGGTGGCGAGGCGATGGAAGTCGCCCAGTGTCAGCAGGCGCCCAACGAGCGCGCCCAGCTCGCGACCTATGCCCGCCAGTTCGGCCTGCTTGGGTCACAGGGCTCTGATTTCCATCAGCCCTGCGCGTGGATTGAACTAGGGCGCAAGCTCTGGCTGCCCGCTGGCGTTGAGCCGGTCTGGCAGCTCTGGGAACAGCCGCAGCAAATTGAAGAGAGGGAAGTATGAGTCAGTTTTTCTATATCCATCCGGATAACCCGCAGCCACGTTTGATTAACCAGGCGGTGGAGATCGTCCGCAAAGGCGGCGTGATTGTCTACCCGACCGATTCAGGATACGCGCTGGGCTGCAAAATTGAAGACAAAGGGGCAATGGAGCGTATTTGCCGTATTCGCCAGCTGCCGGACGGCCATAACTTTACCCTGATGTGCCGCGATCTTTCTGAGCTGTCGACCTATGCTTACGTCGATAACGTGGCGTTTCGCCTGATCAAGAACAATACGCCGGGCAACTACACCTTCATCCTGAAAGGGACGAAAGAGGTGCCGCGCCGCCTGCTGCAGGAAAAGCGTAAGACTATCGGTATGCGCGTGCCGTCGAACCCGATAGCGCAGGCGCTGCTGGAAACCCTCGGCGAACCGATGCTGTCTACCTCGCTGATGCTGCCCGGCAGCGAGTTTACCGAGTCCGATCCGGAAGAGATCAAAGATCGTCTGGAAAAGGTGGTCGAGCTAATTATTCACGGCGGCTATCTCGGCCAGCAGCCCACTACCGTGGTCGACTTAACCGAAGATGCGCCGGAAGTGATTCGAGAAGGCGTGGGTGACGTAAAGCCTTTCTTGTAATGGTATAAGCAGATATACTACGCGGCCATCAAAGCAGGGCTCAGCCCTCTTTTGACCTGATTCGACGCCTGTGAAGGCGACACCTGAGGAAGCTCAATGAGCGAGAAGTTACAGAAAGTGCTGGCGCGTGCCGGCCACGGTTCACGCCGTGAAATCGAAGCCATTATTGAAGCGGGCCGCGTGAGTGTGGACGGTAAAATCGCCACGCTGGGTGACCGCGTAGAAATCGTACCGGGGCTGAAGATCCGTATCGACGGTCATCTTATCTCCGTGAAAGAGTCCGCTGAACAAATCTGCCGCGTGCTGGCTTACTACAAGCCGGAAGGCGAGCTGTGTACCCGCAATGACCCGGAAGGTCGCCCGACGGTGTTTGACCGTCTGCCTAAACTGCGTGGCGCTCGCTGGATTGCCGTTGGTCGTCTGGACGTGAATACCTGCGGTCTGCTGCTGTTTACCACCGATGGTGAACTTGCAAACCGTCTGATGCATCCAAGCCGTGAAGTGGAACGTGAATACGCGGTGCGCGTGTTCGGCCAGGTTGATGAGAATAAACTGCGCGATCTCTCGCGTGGCGTTCAGCTGGAAGACGGTCCTGCGGCGTTCAAAACCATCAAGTTTACCGGTGGGGAAGGCATTAACCAGTGGTACAACGTGACCCTGACCGAAGGCCGCAACCGCGAAGTGCGTCGTCTCTGGGAAGCGGTAGGCGTGCAGGTTAACCGCCTGATCCGCGTCCGTTACGGCGACATCCTGCTGCCGAAAGGCCTGCCGCGCGGGGGGTATACCGAACTGGATCTGACCCAAACCAACTACCTGCGCGAGCTGGTCGGCCTGACGCCGGAAACCACCTCTAAAGTGGCGGTGGAAAAAGATCGTCGTCGTATGAAGGCGAATCAGATCCGTCGCGCCGTGAAGCGCCACAGCCAGGTGAGCAGCAGCCGCCGCTCCGGCAGCCGTAATAACAACGGTTAACGTAAAAGCCCGGTGAAGACTCCGGGCTTTTTTCTTTAGTAATCAATCCCAATTTGCGCTTTGATGCCCGCATCAAACGCATGTTTAACCGGACGCAGCTCGCTGACGGTATCTGCCAGCTCCAGAATATCCCGATGACACCCGCGGCCCGTGATGATGACCGTCTGATGGGCGGGACGGTCTTTCAGTGCATTAAGCACGTCTTCCAGCGGCAAATAGTCGTAGGCGACCATATAGGTGATCTCATCCAGCAGAACCATATTGAGTGACGGATCGGCCAGCATTCTTTTAGCGTGCTCCCAGACGGCCAGACAGGCTGCGGTATCGGTTTCGCGGTTCTGGGTGTCCCACGTAAATCCGGTCGCCATCACCTGAAACTCAACCCCGTGGGGCTCAAGCAGATTACGCTCGCCGTTAGGCCACTCACCTTTAATAAACTGGATAACGCCGACCTTCTGCCCGTGGCCGACGGCGCGGGTAGCGGTGCCAAACGCGGCGGTGGTTTTGCCTTTGCCGTTGCCGGTAAAGACGATGACGATCCCTCGCTCGTCCTGTGCTGCCGCGACGCGCGCATCGACCTGTTCTTTCAGACGCTGCTGGCGCTGCTGATGACGTTCTTCACTCATTGCGAAATTCCTGGTTTACGGCCCGGCTGGGCGTCGAAGGTCATCCCGGTTTTGCGGCGGCTGTCGTCGCCCATCAGCCAGAGATAGAGCGGCATAATGTCTGCCGGGGTTTTCAGCTTCTGCGGATCTTCGCTCGGGAACGCGCTGGCGCGCATTTTGGTGCGCGTACCGCCAGGGTTAATGCAGTTTACGCGCAGATGGCGGCTTTGATACTCCTCCGCCAGTACCTGCATCATGCCTTCGGTCGCGAATTTGGATACGGCATAGGCTCCCCAGTTTGCGCGTCCCTCGCGGCCAACGCTGGAAGAGGTGAAGACCAGGGACCCTGACTCGGACTTGAGTAATAAAGGAAGCAATGCCTGTGTGAGGAAAAACGTGCCGTTAACGTTGACCTGCATCACCTGCTGCCAGATATCAGGATCCTGTTCATCCATCGGACGCACTTCACCTAACAAGCCGGCGTTATGAAGTACGCCGTCGAGTCTCGGATAGTGAGCGCTAATGCGCTGGGCTAATTCCTGGCACACTGCGGGCGTGCAGGTCAGTAAATCGAGGGTATACCACGGAGCTGGCGTACCAGATACCGACTCAATCTCCTGAGCGACGCTTTTCAGTTTTTCTTCGTTGCGCCCAATCAGAATGACGTTCGCGCCGTATTCGGCGTATGTCAGGGCCGCCTCGCGACCAATCCCGTCGCTGGCACCGGTGACAAGAATAATCCGGTTTTGCAGCAGATTTTTTTGCGGTTGATAATGCACGGTAACTCCTCAGGCGACCGGTGACGCAATGGCGCCTTTATGATGACTTTTCGGCTTTATGCCCGAATTCGCCTGATAATTCAATCAGTCTACAGGACGCATTACTGTAAAATTAACAATTTGCAAATATTTAAACTCCAGTTCGGGGATTCCTGAAGGCGGCTCGCAGAGGTAATGTCACGAGCGAGACGCATGGGCAGGGCTGTTGTACACTGCCGTGAAAGATTCGTGGTTAAATCAAGGTGGAACGCGTGGAATTACTTTCTCAATATGGGTTGTTTTTGGCCAAAATCGCGACGGTGGTGATTGCCATTGCGGTGGTTGCCGTTCTGATTGTCAACCTGACGCAGCGTAAGCGTCAGCGTGGAGAGTTACGCATCACCCGCCTGAGCGAGCAGTATAAAGAGATGCAGGATGATATGTCTCTGGCGCTGCTTGATAGTCATCAACAGAAACTCTGGCTGAAAGCGCAGAAGAAAAAGCATAAACAGGAAGCTAAAGCGGCAAAAGCAAAAGCAAAACTCAATGCGCCGCAGGATAAGGCCACGCCACGGGTCTATGTGCTCGATTTTAAAGGCAGTATGGATGCGCATGAGGTTTCTTCTCTGCGGGAGGAGGTGACTGCCGTTCTGGCCGTGGCGACACCGCAGGATCAGGTTGTCGTGCGTCTTGAAAGCCCGGGCGGGGTGGTTCACGGTTACGGACTGGCCGCCTCACAGCTGCAGCGCCTGCGTGAAAAACAGATCCCGCTGACCGTGGCCGTAGATAAAGTGGCAGCGAGCGGTGGCTACATGATGGCCTGCGTGGCGGACAAAATTGTGGCCGCGCCGTTCTCCATTATCGGCTCGATCGGCGTGGTAGCGCAGATCCCGAACTTTAACCGCTTTCTGAAAAATAAAGAGATTGATATTGAACTTCACACCGCGGGTCAGTACAAACGTACCCTGACGCTGCTGGGGGAAAATACGGAGGAAGGGCGCCAAAAATTCCGTGAGGATCTCAACGAAACGCATCATCTCTTTAAAGATTTTGTGCACCGTATGCGCCCGACGCTGGACATTGAGCAGGTCGCGACTGGCGAGCACTGGTACGGCGTTCAGGCGCAGGAGAAAGGGCTGGTGGATGAAGTCGGAACCAGCGACGATCTTCTGCTCAACCTGATGGAAGGCCGGGAACTGGTTGGCGTGCGCTTTACACAGCGCAAACGACTGATGGACCGCTTTACCAACAGTCCGGCAGAAAGTGCTGACCGCCTGCTGCTGCGCTGGCTACAGCGCGGACAAAAACCGCTGCTGTAAACAAAAACGCGAGGCACATGCCTCGCGTTTTGCGTTAATCGACCAGGTGATATTTCTCTGAAAGCGTATGCGCCAGATATTTAAACATGTTAAACACGGCGGTGCTTTTCGGGGTCGGCAACCCCTGTTCGTCAAGGAAGTATTCGCCGCTGAAAACCAGCACCCCATTGCGCTGTTCTACGCCGGTGGCTTCAATACCCGCCAGGGTATCTTCATGGTCCCGGATAAGCTTGTTTGCTTCGATAAGCAGAGAGGCTCGGTCAATAGGTTGGGTCGTATTCTGCATAATCCACTCCTTAAACAGTGACAATAGTCTACGCCGGGGGCGCTTTGGGGGCAAATTTTCCCTGTAATGTGAGGGGATAAGCTGCAGGGGCCTGGCTGGCGGGATTTGCTTTTGCATGCTAATAAAGTTGCGTAACGAATTTTATCAGGTAGAGTGTGCGCTTTCGTCATTCTGGCAACAGAATTGCTTGACATTCAACCGGGAATTCGTCACGAATTACACGAGATGTGAGAAAAATACCCGAGAACTCAATCACCTGGGCGTCTTTTCTTTAACGCCCGGTAAGACAAAGGGGTTGATATCTCCTGACGCAGTCGCAATATCATTGGCTCGTCGTCAGCGGAAGGGAAATCAACGTGCGGCGTATTCCTGGAAGAATTAAATTAGGTAAAGGTGAATATGGGTAAAGCTCTCGTCATCGTTGAGTCCCCGGCAAAAGCCAAAACGATCAATAAGTATCTGGGTAATGACTACGTGGTTAAGTCCAGCGTGGGTCATATCCGCGATTTGCCGACCAGTGGCTCAGCCAGCAAAAAGAGCGCAGACTCTACCTCCACCAAAGGGGCTAAAAAGCCTAAAAAGGATGAACGTAGCGCGCTTGTCAACCGCATGGGTGTTAACCCATGGCATAACTGGGATGCACAATATGAAGTGCTTCCAGGGAAAGAAAAAGTCGTTAACGAGCTGAAGCAGCTTGCTGAAAAAGCAGACCACATCTATCTCGCAACCGACCTTGACCGCGAAGGGGAAGCCATTGCGTGGCACCTGCGGGAAGTGATTGGTGGTGATGACAAACGCTACAGCCGTGTAGTGTTTAACGAAATTACGAAGAATGCGATTCGTCAGGCGTTTGAGAAGCCGGGCGAACTGAATATTGACCGTGTAAACGCCCAGCAGGCACGTCGCTTTATGGACCGCGTTGTGGGCTACATGGTTTCTCCACTGCTGTGGAAGAAGATTGCCCGTGGCCTGTCCGCAGGGCGTGTGCAATCCGTCGCCGTGCGTCTGGTCGTTGAGCGTGAGCGCGAGATTAAAGCCTTCGTCCCGGAAGAGTTCTGGGAAGTTGACGCCAATGTGACCACGCCGGGCGGTGACGCTCTGCCGCTGCAGGTCAGCCATCAGAACGATAAGCCTTTCCGTCCAGAAAACCGCGACCAGACTATGGCCGCCGTGGCGCTGCTTGAAAAGGCACGCTATCAGGTGCTGGAACGTGAAGACAAACCGACCAGCAGTAAGCCGGGTGCGCCGTTTATCACCTCCACCCTGCAACAGGCTGCAAGCACGCGTCTGGGCTACGGCGTGAAGAAGACCATGATGATGGCCCAGCGTCTGTATGAAGCGGGCTACATCACCTACATGCGTACCGACTCAACCAACCTGAGTCAGGACGCGGTCAACATGGTGCGCGGCTACATCAGTGACAACTTCGGTAAGAAATACCTGCCCGAAAGCGCTAACCAGTTCGCCAGCAAAGAGAACTCTCAGGAAGCGCACGAAGCGATTCGTCCTTCTGACGTTTCGGTGTTAGCGGAATCGCTGAAAGATATGGAAGCCGACGCGCAGAAGCTGTATCAGCTGATCTGGCGCCAGTTCGTGGCGTGCCAGATGACGCCAGCGCAGTACGACTCCACCACGCTGACCGTCGGCGCGGGTGAGTTCCGTCTTAAAGCTCGCGGTCGTATCCTGCGTTTTGACGGCTGGACGAAAGTGATGCCTGCGCTGCGTAAAGGCGATGAAGACCGAACGCTGCCGGCAGTGAACAAAGGGGATGCACTCTCGCTGGTTGACCTCGTGCCTGCTCAGCACTTCACCAAGCCGCCTGCGCGCTTCAGTGAAGCATCCCTGGTGAAAGAGCTGGAAAAACGCGGTATTGGTCGTCCTTCGACCTACGCGTCCATCATCTCGACGATTCAGGACCGTGGCTACGTGCGCGTTGAAAACCGCCGTTTCTATGCGGAAAAAATGGGTGAGATCGTCACCGACCGTCTGGAAGCAAACTTCCGCGAGCTGATGAATTACGATTTCACCGCGCAAATGGAAGACAGCCTCGACCAGGTAGCCAGCCATCAGGCGGAATGGAAAAAGGTACTCGACAGCTTCTTCAGCGACTTTACCGACCAGCTTGAAAAAGCGGAGAAGGATCCTGAAGAGGGCGGCATGCTGCCTAACCAGATGGTTCTGACCAGCATCGACTGCCCAACCTGCGGCCGCAAGATGGGGATCCGCACCGCAACCACGGGCGTCTTCCTTGGCTGCTCCGGCTATGCGCTGTCGCCAAAAGAGCGCTGCAAAACCACCATCAACCTGGTGCCAGAGAACGAAGTTCTCAACGTGCTGGAAGGTGACGATGCAGAAACCAACGCGCTGCGCGCCAAGCGTCGCTGCAAAAAATGCGGCACGGCAATGGACAGCTACCTGATCGATCCAAAACGTAAGCTGCACGTCTGCGGTAATAACCCGACCTGCGACGGATATGAGATCGAAGAAGGTGAGTTCCGCATTAAGGGCTATGATGGCCCGATCGTTGAGTGCGAGAAGTGCGGTTCTGAAATGCACCTGAAAATGGGGCGCTTCGGTAAGTACATGGCGTGTACCAACGACGAGTGTAAAAACACGCGCAAAATTCTGCGTAACGGCGAAGTGGCTCCGCCGAAGGAAGATCCGGTTCCGCTGCCAGAGCTGCCTTGTGAGAAATCCGACGCGTACTTCGTGCTGCGTGACGGTGCTGCCGGTGTGTTCCTGGCGGCCAACACCTTCCCGAAATCACGTGAAACGCGCGCGCCGCTGGTGGAAGAGCTGTATCGCTTCCGCGATCGCCTGCCGGAAAAACTGCGCTATCTGGCCGACGCGCCACAGCAGGATCCAGAAGGCAACAAGACCGTTGTGCGTTTTAGCCGTAAAACCAAGCAGCAGTATGTTGCGGCAGAGAAAGAGGGTAAAGCGACGGGATGGTCAGCTTTCTTTGTCGATGGCAAATGGGTTGAAGGCAAGAAATAATCTTCCCTTACCGTAACTTACCTGTAAAAGGGCCGGATTTCCGGCCCTTTTTTATTGCCTTGTTATTATTTTTTGTTCCGTACTATACAGTCAGGCTATAAATGATATAGTGGTTATAGTTAACCTGTTTCTTATTATTAAATCGTCTTAAGCGATTGACCGCATGCGCTAAATCGGATGGTCTGGCATGAAATTACAGCAGCTTCGTTATATCGTTGAGGTGGTGAATCATAACCTTAACGTCTCTTCTACCGCCGAGGGGTTGTATACCTCGCAACCGGGCATCAGCAAACAAGTTCGTATGCTGGAGGATGAACTAGGTATCCAGATATTTGCCCGCAGCGGTAAGCATCTTACCCAGGTGACGCCTGCGGGGCAGGAAATCATCCGCATTGCGCGGGAAGTTCTCTCTAAAGTCGATGCGATCAAGTCTGTGGCGGGGGAGCATACCTGGCCTGATAAAGGCTCGCTGTATATTGCCACGACGCATACTCAGGCGCGCTATGCGTTACCCGGCGTCATCAAAGGCTTTATAGAGCGTTATCCTCGCGTCTCTTTGCATATGCACCAGGGGTCGCCAACGCAAATCGCTGAAGCCGTTTCCAAGGGGAATGCAGACTTCGCCATCGCCACCGAAGCGCTTCACCTCTATGACGATCTGGTGATGCTCCCGTGCTACCACTGGAACCGTTCTATCGTGGTCACCCCCGATCACCCCCTGGCAGGTAAAGGGTCGGTCACTATCGAAGAGCTGGCCCAATATCCCCTGGTGACGTATACGTTTGGCTTTACCGGACGCTCCGAGCTTGATACGGCCTTTAACCGGGCAGGGTTAACGCCGCGAATTGTCTTTACCGCGACGGATGCCGACGTGATTAAGACCTACGTGCGGCTTGGTCTGGGAGTGGGTGTTATTGCCAGCATGGCGGTGGACCCGGTGTCAGACCCTGACCTGGTGCGTCTTGATGCGCACGATGTTTTCAGTCATAGCACCACTAAGATTGGCTTCCGTCGTAGCACCTTCCTGCGCAGCTATATGTATGATTTTATTCAGCGCTTTGCCCCTCATTTAACGCGTGACGTTGTTGATACCGCCGTTGCATTACGCTCAAATGAAGATATTGAAGAGATGTTTAAAGACATCAAACTCCCCGAAAAATAATCACACCCGGTATCTTTCCCTAAGGGAAAGATACCGAAATAACGCCTCAAAGCTAAATTAGAATTATCATCATCTACGTATCCCCTGTCATATAATGTCATTATCCATTTAATCAGTAAGGTTATAATGTCGTGAATTGGCGACAAAAGTAGAAACTAATTTACGCCTTCGCAAATTTTTCTTTTCAATTATTTATTTCTGGTCAAAAGAATGAATATTTCATACCTTCCGGTGCGTAAATTCACTGGCTTTTAGGCTAAAGTTTCTTTAGGATTTATCTCAATAGATGATTAATTGTACCAATTGTTTGGTCCTAAATGATAAGCGATGTCGATTGTATGAGGTTAGCAATGCCTTCAGGAAGTGAAGAACCGCAAAGGGATCCTGCGCTCAAGCGTAAAGCCTGGCTGGCGGTCTTTCTCGTCTCTACCCTGTTTTGGGTGGTGGTTGCTCTCCTGGCCTGGAAATATTGGGGTTGAATATGGCAGTGACGGTACGTACAGAAACGGTAAAACAGATGTGTCAGCATCGTGACAACGGCCACAGAGGGCGTAAAGCGCCTGCGACTGTTGTACCCGCGTCCTGGAAACTGACGCCGCAGCAGCAAGCGTTTATTGATGTGTTCGCAGAAGACGAACCCAAAAAACAATAATTTAGTTTATTGCGTAATGATGCAAATAGTCTGAATATCGACTCTGCACTTTTGTACTCTTTAATAAATACACATCAGCAATATAGCACTGAGGACAAACCTCGGAACTTTTTATAAATAATGCCTGGTGTCCCTATGATGAATAACATGACGTCTCACAAATACTGGTCATGGATCGGCGTTTTTACCGTGTCGATTCTGTTCTGGAGTCAGCTCATCTGGTTGGCCCTCCACTAAATTGTAAAACCTCGCTACGGCGGGGTTTTTTGTTTTCCCGTTCGGGACCAATCCTAAATTTATCAATTTGGGTTGTTATCAAAACGTTACGACATCTTTGTGTTATCTTTAATTACGGCCCTGATGATTGTCGGGGCATCTCTGTGATTAAGGAGGAGCTTATGTCGTTAACCCTACGCGAAGCCAGTAAGGACACATTACAGGCAGAAAATAAAACCTGGCATTACTACAGCCTGCCGCTGGCTGCCAGAACGCTTGGGGACATTTCGCGTTTACCCAAGTCATTGAAAGTTTTACTGGAAAATCTTTTGCGCTGGCAGGACGGTGACTCTGTCACCCTCGATGATATCAAGGCGCTGGCAGGGTGGCTTGAAAATGCCCATGCCGACAGAGAAATTGCCTATCGCCCGGCCAGGGTGCTGATGCAGGACTTTACCGGTGTCCCTGCCGTCGTTGATTTAGCCGCGATGCGCGAGGCCGTTAAGCGTCTCGGCGGAGATACGGCAAAAGTGAATCCGCTTTCCCCTGTTGACCTTGTCATTGACCACTCCGTAACCGTTGACCGCTTTGGCGATGATGACGCCTTTGGCGAGAACGTGCGTCTCGAGATGGAGCGTAACCACGAGCGGTATGTATTCCTGAAGTGGGGACAGCAGGCGTTCAGCCGGTTCAGCGTGGTCCCGCCGGGTACCGGGATTTGTCACCAGGTTAACCTTGAATATCTGGGGAAAGCCGTCTGGAGTGAGTTGCAGGATAAAGAGTGGGTCGCCTATCCGGACACGCTGGTGGGCACGGACTCCCATACCACTATGATTAACGGTCTGGGCGTGTTGGGCTGGGGCGTCGGCGGTATCGAAGCAGAAGCGGCCATGCTCGGCCAGCCGGTGTCCATGCTTATTCCTGACGTGGTGGGCTTCAAGCTTACCGGTAAGCTGTCTGAAGGCATTACTGCCACCGATCTGGTGCTCACCGTCACTCAGATGCTGCGTAAGCATGGTGTGGTGGGCAAGTTTGTAGAATTCTACGGTGATGGTCTGGATTCGCTGCCGCTGGCAGACCGTGCCACCATTGCCAATATGGCGCCGGAATACGGTGCAACCTGTGGCTTTTTCCCCATTGATGATGTCACGCTGGAATACATGCGCCTTAGCGGGCGCAGCGAAGAGCAGGTCGCGCTGGTGGAGGCCTATACCAAAGCGCAGGGCATGTGGCGAAACCCGGGTGATGAACCGGTCTTCACCAGTACGCTAGAACTCGATATGGGAAGCGTCGAGGCGAGCCTCGCCGGGCCGAAACGTCCGCAGGATCGGGTTGCGCTGAGTGACGTGCCAAAAGCCTTTGCCGCCAGCAATGCGCTGGAGGTGAACGTGGCGCAGAAAGACCATCGCCCCGTAGACTATGTTCTGAACGGACATCAGTATCAGCTCCCGGATGGCGCGGTAGTTATTGCAGCCATTACCTCTTGCACCAACACTTCGAACCCAAGCGTGTTAATGGCGGCTGGTTTGTTGGCTAAAAAGGCGGTAGAGCTTGGGCTAAAACCTCAGCCATGGGTCAAGGCCTCGCTGGCACCGGGTTCCAAAGTGGTATCGGATTACCTGGCGCAGGCCAAACTGACGCCGTACCTTGACGAACTGGGCTTTAACCTCGTGGGCTACGGCTGTACGACCTGTATTGGTAACTCCGGCCCGCTGCCTGAACCCATTGAAACGGCGATCAAGCAGGGTGACCTGACGGTAGGCGCGGTCCTGTCCGGTAACCGAAACTTTGAAGGGCGTATTCACCCGCTGGTGAAAACCAACTGGCTCGCCTCGCCGCCGCTGGTTGTGGCATATGCCCTGGCAGGGAACATGAATATCAACCTGGCGACCGATCCGATTGGTCACGATCGCAAGAATGACCCTGTCTACCTGAAAGATATTTGGCCATCATCGCGTGAAATCGCGCTGGCCGTTGAGAAGGTTTCTACCGAGATGTTCCGTAAAGAATACGCGGAAGTCTTTGAAGGCACGCCGGAATGGAAAGCCATCAACGTTGCAGGTTCGGATACCTATGGCTGGCAGGATGACTCGACCTATATTCGTCTGTCGCCGTTCTTTGATGAGATGCTCGCCGAGCCGGCACCGCTTAAGGATATCCACGGCGCGCGCATCCTGGCGATGCTGGGAGATTCCGTCACGACGGACCATATCTCTCCGGCGGGGAGTATCAAAGCCGATAGCCCGGCGGGCCGTTACCTGCAGAGCCGGGGCGTCGAGCGTCGCGATTTTAACTCCTACGGATCGCGTCGCGGCAACCATGAGGTCATGATGCGCGGGACCTTTGCCAACATCCGCATTCGTAACGAAATGGTACCGGGCGTGGAAGGGGGCATGACCCGTCATCTGCCGGGGACGGAAGTCGTGTCGATTTATGATGCGGCGGTCAAATATCAGCAGGAAGGTACGCCGCTGGCGGTGATCGCCGGGAAAGAGTACGGTTCCGGCTCCAGCCGCGACTGGGCGGCGAAAGGTCCGCGTCTGCTTGGCGTTCGCGTGGTCATCGCCGAATCGTTCGAACGTATTCACCGTTCGAATCTGATCGGTATGGGGATCCTGCCGCTTGAGTTCCCGCAGGGCGTGACGCGTAAAACGCTGGGCCTGACCGGGGAAGAGCTGATTGAGATTAGCGGTCTGCAAAGCCTGCAGCCGGGTAAAACGGTGCCGGTGAAGTTAACCCGTGCAGACGGGAAAACCGAGGTGCTGGATTGCCGGTGCCGTATAGATACGGCAACCGAGCTGACCTATTACCAGAACGACGGCATTTTACATTATGTGATTCGTAAGATGCTGGATTGATGATACGAGCCCGGCACGCGTGCCGGGCTTTTTAGCATCACTCTTTCAGCAAATGGCCCATTTTGGCGGCTTTAGTATCAAGGTAGTGGGCGTTTTTCGGGTTACGGCCGACAATCAGCGGTACACGCTCGACGATGTTGATCCCCGCTTCGGTCAGGATCTCCACTTTTTTCGGGTTATTGGTCAGCAGGCGAACTTCGTCCACGCCCAGCAGCTTGAACATATCGGCGCACAAGGTGAAGTCGCGTTCGTCAGCTGCAAAGCCGAGCTGATGGTTTGCTTCAACCGTATCGTAGCCCTGATCCTGAAGCGCGTAGGCGCGAATTTTATTTAGCAGGCCAATATTACGACCTTCCTGACGGTGATAAAGCAGCACGCCGCGGCCTTCTTCTGCAATATGAGACAGGGCGGCTTCCAGCTGGAAACCACAATCACAGCGCAGGCTGAACAGCGCGTCGCCGGTGAGACACTCTGAATGGACGCGGGACAGTACCGGCGTCTGCCCTGAAATGTCGCCATACACCAGCGCGACATGATCCTGTCCGGTTGCCAGTTCTTCAAAACCCACCATCAGGAAATCGCCCCATGGGGTTGGCAGTTTGGCTTCTGCCACACGTTTAAGCTGCATGTGATTCTCCAGAGTAGGCTGACACGTTTCGTGCCTTTGCCCTGTTTTGCTTTCTGTATCAGTTCATTTTGCCACAAGCTCGGCAGGTTCGCCTAATGGGCACCATGCTATATGAACGTTAAACGCACGATCCGACATATCCACTCAAAGGATTAATTTCAGTTATGATTGTGACGCTTAGCGAAAAAGGAGAAGACATGCTTTCAATCGCCAGACGTACGGCAGCAGGTGCGGCCATTTTACTGATTATGCCTCTGACCGTATGGCTTTCAGGCTGGATGTGGCAGCCCGGGCATAATGCCATGTGGCTGAAAACCTTATACTGGATAACGGAAACGGTCACCCAGCCGTGGGGAATAATTACCCACGTACTCCTGTGCGCCTGGTTTCTGTGGTGCCTGCGATTTCGCCTGCGTGCGGCACTGATGCTCTTTGCTATCCTCGGTGGCGCTATCATTGTCGGTCAGGGGGTGAAGTCCTGGGTGAAGGATCGCGTTCAGGAGCCGCGTCCTTTTGTCGTCTGGCTGGAAAAAACCCATCATGTTCCGGTGGATGAGTTCTACAATTTAAAGCGTAAAGATCGTGGCGCGCTGGTAAAAGAACAGCTTGCGGAACAGCAGGATATCCCGAAATTCTTGCGTAAACACTGGCAGAAAGAGACGGGGTTCGCGTTTCCTTCGGGTCACACCATGTTTGCGGCCAGCTGGGCGTTACTGGGGGTTGGGCTGCTTTGGCCAAGGCGACGAACGATTACGATTGCGATTTTACTGGTCTGGGCGACGGGGGTTATGGGAAGCCGCTTGCTGCTGGGGATGCACTGGCCGCGCGACCTGGTCGTCGCCACGCTCATCTCATGGCTGCTGATCGTGCTGGCGACCTGGCTCACTGAACGATTCTGCGGCCCGCTAACGCCACCGCCAGAAGAGAAAGAAGAAATAGCCGAAAGGGACCAAACCGACGCCTGACGGTTGATATTCCGTATATTGCCCATAGATCCATGACCTGCGCGTCACTTTTTCCGTTTCGCGCTCGTCGCTAAAATGGTAGTTTATAAGGCTGATTGCGGTAAATTGAACACACTTTATTCGCTTGAACCACATAACGGGAAGTAATGTGAAATATTTACTCATTTTCTTACTGGTATTGGCGATTTTTGTCATTTCAGTCACGTTGGGTGCACAAAACGATCAGCAGGTGACGTTTAACTATCTGCTGGCTCAGGGTGAGTATCGCGTATCGAGCCTGCTGGCGGTCTTATTTGCTGCCGGCTTTGCCATTGGCTGGCTGGTTTGCGGTCTGTTCTGGCTGAAAGTCCGTGTTTCGCTTGCGCGCGCTGAACGTAAAATTAAGCGACTTGAAAATAACATTGCCCCTGCGTCTGACATCCCGGGAAGCTCTGGCGTGCCGGTCGTGAAGGAATAATCGACTATGCTGGAGTTGTTGTTTCTGCTTTTGCCTGTAGCCGCAGCCTATGGCTGGTATATGGGCCGCAGAAGTGCGCAACAAACAAAACAGGATGAGGCCAATCGGCTCTCCCGCGACTACGTTGCGGGGGTAAACTTCCTCCTGAGCAATCAGCAGGACAAAGCGGTAGACCTGTTCCTCGATATGCTGAAAGAGGATACCGGGACGGTTGAAGCGCATCTCACCCTGGGAAACCTGTTCCGCTCGCGCGGCGAGGTTGACCGCGCCATTCGTATTCACCAGACGCTGATGGAAA
Organism: Enterobacter sp. N18-03635; assembly: GCF_004006055.1. Lineage (NCBI taxonomy): Bacteria > Pseudomonadati > Pseudomonadota > Gammaproteobacteria > Enterobacterales > Enterobacteriaceae > Enterobacter > Enterobacter sp. N18-03635. The sequence goes on along the minus strand of NZ_CP034769.1, from coordinate 2,558,971 downwards.
GCGCCTCTCTGACCTACGATCAACGTCTACTTGCAGTGCAACAGCTGGGGCGGGATTACATGGCCGCGGGGTTATACGATCGCGCTGAAGATATGTTCTCCCAGCTTGTGGATGAAACAGAGTTCCGCATCGGCGCGCTGCAGCAGCTCCTGCAGATTTATCAGGCCACCAGCGACTGGCAGAAAGCCATTGATACGGCTGAACGTCTGGTGAAGCTGGGGAAAGATAAGCAGCGCGTTGAGATAGCCCATTTCTACTGTGAGCTTGCGCTTCAGCAGATGGGCAATGACGACATGGATAAAGCCATGGCGTTACTGAAGAAAGGTGCTGCCGCGGACCGCAACAGCGCGCGAATCTCCATCATGATGGGGCGCGTGTTTATGGCGAATGGCGACTACGCCAAAGCCGTTGAAAGCCTGCTGCGGGTGATCGACCAGGACAAAGAGCTGGTCAGTGAAACGCTGGAAATGCTGCAAACCTGCTATCAGCAGCTGGATAAGCAGGAAGAGTGGGTAGCATTCCTGCGTCGCTGCGTGGAAGAGAACACCGGCGCCACCGCTGAACTGATGCTCTCAGACGTCGTGGAGAAGTATGAGGGAAGCGACACCGCGCAGGTTTACATTACGCGTCAGCTGCAGCGTCATCCGACCATGCGGGTCTTCCATAAGCTGATGGATTACCACCTTAACGACGCGGAAGAAGGGCGCGCCAAAGAGAGCCTGATGGTGCTGCGCGACATGGTTGGCGAGCAGGTGCGCAGCAAGCCACGCTATCGTTGTCAGAAGTGTGGTTTTACCGCGTATACGCTCTACTGGCACTGTCCTTCCTGCCGCGCCTGGTCCACTATCAAGCCAATCCGTGGCCTGGACGGGCAGTAATTTTTTAAAAGCCTTTATTTTAGTTACAACATACTGATGGCTTTTAACGCTTTCTCAACACGGTGCGGTTTGCTGGCCTGTCAGGGAAATAAATGGATTCTGTCAATTTGCGACGACGGCAGGTAGAATGCTGGCCGTTTATCTGTTCCGCGCCGCTGCGCGCCCATAGACGAAAAGGGCTGGTCATGACGTCTGTTACATCCTCCACTTCCCGAGTAATTACGGATTCTCCTGTTGTTGTTGCGCTTGATTACAATAAGCGTGACGCTGCACTGGCGTTTGTCGACGGCATTGACCCTCGCGACTGCCGTCTGAAAGTTGGCAAAGAGATGTTCACGCTGTTTGGACCGCAAATCGTTCGCGATCTGCAGCAGCGCGGCTTTGACGTTTTCCTCGATCTGAAATTCCATGATATCCCGAATACCACGGCGCACGCCGTTGCCGCAGCCGCAGAGTTGGGCGTATGGATGGTTAATGTCCACGCGTCGGGTGGGGCAAGAATGATGACCGCTGCCCGTGAGGCGCTCCTGCCGTTCGGTAAAGATGCACCGTTGCTGATTGCGGTCACCGTGCTGACCAGTATGGACGAAAACGATTTACGCGACCTGGGTGTGACGTTGTCACCAGCAGAGCACGCTGAGCGCCTCGCGCGTCTGACCCAGCATTGCGGCCTGGATGGCGTCGTCTGCTCCGCGCAGGAAGCGGTACGTTTCAAATCAGCGCTGGGCAAGGATTTTAAACTCGTCACGCCGGGTATCCGTCCTGCAGGCAGCGACGTGGGCGATCAGCGCCGCATTATGACGCCTGAGCAGGCGCTGGCTGCAGGCGTTGACTACATGGTCATCGGGCGTCCTGTGACGCAGTCTGCAAACCCGGCTGAGACGCTTAAGGCTATTAACGCATCGCTGAAGAAGGGGGCGTAATGACCGATTCCAACAGCCGCCTGGTCTATTCAACCGATAGCGGGCGTATTGACGAACCGAAAGCGAAAGTGGAACGTCCAAAGGGGGACGGCATCGTTCGGATCCAGCGCCAGACCAGTGGACGAAAAGGAAAAGGGGTTTGTCTAATCTCCGGCATTGACCTTGATGATGCTGAACTGACAGCGCTGGCTGCCGATCTGAAAAAGAAATGTGGCTGCGGCGGTGCCGTGAAAGACGGCATTATTGAAATCCAGGGTGATAAACGTGATTTAATTAAATCTCTGCTGGAAGCCAAAGGTATGAAAGTCAAACTGGCAGGCGGCTAAAATAAATGAGCCACGGCAAATGCCGTGGCTCGTGTTATATACGTGCGTATGTCAGACCTGAAATGCGTTTAAATATCGCATTACCGGGGAAGGCTTGGATAATTATTATTTGCCAACCTGGTGACCGATAATACCACCGACGGCAGCGCCACCTAATGTACCCAGCGTACTACCATCCGTTAATACTGCACCACCGAGAGCACCGGCACCGGCACCAATAGCGGTGTTACGGTCGCGTTTAGACCAGTTAGAGCACGCGCTCAGGGACATTGCTACAGTGATTGCCAGAACAGCGGCGGCTAATTTTTTGCTGGTTAAGGTCATAATACTTTCTCCTGAATTATCGATTCACGGAAAGATGTACGCATTAAGTATAGACGAATCGAATACTTAATTCTTTTTCCCGTGAAAGCTGGTCGCGCAGGCGTTACTTCATCACGCAGGTGATAGTCACTTCCTGTTATATCGCTAACAGTAATTTTACGACTTTAATGCAGGTTAAACAGGTAAAAACTCTTAAAGCAGGGTTAAGAATCATCTCAGAGAAAGAAGGGCGTATGCGCCCGAAGTTCGGGCGCGGAGGGGAGTCAGGCGCTGGTTTTAATAATATTGACGATCAGACCACTCTCTTCCAGTTTATTACGGTGCGCGTCGCTCAACCGCTCGTCGGTAATCACACGGCTAAAGCGTGAAACGGGGCCCATCGTGTAAGGGTGAACGGCGCCAAATTTAGAGCTGTCGGTCAGCACAATGGCTTCACACTCTTTTTCCAGCACGGCATTCACCACGTCGGAGCGCATCATATCCCGGCCGGTAAAACCTGTCTCCGGCTGCCAGCCGTCAATCCCAATAAAGGCCTTGCTGAAATGAACCTGCTGGACGTACTGACGGGTCAGCGGGCCTACCATGCTTTCGCTTTTTTTCTGGTAAATTCCGCCGAGCAGTATCACCTCGCAGCGCGTCTCTTTGAGCAAATGCGCGATATAGCTGCTGACGGTGATGATGGTCACGTCTTTTTGATCGGCAAGCGTGCGCGCCAGAAGGGCATTACTGCTGCCGTTTTCAATAAAGACGGTCTCGCCGTTGTTCACCAGGGACGCGGCAAATTCAGCCAGTTCACGTTTGAGCGCGTAGTTGTTCATCATGCGCGTCTCAACGTCATCACTGTCCAGAGGGACAGCATATCCGTGCGCGCGACGCAGGTAGCTCTGTTTTTCCAGTAGATTAAGATCCTGACGGATGGTGACTTCAGAAACGCCAGTGGTTTTAGCGAGATCGACTACGCTTACGCGTCCCTGATCGATGACCATCTGCAAAATGAGTTGTTGTCGGGAATTCATAGCATCCATTTAATAAAGCGAAACGAGGTCGGAGACAGTGGGGTTAAACTTCCCACGGCGCTTTTGGCTGTCCGTTTTCAGGCGTATTGTCAGCGCCATTCTGAGCGAGAAGTTCAGACTTCAGGATCTCGAGATTACGGATAGCAGAGTGGTAATCGCCTGCCACCAGGATATCCAGCACGGTATCAATACGTTGTGCTACAGCTTGTGCGTCAATTGTCGACATAATCTCACTCCAGGCGCGAAAAGTTAATATTTTCAATGATGCAGAAATTAGGGTCAAAAGAGAAGGGAAAAAATGCAATAACTAAATTACATAAACGTAAGTGATAAATTTATTCCCCCTCATGCAGCAGGCTTAATGAGTGGATTAGTCTAAAACTGCGCGCAAGGCGCTTTTTTATAAGAGGAATTAGACTATGACAGTTATCAATCAGCCTACCTGTACACTGTTTACCGACACTGAACGGTTCACGCAGCTGTCGGGTTATTACGAGGCGGAGCGTCACACCGTCTGGATGATGCTGCGGGCTCAGCCACGACCTTGCTTTAACCATGCGTTAATTGAGGAGATCATGAACTTTTCATGGCTGGTTCGCCAGTCTGGCTTTGCGGTTGATTTTTGGGTAACCGGTTCGCTGGTTCCGGAGATGTACAATGTGGGCGGTGACTTACAGTTCTTCGTCGAGTGCATTCAGAACGGACGTCGGGAAGCGTTGCGGGCGTACGCGCGCGCCTGCGTTGATTGCGTCCATGCGGCCTCACGAGGGTTTGATACGGGAGCCATCACTCTGGCAATGGTCGAAGGCAGTGCGTTAGGAGGTGGTTTTGAGGCCGCTCTGGCGCACCATTTCGCCCTGGCTCAGCGCGATGCCCGTTTAGGTTTCCCGGAAATTGCCTTCAATCTGTTTCCGGGTATGGGGGGATATTCCCTGGTCGCACGCCGTTCGGGCATGAAGCTGGCGGAAGAACTCATCTACAAAGGGGAATCCCATACGGCTGAATGGTACGAACAGCATGGGCTGGTGGATGTCCTGTTTGAACCCGGACAAAGCTATGTCTCCACCCGAACCTTCATCGATACGCTGCGGCCAAAACTGAACGGCGTAAGGGCGATGCTGCGCGCCCGTACCCGCGTTCTGCAATTGCCCCGCAGTGAACTGATGGACATAACGGAAGACTGGGTGGATGCTGCTTTCTGCCTGGAGCCGAAAGATATCGCCTACATGGAGCGCCTGGTCACGCTGCAAAACCGCCATCACGCGGCGGGTCTGCGTAAAGCCAGTTAACGTTGATTTCGCGCTTGATATCGTTTTAGCCACCGCTCGAATGCGGCAGCGGGCATCGGCTTAGCAAACAGAAAACCCTGCCGCTCGTTGACGCCGTTCTTGGTCAGAAAGGCGTCTTCTTTTGCATTTTCCACACCTTCGGCAATTACCTGCAGATTTAACGCCTGCGCCACCGCGACAATAGCGCGCACCAGTGACTGGGAAATAGACTGCTTATGAATGTCCCTGACAAAGGATTGATCGAGTTTAATGGCGTCGATAGGGAAGCGGGCGAGCTGCGAAAGAGAAGAGTAGCCGGTGCCAAAATCATCCAGATGAATTTGCGCCCCGAGTCTGCTGAACTGCTGGATCACGGAGAGCGCCAGCTCTTCGTTCTCGATAAGACAGCTTTCGGTCAACTCGACGTCGACCGGGCAGTATTCAAAATTCAGATCCTTCAGCGCCTGCTTTAAGTCGCTGAAGATAGTCTGGTCGGCCAGCTGTCGTGCAGAGACGTTCACCGCCACGCGCAGGTTAATTCCCTTATCGCGCCATTTTGCCACCTGGCGAACCACATCGAGCATCACCCAGCGCCCAAGCGGCACAATCAGCCCCGACTCCTCGGCATAAGAGATAAACTCCAGCGGCGGGATCAGACCGCGTTCTGGTGATTGCCAGCGGACCAGTGCTTCAAGACTTCTGACTTCCCCACGCCAGGTTATTTTGGGCTGATAGTGGATTAGAAGCTGATCGTTATCCAGTGCTTTACGCAGGTTGGTATCCAGCCAGAGATACTCAAATACGCGCTGGTTCATCTCGGGTGAGAAGACGCAGAACTTGCCCCGGCCGTTCTCTTTGGCGGTGTACATGGCGGTATCGGCGTTACGAATGACGCTTTCCCGGTCGCTACCATGCTGCGGGGCGAGGGCGATACCCAGAGAGCAGCCGGTATAAATCTCAATCAGACCGATTCGGAACGGCTGGCGCAGACGGGTTAAAATGCGCGACGCCATCGCCTCCAGAGAGCCCTGTGAGGTATTGGTGGCCATGACGATAAACTCATCACCGCCCAGTCGCGCCAGCACCTGTTCCTCATCCAGACAGCTCAAAATGGCGAGGGCGACAGCCTGTAACAGCTGATCGCCAAACATATGCCCGTAAGCGTCGTTGACCTTTTTAAAGTTATCCAGATCGAGATACACCACGCCTACCTGCGTGTCGCCGCGGTTGGCGATGGCGTCAGAAATCAGATCGTGGATCGCATTGCGGTTGGGCAAGCCGGTGATGGTATCGGTATTGGCCAGCACGCGCAGCCGCTCCTGAGCGCGGCGTTCCTCGGTAATATCTGTCCCGGAACAGATAAGGAAAATTTCATTTTTACCGCTGCCGCTGTGAACGAATTTGTTTCTGAACAGAAACAGCCGCTGCCCTTTACGCGTTTTGATCCAGCGTTCGACTTCGTAGGAGCTGCCGTTGCGAAAAAAACCGGTAATATTGCGCTTTGAAGCGGCCGCTTCGCTGCGGCTCATAAACAGCTTAAACACGTTCTGGCCAATCACTTCCTGCTCTTTCAGGCCGGTATACTCTTCGCTAAGCCGGTTAAAACGCTGGATATTGCCGTGCCGATCGAGAATAACAATGACGGAGTTGGCCTCAGAGACAACCTGTTCCGCAAAAGAGAGCCCTTGAGCCAGATCGCGCGCCACGGAGGGCGTATCGTTCCAGGCGGAAGCGGTTCCGGCCCACTCGTTACGGGTAATTTTTCGGCCCACAAGATGCACCGGGACATCTTCTCCGTACAGGGAGAGCGACATGGAAATGCTGGAGGTAATAACGGTTAAATGACGGATGAGATCGGCCTGTTCATCGTCCAGCGCCACGACCTGAGTGACATCGGCATTTTCGCTGGTGGAAAGGTGCAGAGCGTTGCTGTCAGCTGATAAGCGCCACCACGGGCTGTGAGTCCCCATGTAGCGAAACAGCAAATTCTGCTCCAGATCGTCCATCATGTTTTCTCCCGCAGCTGTTCATTAGCGCACAAATTATTCATTTGTTGTCGACTTTTCCGTTGAGAAACAGCGGCAAAACCGAAGTGAAGCTGTTGTTTTTCCCTGCTTTCTTATAATAAAACGAGTCAGGTTAAAAAGGATACTGAGCGTATAAAAATTCACGCAACCGAATATAACAACACTCTTTTACTGTAGATAATTCTGGCGGTTTTGGGCGAAGGGATACTGAAAATAGTAAGGAAAAATAATGATTTTGTGGCGGGGATAAAAATAAAAATTGTCGGCCCTTCCGAAACGAAAAGACCGACAATTGAAGCGGTTATCAGGCGACAGGACGCGCGATAATACTGCGGGTTTCCATGCGGACTTCGGCGATATTAACGTCAATCACGTCGGTGACTTTGTAAACTGTTTCACCTTTGATTTGCACGGTACCATTTTCCTGACTACAGACCATTTCGTCGCGAACCGCATGCAGGAACGGCGCAGGAATAAACGCGACAGCACCGTTATCGACCAGGCGGACGCGCATGCCCCCGCGGCTGATATCGATGATCTCTGCGGCGAAACGGGTATCCGTACCGGCTTTATCCTGCAGGAAGCGTGCGTACAGCCAGTCCCCAACGTCACGTTCCGCCATGCGGTTCAGACGGCGACGATCGGCCATTTGCTGCGTGGTGTCCTCCTGAGGACGGGCAATGGTTTCACCTTTGATAATCGCTTTCAGCAGACGGTGGTTAACCATATCGCCATACTTACGGATCGGCGATGTCCAGGTGGCGTAGGCTTCGAGGCCGAGACCAAAGTGCGGCCCAGGCTCGGTGCTGATTTCAGCGAAGGACTGGAAGCGACGAATGCGGCTGTCCAGGAAGCCTGACGGTTGCGCGTCCAGTTCGCGGCGAAGCTTGCAGAAGCCCGGCAGCGTCAGCACTTCTTCCGGATCAACGTGCACATCGTGATTCTTCAGCAGGGCCGCCAGCGCTTCGGTATTTGCCGGGTCAAACCCGGTGTGAACGTTGTAAATGCCAAAGCCCAGTTTGTCGCGCAGCACGCGTGCGGCACAGATGTTGGCGGAAATCATCGCCTCTTCAACGATGCGGTTTGCAATGCGTCGCGGTTCGGCCACGATGTCCAGCACTTCGCCTTTCTCGCCCAGAACAAAGCGATAGTCCGGGCGGTCTTTGAACACCAGCGCGTGAGTTTTACGCCACTCGCCGCGGTTCAGGCAGATGCGATGCAGGAGACGGATCTGCGCGGCAATGGCGTCGGAATCAGGTTTCCAGCTACCGGTATTTTCCAGCCAGTCGGAGACGTTATCGTAGGCCAGCTTGGCTTTCGACTCGATAATGGCGGCGAAGAACTCGATATCGTCTTCAATCGCGCCATCTGCGGCGATAGTCATGCGGCAGGCAAGGACCGGGCGCACTTCATTTGGACGCAGCGAGCAGAGATCGTCTGACAATTCGCGCGGCAGCATCGGAATATTGAAGCCCGGCAGGTAGTTGGTGAACGCACGGATTTTCGCCGCGTCATCCAGCTTGCTGCCCTCGGCAATCCATGCGGTGGGATCGGCAATGGCAACGGTCAGATGCAGTTTGCCGTCGGCGCTCTCTTCAGCGTACAGCGCGTCATCCATATCTTCTGTGCTGGCGCTGTCGATGGTGACAAACTCCAGCGCGGTGAGATCGCGACGGGTCAGACCCTCATCCTGCATCTCGGTCGCTACGCCGTTCGGCGCTTCTTTTTCAAGATTATGGCGTGCCAGCGTGACCCACCATGGCACGAAATGGTCGGCGCCAAAGGTGATGAACTGGGTCAGTTCAGCATAAAAACCGCGATCGCCTTTCAGAGGATGACGGCGCATTTCTGCTACGGCCCAGTCACCTTCTTTAAAATCATGCTCAACGCCACGGGCGGCGCGGCAGGGAATAGCATCTTTCAGCAGGGGATGATCCGGCACGATAGAAAGACGATCGTCTTTTCTCTGTACCTTACCCACAAAACGGGTCAGGAACGGTTCGATCAGTTCTTCCGGCTCGGCAGACTCGCGGTCCTTCTCGGTATGAATGACGGCCATGACGCGATCGCCATGCATCACTTTCTTCATCTGCGGAGGCGGAATGAAGTAGCTTTTCTGCGCGTCAACCTCAAGGAAGCCAAAGCCCTTTTCCGTGGCTTTTACGACCCCTTCTGCACGCGGCGTCTGGGAATGCAGTTGCTGTTTAAGCTGCGCTAGCAGCGGGTTGTCCTGAAACATAATGTTCTATTTTCGTAGCCATTGAGCGGCTGACAGTTTTACGCGATTCTCACTGTCTCAGCAAGCGGTCTTTGGGTAATGAGTGTGGTTATTCCTCTTTACCAAACGCGACTTTCAGACGATTAAGCCAGCCATCAAACGCACTCCGGGTAAGCAGCGTGATGGCTTGTTCGCCCGTGAGCCCTTGATCCGTGATCGGGGTAAACTGCGCGGCGCTGAAGCGGTCCGGAGAGCGTGTCAGCAGTTCGAGCGCCGCTGAAAGTGCGGGAGACGTCAGTGGGATCTCTTCGCGAGTGTTTAACAGGATTTCGCCGGTCAGATCGAGCAGCGTCGGTTCATGACAAAGAACTGGCGTCAACGCCTCAAGCGCGGGTTCAGCCTGCCAGCGGGACAGGGACTCAAGCTGATGCGCATTCGCATAGCGCAGCTCAACGACAGGTAAAAGCGGCGTCCACGCATCGTGGCTCGCGGGGAGCGTGTGCGGCTGAATATGATGTCCCGGCAACCAGCGAACAGGATGTCCCAGCAGGGCCTGGAAAATTGCGACCACGCGCGCCTGAAAACCGATAAAGCCGATAATCTGGTTAATTACCACGATGTCGTACGTGGACAGGCCCACCTCGTCAAGCTGGTTGCGGGCTTTATCATCGATCACATCTGGAGAGCTGGAAAGCTGGCGGGCATACTGCGTAATTTGCGCCAGACGTCGGTTGCTTTCGCGCGAGGAGTCCGGGCCGGGAAGCGGGGCGAGGAGGGCGGCATAGTGGTTACAGAGCCGCTGAACGCCGCAGGCCTGTGCGACGGTTAGCGCGGTACTGAGCCGATCGTAGGCGCTGAGCGTATGCAGGCGGTTCACGGGAATCGAGAGCGGAAACAGCTGGTGGCATAAGGCTCTGGCAGGAGCAAGCCAGCCAGAACAGGCGGCGACAATCTCATCAGGCAAGGCTAAATCGAGCAAAAAACGATCGTCGACGTTAGCGGCTTCGGGCACCAGGGGCAGAACATCCGTCTGCGCGTGGTTTGACTGGGTCTCGTGATACCAGTGGCCTTTGCCGGAAAAACGGCGTTGTTCCATGTGCGTTCCTTGATCTCAAAATGGCGATCAATATCCTGGCGTAAGGCAGATAAAGGGAAAAATATTGTTAGGTGATAACAAATAGCAGAACGGAATAACGAAGGGATAGGGCGGGGGGAAACCTCTCTTCCCGTGCGGGAAGAGAGTCACAGCTTATTTAATTTCCAGCTCGTTCATTGCAGCGATGTTGAAGCCGCCGTCAACGTGAACCACTTCGCCGGAAATACCCGCGGAAAGGTCAGAGCACAGGAATGCTGCAGAGTTACCCACATCTTCAATGGTAACGGTACGACGAATCGGGGTAACCGCTTCGCAGTGAGCCAGCATTTTACGGAAATCTTTAATACCGGAAGCTGCCAGGGTGCGGATAGGACCTGCAGAGATGGCGTTAACGCGCACGCCTTCAGGACCCATTGCGTTCGCCATGTAGCGTACGTTGGCTTCCAGAGAGGCTTTCGCCAGGCCCATAACGTTGTAGTTAGGGATAGCACGTTCAGCGCCAAGGTAGGACAGGGTTAGCAGAGCTGCGCCCGGGTTCAGCATCGCGCGGCAGGATTTTGCCATCGCAACGAAGCTGTAGGAGCTGATGTCGTGAGCGATTTTAAAGCCATCACGGGTAACCGCGTTTACGTAGTCGCCGTCCAGCTGGTCGCCAGGAGCGAAGCCGATGGAGTGAACGAAACCGTCGAATTTCGGCCATGCTTTTGTCAGTTCAGCAAACATCCCGTCGATGCTTTCGTCTTGTGCAACGTCGCATTCCAGAACGATGCTGGAACCCAGCTGCGCGGCAAACTCTTCAACACGGCCTTTCAGCTTGTCGTTCTGATAAGTGAACGCCAGCTCAGCGCCTTCGCGATGCATTGCCTGTGCGATGCCGTATGCGATGGACAGTTTGCTGGCAACGCCAGTCACCAGAATGCGCTTACCGGAAAGAAAACCCATAGCTTTAATCCTTATATTCATTGCTTATTTTGCCTTGTAATTCATAGCGTTACAGGCAGTATTTCAAAATTATTCGAAATTAGCTCGAAATTATAGCCCACTCACAGCCCCTTGTGTCACGATATTTCTCGCACTTCTCGCGAGAGATATGCCTCAGATGGTGCCGGGCGAACTCAATCAGGTTGTTTCGCATCTGGCCGGGCAGACTAACGCGAAGCTCCTGAAAGGACGGTGAGGCATTTCCCGGACCAGCCCTGTAGCTTTGCGCGCAGTGGCAAAGTGAGTCGTAACATTCACTGCCGGAAACCTCGCCTGCGAGAGTGAGAAAGGCTGTAAGCACCTTTGATATTTTCCAGCATCCGTCCAGTATATCATTGAGCCTTTGATTCGCCTCATCCAACCAGAGGGGAAGAGTGACCACTCCTGGTGTGTTTCACGAAAAGCAGACCATCCTTTATAGAATCCCATCGAATTAATATCGCTCACTCGTTGACCGTTCGTGAAACCTGGATCCAGACTCAAGCCAACCCAGCTCTTCATTTACGTGGCAGCTTCCCCGATCGAGACTTTCTTCGAAAGTTAGCCTGTGTTGCGGAACATCGCCCTGCATTTGTTAACTATTTGTTTTGATGTTGAGTCGGCGAATAACATAATGTCTATTTATAAACAAATTTCGCCCTGTTATTAACGTTTATGTACGTATATTCTCGGCGGGTCTATGAGGAAACCTGGCGGTAAAAACAGCGTAAAGAATAAATTCTTATACCTGATATGTTGCGCGGCGCAAAGACTTTTTATAAATGAAAAGGGCTCTTTTTTATTTTGAATCGCTTACTTTTACAAGTTTCCGAAATTTTTTTGTGCTGGTCGGGTGTTGAGAGGCTTTATGTCATTGGTTGTACTTACGAAAAATAATTTCCTGCGGCTTGCGCTCCACTCTATTTACGATGAGCTTGATTTAAAAGAAAATACCTGCGTGATTGATACTGAATCTTTCAGTGCACTTATAGATATTTTATACGAAATATATACCAGGGATTTAGTATCTTTTCGCCGAGTTATTCTGCTGGGAGGTGATGATATTGGTTCAAAGATACTATTTCCCTTAAATGTCATTTCACTTGATTCACCTCTCACGGTGCTGAAAAATCAAATGTATACTGGGTATAGCCTGAAAACCGTGCTGGAACGTATTCACGAGTGTAGAAGACTGGTTGCACTGACTGATGGCGAGCGCTTGTTTGCTCAATACTACAGCTCGAGAAACTCGATTAAAAACATAGCGCGTAGAATCGGTTTAAGTGAAAAAACGGTGTATCATCAAACGGCGAGTGCAGCTGCAAAACTTAACCTGCGCTCGGGAAAGGAGTTTCTGCTTTTCCTGGACCGAGAGTTTAGTAATAATCCTGGTCGTTAAACCTATAAAAATGCAGTTCGCAAGCTAATCGAGGTCATTGAGCACTGGTCGGGAACCGCCGGCTCAAAATGGCGATAAAAGGGGTTACTTGCGAACGGGGCAGATCAAAATTCGCGGAGCACTCTGCATCTGGCATTTTTTATTTTACAAAACAATATCCATAGGTATATTTTCCATTTTTGGACGATATAGTAGATGTAAGAGTGCTGGGTGCAAGTGTAAAATATAAAAACAGTTTAATAAAAATTTGGCTATGCTAAATGAAGCCCTTTTACCGTCAATATATTAACCCATCATTTTTTCTATTTTTTATTCTGGCTGTATATTTCCTTGCAGCGCTGTTAGTTTATGTTCCTAACATGGGAGGAGATGGCCTCAGATTGCCGCATAATATAATTTGCTGGGGAGTGATGTTATTTATAACTCTGGTATCTGGTTATTGCATATTGCTGCGTAAAAAAATAAAGGTAAATGAGGCTTTAGCCTTTTTCATTATCGGTGCGTGTTTAATGTCGCTTCCATTATTGTGGAGTGATAAAGATGTGATGATATTCGCGTTGCCGAGATTTGCTGGTCTCTGGGGGGGTGTGCTTTTTTACCTGGCGCTACTGCAAATTCCAATCCAATTCTCGATGAAAATCCGATTGATTATCGTATTTGTCATAAGTGCACTGATTCAGGCGTTTCTTGGTTTTTGGCAGTTACTGGTCGCATCACCAGATAATTTCATGGAGTTCATACCGGGTACACGGCCTTACGGTATCTTTCAACAAGTTAATGTGTTGGCGAGTTTTGTTGCCACGGGTTATGCGTGTACCTTGTGGCTATTGTTTCAGGCAAAAACAAAGCGGTCTTGCTTTTTACTTCTTTTCGCAACGGTTGTTTTTACGGCAATTTTAGAAATCTTACAATCCAGAGCTGGAATGTATGGCATCATTCTTTATTTAGCCTTGATTTTGCTAGCCCGTCATCGCCCGAAAGTAAAAGGTATCTTTATTGTCTATATCATGTTAGTGATAGGAACGTTATTCACCATTCATATATTAAAAAATTTAGGTTTCGCTGAGCACTTTTTACGGTTTGTTGGCTCGGTGGACAAAATGGGGTCGAACGCTGAACGGTGGAGAATAATTACTATAACCTTATCGATGATTCAGCGGCATCCTTTGAGTGGTTGGGGGTATGGAGGTTATGAGTTTAATCTTTCAAGGTTCGCACTCCACCATTTTGATTATCTTTTTGACGGAGTCGATAATGCCCACAATGAATTTTTATTTGAATGGGCAGAGGGCGGGGTGCTGGCTATTACAGGGATGGTTTTTATTATTGTGGGCTATTTCTATCTTTTACGCAGGTACTCGCCATCACGAATTGCGCTGTGGGGGTTAGCTTTACCGATAACGTTTCATATGATGGTCGAGTATCCATTACTGCTTTCTACACCGCACTGGATGCTTTTATTGCTGATTTGCCGTCTGGTAACATCAGAAAAATGTAGCAAACGGAAGAAAAATAGTAATCGATATGGAATAGCATTGCTATCAGTTGGCGTTATGGGTGTCCTCTTTATGCTAACTGGGTTTCGTACGGGCATGGCGCTTACGGAATTTGAGCGTAATAAAATGCAGGATTTTACAGCAGCATCCATGGTATTCAATCCATGGGCTCAATGGGACCGCTGGCAATATGACTCGCATACATCCATGCTACTCAAATACTATCAGACGCATCAACCTGAACTATTAATAAGTTACGTTGATTGGGGTAAAAAGTATCTTATGCACAGGAATGATTTAAGAGTGTTTAAAAATATGGTGCAGATAAATAAAGTGTATCCTCAACAAGCAACAACAACATGGTTGCAGCAGCAATGGTACGATTACTACCAGTCAATCGAGAGTGCTCATAAAGTAAATTGAATCATGAAGGGCCATTGTGGCCCTTCTTTTGTTAGAAACTTTTGGGGAGTTGCTTTGTGATTTCGACGAGTTTACCGTTTCTGGTCTTGATGTATCCACCCTCAGCCAGTTGCGAAATGATGTTATATATCAAACTGCGCGACAGGTGCGTCGTTTCCTGAATATAGGCCACAATACCGGTTCGACTTAAATCACTTACCTCTCGTTTTTTCATATACTCAATAAGCTTAGCACGAATTATTGAGTAAGAAGTTTTACTCACCAAATGTTCGTCCCGGTAGATCATCATATGAACTGTAAAGGCGAGAACTTCTGCGACATCTTGCCAGAGTTGTTTCTCAGTTATAATTGATTTGGCATATTCACCTGGCACGTATGAAACCTTCGAATTACGTGAGGCCCGAAAATAATAACGACCAAGTGGTTCAAATAAATCTCCAAGGCCTGCAACAATGGGGCCTGACGTTACTGATACTTTGAGGTCATCATAGGATCTGTGAATGGATACAGAACCATTGCTCACGAGCCAAAGTATGTTCGTGGAATTTTGCGACTTAATGCTGGATCGGTTGGATGTTGACTCATAAGGGGTTGAAAAGGGGAGTAATGCATCATGAATTTTTCGCAATGCCCCGCCTGGAAATGTGATGGCATCTATCGCCATATAACTTTGTGTGGGGAGAAAATCAGGCGAAATCGCCTGCGATACGCTCCCTTCTGCTGTGGTGGTTTTTGCATGTTCTTTTATTGATTTTGGTTTTGTTGACATCGAGTCACCCTTCAGTATCGAAGCAGAACTAATGATTGCAGTAAGAATCAGTACTAATGATAGCAGAAATGGCCCGGGCACTCATGAGAACACAGAGGATAGGGGGCCGCATATGGTTCTTTTTAGGGAGGGGATTATCGCTGAATAAAGACGGACGTCAAGAATGATCGTTTGATATTTAATTCTTAACATTATCACAACAATGGTTCCAAAAGTGCACGATTTATTTTCTTTAGTCAGCTCACTCTTTTTTATAAATTAATATTTGTAATGATGTAGGTAATTTGTTAAGCGCGAACTGGCTCAACTTATTACTCGTCATTGTAATAAAATTTAAATTTAAAGAAAAGGATTTAATCAATGAATACGAAAAATAAATTGCTGGTAATGGCACTTTCTTCCTTGATAACCGCAGGTGCTCATGCGGCAACCGATCAGGGACACGGTAAAATTACATTCCTTGGTTCTGTTATTGATGCACCGTGCTCAATCGATGCAAAAAGCCTCGATCAGACAGTTCAGTTAGGTGCAATTTCAAAAACCCAGCTCGCTGGTGGTGGTAAATCTACGCCAGTAAGCTTCGATATTCAACTCCATGACTGTGATTCCGCAACGGCGAATAAAGCATCCATCACTTTCAACGGCCTGGCTGGGGATAAAGCTGCTGGCCTGGACGGCGCCTTTGCTGTAACCGGTCAGGGAGCTGGTGTAGGTGTAGTAATTTCCGATATGGGCGGCAAAGTGATTAAGCCAAGTACCAAAACGGCTCTCTCAGCAATGAATGATGGGGATAATGACCTGCAGTTTTTGGCCTACGTGCAGGGGTCAACTGCTTCAGGCGCAGTCGTCCCAGGGAATTTTGGCGCTATCGCTAACTTCATGATGACCTACGAGTAAGTAAATACTGTCTACCCGAAAGGGTAGACATCCGTTCAGCAATTGTGAGGGTCTATGTTGACAGCCGTAGTTCTTCGCCAGTGCTTTGCTGTTAGTGTGTGTTTTTTGTTTTCTTTCGTATGTCACGCTTCTGATCTCGGCCGCGTCAGCGTGGCGGGCAGCATTTATGAGAGCTCTTGCTCAATTGAGATGGCTTCGAAGGATCAGGTGATTGTAATGAAAACCGTTTCTGTAGGCCAATTAATGCAGAATGGTGAAGCCGGAAGCACATTGCTCAGAATTCATCTGGTGGGATGTTCTACTCAATTAGATGCTCGCCGGTTTTACATAACATTTTACGGTTCCAAAGAGGATCATGAAACATTCCATGTACTGGGAAATACGCAGGGCGTAGGTATACGTATTACAGATGCAAATGGAGTACATATAAAACCTGGTGAGCCATCTTATATTAATCAGTCGATGGCTGAAATAAATACCCTGGACTACACCCTTACATTAACTGGTAATGGGGGAATACTACATCCTGGTTTCTATGCTGCCGTTGTGCGCATGAGGCTGGATTATTTCTGACTGATTAAAGGTGATGTTAGTGTATAAAATACAAATATCTCGTCGGTCAATTATTGCCAGTGTATTAATTGCAGTATTTACCAGATACGCATATGCTGAAGAAAAGACCATTCAGTTCAATACTGACGTACTGGATGTGCAGGATCGTGGCCATATCGATTTAAGCCAGTTTTCCCGAGCGGGTTACGTTATGCCCGGCACATACGCATTATCAATTCAGATTAATAAAAGCTCATTGCCAGAACAACAAATCACTTTTTTGGTGCCCGATAATGATAAAAATGGAAGCGAAGCGTGCCTGACTGATGACATTGTTAATCAGTTTGGGCTAACCACGGCAGCGAGTAAAAACTTATCCTGGTGGCATAACGGTGAATGTCTCGACCCGACTTCACTTCAGGGCATGGTAATGCGGACTGACATGTCCAGCAATACGCTTTTTATTAATCTTCCACAGGCCTACCTTGATTACGTGGCCGAGAACTGGGATCCACCTTCACGCTGGGATGAAGGGGTTGCAGGCATCCTATTTGACTATAATTTGAACGGCCAGGCTATACGTCAGCACGATAGTGGTATGACTGAAGAAAGCAAAACTCTCAGCGGTAATGGAACTACCGGGATCAACGTTGGCGCATGGCGTTTTCGCGCAGACTGGCAAGGTCAAATGGATAAGCATTCAGGGGGCATGGCACGAAATACTCAAAATTTTGATTGGAACCGCTATTACTTATACCGGGCAGTGCCCTCTATGCGGGCAAAAATGACGTTGGGTGAAGATTACCTCACCTCAGATATGTTTGACAGCTTCCGTTTTACCGGCGTGAGCCTGGTGTCCAGCGACAATATGTTGCCGCCGAACCTGCGAGGCTACGCGCCGGAGGTCACGGGCCTCGCGAAAACAAACGCCAAAGTGACGATCAGCCAACAAGGGCGTGTGCTCAATGAAACAACGGTGGCAGCCGGTCCTTTTCGTATCCAGGATTTGAATAATGCGGTCTCTGGCACGCTTGACGTCAAAATTACTGAACAGGATGGCTCTGTACAGACCTATCAGATGAATACGTCGACGATTCCTTATCTGACTCGTCCAGGGCTGGTTCGATATAAATTAGCGGCAGGGAAACCTTCAGATTTTTATCATCACAGCGATGGCCCTTTCTTCGGTACCGGCGAATTCTCCTGGGGGGTGAACAACGGATGGTCACTGTATGGCGGTGCGCTGGTTGCCGGTGACTACAACGCAATGTCTATAGGGATCGGGCGAGATTTATTGGTTCTCGGGGCAATATCTCTGGATGCAACTGAATCACGAGCTCGCCTGCCGCAGCAGGATTCACGGCAGGGTGGCTCGTACAAATTAAGCTACTCAAAGCGGTTTGACAGCACTGATAGCCAGGTGACTTTTGCCGGGTATCGCTTCTCTGAGCGCGGTTTTATGAGTATGACTGACTACCTGGATGCGCGTTACCACGATAACGACAACGATGGCAGCGGCAAAGAAATGTATACGGTGACGTTCAACCAACAAATAAAGCCGTTGAACATGAGTATTTATTTAGACTACAGCCGTCAAACCTATTGGGATCGTCCAGCGAACACAACCTATAACGTGTCGCTTTCGCACTATTTTGATTTCAGAAGTTTTAAGAATCTTAGCCTGAGTATATCTGCGTTCCGCACTACAAATAACGAGACTGACGATCGTGGTGCCTACATGAGTTTATCCGTTCCATGGGGAGAATCAGGTTATTTCAACTACGGCAATCAAATCAGCGAGGATGGAGCCAGTCATTCCATCTCATACAGCGATCGCATCAATAAGGATAACTCGTATCAGATTAGCCTCAACTCCGATCAAAACGGCGTTATAGGGGGGAGCGGGTATCTTACGCATGACGGTGATAGTTCTGAAGTAACGGCCACCGCAACGCAGCAGGGTAATAAATACAGTTCGATGGGACTGTCAGTACGCGGTGGCATGACGGCAACAGCGCAGGGTGCGGCGCTCCATCGTATGTCGGTGCCAGGTGGCACGCGCATGATGGTGGACACCGATGGTGTAAGTGGCGTACCCGTTAAAACAGGCGGAAACAATACCCATACGAATGTTTTTGGTAAAGCCGTGGTTGGAGATGTGAGCAGCTATTATCGAAACAGCATGAATATCGATATGGATGAACTTGGTGATGATGTGGACGCCAACCGTTCAGTGGTGCAGGGCACCTTGACGGAAGGTGCAATCGGCTATCGCAAGTTTGGCATTATTGCCGGTAAAAAAGCGATGGCGATATTGCGCCTGACGAATAATAGCGTGCCGCCATTTGGCGCGACGGTGACTAATAAGGATAAGGAACAGACCGGGCTGGTCAGCGAAGACGGTTTCGTTTGGCTAACGGGAATAAAGCCTGGAGAGGTGATGAGCGTGAGTTGGGACGGTTCAGAAAAGTGTCACATTAACCTCCCGGCAGTGTTGCCCCCGGACCTGGAGAGTCAAAAATTGCTGTTGCCATGCACTACGGCAGACAGCATCAATTAAACCCTGTTTGTTTAAGAGAAAAGAGTCATGATTCGCAATACTTTAAAACGTAATCGTTGTTTGCTCGCATTGGCATTCACCACACTGATCGCGCAACAGGCGAATGCTGCACTTGCGCTGGATCGTACCCGCGCGATCGTTAATGCTGGTGATAAATCGTTGAGCCTGGTGGTGAATAATCAAAACCGCGAGCTGCCTTATCTGGCACAAGCGTGGGTGGAGGATGCTCAGGGTAATAAGGTAAGCGATCCGCTGGTTGCCCTCCCGCCGGTACAGCGTATTGAACCTGGCAGCAAAAGCCAGATCAAAATTCAGATTACGCCTGCAATGAATCTGTTAGCGCAGGATAAAGAAACGCTCTTCTTCTTTAACCTGCGTGAAATCCCGCCGAGGACGGACAAACCGAATACCTTGCAGATAGCGCTACAAACCCGCATTAAGCTGTTCTATCGTCCGGCATCGCTGGCGGTGGAGCAGAACAGCAAACCCTGGCAGGAGCAAATGACGCTGACGCGCCAGGGAGAAGGTTACACGGTGAATAATCCTACTCCGTATTACATCTCTGTGGTTGAAGTTGCTCCATCGCTGAAAGGTGAGCCGCTTAAAAGCGTGAAGCCGTTGCTGGTCGCCCCAAAAAGTAGCGCCCGCTTAGAAGGTGATACTCACAATCTGGGAAACAACCCGGTTATTACCTATATCAATGATTACGGCGGACGCCCGAAGCTGGTCTTCAGCTGCAGTGGCAGTAGTTGCAATCTTACATCTGCGCACGCGGGCTAAGCAGATGAAAAAAGTATGCATGTTGTTATTTCTGCTGTTGATCGTTAGCTCCACAACGCTGGCTGATGAAAAGAGCGTGAGCGGCGATGTTCCTTTTATTGTTGCAGGAATGATGGTTGAGGGGGCATGCATACTCGAAATGCAATCAGCATCACAGGAAATTTCACTCAGTACTCTTTCTGCATCGCTGCTGAAAAAAGTCGGTAACCGTGGAGCACCTGTACCTGTAGTCCTCCACCTCAAATATTGCGTAAGAATGCAGGGCTCAATTACGGACAGACGCACCGGCAGTCGTTCGTGGGATGCCATCCAACCCATCGCCACCGTAACGTTTTTGGCTCCTGCTGATAGCTATAACCCTGAACTGGTGCAGGTAACCGGGGCTCGAGGCATTGGTCTACGTATCACGGATGCCAGGCAGAATGACATTCATTTAGGGGAACGCAGTAAGCCACAGTTTCTCACGCCTGGTAGTAGCGACCTCGTGTTTTACGTCACGCCTGAGAGAACCTCTGAACAGTTGGTTTTGGGCCCCTATAAGGCTGTGGTGAATTTTTCTCTGGAGTACGATTGATGACGCGTTTTTTATGGCTGTTGGGTTTTCTTATTTTCATACCTCATGCCTTTGCCGGGGATAATAACGTCAAAATCAGCGGTGCTCTGGTTTCACAGCCCTGCACGCTATCTGAAGCATCATCAGATATTCAACTTGATTTTGGTAACCTGGTAAGCACCTTTTTCTATAACAGCAACCGCACGCCGGGTGAACCGTTCAGTATTACGCTGGTTAACTGTGATACGACATTGGGCAGCAGTGCCACTGTCACCTTTAAGGGGAGCGAGAGCGTGGCCTTGCCGGGTTTATTAACGCCTGATGCGGGTGATACGCAGGGTATCGCCATCGGTATCGAAACCAATAGCGCAGACCCACAGCAGCTGGCGCTGAATAAGCCAAGCCCCGTATTCAGTTTGACGAGCGGTAACAATGTCATCGCGCTGAAGGGATATGTCCAGGCCGAGCCGGCCGCTATTGCCGCGCACAGCATCACTGCCGGGGCATTTACGGCAACAGCCACATTCGAAATAGCGTATCCATGAGAGGCATTACAATGAAAGTTTGGCTACACATCATGGTGAGTTCCGTTTTGTTCGCATTTAGCTTTTGTGCCGGGGCGGATGACCCTGTAAGACTAAACATCAACATCACTGGTACGGTAGTAGCGAATGGCTCCTGTACTTTTAACAACGGTAAGACGCTGACGGTGGATTTTGGTGATATAGAAATTACTACCGTTAACGGTAGTTCCAAACTTGATGGGACCTACCGAAAAACGTTGTCATCCATGATGACCTGTTCTGGTGACACCTCAGGAAAGGCTCAAATGACCCTGAAATCGGTGGCAGGAGGGACTGTGGAATATCAGGGACAGAAACTGTTACCCGTAAGCATTAATGCTATGAACCCTGGGCAGCAATTAGGGATAAGGTTTCTGGTGAATGGCGTGGAGAAGGATATTGATGCTGCATTCGCAGTGGACATGCTTTCTCAACCAGGACTACAAGTCGAGTTGGTACAAGTAGGTGACGGAAGCAACCTAATTAGTGGTGCGCCTATTACGGCCAGTGCAACACTTGTAATGGAGTTCTTATGATGCGTATTAAGTTGCTTTTATTATCACTTGCTTCTGTGTTGTTCTCGACGCAAATGAATATGGCACTTGCATTACAAACTGGAGATTCCATGTCCATTTCTTTTACGGGCAGACTTATTAACCGAAAGCCATGTACTATAAATAACGGGGCAGTAATTAATGTTAGTTTTGGTAATGTGAACATTGACAAGGTGGCAACGGAACACATAACTCAGCCGTTAGATTATACGCTGGCCTGTCCAGGGTCAACAAGCAGTAATACAATACAAATGACAATCAAGGCAACCCCAGTCACGGGTGATCCGGCCGCAATGGGATCAAGTGCAACGGGGTTGTGGCTTAAGTTTATGAATAATGGCAAGCCCCAGAATTTAAATATTCCATTTGATGTTAAGGATATTAACGATCTTCCAAATCTCGAGATCGAGCTTGAGAAAAATCCTGCTTCTGAATTGCATGCTGAGGCTTTTACAGGAACAGCAACGTTAATGGCTGAGTTTTTTTGAATAGGATTGGTATGTGTCGCAAACAATTGTCCGGCTACGCTAAAACAGTGTTAATTATTATTGTTTTGTTCATGGGGGTATGGTCCCAATCTAGTCTTGCAACGTGGACAGGCGGATATGGCTTTAAAAGTACTCACGATGTTTGTGCCACATCAGCAGATACGGATGTATCGAGTCAGCTTAGAAATAATTTGACGGTAGCACCTATGTGTTCTTTTGATATTGGTCCGGGCAATTCAGTTCCTGCAAATGGCCAGTATTCACTCGTTACTTTTTTTACTAATGCTCCGGGCGATGCCACTTATGATAATGCGGCATCGTTTACGAGCAACCCACTTTATATAGAGGCTGATCAGCAGTTGAGTGATTTACCGCTTGACTGGACCGGCATTAGCTACATGGAGTACGTTGTTCCTTGGGCTTATATATGTTACGCGCTAAGAGACATGACAACGAATCACTTCTACAAGTTTAACGCGACGCCTACATCTTGCACTGTGATAAGCGGTGGTTCTTTACCACCCGAACCCAGCAAGCTTGAATGTTCATTTAATAATGGAAATGCACTAAATATTTCTTTAGGGGATGTTGTTCGGAGTGAAATCGGTGCTGCGCCAGGTTCAACACCTGCTTTAGAGCAACAGCTTGACGTTACTTGTACGGGGGATGGTACTGCTACTTACTCAATAAATTTTCAGTATACAGGGATTAACATATCCGGTAATGAACTTGTTACGACATCAGCTAACGGATTAGCGGTGGCAATGTCATTCAATGATCAGTTGGTTACTACAACGGACACATACACACGCACTTATAGCACGGGTTCGCAGTCAGAGTCACTGAAGTTTGAGCTAGTGCGCAATCCAACGGTAAAAGTTAGCGATATTCCCACAGGCGCCTTTTCAGCAAGCGCAGTGATGGTAATAACTTTTCAATAGTTTGCAGAGAAGGAGCGTGATCCCTCAAAGGGATTCACGCTTTTCTGATGTTGTCGATGAACCGCGCGATGACGATAAAGAAAACCGGTACGAAGAAGATCGCGAGAAGCGTGCCGCTAATCATGCCGCCAAATACTCCGGTACCGATGGCATGCTGCGTACTTTCGCTCGCATCGCTGGCCAGCATCAACGGAACAACCCCTAGAGTGAAGGCTAACGATGTCATCAGAATGGGGCGCAGGCGCTGGCAGGCGGCATGAACGGTTGCCGCCAGCAGGGGCTGCCCCTGACGGTGGAGCTGCCTGGCAAATTCAACAATCAGAATGGCGTTCTTGGCCGACAGGCCGATGAGCGTAATCAGGCCCACCTTGAAGAAAACGTCATTCGTCATGCCGGAGACAGACACTGCTACTACCGCGCCGATAAGACCCAGTGGAACGACCAGCATGACCGCGAATGGGATAGACCAGCTCTCATACAGCGCGGCGAGCACCATAAATACGACCAGTATCGACAGGACGATAAGGCCCGGAAGCTGAGATTCCGATTTTATCTCCTGTAGCGAACTCCCGGCCCACTCGCCAGCCATACCCTGAGGCAGGCTCCTGGATAAACCCTCCATGACCTTCATTGCGGTGCCGCTGGACTCTCCCGACGCCGCATTGCCGGTAATGCGAATAGCAGAATATCCCTGATAACGCGTCAACTGCTGCGGCGCAACGTTCCAGGAAAGCGTGGCAAATGTAGATACCGGCACCATCTGACCCATCCGGTTTTTTACTGATAATTTCAGTATCTGCTCAGGCTGCATTCGGTAGGGCGCATCGGCCTGAATAATCACCTGTTGAACGCGGCCGTTGTTCGTATAGTCATTGACGTAATTTGAGCCCAGGGTGACGGAGAGCGTCTGGTTGATTTCATCAAATGAAACGCCCATCGCTTCTGCTTTTTCTCTGTCCACCTGTAGCGCAAGGCTTGTTCCTTCCGGAAGACCGTCTATATACACGTCACTCAGTTCAGGACGCTGATTTGCCTGCAGGACCAGCGCGTCGGCAGCTCGCTTTAAAGCCTCGTAGCCGAGTCCCGCTCTGTCCTGCACGTACCAGGTAAAGCCCGACGAGGTGCCCATATCCGAAATGGCCGGCGGGAGCAGGCTCATCGTGACGGCATCAGAGACGTTCGCCATGCTGGCCTGTATATGGTCGGCTTCACCCTGGGCCGTCGAACCCTGCCGATATTTCCAGTCCTTCAGCGTGGTGAAGGCCATAGCCGAATTCGACCCTGAACCTGAAAATCCAAACCCCAGGATCATAATGTTGCTTTCAATATCCGGCCGGGCCGCAATTTCCTCTTCAAATTTTTTAACCACGTTCAGGGTTCGCTGCATGGTTGCATCAGAAGGCAGCTGGATTGAAGACATAAAGTAGCCCTGATCTTCGTCAGGCAGAAAGGACGACGGTAAGGAAGACATCCCCAAAAAAAGTGCAGCACATAGCGCAACGTACAGGAGCAGCATACGCCCGGTTCGCTTCAGAACGGCACCCAGCCCGGCTTCGTAACAGGCGGTAAGCGAGCGGAAGCGCGCGTTAAACCTGACCGCGAACCGTCCGCCTCCGCTCTTTCCTGCCTTATGCGGCTTGAGTAACGTTGCGCACAGGGCAGGCGTCAGCGTCAGGGCAAGAAACGCGGACAGCAGTATAGAGACAGCCATGGAAATACAAAATTGTTGGTAGATAATCCCGACGGATCCTTCAGCAAACCCCATGGGGATAAACACGGCAGTGAGCACCAGCGTGATCCCGATAATCGCCGGTGTGATTTCCTGCATGGCTTGCCGCGTAGCGTCACGCGGGGAAAGGCTTTTTTCCTCCATCAGTCGTTCAACGTTTTCTACAACCACAATGGCATCATCGACAATAATCCCTATCGCCAGCACCATGCCGAACATCGTCAGAATATTGATGGAGTATCCGCTCAGTAGCATTACCGTGAAGGTGCCAAGAAGTGCAACGGGGGCAACAATCGCCGGGATAAGCGTGCAGCGTATCTTGTGCAGAAACAGCAGCATAACCAGGAAGACGAGAACCATCGCTTCCACAAATGTCTGAACAACCTTCATGATAGAAAGTTTCACAAACGGGGCGGTATCGAAGGGAACCGTAAATGCCATTCCTTCGGGTAACACCTGGGAAAGTTCGTCGATGCGCGCGCGTACGCCTGAAGCCGTGCTCATTGCGTTGGCGCCAGGCGAGAGCTGGATAGCCGCCGCCGTTGCAGGAACCCCATTTTCGCGGATACCGAAAGCGTAGCTTTGCAGGCCAGATTCAATGCGTGCAATGTCGGACAATTTCAGACGGGCGCCGGATGCGTCAGACCTCAGAGTAATATTCCTGAACGCCTCTACCGAGGAGAGTTGTCCCTTCACCGTGATGGGATACGTTACCCCTTGTCCTTTTGATGCTGGCTCATCTCCCGTTTTACCGGGCGAAACGAGGGCATTCTGCTGGCCAACAGCGGTAAGCACATCGCTCACCGAAAGGCCGTAGGTGTGGAGCTTCATCGGATCCAACCAGATCCGTAGCGCTTTTTCGCCGCCAAACAGCTGAACTTTCCCTACGCCGGGCACGCGACGAAGCTCGTCACTGACGTTTCGGGCAAAATAGTCGCTTAAGTCGGCTTCCTCAAATTGACCTGTCGTGGACTTAAGCCCCACCATCATCAGAAACCCCGAATTAGCGGCCTCGACGTTAATGCCGTTTTGTCTTACCGCCTGAGGGAGACGAGGCTCGACAATCTTAATCTGATTCTGCAGGTCCATCTGCGCCAGCTTGATGTCCGTACCCGGTTTAAACGTGACGGTAATCGATGCCGAACCGGTTGTGTCGCTGGATGATTCGAAATAGAGCAAATTATCGACCCCAGAGATTTCGCGCTCGATTAACGATACCACCGACGTATTCATGATATCGGGGCTCGCCCCCGGGTAACTGACGGAAATAATGATCCCCGGCGGTGCCACCGCCGGATATTGCGCAACCGGCAAACGGGGAATAGACAGGAGTCCTGCCAGCACGATAAAAAGCGCCACTACCCAGGCGAAAACGGGGCGTTCAATAAAAAAATAAGGCATTAAATTAACGTCCAGTTACGTGAATTTCTTCATCAGTGGATACGCGTTTACCGATATCCCTGAGCTGCGAAAATTTCTCAAGAAGCTGCGGCGCGTCATCGAGGCTCGTCGCGAACATCCACATGTAGGTCATCACGGAATAAATATGTCCGGCGGTGATGCCGGTTGAGCGCGTCATCCAGACGATGGTCAGCGTAAAAAGCGCGGCAACAAGTACGCCGACCCACAAATAGCCCCACGCCTCGCGGTCAGATAACGCGATACGTAAACGCGCAAGCGTGGAGTAATGTCGGTGAAGAGTGGCCGTTCCCGCCTTATGAACATAATCCACTTCTTTTTCCAGACGATTATTCAGGCGCATGAATAGCCATTCATTTTTACGGGCATATCCGGAGACAAATCCGAGCAGGACAAATACAATCGCAAAGCACATGACGCCGGCCCAAAATTCAATAAACAGCAACATGATTGCGGCGCCAAACAGTGAACTCAGCGATGTAATCAGAAGGGGAAGGTGCATTTCAAAGAAATCCACGTACTCGCGCGAGAGCGTTACCCTGGCGGCGATTGCCGAATGGTTTAGCTGATACTTGCGCTGTGCCAGAACGACGGATACCGCGAGTCCGGCATAAATGCGTGCAAACGTGCGGGTATCGACGCTTCGTCTGGCCGCGCCGATGAACCACATACAAAGCACCATCAGGCCATATAGTGCGGCGTTAAGCGTCTTCCCTGCGAGGATGGCATTTATCGCGATGCCTGCCAGAACGGGGTAAAGTAGAAACGTTACGTTTTCAGCCACCACCAGGAAGAAGGTGACAACCAGTTTTTTCCGGTGCCGGATCGCAAGTTTTTTAAGCGAGTGCATCACTCCGGCAGGCTCAGAAGGACTAAGATTATTATTACGGTTCATCATTATGGGCAAATCGCGTCAGACTTTTTTTAGTGAATTATTTTTGTGCAAAATAGTGTGATGGAGAGCCTACCGCGCGCCTGTTTAGCGGAAATGTGCGGTTTGTGGAGGATGTGTGGAGCGGTGGCTCAAATCATTCTCATAATGAGGTACAGCGGGGCTCCACCAAAAAAAATGATTAAATAACACTCGTAGTAAAAGACCAGATCCTCGATGTCGGGCATTGTGTTTAACAACACGGTGAACGTAATAATGAGATAAAGAAAAATTACTATTAGCCAGAAGGCGATGACAAGCAGCTCAGTCAACGCACCGGCTTTATTTTGGATTATCAGAGAGACAACCGACAATGCGATACAGCCATAGATGATGGGTGACGAGGGTAGTGTCGAGGCGACTTTCTCATCCATTCTGTGTACCAGCACCAGCCAGGTATAAAGTAATCCCCACGACAGCAGCAGAAACAGGGAATATATGCCCAGTTTTTTAGGGGAGAAATATTTTGAAAGTTCCATGTTCATTATTTCAGCCAACTTCATAAAGTCTTTAAGAAACAGTGGTAATTTGCAACGCTCAATGCACAAAGGCTTATGCTCAATAGCGATTTTGAACGGACATTGTCGAGTCTTTATTGACTGAATGTGTAGGTTGTGTGGAGAAATAACCGGGCATTTAAATCAACCGGGAAATTCTCGTGACCATGGCACTTTTTCGCGGAGGCTGTGTCTTATTGTGCTAAAGATATCTGATAGCGTGCTTAAAGGGATTTCACCCGCGGAGATAACATGCACAAAAATACGCTGATCCTTGTTGTTGAAGATGAAGACGAAATTGCCGAGATACTGATGAGTTACTTAGAGCGTTCGGGAATGAAAACGCTCAGAGCCAGGCAGGGCGAGCAGGCGATAACCCTCAATCGCCTGCATAAACCGGATCTCATCTTGCTGGACATTCATCTGCCCGTATGTGACGGCTGGAGCGTACTTACCACGCTTCGTCAGGAAAGTTCTGTGCCCGTCATTATGGTTTCCGCTCTCGATCAGGATGTCGATAAGCTCATGGGGCTGAGACTGGGCGCGGATGATTACGTGATCAAACCCTTCAACCCCTCTGAAGTTGTCGCACGGGTTGAGGCGGTACTGCGCAGGACAAAACCCGCGCTTCAGCAGGCGGGTTCCCTGCCGCTCAGAACGCCCTTTATTACGGTCTATCCGGATGACTTCTACGTGGAAGTCACTGTGGGCGAAGAGGTTATCTCCCCGGTATTAACGACGACCGAATTTAAATTGCTCACCTGGCTGGTACGATATCCGCGAAAGGTCTGTTCCCGCGAAGAGTTACTCAACGCGTGCCTGCCAGAAGGTGATACGCTCGACAGAACGGTCGACAGCCATATGAGCAAGTTGCGTAAAAAACTGGAACTTGCTGGCCTTTATGGCGTTCCCGAGAGCATAAGAGGCTTGGGTTACCGGCTTGGGGAAAAGAAATGAACAAAGAGTCTGTCCTGAGTCGTCAGATCTTAACGTATATGCTGTTGCTGACGTTTACGATAATTGCCATCGCCATACTGGGTTCCTGGTTTTTTTACTCCTTTATTCTGGATCACCTCCCGGGCGGTCCTGCTGCGGGCGATGACGAGCAGATGACGATGTGGGACTGGGTGTGGATTGGGACCGCGACGACGATCAGTTTGATTATCGCACTCTTTTTCACGGTCAAACTTTCATCGCGAATACTCACCCCGCTAAACGCGGTAGCATCCAGCCTGAAAAAGATTTCACAGGGCGATCTTGACGCACGGGCATTCTGCGCCAGCTCCCGGCTGGGTGAGATCAATCACCTGGTGACGGATTTCAATGAAATGGCGGAAAAATTACAGACGCTGGATATACAGAGGAAATCCTGGAATGCTGCGATTGCGCACGAGCTGAGAACCCCGGTCACGATCTTACGTGGACGGCTTCAGGGGCTGGTTGACGGTGTTTTTACCCCGGACCCGGTTCTGTTTAATAATCTTCTCAAACAGACGGAAGGGTTAACCCGTCTGATTGAAGATCTCCGGGTTATCAGTTCGGATGGCGGGTCGGGATACTCGTTATGCCAGTCCAGAACGGATCTTAAAGGGGCAATACAGAATGCGCTCGATACCTTCATGCCCGAGTTCAACCGTAAGGCATTTACCATCAAAACAGAACTGAGGGATCAGCAATGCGTATTCGACCCATTACGCATCAATCAGTGTCTGACCGTTTTATTTGATAATGCCTTACACTATTCAACCTCGCGCACACTCATCGTGAAAAATGGCGTTTCTGATAAAGGCAATTACATCCTTATTCAGGACGGGGGGCCGGGCATCCCCAAGGAGTTTCATGATTTCTTATTTCAGCCCTTTCAGCGCGATAATGGTGCCAGAGAGTTGAACCCGGAAGGCTGTGGTTTGGGCTTGTCGGTGGTAAAAGCCATCATGCTGGCGCATGGTGGCGATGTTACCTATACCTTATCGAAGCAAAACCACTCGATATTTAAGCTCACCTGGCCCGACTCGTGAGCGTGAGCGGCAGGTCAAATGTGCCTGCCGGCGATAAATGCCATATTTTTCCTAGCTTAGCATCCCATTCCTGCGGGGTAATCGACAGTTTACCGCGTCTCGGGCTTAAGGTTATTTCACTGAAATAGATTTCATCTTTTTTTAGCATAAGGTCAACGCGGCAGTAGTCAATGCCATCCGCCAGTTCCTGGGATGCCAGCAACGCCTCTCGGAACAAGGCTGGTTCGCCCGGCGCTAACGGTGTATTTGGATATTCCATCTGGAAGGGTTGTAAGTTCCAGTGCCTGTCGTAAACGTTGATAAAACCCTGGCCGTTATCATCCGTAAAATCCGCTTCAACATAGTGCGCAACGCCATGAAAGCAATGGATCCTCAGCATTTCCGGCGTTGTGTTTCTGTCAGCATTATCGAAGAGATCGACAAACGGCTCGCAGAGTATACTGGGCGTAATATTTTTGTACTGCCATTCGCGCGTGGTGTAGTACAGATTTTTCTTTAACGCGAGACTCAGTTTTTTACACGCTTCCCTAACGTTAAATTGCGCTTTGTTTGTACATATTATAGTGCTGCCGCTGTCATGGTTGCACTTAAGGACGAATTGGTCAGGGAGTACTGAAAAATCAATCTGCGACGCCCGGGTATAAACGCCAATTAATGGCACCGTTTTCACGCGCGTTGTTCTGGAGGAAACGTATGCCCGAACGGCGAGTTTATCGGCAAGCATGGTGTAGAAGTTATTATGGTCATAGACCAGACGATGGCATATTTTTTCACTCAGCGTAGTGGGGGATTTAATGTCGGGGCTTTGCCCGGATATTTTCTTTAGCCTGATAGTATGAAAGTGCAGGTCCGTCATTAAAAAAGAACGGCATTTTCTGATGAGATACTCTGTGTATTTTAGAACATAGGTCGCGGTGTTCATTTCTTCTCCTCCGTAATGTCCGGATATTCTGGAGAAGAACTGTTGATTGATATTGCATAAAATATGGAGCAGGGATGGAGATGAAAGAGTTAAGGATTAAATAGCGTGTAAAGGCTATTTAATCCTTATTGAGAGGTGCTTCAGCAATGATCATTTTTGGCCGCAAAATCAATATTTGTGCCAGACCCAGACCCAGACCCAGACCCAGACCCAGACCCAGACCCAGACCCAGACGCCGACTCCTGGTCGGTGTTAGGACGCAGCGTAAAGCTCAGCGGCTTCACCGCATCGACAGTTTGACGATGAAACATCCCCGTGCGGTAGCGAAAGATCTTACTCAGGTTGCAAACTTCCGGTAAGGTTTCGATCATTTCACACTCTCTCCATGTTCAGCGGGAAATGACAGGCGTAAAGATGATTTTGGCCCCGGTCAGGCGTGGCGTCTTGATACATTTACGCTGAGCATAGGGACACCGCGGCCCCAAATGACAGCCTATCTACGGGGATTTCAGCAGCGGAATCGCCAAGGCAGGGTTTAAATGATGTTTATTGTTCAGATATTGAAGTTATCTCTCTTGCTGAGGGAATTAATATGTATTAAGGAACGTCCACAATTGGACGAAAAGTAAGTTGAAGGGGCGGAGAGGGTGTTGATATCTTATGCCGCCCCAAGTGATATAACTTTATATTGCTTGGTGTTATAGGGTTCAGGTGTAAATTCTTATCCTATTTAAATTTTAAATATATGAAACTTTCGGTTATATAAATTTAGTAGCCGTTATTTCTGGACTAAGGGAATAAATAAATGAAAAAAGTATTACTTGCTACGCTGTTAAGTGCATGCGCTATCAATGCATTCGCTGCCAACACTGTGGATTTGCAGGTGGCCGGAGTCCTGACGGACTCAGCCTGCACACCATCACTTCCAAACGGGGGTAAAGTTGATTTTGGTAAAAACGCCTTGAGCTCAATGAGCGCGACCGCTGTCAACCAGTTGGGATACCGCGACGTTAACCTGACGTTGACCTGTGATGCTGCTACGGCGCTGGCGTTTACAGCAACGGATGCACACAATGATAGCGCCGTTGTTCAACTTGTTGGTAGTAAGGCGGGGGCAGCAGATTCTGATTTTGGGTTAGGAAAAACAGCGGGGAATGTTAAATTAGGTGCTTATACAATTATGTTACAGTCCAACCCTACCGTAGATGACGTTGTGACTCCGGCATTATATTCCGCTGCTGGTTCAACGCCATCTTGGTCCGTAGCTGGCTCTAACTCGTTTGTCCATACCAACGGTAACATCATTTACACTCCAGGTAATTCGACAACTAAAGTACCAACAGCCTTTAAGAAAGCGGTATTCCCACTGCGTATCACGGCGTCTGCACAGGATACCACTACCCTCGCAATTACCGATGATACTAATCTGGACGGTCTGGCGACCTTCTCGATTATTTACCTCTAAAGTATAAGTCTTCTTCCTGCCAGTATTCGCTAAGTTTCGGGCAGGCCTTAGGATCTTACTAAGCGTCAATGATGACAGCAGGTGTTATTCTGAATAAAGGATAATGCCTGTTTTTTCTATAATAATTCCTTATGGCTGAATGTGTTATATGCGTATTAATATCCCGTATATATTTAAACGAAAATGAACGAAAAGTTATATGAAGGGGGTAATGACAGGCGCAGGGATGATTTTTGGACCTGGTCTGAGTAGTAAATAATGTTTATTGTTCAGATATCGAAATTTCCTCTCTTACTGAGGGAGTTAATATGTATTAAAGGCCGTCCACAATTGGACGAAAAGTAAGTTGAAGGAGCGAAGAGGGTGTTGATATCTTATGCCGCCACAAGTGATATAACTTTTATTGCTTGGTGTTATAGGGTTCAGGTGAAAATTCTGATTCTGATCAAATGTTAAACAAATGGAATTTTCGGTTATATAAATGTAGGGGCCGTTATTCCGAGACTAATGGAATAAATACATGAAAAAAGTATTACTTGCTACTCTGTTAAGTGCATTCGCTATCAATGCATTCGCTGCCAACACTGTGGATTTGCAGGTGGCCGGTGTCCTGACGAACTCAGCCTGTACACCATCGCTCCCAAACGGGGGTAAAGTTGATTTTGGTAAAAGCGCCTTGAGCTCAATGAGCGCGACCGATGTTAACCAGTTGGGATACCGCGACGTTAACCTGACGTTGACCTGTGACGCTGCTACGGCGCTGGCGTTTACAGCAACGGATGCACACAATGATAGCGCCGTTGTTCAACTTGTTGGTAGTAAGGCGGGGGCAGCAGATTCTGATTTTGGGTTAGGAAAAACAGCGGGGGGTGTTAAATTAGGTGCTTATACAATTATGTTACAGACCAGCCCTACCGTAGATGACGTTGTGTCTCCGGCATTATATTCCGCTGCTGGTTCAACGCCATCTTGGTCCGTAGCTGGCTCTAACTCGTTTGTCCATACCAACGGTAACATCCTTTACACTCCAGGTAATGCGACAACTAAAGTACCAACAGCCTTTAAGAAAGCGGTGTTCCCACTGCGTATAACGGCGTCTGTACAGGATACCACTACCCTCGCAATTACCGATGATACTAATCTGGATGGCCTGGCGACCTTCTCGATTATTTATCTGTAACTATTTTCAGACGTGGATGCATCGGCATAGATGCCACTAATATTCGCATCCTCTGGCAAATATAAATTAACGATACATATCGTTTAATAATATCGATGTGTATCGTTTTAATTGACCTATGTAAGTATTCTTCTTGAGAGCTATGATATGTATTCATCGTTAAATAAAAGAACATATGCGTTAGGTTTTGCATATGCTCTCTTAGCATTGCTGCCTACTCTTTCATTTGCTTCGGGCATGGTGCCTGAAACCTCTATGCTGTTTGTCAATGAGACCGATCAGGGGGCAACGATGAACGTGAAAAATACAGATGATAATGCCCAGTTGTTATATACCAGCATTAATTCACTGCCTGACGAGAGTAAAGACATTCGTCTTATAGTCACGCAACCCGTGGCGCGCGTCGAAGCGGGTCAAACTCAGCAGGTGCGTTTTGTCCTTACAAGCGATAGGCCGCTGAAGACGGAGCATATGATGCGGGTGATATTTGAAGGCATTCCTCAGAAAACGAAAGGGGTGAATAAAGTTGGGTTTAATATCCGCCAGGATTTGCCGGTGCTGATTCACCCAGCCAGTTTACCTCAGGTTCAGGATGCATGGCGCTTAATTACCTGGAAAGCGCAAGGGAATACGATAACCCTCTCAAATACCAGTCCGTATGTCGTACGTTTTCAGCCAGCCGTTGAATTACTGCCCTCAAAAGAGGTCTTTAAATTATCTAAGGCTTATATTTTGCCCGGCCAAACGATGACTATAGAGGCAGGTAAATCTGTTGCCGGGAATAATCAAATTCGTTTTTCCCCGGTAAGCCGCTATGGCGTTCAGATAGA
Source organism: Enterobacter sp. N18-03635 (assembly GCF_004006055.1). Taxonomy (NCBI): domain Bacteria; kingdom Pseudomonadati; phylum Pseudomonadota; class Gammaproteobacteria; order Enterobacterales; family Enterobacteriaceae; genus Enterobacter; species Enterobacter sp. N18-03635. The sequence goes on along the minus strand of NZ_CP034769.1, from coordinate 2,524,969 downwards.
TAAATATACCGCACAGTTGGACGCTAATTAACATAAGACACAACGAACGAACTCTGAAATTTGTCGGTATTGACAGTTATGAAAACTAAAAAAAACATATGCTGCCTGCTCTGTGCGGCATAGCTGTATGCGCTTTTCAGCCAGGTATGGCGATGGCGCAGGAGAATGCTGCAGAGTTTGATACATCCGTATTGGAAAATAATGGGCTGGATAGTTCATTGGGAACTTATTTTGCCCATTCAGCAAAATTTTTACCGGGTCGTAAGCCGGTAAGTTTAAAAATTAACGGTAATGAAAAAGGAATAGTGACAGCGCTGTTCGGCAAAGAAGGACAGCTGTGCGTAGATCGTAGCTTTTTGCAAAGTGCAGGGCTTCAGGTGCCAGCAAAGTTGGCTAAATCGCCTTCGGAGCAAAGCGCTCAATCCAAAGATCCCGCTTGCTATGATTTTCGCCAGGATTATCCCACTGCAGTTATCACGCCAATACCAGGAGAGGAGCGTCTCGATCTTGTTGTGCCCGAGGAGGCGTTAGCCACGGGTGAAACGGCCTTGTCTGATTACCAACAAGGAGGCACTGCGGGAATTTTTAACTATGACCTGTTTACCACGCGAAATCAATATGACGGCGGTAACGATGATTACGGTCAGGCGTCGCTCGAAGAGGGCATCAATATCAGCGACTGGCTGCTGCGAAGTCGCCAGATCCTCACTAAAGATCAGGGGGATTTCAGCAGCAACAGCCTCTATACCTATGTACAACATACGTATGTCGATCAGAAAACACTGATGCAGGCTGGACAGATCAATATAACTAATACCTTATTTTCTGGCGCAGCCATCAGCGGTGTGCAGTTTGTTCCGGAAGATGCGTTAAGTACGGAAGGCAAAAGCGGCGTCACGGTAAATGGTCTTGCACAAGGCGCACAGGCCCGGGTAGAAGTACGTCAGGCGGGCGCATTAATCTATTCCACGCTCGTCCCGATGGGGCCGTTCACGCTTGAGAATGTGCCAGTTGCCAGGGTAAATGCCGATCTGGACGTCACGGTCAAAGAAACCGACGGAACCTCCCATCGCTATGTTATCCCTGCTGAGTCGTTACACCCGAACCAACTGGGGGGACCTCAGGGCTTTTCCATCGCCGCAGGCAAGGTACGTGATATTGATATCGACAACGACAGGGAAAAACCTTATCTGCTGACGGCTTCAGATGGCTGGCGTGTGACTTCATGGTTGAATGCCAGCGCAGGCGCGATGGTCGCAACAAAGTATCAGGCAATTGCTACTGGGTTGGATATCGCCCCGATGGCCCCGTTGATGATATCGACCGTACTGAAAGCCTCTGACGATCAGCATGATGACGATCGAGGTACAAGTGCAACGTTGAGTGCGAACTACCGGGCCGAATACAATATTAATTTGTTTGCTTCGGCTTCGCGCTATAGCAGTGGTTATCGTGAACTTCTCGATACGTTACAGGATGATTTTACGCCTTACAGCGGTCAGTACACGACCAGCGTAGGGTGGAGTAATAGTCTTTTAGGCTCCTTCAACATGGGTTACACCCTGAATCAGGGGGTAAAAGGGGATGATGATAGCCGCTATGTCTCGCTGTCCTGGGGCAAATCGTACCGTGATTACAATGTTTCTGTAAGCTGGCAAAAGCAAGTCAACAAGAAAGATAACGATAGCCGTTATTCAAACGGCGATCAGGTTTATGTCAGTGTCGGAATCCCCATCGGTTCGCATCGGGTAAACAGCTACTGGCGCAAGCAAGGTGAGTCTGAGACAGCCGGTCTTCAGACGGGAAACAACCTGACGCCTGAGCTTTCATACACGATTGCCGCAGAACGTGATGTAAAAGATCAGGAAAACAGTTTTGACGGTAGTATCGCCGACAATCTGCATTACACCCAGCTTGGGCTGAGCGCAGGGATGAACGGAAGCGACAGCAAAAATTATAGTGCTACATTAAGCGGTGGCATTGTGGCGCACTCTGATGGCGTCACTTTCTCGCCATACCGCATCGATGACACGTTTGCTGTTGCAGCGTTAAGTGAAAAGGTCAGTAATGTGCAGATTTCCACGCCATCTGGCGATGTCTGGACAGACCATTGGGGGTTGGCAGTTATCCCGTCACTCCCTGCCTATCATAATGCTCACATCGAAGTGAATAGTGCATCGCTGCCAAAGAATATCGATCTGAATAACGGAATTTCCACCGTCGCGGTTGGTCATGGGGCTGTCAGCCATGTGAATTTTGGTGTTCTTGATGTCCGCAGGATGATGTTAACAATTTCGCTTCCTGATGGTTCACCGTTAGCGAAAGGCAGCACAATCGTAGATGCCGATAATAACTACGTTGTTACGTCTGTTGACAATGGGCTTGTTTTCCTCAGCGATGCAGATAATCAGTCGACACTGTACGCGACGGATGATAATGGCAAGAGAAAATGTCAGTTGAAATACACGATGCCGAAAGAACGTGATGTGAATGTTTTCTACGAAAGTGCTGTTGGAGTATGTAAATGATTTTAATAAAAAGAGCGCTGATTTGTGTTGTATGTTCGTTATTAATGGTTCCATTGGTACAGGCAGACTGTCAGGTATCTCTTTCACAGCCAACGGTTAGCTACGGAAAAATTAGGGTTTCTGATATTGCGAACAAAAATAAGCAGTGGAATCACCTGGCCCAACGGCAGGTTACTCTCACTGCATATTGTCCTGATGCGCAAAAGATGGCGCTATTTTTTGATGGCAAGGCAGGGGAGCAGAGATTATTTACCTTCGGTGATAACAGTCGTTTGCTGATGGTTGCGAGCGATGCTACGCTGGACGGAAACCCGGTGCAACTGAATCGGATTTCAGATGCGGGGGTGTTTATTCCCAACGGCCAACAGGCAGATAAACTCGCCGCCCGTGCAGGAGAAGGGATTGTACCTGTCAGTTCAGGCACAGTGGTGTCAGGAAAGCAGTTTACGATGATGCTCACCATTGAACCGTTATTGAATCAGAATGACCTTAGCTTGCGTGATTCCCGCGATATCGAGAGTAATATTCAAGTCCGACTTGAAACGGAATAGTCCCCTACCACTCAAAAGCAAAAAGGCAGGTTCAACCTGCCTTTTTTAACGGTCCTTTCGCCACGCATCCGCCGTCAATGCTTCACCAAAATGACCCGCAATCAGTCGTTTTGTCAGCTCATGAAGCGGGGAGGCCATCACATCCGCGGTGCTACCGCGCTCGACCACTTCACCCTGGTGCATAACCATCACCTGATCGCTGATGTGCTTCATCATTCCCAGATGCTGGGTAACGTAGATATACGAGATCCCCTGTTTTTCCTGCAGCTCCAGCATCAGGTTAATTAGCTGCGAGCGCATCGACATATCCAGCGAGGCAAGCGCTTCGTCCGCAACGATCACTTTTGGCCGCAAAATCAACGCACGCGCCAGACCCAGGCGCTGTTTCTGACCGGGGGCCAGCATGTGCGGGTAGTAGCTTTCGTGGTCCGGTAACAGCCCAACCATACGCAGGGTTTCGAATACGCGCTTACGGCGTGCCTCCGGCTCCAGGTCGGTGTTCAGACGCAGCGGAAAATCGAGGATCTGCGAAATGCGCTGGCGTGGGTTAAGCGAGGTAGACGGATCCTGAAAGATCATGCGGATGCGCTGGCTGCGGAAAGAGTAATCGCCGAACGTAAGAGGATGATCGTCAATCAACACTTCGCCTGCAGTCGGTTCAACCATGCCGGCGAGCATTTTCGCCAGGGTGGATTTCCCGGAACCGTTCTCGCCGATGATCGCCAGGGTCTGTTTTTCACGCAGCGTAAAGCTCAGCGGCTTCACCGCGTCGACGGTTTGACGATGAAACAGCCCCGTGCGGTAGCGAAAGGTCTTACTCAGGTTACGCACTTCCAGTAAGGTTTCGACCATTTCACTCTCTCTCCATGTTCAGCGGGAAATGACAGGCGTAAAGATGATTTTTTGCCCCGGTCAGGCGTGGCGTCTCGATACATTTACGCTGTGCATAAGGGCAACGCGGCCCCAGACGACAGCCTATCGGCAAAGATTCCAGCAGTGGAATCGCCCCGGGCAGGGTATTCAGGCGGCTTTTATGCGGCATGGCGCTGCCAAAATCCGGAATGGCGCGGATAAGTGCCTGCGTATACGGGTGGTGCGGCGCGGTGATTAGGTCCTCACTCGGCGCGGTTTCGACCGTTTGCCCGCAGTACATCACGTCAATTTTATCCGCCCATTTGCTGAGCATTTGCAGGTCATGGCTGATCAGCAAAATGGTGGTGTTGTTGTTCTGGTTGAGACGCGACAGCAGGCGGAAAATTTGCGCCTGCGTGGTGGGTTCCATCGCGTTCGTCGGTTCATCCGCAATCAGCAGGCGCGGCTGATTGGCCAGCGCGATGGCAATCATCACTTTCTGACATTCGCCGTCGGTCAGCTCGTAAGGGAAGCTGCGCATCGCATCTTTGTGGTCTTTGATCCCGACGCGGTGTAAAAGCTCGATGGCGCGACGCTTGCGCCAGCCAACGCGTTGCCACCAGCGGCCTTTGTAGGTCCAGCCGGGAATGTTCTGCATCAGCTGTTTACCCACGCGTTCGGACGGGTCGAGACAGGACTGCGGCTCCTGAAAAATCATCGAGACGTTGTGCCCGACCAGCTTACGCCGCTCGCGGGGGGAGAGGCGCAGCAGATCGATATCATCAAACCGCATACGGTCTGCGGTCACGCGCCAGTTGTCTTTCGCCACGCCGCAGATGGCTTTGGCGATCAGGCTTTTTCCTGAGCCGGATTCCCCCACCAGCCCGCGAATTTCACCTTCCGCGAGGGTGATACTGATGCGATCGACGGCTTTAACCCAGCCTTCACCGGTTTTGAATTCGATGGTGAGGTTGCGGATATCAAGAAGCGGCATTATTGCACCCCCGCGTTAATTGCACGGCGAATACCGTCGCCCAGCAGGTTGATCAGCAGCACGCTCACCATAATGGCCGCACCCGGCAGCATGACCGTCCACGGCGCCACGTAAATTAACTCCAGCGCGTCGCCGAGCATCGCACCCCATTCGGGCGACGGCAGCTGCGCGCCGAGATCGAGGAAGCCGAGCGCCGCGATGTCCAGGATCGCCATCGACAGGGCGCGGGTGATCTCAGTGACCAGCCCGGCGGCGATGTTGGGCAGTACGGCAAACCACAGAATGTTGAAGGTTGTCGCGCCGTCCAGACGCGCGGCGACGACATACTCTTTTTCCAGCTCGTCATGCACCATGCTGTAAACCGAGCGCACGATGCGGGGCAGGATAGCCAGCCAGACGGCGAACATGGCATGCGACAGGTGCGGACCGGCAAAGGCAACCACAACGATCGCCAGCAGCAGGGACGGAATTGACAGCAGCGTATCCAGAATGTGATTAAGCACCGCCGAGCGCAGGCCATGCGTGGAGCCCGCAAAAATACCGAGCGCCAGCCCGCAGATCGTTGCCGCGAGCGTCACCACAAACGCGCCGCCCACCGTCGGGGCCGCACCGCTCAGCAGACGGCTCAGCACGTCACGTCCGAGGTCGTCCGTTCCCAGGAAGAAGGAGACTTCCCCGTAGCGGGACCAGGACGGCGGCAGCAGCTGATAGCCAAGGAACTGCTGGTTAATGCCGTACGGCGCAAACCACGAGCCAAAGACGCACAGCAACACCAGACCGGCGCAGCCATAAAGGCCGATCATTGCCGTGGTGTCACCATAGAATTTACGCCACACGGTACGCAGCACGCCGGGCGTGCTCTTTTCACTGTATACGTTATCGTAAGGCATACCATTCCTTATGCTTCAATGGGTTAGCCATGGCACCCAGAATATCGGACAACACGTTAACAATAATGACCAGCGAACCAATCACCATCACACCCGCAGAAATAGCGGCATAATCCTGCTGGCGGATGGCGTTAATCAGCCATCGCCCCAGGCCTGGCCAGCTAAAGACCATCTCGGTGATCATGGCCAGCGTCAGCATGGTGGAAAACTGTAATCCCAGGCGCGGAATAACCGGCGGTAGCGCGTTGTGCAGGACGTTGCGGCGCAGTATGGTCAGGCGCGACAGTCCGCGCGTGGCGGCGGCTTTGACATAGTTCTGGTCAAACACCTCGATGGTGCTCAGGCGCATCAGGCGGATCACTTCGGTTGTTGGCGCAACCGCCAGCGTCAGCACCGGCAATACCATATGGCGCAGGGCGCTGACGATCATCTCATGCCGCCACACGGAATCGGACAGCCACGCATCGATGATGGCAAAGCCCGTCACCGTTTTAACCGTATAGAGCAGATCAAAACGGCCAGAAACCGGAAGCCAGCCCATCGTCAGCGAGAAGAAAAGCGTCAGCAGCAGCGCCAGCCAGAAGACCGGGATGGAGAAGCCGAGCAGGGCGAGGGCGCTGATAAACTTATCCTGCCATTTGTTGCGATAAATCCCGGCCAGCATGCCCACGGGGATCCCGACCATCAGGGCAAAACCGAAGGCCAGAATGCACAGTTCCATCGTGGCCGGGAAAACCTCTTTCAGCTGATCGGAAATAAGCTGCCCGTTAATGCTGGATACGCCGAAATCCCAGTGCAGCAGCCCGTTAAACCAGAACAGCCAGGCATCCCACAGCGACGACCCCTGGAGCGGGGCGTGGGGCGTGAAATAGCTCAGGCTGAAGCCGACAAAGTTCAGGAAAAAGAGCGTCACCAGCAGCAAAAGGAGCCGACGCAAGGTAAAAATAATCATGGTTTTTTCACCTCTTGTTCTTTTTCACGCGATACGCCGGCGAACGAGGCGTTGCCGAACGGGCTCAGCACCAGGCCCTTAATATCATAACGATAGGCCTGAAGACGCAGGGAAGAGGCCAGCGGCAGCACCGGCAGTTCCTGGGCCAGGATCTTCTGCGCTTCATCATAGGCGTCGATGCGCGAGGCCAGCTGTTGGGAAGACAGCGCTTTTTGCAGCACGGCGTCAAACTCCCGGTTACACCAGTGGGCGTAGTTGGTCTGCGAGTTTATCGCCGCACAGCTCAGGAGCGGCCGGAAGAAGCTGTCCGGGTCGTTACTGTCGGTAGCCCAGCCGGTCAGGGTTAAATCATGATTCATGTCCATCAGGCGCGCCTCCTGGAAACGGCCCTCAACCGGTACGATGATCACTTTGACGCCCACCTGCGCCATATCCGCCTGCAGCAGTTCGGCGGTCTTGAGCGGGCTCGGGTTCCACGCCTGGGAACTGGTTGGCACCCAAAGCTGCAGCGTCAGGTTTTCCGCACCCAGCGCTTTCAGCTGTTCACGCGCTTTTGCCGGATTGTATTCCGTAATTTTAGCCTCACCGTCGTAGGCCCACGAGGCGCGCGGTAAAATTGAGGCGGCGGTTTCCGCCGTGCCGTAGTAGATCGACTGCATCAGACGCTGGTTGTTAATCGCCAGCGCCAGAGCGTGTCGAACTGCAGGGTTATTCAACGGTGGCTTATCGGTGTTAAAGGCCAGATACGCGATGTTCATCCCCGGGCGTAACGTCAGGCGCAGGCGCGGATCGTCGCGCAAAATCGTGAGCTGGCTGGCTGCGGGCCAGGCAAGCACGTCGCATTCCCCGGTGAGCAGTTTCGACAGACGCCCCGTCCCGCCAGAACCCAAATCGACCACCACCTGCGGCATCAGCGGCGTACCGCGCCAGAAGTGTTCATGGCGCTGCAGACGAATATACTGTCCGGCGCGATATTCGGCCAGCTGGAACGGACCGGTGCCGACCGGCTGGCGATCGAGCAGTTCCTGACGATCTTTTTTCGTCAGCTGAGCCGCGTATTCAGCGGACATAACCGACGCATAGTGGGTTGCCAGATGCCAGAGGAAGGAGGCATCCGGGCGCGTCAGCGTGAATTCAACCGTGCGGTTGTCCAGCTTACGCACGCTTTTCACGGTGTCGGCAAACTGCAGGCTGTCGAAATAGGGGAAGTTGCTGCCGTTAACGTTATGCCACGGGTGATTACGGTTGAAGATACGCTGGAAGGTAAAGACCACGTCATCCGCGTTCAGCTTGCGCGAGGGAGTAAACCACGGCGTACGCTGGAACGCGACATCATCGCGCAGGTGAAAACGGTAGGTTGCCCCGTTATCCAGCACTTCCCAGCTTTCCGCAAGCTCGGGCACCAGACGGTAGGTGTACGGGTCGACGTCAAGCAGACGATCGTAAAGCTGCGCGGCAAGGGTATCCACAATCAGGCCGCTGCCCGCTTTTTGCGGGTTGAAAGTATCCACCTGGCCGCTTACGCAATAGACGAAGCCGCTGTCACGAATGTCAGGCTGCGGCGTTTGCCCGGGCGCGGCAAAGGCCAGGCTGCTAAACAGACCAAGTGCAAAAAAGGACGATAAAACCAGACGCATAATTTTTAAGGTTTTTAGGTTCGATCTGCAAAGTGTATCGCACTTACGCCTGCTTCGTAAAAATGTCTATGGTAAGTGCTGATATTGTCAGCGCATTTGATGCTTTTTAAGCAATGCCCTTAACTGATGGTAGGTCAGACCCAGCAGTTCAGCCGCCCGTTTCTGGTTATATTTCGCCGCCTTAAGGCTGTGCTCCAGCAGCTGTTTCTCCTGGTCGTGCTGGAACTGGCGTAAATCGAGAGGCAGAGAGGGGAGATCGCCTGAAGACGCTGGTGCCGGCAGCGGCGTCGCGCTGCGCTGAAAAGGATCGATAATGATGTTGTCCAGCTCGGTCTCGCTGCTGCCGTGGCGATAGACGGAACGCTCCACGACGTTTTTTAGCTCGCGGATATTTCCCGGCCAGTGGTAAGCCAGCAGCGTCTCCCGAGCATAATCGCTGAAGCCGGGGAAGAGCGGCAGTCCGAGCTCGCGGCACATCTGAATCGCAAACTGGTCTGCCAGCAGCATGATGTCGCTTTTGCGCTCGCGCAGCGGAGGAAGCTGAACGACGTCAAAGGCCAGGCGGTCGAGCAGGTCGGCGCGGAATTTCTCCTCCGCCACCATCTCCGGCAGGTTGGCGTTAGTGGCGCACACCAGGCGCACGTTCACCTGCAGCGGCTGGCTACCGCCGACGCGCTCCAGCTCGCCGTACTCAATCACGCGCAGCAGTTTTTCCTGCACCAGCATGGGCGCGGTGGCCAGTTCATCCAGAAACAGCGTACCGCCGTCGGCGCGCTCAAAGCGTCCTGGATGGCGTTTCTGGGCACCGGTAAATGCACCAGCTTCATGGCCGAAGAGCTCGGTGTCGAGCAGGTTTTCATTCAGCGCCGCGCAGTTCAGGGAAATGAAGGGGCCGTCCCAGCGCCCTGATAAATAGTGCAGACGGTTGGCGATGAGTTCCTTACCCGTACCGCGCTCGCCGATGATTAGCACCGGTTTGTTAAGCGGCGCAAGGCGAGAGACCTGTTCCAGCACTTCGAGAAAGCTGTTTGCTTCGCCGAGTAAATTGTCTTTGTATCCAGGCATGATGAAATTAACCACTCCTTAGCGATATTCACCAGGAAAGAGTAATCCTTCACTGCATAAAAATCAATCAGAGTCAGTGAAATCAATAAGATAAAAAGTTGGCATGATGTTTGTATTATCAGTACAGCAGGGCCTGACCCTATAACAGAACTATGAGGATTAGATTATGGGTATTTTTTCTCGTTTTGCCGACATCGTGAACGCCAACATCAACTCACTGCTTGAGAAGGCGGAAGATCCGCAGAAGCTAGTACGCCTGATGATTCAGGAGATGGAAGACACGCTGGTTGAAGTGCGTTCTACCTCCGCCCGCGCGCTGGCGGAGAAAAAACAGCTTACGCGTCGCATTGAACAGGCTACCGCTCAGCTGAACGAATGGCAGGAAAAAGCGGAACTTGCGCTGCGTAAAGACAAAGAGGATCTGGCCCGTGCGGCGCTGATCGAAAAACAGAAGCTGGCCGATATGGTCGCGACGCTTGAGCATGAAGTGACGCTGGTGGATGACACGCTCACCCGTATGAAGAAAGAGATTGGCGAGCTGGAAAACAAGCTGAGCGAGACCCGCGCGCGTCAGCAGGCGCTGACCCTGCGTCACCAGGCTGCGAGCTCCTCCCGCGACGTGCGTCGTCAGCTGGACAGCGGTAAGCTGGATGAAGCGATGGCCCGTTTTGAATCGTTTGAACGTCGTATCGATCAGATGGAAGCCGAAGCCGAAAGCCACGGCATCGGTAAGCAGAAGTCGCTGGATCAACAGTTCGCCGACCTGAAGGCTGATGATGAGATCAGCGAGCAGCTGGCGGCACTGAAAGCCAAAATGAAGCAAGACAACCAATAATAATTCCTGCGGCACCTGAACGTGCCGCATCGTAAGACAAGGAGTACACATGAGCGCGCTTTTTCTGGCCATTCCCCTGACAATTTTCGTGCTGTTCGTTTTGCCGATTTGGCTGTGGCTGCACTATAGCAACCGTTCTTCACGGGGCGAACTTTCCCAGAGTGAACAACAGCGTCTGGTACAGCTCTCCGATGAGGCGAACAAAATGCGCGAACGCATTCAGGCGCTGGAAGCAATCCTGGATGCTGAACATCCAAACTGGAGGGACCGTTAATGTCTGGACTGAATCTGAACAAAAAGCTGTGGCGAATTCCACAGCAGGGCATGGTGCGCGGCGTCTGTGCCGGGCTGGCGCATTATCTTGACGTCCCGGTTAAGCTGGTACGCGTGGTGACGGTGCTGTCGATTTTCTTTGGTCTGGCATTTATCACCCTGGTAGCTTATATCATGCTGTCGTTTGTTCTTGACCCGATGCCGGAAGGAGAGCTGGCTGCGGAGGGTGCCCCAACCAGCAGCGATCTTCTCAATGAGGTTGATGCGCAACTCGCCGCCGGTGAGAAGCGGTTACGGGAAATGGAACGCTATGTCACGTCGGATACCTTTACGCTGAGAAGTCGTTTTCGTCAGCTTTAAGAGAGAGATGAGATGAAACAACACTGGCAACAGGCCGGTCAGAAGGTAAAACCCGGCCTGAAAATCGCAGGTAAACTGGTCCTGCTGACCGCGTTACGGTTCGGCCCGGCAGGCGTGGCGGGCTGGGCGATCAAATCCGTTGCCCGCAAGCCGATCAGAATGGTGCTGGCCGTGGCGCTCGAACCGCTGTTGCAAAAGGTGGCAAAACGGCTTTCTCGCCGCTACTTATCCCAATAATTCCCGCTGGCACTAGTCCTTTCCCTGACGGGCGAGGGACTGGCGATAGCTCACCGCATTTCCTCTTTACCCGTTCTTTCTTTGCGGCAGCTCACAATATTGTGCTGAGCTGCTTTGCAATCACCTTTTTCACCTCCCCGGTCCGTTGACAGATATTTTTCATGGGAGTAGATTGCCACCTCGTGGGACCGCTACCATGGAAAATGAAATGAATCCAAAAATTAAAGAACTCATTAATCTTGTTTACGGGGGAACGTTTTCTGAAGCCCATTTGAATGTGCTGCTGGAAAATATCGGAAAGGCCGCCTCTGTTATTACAGAAAAACGTAAAATGGGCTGGGATGAAAAAGATGTCGTTCTGATAACCTATGCCGACCAGTTTTCAGCGAAAGGGGAGAAAGCATTCCCTGTTTTTACACGTTTTTATAACAAATGGCTTTCTCGTTCTTTTTCTCATGTCCATCTTTTGCCTTTTTATCCATGGTCTTCTGACGACGGATTTTCTGTTATTGATTATCATGAGGTTGCACCTGAAACCGGAACATGGCGAGACGTTGCCGAATTAAAACAGTCAGCCAGTTTAATGTTTGATTTCGTATGCAACCATATGTCAGCCAAAAGCAAATGGTTCGCTAATTACCTGAAGCAAACGCCAGGGTATGACGATTTCTTTATTTCTGTCGATCCTGATACAGATTTATCCGCGGTGACGCGTCCGCGTGCCTTACCGCTTCTTACGCCTTTCACACTGCATGATGGCAGCGTGCGATACCTGTGGACTACCTTCAGCGAGGACCAGGTTGATCTCAACTTCGCCTCCCCGCAGGTGCTGATTGCGATGGTCGACGTGCTGCTGCATTACCTGATTGAAGGGGCGCGATACATTCGTCTGGATGCTGTGGGCTTCATGTGGAAAATACCCGGAACAACCTGCATCCATCTTAAGCAAACCCATCAGCTCATCCAGCTTTTCCGCGCCATTACCGAGGCTGTTGCCCCGGGCACGGTGATTATCACCGAGACGAATGTTCCGCATAAAGATAACGTTGCTTACTTCGGTGACGGTGAAAATGAAGCGCAGATGGTTTATCAATTCTCTTTGCCGCCGCTGGTGCTGCACGCGGTGCATTCTCAGGATGTCCGTACGCTGAGCCAGTGGGCGGCGTCGCTGACGTTGCCTTCCACGAAAACCACCTGGTTTAACTTCCTGGCCTCGCATGACGGGATTGGTCTGAATCCGTTACGCGGAATTTTACCCGAGTCGGAAATCCTCTCGCTTGTGGAAAAACTTCAGGCTGAAGGTGCGTTGGTTAACTGGAAAAATAATCCGGATGGCACACGAAGCCCGTATGAAATTAATGTGACCTATCTGGATGCTTTGAGTACGCGAGAAAGTCATGATAGCGAACGCATTGCCCGGTTTATTCTGGCGCATGCCGTCCTCTTAAGCTTCCCCGGCGTGCCTGCTGTTTATATCCAGAGTATTCTCGGCTCCCGTAATGATTATGCAGGTGTTAAACGTCTGGGATATAACCGTGCGATAAATCGCGAGAAATATACCGCAGGACAAATTGATAGTGCGCTTGAAGATAAAAGCAGTCTGCGTTATCAGGTCTATTGTGCGTTAAGCCAGTTAATCGCGCTGCGTCGTGCGGAAAAAGCATTCCACCCTGACAGCCAGGCTTATTTTAGTGCGTCAGGTGAACATGTTTTAAAAATCGTTCGTGTGGAGGATTGTGGCGAGAAAATAACGGCGCTGTTTAATTTCAGTGATGGCATTCAAACGGTAGAGTCCGATATTCAATCCGGAACGGATTTGATTTCAGGAGAAGTTATTACAGATAAAACGCTGACCCTACATCCATGGCAGGTGTTGTGGATTAAAGAAAACTAAAAAGGACCTTAAAAATGAAAATGCCCAGAATTGTGCTGATTTCAGCACTGGTTTCGTGCGCTTTGTTATCAGGCTGTAAGGATGACAAAAAGTCCGCTGTCACTATTGAGTTTATGCACTCATCAGTCGAGCAGGAGCGTCAGGCGGTTATCACGAAGCTGATCGAAAAGTTCGAGAAAGAGAATCCTGGCATCACGGTAAAACAGGTACCGGTGGAAGAGGATGCCTACAACACCAAGGTGATTACGCTGGCGAGAACCGGCGCGCTGCCTGAAGTGATTGAAGTCAGCCATGACTACGCAAAAGTAATGGACAAGGAACAGCTGCTGGATCGCAAAGCTATCGGCGAAGCCATTAACGCGGTAGGCGAAAACACTTTCTATGACGGCATCTTGCGTGTTGTTCGTACGGAAGACGGTTCAGCCTGGACGGGCGTGCCGGTCAGCGCCTGGCTTTCCGGCGTCTGGTATCACAAAGATGTGCTGGCCGCGGCGGGCATTCAGGAGCCACATAACTGGGAACAGCTACTGCAAGCCAGCCAGCGCCTTAACGACCCGGCTAAAAAGCATTACGGCATCGCGCTGCCGACGGCGGAAAGCGTGATGACCGAGCAGTCGTTTTCTCAGTTTGCGCTTTCCGGCGGCGCAAACGTGTTTGATGCCAAAGGGAACGTCGACATCGATACCCCTGAAATGGCAAAAGCCCTGGCGTTTTATAAAGCGCTGGCCGCGACCACCATGCCGGGTTCAAACGATGTCATGGAGATCAAAGACGCCTTCATGAACGGTTCAGCGCCTATGGCGGTTTACTCCACCTACATCCTGCCTGCCGTCTACAAGGACGGAAACCCCTCTAACCTGGGCTTCGTTGTCCCGACTGAAAAGTCATCGGCGGTGTACGGCATGATCACCTCCCTGACGATCACCACCGGACAAACTGAAGAGGAGACCGAAGCGGCCGAGAAGTTTGTGACCTGGATGGAACAGGCTCAAAACGCGACGGACTGGGTCATGATGTCGCCTGGCGCGGCACTGCCGGTGAACAAGCTAGTGGTGGGCACCGATGCCTGGAAAAACAACGACGTGATTAAAGCGTTTGGGCAACTGCCTTATGAACTGATTGCGCAGTTCCCGAACGTGCAGGTATTTGGCGCGGTTGGGGATAAAAACTTCACCCGAATGGGCGATGTAACGGGCTCCGGCATTATCAGTTCCATGGTGCATAACGTCACGGTGGGGCAGAAGGACCTTAATACAGCGTTAAGCAGCAGCCAGAAGCGACTGACTGATCTTATTTCACAACGATAGGAGCGCTCTGCGGAAGGAAATTATGAAGACGTTGTTTTCTGGTCGTTCAGATATGCCTTTCGCCATGCTGCTGTTGGCCCCCAGCCTGATTTTGCTGGGGGGCCTGGTGGCCTGGCCAATGATTTCCAATATTGAAATCAGTTTTTTACGACTGCCGCTTAACCCGCGCATTAGCGCTGTGTTTGTCGGGCTGGATAATTACATTCGCATCCTCAGCGATGCCGCCTTCTGGCACTCGCTGTGGATGACGTTCTGGTACACCGCACTGGTCGTGCTCGGCAGTACCGGGCTGGGGCTAGCCGTCGCCATCTTCTTTAACCGGGAGTTTCGTCTGCGGAAAACGGCACGTTCACTGGTGATTTTATCCTACGTCACCCCGTCCATTTCGCTGGTGTTTGCATGGAAATACATGTTCAACAACGGCTACGGCATTGTGAACTATCTGGGCGTTGACCTGCTGCATCTGTATGACCAGGCGCCCCTGTGGTTCGACAATCCCGGCAGCAGCTTTGTACTGGTGGTGCTGTTCGCCATCTGGCGTTACTTCCCGTACGCGTTTATCTCATTCCTGGCGATTTTACAGACCATTGATAAATCCCTGTATGAAGCGGCGGAAATGGACGGCGCGAATGCCTGGCAGCGTTTTCGAATCGTTACGCTGCCCGCGATTATGCCGGTGCTGGCAACGGTGGTGACGCTCCGCACTATCTGGATGTTCTACATGTTTGCGGATGTCTACCTGTTGACTACCAAGGTCGATATTTTGGGCGTCTACCTCTACAAAACCGCATTCGCTTTCAATGACCTGGGTAAAGCTGCGGCGATCTCCGTCGTGCTGTTCGTGATCATCTTCGCGGTGATTCTGCTGACCAGAAAAAGGGTAAACCTCAATGGCAACAAATAAACGCGTACTGAGCCGTATTGGTTTTTATCTGGGGCTGGCGGTGTTTCTGGTTGTCACGCTGTTCCCGTTCTTCGTGATGCTAATGACGTCGTTTAAGAGTGCGAAAGAGGCGATCTCGCTCCATCCGACCATTCTGCCCCAGGAGTGGACGCTGCAGCATTACATCGACATCTTTAACCCGCTGATCTTCCCGTTTGTGGATTACTTCGAAAACAGCATGGTGGTATCGCTGACCTCCTCGGTGATTGCCTTATTTCTCGGCACGCTGGGCGCTTATGCCTTGTCCAAACTGCGTTTTAAAGGACGCACGACGATCAATGCAAGCTTCTACACCGTATATATGTTCTCAGGGATCTTGCTGGTGGTGCCGCTGTTCAAAATCATCACCGCCCTCGGGATCTACGACACCGAGCTGGCGCTGATCGTCACCATGGTGACCCAGACATTGCCGACAGCGGTGTTCATGCTGCGCAGCTATTTCGACACCATCCCGGACGAAATCGAAGAAGCCGCGATGATGGACGGCCTCAATCGCCTGCAAATCATCTTTCGCATCACCGTCCCGCTTGCGATCTCAGGACTCGTATCGGTGTTTGTCTACTGCTTTATGGTGGCGTGGAACGACTACCTGTTTGCGTCAATTTTCCTGTCCAGCTCTGGCAATTTCACCTTGCCGGTCGGGCTGAACACGCTCTTTAGCACACCAGATTATATCTGGGGCCGCATGATGGCGGCATCGCTGGTGACGGCGCTTCCGGTGGTCATCATGTACGCCCTGTCTGAACGTTTTATTAAAAGTGGTTTGACCGCCGGTGGCGTGAAGGGCTGAGGCGGCCAATATTAACAAGGAGTCAGTCATGAAAAAATTAGTTGCGACAGCACCACGCGTGGCGGCGCTGGTGGAATATGAAGATCGTCCGGTTGCAGTCCATGAAGTAAAAATTCGCGCCCGTTTTGGCGCGCCGAAACACGGTACAGAAGTGGTGGATTTCCGCGCCGCCAGCCCGTTTATTGATGAAGAATTCAACGCAGAGTGGCAGATGTTCACGCCGCGTGAAGAGGGCGCAGCGCGCGGTATTGAGTTCGGTAAGTTCCAGCTGGGTAACATGGTTGTTGGCGACATTATTGAATGCGGTGCGGACGTGACGGATTACCAGATCGGCGATCTTGTCTGCTGCTACGGCCCGTTGCAGGAAACGGTCGTCGTCAACGCGGTGAACAACTATAAGCTGCGTAAAATGCCGCAGGGCGCGTCGTGGAAGAACGCCGTCTGCTACGATCCGGCGCAGTTCGCCATGAGCGGCGTGCGTGATGCCAACGTCCGCGTGGGCGACTTTGTCGTCGTGGTCGGTCTGGGAGCAATCGGGCAGATTGCGATTCAGCTGGCTAAAAAAGCCGGTGCGTCAGTGGTTATCGGCGTTGATCCAATCGAACACCGCTGCGAGATCGCCCGTCGTCACGGCGCGGACCACTGCCTGAACCCAATCGGCACCGATGTCGGCCTGGAAATCAAAAAGCTGACCGGCAAGCAGGGCGCGGACGTGATCATCGAAACCAGTGGTTTTGCCGATGCGCTGCAGTCCGCGCTGCGCGGGCTCGCCTACGGCGGCACCATCTCCTACGTAGCCTTCGCGAAACCGTTCGCTGAAGGCTTTAACCTCGGCCGCGAGGCGCATTTCAATAACGCGAAGATTGTCTTCTCCCGCGCCTGCAGCGAACCAAACCCGGACTATCCGCGCTGGAGCCGCAAGCGTATCGAAGAGACCTGCTGGGAACTGCTGATGAACGGTTATATCAATTGTGAAGATCTGATCGACCCGGTTGTGACCTTCACCGCCAGCGCTGAAAGCTACATGAAATATGTGGACCAGCATCCGGAACTGAGCATCAAAATGGGCGTCACTTTTTAAGCTAAGGAGAGCAAATCATGAAAATCGCAACACAGAACCAGGCTTTTTTTCCGGTCAATATCATGGAGAAATTCGAGTACATCAAAGAGATGGGGTTTAATGGCTACGAAATTGACGGCAAGCTGCTGGTGGAAAACCTCGCCGAGGTGAAAGCGGCCATCAAAGCCACTGGTCTGCCAGTGACGACGGCCTGCGGTGGATACGATGGCTGGATCGGCGACTTCATCGAAGAGCGCCGTCTGAACGGATTACAGCAGATTGAACGCATTCTGGAAGCGCTGGCTGAAGTGGGCGGTAAGGGCATTATCGTGCCTGCCGCGTGGGGGATGTTTACCTTTCGACTGCCGCCAATGATCTCTCCACGCAGCCTTGAAGGCGACCGCAAAGCGGTGAGTGCTTCGCTGCGCTGGCTGGATGAGGTGGCAGCGCGCACCGGAACCACCGTCTATCTGGAGCCGCTGAACCGCTATCAGGATCATATGATTAATACCCTGGCAGACGCGCGTCGATACATCGAAGAGAACGGCCTGAAGCATGTGCAGATCATCGGCGATTTCTATCATATGAACATCGAAGAAGACTCGCTGACGGATGCGCTGCATCGGAACCGCGATCTGCTTGGCCATGTGCACATCGCCGATAATCACCGCTACCAGCCGGGCAGCGGCAGCCTCGATTTTGCCAGCCTGTTCGATCAGCTGCGTGCGGATAACTACCAGGGTTACGTGGTATATGAGTGCCGTGTTCGCGCCGATGATCCGGCTCAGGCATACCGGGATTCGCTCACTTATCTGCGTAAATGCTAAGGATGACGAGCGTGATGAGTGCTTCTACACCTTCGCCTCTGCGCGTCGCCATCATTGGCGCCGGACAGGTCGCGGATAAAGTGCACGCCTCGTATTACGCCACGCGCAGTGATGTTCAGATGGTGGCTGTCATGGACAGCCACCCTGAACAGGCTCGGGCGTTTGCGGAACGTCATGGTATTCCCTCGGCATGGCAGGATGCGCGAGAAATGTTCGAGGCGGTTAAGCCGGATGCGGTGAGCGTCTGCTCGCCTAACCGGTTTCATTTCGAGCACGTCATGGCAGCGCTGGAAGCAGGCTGCCATGTGATGTGTGAAAAACCGCCTGCTATGACGACGCAGGAGGCCGATCGGATGCGCCTGGCTGCGCGCAAGGCGGGAAAAGTGCTGGCGTATGATTTTCACCATCGTTTTGCCCTGGATACTCAGCTGCTGCGCGATGCGGTAATGAACGGAACGCTCGGAGAAATTTACTTCACGTCAGCGCAGGCGCTGCGTCGCTGCGGTGTGCCAGGGTGGGGCGTTTTTACCAATAAATCGCTACAGGGCGGTGGTCCGCTGATTGATATCGGCATCCATATGCTTGATGCAGCAATGTATGTTCTGGGGTTCCCGGCGGTAAAACGGGTGACCGCGCATAGCTATCAGAGGCTGGGCAACCGTAAAAGCAGCGGTCAGTTTGGCGCGTGGGATCCCACGCAGTTTACCGTGGAAGATGCTCTGTTTGGCACGATTGAATTTTGCAACGGCGGCATTCTGCGTCTGGACACGTCGTTTGCGCTCAATATCCGCGAGCAATCGATCATGAACGTCGCATTCTGCGGTGAAAAGGCGGGTGCCACGCTGTTCCCGGCGCACATTTACAACGACGAAGCTGGTGTTTTACACACTCTTACCCAGCGCGAAGAGGCTGACGATCAACGCCACCTGCGCAGTATGGATGCCTTTGTGCGCCATGTGCAGGGAGAGCCCGTCATGATCGCTGATGCGGAGCAGGGGCTGATTATCCAGCAGCTTGTCGCCGCGCTGTATGAATCAGCAGAAACAGGGGGAAGCGTGACGTTATGCTAAACGTGTCAGTATTAACCGACCCGGGCTTTTGTCCGCACAGTCTGAATAAATACGCCTCCATCATGGCCTGCGGTAATGGCTACATGGGGATCCGCGCTGCGCATGAAGAGGATTACACCCAGCAAACCCGAGGCATGTATCTTGGGGGGCTGTATCATCGTGCTGGTCGCAACGAGACCACTGAGCTGGTCAATTTGCCCGATATCACCGGTATTGAGGTTGAGCTGGACGGGGTAAATTTTACCCTTCTGTCGGGGGACATTCTCGAGTGGCAGCGCGAGCTGGCGTTTGCTAATGGTGAACTTCGTCGCAGCGTCATCTGGCGCTCGCCCGACGGGAAACGCTATCGACTGGAGAGTCGCCGTTTTGTCTCTCTGGATCAGCTGCCGCTGGTGGCCATGCAGCTTGCGATCACCCCGCTTGATGCTGCCTCACAGGTGGTGATGAAAACCGGCATTGATGCGACACAAACCAATACCGGCCGGCAGCATCTGGATGAAATTTCCGTCAGGGTGTTCGACCAGCACTATATGCAGGGTGTGTATGAAACGCAGAACCGGGCGTCAGAAGTTGTTGTTTCGGCGTTTTGTCAGCTCTCTGCGAAGAGCGACAGCTGCTTCACCGCCAAAAATCGTCGGGTCTCTGCGCACTATTGCCTGACGATACCGCAAGGTGACACTGTCACTCTGGATAAGATTGTCTGGGTTGCCCATCGCAGCGATAAAGCCCTTTCGCAGGAGTCGTTCGCGCGAAGGGCGCTGGCGGATCTCAAGGTTTGTGCGGCAAGGGGGTATGCCTCGCTGCTGGAGAGTTCATCCTGCGCATGGGAAGACGTATGGCGTAACGCCCGGGTGGAAGTGGCTTCTGCTGCTCCTGACGATCAGATGGCGCTGGACTATGCCGTCTGGCATCTGACCACCATGACGCCCGCCCATGATGAGCGAAGCAGCATTGCCGCTAAGGGCTTGACTGGCGAGGGGTATAAAGGACACGTCTTCTGGGATACCGAAATATTCCTGCTGCCTTTCCATCTTTTCACCCGTCCTCAGGTGGCCCGCAATCTTCTGCGCTATCGCTGGCTTAACCTGGCAGGGGCCCGGGAAAAAGCCCGCCGCAACGGCTGGCCGGGCGCACTTTTCCCGTGGGAGAGCGCCTCGAGCGGCAAAGAGGAAACGCCGGAGTTCGCGGCTATCAACATCCGAACCGGCATGCGCCAGAAGGTGGCCTCCGCGCTGGCTGAACACCACATCGTGGCGGATATTGCCTGGGCCGTCGTCGCTTACTGGCAGGCGACACACGATGATGCCTTTATGCGAAATGAAGGCCTGACGCTGCTGATGGAAACGGCTGCGTTCTGGATGGGCCGCGCCACGGAGGTAGACGGGCGCCTGGAAATTCATGATGTGATTGGGCCTGACGAATACACCGAGCATGTGAACAACAACGCCTATACCAATTATCTGGCGTGGCATAACGTCGCCTGCGCGCGCCGGTTTATGGCGCAGTTTGGACGTGAAGATACGCGTTTTACGGAGAATGCCACGCGGTTCCTGACGCGCTTATGGCTGCCGGAGGCCAATTCAGACGGTGTGATCCCGCAGGATGATACCTTCATGGCGAAACCGGCCATTGATCTCAGCCGCTATAAAGCAAAAGCAGGGAAGCAGACCATTCTGCTCGATTACTCCCGCGCGGAAGTCAACGACATGCAGATCCTGAAGCAGGCTGATGTGGTAATGCTTACCTACCTCTTGCCGGAGCGGTTTACCCCACAGCAATGTGCCGCCAATCTGGCTTTCTACGAGCCCCGCACGATCCATGACTCTTCGCTGAGTAAGGCCATACACGGCATTGTGACCGCCCGCTGTGGTGACACCGAAGGTGCATACGCCTTCTGGCGTGATGGCGTCGCCATTGACCTTGGGGACGATCCACACAGCTGCGATGACGGTATTCATGCCGCAGCGACCGGCGCTATCTGGTCCGGCGTCATCCAGGGGTTTGCCGGTATGCAGATTGTGGAAGGGGAACTACACCTTGCGCCCAGCCTGCCTGCCCACTGGCGAAGGCTTGCTTTCCCCCTGCGCTGGCGGAACGCAACGCTGCACTTCACCTATGAAAATGAGGTGTTAACCATTGAAACGACGACACCTGTCACTCTGACGCTGTGGGGCAAGACGTTACGCGTATCGGGGCGCAAGGTATGCGCTTATAAGGATTTTCTTGCACCTGTAAATGGGATCGCTACCACGGAGGGGCGCCATGACGCTTAAGGCTGTTGTATTCGATCTGGACGGTGTTATCACCGATACCGCACACCTCCATTTTCTGGCCTGGCGTGCAGTGGCTGACGAAATCGGCATCACCTTCGACGAAGTGTTTAATGAACAGCTGAAGGGAATTAGCCGCATGGATTCCCTTCAGCGCATCCTGAAGCATGGCGGGAAAGAGGGGATGTTTAGCGATGAGCAGTGCCTCGCGCTGGCGACGAAAAAAAACGCGCTTTATGTCCAGTCTCTGGCGTCGCTGACGGAAGATTCACTGCTTCCGGGTATTCGTGACGTGCTGACGGATATACGTAAAGCGAACGTCAAAACTGGACTCGCCTCCGTTTCCCTGAATGCCCCAGGGATCCTGCACGCGCTGGGCATTTATCAGGCCTTCGATTATTGCGCCGATGCTTCCCGTATTCGCCGCTCAAAGCCAGATCCGGAGATCTTCCTTGCAGCCTGTGCTGGCCTGAATGTGCGTCCTGAAGAGGCCATGGGCATCGAAGATGCACCTGCAGGCGTAGCGGCGATCAACGCGGCGGGCATGCTGTCGGTTGGGGTGGGTTCTGGCCTGAACCATGCGGGACTACAGCTTCATTCAACGCGGGAACTGACCTGGAAATGCCTTACCGAGTTTTGGGCATCCCGGACGTATTGATAAGGAATTAACAATGGCTCAACTGTCTCTGAAAAACATTCAGAAAATCTATGATAACCAGGTCCACGTGGTTAAGGATTTCAATCTCGAAATCGAAGACAAGGAGTTCATCGTCTTCGTCGGGCCTTCAGGCTGCGGTAAATCCACGACGCTGCGCATGATCGCCGGTCTGGAGGAGATCTCCGCTGGCGAACTGGTGATTGACGGCGTTTGTATGAACGATGTGCCCGCCAAGTCACGCGATATCGCCATGGTATTTCAGAACTATGCGCTTTATCCGCATATGACGGTCTACGACAACATGGCGTTCGGCCTGAAGATGCAAAAAATTGCGCCTGCGGTTATCGAAGAGCGCGTTAACTGGGCGGCACAGATCCTCGGATTACGTGAATACCTAAAGCGTAAACCCGGCGCGCTGTCCGGCGGCCAGCGCCAGCGCGTGGCGTTAGGCAGGGCGATCGTACGTGAGGCGGGCGTGTTCCTGATGGATGAACCGCTCTCAAACCTCGATGCCAAGCTTCGCGTGCAGATGCGGGCTGAAATCAGCAAGCTGCATCAGAAGCTTAACACCACCATGATTTACGTGACCCACGATCAGACGGAAGCCATGACGATGGCGACCCGCATCGTGATCTTAAAAGACGGCATTATTCAGCAGGTCGGTGCACCTAAGCAGGTGTATAACGAACCGGCAAACATGTTTGTCGCAGGGTTTATTGGATCGCCAGCCATGAACTTCATTCGCGGTGCTATCGACGACCGCTATTTCGTCACGGAAACGCTGCGTCTGGCGATCCCGGAAGACAAGCTCGCTTCACTGAATGCCGCAGGGTATCAGCGCAAAGCCGTGGTCTTTGGGATCCGCCCGGAAGATATTCTCACTCTGCAGAGCAGCGGTAAAAATATCGAGGCGAAAGTCAGCGTAGCCGAACTGACCGGCGCGGAGTTCATGCTCTACGCCACCGTTGGCGGTCATGAGCTGGTTGTTCGTGCTGGCGCTGCGAATGATTATGCCGCTGGGGATAATATCGACATCCAGTTCGATATGAATAAGTGCCATTTCTTCGACGCTGAAACCGAAGCGGCTATTAGATAAAAAAGGTGTTCGCCGGAAATACCCATTTCCGTTTTTTTTGTTTGTTATTTATAAAGGGAATATTTGATGAGTACTCTACTAAAAAGTGCTGCGCTCGTGCTGTGCGCAGGGGTTAGCTGCGCACACGCAACAGAAAGCGCTAAAAAGTGGGAATTTAATATTGGCGCGATGTATGAAATAGAAAACGTCGAAGGCCAGGGGGAGGATAAAGACGGGTTATATGAACCTTCCGTGTGGTTTAATGCGACCTGGGATGCCTGGACTATTTCGCTGGCGATGTATCAGGAAGGGCCGGTTGATTATAGCAGCATGACCCGTGGCACCTATTTCGATCGTCCTGAATTTGAATTACGCTATCGCTTTATCGGAACAGATGATTTTACGTTCGGTCTGACCGGTGGCTTCCGTAATTACGGCTATCACTTTAAGGATGAACACGGCGCCAGAGACGGCAGCGCTAATATGCAGCGCTACAAAATTCAGCCTGACTGGGATATAAAATTAACCGACGACTGGCGTTTTGGCGGCTGGTTTGCCATGTATCAGTTTGCTAACGATCTGGAAAAAACCGGCTATTCAGACAGCCGCGTCGAAACCGAAACGGGCTTTACCTGGACCATTAACGACACCTTTGCCGCTAAAGTGAATTACTATTTAGAACGCGGGTTCAACATGGACGGTTCCCGTAATAACGGAGAATTCTCCACCCAGGAAATTCGTGCCTATCTGCCTATTTCGTTAGGCCAGACCACCTTAACGCCTTACACACGACTGGGGCTCGATCGCTGGTCGAACTGGGACTGGCAGGACGATCCCGAGCGTGAAGGACATAATTTCAACCGCCTGGGTATGCAGTACGCCTATGACTTCAATAACGGTTTATCCATGACGCTTGAATACGCCTATGAATGGGAAAATCATGACGAGGGTAAAAACGACCGCTTCCACTATGCGGGCGTTGGCGTAAATTACGCTTTCTGATCGTGTGTATTCCAGGGGCTAACTGCCCCTGGTTTTAGCGCAGCGAGGCCGCCAGTATAAAATGGGTATCAACCAGCACTTTTTGCGGGGCGGGATGACCTGCTATACGTCTGAAAAGAAGATCGCAGCTTTCTTCCCCCAGCTTTCGGGTGGGGATATCAAACCCGCCAGGTGCGGGCGTTAAAATGAGAGACAGCATCGGGTCACTGTATCCGGCTATCACCACCTGCTCTGGAATCATCAGATTCAACTCATCCGCCGCACGATAGAGGCTGAGTAACTTCATGCTGTCGGTAGCGAATACCGCATCGGGCGGCGTGGATGAAGACAACAGCTCCAGAGCCGCAGTAAGCGCGCTCTCATGGGTATAACCGCCATCCCTGATCCAGTCCGGGTTAAGGGCAATATGGTGCTTTTCCAGGCTGGCTTTAAAGCCCGCAAGGCGATCGATCGAAACATGATAATCAAGCGGGGCATGCAGACAGGCAATTTTACGGCGTCCGTTTTTAATAAAGGTTTCGGTCAGCGTGGCGCTGTCATGGAAATTATCTGTGTCGACGGAATAGATATTTTGATACTCACCTTCCACTTTGCCGATAACCACTACCGGTACGCCATACGCATCCAGCGTGGTGAAAAAGGATTCATTTGCCGGTGAGCTCAGCATTATGATCCCTTTGATCATCTTTTGTTTAATTTTACTCACGCATTTCAGCAGATCGTCCTCGCTGCTTTTTGAGGTTTGTAAAATAACGTCAAATCCTTCTTCTTCCGCTTTTGCCGTAATGGCATGAAGGATATCGGAGAAAAAGGGATTACCGGCAGTGGTTTTGGTTGAACGGGTCGAAATAACCATGATGGCATCAAAGCCTGAAGAGGTCAGGGCGCGGGCCAGTTTGTTGGGCTGATAATTTAATTCGTCAATCGCCTTCAGCACTTTTTCACGCGCTTCGGGAGAAATATTCGTTTGTTTATTCAGAACGCGGGAAACGGTTGATTTCGATACGCCCGCAACCCGTGCGATATCATAGATGGTGGGTGACATACACCTTACTCACTCCGGACTGACAGCAATGCCGTTCATCTTACTGGAGAGAAAACGGCAATAGCAATAAATAAGAATTGATAATCAACGATCTGCCCCCATTTATTGTATTCTGAAGCCATGCATTCAAGGCTTCCGGGCAACGAAGGACGGCGATGAAGCGACTTAAAAACGAAATTAATTCACTGGTTAACCGTGGCGTTGACCGTCATCTGCGACTGGCGGTAACAGGATTGAGCCGCAGCGGTAAGACGGCGTTTATCACCGCGATGGTAAACCAGCTCCTGAACCTGCATGCCGGGGCGCGTCTGCCGTTGCTCAGCGCGGTGCGGGAAGAACGTCTGCTGGGCGTGAAGCGCGTCCCTCAGCGCGATTTTGGTATTCCTCGTTTTACCTATGACGAAGGGCTGGCGCAGCTGTATGGCGATCCGCCCGCGTGGCCGACCCCGACGCGAGGGGTCAGTGAAATTCGTCTTGCGCTGCGTTTTCGCTCGAATGAATCCCTGATGCGCCACTTCAAGGATACCTCCACGTTGTACCTTGAAATCGTCGATTACCCCGGCGAATGGCTGCTCGACCTGCCGATGCTGGCGCAGGATTACCTCAGCTGGTCCCGCCAGATGACGGGCTTGTTGCAGGGGCAACGCGCAGGGTGGTCGGCCAAATGGCGACAGCTTTGCGAAGGACTGGACCCGCTTGCGCCAGCAGATGAAAACCGTCTTGCGGCCATTGCAGACGCCTGGACGGCGTATTTGCACCAGTGTAAACAGGAAGGATTGCACTTCATTCAGCCGGGTCGCTTTGTTCTGCCGGGTGATTTAGCGGGCGCACCTGCGCTTCAGTTTTTCCCCTGGCCGGATGTGGATGGGGTGGGCGAGTCGACGCTGGCGCAGGCTGATAAGCACACGAACGCCGGGATGCTCCGCGAGCGTTACAATTACTACTGCGAAAAAGTGGTCAAGGGATTCTATAAAAACCACTTCTTGCGATTTGATCGTCAGATTGTGCTGGTGGATTGCCTGCAGCCTCTCAACAGCGGGCCGCAGGCCTTCAACGATATGCGCCTGGCGCTGACGCAGCTGATGCAAAGTTTTCACTACGGGCAGCGGACGCTGTTCCGTCGTCTTTTCTCACCGGTGATCGACAAACTGCTCTTTGCGGCCACGAAGGCCGATCACGTCACGGTCGACCAGCATGCCAATATGGTATCGCTGCTGCAGCAGCTGGTGCAGGACGCCTGGCAAAACGCCGCCTTCGAAGGGATCGGCATGGATTGCCTTGGGCTCGCGTCCGTGCAGGCGACACAAAGCGGGCTGATTGATCTTAACGGCGAGAAAATACCGGCATTACGCGGGAACCGGCTCAGCGACGGTGAGCCGCTTACCGTCTATCCGGGCGAAGTGCCTGCGCGGCTGCCGGGTCAGGCCTTCTGGCAGAACCAGGGCTTCCAGTTTGAAGCCTTCCGCCCGCAGGCAATGAGTGTCGACAGGCCTTTACCACACATCCGTCTGGATGCGGCGCTGGAGTTTTTGATTGGAGATAAATTGCGATGACGGAACCGTTAAAACCGCGCATAGACTTTACCGGAACGCTTGAGCACGACTCTCAGGAGGCGTTCAAAACCGCGCAGACGTTCAGCGGCACGCAGGCCGATAACTTTTCCCCGGCCCTGACAGAGGAGCCCGCCGTCGAGGAAGGTCCGGCAGAGGCGGTTGTGGAAGCCGCTCTGCGTCCCAAACGCAGCCTGTGGCGCAGGATGGTCACCGCCGGTCTGGCGCTGTTTGGCGTAAGCGTGGTTGGGCAGGGCGTGCAGTGGACGATGAATGCCTGGCAAACTCAGGACTGGGTGGCGCTCGGCGGATGTGCAGCAGGCGCGCTGATTGTGGGGGCGGGCATCGGGTCGGTTACCACCGAGTGGCGTCGGCTCTGGCGTTTGCGCCAGCGCGCGCACGAGCGTGATGAAGCGCGGGATCTGCTCCACAGTCACGGCACCGGCAAAGGTCGTGCCTTCTGTGAAAAGCTGGCCAGCCAGGCCGGAATCGATCAGTCGCACCCGGCGCTTCAGCGCTGGTACGCCGCCATCCATGAAACCCAGAACGATCGGGAAGTGGTGACGCTCTACTCCCACATGGTTCAGCCGGTGCTGGATGCCCAGGCGCGGCGCGAGATTAGCCGTTCTGCGGCGGAATCCACCCTGATGATTGCCGTCAGCCCTCTGGCGCTGGTCGATATGGCCTTTATCGCCTGGCGTAATCTGCGCCTGATCAACCGTATCGCGAACCTTTACGGCATAGAGCTGGGTTACTACAGTCGGCTCAGGCTGTTTAAGCTGGTCCTGCTCAATATCGCGTTTGCCGGGGCGAGTGAGCTGGTGCGCGAAGTGGGAATGGACTGGATGTCGCAGGATCTGGCGGCGCGTCTTTCTGCTCGTGCCGCCCAGGGGATTGGCGCAGGATTATTGACGGCGCGTTTGGGGATTAAAGCGATGGAGGTCTGCCGTCCGCTGCCCTGGATTGACGGCGATAAGCCGCGACTGGGGGATTTCAGGCGCGAGCTGATCGGCCAGCTCAAAGAGACGCTCAATAAGAAACCGGCTCCGTGAGGTTTTGTTCACTTATCGTGCTGGCTGTCAATATTTGTTGACAGCCATCTTCCCGATCACCGTGTTCTGACATATCATTTTACTGTTACTGGCTTAAAACGGTGAATTTCCCATGCGTCTTGAAGTCTTCTGTGAAGACCGTCTCGGTCTGACCCGCGAATTACTCGATCTTCTTGTTTTACGTAGCATTGATTTACGTGGCATTGAGATCGATCCTGTCGGGCGAATTTACCTCAATTTTGCCGAAATTGAATTTAATACATTCAGCAGCCTGATGGCGGAAATCCGCCGTATCGCTGGCGTTACGGATGTACGCACCATTCCCTGGATGCCTTCTGAACGTGAGCACCTAGCGCTGAGCGCGCTGCTGGAGGCCATGCCTGAACCGTTCCTCTCCCTGGATTTGAAAAGCAAAGTTGAGCGCGTTAACCACGCGAGCTGCCAGCTTTTCGCGCAGAGCCAGGAGAAGCTCAGCAATCATAACGCCGCGCAGCTGATCCCCGGCTTTAACTTCCAGCGCTGGCTGGACAGCAATCCGCAGAACACGCTTAGCGAGCATGTGGTGATTAACGGGCAGAATTTCCTGATGGAGATCACGCCGGTCTATCTGAAAGGGGAAGGGAATACTCGCGTGTTGACCGGGGCGGTGATCATGCTGCGCTCGACGCTACGCATGGGTCGCCAGCTGCAAAACCTCTCCAGTCAGGACGTTGGCGCGTTCAGCCAGATTATTGCCGTCAGCCCGAAAATGCGCCATGTGGTTGATCAGGCGCGTAAGCTCGCAAGCCTGACCGCGCCGCTGCTGATAACCGGGGACACCGGCACAGGGAAAGACCTCCTGGCTCATGCGGTGCATCTGGCGAGTCCGCGCGCGGCTAAGCCTTATCTGGCACTTAACTGCGCCTCTATTCCGGAAGATGCCGTTGAAAGCGAGCTGTTTGGTCACGCGCCGGAAGGTAAGAAAGGGTTCTTCGAGCAGGCTAACGGCGGCTCCGTGCTGCTGGACGAAATTGGCGAAATGTCGCCACGTATGCAGGCTAAGCTGCTGCGTTTCCTGAACGACGGAACATTCCGCCGCGTCGGTGAGGATCACGAAGTGCATGTGGACGTGCGCGTTATATGCGCCACCCAGAAAAACCTGGTTGAACTGGTGCAAAAGGGGATCTTCCGCGAGGATCTCTATTACCGCCTTAACGTCCTGACGCTCAACATTCCGCCGCTGCGCGATTGCCCGCAGGACATCATGCCGCTCACGGAGCTGTTCGTCGCACGCTTTGCCGACGAGCAGGGTGTGCCGCGTCCGAAGCTGTCTGCCGATCTGGGCACGGTGCTGATGCGCTACGGCTGGCCGGGCAACATTCGTCAGCTTAAAAACGCCGTTTATCGCGCGCTGACCCAGCTCGAAGGGTATGAGCTGCGCCCGCAGGATATCCTGCTGCCGGATTACGACGCCGGAACGGTATCGGTAGGGGAAGAGGCGATGGAAGGTTCGCTGGACGATATTACCAGCCGTTTCGAGCGCTCTGTGCTGACGCAGCTGTACCGCAGCTATCCCAGCACCCGCAAGCTGGCAAAACGCCTTGGCGTCTCGCACACCGCGATCGCGAACAAGCTGCGTGAGTACGGTTTGAATCATAAGAAAGGTGACGAATAACAAAAAAGCCTCTGCAAAGAGGCTTTTTACTTTACGTTTATTCCTTCGCCATCGGCGTGTTAACGATTTCTGTTTTTGTCTCGCTCTGAATCGACGCAATCCTGCTTTCAACCTCTTTCACCTGCTGCGGGCTGTGGAGCAGGGTGTAGGTCAGATCAAACTGCGCGCTTGCACCGGGCTGCAGCTGCTTAACCCGCTTCTGCTCACGTTCAATCGTGACGGGGTAGGCGTAACTAGTGCCCGGTTCGATGCCCGTGACGTAGCCCTGCTTCAGCGTGTCGGTGTTTTTCCATAAGGTCAGCACGGGCAGCTGGCGGGTATCAAACTGGATTGACGCGCCTTTATCGCCGGCTTTATTGACCACTGCCGCAAGCGTTTCGTGGTTGTTGTCGGCGAGCGGCTGAATATTAAAGACCATCTCATCAAAGCCTTTTGTCGGCCCGGCGTAGGTTTGCCAGTCGTTTACGCCCGCTTTGGCGTAGTCATTGAATGGGCTCACGCTCGCCGCCGGCGCAAGGAAACGTGCGCCTTCTTCGAGGATCGGCGTGCCGAAGTTGCTGTGATAGATGATTTGATAATCATGAGGGTAATCGGCATGGTTTGTCAGAACATCGTGCAGACTGAACCGGTTGGTTCCGGGAACGTAGCGCAGCTCGGTCATGGTTTGCAGATCCGCTTTTTTAAACGTGCTCTCTTTGATTAAACCCCGAACGCGGATCTCATGCGGAGCGGTATCCGCCACCTCAACTTCCACCTGCGACACCGGTGTATTTCCGGCCCTGCCGTGAAGGGTGTAAATTTGCCCATCTGCGGTGACCGGATGACCTGTCCACTCGTAGCCACAGCGCACCATCATCTCGTTGAAACCATCCAGCCAGCCGAGACCGTTGCGGCTTTCAAGATTGATGTAAGCCGGGTTCACGACCTCTTTAACAGGAGAGTTCCAACCCAGTCGGGTGCCAAACCCTTCCACGTGCAGAAGGTTCATGCCACGGGTAGGGCTCAGGGTAATGGTCAGGCCATCTTTGCTGCTAATAATGATTACTTTACTGCCTTCCTGTTTACCGCCGTGCAAGACTTTTTGTTCAATGCTGAACGTTTTCTCCTTAACTTTCAGCTCATCACTGGAAATTTTCCAGTTTCCTTTTTCTACGCTGCTTTCAGCGCTTGTCAGCACCCAGGTTTTGGCCGCTGCATGGCCAGAAATCAGTACCGCCAGGAGCGTAAAAGCGAATTTAATCTTCATATTTAATCCTTTTTGCTGAAACGATTATTTTCTTTCGTAAGCAAATCTAATGTTTAGGCAAAAAGGGAAATGTGATGTGCTTCACTGCGGCCAAAAATAGGGAGTTTTAACGATTATTATGCGTTGTTGATCACGCTCATGTTACAAATTGCTCATGTTATTGCATGATTAATGCGACTTGCGAGCATTTTAGCTTTAACGATTCAGCTTTAAAGTAATAAAAAACCCCGCCGAAGCGAGGTTGAGAATAAGTTGTATAGAATGCTAAGGACTTATTATGCTTTCAGCACGTCCAGCGCGGCAGTGTAATCTGGCTCGGTGGTGATTTCGTTAACCAGTTCGCTGAAAACGACAGTGTCGTTTTCGTCCAGAACCAGTACAGCACGTGCTGCCAGACCTTTCAGTGGGCCTTCCGCAATGCTGACGCCGTATTTCTCGAGGAAATCTGCGCTGCGCAGGGTGGAGAGGGTGATGACGTTGCTCAGGCCTTCGGCACCGCAGAAACGGGACTGGGCAAACGGCAGGTCAGCGGAAATGCACAGCACCACGGTGTTGTCCATTTCAGTCGCCAGCTGGTTGAATTTACGCACGGATGCGGCACAAACACCGGTATCAATGCTTGGGAAAATGTTCAGTACTTTGCGTTTGCCCACAAACTGAGCCAGTGTGACGTCAGACAGATCTTTAGCCACCAGAGTAAAAGCCTGCGCTTTGCTGCCAGCCTGCGGAATGGAACCTGCAACAGCAACCGGGTTGCCCTGGAAATGAACGAGTTGTGACATAGATATCTTCCTGTTTACATATAGTTAACGTCGGGGCTAGTGTATGCCATCAGCGGATAACACGGCAAACCAAATTTTTCGCCTTTCCGGGCCGCAAGGAGTCAGTGATGAGAAGCGTTAAGGTCTATGAAGAAGCCTGGCCATTGCATACCCCGTTTGTGATCTCCCGCGGCAGCCGAAGTGAAGCCAGCGTGGTCGTGGTTGAAATCGAAGAAGAGGGGTTTAAAGGCGTCGGGGAATGTACGCCTTACCCGCGCTACGGAGAAAGCCTTGCGTCGGTGATGGCGCAGATCATGACCGTTGTGCCTGACCTGCAAAAAGGTCTCACGCGTGAGTCGTTACAGCAGCGTTTGCCCACCGGGGCGGCGCGTAACGCTATCGACTGTGCGCTCTGGAGCCTTGAAGCCGCTCAGCAGCAAAAATCGCTGACGTCCTTGCTGGGTGTGGTGCTGCCTGAGTCCGTCGTGACGGCGCAAACGGTCGTGATTGGTGAGCCGGAGCAGATGGCCGCCAGTGCGAAAGCGCTCTATGACGCCGGGGCCGCGCTCTTAAAAGTGAAGCTCGACGATCGTCTGATCAGCGAGCGGATGGTTGCCATTCGCTCTGCGGTGCCCTCAGCCACGCTGATTGTTGACGCCAACGAGTCGTGGCATCCTGAAGGGCTGGCAGCGCGATGCCAGCTGTTGGCCGATCTGGGCGTGGCGATGCTGGAACAGCCTCTGCCAGCAAAAGATGATGCGGCGCTGAAGAATTTTATCCATCCGTTGCCCGTCTGCGCGGATGAAAGCTGCCATACCCGCGAAAATTTGAGCGAGCTTAAGGGTCGCTATGACATGGTCAATATCAAGCTCGACAAGGCAGGCGGGCTGACAGAAGCCCTGGCACTGGCGGCGGACGCCAGGGCGCAGGGGTTTGCCCTTATGCTGGGGTGCATGCTTTGCACCTCCCGGGCGATCGGCGCGGCGCTGCCGCTGGTCAATCAGGTCCGTTTCGCCGATCTGGATGGTCCGACTTGGCTGGCGGTTGACGTTTCACCGGCGCTTCATTTTACCAGCGGCGTGCTTCATCTCTGAGGCTGCCAGCGCAGAAGCTCCACCATCGCTTTTAAGTATTTTTCGCTAGCTTCGTCGGAGGAAATCGGCGGGAATTCAGCTGTGATGCAGGGCAGGCTCAAATCGGCGCACCAGCTACCAAAGGAACCAGGGGTTTCATAGCCCACGCTGGTGACGAGCGGCAGGGCGAAAGCCTGCGCCAGCCACTCGCCCAGTTCAGAGTGGCGCGGATCTTCAATACAGGCCAGCGGATCGTGGAAGGAGACAACCCATGCTGGGTGGATTTTATGGATAAGCTGGCACAGCGCCTGCGTTTCCGGCTCCGAGCCGGGCTTATCTCCCGTTAGCAGCACCACGTCCCGCTCCTCGGCGGAGCTGTTCCAGCGATATACCGTTTCCCCTGCGCGCCAGTTTGCCGCCGGGAAATTACGGTTCAGGTCGATTCCTCTCGCATTCGCCCGCAATCCCAGCTGACAGCCGTCCGGATTGACGGCAAGAATCACATGGTGACGTCGCAACGAAGGCGTCAGCGTCCTCAGCGCGCAGGAAAGCGTGACGATGGAAGAGTTCTCGTCTCCGTGCGTGCCGGCAATGATCAAACCGCTGTTGCGATCGGCATCGGGCGCCGGGAACCAGATCAGCGATGCGCCTAAAAATGAGCGGCCATATTGCTCGGCGCCCGGCGGAAAGGCGCCGCGCTCCGCTCGCGGTCGGGTGGTTGCCATACGAAATCCTGATAAAGAAGTCTCTACAGGCAGTGTTGTGCAAAACCCGCTGTTAATCAAATAGTTTCCGTGACGGCTGAGAATTGCCTCAAATCACTATTCCGGACGAAGGTATTTGCATTTCTCTGTTTCGAAACAAATAATTACGCATCTGATTGTTACCTGAATTCATTAAAGGGGATCTTATGAAGCATCCTGTTTCGCGTCTCTGTGCTGCACTGTACCTGTGCGGACTCTCTACACTCTCGTACGCTGCTGATGTGCCACAGGGCACGGTACTGGCGCAAAAACAGGAGCTGGTCAGGCATATTAAAGACGAACCCGCTTCGCTCGATCCGGCAAAAGCGGTGGGATTACCCGAGATTCAGGTAATTCGCGATCTTTTCGAAGGGCTGGTGAATCAGAACGAGAAAGGGGAACTGACCCCAGGGGTAGCGACGCGCTGGCAGAGCAACGATAACCGTATCTGGACGTTCACCCTGCGCGATAACGCGAAATGGTCTGACGGTACGCCCGTCACCGCGCAGGATTTTGTCTACAGCTGGCAGCGTCTGGTTGACCCGAAAACCACGTCTCCGTTTGCCTGGTTTGCGGCGCTGGCAGGCATCAACAACGCGCAGGCCATTATTGATGGCAAAGCGGCGCCAGATACCCTGGGCGTGACGGCGGTGGATGCCAGAACCTTACGCGTCCAGCTGGACAAACCGCTCCCGTGGTTTAGCAACCTGACGGCGAACTTTGCCTTCTATCCGGTGCAAAAAGCGAACGTTGAAAGCGGTAAGGAGTGGACGCGTCCCGGCGCACTGGTAGGTAACGGCGCCTACGTCCTGAACGACCGCGTGGTGAATGAAAAACTGGTTGTCGTGCCGAACACCCATTACTGGGACAACGCGAAAACCGTCCTGCAAAAAGTGACCTTTATTCCTATTAACCAGGAATCGTCCGCCACTAAGCGCTATCTGGCCGGGGATATTGATATCACCGAATCGTTCCCGAAAAACATGTATCAGAAGCTCCTGAAGGACATTCCGGGACAGGTGTATACGCCGCCCCAGCTTGGGACCTATTACTACGCGTTTAACACACAAAAGGGGCCGACGGCCGATGCCCGGGTGCGTCTTGCGCTGAGCATGACTATCGATCGCCGCATTATGGCAGAGAAGGTGTTAGGTACCGGCGAGAAGCCGGCCTGGCATTTCACCCCTGACGTGACGGCGGGTTTCACCCCTGACCCTTCACCGTTCGAGCAGATGTCGCAGCAGGAGCTGAACGCTCAGGCGAAAACCTTGCTCCAGGCCGCAGGCTACGGTCCTCAGCGTCCGCTGAAGCTGAACCTGCTGTACAACACGTCGGAAAACCACCAGAAGATCGCCATTGCGGTGGCGTCCATGTGGAAGAAAAATCTCGGTGTGGATGTCAAACTGCAAAACCAGGAGTGGAAAACCTATATCGACAGCCGCAACACCGGCAATTTTGATGTGATCCGCGCGTCATGGGTAGGTGATTACAACGAGCCTTCGACCTTCCTGTCCCTGCTGACCTCAACCCACAGCGGCAATATCTCGCGTTATAACGATCCGGCCTACGATAAAATTATTCACCAGGCGACGCTGGAAACCACGGCGAAAGCGCGTAATACGGACTACAACATGGCGGAGAAAATCCTTATGGAGAAAGCACCTATCGCGCCAATTTATCAGTACACCAACGGTCGCCT
This sequence comes from Enterobacter sp. N18-03635, assembly GCF_004006055.1. Taxonomy (NCBI): domain Bacteria; kingdom Pseudomonadati; phylum Pseudomonadota; class Gammaproteobacteria; order Enterobacterales; family Enterobacteriaceae; genus Enterobacter; species Enterobacter sp. N18-03635. The sequence goes on along the minus strand of NZ_CP034769.1, from coordinate 2,490,076 downwards.
GATTAAGCCCTGGGTGAAAGGATATCCGATTAATAACCCAGAAGACGTGGCGTATAGCCGGACCATGTATATTGAGAAGCACTGACGAGCCCGGATTATGCGGTAACTGTCGTTAATGAGAGTACATTAAGAACTGGCGCATTTAGCGCCAGTTTCTTTATTCCAGAAAAGATGTCTGTTTCACATATAATCGCAGGGATAAATTATGACGGAAGAAAAGAAAGATAAACCCTCTTTTCCGGCAGGCTTAGGTATTATGGATAAAATCTGGGAATGGCAGTGGATTATACGCTTCATCTATATTGTCCTTTTCGCCGATCTGGCGCTGCTGGCTTACAGCGGACAGGGGATTTTGACCTGGCCCGTACAGGCCATTAGCTGGACCGAACACCTTGGTTTCTTCTGCGTCGCACTGGCGGCTCTGGGGCTGATAGCCACAACCCTCATGCCCTTTGTCGCCAGTCTCTTCAGGCAAGTGCTGAATGAGATCATATACAGCAGCATCTTTCCGGATATTCTTCGCCCGCAGAGCGATTACGAGAGATACCCGGGTAAGGTACCCTCAAGAGAAGTCCTTGATTTAGCACTGGAAGAGAATAATCAGTTTTTACTTAATTACTATGAAAAACATGATTCCGCCTGGCGCAGTAAATTCACTGAAAGATTCAAAGTTGGCGATTTACTTTTTGGTATCCTGTTTTTCATGATACTTGATTACCATCCGCACTGGTTCAGTCACGCTCAGCATTCCTTAGCCAGCGATCTTTTTAATCTGGGTGGTGATGAGGGTTTTGTTATATTTTATATCGTCCTTATCATTGTATTTAGCGCCCTGATGAATGTCTGGTTCGGCAAATGGGACTGGGGAAATATTTATTATCCACCGCTGTATCGTAAAAAAGAAGAAGCTCGAAGAAAGGAGCGAGAGAGAGAAGCGCAATGGCGTCGCTAGAATGAATAAATAATTCCCTGCTAACCAGTGCTCCATACATACTATTTTTTTGGCTTCGTCTGAGATATCGCTCCCGCCCATGCGGAGCTGGCGGGAGCAGAGGTGGGCTATTCTAACAACTCACTAAACTTCGCCAGCCACTGCGGATGCGCAGGCCAGGCGGGAGCCGTCACCAGGTTGCCGTCTACATGGGCCTGATCGATGCCGATAGTGGCGTAGTGTCCACCCGCGAGACGTACTTCAGGTGCGCAGGCCGGGTAGGCGCTACAGGTTCGTCCTTTCAGAATGCCCGCGGCAGCAAGCAGCTGCGGGCCGTGGCACACCGCAGCAATCGGCTTACGCGCGGCGTCAAATGCCTGTACCAGCTTTAACACGTCCTCATTTAGCCGCAGATACTCGGGGGCTCTCCCGCCGGGGATGAGCAGCGCGTCGTAATCCTGCTCCTTTACGGTTGAAAAATCGGCGTTGAGGGTAAAGCGGTGACCGGGTTTTTCGCTGTAGGTCTGGGCACCGTCAAAATCATGGATTGCCGTCATGATGTAGTCGCCTTTCGGTTTGTCGGGGCAGACCGCATCAACCTGATGGCCAATCATCTGCAAAGCCTGAAAAGGCACCATGGTTTCGTAATCTTCGGCGTAATCGCCAACCAGCATCAGGATCTTCTTGCTCATCATTCCTCACCTTTTTCAATAAAGATGATTAAGATATAGCCTGGCATGGCTGAATTGCCGGAAATAAAAAAGCCCGTCAGAGCACGGGCAACATAAGCAAATGAATAAATGATTCGTTATCAACGTTGTTGGAGGATAACGCCGTATATTTTACGCGGCAGTAAGACAAGCAGATACCTGACATATTCGGTAGGTGAAACAAGCGATTAAACGTGCGTTACAGTGCGTCGAAGGTCGGGTAAAGGCTATTTTCAAGGAATTCTACGAGATACCAGATCTCACCGCTAAAAATAAACCAGAAGCCAAATATAATAAGGAGCAAAATAATAAAGGTGAGTATTATTTCAGTTTTTCCCATTGCTGCTTTTACCCACCTGAAGCTAATTGATTCGAGGTGGGCATTGTAGCGGGGCTTTTCCGGATACTCCAGTTTCATGCAGCAAGGACTTTATTGCGCCCGTCATTTTTAGCGCGATACAGGGCATCGTCCACACGCTTAAACAGCTCGTCAATACTCTCTCCCTGATTGTGCCGCGCCACCCCAATGCTGACGGTAAACCGCGGCAAGCCCGGAATCGTGATGCGTGCAACGGCTGCACGGATTAACTCGGCAATCTGCAGGGCGGTATCGAGAGAGGTACGCGGCAGCAGGATAACGAACTCTTCGCCACCCCAGCGGAACACCATGTCGCCCTCCCGACTACAGGCTTCCAGCGTTCGGGAAAGGGCGATAAGCACCTCATCGCCTTTCAGATGACCGAACAGGTCATTAATGTTTTTGAAATGGTCGGTATCCACCAGCAGCAGGCTAAATTGCTGCTGCGCAGGAAGTTTATTCCGGTTGCTTTGATCGGTAATTGCGTAGAACTGGCGCCGGTTGAGTAGTCCCGTCATGGAGTCACGTAACGCGGCATGTTCCAGCTCCTGCTCCAGCCTTTTTTGCTCGGTGATATCGTGGATGATGCACAGCATCAGCTTGTCGCCGTAAATCTCAATGGGCCCGGCATACGTCTGAACGTGGCGGGTGGTTCCATCGGCAAGGCGGTGAATAAAATTGAGCGGCTTATGACCACCGGGCAGCGCGGCAATCGCAGTCATAATGGGCATCACATCTCGCCCCAGCGTATTGATTTCCCAGGTATGCTTACTGCACATGTCATCATGTGAGTAACCATAAAAATTGAGTGCGGCCAGATTTGCATCGACAATTTGCCCGTCGCGGGCCGGATCGATTAACAGCATCGGGGCGCTGTTGGTCAGAAAAAAGCGCGCATAGAAACCCTGTTTTTTCCGTCGATAGGTGGCGGAACGGCTTGCCTTCAATCCTGAGAGCATTTGTTGGGAGATGCCTTCGAAAACAATCACATCTCCCCAGGGAGCGTAGTGGGCGAGCGAGAGCCGACAGCTTAACGGCGTGTCCTGTCCATCCCGGCTAGCCGTCCAGATTTCGACGATCTCCTGCTCTGTTTTCAGTTCAGGTACATACATCGTCAGGAGGGTTTGCGCCCTGGCAGAATAGATCCCTTTGCGCAGGTCCTCGAGGGTTTTATCCCCCATGAGCTGCCTTGCTGCCACATTCGCAAAAATGATCTTTTCCGACACGGGTGAAACGAGCCACACGGGTGTTTTAATTACATTCAACGCATCAAAACAAGGTTGCGACATAGGCGTTTCCTGTTCATCGACAACATGTGCCTGACAATCATGCCAGAATTGACTCGCGTGTACTCCTTTGAAACATACTCCACTTAACCCCGTCAGGCATGATTTTTTTGTGAAATAAATGCGGGGTCCGTTTGAATTTTATTAATGGGGATAATCTGTTTGTCTGAGTTTATCTGCAGCAGTAGCCACGGTACCTGTTCGGCAGGTAAGGGCCGGGAGAAAAGATACCCCTGCAGGTAATCGCAGCCGAGACGGGTGAGGACCGCCTGCTGTTCTTCCGTCTCGATCCCTTCTGCCACCACATTCATCTCCATGGTCCGGGCGATACTGATTATGGTCTCGACCAGCTTGTAGCTTTTTTCATTTCCCAGCATCGATGTGACAAAGCTTCTGTCGATCTTGAGTTCTTTTGCGGGAAGCACGCTAAGCATCAGCAGGTTGGAATAGCCCGTACCAAAATCATCAATCGAGACGACGATCCCCGCATGATTAAACGCGTTAAGCAACTCAATGCTGCGGTCGAGATTTTTAAGCGCGGTGCTTTCCGTTACCTCCAGGATCAGACGGGACGGAGGCAGGTTATATTTTTCCAGCATCGACGAGATGATCTGGAAAATGTCCGGCTGTTCGAACTGAACGGGGGATAGGTTGAGCGACAATGTCCACTGGCTGAACCCTTGTTCAGTCCAGAAATGAAGCTGTCGGCATGCCGCTTCAATGGCCCAGTTACCTACCGGAATAATTAAACCTGTTTGTTCCAGCGAGGGGATAAACAGATTGGGCAATACAACGCCTTGCTCTGGATGTCGCCAGCGCAGAAGGGCTTCAAAACCATGAATCGTTTTCTCTCCCGCATGCCAGGTTGGCTGATACCAGAGTTCAAACTGATCCCGTTCAAGCGCCTGCGAGAGTTCCTGCAGAAAGCCGGGGTTCGCCGGGATCGCTGTTGACATCTCGGCCCGGTAAATCGCCCAGCCGTTACGGCCATCTTCCTTGACGCGGTGTAAAGCTGCATCCGCCTTGAGTTTCAGCTCATGCAGCGTTTCGCCATCCTGAGGATAGAGGCTGACGCCCGCGCTGATGGTCGTGCTTAACGTATGCCCGCATATCGACAGAGGGCGTCGTACATCTTCGAGCAACGCGGTGAGCAGGGCGCTGAGCTTGTCGTCATCACATTCAGGCACCAGCAGGATAAAGGCGTCTCCTCCCAGTCTTGCCAGGGTCATCTCACGCGTGAGCCTTGCCGTGATGCGCTGGGCGACAGCGATCAATAACTCATCACCGACGCTGTGACCCCACGTATCGTTAACGCGTTTGAAGTGATCGACGTTCAGGAAAATAACCGCAAATGGCTTCTTGCTCAGCAGCGCGCTGCGCAGACAGTCCTGCATGCGGAGATCCATCTGGTGGCGGTTTGCGAGCCCGGTGAGTGCGTCAAAACGCGCCTGCAGCTCTAGCTGACGGTTGAGCTGCTGCAGATTATCCGTCAGCCGGCTGGTGCGCCGGTGAGAATCGATAAGTGAAATGATTAACATCACGCCGAGCAGGCAGAGCGTGGTGACTGAAACCCAGATGGATAAACCCAGCTCGCCGATCCCTCCGGGGACGGCATGCGCCATTTCCTGAAATTGCGCGGCGCTCATGCCGGTATAATGCATCGCACAAATCGCGGCAGCCATAACGAAGGCCGCGATAATTCGATCGATAAAGACGCATTTATGTTTATCGCGCAGTCGGAAAGCCAGCCACAGCGCCGTACCTGAGGCAACAACGGCAATGACCACGGATAACCCCACAATGCGTCGATCCCAGATGATGCTGCCATCCAGCATCAGGGCTGCCATACCGATATAGTGCATAGACACCACGCCAGCGCTCAGGAGCGTCGTGGCAAAGATCAGTCGAAAAGGGGAAAGTTTTTTACCCGTGACGGCAATATTAAGCGCCGTTGTCGACGCAATCACCGCGACGCCCAGTGACGCAAGGGTTAACCAGAGGTCGTAGCTCATCATCATGGGCATTTGCATCGACAGCATGCCGATAAAGTGCATCGACCAGATGCCAATACCCAGCGTGACCCCACCGGCAATCCGCCAGAAGAGTGCAGCCTTTCGGCTGGAGAGAGGGATCTTTCCGGCGCTGTCCAGCGCCACAAATGAGGCAATAAACGCCACCAGATAAGAGATAGCGATTAACACAGGGTCCCACGATATATTGAGCATTATGCAATCCCACGCCTGAGAGGGTTACCGATTTCGCCTGCCGGGTACATCTTTATCGGGCAACGAACATGCGCATTCAAACCATATTAGTTATTTATCGTGAATAATGACCAGTCATATTAATACTCTAAAACTCATCAAGAATATAAAATATATTCTTTTTGTTAATGTATTAAGCATTGCTAAACAAGAACGAATAACAGTAGCAAAGCTCCTTAAATATGAGTGCGATCGTATCGTCTCACCGCGGGCGATACTATCGCTTAACATGGCTGGAAACCAGTATTGCAGCATGCTGAGTAGAACATTTTTACTAATACGCTCTTTTAATCTGACTTAAGGTAAATCTCAGGATGCTAACGGCGAAACAAAAAACAAGCGTTGTTTGCGATGAAAAACTTCTGGGCCAATGCTATAAGTCTAAGTGCCGACTTAAATATAAAACGTGGGTATTATCATGCTAAAAAATATTAGTGTCAGGACCTTTATTATCGGGTTCCTTTTATCTCTTTTTTTGGTAAGTGCAGGTGTCGTTGTTCTATTTTCCAGCAATCCCTCTCTCTTTATTTCGCTTAATGCCATCAATTTCGTTGCACTATTTTTGCTCTGGGTCTACATGACGAAGTATCTTGTGACGCCGATCAATACGGTGAAGAAAAGTATTGAAGAGGTGACAGCAGGCAACCTTGGTGTATCTATCCCTGAATTTGGCAATAACTGTGCGGGCCGACTCATCCCCGGGATCAATAGCCTTTCCGGTAATATTGCGACGCTTGTACGTGAGATCAGGGCGTCATCGCAAACCGCCATGACCTTATCGGATCAACTCTCGCAACGTAGCGCTCAGCTTTCGGTGAAAACCGAGCAGCAGTCTGCATCATTAGTGCAAACCGCAGCCAGCATGGAGCAAATGGCCGCGAGCACCAAAAACAATGCCGATAACACGCGTCTGGCGAGCGAGCAGGCAAATGTGGCGACGCTGCAGGCGCGCAAAGGCGGTGAGCTGATGGGACAGGTCGCCAGCAATATGCAGTCCATTACCGAATGTGCGCAGCAGATGACGGAGATTATTTCGCTCATTGACGGTATTGCGTTCCAGACGAATATTCTTGCGCTCAACGCGGCCGTTGAGGCGGCAAGGGCGGGCGATCATGGCAAGGGTTTTTCTGTGGTCGCGGAAGAGGTAAGAAACCTGGCACACCGCAGCGCAGAGGCCGCGAAGAATATCAAAACGCTGATTGAAGTCACCAGCAGTAACGTCACGCAGGGAGCCAGCGTTGTGTCACAGGCAGAGAAAAATATGCATGAAATCGTAACGGGTTCGGGGAATGTCAGCCGCTTAATGGACGAAATTTCCGCGTCGACGTCAGAGCAGGAGAAAGGTATTTCTCAGATTACCCTGGCGCTATCTGAGCTGGAGCGGGTCACGCAAAGTAACGTGGCAATGGCAGAGGAACTCAATGGCTCTTCTGATGTACTGCGTAATCAGGTGATTGAGCTGCAGGCCAGAACGCGCAATTTCAGACTTGATCAGAACTCTTCTTCCTCATTACCTGGCGGCTCGCCATCCTTCCTCCACCGGCCAGAACACTCTCTCTGATTAAACCTCAAAGCCTGGCGTGCCAGGCTTTTTTTTGCCTCTTGCCAGCATGTTCATTTCCTGAGCGATTTCAGCGCGATGGAAAACATAGTTGTTGATTAAGCCCTGATGGAGGCTAGACTGACACCGAAAGAGCTAAAAAGGCGGAGGCGCTGTGGAAATCATTAAAGGATCTGAACTTAACGTTCCAGACGCAGTTTTTGCGTGGGTGCTGGACGGTCGCGGCGGTGCGCGACCGCTGGAAGACAATGATGCGATCGATAGCGCGCATCCCTGCTGGCTACATCTGAACTACACCCATACGGACAGCGCTGACTGGCTGGCCTCGACTCCACTCCTGCCTAATAACGTGCGCGATGCGCTGGCGGGTGAAAGCCTGCGGCCCCGCGTGAGCCGAATGGGGGACGGGACGCTGATCACCCTGCGCTGCATTAACGGCAGCACGGATGAACGTCCGGATCAGCTGGTTGCGATGCGTGTCTACATGGACGATGGGCTGATTGTGTCTACCCGGCAGCGAAAAGTTCTGGCGCTGGATGACATCGTCAACGATCTGAAAGAGGGCACCGGGCCAACCGACTGCGGCAGCTGGCTGGTGGACGTGTGCGACGCGCTTACCGATCACGCGAGTGAGTTCATCGAAGAGCTGCACGACAAAATCATCGACCTGGAAGATAACCTTCTCGATCAGCAGATCCCGCCGCGCGGTTTTCTGGCCTTGCTGCGTAAGCAGCTGATTGTGATGCGCCGCTATATGACGCCGCAGCGCGACGTTTATGCGCGCCTTGCCAGCGAAAGGCTCGCCTGGATGAATGACGATCAGCGACGCAGAATGCAGGATATTGCCGACAGGCTGGGCCGCGGGTTGGATGAAATAGATTCCTGTATTGCCAGAACGGCGGTGATGGCGGACGAAATCGCGCAGGTAATGCAGGAATCTCTGGCGAGAAGAACCTATACGATGTCCCTGATGGCGATGGTGTTTTTACCGAGCACGTTTCTGACCGGGTTGTTTGGCGTCAACCTGGGCGGTATTCCGGGGGGCGCTTATCGCTACGGCTTTACGGCCTTTTGCGTGATGTTAGTTGTTTTGATTGGGGGTGTTGCATGGTGGTTGCATCGTAGTAAATGGCTGTAAATTTACGCTTTTTTCCTCTTTTTCCGGGATTAAAACGCTCTTTTAATTGAGCAAAGTCAATAAACATCTACCCCGTAAGGTGCAATATTACTCCCGCAGGTGAATGCAACGTCAAGCGATGGGCGTTGCGCTCCATATTGTCTTACTTCCTTTTTTGAATTACTGCATAGCACAATTGATTCGTACGACGCCGACTTCATAGTCGGCTTTTTTTTGCCTCCTGATTCTCAGCGTCTACCCTAAAAGGGATGACAGCCAATTCTGGAGGGAATGATGAGCATCCTTTACGCTCTGCTACTGCAACATTCACGTCAATCCGATCCCATCCCCACCGATCCGGTGCCCATGCCCGATCCCATACCGCGTCCGCAGCCAATGCCCGACCCGCCGCCCGATGAAGAACCGATTAAATTGTCGCATCGGACCGCGAGATCTGCGAGGATACGCGCCATCTGACCGCTAAGATCACCACGAGAGACAATTGTGACCGCTTTTTCTACCCTGAATGTTCTGCCCGACGCCCAACTCGCTAACCTCAACGAGTTGGGATACCTCACGATGACGTCTGTTCAGGCGGCCGCGTTGCCCGCCATCCTCGAGGGCCGTGACGTACGCGTACAGGCGAAAACGGGCAGCGGGAAAACGGCGGCATTTGGCCTTGGCCTGTTGCAGCATATCGATGCGGCGCTTTTTCAGACCCAGTCTCTGGTGCTGTGCCCGACCCGCGAACTGGCAGACCAGGTCGCGGGTGAACTGCGTCGCCTGGCGCGTTTCCTGTCCAACACCAAGATTTTAACCCTCTGTGGCGGACAGCCGTTCGGCGCCCAGCGTGATTCACTCCAGCATGCGCCGCACATTATTGTCGCCACGCCCGGACGCCTGCTGGATCACCTGCAAAAAGGCACCGTCTCGCTGGATGCGTTACAAACGCTGGTCATGGATGAGGCCGATCGGATGCTGGATATGGGCTTCAGCGATGCGATTGACGAGGTGATCCGTTTCGCACCGTCCGATCGTCAGACGCTGCTGTTCTCTGCGACCTGGCCCGAAGCCATCGCCGCCATCAGTGGTCGCGTGCAGAAAAATCCACTCACCATTGAAATCGACAGCGTTGATGCGCTGCCCGCCATCGAGCAGCAGTTCTTTGAAACCTCTCAGCAGGGTAAAATCCCGCTCCTGCAGAAATTGCTGAGCCAGCATCAGCCTGGGTCCTGCGTGGTGTTCTGTAATACCAAAAAAGACTGTCAGTCGGTCTGTGATGCTCTGAATGCCGCCGGTCAGAGCGCATTGTCGCTGCATGGCGATCTGGAACAGCGCGATCGCGATCAGACGCTGATTCGTTTCGCTAACGGCAGCGCCCGAGTTCTTGTCGCAACCGACGTCGCTGCACGCGGTCTGGATATCAAATCGCTTGAGCTGGTGGTGAACTTTGAGCTGGCATGGGATCCTGAAGTACACGTGCACCGTATTGGCCGTACCGCGCGCGCGGGAAACAGCGGACTGGCCATCAGCTTCTGCGCACCTGAAGAGGCGCAGCGCGCCAATATTCTTTCTGAGATGCTGCAGATTAAGCTGAACTGGGTGAATGCACCGGCCGGCGTTAGCCTTGTGCCGCTGGAGGCTGAAATGGCGACGCTGTGCATTGATGGCGGTAAAAAAGCTAAGATGCGTCCAGGTGACGTATTAGGCGCGCTGACCGGAGATGTGGGGCTGGACGGGGCGGATATCGGTAAGATTGCGGTCCATCCGGCGCATGTATATGTCGCGGTTCGCCAGAAGGTTGCTCATAAGGCATGGAAGCAGCTGCAAAACGGGAAAATTAAGGGTAAAAGCTGTCGCGTACGTCTGCTGAAATAAAGAATGAAGCGTCTCAGACGGTTTTTCTGAGACGCTAATCGTTTACTTCACTTCAAGCACGTTCAGACGCAGCTCTTCAAACTGACTGTCATCTTCTTCCGGCTGCCAGCCCGCTGGCTGCATGGGAATATCTTCCCGATCGAACGCCAGGTCCCCGCCATTCACAACTTCTGACTCGTGGTTGATGCCTTTAAAGTCGAACAGCTCCACATCCGCGAGATGGGAAGGGACGACATTCTGCATCGCGCTGAACATGGTTTCGATACGACCCGGATAACGCTTATCCCAGTCGCGCAGCATGTCACCAATTACCTGACGCTGCAGGTTCGGCTGAGAGCCGCACAGGTTACATGGAATGATCGGGAACGCTTTCGCCTGAGAAAAACGTTCAATGTCTTTTTCGCGGCAGTAGGCGAGAGGGCGGATCACAATGTGCTTGCCGTCATCGCTCATCAGCTTAGGCGGCATGCCTTTCATCTTGCCGCCGTAGAACATGTTCAGGAACAGCGTTTGCAGGATATCGTCGCGGTGATGGCCCAGCGCAATTTTGGTCGCGCCCAGCTCCGTCGCGGTACGATACAGAATGCCGCGGCGCAGGCGAGAGCAGAGTGAGCAGGTGGTTTTCCCCTCCGGGATTTTCTCTTTCACAATGCCGTAGGTATTCTCTTCGACGATTTTGTACTCAACGCCCAGCTTTTCGAGGTATTCCGGCAGAATGTGCTCCGGGAAACCCGGCTGTTTCTGGTCAAGGTTGACCGCCACCAGGGAAAAATTTACCGGCGCACTTTGCTGGAGATTACGCAGGATCTCCAGCATGGTATAGCTGTCTTTACCCCCTGACAGGCAAACCATGATGCGGTCGCCTTCTTCAATCATGTTGAAGTCTGCAATGGCTTCGCCCACGTTACGGCGCAGTCGCTTTTGCAGTTTGTTGAGGTTGTATTGCTCTTTTTTGTTAATCTCTTGATTTTCTTGCATTTATTACTACCTTCGGAGCCAATAGGGGCATAATAGGGGCAAAAATTTTTCAGCGTGCCAGCTTATCGTTAAGCATCAGCACCTGTTCGCCATTCATTTCTTCAATCCACGCACCGTAGACTTCATAAACCATTTGCGCGTTTTCATGCCCCATCTGGCTGGCTATGAAAGACGGGTTAGCGCCGGCAGATAAAAGCCAGCAGGCAAAAGTATGCCGCGTATGGTACGGATTCCGGCGGCGAATACCAGCACGTTTTACAGCTGCGTTAAATCTGGAGCCGATACTCGATAAAGAGTAGTAGGCCTTCTGTATGCCCTTGCGCATCCTGGGCATGAAAACAAACCGCAGGTTCTGATATTCCATCGCACCATACTCTCGGTGATGAAACACAATCTCGGTTTTGGGCTGTAACGAAGTCAGCGTTCGCTGTGCCTTCAAGGCCTCTAGTGCTGGCTCTAATAGCGTGATAACTCGATCACCTGCATCGGTTTTGGGTGGGACGAACATTCCTAGCGCATTAAGGTTACGCTGTATATGAGCCGTACCTTTTTCCCAGTCGATATCTTCCCAGGCAAGAGCTGCAAGCTCTCCATGACGGACACCAGTATAAACTGCGAACGTCCACATATTGAGGCTTTGGCCACGCTCCGATTCCGCAAGCAAACTAAACTCCTGCTTCGTTAAAGGATCCGGTTTTACTTTCCCTTTGTGTAGTTTCTTGATCCCTTCAAAGGGTTTGCCACTGATAAAGCCTGATTTGTGTGCAAACCGAAGAAGGGAGCAAAGAAGCGATATATAGTTGTTCACGGTACGCACAGTGCGTCCCTGTTTGTTACTTCTGGGATTTGCCAGGTAAAGTGTCTCACCGTTCAACAGCTCCTTTCTGTATTTAAGAATGTCGCTGTGGCGTATAGTTGAAACAGGCGTATCTCCGTTAATGATGTGCATTAACGTACCGAGTTGTGAGCGCGTCTTACGCATGGTATTCGCGCTAATTTCGGTTTCTTTAATGCTCGTCCACAGTTCGCACAGCTCTGAAAAGGTTTGAACTGAAACAGTGGTTACGGTTTTTTTTGCTCTGGACGATGAAGGAAAGCGCTGGTGGTAATCAAACTCTCCAAGGTTGATCTCACTAACGATCACAGCCCGAAGATTCCCGGCTTTTTTGATGTTCGCCGGGGTGTTAATCCAACCTTTGAGGATTTCTCGGCAACGCTTTCCCCGGTACATAAACCAGATACAAATCTTATTGTTTCTGATTTCGACACCTGTAGGCAAAGCTGCCATCTTACGCATCCCTTATTAACTGATTAATTCTCGGATAGTTGTACCAGGTTGTGCCACGCAAGGTTTTTTCTCCGGAAGGAGAAACCCGTTTAAAATGGACACCTTCCACCCAACAGCCCTGGCGATACTTCTCAATCTGTCGTTCGGTCAGGCCTGTTTTTTCTGTGAGTCTTGCGCCAACAACCCATTCTTCGTTAAAAATTACCTGCGACATAGTTCACCTCAGGTAACCGGCATGAGTATAGATATGCCGGTCTGTAGTCGTTGATATTTCAGTTTCAGTTTGCCTGGCCGGGCAGGGAGCGCAGTCGGCGCATGCCGGTCATTGCTGTGGCCACGTAGCTTGCCTTGCAGTTGACCACTTCAACCCAGACCTTCACGCCTTCCACTTTCACCGTATAGGTCTCTTTCATATTGCTGCGCCCATAGTCACCATATCTTTGCTGGTGGGCTGCGAGTGCGATTTCACATGCCTGGCGAGCTAAAGGGGATTGCTTACTGCCTCGATTAATCAGTCGCATTTCTTCTCCTTGAGGGAGGGTTTCCCCTCCCGATCTCGTTAGTCCACGTATTCCGGTTTCATATCCGCCAGGGTGATGCTGAACTGACCATGCAGTTCGTCGCCCAGATGGCGTTTCGACGATGCAAGAACGCGCTCTACTTCTGCGAACCGCTCAGCTGCATCGGGCTCATCTGAAGGTGGCAAGGAATTGATGGCTGCTTCGACTTTGTTCCGTGCATCAACCAGGTAATAACGTTTCACAGCCTTGTTTTTCAGCTCAGTGAACAGGGCAGAACCCAGCGTTACTTTCACGGTTTCAATATCTGCGCGCAGAGCTTTAGCGCTATCCACATCCTGAGCCGCCTCGATGCGATCACGGAAATCATCAGCAAGTGCATCGATGTTTTGAGCTGATTCCTGAGCCGTTTGAGTAGTAGTGACGTTGTCACCTGAAATATCTGCAAGGCTTACGTGCTGCGCCGGTGCTGGATTTACCTCTCGTTCTTCACGGCGATCATCCAGTTCATCCGGGGTATAAACTCCCAGAATTACATCCGGGCAGAACAGTCTCGCCCAGCGTTTGACGGCCAGGTAAGCCAGCTGCTGGCGAGGATCGTCTGCCCACAGGGTAGAGTTTCGGGTACGGGCCTGAGCCAGCAGCAAATCGAGTTCTCTTGGCTGATCCTCACCTTTCAGGGTTGCGCGGATAATGATGCCGATCCCGGCTTCGTCAGCCAGGGTCCAGCCCGGGACGCGGTACTCGCCTTTGTCTCCTTTACGGATATGGAATTTTCCAACGACCTTTTCCCATGGCCCGTACCACTCATATTCAAAACGGCTGGCCAGCACGCCGCTGCGCGAAATGACTGCATTAACCAACTGCGCTTCATACCCGAGCACACCGTTAATCAGGTGCGTCTTTTGGGCCACGGCAAAGGGATTCATCTGCCACTGTGCCGCTTGCATCGCTACAGCCATGCAGTCGGCCTGGTTGCCCTGCAGATGTTTAGGAACAGTGGCAGTGCCCTGCGCCATGATCTGCGCAAATGTGCTGATGGCGTTCAGATACTGGGAATCGAACAAAGCCACGTTGGAGTTAATAACGGTGTTCTGGTCAGCAACGGTAACGTTAGTGTTATGCATAAATCCCCCTTAAGCCTGAGCGCGCAGTGCTTCGAGGCGGCGCAGGTCGAAGTCGTTCAGTTCATCGGTGTAATCGGTAGTGATCGGCGCTGGCCATTCGCCCGTGTCGAATCCGGTTGCGATGGCGCGCATCGTTTTGCGGTACTCGAGCATGCCCAGTTCAAGCAGTTCGGTGGACGCCTCGATGATGGCGATCCAGTGGTAGTTCTCGTCTTTGTTGACGAAAATCCAGAAGAACTGATCCAGCGCCGCGGTCTCGCAATACATAGCCGCACTGAGGTGGTAGTCCCGATCAATGATTTCCCGGTGCAGCCTTGCGCGCAGGCTTTCCTGCTTCACATTCCACATGCTGATGGTTTTCAGGTCAGCACCGATGCGCACGCCGTCCAGTTCAATCTCGAGGTCAGGGCGTACACGCACTTCTAATCCGGTTTCGTCGTCGAAACCGAAATAGCTCACTTCAACGGCGCGGCTTGGATGTGTCAGCAGCATGCCCGCGGTCGGGTGCGCCAGTAGTGCGGACTGAATTGCCCGCGCTGTGGCCAGCTGCTGGCGGGTAACCAGATTCTTTTCGCCAGGGTTGTCGCGCCAGGCATCCAGCAGCTCGTCTGCGAACACGGCATCGGGCTTAACTGATTTAACCGCCTGGATCATGTCTGCTTTGGTGCCGGACACTTTCAGCGGCGTCGGTTTCTGCGCTTCCTGTGCGACCAAATCAGGATTGATGATCGCTAATTGCTCGAGTAACACATCACGGCTGCCGCTGGTTTTAACCGATACGGGCAGGGTGGCGTTGTACTCTTTAATGCATGCCTTCATCGCCGTTGCTGTCTGCTTCTGGCCTTCTTCAATACGCTGGTACGCAACAGGGAGAGCCATATAGCTTTGACCAGTTTCTTCCAGGCTCGCGCCAAGCGGCACTGGAGCGGGAAGGGATGCATTATGTTCTTCAAGCAACGCTTTGATCTCGTCAGCGCTTAGTAGTGCCGGCAGGCTGGCGTTGTACGCGTCGATAAACTCACGCAAAGTTGCGGTGGTGGTGAAAGCACCCTCCGGGATCTCTGGTTCTACGCTGAACTCTGCTTCGAGGTTTTCCGGCTGCAATGCAAGGGCATGCACCAGGTTCCCCATGTCCAGCACTTTGGATGTTGTGCGCGGGATGGTTTTAGCCACATGGCGCGCGTTGAAGTACATCAGGCTGACGCGGGCATCTTTTACCTGGGTTGAGCTAATACCGTTTGCTGCGTGATAAACATCATTCGGCAGACCTTCGTAGCGGCCAGGCTCGAAGTAAGCAGGGTATTCGATTACTGGCTCTGACTGTTCCTCTTCTGGCGCTATGGAATCTGTCTGCGAATTAGCTGCATCAGTGCTTTCGCCCGGTGGTACCGAACCAACATCTTCGTCTTTCTCTGGCTTAGCCGCTTCCATCTGCACATCGCTGGTGGTCTCCGCTGCGTTTTCCGTTTTTTCGACTTCATTTGAGGAGGTATCGACGACCGGTTCGGTATTTCCACCCATAGGGTCATCGATGGAGAACATGCCGCTGCCGAGATTTTCAACCTGCGATTGTTCAACAGGTGCTTCGGTCTCAACAGCCGGAGTAGACAGCGGCAGCAACTCCACAGCAGAGTTAAACTCAGCCGTCATGGTTTTATTCACAAACTCAAGATGTGCCGCTGGCGTGTTATGAATGTTTTCTGGTGCGATGCGGATCAGATTGAAGATTGCCGCACGGTTCACCGCCAGTACGCCGGGCTGATTACGCAGGATGGCGCTCCATGATTTCCATGGTTCTTCTTTCTTCGCCACGATTTCTTTGGCGCGACGTAAAACGCTTGAGGGAATTTCAAAGTGATGGAAATCCATAGGCAGCAGTGCACAGGCGATCTCAAGATCGAGAGTGTCCAGAGTGTGGTGCGCGCCTTCGCCGCGATCCGTCACATAGCCACCGTCTGCATTGGTCCCAGAATCAGTGCGCTGAATATTACTGATGCGATTACCGGTAGCCCATTCGCGAACGAGAATGCCGCGATCGATATAATCAGTCGCCGCCCAGATTCTGGTGAAACGGAGAACCAAAGCGAGTTCGTGACGCTTCTCCTGGCTGAACACCTTGCGAATGGCGTCGGTGTAGCGCCACAGGTCTTTAGTATCGTAACCCTTAACCTCTTCGCAGTTTTCTGCCGCCAACAGCAGGTTCTGGACATAGCTGTTGTCAGTGTCCATTTCCAGCGCGCAGATACCTTCGTATTCTTCGCGGGTTAAGTGGTGGCGCAGTTCGTTGGCGGTGAACTGGGCGAGTAGCTGCTTCCGGAACGGCATACGCACGACTGGATAACGAGTGGTTTCGTCATCATTCTCGTCAATCTGGATACCGTTATCAGGTTCCAGAACCTGAACGGTTGTAACGTCGGCGCCGCTGGTGCTTTCTGATTTGAGAAGAGCAAGCTTTCCGCTTCTCCACTCTTCAACTAACTGATTGCGGTCGCCGGCATCTGCTCTCGCCCAGTCAGCCATGAATGCAGCGATAATTTCAGTTTCGTGCGCTTCATCTGGCGCGAAGACCTGCTTTATCGCCTGAACGAGTTTCCACTCAGCGTTCAGGCTCAGTTCGGCAATTCCAGGGATGTCGTTCTTCGCCTGCAGCAGGTTCTGGAGATAAGTGTTACCTTCATCCAGTGACATTTCGCTGGCAGCCAGCTGCTGCTCTTTAGAGATGTGTGATTGGTATTTGTCGCTGGTCAGGTGGACGGCAAAACGGACCGCTGGAGTGCGGTTTTCAAGCGGGACACTCTCGACGGTAGTTTCGACATTAACGGACGTTTCCGGTGCGGCAGTGTTGTCCATGGCGGCAGTAGACTCAGCACCAGCCTTTGGCTGCCAGGTGCGCCCATCGTCCTGCAGCTCGTAGCGTTTGCACCAGGTGTAATCCACTGCACTTTCTTCCGGCAGGTCGTTAAACACCGGAAAATCGGTGCGAACAGGTTTTGCATAATCCTTACCGCGACCGGTTTCAATACCTGCATCTTCCAGCTCAACATCGAGCTGCAGGTTTGCACGGGCTTCTGATTTAGCAGTGAACCAAATCACTGCGTCTTCTTTGCCAGATTTCTGCGTAGCCTTAACTACATAGAAAAATTCCATGTGAGATCCTCTTTATTTGGATGTAAGATCCCCGGGCCAGAGATAGCGCCCATTGGGTGAACTTTGGTTTTTTAAGTAGTTTTCCGGTGTAACTTTGGTCGGGAGCACCGGACGTACGGGCCGCCTTGCGCGGCTTTTACGTTATGCCTCGTGGGCCATCTGGTCGTACGAAGCACAACGTTCAGAGCAGTATTCTTTTTCTTTGCGCGCCAGCTGCGCGCCGTTGCGATAGAGAAGGGTACTTTTGGCTACTTCCTCCGGTTCAACCGGCTTGCCGCAGTACCCGCATTTCGTTGAGTTACACATCTGGATTCCCCTTTTGCGCCAGCAGGTAGCACAAGCGGCGAATAATCACCTCGAAGAAGTTCAGCTTTACAGCCTGCTGCCGTCCTGGTTTGCGTGCGAAATCAATCATTCTCACCCTCGTTTGCCTTATCGCCGGCCAGCGGAACGTTTACACCTGATGCGCGTTAATCTCTCCACCTCATCCGACTGTTCGTATGCCGTCGGCGGCTACTCCGTGGGCGTCCTGCCTTGGTGGTTCGTAGTGCGTCTTGGTGATATTGATTAAATCACTGGTTTATATGCATGTCAACATAGGCTTTATATCTGATATAAATCTCCGGTTTATATAACAGCTTTTGTGAGGTGATTGACGAATCGCAGACAAAAAAATCCCGACGCTAAGGTCGGGATCGAAAAGTATGGTGTTGGGGTTTGATATGGGCAGTGCATGAAGGTTAGAAAAAACCCGGCGCTATGGCCGGGTTGATTTCAAATTGCCTGTCTTGCAAAGGAAACGATTGAGCTTTCATCTCTGTAATCAACGTAATTTATCTCGTTGATTTCGAATGTTTTTCTTATTTCCTGCATTGCCTTGGCTTCTAATGAGCTAGGAGCAACTGGTGGATCTATTGTGAATAGTACGTCAGATAATTGCAGAACACGCTCACTCGCAGCTCTGAGAATCTTAGCAGTCCAAGAATCACAATGCTCCATCATTTTTTCAGGCTTCTCTTGGGTAAAAGTTATTGGCTTAATCGCGCAAACTACTTCACCTGCTTGTTTGGCAACAAATGGTATTGTAAATTTGGTAAGATCTCCGCCAAGTGTCTCTTTTTTAAGAGCATTCTTCAAATCATTGTAATGAGAGAATCGGCTCTTAAGTTCACGCGTTAAAATTAACTCGCGAGACTCTTTCGTAACCTCAGAATGGTTAACAAATTTGTTAAATAAATTTAAGGCTAAAATTTCTGGATCTTCAGACATTATCACCCTGGAAGGGCTGAAATGAATAACAGATTCCTTTTTAGCAATCAGATAGTTAAAGAAATTTGCTAATCTCTCAGGTGAATGTAATGTTGTAGCTTGTTCTTGTGCAAAGCTCAGTTCCCTAGCAATGGCATCTTTCGCGCACGGGAATATGATGTCATCTTTAAAGAAATTCTTGATTCTGGCGTTGTTGCTTTGTGTAAGGTGATAACAAAAAAAGTTCTTTTTAGGAGCGCACAAAACCACGCCCACATTAGCAAACTCTTCAGTTTCCGCATATGGGGCATACCTAATTATGCTGTATAGGCATGGGGTGGTCATATCATACTACTCCAAAATTCACGTTCAGTTATCTTCGCGAGAGTGCCTCTGACTTGGTCGAAAAACGCACTATTTTCCATTTCATCTTCATAAAGCCAACTTATCGGGATTTCATCGATAATGGAATCTAACGTGTTGAACGCATCTACAGATATGTCCTGTAGTTCCTCATAATCAACAAGGTCATATGTCCAGGGCCTTCTGCTTGGTGAGTAAACGTGAACATCGTAATCATCAAGAGTTACAGATTGATCGAAAGCAAGGTTGTGGTCAATCAGGTAATGCCTATTGTTAAAGGCATTAAAGATGATGTTGACATTCCCACCATGCTCGGTCAAAGACCTGTCAGTGTTCAAAATCCAACGGTCAAAAAAGTAAATTTTCTTTTGATCGCTTACGCTGACTGATGTTCTAGCTTGCTGGAGGTTTATTGTTGAAGCTCCATCAACATAAGAAGTGGCAAATGCCAGACCAGGGTCTAACTGTCCACGCAGATCGGGCATAAACTCTATCAGCTCAGAATCGACATCAACAATGCGATGCTCTGGAATTTGCAAACCTATCGCATGGGCCAACGAAGCTGAGATCCATTCGGCCGCTAATTCAGTCTTAGGCAGCTTGGGACGCCCTTTAACGATATAGGAATTACCATCATCGCAGCCGCAAAGAAAGGGTTGAGTAATCCCGTCATTCATTCTTCGAGTATAGGATGTCACATGTAAGATGTTGCCTGGCATTGGCAATACCATTCCTTATGCAAATTTAAGAACAAATTCTCGTATTTCACTGAGTTTGGAGCTTCTTAAAGTAACCTTGAATCTTGCATCAGTCCTGCTGAGATCGTATGCGGCCCTTCATGTACTTATCGTACAACTCATCCAACTCCTTCAGGCGAATCGCGAAGATACGGAGCATGTTCTGCTGCTCTTCTTCCGGCAGCTGACGGTAAAGCTCAAGTAGGCGCTGTTCGTCCGGCTTGAGCCCATCTTTCTCACCAACGTCTTCACCGAGTAGCCATGCGACAGAAATGCCAACAGCTTCGGCTATGGCCAGTGCTGATTTTTTACTAATCACTCCTTTTTTGAACCAGCCGTTTACGGCCTGAGGGGTGACTCCAGCTATGCGTGCCATGTCCGCTTTGGTAACGCCGCGATCAGTGATCTCAGTAAGACGTTCTACCAGAACGAGGTTGGGTTCTTCTTTTCTCATAGGGTTATTGTAAATATTTGGTTTACGCGCACAATAAATCCTTGGTTTGCTATAAATATAAATCTGTGGTTTACTTTTGCTGTTACTCAGTTGGAGAATTGTATGTCCGCACTCGATAAAGCAATTAAAGTCGCTGGCTCAGCCAGAAAACTCAGCATCGCGCTTGGTGTGACGAGTATGTCTGTAAGTCATTGGAAGAATCGTGACCACGGGATAGTCCCCCCAAATTACATCTTTCCAATTTTCAATATGACAGGTGTTACACCACACGAACTGCGCCCAGATCTCTACCCAAATCCCACAGACGGTTTACCTAAACAGGAGCCATAACAATGCAAACTTTTTCATTTCAACAGAGTAGCAGAGCTTCCTCTAATCCAATGATATTCCCGTGTCATCAAAGCGAATCGGCAGCGCAGGATGTTGATCATCGCGATATTTGTTCTGCTGTCCGGGCGTGGGCTGCGGTAGAAGGGCGCGTGTCTGTTGCGCTTCAAATCCAAGACGCGGCGGAAGAACTTCAAGTTGATGGAGTGGATTTCTCTGGCCAGTCCGATGTCTGGAACGTGAAGCTGTTCCGCTGGCTAGACAACAAAGAAGACTCCGCATCTTACCGAAAGAACGTCGAACAGCTGGTGCCCGCGATCATGTCTGTATTACCGCTTCGGTACCGCGACCGTGTCGTAAAGAATGACACGTTCGCATTTCGCATGGCCAGGTTGGAAAAAGAGGTGAGTGAGGCGAAGCAAGCTCTGATGCTCGATGCACCGAAGAAGGAAAAGCTGAAGGAGTTAGGCGAGGGGATTTTTGAGATGTTCCGTGTCGATCCGGACCTTACTGCGCCGCTGCTGGCGATGGTGACAACTATGCTGGGGGCAATGTGAAGACTTCAGAAAAGGCGAAAGCCGCGGTGCTCGAACACCAACGGCTTTCAGGTGCAAAAACGGAGTGTAATTGCGGAGCTAAGTATGTCAAACACAGCTGAAATTATCAATTTCCCCCACAGAACCGAACAACCGGGAGGTCGTATGGCCGACCTGTCGAATGGGTATACCAAGGTCGCTAACGAGATCCAACAGCTCAAGCCTCGTCTGAGAATGTCAGGCCGGGAGTGGCAGTGTTTTGAGGCGGTGATCTGGCTTACCTACGGCTGGAACAAGAAACAGGACCGCGTTACGAATACAGTGATCGCCGAGCTTACTGGGCTGAGTGATTCCCACGTTTCTGATGCGCTCAAATCGCTCGCAGAACGCAAAATTATCTTCAGTCAGAAGCAGGGTGTGATGAAAACGGTCGGTATAAATACTGACCTTTCCGCCTGGATTTTAGACAAACCGAAAACGGGAAAAGTCTTCCCGAAATCGGGAAAAGTGTTACCGAAAACGGGAAAAACGTTCCCGGAAACGGTAGACACCCAAGACTATAACAAGAACAATATTAAAATATCCTCGTCTCGGAATTCTGACGAATCCCGAAACCAGAAAACTCAAAAGTTTCTCTCACGCCATCCAGAAGCTGCCGCCGGGATATACACCCCGGCAGGTAAATCATGGGGATCCGCTGACGACCTCAAGGCCGCACGCTGGATTTACGACAGGCTTCTCACCGTCAACGCTTCGCTATCTGAGCCAAACTGGGCGGAATGGGCAAACACCATCAGGCTGATGCGCGTCCAGGACAAGCGCACGCACTACGAAATCTGCGACCTGTTCCAGTGGGCAAACAGGGACGAGTTCTGGAAAGACAACATCCTGAGCCCTTCCAGTCTGCGCAAGCAGTGGGATCAGCTCACTACCAAACGGCTGCGTGCAACCGGAACGGCAAAGCCTTCCCGGGGCAGCATCGACCTGCATAACACCGACTGGATTGACGGGGTGCTGGAATGAAAAACCTTGCCGAGAGCATTCGCAATTTTGACCGGGAACAGGCTCGCCGCGTGGCGCACAACCTACCTGAGCAGTACACCGAACGCGAACAAATGCAGCAGGTGGCGCAGATTATCAACGGGCTATTCGTACAGCTGGCTGCCGCGTTCCCGGCAAGCCTGGTTAACCGCAGTCAGGAAGACGTGAATGAGATCCGCCGGCAATGGGTGCTGGCGTTCAAAGAAAACGGGATAACCACCATGGAGCAGGTTGAAGCCGGTATGCGCATGGTACGCCGTCAGGAGCGTCCGTTCCTGCCTTCGCCTGGCCAGTTCATCAAGTGGTGCAGGGAAGGACGCTGCGTGCTGGGGATCACCACCGCTGACGTCATGGCTGAGTACTGGAAGTGGAGGAAGCTGGTTTTCCGGTACCCGAGCAGCGAGCTATATCCGTGGCCAAAGCCGGTTTATTACCACATTTGCCTTGAACTGCGGCGCCGCGGAACGGATGGCCAACTTAGTCAGAAAGAGTTAGAGCGTGAGGCCAGCGATATCTTGGAAATGTGGGAAAAGCGGGTGCTGGCCGGGAAGCCAATTCCACCTGTCCGTAGAGCGTTGGCTGCTCCGGTGGCCCCAAAAGGGCCGACACCAGCGGAGTTGCTTAAGGCGAAATATGAGAGTATGAAAGCTGATGGCAGGGCATAGGGAGGAAATGGTCCGCTTTGAACGAGGTAGGGACATCGAAGCGCCGGTACTGATAGTGGATTTGGCTACTTAAAACATTACATTTGCTATTGTGGGTGCTACATACATAAAATTGAATGCAGTAAGCATAGATATTTGTACAGTAGGTTTCTCTGAGGGCTAGATTAATCAAAAAGATTTAGATAATATTGCAGTGTTAAATTAAGAAACTAGTGGTGTTTAGCTTTAAATGCGTTATTTGAGTTAGTACACTATAACAAATTAGCGCTTTTTTATGCTTGGAGAGCCAAAATGTTAGAGCCACCAAAGAGTTATAATGAAATGTTGCCTCTGCTACATAAGGCAACTTTTATTACAACGTTTATATTCTATTTTTTATTGGTTATTTATGGCTACATCCCATTGGTTGGCATTAATGCCAAATACATTCCTCCCATCAAAGACTACGAAGAGTTTATTAAATGGATCTTAACATTCGGTATATTGCCAATTGCATTTTCGATTTTTTGGTCCGTGATTAGTGGGGCCTTAGATCTTCATAATAACGTTGCAAAAATTCTTGGAATAAGAAAGGTCTGGGATAAATATCTAATTATTAGACCATTAGCCAAAGTTGCAGGCGTGACGAGAGAATTAACTAGTGATGAATCATATAAGGTAATGAGTAAACTGTATTACCCAGAAGTCAAAGAGTTAAAAGATAAACATTACGTTGAGCTTTTCTGGAATAAAGTTTATTACTTTTGGGTTTTCTTTGAACATACAGTAATTGCATTTATTACTGTTTTGGTGATTAGTTTCGCTAAATTAACTGATTTGTTATCTGTTACTGGTTCTTTGAATAATCTTTGGTTGTGGGTTATTTTCCTTGTAATATTCAACCTTCTTATTTTCCTAGCATCTGTCAAACCAAGAACTGAAAGTCAAGTAAGACAGATACCTGATGGAAAAATAAAAGAATTCTTTAATGTCAATAATATTTTTTAAATGGAGCTGGTTTTGAACTATAAGATAGATGGAATAACCATTCGTTCAGAAAATGCGGCCAAGCCGCATACAATGCCATCTGGTTATCTTTGCAATTATATTAAAAACTCTAAAAAAAATGGCAGAGCCCTTGATTTCGGATGTGGAAAACTTAGATATTCAGAACAATTAGTAAATAAATTTAATGTTGTGACTTTTCTTGATTCACGAAAGCAGCTTGAAAGAGTTCAAATTATTAGGGGTGTAAAAACCACAATTCCAGAATATGTGGCTAATAACTATAAAAATTCTAATGCTGTTCCTTTTGAAAATGTAGATAAAATAACAGATCAATACGACTTCATACTCTGCGCCAACGTGCTTTCCGCAATTCCATGTAAAACCACAATTTACAAAATCATCAGTTCCATTAGAGAGTTGTTAAAGAGTGATGGCGAGGCAATGATTGTTAATCAATACAAAAGCTCTTATTTCAAGAAGTATGAAAGTGGAATTAAACATTTGCATGGATATATATACCAGAACTTTCGAAATGCTTCCTACTATGGTCTGTTGG
Source organism: Enterobacter sp. N18-03635 (assembly GCF_004006055.1). NCBI lineage: Bacteria > Pseudomonadati > Pseudomonadota > Gammaproteobacteria > Enterobacterales > Enterobacteriaceae > Enterobacter > Enterobacter sp. N18-03635. Next base: position 2,465,999 of record NZ_CP034769.1, on the reverse strand, counting down.
ATGAAAGGGTTGTGAGTGAAATTTGCTTAGAAAACAATTTGTCAATAATCAAGTCATGGAGCAAAGCAGGCAGTTCATATGTAATTGTTGGTAAAAATAAAGAGGTTTAGTATATTGCAACAAATTCTAAGAAAGTGCCATTTACTTATTACTACTTAGTTCGCCGGAGGCGGGGCAACATGTGCCACTCCCACAAGATATGTCAGCTGGTAACATTCTCGTTAAGATGCGGCGCTTGTGTCTCATACTGGAAAACTAATTAAGATGTTTCCTGAAAGCCTGATTGCACAGGCTAAACGACCCTTAGAAATTTCTATGGCGAAATAATTACATAAGTCTTCTCCACTGTGTGTTATAACCGAGTTACAAATCGCCACCACTGGCGGTTAAGAGGCATCTCATGAAATTACGTATCACAAGAGCAATCGGCCTAAGCAAGTTCTCGCCACGTTGGGTTAAGGTTATCTGTTTACGGTTGACTAAAACGATATTGAGCGCTCCCTCAACGCGCTTCTGGCCACAATTGATGAATCTGAACTCTCTCCGGAGCAAGTTAAAGCATTAAGGGAATGCGTTGACAGAATCAACCTAGCAAGGGGAAAGGGGATGAAGGCATGAGCACTTTTGAGGAAAGGTAAGCCAATACTGTATAGGCGCGGCAGCGTTTGCTGCCCAAGTATCGCTTACCGGTCGATACCAACTGAGCTTTAAAAGCCAAATATGACTGGATGAAAGCCGGTTGGAGGGTTAGGGATGAACTGGTTCTTCGTGAGCGAAAATGAGACCAACTAATTAAGTCTGTTCTGTTTACCGCATCTTACTGAGTACTGAAGCATTGCCTTTGCACCCGCCGGGCCCGCTGACTTTTCCCTATGTATTAGTTCACCCGCTTCCGGCTTGACACCCACCGAGTATGACTGCGTTAATCCTATGAAAAAGTAATAAGTCTACAAGTTCTTTTTAACATTCGCTGAATTCATTAGATTCTGGCCAGAAGATCTTCAAATATCCATTTTTATCATATTTTGAAAAAAGATTGCCCTGGAAGCAAAATATCCCAGCGGATTCGAGCCACATCCATTCTTCTGTCTGCTCGACTCCTGTAGCACAGATTCTTATTTCCATAAGTTCACAGCAGCGGATTAAGCTTAGGAGTATAGCCTGCTTGGAACCTTCTTTATGTATATTGTGTATCAGTTGCGGGTGTATTTTGAGCTTCTCAGGCTGGAATTTCGAAAGAAACAATAAACCTGCATTACCCATACCAAAGTCATTAATAGCAACGCTTAATCCGCAACTTTTGAGTATCTGCACTGAATGCGCGAACTCATCAATTTCAGGGATTATTTCGCTCTCTGAAAACTCAACTATAACTTGTTCTGGGTATAAGTTACTTTCTCTGATATAATCGAGCAATATTTCAATCGCATCAGGCACCCTCAGTAAGGTTAAAGGCAGGAGTGTTATTGATACTCGTTGTGAGGAGCTAATGAACTTCCCTGCGATTTTTAACAAATCTTTCTTCGATTCCAAATCAAAAAATAAATTATTAGCTTTTATATCGTCTTTGTCTGATTTTGCACTCAAGACAAAAGAATGAATCTGGCTAGCGAGAGGATCTATAACTGCATGCATGTCTTGGATTATAGCGGGATCGACCGATGATACATCTATTTGCTCGGATGAAAAAAACCAACTGAATCTATCAGGAAGTACATAATAGCTATCTGTCTCAGCCGAATCTATAAATGTACGGAAAAACCTTAAAGCTCTGTCGTTGTAAAGCAATTTATGTTGGGTTGTTCCATGTTGAAGAACCCTGTCCAGACACTCGTCTTTACTGAATAGTCTTATATCAATTAATTCCATGCCGGAGCGACCAAATCGTCGATAGGGGGCATAATCGGATAAGAGTTCTACAATGTTAAAGTGAAGTGTATCCCGACAAATCTTTTTATAGATTTGCATAACAGCTACTTCATCACCTTCAAGAAGCTGTAAGAAATGAATCCCATTGAAAAGTAAAACACCAGTTACTCCCGCACGTTCATTTCGAGAATTGGCTTCACTGACCATGTCAATAATGGATTGAATTGGTGCATCAGCTCGCAGGTGGCTTCGGTAGATGAGAGTAGTAAGCATAGTTGCACACTTTTAAGGATTTTCTTCTAAAGTAGCATGAGAAAGGACAGTTAGTGCTATTTTACTGAAAAAATTTACAAAAAAGAGTTCTGTGACCTTAAAATTGTCTATGAAGAGTAAAATGCTTCACAAAAAAACCATTCAATAAACGTGGTTAAAGCCCGCGAGATATGTTTGGCTCTGCAACATAAAAATTGCCTGGTATGCGCACGTGACAAAGTAAAAATTGATTCTAAGATTTTGGTAGTGAAAATGATTACATGGAGTTTCGAATGGTTTTTATTGCGGCTTTAACTTTATCTTTTCTTCTGTGTGTAGCGGGCCTTATCTTCATTTTGCTGGAGTTAGTTAGCATAGGCTGCAACCCTGAACGACATTGAACAATACGTGCAAGAAATCCAGCAAAATCATTGATTGAAAGGCTCTTGACCTCAAGTTAACTTGAGCTTTTAAGATGGCGATTCTGGAGATAGTCAAAGGATTAGCCTAATGAAAGAGATTGATGTCGGTTTTACGCACGTTGCGTTTGTTGTTAGAGATTTGGAAAAAAGTATCGATTTTTACGGCCGTTATGCTGGCATGGAAGTCGTACACAGGCGAGAGCCTGACCTTCCGGAGGCACGTAAAGTCGCATGGTTAAGTGACCGAACTCGCCCTTTTGCGCTTGTCCTTGTCCAGGTTGATGCTGTGACTGACACCCCTTTAGGTAATTTTGGTCACTTGGGAGTAGCTTGTTCAAGCATTGAAGAAATCGACAATAAAGTAGCGATGGCCAGAATGGAAGGCATCTTGCGAAAAGAACCGGCTCAGGCAGGCGAACCGGTAGGTTATTATGTCTTCTTCTCTGATCCTGATGGCAACACACTCGAACTTTCTTATGGTCAGAAAGTCGGGATCGAGGCTTTCCGTCAAGATGATAGAGTGCCTGCATCTCAGTAAATTTCGATAACCGGTTGGATTACATTACGACTGGTAATGTTTCATGTCGTTTTAGAGCTTGCTGACAAATTTGTTGCTTAGTAACAGCAAGCTCCATAATAGCCTTTACGAATTTTCATTTTATAAATCTCATATCGAAACCACAATTTAGTAGTGAAACTGCACTAAACTCCTCTGAAATCTATTCAACATAACTATTGTGTAGACCACCAAATCTGAGATCTGTCCCAAATCGTTCTTAAAACCGATACCTGCAAGCTTGGAAGCGCTCCATCCTTCTAACACTCTTTAATCGTTGCAAAATCCGTAAGATACGTTTATAAATATACTGTATATACATACAGGTGTTTGTTGCGGAGGGAAAAATGAAAATCGAGTTAGCCATTGATCGCATGAAGAAACTTCCTGATGGAGCTATACCTGCACTAGAGTCAGAACTGCTCAAAAGGCTCAGCAAGCAGTTTGATAATTGTCAGCTAACGATCAAGCGTGCCAGCAATGATGGTCTGAGTGTTTTCGGGGGCGACAAGAAAGAGGTTGAGCAAATCGTGCAGGAGACCTTGGAAAGCGCCGACGAGTGGTTTTATTAATCGCGTGAATTTCACTGGAGCAGTTTCAAAGAGTATCGCTGTTTGCGTTCCCCTGGCTGTTCCCGATTACTGTTTACCGCGTCAATAAGTCGCTCTGGGGGAAATAGTGTGTAGTGCAGATGCCTTTAATGCAGATGATCAATGGTACGACGTGGTCAGAAGGGCCGATAAAGCAGTTATCTATAGCTTCCCGGCTGAGGGCAGATATCTGGTTTATCGAGTAAATGGAATAGTTTCATTAAGACCGTTGCTCGAAGAGGAAGAAATATTCACTCTCAACGGGTTTATGCAATTTGCAAAACGACTGGGGTACCGAGTTACACCACCGTCTGATATTATTATTTCATAGGCCTGAACAACCTATACCTGATGCGCCACGGAGAGAACCATGGCGCTAGAATTACAACTTATCAAACACCACTCAGGAATACTGATCCCGGCTACGCCTGAGACCAGCGATATCCTGCAATCCAAAACCCGGCTCGGCGATGTTCTTGTTGCCGAGTTCAGGCGGGTACGTAACCCGGCATTCCATCGGCGCTTTTTTGCGCTTCTTAATCTCGGTTTTGAATACTGGGAACCAACAGGCGGGGCTATCTCGAGTAACGAGCGGAAGCTGATTACCGGCTACGCCTGGTTCCTGGCTTTTTATGGCGGGAATGAGGGGGCTCTGATCGATGCTGCCGAGCAGTATCTTGAGCAGGTTGCTTATCGACGCGTCACAAATGGCATTAGCCTGTGTAAATCCTTCGATGCTTACCGCTCATGGGTAATCGTCGAGGCAGGGCACTTTGATGCCATTCAGCTACCTGACGGCACACTCAAAAAGCATCCTCGCAGCATTTCATTCGCCAACATGGACGAACTCGAGTTTCAGCAGCTCTATAAAGCTGCGCTCGATGTTCTTTGGCGCTGGGTTCTGTCCCGTTCATTCCGCAGTCGCGATGAGGCCGAAAATGTTGCCGCGCAGCTGCTTGGCTTTGCGGGGTAATGGGGATGAAGAAGACCTGGTTCCACCACACCGATTGCAGCACCGAACAGGCCGACGAACTGGTCAAGCGTTACAAAGCGCGCGGCGTGCGCGTTGAGCGCAGCCTAAACCAGGATTACGTGACCTGGACTGTCAGTGCATTCCTGCCGACCTCAAATACACCAGCCCGCCCGGATAGTCGATGGCGAAACCGGATGTGGGGGTGAACGTGAAGACATATCAAATCACTTTGCCCTGGCCGCCGAGCAATAACCGGTATTACCGGCACAACCGCGGGCGCACGCACATTAGCGCTGATGGTGTCGCGTACCGCTATGCAGTCGCCAGCGTCATTCGAAGCGCCCGGCTTAATATCCGCACGGCCGCACCACTTAAAATCCGTATCGATTGTCACATGCCCGACCGCCGGCGCCGCGATCTGGATAACCTGCAGAAGGCCGCTTTTGACGCTTTAACCAAGGCGGGATTCTGGCTGGATGACTGCCAGGTTATTGACTATCGCGTTGTGAAAATGCCTGTCGTTAAGGGCGGAAAGTTAGAACTCACCATTACCGAGCTGGAGACCGCATGAATCTTGAAAACACCCTCAAATATCACTTCGCCAAATCGACAATGATTAGCGACTCTCCGCGTGCTACTGCGTCAGACTCATTAACCGGAACGGATATCATGGCCGCTATGGGCATGACGCAGGAACGGGCTGCCTTGGGTTATAGCGCCTTTCTCGGGAAGATGGGTATCAGCAACAATGACCGGGAGAGGGCGATTGAGTTGCTGGCCGAGTACGCGTTGACTAAGTGCGATCGGGTTGCGGCATTACGAAAGCTTGATGCAGTGGTTAAACCACTGGTAATGCACCAACTGGCCACCTTCGCGTTCGAGGACTATTCCCGCAGCGCCGCCAGTGTGAAGCAGTGCGATGGCTGCAATGGGGAAGGGTTTATTGACGCTGAGGTTTTCAGCATGAAGTCCCACACTCCGGCAAAAGAGAAGAAATTCGTGAAGATGTCGCTGAGTATGGGTGTCGAAAATATTCGACCTTCTGAGTATGAGGTACGGAGGCAGGTCAGGGAGGTTGCACGCGTTCTCTGCCCTCAGTGTAAGGGGAAGAAGGTTGTTAGTTGTGCCTGTAGAGATTGTCATGGACGCGGGAAAGCTGTTAATCAGGCTCTTACAGAGCAGCAGGGCGTTCCGGTACTTGCTGATTGCAAGCGCTGCAGTGGGCGAGGGTTTGAGCGAATTCCATCAACTGAGGCTTACGCCGCGGTGTGTCAGATAACGGATGCAATCAGCCTCGATACCTGGAAGAAGTCTGTTAAGCCATTCTACGATCAGCTCATCACCAAGTTTGACATCGAAGAGGCTTGGGCTGATGCGCAGCTCAAGCAGATAACAAAATAGGGCGTGAATTTATCGCGAGCTATTTACTTTTCCCTAAACTGTGGTAATTTTGCTCTAACGATGGGTTATTACCTTCGTTTAAAGCCCTGCGGTTTACACCGTGGGGCTATTTTGCTTAATAGCGACTTAAGAATATCTAAAACCATTCAACCCTGCGGTGACTTAGAATTTCCCCAACAACGCAGGAGGGAATATGGAAGAAGGTTTCTACTGGATTCAGCACAACGGCAGGATTCAGGTTGCTTACTTCAGCAATGGCGTTACTGAAGACCTTGAGACGGGACTTACTTTTAATGGTATTTGGCATCTGGCACAGGGTGACGACATCTGCGACAACGGAGAGGCCGAGGTGATTGAAGGCCCTCTCCCTCTACCATTTAGATGAATATATTCATCTGATTATGTGGCAGATTCTTCATACTGCACATATGCTTCTTAAGCATCCTGCGGAATGGATGTTTCTGAAAGCGTTTTTGTGGTGGATCCCCCTAAGCGGAGGGGCGGTTCAGCAGGACATTTCTCCAGAGTGTCCAACCAGCGCGCGGAAATGAATGCTGTGATCATTTCCACCGGGAGGCACCCGGCACCACTCCCTCAGTTATTGCCAACTTAGCTATTTATGCCTGCTTGTCCGAGCAGGCTTTTTTTTGTGAATGGTGAACAGTATTGACCGGGTGAATGAATTAATCGTAATTTATTCACGTGGTGAATCCTTTCTAAGCGAAAGGGCGTTCCAGTCAACTGCGCTCTGCAGGTATGCACGCGGCCTTGCTGACTGGGGTAGGGTCACCGGGAGGCACCCGGCACCATGACAACAACAATAAAAGATTAAAATTCCTTGAGAGCCTGCCATAAAACGCAGGCCTTTTTTTATGGCTTGGAAAACTACTGCTACTCTTTAAGTCGTGAGAAGTTACTGAGTGCCCTGTGATTCTCCTGGACCGATAGTGAATCAGCCGATACAGCTTCACCTCTGAGCATAAGTCTTACTCACACCTACCTTACAAATAGTCAACTCATTGGCCCGCTTCAAAAGAGCGGGCTTTTTTTCTCTCCATTCAAATTTTCTGAATGGGGTAGCCAAAGAAAGAGGGGGCTAAATGTCTGATCATGTTTCTGGCACTAATGTAATAGCTGGTGGACATTTGATAGCTAGCTCAGTGCACAAAAAAAGTGCGGAGAATGACATCAATCTTCTCCGCATTAAAAATGCCAGTGCTACCCGCTTGTATTTCTTATATCCCTTTGAGGATAAGTTTTTAACTTAACGCAAATGATAACATCTAAAAACTATGCGAATAGTTAATTGTTTTAAAGCTTTAAATAGTTCTTCTTAAGGATTATTTAATTTATTGCATTCCTCAGAAGAAGGACGCTCCAGCAGGTTACAACCCTCACAAGGCTGCCATTTGGCGGCCTTTTTTATTTCTAGCAATAGCACCCGCACCAAGCGAGGTGAGAGACCATGAAAATGAATGATTCAGGGAACATCTTCACGCAGTTCTTCGCGTGGGTAGCAGCTCTGGCGTCAGCCATTGGATTTACCACTCAGGATCTGGTGTTCATGTTCTTTGGCGCTGCTGGTCTGCTTATCTCGCTAGCCTCATACATTAACGGGCGGGTAGATGCAAACCGTAGGCGTAGAGAGGATGAGAAGCGAACAAAATTGGTCAATGACTACCTGAAAGGCGTTGGTGATAAACCCCTTCAAGAGCGTCCTGCCGCTGCAAGCGTGGTCGTTGAGGCATTACAAAAGGAAGGTGAGTGATGGGATCCAGAGCAAAGCTGAGTACTGCAGTTTTGGGGCTGGTACTGGCTGGTGCTCCTGCATCCGTCATTCTCGATCAGTTTCTGAATGAGAAAGAAGGTAACAGCCTCACGGCCTACAAAGATGGCGGTGGTATCTGGACTATTTGCCGCGGCGCAACGATGGTTGATGGTAAACCGGTTGTGCAGGGCATGAAATTGACTCAGGCCAAATGCAATCAGGTGAATGCTATCGAACGCAATAAGGCTCTGGCATGGGTTGACCGCAATATTTCGGTACCGCTAACCGAACCCCAGAAGGCTGGAATCGCATCTTTCTGTCCGTACAACATCGGGCCGGGTAAGTGCTTCCCGTCCACGTTCTATAAGCGCATTAATGCCGGTGACCGCCGCGGGGCATGCGAGGCAATCCGCTGGTGGATTAAAGACGGTGGTCGCGATTGCAGCATGACTAAAGGTCAGAAGAACGGCTGCTACGGTCAGGTAGAACGGCGAGACCAGGAAAGTGCGCTGGCGTGCTGGGGGATAGACCAGTGAAAATTAATCCGGGTATTATCGGCGTTGTCATTATTGCTGGCCTTTCGGTTGCCCTCGTTCGGAGCTGCTCGGAGGCCAGTAATCTTCAAAGCGAAAACGACGTTCTGCGAAGTGACAATTCTCTGCAGGGGCAGGTTATCGCTACCCAGGCATTCAACTTCAATCGATTCAATCAGGTTGCAGAACATGCCAATAGGCTCAACTCCCTGATTGACACCAGCACCGAAGAAACCGTAATCGAATACCGGGAGATTCTCCGCCGTGAAAAAACCTGTGATCTGCCTGTTCCTGCTGACATTGCTGGTGGGCTGCTCAAATACGCGCACCGTTTACGTGCCAGCGCCATGCACACCGATTCCAATGGACCTGACACAGCCGATGATCGTGCCGTTGCCACCAGCTCCATGACGTACTGCCAGGCAGTATTGTGGATTAAGCCGCTACTGGCTGTAATTGAAAAGGGCAACAATAATTTCGCTGGCATAAGGCAGATCGAGCAGGAAAGAAAGAACTAGGGATGGCTCATCCTTGAGCACACGGGTATTTCTGAACGACGGCTTTACCTGACATAGCAAAGCCTCCTTTAAATTTTAGAAAACACATGAGATTTAACAACTAAAAGTGGCAAATCAAAAAAAGCCCTCATCAGGAGGGCAACCGGAGTCTCAGTTTTACTTGCTCTTTTTATCGATGTTTCCCTGGAGTTGGCATTCTCCGCATCAGAGTCCTGAACAGTCTGGCAGCCAGGCAGTAATCAACAAGCATAAGCGCTAGTGATTAAGATAATCCTTACCTAATCATTTGGGCCGGGCAGTAACTTCAAATGCTCTGATTATCCATAGGGCTGACATGGCGACTGCAAAGGTATAAAGTTGAGGTGTCTTTATGGAATGAGGATTAACATGAAAGGTAAAGTGATTATCGCTGCTATGGCTTTAGTTTCGTTCAATGCTGTCGCTGATGAGGGGCAGTATCTTTCTGACTTCGCCAGTGCAAAAAGTACGTCTAAAAGCTACTCCCAGCTTATTAGTAAAAACAAATTACCTGCATGGGTAAAAAGTGGTGGTACGAGCACGCCATCAACCGAAGTAACAGTTGCGGGCAAAAAGTATATTGCTCTGTCAGGATGTAAACCACACAGCTGTCCAGAACAGAATATTGCTGTTCTCTACTCACCTGATAACGGTGATATCCATGGTGTGTTTTCTGATTTCAATGCAGAAAAGAATCGTGAGACATTGACCTGGTTAAACGTGGATCCGATTGATTCTGATGCGATGAAAAATGCGCTTTTCAACCGGCTGTACGGCAATTAAATAACCCAAGCTTCAAACTGTAATCCACCAGTTTGAAGCTTCAAACACAAATCAATCGTCACTCAGTGTGTTGGTCGCTCACATTGCACCATCATTTCGCTTAACTTTAGCAATGAATTCCTCTGTGATCGTTAGACCAGCAATGATTTCCGAATTTAAGACAGAAGCACCAAATTTGCTTACGAGGTCAAGAAGAGCTTCATATGTCTGGATGAGTTCCATTAGATCAGAAATGACTATTTGGTCATGCTCAGTGTGCAGATGAGTCCGTGCAGAGGCTTGATGCACTATCCACTCGAGATTGGCCTTGATTTTCTGTACGTCATCGTAGTTATACATATTTCATGAGCTTAAATCCTCATTTCAAGATTTATTTGAGAAAAATACGTCGTTGCTTCAAATAATGAAGCTATCAGTGACGTCTAAAATTCATTCAATTTAGAGGTAACAATGGCTAAGCCGGACTGGGGCGAGCTGCAGAAGCGGTTCCTGTCTGATCACGCTGCTACTGGCATATCCCCTAAGGAATGGTGCGAGGCACATAACCTTAATTATGTAACTGCTCGCCGCTATATCAAGAAAACTGCTGCGCAAAATACAAAAATTTACCCGCGAAAGATAGCACGCACTGCGCAGAAAGAAAAAAGCGCAGATGAGCTGGTGGACATGGGAACCAGAAAGGCGCATGCGATCTGCTGCGGCGCTGGACTCATGCTGGAGGCAAACAGTGGAAAGGGTGAGTAACGCGCCGGGAGATTGAGCGCGAAGTCTGCGAGTGGGGCCAGAAATGAGTCGAATAACAGCCATCATCTGCGCTGTCGTTATCTGCCTGCTGGTTTCTATGACATGGGCGATTAACCACTACCGAGACAACGCCATCGCTTATAAAGACCAGCGCGATATAGCCACTGAGAAACTCATCCTGGCGAACGCCACCATCAAAGACATGCAGACCCGCCAGCGAGATGTCGCTGCGCTGGATGCTAAATACACAAAGGAATTAGCCGATGCGAAATCTCAGCTTGAAGATCTGCAGCGTTGCGTTAGCTCTGGCAAGTGTGGGCTGCACGTCAACGCCAGATGTCCCGCGAACGGAACGGCCGGCACCGGCGGCATGGGCAATGCTTCCGGCCCCAGACTTACTGACTCCGCTGAACGGGATTATTTCACCCTCAGAAAGCGAATCGTTACTGTAACGAAGCAGGTTGGCTATCTGCAGGATTACATTAGTGAGCAATGTCTCAAATAGCCATAAAAAAAGTTTTTGTGTCTTGATCGCATTTCGACCGCCCCCATGATGTAGGTTCACATGTTAAAAAAGGACAATAACAATGATTTATGATGTGACCACCTACTACATCAACAGCAAGACTGATGCAAACTTAATGCGTTACGACGTAATTAGTATTGACTCCGACACTTACCACGTGAAGGTGTTCGACAATCAGCAGCACGGGATTTCAACACCAGATTTAATTTCTCAAGTTGCCGAGTTCCAAATAACTCGTGCTGAATACAATGCAAGATATCAGGTGGGTGATCGATCGATTGTGAAAATGAACGCGGATCCAGGTTTTGAAAACACCATTACAGATCGACTTCAGGAACATCGAGACAGACTGTAGTAACTGTAACCGCCTACGGGCGGTTTTTTATTGCCACATGAATCGTGTCGTTTGTGGCGTGAAAGTTATGGTGGCTTGGTTCCAGTCTTTTCCAGCAAGAATTTTCTCTATGCAGTGTGTGGCGTAAAGGCCATCTGGTGGAGTGAAAGAGATATATTCGCTTTCACTAGTTAACTTGAAGTCATGTATAGCCGCAATTGCTGTACGCCCGTCATAGTCAATGCTCCGAAAACAGGTAATCCTCGCTTCGTAAAACGTGTCGGGTAAACCCTCTAGCATGCATCCTGTGGCCCATTGCAAAAGCTGTTCATTTGAATACTCCGGCTGAGTGGTTGGAGCTTCCTGCTGCTTACTTATGAGCCGCTTAAATGTATTGAGAAAGGAAAACATGTCACCTCCATGGTTTTTTTCAAGGTAAGCATATTATTGCAATCCACCCGGAGAGATCCATCGTTAGGGTAATATCCATGATAAGGGATAACGACAATGATATCCCCACATGAGGGTAAGCCCATGAAGCACTAAAGCGGATAGTCCGTAGCCGAAAGGCAATGCAGCAGTCATTAAGCTGCCCCGAGTCGCGTAATGGCGAGCAGTTATAGCAGACCGATGTGAGAATAAATAAGGGAACATGCTCCGGTAAAGCAGCACGTACGCCATACGCGCATCGGTTATAAGCGGCGATGAAGCGACAGCAACTCAAGGGCATGAGCGCAGCCACTGCGAGAGTTTGGCAGGCATTACAGCAGGCATTCACTGAGTGCCTGTGATAATGCACAATAACTCCTCGTCATATGGAGGGGTTATGGAAGAGAAAGAGCAGTGGTTTTTTTCACGGAATGCTTACGATGCAACCACATGGGAGCACTTACCGGCGTATTCGTATGGTGAAGTCTACAGTTGCGATGGTGGACAATCCTCAGGTGAAATATTCGAGTCCTTAATGGCTGAAAAACAGAGGCTGCGAGAAAACCTCTGGATACAGTGCGTAGCATTCAACAAAGTTTAACCGCCTCAGGGCAGTTTTTTTATTGGAGTAAGCAATGGCAAAACCGGACTGGGGCGAGCTTCAGCAACGGTTCCTGTCCGAACATGCCGCAACCGGCGTATCCCCGAAGGAATGGTGTGAAGCGCAGGGACTGAACTATGCGACTGCCCGCCGATACATCAAAAAATCTTCTGCGCAAATTGCTTACAAATCTGCTCATAAAAAAATGCGCACTGCGCAAAAGGAAAAATGCGCAGAGCAGCTGGTGGATGATGATGGACTTACAACTCAGCAGCGCTTATTTGTCGCGGAGTACCTGAAGGACAACAACGCTACTGCCGCCGCTGCACGTGCTGGTTATAGTGATCCAAACTATGGTCGTCAGCTCATAGCGAATCCTAACGTTGCGCAGTCTATTGCGCAGCAGCAAAAAGCATCCATTATGCGCACGCTTGGCAGTGCCGATGAAGTCCTCGCGCAGATGTGGCAGCTCGCCACCTTCGATGCAAACCAACTCTCACAATACCGCCGCGGCGCTTGTCGTTATTGCTGGGGCTTTGGCCATCACTACCAGTGGCGGGATGCCGTGGAGTTTAAAGAGAAGCAGCTGGAAGCTAAAGAACGCGACAAGCGTGAGCCAGTTGATGTGGGCGGCTATGGATATGACCACACTCGTGAGCCTAACCCTGTCTGCCCGCGCTGCAATGGTGACGGAATAGGCCAGCCTTACTTCGCTGACACCAGGAAGCTCTCCCCTGACGCTGCTCTGGCTTACTCCGGTGTAAAGGTCGGCAAAAATGGCGTCGAAATCACAGCAATCAGCCGCGAGCGAATGTTCGAAGCGGTAATGAAGCGCCTGGGCCTGGCCGATAGCGAGTTCGCCCAGCGCCTGCAGCAGATTGAAATCGAACGCCGGCAGCTTGAGGTCGAGAAACTCCGTAAAGAGCTGGCCGGTGATGGTGAGGACGATGAACCAACCCCAGTGCAGATCAATATCAACGTAGTGGATGCGAGGGCAGACGATGGGGATCAGCCCGACACTTAACATTCCTCAGGCGCGCTTCCTCGCGATGCAGCACAAATTCAAAGCCTATGTTGCCGGGTTCGGTTCGGGTAAAACGTGGGTGGGTTGTGGCGGCATCTGTAAGGGCATGTGGGAACACCCGAAGATTAACCAAGGCTACTTCGCGCCAACGTACCCGCAAATTCGTGACATCTTCTACCCAACGATTGAGGAGGTGGCCTTTGACTGGGGGCTGAGCGTCAAAATCAATGAGGGGAACAAAGAGGTTCACTTCTACGAGGGGCGGCGCTACCGCGGGACAACCATCTGCCGCTCGATGGAGAAGCCCGGCTCGATAGTCGGTTTCAAAATCGGTAATGCGATGGTGGATGAGCTGGACGTCATGGCGGCGGCCAAAGCACAGCAGGCCTGGCGAAAAATCATCGCCCGTATGCGTTACAAGGTTGATGGGCTACGTAATGGCATCGATGTAACGACAACGCCAGAAGGGTTCAAGTTCGTCTACCAGCAGTTCGTGAAGGCGGTACGTGAAAAGCCAGAGCTTGCGGCGCTCTATGGACTGATTCAGGCCAGCACGTTCGACAATGCGAAGAATCTACCGCCTGATTACATCCCGTCGCTGCTGAGTTCTTACCCTGACGAACTGATTCAGGCATACCTGCGAGGAAAGTTCACCAACCTTAACAGCGGGACCATTTACCACACCTTTAACCGCAAGCTGAATAACTGTTCTGACGAGATTCAGGACGGGGATCCGCTGTTTATCGGTATGGACTTCAACGTTGGAAAAATGGCCGCGATTGTTCACGTTAAGCGTAATGGCCTGCCGCGCGCGGTCCGTGAGCTGGTGAAGGTCTACGACACGCCAGCGATGATTAAGCGTATCCAGGAAGAGTTCTGGCGCTACGAGGATGGCCGATACGTTAAAAGCCGGGAGATTTACATTTATCCGGATGCCTCTGGTGACTCACGCAAATCGCAGAACGCCAGCAAGACCGATATTGCTCAGCTCAACGATGCCGGATTCAGCGTCATTGTTGATGATGCCAACCCGCCGGTTAAGGACCGTATCAACTCGATGAATGCCATGTTCTGTAACGCCAACGGCGAACGCCGCTATCTGGTGAACGTCCAGAGCTGCCCGGTTTATACCGAAAGCCTCGAACAGCAAATCTGGGCGGCCAATGGCGAACCGGACAAATCAGCTGATAACGATCACCCCAATGATGCTGGTGGGTACTTCATCGTGAAGGATTACCCGATTGTGAAACCGGCATACTCAATCACCATGGACACCACTTTCTGATATGGCAAACGACGACATCACCTGGGTTCGACCAGAACATCGGGCGGCTTCTGCTGCCTGGCGGAAATACAGGGACTTTTGCAAAGGCGCTGAGGCCGTAAAGGCTGCGGGTAATAAGTACCTGCCTTATCTCGACCCAACTGATAAATCCACGCGCAACCGTAAGCGTAATGAGGACTATCTGAGCCGTGCGGTGTTCTACTCCATTGCCGGCAACACGAAAATCGGCATGCTTGGCATGGCATATCGAAAGGATCCTACCTTTAATGGTCCTGAGAAGCTGAAATACCTGCTGGACAATGCTGACGGGGCCGGTACCAGCATCTATCAGCAGTCACAGCTGGTGGCTGAGAACGTGCTGGAGGTCGCGCGAGAGGGGCTTTATGTCGACTATGCAGAAGCCTCCGATGAGGCGATCATTCTCCGCTATCTGGCAGAGAACATTATCAACTGGCGAACAAAGCGTATTAACGGGCGCGATCAGCTGGTGCTGGTGGTCCTGCGTGAATGCGTAGAAGAGCCGGATGGTTACGCTTACAAGGATGAAATCCAGTACCGCGAACTGGCGCTGGAAGAAGGGCGGTTCATATGTCGCGTATGGCGCCGGGCTGGTGGCACCGCAAGCGGAGCCTATACCGTCAGCAGCGAATATCAACCGAAGCCGAAAGGAAAGGACTACTGGGACGAAATCCCGTTCACCTTTGTCGGTGCTCAGAACAACGATCCCACTATCGATGATTCACCGCTCGCTGCGCTGGTGGAGATAAATCATGGTCATTACCGAAACAGCGCTGACTATGAAGACAGCGTATGGTTCTGTGGCCAGGTGCAGCCGTATATGACCGGTCTTGATACCAACTGGCGCGATCACCTCGAGAAGAAGGGCGTGAAAATTGGTTCCCGATCACCGCTTTTACTTCCCAGGGAGGGCTCGTTTGGCTATGCCCAGGCGCAGCCAAACATGCTTGCTAAAGAGGCCATGGACAGCAAGCGCGATTACATGGTGCAGCTGGGCGCGCGGCTGATTGAACAGAACGCCACGGCGAAGACAGCAACCCAGGCGAGCGGTGAGCAAACATCCTCAACATCGGTGCTCGGTATCTGCGTTTCAAACGTTTCTGAAGCCTATACGCTGGCGCTTGGCTGGTGTGCGAAATACCTCGGCATCAAGGGCGAAACGACGAGTTACACCATCAATCAGGAATTCATTGCGAAGGTTGCTGAGTCGGGCATGGTGACGGCGATCGTTAACGCCTGGCAGTCCGGTGCGCTTCGCGATAGCGATATGATTCGCGCGCTGCAGAAGCTCGATCTCATTGACCCGGCGGACAGCCCGGATGAAGTGATTGATGCAATTCGCAATCAGGCACCAACGTTGACGGGAGGTTGAGATGCCAACCGTCAACGAACGCCTGAGCGATGAGTCGATCGCACATTCCATCTGGTTAAGCCGCTACGCTACGGGCGTGGCAAACCGGATGGTGAAGTTGCTTAACGAGACGGATGCTGACTTGTCGGCACGTCTACTGGATGCGCTGGACAGATTGCCTCCTGAGAGCTTCACCGTTAGCCGTCTGCAGAGTTTACTGGGCAGCGTGCGTGAGCTTAACCATCAGGCCGTAGCCACCATGCAGGCAGGGCTCGAGAGTGAGCTGGTGGCACTGGCAAAGAACGAAGCCAGTTATCAGCTGAGCCTGTTCGATTCCCTTCTGCCATCACAGGTCTTGTCTCACTATCCGTTGCAGGGCATCACCGCCGATATGGTGTATGCCGCGGCGATGGCGCAACCCTTTCAGGGTCGGCTGCTGAGTGAGTGGGCGGAGAATCTGGAATCGGACAGGCTGGCGCGTATCGTGAACGCCGTCCGCAGGGGTTATCTTGCTGGCGACACGGTAGAAACTATCGCGCGCAATGTTCGTGGCCATGCCAACAAAGACTATCGCGACGGGGCGCTGCAGATGAGCAGGGCAAACGCCGCCAGCATCGCTAAAACAGCTGTGAATCATCTGGCTGCCACAGCGCGCAACAGCTTCACCAGTGCCAACAGCGATATCGTGAAAGGCAAACAGTGGCTGTCTACGCTGGACAATAAAACCAGCCACGACTGCATTATTCGTGACCTGCTGCGTTACACCCTGGATAACAAACCGGTCGGGCATAAGGTGCCTTACCTGCAGGGACCCGGGAAAATTCATTTTTGCTGTCGTTCTACCGAAACCCTAATCCTCAAGTCGTGGCGCGAACTTGGCATCGATATCGATGAGATGGACGAGGGAAGTCGTGCCAGCATGGATGGACAGGTACCGGGGAAAACCTCGTATCTGGAATGGCTCGCGCGCCAGCCGGCACAACGCCAGGATCAGGTTCTGGGTGCCGAGCGTGGCCGATTGTTCCGCGCGGGTGAAATCGACCTGGCTGATATGTTCACTGACAGAGGCGAATGGATCAGCTTGGAACGTCTGAAGCAGCTCTCTGGCACAGACAACTAACAATCACACCTTACTCCACGCCCTGGCATCCGCCGGGGCTTTTTTATGGGCGAGGCCCGGCAAAATCCCGAGGGGAAAATATGTTAATTCGAAACATGCTTCTGAAATTCTATGCACCAGAAAGCGGCGGCGAGGGCAGCGGCGGCGGTGGTATCGAAATCACCCCAGAAATCCAGAAGCTGATTGATGAGCGCGTGACCAACGAAGTCACTGGCCTGAAATCGAAAAACTCTGAGCTGCTGGGTACCATTAAGCAGCAAAAAGAACACCTGTCTCGCTTTGATGGTATCGATCCTGATGCAGTGCGCGGGATCCTCCAGCGTTTTTCCGACGACGAAGAGGCAAAGCTGATTGCCGCCGGAAAAATCGATGAGGTGCTCGATAAGCGCACCGAGCGTCTGCGTGCTGACGTCGATAAGCAAATCAAAGCCGCAAATGAACGCGCCGACAAAGCCGAAGCGTTCTCCAACAAATTTCGGGATCGAGTTCTGGGCGATGCAATCCGTGCAGCAGCTTCAAAAGCTGGTGCGCTGCCGGAAGCATCTGACGATCTGATTCTGCGTGCCAAAGGCACATTCCAGCTCAACGACGAAGGCGAGGCCGTAGCAGTTGATGCAAATGGCGACGTTCTGTTCGGTAAAGACGGCAAAACTCCACTAAGCCCGCTTGAGTGGGCGGAGTCTCTTAAGGAGACGGCTCCGCATCTGTTCCCACGCGCAGAAGGCACCGGCGCGGGCGGACATAAACCAAACGGTGGTGGCAGCCTGAAACGTTCCGAAATGAGCGCCAGCGACAAAGCGGACTACATCCGCAAGCATGGCCAGCAGGCCTTCCTCAAACTTCCAAAATAAGGGATTAACCCATGTCTACCACTGTTAATAGTGACCTGATCATTTATGACGACCTGGCGCAGACCGCTTTTCTCGAGCGCCGTCAGGACAACCTGGCTATTTTCAACGCGTCCTCCAACGGTGCGATCCTGCTGGATAACGAGCTGATTGAAGGCGATTTCCGCAAGCGAGCCTTCTACAAAGTGGGCGGCTCAATCGAATCGCGTGACGTTAACTCCACCGATAAAGTGACGGGTAAGAAGATTGGCGCCGGTGAAGCCGTATCCGTCAAAGCACCGTGGAAATACGGTCCATACGAAACTACTGAAGAAGCGTTCAAACGCCGCGGCCGCTCGGTTGATGAGTTCTCAGAAGTGATCGGCACTGATGTGGCTGACGCTACGCTGGAAGGCTACGTGAAATACGGCTTGAAGGCCCTGACGGCAGCAATTGGCGCCAACGCGGATATGGTGGTCACTGCCGACATTGAGACCGACGGTAAGAAGACCCTGACACGTGGCCTGCGTAAGTACGGCGACAAGTTCAACCGTGTCGTGCTCTTCGTTATGCACTCCGCTACCTACTTCGACATCGTGGATGAGGCGATCGCCAACAAAATCTACGAAGAAGCGGGCATAGTGGTTTACGGCGGACAGCCGGGCACCCTGGGTAAACCGGTGCTGGTTACCGATACCATGGACGCTGATGCGATCCTTGGGCTGGTGGCCGGGGCAGTGACTGTAACTGAGTCTCAGGCTCCGGGGTTCCGTTCATACGACATCAACGATCAGGAAAACCTGGCAATCGGCTACCGTGCTGAAGGCGTGGTGAATGTCGATTTGCTGGGTTACAGCTGGGATACCTCCAAAGGCGACAACCCGGACCTGACCAAAATCGGCACTGCAGGTAACTGGAAGAAGCACTTCACCAGCAACAAATCAACGGCAGGCGTGCTGATCAAACTGGGATCCGCAGCGGGGGAGTAACGCTGTCAGCGGATAAAACCTCCGCAACCGTTGACAGCACCGATGCGGTCACCATTTCCCTTAAGTACGCGCTAAACGGCGCAGGTGTTTCCGGCAAAACTGTTGCCTGGAATTCAACCGGCGGCACGCTCAGCACTGCCAGTTCTCAGACCGGTTCTGCTGGTGGGGCGACGGTCAAACTTACCTCTGATACAGCAGGTACTTTCACAGTCACTGGTACCGTTGATGGTATTGCTAAATCGAGTGAGGAAATCACCTTCACCGCGCCTGCTGCAGGCTAACTGATGGGGCGTAAGCCCCATTCAACGGATGCTCAGATGATTAATACTGATATCACCGCCGCTGACGTTAACAGTTACGCCAGCGAAGATGAACTGGCGTCATTTGCCGGGCTGAGAGGGATTGAGCTGCCTGAAAAGCTCGCGCCGTTACTGATTAAGGCGATGGACTATCTGGAAGGGCTTGATTGGGTAGGTTCCAAAGCAGACCCTCGACAGCCGCTGGCATGGCCTCGCGTGAATGTCGTTCTGGATGAACATGATTTCCCGCCGGATGAAGTACCACGGCAGGTTATAACCGCGCAGTGCATGCTGGCGGTAGAGGCAATCGACGGCGATTTACTCTCCAGCGTGCGCGAAGCCGCTGTGAAAACCGAACGTGTCGAAGGCGCCGTAACCATGACCTATGCGGTTGCCGATGGTGAGGTGTTCACACCATCCTACCCGGCGGTAATGGCTATTCTCGGCGACCTGGCTGGTGGGCGTGGATATGCAATCAATGCTTTCGCGGAGCGTGCGTAATGGCCATCAATTATCAGCGAATGCAGGCGACAACGACTCGTATGCTCAAGCAGAACGGCATTGCATACAACGTCACGCGTAAGGGCTCGTTAATCGTCATCGGTGGTGTGGAGCATCGTTCCGATGATATCCAGTTCACCGCCACAGGAGTGAAGACGGAATACGCGCCAGGCGAAATTGATGGAACCGTCATTGAAAACGGCGATGTTCGGATTGTCTTCACCGCTGAGAAGGAAATTAAAACAGGCGATCTTATCGACATGGACGGCGTAAGGCATCGCGTGGTTAAGCCTAATCCGGTGAAACCGGGTGGTGTGGTGCTCTGCTACAAATCTCAGTTGAGGGCATAGCATGAGCGATAACAAGGCGTTCACGGCTGCCATCACCGCGTTTGTGGACAAAGCCAAAGCGAATCAGGAAGCGGTCGTACGAGCGGTCGGCATTCGGATCCTTAATCAACTGGTGATGATGTCACCTGTCGGCAACCCCGAACTCTGGGGCATCAACCAGACGGCAGCTTCTTACAATCAGGCGGTATACGCCCATAACGAAGCGCAAAAAGCGGACCCTGCAAACCTGACTAAAACCGGACGACTTAAGAAGAAGGCTCGACTGGTGGATGGGATGGATATCAAAGCGCCGCCGGGATATACCGGTGGACGGTTTCGGGGCAACTGGCAGGTGTCTTTTGATACACCGACCACAGATGAAACGGGTCGTGTAGATAAAACCGGAAATCTGACAAAAGCCGCAGGGAATTACACGCTGTCGCTGTTCAAAGTCGGGATGAAGGCTATTTATTTCTGCAACAACGTCCCTTACGCGTATCGACTGGAGATGGGGCACTCTTCCCAGGCTCCGGGTGGGATGGTGCGCATTACTGCTGCTGAGTTTCAGCGATTTTTTGAAGAAGCAGTAAGGGAGGTGACTAAATGATTCCCGATATTGCGGCGGCGCTGGCCGCAAGGCTCGGCGAGTGGGCTGATGCTGAAGGGATCCCAGTTGCCTGGGAAAACGTGCCTTTCACACCGCCATCTGATGGGCTCTATCTTGCTGTCCATGACATGCCCGCTACACCGCGTACGCTGGACCTTGGTTTGCGCTGCCGCATTTATTCAGGTGTATACCAGATTAACGTTGTGGCCCCTGTCGGCACTGGCCGTACCGATGTTGTGGCTCTGGCTGACCGCGTGGCTGAATTGTTCCCCGAGGGGCAGGAGATTGAAGGCAGGGGTTTTACATGCTGGATAGATCAAACGCCTGGTGTTTTCCGCGGTATCACTACATCAGTCTCTTATACCGTTCCCGTTAGTCTCAATTATCGAGCTGATATCTCCAGCTAATCCTCACAACCTACTAAACCTGACCGGCTCTTTGCCGGTTTTCCCGTTTCCAAAGGAGTAACCAATATGGGCTTTGCATTGCCTAACGGCGCTCACGTCTATCTGGCATCGGGTTATGGCCCAGCCATTACTTTCACCGGGGCGACGAACGCCGAAAATATGATGATCACCGTGAGTGAAGCGGACGCACTCAAGGTGGGTGATATTGTTCATGTGAACTGCAACTGGTCCGGTGTTGATAACGTCATTGCAAAAATTGATGCGATTGCCGAAAGCGCCGTAACCCTTCGCAATATCAATACCACCAACAAAAACAAATATGCCGCTGGTGGCGGTACCGGCTCGATCCGCAAGGTGCTTGAATGGACCGAGCTGCCGCAAATAACTGAGGTGTCGAAATCTGGTGGCGATCAGAACACCACACAGATTCAGTTCCTGAGCGACGACCGCCAGCGAAACCTGAATACCTATAAATCCGCAGTCTCTCAGACCTACTCGATCGCTCACGACTCAACTCTCCCGGTATATCCGTTGCTGCGCCAACTGGATGAAGACGAAGAGACGGTTGCGGCTTACATGTACGTGCCGAAGGCGAAGGAAAACCGTTACTGGGCGGCCACGGCGTCCTTTGACGATACGCCAACTACTGCGGTTAACGAGGTAGAGACAGTGAGTGTGGTGCTGAACCTGCAGTCACCGGCGATGACGTTCTACAAGGTGACTGACGCTGCCGCCTGACCCGTCAGAGCTTTCACTATTCCATGCCTCCCATAACGGAGGCTTTTTTTCGTTAAGAGGTATCGATGGCGACCAAATTCACCCTTCAGCCCAAACCTACATTCAAGGCCAATGTCTCGATCCCCCGCGCTGGCGATGAGGATGGCGTGCTGACGTTCACGTTCAACCACAAGCCACTTAAAGAACTGGCTGACCTCGAAAAACTCGAAGGTAAAACCGCCACTGATTTTCTGATGGAAATCATTGCTGGCTGGGCACTTCCCGACGCATTCAACGTGGAAAACCTGTCGGTGCTGCTGGAAAACTATCCGGCGGCAATCAAGGCAATCCCGGAAACCTACTACCGCGAGCTGATGGGGCAGCGTGAAAAAAACTGATAGCGGTTGCCTCTGCGTTCTATACGCCTGAGCCCACAGCGGCAGACCTGGCGCCTTACGGGCTTACGCCGGATGACTATGACGATAATATCGTAGATGTCTGGCCCGATATCTGGCCTTCATTCCTGGTGTTTCGGGCTGTTAGCACGCAATGGCGAACGGGAATGGGCGGCACGTCCGGGCTCGACTATAACGTTTTGCCCTGGGTGATGCGTCTGCACAACGTCGACGACGAGGCAACCGCGCTTTCGGATATCCGGGTGATGGAAAGTGCTGCGCTAAAAATTATGCATAAAGAGAGAGCGGAATGAGTAACGACATCGCCACTATTTCCCTGCGTGTAAATACCAGTGAGCTGGAGCGTGGTAACCAGGCATTGGATCGCTTTCAGGAGACCGCGTCCGCTGCGGCAGGTAAAGCGGATGACCTGAATAGTACGTTCCGCACCGGTATCGATAACCAGAAGAAAAACAGCGAAAGCCTCAAGCAACAGCGGCAGGAACTGCAGAACCTACTGAATAAAATCAGCCCCGTAAACAAGGCGCTGGATGAACTGGACACGATCCAGGAGAGCCTGGCGAAGTTTCGCGGCAAAGGGCTGGTAGGGGATGAAGACTTTACTCGCTACAACAGCGTGCTTGAGACGACCCGAGCTAAACTGGCGCAGGTCATGGAGTCTGAGACCGCAGAGGGGCGGGCTCGCATTGAACAGGCACAGGCAGCGCAGCGCGCAGCTGCAGCGGGCAAAACCTTTATCGATTCGCTGGAAGAGCAGGTCACAGCAATCGGGAAAACGCGCGCAGAACTGTTTGAGCTAAAAGCAGCCCAACTTGGCGTGTCCGATCGTGCTGCACCGATGATCGCCCGACTGAAAGAGCAGGAAGAAGCGTGGAAGTCAGGAGCGATCAGCGCGGGGCAATACCACAACGCGATGCGTTATCTTCCAATGCAAATGACCGACATCGTAACTTCATTAGCGTCCGGTATGCCGGTTTATATGGTAGCCATTCAGCAGGGCGGCCAGCTGCGCGATTCGTTTGGCGGTGTAGGCAATGCTCTGAAAGCGATGTTGTCGATGGTGACTCCTGCCCGAGTGGCCATTGGTGGTCTGGCAGGTGCTGTTCTGATTGCTGCAAAAGCGGGAGCGGACTACTTCACAGCCTACGACGAAATTAACAAGGCCATTATCAGGACAGGCAATATTGCTGGCACTACAGCGCTCCAGGTTATGGCTTCCTCTCAGTCGATTGCTGCCTCTACTGGCGCTACTGTAGAAACCATTCAGAGTCTGATGACTGAACTGATTAGCATGGGTTCGCTCACACAGCAGCAGCTTGAAAAAGCGGCGAGCTCTACTGCACTTGCAGTTCAAACCGGTATTGTTTCGGCGCAGGACATCATCAAGGCCTATCAGGATATTGAAAAGGATCCGGTTAGAGCCCTCCAGAGTCTAAACGAACAATACAACTTCCTGACTGTTTCGCAGCTTAAGCATATTGATGAGCTGGTGAAACAGAAGGACCAGACCGCGGCCGTTACACAGGCTATGGACCTGTTTGGTGATACGATGGCAGAACGCGGAGAACAGGCTTATGACTCGCTGACACCGTTTGGTCGCCTGTGGCTGGATATCAAAGACTGGGCGTCTGAGGCCATGCAGAATATCGGTCAGTGGGTAGCTGAGCTGGCATCAAACACACTGAAGGAATTCAACGCAATTTATTACAGCGTTGCGATAGTTTTCCAGAAACTGAACCAGATCATTTCTTCCTCTATCGCTGCTGCGATTAATCTCATTCCTGACTGGGCGAAAACGGATACTTTGCAGGGATGGCAGGACTACAACGAACAAATGGCCGGCGCTTATGGCGACAGCGTCTCTCAGCTGAAAAAAGACTGGGATGCCGCTGATATCAGTGCAGGTAAATACCTCGATACGACCAGAAAGATAAGTACCGCAACCACCCAGAAGGATCGTGAAGGAGTCGCTTCTTTTGGTAAAAAGACGCAAACCGGAAAGCAGGGCACTTTATCGGCTGGCGATCGCAGCACGGATGCTGCCCAGGCCGAGCTGCTGGCGCTTCAGGCACAGTTACGCGCGCTGCAGCAGCATAAAGGGCTGAACGACACTATCAGCCAACAGCGCAAAGACCTTTGGACTACGGAAGCGAAATTTCAGGTGCTGGAAGAGGCCTCCCGATCTCGCTCGCTGACAAAGCAGGAGCAATCTCTGCTCGCGAGTAAAGACCAGGTGCTGCAGTTAGCGCGGCAGAAAGCCCTGTTGGGTGATCAGATTTCCGCGCAGGAACTGCTGAACAAGCGCATGGATACCTCGCAGAAATACGTCACGCAGATGGCTGAGAAACAGGCCGCATTACTGGGTGGCGCGGGGATGAGTGACCGCCAGGCGCAGCGAGAGCTGGCAAAAAGTCAGCTCGCCGCCGGCTGGAAAAATACTGGTGGTTCGCTGGATGAAGAGGGATATCAGAAACAGCTTAAGGCAGCTAATGATTACTATGATGCTGAAGATCAGCTGCGGGGTGACTGGCTGACAGGCGCGAAAAAGGGCTGGGCGGAGTTTGAAGACAGCGCGACAAATGTTTACTCCCAGGTGCAGACGGTTACCAGCAACGCGTTCACCGGCATGGCCAGCACCCTGACTGATTTCTTCACCACAGGTAAATCTAACTTCTCAGATTTCCTTTCTACTTTCCTCAAGGGCATCGCCCAGATGCTGACGCAACTGGCTTTAGTTAATGGAATGAAGTCAGCGTTTGGTGGAACCGGTATCGGCGCGTTCTTTGGTTTTTCAGGTGGTGGATTGGTCCCTGGTTTTGATGGAGGCGGCTACACGGGAGATGGCGGTAAATACCAACCGAAAGGCGTTGTACACGGCGGTGAGTTTGTGTTTACGAAGGAAGCGACCCGTGCACTGGGTGTCGGCAATCTGTATGCGCTTATGCGTGGAGCTCAGGGGTATGCAAACGGCGGTTATGTTGGCCGCGCCCCGATGTATGGGCTGCAATCTTCGGCAACTGGCGGCGTAACCGTTCAAACGTCCGTGATCGTTCATAACCAGAACACTCAGCAGCAGGCTTCTGGTGACAGTGACGCTATTTCTCGGGCTTACAAGCAGACCATTGATCAGTCAGTACGCGCAGGTATAGCCAAACAGCTCCAGCCTGGAGGTCTCATCTGGAATGCAACGAAATCAAGATAAGGTACCTCCGAAGATTTTGCCGTTATGCCAATTCCTGATAGGATTAATCTCAATTTTTACTGATGGAATAGGGACATGAAAAAAATTGTAGGTGTGTTATTTCTTTCCTTCTTATTAGCCGGGTGCGATAAACCTAAAATTGACTCATCAACTGATGACGCAATGAAATCATCTATAGCCAAGGTCAGAGAATCTCTGCCGGAAAATAAACGGGAGGAATTTGATAGCGCTTTAAAGGTCGTAGCGTTCAGTAACATTAATATGGCTGACCTAATGCGAGCATCGTCAGAAAGTGACAAAGAAGATCTAAGCAAGAAGATGCGCGAGCCGCTGTCTGGCAAAACTGGCGAGGAAATCATCTCTTATGCTCAGCAAGTCACTGCCGAGAGGGAACTTAAGCAGAAAGAGCAGGCAATTCAGGAAATCAAAGAGCTTGAACAGAAAAAAGCTGACTCTGAGAAGGCCAAAGAAGAACTCAAAAAAGTACAGGTTCTATCATCTCGATTTAGCCTGGAACCTGAAGAGTATGGGAAGCCACAACCTATTATTCGCCTTGTTGTGAAAAACAATACTGATAAAGCTATTTCCCGTGTGTACTTCAATGGAGTGATAGCCAGCGATGGACGTTCAGTTCCATGGCTGGAAAAAGATTTTAACTACGAAATTGCTGGCGGGCTTGAACCGGGGGAAGAAGCTACTTGGGCATTGGCTCCGAATAAGTTTTCTGAATGGGGGCAGGTTGATGCTCCAGCTGATGCGGTCTTCACAGTTACAGTAACGAGAGTAAATGGTGCAAATAAAGAAGCGATGTTTGATGCTTCTGGCTTTACAGAGCAAGAAAACAGCAGGCTTGAAGATTTAAAGAAAAGATACCTTTGAGCTGAAGTATCTACTTAACCCGCTTCGGCGGGTTTTTTTATGCCCGGGGGAAACATGGCGATCGAAATATTTAACTGGCGAACCCAGATTCAGGCGGGCATGGAAGGGGAGTTCACTTACGCAACACGCTCTGCATCCTTTGGCGACGGCTTTGAACAGATCGCCGGTGAAGGGATCAATCCTGAAAAACAGTCATGGCCGATGACCTTAACGGGAAAAAAAGCAGAGATGCTCGATGCGCTGAGTTTTTGCCGCAAGCACATCACAAAATCCTTTATCTGGACGTCTCCTGTTGGCGAAACCGGTTTATACCGGATTGAAGCTGATTCCATTAAAGCCCAGCCGCTATCCAGCAAAGTGATGACCATAAAAGCAAGCTTCAAACAGGCATACGCACCATGATTACTGAAGATTATCAACGCCTCGAACCTGGTGAAAAAATACGTCTTCTTGAGGTAGACGGTTCTGTGTTTGGTCTGGACGACGTTCTGCGCTTTCACGCTTATAACCTCCCGCATACTGAAGAAGAAATTTCGGCTGCTGGTGGCGACGAATCAAAGTTAAAGGCGAAGAGTATCTGGTGGCAGGGCGAAGAGTATGGTGCCTGGCCATATAAGCTCGAGGGACTGGAAGCGTCAACCGATGGCAGTAGCGCCCAGCCGACGCTCACCGTTGCCAACATTGACAGCTCTATCACTGCGCTCTGTCTGGCCTATGACGATATGCTGCAGGCCAAAGTTACGATTCATGACACTTTTGCGCATTACCTTGATGCGCGCAATTTCCCGGATGGAAATCCAACAGCAGATCCCTTGCAGGTGAGAAAGCGGGTTTTCTATATCGACGGTAAAAATAGCGAACTGCCTGGTGAAAGTATCGAGTTTGTTCTTACCAGCCCGATGGATCTGCAGGGGTTGATGATCCCGACCAGACAGTTGCATTCCCTTTGCACATGGTGCATCCGGAACAAGTACCGCACCGGCGATGGGTGTGATTATGCCGGCACGCTTTACTTCGACAAAAACAACAATCCGGTAAGCGATCCCTCATTGGATGAATGCAACGGCACGCTCACCGCCTGCAAGCTTCGGTTTGGTGAACACAATGAACTTCCTTTCGGTGGTTTTCCGGGAACATCTTTGATCAGGAGTTAACATGCGTCAGAAAACAATTCAGGACATCCTGGCGCATGCTGCGAAAGAATATCCCCGCGAATGTTGTGGCGTGATAGCGCAGAAAAGCCGGGTTGAACGCTATTTCCCATGCCGTAACCTGGCTGCCGAACCAACGGAACAGTTTCACCTTTCGCCAGAGGACTACGCTGCTGCTGAAGACTGGGGGACGATAACGGGAATCGTACATAGTCACCCTGACGCGACAACCCAACCAAGCGAACTGGACAAGGCTCAATGCGATGCAACGTTGCTGCCCTGGCATATTGTCAGTTGGCCGGAAGGAGACTTTCGTACCATTACTCCCCGCGGAGAATTGCCGCTGCTCGGGCGAACGTTTGTGCTCGGACATTACGACTGTTGGGGGCTGGTGATGAGCTATTTCCGGCAGGAGCATGATGTCGAACTTCAGGATTACCGTGTTGATTATCCGTGGTGGGAGGACTCCTATCCGGATAATTTCTATCAGGATTGCTGGTACGAATGTGGGTTCCGAGAATTCAGTGGATCACCAATGCCGGGCGATTTGATCATCATGCAGGTGGAATCGAATAAGTGGAACCATTCAGGGATCTTGCTGGAGGGGAACATGCTTCTCCATCATCTTTATGGTCACCTCAGTCAACGTGTGCCATATGGAGGTTACTGGATGGAGAGAACCATGAAAATTGTCAGGCATAAAAGCCTAATCATGCAGGAGGGATAATGTGCGAATCCGTCCGTACTGTTCGTCTATATGGTGTTTTGGGTACTACGTTTGGCCGCGAATTCCAACTTTCGGTAGCCTCACCAAAAGAAGCCATCCGCGCATTGTGCGTTATCGTGCCAGGCTTTGAGCGTTTTTTGAATACCAGCAAGCAGCGCGGCCTAACCTACGCTGTTTTCAGCGGTAAGCGTAACCTGAACGATGATGAGCTCTCTATGGATCAGAGTACAGCTGACATCCGTATTGCGCCGGTTATCCTCGGGAGTAAACGTGGTGGAGTATTCCAGACCATCTTAGGCGTGGCTTTGGTCGCAGTTGGTGCTGTGGCGTCATACTTTGGCGGTGGTGCTGTCGGCGTTCCTCTAATGCAATTTGGCGCTGCGATGGCCCTTGGCGGTGTCGTTCAAATGCTTTCTCCACAGACAACAGGACTAGCCAGCAAGCAATCGGCAGACAATAAGGCCAGCTACGCATTTGGTGGAGTAACCAATACGACAGCCCAGGGTAATCCTGTGCCGCTCCTTTACGGCAAACGCCGCATCGGTGGAGCGATCATCTCCGCCGGTATCTATGTTGAAGATCAGCAGTAAGCATGCTGTAATGGGCTTACTTAATTTGGGGTAACCTGAGCTTAGATTCAAAAATGAAAAAAATATCTACTCTTTTCCTTTGTACTTCCTTATTTTCAGGCATGGCTTTAGCTGATAACCATTACATACCTCTCCTCTATAATTTATCTACTATGTTTGATTTCAATCCAGTTAAAGGAGCTGTCAAATCATTAGATACTGATGTTGAAGAAAATGGTAAGGTCACTTATAAAATTGCCATCAGACTAGCTAAGAATGGTTGTGTCGAAAGCTTAGATCTTGATAACGTTTCGTCTGGTCATGAAACAAATCTAAAAAATAGCAATGGAAGTCTTGTTGGCCAGAGAGATGGTAAGCCTTTCTCTATACAGCTCGATGAAAAATGTAATATTTTGAGTAAAAATGAAAATGGTGACGAGTTGCGATATAGTCTTTACTCGAATGGCTTAATTAAAAATACCTATTATTTAGGTAAGAAAATATCTGAGCATTTTTATGATGATAATTCTAATTTGATACGTTCTGAGTTTTATGGTTCTGGAAAGGTCCTCTCTAAAAACGAAATATCTTATGTTGATAAAGACAGGAAGCCTCTTGATTATAAAATTATAAACACATCAGTTTACTCGGACGGTTATACAGCAACGAATACTTGTCATTATAGCGAAAAGCTTGTTCCTGAAATATGTAAAGTAACAATGCAGAGCGCAGGGAATCCTGTGCCGAAGCCAGTACTAATGACAGCGAATACGAAAGTTGAATTCTACTAGATTAAACACATTTCAATAAGCCACCTCTGGGTGGCTTTTTTTATGGGCGCAATATGGCTATAGCAACTGCTATTAAAGGCCGCAAGGGCGGCAGTTCAAGCTCAAGAACTCCTACAGAACAGCCAGACGATCTGCAGTCAGTAGCCAAGGCAAAAATCCTTCTCGCGCTGGGAGAGGGGGAGTTTGCTGGTGGCCTTACTGCGCGCGATATTTATCTCGATGGCACCGCACTTGAGAACGCAGATGGTTCACAGAACTTCAGCGGTGTGGCGTGGGAGTTTCGTTCTGGAACTCAGGCGCAAAAATACATTCAAGGGATCCCGGGTACCGAAAATGAAATCAATGTAGGTTCCGAAGTTTCCAGCTCTATAGCGTGGACGCGCACGTTCACCAACACGCAGCTTTCAGCTGTTCGCCTGCGTCTAAAATGGCCTTCTCTCTTCAAACAGGAGGATGATGGCGATCTGGTTGGCTATTCGGTCAACTACGCAATTGACCTGCAGACAGATGGCGGTACCTGGCAGACGGTGCTAAATACCAGCGTGACCGGGAAAACCACCTCGGGCTATGAACGCAGCCACCGTATTGATTTACCTCAGGCGGGCAGCACCTGGACCATCAGGCTGCGCAAGATTACAGCCGATGCCAATAGCGCGAAGATTGGCGACACGATGACGCTGCAAAGCTTTACGGAAGTAATCGACGCGAAACTGCGTTATCCGAATACCGCGCTTCTGTACATCGAATTTAACTCGAGCCAGTTCAATGGCTCAATTCCGCAAATTTCCTGCGAGCCCCGCGGGCGTGTTATTCGTGTGCCCAATAACTATGACCCCGAAACACGAACGTACAGCGGCATCTGGACGGGCGCTTTTAAGTGGGCATGGACAGATAACCCTGCGTGGATATTTTACGATCTGGTGGTCACTGACCGCTTCGGCCTTGGTAATCGGCTAACGGCAGCCAATATCGACAAATGGACGCTTTATCAGGTCGCTCAATATTGTGATCAACCGGTACCGGATGGTAAGGGTGGTAGCGGAACTGAACCTCGTTACACCTGCAACGTATACATTCAGGATCGAAATGACGCTTACACCGTCCTGCGTGACTTCGCCGCCATTTTTCGAGGCATGACCTACTGGGGAGACGATCAGATTGTTGCCCTTGCGGACATGCCCAGAGATGTCGATTTTACCTACACGCATGCTAACGTTGTCGACGGCAAATTCGTATATTCCAGCAGCACAACCAAAAGTCGCTACACAAACGCTCTTGTATCCTGGTCTGATCCGGCAAATGGCTATGCTGATGCAATGGAGCCCGTCTTCGAGCAGGCGCTGGTGGCGCGCTATGGTTTCAACCAGCTTGAGATCACCGCCATCGGGTGCACCCGACAGTCTGAGGCAAACAGGAAAGGGCGCTGGGGGATCCTGACCAACAATAAAGACAGGGTTGTAACGTTTGACGTTGGTCTGGACGGCAATATTCCTCAGCCGGGCTACATAATTGCTGTTTCTGACCGAAATCTTTCAGGGAGAGATTTAGGTGGTCGATTATCCGCGGTTAATGGTCGTGTACTCAAACTTGACCGGGTGCCAAGTGCTAAGGCCGGTGACAGGATAATGGTAAACCTGCCATCGGGCATTACCCAATCCCGGACGATTCAGTCCCTGTCCGGCGAAATGGTTACCGTGACAACTGCCTTTAGTGAACATCCGCAGGCTGAGTCTGTATGGGTTATTGAATCTGATGAACTCTATGCGCAGCAGTACAGGGTAATTAGTGTCACCGATAACAATGACGGGACATATACCATCACGGGGGCAAATCACGATCCGGATAAATATGCCCGTATCGATACAGGTGCCGTTATAGATCAGCGGCCGGTAAGTGTCATCCCTCCAAGTAATCAGTCGCCGCCAGTCAACATCGCGATCAGCTCGTTTTCGGTGATTCAGCAAAATATCAGCGTCGAAACCATGCGCGTAAGCTGGGACCAGGCACAAAATGCCATCGCCTATGAGGCGCAGTGGCGCCGCAACGACGGGAACTGGGTTAACGTGCCTCGCAGCTCAACCACTACCTTTGACGTTTCCGGCATCTACGCCGGACGGTACCTGGTGCGCGTGCGAGCTATCAACGCAGCGGAAATTTCTTCCGGGTGGGGATATTCAGAAGAGAAGACGTTGACCGGCAAAGTGGGCAATCCGCCCAAGCCAGTGGGCTTTATGGCTACGGCCATCAACTGGGGTATTCGTCTGAACTGGGGGTTCCCGGGAAACACCGGCGATACCCTCAAAACAGAAATCCAGTACACGGCCAACAGCGACTTTTCCGATCCGTTGCTGCTATCGGACGTACCTTATCCATCTGCTGAATATACCCAGCTCGGGCTGAAAGCCGGGCAGGAATTCTGGTATCGCGCGCAGCTGGTTGACAGAACGGGTAACGAGTCCGGCTATACCGACTGGATCAGGGGAATGTCTAACGATAATGCTGATGATTATCTGGGTGAAATCGCAGACGATTTCCTTAACTCGGCCGACGGCGACCGCTTGACCAGCGATATTGATACCAATCTTGAAGCTGCAATGCAGAACGCGCTGGCCAACCACGGAACAGTTGAACATCAATGGGCGCAATACGGAGAGGTACGCGCCGATATCCTGGTTGTGAAAACGACTATTGCTGAGGTGGATAGGGCAATGGCCGAAATGTCGACACAGGTGCAGGCGCAGATAGAGGACGTAACTGCAGCACTGGAGGACAAGCTTACTGCCGTCGTCGATGCCTCCGGCGCTTCGGCAATATACACCCTTAAAGCAGGCGTGAGGGTAAATGGCATCATGTATAACGCCGGGATGTCGATTGCAGTTCTGGCGCAGGCAGGGCAGCCGATTGTTACCCGTGTCGGTTTCAACGCTAACCAGTTTGTGCTGATGAGTGGCAGTGGTGATACCCAGTATTCACCGTTCGCGGTTGTAAATGGCCAGGTATTTATCAGCTCAGCGTTTATTCAGGATGGAACGATCACCAATGGCAAAATCGGTAACTACATCCGTTCGAACGATTTTCAGTCTGGTGTTCAAGGATGGAATATTCCAAAAGACGGTTCTCCGGAATTCAACAGCGGTACTTTCCGTGGCTCGCTGTATGCAGCCAGCGGCAACTTCGCGTTCACCGGTAACGGTAACGGCGTCACCATTGACGGGAAGGGAGTAAAAGTCGACCTCGGCGGCGGTAACCTGATTGTTCTTGGAGAGTGGTAACTATGCCAAAGGGTTTACGTATTACCTATGCGGACGGTGGCCCGGCAATGGAAATAACTGCCGGGCTCCGCTGCCCTTCGTTTTGCCAGAACGTCAGCGAAGCATGGGATGTTAATCAGTACACGATTAATCAGCGCGTGGATGGTAGCCAGATCGTCGTTATCCCGCGTAATACCGTTTACAAACTTAACAGGGGTACAAACCTCATTCCCACGATCGGCATGCTGGATGGATTTACCGTATCAGGTAACACCATCACCATGAATACCTGGTGGAGTGATAACTGGGGGCGCGCAAAAACCTTTGACGCGTCTATCTGGCAAATACTTCCTGCCTCGTCCGGGAGAGGGCTGCTGATTCAGGACAGCACGGATTTCCTCTCAATCACTGATGCCACGATGTCGGGCTACTGCGTCTGGCGCGGCACTGTCACCTTCACCGGGAGCTGGGCGACGCCGACGACAAATATCTCACGCGACCGCTATATGGTGTTTGCAAAATGGAGTGCTGATAACGTCACCATCGAATTTGACGGCTCGAATATTATTGCGACAATCGACCATGCTGGTCTCGATCAGGATGCGACCGTTACCATGCAGATCGCTATTTTTGCCAGTGGCGAAAGCCCAACCCCGGGAAGAGGCCTGAATATCATAAAGGGTGGTGTCTGCGTGTTTTCCACCACGCGCCGGCCGTTTGTCTACCGGAACCAGACCTATGCTCCGTCATGGGGGAATACAGACATTGGGGATCGTATGATCCTGCTTGGCCGCTATGGTTATAACAGTGAGGTCTACACCGGCTGGGACTACCTGAAATGGGCTGGACTGATCCGCAGCGGCAATCTGGTGCGCGCGGGGAGGGGAAGAAATGCCGCTTCATGGACATCGCAATACAGTGTGGTAGGGCGACGGCTGACAAGCCTCTCTATCCCCATCATTGATGCAATTTACTGACAACCCGCTTCGGCGGGTTTTTTTATCTGAATTCAGGAGTCCACTATGTCAGCAGGAACCATAACCCTGACAAACGGGTCCGCTATTGTTGGCGGTTCCGGAACTGTTTTCACAACTGAGCTTTCTGCGGGGGACTTCATTGTCTCAACTGTGGGCGGTGTGCCTTATACGCTGCCGGTGAAATCAGTCGAGAGTAATACCCAACTGACCCTGGTCAGTAACTTTACCGGGCCGACACAATCCGGAGCGGCCTGGTCAGCGGTTCCCCGCGTGGCGCTGAACATGGTCACTGCTGCACTGGTGGCGCAAAGTGCTGAAGCGCTACGAGGACTGAATTACGACAAACAGAACTGGCAAAGCATTTTTTCCGGAACCGGAAATGTAACGGTAACTCTGCCGGATGGAACGACATGGACGGGTCCAGCCTGGAATAGCATTACCACATCCCTTTCAGGCAAGGCGGCAAAAGGTGCAAACCGCGACATCACCTCTCTCAGCGGACTTACGACAGCGCTATCTGTAGAACAGGGCGGTACCGGTTCGACAACGGTATCAGGCGCTCGCACAAACCTCGGTTTAGGAAACAGCTCCACCAGGGACGTTGGAACAGCAGCGGGAACCGTCGCCGCTGGGGATGATTCTCGGCTCGGCACGGTGCACGGAAAGAGCGGGGGAACGCTGACAACCCCATCACTTTTTACATCTGCATATTCGGCTAACGCGGGTAATAAAGTTGGAATGCAGT
Organism: Enterobacter sp. N18-03635; assembly: GCF_004006055.1. Lineage (NCBI taxonomy): Bacteria > Pseudomonadati > Pseudomonadota > Gammaproteobacteria > Enterobacterales > Enterobacteriaceae > Enterobacter > Enterobacter sp. N18-03635. Next base: position 2,431,500 of record NZ_CP034769.1, on the reverse strand, counting down.
CATTTGACACTGGCACTGTTGGAGGTGTTATTGGAAGGGCTTCATTCCAGTATTTTAACGATGCCGGGTATATCGGTGCGAGGCGTGGTGGTAGCACGGCCATCCAGGACGTGGCTATTGGAATAGATAAAGCTAACGGTACATGGGTCACATGGCTTTTTTCTGATGGTGGTAACGCCACAGCCAGCAATGGTTCATGGATAAATAATTCCGATAAGCATATCAAAACGAATATTAAGCGAGTTGAAAACCCTCTCGATAAGATGCGTATGGTACGTGGGTGCACATGGGATCGACTGGACAATGCTCCACCGGGACAGGGTTTTATCGCACAGGAGCTGATGGAGGTAATGCCGACTGCGGTTTTTGAAGGCGGGGCTACTGAGCTTATGGATGGCACAATAGTGGAGAAGACATTAGCAGTCGATGTTGCTGGTGCGGCCGCAGCGCTTCACCACGAAGCCATCCTGGCACTAATGAATCAAGTTGAAGAATTAACGAAAAAGGTCGAGACGATGCGACAAGGAAACTGAAAAGTTTGCAACTCGTCGTTTGCAAAAACGTACTCTGGTCGACTTGATTCTGCTCACACAGAGCCATTATCGAAAAATTTACAAAAGAGATAATTCGAAACGAGTGAGAAACTTAGAAACGAAACGGCGAAGCTTTAAACAGTGACGATAGGGCCTGTAGCTTGCGGACACTTACAAATAAAACTACTGTATATAAAAACAGTTTTTGAGGTGTGCAACATGGAATTTATCAGGCCTGCAGAACTGCGAGAAATTATCACTCTCCCGCTTTTCAGTGACTTAGTACAATGTGGTTTCCCAAGCCCCGCGGCTGATTACGTGGAACAGCGCATCGATCTCAATGAGTTACTTGTTGCTCACCCGAGTTCCACATACTTCGTCAAAGCCGCGGGTGATTCAATGATCGAAGCCGGGATCAGCGACGGTGATCTGCTGGTGGTGGACAGCTCACGCACTGCTGAGCATGGTGACATTGTCATCGCCGCGGTGGAAGGGGAATTTACTGTTAAACGCCTGCAGTTACGCCCGACAGTCCAACTCATCCCAATGAATAGCGCCTACAGTCCGATTGTTGTAGGCAGCGAAGATACGCTGGACGTTTTCGGCGTTGTTACTTTCATCGTCAAATCGGCGAGCTGAGTATGTTTGCGCTCTGTGACGTGAATTCGTTCTACGCATCATGCGAGACGGTGTTTCGTCCCGATTTGAAAGGGCGGCCAGTGGTTGTTCTTTCGAACAATGACGGCTGCGTAATCGCGCGCAGCGCCGAGGCCAAGGCGGCTGGAATCACCATGGGGGAGCCATTTTTCAAGCAAAAGGAGCTTTTCCGGCGCGCTGGCGTTGTTTGCTTCAGCAGCAATTACGAGCTTTACGCTGATATGTCGAACCGGGTAATGACGACGCTGGAGGAAATGAGCCCCCGCGTCGAAATTTACAGTATCGATGAAGCTTTTTGCGATTTGACTGGCGTTCGCAACTGCCGGGACCTGACGGAATTTGGCAAAGAGATCCGCGCTACGGTTCTGAAGCGTACGCACCTGACTGTCGGGGTTGGCATCGCGCAGACAAAGACACTGGCCAAGCTCGCAAACCACGCCGCCAAGAAATGGCAGAGGCAGACGGGCGGAGTGGTTGATTTGTCCAATATCGATCGCCAGCGTCGGTTGTTGTCTATTGTGCCGGTTGAGGACGTATGGGGCGTTGGCCGCCGCATCAGTAAGAAGCTTAACGCCATGGGTATTAAAACGGCTCTGGACTTATCAGAACAAAGTACCTGGATTATTCGTAAACACTTTAACGTGGTACTCGAGCGAACGGTCCGGGAGCTGCGTGGCGAACCATGCCTCGCTCTGGAAGAGTTTGCACCAGCAAAGCAGGAAATTGTCTGTAGCAGGTCGTTCGGTGAACGCGTCACAGAATATGAGCAGATGCGCCAGGCTATTTGCAGCTATGCGGCGCGTGGCGCTGAAAAACTACGTGGCGAGCACCAGTATTGCCGTTTTATATCGGCTTTCGTTAAGACCTCTCCCTTTGCGCTTAATGAGTCGTATTATGGTAATAGTGCGTCTATGAAACTTCTCACCCCCACTCAGGATTCCCGCGACATCATTAACGCTGCGGTAAAGTGCCTGGACAAAATCTGGAAGGATGGTCACCGGTATCAGAAAGCCGGAATAATGTTGGGTGACTTCTTCAGCCAGGGGGTGGCCCAGCTCAACCTGTTCGATGAGAACGCGCCGCGGGCCGGAAGCGAAAAGTTGATGGAGGTGCTTGATCACCTGAACGCTAAAGATGGAAAAGGCACGCTCTACTTTGCCGGGCAGGGCATACAGCAGCAGTGGCAGATGAAGCGGGAAATGCTTTCCCCGCGGTATACCACAAGATATAAAGACTTGTTAATAGTAAGTTAAATGATGCGCGAACTTTAAGCGGCTTAAGAAATGTTATAATTCATCATTATTAAGTTTTTTAATGCTTAACCTAACAACAATGTCATTGATTGTATTACCAAGCTCTTTGATGGCCCCATATTTGAAAGTTGCCTTAGGAAATGCTAAATATAAATTCATTTTATTTTTTATGTCAATTAAATGTGTTTTTTCACCGCTTAAATAATCTTGAATGTTGCTAAAATTATACAAATCAACTAAGTAAGCGTTAAATGAAAGAATATCGTTAGGGGTCCAGTTCCGTAAAATACAAGTTGTTAAAAAATCAGCACCTAATAGCTCAATTGATTGGTAAAGACCCTGTGGCTTTAATTTTTTTAGTAGTGTGATATCAAACTTGCTCCATCCTTCTTGTATTAATAAGGTATGGATTTTGTTAATTATTACGTTATGTCTATACTTCACAAATCTTGAATAAATTTGACGTAGTGGTTGTTCTGAAGGTTCAGAACCAGGATTAACATCCTCGATATATGAAACGCCTTGGGTTTCAATATAATAACATTTTATTTCTTCTATGGAGAACTCATCGGATTTGGCTACGATATAATCGGGTGTGAATTGCTTGTAGGAAAGAACATAGCTTCCTTGACTTAATCTTTTATAAGTGGTTAAAACTTGAAGCCAGTGATTTAAATCAGTGTGAACTTTTCGGGATACTATAGCGTATATATATTCATTAAAATCTTTCTCATTTGTATTATATTGCTGAGGGTAATTACTTTCGATAATTTGTCGAGCGGTCAGCATTGTGTGTTGTGAGAAAACATGCTCAAAAAAATCTAATGGTGATATGTATCCAAGATAATATTGTTTTGCGATATTAGGAATTCTGTACGAATTCAAACCATTCCAAAGTTCTTTTATTAAATGAGGTGTATCTGTCGATATGTTTGCACTTCTAAAATACGATGAATTCTCAATATCTTCTAATGTTACCTCATGGCTATAGTGAAGAATGAAAAAACTAAAAATTGAGTTTAGTAGCTCTGTTGATGGAAGTTTCCAATTCAGATTAGGATGCGCGGCACTATATTCATATAAAGGCAGCATTTTGTCGATGATGCGTTGTATTAATCTAATGTTGATTACAGAGTGTCGCTTTAATAAATCAGAAAAATCATGTCTATCCTGTTCTGGAATTCTTGATAAGTTATCTTCTATTACATTAATTGAGAGAATATCATGAATGGTAGGGATATATAAGATATTATCTGATATTATTTTCTCTTTGTTTGCTATTTCAATTTGAGATTCTTTGTTGGTATTTGTGATGATTATAAAATCAATGGCATGGCTGTCACTGGAAGTGTAGAGTGAATGGCAGTAGTTTAATATTTCCGATCTGGTGTTGGAATCGTTGATGCGCTCGATATCATCAAGCACAAACAATCCATCTAAAGTAGATAATATATTCTCTCTTATGCTTGAGCCTATTGCATTGAATATTCCATTGATTACATTGGCACTGGCAGGTGTCCCTGATGCAACGCTTAAAATGCCAGAGATTGATTCCAGTGTCGTTTTTAAATCTTTAGAATTCCTAAGGTGGTACGATTCAATGAGTTTTGATTTAAATTCCTCAAGAGATTTTACGCCCATTAGCGAAATGTAGAAGAGGGTTTTTGTGTCATAAAGGTTTTTGAAGTAATTCTTAAAAAAATACGTTTTTCCTGAACCCCACCTCCCATCAAAAAGAATTAATCCATCCCTTTTTTTTTGCAAAAGATTAATGAGTCTTGCAGCGTAGGTATACTGTGATTTTTCCATTATTCCATCCATGTTTTGGCTGAAAGATAAACTTAAACCTTATCATAATATCAGAAATAACCTCATTAAGTAAGTTACTCACAAGTGATGAAAGTTTAATATCATATCCGGCCCCTGGTTCTTCACATTACCCACTGCTCGCGTAACAGCGTGCCAGGTAAACTTCTCTGATGGCTCAGCGCCGTAGGCGACAATCTCTTCAGCTTCTTTCCCGCCTATATTCTGTCGCATCCATTCGCGCGCCGCTTCTGGTGACAGAACAAGTGGCCGACGGTCGTGAATATCAACCAGGCCTTTATCAGCTGCAGACGTCACTATCAGAAAACCTTCTGCTTCATCGCCGCGTTCGAACGGTGTGCTGCCGATCGCTGCCATGAATATCGGCTGCCCGTCGGCCCGATGAATGAAGTAAGGCTGTTTCTTGTCTCCTTCCTTTTTCCATTCGAACCAGCCATCAGCAAAGCAGATTGCCCGGCCATGTTGCCACAGAGATTTAAACATTCGACTTGCGGCCGCGGTTTCGACGCGAGCGTTAATCAATGGCGGTTTATCCCACCACCCGGGCGCATAACCCCAGCAAACAGGATCAAGGTGCAGTTGGTCGTCACGTTCGCTCAGCAACAGAACTTTGGTACCTGGCGCCACGTTGTAACGTCCAATAGGCTCAGGGTCGTATGCGATGTCGCGATCGGCTTCATCGGCCAGGTAAGCCAGATATTCTTCACGCGTTTGAGCTTGTGCAAAACGTCCACACATAGAAACCTCGAAACAGATGTCACATCTAAAGTATAGGGCAGGGAGAAGAAGGGAGGCGCACTGGCTAAAGTTAGGGGCAAATTTAGGGGCAAAAATGCGAAATAGGGGCAAAAAAAGGGCACAAAAAATGTAGTTCTGGGTAGCTTTAGGGAGAAGTTATTATGCTATAACTAATTGAATAAAATGATAAAATAAATGATATCAATGAGTTGGCAAAATCAGCGTAGCTTATTGAGGTTGTATTGCTCTTTTTTGTTAATCTCTTGATTCTCTTGCATTGAGTACTACCTTCGGAGCCAGCAGGGGCAAACATTGTATGCCGCGTATGGTACGGATTCCGGCGACGAATACCAGCACGTTTTACAGCTCATTAAATCCGGAGCCGATACGCGAAAAGCGTAGCAGGCTTTCTGTGTGCCCCTGTGCATCCTGGGCATAAAAACAAATCGCAGGTTTTGATGCTCCCATGAGGACCAGCGCGAGGAGAACTTACGTTGTCTTTTACCGGAACGAATTCAGCGAAGGTACTATCCTGGCCACTTAATCTCCGCTTACAGCACATCAACCAATTCAAATTCTTCTGCGATCAGTTCCATATCTTCAGAAAAATGGCCTTCGCAGACGAAAAATCGCTGATGCTCTTTCTGCCAGTATTCAAGGCTTAAATCACCTTCACCCTCTTTGCGAGCGAATTCTTCAGTAACATCGCAAAAACGCACCAGCCGCTGTGAAACCAGCCTGATCACACAGACCGGGACGTTTTGTCCATCAAGGATTATGTTGTAGCTACCCACCCGCGGTGCAGACACATCCTGCGAGTACGAGGCAAAAGATCCGCAGGTGGCCGTTTTGATTCCTTTTTTAATCAGGTCTGCAAGCTTGCTCGCCAGTTCCGGGCTGTCACCCATTTGCCAGGCCGCTGCGCCTGGGTACTTCGTTTTTAATTCCTCAACCTTAACCATTCAAACTCCTTCTTAACACTTGACCAAAAGAAACGAAGTAGCGTTTTTAGCATAAACCCCCTCGATATTAGAAGCGTAGTCGGCTTTCCTTCCACCTTTTTGCTCTGGTGGGTACGAAAACAAAGCGTTGCGTGTATTACCCGAGTAAATATAACCTTATGGGGTTATCTGTGTGGTGAATCTGCTGTCTGCAGCCACGCGCGTGGCTTTGTATATGAGTAACGAGTCACCGGGATGCAACCAGCACCACGCTTTTCTAAAAACTTTATCCCATTGGAAGGGTTTAACGTGTTCAAGCTTAATTCATACCTACTGGCGGTTTTGCTGATATCAGGCTGTAGCTCCGAACTGGTTCTCAATCCACCTAAGCAACCCGAATACAAGTCAATGCCAGAAATAACGCAGTCTGTGACGCCAACGCAACAGCGTGCAATCATGGCTGGCGAGCGACCTGACTGGTCAGAAAGAACCCCGATCAATACAATAAAGCGGTACTAATAAACACTTATCCACCAGGGCTGCCGTTCGGTGGCCTTTTGTTTACCCTCCATCTGGCTTGCGAGAAAATTTCTGACGCCTGATATGGTATTTATTTCTTTATCAACCATGCTTAAGACGAAGATAATTCAATCACTTCAGGATCGCTGAAGCGGCAACTTTACTCAAATCGAGAACCCTAAATGCGCCATGCATCTATTCCCTTAGCTGCAGCCACGACAATGTTTTTGCTCGGCGTTTTTATCATCAATTTACAGGTTTGGTATTCTGCACGTGCTGACAGCCTGGCAGAGGCGCGCTACGTCGTACGGAACATGAACGTTATTCTTAAAGAAGCCCGTCATGCGACTCAGATGGCAATGCAACTTGCCGAGAATGAGTGTGATGCAGAAGGGCAATATCGGCTGGGTACCGAGGCAGCATTACAGCCTCACCTGAGAACGATCATTATTCTGAAAAATAACGCGGTCTGGTGCTCCTCATTACCGGGAAACCGCGTATTGTTGGTCAATAGCTCAGTGCTGCCTGAGTCATCATTGCTCCTGGTTCCTTCGGGGAGTACCGTCAACGGTCTTCCGGTTCTCTTATACCAGACAACCCACGCCGGAAGCCGAATCATCGTTAGTATCAGTGATAGCCATATCCGGGATGCGCTGGATATGCCATTAAACGGCGTTGAATATTCTCTAAGAGTAGGCAATACCCTTTTAGGCCTGACAGGCGATGTGACTACGGTAGACCATACGAAGAAAGAGGTATTAACGGTCAAGGCCTCAGCTTTTCCTTTCTCGGTACAATTTAATTCTCCACCTCTTTTTAGTCTTAAGAGATTACTCAATCGAGCCGGAGGCGTAGTGTTATTTCTGCTGATAATATCGTCTCTTTCTGCTTATATTCTTCAGCGATATCTTTCTAAGGATGTTTCACCGGAAGAGTCACTGCGTACCGCCATATACAGAAATGAAATTATTCCGTATTACCAGCCCGTTGTCAGCGGCAAAGAGGGGGGGCTACGAGGTGTGGAAGTGCTGGCCAGATGGAAGCATCCACAGTCAGGGTTTATTTCTCCGGCTTCATTTATTCCTCTCGCGGAGAAATCAGGCTTAATCATTCCCTTAACTCAGAGCTTAATGCGTCAGGTTGCATCGCATATGAATTCGATCTCTACGTTGCTGCCAGAAGGGTTCCACGTCGGTATTAACTTCAGCGCGTCCCATATCGTTGCGTCCACCTTCGTTGAAGAGTGTCTCCATTACAAGCAAAGCTTTACTCGACAGGATCTTAACCTGGTCATTGAGGTGACCGAGCGTGAACCTCTCGATATCGATGACCATCTCGTTAAGACCCTCAATGCGCTACATGAGATTGGATTTGCCATTGCTCTTGATGATTTTGGTACGGGGTATTCTGGTCTGTCCTACCTGCAGGATCTGCATATCGATTACATTAAAATCGACCAAAGCTTTGTTGCCAGGGTTAATGCCAGTGAGGACTCAACCGTTATACTGGATTCGGTACTGGAACTGGCAAAAAAATTATCAATCAGTATTGTGGCGGAAGGTGTTGAAACACAAGAGCAACTTGATTATCTCACCCATAACCACATCAAGTTCTTACAAGGTTTCTTCTTCTACAAACCCACGCCGTTTAAGGAACTGGTAAAAGTCCTTCTGTCGAAACCAAAAGTGAAGATAATGGTGGAATGAGGTTTATCACATCGGAAAAATGGGGGGACATCACCCCCCTAAAGGAATGCAGATATTATTTTTTTAACTACGGTGATATTTTGTTATTCATTGACCATCTGGTCAAATTAATTGTGTTCAACTGTAATGCTAAACGCTGGGCATGACACGACGCGGCTAAAAATTATCTGCTTGTTTTATAAATTGATCTTCATCAATATTTCTTACCAGTCTTTTTAAACAGCCACTGCATTCGTTTTTATTTTGTTAAAGGGATGCACGCACAATGTGTTTTTGCAGTGAGCCGTTTCAGAATATTTTTTTAAGAAAAATATGTAAACTGCACGATTATAATGAAAGGATGCTTGACTGATTAATACAGTTTAAATGTTAATCAGTCAAGCGCCAGGCATTCACCCTGTTTTAAAGAAGTAAACTTTACCTGTTTTGGGTATCATATGCCGTCGAAAACCGTTTAACAGCCTGTGACCAGAACAATGACTCTCAATCGCTTTTGCTATGTACTGCTGATTTTCGCTGCTATTGCTAGCCTGTTGACTCCGAATCCGTTGGTAATCTGGTTTCTGCTGATCAATCTGCTGACAATAGTCATGTATGGCGCCGATAAAATGGCGGCGCGGAAAGGGATGCGCAGGGTGCCGGAAGCTACTTTGCTGGTATTTGGCGTAACAGGTGGCTGGCCTGGCGCCATTGTGGGGCAACAGCTCTTTCGCCATAAAACCCAAAAGCAGCCTTTCAAAACGTACTTTTTCATCAGCGTCGTGGTCAGCATCGCCATGATGGCGGTGGTTTACCATTTATCTTCTTATTCTTCTTTGTATTAATCCCTCCGTTACTGCCAATAGTAGTAGGGCTTTTCTTAAGGGGTTGCTGTTTTTTGCACAATCTGAATAATACGTGCAACAAAACGGACGACAACATCCCATGAAAATAGAATCTCTTATACTGGCAGTGCTGGTGGTCTTTTCTGCGCCTTCCTGGTCTGCTTTTCAGGAGCGGGAATATAATACCTGGTATATGAAAAATGCCGTCCTTTATGATATGACACAGACCTCGGAAGGTTTCCCTGTCATGGTGAGTGTTTCTCAGCCAGGGAGGAAATCCGCTAACTTGCTGGTGTCATTTATTACTGAAGGCCGTTGTGGTGAAAACAACCAGTCGCTAAATGTTAATGGTAAGGAGCTGCCCGCAAAATATTATTGTGTTGAGGTAGGGCAAAATAGAATTGAACATTTTTCTGTGGTTGATGCGGACAGCGTCAATGGAATGGTGACGCATTTAAAAGCAGATTTCACTATTCTGTTGCAAAACAATATCAAAGTTTGGGCTGCAAATATCAAAACGCCAAAGTATGGGCTGACGCCGAGATTCTAAACAGAGAATGCCTGTGTTTTCACAGGATTTTTTGGATGTAAGACAATCATTTATAAAGTAATAGTTTCTGCGCATTACTAATCAAAATGAAGGGTAAGTGGCCCTGTTTTTTTACGTGTTTAAATGTACTGTATGCAAACCAATACGAAGCAGCATAAGTAAACCTTTCTGAAATTATGGATAAAGCTCACTGCCAGACTTACGCTTGTTAGCAACTTTTTAGTTGTTCAACACATCTTTATTGGTAAGGAGCAGAAAATGTCACAACGTAATAGTCTGGATTTACTAAGCCGTAAAGAAGGAATGTGTTTATTAGAGCAAAGCATGGGTTTTGTCTGGCAGGCAGCACTTCGGGCTGTCGCGGTATTAGGGGTCGCAGATCGTCTGGTTGAAGGAAAAAAATCCGTTAAGCAACTGGCGAAGGAGTTGAATGTCCACGCTGACTATCTTCATCGAATCATGCGTTTATTGTCCTCACGTGGGGTTTTCAACGAATTATCTGACGCCGAATACAGCCTTAGCCAATCAGCACAATTGCTCTGTTCTGAGCATGAATTTTCCTTGCGTGCAGCTGTGCTCATGCTGACAGACCAGACATTCTGGCAGCCAGCGGCAAAAATGGATGAGATATTGCAAGGCAAACCTGTCTTTAATCAATTGTTTGGCAAGCCTTTTTACGAATACTGGCAGCATGACGATAGTGGGGCTGACAGCAACATTTTTCATGCCGGTATGGCCTCTATGTCATCCGTGGAGAATGAAGTCATCGCAGATAGCTATTCGTTCCCTCAAAGCGCTGTCGTTGCCGATATCGCCGGTGGGCTGGGTAATTTATTGCTAGCCGTTTTACGTCGAAACCCGACCCTGACGGGGATCCTTTTTGATCAAACAGACGTGCTTGAGCGGAATCGACTGTATCTGTTGAATGATCATCGCCGATGGGAGACCGTAGAGGGCAGTTTTTTTGAAGCCTGTCCTGTAGCAGACATTTATCTACTTAAATACATTTTAATGGACTGGCCTGATGAAAAGGCCATTCAGATACTTCAATGCTGCAGAAATGCTATGAAAGAAAACTCCAGGCTATTAATTTTTGAGCCACTTATTAAAAAAGAAAATAATGAACAGGGACGATTTGAAATTGATCTTCTTTTGTTAACAAGCTTTGATGGAGGACGTGCAAGAACAGAGTCTGAGTATCAGACCTTGTTTGAAAAGACTCGTCTGAAGCTAAACAAAATAATAGACACCCGTTCGTATCTGTCGATTTTAGAAGTCGTACCTGTTTGAACTGTTTAAATATTATTCACAGATCATGTGTCTGGCATTCCGTTTTACCATATTCCTGCTACCCTTGTTTGTTGTACCAGGAGCATGAATATGAAAAACAAAGATGAACAAACCGGATTAGTGGGGCTGGCGATTGGGGCCGCCGTTATTGGGCTGGTTTCAGCGCAAAAACCGATCCATCGCAACAGTATAGTGGATGAACTGGTCAGACTCGGCAGGCAAAAAGGCGATGGTGTAGAAGACGAGGTTTTCGTTAAAGCGGCCGAGCTCGTGAGAAAAGGGGTATAGCCCATGGCTGAAAGACGAAATGCGAAGTGCCACTGTGGCGCGGTGGCATTCACCGTTGAACTTACTGATGGCCTCAACACCGCGCGGCGCTGCAGCTGTTCCTTTTGTCGAATGCGAGGCGCTGTCGTCGTTTCTGCGCCGCTGTCGGGGATTACGGTGACCAAAGGTGAGGATAAGCTCACCGAGTACCGCTTTAACACGGGAACGGCACGGCATTTCTTCTGCTCGGTGTGCGGGATTTACACGTTCCATCAGCGGCGTTCTAACCCAAACGAATATGGCGTGAATGTCGCCTGTTTTGAAAACGTTTCACCATTTGATTTTCCTGAGGTGAAGGTGATGGACGGGGTTAACCATCCCATGGATGGAGAAAGTGGCGTATTTGGCTATCTCACTTTTCGCAAGAAAGGTGAACAGCAGGCATGATTGCCGCCTGGCCACTCTTTAATCAGCCTGGCTATAGTGGAGAATGGTTATCTGATACAGGAGAAACTATGCTTTGTGTTGAAAAAGACGATCCGCGTGAGGCCCCTGAATCAGGCGATAAAAAGCCTCAACCTGTGAAAAAATAACGCGACCTATGCGTATATCCGCCACCGGCACAGCTGGTGGCTTTTTGTTTCCAGGGAAACGGTCAACTGCCATCCAGATGGTTTAACAGCGCGCCGAGATGCCCGACAATATCACCAAAATCAAAAATTAACGCCATCCACACCAATGCTAAAAGGGTAAGGACGGCAAGAGATACACGACCAAACAACGCTGTTATCCTTAATGACAAAAGGGCTATCTCCGTAGTCTAACCAGCTTTCTTTCAACTTTCCCTCAACCAATCCCTTTCTGAAACTATCTTTTGTGACGAACTTCAAATACAAGCGAGCCCGCACCATGGTGCGGGCTCTGACAATCAGAACTGGTAAACCAGACCTAACGCTACGACGTCATCCGTGCCGATGCCGTTGTTTTTGTAGAAGCTGTCATCTTCATCCAACAGGTTAATTTTGTAATCAACGTAGGTGGACATGTTTTTATTGAAGTAATAGGTCGCGCCTACGTCAGCGTATTTAACCAGATCCCGATCGCCCTGACCGTTGCCCAGGTCCTTCCCTTTCGACTGCAGGTAGGAAAGGGACGGACGCAGGCCAAAGTCGAACTGGTACTGGGCGGTCACTTCAAAGTTCTGGGTTTTATTCGCAACGGAATCGGTTTTATCACCATACGGGGTCATATTGCGGGTTTCAGAGTACATTGCCGCCAGATAGATGTTATTGGCGTCATATTTCAGACCCGCAGTCCACGCATCCGCTTTGTCACCGCCCGCTGTGGTATTCATGACCTGTTCGTTGGTGCGGTCTGAAGAGGTGTACGCCGCACCTGCAGTAATGCCCATGCCGAAGTCATAGGTGGTAGAGATACCGAAGCCGTCGCCGTTCTCGTGACGCGTGTCGCGACCGTTGTTGGTGCCTTCCTGGTTGTTGCTGGCGTCTTCATTCTTGCCCTGATACTGCAGCGCAAAGTTCAGGCCCTGCACCAGACCATAGAAGTCGGTGTTACGGTAGGTTGCCACACCGTTGGCGCGGCTGGTCATAAAGTTGTCGGCTTTAGAGTAGGAGTCTCCGCCGAACTCAGGCAGCATATCGGTCCAGCCTTCCACGTCGTACAGCACGCCGTAGTTACGACCGTAATCGAAGGAGCCGTAGTCACCCACCTTTACACCAGCGAAGGCAAGACGCGTCCAGGACTGATTATCAGACCCTTCCGTATTATTAGCCTGAATGTTGTATTCCCACTGCGCGTAGCCGGTCATCATATCGTTGATCTGCGTTTCACCCTTGAAGCCCAGACGCAGGTAGGTTTGATCGCCGTCAGCACCTTTATCGTCGGAGAAATAGTGCAGACCATCTACTTTTCCATACAGATCTAATTTGTTACCGTCTTTATTATAAATCTCTGCTGCATGAGTTGCGCCAGCCATTAACAGAGCCGGAATCATCAGGGCCAGTACTTTTCTTTGCATTGTGATATTCCTTTGCAGTTGTTTTTATTTAATTACCTGTTGAACTTTCAGAATGAGAAAGTTGTCTCATGCTAAATCACCCCTGTGGGGGAGTAATAAAATATAATTGTTACGAAATAAGTTAAATCTAAACTGAATAAATCAGCGGAAATGATCATTGGTCGGATGAATGATTTAAAATTGAGTATATTAAATAGCAATTATTAATTGGTTATTAATTACTGTTTTCTTGATGGTGTTATATGCTTTTAAGATGATTGAATCATAATTAACACGAATGCTATTAAGCAAACAAAATAGATATTCATTGATTATCTGGATTCGCCCGGTGTGAATGCGCCGGGCTTTTTTATGGCAAAAATATGCCCGGACAAGCCGGGCAGAGGTACTAGTCGCTGGTCGGTTTTTCGGCTTTACCCGCCATTTGCGCCAGGAAGTCATAACGTTTTTGCAGATCGGCCGCGGCGTCTTTCCAGAGCTGTTCGGCCACTTCCGGCTGCTGCGCGTTAAGGCGACGGAAGCGCTGTTCCTGCATTAAGGTCTCGGCCAGGGCATCTGACGGCGGACGCGAATCCAGCGCCAGCGGTAATTTACCCTCATCAGCACGACGCGGGTCGAACCGGTACAGCGGCCAGAAGCCCGTCGCGGTCAGCTGGCGCATCTGGTCGTGGCTAAGCGCCAGATCGTAGCCATGCTCTTCGCAAGGGCTGTATGCAACGATCAGCGATGGGCCAGGATACGCCTCCGCCTCCTGAATTGCTTTCACCGTCTGGTTAAGCTGGGCACCCAGCGAAATTTGCGCGACGTAAACGTGACCGTACATCATCATGCTTACACCGAGATCTTTGCGCGCCTTGCGTTTACCGTGTTCGCCGAATTTCGTCACGGCGCCTAACGGCGTCGCTTTCGATGCCTGGCCGCCGGTGTTGGAATAACACTGCGTATCCAGAACCAGGATATTGACGTTTTCGGTCAGGCTCAGCACGTGATCCAGCCCGCCAAAGCCGATGTCGTAAGCCCAGCCGTCACCGCCAATCAGCCAGATCGATTTTTCGACCAGCGCGTCCGCGTCGATCAGCAGCTGCTCAGCTCCCGCCACGCCCTGAAGCGCCTGACGCAGCTCGGCAACCTGCTCACGACGTTCTTCTGGCGTTGCATCCGCATGAAGCACGTCATTGAGCCCGGCAGGGAGCTGCCCGGCAAACTGCTCCAGCAGGCGCATCACGCGTGCACGGTGCTGGTCAACGGTCAGGCGGAAGCCCAGACCAAATTCGGCGTTGTCTTCGAATAGAGAGTTTGCCCACGCCGGACCGCGACCGTTGGCGTCAGTGGTGTACGGCGTGGAGGGCAGGTTACCGCCATAAATAGAAGAACAGCCGGTTGCGTTGGCAATCAACATCCGGTCACCGTACAGCTGGGTAAGCAGCTTGATATACGGCGTTTCACCGCAGCCTGAGCAGGCACCGGAGTATTCAAACAGCGGCGTAATCAGCTGTGAGGTTCGAATATCAATGCGTTCCAGTTTGCTGCGGTCGATTTCCGGCAGGTTCAGGAAGAAGTCATAATTGACCTTCTCCTCTTCAACATGCTCCAGACGCGACATCATATTGATGGCTTTGATCTCCGGATTCTGCCTGTCTTTCGCCGGACAGACCTCGACGCACAGGTTACAGCCGGTGCAATCTTCCGGCGCGACCTGCAGAACGTATTTCTGCCCGCGCATATCGCGGGATTTCACATCCAGTGAATGCAGGCTCGCAGGCGCAGATTCCATCTCTTCCGGTGAAACCACTTTGGCACGAATGGCTGAGTGCGGGCAGGCCGCTACGCAGTGGTTGCACTGGGTACACAGTTCTTCTTTCCAGATAGGGATCGCTTCGGCGATGTTACGTTTTTCCCAGCGCGTGGTGCCCATCGGCCAGGTGCCATCCGGCGGCAGCGCAGAGACGGGCAGGGCATCACCCAGACCGGCCAGCATCGCCGCCGTCACGGTCTTAACGAAATCAGGCGCCGCATCGGACACCACCGGAGGGCGGTTCGGGCTTGCGGCATTGACCGGCTGCAGCGGTACCTCATACAGCGACTCGCGCGCCAGCGCTAGCGCCTGCCAGTTACGCTCGACTAATTCCTGTCCTTTGCTGCTGTAGCTTTTGGCAATCGCGCCCTGCAGTTCCGCCAGCGCGCTGTCGCCCGGCAGGATATTGGTCAGATGGAAGAAGGCCATCTGCATAACGGTATTGATGCGCGCGGCCAGGCCACATTCGCGGGCAATTTTCGCCGCATTCACCACAAATAAACGGGCTTTTTTCTGGTTCAGCACCGCCTGCACTTCCTGCGGCAGGCGAGACCAGACTTCATCCGCGCTGTATGGCGTATTCAGGAGGAAAATACCGCCAGGCTTCAGGCGCTCGGCCATCTGGTATTTATCGATAAACTGCAGCTGGTGACAGCCAACAAAATCAGCCTGAGAAATAAGATACGCAGAGCGGATGGGCTGTTCGCTCACCCGCAGGTGGGAAACGGTCAAGCCGCCTGCCTTTTTGGAGTCGTAAACGAAGTACCCCTGGGCATACCACGGCGTGGAGTTACCGATGATTTTGATGTTGTTTTTGGTCGCGGAGACGCTGCCGTCGCTGCCCAGACCATAGAACAGCGCCTCAAGTTTGGCGGTCGAGGGCAGGGAGTTTTCCGGCAGCGACAGGGACAGATTCGTCACATCATCATAAATACCGACGGTAAAGCGCGGCTTGGGCTTCGCTTCGCTGAGCTCGTTGAATACCGCCAGCACGCAGTCCGGCCCAAATTCCTTGGACGATAACCCATAGCGACCTCCGATCACGCGCGGCAGCGTTTCACGTTCGCCCTGATTAAAAGCTTCTGCCAGGGCCGTCATCACATCCAGATACAGCGGTTCCGCCTGCGCGCCCGGCTCTTTAGTGCGATCGAGCACCGCAACGGTACGCGCGCTTTCCGGCAGCGCAGAGAGCAGATGTTTCGCCGAGAACGGCCGATAGAGACGCACTTTCAGCACGCCAACTTTTTCGCCGCGCGTCAGCAGTTCATCAACAACTTCCTCGCAGGTGCCAATGGCCGACCCCATCAGCACAATGACCCGTTCCGCCTGCGGATGGCCGTAGTACTCAAAGGGTTTATATTCCCGACCGGTCGCGGCGGCAAAGTCATTCATCGCCTGTTCAACATGGTCGTAAACCGCGTTGTACCAAGGGTTCGTGGCCTCGCGGGACTGGAAATAGGTATCCGGGTTCGCCGACGTGCCGCGAATCACCGGGTGTTCCGGATTTAGGGCCCGGGCACGGTGCGCGTCGATATCCGCCTGCGGGAGGAGATTCAGGATTGTCTCGTCAGCCAGCGGGACGATTTTGTTAATTTCGTGAGAGGTGCGGAAACCATCAAAGAAATGAATAAACGGCACCCGGCTTTTGAGCGTGGCGATATGCGAAATTAAGGCAAAGTCCTGGGCTTCCTGAACGCTGCTGGCGCACAGCATCGCGCAGCCGGTCTGGCGTACGGCCATCACGTCTGAGTGATCGCCAAAGATAGAGAGCGCGTGGGTGGCAACGGTCCGTGCAGCAACGTGCAGAACGAAGGGGGTCAGTTGCCCGGCGAGTTTGTACAGCGTCGGGATCATTAACAACAATCCCTGAGAAGATGTGAACGACGTGGAAAGCGCGCCGGTCTGAAGCGCGCCGTGCACCGTGGCAATCGCACCGGCTTCAGACTGCATCTCAACCACTCTCGGGACATCGCCCCAGACGTTTTTTAACCCGTTACCCGCCCAGGCATCCGCCTGCTCGGCCATGGTAGAACTTGGCGTAATCGGGTAGATGGCGATAACTTCACTGGTGCGAAACGCGACTGAGGCAACTGCACCATTACCGTCAATAGTTTGCATAGGACAACACCCTTACATTGCGCAAAAAATAGGGGTCTGTATTACGGCAACAAACCCTGAATATTATCTGTGTATTCTAGCAAACGGGTGATTTTACGATTTTCGCTTTTGTGTCCTTGGTATTCTCGCCATCAATGAGTAGATCAAACTTTTGGCGAAAAAATTGCGAAAAATTGTTTCCGGAGCGCATAAATACGCACTTTCGCTCTCGACGACACGGGCTGTGATGCCTATTATGCATAGGTTTCGCATCATTTATGGGGGAGAAAGCATGCGCTCAGCGTTTTTGGTAGGGTGTGCCGCATTATTGTTGTCGGCATGTAGCAGTGAACCCGTTCAGCAGGCAACGGCAGCCCACGTGGCGCCGGGAATGAAAGCGGCGATGTCCAGCGCTGGTCAGGCTAACTGCGCAATGATTGGCGGTTCGCTGTCTGTCGCTCGCCAGCTTGATGGTTCTGCTATTGGGATGTGCGCCTTGCCAAACGGCAAACGCTGTAGCGAACAGTCGCTTGCCGTTGGAAGCTGCGGTAACTACTGATTATTCTACACGCTTAAACATCAGCGTTTTATCGGCTGTCGCCAGCGTTAACTGGTCCTCAGTCAGGTCGACCTGCGCCCCTTTGCGCAGCATGTCGCCGATGGCCTGATCCAGCTCATTCAGCTGCGGTTCAGTACAGAGCTTGCGCGTCATGGCCAGCGTTTTAACCTTAAGCTCGCCTTCGGACAATTTCCCCTGTCCGTTGAAGCGGTTACACATCTGGCCGGAAACGCTGATGTTATTCACCAGGCTGATATCAGGCAGCGCGCTAAAACTGAGCTCAGGTGGCGTTGTCGCGGTCTTCACGGCCTTACCGTTCACGTTTTCCAGCACGAAGCGGTGATTCTGAAGTTGCTCCGGCTGAACGGAGGCTTTACCCGGATTAACGCAGCCGGTAAGAACAAGACTGATAACACTTAACGCGATGAGCTTTTTCATTTTTCTTCTCAAACTATAAACACTGTGAATCTTTTTCCAGTGTAACGATACGCTGCCATGCGTTAATGGGGTTTATCTGAAAGTGCGGGGGAACAGGGCAACGCAGCGGTTGCCCGGAATGATGTTAATGCGATTTAAACCCTGCAGCCGTCATTAGCATACGGAAGAGCATGCTGACAGCAGCCAGTGCCAGTACGCTGCCGCCCCAGATAATGGCCAGCCACAGTAATCTTTTCCAGACCGGTTGTTGCATCAGTGATAACCCTCCCCATGCTGAACTTTGCCGCGAAATACGTAGTAACTCCAGAAGGTGTAGACCAGAATAACGGGAATGATCAACAGCGCGCCGACCAGCATAAAGCCCTGGCTTTGCGTCGGTGCGGCGGCCTGCCAAAGGGTGATCGACGGTGGAATAATATGCGGCCAGATGCTGATCCCAAGCCCGCTAAAGCCGAGGAATACCAGCCCCAGTGTCAGAATAAACGGACGGCTATGGCTGGCGGGATTATTCAGGCAGCGCCACTGGTACAGGCTAAAAATCACCACCAGAGCAGGAACCGGCAGCAGATAAAACAGATTCGGCAGCGTAAACCAGCGCGCGGCGATGGCCGGTTGTGCCAGCGGCGTCCAGAGGCTAATGGCGGCAATAAACGCCAGCAGCACGATTAACAGCGTTTTCGATACCTCGCGCATCCGCTGCTGCAGCGCGTTTTCGCTTTTCATCACCAGCCAGGTCGAGCCTAACAGCGCATAGGCCACCACCAGCCCGGCGCCGCAAAACAGGTTAAACGCGGTAAACCAGTCAAAGGGGCCGCCGGTATAGGCCCGGCCGGTGACGGTAAAGCCGTTAATGACGGCGCCTACCGTCACGCCCTGGGTAAACGTCGCCAGAATGGAACCACCTATGAACGCCTTATCCCAGAAAGGACGGTGCGCCGGGGTGGCCTTAAAACGAAATTCAAATGCCACCCCGCGGAAAATAAGTCCGATCAGCATTAACGTCAGTGGAATGGTGAGGGCATCCACGATCACCGCGTAGGCAAGTGGGAATGCGCCAAACAGCGCAGCGCCGCCAAGCACCAGCCAGGTTTCATTTCCGTCCCAGACCGGCGCGACGCTGTTGACCATTACGTCGCGATCGTCGGCGTTCTGCGTTGCCGGGAACAGAATGCCAATCCCCAGATCAAAACCGTCCATGACGATATACATCAGCGTGGCGAAAACGATGATCACAAACCAGATAATGGAAAGATCGATACCCATTATGGCTGCTCCTTATGTTCAGTTGTGACGGCAGAAAGCGGGCGCGCCGGACGTCCGTCGGACTCGGTGGCGAAAGATTCATGCGGCTGCGGGCCTTTTCGGATGAGGCGCACCATATAGCTGTAACCCACGCCGAATACCGAGGTATAGACGACGAAGAAGGCCAGCAGGCTCACGCTCATGTGCAAATCACCATGGGCAGAAACCGCATCCTTCGTTCGCTGGAGCCCATAGACCACCCAAGGCTGGCGGCCCACTTCGGTGGTGATCCACCCGGCCAGAATGGCAATCAGCCCCGATGGCCCCATCAACAGCGCAAACCACAGGAAAGGGCGCGACGAATAAACGCGCTTTTTATATCGCAGCCAGAGTGCCGTTACCCCAAGAAGCAGCATCAGCATGCCCAGACCCGCCATAATGCGGAACGACCAGAAGACGATGGTGGAATTCGGGCGGTCTTCCTTTGGAAACTCTTTCAGCGCCGGAACCTGTTTATCCAGGCTGTGCGTCAGGATGAGACTCCCCAGCGCCGGGATCTCCAGCCCAAAGCGGGTGCGCTCCTGCTCCATATCCGGCCAGCCAAACAGCAGCAGCGGGGTAGGCTCACCCGGCGGATTTTCCCAGTGTCCTTCAATCGCGGCTATCTTGGCGGGCTGGTGCTTTAAGGTGTTCAACCCGTGCATATCGCCAACCATGGCCTGGATGGGGGCGACAATCAGCGTCATCCACAGCGCCATCGAAAACATCGCCCGGATGGCGGGGGTATTATTCCCGCGCAGCAGATGCCATGCCGCGGATGCGCCCACAAACAGGGCGCTGCTCAGGAACGCGGCTATCGACATATGCAGCAGGCGGTAAGGGAAGGAGGGGTTAAACACCACCGCGAACCAGTCCACCGGCACCACCTGACCGTTGACGATCTCATAGCCCTGCGGGGTCTGCATCCAGCTGTTTGAAGAGAGGATCCAGAAGGTAGAGATAATGGTCCCCAGCGCCACCATGCAGGTGGAGAAGAAGTGCAGACCCGGTCCGACCTTGTTCCAGCCGAACAGCATTACGCCGAGGAACCCGGCTTCGAGGAAGAAGGCGGTAAGCACTTCATAGGTCAGAAGCGGGCCGGTAATACTGCCCGCAAACTGCGAAAAGCCGCTCCAGTTGGTGCCAAACTGGTAGGCCATCACCAGCCCGGACACCACGCCCATGCCAAAGTTGACGGCAAATATCTTCGACCAGAAATGGTACAGCGAGCGCCAGACCGGATTTTTTGTTTTCAGCCACAGCCCTTCGAGCACGGCAAGATAGCTTGCAAGACCGATGGTAATGGCCGGGAAAATAATGTGAAAGGATACGGTAAAGGCAAACTGTATCCGTGCAAGGTGAAACGCATCTAAACCAAACATGCACAGCCTCAATGTCAAACGGTGTGCTGTTATGGTATAGAGGCGAAGATCTGACTATCAGACTCAGAAAAGTGATTTTTAACCATAACAGTTGGCATAATTCTCATGCTTTAGCCATCTGATATACTTCTCGGATGAGGGATAAAAACACTGTTTTTATGAATTTTACGCATAAAACAGCTTGCTTTGTCGTCAACGCCGTGCGTTAATGGTCTTCTGGTTTTGAGTCCAAATAAATATCTGACGTAGTTTTATAAAGCAGTTCTCATCACGTTGTGCCTCTCCGCAGCCTCTCTTGGGTCTTTATCTACATTCCGATTCGTTTTGTTTAAAACCATTATGCCCAATCGGCCCATTAGTAATTTACGTTTTTACGTTTACAGGAGAATCCTATGACTTCTTATATTCATTTCCGCTGCCCATGCTGTCATGGCTCGCAGTACCGTACCTCAGTCTTTGATGTGTCTGAGAAAAACCCACTCGGCGCGAAATGCATTTTTTGCAAATCGTCGATGATAACGCTCGATCACCTGGCCGCTGCGCGTCAGGCGCAAAGCCACGTTACCGAGTACCGTAAGTAATTCGTTTCCCGAACTATAACAGTTAGCTAAATCTTCTCTTTTTCTCCTGCTGATATACACTGTCAGCCACAAGGAGAATCTGATGAAAAAATACCAGCGTCTGGCGCAACAAATTATCTCGCAGATAGAGCTCGGCGTATGGCTGCCGGGCGATAAGCTGCCTTCTCTGCGAGAGCAGGTGGCGAGCAGCGGCATGAGTTTTATGACCGTTGGCCACGCGTATCAGATGCTGGAAAGTCAGGGGCGCATTGTCGCCAGACCGCAGTCGGGCTATTACGTTGCCTCGCGCCCGACCGCACATCAGCCTGCTCCGCCTGCCCAGGTGATGCGTGACGAAGTAGTGGATATTAACACCTACATCTTCGACGTCTTACAGGCCAGCCGCGACCCGTCCGTTGTCCCTTTTGCCTCCGCTTTTCCCGACCCACGGCTTTTCCCGCTGCAGCAGCTCAACCGATCGCTGGCGAACGTCAGCAAAACCGCGACGGCGATGAGCGTGATTGAGAACCTGCCGCCGGGTAACGTCGATCTCCGCCACGCCATTGCCCGCCGCTACGCGCAGCAGGGCATGAACATCTCCCCGGAAGAGATCGTGATCACCGCAGGCGCCCTTGAAGCGCTCAATCTCAGCCTGCAGGCGGTGACCGAGCCGGGCGACTGGGTGATAGTCGAAAACCCCTGTTTTTACGGCGCTCTGCAGGCCCTGGAACGCCTGAAGCTTAAAGCGTTGTCGATTGCGACGGACGTCCGTGAAGGGATTGACCTGAATGCCCTTGAGCAGGCGCTGAAGGAGTATCCAGTTAAAGCCTGCTGGATAATGACCAACAGTCAAAACCCGCTTGGCTTCACGCTGAGCGCGGAAAAAAAAGCGCAGCTTGTCGCCCTGTTAACGCAGCACAACGTTCCTCTGATTGAAGACGACGTCTACAGCGAGCTCTATTTTGGGCGCGAAAAACCGCTTCCGGCGAAAGCATGGGATCGTCAGGATATGACGCTGCACTGCTCGTCCTTTTCAAAATGTCTGGTGGCCGGTTTTCGCATCGGCTGGGTTGCGGCAGGAAAACACGCGCGACGTATTCAGCAGCTGCAGCTGATGAGCACGCTCTCCACAAGCTCACCTGTGCAGCTGGCGCTGGTTGATTACCTGGCGACGAAACGCTACGACGCCCATCTGCGCCGCCTGCGGCGTACGCTCGCCGAGCGAAAGCAGCAGGCCTGGCAGTCCCTTTTGCGCCATATGCCTGCCGGCGTCAAAATCCATCATAACGACAGCGGCTACTTTTTATGGCTGGAGCTTCCGGCGCATCTGGACGCGGGGCTGCTGAGCGAAAAAGCCTTAACGCACCACATCAGCATTGCCCCCGGAAAGATGTTTTCCACTTCTGACGCATGGACGCCGTTCTTCCGTTTTAATACGTCGTGGGCCTGGGGAGAGCGGGAAGAGCAGGCGGTCATTCAGTTAGGAAAATTAATTAGCACGATGCTGGAATAAACTTTTCTCCGTTATTTAAATAATCAATTCTTATCCTGATGACGGCGCTGCGAATATTTCGCGGTGACCTGTCATAGGAAATCTGCATACCGTCTCTCGCGGCTAACTCCTTGTCTATAATCCAGTTAACGGGGAATGCGCCCTCGGTCACACCTTGATGAAATTTCCTTAAGCCGAACGGTGCGGCGCATTCGCACGGTCTACGTTTAATAAGGGAGATATTTTTACGGCACGGCTGCCGCTAAATTTCATTGCGACAGGAGTAACCCTTATGAGCAAAAAATTTGCCCGCAGCAGCCTGTGCGCGCTCGGCATGACTATCATGACAGCGCAAGCCGCAGAACCACCAAAGGTCATCGGCGACGGGGAAGGTCGACTGGATATTATCGCCTGGCCGGGATACATCGAACGCGGACAGACGGACAAAAACTACGACTGGGTCGCCCAGTTTGAAAAAGAGACCGGGTGTGCGGTGAACGTCAAAACGGCGGCCACGTCGGATGAAATGGTCAGCCTGATGGCGAAAGGGGGATATGACCTGGTCACCGCATCAGGTGACGCTTCCCTGCGCCTGATCATGGGCAAACGCGTCCAGCCGATTAACCCCGATCTTATCCCCAACTGGAAAACCCTCGACGAACGGATTGTGAAAGGGGAATGGTTTAACGTCGGCGGGAAAGTCTACGGCACGCCGTACCAGTGGGGGCCAAACCTGCTGATGTACAACACCAAAACCTTCCCGACGCCGCCGGACAGCTGGAGCGTGGTCTTTACCAAACAGGATCTGCCGGACGGGAAAACCAATCAGGGACGCGTGCAGGCGTATGACGGCCCGATTTACATCGCGGATGCCGCGCTGTTCGTCAAGGCCACGCAGCCGCAGCTGGGTATTAAAGACCCGTACCAGCTCACCGAAGCACAGTATGCCGCCGTGCTTAAGGTGCTTCGCGACCAGCATGCTCTGATTCACCGCTACTGGCACGACACCACCGTCCAGATGAGCGACTTCAAAAACGAAGGCGTCGTGGCCTCCAGCGCCTGGCCGTATCAGGCGAATGCCCTGAAGGCCGAGAACCAGCCTATTGCAACCGTCTTTCCGAAAGAGGGGGTGACCGGCTGGGCGGATACCACCATGCTGCACGCTCAGGCAAAACACCCGATGTGCGCCTACAAGTGGATGAACTGGTCGCTGACGCCGAAAGTTCAGGGCGATCTGGCAGCATGGTTTGGCTCCCTGCCCGTGGTACCGGAAGGGTGTAAAGCCAGCACGCTGCTGGGCTATAAAGGCTGTGAAACAAACGGATATAACGAGTTCGACAAAATCATGTTCTGGAAAACCCCCATCGCAGAAGGCGGCAAATTTGTGCCTTACAGCCGCTGGACGCAGGATTACATCGCCATCATGGGCGGTCGTTAATTGCCCGGGAGCAGAACATGACGTACGCGGTAGAGTTTAACAATGTTTCCCGTCTGTACGGCGACGTACGGGCGGTGGATGGGGTCACCATTGCGATTCGTGACGGAGAGTTTTTCTCCATGCTGGGGCCTTCGGGCTCCGGCAAAACCACCTGCCTGCGCCTGATAGCCGGTTTTGAACAGCTGTCAGGCGGCACGATTTCTATCTTCGGCAAAGAGGCGAGCGAACTGCCTCCCTGGGAGCGGGATGTGAACACCGTCTTTCAGGATTACGCGCTGTTCCCGCATATGTCGATCCTCGACAATGTCGCCTACGGGCTGATGGTCAAAGGCATCGACAAGAAAAAACGCCATGCGCAGGCCCGTGATGCCCTCGAAAAAGTGGGCCTGAGCTTTGCCGTTGCCCGCAAACCTTCGCAACTTTCCGGCGGCCAGCGGCAGCGTGTCGCCATCGCCCGCGCGCTGGTCAATGAGCCGCGCGTCCTGCTGCTGGATGAGCCCTTAGGTGCGCTCGATCTCAAACTGCGTGAACAAATGCAGTTCGAGCTGAAGAAACTTCAGCAGGAACTCGGTATTACCTTCATTTTTGTCACCCACGATCAGGGTGAAGCCCTTTCAATGTCAGACCGGGTGGCGGTGTTTAATAACGGGCGGATCGAGCAGGTGGATACCCCGCGCGATCTCTACATGCGTCCGCGCACGCCGTTTGTCGCGAGTTTTGTGGGCACTTCCAACGTCTTTGATGCAGGACTAGCGCACAAAATTTGCGGCATGGAAGGCAGCTATTCCCTGCGTCCGGAACATATCCGTCTTAACGAGGGCGGAGACGTTCAGGTTCAGGGCATCGTGCAGGCCGTTCAGTACCAGGGGGCGGCCACGCGGCTGGAGCTGAAGCTTGCCGATGGCGCCAAACTGCTGGTGAGCCAGGCCAATCTCAGTGAAACCTCGCCGCTGAGCGGCATTGCGCCGGGGCAGGCGGTGATGGCGTCGTGGTCACGCGAGGCGATGATTCGCCTGCACGAGGAGAGGTGAAATGTCTATGAGTGTCGCGCATCCTCCCGCCTCGCACGGCCGCTTCAGCCGCATGAAGGCGCTGTTCTGGCGAAAACCGTCGCTCGGCCTGTTCCTGCTTCTGCTCGCGCCGCTCATGTGGTTTGGCATCATCTATTTAGGATCGCTTCTGACCCTGCTGTGGCAAGGGTTTTACACCTTTGACGATTTCACCATGGCGGTCACGCCGGACCTGACCCTGGCGAATATTCAGGCGCTCTTCAATCCGGCAAACTATGACATCATCCTGCGAACCTTAACGATGGCGATTGCGGTGACGATTGCCAGCGCCATCCTCGCATTCCCGATGGCCTGGTACATGGCGCGATACACCCGCGGCAAGTGGAAAGCGTTTTTCTATATCGCTGTCATGCTGCCGATGTGGGCGAGCTACATCGTCAAAGCCTACGCCTGGACGCTGCTGCTGGCGAAGGACGGCGTGGCGCAATGGTTTCTCAACCATCTCGGGCTGGAGCCGATTCTGACCTCACTCCTGACGCTCCCGGCGATTGGCGGCAACACCTTGTCCACCTCGGGGCTGGGACGGTTTTTGGTCTTCGTTTACATCTGGCTGCCGTTTATGATCCTGCCTGTCCAGGCGGCGCTGGAACGCCTGCCGGCCTCGCTGCTGCAGGCCTCGGCCGACCTCGGCGCGCGCCCGCGCCAGACCTTTCGCTACGTCGTTCTGCCGCTGGCCATTCCGGGCATTGCGGCGGGATCAATTTTCACGTTCTCCCTGACGCTGGGGGACTTCATCGTTCCTCAGCTGGTCGGCCCGCCGGGCTATTTCATCGGTAACATGGTCTACTCCCAGCAGGGCGCTATCGGCAATATGCCGATGGCCGCCGCGTTCACGCTGGTACCCATCGTGCTGATTTCTCTTTATCTGGCGTTCGTGAAACGTCTGGGGGCATTCGATGCACTCTGAACGCGCACCGCTGTTCCTGAAAGTGGCAGCGTGGGGAGGCGTCATCTTCCTGCACTTCCCGCTGCTGATTATCGCGACCTACGCCTTCAACACCGAAGACGCCGCTTTCAGCTTTCCGCCTCAGGGGCTAACGCTGAAGTGGTTTAGCGTGGCGGCGGGGCGCGGCGATATTATCGAATCCGTGACGTTGTCACTTCAAATTGCCGCGCTTTCCACCGCCATTGCCCTTGTGCTTGGCACGCTTGCTGCAGCGGCGCTGTGGCGAAGCGAGTTTTTTGGCAAGAATGCGATCTCTCTGCTGCTGCTGTTACCGATTGCGTTACCGGGGATCATCACCGGCCTGGCGCTGCTGACGGCCTTCAAAACGATCGACCTTGAGCCGGGTTTTTTCACCATCGTGGTGGGACACGCCACCTTTTGCGTGGTGGTGGTGTTTAACAACGTAATTGCCCGGTTCAGGCGCACCTCCTGGAGTCTGGTCGAAGCGTCGATGGATCTCGGGGCCGACGGATGGCAAACCTTCCGATATGTGGTGCTGCCCAATCTGGGTTCAGCGCTGCTGGCCGGGGGAATGCTGGCGTTTGCCCTGTCGTTTGACGAGATAATCGTCACAACATTTACGGCGGGACACGAGCGCACGTTACCGCTGTGGTTGCTCAACCAGCTCGGGCGTCCGCGCGACGTGCCGGTCACCAACGTCGTGGCTCTGCTGGTGATGCTGGTGACAACTATCCCCATTCTGGGAGCCTGGTGGCTAACCCGCGACGGCGAAAACATTGCCGGCAGCGGGAAATAACAGTGAATTCAACAGGAAAATGCTATGCAAAAACATCTGCTGATAAACGGTGAACTGGTTGCCGGAGAGGGTGAGAAACAGCCGGTTTATAACCCGGCCACCGGAGAGGTGCTGCTGGAGATTGCTGAGGCGTCAGCGGCCCAGGTCGACGCGGCGGTTCAGGCGGCCGACCGTGCTTTTGTGGCGTGGGGACAAACGACGCCGAAAACCCGCGCCGAGAGCCTGCTGAAGCTGGCGGATGCGATTGAAGCCCACGGCGAGGAGTTTGCCCGGCTCGAATCCCTCAACTGCGGTAAGCCGCTGCACTGCGCTCTGGGTGATGAAATTCCGGCGGTGGTTGACGTTTTCCGTTTCTTTGCCGGGGCCGCCCGCTGCCTTAACGGGCTGGCCGCCGGAGAGTACCTTGACGGCCATACGTCGATGATCCGCCGCGACCCGGTGGGCGTGGTTGCCTCTATTGCACCGTGGAACTACCCGCTGATGATGGCAGCCTGGAAACTGGCACCCGCGCTGGCGGCAGGGAACTGCGTGGTGATTAAGCCCTCTGAGATTACGCCCCTGACCGCGCTTAAGCTGGCAGAGCTGGCAAAAGATATCTTCCCGGCGGGCGTTCTTAACGTGCTGTTTGGTCGGGGCAAAACGGTCGGCGATCCGCTTACCGGACATGAAAAAGTCCGTATGGTCTCGCTGACCGGTTCAATTGCTACCGGGGAACATATCATCGGCCATACGGCGTCCTCCATTAAACGCACCCACATGGAGCTGGGCGGTAAAGCGCCGGTGATCGTGTTTGATGATGCCGACCTGGATGCGGTCGTCGAAGGGGTGAGGACGTTTGGCTTCTACAACGCCGGGCAGGACTGTACCGCCGCCTGTCGTATCTACGCGCAAAAGGGCATTTACGCCGCGCTGGTGGAAAAACTGGGTGCCGCGGTTGCGAGCCTGAAAATGGGCGCACCCGAGGACGAATCAACCGAGCTGGGGCCGCTGAGTTCGGCGGCACATTTATCCCGCGTGTGCAAAGCGGTGGATGAGGCCAAAGCCCTGAGCCACATCACCGTCGTGACCGGGGGCAGCAAAAAAGAGGGGGCGGGCTACTACTTCCAGCCAACCCTGCTGGCGGGGGCCAAACAGGAAGATGCCATTGTGCAGCGCGAGGTGTTTGGCCCGGTGGTGAGCGTCACCGAATTTGATGATGAGGCACAGGTGCTGGCCTGGGCAAACGACTCGCAATACGGCCTGGCGTCTTCGGTCTGGACCAAAGACGTTGGCCGCGCCCATCGCCTGAGCGCGCGCCTGCAGTATGGCTGCACTTGGGTGAATACCCATTTTATGCTGGTGAGCGAAATGCCGCACGGCGGCATGAAACTATCGGGCTACGGGAAGGATATGTCGGTCTACGGGCTTGAGGATTATACGGTCGTGCGGCATGTCATGATAAAACACTAATCCTCCCAGCCTGGCCGCATGCGCGGCCAGGCGTTCTCCTTGCCCGCCACACGTGTTACGAAAGATACTCAATTGTTATTAGCCATAATTTTTAAGTGGTTATTCTGTAACGAAAAAACTTGATCTGTGTCAACATATGACGCATATTGCGTGCGGTTATTTTTTCGGCTCTGGTATACAGAATGACTTTGTATCAAAAGATGTTGGTTTTTTACGCAATCATGGCTTCCATCTGCGCATTAATCACCTGGTTCCTCTCTAAAGACCGCAAACGTATCCGCCTGCTCAGCGCTTTTCTGGTGGGGTCAACCTGGCCAATGAGCTTTCCCGTTGCGCTGCTGGTCTCGCTTTTCTGAAGCACGCTTCCAGTTTTAAAAGATGAACATAGCATTCCTGATGTGGTGACTGTATAAATACACAGTGCATCATAAAAAGGAGTGCTTATGAACAGTTTTTACTCGCAGCAGGCCGGTTGCACCGTGCGCTGGCATGACCTGCCCGGCACCGGCGATCCCGTGGTGTTTATTCACGGGCTGGGCTGCGCCTCTTCCTACGAATATCCCCGCGTCGTACATGACCCGCTGTTTGGCGCGCGCAGAGCGATTCTCATCGACTTGCCCGGCTGCGGCTACAGCGATAAGCCTGAGCACTACAGCTATAAAACCACTGACCAGGCGCACGTTGTCGCGGAACTGATTGACCATCTTGAGCTGGATTCCTTCTGGTTATACGGCCACAGCATGGGCGGCAGTATCGCTATCGAAACGGCGGGGCTGCTGGGGTCGCGCGTGAAGGGACTGATGGTGTCAGAGCCCAATTTCCACGCGGGTGGGGGCATGTTCAGCCGGTCTATTGCAGCGCAAACCGAGCAACAGTTTCTGGAGCAGGGTTATGACGCCATGCTTAGCGCAGAAAAAACGGCGTGGGCCGGGTGCCTGCAGAGTAATGCGCCGTATGCCGTCTGGCGGGGCGCATCGAGCCTGGTGGCGGGCGTTGAGCCCGAGTGGGAAGCGCTGTTCCTGTCACTCCCTTGCCCGGTAACGTCGATTTTTGGCGAGCTCTCTCTGCCGGATGACGATGTGGATAATCTGAAGCAAAAGGGCGTTGAGGTAAAAATTATCCCTGCGGCGGGGCACTCGATGTCGTGGGAAAACCCCTCTGCGCTGGCGCGGGCCTTAGCCGAATGTATGACGATGTGATTATTGTGCGATTTATCATCGTTGCGAAATGTAGGCCGGGTAAGCGCAGCGCCACCCGGCAAGAAGGGCGGCTACTTTATTAAATCCCGTAGTGCCTGACGTGCGTCAGGCTGAACATCATGCGGGTGCTGGTAATCAATGTTCTCTATCGCGCGGCTATAGAGTGCGACCAGCCAGTCGTACACGTACGCGGTGGCCGCATGTACAGGCTGTTCTCCCAGGCGCGTCAAACGAGGCTCGGCGCTGCTGACCACCGGCGTGACGAAGATGGCCTGGCCCTTGCGGATGCGGCTTGCCGGACGTGTTGCCACGGGCGTCTGGTCGTAACCCAGCCAGCCAACGAAATTGCCCATCACGGCATGCAGCTGTGCCGCGCTACTTTTATCCGCTTCGACAATGCGCTGAAGCTGTTGAGGCAGATCCAGCCGGTAGCTGGTGACGACCAGCACATCCGCGATTTGCTGTAACACCTCAGGATCCAGCCCAAGACGGGCGGCGGTCGCCTCGTTGCGGCTCCACTGGCGCAGATGATTTATCCAGACTCGGTGCGCGAGACGCGCTTTGTCTTTTGTCTGGAACAGGCCAGTGCTTTCCTGGGCGTTCTCGGCAAACAGGTCAATGGTATCCGTAAATAGCCCGTTAACCTGCTCCTCGCGAGGCTGCTGAACGGCGAGCAGCGTTTCAAAGGCTTTCAGAGGCGGCAGCAGGCCTTCAAGCAGTTCGCCGTGGCGGGCGGCGCTGCTTTGCAGCATGCGCACCATGTTTTCCGCCTGAGCGCGTCTTGTCCCCGGTTCCTCAACCAGCGGGGCCAGATAGCTTTGCATCAGCGCCGACAGCTCCTGACGCAGCGCGTTTTTCAGCGTGCCGAGACGTTTCTGTCGCTGCGCGGGTAACGTGGCCTGGGACAGCCATTCGATGACGCGCTGCATGCTGTGGCTGTCCAGCGCCTGCAGCGTGCCCCAGCGTAAACCCGGCTTTCCGAGCAGATGCTGTACGGCTTCATCGAGATTCTGCCGGGTAGTAAAGCGGGCGTCATGCGGGGTGATCGCCCACACCAGCCCCGGCAGGGCAGATTCTACAGCAGGCTGCGTCTCCTTCACCCAGTTCATTAACACTTTTGCTTTTTTGGCCGTCTGTTCGTGCTGTGCCGTCGCGTTGCAAATCACCAGCACATCCGGCTGAAGCTGTTGACGGTAATGTTCAAGAAGCCACTGGGATTTTGCCTGGCGTAGCGGATCGGCACGGTTATCTTCAAAAACCGGAATATCAATAATATCGACGTTATCCAGAGCCCCGTTCTCAACCGGCAGCACCAGCTCGCGGGTCAGGAATGCCAGCACGTCGACCGGGATGCTGATGGCGTTAAGCATTTCACCGCTATTCAGCGGATGAAGCAGCGTCTCCTGCGCGTCCTGAAGGTCTAACGCGCCGTCGTGCGTCAGGAACCCTTCACCCGGCAGCCCAAAGCTGTCCACCAGCAGGCTAAGCGGGGCAGCAAGATCGCCGGCATGGCTGGTCTGGTGCAGCACATGGGCCAGTTTTAACCACTGCTGGGTCAACTCCTGCTGCTCGCCCCAGAGCAGCGACCAGACGCTGGCTCGCGTGCTGAGATCGAGAGAAGGTACCAGTTGGGCAAACTCATGCCACAGGGCATCATCAATTTGCTGCTTAGCGGCGGGAACCGTGCTTTGCCAGAAGCGGGCAATCGTCCCCACTTCCTGAGCCGTGATGCCGGGCACGCTCTGCGGCTGGCGCAGCCCGCGCCACTTCTCCAGACGTGTCTCAATGACCGCTTTATCCACTGCGCGCATCTGTGGATGGAGGGTCGTACGGGCAATAAACAGCTGTACCAGCTCGGCCTCGGTGACAAGACTCAGACGCAGCG
This sequence comes from Enterobacter sp. N18-03635, assembly GCF_004006055.1. Lineage (NCBI taxonomy): Bacteria > Pseudomonadati > Pseudomonadota > Gammaproteobacteria > Enterobacterales > Enterobacteriaceae > Enterobacter > Enterobacter sp. N18-03635. The sequence continues at coordinate 2,400,009 of NZ_CP034769.1, read as the reverse complement.
GGAACGCCTCATCCGCCACCTCCGTGTTTTCACGGGTAAAGCGGACGGCCATGTTGGTCAGGGCATGTCCCGGATTGATATGCGAAAAATAGTCAAAGGTGCGCTGGCCCGGCGTCACGTTCAGGCGTCCATTACCGCTGCCGCAAAGAGACAACAGCAGGTGCGCTTTCGCGCTCTGCGAATGGCCGTAAAGCCCAACGCTGCTCTGGCGGGTCATGGCGCGTTCAATGGCCTGCTCCCGCGCCTGCGCCGCGTTGATGCGGGCAAGCAGGGCGTCGGCATCGTTATCCAGCACAGGGGCGTTCAGGCGCGTCTCATTAATCCACCCAATTAAGGCCTGAGTGGTGGTCGTCGTCGCTGTCATTTCAGGTATACGCTCCCGCTGTCGATCCAGTAGTGGCTACCGCTGTGTCGGCGATCGGCCAAAGTATTCAGTTTGAAGGTTAATGCGTCAGACGCAACAGGCGTGCCGTCCTGCAGCCAGGCATCGCTCAGCTCGAAGGCCTCCGGCCCCTCCTGCTTGCTGCCGCCGCAGAGCCTGAGCCGCACGTTAAGCACGCCGTCACCGGCAATGGCTTTCGCCAGTTCAGCCGAGTTGATGCTGAGCGTGTAGAGCGGCGTGGCGGGCCAGCGCGCGTTCGCCAGCTGGCGGAAGCCGAGAGTCACGTTACCGCGCAGCGGGAAGTGCAGACGCGCGTCAAGCTTCGCGCCGGGTTTATCCAGATCGATATCCTGGTACCAGACGTTTTCCTCGCGCAGGGTATTGACGGTGTTATCCAGCACGCCCAGATAGCGCACGGTGGAATACGCGCCTATGTCCGCGGCTTTAAAGTTAAAGCGCGGCAGGCGCAGGTCAAGCGCCAGGCTGCAGAGCATGGCCCCGACGGCGGCTGTCGATTTCGGGTTGCCAATGCGCCCCTGCTGGCTGAACGGATACCACTCGTGCACCTGGTATTTATCCAGCCAGACGATGCGGTTGACCGGCACCGGCTGCAGATGTCGAATGAGCGCCTGCACGCCGGGCAGGCAGCCGGGGCGTCCGGTGATCAGCAGAATATCGCAGCTGTAATGTGAAATCGCCTCACACACCGCGTGCAGCGGGGAGGCCAGCGTAAACTGCCCGGCCAGCATCGCATCCTGCATTTCGCGGAAGCTGACGTGCAGCGGCACGGCGAACAGGTCGAAAGCGTCAGAGCCCGCAGGCAGGGCATGATCGATCGCCTGCTGCAGATAGTTCATCACGTTGCGCGTCGGCTTCTGCGGCAGGAGATCGCCAAAGGTGGCATGCAGACCGGCCAGCGGATCGTCAACGTCGCTCGATTCCCACGCGGCAAGAATGGCATGGCCAATCGGCATAAAGAGCTGCAGCGCCGTCTGCTGGCGGAGTACGGCCTGGGTATCAATACGCCCGGAGTCGCCGAACAGCGAGGCCATCAGCAGCGAGGCATCAGCAATACCGGATTTCTGCAGCTGCGTTTGCAGCGCGGGCAACACGTAGCGCTGAATCACGTCCAGAAGCGTATCGTCGCCCGCGACCTTAAATCCTTCACGGAACAGCAGCTGAGGGGTGATTTTGACGTTATTGCCGGAACCGTCGTCCAGCTGATAATGGGTGATCGCCATATCCGTTGTGCCGCCGCCGATGTCGATGGACGCGACGCGCAGCGCGCGGCCCGGCTGGCTACCCGGCTCAGGTTCACGGTCCGGACGAGCAAGAGAGGCGAAGAAGGCTTCGGTCTGGCCGCCAAAGCGGGAGATGGCTTCGTTATACAGCCAGACCAGCTGACCGCAGCTGGCTTCATCCCACTCCATCTGGATTTCAGGTACCGGCACCACGCTTTTTTCCTGCTGTTTGCGGGTGACAAAATCCTCATCCTGCGGGTGCCATCCCATCGCTTTCCAGACGATGGCGATGGCTTCAAACATGCGGCGACGGAAGATCTCGCGCTCCTGCTTTGGCATGGCGGAGGGCAGCGTCAGGATCAGCGTGCGCAGCTGGCGCGGCGACGCCGGGAATCCCAGACGTAAGCGCGTGGCGACGCTGTTGATCTGCCCCAGCGCCTGCGCCAGCAGCTCGCACAGCATGTGGGTCATCAGCGTACTGCGGCTGTACTGCGGCGAGAAGACCGGCAGCCGCTCGTCCTGCGGCAGCGTGAAGAGCGGCTCGCCGTCATCGTTCATCAGGTTCATCAGCGGAAACGCGGTGGCAAGCGGTTCACGCTGGGTCTTGCTGTTCATCTGGCTAAAGCGCCAGTCCTGCACGACCGGCGTTTCATCCCACAGGTAGCGACGCGGGCTCGAGATGCCGCTGTTGCCTTCGGTCCCCAGACGCTGCATCGCCAGCTTGCGGGCTTCATCACCCACGCGAACAATGGACGGCCAGACAAAGGCATCTTCGCGACCGCTTTCGACCGAGAAGTGCTGCTTGCCAAAACGCGCTTCCGAAAACTCGAGACGGCTGGTGAACAGCGGCGCATTCAGGAACTGCGGCTCGCTTAGCGAGCGAACCTGCAGCTCGGCGGTCTGGCGCAGGCCATCGTTGGCATCGCCGTGGTCTTCAATAATGACGCCACAGGTGTGGGTATTGCCCACGTCGAGGATCAGATCGACCGGAATGGCAGGCGTGCTGAGCGTATGGGTTACAAATTTCACTTCCGGCACGGTGAGCTGTTCACCGAGCATGGTCATCAGGTTGAGCCAGTGGGCCTGATATTCAAAACCGCGCATCGCCTGCTGGAGATCGCGTTCTGAGCGGTTTTCGACGCCGTCGGCATACTGGGTAAACGCCTCGCGCAGCCAGCCGTCAATCCACGTCTGGTCGAGGAAGCTTTCAACCTCCTTGTCTCGCCAGGCCAGCGCGAAACGGGTCCCGTTCAGAATATCGTTTTCAACCGGGGAAAGGGCGGAGGTGGCGTGTTCAGCAATCTGGCTGTCAAGGGCGAGAGTGACGCGGTGCGTATTGCCTGCAGTGTCGGGTGTATCCAGCCTGCGCACCTGAACGCGCGCCCAGTTATCCGGCCCCTCAACGAAGGTTCGCGGCGGGTTGAAGCGCAGGAACGGAACCGGAAGCCAGACGCCGTCCAGCACCGCCAGGGACTGATGCAGCGGGATGGTGGTTTCCGGCTTAACCACTTCAGGCTGCCCGCCGTTCGTTCCCGGCAGGGTATAGCGCCCGTTAACCAGGTCGAAATCGAGTCGCAAAAGCGGGCCGTTCGCGGTTTTACGTACGAAGCGCCCGTTGCTGGCGGTGTCCTGCGGCGTCAGACCGAAATCAAGGAACTGCACGCCGCTGTTGGCAATAAGCGTGACGCTTTGTTTATAGTCGCAAAGATTTACCAGCATAGGATCAGGCACCTGCTTTCTTGAACGTCAGTGGAACGACGGTATTGGCATCATAACGGGCGCGACATTCTGCGATATCGCTGGCGCCTGCTTTACAGGCAACTTCCGGCATCGGGTAGCGGGAACCGTCGGTGCAGCGGGCAGTACCGCGACTTTTAATCATCAGCTCGCCGTTGCTGTGCAGCCCGGAGAAGACCTCCGCGCGGCAGACGACGTTGTCGCCATGGACAACCCGGGCGAAGCCTTTATTGTTCTGGATCTGATAGCGCATTGACGGCGGTTTGCCGGTGACCGGATCTTTCACGTCGAGAACCGCACGCCAGGTACCGTTCAGGAAACGCGTCGATCCCGCTTTCACCTGATTCGCTTCCATCACCATGGCATCTTTCGGGATGGCGACAATCACCACCGGGGCAGGCTGTGGCGCAGGCGTCGGAGCAGGCTCTTTTTCTTTGTTTGCCAGGACCTCTGCCTGATGCAGCGGCAGTTTCATCGCCAGCGGCTCAACCGCTTTGATCGGCTTTGGCGCAATCTCGACGGGTTCTGGTGCGGGCACCGGTGCGGGCTCAGCGGAAGGCGACTGTTTTGGCCACAGCAGCGGTGCGGCAATGGCGGCAACGATCGCGACGGCAACCGGCAGCGTCCACAGGGGAACACGACGTTTTTTCGCGACGATCGGCAGAGCAGGTTCCTGAGCGGGTTGCGCAACCACCGGGGCTGGCTTTGGCTCATACAAATCTTCCGGCGTGATGCGCACCACAGTGGAAGGGGCGATCAGCGGCTCGTCGGCGTGTTCAAAGGCTACAACCGGTTCTGGCTCAGGCTCGGGCTCAGGATCTTCAATCACAACGGGGGCAGGCTCAGGGACCAGCGATTCTCGCAGGCAGTCGAGAACATCGTCGCGCGCATTTTCGTTCAGGTTTACAAACCCCCAGAAGCTGATGACAGGCTTTCCGTCCACCAGGAAGAGGAAGTTTTCACCCGGGAACTGAAACGCCTTTGACAGCAGAGAGCCAAAAAGCTGCTGCGCGGTTTTGGGGGACTGGAGGCATTTCTTGCTTAACGACTCAACGCTGGCGAGCGTGTTTTCCAGATAGCGCAGGGCGCGATAACGGTCATCTTCATCGGCCGCTTTCCAGCTGGTTACGCTCCCTTCAACGGGGGAATACCAGTCCACGCGGTCACCGCTGTCGTTGACCTGAGGGATCGCCAGACAGTCGACGATGGCCTGTTGTTTGCGCAACCGGAGCGCTTCCCGGATTTGTAACGCTGATTCAAAAACGGCTTGTCCGCCGCCGCCAACGGCCTGAAAGTCATCCAGGTTACCGCTGCGTAAAAGAGTTTTTGCCACGATTTGATCCCATATACTTCTTCACACCGTTACTTTAACGAAATGAGGAAGCAACCAAACGGGGGAAGAGACGCTAAAAGGGCCGATTTCTTGCGGCATAGAAAGTGACGGTTGTGCTTGACGAATAATGGCACTTAAGGCAAATCATCTTTTTGGGCGCTGGCGGTTAAAACAGCAAAAAACGCGGCTTTAGAATAACCTGATAGTGTTTCGTTATTTGCCAGGTCAAAACGCCTGTGCTGTTATTACTGTCCTATATAATAAAACTGTCAGGGTTATAACCATGTCTACAGGGAAAACACTGCTCGCCCTTGCGCTGAGCGCGCTGTTACCAGCCGGTGCCGCATGGGCGGCAAACAACGACACCCTTATTTACTGTTCTGAAGCGTCCCCCGAGTCCTTCAACCCGCAAATCGCCAGCTCTGGCCCGTCTTTTGTGGCGAGTTCTCAGGTACTGTACAACCGCCTGATCAATTTCGACCCGGTGAAAAACACCCCGGTGCCGTCGCTGGCAGAGTCCTGGACGATCTCGCCGGACGGCAAGACTTATACCTTTGCCCTGCGCAAAGGGGTGAAGTTCAACAGCAATAAATACTTCAAACCGACGCGCGACTTTAACGCCGATGACGTTATTTTCTCGGTCATGCGTCAGAAAGACCCTAAACACCCGTACCACAACGTGTCGCAGGGCAACTACGAATACTTTAACGATGTGGGTCTCGATAAGCTGATCCAGGACGTTAAAAAGGTCGACGATTATCACGTTCAGTTCACCCTCAGCGAACCCAACGCCGCGTTTCTGGCCGACTGGGGGATGGATTTCGCCTCCATTCTCTCCGCCGAATACGCCGACGCGATGCTGAAAAAGGGCACGCCTGAGAACGTGGACACCTGGCCGATTGGTACCGGGCCTTACGTGCTGCAGCAGTACAAAGTGGATTCGCTGATCCGCTACGTCGCAAACCCGAACTACTGGGAAGGCGAAGTGCCGACGAAGCATCTCATCTTCTCCATTACGCCAAACGTGGAAACCCGCCTGGCGAAGCTGCAGACCAACGAGTGCCAGATTATTCCTGCGCCATCCCCGGTTCAGTTTGATGCCATTAAGAACAACAAAGACCTGACGCTGCACTCGGTCGATGCGCTGAACGTCGGCTATCTGGCGTTCAACACAGAGAAAAAACCGTTCGATAACGTGCTGGTGCGTCAGGCGCTTAACTACGCGACCGACAAGAAGGCCATCGTTAATGCGGTCTTTATGGGATCGGGCACGGTGGCAAAATCGCCGATCCCGCCAAATATGCTGGGCTTCAATAAAGACCTGAAGGACTACAGCTACGATCCTGAAAAAGCGAAAGCCCTGCTGAAGCAGGCGGGTCTGGAGAAGGGCGCGGAAGTCACGCTGTGGTCAATGCCGGTTCAGCGTCCGTATAACCCGAACTCGCGTCGTATCGCGGAGATGATCCAGAGCGACTGGGCGAAAGTCGGCGTTAAAGCCAAAATTGTCTCCTACGAGTGGGGCGAATATCTCTCCGGAATGCGTAAAGGCGAACATGACTCCGCGCTGTTTGGCTGGATGTCCGATAACGGCGACCCGGACAACTTTGCCGACGTGCTGCTGGGCTGCAACAGCATTAAAACCGGATCCAACGCCGCGCGCTGGTGCGATAAGGGTTATGATGATCTGGTGCAAAAAGCGAAGCTGACCAGCAGCCCGGCCGAGCGCGCGAAACTCTACGGCCAGGCGCAGGAGATCTTCTACCAGCAGGCGCCGTGGATCGCGCTGGCAAACGGGAAAACGTTCTATGCGACCCGCAGCAACGTGACCGGATACAGCGTGAGCCTGATGGGCAGCGATTTCTCTAAGGCAAAGCTGAACTGATCGTTTGCCCGGTGGCGCTGTGCTTACCGGGCACATAACAAGGAGTGACAATGTCACATTTAAATGAAGTTATCGCCCGCGTCGATGCCGCCATCGAAGAGAGCGTGATTACCCACATGAACGAGCTGCTGATTGAATTAAGCGATGATGCTGAGCTCAGTCGTGAAGATCGCTATACCCAGCAGCAGCGTCTGCGCACCGCGATTTCGCACCACGGTAAGCAGCATAAAGAGGAGATGGAAGCGCGTGAGGAACAGCTGACGAAAGGCGGCACCATACTTTAGCGATCAAAACTGGCGTCGCGCCACCAGCCATGCCCCGACCACCAGCATCACCGCGCCGCACACCGGGCCAATCAGGGCGCGCAGCGGAATGCCATTGCTCCTCAGCACGTCCATCACCAGCCCGCCAATCAGCTGGCTTGCTACCAGCACGGCGATGGTCGTCGCCGCGCCAACGTTCTGATATCCGCTGATGCTGGCAAACACGAAAAACGACCCCAGCAGCCCCGGGATAAGCGTCCACCAGCGAACCGTTGCGGCCAGCTCGCTGAACCCGGCGAGGCCCTGTTTCAGCAGCAGAATGCTAACAAACAGCACAATGCCGACCAGGGAGTTCAGCAGCATCGCGATGAGAATGGTGGAGGAGGACTGGGTGATACGCACCATCAAGGTGTTTTGCACCACCAGACCAATTCCCGCCGCCACCAGAAACGCCAGCGTCAGCGACTGATTCATGGGATTGCGTCCGGTTCGCTGCGCTCGTCCAGCTGCAGCTGCATAAAGGTTAAGTCCAGCCAGCGGCCAAACTTGGTTCCCACCTGCGGCATCTGCCCCGTGGTGACAAAGCCGAGCGTTTCGTGGAGGTGAATCGAGGCATGGTTTTGCGCTTCAATCCCGGCCACCATCACGTGTTTACCGATGGCGCGGGCCTCGTTTATCAGCGCGATCATCAGCGTGCGGCCAATGCCTTTTCCCTGATGTTCCGGGTGGACGTAGACCGAGTGCTCAACCGTATGACGAAAACCGTCGAAGGCGCGCCAGTCGCCGAAAGAGGCGTAGCCGGTAATCACGCCGTCTTCTTCGCTTACCAGAACCGGGTAACCCGCGAGAGTGCGTGCCTCAAACCAGGCGATTCGGTTATCGGTATCGACGGTTTTATCGTTCCAGATCGCGGCAGTATGCAGCACCGCGTGGTTGTAAATCTCTCCTATCGCAGCGCAGTCTTCTTTGCAGGCATGACGAACGATCATGATTAAACCTCTGTGTATTGTTCACTATAGTATTACGTTGTGGCCACGATATTACACAATCGTATAGCTCGAACGCTACGGCATAAGCCATATTTTTTTGTTATCAAAAGCCCATTGAAATGCTCTTCATTCACTATAGTATGACGTCATGAACACCATAACAGACACGATGAATCAACGGATTAGCGCAAGAATTCGCCTGGAGCGTGAGTCTCGCGGATGGTCCCTGAGCGAGCTGGCCGACCGGGCAGGCGTCTCCCGCGCCATGATCCACAAGATTGAACGTGGGGACAGTAGCCCGACGGCCACCTTGCTTGCCCGCCTGTCAGGCGCGTTTGGCATCAGCATGTCCACGCTGATTGCCCGGGCCGAGATGCAGGAAGGCAAGCTGCTGCGCCTTGCAAACCAGCCCGTCTGGCGCGATCCGCAGACGCACTACCTGCGCCGTCATGTTTCTCCCCGCACCGATCTGCCCATCGACCTTGTTCAGGTTGAATTGCCTGCGGGCAGCGATGTTCCGATGCCTGCCTCTTCTTACGCGCTGGCGCGTCAGCTTATCTGGCTGCAGTCCGGTGAGCTGGTGTTTCAGGAGGGCGACACTCGCCACGAAATGCACGCCGGCGACTGTCTCGAACTGGGGCCGCCAAATGACTGCCGGTTCATCAACGAAACGAATGAAACCTGCATCTATCTGGTTGTACGGCTTAACCAGTCCGGCTCGTAATGCTAATGCGATAACGCCGATCGTGAGCCAGGCTGTAATAACATTTGTACCAGAAGGAGATCCTGATGAATCAACCTGTTTCGCAAAATCGCCGCTGGGTGCTGGCCTCTCGTCCTCAGGGCGCGCCGGTGGCGGAAAATTTTCGTCTGGAAACGCAGCCTGTTCCAGCCCCTGTTGAGGGGCAGCTTTTGCTTCGTACCGTCTGGCTGTCGCTGGACCCGTACATGCGGGGGCGCATGAGCGATGCGCCATCCTATTCACCGCCGGTTGAGCTGGGTGCGGTGATGGTGGGGGGAACGGTCAGCCGGGTTGAGCAGTCAAATCATCCCGATTTCAAACCGGGTGAATGGGTGCTGGGCTACAGCGGCTGGCAGGAGTATGAACTCTCGGACGGCAGCGGCCTTGTGATGCTGGGCGAAAATCCGTCTCATCCTTCCTGGTCGCTGGGGATACTGGGTATGCCGGGCTTTACCGCCTATATGGGGCTGCTGGATATCGGGCAACCGAAAGCCGGTGAAACGCTGGTGGTGGCTGCGGCAACCGGTCCGGTTGGCGCGACCGTCGGGCAGATCGGCAAAATCAAGGGTTGTCGGGTGATTGGTGTGGCCGGTGGCGCAGAGAAATGCCGCCATGCCGTTGAGGTTCTCGGGTTTGACCTGTGTCTGGATCATCACGCGGCCGATTTTGCCGACCAGCTGAAGCAAGCCTGCCCGAAAGGAATTGATGTTTATTATGAAAACGTTGGCGGAAAAGTATTTGACGCCGTGCTGCCGTTACTCAATACCTCCGCGCGCGTGCCGGTATGCGGTCTGGTAAGCGGCTACAACGCGACGGGCTTGCCTGACGGGCCGGACCGCCTGCCGCTCCTGATGGCGACCATCCTGAAGAAACGCATTCGTATGCAGGGCTTTATCATCGGACAGGATTACGGGCACCGCATTAAGGAGTTCCAGGAAGAGATGGGGCGCTGGGTGCAGGAGGGGAAAATCCACTATCGCGAACAGGTAACGGACGGGCTGGAGAACGCCCCCGAGGCGCTGATTGGCCTGCTGGAAGGACGAAACTTCGGCAAAGTCGTGATTCGCGTCGCGAGTGACAATAAATAAACAGCAATATGGCGGGGTTTCCCGCCATATTTATTTGTGAAGATACGATATATTGTCTTTAATTACTGGACATAGTTTTTCGCGCCATCATCCCGGATGAGCCCGAAAACGATAAAAAAACAAAATTTGCTTTTTTTGCTGTTTTTACGTACTTCCCACCACCAGGCATGACGATACAGGATATATCGGACCAGCGCCGTTTTATTAAAACTGGCGTTTAAAAATAGCATTAAGTTTTAGCTACAGGAATTCCACATGCTTGATTTGGATCACTTAGAAAAAGCCCAAAGGGTCAGTCTTACTATGCAAGTTGAACTCAGTTTGAAAGGAGCGTTAATTACAGGCTCACTCAAACCTGGGGCACGACTGATTACGAAAGAAATTGCCGATAAATTAGGAACCAGTATTACCCCTGTTCGCGAGGCGCTTTTGCGCCTGGTGTCATCAGGGGCATTACACGCTACGCCCGCGCAGGCATTTCTGGTTCCGGAGGTTACGCTGGAGCGCTATAACGAGATTAACGCCATAAGAAAACAGCTTGAGCCAATGGCGGTTGCCGCAGCCTGTCGGAATATGTCTGATAGCAAACTGGAGGCGTTGCGCAAATTGTCGGAGGCCTTCCATGAGGCCATGCGCAACGGGAACGTCCAGCAGGCGTTGCATGCGAATCGCGTCTTCCGGTTTACGCTGTATCAGTATGCGGAAATGCCTACGCTTAATGCATTAATTGAGCAGCTCTGGGTGCGCATCGGGCCCTGTATGAACTATCTGCATCAGGAGCTTAACGATATCAAAGCCTCGACATATCACTATGACGAACTCCTTTCCGCCCTTGAGAGAAGAGATGTTGTTGCCTGCCAGAAGGCGATTGATAAGGTGATTGATGAAGCGAATTTGCTTTTACAGCGACAATATTTTAACTAAGAGATTATTTAGCAGGGCGACTATATTTCGCACCTAATTATTTATCCGGTGAATAACTCCTGATGGTTTATTGCCATCAGGAGCGTTATTTCATTAATCAAATAAACTTTTCTTTTAGCTTACTCGAAGCGATAAGAGACCGACAGCCCGACCCCGTAGTTACGGCCAGGTGCAGGCTCGTAATAACGACCGTTAGACTCGTTGACAATAACCGAGCCCGCGTACTCTTTATCGAACAGGTTATCGACGCGGCCAAAGACGTCCATGCCCCAGCTGCCGTAGTTGAATTTGTACCCTGTGTTCAGCCCGACCACCGTATACGACGGCGCTTTCGCCGTATTCTCGTCGTCGGCCATGATATCGCTCATGTAACGCACGTCCGTGCCCGCGTACCAGCCTTCCTCCGGCTGCCAGCCAAACGAGGCGAACCCCATATTGCGGGCAATACCCGGCATCCGGTTACCGTTACAGTCAGCGTCGCTGCAGACGTTAGTCCTGTAGGTGGCATCCAGATACGTCCACGCCATCTTCAGCTTCCAGCTCTCAGCAAACTGCTGATCGAGGGAAACTTCCACACCCTGACGACGGGTTTTCCCGGCATTTTTATAGGTTGTGCGGCCGCCTGAACTGGAGTCCACCACGATCTCGTCATCCGTATCGGTGCGGAACAGCGCCGCCGTCAGCAGGCCGTTGCCGATTCGGGTTTTGCTGCCCACTTCATACGTATTGTTGGTGGACGGCTGCAGCCCAATGTTGAGGCCTCCCTGGTTATCGGCGCGATAGGAGAGTTCGTTGATAGTTGGCGTTTCGAATCCACGCCCTGCGGCAGCGTAGAGGTTCCATGCGTCCGTCACCGCATACTTCATGGAACCGGCCGGAAGCCATTTGTGATAGCTCGCGTCACCGCTGTCATCGCCGTTGCCCGGCGTAACGTAATGATCGTTGGAATCAAACCAGACCGAACTGTAGCGCACCCCCGCATCAACAGAGAGTTTCTGCGTCAGCTGCCAGCTCGTTTGCAGGTAAGGGTCAACGTTCCACATCAGGTTACGTTCGTCGCGACGTTTATCGCCTTTGACCCCGTAGTCCGGCACGCCGTTGCTCATCGCGAAGTTCTCGTATCCGCGACGATCTTCACTCAGGTTTTCGTAGTTCAGACCGGTGGTAAAAGTCACCGGTACCAGCAGCTCGCCGCGGTGCGTCCAGCGGGTATCCACGCCCTGATAGTGGCGCTGCATATCAATCACCCCGCCGGAATGGGAGGCTTTTAGCTGCGGCTGATACGGAATCGACTGGTACTGCGTCATTTCACGCTCGCCGGCGTACATCATCACGCTCAGGTCGTCCTGAGTGCTGAGCTGGCGATCGTAGCGCAGACCGGCCTGGGTCTGCTTGATGGTCTTGCGGGTGTTGTACTGGTCGCCGCGCGGAGACTGACGCGGATTGTTCTGCCACTCCTGATAGCTCAGCCCGCCCGGATCGTTGGCCTTCATGTCCACGCTGTTGAAAATCAGCGTCAGCTTGCTGACGTCGTCAATGCGCACGCCCAGTTTGGCGTTAGCGAGGTTTTTCCGCGCGCCGCTGTGGTCGCGGTAGCCTTTGGTGGTGAAACGGGTGGTGGAAACTGTGTAATCCACATCGCCCGCGTGGGTGCCATCACCCATCGCGCCGGTGGCTTTCATGCCGTAGCGCCAGGTACCGTAGCTGCCGTAATAGCTGCTGGCTTCAATGGTCGGCGGCTGCTTACCGGTCTGGGTGTTGATGTTAATCACGCCGCCGGAGGCGTTGCCGTACAGGGCTGAGAAGGGGCCGCGCAGCACTTCAACGCTCTCCACGCTGGAAAGATCGATGTTGGAGGTCTGGCCCTGACCGTCCGGCATGGTGGCAGGGATACCGTCGACATACATACGGATACCGCGCACGCCAAACGTTGAGCGGGCACCAAATCCGCGCATCGAAAGCTGGAGATCCTGGGCGTAGTTTTGACGGTTCTGAATTTGCAGCCCGGGTACGCTGCCAAGGGATTCAGACAGGTTAATGCGGGGCGTGGCCTGGCGCAGATCGTCGCCATTGACGACGCTGACCGCGGCCGGAGTATCGAGCTCCGATACGGTTTGCGGCGTGGCGCTGACGATCATGGTCTGTTCCTCTGCGCTCACGGCGGTGAGCGGCGCAAAAATAACAGGAACCAGCAGCAGCGGGAGAGAAGCCTTACGGGCAGAAATGATTTTCATGAATAAAACCGGTTGTGGTGTATAAACGAACCAAATGGAACATGTCCATATATGTTAAAGGTTTTGTAAAAGTTTTGAAAACTATAACCGCACATTGCGTTAATGGAAGGCGAAGCGGGAAAGAAAAACTCCACATTCAACTGATTAATGATTACTATTCTCATTATCAAAAGGCAATGCCATGACGTTGTCTGCCGGAAGTGATGTCAGCCCAAACCCCACTTTTCAGAAAAGGAATTGTTATGTCTTTACGTCATCTGTGCTCACCGCGTCTGAGCCTGTCACTGCTGTCTGCCACTTTACTGCTTGCCGGGACGTTCCAGGTGCATGCCGCCGAAGAGGTGCTGCGTAAAGCGGTGGGCAAAGGGGCGTATGAAATGGCGGTCAGCCAGCAGGAGAATGCGCTGTGGGTGGCGACCTCGCAAAGCCGTAAAACCGATAAGGGCGGAGTTGTCTACCGTCTTGATCCGGTCACGCTGGACGTGACGCAGGCGATCCATAGCGATCTCAAGCCCTTTGGTGCCACCATTGACAATGCGACCCAAACGCTGTGGTTCGGCAATACGATCAACGGCGCGGTAACCGCGATTGATGCTAAAACGGGTGACGTAAAAGGGCGGCTGGTGCTGGACGGTCGTCAACGCAGCGAAACCGTCAAACCGCTGCAGCCGCGCCAGCTGGTGGCGGACGACGCGAGCAACACCATTTACATCACAGGTGTCGGTAAAGAGAGCGTGATTTGGGTGGTGGATGGCGCCACGCTGAAGCTAAAAGAGACCATTGCCAGGACCGGTACTTACAGCACCGGCCTTGCGCTGGATGGGCAGGCTAAACGTCTTTACACCACGAATGCGGACGGCGAGCTGTTAACCATTGATACGGCCACGAACAAAATCCTGAGCCGTAAAAAAGTGCAGGATGACGGGAAAGAGCACTTCTATCTGAACCTGAGCCTCGACACAGCCGGTCAGCGTGCGTTCCTGACTGATTCAAAACAGCCGGAAGTGCTGGTGGTGAGCCTGAAAGACGGCAGCGTGATCGCGAAAATCGCCGCGCCGGAATCCCTGGCGGTCCTGTTTAACCCGGCCCGCAATGAAGCCTATGTGACGCACCGTGAAGCCGGCAAGGTGAGCGTGATAGATGCGAAAACGTATAAGGTGACTAAAACGTTCGACACGCCGGTCTACCCGAACAGCCTGGCGCTCTCTGCGGATGGCAAAACCCTGTACGTGACGGTGAAGCAAAAATCGACTCGCCAGCAGGAAGCTACCCAGCCTGACGACGTGATTCGTATCGCGCTGTAAGATAAAAAAAGGAAGGCATTTGCCTTCCCTTTTTAATGCTTACCGGATGCTTAACGCGAGGTTTCTTCCACCAGCGGCGCGTCGTGTTTTTCATCATCAGGATGAACCGGCGCGGTGCTGTGAATTTCATGAACGCGTTTACGCACGCCGAACCAGCCCGCAATAAGCAGCACGGCCAGCAGCGGAATGGTCGCGATGGTGTAGGTGCCGTTCGGGTAGTCGAACGCCATCAGCACCAGCACGCTGAACAGGAAGAGCAGGGTGAGCCAGGAGGTCACCGGCGCGCCAGGCAGCTTAAAGCTGACGTCAGCGGCTTTGCCTTCTTTAATCGCTTTACGCAGACGCATCTGGCAGACCACGATAAAGCCCCAGGACGCGATAATCCCCAGTGCCGCCACGTTCAGAACGATTTCGAATACCTGAGACGGCACCAGATAGTTCAGGAACACGCCGAATACGTACACTACCAGCGTCGCCAGAATACCGGCATACGGCACGTGCTGCTTGCTCATCTTCGACATGAACTTTGGCGCAGAACCGCCCATGGACATGGAGCGCAGGATACGGCCGGTAGAGTAAAGACCGGAGTTCAGGCTGGAGAGCGCTGCGGTCAGGACCACGATGTTCATGATGCTGCCAACGTAAGGCACGCCCAGCTTAGAGAAGAAGGTCACGAACGGACTCTGACCCGCCTGATAGGCAGTCCACGGAAGCAGCAGAACCAGCAGCACCACGGAACCGACGTAGAACAGACCGATACGCCAGATCACGCTATTAATGGCTTTTGGCACCATGGTCTGCGGGTCTTTACATTCACCTGCTGCGGTACCCACCAGTTCGATGGAGGCGAAGGCGAACACGACGCCCTGAACCAGCACCAGCGCAGGCAGCAGACCGTGCGGGAAGAATCCACCGTTATCGGTTATCAGGTGGAAGCCGGTGGCATTGCCGTCCAGCGGCTTGCCGCTGCCCAGGAAGACGGTACCCACGACCAGGAACACCACGATGGCCAGTACTTTTACCAGCGCAAACCAGAACTCCATCTCCGCGAACCACTTCACGCCGATCATGTTCATGGTGCCGACAATCGCCAGCGCGCCAAGCGCAAAGACCCACTGCGGCACATCGCCAAACGCGCCCCAGTAGTGCATATACAGCGCTACGGCGGTGATATCGACGATACCGGTCATTGCCCAGTTGACGAAGTACATCCAGCCCGCAACGTAAGCGGCTTTTTCACCGAGGAATTCACGGGCATAAGAGACGAAGCTGCCGCTGGAAGGGCGATGCAGTACCAGCTCGCCCAGCGCGCGTAGAATGAAGAAAGAGAAGATCCCGCACACCAGATAGACCAGGGCGAGAGCCGGGCCAGCCATCTGCAGGCGTGCACCAGCACCTAAAAACAGACCCGTTCCGATAGCGCCGCCGATGGCGATCATTTGAACCTGACGGTTGCCCATCGCTTTGTGGTAGCCCTCTTCGTGGGAGTTCAACCAGCGACGTTTAGCAGCGTGATGATCGGCTGCGCTTTTATTGCTTGTTTTCATTGAGTTACCTGTTTGCCTGTCTGAACCATTATCGTGATAGTCCTGCCTGGCAGAGCGCAATACAAACGATTGCTTCTGCGCAAACACATGTCGCCTTCCCAGTCATTCTGCGTATGGATAAGGCGAAACATGGCGAGGCATCCTACCTGCAATTCATAAGCGACGCAAAATATAACCGTGCCGAAAGTGATGCACGTCGAAGGAAATCGTGTGGTCAGAGCAGACGGGGATCACAACACGCTGAATCGTGATGAGTTTTTAGTCAAAACAATCGCGAGGTTGATTATTTAATCATCAGAATATCTTAATTATTACCAGATGGTATAAATTGGGGTTACCTCAGAGCACCCGCCGTTAACATGAAACGGTAACAGGCGGGTGACGGATCTGCGATAACGCACAAAAATAATCTCAGGCTTCACAGACCCCGAACGGCTAACCGCCAAAAACGGCAATCGCCTGCTTAAGGCGCGTCGTGCGCTCCGTCAGGTGATTCGCGGCGTGAGTGACGTTATCCACCATGCCCGTATTGTTGTGGGTCATTGCGCCGATGTGGGAGATGGATGCGTTGATGAGCGTCAGCGCCTGGGTTTGCTCCTGCGTGGCGTGGCCGATCTCCTTAATCAGGGAGGAGACCCGCAGCACGTTGTCGATCATAACCGTAAGCTGCGTTTCGGTCTGTTCCACTTTCTCCACGCCAGCGTTGACGCTGGCGACGTTTTTCTCGATCAGCGCTTTGATCTCTTTCGCCGCCGTCGCGGAGTGCTGCGCAAGATTGCGCACCTCAGCCGCCACCACGGCAAAACCGCGCCCGGCTTCACCCGCACGCGCCGCTTCAACGGCAGCGTTCAGCGCAAGAATGTTGGTCTGGAAGGCAATGCGATCGATAACGCTGATAATATCAACGATCTGGCTGTTATCCTGCGACACGGACTGCATCATACCGATGGTCTCTTTCATCATCGCTTCACCGCGGTGTGCGCTGTCGCTGGTGCGATCGGCCATCTGGATCGCCTCGTTCGCGGTTTCGGCCGTCTGCTTCACCGCGCTGGCAATCTCTTCTACTGCCGACGCGGTTTGCTGCAGAAAGTCTGCTGTTTCTTCAGAGCGCGTCTGTAGCGCCGCACCTTCTTTCGCAACCTGCTGGCTGATGGTGCTAATTCCGCTGATTTGCGCCCCGACATCGTCAACCAGCGAATTCAGGTTCAAACCTGATTGATTCACCAGGCGCATCATCAGCCCGATTTCATCGATCCTGTCAAAATGGTAATAGTCCGTTTTACGTCCTGAAACCACGCGCTGCATCTGTTGCACAATGGATTTTAACGGACTGGCGATCTGCGCATGAAGATAATAACCGAGGGAAGTAAAGAGCAGCACCAGACTTGCCGATTGCACAAATTTATCAGGAAATAAATACACGGCCAGACAGGAGAGTAACGCCGTCGTCGCAATACCAAGATGGATTCGTTTACGGGTGCTGAGACATTTAAAGAGCGAGATAAATGAAAATAAACCGCGTCGAACCAGCAATCCTTTATAAAAACGGTAATGTTTTAATTCGTTATTACGCACTTTTGTATAGAGTTTTTCACTGGCCGCAATCTCCTCGCGTGTGGGTTTATTTCGCACGGAAATATAGCCCGTCAGGGATCCGCCCTGCCAGACCGGCGTCACGTTTGCTCGCACCCAGTAGTGATCGCCATTATTACGACGATTCTTCACCAGCCCGGTCCAGGTCTCACCTTGCTGCAGGGTAAACCACATGTCGCCAAAAGCTTCGGCAGGCATGTCGGGATGGCGGATGAGGTTATGCGGCTCGCCCAAAAGATGCTCTTCTTTATATCCGCTGGCTTCAATAAAAGCGGAATTAGCGTAGGTAATATGACTTTTTGTATCGGTGGTCGACATTAACGTCGAACCATCGTTAAGTAAATACTCGTTTTGTGTAACGGGAGTGTTACGCCTCATGAGTAACTCCATGATGATGTGCAAGAATAAAAAACATCCGGAAAACGCTCCGGCAATATGAGTGTGATTATTTTTTATAACTGTCTTGTACTTATTCTCTCTGAAATTCTGACTGCCCGAAATACCCATCTTTCATTATTTTTAATCTGTTAATGTTGTCGAATGTAATAAAAATGAAAATATTTACAGGGGCATTTTTGGATGGCGATGCAAATAAATGACATAACCCAAACTGCAAGAGGGAGATCGTCACTGTGGAAAAATTGTCATGCTGAAATAGCGTTTCGTTAACAGGATGAAAACGCTATCATTTGGTCAGTTTTCGTTAACACAGTGAGGCTGAGGTGAAAATTAACGTCATCGGAACCAGCGGGAGCGGAAAAAGTACGCTGGCGAAGCAGATTGCGACCGCGCTGTCTATTCCCTGTATCGAGATGGACAGACTCTACTGGCAGGCTGACTGGCAGGGCACGCCGGACGATGAGTTTCAGGAAAAGCTGGAGCAGGCGCTACAGGCTTCGCCAGACTGGGTGCTCGACGGAAACTACAACCGTACGCGACCGGTGAAATGGCGCAATGTAGATGTGGTGGTGTGGGTGG
Source organism: Enterobacter sp. N18-03635 (assembly GCF_004006055.1). NCBI lineage: Bacteria > Pseudomonadati > Pseudomonadota > Gammaproteobacteria > Enterobacterales > Enterobacteriaceae > Enterobacter > Enterobacter sp. N18-03635. Next base: position 2,381,772 of record NZ_CP034769.1, on the reverse strand, counting down.
ATTATGGGTTTGCCCGCACCCTCAGGCAGGCGGTCACCCGAGCAATAAAACGGGCCTGGCATAAACACGAGCTTTGGCCCGGAACGGGAAATAAAGAGAGTTTCCGGCGCGCGTTCTTCAGCAGAGAATCCATTATCATCTGGACGATCAAAACCTGGCGTAATAACCGCACGCGCTATGAAGCCGATCTGCAAAACCCGCAATACAGCCATATTCGCTTCGTCCGCATTACCCGTCGGGAGCAGGTGGAAACGCTGATCGCCTCCTTAAAGTCTTATTCTTAGCATGGTTTTATATATCTGATTTCCGGCAAACTAAATGTAAATTAATTGTTTCTCAGTGGTGAAATGCGCCTTTAATAATGTCGACATGTTAAGTCAAACGAGAACGCAACATGTCATGGCGAATCAGCATTCTGGATAAAAGCCCCATCGCTGAAAACGAAACGGCTGCCGATGCGCTGGCGCGTAGCCTGGCGCTGGCGCAGCAGGCAGAAAATCTGGGCTATCACCGCTTCTGGATTGCCGAACACCACAACACCCCACAGCTTGCCAGCCCTTCGCCGGAGCTGCTGATTGCCTGGATCCTCGGGCAGACCACGCGCATTCGCGTTGGCTCTGGCGGCGTGATGCTCCAGCACTACAGCCCTTATAAAGTCGCCGAGAATTTCAACGTGCTGGCCGCGCTGGCGCCCGGCCGTGTGGATCTCGGCGTCGGGAAAGCTCCCGGCGGATTACCGCTCTCAACCCGCGCGCTGCAGCAGGGCCTGAATCAACAGGAAAAGGGCAGCTTTGCAGAACAGCTGGCCCAGCTCGATCGCTGGATCCGTCCTGAGCATCAGTCTAATGAAGAGGCCGTCCGCGCCACGCCGCTGCCGCCGTCGCCTGCTGAGGGTTTCCTGCTGGGCGCGAGTATCGATAGCGCGCTGCTGGCCGCCAGGCTCGACTGGAACTTTGTGTTTGCCGCGCACCTGAACGGCGATCCGGACCTGCTGCGCGAGGTGGTATCGACCTGGCGTAAGCACAGCGCGCGGGACGTGATTGTGGCGGTACAGGCGATCGTCGCGCCAACGCAGGCCGAAGCAGACGCGCTGGCGCAGAAGGTCGAAGTGTGGGGCGTTGAGCTGGCAAACGGACAGCGTGTCACCGTGGCCAGCGAAGAGCAGGCCTACGCGTTTGCGCGGCAGGCGGGCAGCGAGCCGGTGCGCATCGCACGTCGCGCGCAGTCGCTGCTGGCGGGCACCGCTGATTCGGTTCTGGAACAGCTCAACGCGCTGCATCAGCAGTGGGGCATTGACGAATTTATCATCGACACGCCGGTAGCGGAGGGAGCAACGCGCGTCGCGTCGCTGCGCCTGCTTGCCGAGGCGCATCTTAACAAGGAGGTCACCGTATGAGCTTTGGCGAACAGCTGATTGCCTGGCGTCGCGAACTGCACCAGAACCCGGAGCTGTCCGGCCAGGAGGTCGAAACCACCGCGCGCCTGCGCCAGTGGCTGACGAATGCCGGGATCGCCCCGCAGCCTTACGACCTGTCGACCGGGCTGGTGGCGGAAATCGGGACGGGCAGCAGGCTGGTTGCGCTGCGGGCAGATATCGATGCCCTGCCGATAGAAGAGCGCAGCGGCGTGCCGTTCAGCTCGCAGCGTGCAGGCGTAATGCACGCCTGCGGACACGATATCCACACCAGCGTGATCCTCGGCGCCGCGTTAAAGCTGAAAGAGCGGGAAGCCTCGCTAAACGGCCGGGTGCGGATCCTGTTTCAGCCTGCCGAAGAGAACTTTGGCGGTGCGAAGAGCATGGTGCGCGCCGGTGCCCTGCGCGATGTCAGCGCAATCTTCGGCATGCACAACGAGCCCGGCCTGCCGGTCGGTGAGTTCGCCACGCGCGGCGGGCCGTTCTATGCCAACGTCGATCGCTTTGTGATCCGCATTACCGGTAAAGGCGCGCACGCCGCGCGTCCTCACGAAGGCAACGACGCCATTGTGCTGGCAAGCCAGCTGGTGACGGCGCTGCAAAGCGTCGCCAGCCGCAACGTCAACACGCTGGATTCGGTGGTGCTGAGCGTGACCCGCATCGCGGGCGGTAACACCTGGAACGTGCTGCCGGAAAGCGTCGAGCTGGAAGGCACGCTGCGCACCCATCGCACGGAAGTGCAGCAGAATGTGAAAGCCCGCGTGGGTGAAATCGCCGCCGGGTTTGCCAGCGCCTTCAGCGCGCAGATTGATATCACCTGGTATGCCGGGCCCACCGCACTGGTGAATGACGAGCGCTGGGCCGATTTTGCCACCTCGGTCGCGCGTGACGCCGGATATGAAACCCGGCACGCGGAACTGCATATGGGCGGGGAAGATTTTGCGGTCTATTTGCAGTCAGTTCCCGGCGCGTTTGTCAGCATTGGCAGCAACAGCCCGTATGGTTTACATCATCCGGCCTTCAACCCGGATGAAGCGCTGATTGAGCCCGCTGCCCGCTATTTTGCACAGCTTGCGGAAAAAGCCCTGCAACACGTTTAATTCAGGAGAGGTAAATATGTCTGCAACCCGACAACTGCGGCTGGGCACCATTCTGCATGGTGCATCCGGAAATATGTCCGCGTGGCGCCATCCTGCGGCGATCGCCGACGCCAGTATTAATTTCGACTTCGTGAAAGCGACGGCGTTAAAGGCCGAGGAAGGTAAGCTCGATTTTCTCTTTGTGGCCGACGGTCTCTATATTAACGAGAAATCGATCCCTCATTTTCTGAATCGTTTTGAACCGTTAACCGTGCTTTCCGCACTGGCCAGCATCACCTCGCGCCTGGGACTGGTGGGAACCTTATCCACCTCCTACAGCGAGCCCTTCACCACGGCGCGCCAGTTTGCCAGCCTCGATCACCTCAGTAACGGCCGTGCGGGCTGGAACGTGGTGACCTCGCCGCTGGAAGGGTCGGCGAAGAACTTTTCCCGAGAAAAACACCCCGAACACGCGCTGCGCTACCGGATTGCGGATGAGTATCTCGACGTGGTGAAAGGGCTGTGGGATTCCTGGGAAGGCGACGCGTTTATCCGCAACAAAGAGAGCGGTCAATTTTTTGACCCGGCCAAACTGCATACGCTCGATCACCACGGTGACTTCTTCCAGGTCGCCGGTCCGCTGAATATTGGCCGCACGCCGCAGGGTCGCCCGATTGTCTTTCAGGCCGGGGCGTCGGACGACGGGAAAAAACTGGCGGCGAAACATGCCGACGCCATTTTCACCCACCACGAGACCTTCGACGAGGCAAAAGCCTTTTATCAGGACGTAAAACAGCAGCTGGAAACAAACGGTCGCCGCGCCTCGGATCTCCATATTTTCCAGGGCGTCAGCGTGATTGTGGGTAAAGACGCCGATGACGTGGAAAATCAGTACCAGACCACGGCGGCGCTGGTGTCGATTAACGACGCCCTCAATTACCTCGGACGCTATTTTGAACATCACGATTTCAGCCAGTATCCGCTCGACGAGCCGTTCCCGGATATCGGCGACTTAGGCAAAAACAGCTTCCGCAGCACCACCGATGAAATTAAGCGTAATGCCCGAGAGCGCAACTTAACCCTGCGTCAGGTGGCCCTTGAAGCCGCTTCGCCGCGTCCGCGTTTTTCCGGTACGCCGGAAGAGGTAGCCGATGGTCTGCAGGCCTGGTTCGAAGGCTATGCCGCAGACGGCTTCATCATTCAGGGCGGCACGCCGGACACCTTCCCGCGCTTTGTTGACCAGGTAGTACCTGTTCTGCAGGCCCGCGGCCTGTTCCGTTCCGACTACCCGGGCACCACGCTGCGCGAAAGCCTTGGCTTAGACCAACCGAAAAACCAGTACACACAACAATAAAAGAGAACCCCGCTATGCAGAAATCATCGCTTGTTCTGGCGCTCGCGCTGGCTTTTACCCCTGCCGTCTGGGCAGAGAACGTCAATATTAACGGCACCGGCGTGAGCATTGAGGCCAATAAAACGCCGATTAATACCGCCAAAAACAATGATGCGGTGGCACAGCTGCCGAAAGACTATCGCTTTGCCGTGCCGGGGAAATTTACCGTGGCGGTGGCGGGCCTCAATCAACCGCCGCTGACGGTTTTCTCCGACGACAACAAAACGCTGCTGGGAAGCGAGGTTGACGTCGCCCGTCTGGTCGCCGACAGCCTGGGGCTGGAGCTGAACGTGGTGCCAACCTCCTGGGAAGACTGGCCCCTGGGCGTGGCGTCCGGGAAATACGATGCGGCCATCAGCAACATCACCGTTACCAAAGAGCGTAAAGAGAAGTTTGATTTCGCCACCTACCGGAAGGACTCCCTCGGCTTTTATGTGAAATCCACCAGCCCGATTACGTCGCTGCAGAAGGCGGAAGACATCGCCGGGCTGCGGATTATCGTCGGCTCCGGCACCAATCAGGAGGCCATCCTGCTGGCATGGAATGCTGAAAATCTGAAGAAAGGACTGAAGCCCTTTACCCCGATCTACACCAAAGACGATGCGGCCCAAACCCTGGCGCTGCAGTCCGGGCGCGCGGATGCCTACTTTGGTCCGAACGTGATTGGCGCATGGAAAGCGGCGCTGAACGGAAAAACCAAACTGGTGGGCAGCGTCGACGGCGGCTGGCCGAAGGCTGCGCACATCGCGGTCACGCTGAAGAAAGGCAGCGGGCTGGTTGAGCCGGTGCAAACCGCGCTGAACGGCGTCATCAAAAACGGCGATTACGACAAAGTGCTGAACCGCTGGGGTGAAGGGGTTGAGCGCATTCCTCAGTCAGAAGTGAACCCGGCAGGCCTGGGCGATTAAGGAGGCGTGATGAGCGAACGATTTCGTGATGTTTCACCGGAAGATGCCGAGCTTCAGCCCATTATCGAGGGGCTGTTCGGGGAATATGCGGCCCGCTACGGGGACTACTTCTCTAAAGACGCGGAAGTGGAGCTCACCGAGTGGTATTTAGCGCCGCAGGGGCTGTTTATCGTCCTGGAGCGCGACGGGAAGATTATCGCCACCGGCGCGTACAAACCGTTCGACGAACGCACCGCAGAAATCAAACGCATCTGGACGGATAAAACCCTGCGTCAGCAGGGGCTTGCCGGGCGCGTGGTGCAGGAGCTTGAGCGCAGGGCGGTGCTGGCAGGGTACAGTCAGATCTACCTGACAACCGGCTTTCGCCAGCCGGAAGCGGTCAGGCTCTATCTCAGCCAGGGCTATCAGGCGCAGTTCGATCTGAACCGCGATCCGGAAGAGTACAGCCAGCCGCCGTTTGACGGTCGGCTGCGATTCACTAAAACGCTGGTACGCGAAGCGTTCAGTAAAACCGCATGAGGAACGACGATGAGCAACGTTGAAACCATTAAGGTGGTCCCGGCGCGTTATCCGCTGCGGGCCGTCGGCGCCGCGGTGGCGCTGTTTGTCCTGGCGGTCGTGATTCAGTCAGTCGCCTTTAACCCGCGCTGGGAGTGGGCGGTGTTCGCCCGCTGGTTCTTCGACCCGGTGATCCTCGAAGGCGTCGGGCAGACCCTGCTGCTGACGCTGATCGGTACCGCGCTGAGCGTGGTGTTTGGCGGCATGCTGGCCCTGGCGAGACTCTCTTCTTCCTGGCTGCTGAGCAGCCTGGCGTGGGCCTACATCTGGCTGTTTCGCTCGCTGCCGCTGATCGTCGTACTGATTATCCTGTACAACTTTTCCTATCTCTACGACACGCTCTCTCTCGGCGTGCCGTTCACCGGCATCACCTGGGGCAGCTTTGAAACTATCAACGTGCTGGGGCAGTTCTCTACCGCCGTGGTGGGGTTAACCCTGGTGCAGAGCGCCTATACTGCCGAGATCGTTCGCGGCGGATTCCTCGGGGTCGATCACGGGCAGTATGAGGCCGCCGCCGCGCTCGGCCTGCCGGCCTGGCGCCGCACGGTCCGCATTATTTTGCCTCAGGCGCTGCGCACTATTCTGCCGTCGGGCTTCAATGAAATCATCAGCCTCGCCAAGGGCACGGCGATGGTGTACGTCCTGGCGATGCCGGAGCTGTTTTATACCATCCAGATGATCTACAACCGCACGCAGGAGGTGATCCCGCTGCTGATGGTCGGTGCCGCGTGGTACCTGGCGATCACCACCGTCCTGTCCGCTATCCAGTACGGTGTTGAACGCGCGCTTGCCCGCAGCGAACGTCGCTCTGCGGTTAATCAGAACCGTGCCGCTCGTCGTACCCGTTCCGTCACCACCACGACAGCACAGGAGCCTATCCATGCAAGCCTTTCCTGAAGGACATATCTCGATTACCGGCGTCAGCAAGTATTTTGGACGCCATAAGGCGCTCGACAACGTTTCGCTTGAGATCCCGCCCGGTTCCGTGACGGTCATTCTCGGGCCGTCCGGGTCGGGCAAATCGACGCTGCTGCGCACCATTAACCACCTGGAGCGCGTCGACGAAGGCTTTATTCAGATTGACGGTGACTACATTGGCTACCGTCGTCAGGGCGACAAGCTCTACGAGCTGAAGGAGAAAGAGATCCTCAAGCAGCGCGTCAACGTGGGCTACGTTTTTCAGAACTTCAACCTCTTTCCGCACCTCACGGTGCTGGAAAACCTGATTGAGGCGCCCATCGCGCATAAAAAGCTCAGCAAAAAAGAGGCGGTGGAAAGAGCGTACAGCCTGCTGGATGTGGTCGGACTGCGGGATAAAGCCGATGCCTGGTCCCGGCATCTTTCCGGCGGGCAACAGCAGCGTATTGCCATTGCCCGCGCGCTGGCGTTACGTCCACGCGTGATGCTGTTTGATGAACCCACCTCGGCGCTGGATCCGGAGCTGGTGGGGGAAGTGCTGGATGTTATCAAAAAACTGGCCCGCTCCGGCACTACGCTGGTGGTGGTCACTCACGAGATCGGCTTTGCCCGGGAAGTGGCGGATCAGGTGGTGTTTATGGTCGACGGAAAAATTGTCGAGCAGGGCAGCAGTGACGAGGTGTTAAACCGTCCGTCACACGCGCGAACGCGCCAGTTCCTGTCAAAAGTGCTGTAAGGAGCGCAGATGAAATATGGACTTCTGGCAGGACTGCTTTTTACGACGGCGAGCCACGCCAGCATCGATCTGAAAGCCAACGAGCAGCCGCTGCCGGTGACGGTGGATCGGCAGGCCGTGGCGAAGATCCCCGCCGGTTATAAATTCGTTGAGCCGGGTACGCTGACGGTCGCCGTCTCGATGCTGAACTCCCCGCCGCTGGCGCTGCTGGCCAGCGATAACCGCACGCGGATTGGCAGCGACCCGGATATCGCCCGCCTGCTGGCGGGCAGCCTGGGGCTGAAGCTGAAGCTGGTGCCGACGGCGTGGGAAGACTGGCCGCTGGGGATCGCTTCCGGGCGCTACGACGTGGCGCTGGTGAACATTGCGGTGACCGAACAGCGTAAAGAGAAGTTTGATTTTGCGACCTACCGCGTCGATTCGCTGGCGTTTTCGGTGAAATCGACCAGCGAGATTCAGTCAATCAAAAGCGCGGCAGATCTGGCCGGAAAAAGGGTGATTGTTGGCTCTGGCACCAATCAGGAGCGCATCCTGCTGGGCTGGAACGAAGAGAACAAAAAGGCGGGGCGGGCGCCAGCGCTGCCGGTCTATCTCCACGACGATGCCTCGGGCAATCTCTATATCCAGTCCGGCAGGGCGGATGTGTTCTTTGGCCCTCAGTCGGTTTCAGCTTACAAAGCGGCGCTCACCGGCAAAACCCGCGTGGTCGGTTTAGGGCCGAAGAAAGCTTATGTCGCCACCACGACCAAAAAAGGCAATCAACTGGTTTATGCCCTGCAGGCCGCGCTGAACGGTGCGATTGAGCGCGGAGAGTACCAGAAGGTGCTGGCGCGCTGGGGCGAGCAGGGCGAAGCGGTGACGCAATCGGAGGTCAATCCGCCTGGGATAACCTACTAATGGTGCTCTACACTTAGGATTTTCACTCCTGAGGGGGCAACATGATTAAACTTTATGGCGTACCCGGCTGGGGCTCGGCAATCAGTGAGGTGATGCTGACCCTGGCTGATATCCCTTATCAATTTATCAACGTGGACGGGTTTGACCAGCCCGGTCCGCAGCGTGAATTGCTGCACAAGCTCAATCCGCTGTGCCAGGTGCCGACGCTGGAGCTGGAAAATGGTGCCATCATGACCGAAACGGCGGCGATTGCCCTGATGGTGCTCGACCGGTGTCCCGATCTCGCCCCGCCCGTGGGGCAGGCTGAACGTCAGCAGTTTCAGCGTTTGCTCATCTGGTTCGTAGCCAACGTCTATCCCACGTTTACCTATGCAGACTATCCCGAACGCTGGGTGCCGGATGCGCCCGAACAGCTGCAGAAAAACTGCATCGAATACCGGAAGTCCCTCTATTTGTGGTTCGAAAGCCAGCTTAAGGCTACCCCGTTTGCGCTGGGGGAACGGCTGACGCTGCTCGATGTGTATATTGCGGTGGCGCGCACCTGGGGGCCCCGTCACGCCTGGTTTGCCGAAAATGCCCCTAAATTCACGGCGATTGCGGACGCCGTATGTCAGCTACCGGAACTGCACAAGGTGTTAAAGGCAAACAAAATTATCTGATAACGTGGAACCCTCATTCACAACCGGAAGCCTGCACATGCCACACGTAGATATCAAATGTTTTCCCCGTGATTTGAACGACGAACAAAAAGCTGCACTGGCGGCAGATATTGCCGACGTGATTATTCGCCATTTCAACAGTAAAGACAGTTCCGTGTCGGTGGCGTTGAAGCAGATCGCGCCTGAAGACTGGAAGGCGCAGGTCTGGGATACCGAAATTGGACCGAAGCTGGAGGAGCTTATTAAGAAGCCCGGGTATTCGATGTAAGATCTTCTGCCGGGGGGCGAATAAATCCTCCCCGGCTCGATTTCACGTTTTTCGCAAAAATCGATAAAAATGCGTTTTGTCTTATCCGCTACAATTAACGTTTCTGACTGGCATATTATTCATCCTTAGGAAAGATCTTCAACAGAATCAATTAAGGACAGACACGTTAAAGGATAATTTTCTGATGACAAAATTACCCCGTTTTTCATTCGCCTTTCTTCATCCCCGTTACTGGCTAAGCTGGGCCGGCATTGCGGCTCTGTGGCTCATCATGCTGCTCCCTTATCCGCTTCTGTTCAGAATCGGTCATGGCCTGGGTCGACTGGCGATGCGCCTGCTTCCGCGCCGCGTCGAGATTGCACGCCGCAACCTGGAGCTCTGTTTCCCGGAGATGAAAAAGGCGGAGAGAGAGTCATTGCTGCAGCGTAATTTTGAATCGGTAGGAATGGGGGTAATCGAAACCGGGATGGCGTGGTTCTGGCCTGCATGGCGAGTGCGGAAATACTTTACCGTAACGGGTTATGAGCACATGGAGAAAGCCAGAGCGCAAGGAAAGGGCGTGGTGCTGGTGGGAATGCATTTTCTGACGCTTGAGCTGGGCGCGCGGATATTCGGCATGCTTAACCCCGGTATCGGGGTTTATCGTCCTAATAATAATGCCCTGCTGGACTGGCTTCAGACGCGCGGGCGCCTGCGCGCCAACAAAACCATGCTCGATCGCCATGATTTAAAGGGCATGATCCGTTCGCTGAAGCAGAATGAAATTTTGTGGTACGCCCCGGACCACGACTATGGCAAAACCAACAGCGTGTTTGTGCCGTTCTTCGCGGTGCCGGATGCCGCGACGACGGCGGGCAGCTATATGCTGGTCAAAAGCGCTAACCCTGCCGTCATACCCTTTGTGCCGCGGCGCAGGGCGAATGGCACCGGCTACGAGCTGATTATTCTGGAAGATATCAGTGAGGCGTTGCAGGGCGGCGATAAAGAAGCCGTGGCGACGCAGATGAACAAGGCAATTGAGCAGGCCGTACGCATGGCGCCTGAACAATATATGTGGCTGCACCGTCGCTTCAAAACGCGACCTGAAGGTGTACCTGACCGTTATGCTCGCCAGAAACAGGCGGCTACACGGGGTGATATTCTCTCCGCCAGCGAATTTTCTGACCGCTCAGGCGTACAGCACTAAACCCTCAGCAATGCCCTCACCCTGCGGTGAGGGCATGACCAGCGCTACAGCGCAGAACGGCGGTACGGCGCATAGTCTGCCTGCCACCAGGTCTTCTCAATGCGCGCCATCAGGGTTTCATCATCTAAAGACGGCGCCACGCCTTGTTCAATGGCGGCCCGGGCGACGGCGACGGCAATCTGGCGTGAAACCGTTTCAATCTGATCTACCGGCGGCAGCAGTCCGCCTCTTTCCGTGGTCACCAGTGGAGACTGTGCGGCCAGGCTGCGGCTTGCTGCCATCAGCATCTCTTCCGTCACCCGGCGCGCGTTGCAGGCCAGCACGCCAAGCCCCAGACCAGGGAAAATATAGGCGTTGTTACACTGGGCGATCTCGTAGTGCGTATTCTCCCAGAATACCGGAGCGAACGGGCTGCCGGTGGCCACCAGCGCGGCACCCTGTGTCCAGGCGATAAGATCCTGAGGCTGGGCTTCCGCCCGCGAGGTCGGGTTCGAGAGCGGCATGATGATGGGGCGCGGACAATGGCGATGCATCTCTTTGACGATTTCTTCGCTGAACAGCCCAGGCTGGCCTGAAACGCCGATCATCACCGTGGGATGCGCGTTCTTCACCACGTCCAGAAGGGAAATATTCTTCGCGTCCACCTGCCAGCTGCAAACGGCATCGCGCGCGGTAAGCAGGTTTTTCTGGAAATCGAGCAGGTTTGTCATGTCGTCGGTCAGCAGGCCGAAGCGATCGACCATAAAGATCCGGCTGCGGGCTTCGGACTCGGCCAGGCCGTCGTCCACCATCAGCGCCACAATTTTTTCAGCGATCCCGCACCCGGCAGAGCCGCTGCCCAAAAAGACCACGCGCTGATCGCGAATGCGCGTACCCGCGGCATGGGCCGCAGCCATCAGCGTACCGGCGGTGACGGCTGCCGTGCCCTGGATGTCATCATTGAAACAGCACAGCTGGTTGCGGTAGCGCTGGAGAAGTCGCGTGGCGTTTTTCTGCGCAAAGTCTTCAAACTGCAGGAGAACGTTGGGCCAGCGCGCTTTAACGGTGCTGACAAACATATCCATAAACTCAGCGTACTGGTCGTCGCTGATGCGCGGGTGGCGCCAGCCCATGTACATCGGGTCGTCGAGGTGTTGCTGATTATTGGTGCCGACATCCAGCATAATCGGAAGGGTAGAGGCCGGGTGGATCCCTCCGCAGGCGGTATAAAGCGACAGCTTGCCAATTGGAATGCCCATCCCGCCGATACCCTGATCGCCAAGCCCTAAAATACGTTCCCCGTCCGTTACCACTATCACGCGAACGTCGTTACGCGAAAAGCTTTGCAGCATCTCATCAATACGATGGCGGTTAGGCCATGAAATAAACAGGCCGCGCGCGCGTCGATAAATCGTGGAGAAATGCTCGCAGGCTTCACCGACCGTCGGGGTATAGATAATCGGTAACGTCTCTTTCAGATGCGAACGCAAGAGGTTATAAAAGAGAGTTTCATTGGTGTCCTGAATATTTCGCAGGTAAACATGACGCGAAATATCGCTTTTAAAATGGCAGAACTGCACCCAGGCGCGCTCGGTTTGCTCTTCAATGGTTTCAACGTTATGCGGCAATAATCCATGCAGATTAAAATTATCACGCTCTTCTTTAATAAATGCGAGGCCTTTATTTAGTAGCGGGTTTTCCAGCAATACGGCACCGTTATAGGGGGTGTACAGAACTTCTTTCCGGGACATGGTTAACTCCTGAATTTTTTTAACAAAACAGATTAAGAGATTAAATAAATCATGATGCCTTCGGTCACGACCCCGATGGCCGTGCCAATTAATATGGAAGAGGATGCGGTATCAATATAGGTATCGCTGCGCAACGCAAACATCCCCGCCGCAATCGCGGAAGGTGTTGCGCCAATAATTACGACCTGCTGTAGTAAGGTATGGCTCAGGCCAAAGGCGAGCCCGGCGGCGGCCATCATTGCTGGCTGAATTAAGTTTTTAATACTGATATTGGTAAATGTCTGCACGTTCAGTTTTGGACGTTCGCCGTAAAACAGCAGGCCGAGGGCAAACAGGGACAGTCCGCCTGAAACCTTGCCAACCATCTCAATAGGCATGCTGAGAATAGCAGGGATTTGCACGCCGGCCAGGCTGAGCAATACGCCGGAGACCGGGATCCAGACGATAGGGTTGCGTGCCGCTTTGATGAGGTTTTGCACGATCATCGCGCCCGGATGCAGCGCCTCCAGGCCATCATGAGCGCTTTTATCACCCATACGAATCAGGACGATAGTCAGGGGGATCATGATAACGCTGGTAATAATATTGCCGATCAGCACGCCGATAAATCCTTCCGGCCCAATCAATACCGCCAGAACCGGTGCGCCAAAGTAGGCCATATCAGGAAAGGCGCAAACCAGAGACTGAATGGCGCTGGTTTTGATATCGTGGCGAAAAACGTAGCGTGAAATAAATAAGGTCAGCAAATACGCTCCCATTAAACCGACCACCAAAACGGCCATAAAGGTCAGGTTCTTAATTTTATTTGGATCGGTATGCAATGCACCAATAAAAAGATGAAAAGGAAGGGCGAAACGAATCACCACGGTTGCCATGACGTTTGCATCTTCACGCCGGGAATATCCCAACTTTCCACTTAGCCATCCAAGTAACATAATAAAGACGAGTGGAAACAGTGACTGTAATAGTAATGAAGGCATAGTATTTCCTGTAGGGTATTTTATGTGTTTTATTGCAGCGCTAATCTAGCGCTTAGAAAGCAGGGCAGGAGTGACAAGGGTCACACTCTCTCTGGTTTAATTAATTTCAAAAAGATTGCATTAGTTGAATAACTAATGCTTTCGTCAAGTATTGATAAGGCGCAAGAAAGCGATGCTGGTCATCATAAATAACTTTAGTTACTTAATGATGAATTAAGTTATTTAAAGATAAAGGGCCGTATTGTTCACATTTCTCCCGGCAGGCTCGTGATAATTTCATATTGAGCCTGGTTTAAGAAAAGGCCATCTAAGTCATTATTTATATTTAAAAACATTTATTCGTATCAGGAATAGCTCCAGTTTATTCCTTTCTCTGTATATCCGAACAAAATTTTCAGGTGATTATATGAAAGATAATCCTGTACCGACTTCTGAGCTGTCTACCTCGCGTTTTGCCTTTGGGCTCAACAATACCGAGGTGGGCACGGTCCCGTTGATGCTGTTCGTCGGGATTGCCGCCATTGTGGCGACGTCCGCCTGGGCAGGGCTGCTGCCGAAAAATATGATAGGTGGTCTCGCGGTCATCATGACCCTTGGTTTCGCGTTTGCCAAAGTGGGGCGTCAAATCCCGGTACTGAAAGATATCGGCGGCCCGGCGATCCTGTGCCTGATGGTCCCCTCCGTGCTGGTCTATTTTGGCGTATTCGGGAAACATACCCTTGATACCGTGCATCTGCTGATGAAAGAGGCGAATCTGCTCTATTTTGTCATCGCCTGCCTGGTAGTCGGCAGCATTCTGGGGATGAATCGGGTGCTGCTGATCCAGGGGATGATGCGCATGTTTGTTCCGCTGGTGGCGGGAACATGCATGGCCGTGCTGAGCGGCCTCATTGTGGGCTCACTGTTTGGTTATACGCCTTACCACACCTTCTTCTTCATCATTGTGCCCATCATTGGCGGCGGGATCGGCGAGGGGATTTTGCCGCTGTCCCTGGCCTATTCGGCAATACTGGGGCAGACGCCTGACGTCTACGTTGCGCAGCTGGCACCCGCTGCGGTCGTTGGGAATATCTTCGCCATTATTTGTGCGGGCTCGCTGGCGCGACTCGGCGCGAAACGTCCTGCGCTCTCGGGAAATGGCATGCTCACGCGGAGTAAAGACGACGCCAGCCTGTTTGCCGGGGCGCAAAGCACGCAGCAGACGGATTTTCATCTGATGGGCGGCGGGTTACTGATGGTGTGCGCGTTTTTCATCGTCGGCGGACTGTTTGAAAAACTGGTGCACATTCCCGGCCCGGTGCTGATGATCCTGATTGCCGTTCTGTGTAAATACTTCAGGGTGATCCCGGCCTCAATGGAGCAGGGCGCGCATAGCTGCTATAAATTCGTCTCGGCTGCGCTGGTCTGGCCGCTGATGATCGGCCTCGGGATGTTATACGTGCCGCTTGAGAGCGTGGTGTCGGTCTTCTCGGTGGGATACGTGGTGGTATGCGGTTCGGTTGTGATTGCGATGGCGCTGAGCGGCTACGTTATTGCGTCGCGTCTGAATATGTATCCTGTGGAAGCGGCCATTGTGACCTGCTGCCACAGCGGGCTGGGCGGAACGGGGGACGTGGCCATTTTGTCCGCGTCTAACCGGATGTCGCTCATGCCGTTCGCGCAGATCGCCACCCGCATCGGCGGCGCGTCGACGGTGATTTTCGCCACGCTTCTGATGGGCTGGATTATGGCGCACTGATCCGAAACGTCAGGATACTGAATCGCAACGACATTTACAGAGTGTCGCTGCGGTTCAGTCCTTTATAAATATCCCCGCGCTGTATAGAATTACCGCAGCCACAGCGACGGGATACCACACGATGACCGGAAGAGTTGATTATCAGATTGAAAAATATCTCCTGACCGAAGCCGCCGAACCGGAGCGCCTGACGCGCCAGTGGGCGGAGGTGCTGGAGGAGTGCCGTGAGCAACAGTCCGGTGCGGAGGATCGTCTGCGTCTCGCGCTGCTTAATGTGGATTACGTCACCAGCTTCGAGCTGCCGTTCAGGCTGCTCCTCACCCGCGCGCCCCAGCTGATTGACGCTGTCAGAAAAGAGCTTCAGCTCAGTCAGAAAAATGTTCTGTTTAACGGCAAGCGCTTTGGTTGCGTCTATAGCCTTAAAAGGGATCTGGACGGCATACCTGACGAGTTTACCTATCACCTGAAGACGCGTATCCAGCGCAGTGACGCCACGGGTGCGACGGAAGCGTCTTACCGGCAAATTGCCCAGCAGGTGAAAGCGCCAAAGGAGCGCCTCAAGCTGGCGCTGGAAAACGGGCTGTCTGTGACCGCGCTTGACGGGCTTTTCTGGTTTGGCATTCAGCGCATCGCGGCCGATGTGCAGAGGTTAAGGAAAATGGGCGTGAGAATTGTGACTTCGGAGACTGAGGTCTTTGATACGCTTACGAAGACCAGCCGGCGAATCCCGGCTTATAGTCTTGCTCGCCCGGAATGAGTTTCAGTCTCTGACCAGTCGACAGCATCAAACATGACGAAAAATGGCGGCCAGTTTTTTTACAGCGTCTTCTATTTCCCTCTCCGTGTATGCAGCAAATCCCATCAAAAAACCGGTCGAAGCGGGGGGACCTGCATACAAATCCGTAAGCCCAAGTATATCAACACCCGCGCGTCTGGCGGCGGAGGCCATCTCTTTCTCGGATATTCCATGCTTCAGGTGACAAGGCATTTGCATTCCCCCCGCTGGCGTTTCATATGTAACATACCCGGAAAGATAGGCGTCCATCATGCTTGCCAGCGTGTCTCGACGAGCAACGTAAATACTCCGCATCTTGCGAACATAGGCCCCAAAATGACCACCCTCCAGAAACTTAGCCAGCGTCAGTTGGGTTATTGAGGCGGTGTGGCCATCCATTAATGTCCTCGCCATGGTGAAGGGCTCTGTCAATTCTGAGGGGACAATCATGTAGGCAATGCGCAGCCCGGGGAACAGAGATTTGGTGAACGTGCCGATATAAATTGTCCGGTTGTAACTATCAAGTCCCTGAAGACTGGCCATAGGCTTGCCTTCGTAGTGAAACTCGCTGTCATAGTCATCCTCAATGATCCAGGCCGAGTGACGATTTGCCCAGTCAATGACGGCCAGTCGTCGGTCAAGAGAAAGCGTCACCCCGGTAGGATATTGATGAGAAGGCGTAAGGGAGATAGCCCTGACAGGCTCGGTCAGAGCATTCAAGGCGTCAACCGAGATGCCTTTTTCATCAAGAAGAACCGGAATACAGTGCAGTCCTGCAGCGTTGAACGCTTTGTGTGCCCCTTGATAGCTGGGATCTTCAATGACAATGCCATCCCCGGCGTCCATCAGCACGTGGGAACAAAGCGCAAGCGCCTGTTGAGAACTTGTCAGAACGATGACTTGTTCTGCCCTCGCACGCGTCCCGCGTTCAAGGTTGACATATTCCGCAATTGCCCGCCGCAAGCGCTCTATACCCTGGGGTGGACTTTGCTCTAACGCCTGGTGTTGTAATTCCTTCAGTACCTGTCGCTGAAGTCGCTCCCAGGTTGAAATGGGAAAAATGCGGGTTTCAGGAATTCCGGGTGCCAGCGGGCGGGGTGAGGAAAACTCGCGGATTCCTCCGCTTTCATAGATGACTTTTCCACGGGCGCTGAGTTTTGCTTTTCGTATCTCAGCGGTTGGCTGGTGCTGTCGGGATCGGGGTTTTAAAAAACGCGCGCTGGAGGAGACGAAGCTTCCCCTACCAGTTTGTCTCTCAATAAAACCTTCAGCATGCAGGCTGGAGTAGGCCGCTTCAATGGTATCCCGGGAAACGCTGAGAGACGCCGCAAGAGCACGTGAAGCCGGAAGGGCCTTGCCATGAGAAAGTATCCCTTCCAGTATCAGCGTCCGTATAGCTCTCTGGATCCTTTCATGAAGCGGTAGCGATCCATGAGCGGGGTCGATAATCCATGCCTTGACCGTTTCAAGCTGCGCGTGCTTAAACATTACGTTGTCCACTTTTCCTCTGCGTCTCTTGATTCTAAAGCAATAGTGCCTGTAGCAGGACGAAAAATTGGTCTGCCTTCATGATGAGAATTGGCGGGGCAAAACATGCCATTCAGCGAATACACTCTTACTGAAACGAATAACGGATAAGCAAAGAGGCACTATGAACGCTATGAGCGTAACAATTGAGGCAGTAAAAGAACGTGATTTTGAAAGCTGGATGCCGCTATGGGGAAAATATCAGGCGTTTTACAATGTCGATCTGTCTGGGGCAATTACTGAACGAACCTGGCAACGATTTTTCAGCCCCGTTGAGCCGCTATTCTGCGTGGTGGCACGATGTAATGGAGACGTCGTGGGCTTTGCGCATTATCTTTTTCATCGCTCGACTTGGGCTGAGAACGATTACTGCTACCTCGAAGACTTATATGTCTGCGATGCTGCCAGGGGCAAACACATCGGTAAACAGTTAATAGAATATGTTCAGAGAGAGGCCAGAAAACATCACGCCAGCCATCTTTACTGGCATACGCATGAAGCTAATTATCGCGCGCAACGATTATACGACTGGATTGCGAAAAAAAGCGGGATGATTGAATATCGTATGCACGTCAGATAATTCCCTTTGCTGAAGCTATGCCCCTTGAAATGTTACGGGGCATTATTCAGGGGAAAACAGGCATGTCTTTATGATTTAGCCTGTAAAAGGATCGCCATCAGCCCCGGAAAGCGGGTATCCAGATCGTCTCTTCGCAATGAAATCATGTTTTCGCGTCCCTGCGGACGCTGCCAGATGACTCCGCTGTCGCGCAGTACGCGCCAGTGATGGGTCATCGTGGACTTCACCACATCTTCCGGGCGCAGCGCGTTACAGCTGAGTTCGCTGCCATCTGCCAGCCGGCGAATTATCGCAAGCCGGAGCGGGTTGCCGAGGGCAAACAGCACATTTTCAAGCAGTATTTGTTCAGTTTCAGGGTGGTTTGGGATCATCGTTTTCCTGCGTATGGCGTCAGATTGAGCTATATCAACAATAGGTCAACCCTTAAAAAATAGTTCGATAATACTCGTACAATAGAACTATTATAGCAAACGAACGAATGCACGACCATCCTGGTCGTCACAGACAAGTCATAAGACTTAAGGAAATATCATGCCCCGACCCATCCCTCTCGAACGTTATCGCAACATCGGTATCTCCGCGCATATCGATGCCGGTAAAACCACCACCACCGAGCGCATCCTCTTTTATACCGGGATGAGCCACAAGCTGGGTGAAGTACACGATGGCGCGGCAACCACAGACTGGATGGCGCAGGAGCAAGAGCGCGGGATCACGATTACCTCGGCGGCCGTCAGCTGCTTCTGGCCGGGTATGGACAGAGGATATGAACCGCACCGGATCAACATCATCGACACCCCGGGGCACGTGGATTTCACCATTGAGGTGGAACGTTCCATGCGCGTGCTCGACGGCGCCGTGATGGTGTATGACTCCGTGGGCGGCGTGCAGCCGCAGTCGGAAACCGTCTGGCGTCAGGCCAATAAATATCACGTTCCGCGTCTGGCCTTCGTTAACAAAATGGACCGTCCGGGTGCCGATTTCTTCCGCGTCGTGCGGATGATGCAGGAACGCCTGAAGGCCAATCCGGTGCCGATTGTCATCCCGGTAGGTGCAGAAGATCGTTTCACCGGCGTGGTGGATCTCATCAAGATGCGCACTATTCTGTGGGACGATGCGACTCAGGGCATGGTGTTTACCTATGCGCCCGTGCCGGATGATTTAGTCAGCACCGCCCAGGAGTGGCGTGAAAAAATGGTCTCTGCGGCTGCGGAAGCCAGCGATGAACTGATGGACAAATACCTGGAAACGGGCGATCTGTCGGAAGCGGAAATCATCAAAGGGTTGCGTATTCGCACTATCTCGGGCGAAATCCAGCCGATGCTGTGCGGCAGCGCGTTCAAAAACAAAGGCGTGCAGCGCATGCTCGATGCGGTGATTGAGCTTATGCCGTCGCCGCTGGACGTGCCTGCTATTGATGGCGTGGATGAAAAAGGGCAGCACGCGGAGCGTCATCCGAGCGATGATGAGCCGTTCTCGGCCCTGGCATTCAAGCTGATGAGCGACCCGTACGTTGGTCAACTGACCTTTATCCGCGTGTACTCTGGCGTGCTGCGTAAAGGCGACGCGGTGTATAACCCGGTGAAAGGGAAGAAAGAGCGTATCGGGCGTATCGTGCTGATGCATGCCAACGATCGTCACGAGGTGGACGAACTGCGCGCCGGGGATATCGCGGCCTGCGTGGGGCTGAAAGACGTGACCACCGGTGACACGCTCACCGATCCGAACGCCGTCATTACGCTTGAGCGCATGGAGTTCCCGGATCCGGTGATTTCGCTGGCGATTGAGCCGAAAACCAAAGGCGATCAGGAGAAAATGGGCATTGCGCTGCAGCGTCTGGCGGCAGAAGATCCATCTTTCCGCCTGCATACTGACGAAGAGTCCGGCCAGACCATTATCTCCGGGATGGGTGAGCTACATCTTGAGATCATCGTCGACCGCATGAAGCGTGAGTTTGGCGTCGAAGCGAACATTGGTCGTCCGCAGGTAACCTACCGCGAAACCCTGCGTAAAACGGTGAAGGATATCGAAGGCAAATTTGTCCGTCAGTCCGGCGGCAAAGGGCAGTACGGCCATGTGGTGCTGAGCCTGGAGCCGCTGGAGCCTGGAAGTGGTTTTAAATTTGAAGATGCCACTAAGGGCGGCGTGGTTCCGCGCGAGTATATTCCGTCCGTTGAGAAAGGGCTGCGGGAAGCGATGAACAGCGGAGTGCTGGCGGGCTATCCGGTTGTAGACGTCAAAGCGACGCTGACGTTTGGCTCGTATCATGACGTTGACTCCTCGGAGATGGCGTTCCGCATGGCGGCGATCCTCGGCTTTAAAGAGGGCGCCCGCAGGGCGGACCCGGTGATCCTTGAGCCGATCATGCATGTGGAGGTGGAAACGCCGGAAGAGTACGCCGGTAACATCATGGGCGATCTCTCTTCCCGTCGCGGTATGGTGCAGGGGATGGCGGAGCAGTACGGCAGCCAGATTATTCGCGCTGACGTGCCGCTGGCAGAGATGTTTGGCTATGCCACGACATTGCGCTCGATGTCCCAGGGACGCGCGACGTATACGATGGAGTTCCATCATTTTGCGGAAGCCCCGCGGAATGTTGCGGATGAGATTATTGCGCGTCGTGCGAAGTAATACGGTCACCCTCTCCCAACAGGGGGAGGGTTTTCTCAATCCAGCGCCTTCACCATCTTCCCGCTCGCCACAAACGTCCCGGCCCCAAGATGATGCAGGGTATTCAGCTTATCCCCGTCAAACTGCCAGCGTCCGGCGACAAACGCGCGTTCATCAGCTGCCGCTGAAACCACTTCACCAAACAGCGTATCGTATTTTTCTGCCGCGGAGGTGACGGGTAGTAACCGACACTCCATCCACGCCAGACATTTTTCTTCAATCATCGGCAGGCCAAGCTCAGGACCGTTCACCACCGGGATCCCATAGCAGTTGAATTTGTCTTCATCGCGCCCGCTGACGCTACCGACCGCGTATGTCCAGTTGGCCGCCGCCACGCCGGGGATGACGATGCCAAACTTCCCGCTGCGCTCGATCAGCTCGCGTGACCAGGTACTTTTATCCACGACGATCGCGATGCGCGGCGGTTCAAACTCAACGGGCATTGACCATGCGGCGGCCATCACGTTGCGTCTGTCGAGGCTTTCATCCCGACTGGTGATAAGCACAGTAGGGCCGTGGTTCAGCAGACGGCTGGCATGACGTAATTCAACAGGGCGAAAGTGGCTCATAGGATCTCCTCATCTACACCGATGATTATGGCGAAAAAGCACGTAAATCAAAGTGAGTGCATAAAATTAGTTTATAAACAGAACATCACAATCAAAGGAAACTGATGCATGTCCCCATTCCTGACCGCCTATTTCGCCCGCATCGGCTGGACGCAGCCGACACGGGTGGATATCGATACCCTGCGCGCGCTGCATTTACTTCACAACTGTGCGATCCCTTTTGAGAATATCGATGTCGTTCTGCCGCGCGAAATCCAGCTTGACGATCGGTGCCTCGTTGACAAGCTGGTCACCGCACGTCGCGGAGGCTACTGCTTTGAGCAAAACGGCCTGTTCGAGCGCGTATTGCGTGAGGTCGGATTTACGGTGCGCAGCGTACTGGGACGCGTGGTATTAGCGAGTCCGCCGCAAATGCCGCCGCGCACGCATCGCCTGCTGCTGGTTGAGCTTAACGGTGAGCGCTGGATAGCCGATGTCGGGTTTGGCGGCCAGACGCTGACGGCGCCGATTCGCCTGCTCGCTAATGAAGAACAGGAGACGCCGCACGGCCTGTACCGTCTGCTGAGCGAGGGCAACGACTGGGTGCTGCAGTTCCGTCACCACGAGCACTGGCAGTCGATGTACCAGTTTGACCTGACTACGCAGTATTTCAGCGATTACGTGATGGGGAATTTCTGGTCGGCGCACTGGCCGCAGTCGCATTTCCGTCATCATCTGCTGATGTGTCGCCATTTGCCGGACGGCGGCAAGCTGACGCTGACCAACTTCAACTTTACCCACTGGCAGAATGGCCATGTGGAGGAGCAGATCCATTTGCCGGATGCCGAGGCGCTTTATCAGCTGATGCAGGAACGCTTTGGACTGGGCGTTGACGATGCAAAACACGGATTTTCCCTGGCGGAGCTAACGGCGATAATGGCGGGCTTTGATACACATCCTCAGGCCGGGAAATAATGCGCAAAGAGGGGGCTGTTGGCCCCCGACAACTTCACTTCTGAGACGGGGGAGTAAATAACTCGAGGGTGATTAATTTATCCAGATGATTGTTAAACGCGGTTTCATCCATTTCGGGCATGTTTAAGATATACATCCCGTCAAGACCGCATACCAGGCCAATCAAGCGCCAGGCGATATTTTCCGCCCGATCGCCAGGACGAAATACCCCGGCCTCTGTTCCCGCACAGATCAGCGCCACCGTTTCCTGATGCCACATCTCCATGGTCATCACATAGGCGCCTTTGATATCGGCATCGCGGCTGGCTAGGATCTGCGCTTCGCGCCACAGGCGAATATAGGGCTCGAACCTGCCGTCATCGCTGCCGAGCATGGCATGAAGCTGCTCCCGCCATCCCGCCTGTTTACCCGCGACATCCGCATCTAACAGCTCGCGAATTAACCGTACGAAGGCCAGCGATTTTAGCTCTCCGCCGGAGGTAAAATGGTGGTGAACCTGTCCGGTCGCAACCCCGGCTTCAGCCGCAACGCGGCGTACCGTCATTGCCGCCAGTCCTTCGGCCAGCGCCACGCGCATGGCGGCCTGTAAGATGGCTTCGCGCCGTTCATCCTTGCTCAGATATCGCATCGTTACTCACTCTCAATGGGAACGAAACGAGTGTAACAAAAAGCTGGACACGCGTTCAACTTTACGTAGGATCGCAATCTGGACATGTGTCCAGGTTTAAAATGAAAAGGAAATTTATGTTTCGTCAGTGGTTAGCGTTAGTGATTATCGTGCTGGTGTATATCCCGGTCGCGATTGACGCGACGGTGCTGCACGTGGCGGCACCAACATTGAGCATGACGCTGGGCGCCAGCGGTAACGAATTATTGTGGATCATCGATATCTACTCGCTGGTGATGGCGGGTATGGTGCTGCCGATGGGCGCCCTGGGTGACCGGATTGGTTTTAAACGACTGCTCATGATTGGCAGCACGCTGTTTGGCCTGTCGTCGCTGGCGGCAGCGTTTGCCCCTTCAGCAGGATGGCTGATCGCGGCGCGCGCCTCGCTGGCGATCGGTGCTGCAATGATCATTCCTGCCACCCTGGCGGGGATCCGCACGCTGTTTACCGACGCGAAAGATCGCAACATCGCGCTCGGCGTCTGGGCGGCGGTCGGTTCCGGCGGGGCGGCGTTTGGCCCGCTGATCGGCGGTATGCTGCTGGAGCATTTTTACTGGGGATCGGTGTTTTTAATCAACGTGCCGATTGTGCTGGTGGTGGTTTCGCTGGCCGCGCGTTTTGTCCCTCCTCAGCAGGGACGACCGGAGCAGCCGCTGAATATCAGCCATGCCATCATGCTGATCGTGGCGATTTTGCTGCTGGTCTACAGCGCCAAAACCGCGCTAAAAGGCGCGCTGTCGCCGTGGCTGGTAGCTTCCGCGCTGGTGACCGGCTCGGTGCTGCTGTTTATCTTCGTGCGTATTCAGCTGCGCGCCCGCGTGCCGATGATCGACATGCGCCTGTTCTGTCACCGCATCATTATGAGCGGCGTGGTGATGGCGATGACCGCCATGATTGCCCTGGTCGGGTTTGAGCTGCTGATGGCCCAGGAGCTGCAGTTTGTTCACGGCTTTACGCCGTTTGAAGCGGGCATGTTTATGCTGCCGGTGATGGTCGCCAGCGGGTTCAGCGGGCCGATCGCGGGCGTGCTGGTTGGGCGTTTGGGGCTACGCATCGTCGCGGCCGGCGGCATGGGGCTCAGCGCCGTCAGCTTTATCGGCCTGTCGACGCTCGACTTCAGCACGCAGCAGTGGCAGGCGTGGGGGCTGATGGTGCTGCTCGGCTTCAGTGCCGCCAGCGCGCTGCTGGCCTCGACCTCGGCAATTATGGCTGCCGCGCCGAAGGAGAAAGCCGCCGCCGCAGGGGCGATTGAAACCATGTCCTATGAGCTGGGGGCCGGGTTGGGGATCGCCATTTTTGGCCTGCTGTTGACCCGCAGCTTCTCGGCGTCGATTGAGCTGCCGCAGGGGCTGAACGCCTCGCTCGTCGACAAAGCCTCGTCATCGATTGGTGAAGCGATGAAGGTGGCGCAGAACCTGACGCCGTCTCTGGCTGAGCCGGTGATTGAGGCGGCGAAAAGCGCGTTTATTACGTCCCACAGCGTGGCGCTGGGCAGCGCGGGCGGAATGCTGCTGTTGCTGGCAGTGGGGATCTGGTTTAGCCTGGCGAAGGTCAATCCGCAGTAAACAGCGCAGTAAAACAGGGCGAGCGGTTGGCGCGGGCGGGGCTGATGGGCTATGTTTTTTACAGGATTATCTGACTCTTGCTGGAATATATGAGCTCTCGCCACAGCAGTGATGCGTCCCAACCGCTTTCCCGGTTAACCCTGCTTGCAGGTGGCGCGCTGGGCGTCGTTTTTGGTGATATCGGCACCAGCCCGCTTTATACCTTCCGGACGGTGCTTTCGCTCTCAGAGCATGACCCTACGCCAGGCGTCATCCTGGGCCTGCTCTCTCTTATTACCTGGACGCTTATCCTGGTGACCTCCATCAAGTATGCCGCCTTCGCCATGCGAATTGATAATCATGGTGAGGGAGGCATTATGGCCCTGATGTCGCTTCTGGTGGAAAAAGGCAAAGGCGGTCGCTGGGTCATTTTTGCTGCCCTCATCGGCGCCGCGTTAATTTACGGAGATGGCGCGATAACCCCGGCCATCTCCGTGCTTTCCGCTCTGGAAGGGCTGGAGATGGTCATTCCGGAGTCCCAGCCGTACATATTACCCCTGACGGTGGCGGTGTTGCTGGCGCTGTTCCTGATCCAGCCTTTTGGTACCGCCCGCATAGGGAAGATATTTGGCCCGGTAATGGCGCTGTGGTTTCTGGCGATTGCGGTCCTGGGCGTGCGGGGGATTGTTCAGCACCCCTCGGTATTGCTGGCCCTCAATCCTGCGTACGGCATCGCGTTTTTGTTTTCGAACGGGTACACCAGTTTCCTGGTCCTGGGTGGCGTATTTCTCTGCGTGACGGGGGCCGAGGCGCTGTATGCCGACATGGGGCATTTTGGTAAAAAGCCCATCTGGCTTGCCTGGTACGGCATCGTCTTTCCTTCGCTGCTGCTCAACTATGCTGGTCAGTCAGCGCTGATTCTGGCCGGTGCCAACAGCAAACAAAATCTATTCTATACGCTCTGTCCGCCAGCCCTGCAGGTACCGCTCATCATTCTTGCCGCGCTGGCGACGATCATCGCCAGTCAGGCGATTATTACCGGCGCTTTTTCTATGACGCGTCAGGCGATTCAGCTCGGCTGGCTACCACGATTACGCATCAAGCAGACGGCGGCAGAAAGCTACGGTCAGATTTATATCGGGATAATCAACTGGCTGCTGATGGTAGTAACCATCGGGCTGGTGGTGTTCTTTAAATCCTCAGATAAGCTTGCAGCGGCGTACGGCATTGCCGTGTCATTAACCATGCTGATGACTACGGGGCTGTTGTTTGTGGCGATGCGGGAAGTGTGGCGCTGGAGCCTGGCCAGCAGCGCGGTTATTGCCCTCTGTTTCCTGACGATCGATGCCACTTTCTTATTTGCCAATCTGATAAAGGTCCTGGAAGGCGGCTATATACCGCTGCTGATGGCCGCAGCTATTTGTACGGTGATGCTGATTTGGCACCGCGGCGTTAAGGCGGTATCCGCATCGGTGGGCGAGAAGGGCGTCAGCGTGGATGCGTTCTTTGCCCAGCTTCGGCAAAAGACGGTGCCCAGAGTGGCGGGCTCTGCCGTCTTTTTGACCCGCACGCAGAACAATATCCCACCGGTAATGCGCTGGCATGTCGCGCGAAACCGGGCGCTACAGCAGGACGTGTTGTCGCTGACCATTGATATTCTCAACGTGCCCTACGTCGGAGAAGAGCAGCGTATCAGGGTGGAGCAGCGCGCGCCGGGCTACTGGCACGGCGTAGCGCAATATGGTTTTATGGAACACCCGGACATCCCGCGTTTGTTGCAGGGCGTTAGCGAGATTAACGCGCTTTTCGCCACCGATGACGCCACCTGGTATGTCGGGCATGAAACCATTGTGGCAGGCGAAGGCGGGTCCGGTATGGCGGCCTGGCAACGGCACATATTTGCCTTCATGAAGCGCAACTGCACGCACGTCATCAACCACTACCATCTTCCCAGCGATCGGGTGGTTGAAATCAGCCGCCGCGTTGCCGTCTAGCGTCGCGCGAAAGCAGGGGCTGCTTTCGCGCCGTTCTAGCTCTCCAGGGCCGCGGACAGAACGCTGTGCAGCAGCACGTTCGCCCCTTTTTCCGACCACTCTGGCAGGATCCTCTCCGCTTCGTTATGGCTGACGCCTTTCACGCAGGGGATAAAGATCATGCTGGCGGGCGCAATTTTGCTGACATAGCAGGTGTCGTGTCCCGCGCCCGAGACCATCGGTTTCGACGAATAGCCCAGTTCCGCCACGGCCTTCTCCGAACGCGCCAGGCATTCGGCATCAAACGCGATGGGCGCGTAGTCAAAAATGCGTTCAACGGTAGCCGCCACGCCGCGCAGGCTCAGGCTTTCAGCCACCTTATGCAGCGCCGCCTCCATGGCTTCCAGCGCCGCCTGCGCCGGATGGCGAAACTCCACGCTGCATACCACGCGAGACGGCACGACGTTGCGCGAGTTTGGCGTAACCTGCGCCATACCGATCGTCGCACGTCCGTCCGGCGCATGCCGATAGCCGATCTCTTCCACCTTCAACGCCAGCTCCGCGAAGGCGGTCAGCGCGTCGCGGCGGCTGTGCATCGGCGTGGTGCCCGCGTGGGCGGCAAATCCGTCCAGCGTCAGGGTAAACCAGCGCTGGCCCATGGCCGCGCGGACGAGCCCGATATCCAAACCTTCGTCTTCCAGAATCGGGCCCTGTTCGATGTGCAGCTCGTAGCAGGCGTGAACCGGAAACGCGCGGGCAGGGGCTTCACCCCGGTAGCCGATGCTATCCAGCGCTTCACCTACGGTGATACCGTCGTTATCCGCGCGGGCATGGGCGTAGGCTTCGCTAAATTGCCCCGTCCAGACCCCTGATGAGAGCATGGCTGGCGCAAAGCGCGCGCCTTCTTCGTTAGTCCAGTTCACCAGCACAACGTCACGCTCGGTCTCAACGTTATTATCGTTAAGGGTTCGCAGCAGCTCCAGCCCGGCCAGCACGCCGTAAACCCCGTCGTAGTTCCCCCCCAGCGGCTGGGTATCCACGTGCGAACCGGTCATGACCGGGGCAAGCTGCGGGTTTTTCCCGGCGCGACGGATAAACATATTGCCCATGCTGTCGACGTCACAGGTAAAACCGGCATCCAGCGCCCAGTCGCGCAGCAGGTTGCGCGCAATACGATCTTCCTCGCTCAATGCCAGACGGGTGACGCCACCGGCGGGCGTGCCGCCGATCTGCGCCATCATCTCAAGCGTTGACCACAGCCTTTCGGCGTTGACGCGGATCATGTCTTGTCCTTACTGCTGCGGTAGCGGAAATCACAGCACGCGCCGCCCTGCATAATGGTGGTGGTGCGGGTTAGCTCTACGTCGGGCGCATAGCCAACGATAAATTTTTCATCGCGCGCGCAGGAGAGCAGGTGACCAATCTCGCCCAGCCCCATCTCGTGATACATCTCCGCGTAGCGACAGCGGGTGACGTTGTAGTTGTACTGCTGGTCGTCGGCGTCGATCACCTTGACCTCCAGGGCATTATCTTTCTCCCACAGATACTGCAGGGCGATAAAGCTTTTTACGTCCGCGCCGTTGGGTTCTTTGCTGGCAAACGCTTTGCCTGCGTCAATTGCGGCCTGCTCGATAGCCTCGCCAATCACCGCCTGGGCGCGGGCTTTCCCTATCTCGCGCACCAGGATTTCATAAATTGGCTTAATAATTTCGGCTTCAATTTTGCGGCGGGCGAGAATGCCCAGCTCGTTATTATCACTCATCACATTGCCTCGCTGCGTTACTTCGCTTTTGTGCCACCCAGCACGGTCTGCGGCTGCCATTTGCCGTCGACAACCTTATAGACCGTGAACGACGGCGATTTCAGGTTACCTTCTTTATCAAATGCGATCTGTCCGGTGACGCCGGAATAGCTGATGGCGCGCAGGGCTGGCAGATAGTCTGAGGGCTCAACGGAGTTTGCTTTTTCCATCGCCGCAACCAGCACGCGGGTGGCGTCATAGGCGAACGGGGCGTGCAGTTCGATATGGGTGTGGTAGCGCGCCTGATAGGCCTGTTCAAACGCTTTGCCGCCCGGCATCTGGTCAACGGGCAGGCCCGGCTCCAGAGCGACCACGCCTTCTCCTTCTTTCTGTGCCAGCTGCAGGAACGTCTGGCTGACGAATCCGCCTGCGCCCATCAGCGTGGCATTCATGCCCAGCTGTTTGATGCGACGGGCCAGCGGAGCGGCCTGGCTGTCGACGCCGCCGAAGAAGATCAGATCGGCGTTTTTACTGCGGATGGCGGTCAGCACGGCGCTGAAATCAACCGTTTTGTCATCCACGTACTGACGATCGACAATTTTCACGCCCTGCGCTTCAAGCGATTTTATAAACTGGTCTGCCAGACCCTGACCGAATGCGGTACGGTCGTCGATCACCGCAATGCGTTTGGCTTTCAGGGTATTCACCGCGTACTGGCCGGCAAGCTGGCCGCCGTCATCGTCGTGGCCCATTACGCGGAAGCTGGTGTCAAAACCCTGTTTGGTATAGGCGTGACCTGTCGCGACCGGTGCCACCTGCGCGATGCCCGCATCGTGATAAACGCGGGCCGCTGGAATGCTGGTGCCGGTGTTCCAGTGACCGACCACGCCCGCCACGCCGCTGTCCACCAGACGCTGTGCGACGGCTACGGCGGTGCGCGGGTCAGACTGATCGTCTTCGGACTGCAGCTTGAAGGTCACCGCTTTGCCGCCGATGGTCGGGTGCTGCTTGTTAATGTCGTCAATTGCCAGCTGCGCGCCGTTCTCCAGATCTTTACCGATACGGGCAGACGGGCCGGTCAGCGGCCCCGCCAGACCGATGACCACGGTTTCACCGTCGGCGGCCCACGCGGACGTGGAGGCAAAACTACCGAGCAGAATAGCGGCGCTGAGCGCACTGATTTTTACTGTTTTCATGGTATTTCCCTGATGTTGGCTGGTGTTGTTAAACGGGTATTTCACCCAAATAAATCTGTGCAATCTGGTCGTCATCGAGCAGCGCTTTCGATTCGCCATGATGAACAATGCTGCCGCTGTCCATCACCCACGCGCTGTCGGTGACTTCCAGCGCGAGACGGGCGTTTTGTTCGATGAGCAGCAGGGCGACTCCGCGCTCGCGCAGCCCGGCGATGACGGCAAAAATGTTCTCGACCATCTTCGGGGCAAGGCCCATCGACGGTTCGTCGAGGATCAGCAGGCGCGGGCGGCTGAGCAGGGCGCGGTTAAGGGCCAGCAGCTGTTGCTCACCGCCGGACAGCAGACCGGCAAGCTGATGCTGGCGTTCGCCCAGGCGCGGGAAGCGCTCGAACACCTCGTTCATCTCACGCTTAACGGTGACAGTGTCACGCCTGAGCCAGGCGCCCATCTGCAGATTTTCCAGTACCGTCATGCGGGAGAAGATCCCGCGGCCCTCAGGAACCATCACCAGTCCGTCGCGAAGCAGGGTCTCCGGGCTCTGTTTACGCACCGCTTTACCGCTGAATTCAATACTGCCGCTAAAGCTTTCCAGCCCGGTAATGGCGCGCACGGTGGAGCTTTTCCCCGCGCCGTTCGCGCCGATCAGCGTAGCCTGTTCGCCCTCGCGCAGGGTAAAGGAGACATCGCGTACGGCCTGAATTCCGCCGTAATGCACGTCCAGACGTTCCACCTTCAGCAATTCAGACATGTGCGTTGCCTCCAAGCCAGGCGGCGATCACTGCCGGGTCGCGCCGCACGCTCTCCGGCGTGCCGCTGGCGAGCGTTTTGCCGTAATCAAGCACCGTCAGGCGATCGCAGATGCCCATCACCAGCTTGACGTCATGTTCAATCATCAGCAGGGTTTTGCCGTCATCGCGGATGCGGATGAGCAGTTCGCCGAGCGCCACTTTTTCCGCCGCGTTCATCCCGGCGGCGGGCTCGTCCAGCGCCAGCAGCAGCGGATCCGTTGCCAGCGCGCGGGCGATCTCAAGGCGACGCTGATGACCATAGGCCAGATCGCAGGCGCGATAGTGGGCGAAATGCGCAATGCCGGTGTACTCCAGCCAGTGCCAGGCCAGTTCGCGGGTCTGCTTTTCTTCCTCGCGAGCGCGTTTGTGGCGGCTCAGCGCGGCCCACAGACCGTTACGGGTGCGCACGTGGCGGCCCACCATCACGTTTTCCAGCACCGACATCTCGTTGAAGAGGCGAACGTTCTGGAAGGTGCGCGCAATTCCTGCGGCGGTGACTTTCTCAATGTGCTTTGGAAAATAGGGCTTATCGGCAATGGAAAATTCGCCGCTGTCCGCCGGATAAAGCCCGGTGATCAGGTTAAAACAGGTGGTTTTTCCCGCCCCGTTAGGACCAATCAGGCCGTAGATCTCGCCCTTGTTCACGGTAATGGAAACGTCATCCACGGCGGTAAGGCCGCCGAAGCGTTTTGTCATGTTGCGTACGGTTAACAGGCTCATGCTTTCGCCTCCTTGTGGCGTACCGGCCAGATCCCGGACGGGCGCACCAGCATCACCAGCACCAGTGCCAGACCGTAAAACAGCTGACGCAGCACTTCCGGGTCAATCAGCACCGTACCGAACAGCGCCTGCTGAACCGGCGCTGCCTGGCTGCGCAGCAGTTCCGGCAGGGCGGTAAGCAGTACCGCGCCGAGGATCACCCCCGGAATGTGCCCCATACCGCCCAGCACCACCATCGCCAGTACGGCAATGGATTCCTGTAACGTGAAGGATTCCGGGGAGACAAATCCCTGAAACGCGCCGAAAAGCGCACCCGCTACGCCGCCAAAGGAGGCCCCCATCGCAAAGGCGAGCAGCTTATAGTTACGCACGTTGATGCCCATCGCGCGGGCCACATCTTCATCCTCGCGGATAGCGTGCCAGGCGCGACCAATACGGGAATGCTGCAGGCGCAGGCAGACAAAAATAATCGCCACAATCACCAGCATCAGCAGGTAGTACCACAGCCACAGGGCAGGTACTTTGAAACCAAACCAGTGGTAGACGCCGCTAAACTTCAGGCCGAACAGGTTCAGCGTATCCACTCCGGTTATGCCCTTTGCGCCGTTGGTGATGTTCACAGGACGGTCGAGGTTGCGCATCAGGATGCGGATAATTTCGCCGAAGCCAAGGGTCACTATCGCCAGGTAGTCTCCGCGTAGCTTCAGCGTGGGCGCTCCCAGTAAAATGCCGCAGACTGCAGCGACGAGCGCAGCCAGCGGAATAATGAGCAGATACGAGGTGTGCAGCCCGTCCGGGAACCAGACGCCGAGAACAGGAAACACCTCCAGCAGGTGAGGTGAGGCCATCAGCGCAGCGAGATAAGCGCCAACCGCGTAAAAGGCGATAAAGCCCATGTCCAGCAGGCCGGTATAGCCCACCACAATATTGAGCCCCAGAGCCAGCATGATGTAGAGCAGGGCGAAGTCGATAACGCGCACCCAGTAGTTGCCGCCAAGCTGCGTGGCCACCACGGGCGCAACCAGCAGCGCGAGGCAGAACAGGCTCATGCCTGACCAGAATTTGCGCGTCGTCGCCGGAGTCTGGAGTTGAAGTGTTGTCATGGTATTCCTTACGCCCTTTGCGCCACGCGCTCGCCCAGCAGGCCAGCCGGACGGAAGACCAGCACCAGGATCAGCACCATAAAGGCAAAGACATCCTGATAGTTGCTGCCAAATACGCCGTGGGTCAGTTCACCCAGGTAGCCCGCGCCCAGCGCTTCGATAATGCCGAGCAGTATCCCGCCGATCATGGCGCCACGAATGTTGCCAATGCCCCCCAGCACGGCGGCGGTAAAGGCCTTGATCCCGGGCAAAAAGCCCATCGAGAAGCTGGCGTTGCCGTAGTTGCTCGCCATCATTACGCCTGCCAGTGCGGCGAACACGCCGCCAATGGCAAACGTCAGGGTAATAATGGCGTTTGGGTTAACCCCCATCAGCGTGGCCACGCGCGGGTTTTCCGCCACGGCGCGCATGCCGCGGCCCAGACGGGTGTATTCCACCAGCAGCCACAGCCCGGTCATCACAGCCAACGCCAGCGCCACGGTGACAATACCGGTAACGGTCACGATGGCGGGCGGGTGCGCTCCGCTGCCGGACGTGACGGCGATAGGGTCCATCGGCAGGATCTGCGGGAACATCAGCGGGTTGCGCGTCCAGATAATCATCGCCACGGTTTGCAGCAGGACGGAGACGCCGATACCCGAGATCAGCGGCGCCAGGCGCGGTGCGTTGCGCAGTCGACGGTAGGCAAAGCGCTCCACGGCCATTGCCAGTAGGGCGCAAACGGCCATGGCAATCACCAGGGCAACGCCAAGCTGCAACAGCAGCGGCATGTGTGGAAAGGTGGTATTCAGGGCGTTTATGGCGGAGAGCGTGGTGAGCGCACCGACCATCAGAATATCGCCGTGAGCAAAGTTAATAATGCGCAAGATGCCATACACCATGGTATAGCCCAGCGCGATCAGCGCGTAGATGCTGCCCAGCATCACACCGTTGATCAGTTGTTGTATGAGTGTATCCAACGTCCGTACCCGCAAAGTGCTCGTTCTGCGGCTACCATCCAATAAATGAATTAAATTGTAAAATAAGCATCTATTATTTCTTATGATAAATAAATATTGTTTTATCTTTATGATTTATATGAAAATAGTTAATTCCTGTTTTTGGGTGAAAAGCCTAAAGAAATCAACATATGAATAAAACAGAACAATTGGCGAGCCTGACGGCGTATGCAGAAAGCCGACTGGCAAACGATCCGCCGCTTCGGGCCGTACGTGCGTTCGAGGCCATCGCCCGG
Organism: Enterobacter sp. N18-03635; assembly: GCF_004006055.1. Classification (NCBI taxonomy): domain Bacteria; kingdom Pseudomonadati; phylum Pseudomonadota; class Gammaproteobacteria; order Enterobacterales; family Enterobacteriaceae; genus Enterobacter; species Enterobacter sp. N18-03635. The sequence goes on along the minus strand of NZ_CP034769.1, from coordinate 2,349,267 downwards.
CTGGGCAGCGTCACGCTGGCCGCGCAGGAGCTGGACATCTCTCCGTCGGCCGTTAGCCATCAGCTCAGGGTGCTTGAAGGGTATCTGCAAATGCCGCTCACGGAGCGTCAGGGGCGCAGGCTGGTGCTGAGCCAGCACGGGCGGGAATACTACCGCTCTATCCGCGCGGCGTTTAACGTGTTGCGCCAGGCAACGGAGCACCTGGCGGAGCAGGCGCAAACGCGTCAGGTCACCATCAGCCTGATCCCACTTTTTGGTATGGGGTGGTTTATCCCACGTTTGCCTGCGTTTATGCGCGCCAATCCGCAAACCGAGATCAACGTGGTGTATGCCAACCATCGTAACTATCTGAGCGACGCGTCGGATATGTCGATTCGTTTTGGCAACGGGCAGTGGGCGGGCTATCAAAGCGAAAAGCTGATTTCCGGTCAGATGGTCCCGGTGTGCAGCCGCGCGTTTTTGCGCATTCACGGCCATATCGACACGCCCGAGCAACTGCTTCAAATGCCGCTGCTGCACGATGAGGAGCGCACCACATGGGCGCAGTGGTTTGTACAGCAGGGGGTGAAGCGCCCCGTGCGCCGCAGCGGTCCGATGTTTGAGGATGGTCTGCTGACGCTGGCGGGCGTTCAGGCTGGTCTGGGGTGTGCGTTAATGCGTGAGCCGCTGATTGCGCCTTATCTTGAGAGCGGCGAACTGGTGAAGATATTTGACCTGCCGATTGATGACGGGCGCGACTATTACCTCTGCGTGCGTACTGACTCAGAGATGACTGAAGACGGCAAGCTGCTGCAAAACTGGCTGCGTCGGGCGGCGGGTGGTGAGTCGTCTGGCGGGTAAAAGAGGGAGATAAAAAAAGCCAGCTTGTGCAGCTGGCTTTTGTACAGACAAGATTTAGAACTGGTAGGTCAGACCCAGCGCAACGATGTTGTCGGTACCGATGCCTGCCTGGCGAGTGAACTGGTTGTCGTCGAGCAGGTTGATTTTGTAATCCACGTAGGTGGACATGTTTTTGTTAAAATAGTAGGTCGTGCCAACATCGATGTATTTAACCAGATCCTGGTCGCCGAAGTTTTCGATGTCTTTACCTTTAGACTGCAGGTAGGCGATGGATGGACGCAGGCCAAAGTCGAACTGATACTGAGCCACAACTTCGAAGTTTTGCGCCTTGTTTGCAAAGCCGTAGATGTCGCTGCGATTACCGTTAGAGGTACCGAAGCGGGTTGCGTTATAGGTCTGAGAGTACTGTGCCGCGAGGTAAATGTTGTTCGCGTCGTATTTCACACCACCGCTGTATACTTCTGCGCGGTCGCCTTCACCGTATACGCCAGCCGCATTCTGGTCAGCGGTACGACGGGAAGAGGACATTGCACCACCTACGCTGAAGCCTTCGCCCAGATCGTAAGTCAGGGACGCGCCGTAGCCGTCACCGTTCTGGTTCAGCAGGCTGCGGCCGCTGGTGTTTTCACCGCTTACGCTGCCGTTTTTGCCCTGGTACTGCAGAGCAAAGTTCAGGCCGTCAACCAGACCAAAGAAGTCTTGGTTACGGTAGGTCGCAACGCCGTTAGCACGAGACTGCAGGAAGTTGTCGGCACCGTAGGTGTCACCGCCGAATTCTGGCAGAACGTCGGTCCAGGAAGTCACGTCGTAAATTACGCCGTAGTTACGACCGTAATCAAAGGAGCCTGCTTCCGCGAACTTCAGACCTGCAAACGCCACACGGGTCCAGGACTGGTTGTCGCCTTCGTCTTTGTTACCCTGAATCTGGTATTCCCACTGGCCGTAGCCGGACAGCCGATCGTTAACCTGGGTTTCGCCCTTGAAGCCGATACGCATGTAGGTTTTATCGCCATCTGCGCCAGCGTCATCAGAGAAATAGTGCAGACCTGTTACTTTACCGTACAGATCCAGCTTGTTACCGTCTTTGTTGTAAATTTCGGCAGCATTAACAACGCCTGCTGCCAGCATGGAAGTGACTGCCACTGCAACTAATTTAAGTTTCATCTTAAATATTCCTTATAATTTTTTTCAGTATTTCCTGAACCACTGTGAACGATTTCTAAACGAGGCTGTTCGTCAATGGCATGCTATTTTTAAGAATCTCGTAGTCTTATTTCAATAATAAGTTTCAAAATATTAGAGATAATTTCAATTAGTGTGATCTCGATCGTGCGAGAAGGCGATTATTCAAACAATATGGCCGGAATTTATACGATTAATGGTTATTTAGTCAGTGGGATTATTGCTTTTAAGATAATTTCTGATGGTTTTAGTCTATTGCGTTAAATTTCGCAATTTCCGAGGGTTTGGTGGGGATGATATCGCCTGTTTCTCCTTAAAAACAATGGGTTGATTTAATTTTTCAACGTCTATTTCGTATATTTCATTAAAGCTGCCAGGGCTGAATTATTGCATGTAATGCTATACAGAGCGTTAATATTTATCACTGACTAATTTCACTGGGTTGTCAGTTTACGTCAACTCGCTTCAGGTGGCTTTACAGAAGGCGCTCAATATAAACCGAACTTAAACAGACGCTCTATTATTATGATAAATATTCTGAGGTGCGATCACATTTTAAATTTATGTTAATTATGTTGCCGGGTTGAAATTAACCCGGCCGCTGGAGATGCGCTATTGTCTTGTTGCGTACCAGCAGAGCAACGACCCGGCGCAGACCATCAGCGCCCCTTGCCAGAACGAGAATGAAAGGGGAGAGCTTAGCACCGCGGCGGCAAGCGCGGCAGAGAGCACGGGGGTAAAATAGGATACGGCAGCCAGAACCGTGACGTTCCCGTGCAGAATGCCAATATTCCATGCGGCGTAACCAAACCCAAGCGCGATCCCGCACATGACGAGCTTAACCACCACCGGAAGCGTGAACACCATCTCGGGCTGATCGCTCAGAAAATATTTCACCCACAGGCTCAGCGCGGTCAGCAAAACAAACAGGGTAATACCGTTTTGTCCTTTCGCAAATTTGCTGGTGACGGTGCAATAGGCAGCCCAGATAAAGGCTCCGGCAAACGCCAGCGCGTAGCTCAGAGGGCTGGAAACGACATTGCGGGTTATTTCCTCAAGATGTAACCCTTCTTCACCGCCCAATACCCAGCAGACGCCCAGCAGCGAAATGACCAGGCCGGGGAGCACCCACAGGGTAGACTTTTGCCCGTTGAACAAAATCGCAAATACGATCGTCAGGCTTGGCCAAAGGTAATTCACCATACCCACTTCAATCGCCTGAGCGCGCGTTGCGGCATAGCCCAGCGACAGCGCCAGACATATTTCATAGCTGACAAATAAAACGCTGCCGGCAATAAGATAGCGGAGTGAAAACCGCCTGAGATCAGGAAATCCTACCGTCACCAGACACAGTAATCCGCTGAGGGTGTAGATCATCGCCGCACCGCCTACCGGCCCAAGCCCCTCACTCACGCTGCGAATAAGGCCGACCATGGTGCTCCATAACAATATCGCCGCCAGCCCAATAAGCGTTGCTCTCTTTCTGTCCATTACTTCGTCATCGCAATAAAAATCAAAGGAAAAATGTATCGTATTACGCCTGTCGCTGTCGTGAATTATTCTATTAAACCGTTAATCAAAAAGGGGTAATGAAATGTTCCGGGGGTGACTATTAAGGGGGGGAAGGCAGATGACCTTGATTTGACGCAAAAAAATCAGGGGCTTTGCTGTTAGTTTGCGGCGCGAAATGTTTTCAGATAACGAGGACAACAATGGACGTCAGCCGCAGACAATTTTTTAAAATCTGCGCGGGCGGTATGGCCGGAACAACGGCAGCCATGCTGGGATTTGCCCCCAAAATGGCGCTGGCTCAGGCACGCAACTATAAGCTGCTGCGCGCGAAAGAGATCCGTAACACCTGCACATACTGCTCCGTGGGTTGTGGGCTTTTAATGTATAGCCTGGGCGATGGTGCGAAGAACGCCAGAGAAGCGATTTACCACATTGAAGGGGATCCGGATCATCCGGTGAGCCGCGGGGCGTTATGCCCGAAAGGGGCGGGGCTGCTGGACTACGTTCACAGCGAAAACCGCCTGCGCTACCCGGAATACCGCGCGCCGGGTTCTGATAAATGGCAGCGTATCTCCTGGGATGAGGCCTTCTCCCGTATAGCAGCGTTAATGAAAGCCGACCGCGATGCCAACTTTATTGAAAAGAACGCGCAGGGCGTAACGGTCAACCGCTGGCTTTCCACCGGGATGCTGTGTGCCTCTGCGGCCAGTAATGAAACCGGCATGCTGACGCAAAAGTTTGTGCGCTCTCTCGGCATGCTGGCGGTAGACAACCAGGCGCGCGTCTGACACGGACCAACGGTAGCAAGTCTTGCTCCAACATTTGGTCGCGGTGCGATGACCAACCACTGGGTTGATATCAAAAACGCGAATGTCGTGGTGGTGATGGGCGGTAACGCCGCTGAAGCCCATCCGGTGGGGTTCCGCTGGGCGATGGAAGCGAAAAACAACAACGATGCGACGCTTATCGTCGTCGATCCGCGCTTTACGCGTACGGCATCGGTGGCCGATATCTATGCGCCGATCCGCTCCGGTACGGACATTACGTTCCTGTCCGGCGTGCTGCTGTACCTGATCGAAAACAACAAAATCAACGTGGAATACGTTAAGCACTACACCAACGCGAACCTGCTGGTGCGGGATGATTTTGCCTTCGATGGCGGGCTGTTTAGCGGCTATGACGCCGAAAAACGCCAGTACGATAAAACGTCCTGGAACTATCAGTTCGATGAAAACGGCTATGCGATGCGCGATGAAACGCTCACACATCCGCGCTGCGTGTGGAGCCTGCTGAAGCAGCACGTCTCCCGCTATACGCCGGACGTCGTGGAGAACATCTGCGGCACGCCGAAAGCGGACTTCCTGAAGGTGTGTGAAGTGCTGGCCTCCACCAGCGCCGCCGACAGAACTACCACGTTCCTGTACGCGCTGGGCTGGACGCAGCACACCGTGGGCGCGCAGAACATCCGCACCATGGCGATGATCCAGCTGCTGCTCGGCAATATGGGGATGGCCGGTGGCGGCGTGAACGCGCTGCGCGGTCATTCCAATATTCAGGGCTTAACCGACCTCGGCCTGCTCTCGACCAGCCTGCCGGGCTACCTGACGCTACCGTCTGAAAAGCAGACGGATCTGCAAACGTATCTTGAGGCCAATACGCCAAAAGCGACGCTGCCGGATCAGGTGAACTACTGGAGCAACTATCCGAAGTTCTACGTCAGCCTGATGAAATCCTTTTACGGCGATGCGGCGCAGAAAGAGAACGACTGGGGCTTTGAGTGGCTGCCGAAGTGGGATCAGGCTTATGACGTCATCAAGTATTTCAACATGATGGATAAGGGCGACGTAACGGGGTATATCTGCCAGGGCTTCAACCCGGTGGCCTCCTTCCCGGACAAGAACAAAGTCGTTCGCAGCCTGAGCAAGCTGAAGTACATGGTGGTTATCGATCCGCTGGTGACCGAGACCTCCACCTTCTGGCAGAACCACGGGGAATCAAACGATGTCGATCCGGCGTCGATTCAGACCGAAGTGTTCCGCCTGCCGTCCACCTGCTTTGCGGAAGAGGACGGCTCCATTGCCAACTCCGGCCGCTGGCTGCAGTGGCACTGGAAAGGCCAGGACGCACCGGGCGAAGCGCGTAACGACGGCGAGATCCTCGCCGGGATTTACCACCGCCTGCGCGAGATGTACCGCACCGAAGGCGGTAAAGGCGCGGAGCCGCTGCTGAAGATGAGCTGGAGCTACAAGCAGCCCGATCGTCCTGAGTCAGAGGAAGTCGCCAAAGAGAACAACGGCGTGGCGTTGGCGGATCTGTATGACCCGAGCGGCAACCTGGTGGCGAAAAAGGGCCAGCTGCTGAACAGCTTTGCGCTGCTGCGCGATGACGGCACCACGGCATCGTCCTGCTGGATCTACACCGGCAGCTGGACGGAGCAGGGTAACCAGATGGCCAACCGCGACAATGCTGACCCGTCAGGTCTGGGCAACACCCTGGGCTGGGCATGGGCGTGGCCGCTGAATCGTCGCGTGCTGTACAACCGTGCATCGGCGGATATTAACGGCAAGCCGTGGGATCCGAAACGCATGCTGATCCAGTGGAACGGGGCGAAATGGACGGGGAACGATATCCCTGACTACAACACCGCCGCGCCGGGCAGCAGCACCGGGCCGTTTATCATGCAGCCGGAAGGGCTGGGACGCCTGTTTGCGCTCAACAAGCTGGCGGAAGGGCCGTTCCCGGAGCATTACGAGCCGATGGAAACGCCACTGGGGACCAACCCGCTGCACCCGAACGTGGTCTCCAGCCCGGTGGTGCGTATCTACGAAGACGACGCGCTGCGTCTCGGCAAAAAGGACAAATTCCCGTACGTGGGAACGACCTACCGCCTGACCGAGCATTTCCATACCTGGACCAAGCACGCGCGGCTTAACGCCATCGCGCAGCCGGAACAGTTTGTGGAGATAAGCGAGACGCTGGCGAAGGCGAAAGGCATTGCCAACGGCGATCGCGTGAAGGTGAGCAGCAAGCGCGGCTTTATCCGCGCGGTGGCGGTGGTCACCCGCCGCCTGCAGTCGCTGAACGTGCACGGCCAGCAGGTGGAAACCGTCGGTATCCCGCTGCACTGGGGCTTTGAAGGCGTGGCGCAGAAAGGCTACATCGCCAATACCCTGACGCCAAACGTTGGGGATTCCAACTCGCAAACGCCGGAGTACAAGGCGTTTCTGGTCAACATCGAGAAAGCGTAAGGAGCGATTCAATGGCGATGGAAACACAAGACGTTATCAAACGCTCCGCGACTAACCCGATAACGCCCGCGCCCCGCGCGCGGGACTACAAGGCAGAGGTCGCCAAGCTTATCGACGTCTCCTCCTGCGTGGGCTGTAAGGCCTGCCAGGTGGCGTGCTCGGAGTGGAACGACATCCGCGACGAGGTGGGGCACTGCGTTGGGGTCTACGACAATCCGGCGGATCTGAGCGCCAAATCCTGGACGGTGATGCGTTTTAGCGAAACCGACCAGAACGGCAGGCTGGAGTGGCTCATCCGCAAAGACGGCTGCATGCACTGCGAGGATCCGGGCTGCCTGAAGGCGTGCCCGTCTGCCGGCGCGATTATTCAGTACGCCAACGGGATAGTCGATTTCCAGCAGGACAACTGCATCGGCTGCGGTTACTGCATCGCGGGCTGTCCGTTTAATGTCCCGCGCCTCAATAAAGAGGATAACCGGGTATACAAATGTACCCTGTGCGTGGACCGCGTCAGCGTCGGGCAGGAGCCTGCCTGTGTGAAAACCTGTCCGACCGGGGCGATCCACTTCGGCACTAAAAAAGAGATGCTTGACGTGGCGCAGGCGCGAGTGGACAAGCTGAAAGCGCGCGGCTACGAGAATGCGGGCATTTATAACCCGCAGGGCGTGGGCGGTACGCACGTGATGTATGTGCTGCACCATAGCGACCAGCCCGAGCTGTACCACAACTTGCCGAAGGATGCGGCGATCGATACCTCCATTAACCTGTGGAAAGGGGCGCTCAAGCCGCTCTCCGCGGCGGGCTTTATCGCCACCTTCGCCGGGCTGATCTATCACTACATCGGTATCGGACCAAACAAAGAGGTGGACGAGGACGAGGAGGAACACCATGAGTAAGTCGAAAATGATAGTGCGCACCAAATTTGTCGATCGCGCCTGTCACTGGACGGTGGTGATCTGCTTCTTCCTGGTGGCGGTGTCGGGAATTTCGTTCTTCTTCCCGACGCTGCAGTGGTTGACCGAAACCTTCGGTACGCCGCAGATGGGGCGCATTCTGCACCCGTTCTTCGGCGTGCTGATTTTCGTGGTGCTGATGTTTATGTTCGTGCGATTCGTCCACCATAACATCCCGGACAAGCAGGATATCCCGTGGGTGAAAGGGATCGTCGAAGTCCTGAAGGGCAACGAGCACAAAGTCGCGAAGGTGGGGAAATACAATGCCGGGCAAAAGATGATGTTCTGGACCATCATGAGCATGATTTTTGTGCTGCTGGTGACCGGGGTAATCATCTGGCGACCGTATTTTGCACACTACTTCCCGATTCAGGTGGTGCGCTACGCGCTGCTGATCCACGCCACGTCTGCCATCATTCTGATTCATGCCATCCTGATCCACATGTATATGGCGTTCTGGGTAAAAGGGTCAATCAAAGGGATGATTGAAGGGAAGGTGAGCCGCCGCTGGGCGCAGAAACACCATCCGCGCTGGTATCGTGATGTGGAACGGCTGGAAGCGAAACAGGAAAGCACGGAAGGATTGAAGTAAGACCTGCGCCGTCGGCTCTGCCCGGCGGCGCTGCGCTTGCGCGGGCCTATTCTTTTAAATCAGAACCGCTCTTCCACATAGCGGAACGGGTATTTTGTGGGTTTGACTTTGCCGATTTTTCGTTTCGGTAAATCCACCTTGTCTACGTGAATTTCTTTATACGGGATCTGCGAAAGCAGATGCGGAATAATGTTCAGTCGCACGCGTTTTTTATCCTCTGAACGCGCCACAAACCACGGCGCCCAGGCGGTATCGGTGGCTTCAAACATGGCGTCGCGCGCAAGGGTATACTCATCCCACAGGTTAAAGGATTTAATATCCATCGGTGATAGCTTCCAGATTTTACGACCATCGTTAATACGGTCGCGCAGGCGCCGCTCCTGCTCTTTCGGCGTCACCTCCAGCCAGTACTTCAGCAGGATAATTCCGGCATCGACCATCGCTTTTTCCATAACCGGCGCGCCGTCCAAAAATTTCTCCGCCTGTTCCTCCGTGCAGAACCCCATCACCCGTTCCACGCCCGCGCGGTTATACCAGCTGCGATCGAAGATCACGATTTCGCCAGCCGAAGGCAGATGCGGCACATAGCGCTGGAAGTAGAGCTGGCTTTTTTCCTTTTCCGTCGGGGCAGGGAGCGCAACAACGCGAAACACGCGCGGGCTGACGCGCTCGGTGATCGCTTTAATGGTGCCGCCTTTCCCTGCACCATCGCGTCCTTCAAAAACAATACACACTTTTAACCCTTTGGCGACGACCCACTGCTGGAGCTTAACCAGTTCGACGTGCAGGCGGCGGAGCTCTTTTTCATACTCTTTGGTCTTAAGCGGTGCATTCGATACGACATCAACAGCGACAGGGGCTTTCTTTTTGCTTCCCATGATTGTCATCCTCAGGTTGTCCGGTGCGGAAAAAGCGAGGCCGCACTATGAAGTGTAATCCACCTGATATTATGCGTATTGTTTTTAGGTAATTAATGTCACGACACTTTTTTAAGCAGATACAGAGGTATTAACGAAGGTGCTTAGCACCTGTTTCGCTATGCAGATGCAATAAAATCAGCACATTTAATCCCGCGCTCTATATGTGGTTAATGTGATAATTTCATTCTTATTTACTTAAAGGAACTAAGAATGAGTTGGAATAAAGACGCTGCGGTCTCTTATCTCCTTCACACGCTCTGGGGTGCTCTCATAGTGAATGTGCTGAGGATGCACTGATGAAAAGGATATTGTTATCATTCGTTATGTTGCTGGTGGGATGTAGTTCGGCTGCCAATCAAGAACGTAGCGCACAAGACGCTACTGAATCATTTTATAAATCCTATCTTTCCGTATTCGGCAGCGATGAAACCAGGCCTTATCCTGCCGACGAACTGCGTAAATATGTTTCTGCTGATACGATTGTTCGCATTAATACCATTCAGGAAATCTCTGAACAAGAGTTAATAGAGTCTGACTATTTTACGTATACCCAAGATTATTCTCGCGAATGGATACCTGCGTTACGAGTGGAAAACGCCAGACCATTTTTAAACGGTGAAGCAGTCCAGGTTATTGAAGGGGCGGGTAACGGGAGAAGCATTCACCTTGAGGTATTTCTTCGTCGTGAAGATGATGCATGGAAAATTTACCGCGTTCGTGACGTAACGAACAATCACGAGCACCCAATTTTCAATGCTGGCGCGATTACACGCGCTAAAGCAGCGGCAGAAAGCACACCGTAAAAGCCAGACCTTAAACCCTTTAAAGCCCTGACGCCTGCCGGGGCTTTTTGTTTTCCATTGCCCCGTGTCGCGGTTGGAGAAAACTCCTGAATTAATGGATTAACCTGTCAGCCATCTGATTTGAACTGGCTCACCATACAAGATTATTCAATAATGCCCGCTGCGAGTGATTAACCCGTGGTTGAGGCATGAAAAAGACAATATTTTCGCTGGCGCTTGGCACATTTGGCCTTGGCATGGCTGAATTTGGCATTATGGGCGTGTTAACCGAGCTGGCGCATGACACCGGTATTTCGATTCCCTCCGCCGGGAATATGATCTCGTTTTACGCCTTCGGCGTGGTGATTGGCGCCCCGATTGTGGCGCTTTTCTCAGGCAGGTTCTCCTTAAAAACTACGCTGCTGTTTCTGGTTGCCCTGTGCGCGGTTGGGAACGCTCTGTTTACGTTTTCTACGTCATATTTCTGGCTGGCGACCGGGCGCCTGATTTCCGGTTTCCCGCACGGCGCCATTTTCGGCGTCGGGGCGATTATTCTTTCTAAAATCGCGCCGCCGGGGAAGGTGACGGTCGCGGTGGCCGGGATGATCGCCGGAATGACCGTCGCCAACCTGGTGGGTGTGCCGCTCGGCACCTGGCTGGGGCATCAGTTCAGCTGGCGTTATACCTTTTTCCTGATCGCCCTGTTCGATGCGCTGGTGATCCTCTCGGTGCTGATCTGGGTGCCGGACATCCGCGTCACATCGGAAATTAAATTGACCGAGCAGTTCCACTTTCTGAAAAAACCAGAACCCTGGCTGATTTTTGCCGCCACCATGTTTGGCAATGCCGGTGTGTTCGCGTGGTTCAGCTTCGTTAAGCCGTTTATGGTCAACGTCTCCGGTTTTTCAGAAGGGGTGATGACGGCCATCATGATGCTGATGGGGCTTGGCATGGTGTTGGGCAACCTGTTGAGCGGCAAGCTCTCGGGACGCTTTAGCCCGCTGCGCATTGCGGCGACCACCGACATGGTGATTGTCGCCTCGCTGCTGCTGCTTTTCGCCTGTGGCGAACTGAAAACGGCCTCGCTGGTCATGGGTTTTATCTGTTGTGCCGGGCTGTTTGCGCTCTCTGCGCCGCTACAAATTCTGCTTCTGCAAAATGCGAAGGGCGGTGAGATGCTGGGTGCCGCGGGCGGGCAGATGGCGTTTAATCTCGGCAGCGCGATCGGGGCATATTTTGGCGGGATGATGATTACCCTCGGCTTTAGCTGGCGCTACGTCACGCTGCCTGCGGCGATACTCTCGTTCTCGGCCATGAGCGCGCTGTTGATCTACGGTTACCTGCGGGCCAGACGGGCTCAGGCTAACGCTCGCGCGCTAGCCTGATCGAATTCAGGCAAGCCAGGGCTCGCCCAGAGTCAGCATCAGTCGGTTCGCCCAGGCGAAGAACGCGGCGGACTGCACCAGGTCAAGCTGGGCTAAGGTGTCCAGCCCCTCTTTTTCAAGCGCGGCAAGGTGCAGCGGCGTGGCGGCAGGCGGAGTAACCGACAGCGCCGCCGCAAAATTTATCTCCGCCTGCCAGCGCGCAAGTTGTCCCTCGCTCAGGGATTGTCCTGGACGCACGGCCAGCAGGGCCTCTACCGCAGCGTCATCCTTTGACAGCTGGCTGGCTTTCCGCGCATGGACAGATGCGCAGTAGATGCAGCCGTTAATTTTACTGGCGACCGTTGCGGCCAGCTCGCGCTCGGCGCGCGGCAATCCTCCCGGCGTATAAAAAATCCCTTTATCCGTTAGCGTGCGCTGTTCAAGCACCGGCAGGTTGCGGCCCAGCAGGCGGAAATAGTCGGAATCGGTGTGGCCAAACTTCGCCAGGATCGCAACCTCGTCATCACGAAAATCCGCCAGCGGTTTGGCGGCGATCCACGGTTCCCAGCCCAGTTCCTGCTGGGTGAAGGCGACGGGAGCCGCCTTGCCGGTGGCCGTGGTTGCGGTCGTGTGCCAGACGCCTGCCGCCACCGGGGCATCGCTTGTGGCGACTGGCCTGTCGTTCAGCAGCCGCAGCCCGGCAATCAGTCGGCTCTGGAAGCTGACAAAGGCGATCAGCTGCGCCAGGGTCACGATACCTTCTTTGCTCCATCCCGCCTGGGTCAGCGCCTTTAACGATGCGGGCGTAGCTTTAACGGGGGAGAAGGTCAGCAGGCGCGCGAAGTTCAGCGCCGGGGTCAGACGGTCGGAGGTCGGGTCCGCCAGGCCAAACCCCGCATAGTGTGCGGCCAGCGCCTCCGCGTTGTGCCACCTGGCGACTTTTGCCGCGACGGCGAAGCGCTCGTCCAGCGCAAAATCGCTATCCTGCTGGGTAAATAAGATTTCGTAGCTGCCCTGCGCGTGTCTCGTGGCGGCGTCCCGCGTGGCGCGCGCCTCTGCCAGAGGGGAACCGGGTTTAATTTCCGCCAGCTCGGCGAGAATGTCGTGACTTAATGACATAGGTATCTCCTCAAAGGATGTGGGGGGCAATATGTTCGGCGATCAGTTCGATAGAGCGCAGCGTGTCGCGATGGATGGGCTCGACCGAATGGACCTGGAATGAGATATCCGTGGCGCGCCGGAGAACGGAATCGGCCTGCAGCGAACGCAGCACCGTCTCGGGCGAACCGATGTGGGCGTCGAACTGGCGACGAAAATCTGTGACGGTGTCACCTTTAACCGCGTGTCCGGCAGCGCGATGCTGCTGTGCTTGTTTCGTGAGGCCCGGCGTCGCAACCTTCAGCGCATAGTCATCGCTGTCGGCGACGAACGCGGTACGTGAGGCAAGAATGCGCGGTGCGATGCCTGCGGGCAGCGCCTCAAGGTAGGCATCCACAATCGGGTTCTGGATCGCGTCGAGCGTTAAATCCAACTGGTCTGCCGGGCGCGGCTGCGTGCGGGAGAGCATCAAACCGTGTCCGGCCCGCGCGGCGCGAACGGCGCCGTCGACGGAAAAGGTGGCAATCCAGATCCGGTCAGCCAGCTGTGGCGCTGGCGGGTACAGGTGGTTATCCGGATGGGTGAGCGAATCCCCGCGCCAGGCGCTCTGGATCACATGTAGATGGTCAGCAAAGGCCGCGCCGCGCTGTTCGAACGTCAGTCCGAACGGCAGGAAAGAGGTCGGCGTGCCGCCCGAACCAAAACCGACTTCGAGACGTCCATCGGCGAGTAAGTCCAGCACGGCGGCATCTTCCGCCACACGCAGCGGGTTTTCCATCGGCAGCGTAATGATGGCCGTACCCAGCCGAATGGTTTCGGTATGCGCCGCAACGTGGGCCAGAAACAGCAGCGGCGACGGCAGGCCGCCTTCATTCTCATGGAAGTGGTGCTGCGCAATCCAGGCGCTGTCAAAACCGTGGCGTTCGGCGTGGCGGATCTGTTCGGTTGCCAGACGATAGCGCTCCTTCGGCGTGGCGTCGTCAAGCAGGCGGGTGAAAAATCCCAGGCGTTTTCGCGTCATGCGAACTCCTCCGTAGCGGGTGAAAAATGGGGAATGGCGGCAATCAGCTCGCGGGTGTAGTCGTTCTGTGGCGACGTGAATAAGGTTTCGACGTCACCGTGTTCGACCACCTGACCGCTGCGCAGCACCGTGACGCTGTGGGCGATCCGGCGAACGGTGGAGAGATCGTGCGTGATGAACAGGTAGGTTAATCCCAGCTGCTGCTGCAGCTGCTGAAGCAGTGCCAGGATCTGCGCCTGCACGGTGACGTCCAGCGCGGAGGTGGCTTCGTCCAGCACCAGAATAGTCGGCTCCAGAATCAGCGCCCGGGCGATGGCCACGCGCTGGCGCTGCCCGCCTGAAAGCTCTCTGGCGGTGCGGGTCAGGAGTTCGGTAGGCAGGGCAACCCGCTGCGCCACGGTTTCCACCCGGACCTTTCGCTCAGCCTTCGCGAGGCGGGAAAAGTTCTTCAGGGGCTCTTCGATGATCTCGAACAGCGTCTGACGCGGGTCGAGAGAGGCGAACGGGTTCTGGTAAACAAACTGGATCTTCTGGCGCAGCTGACGACGGGCCTCGCGGCTGAGCGCGGTGGCATCAATGTCATCAATAATGACCTGTCCGCTGTCGGCCTGTTCAAAACCCAGCAAAATACGGGCGAGGGTGGTCTTCCCGGAGCCGGATTCACCGACCAGAGCGTGCGTGCTGCCGCGCCTGACGTCAAACGTCACCCGATCCAGCGCCTGAAGCTGATGATCTTTGCCCAGCGAGAACCGTTTGCTGATGGCGCGGGCGCGAATGGCCGGTGACGCGAGCGGCAGGCCGGCTACCGGGGCGATGGTCAGGCGCTGGCCCTGGAGATCGCTCAGCAGCTGGCGGGTGTAGGCGTGCTGCGGCGTGCGGACGATGTCGGCGGTGTCGCCGTGCTCCTGAACCTCACCATGGCGAAAAACCAGCAGCCTGTCCGCGCGCTGAGCGGCCAGCGCCAGATCGTGGGTGACAAACAGAACGGCAGTACCCGATTCCCGGCGCAGGATATCCAGCAGATCGAGAATGCGTTTTTGCACCGTCACGTCCAGCGCGCTGGTGGGCTCATCGGCAATGATGACGTCCGGACGCAGCGCTATCGCGATGGCAATCAACACGCGCTGTTTCATTCCGCCGGAGAGCTGGTGCGGATACTGCGTCATGCGCTGTTCGGGGTGGCTCAGGCCGACCTTTGTCAGCAGGGCAAGCACCAGCTCGTCGCGTTGGGCGCGAGTCACCTTCTGGTGCAGCTGAATAATTTCCCCGACCTGACCACCGATCGTCTTCACCGGGTTGAGTGAATTACCCGGATCCTGCGGAACCAGGCTGATTCGCGCCCCGCGCAGGGTATCGAGACGCTTCGCTGACCACCGGCTAATCTCCTCGCCGTTGAGCACGATTTTCCCCGCATCGCGACGGGCGTTATCCGCCAGCAGGCCAATGATCGCCTGTGCCGTGGTCGTTTTGCCGGATCCGGATTCGCCGACAAACGCCAGCATTTCCCCTCGCCTGAGGGTAAAGCTGACGTTATGCACCACCTCGCGCCACTGGCGCGCGGTACGGTAGCTGATGGTCAGGTTTTCTACCGAGAGTACGGTCATTTCAGGCCTCCGCTGAACTGCTGGCTGATACGGTTGGTGGCAAGCACGACGGCGATGACGACGACGCCGGGGAAGGTGGTTAGCCACCAGGCGGTAGAGAGATAGTTACGGCCTTCGGCGATCAATAAGCCCCATTCCGGCACGGGCGGCGGGGTGCCGTAGCCGAGAAAGCTCAGCGTTGAAAGGGCCAGGATAGCCTGACCAAACTGCAGCGTGGCAAAGGCAAGGACGGCGGTTAAGGCGTTGGGCAGGATGTGTCGCCACAGCACCGCCAGGAACGTCCCGCCGCTGCCGAACGCCGCCTCGACGTAATCCGTATGGCGGATGCGCACCACTTCACCGCGCGCGAGGCGGGCGAAGCTGGCAATGGAGGCCACGCCGACGGCAATGGCGGCGTTAACGGTGCCAAACCCGAGCAGAATAATAACCGTCAGCGAGAGCAGCAGAGACGGAATGGACAACAGCACGTCGACAAAACGCATCAGGAAAGACTCGACGCGTCCGGCGAACGCTCCGGCGATGACCCCCAGACCTGTGCCGACCACCAGCCCCATCGTGACGGCGGCGAGCGCCGCGCTCAGGGAGTGGGACGCACCGTACACAATACGGGTGTAAACATCGCGGCCAAGCTGATCGGTGCCGAGCCAGTGTCCCGCCTGCGGCGCCAGACGTTGCGCTCCGGCGATGCCCTCAATCGGGCTGTAGTGGGTTAACAGGCCGGGCGCCACGGCGGCGAAAATCGCAATGATAATTACCGCCCATGCCAGCCACAGTCCGGGCTGCCACGCGACGCCCTGCCAGCCGGGAACGCGTTTTCGCGCGGCGGCAGCGTAATCGACCAGGCTCATGATGCACCTCCGGTAACGGTTTGCAGACGGGGATCCAGCAGCGGCATAAGCAGGTCCACCAGCAGGTTGATCAGGACAAAGCCGAGGGCGGAAATCATCACTACCGCCTGAAGTACGGCAATATCCTGGTTATTCACCGCCTGCTGGGTCAGCTGCCCGAGCCCGCTGCGGCCAAAAACGGTTTCGGTGATCAGCGCCCCGGCAATCAGCTCGCCCAGCAGCAGCCCGGCAATGTTCAGGACAGGCAGCAGGGCGTTGCGGGTCACGTGACGCCACAGCACGGCGGTTTCACTCAGCCCTTTGGCCCGGGCTACGGCAACAAACGGCTGCGTCGCCACCTGGTCGAGGCTGCGCATCAGGATTTGCGCCAGCGGGGCGGAGATCGGGATCGCGACGGTCACGATCGGCAGGATCAGCCCCTGGAGCGGCGTCGGGTTAATCACCGGGATCAGCCGCAGCTGGAAAGAAAAGAGCTGGATGAGGGCAATCCCCAGCCAGAACGTCGGTAAGGAGATAAACAGGACCGGCAGAGACTGGAGGGTATTACTCAGCCAGCGCAGACCCGGCAGACGCGACGCAAAGGCCAGCGCAAACGCCAGCAGAACCGCGATTAAAAAGGCGGGCAGGGCGAGGCTCAGGGTATCCGGCAGATTGCTGGCAATCAGCTCGCTGACCGGCACCCCGGCCTGTAACGAATAGCCGAAATCCCCGTGCAGCATCGCCAGCAGCGTATGGCCGTATTGCTGCCACAGCGGGCTGTCCGCGCCGTAGGCCACGCGCATCTCCTCAATTTGCGCCGGGCTTAAGCCCAGGTCCGGGTTCTGAAATTTAATCAGCACCGCGTCGCCCGGCAGCACCTGGAGCAACACGAACGAGAGGGTAAAGGCGGCCCATAGTACCAGCAGCCCGTGCCCAAAGCGTTGAAGAAGTGCGTGGCGCATCGTCAGCTCCTCAGTGTTTCTCAATCCACGCGCCGTAGAAGGACGGGCGGCCGACCGCTTCAAAATTGACGCCTTTTAGCCACGGCGCACCGGCAAAGACCTGCGGCTCCTCGAAAATTGGAATGACGTAGGCGTTATCCAGCAGGTAGCGCTGGGCGTCCCCCGTCAGCTGCAGGCGTTTTTGCGGATCGACCTCAGCCGAAATGTTCACCAGCAGTTCATTCAGCTTGTCGTCACGGAAGTTTTTGACCTTGTCGCTGGAGCCGCCTTTTTGCAGCAGCGCGTCGCGGTTAGCGGGGTAGAACATGCTTTTCACCACGTCAGGATCGGCGCGTCCCACTTCGGAGACGGTTAACGGGGTTTTCAGCGGATCAAGGTTATCCAGCGTGCGGCTGCCAGCGTCACCAGCTTTCACGCTCAGCGCCACGCCCACCTGGCGCCACTGCTGGGCAACCAGCTGCAGCACCTCTTTGTTTTGCGGCTGCGGCAGGGATTCGTACACCGTCAGCGCCAGCCGTTGCCCGTCTTTGGCGCGGATCCCATCGCTGCCCGCTTTCCAGCCCGCCTCGTCCAGCAGCTGGTTGGCTTTTGCCGGGTCAAAGGTCAATTTATCGCTGAGATCGACAAAGCCGGCGGCAGAATCGGCAATTACCGACTTCGCCTGCGGATAGTTGGCCGAGAAGAGGGTCTCGACCACCTGTTTTGCGTTGGTGGCATGCAGCAGCGCCTGGCGGACGCGAATATCGGAGACCAGCGGGTTATCCGGGCGGAAGCTAATACTGTCGTTCACCCCGCGGGTCGGGGCGGCGTAGATTTTATAGCCCTGGTCTGTCGCCTGCTTTTCGTCATACGCCTGGACCTGGCGAATAAAGTCGGCCTGACCGGCCAGCAGGGCGCCGACGCGCACGCTGTCTTCCTGGGTCACGATAAACTTGATGCCGTCCAGATTGGCTGGCCCCTGCTGCGTCAGGTTTTTCGGTCCCCACTGGTAGTCCTTACGCGCTTCCAGCGTCACTTCGCGACCCAGCTTCTCATCCTTCACCACAAACGGGCCGGAGCCAATGATATGCCGGGCGTCACCCAGCTCTTCAAAGTTGCGCTTCAGCGTGCTGAGCGAAACCAGGCCCGAGCCAATCGTGGCGGTGCCCTGCAGGAACCCCGGCGACGGTTTTTTGAAGTAGAACTTCACGGTCAGCGGGTCGACCACTTCGCTGCGATCGTAGTTATTGATCACTTCTGACACCGGAAGACGCTGCGCTTTGTTGCCTAAGCCGTAGGTATCAAAGTTCTTCGCTACGGCGTTGGCGTCCAGTGGCGTGCCGTCGGAGAAGGTGATGCCGGGACGCAGCTTAAATGTGTATTCGGTTTTATCGGCGTTGGTGGTCCAGCTTTCGGCTACCCAGGGCTCCACCTGTAGCGTTTTCGGGTTCTGCCACGTCAGTTTGTCGGTGATCTGGTTCAGAATGCCGCCGTTCGGGTAGAAGCCCCCGGCAGGCGGGTAAAGGTTGGTATGCGCCTGTTGCTCCAGATAAATTAGCGTGCCGCCTTTGACGGGCGCATCTGCTGCCCACGCTGCGGTGGTCGTCAGAATCAGCGCCGTCAGCAGAGGCAGACGAAATGGGGTTTGCATGGTGAATTCCTTTGTTATCTTCTTGTTAGCGTCGGATTCATCATCGGGCGCGGGGGAAAACAAGGGAACAAAGGAATTAAGATAAGGATTGCCGGAAAATGGCTATAAAAAAACCGCCCCTGTCAGGAGCGGTAATTGAACGGTGGGTGATTATGAACGCAGGTCAATCACCATACGGCCGCGGATCTGGCCCTGTTCCATCTCTTTAAAGATGGCGTTGATGTCCTCGATTGGACGCATAGTGACTTTCGGCACCACCTTACCTTCAGCCGCAAACTGGAAGGCTTCCTGCAGATCCTGACGAGTGCCAACCAGCGAACCCACCACCTGAATACCGTCCAGCACCAGGCGCGGAATGTCGAGGCTCATCGCTTCAGGGGGCAGGCCAACGGCGACCACGCGGCCACCGGCACGCACGGCATCTACCGCCGAGTTGAAGGCGGCTTTTGCGACGGCAGTGACGACTGCGGCATGCGCGCCGCCGGTTTTTTCCTGCACAATCTTAGCGGCATCTTCGCTGCGGGAGTTAATGGTTAAATCTGCACCCATGCTGGCCGCCAGCTTCAGCTGTTCATCGTTAACGTCAAGCGCGATGACTTTGGCGTTAAAGACGTTTTTAGCGTACTGCAGCGCGAGGTTGCCCAGCCCGCCCAGACCGTAAATCGCAATCCACTGGCCCGGTTTAATACCCGATACCTTCACCGCTTTGTAGGTGGTGACCCCGGCGCAGGTAATGCTGCTGGCCGCCGCCGAATCCAGACCGTCCGGCACTTTTACCGCGTAATCTGCGGTGACGATGCACTCTTCCGCCATGCCGCCATCAACTGAGTAACCGGCGTTTTTCACATCACGGCACAGAGTTTCGTTGCCGGTATTACAGTATTCGCAGTGGCCGCAGCCTTCAAAAAACCAGGCCACGCTTGCGCGGTCGCCGACTTTCAGCGATTTCACGCCTGGGCCGACTTCTTTTACGATACCAATCCCTTCATGGCCCAGGATAACCCCGGTTTTATCGCCAAAATCACCGTTCTTCACGTGAAGGTCGGTATGGCAAACGCCACAGCACTCCATCTTCAGCAGAGCTTCCCCGTGCTTTAGCGGGCGCAAGGTTTTTTCGGTGACATTAACCTGATGATCCTGAGTGACAACAGCAGCCTTCATGTGTATCTCCTTGTTCATGATGAGTATCTGCATAGCAGGTGTAATACTCCTCAAGGATTAGTGGTTTGGCGCTGTAATGCAAGGCAACGGCAACATAATGTCATTATTTAATCCATTTTCAGAATAAGAATACGGCGTTCCTCTAATAATTTAGGGGGAAAATACTGGCCCGGCGAGAGAGACTCGCCGGGCGCAGACTTACAGCTGTGCTTCTATCTCCTTAATCTCTTTACGCCATTGAGCCTGCAGCTGCGGCTTTTGATGCTTAGGCTTACGCGCCAGATCGTCTTCCAGCAGCGTTTCCAGTGCGACCAGCCGTTCGAGCAGATCGTCATACGGCGAGGATTGAACCGCCGAAGCGGTGATAGCTGGTGCGGTGGATGTCACCAGCCCCGCGCTTTCACGCAGACGCTCAAAGACCGCTTCTGCATCGTGCCACTCGCTCAGCTTTTCCTCTTCAATCAGCCAGAAACGGTTACAGCTTTGGCTAATTAACTGTCGGTCATGGCTGACCAGCAGAACGCCGCCTTCAAACTGCTGAAGGGTTTGCGCCAGCGCCTCTTTGCCTTCCATGTCAAGGTGGTTAGTTGGCTCATCCAGCATCAGCAGGCTGTAGCGGGCAAGCGTCAGGCCCACGAACAGCAGGCGCGAACGCTCGCCGCCGCTGAGCGTGCTGACTTTCTGCCCGTGGCGGGACCACGGGAACCCGGCGCTTATCAGGGCCATTTTGCGTTTCTGCGGATCCGGTGCGAAAGGCTCCAGCGCGTCGAGAAGCGTGGCGTTGTCTGCAAGCTGATGAAGCGTCTGGTCGTAGTAGCCAGGCGACACGCGCGGATGGATTTTCAGCCCGCTTTCCGCCGGTTCATCCGTAAAATGTCGCCAGATAAGCTTCATCAGTGACGATTTGCCGCAGCCGTTACGACCAACAATCGCCACGCGATCGCCGCTTTTCAGCCGCGCCGTTTCGATGTTAAACAGCGGCGGTAGCCCAGGCGCGGGCGGGACGCCGAGGTTTTCCATCTCCAGTAGACGGTCCGCCCGCAGCGCGTCGCCGCGCAGAGTTAACGTCCACGGGCTGCCCGCCGTGAGCGCGGTCTGGCTCTCTTTGAGCCGTTCGACCTGTTTTTCCATCTGTTTGGCTTTGCGGGCCAGGTCTTCGTTGTCGTAAACCTTGCCCCAGGTCGCCAGACGTTTGGCGCTTGCGGTTACGCGGTCGATCTCCTTTTGCTCCGCCTTATGGCGCTGCGCGTCGCTTTCATCTTTGGCGTCAAGCGCCTGCCGTGCTGCCGTACAGGGAAGGGCAAAGTAGTGCAGCGTTTTATCGCGCAGGATCCAGCTACCGTTGGTGACGGCATCCAGCAGCTGTCTGTCATGCGAGACCAGCACAAAGCTACCCGACCAGTTCTGTAGAAAGTATTCCAGCCAGAGCATGGTCGGCAAATCAAGGTGGTTGCTGGGTTCATCGAGCAGAAGCAGGTCTGGCTCGTGAATCAACGCTCGCGCCAGCAGCAGGCGGGTGTGCTGTCCGCCGCTCAGCGTGGAGGATTGCAGCAACATATCCTGCGGCGTGAAGCCCATGCTTGCCAGCAGCGTTTCGGCTTTCCAGCGCAGGCTGTCCCGTTCAGTTGAGGGCAACTGGGCCAGGACGGCATCCAGCATGGTCAGCGGAAAAATAGCGTCCGGGAGATGTTGCTCCACGCGCGCCATAAGGCAGTGCCCGGCCAACGCTACCGTTCCGGCCGCAGGGGAATCCGTGCCGTCCAGCACCTTCAGCAGCGTACTTTTGCCGCAGCCGTTGTCGCCCAGCAGACCAATGCGGTCGCCTTTTTTCAGCGTAAAGGAGAGTGAGTCGAAGAGCGTGCCAAACGCCGTATCAACGCGTAAAGATTGTGCAGTGAGTAAAGTGCTCATTGTTGCTTACCCAAGAGTTACAGGCATGTTTATGCCTCGTCAAACATCGCTGACGATAACTCAGTAAGCCCGAGAGAAGGGATTTCAGGGGTTGGTGTCTTCGCTCAAGCAGAAG
Organism: Enterobacter sp. N18-03635; assembly: GCF_004006055.1. Taxonomy (NCBI): domain Bacteria; kingdom Pseudomonadati; phylum Pseudomonadota; class Gammaproteobacteria; order Enterobacterales; family Enterobacteriaceae; genus Enterobacter; species Enterobacter sp. N18-03635. The sequence continues at coordinate 2,327,545 of NZ_CP034769.1, read as the reverse complement.
TTATCGCAGCACGATACCGATAACGCTTGAGCTGGTGCGATCGCCAAATGTATGTGAAACATTGAAAATTTCACGATACAGCATAATTGGCCTCCTTATATATTCAGTGGGTTAATGGATGAATGGAGTGTAGCGGGGGAAAAGGGGTTTGGCTAGTGGGTATTCGATGGTGCGGTCTGTTGCCCTCACCCTGACCCTCTCCCACAGGGAGAGGGAAAACACCCGGCCCGTAGGCCCGGTAAGCGAAGTGCCACCGGGCGGAGCGGATTAAATCGACGTACGGCGATAGCTGCGGTATTCAGGCTTCCAGAAGTTGTCGTCGATGGCCTGCTGCAGCGCGTCGGCAGAGGTTTTCACCGCCACGCCCTGCTGCTGCGCCATTTTACCTACCGCAAACGCGATCGCGCGCGACACCTTGTGAATGTCCTTCAGCTCCGGCAGCACCAGCCCTTCACCGTTGTTGACCAGCGGAGAGTAGCCCGCGAGGGTTTCGCTCGCCGACATCAGCATCTCATCGGTAATGCGGGACGCACCGGAGGCGATTACGCCCAGTCCAATGCCCGGGAAGATATAGGAGTTGTTGCACTGCGCAATCGGATAGGTTTTATCCTTCCACACCACCGGGTCGAACGGGCTGCCGGTCGCAACCAGCGCGTTACCTTCGGTCCAGGCAATGATGTCCTGCGGCGTTGCCTCCACGCGCGAGGTCGGGTTGGAAAGTGGCATCACGATAGGGCGCTCGCAGTGCTTGTGCATCTCGCGAATAATCTCTTCGGTGAAGAGACCGGTTTGCCCGGAAACGCCGATCAGAATATCCGGCTTCACGTTGCGCACCACGTCCAGCAGGGAAAGGACTTCGTTGTCGGTATCCCAGTTTTTTAGGTTTTCGCGTTTCTGCACCAGCTTCGTCTGGAACGGCAGCAGGTTCGGCATGCCGTCGGTCAGCAGGCCGAAACGGTCAACCATAAAGACGCGGGAGCGGGCCAGCTCTTCGCTTAAGCCTTCGCGCTGCGTCTGGGCGATAATCTGCTCGGCAATACCGCAGCCCGCAGAGCCTGCGCCCAGGAAGACGATTTTCTGGTAGCTCAGCTGGCTCCCGGCTGCGCGGCTGGCGGCGATAAGCGTACCCACCGTCACGGCTGCGGTGCCCTGGATATCGTCGTTAAAGGAGCAGATCTCATCGCGATAGCGGTTCAGCAGCGGCATCGCGTTTTTCTGCGCGAAGTCTTCAAACTGCAGCAGAACGTCCGGCCAGCGGTGCTTCACTGCCTGGATGAAGTCGTCGACAAACTGATAGTACTCGTCGTCGGTAATACGCGGATGGCGCCAGCCCATATAGAGCGGGTCGTTTAGCAACTGCTGGTTGTTGGTGCCGACGTCCAGCACGACCGGCAGGGTATACGCCGGGCTGATGCCGCCGCAGGCGGTATAAAGAGAGAGTTTACCGATAGGGATCCCCATCCCGCCAATGCCCTGGTCGCCGAGGCCGAGAATACGTTCGCCGTCGGTCACCACAATGACTTTGATATTGTGGTTCGGCACGTTCTGCAGAATATCGTCCATGTTGTGACGGTTCTGATAGGAGATGAATACCCCGCGGGAGCGACGGTAGATCTCTGAGAAGCGCTCGCAGGCCGCACCCACCGTAGGGGTGTAGATCACCGGCATCATCTCTTCGAGATGGTTCTGCACCAGGCGATAGAAGAGGGTTTCGTTGGTATCCTGAATGTTGCGCAGGTAAATGTGTTTGTCGATTTCAGTTTTGAAACCCTGATACTGGATCCACGCGCGCTCTGCCTGTTCTTCAATTGTTTCAACCACTTCCGGCAGTAAACCCAGCAGGTTAAAGCTGCTGCGCTCTTCCATACTGAAGGCGCTGCCTTTGTTGAGCAGGGGGAATTCGAGTAAAACCGGTCCGGCGTATGGGATGTATAAGGAACGATGTTTTTTCAGTTTGTTGTCCATGTCACTCACTCTTTTTATGAAGATCCGTCCCTGACACTGCTGTTTGTCATCTTTCTGGCCTGTGCGATGGGGTGCGGTCCGGCGGTATTATAAAGGAGCTAAATATTAATTACCGCAACACATAAACAAAAACACCACCGGGATTACCGATGGTGTTCTGGATCTCAGTCTGGAACTTACTTGCCGGCGTGGCGTTTTCTGCCTGTGGCGTGCGTGACTTGCGTTTCGTGGTCGCCTTCAATCACCACTTTACGCTGATTCGAAAGCTTGTAGTTCAGTCCCAGAATATGGCGTGCCTGACGGTTCGATTTCATGTTAACTCCTCAATCCTGTTGATAGTTTTAAGGACCAGTTTGCTTACGCAAACGAAATGTAACCCCTTAGGTTGCAGATCCAGCTTAGCAGGTTTTTACAAGGGTGCGTTTTGCCCGCTGACGACGTAGTTAATGGTCTGCTGGTAGATGTCACTGAGGATGTCATTATCTGTGGATTCCACCCACTTGGTCAGTTCCATCAAAATGTCATCTTCAGTCACAGCACCGTGCTCGGCGTGAAGACCCTGCGCAATCGCGTTAACGAGTTCAGGTTGTGCTGCTGCGGTATTAGCCGGGTAATAAGTAAACATGCTGCCTCCGTGTCGTTTTCTGTTTAATGGTACGGCTCGCAAAAAATTTAATTCATAAACAGAATGGCAAATATTTTCCCGGTTGTGGTTCAGATTCATCTTAGAAATAAAAATGACATAAGTGCATGCTTTTATGCGCTTTTGAAATGTGGGGGTTAATCGAAGTGCTGTTGAGAGGATATTATAACGGTGCTCCTGCTATCACGAAAATATAGCAGGAGCAGAATTTAAATTACCACTTCATTTCGCCGGTATTCACCTTAGCGCTTAATTCCAGCGAGCTCTCTTCGGCCAGGTTTGGATACTGTTTTTTCAGGGTGCTGATGACGCCCGCAGAATCTTTATGTGCCGATAACGCCTGTTCAAAATGCTGCAGATAGTCGCGGGTGAAATCAATCGCCCCTGTCCCGGCTGGCGGGGTACCCAGATAGTGACCCGGAATCACGCGCTCGGGTTTATGCGCCGCCATGTTCACCAGCGTTTCCTGCCACTGCTTACGGCTTTCCGCCGTCTGGGTGTCTGCCGTCCAGACGTGAATGCCCCAGGCTACCCCGGTGCCGCCGAGGATGGTTTTCGCTGACGGGATCCACACATAGGCCGCGTAGCTGTCAGGCTGTTCGATGTCGATCTTCTCACCGTCAACCATAAACGTGGTAGAGGCGAGCACCTGTGGGACGACCAGCTCGGTCGGTGCGCCGTCTTTCATTTGTGGACCCCAGAAGGCGAGCTTGGCGTCTTTGGTGGCCTTGATGTGGTCAACCACGTGCTGCGTGGCCACCACTTTGGCGTTCGGGAAGGCTTTAACCAGCGGCTGCAGGCCAAAATAGAAATCCGGATCGCCGGAGGTGATCACAATCTTATTCAGGGTTTTACCGCTGCGGCGAATTTTCTCTACCAGCGCTTCGCCATCCTTCACGCTGAACTGCGCGTCAAACAGTACGGCTTCTTTCGGGCCGGAAACCAGCGTGGAGGAGACAGCGAAAATGCCTTTCTCCTGCGGGTTATAGGTATCAATGTTCAGCGGCGCGGCAAAAACAGCGGGTGTGAAAAGGGTGGAAAGCAGGGCAAGGTGAGTGAATTTCATGCTGTTGTCTCGGTTGTTCAGGAATGTCTTTATTGTACGGCTATTTGCATTTGCCAGAATTCCTGAAACAAGACATGCTTAGTTTCATAAATCGAGCAAATGGAGCTTATATGGACCGCGTTATTGCCGCTCAGGTTTACAACCGGATATGCGAGCTGGGGAGTTTGAGCGCTGCAGCCCGCGCGCTGGGTATTTCCCGACCGATGGTCAGCCGGTACCTTGAACAGATGGAGAAGTGGGCGGGCACGCGGCTGGTAAACCGCTCCACGCGCAAGCTGACGCTGACCGCGGCTGGGGAAAAGGTGCTGCAAAAAACGCGGACCCTCTCGCAGATCTCGCAGGAAATTGAAGGCCAGTCGGAAAAAGATCTTCCGTCCGGCACCCTGCGGGTGGCCTGCGCGCACTTTACCGCCATGCATCTGATTGCGCCGGTGCTGCCCGGTCTGCTCTCGCGTTACCCGCAGCTGCGCATCGAGCTTGACGTGAATAATCACCCGGTCAGCCTGGTGGGAGAGCGCATTGATGTCGCCGTACGTATTACCGATAACCCTGAACCCGGCATGATTGCCCGCCGGCTGGGGGAGTGCCGCTCGGTGCTTTGCGCCTCGCCGGAGTATCTGGCACAACACGGTATCCCCGTCAGCCCCGAAGAGTTAGCCCGGCATAACTGCCTGCACTATAGCTTTTTTGCCGGGCAGTCCTGGCACTTCCTGACGCCGGAAGGAGAAGGCCTGAGCGTGGCCGTCAGCGGCAACCTGAGCGCCAGCATCTCTTCGCTGTTGATGGACGCGGCGATTAAGCACTGCGGTATTGCCATGCTGCCGGAGCGCGAGGCGCGTGCCGCGCTGGATCAGGGATTGCTGGTACCGATACTGGAGGCGCTGGAGCCGAAACCGCTTGCCATCCATGGCATTTATCAGTCACGGGAATATCAGCCTGCCGCGCTGCGCGTGTTCCTCGACGAACTGGCCCGCTTCCTGGCTTAAGAGCAGGGTTGACGGGTGATTATTTTGCCTTTAGCCAGGGAGAGGACGTGCTCCAGAAAATAATATCCGCCCCGAGATAATTTTCCGCGAACCGATCAAATTCTGCTTTGGTGAAGGGCTTGCCGGTCTCAGGATTTTTATAGGTCAGGGTCGGTTCCTGAACCGCCATGGCGATGAGCGGCAGCGTCTGTTTATTTTTATGGAAGAAGGGATAGGCATTCTTCATGTGTGCCTTGCGGTTGGGAACAATATCCGGCCCACCCAGACCGACATTGTTGGCGCTGGCATACGTAAACAGACGCCCCATGTAGTTGTGGTCATTATCCCACTCGCACGGCCAGAAGTTCACGTATTGCACCACGTGTGATTTCTTAAAAGCCTTTCGCGCAAAGGCCAGATTTTCCATTTCTCCAGCGAAATAGCTGTCGCAGGTAAACCCGGCGGGCGGATTTTTTTCGTCGAGATCGATGGCGGTTTCGGGCAGGTTTACGCCATACACCTCACCATCAAAGCGTTTCGCGAGGGCGGCCAGCAAAGCCTGGTAGCGCTGACGCACGGCGGGATCCCACTGACGCGCCACCCATCCTGAACCGACTGGCTTCCCTTCGCCGGGGTTATCGAACTGCGGTGCAATCCCCCCACCGTATTGCTTATCGTGCATCAGATAGTCCGGCACGTAGCGGGCGTCCGCCTCAAAGAAACGATCCTGGATTTGAATAAAGAGTTTTTTTCCGGCGGCCTTAACGCGCGCCAGATCCTGTTCAATCCGCGAGAAGTCATAGTTGTCCTTCTCGGGTTCCAGCAAGCGCCAGTTGTAAACGATCTGCACGCCGCCGATATCGCTTCGCGCAACGAGCGGAAACACCGCGTCGAGCTCGCCGGAGCTGGTATAGATAAAATTCTCCGGCGTTTTCGCCAGTGAAGACAGCGATACCGCCAGTGTGGTGACGGCAACGGCCATCCTGATTTTTAGCGCCATATCATTATCCTTTTTGTTGGTACAGCAGGTGAAAGTCCTGGAATTGTCTGTGTTCCAGGGTGGGTCAGATGCGTAGTCTATACTTAACCCTTTGTAAGCCAAAAGGAGAGCAAGAATGACTATTCATAAGCACGGTTCGGCACACTGGTCTGGCGACATTAAGCGCGGTAAAGGAACGGTTTCCACCGAGAGCGGCGTTCTCAATCAGCAGCCTTACGGTTTCAATACCCGCTTTGAGGGCGAAAAGGGGACCAACCCCGAAGAATTGATTGGCGCGGCACATGCGGCCTGCTTCTCAATGGCGCTGTCGCTGATGCTCGGTGAAGCGGGCTATACCGCTGACTCTATTGATACCACGGCGGACGTCTCTCTGGATAAAACCGACGGCGGCTTTGCCATCACTAAGGTTGCCCTTAAAAGCAAGGTGACCGTTCCGGGCATCGCCCCCCAGCAGTTCGACGGTATTATTCAGAAAGCGAAAGCGGGCTGTCCGGTATCGCAGCTCCTGAAAGCTGAGATTACGCTGGACTATAAGCTTAATTAAACCGCAGCCGGGTTTGCGCCCGGCTATCCCTTCAGCGCGGCGGGAAACACCTCCGCCAGCCAGGCAATAAACACCTTAAGACGGTGCGTCAGATGCCGGTTCTGAGGGTAAACCACATGAAACGGATAGGCGGCAGGGCGCCAGTCGCTCAGAATCGCCGTCAGCGTTCCCGCCCGTAAATACGCGTTTGCCGAATACTCAAAGGTCTGAACGATCCCCAGCCCCGCCGCGGCAGCCGCCAGATGGGCATTACTTTCATTTACGCCGAGATAATGCGGAATGTTGATTTCCAGCGCCTCGCCGTTCTCTCTGAAGCGAAACGGAAATGCCCGCCCGGTGACGGGCGAGAGGTAGCTAATGAGCTTGTGGCCGTTGCACAGCTCCTGCGGATAGGCCGGAACGCCGTGATTTTTCAGGTAACCCGGCGTCGCGCAGGTGACCATTTCGGCGTTGCCAATATGGCGGGCGATGAGGGTCGAGTCGTTCAGCGGGCCGCCGCGGATGACGCAGTCTACGTTACCGCTGATGAGATCCACCGGACGATCGGCTACCCCAAGGTCGATGCGGATCTCCGGATAACGCTGCATAAAATCCGGCAGCAGGGGGATAAGCACGTCGCGGGCGGTGGATCCGCCTATATCAACCCGCAGATGCCCTTTTGGCGTCGCGCGGGAAATGCGAAACGCGGTGTCGATGTCTTCGATATCTATCAAGACCCTCAGCGCTTTTTCATAGTATTCCATCCCTTCAGGCGTCGCGACCACCCGTCGAGTGGTGCGGTGCAGAAGGCGTATATCCAGGTGCGCCTCAAGCGATTTGACCAGCTTGCTCAGGGTGGCGATCGGCATATTCAGCGAGTCCGCCGCGCGGGTAAAGCTTCCGGATTCCACCACCCGCGTAAAGGCGCGCATCGCCATGAGCTGGTCCATGATGACCTCTTATTATTTCTGTATGTGAATAGTCATTTTCATTTTTGCCGGTTTTTCACTAATCCTGCAAGGGCTAAAGTTTGTCCAACGCAAACCCAACAAAAGGTAAATGACATGAACACGACTCTCTCAGGAAAAATCGCACTGGTCACCGGCGGCAGCACCGGCATTGGTCTTGCCACGGCGCAGGAGCTGGCGGCGCAGGGCGCGAAGGTGTATATCACCGGACGCCGTCAGGCCGAGCTTGACGCGGCGGTCGCAGAAATTGCTTCAACGGCAGTGGGCATTCGCGCGGACGTGTCAAAACTGGCGGATCTGGACGAGGTCTATGCCCGGATAGCCAAAGAAGAAGGCCGCCTCGATATTCTGTTCGCCAATGCGGGTGGCGGCGATATGCTGCCGCTGGGCGCGATAACCGAAGAGCAGTTTGACCGGATTTTCGGCACCAACGTCCGCGGGGTGCTGTTTACGGTGCAGAAGGCGTTGCCTCTGCTCTCCGCCGGATCCTCGATTATTCTGACCGGCTCGACGGTCTCCATTAAGGGGACGGCAAACTTTAGCGTCTACAGCGCCAGCAAGGCCGCCGTGCGCAACTTTGCCCGCTCCTGGGCGCTGGATTTGCAGGGCCGTGGGATCCGCGTCAACGTGGTCAGCCCGGGCCCGATCAAAACCCCTGGCCTCGGCGATCTGGTGCCGGAAGAACACCGTCAGGGGCTGTACGACGCGCTGGCAGCTCAGGTGCCGCTGGGCCGTTTAGGCGCGCCGGGCGAGGTGGGGAAAGCGGTGGCGTTTCTGGCCTCCGATGCGGCCAGCTTTATTAACGCCACCGAGCTGTTCGTGGACGGCGGGATGGCGCAAATCTAACCCAGACTTCGCCAGCAGCGGACGTCACGGCCCTCGCGAGAGGGCTGTAACGGCTGAGGACGCTCGCACCCCTGCGCGGCCATCGGGCATCGGTCGCGGAAAAAACAGCCTTCGGGAAGACGGCGGTTGCCGGGAAGCTCCGTTTTGCGTAAGGCCAGCGTCTCATCCAGCGGTTCACCGGTGCGGGGAACCGAATCGAGCAGCAGGCGGGTGTAAGGATGGCGCGGCTCCCCAAGCACCTGTGCGGCGCTGCCCAGCTCCACAATCTGCCCAAGGTACATCACCGCCACGCGGTCGCTCATGTGCCTGACCACCGAGACGTTATGTGATATCAACACGTAGGTCAGATTACGCTGCTGTTGTAGCGTCACCAGCAGGTTGAGGATCTGCGCCTGCACGGAAATATCCAGCGCGCTGGTGGGTTCATCAAGCACGATGATATCCGGATCGGACGAGAGCGCCCGGGCGATGGCGATGCGCTGACGCTGCCCGCCGGAGAAGGCGTGCGGAAGCCGGTCGAGATATTCCGGGCGAATGCCCACCTGCAGCGCCAGGTTTTCAGCCAGCTGGCGGCGGTCGCGCTCGCTGCTGCGCTTTTGTACCCAAACCGGCTCGGTGATGATGCGCCAGACCGGCAGGCGCGGGTCGAGCGAGGAGAGCGGATCCTGAAACACCATCTGCATGCCGCCCGCATGGTGCGCCCGCTGGCAGGCGCCGGTGCTGGGCTTAAGCATGCCCATCAGCAGCTGGGCCAGCGTGCTTTTCCCGCAGCCCGATTCCCCGACGATACCGAGCGTTTCTCCCCGACGGATCTCAAGGTCGAGCCCGTTAAGCGCATGGACCTTTTCCGTCACACGCCCCAGCCAGTTTTTACGTGCCGCAAAATTCACGTGCACGCTATCCAGTTCCAGCAGTACATCAGACATGGGCTTTCTCCCGTTGTGGATACCAGCAGGCAGCCTGTTGGCCTTCTGCGCCATGGGGTTGCAGGCGCGGCGTTTCGCTGCATTTCGCCCCGGCGGCAAAGCATCGCTCGCGGAACGCGCATCCCTGCGGAAGCTGGCTGAGGTTTGGGACCGTGCCGGGGATGGCGGGAAGCGGGGCGCGCGGCTGGCCGTTTTCCGGCGCGCACTGCAGCAGGCCGATGGAGTAGGGATGCTCAGGCTGGTGGATCAGCGTTTGCGTGGCACCGCTCTCGATCACGCTGCCCGCATACATCACGTACATCCTGTCGCAGAGCTGGGACACCACGGCCATATCGTGGCTGATAAACAGCACCGAGGTGCCGCTGGCCCGCGCCTTGTGCCTCAGCAGGCGCAGCACCTGCAGCTGGACGGTGACGTCCAGCGCGGTGGTCGGTTCGTCGGCGATAATCAGCTCCGGCTCGCAGGAGAAGGCAAGGGCGATCATCACCCGCTGGCGCATCCCGCCCGACAGCTCAAACGGATAGCGGGCAATGACCGCTTTCGCATCCGGGATTTGCATCTCTTCCAGAAGGGTAATCGCCTTCTGCTGCGCCTCACGCCGGGAAATCGGCTGATGCTGGCGGATCACCTCGACCATCTGTTTGCCAATCCGCCGCGTCGGGTTGAGGGCGGTCATGGGCTCCTGAAAAATCATCGCCACCTTTGCGCCGCGCCACTGGCGAAGCTGCTTCTCGGACGCCGTCAGGACGTTTTCGCCGAGTAATTTCACCTGACCATGATGAATGCGGTAGCTGCCTTCCGGCAGCAGACGCATGGCGAGCATGGCGGTCACCGATTTACCGGAACCGGATTCGCCCACCACGCCGACAATTTCACCCCTGCCGATCTCCAGCGAGACGTGGTTAAGCGCGTGGACCTCGCCGCGAAAAATCGGGAAGCTCAGGTGCAGGTCTTCAATCTTGAGTACCGGGTCGGTCATCACTGTTTCCCTCCTGACTTCGGATCCAGCAGATCGCGAATACCGTCGCCAAACAGGTTAAAGCCCACGGCGGTTATCAAAATCGCCGCACCGGGAAAGGCGCAGTACCACCACTGGTCCAGAACGTAGTTACGGCCGACGGCCACCATCGCGCCCCATTCGGCGGTCGGCTGCTGCGCGCCCAGGCCAATAAATCCCAGCGTGGCGGCCATCAGGATGGCGCTGCCGATGTCCAGCGACGCCTGCACGATCAGCGGCGGCAGGGCGTTGCGCAGGATGTGCCAGCGGATCAAATGCCAGCGGGAGGCGCCAAAGGTGCGGGCGGCCTGCACGTAGGTAAACTGGCGCACCACCAGGGTTTGCCCGCGTGCCAGGCGGACGTAAAACGGAATGCGGACAATCGCAATCGCCAGCATGGCGTTAAACAGGCTCGGCCCGAGCGCGGCGGCCAGCGCCATGGTCAGCACCAGGGAAGGTATCGAGAGCATAATGTCCATCACCCGCATGATGACGGCGTCGCCGCGCCCGCCCAGCACGCCGGACAGACAGCCCAGCAGCGAACCGATGCCGCCCGCAATTACCACCACCGCCAGCCCGGCGGTAATGGACTGCTGGCTGCCCGCCAGCACGCGGCTGAACAGATCGCGGCCCACCTCGTCGGTACCAAACCAGTGCTGCGCGGACGGCGCCTGCAGGCGGGCGGTCAGATCCAGCGCGTTTGGGTCGTGCGGCACGATCCACGGCGCGGCCACCATAATGAAAAGCATCACGAGCATTATGACGCCGCCAACGATCGTGAGCGGGCTTTGACGCAGCATCCAGAACAGCTTTGCCCAGTTGATGCGTTGTCCGGCGGTTTTAGCCGGGGCGGGCGTTTCCTGCGTTAACATCATTCGGCACCTCCGCGCCCGATTCGCGGGTCAATCCACAGGTAAAGCAGATCGACCACCAGATTAACCAGCACGTAGGCCAGCGAAACCACGACGGCAAAGCCCATCACGGCGGGGAAATCGAGCGCCTGAATGGACGTCACCACCCAGGCGCCCATGCCAGGCCAGGCAAAGACGGTTTCGGTCAGTACGGCGCCGTACAGCAGATCCCCCAGCGCCAGCCCGAGCACGGTAATCGACGGGATCATCGCATTCGGCAGGGCGTAGCGCAGGACGATATACCAGCCGGGCAGGCCGCTGGCGCGGGCCGTGCGAATGTAGTCCTCGCTAAGCTGCTCCAGCATCGCCGAGCGAACCTGGCGTGCGACGATGCCCAGGTGGACAAACGCCAGCGTCAGCGAGGGTAAAATCAGGTGCTGCAGCGCGTTGAAAAAGACCTCGCCGTTGCCCTCCAGCAGCGCGTCCAGCAGATAAAAGCCGGTGACGTGCGTCGGCGGATCGAGCCAGTCGTCCAGCCTGCCGCCGCCCGGGAGGATCTGCAGGTGCCCGTAGAACAGCACGATGACGCCCAGCCCAAGCCAGAAGGCCGGCGTGGAGATCCCGGTCATCGCCATTAAACGCACCAGGTGATCCAGCCAGCGGTTGCGGTAGACCGCCGACAAAATCCCCAGCGGCACGCCGATGACCAGCGCCAGCAGCAGAGAACAAAAGGCCAGCTCCAGCGTGGCGGGGAAAAAGGCCTTCAGGTCTTCCGCAACCGGACGACCGGTACGGATGGACGTGCCTAAATCACCGTGGGCCAGGGCGTCCACGTAGCGGCCAAACTGAACGTACAGAGGCTGGTCCAGCCCTAACTGCTGGCGGATGTTCTGCACGATTTCGTCGCTGGCGCGATCGCCGGCCAGCAGACGGGCAGGATCGCCGGGGATCAGGTGCGAAATAATAAAGGTGATAATACAGACACCGGCCACCACCAGGAGTAACCCCCAGCAGCGCTGGCGAACTATGCTCCAGAACGTCATACGCTTTCCCCCGGCGAAACGGTTACTTGCTCATGGTGGCGATGTTGAACACCTGCTCGAGCATCGGATTAAAGGTGAAGCCTTTGACCTCTTTGTTCATCGCCAGCTGGTAGTTCTTCTGGAACAGATAAACGTACGCCGCTTCGTCGATGACCACCTTTTGCGCCTGCTGATAATCTTTGGTGCGTTCCGCCTGGTCCGTGGTTTTCAGCGCGGCCTGCAGCAGGGAATCGACCTCTTTGTTCTCATAGAACGAGCGGTTGCCCGGCAGCCCTTTTTTATCCGATTCGAACCAGTAGTTCATGAACATGTACGGGTCGGCAAAGTCCGGGCTCCAGTTGCCGATGGCGATGTCGTAATCGCCTTTGCCGACGCGGTCGCGCATGGTGGCATTGGCCAGTTTCTCCAGCTTGACGTTAATGCCGATCTTGCCAAGGCTGGCCTGGGTTGAGAGGGCGATAGGCTCCCAGTTTGGATCGTTGTCCGAGTAGAGGAAGGTCAGGCTGGCGGGCTTGTCTTTGACCTTCTCCAGGGCTGCTTTAGCTTTGGCCTCGTCGAGGCTGTACTGCATGGCCGCGGCGTCAAAACCCCACATGCCTTCCGGGATCGGGCCGCGCATTTGCTTGCCGTTGCCGCTCAGAATGCCTTTCACCATCCCCTGATAGTCCGTCGCCCAGGAGACCGCGCGGCGTAAATCCACCTGATTGAGCGGCGCTTTGCTGTTGTTGAGGTAGAGGTAGGTCACGCGCAGGGACGGGTATTCGGCGACGGCGACTTTGCCTTCCTGCTTCAGGGCCGCCAGCTGATCGACCGGCAGGGAGTCGGCAATGTCCAGATCGCCGCGGGAAAGCTGCAGACGGCGCGACGCGCTCTCACCGATAATTTTTACCGAGACGCGCTTGAAGTGCGGCTTGTCGCCAGACCAGTGCGGGTTTGGCACCAGCACCAGCTGCTGGCCTTTCTGCCAGCTTTTGAGCATAAACGGCCCGGAACCGGCGGTATTTTGCGCCAGAAAACCGCGCGCATCGTCTGCGGCATTGGCCTTCAGCACCGCCGGGTTAATGATGGACGCCCCGTCGTTTGCCAGGGTGTAGAGGAAAGGCGCGAACGGCTGGCTGAGGGTGAATTTCACCGTGTGCTCATCAACGGCATCAACTTTCAGGTCTTTCGGGAAGGCTTCAGACGGCCCCTGGCTGAGCTTCAGCAGGCGCTCAAAGGAGAGTTTGACCGCCTCGGCGGTAACCGGCGTGCCGTCGGAAAATTTGGCGTTATCCGCCAGGGTAAAGGTCCACACTTTCTGGTCGTCGGAGGCTTTCCAGCCCGTCGACAGATCGCCTTCTACCTCGGTAGAGCCTGGCTTGTACTTGACCAGACGCTGGTAGGACGGATAGGTGACGGTCCAGTCGTTGTTATCAATGGTGATGGCCGGATCGAGCGTTTGCGGGTCGGCGGCTTTACCGATGACCAGCATGTCTTTCGGGACGGCAGCCAGCGCCAGCGGTGCGCTCAGGGCCAGCGTGGCGGCAATGATGGTCGTGAGAAGCGATGTTTTCATGGCAGTGCTCCAGGTTCAAAGAGAGGTGTGCGTCAGGGGAAAACAGGCAAAACGGTCGTCAAGCAGCGGGTAGCTGGCGGCGTTCGGCAGTTCGAAGTGCCACCATTCGCTGCTGATACCCACAAAACCGCCGCCGAACATGATGGCGTTCAGCAGCAGACGGTTACGCTGGGCGTGCGGCGGCACGGAGGGGTGATACGGATGCGAGCGGTCGTGCATTTCGTCAAAACCGGCGCCCATATCCAGCACGGCGTTATGTTCGTCCATCAGGGTGACGTCGATGGCCGTGCCGCGGCTGTGGTTGGAGCCAATCGCTACGTCGACCACGTATTCCGGGTTCGGGCAGGCCTCCCACAGCTGAGCCTGCGCCTGCTGCGGCCGATAGGCGTCGTAGACCACCAGCTTCAGCCCGGCCAGCGTGGCAATGCTGATGGCTTTTGCCAGCGCGGTAGCGGCATCGGTATGCAGCAGGCACAGCGCCTCCTGATAGATAGGGCGGCCGGTGATGTTGTCGGCGGTGGCGTACTTCAGATCGACATGCAGCGTGGGGAACGTCTTCGCCACATCAATCAGTTCACTCTCTACGGGCATAGCTCCGCTCCTTTAGCGTTCGAATTGACCAAACTCTTGTTGTAATTGTCGGTTTACTGCCAGGCGCGCCGGGAGCGCTTCACCCAGCGCTTCCACCACGCCCGACAGCAGCAGGTTGAACAGGCAGCTCACGGGGGCAAGTGAATCCCAGAAATGACCGGTATCGGTTTTCACCTGCAGCAAATCCATCGGGTAATCCCGCGCCCACGGGCACCAGATGTCGGTGATTAAGGCCAGCGGAATGCCTTTCTCGCTGGCGACGCGGCAGTACTGACGGGCCATCGCAGAGTAGGTGCGCGTGTCAGTCAGCACGACGTACGGATGCGAAAACCCCGAGTTGAGGGATTCCACCCAGCTGCCGGAAGCGCCCTCCGAATAGCTCACCCGCGGGCGGAGGTACTCGAGGTGGCTGAAGAAGGCGTTGGCAATCCCGCGCGTGGACTGGATCCCCAGCACAAAGACCGCGTCCGCGTGGGCCAGATGGTGCACCACCTGACGAAAAGCGTCCGTTTGCGCCAGCTGGTACACCTGCGTGATGGCGTCCACTTCCAGCGACAGGGCGTGCTGAAGGCGGCTGGAAAGAGGGCGCTGCTGCTGCCAGGAGTCGAGCCGCTCGTTCATGCCCCAGGGCTGATACGGATCGCGCAGGCTTTTTTTGGCATCTTCCAGGTTGCGGTACCCCAGCTTGCGCAGGAAGCGTCCGACGGTAATTCCGCTGGTCCCGCTCGCCTGACCCACACTTTCCGCCGTTTCAAACGGGATTTGCGCGGCGTGCGCCAGCAGCCAGCTTCCGACCCGCTTTTCGCTGGGCGTGAGCTGGCTGAACGTCGCTTCGATACGGCTCAGCATCTCAGGTTTCGTCGTCATACCGCCTCGCTGTTAACAGGCTGTCAATGGTCGAATTTGTGTTACCCGGTTAACAATGCATGACGCGTGCCATATTCACAGGCGGGTGAAAACCCGCTGAGCAGTAAACTTCATGCAATATTTAGTTAACCAATGATCAACATTTGTGCAGCGTAGTTCACTTTTGGTGCACTGGCTGAGCGGGCAGGTATGAATTTGGTGAATACGTCAGTCCGTTCACATTTTTGATAAGATAGATGTACTGTGAATATAAAAGGGATCCCGGCATGGCAAATCTGCCCTGGCGAGTCAGCGTGCGCCTGATCGCGCTTGCAAAGAAAACAGGAATGGTCGTGGGGATCGTACTGGTCGTCCTGCTGGCGGTGCGGGTCTATCTCTCGCAGCAGGGACCGGAACTGCACCTGTGGCACACCTGGCGGGCCAATGAGATGTCCGCGCGCGAGATGGACAACACCGACTTTGCCGGGTATCAGGCCCGGGAAAAGGCGATTTTCACCGATCTGGATAACGCGGTGACGGCGAAAACAGCGGGCGAGGAACAAACCCCGTTAAACCGCTACTACCGCCAGAGCCTGGTGTGGCCCGGTCAGTTTGCCCCCGATGCCAACCGCTCCTTTGTGCTGATGCCGGCCGGAAAGCCACGCGGCGCGGTGGTGTTGCTGCATGGACTGACGGATTCTCCTTACAGCGTCAGGCGTCTTGCCGTGAACTATCAGCAGCACGGCTTTGTGGCCGTCGTCCCGCGTCTACCCGGACACGGCACCGCTCCCGGTGCGCTGACGGACGTTGACTGGGAAATGTGGCTGGCGGCGACGCGTCTTGCGGTGCGGGAAGCCACGCGCCTGGCGGGTGAAGCTGTGCCTTTGCATCTGGTGGGCTACTCAAACGGCGGGGCGCTGGCGATGAAATATACCCTTGATGCGCTTGACACCTCTGCGCTGCGTAAACCCCAGCAGGTGATCCTGCTCTCACCGATGATCGGCGTGACGGCCTTTGCGCGCTTTGCCGGTTTCGCCGGGTTACCGGCGCTGCTGCCGGCGTTTGCTAAAGCAGCCTGGCTGAATATTGCGCCGGAATATAACCCGTATAAATACAATTCTTTCCCGGTTAACGCCGCTCGCCAGTCGTGGCTGCTGACGAAGGCCCTGCAGGAGCAGATTGGCCGTGAGGCGCGGGAAAACAGGCTGGCGAATTTGCCGCCGGTGCTGGCGTTCCAGTCGGTCATGGATTCTACGGTCAGCACCCGCGCGGTGGTGACCGGCCTGTTTGACCAGCTTCCGGCAAACGGCAGCGAACTGGTGGTGTTTGACATCAATCAGGCAGCCAGCTTCCGTCCGCTGTTCAAACCGTCGTCGTGGACGGCAACCTCGGCGCTGCTGCCGGTTGCGCAAAGGCGTTACAGTGTCACTGTTATCACCAATGCCGGCGAGCACAGTTTCTCGACGGTGGCGAAAATCACTCCAGCAGGCAGCACGCAGGAGACGGTCGTGCCGCTTGCGCAGTCCTGGCCGCAGGATGTCTATTCCCTGTCGCACGTTGCGGTGCCGTTCCCGCCGGATGACGATCTTTATGGTCGTGAACCTGCAGTGAAAAACCGCTACGGCATCAGCCTCGGGACGATTGCGCTCTGGGGAGAAACGTCCGTGTTGAGCGTCGGAAAAGAAGCGCTGATGCGGGTCACCTCGAACCCGTTCTACGACTATATGCAGGAGAGGATCGACAGCCGGATTGGCGACGGGGGAAAGTAACGTTCCTTTGTGGTGTGAATAAGTTAGGTCGCATTGATTAAGTATGTTAAATAGAAGCTTCAAAGCACCTCTCTTTCTCATCGGAACCCATTTTTGTGCTGACGACTCTGATCTACCGAAGCCAGTTGAATTTATCCCCCCCGACCACTGAACTGCGGGAGCTGGTGGAGCGCGCCAGGGGCCGCAATGCAAAACTGAATATCACCGGCGTCCTCCTTGCTAAAGGGAACGACGTTCTGCAGATCCTCGAAGGGTCGGAAGAGAGTGTGGTCAAACTGTTCCACACCATCCGTGAGGACAAGCGGCACAGCGGGGTGGTTGAACTGCTGCGGGACTATGGTCCGCGCAGACGCTTCGAAAACGTCGGCATGCTGCTGTTCGATCTGCAAATGCAGTCGCCGAAAGAGGTGCTGCAGTCGGTGCTGCGCTACAGCAAGCTGGACAGCTATCTGACCTCCGACGATCGGGTGTTCAAATTTATTCAGACCTTTATAACCGGTAAACGTCCGGCCCCGTCGGGGGCACGCTACACCGCGGACAAATGGACGCTCTCGACCGAAACGTTACCCTTTGGTGAGCATCTGGGCCTGATTGTCGGGCAAACCTGCCAGTTTGCGCTGCAGCCTATTGTCGAGCCCTCGGAAGGGAAGATCAGCTCCCTTGAGGCGCTTATCCGCGGCAACGACGGCGGCAGCCCGGAGCATTTCTTCAGCACTGTCAACCCGGACAACGTCTACGAAGTCGATCTCCAGACAAAAGCGTATGCCTTTGCGCTGGCGGAAAAGCTGGGCATTGGCAGCCATAAAATCGCGGTAAACCTGCTGCCCATGTCGCTGGTTAATGTCCCTGGCGCGGTGGAATTTCTGGTCAATCAGATTAAAAAGCATGGCCTTCAGCCGGAGCAGGTGGTCATTGAAGTCACTGAAAACGAGATGATCTCCGGGTTCAACCAGTTTAACAGCGCCATTAAGCAGCTTCGCGGCGAGGGGATTGGCCTGGCGATCGATGATTTTGGTTCGGGCTATGCCGGGCTTTCGCTGCTGACCCGCTTCCAGCCTGACAAAATTAAAATCGACCGCGAAATTGTCAGCAACATCCACCTGAGCGGCCCGAAGCAGGCGATCGTGCGCTCCATCATCAGCTGTTGCTCCGATCTGGAAATCACCCTGGTAGCAGAAGGCATTGAGAAAATAGAAGAGTGGTGCTGGCTTGAATCCGCCGGTATCCGTCGTTTCCAGGGCTTCCTGTTTGCCCGGCCGCAGCTTAATGGCGTCGGCGATATCTACTGGCCGCATCTGGTGCGGTAAGCCAATTTTCCCTCCCGTTATTTCCCCTTTGCCCGGCCTGTGCTTAAATAGCTAAAACGGTTTAACATAGTTTAGCTAAGAGGATCACATGAAGAAAATCTGGGTACTTGGCGATGCGGTAGTGGATTTGCTGCCCGATGGAGAAGGCAGATTGCTGCAGTGTCCCGGTGGCGCACCGGCAAACGTTGCGGTCGGTATTGCCCGGCTTGGCGGCCAGAGCGCCTTTATCGGCAGGGTTGGCGACGATCCTTTCGGGCGCTTTATGGCGAAAACGCTCGCTGACGAGCGGGTTGACGTGACGTGGATGCGCCTTGACCCGGCGCACCGCACCTCAACGGTAGTGGTCGATCTCGACGACCACGGCGAGCGCTCGTTTACGTTCATGGTGCGCCCGAGCGCCGATCTTTTTCTGGAACCCGCCGATCTGCCACAGTTTAGCGCCGGAGAGTGGCTGCACGTCTGCTCCATCGCGCTAAGCGCCGAGCCGAGCCGTACTGCGACATTTGAGGCAATGGCCGCCATCCGTGAAGCGGGCGGTTACGTCAGCTTCGACCCCAATATTCGCCCGGACCTCTGGCCGGATGAGAACGCACTGCATGGCTGCCTGGAGCAGGCCCTGCAAAGTGCCGACGTGGTGAAACTTTCGGTAGAAGAGCTGGCCTTTTTCACCGGCAGCGCGGAGGTCAACGTTGGTCTGGAGGTGCTGATGCAGCGCTGCCCGGCGCGTCTGGTGCTGGTCACTCAGGGTAAAGAGGGCGTCATCGCCTGGCATGACGGCGCCGTGGAGCACTATCCGGCAACGCCCGTTGAGTGTGTCGATACCACCGGCGCGGGCGATGCCTTCGTGGCGGGACTGCTCTACGGGCTGGCTGCCGGGCAGGACCTGACGCCGGTCATCGCCTTAGCCCAGCGCTGCGGCGCATTAGCCACCACGGCCAAAGGGGCGATGACCGCCTTGCCGTGGCAGCACGAACTGTAATTCCTCCCTTCACTGGCCGCCATCCGGCGGCCTGAATTGTCGCCTCGATCACACTTACTAAAACGGTTTAGCAAAAAAGATTGCCGATCCAAAATTCACAGGTTTAGTATCAGCAACCTAAACCGGTTTAGCAATTTAGCACGTTTAATGACTTCTTTTAGGGATGCGACAAAATGTATAAAAAACGCAGACTTGCCGTAATGATAGGCATGCTGGCCGGAAGTACCTCTGTTCTTGCCCAAACGGATATGTCCAGTATTGAAGCGCGCCTTGCCGCGATGGAGCAGCGCCTCCAGGCGGCGGAAACGCGTGCGCAGGTGGCTGAAAAACGCGCCGCCGATGCGGAACAAAAAACGCAGCAGCTGGTTGCCGCTCAGCAGCGGACGCAAACGACAACTCAGGCGGTAGCGCAGCGCACCAGCGCGCTGGAGAAGAAGGCGGAACAGACCGGCGGGTTTGAGTTCCACGGCTACGCCCGCTCGGGCCTGCTGATGAACGATGCGGCCTCCAGCAGCAAAAGCGGCCCTTACCTGACGCCAGCCGGAGAAACCGGCGGCGCGGTAGGGCGTCTGGGGAACGAAGCCGACACATACGTCGAGCTGAACCTGGAGCACAAGCAAACCCTGGACAACGGGGCGACCACGCGCTTCAAGGCGATGCTGGCCGACGGTCAGAGAACCTATAACGACTGGTCAGCCGATACCAGCGACCTCAATATTCGCCAGGCCTTCGCAGAGCTGGGCAATCTGCCTGATTTTACCGGCGCGCTGAAGGGCAGTACCTTCTGGGCGGGCAAACGCTTCGACCGCGACAACTTTGACATTCACTGGCTGGACTCCGACGTGGTGTTCCTGGCCGGTACCGGCGGCGGCGTCTACGACGTAAAATGGAACGATTCGCTGCGCAGTAACTTCTCCATTTACGGCCGCAACTTCGGCAGCGTGGAGCAGACCGACAACAACGTTCAAAACTATATCCTCAGCATGAACCACTTCGCTGGCCCGTTCCAGCTGATGGTGAGCGGCCTGCGGGCGAAAGATAACGACGATCGTAAAGACACTAACGGCGATCTCATCAAAACCGATGCTGCCAATACCGGCGTTCATGCCCTGGTCGGCTTGCATAATGAGAGCTTCTACGGCCTTCGCGAAGGGACTGCAAAAACGGCGCTGCTGTACGGTCACGGTCTGGGGGCGGAAGTCAAAAGCATCGGCTCCGACGGCGCGCTGCTGTCTGAGGCGGATACCTGGCGCTTCGCAAGTTACGGTGTCACGCCTGTGGGCGGCGGCTGGAGCATTGCGCCCGCCGTTCTGGCACAAAGCAGTAAAGATCGCTACGTCAAGGGCGATAGCTATGAGTGGGTAACGCTCAACACCCGCCTGATTAAAGAGGTCACCCAGAATTTCGCGCTGGCGTTTGAGGGAAGCTATCAGTACATGGATTTAAATCCGGAAGGCTATAAGGACCGCAACGCCGTCAACGGCAGTTTCTACAAGCTGACCTTTGCGCCAACCTTAAAAGCGAGCAAAATCGGCGATTTCTTCAGCCGTCCTGAGCTGCGCCTGTTTGCCACCTGGATGGACTGGAGCAGCAAACTGGATCATTACGCCAGCGATGATGCCTTTGGCAGCAGCGGCTTCAACGCCGGCGGGGAATGGAACTTTGGGGTCCAGATGGAAACCTGGTTTTAACCCATCACGCTCCCGCCTGGCGGGAGCGTTTCGTACATCATAAAAAGAAGTCAGGCAGAGGTATCTATGGTTTTTAATCAAATCGCCCGCGAGCTTATTCCGCTGCTCGGCGGCAAGGAAAATATCGCCAGCGCGGCGCACTGCGCAACGCGTCTTCGTCTGGTGCTGGTCGATGACGCGCTGGCGGATCAGCAGGCCATCGGCAAGGTGGATGGCGTAAAAGGCTGCTTCCGTAACGCCGGGCAGATGCAGGTGATTTTTGGCACGGGCGTGGTCAACAAGGTTTACGCCGCGTTTATTCAGGCGGCGGGGATTAGCGAATCCAGCAAGTCGGAAGCCGCGGATCTGGCGGCGCGCAAGCTGAACCCGTTCCAGCGCATTGCCCGCTTACTCTCCAACATCTTTGTGCCGATCATTCCCGCGATTGTGGCGTCCGGTCTGCTGATGGGTCTGCTCGGCATGGTGAAAACCTACGGCTGGGTCAATGCGGATAACGCCATCTACATCATGCTGGACATGTGCAGCTCGGCGGCGTTTATCATTCTGCCTATTCTGATTGGGTTCACCGCCGCGCGCGAATTTGGCGGTAACCCGTACCTCGGCGCGACGCTGGGCGGCATTCTGACCCACCCGGCGCTGACCAACGCCTGGGGCGTGGCGTCGGGTTTCCACACCATGAACTTCTTCGGCCTTGAGATTGCGATGATTGGCTATCAGGGCACGGTATTCCCGGTGCTGCTGGCCGTCTGGTTTATGAGCATCGTCGAGAAAAACCTGCGCCTCGCGATCCCGGATGCGCTAGACCTGATCCTGACGCCGTTCCTCACCGTCGTTATCTCCGGCTTTATCGCCTTGCTGATTATCGGCCCGGCGGGGCGCGCGCTGGGCGACGGCATCTCCTTTATCCTGAGCACGTTAATTGAACACGCGGGCTGGCTGGCCGGGCTACTGTTCGGCGGGCTTTACTCGGTAATTGTGATCACCGGGATTCATCACAGCTTCCACGCGATCGAAGCAGGGCTGCTGGGTAACCCGTCGATTGGCGTTAACTTCCTGCTGCCGATCTGGGCCATGGCGAACGTGGCGCAGGGCGGCGCCTGTCTGGCGGTGTGGTTCAAAACCAAAGATGCCAAAATCAAAGCCATTACCCTGCCGTCGGCGTTCTCTGCGATGCTGGGCATCACCGAAGCGGCCATTTTTGGTATTAACCTGCGCTTCGTTAAGCCGTTTATCGCCGCGCTGATCGGCGGCGCGGTGGGCGGTGCCTGGGTGGTCTCCGTGCATGTGTATATGACCGCCGTCGGCTTGACCGCCATCCCGGGCATGGCCATCGTGCAGGCCAGCTCGCTGCTGAACTATATTATCGGCATGGTGATTGCCTTCGGCGTGGCGTTTACCGTCTCGCTGCTGCTGAAATATAAAACGGATTCTGAATAATGACGTTACCTTCCCGCTGGCCTGCGATCCTGCAGGCCGTTATGAAAGGTCAGCCGCGGGCGCTGGCGGATAGCCACTATCCGCAATGGCACGCCGCGCCAGTGACGGGGCTGATGAACGACCCGAACGGGTTTATCTGGTTTGCCGGCCGCTACCACCTGTTCTATCAGTGGAACCCGCTGGACTGCGAGCATCGCTTCAAGTGCTGGGGGCACTGGAGCTCTGCGGACCTCGTGCACTGGCGGCATGAGCCGCTGGCGCTGATGCCCGACGAAGAGTATGACCGCAACGGCTGCTACTCCGGCAGCGCCGTGGACAACCAGGGCGTTTTGACACTGTGCTACACCGGCAACGTCAAGTTCGATGACGGCAGCCGCACCGCCTGGCAGTGCCTGGCCGTGGAGCAGCCGGACGGAACCTTTACGAAGCTGGGGCCGGTGCTGGCGCTGCCGGAAGGCTACACCGGCCACGTGCGCGACCCGAAGGTGTGGCAGCACGACGGGGAGTGGTACATGGTGCTCGGCGCGCAGGATGTACAAAAGCGCGGCAAGGTGCTGCTCTTTAAGTCAGCCGATTTGCACGCCTGGACTTCCTGCGGGGAGATCGCCGGTCACGGGATTAACGGCCTGACGGACGCGGGCTATATGTGGGAGTGTCCGGACCTGTTTGACCTCGACGGAACGCATGTTCTGATCTGCTGCCCGCAGGGGCTTGCGCGCGAGCCGCATCGCTACCTCAATACCTATCCGGCTACCTGGATGAGCGGGGCGTTTGATTACGCCAGCGCCACATTCGATCACGGCGAGCTCCACGAGCTGGATGCGGGGTTTGAGTTTTACGCCCCGCAAACCACGCTGGCGGAAGACGGTCGCCGCATTCTGATCGGCTGGATGGGCGTACCGGACGGGGAAGAGATGCTTCAGCCCACCCGGGCGCACGGCTGGATGCACCAGATGACCTGCCCGCGCGAACTACGGTACCGCGACGGCAGGCTCTGGCAGACCCCGGCGCGCGAGCTGGCGGCGCTGCGTGAAGATGAACAGCGCTGGCAGGGGTGCGCCATCGAGGCGCCTGAGCTGGACGCGACGTGCCTGGAGTTTGAGCTTAGCGCCGCGCGCGTGAACGTCGATTTTGCCGGCGCGCTGCGTCTCATGGTCGATGAGCAGGGCGTGCGTCTGGAACGCGCGAGCCTGAAAACCGGTGAAACGCTGACCCGCTACTGGCAGGGCGACGTCACTCATTTACGCGTTCTCTGCGACCGCTCCAGCGTCGAAATCTTCATTAACCACGGCGAAGGGGTGATGAGCAGCCGCTATTTTCCTGCCCATCCGGCCCGGGTGCGGTTCGAAGGTGCGTCCGATATCACATTACGCTACTGGTCGCTGCGCGCCTGCATGATAGAATGAGGGTTTTGACAGCCGGATCTAAGTCGTTGTGAGAAAAACAAAACGCGTCACCATTAAAGACATCGCGGAGCTGGCGGGTGTGTCAAAAGCCACCGCCAGCCTGGTCCTGAACGGGCGCAGCAAAGAGCTTCGCGTGGCGGAAGAGACGCGCGAGCGCGTGCTGGCGATTGCAAAAGAGCACCACTATCAGCCCAGCATTCACGCCCGGTCGCTGCGCGATAACCGCAGCCACACCATTGGTCTGGTGGTCCCGGAGATCACCAACTACGGTTTTGCCGTCTTTTCTCACGAGCTGGAAACGCTGTGCCGCGAGGCGGGCGTTCAGCTGCTGATCTCCTGCAGCGATGAAAACCCGGGGCAGGAGACGGTAGTGGTGAACAACATGGTGGCGCGTCAGGTGGACGGGCTGATTGTGGCTTCCAGCATGCTCAACGATGCGGACTACCATAAGCTCAGCGAGCAGCTGCCGGTGGTCCTGTTTGACCGTCACATCAACGACAGCGCGCTGCCGCTGGTGATCACCGATTCCATTACCCCGACGACCGAACTGGTGGCCGACATTGCGCGTCAGCATCCTGATGAGTTCTACTTCCTCGGCGGGCAGCCCCGCTTATCCCCGACGCGCGACCGTCTGGAAGGGTTTAAGCAAGGGCTGCGTGAGGCCGGCGTGGAGCTGCGCCCCGAGTGGATCATTCACGGCAACTATCACCCGAGCTCCGGATACGAGATGTTTGCTGAACTCTGCGCCCGCCTGGGGCGTCCGCCGAAAGCGCTGTTCGCCGCCGCCTGCGGGCTGCTGGAAGGGGTGCTGCGCTATATGGGCCAACATAACCTGCTGCAAAGCGATATCAGGTTAGCCAGTTTTGACGATCACTATCTCTACGATTCGCTGACGATCCCGGTGGATACCATCCGCCAGGATAACCGACAGCTGGCGTGGCACTGCTTTGATTTGATTAGCAAACTGATCGAGGGGGAGACCCCGGAACCGTTGCAACGCAAGCTGGCTGCCACCCTGCAGCGGCGCTATAAGTCATCGAAATAGCCCGACTGGATACTTCAATAACTTTAATTAATTTAAGTTTTGGAAGCGCCGATAACCATAAGGAATAATTCTCCTTGAGGTATTGGTTTATGTCGTTGAAAAAGTCGTCCCTGATTGTCCTGTTCTCGCTGCTTTTCTTCTTTGTTGTCAGCACCGTCACCAGCGTTGGCCTCATCATTAAAAGTAATAATTCGCTGGATAACGTCAACAAAGAGATCCAGGTTGTGTTGTCCATTATTGACCCCATCAACCACAGCCGTACGCTACGCGTGAGGGTTATGGAGTATGTGAAGATGGTGGAAGCAGGTAATACTGCCGGCGAGGCTGCCAAGCTTACCGCCGTGAAAGAGGCGCTGACCAAAGCGGACCACGCCTTTGCGGCCTTTATGGCGTCGCCGCGTCTGCCGGATGAAGCGCCGCTGGTGACAGCCTATCAGGACGGCTGGCAAAACTACCGCAACCAGGGGCTGGCGCCGCTGATCGACGCCGCCGAGGCGCACGATGTGGCTAAATTCAACGCGCTGATCCCGGAAGTCTCCCGCCTTGACCGCCAGTACGAGATCGTTCTCGACCAGGTGCTTTCCGTCCACCAGAAATACGCCAAAAGCCTGAACGAAGATGCGAGCAGTAACTTCGTCTCTGGCCTGGCGATCGTTGCCGCTATCGCCAGCCTGTTTGTGGTGGTGATTATCGCCGTCAGCCTGCTGATGAAGCGCTTTGTCTTTGCGCCGATCAACCTGGCGCGCGAGCACTGCAGCCAGATTGCGGCAGGCAAGCTGGACATTCCGGTGCCGGTGAAGGGGTGCGCACATAACGAAATCGATCATCTTATGAACTCGATGGAGCAGATGCGTCAGGCACTGCTGGCGACAATCGCCCAGGTGCGCGATGCGAGCCATACCGTAACGCACGCAGCGCAGGAGATTGCCTCGGGAAATATCGACCTGGCGTCACGCACCGAACAGCAGGCTTCCGCGTTAACCCAGACGGCGGCCAGCATGGAAGAGCTGAGCGCGACGGTGGCGAACAATACCGACAACGTTTATCAGGCCGGTAAACTGGTGCAGGACGCGGTGAAAAATGCCCACACCGGTGAAGCGGTGACCCGTGAAGTCATCGACACGATGAATACCATCGCGGCGAACTCGAAGCGCATCGAAGACATTACCAGCGTGATTAACAGCATCGCCTTCCAGACCAACATCCTGGCGCTGAACGCGGCGGTTGAAGCGGCGCGCGCCGGTACGCAAGGACGCGGCTTTGCGGTCGTGGCCAGCGAAGTGCGCACTCTGGCGCAGAAAAGCGCGGTAGCGGCGAAAGACATCGAGAGCCTGATTGCCCAGTCGGTTTCCAGCGTGAAAAACGGTGCGGAACTGGTGAGCCGCTCGGGCGAGGTAATTGATTCGATCATTTCATCGGTGAATAAAGTGAATACGCTGATGGAGCAGATCTCCGTCGCCTCTGAAGAGCAGAGCCGCGGGATCGGCCAGGTCGGGCAGGCGGTGACCGAGATGGACGGCGTGACCCAGCAGAACGCCGCGCTGGTGCAGCAGTCAGCCGCGGCAGCGGCCTCGCTGGAAGAGCAGGCGCAGCAGCTTTCACGGAGTATTTCGAGTTTTAGGTTGCCGGTGCAGGCTTGATTGAATGAAGGAGGCTCCGCAAGGAGCCTTTTTTGTACCTGGCGTAACCGTAACTGTATAATTCAGAAGGTCTCTGCAGGCAGCACAAATCTAATCTAACTATCACCAGGGAAAATTATGTTAATTATTTTTAGTGGGCTACCCGGCAGCGGTAAAAGCACCGTTGCAAAAATAGTTGCTCAAAGGCTGGGAGCGGTCTACCTGCGGGTTGATACCGTTGAGCAGGCCATTCGTTCAGTTTCTGAACCCGGTCAGAAAACGGGTCCGGAGGGCTATTTTGCCCTCTATGGTTTAGCGAGTGAAAATCTTAAGCTGGGCTCCACCGTTGTGACCGATTCTGTTAATGATATTCACCTTGTGCGAGATGCTTTCCGCAATATTGCTCTGTCGTTGAAGGTGCCTTTCCTGGAAGTTGAAATTGTCTGCTCAGACGAAAAAGAACATCGTTTTCGCGTAGAGAACAGAGTCTCTGATATCCCAGGGCTCACGCCTCCTGACTGGGAACAGGTTAAAAACCGTGAGTACGAAACCTGGGAAAGAGAACATCTCATATTGGATACCGCCCTGTTATCAGCTGCAGAGTGTGCAGATAAAATCCTGGAGATTAAGAACGCTCTAAACCGGCCTTAAACGGTGAACAAGCGCCAGCAATGGCTTTCACGGGGCGTGTGAAAATACGCTCCCCGCAAAATTATTCATTCCCCCAAGCAATATTTCCCTCCCTCATCCGTCTACCTCATCACACGCCATAATCAGTTACTGTAAACGAGGTAAACACCATGAGAGATTTTGAAATGCACGGCAGAGGTCACGGGCGCGGATTTGGTCGCCACCGCATGGGTAAGGGCTTAGTCATCGGCGCGGTGATTTTCATCGTGCTCGGCCTGCTGGTGATGTCCCTGTGGAACGCCTTGCTCCCGGCGATCCTCGGCGTGAAGGCCATCGGATTCTGGCAGGCGCTGGGCATTCTGGTGCTGAGCCGCATTCTGTTTGGCGGCTTAGGTTTCCGCCCCGGGATGTTTGGCGCGCACCGCCGGATGCACGAGCGCTGGATGAACATGACGCCCGAACAGCGTGAGGCGTTTATTCAGCAGCGTCGCGAAGGGTTTGGTCGCCACGGACGCGGTCACTGCGGCTGGCACGGTCATCGTGACGATAAGCGCGATGACGCTACGCCAAAAGCGCCGGACGCGGAGTGAGCGAGATGAAAGCCGGGGAGGCGGGCGGATCCATGCTGATGTCGGCGCTCAATGCCTGCCGCGCCCGGCTGAAAGCCTTCATTCGCGGACGGACCTCCGTGCGCGATGATGCCGACGACATTTTGCAGGAAGTGACGTATCAGCTGATGAAAGTGGAGCAGCCGGTCGAAAACGTCGCCGCCTGGCTGTTCCGCGCGGCGCGTAACGAGATGACCGACCGGGCGCGTAAAAAGCGTGAGGTATCGCTCTCCGGCTATTTTACGGGCGATGACGACGACGGTTTTCCGGAAGACGAGCTGGCCGAAACCCTGTTCGGCGTACCGCACACGCCGGAAGAGGAGTACCTCAAGACGCTGCTGTGGCAAGAGCTGGGGCAGGCGCTGTCTGAACTTCCTCCGCCGCAGCGCGAGGCGTTTGAAAAGACCGAGCTCCACGGCTACAGCATTAAAAAGCTGGCAGAGGAGACCGGCGCCAGCGAGCAGGCGCTGTTATCCCGCAAGCACAAGGCGGTGCTGTTTCTGCGCACGCGGCTGCGGGACGTCTATGACGCGCTGACGGGCGAATAGCGGCGACAGACAAAACCTTACACTTCCGGCACTTGTAGATTCATCACTATCGTTTATGATCGGGGCGTCTCGTCACTCTGGAATGTTATGCGCAACCGTCAGCTCCTCGGAAAATGGCTTTTGATTATCACCTGTCTCGCGATGGCGCTTTGCCTCGTGCAGCGTGCGGTGATGCTCAACCATTTTTTACAGGGACTGGATCCGCAGATTTCTCTGAGTGCTGATGCCCCAACGCAAACCAGCACCGAGCAGTCCGGGCCATCGCCCTGTCAGCTAGGCGCGCACTCGCTTCTCTGCGCCCAGCCGCTGTTTTTCGACGGCGCGCTACCGGCCATTATTATCTTCTTCGCGCTGCTGCAGCTGTTTACGCAAGGGCGGGCACTGGCTCCTGCGCAACAGCCCGTTCAGGCACCGCCTCCCCGAATACACCTGAAAAACTGCGTTTTCCGTGAATGAAAAACATCGTCACCACACGATAATTTTTCACTGTTCACGGAGTACAACATGGTTAACCTCTTCAGGGGATTCGTCTTCCTGTGGCTGTCCTGCATCGGCATTGCCCATGCGGCGGACACCGGCTGGCTGGTATCCCCACAAAACGATCACGCCCGCATCCGCTTTCAGGCGGAGAGGGAACAAACGCACATTAAGGGTCTGCTCACCGTTGAGCTAAAGCCCGGCTGGAAAACCTACTGGCGATCGCCGGGCGAGGGCGGCGTGGCGCCGAAAATCAGCTGGACGGACGGCATAACGGACAGCTGGTCCTGGCCGGTTCCGTCGCGTTTCGATATCTCCGGCATGACGACGCAGGGCTATCACGATAAGGTCACTATCCCGATCGTTCTCGACGGGGTGAAGGGCGACGCGCTCGACGGGACGCTGACGCTCTCTACGTGCAGCAACGTCTGCCTGCTGACGGACTACCCGCTGCATCTCGATTTTACCCAGCCGGTGGATGAGGGCTTCCGCAGCGACTTCGAGCAAGCGATGCGCGCCGTTCCGGGCACGTCTGGCGTATCCACGGATCTCTCCGCCTGGCTCTCTGGCGACAAGCTGGTGATTACCGGCACCACGGATGGGAAATGGGACAATCCGGGGATCTACTTTGATCCGCTGGAGGGCGATATTCTGCCCGGCGAGCCGGTTATTAAACATGACGGCACTGCGCTTCGGGTGACGGTACCCGTGACCGACGAATGGGGAGACAAACCCGCCTCGCTGGCAGGCAAAAGGCTGTCGTTTGTGCTGACCAACGGCGATCGGGCGCAGCAAACCACCATGACCGTTGGGACAACGCCCGAAGAGACCTCCGCGCCGGGCGGGACGGGAAAAATGGTGCTCTTTGCGCTGCTGGGCGGGCTGATCCTGAACCTGATGCCCTGCGTGCTGCCGGTGATGGGCATGAAGCTTAACAGCATCCTTCAGGCGGGATCGGACAGGCGTGCCATCCGGCTACGCTTCTTCGCCACCAGCGCCGGGATCCTCACCTCCTTTATGCTGCTGGCCGGGATGGTCACCGCGCTGAAGCTGGCCGGAGCGTCGCTGGGGTGGGGCATTCAGTTCCAGAACCCGTGGTTTATCGGCCTGATGGTCGCCGTGACCTTCCTGTTTGCGCAGAACCTGTTTGGAGCATTTGAAATGCTGCTGCCTTCTTCTGCCGCAGGACGGCTGGCGACGGCAGGGGGCTCGGGGATCGGCGGCA
The DNA here is from genome assembly GCF_004006055.1 of Enterobacter sp. N18-03635. Lineage (NCBI taxonomy): Bacteria > Pseudomonadati > Pseudomonadota > Gammaproteobacteria > Enterobacterales > Enterobacteriaceae > Enterobacter > Enterobacter sp. N18-03635. Next base: position 2,298,019 of record NZ_CP034769.1, on the reverse strand, counting down.
GCTTTTGCGAAGGGATGTTCGCCACTCTGCTGGCGACGCCGTGCTCCGCGCCGTTCCTCGGTACGGCGGTTGCCTTTGCACTTGGCGCGCCGCTGCACGCCCTGTGGCTGATCTTCCTGATGCTCGGCGTGGGCATGAGTCTGCCGTGGCTGTTCGTTGCCCTGGTGCCGAAAACGGCCATGCTGCTGCCAAAACCCGGCCGCTGGATGAACACGCTCAAAACGATCCTGGGCCTGATGATGCTGGCCTCCAGCCTCTGGCTGGCGACGCTGTTGAGCGTGCATCTGGGCGAGGCGGTCAGCCAGATCGTGATGCTGGGGCTGACTGCCGTCGCGCTGGTGCTGTTTGCGCTAAAGGGGCAAAAATCTTCGCCGCTGTTCTGGCTGGTGGTCATCGCGCTGTCGGCGTTCGGCGGGTATCAGGTGCGCGGTCTGCTTAACGCGGCGCCTGACGCTCCAGCTCAAAACGTTGCGCAGACTATCCCGTGGCAGCCGCTCAGTGAAAAGGCTATCGAGAACGCGCTGGCGCAGGGGAAACGGGTGTTTGTGGATATTTCCGCGGACTGGTGCGTGACCTGCAAAGTTAACGAGCATCGGGTGCTCAGCCAGCCGGACGTGATTGCCGCGCTGCGCCAGCCGGACGTGGTGGCCCTGCGCGGAGACTGGAGCCAGCCGTCCGCGTTTATCGCGGATTTTCTGGCGAAGCGAAACCGCTACGCCATTCCGTTTAACGCGGTGTATGGCCCCGGCCGGCCTGATGGCGAGATCCTCTCGCCGCTGCTGGACAAGCGCACCCTGGTCACCATCCTGAACAACGCAAAAGGTTAACTGTGTCATGAAAAAATTCTTTATTACGCTGCTGCTCCTGCTGGCCCCGCTTCAGGTATTTGCCGCCCAGCCGCTGACGCCGGACCAGGAGCAGCGCGCGCAGAAGACGATCGCTGATTTCCTGTTTCACGATCCAAACTCCCCGCGCATCGGAGCGAAAAACCCAAAGCTCACCCTGGTGGTGTTTACCGACTACAACTGCCCGTACTGTAAAAAATTCGATCCGTACCTGGAGAAGATTGTCGAAAAACATCCGGACGTGGCGGTGGTCTTTAAGTTTTTACCTTTCCGCTCTGAAAGTTCGCTGACCGCCGCACGAGACGCGTTAACCGTCTGGCGTGCGCATCCTGAGCAGTTTATGAAGCTGAACCACACCCTGATGGCGAAAAAGGGGTACCACGATGACGCCAGCATTCAGGAGGCGCAAAAGCGGGCGGGCGTGAGCGTGACGACGCCGGATGAGGAGAGTTTTCTGACGATCAGGCGAAGCCTCATTGTGGCGGAAAAAATGGGGATCCAAGGCACGCCCGCCACGCTTATCGGCGAGGGGCTGCTTCCCGGCTGGGTACCGTTCGGACAGTTCGACGAAATGGTCAGTGAAGCACTGAAAAACCGCTAACCTGAAGGAGGCGAAATGCCCCCGATAAACCGGAGAGGGAAATGAAAAAATTACTGTTACTTTCGGCGCTGGCGACGTCAGGGCTGGTACAGGCGGCTGAAGCCATACCGGACGTGGTGAAGCAGTTCAGCGAGCAGCAGCAGATCAAAATCATCAAGAAGCTGGATGCTCCCGGCGGGGCGCCAGCCTGGCTCGGGCAGTATCAGGATATGGGCGTGACGCTCTTTCTCACGCCGGACGGCAAGCACGTGATCTCAGGTTATCTTTATGATGACAAAGGAAAAAACCTCAGCGAGGGCTATTTCCAGAAAGAGATCTACGCCCCGATGGGACGCGAGATGTGGAAGAACCTCAACGCGGCGCATCCCCTGAAGGAAGGGGCGGATAACGCCCCGCGTAAGGTCTTTGTCTTTGCCGATCCGTTCTGTCCGTACTGCAAGCAGTTCTGGTCCGAAGCGCAGCCGTGGGTGAAGGCCGGCAAGGTTCAGCTCAACACGCTGCTGGTGGCGTTTCTCAACCCCAACAGCGGACGTAACGCCTCAGCGATTCTGAATGCGAAAGATCCGGTTTCGGCCTGGCGCGAATACGAGCTTTCCGGTGGAAAAAAATTGCCAAAACCTGAAGGGGACGCTTCCCGCGAAACGGTAGCGATCCTGCAAAAACATCAGGCGCTGATGGACAGCCTGGGCGCAAACGCCACGCCGGCCATTTACTATCTGAATGCGGAAAACGAGCTGCAGCAGGTGGTGGGTATGCCGGATGCCCAGCAGCTTGAGGCGATGTTCGGGCCGAAGCCGTAAAAGACCAGGCAGAAACGGGGCGTTTCTGCCTGGTGGCATTTAGCTTCCCCAGCGTCCGCGGAGGTAGTTTACCGCCTGCTGCGTCTGCGGCTGGTTCAGGTAATCTTCCCGGAACAGGATGGTGCCGTTGACGTTGGGCAGCGAATCGTTGAGATCGAGCTGCTTTTTCAGCTCCGGCACGCCGCCCTGAACCGTCCAGTCCGGCTCGTTTCTCGACGGCTCGCCCACCTTGTAGAACGCAATGCCGATATACAGGCGAGTGTGGGTCGGCTTCACCACGTCGGCCCACCATCTGGTCAGCACGTCATAGCGCGCGGCATCACGGGAGAAGGGCCAGTAAATCTGCGGCGCGATGTAGTCCAACAGGCCCTGCTGCACCCACTGACGCGTATCGGCGTAGGATTCATCATAGGCCGCGGCACCGCGGGTGTCGGAGCCTGCCGGGTCAAAGGAGCGGTTACGCCACACGCCCGCCGGGCTGACGCCAAACTCCACGTTGGGCTTTGTCTGCTTGATCGCGCGGGAGACCTGGACAATCAGCTGCTGCGTGTTGTGTCTACGCCAGTCGGCTTTCGAGGCAAACCCCTGGCCGTACTGCCGCCAGGTCTGCGAATCATTCAGCGCGGAGCCCGGCGATTCGGCATAGAAGTAATCATCAAACTGCACGCCGTCAACCGGGTAGTTCGCCACCACTTCGGTCACCACTTTGGTTATCCAGTCCCGCACGTCGGGAATGCCCGGGTCGAGCACAAAGCGGTCGCCCGAGATGCGGACCCATTCCGGGTGCTGGACATAAACGCTGGACGGGATCTGATAGGCGGTCCGGTTAAGGGCGGCGATGGTGGACGGCTTGGTGTTGGTCGATACGCGATAGGGGTTAAACCAGGCATGGACCTTCATGCCGCGCCTGTGCGCTTCATCAAGCATAAAATGCAGCGGGTCGTATCCCGGATACTCACCGATGTTGCCCGTCAGCATATCTGACCACGGTAAAATTTTAGATGACCAGAGGGCCGTGCTGTCCGGCTTCACCTGGAAAAATACCGTGTTGATGCCGAGCTGCTTAAGGTTGTCGAGCTTTGCAATCAGCGCCTGCTTTTGCATCGCGATGCGCTGGTCCGCGCTGCGGCCATTCACCGAGGCCACCGGGGGCCAGTCGAGACGCGAGACGGTCGCCAGCCAGATCCCGCGCATCGGCTCGTTTGCCTGCGGCGTCGGTTTATTGACGGTGGGGAGAGGGGTAACCAGTGATTTGGGTGGTTTTGAGGAGCAGCTTACAAGTAAAAGTGCGCAGGCAGCCAGCGCACCAATCCGTTTTACGTGTCGCGTCATTTGCGTATTAGCTCTTGATAATCCTGCTGTTGGCCCAGGGATTAAATGCGGGCGCCGCCTGCTCTGTATTTCCCTCATCGCTGAGAGAGTCCAGATACAGGGCTTCAACCTCCGCGCGCGCCCACGGGGTACGGCGCAGAAATTTCAGGCTCGATTTAACGCTGGGGTCTTTTCTGAAACAGTTAATTTTGATTCGGTCGCCCAATTCGCTCCAGCCATATTTCGCCACCAGGGCGTTGACCATCATCTCCAGCGTTACGCCATGCAAAGGATCTTTGGAAATATGTGCAGTCATAGGCGTCCGGATGTCTCGATTTTTAGGTGATTGGGATAAACGCTGAAAGGGTACAAGAAAGCAGGGGAAGCGGCAATTTTCCTTTTCCCCTCGCTCATCTTATAACGGACTCCGTGCGCTGATTTTCACCGATAATTTTTCCCGCGCTGTTTTCAATCGTAAACCGAATCGACACGTCATCCTGGCCCTCGGGCGTAGCCGTAAGCGTTTTAACCATCGCTCCCGAATCTGCTGCGATCGTCATCGTTGTCGTGCCTTTTGCCAGCACCTTGTCGCGCTGCGTGATGCGCCAGCTCAGGCGGCATTCGCGGCACGGTTTCCAGGTGTCGTTGATGGCCCACAGACGCACGCTCGCCGCCGCCCCGGACTGCCACTGCGCCGTCACCGGCTCAATGGACGGCAAAACAGGCTGGTAGGCGCGTTTTAAGGCATAAAACCCGGCCTTAGGCTTACGCAGGTAGTCCACCACGCCCCAGTTGATGGAGGGCCAGGTTTCTACAAACATGAAGTGGAACAGGGCCGTCACCGGCTGGTAGCGCTGTCGACGGTAGCTCTCTGCCGCCGTGGCCACCAGCTGAGACTGGTACGCCTGAGTATTGCGGATCATCGCCTGAATGTTCTTCCCGCGCGGAATACCGGCAAACTTAAAGGTCTGGAAGGGTTGAAAATTATGGTATTTCCAGACGGTCCAGCCGGGATCGTCAGCGGCGGTCGTTTTTGGCCAGAGCGACGCCGCCGGGATGATGGTTTTTAGCGTTGACAGGCGGGGAAGCGCCTGCGCGCCGAACTCGGTGATGATCCCCGTTTTGGCCGGAGCAAGCAGGTCGCGTACGGTACCAAAGTACCAGCCCGCCCAGTAATGCTCCTCAACGGCGGAAAAGCGATGCACGATGCGCGAAGTATCTTCGGCAAGCGTATCCGCTACCTTTTGCGTGAGTTCGCGGTTGAGGTTTTTATTCCAGTCCGGGAAGCGTTTTTCCATCCAGGGCGAGTTCCACGGCGGTTCGTTATGCCCGCCCCAGACGATAATGGCGGGAGAATTACCGAACTGTTCGATCATCTCCCGCGTCTGTCGAACCGCATTTTCCGTGAAAGCCGCACTGTTGTTGTAGCCCCACTGCAGCGGAACATCCTGCCAGATCATCATGCCCATCTCATCGGCCACGTCATACAACGCACGTCCGGCAACGTGTCCGTGCACGCGTATGGCGTTGGCGTTCATGGCTTCCACCAGACGAAGATCGCGACGGTATTTTTCTCGCGTCATGGTGCTGAGCCAGGGGGAGCCGATGTAATTGCTGCCCTTAATGAAAAGGCGTTTGTCGTTAATGAGCCAGCCCTTATTGTCGGGCTGCTCGACGATCTTGCGCAGCCCGGTGCGGGTGACCGCCGTATCCATCAGGCCGTTTTCATCCCGCAATGCCACGCGAATGGTATACAGGTGCGGTTTTCCGGTACCGACGGGCCACCACAGTTTTGCCTTCGGCATAGGCAGCGTCACCTGCACGGAATGGGCGCCGCTTTCGAGGGTAACCGGAAAGTCAGCCTGGAAGCGATTGCCGCTGAAATTGGCGGGCGTGGCGGTGAGCCGCACGGTCGCCGGGCCCTGGCCGAGCGCCCGATAGCGAATATCTGCTTTCAGCGCGGGGTGCGTCAGCCCCTGTGACCAGTCTGGTCGCAGGATGGTCTCATCCAGGGTAGCGCCCCGGCTAAGATGCAGCCTCACCGGTGCCCAGATGCCGCCCGAGTTGGCGTCCTGTCCTTGCGGCGACCAGGCCCCGCCGGGACGCGTGTCATGCTGGTTAAGGATCCCTTTCATGAGCGTTTTATGCAGCGGCCAGACCTTATTGGGATCTTCGTAAGGGCTGTCCACCCTGACCACCAGTCGGTTGTGACGTTGTAACGCCTGGCTGGCATCCAGCGAAAAGCGCTGAAAATAGCCCTCATGTTGGCCGAGCGGCTGGTCGTTCAGGGTGACCTCGGCCAGGTAATCGACGCCGTCAAAAACCAGGGTGCTCATTACGTCGGGCGGCTGCACGGGCAGGGAAAAGGCGTGCTTGTACCACAGCGCGCCCTGATGATCGTACCCGGCGCTGTACCAGTTGGCGGGGACCTGAAGCGGGCGCCAGCCTGATGCGGCAGGATGCGCGCTATCATTGGCGTCCTGAACCTGCCATTCTCCGGCCAGAGACCAGCTGACCGGCGCAGCGTTCGCCACCGTATGGGTGGTTAACAGGGCAACGAGCAGCGCGCAGTTGCGAGCGTTCATGCGTTTACCCCGCGCGCGTTGAGCCACGCCATCAGGCGCAGCGATTCCTTTTGAAGCTGCTGGTTTAGCGCCGCAAGCTGTTGCCCCTCCAGCGTGTGCGCCTCGCTCTCCAGCGCCTGCAGCTGACGGGCGAGTCGCCCGAAATCCAGAGTGACGGCTTCTCCTCGCAGCTTGTGGGCCGCGCGGCGCAGCGCTTCACGATCGTCGCTGTCGATAGCCAGGGTGATGGTCTTCATGGCCTCCTCCAGCCCTTCGCCAAACAGGGCCAGCAGCTCCTGAACCAGCGCAGGGTCGTCAGCGCACTGCTTCAGCAGGCGTGCTTCATCCGGGAAGTCGGAAGGGGCATCGTGGCGCGGAAGCACGCGAGCAATCTCTTCAGCGAGACGCTCCTGGCTGATGGGTTTGGCAATGTAGCCGTCGAAACCCATCTGAAGACAGCGCTCTTTATCCCCCTGCATGGCGTGTGCCGTCATGGCGACGGTGGGCTGAGCCGGGCCGGGGCGGGCGCGTTCTTCTTCACGCAGCAGGCGAATGGCGGTTTCACCGTCCATCTCTGGCATCTGAAGATCGATCAGCAAAACGTCCCACGCGTCCGCGCGCCAGCGTTCCAGCAGCGCGACGCCATTATCGACGATCTGACAGGTGTGCCCGAGCCGCTCGAGCAGGCGCGCGGCGACCTTCTGGTTGACCAGATTATCTTCCGCAAGCAGGACCCTGAGCCCGGCTGTGTCCGGCGCGACGGTGGGTGCGGGCGCGCTTTCACTCACCGTCTTCGGCGCACGTTCAAACGCCGCGGCAATCGCCTGATGCAATTCATTCTGGGCGATAGGTTTATGCAGGTAGTTCTGGATACCGATCCGCTTCAGCATATTGATATCAAAATGTCGGCTCATGGAGCTCAGCATGATGATATGGCTCTCAGCAACCTGCGGCAGCACCGAAAGTTCGAGAGCCAGCGACACGCCGTCCATATCCGGCATCTGCGCGTCCAGCAGGATCAGCGGCCATGCTGTTCCCGCTTTAACCCGGTTGATGGCCTCGCTGGCGTTGTTGACGCAGGTGGGTTTCAGCCCCATCTGGCTAAGCATGGCGGCCAATAGCCGCAGGTTTGTCGCGTTATCATCAACCACCAGCACGGGCTCCCCGTTAAAGCTATGGCTATGCCGGCGTTCCTCCGGGCCAGGCGCCTGGGTTGCAAGCGGCAGCGCGAAGGAAAATTCGCTGCCTTTCCCCGGCTCGCTGGACACCGTTAATTCGCCGCCCATCGCCGCGACCAGTCGCGCAGAGATGGTTAGCCCGAGCCCCGTACCGCCATAGCGTCGGGTGGTTGAGTTATCCGCCTGGCTGAAGGCTTCAAAAATGGCTTTCTGCTTATCTGAAGGTATGCCAATGCCGCTGTCGCGCACGCGAAAACGCCAGTGTTCCGCGCTATCGCCGGGTTCAACAATGAGGATCACTTCTCCCTTATGGGTAAATTTCAGCGCGTTGCCCAGCAGATTGGTCAGGACCTGGCGCAGTCGCGCGCCGTCGACCAGCAGCACGTCGGGGACGTCGGGCGCAATATCGACCAGCAGCTCGATGCCTTTTTCGCTGGCCCCCGGCATGTGCGGGCGAATAAGCGACTGAATAAAGGGGCGGACCGGGACGGGCTCCGCCTCCAGCTCCACTTTGCCGGCTTCGATTCGGGAAAAGTCGAGAATATCGTTGATGATGTGCAGCAGAGACTGGGCAGAACTCATCACCAGCGTCAGGTAATCGCGCTGATCGGCGCTGAGCGCCGTATCCAGGCACAGTTGGGTCATGCCAATAATGCCGTTCATTGGCGTGCGAATTTCATGGCTCATATTCGCCAGGAACGCGCTTTTTGCCTCGTTGGCTTTTTGTGCCTCAATGGCCGAGGCGAACGCCTGAATTTCAGCCTCCTTGCGGCGCGTAATATCCTGCAGCGTGCCAATCACGCGCTCGGCGTTTCCCTCAATAGAGAGCGTGACCACCTGGCCGGAGAGCAGCATCCAGCGCAGTCCTTCGGTAGGGTGATGCACGCGAATTTCACATTCAAAGACCGGGCGATGATCCTGCTTCGAAGCCTGTAGAGCCTTGCGCAGCGCTGCGCGATCGTCCTCGTGAACCTGGTTAAGTAAAAAACGCACCGGATATCGCCACTGGGTGCGCGACTGGCCCAGCATGGCAAGCAGGGTATCGTTGACCTGGAGCGTGTCGCCGGAAACCTGCCAGTCCCAGATCCCGATATGGATGGATTCCGCCGTCAGCAGAAAATCGTCATGCAGCTGGTGCCGCGCCCGCTGCGCTTCATCCAGCTCGGTAATATCGCTGTGCAGGCTGACAATGCCGCCGTCCGCAAGGCGCTGGTGCTGGACGAAGATGCGCCGCTGGCCCGACTGCCGCACTTCGCAGTGTTTATCCTGCCGACAGTTGCGCACGATCGACTCGCGCAGCGTCTGACGCAGGCCAGGGTCGATGTTGTAAACGGCGTCGATAAAGCGTTCCGCCAGCGACTCCAGCGTTGTGCCCGCCTTCAGCCACGGGGTGATGACCGGATAAAACAGGGCCACGTTGTGATTCCAGGCCTGCAGGCGTTCCTCGCGGTCATAAATCATGACGGCCGCCGGCAGCGCGTTAAGATCGTACGTGAATGCGCTCATCGTGATCCTCCTACGCGCGGTAGTGAAGTTCTGCCTGTCGGCGCAGGTATTCCAGCCCGGGCGCGATCGCCATGGCCCAGGCCGTCAGGATTTCATCGTCGCACTGCGGATCGCGCAGGCTCACCGTGTTCAACATGGCTTCGCGCCACAGGGCGAAAAAACGCGGGGGGAGGTGGAGACCGTCGTCGCCTTGCTCCCGCGCCAGGCGCTCGAGAAAATCAGGCACGATTAACGCGCCGTCTACCGCAAGCATGGCGAAGAAACTCTTAAACAGGGTCTGCTGACCCTCGCTATCCGGCAGGCGAGAAAAATGCTGCTCCGTCTCGGGCGACATATGAACGAAGGCGTCATAGAACGTCTGGAAAAACGCCGTTTTGTCATTATCCGGAAAGACGCGGTTCAGGCTGGATTCAAACAGATCGCGGTAAAATTTCACGGCGTCCTCCTTACGGCGTTTTCGCCCGGTAGACAGTGCCCGACGGGCGTATAGTCATCTGCCACACGGCGCGTAAAGTAGCTCTCTTTTTTGGCCCGGCGGGCGTCAAACAGGGGGCCCGCGTTGTGCTTAAAGAACAGGGCTTCCAGCACCGTGGCATTGGTGGAAAGGGTGAGCGCAGCGTTAGTATCGCCCGTGGCTTCCTGGCGGCCTTCGTACCAGCCTTTTTGCGGATCGTTAAGATGCTTTGTCACCGCCATCAGCACGTCGGTGTAAGGGGTGTCCCACAGGGCCCACAGGGCAAAGACCGCCTTGGTCGATACCTGCGCGAAACGGGTGTAGTCCCGACCATCGTCACCGACAGAGTTCCAGGCATAGCCATTTCCCCAGACGGTATCCTGGATATGCCAGGGCGCCTGCGGAAGCGAGAAATCTGCTCTGGCCGTCAGGATCTTATCGGTCTCCCAGCGGCTCTTCTGGCTCAGCCAGACGTTTTCGGCCTGCTTGCGCAGGTGCTTTTGCCGATCGGCCGCAACGCCTTCGGGCTCCCAGCCAAACTCCAGGCCCGGCAGCATATAGGGAAGGGTGGCGATCAGGGAGGGTTGCCACGTGGTGCGCGGATCCCGGGCATCGACGGCCAGACGCCGCTGGGCGATGATGACGTGGTGCGCCGGGGGCGTAAACGCTTTCTCCGGGGAAAACCCCCACAGCCGAAACGCCGTTGCGGCATATTCGCTCTCGCCCAGGCGCAGCTCCTCGCGCACCACCGGCTGGCCGTTTTGCAGGGAAGATGACCACAGTTCGCCTTCGCCGTCGATGACCGGACAGAAATTCCACCGCAGAATGATTTTATCCAGGTATTCGCTGTACTGCGGTTCCCGCTCTGCGGTGAGGCGCAGGGCGAGCATCAGACGCGCCATATCGCGTGCGGACCAGCCATTTTTAACGGGCTTGCCGCTAAAGTCGATCGGCGTCGCCGTCTGGCTGGAATAGAGTCGACCCGGCGTCCGGGCCTCGGTCAGCATCATGCGGTTGAGGGTGCCCATCAGCCGCGTCAGGCGAGCGTCATACTCGGCCTCCTCAATCAGCCCAAGCTCTTTGGCCGCCAGCAGGGCGATAAGCGTATCGCCCATTTGCCAGAGCGTGACGCGGGGCTGTTTGTCGCTGCCGTTGACCAGCCCGGTTTGCGGCTGGGTATTATTGACGAAATAGCGCCAGGCGATCGCCGCCCACGTCTGCTCTTCCGGCGTCAGGGCGGCAATACGCGCGCTGGAGTGCCAGCCGCCATTGATGAGCCAGCGCCAGCCTGCGCCCTGATGGGCAAACAGCGCAAAGACGATCGCGCCTGCAAGGAGTAATCCCGCAAGCCCTCTGGCTAAGGTTTTAAGCATTGCGCAGTCACCGGAGGCAGTTTAACGGGCTCGTCCACGCTGCATGACGCGCACTGGCAGGCCTGGCAGGCGGGTTTGGTGCGCTGCGTGACGCCGGTCCGGTCGCACCAGCTTTTTACGGCCGGTGTGCTGGTCAGGAACGGACGGCTGCGCAGCGCGTTGTTCTCTTCAAACTGATCGAGCAGCTTTTGATCCCACAGAGACGGGGCAAAATCCTTGCTCTTCGGATTGTCGGTGTTGAAGGCCAGCAGTTTTCCCTCTTTTTTGAACAACAGGGCCTCCAGCATGATGCCGTTATTGTTCGCGGTGAACTCTTTGATCGGCCCGTCGCCGTTTTCATACAGCCCTTCGTAGTAGCCTTTTCCCTCTTCATTGGCATTCTCAATGGTATTGAGCAGGCGGTCGGTATAAGGGGAGTTCCACAGCACCCACATGCCCAGCGCCGCCTTCAGCGAAATCGCGGCAGCGTTAGGGACGAACTGTCCCTTATCGGTAATGGTGTTCCAGTTGTACCCGTCGCTGAAAACGGTGTCATAGACGAAGTAAGGGGCCTTATCGAGCTGGTGCTCGGAGCGCGCGGTCAGGACGCCGGTAATGGTATAGCGGTTCTCCTGAGCCTGATAAACGCGGTCGGCAAAGTTTTTCATCCACGTCAGGGAGTAGTCGCGCGGGGCGTTATCCCGGTCGGTCGGTTTATCAAAGCCGAACTCCAGCCCGTAGAGCAGGTAGGATTCCGTCACCACGTAGTTATGCTGCGACGTGTTGCGCGGGTCGCGCGTATCGTACGGGACCAGCACGCAGTAGATTTCGGCCAGCTCGTAAGGCTGCGGACGGCTGGCTTTGCAGGTATTAAACCCCCACAGCTGGAAACCGGCCGCGCCGTACTCTTCATAGCCCAGCCGCCCTTCCTGAACGTACTTCGGCTGGCCGTTCTCCAGATAGGCCCCGTACAGCGTGCCGCAGGGGTCGATCGCGTGGCTGAAATCCCAGCCGAGCACCACGTTATCAATGCTGTTGCCGTATTCCGGATAACGCTCTTTGATGATTTTCAGCCAGACCAGCATTCGCCCGATATCCAGCGCCGAGAAGCCAATTTCGCCGGGCTTGTTGGTGTAGTCCACCTTCTGGCCGCTGATGGTGTTATAGGCCTTGTTGGGCAGCTCGTTGCGGAACAGTACCAGGGTGTTTAACGTGGCGAGAAACTTCAGCATCCGGCGGTCAAATTCCGCTTTATCAACGATCCCGAGTTCGCGCGCCGCCGTCAGGGCGGCCAGATAGGAGGCGCTGTCCCACATGGTGGTGGAGGGATATTTGTTGACCGCATTCACCAGGCCCGTCGTGGGCTGATAGTTGGTGACGAAATACTGCCAGGCGTTTTTCGCGATGGTCATCTCCCGGGCGGTCAGCTCGCCGCTGCGCGGGGAGTAACCTGATGCAGGGAGCTCGGTATCCGCACGCACGGTCGATAAGGCCAGCCAGCAGATCGTTATTCCCGTGAGCAGGTGAAAAAGGATCGGGGATCGTGGCTTCATGGCGTTGCTCCTGCTGAGGGGGAAGTGTAGAGGCAGGCCAGACAGAGCATCTGGCCATGCGCGATGTAAGACAGACTTTCCAGCACAATGGCGTTGGTATCGGCGTCTACGACGGCATTGACGCTGTTGTTGAGATTTAACCCGCGCTGCCAGCCTTTACCCGGCACCTGAAGCGGCAGAACCTGCTGGCGCAGCGCTTCGCTCCAGCTGTTGCGGAACAGGGCATACCAGGCAAACGCGGTGCGGGTGGAGGTAATCGCCACTTTCTCCGGCACCTCGTCGCGCAGGTTACGCGCCTGTACCGGCTGCCTGTCCGGCAGATCGTTAACGTAATCCGGCGCGGGTTCGGCATAATCCGTGCTGATCGGCGGTTTTGGCGCGCGCAGGCCGTGGCGCCGCTGCTGGATCTGCATAATTCGCCACGCAATTTCAGCGCTCTGCGCATCAAAGCCCAGCTCAAGACCGGTTAACAGATAGGGGAGACTGATCAGCGAAGTTTGCTTGCCCCAGGGCGTGCGAAGCCCTTCATCGGGCACCATTACGCCATCCAGATCGATCATCTTTTGCCCTTCAGGCGGGTTGGTCACCGCGAGTCCTGCCGCGCTGTCAATCAGGCGCAGCGTATGGCTGGCATAGAGACGGTAGCCAAAGCTGTCCCGCTGTTCGTCATCGGTCAGCGTCCAGTGATGGAGCGGCACGGCTGCCTGACTTTGAGCGCTATTTTCAATCAGAGCGCCGGTGTTCCAGAGGCTAAACAGATCGTGGATAGCCGCCGCGTGCTGGGGATAGCGCCATAGCAGGGTCTGTAATGCCGTCAGCAGCCGGCTCAGACCGATTGCGGAGGCCTCAGGCTTGCCCAGGATCTTGAGCGTGTCCGCATGGTAATAGGCGGCGGGGAGACCTTTGTCATTGAGCGGCAGTTGCCCCAGCGTGAACACGGCGGTGCTGACTCTCTCGTCAAACTCATCGGCGGAAATAATGTTGAGCTGCTCTGCGGCAGCGGTCGCAAACAGGTAGCTTCCCACGCTCCAGAGGCTCAGCCACGGTTCACCGTCGCTGGCGTTCGCCAGGCCGTTTGGCTGGGTATTATTCACGTAGTATTGCCAGGCGACCCGCGCCCAGATGGCTTCGTCATAGGTCAGCGCCCGTTTTGTGGGCAGCGGCGGAAAGTCTTTACTGAGCGCGATGCCGCCGCTGCTTTCCACGCGCGTGGGCATCTGTTTCTCCACCCAGACCACAATGGCAAAGCCGATCAGGAAGCCGAGCAAAATGGTGAGGTAGCTGCGCGCGGGCAGCAGGGCATCACGTATCCTCATTGGGGACCTCGTCCTCTTCAGCGGGCGTCCACATGGCCGCGAAAATCAGCGGCAGCATGGCGGCGATGTTCACCCCTCCCCAGAAAATATTGATGACGTAGCCGGAGGGATCGTCCACCTGTCCACGCGCCACCTGGATACCGCCCCAGATAAGCCCTGCGAGGGTCAGCACCACGATGGCAATCTGCGGCTTCACCAGGTAGAGAAAACGGCCCGTCTGCCGCTCTTTTGGCGTGACGTGAAATTTGATCTGTTCGCCCCGCAGCACCGTATTGAGCGCGCGCAGGTTCATGGAAAAGAAGGAGAGGTATGAGGCCCTGCCGTCCCAGGCCGAGATCCCCCAGGTGCCGAACATAAAGGCCAGCTCGGAGAAAATAAAAAACGGGAGAAAATGCAGATAGAACGGCGTCGACCAGGCGGACACCGGCGGAATGCCGGTGAACAGATAGATAATGGGTGAAATCAAAAACACCGTGTTCCATACGCAGGCCATGTATGACCAGAAGGTGGTGGCATACATCAGCGTCTGGGGCAGAGAGAGCCTGAAGCGGCGACGGCTGAAGATGTTGTCATGAAACAAAATATCCAGCGAGCCGGCGGCGTACTTAAAGCGCTGGATCATCCAGGTGAGCATATCCTGCGGAGAGAGCATCTTCGACTCAACCCGCGGATGCATAACCGAGCGCCAGCGTCGTGCGGCGTCACCGTGCAGCAGCACCGAGGTGTAAATATCTTCCGAGACGTGGAATTTGTAGGGGGTTAGCTCGGTGTCAAACGCCACGTGCGGACGCATTGCATTCTGCAGCGCGTCCCGGGTCTCCTCATCGCGAATGTCGCGCGTATGACGATGGATCTCCTCTTCGACGGACCAGACGTAGCTTCTCAGCGCGGCCTGCATGACCGCCTCGCGACGGTGAATGGACGCCGCGCCACAGCAAAAAGCCGCGTTCGCCCAGTTGCGCCGCCGCAGGATCACGTCATAGAACATGCGCGGATCGTTAAAAAACGGGTCGCGGCCTATCGAGACCGGGCCAACACACTTTTGAATCAGCCAGCCCAGACCGTAGCCCACTTTTCCGGCTTTTCGCTGGCCCCAGCGCGACAGGTTTTCCCCTTCCGGAAGATCGAAGAACCACTGCGGCGTCTGTACCCAGGCCACGTCCGGATCGCGAAAATAGCCCAGCGTATGGCTGAGCAGGGTGGGAAATACCCGGGTATCGGCGTCGCAGATAACAATGAAATCGCCGTCGGTTTGCTCAAGGCCGTTGCGCAGGTTGCCGGCCTTAAAGCCGATGTTGGTCTGGCGAGTGATATAGTTAACGCCTTCCTCTTCACAGACGGCTTTCATCTCCGGGCGGCGGCCGTCATCAAGCACGTGGATCCGGTAGTCAATCGGGAACGGGTACGTCATCTTCAGGGCGTCGCGAATGGACAGCCTGACCAGCTCGGTGTCTTCCGAGTAGGTGGCAATGAACAAATCCACCTTTACGGGACGGGGCTCAACGGCCTCCTCAGGCGACAGACATTCGTTAATTTCGCCGGGCGGCGGACTTTGAGGAGGATCCTGTTCTTTCCACAAATTGATGGTAAACAGCACGGTGCCAATCCACGCCAGGGTTTCGGCGAGGACCAGCGGAATGGCATACCATAATGCGTCAGTATTCAGGGAGGCGGTCCAGCGCCAGTAAATATAATTGGCACCCAGAATAAGCGCCGCGACCGCCAACACCTGCCAGGTCATCATTACCCAGCGCGGTGTTGTTAACGGTTCCGGAGGACGACGATGTTCAAAACGGGAAAAATAAAAATCCATAGTTCCGGCGTTCCTGATTCCGTGAAAATACAGACCCATTCTGCTGCGCAGACAGTTGCCCAAAAGCGAAAGAAAATAGCGATTAAACAAGATTTAAGATAAGTGTAGAACGCCGAATAAAAGTGTCCAGCCACGTTTTTATTAATATTTAGCGGTGGTTAATTTAGCTTAAATTCTGCTTAATATCTTTCATCTGCTGACGATAAATTGCGGTTACTATTCCTTTAGGCTATCTACTTTATTTAGACCTTAATTTTCGTTTTCAGGCAAAGGACACCCTATGAGCCATGTTGCGCCGTCGGTAGCGCAAGAAGATGAAGCTAAATCAACAACATGGAGGTATGCCGTTGCAGGTGCCAGGGACCTGAGAATCGACTTTATGCGCGGCATTGCCCTCGTCATGATGGTCGTGGCGCATACGGAGGTGATGTCGGTATTTAATATATTCTCCTGGGAGCGTTTTGGGTTAACAACCGGTGCAGAAGGTTTTGTTATTCTCTCGGGGTTTATGCTGGGCATGCTGAACCGCGCGCGTTTGCAAAAATTGGTTTTGCTCACGGTTTCCTGGGGGCTTTATCTCAGGGCGTGGAAAATATATCGTGTAAATATCATTATCATAGTGTCGTTTATTCTTCTGGCCTATATCCCGCATATTAACGTTTTCGAGGTCACCCATTTTACCGACCGTTTTTCGGGTGAAAGCTGGTCGCTTTATCCGGTTACGCCGCAAATTAAAGAGACCTGGTTCAACATTATCCTCTATTTGCAGATCGGCCCTCATCAGACGCAAATTCTGGGGCTGTATATCTTTTTGCTGCTACTCAGCCCGCTATTTTTAGGGATGCTGCAAAAAGGAAAAGTGTGGTGGCTGCTGGGGCTGTCGCTGCTGGTGTACGGCCTGTGGCAGCGGTGGCCGCTTCGGCTGACGCCGTCGGAATTCGAATTTGCCTTCCCGCTGCTCGCCTGGCAGTTCATCTTTGTGCTGGGCATGGCCAGCGGCTGGTATAAAGCCGAACTGCTCTCTTTCGCCCGGACGCCTCCGGGGAAAGGGGTGGTAGTGGCGCTGGTCATGGTGTCGCTGGTGCTGGGATTTGTCGCCCAGAACCATACCAACCCGTTTATGCCGCCCGCGCTGCTGATGCACGTCATCCCTCCTGACAGCTTCAATTCGTTTTATCACACCTGGGCGGCGAAGAACGGGCTGGGCCCGGTGAGAGTGTTAAACGATATCGCCCTGATGGTCACCGTCTACCTGGTGCTGACGTATTGCTGGACGCCGCTCAACCGCCTGCTGGGATGGTTCCTGATCCCGCTCGGCCAGCACTCGCTTTATACCTTTATTTTGCATGTGTACGTGGTGCTGCTGGTGAGCCAGTTCATCACCTTCGACTTATGGCGTCATGCCTGGATAGAGAACACGTTAGTGCATGCGGCGGCACTGGGTATTTTGTGGCTGATGGCAAAATACGACGTCGGCGCACGCTGGATACCTAACTAAGGATGGCGGTTATGCGCGAAAAATGGCTTCTGGCGGGCGTGCTGCTCGCCGCGATACCCGCCGCGGAGGCGGCACAAAGCAGTGAAAATGAATCCCTGCGCGATAAGAACGGCGAACCCGTTCAGGCAGGCGTCTTTACCAGCCGCTGGGGGCGCCTGTTCTCGGGTAACGACAAGAAATTCTCAGGTGCGCTGAGCTTTAGCTCGGGACTGAAAGAGCAGTGGATGAGCATTCCGAACAGTTCAGACACCGCCACGGAAAAGAAAAAGTTTAACCAGACGCTAAATCTCAGCCTTCAGTATTCCCCCTACAGCTTCTGGTTTGCCAACATTACGTCCCGACTGCCGGTCAGAGACACCAGCCGCTACACCGCCGATTTTCGCTACAGCTTCGGCTACGATGACTGGCACGCCAACACCGTCAGTCTGGTTTACAGCAACTACGGCGATAACCATTTCTGGACGTCGGGTAGCCGACGACACACCTATTTCGAACAGGGCGCCTTCACGCTGGCCTATAAGTTTTCGCTACCGAAACCGGTTGAAAACACGCTCCTGATTAATAAAGGGGATTCCATCATTTGCCAGGTCGGGTACAGCTGGGTGCCGCGCTACTACGATCTCAGCAGCGATGACATTCGCAAAAATAAAAACGTCATGCTCGGCGGCTGCGGCTACACCTTCAAACAACATTTCTTCGTTCGCGCGACGGCATTCTGGTTCCCGGACAGCAGCCAGCAGCAGCCCTGGAACGGCGATTACAGCTACAGCTTCGGTTATGCCGGCTATACGCCGGGTTCGTTCTCCATCCAGTACGCGAACTATGCGGGGACGCGCTATCCGGGGCACGGAAACGGGAATGCAAAATTCAGAGAAGGGACCGTGAGCCTCATCTGGTTCTTACCGCTATAGGAGGGATACATGTCGGCGCTGCACGTGTTAATCGTTGAAGATTCGCTGATTTATCGTCGGTTACTCTCCAGAATGCTCACCCTGTGGGGGTATATCGTGAGCGAGGCGGAAAATGGCGTCGCCGCGCTGGAAATACTGTCCAGCCAGCCGATCAGCATGGTGATAAGCGACTGGGACATGCCGGAAATGGACGGTCTCACGCTGTGTCAGACCATCCGCAACCGTCAGTTTGGCCACTATGTGTATATCATTCTTTTGACGGCCCGCGAGAATGCAGGGGATTTAACGCAGGGCTTTGATGCCGGGGCGGACGACTTTTTAAGCAAGCCGGTCGAGCAGGATGAACTGCGGGCGCGGCTCCACGCCGGGGTCCGTATTTTGACCCTGGAGGCGACCCTCGCGGCGCACAACAAGCGCCTGAGTGAAGCGTTGCATCAGATTGAACAGGATCTTGAACTCGCGGCGCGCGTTCAGCACTCGGTGCTGCCTTCGCACCGCTTACGTTTTGGGAACTACTTTTCCGACTGGCTTTTCATGCCGTCTGCGTGGGTCTCAGGCGATGTGTTCAATATTTTTCCACTCGATTCTCACATTGGGTTCTATTGCGTGGATGTGTCCGGTCACGGCGTGGGGGCCGCGATGATGTCCCTCGCGGTGGCGCGTCAGTTCTTACATGGCCGGGTGGTAGACCGTTTTTTGTTTACCGATCGGGGCGGCATTCAGTCGCCTGCGGAGGTGATCAGGATCCTGAACAGCCGCTTTTGCAGTGAAGAGAGCGACATCACCAGCTATTTCACCATCATTTACGGCGTGATTGATCCAGATAGTGGGAAGGGTTTGTTGTGTCAGGCCGGGCATCCAACTCCCGTCATTGTGAACGCAAACAGCGCCGTCACGTCCGTGGGCAACGGCGGCCCGCCGGTGGGGCTGATGCCTGACCTCAGCTGGGAGGACGTCGCGTTTACCCTCAATTCGGGGGATCGCTTATGCTTATTCAGTGACGGTATTACGGAGTGTGAGAACGTTAGCGGCGAGCAGTTTGGCCCACAGCGTCTCGAACGCTGGCTTCATGACCATGCCCGACTTCCGGTTGACCAGCTCCTGCCGCGGTTCGGTGACCACCTGACCGGCTGGCGCAACGCAAATCGTGATGAACCGACCGCCTTAACCGATGACGTTTCACTGCTCGTGATCGAGCGTCAGGGAGAACAGAATGATTATTAACACCGAACGACTACCGCATGCCAACATTCTCACGCCCGCAGTCCGGCGGCTGGATGCCTCCGTTGCCGCGACGTTTAAAGCGTCCGTGACGGAGGAAATTGGCGACGATCGCAAGGCTTTGATTGTCGACTTCAGCAAAGTGGATTTCATCGACAGCAGCGGGCTGGGAATGCTGGTGTCGTTGTTTAAGCTGATGAACGGGAAAGGCGACATGGCGCTGTGCTCCCTGAACCCCGGGATAATGAATATGTTCACCCTGACCCGCATGGATCGCATATTCCGTATCTATCCGGATAAAAGCAGCGCGCTTGCGCAGCTGGGGCAGTAGATGCAGACGCCGGTGCAGGCAGAATTTCCGGCGGTGCTCGGTTCCCTGACGCCGCTGGCCGGCTGGCTGGAAGAGCGGCTGAGGGCGCTTCCCGTAGATGACGAGTGGCGTTTCGCGCTCGATCTCGCCGTTTGTGAGGTGGCGACGAATATCATCCGCCACGCGCTGCATGAGGATGCCTCGCGCGCATTCAGCGTACGGTTCGACATCCGCGGCAGCGATGTCTGCATTGTTTTTACCGACGCGGGTGACGCGTTCCCGCTGGAGCGGCTTGAGGCCGCCAGGCGAGACCGTTTTTGTGAAATCTCGCCGCTGCTGGAGAGCGGCAGGGGGCTGATGCTCATTTTGCTGAGCGTCGATCGTTTCACTGTGGAACGCGTGACGGGTGAAAACATCGCCACGCTTGAAAAGAAAATCAGCGTATGACCCGCGGGCCATACGCGCGGTGTTTTTATTTCGCGTTGCCAGCAAACAGCTCCGGCGCCCACGGACGCGGATCCACCTCCATAAACGGCGCACGCTCGAAGCGATCCTTCAGCGCCCACGGCACCGTGCAGTCGAAGATCGTCTTGCAGGAGATGCCGTTTCCGCGAATCGAGGTGCTGTAATCCGGCGACTGGGACGGATCCAGCTGGTGGCCGCGGATCCCAGGAATATTGGTGATGCTGACATCGCCCTGCATGCGGGTGGTCATCGCCCAGAGGATGTCGTCGCTGTCGAAAATATCCACGTCTTCGTCGACAAGAATAATGTTTTTCAGCTCCGAATAGGTGGCCAGGGCGATAAGCGCCGCCTGGCCCTGACGTCCTTCGTCTGACGGCTGGCGTTTTTTCACCTGCAGTATCCCGAGGAACTTGCCGCCGCCTGCGGTATGGGCATAGACGTTTTGCAGGAAACCCGGAATTGCCTCTTCAACGGCATTACGGATGCTGGCCTCCGTCGGCAGTCCGGCCAGCGTGGTATGTTCTTCCCCCGGTCCCACCAGCGTTTGCAGGATCGCGTGGTTTCGCATGGTCACGGCTTTCACTTTAATCACCGGCAGGGAGGGGTTCGCCTCGCCGCAGTAGCCCGGGAACTCCGGCATCGCGTGGCCGGTGTTGGTGTGCTGATCCTCTCTCACGCGCACGCCCGGCAGCAGTTCGCCTTCAATGATGATTTCCGCCCGCGCGATGGCTTTCTCTTTGACCGCCACGCCCTGCACCAGCTCGACCGGCTGCTGGCGCAGCGCCCCGGCGACGCCCAGCTCGTTGTAACCAAATGGCGTGGTAGGGGCCTCAAAGCACGCGCCGATATAGATGGCGGGGTCGAGACCCATGTTGATCGTCACCGGCAGCGGCTTTCCTGCCTCTTCTGCTTTTTTGCGGAACACTTCGATATGGCGCCCGGCGGCAAGGAACATGGAAAGCTCGTCGCGCTCCTGCACGCAGAGGCGGTGAATGGTGACATCCGTCAGCGAGCTGTCTTCCGGATCGCTTGCCAGCACCAGTCCCAGACAGAAGAACGGACTCGCATCAATCGGCGTGTTGGTCGGGGCCGGAAGCAGCTTGCGCAGATCGAAGTCAGGATCGTCAGCATAGAAGACCTGCTCCTGACAGGGAGCCTGCGCGGCCGGAACGACAACCGGCGCAACCGGCTTTTTCACCGCCTGGCCGACGTGCTTTGCCAGTTCAGAAGGCTCGCAGCCTAACAGCAGCGCCGCGCGCTCGCGGCTGGCATGCATGCCCACCAGGATGCGGGAGTGCGGAAAGCCCTTAATGCTGTTGAACATCATCGCCGGGCCCGTGCGGGTTGGGCGTTTGACCGTGCCGCCTGCGCCGATATGGCGATAGACGCCCGCCAGTTCGGCGTTGGGGTCGACCGGACGATCGGTTTCAATATACTGCCCGTCGTGGCGCTGCAGTAAGGCGATGGCGCTGCGGAGATCGTTAATCTTGTGTTCCATATTTTCCTCCCTCGGTTGAATCCCTCCATTTTTATGGCAATGACCAATAGCATCAATTGCATCATTACTGTTAAATTGATAATGAAATTTATATCAATACAGGGAGACGTCTCGTGCAGTTTCGTCAGATGCGCCACTTCATCGTCGTGGCCGAAGAGCTCCACATGCACCGGGCCGCCGAGCGTCTGAACATGGCGCAACCGGCGCTGAGCCAGCAGATAAAGGCGCTGGAAGAACGTTTAGGCGTCACGCTTTTCAGCCGGGCGAATCGCCGCTTAACCCTGACGCCCGCGGGCGAAGCGTTCCTGGTAAAGGCCAGGCTCGCCATCTCGCTGACCGAACAGGCGGTGCTGGACGCCAGACAAACGGCACGGGGCGAGCAGGGCGTGTTAAACCTCGGGTGCGTGTCGAGCGCGATGTTTGACGGCAGGCTGCCCGCCGCGCTTCGCCAGATGCACAGCCGCTGGCCGGCCATTACCATGTCCCTGATGACGGGAAACGTGCAGACGCTCTACGCCGCCGTGCAGAGCAACCAGCTGGATGTGGCCATCATCCGCGCGCCGCTGCCGTCGCTGCCGGACGATCTGCAAAGCCGCCCGTTTGCCTCGGAGAAAACGGTGCTGGCGCTGTATCGTCAGCATCCACTGGCCGGCTCCGCCGCGCTGACGCTTTCGTCGGTAAAAGACGAAAAATGGATCTCCCTGCGCGATCCGGAGGGAATGGGGCTGGAGCAGTACTTCTATGATGCCTGCAGCGGAGCGGGCTTTCAGCCGGACGTCGTGCAGAATGCGACCGACGTGCCCACGGTGATAAGCCTGGTTTCGGCGGGGTTTGGGCTGGCGCTGCTCCCCGCGTCGGCAAAGGCGGTGAGCGTCGAAAATGTCGTCTACGTGGACATCCTCGACCGGCTGCGGGAGAGCGAACTTACCCTGGTTTGCCACCGGATTATTCGCTCAGAGGTGCTTAAAAAGTTTCTGGTAACGCTCGATCACACCTGACGTCCGGCGGCCCGCAGCAGCTGTTCGCGCAGCCAGGCATTCGCCGGATCCTGGCTGTTTTTCGGGTGCCAGTACATGTTGATGGTAATCGGCTGGAGCGGCAGCGGTGGTGCAAAGAGATCCAGCGTGCTGGCAAACAGCTTCAGCATCCGTTCCGGCAGGGTGCACACCAGGTCGGTACCGGCAACCAGCGCAGGCGCCACGGCGTAGCTCTGGGTGGACATGGCGACGTGTCGCTGGTAGCCCAGCCCGGCGAGGGTTTGGTCGACATAGCCGGTAAACGGATCTCCCGCCGACGACACCACCAGATGGGAAAGCGCGCAGTAGCTTTCCAGATCCAGCGGACCTGTTCCGCGCGGATGGCCTTTGCGCTGGGCGGTGGCAAACGCGTCGTCGAGGAGTTTGCGCCTCACCCAGCCGTCATGGGCGCCCGCGCTCACGCCGATGTAGATGCCCACATCGCCGTTTTCAAGCTGCTGCGGCAGGTCAACCATCTCCGGCAGGGCGAAGCGCAGGCGGATTCCGGGGGCGTCGGTTCCCACCTGGTTAAGCAGCCCGGTGCCGAGCATCAGCGCCGGGTTCTCATGCAGCGCGATAACAAAGGTCCGGCTGCTGGTTTGCGCATCAAACGCGGTGGGCGCAAACATCGCGCTGATGCCGCGCAGCACGCTTGCCACCTGCGGCCTGAGCGCTTCCGCTCGCGGCGTGGGCAATACCCCGCGTCCATGCGGGGAGGGAATAAACAGCGGTTCGCCAAACAGCGTGCGCAGACGCGCCAGACGGGCGGACAGCGCGGGCTGGCTGATGCCCAGCCGCGCGGCCGCATGGGTGATATTCCTGTCCTGAAGCAGGGCGTCCAGGGTCAGGATCAGGTCTATGTCCATATCAGAGATGGGCGTCATCTTATTTCGCGCTGCTGGCGTCACGGTTGGTATAGGTCACAGGGACCCAGGCATAGCCCCCTTTCTCGCCTTTCGTCACATAGCCGATGCCCGGGAAAGTCAGGTGCGGGGCGGCAACCAGGTCCTTGTTTTTCACAAAGTCAGCGAACGCATGCTCGCGAACGCTTGCCGCTTTGTACTCATCTTCATCGTAGGTGATGGTCACCGCAGGCTGCGGAAACTGAACCGCCGCGGCATGAATGATGTCGCCGACAAAGGTGATCTTCTCGCCTTTGCTCGTCAGCGTGTAGAAGGCTGAGCCCGGCGTGTGGCCGGGATGAACCGTGCCGGTCAGCCCCGGTAGAATCTCCGATGTGCCGCTAAACGGCACCACTTTTCCCGCATCCAGATAGGGTTTTAAGGTCTTCTGCGCGACGTCAAAGTAGTTCTTGCCGTAGCCGGTTTTCTTCTGATTGTCGTCGTTAAAGAAAAAGTCGATATCCGGTTTGCCAACGAAAACGCGCGCGTTGCTGAACACCACCTTGCCATCCTTCACCAGACCACCGGCATGATCGGAGTGGGCGTGGGTCAGCAGGACTTCAGTAATGTCCTCGGGTTTTATCCCCTGCGTGGCGAGGCTTTCAACCAGACGTCCGCCGGTATCAGGGCCAAAGAGCTGGCCCGAGCCGGTATCCACCAGGATTTTATGTCCGGGTATCGCAATCAGAAAAGCGTTGATGGAGACCTCAGCCGGGTTGGTCTGAAAGTTTTTCGCGAGCAGCGCATCAATGTTTTGCGGCGTTGTCCGGCGCAGCAGCTTGTGCAGATCCTGCGCGACGGTCCCGTCGGTAAACGAGGTGACCAGAACGTCGCCGACCTGCACGCTGTAACCGCCCGCCGGTTGTTTAACGACGTGCTGGGGCGTCTCCGCCGAGGCCTGGAGCGCAGGGTAAAAAAGCAGTGAACTGGAAATCAGCGTGGAAAGAGCAAGTTTTTTCACGGTAAGCATACGAGTCTCCTTTGAAAGTGCTCATCTTACTGCTCCGTAAAATTATAAGAACCTGCCCAGAAATGATAGGACCTATAAACGGGATGGATAGGAAACCGAAGGGCCGGGAAGGCGCGCGATAGCTTTCCCGGCCCGTAGACATTATTTTTTCAGCGGCGCGTTCCAGCTGTCCGGCGTGGCTTTGGACCAGGAGCCATAAGCGGCATTAGGCAGCACAATCCAGTCGTTGCCGAAGTGTTCGGCGCTGGCTTCAACCAGCTCACGCTGCTGTTCGCTCGGCTTTTTATTTTTAAACTGCACGGCGAAGTCCGGCAGGCTGTCGCCGAACAGCATCACGATCTGCTGCTTTTTGAGGATGCTCTGGCGGCGCTCTTCCTTGCTGACCGTGTCCAGAAGCACGCTTTCATCGGACACCTGCGGAAGTCCCAGGGCTTTTAACGTCCTGAGCGTATCGGCTTTATTTTCCTGCATACGGTCCGAGACATAATAGATACGGACCTTGCTTTGATTCACGTGGTCAAGAAACGCTTTCGCGCCGGGAATTAAGCCGGGTTTTCCCTGTTTTTCCCAGTCGCTCCAGGTGTCCCATTTCGTATAGTCGTGACACTGCTCCGTGTCGCGCACCAGCAGAGGGGTGTTATCCAGCACCGTTTCATCCAGATCCATTACCACGGCGTAGTTTTCGGGCGTTTTCAGATCCTTTAACTTTTCGTTGAAACGCTCGGTGGCAAACCGATAGGTTTGCAGCTGAAGGGCCATAATCTCTGCCGATTTCTGCTGATAGCGCAGCGCCATTTCGTACGCTTTCGGTTCGCACAGGTCGCGCCCGGCAGCCGTCGCGGTTGCCGCTGCACTCAAAACCGGTAATGCCAGCAGTAATGCCTTAGCCATTGAATTCACGCTTTTTTCCTCAACACCCTGGTTAAAATCCCGAAAGCGTAAGGAAATTCAGTGACAGAAATATGACCGCGATGTGGCAATGTGTTTCCGCTAGACCAGCATGTAATACCAGAAGAGGGCAACCTCGTCCTTTTCTGGTAAAGCGTTGTAGAGATAACGGTCGTATCCGCCCAGGGTAAATCCGTAATTACGGTAAAACAGACAGGCAGAGACGTTCACATTTTGTGTTTCAAGCCGTAATCCCGGCGCGTTTACGCTGCGGGCCCACACGTGCGCGGCGGCCATTAATTTTTGCGCGGCGCCGGTTCTGCGTCTGGTGCGATCGACGGCAATATAATCCACTGAAATAAACTTATTCCAGCCGATTGACGCGGTAATAAATCCGGCTAATTCACCGTCATCCGTTTCCGCCACAAGAAATATGGCGTCCGGATTAACGCAGTGGTTTTCAAGGGTTTGAATGTCGAGTTCGTAGGTTTTTATCCACGGTTCTGCGACGGCTTCGATATGCAAATCACAGTGGATAAACGGCTCTCGCGCAATGTGGCTAATGGTGAAAGAAAAGTCACAACATTCAAGACGGACGAGGTCCGTATTTAATCCTTTTCGAATCTGCATAGTATTCCCGTTAGTGAGTTATTTCATAAAGAATAGACGAAGCGGTTAAATCCGCTGAGCTCACGCACTTTTAATCCTGAACTAAGCTTGTACTTCGTTCCGCGTAAAATGTGGGTCATTCGAGGACAATGAATGGAATTCAGGACATTTCAAAAGCAGTGGGGTGCTGAGTTTATTTCCGATGACGTTGTACGTTTTCGCGTCTGGGCAGAAGGACAGAAAGAACTTACGCTACGTCTTGCCGCCACCGACGTGCCGATGACGGCAACAGGCGGCGGCTGGTTCCAGGCAGACGTCCCCGGCGTCACGCACGGTGCAGAATATCAGTTTGTTCTTCAGGACGGCATGGCGGTGCCCGATCCCGCCTCGCGGGCGCAAAAGGGCGACGTTAACGGCCCCTCGGTGGTGATCGATCCCCGACGTTACCAGCCGGTCAACCGCGACTGGGCAGGGCGTCCGTGGGAAGAGACGGTCATTTACGAACTGCACATCGGCACCTTTACCCCGGAGGGCACCTTCCGGGCGGCCATCGACAAGCTGCCGTATCTGGCAGAACTCGGGATTACCCAGCTTGAAGTGATGCCCGTCTCCCAGTTTGGCGGTTCCCGCGGCTGGGGATATGACGGCGTGCTGCTGTATGCCCCACACTCAGCGTACGGCACGCCGGAGGATTTCCACGCGTTTATCGACGCCGCGCACGGGCTGGGGCTTTCCGTGGTGCTGGATATCGTGCTCAACCACTTTGGGCCCGAAGGAAACTATCTGCCTCTGCTGTCGCCCGCGTTTTTTGATGCACAGCGGATGACGCCGTGGGGTAACGGCATCGCCTACGAGCGCGAGCCGGTCAGGCAGTACATCACCGACGCGCCGCTCTACTGGCTGACGGAATACCGTCTGGACGGGCTGCGCTTTGATGCCATCGACCAGATTAAGGACGGCTCGGACACCCATGTTCTCGAGGAGATTGCCACCCGGATCCGCGAGACCATTCCGCACCGTCACGTTCACCTGACCACGGAAGACAGCCGCAACGTGATTTTCCTGCATCCGCGCGATGAACAGGGCAACGCGCCGCTGTTTACCGGCGAGTGGAACGATGATTTTCACAACGCTGCCCACGTATTTGCCACCGGCGAGACCCACGCGTATTACCAGGATTTTGCCTTTGAGCCTGAGAAGAAGTTCGCCCGGGCGCTGGCGGAAGGGTTTGTCTACCAGGGCGAGGTGTCTCTGCAAACCGGAGAATCTCGCGGGGTGGAGTGCCGCACGCAGCCGCCGCAGTTCTTCGTCGATTTTATTCAAAACCACGATCAGACAGGCAATCGCGCCCAGGGCGAGCGGCTTATCTCCCTCGCGGGTGCCGACAAGACGCGGGTGCTGCTTGCCGCGCTGCTGCTCTCCCCGCATATCCCGCTGCTGTTTATGGGCGAGGAGTTTGGTGAAACGCATCCGTTCCTGTTCTTCACCGACTTTCACGGCGAACTGGCAAAGGCGGTGCGGGAAGGGCGCGCGAAAGAGTTTACCGGCCACGCCGGACACGATGAAGCCGTCCCGGATCCGAACGACGTGAACACCTTCGTTCGCTCAAAGCTCGACTGGAACAAAATCGCCACCGACGAGGGCAAAACGTGGGTGCGCTACACGCGCCACCTGCTGACGCTGCGTCATCGCCATATCGTTCCGCTTCTGCATTCGCGCGGTGCCGTTGAGGGCCATGTGCTCAAGACCGCGCCCGGCATGGTGGCGGTGTGCTGGCGCTTTCCGTCGGGGACGCTCTCACTGGCGCTTAATATCGGCATTAAGCCCGTCGCGCTGCCCGCTATGGCGGGGGAGACGCGTTTTGCCTCGCCGGAGGTCACTGACGTTTTACCCCCGAACGGTATTGTCGTTCGCTTTGCTGATGGAGAAGCATCGTTATGATCCCTTCCGCCACGTACCGAATTCAGTTCCGTAACGGCATGACCTTTGACCGCGTTGTGGCGCTGGTGCCGTACATGAAGGACCTCGGCATCAGCCACCTTTACGCGTCGCCCGTATTCACTGCCACGACGGGGTCTACCCACGGCTATGACGTGACCAACCCGAATGAAATCGACCCCGCGATCGGCGGGCGAGACGGGTTTGACCGTTTGGCCGCGGCGCTTAAGCAGGCCGGTATGGGGCTGATTCTGGACATTGTCCCGAACCATATGTCCACCTCGCTGGAAAACCTCTGGTGGCGGGACGTGATTGAATACGGCCAGCAAAGCCGCTATTTTCGCTATTTTGATATCGACGGGTCACGACCGCTTACGCTGCCGTTTCTTGGCGATACCTTTGAGGCGGAGCTGGAGAAGGGAGCTATCACCCTAAAACGTGACACTGTCACGAAAAAGGCCGCGCTGGTCTACTACGACGCCGAGTATCCGCTCAACCCGGGTACCTACAGCGAGGAGAAGAGCATTGCCGAACTGCACAACGCGCAAAGCTGGCGGCTGATGTCCTGGCGGGAGGCGCCGAAGCAGCTCTCATGGCGGCGCTTCTTTGAGATAACCGGGCTGGTCGGCGTTCGGGTTGAAGATGACGTAGTCTTCGACGATACGCACCGGCTGATCCTTGAGCTGGTCCACGCGGGCGTGGTGGATGGTCTGCGCATTGACCATGTCGACGGTCTGGCGGATCCGCTGGGCTATCTGCAGCGCCTGCGGCAGGCGGCCGGGCCCGACTGCTACATCACGGTCGAAAAAATTCTCGCCAAAGGGGAACAGCTCCCCGCTGACTGGCCGGTATCCGGCACCACCGGCTACGAGTTTATCGCCTCGCTGGCGGAAGTGCTGGTTGACGACAGTAGCCTGGGGCGTCTGGAGAAAATCCACGACGAGACGCTGGGCATCACGGTCGATCGCCATGCGGAACTGCGCGATGCCAAAGGCCTGATGGCCGATCGCAATTTTGAGGGTGAATTCACCACGCTGCTAAACATTGCTGAGGATCTGGCCCGTCGCAATGAGGTTGCGCTGCCGCGCGAGGAAATCCGTCACGCGCTGCGCGAACTGCTTATTGCGTTTCCGGTCTACCGCACCTACGGCACCCGGGAAGGATTAACCCCGCCGGACGTGGCGCTGCTTAACCGCGTGGTCGCCAGCGTGGAGACGTCGGAAGCGGCGCTCAGCCTGATCGTGCGCATTCTTACCGGCGATCTGCCGGAAGATTGCCGCGAGAGCGCCGCGCTTTTCAGGACCCGCTTCCAGCAGCTTACCGGGCCGCTGATGGCGAAGTCCGTTGAAGACACGCTCTTCTTTCGCCACAACCTCGAGCTTGCGCTCAACGAAGTGGGCGCCGACCCGACGCCGCGCGCGTTTTCATTATCCCGCTTCCACCAGGAAATGCGCATTCGTCTGGCCCGTCAGCCCGATGCGCTGCTGGGCACCTCCACGCACGATACCAAGCGCGGGGAGGATGCCCGCGCACGCCTTTACACCCTGACGGAAGCCCCGGAGCGGTGGGGCGACAACCTTGCCCGCTGGCGGCAGATGAACCAGACCCAGGTGCGTTTTCTCAATGACGGTACCGCGCCGAACGCCGCCGATACGTGGATGATCTACCAGGCGCTGGCAGGCGTCTGGCCCGCCACGCTGTCACCGGACGACGCCGACGGGCTGAAATCACTGCAAGAACGCTTCCTCGGCTTCCTCGAAAAAGCGCTGCGCGAGGCGAAACAGCGCACCGACTGGATCGACAGCAACGAGAGCTATGAGAGCGTGGTGTTGAGCTACGCGCGGCACCTGCTTTCGCCGGACAACAGCCCGTTCCTGCATGATTTCAGCGAGGCGATGCAGCCCTTTATCCGCGCCGGGTTAATGAACAGCCTCAGCCAGACGGTGATCAAGCTGACGGCGCCCGGCGTGCCGGATATCTATCAGGGCAGCGAGGCGCTTAACTTTAGCCTCGTTGACCCGGATAACCGACGGGAGCCGGACTTTCCGGCCCTGGTGCAGAGCCTCAGCGCGGCGGATGCCGGGGTGTTTGACAACCCGGCATGCTGGCGGGACGGCAGGGTGAAGCAGTTTGTTACCGCCACGCTGCTGCGGCTTCGACCGCACTACGACGCGCTTTTCCGCTACGGCGACTGGCTGCCGCTTAAGGTCAGCGGCGAGCACGAAGATAACCTGATTGTCTACGCGCGCGTTAAGGACGACGAGGCGCTGATTGTTGCCGTGCCGCGTCTGGTTTTTGATGTCACCGATAATCATCAGCTGTGGGTCAATACCACGGTGGCGATACCCGAGGAGCTGACGGGGAAACGCTATCGGGATCTGTTCAGCGGTGAGAGCCGCATTCTGCAAGAGACGCTGGATTTAACGTCAGAAAAGGGATGTGTACTGGTTCTGCTTACCTGCGAATAATCGTGGAGAACGAAAATGGCAAAGGATACTACGTTTGAAATTCGGGCCGGTCATGGCCAGCAGTTGGGTGCGAATTATGACGGGAAAGGGGTCAACTTCGCGCTGTTCTCCGCTCACGCTGAACGGGTGGAGCTCTGTCTGTTTGACCCGTCCGGGAAAACGGAAATCGCCCGGCTGGAGCTGCCGGAGTATACCCATGAGGTCTGGCACGGCTATGTGCCCGATCTGAAGCCGGGTGCGCTGTACGGCTATCGCGTCTACGGCCCCTACGACCCGGAAAATGGTCATCGCTTCAACCCGCATAAGCTGCTTATCGACCCTTACGCCCGCGAAATGGTTGGCGATATCGACTGGAACGACGCCCATTTCGGCTATGAGCTGGGGCATGATGAACTGGACCTCAGTTTTGATACGCGCGACAGCGCGCCGTTTACGCCGAAATGCAGGGTCATCGACCCGAATGCCTTTGACTGGCAGGACAACAGCCGGCCGAACGTGCCCTGGCCGCATACCGTTGTCTATGAAAGCCACGTGAAAGGGTTTACCCAGATGAACCCGGCCATTCCGCCCGAGCTGCGGGGCACGTTTGAGGGGATGGGGCACAAAGCCTCGGTCGACTATATCAAAAGCCTCGGCATTACCTCGGTGGAGCTGCTGCCGGTTCACTGGTTTCCGGACGATCAGCACCTGCTCGACCGCGGCCTGAAGAACTTCTGGGGCTATAACACGCTGGGCTTTTTTGCCCCTGCGTCACGCTACTACGGCCCGGCGGGGATCCAGGGCTTTCGCGATATGGTGCGCGCCTATCATGACGCGGGCATCGAGGTCATTCTGGACGTGGTGTACAACCACACGGCGGAAGGGAACGAGCTTGGCCCCACGCTCTCGTTTAAGGGGATTGATAACTACAGCTATTACCGCACGCTCCCGGACCAGCACCGGTACTACATCAACGACACCGGGACCGGAAACACGGTCAACACCTCGCACCCGCGCGTGCTGCAGATGGTGATGGATTCCCTGCGCTACTGGGCGGAATCGATGCACATCGACGGTTTTCGCTTCGACCTTGGGACGATCCTGGGCCGCGAGCCCGAAGGGTTTGACCCGCGCGGCGGTTTTTTTGACGCCATGACCCAGGATCCGGTGTTATCCCGTCTGAAGCTGATTGGTGAACCCTGGGATATCGGCCCCGGCGGGTATCAGGTCGGCGGTTTCCCGCCGGGCTGGGGGGAGTGGAACGACAAATACCGCGACACCGTTCGCGAGTACTGGAAGGGGGACAATGTCTCCACAGACTTTGCCGCGCGCCTGCTCGGTTCTGGCGATCTGTACGATCTGCGCGGACGTCGCCCGTGGGCCAGCGTCAATTTTATCACCGCCCACGACGGCTTTACGCTGAATGACCTGGTGTCGTACAACGAGAAGCACAACGCCGACAACGGCGAGGACAATAACGACGGGCATAACGATAACCGCTCGTACAACTACGGCGAGGAAGGGCCAACCGAGAACCCGGATATCATTGCTACCCGGGAGCGGCAGAAACGTAATTTCCTGACCACGCTGCTGTTCTCCCACGGCACGCCGATGCTGCTGGCGGGGGACGAGTTTGGCCGTACGCAGAAGGGGAACAACAACGGCTACTGTCAGGACAGTGAGATCTCGTGGATCGACTGGAAGGGGCTCTCCGAAAACGACGCTGCGCTGCGCGAGTTTACCCGTCGTCTCATTGCCCTTCGCGCGCAACAGCCGCTGCTGCGCCGTGAAAGCTGGCGCGACGGGCTGGAGATCCGCTG
Organism: Enterobacter sp. N18-03635; assembly: GCF_004006055.1. Taxonomy (NCBI): domain Bacteria; kingdom Pseudomonadati; phylum Pseudomonadota; class Gammaproteobacteria; order Enterobacterales; family Enterobacteriaceae; genus Enterobacter; species Enterobacter sp. N18-03635. Next base: position 2,266,233 of record NZ_CP034769.1, on the reverse strand, counting down.
GTTCAATGCCGGGGGTGGCCCACAGCAGGCCGAGCAGTGGGATGAAGGCTCGACGCTCGGGGTCTCCATCAGCAGGCCGGATCTTCAGCAGGAGGACGGCATCTGGCACGACGTGCTGATGCTGTTCAATCCGTTTGAAGGCACCGTGCCGTTCCAGATCCCGCAGTTTGGCGAAGGGGGATGGGTGCTGGAGCTGTCTACGGCGGATGACGCCGCCACCGGGACAGCGATCACCGAAACCGTTGAGTACGCGCTGGCCGGACGGAGCATTACGCTGTTCCGCCGTCCTTAGTTACAGTGACGCCGCCGCCCGTGCGGCGGTGTCATACAGGGAGGAGATCGTGCGTAACAGCTGCGCGGTCTCGCCAATCGACTTCCCGGCAATGCCGCTCTCCGCGTGGATCGCAATCAGGCACGCTTCCCGCACGTCCCGGTATTTCATGCACAGCGCTTTCCCTTCCTCGGTGGTAGAGAAAAAGAGCTCTTTGCCCGCTTTCTCGCTCGTCACGTAGCCGGCTTTGACCAGTTTTTTCAGGGCATAGGTCACCACGTGGGTATCTTCCACGTTGAGGACGAAGCAGATATCGGCCAGCTTTTTCTTGCGGTTGCGGTGGTTCACGTGATGCAGCAGCGAAACGTCAAAGGCGCCCATATCGGGCTCGCCGGCAGCCGTCATGCAGCGCACCATCCATTTGTTAAACGCGTTGCTGGTCATGATCAGCGCATATTCCAGCTCTGATAACTCCGCGCAGCGCTCGGATACCAGATGGCGGGAAGAGACGATCCGGCCATCGTTGATATCGTCGCGATCGGGTGAAGCACTCTTTTCTGAGGTCATAACGTTCCTTAGCCAGAAATGTAAACTCATCGATAAAATAAGAACATTTTATTGATAATTTGTTTACATGTTTTTGAGGTTCAGATATAGCTTTTTAGCGCAGGTTTTGCGAAGCCTGCCAACAAAACACAACATCGCTCGCCGCAAATTAAAAAAATAGCCGTCGGCGCGCAACGCTCACTTTCGATAGGGTAAACGTTATGGACGGTACTACGCTGCTGCCGCTGATCGGGATACCGATCGTGGTTATTGGTTTTGCACTGCGCTTCAACCCGCTGCTGGTGGTCGTGGTGGCGGGGCTGGCGACGGGTCTGCTGGTCGGCATGGATTTCGGCATGCTGCTGGAGACCTTTGGCGAGAAGTTCGTCAATAGCCGATCGCTGGCCACCTTCATCCTGATCCTGCCGGTAATTGGTCTGCTGGAATATTACGGGCTTAAAGAGCGCGCCCAGGCCTGGGTGGCGAAGATCGCCAGCGCCACCTCGGCGCGTATTCTGATGCTCTATTTTGTCGCGCGGGAAGGCACCGCCGCGCTGGGCCTGATGTCGCTGGGCGGTCATGCCCAGACGGTGCGCCCGCTGCTGGCGCCGATGGCCGAAGGGGCGGCGCTGAACGAATATGGCGAGCTGCCGCAGCACATTCGCGACAAAATCAAAGCCCACGCCGCCGCGTGCGACAACATCGCGGTCTTCTTTGGGGAAGATATCTTTATTGCCTTCGGGGCGGTGCTGCTGATCGACGCGTTCCTGAAAGAAAATGGTATTCAGGGCATTGAACCGCTGCATATCGGCCTGTGGGCCATTCCAACCGCCATTGCGGCATTAGTTATTCATATGACGCGCCTGCTGCGCCTCGATGCAAGCATCCGCCGCGACGTAATGGCCTGGCGTGCAGAGCAGGGTACGCAGGAGGCTGCGCAATGATGACGCTTATCACCATTAACCGCGTTTACTACCTGATTGGCTTTGTCGTGATGCTGCTGGTTGTGATGACCCTGCGCGATCGCGCTAATCCAAAGCGTTTTACCACCGCGCTGTTCTGGTTCTTGTTTGGCGGGATCTTTCTGTTTGGCGATCTGATGGTTCAGGAGCTGGGGAAATCGCTGGCGTACCGGATAATCGGCAGCGGCGTTATCGTTATCGCGCTGCTGGCGGGTTTTGGCCTCGTCGGGAAAGGACACTATAAAATGTCGACCGAGGAGGAGCGCGTCGCGTCGTCAAACCGGCTTAAAAACTGGCTGTTCCTGCCCGCGCTGATGATCCCGGTGGTGACGGTGCTGGGCACGTTATTCCTGAAGGGCGTTTCGATCGGCGGCGTGTTTCTGCTCGATCAGAAACAGCTGACCCTGGCGGCGCTGTGCGTGGCCTGCGTCGCGGCGATCCTCACCGGCTGGTGGCTGACCAAAGGCACGCCGCTGCATGCCGTTCGTCAGTCTCGTCGTCTTGTCGATACCATCGGCTGGGCGGTGATCCTGCCGCAGATGCTGGCCATGCTCGGCGGCGTGTTCGTGGTGGCCAACACCGGCGACTCGGTGCAGAAGGTGGTGAGCCTGTTTGTGAACCCGGATAGCCGCTTCATGCTGGTGGTCATTTACTGCGTGGGTATGGCGCTGTTTACCATGATCATGGGTAACGCCTTTGCGGCATTCCCGGTGTTAAGTGCCGGTATCGCCTTGCCGTTTCTCATCAACGTGCATCACGGCAACCCGGCGCCGCTGCTGGCGATTGGCATGTACGCGGGCTATTGCGGCACGCTGATGACGCCGATGGCCGCGAACTTCAATATCGTTCCCGCCGCGCTGCTGGAGCTGAAGGACAAATATCAGGTGATCAAGATCCAGATCCCGACCGCGTTAACCCTTCTGGTGGTGAACGTGTTCTTAATGTATTTCCTCGTGTTTCGCTAAGGAGCTGTCATGGAATTAACGCAAGATCAGGCCGACGCGTTTGCCCGCATGCCTTTGACCTATTTGCGCCAGGAATACCCGAACCACATCATGCACCTGCTGAATGATGATGGTGACGTTCTGCCGCCGCGCGAGCTGCATCCCATTTTCTACGGCTGTTTTGACTGGCACTCGGCGGTGCACGGCTACTGGCTGCTGCTGCGCTGCGTGCGGCTCTATCCAGAATTACCTTGCCGGGACGCGATCGTCGCGCTTTTTGACGAGCACATAACCGAAGAGAACGTGGCGAAGGAGCTCGCCTATTTTACCGCGCCGTTCCGCGCCTCGTTTGAGCGGCCGTATGGCTACGGCTGGCTACTTGCGCTGGCCCAGGAGCTGAAACAGTCGTCGCTGCCGCAGGCCGCGGGCTGGTATCAGATGCTGGAGCCGTTAACTCAGGACATTCGCAACCGGCTGGTGGATTACCTCGGCAAGCTCACCTATCCGATCCGCGTCGGGACGCACTACAACACCGCGTTTGCCCTCGCGCTGGCGCTCGATTACGGTCGCGCAGTGGGAGACAAGGCGCTTGAACAGGCGATTGTGGCAGCGGCGGAGCGGTTTTATCTCGCCGACACGCGCTATCCGGCTCATTATGAGCCCGGCGGAGACGAGTATATTTCCGGCGCGCTGACGGAGGCGCTGCTGATGAGCAAAGTGTCTGAAGACTTCCCGGCCTGGTTTGACGCGTTTCTGCCGGAGGTGGGTGCCGTTACGGCGCTGATGAATCCGGCGGAAGTGAGCGATCGCACCGACCCGAAAATTGCCCATCTGGACGGATTAAACCTCAGCCGCGCCTGGTGCATGAAGCATATTGCTAAAGCGCTTCCCGCAAACCATCCGGCGCAGCAGGCGCTGCGCGAGGCGGTGACGAAACATCTGGCCGCAAGCGTTGAGCATGTGGTTGGCAGCCACTACAGCGGCGGGCACTGGCTGGCGAGCTTTGCGCTACTGGCGCTGGAGTAAATAAACGCGCTGCGCCGTGAGGCGCAGCCTGTTAAGCCGATGCCCGAACCGCAGGGCGCAGCCTGCTCAGGCTAAATAAGACCGATCCCGTTGAGGCAATCACCGCAATCCACAGCGCCAGATGCACGGCCCGGTCATCAAGCGTTTGATGATCTGACCCTGTCGTCACAGCCAGCAGCACCCCCACCGCGGCGGCACCGAGACACTGGCCGAATGTCCTGACGATAGAAAGCACGCCAGAGGCATAGCTGGCATATTCCCGCGCCACGTTAGAGAGCATTTCCCGGTTATTGGGACTCTGGAAGCAGCCAAACCCAATCCCACAAACCAGGCTGCGCAGGCAGATATTCCATACGGAAGGATTTGCCGGCAACATCGCCAGCAGGACCAACCCACCAACAAACACGATCAGCCCGAGGGTCGAGATCAGCGGCGCGGAAATGGTATCCGCCCAGCGACCCGCGTGCGGCGCGATCAGTACGATGCCAATTGGCCACGGGGTAAACAGCAGCGCCGACACCACCGGGCTGTAGCCATATACGCTCTGAAACAGGAACGGCAGCGCGACAAACGTGATCCCCTGGCTCACAAACGAGGCCAGCGAGGTCAGCGCGGCGAGGGTGAAGCGCCCGTTTCTGAACATCACCGGCGGCAGTAACGGATGTTGCGCACGCCGAATCCGCCAGGTAAAGGCGAAGGCGCTGACCAGCGCGAGAACGCCCCAGAAGATGGCCTGCGCGCTAATCTGTTGCGCCACGTGCTGAAGGCTGTCGGCCAGCATGATCGCGGAACCTAACAGGACGGCGGAGAGCACGGCGCCCGGCGCGTCAAAGGGAGTTCGGTCCACGGCCGATTCCCGCGGTAAGGCCCGCCATGCCAGCATCAGGGCGATGCTGCCCGGAATGAGGTTAATGGCGAACAGCCATTGCCAGCTCAGGGCGTCCAGTATTGTTCCTCCGAGCACAGGAGCAATCGCCGTGCTGGAGGCGATAAGCAGGGCGTGCAGCCCCAGAATGCGGCCAAGCAGTCGGCCAGGAAAAACCGAACGCAGGATCGCCGGGGCGATACTCAGGGTCGCCGCCCCGCCGATGCCCTGCAGGATCCGCATCCCGGTTAACATTTCCGGCGTTGTTGCCAGCGCGCAGCCGAGCGAGGTGAGCGTAAAGGCGGCAAGCCCGGTCAGAAAGATCGGGCGATAGCCCACGCGCGCCGCCAGCGCCGCGAAGATGGCCAACGTCATCGCCGCTGACAGCAGATAGCCGTTGGCGAACCAGACCGCAACGTTCGCGGGGACCTGCATCGCCCTTGCCATAGAGGGGAGCGCGATGTTGATCATGGTGCCGTCAAAGACGCCCATCAGCGTGGTGGTCATAACGGCGGCCAGGACCCGGGCGCGTTCATGCCCGGGTAAACCTTCATCGCCGGGCAGGTTTGAAAATAGCGTCATCGTCGTTACTCCGGATAAGAATCGTGATGACGAAACTATAATCATGCGGTATACAGGGCGGAAGACGCAGCATTTGCACTTAATCATTGCACATAACGCCATATCTGAGGAGCAACCGTGTCCGATCCTGATTTTAACCTTCTGGTTGCGCTCGACGTTTTGCTGGCAGAAGCCAGCGTGGCGGGCGCGGCGCGACGTTTAAGCCTGAGCACCTCCGCCATGAGCCGCACCTTGAGCCGGCTGCGGGAGGTGACCGGCGATCCGATCCTGGTGCGGGCCGGACGTCATATGGTGCTGACGCCCTGGGCCGAAGCCACCCGGGACCGCGCCAGAAGCGCCGTCTACGAGGCAAGGGCGGTTCTGCAGCCCTCCACCGACACGCTGAAGGTGGAAAATCTCGAACGGTTGTTCACCATCCGGGCCAACGACGGTTTTGTGGTGGCATTTGGGCCACTACTTATTGCGGCGGTGGCGGAGGTGGCGCCCGACGTCTGTATTCGTTTTTCGCCGAAACCTGAAAAAACGTCGCGCTATTTGCGCGAGGGGCTTGTCGATCTGGAGATTGGCGTGCAGAACAATATGGGGCCTGAAATACGGCTGCAAAGGCTCTTTCAGGATCGGTTTGTTGGCGCGGTGCGCAAGGGGCATCCGCTGTCATTACGGCATGATGTCAGCCTTGACGATTATATCGCCTGGGGCCATGTGGTGGCCTCTCCGAACGGATCGTTGCATGGGTCTGTCGATGACGCGCTGGCAGAACGGGGGATGAAACGCAAGATCGCCAGCGTGGTGCCCGGCTTTCCGACGGCGTTATCCGTGGCGCTGGCCTCCGATCTGATTGCCATGGTGCCTGCGTTGTACCTGCTCAATCAGGCGATGACCGAGCGCGTACACGTCTTTGAACTGCCCTTTAAGACCAGGACCATCACGGTGTCACAGATGTGGCACCCGCGCATGGAGCAGGACCCGGCGCACCGGTGGCTCAGAGAGAAAGTGCTGGAGGTGTGCCGTTCCGTGCGCTGAGCGCTCAGGCAACCTTTCCCGGCACGGTGAGGATGAAGCGCGTCGACACCGCATCCGATTCCACGCGGACTTTTCCGTGGTGCGCCGTGACGATGGACTTCACGATGGCAAGCCCAATGCCGCTGCCTTCGCCTTTACGCTGCCTGGACGGATCGACGCGATAAAAACGGTCAAACAGCTTCGACAGATGCGCCTGCGGGATCGGCGTACCGGGGTTTTCTGTCACCAGCTCAACGTCGTTATCCTGTGTTCTGATGGAGACCGTTACCGTTTTCCCTTCCGGCGTATAGCGCAGGGCGTTGGAGAGCAGATTATTGATGGCTCTTCTGAACATCTGCGGATCGCCTTCTATCAGGCAGGGCATCCCGTTAAATTTCAGCCCGATGTGGCGTTCTTCCGCCCAGGCTTCGAAGAAATCAAACACCTTCATGACCTCGGCGCTTAAATCAAACATCACTCGATCCGGGATGAGCTGATTATTATCGGCCTGTGCCAGGAACAGCATGTCGCTGACCATGCGGGTCATCCGGTTGTACTCTTCGAGGCTGGAGTACAACACATCTTCCAGCTCCTTCGGAGTGCGGTTCTGACTCAGCGCGATCTCCGTTTGCGTCACCAGGTTGGTGATGGGGGTTCTGATTTCGTGAGCGATGTCGGCGGAAAAGTTAGCCTGACGGGTAAAAACATCTTCAATCTTTTCGATCATCTGGTTGAAGGAGATGACCAGCTGCTCCAGCTCAACGGGGACGCGGGACGGCTCCAGCCGCGCGTCAAGATTTTCGGAGGTGATGTTTTTAATGGCGTTACTGACGTTACGCAGGGGCAAATGTCCCTGGCGCACGGCGATGCGGATGACAAGAATAATCAGCAGGCTGATAACGGCGGCAATCGCCAGAAGGTTTTTTTTCAGCGCCTCAAGGTAGTGCAGATGAAAATTAATGGAGAGCCCGATCAGCATCACGTAGCCCTGCGTTTTGCCCTGCAGCGTCGCCGTGCCTGAGGAGGCGATAATCCGGTACGTTTCCATTTTCATGTCGGACCCGGCGTGCATGGGGTTGGCCGGGTCTTCTACCGTCCAGAGAAACACATCCTGTGCACGACGGTGTTCGCTAAAGTTCGCCGTGTTCATCGCTGGGCGCAGTGCCGCTCCTTGCGCCGAGCTGAACAGAGTATTGCCCTGCGGATCCAGAAGCAGGACGGCCACGTTGCGGTAGCTGGCGATCGACTCTTTGATCTTGCTGATTTTCTTTTGGTCAGGATCGGCCGGTGACTGCAGGATGCGGTGCATCGCGGTGCTGATTTGCTGCAGGTCGCTGATATCCTGCTCGGCGAAGTGCTTCTCGACGGAATGCAGCATAAACCAGGTAAAGGCGAAAAAGGCCAGTATCGTGGAGAGGCTGATAAAAAAGGTCAGCCGCAGCGCAAGCGAGAACGGGCGTCGGAGGGGCTTAACGCGCATCCGGCACCTCCAGCATATAGCCCACGCCGCGCACCGTCTGGATCAGCTTCGGTTCAAAGTCATTATCGATCTTTGCGCGCAGCCGCTTTACCGCAACGTCAATCGCGTTCGTGTCGCTGTCAAAGTTCATGTCCCATACCTGGGAGGCAATCAGGGAGCGGGGCAATACTTCCCCCTGATGGCGCATGAAAAACTCCAGCAGGCTGAACTCTTTGCTGGTTAACAGGATGCGGCTTCCGGCACGGCTGACCTTTCTCGAAACAAGGTCAACCGTCAGGTCAGCCGCCTGAAGCTGGCTTTCCGCGATCACCGTATTTCCGCGCCTCAACAGCGTCCTGACCCGGGCGAGCAGCTCGGCAAAGGCGAAAGGCTTAATCAGATAGTCATCCGCGCCCAGCTCCAGCCCCTTAACCCGATGTTCAATCGTACCGAGAGCCGTCAGAAGCAGTATGGGCATCCCTTTACCGGCAGAGCGGAGCATGCGGACAATGTCCCAGCCGTTCACATCGGGCAGCATGATATCCAGAATCAGCAGATCGTATTCAGCGGTCATGGCGAGATGGTAGCCGTTGAGGCCATTAACAGCGTGGTCCACGACAAACCCCGCTTCAGTGAGCCCCTTGCTGAGGTACTCACCGGTTTTCATTTCATCTTCAACGATCAGTATTTTCATCTTGCTCCCCTGACTGGCTGCTGATGACATTCTATGGAGCCCGCAACCGTTCACAATGACTTACGTTAAAAATGACAACATTGTCATTATCCCGTCACCCGTCAAACAGGAAGCGTTCAGTAGAGTAGCCCTAAAAATACTCTGGACTTCATTTGAACCGCTATGTTCCTGTTAAAACGACTCAGCATCAGTACGGTATTTATCCTGGCGGGCTGCGTCTCGCTGGCCCCCGAATACCAGCGCCCGGCATCACCGGTACCCCAGCAGTTTTCACTTTCGCGCAACGGCCTGACGTCCGCGATGGTGGGGTATCAGGACACCGGCTGGCGCAACTTTTTCGTCGACCCGCAGGTAGCCGGGCTGATTACGGAAGCGCTGAACAATAATCGCGATGTAAAAATGGCCGCTCTGAAGGTTGAAGAGGCACGGGCGCAGTTCAGCGTGACGGATGCGGATCGTTATCCGCAGCTGAATGCCTCCTCGGGTATCACCTACAGCGGTGGGTTGAAAAGTGACAAACCGACCGCGCAGCAGTACGACGCGGGTTTTGAGCTTATCTATGAACTCGACTTCTTCGGCAAGCTGAAGAACATGAGCGAGGCCGGCCGACAAAACTATTTCGCCAGCGAAGAGGCCCGTCGCGCGGTGCATATCCTGCTCGTCTCTAACGTTTCACAGAGCTATTTCAACCAGCAGCTGGCGTTTAAACAGCTGCGTATCGCGCGGGATACACTGAAAAATTACCGGCAGTCTTATGCGTTCGTTGAGCAACAGCTGGTGACGGGCAGTACGAACGTGCTGGCGCTGGAACAGGCCCGGGGACAGATCGAAAGCACGCAGGCAGAGATTGCCAAAAGAGAGGGAGAGCTGGCGCAGGCCAATAATGCCCTGCAGCTGGTCCTCGGCACGTATCGCGCGCTCCCGGGCGAGAGCGGCATGAACGCCAGCGACGTTGCGCCGGTAAAACTGCCGCCTCATCTCTCCTCAGCGATACTGCTGCAGCGCCCGGACATTTTGGAAGCGGAGTATCAGCTTAAAGCGGCCGATGCGAATATCGGCGCCGTGCGTGCCGCCTTTTTCCCGTCAATATCATTAACCAGCGGGCTTTCAACTGGCAGTACGGAATTATCCAGCCTGTTTACCACGGGCAGCGGGATGTGGAATTTTATCCCTAAAATAGACATTCCCATTTTTAATGCGGGCAGGAATAAGGCAAACCTGAAGCTGGCCGAAATTCGCCAGCAGCAGTCGGTTATTAATTACGAACAAAAAATACAGGCCGCATTCAAACAGGTTGCCGACGCGCTCGCGCTGCGGGACAGCATCAACCAGCAGCTTGCTGCGCAGCAGCGGTACCTTGATTCCCTCCGCATTACTCTTCAACGTGCAGGAGGGTTATATTCCAGCGGTGCAGTCAGCTATATCGAAGTTCTGGACGCGGAACGTTCTCTTTTCGCTACACAGCAAAATATTCTCGACCTTATTTATGCCCGACAGGTTAATGAAATTAATCTCTTCACCGCGCTGGGCGGCGGTTGGGTCGAATAACCTCATTTAATTAAACAGGAAAATAAGCATGCGCAATTCTCTTAAGGCTCTTGTATTTGGTGCAATTATTATGTTTTCTGCCAGTCTCCAGGCTGAGGTTCATCAGCACGAGGGGATGAACTCTACCAGCGAAGCGACCTCAGAGCAGCTCATCACCGCGACCGGCATCGTGAAGGACATTGATCTGACGAACAAAAAAGTGACGATTTCTCATGAAGCCATCCCGGAAATTGGCTGGCCCGCGATGACCATGCGTTTCACCTTTATTCAGGCTGACGAGAGCATCAACGCCTTAAAGGTCGGCAGTCACGTTGATTTTTCATTTGTTCAGCAGGGCAATATCTCTTTACTAAAGAGCATTAAATAGCGAGAAACGGCATGGCCTCATTCAAAATAAAATATGCTGCCATGATAGTCAGCAGCCTTATTGCGGGAGGGCTGATATCCGTGACGGCTTTGCAGGCGTTTCATTCATCTGAAAAAACAGCAAATAGCGTTGCGGAAAGAAAGGTCCTTTTCTGGTATGACCCGATGAAGCCTGACGTGAAATTCGACAAGCCCGGTAAATCACCGTTTATGGATATGGATCTGGTCCCGAAATATGCGGACGAAAATAACGATAAAAGCGGTGACGGTATCCGTATCGATCCGACCCAGGTCCAGAATTTAGGATTAAAAACGCAAAAGGTGACGCGCGGAACGCTGAATTATGCCCAGACGATCCCGGCCATCGTCAGCTATAACGACTATCAGTTTGTCATTGTGCAGGCGCGCGCGGAAGGGTTCGTTGAGAAAGTCTACCCGCTGACGATCGGCGATAAGGTGAAGAAAGGAACGCCGCTGATTGATATTACCATTCCGGACTGGGTAGAGGCGCAGAGCGAGTTTCTGCTGTTATCCGGCACCGGCGGAACGCCGACGCAAATCAAAGGGGTTCTGGAACGGCTTCGGCTGGCGGGTATGCCGGATGAGGATATTCAGAGGCTGCGTGCGACCCGCACGATTCAGACACGGTTTACCATCAGGGCACCGATCGACGGGGTGATTACGGCCTTTGACCTCCGTACCGGGATGAATATTTCGAAAGAAAAGGTGGTGGCACAAATTCAGGGGATGGATCCGGTCTGGATCGGTGCAGCGGTCCCTGAGTCCATTGCTTATCTTCTGAAAGACACCTCGCAGTTTGCTGTTTCGGTACCTGCTTATCCGGATAAATCCTTCCCGGTTGAAAAATGGAGCCTTCTGCCGAGCGTGAATCAAACCACCCGTACGCTGCAGCTGCGCCTGCAGGTCTCCAACAAGGATGAGCTGCTGAAACCTGGCATGAATGCCTACCTGAAGCTGAATACCCACAGTCAGGAAATGCTGCTCATTCCGTCTCAGGCCGTTATTGATACCGGCAAAGAGCAGCGCGTTATTACCGTTGATACGAACGGGAATTTTATACCGAAAAGGATCCGCGTTCTGCATGAATCTCAGCAGCAGTCCGGCATTGGTAGCGGACTGGAGGAGGGGGAGTCGGTGGTGGTCAGCGGTCTGTTCCTGATTGACTCGGAGGCCAATATTACCGGTGCGTTGAACCGCATGCGCCACGCTGAAACAACTGAAGACGCGCATTCTGGCCATTAAGGAGACGATGATGATTGAATGGATTATCCGACGGTCAGTGGCCAATCGTTTCCTGGTCATGATGGGGGCGCTGTTCCTCAGCGTCTGGGGCACATGGACGATTATTAACACGCCTGTCGATGCCTTACCCGATCTGTCTGACGTGCAGGTGATTATCAAAACCCGCTATCCCGGCCAGGCCCCGCAGATTATTGAAAACCAGGTGACCTATCCACTCACCACCACCATGCTGTCGGTTCCCGGCGCAAAGACAGTGCGCGGCTTTTCGCAGTTTGGTGATTCGTACGTGTACGTCATTTTCGAAGATGGCACCGATTTGTACTGGGCCCGTTCGCGCGTGCTGGAGTACCTGAACCAGGTTCAGAGCAAACTCCCTGCCGGCGTGAGCTCGGAAATCGGCCCGGACGCCACGGGCGTAGGCTGGATATTTGAGTATGCGCTGGTGGACCGCAGCGGAAAACACGATCTCGCCGAGCTGCGCTCATTGCAGGACTGGTTCCTGAAGTTTGAGCTAAAAACTATCCCGAACGTGGCCGAGGTGGCCTCCGTCGGCGGCGTGGTGAAGCAGTATCAGATTCAGGTTGACCCGTTAAAGCTGGCGCAGTTCGGCGTCAGCCTGCCGGAGGTTAAGCAGGCCCTTGAATCGTCTAATCAGGAAGCGGGGGGATCGTCCGTAGAAATCGCGGAAGCGGAATATATGGTCCGGGCCAGCGGCTATCTGCAGACCATCGATGATTTCAATCACATCGTCCTCAAAACCGGTGAGAACGGCGTGCCGATTTACCTGCGTGATGTTGCCCGCGTACAAACGGGGCCGGAAATGCGCCGTGGTATTGCCGAGCTGAACGGGCAGGGTGAAGTGGCGGGCGGCGTGGTGATCCTGCGTTCGGGTAAAAACGCGCGCGAGGTCATAACGGCGGTGAAAGACAAGCTGGAGACGCTGAAGGCCAGCCTGCCGGAAGGCGTTGAGGTTGTGACTACCTACGATCGCAGCCAGCTCATCGACCGGGCCATTGATAACCTGAGCGGCAAGCTTCTCGAAGAGTTTATCGTGGTGGCCATCGTCTGCGCGCTGTTCCTCTGGCACATTCGCTCGGCGCTGGTGGCAATTATCTCTCTGCCGCTTGGCCTATGTATTGCCTTTATCGTTATGCATTTCCAGGGGCTGAACGCCAATATCATGTCTCTGGGAGGCATTGCCATTGCCGTCGGCGCAATGGTGGATGCCGCCATCGTGATGATTGAGAACGCGCATAAGCGGTTGGAAGAGTGGGATCACCAGCATTCAGGGGAGCAGATTGACAACGCTACCCGCTGGAAGGTCATCACCAACGCCTCTGTAGAGGTTGGCCCCGCGCTGTTTATCAGCCTACTGATCATCACCTTGTCGTTCATTCCCATCTTTACCCTCGAGGGGCAGGAAGGGCGGCTGTTTGGTCCGCTGGCCTTCACCAAAACGTACGCTATGGCAGGGGCGGCCGCGCTGGCCATCATCGTGATCCCCATTCTGATGGGATTCTGGATCCGGGGTAAAATCCCCGCAGAGACCAGTAACCCATTGAACAGGTTGCTTATTAAAGCCTACCATCCGCTTCTGATTAGGGTGCTCCACTGGCCTAAAACAACCCTGCTGATTGCGGCATTATCCATCTTCACGGTGATCTGGCCCCTGAGCCAGGTGGGTGGCGAGTTTTTACCGAAGATCAACGAAGGCGATCTGCTGTATATGCCCTCGACATTGCCGGGCGTCTCTCCGGCAGAGGCGGCGGCGCTCCTGCAGACCACGGACAAACTCATCAAAACCGTGCCTGAGGTAGCGTCGGTGTTCGGTAAAACCGGTAAAGCCGAAACGGCCACGGACTCCGCACCGCTTGAAATGGTGGAAACCACCATTCAGCTTAAGCCTGAGAATGAGTGGCGACCCGGAATGACGATTGACAAGATCGTTGACGAACTCGACAAGACCGTTCGTTTACCTGGCCTGGCGAATCTCTGGGTTCCGCCCATCCGCAACCGCATCGATATGCTTTCAACCGGGATTAAAAGCCCCATTGGCATCAAGGTGTCAGGTACCGTTCTGGCTGATATCGACGCCACGGCGCAGAGCATTGAAGCGGTAGCTAAAACGGTGCCGGGCGTGGTGTCAGCCCTGGCTGAACGTCTGGGAGGCGGGCGCTACATTAACGTTGATATCAACCGGGAAAAAGCCTCCCGCTACGGGATGACGGTGGGCGACGTGCAGCTGTTCGTCTCCACGGCCATCGGCGGGGCGACGGTGGGAGAAACGGTGGAAGGCGTCGCACGGTATCCGATTAATATTCGTTATCCTCAGGACTACCGAAACAGCCCGAACGCGTTGAGGCAGATGCCGATCCTGACGCCGATGAAACAGCAGATCACACTGGGTGATGTGGCGGATATCAACGTGGTTTCCGGCCCCACGATGCTAAAAACGGAGAATGCCCGACCTGCAAGCTGGATTTATATTGATGCCCGTGGCAGGGATATGGTGTCCGTAGTGAACGACATTAAAACGGCCATCAGTCAGAACGTAAAGCTGAGGCCGGGCACCAGCGTCGCGTTCTCCGGACAGTTCGAACTGCTCGAGCACGCCAACAAGAAACTGAAGCTAATGGTACCGATGACGGTGATGATCATCTTCATTCTGCTGTATCTGGCATTCCGTCGCGTGGATGAAGCGTTGCTGATCCTGATGAGCCTGCCGTTCGCCCTGGTCGGGGGGATATGGTTCCTGTACTGGCAGGGCTTCCATATGTCTGTGGCAACCGGCACCGGGTTTATCGCCCTGGCCGGGGTGGCGGCAGAATTTGGGGTGGTCATGCTGATGTATTTGCGTCATGCCGTTGAAGAACATCCGGCGTTGTCCCGCCAGGAAACATTCACTGAACGGGGGCTTGATGAGGCGCTTTATCATGGCGCCGTCCTGCGCGTGCGGCCAAAGGCGATGACCGTCGCGGTGATTATTGCCGGTCTGCTGCCAATTTTGTGGGGAACCGGTGCCGGGTCAGAAGTCATGAGCCGGATAGCGGCGCCAATGATCGGCGGCATGATTACGGCTCCGCTGCTATCGCTGTTTATTATCCCTGCGGCGTATAAGTTGATTTGGTTGCGCAGGTATAAAAACCGCTGTAGTGGCGGGATTTTTACGCGATAAGAGAATGGCTCATAAGTTTACTCCAGGCTCGATTGTACAGGGGAAAAAAAGAGGCTTCGCTGAGCGCTGCCCAATATACTTCTAAAATATATGACTCATAGGCGAGTAATGACCTGCTTGAGAACTGGCACACGAGGCATGATACCTTGCACTGTGCCATTTTCTGCATATGCTGCAAAAATATTGAGGATTATCTTATTGACCTATTGAGAAAAATTTAAATTCATATAACATTCAGAACCAAGATTATCTTAATAGTAATCGTTGTTCTGAGGGAGATAGCTGGCAAAAGTTGTTAAGGCTTATCGATGAATAGATAGTAAGTGAGTAAAAAATAATCTATCACATTCTATTAATGATAGTTTGATCATAAATGAGATAACATAAGGGATTAATATGACTGGACCAAAAATTTTAGATAAATTCGAACTTATAGAAAGAGTATCACGTTTTTACAACAGATATGGTTCAGATCTGGAGCAAATTAGTGAACTGTTAAAAATAAGATTAACACAATTAGCCCTTGCTTATACAATTAAAAATAACCTACCACCTGAAGCAATAAGAGTATTGACAAGAGTAAAGTCTCAGTCGAGTTTTTTGAAAAAACTCGAAAATAAAAAATGGCCGCAATTTTATTACCCAACAGACATAATAAAAGATCTTGTAGGTGCTAGAGTTATTTGTTGGTTTATTGATGATTGTTATGGCATTAAATCATTTATTTCTTCTTCAAAGCACATTGTAATTGATAAAAACATAGAGGATTATATAACCGAACCCAAAGAGTCAGGTTATAGATCAATACATTTACAGGGTAGCATTAGTTATGATGCAATTACGAGGGATATTGATAGCGATGAAATTATAATAGGCTCTAAAAATATGGCTTGCGAAATTCAGATAAGAACAAAACTCCAAGACGCATGGGCCGACATTACTCATGAATTTCATTATAAAGCAAAAAATGCAGGTGTTGACAATCAGTTCTATGAAGAAAGCCTGTCACAAATCTCTGATAGATTGAGGGGCGAGGAAAAAGCAATTCTAACTCTAAGAAATGCTTATCAAAAACTTGCTGACGAAAAAACAAAAGAAAATAAAAGAGAGGGTTTTCAATCGACATAATTAACCATTGAAATAAACCATTAATAAAAACCTATTGATAATAAGTACGATGTATAAAGACAAATATATATCATGGAGTGCATAAATGTCTCGAAACAAAATTAAAAAAAACCCTAAAGCTGAAATTATTAGAGAAATGACCAACCCAAAATGGCTTTATAGAACCGCTAAAGGGATAGCAATTAAAGTAAAGCTCCCGGAAGGAGAGGTTATAAGGATTTTAGATAGTACACCTGAAATAAGGAAGTCACTTATACCGGGGAAAAATGGATCATCATTATATGTTTTAAAAAGTAGAAAGACAGCATTGGGCGATGCATGGCAGGCCTTTAGAAGTATAAGCGGTGCCAAAGTAGGTTCATCCGAGGAATAGCTATGCGTGAATTAGTGATGTGGGGGTTATTTGGTGGGTTGATTCCTGAACTTATCGCAATTTATAAGCTTAGAGAAGCTGATAAAGGTACGCGTCCAAAGTGGTTAACTTCCTTTTTTTATTGGATAGTTACTATTGTAATGATTTTAACGGGTGGTGCACTTGTGTTCTTTTATGTGCAAATCCTAAAAGTTCAATTGAATGAAATTTTAGCAATTCATATTGGAGCCTCCGCACCAATAATATTGCAAGGTTTGGCACAGGGTAAAATACAATCAAACTAGGTTCCATGTTTTGAAGTCGATAACTCCTAATCAGGCTTCTGTCGCGGGGTTTCAGCGCGGGTCTTTGCCAGAGATCCAGGAACAGTGGATCTGCAGTGAATTTAACCAGGCCTGGAGATATTGGGCCAACATTTTTCCACTGTCTCTGAACGCTGCTTTTCTGCTTCCTGATTGAGAGGAAGCAGGTCCGGAGAAGGCATCTGCCGTCACGCCACGAGTTTCAAATACTGCTACTGCTTTGGTCACGCTGACGGCTGACATTGCATTTGGCCAACCTGAGTAGAACGCCAGATGGGTAATGATTTCTGACAATGCCGCTGGCGTAACGCCATTATCAAGGGTAATGTCTATATAGTGCTTAAGGTCGCCAGGCTGGTTTCTGGCAATTAGCATGGAGACGGTCACCATACTACGATCCCTGGGCGAGAGGGCATCTCGTGTCCACAGATCTTCTGTAATAGTTTGTAATCGAAGGTGGATTTTATCGAGAAGGGAGGACACCAATGTCCTGAAAGCACCATGGAGTATAGAACCATAAATGCAATTTAACATAATATACATTATGCGCACCTATATGGAATAAGGGGAAATCTGGCGTTTTGTGGTCATCGTTAGCCTGGATGCCGATGGACTATTAAAGCGTCTTAGCTGACCATCTTATGTGCATCCAGCTTTTGCTCAACGTCTCAACCAAAGGCCGTGAAAACGCAGATAGCACGCCAGCTTGACGGTACTGTTCTTCCCAGCCTTATTATTTACCGTTTTGTCCTGTTGATATAAGCCTGCAAACCCTCCGCAAGATAATCAAACACCGTTTTACAGGCCTGGCTATGGCGTAAATCCTCATGCATCACCAACCAGGTGTCGAGATGAAATGCAAAGAAATCAGGCATGACCCTCTGTAACGGCGGAGAAAAATCGGCCAGTTGTACCTGGCACATACCGATACCCGCTCCTGCACGAATGAGGTTTAATTGTGCAATATCACTGTCACTCCGCACGGTAAACAATTCACGGTTTAGCTGTGGATATTGTTTAAGTGCCTGTAAAATAAAGGGAGTCGTATTATCGAAACCCACGAGCGTATGGGTGAATAACTCATCAATACTTTCCGGAGCACCACATCGTGACAGATAGGCTGGCGCGGCATGCAGACCTATTTCAACCCTGCCCATCCGACGTGCAATCAGTTGCTCCTGCACCGGCGTGGCCATGCGTACGGCAATATCCGCTTCCCGGTTCAGTAAATCCTGAACGCGATTAGACAGAACCAGTTCAATAACTATCTGCGGGTATTCTTCCTTTATTTGTGCGATCACTGGAGGAAGAACCTCCGTGCCGATGATTTCACTGGCGGCGACGCGCACAATGCCTCGTAATCCGGTTGCGCCGGAACTGAAACTGGCTGCCGACCGCTCAATCATCATGGCCGTATTTTCCATCGCCTGCGCATGGCCCTTCAGCTCAACGGCTGCATCCGTGGCCTGTAATCCTGTCTGCGAACGGGTAAATAAAACAAGGCCCAGGGCTGACTCCAGCGCCGCAATATGGCGTCCGGCGGTTGGCTGAGTAATGGCAAGCCTGCGTGCGGCCCCTGACAGAGACCCTTCCCTCATCACGGCCAGAAAGGTGCGATACCATTCCCACGGGATATTTAGCTTCATACAAAAATGAATACCTGCTGGCTTATATTATGCAATTACATTTAGCCCGTGCGGTCATTATGATGTCAAGCAGATATCCAATAAGGGGCAAACGATGAAAAACACAAATAAGGTACTGATACTGGGCGCAACGGGTGGGATCGGTGGCGAAATAGCCCGCAAATTGATCCGTGACGAATGGGATGTGCGTGCATTGCGCCGCAGCGCTCCGAAAACTGACGATCGCAACAAAAGCATTTCGTGGATAAGCGGTGATGCGCAGAATGCAGAACAGGTTGAGGCAGCGGCGTCCGAATGCAGCGTTATTGTCCATGCCGTAAACCCGCCAGGTTATCGAAACTGGGAACAGCTGGTTTTGCCCATGCTGAATAACACCATAAATGCAGCGGAGCGAATCGGTGCGTTAATCGTTCTGCCGGGCACGATTTATAACTACGGCCCGGATGCTTTTCCCCTCTTACGCGAGGATTCTCCTCAGAATCCGTTTACCCGAAAAGGCGCTATACGGGTGCAAATGGAGCAGGAACTCGCAGATTATGCGCAGCGTGGCGGAAAGGTGCTGATTTTACGTGCAGGTGACTTTTTTGGTCCCCATGCCGGCAATAACTGGTTTTCGCAGGGATTGGTCAAACCGGGGCAACCGCCGAAGATAATTCAAAACCCCGGGAAAACCGGCGCAGGCCACCAGTGGGCTTATCTGCCGGATGTCGCCGAAACGCTCGTTGCACTGCTGTCGCGTCGGGAGGAACTCGAACCGTTTGCCAGTTTCCATATGCGCGGGCATTGGGATCCTGACGGGACAGCGATGACTGCCGCCATAAAGCACGTCGCGGAGCGTGCCGGTATTCAGGCGAAGGTGAAATCGTTTCCCTGGTGGCTTATCTCGGCGATAAGCCCCTTTAATACCACACTGCATGAAATGCAGGAGATGCGTTATCTCTGGGAGCAGACAATAGAAATGGATAATTCAAAACTGGTTTCCTTTTTGGGCCATGAGCCCCAGACCCCTCTTATTGAAGCTGTATATTCCACATTAGCGGGCCTGGGCTGCATTTAACATAACCTGTACGTTTAGAAAAGGTTGAACGATGTCTGATATACTTCAGCTTTTGAAAAACGCAGCCCTAAGCAAATGGAAATTGAATTAAATAAAAGTGTTAAAGAGAGAATTTTACACGCAGTTATTTTTGAAGTGATGGCCAACATTATTATCGCGCTATCTCTTGCCTGGCTGATGAACGTGTCGATACTCCAGTCGGGCTCGTTGTCCGTGATATCCGCCCTTACCGCAACGGTCTGGAATTTTATTTTTAATAAACTCTTCGACTCGCTGCAGAAAAAATACCGCTTTCAACGGACGTTTCTCATTCGAGCGATCCATGCGGTAGGTTTTGAAACGGGACTCATCATCACCCTAATTCCTGTCGCGATGGTTATGCTGAATCTTACAGTGACTGAGGCATTTTTTGTTGAGATCGGTCTTGTACTGTTTTTCCTGCCGTACACGTTACTGTTTAACTGGATTTACGACTACCTGCGCTGGACATTTGTTGGGCGGAAACGGTCTGCTATGTAGAGAGATACCTGTCACATTGACACGCTTTTGATCGTATTCGACTCCTCTCACCTTCTATACTCTTCATTTCTCTATCTCTTTTGAGGAGTCGATAATGTTCGATCATGTGAAATTCGGCGTCAGCGATTATGAAAAAAGTAAAACTTTCTTCCTCGAGGCGCTTCGCCCGCTTGGGGTAAAAATCATCGATGAAGGCGCGCCGGAGTATGGTGTTGAAATGAGCTCCGGGGACGTTTCACTTTGCCTTTTCCATACAAATGACAAACCAGCGCCCCTGCATCTGGCGTTTGTGGCTAATACGCGTCAGCAGGTTGATGATTTTTTCCATGCCGCGCTTCGCGCTGGCGGACGTGATAACGGCGGGCCGGGATTGCGTTCGTACGGTGAAAATTATTATGCCGCTTTTGTCATCTCACCTGATGGGCATAACATCGAGGCCGTGTGCCATACGCCGGAGAGCGAGTAGCTCAACGGGTCTTTCAGAACCCGTAAAACGATTTACTCATGCGGTTTTCTGCACGATAATGCACGAAAAGCTGTATTTCTGGCCAGTGATGTCGAAAAGTCTCGTCTGTAAATGTGCATTTTCATGCAACAACACTGACAGAGGTATTTATGACACAACAGTTGATTTTAATTGCCGGTCCCTATCGCAGCGGAACCGATGGCGTTCAGGCACGAATTGATGAGAATCTGGCGCGTCTCGAAAGCGCAGCATTAGCCGTATACCAGCGTGGCCACATTCCGGTCATCGGTGAATGGCTTGCGTTGCCGCTGGCAAAAGCCGCAGGCTCAATAACGGTGGGTGATGAAATCAGCGAAGCGATGCTGTACCCCGTTGCTCACCGGCTCATCGCTAAATGCGATGCGATTTATCGTATTGCCGGTGCGTCTAAAGGCGCCGATATGGATATTGAAGTAGCCCGAAAATATGGTCTCATCGTTTATACCGCGCTTGAGAACATTCCAGAAGCTTAATCCGGAACGCCAGCCAGCCCGTGGTCAAAGGCTGGCTGTCAGAGGGTGTCACGATCTGAGGTCAGCACGACGGATACGCCCTTTTCCGATACCGCGCGGATCCAGTCCTTATCTGTACCGTCTTCAACGACGATGGTATTTACCGAAGACACATCTCCAATCACAAACGAAGACGCGGTGTTGATCTTTTCCGGAGAAGCCAGAACGACCGTCTCCGCGGCTCTGCCGGAAAATGCACGTTTGATGCATGCCTCTTCGAAATCACCGGTTGTCAGCCCCGCGTCAGGATGAATGCCGGTCACGCCCATAAAGAACAGGTCCGCATGTATATTCGCTATGCCTTCGATGGCCGCAGCGCCGACCGCAACAATTGAATGTTTATACAAGCGTCCGCCGATCAAAATCACCTCAATGGAAGGATGATCAACGAGCCCCAGAGCAATGCTCGGGCTGTGCGTCACCACGGTGATGCGCAAGTCAGGAGGGAAAAACGTAATCAGCTCGGAGGTTGTCGTGCCACCGTCGACAATCACCACCTGGCCTGATGAAATTAGCTGTGCCCCTTTTCGGGCCACCCTTTTTTTCGCATCCATCTTCACGGATTGCCGTTCGGCAAACGGAGCAATAGCGGAAGATGACGGCAGCGCGCCGCCGTGAACACGCTGCAAACGCCCTTCTGCCGCCAGCTCGCGCAGATCGCGCCGGATGGTGTCTTCAGATACGTCAAAGAGAATGCTGAGCGCTTTTGACTGTACCTGACCTTCGGCACCCAGCTTCTCAAGGATCAATTGTTTTCGCTGACTGGTGAGCATGGTGAATTCCTGATGTTGCATGTTTTATCCTGAACATGCATGATGATGCTGTTTATGATCATTACTCTACGTAAGGAGGGACATTCGTGCAATCAAAACGTGCAGATGTGCGCATCATCGACAGTGAAACCCTGTCAGACAACTGGTACATCCTCAAAAAATACACCTTTGACCTGCAGCGGCGTGATGGTGAATGGCAGCGGCAGCATCGGGAAGTCTATGACCGTGGCAACGGCGCGACGATTCTACTCTATAACCGTGAGAAAAAGACGGTGATCCTGACGCGCCAGTTCCGCTTCCCTGTCTTTATCAACGGCCATGAAGACGATTTAATTGAGGCAGCAGCAGGATTGCTGGACAATATGGATCCCGAAAGCCGCATTAAAGCAGAAGCGGAAGAAGAGACCGGGTTTCACGTTTCGCGCGTGCAGAAAATCTTTGAAGCCTATATGAGCCCAGGCTCCGTCACGGAGAAACTCTACTTTTATCTTGCCGAGTACCAACCACATGACAGAACCAGCGCAGGCGGCGGGATCAAGGCTGAAGGAGAAGATATCGACGTGCTGGAAATGACGCTTGAAGAGGCTTTACGCAGCATTGAAACGGGCAAGATTGTCGACGGTAAAACCATCATGCTGCTGTATCATGTTGCCCTTAAAGGTATTCTGTAACCTACTGGTTTAAATCCTGATTTATAGACGTATGTAAACGGTATGCTTGTACGTTACGCGTAAGAAAAGGGAAAACCTCCTAAATTTTGCAGCCTACTATATTTAGTGAACGATTTCGCAATTCGATAAAATCATCAACAATTCCCTGAGTCATCCGCATTTACCATTCAAAAATGCCAAACGTTCACAAGGCTGCCCGCTGAGGTAGCCTGTCTTATCTGTTGTCTGGATTAAAATGCGACTCGCTACGGATAACGAAGCATATTATACTTGCTCTTCCATTCAAACAGGAGGCAGCATCTCACGTGAAGGATACATATTACAACGACATAACGATCAATACGCTAATTCAGAGTGAGCTTGACGCGTTTTTTGAGGATTTCAAAGGGATCGTCTTCGCCTACGCTATTATGAACAAGAAAGATCCTTCACAGATGAGGATAATCAATAATAGCCCTGAGTGGTTTAATATCTACCTTGAAAGAAAATACCAGTTCATTGACCCTGTCATTATTAGGGCTTTGCGCTGTGTTGAAGATTTTTTCTGGGAAAGTGATGTCGTGCTGTCGGATGGTTATAACCTGACACGCATTTTCGACGAAAGTGTCCAGTATGATATTTACCAGGGACAGACGTTTCCTCTGCATGACTATCTGAATAATCTTGTTGTCTTATCCGTCATCAGTCCTAAGCATTCTGGCATTGACATAGAGAAGTATCGGCCGCAATTTCTACGTTTCCTTGTTCAGTTACATCAGAAGACACTCAATCTGTATAGTCAGCATCAGCAGAAAAAGAATGTTTTCTTGTCGCCACGTGAGCGCCAAATCCTTAAATGGGTCAGTGCCGGGAAAACGTACGCAGAAATTGCTGTTATTTTGTCTATTGCCGAGCGCACCGTTAAATTCCATATGGGCAATATAATGAAAAAACTCGGTGTGAATAATGCCAGACACGCAATAAAACTTGGAACGGAACTCCGGTTACTGGAGGAGTAAGCCTCAGCCACTGGTTATAAATGGTGTAGATGCTCGAGCATTTCACGAAGCCAGTGACTGGATTTATCTTTGCTAATAATGTCTTCAATGATGCCTATACTGGCAGGCATGTAAATATAGTAAATAACCTCCCCTTTTTCAGAAACACCGCGCTGAATAACCTCAACTTTCCAGTTAGCATGGCGAAATATGGCATACATCCCACGGCTGGCTACTGCGTACATCCCATGATATTTATTCTTAATGCAATAAATAATCATTGCAAGAAACAATGCTTTACTGGCGGGCACGCCCTGCAGACTTGCGGAGTCTCGTGTTTCTTTATCTAAAAATAAACGACTCACTTCACAGCAGGGAACATCTGCTGGAAAAACAATGGGATTATCGAAATAGTTGTGAAAGATCTCGCTTATCATTGTCGGCTGCGTTGCGTTAATAAATCGCGCGCCGCATAGCAGCTGCCCATCATACATACCCAGTAAGTATGTCGTGTTATGGGAATCAAATTGATCCTTTTCCATACCTTCGACGCATTCCACCTTCCAGTCGAGTCGGTCCCGAAAAGTTTTTCTTCTGAGTCTGTAGAGTTCGCGCGCTAATGCTGGTGGTAAATCATCGTAGTCGTGTAAAAAAAATTCAATGACAGAATTCATTCTCATGTTCCTGATAATAACACCTGAAACTAGTTTCACCTGTCTCTTAGGACAGCTTTCATTGTGCCGCATATTCCCTATACTTAAAAAGTACCTGACCACGAAGTTCTCGCAAAACTAAGCGGTCAGGAGGTCAAAGACCTATGAAACACCAGGGATATACCCATCGATTATTATCTAATATTTAAAGTTTCGGGTACAGAACATAAGAAGCACTTTGCCGATAAAATATTAAAAAACAATAATCATAAAATTATTACAATAAAAACATTGCCCCTTAATCCTTTAAGGGGTAATATTTCCGTTTTCTTATTTTTTTCCTCTCTTTTATTTCACAGAAACTGCGGAATTCATCTGCCCTGAACCTCTCCCGTACCGCTTTGAAGGCGCCTGCCTGTGCTATTCTTGCAGAAGCATGCCAAACTGAGAATTGATGATGACCGACTGGAACCCTTCTCTTTACCTGCAATTTGGCGCAGAAAGAACGCGTCCAGCTGCAGAACTGCTCGCCAGAATTCCTCTGGATGAGATCGCTACCATCGCTGATCTAGGCTGTGGACCAGGAAACAGCACGGCGCTGTTGAAGCATCTCTGGCCTTCTGCTCACATTACCGGGGTCGATAACTCCCCTGCCATGCTTGAGGAAGCACGCGCAGCCTTACCTGACTGCCACTTTATTGAGGCCGATATACGTCAGTACAAGCCTGGCCAGCCGCTGGGCCTGATTTATGCCAACGCGTCGCTGCAATGGGTTCCGGACCATTACGATCTCCTGCCGCATCTTGTCTCCCTGCTTAAGCTAAATGGCGTACTGGCGATCCAGATGCCTGACAACTGGCTGGAACCGACCCATGTGGCGATGCGTGAAGTGGCGCTTGAGCAAGACTACCCAGACCGTGGCCGCGAGCCTCTGCCAGGCGTACATGCTTATTACGATATTCTGTCGGAGGCTGGCTGTGACGTGGATATCTGGCGGACGACCTATTATCACAAAATGAGCTCTCATCAGGCCATTATTGACTGGGTAAGCGCCACCGGCCTGCGGCCCTGGCTCCAGGAACTGAATGAAAGCGAGCAGAAACGTTTCCTGAAACGCTACCATGAACTGCTGGAAGAGCAGTATCCGCTTCAGGAAAACGGGCAGATACTGCTGGCTTTCCCCCGGTTGTTTATCGTGGCTCAACGCCAGCCCTGAACGGGCTATGACCGAGCTTCTTTGAGCAACTGCTGGATAACCTTTTCCTGTTGCTCATAGTCACCCTCGCCAAAGGCGGTATAGCGCAGCTGCCCTTTGGCATCAAAAAAGTAATGCGCTGGCCAGTACTGGTTGCCGAAAGCATTCCAGATTTTATAGTTGTTATCCGTGACCACCCGATACGGCAGTTGCCATTTATTCACCGCATTTTTAACCGACGAAAGCGGTTTTTCCCAGGGGTATTCCGGGGTGTGAACTCCGATCACCACCAGACCCTGCGGTTGGTACTTAGTGGCCCACTCCCGCACATGGGGGAGCGTATGCTGGCAATTAATGCAGTCCCACGTCCAGAAATCAATAAGTACAACCTTCCCGTGTAACGATTCAGACGTGACAGGGTCACCGTTCACCCACCCTGTTCCACCGCTGAGCGAAGGCAGCTGACTGCTGGGCTCTGTAATCACTATCGGCTCAAGCTTCACCGGCGTGGCTGTGGGTTTCGTCAGATTTAACAGCGCGGTTTCAAGACGGTCCGAGACGCCGTTTGCCCCTTTAAGCAGCGAAGTCATCCCCGTCGCGTTAAATGCGACGGTCACTAACATCACAACGCCTGCACCCTGTCGCAGCTTTTCCATTAGCGCCGATTTTGCCCTTAAAGGTGCCATCAGCGTGCGGCCTCCAATGACGAGTAATCCCAGCATCATTGCGCATCCGCTGCCATAGGCGGCCAGCAGAGCGCCGGTGGTAATAGCGGAATGCCCCGCAATGTTAATGCCGAAAATCGCACCCAGAATGGGACCGGCGCAGGGAGACCAGAGCAGTCCTACAGCAAGCCCGGCCAGAAAAGCCGATGCCATTCCGCGCGTTTGCCCGCTTCGGGTGTTGAGAACATTACCCGCGCTGACGGCCGGTCCCGCAATACGCTGGGCGAAAGACGGAAAAATTAAGGCTAGCGCGGCAGTGGCCAGAATGACGAGCGCGATCCAGCGCCCGACGATGGTTGCCTCTGCGATCCACTCGCTGGCGACGGTGACGGCCATCGCCACCAGGGTAAACATCACGATCATCCCCACTAGCAGGGCCAGAATATGCCGACGCTGGCCCTGGAAACCGGCGAACAAAAGTGGAATAACCGGGAGCGTACACGGGCTGAGCAGGCTTATCATCCCACCCAGAAAAGCGATTACCAGAAACATAGAAACCTCACAATACAAGTCCTGCGACGCTGCAGTGAGGCTATTTCAGCGTGCGGATGTGTTCAGGATATGTGTAAATGCGAGGGTTTTGTCTGGCTCTGTATCGCCCAGGCAGGGAGATACAAAGCCGTACAATTTTACTCACGGCGCGGTAGCGTAATGGAGACGTCCAGCCCGCCCCCGTTACGGTTCGCCAGCCCGAGCTTTCCTTCCAGCTGAGCGGTGAGCTGCGCGGCGATCGCTAGTCCGAGTCCTGTCCCGCCAGTCTCGCGGTTGCGCGAGGTTTCAACCCGATAAAACGGCTGTAAAACTGCCTCAAGCTCGGCTTCGGGGATCCCCGGTCCGTCGTCCACAATGTGAATAATGACCTCGCTGTCTGATGAATCGTCTATTGAAATCGCAACATGCTCGCCGAATTTGAGGGCGTTATCCAGCAGATTGGTCATCACCCGGCGAAGCGCCTGCGGCCGCGTGACGATGGGCAAGCGGGTTTCGCCTGCCTGAAAGTGCACGTTTTTACCAATGTCCTGGTAATCGCAGGCGATGCTGTTGATCCAGGCGTTCAGCTCCAGCTTAAGCGACGTCTCCTCCAGTGATTCCGATGACCGGGCATACGCAATGCCCTCCCGTACCAGACGAGACATGTTATCAAGATCGTTCAGGAGCTTGTCGCGAAGTTCAGGCTCTCCGGCCATTTCGACGCGGAGCTTCATGCGGGTAATGGGCGTCTGGAGATCGTGAGAAATCGAGGCCAGGATCTGCGCGCGTTCCCGGAGATAAGACTGAATGCGCGCCTGCATGGCGTTGAAGGCATGCGCTGCCCGCTGCACCTCAAGCGGCCCTTTTTCCGTCATTGGCGTGCTGGCCGCCGGATCCAGCGCATCCACCGCGCGGGTAAAGTGTGAAAAAGGCCGCACGACCTGCCGCACGGCTATCCAGGAGCAGACAGCCAGAACCAGCAGCTGCAGGATGAGAACGACCGGTAGCCAGCTGGCGACGGGCGGCATGCGCGGGATCAGGTCAATGGTCAACGGTGCGCCATCGCGTAACGTAAGATGGGCCTGAATATGCGAAATGGCGCCGGGAACCGCGGTAAAGCTAAGCGGGTAATGCGCGGCAAGCGTCGCTTTTAAGGTTCGGATAGCATCTTGCGAACGCTTATCCGTCGGCGCTGCGCCAGGTTCCCCTGTGCCCAGAATATAACGATAGTTACCCCGTTCAAGCCGCGGCAGCCAGGCGGCACGTTCGCTCGCCGGTAAGCGGTCTAATATGGCGACGCTGGTTGCGACATCGTTTTCCAGATTACCGAGCATCACCGTGCGGGCGCTGTGCATGCGTTCAACCATGACCAGCGTCAGGCTCAGGGCGTTAGCCAGCAGCAGACCGGCCAGCACGACGAGCAGCAAACGGGCCAGCAGCGAGCGTGGCCAGAGCCTCATTCGTTAACCTCTTTGATGGTCACTGGCATCGTAAAAACGTAGCCTTCGCTGCGCACGGTTTTGATATAAGCGGGCATGCGGGCATCTTCGTTGAGACGCTGGCGAACCCGGCTAACCAGCAGGTCGATTGAGCGTTCAAACAGCTCGGCGTCTCGCCCCTGCGTCAGGTTGAGCAGCTGGTCACGGGTCAGCACGCGCTGCGGATGGTCAAGGAAAACGCGCAGCAGCCGATACTCCGCGCCGCTGAGCGCCACAATTACCCCTTCCGGATCGATTAAGTGGCGAGCGACGGTATCGAGCTGCCATTCACCAAACATCACTAGCCGCCCTGCTTCCGTCACCTGTAGATTGGGCGGCATCGTGCGAAAACGCCGTAAAATCGCTTTGATACGCGCCAGCAGCTCGCGGGCGACAAATGGTTTCACCACGTAGTCATCCGCGCCCATCTCCAGACCCAGGATCCTGTCCGTCTCCTCGTTGCGCGCCGTCAGCATCAGGATGGGGAGATCTTTATGTTTCCCGACGCGCAGCTCTCGACACAGCGTAAGGCCGTCATCGCCGGGCATCATGACATCCAGCACAACCAGGTCGATATGCTGTTTATCCAGCACGATGCGCATCTCTTTGCCGTTGGCCGCGCCCGTCGCGCGATAACCAGACTTAGCAAGGTAATCGACAATCAGTTCACGAATATCCCTGTCGTCATCGACGACAAGGATATGATCAATATGCTCCACCGAAATCTCCAGACCGAAGGGTAACGTACTGAAAATAGCACATTTCAGAGTTTGTCAGCGTCAACAACGGCCTTAACAAAATCCTGCGGATCTTCCTGAGGCGGGTTGTGCCCTACGGTGGCCCCAAAAGTGCGGTGCTCGTACTTACCGGTAAATTTACCCGTATAGGCCTGCGGTGCAGGATGCGGCGCGCCGTTGTTCCCACCTTCGATGGTGATCGTTGGAACGGTGATATTCGGCAGCGTGGCCAGTTTCTGCTCGTAGCTGTCGTATTTGCGCTCACCTTTTTCCAGCCCTAAGCGCCAGCGATAGTTGCTGAGCGTCACGGCGACGTGGTCGGGATTGTCGAGGGATTTGGCGCTGGTGTTAAAGACAGCATCGCTAAATTTCCAGTCAGGCGATGCCTGAGACCAGATTAAACGGGCGAAGTCATGCGTGTTTTTCGCATAGCCTTCAGCACCGCGCGCGGTGGCGAAGTAGAACTGATACCACCACTGCTGCTCCGCTTTTGGCGGCAACGGCTGTTTGCCAATCTGCTGGCTGCTGATGAGATACCCGCTCACTGAAACAAGTGACTTAACGCGCTCGGGCCACAGCGCCGCAACGATATCTGCCGTTCGGGCACCCCAGTCATATCCTGCAAATACCGCCTGCTTAATATTCAGGGCGTCCATCAGGTACACAATATCTTTTGCCATGGCTGAAGGCTGGCCGTTGCGCGGCGTTTTGGCTGACAGGAAGCGCGTGGTGCCGTAGCCGCGCAGAGAAGGCACAATCACCCGATAGCCTTTTGCCGCCAGTGCGGGTGCAACCTCGGCGTAGCTGTAAATATCATAGGGCCAGCCGTGCAGTAAAATAACCGGCTGACCGTCTTTCGGGCCGAGGTCGACATAACCGACGTTCAGATCGCCGGCGTTAATTTGCTGCGGATGATCAAAGGCGGCCGCGATATTCGTGCCGGTGACTTCAGCCTGACAGGACATCACGGTGCCAAGAGAAATGGTCAGTGCAAGGGTCGAGTACGCGAGTTTGCTAAACATGTTGGTATCTCCGGTTGATTACAATTCACGGGGATATAACAACACTGCAGTGTATAGCGGATATGTGCGAAAGCGGGTTTATTGCAAGCCTGTGTACGTATCCGGGACCTTGATACAGTGTGATACAAACACAGGTGCTGGAGTCTTAGATGGAGAGACGATAGCGGACGTAATCGTCAGCCTCACCGTATTTGTCATAGAGTTTACGCGCCGGGTTGTTCTCCCGGGTGACCCAGTACAGTTTTGACCACCCTTCGCGCTTGCCTTCCTCAATCAGGGCGTCAATGAGCGCTTTACCTGCTCCCGCCCCGCGTTCATCGGCATCAACAAACAGATCTTCCAGGTAGCAGATGGGCGCGGTAGACCAGGTTCCTTCATGCAGAATACACATCGCGAAACCGATGACCTTTTGGTCCTTCTCGACCACCCGGCAGAACATCGGTGAATGCGCTGAGAGCGCCCTTTCCCACGTCGCTGCGGTGACGGATTCCTCGAGGTAGCAATCATAAAAATGGGTATAGCCATCCCACAGCGGTCGCCATTGGGAATAATCGTTTTCGCATAGAGGTCTTACCGTGACGGCCATGTGTTCCTCACATTACAAGTCGATCGCCATTTCAAAACAGCGTAAATCAGCCCCCGCCATACGCGAATGATGATAGTTTTCGCGCAGCGTGACAAACCCCAGCTTCTGATAAAACGACTGGGCGTTAGGGGTTGCATCCAGCCTCAGACGGGTTATCCCCCGGCTACGGGCTTCATTTTTGAGCGCCTCGATAATCCGGGTCGCCATGCCTTTACCGAATGCCGCG
This sequence comes from Enterobacter sp. N18-03635, assembly GCF_004006055.1. Lineage (NCBI taxonomy): Bacteria > Pseudomonadati > Pseudomonadota > Gammaproteobacteria > Enterobacterales > Enterobacteriaceae > Enterobacter > Enterobacter sp. N18-03635. The sequence goes on along the minus strand of NZ_CP034769.1, from coordinate 2,235,974 downwards.
GGCAAGGTGAATATCGCCTCCAGACAGTGGGTATCCAGATCCAGATAGCCGGTCGCCGCAACGTCGCCCTTTTCATCTTCCACCACGTAAAAAGGGTATTCAATGACCATCTGCCGATAGCGTTCGGGCATGAGATCCGGCGTCCAGCGCGCAATGACGTCGGCATCGTAACTGGTTTTACAGCCGTGACGAATCGCCTGGTTGCGAATGTTCCAGAGTGTTTCGGCTTCCTGCGGCGTGGCTTTTCGTAATGTCATAACCTCCCCCTTTAACGGCTTTTTAGCCGCATTTCCCGTGCCAATCTGGCAAGACGCTGAGTACGACAATAGAGCGTAAATAGAACAAAGCCGCTGCCGTTCATCACCACCCGACAAAGTAACAGCGCGAAAGATGCAATGACGTGTGGCCAGAGGCTTCCATCATGAGAAAGCATGACATGTAGAACCTGAACGAGGGTCGTTATCAGCAGGATGATGAACAACGCCATAAAGCCCGACAATCCCGACGTCTTTCCACGAGCCAGTAGTACGCTTGTCACAATGAGCGCGCCTGTCATCGTCAATGATGGCAAGAAAAAGCTCAATGCATGATGTAAAGGTGACAAACCCTGCAACGTGCTGAGAAAAGGCAAAAGGTTTAGCGCAAACGCCACTAAAAACAGAGGTAACAGCATAGCTACCGGGTAAGGATTTTGACGCGGAAGCTCACTGAGGGGTCGCGAAAAATACCGTTCCAGCTCGGGAGTGGAATTATCCAGAAGGCGGGTATCACGACGAGCAATAGCCTCCTCTATATCTTTACCATGTTGCAGGAGATCCTGGAAAACCCGTCCGGTTAACAAACTCAAAAACTTCATCAGAATACCGCCAGTGACTGAATGGTACCGATAATGTATTTACCGGTCCGTGGTAAGTTACTGGGCGCTGCAATAACGCCGCTCACCGCACTTCCTGCCAATGCTGCGGCACTTGTTACCACTTGCCCAAGTTGTCGAGTGAGTTCTACCTGAACCGGCCCGGTTGGAAAGCGTTTCGGATAAAGACCCGCGCGGATAAGAGCCTTGATTTCTTTGTTGCTTATACCGGGGTTTTGCGCGCGAATTATCAATTCGGTCAAACGAGCACGATCCTGACGAGGATAGCTTTTTAACCATTCAGTGGCTTTCAAGGAAGATATGGATTTCATTGCACGCCAGGTGGTAACGGCTTCTTTTAATGCCCCACCTGCACTTGCTAACGAAATTACATCCAGTGATGTGGAGGTGGCGACGTACCATTCTTGCGTATCGAGCCATGCAACATTTCCGCCACCGTTTTCAACCAGATCATAAATTCGATAAAGACCGTTAACACATTGTAATCCGGTAGCGAGAGTACCAGCGTAGCCGATAGCCACTAAAACACCACTGCCTCCTGCGGTAAGAGGTGTTGCTGCCGTGCCTGCAAGCATTACACCTCCAGTAATGATCATCGCGCCACAGGATAGTACAGTCGACGCAAGCTCAGTACCCATGGATGTCGATGTCACAGCGTCAGTCAATGATTTACCTACGCTGGAGGTGGATGGCTGCGAGTTCGCTTTCGTTACAATTACGTGGGTTACAATACCACTTTGGCCATTAGGATGACGCTGACCAGAGCGAACCAGGTAGCGTTGAGTACCATCAGAATAAATGATACCGGCCTGAGCAAATTCGCGATTACAGTCCATGGCGGAACCCAGTGCTTTGAAATCGAAATCTGCAGCCCCTAAACCTGCCATTCGCGCATAATCATAACCGGGGAGATTGGTCTCAGGATTCATTCCAGGCAAAACCATACATTATTCCTTATGTGGGTAGGTAAGTTAGCCCAACTAATCTGATGGTAGTCGAACGCTCAGCAGAGCAAAATTTTGGTAGTAAATACGTTACAACGCAACTAAACAGAACGTCATATAGATGAAAATACCAGAACGCAAACAAAAGCATAACGCCTAAAAAGGGAGATCAGCGCATGACGATACCGACGCTCACGACAGAACGCTTACTGCTGAAACCGCTGGTAGCGGAAGATGCCGTCCAGATACAAAAGCTATATCCGCGCTGGGAGATTGTCCGTTATATGGTCTCCTCCGTGCCCTGGCCCTACCCGGATAACGGCGCGGAAAACTATGTCAACAACGTGGCGCTGCCGGATATGGCAAAAGGGATTGCCTGGTTCTGGAGCATCCGGCGACGCGATATGCCGGATGAATTGATGGGCATTATTTGCCTGTACGACGTCGAGGACAACAACCGCGGGTTCTGGCTCGCGCCGGAATTTCAGGGGCACGGATATATGCGCGAAGCCAGTATTGCCGCGACGGATTACTGGTTCAATACGCTAAACAAACCCGTATTGCGCGCACCGAAAGCCGCCGCCAACAGCCGCTCCCGGCGTATTTCAGACAGTAGCGGCATGCGGCTTATCAGGACGGAAAAGAAAGCCTACGTCAGCGGGATGCTGGACTCCGAGCTGTGGGAAATCACCCGCGAAGAGTGGAACGCCCGTCAGGTCAGCTGATAATGTTTATCCGGCATCAGCCTTTCCGGGATGTTCTCTTCATCGTTCATCTGCAGCAGATCGCGTTCCATCATATTGCAGATGGCGTCCAGCGGCAGGTCGTTATCTTCGGTGCCAAACGGATCTTCCAGTTCTTCCGCAAGGGTGTCCAGCGAGATAAAGGTGTAGGAGATCAGCGCCGAAACGAAGGGCGTCATGTAGTGCAGGTCCACAACCAGCGCGAAAGGCAGCATGATGCAGAACAGATATACCGTGCGGTGCAAAATCAGCGTATAGGCAAACGGTACCGGCGTGGTTGCAATGCGCTCGCAGCCGGAAAGGACGATAGACATGTCGTTCAGACGATTGTTCAGGCTATGGAACAGAATGTCTGAGAGTTGCCCGTTTCTCCGCCGCACGGCCAGCCACTCCCCCATGATCAGTAAAATACGGTTCGCCGGTGAGTTGGCGCTCATCACGTGACGTAAATCATCCGCAGCAAGATAGCGAGAGAGTTGCTCGGCGTTCAGCTCCCGGCGCAGGGTCATGCGCAGGCAGTTGGCAAAAGCAATCTGCAGGCGGACAAATTCGCCCAGGTGCTTATCGTCAGGCAAGGTGTTTTTTACCTCGCGAAACAGCGAGCGTGCCGCTATCATCAGCTGCCCCCAGAGCAGCCTCGCCTCGACGTAGCGTGAATAACAGGCGTTGTTTCTGAAACCCAGAAAGATAGCGATCGCCACGCCGAGAATGCTAAATGGCGCCACGGTAAATTTGATACCGAGCGACGTATACCACGGTAACATCAGGATAACGGCGATAGAGAGCAGGAAGTTGAGCAGCAATCGGGTATAGATCTTGGGAAGTACCGAACCGTGCCAGACAAAAATCAATTGTAGCCAGTGCTGTTTAGGACGAACGATCATAGTGAGTTTCAGGAAAGAAAAGAGCGAGGCTATTAAACGTGATCCCCGTCACCGTTGCAAGCATGTTAACGGAACATTGCATTTTCTCCCCTGAGCAACGAAAACCGTACGGTGCTGCATGTGCTTTTTAAAAAAAAAGCCAATAGTATGTTGTAACTAAATAATGTCGTATTCAAACCCGGCCGAAGCCGGGTGAACCTGTTAACAAAGCGGTTTAGCCGCGGTGCGCATGCCCTTAAGCAGAATGGCATCCAGATCCAGCGTCACCTGGTCGACAAGACCGTTCACCTGCGTCAGATCCTGTTCCCAGTGCTCACTCACGCTGAGCACCGACTGCACCAGTTCACGGGTGCTCAGCTGCCGATCGCGGTGCTGCGCCCACAGCTGCTGATAACGTTCCAGCCAGAATGCATCATCCTGCACCGGATAGTTCTCCCCGTTACGCTCCGCGCGATAAAAAGCGATCAGTGCGGCCAGAGCAAACGTCAGGCGTGCTGGTAATTGCCCCGTCGCCTTCTGCCCTGCCAGCAGCTGCGGCAGGATGCGGGTGCGGTATTTGGTCATGCCGTTAAGCGCGATGGAGAGCAGCTGGTGTCGGATGTAGGGGTTGCGAAAACGTCCAGTTACCGCACTGGCGAAAGTTTCCAGCTCGTCACGCGGCAGATCGAGGACCGGAATAATCTCCTGATAAATCGCTTTTTCGACGAACGCGCAGACCTCGGCATCATTCATCGCCTCGCCTACCGTATCCAGCCCGGCCAGGAACGCGACCGGCACCAGCGCCGTGTGCGCGCCGTTCAGGATGGCGACTTTGCGCTCTTTGTAAGGCCTGATGTCATCGACAATCAGCACGTTTAACGGGTACTTATCCAGACGAAGCTCGTGCGCAAGGGATGCTGGCCCCTGGATAACGAACAGATAGAAATGTTCAGCCGTGTCCAGGAACCGATCGTGATAACCCAGCTCAGCTTCAAGCGCAGCCGCTTCATCGCGCGGGTAACCGGTCACGATACGGTCTACCAGCGTCGAGCAGAAGCAGTTGGCGTCGTTTAGCCACCGGATAAAGGCCGCAGGCAGCGCCCATTCCTGCGCATAGCGCAGAACGAGTTCACGTAAGGCATCTCCGTTGTAGTCAATCAGTTCGCACGGGATGATGATCCAGCCTTTATCCGGCGCGCCGTTAAAGTGGCTGAAGCGCTCAAACAGCAGTCGCGTCAGCTTCGCCGGATAGCTCACTGCAGGGGCATCGTCGAATTTGTCACCTGCGTGGTAGCTAATACCCGCTTCGGTGGTATTCGAGAAAACAAACCGCATATCCGGATTGCGAGCCAGTTTCAGAAACGCGTCATAGTCGTCGTAGACGCTGATTTCACGGTTAACGGAGCGGATAAGACGGCTCTCGCTCACCGCTTCCCCCTGCCCGTTCAGGCCACGAACGATAATGGTATAGAGACCATCCTGAGTGCTCAGCGACGGTGGAAAATCGCTCTGAATAGGACGGACGATAACCACGCCGGCATTAAGATCGGTATGTTCATTTAGCAGGTCGATTTGCCAGTCGACAAACGCACGCAGGAAGTTGCCTTCACCAAACTGAATGATGCGTTCTGGGTATTGAGCACCGGGAAAATCACGACGGTTGAGCGTGTTCACAAGGGGTTCCTTTTATGATTAGTCATACAGCCTGATAAGATTGGTACGATAACTTATCAAAACTTAACGACCAGAAACCCTGTTTTGATCAATACGTCGCGTAGTTGTGCAGAATATTTACAGGAACTTATAAAACACGGACGTGGCCGTCATGGCACCGTCCGGCATCAGCGCGTAGCGCGGGATCTCACCAACCTTTTGCCAGCCGGCACGCTGATAGAAGGTTTCGGCCCCGCTGCCGGTGGAGGTATCAAGCACCAGAACCGAAATATCTCTGGCCCGAGCCTCAGCTTCCAGCGCTTCCATCAATGCCATCGCGGCCCCTTTCCGGCGCGATTTCTCATGAACCAGCAGCTTTGCCACATCGGCCCGGTGCGGCTGGTTTTCCGGCTGGTCTGTGATCAGCTGCACCGTTCCGATGATGCCGTCCTGCGCATCGACGCAGACAAGCACCAGCCGCTCGCCTCGCGCTACGCTTTCGGCAATACCGCGCCAGAAAATACGGGCCTTATCCGGGCTATAAGGGAGCATAAAGCTGACGGATGCCCCGCCGTTCACACAGTTTTCGAGGATCCCGGCCAGCGCATCAATATGGGTAAGAATTTCGTCTCGGGTGAGGTTTTTGATTTGCAGTGAGGTATTCATTGTTTTTCCTTACGTTGAATACCATCACTGTGCATTTAACATCTTCTTAACGCAAACGGATCGAACATAGGCTTTTGTTATGTCACCGGGCGCGCTGGCGCTGCTGTTTCATGGCATACATCTTTTCATCGGCATCTTTTAACCACTGCTGCAGATCGTTGCCGTTATGATCGAATTCGCTAAGCCCCCATGAGAAATGAAGCGACCAGGGATGCAGCTTGCGGGCGTTATAGTGTTCCACCTGCTCAGCGAGATACTGCATGGCAATCCAGGCCCCCTGCTCATCCGTATCCGCAAACAGCACGGCGAACTCGTCCCCGCCAAAACGCACCAGTAGATCTGCTTCACGGAAAGAGTTGCGCATCAGTTGCGCCATGGCTTTCAGCGCCTTATCTCCCTCTTCATGGCCGTAGCGATCGTTAATCTCCTTAAAACGATCCAAATCCAGCCAGCCAAGCGTCAGCGGCTCAGCCCGGCGCCGGGCAACGGAAAGCGTGAAACGCACAAGCTGATTAAAGCCCCGACGGTTGAATAACCCGGTTAATTCATCCGTGGTCGCCGCACTGATGGCAGCAAATTCATCCTCTGCCAGCGCGCCAAGGTCTCCCAGCACGGCGAGGTCGGACGCTGAAAACTCACGGGGAGCGTAATCAATCAGGCACAGCGAGCCCACGCTCGCGCCGTCACGCAGGCGCAGCGGGAAGCCCGCGTAAAACCGCACGCGCGGCTCACCGGCCACCAGCGGATTATCCGCAAAGCGATCGTCCTGAAGCATATCTCCCACCACCAGCGGCGCTTCGGTAAGGATCGTATGTCCACAGAATGAGATGTTACGCGGAACGGCGCTCGGTGCCTGACCATCAGCCGACTTGACGATCAGCGAATGCTCATCGATAAGATTGACCATCGCCAGCGGCACCTGGAAAAAGCGTTTTGCCAGACGCGTTAAGCGGTCAAACGCCGGGGAACTGTCAATCTCAAGCAAACCAGACTCGCGCAGCGAGTTGAGACGTTCCGTTTCATTTTCAGGGGTTGCAGGTTCTTTCATAATGTCTCCTGACGTAAAGCGTTACTAAAAGCGTAGCTTAAACAGAGACATTGTCAGTGTTCTGACGTCCTGTTAAGCCGCTTACTATTCACGTCAATGCCTTATGACGATTAACGCAGCTATGTTTCACTCCCGGAAGGCGTAGCAATTTGCTCGTCCGCCACCCGGGCGCTGGTACGGTTTCGACCCGCTTTTTTTGAACGATAGAGATGATCGTCCGCCTCGGCCATGAGCTTGTTGAAGACCTCGGTCAACTGCCATGACTCTGCCTTTCCACTTCCGAGGCCAATACTGACCGTCAGATAGAGGGTCTGGTGACGCCATGTAAAAGGATGGCTGGCCACGGTGGACCGGATACGTTCAGCCAGTTCAAAACCGTGCTGCGCGTCGCCTGAATTAACTACCACCGCGAACTCTTCCCCGCCCATGCGCGCCACCATGCCGTCTTCACCGACAACCTGCTGAACCTGTCGGGCAAACGACGCCAGCACGCGGTCTCCGCACTCGTGGCCGTAGTTATCATTAATGCTTTTGAAATAATCAATATCCAACAGCATGACGGTCAGAAAACGTGTATGCCGGTAGGTTTCTTCCTGCTTTAACGCCTCATAAAGCCCGGAACGCGAATAGACGTGCGTTAAAAAGTCATAATCCGCCCTGAGCGAAACCTGACGGATCAGAGAGTTAATCGCCGCCATGCTAACGGAGACCATCACCGGACAGATCGCCATCGTGGCGATCCCCAGCCGGGCTGAAAACATCATTGGGGTGGTAAACGGCGTCGCCACGGCAATGTTAATAATCGAGTTGGCGACCAGAATAATTTCAGTGGCGCCCGTGATAAACGTTAGCAGACAGGTCGCAGGCAATGAGTAACGAACCGCACACCAGATAAGTGCAGGCAGAGGAAACGAGAGGCTCCCCGCTCCGCCAATCACCACCGAAGCGACCACCGAGACGATCAGCGCAATCACAGGCAGCAACTGCTCCAGACGTAACCTGAGTTCACGCCCGGGCATGCGTAACGTGAGCATACAAGGCACAACAAGCACGCCGGTTGAGAACTGCTCGCTAAACCAGTCGGCAAACAGCGGCCAGAAGGTGTGACTGTCAATCCCAACCGACCCCACCGCGCCGAGCAAGGCACAAAGCAGCGCGGCAATCAGGCAGTAGTTAAACAGGCGTAATGCGTTAAGCGGATCGGGGGTTTTCTTCGTTAGCCGCTTGTCGCGCTGAATCAGCACGGCGACGGCAACGATAAAGATCATGTTAGACAGGTTGATCACCGCTGAAGCGATACCCCAGTTGGTCGTCACCGCGTCGTACAACAGCATCGCGACATAACATACCGCATAGTAGTGCAGGCGATTCAGGTAAACATAGCGGGCGAAGATCCCTGCCATGACGCCATTCAGCGGCCAGAACAGAGAGAGGGCCTCAACGAGCCGTAACTCCGCGCCCACAAAATAGAATAAGGTGGTGAGGATAAAGATCGTCGATGCATTTCGCAGCGGCGTGTCAACCTGGAACGGCCTGAAGGCAGTAAGAGCAGAACGCATTAAATATCATTCCATATGAAAGCTTACGGCAATTATTGCGGTCGTCAGCACGATTGGGACTAACTTAGGATGCATCTATAACACAAATAACACAGGAGCATAACTCGTCAAATTTAGGCGTTCATTTGCAACACCAGCCAGTGGTGAATGACGCCGACAATATAATTTTGCTGCTGCGCAGTGAGCGTCACACCCTGTGGAATGTTATGCCATTTTGCCAGACAGCCCCGACAACAGGTGGCCGTGGCATGCTGGGCGATAAACACCGGGTGTCCGCGCATGGGCGTCTGCTTGCCGTCGTTTGCAGGGTGTGCAGGCGCAAGGCGCTTTTCGACAAAATCCGCGGCATGCTGGTCAATGGTTTCGGGGCCTTTGTCCCAGCAGTACTGTCGTTCCTTATCGCCTAAGCGAAAGCGCGAGCGAAATGTCGATCGCGCCAGGCGGGAAAAAAGAGGATCAAGATCGGACATCAGTATACGGAACGTCCCAGACGCTGGGTCAGTTTCTCCAGAACCGCGACACCGGCAAGCGAATTTCCCGTTTCATCCAGTTCCGGGCTCCAGACTGCAATCGCCATTTCGTGCGGCACAATCGCCACGACTCCGCCGCCAACGCCCGATTTAGCTGGCAATCCAACGCGCCAGGCAAACTCACCGGCGTTTTGATACATCCCGCTGGTGGCCATCAGCGCGTTAACCTGGCGAGCCTGTAGAGGAGAAACCACTTCCTGATCGAGATGCGGCGCATGACCCTGATGCGCAAGGAACAGGAACGTCTGAGCCAGCTCAACGCAGCTCATTTTCAGGGCGCAGTAATGGAAGTAGTTTTGCAGGACAGTCGCCACGTCGTTGTGGAAATTACCGAAGGATTTCATCAGCCACGCGATAGCCGCGTTACGGGCGGAGTGTTCAAACTCCGAGCGCGCTACCAGCGCATCATAGGCAATATCGTCAACGCCCGAGAGCTGACGAACAATCTCAAGCATTCGCTGGCGCGGAGCGCTGAGGCGGCTTTGCAGCATATCGCAGACCACCAGCGCCCCGGCATTGATGAAGGGGTTTCGCGGTTTCCCCTGTTCAATTTCGAGCTGAAGCAGCGAGTTAAAAGGCTGGCCGGAAGGATCTTTACCCACGCGCTGCCAAATCTCTTCTTCTTCGTACTGGCGCATCGCTGCAACCAGACTCAGCACTTTCGAAATGGACTGAATGGAAAAACGTTCAGTGGCATCGCCTGCCTGGAATCGTTGTCCGTCTATGGTACAGATAGCGATGCCCAGCTTATTCCCGCTTACCGAGGCAAGGGCCGGAATATAGTCGGCAACCTTCCCCTTTCCAATTAACGGACGAACCTGCGCCAGAATCTCGTCCAACATCTCATTATGGATGACCGCAGCCACACTTTGCTCCTTGCCCTCAGGCTAAAACGGGCTGCGAGTATAACAGAGGCTTATGTATTACGTCAGGCGCTAAGACGAAAACGCGAAACGGCCTGCAATAAAAGATCGGATTGCTTTTGCAGCCGCTCTGAGGCATCCGAGGCGTCTGAGACCAGCAAATCCGTCTGACGGGAGACCTGATTCAGCGCCTGAAGCTGACGCGTCATCTGGTGAATACTCTCTCCCTGGCTGAGCGTGGCGGTGGAGATCTCATTAAGCAAACTGCTTAGATTGCCCACCAGCCCGGTGACCTGCTGGAGATTCTCTTCCATCAGGGTGACGGCGCGGGAACCGTCTTCAATGCCCTGCAGCGAGCGGTTGATCAGCTCCTGTATGGTCTGCGTCGAGTGGCTGCTCTTTCTGGCCAAAAGACCGACCTCCCGGGCGACGACGGCAAACCCGCGTCCCTGGTTTCCTGCATGGGCAGCTTCGATGGCGGCATTGAGCGCCAGGATGTTGGTCTCAAACGCCACGCTGTCGATCATCGCCACGATCCCGCGCATCTCAGACGATCGGTCGACGATCGCCTGCATGGACGCGTTTACGGTTAACATTATCTGGTCGCCGCCCACGGCGGCCTGGCGCGCCTCATCGGCCCGCGAGCTGGCGAGCCTGGCATAGCCGGTATTCCCTTCCACATGGCTTTCCAGCGACGCGATATGCGCCGTCACATCCTCAAGCTCTTTCGCCTGACGCGCTGACTGCTGATACAGCTTCTGGTTACCCTCCGCCAGGGAGCCGATGTTTTCCACCATCGTGGCGGTGGCATGGCTGACCTGCGTCACCAGCTGCTGCAGGCCGTGCTGCATCGTGGCGATACTGTCGCTGAGCTGCCCTATCTCCCGGTTGAAGCGCATGACGTTGGGCGGCGTGCCGGAGATATCCCCTGCTGCCAGCCGGTTGATATGCGCGATGAGCCGACGAAGCGGCGTAATCACCCATCTCGACATGCCGAACCACACGATAACCGCGATGGCGAGCAACAGCACAGGCGCAAACAGGAACAACGTTTGCAGGCCGGATAGCTGTGCCATGAGGCTCTGGCGCCCCTGCATGGCCAGCTTCTCGCTTGCCTGCTGATAGCGCGCATAGTTGTCGTTAAAATCCGTCTGAAACGCCTGCGCCGGGACGGCAAAAAAAGCGTCGATGGTGTTGGTTTTGACCAGACCTTCAGCCTGCTCTTCGATCGCGCCGTAGAAAAGTTGATAGCTGTTCACCAGCGCGTCGTCTTTCGGCGGATTCAGCGCCAGCCAGGCCTTCCACGCCTGCTGAGACACCGTCAGCGCCTTTTGCGCATCATCCATCAGGCTATGCCAGCTCCCGTCGGATCCGGTCTCTTTATCCTGCATAAACCAGACGCCGGACCGGTTAAGCAGGTCGCTTGCCGCCAGCAGGGAAACACGGGCCTGATCCAGCTTGCTCTGCTGCTGCCATGCCAGAAGGTTTTGCTGCTCGTTGCGCTGGGCGTCGTTCAGGGAGGCGTTAAGCAGAAATGACGAGGAGAGCTGCAGCGCGGAGAAAAGGCCAATAATACAAAAGATCCCCGTCAACAGGCCAAAGTGACGGGGAGTAAGACGCTGCGCAATACGGCGAAAAATTTGCGTTAGGTTCATAATTAGCTTCATTTACAAGGCGTTAGACGCGAGCGAGTCTACGAAATGAAAATGACAGAACCATTGCAGATTAGTGACAACGGCCCTCGTGCTGAGGGCCGAAATTAAGGATTACACGCGATCCTTCCATACCGTCTGCGCGTTACAGAACTCGTGCAACCCAAAGTGGGAAAGCTCGCGTCCAAAGCCGCTTTTCTTCACGCCACCGAAGGCCACGCGCGCATCGCTGGCGCTATAGCCGTTGATAAACACGCCGCCGCACTCCAGCTCGCGCGAGAATTTATCCGCAAGCTCTGCGTCAGCGGTGAAGACCGTCGCAGACAGGCCAAAGTCGCTGTCGTTGGCAAGCGTCAGGGCGTGATCCGCGTCTTTCGCGACCGTAATGGCCGCGACCGGACCAAACAGCTCCTGACGGAAGGCCGTCATCGACGGGGTAACGTTCGCCAGCACGGTTGGCGCGTAATAGTTCCCCTCACCGCCGATCTTCTCTCCGCCCAGCAGCAGCGTTGCCCCTTCTGCAAGCGTCGCCTGCACCTGCTGATGCAGTTCATCGCGCAGGTCAAACCGCGCCATCGGGCCCAGGTAGTTCTCTTCTTCTTCCGGCGCGCCCATCTTTAACGCAGCAACTGCATCGACAAAGCGCTGTGTAAAGTTCTTCGCAATACCCTCTTCCACAATGAAGCGTTTGGCCGCCGCGCACACCTGCCCGGTATTCTGATAGCGACCCGCCACCGCCGCCTTCACGGCAAGATCCAGGTCGGCATCGTTGAGGACGATGAACGGGTCTGAGCCACCCAGCTCAAGCACGCATTTTTTCAGCGCGGCCCCCGCCTGAGCACCAATGGCAGCCCCGGCACGCACGCTGCCGGTGACGGTCACCGCCGCAATACGACGATCGTTAATCGCCTGGCTGACGCCGTCATTGGTGGCGTTCACCCAGCCGAACACGCCTTCTGGGAAACCCGCATCCGCAAAGATCTGCGCGATAAGATCCGCAGAGCCGAGCACGTTGGGGGCGTGTTTGAGCAGATAGCTGTTACCGGCCAGCAGAATTGGCACCGCGCCGCGCAGCACCTGCCAGAGAGGGAAGTTCCACGGCATCACCGCGAGGATCGGCCCCAGAGGACGGTATTCAATGACCGCGTTCTGGTTTTCCACCAGCGTAGGCTCCGCACGCAGCATCGCCGGGCCGTGCTCGGCATACCAGTCGCACAGACCCGCGGATTTTGCCACTTCCGCCCGCGCCTGCAGGATGGGTTTGCCCATTTCACGGGAGATCGTCTGCGCCATCTCTTCCGCGCGGTGTCGCAGCGCTGCGCCGAGATCGCGCAGCTTTTGCGCCCTGTGGGCAACGCTTTCACGACGCCACTGGCGGTACCCCGCGTCGGACTGAGAAATTGCGCGGTCAACCTGTTCCGGCGTCGCCCAAGGCCAGGTTGAGAGGGTTTCACCCGTGGCCGGGCTGACAGAGAAGGCATGTGTAGCAGATGAATAAGTCATGTTGTTCTCCACGTGTTTCGGTTGATTAATTGTGGCTCACTCTGCTATTTCTTAAAAATGAATAATACTAACCACCTTATTCACGAAACGAGAACATTATGGATTTAACCCAGCTTGAAATGTTTAACGCCGTCGCACTGACGGGCAGTATCACCCAGGCGGCGCAGAAGGTGCATCGCGTGCCGTCTAACCTGACGACCCGCATTCGCCAGCTGGAAGCCGATCTTGGCGTTGAGCTGTTTATTCGTGAGAACCAGCGTTTGCGCTTATCCCCGGCCGGGCATAACTTCCTGCGCTACAGCAAGCAAATCCTCGCCCTGGTGGATGAAGCGCGCATGGTTGTAGCGGGAGATGAGCCGCAGGGGTTATTTGCCCTCGGCGCGCTGGAAAGTACCGCAGCCGTGCGCATTCCTGAAACGCTGGCGCAGTTTAACCAGCGCTATCCGCGCATCCAGTTTGCCCTTTCTACCGGGCCATCCGGGACGATGATCGATGGCGTACTGGAGGGAACCCTCAGCGCCGCCTTCGTCGACGGGCCGCTGTCGCACCCGGAGCTGGAAGGCATGCCGGTTTATCGGGAGGAAATGATGCTGGTCACGCCTGCCGGGCACGCGGAGGTCGCACGCGCCGCGCAGGTTAGCGGCAGCGACGTTTACGCTTTTCGCGCCAACTGCTCGTACCGTCGACACCTGGAGAGCTGGTTTCATGCTGACCGCGCCGCGCCCGGCCGCATTCATGAGATGGAGTCCTATCACGGCATGCTCGCCTGCGTTATCGCGGGCGCAGGCATCGCGCTGATGCCGCGCTCAATGCTGGAGAGTATGCCCGGGCATCATCAGATTGAAGCCTGGCCGCTGGCGGAAAACTGGCGGTGGCTCACGACCTGGCTGGTGTGGCGACGCGGGGCGATGACCCGCCAGCTGGAGGCCTTTATAGCGCTGCTAAACGAACGTCTTCAACCAGCGCCTTCTCCATAAACAGGCTGAGCGGGTCGTCAACGTACGGGGCAAACGCCGGGCGTAAATCGTATCCGCACTGTTCATAAAGACGCACCGCGGCGCGCTGTTTAATACCGGTCTCCAGCCGTACCGTGTGGCAATGACGGCTCAGGGCCTCATCTTCCAGGGCGGCCAGCAGCGTCTCGCCGAGATGCTGCCCGCGATGGGCCGGATCGATATAAACCCGCTTCATCTCGCCCGTTCCGTCGCCGTTGAGCACGATTGCGCCGCAGCCAACGGCCTGAAGCTGCTGGTCGCGAATGACCATCAGGATCAGCGAGGCTTCCGGCAGCGAAGCCAGATCGAGCAGATGATTGCTTTCAGCGGGATAGAGTTCGCTCTGATAGCGGTCAAGCGCCGCGATCAGACTGAGGATGTCCGGGTGACGTGCAGATTCAGAGGTAATGGAATACATGGCAGGCTCCTTGCTTTTTTATGAGGCTAAATTTCAACATAGCGCAGGCCTGCCAGGGTGCTTCATAGTATTAACTTATCGCTCCGCTCTGTTAGCGCAAAAAGACACGCCCTTTCAGATACAGGGTGGCCTGACCGGCGATCAGCACGCGATCGCCCTTCAGCTCGCAGCGCAGATCTCCGCCACGGTGTGACACCTGGCGGGCGTTGAGCGACGTTTTGCCCAACTTTTCGCTCCAGTAAGGGATCAGCATGCTGTGGGCAGATCCGGTGACCGGGTCTTCCGGCACCCCTTCGCCCGGGCAGAAGAAGCGGCTGACGAAGTCATATTCTTCTCCCGGCGCCGTCACGCAGACCATTTTATCCAGCGGAAGCAGCGCCCCAATATCCGGCGTTAACGCTTCCACCTGCTGCTGGCTCTCCAGCACCACCAGGTAATCACGTCCGACGCGCACCTCTTTTGCCTCTGTGATGCCCAGCGCGCTAAACAGCAGCGCAGGTGGGTTCTCGACAACCTCCGTTGACCACGCCGGGAAGTTCAGCGTCAGCCAGTCGCCGCTGCGTTTCACCGTCAGCTCGCCCACGAAGCGGGTGGTGAAGGTGATTTCAGTGTGCGGATAGTCGAGGTATTCGAAAATAACGTGCGATGCGGCAAGCGTAGCGTGACCGCAGAGGTTAATTTCATCCAGCGTGGTGAACCAGCGCAGCTCAAACCCGCTGTCGGTGCGCACGAAAAAGGCGGTTTCAGACTGGTTATGCTGCTGCGCCATTTTGAGCAGCGTCTCGTCAGGCAGCCACTCTTCCAGAGGACATACCGCTGCCGCGTTGCCGCCAAAGGTTTTGTCGCTGAAGGCATCCACCAGATAAAAATCAATTTCCTGCATTGTCTCTTCCTCTCTTGTTATGGGTATTTAGCGCAGAAAAACTGTGCCTTTCAGATAAAGTGAAGCCTGTCCGCTCATCAGCACGCGCGAGCCTTTCAGCTCACAGCGCACGTCGCCGCCGCGCGCGGAAACCTGACGGGCAAGCATGGCTGTTTTCCCCAGCTGTTCACCCCAGTACGGGATCAGCATCGTGTGCGCGGAGCCGGTGACCGGGTCTTCCGGAACGGAAACGCCGGGGGAGAAAAAGCGGCTGACAAAATCGTATTCCCCCTCACCGCGCGCCGTCACGCTCACCTTATGCTCGCCCGGCGTCATCGCCGAAAAGTGTGGCGCAAGCGCCTCGACCTGCTGGCGATTTTCCAGCACGATCAGCCATGCGCGCCCCTTACGGGCTTCAACGTAGCGGCTGATACCCAGCGCCGAGAGCATCTCCGGCGGAGGTGTCTCTTGATGGGTTGGACATGCCGGGAAGTCCAGCGTCATCCATTCCCCCTCCCGGGTTACCGTCAGGCGGCCAGAGGCGGTGTCAAAGTGGATCCGCGAGTCGGGGTAATCCAGTTCATTAAACAGGACGTACGCAGCGGCAAGGGTGGCGTGGCCGCAGAGATTGACCTCTGTAAGCGTGGTAAACCAGCGTAGCTCAATGCCCCCTTTAGTGCAGACGAAAAAAGCCGTTTCCGACTGATTATGCTGCTGCGCCATCTTCAGCAAGGTCTCATCGGGCAACCATTCCTTGAGCGGACAAACGGCAGCCGGGTTGCCGCCGAACGTGATATCGCTGAACGCATCGATCAGATAAAAATCAATCTCCTGCATTGTCTTACCGCCTGTTTTTATTGTGTTGTTCTTTTATATTCAATGAAAACAGCGTTCCCGGCTACCGCTTTCACAAGGTAAATTTTGAGATCTGCATCACATAATGGTTGAGTTTTCGCCGTTCAACGTTTTAAGATCGTCTCCTCTTCTTTTCAGCAACGAATCTCCGACATCCCTATGACAACGAACACAGTTTCCCGCAGGGTTGCGTGGCTACGCGTGGTCACGCTGGCCATTGCCGCGTTTATTTTTAACACCACAGAATTTGTTCCGGTTGGGCTGTTGTCTGACATCGCTGAAAGTTTTCAGATGGAAACGGCTCAGGTAGGCATTATGTTGACCATCTACGCCTGGGTAGTGGCGCTGATGTCCTTGCCGTTTATGCTGCTGACCAGCCAGATGGAGCGACGCAGGCTGTTGATCGGCCTGTTTGTCTTGTTCATCGCGAGCCACGTACTGTCGTTTATGGCGTGGAATTTTACGGTGCTGGTCATTAGCCGCATCGGCATTGCCTTTGCCCATGCGGTGTTCTGGTCGATCACCGCCTCGCTGGCTATTCGACTCGCACCGGCGGGTAAACGCGCCCAGGCGCTGAGCCTGATTGCCACCGGTACCGCACTGGCGATGGTGCTGGGTCTGCCGATTGGCCGCATCGTGGGGCAATACTTCGGCTGGCGTACCACCTTCTTCGCTATCGGCATGGGCGCGCTGGTGACGCTGGTGTGTCTGATTAAACTTCTGCCCGCGCTGCCGAGCGAACATTCCGGCTCGCTGAAAAGCCTGCCGCTGCTGATGCGTCGCCCTGCGCTGCTGAGCATCTACCTGCTGACCGCCATCGTCGTGACGGCACACTACACGGCGTACAGCTACATTGAACCGTTTGTGCAGGTGGTGGCGGGCTTTAGCGCCAACTTTGCCACCGTATTACTGCTGATCCTCGGCGGCGCGGGCATTATTGGCAGCGTGCTGTTCGGCAAGCTGGGTAACCGGCATGCCTCGACGCTGGTGAGCTGCGCTATTGCTCTGCTGCTGGCCTGCCTGCTGTTGCTGATGCCTGCCGCGGGCA
Source organism: Enterobacter sp. N18-03635 (assembly GCF_004006055.1). NCBI lineage: Bacteria > Pseudomonadati > Pseudomonadota > Gammaproteobacteria > Enterobacterales > Enterobacteriaceae > Enterobacter > Enterobacter sp. N18-03635. The sequence goes on along the minus strand of NZ_CP034769.1, from coordinate 2,218,898 downwards.
GCGAAAGCCATCTGGCAATCCTCAGCCTGTTCTGGGGGGTGGCGATCATGATTATTGGTCTCGGCATGCAGGTGAAAGTCCTGGCCCTGGCACCGGATGCAACGGATGTCGCCATGTCGCTGTTCTCGGGGATTTTCAATCTCGGCATTGGCGCGGGTGCGCTGGTGGGAAATCAGGTCATACTGCACGTGTCGATGTCGGCGATTGGCTATCTGGGTGCCATTCCGGCACTGGTGGCGCTGATCTGGTCAGTGCTCATCTTCCGTAAGTGGCCGGTGGCGCTGGAGGAACAGGGGCAGCACGGGTAAGGTTTATTTATGCCGGGCAGCGCTGCGCCTACCCGGCAATCACATCAATGATAGGTCTTAATAATCTCCAGCACGCCGTTAATAATAAACTGCACGCCCATACAGACCAGTAAGAAGCCCATCAGACGAGAAATCGCCTCGATACCGCCCTTGCCCACCCAGCGCATAATGGCGCCGGAGCTGCGCAGCGACGCCCACACGATAACCCCGATAATCGCAAAAATCAGCGGCGGTGCCACCGTCAGGACCCAGTCCGGGAAGGTTGCGCTGTCGCGCACCGTCGACGCGGAGCTGATGATCATCGCGATGGTACCCGGCCCCGCCGTACTGGGCATGGCAATCGGCACAAAGGCGATATTCGCACTCGGTTCGGTTTCCAGCTCTTCCGATTTGCTGGTCGCTTCCGGCGACTCATGCGCTTTTTGCGCCGGGAATAACATGCGGAAACCAATGAAGGCCACAATCAGCCCACCGGCGATACGCAGGCCAGGGATGGAAATCCCGAAGGTATTCATCACCACCTGTCCGGCGTAATAAGCCACCATCATGATGGCAAACACATACACCGAGGCCATCATCGACTGATGGTTGCGCTCGGCGCTGTTCATGTTCCCTGCCAGCCCGAGGAACAGCGCTACCGTCGTTAACGGGTTAGCCAACGGCAGCAAGACCACCAGCCCAAGGCTGATTGCTTTTATTAAATCCAACATAGTGCGTTGTCGTCCTTATCCATATTTAACACAGCAATTATAGGGGGAAAGTGTGACATTCAGCCATGGGCGCAACGTAACGATTATTTTCCTTCTGAAAAGATAACAGGAAGTTATCTCTATGATTTGAAACACCTTAAAAAAAGTTCATGAAACGTTTTAGCAATTCGTGGCATCGGCTGATTCATTCAGTTGACTTATACTTGCCTGAGCAATAATATCTGCCGTGACTAACTACTTGCCAGGGCAACCATTGTGAAAAGCACCAGTGATATCTTTAACGACGTTGTTCCGCTGGGTCGTCTTATTCATATGGTCAATCAGAAAAAAGATCGCCTGCTCAATGACTACCTGTCACCGCTGGATATCACCGCAACACAGTTCAAAGTGCTGTGTTCCATTCGCTGCGAAGTGTGTATCACGCCGGTTGAGCTCAAAAAGGTGCTCTCTGTCGATCTGGGTGCGTTAACCCGCATGCTCGATCGTCTCGTCTGCAAAGGATGGATAGAACGAAGCCCTAACCCGAATGACAAACGCGGCGTACTGGTGAAGCTAACCAGCGATGGCGCGGCCATGTGCGAGAAATGTCATCAATTAGTAGGACAAACACTGCATCAGGAACTAACAAAAAACTTAACGGCAGATGAAGTGGCAACCCTTGAGCTTCTGCTGAAGAAAATCCTGCCGTAAACAGAAAAAAGAGGTATGACGATGTCCAGACGCAATACTGACGCTATCACCATTCATAGCATTTTGGACTGGATCGAGGATAACCTGGAATCGCCGCTCTCCCTTGAAAAAGTGTCAGAGCGTTCGGGTTACTCCAAATGGCACCTGCAACGGATGTTCAAAAAAGAGACCGGCCATTCATTAGGTCAATATATTCGCAGCCGCAAGCTGACGGAAATTGCCCAGAAACTAAAAGAAAGCAACGAGCCGATCCTTTATCTGGCGGAGCGTTACGGCTTTGAATCGCAGCAAACCCTGACGCGTACTTTCAAAAACTATTTTGACGTGCCGCCTCATAAGTACCGAATCACCAGCGTGCCGGGCGAATCCCGATACCTGTATCCGTTAAAACACTGTAGTTAATTATCGCCTGTAACAGACGTAACCGAGGAAATCATGAAAGCTATCGCCTCCGCCGCCCTCGCCTTGCTGGTGCTGTTCTCCAGCCAGACCTTCGCGGAGCAAACCCCTCGTGCAACGCAGCAAAATAATCCTGATTCGATGATTTTGCCGTCAGCACATGACCAGTCGCCTTATGATTTCAACCACATGGGTGCTGGTAGCGACAAATCCGACGAATTAGGCGTGCCTTATTATAATCAGCACGGCTTCTGATTCGTTTTTGCCCCGCAGACGCGGGGCTTTTTTTATGCCTTTTCGCTTACCCGCGTCGCCCGACGCACCCGCAGACCAAAGACGTTAATGTACAGCCCGGCCATGATCAGCACGGCGCCCAACAGCTGCAGCGCGCTCAGCGTTTCATCCAGCAATATCGCCGCACTGGCAAGTCCTACCACCGGCACCAGCAGGGATAACGGCGCGACGCGCCAGGTTTCATAACGCCCCAGCAGCGATCCCCAGATCCCGTAGCCCACAATGGTGGCGACAAAGGCCAGATAAACAAGAGAAAGGATCGTGGTCATATCAATGTCGACAAGGCTGTTCAGCATCACCGCCGGACCGTCGAGAATGCACGACGCCAGCAGAAACGGGATAACCGGGATCAGCGCACTCCACACCACCAGCGACATCACCGCCGGGCGCGCCTCGTGCTGCATGATCAGCTTGTTGAAGATATTCCCGCAGGCCCAGCTCAGCCCCGCCGCCAACGTCAGCATAAACCCGAGCAGCGCCACGTGCTGACCATTCAGGCTGGCCTCGATCAGCACCAGCACGCCGAACACCGCCAGGGTGATCCCCGCCAGCTGTTTGCCCTGCAGGCGCTCGCCAAACACAAACGCCCCGAGAATAATGGTAAAGAACGCCTGCGCCTGTAACACCAGCGAGGCAAGACCCGCCGGCATACCGAACTTGATGGCGCAAAAGAGAAACGCGAACTGGCCAAAGCTAATGGTCAGACCGTAGCCCAGCAGCAGTTTAAAGGGGATCTTTGGACGCGCCACAAAGAAGATGGCCGGAAAAGCGACCAGCATAAAGCGTAAACCGGCCAGCATCATCGGCGGCATGTTGTGCAGCCCCAGCTTAATGACCACAAAATTAAGCCCCCATACTACGACCACCAGCAAAGCCAGCAGCCCGTCTTTACGCGTCATACCCTGCCCCTGAATTATTAATAATTTGTTAACACTTCAAGGTAACAGAAAAAAGCACGCTGCGAGAAGATCATTAATTCTGGCAGGCAGCTGAAGCACTTAGGGATAAATCAGGCGCTATACAAGCCCCTTATGTCATGGTAATCCTGTTAACACACATCTAATAAAAGCATAAGCAACTGTCGGGCAGGAATATGAAACCATCTCTCAGGCGCTCAACCGCAGCGCTGCTGGCATCGTCATTGTTGTTAACCATCGGTAGAGGGGCAACGCTGCCGTTCATGACCATTTATCTCACGCGCGTCTACAGCATGAGCGTTGAGAATATTGGTTATGCCCTGACCGTGGCGCTGACCATTGGCGTGGTATTCAGCCTGGGATTTGGCATTCTGGCCGATAAGTTTGATAAAAAACGCTACATGCTGATCGCGATCGTGGCGTTTATCGCCGGCTTTGTGGCGATCCCGCTGGTCAATAACGTCACGCTGGTGGTGCTGTTCTTTGCGCTGATCAACTGCGCCTACTCCGTCTTTTCGACGGTGCTGAAAGCCTGGTTCTCCGACGTGCTCACCTCCAGCCAGAAGGCACGGGTCTTCTCGCTTAACTACAGTTTCCTGAACATTGGCTGGACGGTCGGCCCGCCGATTGGCACCCTGCTGGTGATGTATAGCCTGCAGCTGCCGTTCTGGCTGGCGGCCTTTTGCGCCGCCCTGCCGCTGGGCTTTATCCATTTCTTTGTACAGAAAAGCGTGGCGTTAGATACCGCAGAGGAGAAGACGCCGTGGCAGCCATCGGTATTGCTGAAAGACCGCGCGCTGTTCTGGTACACGCTCTCTGGCCTGCTGGCGTCGTACGTGGGCGGGTCGTTCGCGAGCTGTATTTCGCAATACGTTCTGGCCGCGCATGCGGACAGTGATTTCGCCGAAAAGGTGGTCGCCGTGGTGCTGCCCGTCAACGCCGCCGTGGTGGTGACGCTGCAATATGCGCTGGGCCGCAAGATCTCAGCCAGCAATATTCGCCCGCTGATGACCCTCGCCACCCTGTTTTTTATCCTGGGGCTGGGCGGTTTTATGCTCTCCGGGGAAAACCTTGTTTACTGGGGCATCGCTGCCGCCATTTTCACGCTGGGGGAGATTATCTATGCACCGGGTGAATACATGCTGATCGACAACATTGCCCCACCGGGTATGAAGGCGAGCTATTTCTCCGCCCAGGCGCTGGGCTGGCTCGGCGCGGCGGCAAACCCGATGATCACCGGTATTATCCTGACCAACCTGCCGCACTGGTCCTTGTTTGCGATCATGATGGTCGCCATCGTCATGGCCTGGCTGATGATTCTGCGTGGGATGAGCGTGAAGGCCTGGTGCGAGTCACCCAAAGCGGCGTAGCGAATGCAGGCCGGGTAAGGCGCAGCCGCCACCCGGCAAAAAAGCATCAGTGGTGCAACATCTCCTCCACCACCTGCTCTTTGTACATCTCATTCGGGTAATAGGTCGGCCAGTTATCCATCTCTTTCAGCAGTGCCTCGTGGGAGGTATTGCCCATGAAAATGTGGAAGTGCGAAGAGGCCTTCGGCCCGATGGTGTGGTCGCTGAACTGCACGAACTTCGGCGCCTTGCTAGCGGCGTCCTTACACTCAAACAGATAGCGAACGCCTTTCTTACCTGACGCGTAGGTCAGAATTTTGTAGCCGCTGTAATCATACTGACAGCGGCTGACCGCTTTGCCCTGATGGAATTCCATCACGTTATTTTCGATACCGATGGCATCCACGTCCGTCGCATAGCCCGTGCGGTAGTAGGCTTTCACCTCGTCAAAGGATTTGCTTTTATCCTTCTGCGCTTTCTGCTTAAAGACCGGATCCAGCGAACCATCGAGCAGGAACGGATAGACCGACTGCCAGGTCCCGTCCCAGTCAGACAATGCTCTGTCCTTCACGTCCTTATCCTCAAACACGCCGTTCGCCGCCTTCTGTTCCGCTTCGGTCATCTGATGGCCGTGCGAATGAGCAAACAGCTGGCCGCTGACCAGCAGCGCCCCCAGAGTCATGGCAAATTTTCCAATATGTGCAGCCAAGATAACATCCTCATTCCGTTTTATAAGAATGAGGATGTTATAATATAACATTTCAGATCGCAACCAGGCCGCGAACGCCCTCCTGCTCCATGTTTTCACCCCGCCCGCGCTGAATAATCGTGCCGCGCGACATCAGCAGATAGCTGTCGGCCAGCTCGGCGGCAAAGTCGTAAAACTGCTCCACCAGCAGGATCGCCATGTCGCCTCTGCTTGCCAGAGTACGGATCACGTGGCCGATCTCTTTAATAACGGAAGGCTGTATGCCTTCGGTCGGTTCATCCAGGATCAGCAGCTGCGGACGGCTCGCCAGCGCGCGACCAATCGCCAGCTGCTGCTGTTGCCCGCCGGAGAGATCGCCCCCGCGACGATGCTTCATCTCTTTGAGCACCGGGAACAGCTGCCAGATCTCCTCCGGCACCTGCTTCGCCTCGCGTGCGGAAAATCGCGACAGCCCCATCAGGAGATTTTCCTCTACGCTCAGGCGCGGGAAAATCTCTCGGCCCTGCGGGACATACGCCACGCCAGACTGCACCCGCTGGTGCGGTTTGCTATGGGTGATCGTTTTTCCCTGCCAGATAACCTCCCCGGTTTTGGCCGGGATCAGCCCCATCAGACACTTCAGCAGCGTGGTTTTCCCTACGCCGTTGCGCCCCAGCAGGCAGGTGACTTCGCCGGTTACGGCCTCAAAGCTGACGCCGCGCAGGATATGGCTGCCGCCGTAATATTGATTCAGTTCATTAACCTGTAACATCATCGCTCCTTAACGTCCCAGATAGACCTCAATCACCTGCTCGTTGGCCTGCACCTCGCGAAGTGAACCTTCCGCCAGCACCCGCCCCTGATGCAGCACCGTCACGCGATCGGCGATGGTTTCGACAAAGCCCATATCGTGCTCAACAACCATCAGGGAATGCTTGCCTGCCAGCGTTTTGAACAGCTCTGCGGTGTATTCGGTTTCCGCGTCGGTCATCCCGGCTGCGGGTTCATCCAGCAGCAGAAGATGCGTGTCCTGCACCAGCAGCATGCCGATCTCCAGAAACTGCTTTTGTCCATGGGAAAGCAGCCCGGCGCGGCGGTCGCGCTCGGCGGTCAGCCGCAGTAAAACCAGCATCTCATCGATCCGGTCGCGCTGCGCGCCGTTGAGTTTTGCCCGCAGGCTCGCCCAGACGGACTTATCGCTTTTCATCGCGATCTCCAGGTTTTCCCACACCGTCAGCGCCTCAAAGACCGTGGGCTTCTGGAATTTACGCCCGATGCCCTGGCGGGCGATGGCCGCAGGCTCCAGCGCTGTCAGGTCGATGGACTGGTCGTAAATCGCCCTGCCGCTCTCTGGACGCGTTTTGCCGGTGATGACGTCCATCAGCGTCGTTTTACCGGCCCCGTTGGGACCGATCACGCAGCGCAGCTCGCCCACGCCGATATTCAGCGAGAGATCGGTCAGGGCCTGAAAGCCATCAAAATTAACGTTAATGGATTCAAGCTGAAGTACAGGATCAGTCTGGTCCCGGTAGCGATCGCCGGGCAGCTGGCGGGTGAATAACCCTTCGGCTGGCTGCATTATTTTTCTCCCTTACGAAACAGTCCGTAGACTCCGCGCGGTAAAAACAGCGTAACGGCGATAAAAATCAGCCCCAGAAACAGCTGCCAGTATTCCGGCATCGCGACGGTGAAGAAACTTTTCGCCCCGTTAACCAGCGCCGCGCCAATCACCGGCCCCACCAGCGTGCCGCGCCCGCCAAGCGCCACCCAGATGGCGGCCTCTATCGAGTTCGTCGGCGACATTTCGCCCGGGTTGATAATGCCCACCTGCGGCACATAGAGCGCCCCCGCCAGACCGCACAGTACGGCAGAGAGCGTCCACACCAGCAGCTTGAACCCGCGCGGATCGTAGCCGCAAAACGTCAGGCGATTTTCGGCGTCGCGAACGGCGGTCAGAATGCGGCCAAACTTGCTCTTCGCCAGCGCAAATCCGCAGCCCAGGGCCAGGAGCAGCAACAGCACGGTCGCCAGAAACAGCGCGATACGGGTGGTCGTTTCCGTTACTGAAAACCCGAGCAGCGTGGTGAAGCCGGTAAAGCCGTTATTGCCGCCAAAGCCGGTTTCGTTGCGAAAGAACAACAGCATCCCGGCATAGGTCAGCGCCTGGGTCATAATCGAAAAATAGACCCCTTTGATCTTCGAGCGGAAGGCGAACCAGCCAAACACCAGCGCCAGCAGCCCCGGCACCAGCACAATTAGCACCAGCGCCCAGGTAAAATGCTGGGTTCCCCACCAGAACCACGGCAGCTCGCTCCAGGAAAGAAACGACATAAACGCGGGCAGACCGTCACCCGCGGCCTGGCGCATCAGGTACATGCCCATCGCGTAGCCGCCCAGGGCGAAAAAGATGCCGTGCCCGAGAGAGAGCATCCCGGCGTAGCCCCATACCAGATCCAGCGCCACCGCAACGATGGCATAGCAGAGGATCTTGCCAGTCAGCGTCAGCATCCAGGTTGACAGCGCCAGCGGATGCGTCGCAGGCAGTAAGGCGAAAAACGGCAATATCAGCAAGCACACCACCAGCAGGCTGCCTGCAATATACGTAGTGCGTGGCGCTTTGCGCGCCAGCGTTAAGGTCAGCGGCTGGCTCATCAGTCAATCACCCTCCCTTTCAGCGCAAACAGCCCCTGCGGGCGTTTTTGAATAAACAGCACGATCGCCACCAGAATCACGATCTTGCCCAGCACCGCCCCCATCTGTGGTTCAAGGATTTTATTAAAGATCCCCAGACCAAACGCCGCGGCCACGCTGCCAGCCAGCTGGCCTACGCCTCCGAGCACCACCACAAGGAAGGAGTCGATGATATAGCCCTGGCCCAGCTCCGGCCCTACGTTACCGAGCTGCGATAACGCCACGCCGCCTAAACCCGCAATCCCGGAGCCAAGCCCGAACGCCAGCATATCGACGCGCCCTGTCGGTACCCCGCAGCAGGCGGCCATGCTGCGGTTTTGCGTCACCGCCCGCACGTTGAGCCCCAGACGGGTTTTATTCAGAATGAGCCAGGTAAAGAACAGCACCAGCAGCACGAAGCCCAGCACCACAATGCGGTTCCACGGCAGCGTCAGGTTGGCAAAAACCTGCACCCCGCCGGAGAGCCAGGCCGGGTTCGCCACCTCGAGGTTCTGGGCGCCAAAGGTCATGCGCACCAGCTGGATGAGCATCAGGCTGATGCCCCACGTCGCCAGCAGCGTTTCCAGCGGACGACCGTACAGATGACGGATCACCGTGCGCTCCAGCACCATTCCAATGCCCGCCGTCAGGCAGAACGCGACCGGCAAGGCGATAACGGGATAGAGCGCCAGCCACTGGGGCGCAAGCCCGGCCATCACCTGCTGCACCATCCAGGTGGCATATGCCCCCAGCATCAGCATCTCGCCGTGCGCCATATTAATGACGCCCAGCAGGCCGTAGGTGATAGCCAGCCCCAGCGCGGCCAGCAGCAGCACCGACCCGAGGGAGAGCCCCATAAACGCCTGGCCCAGCAGATCGCCCCACATCAGCCGATGCTGGATCTGGCTAAGACTCTCTCCTGCGGCCGCGCGCACGCCGCCATCCGGCTCAGTGTCAGGCTGGGTAAACGGAGTGAGCCTCGACTGTACGTCCGGATCGTCGGACTGACCTAATAGTTCGACGGCCTTGCGGCGCACCTCTGCCTGCGGGCTTGCCAGCTGGAGGTTCGCGACCGCCAGCAGCAGCGCCTGACGCGCCACGGCGTCCGTTTCATCGTTCACACGTTTTTCCAGAAAAGCGAGCATACCGGGCTGGGCATCGCGCTGCAGCTGACGCGCAGCCGCCCGCCTCTCGGTGACACTGTCACTCACCAGCTGATGGGTGGCGATGGCGGTCGCAGCCAGCACGCGCAGCCGGTTCGTCAGACGAACGGCTTTGGTTGGCGCTTCTGCCGCACGGGCGTCCCCAAGCGACACCATTTGCCCGTTACGCTGCGCAAAGGCGTGCTTTTGACTGTCGGCATACAGGTTTTCCTTCTGCAGGGACTGAAGCAGCGGAAGCCTGGCGGCATCCGGCGCGGCGGCCCACTGCGTCAACAAATCCGCCTGCTGGCTGCGGCTGGCGGCAACAAAAAGATCGGCATCCGATGCCTGCACCATCCCTGGCAGCAGTCCGGAAAGCCATACAATAGCGATGAACATGCGCATGGCGTTCATGACGTTTCTCCCTGCGGTAATGGCTTAGTTGCTGGCGGTTTTCATCGGCTGGTCGGGCTTTTTGTCATTTCCGGCGATGAACGGGCTCCACGGCTGGGCGCGTACCGGCTGTTCCGTCTGCCATACCACGTTGAACTGGCCGTTACCTTCGATTTCACCGATCATGACCGGCTTATGCAGATGATGGTTGGTGGCATCCATGGTAAGCGTAAAGCCTGACGGCGCCTTAAAGGACTGACCGGCCATCGCCGCACGGACTTTATCCACGTCGGTAGTCCCCGCTTTTTCCACCGCCTGCGCCCACATATGGATGCCCACATAGGTAGCTTCCATCGGGTCGTTGGTCACCACGGTATCGGCGTTCGGCAGCTTGTGCGCCTTCGCATAGGCTTTGTAATCCGCGACGAAGGCCTGGTTGGTCGGGTTATCGACGGACTCAAAGTAGTTCCAGGCCGCCAGGTTACCCACCAGCGGTTTAGTGTCGATCCCGCGCAGCTCTTCTTCGCCGACGGAGAACGCCACCACCGGCACGTCGGTCGCCTTCAGACCCTGGTTCGCCAGCTCTTTGTAGAACGGCACGTTGGAGTCGCCGTTGATGGTCGACACCACGGCGGTTTTGCCGCCCGCGGAGAATTTCTTGATGTTGGCGACGATGGTCTGGTAGTCGCTATGGCCGAACGGGGTGTAAACCTCTTCGATATCCTTATCCTCCACCCCTTTCGAATGCAGGAACGCGCGCAGGATCTTGTTGGTGGTGCGCGGATAAACGTAGTCAGTACCCAGCAGGAAGAAGCGTTTCGCCGCGCCGCCGTCTTCGCTCATCAGGTATTCAACCGCCGGGATGGCCTGCTGGTTCGGCGCCGCGCCGGTATAGAACACGTTTGGCGACATTTCCTCGCCTTCATACTGCACCGGATAGAACAGCAGGCCGTTCAGCTCCTCAAAGACCGGCAGTACGGATTTGCGCGAAACCGAGGTCCAGCAGCCGAATACCACCGCCACTTTATCCTGGCTCAGCAGCTGTCGGGCCTTCTCGGCAAACAGCGGCCAGTTTGAGGCCGGATCCACCACTACCGGCTCCAGTTTCTTGCCCAGCACGCCGCCTTTGGCGTTGATCTCATCGATGGTCATCAGGGCGACATCTTTAAGCGGGGTCTCGGAGATAGCCATCGTGCCGGAAAGAGAATGCATGATCCCCACTTTGATGGTATCGGCCGCCTGCACGCCAAAACTCATTCCCATCGCCACGACGGACGCGGATAACGCAAAGGCTTTTAATAAGGTACGACGGTGCATATTTTCACTCCTGAAAAAGAACGCTGTGCGAAAACGTCCGTTACGGCGTGGACGCTGAAATAAATGTGTCAGCGAAGCAGGAGCAAAAAGAATGCCAGAATGGAGATAGCGCTATTTCCGGGAGGGGAGCGCAGGATGTAAAGAGAACGTCTCAGAATGGCACAGCGCTGCACTTTTATAATGCAGCGCTGAGGAGGAAGGTTTTACCAGACTTCGCTGGCGATCTGCGTCACCAGCCGGACTTTTTCCCACTGCTGGGTTTCGCTCAGGCTGTTGCCCTCTTCGGTCGAGGCAAAGCCGCACTGCGGGCTGAGGCAAATTTGCTCTTTCGCCACGTATTTCGCCGCCTCTTCCAGACGGGCTTTGATTCCCTCCGGATTCTCCAGCTCGCCGTTTTTCGTGGTGATAAGACCCAGCACCACCTGCTGCTTGCCCGGGCGAACAAAGCGCAATGGCGCGAAATCCCCGCTGCGGTCGTTATCGTATTCCAGGAAGAAGGCATCAACGTTGACCGTTCCGAACAGCACTTCCGCCACCGGCTCGTAGCCGCCTTCGGAAATCCAGGTGGAGCGGAAGTTACCGCGGCAGACGTGCAGCCCGATGGTCAGATCGTCCGGCTTGCCCTCCAGCGCCTTGTTCAGGACGCGGGCATAGATACGTGCAAGCTCATCGGCATCGTCGCCGCGCTCGCGGATCTGACGACGCTGATCGTCCGAACAGAGGTAGGCCCATACGGTATCGTCCAGCTGCAGGTAACGGCAGCCTGCATCATAGAATGCGCGAATCGCGTCGCGCCAGGTGGTCGCCAGATCGTCGAAATAGACGTTCAGGTCCGGATACACCGTCGCATCAATGTCTTTGCGACCGCCGCGGAAATGCAGCACGCTCGGGCTGGGAATGGTCATTTTTGGCTGGGCGTTACCGCTGATGCTTTTCAGATAGCGGAAATCGTCCAGCATCGGGTGCTCGCCAAAGCCCAGTTTGCCGGTGACGCGCACGCCGTGGGCTTTGGTTTGCACGCCGTTAAACTGGATGCCCTGCTGCGAATCGTAACGCTCAACGCCCTGCAGACCGTCGAAGAAGTCGAAGTGCCACCAGGCACGGCGAAACTCACCGTCGGTCACGACATGCAGGCCGCACGCGCACTGCTGCTCAACGACGTGGCGAATGGCTTCGTCCTCCACCGCGCGAAGCTGTCTCGCGTCAATCTCGCCGCTGGCAAATTGCAGGCGAGCCTGCTTGATGGCATCCGGACGTAAAAAACTGCCGACTACGTCGGCGCGGTACGGGGCGTGGTGTCGTTGCATGGAAATCTCCTCAGTCTGCCGGCAATAATTGCCCGCAGTGATAATTCATTATTTGAACTTTTAGACTTCTGGATGTCTAAATGTCCAAAAACAATGTCATACCTCCCCGGTGCCGGCAAACGAGAAAATTTCACGGGTGTTGAAAAAAATTCATCTTCACAGCGCGGCAGTGGTTTCGCTGCTTGCAAACGCGTAGCGTTCATCTTCCCAGCCGGTGACCCCACCGAGCATGATTTTGACCGGCAGCCCGAGACGCGCCAGCTTCAGCGCGGCTCTGTCCGCGCCGTTACAGTGCGGCCCCGCGCAGTAGACGACGAACAGCGTCCCTTCAGGCCATTGGGCCATGCGCTCAGCGGTCATCTGGCTCCACGGCATATGCAGAGCGCCCGGCACATGGCGACGGGCAAACTGCTCCGGGCTCCCCACCACGTGCAGCAAAACAAAGTCCTGCTCATTATTGGCGATGGCGTGATGCACATCGGCGCAGTCTGTTTCTACGCTCAGGCGACGCAGAAAATGGGTGACGGCTTCCTGCGGCTCGGCAGCCGGAAATTCAGTAACATAGCTCATGATCCTTCCTCATCTTTGGCGTTTGTGTTAACACTACTCTATCCAGAAATTCAGCACGTGAATGCGCTCGCTTATGCCAGAAAACAGCAAAAAGATGACAAACTTAAGACAAATTGCCCGCCCGCAGGTGGTGGTGCTGGCCTATGACGGCCTGTGTACCTTTGAGTTTGGCGTAGCGGTGGAGATCTTCGGTCTGCCACGTCCCGAGCTGGGCGATGAATGGTATCGTTTTGCGGTGGCGAGCGTGGATAGCGGTGAACTTCGGGCAACAGGCGGGATCCGTATCGTCACCGATGGGGATTTAAGCCTGCTTGCGTCTGCGGACCTGATTGTGGTTCCCGGCTGGCGTGGGCTGAACTCGCCGGTTCCGGACGCGCTCTGCAACGCATTACGTCAGGCCAGCGCGCGAGGATGCCAGCTGCTGTCCATCTGTTCGGGCGTATTTGTGCTGGCCGCTACGGGGCTGCTCAACGGGCGCAAAGCCACGACGCACTGGCGCTACATTGAGACGCTTAAAGCCCGATACCCTGACATCGACGTGGTCGAGGATGTGCTCTACCAGGACGAAGGCGATATCCTGACTTCTGCAGGCAGCGCGGCGGGGATCGATCTCTGCCTTCACGTTGTACGAAGGGATTATGGAATGGAAACCGCTAACAGCGTGGCGCGGCGGCTGGTCATTCCTCCTCACCGGGATGGCTCTCAGCCGCAACAGCTGAGCCGCCCGGTGGCGCAGCTGCGGGAAAGCCAGCGCCTCGGCCAGCTGTTTGATTTTCTGCACACGCATCTTACCGAGCCGCACAGCGTCGACTCGCTGGCGCGTCGTGTCGGTATGAGTCAGCGCACGTTTCTTCGTCGCTTCGAGGCGGCAACAGGAACGACGCCTGCCCGCTGGTTACTCAATGAGCGCCTGCTGCGGGCGAAAGATTATCTGGAAAGCAGTCGTTTAAGTATCGACAGCATCGCGGAACAGACCGGGTTTGGCCAGGCATCGACGCTCCGTCATCACTTTCGCCAGCAGTTCGCGATTTCCCCGGCCCAGTACCGCAAACAATTTTCTCATTCCGCTACAGCCCGCTGAGGCGTCAGTCTTTTGGTTTCGCAGGAATACGGGGAACCTTATGGTCACCACACACGTTTTTATCGCAACCAGTCTTGATGGTTACATCGCCCGACACAATGATGATATCGACTGGCTGCTGCAGCGCGATGATCCGACTGAAGATCATGGCTATGCGGCGTTCATCGCTGACAAAGAGTGGATAGTGATGGGCCGAGGCAGCTATGAGAAAGTGCTGACCTTTGACGCATGGCCTTATGACCGGCCCGTGCTGGTGCTCTCCAGACAGCTGGCCGACACGCCCGTGCCCGACGCGCTGAAGGGAAAAGTACAATTTTCAGGGTGCACGCCAAAGGAGGTGCTCGACTACCTGGCGTTGCAGAACGTCCATCGCGTCTATCTCGATGGCGGGCAGGTGATACAGTCGTTCCTGCGAGAAGGACTGGTGGCCGATATGGTGATCACAACCGTTCCTGTCCTGCTCGGTTCGGGAAAATCGCTGTTTGGTGCCCTGCCAGAGGATATCGATTTGACGCTGGTATCCAGCCGCCGCTTCCCTTCGGGTCTGGTACAGTCGCACTATCGACTGCTGTCATAAAACGACGGTAAACACTGCGCAAAAAAAACCGCCAAAAAATGGCGGTAAATGCTTGCATGGATAGATTTGTATTTTGGTCTCTACGTCCCGACACTCCATGGCCGGGCTGCGGATCCCATACAACCTAACACCCGTTGTCTTAACAAAGGTTAAACAGTCTTATTAACCTGCATGAGTATTGATCTGCAAATAACGCATAAGGCCCTGTTCAGCGCTCTGTTTTGCGTCATCATTTATGGCTTCAAGATAAAATGACCGCGCCACTCCATAAGGTGCTTTATCAGAGGGGTACGCCGCAAACTGGAATGTTTTTCCTATCGTCTGCTGGGTGCAGTCTAATTCCCAACGCACATCGTTAATTTTTTTACTGTTACAGGTTACGGCTCCATAATCGCTGGTCAAATAGGAACCAACGCGAATTTCTGCTGATTGTATATATTCTGGTTTGTTATCACCAGCATAACGAATCCCTGCAACGGCCCCAACAGCAACCGCCAGAAGCGCAAGCGCAATTATTTTTTTCATTTATTAATGACCCGTTCCTTAGCCAGAGATTAACTATTATATAAGATTTATCCTTAATGCAAATATCCGATTATGGACTAGAAATGGCAATTTACAAACATTCATGACTTTTTAGGAAATGTCCTGGACAATTTTCCGGACACACAATATTTGACAATCTCTTTTCACGAGTTTGAATTATTAAATAATAACACTAAAAAATAATCGGCATGATTACCCCGCAATGTCATTCGGCGGCGATCTCATGATTAAAAAAGGCTTATCTCTCGTCATGCTTATCTGTGCACTCTTTTCAGGCCAGCTTATGGCCGGGCACAAAGGACACGAATATTTATGGGTCAAGAATGTGGCGCATCAGCTTCGTCATGAAGCCGACAGCGATGAGTTACGAAGCGCTGCGGAAGAGTCGGCGGAGGGTTTGCGCGAACACCACCTGTGGCAGAAATCGCGCAAACCGGATACCCACGTTCGGTAATTAACTGCCCTTGCGTTTAGGCAGAGTTTTCATCAGATCGTCCGGACTGACGGACGCCACAATACTGCCCGGCTGCGGCATTTTGAAGATGTGGTTTTTCATCTTGCCAATCACATGCATTTCGCAAGGACGGCAGTCGAACTTGAGAGTCAGAACTTCATCACCGTTTACAAGCAGCATGGGGGTTGCCTTCCAGCTCTTAATATTCCCTTTCGCCTGCTTAGGGCAAAGGTTAAACGCAAAGCGCAGGCAGTGCTTGGTGATCATCACCGGCACATCGCCCTTCTCTTCATGCGCTTCATAAGCCGCGTCGATCAGCTGCACGCCGTGGCGATGATAGAATTCACGCGCTTTATGGTTATAAACGTTGGCCAGGAAGGATAAATGTGTCTCCGGGTATATGGGTGCAGGTACGGCTTCCGCTTTACGGCTAGCGCGCGGATACTGCGCCAGGCGCGCGGCATCCAGCATCTCTGCCGTTTCACGACGGAACTGGTTAAGCAGGCTGTTCGGCACGAACAGGGCATCCGGCAGACTGACCTCAACGTTGCGGGCGTAGTAAATCGTCTGGCCAAGCTTCGCCACCCCATCCTTCAGGCTGTTGAGCGCTTTTTCCGCGTTGTTTGCCACCTCGAACAGGCCATCGAGCGTATGCGTTACGCTGATGCCGTCTTCACAGGTCATGGTCAGAATCAGCTGCTCTTCCCAACCGCCCAGCTCAATGTCCACAGCGATACGACGTTCGCTGGAGGTTTTCAGCAGCGCCTGCTGCCAGTTATGATCGAGGTTACGGTTAAGCGCCGCGTTCGGCCGCGCCTTGTAGAGATCGGCGGGCATTTCATTCGGCCAGACGCGGTAGCGGTTCTCGCCGGTTTTCTCGACCGTGTTGGCGCGGAAGCCTACGACCTCACGCTTAATCATCACGTTAAGGCCATCGCCGTTCGCCAGCGGTTCCGTCACCTGGACATCAAGGTGATCTTTCGCCACTTTCAGCACTTCACCCACCGGTAAACCGATAAACTTCGGTGAGTCAAACGCGCCGATATCCCCTTTACGGGCATTAACGAAATAGTCCGTGCTGCCGCGGTGGAACGTTTTGTCCGTCGACGGAACGAAGAAATGCTCGGTGCGACCGGCGGACGCGCGCGCCAGATCGCCGCGATCCTCAATAATGGCGTCGAGCATCTGGCGATAGTGCGCGGTGATGTTCTTCACGTAGCTCATATCTTTGTAGCGCCCTTCAATCTTGAAGGAACGCACGCCCGCGTCGATCAGCGCGCCCAGGTTGGCCGTCTGATCGTTATCCTTCATGGAGAGCAGGTGTTTTTCGAACGCCACGACGCGGCCCTGATCGTCTTTCAAGGTATACGGCAGACGGCAGGCCTGAGAGCAGTCGCCGCGGTTGGCGCTGCGGCCCGTCTGCGCGTGGGAAATATTGCACTGACCGGAATAGGCGACGCACAGCGCGCCGTGGATAAAGAATTCAATCGTCGCGTCTGTCGCCTGGTGAATATCGCGGATCTGATTCAGGTTCAGCTCACGCGCCAGAACGATCTGCGAAAAGCCGACGTCAGAGAGAAACTTCGCCTTCTCTACCGTGCGGATATCACACTGGGTACTGGCATGCAGTTCAATGGGGGGAATATCCAGTTCCAGCACGCCCATATCCTGAACAATCAGGGCATCCACCCCGGCCTGGTAGAGATCGGTAATCAGACGTTGCGCAGGCTCCAGCTCATCATCATGAAGAATGGTGTTCAGGGTCACGAACACTTTCGCCCCGAAACGGTGGGCGAACGGCACCAGTTCAGCAATATCGCTCAGGCTGTTGCTGGCGTTATGGCGGGCACCGAAGCCTGGGCCACCAATGTAGACGGCATCTGCGCCATGAAGGATCGCTTCACGGGCAATGGCGGCGTCGCGGGCCGGGCTTAAAAGTTCAAGATGATGGGATTGCAGGCGCATACTTCGTCGTTATCCGTTATGGTCAAAATGGCGGCTATTGTAGTCAGAAGTATGCGTCAGCGAAACAGTTTTGCGTAGCGTCAGCGGGGATAATGAATCAGGGAGTGAAAATGCACCGTCCGGTCGCTGCTGTTGCGGTAGGCGTGCGGTTTATCGCCTGCGAAACGGATGCCCGAATCGGCAGAAATCGTCTGCCATTTGCCGCCAAGCTTCATCTCCAGCTCGCCGCTTACTACGACGACATGTTCTATTACCCCGGCCTCATGCGGCGTGGATTCGCTCAGCGCGCCGGGTGCCAGCGTGATGGAGAAATAATCAAACCCGAGCGTCTCGTCCCACGGAAAGAGCGGCTTGACGACCATCGCCTGCTGCTGGGGGTCAAATACCGCCTGCCGGTCCGCCTCTGGGGTGATGAACGCGGAAAACGGCACGTTCAGCCCGGTGGCAATTTTCCACAGCGTCGACACCGTCGGGCTGGATTCATTGCGCTCGATTTGCCCGAGCATGGCTTTTGACACGCCGGTCTCGTCCGCGAGCTTCGACAAACTCCAGCCGCGCGCCTGGCGCAGCGTTTTCAGCGTTGTTGCAAGGTGTAGTGTGATATCCATGTTCCCTCCTGGTGACGATCAGCATACCACTTGTACGCTATAGCGCACAGTGCTACCTTACTCCGGACGTTATAACGCACAATGGAGTTTTCATGCGCCCTTCCTCTCACTTTATTCCGGTCGCACTGGCTGGATTTGTCGCCGTTCTGGTCGGTTACGCCAGCTCGGCCGCCATCATCTGGCAGGCCGCCGCCGCGGCAGGCGCCAGCGCACAGCAGATTGCGGGCTGGATGACCGCGCTGGGAACTGGAATGGGCGTCAGCACGCTGGCGCTTTCCTGGTGGTACAAAGCGCCCGTACTGACCGCCTGGTCGACGCCCGGCGCGGCGCTGCTCGCCACCAGCCTGCACGGGATCACGCTGGCAGAAACCATCGGCGTGTTCATCTTTGCTAACGCGCTTATTTTGCTCTGCGGCATTACCGGGCTCTTCGCCCGTCTGATGAAGCTGATCCCTCATTCGCTTGCTGCCGCCATGCTGGCAGGGGTATTGCTGCAGTTTGGCCTCCACGCGTTTGCGCATCTTGAGGGGCACTTTCTGCTGTGCGGCAGCATGATTGCGGCGTGGCTAATCGCAAAAGCGCTGTCGCCGCGCTATGCCATCGTGGTCACGCTGCTGGTGGGCGGGATTGTGGCATGGGCGGCAGGTGACGTTGTCACGGATAAACTCACCCTTTCTCTGGTAATGCCCGAATTTATTGCACCCGCCTTCACCTTCACCAGCCTGGTGAGTATTGGCTTGCCCTTCTTCCTCGTGACCATGGCATCGCAAAACGCGCCGGGGTTCGCCACGATGAAAGCCTCCGGTTACCCGCTGGCGGTCTCACCGCTCATCATCGTCACGGGAGGGCTGGCGCTGCTGTTTTCTCCGTTTGGCGTCTTTTCCATCTGCATTGCGGCTATAACCGCCGCCATTTGTCAAAGCCCGGATGCACACCCGGATGCGGGTAAACGCTGGCTGGCGGCCATCGCTGCGGGAGGGTTTTACCTGCTGGCGGGAATTTTCGGGGGCTCCATTACCGGGCTGATGGCCGCGCTGCCGCTCAGCTGGATCCAAACGCTGGCCGGTCTGGCGCTGCTGGGCACCATCAGCGGGAGTTTATATCAGGCGTTGAATCATGAAGCGGAGCGCGACGCGGCTATCGTCACGTTTCTGATGACCGCAAGCGGCGTGACAATCCTGGGCATCGGTTCGGCATTCTGGGGACTGGTGCTGGGCGGGATGTGCTACGCCCTGTTTTCACGCACTCGCCGCACGTAGCTGCGAAGGCGTCATGCCCGTCGCGCTGCGAAAGCGGTTGCTGAAGTGGCTGGCGGAGTTGAACCCGCAGGCAAGCGCGATGTCCGTCAGCGGCGTCGTCGTATGCTGGACGAGGGCCTTAGCTTTATCCATTCGCCTCTGCATCACGTACTGATGCGGCGCCAGCCCCGTCGACTGGCGGAACATGCGGGCAAAGTGGTATTCGCTGAGCGCGGCCTGCGCCGCCAGCTCGGCCAGCGTCAGGGGCTGGCCCAGGTTCTCTTCAATAAAGGCCAGCACGTTGCGCAGCACGAATGGCGATAGCCCTCCGGTGACGACCGGCAGCTTCCACTGCACGTTAGAGTAGTTTTGCAGCAGATGGGTCAGCAGCAGCGTGGAGGCTGTGCTCAGGGTGAGCTGGTTGGCGTGCTGCTGCCAGTCACAGCCGAGCAAAAACTGCCGATACAGCGCGGTGATCTTCGGATCGCTACCAAAAATGCGCTCGTCCAGGGTCAGCGAAAGCGGGCGCTTGTCCCAGATTTTTTCCCCCACGTCGCGCAGGTGTTCATCGGTGCAGTAGAGATGCACAAACGAAAGGTCATCGCGGATATCCCACGTCGATTCGCTCTCTTTGGGCATCAGACAGAAACGGTCCGGCCCCCCGCCGTTCTTCCAGCCGCCCGGCGTTTTTTGATAGCTTTCGTAGCCGTCCGCCACGTACAGGCTGAGGGTATGGTGGTTACTTTTCACCGTAATCGTATCGTGCTTGTTGTACCACGCTGCCAGCTGAATACCCGAATTCAGCGAGACGGTTTCCCGCAGGACTGCATTCTGTTGGCAAAGCGTTTCAAAGGTATCGTAAGCGTGAGACATAACCGTTAGCGCATAATTGATGGGAATATCAGTCTAAGAAGAGTTGCCCCCCGTTGCCAGTCCCGCCGGAAGAAAAAAGCGCAAGATTTTGCAAGTCACCCGCAACCCGGTGAAAGCCCGTCGCGAGTTTCAGCGCCATACTGCGGGCTTCCGCGGTTTGAGAAGAGAGAACTATGAACGCATTATTATATGGACTCGTGGTCATTATCTGGGGAACCACCTGGATTGCGATTTTCCTGCAGCAGGGCCCCGTCGCGGCGCCGGTGTCGATTTTCTGGCGCTTCGCCGTCGCCAGCCTCACGATGATGGCGGTGTTAATCGCCCTGCGCCGCCTGCGCAAGCTGGCGCTGCGGGATCACCTTTTTTGCCTGCTTCAGGGATGCTGCGTTTTCTGCTTTAACTTCTGGTGTTTTTACACCGCAGCCTCGCACATTAATACCGGGCTGGAGTCGGTGATCTTCTCCATGGCCGTGCTCTATAACGCCATCAACAGCTTTATTTTCTTCGGGCAGCGTCCGCCAGCGCGCTTCTGGACGGCGGCGGCGCTGGGCCTGATCGGGATCGTCACCCTCTTCTGGGACGATCTGCTGGCCAGCGGCTGGAGCGCATCGCTCCTGACCGGGATTGGCCTCTCCGCGCTCGGCACCTACGGCTTCTCGCTGGGCAATATGATCAGCATGCGCCATCAGCGCAGAGGCCTGGAAACCATGACCACCAACGCCTGGGCGATGCTCTACGGCACGCTGGTGATGGGCTGCATTGCGCTGTTCAGAGGCGATAGCTTCGCGCCAGAGTGGACCATCAGCTACATTGGCGCGCTGCTCTATCTGGCTGTATTTGGTTCGGTGATTGCCTTTGGCGCCTACTTCACGCTGGTGGGACGCATTGGCCCGGGCAAAGCGGCCTACAGTACGCTGCTCTTCCCGCTGGTGGCGCTGTCCATCTCTACGGTGTATGAAGGCTACGTCTGGCATATCAACGGTATCGTGGGGTTATTGCTGATTCTGGGGGGAAATATGGTGATGTTTACCAAACCAGAAACCTGGTTCAGACGCATACGAATGGCGTAAATAAAAAGGCCTGCATTACGCAGGCCGTTTTATTTTATTTCGCGGTCTTTTTCACATCAAACATGGTGGCGTCCGTCGCCATGTCATCAACAACCTGCTTCAGGGTAGCAAAGGTCATCGGCGTACTTTCGTTGTTCAGATCTTTACCTTCGCCTTTGCGCACCACCTTCATGACCGGTTTGTTGGTAGCCGCATCGATCAGTTCGCCTTCAAAGAAGAGATGCGTATCCATAGTGCGATGTCCGGTTGCCATCTGCGTACCTGCTACCACCAGCGCAACAGGCACCACCTCATAGAACTGCAGACCTTCTTTCTGCGAACTCACCCCGGTAATTGCACCGCGGAAAATCAGGCTGTGTTTACCCGGCGTGGTCACAATCGGCTTACGCGTGCCAATCGCCGTTTTCATTTTTGTATTGGTGTAGTTCAACAGCTCATCAAGCGTTTTTTGCCCAATTTGCGTGGTTGGTTTTGGCGTTGGATAATACGTAATCGGTGTCCAGAGAATACTGTCGTAATTAGCTTCGTTATAGGAAGGATCAACCCAACGCAGCGTTGGTTTACCCGTCGCAGACGTTTTCTGCTGCAAGCCTGAATAGTCTTTTAAAAAGCCAGAATATTGTTCGGGAGCTGCGACTTTCGAAGAACAGCCCGCTAACGCCAACAGACCAGTAAGCACTGCAACTTTAAAAAAAGTTTGAGTACGCATGATAGTTTTCCATGTTATCTGCAAGTATGCATTTGAAGTTATAGCAAAAGACCGGCGGGTTTGTTGTGACAAAAAATGATGCGGAGAGCACAAATTGCGAAAAGACTGCCCGGAGGCGTGCCGGGCAGTGAAAAATTACTGATTTATATCCAGTTGCCAGAACAGATGTTTGCCAAACGGGTCAATTTCATAGCCCGTCACCTCCTTGCGCACCGGTTCGAAAATGGTTGAATGCGCAATCATTACCGCGGGCATCTGGTCATGCATCATCTGCTGCGCCTCTTTATATAGCGCCACGCGCTTATCGCGATCGGTCGTTGATTTTGCTTCCGCAATAATTTTATCAAAGGGCTTATAGCACCATTTCGCCGAATTTGACCCACCGTTTGCCGAGGTGCAGGTAAATAGCGGGCCGAAGAAGTTGTCCGGATCGCCCGTTGCCGTCGTCCAGCCCATCAGCGCGGCCTGATGCTCTCCGCCCTTCACGCGTTTCAAATACTCGCCCCATTCGTAGGTAACGATTTTGGTCTGCACGCCTATTTTCGCCCAGTCCGCCTGAATCATCTCCGCCATGCGTTTCGCATTCGGGTTATAGGGACGCTGCACCGGCATCGCCCATAAATCGATGCTGACGCCGCTGGCAAAACCGGCCTCTTTCAGCAGCGCTTTGGCTTTTTCAGGGTCGTAGTCGTAATCCTTAAGCTCGCTGTCTGCGCTCCATACGCCCGGCGGCAGCAGGTTCTTCGCAGCGGTGCCGGTACCGTGGAACACCGCATCAATAATGGCTGGTTTATTGATGGCCATCGCCAGCGCCTGACGGACATTCACGTTATCCAGCGGCGGCTTCTGCGTGTTGAACGCCAGGAAGCCGGTATTCAGCCCCGCCTTACTCATCAGATTAATGTCTTTGTTGGCCTTCATGCGCGGCAGATCGGCCGGGTTTGGGAAGGGCATGACCTGACATTCGTTCTTCTCAATTTTGGCAAAACGCACGGAGGCATCCGGGGTGATGCTAAACACCAGCCTGTCCAGCTTCGATTTCCCCTGCCAGTAGTCGGCAAACGCCGTGAAAAGGATCCGGGAATCTTTCTGATACTGCGCCAGCTTAAACGGCCCGGTGCCGATGGGCTCCATATCCACCTTCTCCGGCGTGCCCGCTTTTAGCATCGCGTCAGCATATTCCGCTGAAAGGATTGAGGCAAAATACCAGGCCAGATCGGCGACAAACGGCGCTTCCGGGTGCGCCAGGGTAAAGCGCACGGTGTGCTCATCGACTTTATCAATGGCGGTTATCAGGCTGCCGAACTCCAGGCTTTCGAAGTTGGAGTAGCTGCCATTAGAGACATTGTGGTAGGGATGATTCACGTCTTTCTGCCGCATAAACGAGAAGATCACGTCGTCGGCGTTAAAGTCGCGGGTTGGCGTGAAGGATTTATTGCTCTGGAACTTAACGCCCTTACGCAGAAAGAAGGTGTAGACCTTGCCGTCGTCGCTCACCTCCCAGCGCTCCGCAAGGCTTGGCACCAGCTCCGTGGTGCCAGGCTTGAAATCGACCAGACGGTTATAGACCGGCACGGCGCTGGCGTCCACGCTGGTTCCCGAGGTGTATAGCTGAGGGTTAAAGTTTTCCGGCGATCCTTCAGAGCAATACACCAGCGTTTTCGCAGCAACGGTGGAACTGACCGTGAGTGCAGCGAACGCCAGCGCTATAGTTGTGAGTTTGCTTGTCATCATTTATTCCTGTCTTTTTAATTCGACGGCTAATTAATTCTTTTGCCATTTCATAAATAACATTAAAGTGATGTGGCAAACACCTGAAAAATAAATAAGGAATAAATCACTATGGGCTCGCCGCTTTCCAGACAATTAACGCATCGTTTTTTCCGCTATCTGGCTATCACCAGCCAGAGCGATCCCAAAGTCAAAACCCTTCCCTCAACGCCGGGCCAGCATGACATGGCGCGCGAGCTGGCGCAGGAGCTGGCACAGCTGGGGTTAGACGACATTGTGATTGATGAATTCGCCACGGTGACGGCGGTAAAAAAAGGCAACGTGCCCGGTGCGCCGCGCATCGGCTTTATTACCCATATTGATACCGTCGACGTGGGACTTTCACCGGATATTCATCCACAAATATTAACGTTTACCGGTGAAGATCTCTGTCTGAATAAAGAGAAAGACATCTGGCTGCGGGTTAACGAGCACCCTGAAATTCTGGCTTATCCGAATGAGGAGATTATTTTCAGCGACGGAACCAGCGTATTGGGCGCGGATAATAAATCGGCGGTCACGGTGGTCATGACGGTGCTGGAAAACCTCACGGCGGAGCATCGGCATGGGGATATCGTCGTGGCGTTTGTGCCTGACGAAGAGATCGGCCTGAACGGTGCCAAGGCGCTTGATCTTAAGCGCTTCGATGTCGACTTTGCCTGGACCATCGACTGCTGCGAGCTGGGTGAAATTGTTTACGAGAATTTTAATGCGGCCGCCGCGGAGATCCGCTTTACCGGCGTGACGGCGCACCCGATGTCCGCCAAAGGCGTGCTGGTGAATCCCCTGCTGATGGCGACTGATTACATCAGCCATTTTGACCGCCAGCAAACGCCGGAGTGTACCGAGGGACGTGAAGGCTATATCTGGTTTAACGGCATTCAGGCCGGACAGAACGAGGCCGTTCTTAAGGCCAATATCCGCGACTTTGACAAGGAGAGCTTTGCCGCGCGCAAGCAGCAGATTGCCGACGTGGCCGCACTGATTGCCGCCCAATATCCGACGGCCAGAGTGGACTATCGCATTGAAGATACTTACAGCAATATCAGCAATGCGATTGGTGAAGACCGGCGCGCTATCGATCTGATGTTCGAGGCGATGGAATCGCTCGGCATCACGCCGAAACCGACGCCGATGCGCGGCGGCACCGACGGCGCGGCGCTCTCGGCAAAAGGGCTACTCACGCCGAACTTCTTCACCGGGGCGCATAACTTCCACTCGAAGTTTGAATTCCTGCCGCTGTCGTCGTTCGAAGCGTCTTACAATACGGCCCTGCAGATCTGCCTGCTGGCCGCCCGTTAAGCGGGCTTGCGCGCCAGCATCGTGGCAAAGCGCAGCCTGATGCGGTTACCGTTTTCATCGGTGCGGTGCAGTTCGCCAACGTCTTCGTTGTATTTGAGCAACTCCCAGCCTTCATAGTAGTTGCTCAGCTCACCGCTCCTGAACGCAAACGGGAAGCCGACGGTGCACGGGTAATCCACCGTGTCCATCGCGGCAACAATCAGGTTGTAGCCGCCAGGCCTGGTGCAGCGCTGCATATTAGCGATAAGACCCGGGATGGTTTTTGCCTCCAGGAACATCAGCACCACGGTGGAGAGAATAAAATCGTACTCGCCGTCAAAACTCAGGTTGTTGAGATCTTTAATCGCCGCGTGGAGGTTATCGATCCCTTCTTCCGCCTTAATGCGCTCGATATTATCGATGCTCATCGGGTTCTTGTCCCACGCGGTGACATCGTGGCCGTTAGCTGCAAGATAGAGGCTGTTACGGCCGTTGCCGCAGCCCAGATCCAGCGTTTTACCGGGCTTCACAATCTCCGCGCTGTACAGCACTTCTGAATGGGTACGGGTTAAGCCATATTTCTCTGTGAAGTAATTCTCATCGACAGTCATTGTTTTCCTACGTTCTCATAAAGTGAAAGTGCATCCTGGATGCTATTTTAAGGCGTTTACCGTCTGGTTGCCAGCCGCTCGAAAATCGAAAAATTTGCTACGTTTAGTTAAGACGCTTATCAGAGAAATAAAGATGAACAAATATCGCCTCAGCGACGAGACCCGACTCTGGCAATGGAAAAATGGCGAAACCACCCACGCCACCACGCTGCGGCAGATTATCGCCACGGCGGACTTTAACGACGTGACAGTCGGCACGAGAGGCGGCTGGATTGACGATGAGCGCGCCCTCGCGCAGGACGGCGACTGCTGGATCTACGATGAAAACAGCGTGGTGTTTGCGGGGGCAGTCGTCTCCGGCAACGCGCGTCTTACCCTGCCGTGCATCATTAGCCATGACGCGCACATCGGCGACAGCTGCTGGCTGGACGGCGCGGAGGTCAGCCACGGGGCGCGAATAAGTGACAACGTCACCATTCAGCAATCCTGCGTGCGGGGCGAGTGTCATATCTACGGCGAAGCGCGCGTGCTGCATCACAGCGTGGTCATTGCTGCCAAAGGGCTGACGCCGGACCATGAGCAGATCCTACAAATCTACGACAAGGCGACGGTGAGCCAGTCGAGGATTGTGCACCAGGCGCAAATCTACGGCGAGGCGATGGTTAATTTTGCTTTTGTTGAACACCGGGCCGAAGTCTTCGACAACGCGATCCTGGAGGGAAACGAACTGAACAACGTCTGGGTGTGCGACTGCGCTAAAGTCTATGGTAACGCCCGCGTGATAGCCGGCTTTGACGACGATGCCATCCCGACGGTGCGCTACAGCTCGCAGATTGCGGAGAATGCCGTGGTCGAAGGCAACTGCGTCATCAAGCATCACGTCCTGATTGGCGGGCAGGCCTGGCTGCGCGGCGGGCCGATCATGCTGGATGATAAAGTGGTGATTCAGGGGCGCGCGCGCATCAGCGGGGATGTGCTGATCGAACATCGGGTTGAAATCACCGACGATGCGGTTATTGAAGCATTTGCCGGCGAGAGCATTCACCTGCGCGGCGAAAAAGTGATTAACGGCGACCAGCGCATCACCCGCACGCCGCTGCTGGGTGCGTTATAGGGTATAAATTCTGCCGTAGATATTCACGTCGTCAAAGCGGCCGTTCAGGTATTCCGCTTCCCGCAGGCACCCTTCCAGCGAAAAACCGTTGCGCACGGCAACGTTGTTGCTGTGCTGATTCGCCACCCGACACTTGATCACAAAACGACGGATCTCACCGCGCTCTGCGTAGTAGCGCATAAACGCCTGCAGCGACCGGGAGAGAATACCTTGCCCCTGGTGGGCTTCATCCAGCCAGTAGCCGATGTACCCGGCCTTGTTGGTCGGTTCAATGGTGTTGAACGACAGGACGCCAACCAGCGCATCATCCTTGAAGATCAAAAACATTTTGGCGTAGCCGCGCTGGTGCAGCATCTGGTTACTCTGCACGTTGCGGCGGGTATCCTCTTCGCTACCTACGTGCTGCGCCCAGTCAAAGGCGGTTTGCAGAAAGATTCTGTTTTTGACGACGAGGTTGTGCAGATCGGCGGTATAGCGCTCTTCGACGGCGCGAAGCTCGAGAGCGTCAGATACCGGGATAATTTCGGATTTTACTGCGGTCATTGCCCCTCACCCTAACCCTCTCCCGGAGGGAGAGGGAATCGATCGTTAACGCATTACCCTGTCGTCAACGTAGTTACGTTTATCCGGCGCCGGTGGGAAATACTGGTACAGCCAGGTTTCACTGATGGCGTCGCCCTGGCAGCGCAGGAACAGACGCATATCCACCGGCTCCGTCGAATCCGACGTCGGGTACCAGTCAAAGAGAATGCGATAGCCGTCAAACGGCTCCACGTAGAGGATCTCCACCTGCTTCGCTTCACCGCTTGAGAGCGTAATCACCGGCTCGATGCCTTTTGGCGCAGCGGCCTTCAGATCGCCGCCGACAAAATCTATCGCAAAGCGACGGGCCCATACTTTCGGGTAGTTTTCGCCCGGCGCCCAGCCTTCCGGGAAGCCGCCCATGCCGGTGCGGGTGGCGTAGACGTTGGCCAGCGGGGAGCGCACAGGCGGCATCGCGCTCCAGTAGAGGCGATACTTGAAGTCCAGCTCGTCGCCCGCTTTGACGGCTTTTTCCGGCTGCCAGAAGCAAACCACGTTATCCAGCGTTTCACCGGTGGTCGGGATCTCCATCAGGCCAACCGCGCCTTTACCCCAGTCGTTACGCGGTTCCACCCACAGGCTTGGACGCTTGTTGTACCACCCCATCACGTCCTGATAGTGCGAGAAATCGCGATCGAGCTGCAGCAGACCGAACCCTTTCGGGTTTTTGTCCATATAGGCATTGAACTGCAGCTTCTGCGGGTTGTTCAGCGGACGACAGATCCACTCCCCGTTGCCGCGCCACATCGCCAGGCGGTCGGAGTCATGAATTTGCGGGTGAATGGTGTCACACATGCGGCGTTCATTATTACCGCAGCTGAACATGCTGGTCATCGGCGCAATGCCGAGCTGCTTGATGTCCTTACGCGCGTAGAGGTGGTTTTCCACCTCCATGATCACCTGGCTCTTCTCGCAGTGGATCACGAATTTATAGGCACCCGTGATGCTCGGGCTGTCGAGCAGCGTATAAACGGTAAAGGTCGTGTCGCCTGGCTTGACGGTTTCAAACCAGAAGGAGGTAAAGTCCGGGAACTCTTCCGGCGTGTCGGTAAAGGTGTCTACCGCCAGACCGCGGGCGGAAAGGCCGTACTGGTAGGTGTCATCCACCGCGCGGAAGTAGCTCGCGCCCAGGAAGGAGACGATATCGCGACGCGCCAGCTCCGGCGCCTTAAAGGCGCGGAAGCCCGCAAAGCCGAGATCGCTTTGCCCTTCCAGCTGTTTGGTATCCACGCCCGTTTCACCGTAGCTGAACAGCTCAGGACGGAAGTGGATCTCGCGCGCCATAGAGGTCGACTGGTCCAGCGAGAACATCCGCACGCGACGGCGGAACCCCATTCCCATATGGAAGAACTGCACGTCCAGCTGACGCCCTTCAATGTTGTTCCACAGAGACTGCTTTTCATCGTAGCGGATGGCGTTGTACGCCTGCGGCGTCATGGTCGCCAGCGTCTCCGGCAGCGGGCGCGGCGCGCCACCCCACGGGGTTTTTGCCAGGTCATGCGCCATGGATTGCAGTACGGAGAAGTCAAAACGACGGCTCTGGCCGTCAGCAATGTCAGAGTCGGCGGCGTATGCCGCTTTGGAAAACAGGGAGGCAAGGCCGGATGTGCCGCTCAGGGCTGCCACTGCCAGCGAGCCTTTTAGAAAACGTCTGCGATTCATGCCTGGAAAAACGTCCTTATGGTCGTGTGAATGTGTTCCGCGCTCGGCGAAATGACGGCAAGAAAGAACGCACAGCCTAAACAAAAATGGTTAAGAATCCAATTGTTGGCCGGTGATTATATGAACAAAGTGAGAAATATTTTCTGTCGACCAGAACGGCCCGAAAGTGGTGTAAAGAAAGCCTGGAAAATGTGTAGAAAAATGCCCCGGCGCGACATCGTTCGCCGGGGCTAATGAGGTGGTTATTTTACGCTGACATCGATACCCGGGAAGTACTTATCAGCGAGTTTGGCGATCGTGCCGTCGGCACGTACTTTATCAATTGCGGCGTCAAGCTGCTTTTTGGTGGCCTCGTCACCTTTACGCAACCCAAAGCCGATCCCACTGCCGAGGATAGCGTCGTCAGACACCGGCTTGCCGATGAAGCCAAACCCTTTCCCCTGCGGCTTGCTGAGGAAACCTGCCTGCCCGGCCGCGGACATGACCAGCGAGGCGTCGATACGACCATTCAGCAGATCGCCCCAGGCCATATTCTGATCTTTATAAGACACCACGGTGACACCCTGCTTTTCCCAGTGCTCTTTGGCATAGGTTTCCTGAATGGAGCCCTGCAGCACGCCGATGGTTTTCCCCTTCAGCCCTTCAGGCGTCGCCTCGACCGCCGTACCGGCCTTGCCGACCAGCTGCGACGGAATACGGTAGATCGGCTGGGTAAAATCAATGCTCTTGCGGCGCTGCTCGGTGATATTCATCGCCGAGTTGATGGCGTCGAATTTCTTCGCCACCAGCCCCGGAATCAGCGCATCAAACGAGGTTTCCACCCAGCTGCACTTCAGCGCTGCCGCTTTGCAGATGGCGTTCCCCAGCTCAACGTCAAACCCTTCCAGTTCGCCTGCCGCATTGCGGCTTTCAAACGGCGGATACTCTGCTTCCAGACCGTAACGCAGCTCGGACGCTGCGAAGGAGGAAAAGGTACACAGCAATGCCATGCCGACAACTAACGCGCGTAATTTCATCTCATACTCCTCAGAGCCTATCTCAGCGTGGTTTAACCCGACACAGGGCTTGAGCTCCTGCCCGTAACGTCGCCTCATCTTTCGCAAAAGAGAGACGAATCAATTTATTATCCGTACCGTCCGCATAAAACGCCGACAGCGGAATAGTGGCAACACCGTACTCAACGATCAGCCGTTTCACCAGCTCGCTGTCGCGCTCGTCGCTGAACTGGCTGTAGTCCGCCAGCATGAAGAACGAGCCGGCGCTTGGCAGCAGCGTAAACGGAGAATCGGCCAGCAGACTGTGCAGCAGATCGCGCTTGCGCTGGTAAAACGCCGACAGCGACAGCCAGGTTTGCGGGTCGACCATATGTTCAGCAAACGCGTGCTGCATTGGCGTATCGGCAGAGAACATTAAAAATTGATGGACTTTACAAATCTCGTCCATCAGCACCGCCGGTGCAACACAGTAACCCACGCGCCAGCCGGTGACGTGATAGGTTTTTCCGAAAGAAGAAATAATCACGCTACGCTCCGCCAGCTGCGGGTGCGTGGCCATCCCGTGGTGCGGCTCACCGTCAAACACCACGTGTTCGTACACTTCGTCAGACAAAATAATGATGTCAGTATTGCGGGTCAGCGCCGCCAGCTGCTGCAGATCGTCGGCGGAGAAGACCTGACCGCTCGGGTTGTGCGGCGTATTGATGATAATCATGCGCGTGCGCGGGGAGATGGCAGCCCGGACCTCATCCCAGTTGACGGCAAAATCCGGCACGGTCAGCTTGATGGCAATTGGGGTTGCACCCTGCAGACGGACAATCGGCGCGTAGCTGTCAAAAGAGGGCTCAAAGTAAATCACCTCATCACCCGGGTGCACCAGCCCGCTAATCGCCGAATAGAGACCTTCGCTGGCG
Source organism: Enterobacter sp. N18-03635 (assembly GCF_004006055.1). Classification (NCBI taxonomy): domain Bacteria; kingdom Pseudomonadati; phylum Pseudomonadota; class Gammaproteobacteria; order Enterobacterales; family Enterobacteriaceae; genus Enterobacter; species Enterobacter sp. N18-03635. Next base: position 2,188,094 of record NZ_CP034769.1, on the reverse strand, counting down.
CTGGCGGTCACCAGGACCTCGCCGGCCGGGTCATAGCGCGTGCCGTAAAGCGTGGCAATTTTATCGGCAATGCGCTCTTTAAGCTGCTGCAGGCCGGTCATCGCCGCATACTGGTTATGCCCCGACTCCATTGCGCGGGTGACGCCCGCAATCAGCTTCGGGTCGCAGGAAAAATTCGGTGCGCCCTGAGAAAGGTTAATCGCGTTATGCTGCGCCGAGAGCTGGCCGATAACGGTAAAAATGGTGGTGCCCACATCGGGCAGTTTGGAGCGCGTCTGCACTGGCGTTCGTAAAGTCATCCTCTTTCCCTTCTCATGGACATTGCATAACTATTCAAACAACATCTCTGTTGTCGGGACAATCGAATTGTTGTCATAATAGCCATGAGTAAAATGCATAGCTGAGGGTTTTCCATGTCGCGCCGTTCGCTCCCGCTCAATGCCATCGACGCATTTTTAGTCACCGCGCGTCACCTGAATCTAACCCATGCTGCCTCAGAACTTTGCCTGACGCAGGGGGCCGTGAGCCGCAAGATCGCGTCCCTCGAAGCGTGGTTTGGCTTTCCGCTTTTTGAACGCCATGCGCGCGGCCTGCGCCTCTCTTCGCAGGGCAGCGCCCTGCTTCCGGAGCTGCAGTCTGCTTTTGAACAATTGCTGACCGTGGCCGACCAGGCCCGCAGCCAGCAGACCGTGATCCGGCTCAAGGCACCCACCTGCGCCATGCGCTGGCTGGTGCCGCGCCTGCTGGAGGTGGAGCGTGAGCAGCCGGATCTGCAGATCGCCCTGACCACCACTACCGATCACAACGTCAATTTCAAAACCGAATCTTACGACGCGGCCATCGTGTTCGGGACGCACATGAGCGCAGGCGACCTGCTGTTCGAAGAGGCGCTCACCCCGGTGATAAGCCCGGTGCGGGCGGGCGCAACGCTGGGATCGCTGACGTTCCTGCACCCGACAAGAGATAAGACAGACTGGTCGCTGTGGCTGACGAAACAGGAAGGGCCGGGCTTTGCTATGCACAAAAATCAACACTTCGACACGATGGATCTCGCCATCACGGCCGCCATTCAGGGGCTGGGCGTTGCCATTGCCGACGAAACGCTGGTGGCCGAAGATGTTCGCGCGGGAAGGCTGATGCGGCCTTATGAAACCAGCATAAAAACCGGCGCGAGCTACCGGCTGGTGCTGCGCGAAACGCCAGGCGAGGAAAATGGGCTGGCGGCGTTTCGCGCCTGTTTGCTTAATCGAGGCTGACGTGGTGCTTCATCACCCGTTTGAAGAGGCTCATCCGGGCGCGCATAAAGCGGTTTTCAAGCCTGAAACCTGCATGTTTATTCACGCCAATGCGTAACAAAACGTCCCGCCCTTTTCGGCATGCGGGCCAGTGCGTCGGCCCTGGCAGGATCTCGCGAGGACCAGCGTCACGCGCAAAGCTCACCCAGTAATCGGCCACGTGGGCAGCAAACTGCAGATCCCGTTCGTTGACGTACTGACGTGAAGGCTCCACCTGACCTAACGTATCAAAGACATAGGGAACCTCGTTGCCGTGCCAGGCACCGTTGATATAGGTGGCATGTTCCGCCTCCGCGACATAGTCAAACCAGTAGCGCCAGCACAATCCGCCGACGCGCTGCTGAGCCTGCATCACGACGTAGCCCATCGTGGTGAACGCCATGTCGCGGCACACCTGCCTGCCCAGCTCTTCATCGCCTTTGACGCCCGGATAGAGCAGCTTAATCAGCCCCAGTCCGAAGCGCCGCTCCCGGCGGAGCTTCTGGATTTGCCCGGCGAGATCGATGCCAAACACCGCCATCACGCTGGCCTCATCGCTGTTCGACCCAATCATTACCGGTACGGGATGCTGGCGGGCCGCGAAAAAGACGTCCAGCATCGCTTCGGGCAGAACGCAGTCCCCGACGATGGGCGCCGGTGCGACGTTCAGCGGCGCGGTTAACGGCCAGAACGCGTCCGGCGGAATGGCGCGCAGCTGCTCAGCAGTCGCCTTCTCCAGGCCAAAATGGGCGGCCAGCGCCTCCCCTTTTTGCAGCGCCTGTTCGCGCGGCGTGTCCGGCAAGGTGTACCCGCTTTGCACAATCGCCTTGTGGAACAAGCCAGCCGCCAGGGGCGATGCCAGCAAAGAAAGCACGCTGCGCGCACCGGCGGATTCGCCAAACAGGGTCACGTTAGCGGGGTCGCCACCAAATGCGGTGATATTGTCCCTAACCCATTCGAGCGCGGCGATCTGATCCAGCAGTGCAAAATTATGCACCACGCGATCTTCCTCGCCTTCCAGCGCGGGATGGGCGAAAAAGCCGAGATGGCCGAGACGGTAGTTGATCGTCACGACAACAACGCCGCGCGTAGCCAGCGCTTTGCCGCTATAGGGCGGTAACCCCCCCGCGCCAATGGTAAATCCACCACCGTGCAGCCAGACCATAACCGGAAGCGCCCCGGCGCGCTCTTTGGGGGACCAGACGTTCAGATAAAGACAGTCTTCTGAGAACTGGCCGGGATCGCCCCCGCCCAGCTCCTGACAATATTCGCTGCTTTGCCAGCTTGAGGCCGAAAAGGCGGTGGCCTCGCGAACGCCATCCCACGGCTCAGGATGCCGCGGAGAGCGCCAGCGCCACTCGCCCACGGGTGGTGCAGCATAAGGAATACCGCACCAGACGTGGACATTTTCATCGGTTAAACCAGAGAGTGCGCCCTGGCGCGTTTCAACCACAGGGGCGGAAGGATTTTGCATAACGACCTTATTTTTTCCATCACACCCCAGCAGAGTAACGATTTCAGAGCAAACCGCAACGCTGTTTGCTGCGCGTTTCAGCCTCCTGGTAGAGGGTAAACTCGTCATACACCGGGCAGCCCAGCGCGTCTTCAAACGCATCGCGGCTGGCGTTACCGTGGCTGCGGGCCTGGGTTTCATTCCCGAGATTGGACTGGAAAATCCCCGCGGCGCTAACCGGGAGGAAATCTTCGTAGGTGATCGGCTGGGCAACCACCCATCCGCGCTCGATCAGCGGCTGCGGATCGTCTCCCGGCCGGAACGCATGGCGATGCGCTTCACCCGCAGGCGTCAGGCGATAGCGGAAATACGCCAGCTCCTGACGGCGCATCAACAGTTCGCTGTCAGGGAAGGCGCTAAAGATCTCGCGCAGATGCAGCTGATGGGTCAGGTTATCTTTACCGGTACCGGCCTGGGCAAGCAGGCTATCGTACAGTTCCCGGCCTTTCGGGGTCAGCGCCACGCCGCGCTGTTCAATCTCACCGAAGCGCGCGGTGTGGGTGCCCTTATGTTCACCGGCAAACAGCACCGGCTCTTCCAGCGCCTTGAAGCTGGTTTGACGCAGCAGGACGGGCACCTCGCGACGCGGCGGCCCTTCTATCAGAATTTTCGGCTCGATACCGTACTTCGGCATCAGCTCCTGCACCCGATCAATATCCAGCGTGCGCGGCGTGAGGTGGTTAATGTGGCAGCCGGGGAAGCAGACCACATCGGCAATCAACCGGTGCTCGTTGTGCAGCGCAAGATAGGTTTCCTGATCGACCGTCGCGTGACGGTGCCAGCGGAAGGTTTCCAGCGCTTCCTGCACAAACTCGTGCGCCTGCTCGTCAGTAAACTGCCCTTCCGATTCATACAGATCGAGAAGCGCCAGACAGCGCGGGGTGAAGATGTTCCGGTGAGAGAGGATTTCCGCCGCACGTTCGCGCAGCGCGACGTTTTCAATCAGCTCAAGGCGCAGCAGCGACGTAAAGATGCGGAACGGATTACGGCACAGCGCCGCATCATCGATCGGGCGAAACGCCGTTGAGTGAACCGGCACCCCCGCCTGGGAGAGATCGTAATAGCTGACCGGGTACATGCCCATAATGGCAAACATACGGCGCAGGGTTGAAAGTTCTTGCGCACTGCCAACGCGAATTGCTCCGTGACGCTCCACGTTCAGGCGCGCAAGCTCATCAGCGTTTGCCAGTTGTTCATGTAATAGTGGATTATTTTCCAGCACCGCCAGGTTTACGTCCGCTACCAGTTCAAGCAAGGTGCCGTACTGCGGAACTTCCTGCTGGTACATCGCCGACATAGCCTGCGAAAAGTGTTCCCGAATGTCATCAGCCGTGATGGTGTTCGCCATGATGTCATGCCTCCAGTGAATATTACCTGGAGTGTAGAGAAACCCGTTCCTTCCGGGGGGAAAGATTTCTGATTTGTGATCTTAAGACGACAGTGGTCAAACCGTGTGCGGCTGGCCTCTGAACAAGCCTCAACGAACCCGCCCTTTCGTGCCCGACGCTTTTTATCCAGGATTTTCCTTATAATTATTTAGGGTTTCGCTTTCTAGCTATAAAGGAGTATTTTTTATTTTCCTCTGACTGCAAATTAACCAATTTTAACGCGTCATTATTTTTATCCTCACCTTTCAAATTTTTAGCTCAAAGTTAGGAATAATCTGAACGGTTGTTTACAAGTCCTTCCTGTCTATCCATATTTCCAAAGCAAGCGAAGCGCAAATTTACAAATATTTAAAAACAACGCAGCCGTAAATAGCAAAACGCATTTGACGGTTCTCACACAGCGACTAGAGTTATTACTCGAACGACGAGTGATACGGAATATTTTCGTATCGTACTGACATAACCAATATATGACTATGAGGTTTAATATGGCAGAGCATCGTGGTGGTTCCGGTAATTTCGCTGAAGACCGTGAAAAAGCATCAGAAGCTGGACGTAAAGGTGGCCAGCACAGCGGTGGTAATTTTAAAAACGATCCGCAACGCGCATCTGAAGCGGGTAAGAAAGGGGGACAGAACAGTCACGGCGGAGGCCGTAAGTCTGATAACTCCTGATCTTATTTAGTACTCTTTTAATAAAACCAGAGAGCATGCTGCGGGCTGAAAAGCTCGCAGTACCCTTTCTTTATTTTACCGGAGCGTAATTATTATGAATATGAAAAGTGTTGAGGATGTATTTATTCATCTTCTCTCGGATACCTACAGTGCGGAAAAACAGCTGACTCGCGCGCTTAGCAAGCTTGCCCGCGCCGCGTCCAGCGAGAAGCTGAGCGCAGCCTTTACCGCGCACCTGGAGGAGACGCAGGGTCAGATCGAACGTATCGACCAGATCGTTGAACAGGAAGAAGGAATTAAGATTAAACGCATGAAGTGCGTGGCGATGGAAGGCTTAATTGAAGAAGCCAATGAAGTGATCGAAAGCACCGAAAAAAATGAAGTGCGTGATGCTGCCTTAATTGCCGCTGCGCAAAAAGTCGAGCATTACGAAATAGCCAGCTACGGTACCCTTGCCACATTAGCAGAACAACTGGGCTATAAAAAAGCCGTTAAGCTTCTTGCCGAAACGCTGGAAGAAGAAAAAGAGACCGACCTGAAACTCACCGACCTGGCCGTAGGCAATATTAACCAAAAAGCGCAGAAATGACGCTATAACACAGGTTAAATAAAATGAGCATCAGTCCCAGGACAATTAAACGGTGCCATTTAACGGCAGCTATAATATGGTTCATACTCGCTATCCCTTCCGTAATATGGTGGAAGAACAGCGTGCTATGGGTCATTATCATCAGTATCTATGCCAATATTGTCGGCCATTTATCTGGCTACAGTGCCGCACGTGCCGATCAGGCTGCTGAAAGTGAGAACAAATAAGCGAACCCCTAATGAGGATACAATGATGAATCACGTAGAACACTACCATGACTGGCTACGCGATGCCCATGCAATGGAAAAGCAAGCCGAATCAATGCTGGAATCCATGGCCAGCCGTATCGATAATTATCCTGATGTTCGCGCCAGAATTGAGCAACATATTAATGAGACAAAACGGCAAATCACATTGCTGGAGGAAATCCTCGACCGTAATGATATTTCTCGTTCGGTCTTAAAAGACTCGATGAGCAAAATGGCGGCGCTGGGACAATCCATCGGCGGCATGTTCCCTTCCGACGAAATCGTGAAGGGCTCGATCAGCGGCTATGTTTTCGAACAGTTTGAAATCGCCTGCTATACCTCCCTGCTCGCGGCGGCGAAAAAAGCGGGCGATACCGCTTCAATACCCGCTATTGAGACGATCCTCGCCGAAGAGCGCGAAATGGCCGACTGGCTGATTCGTCATATCCCGCAAACGACGGAACAGTTCCTGCTGCGTTCAGACGCGTCGGGTGTCGAAGCGAAAAAATAATCCACAGGAGAGTGAGCATGTTTCGACACGTCAAACAGCTGCAATACACGGTTCGCGTCGCCGAACCGAATCCCGGCCTTGCCAACCTTTTACTGGAACAATTTGGCGGGCCGCAGGGTGAACTGGCCGCCGCCTGCCGGTACTTTACGCAAGGGTTGAACGATGACGATCCGGGCCGTAAGGATATGCTGATGGATATCGCAACCGAGGAGTTAAGCCACCTCGAAATTATCGGCACCCTGGTCGGTATGCTGAATAAAGGTGCCAAGGGGGCGCTGGCGGAAGGAGTGGAAAATGAGGCCGAGCTGTATCGCTCCATGACCGAAAACGGGAATGACAGCCACATCACCTCCCTGCTCTACGGCGGCGGCACTCCGCTCACCAACTCAGCGGGCGTGCCCTGGACGGCGGCCTACGTCGACACCATTGGCGAGCCGACGGCGGATCTGCGTTCGAACGTGGCGGCCGAAGCCAGAGCCAAAATCATCTATGAACGGCTGATCAACGTGACCGACGATCCCGGCGTTAAGGACGCGCTGGCGTTTCTGATGACGCGTGAGGCGGCGCATCAGCTCTCCTTTGAGAAGGCGCTGCAGTCCATCCGTAATAATTTCCCGCCGGGAAAACTGCCGCCAATCGAGGAATTCACCAACAAGTACTACAATATGTCTGAAGGTGGAGAGGTTCGCGGAAGCTGGAACAGCGATAAACATTTCGATTACGTTGAGTCCCCCCAGCCTGCGGTTGACGGCGGCGATGGCAGTGCCAGCGTGACGCTCACAACCGAGCAGGCAACCCTGGTTAAGGCGATGTCTGCCCGCACGAAGTCCGATCCACATTCCGACCCGCTGACCGGTGCCGAGCTGGGTGCCGGTAAGACTAAACCGTAATCGGTTTGCCGGGCAGTCCTGAACTGCCCGGCAAGTCGCGTGCCCCATCGTCTCAGAGGTACGGACCATGTTCGAACTCGATGCATTTCATCTGGCCAGAATTCAGTTCGCTTTTACCGTCTCGTTCCATATCCTTTTTCCCGCGATCACCATCGGCCTCGCCAGCTATCTGGTGGTGCTGGAAGGCATGTGGCTGCGCACCAAAAACGACGTCTGGCGATCGCTATACCACTTCTGGCTAAAGATATTTGCCGTTAACTTCGGCATGGGCGTCGTTTCCGGGCTGGTTATGGCGTATCAGTTTGGCACCAACTGGAGCGGGTTCTCCCAGTTCGCGGGCAGCATTACCGGCCCGCTTCTGACCTATGAGGTGTTAACCGCCTTCTTCCTGGAGGCCGGATTCCTCGGCGTTATGATGTTCGGCTGGAACAAGGTCGGCCCGGGGCTGCACTTCTTTTCGACCTGCATGGTGGCGCTCGGCACGCTAATGTCGACCTTCTGGATCCTCGCCTCCAACAGCTGGATGCATACGCCGCAGGGTTTCACTATCGAAAATGGGCAGGTTATCCCGCAGGACTGGCTGGCCATCGTTTTTAACCCCTCCTTCCCTTACCGTCTTATTCATATGGCTATCGCCGCGTTCCTGAGCAGCGCGCTGTTTGTCGGCGCGTCGGGCGCCTGGCACCTGCTGCGCGGGAACGATACGCCAGCCGTTCGCACCATGTTTTCGATGGCGATGTGGATGGCGCTGCTGGTCGCGCCCATTCAGGCGGTGGTGGGCGATATGCACGGCCTGAACACGCTTGAGCATCAGCCGGCAAAAATTGCCGCCATTGAGGGTCACTGGGAAAATCCGCCCGGTGAGGCCACCCCGCTGCTGCTGTTTGGCCTGCCGGATATGGAGGAAGAGCGCACCAAATACGGCCTGGAGATCCCCGCGCTTGGCAGCCTGATTCTGACGCACAGCCTGGATAAACAGGTCCCCGCGCTGAAAGACTTCCCGAAAGAGGATCGCCCAAACTCGACCATCGTTTTCTGGTCGTTCCGCGTGATGGTCGGGATGGGGCTGCTGATGATTACCCTCGGTCTGGTCAGCCTCTGGCTGCGCTATCGCCATCGACTTTACCACTCGCGTCCGTTCCACTGGTTTGCCCTCAGCATGGGGCCTGCGGGGCTGCTGGCGCTGCTCGCCGGCTGGGTGACCACCGAAGTGGGCCGTCAGCCGTGGGTCGTCTATGGCTACCTGCGCACCATCGACGCGGTATCGCTGCACAGCACCCTGCAGATGAGCATTAGCCTGCTGGTGTTCTTCGTCGTCTACTCATCCGTATTTGGCGTGGGCTATGTTTATCTTATCCGGCTGATTAAGAAAGGTCCTCAGCCCGTCGATACGCTGACGTCAAACACCTCGGGCACGCCTGCCCGTCCGCTGTCAGCCGCGGAGTCTGTTCCGGAAGAGGAGAGAATCTGATGGGCGTCGATATCTCGGTGATTTGGTTTGCCATCATCGTGTTTGCCACGCTGATGTATATCATTATGGACGGCTTCGACCTGGGGATTGGCCTGCTGTTTAACTTCGTGGGCGATGCGAAAGAGCGCGATGTGATGGTCAACAGCGTCGCGCCCGTCTGGGACGGCAACGAGACCTGGCTGGTGCTCGGCGGTGCGGGGCTTTTCGGCGCGTTTCCGCTGGCCTACGCGGTCATTATTGATGCGCTGACGATCCCCCTGACCGCAATGCTGATCGGCCTCATCTTTCGCGGCGTCGCCTTTGAGTTCCGCTTCAAAGCCACCCCCTCACACCGCAAATTCTGGGACTACTCCTTCGCCGGCGGCTCCCTGCTCGCCACCTTCAGCCAGGGCGTGGTGGTGGGCGCCGTGATCAACGGCTTTGACGTGGAGGGCCGACGTTTTGTCGGCTCGGCGCTGGACTGGCTCACCCCCTTCAACCTGTTCTGCGGCATCGGGCTGGTCGTCGCCTACACGCTGCTGGGCACCACCTGGCTCATTATGAAAAGCGAAGGCGCGCTGCAACAGCGCATGCGCGAGCTGACCCGCCACGTGCTGCTGGCCCTGATGGTAGTTATCGCGGTAGTCAGCGTCTGGACGCCGCTCGGCTGGCAGTACGTCGCCGACCGCTGGTTTACCCTGCCCAACTTCTTCTGGTTCCTGCCGGTTCCGCTGCTGGTCGGGATCTTCAGCGTGCTGATCTGGCGCCTGACCCGCAATCCGGCCAGCCACGCGCGCCCTTTCCTCCTGACGCTGGGGCTGATCTTCCTCGGGTTCAGCGGGCTGGGCATCAGCCTCTGGCCGAACATTATTCCGCCGCGTATCACTCTGTGGGAGGCCGCGGCCCCGCCTGCCAGCCAGCTGTTTATGCTGGTCGGGACGTTACTGATTATTCCGGTGATCCTGGTGTACACCGCCTGGAGCTATTACGTGTTCCGGGGCAAGGTTTCGGATACTGAAGGCTATCACTGAGGAACGCTATGACGGACTGGCATACACGGGCCATTATTTACCAGATTGATACCGCACTCTTTTATGACCTGAACGGCGATGGCTGCGGGGACATCGCCGGGATAGCGGCCAAGCTGCGCTACATTCGCCGCATGGGGGCGACGGTTATCTGGATCACCCCGTTTTACCTCACGCCCTTTCTTGATGAAGGCTATGACGTCAGCGACCATCTCCAGGTGGACCCTCGATTCGGAAAGCTGGCCGATATCATCGCCTTTATCGAACAGGCCCGCGAGCTGGGCATGCAGGTCATTATCGAGCTGCTGATCCAGCACACCTCCGACGCGCATCCCTGGTTCCAGCAGGCCCGCCGCAACCCGGCGTCACCCTACCGGGATTACTACCTCTGGTCAGATAGTGACGAGGACGATACGCCCCCCATGTTTCCCGGCGTCGAAAAGAGCATCTGGAGCTGGGACGACGAGGCGGGACAATACTACCGGCACATGTTCTATCGCCACGAACCGGACCTGAACCTGACCTCGCCCGCGGTGCTGAAAGAGATTGAGAACATCATCCTCTTCTGGCTCAAGCTGGGCGTGTCGGGATTTCGCCTGGATGCCGCGTCCCACCTGACCACCCAGGCGGGAAACGGTGATGAAAAAAAGGGCCTGTGGATCCTCGAGCATATGCGTCGTCTTATCGAGCAACACAACCCGGACGCGATCCTGCTGGGTGAGGTCGACGTTGAGGTGGAGGCCTATCAGGACTACTTTGGCAATAATGACCGCCTGAATCTGGTGCTCAATTTCTGGCTCAACAAGTATTTTTACGTCAGCCTGGCCCGCAAAAGCGCCCGTCCGCTGCGCAACGCGGTGAAGAAGATGATCGTCCCGCCCGATTCATGCTGTTTTGCCAACTGGCTGCGCAATCACGACGAGCTGGATCTGGAGGGCATTAGCCAGAAAGACAAACAGTTTGTCCTCGATACCTTCGCCCCTGAAGAGGAGATGAACGTCTATCAGCGCGGGATCCGCCGCCGCCTGGCGCCGATGCTCAATGGCGATCGGAAGCGGCTGGCGTTCTGCCATGCGGTGCTATTTTCCCTGCCCGGCGTTCCGGTGATGCGCTACGGCGATGAGATCGGCATGGGGGATGACCTCGATCTGGAGGAGCGCTACGCTGTGCGCACCCCGATGCAGTGGGCGGGATCGCAAGGCGGCGGTTTTTCGGCTGCCGACCCGAAAAAATTTATCGCGCCGATTATCGACCGCGGCCCTTATCGCTATCAGAAAATCAACGTCGCCGATTCGCTCCTCCACCGCAACTCGCTTCTGCACCGGATCATTGATATCGCCAATACCCGTTCGGAGTTCCCCGAAATCGCCGTTGCGCCCTTTCGGCTCCTCACGATCGATAATGACGCGGTGCTGGGAATCTATTACGAGACCGAAGAACGCAGCATCCTGACCTTTGTTAACTTCAGCGACCAGCCGGTACGGTTCACCGTCAAGGGGATCCGCAACGCCACCTGGACCGCCTGTCTTGCGGACAAACGCTACGATGACGCGCTGGTTTGCGGTAAAACCGTTGAGCTCAGCCTTGGCGGCTACGGCTATCGCTGGTTCTGGACGCACCGCAGCGCGCTGCGCTGATTATGGTTTCCGGCGGGTTAGCAAACGCGTCAACACAATACCCGCCAACGCCAGCCCCCCTAACGCCACTTTGCCCGGCATACCGGAGGTCACGGACGACGCGCGGGTTTTCGCTTCATCAGTGAAACGGCCATGGATTTTGTGCAGGTCGTTAACCGGCTGGTCGAGATAATCCCGACGGTCCGGCGCGTTCAGATCGTCGGTCATCTGGCCTTCCCAGGCTTTCTTCACCATCAGCCTGTCCAGAAAACCCGGAAAGAGGAACTGCCCGACAATCGACTGAATGGTGCTGCTGCCAACCCACAGCTCGCGTACCGGCTTTTGCGCCACCCTGAAGATGGCGCTGGCGGCGACTTCAGGCTCGAACACCGGCGGTACCGGGCGCATTGCCCACGCGAACTTGTTCCTTGCCCATTCAAACTGCGGCGTGTTAAGCCCCGGCATCTGCACCATCGAAAGCTGAACCCGGCTGTTTTCATGCATCAGCTCGGTACGCACCGCATCGGTAAACCCGCGGATCGCCGCTTTGGCCCCGCAGTAGGCGGACTGCAGGGGAATGGAACGGTAGGCCAGCGCGGACCCTACCTGGATAATCACGCCCCTGTCGCGCGGAACCATAAGCTCCAGCGCCGCGCGGGTGCCGTTCACGTAGCCGAGGTACGTCACCTCAGTCACGCGACGAAACTCGTCCGGCGTAAGGGTGCGAAACGGCGCCAGCACGGCCCCCATGGCGTTGTTCACCCAGACATCAATCGCGCCGAGGCGATACTCAATCTCGTTAGCCGCATCCACCACCGCCTGACTGTCGGCGACGTCCGCCTGCACGGCGTGTGCATTTACGCCGAAGCGGCGCAACTCTTCCTGGGTGGAGTGCAGGCTTGCTTCATCGCGGGCGATGAGGCCCACATCGTAACCTGCTTTTGCAAAGTGCAGCGCCGTGGCTATTCCCACGCCCGCCGTCCCACCGGTAATTACTATGACAGCCATAGAACCTCCACGTGAACTCAACCGTTATGCCCGTCCGACAATGCTGTCACCAGCTCGGCCAGCGAAAAATGCACCGCTTTTTCCACCACGTCCTGACAGTCTCCGGAAAACAGTACGGTGCGGGTTTGCGTCTCGCCCTGGATGTTCCACGCAAAGCAGACCGTCCCCGCCGCCGTGCCATCGTCGCCCCCTTCCGGGCCAGCATAGCCGCTGATGGCGATACTGATATCAGCCTGGGCGATGTCGCGGATGCTGGCGGCCATCTCGGTCACCGTCTGCTCACTGACCGCGGTATACCGCGCGAGCGTCTCAGGACGAACGCCGAGGATCCGTGCTTTGGCTTCGTCGCTGAATACGACCAGGCCAACATCATAAAAATCGGCCGTGTTCTCTTCGGCACAAAGTGCTACCGATAGCTTTCCGCCGGTACAGGATTCCGCCGTGGTTAAGCGAAGCCCGAGATCGGTTAATTTGCTCGCCAGTTTTTTCGTCAGTTCACCCACGGTATAATTGTTGTCGTGAAAAAGATTGCTCATCTTTGCGCCTCTTATTTCTCGAATGGAATGATTGAAATATGTCCATTGCGCTCCAGTATGGCATATTTAATTTGGCTTATTTCGTTAATACCATTATTTTGACGCGCTGACACCAGAATATCATCGCAAGAGACATCGACCTTTTTGAGTTTATCAGCCAGGGGTACGCCGTTTTCCACAAGAATCACTGGAGTGCCGTCCAGAATATTCTCCACCGGGGAAAAATACTTCTTCATAAGGCCAAAAATAATATCCACTACCACCAGGGTGGTAATCGTAATCATCGCACCGGTGACGGAAAAATCTTGCCCGAGAAGCGCCTGCTGAGTAGCTTCACTAATTATCAGGAGCAGAATGAGATCGAAGCTGGTCATCTGCAGCAGCGCACGCCGCCCGGCCACTTTAAAAACCACCACGAGGAACAGATAAATCGCCAGCGCACGAAAGACCATATCCATATCAGCCTCCTAGGGGTAAATAAATTGCCAGAAGGTTATCTCCGGCTCGCTGTTAATACGGATGGTTGTGTTCCATTTACCGGCTCTCGAAGGCGTGGTGAAGAATAACACCGCGAAGCGGTCTGACTTTTTCAGGTTGTTATAGACAAAATAGAGGGTCTTGCCCCGGCTGAACATGCTGTCAGGCTGCGGCCAGACGCTGCCAGGCTCGTAAACATCGTTGCTCTCGCTGGCCATACTGAGAACATACTTACCCTCTGATTGCACCGGGAACGCCAGCTCCATTCGCGTCTCCGTCTCCCGTCGGCCGAACCGTTCATAGCTTATGGTCAGTGATTTTGCGGAATTGGTTTTGACCGTATCGCTGACCCACCCGCTTGAAAACAGACCGGCGATAGCCGCGATGATAATAGCCAGCAGAACAATAAAACCCACCTGACGAAACGCGTATTCAAACGTCAGCAAGCGAAAACTCTCATCTATCCCGGGCAACTTTTCATTTTCACGCTTCATGGTCATCGTCACCGTTTCGCTTATTATCCGATAAGTTTGATTTCTCACGCGAATGTTTTTAGGACTTATCACATTTGCCACATAAAGAAATAGCAACAATACTTAATAAGTCAAGACACCCAAAATGAAGGATATCCGATGAAATTATCGCTTATTTCCGCTTTTATGATATTTCTGGTTCCGGCCGCCTTCGCAGATAATAACGGCGGGTTACAAAAAGGTGAAGCTCCGCCGCCACCCCATGCGCTGGATAGCGGATATCGCGGAACCGATGACGCGCGTATTATGACCATCGATCAGGCAAAACAACTGCACGACGGTGCGACCATTTCACTGCGCGGTAATCTTATTGACGGTAGCGGCGATAAGTTTGTATTTCAGGATAAAACCGGAAAAATCGACGTTATTATTCCCCAGGCAGTCTTCGATGGCAGAACGGTAAAACCCGACCAGATGATCAGCATCAACGGTTCGCTTGATAAAAAATCATCTCCTGCCGTCGTCCGCGTCGATCGTTTGCAGAAATAATTCAGCGAAGCGTTAACGCTGCAGTTATCCATCAAATCTCACCCCTTGGCTTAAGGAGTCAGCTATGAGTGATACCCAACAACGTACGAACGCTTATCCGCAGCCCCCGTTCCCGGAACAGCCACAAACGCCACCGGGACTGGCATCCGAAATGCAGCCTGTACCCGACCACGGGGAAACCAGCTACAAAGGGCATGGCCGCCTGGCCGGTAAAAAAGCGCTGATCACCGGCGGTGACTCGGGTATCGGTCGCGCAGTGGCCATCGCCTATGCCCGTGAAGGTGCTGACGTGGCGATTAACTATCTGCCTGAAGAGGAAAAAGACGCCGCGCAGGTCATCGACCTGATCAAAGCCGAAGGCCGGAACGCCGTCGCGCTGCCGGGGGACGTTCGGGACGAAACCTTCTGCCAGAACCTGGTCGAAGAAGCCGTCTCGAAGCTGGGCGGGCTGGATATTCTGGTCAACAACGCCGGTCGCCAGCAGTTCCGTGAATCCCTTGAAGAGCTGACTACCGAAGATTTTGACGCGACGTTTAAAACCAACGTATATGCCCCTTTCTGGATCACGAAGGCGGCGCTGCGGCACCTGAAGGCCTCGTCCGTTATCATTAATACCTCCTCCGTTCAGGCCGTGAAGCCAAGCCCAGTGCTGCTGGACTACGCCCAGACCAAAGCCTGTCTGGCGGTATTTACCAAATCCTTAGCCAAGCAGCTGGGTCCGAAAGGCATTCGCGTCAACGCGGTCGCTCCCGGCCCATACTGGACGGTGCTGCAGTCCAGCGGCGGCCAGCCGATGGAAAAAGTGAAGGAGTTTGGCGGCGATACGCCGCTGGGACGTCCGGGTCAGCCCGTCGAGATCGCCCCGCTGTACGTCACGCTGGCCTCGGATGAATGTTCGTTTACGTCCGGCCAGGTGTGGTGTTCTGACGGCGGTGACGGCGTAATCTAACCGCTTAACCCTTTCCCCTCAGCAATGAGCAATAAATGAACAAGGACGTTCGCTCTTATTCCCCGCCGAAAAACATGTTGTAACTCAAACAGATCAAATGTTAAAAATATTTTGCTATCAGGTTATCAAAATTAAATAACTTAACTTGTCACCCGCATCGCTCTGTTTTTAACATCGCCTATGGAAAAAAATGGTCTGTTCAGTCAGCGCATACGCTTGCGCCATTTGCATACATTTGTGGCCGTCGCTCAACAGGGAACGCTGGGGCGTGCGGCTGAAACTCTTAACCTGAGCCAGCCTGCGCTCTCAAAAACCCTCAACGAGCTTGAACAGCTGACCGGCGCCCGTCTTTTTGACCGCGGTCGGCTGGGGGCGCAGCTTACCATCGTGGGCGAACAGTTCCTTACGCACGCCGTTAAGGTGCTGGATGCGCTCAATACCGCAGGCCAGTCCCTGCACCGAAAAGAAGAACACACCAGCGAGGTCGTCCGCGTCGGGGCCCTGCCCACCGCCGCGCTCGGCATTCTTCCGCCGGTGATTGGCCAGTTCCACAAGCAGCAACGGCATACCACGATTCAGGTTGCCACCATGAATAACACCATGCTGCTCGCGGGGCTGAAATCGGGCGAGCTGGATATCGGTATCGGCCGCATGTCCGACCCTGAACTGATGGGGGGTCTCAATTACGAACTGCTGTTCCTGGAGTCCCTGAAGCTGGTGGTTCGTCCCGATCACCCGCTGCTGCAGGACACGGTGACGTTAAGCCGCGTCATGGAGTGGCCGGTGGTGGTGTGCCCGAAAGGGACCGTCCCGCGCCAGACCGCCGAAACCTTGCTGCAAATGCAGGGGTGTACGCTGCCCTCAGGGTGTATCGAAACGCTGTCAGCCTCGCTTTCACGCCAGCTTACGCTGGATTATGACTACGTCTGGTTCGTCCCTTCCGGGGCGGTAAAAGATGATTTACGCCAGGCAACGCTGATCGCGCTGCCGATTACCTCCCCTGGCCCCGGTGAACCTATCGGCATATTGACCCGCGTCGACACCCCACTCTCAACGGGTGCGCAGACGCTGCTGAGCGCCATCCGTAAATCAATGCCGGTTTAGAACCTTTTTGCCCCTCGCCCTGACCCTCTCCCCTCAGGGGCGAGGGGGTTGACCTGTGCGTTAATCAAATAATGCGGAATAAATCATTAACAATTGCTTAAAACAATTTAACAGTTTTATCATAGCGGCGAATTCACCAAATGGTTCGCAAATTATTTGATATAAACGAATTCACCGGTATTAACCATCAATCCCACCGCATTTATTACCCAACTGGTACATACCCGACACAGCGGGGGGAGCTAAGGAGACAGAAATGGCATTTGGCAGCGCGCCGCGCGGGATACCTCGTATTCTGCAGTGGCTTCTTGCCGGACTGATGATGCTCATCGGTCTGGCCGTCGGCGGGTTGGGCTTAAAGCTCGCCACCGTGGGCGGAAGTAGTTACTTCCTGATAATGGGCGTGGTAATGGTGATTGCCGCGATCCTGATTTTCCTCAACCGCACCAGCGGGATTGTGCTTTACGGCATCGCGTTTATCGCCTCGCTATTCTGGGCGGTAAGCGATGCGGGTTGGGATTTCTGGCCGCTCTTCTCCCGCCTGTTTACCTTTGCCGTACTGGCGTTCCTGTGCGCCATCGTCTGGCCCTTCCTGCGCACGGCAAACTACGCTGCACCGAACAAGACGCCCGCCTTTGGCGTCGCGGCCCTGCTCGCGGTGGCCATGCTGGCCAGCCTGGGCTGGATGTTTAAGCCTCAGACCCTCGTGGCTGCCAACGAGCCCGTTCCGGTGAAACCCGTCGCCCCTGGCGAGCAGCAAAAGAACTGGGAGCACTGGGGCAATACCACCCACGGCGACCGTTTCGCCGCGCTGGACCAGATCAACAAGCAAAACGTCCGCGATCTGAAAGTCGCGTGGGTTGCGCACACCGGCGATATTCCGCAGAGCAACGGCTCGGGTGCGGAAGATCAGAACACCCCTCTGCAGATTGGCGACACGCTGTACGTCTGTACCCCATACAGTAAAGTTGTGGCGCTGGACGTGGATTCCGGTAAAGAAAAATGGCGCTACGATTCCAAAGCCACGGCCCCTAACTGGCAGCGCTGTCGCGGTCTGGGCTATTTTGAAGACCACTCCAGCGTGACAACGTCACAGGCAGAAACGCAGCCTGCGGCATGCCCTCGCCGCCTGTTCCTGCCCACTACCGATGCCCGTCTGATTGCGATCAACGCGGATACCGGCAAGGTCTGCGACGACTTCGGCGACCATGGCACCGTGGACCTGAGCGTCGGCATGGGTGAGATTAAGCCCGGATATTATCAGCAAACCTCCACGCCGCTGGTTGCCGGGAACGTTGTCGTCGTCGGCGGTCGCGTCGCGGATAACTACTCAACCGGCGAGCCGCCGGGCGTGGTGCGCGCCTACGACGTTCACACCGGTAAGCTGGCCTGGGCGTGGGATCCGGGTAATCCGAACCTGACCGGCCTGCCGCCGGAAGGCCAGACCTACACCCGCGGTACGCCGAACGTCTGGTCAGCGATGTCTTACGACGCCAGGCTGAACCTGATCTACCTGCCAACCGGCAACGCCACCCCGGACTTCTGGGCGGGAGAGCGTACCGCGCTGGACGATAAGTACAGTTCCTCCATCGTCGCCGTCGACGCGGCCACCGGCCAGGTCCGCTGGCATTTCCAGACCACCCACCACGACCTGTGGGACTTTGACCTGCCTTCCCAGCCGCTGCTGTACGACCTGCCTGACGGTAAGGGCGGCACCACGCCTGTGCTGGTGCAGACCAGCAAGCAGGGCATGATCTTCATGCTTAACCGCGAAACCGGTAAGCCGGTCGCGAAGGTAGAGGAACGTCCCGTTCCGGCTGGTAATGTTGAAGGTGAACGCTATTCCCCGACCCAGCCGTACTCCGTCGGCATGCCGATGATTGGCAACCAGACGCTGACCGAATCCGACATGTGGGGCGCGACGCCTGTCGACCTGCTGCTGTGCCGCATTCAGTTTAAAGAGATGCGTCATCAGGGCGTCTTCACCCCACCGGGTCTCGACCGTTCCCTGCAGTTCCCTGGCTCACTCGGCGGGATGAACTGGGGCAGCGTCTCCGTTGACCCGAACAACAGCCTGATGTTCGTCAACGATATGCGCCTGGGCCTGGCAAACTATATGGTGCCGCGCGCGAACGTGGCGAAAAATGCCAGCGGCATCGAGATGGGGATTGTCCCAATGGACGGCACGCCGTTCGGCGCGATGCGCGAACGCTTCCTGTCACCGCTGGGTATTCCGTGCCAGAAGCCGCCGTTTGGCACCATGTCAGCCGTTGACCTGAAAACCGGCAAGCTGGTGTGGCAGGTCCCTGTCGGCACGGTGGAAGATACCGGCCCGCTGGGCATTCGCATGCACATGCCAATCCCAATCGGCATGCCGACCCTGGGCGCGTCGCTCTCTACCCAGTCCGGCCTGCTGTTCTTCGCCGGCACCCAGGATTTCTACCTGCGCGCGTTTGATACCGCCACCGGGAAAGAGATCTGGAAAGACCGTCTGCCTGTCGGCAGCCAGTCCGGACCGATGACCTACGTGTCGCCGAAAACCGGTAAGCAGTACATCATCATTAACGCCGGTGGCGCCCGCCAGTCGCCGGATCGCGGTGATTACGTTATCGCGTACGCATTACCCGATGAGAAATAAGATGTGAAAAAGGGACCGAAAGGTCCCTTTTTTGTAGGTCAGTTTTTGTAGGTCGGGTAAGCGAAGCGCCACCCGACACGGCTGTCGACTCAGAACGTCTCCCAGTTGTCCCCGCTATCTGCAACCGCCGGACGTAGTGCAGCCGGTTTTACCGCTGCGGAGTTCTGCGGTTGAGTACGCCCCTGTGTCTTGCTGCTCAACCGAAACGCGCCGACCGCCTCGGTCAGACGCGCGCCCTGTTCTTCCAGAGACGCCGCCGCCGCGGAGGCTTCCTCCACCAGCGAGGCGTTCTGCTGGGTCACTTTATCCATCTCGGAAATCGCCTGGCTCACCTGCACGATACCGCGGCTCTGCTCATCGGACGCTGCGGCAATCTCCAGCATGATGTCGGTCACGCGTTTAACCGCTTCGACGATTTCATTCATGGTGTTACCGGCGGCGACAACCTCGCCGGAACCCTGGTCGATCAGCGATACCGATTCGTTGATCAGGCTTTCGATCTCTTTTGCGGCATTCGCACTGCGGCTTGCCAGGGTGCGCACTTCACTTGCCACCACGGCAAATCCGCGCCCCTGCTCGCCCGCCCGCGCCGCTTCTACCGCCGCGTTAAGCGCCAGGATATTGGTCTGGAAGGCAATGCTGTTAATCACGGCGGTGATTTCAGAGATCTTCTTCGAGCTGCTGGAGATATTGCCCATGGTTTTCACCACGCCGGAAACCATCTGACCGCCGCGACTGGCCTTACCGGAGGCATCTTCCGCCAGCTTGCTGGCGTGATGGGCGTTATCGGCGTTCTGCTTCACCGTCGCGGTGAGCTGTTCCATGCTGGCGGCGGTTTGCTCGATGGCGGCAGCCTGCTGCTCGGTGCGGGAAGAGAGGTCGGTGTTACCGGCTGAAATCTCGCTGGTGCCGCGGTAGATCTCCTCCGCCCCCTGACGAACAGTGCCTACGGTGTTTTCAAGCGAGTGCTGCATGGTTTGCAGATCGCGCGTCAGGCGGCCAATCTCGCTGCGCCCGGCCACGTCGTCCGGCATCGTCAGGTCGCCCTTAGCGATATTCTCGATACGTTTCGCTGCACGCTGCAGCGGATTGATTACCGTGCGGCGCAGCACGACAAAGGTCATCGCCGTCAGCACCAGCGCCAGCGCAAACGCGCCCACCATAAACATCAGGCCCAGCTGCGTGCGGCTGTGAGCCTGCGCCGTTAGCGCATTGGCACGGTCGGTACGGATTTTAATTGCCTTCAGCAGTACGGCGTTGTAAGCGTCGTCCAGCGGGCGCGCCGTTTCGTTTTCATGGTTGATAATCGCCTCGAACATGCCGTTTTTGGCGAATTTCACCATCGGCTGCATGCCCGCGATATAGGCGTCATACCGGGTCTTAAGCTCCGCATCCAGCGCTGCGCCCTCGGCGGTACGCACGGCGCGATTCATGTAGGCGGTAAAGCTATCCTGAGACTGCTTAATGCGTGTTTCCGCCTCGCTGATGTTCTGCTTCATCGCATCCATCTCCGCGATTCGGCTAGCCGCACCGGCGTGGATCAGATTAATACGCGCGGTTCGCAGATGGTTTGAGCTGTTCGACAGCCCCATACGCACCTGAATTTCGGATGTGACATCCTGCTGATCGTTATCGGCCTGCAGCAGGAAATACCCTGCCAGACCCGAGCTCAAGGCAAACAGAAGAATAATGCCACCGAGAATGGAGGAAAACAGCGGAACCAGCCTGATGTGATGCAAGAAGCCCAGCTTGCGCTGCGCCAGCATCGAAGTAGTGTTGTCCATGACCGTCGACTCTCTTGTAGGTAAGATGCGTAAAAACACGCCTGTTAAATAGTCATCGGCACGGCAGAGATTTAGATTACGGCTAAAAACGCCGCACTGGTCACACTTTAGAGAAGATTATTAAAGAAATGCCAGCGGCGAAAAACCGCTGGCAGAAGAGTTACTTGTCGCTGAAATGGATAACGGTACGGATGGATTTTCCTTCGTGCATCAAATCGAACGCCTCGTTAATCTGCTCCAGCGGTAAGCGGTGGGTAATGAACGGATCGAGTTGAATCTTGCCGACCATAGCATCTTCAACCATACCCGGAAGCTGGGTACGCCCCTTCACGCCGCCAAACGCGGAACCGCGCCATACGCGCCCGGTGACCAGCTGGAATGGACGGGTTTTAATCTCCTGGCCTGCTCCGGCCACGCCAATAATGATGCTCTCGCCCCAGCCTTTGTGGCAGCACTCCAGCGCGGAACGCATCACGTTGACGTTGCCGATACACTCGAAGCTGAAGTCCACGCCGCCGTCGGTCATCTCAACGATGACGTCCTGAATCGGCTTCTCGTGATCTTTCGGGTTCACGAAATCGGTCGCGCCCATTTCACCCGCCAGCCTGAATTTCTCCGGGTTGGTGTCGACCGCGATGATACGACCGGCTTTCGCCTGCACCGCGCCCTGGATCACCGCCAGACCAATGCCGCCGAGACCGAACACCGCCACGGTATCGCCCTCTTTAACTTTTGCCGTGTTGTGCACCGCGCCGATGCCGGTGGTTACGCCGCAGCCCAGCAGGCAGACTTTATCCAGCGGCGCCTGCGGGTTCACCTTCGCCAGCGAGATCTCCGCGCAAACGGTGTATTCGCTGAAGGTGCTGGTGCCCATGTAGTGATAAACCGGCTCGCCGTTATACGAGAAACGGGTAGTACCGTCCGGCATCAGCCCTTTCCCCTGAGTGGCGCGCACCGCCTGGCAGAGGTTAGTTTTGCCGGATTTACAGAACTTACACTCGCCGCATTCCGCGGTGTACAGCGGGATCACATGATCCCCTGGCTTCAGGCTGGTCACGCCCTCGCCCACTTCCACCACAATCCCGCCGCCTTCATGGCCGAGTACCGCCGGGAAAACGCCTTCCGGGTCGTCGCCCGAAAGCGTAAACGCATCGGTATGACATACGCCGGTATGGGTAATTTTGATCAGCACTTCCCCTTTCTTTGGCGGTGCCACGTCAATTTCAACGATTTTGAGCGGCTGGCCAGGGCCAAATGCAACTGCAGCGCGAGATTTCATATGTCTTCCCTTCTTGTCAGGTATGTGGATTTATTTTAGATAAGAGCGCAGTAAATGGCCGACTTCCGCCATGCGTACGGCACGCTGATCCGGCGTGGTTTCCCCCGCTACCAGCTCATCTTTGAGGTGAATCTCAACCATTTCGCCCATCAGGCCATTGGCAGCCCCGCGCACGGCGGCAATTTGCTGCAGGATGGCCAGACAGGGATCGCCCGACTCCAGCGCGCGTTCAAGGGCATCTACCTGGCCCCGAATGCGCCGGACGCGGGTAAGAATACGTTTTTTATCTTCGGGTGAATGCGGCATACGCCCTCCTGATACTATAGGGGGGTATTGTATCTTTTAAAGGTGCTTTATGTAAACCTTATGTTTTCTACGTTTATCAGCCAGTTACTTAACATGTAAAAAGTTTCGTTACGCAATTCTTTTCTCTCTGCCCTATTCGTGACATCAGATAAATAGTGACGAGGTATCTGAAAGTGATTTTCTGCTGCCTGAATTAAATACCCGGCGACATTCCTGGAAGATGATGAGGTGTCATGATCTGAATACTATTCAGAACAACCCAAACCATAAACTCGCTAAGCTGGACGTTTTTGTGTTAAATGGTGGCATCAATCAGCAGGTGATTATTGTGAAATTTTTTTGGCTAATTTTAAAACTCATAACAGCATCACTTTATGTGTTCCTGGTCGTTTTTAGTTCTGGATTTGTAGGTTCGAATACAGCCAAGGCAATTAATCTTGAAACACTTAACCTAAACTATGGGTTAATTGCAAAGGATTCGGCGGTATACGCAATCTGCGCAACTGGTGCGACATTGGTTGTGCCACCTGTCTTATATGTAATTCAGCATTATGTCTGGCCTGTACTGAAGTTTATCGGCCTGAAGATTCGCTACTTCTTTCATGGATACTAAAACTTCGCAGGGTTTTAAACGAAGGCAATAACCCATCGCCAGATGCTCGATGAGCAGGGTTAACTGACTGTAGGTTAGGTATTCAATACGCCTGATAACGAAGCAAAATAAAAAAGCGTAAAGTCTCATCCTGATAAGCCGATAAAAATAGGGTCTTTTTTTAATATAGGGATATTACATGCGTAAACACATCTCCTCCATTGGGCTCATAGCAGGTATGGCTGTAGCCACACCCGCGGTTCACGCCAGCACGTTGACACAAACGTTAACCCGCTGCGACTCAACCTTTTTCAACGAGATTTATCATCAGCGAGCCAAACTCAGCCGCGTAGCCCCCTTAACGCTCAACAAGCATTCGCAGGCCTGGTTCAAAGCCCCTGAAGACGGCAATCGCACCATCTGGTTTGCTCAACCGCTGCATGAATTAAATCTGACGGTATCGGGATATTACCTGCAAACCAGCAATCTCGATGAAATCAATTACGGTAAGTACTATTACTGGGGACTCATTTTCAAAGAGTCGCAAGAAGAAGTAATGTCCAGACTTGATCATTTATCCTGGAAAAAGGCGGGAGATGATTATGTTTCTCAGACAATGATTAAAATCAACCCAAACAGTGACTGGGAAGACAACGCGCAGGCGGTGTCAGGTATTGCTCCGGCAAAAGAAAGTACCGAAAAGCTGTTAATGCTCAGCAAAGGTAAAGACGGGACATTATTGCTCTGTACCGTTCAGGGAAATGTAACGCCTGACATGCTGACGACATTACGACCTGATTTATCCGCAGGGGATGTGAAATGAAAAAGCTAACATGGCTGGTATTACTTATGCTGACAGGTTGTACCGGGACAAGTAAACCCCAGCCCCAGTCTACCCCTAAGCCACCGGCAGGCGTCATAAAAATCCTTGAAGATAAAAGAATTGCTTCGTATATCGATTTTCGGGTGATTTCAACTTATCAGGGTAACGGCCACTTGCGCCGCTTTTATTTCATCAATAACTACGCCGAGAAAACACTCATTATAAAAAATCCTCCCGTCTACATAGCGAGCTCCCGGGCAATCGACGTGATTAACTGCGACAAAAACCAGCGTGCTATTATGGCACGAACCTATTTTTCGAAACCGTTCGCGGAAGGCGATGTCGTACATGTGACACAGGATGTGGGACAATGGGAAAGTTACCCGAAAGACTCTCTTTTTGGGATAATAGCGGAAAGCATGTGCAGTATTCCCGTTGAAAAACTCAAGCCAGAGCCAGCGAAAGATAATCGAAAACCGTTACTGGATGAATAAAATCTTCAGGACCTAAGCTTCTATGGACAGACTCGCTCTGCTCTATATTAAAGCGCGGGCTGGGCTGACCGCTAACAAATAGCCTACCGTCCCCTGACAGCCTGCGCCAGCGTCTGCAGTTCCTCCTTCAGCCAGCGGGTCGCGCCCCGCTGGCCGCTGCGCTTATGCGAGTAAATTTTCACTTCAAACGTGCGTATCGAAAACGGTAAAGCAAAAATCCTCAGGTCTGCTGCCGCAACCAGCTTCTCAGCGGCGTAACGAGGGATCGCCATTAGCAGGTCGCTTTCCGCTACGATAAACGGTGCGCTGAGCATTGACGGCGTTTTGATCGCGATTTGCCGGGTATAGCCTAACTGCTCAAGCCGTACGTCAAGAACGCCCTGCTTCTCATTCCATGGGGTCACCACCAGATGTCGGGCCGCGAGATAATCCTCCAGCGTCAGACGCATCCGCCGCGCGTTGCTGATGACCACATACTCATCTTCAAACCAGTCGATCTCTTCCAGTTCCGGGTGTCGGATATCATCCTGAGTGCTGAAGCCCAGCGCCAGATCCACCTCGCCCGCCAGCAGTTCCGTCAGCGCCGGACTGTGCGGCAGATAGCGCAATTCAAAGCGTAACCCCGGGGCAGTAAGCTGCAGCCTGTGCATCAGAGCCGGAAAAATGCAAAGCGCGGTAAAGTCCGTTATCGCAATCTGCAGGCTCTCCGTACTGCTGGCCGCATCAAACTCCGGCTGCGGGGTCAGTTCATGATTAAGGAACGAGAGTGCGGAAGCAATCGAAGGTGCGAGCTGAGAGGCATAAACGCTGGGAGACATACGATGCCCTTCGCGGAAAAAAAGCGGGTCATTCAGGGTGGCACGCAGGCGCGACAGCGCATGGCTGAGCGCGGATGTGCTCATCGCCAGCTCGTCAGCGGCCAGCCGAACGGAACGGTGGCGGTAGATCGCGTCGAAAACGGGCAGCAGGTTTAAATCAAGCCGTCTCAGGACCGGATGCATAATATTCATCATATGTTGATTTCATTGCACTTAATTCTTCGGACAATACTCCGTATGCTTAACGCCATCAATCAGGACACACGCTAAAAAGCAGGAAAAACAATGAGCATCACCCTTCGTCAGGCACGCCCCGAAGATGCGGCGGCCATTTACGCCATGATTTACGAGCTGGCGGTGTATGAAAAAGCCCCGGAAGAAGTGGTTACCACGCCGGAGGAGATCCGGGAAACGCTCTTTGGCGCAGGTACAAAAACCGAAGCGTTGATCGCGGAGTATGAAGGCAAGATCGCCGGCTATGCCGTGTTCTTCACCAGCTATTCAACCTGGCTTGGCCGCAACGGGATTTATATGGAAGACCTTTACGTTTCCCCGGAATATCGCGGTAAAGGCGCGGGAAGAGCGCTGCTGAAACATATCGGTCAGCTCGCGGTAAAACGACAGTGTGGCCGCCTTGAATGGAGCGTGCTGGACTGGAACCAGCCCGCCATCGATTTTTATCTGAGCATTGGCGCGCTGCCGCAGTCCGAATGGGTGCGATACCGTCTTGACGGAGAAGCGTTGCTCAAATTTGCCGAATAGCGGCACGTCATACCCGAGAAGATCCCGCCCCGCGGGATCGCTCTTTCCTGCGTCGATCCCGTCTCAACAGATTCTGAATTTATGCTACCCTTCCATAAATTTCATAAACATAGTGCAGAACGCCATGACGATAGCCCCTTTTATCCGCCCTCAACTCACCTTGCCAAACGGCGCTGACAAACTGCTGCTGCACTCCTGCTGCGCCCCCTGCTCGGGTGAAGTGATGGAGGCCATCCAGGCGTCGGGCATTGAGTACACCATTTTCTTCTATAACCCCAATATCCATCCGCAAAAGGAATACCTCATTCGTAAAGAGGAGAATATACGCTTTGCGGAAAAACACGGCGTGCCGTTTGTTGATGCCGATTACGACACCGATAACTGGTTTGAACGCGCGAAAGGCATGGAATGGGAACCCGAGCGCGGCGTCCGCTGCACCATGTGCTTCGATATGCGTTTCGAGCGTACGGCGCTCTATGCGGCAGAGAATGGATTCAGCGTCATCAGCAGCTCGCTCGGGATCTCCCGCTGGAAGAACATGCAGCAGATAAACGACTGCGGCCAGCGTGCGGCCGCGCGCTATCCGGGTATGGTTTACTGGGACTATAACTGGCGCAAACAGGGCGGCTCTTCACGCATGATTGAGATCAGCAAGCGGGAACAGTTTTACCAGCAGGAATACTGCGGCTGCGTTTATTCGCTCAGAGACAGTAACCTGCACCGTAAGTCACAGGGCCGCCCGCTGATCCGCATCGGGAAACTGTTTTACGGTCAGGATGACAATGAGAAATAACGGGTTCCGGATATAGAGATATATCCGAAAACCGCCCTTTCAGGTGCCGAATTTAGCCTTGCGTCTCCCGTATCCACAAAGAGCGGCTATCCTTTAATTATCAACAAAAGGAGGCAAAAATGTCTGATTTCGGTACTGATAAAAACACCCAGTTTGCTGAAGATAAAGCAAAAAATAAATTTGATGAACTCGCAGGCTCAGCGCAGCAGCAGTTTGGTGAATTCGTTGATTCACCGAAGCATCAGGTAAAAGGTGCAGCTAAAAAATATGCCGCGCAGGCCAGCGATGCCGTTTCCGATGTAACAGAAGCGGTCAGAAATAATCCCCTCACCGGCCTCGTCGCCGCGGGTGCTGTCGGTATTGTTCTCGGTCTGTTGCTGGGTCGAAAATAACAAAAGCCCCTTCGGGGCTTTATTTTTACCTAACTAAACAATCTTATCATACGGTCTAACTCTTCCTCTTTCACGGCCCGTGATAAATAATACCCCTGAAAATTCTTGACGCCCAGTGCGACTAATTTTTCAAACTTTTCTTCACTATCAACCCCCTCGGCAATACAGTCCGTTCCGGTCATATCGCTATAAAGCTGTATCGCTTTAATCAGGTTATAGTCATTGTCGTTTGCCACAAAATGCTCAACGATGTCCCGATCCAGCTTAAGTCCATCAAAATGCACCTGGCGCACCGGGAACATGGTTTGATGATTTGAGAAGCAGTCATCCAGATACAATCGACACCCTGTATTACGTAAATGCCGCATGGTTTCAGGGATCCTTTTGTCCTTCGTTACGTCAATATCCTCTGCAAATTCAAAGACCAGCTTTTCGGCCCACTGCGGTTTGAGCAGCATATCGATGGCTTTGCGTGCCATATCAGGCAATGCATTTCCGGAAGCCAGGCGAGGCGGGATGTTCACAGAAAAATAATATTTCCCGTTATACTTATTAATACCCGAAACGGCGGCATGGATGACTAACGCTGTTATTTTTAACCATATCTCATGATTTGAGATATCCGTGAGAAAACTGGCTGGCTTGACAATTTTACCATTTTTATTCCAGCGAATAAGTATTTCAAAACCTACGCCCTTTTTGTCACGATCGGTAATAATCTGATAGGCAGGGAAGATCTCTCTTTTAAGTAGCGCATTAAATATTTCTGTTTCCTTATCCGTGAATTCTGTTTTCTGGCGCTGATGTTTAATTCGCCCTTCCGCTTTTAAATTATGCGGATCGTGTAGCCATCGCTTAATTAAGTTTAATTTGAGCACACCCTCCTTCCGATGGGTATAAACCGTTTTATTCGACAACCCCATTCTTTCGCACATTTCTTTTACTGACATACCGCGATAGAAATTTAATAAAACATCAATCTCTCTTTTTGTTAGCCACTTTACGTTTTCCTGGGAAGAGTTATCCCGGTAACGATCGCGTAATAAGTACGAACGGTCCTTAAATACATTATGGTGCGTATGAATAAAGGTTATAATATCTGAAACGCGGGCTATACGAATCAATGATAACTGATAACTATTATTTAAAAGACTGCCCAGGGTGCGATACAGCCAGCCATCCGGTATGTCACCATACAGGGTGACGCGTCTAATAACGGGAAGTGTATTGAGCACGGATGCCAGACGCTTCAGGCTTTCCAGGAGATTCACGACCCCCTTACCAAGAAAGACAACGATATGAGCATTTTGATTTATAAGGATATTTTCCATATCCCGCTCGGATATCTCATCCCCCTCAAAGTGCAGATGCGAAGCCTCTATTTCGTACTGGCTTAGGATCAGACGATATCCCTGGAACGTAAAACCGCAGGCTGAAATGACAAATTTTTGTTCATCGCACGCCCCATTTCTGTGAGAAATTTTGTGGGTCATAAACTGCTCCTGGGCACTAACGCACCTTTTCCATTTGTGAATACGTAAAATTTACCGCACCTTTTATAATCATTAATTTTACAATACAGCCACAGGGTACGAAACAATTATCAGCTGAACTCACCGGAACATCTTTGCGTTAATCACCGCGGTTTAAATATACTTTTCTTTTCAAATAACCCCGACAAACATCTCATTCTCAGGGTATAATGAAAATTCCGAAAAAGAAGACTGGATACTTCATCTATCGGTTCATTCAAATACGAGAAAAATGCTATGGATAATCATATCTCATCCAGGGCCTTGCTACATCGAAGGGATGTTATAAAGAGCAATCCGCGATTCGGTGAGGCAATATTAGAGCACTACACAATTAATGACACCATCTACAAAAAACAACCTTTGTTCTACAAGACAATGCTGCAGGAATCACGATTCAATATTATTCTCTCCATGTGTTGCTTTATTTTTGGAAATCAGGCCGAGTCAGTTTCAGAGATTAAAGAGTTATGTTCTCGCTATAAGATAGCCAGCCCTAACAGCGTTATTGCGATCATTACGATACTCAGAACCACCGGGCGCATCAGAACCTGGCGCTGCACGGAAGACCGGCGTAAGACGAGAATCGCGCCAACTGAAAAAGGTCTCAATGAACTTAAGCGTTATATGTCCGGTGCTTTTTTGCCCGTCAGCATTCTTTACCCAGCATTTAACATTAATGTTAACCTGCTGGATAATGATATTTTGAGAAACAACTTTTTTCGCCGTGCGGCTGAATATCTTTTTCGGGGATTAACGTTCCGAAAGGTGCTGCCAGAAGTGGGATTATTTATCGATAAAGATGGCGGGCGTATGATTATGCTTTATCTTTACCTGCAGGCCATGAAAAACAAATCTGCCCATGGTGCCGTCATTGAATACTCAGCAAGCACGCTAGCAAAAGAATTTTTTGTTTCGCGCATTCACGTCAACCGAATTATTAAATCGGCACAAGAGGCGGGTTATCTTAAAGATCGTGGTGATGGTCGAATGTCGATATACCCGGCGTTTTTCGAACTTGTCGAAAATTATGCCGGATTATATTTTGCGTATGTTACCCATTACATCAACGTCGTACCTAAAGAGCGACGCCACGCTCAAAACATGACGTCAACCGTATAATTCACCAGGCGTTCGGTGTTCCGAACGCCCTTAACCTATCGTTCCCGCAGCGCCTCTTTTGCCTTGTTCAGCGGTTTCAACAGATAATCCAGAATGGTTTTGCTGCCGGTTTTGATGTCTACGGTAGCTATCATGCCCGGAAAGACCGGGAATTCCTGACCTTGCTTATTGGTCAGATGGTTACTGTCGGTACGGATATAGACGCGATAGTAATAAACATCTCTTTTCACCTCATCCTGCAGGGTGTCCGGCGAAATCATGGTCACTTCCCCTTCCAGCCCGCCGTAAATGGAGTAGTCATAAGCCGTCACTTTTACCAGCGCCTTCTGTCCGGGATGGATAAACGCCACATCGCGCGGCGAAATTTTCGCTTCAATCACCATCTGATCGTCAAGCGGAACCAGACTCATCAGCTTGCCGTTCGGCGGGATGACGCCTCCCACGGTCGTAACGTCGATATCCTTCACGATCCCGCGAACCGGGGCATTGAAGGTCAGCCGGGTCAGAGAGTCTTCCCGGCCCTTCATCACCGAACGCTGGGCTTCAATCTCCGCATTGGCTTTCGCCAGCTCTTCACGGGCGCGAACGTAATACTGGTTTTTCATCTCGGTGATTTTGTTCTCAAGCTCATTTTTCTGACGCTCAAGACGCAGCACCTCCACCTTGCTGGCCGCTCCCTGGGTCACCAGCGGACGGGTCAACGACAGTTCGCGC
Source organism: Enterobacter sp. N18-03635 (assembly GCF_004006055.1). Lineage (NCBI taxonomy): Bacteria > Pseudomonadati > Pseudomonadota > Gammaproteobacteria > Enterobacterales > Enterobacteriaceae > Enterobacter > Enterobacter sp. N18-03635. Next base: position 2,157,768 of record NZ_CP034769.1, on the reverse strand, counting down.
TGCACCAGCTCGGCCCCCTGACGCAAACCGGCCAGTCCTTTTTCGAGGCTTTCACGACGGGACTGGTAGAGCGCCGTTTCCTGTTTGACCAGCTCAACGTCGTCATCCAGCTCTTCCGGAAACGCGAGTTCCGTGTCGTTCACCTCGGCCTTCAGGCGCGCCGCCGTTGCCAGCGCCGCATTCAGACGAGACTCGCTCTCCAGCACGCTCGACTCGGTTTTCGTCCGGTCAAGCTGCGCGAGCTGCTGGCCGCGTTCCACAATGTCGCCTTCGCGCACCATCAGGCTGTGGATAATGCCGCCTTCCAGGGACTGAATGACCTGCTCATGCGAAGACGGTATCACCTTACCGCTGCCGGTGGTCACCTCATCCAGATGGAACAGGCTTGCCCAGGCGATAAACACCGCCAGCAGGGCAAACAGCGACCATGCCACCAGGGTAGAGCGCGGCAGGCGAGGCTCCTTCAGCCGGCTATTGAAACGAGACAAATCATTCATGCCGCGCCCTCCTCGACAACCGCCGCCGGCTTCATGGTCACGGTGCGCTGTGCTGCTTTTTGCGGTGCCATACCGTGCTGGTGCAGGATAGCGTCGCGCGGTCCGTCCATCACCACCTTGCCGTTTTCCAGCACGATGATGCGGTCGACCAGGTCCAGAATCGGCAGGCGATGCGTCGCCACGACCAGCGTCCGGCGTTTACCCAGCCATTTGTGAAGATGCTGAATAAACTGCTTCTCGCTCATTTCGTCCAGCCAGGCGGTAGGCTCGTCCAGCAGCAGGATATTTGGCGAGGTGATCAGGGCACGCGCCAGCAGCAGCGCCTGACGCTGTCCGCCGGAGAGGCCCGTTCCGCCCTCGTTGATGACGGTGTTCAGCCCCATTTTCTGCTTGCGCACAAACTCCAGCGCGCCGCTGTTGACCAGCGCCTGATGAATTTCGTCATCGGTGGCGAGCGGGTTCCCCATCAGGATGTTGTCCCGCACGGAGCCAAAGAACAGCCGGGCCTGCTGGCTCAGCAGCTGCATGTCCCGACGCACGTCGGCCGGGTCGAGGTGATTGAGCGCAATATCATCAAGCAGAATGCTGCCCTGCTGCGGCTCCTGCATGCCCGCCAGAAGCTGTAACAGCGTGCTTTTCCCGGAACCATTGCGTCCAAGCACCGCCACGCGCTCCCCGGCGCGGATCTGCAGCTTGCTGATGTTGAGCACGGTGAGTTTCTCTTCCTCGTCGTAGTAAAACCCAACGTCCTCAAGCGAATAGTCGCCGCGCAGGTGGGCCTTGTGCACCTTCTTGCCGTGCTGCGGATCGTCAATCGGACGCTGCATCAGATCGTCCAGCCCCTTGCGGGCCACTTTCGCCGACTGCCAGCGCGAGAGCACGCCTGAGATCTGCGACAGCGGCGCAATGGTCCGCGACGCCAGAATCGAGGTCCCGACCAGCGCACCGGTGGTCATATCGCCGCTGATGACCAGATAACATCCCACCAGCAGCACTACCGCATAAACGATGGACTGCACCTCCTGCGTCCAGGTGAGCAGCAGGCCCGTCAGCCAGCGCTGCTTCATGCCGACGCTGGCGGCGACGTCGTTGGTGTTATTCCACTGGTTCTGGAAACGCTGTTCGGCGCGCATCAGCTTGATGTCTTCAATGCCCTGCACCGCTTCCACCAGCGTGGCGTTACGGATGGCGGATTCGCGCATCCCTTCGCTGGAGAGTTTCCCCAGCGGGCGCTGTACCAGCAGGCCCGGGATGAGCAGCAGCGGCACGGCGAGCAGAACCACCAGCACCAGCGGACCGCCAATCATCCACAGAATGAAGACGAACAGCAGGAAGAACGGCAGATCGGAAATCGCCGCAATGGTGGTGGAAGTGATCAGCTCGCGCACCGACTCCAGCTCGCGGATCTGCGCGATAAACGATCCGGTTGATTTCGATCGCGCGCCGTTTTTAATCCGCAGCGCGTGGGCAAAAACGCGTTCAGAGATACGCAGGTCGGCGCGCTTGCCCACTACGTCAGAAATATGCACCCGCAGCATACGCATGATGAATTCGAACACGATGGCAATCATCACGCCGCCAAACAGCACCCACAGCGTGGCCTCCGACTGCGACGGCACCACCCTGTCGTACACCTGCATGGAGAAGACCATGCCTGAGAGCGCCAGCACGTTGGCGACCAGCGCCACCAGCATAATGTCGCTGTAGCGTCGCCAGTCCTTCAGCGCCAGCTGCCAGAACCAGTTTTTCTCGTACGGTTTGATGTAGTCATCCACGCGGGCATCCGGCGTGGATTCGAGCGGGCGCAGCACCATCAGGCCCTTTAACCGCGACCCGATCTCCTCGCGCGTCAGCGTCGTCTCCAGCCCCGCATCGCCGCTGAACTGCAGGCTGACGTTGCCTTCGCTGTCCATGCGGTTGATCACCGCGATTTGTCCGCCGGTGAATTCCGCCAGCAGCGGCAGGCGCCACGGATCGAGGGATACCGCTTCAGCCGCCACCACACGCATCCCCAGCCCAAGCTGGCGCGCCATCTCCTCCAGCACCAGCTGGAGCGGAGACTGGCTTTCATGGTTAATTGTGACCCGAACATGCTCCGCGGAAAAATCCAGCCGGTAGTGCTTCGCGATGATGAGCATGCCCTGCAGCCAGGGTTCGTACAGTGGATGTGTCTTCATAATGCTACGTCCTGTCCAGGGCGATAATTTCGCCCTGAAATGATACCTTTACGGGGTGATTAAAAATCGAACGCTCTTTAAACAAGCCCGCAAAATAATCTTGTGAAATATAGGGTTATGACTATTCGTGTAAAGAAATGCCAAAAGGCCGCGGGGATCGCTCCCCGCGGCGTTGTTTTACGCAATTAACAGCTGATGGTTCGCCAGCAGCGTCGCCAGATCCGTCTGCACGCCGTTCAGGGTCACCAGAGTGGTCGGCGAGAACTGGCCGCCCGTACCGTCCAGGTCAACCTGGATCTCGGTATTGCTGCCGTTCTGCACCACGCGGATGTAATCGCTGATATTGCCCGCGCTGCTGTCCAGCGTGGCCACGCCGTTCACATAGCTCGCCGAGCCCGTGCCGGTATAGCCGCTGCCGGAGAGCAGATCGCGCAGGTCAATACGATCCGTGTCCGCTGTCCCTTCCCAGGTCCCGACCGTAAAGCCGTTCACCACGTCGTGGCCGTTACCGCCCGTTGCATCCGAGGCGTTGATCAGCTTGTAGAGCAACGTATCGTGACCGCCGCTGCCGATGTTGAAGGTGTCATTTCCGCCGCGACCTTCGAACTGGTTATCACCGCTGTTGCCGGTGATGACGTCGTCGAAATCCGAACCGTTAATCCCTTCAATGTTCAGCAGACGCGTGGTGCCGAACCCGGTGTCCTGCGCGGTTGAGAGGCGCAGGTCAACGGTTACGCCGGAGGTCGCATTGCGGTAATCCACCACGTCCATCCCACCGGTGTTGCTCCAGGTGTCATAGTCGGAATGGGTATTCCAGCCGCCGGAACCGTTGTAGGTATAGGTGCCGTTTTCCGCGATAAAGGTGTCGTTATACCCGGTCCCGGTGATAGTCCCGCTGTGGCCACCGGTGGCCGCTTCGGCTGTCAGAACGTAGCCCTCTTTGCCGTTGCCCGCTTCCAGACCGCTCCAGGTGACGTTATCCGACACGCCGTTGGTGATCTTCAGGATCTCAGCCGAATAGGTTTCATTCGGATCCAGCCCGTAGAAGCTCACCAGCGCAGAGGTATCGTTCGAACCGATACCGGACTGGGCGTTGATGATCTGCGAGGCCACCAGCACGCCCGCGGCGTTGTACAGATTGACCGTGTTGCCGTAGTAGGCGTTGATGCCCTCGCTGTCGACAATGTGCAGATGCATCGCGGTGCCGTCAGCAATGGTTTTGCTGTTTTGCACCAGCACCACCTTGCCGTTCTGCTGAGAAACCAGCAGGTCCTGCGCGCCGTCCCAGTTGTAGTCCACAGCCGCCACGCCGGTGACGTTCGCCAGGCCTGAAGCCAGCTGGCTTGAGGTCCAGGTAGAGCCGTAACCGTTGTTGGTGAACAGGGTCGCCGTCTGCGAGCCGCCGTAGGTGCTGAGCTTGACGATGTCCATCTGTCCGTCGCCGTTCCAGTCCACCGCCACAGACAAATAGCCCGCCGCTGCGTTAGAGGCTTCTACCGCGCTCTTGGTGGCCGAGAGCTTTCCGGTACCGTCGTTGTAGTAGATCACCCCGCCGTTGTTGTTGTAGCTGCTGCCCAGGTACAGATCCATGTAGCCATCGCCGTTGAAGTCCGCCCACGTCATGGATGCCGCCGTGGTGGTATTCGAGGCGTTTGCCACAAACACGTTCGTCAGGTTCTGACCGATGGAGAGCGTGCCGTTACCGTTGTTGTTGATCACGGTTAACGAGTACGCGCCGCTGCGGTTGGTGTGCTGGACAATATCTACCGTGCCGTCGTTGTTCAGGTCGACGCCGGAGATTTCACGCATGGTGGTGAATTGCCCCCAGAAACCTGCTCCGCCATTGGTCCCATCCGGCGACAGTACGCCGTTCTTGTTGATCAGGTACGTAATGGAGTCCGCGCCGGAGTCACCGTAGGCCAGATCCAGATAGCCATCGCCGGTTTTATCGTACGCAATCACGCCGCCGTACCAGATGGTAGTACCCATTGCCAGCTGGCTGGCGTTATAGGTGCTGCCATCGTAGGTCCACATCACCTGCGTTGAACCGGCGTAGGTATTTTCCGTCGCGAAAATGTCCTGCGTGCCGTTACGGTCAAAGTCGGCGGCGGTCTGGCTCACCACGTAGTAGTTACGGGTGTTGGTCAGCGTATTGCCGGCATAGGTCGAGCTATCGCTGCTGGAGTATGACTGACCGTTAGCGATGATATTCCACAGACCGCTGCTGTTCATGCCGAGGGTCATGGTGGAGTTGTTGCTGTTCCCCGCCGTAGTTGCCCAGTCGGTATTCACCGAGGTGGTATCAATCACCAGGCTGCCGGTCGCCGTACCCGTGGTATTGCCGTTACCCGCGCTGCTCTTCACCTGCGCGGTCACGCTGTAGCTCGCCACGCTCAGCGCATCGCCGTCCGGGATCTGCAGATACCAGGTGTTGTGAGCCGGGTCGACCACCACCGCACCGCCGGTCTGGGAGGTGTAGGTTTTGCCGTTCACCGTCACCACCAGATATTCACCGTTCACCAGGTCAGCGGAGACGGTACCGGTGACGATCGGCGTAGTGTCCGACGTGGTCTGCGCGGTGATCGCCGCCGTGGTGGTCGGGATGCTGGTATCGACGTTCAGCACAAAGCCGTCGGATTCCGTGTAGTTACCGGCCCTGTCGGTGACGCGCACGATATAGGTGTGATTCCCGTCGCTCAGGCCGTTGTCCTGGAAGGACCAGCTCGCGCTGCCGTTCATGGTCACCTGGCCGAGCAGAACCCCGTCACGGTAGAGCTGCACGATCTCGCCGTCATCCGGGGCACGGTTCAGCGTCCCGTTGATCAGCGGCGAGTTATCGTCCGTTGCCACCGCGCTGCCAAAGGTGCCCTGACGCTCGCCTTCGCCGTCGGTGTAGCTCACGACCGTACCGACCGTGGTCGGCGGCGTGGTGTCTACCGTGACGACCTGAGACGCGGTCGAACCCACGTTGCCCGCCTGGTCGATAATCCGCACCTGGTAGGTGTAGTCGCCGTCAGGCAGATCGCGGGTATCGGTGTAGCTCCAGCGCTGGTTGGTGACCGTGGTATCGAGCCACGTATTCCCGCCGTCCAGGCTGATCTGGACGCGCTCGTCGCTTGCCAGCGCGCTGCCCAGCGAACCGTTAATGGTCAGCGTGGTGTCCATGGTGATGAAATCACTGCCGGACTGGCCGGTATCTTCGCTGATGCTGTCGATGGTGACGCCGTACTGCGGCGCCTGGGTATCCACCGTCACCGCCTGCGAGGTGGTTGCCCCAACGTTCCCCGCCAGATCGACGACCCGTACCTGATAGTTATGGCTGCCGTCGGTCAGAGTACGCGTGTCGCTGTAGCTCCACTGCGTGCCGCTCACGGTGGCGTATACCCAGGTGCTGCCGCCGTCCATGCTCACCTGCACGAATTCACCCGCGCCGAGTTCTGCGCCGAGCGTTCCGTGCAGCGTGTACGAGGTCGAACTGGTCAGGAAGTCGTTATTGTCGAAGCCGGTATCCACGGTGATGTTATCCACGGTCACCGTAATCGCCGCATCCGGGGCGACCGTATCGACGGTCACCTGCTGATGGGCGCTGGCGCCCACGTTACCGGCCGCATCCACCACGCGAACGTAGTAGTCATAGGTCTGGTTACCCAGCGTGCGGCCGTCCACGTAGTACCAGCTGTTGCCGGTGACAATCACGTTCTGCCAGGTGACGCCGCCGTCGATGCTGATCTGCGCGTATTCGCCGTCGGCCAGCGTCGCGCCGAGCGAGCCGTGCAGCGTCAGGGACGTGTCGCGAGTGATAAAGTCGCTGCTGCTCAGGCCGGTATCGTCGCTGATGCTGTCGATGGCGATCGTTTTGCTGGCGTCCGGCGCAACGGTATCAATGGTCACCACCTGAGAGGCGGTGGCGCTGATGTTGCCCGCATCGTCAATCACGCGCAGCTGGTAGTTGTAATCTCCGTCGGCCAGCGTGCGGCCATCGACGTACGTCCAGCTCAGGCCGCTGACGCTGACGTCGGTCCAGGTGACGCCGCCGTCAAGGCTGATCTGCGCGTGGTCGCCGCTGCCCAGCGCCGCGCCCAGCGTGCCTTTAAGGCTGATCTGGTTGTCGCTGGTGATAAAGTCGCTGCCGGACAGGCCTGTATCCTGCGTAATGGAATCCACGGTAATGGTGGTTGCCGCAGGCTTCGTCAGATCAATCACCACGTCCTGGCTGTCCGTTGCCCCCACGTTGCCCGCGTTATCAATCACCCGCACCTGGTACTGATACGTACCGTCCGTCAGGGTGCGGCCATCGGCGTAGCGCCAGGTGGTGCCGGTCACGGTCAGGTCAATCCAGGTGACGCCGCCGTCGAGGCTGATCTGCGCCTTCTCGTTATTGCCGAGCTGCGCGGTCAGCGAGCCGTTGACGACGACCTGGCTGTCGTTGGTGATGAAATCCGTTGCGCTCAGGCCGGTATCGTTTTGCAGCGAATCAATACTTATCCCCATCGACGGCGCGGTGAGATCCACCGTGACGGTATGGTTATCGCTGGCGCTGTTGCCGATGGTGTTGCTCACCTGCGCGTTGATGACGTACGAGCCGCCGTCTGCCAGCGCGGTCACGTCAGCGCTGCCCACCGTGTAGCTCCAGGTGCCATCATTCTGGACGGTAGCCGCATAGGTTTTACCGTTCAGCGTGATGGTCACCTTCTGGCCTGCAGGCGCGTCGGTGGTACCGCTGATGACCAGCGGCGTGCCGTGCTCGGCGGCGTTGACGATATCGTCCTGCGCAAAGGTGTTGATGGTGATGGTTGGGACATCGCCGTTCAGCGTCACGCCGTGCGTTGCGCTGCCCGGGTTGCCCGCCTTATCGTTCACCGAAGCGGTGATGGTGTACTCCCCGTCGCTCAGGCCGAGGAAATCACGGCCCGGCACGAAGACCGACCACGATCCGTCCGCCCCGACGGTCGCCTGATAGCTGTGCCCGTTGAAGGAGACGGTCACCGTCTGGCCCTGTTCCGCCGTGGTCGTACCACGGATCGTCTGGCCCGCCAGCTGCTCCGCGTTGTTGACGATATCGTCATCGGCCACGGTGCTGATGGTCACGGTTGGCGCAACGGTGTCTACCGTTAAGGTGTGCGTGGTCTGGCCGTTGTTACCGGCTTTGTCGTTGACCGAGGCGGTGACCGTCAGCTCGCCCTGGCTAAGGGCAGCCAGATCGGCCGCCGGCACGTCGAGCGTCCAGGTGCCGTCGCTGCCGACAAGCGCAGTATAGGTTTTGCCGCCCAGCGTCACGGTAACGGTCTGACCCGCCTCCGCGCTGGAAGAACCGTGCACGGTCAGCGGCTGCTGCGCTTCCGCGGCGTTCAGCATGTCGTCAACCGACAGCGTCCCAATGCTCACCACCGGCGCAGTGGTATCCACGCTGATAGTATGCGTTGCGGAGGCGCTGTTGCCCGCGCTGTCCTGTGCCGATACGGACACCTGATAGCTGGCGCCATCGGCCAGGGCGCTGACGTCTGCAACCGGTACGGTAGTCGTCCAGGTGCCGTCGCTCTGAATGGTGGCCGTATAGCTCTTGCCGTTCAGGGTCACGGTGACCTGGGTCCCGCTGGCGAACTGCGCGCTGGAGCCGTTAATCACCAGTGACGAACCGGCTTCAGCCGCGTTGATGACGTCGTCACCGCTAACGGTGTTCACCGTCAGCGCCACGGAGGCGGTGTTGACCACCACGTTATGGGTCTGGGTGCTGCTGTTACCCGCGCTGTCGGTAATGGTTGCGCTGAGGGTCACGGTGCCGTCGGTCAGGGCGGAAATCACGCTGGCCGGAACGCCCACGCTCCAGTTGCCGCTGGCGTCAACGGTGGTGGTGTACTGGTGCGAACCGAGGGTGATAACTACTTTATCCCCGACGTTCGCGCCGGTTGCCGACCCGCTGACGATCTGCGCCTGGCCGTGCTCCACGCTGTTAATCACGTCATCGCCCGCGACAACGTTAAAGCTGACGGTCGGCGGCGTGGTATCAAGCGTAATTGTTTTGCCCGCGCTGCCCGGGTTACCCGCGGCGTCGCTCACGCTCGCCTGCACGTTGTAGCCGTTATCCGCCAGCGTGGAGAGGTCGCTGCCCGGAACGTTAACGCTCCAGATGCCGCCCTGCTGCACCTGCGCGGTATAGCTCTTACCGCCCAGCGTCACGGTGACCGTCTGACCGACCTCTGCCGTAGTGGTGCCGGAAATGGCAACGCCCGCAGCCGCTTCGCTGGCGTTAATCACGTTATCGCCTGCAACCGTATCAATGGTCACGGTTGGCGCAGTCGCGTCCACGCTGTACTCACGCCCCGCCGACGCGCTGTTGCCGTGCGCGTTGGTGACGCTCACCTGTACGCTGGCATCGCCGTCCTTCAGGCCCGCGAGATCCGCAGACGGCACGGTGGCCGTCCAGTTACCGTCGGCGTCCACCTTCGCGGTGTACGTCTTGCCGCCAAAGGTAACAGTAACGGTCTGGTTTTCCTCCACGTTCGAGGTGCTGCCGGAGAGCACCAGATCCGCGCCTTTTTCCGCCGCGTTAATCACGTCGTCGGTGGCAATCGCATCGATGCTGATAGCCACCGACGCCAGGTCGACGGTCACGTCATGGCTGATGGTCACCGGGTTACCCACCGCGCTCTGGCCTGCAACGGTCACGGTGACCGTACCTGCTGCGAAGGCCGCGACGTCTGCCGCCGGGATCGCCGCGCTCCAGGAACCGTCTGCCAGCACGGAGGCCGCATAGGTTTTGCCATTGACGGTCACGGTGAGCGTTGTGCCTGCCGCCAGCCCGTCGCTGGTGCCGGAGACGATCAGGTTTTGAGTATGTTCGATGCTATTGATCACATCGTCGCCCGCCACGGTATCAACGCGCAGGCCCGGCAGGCTGGCGTCGATAACGATTTCGCGCTCGCCGGTCCCGGTGTTGCCATGGCCGTTGGTGACGGTGGCTGACACGGTCAGGTCACCGTTGCCCAGCGCCGTCAGGACGGACTCCGGCACGTTCACGGACCAGGTCAGATCGCTCTGCACCGTCGCGGTGTAGGTGTTGCCCCCAATTGTCACCGTCACGGTGTTGCCCGCTTCGGCATTCGCCACGGTGCCGCTCAGGGTCTGGCCCGCGGCCACTTCCGCCGCGTTGATGACGTTATCGCCCGCCACGGTGTTGATGGTGACGGTCGGCAGCGCGGTATCCACCAGCAGGTTCGCGGTGTTGCTCACGCTGTTGCCCACGCCGTTGGTGGCGCTCGCGCTCAGGGTGTAATTCGCTTCGCCCAGACCCGCCAGATCCGCTGCCGGAACGGTCAGGCTCCAGGTGCCGTCTGCCGCCGTCGTGGCCGCGTAGTTTTTACCGTTCAGGGTCACGGTCACCACGGTACCTTCCGCCAGGTTGGCGCTGGTGCCGCTGACGCTCAGGTCCTGACCTTTCTCCACCGCGTTCAGCACGTTATCGCCGCTGATGGCGTTGAAGGCCACGGACGGCAGGCCGGTATCGACGGTCACGTTATGGCTGCCGCTACCGGTGTTGCCCGCCGCGTCGGTAACCGACGCCGTGACGGTCACGGTGCCGTCGCTGAGGCCGGAAATCACGCTCGCCGGGACGCCCACGCTCCAGTTCCCCGCCGCGTCCAGCACGGTGCTGTACGTCTGGCCGCCGATGGTGACGGTGACCTTATCGCCCGCAGCCGCGCCGGTGGCGGTGCCGCTGATGATGTGCGCCTGGCTGTGTTCTGCGAGGTTAATGACATCGTCGCCCGCCACGGTATTGATGGTCACCGCAGGAACGGTGACGTCCACCGTCAGAGTGTGATCAACCGACGCCGGGTTGCCCGCCTTGTCGCTTACCGATGCGGTAACGGTCACGCTGCCGTCCGTCAGGGCCGCAACATCGGCCGCCGGGACGTTGAGCGTCCAGCTGCCGTCCGCGCTGACGGTTGTGGTGTAGTCTTTGCCGTTCAGCGACACGGTCACCGTCTGGCCAGCTTCTGCAGAGCTGGTACCGGACACGGTCAGATCGCTCTTCGCTTCGGCGGCATTCAGAATGTCGTCCGTCGCCAGGGTGTTAATCGTGACGGTCGGCGCGGTGGCATCCACGCTGTACTCACGTCCCGCCGAGGCGCTGTTGCCGTTGACGTTGGTGACGCTCACCTGCACGCTGGCATCGCCGTCCTTCAGGCCAGCCAGATCCGCAGACGGTACGGTCCAGGTCCAGCTGCCGCTGTCGTCCACCGTGGTGGTGTAGATTTTGCCGTTCAGGGTGATGGTCACGGTCTGCCCGGCTTCCACGTTGGTGGTCGCACCGGACAGCACCAGATCCGCGCCCTTCTCCGCCGCGTTAATCACGTCGTCGGTCGCAATCGCATTGATGCTGATGGCAACGGTCGCCAGATCTACCGTCACATCGTGGCTGATGGTAATCGGGTTACCCGCTGAGCTGTCGCCGGTCACGCTGATTTTGACGGTGCCTTCCGGCCACGCGCTCACGTCGGTAGACGGAACAGCCGCACTCCAGGTGCCGTCCGCCAGCACCGTGGCCGCATAGTCTTTGCCGTTGATGGTGACGGTCAGCGCCGTGCCCGGCGCCAGCCCGTCGCTGGATCCGCTGACGATCAGGTTTTGAGTGTGTTCGATGCTGTTGACCACGTTGTCGCCCGCCACGGTATCGACGCGCAGGCCCGGCAGGTTAGCGTCGATAGCGATTTCGCGCTCACCGGTACCGGTGTTGCCGTGGCCGTTGGTGACGGTCGCCGTTACGCTCAAGCTGCCGTTACCCAGCGCGGTCAGTACGTCAGACGGCACGTTGACGGACCAGGTCAGATCGCTCTGCACCGTCGCTGTGTAGCTGTTGCCCCCAATTGTCACCGTCACGGTGTTGCCCGCTTCGGCATTCGCCACGGTGCCGCTCAGGGTCTGGCCTGCCGCCACTTCAGCCGCGTTAATGACGTTATCGCCCGCCACGGTGTTGATGGTGACCGTTGGCAGCGCGGTGTCCACCAGCAGGTTCGCGGTGTTGCTCACGCTGTTGCCCACGCCGTTGGTGGCGCTTGCGTTCAGGGTGTAGTTGGCCTGGCCCAGACCCGCCAGATCCGCCGCCGGAACGGTCAGGCTCCAGGTGCCGTCTGCCGCCGTCGTGGCCGTGTAGTTTTTGCCGTTCAGGGTCACGGTCACCACGGTGCCTTCCGCCAGGTTGGCGCTGGTGCCGCTGACGCTCAGGTCCTGACCTTTCTCCACCGCGTTCAGCACGTTATCGCCGCTGATGGCGTTGAAGCTGACCGAAGGCAGACCGGTATCGACGGTCACGTTATGGCTGCCGGTACCGGTGTTGCCCGCCGAGTCGGTAACCGACGCGGTGACGGTCACAGTGCCGTCGCTGAGGCCGGAAATCACGTTCGCCGGGACGCCCACGCTCCAGTTCCCCGCCGCGTCCAGCACGGTGGTGTACGTCTGGCCGCCGATGGTGACGGTGACCTTATCGCCCGCAGCCGCGCCGGTGGCGGTGCCGCTGATGATTTGCGCCTGGCCGTGTTCTGCGATGTTAATCACGTCATCGCCCGCCACGGTATTGATGGTCACCGCCGGGACGGTGATATCTACCGCCAGGTTGTGATCCACGGACGCCGGGTTACCCGCCTTGTCGCTGACTGATGCGGTAACGGTGACGCTGCCGTCGGTTAATCCTGCCAGATCGGCCGCCGGAACGTTCAGCGTCCAGCTGCCGTCCGCGCTGACGGTTGTGGTGTAGTCTTTGCCGTTCAGCGATACGGTGACCGTCTGGCCCGCTTCGGCGGTGCTGGTGCCGGAAATCGTCAGATCGCTCTTCGCTTCGGTGGCATTGAGAATGTCGTCCGTCGCCAGGGTATTGATGGTCACGGACGGTGCGGTCGCATCCACGCTGTACTCGCGGCCCGCCGAGGCGCTGTTGCCGTTGACGTTGGTGACGCTCACCTGCACGCTGGCGTCGCCGTCTTTCAGACCCGCCAGATCGGCCGCTGGCACCGTGGTCGTCCACTTGCCGTCGGCGCCTACGGTCGCGGTGTAGCTCTTGCCGCCGAAGGTGATGGTGACGGTCTGGTTTTCTTCGACGTTTGAGGTAGTGCCTGAGAGCACCAGATCCGCGCCCTTCTCGGTCGCGTTAATCACGTCATCGGTGGCGATGGCGTCAATGCTGATGGCAACGCTCGCCAGATCCACCGTTACATCGTGGCTGATGGAAACCGGGTTACCGGCGCTGCTCTGGCCCGCAACGGTCACGGTAACCGTGCCAGCACTCAATGCGCCGACGTCCGCGGCCGGGATCGCCGCGCTCCAGGTGCCGTCCGCCAGCACGGTCGCCGGATAGGTTTTGCCGTTTACGGTCACGGTCAGCGCCGCGCCTGCCATCAGCCCGTCGCTGGAACCGGTGATAATCAGGTTCTGCCCGTGTTCGATGCTGTTGATCACGTCGTCACCCGCCACGGTATCCACGCGCAGGCCCGGCAGGTTAGCGTCGATCGTGATATCGCGCTCAGCGGATCCGCTGTTGCCGACGCCGTTGGTCACGCTGGCTGACACCGTCAAATCGCCGTTGCCCAGCGCCGTCAGAACAGATTCAGGCACATCGACGGACCAGGTGAGATCGCTCTGCACCGTTGCGGTGTAGATGTTACCGCCAATGGTCACGGTCACGGTGTTGCCCGCTTCGGCATTCACCACCTTACCGCTGATGGTCTGGCCGGCTGCCAGCTCCGCCGCGTTAATGACGTCGTCGCCCGCAATGGTGTTAACGATCACGCCCGGCAGAACGGACTCCACGTTCACGGTGTGCGACGCGCTGGAGCTGTTACCGACGCCGTCCGTCGCCGAGGCGGTGACGGTGTAAAGCGCCTCGCCCAGCTGACCGACTTCGCTCGCCGGAACGGTGGTGGTCCATTTTCCGTTATCGTCCACTTGCGCACTGTACGCTTTGCCGTTGAGCATCACGGTCACCACCGCGCCTGCCGCCAGGCCGGAAGCCGTACCGGAGAGGGTCAGATCCTGGGTTTTCTCAGTATTGTTGATTACATCGTCACCGGAAACGGTGTCAATGGTCAGCCCCGGCGCGGTCAGGTTCACCTCTACGCCGTGCGTGGCGCTGTTGCTGTTGCCGGCTTTATCGGTCAGCGCCGCGGTGATGGTGTAATCCCCGGCGGCCAGCGCGGTTACGTCCGCCGCAGGCACGCCAACGCTCCAGTTGCCGGTGGCGTCGAGAGTGGCGGTGTACGATTTGCCGTTGAGGGTGACGGTGACCACATCGCCCGCCGCCGCGCCGGTCACGGAACCGGTGACAATCAGGGCCTGCGCATGCTCGGCGCTGTTGATCACGTCGTCGTCGGAAACGGTGTGAATGGTCAGCTGTGGAACGGTGGTATCAACCAGCACGTCGCGATCCGCGGAGGCCGGGTTGCCCGCTTTATCCGATACGGCGGCGCTGACGGTGTAGTTCCCGTCGGCAATCGCGCCCAGATCGGCGGACGGTACGGTCACGCTCCAGCTGCCGTTAGCCTCAACGGTGGTGGTGTAGTCCACGCCGTTCAGGGTCACGGTGACGGTCTGACCCGCTTCGGCGTTGGTGACGCCGTTAATCACCAGATCCTGCTGCGCTTCGGCCGCATTGATGATGTTGTTGTCGCTGACGATCTCGATAGACACCGTCGGCGCGGTCGCGTCCACGCTGTACTCGCGGCCCGCAGACGCGCTGTTGCCGTTCACGTTGGTGACGCTCACCTGCACGCTGGCATCGCCGTCCTTCAGGCTGCCCAAATCGGCAGACGGCACGGTAGCCGTCCAGTTGCCGTCGGCATCGACCGTCGCGGTGTACGACTTGCCGCCGAAGGTGATGGTGACGGTCTGGTTTTCTTCCACGTTGGAGGTCGAGCCGGACAGCACCAGGTCCGCGCCTTTCTCCTCCGCGTTAATCACGTCGTCAGAGGCAATCGGGTTAATGCTGATGGCGACTGCCGCCAGATCCACCTTCACGTCATGGCTGATGGAAACCGGATTGCCCGCCGCGCTCTGGCCGTCCACGGTCACGGTGACCGTGCCCGCATTCAGCGCGCTGACGTCTGCCGCCGGAATGGCCGCCGTCCAGGTCCCGTCCGCCAGCACGGTTGCGGCGTAGGTTTTACCATTGACGGTCACCGTTAACGCCTCGCCCGCTGCCAGGCCTTCGCTGGAACCGGTGATAATCAGGTTTTGCGCGTGCTCGATGCTGTTGATCACATCGTCGCCCGCCACGGTGTCGACGCGCAGGCCAGGCAGGTTAGCGTCTATCACGATTTCGCGCTCGCCGGTTCCGGTGTTGCCGTGGCCGTTGGTGACGCTGGCTGACACGGTCAGATCGCCGTTCCCGATGGCGGTTAAGACCGTGGACGGCACGTTGACCGACCAGCTCAGATCGTCCTGAACCGTCGCCGTATAAGTATTGCCGCCGATGGTAACGGTGACAGTGTCACCGCTCGCCGCGCCGCTCACTTTCCCGCTCAGGGTCTGTCCGGCAGCCACTTCCGCCGCGTTAATAACGTCGTCCGTGGCGACCGGGTTGATGGTGACCTGCGGCAGCGCGCTGTCGACCAGCACGCTGTGACCGGTGCCCGCGCTGTTGCCCGCGGTGTCGGTTACGCTCGCCGTCACCACGTAGCTCGCTTCGCCCAGCGCGGAGACGTTTGCCGCCGGAACGGTCACGCTCCAGTTCCCGCTCGCGTCGGCGGTGGCCGTATAGCTGATGCCGTTCAGCGTCACCGTAATGGCGGTTCCTTCCGGCTGGTTGCTGGTGCCGGACACCTGCAGATCCTGGCCTTTCTCTGTCGCGTTGATCACGTCGTCAGCCGCCAGGGTATTGATGGCAATGACCGGCGCGGTCAGGGAGACGTCAAACTCGTGCGTCGCGGTGGTGCTGTTACCGGCTTTGTCGGTGAGGGTCGCAGAAATCGTCTGCTCACCGTTGACCAGCGCGCCCACGTCCGCCGCCGGAACGCCCACGCTCCAGCTGCCGGACGCATCCAGCATGGCGGTGTAATCTTTACCATTCAGGGTCACGGTGATCGCGTCACCCGCCTGCGCGCCCGTCACCTTACCGGAGACGATCAGCGCCTGGCCGTGCTCGGCAATATTGATGATGTCATCGCCCGCAACGATGTTGAATGAAATCTGCGGTACGGTGGTGTCGACCAGCACCGAGGAGCCCGCGCTGGCCGGGTTACCTGCTTTATCGGACACGGATGCCGTGACCGCGGCACTGCCGTCGGTGATGCCCGCCAGATCCGCCGCAGGCACGTCCAGCGTCCAGCTGCCGTCCGCCTGCACCTGCGCGCTGTATTGATTGCCGTTGAAGGTCACGGTGACCGTCTGGCCCGCTTCGGCAGTAGAGGTCCCGCTCAGGGTCAGATCCTGCGCCGCCTCTGCCGCATTCAGCATGTTATCGCCGCTGATGGCGTTAATGGTCACCGTCGGCGCGGTGGTGTCGACGCTGAATGCCTGCGCCGAAGACGCGGCGTTGCCGTTGCCGTTGGTGACGCTAACCTGCACGCTGGCGTCGCCGTCTTTCAGGCCGCTCAGATCGGCAGCCGGAACGGTCCAGGTCCAGTCGCCGTTGCCATCCACCGTCGTGGTGTAGGTTTTCCCTGCGAAGGTGATGGTCACGGTCTGACCCGCTTCAACACTGGAAGTGGTGCCGGACAGCACCAAATCCTGGCCTTTTTCCGCCGCGTTAAGCACGTTGTCGTCGGTCACGCTGTTGATGGTGATGGCGACCGGCGCGAGATCGACGTCCACGACGGTCCCGATGGTTACCGGGTTGCCAGAAGCATCCTGCGCGCTTGCCTTGATATCCAGCGAGCCATCCGCCCACTGGGACACGTCCGCTGCAGGTACCGCTGCCTGCCAGGTGCCGTCCGCCAGCACCGTTGCGGAATAGGCTTTGCCGTTGATGGTCACGGTCACGGCGCTGCCCGCCGCCAGATCGGTGCTGGTTCCGGATACAATCAGGTTCTGCGCGTGTTCAATCACGTTGATCACGTCGTCGCCTGCGACCGTATCAATACGCAGTCCCGGAAGCTGGGCGTCGATGGTGAAGTCGAGCGAAGAGGAACCGGTATTGCCGTGCGCGTTGGTGACGCTGGCCGATACGGTGAGATCCCCGTTGCCGAGCGCGGTGAACTGGCTCTCGCTTAACGGCAGGCTCCAGGTCAGATCGTCCTGCACGGTAGCCGTGTATGTCTGGCCGCCAAGGATAATCGTGACAGTGTCACCTGGCGCCGCGTTCGTGACTTTGCCGGACAGGGTTTGCCCTGCCGCCACTTCCGCCGCGTTAACGATATTGTCGCCCGCCAGCGTGTTAATCGTCACCACCGGCAGCGAGCTGTCTACCAGCACATCGTGTGAGGCTGAGGCGCTGTTGCCTACGCTATCGGTGACGTTCGCCGTCACGGTGTAATTCGCTTCGCCCAGCGCCAGCACGTTTGCCGCCGGTACGGTCACGCTCCAGTTGCCGCTGGCGTCAGCGGTGGCCGTGTACTGAATGCCGTTCAGGGTCACCGTAATAGTCGTGCCTTCCGGCTGGTTGCTGGTGCCGGAAATCTGCAGATCTTCGCCTTTCTCGGTCGCGTTAATCACGTCGTCCGCCGCCAGCGTGTTGATACCGATGACAGGCGTCACGGTATTCACCACCACATCCAGCGAACTGCTTCCGGTATTGCCGGATCTGTCGGTCACGGAGACGTCAACTGTCCAGGTGCCGTCAGCCAGCCCCTGCACGACGGACGCCGGCAGGCCAAGGCTCCAGTTGCCCGCCGCATCCACCACGGTGGTGTAATCGATGCTGTTAATGGTGATGGTCACCAAATCGCCCGCTGCCGCGCCGGTGACGGAGCCGCTCAGGACCTGCGCCTGTGAATGGGCGAGCTGGTTAACGGTGTTGGTGTCGGTGACAAAGCTGTTGATGGTCACCTGCGGCACGGTCGCGTCCACCAGCCCCACGCGGTCGGCGCTGCTGGTGTTGCCCGCCACGTCGCTCACGGTGGCCGTCACGGTAACGATGCCATCGTTGAGGGCACCGACGTCTGCCGCCGGGACGCTCAGCTGCCAGGTACCGTCCGTCTGGACCGTAGTCTGATACGTTTTGCCGTTCAGCGTCACGGTAACCGTCTGGCCGGGTTCCGCACTGCTGCTACCGCTTAACAGTAAATCCTGCTGCGCTTCAGCCGCGTTGATGATGTTATCGGCGGTCAGGTTATCGAGCGTAATCGCCGGTGGCTGCGTATCCACCGTGACCACGCGCGACGCGTCGGCACTGTTGCCGTTGACGTTAGTGACGCTGACGCTCACCTGCGCGCGCCCGTCGATGAGTGTTTCCATGGCGCTGGCGGGCACGGTCAGGCTCCAGGAGCCGTCCTGCTGCACCTGCGCGGTGAAGGTCTGGTCGGCGAATTTCACCACCACGGTCTGCCCCGCCTCCACGCCCTGCGTCTGGCCGGAAAGGGTTAAATCGGCCCCTTTTTCTGCGGCATTCAGCAGGTCGTCGCCGGAGACGGTATCAATGGTGACCGCCACGGCGTTCAGATCCAGTTCAATCGGGTGTTCAGCCGCAACGGTGTTGCCCCAGGCATCTACCGCGCTGACGCTAACCGTGATGCCTCCCGCGCTCCAGGCCTGCAGGTCCGCCGCCGGGACGCCGATCTGCCAGTTGCCGCTGGCGTTAACCGCGGTAACGTAATCAACGTTGTTGATGGTAACGGTAATCTGCGTGCCGGCAGCCAGATGGGTGCTGGAGCCGGTGACGCTCAGATCCTGCTGCTGTTCGATCGCGTTGATGACGTCATCGCCGGAAATGGTGTTTACGCGCAGGCCCGGCAGTTCAGCATTGATATTGATATCGCGCTCGCCGGTGCCGGTATTGCCGTGCCCGTTGGTCACCGACGCGGTAAAGGTTAAATCCCCGTCGCCGAAGGCCTGAAGATCCGCTGACGGAATTTTCACGCTCCAGGTCAGGTCGTTGCCAACCGTTGCGGTGTAGCTCTTGCCGCCCACGGTGACAGATACGGTATCGCCCGCCGCCGCGCCGGTAACGCGACCGCTGAGGGTTTGATCGACGCCCGCTTCGGCGTTATTGACCAGGTTGTCGCCCGCAAAGGTGTTGATAATGACCTGCGGAAGTACGGTATCCACCAGCAGCGTCGCCCCGGCAGAACCGCTGTTACCCACGCTGTCGGTACCGCTGACGCTAACGGTGTAAAGGGTGTTCGCCAGATTCAGCACGTCGGAAACCGGCACCTGGACCGCCCAGATACCGTTTTCAACGGTGGCCTGATAGCTGACGTTGTTCAGCGTCACGGTGATAGCGCTGCCGTCAGGCAGGTTGCTGGTGCCGGTGAGGCTCAGCGGCTGCATTGCCTCCTGAGCATTCAGCACGTTGTCCTGGCTGATGGCGTCAATCGTAAATTCTGGCGGGTTTCCGCTCAGCGTAATATCGTGCGTGGCGCTGCCGGTGTTGCCTGCCGCGTCGGTCACGGAAACTGAAATTGTATGGTTACCTTCTCCCAACGCGCCCAGCACGGACGCCGGAACGCCTACGCTCCAGCTGCCGTCCGCCAGCACCACGCCGGTGAAGGACTGTCCGCCAACGGTCACGGTGACCACATCGCCTGCCGACGCGCCGCTCGCCTGCCCGGAAATAATCTGCGCCTGCCCCTGCTCGCTGATATTGAGGGTATCGTCGCCCGCCACGGTATCAATAGTGACGACCGGCGCGGTGGTATCAACCGTGAAATCTCCCGTCACGGACGTACCGTTGCCCGCTTTGTCGCTAACGTTAACCGTCAGAGTGTGAT
Organism: Enterobacter sp. N18-03635; assembly: GCF_004006055.1. Classification (NCBI taxonomy): domain Bacteria; kingdom Pseudomonadati; phylum Pseudomonadota; class Gammaproteobacteria; order Enterobacterales; family Enterobacteriaceae; genus Enterobacter; species Enterobacter sp. N18-03635. Next base: position 2,138,244 of record NZ_CP034769.1, on the reverse strand, counting down.
TGCCCTCGTTGAGCGCCTGCACGTCGTTCGCTGCAAGCGTGACGGACCAGGTGCCGTCGCTACCCACCGTAGCGTTATAGTTTTTACCGTTCAGCGTGACCGTGACGATCTGACCGGCTTCCGCATTCGTTTTACCGGTCAGGGTCAGCGGCTGATTGTGCTCAGCCGCATTAATGATGTTGTCCTGCGCGAGGGTATCGACAGAGAGGGTTGGTGCGGTGGTATCCACGCCGATCGTCTGGCTGCCGCTCACGGTATTACCCGCCGCGTCTTTGCCGCTGACGTTAATCGTCCAGGTGCCGTCGCCCAGCGCCTGCGCGTCTGCTGCAGGCACGTTCACGCTCCACGCGCCGTCTGCCCCGACTTCAGCCGGGTAGGTTTTGCCGTTCAGCGTTACGGTAAGTAAGGTACCCTGCGCCAGGTTTTTGCTGGCTCCGGAAACCGTAAAGCCCGCGGATTGTTCGCTGGCGTTCAGCACGTTATCGCCCGCCGTGGTGGCAAGCGTAATGGCGGCATCGGCGGTTGAAACCGTCACGGTGATACTGCCCGCAGAGGTGGTTTTACTGCCGTCGATCTGCACGACCGACCAGGTGTGCTCCCCGTCCGTCTGGGTCGGTAACATTACCGTCCACGTGCCGTCTTTGCCGACCATCGTGCTCGCAATGGTGCTGCCGCTGCTGTCTTTAACCTGGATGGTCGCGCCCGGCTGACCGGTACCGCTAAAGGTTGGGTTGCTGTCGTCCGTGATCTCGTTTGCGCTCAGCACGCCCTGCTTGTCACCCGCTTTATCCGACAGCAGGAAGGTTGGCGTGGCGCTTTCCACCTCTTTCGTATTATCAATAACTTTTGTCTTAGTTTCGCCGTCGCCGCCGTTTGCCAGCAGCGCCCCGATGGCACCGCCACCTAATGCAGCTCCCGCAATCCAGCCCCACGGCGCGTCGCTTAATACGCTTTCCTGTTCAAGGAAAGGTTGAATGCTGCTAATCGGTGTGGCCTGTGCGGTTAACTCGGTCACCGCAGCGCCTGACGCGTCCCCGGCATCGGCAAAAGAAATATGCGTCAGTTCCTGACGATCGTTGAATACCAGCTCTGACTGAGTATGCGTTTCAGGATCTTCAACAAAATAGTTATTGCAGCGGATAACGCTGCCATCTTTCATATAAATAAGGAGGTCTTTACCCTGGCGGACATAGCGCACCACATCCTGAGCAGAACCCTGGATTTCAATCACGCTCGGGGATGAAATAGAGACCGACAGATTTCCTTCGCCGGTTAATTTCGTTTTCTCCGCCGTTTTGCGAATGATGACATCAACAACTTTTATGTTACTCATATTCTTCTCCTTGCAGGTGTACGGATTCCTGTGGATATGTCCACCAGATGGATGTAGCTATCCCTGGGAAAAAACACCCATTATTTTCAGTCTTACTTTGCGCAACACTGCGCGTCTTTTATTAACTCAAATCGGGTAATTTTGCGGCAGCGTTTTTCTCTATTCCAATAAGCGGCATTAAATTATCAACCGCGGAAGCATAATTAATTGCCGAACTCCAGCCATCATACTCAGCGATTATTTTCGCCGAAGTAGCCTGCCAGACATCCTGCTCAACGCTGAGCAGATCGTTAATGCTCCGCTTGCTCAGGGTGTACTCATTTTTATAAACATCCCGGGCGCGCAGGGCATTTTCCAGCTGCTGCTTCCCGGCCTCCATTCTTCCCCGTGCGCCGGTCCAGTCCGCCTGCGCGACGGAGGCTTTTTGCAGGACGTCGAAACGCGCCTGATCGACCTGAGAGGAGGCCATCGCTCGTGCTCCTTCAGCCTGCCGCACTCGTGCGGAAACTGCGCCCCCCTGATAAAGCGGTGCGTCAATATTGAGCTGGATCTGGTCGTCCCAGTACGAACGGTTGTCCGATTCATAACGGGTGCGCCCGCCCTTCAGGCTTAACGTCGGCCAGTGCTGGGACTTCGCCGTTTCCACGCCGTACTGGGCAGAGCGCTCCATGTTTTGCGCGGCCATAACCGCCGGTATCAGCGAGTAATCAATGCGGTTGAGCGAATCAGGTTCAACCGCGAGGTTTGCGGGTACAGGCGAATAGTTTTCTGCCTGCATACCGGTTAATACCGCAAGCCGCGCGCGGGCGCTGTTTAAGGCGGCCTGATACTGCGCGACCGTCGCCTGCATGCCGGCAATACGCGTGCGGGTCTGGAGCTCATCGGAGGTCGAGCTCACGCCCGCGTCGGCGCGCAGCTTTGCCAGCTGCTCAACGTTTTTCAGCGCCTGAACGTTCTCCTTTGCCGCCTGCAGCAGATCGGCATAGCGTTTGACCTCGACGTAGCTCAGCGCCGTTTTTTCCGCCACGTCAGAGAGCGTGCCCATCAGCTGATAGCGATAGCTATCGCGCTGGGCGGAAGACTGGCTGATGCTGTTATTGGTCTTGCCAAAATCGTACAGCAGCTGCGTCAGGCTCAGCCCCCAGGCGGCCGAATTCTTCAGCGACCCGCTGGAATCGGTGGTCTGGCTGTGCCCTGTACTCCCGTTCAACGATATTTGCGGCATCCAGCCGCTGCGCGCTTCATCTATTTGTGCCTGGCCAATACCTAATTGTGCGGCCTGCTGACTAATAGACGGATCGCGGTCGATAGCAAAAAGAACACTTTCTTTTAAGGTTGTCGTGGCAACCGGGGCAATGCCCACCTGACTGCTATTGGCGTACGCCGTATTTATGGCTAATGAAATGAATGCCAGTGCTGCTGTAAATCGGCGTAACATAGGCTTTCGTAATATCGTCATTGTTATCTCCCTGACTCTGAGTGACACTGAAGCAATTACCCAAAAAGAGGTATAGATAATTAGACAAATATCTTATTTAGCATCCTTGCCGTATTTTAGGTAAAACTCCCCCATACCCATTTCCTCTGGAGATGAGATCTGCCTGCGTCTTATTTAAATTAAGAATTTACTTATTTCCTAAACTGGTTGGCAGCATAACAAAATGTGTTTTAGGCCACTACACCCTCAATGTTAAGGCGGTGTTACAATTAAGAAAAAATATGGGGTTTCTGGACAAAACTCTTAAAATGACCTTTCAGATGAAACATATAAACCGACTGTTATTTAAGGAAAATTCTTAATTTGCTCCCTGCACATTTTTGCGTTAATTTCCGCTCGGGTCAGACACAAAGATTTTCAAAGAAGTGTCAATTTAAGTAGCCAAACAGACCCAGTTAAAATTTAATGCTATTAAAAAACTAATTAAAGTAATTAAAAACCGAACTATCACCATTTAACAGAATTAAAACCCAGACAATGATGGTGCAGTGGTTACATAACCCAAACTGTTAAATAAAACATAACAATAACATTATGATTAACATTCAGAACGGCTTGCTTATACCTGTTTAATAAAATTTTAATAATCACGCATCTGAATCATCACCTCACTCCCCGACATCAAAACGACATTGCCCTTCTCTCTGCGTTAAAATGCTGTATTATGCAAACTATTGCGACATTTTGCAGGAATGCACCCCCATGCACAAAACCGCTCGTCAACGCTACGTTCTGGATATCCTGAGCGAGCAAGGCCAGGCCAGCATCTCCGAGCTGGCCGAAAAGCTGCAGGTTTCAGCCGATACCATCCGTCGGGATCTGACCGACCTGGAGAACCAGGGCCTGGCGCAGAAGAACCACGGCGGAGCCATCGTGTTGAATCTCTCCGCCATGAACCGTCAGGGCCGCAATACGCTGCTGCCGGAGACCAAACAGCGCCTGGGTAAGCAGGTCGCACAGCAGGTTCCACCGGGCTCCACCCTTTTTCTGGATGCCGGGAGCACGGTGATGGCCGTCGCCACCTTTCTTCAGGGGCCGCTCACCGTCATTACCACGTCGCTGGATATCGCCCAGCACTTTAGCGACCGGGAAGACGTTGAGCTGATCCTGCTCGGCGGCAAATGGGACCACCAGCAGCGCCTGTTTGCCGGAAGCGCCACGTTATCTTTGCTGTCCCGTTATCGGGCAGATATCGCCATCCTCGGGGCGTGCGCCATTCATGCCGAACTCGGTCTGAGCGCCGGTAAAGAAGCGGATGCCGAGGTTAAACGCGCAATGCTCGACGCAAGCCACGTGCACTGGATTGTCGCCGATCATCTGAAAATTAACCGCTGCGAGCCGTATCTGGTTTCCGGGTTATCCAACATTCAACAACTCTTTTTAGATCGTCCCTGGCCTGAGCTTGGGGACTCTGGCGCATTGCAGGTCACGGTGTGCGCGAATTAACGTGGAGAAGGTCATGAGTAAAGTTCAAACAATCAACATTGCGCTGATCGGGTATGGATTTGTCGGGAAAACCTTCCATGCCCCGCTGATCCAGTCTGTGGACGGGCTTAAGCTGGCAGTTGTCTCTTCTCGCGATGAAGAGAAGGTAAAACGCGATCTGCCGGACGTACAGGTGGTCGCCACCCCTGAAGAGGCTATTCAGCATCCTGATGTTGACCTGGTGGTGATTGCCTCCCCCAACGCCACGCACGCCCCGCTGGCGACGCTGGCCCTGAACTCTGGTAAACACGTGGTCGTGGATAAGCCTTTCACCCTCGACATGCAGGAAGCCCGCGACCTGATTGCGCTGGCGGAGGAAAAGCAGCTGCTGCTCTCCGTCTTCCACAACCGCCGCTGGGACAGCGATTTCCTCGGCATTAAGCAGGTTATTGAGCAAGGCACGCTCGGCAAGGTCAAACACCTTGAATCGCACATTGACCGCTTCCGCCCGGAAGTGCGCGTGCGCTGGCGCGAGCAGAATGTCCCCGGGAGCGGCCTGTGGTTTGACCTGGGGCCTCATCTTATCGACCAGACGCTGCAGCTCTTTGGCCTGCCGCAGTCGGTTCAGGGGAATATCGCGACGCTGCGCGACGGCGCAGAAGTTAACGACTGGGCGCACGTGGTCTTAAACTACCCGGAGCATAAGGTGATTCTGCACGCCAGCATGCTGGTGGCAGGCGGTACGGCGCGCTTTGCCGTCCACGGGGACAAGGGCAGCGTGGTGAAGGCCAGAATCGATCAGCAGGAAGCACAGCTGCTCGCAGGGGTGACTCCCGGCAGTGAAACCTGGGGCGAAGACAGCGACAGTATGGTGTTCTTCGGCGCTGACGGCGCGCCGCAGACGATCCCTACCCCGAAAGGCGATCAGCGACAGTACTATATTAACGTGCGTGATGCGCTACGCGGGGAAATCGCCAATCCTGTCCATCCTGTTGAGGCATTAGCGGTGATGGCCGTGCTGGAAGCGGCGGTGAAGTCGTCGGAGACGGGGTCAACTCAGGGGCTGGCGTTAACTGCCGAAGAGCGTGCTTTGCTGGGTTAAAAAACAAGCCGGGTGGCGCATCGTCACCCGGCAAGCGTTAAAGACTACGAACGCTTTTTCGGCATCATGCGCAGAAGGGTATTATCTTTCCAGAAATAGTGGTGCATCAGCGCCGCCGCGGCGTGCAGGCCAATCACAAAATAGCCCAGATTTGCCAGCGTTTCGTGCCACTCTTTCAGCACATCAACCAGGTCAAAATTTGACTCTGCCGCATGCGGCATCGTCAGGCCAAAAGCAAACCAGTCGCTGCCCCGGTTATACATCATCACAATGCCAATCAGCGGCAGCGCAATAAACAGCAGATAAACCACCAGATGCCCCAGATGGGACATCCCCGTCACCATCGCTTTTGGCTTCGGTTGAATCGGTGGCGCGCGGAACTTCAGGCGAACCAGAAGACGCGTCACCATCAGCACCAGGATACTGATACCGCAAGAGACGTGGATCATGTTGATCGCCGGGCGCGCGGTGCGCGGGAAGAAACCTCTGAACTCCATGGCGCAGTAGGCGACGATGATTAACAGAAACACCAGCCAGTGGATGCCGATTTGCAGGCTTGTATATTTAGTGCGCATGTGATTTCTCGATTAAAAACAGTTACCGCGCCAACATAATCCCCTTTCCTTAAAAATTCATTAACTTTTCTGTATGGTTTTTCAAATACTTCCTCCCGCATGAAGCATCTTCAATTGCCGCCCTGCCCGTGATGGTCTAAGCCTGGATGAGTTCAAACTGTCGCATCGACACGTTTACAGGAGAACACCATGAGTAAAATTGGCATTAACGGCTTTGGACGCATTGGGCGCCTTGTACTGCGTCGCCTTCTTGAAACCCAGGACAGTAATACCGTCGTCGCCATCAACGACCTCACCTCCCCGAAAGTGCTGGCCTACCTGCTAAGGCATGATTCCAACTACGGTGGCTTCCCGTGGAGCGTGGACTTCACCGAGGATGCGCTGATTGTGGACGGTAAAACCATTGCGGTGTACGCCGAGAAAGAGGCGAAGCACATTCCGTGGAAAGCCGCAGGTGTGGATATCGTCGTGGAGTGCACCGGCTTTTATACTTCTGAAGAGAAATCACGGGCGCACCTGGACGCCGGCGCGAAGAAAGTGCTGATTTCTGCGCCTGCGGGTGACATGAAAACTATCGTCTACAGCGTTAATGACGACACCATTGACGCCAGTGATACCATCATCTCCGTCGCCTCCTGCACCACCAACTGCCTCGCTCCGCTGGCGAAAGCCCTGAACGATGCGTTTGAAATTAAGGTGGGCACCATGACCACCATTCACGCCTATACCGGTACGCAGGCGCTGGTAGATGGCCCGCGCGGGAAAGACCTTCGCGCCTCCCGGGCGGCGGCAGAGAACATTATTCCGCACACCACGGGTGCCGCCAAAGCCATTGGCCTGGTGATCCCTGCGCTCAGCGGCAAACTTAAGGGCCACGCGCAGCGCGTGCCGGTAAAAACAGGTTCGGTAACCGAGCTCGTGGCCATTCTGGGCAAGAAAGTCACCGTTGAGGAGATCAACGCCGCGCTGAAAAAGGCGACGCAGGGCAATAAATCGTTTGGGTATACCGACGAAGAAATTGTGTCGTCAGATGTGATTGGCTCGCACTATGGTTCGGTGTTTGACGCCACGCAGACGGAGGTGTCAGAGGCGGGAGAACTTCAGCTGGTGAAAGCCGTTGCCTGGTATGACAACGAATACGGTTTCGTCACTCAACTGGTGCGGACGCTGGATAAGTTTGCGGCGCTGTGATTTTTTCCCATCACCCTAACCCTCTCCCCAATGGGGCGAGGGAATTGTTCCGTGCTCAGATGATTTTTCGCGTCACCTTCAGGACCGGATCCTGCTGCAGCTGTTTCCATGCGGCCATGACGGCCTCGGGGAATTCAACGTGAGCAATATAATCCCGCCCGGCCGGGCCATAGCCGTTGGCGTCATCATACAGGCGCGGCAGTTCCCCCAGAACCAGAGAAAGATAGCGGTCAACGGGCCACAGCCCGGTGTTGCCCTCACCGAATTCCACGCCCTCTTTTGCGTTTTGCAGCGTTGGCGTAAACCCGGGATGGCTTGTCCACTCCGGTGACTCGGACTCATCCCGACAAACGCGGGCAAACGTCGCCATCGTGCGGCGCTGCATCGTCGGATCCTGCACCACCAGCACCCGCCCGGCCGTTCGATGACGCTGTTTCAGCATGTTCCAGCTAAAGCGCGCGTTTTCACCGCAGTTGGTGGATTGATCCTCAACCCACAGATGCCCCTGCGGGATCTGCCAGAACGCCCGCGCAATGTCGGCAAGAATGCTTGCTTCGGCCCGCCCTGCGACCGGTACGGTGTGGTAACGCGGATGACTGGCGATGGCAGCATATAAAAAGGTGGTCGAATGCCCGATGCCGCCGCTAATCAGGAGCGGGATTTCTCTCTGCGCGGCAATACGGCAGGCCACGTCAATGGTTGGGATCACCGCATTTCCAGCCAGAATCACCGCATCTATCTCCGGGGCCTGACGCGTCACGCTCAGTTCGTCCTGCGCCAGCCATACGCCGACAGTATTGATGGCCGCCAGCGTGGCATTCGCCAGAACGGGAAAATGGGGCTGAACCATGGTGAACTCCTCACGTTGTTGAAGCGCCGAATTTATCATTTTCTGAAATAACCAGAAACATCCAAAAATCATCGGGTTGCACCTGCCTATTATGCTTTTGATTTCCAGCCTTACAAAACATTGTATTGTGCAGACGTTATGTAAAAGCACCCGGCGCTGCTTATTTCACCGTGATCTGACCAGTTTTATCCCCCCTTCGCTTGCCAAAAACAACATCCAACCCTAAGTTGCTTAACAATTTCACAACCTTTTTCATCATCACAGGTTGCACCTGAAGCGCGCCAGGTGACACCTCTCTCTCATCATCAACGTGGCGGGGTTTCAGGTCATGACAGAACATGAAAGTACGACGACGGTATTACGAAAAAATAAAAAGGTATTAATTGCCAGCCTTACCGGGAGCGCCATTGAATGGTTTGACTATTTTCTCTACGGTACGGCGGCCGCGCTGGTCTTCAATAAGATCTTTTTCCCGATGGTCGATCCGGTGATCGGTCTCATTCTCTCGTATCTCTCTTTCTCATTAACCTTTTTTATTCGCCCCATTGGCGGGGTACTTTTCGCCCATATTGGCGACCGCATCGGACGTAAAAAAACCCTCGTTCTAACCCTCTCACTAATGGGAAGTGCAACCGTCATGATTGGTCTGCTGCCCACGTATGAGATGATTGGCCTGTGGGCTCCCGCTCTGCTGATCCTGATGCGTATCATTCAGGGGATGGGCATCGGCGGTGAATGGGGCGGCGCGCTGCTGCTGGCCTATGAATACGCGCCAGAAAAACGTAAAGGCTTCTTCGGCAGCATTCCGCAGGCGGGCGTCACCATCGGCATGCTGATGGCAACCTTTATCGTTTCGCTGATGACTCTGTTCAGCGAGGAGGATTTTCTCTCCTGGGGCTGGCGTATCCCGTTCCTGCTGAGTTCGGTTCTGGTGTTGCTCGGCCTGTGGATCCGCAAGGATATTGATGAAACGCCCGATTTTAAGAGAGTCAAAGCGTCCGGTCAGGTGGCTAAGGCCCCGCTGCGCGATACGCTGAAGCATCACTGGCGTGAAGTGCTGATCGCCGCCGGTCTGAAGGTGGTTGAAACCGCCCCCTTCTACATCTTCTCTACGTTTGTAGTGAGCTATGCCACCAGCACGCTGGCCTATCAAAAATCACAGGCGCTTGAGGCCGTGACGCTGGGAGCCCTGGTGGCGACCATTATGATCCCGCTGATGGGGCTGCTCTCCGATAAAATAGGCCGTCAGCGCATGTACGCAATCAGCGTCTTCGTGCTTGGCCTGTTTATCGTACCGTGGTTTATGCTGCTCAATACAGGTACAACCTGGGGCATCGTGCTCGCGACGGTCATCGCCTTTGGCGTGCTGTGGGCCCCTGTCACGGCGGTACTCGGCACGCTGTGCTCTGAAATTTTTAGTGCACACGTGCGCTACACCGGCATTACGCTCGGCTATCAGCTGGGTGCCGCGCTGGCCGGCGGTACCGCCCCGCTGATTGCGACCGGCCTGCTGGCGAAATACGACGGCGACTGGGTGCCGGTAGCCTGGTATCTTGCCGTCACGGTAACCATTTCCTTAATCGCGATTTTCTGCGCCAGCCGCGTTAAGCGTGCAACACTCATCCAGGCGCAGCCCGAACGTCTCTGACCATTCCCGGCCCGTCCTGCGGGCCGCTCTTTTTCCTTAAATTTCCCTTCATCATTTGATTAACATGCATAAATCATATTCACTTGAATTATCATTTGCGGCAGACGTAGAATCGCTAGCCCGCTAATTATTCAATCATTTCTAAGGTAAACGACGTTATGCGCCTGCCCGAACGCGACCCTTATGCTCCTCGCGAGTGGCAGCCACATGAGAAACCCGCCCTGCTGGGTTCGCCCTCCACGCCCGAACACAGTACGCCAAAACGCATTGCCTACGGCGTCGTGGGCCTGCTGGTCTGCCTGACGGGGGCGCTGGGGAATGCGGTGGTGACCGCCAACCTGCAAAATTTGCAGGGGACATTCGGCGCCTGGTCGACCGAAATCGCATGGCTGCCCGCGGTCTATGTGATGACCAACATCTCCATTAACCTGCTGCTGGTCAAATTCCGCCAGCAGTACGGTTTGCGGGCCTTTACGGAAGGGTTTCTGGTGCTGTACGTGCTGGTCACCTTTTTCCACTTGTTCGTTAACGATCTCAGCTCGGCGCTGATGGTGCGCGCCGCGCACGGCATGGTGGCCGCCGCGCTCAGCTCGCTGGGGATTTACTATCAAATCCAGGCCTGGCCTGCGAAGCACCGCCTGAAGGCGCTGACCATCGGCATAACCGGATCGTCGCTCGCCATCCCGCTGGCGCGCCTGTTTTCAACCGAGCTGCTGCAGCTGGACGAGTGGCGCGGGCTCTATTTCTTCGAGCTGGGGCTGGCGCTGATCTCCCTGGCCTGCGTGATAGCCTTAAAACTGCCGCCGGGCGACCGGCGCAAGGTATTCGAGAAAAAGGATTTTATAACCTTCTTTTTAATGGCCCCCGGGATGGCCCTGCTCTGCGCCGTGCTCTCGTTAGGCCGCCTTGACTGGTGGTTCGAAGCGCCGTGGATTGGCTGGTCGCTGGCGCTATCGCTGGTGCTGATTGTGGCGGCCATCGTCTTTGAACATAACCGCACTAACCCGCTGCTGAATACCCGCTGGCTGTCGAGCGGCAGCATCGTCCGCCTGGGGCTGATTATGCTGCTGATCCGTATCGTGCTGGCAGAGCAAAACACCGGCGTCATCGGCTGGCTGCAGTACGTGGGCTTACAGAACGAGCAGATGACGCACCTGGCGTGGTCTATTTTCGCCGGGATCGTCTGCGGGATCGTCACCAGCTGTCTCACCATCAAGCCCACCAAACTGGCGTGGCCAATTATTACCTCCCTGGCGCTGATGATTGTTGCCTCGCTGCTGGACAGCCAGTCTAACAACCTGACCCGCCCGGATCAGCTGATGGTAAGCCAGTTCCTGCTCGGCTTCGGCAGCGCCTTCTTCCTGGCGCCCGCCATGCTGGCCGCCATTGGCGGCGTGATCGCCGACCCGCGCAACCTGGTCAGCTTCTCGGTGATGTTTGGCATGAGCCAGAACCTCGGCGGCCTGCTGGGCTCCGCGATCCTCGGCACCTTCCAGACATGGCGCGAGAAGTACCACTCCAGCCTGCTGGCGGACCAGCTCACCACGCTCAACCCGCTGGTCAACGAGCGAATTCAGCTTTATACCCAGATGTACAAAAGCCTGATTGGCGACAGCGCGCTGCTGGGAACCCAGGCGATAACGCAGCTGCAAACGGTCACCGCGCTGGAGGCGAATATTCTGGCTTACAACGATACTTATCTGCTGACGGCGAGCATCGCTGCCGCCACGCTGGTCTGGATTTTATGGCGCTTGCTGCGCCTGCGCATCACTGCCCGTCTGGCGCTGAAGAACGCCACCGGCAACAAATAATTGATAGAGTTCTGGAGAGTTTATGAGTCAGCAGGATGCCGCCAAAGAGCAGGCCAACACCCGCAAAAATGTGCGCATTGTTTCCGTTTTTACCGCCGCCGCCATCGGTATTGTTGGCGTGCTGGTGATCCTTTACGCGTGGCAGCTGCCGCCGTTCACCCGCCACGCACAGTTTACCGATAATGCCTACGTGCGCGGTCAGACGACGTTTATCAGCCCGCAGGTAAACGGCTATATCACTGAAGTCAAGGTTCAGGACTTTGAGCAGGTCAAAAAAGGCGACCTGCTGGTGCAGATCGATGACCGAATCTATCGGCAGCGCGTGCATCAGGCCGAGGCGCAGCTGGCGATGAAAATTGCCGCCCTGAATAACAACCTGCAGCAGCGTAAAAGCGCCGAAGCCGTCATCGCCAAAAATGACGCCGCGCTGAAAAATGCCCGCGCCCAGAGCCTGAAAAGCCAGGCGGATTTAAAGCGGGTGAAAGAGCTGACCTCTGACGGCTCGCTTTCCATTCGCGAGCGCGACGCGGCGCTGGCCAGTGCCGCCCAGGGCAGTGCCGACATCGACCAGGCGAAAGCCGCCCTTGAGATGTCGCGTCAGGATCTGCAGACGGTGATTGTGAACCGCGGCGCGCTGGAGGCGGATGTCGAAAACGCGAAAGCGGCGCTTGAGCTGGCGCAGATTGACCTGCAAAACACCCGCATCATCGCCCCGCGCGACGGCCAGCTCGGCCAGATCGCCGTGCGTCTCGGGGCGTACGTGACCGCCGGAACCCATCTCACCACCCTGGTGCCGCCTCAGCACTGGGTCATTGCGAATATTAAAGAGACTCAGCTCGCAGAGCTGCGCGTCGGCCAGCCGGTGAAGTTCACCGTAGATGCCCTGAACAACAAAGCGTATCAGGGCCGCGTGGAGAGCATCTCCCCGGCGACCGGCGTGGAGTTCAGCGCCATCACGCCGGACAACGCCACCGGCAACTTTGTCAAAATCGCCCAGCGTATTCCGGTGCGCATTGAGGTGCTCGGTAAGCCTGAGGACTCCGCGCTGCTGCGTCCGGGTATGTCGGTACAGGTGACCATTGATACGCGGGAGGCGAAGTAATGATCCTTCGCCCGATTGCCGCGCTGGCGGCGGCGGTCATGCTGGCCGGATGCCAGTCCGCAGACGTAAAACCGGCGCAGCCAACGCTGCAAATTCCTGCGCAGTGGCGCACCGTCTCCGGCCCTGCCAGCCCGGCGGAGCAGCTCTGGTGGCGCAATTTTCATGACAACCACCTCAATCACTATGTGGATCAGGCGCTTAAGAATAACAGCGACGTGCTGATCGCCCGCGAACGAATTAACGAGTATCAGGCGCGGGTCTATGCAGCTGACGGGAGCCTGTTTCCTTCGCTTGACGCGGGCGTAACCGGGACGCGCGCCCGTTCGCAGTCCGCCGCGACCGGGCTGCCGGTCTACGGCACGCTGTACAGAGGTAGCCTGACGGCGAGCTATGACGTGGATATCTGGGGCGTCAACCGCAGCACGGCCAATGCCGCCGAGGCCTCGCTGGCGGCGCAAAAAGCCGCCGCCGCGGCCGCGGATTTGACCGTTGCCTCCTCCGTTGCATCCGGCTACGTCACCCTGCTCTCGCTTGACGAACAGCTGCGCGTGACCGAATCCACGCTGAAATCGCGCGAAGAGGCGTTTAACCTCGCGAAACGTCAGTTTGAGACGGGCTACAGCTCACGCCTGGAGCTAATGCAGTCGGATTCCGAACTGCGCTCAACGCGGGCGCAAGTTCCCTTGTTGCAGCATCAGATTGCGCAGCAGGAGAATGCCCTCAGCCTGCTGCTGGGAAGCAATCCTGGCGCGGTGGCTCGCAGTGAACGCTATGAGACGCTGACGCCCCTGAAGCTGCCGTCACAGCTGCCTTCTACGCTCCTGAACCGCCGCCCGGATATCGTCCAGGCCGAACGCCAGCTGGTGGCGGCTGACGCCTCGCTCGCGGCGTCGCGCGCCAGCCTGCTGCCGTCGATCAACCTGACCGCCACCGGTTCGGTTCAGGATCGCACCCTTTCCGGCCTGCTGGACAACCCGCTTCAGCTCTGGAGCGTCGGGGGCAGTATTCTCGCCCCGCTGCTGAACCGCCAGGCGCTGAATGCGCAGGTAGATATTTCTCAGTCCCAGCGTAACCAGGTGCTCTACGCCTATGAAAAAACCGTGCGTAACGCGTTTGCCGAAGTGAACAACAGCCTTGATGCGATAAGTCGCTATCAGGAACAGCTGACGGAGCTGCTTGCCCAGCAGGAGGTGGCCCAGGAGACGCTGCGCATTGCGCAGAACCGCAATCGCAACGGCTACTCCTCTTATCTGGACGTGCTGGACGCCCAGCGCACGCTGTACTCGGTTCAGACCAGCGTCGTGCAGGTGAAAAACAACCTGCTGCTTGCGCAGATTGATTTGTATAAAGCGCTGGGCGGCGGCTGGAATAGCGCGTAAACCCGGTTTGGGCGCTGATGCCATCACCCCGGCCCTCTCCCACACGGAGAGGGAGAAAACCCAAGGAGTCAATCTATGCAACAAAAATGGTCTGCCGTAGATAATTACATGATTTCTTCTCTTATCCCTGACGATGACGTACTGAATCAGGTTCTGGAAAACAACAAACGCGCCGGGCTCCCCGAGCACGACGTAGCGGCCAATCAGGGGCAGCTGCTGGCGCTGTTCGTGCGCATGACGCAGGCAAGACGTGTTCTTGAGATCGGGACGCTGGGTGCCTATAGCTCAATCTGGATGGCGCGCGCCCTGCCGCCGGACGGTAAGCTGATTACGCTTGAGGCCGATCCCACGCATGCCCGCGTTGCGCGCGAGAATATTCAGCTTTCGGGGTTAAACGAACGCATTGAATTAATTGAGGGCCCGGCGCTGAGTTCGCTGGAGAATTTCGGCGACGTTCCCCCGTTCGACCTGATCTTTATTGATGCCGATAAGCCAAACAATCCCGGCTATCTGGAGTGGGCGCTGCACTATTCCCGCCCCGGTACGGTGATTATCGGCGATAACGTGGTGCGCGATGGCGAGGTCATTAACGGGCAAAGCGACGACGCGCGCGTGCTGGGGGTGCGGCGTTTTATTGAGATGATAGGGGATAATCCGCGTTTAACCGCCACCGCGCTGCAAACGGTGGGGGTTAAGGGATGGGATGGGTTTACGCTGGCGATTGTGAACGGGTGAAAATTGTGCGGGCTGATGCCCTCACCCCGACCCTCTCCCACAGGGAGAGGGAGAAAACCGGGCAAGGGTTTTAAGCTGAAATCTGCTCCATCGCCTGCAGGATACGCTTATCCGAAATCGGATACGGCGTACCGAGCTGCTGGGCAAAGAAGCTGACGCGCAGCTCCTCGATCATCCAGCGGATCGCTTGCACGTCTTCATCGTCGCGGCGGGCAGGCGGCAGTTTGTTGAGCCACTGCTGCCACGCCTGCTGGACGCTCTCCACTTTCAGCATCTGCGCGCGGTCGCGGTGCGGGTCGATGGCCATCTTCTCCAGCCGTTTTTCAATCGCCTGCAGATAACGCAGCGTATCGCCGAGACGATTGAAGCCGTTGCCGGTCACAAAGCCGCGGTAAACCAGGCCGGCCATCTGCGCCTTCACGTCTGACAGCCCGAGCGCCATGGTCATATCCACGCGCCCCTTCAGGCGCTTGTTGATATTGAACACGGTGGTGAGGATCTGCTCCACCTGCTTCGCGATGTCCACCACGGTGTCGTTCAGCTCCGCGCGCACCTTTTCATGCAGCTGGGCAAAGCCCTCTTCCGTCCAGACCGGACCGCCCGCCTCGTGGATCAGTTTGTCCACGCCGCAGGAGATGCAGTCGTCAATCAGATCCAGCACTTTGCCGTACGGGTTAAAGTAGAGCCCCAGCTTGGCCTTGTTCGGCAGCTTCTCGTGCAGATACTTGATCGGCGACGGGATGTTGAGCAGCAGCAGGCGACGCAGCCCGCGCCACATCATCTGCTGCTGTTCCTGCGGGTTATCAAACAGTTTGATTGCCACGCTGTCGCGCTCGTCCACCAGCGCAGGCCAGGCTTTGACCTTATAGTTGCCGCGCTTCTGTTCGTAGCTCTCCGGAAGCTGGCCAAAGCTCCAGATGTGCAGCCCGCTCTGCTCGATGCCGTCGTCGGCCACCGCAGAGAGCGTCTCCTGGACTTTGCCTTTCAGCGCCTCTTTCAGCTCGCTCAACGAACGCCCTTCCAGCAGCTTTTTGTTTTTATCGTCCACCACGCGGAAGGTGATTTTCAGGTGATCGGGCACCTGATCCCAGTTCCAGTCGTCGCGGTCGATGGTCGTCCCGGTCATGCGGCGGAATTCACGCTCCAGCGCGTCCAGCAGCGGCAGCTCCAGCGGCGTGACGCGGCCCAAAAACGCTTCCGCGTAGTTTGGCGCAGGCACAAAGTTGCGGCGCACCGGTTTCGGCAGGGATTTGATCAGCGCAATCACCAGCTCGCGGCGCAGGCCGGGGATTTGCCACTCGAACCCGCTCTCGTCAACCTGGTTTAACAGCGGCAGCGGAATGTGGACGGTCACGCCGTCCGCGTCTGCCCCTGGCTCAAACTGATAGGTCAGACGCAGCTTGAGGTTGCCCTGATGCCAGAAGTTCGGGTAGTCGAGCTTGCTGACCGACTCCGCGCCCTCTTTAATCAGCATGCTCTTTTCAAAGTTGAGCAGGTCCGGCGTCTCTTTGCTGGCCTTCTTCCACCAGCTGTCGAAATGGCGGGCGGAAATCACATCATGGCTGATGCGCTGGTCATAAAACTCGAACAGCGCTTCATCATCCACCAGAATGTCGCGGCGGCGGGACTTGTGCTCAAGCTCCTCCACTTCCGCGCGCAGCTTCAGGTTTTCGCGGAAGAAGGCGTGGCGCGTCTGCCAGTCACCCTCCACCAGCGCGTGGCGGATAAACAGCTCGCGGCACAGAGCCGGATCGATCTGGCTGTAGTTGACCTTACGCGCGGCGACCACCGGCAGGCCGTAAACGGTCACTTTTTCGGTCGCCATCACCGCGCCCTGCGCGCGCTCCCAGTGCGGTTCACTGTACGAGCGCTTAAGCAGATGCTGCGCCACCGGCTCCACCCATTCCGGATCGATACGGGCGGCAATGCGTCCCCACAGGCGGCTGGTTTCCACCAGCTCCGCGACCATGGTCCACTTCGGCGGCTTCTTGAAAAGGCCAGAACCCGGGAAGATGGCGAAACGGGCGTTGCGCGCGCCGGTATACTCCTGCTTCTCGGCGTCCTTCATCCCAATGTGGGACAGCAGGCCGGTCAGCAGCGCGATATGGATTTCGCGGTACTCCGCCGGTTCGCTGTTCACCGGAATGCCCAGCTCTTTCACCACCTGGCGCAGCTGGGTGTAGATATCCTGCCACTCGCGCACGCGCAGGTAGTTGAGGAAATCCACGCGGCACTGGCGGCGGAACTGGTTCGAGGAAAGCGCTTTCTGCTGCTCGCCGAGGTAGTTCCACAGGTTCACGAAGGCGAGGAAATCGGACTCTTTGTCGTGGAAGCGGCGGTGCTTTTCGTCAGACGCCTGCTGTTTGTCCATCGGGCGCTCGCGCGGGTCCTGAATGGAGAGCGCAGAGGTGATGATCATCGCCTCGCGCACGCAGCCGTGCTTTTGCGCTTCCAGAACCATGCGCGCCAGACGCGGGTCGACCGGCAATTGACTGAGCTGGCGGCCCAGCGGCGTCAGCTTGTAGACCGTCGCCTGCTCGTCGGTGGTAATCGCCCCGAGCTCTTCCAGCAGACGCACGCCGTCCTGAATGTTGCGTTTATCCGGCGCTTCGACGAACGGGAACGCCGCGATGTCGCCCAGCCCCAGCGCGGTCATCTGCAGGATAACGGACGCCAGGTTGGTGCGCAGAATTTCCGGGTCGGTAAACTCCGGGCGCGACAGGAAATCATCTTCGGAATAGAGACGAATACAGATCCCTTCCGACACGCGGCCGCAGCGGCCCTTACGCTGGTTAGCGGACGCCTGGGAGACCGGCTCAATCGGCAGCCGCTGGACCTTGGTGCGGTAGCTGTAGCGGCTGATGCGCGCCGTGCCCGGGTCGATAACGTATTTAATTCCCGGCACGGTCAGCGAGGTTTCCGCCACGTTGGTCGCCAGGACGATGCGGCGCCCGCCGTGCGGCTGGAAGACGCGGTTCTGCTCGCTGTTTGACAGACGGGCGTAGAGCGGCAGGATCTCGGTATGGCGCAGGTCGCGCTTGCTGAGCGCATCGGCGGTATCGCGGATTTCGCGTTCGCCGCTCATGAAGATCAGAATGTCGCCCGCGCTTTCGTTACCCAACTCGTCAACGGCATCGAAGATGGCCTGCAGCTGGTCGCGCTCGGTATCATCCGCCTCTTCCACAATCGGGCGATAGCGCACTTCCACGGGATACGTGCGACCTGACACCTCGATAATCGGCGCATTGTTGAAGTGCTTCGAGAAGCGCTCCGGATCGATGGTCGCGGAGGTGATGATGATTTTCAGATCCGGGCGGCGCGGCAGCAGCTCTTTCAGGTAGCCGAGCAGGAAATCGATGTTCAGGCTGCGCTCGTGCGCTTCGTCAATGATGATGGTGTCGTACTGCATCAGCAGGCGATCCTGCTGGATTTCCGCCAGCAGAATACCGTCGGTCATCAGCTTGACCATGGTGTTATCGCTCACGTGGTCGCTGAAACGGACCTTGTAGCCGATGCAGCCGCCCGGCTCCGTCTGCAGCTCTTCGGCAATACGGTTGGCAACGGTGCGCGCCGCCAGACGACGCGGCTGGGTGTGGCCAATCAGGCCTTTGATCCCGCGGCCCAGTTCCATACAGATTTTCGGCAGCTGGGTGGTTTTCCCCGAACCGGTTTCACCCGCGACAATCACCACCTGGTGGTCGCGGACGGCCTCAAGGATGTCCTGTTTTTTCTGGCTGACGGGCAGGTTTTCCGGGTAGGTAATCGCCGGTCGCGCGGCTTCGCGCAGCAAGACTTTCCCTGCCGCCTGTTCAATCTCTTTCGCCATCTCCTGGTAAATGGCCTGCTGAGCATCAGGATTTTTAACCTTCTTAACGCCGTGCAGACGGCGGGCGAAACGCTGTTTGTCGCGCAGCATCAGAGAATCGAGCTGTTGCAGGAGCATCGGGAAGGTGAATTTTTGTTGTTCTGTCATAGCGTTAAAGGGCAGTACACGCCCTGATAAATTCTCTTTTTAATGATTGCTATAGAGTACCACAATGACGCCTTTCGCGCCTTATTCAAAAAATTCGAACATAGGCTTCGATATATTGCGCTATCTCTATGGCAGGATTGTGAATAGAGTGTCAACAAGCAACGGGGCAACCCCCTTCAATCAAATGCAAAAACAGGAATCACCCATGAGCAAAGTATTAGTTTTGAAATCCAGTATTCTGGCAGGGTACTCTCAGTCTGGTCAGCTGTCTGATTACTTCGTTGAACAGTGGCGTGAACAGCATTCTGCTGACGAAATCACCGTGCGTGACCTGGCTGCAAACCCAATTCCTGTGCTGGATGGTGAGCTGGTTGGCGCGCTGCGCCCAAGCGATGCGCCGCTGAGCCCACGTCAGCAGGAAGCCCTGGCGCTCTCTGACGAGCTGATTGCCGAGCTGCAGGCGCACGACGTTATCGTCATCAACGCCCCAATGTACAACTTCAACATCCCTACCCAGCTGAAGAACTACTTCGACCTGGTGGCACGCGCTGGCGTAACCTTCCGTTACACCGAGAATGGCCCTGAAGGTCTGGTGAAAGGCAAACGTGCGATCGTACTGACCAGCCGTGGCGGCATTCATAAAGACACCCCAACCGACCTGGTTGCGCCGTACCTGAGCCTGTTCCTGGGCTTCATCGGCATCACTGACGTGAACTTCGTGTTCGCTGAAGGCATCGCCTACGGTCCTGAAGTGGCGACCAAAGCGCAGACCGACGCGAAAGCCGCTATCGACAGCCTGGTTGCAGCGTAAGACTTCACCCTCTCACCGCCCGGTGGGAGGGTTTTTCTTTTCCCCCGCATTTCGTTATCATCCGCTCCCACTCTCCAGCCGGGCGGCCCGATGTCTGCGATTATTGATTCTTTTATAGCCCCACCGTGTCACGATGACATTCAGATCCTCTGGCAGGATGAACATCTGCTGCTGATCGATAAGCCTTACGGCCTGCTCAGCCTCTCGGGCAAAAACCCGCAAAACCTTGATTCCGTTCACTATCGTCTGGTCCAGACCTTCCCTGGCTGCACGCTGGTACACCGCCTGGATTTCGGCACCTCCGGGCTGATGGTGGTTGCGCGCAATAAGGCCATCAACGCGGCACTGTGCCAGCAGTTCAGCCAGCGTAGCGTGGAGAAAGTCTACAGCGCCCTGCTTTGTGGCCACGTGGAAAATGATGAAGGGGTTATTGATGCGCCGATTGCCAAAGACCCGGCGCTGTTCCCGCTGATGTCGATCTGCGCCATCACCGGGAAACCCGCCCGCTCCCGCTATCGGGTGGTGGAACGGTTTTATCAGGAGACGGGACTGCCGTTAACGCGGGTTGAACTTACTCCGGAGACCGGGCGAACCCATCAGCTGCGTATTCACTGCCAGCGGCTGGGGCACCCGATTCTGGGCTGCGATCTGTATGGTGGTCTTGACGTACCGGGCGCTGAAGGAACGCCCCGGCTGATGCTGCATGCCAGCGAGCTGAATTTTATTCATCCCGTGAGCGGAGAGCCGGTTAACGCCCGTCACGCCGCCCCGTTCTGAACGCGTTTTACCACATCAAATCGTCAGGGATTTTGAAGTCCGCGTACGGATCGTCTTCGTCCTGCTCTTCCTGGCTGAGCGCGCTGTTTAACACGATGCTGTCGGCATCGCGCTGGGCAATTTTATCGGCCACCACCGCCGGGATAATTGCGTATTCGCAGTCGCCGCTGGCGTTAATCACCAGACGGGCAATCGCCAGACGACCGTTGATCAGCTGAGCCTGGGTTTGCTTGTCGACGTCGATTTTTTTGATCAGATTACCGTCGGTGAAATTAAAGGTGATGTTGCCTTTCGCCACGGTGATGCGATTCATCTCAATCAGCTGCTTCACCTGCGCCTTAAACTCTTTCGCCATCACGGCCTGCTTCTGCTGCTCGCTCAGCAGCTTGTCACGCTCGATCTGCGCCTTCTTGTTCTCTTCTACCGCTTCACGAGCCTCACGCGCCTGAACGCGTGATTTCTTTGCCGTGCGCTGCACTTTCGCCGCTTTCTTGCTGCTGACCAGGCCCGCTTTCAGCATCTGCTCTTGTAAGGTGAGTTTTGTCATGATTGTTTCTAAACCGGTTGGAAATTTGGGGATTATAGCGTCATTAAGGGCGTGCCGAAACATAAGTAAAACATAGGACGGTTCACCTTAACCGTCTGATAATTTGACGCCTGCAAAATAAAACACAATGGAACACTCCAATGATAACGATTCAAAAAGCCGACCTGCACTCTTCTGAATCCCTGAGTCTGATTGAAAAATTATCATCAGAACTGGCGAACATTACCGGGGATGGCGGTACGCGTCATTTTAACGTCGACTCGATGATGGCCGAACGCGCCCTGTGGTTGGTCGCCAGGAATGAAACAGGTGATGCCGTTGGATGTGCCGCACTACGACCACTTTCCGAACAGGTTGCCGAGCTGAAACGCATGTATTCCGACAGGAGCGAGCCGGGTATTGGTAAGGTTTTACTGGCTTTTCTTGAAGCGTCGGCACAGCGTTTAGGTTATAGCGAAATCTGGCTAGAAACCCGACACGTTAATGCTCGTGCGGTGAAATTCTATGAGCGAAATGGCTACCGCGTAATTGACAACTATGGTCCCTACATCGGCAGGCAAGAAGCCGTCTGCTTAGCAAAAAAACTGGCACTAAACGGGAGTCGTGGGAATTTGTGATCAACATCATGAACTTCCCTCATGTTGCAGTGAAATTAAGTCACTTCCCCTGCGCCGCGGGCTCAGGCATAAATTATGCATTGGTAACTTCTTAGCAACATGAACTTAGGATGCATAACCACAATGAGCAAAGCTTTCACATATACCCTTAAGCGCAGTTGCTTCGATGAGAATTACAACCCGTCTGAAAATACGCGTACGACCACCAACTTTGCCAACCTGGCGCGCGGGGAAAAACGTCAGGAAAACCTGCGCAATACGCTGGTGATGATCAACAACCGCTTCAACGCTCTGGCGCGCTGGGATAACCCAAACGCCGATCGCTATGCGGTTGAGCTTGAAATCATCTCTGTCGATTTGAACATTGGCGCGGAAAAGCCGTTCCCGGCTATTGAGATACTGCAAACCACTATTGTCGACAAGAAAAACAACCTGCGCATCCCTGGCATCGTCGGGAATAACTTCTCGTCTTACGTGCGGGATTATGATTTCAGCGTCCTGCTGCTGGAGCACAACAAGAACCAGCAGCACTTCAGCATCCCGGAAAAGTTTGGCGAACTGCACGGTAATATTTTCCGCCATTTTGTGAGTTCACCGGAATACAAAGAGAACTTCACAAAAGGACCGGTGATTTGCCTGAGCGTCTCCAGCAAAGATACCTATCGCCGCACCGGCAACCAGCACCCCGTGCTGGGCGTTGAGTATCAGCCGGACGGCGAATCGCTAACGGAGCAGTACTTCGCGAAGATGGGCCTGAGCGTGCGCTACTTTATGCCGGAACACAGCGTGGCGCCGTTCGCCTTCTTCTTCACCGGGGATTTGCTGAGCGACTACACCGATCTCGAACTGATCGCCACCATCAGCACGATGGAGACGTTCCAGAAGATCTATCGCCCGGAGATTTATAACGCCAACTCGGCGGCCGGGCTGTGCTACCGACCGGATCTGAACCAGCAGGATCACTCCTTAACCAAAATTGTGTATGACCGGGAAGAGCGAAGCCGTCTGGCGATTGAACAGGGTCGATTTACCGAAGAATACTTTATTAAGCCTTACAAACACATTCTTGAGCAGTGGTCTGATAACTACACGCTTTAATACATTAAAAAAGGTCTTTTATTATGAAAACATTGCTCCCGACTTCTACCGCTGGCAGCCTGCCAAAGCCGACCTGGCTTGCGCAACCTGAAACGCTGTGGTCACCCTGGAAATTACAGGATCAGGAACTGCTGGCGGGCAAGCAGGATGCGCTGCGCCTGTCTCTGGATGAGCAGATCCGTGCGGGAATCGATATCGTCAGCGACGGGGAACAGACCCGCCAGCACTTCGTCACCACCTTCATTGAACACCTGAGCGGCGTTGATTTTGAGAATCGCCAGACGGTGCGCATTCGTAACCGCTATGACGCCAGCGTGCCGACCGTGGTTTCTGCGGTTGCGCGTCAGAAACCGGTCTTCGTCGACGATGCAAAGTACCTGCGCCAGCTCACGGACAAGCCGATCAAATGGGCCCTGCCGGGGCCGATGACCATGATCGACACCCTTTACGACGCGCACTATAAAAGCCGCGAAAAGCTGGCCTGGGAATTCGCCAAAATCCTCAATCAGGAAGCGCGAGAGCTAGAGGCCGCAGGCGTGGATATTATCCAGTTCGACGAACCGGCGTTTAACGTCTTTTTTGATGAGGTCAACGACTGGGGTATCGCCGCGCTGGAGCGCGCCATTGAAGGGCTGAAGTGCGAAACCGCTGTACACATTTGCTACGGCTACGGCATCAAGGCCAATACCGACTGGAAGAAAACGCTCGGATCCGAGTGGCGCCAGTACGAAGAGGCCTTCCCTAAGCTGCAGACGTCTAACATCGACATCATCTCCCTGGAGTGCCACAACTCACGCGTGCCGATGGATCTGCTTGAGCTGATCCGCGGTAAGAAAGTGATGGTTGGCGCGATTGACGTGGCAACCAACACGGTTGAAACGCCGGAGGAAGTGGCCGATACGCTGCGAAAAGCGCTGCAGTTTGTCGATGCGGACAAGCTTTATCCGTCAACCAACTGCGGCATGGCTCCCCTCTCCCGTCAGGTGGCTAACGGCAAGCTGAGAGCACTCAGCGCTGGCGCAGAGATTATCCGCAAAGAGCTTGGCGCGTAATCCCTTACGTTTGCCAGTAAAGCGGCGTACCAAAACGCTCAACGTAATAATCAATTACCGCCCTGACGTTCAGGGGCGGATGTCGGGCATCAGGGTAGATCGCCGCGATCGCCTGCTGTTCCGTATTGATGGCACACTCCAGCGCGGGCAGGAGCGGAATCAGCTCACCGCGCTGGAGCGGCTCGCTCACCAGCCAGTCCGGGAACAGCACGATCCCCATCCCGCCAAGCGCCGCAGCCAGAAGCGCTTCCGCATTATTCGAGGTCATCAAAGGCGTTACGGGATAGTGTCTCCACGCCTCGCCCGCCCTGCGCAACAGCCAGCGGTTGGGCCCTGACGATCCGCGATAGACCAGACAGTGATTGCGATTCAGATCGTCCGGCCCTTCAGGCGCACCGTGTCGGCGCACGTAGCCAGGCGACGCCGCAAGATGATACACCTGCTGCCCGAACACCCGCGCGTGAAAAGATGAGTCCGTTAGCACGCCAATCCGGAAGATAACGTCGGCGGCATCCCGGTGCGGGTCGATAAAATCATCGGTCAGCGTCAGCTCTACGTTCAGGCGGGGATAGCGTACCGACAGGCCGGGAAGGCCGGGCGCAATGTGCTTCTGGCCGAAAAACACCGGTCCGTTAATGCGGATCGCACCGGACGGTTCCACCGCACGCGCGTCCAGCTCCCGTCGCGCCTCTTCCAGGTTTTCCGCCATTGACCGGGCGTAGCGGATAAACAGATGACCGCTTTCCGTGGGAATGACGGCCCGCGTATTGCGATAGAAAAGCTGCTGCCCGAGCGCATCCTCAAGCTGGTGGATCACGCGCGATATCTGCGAGGCCGAAATGCCCTGCCGCCGCGCCACGACGGAGAAATTCTGCGCTTCATACACGTCGATGAAGATCAGCAGCGTGCGAATGTTGATATTGCTGGCGTCAACCATTAATGCATTTCTCGCAAAGGTGTTTCCACCATTATGGCATTTTTCTCACTGGACAACCCACGTAATCTTCTTCGCCTGAAAACGGAGGAAGAAGAATGCAGTTTGTTTTGATTTTACTGGTGATTGCTGGCGGGATGGGCCTCTCCGTCGAGGCGGGGCTGCTGGGACCGCTGGGGGGAAAAGTCGGAGATTTATGGGCGACGTTCAGCATTTTTGGCGTGGGTGCCGCGCTGACGTTTCTGCTGATGCTGTTTTTCAGCCCGCGCAACAGCCCGTCGTTTTTCGCACAGCCCGGCTGGCAGCTGCTCGGCGGCGTGCTCGGTCCGGTATACGTGGTCATCCTGACCGTGGCGACACCCGCCATCGGCATTGCCATGACCATGATTGGTATTCTGGCCGGCCAGGTCTTTAAAAGCCTGATCATTGATCACTATGGTCTGCTGGGTTCGCCGCACAGGAAGATAAACGCAAAGCGCATTATTGCACTGGGGTTCATTATTGCGGCACTGGTTCTGGTCGCGCAGGGGTAACGTATGACACTGATTATGATTCTTCTGGCCGTATGCGGCGGCGCGACGCTGAGCATTCAGGCCGCAATCAACGGACAGCTCGGCAGCAGCGTGGGCGTATTCAAAAGCGCGTTTCTGACCTTTTCCGTCGGCGCGCTGGTGACCGCCCTGCTGATTTTCTTCTTTGAGCCTAAGCAGGCCGTCAGCCTGCTGGACGTGCCGAAATGGCAGCTTCTCGGCGCAATGTTTGGCGTGCCCTATATCGTGATAATGGTCCTCGCCGTACAGCGCATCGGCACCGCCGTCGCCACGGTGGCGGTCATATTCGGCCAGCTCGCCATGAGCATGTTGATTGATAACTTTGGCTGGCTGGGTAATGCCGCTATTCCCTTTTCGCCGAGCCGTCTGGGGGCGGTAGTCTGCCTGGGTATTGCTCTCTGGTTCATCTACTCGAGCAGTAAAATTCACAGCACCCGCGACTAGACTCATGTCTTACGGGTAAAGAACAGCGTTACCGTGGCGACGGTGACGCCCAGTTTCTTCATCTCGGTTTTATTAAACAGATGGTTCTCATCCTGCAGGTACATCCAGTCGTCAAAGTTCAGTAGCCACGTGCTCCCGTTGGCCTTCACGTTCATGCTGTAATGCCAGTTGAACGCGTTGCCGGCGGCCTGCCCCGTCGCCACCCCTTCGATATCCCCCGCCGTTCCCTCGTAGCGATCGTTCCCCAGGCGCCGGATATGCCAGACTCGCTGCTGCTTCTCACCGTCGTCATAAACGAAGTGCTCGTTGAGCGTCAGCGTATCGCCAATTACATCCCCGGCAATCTCAACGTGAAAGCGGCGGATCTGCTTGCCGCTGCGATCCTGCACCATCCCCCACGCTTCAGTTTTACCCTGGAAGTAGTGGAAGATATCCAGCCGCGGCTGCTGCTGGCGGTACTCGGTCACCTCCGTGCTACAGCCCGCCAGAAGCATCGTCAATGCCAGCGCCATCATCAGGAAACGTTTCATTTTTGGCCTCCGATTAACTGCTGACGCAGTTCAGGGTATTGCGTGCGGGGATCGAGCCAGATGGCCAGAAAGCGGGTGCTGAACGCTTCTGACTGGCGTGGTCCCAGGGGAATAAAGGTTTTCTGAAGGGTCGGGTCGCGATACCAGAACTGCCCCTGCTTATCGTTGAGAACAAACGCCAGCTGTGAGCCCTGTCGGACATCAGGCCACAGCGACTGGAGCATCCGCAGCCAGGCTTCGCTTTGCGCTTCCTGCGCCAGGATACCCTGCGCCTGCCACTGGTCGCGGGTCGCCTCGACCAGTTCATCGCGATCGATGTCGCGCGCATAGGTAATAATCAGCGCCTGATCCTGGTCCTCCCGACCGTAACGCCCATCCGGAGTACGCAACTGGGAGGTATAGACCGTGAACGGCCCCCAGGTAAGCGTGGCGTCGCCCACCTTCCGCCACGCCAGCCAGTCGGCGGCCTGGCCAACGGGAACAACCAGCGTCAGACAAAGCAGCAAAAATGCAGCTCTCATTTTTGTCTCCCCATCAGCAGGTGGAAAAACAGCATCAATACCAGCCACCCCGGCGCCATCCAGCTGACGACGATAAAGGTTGGCTCCAGAAACGTGATGGCACCCAGCCGCTCGCCAATCAGGTACGCTACCGGGCCTCCCACGGCGGCAAGCAGGGTCAGCAGCCAGCCGGGCAACGTGGTGGTGCGCGTAAGCTGCGTCCAGACGGTGGCAAACATCAGCCACAATGCCACCATCCATAGCGGCATCAGAGACTCGCCCGTGAAGGCTATCAGTCCCGTCAGCGCCCAGAGCGTATCCAGCAAACTGCCCGCCGCGGCCAGCCCGATGGCGTAAAAACGATATACAGACGGCAAGAGCAGGCACGCCAGGATCGCCAGCGCGAGCCAGATAATCAGGCCCTTTTCGCGAAAGAGCACCACCAGCGTCCAGTAAAGATCGAACGCGACAGCCAGCAGAAAGACCTGAAGATATCGTTTCATACGCGCTCGGCGGTCAGCTGCACCACGCTGATGGTGCGGGCGTTAAACCCGGCTTCGCAGTAGCCAAAGTAGTACAGCCACATGCGGCGAAACCGCTCATCAAAGCCGAGCTTTTCAATCTCCTGCCAGGCGTGGACAAAGCGCTGCCGCCAGTGCGCCAGCGTGCGGGCGTAGTCCGGCCCCATGTCGAACAGATTGCGCACCACGAAATCGGTGTGGCGCGTCATCAGCTCGTTCATCGCGGTGATGCTCGGCAGGAAGCCGCCGGGGAAGATGTAGCGCTGGATAAAATCGACGCTTTTGCTGTAGTCGCGATAGCGCTGGTCCTGAATCGTGATGGCCTGAATCGCCATCCGTCCTCCCGGGCGCAGCCGCGCCTGGCAGGTACGGAAGAACGTGGGCAGATAGCGCTGACCGACGGCTTCAATCATCTCTATCGAGACCAGCTTGTCGTACTGTCCGGTGAGGTCGCGATAGTCGCAGAGCAGCACCTCGACCCGATCCTGCAGTCCGGCGCGCGCAATTCGCTCGGTCGCCCAGACGTATTGCTCCCGCGACAGCGTGGTGGTAGTCACCCGACAGCCATAATGACGGGCCGCGTATTCCGCCATCGCGCCCCAGCCGGTACCGATTTCCAGCAGGTGGTCATTCGGTTCTAGCATTAACTGGTCACACAGGCGCGCCATTTTGGCCTGCTGGGCCGCCGTCAGATCCTGCTCGTCCTCCGTAAACAAGGCGCTGGAATAGAGCAGCTCTTTATCCAGAAAATGGGCATAGAAGGTATTGCCCAGATCGTAATGAGCGGCAATATTTTCACGCGCCTGCGCGCGGGAGTTACGTCGCGTCCAGTGGCGCAGACGCTCCAGCGGCCTGCCGAACAGGCGGAACCCGTTTTCCAGACGGCCAAGCACCTCGCCGTTGAGCGCCAGCAGTTCCAGAAGCGGCGTAAGGTGCGTGGTTTCCCATTCGCCGTCCATCCAGGCTTCTGCGGCAGCAAGGCTACCGCCCATTAAAACTCGCCAGTAAACGCCGGGCGTGAGGATTTGTACGTCGGCGTGCAGCGCGGAGGATGTCTCGCCAAAATGGAAGGTCTGCGCCCCTTCACGCAGGGTGAGCGAGCCGCCGCGGATACCGCTTAACAGACGAAAAAGCAGCCAGCGCGCGATGCGCACGTTGCGCGGGATATCGGGTTCTAACGCAAAGACGGGATCGGTCATGAGCGTTCACTCCTGCTGACGGTGTGGTTATACAGCGGCACGCGCTTGAGCCAGAGCCGCAGCGCCTGCCAGTAAATGGCAAAAACGGTTTTCAGGGTCATGAGCGGGATACGCACCAAAAGCCCACGCAGCGCGGGGCGCGTCAAAGGCTCCCGGCGCAGCGCCAGCGTGGCGTCAAAGACCTTCGCTTCCTGATGATTTTCAATGTGCATATGCAGCGTGTTATCCGGGTCGTTAAAGCGCCAGTGGTAGATCATGTCCATTGGATTGAAGGGGGAAACGTGAAACGCTTTTTCCGTGGGCTGTGCATTCTGTCCGTTGACGGCATAGTAATGACGTTCATTCCACGGCGTGTTTCGGACCTCCGCCA
Source organism: Enterobacter sp. N18-03635 (assembly GCF_004006055.1). NCBI lineage: Bacteria > Pseudomonadati > Pseudomonadota > Gammaproteobacteria > Enterobacterales > Enterobacteriaceae > Enterobacter > Enterobacter sp. N18-03635. The sequence continues at coordinate 2,109,671 of NZ_CP034769.1, read as the reverse complement.
GCACCCAGCGCAGCGTCTCCTTCTCGTCATAGCAGTAGTAAAAGTTGACCGGATTGAAATGAAAGCCGAAATAGCGCAGCTGCGTCAGGAGCATGACCCGCCCGTCCGGACGTTCTCCGGTCAGGCTCTCCAGCCTGCTGAGCACGTTCTCCTTAAGCGGCGTGCCGAGCGGATAGTCCGCGTCGTGGAACGAGGCGGCGGCAAAGCGATTGTGCCGTACGCCGACGGACGGCAGCAGCGGCAGTTCATCGAGATCCAGCCAGGCCATAAAGACGCTGTAGCTGAATTCGTGGTTTTTCGGCTGGAGGCGGCGGTGGCGTAATACGCCGTGGTAGAGGCAGCTGTTCATCTTAGCTCCCCTCTCCGGCCGCTATCGCATTGACCACGTCCAGCGCGCTGCGCACGCCATCCTCATGAAAACCGTTGTACCAGTAGGCCCCGCAGTACCAGCTCCGGTTATGACCGTTGATCTCGCCGCGCCGCGCCTGCGCCCGCCAGCTTTGCGGGTTAAACAGCGGATGTTCATAAACGAAGCGTTGCAGAACGAAGCGTTCATCTACCGGTGCGTCAGGGTTCAGGGTGACGCAGAACAGCGGACTGCCCGCAGGCAGCCCCTGCAGAATGTTCATGTTGTAGGTAACACAGGCGCTGGCCTGCTCCTGCGCGCTCAGGCGGTAGTTCCAGCTCGCCCACGCCCGCGGCCGCACCGGCAGCCAGCGCGGGTCGCTGTGCAACACCACCTCGTTGCGCTGCCAGCCAATATCGCCCAGCACCTCGCGCTCTGCGGAGGTGGGATCGTCAAGCATCGCCAGAGCACTGGCGGAGTGGCAGGCAAAAATCACCCGATCGAAAGTATGGCTGCCGTTTTCAAGCTGAAGCGTAACCCCGTCCTCGTGGCGGCTCACCCGCTGCACCGGTGAATTGAGATGCAGCGTCAGCCGATCGCCTAATTTGTCCAGCATCGCACGGATATACTCTCGCGAGCCGCCCGGCACAACGTACCACTGCGGGCGATGGGTGATATCCAGCAGCCCGTGATTCTGGAAGAAACGTAAGAAAAGCGGCAGCGGGAAGCGCTTCATCTCCTGCAGCGAGGATGACCAGATGGCGGCTCCCATCGGCAAAATATAGTGGCGCGCAAAAAACGGCGTAAAGCCGCGCTGGTCCAGAAACGTCTGCAGCGTGGCGTTCGGGTCCACCACCCCATCCAGCGCCTGTTTTGCCAGACGATTGAAGCGGACGATCTCGCCAAGCAGACGCCAGAACGCCGGATTCACCAGGTTGCGACGCTGGGCAAACAGCGACGTCAGGGTGTGACCGTTGTACTCCAGCCCCGTTTCGGGGTTGTGTACCGAAAAGCTCATCTGCGTTTTATGCCCGCTGATGCCCAGCTCGCTGAGCAGGCCCATAAAGCGCGGATAGGTGCGGTCGTTGTAGACGATAAAACCGGTATCGATCGCGTATGTGCCCTGGGGCGTCGTCACGTCAACCGTTGCGGTATGGCCGCCCGGTGTGGATCCCGCTTCAAACAGGGTCACCTGATGATGCCCGGCCAGGCGCCAGGCGCAGGTCAGTCCGGCAATGCCGCTGCCGATAATTGCAATGTTCATGAACGCACCATCCTGCGCAGCAGCGTGCGCTGTAGAAACGCAGGCAGCCCGGAGAGCAGCCGCAAAATGAAGCCAAACCCGGACGGAAACGCGATGTGCATTTTCCCAGCCGCCAGCCCGATACGGATCGCCTTCACCGCCTCGTCGACGGTCACCCTGCCCGGCATGGCGAAATCGTTTTTTTGCGTCAGGGGCGTATCGACAAAGCCCGGGGAAACAACCGTCACGGCAATGCCTTTTGGCTCCCAGTCCAGGCGCAGGCTTTCGGCAAACCAGCTCAGCGCGGCTTTAGACGCGCCATAGGCCTCAGCACGCGGGAAGGGAAGCCAGTGGGCCATCGAACTCACCAGCACCACGCGGTTACCGGCAACCAGCTGCGGCTGTAGCGCCTCAAGGCAGTTCACCGGCCCGAGGAAATTGGTGTTCATGACCCGCTCTACCAGCGCTGCGTCCACCACGCCCTGGTCGAGATATTCGCAGGTACCGGCGCAGAGAATAATCAGATCGGCGTAACTGCCGGTCAGCGCCTGGCGACAGGCGTCCCGGTCCGTCATATCGAACAGACGAACGGTAAGATTGGGGCAGGTCTGATGCAGCGCTTCCAGACGCGCCGGATCGCGCCCGCAGGCAATCACATGGTAGCCGTCAGCGGCAAAGGATTTTGCCAGCCCGGCGCCAATGCCCGAGCTTGCGCCGGTAATCAGCACCGTCTTCATGATTTAACCCTCCGCTTCACGCCGCGTACCGCCCAGCCCAGCAGCGGGAGATGTTCGTAGATCATCTCTCCCGCATCGTAGTAGTCGCGCTGGCGTGTGATGAGATCGTTTTCCGTCTCCACCACCGAGCACCCCGGCAGATCGAGCGGCTCACCTCCGGCAATGCGCGGATGCGACCAGTGCATCACCCAGGTGACAACAAACCGGTTCCCACTGCACAGCGGCGTATCGATAGAAAAACGGCAGTTCTCGACGTTGGCCAGCAGATGGGTGAAATAGCGCTGGAGCGCAAAAATACCGTCATGCTCGCCGAACGGATCGACAAGCGTGGCGTTTGAATGGTAAAGCCCGACCAGCGCGGACGGCGGCTGGCTATCCAGTGCGGCGTAGTACTCAACAAACCGACTCACGACAGAGGGCAAAGTGCTCATGGGTCACATCCTGGCTGTAAACAACGTGGCGTAATCGCATACTTAAAACTTACACAATTAACGTTATTTGTCCAAGTTTGTGCAAATTTATTTTTTATTACTTATAAATATCAACAACTTGATAACTCAATCATTTGACGTTTTTGTAGGCCAGGTAAGGCGTAGCCGCCACCCGGCTTTCACTTTCAGGTTATCCTTAAGGCAAATTCAGCGGTCATCTTCCAGGCTTATCCTTTTTATTCATAAGGATGCCTGACATGAAACGTTTCTTTCTCTCCCTTTTCTCCAGCCCGGAATCCTTACTGCAGGTGATGAGCCAGCAGGAAATTATTGAAGCCGTCGAAGATGGCGACCGCATCATTATCGACCAGGACGGGAACGCCTCCGTTAACTACAAAAGCAACGAGGTGCGGCAGGATTTTCTGCGTCACGTCAACATGCTGAAGAGGGCCTGATATGGGAACGGCGATATTTATGGTGCTGATGGTCTGCGGGTACTGGTACACCAGCCGCGACCTGTCGACCCGCTTTAAAATCAAGCGTTCCTTCGGTTGGGATGTCTATTTTCTCGTTGCACTTTACGGCTGTATTTTCGTTTTGCAGGGGGTGATTGCTACGGGGCTGCTCTGGCTGCTGCTGCTCGCCCTTTCCGCCGCCAATAACGCTTTTCACTTTGCCTCACCGAAATACACCGACTGGCAAATCGACTTTATGAACTGGAGTTTTTTGGGCATCCAGGCGCCAGTTGTCGTGATGCTGGCGTTCGCCATCCTGTTTTGCCTCTACCGCTCTAACTGGGCAGGCAGCGCCAGGCTGGACGGCGAAAGCCGGAAAAAGCTCTACAAACGTCTGGCGCAGTCGAGCGGTATCGAACAGCTGCTATACCAGTGTATGGAACAAGGCGAGCTGGCGCAGGTCACGCTCCGCTCGAGACGGATTTACGTCGGCATGATCCACACCGCGACGCTGGAATATGAAAAAACGGCCAATATCGTGCTGATCCCGATGTTGAGCGGGTACCGGGATGCGAAGACGATGAACCTGCGCATCGAGAATAATTACAGCAGGTGGTATGCGGAGCATGACATTACGCTCGACTCTGAACCCCGCAGCGCCATGTCATTCCGCAAGGTGATTTTACTCAATCAGATTGAGAGCATCTCGCTGTTCGATCCCGCAAGCGCCAGCGCGCTGTCGCTGGCACAGCGGGACGAGAGCCCTGGCCCTAAAGAGACATCCCCATAATTTTGAGTACGCTCTGCTGGGAAGCGTACAGGACAAAAGGCGAATGACACATTATTTGCGGTGGTATTCACGGTTGCGCAGTCTGATAAAGATCCCAGCGGTTGCCGTAAATATCTTCAAACACCGCCACCGTACCGTACTCTTCCTGACGAGGTTCTTCGCAGAAATGAACGCCTTTTGCCTTCATGGCATGGTAATCGCGCCAAAAATCATCCGTCTGAAGGAACAGGAAAACTCTGCCGCCGCATTGATTACCGATAAAACCTTCCTGCCTCTCGTTAGAGGCACGAGCCAGCAGGATATTGCAGTCGCTTTCCGGGTTGGGTGAGACGACTACCCAGCGTTTTCCCGGTTGGGGCGTATCCTCTACGAGGGTAAACCCCAGCTTGTCGGTGTAGTACTCAATGGCGCGATCGTAGTCATCAACCACAATAGCTACGCAGCCAAGGCATCGTTTCTGTGTTCTCATTTTTTCGTTTCCTTTGCACAAATGGGTTACGGATAACGCTATTCCATTGAAGCGTGCTGACCGCCAGGCTTACAGGCTTGCGTAAGCCTCACGTTTTTCTGCCCATTTCAGCATGGCATCAAGCGCCGGGCATAATGCCTGCCCCCAATCGGTGAGGCGATACTCTACTTTCGGTGGCACTTGAGGGTAAACCATCCGCGAAACGATACCGTCGGACTCGAGTTGTCGAAGTTGCTGCGCCAGCATCTTTTGGGAAATACCGGGGATCAGTTTTTCGAAATCAGAATAGCGCTGCACTTTTCCGTCGAAAAGATGAAAAAGAATAATTAATTTCCAGCGCCCTTCCAGCAACCGTAATACTTGCTCCACGCCGCTTGCGGCAGATTCCGGACTATATAACTTACTCATAATTTAGTAACTCACTTTTTCGTGCGTACTTGTCAATTACTCAGTCTATGTTGAATATACCTGTACTGTAAATAATGGGAGCGAAAGTCCATGTCATTAGATATTGATTTTAAAGGCAAGCGCGTGCTTGTTACCGCTGGCACGAAAGGGCTCGGCAAAGCAGTCGTCGGACTTTTAAAACAACTCGGTGCAACGGTATTTACCACGGCGCGCCACGATCCAGACGTAAATATCGCGGATACTTTCGTAGCCGCTGATCTTACTACGGTCGCTGGATGTGCCTCAGTCGCATCCGCAGTGCAGGAACAGATGGGAGGTGTCGACGTAATTATCCATGTTGCAGGCGGTTCAACCTCACCCGGTGGCGGTTTTGCTGCACTTGGCGAAGACGAGTGGCAGCAGGAGCTCAATCTTAATTTGTTACCTGCAGTACGCTTAGATCGCGCCCTGCTTCCCGGAATGCTTGAGCAGGGAAATGGGGTGATTATTCACGTGACGTCTATCCAGCGCGAACTGCCTTTACCGGATTCAACAACGGGTTATGCGGCGGCTAAGGCAGCCCTCTCAACCTACAGTAAAAGTCTTTCAAAGGAAGTCTCTCCGAAAGGTGTTCGGGTGGTGCGCGTTGCCCCCGGCTGGATCGAAACTGAAGCGGCAGTGGCACTGGCGGAGAGACTGGCAAAGCAGGCAGGCACAGACTATGAAGGTGGCAAAAAGATCATTATGAAGGCGTTAGGTGGAATACCGCTCGGACGCCCTGCCCGACCGATTGAGGTTGCCAACCTCATCGTCTTCCTCGCTTCATCGCATGCTGCGAGTATCACAGGTACTGAATTTGTGATTGATGGCGGCACCATTCCAACAGTGTAACGCGGATGCTTAATCGACCTGGTGCAAGAGTTGATTAAGCACCGGAATCTCACTGGCCGGTCAGTTCCGCTAAGACCCTTTTTAACGCATTTATTATCGTTTCTGTATCCATGCCCATTTGCGCATGAATAATTGCGCCGTCAATGAGCAACATGATTTCATTGACGACGCGCTCATCAGCAATCTTCGTCAGCAACGCAATAATCTTCTTTGTTTCGATTTTATGATCGCGGCAAATCTCTTTTATTTCGCTTTCAATCTCTTCGGATTTGGCTTCCGCGCTGGCGTTAATAAACGCGCAGCCGTGGAACTCGGCCGAAATAAACCATTCATAAAGGGTAGCCGATAGAGCGTCTGCAGGCGTTTGGCCGTCCACGAGATGTCGACGAAGCGTGGCCTCAAACCAGTTAATCCATATTTCATGTCGATAGTGTAAATAGGCGAGAATAAGCAAGCTCTTACTCGGAAAATGGCGATAAAACGTCACCTTAGTCACTTTCGATGCTTTAATCAGCGTGTCCACCCCCGTCGCCCTGAAGCCAGTGGAATAAAAAAGATCGTGCGCCGTGAGTAATATTTTATTTCTGACGCTGATTTTTGTCTCGTTACCTGCGGGTTCGGTTTTCATTTTTTCGACAGCCTCAAAAAGAGTGTTGACAGCGTTATTTTTCAGGCATAGATTACCGCAAGTAGACAGACCTGTCTACATAAATCACACTGAGGTAATCGCCATGAACACTCGTCCTCCTTTACCGCCGTTCACTCGTGAAAGCGCCATCGAAAAAGTCAGGCTGGCAGAAGATGGCTGGAACAGCCGCGATCCGGCGAAAGTCGCGCTTGCCTATACGCTGGACACCCAATGGCGTAACCGAGCAGAGTTCGCCACCAACCGTGAAGAAGCCCAGGCGTTTCTGGAGCGGAAATGGAAAAAAGAGCTGGAGTATCGTCTGATTAAAGAGCTCTGGGCATTTACGGATAACCGGATCGCGGTGCGCTATGCCTATGAATGGCATGATGATTCCGGCAACTGGTTCCGCTCTTACGGCAATGAAAACTGGGAGTTTGAGCCGGACGGCCTGATGAAGCGCCGCTTTGCCTGTGTAAACGATATGCCGATAAAAGAATCCGAGCGGCTGTACCACTGGCCGCTGGGCAGACGCCCGGACGATCACCCTTCGCTGAGCGATCTTGGCTTATAGGATTTTCGCATCACTCCGGGCCGCCCCGGAGTGGTGACTTTACAGCGCGCCGAGCTGTTTCATCAGCGTCAGGTTGTCCTCAATGTGCCAGTTTGCCGCAATCTTACCGTCAGCGACTTCATAAATATCGGTGGCGATAAAATCTATTTTCTGCCCCTGTCCTTTCAGCTTGCCAAATGTCCCGGTGAAGGTGCCGTGAAAATGTAGATGCGAAACCACGCGATCGCCTGAAATAATCATTTGCTCAACGTCACAACGCAAATCAGGCACGGCTGTCCGAAACGCCCTGGAAGCTAGAATAGCGCCCTCGGGACCTTGCTTACGTCCTTCCGGGGGCGTTTTATCAATAAAGTTTACTGCCAGGGCATCACGCGCCAGAGTTTCATTACCGGTGTTCCAGAACGTGGCATATTTTCTGGCAGCGGCTTCATTCGCCTTTAATTGTGCCTGTGACAGACTGTTGTCCACAATAAGCTGTTTCGGCTGCAGCCATTCCCCCTGCGAGGAAATAGCATTGCCCGACAGACCGGCAAAAATAAACGCCGCGATAGCGGGACGAAAACACGTCGTATATTTCATGTTGTTTCTCAATAGAGTATTACGTCACCCGCAGACGAAGACCTGCGCACCAATTTAATGAGGATCAGTTAATTAACGCCCCACCCTCAATATCAATAATCGATCCCGTCATAAAGGGATTATCAATGGCGAAAAGATACCCCTGCGCGATGTCCTCAGCCCTTCCCCAGGCCTTGGCTGGCAGGGTTTCCGCCGCGCCGGCGAGCATTTTTTCCCGCGCGGCGGCGTCCATCCCCGCATACGCTTCCGTGTCGGTCAGCCCCGGACTGACGACGTTGACGCGCAGCGGTGAAAGCTCTTTCGCCAGCACTTTTGTCGCAGCTTCAATGGCGGCATTCATCGTTGTTTTTACGATGGCGCCCGTCACGGTGCGGCGCGCTACGAAACCGCTGGTGAACGTCAACGTACCGCGGGGGGCAATAATCCCGCTGAGATAGCGGGCGACATTGAGGCTTCCCCAGAATTTTGTATCAAAGGCCTGCCTTGCCGCACGGAGATCCAGTCCGGAAAGCAACCCGCCCGGCGCCTGTGAACCCGCCGTGACGACAATATTATTGACCTCGCCCAGCGTTTCACCGAGCGCAACAAGCTCTTCCTCACGGCTGATGTCCAGCACGAGGGTATGAACGGACGCGGCGTGGGCGCTCAGCCGCTGTCGCGCGGCGTCCAGTTTTGCGCTGTCGCGTCCCGCAAGAATAATCTCCTCACCGCGCCCGGCAAGCAGGCTGCCCACGGCGAAACCGATGCCGGAAGCGCCGCCGATAATTAAGGTTTTACGGGTCATAATGTTTCCTCCTGTAGAGCGTACGTTGGGTAATCGGTATATCCCGTGCCGGTACCGCCAAACAGCGTGGCGGGGTCGCGCACCTGGGCAAGAGGCAGCTGGTTTGCCAGCCGGTGGGGCAAATCGGGGTTGGCAATAAACGGACGGCCGAAGGCAATCAAATCGGCATAGTCGGCAGCAAGGATCTTTTCAGCTTTATCAAGGTCATAGTTACCCGCGACGATAAGAGTTCCGCTGAAGGTCTCGCGAAGGGACTGACGGAAACGCTCGGGTACCTGAGGGGCATCATCCCAGTCGGCTTCCGCCAGGTGGATGAATGCAATACCTTTTTGTTCACACCAGGCCGCAAGCGCAAGTATGGCTTCAGAGACCTGCGGGTCGTTCATCCCGCGCTGGGTAATAAATGGGGAAAGGCGGATGCCCGTGCGCTCGTGACCAATGGCCTCGGCAATGGCGCTTAACACCTCCTGGGCAAAACGGATGCGGTTCACCAGCGTACCGCCGTACTCATCCGTGCGTTTGTTGGAGGTTTGGCGCAGGAACTGGTCTATCAGATACCCGTTTCCGCCGTGAACCTCGACACCATCAAACCCGGCCTGAACGGCATTCAAAGCGGCCTGGCGATAGTCCGCAACGATGTTCTGAATGTCCTTGCGCGAGAGCGTTCTCGGCTGCGGGCAGTCAACCATCTGGCCTTCCCCACGCTCATTCACCACCCACACCAGCGCATCCGGGGCCAGCGCTGACGGGGCGACGGGCTGACCATCCTGGTGAAAACTGGCGTGCGACATTCGCCCGACGTGCCAGAGTTGCGAAAAAATCACTCCGCCCGCCTGATGCACGGCGCCCGTCGTGAGTTGCCATCCCGAAACCTGTTCAGGCGAATGGATGCCGGGTGTCCATGAGTATCCCTGGCCCTGAGGCGAAATCTGCGTGGCTTCCGTGATGATTAATCCCGCGCTGGCACGCTGCCGGTAATACTCTGCCATCAGCGCGGAGGGGATATTTCCCGGCTGAAGGGAGCGCGCGCGGGTCATCGGCGCCATGACGATACGATTTTTCAGGTCCAGCGAACCCAGCCTGTAGCGTTCAAAAAGTGAGGTACATTGCATGATTTTATCCCTTATGGTTTGGATAAAATCACTTTACAGTCCGCATCTGATTTTGATAATTACGCTAAAAGCAGATGCACTTTTCGGAAAATATGAATAATGGGTAAACTCGAAGACATGGCTTTACTGGTGGAAGTTGCCGAGGCCGGAAGTCTTTCCGCCGCCGGACGACGCCTGTCGCTTTCCCCCGCGACCATGACGGCCAGGCTGAAGGCGATTGAGGAGCGTTACCAGACGCGCCTGTTTCACCGCTCAACGCGATCCCTCACCCTGACCCGCGCCGGGGAAGAGTTTTACCATGCCGCGCTGCGCGTGCTGGAAGAGATGCATCATGCCGAGTCGTTACTGACGCAAAAAGAGGGCGTGCTCAGCGGCAATATTCGCCTTTCCGCGCCCTCGGATTTTGGCAGACAGTATCTTAGCCCCGCCGTCATTGATTTTTCCCGGCGCCATCCTGACGTTAAATTTTTCATTTCGTTAAGAGAACACGTTGAGGATCTGGTCGCTAACCGGCTGGATATGAGCGTGCGTTTTGGCAACCTGCCGGACAGCAGTCTTGTCGTCAGAAACATCCGCCCGAACCGTCGGGTGCTGGTCGCCTCCGGAGAATATCTTAATGACCGCGGCGTCCCCGCCACGTTTGCCGATTTAGCCCGGCACCGGTGCCTGGCGCTGGAGTCGCAGGGCGTGGTGATGAATGAATGGCGCTTTGAAACTAATGGTGAGGAAAGCATTGTTCGCGTTGAGCCCGCCATGGTGTGCGACGACGGAGCATTGCTTCGTCAGTGGGCGCTCAGCGGAGCGGGCATCGCGGGGAAATCGTGGTGGGACGTCAAAGACGACGTTGAAACCGGAAGGCTCACGGTGCTGTTTGCCGACAGCTTCACCGGGTTTAGCCGATACGATCGCAAAGATGTCGGGCTGCAGCTTGTTTACCCCCAGCGCAAACTGCAGCCGCTTCAGCTCACGGCGTTTAGCCAGTTTTTTCTCGACTGGCTTAAAAAACATTAACGTAAAAAACAGTGATACACTTACCCCACCAGGTTGATCGTCCCATCTGAACGGCTCATGGTGAATGGCGGTAACCAAAGTACAAAATGGTCACTCGTTGCCAACCCTGGCCCGTCACGCTAAGCTTAAATAATGACTAAAAATATGAATCCCCCATCAGCACGCGGTCCCCTTGACCACGCTGTCAGAGAGCAAATCGTCGAAGCGGCCTTTGAGCACTTCGGTCACTACGGCTATGAAAAAACCACCGTCGCCGAGCTGGCTAAATCCATAGGTTTTTCAAAATCCTACATTTATAAGTTCTTCGATTCCAAGCAGGCTATTGGCGAGGTGATCTGCGCTAACCGCCTGGAGCTGATCATGGCGGCGGTGCTTTCCGCCATTGAGGATGCGCCGTCAGCAAGCGAAAAACTCCGCCGTCTTTTCAAGGCGCTCACCGAGGCGGGAAGCGAGCTGTTTTTCCACGATCGTAAGCTTTACGACATCGCCGCCGTCGCCGCGCGCGAGCAGTGGCCGTCGACAGAGCGGTATGCAGAAAGCCTGATGAAGCTGATTGAGAGCATCATTATCGAAGGCAGGCAGGCCGGAGAGTTTGAAAGAAAAACGCCGCTGGATGAGGTCACTCAGGCTATCCACATGGTGATGTGTCCTTTTATTAATCCCGTTCAGCTGCAGTACAATCTCGAAATGGCTCCCACCGCGGCGGTGCTTCTCTCTTCACTCATTTTAAGAAGCCTTGCCCCCTAACTTGTGACCATTGACATTTTTGGTCACTGGTCAGAGAATGCGGAAACCGTCCTGTTACGTCGAAAAGGTTTCCCATGCTCAGGCTCACTTCAGCCCGCGTTGCCGTTTGTCTCCTGCCGTTTGCCCTGGTGGCATGCGGCGATATTTCCGCAAGTGACGATCCGCGTACAAAGCCACCGCTTGTCCGATCCGCATCCGTCGAGCTTGCGAACAATAGCGCCCGCACCTTCACGGGGGTGGTGGTCGCAAGAACGCAAAGCGATTTAGGTTTCAGAGTTCAGGGCAAAATCCTTGAGCGACTGGTTGATACGGGCCAGACCGTTAAACAGGGTCAGCCCTTGCTGCGCCTGGATCCGGTTGACCTGAAATTACAGGCTCAGGCGCAGCAGCGCGCGGTGGATGCGGCCCAGGCGCGGGCGCGAAAAGCCACCAGCGATGAGGCGCGCTATCGCGGACTTGTGGCGTCCGGCGCCGTTTCTGCCTCGGAGTACGATCAGATTAAAGCGGCGGCCGATACGGCCAGGGCGGATCTCAGCGCCGCCCGCGCTCAGGCCAGCGTGGCGCAAAACGCCACGGGATATGCCGTACTGCTGGCGGATTCAGACGGCGTGGTGATGGAGACGCTCGCCGAGCCGGGTCAGGTCGTCAGTGCCGGACAGGTGACGATCAGGCTCGCCAGAGCGGGACAGCGTGAAGCGCTCGTGCAGCTTCCGGAAACATTGCGCCCTGCCGTCGGCAGCGAAGCGCAGGCCACGCTTTATGGCAATGAAAAACACCCGGTCACCGCAACGCTGCGCCTGCTGTCTGACTCGGCCGATGCCGCGACCCGCACGTATGAAGCCCGCTACGTGCTGGATGGCCTGCTGGCGAACGCGCCGCTGGGGGCGACCGTTACGCTGAACATTCAGGATAATAAAGCGGAAGTTCAGGTCATGCAGGTCCCGCTGGCCTCACTCTATGATGCAGGAAAAGGTCCCGGCGTCTGGCGCATTTCCGCCCAGCCCGCAAAGGTCGCATGGACGCCCGTCAGGGTGCTGAGCGTGGGTGAAGATGCGGCGCAGGTCACGGGCGGCGTGAAGCCCGGTGAGAAGATTGTTGCGCTAGGCGCACATCTTCTGCACGAAGGTGAGGTCGTCAGGCTCGCGAAACAACGCAATAACGCCCTGGCGGAGGACACGCCATGAGCGGAAGCCGCTTCAACCTGTCCGCGCTGGCCGTCCGCGAACGTTCCATCACGCTGTTTCTGATCGTTCTGGTCACGATTGCCGGAATTTACGCCTTCTTTGGGCTCGGCCGCGCGGAAGATCCGCCCTTCACGGTAAAGCAAATGACGGTGATAACCGTCTGGCCGGGTGCGACCGCGCAGGAGATCCAGGATCAGGTCGCGGAGCCGCTGGAAAAGCGCCTGCAGGAACTCAAGTGGTATGACCGTACCGAAACCTATACCCGCCCCGGCATGGCATTTATCACGCTGTCGTTGCAGGACAAAACCCCGCCAGCCGAAGTGCAGGAGGAGTTCTATCAGGCGCGGAAGAAGCTTGGAGATGAATCGCAGCGTCTCCCGGCGGGCGTCATCGGCCCGATGATCAATGACGAATTCTCGGATGTCACCTTTGCCCTCTTTGCCCTGAAAGCAAAAGGCGAACCGCAGCGGCAGCTGGTACGCGATGCCGAAGGCCTGCGCCAGCAGATTCTGCACGTTCCCGGCGTGAAGAAAGTGAACATTATCGGCGAACAGGCCGAGCGGATTTATGTCGCCTTCTCCCACGACCGCCTGGCGACGATAGGGCTCTCACCCCAGGATATTTTCAATGCCCTCAACAGCCAGAACGCGTTGACCGCGGCGGGTTCGATTGAGACCCGAGGAGCGCAGATTTTTATCCGCCTTGACGGCGCGTTCGATGAACTGCAGAAAATCCGCGATACGCCTTTTGTCGCTCAGGGCAAAACCCTCAAGCTGTCCGATGTGGCAACGGTTGAGCGAGGCTACGAAGATCCCCCGACGATGCTGATACGCAATCAGCATGAACCCGCCCTTCTGCTGGGCATCGTAATGCGCGAAGGCTTGAACGGTCTGGCGCTGGGTAAAGCGCTGGATGCGGAAACGGCAAAAATTAATGATAGCCTGCCGCTTGGCATGTCCCTGACCAAAGTCACCGATCAGTCCGTCAATATTCGCTCGTCGGTCGATGAGTTTATGATCAAATTCTTTGTCGCACTGCTTGTGGTCATGGTGGTTTGTTTTGTCAGCATGGGCTGGCGCGTGGGGGTAGTCGTTGCGGCGGCGGTCCCGCTGACGCTGGCGGTCGTCTTCGTGGTGATGGAGGCCGCGGGAATAAACTTTGACCGCGTCACGCTGGGCTCCCTGATCCTCGCCCTCGGCCTGCTGGTTGACGATGCCATTATCGCCATCGAAATGATGGTGGTGAAGATGGAGGAAGGTTACGACAGAATCAAAGCCTCAGCCTACGCCTGGAGCCATACCGCCGCGCCCATGCTGGCCGGAACCCTGGTGACGGCGATTGGCTTTATGCCGAATGGGTTTGCCCAGTCGACCGCCGGGGAATACACCAGCAATATGTTCTGGATTGTCGGTCTCGCCCTGATTGCGTCGTGGTTTGTCGCGGTGGTGTTCACGCCCTATCTTGGGGTGAAGATCCTGCCGGCGATCCCCAAAGTAGAAGGGGGTCATGCCGCCATCTATAACACGCCTCGCTATAACCGTTTTCGCCAGCTGCTTGGCCGCGTTATCGCCAGAAAGTGGCGCGTGGCCGGCTCCGTGGTCGCCATTTTCATTCTGGCCGTGCTCGGCATGGGGCTGGTAAAAAAACAGTTTTTCCCGACCTCCGATCGCCCGGAAGTGCTGGTTGAAGTACAGATGCCCTACGGCACCTCGATTGCGCAAACCAGCGCCGCCACCGCAAAAATAGAAGCGTGGCTGGGCCAGCAGCCGGAAGCCAAAATCGTCACGGCCTATATTGGTCAGGGGTCGCCCCGTTTTTATCTGGCAATGGCGCCTGAACTGCCCGATCCCTCTTTTGCGAAAATCGTGATCCTGACGGACAGCGAGACGTCACGCGAGGCGCTTAAGTTCAGGCTCAGGGAGGCCGTCGCCAGCGGTCTTGCGCCCGAAACCCGCGTGCGGGTGACGCAGCTGGTATTCGGCCCCTACTCGCCCTTCCCGGTTGCCTGGCGCGTGTCGGGGCCGGATGTCAAACAGGTGCAGGACATCGCCGAACGGGTGAAAGCCGTGCTCCAGGAAAGCCCGATGATGCGAACCGTCAACACCGACTGGGGGTCACGCGTTCCCGTCCTGCATTTCACTCTCGATCAAAACCGCCTGCAGGCGACCGGCTTAACCTCCAGCGCCGTTGCCGATCAGCTTCAGTTTCTGCTTTCAGGCGTGCCTGTCACCTCCGTGCGGGAAGATATTCGATCGGTAGACGTCGTTGCCCGCGCGGCGGGCGATATCCGTCTTGACCCGGCAAAAATCGAAGGCTTTACCCTGGTCGGCAATGTGGGACAGCGCGTGCCGCTGTCTCAAATTGGCAAGATAGAGGTCGGCATGGAAGACCCGGTCCTTCGCCGTCGCGATCGCACCCCGACAATTACCGTGCGGGGCGATATTGCCGACAATCTTCAGCCACCGGACGTGTCGGTCGCCATCATGAAGCAGCTCCAGCCGATCGTTGATGCGCTGCCGGCCGGATACCGTATTGACATGGCGGGTTCGATTGAGGAATCGGGCAAAGCCACGCAGGCGATGTTGCCGCTGTTCCCGATCATGATAGCCCTGACGCTGCTGATCATCATTTTGCAGGTGCGCTCACTCTCCGCGATGGTAATGGTGTTCTTAACCGCGCCGCTGGGGCTGATTGGCGTCGTGCCGACCCTGCTGATATTTAATCAGCCGTTTGGCATTAACGCGCTGGTCGGTCTGATCGCCCTTTCCGGCATTCTGATGCGCAATACGCTGATCCTGATCGGTCAAATCGATCATAACCAGAAGGACGGCCTCGAGCCGTTCCAGGCGGTGGTTGAAGCGACTGTCCAGCGCGCACGCCCGGTCTTACTGACCGCCATGGCGGCCGTGCTGGCGTTCATTCCCCTGACGCATTCGGTATTCTGGGGCACGCTGGCCTGGACGTTGATCGGCGGAACGCTGGGCGGGACGATCATTACGCTCGTCTTCCTGCCCGCGATGTATGCGATCTGGTTCCGGATCCGCCCCGCGGAACAACGCGTGCAGCACGTTGCTGAAAACGTGTAAACTACCATGAGTAGATAACACTTCTGAGGAAAACATGGTTGTTAAGCGCTTAAGAAAAGAGGATCGCCGCGTGCAGCTGCTGGAGGTTGCGCGAGGGATCGTGCGTCAGCAAGGCACGGAGGCGCTGACGCTTGGCTACCTGGCCGAGCGGGCCAACGTGACCAAACCTATCCCCTACGACCACTTTGGCGATCGTGAAGGGTTGCTGATGGCGCTGTACAAGGATTATAGCGATCGGCAGCTCGCGAAATTCCGCGAGACGCTGGCGGTCGACAGCAAAACGCTGGAGAAGACGATCCGCTTTTTCAGCGCGGCCTATATCGACTGTGCGATTGCCGCCGGGCCTGAAACCGGGCCAATCGCCGCGGCGCTGTCCGGTTCTCGCGCGCTGCAGACGTTTCGGGAAGCATGCGTGGCCGAATGTGCCGACTGCCTGCGCACCGCGCTTTCCCCTTTTATCGTCTTAAAAGGCGTTCAGGGGGAAGCGGTACTGACGGCTATTATTGGCGCGGCGGAGGCGCTCAGCACCGCGGCGGGCAACGGCGTGCTCGCCCGGAACGTGGCGGAAGATACGCTCAGCGGCGCCATGACCGGGGTGCTGGAGACCTACGCGAATAGCACAAAATGATCGCCGGGGGCGGATTGACACATAAGTTACCAATAGTAATATAGGCGTTACTTCTCCCCCATCTGGAGGTCGCTATGTCTGCAACACATGCCATTAAAAACGCGCTGATCGTGACGGCACACCCGATCGACAATTCGTTATCCCATACGCTGGCAGCCCGTATTGCCGGGAAATTACGCGAGGAAGGTACGCAGGTTGAGTTCGCCGATCTGCATGCTGAAGGGTTTAATCCGGCGATGACCCGCGCCGATCTCGATTTGTATCACGGCAATCCGAGCGCCCTCCCCGACGATATTCTGCGCGAGCAACAGCGCGTCGAGCGCGCGGATATGCTGGTATTCGTCTTCCCGGTGTACTGGTGGTCGGTTCCCGCGCTGTTGAAAGGCTGGTTCGATCGCGTGTTAACCCTGAACTGGGCGTATAAGGTGGCCGACGACGGCCGGATTGTGGGCAACTTATGGGATGTTCCCGTCCGCCTGATTGCCACTGGCGGTAGCGATCTGACCGGATTTGATAAACACGGCTATTCGACGGCGATTCAGAAGCAGATTATCGAAGGCGTATTTGGCTTCTGCGGGTTGAAGAACGTCAAGCTCGATATCCTTTACCAGGCAGACACGGCGACGCCTGAACAGGTTGAGGATTTCCTGAAAGGGCTCGACAGTATTAAATAATATCAGCCAGGCGCAACGCTAACGTTGCACCTACTGATGTTGGTGTATTGAAGAGAATCTCTCACCAGCGCTATAACTGTACGCGATAGTTACGCTAACAGCGAAATAAACAAAGGTCATTGCATGTATCAGTCAGTTCAGCCAACAACCACCCTCACCACCACCGGAACCTTCGGCGGTGCGAGCGTATCTGTAGCAAACGACTGACAAACAGAACCTCACTCCCCGCCGGCCAGGACGGGGAAATCTCTCTCCGTTCACCACCCTTTGAATGGAGAAAGAAAATGGTTTCATCTGACAATGCTCTCTTGATTATCGACATGCAGCGGGGCCTCTTTCGGGGCCCGGTTTCCCCCAGTTCCGCCGATGCCGTTCTGGCCAATATCCGTCTGTTAATCACCAACGCGCGACACGCTCAGGCGCCCGTCTTTTTTGCCCGCCATATTGGACCAGATGATTCACCGCTCTCAGAGAATGGGCCGTTAACACAGCTCATACCCGAGCTGGACGTCCAGGAGCAGGATATGGTTTTCACCAAGCGCTATCCCAGCTGTTTTCGGGATACGGTATTGCTGCGAGAACTTAATCAGAGAGGCATCAAACAGCTGGTCATTGCCGGGATGAAAACAGAGTTTTGTGTCGATACGACCTGCCGGGCCGCACCGGAGCTGGGCTTCAGGACGGTATTAATTTCTGATGCGCATACCACAATGGATAATGCCCATTTATCCGCCAGCGATATTATTGCCCATCACAACAGCACGCTGGCCGGTCCGTTCGTGACGCTGTCGACTGCTCGTGACTGGCTTTTTAGTACGGTGAGTTGACTCAGGTGATCGCTTATCTCTTTACCCGGCTCGCCTTTCCGCGCGCCGGGCACATTAGAGAATAATTACAGGGTAAACCCACCGTCACCCACCTGTGCCTGAGCGTACCATTTCATCAGCTTCCCGGTGCCGGGCTCGTTTTCTGCCGGTGACCATGGGGCGGTATCCTGCTCGGGCACGGGCTGATACCCCCCGTGCTTAACCTCAAAAATGACGCCGCCTTTATCCAGCGACAGCACGGCATGCCAGATTCCGGCATCCATCTCCAGGACTTTACACTCTTCGCCTAACACCACACGCCGGGTCACGTTGCCGCTGTCGTCAAAATTCAGCACCAGAAAGCGACCGCTCAGCGCCGTCAGCAATTCAAAGGTGTGCGGATGGCGATGGGGACGAACATAGGTGCCGGGCTCCATTGCAATGGCCAGGCGCTGCACCGGGTCGCTCAGCTCAGGGTGTAAATTGCGATGGGCGCGTAAGCGAGGGGAATTAGCCGCCTGCTCGCTTTGCTGCTGCAGGTCACTGAAAGTAATTTGTTTCATATACACCTTTAGGTATGTGGGCTGTCTGCGGCAACCCGGTTGCCGCAGGACGTTATACCATCCTGAACGGTCGAGGAGCGATGGGATTTGTGAAACAAATCACTGCCGGGCGAGTGGTCAATCCCCCGGCAGGAAGCTCATCAGTAGAACTGACATGAAAACCGCCATTCCCCTTCTGATGACCGGTGAAAGTAACCGATACCGTTATCCGCCCACATCCAGTTTACTTTTTCTTCTGACCCAACCTGAAAAACAAACTCTTCGATTCCCACACCGTGTTGTATCTCAGTCGGAAATCCCCCTACCTTGGTTCCCCTGTAGCGATTGAAATCTTCAAAAAAACTATCACTGGCCTGCTCATCATCATTTACGCAAGAGAGATCAATAATATCCCAGGCATCTTCCCATCCAGGAGCATCGTCAATGACACTCAGCCATTGAACTGGAAACGGCCGATACGGCGTGTCCAATTCAGGCAATGGCTGAAGCCCATCAAGGCTGGCATACTCGCGAATTAACCATCCTTCACCGTGCGGTTCGTCAAAGGGATGTTGTTCCACATTGTGAAACAACACCAGAAGGGCTATGCCCTTCAACTGGTCAGGAATAACAGGAAGCTCGTCGACCCTGATCTGAAGAAGTGGAAACATGGGTTTGCCCTTCCAGGTGGGTAATCCTTCATCTGCACGAGAAACGCCCTTCAGAAACCATGACGTAATGGGATCTTCAGGCGGCCGGAACCCACCGACCTGCGCGACTGATGCGGGTCTTAGCCTGGTCCGGAGTTCTTCTAAAACTGACGCACTCTCTAATCTCATGTCTGCTCGCCTCTGTAGAAGGTTGTCGGACAGATATTCTGCTGATCATTGTAAGTTAATCATCACATCTGGAGAATCTCATTGAATAATAAAACCTATGTTGAGTAAAACTCACATTGATTCCCACTATTTCTCGTTTTTCAAACGTAATCTCATTGAAATACCATCCCTTCATTCCCGGTCTCTTCCTGACCTGGAACAGAGAGCGAAACTCAAATAATAAATACACCTGCATGCATATGGAGTACGTATGACACTCGATGTTTTATTTCATCTAATGAAAATGATCTCACCTGAAAAAAACATCGCAGGTGAAAATATTCATGCGTTAATAACGTTACTTTCGTCAGAAAACGATAGCGCTGAGATGCTTTCGCCCTTTATTCATCGACTGCATCTTCTGTCTTTCGCCCAAAGCAATCCGGGTAACGCTGAAGAGTTGCTCTCAGCGCATTTGCCCAAAGAAGATGGTCTCCTTCCGCTGCTTGACTTTGCGGACTGGCCAAGGGTGCATTACGCCGCGTCAGGCGAAGTTCAGACGGCTGAATCTGAGGAGTACTTCCGTGAAATGACATCGGCTGCCAATCTGTTACGCTCTGCGCTGATCGAAGCTGAACGCGCAAAGGGAACGCCTGCGCTTTATATACTGGATAAATTACTCAACCTGAACAGCGCCCTGCCGGATAGATATAAAAAGATGGCAAATATCCCCTACGCATAAATACGTTCAATATGCGGAATATCTCGCAATTCATATTCCGCTATTTATTAAACCCGCTTTTCATTGAAATCAAGACAGACGATATCCAAAGAAGGCACCACAGGCGCATTAAGGTTAAGCCAGGCCAGCAACCGTTCAATGCTCTCTCCTCTGAGCGAATTTTTGGGCCAGACAAGATAGTAGCCGTCACCGGTTGCGATGGCTTCCCTGAAGGGCAATGCGAGCAGCCCGCTTTTCAGGGCTTCAAGCGTGAGTCGAAGATCGGCTATAGCAACACCATGTCCGTGCATGGCCGCAAGGCTTCCCTGCTCCAGGGTGTCGAACACGATCCCGCCACTCATGTCGAGTCCGGGGAATAAGCCCGTCCTTTTAAGCCAGCGTCGCCAGTCTCGTCGGTCCGGTGAGGGGTGGATAAGCTCGCACTGTGCAAGCTGATGCCGGGCAGACTCCAGCAAAGACGGGGTACAAACCGGAATAAGCCATTCACTGAAGAGCAGCCTGCTTTCTGTTGACTCGCCGAAATAGCCGTTACCGAGGAGGATCGCACAATCGTAAGGTTCCCGGCTGAAGTCAACCGTGTCGAAGTCCATCCAGACGCTGGCAATTTCGATTTTCGGCTTCGCATGGTTCTCGCGAAAGGATTTAAGCACATTCAGAAGCCATCGCATCGTCAGGGAGCTTGGTGCTTTGAGTCGCAGAAGGTGGTTTTCACTTTTAAATGCGCGACAGGCCCACTCAATATTCGAGAAACTTTCGCTAAGCTGACCGGCCAGAATACGCCCGGCGTCGCTGACCTCCACTCTCGGTCCCTGTCGTTTAAACAGCTCGCAGTCGAACCACATTTCAAGCGTCTGGACATGCCTGCTGACCGCACCCGGCGTGATATTCAGGACTTCAGCCGCTTTGCTGAAGGAGTTCAGCCGTGCGGCAACTTCAAACGCGCGCAGCGCATACAGTGGCGGTAAAGACATACGTTCCCTTTCTGTAAGGTGTAATCATGCAGTTTTTGTATTATCGGCACTCAGTGACTTGTCGCCCAATTCCTCAGACGGGAACGTCAGCAGCAATTCCCTCAGCAGGGACTCTAGCTGCGCGCGCTGCGCGTCCGACAAGCTGCTCAGTAGCGCATTCTGCGTTTCCGTGTGCACGACCAGCGCCTGTTCGATAAGAGCCTGCCCGCGCGGCGTCAGGCTGACGAGCGAGCTGCGCTTGTCATCGGGATCGGCAATCCGCCTGATAAGCCCTTGTTGTTCAAGACGGTTGAGCCGGTTCGTCATCGCCCCGGAGGTGATCAACAGCGATGTATACAGCTGCGTGGGCGAAAGGCAGTACGGCTCCCCGGCGCGACGCAGCGTGGCGAGGACGTCAAACTCGCCCTCGCGAAAGCCAAACTGCGCCATCGCCTCCGCCCATTCTTTTCCAAGATGCTTCATCAGCCGGAGCATTCGGCCAAAAATTTTCATCGACGAGGCGTCCAGCTCCGGCATGGCGCGGCCCCACTGGCCGACGACGAAATCTACATGGTCTTTCATTTTCACCTCTAATGGGGTGGGTATTTATCCTGTTGTGCGGTACATCTTACGCAAAAACACATTTTATCTTAACGTTAAGATAAATGCTCGCGGCGATTTGCCCGGGCCATTCACAACCGAAAAGGATGCCATGTTGAAACGCACATCGCCGTTACTCTTCGCCGTTATCGCTTTTATCGTCGGGCTGAACCTGCGCCCCATTCTGGCCTCGGTCGGACCACTTTTCTCCGTGCTGCAGCGCGAACCGGGACTGACCGCGACGCAATTTAGCCTCCTGACTACCCTTCCGGTGGCGATGATGGGACTCGCCGCCCTGTGTGGTCCCTGGCTTTTGGCCACAGTCGGCGCCGTACGGGGAATTATGTTCGGGCTGTTCATCCTGCTGGTAGCCTGCTTATTACGCGGTTTTAGCGCCTCACCGGAGAGTCTTATGTGCACCGCGTTACTCGGCGGGGCCAGCATAGGCACTATCCAGGCGTTAATGCCCGCCCTGATAAAAAAGGAGTATACGCAAACTGCCAGCACGATTATGTCGCTATTCAGCACGGGCATTATGGCCGGAGCTGCAGTCGCCGCCGCCAGCGCCGAGCCGCTGTTTTCATGGCTCACGCTCAAGCCCGCACTGGCTATGGCAGGGCTGTTAGCGCTGCTGGCGTTGATAATGTGGTTAACTCTGGTTAAGCATCCTCAGGGGGAAAAACCAGCACGCGAAACCGTTACGCTCTCGTCCTCCCGTACGGCACTACTGTTGCTCTTTTTCGGCGTAGGAACGGGAGCCTACACGCTGGTACTGGCCTGGCTGCCCCCGCTCTATATTCAGGCGGGATGGTCCGCACGCAGCAGCGGCTACATGTTGGCCTGGCTGACAGTAACCGAGGTTGTTGCAGGGTTTGTCGTCTCCGCGCTGATCGGTAAATTCCCCGATCGCCGCGTGCCGCTGATCGCCGTATTGTTGCTGCTGCTGGCGGGACTCCTGTGCCTGGTCTTTTCGCCGGGTACAACGCCCGTCTTATCCACGCTGCTGCTTGGCACCGGGATCGGCGCCCTCTTCCCGCTGTCGCTTATCGTCACGTTCGATCATGCGCGAACGCCCGCGCAGGCCGGGAAGTTACTGTCTAAAGTCCAGGGAGGTGGATATATGATTGCCGCGCTTATGCCGTTAATTGCGGGGAGCGTTCGCGACAGTTCGGTCTCGCTGACCAGCGCATGGTTGATCATGAGTGCGGGAGTCGTGCTGCTGATCGTCATCGCGCTGAATTTTAAACCCGTCGTGGACGTTCAGGCACGGTGAATGCGATACCAGAATTTAGAGTCGTACTTCAGCCGATCGTGAGATAATTTCAGGGTGAATTTCACCTCATTCAGGAGTGGATATGTTGCAGACGTTACCGGGTATTAATGTCTTGTTCGTCGCCGGGTTCGGGCCCATATCGTGGGATACGGAGTCCAGCGCCGCGTTTTATGTCCAGACACTCGGCCTTCCGCTGAGGCCGATGGAGGGGAACAGCGAATATCTGCTCACTGAAGAGGGCCAGCTGGAAGGCGTGAAGCATTTTGCCGTCTGGCCGCTCGCACAGGCGGCTGCGTCCTGTTTTGGAGAAGAACAGTGGCCCACGGAGCACCCAATACCGCAGGGATGGATTGAGTACGAAGTACAGGATCTGGACTCGGCTACCCGCGTTCTGAGCGAAAAAGGCTATCGGTTGCTGGTGGCTAACCGTATAGAGCCGTGGGGGCAAACCGTCACTCACCTGCTCAGCCCGGAAGGTTTGCTTACCGGGCTGACGATTACGCCGTGGCTGCGGGGGTAATGGGTTTTATCCTGGCGCGATGCAGGCTTGGATGAGGATAATGTCTGCTTTGAGCGAGGAGCTGTAGTTATGATCAAGTATCGTATCCGCATAACACATGGTTCATCATTTTCCTGATGCTAGACCATAGCATCACCAGAACTGCTATTAAAATCTGTAGCAAATCTACTGGCATAATCTTTCGCTAACCCTTCTTCCGATACGATCATACTTGATATGCGTCATAGATCAGATAATAAACTATGGCGATGTTACCTTTCTTGGTGCAGGATTAACTTATTTTTATGAGGTAATTAACAGGTATACATATGGAAAGCCAGAAAAAATTAAACACAATACTTCCTTCTGAATCAATAACCAAAAGATTCACTAACCCAGTAAAATTCACAGAGTATGGAATTGATCGACTAGAATACCTGGCGAGAAATAAGCCAAATGATCTTTTTCAGATAGGTATTGCAGCGTGGGACCGTTTCTGCAATGCAAATCCTAACCAAGATAAATTTATATTTGGAAAGGAATGTCAAACTAGCAACCCGTTATTGTATAAAAAAGTATCAAGGCATATAAAAGAAAATGTCATTAAAGACATTTTATACGTGCATGGAGAAGTTCAGGATCCAGACTTATATGAGAAAGAGACGGTAGAGCTCATATTAGCACACACCTACCCCAATATTTTAATGATCGTCGATGTACTGCTAGTCAATCCGTATGAACCTGTAATCCCTCAAAAATATGACTTCCAGGAGTATCATGGCCTCGGGCTTTTCGCCGAGCTTCTGGAGAATGCCATACAGTATTGTAAGCAAGAAGGTATTCAGGAAATATATCTTACCGCTGCTGACATACCACTCAAAAAGCATTTTGAAAAATATGGATTTGTTGTTCATGATACATGGATGGGTAAAGCAGCTCTTGAGGTAGGACTGGGCATCCCGATGAGCATGTACCTCTAATTCTAAAGAGCCACAGGTTAATTCAATATATCGTTGCCTGCGGCTCAATTTTTTAGATAAAATCGTTCCCGGTAAAATAATGATCCAATAATTTTTTGATGAGAAATGTTCCTTATCTGGTACACATTAGTCGGTAGGAAATCATCAGGTCTGCTATGAGCGCGGAGTGGTCTCAAGCCTAAACACAACGATAGTTTCTGCGTTGAATTTCAAATAATACTAATAAAACTGAGCTTCTTTTTATTATCGTCAAGATCAGAAAGATAGTATTTAACAACCATATAGCTGGATTTATTGTTTATTCTGACCTCCTCCCCGTTGATTAACACACGTGCCATAGTTAACTAAATCGGTTTCTACCTTGGGGAACCGGTTGCCAAAATGTTGCCACGATACGAGTTCTTGCCAAAATCTCTCAACTTCCGCTTCTGCCACAAAGCAGTCATAAGGAAAGGCAGTAAGATCTACCACAATCGAGGGGCGTCCGTTGCCAGCTTCCATATAATTCATTTTCGTTAGCACTAGATTTGTGGAATGCTCCAGTCACCACAGCACCTACCTCCGCAAAGCCTCAACAATCTCCCCCTCCATTTTCTCTGGGGTAGTCATCGGAGCAAAGCGCTTCAGTGGTTTACCGTCGCGTCCGATAAGAAACTTAGTAAAGTTCCACTTAATTCGCTCACCCAGCACGCCGGGTAATTCGTTTTTCAGATAACGAAACAGCGGATGCGCTGCGCTACCGTTAACCTCAACCTTCTCGAACATCGGGAAACTCACGCCGTAGTTGATGTAACAGGTTTTCGAGATTTCGTCGGCGCCGCCGGGTTCCTGTTTACCGAACTGGTTGCAGGGGAAGCCCAGCACCACTAACCCCCGATCGGCGTACTTCTTGTACAGCGCTTCAAGACCAGCATATTGCGGCGTGAAGCCACACTGGCTGGCGGTATTCACGACCAAAACCACCTTTCCGGCATAGTCGGCCATAGAGGTAAGCTGTCCATCCAGACGGGTGGCGGTAAGTTGATAAAAGCGAGTCATACTAAAATCCCTCAAAGCTGGCCGAAAAGTCATGGTGACCACCCGCAGGGCCGTCACCGTGTAGAAAGTTTACATTCAAGCAGGCTATTTGTGATACATTCCTGGCGCGCCATGACCACCACACTCGCTATCAGGTATGCAGAACATAACAAAAAAATTTCGCTGGCTTCTGCTTACTCTCCCACTCCTCAGCGGTTGTGGCACGCTTTCACAAATGTCCTCCCCGGAAGGTACTCAGGAACTTCTCACCCATGATTCGCTGGATGGCGACGTTGACAGCGTGGTGCGTCACTACATGGCGCAAAAATCCGTTCCGGGAATGACGGTCGCGGTCATTCATAATCACGGCTCACCGCAGTTTTACACCTGGGGCGTAACCGATGCGGTCAATCGTTATCCGGTCAGGCCCGACACCCTGTTTGCACTCGGCTCGCTCAGCAAAGGGATCACGGCGGAAGTGGTGGCTTGTCTGGTCAATGAAGGGCAACTGAACTGGAACGATAGCCTGGCAACATTGTTACCGCCAGGTACCCCGCTTAGCGCGGATGCACAAAAAATCACCCTGCTTGAACTGGTAACCCACACCTCCGGCCTGCCGCGTCAGAATATGGATGTTCCGATGCTTGGAAAATTCATCAGCTATTTAAGCACGGGCGATAATTTCTACGGCGAGCTGGACAGCGATAACGTGTTGCGTTACCTCGCCGACTGGCAAGCGCCAAAGAATAAAGTGCCGCAATACTCCAATACCGGCTACGCGCTGATCGGCTATATCCTGAAACACAAAACAGGCGAAGATATCCAGAGTTTAGCCTCGCGCTATATTTTCCATCCGCTGCAAATGGCTAACAGCAGCTTTACGCCACAGCAGCTAAAAGGATACCCGCAGCGCGCCCTCGGCCACGCGGGCGATCAGCCGAAATTCATCCCGCGCGGACAGCTCACGCCGGACTGGCATTTTTCCAACAACATGGTGGCGGCAGCGAGCTTATACAGCAACGCCGAAGATCTGGCGGCCTATGCGCGCTATCACGTATCGACGACCCACAATCCCTTGCTGGACAGCGTCTTTGCCGAAGTCAGAAATACCGATATTCAACGTCCCGACGGGGTACAGGGTATTGCCTGGACCACCGACTTTATCGGTCTGGAAAAAATCACCTATCAGGTCGGCTATATCGGCGGCTACTCCAGCTTTATCGGTTATGACAAAGAAAAAGGCAATGCGGTGGTGGTGCTGCAAAATACCTTTAACTGGAGTAATTACATTGGCATCGCGCTGTTGATGGATATGGCGAAAAAAGACAGCCTTATTATCTCTGGCAACCGTTTTGCGAATAATGGGATGCCTGAACGCGTTTATCAGCAATTACGGTGAGTGCCCGCCGTCAGATTAAGGCATGATGCGCCAGATCTTCACGAGTCGGCCCCTGAAAGTAGATGGTACTAATATGGCAACTTCGAGGCTGAGTCAGCACAAAACGCATCGTTTCCCAGATGGACCGTCCATTCACCAGACGCTCCCCCATTCTTGTTTGACGTTCGACAGGCGCATCTAAACCGGTCAGTTCAAAATCAGGCGGATATAACCCGGTTACCCGAATATTTTCTTTGGATAAGTGTGCTGACAGTTTTGTTGTAAAGCCGCTGAGCCCGTGTTTACTGGCAAAAAAAGCGGGATGGGCAATGGAATCTGTAAAGTTCGGAATACCGCATGCGGATATAATCGCAATGATGTCTGCGCCGTCTGAGCGTCGCAATCCTGAAAGCAGCATCTGGGTGAGCAGGATTGAACCTGTCAGGCCTGAACTAACGGTATTGACGATTTCAGAGCTCGATTGTTCGTCTATTGTTCCTGACAGCCACTGAGCAGCATTCAGTATTAAAATATCGATTGGCCTGTCTGAATGTAAGACTTGCGAAGAGAACTGAGAAACGGATTCCGGCTGGGCTAAATCACAGAGATACCCTCTTGCCACCCCCCCTTCAGCCGCGATGAGGGCGTAAGTTTTTTCTATATCCTCCTCGCGACGGGCGCTAAAATCAACGTCAACGCCCTCTCGCGCCAGCCAGACGCAAAGCGCCTGACCAAATCCCCCGCCGCCGCCCGTGATAACAGCGCGTTTTCCTCTCAGCATAACTCTGCGTCCTTTATCGTGATGAGTCTGTGTCGGAGGATTTATAGCATGATGAGGCGGGGTCACATCTTCCCGTTAGTGCCCTGGCGCAGACTTCCCGTCCTACACCGCCGACTTCGGCCTTAAATTCTCATCAAACGTCAGCCGCTTCCGTTCAGGCTCAACCTCGCGCAGCGGTTCAACCTGATGCATCGTCAGCTTGCAGCGCTCCACCAGCACCTGGTATTCCCGCGTGCCCTGCTGCTTCCAGGCGAGCTCCTGCTCGCTCAGCTCGCGAATCGCTTTGGCCGGGCTGCCGATAATCAAATGGTTGGCGGGCATCTCCGCTTTCGCCTTCACGAACGCAGCCGCGCCGACGATGCTGTTTTCACCAATGACCGCCCCGTCCATCACCACCGCGTTCATGCCCACCAGCGCATTGCGGCGGATCACGCAGCCGTGAAGAATGGCGCTGTGGCCAATATGTCCGTCCTCTTCCACCACCGTGTCCTGCTCCGGGAAGCCGTGCATCACGCAATTATCCTGAATGTTCGCCCCGTCTTTCACCACGATACGGCCAAAATCACCGCGCAGGCTGGCGTTAGGACCAACATAAACGCCTTTGCCCAGAATCACGTCGCCAATCAGCACCGCCGTTGGGTGAACGTAGCTCTCGTCAGGCACGACCGGCGTCAGGCCATCAATTTGATAAACAGGCATCTTCCCTCCTTATGCGCTTGTGAGACCACCAAAGCGCTGATAGTAGAGCGTGCCGGGCACGGGCAGTTCGCCGACGGAGGTTTCGCCCTTCTCGCTGACAAACTCCAGCGCTCCCGGCGCGACACGCTGATAGATATTTATGCAGAGCTGTCGGGCGCTTTGCCCCGCCCAGTGCGCGGGCAGTAACTCTTCCGGCAGCAGCGGATCCTTCAGCACCACGCGACGATAAAAGTGAATCAGCAGCAGCTGGATCTGGAAGCAGCGTTCCGGCGTCAGCTCCTCGGGCGCGGCCTCTTTCAGCAGCGGCAGCAGCGGCCGGAACGAACTGATAAAGGACTCGTACATCGCGTTTTGCTCGGTTAACTGCCAGCACTCTTCCACGCGTGAACGCAGCGCGGCGCGGGAGAGCGCCAGCGGCGAGTGGGCTTCAAAGAAAATCACGTTTTCCGCCACCCCAGCATCGTGAAGCAGGGACTGCACGTCCGCAAGATGCTGCGACGGCGAGGCCATCAGGCTTGGCGCCAGCGTGCCAAACCCCTGCCAGATCAGCTGCTTTTTGACGTCGGCAAGGGTGGTTTTGTCCAGCCCTTCTGAGAGCAGCAATAGCCATTTTCCGTCCCAGGCGGGCAGTTCCGCGCGGTAGATCTTATTCTCCGCGCGACGCGTCAGGCGCAGCCCCTTATCGCTCAGGCGGTAAAAGCTACGACGCCCGATGCGCGAGACGTCCAGCCAGCCCTCTTTGTTGAGGCGAAACAGCGCGGTACGCACGAACCGTTCGCCAAACCCCATGCCTTCCAGTAAGGCAGCCAGGCTGCCGAGCCAAATCTCACCGCCGCGATGGGAAAGCGCGTCACCGTATAGCGAGGAGATAAGCGAGGTCCCGCTGACGGGAACGGAGCTGACCGCGTGCTGGATAAAGGCGTCGAGTTTATTCATGTGATTCATTCTGTTGTTATTTTTGTCCTGGATGAATCATAGCATAGGATTCTGGGATAGCCCCTCACCCTAACCCCCTCCCTTTGGAAGAGGGCCGGGGTGAGAGGAAACTTAGCCGTTGGCCGCCGCTTTACGCAGGTCAAACACCCGGCAGGCTTTTCCCTCCGAGCGCGGGATGCTGCCGCAGTTCACGATCGTCACGTCGGTGGAAATCCCCACCATCGACTTAATGCGGTGGCGCAGCTGGTGGCACACCTGGCAACGCTGCTCGTGGGTCAGCGTCAGACTGCTCTCTTTTAGCTCCACCTTCACGGAAAGTGAATCAAGATGTCCGCGACGGTTCACCTCCAGCTGGTAGTGCGGCGAAAGATGTTCGAACTTCACGATCTCCTCTTCCAGCTGCGACGGGAAGACGTTGACGCCGCGGATGATCAGCATATCGTCGCTGCGGCCGCTGATCCGGTCCATACGGCGCATGCTGCGCGCGGTGGCCGGGAGCAGGCGCGTCAGGTCGCGGGTGCGGTAGCGGATCACCGGCAGCGCCTCTTTGGTCAGCGTGGTGAACAGCAGCTCGCCCTGCTGGCCGTCATCCAGCGGCGTGCCGTCGTTCGGGTTGACGATCTCAGGGTAGAAATGATCTTCCCAGATGGTCGGGCCGTCGACGGTTTCGATACACTCCATCGCCACGCCCGGCCCCATCACTTCGGAGAGGCCATAGATGTCCAGCGCCGTAATGCCTAAGCGTTTTTCAATTTCCCGGCGCATGGCCTGCGTCCACGGCTCGGCGCCGAAGACGCCCACGCGCAGGGAACAGGTGCTGGCATCGCCGCCCATCTGGCGTTCCAGCTCTTCAATCAGGTTGAGGCAGTAGGATGGCGTCACCATGATCATGTCCGGCTGGAAATCACGGATCAGCTGCGCCTGTTTCTCCGTCTGGCCGCCGGACATCGGGATCACCGTCGCGCCTAAACGCTCGGCCCCGTAGTGCGCCCCCAGCCCGCCGGTAAACAGGCCGTAGCCATACGCCACGTGAATTTTGTCCTTCGCGCTGCCGCCCGCCGCGCGCAGGGAGCGGGCCACCAGATTGGCCCAGTTATCGATGTCGCCCTGCGTATAGCCGACAACGGTCGGTTTGCCGGTGGTGCCGGAAGACGCGTGAATGCGCACCACCTGCTCCATCGGCACGGCAAAGGTATCGAACGGATAGTTATCCCGCAGGTCCTGCTTGGTGGTGCACGGGAATTTGCGGATATCCGCCAGCTCTTTGAAATCGTCAGGGTGAACGCCCGCGGCGTCAAACTTGCGTTTGTACATCGGCACGTTGCTGTAGGCGTGATGCAGCGTCCATTTCAGACGCTCTGTCTGCAGCGCCTGTAACTCGTCAAGGGAGGCCGTTTCAATCGGATCAAGCTTTGTTGTATTTGTCATTGTAGGGTACTCACATTGTTTTTATGCTCAAACACGCTCAAGGATCATGGCAATGCCCTGACCCACACCGATGCACATCGTACACAGCGCGTAGCGCCCGCCGCGTCGGTGCAGTTCATTACTCGCGGCCAGCACCAGCCTGGCGCCGCTCATGCCCAGCGGGTGGCCCAGCGCAATCGCGCCACCGTTCGGGTTAACGTGCGCAGCATCATCCGGCAGGCCCAACTGACGCAGCACGCCCAGCGCCTGCGCGGCGAAAGCTTCGTTAAGCTCGATGACGTCCATATCGTTAATGCTGAGTCCGGCGCGCTCCAGCACCCTGCGGGTGGCCGGCACCGGGCCGAGCCCCATCAGACGTGGCTCCACGCCTGCCGTCGCCATCGCCACGATCCGCGTGCGCGGAACTAACCCCTGCGCCAGCGCCATCTTCTCGCTGGCGACGATCAGCGCCGCAGCGCCGTCGTTGACCCCGGAGGCATTCCCCGCCGTGACCACCCCGTTCTTACGGAACGGCGTTTTCAGCCCGGCAAGCTGTTCAAGCGTGGTGTCCGCCCGCGGATGTTCATCCACGCTGAACGCTGTGACCGCCCCTTTTTTACCCGGCACCTGCACCGGCACGATCTCCTGCGCCAGAATGCCGTTCTGCTGTGCCAGCGCGGTACGCTGCTGGCTGCGCAGGGCGAACGCGTCCTGATCGTCACGGCTGATATTTAACAATTCAGCTACATTCTCTGCCGTTTCCGGCATACTGTCAGTTCCGAATTGCTGATGCATGAGCGGATTCACAAATCGCCAGCCGATGGTGGTATCAAAGATCTCCGCCTGACGCTGAAACGCGGCGGTGGCTTTGCCCATCACGAACGGCGCGCGGGACATCGACTCCACGCCGCCCGCGATCAGCAGGTCGCCGTCGCCCGCTTTAATGGTGCGGGCGGCAAAACCAATCGCGTCCAGCCCGGAACCGCACAGGCGGTTAATGGTGGTTCCGGATACCGTCTGCGGCAGCCCGGCCAGCAGGGACGACATGCGCGCCACGTTGCGGTTATCTTCCCCCGCCTGGTTGGCGCAGCCGAAGATCACGTCGTCGATCCGCTCGAGGTCGAGCTGCGGATAGCGGGCCAGCAGCGCGCGCAGCGGCACGGCACCGAGATCGTCGGTTCGGACTGCGGCAAGCGCGCCGCCGTAGCGCCCCACCGGGGTTCGAACGCCATCACAAATAAATGCGTCACGCATCAGGCCTCTCCTGTCACGCTGCCGCCGATGCGGTGAGATTTTCCGCGAAAAAGGGCGACGGTTTTCTGTTGTTGGTTCTGGATTTCAATGTCGTATACGCCGGTCAGCTTGCCCTGATGCTTCACCCGCGCGGTGGCGGTGAGCGTGTCCCCGGCGAAGCCCGGACGCAGAAAATCAATCGAGCAGCCGGAGGCCACCGCCGCCAGCCCCTGGCTGTTGCAGGCGTAGGCAAAGGCAGTGTCCGCCAGCGAAAACAGCTGTCCGCCGTGGCAGGTTTCATGGCCGTTCAGCATCTGCGGGGTGATGGTCATGGTCACCACCGCGTAGCCCTCGTCCATCTCGACAATGTCCATCCCCATCGCCTGGGCGCAGGCGTCCCGTTCGAACATGGTGCGGGCGTTATGCCAGGCGTTATGACTCATAGCTACTCTCCAGAAGCGCGCGCTGGCGCAGCAGTGAACAGGGGCGATAGCGCTCTTCGCCGTAATGGCGCTGCAGGTTCTCCAGCAGCGTCAGCAGGCGCTGCCAGCCCAGGCGCTCGCCCCAGGCGATCGGCCCGCTCGGGTAGTTCACGCCCAGGCGCATGGCCGTGTCGATATCCTTCTCGCTGGCGACCCCTTTTTGCAGGGCATCCAGCGCCTCGTTGGCAATCATCGCCAGCGTCCGCCAGATCAGCAGGCCGGGATAATCGGCAATTCGCACCACCCTGTGTCCCTGCTGCTGCAGGTAGCGGATGGCTTTTTGCGTCGCGGTATGCGGGTTGCTGGCGGCGGCGGCAATGACCGCCACGTCACGCTCGATGCGGTCGACCACCACCACCGGGCCGTTGAGCCGCAGCGCCAGCGCCTGCGCGGTCTCTCCCTGCGTTTCAATCAGGTACACATCATCAATTTCCGTGACACCGTCACGTCGCTTTTCCACGCGCATCGGGCTATAGCTGTCGTTCACCGACTCAACCCACTGCACGTCAGGTTTGTCGCCCTGCCAGTTGTACACGCCCTTCCCGCTTTTCTTGCCCAGCCTTCCAGCCAGCACCAGCTCCTGCTGCACCAGCGAAGGCAGAAAACGACGCTCCTGCCAGAAGGCGTTAAATACCGAGCAGGTCACCGCAAAATTTACGTCCTGACCAATCATGTCGGTCAGCTCCAGCGGCCCCATCGGGAAGCCGCCGCCTTCGCGCAGGGCGGCATCAATCACCTCCGGCGGCGCGACCTGCTCTTCCAGCGCGCGCCAGGCTTCGGAATAGAACGGACGCGCGACGCGGTTGACGATGAACCCCGGCGTTGACTGGCAGCGAACGGGCTGTTTGCCCCAGTTCAGCGCCAGCTCGCACAGCGCGTCGGCCACTTCCGGGGAGGTCGCCAGCCCGCTGACCACCTCCACCAGCTTCATCACCGGCGCCGGGTTAAAGAAATGCAGCCCTGCGACGCGCTCCGGGTGGTGGACGTCCGCCGCAATCGCCGTGACGGAGATGGAGGAGGTATTGCTGGTCAGCACCGTCTGCGGCGGGCAGATCTCAGCCAGCTGGGCAAACAGCGCCTTTTTCACCTCCAGCCGTTCTGAGGCCGCTTCAATCACCAGATCGGCCGCGGAGAGCGCGTCGATCTCCGTGACGGGAACAAGCCGGGCAAGGGTCTGGCTCACGGCATCGGCGGAGAGTTTTCCGCGCGTCACACGGGAGGCCAGACGCTGGCGGATCCCGTCGATGGCGCGTGATATCGCATCGCTGGAGATGTCATAGAGCAGCACCTGATGCCCGTGGCTGGCCGCCACTTCGGCAATCCCGGCACCCATCGTGCCGCTGCCAATCACGGCGACCGTACGTATGTTCAGCATCTTATTTCCCCGTAAAGTTCGGCGCGCGCTTCGCGAGGAAGGCGCTGACGCCCTCGCGGTAGTCGTCGCTGCGCCCGGCCAGGCGCTGATAGTCGCGCTCCAGATCGAGCTGGGCGTCCAGAGTATTGGTTTCCGAAGCATTGATCGCCTGCTTGATCAGCCCCAGGCCGAAGGTCGGCTGCGACGCAAAATGCAGGGCCATCTGCTGTGCCGTGGTGGAGAGCTGCTCGTCATCCACCACCTGCCAGATCATGCCCCACGCCTGCGCCTGTTCGGCGCTGAGTTTGTCCCCGAGCAGCGCCAGCCCCATGGCGCGGGCGCGTCCGGCCACGCGCGGCAGCAGCCAGGTGCCGCCGCAGTCCGGCACCAGGCCGAGCTTGCTGAAGGCCATCACGAAGCTGGCGGAGCGCGCCGCGATCACCATGTCGCACCCGAGCGCCAGCGTGGCGCCCGCACCCGCCGCCACGCCGTTAACGGCACAGATGACGGGCTTCGGCAGCTTTGCCAGGCGGCGCACCAGCGGGTTGTAGAAGGTTTCAACGGACATGCCCAGATCCGGCGCCGGGCCGTTGGGGTCGACGTTGCGGTCATTCAGGTCCTGACCGGCACAGAAACCACGTCCTGCGCCGGTGAGCAGCAGGCAGCGGATAGTGTCATCGCGCTCGGCCTGTTTCAGGCACTCGGCCAGCTGCTGGTGCATCACGTCGTTAAAGCTGTTCAGACGCTCCGGACGGTTCAGCGTAATGGTCATCACGCCCTGTTCTACATGACTGAGAATAAATTCCACTATTAGCGTCCTTTAAAGTCGGGAGTGCGTTTTTGTAGGAAGGCGTTGATGCCTTCCCGGCGGTCTTCGGTGGCAGAAAGCAGCGTAAACAGCTGGCGCTCCTGGGCCAGACCGGCCTGAAGCGGCACCTCCTGAGACTGGCGCAGCGCCTGTTTGGCTGCCTGTAAAGCCAGCGGCGAGTGGCGCCCCATCAGGGCCGCCTGCTTCAGGGCATACTCCAGCGTCAGCGCTGCCGGGAAAACATCGCTCACCAGCCCGGCGCTCAGCGCCTGCTCTGCGGTAATGCTCTCACCGGTCAGCACCATTTTGCTGGCCAGCGATTTCCCGACGCTGCGGATAAGACGCTGGGTGCCGCCCGCGCCGGGCATAATGCCCAGCGTGATTTCCGGCAGGCCGAAACGGGCGTTGTCACCGGCAATCACCACGTCGCACAGCAGCGCCAGCTCGCAGCCCGCCCCCAGGGCGAAGCCGTTTACGGCGGCGATCAGCGGTTTAGGAAAAGCATTGATACGCGCCCACAGCTGCGGGCGGATATCGTTCAGCGTGGCAAGCAGGTCTTTCTCCGCCATTTCGTTGAGATCGGCCCCGGCGGCAAAGCAGCGCTTGCTGCCGTAAATCACGCAGACGGAAATCTCGGCATCCACGGCGGCGGCCTCAAGCTGTTCCGCAAGCTGGGTCAACAGCGCGTTGTTGAGGGCGTTGCGCGCCGCCGGACGGTTTAGCGTCAGCTGCAGCACGCGGCCATGACGGGTAACAATCAGTCCGCTCATGCCATCCCCTTCGCGTCGAAGTCGACGATCACGTCGGCGGTTAACGGCAGCGACTGGCAGCTCAGCACATACCCGGCCGCCAGCTCGTCCGGCTCCAGACTGTAGTTGGTTGCCATGTCCACCTTCCCGCGCAGCACTTTGCATTTACAGGTGGCGCAGACGCCGCCCTTGCAGGCATACGGCAGATCCGCTCCCTGACGCAGGGCGGCATCGAGAATGCTTTCGTCGTCCGCCGTCAGGGTGATTTCACGGTCGCGCCCGTCCTGGCGAACGGTCACTTTTTGTCCATCCACCTGCACGTGCGCCGCGCGCTTAACGGTGATTCCGGAGGTGTTAAAGCGCTCAAGGTGAATGGATTTGTCCGGCATCCCCAGCGCCTTCAGCGTGGCTTCGGCGTCATCCATCATCGCCGACGGGCCGCAGATAAAGGCCTCGTCATACTGGCGGAAGTTGATCAGGGTTTTCGCCAGCGCCTGCAGTTTTTCTCCGTCGATGCGTCCAAAGAGCAGATCGCTGTCCAGCCGTTCCTGGCTGAAGATGGAGACCAGCTGCAGGCGCTGCGGGTATTTGTCCTTCAGGTCCGCCAGCGCCTGGCGGAACATCATGCTCTGGCTGCTGCGGTTGCCGTAGATCAGGGTGAAATGGCTGTTCGGTTCGGTCTCAAGCGTCGCGGAGATAATCGCCAGCATCGGGGTGATCCCGGAGCCTGCCGCAATTGCCAGATAGTGGCCTTCGCGTTCGGCCCGCGGCTGGTAGCCAAACTGCCCCTGAGGAACCATTACCTCCAGCGCCATGCCCGCTTTGATCTCATCCCGGGCATAGCGGGAGAAGCGCCCGCCTTCAATCGCCTTGACCGCCACGCTGATTTCGCCCGGGGCGGCACTCCGGCAGATGGAGTAGCAGCGGCGTAGCTCGTCACCGCCAAGCTTCGTTTTTAACGTCAGGTGCTGGCCTGGGCGGAAGCGGTAGGCCTCCTGCAGCGCCTGCGGCACCGCAAAGGTGATGGTTACCGCGTCGCGGGTTTCGGGTTCCACTTTTGCCACTGTTAATGAATGAAACGTTGTCATGGCAGCCTCAAATGCATTTGAAATAGTCGAAGGGCTCACGGCAGGTGTTGCAGCGATAGAGCGCTTTGCAGGCCGTCGAACCAAATTCACTGATAAGCGCGGTGTCGGTGCTGGCGCAGCGCGGGCAGCTCACCTCGGCTGGGGCGTGTGCGTGACAGCTATGCCCCACCGGCGGACTGATGCCGTACGCCCGCAGGCGCTCACGCGCGTCGGCGGTCATCCAGTCTGTGGTCCAGGCGGGTTCAAGCTGGAGCACAATGTGCACCGGAGTAAAGCCGTGCGCGGTCATCGCCTCACGGATCGCCCCCAGCAGGTGCTCCGTCGCCGGACAGCCCGAGTAGGTGGGCGTGAAGCCGATGACCCAGCCTTCCCCCTGCGCCTTTACGCTGCGCACCATGCCTAAATCGGTGATGGTTAACACCGGCACTTCCGGATCGGGGATCTGGCCTAACAGCGACCAGATTTGCGGGATTTGCGCGGGCGCGATGTCGACGAGGCGTTGCATAGCGTTCTCCTTTACCACTGCTGACCGGGATACGCGCGCTGGAGATACTGCATTTCCGCCAGCATCGGGCCCAGATGTTCGGTATGCAGCCCCCTCTTGCCCCCGGTGCGGTACGCCACCTCGGCGGGCACCTGCAGGCAGGCTTCATTAAGACCGGCAAAGACTTCGCTTTCCCACGGCTGGCGCAGGACGCGCGGGTCAACCGCAACGCCGGGCTCAATCAGCGCCAGCTCGACGTCATCGGCTTCAAACAGCTCCGCCGTAAAACGCCACAGATTGTCGATGGCCTGCTGCATTTTTTGCGCGGACGTTTCGGTCCCGTCGCCCAGACGCACCAGCCAGCCGCGGCTGAAGCGCAGGTGGTAGCGCGCCTCTTTAATTGCCTTGGCGGCAATGGCGGCAAGCTGGCCGTCGCGGCTATGGGTCAGGCGTTCGTACAGCGCCACGTTCCAGGCATCCATCAGGTACTGGCGGGCAATGGTGTCGGCGAAGCTGCCGTTCGGCTGCTCCACCAGCAGCACGTTGCGGAACTGGCGCTCGTCTCGGCCAAACGCCAGCGTGTCTTCATCGCCCTGGCCTTCCAGCTCCGCGGCATAGGTCAGGAAATTGCGCGCCTGCCCCAGCAGGTCGAGACCGATATTGGCGAGCGCGAGGTCGATTTCCAGCTCCGGCGCGTGGCCGCACCAGGCGCCGAGACGCTGGGAAAGCACCAGACCGTTGTCGCCCAGACGCAGGGCATAGGCAGTCACTGAATTCATTCTTTGCCTCACATATGCTCGATGCCGTCGGGGATGGTGTAGAACGTCGGATGGCGGTAAACCTTGCTTTCTGCCGGGTCGAAGAACTCGCCGCTCTCTTCCGGCTGGGAGGCGACAATCTCGCTCGCCTTAACCACCCAGATAGAACAGCCTTCACTGCGGCGGGTGTAGGCATCACGCGCATTTTCCAGCGCCATGCGATCGTCGGCGGCATGCAGACTGCCAACGTGACGGTGGGATAACCCCTGTTTGCTGCGTACGAACACTTCGTACAGCGGCCAGTAGACATTGCTCATGGTTATTTCCTCTTTATGCGGCCTGACGGGCGCGCTGTTTTTCGGCGTGCGCCAGCGCGGCTTCCCGCACCCACGCGCCCTCTTCCCAGGCTTTACGCTTGGCGGCCAGGCGTTCGTGGTTGCAGATGCCGCGCCCGTTAATGACCTCGTCAAACTCCTGCCAGTCGATCTCGCCGAAGCGGTAATGACCGCTCTCGTCATCGAAGCGCAGGTCGGGATCGGGCACCGTCATGCCCAGCATCTCCACCTGCGGCACCGTGTTGTCGACAAAGCGCTGGCGCAGCTCGTCGTTGCCGAAGCGCTTGATTTTCCACGCCAGGCTGCGGGCGCTGTTCGGCGAGTTGTCGTCGTTTGGCCCGAACATCATCAGCGCCGGCCACCAGAAGCGGTTGATGGCGTCCTGGAGCATCTGGCGCTGGGCCTCGCTGCCCTGCGCCAGCACCATGCAGGCCTCAAAGCCCTGACGCTGGTGGAAGCTCTCTTCTTTACAGATTTTCACCATCGCGCGGGCATACGGACCATAGGAAGTGCGGCACAGCGCCACCTGGTTGACGATGGCCGCGCCGTCCACCAGCCAGCCGATCACGCCGATATCGGCCCAGCTCAGGGTCGGATAGTTGAAGATGGAGGAGTATTTCATCCTGCCGTCGAGCATCTTCTGGTAGATGTCTTCCCGCGCGCAGCCCAGCGTTTCCGCCGCGCTGTAGAGGTAAAGCCCGTGTCCGGCTTCGTCCTGCACCTTCGCCAGCAGGATCGCTTTTCGGCGCAGCGTCGGGGCGCGGGCGATCCAGTTCCCTTCCGGCAGCATGCCGACAATTTCGGAGTGCGCATGCTGGCCAATCTGACGGATCAACGTCTTACGGTAGGCGTCAGGCATCCAGTCCTGAGGCTCAATCGCCGTCTCCTGCGCTATGCGCTGCTCAAACCGTTGTTCTTGCGTCACGTCATCACCTTTATGATTCGTTAGTTTGCAAATTAAAGCGTAATGTTGAATCACTTTGTTTTTTAAAAGTTACACAAAGGTTAAATATAACCCCAAGAATTGTTTCCTGATTCTGTGACGCTGCTCGCAAGCCTTTTGCTGAAAGCCTTGATAAGCGGGCCTTCGTATTCTGAAATTCATCCAGCCACATCACATCATTAACAATTCATTAAAAACGCCGCTTGATTTTTATGATTCATGATTAAACTATTAATGAGTAAATTACGTAACATTTGGAGATAAGCGATGCAGCAGTTAGCCAGCTTCTTATCCGGTTCCTGGCAGTCTGGCCGGGGCCGCGAACGCACTATTCATCACGCCATCAGTGGCGAAGCGCTGTGGAGCGTGACCAGCGAAGGGCTGGATATGGCGGCCGCCCGCCGCTATGCGATTGATCGCGGCGGCGAAGCGCTTCACTCGATGACCTTTATCGAACGCGCAGCCATGCTGAAGGCGGTGGCAAAGCACCTGCTTAGCGAGAAAGAGACGTTTTATGCCCTGTCCGCCCAGACCGGGGCGACTAAAGCAGACAGCTGGGTGGACATTGAAGGCGGGATCGGCACCCTTTTCACTTACGCCAGCCTGGGCAGCCGCGAGCTGCCGGATGACACCGTGTGGCCGGAAGACGAGTTAATTCCGCTGTCAAAAGAAGGCGGCTTTGCCGCGCGTCACGTCCTGACCTCGAAGTCCGGCGTGGCGGTGCACATCAACGCCTTTAACTTCCCCTGCTGGGGAATGCTGGAAAAGCTGGCCCCGACCTGGCTTGCCGGCATGCCCGCCATCATCAAACCCGCCACCGCCACCGCCCAGGTGACGCAGGCGATGGTGAAATCCATCCTCGACAGCGGGCTGGTGCCGGACGGTGCCATCAGCCTGATCTGCGGCGGCGCGGGGGATCTGCTCGACCAGCTCGACAGCCAGGACGTGGTCACCTTTACCGGCTCCGCCAGCACCGGGCAAAGCCTGCGCGTGCACCCGAATATCGTGGCGAATTCGATTCCGTTCACGATGGAAGCCGACTCCCTGAACTGCTGCGTGCTGGGGGAAGACGTCACCCCTGAGCAGCCGGAATTTGCCCTGTTCATCCGGGAAGTGGTCCGCGAGATGACCGCCAAAGCCGGGCAAAAATGCACGGCCATTCGCCGCATTATCGTCCCGCAGAGCCAGATTGAGGCCGTGAGCCAGGCGCTGATTGCCCGGCTGGAAAAGGTGTTGGTGGGCGACCCGGCGCAGGAAGGGGTGAAAATGGGTGCGCTGGTCAACGCCGGACAGCGTGCGGACGTGCAGGAGAAAGTGGATCACCTGATCGCCGTAGGCTGCCAGGTCCGACTGGGTGGCAAAGCGGATTTGCAGGCCGCGGGCGCGTTCTTCCCGCCGACGCTGCTGTTCTGCCCGCAGCCGGATGAAACTCCGGCAGTCCACTCAACCGAAGCCTTTGGCCCGGTTGCGACGCTGATGCCGTATCGCAATGCACAGCACGCGATGCAGCTTGCCCGCGCGGGCGGCGGCAGCCTGGCGGGCACGCTGGTCACCGCAGACCTGGACATTGCCCGCCAGTTTATTCTCGGCGCGGCGCGCGCCCACGGGCGTATTCAGATCCTCAACGAGGAAGCCTCGAAAGAGTCCACCGGCCACGGCTCCCCGCTTCCTCAGCTGGTGCACGGCGGCCCGGGTCGCGCGGGCGGCGGCGAAGAGCTGGGCGGCCTGCGTGCGGTGAAGCACTACCTGCAGCGCACCGCGATTCAGGGCAGTCCGACCATGCTGGCCGCCATCGGCAAGCAGTGGGTGCGTGGCGCAACGGTGCAGGAAGATCGCGTGCATCCGTTCCGCAAATACTTTGAGGAGCTACAGCCGGGCGACAGCCTGCTGACGCCGCGCCGTACCCTCACGGAAGCGGACATCGTGAACTTTGCCTGCCTGAGCGGCGATCACTTCTACGCCCATATGGACAAGATCGGCGCGGCAGAGTCGATCTTTGGCGAGCGCGTGGTGCACGGCTACTTCCTGATCTCCGCCGCGGCGGGACTATTCGTTGATGCGGGCGTCGGGCCGGTGATTGCCAACTACGGCATGGAAAACCTGCGCTTTATCGAGCCGGTCAAACCGGGCGATACCATTCAGGTGCGTCTGACCTGCAAGCGCAAAACGCTGAAGAAACAGCGCACCGCCGAGGAAAAACCGACCGGCGTGGTGGAATGGGCGGTTGAGATCTTCAACCAGCACCAGCAGGCCGTGGCGCTTTACTCCATTCTGACGCTGGTGGCGCGCCAGCAGGGAGATTTCAGCTAACGCCCCTCACCCTGACCCTCTCCCCAAAGGGGGAGGAATCCCTGTAATTTTTTTAACCAGAAGCGATAAATTGCTTCAGGAAAATTAATGGCTTACAGCGATACCCTGGTCCGGCTGTAAATCGCCGAAGCGTTTCCGTAAGGCCGGGGCGAGGCGCAGGGATGCGCCGAGAGGGCGTGGCCTGCATGGATGCAGGCTCATGCCCGACCCGATAGCCTGAAGGAATAAGCTGAGGGCACCGCGAAGCGGCGATTTACCGCCGGGAGCCCGGGTCGCCAGGGCGGCGGCGATTGAGCCGCCCTGGCACGTTCACTGGTCATGTCGTGACAGAGTAGCAAGGAACATGAAGTGAACGGAATGACCACTACAGCCGTATGTTCCCCCTCACCCCAGCCCTCTCCCTCAAGGGAGAGGGGGTCGCCTGTGCTGACATCATTTGTGGGGAGAGGAAATGGCCCGGCATGTGATGTATCCCCGCTCTTTTTTTAACCTGGCAAGACTGGCAAATAATCTGGCAGATGCAGGCAAACGCTTTTCTCAGGCGCCTGTCAGGATAAGGCTGTCACAACACAATAAACACAACAAGATGAGGTCTACGATGGGAAGCAATTCTTCTTTTTCTGCCCGTAGAACGGCGCTGGCTATGGCCGTTGCGCTGTGTTGCGCCTGGCAATCCCCTGTTTTCGCCCACGGCAGTGAGGCGCATATGGTCCCGATGGACAAAACGCTGCAGGACTTTGGCGCCGACGTTCAGTGGGATGATTACGCACAGATGTTCACCATTGCGAAAGACGGTGCCTTCGTGAAGGTCAAGCCGGGCGCTAAAACCGCCATCGTCAACGGTAAAACCCTCAGGCTTGAGGTGCCGGTGGTGATGAAAGGCAAGAAAGCCTTTATTTCCGATACCTTTATCAACGATGTTTTCCAGTCCGGCCTTGACCAGACCTTCCAGGTTGAAAAACGCCCTCACCCGTTAAACGCGCTAACGGCGGACGAAATTAAGCAGGCCGTTGAGATTGTGAAAGCCTCGGCGGACTTTAAGCCTAATACCCGCTTTACCCAGATTGCCCTTGCAGAGCCAGAGAAAGCCAAAGTGTGGGACTTTGTGCTTAACGGTACGGCGGTGGATGCCCCGCGTCAGGCAAAGATTGTGATGCTCGATGGAAAGCACGTTATCGAAAGCCTGGTGGATCTGAAGGATAAAAAAATCCTGCGCTGGGAGCCGGTGAAAGACGCGCACGGCATGGTGCTGCTGGATGATTTCACCGCGGTACAGCAGATCGTTAACGAGAGTACGGAATTTGCCGAGGTGCTTAAAAAACACGGCATCACCGACCCGAAAAAAGTGATTACCACGCCGCTGACCGTCGGCTATTTCGACGGTAAAGACGGCCTGAAGCAGGAAGATCGCCTGCTGAAGGTGGTGAGCTATCTGGATGTGGGCGACGGCAACTACTGGGCGCACCCGATTGAAAACCTGGTGGCCGTGGTCGATCTTGAGCAGAAGAAAATCCAGAAGATTGAGGAAGGTGCCGTTGTTCCGGTTCCGATGACGCCGCGCCCCTACGATGGCCGCGATCGTATAGAAACGCCGAAAAAACCGCTCGACATCATCGAGCCGGAAGGTAAGAACTACACCATTACCGGCGATATGGTGCACTGGCAGAACTGGGATTTCCACCTGAGCCTGGACTCTCGCGTCGGTCCGATGATTTCAACCGTCACGTATAACGACAACGGCAAAAAGCGCCAGGTGATGTATCAGGGATCGCTCGGCGGGATGATCGTCCCTTACGGCGATCCGGACGTGGGCTGGTACTTTAAAGCCTATCTCGACTCCGGCGACTACGGTATGGGCACCCTGACCTCACCGCTGGTACGCGGTAAAGACGTGCCGTCCAACGCCGTGATGCTCAATGAAACCATTCCGGATTACACCGGCGCGCCGATGGAGATCCCGCGCGCGATCGCCATTTTCGAACGCTACGCGGGGCCGGAATACAAACATCAGGAGATGGGTCAGCCAAACGTCAGCACCGAGCGCCGCGAGCTGGTGGTGCGCTGGGTGAGTACCGTGGGCAACTACGATTACATCTTCGACTGGGTGTTCCATGAAAATGGCACCATCGGCATTGACGCCGGCGCGACGGGTATCGAAGCGGTGAAAGGCGTGCAGGCAAAAACCATGCACGATGCCACCGCCAAAGACGATACAAAATACGGCACGCTGATCGACCACAACATCGTGGGCACCACGCACCAGCACATCTACAACTTCCGTCTTGATATGGATGTGGACGGCATCAACAACAAGCTGGTGGCTATGGATCCGGAGGTGAAGCCGAATACCGCCGGTGGACCTCGCACCAGCACCATGCAGATCAATCAGTATGATATTGATACCGAGCAGCAGGCGGCGCAGAAGTTCGACCCGGGCACGATTCGCCTGCTGAGCAACACAAGTAAAGAGAACCGCATGGGTAACCCGGTCTCGTACCAGATCATCCCTTACGCGGGCGGTACGCACCCGGTGGCGACCGGCGCGAAATTTGCCCCGGACGAGTGGATTTACCATCGCCTGAGCTTTATGGACAAACAGCTGTGGGTGACCCGCTACCACCCTGATGAGCTCTACCCGGAAGGGAAATTCCCTAACCGCTCCGTACACGACACGGGCCTCGGGCAGTACAGCAAGGATAACGAGTCGCTCAACGATCGGGACGACGTAGTCTGGATGACCACCGGCACCACCCACGTGGCGCGCGCGGAAGAGTGGCCGATCATGCCAACGGAATGGGTGCATACCCTGCTTAAGCCGTGGAACTTCTTCGACGAGACGCCAACGCTCGGGAAGAAAAAAGACGAAAAATAACCACCCGCCGGGCAATAGCCCGGTTTTTTTTGCCCTGACGTTTGAGGATCGTCCTGGCTTGCTTATAGTTACAGATATCTCATCGACATGATTTATCCCCCGGACGGGAAAGGGCTTTATGGAAAAAAGAAAAAAACCGTCGCTGGAACGGGCGACCTGGCCAACGCGCCATGCCATGGTCATGCACGGGCTGGCGATGAACCTGCCGTGGCTGGCCTTCGTCAATATCAGCTTTGCGGTGATGATTCTGCTGCGACACGTTCTGCTTAAGCCCAGCGATCCCCTTTATCCCCACTCGCCCCAGCTGACGAGAATGGTTGATGCCTCCATGCTCGGTATTATCATCCTCTCGGCCGCGCTGATCCTCATGGCCTGGCGGCGTATCGCCGGTATCAGCGTTGTGTTGTTTATCTGTAGCGCCATCTGGTCGGTCTCCTGCTTCTGGTTTATCACCCAGCTGCTGCTCCCGCACGTCTGGCCGCTGTGCGTTATTCTGTTACTCGCCGGTTTGACGGCGCTCTATTTCTACCCTGAAGGGCTGCTCGCCTTTGTGCTCCCGCTCTGGATCACCCTGCCGATAGCAAGCTGGATACGAAACGATGGCCTCAACCTACACTTCGTTGTTATCTGGAGCGTGTTTACGCTGATCTTGATCTGCGGGCGTTTCATTCTGCTGAGCTGGTTTGACGAAGCCTGGCGACGTAACCAGCAAAATCAGCTGCTTATTTCGCGGCTGGACGCGCTGGCGCATCAGGACCCGTTAACCAAAACCGCCAATCGCCGGAAAATGGAGGTGGTGCTGGAGAACGCGGTTGAGCAGAAAAAAACCTTCTCGGTGATCATGCTGGATATCGACTACTTCAAGCGCTACAACGATACCCACGGGCACCAGGCGGGCGACGACTGTCTGACGCGCGTGGCGCGCGTGCTGAAGCAGTCCGTGCGCACGCCTGACGATGTGGTGTCACGCTACGGCGGCGAAGAGTTTCTGGTGATTCTGTTTAATTGCCCGGAGAACATCGCGGAAAAGGTTGCCCTGCGTATTCAGGACGGCCTGCGTACGGAAGCCATACCGCACGGCGCCTCGACGGTCAGCGACCATGTCACCGTGAGCATGGGGATTGCGAGCATGGCCGAGGGGTTAGCGGGCACCGAGATTATCGCCCGTGCCGATGCGGCGCTGTATCGTGCGAAAGAGGCCGGGCGGGATCGGTGGTCGCTGTAGATAAAAGCCGGGTGGCGCTGCGCTTACCCGGCTTGCTTTTTAATACCGCACGCACACCGACTTGGTTTCACACCAGCCGTCCAGCCAGTCCGGGCCAAAATCGCGTCCGGTACCGGACTGCTTCATGCCGCCGAACGGCAGGTTGGCGTCGAT
Organism: Enterobacter sp. N18-03635; assembly: GCF_004006055.1. Classification (NCBI taxonomy): domain Bacteria; kingdom Pseudomonadati; phylum Pseudomonadota; class Gammaproteobacteria; order Enterobacterales; family Enterobacteriaceae; genus Enterobacter; species Enterobacter sp. N18-03635. The sequence continues at coordinate 2,064,696 of NZ_CP034769.1, read as the reverse complement.
CAGCGTATGGCTGTTCACCCAGACGGTGCCCGCCTGCAGCCGGTCGGTATACTCCAGCGCCTTGCTGATATTCTGCGTCCAGACGCTGGCCGTCAGGCCATATTCGGTGTCGTTTGCCAGCTGGAGCGCCTCTTCCCCGTCGGCGACGCGCACAAGGTTGACCACCGGGCCAAACACCTCTTCGCGGGTCAGGCGCAGCGAGGCATCCGGGTTCACCACCAGCGTAGGTGAAACGTAATAGCCTTTGCCTTCCGGCCCCCGGTTACCGACGATCAGCTCCGCGTGGCGCGACTTCGCCTCATCGAGGAAGGTCTGCACCTTGTCGCAATGCGCGCGCGACACCAGCGGGTTAATAAACGCTTCCGGCGACATGCCTGGCCCGACGCTCAGGGATTTCACCGCCTGTTCAAACCCGCTGACCAGCGTGTCAAACAGCGGCGCCTCAATGTAGATGCGCGAGCTCGCCGCGCACACCTGCCCCTGGTTCAGGAAGCTGCCGGTCATCAGGCCTTCGATCACCCACGCAGGGTCCGCATCCTTGAGCACAATTGCCGGGTTTTTCCCGCCCAGCTCCAGGGTCACGCCGGTTAGCGTGTCCGCCGCCGCGCGGGCAATTTGCTTACCCGTCGCCGTTGAGCCGGTGAAGCTCACCTTCGCGATATGCGGATGCGAGGTCAGCGCCGCGCCACACACCGCGCCGCTCCCGGTCACCACGTTGAACACCCCATCCGGGATGCCCGCTTCACTGGCCAGTTCCGCCACGCGCAGCATGGTCAGCGGCGTGGTTTCAGACGGCTTAATGACGATAGAGCAGCCAGCTGCCAGCGCTGGCATCACTTTCCACATGCCGATCATCAGCGGGAAGTTCCAGGGCACAATCCCGGCCACCACGCCAACCGGCTCTTTACGCGTCCACGCCTGATAGCGGGCGCCCTGCGGCAGCGGGATAGAAAGATCGAGAGTTTTACCCGAAATTTTGGTGGTCAGCCCGGCGGTATAGCGCATCCAGTTCAGGGTGCAGCCGACTTCAAACATACGGGAAATGTTGATGGATTTGCCCTGCTCCAGCGTTTCAAGCTGGGCCAGCTCCTCGCTGTGCTGTTCCACCAGATCGGCGAAATGGAGCAGGATCCGCTCGCGCTCCGCCGGAAGTTTTCCGGCCCAGGTGCGGGCCACAAAGGCGCGCCAGCCGGACATGACGGCACGATCAACGTCATCGACGCTGGCATCGGCAGTCGAGGCAATCACCTCGCCCGTAGCCGGGTTGTAGACGTTCAGCCGCTTTTCACTGTCCGACGCGGCCTGACGCCCTTCAATCCACAGGCCATGCTGTCGGTCTAAAAACTGCTGCACGGCAGGCTGAATAGCCACCTGTGATTCAGACATAGGATACTCCTTCGTTATTCTTCGCAGGGTGTTCATCCAGTCTAAGAGGGGTTTTGCATTCTCGCTTTTGTCTCTGTGACATTCGCTTTGCCACCTGTGACAAGCTCCGCAAATCGCGATAATTGCCGCTTATATCGCTGTAACCGGTGAGTGTTCTTTCCTATAGTCAGCCTCATAGCTCTGACAAAATGCAACACAAATGCAACAATGCGAAAACGTTGACGGTGCAGTGAGAGAAACGATGGCGTGTGCAAGCGAGCAGGAACAGTATCAGCATTGGCTGGCGCAAATTAACCAGGTTTGCGGGCGTTTTAACGCGCAGCCCACCGGGGGTAAATTCTACGGCGAGCTGGAGACCAGCTATGCGCGCAGTCTGAAGCTCAGTACCGTGACCGCGGGTGGCGTTAACCTGTTCCGCTCCCGTCAGGAGATCAAACAGAGTAACGATGCCTGGTTCTATACCGTGTTCCAGCTCGAAGGGAGTGCAGAAATTGAGCAGGATGACCGTCACGCGCTGCTCAGAACCGGCGATATCACGCTGATTGACGCGTCGCGTCCCTGTTCAATCAACTGGCAGGAAAAATCCCGCCAGATTTCGCTCCTGGTTCCGCGTCAGATTATTGAGCAGCAGTGTCGTTTCCAGGAGATAAGCTGCGCGACCGCCCTTTCCCGCACCTTACCCACGGTGCAGCTGAGCCATCGCCTGTTGATGGAGAGTATGAGCAATGCCGACCTGAGCGATCGTGAAAGTGAAGCCGCGCTCGAAGCAATGATCTGCCTGCTGCGCCCCGCTTTCCAGCAGCGTGAAATCATTCAGCCGCGCAAGGAGCGCCAGTTCCAGCATGTGGTGGCGCTGATTGACGACCATATTCAGTCTGAATCGCTGCGTCCTGAATGGATTGCCGCCGAGAGCGGTATGTCCGTGCGCAGCCTCTACCGCATGTTTGCCGAAAAGGGGCTGGTGGTCGCGCAGTACATTAAAAACCGTCGTCTGGATCTCTGCGCGCAGGTGCTGCGCTCGGCCGGGGATGATGAAAAGCTGGCGGGCATTGGCTACAGCTGGGGGTTTACCGACCATAGCCATTTTTCAACGGCGTTTAAGCAGCGTTTTGGCATTTCGCCGGGTGAATACCGCAGGCGCTACCGCTAGCTACTTTCTCAGCCATTTCCCGTTAATGCCCTTCACGTACTCGCCCGGCTGCGCGCGGGCAACCAGTTTTTGCCCTGCCATTTTGGCCACTTCATCGACCGGCAAATTATTGCTGTCAGCCAGCTTCTGGTAGCTTTCCGTGCGCGCCGCGTTGATGCGATTGACCAGCGCCAGCGTTTCAGCGTCCTGCTGAATCGGGGCAAGATAACCGCTGAGGGTTTCCCCCACGCGCCCCTGCGCCCGGGCATCGTTCAGGGTGAGCGCAGCCGCCTGCACGTTCATCCCCAGCGCCAGTAAAATCAGTGCTACTCGTTTCATGGCGTCCTCAGAACAGATCGCTGCGCGATTTAAGCAGGGTTTCGACGTCTTTATCGACCTTAATGTGGATCTCATGTTCGATTTTGACATTCATATTGATGGTAATCGGCTCCTTTGGCGCAGCGACTTCAATACGCGGCGTACAGCCGGTCAGTAGCGCGGCAACGGCAACGGTGAGCACACCAGCCATCTTTTTCATTGTTGTTCCTCACTTTCCTTGCCGGTCAAACTGCGGGGAGCAGGTATCGCCGCATGTTGCTCAAACCAGGTTTGCAGGTTGTCCCCAAAGCGCAGGCTACGCCAGAGGGTAAAGACATTCTCGTCATGGGTATAGTTCAGGTTGACGGAGCTGCTTTTGCCATCCACCCGGCTGGTCCCCTTGATGGTCGCCTGCATGGTCAACTCACCCAGATTATCTAAATTGATTCTCGTCCACGAACGCGAAATTTCCATATAGCGGAGCCAGTTAATCGCGGCACCCGCGACCATATTATCTTTAACGATGGCGTCGGCCGTATCTTTGTCGATGCGAAGCGTCATTGGGCCCGGGTTGGTCAGCCAGCCATCTTTAATGATCCATTTTTCATTGTCCAGCCAGAACGGCAGCGCCCCGCTGACTGGCCCCGACATGGCAAACTGTTTCGGATTAACGGCGCTAATCAGCTCGCTCGAAGAGATATTGTCCACCCGCAGCAGGGCCGGATCGTGCTGCGGCATCCGCAGCTGCTGCATGGTGATCTTCCCGCCGAGGGTTTCTACCTTCACGTTGGTGAGCAGCAGCGGATTGTCCTCCGTCCAGGGGTAGTCCCCCTGTAGATCGGCAGTAATGTTGCGCGCGGTCACCAGGTTTACCACTTCACCGATGCGCAGCGTCACCGGACCGCGCGTGCCCAGAGACCAGGTTCCGTCGCTGAAGCGAAACGGCAGCAAAAAATCGACGCCGTTAATCTGGTTATCCGGCATCCAGGCGCTGCCGGATTTCAGCACGCCGTGCCCGCCCGCTTCAAAACCCTGATCGGCCGCCGCCGAGAAGGCGACCTGCGCATACAGTTCCCCGTCGCGCAGCGTCATTTTCCAGTCAGGCGGGATCAGCGGCTGGAATACGGTGAGAGACTGTTTCGGCCACCAGGCCTGCCCGCGCAGGCGTACGCCATCCCAGCGCCCGTTTACCTGTACCGGACCGATTTTGTCCGCGTGGAGGTCACCCTTAAACTGAAAAATAGTCGGGTCGCTGCCGTCGACGCTAAAGGTCAGGACCGATGGCGGCAACACGCTGCCGCCGGAGAAACGGGTTTGCCCGGCGTTAAGCGACAGCGCGCCGCTGAAGGTCGGTTTTTCGGGGTCACGTAACCAGCGCACCGGTTGATCCAGCACCAGGCGAGGCTTGCTGACCTCCATCGTGCCGTACTGGAGCTTGTCAAAACCGGTGGAGAGCGCCGTCAGCTCAATAAGATTGTCGCGCCACTCGCCTTTCCCGGCGACATCCCAGCGGGCATGCATCGGCGTAAAACCGCCTTTCCCCCAGTAGCGCCACTGCCACAGGCCGTTATCGGGTAAGAAGTCGCTGGCCTGACCGTCCAGGTGGAGTTCAAAATCGCCCATCTCGTTTTCATGGGCGCGCAGAATAGCCTGCAGACGGCCGTCCACGCCCTTCTGGGTGAGCTTCACGCCCGCCAGCGGCCAGCGGATTTCATCGATATCAAGTGAGTCAATGATGCGCCCGCGCGAGCGGAGCAGCGCGCCCGGCTCAAAGGCCAGCTGCGGTTCATACAGGCTGCCGGTCAGCGTTGCGGGCAATTTAGCGTAAAGAATGAGATCGTTTTGCTTTGCCTCGCCGCTCAGGTGCAGAGGCATGTCGCTGTTTTCCATGCTGAGCCTGCCGGGCCCAATATTCAGTACCGCGTTGCCTTTACCCGCATCGCCTTGCGTCAACACATTCAGTCGTCCGGTCAGGGTGGCTTTCTCCAGCCCCTGCTGCCAGTTGTCGGCGCGAAGGGACACCCGCCCGCTCAGCGGCATACCCGAGAGATCCCAGTTCCAGCGCCCGTCGCTGATGTTCAGCTGTTCCGCCGTGATCTGCCACGGCAGGTCGAGCAGCGGATCGGGATTGTCCCGCGCCATCACCACCAGCTGTCCCTGATTGTCTTCCCAGTCCAGATCGGCATCGACCAGAGACGTCAACTGTGGCACGTTAAAGGTCGCGACCGCGTGGCCTTTCACCGGTACGCCATCCGGTACCAGCGGCAGGGTAAATTCGCCCACCAGCTTAATCGGCTGCGGCTGGTCCGGGAGCTGTACATCGAACTGGCTGACCGAGAGCGTCTGACCGCGAAGCGTGCCTTTAATGCTGACCTGCTCGCCTTTATAGGCGATCTCCTGACTGGACGGGGTCAGCGACGCACGCAGCTCGCCCTGCCACTGCTGCCAGGGAGAGAGCGTCAGACGGTGAATCGTGAGCCAGGTATTGGGTAATACTGCCTGCCATTGCGCGAGCGTTTTCGGGGCGACCGTTGAAGGCGCTGACTGAGGAATTTTGCTCAGACAGACGGAATTTAAATCCAGCGCGCCGATATCTAGCTTCCAGCGGCTCGGATGTGACAGCGTCACGTTATCGATGCGGGCAATTTCGCAGTCTTCAACCAGATAGCGAAGATTGGGGATCACCAGCGCGTGGCGGGTTAGTTTCGGGCTCTCTTCGAACGCGATGCGCGTCCCCACGGGCAGCCAGATCCCGGCGAGCGTCGGGACCCACTGGGCGAGCGTCATCAGCAGCGTCAGCGGCAACAGTATGAACAGCAGTAAAAGCGCAAGAGCGGCTTTGTATTTACCCTTCATGGGCAGTTAATATCCTGATTTAGCGAAAGAATTAAGCCGGCAGTGCCGATCATTGTCGCATGTTTAGCCAGTCAGTTGAAGGGAATGCCATTTTTAAGGATAGATGCTCTAGAATAATTGATAGAACTTATTGAATTAAATAATATTTAAGAAATTGTAAGATAATTTTAATCATGCTAACGTGAATGCAAAATCACTGGAGAAAGTCTTATGAAACTCGCGGTATATAGCACAAAGCAGTACGACAAAAAGTATCTGCAACATGTTAACGAGGCTTACGGGTTTGAGCTTGAATTTTTCGACTTTCTGCTGTCCGAAAAAACCGCCAAAACGGCGCACGGCTGTGAAGGCGTCTGCATTTTCGTAAACGATGACGGCAGTCGCCCGGTGCTGGAAGAGTTGAAAAGACAAGGGGTGAAGTACATCGCCCTGCGCTGTGCGGGCTTTAACAACGTGGATCTCGATGCGGCGAAAGAGCTGGGTCTGAAGGTGGTGCGCGTTCCGGCGTACTCCCCGGAAGCGGTGGCTGAACATGCGATTGGCATGATGATGTCGCTTAACCGTCGTATTCACCGCGCTTATCAGCGTACCCGTGACGCCAACTTCTCGCTGGAAGGACTGACCGGCTTTACCATGTACGGCAAAACCGCCGGCGTGATCGGCACCGGTAAAATTGGCGTGGCTGCCCTGCGCATTCTGAAAGGCTTTGGCATGCGTCTGCTGGCGTTCGATCCGTACCCGAGCGCCGCAGCGCTGGATCTGGGCGTGGAATATGTCGACCTGCCGACGCTGTTCTCCCAGTCTGACGTGATCTCCCTGCACTGCCCGCTGACGCCGGAGAACTACCACCTTCTTAACCAGGCAGCATTTGACCAGATGAAGGATGGCGTGATGATCATCAACACCAGCCGCGGCGGGCTGGTTGATTCTCAGGCCGCTATCGAAGCGCTGAAGACCCAGAAAATTGGCGCGCTGGGGATGGACGTGTATGAGAACGAACGCGATCTGTTCTTTGAAGATAAGTCGAATGATGTGATCCAGGACGACGTATTCCGTCGCCTCTCTGCCTGCCATAACGTGCTGTTTACCGGCCACCAGGCGTTTCTGACTGCCGAAGCGCTGATCAGCATTTCAGAAACCACGCTGGGGAACCTGCAGCAGCTGGAAAAAGGCGAAGCGTGCCCTAACGAACTGGCATAAGCGTGACGCCGGGTGGCGGCTATGGCCCACCCGGCGTACTGTCCGTTTCCCAGCTCCGGTGCGCAACGCGCCACCAGAGCAGGACGGCCACCAGCGCAAGCGCGCTCAGGACACTGAATGCCGTGGCAAATGAGTAATGACCTGCAATCGTGCCGGTTAACGCCGGGCTCATGGATGCCCCAATCCCCTGCATCAGCATCACCACACTCTGCCCGGCATTGACGTGCCCGCTCCCGCGCAACAGCACCACGATAAACGATGGTACCGCGACGCCCAGGATCCCTGCGGCCAGCCCGTCAAGAATTTGTACCGGGATCATCATGAGCGGCGCGTCAGTAGACGCCGCCAGCGCGGCGCGCACCGGCATCACCAGCAGCGCCAGCATAATCAAGCGCCAGTAGCCGTAGCGGTCTATTCGGTGGGCGACCCAGATGGCGACGGGGATCATCACGGCCTGAGAGATGATAACGGTGCCCGCCGCGTACAAACCGGGGTTGATCGATGCGGGTGCCGCGGCCACCCTCATGCTCAGCATCGGCAGCAGCGCGGCGTTCGCCAGATGAAACAGCAGCAGCGTCAGGCCTGTCACAAACAACGCCCGGTTTTTCATCAGCACTGCAAAACCGGGGACCGGCAGGCTCGCTGAAGAAGAGAGCCCCCTCGCCGCGTCGTTATCGATATCCCGGTTGCGAATGGCAAGCAGCGCGCAGAGCGTTAACAGCGTGGTACAGGTCATCAGCAGGAAAATCCCGCCGACGCCCCAGTACCAGGCAATGCCGCCTGCAATCAGTGCGGTAACAAAGTTGCCGCCGTGATTGAACGCTTCGTTTCTACCCATCTGCGCGCTGAACCCGCTCTGGCCGGTCAGACCCAGCGTAATCCCGGCGATCAGCGGGCCGACAAACGCCGCACAGATACCGGTGACGATTTGCGACACGGCGACAACGCCGCTCTGCTGGCTAAACCAGAGCAGGAGCGTGCTAAGGGTGATGAGCAGGCACACCAGCGCCAGCACGGTCCGCTTGCTGCGTGAGGTGTCGGTGATGAATCCCGCCGGCAGCGTGGCCAGTAATCCCGCCAGCCCACCGGCCGTCATCAGGATGCCGATATCATCAGGGGTCCAGTGGCGTTCGGTCAGGAAAATACCGAGAAAAGGCCCCAGGCCATCGCGGACATCCGCGATGAAAAAACTTGTCAGGCACAATGCCCGCAGCGAACGAAGAGACATACTTCCTGCCTTTGTCTGTTATCGCCTGAAAAAAAGGAAATGTAGTATACCGGGTATTTTTGAAAATCAGATGACGTCTTAAAAATATGCCTTTCGAACTTAAACAATTCATAACGGAGGCTGTTTTTTCGCTTTACTCATTATTTCGCCTGACTATACTGGCAATAAATTTTCACAGGAGACCTTCGTTGGAAAGTCATTTTATCGTCGATACGAAGGTAAGCTAGCGCAATTTTCTCGCTGCTTACCTGAAAGGGTGGGCAGCAATCCTCTTTAAGCGATTGTATCCCGAAATAGTAAAACCACTCAATTTGTGGGGCATCGCATGTTCATGTTTACACATTCACTCTTTCCGCCACCGTCGTCCTGACACGTTTAGCATTTAAACGGCGTTATGATGTGCTTAGCAAAGCACTGACGCTTATTATTTATTAACGTTTACAGGCGACAGGCTGATGTTCCCTTATATCTCTCATCTGCTCGCAGCGATGCTGCTGGGCGCAATTATTGGCGCGGAAAGACAGTGGCGCCAGCGTATGGCGGGACTTCGTACCAATGCACTGGTTGCCACGGGCGCGGCAGTGTTCATCTTAAGCTCGGTATCCACCTCTCCTGATAGCCCGGGGCGTATCGCAGCGCAGATCGTCTCCGGTATCGGCTTTCTTGGCGCAGGCGTCATTATGCGTGAAGGAATGAATATTCGTGGTCTGAACACCGCCGCCACGCTGTGGTGCTCGGCCGGAATTGGCGTGCTATGTGGTTTAGGCCAGTTCTGGAATGCCGCCATGGCCAGCTTAATTATTCTCTGCGCCAACATATTGCTTCGCGAAGCCGCGCAGCGGATTAATCAGCTGCCCGTGCTCCATGAAGGCGAAAAAAGCTATGTTCTGAAAATCACCTGTGCTGACGAGCATGAAGATGCGGTGCGGCAGAGCATCGTTAATATGGCGAAAGAGTTGACGTTAAGTCTGAAAGCGATTTATTCCGCCACGGCGCAGGCTGAGGGAAAAACCGAAATTCGGGCTGAGGTGATGACCCGTGAGGAATACCGAAAATTACTCGAACTGATTATGGGCAATATGGGCGGGAATAAAATTATCGCGTCCGTTAGCTGTCACGCAATGTAAATACTCAACCGGGCGAGAAGCCCGGTTTTTCAGTTACGCTTCCCTGAATGAAAGCACGCTTTAGAGATTTACTCTGCTTGCGTTTAAATTTAAGTCCGTAATGGCGACCGGTTTTCCAAGCAAGTAGCCCTGAACCTCATCACATTTATTTTCTTTAAGAAAAGCGAGCTGTTCGACGGTCTCCACCCCTTCTGCGGTTACCGCCATGGAATAGGCTTTCCCCAGGTCGATAATTTTCTCCACGACTGACTGGTTCTGCGGCGAGTCACCCAGGGTAAAAATAAAGCTCTTGTCGAGCTTAAGCCCATCAAACTGAAACTTCCGCAGATAGCTCAGAGAGGCGTAGCCGGTTCCGAAATCGTCAATCAGAATGCGGACGCCCATTTTTTTGAGAGACTTCATGGTCTGCAGCGTTTTTTCAGGATCGGAAAGCGTTACGTTTTCCGTCACTTCTATTTCCAGCCGGTTGGATTCAAGCCCTGTTTCGTGAAGTAACTCTTTTATCCTTTCAGCAAGATCGCTTGCCTGGAATTCGATAGCAGAAATATTTACGGATACCGATAATCCCGGCAATTTATCTTTCGTTTCCGCACACGCTTTGCGTATGACCCAGTTGCTCAGGCTAATAATAAGCCCGGTTTCTTCTGCCAGCGGAATAAACTGGTCGGGCATTATGGTCCCCCGAGTCGGGTGCTGCCAGCGTACCAGCGCTTCGACGGCCTCTATTTTAGAATACCGGAGGTTATAACGGGGTTGGTAAACCAGGTAGAGTTGTTCTTCGCGAATCGCGGTCTTCAGCTCTAATTCCAGTTTCCTGCGTTCGGTCAGCTTTTCCGACATATCCGGGCGATAATAGACCCATCGGTTTCTGCCGGATTGCTTTGCCTGATACAGCGCAATATCTGCATAGCGTAGAAGATCGTTTGCGCTGCTGCTATCCCGGGGAGCCTGTGCGATGCCCATGCTTACGCCTATCGCTACCTCATTTCCTTCAATGGAAAAAGGTCGGTTCAGTTCTTGCACGATGCGGCGACACACCTCTTCAATCTGGTCTTGCTGGCTGGTGTTGCCGAGGAGAATCATAAATTCATCCCCTCCCTGCCGTGCGACAAAATCACCTCGTCGAACGCAATATTTAAGACGTGAAGCGACCTCACCGAGCAGAGCATCCCCAGTAGAGTGCCCAAAAATATCATTGACGGGTTTAAACTTGTCTAAATCGAGACAAATCATGGCAAAGGGATAATGGTTAAGGTCTTCTTTAGCCAGCTGACCTGCCAGAAATTCCTTAATATGATAACGGTTCGGCAGACCGGTTAATTCATCATGACGTGACAGGAACTCCACACGTTTTGTTGCTTCAACTTCCTGAGAGACATCGGTTGCCGCGCCTCGCAAAACCACCGTTCCATCAGGCTGAGCAGAAAATTTTGCCAGGAGCGTGCAATATGACGTGGTTTGTTGCGCGTGAGTATAAGGACAGTTTTTAAATTCAAAGCGCTCAGTTAAGTCCCGCTGACTGGCACAGGCATGTGATAACCCGCTTGTCGACGGAAAGAGTTCATCCAGGCTGCGGCCTATCCATTTGCTATTTTCATATCCCGTTATTGTAGTAAAACGACCTGACAGCCATGTTATTTTTAACGATAAATCTGTTTCCCAGAACCAGTCGCTGGTTGTTTCACTGACGTCCCGGAATCGTTTTTCACTCGTAATTAGATTTAATCGCGCCTGCTCAAGGAGAAAGCTATTTTCGTCAAGCATTCTCGCCTTGTGCATAATATGACGCATTAATATTAGCGTCATTGATACCGTCAGAACGACTGAAAGAATGAGTAATGGCAAAAAATAAATTATCAACGCCTGGCCGGGATTTTCACCGTCCCAGATAATTTGCACATCACCATTCTGGGTACTTAAGGTAAATTCCGTCTGATTATTTATTTGAGAAGTCACTGTAGCCGGTGAGGTACGAACATTCAGAATGCCGGCATCCTGCCCAATCGTGAGGAGTTTTTTAGCCGTTAACTTATCTATAAACACCATTGTCGAAGGTTTCCCCGGTAAGGGTTGCACGCTCGTATCATCGCCGGTCGTTATCCATTCGGCAGAAACAATGGCCGGGACCGAATTGATAAGCGTTAGTACAGAAACCGGCAATCCATTTTTTATGCTTATCTCATGCAGTAAACGGTCTTTGGTTGATTTGTCTAACCAGCGCTCCAGATCCTGAAGCTTCAGTTTCCCGTCAACCACGCTGTATCGCGTGCTCCCTTCCGGAGAGAGAACAAACACCCCTTCGTAGCCAAAGTTGTCATACAGGGACTTACCCAGATTCTGCTTATCCCATGCCCAGTGAACGTCTGTGGTCAGATGAAGATGTTTGTAGGCATCTCCCCACTCGGCATTGTCTTTCAAATGACTTCGCATGTTTTCCTGGCGGGTATCCAGGGCCTTCCTTAGCAAAAATTCATCGTGCTTGTCGCTGATTTCATTAACATTATCTTTTATTATGAGCAGGGAAATTATTGCTGCAATAAAAATACTTATCAACAACGTTACTATATAGCTAAAAGTTTTATTTATCAGGCCTTTAGAAGGCTCGGTATCCGTGAAGCCCGGATTGTTCAGAGGTAGGGTCATCTTTCGCCTTCTTGACTGCTACTGCGTCGATTCTTATGCCATTTTCATATATCGGCACAAAATAATAAAAATTTATAGCTAAAAATTCGCAGTTAAAAGATTTTTTATTTTTACAATCCAGATCAAAGTATTAATTATTCACTCACTTACAGACTAGACTTGGAAAATTATATATACCGGTAGAAGCGAGTTTTAATCTCACATTTTTTATTTATAAAGAATGCCTGTTAAAACTTTTTTGCTAAAGCATTTACCAGCAAGATGAAATTAAAAAACCGGGCGTAAAGCCCGGCTCTTTTTTCTGACGAAACTGTCGCTATTCGCTCAACCCGCGATTCTCCAGCATCGGTTCAATCTTCGGATCGCGCCCGCGCCAGCTGCGATAAAGTTCAGCCAGATCCGTGCTGTTACCACGAGACAAAATCGCCTCACGGAATTTTTGCCCGTTTTCACGAGTTAAGCCGCCCTGCTCGACAAACCATTGATAGCCATCATCCGCCAGCATCTGCGTCCACAGGTAGGCGTAATACCCCGCCGCGTACCCGCCGCCGAAAATATGGGCAAAATAGCTGCTGCGGTAGCGCGGCGGTACGGCGGGCAGATCCAGCCCTTCTTTTTTCAACGCTGCCGCTTCAAAGCCTTCAACGTCCGAAACGGCCTCGCCGATGCCGTGCCAGTTCATGTCCAGCAGCGCGGCAGCCAGCAGCTCCGTCATGTCATACCCCTTGTTGAAATGGGTCGCGTTGAGCATGCTTTCCCGCAGAGCGTCCGGCATCGGCTCACCGGTTTCGTAATGGCGCGCATAATGGGTAAACACCTGCGGATGGCTGGCCCAGTGCTCGTTGATTTGCGACGGGAACTCAACAAAATCACGCGGCGTATTGGTGCCGGAAAGCGTGGCGAAACGCTGGCTGGCAAAAAGACCGTGCAGCGTATGGCCAAACTCGTGGAACAGGGTGATCACGTCATCCCACGAGAGAAGCGCGATCCCGCCATTCGTCGGTTTTTGGTAGTTACAAACGTTGTAGATAACCGGACGAGAAGCAAACTCGAAGGATTGTTCGACGAAATTCCCCATCCATGCCCCGCCCTGCTTGGAATCACGGGCGAAGAAGTCGCCGTAAAACAGCGCCATGCCCTCACCGGTGTGGTCGAAAATTTCCCATACGCGGACGTCCGGATGATACACCGGGATATCAAAGCGCTCGACGAAGCGAATGCCAAACAGCTGGCTGGCTGCCCAGAATACGCCATCCTGCAGCACGGTATTGAGCGCAAAGTAGGGCCTGATCTGCGACTCATCAAGGGCATATTTTGCCTGGCGCACGCGTTCGGCATAAAACGCCCAGTCCCAGGCCTGGACGGTGAAACCGCCCTGTTCCTCGTCAATAACTTTCTGAATATCAGCCTGCTCGCGTTCCGCGCGGGCGCGGGCGGCAGGCACAATGCCGCGCATAAATTCCAGCGCGGCGGCCGGGGATTTCGCCATCTGATCGGCGATACTCCAGCTGGCGTAATCCTCAAAGCCCAGCAGGCGGGCCTGCCGGGCGCGCAGGGCCGTCAGACGAAGGATCAGCTCGCGAGTGTCGTTTTCATCCCCTTTCTGGGTGCGCGTCCAGCCTGCGTTGAAGAGGTTTTCGCGCGTCTGACGATTGCGCAGCGCGGAAAGCGCGGGCTGCTGGGTGGTGTTCAAAAGCGGGATCAGCCAGCGATCGTTTAGCCCTCGCTCCGCGGCAGCCTGCGCCGCATCAGCAATCTCACCGGCGCTGAGCCCGTCAAGCTGGTGCGCGTAATCCACCACCAGCCCACCCGTTTTATCGGCAGCCAGCAGACGCTGGTTAAACTGGCTGGTCAGGGAGGCCGCCTCGGTATTCAACGCCTTTAGCTCGGCCTTTTCTGTCTCATTCAGACGCGCGCCGGCCAGAATAAACCGCTGATACGTCTCTTCGACCAGACGACGGGATTCGGCGTCCAGCGCGGCACGGTCCTGCCAGACGCTTTCCACGCGGGCGAACAGCACGTCATTCAGCCAGATATCGTTTGCCAGCGCGGCAAGCTCGGTGGAGAACTGTTCTTCCAGCTCCTGTAAATACGGATTGGTGTGCGCGGAAGTCATGGCGAAGAACACGCTGCTGACGCGCGCGAGCAAAGCGCCGCTTTTCTCCAGCGCCAGCACGGTGTTCGTGAAGTCAGGCGCAGCGGCCTGAGAGACAATAGCGTTAATGTCCGCCCGCTTCTGGCGAAGGGCTTCATCGAAGGCCGGACGATAGTGGCTGTCGTCGATCTTATCAAAATGGGGTGCCTGGTAAGGCAGCAGGCTGATTTCAAAAAAAGGATTCGTGGCCGTCATCTTTCGCTCCTGAGTACGGGTATCCTCCCAGAGTAGGCCAGGCCGCCATCCCCTGCAACGCCGTCATACAAATGTTGCCTTAACGCACCCTCTGCGGCCGTGCTATGTTAGTACAACACAAAAAGCGTTGAGGAACAGTGAGATGATTATTTTAGTTACCGGGGCAACGGCAGGTTTTGGTGAAAGCATCACGCGTCGCTTCGTCGCCAACGGGCACAAGGTTATTGCGACCGGCCGTCGTCAGGAACGTCTGCAGGAGCTGAAGGACGAATTAGGCGACAGCATCCTGACCGCGCAGCTGGACGTGCGTAACCGCGCGGCGATTGAAGAGATGATTGCTAACCTGCCCGCCGAGTGGCGCGCCATCGACGTGCTGGTCAACAATGCCGGTCTGGCGCTGGGCATGGAGCCCGCCCATAAAGCCAGCGTGGAAGACTGGGAAAACATGATCGACACCAACAATAAAGGGCTGGTCTATATGACCCGCGCGGTGCTGCCGGGCATGGTTGAACGTAATCGCGGCCACATTATCAATATCGGCTCCACCGCCGGAAGCTGGCCTTATGCGGGCGGCAACGTCTACGGCGCGACGAAAGCGTTTGTGCGCCAGTTCAGCCTTAACCTGCGGACCGATCTGCACGGCACCGCCATTCGCGTCACCGACATCGAGCCGGGCCTCGTGGGCGGCACCGAGTTTTCCAACGTGCGCTTCAAGGGCGATGACGCGAAAGCAGACAAAACCTACGAAAACGCTAACGCCCTGACGCCGGAAGATGTCACCGAAACGGTCTGGTGGGTGGCGACGCTGCCAAAACACGTCAACATCAATACAGTAGAAATGATGCCGGTCAGCCAAAGTTTTGCCGGACTGAGCGTCCATCGCGGCTAAATCAGCCCTTCCCGGCCTGCGGGCCGGGTCTGTTTCGGTCTATAAAAGAATGGTAGTATGTTCAGGCTAACTCTCTGAGAAATGACAACTCATGGCCGCTGAATCGCAACTCAACCCCACCCAGCCCGTAAACCAGCAAATCTATCGCATTTTGCGACGTGATATAGTCCATTGCCTGATCCCTCCGGGAACGCCGCTTTCTGAAAAAGAGGTGTCCGTGCGTTTTGACGTTTCCCGTCAGCCGGTGCGTGAAGCGTTTATTAAGCTTGCTGAAAACGGTCTGATTCAGATCCGCCCGCAGCGCGGCAGCTACGTGAACAAAATTTCACTCTCTCAGGTGCGCAACGGCTGTTTTGTTCGCCAGGCCATTGAGTGCGCGGTGGCGCGCCGTGCCGCAACGCTCATCAACGACAACCAGTGTTATCTGCTGGAGCAAAACCTGCATCAGCAGCGAATTGCGATTGACCGTAAGCAGCTGAATGATTTCTTCCAGCTTGATGATGAATTCCACCAGAAACTGGCGCAGATTGCGGATTGCCAGCTTGCCTGGGACACCATCGAAAACATCAAGGCCACCATCGACCGCGTGCGTTATATGAGCCTCGATCACGTCTCCCCGCCGGAAATGCTGCTTCGACAGCATCATGATATTTTCAGCGCACTGGAAAAACGCGACCCGGACGGCGTGGAAAAAGCGATGACGCTGCATCTGCAGGAAATTAGCGAATCAGTGCAGCTGATTCGTCAGGAAAATAGCGAGTGGTTTAGCGAAGAGTAATATTCGCCGCCCCTTTCGGACGCGGCGATGGGTTTAGCGAACGACTAACACCGGAATAGTGGCGTAGCGCAGGATAGATTCCGCATTTGATCCCAGCAGATGGGTGCTGATGCCCGGATTTTTCGACCCGATGACGATCGCGTCATATTCCCCTTCTTTGCTCAGCCTGATGATTTCATCGCGGACGTTGCCAAAGCGAACCAGGCTGTCAATTTTCTCCGGCGAAATATCGAAAAGTCTTTTTAACGCGTTCATCTTCTTACCGGATTCCTCCGTCATATACTCTTCGAACTTTTTAATATCGGCGTTAAATCCACGCAGCAGGGATCGGCTGCTGGCCGGCAGAATATTGACCAGGGTAATCGAGGCGCCCTCCGCCTTCGCAAGGTTTGCCGCGTGGCGAACCGCTTTGTCGCTCAAATCCATTTCAAACACATCAACAGGCATCAAAATCTTCTTATACATAAGCCTGACTCCTTATTCCGATGAAAGGGTTATTTCCTGTACCCAGAATGGCATCAGGAATATAAACCAACCCTCAACGCTTCCCTGCTGAAACTATCATTTAATGAAAATAACGGTCTGCTTTGTCAATTGCTGTCGTGAACCGTCAGCGCCCGGCACAATAAAGAAAAAAGTGTGAGTTTGATCAAAAACAAAAACATGTGATGCAGACAGGCGTATTTATATGCTCCGTGAACGGCACCCCTGAAATAACGCCGTAACGAACAGGTTAGAGAGGAGAAAATACCATGATGACATACGACCGTAACCGCAATGCAATCACAACCGGCAGCCGCGTCATGATTAGCGGCACGGGCAAAACTGGCGTGATTAAAGCGATCCACAGCGACGGGCTGGATGCCGCGCAGGTGCGCCGCAGCAAAACGGTTGAAGTGGAAGGATGCGAAGGTAAGTTCGAACCGATTGAGCTGATTCGCCTGGGTATGCACTAAACGGTGCGCGGACATGCCGCCGCGCACGGCGGCATGTGCTGAATTACCGTTGAGACACGTACTGCTCCACGGTCGCTATCGCTCCCTTTTGCAGCAGCGTCAGGTAGGCCTTCATCACCGCGTCAACAAAGACGGCTTCACGCGGTAACTCCTTGCCAAAGATGGCTTCAAGGCCGAGCAGCGCCCTGACCCGGTTTTCCCCTTCCGCACTGCCCTTCACCGTCGCCTGAATCACAGCCAGCTGCGGGTCGCTTACGTCAATCGCGTTGCCCTGCTCGTCCACGCCGCCGACATAGCGCATCCAGCCTGCCACGCCCAGTGCAAGCAGCGGGAAAGGCTTCTGATGCACCAGGTGCCAGCGCACGGAATCCAGCATGCGCTGCGGAAGCTTCTGGCTGCCGTCCATCGCAATTTGCCAGGTCCGATGGCGCAGGGCCGGGTTGCTGTAGCGGGCAATCAGGAGATCGGCATAACGTCCTAAATCGACGCCTTTGACCTTCAGCGTGGGCGCCTGCTCGTTGAGCATCAGCGCGTGCGCGGCGATGCGGTAATGTTCATCTTCCATACACTCGTTGATATGCTGATAGCCCGCCAGATAGCCCAGGTACGCCAGGAACGAGTGGCTGCCGTTGAGCATGCGTAGCTTCATCTCTTCAAACGGGATCACGTCCGACACCAGCTCGGCTCCGGCTTTTTCCCACGCGGGCCGACCCGCCACAAAGTTATCTTCGATCACCCACTGGCGGAACGGTTCACAGGCCACCGCCGCCGGATCGCGCACGCCGGTCAGTCGTTCGATTTTATCCAGCGTATCGGGAGTGACCGCGGGCACGATGCGATCCACCATAGTTGACGGGAAGGTGACGTGGGATTCGATCCAGTCCGCCAGTTCACCGTTTACCGCTCGGGCGTACGCGCAGGTGACATTTCGCATCACGTGACCGTTCTCCGGCATGTTGTCGCAGGACATCACGCTAAACGCCGGCAGACCCGCCGCCTTACGGCGCGCGAGCGCTTCCACGACGACACCTGGCGCGGATGTTGGCTGGTGCGGGTTTTGCAGGTCTGCGACGATAAACGGATGATCGAGCATCAGTTGCCCGGTCGCCGGTGAGTGACAGTACCCCTTCTCAGTGATGGTCAGCGAGACAATCGCCACCTGCGGTTCGCACATCGCCGCCAGCACCGTCTCCAGCCCGTCAACCTGCGCATGCAGCGCCTTTTTGACCACGCCCACCACGCGGGAAGTCCACGCATCGGCAGACATCTCCGCCACGGTATAGAGATTATCCTGGGCCTTCAGATTGACAATCTGCTGCTCGCCGCCAATCAGGTTAACTTCACAATAGCCCCAGTCGCTGCCGTGTTCAGCGGCAAGGATGTCGGCGTACACCGCCTGGTGCGCCCGGTGAAATGCGCCGAAGCCTAAATGTACAATGCGTGCTTTGAGGCTGTCGCGATCGTACTGAGGCAGCGTCGCGTTGGCCTGTAATAACGTGTTTTCCATGATTAAGACTCGTTAATTAGAAAGCTGTGGATCGCTGCCGCTCTTTTTGAAGCGGCAGCGCCTGCTGACTACACCAACTAGAATGGCAGCTGGAGTAAAAAGAGAACTGCCATCAACCATACCGATACTGCCGTTTGATTTTTTGATATATATTAACTTTTGCTCATCTGGTGTGACATAAAAATAAAGTTGTGTGACAGGTCGCGCAGGCTGTATACCACTAGCGTCGCGAAGAGACAGCACCGTAACCCACACTCTCTTCTGGCGCAGACTCGGCTGCGTCATGCGCCGCGCTCAAATCACGGTCGCACACTTCCGGCATCAGGATCGCCGAGACCAGCCCGATCGCGGAATAGGCCACCAGCATGGCAACAATGGGCCACCAGGAGCCGGTCATATTGCAGATGATCCCTGCCAGCACCGGACCAAAGCCCACCGCCACCAGACCGCCCGCCTCTTTGGAGATGGCCATACGCGTAAAGCGATTTCGCGAGCCAAACATCTCCGCCATAGTGATATTTTCCAGCGCAAACAGCCCCAGCACGGCGAAGTTATGGATAACGATGATAGAGAGCATGATCGTCCCCGGCGCATAGCTCTTATCGACGATGATCGACAGCATCGGGTAGGCGAGCAGAATGGCGGAGATATTGAGAATAATATACGGCAGACGGCGCCCCACTTTATCGGAAAGCCAGCCCAGCAGCGGGATGGAGATAAACCCGAGAATGGAGCTTACCATCAGCGCATCGGTCGGGATGGCCTTATCGAACAGCAGCGTCTGGACCAGATACCCGGCAAGGAACGTCTGGATCAGACCCGAATTACCCGCCTGACCAAACCGCAGGCCGGTCGCCAGCCAGAAGGATTTGCTTTTCACCATCGAACCCAGCGACGTATCCGGCTGCACGCTTTGTGCGTCGTTTACTTTCTCAAAGACCGGGCTCTCCTTGAGATTCATACGCAGCCAGATGGCGAAGATCATCACCACGACGCTGGCGAGGAACGGCACGCGCCAGCCCCAGGCAATCAGCTCTTCTCGATCGAGAGCAAAGAACATCACCGCCCAGATCGCAGTGGCGCTTAGCGTCCCGCAGTTCGTGCCCATCGCCACCAGCGAGGAGATGATGCCGCGTTTCCCTTTTGGCGCGTACTCCGCCAGCATGGTCCCGGCCCCGGAGATCTCCGCCCCGGCGCCCAGGCCCTGAATGATGCGCAGCGTCACCAGCAGAACCGGGGCAAAAATACCGATCTGCGCGTAGGTCGGCAGGACGCCAATCAGCGTGGTGCAGATCCCCATCATGGTGATGGTGATGAACAGCACCTTCTTACGACCAATGCTGTCGCCCATTCTGCCGAAGATAAAGGCGCCGACAATGCGTGCGATATAGCCTGCGCCGTAGGTCCCCATCGCCAGGATCAGCGCCATCGCGGCGGACTGTTCCGGGAAGAAGATCTCATGAAAGACCAGGGCGGCCCCCAGCGAGTAAAGCTGAAAGTCCATAAACTCCAGAGCGGTGCCCAGCCAGCCGGAAACGGCGGCTTTCACCAGATCGGAGGTGGTTCTTTGAGGTTGTGCTTGCGTCATAATGGCTATCTCTGAAAGGTAAGATGCGTACCACCAGAGCCTGTCTGCGCAGGCTCTTAACCGCGTATTTGATTATTGGCCGAACGTGAGTAAGACTTTGCAGCACTGCCGCTGGTCTTTTTCAAACAGTTCGATGGCGTCTGTTACATGTTGATAGTCAAAGGTATGGGTGATCAGTTTTTCCGGGTCGATCAGCCCCTTCTTCAGCCAGTCGATGACGACCGGGAATTTATTGGCATTGAGGCGTGAGGAGAAGATCGCCAGCTCTTTGCCGGTGATGCCCTGCTGAACAATCTGGCTCGGCTCGCTGGAAAAGCCCATCAGCACGATGCGCGCCGCCGGAGAGGCCAGGGTTATCGCTTCCTGCAAAATAGCTGGATGGCAGGCGGCATCAATGATTAACGTCGGTTTGATGCCCTTTTCGTCCAGCGCGGCCTGCAGCGACTGCTCGCCGTTATTAAAGACCCAATCCGCGCCGCTGCGCCGGGCCATCGCCAGGCGCTCGTCTATGCGGTCAACCACGATAACCTGCTTCACCTGATAGACGCCTTTCAGCGCCTGCACGGTGACCAGCCCCATCGGGCCTGCGCCGTAAATCAGCGCGACGTCCTGCCCGGTGGGACTGGCCTGCCCCGTCACGTTGGCGGCGATGGTGAAGGGCTCCACCATAACGGCGTGTTTATCAGGAATGTCATCCGGAATGGGCCAGGCATTTTGTGCGGGCACTGCTGCATATTCGCTGAAGCCGCCGTCACGGTGAACGCCCAGTACCACCAGCGAGGTGCAGACGTTCGGTTTTCCCATCGAGCACGGGTAGCAGTGCCCGCAGCTGATCACCGGGTCAACCGAGACGCGCTGGCCCAGGCGGGCAGCATCAACGCCCTCGCCTACGGCGTCGATCGCGCCAAAGAACTCATGGCCAATGACGCGTGGGTACTTAGCAAACGGGTTATGCCCGCGGTAAATGTGGCTGTCTGAACCGCAAATCCCGGCCAGTTTAACCTTGACGCGCACTTCGCCTGCGCCTGGTTCCGGGCGTGGCCGCTCTTCAATCACCAGTTGGTTTGGCTGCTGAATCACTACGCTTTTCATCGTTCGCTCCTCGCTTACCAGTTCCACAGCGTGCCGTCTTCGAGACGGGCGACCGGCAGATAGGCCGGATCGTAGGGGTATTTCGCCGCCAGCTTTTCATCAAACTCGATGCCCAGCCCCGGCTTATCCCCAGGATGCATATAGCCGTTATCAAAGCGCCAGCTGTGCGGGAAGACCTCCAGCATCTGTTCGGAGTAGCCCATAAATTCCTGCACGCCAAAGTTCGGCACCCACAGGTCGAAATGCAGCGCGGCGGCGTGGCACACGGGCGAGAGATCGGACGGGCCGTGTGAGCCGGTGCGCACCTGGTAGAGCGAGGCGAAGTCCGCGATGCGACGCATCCCGGTGATCCCGCCCGCGTGGGTAATGGTGGTGCGGATATAGTCGATGAGCTGCTCTTCGATGAGCTGCTTGCAGTCCCAGATGCTGTTAAACACTTCCCCCACGGCAATCGGCGTGACTGTGTGCTGGCGGATCAGGCGGAAGCAGGCCTGGTTTTCCGCAGGCGTTGGGTCTTCCATCCAGAACATGCGGAATTCCTCGATGCTCTTGCCGAAGCGCGCCGCTTCAATGGGCGTCAGGCGGTGGTGCATGTCGTGCAGGAGATGCTCATTGAACCCGAATTTACTGCGCACCGCGTCGAACAGCTTCGGCGTGAAATCGAGGTATTTTTCGGTGGACCAGAGCTGTTCTTCCGGCCAGTCGCCTTTGGTCGCAGGCTCGTAGGCCAGCCCCTTCCCTTTGGCCATGCCGTAGGTGGTTTTCATGCCCGGCACGCCGCACTGCACGCGGATCGCCTTGAAGCCCATCTCTTTATGGCGGGCGTAATCTTCCAGCACGTCGTCAATGGTATGGCCGGTGGTATGGCAATAGACCATCACTCCTTCCCGGGAGGCGCCGCCCAGCAGCTGGTAGAGCGGCATGTTGGCCGCTTTGGCTTTGATATCCCACAGCGCCATATCTACGGCGGAGATGGCCGACATGGTAACCGGGCCGCGACGCCAGTAGGCGCCTTTATAGAAAAACTGCCAGATGTCTTCGATGCGGTGCGCATCGCGGCCAATCAGCTGCGGGCAAAGGTGATCCTTCAGGTATGAGGCCACGGAGAGCTCGCGCCCGTTTAGCGTAGCGTCACCGAGACCGACAATCCCCTCATCGGTGGTGATTTTAAGGGTGACAAAGTTCCGCCCCGGGCAGGTAACAAACACGTCAGCCGCGACAATCTTCATAATTCTTTTCCTTACATCGCTCGTTGTGATGCTGGAAATTTACGCAACTACACTACTACCATACAAGTATAAAGATCATAAAATCAGCTAACGGTCACAAAAACCGGGGGCTCAGGCGCGCCCCCATCCCACCACAATAATCAGCATACCGCACAGGGCAATCAGCGCCCCGGCCCAGTCGTATGCGCTGAGTTTGACGCCGTCCACGACGCGCAACCACAGCAGCGCTGTACACACATAAACACCACCGTAAGCCGCGTAAACGCGACCACTGGCCGCCGGATGCAGCGTTAACAGCCAGACAAACAGGGCAAGCGCGACGCCCGCCGGGATCAGCAGCAGTGCGCTTCCCCCCTTTTTCAGCCAGAGCCAGGGCAGGAAGCAGCCGATGATTTCGCATAGCGCGGTGACAAAAAAAAGCAGCGTCGTTTTAAGCATATTTCACGTCAGGTGAGGATTTATTTAACCATCATACCTGATGATGCCCTTTACTTTTCCATACTTGCCCCGCGGGTATGCCGTCATTTCGCATTAGTGTAGAATCTGTACGGGGTAACCTGATTACCTGCACCCATTTAAAAGGAAACGCTATGACCACATTAAGCAAACGCCTTTGTCTGACAGCCCTGCTGGCGCTGTCATCGTTCGCCTTTGCCGCCTCTGCGACAGCGGAAACCAGCAAGCTCATTATTGAGTCTGGTGACAGCGCGCAAAGCCGCCAGAACGCCGCTATGGACAAAGAACAATGGAATGACACCCGTAGCCTTCGCCAGAAGGTCAACAAACGTGCCGAAAAAGAGTGGGACAAAGAAGATGTTGCTTTTGACGCACGCGATAAGTGTCAGCAAAGTGCAAACGTCAATGCGTACTGGGAGCCAAACACCCTGCGCTGCCTGGATCGCCGCACTGGCCGCACGGTAGCCCCGTAATGTCGGTGTCCTGCGACGTCAAACTCCGTCCGCTGGAGCGTGAAGACCTGCGCTTTGTACACCAGCTCGACAACAATGCCAGCGTGATGCGCTACTGGTTCGAAGAGCCTTACGAGGCGTTTGTCGAGCTGTCCGATCTCTACGATAAACACATTCACGATCAGAGTGAACGTCGTTTTGTGGTGGAGTGTGAAGGTGAAAAAGCCGGGCTGGTGGAGCTGGTTGAGATCAACCACGTTCACCGTCGGGCGGAGTTCCAGATCATCATCTCCCCTGAACATCAGGGAAAGGGCCTTGCGTCACGGGCGGCTAAGCTGGCAATGGATTACGGATTCAACGTTCTGAATCTCTACAAGCTTTACCTGATTGTGGATAAAGAGAACGAGAAAGCGATCCATATCTATCGCAAGCTGGGCTTTATGGTGGAAGGCGAGCTGATTCACGAATTCTTTATTAACGGTGAATACCGCAATACCATTCGCATGTGCATTTTCCAGCATCAGCACCTGGCCGGACATAAACCGTCTGGCGCCAGCCTGCTGAAACCGACCGCGCAGTAACCTGCGCGGTTTTATTCTCAGTAGTATTCAATCGTATTTTTGATGATGTACTTGCGCTCAACGGCGGGTTTGACGCTGTCGTCCGTGATCGTCAGATCGCAGCTCACCGGGTTATTGTGGCGGTCGTAGTCGCAGCTCTGCTTCACGTTGCCCAGCGGCTTGTCGTTCAACATGCTCACGGCCGAGTAATCCATTCTTTTGCGAACGTCTTTAGACGGCGTCGACTGTACGGACAGGTGCTGATCCCCGGAAACGGTGGTTTTGCCCAGCGGGTAGCCATCCGCGTCGTAGCGATACTTCACTTCCATCTCTTTGCCGTGCGCCGCCACCACAAAACCGTTGTCGTCGGTATCCCACGTTATTCCGGCTGACGGCAGTTCGGCCAGCTGGCATTTACCCTGCAGCTTCACTTTGCGCTGCTGGGTTTCAGCGTCAAGATAGTAATTGGCATCCAGCACCAGCGCCACGCCGGTGTTGGCCTCCAGGTCGTGCAGCTCCAGCGTATCGAAACACCCTTCCGTCGAGACGGTGCCGGTGACGCGTTTGGACACTTCGCCCTTCTCGTTGAACAGCGTCTGGGTAAAGTCTTTGACCGGGCCGCGCAGCGGGTCAAAATCAAACTCGTTTGAAAAACTCGCCATCTCGGGCGTAAACGACAGCGGCGCGGTGCTGTTGTCGCACCCCACCAGTGTTGCTGCCAGTAGCGTTATCGCTGCGTATATCTTCACATTCATTTCCGTACAGGGAGATTATTCCCAATCATATTAGCAAATACAGCGGCTTACGCGATAGTGAAAACGAATCATCTGAACGCGGAGAAAACCGGCTTCGCCCACGCAGACGGGAAACCAGGCTATATTTTATGGGGAACGGTCAACGCTAAAGGATATATTATGACGGGCATTTCAAAAGAGATTGAATATCACAAAATGAACTTCCTGAATCATCCGTTATTTAATTATCTCAATGACGATGCATTATCGCTTGATGAGCGCCTGAGGTTTTTACCCTATATTTCACATTTTGTCATGAGCTTTGCCGATATTAATAAATATATTTTGCCGTTTGCGACGCCCGCCAATGCGCTGGAACGGGCAGTGAATACCCATGCGAGGGAGGATGCCGAACACTGGCCCTGGTTTCTAAACGATCTGCAGACCAGCGGGCAAAATTCCGCCGCTAGCCTCACAGAACACCTGAGCTTTCTGTGGTCTGATAACCTGATTAACAGCCGAAAGCTGACTTACCATTTAATTCAGGCCCTTCACAATCAAAGCGCCAAAATGCGTTTAATTGTGATTGAAGTCATGGAGGCAACCGGCAATGCGACATTTGATACGTTGGCATCCATAACAAAGGGCACGGATAAACAGCTGGAATACTGCGGTCATTTACATTTGAGTCATGAGACTGGACATTCAATGGGGAGCGAGGATGAAATTGTAGATACCCTGAATTTAACGGAAGAGGAAAGAAATAAAGCCAGCCAGATGATTGCTGAGTGCTTTAATGCGTTTCATCGTTTTTTTGATGAAATATTTGAGAATGTCTCACCAGAGCATTCTCGTTCGATTAAATGATAGCGGCTCGCCGCGCGGGGGAGCCAGCTACGCGTAACAGCATTAAGATTAATCAGAAAATTACAGATAAAAACATAGACTTACGCCTCCCCTGCTACACTAACTCAACACACAGAGAAAAGGAGCTACAGATGAAACGGTTACCCTGGATTACCGCCCTGCTGTTAATGAGTGCCTCGACGGCCGCGCTGGCGGCACCGGATTCCTGCGAGCGCGTGAAAAGCGACATTCAGCAGAAGATAGTCAACAACGGCGTGCCTGAGTCAGGTTTTACGCTGAACATCGTGCCGAACGACCAGGCCGACCAGCCGGGCACGCAGGTGGTAGGCCACTGCGCTAACGACACGTTTAAGATTTTGTACACCCGCACAGGCAGCGGTGCGGCAGCTGAACCTCAGTAATTGAGCTTCAATCCACTTTGATTTGATAAGGATTAATATTTAGTCCCCCCAAATTAGTGACACTCACCCCATCATTAGCCCGGATATCATTTCGGGAAAAATAATACGCAATTATAATGATGGGGTGAGCCATGTCCGATGCTGAACATCACGGCGGAATTAGCCGTCGAACTCTCGTGAAATCTACGGCGATAGGTTCTCTGGCGCTTGCCGCTGGTGGGCTCTCGCTTCCATTTGGTCTTAAACGCGCTGCCGGCGCGGTGAAGGGAGCCGTCCAGCCCCCTGTAGATACCGTCGTGTGGGGCGCCTGCTCTGTCAACTGCGGCAGCCGCTGTGCGCTGCGTCTGCACGTGCGCGACAACGAAGTGTACTGGGTCGAAACGGACAACACCGGCGAGGATGTGTATGGCGATTACCAGGTGCGCGCCTGCCTGCGCGGACGTTCAATCCGCCGCCGCATCAATCACCCTGACCGTCTGAACTACCCGATGAAGCGCGTGGGCAAACGCGGCGAAGGCAGGTTTGAACGCATCACGTGGGATGAAGCGCTCGACACTATCACCGCCAGCCTGAAAGACGTGGTGGCCAAATACGGCAACGAAGCGGTGTATATCAACTACTCTTCCGGAATTGTCGGCGGCAATATCACCCGCTCTTCCCCCTACGCTTCGCTGGTGGCGCGCCTGATGAACTGCTACGGCGGTTTCCTGAGCCACTACGGCACCTACAGCACGGCGCAAATTGCCTGCGCGATGCCCTACACCTACGGCAGCAACGACGGCAACAGCACCTCGGATATCGAAAACACTAAACTGGTGGTGATGTTCGGCAATAACCCGGCGGAAACGCGCATGAGCGGCGGCGGGATTACGTACTATCTTGAGCAGGCCCGCGAGCGGTCCAACGCGCGCATGATTGTTATCGACCCGCGCTACACCGACACGGCAGCCGGACGCGAAGATGAATGGATCCCGATCCGCCCTGGAACCGATGCCGCGCTGGTGGCGGGTATTGCCTGGGTATTAATCCACGAAAACCTGGTCGACCAGCCGTTCCTGGACAAATACTGCGTTGGCTACGACGAAAAAACGCTGCCGGAAGGCGCGCCCGCTAACGGTCACTACAAAGCGTATATTCTCGGCCAGGGCGATGATCACACGGCTAAAACGCCGGAGTGGGCCTCACGCATCACCGGCATTCCGGCGGATCGCATCGTTAAGCTTGCCCGCGAAATCGGCTCCGCGAAGCCAGCCTATATCTGTCAGGGCTGGGGACCCCAGCGTCAGGCGAACGGCGAGCTGACCTCGCGCGCCATCGCGATGCTGCCGATCCTCACCGGAAACGTGGGGATCAACGGCGGGAACAGCGGCGCGCGAGAGTCGACCTACACCATCACCATTGAGCGTATGCCGCTGCCGGATAACCCGGTCAAAACGCAAATCTCCTGCTTCAGCTGGACGGACGCCATCGCCCGCGGGCCGGAAATGACCGCCCTGCGCGACGGCGTACGCGGAAAGGATAAGCTGGACGTGCCGATTAAGTTCATCTGGAACTACGCGGGCAATACCATCATCAACCAGCACTCCGATATCAATAAAACCCACGATATCCTGCAGGATGAAAGCAAGTGCGAAATGATTGTGGTCATCGATAACTTCATGACGTCGTCAGCGAAATACGCCGATATCATCTTGCCGGACCTGATGACCGTCGAGCAGGAAGACATCATTCCTAACGATTATGCGGGCAATATGGGCTACCTGATTTTCCTCCAGCCCGTGACTGCGCCGAAGTTTGAGCGCAAGCCCATCTACTGGATCATGAGCGAAGTGGCGAAACGCCTCGGGCCGGATATCCATCAGAAATTTACCGAAGGACGCACGCAGGAGCAGTGGCTGCAGTATCTGTATGCCAAAATGCTCGAAAAAGACCCTCAGCTGCCGTCCTATGACGAGCTGAAAAAAATGGGCATTTACAAGCGTAAAGATCCGAACGGACATTTTGTGGCCTATAAAAAGTTCCGCGAAAACCCGGATGCCAATCCGCTGAAAACGCCTTCGGGCAAGATTGAGATTTACTCCAGCAAGCTGGCGGAGATTGCGGCCACCTGGGAGCTTGAAAAAGATGAGACCATCAGCCCTCTGCCCGTCTATGCCTCGACCTTTGACGGCTGGGATGCGCCCGAGCGCGCGCGGTTCCCGCTGCAGCTGTTTGGCTTCCACTTCAAAGCCCGTACCCACTCAAGCTACGGTAACGTCGACGTGCTTAAAGCAGCCTGCCGCCAGGAGGTCTGGCTTAATCCTGTTGATGCCGAAAAACGCGGTATTAAGAACGGGGATACGGTGCGCGTGTTTAACGATCGCGGTGAGGTGAGAATTGAAGCGAAAGTCACGCCGCGCATCATGCCCGGCGTGAGCGCCATGGGCCAAGGTGCCTGGCACGACGCCAACATGAACGGCGATCGTATCGACCACGGCTCATGCATCAACACGCTTACCACGCACCGCCCGTCGCCGCTGGCAAAAGGCAACCCGCAGCACACCAATCTGGTGCAGATCGAGAAGGTCTAAAAAGTGAAGCGCATGACCGTTGTTTATTCTATGGTCTATAAATTGGTTTAACACAGTCGCGCGGGCGAAATCCGCGCGAGCAAGGAAGATGTAATGAAAGACGTCTCACAGCGTGAATCGTTCGCGTTTAGCGCCCGCGTACTGGGCGCGCTGTTTTATTTTTCACCCGACAGCGAGCAGGCTGCTCCGCTGGTCCAGGCCCTAACCGCGGGCGACTGGGTTCAGGACTGGCCTCTGCCGCCGGAAACGCTGCAGCCCATTGCCGAATCCTTTGCCTCGCCTGCCGACGAGCCGCTGACGGACGCGTGGCAACGGCTGTTTATTGGCCCTTACGCCCTACCCGCTCCGCCGTGGGGCTCCGTCTGGCTCGACCGCGAATCCGTGCTGTTCGGCGACTCGACCCTCGCCCTGCGTCAGTGGATGCGGGAGAACAATATCGCGTTTGAGATGCAGCAGAACGAACCGGAAGACCACTTTGGGACATTGCTGCTGCTGGCAGCGTGGCTTGCCGAGAATGGTCGCGATGCTGAGTGCGATCGGCTTCTGGCGTGGCACCTGCTGCCGTGGAGCACCCGCTTCCTGTCCGTGTTTGTCGACAACGCCGGGCATCCGTTTTATACCGCGCTGGGCAGGCTTGCGCAGCTGACGCTCGCGGACTGGCGATCGAGGCTGCTTATTCCGGTTGCGGAAAAGACGCTGTACCGCTAGGAGATATGACTTGCTCGCGGTTGGCGGGCAAGCCTTTATCTTATACCTCTCCACCTGATTCACTCACGCTCTCTTTACTTTGAATGAACCGAAGTGCCAGGTAGAGGTCTGGCGCCAGAATCATGTCATCATCATTCATTGTTGGCCGACTCTCTTTAAACCAGCGGGTTAACTCCGTTTTCCTGCCCGCGAGGATTAATTTAATCTGTCGACCTTTCAGATCGCGCTTTAACTCATTAATGGTTGCCAGAACGCTGATGTCTGAATAGGTGAAGCAGGCAACGGCATCAATGACCACCCATTTAGGCTGTAAGGCTGCCCCATCAACCAGGTTCAATACCCGGCGTTTAAAATAAGCCACGTTAAAATAGGTCAACGGTGAGTTAAATCGATACATCAGCACGCCCGGGACCATTTTAATATCGTTCGTATTTCCTAATGAGTGAATCATTCCATCGTCGTCAGTGCCCAGTAAGTGCTCAGAGGGACGAAACACTGTACGAAGGAACTGTAACAGGCCAAGCAACACCGCAAGGCCAATCCCCTGGATAACGCCGATAATTAAAACGCAGCCAAACGTGAAGAAGGCCAGACGAAATGCCTGCTTATTTCTGCGCCTCAGGTTCCATAATCCACGTAAATCGATTAATGACCACGAGGCATACATTAGAACTATACCTAACGCAGATACCGGAATGTATTGTAATGGCTGAGTGAAAAACACCACGACAATACCGATGATCAAAGCTGCGACCACCGAAACCAGCTGGCTTTTCCCCCCAACCGAATCATTAACCGCGGTCCGGGAATCGGCGCCACTGATAGCAAACCCCTGAGATAACCCCGACATAATGTTCGCAATACCCAGCGCGCGGAACTCTGCATCAGCATTAATTTCATAGCCATTTTTCGCGGCGAAACTGCGGGCGGTCAGCATCAGGCTGACAAAACTGACCAACGCCAGGTTCAGCGCCGGGATCACTAAATCACGCATCGGACCTGGCTGGAACGCCCCCCAGTTAACGACGGGTAAACCTGGCTGGAAGCCTTCTCCCCCAATCGTGGCAATTCCATACTGTTGCGCAGAGGTCACCCATACCAGCGCCGTTGTTATCACAATAGCAATTAAAGGTGCTGGCCACTGGCTGCGATACATTTTAATCGCCATTAAAATAATTAACGTAAAAAGGGATATCCCTACGGTTAATAAATGGCTATCTGAAAGTCGGCCTGGCAGGGCGATTATTTTTTCAATAACCTGCGCTTCATCAAGCTTAATCCCCAACACCTTGCCTAATTGCCCGACAATAATCGTTACCGCTACGCCGTTAAGCAGGCCGGTAAGAATGGGATGAGAAAGCAGATCGGCAAGTGCGCCCAGGCGGAATTTACTGGCAAGCAGGCACCACCCGCCCATCATCAATGTCATGATAATTGTCAGCTGCCAGTGCAGTTCGGGATTCCCCGCAGAAAGCGGAAACACGACGGCCGCAATCACCGCGCATGTCGTTGCATCTGGGCCCACAATAAGCTGGCGTGAAGAGCCAAACAGTGCGTAAGCTATCATTGGTAAAACGCAGGAATAGAGCCCTACAATTGCCCCAACACCCGCCAGCTCAGCGTAAGCAATCGCAACGGGTAGCGCTACAGCCGCAACGGATAACCCGGCTTTAACATCATGTTTTAGCCAGCTTTTATCGTAGGCTAACAAATTTTGTAAACCTGGCATGTAGTTTAACAATAGTTTTCCGAACACATTCTTCTCCGGACAGGGATATTTGCCACGTCATGCTGGCACACTTCTCAGTGAGGTTCTGGCTTTCAAATGCTCCGGACTGAGGCCGCCGCCTCTCAGTTCCTGATAAAACTACAGCCATCGTACTTTTCTGACTGGTATTAAACATAGTTCATAAACTACCCCTTAGCCGGGGTTGGCCTGGCCGGACGCTGCAGTGCTGCACGCTGGCAATCTCACCTTCTCTCATATCGTCTGGAATAGCGATGTCATAGAGTCGAGAAAACTATAGTCATGAGCCTATGAATCTATGATACATACGTCAGACAGATCGGCGAGTATAAAAGGCCAGCGTCCACTCCTCGCTCAAAACTGCTTCAGCAACTATGGAACAACAGCGTTATTTTCACAATTTGCGGTAGACACCTTTATTGATATAGCTTTATTGCACGGCTGATTTCGTCACCGCTAAACATCCCAAAATTTCATCCATGGAGTAACTATTGTTCCTTTGAATTTTCATCTGCTTCCGGCGAATAGTGCTGAAAAACACATGCCAGCTTATTCCCGTCAGGATCGCGCAGATAGGCAACATAAAAATCGGGGCCGTACGCGGTTCGTGTCCCTGGTGCGCCTTCATTTTTCCCTCCCGCAAGAAGTCCTGCTGCATGGAAACGTCTGACAAGGTCCGCGTTATCTGCTCGGAATGCGAACATTGTCCCGTTTCCCGCCGTTGCGGGATGCCCGTCAAAAGGAGGGCAAATACAGAAGCTGAATCCCTCATCCGGATTATTTTCATCTCCCCACATTGCCCAGCTCTCTGTCCAGGCAGGCAAACGTGAATAGCCAAGCACGTTAAAAACAGTGTCATAAAACGCCACGGAGCGCTGAAGGTCATTTGTACCTATGGTGATATATGTCAGCATCTTATCACATCCTCTTTGCCGTTTATCTGAGCAGACATTATACCTGGGGCTATGAATTAAGGGGCCATAAAAAAGCGGATTTTGAGCATTGTAAGCGTGTGGGCGAAATGGTTTGCTGAACATGTTCTGTAAGGCGATCTCATCCCCCGCCCCATTACGTGAGTATCTCAAGTTTCCGTATGTATGCTAAAATTTTTGCAACTGCAGATCGAAAATCACCCTTTAAAATTTCAGTACGTTAGCCAAAGCGAGCGAATATGGATAATATTCCACATAAGCAGATAGTCCTGAAAAGATACCCCGCATGGCTTTGGTGCGGAAGTTTTTATCTGGCGACATTGAATTGCTCTGCAGATGAAATAAATCTGTATTCAATTAACACTGGCTCATACGTTTATCATCTGACAAATAATCACGGACAATACACGGAGAACTTTGAAAACAAGTTTATATCCGTGGAGCGGAAATTCTCGGATACGTCGAAATATAGTGTTGTGCTAGGCACAATGAAAAACAGCTTTAATGATAGATGTCTGGCCGCCGGTGTAAGAAGAGACTGGGCTGGATGGAATAACGGTTGGGTTTTTAAGGGAATCTATGGATATGTAGGCGAATTTTTCTTTGATACTTTCGATGATTGTGGCGACCATGGTTCATACCATGATTTTAAAAAAGTAACAGGGATAGGTTTTTCTCCCTACATATATCATGGATTTCAGTATAATTTTACGTCTTATTTTGGTATGGATGTGGGTATTATCATCCCCTCCGTTTTTGTCATCACGGCCCAATGGAGCTTTAGATAAATCCGTCAACCATGTGTGCAGTGCTGTAACTGTCTGTAAGGGAAACCGCCCCACCGTCTCAACCGGAGGGGCTTAAATTACCGCTGGTGCACGCTCAAAACCACAAGCTAAAAACTATACGTCACCTTCAAACTCCCCGTGGGTGACGTTTTGCGTTGCACGATCGGGCTGTCCGCTGCATCCCCCGTCAGCTGCGTCACACCCGCTGAGGCAAGTACGCTCCAGCGCGAGGTGAGCTTGTGGGTCCAGTCAAGGTTCATCGACCAGGCATAAATCCCGGCCCCGGCGTCATGTCGGGCAAAACCCGATGCGGCCGATTGGGCGGCGTTTACCCCGTAGTACGTCTGCATATACTTGTCCGATCCCCAACTGCCGGTCAGCGCCAGCGCCACCTCATTTTTTGGTGATGTGTAGAACGGGCTGGAAATGCCAAAATGTACCGCTTCACCGTTGTCTCTTTCAGAAACCGGTACCTCAGCCTGCAGCTGCAGGTGAAGCCAGTCGGTCACCTTGTACTCAAGCCCGGGCACTACGATAGCCGAGCCTTTAATCTCCCCCATTCCTCGCAGCTCGTCGCTGCCGGAGCCGATCGAATCGCTGCTCACGTCTTTATCCTTACGGCCAATTCGATAGCTCAGCGCGGCGCTGTAGTCCAGGTTGCCGATGTTGTTACCGTAACCGATCCCTCGCGTGGTACCGATGAAGAATCCATTTTCCATGGAATAATCCACTACCTGAGCCGCTGAGACGCGGGTTTTATCTGAACCCGAATAGCGTGGTCCTACGTCCACGCCGCCCCCCAGGGTTAAGACGTTACCCTGCCGCTGTTCTTCCGCCAGTACAGGTGTAGCCAGTAACGCCAGAACGACGCCCGGGACGATGGTTTTCAGGCAGCGGCCCGAAAGTAAATGAGGGAACGTATGACGCAGTTTGATGTTTCTCATTAAGGAAGTCCTTATGGATTCAAATGATGACGATGCATGCGGTTAACCGCCAGAACGCCCATTTTGAATACTCACCCTAAGGTTCTTGTGAGCCGAAAATGAAGAAACGCTGAAGCGCAAGCAGGTGCTGTATACCAGGCTGATTTCCTGATACCGTTTTTTTCTTAAGATGTTCTTCATTCACGGTTGATACCGTTACCAATGTGAAAATTCTACTAATCGAAGACGACCTGGATCTCGGCAATGGCGTACGTATCGCTCTCTCAGATCAAGGGTTTGACGTCATATGGGTTCGCCGTAAAGAGGATGCGCTGCATCAGCTTGACGTCTGCGTGCCGGAACTTATTTTGCTCGACCTCGGGCTGCCCGACGGAGATGGCATGAGCCTGATGACGCGTTTGCGTCAGCAGCTCAAGGGGATCCCGGTCATCATCCTGACGGCGCGAGGAACATTGCAGGATCGCCTGCGGGGGTTGGATGCCGGCGCGGACGACTATCTCGTCAAACCTTTTATTCTCGCCGAGCTGCTGGCGCGAGTGAGGGCTCTTGCACGGCGCAGCTACGGTTTTGAGAATGAGGCGATAGAAATTCGCGGGCTCTCTCTTCATATACCGACGCGTCGCGTGACGGTGAGCGCGCGCCATATCGATTTAACGGCCAGTGAATACGCGCTGCTGGAGACGTTGATGCTGCGCGCGGACCGCGTGCTGACCCGGCGGTTTCTGGAAGAAAGGATATTCGGCAACAAAGAGAACCTCAGCAACGCGCTCGACGTGCATATGGGTAATTTACGGCGAAAAATCGGCGACGGCTATGTGCGAACGGTCCGGGGCGTCGGGTACGTTATTGATACCGTCTCAATACAGAAGGTGACCGGTTGATGCAAAACGTCTGGTATCACCTGAGGCGACCGACGCTGGTACGGCGAATTATCATCGCCCAGATGCTGCTGCTTACCCTGCTGTGGTGTCTTTTTTTAACCTTCATTCTGTGGGAGGACCTGCGTAGCCCTCCTATCATCACGGGCAGCAAAACGTACGAAACCGTTTTTACCCTGGCTGAGCGTATGGACGGACGCCCGCAGGACCGTACCGCCGTGCTGGAGGCCTTCAGCAAGGCGCTGCGTGAAGGTTACGGCGGAGGGGAAGATCCCCTGCTGTCGATTAACCTCATCGTTCGCAAAAATAATACCGTTATTTTTTCATCCGACGGAGCACCCGCAGGGGTAACAAATACCCGACAAGGTGAAATGGAGCACGTTCAAAGTGAGGGTCGCATCTGGACCAGCCGAACCCTGAAATCGCCCCACTCCGACGTGGAGGTAACCCTTTTCACCCCTGCCAGCGGCTGGAACTTCTTTATCTACCTGAACTCGCGCGGATACTACATTCTGCCGCTGCTGGTTTGTTTCCCTTTTCTGCTGTTTCCCGCATGGTTCTCCATCCGCATTGCGATGCGTCCGTGGAATAAGGTGGTCAATGAAATTACGTTACGCACGCCGGACGATCTCTCTCCTTTAAAAGCCGTACCGAAGCACAGAGAGCTTCGCCAGATGGTGGACGCGATCAATGACTTCCTTGCCCGGGTGCGTGAAAGCGCGGAAAGAGAGCGGGTTTTCATCGCGGATGCCGCGCACGAGCTGCGTACGCCCCTCGCGGCGATGCGCATCAACGTGGAGGCGCTGCAGTCCTGGGTCATCAGCGAAAGCCAGCAGGAGCTGCTTGCCGGCGTGATCCGCAGCAACAGCCGCGCCGCGCGTCTCGTCAATCAGCTTCTGCTGATGATGCACAGTGAAGCGAGTATTGATACGGTCATGGAGCCCGTGCCGCTGACGACGCTCGTCCAGGAGCGCATGGCCGAGCTGGAGCCCTTAGCGTCTGCGCGCAGGATCGAGCTGGAATTCTTTGCCGAGGATGAAGTCTGGATCCCTGGCGCCAGGGAACGCCTGGTGTCGCTGATTGATAATCTTATTGAGAATGCGGTGAAGTACAGCCCCGAGGGCGGGCGGATTCAGGTCGACGTGCGGGCGGGCGATCGCGTCGTCCAGCTGCGCGTCTCCGATGCGGGCCCTGGTATTCCGGTCGAGCTGCAGGAGCGCGTGTTCGACCGCTTTTTCCGCGATCCCAATCAGGTGCAGAGCGGCAGCGGGCTGGGGCTTGCCATCGTTAAAGCGGTGGCGCAGCAACACAACAGCAGCGTAAACCTGACAACCTCTGCAGAAGGTGGCCTCCTGGTGACGGTAGACTTCCCGAACCGCACGTTTAGCTAAAGCAGAACAGGGGGTTTGATCGCAAATGCCGCAGATTGCTTCAAAAAAATTACCGTGTTTGTTATATTGTTGTTTATTGCTTATTCACCTCTGCGGTGCCAAAAAGAACAAGATTCACCGCAACCCAGGACAGAGAAATGTTAGATTACCGCTTCCCGACAGCTTTGCAGATGGTTCTCAGCGTAGCGATGGCGGAGCAATTGGGTGAACGTTCGACGAGTGCGATTCTGGCCTACGGCCTGGAAGCGAACCCGAGCTTCATCCGCAAATTGATGGTTCCGCTGACGCGAGACGGCATTATCGTCTCAACGCTTGGCCGTAACGGCTCCATTCATCTTGGTCGCCCGCCGGAAGAGATCACCCTGCGCGACATCTATCTTTCGGTCATCGAAGATAAAAAGCTGTGGGCCTCCCGCCCTGACGTGCCGGCCCGCTGCGTGGTCAGCGCCAACGCCTGCTGGTACTTCAAATCAATTTCTGAAGAAGCCGAAGAGGCTTCGTTAGCAGTACTGGCCCGCCATACCGTGGCAAGCGCCCTGGAAGCGGTGAAAAACGCCGACAGCAGCGGATGGGATCCACTCCCCGACCTTATTGCCCAGTATCAAAAAACGTCATAACGTTTTACCTGATGCGAAAAAAAACCGCCTTCACTATGAAGGCGGTTTTTTATTATCGGCAACGTCCTTACGCGGGCAAAACGTCCCTTTCCTCTTTTTTCCCGCGCGTCACGAACTTACGCAGCGTCACGTAGAACACCGGCGTCAGGAACAGACCAAACAGCGTCACCCCAAGCATGCCGGAGAATACCGTGATCCCCGTGACGCCGCGCACTTCTGCGCCAGCGCCGTGACCGAGGATCAGCGGAATGGTCCCGGCGATAAAGGCGATGGAGGTCATCACAATCGGGCGTAAACGCAGGCGGCAAGCCTCCAGCGCGGCCTCCATGATGCCTTTGCCCTGAATTTCAAGCTCGCGGGCAAACTCCACGATAAGAATGGCGTTTTTACAGGCCAGCCCCATCAGTACCACCAACCCCACCTGCACGAAGACGTTGTTATCGCCCCCGGTGAGCCAGACGCCAAACAGTGCGGAGAGCATGGTCATCGGCACGATGAGGATCACCGCCAGCGGCAGCGTCCAGCTTTCATACAGCGCCGCCAGCACCAGGAACGCCAGCAGCACCGCCACCGGGAAGACGATCAGCGCCGTATTGCCCTGAGTGGCCTGCTGGAAGCTCAGATCAGTCCATTCAATGTTCATCCCGTTTGGCAGGATCTGCTTAGACATCGCGTCCAGCTGCGTCATCGCCTGCGCAGATGAAAGCACGCGCGGGTCGGCATCGCCAATCAGGTCCGCCGCCGGGTAACCGTTGTAGCGGATCACCGGATCCGGCCCGTAGGTGGTCGTGATTTTCACCATACTGCCAATCGGCACCATTTCGCCCTGGCTGTTGCGGGTGCGCAGATTCGCAATATCTTCCACGCTGTCGCGGAACTGCCCGTCGGCCTGCGCCATCACGCGCCAGGTTCGTCCGAACTGGTTGAAGTCATTGACGTACGACGAGCCCAGATAGGTTTGCAGCGTCCCGAAAAGATCGGTCAGCGACACGCCCTGCGCTTTCGCCTTATCGCGGTCAACCTGGACGTCCAGCTGCGGAACGTTAGCCTGATAGGTTGAGATCGGGAAATGCATTCCCGGGGTCTGCATAATCGCACCGGACATGGTGTTCACCGCGTTTTGCAGCGCGCCATAGCCCAGACCGCCGCGATCCTGAATATACAGAGAATAGCCCGACCCCTGACCCAGCCCTAAAATCGGCGGTGGCAGAATGGAGAAGCCAAAGCCTTCCTGGATTTGCGCGATTTTCGCATTAATTTCCGCATTAATTTCCGCAGCGGAATGTTTACGCTGATCGAACGGCTTCAGGCCAAAGAACACCGTACCGGTATTCGGCGTATTGGTGAACTGCAGCGCGTTCAGCCCCGGAAACGCGACCGCATAGTCCACGCCTTCGGTATTCATCCCGATTTCGCTCATTTTGCGGATCACCGCGTCGGTACGCGCCAGCGAAGAGCCTTCCGGCATCTTCACACCGCCAATCAGGTAAAGCTTGTCCTGCGTCGGAATAAACCCGCCGGGCACCGCTTTAAACATGACGCCTGCGGCACAAAGCAGCAGCAGATAAACCACGAATACCGCGCCGCGCCGTCCCAGCGTTTTACCCACCAGCCCCTGATAGCCGTTTGAGCTGCGGAGGAAAAAGCGGTTAAACGGACGGAAAATCCAGCCGAACAGACGATCGATAAGCCGGGTCGGGAAATCCTTCGGCGCGCCGTGCGGCTTTAAAAGCAGTGCCGCCAGCGCCGGAGAGAGCGTCAGCGAGTTAATAGCGGAGATCACCGTCGAAATCGCGATCGTCACCGCAAACTGCTTGTAGAACTGACCGGTAACGCCCGACAGAAACGCCATCGGCACAAATACCGCGCACAGCACCAGCGCAATCGCAATAATCGGCCCGGACACTTCACGCATCGCCTGGTGCGCTGCCGCAAGCGGCGCAAGCCCCTCTTCTATGTTTCGCTCTACGTTTTCCACCACCACGATGGCGTCGTCCACCACGATACCGATGGCGAGCACCAGCCCGAACAGGCTGAGGGTATTCAGCGAGAAGCCGAGCAGGTAAAGAATGCTGAAGGTACCCACCACCGACACCGGCACCGCGATCAGCGGAATGATCGACGCGCGCCAGGTTTGCAGGAACAGAATGACCACCAGCACGACCAGCACCACGGCTTCCAGCAGCGTTTGCACCACCGCACGGATCGAATCGCGCACAAAGACCGTCGGATCGTAAGGTGCCGCCCACTTCATGTCCGCCGGGAAGCGCGTCGACAGTTCGTCCATTTTCGCGCGCACCGCGTTAGACAGATCGATAGCGTTCGCCCCCGGCGACTGGAAGATACCAATCCCGACCGCGTCTTTATTGTTCAGCTGGGAACGCAGGGCATAGCTCCCGGAGCCCATTTCAATCCGCGCCACGTCGCGCAGGCGGACGACCGTACCGTCCTGCGTCGTTTTCAGGACAATATTGCCAAACTCTTCTTCGGTGTGCAGACGCCCCTGGGCGTTAATGGAGATCAGGAAATCGCTCTCTTTCGGCAGCGGCTCGGCGCCAAGCTGACCGGCGGAAACCTGTACGTTTTGTTCCTGCATCGCCGTGACCACGTCCGAAGCGGTCAGCCCGCGTGCCGCCACTTTATTTGGATCCAGCCACACGCGCATCGCGTATTCGCCTGAGCCGAAAATCTGGATCTGGCCGACGCCGGGCAGACGCGCCAGCTCGTCCTTCACCTTCAGCGTGGCGTAGTTGCGCATATACAGCGAATCGTACTTACCGTTTGGCGAAAACAGATGCACCACCAGCGTCAGCGTGGGCGACTGCTTCTGGGTGGTAATGCCCAGACGCCGCACGTCTTCCGGCAGACGCGCCTCGGCCTGCGCGACGCGGTTTTGTACCTGAACCTGCGCCTGATCGGGGTCAGTCCCTGGACGGAAGGTAACGGTGGTCACCAGCACGCCGTCCGAGCCCGCAACGGACTTCATGTACATCATGTTCTCAACGCCGTTGATCGCCTCTTCCAGCGGCGTCGCCACGGTCTCGGCAATCACTTTCGGGTTAGCGCCCGGGTACTCCGCGCGCACCTGCACGCTTGGCGGCACGACGTCAGGATATTCGCTCACCGGCAACAGCGGGATGGCGATTAACCCTGTGATAAAAATCAGAATCGACAGGACGGCAGCAAAGATCGGCCTGTCGATGAAAAAGCGGGAAAAGTCCATGGGTTGGATTCTCAGGTCAAGGGATCAGTTGAGGGCGCTGGTGGCGGTCATGGCAACGGTTTTGGCGTTAACCGGCATACCCGGCATAAACACTTTCTGTAAACCCTCGACGATGACTTTGTCGCCAGGATTCAGCCCCTGCCGCACGATGCGTAAACCGTCTGCCAGACGACCCGGCGTAATGTCGCGACGCTGCGCTTTCCCCTCTTTATCGACGATATAAACGTATTTACGATCCTGATCGGTCAGCACCGCCTTGTCGTCAATCAGCGTGGCTTTGAATTCCGCGCTGCCCGGCAGGCGTACGCGGGCAAACAGTCCCGGCGTGAACTGACGCTGTGAGTTATCCAGCAGCGCGCGCATGCGGATTGTCCCGGTGCTCGGCGTGAGCTGGTTATCCAGGAAATCCACTTTGCCCTGATGGGGATAACCCTCCTCGCCCGTCAGGCCAATCTCAACCGGCAGCGCCGTGTGATTACTGGACGCCCCCTGCCCGCTGCGGGCCAGATTTTGGTAATGAAGGTAGGTTGACTCGTCCACGTCAAAGTAGACGTACACCGTCTTCTGCGAGACCAGAGTGGTGAGGACGCTGGCAGTGTCGCCCGCAGTCACCAGGTTGCCGCTGGTGATCAGCGCCCGGCTGGCGCGACCGTCGATAGGCGCGGTCACTTTGGTGAAGTCCAGGTTGAGCTGGGCTGCGTCAACCGCCGCCTGCGCGGCGCGAATGTCAGCCTGCGCCTGAACGGCAGCCGAACGTCGCTGCTCCCACTCTTCCCGTGAGACCAGATGGGTATTGATCAGCTTATCGGTACGGTTAGCCTCACTTTGCGCCAGGCTGGCCTGCGTTTTGGCTCTCGCCAGGTTCGCCTGCGCCTGTTCCAGCGCGGCGCGATAGGTACGGTCATCAATAGTGAACAGCACCTCGCCCTTTTTCACTTCCTGGCCGTCGGTGTAATTCACCTTATCAATGTAGCCGGAGACGCGCGGGCGCAGCTGAACGCTCTCCACCGCTTCAATCCGGCCGTTAAAGCTATCCCACTGGCTAATCGATTTCACCACCACGTCAGCGGCACTCACGGCAGGCGCAGGTGGCGCGGCATTTTGCGCGACGCTGTTATCGCATCCGACGAGCAGCACGGAGAGCAATATTGCCCCCAGCGCGCTCAGAGGAGAGTTACCCCAGGTTTTTTGCAGGCTCATTATTTTTATTCCAGTAATTGTCGCCACCGGGCAAGACGCAGCAGGAGGCACCGCGCCACTTCCTTTGTCCGGGGGCTGTCTTAGGCCATTTGTGTCGTTCATCGCCACAAAACTGTAACAGTTGCGAATACACTATTCGCGGCGATTGTAGGAAGGCGCTTAACTAAGTGCAAGAATAATTGTTGCACTTTATGTGCTATTTGAGCGGATGTGAAAAGACCCGTTTCGGTCAGGGATTTAAATGCAACAATAAAACTTGCAATTACTGAAAAAACGCGCCACCTTTAAATGCAACAGACAAAGATACTTTTTCATCCGCTGCGTGGGGGTAACCAGATGAACACTGGCGCATTTATGCATGATTTACTCGACTGGATCGACAACAACCTGGACAGTCGCCTGGACATTGAGACCGTCGCCAGGCGTTCCGGCTACTCGAAATGGCACCTCCAGCGCCTGTTCAAAGAGCATACGGGCTATCCCCTCGCCGGGTATATTCGTGCGCAAAAGCTGCAAAAATCGGTTGAGCGGTTATCCCACAGCGACGAACCGATTCTGAACGTGGCGATCGCGCTGGGCTTTGACTCCCAACAGTCCTTCAACCGCAGCTTTAAGCGTCAGTATGGTCAGGCGCCTGGGGCATGGCGGCGCAGTATAGGTGGCCCCGAAACGCAGCAGCTTCGCCAGTAATGCATATTTTGCTGCAACATCGAACCGGTGCTGCTATACTGTATATAAACACAGTATAGCGAGGTGCACGATGGCTGTTGAAACAAAATTTGTTGTCGTAAGAAAAGGTGAAGAGAAAATGACATTTGCCAGTAAGAAAGAGGCTGACGCTCACGACAAGCTGCTTGATATGGCCGACGCGTTCACCGACTGGCTGTTGCAAAGCGGAATGCAGATGGATGAAACGCAGGCTGAAAATCTTGGCCTGTATCTCGCCGAGCAGAAAGAGACCGTGCAGCATATTCTGCGTACCAGCAAGCTTCCCGATCTCACTGCTCCAGCGGTAGCGGATAAAACAGAATCCGATGCGGCTGACACGAAAAAAATCAGGGCTGTGAAAGCGGCCTGATTGTCTGAACAATCATCACCAATTTTGAACTATTCACCAGGCCCGGCAGCCAATTCCGGGCTCCCCCTTTGCCAGAGATTCGCTTCTTAATAATTGCTCTTTCATTCTTAATTGACAGTCATTGCACGTCATGCCTGCGATCGTTTTTTAACTGATGGCTTCATCAGGTATAAATATTGCTGATGTCTTATGAAACATTTTAATAATTAAGGAATTAGCTGCAGTTCGTAGTGATCTTCATGTTTGGATGAGATATAACCTGCTGCGGAAATTAACATTCTTGTAACGTTGATAAGGCTAAACAAATGAAGCAGGTTGGTATTGTTGGTTGGCGAGGAATGGTTGGTTCTGTTTTATTACAGAGAATGGTCGAAGAGAACGACTTCGACGATATCTCAGCGCATTTTTACAGTACTTCAAGCGCCGGGGCCGCCGGTCCAGTCATTGGCGGCGTCAGCTACACACTCAAAGATGCTAATTCCATCAGTGACCTGGCCGAAATGGATATCATCATTACCTGTCAGGGCGGTGATTACACAAAAGCAATCTATCCTGCTTTGATTAATTGTGGCTGGCAAGGCTACTGGATTGACGCGGCCTCAGCGCTACGGATGGATGAGAAAGCCTGCATTATTCTCGACCCCGTCAATCGCCCCACGATTGATCGTGCCGTTAAAGAGGGAATTAAACTTTTTGTCGGTGGCAACTGTTCCATCACGCTGAGTCTTATGGGGCTGGCAGGGTTGATTAAGGCTGACCTGATCGAATGGATGAGCGTTATGACCTATCAGTCTGCATCAGGTGCGGGGGCGCAATATGTCAGGGAATTAATTGTTCAAAGTGCCTGGATCAGTGAGCATTTGTCCTCTGATGAACTGGCATCATCAGGTTCAGTGCTGCCTTTAGTCAATAAAGTCAGTGCGTTAATTAACAGCGCTGACATGCCGATACAGAATTTCGGCGCGCCTTTAATGGGCAGCATTATACCGTGGATTGACAGCGATTTAGGGGATGGTAATAGCCGTGAAGAGTGGAAAGGTGAAGCCGAAACAAACAAAATTCTTGGTTTGTCTCCTGGTGCGATCCCGGTAAATGGATTGTGTATTCGTGTTGGCGTGATACGCTGCCACAGCGCCGCAATCACCCTGAAGCTCAGGCGTGACGTCAGCGAAGAAGAATTTGCAGCGTTAGTGACGCATTCTCATCCCTGGGTTAACTATGTGCCCAATAACAAGGTTGAAAGCGTCAGTAAATTGACCCCGGCTTATATCAGCGGTTCGCTTCAGGTTGGTATTGGCCGTTACAAGAAAATGTCACTCAACAACGATCCAATATATTCGGTTCTGACGGTTGGCGATCAGCTATTGTGGGGAGCGGCGGAGCCCTTGCGCCGCATGTTGAATATTCTGCTGGGCAAAATCTAAGACATATTTTCTGAATAAAAGCATCTATTGAACAGGTGCTTTTATTGTATTGTCTCAGCAGGTTCGTGCCAACGCCGCCAAAATCATTTCACGCGCGTGACGCAATACCGATTTTATTTCGCCTGCCGGGATATCAGCGAGCCCCAGTCCGCGTAGCAGGAATATGCCTTCTACAGCGAGAAACGCGTGCCTGACATCGGCCATCTCCTCTCCAGCCTCGCGTAACGGTTCGAGGAGTGTGCGATACAGGTTGCGAACGGGCGCCAGCATACCTGGCGCATGCACGAGAGCCGTAATAAGAAACGCCGCCATCTGTGTTACAGCATCCTCTTCCTCCAGCGCTTCCTCGATGTGCGCAAGAATTAATTCTCGTGGCCCTGCGGCGGTAGCTGTAAGACGCTGACCGACTGCCTGCTGGAAACGCGTCACTTCGCGCTCAAGCACGGCGTATATCAGGCCATCCTTTGATGAAAAGGTATACACAAGGCCGCCTTTACTGATGCCAGCACGTTCCGCGACGGCATCCAGCGTAAATACGCGCCCTCCAGACTCAAGGATGATGCTTTCAGCAGCATCTAAAACCTGCTCCCGATCGATTTCTTTTTTGCGCGTCACGATTTCCCCTTGCTTAATTCGACTGATCAGTCGGATAATGTTTTCGACTGGCCAGTCACATTAGCACTGCAAGCCTTGCCCGACAAGATTGCAATGCGTTCATTCCCTGATAAACCTATGAAAGGCAAGAAAATGAATGAATTATTACCCTCTGCAGCACTCGCACATTTTGTGATGAAAGTGAACGATGTTGATGCCAGCTATGCATTTTACCAGGGGCTAGGCCTGCGTGCGCTCGACAAATTTCCGGGCATGGCGATTATTGAGTTACGCGGCGGCACCCATTTATTGTTGACCGGAAAGGATGTGCCTGAAACGCAGAGTCTGCATATCAGCCGCGTTGGTCAGCGGCCAGATTTTGCTGCAGAAAAAATTGATCTCATGATCGCGGGCCATTCCAGATCGGAACTTGAAACGTATCGAACTGGCCTCATCGCAAAGGGATATTCAGCTCAGGAAATTGCGCAGGAAACGCTATTTGGACATCATTATTTTTCCCTGCAGGATCCGGATGGAAACGGTATAAGTTTCTATACCAGCCACTGTAGCCAACAGCCTGTTTAAATCAGTTTTAGACTGCGAAGTGCTCTCCGAAAGTGCTTCGCACTACTACCTTCAGCTGCCCCCACCAAATTTTGCCCCAGCCTCTGACGCACAACGGGTGTATTGTTTCAAAACAATTCATTCCTCTAAAGGACACCTGCGCAATGATCACCATCCTCGGCAAAACCACCTCCATCAACGTTCGTAAAGTGCTCTGGACCTGCGAAGAAGCGGGCATAACCTATCAGCAGGAAGATTACGGTAGCGGTTTCGCCTCGACGGAAACGGATACCTTCCGCGCCCTGAACCCCAACGCCATGGTGCCGGTGCTGATTGATGGCGATTTCGTGCTATGGGAGTCCAATTCCATCTGCCGTTATCTGGCGCGCAAGGCCGAACGTCACGATCTACTGCCCACAGAACCGCAGGCCTGCGCCAACGTTGAGCGCTGGATGGACTGGCAGGCCACTGAATTTAACAACGCCTGGCGCTATGTCTTCCCGGCCCTGGGGGGTAAAAACCCGGACTTTAACGACCCTGAGCGCATTGCAGCGGGAATCAAAGAGTGG
The DNA here is from genome assembly GCF_004006055.1 of Enterobacter sp. N18-03635. Classification (NCBI taxonomy): domain Bacteria; kingdom Pseudomonadati; phylum Pseudomonadota; class Gammaproteobacteria; order Enterobacterales; family Enterobacteriaceae; genus Enterobacter; species Enterobacter sp. N18-03635. The sequence goes on along the minus strand of NZ_CP034769.1, from coordinate 2,019,723 downwards.
AACCACTGCATCACCATTCTGGAAAACCAGCTGCAGCGCACCGGGGCTTTTGCGGCGGGCGAGACGTTTACCCTTGCGGACATGGTGCTTGGGCTGTCGGTGAATCGCTGGAAAATGACGCCGTTTGATAAGCCAGACGTGCCCGCCATTGAGGCGTGGTTCGAGCGCCTTAACCAGCGTCCGGCATTTTTGCGTCACGGCAATAACGGCATGGTGTAAAACTTAATGCCTGAATGAATACCGCAACGAGGCTGTTTTATTTAATTACGAAACCCTGAAAGTCGTCAGAGGGAATAATAATTAAGCTCTATCCTGGACAGCCCGTTGAATCGCTTTGCTAGCCTGAATAGGCAGGCAAAGCTCAACCCGGAGGTATTCTTGCTGATAAGGCTCAAGAAAGAACGAACGCATAAGGAGGATCGCCGGCTTGCTCTCTGGCTGGCGACCTCAGCAGGTTTGCTGAACGCCATCGCCCTCGGGGCATTTGGTTTTTTTCCCTCACACATGACCGGCAACACCTCACAGTTATCCAGCGAAGTTTCTTCTACCGATCTGAGCGATATTATTTTCTTCGGCTCGATAATTCTCTCTTTTGTGGCTGGCGCCATTATTGCGCGCACGATCGTCATATGGGGTATTATCCATAACGTCAGGCTGGTTTTTTGCCAGATCCTTTTTGTCGAGGGGATATTACTGACCGGCGTTTCCTTCTACGAAATGTATTTCCATGCGCTCACCAGCAATCGCGAGATTATTCTTTTTCTCTGCTTTCTGATGGGCATTCATAATTCCACCTCCACGCAGCTTTCCGGCGGACGGGTAAGATCGACGCACATTACCGGCACGCTAACGGACGCGGGGATTTCCCTGGCCTCCGTCATGGTGGCGATGCTGCGCCGGGATTACTCCAAAGATACGGCGGCGCAAAAAAGTCAGCTAAAAACCCACTTAACCACCCTATTTTCATTCATTACGGGCGGTATTGCGGGGCTGCTGCTGTTCAGATGGATTGGCTTCAACGCCATGCTGGCGCTGGGGTTGATGCTCGCGGTTGTCGCCACCGTCTCAATTATCACCGTCTCGTCGCGGGTTCGACGGGTTCGCGCTGGCGTCTGAGGGTTGCAACTGCCCCAGCAGGCGCTGCATGTTGTCATCACAGGTGATGCCCTCCGGCCTGTGGGTGATACTCGTGACCAGGTCCAGCAGCTCTCTTCGGTTTTCCTCCAGCTGCTTCTGCATCGCCTCTATTTCAGCAATGCGTGTCTTCAGGGACTGGATCAGTCCCTCATGATCCCAGCGCTGTTGCGGCTGCGGCAAGAAGCGCCGTATTTGCTCAAGGGTGAACCCGGTCCGTTGTGCATTGTCGATAATGTTCAGCAGCGCAACCGCATCAGCGGAATAGGTACGGTACCCGTTCCCCTGCCTGACGGGTCGCGGCAGTAAGCCTTCCGCCTCATAAAACCGAATGCGCGACGGGGTAATTCCCGTCATTTTCGACAGCTCGCCAATTTTCATTTCGTCCGCTCTGGCATATTGACCTTAAAGTTAACTTTAAGCTTAAACTTTTTATGCGGTCAACCGGATCGTCATCTCATCAGGAGCTAAAATGCACACTATTCTGGGCGCCAGCGGGCAAATTGCCCGTGAACTTGCCCGCGAGCTTAAACGCGAATATACCGACGAGATCAGGCTGGTCAGCCGCCATCCGCAGAAAGTCAACGCCAGCGATAGCACGGTTGCAGCCGATCTCCTGGATGCGCAGCAGACGCAGGTAGCGATTAACGGTAGCGATACGGTCTATTTTACCGCCGGTCTGCCGCCTGATTCCGCGCTGTGGGAGCTTCATTTTCCGACCATGCTGGACAATGCCCTGGAGGCCACGCGTAAGGCGGGGGCAAAATTCGTCTATTTCGACAACACCTATATGTACCCCCAGAGTAACGTGCCGCAAACCGAAGAGACGCACTTTGCGCCCCGGGGGCGGAAAGGCCACGTGCGCGCCCTGATGGCAAACCGGGTGCTTGACGAAATGCAACGGGGCGACATTCCCGTCCTCATCGGTCGGGCGCCGGAGTTTTACGGGCCTGAGAAAACGCAGAGCTTCACCAATACGCTCATTATCGACAGGCTTAAGCAGCATAAGCGTCCGCGCGTTCCGGTGCGTGACGACACGCTTCGCACCCTCATCTGGACGCCGGATGCCAGTCGCGCGCTCGCTCTGCTGGGCAATACCCCTGAGGCCTACGGGCAGACGTGGCATTTGCCCTGCTGCGATGAAAGGCTGACGTATCAACAGTTTGTTACCCTCGCCTGCGATATCTTCGGCCAGAAGGCGGACTACGCCGTGCTGGGCAAGCTGGCCTTCGCCGCGACGGCGCTGTTTTCGCAGGGCGCGCGCGAAATGCGGGAGCTGTTGCCCAGATACGACGTTGACAACCTGTTTGATTCGACGAAGTTTAAGCGGCATTTTCCCGACTTTCCCGTCACTTCATACCGGCAGGGTCTTGAAAACATCTGGCAGGAATGGAGATCAAAAGCGCACAAAACAGCGTAAATGCACTGCCGCACCGACAGAGGTGCGGCCATTACTCGTGACAACGTCACTTTCACTTCTCGTCTTTAGGACTATTCTGCCTGCCCCTCAATCAGCCCTTACGCCTTAAGGGTTAACCTGAGGTTGTCACTATTTTCATAGGGTTACTGATTTTACCCCTTCGCTGGAACCCTTCCCAAACGCTTGCTATAGGTGAAATACCCCTGCCGAAACATGGCATAACAACAGGCAACCGGTGGTTGCTATAACGCATGCGCACAGGGAGACACACCGCAATGCACCCTTTACTCAAACGTTCGCTGCTGTTTGTCGGCGCCATTATTGTGGTCCTCGCCCTCCTCGTCTGGGGGATCGGGCTGGAGACCCTCAGAGCGCGACAGGTTGACCTGATCTATCTCGGGCAACAGCATATGATTCTGGTTTTCTCATCGATGTTCTTTGCCCTGCTGGTGGGTATTCCGGCGGGTATTCTGCTGAGCCGCCCGGCCGCGCGGGGTATCGCCGAATATGTAATGCAAATCTTCAACGTCGGCAATACGCTGCCACCGCTGGCCGTGCTGGCCCTGGCGATGGTGGTGATCGGCATCGGCGATACGCCCGCCATCATCGCCCTGTTCCTCGCCTCGCTGTTGCCGATCGTGCGTAATACCTATGCCGGGCTGTGCTCGGTCCCGCCGTCGCTGCTGGAAGCGGCAAACGGCATCGGGATGACCAAATGGCAGCGTCTGCGCCAGGTTGAGCTGCCTGCCGCCTGGCCGGTGATGCTCTCGGGGATCCGCATCGCCACCGCCATTAACGTCGGTACCGCACCGCTGGCGTTCCTGATTGGTGCCAGCAGCTACGGCGAGCTGATTTTCCCCGGCATTTATCTGAACGATTTCCCGACCCTGATCCTCGGCGCGGCGGCCACCGCCCTCTTCGCCCTGATCCTCGATACCCTGCTGGCGGCGCTGGGTCGCGTGATGAGTCCCCATCTCCCCCGATAATAATAACAAGGAGCTTTTATGAGACTGATATACGGCCTGGCGGCGCTGTGTGCCGCGGCGCTGTTCACCGGCCAGACCATCGCGGCCCCGCTGATTCTGGCAACCAAGAGCTTTACCGAGCAGCACATTCTCTCGGCGATGACCGTGCAGTACCTGCAGAAGAAAGGATTCCAGGTGCAGCCGCAAACCAATATCGCCACGGTGATCTCCCGCAACGCGATGATCAACAAGCAGATTGATATGACCTGGGAGTACACCGGCACGTCATTAATCATCTTTAACCACATCAACAAGCGCATGTCGCCCCAGGAGTCTTACGAGACGGTGAAACGCCTGGACGCGAAGCACGGTCTGGTCTGGCTCAAGCCCGCCGACATGAACAACACCTATGCGTTCGCCATGCAGCGCAAGCGCGCCGAGGCGGAACATATCAACACCATGTCGGAGATGGTGGCGAAGATTGAGCAGATCCGTAAAACCAACCCGGACAAAAACTGGCTGCTGGGCTTAGACCTGGAATTCGCCGGGCGTAGCGACGGTATGAAGCCGCTTCAGGCCGCCTATAAAATGGACCTGGACCGCCCGCAGATCCGTCAGATGGACCCCGGACTGGTCTATAACGCGGTGCGCGACGGCTTCGTCGACGCCGGGCTGATTTACACCACCGACGGGCGCGTGAAAGGCTTCGACCTCAAGGTGCTGGAAGACGATAAAGGCTTCTTCCCGAGCTATGCGGTGACGCCGGTGGTACGTAAAGACACGCTGGAGGCCAACCCCGGCCTGGAAGAGGCGCTCAACACCCTCTCGGCCCAGCTCAACAACGACGTTATCACCGAGCTAAACAAAAAGGTGGATATCGACCATCAATCACCGCAGCAGGTCGCCCGCGATTTCCTGCGTAGCAAACAGCTGCTGTAGGAGGCACTATGGAGACGATTCACTACATTCTGGACAACTGGGATTACCTCTTAACCCTGACGCTGCAGCACCTGTGGCTGGTGGCGCTGGCCGTAGGTTTAGCCATCATCATCGGCGTACCGCTCGGCATTCTGATTGTTCGCCACAAGTGGCTGGCAACGCCGGTGCTGGGGATTGCCACCATCGTGCTGACCATTCCGTCCATTGCGCTGTTTGGCCTGATGATCCCGCTGTTTTCGCTGATCGGTCAGGGGATTGGCGCCCTGCCCGCCATCACGGCGGTATTTCTCTACTCGCTGCTGCCGATCGTGCGTAACACCCATACGGCGCTCGACAGCCTGCCGCCGGGACTGCGTGAAGCCGGACGCGGCATCGGCATGACCTTCTGGCAGCGCCTGCGCTGGGTCGAAATCCCGATGGCGCTGCCGGTGATTTTCGGCGGGATCCGCACCGCCGTGGTGATGAACATCGGCGTGATGGCGATTGCCGCGGTGATCGGCGCGGGCGGTCTGGGCCTGCTGCTGCTCAACGGCATCGGCGGAAGTGATATCCGCATGTTGATTGCGGGCGCGCTGATGATTTGTCTTTTAGCGATTGTGCTCGACTGGCTGCTGCACCGTCTGCAGGTGGTTCTGACTCCAAAGGGGATTCGATAATGATAAAACTGGAAAACCTCACCAAACAATTTTCACAGAAGCACGGCCAGACCTTTAAGGCCGTCGACAACGTCAACCTGAACGTGCCCGAAGGGGAAATGTGCGTCCTGCTCGGCCCGTCCGGCTGCGGGAAAACCACCACCCTGAAGATGATTAACCGCCTCATTACCCCTAGCAGCGGGACGATCCTCATCAACGGTGAAGACACCAGCGGGATGGACACCGTCACACTGCGCCGCAACATTGGCTACGTGATCCAGCAGATTGGCCTGTTCCCTAACATGACCATCGAAGAGAACATTACCGTCGTGCCGCGCATGCTGGGCTGGGATAAAGCGCGCTGTAAAACCCGCGCCGAAGAGCTGATGGATATGGTGGCGCTGGATCCGCATAAGTTCCTGAATCGCTATCCGCGCGAGATGTCCGGCGGCCAGCAGCAGCGCATCGGCGTGATCCGCGCCCTGGCGGCGGATCCGCCGGTGCTGCTGATGGATGAACCCTTCGGCGCGGTTGACCCGATTAACCGCGAGGTGATCCAGAACCAGTTCCTGGAGATGCAGCGCAAGCTGAAAAAAACCGTCATGCTGGTAAGCCACGATATCGACGAAGCCCTGAAGCTCGGCGACCGTATTGCGGTGTTCCGTCAGGGGAAAATCGTGCAGTGCGCCAGCCCGGACGAACTGCTGGCGAAACCGGCGAACGAGTTTGTCGGCTCGTTTGTCGGTCAGGACCGCACGCTGAAGCGCCTGCTGCTGGTCTCGGCGGGTGACGTCACCGACCAGCAGCCGACCATTACGGTGCGGGGCTCTACTCCGCTCCCTGAAGCCTTTGCGACCATGGATGATAACGATATTCGCGCGATTACCGTGGTTGACGAGCACGGCAAACCGCTGGGCTTTGTGAAGCGTCGCGAAGCGCGTAACGCCAGCGGAAGCTGCGCCGACATCCTGCATCCGTTCCGCATGACCGGCAAGGCGGAAGACAACCTGCGCGTGGTCCTGTCACGCCTGTATGAGAGCAACACCAGCTGGATGCCGATCGTGGATGAGGACGGTCGCTACAACGGCGAGATTTCTCAGGACTATATTGCCGAGTATCTCAGTTCAGGGCGTACGCGTCGGGCGCTGAATATTCATAGCGACAGCTAACCTTTCTGGCCGGGCATCGCCCGGCTTTTTCGCACGCATACCTTTTGCTAACCCCGCGATTTGCCGCCACAATATTGTATCGTCCCCGTTTACTCGCGACTCATGCAACGTCTTCATACTTACCCCGACATCCGCGCGATGTTTCGTCGACTGCTGATTGCAACCGTCACCGGCGTGCTGGCCGCGCTGGCCGTTGCGGTGTTCCGCCACAGCATGTATCTGCTGGAGTGGCTGCTTCTCAGCAACGACAGCGGCAGCCTGGTGAATGCCGCCGCGTCGCTCTCGCCCTGGCGGCGCGCGCTGACGCCCGCGCTGGGCGGGCTGGCTGCCGGGCTGCTGCTCTGGGGATGGCAGCGCCTGACCGCCCAGCGGCCTCATGCCCCCACCGATTACATGGAAGCGCTGGAGACGGGCGACGGCCAGTTTGACTACGGCGCCAGCCTGGTGAAATCTCTTGCCTCTCTGCTTGTCGTTGCCAGCGGCAGCGCCATCGGGCGTGAAGGGGCGATGATCCTGCTTGCTGCCCTCGCCGCCTCCTTTTTTGCCCGGCGCTTTACGCCCAAATCCGAATGGAAGTTATGGATCGCCTGCGGCGCCGCGGCCGGGATGGCCAGCGCCTACCATGCTCCGTTAGCCGGAAGCCTGTTTATTGCGGAGATTCTGTTTGGCACCCTGATGCTGGCCTCGCTCGGCCCCGTCATTATCGCGGCGGTGGTGGCGCTGCTCACCACGCAGCTCCTGGCGCCGGGTACCGGCACGCTCTACGCGGTCCATTTGAGCGGCACACTCACCGCGGCAGATTATGCTCTTCTCGTCGCGATGGGGCTGGTGGCGGGCCTTTGCGGACCGCTGCTGATGTGGCTGATGGACTTCAGCCACGGGCTTTTCCTGCGCCTCAAGCTTTCGCCGCCGTGGCAGCTGGCGCTGGGCGGTGCGATCGTTGGGCTGCTGTCTCTTCTGACGCCGAAGGTGTGGGGGAACGGCTACAGCGTGGTGCAGGCTTTTCTGCTCGCGCCGCCGCTGCTGTCGGTGATTGCCGGGGTGTTCATCTGTAAATTGCTGGCAGTGCTGGCGAGCAGCGGGTCGGGCGCGCCGGGCGGGGTGTTCACGCCGACGCTGTTTGTCGGCATGGCGACGGGCATGCTGTTTGCACAGCTTTTCGCGCTGTGGCTGCCGGGTTCTGAAACGGCTATTTTGCTGGGGCTGGCAGGGATGGCAACGCTACTCGCCGCGACCACGCATGCGCCCATTATGTCGGCACTGATGGTCTGTGAAATGACCGGACAGTATTTTTTACTGCCCGGCCTGCTGGTCGCCTGCGTGGTGGCGTCCGTATTGTCGCGGACGTTACGCCACGACTCTGTCTACGGTCAGCACGCCACCGAGGGCAGAGAGATCGATGTAGTGCGCTAGCTCGCGCTGCTCGGCACGTGGCAAATAAGGCAGCTCGCCCACTAATGGTCCAGGCAGTTTGGTGCTCAGCACGTCAATAATCTCGGCGTAGTGCGCCAGGCCCGGGTTGATGCGGTTTGCCACCCAGCCAATAAGCGGCAGGCCGTCATTGGCAATCGCCTGCGCCGTCAGCAGCGCGTGGTTGATGCACCCTTCCTGAATGCCCACCACCATCACTACCGGCAGCTGTTCCTGTACGACCCATTCAGACAGCGGGCGCAAATCATTCATCAGGCTGCGCCAGCCGCCCGTCCCTTCAACCACTACGTGGTCAACCTTCTCGCTCAGGTTCTCCAGTCCGTCGGACAACAGGGGATAATTAATCAGGCCGCTGTGCGCTACGCTGCTCTCCTCTTCGCTTAACGCAATGGGATTGACCGCGTGATAAGGCAGTTCCAGCGACGAGACGCTTTGCAGCACCAGGGCGTCTTTATTACGCAATCCTTCTGGCGTCTCTTTACTGCCTTTTGCGACCGGTTTGTACCCTGCCACGCGTTTACCGCTTGCTGCCAGCGCCTGCAGCAATGCGCGGGATACGACGGTCTTGCCGACAGAGGTATCTGTACCAGTAACAAAGAAACGCTTAAGCATGACTCACTCCACCTCTTGGGTATGCTTCGAAAATATAAACCAGGTAAATAATTCAGTGGAGGAAGTCTACGGGATGCGTACGCTACCCGGCTTGAGATAGCGCAATTTTTCTTACATCAGCGGAAAAGAGTTAACCCTGTAGCAGGCGGATCAACAGCGAGCCGTTATACATGGCATCTTTGACCAGCGCCGCGCCTGCCATCGTGCCCTGGTTGGAAAACTGGGTGCTTTCTACCGCAATATTTTTGCTGTAGGCAGGAAGCGACTGCTGATGGATACAGGCCGAGATCGCCGGGAAGAGGATTTCCGCCGCCTGGCTCAGCGGTGAGCCAATGAGGATTTTTTGCGGATTGAAGAGGTTCACCATAATGGCCAGAATGCGGCCAACGTTATTCCCCACCCCGGTAATAATGTCCTTCGCCAGCAGATCGCCCTGGCGCGCGGCGGTGCAGAGAGAATCCACCGTTAAGGGTTGTCCGTGCAGCGAGGAGCTCATGGACTGGCTGAGCCTGACCTGCGCCAGCTCAAGCACGCTTTCCACGCTGGCAATGGTCTCCAGACAGCCGTGGTTCCCGCAGTAGCAGCGCTTACCGTATGGGTCGACCTGGGTGTGGCCGATTTCCACCAGGCTACTGCTCCCGGCGTGAAGAAGTCGTCCATCGGTAATCACGCCCGCCCCGACGTTATGGTCGATAACCACCTGGATCACATCCCGCGCGCCGCGGGATGCGCCGAACAGCGCTTCCGCCATCGTCCAGGCGCTGATGTCATGCTGAATATAGACCGGCACGCCGGTATGGTTTTTCAGCACCTCTCCCAGCGGCATCTCTTTCACATCGTCGTAGAACGGCATACGGTGAACAATACCATTTTCGGTATCAATAATGCCCGGCATGGTGATGGCGATCGCCGTTAAGCGTTCAAGGCGCTGCTGATGGCGGATAAAGAAGCGATCGATGTGCGAGACAATCGCCTCAAGGAGCGACTCCTCGGCGTTGAGCGGCAGTTCAAGACGGTCTTCCACCACCAGCTTGCTGCTCAGGTCGCGCAGCGCAAGGAAGATCTCGCCGCGGCTGATGCGCAGCGACAGGTAGTGCCAGGCTTCCGTCTCCACCACCAGCCCAACGGCCGGACGGCCACGGCTGCCCGGCTCCTGAATTTCCGTCTCCTGAACCAGGTGCGCTTCCAGCATCTCGCGGACTATCTTGGTGATACTGGCAGGTGCCAGCTGTGCCAGGCGCGAAAGATCGATACGCGAAACCGGACCAAGCTGATCAATCAGGCGATACACCGCGCCAGCGTTGGTCTGCTTAATCTGATCAATATGCCCTGGCTGACTATCCGCGACCACCTCGTACTCCCTTATTTTCGAGCTTCGAAATAAACTGTTGGCTATGGTGAAGCACTTGTATGGCTGCCGTCAAATATTTACTTAGCCATGTGATTTACCGCACATTTTTGCCCACTTTTGCCTGAAAATGCTGCCCGGCAGAGGCGTTCATCAACTGCTGTTTGAAACGCTGCGCGGCGTGGCTCTGTTCTCGATGTTTTGACCAGACCAGCCACATCTCTGAAACGGCATCCTCTTCGGCAATGGTTACCCAGCGCATTTCGCGCAGTTGTACCCGTTTAAAGGAGGCTGGAAGAATAGAGACGCCCAGCCCGGCGGCGACCAGGCCGATAATCGTCATCGCTTCCCCGACTTCCTGGGTGATCACCGGGGCAAGATCGTAGCGGCGCATCAGCCCCAGGATATCGTCATACAGACCCGTTCCGACCTGCGGGTCAAAAAAGACAAACGGCTCTTTTGCCAGCTCTGCCAGCGAAACCGCCGGACGCGACGACAGCGGGTGATCGTGCGGGATCATGGCCATCAGCGGCTCGCGCAGGATCACCTCCCACGCCAGCGAGTCCGGCAGCTGGGTATTACGCATCAGCCCCAAATCCAGCGAACCTTCATTTAGCGGCGCAATCTGCTCGCGGGTATTGATCTCGCGCGTTTGAATGTGAACATCCGGGAAATGGCGGCGGAATGACGACAGGGTTTCCGAGACGGCGCTGATAAACGGCGCGGACGAGGTAAACCCGATGCGCAACTCTCCGGCTTCCCCGAGATAGAGCCGTTCTGCCCGGGCGGCGGCGTCATCGACCATGCTCAGAATTTGTCGGCTGTCGTTCAGAAACTGCTTACCCGCCGCCGTCAGGCTCACGCTGCGGTTGGTGCGGGCCAGCAGGCGCGCCCCGACCTGCTGCTCCAGGATCTGAATCTGCTGGCTTAACGGTGGCTGAGAGATGTTTAGCCGTGCCGCCGCGCGGCCAAAATGCAGCTCTTCGGCGACGGCGACAAAGTAGCGAAGATGACGCAGCTCGATATTCATATTTATAAAGTATCATTTAAGATTATTAATATATTAGACGGAATATTTACATTTTCCTACCCTTAACAGGTGGTCATACCCGTCACCAGAAATCACGGGGATGTTTAAGCAAGGAAACTGTGTGAGTCGTACAACTACTATTGATATCGATCCGGCCAGAGATATCAATGATTTACCCGCAGCATCGCAGCCGGTTCAGTTCATTAAACGTGGTACTCCCCAATTTATGCGCGTCACGCTGGCGCTCTTTTCCGCCGGTCTGGCTACCTTCGCCCTGCTCTATTGCGTACAGCCGATCCTGCCCGTTCTCTCCCATGAGTTTGGCGTATCGCCTGCCAGCAGCAGCGTTTCACTCTCTATTTCTACCGGCATGCTGGCGATTGGCCTGCTCTTTACCGGGCCGCTGTCCGACGCCATTGGCCGTAAACCGGTGATGGTAACCGCGCTGATGCTGGCCTCGGTCTGTACGTTACTCTCTACCATGATGACCAGCTGGCACGGTATTCTGGTGATGCGCGCGCTGATTGGGCTCTCGCTCAGCGGCGTGGCGGCGGTCGGGATGACCTATCTCAGCGAGGAGATCCACCCGAGCTTTGTTGCCTTCTCTATGGGGCTTTACATCAGCGGGAACTCGATTGGCGGAATGAGCGGACGTCTGCTGAGCGGGGTATTCACGGACTTCTTTAACTGGCGTATTGCGCTGGCAGTCATCGGGTGTTTTGCGCTGGCATCTGCGCTGATGTTCTGGAAAATTCTGCCGGAATCGCGTCATTTCCGCCCGACCTCGCTGCGTCCGAAAATGCTGTTTATCAATTTCCGCCTGCACTGGCGCGACAAGGGGCTGCCGCGCCTGTTCCTGACCGGCTTCCTGCTGATGGGCTCGTTCGTCACGCTGTTTAACTATATTGGCTACCGCCTGATGCTCTCGCCGTGGCATCTGAGCCAGGCGGTGGTCGGCCTGCTTTCCGTGGCGTACCTTACCGGCACCTGGAGCTCGCCGAAGGCCGGGGCGATGACCGCACGCTATGGCCGCGGCCCGGTCATGCTGTTCTTCACGGCGATGATGCTGGTCGGCCTGTTGCTGACGCTCTTCTCCTCCCTGTGGCTGATTTTTGCCGGCATGCTGCTCTTCTCCGCGGGGTTCTTCGCCGCGCATTCGGTCGCCAGCAGCTGGATTGGACCGCGCGCCCGTCGCGCCAAAGGTCAGGCATCGTCGCTGTATCTGTTTAGCTATTACCTTGGGTCCAGCATCGCCGGGACGCTCGGCGGCGTGTTCTGGCATAACTACGGCTGGAACGGCGTGGGCGGGTTTATCGCGCTGATGCTGTGCGCCGCGCTACTGGTGGGCGCAAGCCTTCATAAACGTCTGAGATAATACGCCTGCGGGCTGATGTCCGTTAAGGCGCGCCATCCAGAAAAACGGCACCAGCGTACTGGTGCCGTTTCACGTTCAGGAATCCCAGGCCTGTTCTATCTTACCGGCTTCAAACTGCGGAGGCGGTTTTCGGAAACGGCGCGTGAGCCACGTCAGGTAAAGGATCCCCAGTGCCGCCCAGATGAGGCCAAGCGTCAGGGACGTCGCTTCGAGGTTTATCCACAGCACGCCGACTGTGACGGCACCGATGAGCGGCAGCAGGAGATAGTGGAAACGATCTTTCCACGTTTTGTTCAGCCCCTTACGCCGCCAGAAATGGTTGTACACCGAGAGATTAACAAACGTAAACGCCACCAGCGCGCCAAAGTTGATCAGCGCCGTCGCGGTCACGAGATCGAAGTACAGGGCCGACAGCGCCACTATCCCAACCATAATGACGTTCAGGGCCGGCGTACGCCATTTCGGATGTACGTAGCCAAACACCCGCTCCGGAAACACGTTGTCACGCCCCATCACGTACAGTAAGCGCGAGACGCTGGCGTGCGAGGCCAGGCCTGAAGCGAGCGTGTTCACAAACGTGGTACACAGAAACACCGACTGGAAGAGCTTGCCGCCCACGTACAACGCTATTTCCGGCAGCGCGGCGTCCGGGTTCTTGAAGCGCGCTATCGTCGGGAAAAAGAGTTGCATGAAAAACGAGGCAACAATGAATATCAGCCCGCCATACAGAGCGGTGAGGAAAATGGCTTTGGGGATCACCCGCGCCGCGTTTGGCGTCTCTTCCGACAGCGTGGTGACCGCGTCAAAGCCGAGGAAAGAGAAGCAGACGATAGTCGCGCCGGTAATAATCGGGATCAGGTGTGCGTTCTCGCTGATAAACGGCTGGAGCGACCAGACGGTGCCGACGCCCTCTCCCTTGTGCAGGCCGTGCACCACGAGTATGACAAACACCACCATGATGGCGATCTGCACCAGCACAAACAGGGTGTTAAAGTTGGCGACCAGATTCACACTCTTGAGGTTCGCCAGCGTCAGGATCGTTACAAACCCCACCACCCAAACCCACGGCGGGACTTCAGGGAACAGCGCGGAAAGGTAGATCTTCGCCAGCAGCACGTTGATCATCGGCAGGAAGAGATAGTCCAGCAGCGATGACCAGCCGACCATAAAGCCTAAGTGGGGTCCGATCGATTTCTGCGTGTAGGTGTACGCAGAGCCTGCTTCCGGGAACTGTCGTACCAGTTTACCGTAGCTGATGGCGGTAAACATGACGCCAGCCAGCGCCAGGAGATACGAGGCGGGCACGTGGCCGTTGCTGATACCGGACACAATGCCGAAGGTATCAAACACGGTCATGGGGGTGAGATAAGCCAGCCCCATCATCACCACCTGCCAGAGCTTGAGGGAACTGCGCAGCCGGGTTCTTCCGGCCATGCGCGGCGAGTCAAGAGAGGTGTTAGTCGCCATAAACCGTCCCCCCCATGCTTACCGTGGTTTGCAATCGCGCTGTCCTTAACGCAAACCTGCTTAGCAAAGGGGGAAGTTGTAAAGAACACACGCGATCGTACCAGCGCACCGTCTCTGGCTCGCACTCACAGCAGGCGCCTGACTGGCCCCCTTCGCCCTGCGGATAGTTGAACATCTGCATCATTTCCTACCTCGTCACACAGTGTCGTTAAGAAAATCCCTGTGCCGCCTGCGCTCCATAACGCGACTCCCGGGAGATAGCTGGCGTGCCAGCAAACAGTTAGGCCAGGCTCCGCGCAGGCCGTTTGGTGATACGTATGGGATGAAACAAAGCGGCCCCTTACCGGGGCACGTCATCAGGCGTTTTTCAGCATCCACTCAATTTCCGTTTCGGTAATCAGGCGTTCAAACTGCAGTAATTCATCGTTTTTGCAGGCGTGATAGACGTGGCAGAAGCGTTCGCCCAGCCGCTCGCGCAGGCTATCGTTTTGCATAAATTCCCACAGCGCATCGCTCTGACGGATCGGGAACGGCAGTCCGTCCTGCTCCAGACCATTGCCTTCCACTTCTTCCTGCAGCGGTAAATCGTTATCCAGGCCATGTAAAATGCCGGCAAAAATCGCCGCCATCACCAGATACGGATTCGCGTCAGCGCCCGCTACCCGGTACTCGACCCGATGGTTATGGCGATCGCCGCAGGGGATACGCAGGGCAACGGTGCGATTATTGTGTCCCCATGACGCCTGCGTCGGCACGTACATTCCCGGCTGGAAACGGCGGTAGGAGTTGACGTTCGGTGCCAGCAGCGCCATGGACGCAGGCATCAGGTCGATCATCCCGGCCAGCGCGCGTTTCAGCAGCGCGGAATCCTCGCCGCTGGCGTCTGCGAGCACGTTTTCGCCTCGGTTGTTTTGCATGCTGATATGGATATGCATCCCGCTGCCCGCATTTTCTTCATACGGCTTTGCCATAAACGTGGCGTGCATCTTATGTTTTTCTGCCATCTGCCTGACGAGACGTTTTAGCGCCAGCGCATCATCGCAGGCATCGAGCACGTTTTCCGTATGGTGCAGGTTTATCTCAAACTGGCCCGGAGAGGCCTCAGCCACTGCCCCGTCGGCGGGGATCAGCTGCAGCTGCGCCAGTTCGTCAATGTCGTTCAGCACGTCAGCAAAGTGGTTCAGATTATCAACCGAGTAGACCTGACTCTGCGTGTTGCGCACGTCGGTGCCCGGCGCGCAGGGTGGCTGCAGATAGCCGTCGGCATCGCGTTTACGGTCAAGTAAATAGAACTCCAGCTCTACCGCTACCACGGGGAACAGGCCGCGCTGGCGCAGCTGCTGCCAGAGTCGGTTGAGTACGTTCCGCGGCTCAACGTCAAAGGGAGCGCCATCTTCATCGACCATGGTGAGCTGCACCTGACCAATGTATTCCGGGTCGGCGGCGGACGGCGTCAGGGTGCCCGGTACCGGCACGCAGATACAGTCCGGCTCGCCGAGCTCCTGTCCCAGGCCCGCCTCTTCCACGACGTTACCCAAAATGTCCATGGCGAAAACCGATGCCGGGAAATAGCAGCCTTTTTCAAGCTTGCTCAGTCCGGCAACCGGGATGCGCTTGCCGCGAAAACAGCCGTTCAGGTCGGTCAGGAGGACATCAATAAACTGGGTGTCAGGATACTTTTCTAAATAGCGCTTCACTTCCTGCGTAAAGGCGCTGCCCCGCCTCTCATCCGTGTGCTGAACAAAGTTCTCAACTTCTACGATATTGGTTTCCATGATTTACCACCGTTTTTGGGATTTGCGTTCGCTGCTCTGGACTGTCAAATATAATGTCCACCCTATCGAATCTGTATGCAAATAAATTGTTTGTCAAATGTTAAATTAAGTTTGCAAAAGGCAGATCCCGTTGCTAGATTGAGAAAATATTGAACGAAAAGGCCGTTTATCAGGCGAAAATGGCCTAAATTTAGTCCACTTTGTGAGGGCGATCATGGAAAATATAATGAACAAGCCAGTTATTGGCGTGGTGATGTGTAGAAACAGGCTTAAGGGTCATGAGACCCAGACCCTGCAAGAAAAGTACCTGAATGCCATTATTAACGCGGGGGGTTTACCGATTGCCTTACCGCATGCGCTGGCAGAGCCAGAGCTCCTTACCGCTCTGCTGCCCACCCTGGACGGGATTTACCTGCCGGGCAGCCCAAGTAACGTGCAGCCGCACCTTTATGGTGAAAACGGCGATGAGCCTAACGCCGATCCCGGGCGAGATCTTCTGAGTATGGCGCTGATTGCCGCCGCGCTCGAAAGGCGCATCCCCATTTTCGCCATCTGCCGGGGGCTGCAGGAGCTGGTTGTTGCGACGGGGGGGACGCTGTATCGCCGCCTGTTCGAGCAGAACGACCTGCTCGAGCACCGGGAAGATCCTGAACTGCCGGTTGAGCTACAATACGCTCCGTCTCATGAAGTTCAGGTTCAGGAGGGAGGACTGCTGTCTCAATTAATACCAGGCTGTAACACATTTTGGGTAAACTCGTTACACGGGCAAGGTGCACGGACGTTAGGACCACGGCTTCGCGTGGAGGCCCGCTCGACGGATGGGCTGGTCGAGGCGGTCAGCGTTCATGACCACCCTTTTGCCCTCGGCGTGCAATGGCACCCCGAATGGAACAGCAGCGAGTACGCCCTGTCCCGTATGTTGTTTGAAGGTTTTATCACCGCCTGTCAAAGCCACATTGCCGAGAAGCAGCGGCTTTGACCACTACCGTAAAGGAAATGCAACTATGAGCGATGACGGACTGGCGCCAGGGAAACGTCTGTCTGAGATCCGCCAGCAGCTGGGTCTCTCGCAGCGGCGTGCCGCCGAACTGTCTGGGTTAACACACAGTGCCATCAGCACCATTGAGCAGGACAAAGTCAGTCCTGCTATCAGTACGCTGCAAAAGCTGCTGAAAGTCTATGGGCTGTCGCTCTCGGAATTCTTTTCGGAACCGGAAAAACCTGATGAACCGCAGGTGGTTATTAATCAGGAAGACCTTATCGAAATAGGCAGTCAGGGAGTTTCGATGAAGCTGGTTCATAACGGAAATCCGAACCGTACGCTGGCGATGATTTTTGAAACTTACCAGCCTGGAACCACGACCGGAGAGAGGATCAAACATCAGGGTGAGGAGATCGGTACGATACTGGAAGGTGAAATATTGTTGACCATTAATGGCCAGCAGTATCACCTGGTTGCGGGGCAAAGCTATGCCATCAATACCGGCATACCGCACAGCTTCAGCAACACCTCGGCAGGCGTCTGCCGCATTATCAGTGCCCACACCCCCACCACGTTCTAATTACCACTCAGTCCCGGCGTAAGCGCGCTTACGCCGGGAAATATAAAAACGATCGCTGTCGGCATTTAACGGGTTAATTCCCGGGATGCCCCACGGCTTCGTATTGCCTGAAACGGCCATGCCTTTATTTATCTGATTGCGAAAGAAAGGAGTGAATATGCATTTTCAGCACCTGACTTACTGGCAGGATAAAGCAAAAAACAGCGCCATTGAGACCCGGTTATTTATTAACGGTGCCTATTGTGACGCCGCCGATAACACCACGTTTGCAACCGTCAATCCCGCGACCCGGCAGACGCTGGCGAACGTCGCCCGGGGCAAGCAGGCGGACGTGGACCGCGCGGTTCAGGCCGCGCGCGAGGTATTTGAGCGCGGTGACTGGTCGCAGGCGTCTCCGGCGCAGCGCAAGGCCGTGCTAAATACGCTCGCCGATTTGATGGAACGCCATAGCGAAGAGCTGGCCTTACTGGAAACGCTGGACACCGGTAAACCCATCCGCCACAGCCTGCGCGACGATATTCCCGGCGCGGCGCGCGCCATTCGCTGGTACGCCGAAGCGGCGGATAAAGTCTACGGCGAAGTGGCGCCTACGGGGCCAGGCGAGCTGGCGATGATCGTGCGCGAGCCCATCGGGGTTGTCGCGGCCATCGTCCCCTGGAACTTCCCGCTGCTGCTGGCCTGCTGGAAGCTGGGCCCGGCGCTGATCGCGGGCAATAGCGTGGTACTGAAACCGTCGGAGAAATCGCCCCTCACCGCCCTGCGGCTGGCCGGGCTGGCGAAAGAGGCGGGCCTGCCGGACGGCGTGCTGAACGTGATAAGCGGTTACGGCCACGAAGCGGGCCAGGCGCTGGCATTGCATCCGGAGGTTGAGGTGCTGACGTTTACCGGCTCTACCCGTACCGGCAAGCAGCTGTTGAAGGACGCAGGCGAAAGTAACATGAAGCGCGTCTGGCTGGAGGCAGGCGGCAAGAGCGCCAACATTATCTTTGCCGACTGTCCGGACCTGGACAAGGCCGTGAGCGCGACCGCCGCCGGGATTTTTTATAACCAGGGGCAAGTCTGTATCGCCGGTACCCGTCTGCTGCTCGAAGACAGCATCGCCGATGAGTTCCTGGCCAGGCTAAAAGCGCAGGCTCGTCACTGGCAGCCTAGCGATCCGCTCGACCCGGACAGCACGATGGGCATGCTCATCGACGCTGCGCACGCCGATACCGTCCACACGTTCATTCGCGAGGGAACCCGGAAAGGCACGCTGCTGCTGGACGGGCGGGAACAATCATGGCCTTGCGCAGTCGGTCCAACCATTTTTGTCGACATCGACCCCGCCTCCCCGCTGTGCCGGGAAGAAATTTTCGGACCGGTGCTGGTCGTCACCCGTTTTAAATCCGAAGAGGAAGCCTTAACGCTGGCCAACGACAGTGAATACGGGCTTGGCGCGGCGGTATGGACCCGCGATCTCTCCCGGGCGCACCGCATGAGCCGCCGCCTGAAGGCAGGCTCGGTCTTCGTCAATAACTATAACGACGGTGATATGACCGTACCCTTTGGCGGCTATAAGCAGAGCGGCAACGGTCGCGATAAGTCCCTGCATGCGCTGGAAAAATTTACCGAACTGAAAACCATCTGGATTGCCCTGGAGCCTCAATCATGACCGAACATACCACCAGCTACTACGCGGCCAGCGCGAACGCTTACGAACCCTTCCCGACGCTTAACGAGTCGATCAGCTGTGACGTGTGCGTGGTGGGCGGCGGCTATACCGGCCTCTCCTCCGCGCTGCATCTCGCCGAAATGGGCTACGACGTGGTGCTCCTTGAAGGGGCGCGCATCGGCTTCGGCGCCAGCGGACGCAACGGCGGCCAGCTGGTTAACTCCTACAGCCGCGATATCGACGTGATCGAGAAAAACTACGGGCCCGATGCCGCCAGAATGCTCGGGAGCATGATGTTTGAAGGCGGGGAAATCATCCGGGAACGCATCCAGCGCTATCAGATCCAGTGCGACTATCGTCCCGGCGGGCTGTTTGTGGCGCTTAACCATAAGCAGCTGGAGACGCTGGAGGAGCAAAAAGCCAACTGGGAACGCTACGGCAACACGCAGCTGGAGCTGCTGGACGCCAGCGCCATTCGCCGGGAAGTCGACAGCGAACGCTATACCGGCGCGCTGCTGGACCGCAGCGGGGGGCATATTCATCCGCTGAACCTGGCGATCGGCGAAGCGGACGCCATTCGCCTGAACGGCGGGCGGGTGTATGAACAGTCCCCGGTGACCGCCATTCAGCACACCAGCCCGGCAGTGGTGAGCACGCAGCATGGCCAGGTGACGGCCCGCTACGTGATCGTCGCCGGGAATGCCTATCTGGGCGATAAGATCGAACCGGAACTGGCAAAACGCAGCATGCCCTGCGGCACCCAGGTGGTGACCACCGCCCCGCTGCCGGAAGAGGTCGCCCGCACGCTCATCCCCAATAACTACTGCGTGGAAGATTGTAACTACCTGCTGGATTACTACCGTCTCACCGCCGACAACCGCCTGCTGTACGGCGGTGGCGTAGTGTATGGCGCGCGCGATCCGGACGATGTCGAGCGCCTGGTGATGCCAAAGCTGCTCAAAACTTTCCCTCAGCTGGCGGGCGTCAAAATCGACTACCGCTGGACGGGCAACTTCCTGCTGACCCTGTCCCGTATGCCGCAGTTTGGTCGTCTGGATAAAAACATCTATTACATGCAGGGCTACAGCGGCCACGGCGTGACCTGCACCCACCTGGCCGGACGGCTGATTTCGGAACTGTTGCGCGGTGACGCAGAGCGCTTTGATGCGTTTGCCAACCTCCCGCACTACCCCTTCCCGGGCGGCCGCAGCCTGCGGATTCCATTCACGGCGATGGGCGCGGCGTATTACAGCCTGCGCGATCGTCTTGGCGTATGATCGTTTCGACAAAAGGGTATCTGACATGAGTAACCAGGAATTTCATCAGCGCAGACTTTCTGCCACCCCGCGCGGCGTAGGCGTAATGTGTGATTTCTTTGCCCGCACGGCGGAGAATGCCACGCTTACCGACGTGGAAGGCAACGACTATATTGATTTCGCCGCCGGGATCGCGGTACTGAACACCGGCCATCGCCATCCTGAACTGGTGGCCGCAGTTGAAAAACAGCTTCACCAGTTCACCCACACGGCCTACCAGATTGTGCCGTATGAAAGCTACGTTTCATTAGCCGAAAAGCTGAACGAGCTGGCCCCGGTGCAGAGCCCGGCCAAAACGGCGTTCTTCACAACGGGCGCGGAAGCGGTGGAAAATGCCATTAAAATCGCCCGGGCCCACACCGGCAGACCGGGTGTGATTGCCTTCGGGGGAGGCTTTCACGGCCGAACCTATATGACCATGGCCTTAACCGGCAAGGTCGCGCCTTACAAGCTGGGATTTGGCCCCTTCCCGGGCTCGGTTTATCACGTGCCGTATCCCTCCGAGCTGCACGGCATCACGACGCAGGATGCCATCACGGCGATAGAACGCCTGTTCAAAGCGGATATTGAGGCGAAACAGGTGGCGGCGATCATTTTTGAACCCATTCAGGGTGAAGGCGGATTCAACGTCGCCCCGCCAGAGCTGGTGGCCGCCATCCGTCGTATCTGTGATGAGCACGGGATCGTGATGATTGCCGACGAAGTGCAGAGCGGCTTCGCCCGAACGGGTAAGCTGTTTGCGATGGAACACTACGCGGACAAACCCGACCTGATGACGATGGCTAAAAGCCTGGCAGGCGGAATGCCGCTGTCCGGCGTGGTGGGCCGCGCCGAAATCATGGACGCGCCGGCTCCCGGCGGTCTGGGGGGGACCTATGCAGGCAACCCGCTTGCGGTGGCCGCCGCGCACGCGGTGCTGAAGATTATCGACAACGAGTCGCTGTGCGCGCGCGCCCGTCAGCTGGGCGATCGGCTGAAAGCCACGCTGGAGGAGATTCAGGGCACCTTCCCTGCGCTCGTGGCGATAAGGGGAAGAGGATCGATGATCGCGGCGGAGTTTTTTGATCCCGAGAGCCGTGAACCGTCGGCCGCCATCGCGCAGGCGATCCAGCAAAAGGCGCTCGCCCAGGGCCTGCTGCTGTTGATCTGCGGCCAGTACGGTAACGTGATCCGCTTCCTTTATCCGCTGACCATTCCGGATGCCCAGTTCAACCAGGCGCTGGCGATCCTGCAACAGGTTATGCGCGATAAGTCCTGAGTGCCCACCGAAAACCGTCTCCCGGAATGCCGGGGACGGTTTTCTACGGAGGAGATCGGCACAGATTTCCTCCGTGTGGGAAATGTTGGGGAATTTGCTCGGTTTCATTGTATGCTCCCTGAAACACAACCCCGGCATGAGGAAATAAGAATTGCAAAAAACATCAGCCTATCAGTCACTTGTGAAAACCTTTCAGCGTCTCTCCCGCTTCTCGCACCTCTCCTCCATCGCCAGCTGGGATATGTTCACCATGATGCCGCCCGGCGGCAGCGCCGCGCGCGGCGAGGCGCTGGCAGAGATGAGCGTCCTGCAGCACCAGATCCTGACCGATAAAAAAGTCGGCGAGCTGTTAGCCGCGGCGGCAGGGGAAGATCTGAATGACGTCGAACAGGCCAACCTGCGCGAAATGACGCGCCACTACCAGCAGGCGACCCTGCTGCCGGAATCGCTGGTGGAAGCCAAATCTCTGGCGGGCAGCAGGTGTGAACACGCCTGGCGTACTCAGCGCCCCGCCAACGACTGGCAGGGCTTTTCCGCCAACCTGAAAGAGGTGGTTAAACTCAGCCGCGAAGAGGCTCGCCTGCGGGCTGAAGCCAAAGGCTGTACGCCGTACGACGCGCTGCTGGACATTTTTGAACCCGACATGACCAGCGCGCGTCTGGACGTTCTGTTCGGCGACATGAAGTCCTGGCTACCGGACCTGCTGGCAAGCGTGGTGGAAAAACAGGCTCAACGGTCATTTATTCCCCCGCAGGGTCCCTTCCCGACGGCAACACAGCGTGAACTGGGCCTGGAAGCCATGAAGATGCTCGGCTTCGATTTTAACGGCGGTCGCCTCGACGTGAGTGCGCACCCGTTCTGCGGCGGCGTACCGGAAGACGTGCGCATCACCACGCGCTACGACGAGGATGAACTGCTCAGCGCGCTGTTTGGCGTGATCCACGAAACCGGACACGCGCGCTACGAACAAAACCTGCCGCGCGCGTGGGCAGGACAGCCGATTGCGCTGGCCCGCTCAACCGCGATCCACGAATCCCAGAGCCTGTTCTTTGAGATGCAGCTGGGCCGCAGTGAAGCCTTCCTCAAACATCTTCTCCCTGCGGTGCACGCTCGTTTTGGCAGCCAGGCGGCGTTCAGCGAAGAGAACTTTATTGCCTGGAACCAGCGCGTGAAGCCGGGCTATATCCGCGTCGATGCGGACGAAGTGAGCTACCCGGCACACGTGGTGCTGCGCTATGAGATTGAGCGGGCGCTGATCAACGGCGAGATTGAGGTAGACGATATTCCCGCCCTGTGGGACGAGAAAATGCAGGCCTGGCTCGGGTTGTCCACCAAAGACAACTACCGCAACGGCTGCATGCAGGATATCCACTGGACCGACGGCGGTTTTGGCTACTTCCCGTCATATACGCTGGGGGCCATGTATGCCGCACAGCTGTTCCACGCCGCGAAAACGGCGCTTCCGGGTCTGCAGGCCTCCATCGCTGAGGGCGATTTTTCCGCACTCTTTGAGTGGCTGCGCCAGAACATCTGGCAGCACGGCAGTCGCTTCAGCACGTCGCAGTTAATCACCCAGGCGACGGGTGAAGATCTGAATATCCGTTACTTCCGCGAGCATCTGACCTCCCGCTATTTGTAATCTGTTTGGCCGGGGGTGAGGGACCTCAGGTAAAAGAGCCGTATGTTCCCCCTCACCCCAGCCCGTACCCCCTCATGGGAGAGGGAGCCGTCTGTGCAGGACCCCGGCAATGTACATATGGTTACACGCCGATACCAATCACTCACGGAAACCCCGAATTTACAGGGATATAGTTATTTCAACGGCCCCGCAGTGGGGTTAAATGAAAAACCAAATTCGAGGGTATGAACATGAAAAAAGTATTAGCTCTGGTTGTTGCCGCTGCTATGGGTCTGTCTTCTGCTGCGTTCGCTGCTGAAACCACTGCTGCACCGGCTGCTGCGGCACCTGCTGCAACGACCACCGCGGCGCCAGCAAAAACTGTCCATCACAAGAAACATCATAAAGCCGCTAAACCGGCTGTAGAGCAGAAAGCTCAGGCTGCTAAAAAGCACCACAAAAAAGCGACCAAACCGGCTGTAGAACAGAAAGCTCAGGCTGCTAAAAAGCATCACAAAAAAGCGACCAAACCGGCTGTAGAACAGAAAGCTCAGGCTGCTAAAAAGCATCACAAAAAAGCAGTAAAACACGAAGCTGCTAAACCAGCTGCACAGCCAGCTGCGTAAGAGTACAAGCTTAACCGTGCCCTTCGGGGCACGTTGGTAAACCGGCGCTGAACCGGACAGGTTCCGCGCCGTTTTTTTTATCCGGAGGGCGTATGCTGCGACGCTATCGGTTTGAGCTGATTCTGATCCTGCTTATTTTATGCGCGCTCATTGCCAGCCATTTTTATCTTTCCTGATTGTAGCACGCTGATTTTACTCCCACTTTAGCGCTGTCCCGTCTATAGTATTTTCATAGGGTTCACTTTTAATAATCATAATTACCCCCCACCAGAGTGAGATATGCGTAAATCTGTTGTGTTGTTACTGGGAACGTTTGGTCTTTTTTCTGGATTCTCACATGCGGATGATGGCGGTGATGACACCATTAGCGCGAAAGAGCTCAAGACGCTTTTTTTCAATCATGACGACCGCACGCGCGTCACCGATCCCACCCAGGCGCCCTGGGATGCTATAGGTCAACTGGAAACCGCCAGCGGTAACTTATGTACTGCGACGTTGATCACCCCTCAGCTTGCCCTGACGGCAGGCCACTGTCTGTTAACGCCGCCAAACGGCAAGCCGGATAAAGCGGTGGCCTTGCGGTTTGTGTCGCAAAAAGGGACCTGGCGCTATGAAATCCACGGTATTGAAGGCCGTGTCGATCCGTCTCTCGGCAAACGCCTGAAGCCGGATGGTGACGGCTGGATCGTGCCACCGGCGGCCGCCTCATGGGACTTTGGCCTGATCGTTTTACGCTACCCCCCTTCCGGCATTACGCCGCTGCCGTTATTTGACGGCGACAAAGACGCACTCACCGCTGCCCTGAAAGCCGCTGACCGAAAGGTGACGCAGTCCGGCTATCCTGTCGACCATCTGGATACGCTTTACACCCACACCGACTGTATTGTGACGGGCTGGGCGCAAAACAGCGTACTTTCGCACCAGTGCGATACGTTGCCGGGTGACAGTGGCTCACCGCTAATGCTGAAAACAGATAACGGCTGGCAGTTGATTGGCGTGCAGAGCTCTGCACCGGCGGCGAAAGATCGCTGGCGCGCAGATAACCGGGCCTTGTCCGTGACCGGTTTTCGCGACAAGCTGGAAGCGCTGGCACAGCAATAAATCAGCATCGTCTGACCTGATGCAGTGCCCTGATTGACTCAATCGGCATCGGCTGGCTGAACCAAAAACCCTGCAGTTGATCGCAGCCAGCCAGCCGCAGCAGTTTCATTTGCTTCTCGGTTTCCACCCCTTCGGCGACCACCGCCATCCCCAGCGCGTTGGCGATCCGCACCGTGCCGCTCACCAGCGCGGCTGCCTGTTCATCGTTGTCCACCAGCCCGGCCAGGGATTTATCGATCTTGATGGTGTCGAAGTTAAAACGCCGCAAATAGCCAATGCTGGAATAGCCGGTGCCAAAGTCATCCAGCGCCACCGCGGTACCCAGCGCTTTAAGATTGGCTATTGCCATGCGGGCACGATCCGGATTTTCCAGCACATAGCTCTCCGTTACCTCAAGCTGCAGCCGGTGGGCCGGGAAACGGGTACTCTCCAGCACGCTGGCCACTTTGTCTTCGAAGGCGGGATCGCGAAATTGCGCGGGAGAGATATTAACGGAAAGCTTTAAGTCACCGTATGGCTGGAGATCCTGACAGGCGCGCTGCAACACAAACTGGCCCAGTTTGTAAATCAGACCGCTGGTCTCCGCGATGGCGATGAAGGTATCCGGGCCCAGCGGCCCTTCCGGGCGACGCGGCCAGCGGACCAACGCTTCGACGCTGCTCATCGTCTGAGTGCGGGCGTCAACGATCGGCTGATACCAGACCTCAAACTCATCGCGCTCCAGACCGCTACGGATCTGATTTTCAATCGCCAGCTTGCGTTCCCGGACGCTGTTCAGCTCCGCATCGTAGTGGGTAATCCGCCCTTTCCCACTCATTTTGGCGTGATACATGGCAATATCGGCGCGGCGAAACAGTTCTGAGCTGGTGCATTCAATCAGAGTTCCGCTGGCGATACCGATGCTGGCCCCGATATGGATGGTGCGTTCCCCCAGCTGAACCGGGGTGGCGAGGTAATCCAGCACCGAAACGGCAAACGCGGTGGCTCGGGCCTCTGCATCATCACCGCCGATTGTCATGGCAAACTCATCCCCGCCCATGCGGGCCAGCATCCCGCCCGGCGGCACCCGTTCACTCAGCGTTTTCGCAATCGCCACGATGAGATCGTCCCCCACGCTGTGGCCGTAGATATCATTCACATCTTTAAAACCATCCAGATCGATAAACACCACGCTTTTGACGTCGATATCTCCGCGTAAGCTCACCCGATCCAGCGCCTCGATAAGCGCTCGCCGGTTCGGCAGATGGCTTAACCAGTCCGTTCTGGCCACCAGACGTGCCTGGCTTTCTCCTCGCGCAAGCTTGTACAGCCCCACGCTGCTCACCAGAATAAAGAGCAGGATCAGAGCCGATGCCAGCACAACAATCTGCGTGATATCAGAGGATGCCGCCCGGGCGGCCTGCGCCCCCGGAAGACGCGCCTGCCAGTTCAGATAGCCCAGCAGCTCCCCAGCCGAACTGCGCAGCGGCATACTCATCTCGTTAACTTTATCGGGCGTAAAGTGAAGGTTATCGATCTGAAAGGTCGCCCCCAGGTCGGATAAGATTCTGGCGTTCAGATGACGGGTGATCACCAGATAGCGGCGCGTTCCGTCGGTAACCTGTAATCTTCCGACCATTGGGCGAATCAGCCCAATGCCCACAAAGGCGACGCCGCTTCGCGTTTTGCTGATCCCGGCATAGATATTTTTATCGCCTGATAAGGCGCGCGCGTGCTGAGCAATAAGGGCTTTCAGCCCCTTACCGAAAAAATCGAGATTCGTCTCCTGAAAAGGCTGACTTTTAAACGATCCCCAGAGGACGTTGAAATGTTCATCCAGCACGAAGGTGCCGTCATAGAGGTTATTAATTTTAAAGCCGGTGCCCCAGGTGTCGTACAGCCAGTCGGTATTAAGCGTGGGACGGTAGGCTTCCCGCACAGCATCGTCCCAGACAGCGTTGTCAAGCACCAGAGATGAGACGCGGTTAACCGATGTCTGAATAGCCCCCTGCACGGAAAGCGCCGTGCGGTGTTCATCAATTTCATTGGTTTTGGTGCTGATAAGATGCAGGGAAAGATAGAGGAGTGCGACGACGGAGATGATTAAGCCGATGCCCGCCATAAAGACCATGGCAAACAACGTTCTCGCATTGGGAATATTGCGCCAGCTTAATGTGCGATACATCAGCCATCCTCTTCATGTTTTGCTTTTCTAAGCGTAATACAGGCAGCGAATTTCGCTGCCTGTAAAGGATGGCTTTATGACCGTCAGGCGAGTTTTATCATGATCATGCCGGCAAGCAGCAGGATGAGCCCCATCCAGCCCTTGTTATTTAAGCGCTGGCCGAAGAGCACCCAGCCTGCAGCCAGCGTGGCGGCGATACCAAAACCGCCCCACAACGCATAGGCGACCGAAAGATCGATACCTTTTACCGCCTGGGACAGCGCGCTGAACGCCCCCAGAACCGCCGCAATTGACATCAGGCCGTAGAATTTACGACGAAAACCATCGGAGAATTTCAGCAGAACGTTCGCCAGGATCTCCAGCACGATGGCGAACCCCAGCCAGGCCGCATGAACCCACTCAAACTGTTGCATGGTTCTGCTCCTTCTGCTGTTTGCCAGGTTTACGGGTACCGGACTTAATCAGCACAATACCCGCGACCAGCGTCGTTAAACCGGCGACCTTCATTGTTGTTAATGTTTCGTCAAATATCAGCACGCTGAACAGCGTAATCAACAAAATACCGATCCCCTCCCACAGGGCATACGCGACGCCCAGCGCAATTTTTTTCACTGCAAACGAGAGGAAAATATAAGACAGTGAAATCATCACCAGCATCAAAATAAAACCGGTGTTGCCATCGCTGACGCTTGCCCACTTCATAGACAGCGTGCCGGTAATTTCAGCGATAATAGCCAGCGCTAATAAAATCCAGTAAAACATGTTTTTCTCCTGCTTGAGAATATAATCCATCGTGGCCCGCTGCGTGCAGCAAACCCAAAAATAAGAATTGAAATCAGACAGCTAAGCGCTTAGCGCCAGCTCAGGCAGAAGAAATGACTATAGTGCGGTGCGCCAGTGTTGCTCACCGGAAAGCAGGCAGAAAGAAGTGGAGTATACAGCAGTATTGTTTGAAGAGTACGTCCTGAACATATTGTCCATAAAATTACAATTATCCGCGTTGTTGCTTCTCGTCTTTGCGGATGAAAATTGTCCTCGGTAGTTAAACACACCGAATTTGTACCATAAGCCAGGATTTTACTCAAAGTCTTTGCAATTCTTTACCCACTCCGTTTGATTTTGGTTAGTTTATTGCAAAGCCTTTCACCTTTATTATAAATATAAAGAAAATTTCGGAGTCACCATGGCTAAACCCATCATTACCCTGAACGGGTTAAAAATTGTCATCATGCTGGGCATGCTGGTGATCATATTGACAGGCGTGCGCTTCGCCGCCGACATTATTGTGCCCTTTATTCTGGCCCTGTTTATTGCGGTGATCCTCAACCCGCTGGTGCAGCGCATGACGCGGCTACGCATTCCGCGCGTGCTGGCCATCACGCTGCTTATCAGCATCATTATTGTGGCGATGGTACTGCTGGTGGCTTATCTGGGTACCTCGCTCAATGAACTGGCGCGAACGCTGCCAAAATACCGCTCTTCGCTGGCTATCCCCCTGCTGCAGCTGGAGCCCTGGCTGCAGCGGGCGGGTATCGAAGTCTCGGTGGAAGAACTGCTGAAATATATCGACCCCAACGCGGCGATGACGATCGTCACCAGCCTGCTGGCGCAGCTTTCCAATGCCATGACCTCCATTTTCCTGCTGTTTTTAACGGTGGTTTTCATGCTGCTGGAGGTGCCGCAGCTGCCAGCAAAGCTGCAGCAGATGATGGTCCGTCCGGTCGAAGGAATGGGGGCGATTCAACGCGCGCTGGACAGCGTTTCCCGCTATCTGGTGCTGAAAACCGCCATTAGCCTGGTGACGGGCGTTGTCGTCTGGTTGATGCTTCTGGCGCTGGACGTTCGCTTTGCATTTGTCTGGGGGTTGCTGGCGTTTGCGCTCAACTACATTCCCAACATTGGCTCCGTGCTGGCGGCGATCCCCCCTATCCTCCAGGTGCTGGTTTTCAGCGGGCTTTATGACGCGCTGATCCTGCTTGCCGGATACCTGGTCATCAATCTTGTGTTCGGTAACATTCTTGAGCCACGCATGATGGGTCGCGGCCTGGGGCTCTCCACGCTGGTGGTCTTTTTGTCCCTGATATTCTGGGGCTGGCTGCTCGGGCCAGTTGGGATGCTGCTCTCCGTTCCACTCACCATCATCGTCAAGATTGGTCTGGAACAGACGGCCGGCGGGCAAAGTATCGCCGTGCTGCTGAGCGATATGAGCCATAAATAGCGCTCAGTCCTCCATCGACAGGAGGGGCTTGCGGGTCCTTCCACCTTCACGATAAGCGCTGAGCGCCCTCTGCCAATCCGCCAGCGGGTATACCGTAACGTCGCTGTACTCACTGTCGGGCAATGTCAGCCAGATGCGCTCGAACTCCGCGCGCCACGCCTCAACGCCGAGCGCATCCAGACCGTTTCGGATATGGAACCACGCCACGCGCGGCGCAGGCCGCCGCTGTGTGAAGGCTTGCCCGGAGAGCAGCCCGTAGCAGACAAACATGCCCTGCTCGGGCATCACGCTGAGGATCGCTTCCGCAAGCGGTCCGCCGGTGGCATCGTAGACGATATCGCTACGGGCGGCGACGATGCCGATTCTGTTTGCGTCATGCTGCGCGACAGGCGTGATGCCCATCGCCTCCAGCCGTTCAGCATGCACGGCAGAACGGTGAATGCCGTACACCGCTTCCGCCCCCGCCTGACGCGCCCACTGCCCCAGCAGAATGGCGCAATCCGATCCGGCAGCCGTGAGCAAGACCCGCTTTCCACGAGGCGGGTAGCGGGTCAGCATCATCTGCGCCGCCAGCGGGTTGATATAGGCCCGCGCGGCCAGCTGTGCGTCGACGGTGTCCGGAACGGGTATCGCATACTCTGCCGGGCAATCAACATAGCGCTGCCAGGTTCCCTGACCGCGCAGCGGCAGGACGCGCTGACCCACCAGGTGCTTAAACGAGGCGGGAGCCTCGATGACAACCCCAACACCTTCATACCCCGCGATCGCCGGTAACGGGGTTCGGTGGCGATAGGCGCCGGTGATGGGAATAAGATCGGACGCGTTCACCGGAGAAAACAGCATCCGCACGCGGAGCTGTCCCGGCGCAAGCGCGCCCGGGGGCGCGGTTTCAGGTTGCAGAACGGTTTCTGGCTCGCCAAAACGGCGATACCAGAGGGCCAGATTTTCCATTACGATCTCAAGGCTGATAGCGGAACTACTCGCGCCAGCCCATTGCCGGTGCGACATGCTTGAGAATAGACTCAATCACGTGCGCATTATAATCCACACCCAGCTGGTTCGGTACGGTCAGTAAGAGCGTGTCCGCCTCGGCAATCGCCTCGTCTTTTTTCAGCTGTTCAACCAGCTTGTCCGGCTCCGCGGCATAGCTGCGCCCGAAGATGGCGCGCGTTTTCTCATCAAGATAACCCACGCTATCGCTGTCGTTGCGGCTGGCCCCGAAATACATCCGGTCACGGTCGTCCATCAGCGCAAAAATACTGCGGCTGACCGACACCCGCGGCTCACGCGTATGCCCCGCCCCTTTCCAGGCCTGACGGTACGCGCGGATCTGTTTTGCCTGCTGAATATGGAACGGCTCACCGGTTTCATCGTCCTTCAGGGTTGAACTTTGCAGGTTCATGCCCAGTTTTGCCGCCCACACGGCCGTCGCATTGGAACCGGCGCCCCACCAGATACGCTCGCGCAGCCCTTCAGAATACGGCTCCAGGCGCAGCAGCCCCGGCGGATTAGGGAACATTGGCTGTGGGTTCGGTTTGGCAAACCCTTCCCCACGCAGCACCTCAAGCAGCACCTCGGTATGACGGCGCGCCATGTCCGACTCGTTTTCCCCTTCCTGCGGGACATAGCCGAAATGACGCCAGCCATCAATAACCTGCTCCGGGGAGCCGCGGCTGATGCCGAGCTGCAGGCGACCACCGGAAATCAAATCCGCCGCGCCCGCATCCTCGGCCATGTACATCGGGTTTTCGTAACGCATGTCGATCACGCCGGTGCCGATTTCGATGGTTTTCGTTTTTGCACCAATAGCGGCCAGCAGAGGGAACGGCGAGCTAAGCTGTCGGGCGAAGTGGTGCACGCGGAAATAGGCGCCGTCTGCCCCCAGCTCCTCAGCCGCCACGGCTAAATCAATGGACTGCAGCAGCGTGTCTGCCGCCGAGCGCGTGCCCGACTGTGGCGAAGGCGTCCAGTGACCAAAGGATAAAAATCCGATCTTTTTCATAACCATTTTTCCTGATAATACGTTGCGTTCTGTCCACTTTACGCATTACCCGATAAGAATAAATGCCGTTTATTTAACGGAAAGCATCAAATAAATTGACAGAATAGCGCGGTTCTTCATTCCGCCCCATAATGGGATATAATCTTCCCCACTCTTTTCATGGCAGGTAAAACCGGCAATGGCTTTGATCCCCAAAAACTACGCGCGGCTGGAAAGCGGCTATCGCGAAAAAGCATTAAAAATCTATCCATGGGTGTGTGGACGCTGCTCGCGCGAGTTTGTCTATTCCAATCTTCGCGAACTCACGGTTCACCATATCGATCACGACCATACCAACAACCCGGAAGATGGCAGCAACTGGGAGCTGTTGTGCCTGTTTTGCCACGATCACGAGCATTCGAAATACACCGAAGCGGATCGGTACGGCACCACCGTGGTCGCCGGGGAAGACGCGCAAAAAGACGTGGGCGTCGCCACGTTTAACCCGTTTGCCGATTTAAAGGCGATGATGGATAAGAAGAAGTAATCCTCTCCCTCTCGCTCACATCGTGATCCACGAATTTAGAATGTCCAGGTGATAGCGGCGGTTGCAGACCCCTCATTACGCCGCAGCACTATCGGGCTGTCATTTGCATGGTCGCCAAGCCAGGTATAGTCCGCGCTCAGGACCGTCCCCCAGTGGGCATCGAACTGATGGCTCCAGGTCAGGCTGGTGTCGACGCCGTAAAATCCACCCGGCGCAGCATAGCGGCGATAGCCGGTGCGGCGGCTCTGCTGCTCGCTGACCCCATACCAGGTATTCAGGTAACGGCTGTCGCCAAACAGGGCCGCAGACTGCAAGGCGATCGTGTCCTGGTTATTTTGTACCGGGATCAGCGTAACGGAGGCCTGATAGCTTGCCCCCTGGCTGTCGGTTAACGGCAGCGTCGCTTTGCCTTCCATACTCAGCCATGCCGCGGCCTCCCAGCCGACGGCAAGGCCGGTATTCAGGGTGGCATCAATGTCCCCCATCCCTTTCAGGTTGTTTGCACCCTCACGCCAGCCAGAATTTTTATCAGCCCTTCCGAAGTCGTAGCCCAGCGTGTGTTCGAAATACCAGCCGCTGTCGTTTTGCAGGTCATACCCCACCCCTTTTTGCGCATCAACGAAGAAAGCGCCTTTGCGTCCCTGCAGCACAGGAACCACCTGCCACACCTGCTTGTCTGAGCCTGAGTAACGCGGGGCGTATTGCCCTCCCAGCCCGACGGTTAGGGAATCGGAAGCGGTGCCATCATCCGCCTGCGCGCCGGAAGCCACGGCCATCAGAAACGGGACGGACATATACAGGACTTTTTTTATCGCTATCATACTGCTCTCCATACAGACGCTGGCGTCTCCTGATACAGGACGGCCACACAATGTTGGCGCAGTATGATTTGGCTGAATCAATGAATCGTCGGGATAGTGTTAAGAAATGGTCAAGGTGAACGGATGTTGTCCAGAAGAGTGCTGATTATTGAAGATGACGCCGATGCGGCTGGCGTGCTCGAAGCCTATTTACGGCGGGAAAATTACGACGTGACCATTACCGGGGACGGTCATTCCGGGCTGGATATGGCACAGCGGTGGAAGCCAGACCTCATTCTGCTGGACGTGATGCTGCCGGGGCTTAACGGCACCGAAGTGCTGGCTGGCCTGCGTCGTAAAAGCGATGTGCCGGTGATTATGGTTACGGCCATGGGGGATACTCCCGATCGCATTGGCGCCCTGCGTTACGGTGCCGATGATTACGTTGTGAAGCCTTATCATCCGGGCGAAGTGGTGGCTCGCGTACAGGCGGTGCTGCGGCGCAGCAGTAAAAAAGAGACAGACGACGAGATCCTTCGCTGGCAAACGCTGGCGGTGGATGTCGCCGCCATTGTGGCGAGCGTGGATAACGGCGACGACGCGCCCGTGATGCTCGATCTTACGCCAACGGAATTCTCGCTTCTGGCAACGCTGCTGCGCTCTCCCGCACGCCCCTTTTCCCGTCAGTACCTGCTGGAACACTGTCTGCCGGAAAGCGAGGCGCTGGAGCGCGTGGTGGACACCCATATTTATAACCTGCGTAAAAAACTCGAAGCGGCGGGCATCTCCGGCGTGCTGATCAACGTTCGCGGCGTGGGTTACAGGTTCAGACAGCCATGATAAAAAACCGGCACTCCTCTCTGTGGCGCTGGATTTGCGCGCGCATCCTGGCGCTGGCTATCGGCAGCGTGATCGTCATTGCCACCTGCATGTGGCTGCGCTATGCGGTCCAGAACTACTGGATCATGGGCAGGATGCCACCGGCGGTCCGGCAGGAATTTCTGACGCTCAGCCAGAACCCACAGGCCGATCCGGCCCGCTTCCACTCGATTGTGGATACCTGGTGGGGGCTGAGTTATTCCACGCCATCCATCGCCTCTGCGGACTGGGTTACGGTGGCCCTGCTGGTGCTGGTGATGATCCCTTTTATCGTGGTGATGGGGCTCAAACACGCCCGGCCGTTGGCGCTGCAGTTCAGCCGCCTTCGCGATGCGGCAAAGGATGTCGCCGAAGGGCAGTTTGGCCGTCAGGCTGAACTCGTCAAGGATGCGCCAGCGGAAATGGTCAGCTTTGCAAACGACTTTAACTCCATGACGGGGCAACTCGCCCGCTATGAAAAAGAGCTCCGCGCCTCGCACGTCGCGATGGCGCACGAGCTGCGCTCGCCCCTGACGGCCGCCATTGGTCGTCTGCAGGGCATGTTGGACGGCGTGTTTGATGCCAGCCCGGCACAGCTGGGCATGGTGATGAAACAGCTTCAGCATCTTAATCGCCTGACCGATGAGCTTCACCTTCTCTCGTTAGCGGACGCGGGAAATCTGGTGCTGGAAGAGCAGGCCTTTTCTCTGGATGAGCTTATTCAGGAGCGGGCGGCCTGGATTATGCCGCAGGCCGAAGCGCATCATTTTACGATTACGCTGCGTAACCCGCGTACGTGCCCGTTCAGAGGCGATGCTTTCCGCATGGGGCAGGTATTTACTATCCTCATGGAAAATGCGCTACGCTACGGGCGCGAGGGCGGACATCTTGAGGTGACGCTGCGTTACGCCAGCGGGCGTTACATCCTCGAATTCACCGATGACGGGCCGGGCGTTTCGCCCCAGTTTTTACCGGAAATGTTTAAACGCTTTAGCCGCGAGGAGCAGTCCCGCGCGCGGCATTCCGGCGGTAGCGGCCTCGGATTGTCCATCGCCCGGGCAATTTGCGAGGCGCATGGGGGTGAGATTAGCGCGTCATTACCCGAAACCGGCGGCCTCGCCGTACGCATCGTATTGCCCTGGCACCCGTCCGGTAATGAAAATTTCCACTCTTGATACAGCCTTGACAGAACATCGAATCTTTCTCGACGTGCCGCGCATTTAATAACGCCATTCACTTTATGGAGCGGCGTTATGTCAGACGAATTTTTTCTCTCCCTCCGCCACTGCCTGCATCATTTGTACGGCGTGGCGCGCACCCTTTCCTGGCTGCATTTTCTTCCCCTGGCCCTGCTTGCGCTGGCGATTTTTCCGCTGACCGGCTGCGGTGATAAACACGAAAACAAACCTGACCCAGTGCGTAAGGTACGCTACGTCGTCGTTGGCACCGCCCAAACCCTTCCCGCGCTGGAAAGAACCGGTGAGATCCATGCCCACGATGAAACGACCCTGAGCTTTCGTACCGGAGGCCGGGTACTGACGCGCAGCGTTGATATTGGCGACCGGGTCACTGCCGGACAGCTGCTGGCCACGCTTGATAATACGACCGGGCAAAACCAGCTCGACGGCGCCGCGGCCGACTATGAAAGCGCCAAAGCCTCTGCCCAGGTCGCCGCGCTTAACGTTAGTCGAATGCAAAAGCTCATGCCAACGGGTGCTATCGCCCGCACGCAGCTCGACAGCGCCCGTGCGGACTGGCTTGTCGCCCGCGCGCGCTTAAAAAGCAGCGAGGCCGCGTGGCGAAATGCTCGCGAAAGCCTCGGCTGGACGCGCCTGATCGCCCCGCAAGCGGGCGTCATCACGGCCGTGAATGCCTCAGCGGGGCAGGTTGTCAGCGACGGCCAGTCCGTGCTGACGCTGGCGACCGGAGAAGGTCGTGACGTGGCGTTTGATATTGCCACGCCCGATGCGATCCCACCTCTGGATAAGGCGGTTTTGCGGGTTTCCCTCCTCAGCGACCCGTCGGTACAGGCCTCTGCCGTACTGCGGGATATTACCCCGCAGGCCGATCCTCAGACCCGCACGTGGCGCGTCAGAGCCACCCTGCAAAACCCGCCGGAGGCTATGGCGCTGGGCGCCAGTGTCACCGTTACGTTGCCATCGTCATCCCCGCACGGGTACACCCTTCCCGCGTCGGCGCTGACCCGCGTCGGCGACAAACCGGCCGTTTTTGTGATCGCTTCACAGTCGCGGGCGCAGCTGCGCGCGGTAGTGCCCGCGAGCTATACGGCCACCTCCGTCATGATTGCCTCCGGCCTTGAGCCCGGCGACAGGGTGATTACGGCGGGCGTGAGCACATTACGATCCGGCGAGCCGGTGGTGCCAGGGGAGGTTCAGCCATGAGTACCGGAGCGGAAGCCAAATTTAACCTCTCCGCCTGGGCGCTTAAGAACCAGCAGATGGTCAGCTTTTTCATGCTGCTGGTGCTTGCGATGGGCGTGTTCTGCTATGAGAAGCTGCCGCGTAATGAAGATCCGGCGTTCACCATTAAAACGGCCGTCGTCTCCGCGCAGTGGCCGGGAGCCTCCGTGACGGATACCACCCGCCTGCTGACCGATACGCTTGAAAAAAAGCTGCAGGAAACGCCCTGGCTGGACTATCTCGAAAGTGAAACCCGTGCCGGGCGCACCGTTATCCACGTCAACCTCCGTGACGATACGCCCCCGCAACGCGTGCCCGATATCTGGTATCAGGTTCGCAAAAAAATGCAGGACATCGCGCCGTCCCTGCCTGACGGGGTGCAGGGGCCTGCCGTGGACGACGAGTTTGACGACACGTTCGGCACTATTTATGCCTTTATTCCCGACGGTTTTACCCTGCGGGAGGTGCGGGATCGCGTAGAGACAATACGTCGCGAGCTCATGTCCCTGCCGGATATGGGTAAGACCACCCTGCTGGGCGAACAGCAGGAGCAGTGGGTTCTCGCCTTTTCTCCGGCACGCCTGGCCGGTATGGGGCTCGATATTCAGGAAGTTGCTGACGCCCTCCGGGCGCAAAACGCGGTTGTCCCGGCTGGCGTTATGCGAACCGGGCAGGAGAACATGGCGATAAAGGTCAGCGGAGCGCTCACCACCGAAGAGAGCTTACGCGCCGTCACGCTGCACGTTAACAATCGCTATATTCCGCTGACCGATATTGCCACCGTAACCCGTGAAATCGCCGAGCCACCGGCTCCGGCCTACCGGGTGAACGGCAAGCCGGCTATCGGGCTGGCGGTGTCGATGGCGCCAACGGGCAACATGCTGCGTTTCGGCGCTGCGCTGAACGCAAAAATGGCGGCCCTCAGCGCCGGGCTGCCGCACGGTATCGAGATGGTGAAAGTCTCCGATCAGTCCGCGGTGGTGAGTGACGCGGTAAGCGGGTTTATCCGGGTGCTTATCGAAGCCGTTGTTATCGTGCTGGCGGTTTCATTTGTCTCGCTGGGTTTACGGGCCGGACTGGTGGTGGCGACGGCCATTCCGCTGGTGCTCGCCATGACGTTTGCCGGCATGATGCTCGCAGGTATTGGCCTTCAGCGTATCTCGCTCGGGGCGCTGATCATCGCCCTGGGCCTGCTGGTGGATGACGCCATGATCGCCGTCGAAACGATGGTTTCCCGGCTGGAAGCGGGGGATTCCCGTCGGCACGCGGCCACCTATGCATTCAAAACGACGGCCTTCCCGATGCTCACCGGGACTCTGGTAATGATTGCCGGTTTTATTCCCGTTGGTTTTGCGGCCTCCAGCGCCGGGGAATACTGTTTTTCCCTCTTTGCGGTGGTGCTCATTGCCCTGCTCTGCTCCTGGGTTGTCGCGATCTTGTTTTCGCCGCTAACGGGTACGTGGCTGCTGCCGGAAACAATCAGACATCACGCGGCAGAACCCGGAAGGATCGCGCGCGGGTACGGACGGCTTTTACGCCTGGCATTGCGTCACCGAGTCGCTACCGTGCTGCTCGCCCTTTCCGCGCTGGGGCTGTCAGCGTACGGCACGACGTTTATGCAGGGCGAGTTTTTCCCCGCCTCGGACCGGCCCGAGCTGCTGGTCAGCCTGACGCTTCCGGCCAACGCGTCGCAGCCGGAAACGCTCAGAGAGGTGGAAAAGCTGGAAAAGGCGCTGGCCGACAACAGCAATATCGATCGCTTTTCGACGTACGTTGGCTCAGGCGCCATCCGTTTTTACCTGCCGATGGACGTGCTGCTGGAAAATGAAAATATCGCCCAGATGGTTGTGGTCGCGAAGGATCTTGCGGCGCGGGATCGTCTGCACGCACAGCTCAACACGATCCTGGCGACGCAATTTAGCGACATCATCACCCGCGTGTCGCCCCTTGAGCTGGGGCCTCCCGTCGGCTGGCCCATCAAATACCGGGTGAGCGGGCCGGATTATCTGCAGGTCCGGGCGTTTGCGAACCGTCTCACGGACGCGATTGGCCGGTCTTCGTTCTCACGCGACGTTAACCAGACGGCCGGAGAGCCGGAGAGAGTCATTACCCTTGAGGTAAATCAGACGGCGGCCAGGGCGGCGGGAATATCGTCCGAAAGCCTCGCCCGCACGCTGAATACCGTCTGGTCCGGCAGCGTCGTCACCTCGGTCAGGGATAATGACCGCCTTGTCGACGTGGTGCTGCGGGCCGAGGACAGCGCGCGCCACAGCACCGCCACCCTCTCCTCGCTCACGATTCAGGGGAATGACGGTAAAAAAATTCCGCTCAGCGCCGTCGCGACGCCGGTCTGGGGCGTGGACGATCCGGTCATCTGGCGCCGCCAGCGCGTGCCCTTTATCACGGTGCAAACCGACCTTGCCCCGGGGCTGAAGGCTGAAGCGGTATCCGCCGCGCTGCGTCCGACGGTGGATAAACTGCGCGCGAGCCTGCCCGCAGGTTACAGCATTGAAGAAGGCGGCGCGGTTGCCGAATCGGATAAGGGGAACAGCTCCGTCTTTACCGTTCTTCCGGTAACGCTGGTCATCATGCTGTTGCTGCTGATGCTTCAGCTGCGGCGATATTCCCGGATGCTGCTGGCACTCCTGATGGCCCCGTTTGGTTTACCGGGGATCGTGCTGGCTATGCTGCCCGGCGGAACGCCGATGGGGTTTGTTGCGCTGCTGGGCGTTATCGCCCTGGCGGGGATGATCGTGCGTAACGCGGTAATATTGATTAGCGAGGTTGACAGCAATCTTGCCCAGGGGATGGCAAATGATGCCGCGATTATGGCGGCAGCGGAGCACAGGGCCAGACCCATCTGGCTGACCGCCTGCGCCGCCATTCTGGGCATGATCCCGATCTCTCATCAGGTTTTCTGGGGCCCAATGGCCTATGCCATTATCGGCGGGCTGCTGGCTGCGACGCTGGTGACGCTGACCGTGTTACCCGCGTCGTTTAGCCTGCTGTTACAGCGGGGAGCTCAGCGCAAAGCCGCAGAAGACGGACCGCGCTGAGGCCCTACCGTTCACCGGCAGATTACGCAGCGGTTAGCGCAAAACGGTCTTTCAGGACATGGCGGATTTCATCCTCCGCCAGTTTCCGCGTTTCAGTGCCGTTCGCCGTAATGGTTTTCAGCATATCGCCCAGTAAAATCTGGCGTCCCTCCGGGCTGTGCTGCACCACCACCCGCTTCTGCACAAAGATGGCATCCGGGTGCGTGGAGTTAAGGTAGTTGGCCGGAACGAAGTCAATCCATTCCTGAGGGGTGAGATCAAAGCCGTACTGCCGGGCCCACTCTCCCTCAACCTTCGCCTCAAGCAAATACTCTCCCTCCGCGCTGCGG
This sequence comes from Enterobacter sp. N18-03635, assembly GCF_004006055.1. NCBI lineage: Bacteria > Pseudomonadati > Pseudomonadota > Gammaproteobacteria > Enterobacterales > Enterobacteriaceae > Enterobacter > Enterobacter sp. N18-03635. The sequence continues at coordinate 1,980,918 of NZ_CP034769.1, read as the reverse complement.
CTCAGGCGAAACGTGTCGAAATCCTGGGTGATTTCCACGTCAAGCGTGTCCAGCGCCATTGGCGCGCGGATGCCGTAGCTGCCGAACCCGAGATCGCAAAGCCACTGGCGGCTCTCCACCTCGGCGATGAGCGCCATATGGGTTTTCGGCCGCCGCGCGGGGTAGAACATCGGGCGCGCCGCCACAAAACGGTAAGGTATCCCTAACGCCTCCAGCGCCATCGCAAAAAGCCCGTTTACCTCATAGCAGTAGCCGCCGCGCCCTTTCTTTAACACCTTATCGGCAATCTCGTCTGGCGCCAGCGAGACAATTTTGCCCGCCTGCACGTCCAGATTTTCGAAGGGAACGGAAAAGAGCTGATGGCGCATCAGCGCATGCAGGGTGGCCGTATCGGCAGCCGCCGGTCCGGTGTAGTTTATGCGCTTGAAATAGGTGGAAATGTTGAAATTATCGCTGTGCATAATGCCTCCTTGTCCTGAACATGCCGGACACTATAGATGGCACACATCATTGGCTGTATAGTCAGTTTCATCGAAAATTAGCCTGAACAGTTATCCATGTCTGCGCCGTACCACTCCTCTCCTCACTATCGCCGTATTGCGGATATGCTGCGTCTTACCATTACGTCCGGCGCGCTGCGCGCCGGTGACAGGATGATCTCCGCGCGCAAACTGGCCGAACGCGAGCGCGTTAGCCTTCCGACGGCGCTGGAGGCCCTTCGCTGCCTTGAGGCTGAAGGGCTGATCGTTGCGCGTCCGCGTTCAGGCTATTACATCCGCCAGACCAGCCTCCCTCCGCGCGTGGAGCCCGCGCGTTCCCCACCCGGCCCGGTCCCCGTCACGATGTCCGCCGTGGCCCGGTCGCTGTTCAGCAGTGCAGAAGCCCGGCTGATCCCGCTGGGCGCCGCCCTGCCCGATCCCGCGTGGCTGCCGGGAGATGCGCTGCAGCGGGCGTTACACTCTGCGGGCCGTCGTCTGGACGCACATGGACAGAGCTACAGCCTGCCTCCGGGAAGGCGGGATTTGCGAAGTAAAATTGCCGCGCGCTCTGCGCAGTGGGGAGCCCGTTTCAGCGCGGACGATCTCATTATTACCGCAGGCGCGACGCAGGCGCTGCGCCTGGCCCTTCGGGCCGTATGCCAGCCGGGAGATGTGGTGGCGATTGAGCAGCCCGCCTACTTTGGCACGCTCCTGCTGCTGGAGGATTTAGGCCTGAAGGCTTTAGCGATCCCCACCGACCCTGTGGAAGGCCTGCTGCTGGAACCGCTGGCGGACGCCATCCGCTGCCACCGCCCCGCGGCCGTTCTGGCCTCGCCCACCGTGCAAAACCCGTTGGGTGCCAGCATGCCCGTCGCGCGCAAGCAGGAACTGGTTTCTCTGCTTGAAGAAGCCGGTATTCCTCTGATTGAGGACGACGTTTACGGTGACCTGGTCGGCGAGGGGCAACGCCCTCCGGCCTGCAAGGCATTCGACCAGAGCGGAAATGTGATCTACTGCAGCTCCCTGTCTAAAACGCTTGCGCCGGGATGGCGAATCGGCTGGATTGCCGCCGGACGCTACTCCCCGCAGGTCTTGCAGGCCCGCATGGCCGGAGACTGGGCCGGTGCGCCGCTGCTGGAAGCGGCGACGAGCGACGTCCTGGCGAGCGGCGACTACGATCGTCACCTGCGGCGGCTGAAGCGCCGGATAGCAGAGGGCGTTCGCGGCGTCGTGGCACAGGTCAAGGCGAGCTTTCCACCCGGTACATGCGTTAACGTGCCCGCTGCCGGTTTCCTGCTGTGGGTAGAACTGCCTCAGCAGGTCAACGCGCTGGAGGTGCATCGTCGCGCGCTGGCGCTGGGTATAGGCGTCAGCCCCGGTCCCCTGTTTTCCCCTGCCGCCGAATTAACGCACTTTCTGCGGCTGAACTGCGCAAACGAACCCACGCCCCGCCTGCTGAACGCCGTGGAACAAATTGGTGCGCTGTGCCACGAGCTGGCCGTTTTCACACAAGACTCTCCAGCCACTCGGTAAAAACCCGCACCTTGCGGGAGAGGTGACGGTGTGGATAGAGCAGTGACAGCTTGCGGTCCGGCGAGCGATAGCCTGGCAAGACTTCAACCAGAAGACCGCGGTCTATGTAAGGCTGGAGAAAAAGATTCATCCCCTGCATTAACCCCAGCCCGGCCATGCCTGCCGCGATGTAGGCCTCGGAGTTATCCACGACAAGCTTACCGGGCAGGGTAATCTCCGCGACGCCTTCTGGCGTGGTAAACGTCCACGGATGAATGTGTCTGCTGCTGGTGTTAATCCAGTTGATGGCCTGATGCTTGCGTAAATCATCCGGCGTTTCTGGCACACCGTGTTTTGCCAGCCAGGCCGGGCTGGCGCAGGTCGTGATTTTGATTTTCCCGATTTTACGCGCAATATAATCGCCGTCCTCCAGCTCACCCACCCGCAGCACGCAGTCCAGTCCATCCCGCAGCATATCCCGACGGCGGTCAGAGCTGCTCAGAATGATGTCGATCCCGGGATGCTGACGATAAAAGTCAGGCAGATTGGGTATCACCCGCAGCGTTGCAAACGAGACCGGCATATCGACTCTAAGCTGGCCATGTATTGCCCGATCCGTACCAAACGACTCCAGTAATTCGTCCGCCTGCGCCAGCAGAGGCTTACTCCGGCGATAAAAGGCTTCTCCATCCGGCGTCAGGCTAATCCGACGCGTGGTGCGCTGCAGGAGCCGCGTGCCGCTGTGTTGCTCAAGAAGCTGCAGCGCTTTGGTGACCGCCGGGCGATGGACCTGCAGATTCTCCGCCGCCTGGGTAAGACTGCCTGACTCGACAATTTCAATAAAAATCCGAATAGATTCAAAGAGGTTTATTTGCATAAGGGATGTTTTTGCCGCGAGCAGGATAAAGTTATTGTTATTAATCTTATAACAGTGATGAATATTTTTGGCTATTTTTCCTAACAATACTGCGCCCTACACTCTTCCCCATTCAAACGTAAGGGAGAGTCTGCTATGAAAAATAACCGTATTTGTCAGGTCCTGGGTATCGAAAAACCTGTTATTCAGGGGCCATTGTCCTGGCTTACTGACGCCCGCCTGGTCGCTGCGGTCAGCAATGCCGGAGGGCTCGGCGTGCTGGGGCCCAACGCTGGGTTAACCGCCGATACCGCGGTCTCCACGCCGGAAGAGACCGCCGAAAAAATGCGGGAAGAAATTCGTAAAACCAAACGGCTGACCGAAAAACCGTTTGGTGTGAACCTGATCCCTACCGCCGTTAATGACGTCTGGACAGGGCCTATTCTTCAGGTGGTAAAAGAGGAAGGCGTCAGAGTCGTGGTGTATACGGGCTATGGGGAAGGCAGCATTATTCCCGCGCTGTTTAGTGAGTTAAAAGAGGCGGGTATTGCCATTATCTACCGCGACATCAACCCAACGCCGGAAAACACCCGTCTCGCAGAAGAAATGGGGGCAGACATTATCGTCGCCACCGGTTTTGACGAGGGCGGAACATTGCCCGCAACGGTGCTTGGCACCTTTTCCATCGTGCCGCTGATTGCCGATGCCGTGAAGCATATCCCGGTGATGGCCGCGGGCGGCATTACCGATAATCGCACCGCCAGAGCGGCTCATGCGTTAGGCGCTGAAGGCGTGTTTGCCGGTTCGGTCTTTATCAGCACCGAAGAAAGCCGCGTGCCGCAGGGAGTCAAAGAGAAAATTGTTGCCGCCAACGGCCTGGACCTGCTGCTTTTCCGGACCGTGCCCCATTACTACCGCTCTCTACCCGGAAAGCTGGCGGAAAAACTGGCGGCGATGGATAAAGCAGGCGCAAGCAACGAAGCGCTGGGCAAGGCGATGGGAGGATTACGGGGCCTGCGCCTGGGCATGCTGGAAGATAACACCGATGAAGGCTATATCGCGCTCGGCACAGGGATTGGGAACATCCACAGCGTGAAAAGCGTGGCCGAGATCGTCAATATGTTAGCGGTTGAGTAAGCCCCTGGCGTCCTGACGGTTATCAGGACGCCCTGTGTTCTCAGGGAATAATCCGCGCGGCTCTCAGCTGCGCAAACAGGCGGAAAAACATCTCATCGGTCGCCTGCATTTGCGTAAAACCCGCCCTGCGCAGCTTGCTCCCGTCACCGAACATGTCGTAATCCCAGCTAAAGACAAAATCGGCAAACCGCCCGTCGCTCAGCTGCAGAATATCCGCTTCCACCAGCCGCTCTTCGGCAAGTTCGCGCCATACGCTGCGATAGTCGTTAAACAGCTGATGAAATGACAGCCTCACCGGCGGCGCAGAGTCCAGTTCAAACCAGCGTGCGATGCGCGGCCACAGCTCGCTCCAGCGCCAGATATCGCCATTGTTTACGTTGAAGGCCTGATTCTGTGCCGCAGGCGACGCGGCGGCCCACAGCGTTGCCTCGGCCAGCAGCCCGGCGTCGGTATGGTCAACAATGCTGTGCCAGGTCTGTTCCGAACCGGGAAAACGCAGCGGTAAACCCAACGCCTTGCACAGGGAGGCGTACAGGGCGATGCTCAGCGCAAGGTTCATGGCATTGCCCGGCACCGCGCTCCCCACCACGCCCGGCCTGATGGCATTCCAGTGCCAGCGTTTTCCCCGCTGAAACTGGCTTAGCCACGTGAGCTGTGCGGCGTTAAACTCGGCCCCCGGCACGCCGGGATCGCTTTCCCGTGCCGGGGTTTTAAACGGCCCCAGATGCGCGCCGTAGACCTTGTACCCCTGCATCAGGCTTATCGTCTGCAAAGGTGCCGCTGTTTCGAGGGTGCTGACCAGATTGCGCAGCATGGTGACGTTCGGCTCAACCATGTCCGTCCAGTTCGCCGCGTTCGCCCAGGCGCTGTAAAAGATGTGGGTGACACCGTTCAGGGAGCGCAGCGCCCGGGCGCTGTCCTGTTCATCCAGTAAATCGACCTTGACCATCGGAATGCCGTCAGGATGCGACCCGGCATGACGGCTAAGGCCAATCACCTCCCACTGATGGTTCAGGAGCGTGTTGACCAGCTGCCTGCCGACAATGCCGCTGGCGCCCGCGACCAGGGCGACGTTGTGTTGCTGCCTCTTACTCATGGTGTTTCTCCGTAAAGGGTGACAGCCACAGTGTGATATATTATTTTTTCTGCAAATACTCCCTGAAATCGATGGCACTTATAAGCAGAATCATTAAATGAATAACAAGTTCACCGCCATTTCTACCTTTCTACGCGTCGCTGAAGCAGGCTCGTTCTCAGCGGCCGCCCGTCAGACCGGGATTAAGCAGTCCGCCGTCAGTCAACAGATCGCGGCGCTTGAGGAAGCGCTTGGTGTGGTATTGCTGCACCGAACGACGCGTACGATGAAGCTGACCGAACAGGGTGAACGTTACCGGCGTGATATGCAGCTTGTGCTGGACGCCATGGGGGAAGCGGAGAGGCGTTTACATCCTGCCGATCATAGCGTTCAGGGACGGGTCCATGTCCAGTTACCGAGCGGCCTGGGCCAGATATTTTTACCGCATCTGCTGGCGCTGCAGCGCCTGCATCCCGAACTGCAGCTGATGATTTCTCTCGATGACCGCCTTGCCGATCTGGTGACGGAGGGCGTGGATATCGCGATACGGCTGGGCAGCGAGCCTCCGCAGGCGCATGCGGCTCGCGTGCTGGGGCGTATTGAGGCCGCGCTGTTTGCCGCTCCCGATTTTCAGGCGGTACACGCCGTCAGCGAGCTGGCGACGCTCCCACACGTGCGGTTCAGCGGCATTCCGCTGGATGCCCCCCTGCGCCTGATTTCTGACGAGGAAACGGTCGAGGTCAACGTGAATACCGTTTTCCGTGCCAACACCAGCGACGCGCTGCTGCAGGCGCTGGAATCCGGCATGGGTATCGGCGGCATGCAGCGACCGCTCGTGGCCAGAGCGCTGCAGGCGGGCACGCTGGTACCGGTGCTGCCCGACTGGCGGTTACCCGATCGCTTCCTCTTTGCCGTTTATCCTGATGCCCGCTTTATTCCGCAGCGCGTCAGAAAGGTCGTCAGCGTGATTGAGCAGTTACTGCCTGAAATACTAAAGAAATGCTGATGATTCCCCCCGTAAATTACGTGCATTTTTCAACCGCCAGGAATAGAGTATTTTTACCGTATCCCCTTTTTCTGGAGCTCTTATGCCGGAGTACTGTTTTTTCCAAAAAGGCCCAAACCTCATAGCACTCGAAAGCGCAAACACCGATGCGGCTGAACAGCTCATCGCCCAGGGGTTCGAAAAACAGTTCGAGGAGATCGGCGCCGCGGATGAAAAAGAGGCGCTTACTCGCCTTGCCGATATCCGTAAAAATAGTGAGATCGATCGTCATAACTTCCTGGCCGGTGCGGGCGAAATGCCGCTGATCGGCGCGCTGGCGGCTGCGGCAACCTGGTTGATTCAAAAGAAATAACGCAACGATACTCTACCTCGCCACCGGCAAATCGGCGTACCGCGTTGTATAGGCCGGTGACAACATTTCCCGCTTCATCGCCCACGGTTTCTCAATACCCTGCCCGGCAAACCATATCTTCCCTTTGCCGGAATGATTCAGGCTGTCGATCGTTTCCATCAGCGCCGCGCTGTTGGCGCGCAGGCGATTATCGTCAAACAGGTTAAGCTGGGCGACGCCGCTGCTGAAAAAGTCCGCCAGCATGACCCCGGCCTTCATATAGCGATACCCGTCGAGCCATATCCGCCCCAGCGCTTCCGTGGCGGCGCGGATGATATCGCGCGAGTCATTGGTGGGCGTCATCAGGGTGACCGAAGCCTGATTGCCGTAATAAATTTCGTTGTCCGCATGCGGGCTGGTGCGCACAAACACGCTGATAAAACGACAGTATTGATGCTCGCCGCGCAGTTTCTCTGCGGCGCGTTCCGCGTAGGCGCAAATCGCCTGGTGCATTTCCTCGTACTGCGTAATACGGTGTCCAAACGAACGGCTACAGATAATTTGCTGCTTCGTGGGGGTGAACTCCTCCAGGTCAAGGCAGGGCTCACCGCGAAGCTCGCGGGCCGTACGCTCCAGCACCACGTTAAAATGTTTGCGAATGACCCACGAGGAGGCCTCCGCCAGCTCCAGCGCCGTGGTGATCCCCATCGCGTTGAGCTTTTTCGTGATGCGTCGGCCTACCCCCCACACCTCCTCTACCGGAACCTTTTCCAGCAGTTTACGCTGCCGCTCGCGGCCTGAGAGATCGACCACGCCGCCGGTGCCGGACCACCGTTTCGCCGCATAGTTGGCCAGCTTCGCCAGCGTTTTGGTCGGGGCAATACCGACGCCAACGGTTAAGCCCGTATTTTTAAAGACCTGCGAGCGCATCTGGTGACCAAACGCTTCCAGTGACAGGCAGTGACTGACCCCTGAAACGTTCACGAACGCCTCATCAATGGAGTAAATCTCTATTGCCGGGGCGAGATCGGTCAGCGTCTGCATTACCCGACTGCTGAGATCGGCATACAGCGCATAATTCGAGCTAAAGACGTAAATTTTTGACGGATATAGCTTTTCTTTGAATTTAAAATACGGCTCACCCATTTTTATGCCGAACTGCTTTGCCTCCCGCGACAGTGAAATAATGCAGCCGTCGTTATTGGAAACCACCACGATGGGCTTCCCCTCCAGATCGGGGCGGAAGACCCGCTCGCAGGAGGCGTAGAAGCTGTTCACATCAACCAGCGCGAACATGTTTATGCGTTTTAAGCGTGTGGGTGACGACGCCGAAGATCTGCAGCTCCTCTTCGGACTGAAAGGTAATCGGCTGATAGCGGACATTATGTGGCAACAGCCTCAGAACCGGGCGCGTCTGTAGCTCCTTCACCGTAAACTCACCGGCGACCGACGCCACGACGATATCTCCGTGTTCGGCATTTAACGAGCGGTCAACCACCAGCAGATCGCCATCGCCGATCCCCACGCCAATCATGGAGTCGCCACTCACCTTGATAAAATAGGTCGCACTGGGGTGCCTTACTGCCAGCCGGTTAAGATCGAGACGATCCTCCACATAATCCTGCGCCGGGCTGGGGAACCCACAGGCAACACGTTCTAAAAACAAAGGTAATTCAATGATTTGTTTTGGTTGATAAGAAAAGAGAGTGTCCATAATGCCTTTCTCGCCGAATACTGTATATAAATACAGTATTACGGATTGTGGACAAGGATCAAGGTCATTTCCGGAAGCGAACCCAAACGCGTTGAAGTGTCAGAAGATTTAAAACGCGCAAAGCCCGGAAGCGCATGTCGGGCTTTGCGCCTGTGACGATCAGTCCATCAGCGTATTCAATGTTTCCAGCGCGTCAGGCGGCAGCTGCAGTTCCCCCGCCGCGAGGTTTTGCCGCAGATGCGCCACGGAAGAGGTGCCCGGGATCAGCAGAATATTCGGAGAACGCTGCAGCAGCCATGCCAGCGCAACCTGCATTGCCGTGACGCCCAGTGAATCCGCGACAGCCTTCAGCCCGGAAGATTGCAGCGGCGTAAAGCCTCCCAGCGGGAAGAACGGTACATACGCGATCCCCTGCTGCGCGAGCAGATCCACCAGCGCGTCGTCACCCCGGTTCACAATGTTGTACATGTTCTGCACGCACACCACCGGCACCATCTTCTGCGCTTCTGCAACCTGGGTGGCCGTGACGTTGCTCAGGCCAATATGCCGCACCAGCCCCTGCTGCTGTAATTCTGCCAGGGTGGAGAGCGGTTCAGCAATCGACCCTTCCGCAGGCCCGTGTGCGCTAAACATGATCCGCAGATTCACCACGTCCAGCACGTCCAGCTGCAGATTACGCAGGTTGTCATGCACCGCCTGCGTCAGTTCCTGTGCGGAAAAGGCCGGCAGCCAGGCGCCTTTGTCGTTGCGACGGGCACCAATCTTGGTGACGATCGTCAGATCGTCCCGGTAAGGATGAAGCGCCTCGCGGATCAGCTGGTTGGTGATATGAGGACCATAAAAATCACTGGTATCAATATGGTTCACCCCCGCCGTCACCGCTTCGCGCAGCACGTCCAGCGCGGCCTGCTTATCCTTCGGTGGGCCAAAGACGCCCGGCCCGGCGAGCTGCATCGCACCGTAGCCCAGCCGATTAACCGTCCGCGTCCCGAGCGCGTACGTCCCGCTTTTATCAATGCTGCTCATGTTGACCTTCCTCATAAAAATGATCCGGATTTACAACAGGTTCCTCACCGGAGCCCTTAGTTAAGCGCGAGTTAAATTAAAGTTTAAATTCTATACGACGATAGTATTGGTGTACCTCTGCATCCTTTCTAACGGACGACCGCTATGCTGAAAAATCTGCACGTGATTACCGGAATTATCTTTGCCCTCACCATATTCTGTCTGCTGCAAGTTGTCACGGGAGGGTTGTTCTACTCTGCCGTCAGCAACGATCGCCATAACTTCCAGAATTCCGGCGTGCTCAACGCCCAGCAGGAAAGCCTGAGCGACAGCGTGAACACGCTGGTGAAAACGCGCGTAACCGTCACCCGCGTGGCGATCCGCTACCTGAAAAACCAGCGTGACCCGGCTTCCCTTGCGGCGATCAATAAACTGCTGGGCACCGCAGGCGACTCGCTGGCAAAAGCCGAAGCCTATAACAAAGAGTGGCAGAAACTGCCGCAGGTTAAGGGCCAGGAGGCGGCATTGACCGACGAGATGCAGAAATCCTGGAACCAGATGCACGAAGTCATGCGTTTATCAATTGAGTATCTGCGCGCCGACAACTATCAGGCCTATGGCGATCTGGACGCCCAGCAGGCACAGGACGAGATGGAAGCGGTCTATAACCGCTGGCGCGCCGAAAACAATACCCTGCTGAAGGCGGCAACCGAAGAGAACCAGAGCAGCTTCACGCAGATGCAGTGGACGCTGGCGGCTATTCTGCTGGCCGTGATCGCGGTTCTGGTGGTCATCTGGCAGGGGTTACAGCACCTGCTGTTAAAACCACTCCACTCCATTATGAACCATATTCGCGCCATTGCAGGGGGCGACCTGACGCAGGAGATCGCTATCTCGGGTCGCAATGAGATGGGTCAGCTGGCCGCCGGCCTGCATGAGATGCAGCAGTCGCTGGTGACCACCGTCAGCGCCGTACGGGGAAGTACGGATTCCATCTACACCGGCGCAGGTGAAATTGCCGCAGGGAGCAACGATCTTTCCGCTCGCACCGAACAGCAGGCCGCCTCGCTCGAAGAGACCGCTGCCAGCATGGAAGAGCTGACCGCGACGGTTAAGCAGAACTCCGATAACGCCCGTCAGGCCACGCTGCTGGCGAAAAACGCCTCTGAAACGGCCGCGCGCGGCGGTCACGTCGTGGATAACGTGGTTCGCACCATGAACGAAATCGCCGACAGTTCGCAGCAAATTGCGCATATTACCGGCGTGATCGACAGCATCGCGTTCCAGACCAATATTCTGGCGCTAAACGCCGCGGTGGAAGCGGCACGCGCCGGGGAACAGGGCCGTGGTTTTGCGGTCGTTGCAGGTGAAGTCCGTACCCTGGCGAGCCGCAGCGCGCAGGCGGCGAAAGAGATCAAAGGGCTTATCGAAAACTCCGTCAGCCGGGTGAATACCGGTTCTGAGCAGGTCAGCGAGGCGGGCACCACCATGAAGGAAATCGTCGCCGCCGTTACCCGCGTGACCGATATCATGGGCGAGATTTCCTCTGCCTCTGACGAGCAGAGCCGCGGTATTGAGCAGGTGAGCCTGGCCGTTTCGCAGATGGACAGCGTGACGCAACAAAACGCCGCGCTGGTGCAGGAATCCGCCACGGCGGCGGCGGCGCTGGAAGATCAGTCCGAGCAGCTGCGCCAGGCGGTAGCCGCGTTTCGTCTGAACGGCAAAGAAAAAGCGGTAGCCCCGCGCCCGGCCAGCGTGAAAACGCCCCAGCTGTTGCGCCCGGCAACCGCAAACGCCGCCACCGACAGCAACTGGGAAACCTTCTGAGTTTCAGGCGGGCGAGAATATCGCCCGCTAGCGGCTGCGCTTGGCGTGTCGCTCCCAGTTCTCCTGTTTTGCTTCATCGGATTTACGCAGTGAAACGTAGCATGCCCCGCTGCCGCCGTGATGCGGCAGCGCCACGCAGAAGGCCTGCACTTCCTCGAACTCGGTTAACCAGCGCGCCAGATAGCTGCGCACCACATTAGGATGTGAGTTCTGCTCCCGCCCTTTCCCGTGAATGATAATCAGGTTACGTAACCCGTCACGTCCGGCCTGGCGGATAAAAGAATAGAGCATCTGACGGCAGCGTTCGGCGGGCTGGCGCAGGAGGTTTAAGCTGGCCTGGCGGGCATATTTACCCGAGCGCAGCTTATCGATAACACCCTGCTGCACCCCTTCGCGCTGGAACGCCAGCGGTTCTTCCAGGGGAAGCAGGTCAAGAAAATCCAGCGTCAGGAAGTTATCCAGCTGTTCACTATCCACCTCCTGGCGCGTCCGCGTATTGCGGCTGGGCTGCCAGTGAATATCCGGGCCACGCTTCAGCGGCTGGACATCTTCCATGGCGTCAAGAAAAAAGGATTTGTCGTCAGGGTTCATGGATATCCTCCGGCTACAACTGAGGACGGTACTATACCTGCGCCTGAGACAGGCCTCAATCACCGTTACGGGCGTCGTGCGCAACAAATATTAACCTGATGAATATATATAGTATTTATAAAATAAAGTTAAATATGACTTAACTAAAATTTCAGCAAGAATGAAATAAGTGATTTGTGTTAAATTTTCGTAAAATCAAGCACTCAATACCCTTCCATTTTGCTAAAAAGGTGTTATACCTAAATATACCTGCTTCATGGATATAATACTCAGGATTGGCGAAAGGACGCACTGCTGTGTGTACTGGAGGATCTGTCTGATGTCGGGCAGATCCTGTTTTTTTATTATCTCACTTTCACGCCACGATTATTTTCCTCGCTTCTCTCCTGAATTGCGTAATTAATGATTCAGCAAGGGGCGTCTGACGTGAATCACGGCGCTGAATTAAATAATATGCTGCTTTGGGAAGCGATTCGACAACCGGCAGCATGACCAGGCGGTGCGCCAGAAGCGGGTCACAGCCTAACTCCTGCGGCAATATGCTTAAAAAATCACTTTGCGCGACCAGGCTAATACAGGAAGAAAATGTTTCGCAGACCACACCAATTCGCGGTATTTGCGAGCGATGGCTAAATACCTCTTCTAACTGCTTATAATAACTTCCCCGCGGCGTCGGCATTGTCCAGTTATAATGCAGAAGTTCATTAATCGACGTTGCCCCCGTTGCCGGATGCCCTTCGCGACAAAATACCGCAAACGGCTTCTCGAAGAGTTTTTCAAACGTAAATTCCTGGTCGTAAGGTCCCTGATAATAGGTGTTAATGGTGAAGTCCAGCTCGCCCTGGCGTAATTCATTGATCATCGACACCAGCTGCCCTTCCATTATCCGCACCTTGACCTGCGGATGCTGCGCATGGAAGCGTGTGATAACGGCGGGCATAAGCGTGCGCGAAACGCTGGCTCCCATTCCGATGTTGATCTGCCCGGCCAGCTCACCCTGCCGCTGACGGATGTCATCCTGCGCGGCACGCAGCTCTTCCAGAATCAACCGGGCGCGCTGGTAAAAGCCCTCACCGCATTCGGTCAACGCGACGCCCTTACTCCTGCGCACGAAAAGCTGCGCCGCCATGCCCTCCTCCAGCTCTTTGATGGATTTGGTCAGCGCCGGTTGCGAAAGATTCAGCGTCCTGCTGGCACCGCGAATGCTGCCCTGACGCGCAACCTCAACAAACGCCCGGATTTGATGAAATTTAATCTGGAATGTCATAGCCCGACCGATAACCGTTGTTTATCAGAGTAAAGAAACTGTCATCTACATTAATGGAAAGGGATGTGCGAGGGTAATTCCTGAACGGTTAAAACTGTGAAAAATCGGTTAGTGATAAGTAAAAACTATCACAGCGTGAAGCAGTTCACATATTTTAATGATGACAGGAACAGATATGGACACACTGGCGCAGTACATCCAGACGTTAACGCCGCAGCTGAGCGCGTGGCGTCGCGATTTTCACCATTTTGCGGAATCCGGCTGGGTAGAGTTTCGTACCGCCGCGAAAGTCGCGGAAATACTGGACTCGCTGGGTTACGCACTGGCGATGGGCCGCGACGTGGTCGATGCCGAAAGCCGGATGGGGTTACCCGATGACACAACCCTGGCGCGAGAGTTTGCCCGCGCGCGGGCGCAGGGCGCGCCTGAGAAATGGCTGGCGCCCTTTGAAGGCGGGTTCACCGGCATTGTCGCCACCCTGAATACCGGCCGCCCGGGCCCAACCCTGGCATTTCGCGTCGACATGGACGCCCTTGATTTAAGCGAAGCGCTTGACGACAGCCATCGCCCGTTCCGCGACGGGTTTGCCTCCTGCAATCCGGGCATGATGCACGCCTGCGCGCACGACGGCCACACCACGATTGGTCTGGGGCTGGCACAGGTGCTTAAGCAGAATGAAGCCCGGCTCAACGGCACCATAAAGCTGATCTTCCAGCCTGCCGAAGAAGGAACGCGCGGCGCGCGCGCCATGGTTGCCGCCGGGGCGCTGGATGACGTGGACCATTTCACGGCTATCCATATTGGCACCGGCGTACCTGCCGGGACGGTAATCTGCGGCAGCGATAACTTTATGGCCACCACCAAATTCGACGTGAGCTTCACCGGCGTGGCCGCGCACGCGGGCGGTAAGCCGGAGGACGGTCGTAACGCCCTGCTCGCCGCCGCGCAGGCCGCCCTCGCCCTGCACAGCATCGCCCCGCACAGCGACGGCGCATCCCGGGTGAACGTCGGGGTGATGCAGGCGGGCAGCGGGCGCAACGTGGTCCCCGCGAATGCCCTGATGAAGGTTGAAACCCGCGGCGAAAGCGAAGCGATTAATCAGTATGTCTTTGAACGCGCGCAGGCGGTGATTACCGGCGCGGCGGCGCTCTACGGCGTGAGCGCGGAGATGCGCCTGATGGGGGCAGCCACCTCCAGCGCGCCGACGCCGGCCTGGGTTGATTATCTGCGCGAACAGGCGAGCCAGGTTTCCGGGGTTGTTCACGCCATCGATAAGGTGAAAGCGCCAGCGGGCTCCGAAGACGCCACGCTGATGATGGCCCGCGTGCAGCAGAACGGCGGCATGGCGTCCTATATGGTGTTTGGCACGGATTTGAGCGCCGGGCATCACAACGAAAAATTCGACTTCGATGAGCAGGTGATGCCTGTCGCCATCGAAACGCTGGCGCGAACTGCGCTTAATTTCCCGTGGACGCGAGGTGTGTAATGCAGGAGAACTACGCTTTTATTGCCGATGCGATCGACACGCGATGTCGGACGTTAACCGATATTGCCGACGCGATCTGGGATCGTCCCGAAACCCGCTTTGAAGAGTTCTGGTCCGCCGAACGACTGGCCAGCGAACTCGAAGCAGAAGGCTTCACGCTGACCCGCGAGGCAGGCGGTATTCCAAATGCCTTTATCGCCAGCTTCGGCAGCGGAAAACCGATTATCGCCCTGCTGGGCGAGTACGACGCGCTGGCCGGGTTAAGCCAGCAGGCACACTGCGCGACCGCGCAAACCGCCACGCCGGGGGCTAACGGCCACGGCTGCGGGCATAACCTCTTAGGCACCGCGGCGCTTGCGGGCGCTGTGGCGGTGAAAAGCTGGCTGGAGCAGCACGGCGGCAGCGGAACGGTGCGTTTTTACGGCTGTCCCGGTGAGGAAGGCGGCTCCGGGAAAACCTTTATGGTGCGCGAAGGGCTATTTGATGACGTCGATGCCGCCGTCACCTGGCACCCGGAAGCCTTTGCCGGGATGTTTAACGTCAGCACGCTGGCGAATATTCAGGCCGCCTGGCGCTTTCACGGCGTGGCGGCGCATGCGGCCAACTCTCCTCACCTGGGACGCAGCGCGCTGGACGCCGTGACGCTGATGACCACCGGCACCAACTTCCTTAACGAACATATTATCGAGAAAGCGCGCGTCCATTACGCCATTACCGACACCGGCGGGATTTCGCCCAACGTGGTGCAGGCGCAGGCCGAGGTGCTGTACCTGATCCGCGCCCCTGAGATGGCCGATGCACAGCAGATCTACGAGCGCATCGAGAAAATTGCCCAGGGCGCGGCGATGATGACCGAAACCACCGTCGAGTGTCGTTTTGATAAAGCCTGCTCCAGCTACCTGCCGAACCGCACGCTCGAGGCGGCGATGTATCGCGCCCTGCAGCACTACGGCACGCCGCAGTGGACCGACGAAGAGCGAGAGTTTGCCCGCGAGATCCGCGCCACGCTGACGCCCAACGATCTGCAAAACAGCCTGAAAAATATTGCCGCCACGGGTGGCGACGCGGGTAAAGCCTTTGCCCGTCGTCATCAGGCGACGCTGCTGGTGGATGAAGTCGCGCCTTACGCCGTCACCGACAACGTGCTGGCGGGTTCAACCGACGTGGGCGACGTCAGCTGGAAAATGCCGGTGGCCCAGTGCTTCAGCCCCTGCTTTACCGTCGGCACGCCGCTGCACACCTGGCAGCTGGTGTCTCAGGGGCGAACCTCTATTGCCCACAAAGGCATGCTGCTGGCCGGAAAAGTGATGGGAGCAACCGCGCTCAATCTGCTGCAGGACGCATCGCTGCTGAAAAAATGCCGTGAAGAGTTTGAACAGCAAATACAAGAAAAACCGTACGCGTGTCCGATCCCACAGGGCGTGACACCGTCACCTTTAAAATAAAAAAACACAACACAACACAACAACACTCCCGAGGAACGCCCATGAGTATGTCATCCATACCTTCGCATTCCCCATCCGGTAAGCTCTATGGCTGGGTTGAAAGGATCGGCAATAAAGTGCCGCACCCTTTCCTGCTGTTTATCTATCTGATTGTGATTTTGATGGTCGCCACCGCCGTGCTCTCCGCCTTTGACGTCAGCGTGCGCAGCCCGGCCGACGGCAGCCTGGTGGCGGTGAAAAACCTGCTCAGCGTTGAGGGGCTGCACTGGTTTTTACCCAACGTGATTAAGAACTTCAGCGGTTTCGCCCCGCTGGGCGCCATTCTGGCGCTGGTGCTGGGCGCCGGGCTGGCGGAACGCGTGGGCTTGCTGCCCGCGTTAATGGTGAAAATGGCTTCCCACGTCAGCGCGCGCTACGCGAGCTATATGGTGCTGTTTATCGCCTTCTTCAGCCATATCTCCTCCGACGCCGCGCTGGTGATCATGCCGCCGATGGGGGCGCTGATCTTTCTCGCCGTCGGGCGCCACCCCGTGGCGGGCCTGCTGTCGGCGATTGCGGGCGTGGGCTGTGGATTCACTGCCAACCTGCTGATCGTCACCACCGACGTGCTGCTCTCGGGCATCAGTACGGAGGCGGCGAAAACCATTGATGCGGCCATGCACGTCAGCGTGATCGACAACTGGTACTTTATGGCAAGCTCGGTCATTGTCCTGACGATTGTCGGCGGGCTGATTACCGATAAGATCGTCGAGCCGCGCCTGGGCAAATGGGAAGGCCGCAGTGATGAAAAGCTGGAAACCCTGAACAAAGAGCAGCGCTTTGGCCTGCGCGTGGCGGGGATTGTCTCGCTGGCTTTTATCGCGCTGGTGGCGCTGATGGTGGTGCCGGAAAACGGCATATTGCGCGATCCGGTTAAACATACGGTCCTGCCTTCGCCGTTTATCCAGGGCATCGTGCCGCTGATTATTCTGTTTTTCTTTGTCGTCTCGCTCGCCTACGGTATCGCCACCGGTAAAATCCGCCGCCAGGGCGATCTGCCGCAGCTGATGATCGAGCCGATGAAGGAGATGGCGGGCTTTATCGTGATGGTGTTCCCGCTGGCCCAGTTTGTGGCGATGTTTAACTGGAGCAACATGGGCAAGTTTATGGCCGTGGGCCTGACCGACGCGCTGGAGGCTGCCGGGCTAAGCGGCGTACCGGCGTTTGTCGGCCTGGCGCTGCTGTCATCCCTGCTGTGCATGTTTATCGCCAGCGGCTCCGCCATCTGGTCGATTCTGGCCCCGATCTTCGTGCCGATGTTTATGATGCTGGGTTTTCACCCGGCGTTTGCCCAGATCCTGTTCCGTATCGCGGACTCCTCGGTGATACCGCTGGCACCGGTTTCGCCGTTTGTTCCGCTGTTTTTAGGCTTCCTCCAGCGCTATAAACCCGAGGCCAAACTGGGTACCTACTATTCGCTGGTTTTACCCTACCCGCTTATCTTTTTAGGGGTATGGCTGGTGATGCTGGTGGC
The DNA here is from genome assembly GCF_004006055.1 of Enterobacter sp. N18-03635. Classification (NCBI taxonomy): domain Bacteria; kingdom Pseudomonadati; phylum Pseudomonadota; class Gammaproteobacteria; order Enterobacterales; family Enterobacteriaceae; genus Enterobacter; species Enterobacter sp. N18-03635. Next base: position 1,963,674 of record NZ_CP034769.1, on the reverse strand, counting down.
GTGGTATCTTGTCGGCCTGCCGATTGGGCCGGGAATATACCCGAGGCTGAACTAAAGGAATGAGGATGCTGAGATTACTCGAAGATAAGATTGCGACGCCGCTTGGGCCGCTGTGGGTGATCGCGGACGAGCAGTTTTGCCTGCGCGCCGTTGAGTGGGAAGAGCACAGCGACCGCATGGAAGAGCTGCTCAATATTCATTACCGCCTGCAGGGTTATGAACGTATCAGCGCCACCAACCCGGGTGGGCTGAGCGACAAGCTTGCGGCGTACTTCGAAGGCGATCTCAGCATCATTGATACTCTGCCGACCGCCACGGCTGGCACGCCTTTTCAGCGTGAAGTGTGGCAGGCGCTGCGGTCGATTCCCTGCGGGCAGGTCATGCATTACGGCCAGCTCGCGGAGCAGTTAGGTCGCGCAGGCGCTGCACGCGCGGTGGGTGCCGCTAATGGCTCTAACCCGGTCAGCATCGTGGTGCCCTGCCATCGCGTCATTGGCCGCAACGGTACCATGACAGGCTATGCCGGTGGCGTGCAGCGAAAAGAGTGGTTGCTGCGTCACGAAGGGTATCTCTTGCTCTAGTTCCCAGGCTTTTTGTGCTTAATTTTCTACCGGTTAGGCTAAAAATCCATAATCAAGCTGTGGAATTTCAAGAAGATGGCGACGCATTGTCGTCTCTTGTCCTTATTGAGGGTTTGTCAGGCTTACGTACTTACCAAAAAGATGTTAAAATTGACCAATATCAATTAAGGCTTGAGCAAACCTATGATCCCGGAAAAGCGAATTATACGACGCATTCAGTCTGGCGGTTGTGCTATCCATTGCCAGGATTGCAGCATCAGCCAGCTCTGTATCCCGTTTACCCTGAATGAGCATGAACTCGATCAGCTTGATAATATCATCGAGCGTAAGAAGCCTATTCAGAAGGGGCAGACGCTGTTTAAAGCGGGAGACGAACTGAAATCGCTCTATGCTATCCGTTCTGGCACCATCAAGAGCTACACCATCACCGAACAGGGCGATGAGCAGATCACCGGCTTCCATCTGGCGGGTGACCTGGTAGGCTTTGATGCCATCGGTACGGGCCACCACCCGAGCTTTGCTCAGGCACTCGAAACCTCGATGGTTTGCGAAATTCCGTTTGAAACCCTGGACGATTTGTCCGGCAAGATGCCTAACCTGCGTCAGCAGATGATGCGTCTGATGAGCGGTGAGATCAAAGGCGATCAGGACATGATCCTGCTGCTTTCTAAAAAGAATGCCGAAGAGCGCCTGGCCGCGTTTATCTACAACCTCTCCCGCCGCTTCGCCGAGCGTGGCTTCTCGCCGCGTGAATTCCGTCTGACGATGACGCGTGGCGATATCGGCAACTACCTGGGTCTGACCGTGGAAACCATCAGCCGTCTGCTGGGTCGTTTCCAGAAAAGCGGGATGCTGGCCGTTAAGGGTAAATACATCACTATCGAAAACGGTGAAGCGCTGGCCGTTCTTGCCGGGCACGCCCGTAACGTGGCGTAACACTCCGCATATTGATGACCAGACTGATAAATTCTTGTGATTTATTGGTCTGGTGTAATCACTTCCGTTTCAAGATATTTTCACCGTAGTACGTCCCCACACAGCGCCCGAAAGGTTCTCGTTGAGGTTATGAATTGAGAGAAAGTTTGTTTTTCGTTTCAGTCGTGATTGCCTCAGTGACCTTTATCTTCATCTGGATCATGCTTGTCGGCCCAATGAAGGGGGAAGAAAAAACCTACGTCCAGGACTCCACGACCTTTGCGATAGCAGTGATGGTGCTGCTGTTTATTGCGTTTATCGCGGTGACGACGACGGTACTTTTCCTCTGATAAATTTTCATGAAATATTGATCTGGCAAAACCTCCCCTCTGTTTCATTCAGGATATATAGGTTACTCTTTTAATTACAGACTGTGGTGACAGTAGTAAGGAGACCTGTATGGCCAAGTATCAAAACATGCTGGTAGCTATCGATCCGAACCAGGACGATCAGCCGGCATTACGACGTGCTGTGTATTTACATCAACGGATTGGTGGCAAAATCAAAGCGTTTTTGCCGATCTATGACTTCTCGTATGAGATGACCACCCTTCTGTCGCCTGACGAGCGCACCGCTATGCGTCAGGGCGTCATCAGCCAGCGTACCGCGTGGATCCGAGAACAGGCGAAGTATTACCTGGAAGCGGGTGTTCCCATTGATATTAAAGTGGTCTGGCACAACCGACCTTTCGAAGCCATCATCCAGGAAGTTGTCGCCGGTGGGCACGATCTGCTGCTGAAGATGGCGCACCAGCACGACAAGCTGGAATCCGTGATCTTCACCCCGACCGACTGGCACCTGCTGCGCAAATGCCCTTGCCCGGTCTGGATGGTGAAAGACCAGCCGTGGCCTGAAGGCGGGAAAGCCGTTGTGGCGGTAAACCTCGCTAGCGAAGAGGATTACCACAACTCCCTGAACGAGAAGCTGGTGAAGGAGACCATCCAGCTTGCCGACCAGGTCAATCACACTGAAGTGCACCTGGTAGGTGCCTATCCGGTCACCCCTATTAACATTGCCATTGAGCTACCTGAATTTGACCCGAGCGTGTACAACGACGCGATCCGCGGTCAGCATCTGCTGGCCATGAAAGCGCTGCGCCAGAAATTCAGCATTGATGAGAAAATGACCCACGTGGAAAAAGGGCTGCCTGAAGAGGTGATCCCGGACCTGGCGGAACACCTGCAGGCGGGGATTGTGGTGCTGGGTACTATCGGCCGGACCGGTATTTCTGCCGCCTTCCTCGGCAATACCGCTGAACAGGTGATCGACCATCTGCGCTGCGACCTGCTGGTCATTAAGCCGGATGAGTACCAGACGCCGGTTGAGCTGGACGATCCGGAAGACGATTAACACCTGCGCCGCCCGACAATAAAAAAACCGCCAAACTCGGCGGTTTTTTCGTTTCAGCGTAACTTACAGCGCTTTCAGAATCGCATCCACGCTGGCTTTGGCATCGCCAAACAGCATGTGGGTATTCTCTTTGAAGAACAGCGGGTTCTGCACCCCGGCATAACCGGTATTCATAGAACGTTTGAAGACGATTACGTTCTGCGCCTTCCACACTTCCAGAACCGGCATACCGGCGATTGGGCTACCCGGATCGTCCTGTGCAGCAGGGTTAACGGTATCGTTGGCACCAATGACCAGCACGGTGTCGGTGTCGGCGAAATCATCGTTGATCTCATCCATTTCCAGCACGATGTCGTAAGGTACTTTCGCTTCCGCCAGCAGCACGTTCATGTGGCCCGGCAGACGCCCTGCCACCGGGTGAATACCAAAGCGAACCTTGATGCCCCGCGCGCGCAGCTTCTCGGTGATTTCCGCAACCGGATACTGCGCCTGCGCCACCGCCATGCCGTAGCCAGGGGTGATGATAACGGAATGCGAGTTTTTCAGCATGTCTGCGGTATCTTCCGCAGAAATTTCACGGTGCTCACCCACTTCTTCATCAGCACTGGAAGAAGATCCATCTGTCCCGAAACCACCGGCGATTACGCTAATGAACGAACGGTTCATCGCCTTACACATGATATAAGACAGGATCGCACCGGAAGAACCCACCAGCGCACCGGTGACGATCAGCAGGTCGTTGCTCAGCATAAAGCCTGCCGCCGCTGCCGCCCAACCGGAGTAGGAGTTCAGCATTGAGACAACAACCGGCATATCCGCACCACCGATGGATGCCACCAGGTGCCAGCCGAATGCCAGCGCGATGATGGTCATTACCAGCAACGCCAGCACCTGCAGACCGACGCTTTCGGTACGCACGAAGACCACCAGCAGAACAAATGACACCACCAGCGCCGCCAGGTTCAGCTTATGACGGTTTGGCAGCATCAGCGGTTTAGAGGAGATCTTCCCGCGCAGTTTACCGAACGCGACAATGGAGCCCGTGAAGGTCACCGCACCGATGAAGATACCCAGGAACACTTCAGTCAGGTGGATATTGACCAGAATCGGTTCCAGACCCGGTTCGTGATACAGGTAGCTGTTGAAGCCCACCAGCACCGCGGCCAGACCCACAAAGCTGTGCAGAATGGCAACCAGCTCCGGCATCTCGGTCATTTCAACGCGTTTTGCCAGACGAATACCAATCGCGCCGCCGATGATCATCGCCACCAGGATCCACGCTACGTTGCCGGTATCCGGCCCGAAGATGGTGGCAATCAGCGCAATCGCCATCCCGGCGATACCAAAGTTATTCCCCTGCTGAGACGTTTCGTGTTTGGAAAGCCCCGCCAGACTGAAAATAAACAGGATTGCAGCAACAATGTATGCGGCTGTCACTAATCCTCCAGACATATGCTACCCCTTAGCCTTTACGAAACATTTTCAGCATGCGCTGAGTCACGGTGAAACCACCGAAAATATTGATACTGGCGATCAGCACCGCGATAAAGCTCAGGAAGCTGATCCAGCCGCCGTGACCAATCTGCAGTAACGCCCCCACCACGATGATCCCGGAGATGGCGTTGGTTACCGACATCAGCGGGGTATGCAGCGCATGGGAGACGTTCCACACCACGTAGTAGCCTACGACGCAGGAGAGCGCGAAGACGGTAAAATGGCCGAGGAACTCTTTTGGCGCGACGTCAGCCAGCCAGCCGAACAGAATAATTACCAGCGCCATGATCGCGTATTTACGCCACGGTGAAGCCGGTTTAGCAGGTTCTTTTGGCTCAGGCGCCGCTTTTGGTGCCGCCTGAGGCTGAGCAGAAACCTGAATAGGCGGCGCAGGCCAGGTAATTTCACCTTCACGGACCACGGTCACACCGCGCACCACCACATCGTCGAAATCAACGGTGACGTTGCCGTCTTTCTCTTTGCAGAGCAGCTTAAGCAGGTTGACGAGGTTAGTGCCGTACAGTTGAGAAGACTGCGTTGGCAGACGGCCCGGCAGATCGGTATAGCCGATCACCTTCACGCCGTTAGCGGTCGTGGTCACCTGATTCGGTACGGTATATTCACAGTTACCGCCGTTTTGGGCGGCCAGGTCGACAATCACGCTGCCCGGCTTCATGGAATCAACCATCTCACGGGTAATCAGCTTTGGCGCAGGTTTACCCGGGATAAGCGCTGTGGTGACAATAATGTCGACATCTTTCGCCTGAGCGGCGAAGAGTTCCATTTCGGCTTTGATAAAGGCTTCGGACATCACCTTCGCGTAACCATCGCCGCTGCCGGCTTCTTCCTTGAAGTCCAGCTCAAGGAATTCGGCTCCCATACTCTGAACCTGTTCCTTTACTTCAGGACGGGTGTCAAAGGCACGTACGATAGCGCCCAGGCTATTTGCCGCACCGATTGCAGCAAGGCCCGCCACGCCCGCGCCAATCACCATGACTTTCGCCGGAGGGACTTTACCCGCGGCGGTGATTTGACCGGTAAAGAAGCGACCAAATTCGTGGGCTGCTTCAACAATGGCGCGGTAGCCAGCAATGTTTGCCATGGAGCTTAAGGCATCCAGCGACTGCGCGCGCGAAATGCGCGGCACTGAGTCCATCGCCATTACGGTCACGCCACGGGCCGCCAGCTTCTCCATTAGCTCCGGGTTTTGCGCAGGCCAGATGAAGCTCACCAGGGTTGTCCCCGGATTCAGCAGCGCAATCTCACCCTCTTCCGGTGCGTTGACCTTCAGAATCACCTGCGACTGCCAGACGTCAGCACCGTCGACCACTTCCGCGCCAGCCTGGATAAAGGCCTCGTCATCGAAACTCGCCAGTTTGCCCGCGCCGCTTTCAACCGCGACCGTAAAACCCAGCTTAAGCAGTTGCTCCACCGTTTTCGGTGTTGCCGCTACGCGGGTTTCATTGGCTAACCGTTCTTTTGGTACCCCAATACGCATAGTTTTCCCTTCCATCGGTTCTTGATGATGGTTTATCGATAAATGCCCGCGGTTTGTTTCAATTTTCACCATCGCGCCAGCGACGAGATATGATTAACCCCGGAAAATAAAACAGTAACAAACTGTCTATAACCTACTGAAAATAGCGCCCGTGATCTACCGCCAGAAAACACTATTTCTTACTTTATCTGTGAAAAATAAGCGATCGGCGTCACTGACAGTGATATTTACCTTAAATTCATCGCCGGAACCGATAAATCGCGCAAGCGAAGCGGTAAAAACATGATATAGCGCCGTAAGAGAACAACTTATTAACATTAAATTAACTTGCAAAAGTCATATGCTTTATCAGTTTTACTTGTCAAACGCGTGTTTTTTCAACATATCACTAAATGTTATCGAATAAGGTGATTCAGTGAGCACAGGCAGTGAAAAATGGCGCAGACAGCGACGGGTTTTAAATGCAATAATCGGGACCGTCTCAAATTAACAACAATACCAGTACATGGTTTGCGCAAGGCGAAGGATCATTTTTATGAAGCTTAAGAACACACTCCTGGCGTCCGCACTTCTTTCCGCGACCGCCCTGTCTGCGAATGCCGCAACAGAGTTAACGCCGGAGCAAGCGGCAGCGTTAAAACCTTTTGACCATACGGTCATTGTGGGTCGTTATAATTCTATTGGCGACGCCGTCGCCGCTGCATCAAAAGCTGCTGATAAAAACGGGGCGGCCTCGTTTTATGTCGTTGACCAGTCCGATTACGGCAACAGCGGTAACCTGCGCGTGACCATCGCGCTATTCAAAGACAATGCGCCAAAAGCTGACGCACCGAAAAACCGCGTGATCAACGGTGTTGTTGAACTGCCGAAAGATCAGGCGATTGAGCTGGAACCCTACGACACCGTCACCGTTCAGGGCTTTTACCGCAGCCAGCCTGAAGTGAACGATGCCATCACCAAAGCCGCGAAAGAGAAAGGAGCTTATTCTTTCTACATCGTGCGTCAGGTCGATGCTAACCAGGGTGGCAACCAGCGCATTACCGCGTTCATCTATAAAAAAGATGCGAAAAAACGTGTTCTGCAAAGCCCGGATGCCATCCCGGCGAATTCAGAAGCGGGTCGCGCGGCGATAGCGAAAGGCGGCGAAGCCGCGAAGAAAGTTGAAATTCCAGGCGTCGCAACGACGGCGGCCCCAAGCGCTGAAGTGGGTCGTTTCTTTGAAACGCAGTCCACGAAAGGTGGCCGTTACTCCGTTACGCTGCCGGACGGTACCAAAATTGAAGAGCTGAACAACGCCACTGCAGCGCAGATGGTGCCGTTCGACAGCATCAAATTTACCGGTAACTACGGCAACATGACGGAAGTCTCTTACCAGGTCGCGAAGCGTGCGGCGAAGAAAGGGGCGAAGTACTACCACATCACCCGCCAGTGGCAGGAACGTGGTAACAACGTGACCATCAGCGCCGATCTGTACAAGTAACAAAAGTCGTTTACGAAAGGCGGCGCAATGCCGCCTTTTTTGTTACTTTTTTTGATTTTCTGCCTCACGTCATTGCATGCTTTCGTTACACTCCGTAAAATCCCGCGCCTTAGTGTGATCCACCATTTTTATGCGCCTGAGCGAAATAATTATTCTGGATTTTGACCTTTCATAACAGGAAGCCAATGGAAAAGAAACTTGGCCTGAGTGCTCTGACTGCACTCGTTTTAAGCTCAATGCTGGGTGCGGGCGTATTCAGTTTGCCGCAAAATATGGCGGCAGTCGCGAGCCCTTCTGCGCTCATCATTGGCTGGGGCATTACGGGTGTCGGAATATTGCTGCTGGCCTTCGCTATGCTGCTGCTCACCCGCATTCGCCCGGATCTGGACGGCGGTATTTTCACCTATGCGCGTGAAGGTTTCGGCGAGCTGATTGGCTTCTGTTCCGCGTGGGGATACTGGCTGTGTGCCGTTATCGCCAACGTCTCCTATCTGGTAATCGTCTTCTCGGCGCTCAGTTTCTTTACCGACACGCCTGAGCTGCGCCTCTTTGGCGACGGAAATACATGGCAGTCTATTGTGGGTGCCTCGGTGTTATTGTGGTTCGTCCACTGGCTGGTGTTACGTGGCGTACAAACGGCCGCCAGCATCAACCTGGTAGCGACGCTCGCGAAGCTGGTTCCGCTCGGCCTGTTTATCGTTCTGGCCTTCATTGCGTTCCGTATGGACGTGTTTAAGCTTGATTTCAGCGGCGTTGCGCTGGGCGTCCCCGTCTGGGAGCAGGTGAAAAACACGATGCTGATTACCCTGTGGGTGTTCATCGGTGTAGAAGGCGCGGTCGTGGTTTCTGCCCGAGCCCGAAATAAACGCGATGTGGGCCGCGCCACGCTGCTGGCCGTACTCGCTGCGCTCGGGGTCTATCTGCTGGTAACGCTGCTGTCGCTGGGCGTGGTGGCGCGTCCTGAACTGGCTGAAATGCGTAACCCGTCAATGGCAGGGCTGATGGTGAAAATGCTCGGCCCCTGGGGCGACGTGGTGATTGCGGCTGGCCTTATCATCTCCGTCTGCGGCGCGTACCTGAGCTGGACCATCATGGCGGCTGAAGTGCCTTTCCTGGCCGCGACGCACAAAGCGTTTCCACGCCTGTTCGCCCGTCAAAACCAAAACAGCGCGCCGTCGGCATCGCTCTGGCTGACCAACATCAGCGTTCAGGTCTGTCTGGTGCTGATCTGGCTCACAGGTTCACACTATAACACCCTGCTGACCATCGCCTCGGAGATGATTCTGGTACCCTATTTCTTAGTGGGTGCGTATCTGTTAAAAATTGCCACACGCCCGGCGCATTATGTTGTGGGTGTCGGAGCCTGTATTTACGGCCTGTGGTTGTTGTATGCTTCCGGTCCTATGCATCTGCTACTGTCGGTAGTGCTGTACGCACCGGGTCTGCTGGTGTTTATCTATGCCCGCCGCACGCATCAGCTGGAGAACGCGCTGAAACGCCGTGAGATGGCATTGATTGGACTGTTACTGGTTGCTGCCCTACCGGCAACCTGGATGTTAATGGGATAGCATCGCCTTTCCCATTGTTGAACTGTAAAGGAGAATACGATGGGAAATGCACCGCTTCGCCCAATACTGATTACCGGTGGAGGCCGCCGTATCGGCCTCGCCCTCGCCCATCACTTTCTCAACCTTCGCCATCCGGTCATTGTCAGCTACCGTACGGAATACCCGTCGATTGAAGGGTTACGCAAAGCGGGGGCGGTCTGCATTCAGGCTGATTTTTCAACCGATGAAGGCATTCTGGCTTTCGCGGAAACGGTAAAAGCCACCACGACGGGTCTGCGCGCCGTGATCCATAACGCCAGCGCATGGCGTGCCGAAAAACCCGGTACGTCACTTAGCGAAACGCTCTCCTCCATGCTGCAGATCCACGTCAATGCCCCTTATCTGCTTAACCACGCTCTGCAGGACCTGCTGCGCGGCCACGGGCACGCTGCGGGCGACATCATTCATTTCACCGATTATGTAGTGGAGCGCGGCAGCGACAAGCACATCGCCTACGCGGCCAGTAAAGCCGCGCTGGATAACATGACCCGCTCGTTTGCCCGCAAGCTCGCCCCGGAGGTGAAGGTGAACGCCATCGCCCCGGCGATGATTTTGTTTAACGAAAACGATGATGCAGAGTATCGCCAGCAGGCGCTGAATAAGTCGCTCATGAAAATCGCCCCCGGCGAGAAAGAGGTCATCGACCTCGTGGATTACCTGCTCACCAGCTGCTACGTCACCGGCAGAACCTTTGCCGTGGACGGTGGCCGTCCGCTGCGCTAGTGAAAGCGAATAACAGCCAGAATTACGGAACCGGCGTTAATTTAGAAAGATTAATGGAAGGTTAAGGTTTCGCGGTGTATGTTGGCTTTTTTCACGAAAACAGACGCTGTATGAATAAGATTGTTTATGTTGAAGACGAACCCGAAGTCGGGCAGCTGATCGCCGCCTATCTGGGTAAACATGATATGGACGTCATTGTTGAACCTCGCGGCGATCGTGCCGAAGAGGTGGTCGTCCGTGAAAACCCGGATCTGGTGCTGCTGGATATCATGTTGCCAGGCAAAGACGGCATGACGCTCTGCCGTGACCTGCGCGCCCGGTGGGAGGGCCCTATTGTCCTGCTCACCTCGCTGGACAGCGATATGAACCACATTTTGTCGCTGGAGATGGGTGCCAATGACTACATTCTGAAAACCACACCGCCTGCCGTCCTGCTTGCTCGCCTGCGCCTCCATTTACGCCAGCACGCCAGTATCGAACGCGAAGCACCGGCGCCGTCTCTGACGCCGCACAAAGCGATGCGCTTCGGGACGCTGTCTATTGATCCGATTAATCGTCAGGTGCTGCTCTCTGGCGAACTTATCGCCCTTTCTACCGCAGATTTTGACCTGCTGTGGGAGCTGGCAACGCATGCCGGACAGATTATGGACCGTGACGCGCTGCTGAAAAACCTGCGTGGCGTGAGCTATGACGGAATGGACCGCAGCGTTGACGTGGCGATTTCGCGTCTGCGCAAAAAACTGCAGGATAACGCCACCGAGCCCTACCGCATTAAAACCGTGCGTAATAAGGGTTATCTGTTTGCCCCACATGCGTGGGAAACCTGAGAAGATAACCTGAAAGAAATGAAGGCATTGCGCGACGATGCCTTCTCTTTCGTATGTTTATTTTTACGTTTGCGCAACAATTTACTTGCTAAGCACGCGAACTATTCCATAATTACCTTCTCGACTCTCCTTTCTTCAGCTCGCCCCGCTCTTGCGATCGTTTTACTCATTTTCGCCGTGAAGCTTTCACGACATCTCTCCAATAAATCTTGAAATGAGGATTTAAGCCCATGACATATGTATAGCTACGGTCAGGTAGAAGCGATAAAAACCAATCTTGAGTGGATTGTTAATCAGGCAACCCTTAACCACGTCTCCCCCTCACGAACCGATCAAAAAGCGCTCTTTGACCTGCTGGAACTCATCCAGTCTTACGAAATACTGCTGGACCTCATCAGCGAATACGGGACGGATGTGATTGATACGCATATTGCTGAAGGACTGGCGATGACCGAAAAACTCATCGCCAAGGTAAAAAACAGCGCGAAAGCCATATAACACGCTCGACAGACGTGAAAAACTCGAAGGGTTTTCATGTATATTCTGCACATAGCGTTTTTGCGGTGAGATCCAATGAAAAAGCTGTTTGTGCAGTTTTATCTTTTACTGTTTGTCTGCTTCCTGGTGATGACCATGCTGGTCGGGCTGGTTTATAAATTTACCGCCGAACGTGCGGGCAGGCAGTCGCTGGACGATCTGATGAAAAGCTCGCTCTATCTGATGCGCAGCGAGCTAAGAGAGATCCCGCCACACGACTGGGCGAAAACCCTGAAAGAGCTGGATCTGAATCTGTCATTCGATTTACGCATCGAGCCGTTGAAAGATTTCGATCTGGACCCGCCCGCCATGCAGCGTCTGCGCGACGGGGACATCGTCGCGCTGGATGAGAAATACACCTTTATCCAGCGTATTCCTCGCAGCCATTACGTGCTTGCCGTCGGGCCGGTGCCCTATCTCTATTATCTGCACCAGATGCGTCTGCTGGACATGGCGCTGATGGCCTTTATCGCCATTTCGCTCGCTTTTCCGGTTTTTATCTGGATGCGCCCCCACTGGCAGGACATGCTGAAACTGGAATCCGCCGCGCAGCGTTTTGGCGAAGGGCATTTCACCGAACGTATTCACTTCGACAGCGGTTCCAGCTTTGAACGCCTTGGCGTGGCCTTTAACCAGATGGCCGATAACATTAATGCCCTGATAGCCAGTAAGAAACAGCTGATCGACGGGATTGCACATGAGCTGCGCACGCCGCTGGTGCGCCTGCGCTATCGTCTGGAGATGAGCGAGAATCTGACGGAAGCGGAGTCTCAGGCTCTGAACCGCGATATTGGCCAGCTCGAAGCGCTGATTGAGGAGCTGCTGACCTATGCGCGCCTCGATCGCCCGCAAAACGAACTGAACCTCAGCACGCCGGATCTGCCCGCGTGGCTGCAAACCCATATTGACGATGTTCAGAGCGTAAACCCGCAGCGCACGCTGTTAACGCGCGTCACGCCGGGTGATTACGGCGCGCTTGATATGCGCCTGATGGAGCGCGTGCTGGACAACCTGATGAACAACGCCATGCGCTACAGCGAAAGTACGCTGCAGATTGGGCTGGATTTGCAGGGAAACCAGGCCAGCCTGACGGTAGAGGATGACGGACCGGGGATTGCCCCGGAGGCACGCGAAACCGTGTTTGAACCGTTTGTCCGCCTCGATCCCAGCCGCGATCGCGCCACCGGAGGATGCGGCCTGGGGCTGGCCATTGTCTACTCTATCGCCCAGGCCATGGGCGGTACGGTGCATTGCGAGGAGAGCGAGCTCGGCGGCGCGCGCTTCTGCTTTAGCTGGCCGGTGTACCATAACATCGCCCTTCCCGTCCCTGTCTGACTTCAAGCGCACGCTGGCCTGACCCGGCGTGCTGTGCTATATGATAAGTATGTTGTAACTAATGAGAGTATTTATGGCGACCTACGATCTCATCGAACGGCTGAACAGCACGTTCCGGGAAATAGAACACGAGCTGCTAACCCTGACAGAACGTTTGCAGACCTGCCGCCTGCTGGCCGCGCGCGTATTTACCCTGCCCGAGGTGGTCAAAGGAGCCGAGCACGATCCGCTGGACACCATCGACGTGAAGCAGCACATCGGCAAGGCCGCACTGGAGCTGGCGATGAAGCACTATCGCCATTTTTTTATCCAGCAGCAGTCTGAACAGCGCAGCAGCAAAGCGGCGGTGCGGCTGCCCGGCGTGATCTGCCTGCAAACCGATGCCGCAGCGCGCGACGCGCTGGAAAGCCAGATTACCCATATAAACAGCCTGAAAGCGGTATTTGAGAAAATCGTTACCGAAGAGTCGGGCCTGGCCCCCGCCGCCCGGTTTGAGTGGGTGCACCGTCAGCTTCCGGGGTTAATTACCCTGAATGCCTATCGCACGCTGACGGTACTGCGTCATCCCGCCACGCTGCGCTTCGGCTGGGCGAATAAGCACATCATTAAAAACTTCACCCGGGATGAAATTCTGGCGCAGCTGGAAAAGAGCCTGAAGACGCCGCGCACCGTCGCGCCGTGGTCGCGTGAGCAGTGGATTGAGCGCCTCGAACAGGAGTACCACAGCATCGCCTCGCTGCCGGCGGATACGCGCCTCAAAATTAAGCGCCCGGTGAAGGTTCAGCCTATCGCCCGCGTCTGGTATTCCGGCCAGCAAAAACAGGTGCAGTATGCCTGCCCAACGCCGCTGATTGCGCTCTATGATGACGATCGGGGGGCAATAGTGCCGGATATTGGTGAATTGCTGAATTACGATGCTGAAAATGTCCAGCACCGTTACCGACCTCAGGCGCAGCCGCTTCAGCTGATTATTCCGCGGCTGCACCTGTACGTAGCGAGTTGATTATTTCAGGCTGCCAACCATCGCCTCGGGACGTACCCAGGCATCGAACTCCGCCTCCGTCAGATAGCCCAGCGCCAGGGCGGAGTCTTTCAGCGTCAGCCCCTCCTTATGCGCTTTTTTGGCGATCTCGGCGGCTTTGTCGTAGCCAATATGGGTATTGAGCGCGGTCACCAGCATCAGCGATTCGTTCAACAGCTGGCTGATGCGCTCGCGGTTTGGCTCGATCCCCACCGCGCAGTGTTCGTTAAAGCTCTCCATGCCGTCCGCCAGCAGACGAATCGATTGCAGAACGTTGTGGATCACCATCGGGCGATAGACGTTCAGCTCGAAGTTGCCGGACGCACCGCCTAGGTTGACGGCCACGTCGTTGCCCAATACCTGGCAGCAGAGCATGGTCATGGCCTCGCACTGGGTCGGGTTGACTTTACCCGGCATGATGGAGCTGCCCGGCTCGTTTTCCGGAATGCTGATTTCACCGATGCCGCAGCGCGGGCCCGAGGCCAGCCAGCGCACGTCGTTGGCGATTTTCATCAGCGAGGCCGCCAGCCCTTTCAGCGCGCCGTGGGTGTGGACCAGCGCATCGCAGGTCGCCAGCGCCTCGAACTTGTTGGGCGCCGTGACGAACGGCTGCCCGGTGATGTTTGCCAGCTCCTCCGCCACGCGCACCGCATACTCCGGATGGGTGTTCAACCCGGTCCCAACCGCCGTCCCGCCGAGCGCCAGCTCCGCCAGATGCGGCAGGCTGTTCTCAATATGCTTCAGGTTGTGTTCCAGCATCGCCACCCAGCCGGAAATCTCCTGGCCGAGCGTCAGCGGCGTGGCGTCCTGCAGGTGCGTACGGCCAATTTTGACGATGTCGCGGAAGGCCTGCGCCTTCTCGTTGAGCGTAGACTTCAGGACGTTGAGCTGCGGGATAAGCTGCTCGCGGATAGCAATCACCGCCGCCACGTGCATGGCCGTCGGGAAGACGTCGTTAGAACTCTGGCTTTTGTTGACGTCATCGTTCGGGTGAACCTTGCGCTCCATGCCGCGCACGCCGCCCAGCAGTTCGCTTGCCCGGTTCGCCAGCACTTCGTTCATGTTCATATTGCTCTGGGTGCCGGAACCGGTCTGCCAGATAGCGAGGGGAAATTCATCGGGATGCTTGCCCGCCAGCACTTCGTCGGCGGCGTTGATGATGGCGGTCGCTTTGTCTGCCGTCAGCAGGCCTAAATCCTGGTTCACTTTCGCGGCTGCACGTTTGGTGAGCGCCAGCGCCTGAATCAGCGAGACGGGCATTTTTTCAGTCGAGATACGGAAATGCTCCAGCGAACGCTGGGTTTGCGCGCCCCATAGCTTGTCGGCCGGGACGTCGATGGCGCCCATCGAGTCTTTCTCATGGCGTACCGTGGTCATTACTTTCTCCTTGATAACAAAAGAGGGATAGCTCACATGCTTAAGGGATAAGTATTGATGACTTCTGAGAAACGTTATGGCGCTTTGTGCGCTCTTTTTGATGTCGGGTGTCGGCTGCGCCTTACCCGACCTACGAAAATCCAGGCCGGGTAAGCGTCAGCGCCACCCGGCAATTTACAGATTTACTTCACACACGCCGAACACTGGGACGACTGGATCTGCTTGAAGAAGTCGTTGCCTTTGTCATCCACGAGGATGAACGCCGGGAAATCTTCCACTTCAATTTTCCAGATTGCTTCCATACCCAGTTCCGGGTATTCCACGCACTCCAGGCTCTTGATGCTGCCCTGCGCCAGAACCGCAGCCGGGCCGCCGATGCTGCCGAGGTAGAAGCCGCCGTGCTTGTGGCAGGCGTCCGTCACCTGCTGGCTGCGGTTGCCTTTCGCGAGCATGATCATGCTGCCGCCGTTGGCCTGCAGCTGGTCAACGTACGAGTCCATACGGCCCGCCGTGGTTGGGCCTAACGAGCCAGAGGCGTAGCCTTCAGGCGTTTTCGCCGGGCCCGCGTAGTAGATCGGGTGATCTTTAATGTACTGCGGCAGCCCTTCGCCGTTGTCCAGGCGCTCTTTCAGCTTCGCGTGCGCGATGTCGCGGCCCACGATAATCGTGCCGTTCAGGGAGAGACGGGTCGAGACCGGATACTGCGAAAGCTGCGCCAGAATCTCTTTCATCGGACGGTTCAGGTCAACGCGGACCGCTTCCCCCTCGCCCGCTTTGCGCAGCTCTTCCGGAATGTATTTGCCCGGGTTGTTTTCCAGTTTTTCGATCCACACGCCTTCGCGGTTGATCTTCGCCTTGATGTTGCGATCCGCAGAGCAGGAGACGCCCATCCCGACCGGACAGGAAGCACCGTGACGTGGCAGACGGATCACGCGCACGTCGTGGGCAAAGTATTTGCCGCCAAACTGCGCGCCAAGACCCAGGTTACGCGCTTCTTCCAGAAGCTCCTGCTCAAGCTGAACGTCGCGGAACGCCTGGCCGTGCTCGTTACCTTCGGTTGGCAGGCCGTCGTAGTATTTGGTTGAGGCCAGCTTCACGGTCTTCAGCGTGCTTTCAGCCGACGTGCCGCCAATCACAAACGCGATATGGTACGGCGGGCACGCCGCGGTACCGAGGGTGCGCATCTTCTCAACCAGGTAGTTCTTCAGCTTACCCGGGGTGAGCAGCGCTTTGGTTTCCTGATAGAGATAGGTTTTGTTGGCCGAACCGCCGCCTTTGGCGATACAGAGGAATTTGTACTCATCCCCGTCGACGCTGTAGAGGTCAATCTGTGCAGGCAGGTTGGTGCCGGTGTTGACCTCTTTATACATGTCCAGCGCCGCGTTTTGCGAATAGCGCAGGTTGTCTTCGGTGTAGGTGTTATAAACGCCGTGTGCCAGCGCCGCTTCGTCACCGCCGCCGGTCCAGACGCGCTGCCCTTTTTTACCGACGATGATCGCCGTGCCGGTATCCTGACAGGTTGGCAGAATGCCTTTCGCCGCGATATCAGAGTTACGCAGGAACTGCAGGGCAACGTACTTATCGTTTTCGCTGGCTTCCGGGTCGCTCAGAATATCGGCCACCTGCTGCTGATGCGCAGGACGGAGCATAAACGAGGCGTCGTGGAAAGCGTGCTGCGCCAGCAGCGTCAGCGCCTGCGGATCCACCTTGAGGATCTCTTGTCCTTCAAATTCAGAGACGGAGACGTGATCGCGGGTTAACAGGTAATACTCGGTCTGATCCTTACTGAGGGGGAAAGGATCCTGATAATGGAAGGGTTTATTCGACATTGGTCTCTCACTTACTGCTTCGGTCTGTTTATTCAGGGCAGATGTTCCGCTGCCCGGCTTAAAAGCGAGTCAGCTTATCCTACACAATTTTTTAACAAAAATTGAGACTAGTACGACTTTTTACATCCACAGGTTACTTCCATGAGGTTTATTGCTTTAATACCCGGAGTTAATTCCACAATTGAATCAGGGCTTGATAATGCAAAAACTCATTAACTCAGTGCAAAACTACGCCTGGGGAAGTAAAACTGCGTTAACGGATCTCTACGGTATCGCGAACCCGAACAACCTGCCGATGGCGGAACTGTGGATGGGTGCGCACCCGAAGAGCAGCTCAAAAATTGAAGACGCCAGCGGCCAGGTACGCAGCCTGCGAGACGTGATTAATGCCGATAAAGCCGCGCTGCTGGGTGACAAAGTCGCTCAGCGCTTTGGCGAACTGCCGTTCCTGTTTAAAGTTTTGTGCGCTGACCAGCCGCTCTCCATCCAGGTTCACCCGAACAAGAAAGCCTCAGAAATCGGGTTTGCGAAAGAGAACGCGGCGGGTATTCCATTAGATGCTGCCGAGCGTAATTACAAAGATCCTAACCACAAGCCGGAACTGGTGTTCGCGCTGACGCCGTTCCTGGCGATGAACGCGTTCCGCGAGTTTTCAGAAATTATCTCCCTGCTGCAGCCGGTCGCGGGTGCCCATAAAGCCATCGCGCATTTCCTTGAAAACCCGAACGCCGATGCGCTGAGCCAGCTGTTTGCCAGCCTGCTGAATATGCAGGATGAAGAGAAAACCCACGCCCTGGCGGTGCTGAAAGCCGCCCTGGACAGCCAGCAAGGTGAACCGTGGGAGACCATCCGCCTTATTGCGCAGTTCTATCCTGACGACAGCGGCCTGTTCTCCCCTCTGCTGCTGAACGTGGTGAAGCTCAATCCGGGTGAAGCGATGTTCCTCTTCGCGGAAACCCCGCACGCCTACCTTCAGGGCGTGGCGCTGGAGGTGATGGCCAACTCCGATAACGTGCTGCGCGCGGGCCTGACGCCGAAATACATCGACATCCCTGAGCTGGTAGCCAACGTGAAGTTCGTGGCGAAACCTGCCGCGGAGCTGCTGACTCAGCCGGTGAAAAACGGCGCAGAGCTGGACTTCCCGATTCCGGTTGAAGATTTTGCCTTTTCCCTGCACGACCTGAGCCAGGCCGAAACCACCATCGCGCAGGAGAGCGCGGCGATCCTGTTCTGCGTGGAAGGCGAAGCGACGCTGCACAAAGGCGAACAGCGTCTGGTGCTTAAGCCCGGTGAGTCAGCCTTCGTTGCAGCCAATGAGTCTCCGGTTAGCGTAAGCGGCACCGGTCGCCTGGCGCGCGTTTTCAATAAGCTTTAACCACTTACTGAATTTTTTAACAACTCTTGCTAAGCTAGTTGCAGGCTTAATATCTCCAGGCGGTTTTACCGCCTGGTTTCATTTTAGGGATAGTCGCAATGAAAAAATCGGTCGTAGCGGTTGGAGTGATTGTAGCGTTAGGCGTGGTCTGGACGGGTGCTTCCTGGTTTACCGGGAAACAGCTGGAAGGCCGTCTGGCTGAGATGGTGGCGCAGGCTAACGGAGAGATTAAGCGCAGCGCGCCGGAGGCGGGCCTTGAGCTGAGCTACCAGAACTATCACCGCGGCGTGTTTACCAGCCGCATGCAGCTGGTAGTGAAGCCGGTTGCCGGTGCTGCAAACGGCTGGCTGAAACCGGGCCAGAGCGTGGTGCTGGACGAGGTGGTGAGCCACGGTCCCCTGCCGCTGGCGCAGCTGAAGTCCTTTAACCTGATCCCGTCGATGGCGTCCGTCCATACCGTGCTGGTGAATAATGACGTCACCAAACCGCTTTTTGACCTGGCGAAGAATGAATCGCCTTTCGACATTAATACCCGCATTAGCTATTCCGGTGACACGAGTTCCGATATTGCTCTGAAAGCGCTGAACTACGAGAAAGAGAATGAGAAAGTCGCCTTCAGCGGCGGTCACTTCAAACTCGATGCTGACCGCGATGGAAACGTGTTCTCCCTGACGGGTGAAGCGGAAAGCGGCCTGGTCAATGCCGTTAACGAATATAACCAAAAAGTTCAGCTCACCTTCAATAACCTGAAAGCCGACGGTAACAGCCGCATGACCGATTTCCAGGAGCGTATCGGCGATCAGAAACTGTCTCTCGACAAAGTCGCCATTGCTGTTGAAGGAAAAGAGATGGCCGTGCTGGAAGGCATGCACGTCAACGGAAAATCCGACGTTTCTAAAGATGGTAAGAGCATCAATACCCAGCTGGATTACACGCTGAAGAGCCTGAAAGTGCAGAATCAGGATCTGGGCACCGGCAAACTGTCGCTGAAGATCGGCAATATCGACGGTCAGGCGTGGCACGAGTTTAGCCAGAAATACAGCAAAGAGAGCCAGGCGCTGCTGACCGATGCCGCACTGCAGCAAAACCCGGAAGTCTACCAGCAGCAGGCGATGGCGGTGCTGTTCAACAACCTGCCGATCCTGCTGAAAGGTGAGCCGGTGGTCACCGTTGCGCCGCTGAGCTGGAAAAACAGCAAAGGCGAAACCAGCTTCAACCTGTCGCTGTTCCTGAAAGATCCGGCCACCGCAACGGGTGAACCGCAGACGCTGGCGCAGGAAGTGGATCGCAGCGTGAAGTCGCTCGACAGCAAGCTGACCATTCCGATGGATATGGCGACCGAGTTCATGACCCAGATTGCGAAGCTGGAAGGCTACGGCGATGAAGATGCCGGCAAGCTGGCGAACCAGCAGGTGAAAGGTCTGGCGGCAATGGGCCAGATGTTCCGCATCACGAAGGTGGACAACAACGCGATTTCCACCAGCCTGCAGTACGCCAACGGCCAGGTCACGCTCAACGGCGACAAAATGCCGCTGGAAGACTTCGTCGGCATGTTTGGTATGCCTGCTCTGGGGATGCCGGAACCGGCTGAACCGGCAGCGCCAGCCGAACCGGCGGCACCGCAGCAGTAAACAGCAAAACCCCTCGCATGAGGGGTTTTTTATTGCCGGGTGGCGCTGACGCTTACCCGGCCTACGATCCCGAGCCGTTGTAGGCCCGTGCAAGCGCAGCGCCGCCGGGCGTGACCTCAGCGCGGCAGGTAAGGTTCTCTGACAAAGTCAGCCAGGAGATAAACCAGGTCATGTAATAAGCCAGTAAGTTCTTGCGAGACAGCACTTGCCAGAGTCTGGCTCAACAATGCCTGATTAAGTGCCTGAGCATATCCCACTAGCATCGCAGTATCTTGCCAGCAATCCGGAACACAGGATTGCGCAGGTAACGCGGTACTCAGTCGCTCTACCAGATGAGGCGGTAAATCTTCATCGCATCGGTTTTTTAGCTCATCGAGAGTAAAAGCCAGACGGCCACACAGCGCTAAGCGCTCTGCTTTGTTTTGGGTTTCCAGCAGCACGTTAACAAAAGCGCAGCAGCAATCCGTCAGTTCGAAGAGATCCAGCGTTGAGAATATTGGCAGCTCAAGTAGTTGGCATGCAATACTGTCGGTAGAATGGGGGTGAGCAAGGGTTGGTATCGTAGCCATATGGCAGCCTCCGTGTGATGTTTTAAGGCCACCGTCTAAGTTTCCACGCTCAGAGGGTGGCGGCGCTGACAGGGGTGGAAACTGAATCACACGGTCTTCAGCCAGTCTTTCGACTGCCCTATCAGCGCCACCGTTGATTTTACAAGGTTATGCGCTGCCCCGACACTAAAACTGTGTCGTCGTGTGATAGATCAGGTTTCCACGCCTGACTGCGGAATTTGCCGCAGTGGGGGAACTGTAAGCTCGTTATAGGTGGAAATAAATAATGAATTCGGGTTTACATGGTGTTTCTAACAGGTTTGCGAGGATGCTTCCAGATATGGAATACTTCGTTTTTCATACTTGAAAAATGATGAGCATTTTTAATTTCCAGCATTACATTTCAGTCATAAGTAAAAAGGAATAAATCGATGGATGATTTTCTGAATGAGTTTACGTCTGATGAAGAACGCGCCAGACACCTGGAAAATTTGCTAATTGATGTTGCTCGCGGTGGGCCTCGGGATAATAGTGAATGTTTCATCTCTCTCAGGTCTCACTTCGTTCAAAATTCCGCACTAAAATCCCTTCTCCCAGCTTTTGTTAGAGAATGCAGAACTCTTAAACAGTTTTGGGGATTCATACAGCCAGCATACTCATCCTATAGAGAACGCGAAAATTTCATTTCAACTGAATTCACCCCTCTTTTTGATTTTTTCGAAGGGGTCAATACAACACCAATAGATATTCATATCACTGATGGTTTGAGGAGTTACGACGAACGGGGGGTAAATGAGGCTTGGACGAAGGCTTTAGAACGCAGGAACTCAGACCCAGAAGGAGCTATCACTTCCGCCAGAACCTTAGTTGAAACTGTATGTAAACATATACTCGATGACTTAAAAATTCCTTATGACCGTAATTTTGACATGAGTGAATTGTATAAACTAACTTCCAAAGAGCTAAATTTAGCCCCTGACCAGCATGGAGAGCAGATCTTTAAGCAAATACTGAAAGGATGCTCATCAGTTGTTAATGGTCTCGGCACGCTGAGAAATAAATATGGTGATGCGCATGGGATAGGTAAAAAACCACCTAAACCAGCAGATAGGCACGCTCTTTTAGCTGTTAACCTGGCCGGAAGCATGGCTGTTTTTTTGATTCAGACGTGGCAAAAAGTATCGAACGACCAGTACCAAGGTTGATGGTTAATGGAATATAAAACATGCATTTATATATTCCTGTATTGAAATGCCCGGGAAGTTTAGTGTCGGTGATATTTTAGCCGGGTGGCGGCTACGCCTTACCCGGCCTACGATTCCGGGCCCTTGAAGGCCCGTGCAAACGCAGCGCCGCCGGGCGACATTATTTCACCGGCACCAGGCGCGCCGCCACAATCTGGTGCCCGGCCTGCACATCCGTATTTTCGATACGCTGCATGATTCTGTCCGCCAGGGTGTAACCCATCTCCCGCGCGGGGGTAGTGGCCCAGACGATCGGCAGATCGTCCAGCGCGTTTTCACCGACGTCGGCGAACGCCCCCAGCGCCACCTGGTGGCCGAAGAAGGTTTCCACCCCGCCCTCGCCGCTCTGACGCCCGGCGCGGATCAGGCCAAACCAGGCCCCCATAGCGATCACATCGTTATAGCAAATCACGGCGCTGATCGTCGGGCTGCTTCGCAGCAGCGCGCCTATCGCTTCCGCCGCCATCTTCTGGCTGGACTCACACTCCACGACCCACTCGCTGTGGAACGGCAGGCCGTATTTAATCAGCGTCGCACAGTAGCCGCCGACCCGCTCGGCGCGGGTCAGGGACGAGCTTTTCCCGCCCAGCCAGGCAATGCGCTGATGACCGCGACGAATAAGATGCTCGGTCAGCATTTGCGCGGCCTGCATGTTATCCGGACGCAGCGTATCGGCTTCGTCGAGGTAGCTGGCGCGCGAGGCAAACACCAGCGGCACGCCTTTTTCGGCGGCACGCTCGCACAGCTCGCTGCCCACGCCCGACGCCCCTGCGACGATCACCCCGTCCACCCCCTGGTTCAACAGCATATCGAGCCGGGAAAGCAGCTGATCGGCTTCGCGGCCGCCGTGAAGCAGAAAGACCATCCGCCCCTGCGCTTCAAGCGCTTCGGTTAACCCGGCCGTCAACTCCGCATAGAACGGTGACGTCAGGTCACGAACGATCAGGCCAATCACCCCGCTTTGCCCCCCGCGCAGCGCCGACGCCTGGCGGTTACGCACAAAGCCCAACTGTTCAACCGCCTCGTTCACCCGCTGACCGGTCGCGGGAGAGATGCGCCCTTTTCCGCTCAGTACCAGAGAAACGGTGCTGACGGAAACCCCCGCCGCCAGCGCGACATCGTTGATGGTGACTTTTTTCGCTACGGCCATGTGTTGGCGTGACTCCCTGAAAATGAGATCGGTAAAACGTTTTATCAATACGTTATCTTTATACTACCAGTCAAAGCCTGAGAATGTGATTTAGCGCGCACTAAACTTTGATAAAACGTTTTATCTTCTCGCAGCATTGAGGCAGACAAACTGATTTTAACAATAAAGGAGTCGTTTTATGACGGCGAAAGCAGCACAAAAAATATCGCTGTGGGAATTTTTCCAGCAACTGGGTAAAACCTTTATGCTGCCCGTGGCACTTCTCTCGTTCTGCGGGATTATGCTGGGGATCGGCAGTTCACTCAGCAGTAAAGACGTCATTACGCTGATCCCGTTCCTCGGCACCCCCGTGCTGCAGGCGATCTTTATCTGGATGAGTAAAGTCGGCTCCTTTGCATTTAGTTTCCTTCCCGTGATGTTCTGTATCGCTATCCCGCTGGGCCTGGCCCGCGAGAACAAAGGCGTCGCGGCGTTTGCCGGTTTTGTGGGTTACGCGGTGATGAACCTGGCGGTTAACTTCTGGCTGACCGCGAAAGGCATTCTGCCGACCACCGACGCTGCCGTGCTGAAAGCTAACAACATTCAGAGCGTGATCGGTATCCAGTCTATTGATACCGGGATCCTCGGTGCAGTGATCGCGGGCGTGATTATCTGGATGCTGCACGAGCGCTTCCACAATATTCGTCTGCCGGATGCCCTGGCCTTCTTCGGCGGTACCCGCTTTGTGCCGATTGTGACCCTGGTGGTCATGGGTCTGTTTGGTTTGATCATTCCGCTGATCTGGCCGGTCTTTGCGATGGGCATTAACGGTATTGGCCGCATCATCAACGGCGCGGGAGAGTTTGGTCCGATGATCTTCGGCACCGGCGAGCGTCTGCTCCTGCCGTTTGGCCTGCAGCATATCCTGGTGGCTCTGATTCGCTTCACCGAAGCGGGCGGCACCATGGAGGTGTGCGGTCACGATGTAAGCGGCGCGCTGACCATCTTCCAGGCGCAGCTGAGCTGCCCGACCACCCACGGCTTCTCCGAAAGCGCAACCCGCTTCCTGTCTCAGGGTAAAATGCCAGCCTTCCTCGGCGGCCTGCCGGGTGCCGCGCTGGCGATGTACCACTGCGCGCGCCCGGAAAACCGTCATAAAATTAAAGGCCTGCTGATTTCCGGCGTGATCGCCTGCGTCGTGGGCGGTACCACCGAGCCAATCGAGTTCCTGTTCCTCTTCGTTGCGCCGGTGCTGTATCTGATTCACGCTGTGCTGACCGGTCTGGGCTTTACCGTGATGGCGGTGCTGGGCGTTACCATCGGCAACACCGACGGCAACGTGATTGACTTCGTAGTGTTCGGGATCCTGCACGGCCTCTCCACCAAGTGGTATCTGGTGCCGGTCGTGGCGGCGATCTGGTTCGTGGTGTACTACGGCATCTTCCGCTTCGCCATCACCCGCTTTAACCTGAAAACGCCAGGCCGCGATACCGATACGGCCACCAGCGTTGAGCAGGCGGTAGCCGGTACCGTGGGCAAATCCGGCTATAACACCCCGGCAATTCTGGCAGCGCTGGGCGGTGCGGATAACATTACCTCGCTGGATAACTGCATTACCCGCCTGCGTTTGTCGGTGGCGGATATGTCAAAAGTGGACACCAACGCCCTGAAAGCCAACCGGGCCATCGGCGTGGTACAGTTAAATCAGCACAATTTGCAGGTGGTTATCGGCCCGCAGGTACAGTCAGTCAAAGATGAGCTGGCTACCCTGATGCGAACAGTAGAAGCCTGATGCCTCGGCCCCCTCTCCATGAGGGGGTTTTACGTTAAGGATTAAAGCATGTTTGATTTCTCCACCGTCGTGGATCGACACGGCACCTGGTGTACGCAGTGGGACTACGTCGCCGACCGCTTTGGGGCGGCGGATCTGCTGCCCTTCACCATCTCGGATATGGATTTCGCCACCGCCCCCTGCATTACCGACGCGCTGCATCAGCGCATTCAACACGGCGTGTTCGGTTACAGCCGCTGGAAAAACGACGAATTTCTCGCCGCCGTCGCGCACTGGTTCCAGCAGCGTTTTAACAGCCGGATTGATACCGAAACCGTGGTTTATGGCCCCTCCGTCATCTACATGGTCTCTGAACTGATACGTCTCTGGTCAAACCCCGGCGACGGCGTGGTGATACACACCCCGGCATACGATGCGTTTTATAAGGCCATAGAGGGTAACGCGCGTCGTGTTGTGGCGGTTGAGATGGAAAAGCAGGCAGCAGGCTGGCAGGGCAATATGGCGGCCCTCGAAGCGGCGCTTGCGAAACCGGAAAACAAAATTTTGCTGCTGTGCAGTCCGCAGAATCCGACCGGCAAGGTCTGGACGCGGGATGAGCTGACGCACATGGCGGAACTGTGCGCACGCTATGACGTGGCGGTGATCAGCGATGAAATTCATATGGATATGGTGTGGGGAGAGCATCGTCACACGCCGTGGATCGCGGTGGCGCGCTGGAAATGGGCGCTTCTCACTTCCGGCTCGAAAAGCTTTAATATTCCAGCTCTTACGGGCGCTTACGGCTTGATTGGCGATGAAGAGAGCCGTAACGGTTATCTCAGCGCGCTAAAAGGACGGGACGGACTCTCTTCCCCTTCCGTGCTGGCGCTGACGGCGCATATCGCCGCCTATCAGCAGGGGGAGCCGTGGCTGGATGCCCTGCGGGGTTATCTCGAAGCAAATTTGTCGTATATCGCGCAGGAAGTAAACCACGCTTTTCCGAAACTGAACTGGCAGCCGCCGGAAGCGACCTATCTGGCCTGGATCGATCTGCGCCCGCTGAACATTGACGATCGGGCGCTGCAAAAAGTGCTGATCGAGCAGCAAAAGGTCGCCATCATGCCGGGATATACCTATGGAATAGAGGGAAATGGCTTCGTACGCCTGAATGCGGGCTGCCCGCGAAGCAAGCTTGAGCAAGGGGTTCAACGCCTGATTGCCGGGATTAATACGCTCCTGTAATCAATTTGCGCAACGGAATATTCCCTTGCGCAAATAGCTTTTTACCCCGTTTTGTTTTTATAATATGGCGCACTTTAACCAGAAAAGAGTGCGACCATGATTGATACACGCCTGCCTTTAACTGATATTCATCGTCACCTTGACGGTAACATTCGTGCCCAAACCATCCTCGATCTTGGCCGCCAGTTCAATTTAACGCTTCCTGCTCAGACCCTTGAGTCCCTGATCCCTCACGTACAGGTGACCTCTAATGAACCGGACCTGGTCAGCTTCCTGAGCAAACTCGACTGGGGTGTGAAGATGCTGGCGTCGCTGGAGGCCTGCCGCCGCGTGGCGTTTGAGAACATCGAAGATGCCGCCCGCAACGGCCTGCACTACGTCGAGCTGCGCTTCTCGCCGGGCTATATGGCAATGACCCACAGCCTGCCCGTTGCAGGCGTCGTGGAAGCCGTCATTGAAGGCGTGCGCGAAGGGTGTAAAACCTTCGACGTTCAGGCCCGTCTGATCGGCATCATGAGCCGTACGTTCGGTGAAGCCGCCTGCCTGCAGGAGCTGGAGGCGCTGCTGGCCCATCGCGATGCCATCACCGCCGTAGATCTCGCCGGTGACGAACTGGGCTTCCCGGGCAGCCTGTTCCTCTCCCACTTCAACCGCGCGCGCGATGCCGGCTGGCACATTACCGTGCATGCGGGCGAAGCGGCTGGCCCGGAAAGCATCTGGCAGGCCATCCGCGAGCTGGGCGCCGAGCGTATCGGTCACGGCGTGAAGGCGGTCGAAGATCGCGCGCTGATGGATTTCCTGGCGGAGCAGCGTATCGGGATTGAGTCGTGCCTGACGTCTAACATTCAGACCAGCACCGTGGCAACGCTGGCGCAGCACCCGCTGAAAACGTTCCTTGAGCACGGCGTGCTGGCCTCTCTGAACACTGACGATCCGGCGGTACAGGGCGTGGATATCATCCATGAGTACAACATCGCCGCACCGCAGGCGGGTCTGAGCCGCGAGCAGATCCGTCAGGCGCAGATCAACGGGCTGGAGAGTGCCTTCCTGACGCCTGCAGAGAAGCAGGCGCTGAAAGATAAAGTGGCTCGCGGTTAACTCCGCTGCCGGGTGGCGCTAACGCTTACCCGGCCTACTAAAATATTTAAAATTATGCCAGACAGAGCGTCGCGCGATGTTTGGCAGATTCAATACCCAGCTCAATCAGCTCCATAATCTGTATCGCCTGGCTGGCCGGAACCGGATTTTCGCCCGTACCGTTCAGCGCATCGCGGATGCCCGCATAATAGGCCGGATAGTTACCCGGTATCGTCAGAAAGGTCTCCTCGACCAGCTCCTCGCCTTCCACCCGCGTCACTACGCCGTCGCGCATATCATAGCCCCAGTCTTCCTGCGGTAAACGTTCACCGCTTTTCAGCCGGTCTTCCTGCGGATCGAGACCAAACTTCACGTAGCTCCCGCGCGTGCCGTGCATAATATAGCGGGCCGATTCCGCGGCCGCGACCATCGTACCGTGGAGCACAATCCGCCGCTGCGGGTAACTCAGCACCGCGTGGAAGTAATCGGTCGTCTGTGCTCCGGGCCTGAGCTGGGCCAGATCGACCGTCATGCTCACCGGCAGACCAAAAAGATTGACGGCCTGATCCAGCAGATGCGGGGCTAAATCGTACCAGATGCCGCTGCCCGGACCGGCCTGCTCGCGCCAGCGGTTTCGTACCTGCGGACGGAAGCGGTCAAAGTGCGATTCAAAAAAGAGGATCTCCCCTAATGTGCCCTCACTGAGAAGCCTTTTTACCGTTAAAAAGTCGCTGTCCCAGCGGCGGTTATGGAACACCGACAGCAACCTGCCCAGACTCTTTGCCAGCGCATCCAGCTCGCGCGCCTGAGACAACGTAACGGTAAAGGGCTTATCGACAACCACGTGCTTGCCGGCTTCCAGCGCGGCCTTTGCCAGTGGAAAGTGGGTGTCGTTCGGCGTGGGGATAACGATTAAATCAATATTCGGATCGTTGAAAAGGTGTTTTGGCTCAGAGACAACCGGCACGGAAGGCCAGTCTGTATGGACTTTAGCGGCATCGCTGCTGGATACCGCTGCCAGCGCCATTCCCGGCGTCCCGGCTATCAGAGGCGCATGAA
The DNA here is from genome assembly GCF_004006055.1 of Enterobacter sp. N18-03635. Lineage (NCBI taxonomy): Bacteria > Pseudomonadati > Pseudomonadota > Gammaproteobacteria > Enterobacterales > Enterobacteriaceae > Enterobacter > Enterobacter sp. N18-03635. Next base: position 1,935,964 of record NZ_CP034769.1, on the reverse strand, counting down.
ACGTTTTGCTTGCATACCCGTAGCCGATAAGCCCAACGCGGATATTATCACTCATAGTGCCATCCTCTTTTATGACGTTCTTATTTCACACTGGCTAGCCTGGCATTACCACAGATTAATAATGTGCCATATGACTTAAAATAGCAGGTCGTACGGGTTGTTTTTGTTACATAGTATTAACCTACTGATTTTGTTTAAGGGAACCGTTCCCAAAGCGCTTGCGGCCGGGGAAACGTCGCTGTAACATTTGCACTCTGTATTTAAGGATAAAGTACAACTACGAATCATGACGTCAATTATTAATCGAATCATTGAATTAGCGGGATGGATTGTCCTTGGGGTTTCGGTCATTTTGCTGGGTGTTGCCAGCCATATCGATAACTACCAGCCGCCGGAGCCTGTCACAGTCGCCCAACCCAAGTAACCGGTTACCGCAATAAAGAGTGACATAATATGTCAGTTACTTATTGCCAGCCCTGGTGAACACGGTTAACCTTCTCTTCCAGGCATCGTCTGATGCCTGAATTTCAGCAAAGAAAACTCCTAATTTCGTCGCGTTACCTGAGTGGGCTGTTTACGTCTTTATTAATCCGTTTATTATTCGAACGAATTACCTTAACTGGTATTACTCACTTTTATATGGAAACTTATTAATATGACAGTTCAGGACTATTTATTAAAATTTCGCAAGATCAATTCGCTTGAGAGCCTGGAAAAACTGTTTGACCATCTGAACTACACCCTGTCTGATAATCAGGACATCATTAATATGTATCGTGCCGCTGACCATCGCCGTGCGGAGCTGGTTTCCGGCGGTCGTTTGTTCAACGTGGGTGAAGTGCCTAAGTCCGTATGGCGCTACGTTTTATAAGAAAGTAGCCATCCGCGCGAAATGTTATATACTCTCCGCCCTGCCAACTGGCTGTAAAACATTTCGCGCAGATTATGGGAGAGTTCATGACCGCAACGCCTGGAGAACGCATTGGAGGCTGGTTAATCGCCCCACTGGCATGGCTGCTGGTTGCCTTATTAAGCGCATCACTTGCGCTGCTGCTTTATACAACCGCACTGATTACCCCTCACGCCATCCAGACCCTGATGTCGCAAAACGTGCTGAATATTGCTTTGTGGTTTGTGTCATTCGTTTTCGCGATCGGGATGTGGTACTACACGCTGTGGCTGACCATCGCCTTCTTTAAGCGCCGTAAGAATGTGCCTAAGCACTACATTATCTGGCTGCTGGTTTCGGTCCTGCTGGCGGTGAAGGCATTTGCTTTTTCGCCCGTTTCAGACGCGCTGGCCGTTCGTCAGCTGCTTTTCCCGTTGCTGGCCGCGGCGCTGCTGGTACCCTACTTCAAGCGTTCGACACGGGTGAAAAACACCTTCGTGAACCCGTAATAACCCTACAGATAACCTGTTGTCGCCTGCGTGTGTTTGTCCGATAATAGGCGGCTTTTTTATTTCAGGCTAAATAATGACCGATTACTTACTGCTCTTTGTCGGCACCGTGCTGGTTAACAACTTCGTTCTGGTGAAGTTCCTTGGCCTGTGTCCGTTTATGGGCGTTTCCAAAAAGCTGGAAACGGCAATGGGCATGGGGCTGGCGACGACCTTCGTCATGACGCTGGCGTCCATCTGCGCGTGGTGGATTGATACCTGGATCCTCATTCCGCTGGGGTTAACCTATCTCCGGACGCTGGCCTTTATTCTGGTTATCGCGGTGGTAGTGCAATTTACCGAAATGGTGGTGCGCAAAACCAGCCCGGCGCTCTATCGCCTGCTGGGTATCTTCCTGCCGCTGATCACTACCAACTGCGCCGTTCTCGGCGTGGCGCTGCTGAATATCAACCTTGGCCATAACTTTATGCAGTCGGCGCTGTACGGTTTTTCCGCTGCAGTCGGTTTCTCATTTGTTATGGTTCTGTTCGCGTCGATTCGCGAGCGTCTGGCGGCAGCGGATATCCCCGCCCCCTTCCGCGGTAACGCGATTGCGCTGGTGACCGCAGGTTTAATGTCTCTGGCCTTTATGGGCTTTAGTGGTCTGGTGAAGTTGTAATGAGTGCTATCTGGATTGCCATCGCCTCTATTAGCGTTCTGGGGTTGGTGTTTGGCCTTATCCTGGGTTACGCCTCCCGCCGCTTCGCGGTAGAGGACGATCCTGTTGTTGAGAAAATTGATGAACTCCTGCCGCAAAGCCAGTGCGGGCAGTGCGGCTACCCTGGCTGCCGTCCCTACGCGGAAGCGGTAGGCATTCAGGGTGAAAAAATTAACCGCTGTGCGCCCGGCGGCGAAGCGGTGATGTTGAAAATTGCGGCCCTGCTTAACGTTGATCCGCAGCCCGTTGACGGCGATGCGGAGGTGCAGGAGCCGGTCCGCGCGCTGGCCCTGATCGACGAAGCGAACTGCATCGGCTGCACCAAATGTATTCAGGCCTGCCCGGTCGACGCCATTGTTGGCGCAACGCGCGCCATGCACACCGTGGTGGCGGACCTGTGCACCGGCTGTAACCTCTGCGTAGCACCCTGCCCGACGCAATGTATCGAGCTGCGCCCGGTTGAAACGACTACCGAAAGCTGGAAGTGGGATCTTCAAACCATTCCGGTTCGCAATATTCCTGTGGAACAACATGCTTAAGTTATTTTCTGCTTTCAGAAAAGAGAAGATTTGGGATTTTGACGGGGGTATTCACCCACCGGAGATGAAAACCCAGTCTAACGGCACGCCGCTGCGCCAAATTCCGCTGGCGACCCGTTTCGTTATACCGCTCAAGCAGCACATCGGTGCTGAAGGTGAGCTGTGCGTCAAAGAAGGCGATACGGTCCTTCGCGGTCAGCCGCTGACCTTTGGTCGCGGACGTATGCTGCCGGTGCACGCTCCCACCTCCGGTAAGGTGGTCGCCATCGCACCCCATACGGTGGCCCATCCGTCAGCGCTTTCAGAGCTGAGCGTGTTTATTGAAGCCGACGGTGAAGACCGCTGGATCGACCGTGATGGCTGGAGCGATTACCGCAGCCAGAGCCGCGAAGCACTCATCGAACGTATTCATCAGTTCGGCGTTGCCGGCCTCGGCGGCGCAGGCTTCCCGACAGGCGTCAAGCTGCGCGGCGGTGGCGATAATATTCAGACGCTGATTATCAACGCCGCCGAATGCGAACCGTACATTACCGCTGACGATCGTCTGATGCAGGACTGCGCCGCCCAGGTGGTGGAAGGCATCCGCATCCTGGCGCACATTCTGCAGCCGCGGGAAGTGCTGATCGGTATCGAAGACAATAAACCTCAGGCTATCTCGATGCTGCGCGCCGTGCTGGCCGGTAGCCACGATATCAGCCTGCGCGTCATCCCGACCAAGTACCCCTCTGGCGGTGCTAAACAGCTGACGCAAATCCTTACCGGTAAGCAGGTGCCGCACGGCGGACGCTCTTCGGATATCGGCGTGCTGATGCAGAACGTCGGCACCGCGTACGCCGTGAAGCGCGCGGTGATCGACGGCGAGCCGCTGACCGAGCGCGTGGTAACGCTGACCGGGGAATCGGTCTCTCGTCCGGGCAACGTCTGGGCACGTCTGGGTACGCCGGTGCGTCACCTGCTGGAGCAGGCTGAGTTTTGCCCGGGCAGCGACCAGATGGTGATCATGGGAGGCCCGCTGATGGGCTTTACCCTGCCGTGGCTCGATGTGCCTGTAGTGAAAATTACCAACTGTCTGCTCGCCCCTTCCCCGACCGAGATGGGCGAAGAGCAGGAAGAGAAAGGCTGCATCCGCTGCAGCGCCTGCGCCGATGCCTGCCCGGCGGATCTGCTGCCGCAGCAGCTGTACTGGTACAGCAAAGGGCAGCTGCACGACAAGGCAAAAGCCCATAACCTGGCCGACTGCATCGAATGCGGCGCCTGCGCCTGGGTCTGCCCAAGCAACATCCCGCTGGTGCAGTATTTCCGCCAGGAGAAGGCTGAGATTTATGCTATCTCCATGGAAGAAAAACGCGCCGCGGAAGCTAAGGCACGTTTCGAAGCGCGCCAGGCGCGACTGGAGCGCGAAAAAATCGCCCGTCAGGAGCGCCATAAGCAGGCCGCGGTTCAGCCCGGCGAGAAAGATCAGGATGCCATTAACGCCGCACTGGCGCGCGTTCGTGAGAAAAAAGCGACAGCGGCGCAACCTGTGGTGATCCCGGCTGGCGAGAAGCCTGACAACAGTGAAGCCATCGCGGCGCGTGAAGCTCGCAAAGCCCAGGCTCGCGCTCGTCAGGCTGAAAAAGCGCAAACGGTCCAGACGGATGCCGAGGTTGACCCGCGCAAAGCCGCAGTTGAAGCAGCAATAGCCCGCGCCAAAGCGCGCAAAGCCGGCGAGCAGAACGTGGTGGTTGAGCAGGAAGCGGTCGACCCTCGCAAAGCGGCCGTCGAAGCGGCGATTGCCCGGGCCAAAGCGCGCAAGGCGGCGCAGCAGACGCCAGCTGCAGAAACAGAAGCACCGGTCGACCCGCGTAAAGCCGCAGTCGAAGCAGCGATTGCCCGCGCTAAAGCGCGCAAAGCGGCGCAGCAGGATGAACAACCGCAGGCCGCCAACGATGACCCGCGCAAAGCCGCCGTGGCCGCCGCCATCGCGCGCGTTCAGGCGAAGAAAGCCGCACAGCAAGCAGTTAACGAGGATTAAATGGTTTTCAGAATCGCAAGCTCCCCTTACACCCACAATCAGCGCCAGACGTCGCGCATTATGATGCTGGTCTGCCTGGCGGCGCTGCCGGGCATTGCCGCTCAGTGCTGGTTTTTCGGCTGGGGAACCCTGTTCCAGATAATCCTGGGCTGTGCCAGCGCCTTAGCGGCGGAAGCGCTTGTCCTTAAGCTGCGCAAGGCGGCTGTCTCCCGCATTCTTGCCGACAACTCCGCGCTGCTGACCGGCCTGCTTCTCGCCATCAGTATTCCGCCGTTTGCCCCGTGGTGGATGGTAGTGCTCGGCACCGTGTTTGCGGTGATCATTGCCAAACAGCTGTACGGCGGGCTCGGTCATAACCCGTTTAACCCGGCGATGATTGGCTACGTGGTGCTGCTGATCTCCTTCCCGGTGCAGATGACCAGCTGGCTGCCACCGCACGAGATTGCGGCCACGGTTCCGGGCTTTATGGATGCCCTGCACGTCATCTTTACCGGCCATACGGCACTCGGTGCGGATATGAACGCGCTGCGCATGGGCGTAGACGGTATCAGCCAGGCGACGCCTCTCGATACCTTTAAAACATCCCTGCATGCCGGGCACAGCGTTGAGCAGATCATGAAATCCGCGATCTACAGCGGCATGCTGGCGGGCGCGGGCTGGCAGTGGGTCAACCTGGCGTATCTGCTGGGCGGCCTGTTCCTGCTGCAGCAGAAAGCCATCCGCTGGCATATTCCGGTCAGCTTCCTCGTGACGCTGGCGGTGTGCGCCACGCTGGGATGGGTCTTTTCTCCTGAATCACTGGCCAGCCCGCAGATGCATTTGCTCTCCGGTGCCACCATGTTAGGAGCCTTCTTTATCCTGACGGATCCGGTGACGGCGTCAACGACTAACCGCGGCCGCCTGATCTTCGGCGCGCTGGCGGGCCTGCTGGTCTGGCTCATCCGCAGCTTTGGCGGGTATCCGGACGGTGTGGCCTTTGCCGTCCTGCTTGCCAACATTACCGTTCCGCTCATCGACTACTACACGCGCCCTCGCGTGTATGGCCATCGCTAGGGGTTTCGCCATGTTAAAAACGATGCAAAAACACGGCGTCACGCTGGCTGTCTTCGCCGCGGTCCTGACGGGGCTAACGGCACTGGTTAATGCGCTGACCAAAACGACCATCGAAGAACAGGCCTCGAAGCAGCAAAAGGCGCTGTTCGATCAGGTGATCCCGTCCGATTTCTACGATAATGACCTGCAAAAAAGCTGCTTTGTGGTAGACGCGCCGCAGCTTGGGAAAGGCCCGCACCGCCTCTTTATCGCCCGCAAAGGGGATAAACCGGTCGGCGCGGTGATGGAAGCGACCGCGCCTGACGGCTATTCCGGCGCCATTCAGCTGCTCGTGGGCAGCGATTTCTCCGGTACCATCCTGGGCACCCGCGTGACGGAACATCATGAAACGCCGGGTCTTGGCGACAAAATTGAAACCCGTCTGAGCGACTGGATTTTGCACTTCGCCGGGAAAGTTATCCATGGCGAAGGTGACACCGCGTTTGCGGTGAAGAAAGACGGCGGCGAGTTCGACCAGTTCACCGGCGCGACCATCACGCCGCGCGCCGTGGTAAACGCCGTAAAACGAGCCGGGCTGTACGCTGAAACGCTGCCCGCGCAGATCAACAATCTTCCGGTCTGTGAGGAGTAATCATGAGCCAGGTTAAAGAGGTTATTGTCCAGGGATTGTGGAAGAACAACTCCGCGCTGGTGCAGCTTCTGGGGATGTGCCCACTGCTGGCGGTAACGTCCACCGCCACCAACGCGCTCGGTCTGGGTCTGGCAACCACCCTGGTATTGACCCTGACCAACCTCTCCATCTCTGCCCTGCGACGCTGGACGCCGTCGGAAATTCGTATTCCGATTTACGTCATGATCATTGCGTCGGTGGTCAGTATTGTTCAGATGCTGATTAACGCCTACGCGTTCGGCCTGTACCAGTCGCTCGGGATCTTTATTCCTCTTATCGTCACCAACTGTATCGTCGTTGGGCGTGCGGAAGCGTTCGCGGTGAAAAATAGCCCCGCCATGTCGGCGCTGGACGGTTTTTCCATAGGCATGGGCGCCACCTGCGCCATGTTCGTGCTGGGCTCCCTGCGTGAAATCCTCGGCAACGGTACGCTGTTCGACGGCGCAGATGCCCTGCTGGGCGGCTGGGCCAAAGCCCTGCGCGTTGAAGTGTTCCACACCGATACGCCGTTCCTGCTGGCGATGCTGCCGCCCGGCGCGTTTATTGGCCTTGGCATGATGCTGGCGATAAAATACCTGATTGATGAGAAACGTAAGCGCCGCGCGGCTGAGCGCAGCGTTCTGGAAGGGACACCCGAGAAGGCTTCATGAATAAAGAAAAGCGGATTGCGATCCTGACCCGTCTGCGGGACGAGAACCCGCACCCGACGACGGAGCTGAATTTTACCTCCCCGTTTGAGCTGCTGATCGCCGTGTTGCTCTCTGCACAGGCTACCGACGTGAGCGTCAATAAAGCCACCGCCCTGCTCTATCCGGTCGCCAATACGCCGAAGGCCATGCTGGAGCTGGGCGTGGAAGGCGTGAAGTCGTATATCAAAACCATCGGCCTGTTTAACAGCAAAGCCGAGAACGTCATTAAGACCTGCCGGATCCTGCTGGAACAGCATGGAGGCGAAGTGCCGGAAGATCGCGCCGCGCTGGAAGCCTTACCGGGCGTGGGGCGTAAGACTGCCAACGTGGTGCTCAACACCGCGTTTGGCTGGCCCACGATTGCCGTAGATACGCATATATTTCGCGTCTCTAACCGGACCAACTTCGCGCCGGGGAAAAATGTCGAGCAGGTCGAAGAGAAGCTGCTTAAAGTGGTTCCGGCTGAGTTTAAGGTTGATTGCCATCACTGGCTGATTCTGCACGGTCGTTACACGTGTATTGCCCGTAAGCCTCGCTGCGGCTCCTGTATTATTGAAGATCTCTGCGAATACAAAGAAAAAGTGTATCCCTGAATGTCACAATCCCTTACCAAAAGAAGGGCTACCAGAAGCCCTTCTTTTGCCCGCTATTTGTCCGCCTTTCGTTTACCCTCACCTGTCACTTCTTCGGTTGTTTAACGCTCAAACAGGTTAATAGTTTTTTCATAGCCAAAAATTTCTATACATCTGTGATCGCGATCACCCTGATAACTTCATGTTGTATTTTTGTTGTCAAAATCAACCTAAACCCTTTATCTGACAAGACACTCTTCTTTTTTTGCCGACGATAAGACCATCTATTTTTCAGAATATGGGCTATATCACTGCCAGAAGCTGCAAATAGCAGAACATATCGCCAAACACCGGTCCTGATGGCTCTCTGCCAGTCGAAAAAACTACCTTTACACATCGTATAAAATTTAACGCTGAATAACATTTGCATGAACCGACGATTATACCACTTCAGATATATGTAACAGATTATTACAAACGTATTGCCAGATGGGGCAGGATAGTGAACATTACCCGCCGTTTCTCCTCCCAATATAACTATAAGGCGTATGGACTACGGCCATCACGCTATGAACACCCCCGTTAATATGGGATGTAAAAAAAGAGGTATATGTGTCTACTGCAAACAATAAACCAACAGATGAAAGCGTGAGTCTTAACGCTTTTAAACAGCCTAAAGCGTTTTATCTCATCTTCTCTATCGAGTTATGGGAGCGTTTTGGTTATTACGGCCTGCAAGGGATCATGGCGGTTTACCTGGTCAAACAGCTGGGTATGTCTGAAGCTGATTCCATCACGCTGTTCTCCTCCTTCAGTGCCCTTGTCTATGGTCTGGTTGCTATCGGCGGCTGGCTGGGTGATAAAGTTCTGGGTACTAAGCGCGTCATTATGCTGGGCGCTATTGTACTGGCAATTGGCTATGGTCTGGTGGCATGGTCAGGGCACGATGCCGCTGTCGTGTATATGGGCATGGCGACGATCGCCGTGGGTAACGGTCTGTTCAAAGCGAACCCGTCTTCCCTGCTCTCTACCTGCTACAGCAAAGATGACCCGCGTCTGGACGGTGCATTTACCATGTACTACATGTCCATCAACATCGGTTCATTCTTCTCGATGCTGGCAACCCCATGGCTCGCCGCGAAATTCGGCTGGAGCGTGGCGTTTGCGCTGAGCTTCGTGGGTATGCTGATCACCGTTGTGAACTTCCTGTTCTGCCGCAGCTGGGTGAAAGACTACGGTTCAAAACCTGACTTCGAGCCTGTACACATGGGCAAACTGCTGGCGACTATCGTGGGCGTTGTTGTCCTCGCGGCAATCGCCACCTGGCTACTGCACAACCAGGGTATCGCTCGTGCCGTTCTGGGCGTGGTTGCACTGGGTATCGTGGTTATCTTTGCAAAAGAAGCGTTCGCCATGCAGGGTGCTGCCCGCCGCAAGATGATTGTGGCGTTCATTCTGATGCTGGAAGCGATTATCTTCTTCGTGCTGTACAGCCAGATGCCAACCTCTCTGAACTTCTTCGCCATTCGTAACGTTGAGCACTCTATTCTGGGCATCGCGTTCGAGCCGGAGCAATATCAGGCGCTGAACCCGTTCTGGATCATGATTGGTAGCCCGATTCTGGCCGCTATCTATAACAAGATGGGTGACCGTCTGCCAATGCCGCACAAGTTCGCAATCGGTATGGTACTGTGCTCAGGCGCGTTCCTGGTGCTGCCGCTGGGTACCAAGTTTGCCACTGACGCAGGCATCGTCTCCGTTAACTGGCTGATCCTGAGCTACGCGCTGCAGTCTATCGGCGAACTGATGATCTCCGGTCTGGGTCTGGCGATGGTTGCACAGCTGGTGCCGCAGCGTCTGATGGGCTTCATTATGGGTAGCTGGTTCCTGACCACTGCCGGTGCGGCAATCATTGCGGGTAAAATTGCGAACCTGATGGCTGTGCCTGAAAACGTCACTGACCCACTGGTCTCCCTGAACGTCTACGGTACCGTGTTCATGCAGATTGGTATCGCGACAGCGGTGATCGCTGCGCTGATGCTGCTGACCGCGCCGAAACTGAATCGTATGACTCAGGACGACGACAAGACGGCTGAAGCGACCAAAACCGCTACTGCGTAAGATTATTGAGAAACGACTGAACAGAAGCCGCTAATGCATTAGCGGCTTTTTTTTTGCCCGTTCGCGCACTAACATAGCTGAAACCTCAGCAAAAAGGAGTTACCGATGAAACTGTTCTACAAACCGGGCGCGTGCTCTCTTGCTTCCCATATCACCCTGCGCGAGAGCGGCAAAGATTTCACGCTGGATGGCGTTGATCTGATGAAAAAGCGCCTGGAAAATGGCGATGACTTTCTTGCCATTAACCCGAAAGGACAAGTTCCGGCGCTCCTGCTGGATGACGGTACTCTGCTGACCGAGGGCGTGGCGATTATGCAGTTCCTGGCCGATAGCGTGCCCGATCGCCAGCTGCTGGCCCCGGTCAGCACCATTTCGCGCTATAAAACGCTGGAGTGGCTTAACTACATTGCCACCGAGCTGCACAAAGGCTTTACCCCCCTGTTCCGCCCGGATACGCCGGAAGAGTTTAAGCGTACCCTGCGTGCCCTGCTGGAGAAAAAGCTGCAGTACGTTAACGAATCGCTGAAAGACGAACAGTGGATTGGCGGGTCGCGCTTCACGATTGCCGATGCGTATCTGTTCACCGTGCTGCGCTGGGCGCGCGCGGTTAAGTTGAATCTGGAAGGGTTAGACCACATTGCATCGTATATGAAGCGTGTGGCAGAGCGTCCTGCGGTGGCTGCGGCGCTGAAAGCGGAAGGGTTGAACTAACCGAGCGGCCTCTGTTGCCGGGTGGCGCTGCGCTTACCCGGCCTACAAAATTCACAGCCCCTCACGCGCAGCGCCACCCGGTATCGTTTAAAGCTGGGTTGCGCTGAAATAGTGCTCCGGCTTCGCGATTCGATCCTGTGCTGCGACCACCTGCAGTTCATATTCCTGCATTTCTTTCGTCGCCATCATAATTTCGTATACTGCCGCAGTCACATGCTCCAGCGCATCGCGCAGCGTTGCCCCCTGAAGTAATTTCACCAGCAGCAGGCCGCTGGTCACATCCCCCACGCCCACCGGCTGGCGTTTACCAAAATCCACCAGCGGACGGCTGATGTGCCAGGCATCGTCTTTCGTCACCAGCAGCATCTCAAAGCGATCCTGACTTAGCCCTGCGCGTGCGAGATGTTTTACCAGCACAACCTCAGGCCCCTGCGCGATCAGCTCGCGAGATGCAGTTACTGCCTCTTCTACGCTGTTAACCGGATGCTCGCAGAGGATCTCCAGTTCTACCAGGTTTGGCGCAATGATATCGCTGGCGGGCAAAGCGTGGCGGACGTGGAACTCCGCAACGCCTGGCGCCACGATGCAGCCTTTTTCCGGATGACCCATAACCGGGTCGCAGAAGTATTTTGCCGACGGATTTGCGGCTTTCACCTGGCGTACGATGCCGAGGATATGCTCCCCCTGCTCCGCTGAACCAAGATAACCGCTCAGTACGGCATCACAGCGCTTGAGCTGGTCGATATCGGCAATGCCCTGCACAACCTCGGTAAGGTGCGAAGGCGGCATCACGCAGCCGGTCCATTTGCCGTACTGCGTGTGATTGGAAAACTGGACGGTATTGAGGGGCCAGACGTTGGCGCCGAGGCGACGCATCGGGAATTCCGCTGCGCTATTGCCAGCATGTCCAAAAACGACGTGGGACTGAATGGCGAGGATGTTCTTCATTATTTTCTTACCAAACCCTGAAAAAACAAAAGGGCGTGGTTTCCCACGCCCCTGGAGACTGTTAATTACTTCCAGCAGACAAGGCAGTAGTTTTTCTTGCCGCGACGCAGCAGGGTGTAACGGCCATACAGACGATCGCCGTCAACGAAGGTGTATTCCGGGTCGGCCTGTTTCTCACCGTTGATGGTGATCGCGTTAGACGCGATGGTTTTACGCGCCTGACCGCGGGAAGGCTGAAGTTCAGAGTCCACCAGCGCCTGCATCAGGTCAGCCCCTTTCTCCATCTCAACCATTGGCACGCCGTCCTGCGCCAGCTGTTCAAAGTCCGCTTCGCTCAGATCGCTCAGGGTGCCGTTAAACAGGCTAGCGGTAATGCGTTTTGCCGCGGCCAGACCTTCTTCACCGTGAACCAGTTTGGTCACTTCATCCGCCAGCACGTACTGCGCGCGTGGCGCTTTACCGCTGTTCTTATCTTCTTCTTCCAGCGCGTTGATCTCTGCGATATCCATGAAGGTGAAGAACTTCAGGAAGCGATAAACATCGGCATCCGCCGTGTTGATCCAGAACTGGTAGAATTTGTACGGACTGGTTTTCTTCGGATCGAGCCATACCGCGCCGCCCTCAGTCTTACCAAATTTGGTGCCGTCTGCTTTGGTAATCAGCGGAACGGTCAGACCAAACACCTGGTTCTGGTGCAGACGACGGGTCAGATCGATACCGGAGGTGATGTTGCCCCACTGGTCAGAACCGCCAATCTGCAGGGAAACGCCGTGCAGTTTGTTCAGGCAGGCAAAGTCATACCCCTGCAGCAGGTTGTAGGAGAACTCGGTAAAGGAGATACCCTGGTCGTCACGGTTCAGACGCTGCTTCACGGCCTCTTTGTTAATCATCTGGTTAACAGAGAAGTGTTTGCCGATGTCACGCAGGAAGGTCAGCACGTTCATGCTGCCAAACCAGTCGTAGTTGTTGGCGGCAATCGCGGCGTTATCACCACAGTTGAAGTCGAGGAACGGCGCAACCTGTTTGCGGATCTTATCCACCCACTCCTGCACGGTATCTTCGGTGTTCAGTTTACGCTCAGCGGCTTTAAAGCTTGGGTCACCAATCAGACCGGTCGCGCCGCCCACCAGGGCAACAGGCTTATGGCCCGCCATCTGGAAGCGTTTCAGGCATAACAATGGAACAAGATGCCCCAAATGCAAGCTGTCAGCGGTGGGATCGAAGCCGCAATAGAGCGCGATCGGGCCTTGCGCCAGTCGCTCTGCTAACGCTTCCTCGTCCGTCACCTGGGCCACGAGGCCCCGCTCTTGCAATTGTTTAATCAAGTTACTGCTTGCCATCAAATTCTCCATGTATAAACGACTGCACCTTTGCCGGTACACGACTTTTCGCCTGATGCGAAAGGACCCATAGAATAAAGCGCAAGCGCGGCGTGCGCTAGCGCTTAAATCAACAAATTTCGGGGATTACGGTGCCAGTCTGTCGATTTTCCAGCCGCCATTCTCGCGCTGGTATAAAAAGCGGTCGTGCAGGCGATGTTCGCCCCCCTGCCAGAACTCAATCTGATCTATCGGGATGCGGAAACCACCCCAGAAGCTCGGCAGCGGGATTTCACCCTGCTGGAACTTCTGCTTCAGCTCCAGGAATTTACTTTCCAGCACGCCGCGGGCAGAAATGCGGCTCGACTGTTTTGATACCCAGGCGCCAATCTGGCTGTCACGCGGGCGGCTGTGGAAATACTTCACCACTTCCAGCGTCGAAAGACGTTCCGCTTTGCCGGTCACCATGACCTGACGTTCCAGCATGTGCCACGGGAACAGCAGGCTGATACGCGGATTGTTTTCCAGATGGTGCGCTTTGCGGCTGCCAAGGTTGGTGTAGAACACCAGTCCTTTCTCGTCATAATGCTTGAGCAATACGATGCGCTGATAGGGTTGACCGTTTTCATCCACCGTCGCGACAACCATGGCCGTGGGGTCGGCGAGCTTCGCTTCGCAGGCCTGTTTCAGCCAGCGTTCAAAAAGCACGAGGGGTTCAGCGGGAAGATCCTGGCGACGCAGGCCGCCTTTGGTGTATTCACGGCGCAGATGCGCAATTTGCTGCAGTTCGTCGTTATCTGACATGGCGTTAGCTGACATTGAGAGTGGGTGGCGCTATTGTGCGCCGCCCCTGTAAAAATCTCAACGCTTCGGATTTTCAAGCTGGCAATTGTTCAGCACAATGCGGTCGCGTTTGTAGACCGTGGCGCTGTCGCCTTTCGACCAGAAGACATAGATACCGTCGGTGTAGCGGGCGCCTGAGGCTGACATGCCCTGCTTCAGCGTAAGCAATTTATTGTCGTAAACAAAACTGGCTTCCTGGCGTGGATTGTTCAGCTTCACGGTCAGCGGTTTTTCGTCGCAGCGATACTCCAGCGTATCGGTCTGCATGCGCTCAAGGAGCTGGTTGTAGACGCTGCATCCTGACAGCAACAAAGGAGCGGCAATAAGAAGAAGTTTTTTCATGGGCGTATTCCGAAGACTTTCCTGGTCCTGGAGGGCATGTCCGCCCTCCTGTTTCGTTCCATTCTAACGGCGACGCACCGCGCTGAATTTCAGTTAACTCTGATTATGACGCGGATTCGCCGGGAAAATCGCCCCAAGAACGCTCGCCTCGCGAGCACCGGTTACCGACGGCAAATTGCCCGGCAGCCCGGCAATGGTGCGCCAGGCAAGCCAGGCGAAAGCCAGCGCCTCCATGTCATCCCCGCTGATGCCAGCCTCATCGGTCGTAGACACTTCGGTACCCGGCAGTAGCCCCGCAAGACGCGCCATCACCAGCGGGTTACGGCTTCCCCCGCCGCACACCAGCAGGCGTTCGCATCCGCCGCTGAGGAGCACCTGTTCGGAAATCGACACGGCCGTGAGCTCGGCAAGCGTCGCCTGGACATCCTGCGGTGCAAGCGCCGGGAATGACGCCAGCTGGCGCTCAAGCCAGCCAAAGTTGAAGTATTCACGCCCCGTACTTTTCGGTGCCGGTAAGGCAAAATAAGGGTCGCTCAGCATGGACTGCAGCAGCGGGATAATCACCTTACCCTCGCTCGCCCACTCCGCGTTTTTATCATAAGGTTGACCGCACTGACGCCAGATCCAGGCATCCATCAGCATATTGCCCGGGCCGGTATCGTAGCCGCGCACCGGCTGCCCCGGGATCAGCATCGACAGATTGGCGATCCCACCAATGTTGAGCACCATACGACGTTCTGAAGGGTGCGCCAGTAGCGCCTGATGGAACGCAGGCACCAGCGGCGCGCCCTGTCCGCCAAGGGCGATATCGCGACGACGGAAATCGCCAACCACCGTCACGCCCGTCTTCGCCACAATCTGGTTGTTATCACCGATTTGCAGCGTATGCGGGGCATCTCCTCCTGGTTCATGCCAGACCGTTTGTCCATGACACCCGATGGCCACCACATCCTGCGGGCGAAGATGTTCTTTCTGCATTAAAGCCAACACCGCATCCGCAAACAGCGCCCCCAGGCGAACATCAAGCTGTCCAAGCTGGGAGAGGGTCAGCTGCTGCCCCTGACAAATGCTCAGAATATCCTCTTTCAGTGAAATGGGGATTGGCCAGGTCAGGCTCGCCTGCTGTGCCACCATGTTTTCGTCAATGGCGGCCAGAACGACATCTACCCCATCCAGACTGGTGCCTGACATCACACCAATGTAGCGACCCGATTTCATGCGCTTTCCTTACGTTGCGTGGGCTAAGGATACCCACTCAACCATAAACGGCGCAGCTTTGCCATCCGGCGATAATATTTTTTAACAATGTCAGACGCGTAACGCGGGCGGTTCCTGTTTATCTCTCGTTAAGTCAAATTCAAGTACAATTTTCTTATTGTTAGTGCAAAGATATGAACTATGGCTCCTTATGCCATATAATTTAGCCATAACGGATGCCCCAACCGGGCGTTTTTGGTGAACAGGAGATTCAAATGATTTTACGTGTACTGGGCGTTTCGCTGATTGGTTTAACTCTGGCTGGCTGTGTGAATGACAGTTCACTCTCTGGCGACGTTTACAGCGCTTCTGAAGCGAAACAGGTTCAGAACGTAACTTACGGTACCGTTGTTAACGCACGCCCTGTGCAGATCCAGGGTGGCGATGAAAACAACGTGATGGGCGCAATCGGCGGTGCCGTCCTGGGTGGTTTCCTGGGTAATACCGTCGGCGGTGGCACTGGCCGCTCGCTGGCGACGGCCGCAGGCGCCGTTGCAGGTGGTGTAGCTGGCCAGGGCGTTCAGGGCGCAATGAACAAAACTCAGGGCGTAGAGCTGGAAATTCGTAAAGACGATGGCAGCACTATCATGGTTGTCCAGAAACAAGGCAACACTCGCTTCTCTGCAGGCCAGCGGGTCGTTCTGGCAAGCAACGGAAGCCAGGTGACCGTTTCTCCACGTTAATTAAAAATGGATGTGGTCATCGGACCACATCCATTTACAATATATATCACTCCCACAAATATATTTACAAAATAAATTCACCCCACCAATTTTTAACCACATCATATATTGTTTTTGCGCAAAGTATTTAGCAGGCTAATAGATTAAACTCTCGCAATTACCTCACCTTAATTCATTATAAAGCCATTAAAAACGTATATGTTTTCTAATCATCGTTCCGTAAAGGGTCGTTATACCTCGTTCTGTCTGGGTTGTATTGTTGTCATTGGCATATTACACGCCCTGTTTTCGAAAATTGCCGAATGGGTACCTAGCTTCTCGTCTCATTTGTTCCCTACGCTCACCATTTTTTTGCTGGTGTTTAACCTGTTTATTGCCTTCTTTATGGCAATGAAATACTGGTGTGACCGAAAACGGTTGTATCTGGTAGCGATCGCTTTTGCCTTTGCCGGGGCGGCATCGCTGATGGTCGGAACGTTGTCCTGCTTTCCCGCCTGGCTGGACCTCTATCAGTTCAACGCTGTAAACTACAACGATGCGATGATCTTCTATATGTTCCGCCATCTTTTAATGGCGGTGCTAATAATCGTTTCGGCAATACTCTATACCACGCGCAATTGTCCTCTTTCACGACTGGCGCATATCCTTATTGTGGGTGGCGAGTTTCTCTTTACCGTCTTTGCAGTAGGGTTGGCCTGGATGTATTCCAGTCACTCTTCATTTTTATCCATTGATCTGGTGGATAATGAAACCCGTGAGTTTATGGTTCTCTGGAGCCACTTCATTAATATTGCATTAATTGCACTCTGGGTGGTGACATTAGGAACGCTGATGTTTATTACGCGCATACGCAACTTATTCTGGGTAGGCGGTAATTTTCTGTGCGTCTGTTATATCGTCACGCTCACAATGCTGTTAGCGGGTGGAAATGTCGAAGATATCTCCTGGTATCGCGCCCGCTTATTTGAGACTGTCGCCACGCTGCTGCTCATTTTTGTTCTGCTCTACGATGTTTTCAGGCTGTATCGCGACTCGCACGTCAAGTATCAGCAGTCGTACCAGAACTCAATTCGCGACCCGCTGACGCGCCTTTATAACCGCAGCTATTTTTATGAAACATTAAAGCAGGCGCTGGATATCGCCAAACCCAGCCGTCCTGTTTCCGTCATCGTCAGCGATCTCGATCGCTTCAAGCGTATCAACGACACCTACGGGCATCTTCAGGGCGACAAAGTCCTGCAGTTTGTCGCTAACCTGCTGATGGATTCCGTACGCCCGCAGGACATCGCGGCCCGTATCGGTGGTGAGGAGTTTGTTCTGATGCTGGCCAACACCTCATCAGAAGCAGCGCACCAGGTGGCGGAGCGCATACGGGTAAATCTGAGCAGCTTCGATAACACCAGCAGCGGCGGTCAACT
This sequence comes from Enterobacter sp. N18-03635, assembly GCF_004006055.1. Classification (NCBI taxonomy): domain Bacteria; kingdom Pseudomonadati; phylum Pseudomonadota; class Gammaproteobacteria; order Enterobacterales; family Enterobacteriaceae; genus Enterobacter; species Enterobacter sp. N18-03635. The sequence continues at coordinate 1,918,690 of NZ_CP034769.1, read as the reverse complement.
ACCGGAGCCAGTCACCATCAGCATGGGGGTGTATACGGCGACGTCACCCGCGATAGCCGCAGAAACGTGCGTGGAAAACGCCGACAAAGCGATGTATGAAGCGAAGGAGACGGGACGTAATCGTGTGGTCGTCTTTAAATAAAAAAAGGCCTTGCTGCTGCAAGGCCTTCGTGTTTATTAGTCGCGAGAATGCAGCTCATGGATGTTTTGCTCAAGGCGAGCAATAAGGCTGATGAGCATTTCCAGCTCCGCGGGTGAAACGCCTGACAGGATTTCACCGCGCGTCCTGGTGATCACGGCTTCCATTTCCGTGATGATTGGCGCCGCTTTCTCGGTGAGTTTAATCCGCTTGGCGCGACGATCGCTGGCGCAGGTTTGCCGCGAGATCAACCCCTTCTCTTCCAGCTGGTCAAGCGTGCGCACCAGCGACGGTTGCTCAATCCCTATCGCTTTTGCCAGCTGAATTTGCGACTGATCGGGCGGCAGCTGATGGATGTTGTGCAGCGTGACCCAATGCGTCTGTGTGAGTTCCAGAGGTTTCAGGCGATGGTCAATCAGAGCACGCCAGACGCGTACCAACCTTGCCAGATCAGAACCTAATGGCGATTCCAATTTCATCTCCTTATAATTAGCTTGCTAAGTTATTATACTGATTTTAGAATAGTGTGCAGCATTTGTATTGCCAAAACAAATGCAATACTGCATTCATCGAACTTAAAAGTATGACTTACACTGAATTGTGATGCTTCATCATACTAAGACAAGCCAACGCGGCATTCTGTTCACTGCAAAGGATTTCTGCCCGTGACGTTTTTTCATCGCTCAGAGGGGTTGCCCCTTCAGGACCTGATCTTCGGTGCGTCAGTCTATTTTCCTCCGCTGTTTAAGGCCGTTCTGGTGGGTTTTCTGCTCTGGTTCATCGCGCATCGTCTGCTTCGCGACTGGATGTACTCCGGTGAAATCTGGCATCCCATGCTGATGGATCTTTCCCTGTTTGCCCTTTCCGTATGCCTGGGCCTTGCCGTTTTGACTGTGTGGTGAATATGTCCCTGAAAACGCTAAAGTACTTTTCCACCCTGTTTGTCCTTGCCCTCGCGCTGGTTGCGGGGTGGTGGATGTGGAATTTTTATATGCAGTCGCCCTGGACGCGTGACGGCAAAGTTCGCGCTGAACAGGTCAGCATTACTCCTCAGGTGTCGGGAAGTATCACAACGCTTTTAGTTAAGGATAACCAGTTTGTCAAAAAGGGGGACGTTTTATTCCGTATCGACGATACCCCGTACCACATTGCGATTCTGAACGCCCAGGCCCAGCTGGCAAAAGCCCAGTCGGATCTGGCAAAGGCCAACAACGAGGCCAATCGCCGCCGTCACCTGTCGCAAAACTACATCTCAGCGGAAGACTTAGATACCGCCAATATCAACGTGAAGGCAATGCAGGCTAACGTCAACGTGGCGGAGGCGACGCTAAAGCAGGCGCAGTGGCAGCTGACCCAAACCGTGATTACAGCACCTGTCGATGGATGGGTGACCAACCTCTCCGCCCGCGTAGGGAATTATGCCACCACGGGACAACCGATATTCGCCCTCGTCGACAGTCACTCCTTCTACGTCGTGGGCTATTTCGAAGAGACCAAGCTTCGGCATATTCGCGAGGGCTCGCCAGCCACGATAACGCTTTACAGCGGCTCTCAGAGGTTACAGGGTCACGTATCCAGCGTTGGCCGTGCCATTTACGATCAAAGCGTTGAAACGGATTCAGGTCTTGTGCCGGATATTAAGCCGAACGTACCCTGGGTGCGTCTGGCCCAGCGCGTTCCGGTTCGCGTGGAGTTTGACCGTTTACCGCAGGACATTACGCTGGTGTCCGGCACCACCTGCACAGTCTCCATCGGAACCCGTTAATGAAGCTGCAGGGGATCGCCTGGCAAAACACGCCGTGGATGAAAGCGACGCGCCCACAGTGGCGCTACGCCCTGCGTAACGGCATTGCCATGTGTCTGGCGCTGACCGTCGCCTATTACCTGAACCTGGATGAGCCCTACTGGGCGATGACGTCTGCGGCGGTGGTTAGTTTCCCAACGGTGGGCGGGGTGATCAGTAAAAGCCTTGGCCGTATCGCAGGCAGCCTGCTGGGCGCCACCGCAGCGTTAATTATCGCCGGGCATACGCTGAACGATCCGTGGCTGTTCCTGCTCAGTATGGCGGCATGGCTGGGGGGCTGTACCTGGGCCTGCGCCCATTTTACTAATAACGTCGCCTACGCTTTTCAGCTGGCGGGCTATACCGCCGCCATTATCGCCTTTCCGGTAGTTAACGTGCTCGACACCACCGAGCTGTGGAATATCGCCCAGGCGCGCGTCTGTGAAGTGATTGTCGGGATCCTCAGCGGCGGCTTCATGATGATGATCCTCCCCAGCACATCCGACGGCACAACGCTTATCACTGCGCTAAAAACCATGCACACCCGGCTACTGGAACACGCGAGCCTGCTGTGGCAACCGGATAACAGCGACGATATCCGCCTCGCGCATGAAAAGGTTATCGGACAGATTCTGACGATGAATCTGTTGCGTATTCAGGCGTTCTGGAGTCACTACCGCTTTCGCCGCCAGAACACCCTACTTAACTATTTGCTGCATCAGCAGCTGCGCATGACCAGCGCCATATCCAGCCTGCGCCGGATGCTGCTCAACTGGCCGACGCCTCCGGATAACACCCGTGCCGTTATCGAAACGCTGCTCGCGGCACTTGCGCGCCCGGATGCGGACATCTACACCGTTGCGAAGATCATCGCCCCGCTCGCCCCTGTTGATGAGTACGACTACCGCCATCGCGCCTTCTGGCAGCGCCTGAATTACTTCTGCCGTCTGTACCTGCGCAGCAGCCGCTGGATTATGGCCGTCGAAAATGCGACCCCATTGACGGAGTTCAACGTCCCCGGCAGCCCGGCACTTGCACGCCATACCGACTATCTTGAAGCGTTGTGGAGCGGTTTTCGCACCTTCTGTGCGCTGATGCTGGTGGGAGCATGGAGCATTACCACGCAGTGGGAGTCCGGTACGGCAGCCCTGACGCTTGCCGCCATCAGCTGCGTGCTATACTCCGTCGCGGCATCGCCGTTCAACTCTCTTACTCTCCTGTTGCGCACGCTGGTGCTGCTATCGCTGTTCAGCTTCGTGGTGAAATTTGGCCTGATGGTGCAGATAAGCGATCTTTGGCAGTTCCTGCTGTTCCTGTTTCCCCTGTTGACCACCATGCAGCTTCTGAAGCTGCAGATGCCGAAGCTGGCGGGCCTCTGGGGACAGCTGATTGTCTTTATGGGCTCGTTTATCTCCGTAACGAATCCGCCGGTTTATGATTACGCCGACTTTCTCAATGACAACCTGGCAAAGATCCTTGGCGTGGGGCTGGCGTGGCTGGCATTCGCGGTGTTGCGTCCCGGCTCCGATGCACGCAAGAGCCGCAGGCATATCCGAGAGTTACGCAGAGGGTTTGTCGACCAGCTCAGCCGTAAACCACACATGAGTGAAAACGAATATGAATCGCTGGTTTATCATCACGTCAGCCAGCTGAACAGCAGCCAGGACGCACTTTCCCGGCGCTGGCTACTGCGCTGGGGCGTGGTGCTGTTGAACTGCTCGCACGTGGTCTGGCAGCTTCGCGAGTGGGAAACGCGTTCCGACCCGCTGTCGCAGGTTCGTGATGTTTGCATATCCCTGCTGCGCGATGTGATGAGCGAACGCGGTGTTCAGCAGCGCCCGCTGGCAACCACTCTTAATGAACTGCAGCGGATCTGCGATACGCTTGCACAGCATCATCTGCCCGCAGCCCGTGATTTGGCCTCGATAATCTGGCGGCTGCACTGCTCGCTGTCGCAGCTGGAGCAGGCACCACCGCCGGGAACGATTGGGGATCAGATCACGCCGCACGCATAGCGTGCCCCTCCGCCGCCAAGCGGTTTAGGCCGATCGGACATATTGTCGCCGCCGACATGGATCATCAGCGCTTTGCCTTTCACCTCATCCAGCTTTTTCAGACGCGGCGCGACGACGGGTTCGGTGGCTTTACCGTCGTTATTGACCACCAGCACGGGCAGATCGCCTAAATGCCCCATTCCATCCGGGCCTTCATGCTTACCGGAATGCTGGGGATCGAGGTGCCCTCCTGCCGCTTCCGCCGCCGACGGTTTACCTTCTTTTAAAGCGGGCTGACAGCTGCCTTTGGCATGAACATGGAAACCATGCTCACCGGGCGGGAGTGCTTTGAGGCTGGGGGCAAACTCCAGTCCTTTATCGGTTTCCGTGATTTTCACCGTCCCGATGGACTGACCCACTCCTTGTGGGGTGACGAGATTCATTTCCACTTCGTCGCTGGCTGCCTGCGCCCCTGCGCAAACAACCAGCGTGATCAGTGCCAGAGCAAAACGCTTCATATGACCTCCGCGGGTTATTTTTTGCCCCTTAAGTGTATACCAGGGGCAAAGATTTCACCGGAAAGTCACCTTCTGGCGGTTTATGGCACGTCGTAACCCAGAGCGGCTTTGCGGATGCGGAACCACTGCTGGCGGGTCATCTGCAGCTCTTCAGCGGCCAGTGCAGAACGCACGCGTTCTATTTTGCCGGAACCGATAATGGGCAGCGGTTTTGACGGCAGGCGCAGGATCCACGCGTAAACCACCTGTTCGATGCTTTCCGCGTTCAGTTCGCGGGCGATCGTCTCAAGCTCGTTGCGCAGCGGCTGGAATTCATCATCATTAAACAGGCGTCCGCCCCCCAGGCAGGACCAGGCCATCGGGCGAATGCGCAGCTGTTGTAGCTGATCGAGGGTACCATCCAGCAGCAGCGGCTGGTGAACCGGGGAGATCTCAACCTGGTTTGTGGCCAGGGTAAACGGCAGACGAGACTGAAGAAGCGCAAACTGCGCCGGGGTAAAGTTAGAAACGCCGAAATGACGCACTTTCCCACTCTGATGGAGGTTCAGGAAAGCTTCGGCCACCTCGTCAGCATCCATCAGCGGGTCGGGGCGGTGGATTAACAGCAGGTCGATACGATCGGTCGCCAGATTGACCAGCGACTGCTCGGCGCTCTTGATGATATGCGCGCTGTCGGTGATGTAATGACCGAGGGCGTGTTCAGGTTTTGCCGTGGTGGCAATCCCACACTTCGTGACAATTTCCATGCGATCGCGCAGTGCCGGAACCAGCTTAAGCGCCTCGCCGAACGCGGCCTCGCACTGGTAGCCACCGTAAATATCAGCATGATCGACCGTGGTGATGCCTAAATCGAGGTGCTCTTCAATAAAGCTCGCCAGCTGGAGCGGAGACATATTCCAGTCCATCAGGCGCCAGTAGCCCATCACAAAACGGGAGAATTCTGGCCCCTGGGGGGCAAGGGTAATTCGCTGAACCATAACATTTTCCTCAAGGACGTGATGTCATGAGTATACGCAATTACCGTGTTAAAAAAGTGAAGGTTGCTGGGGTTCTTCGGTCTCACCCGCTTTGTTTGCGCGTATTTTGCGCAGAAGGCGCTGTCGACAGAGGCGTAGTACCTCCTGCTTTTGCGTGTCGCTAAAGTTTTGCCAGTTGAAACGCTCGTCACGGGTACGCATGCATCCACGGCAATATCCGCGTTCATCCACCTGACAAATACCCCGGCACGGGCTCTGGATGGGGAAAAACTCCAGCTGCTCTGCCACACTCACCTCCAGATAGCCACTCTCACCTACAGTGAAGACGCTAAACGCGCCACGTGCAAGGCCTATAGCACAGATTTGTGGCATTAAGGTTTCACTAATCTTCCCTCTCTATACTCGGCCCATCATGACAATAACAGGTTTACCGATCGATGTGGTCAATCAAAAAGTTACACTGTAACGACATTAAATTTACTCTGGGTTGTGCTCTCTTCTTTACGTTAATCAACGGGCTGTTTATCCAGCGCAGCTGGGCCATTATCGGCCCAATTCATCTGCACGACTTCCTCTTTGCCGCCTCCGTACCGCTGGTGCTGTTTTGCGGCTGGGTGATTGTCTTTAGCCTGCTTAATATCCCGTATATCCGTAAACCGCTGCTGATTGTTTTAACCATCGGTTGCGCCGCTGCGACGTATTTTATGTACACCTACGGCGCGGTGATCGATCAGAATATGATTGTGAACGTCTTCGAAACCAACTCTCAGGAAGCGACCGCCCTGGTGACCCCGCAGATGATTCTGTGGATTGTTATCGCAGGCCTCGTTCCCTCGGTGGTGCTGGCTCTTACCCGCATTCGTACCGGGAAATGGTGGTATGCCCTGCTGACGCGGGTTGCCGCGATGCTCGGCGCTCTGCTGGTGATTATTCTGGTTGCCGCGCTGTTTTATAAAGATTACGCGTCGCTATTCCGCAATAACAAAAGCATCGTCAAAATGGTCACTCCGGCGAACTATGTCAGCGCCGTGGTGAAGTACAGCAAGATGCGCTGGTTTGCCGGCGATCAGACGCTGGTGCGGATTGGTGAAGATGCCCATAAAGGGCCACTGATTTCCGGTCAACAAAAGAAAACCGTTCTGGTGCTTGTCGTCGGCGAAGCGTCTCGCGCGGCAAACTACTCCCTGAACGGTTACGATCGTGAAACCAACCCGGAGCTAAAAAAGCAGGATGTGATTAACTTCCCGCAGGCCTCCTCATGCGGCACTGAAACCGCGGTTTCCGTTCCGTGCATGTTCTCCGGCATGACGCGCAGCAAGTACGATGCCGACCTTGCACACCATCAGGAAGGTCTGCTCGATGTGCTGAAGCATGCGGGAATCAATCTGCTGTGGCGCGACAACGACGGCGGGTGTAAAGGTGCCTGCGATCGCATCCCCCATACCGATATGACGCAGTGGAATCTGGATCAGTTCTGCAAAGATAAATCCTGTATTGACGACGTGAACTTCTACCGTCTGGACAACGTGCTGGATGGCGTGAAGCAAGATACGGTGCTGGTTATCCACCTGATGGGGAGTCATGGACCGGCGTACTATCGCCGTTACCCGGACAATTTCCGGAAATTCACCCCAACCTGCGACACCAATGAAATTCAGGATTGCGACCATCAGGCGCTGGTAAACACCTATGACAACACTATCCTCTATACCGACAGCATGGTCAGCAAAACCATTGATGCGCTGAAAGCGCGACAGGCAAGCATGAACACCGCGCTGATTTACCTTTCGGATCACGGTGAATCACTGGGTGAAAGCGGTATTTATCTGCACGGCACGCCGTACATGCTGGCGCCGGAGCAGCAAACTCATATTCCGTTTATGTTCTGGCTGTCACCGGATTATGCAAAAAACTTTGGCATCAACGGACAGTGTTTGCGTGACCAGGCAGCAAAAAATGCGGTTTCCCAGGACAATTTGTTCTCAACCGTATTGGGTATGATGGACGTGAAATCAACGGTTTATCAACCGCAGCTGGATATACTGAGTGCATGTCGTCAGTAAACTCGCTTGCATTAGACCGAACGGTCTATTAGAGTGCGGCCATGAGCAGAAATACTGAACACGATACCCGCGAACATCTACTGGCAACCGGCGAGCAGCTTTGCATGCATCGCGGGTTTACCGGTATGGGGTTGAGCGAGTTATTAAAAACCGCTGAGGTACCGAAGGGGTCGTTTTATCACTACTTCCGGTCCAAAGAGGCCTTTGGCGTGGCGATGCTGGAGCGTCATTATGCTGGCTACCACCAGCGTCTGGCGACCCACTTTGCGTCGGGTCAGGGGAACTACCGGGATCGTGTTCTGAATTACTATCAGGAAACGCTTAACCAGTTCTGTCAGCAGGGCATTATCAGCGGATGCCTGACGGTCAAACTGTCTGCCGAAGTGTGCGATCTTTCCGAAGATATGCGCTCGGCGATGGATAAGGGTGCCCGCGGCGTAATCGCCCTGCTGGCCCAGGCCCTGGAAAAAGGTCGCGAAGAAAAAACGCTGGCCTTTTCCGGCGACCCCTTAATGCAGTCTCAGGTGCTCTACTCCCTCTGGTTAGGAGCCAACCTGCAGGCAAAAATTTCGCGCAGTGCCCTGCCGCTGGAAAGCGCGCTGGCACATGTGAAAAACAGTATTACTGCGCCAGGCGTATAACGGGCGCTTTTTATTTACCTTATTACTAGTCGACTGGTCTACTCAGGAGTCTTTATGTCAGCTGAAAAACTGTTTACCCCATTGAAAGTGGGTGCCGTCACGGCGCCAAACCGCGTGTTTATGGCTCCGCTGACCCGTCTGCGCAGCATTGAGCCGGGTGACATCCCCACCCCCCTGATGGGCGAATACTATCGTCAGCGCGCAAGCTCTGGCCTGATCATTACGGAAGCCACACAGATTTCTGCTCAGGCGAAGGGTTATGCGGGTGCGCCGGGCCTTCACAGCCCGGAACAGATCGCCGCATGGCAGAAAATTACCGCAGGCGTTCACGCTGAAGAAGGTCGCATTGCGGTCCAGCTGTGGCATACCGGTCGTATCTCTCACAGCAGCATTCAGCCTGGCGGCCAGGCTCCGGTCTCCGCTTCAGCCCTGAGTGCAAATACACGCACTTCCCTGCGTGATGAAAACGGTAATGCGATCCGCGTGGATACCTCTATGCCACGTGCCCTGGAGCTGGATGAAATCCCGGGTATCGTTAACGACTTCCGCCAGGCCGTGGCCAACGCTCGTGAAGCCGGTTTTGACCTGATTGAGCTGCACTCCGCGCACGGCTACCTGCTGCACCAGTTCCTGTCACCGTCGTCTAACCATCGCACCGACCAGTACGGCGGCAGCGTCGAAAATCGCGCTCGCCTGGTACTGGAAGTGGTTGATGCCGTATGTCAGGAGTGGAGCCCGGATCGTATCGGGATCCGCGTTTCTCCAATCGGTTCTTTCCAGAACGTCGACAACGGTCCGAACGAAGAAGCCGATGCACTGTACCTGATCGAAGAACTGGCTAAACGTGGCATCGCTTATCTGCACATGTCCGAGCCGGACTGGGCCGGCGGCAAGCCATACACTGAGGCTTTCCGTCAGAAAGTGCGCGAACGTTTCCACGGGGTGATCATCGGTGCAGGGGCGTATACGCCGGAGAAAGCCGAAGATCTGATTAATAAAGGGCTGATTGATGCCGTCGCGTTTGGCCGTGACTACATCGCCAACCCGGATCTGGTTGCTCGTCTGCAGAAAAAAGCAGCGCTCAACCCGCAGCGTCCGGAAAGCTTCTACGGCGGCGGCGCGGAAGGCTACACCGACTACCCTTCACTGTAATCTCGCCATTGTTCATTGATAGCGGCGACAGTTCGCCGCTATACTAAAACATCGTTTCTGATCAAAAAGCTTTTTTATTCCATTGGTTAATGAGGAAATTATGCGCCTACTTCACACCATGCTGCGCGTTGGCGACCTGCAACGTTCTATCGATTTCTACACTAACGTCCTGGGCATGAAGCTGCTGCGCACCAGCGAAAACCCGGAATACAAATACTCGCTGGCGTTCGTGGGTTACGGCCCGGAAACGGATGAAGCAGTGATAGAGCTGACCTACAACTGGGGCGTTGACAGCTATGAGCTGGGCACGGCCTACGGCCATATCGCGCTGGAAGTGGATAACGCGGCCGATGCGTGCGAACGCATTCGCAAAAATGGCGGTAACGTCACGCGCGAAGCGGGCCCGGTAAAAGGCGGCACCACCGTGATTGCGTTTGTGGAAGATCCGGACGGTTACAAAATCGAGCTGATTGAAGCCAAAGACGCCGGTCGCGGTCTGGGCAACTGATCCCTCAGGGCGCAACGTGCGCCCGTAGTTTTACTGCATCACCCCGCAAAATTTGCCATAATGCGCTCTGCTTTTTCCCCATGTAAGAGACCCTGATGTCCGATAACGCTCAATTTAGCGGTCTGTGCGACCGTTTTCGTGGTTTTTATCCCGTTGTCATTGATGTAGAAACAGCCGGATTTAACGCTAAAACCGATGCGCTGCTCGAAATTGCCGCCATCACGCTGAAGATGGATGAACAGGGCTGGCTTACACCGGACACCACGCTGCATTTCCACGTTGAACCTTTCGAAGGGGCAAACTTACAGCCGGAAGCGCTGGCGTTTAACGGTATCGATCCGCATAACCCGCTGCGCGGTGCCGTCAGTGAATATGATGCGCTGCACGCCATTTTTAAAATGGTGCGTAAAGGCATGAAAGAGAGCAACTGCAGCCGCGCCATTATGGTGGCCCATAACGCCACCTTCGATCACAGCTTTACCATGGCTGCCGCGGAGCGCGCGTCGCTCAAACGCAACCCCTTCCACCCTTTTGTCACCTTCGACACCGCCGCATTGAGCGGCCTGGCGCTGGGACAAACGGTGTTATCTAAAGCCTGCATTACGGCTGGCATTCCGTTCGACGGAACGCAGGCGCACTCCGCTCTATACGATACGGAGCGCACCGCAGAGCTGTTCTGTGAGATCGTCAACCGCTGGAAGCGTCTTGGCGGCTGGCCGCTGCCGATGGGTGACAGCGAAGAATAAAAAAAAAGCGACCTTATCTGGTCGCTTTTTTATTTGCGCAGAAAATTACTCTGCGTCCGGCTCTTCCGTTTTGTACTTCGCCGCCGTCTCTTTGATCAGCTGCTGCAGTTCGCCGCGCTGATACATTTCAATCAGGATATCGCAGCCGCCAACCAGTTCGCCGTCAACCCACAGCTGTGGGAAAGTCGGCCAGTTAGCGTACTTAGGCAGCTCAGCGCGGATGTCCGGATTCTGCAGGATATCAACGTAAGCAAAACGCTCACCACAGGCTGACAGCGCCTGAACCGCTTGTGCGGAGAAGCCGCAGCTTGGCAGCTTCGGAGAACCTTTCATATACAGCAGAATCGGGTTTTCAGCGATCTGGCGCTGGATTTTTTCAATAGTGGTGCTCATGTCTTGCTTCCTTTAACTTCTGTTACGGCATTCGTCTGACATTGTAGCGGTTCAGACTGGCATCGGAAAATAACATTTTTGTCACGTTTATACATTCTACCCCGAGTCACGAAAAGTTGCATTGCAAATGGTGTTTACCCCTGCCGCATTCAGGGTTTTGCTTAGGGAGCGGGCAAATGTGCGACAGAACGATGAATTTTTTTGCACTTGCTAACGAAACACGATTGTAGATTGAAAAATGCTATTAACTTTCTGGCTTTTTATAGATTAGAATCGACGGGCTTTGTAAATCACACGCGGGTATTATTGATGACCTGCATTTATCAGGGGACTGCCCAGTGGCGCGGATAAATAAAATCTCGATCACGCTCTGTGCTTTACTGTTTACTTCACTCACTTTCACGCCAGTGGCAAACGCCTCTCAGCAGGCGCGGCATTCTGCTGTACAAAAAAACCATCTGGTGAAAGCCACAGAACGTAAGAACAAAACCACCGCTAAGAACGACAAGAAAAAAACACCGGCTCAGACGAAACAGACCGCTTCCAGCAAAACGAAAACAAAACCTTCCCGCACTGCCCACTCTGCCAAAAGTAAAGCTTCGCAAACCGCCGCTAACCTCGTTACTGAAAAATGCATCACGCGTAAAGGCCGTAAGGCGAAATGCACGAAGGTCACGAAAATTGCGGAAGTGCATAAAGTGCGCGTACAGAAAGCGCAAAAAACCGCAATGAATAAGCTGATGGGGCAGATTGGCAAACCTTATCACTGGGGTGGGACTTCGCCGCGTACCGGTTTTGACTGCAGCGGCCTCGTCTATTACGCCTATAAAGATCTGGTCAAGTTCCGCATTCCGCGCACCGCCAACGAAATGTACCACCTGCGTGATGCCTCACCGGTTGACCGCGGTGAGCTGGAAAATGGCGATCTGGTGTTCTTCCGCACCCAGGGCCGCGGGACGGCTGACCACGTTGGCGTCTATGTCGGCAACGGAAAATTCATCCAGTCTCCACGTAGCGGTCAGGATATTCAGATCACCTCTCTCAGTGAAGACTACTGGGTACGCCACTACGTCGGCGCACGCCGCGTGATGACGCCGAAAACCATTCGCTAACCCCTGCCCTGCCACACCCGTGGCAGGGTAAGTTCCTCTTTTGCATACCCTTTCAATTTGCTATCCTGTCCTTGTTGTCTGTGTGGTTATTGGCAACGCAAAATACAATAAGGAGAGAAGCAATGTCGTTCGAATTACCTGCACTACCGTATGCAAAAGACGCCCTGGCACCGCACATTTCTGCGGAAACCCTGGAATATCACTACGGCAAACATCACCAGACTTACGTCACCAACCTGAACAACCTGATCAAGGGCACCGATTTTGAAGGCAAAACGCTGGAAGAGATCGTCCGCAGCTCAGAAGGTGGCGTATTCAACAACGCCGCTCAGGTGTGGAACCACACCTTCTACTGGCACTGCCTGGCGCCGAATGCCGGCGGTGAACCTGCCGGTGAACTGGCTACCGCCATCAACGCCGCCTTTGGCAGCTTCGCGGACTTCAAGGCGAAATTCACCGATGCCGCCATCAAGAACTTCGGTTCAGGCTGGACATGGCTGGTTAAAGAGGCGGATGGCAAACTGGCTATCGTATCCACCTCTAACGCGGGCACCCCGCTGACCACCAGCGCGAAGCCGCTGATGACCGTGGACGTATGGGAACACGCTTACTACATCGATTACCGTAACGCGCGCCCGAACTACCTGGAACACTTCTGGGCACTGGTTAACTGGGACTTTGTGGCGAAGAACTTCGCCGCGTAAAAGACACGCAGAAGGGTTCACCCTTCTGCGTTTTTGGTTTATTCCGCAGCGCAGGCTGCTTCTGGCTGTTTACGACCCGACATCATTACCAACAGCAGGCCGAGCGCGGCAATGATTGCCCCCATCACCGGCACAAAGCTGTATCCCAGACCACCTGAAATCACGGCCCCACCGGCCGCCGCACCGAGCGCATTGCCCAGGTTAAAGGCACCGATATTGACCGAGGATGAGAGGCCCGGCGCTTCATGCGCAACACGCATCACGCGCATCTGCAGCGGTGGCACCACGGCGAACGTTGCTGCACCCCAGACGACCATCGCCATCGCGGCGCCAAACTCGTTACGCGCCAGCCACGGAATGGCAATCATGATGACAATCAGCAGGGTTAAGAAGCCCTTCAGCGTCCCGCTCACGGAACGGTCGGCAAATTTCCCGCCGAGATAGTTACCGATCGAGAAGCCCACGCCAATCAGCACCAGCATCGCGGTCACAAAGAGAGGCGTTGCGTGGGTGATATCGTGCAGTACCGGTGAAATATAGGTATAGAGGGTAAACATCGCCCCTGCCCCGAGAACGGTGGTAAGCAGCGCGGAAAGCACCTGCGGGCGCATCAGCACCGCCAGCTCCTTACGCACTTCCGGACGTTCTCCGGCGCTGCCTTTCGGCAGGGAGAAGAACAATGCCACCATCGCGACCACGCCCAGCCCGGCCGTCGCCAGGAAAGACATACGCCAGCCGATCGCTTCTCCCAGCCAGGTTGCAGCAGGAACACCGCCGATGTTAGCGATGGTCAGCCCCATAAACATGGTGGCCACGGCGCTCGCCTGCTTATGTTTTGGCACCACGCTTGCCGCCACGACCGACCCCAGCCCAAAGAACGCGCCGTGGTTGAGGCTTGTCAGAATACGCGACAGCATCAGCGTGGTGTAGTCCGGCGAAATGGCCGAAAGCACATTGCCGAGGGTGAAAATCGCCATCAGGAAAATCAACGCATTGCGGCGCGCGCGATGAGAAAGCAGAAGCGTCATCAGCGGCGCCCCGACCATCACGCCGATAGCGTAGGCGCTGATCAACATGCCTGCCGCAGGGATCGAGACGTCCACGCCGCGGGCGATGACGGGCAGTAACCCCATCGGGGAGAATTCAGTGGTGCCAATCCCAAAAGCGCCAATCGCCAGGGCCAGCAGGGGAAAATTGATTTTCATGCGTCAACTCCGGATGCCGTGTCATGTGGTGACACAGAACAAAGAAGCGGAAAGCATGACATCAATCACAAAAAATGAGAAGTTAACAAAACGGCAAAAGTTTTTTGCCAGAGAAGTAACAATCCGGGGAGTCGGGAGGGAGAAGGCTCTCCCTCCGCGTAAATCAGTGCAGCGCAGCCGTCAGACCGGCCGCAACAATCAGAGCCAGCACAACAACGGTGGTGAACAGCGAAAACTTAAGATCGGAACTCATCAATTTTTCTCCTTTTAATCCCCACACGAAAAGTGAGCTTGCTCATTTTTGCACAGATTACGTCAAAAATCTTCCTGGATTTATACTGATAACCACTTTACCTCTTCCCCTTTTCATCAAGATAGGACAAAATTCCACGCTAAATTTATTAGCGTACCGGCCATTGACCCCCTCCTGACGTCCCGTGTCGTTTTCCCGGCGTGCCGCAGTTCAAGATTGCGTGATAAGGGTGAGAGAAGGCAAACGTTTACCTTCAAGTTTTTCAGGAGTTTAGGATATGGTCTGGAGTGACATTTAATGGCAACAATTAAAGACGTAGCAAAACGCGCAAACGTTTCCACTACAACCGTATCACATGTAATTAACAAAACCCGCTTTGTGGCGGAAGAGACGCGCAACGCCGTCTGGGCAGCGATCAAGGAGCTGCACTATTCGCCAAGCGCGGTTGCGCGTAGCCTCAAGGTTAATCACACCAAGTCCATTGGATTGCTGGCGACCAGCAGTGAAGCGGCCTATTTTGCCGAGATCATTGAAGCGGTTGAAAAAAACTGCTTCCAGAAAGGCTATACCCTGATTCTGGGCAACGCGTGGAACAGCATTGAAAAACAGCGCGCCTACCTGTCGATGATGGCGCAGAAGCGCGTTGACGGCCTGCTGGTAATGTGTTCCGAGTATCCGGAATCCGTGCTGTCGATGCTCGAAGAGTATCGCCACATCCCCATGGTCGTTATGGACTGGGGCGAAGCGCGTGCAGATTTCACCGACTCTGTTATCGACAATGCCTTTGAAGGCGGTTATATGGCTGGCCGTTACCTGATCGAACGCGGTCACCGCGAGATTGGCGTGATCCCGGGTCCGCTGGAGCGCAACACCGGGGCGGGCCGTCTTGCCGGTTTTATGAAAGCGATGGAAGAAGCGCTGATCACCGTGCCGGAAAACTGGATCGTGCAGGGCGACTTTGAGCCGGAATCAGGCTACCGCGCGATGCAGCAGATCGTTTCCCAGCCGCACCGTCCGACCGCCGTTTTCTGCGGGGGTGACATCATGGCCATGGGCGCACTCTGCGCCGCCGATGAGCTGGGTCTGCGCGTACCGCAGGATATTTCCGTGATCGGGTATGACAACGTGCGTAACGCGCGCTTCTTCACCCCAGCGCTGACCACCATTCACCAGCCGAAAGATTCGCTGGGCGAAACGGCCTTCAATATGCTGCTCGACAGGATCGTCAACAAGCGCGAAGAGTCGCAGTCCATTGAAGTTCACCCGCGCCTGATTGAACGCCGTTCCGTTGCGGACGGTCCGTTCCGCGACTACCGTCGTTAATCCCTTTACGGGGCCAGCTACGCTGGCTCCCGTAACCATTCCCGGTTCAGCGTTTCGCTGTCCCCCAGATAATCCAGCAGCCAGGCCATGGCGGGCGAGACATCATTTTGTTGCCAGGTCAGGCAGCAGGCCGCGTCCGGGAACGGATTTTCCAGCGTCAGTTCAACCCATTCGCCGGTATCGATGCGCGGACGCGCAAAATGAACGGGCACCATCGCGACGCACAGTCCGGCACTTAGGCACGTCGCCGACGATTCCCAGTCCGGAGCCACCACCCGCCGCTGGTTGTCCAGAAGCCAGGTGATACGCTTGGGCAATGAACGGGACGTATCCTCCAGCACCAGCGAGGGCCAGTTGCGCAGCGTATCGTCGCTAAGCGGCCCGTCCATCGCTGCCAGAGGATGATCGCTGGCCACCACGCATTTCCAGCTCAGCATCCCCATGTCGCGAAAGGCGTAACGTCCCCCGACCGGGATCGCCTGCGTCGCGCCAATCGCCATCTCCGCCCTGCCGTCCGCCAGCGCATCCCACACCCCGTTGAACACCTCCTGCGAGACCCGCAGCTCAACGTCAGAGAAATGACGATAGAAATCGACAATCATCTGTCGGGTGCGTTCCGGCTTCACGATGTTATCCACCGCGATGGAAAGATGTCCCCGCCAGCCGTTGGCGATCTGCTGGCACTGTTCGCGCGTGATCTGCATTTTTTTGATAACAGAACGCCCTTCCTTCAGAAACCACGCCCCGGCGGGCGTCAATTCCACGTCACGATGCCGCCGCTCAAACAGCGGAACCGCCAGCCACTCCTCCAGTTGACGCACCGTGTAGCTGATGGCCGAAGGGACGCGGTGCAGCTCCTGCGCCGCACCGCTGAAGCTGCCGTTACGCGCGACAGCATCGACCACTTCAAGAGAATAATCTGACCACATTTTCTGCCTGCAAAAAATTTGAATGCACCCGCCAAATATTAGCGTTTCACAAGCGGCTTTGCACTCCCTACACTCAGCGCCAATGTATACCTGCCTCCTCAGGAGAATAAAATAATGCAACCCAGGAACGGTTTTTTAGTCTGGCTCGGCGGCTTAAGCGTGCTGGGCTTTTTGGCCACCGATATGTACCTGCCGGCTTTTGCCGCGATGCAGGAAGATTTGCAAACCCCCGCTGCCGCCATCAGTGCCAGCCTGAGTTTGTTCCTCGCCGGTTTTGCTTTTGCACAGCTGCTCTGGGGACCGCTCTCGGATCGCTTTGGTCGTAAACCGGTACTGCTGCTGGGTCTGGCCATTTTTGCCGTGGGCTGCCTGGGGATGCTATGGGTACGCGACGCCACCTGGCTGCTGGTGCTGCGCTTCGTTCAGGCCGTGGGCGTCTGTGCCGCGGCCGTGACCTGGCAGGCGCTGGTGACCGACTACTACCCGGCTAACCGCACAAACCGTATTTTCGCCACCATTATGCCGCTGGTGGGCCTCTCCCCTGCCCTGGCTCCGCTGCTGGGCAGCTGGATCCTCGCGCACTTTGACTGGCAGGCCATTTTTGCCACGCTGTTTGTCATCACGCTGGTGCTGATGCTGCCGGCGTTTGCCCTCAAGCCTGCGCATAAAAAAGAGGCGCATGCCGACGCGAAGCCGATTACCTTTACCTCCCTGCTGAGCGCCAAAGCGTATCGCGGGAATGTCCTGATCTATGCCGCCTGCTCGGCAAGCTTCTTCGCATGGCTCACCGGCTCGCCGTTCATTCTGCACGATATGGGCTACAGTCCGGCAGCCATCGGCCTGAGCTATGTTCCGCAGACAATCGCGTTCCTTGTGGGCGGGTACGGCTGTCGCGCGGCGCTGCAAAGATGGGAGGGTCAGCAGATGCTGCCGTGGCTGCTGGTGCTGTATGCGCTGAGCGTCATCGGGACCTGGGCCGTTGGCTTTATTACGGGTGCCGGTCTGGCCGAAATTTTGATCCCGTTCTGCGTGATGGCCATTGCGAACGGGGCGATTTACCCTATCGTTGTGGCGCAGGCGCTGCGTCCATTCCCGCAGGCAACAGGCCGCGCCGCCGCGCTGCAGAACACCCTGCAGCTGGGTTTGTGCTTCCTGGCAAGCCTGGTGGTCTCGGCGCTGATTGCTACGCCGCTTTTGACCACCACCAGCGTGATGCTGTTCACCGTAGCGCTGGCGGTATTGGGCTATCGCATGCAGGCCTCCGCGCAGCGTGAGCAGGATAACGGTGCGCAGGTGGAAACCTCGCATGCCTGATTGCGCCAGAAATCATGTTATATTTCAGTGATTAGGTTGCTAACAATTTTCTATTGAATCACCAAATTTTGAAGCCTATACTAAATTTGGTTCGATTAAATACGATAAATATTAAGTGTTAACGGGAGCCGGAGTGCTCCCGTTTTACCATGGAAGGCATTTCGGCAAGGGTTATCTCCCTTCCTCTGTTCTACGTCGGATACTAGCCTCGCGGTATTTACCGTGAGATTTCTCACAAACCAAAAAAAGCGTCTACGCTGTTTTAAGGTTCTGATCACAGTAGGGTGATGGAGAAGCTATGAGTTCATCGTGTATAGAAGAAGTCAGCGTTCCGGACGATAACTGGTCCCGGATCGTCAGTGAACTGTTAGGTCGAGCAGGCATCACTATCAATGGATCATCGCCATCCGATCCTCAGGTTAAACATCCCGACTTTTTTAAACGCGTGTTGCGGGAAGGGTCGTTAGGCCTGGGAGAAAGCTACATGGACGGCTGGTGGGAGTGTGAACGTCTGGATACCTTTTTCGCCAGCGTGTTGCGTGCCGGTCTTGAAAATCAACTCCCTCGCAACCTGAAAGATACCCTGCGCGTCGCCTCTGCCCGACTTTTCAATCTCCAGAGTAAAAAACGCGCGTGGATCGTTGGCAAAGAACATTACGATCTTGGCAATGATTTGTTCAGCCGTATGCTGGACCCTTTCATGCAATACTCCTGCGCCTACTGGAAAGAGGCCTCTACGCTTGAAGAGGCTCAGCAGGCGAAGCTGCGTCTGATTAGCGAGAAGCTGCAGCTACAGCCCGGCATGCGCGTGCTGGATATCGGCTGCGGCTGGGGTGGGCTGGCATATTTTATGGCGAAGCATTATGGCGTCAGCGTGGTCGGCGTGACGATCTCAGCGGAACAGCAAAAAATGGCGCGGGAGCGCTGCCAGGATCTCGATGTGGATATCAGGCTGCAGGACTACCGTGACCTGAATGAACAGTTTGACCGGATTGTTTCCGTCGGCATGTTCGAGCACGTGGGGCCAAAAAACTACGATACCTATTTTGAGGTGGTGGACCGGAATCTGAAACCGGACGGCATCTTCCTGCTGCACACCATTGGCTCTAAGCGGACCGACAACAACGTTGACCCGTGGATCAACAAATACATCTTTCCGAATGGCTGTTTACCGTCCGTTCGCCAGATTGCCAACGCCAGTGAACCCCATTTCGTGATGGAAGACTGGCATAACTTTGGCGCGGACTACGACACCACCTTAATGGCATGGCATGAACGTTTTCAGAAAGCCTGGCCAGAGATTGCGGACAACTATTCTGAACGATTCAAACGAATGTTTAGCTATTATCTGAATGCCTGCGCGGGGGCGTTTCGCGCACGGGATATTCAGCTCTGGCAGGTAGTATTCAGCCGTGGGATAGAACACGGACTGCGTGTCGCACGCTAAAAAAATAACCCCGGATATCCGGGGTTATTTTTTATTCTTCTTCGGCGGTCTTTATTATTGCGGCTTCTTTTGCTGCCAGCACGCGCTCAACCGTATCCACCACAGCCTGGGTCTGCGGATCGATTTCGATATTCACGCGATGCCCCAGTTTTTTCGCGCCCAGCGTGGTGCGCTGCAGCGTTTCAGGAATTAAATGCACGCAAAAACGCGTTGGCGTCACTTCCCCTACCGTCAGGCTAATCCCGTCAATGCCAATAAATCCTTTATAGAGGATGTATTTCATTAATGACGGGTCCTGCATTTTAAACCAGATTTGACGGTTATTTTCCGAGGTCACGATTTTAGCCACTTCGGCGGTGGTCATGATGTGCCCCGACATAAGATGACCGCCAATCTCATCGCTGAACTTCGCCGCGCGCTCAACGTTGATGGTATCGCCTACCACCAGCTCGCCCAGGTTAGTGATGCGCAGCGTCTCTTTCATTAAATCGAAGCTAATCTGGTTGCCGTTAATTTCGGTCACGGTCAGGCAGCAGCCGTTATGGGCAATCGACGCGCCGGTTTCAATGCCCTCAAGCATATATTCCGGCAACTCAACAACATGAGTACGGAAATTAGGTTTTTCATCAATGGACACCACTTTGGCAGTGCCCTGCACAATACCAGTAAACATGCTTACAACTCCTGTTTTTTCCGAACGGTGATAACACCGTTTAATCCCTCCACAATAACAGTTGGAAAAACAGGTTGCCAGCAGAGCGCATTTTCTGGCGATTTTTTCACTAGATAAATAGCTAAAGCCCGCTACAATAGCTGGCACCCCCCTGCATTTTCTTCTTGCTGCCAGTTTCGGCGGCTTTTTTAGTCTCTCATATAACTACAAAATAAAGGTGTTCACGTGCAGAAGTACATGAATGAAGCGCGCCAGCTATTGGCACTGGCTATACCAGTGATCGTCGCGCAGGTGGCCCAGACCGCAATGGGATTTGTGGATACGGTAATGGCGGGTGGCTACAGCGCCACCGACATGGCGGCCGTAGCTATCGGTACGTCAATCTGGCTTCCGGCCATCCTGTTCGGCCACGGTCTGCTGCTCGCGCTCACCCCTGTTATCGCTCAGCTCAATGGTTCGGGGCGCCGCGAGCGCATTGCCCATCAGGTCCGCCAGGGCTTCTGGCTGGCAGGATTTGTCTCGGTGCTGATTATGGTCGTGCTCTGGAACGCGGGCCATATCATTCGCGCTATGCATAACATTGACCCGGCACTGGCGGACAAAGCCGTGGGTTATTTGCGCGCGCTGCTCTGGGGTGCGCCTGGCTACCTCTTCTTCCAGGTGGCGCGTAACCAGTGTGAAGGCCTGGCGAAAACTAAGCCCGGCATGGTGATGGGCTTTATCGGGCTGCTGGTCAACATTCCCGTTAACTATGTCTTTATTTACGGTCATTTCGGGATGCCGGAGTTGGGCGGCGTCGGCTGCGGCGTGGCGACGGCCGCCGTTTACTGGGTAATGTTCTTCTCGATGCTTACCTTCGTGAAGCGCGCCCGCTCCATGCGCGATATTCGTAACGGGCACAGATTCAGCACGCCGGACTGGAACATCATGACGCGTCTGGTGCAGTTAGGGCTGCCGATTGCCCTCGCGCTGTTCTTTGAGGTGACCCTGTTTGCCGTGGTCGCCCTGCTGGTCTCCCCGCTGGGCATTGTGAACGTCGCCGGGCACCAGATCGCGCTGAACTTTAGCTCCCTGATGTTCGTCCTGCCGATGTCGCTGGCGGCGGCGGTGACGATTCGCGTAGGCTTCCGCCTGGGCCAGGGCTCAACGCTCGATGCGCAAACGGCCGCCCGAACAGGACTGGGCGTCGGCGTCTGCATGGCGATCTGTACTGCGCTCTTTACCGTTGCATTACGCGAGCAGATCGCCCTGCTCTATAACGACAATCCGGAAGTCGTCACGCTGGCATCGCACCTGATGCTGCTGGCCGCGATTTACCAGATTTCTGACTCCATTCAGGTGATTGGCAGCGGCGTGCTGCGCGGCTATAAAGACACGCGTTCCATCTTCTTTATCACTTTCATCGCCTACTGGGTGCTGGGTCTGCCGTGTGGCTATATTCTGGCCCTGACCGACCTGGTGGTTGAGCGCATGGGGCCGGCAGGGTTCTGGATGGGCTTTATCATCGGCCTGACCTCGGCGGCGATTATGATGATGATGCGCATGCGCTTCCTGCAGCGCCAGCCATCAACGGTCATTTTGCAACGCGCTGCACGTTAACGACGCAGTAGCCGCCGCCTGGCGGCTACTTTCTCTTCACTTTGCGCGGTAATACAGCAATCGCGTGAAATCAGAGAGAAAATTGCATTTTCCCTCTTGCCACCTCGATGCTGTGCCGCTAATATTCGTCCCCGTTGTCACCGACAACACGTTGCGTTCATAGCTCAGTTGGTTAGAGCACCACCTTGACATGGTGGGGGTCGTTGGTTCGAGTCCAATTGAACGCACCATTCTGCGTCCGTAGCTCAGTTGGTTAGAGCACCACCTTGACATGGTGGGGGTCGGTGGTTCGAGTCCACTCGGACGCACCATTTCAGTCCTGAAATGGTGCAACTCCTCTTCTGATATCCTGAATTTTCCTAATCCCTTATTTTCTTCATTGTTCTCCTGCTACGCTTTTCCTATGGAAAAAAACACAGGAAACGTGTTGATGAAGAAGATCGCGATTATCGGCTCCGGCCCCACAGGGATTTACACCTTTTATCACCTGCTTAAGAACAGCACGCCGCTCTCCGTTTCCGTTTTCGAACAGGCCGATGAAGCCGGCGTGGGAATGCCCTATAACGACGACGATAATTCCCGGCTGATGCTGGCGAACATTGCGAGCATTGAAATCCCGCCCATTTTTATGACCTACCTCGAATGGCTCAAGGAACAGAGCGACGCCCATCTGTCGCGTTTTAAGGTTGATAAAGCCCGCCTGCACGATCGACAGTTCCTGCCGAGGATCCTGCTGGGGGAGTATTTTCGCGACAGCTTTCGTTCAATCGTAAAAGAGGCGAAAAAGCTGGGGTTCCAGGTTGAGATCCATGAATCAGCGAAGGTCACCGACATCACCCCTTCGACAACCGGCGTGACGATTTCGGTCAACGACCGCGCCCTACCGGATAAATTCGACCTGGCGGTTATCGCCACCGGCCACGTCTGGCCAGACGAGGATGAAGCCACGCGCTCGTTCTTCCCAAGCCCGTGGTCCGGCCTGATGGATGCCAGCATTCCCCCTTGCCGCGTGGGCATTATGGGCACCTCGTTGAGCGGTCTCGACGCGGCTATGGCGGTGGTGATGCAGCACGGTGAGTTTCGTGACGGTAAATTCATCCTCGACAACGGCAGCGAAGGGTTACACATTACGCTGATGTCCCGGACGGGCATTCTGCCGGAAGCCGATTTTTACTGCCCTATTCCTTACGAACCGCTGTCGGTTTTGACCGAATTCGTGGTGGAAAGCGAGATAGCCAAAGGACCGGATGGCCTGCTTGACCGCATTTTTGCCCTGATGGTCAAAGAGCTTCAGCTTGCCGATCCGGCGTGGTGCGAGAAAATGTCTCTGCATACGCTGAATGCGGACACTATTCGTAAGGCCTGGTTTGAGGATCGTAAACGCCACGGCCCCTTTACCTGGGCGGAAGAGAATCTCAACGAGGTTGAACGCAACAAACGGGAACGCCGTACCGTGGCCTGGCGCTATACCGTGCTTCGGCTGCATGAAGTGGTTCAGGAGATCGTCCCCCATCTCGATGAGCAAGACGGTGAACGCTTCAGTCAGGGGCTGGCTCGGGTATTTATCGACAATTATGCCGCCATTCCTCCGCAGTCTATCCGCAGGCTGCTCGCACTTCGCGAAGCCGGCATCATCAGCGTGGCCGCGCTCGGTGACGACTACACGCTCGACGTTGGCAGCGATCGAACGGTGATAACCACAAAAGAGACCGTCTATCGTTTCGACGTATTTATTGACGCACGCGGACAAAAGCCGCTCAAAACGAAAGATCTGCCCTTCCCGACGCTGCGAAAACAGCTGGAAGCAACGGGAGATCGGATACCCGATATCGGCGAGGATTACACCTTAAAAGCGCCTGACATCGTGCGCGGACGCATCGCCTTCGGCGCGATACCGTGGCTGATGCACGACCGTCCCTTCGTTCAGGGGCTGGCGGAATGTGCTGAGATTGCAGAAGCGATGGCGAAGGCGGCTGAAAAACCCGCGTCGGGATCGCGGAGAAGGTTACCGTATATTGAGATCTGACAGGGCTTCCATGCCCTGCTGTCGGTAATTACTCGAAGAAGACTTCCGGGTTTTCCGACAGCGAAACGAAACTTTTCGTCGCTTTATCCAGCGCGAGGATTTCGCCGCTTTCAATGTCGTACACCCAGCCGTGCAGTCGGATGGAGTTATTACGCAGGCCCACCGCAACGGACGGATGGGTCTTGATGTTGCTCAGCTGCGCAAAGACGTTTTCCTGCACCATCGCATTGACCTTATCGATCGGCTTATCCCAGGTTTTCTTCTCAACCACGGCTTTCGCCGCGTCGGAATAGCGCAGCCAGTGTGACACCGCAGGCATCGGCTCCAGGTTCGCGTTATCGGCAATCGCCTTCATTGCGCCACAGTTGGAGTGACCACAAATCACGATATCCGTGACGCCCAGCGCCACCACGGCGTATTCGATGGTTGCGGACACGCCGCCAGGCTCCGGTCCGAACGGCGGCACGATGTTGCCAGCATTACGAATGACAAAGAGTTGTCCTGGCTCTTGCTGGGTGACCAGTTCCGGGACCAGACGGCTGTCGGAGCATGAGATGAACAGCGCTTTGGGATTCTGGCTGGACGCTAAACTGCGGAAGAGTTCTTTACGTTGCGGGAAAATCTCTTTTTGAAAGCTGAGAAAACCTTCAATGATATGTTGCATAGCAATGTCTCTTTTATCTGTTTTAGTTTAGGTATGATCGAGATCACACTCGTAAAGTTTACCCATCGTGGTTTACTTCAGACAAGCAATATATTTCTGGCCCGACCGCTGCACGATCTCGTCCGCACTGGCCAGGATGTTCTGCCCTTCGAACGCGCCGTAAAGACGTTCAAAGGTTTTGCCTTCGAGATGACTCACCACCGACGCCACCGTTCGGGCCGGCAGCGGAAGATAGTTCGGGTAGCTCCACATAAACGAGACGGCGTCTTTACCCGGCGTGACCTGCAGAATATCGCCAACCAGCAATACCCCGTCCCCCTCCTGCCAGTGCAGCACCGTTCCCCCGGCAAAATGCCCGCCCAGACGCAGCAAAGTGACAGACGGGAAAATCTCCAGCGCATCGCCTTCCCAGAAATGAATGGCCGGGCTGTCGCGCATCACCCACTCTCTGTCGCTGGCGTGCAGGTACACCGGCGCACCAAACGCCGCAGCCCACGCCTGCATCGTGGTGTAATAGTGCGGATGTGAAATCGCAATTGCGCTGATGCCGCCGAGCGCGGCGATGAGGGTTTGGGTTGCGGGATCGAGGTTGGCGATACAGTCCCAGAGAATGTTGCCGTGCGGCGTTTGCAGGAGCAGCGCCCGCTGGTTAATCGCAAACGCAGGAACCGTTTTGATACCGAATAATCGCGGCTCCAGCTGCTGCCATTTGTTGCTGTGCGTGGCGGTGACGGTATCGAGATCGGTCCACGCCTGCCCCGTGATGGGCACATACTGGCGTTCATCCTCACAAATCGGGCATCTGTTAGGCTGCGTATCGTAGGCGGTCCCGCAGGTTTTACAGAGTGTAATCATGTGCTCTCCTCAGCGATAAAGCACTGAGTATGGCAGGGATTATCCTTATGTGCTGCGAGGTACATTGCTGGCTTTTTTTACCCTATACTGTGCCAGTATCGAAAACTGAACAGAGCAGGTGCAACATGGAAATTGATCTCGATAACTTAGTCTTTAACGGTCTGGATGAAGCAGAAGAGCGTAATGCGGAACGTCTGGACGATGCAGACAAAAAAGCGCAGGCGATTGTCGCCGACGACGACTGCGGCGACGCCTGCAAGATCTAATAAAAAAAGCACCGGGAAACCGGTGCTTTTTTTATTTCACTCGTTAAACGTCACGCACACCTCGTTCCAGTAGGTTTCGCGCGTGCGGCGCAGTTCAGCGTGACGTTTTATCATGGAACCACTCCGGGTCAATGTTGGCAACGTCTACGCCATACAGGCTGGCGACAGGCAGTATCGACTCAAGAACACGTTGCGCGCTGTTCTCCGCATTCGCTGGCCGGGCCGCAAAAAACCGCCGTAACGTGCTGATCCACTTTTTCATCGTCTTACCCTCTCTCGCCGTGTCTGACCTCAGTTAAGCACCCAAATCCCGTGCAGGGGAAATACCAAAATCCACTGTCTATGTGCAGGATCTGCAAATAGCACCCCGTCCTTTTCACGCTTCATTAACACCTTGTTCACTAATGCTTTTTTGCTCATAGCAAAGAACGATTTCTTATTTGGCGATAGCTTTCCCTTATGGGAGCGTAACGGGGTAAAACAAAAACAACGGGATGGCGAATGACTATGGCAGCAAATATGAAAGGGTTTACCAAACGGACACTGGTTCTGGGATTACTGGCGGCGGGGAGCCTGCTTTCAGCTCAGGCACAGGCCGATCATTTGGCGGATATTAAGGCAGCAGGGGTGGTGAAAGTGGCCACGTTTGACGCCAACCCGCCGTTTGGCTCGATTGATGCCAAAACGCATGAGATCGTGGGTTATGACGTGGACTTTGCCAAAGCGCTGGCAAAATCGCTCGGCGTGAAGCTTGAACTGGTTGCCACCAATCCGGCCAACCGCATTCCGCTGCTGCAGTCCGGCAAAGCCGACCTGATCGTGGCGGATATCACCATCACCCCGGAACGTGCACAGGTCATTGATTTTTCTACCCCTTACTTCGTTACCGGCCAGCAGTTCCTCGTTCCGGCAAAATCACCGGACAAGCTTGATGACTATAGCCGGGCGCGCATTGGCGCAGTCAAAGGAACGACGGGCGAGCAGGCGCTGCACCAGCGTTTCCCGCAGTCCCGCGTCCTCTCTTATGACGACATCCCGCTGGCGTTGACCGCACTGCGCAATGGCAACGTCCAGGCCATTACCCAGGACAGCACCATTCTGGCCGGCCTGCTGGCGCAGGCGCCGGACAAAGCCAATTTCAAAATCCTGCCCGACCTGCTCAGTAAAGAAGAGATTGGCGTGGGGGTGAAGAAAGGTGAAACGGCGCTGCTGAAGGCCGTTAACGACGAACTGGTTAATCTCGAGAAGACCGGTCAGGCGGCAAAAATCTATGATGTCTGGTTTGGTCCAGGCACCCCTGCTCCACAGCCGCGCGCCTTTAAAATAGAAGCCAGGTAATTATGCTCTCAGGTTTATTTTCACACTCCGCGGCCGGTGCCGCGGATTTTTCACATCTGGAACAGGCCAGCGTCGAGTTTCGTCATGTGGACAAACGCTACGGTGACCATCAGGTTTTAAACGACATTAACCTCA
Organism: Enterobacter sp. N18-03635; assembly: GCF_004006055.1. Classification (NCBI taxonomy): domain Bacteria; kingdom Pseudomonadati; phylum Pseudomonadota; class Gammaproteobacteria; order Enterobacterales; family Enterobacteriaceae; genus Enterobacter; species Enterobacter sp. N18-03635. The sequence continues at coordinate 1,891,933 of NZ_CP034769.1, read as the reverse complement.
CCATCACGCCCGGTGAAGTGGTTGCCATCCTCGGCCCTTCAGGCTCCGGTAAATCCACCCTGATCCGTCTTATCAACCAGCTTGAAACCCTGAGCGGCGGGGAGATTCTGGTCGACAACAAGCCTACCGGAAAGCTCTCCGGTACCGGGCTGCGTCAGCTGCGAAGCCGCGTGGGGTTTGTGTTCCAGCAGTTCAATCTTTACGCCCATCTCACCGCCAGCCAGAACATCACCCTGGCACTGGAGCACGTTCACGGCTGGAAACCGCATCCTGCTCAGGAGCGTGCGCTGGCCCTGCTGGAGAAAGTCGGGATGCTGGAAAAGGCCCACCATTACCCGGCAGAGCTTTCCGGCGGGCAGCAGCAGCGCGTGGCGATAGCCCGCGCCCTCGCCTCTTCACCGCAAATCATTCTGTTTGATGAACCCACCTCCGCGCTGGATCCGGAGATGATTGGTGAAGTGCTGTACGTGATGAAAGCCCTCGCCCACAGCGGGATCACGATGATCGTGGTGACCCATGAGATGCAGTTTGCCCGTGAAATTGCCGACCGGATTGTCTTTATCGACGGCGGGCAAATTCTGGAAACCGCGCCGCCGGCGCAGTTTTTCAGCCAGCCAGCGCATCCGCGCGCGCAGCGCTTCCTGCAAAAGGTGCTCAACCCGCTGCATCAGGAGCATCTGTAATGCCCGCGCTCGACTGGCAGGGGGTACTGACCGGACAGCCTCTGCAGTGGATACTCTCCGGATTCCTCACCACCCTGTGGGTGACGCTGGCGGGGATCGTGCTGGCCAGCCTGCTCGCACTGCTCTTTATGCTCCTGCGCCTTTCCGGGGGACGCGTCGGGAAAGCGATCGTCAGCGGCTGGGTATCACTCTTTCGCAATACCCCGCTGCTGGTGCAGCTACTGTTCTGGTATTTTGCCGCCTGGAACGGGCTGCCGCAGGCGTTTCGCGAAGCGGTCAACGCCGATCACAGCTGGTCGATTCTGCCCGGCGACGTCTGGTGGTTTACGCCCGAATTTTTATGCTCTGCCTGGGGGCTGGGCGTTTTTACCTCGGCGTTTTTAATCGAAGAGGTGGAAGCAGGATTGCGTTCCGTGCCCGCCGGGCAGCGGGAGGCGGCGCTCGCCCAGGGATTCTCCGCGTGGCGCTTGTTTCGCTTCATCCTTCTGCCGCAGGGCCTGGCCAACGCCTGGCAGCCCGTTGTGGGCCAGTATCTCAATCTGATGAAGCTCTCCTCGCTCGCCAGCGGGATTGGCTTCGCCGAGCTCACCTATCAGGTCAGGCAGATCGAAAGCTATAACGCGCACGCGCTGGAGGCGTTTACCCTCGGTACCGTGCTCTATCTGCTGACCGGCCTGGTCATGGGGATGGTACTGGTACGCCTTGGGCCACAGGCGAAACGTAAACGCCCGAACGTCGTCATCGCAGGGAGTGAAAAACATGATTGCCGGACTTAATGTCATCACCGATAACCTCGATTATCTGCTGTGGGGACGCGCGGCAACGGGTGAACCGGGAGGCGTACTGCTTTCGTTAATGATGGCAGCAGGCGCTGCGGTTATCGCTCTGCCCGGAGGGATACTGCTCGCGTGCCTGGCCTGGCGCTTTACCGGGCTCGTGCGAAAAGTCCTCTTTTTATGGGCAGAGCTGATTCGCGGTATCCCGCTCATCTTCGTAATTTTCTGGATGTGGTATCTCCTGCCGCTCATCACCGGGGGCGATCTGCCCGGGGCGCTGACCGTCACGCTGGCACTGGCCTGGTTTACGGCGGCCACCGTGATGCACTCGGTGCTGGCCGGGCTGAGCGCACTGCCGACCGGGCAGTACGAGGCCGCGCTGTCTCAGGGCTTCAGCACCCAACAAACCCTGTTGCACGTGCTGCTTCCGCAGGCGCTGAGGAATATTCTGCCGTCGCTGGTGGGGATTTTTATCAGCCTGCTGAAGGATACGTCGCTGGCGTTTATCGTGAACGTCCCTGAACTGACCACGGTGGCGGGACAGGTCAACAACCGGGTGCAAATCTACCCGGCGGCCATTTTTATCTTTACGGGCGTGGTTTACTACCTGCTCTGCTGCTCGCTCGAGCAGCTTGCGAAACGCTGGCGCCTTACCCGGCCAGCGCTTTAACCACCGTTTCCATTGCCTCGGTTGTCAATGCACTGCGTTTCACGCGCTGGTTCGCCAGCGCGGTACGCAGTACCCCGGCAATGACAATATGCTTTGGCTCCTGCCCTAAATCACGCATCTCAAGCACGACCTTCCCGACCACCCGGCACATCTCCTGGTACAGCGCTTCATCTTTGGTCACGTTACCCATCGTCATCACTCCATTGCCTTTTAAACGTTGAGCTTAAATGATTCTCCAGCCGGATACAAAAAAGAAGCCCGGCGAGAGACTCGCCGGGCTTCATCAGTAAAATCAGTAAATTAGTTGTTTACAGGAATAACCGCGCCTTTGTACTTGGTGCGGATCCAGTCCTGAATCTCTTTCGAGTGCAGCACGTTCACCAGCGCGACGATATCTTTCTTCTTCTCGTCACCGCGGTGTACGGTAATGATGTTGGCGTACGGGTTGTTTTCACCGCTCTCTACCGCAATCGGGTCGTGAACCGGATCCAGACCGGCGTCAATCGCGTAGTTGGCGTTGATCACCACCGCATCGCCTTCGTTGTTGTTGTACATCTGCGGCAGCAGAGACGCTTCAACGTTAGGCGTGAACTTCAGCTTTTTCGGGTTCTCGACGATGTCGCTGATGCGCGCGGTCACTTTATCGATGCCCGGCTTCAGCTTGATCACGCCCTCTTTCTCGAAGATGGAAAGAATACGGCCCTCTTCAGAAACCGCGTCACGCATGATGATCTTGCCGCCTTCCGGCAGGTCTTTCAGCGACTTGTATTTTTTGGAGTAGATGCCGATTGGCTCAATGTGGATCGCGCCCGCACTGACAAAATCGTAGTCCTTATCGCCCGCATGATCTTTCAGCACGCTGTTCAGGTAAGGAATATGCTGGAAATAGTTCGCGTCGATGTCATGACCCGCCAGCGCGGTATTCGGCAGAATGTAGTCCTGGAACGGTTTAATCTCCAGGTCGATACCCTGCTTCGCCAGAATCGGCTTTGCCTGCTCCAGAATTTCCGCATGCGGCGTGTTGGATGCACCCACGGTCAGGGTGTCGGCCCAGGAGGCGAAGCTCAGGGCGCTCAGGGTTGCTGCGGCGATCAGTGTCAGTGTCTTTTTCATGATGTGGTTCCTGTGTGTATTTATTAGCGTTTATCTAACAGTGAAGTAATGACATCGCCGCAGAACTGGATAATGAAAACGATGATCAGAATGGTCACCGTTGCCACCAGCGTGACGTCACCATGGTTGCGCTGGAATCCTTCCAGATAAGCCAGATTTCCCAAACCACCGGCGCCAATCACCCCCGCCATTGCGCTGTAGCTCACCAGCGCAATCAGCGTCACCGTAATACCTGATACCAGTGCGGGTGATGATTCCGGCAGTAAAACCCGAAACACGAGCGTGCTCAGTCGTGCGCCCATCGAGCGCGTCGCTTCAATCACGCCTTTATCCACTTCACGCAGGGCGATCTCCACCAGGCGTGCGTAGAACGGTGCGGCACCCACTATCAGGGCCGGCAGCGCCGCGTTGGCGCCAAGAATGGTGCCGACGACGGTCTTGGTGAACGGGATCAGCAGCACAATCAAAATGATGAACGGAATCGAGCGGAACACGTTCACCACAATCGAAATCACGCTGTAGACCGTGCGGTTATGGAACAGACCGCCGCGCGCGGTTAAAAACAGCGCCAGACCCAGCACGATGCCCAGCACAAAGGTCGCCACGCCGGACAGCGCGGTCATGTACAGCGTCTCAAGCGTCGCCGCCCAGAGCTGATCCCACTTGAGGTGCGGAAAGAGATTCTCAGCCATGTTTAATCACCTCGCCTTCAATATCGCTGTGCTGCAGGTCGGCGAGGATATTGTTCAGTTGTTCGTCAGATGCCACGACGTGCACCCAGAGTTGACCAAACACGCCGTGAGCGGTTTGGGTCATTTTTCCGTGCAGGATGTTAAACGGCAGGCCGTAGCGCAGCGTCAGTTCGCCCACAATCGGCTTATGCGTGCTGTGCCCGGTAAAGGTCAGCCTGATGACCGTCCCTTCCAGATCGTTTGCCAGTTCGGTATTGAACGTTTCTTCTTCAGCGTACTGGCTCACCTGACGCACAAACTGCTGCGTAATCGGCTGCTGCGGATGGGTAAAGACGCTCAGCACGTCTCCCTCTTCCACCACCTTACCGTTCTCCATTACCGCCACGCGGTCGCAGATTTTGCGCACCACGTGCATCTCGTGCGTGATGAGCACGATGGTCAGCTTAAAGCGGCGGTTAATATCCAGCAGCAGATCGAGGATCTGATCGGTGGTCTGCGGGTCAAGCGCGGAGGTGGCTTCATCGCAGAGCAGCACATCCGGGCGATTAGCCAGCGCACGCGCAATACCCACGCGCTGCTTTTGACCACCGCTCAGCTGCGACGGATAGGCATGCTCGCGGCCTTTCAGGCCAACGAGTTCAATAAGCTCGGCCACGCGGGCCTTAATTTCGGCTTTCGGTACGCCGGCAATTTGCATCGAGAACGCAATATTCTCGCTGACCGTGCGCGACCACAGCAGGTTAAAGTGCTGAAACACCATGCTGATCTTCAGACGCGCCTGGCGCAGCGCTTCACCTTTTGCGGCAGAAATGTTCTGCCCGTTGATGGTTACGCTGCCGCTGCTCGGTTTTTCCAGCCCGTTGAGCAGGCGGATAAGCGTACTTTTACCTGCGCCGCTGTAACCAATGATCCCGTATATCTGTCCCTGTGCTATCGTCAAATTGACGTTATCAACGGCTGTGAGTGCCACCTTTCCGTTGTCAAAAACCTTCGAAATATTGCTCAGTACAATCATTCTTATTCATTATCCGTGCCGCCCGTGGCGGTTTAGCAGTATGGATGTCCAAACGATAGTAAACAGCCGTTACCCGCTTTTAAATGAACAAAAAAGAATGTGTTATAACTTTCCGAAATAAACAGCGGATTTACCGGGTGGGAAGCATTTAGACCAATTTCAGCAATGATTATCTGCCGGATGCATATCTGCTGGCGGACGGGCGCAAAAAACGGTCATTTTTGCAGCATTTTATCCCGATATAGCCATCCTCACATCCAGACAACTTTACGTCTTGCTGTCCTGCCATCCAGAAATGGCATTTATATTCCTTTCTGTTCTAAACGGCAGTGAATGGTTCTTTATTGAGAAAATTTCACCGCCCTATCATCCCGTCATGACATCCAGAAAGGAAAACATCATGACGATTTATCACTCCGTCACCGAACTGATTGGTCGTACCCCGCTGATCCAGCTGCATAAGCTTGATACCGGTCCCTGCTCGCTCTTTCTGAAGCTGGAAAACCAGAACCCGGGCGGTTCGATTAAGGATCGCGTTGCGCTGTCAATGATTAACGAAGCGGAACGTACCGGTAGGCTGAAGCCTGGCGGCACGATAATTGAGGCTACGGCGGGCAATACCGGTCTCGGCCTGGCCCTGATCGCCGCCCAGAAAGGCTACTCGCTGATTCTGGTGGTGCCGGACAAAATGAGCCGCGAGAAGATTTTCCACCTGCGCGCGCTGGGTGCCCAGGTGGTGCTGACCCGCTCCGACGTCAATAAGGGCCACCCGGCCTATTACCAGGATTACGCCCAGCGCCTGGCCAGTGAGCTGCCCGGCGCGTTTTACATCGACCAGTTCAACAACGAAGCCAACCCGCTGGCGCACCGCACCACCACGGCGCCGGAACTGTATGAACAGCTTGACGGCCGGATCGATGCCATCGTCGTGGGCGTCGGCTCAGGCGGCACGCTGGGCGGCCTGCAGGCGTGGTTCGCCGAGCACTCTCCGCATACTGAATTTGTCCTGGCAGACCCGGCCGGATCCGTTCTGGCCGACCAGGTGGAAACCGGACGCTACCACGACGCGGGCTCCTGGCTGGTTGAGGGAATTGGTGAAGACTTTATTCCGCCGCTGGCCCACATTGAAGGGGTGAATCGCGCCTGGCGCATCACCGACCGCGAAGCCTTCACCACCGCGCGCGAGCTGCTGAAAACGGAGGGCATTCTGGCGGGTTCCTCCAGCGGCACGCTGCTGGCGGCCGCGCTGAAGTATTGCCAGGCGCAGACCACGCCGAAGCGCGTGGTGACCTTCGCCTGCGACAGCGGCAATAAATATCTCTCGAAGATGTTCAACGACGACTGGATGCGACAGCAGGGGCTCATCACGCGTCCTCAGGCCGGCGACCTCTCTGACTACATCGCCCTGCGCCACGATGAAGGCGCCACCGTTACCGCGGGCCCGGACGACACGCTTTCCACCGTTCTGGCACGCATGCGTCTGTATGACATCTCCCAGCTGCCGGTGCTGGAGAACGGCAAGGTGGTCGGCATTATCGACGAGTGGGATCTCCTGCGGCATATCGGCGGCGACGGCGATCGCTTCGCGCTGCCGGTGACGGCAGCCATGACGCGTCAGGTGGAGTTTCTTGATAAACACGCCCCGGAAAGCGCCCTGCACGCCATCTTCGACCGCGGCCTGGTGGCCGTCATTAATGACAACGACCGTTTTCTCGGTCTGATTACGCGCAGCGACGTTCTGACCGCCTGGCGCAACCGTCTTCAGCAATAAAGGAACAGATGATGAAAAACCTGGCTACCCTGAGCGTCCACAGCGGCGAGTTCAACGACCAGCACGGCGCCGTCATGCCGCCGATTTACGCCACCTCGACGTTTGCGCAACCGTCACCCGGCGAGCATACCGGCTATGAGTATTCGCGCAGCGGCAACCCTACCCGCCACGCGCTGGAAACCGCGATCGCCGAACTGGAGGGCGGCGCGCGCGGCTACGCCTTCGCCTCCGGTCTGGCGGCCATCTCCACGGTGCTCGAACTGCTGGATAAAGACAGCCATATCGTTGCCATTGATGACGTTTACGGCGGGACGTACCGCCTGATCGAAAACGTGCGCAAGCGCAGCACCGGCCTGCAGGTCAGCTGGGTTAAACCGGACGACCTCGCCGGGCTCGAGGCCGCCATCCGCCCTGATACGCGAATGGTGTGGGTCGAGACGCCGACCAACCCGCTGCTGAAGCTGGCGGATCTGGCGGCCATCGCGGCAATCGCCCGTCGTCATAACGTCATCAGCGTGGCGGATAACACCTTCGCGTCGCCGGTGATCCACCGTCCGCTGGAGTCGGGTTTCGATATCGTGGTGCACTCCGCCACCAAATACCTTAACGGCCACTCTGACGTGGTCGCCGGGCTGGCGATTGTCGGGGATAACAAGGAACTGGCGGACAAGCTGGGCTATCTGCAAAACGCGGTGGGCGGCGTTCTGGATCCGTTCAGCAGTTTCCTGACGCTGCGCGGTATTCGCACGCTCGCGCTGAGGGTCGAAAAGCACAGCACCAACGCGCTGGCGATTGCGCAATGGCTGGAGCAACACCCTCTGGTCGAAAAGGTGTTCTATCCCGGCCTGGAGTCGCATCCGCAATATCAGCTTGCCCGCACCCAGATGGCCCTGCCCGGTGGCATGATTTCCGTCGTGGTAAAAGGCGATGCGCAACGCGCCGCCGAGGTGATTCGCAACCTGAAGTTGTTCACCCTCGCGGAGAGCCTGGGCGGCGTGGAAAGTCTGGTGAGCCAGCCTTACAGCATGACCCACGCGTCGATTCCGCTCGAGCAACGCCTGGCAAACGGCATTGTGCCGCAGCTGATCCGCCTGTCAGTCGGGATTGAAGATCCCAAAGACCTGATTGCCGACCTCAGCCAGGCGCTGCAAAAATAAGCAAAATGCGGCAGGTCCCTCACCTGCCGCCACAAGTTGTCATCATGGCTTAACGCATTGATAACAATATTATGTGAAACTGCACAGATTATTTCTGAAACACCGTTTCCATTTTCCTTTTATCTTCAAATCAGCGTATAATGCGCGCCTAATCCCTGGTGAATGGTTTCAGCGCTTGGAATACAAAAAACAACGTACAACTTCTCCTCTCCTTCGTTGGGCTGTCACTCAGGCACACTTTCTTCTGCACGCTCATTTGATGTCTCCTATCCTTAGTGCGTGTCATATACTCTTTTGCAACACAGGTTTGACTCCGCGGCGGTGCGCCCCCGGAGCGAGATTTCCATATCCTTCCCAACTTAAAGACTAAGACTGTCATGAAAAAGACGAAAATTGTTTGTACTATCGGCCCGAAAACCGAATCTGAAGAGATGCTGAGCAAAATGCTGGATGCCGGCATGAACGTGATGCGTCTGAACTTCTCCCACGGTGACTACGCAGAACACGGTCAGCGTATCCAGAACTTGCGCAACGTGATGAGCAAGACCGGTAAAAAAGCCGCGATCCTGCTGGATACCAAAGGTCCAGAAATCCGTACTATCAAACTGGAAGGCGGTAACGATGTCTCTCTGAAAGCAGGCCAGACCTTCACCTTCACCACCGACAAATCCGTTGTCGGCAACAGCGAAATCGTTGCAGTGACCTATGAAGGCTTCACCAACGACCTGTCCGTCGGTAACACCGTGCTGGTAGACGATGGTCTGATCGGTATGGAAGTCACCGCGATCGAAGGCAACAAGGTTATCTGTAAAGTGCTGAACAACGGCGACCTGGGCGAAAACAAAGGCGTTAACCTGCCAGGCGTCTCTATCGCACTGCCAGCGCTGGCTGAAAAAGACAAACAGGACCTGATCTTCGGTTGCGAACAAGGCGTTGACTTTGTTGCGGCATCCTTCATCCGTAAGCGTTCTGACGTAGTTGAAATTCGTGAGCACCTGAAAGCGCACGGCGGCGAGAAGATCCAGATCATCTCCAAAATTGAAAACCAGGAAGGCCTGAACAACTTCGACGAAATCCTCGAAGCGTCTGACGGCATCATGGTTGCACGTGGCGACCTGGGTGTAGAAATCCCGGTTGAAGAAGTGATCTTCGCGCAGAAGATGATGATCGAGAAATGCGTGCGCGCGCGTAAAGTGGTTATCACCGCAACGCAGATGCTGGACTCCATGATCAAAAACCCACGCCCTACCCGCGCTGAAGCAGGCGACGTGGCAAACGCCATCCTCGACGGTACTGATGCGGTTATGCTGTCCGGTGAATCCGCCAAAGGTAAATATCCGCTGGAAGCGGTGTCCATCATGGCCACCATCTGCGAACGTACCGACCGCGTGATGAAAAGCCGTCTGGACTACAACAACGACAGCCGCAAGCTGCGCATCACCGAAGCGGTATGCCGCGGTGCGGTAGAAACGGCTGAGAAACTGGAAGCCCCACTGATCGTGGTTGCCACCCAGGGCGGTAAATCTGCTCGCGCCGTGCGTAAATACTTCCCGGATGCGACTATCCTGGCGCTGACCACCAACGAAACCACTGCCCGTCAGCTGGTGCTGAGCAAAGGCGTGATCCCACACCTGGTGAAAGAGATCGCGTCTACGGATGATTTCTACCGTCTGGGTAAAGAAGTGGCTCTGGAGCTGGTTGATCGTGGTCTGGCACAGAAAGGTGACGTTGTGGTCATGGTTTCTGGCGCACTGGTACCAAGCGGCACTACCAATACCGCATCTGTTCACGTGCTGTAATAATTCCTGAACGAATTAATTTGGATAAAAAGCGCCCTCCGGGCGCTTTTTTTATTCCTGGCATTAGCCAAACGCATTCAAAATGCAAATCGGGTTTTTCTATTTAATTGCGAATTATCTAAGATGAATCCGATGATAAATGCCTTTTTTTCCTTAGATTTTTGCCCGAAAAGGGCTGATTCGATGCTTCTTTGAGCGAACGATCAAAAATAGGTGTATTCCCATCAAAAAAATATTCTCAACCCAAAAAACTTTGTGTAATACTTGTAACGCTACATGGAGATTAACTCAATCTAGAGGGTATTAATAATGAATCGTACTAAACTGGTACTGGGCGCGGTAATCCTGGGTTCTACTCTGCTGGCTGGTTGCTCCAGCAACGCTAAAATCGATCAGCTGTCTTCTGACGTTCAGACTCTGAACGCTAAAGTTGACCAGCTGAGCAACGACGTGAACGCAATCCGTTCCGACGTTCAGGCTGCTAAAGACGACGCAGCTCGCGCTAACCAGCGTCTGGACAACCAGGCTACTAAATACCGTAAGTAATAGTACCTGTTAATAAAATGGCGCACATTGTGCGCCATTTTTTTTGCCTGCGTCAAACGGCTACTGCGTCACCTTCTCTCCTTCATCTTCCGCTACCGCAGCAGATACCCGGCTGTTCTGCACCGACAACACGCTATTGCTGGCTGACGGGCCGCTACCGGACGACACGATAACCGGGATCCCGGCGCGACGTGACAGGGCTTTATCAATCAGCGCCTTATCGCTTCCCGCCTGAGAAACAAAGGTCGCAAAGTCAGCGGAATGGGTAATGGGCGAGACCTGCGGATTCTCCCCTTCTACCTGCGCAAGCGGACGGTGGACTTCAATATAGCGTTTACCATCCGGCTCAACGGAGAATTTCACGGGTTCATTAATAATCTGCACCCGCGTGCCCACCCGCACCTGTTCGAACAGGGCCTTAATGTCCGGGGCGTTCATCCGCATACAGCCGGAGCTGACCCGCAGGCCGACGCTGTCCGGCGCGCTGGTGCCGTGGATAAGATATTCCCCATTCCCCACGCCTAAACGCAGCGCGAAGCGTCCCAGGGGGTTATTTGGCCCGGCAGGAACCACCGGAGGCAATTTGATGCCCTGCTCCAGAGAACGTGCTCTGATGCCCGGCGTGGGCGTCCAGGTGGGATTAGGGATCTTCTGGCTCACCCGCGTGGTCGTCACCGGCGTTTCCAGCCCCAGCTGTCCGATACCCAGCGGGAAAACCTGAACAATGTTTTGCCCCGGCGGGAAGTAGTAGAGCCGAAGCTCAGCGAGATTCACCACAATCCCCTCGCGCGGCGTATCCGGCAACAGCATTTGCGACGGAATGGTAATGACGGTTCCCGGCGCAGGGTTAACCGGCGCAATGGTATTGTTGGTTTCCAGGATCACCTGCGCCGCCGTATTAAACCGACGGGCGATGGTCTGCAGCTTATTATCCCCTTCCTGTATCGTGTAGGTTTGATTTTGCCCAATCAGACGACTGCCTGCGGGCGGCAACGGATAGTCCATCGCGCGGGCCGAATTAAGGGCACCGAGCGAACTGAGGAGTAATAGAGTTATGAGAGACGCGCGCTTCATGCTGAGATTCCTTATTCACTGACAGAACGCCAGAAAGCTGAAAAACCAGCGAGGCGGGAACCACCTCGCGAAACAGAATGAATGCTGTTCTGTAAGTCTAGCTAAGGATTGCAGCTTTGGCGCGGATGGCGCGAATCATCGCTTCCAGTCCCTGAGAACGGGACGGGGTGAGGTGTTGGGTTAAGGCCATTTTTTCAAACCACGGGCGGACATCGAACGCGACAATATCCTGCGCCGACATCTGCTGATAAAGGCTAAAGACGACCGCAATAAGCCCTTTTACAATGGCGGCATCGCTGTCGCCGCGCAATTCTATCGTGCCGTCATCAGACTGCGTCATCACAATCCAGACCTGGCTCTGACAGCCCTGAATAATATTTTCCGGGCTATGCGCCTCTTCACCGAGCGGCGGCAGACGCTGCCCCAGCTCGATGATATAAAGGTACTTCTCTTCCCAGTTTGCGCAACGCCCAAAGTTGCGCAGCAATTTGTCTCTGTCCGGCAGTTCTGCCATCGTTTGCCTCTCCGTTAACCCAGCAGCTGGTGAATGCGCTTAAGCCCCGCCACCAGCCTGTCGACCTCTTCCGTCGTGTTGTACATCACCAGAGATGCGCGGCACATTGCCGGCACCTGGTAAAACGCCATCAGCGGCATGGCGCAGTGGTGCCCGGTGCGGACAGCCACGCCGTAGTTATCAAGGAAACTGCCCACGTCATAGGCGTGGTGTTTCCCGAGATTGAACGCGATCACCCCCTGACGATCGGCAGGCCCGTAGAGGGTCAAATCCGGCACGCTGGCAAGCTCCGCAAGCGCGTAGTGCATCAGCAGTCGTTCATACTCCTGAATGCTTTCAAGGCCGATTGCGGAGACGTAGGAGACCGCCGCCCCCAGACCGATAATCCCGCCGGTATTGGGCGTACCCGCCTCAAAACGCCACGGCGCACGCGCGTAGGTGGTGCCTTCCGTCAGGCTGACGGTGGCGATCATCGAGCCGCCCCCTTCCCACGGCGGCATCGCCTGCAGAATGTCTTCCTTCACGTAGAGCACGCCGATCCCGGTCGGCCCATAGAGCTTGTGGCCTGAGAAGACGTAGAAATCACAGTCCAGCGCCTGAACGTCAACCGCGTGGTGCATTACCGCCTGGGCGCCGTCAATCAGGACCTTTGCGCCCGCCTGACGGGCTTTTTCCACAATCGCTGCCACCGGGTTTTCAGTCCCCAGCACGTTGGAAACCTGAGTAACCGCCACCAGCCGCGTGCGGCCATCCAGCAGTGCATCGAGCTGCTCAAGCTGAAGCGTCCCGTCAACGTTGAGCGGAATGACCCGCAATTGCGCACCAACGCGCTCGCAGAGCATCTGCCACGGCACGATATTGGCGTGATGCTCCATCTGGGTGATGATGATGTTATCCCCCGCGTGGACCTGCGCGTTGCCCCAGCTGTTAGCGACAAGGTTGATCCCTTCGGTGGTTCCGCGCACGAAGACCAGCTCTTCCGGCGAGCGGGCGTTAAGAAAAGCGGCAAGCTGCGTGCGCACGTTTTCCATCCGCTGGGTCGCCTCGGCGCTCAGGGTATGAATACCGCGATGCACGGCGGCATAGCCGTGGCGATAAAACTCGGCTTCGGCATCCACCACTTGATTCGGCTTCTGCGCGCTGGCCGCGCTGTCCAGATAGGCCAGAGGAAGACCGTTCACTTCACGGGTCAGAACCGGGAAATCTGCCCGTACTTTCTCAACGGGAAAACTCATGCTTCGCCTCCAGGCAGACGCTGACCGATACGCGCCAGCACCTGCTGTTTTAACTGACCATCGTGCAGCGCTTCCGTCAGTTCGGCGGCAAACGCATAGATAATCATTTTCTGCGCCGCCTGCTGGTCGATACCGCGGGAACGCAGGTAGAACATCTGTTCGTCGTCGATTCGCCCGACCGTCGCACCGTGGCTGCACTTCACGTCGTCGGCGTAGATCTCCAGCTGCGGTTTGGTGTCCACCTCCGCCAGTCGGCCCAACAGCAGATTGTTGTTGGTCATCTGCCCGTCGGTTTTAATGGCGTGCTGCGCCACGTTAATCAGACCGTTAAACACCGCTCGCCCTTTATCACTCACGATGGTTTTGTGCAGCTGGCGGCTGTTGCAGTAGCCTTTGTTGTGCTCCAGCCACGTGCGCGTGTCGCACACCTCAGATTTAACCGGCATCGCCAGGCTGTTGATGCGCAGCGTGGTGTTTTCACCGTTAAGCTGCGTGCTGGTGTTGTGGCGCAGCACCGACCCGCCGAGCAGGAAGCTATGGCTGTACGCCGCCGCATCCTGGCCCAGGACAATGTCGTTATGGGCAAAGTGGTGGCTCTGCGCATTCTCAAACGCCAGCTTGATGTGGTGTAGCTGGGCATTAGCCGCCACGTTCATCGTCAGACGCGACCCGGTAAAGTGACGCGTCTCATTGAGGCTGACGTAATGTTCGATGATCGTGGCCTCGGCGCCCTCCGCCAGCTCAAGATGGTGACGATAGTGCGCGGTATTGATTTCGTCGCCGTCCAGACCCTGAGTGATGTGCATCAGCAGCAGCGGCTTAGCCGGACGCTGGTTACGCTTCACGTGGATGTGCGTCACGCTGCGGGCCAGGCTCTCGGTCAGGTGCAGGAAAACCTCAGGCTGAACCGGGGCGCTCAGGGGCTGGCGATCGTCGTTTATCTCAATCTCAAATCCGCTCGCCTGAAGAGCGTCGCTCAGCTCCGGACGGAACTGACCGTCGACAAACACCAGGCGCAGGGCATCGACACGCAAGGCCAGCGCGTCGCGCTGTGCTGGGGTGAGATCCGCCAGACGAGTCACAAACTCGGCGTTTAGCAGGCCATCGAGCGGAGTATATTTCCAGTTCTCATGCTTACGCGTCGGCAGACCAAGACGCAGCATCTGCTGCAGATGCTGCTGCGCCTGCGCCGAGCGCGTGCCGCCCTGGGCTTCAAACAGCCGGTGCCACTGCTGGAGCGCATTACTGCTGTTCGGTAAGCCAGCCATAGCCCTGCTCCTCCAGTTGTTTAACCAGCGTGAAATCACCGGATTTCACAATGCGCCCCTGGTAAAGCACGTGGACGTAATCCGGCTTGATGTAGTCCAGAATGCGCTGATAGTGGGTGACGATGATGAATGAACGCTTGCCGTCGCGCAGGGAGTTGACGCCGTCAGCGACAATCTTCAGGGCGTCGATATCCAGACCGGAGTCGGTCTCATCCAGAATGCACAGCTCGGGCTCCAGCACCGCCATCTGCAGAATGTCGTTACGCTTTTTCTCGCCGCCGGAAAAGCCAACGTTCACCGAGCGGGTCAGCAGATCCTCCGGCATTTTCAGCAGCTTGATCTTCTCTTCCATCAGGTCCTGGAAGTCGAAGCGGTCGAGCGCCTCCAGCCCACGGTATTTGCGCACCGCGTTGAGCGCAGTTTGCAGGAAGAACTGATTACTGACGCCTGGAATTTCGACCGGGTACTGGAAGGCCATAAAAATGCCCTCTCCCGCACGATCTTCCGGCGACATCTCCAGCAGATTTTTGCCGTTAAACTCGACCGAGCCGTGGGTTACTTCATAATCTTCGCGTCCGGCCAGCGTGGCAGAAAGCGTACTTTTCCCGGAACCGTTCGGCCCCATGATGGCGTGGACTTCGCCCGGCTTGACGTCAAAATTGAGGCCACGCAGGATGGCTTTGTCTTCTACGCTGACCTTTAAATCTTTAATGCTTAACATGTGCTTTCCTTAACCGACGCTGTGTTCAAGACTAATGGCGAGGAGTTTCTGGGCTTCAACGGCAAATTCCAGCGGCAGTTCAGAGAACACGTCCTTACAGAAGCCGTTAACGATCATCGAGATGGCGTCTTCTTCGCTGATCCCGCGCTGCAGGCAGTAGAAGAGCTGATCTTCCCCAATCCGTGACGTCGTCGCCTCGTGCTCAAGCTGGGCCGTATTGTTGCGGCACTCAACGTACGGGAAGGTATGCGCCCCGCAGTCTGCGCCAATCAGCATCGAGTCACACTGGGTAAAGTTTCGTGCATTGGTGGCCGTCGGCATGATTTTCACCAGCCCGCGATAGCTGTTCTGGCTGTGCCCGGCAGAGATCCCTTTCGAGATGATGGTTGACCTGGTATTTTTACCAATGTGGATCATCTTGGTGCCGGTGTCCGCCTGCTGATGGCCGCTGGTGAGCGCCACCGAGTAAAACTCGCCTATGGAGTTATCGCCGCGCAGGATACAGCTCGGGTATTTCCAGGTGATGGCCGAGCCGGTTTCGGACTGGGTCCACGACATCTTGCTGTTTTCGCCTTCGCACAGCGCACGCTTGGTTACGAAGTTCAGGATGCCGCCGGTATTGCCGTCGCCCGGGAACCAGTTTTGCACCGTCGAGTATTTCACCTCGGCGTCTTTATGGATAATGACCTCCACCACCGCCGCGTGCAGCTGATAGCTGTCGCGGACCGGGGCCGAGCATCCTTCGATGTAGCTGACGTAGCTGCCTTCATCCGCGACCAGAATCGTACGTTCGAACTGACCGGTTTTTTCGGCATTGATGCGGAAATAGGTCGAGAGCTCCATCGGACAGCGCACGCCTTTCGGCACGTAAATAAAGGTGCCGTCCGAGGCTACCGCCGCGTTGAGCGCCGCAAAGAAGTTGTCGTTAGAGGGCACCACGGTCCCGATGTACTTTTTCACCAGTTCCGGATGATCGTGAATCGCTTCGCCAAAGGAGCAGAAAATGATCCCCTGCTCTGCCAGCTTCTCGCGGTAGGTGGTTGCCACCGAGACGGAGTCGAAAATGGCGTCCACCGCCACCTCTTTCCCCTCACGCACGGGCACGCCCAGCTGGTTAAAGGCTTCTTCAACCTCTTTGCTGAGGAAGCTGTTTTCCGCGCCGGTTTGCTGCACCGCGCCGGGCTGTGAGGCGCAGGTGTCGTCGCAGCTACCGCATGAGGGCGCGGAGTAGTAGCTATAGTCCTGATAGTTCAGCTTGTCATAATGCGCTTTCAGCCAGTGCGGCTCTTCCATCTCCAGCCAGGCGCGGAATGCGCTCAGACGAAACTCCAGCATCCACTCGGGCTCGTTACGTTTCGCCGAGATCGCCCGCACGACATCTTCGTTAATGCCTTTTGCCAGCTCATCGGTCTGCAGCTGGGTGAAGAACCCCTCTTTATAGTTGAGGTGCCCACCGCTCCAGGTATTTACTTCACTCGTTGCTTCAGTATTACGAGACATAGTACCGCCTATACCCCAAAGCTTTCGCCGCAGCCGCATTCGTTCTGGGCTTTCGGGTTATGAAATTTGAATAACTGGTTTAAGCCCTCGCGGACGTAGTCCACTTCGGTGCCGTCAATAAACGGCATTGCCTGCAGCGCCACATACAATTTCGCACCGTCAGTCTCGAACACCAGGTCATCTTTTTCGGGTTCGGTGACGGTATCGAGCACGTAGCCGAAACCTGCGCAACCTGTCTGTTTGACACCCAAACGCACGCCGAGGATCTCGGGCTTTTTCGCCACCAGCTCATGAATATGTGCCGCCGCCGCTGGCGTGAGCGCTAACCCGCGCCAGGCGAAATCGGCAGGATTAAAGGTTTCTGAATGCAGTTCCATAGGTCCACCTCATCTGATAAGCCATCAGGGCATAACACCATGTTAGTGATAACGATTATCACTTCAACCCTCTGTCAGCAGGGGCATTCGGCTTAACCGCCCTTTTTGCCTACTTTTATTAAGCATAGACCCTGTGAGAGGATGCAGTCAGGATGGATGTATTTGTTCAATGCATTGATTAATAATGCATTTCATCGCAGCGTTTATAACGCAGAGGAGAAAAGTAAAATATGCATCGGAAATGCCTATTTTTGAGATAGCTTTTGCGCAGAAAGTGATAAAAACAAAAAAGGCCCTCAAGGCCTCTTACACTCAGTGATGAAATGAGACAGCAAACCCCTGCTCACGCCAGTGGTCGAGCTGTTCCTGCTGGCGTGGCGTTGGGGATTTCCCCGTCCAGACGAAGATTTTTTGCCCCGGGAAAAGTTCAGGACGCGGCGAATCAATAGGTTCCGCCAGGACGTCTATGTGCCAGCCCTTCTGCGATAGGCGCGCGGCTTCCAGCCACAGGTGGGTGCGGTCATCGCATTCCCAGCCAATAAGAAGCGCGTCTTTACCGGCTTTTTTGCGGGATTCCGCCAGGCTTGCTATCGCGAATTCGATCAGGACGCCGTCAAACAGGCTCGCCATGTGACGCACGGTGTTTTGATCCTGATTCATGCGCTGCCGGACGGGAGAGAGAATATTGTCAATCAGCGCATCTATCGCGTGATCGCGGCGGAATTCGCCGATTTTGGCGCGCAGCTTTGCCGGGCTGGCATAGCGCAGAACGGTCATCATCTCTTCCTGGAACGAGACCCAGTTGCCCTGAGTCAATACTTCTTTGTTTTCCAGCAAGGCTTTAACTTTTCCGACCGAGACGCCGCTTTTCATCAGGCGTTTGATCTCTTCAATACGCAGGATATCTTCATCGTCAAACTGACGATGGCCCCCTTCGCTGCGCTGCGGCTTCAACAATCCATAACGGCGCTGCCAGGCACGCAGCGTAACGGGGTTGATACCGCATCGTTCGGCCACTTCGCCGATACTGTAATAGGCCATTAACTCCCTCACGCTCAGAACTTCCATACCTAACTGCACCAACCTTATCAGATTGTACACACCATTTGTATAACTAAGACCGCATTTTGAACGGGTGAACGGGCTGCTCCTCCGTTCACCTGTTAATACATTGTTGTATAAAATTTGCCGTTCGTACAGCTAACTCTGTCCGATTGTGTACAGCTTTATCAGAACTCGAATTTTTTCTCCGGCCACGCTATAGCCGGAATACCGCCGTGTCGCGGGCTGGCAAAAAGATGTCCCTGGAACTGGGAAATACCCGCGGATTCCAGCCACATCCACTCTTCAGCCTTCTCTACTCCTACCGCGCAGAACTGGATCTCAAGCGAGGAACAGCATTTGATAATCGCCTGAATAATGGCCTGTCGGGGGCCACTTTTATGCACGTTCGCCACCAGATCGCGATTAATCTTAATTCTGTCAGGCTGGAAGTGGGCCAGCAGCTGCAGCCCGGCAAAACCGGCGCCAAAGTGATCGATCGTCACGCTGATACCCGCGCTTTTTAACTGCCTGACCGAATCCGTGAATTCATCAAAACGGGAAATGGCTTCGCTCTCGGTGAACTCAACCACGATTTGCTCGGGTACAAACCCATTTGCTTCAATCGCGGTGAGCAGAAAGTCCACGGCGTTGGGAATGTTAACCAGCGTCATAGGCAGCAGGTTCAGGGATAACGTCTGGTCCTGTAACCCCAGCGCGCTGGCCATGGAGAGCGCCACCTGCTTGCTTTGCAAATCAGACGCGTACACTTCCTCATTCGGAAGGCTGGCGAAATAAGCCCCTGGCGAGTCGCCGGACGGGGTGCGCAAAAGCGCCTCCCAGGAGACAACCTGCTGCATAAACGGATCGACTATCGGCTGGAACGCGAAGCTGCAGTCCGCCCCTTTCGCGACTACCTCAGGCTGCCCGGACAAGTGTGTTTCTTCGCGAACGAATTCCCATGAATCCGCAGGCGGCAGTTCAAAATAGTTCGCTTTTTCCGTGGCCTCGACAAAGGTGCGGAAAAACTGCAGAGGGCGATCGTTATAGGCTAGCTGATAGCGTGTCGTACTCTTATTGAGCACCTGCTGCAGCACTTCGTCCCTGTCGAAGTGGCGCAAATCAAAAAGCTCCATACCCACGTTGCCAAAACGCCGGACAGGCCCGTGATCGCGCATTAACTCGACCACGTTATGGTGGCGCGGATCGTTGCAGATCTGCTCATAGATAGCAGAGACGTGTTCCACTGGCCCTTCAAGCAGCTGAAAAAAATGAGTGCCGTTAAACAGCAGGATCCCCGTGACGTTGGATTGCCGGTTTTTACTATTTGCTGCAGCGACCATGGCTTCCAGCGCTTTCACTGGAACGTCCTCGCAGATATGGCTGCGGTAAATGATGGTTGTGAGCATGCGATTCCTGGGGTTAGGGTTTTGGCCACAAAAAAGGTGGATAAGTATCATTTATAGCACATTCATTGCCTGACAAATAATTTACATCTCAATCATTTACGGCAGTTAATGAAATATTTTTCTGCGCTGTACAACTTACCAGTGCCAGACCTTTTTGTACAATATATCCTGTAACATTACCGGTTCATGTCAGCCAGTCAACTCACTGAAAATAAAGGATTTTATAAAATATATCATAAAAATATTAAAAATTTGTACATTTTATATGTACAGATTTAGGAATTGTGTATACCTTAAATGTAACGTTACTGATTACAAAATTTTACAGGAGCGAAATATGCAGCAGAAAGGTTACGCCACAGATTCCGCAGCAGCGATCGCACAGTACTTCGAAAAGGCCGCCCTACCTACTCAACAAGAGACGCTGGGCCAGGTAGTTGTCGAAATTCTCAGCGACGGGCGAAACCTCAATCGCAAATCGCTCTGTACCAAACTGCTCAGCCGCCTCGAAAGAGCCGATGGGCCAGAAGAGGAAGAGCATTACCACATGCTGCTTGGTCTGCTCTTCGAACGGTAAGGTTATGAATAGCAGTGACGCAAACCGACTGATTGACACGCTTATCGGTGAAGCCGTTCTTTCTCTTCTGAAAGAGCGGGGGCCAGTGACAACCGAAGGCTTGCTGCAGCGTCTGCGGAGCATGAAAGAACATGAAAAGGATCCCCGGCGGCGGGAGACACTTGAGGCGGTGATTGCCGAAATTGGCTCAAACAGCATCGCCTTTACACGTCGCAGAACCGCGCAAGGACGAACGAAAAGAGAGGGACCTCTCAACGATAACAGAGACAATGTAGTGCCGTTATTTGGAAGTGGAAAACCGTCCGACCCCAAAAAAATACATTGACTGCAATTTTACAGCTACGGTGAGAACAAATGAGACAAAATATTCAGCTTCAACCCGAATACCACTCTGCTTTTTTAGACAGTGCGCTGTCGGAATACTTCCGTCACGCAGGCGATCGTTTTGCTGAAGAGTCCGCTGTTTTTTCTACTGCAGTACGCTGTGTTCTGGCCTCCGAGGGGCATCTGTCTAATAAGGCGATCATCCTCTGGCTCATTCAGACGCTGGAAGCCACTCACGACGTGGTTCAGGCGGATGTGATTCGCAAGACGCTGGAAATCGTGGTGGGTTACACGATGGACGATCTCTAAGTTCCAGGTCGCCGCGCCTCCTGACGTGTCATCGTCAAAACTGACGAACAGCTTGACGATGACACGTGCCCTCCCCGCATAACTCCCTGTAATACACGCAAAGACAACCTGGCACGCTTCCTGCTTACCTCCGCATACGGGACTGGGTTTTCCAGTCAACTTTGCTTCATTTCTTAACAGGTCTGTTATTGATGAAAAAGATCGCCAGCGTCTGCCCGTACTGCGGTGCAGGCTGTAAATTGAACCTTGTCGTTGAAAATAACCGTATCATCCGTGCCGAAGCGGCAGAGGGCGTCACAAACCAGGGCACCTTATGTCTGAAAGGCTTTTACGGCTGGGACTTCCTCAACGATACCCGTCTGCTCACCCCTCGCCTCACCCAGCCCATGATCCGCTACCGCAAAGGCGAAGCATTCACCCCCGTTACCTGGGAAGAGGCGATCCGCTACACCGCCCACAGGCTCAGCAGTATTAAAGCGCAGCACGGGCCGCGGTCGATCATGACCACCGGTTCCTCTCGCGGCACCGGCAATGAAACCA
The DNA here is from genome assembly GCF_004006055.1 of Enterobacter sp. N18-03635. Taxonomy (NCBI): domain Bacteria; kingdom Pseudomonadati; phylum Pseudomonadota; class Gammaproteobacteria; order Enterobacterales; family Enterobacteriaceae; genus Enterobacter; species Enterobacter sp. N18-03635. The sequence continues at coordinate 1,870,822 of NZ_CP034769.1, read as the reverse complement.
ACTACGTGATGCAGAAATTTGCCCGCGCGGTGCTGAACACCAACAATGTGGACTGCTGTGCGCGCGTCTGTCATGGCCCGTCCGTCGCCGGTTTACAGGAAACGCTCGGCAATGGCGCAATGAGCAACTCAATCAATGATATTGAAAACTCAAAATGCCTGCTGGTGTTTGGCTATAACTGCGCGGACTCCCACCCTATCGTTGCCCGCCGCGTGCTGAAAGCGCGTGAGAACGGCGCAAAAATTATCGTCTGCGATCCGCGGCGCATTGAAACGGCACGCATTGCCGACCAACATCTGCAGCTGAAAAACGGCAGCAACATGGCGCTGGTTAACGCCTTTGGCTATGTGTTGCTGGAAGAGGAGCTGTATGACAAAAGCTACGTGGCGCGCTTTACGGAAGGGCTTGAGGCCTACCGACAAACGGTAAAAGACTATGCGCCGGAGAAAGTCGAACATATCACCGGCATCCCCGCCCGTGACGTCCGCCAGGCGATGCGGACCTTCGCGGCGGCCCCTTCCGCTACCGTGATGTGGGGGATGGGCGTGACCCAGTTTGGTCAGGCCGTTGATGTGGTCAAAGGACTTTCCAGCCTGGCGCTGCTGACCGGCAACCTCGGCCGCCCTGCCGTCGGCGTCGGGCCGGTACGCGGTCAAAACAACGTCCAGGGCGCCTGCGACATGGGCGTTCTGCCGAATATGTTCCCCGGCTATCAGGATGTTACCGATCCTGCGGTCAGGCAGAAGTTCGCCGATGCCTGGGGGATTGACGTCAACAAAATGGACGATCGGGTCGGGACGCGCATTACCGAGGTGCCCCACCTGGCGCTGGAAGGCAAGGTAAAGGCCTACTACATCATGGGGGAGGATCCGCTTCAGACCGAAGCCGATCTCGGCCTGGTGCGCAGCGGTTTTGAGGCGCTCGACTTTGTTGTGGTTCAGGACATCTTTATGACCAAAACGGCAGAGGTGGCGGACGTTCTGCTCCCGGCCACATCCTGGGGTGAGCACGGCGGCGTCTTTACCTGTGCCGATCGCGGCTTCCAGCGTTTTGGCAAAGCCATCGAGGCCAGCGGCAACGTGAAGCGCGACTGGGAAATCATCAGCCTGCTCGCCACCGAGATGGGCTACCCGATGCATTATGACTCCAACCAGCAGATCTGGGATGAGATGCGCGAGCTGTGCCCGCTTTTCTACGGCGTGACGTATGAAAAAATGGGCGAGATGGGCCACGTGCAATGGCCGTGCCCGACGCTGGATCACCCCGGCACGCCGTACCTGTACAAAGACAATCAGTTCGACACCCCGAGCGGTAAAGGGCAACTCTTTGCCGCACCGTGGCGCGCGCCGGCTGAAACCCCGGATGCAGATTTCCCGCTGGTGCTGTGTACGGTACGCGAGGTGGGACATTATTCCTGTCGCTCCATGACCGGGAACTGCGCCGCGCTGCAAAGCCTGGCCGACGAGCCGGGCCGGGTGCAAATGAACCCTGCCGATGCAGAAAAGCTGGGCATTACTGACGGGCAGCTGGTCTGGGTACGTTCACGCCGCGGCAAAGTGATTACCCGCGCCAGCATCAGCGAGCGTATCAACACCGGAGCCGTTTACATGACCTATCAGTGGTGGATTGGCGCCTGCAACGAGCTGACACAGGATAACCTCGATCCCATCTCCAAAACGCCGGAAACGAAGTACTGCGCGGTGCAACTGGAGGCGATAGAGGATCAGCGTTGGGCGGAGGACTATGCAGCGTCTGCATATCAGTCCATGAAGTCTCGGTTGATGAGTGCGGCGAACGTCTGAGGAAAATGCCGGGTGCGCTATGCGTACCCGGTAATAGTTAACGCATCTCTCACTATCTCCAGCATTTCGAAATACTTTGCTTTTCATGCCGTGACATCCTGCATATCCGCAGTGCCGCTGATAATGCAGATGTCCTCCTGTGAGAGTTGCTGGATATGTTGAACTTCAACGAGGGTTCTTGATTTTAATCAAACATTTACCGCTGAAATACTTCGCAGCAGGGCTGCATGAAACAGCCTCAGCAGGATCCACGCTATACTGAACCGCATCACTACTGACAGGTTAAATGGATAGGCGTGCACATGGCTGATGAGATGTCCCAGACGTTAATATTCGATTGTTCTTCATCCACACAACTGCTGATCGATTATCTAAAACAGGGTGCAAATCTGAAGAAAGTGCTCCCCCGCCGTCGATTAAATTTTGTAGCTGGCAACGAACGCCTCTGTTATATCCTCCTCAACGGTCGCGTCATGATTCACCGTAACAACGACGATTTAGCCATGGCAACGGTTAAGGCGCCCGCTTTGCTCGGTCTCAGTAATCTGCATTACGCTCAGATGTTCGGTTACATCAAAACCTTTAATCACTGTGAGATCGTAACCCTTAAAATGGATGCTGTTTATGACATTATCAAGCATCACGAACTATGGGAGCCGCTGTCATATCACCTGATGGCCCTTGCAGGTAAGCTATTTCATAGCTACGAAGATATAACCGGACCTTCCGCATACAATATTGTCCGCGCCCAGCTTTATGCACTCTCAAACGAAGAAGAATCATTCAGGCAGAACATTACTGCAGAAAGGTATATCCGGGATAAAACCCACCTGTCCCGTAGCGGCGTCATGCGTATTCTTTCAGCTTTAAAAGAAGGGGGTTATATCGAAGTTGAAAGAGGTGTGCTAATCAATATAGGGAAATTGCCTGAAAGATTTTAATCTCACCGGCAGGTGATGGCCGGACGGAAAATGAGCTGACCCGGACACTACAGCCGTCTTTTAACAACGAGTCCCCCGATACTGAATTTCAGACACAAAAAAGGCCGCACTTGCGGCCCTTTTATTCTCATGTACTCAATGGACGTGAACGCCCAACCGCCAGGCAAAGTAGATCTCTTCTTTTAGTTCATTCGAAGAGAGCGCCAGCAAATCTGTAAACTCCAGCTCAAGCTGTTTCAGCTTTTTCAGGTACTGCGCCGGAGACAGGTTGCTCTTATCGCGACGTAAATATTCAATTGCCAGCTGCGTTGGGGTTATTTCAGTATCCATGATGTCCTCGCTTATGTACAAAACCTGACCAGTATATCACAACCATCTGGCTAGTTTTTGACCAAAGGCAAAACATCTGAAAACTTTACACAACCGCCGTGGTCAGCCGCGACGAGCAGCACAGGCGATCCTGCTCATCGAGAATATCTATCTGCCACACCTGATGGCGGCTACCGGCGTGCAGCGCGCGGCATACACCGCGCACGCGCCCGCTGCGCACCGAGCGGATATGGTTAGCATTCACCTCGAGTCCGACAACCTTCTGCTCCCCTTCGGTACAGAGATAGCCCGCCACCGAGCCCAGCGTTTCGGCCAGCACGACGGACGCTCCGCCGTGCAATAAACCAAACGGCTGATGGGTGCGACTATCGACGGGCATGGTGGCTTCAATCTCATCGTCGCCAATGCGGATGAACTGGATATCCAGCAGCCCCACCATATTCCCCTCGCCCATGGCGTTCAGCGCCTGCAGCGTCACGGCACGTTTCCAGATCATCCAATTATCTCCAGTAAAGCCTGCAATGGGTGACGTACGCCGTTACCTTCTACTCGCTTCACCTGGCTACGACAGGAGTAGCCCGTCGCCAGACAGCGGTTTCGCGGTAAACGCTGCATCGCCTGATGCCAGGACAGCTCATAGATGCCGAGCGAGTTGGCGTGGTTTTTCACTTCGTGTCCGTAGGTGCCGGCCATTCCGCAGCAGCCTACGCTGACGCTCTCCAGCTTCGCGCCGAAGCGGGCAAAGACGGACGCCCACTGCGCGGGCGCGCCCGGCAGCGCGGTGACTTCCGTGCAGTGTCCGAACAGATACCATGGTTCCCCGCTGACATCCTGAACCGCCTTATCTTCCAGCGCCACCGGCAGCCACTCGTGCACCAGCATCACGTTGAAATCACCGCGCTTGTCGCCGAGCGTCTGCCTGTATTCATCGCGATAGCAAAGCACCAGCGCCGGATCGACGCCGACCATCGGTATCCCGAGTTGCGCCACGCGGTTTAAGAAGTCAGCCGTTTTCTGCGCGGTCTTTGCAAAGCGCGTCAGGAAGCCCTTGATGTGCTGCGCCTTGCCGTTGGGTGAGAACGGCAGAACCACCGGCTGATACCCTAGCTTTTCCGACAGGCGGATGAAATCCGCGACCACCTGCGCATCGTAGTAGCTGGTAAACGGATCCTGCACCACCAGCACCACCTTCGCTTTTTGCTCAGGCGTGAGTGCCTCCAGCTGCTCCAGGGTCATGTTCGCCGAGCGGTGACCGACGAGCTGGCGCTGCAGAGACGGCACCGACAGCAGCGGCAGATCGATCATACCGATATGTTTTTCGGAGAGCTTGCGCACCAGCGGCTGGTTGATAAAGAAGTTAAAGGTCTTCGGCGCGCGCGCCATCAGCGGCGCGTAGCTTTCTACCGTTGCCACCAGATGGTCGCGCACCGGGCGGAGGTAGCGGGTGTGATACAGCTGCAGGAAGCGCGAGCGGAATTCCGGCACGTCGATTTTAATCGGGCACTGGGTGGAGCAGGCTTTACAGGCCAGACAGCCGGACATCGCCTCTTTCACCTCATGGGAGAAATCATACTCGCCCTTATTCGCATGCCAGCTGTTGCGGGTGCGCTCAATCAGCGAGCGCAGGCTGGCCCGTTTTTCCGGGAGCTGCTGCTCCAGCCTGAGCGGATCGACCCCGCGATCGGCCAGCAGACGCAGCCATTCCCGCACCAGCGTCGCCCGCCCTTTCGGCGAGTGGATGCGGTTGCTGGTGATTTTCATCGACGGACACATCGGGCTTTTCACATCAAAGTTAAAGCACAGTCCGTTGCCGTTGCACTCCATCGCGCCGCGCCAGGAGGAGCGCACCGCAATCGGGATCTGTCTGTCGTACGTGCCGCGCTTGACGGCATCCACCTGCAGCATTGGCGCGTCCACGCCTTCAGGAGGGCAGATTTTGCCCGGGTTGAGGCGGTTATGCGGGTCAAACGCCGCTTTCACCTTGCGCAGCTCCGCGTAGAGCTGTTCGCCGAAGAACGCCGGGCTGTATTCCGCGCGGAACCCTTTCCCGTGCTCCCCCCAGAGCAGGCCGCCGTATTTGGCGGTTAAGGCCACCACATCGTCGGAGATCTGCTTCATCAGGATCTCCTGCTGCGGGTCGCACATATCCAGCGCCGGACGCACGTGCAGTACCCCGGCATCGACGTGGCCGAACATGCCGTAGCTCAGGCCGTGGCTGTCCAGCAGGGCGCGAAACTCGACGATATAATCCGCCAGATGCTCAGGCGGCACGCAGGTATCTTCGGCAAAGGGAATCGGCTTCGCCGCCCCTTTCGCATTGCCGAGCAGGCCCACGGCTTTTTTACGCATCGCATAGATACGCTCAATCCCGGCCAGATCGTTACAGAGCTGCCAGCCGATCACGCCGCCTTCGCCCTGCGCAATCAGCTCATCCAGCCGCTGGCAGAGCGTGGTGACCTGGCTCTCAATCAGCGCCTCATCGTCGCCGGCGAACTCCACGATATTGAGGCCGAGCATCTCTTTATCCGGCACGTCGGTAATGAGATCGCTGACGGAGTGCCAGACAATATCCTCCCGGGCCAGGTTGAGCACTTTGGAGTCGACCGTTTCCACCGAGAGCGCTTTAGCTTCCACCATAAACGGCGCATTGCGCAGCGCAGAGTCGAAGGAGTCATATTTGACGTTCACCAGACGACGCACCTTCGGCAGGCGGGTGATATCCAGCCGCGCCTCGGTGATAAACGCCAGCGTCCCTTCGGAACCGGTTAGCACGCGGGTTAAATCAAACTGGGTCAGGTCGTCGTTAAAGACGTGACGCAGGTCGTACCCGGTCAGGAAGCGGTTCAGTTTGGGGAACTTATCGAGAATAAGCTGGCGGTTGTCGCGGCAGCGCTCCAGCACGGTACGATAGATGCGTCCGCTGGCGGTCTTATCTTTGCCCAGCGTTTCCGCCAGTTCGACCGGCATCGGCTGCGTATCGAGAATATCGCCGCCCAGCAGAACGGCACGCACGCCCAGCACGTGATCGGAGGTTTTGCCGTAGACCAGCGAGCCCTGACCGGAGGCATCCGTGTTGATCATCCCGCCGAGGGTCGCGCGGTTACTGGTGGAAAGCTCCGGGGCAAAAAAGTAACCGTAAGGCTTGAGGTACTGGTTAAGCTGATCTTTGATAACGCCCGCTTCGACCCGCACCCACCCCTCTTCCGGGTTGATTTCAATGATGCGGTTCATATAGCGCGACATATCAACAATGATGCCCTGGTTCAGCGCCTGACCGTTGGTCCCGGTGCCGCCGCCGCGCGGCGTAAAGACCAGCGAGGCAAAGCGCTCCTGCGTTGCCAGCCGGGCGATAAGCGCGACGTCGGCCGTGGAACGAGGGAAAACCACGGCATCGGGAAGAAGCTGGTAAATACTGTTATCGGTCGCCATCGTCAGCCTGTCGGCATAGTTCGTGGCGGTATCACCTGTAAAACCCTGTTGCTCCAGTGCTTGCAAAAAATTAAGCACCAGCTGAACGACGCCAGGTGCCTGAGAAATCTGTGGGATCATGACTGTCGACCCTAATTAGAGTTGTATGAAATCGTTTGCGTGTATCTTAAAAGTTTTATCACATTTTTTTCTTATAATCTCTGCTGAATTACAGGCAAAATCCGCCTGTCAAAAACCGCTGAGATCATTAATGATTAAAGAGACGCGGTTTTCCGTTCCCGCCAGTTGTACTGGCGTTCTTTTAAGGAAAGTTTCATTTATGGTCAATCTTCGCCAGCCCAGGGATGTTGCGCAAATTTTGCTGTCGGTGCTGTTTCTGGCCCTCATGATTATTGCGTGTCTGTGGATTGTTCAACCCTTTATTCTCGGCTTCGCGTGGGCTGCGACCGTTGTCGTTGCCACGTGGCCTTTGCTGCTGCGCTTGCAGAAGCTGCTGTTCGGCCGCCGCGGGTTAGCCGTGCTGGTCATGACGCTCCTGCTGTTCCTGCTGTTTATTATTCCGATTGCTCTGCTGGTCAATAGCCTGGTGGATTCCAGCGGCCCCGTTATTCGCGCCATTAGCAGCGGTGACCTGACGCTGCCGGATCTCGCCTGGCTGAACAGCATTCCGGTGGTGGGCGCCAAGCTCTACAGCGGCTGGCATAGCCTGCTGGAGATGGGCGGCAGCGCGCTGATGGCAAAAGTCCGCCCGTATATTGGCACTACCACCACCTGGTTTGTGGGTCAGGCGGCGCATATCGGCCGCTTTATGATGCACTGTACCCTGATGCTGCTCTTCAGCGCCCTGCTCTACTGGCGCGGCGAGCAGGTGGCATTAGGCGTTCGTCACTTCGCCACCCGCCTGGCGGGCAAACGCGGTGACGCTGCGGTACTGCTGGCTGCGCAGGCCGTGCGCGCGGTTGCGCTGGGCGTGGTGGTGACCGCGCTGGTGCAGGCGGTGCTGGGCGGTATCGGTCTGGCGATTTCCGGCGTACCGTACGCCACCGTGTTCACCGTTGTCATGCTGATGACCTGTCTTGCGCAACTGGGACCGCTGCTGGTGCTGGTCCCTAGTATTATCTGGCTCTACTGGACGGGTGACACCACGTGGGGAACGGTGCTGCTGGTCTGGAGCTGCGTGGTCGGCACCATGGATAACGTCATTCGTCCGATCCTCATCCGCATGGGTGCAGACCTGCCGCTGATCCTGATCCTATCCGGAGTCATTGGCGGACTGATTGCCTTTGGCATGATCGGCCTGTTTATTGGCCCGGTGCTGCTCGCCGTCACATGGCGTCTGTTCTCCGCCTGGGTGCATGAAATTCCGCCGCCGGGAACCGACCCGGACGTGATCCTGAGCGAACTGGAAGAGCTGGAAGAGAAAAACACGCATTAAGTTTTATGCCGGGTGGCGCTAACGCGCACCCGGCCTACATTCCCCCTCACAATACTTTAACGCTGCTAAAGTATTTATTCGTTGCACACTGGTCAGACCCGCTATTCATGCACTCATTCTGCTCTTAACCTCAAGAAATCTTTACGTCTCTTTAACTATTGAGACGAATCCGATCGACGCTCAAAGATGACATGCCTACTATTAGCACACGGTTATAAATCAACACCTTGATTTATAAGCATGGAAATCCCCTGAGTGAAACAACGAATTGCTGTGTGTAGTCTTTGCCCATCTCCCACGATGGGCTTTTTTTTATCCTGACTACGCGCGCTTAATCTCACAGGCACTGAGCATCCGCCACTCCGCTGGCAGCACCCGCGTTTCCCCGGACACATTGACCGTCACCGCCTCGCGGATATCCGCCGACGATGCGCCAACCTGCAGTTCAAACTCGCCCGGCTCAACGATGCGCTTCCCGTCCCGGCGGGTAAAGTTGAACATCTCAACCGGTAGCGTAAAGCTGAGCGTGGCGGATTCGCCCGGCGAGAGCGTGACGCGCTGGAACGCCTTCAGCTCCTGAAGCGGCCGTACCTGGGTGGCGACCTTATCCCTGACGTAAACCTGCACCACCTCGCTGCCGCTGCGTTCCCCGGTATTGGCGATATCTACGCTCAGCGTCACCTCGCCGTCAACCGGCACGCTGCTTTCGGCGAGGCGGGCTGCGCCCCATCTAAAGGTCGTCCAGCCGAGGCCGAAGCCAAACGGATAACGTGAACCGAAGTGGAAAGCAAACGGCGTGCCGCCGCTTTTGAGCTTGTGATTGTAGTAATACGGCATGGCCCCGGCGCTTTTCGGCACGCTCACCACCAGACGGCCCTGCGGCTCTGCGCGTCCCGTTAGCACGTCCGCAATCGCCCAGCCCCCTTCCTGCCCCGGCGCCCACGCCACCAGCAGCGCCGCGACCTTATCCTCCAGCCCCTGAAGGTTGTACGGGCGCCCGCCGGTCATCACGACAATCACCGGTTTGCCCGTCGCCACCAGCGCTTCCAGCAGCTGTTGCTGCACGCCCGGCAGGTTCAGGGAATCGGTATCGGAACCTTCCCCCACGGTGCCGCTCTGGAACAGCCCGGCGAGATCGCCCACGCAGGCGACCACCACGTCACTCTCCTGCGCCGCGTCCACGGCCTCGGGGATCAGGGCGGTACTCTGCGACACCGGCGACTGCTGCATCGGCTTGCCGCCGCTGTCGCCCGGGAAGACCGGCGCACCCGCCATCCGTTTCTCGATAATGTGACACCCTTTGGCGTAACGGACCTGCGACGCGCCGAGGTAGTGTTCCAAAGCCGCGCGCGGGGTCGTCACCTGCGAGGTCTCTTCAACCATATCGCTGATGATCAGATGCACCGGGAAGCTGTAGCCGCTGAGTAACGCCAGCGGATCGTCTGCCGTCGGCCCCACCACCGCCACGCGGGGCTTACCGCCGAGCGGTAAAATACCGTTATTTTCCAGCAGCGTGAGCGATTTCGTCGCCACCTCCCGCGCGACCTGGCGGGTCATGTCGTTTTGCAGATCGATACCGTTCTCATCCGCGTACGGGTTTTCAAACAGCCCCAGACGGAATTTTTCCGTCAGCACGCGCGCCACGATCTCATCCACTTTCGCCATAGAGATCAGCCCGCGCTCAACGGCGTCTGCCAGATGCCGCGCGCAGTCGTCTTTCGGCAGCTCAACGTCCAGCCCCGCGTTGAACGCCAGCGCGGCGGATTCCGCCGCATCGTGGGAAATCCCGTGATGCTGGTGCAGCAGGCTGATGCCGCCGTAGTCCGCGACAATAATCCCGTCGAATCCCCACTGTTCGCGCAGGACGGTAGTCAGCAGGAAGCTGTCGCTGTGCCCCGGCTGATTGTCGATATCGTGATAGGCGGGCATCACCGACCCGGCATTGGCCAGCTTCACCGCCATTTCAAACGGCAGCAGGAAGGTGTCGTTCAGCTCGCTGAACCCCAGGTGTACCGGCGCGTGGTTGCGCGCCCCTTCGCTGAACGAGTGGCCCACGTAGTGCTTGAGCGTCGCCAGCAGGTCGCGATTATCGCCCTGTAAGCCTTTCACCCAGGCGGTTGCCATCACCCCCACCAGCCAGGGATCTTCCCCGAAGGTCTCTTCGGTTCGCCCCCAGCGCACGTCGCGGGAAACGTCCAGCACCGGCGCCAGCCCCTGCTGACAGCCGACGGATCGCGCCTCTTTACCGATCTGCTCTGCCGCGCGCTGTACCAGTTCAGGATCCCAGGTCGAACCGTAGTTCAGCGACGACGGGAACAGCGTGGCGTCTTTACACAGCAGCCCCACCAGGCACTCTTCATGGAACAAGGCCGGAATGCCGAGACGCGTCTCCTCCATCATCATCCGCTGCAGGCGGTTCGCGGCGCGCACGCCGGTTTTCGCGTCAACGATGTGGGTACCGAGCGGACGGGTGATCTGCCCGACGCCCAGTTTTAACCGTTCGCCTAGCGCTGCCTGCTCGCTCACGCCCGCGAATTCATCGCTGAGGTCGCTGCGCTCGCGGTGGTTGCCGTTTTCATCGAGGATCAGCCAGTACGCATGCATCTGGGCGAACTTCTCTTCCGGGGTCATACGCGCCAGTAAATCGGCGACGCGCTCGTGCACGGGACGTCCCGCGTCCTTATAGATAGCTGTCATGTTTTACTCCTGTAGTGCGGAAGGGGTTGCCGGGCTGAGCTGCCCCGCTTCGGGTCTGACCTCACGTTTGCTGGCCAGCTCACGGGCGATGGAATCAACCAGCCGGCTGTTGAGCTTGTAGATGGCAAGCAGCGCGACCATGCAGAGGAACAGCGCGCAAGGGATAAGGGTGAACAGTGCGTTGATGGTCGAGAGAACGCCTGGCGCCTGGGTTGCCTGTCCCGGCGCGTAATCCACCATGCCAAGCACCCAGCCGACGACCGCGCCGCCCAGCGCCAGGCCGAATTTGATGGCAAACAGCGCGGTGGAGAAGACCAGCCCGTCCAGGCGGCGGCCGCTGCGATGCTCCTCGTAGTCGACCACATCGGAGAACATGGTCCACTGCAGCGGCGTGGTGAGGTTTTGAATAAAGCTAAAGACGATGTTGAGGCCAAAGATCAGCCACACCTGCGAAGGCGGCAGGAAGAAAATCAGCGCACCAAAAATCACGAAGGAAATTATCGTCCACTGATAGGCGCGCACGCGGTCAAATTTTCCCAGCAGCCGTTCAGATAATAATGCGCCGCTTAAGGAGGCCACCATGCCGGAAACAATAAAGGCAAAAACCAGATCCGGGCGCAACAGCACATAGTTCACGTAATACATCGTGGCGGAACCGCGCGTCACCACCGCCGTTAACAGCAAAATATTAAACAGGAACACAATACGCCACTGGCTGTTCCCGGCCAGCAGTTTTAAATCGGTGAGCATCGAGCCGGAGGTATCATTGCGCGGCGAATAGCGCTCGCGGGTCATCAGGAAACAGCAGAAGAACAGAACGATTCCCAGCAGGCCCATCAGACTCATGGCATAGAAATAGCCTTTCTGCACGTTGCCCTGGCCTAACAATGAGACCAGCGGCAGGGCAATAACCGTCACAATCAACCCGCCGATAAACGACAGGCCAAAACGCCACGACTGCAGGGAGTGACGCTCGCGCGGGTCCAACGTCAGCGCGCCGGGCATGGCGCAGTAAGGCACGTTAATCGCGGAGTAAATCAGGCTTAAAATTGCGTAGGTCACGCAGGCATAGACGATTTTCGCCGTCGGCCCCACGTCCGGTACATAAAAAGTGATAAGGCAGCTTACGCCAAACGGGATGGCGAACCACAGCAGCCAGGGACGGAAACGTCCGTGACGCGTATGTGTGCGGTCAACCAGCGCGCCAATGCACGGGTCGACAAACGCATCGACCACGCGCACCACTAAAAACATGGTGCCCATAATCGCGGCGGGAAGCCCAAAAACGTCCGTATAGAAATAAGCGAGAAATAACGTTGCCGTTTGCCAGACCAGCGCGCTGGCCATATCACCTAAGCCATAACCTATTTTATCTTTGGTACGCAATACAGAGGAGAGTGTCATTGTTATTTGCCTTTTTATCAGGTTAAAACGTATTTCAACCAGTTGCGCATCACTGAAAGAGAAATGCGCAGTAAGGCTCAAGTATTAGCAACGCGTTGCGCGCTAACAATTGTCTAAATTAACAGGCAAATTATGATATTTAGTTTTTTACTTTATTTGTGATGGGGAGCAAATAACAAATGAAATAAAAAAGGCGAGGAATAATATCCTCGCCTTTTCGGGTCAGCGTGGCGTTACTTGTTCAGTTCCGCCAGGCTCAGCCAGGTTTGCACCACGGTATCCGGGTTCAGGGACAGGCTATCGATCCCCTCTTCCATCAGCCAGGCGGCAAAGTCTTCATGGTCGGATGGACCCTGACCGCAAATCCCGACGTATTTGCCCTGCTTCTTCGCCGCGCGGATGGACATAGAAAGCAGCGCTTTCACCGCCTCGTTGCGCTCGTCGAACAGCTCGGAGACCACGCCGGAGTCACGGTCCAGACCCAGCGTCAGCTGCGTCATGTCGTTCGAGCCGATAGAGAAGCCGTCGAAATGTTCCAGGAACTGCTCGGCCAACAGGGCGTTGGACGGGATTTCGCACATCATGATGATCTTCAGCCCGTTCTCGCCGCGCTTCAGACCCTGACGCGCCAGCTCGTCAACAACGGCTTTAGCCTGATCGACGGTACGCACAAACGGGATCATGATTTCGACGTTGGTCAGCCCCATGTCGTTGCGCACGCGCTTCACCGCCTCGCACTCCAGCGCGAAACAGTCGCGGAAGCTGTCGGACACGTAGCGTCCGGCCCCGCGGAAGCCCAGCATCGGGTTCTCTTCTTCCGGCTCGTAACGCTCGCCGCCTACCAGGTTGGCGTATTCGTTAGACTTAAAGTCAGACAGACGCACAATCACGCGTTTCGGATAGAAAGCGGCGCCGAGCGTCGCGATCCCTTCGGTCAGACGGCCGACGTAGAACTCTTTCGGCGAGTCGTAGCCTTTCATCATCTCGCGGATTTCGTTCTGCAGCTTTGGATCCTGGTCGTCAAACTCAAGCAGCGCACGCGGGTGAACGCCGATCATACGGTTGATGATAAATTCCAGGCGCGCCAGGCCTACGCCTTCGTTCGGCAGGCAGGCGAAGTCGAACGCGCGGTCCGGGTTACCGACGTTCATCATGATCTTCAGCGGCAGATCCGGCATGGTGTCCACGCTGGAGCTCTTCACGCTGAAGTCGAGGATATCGGCATACACGTAGCCGGTATCGCCTTCGGCACAGGAAACGGTCACGTTCTGGCCGTCCTTCATGCGCTCGGTGGCATCACCGCAGCCGACAACCGCAGGAATACCCAGTTCGCGGGCAATGATCGCCGCATGACAGGTACGACCGCCGCGGTTGGTGACGATAGCCGCCGCTTTCTTCATGATCGGTTCCCAGTCCGGGTCGGTCATGTCGGTCACCAGCACGTCGCCTGGCTCAATACGGTTCATCTCGCTGATGTCGTGGATCACTTTGACCGGACCGGCACCGATTCGGTGACCGATAGCACGGCCTTCCGCCACGATTTTGCCCTGGGCGTGCAGCGTATAACGCTCCATCACCTGACCGCGAGAGCGGACGGTTTCCGGACGCGCCTGCACGATAAACAGCTTGCCGGTGTTACCGTCTTTCGCCCATTCGATGTCCATCGGACGGCCGTAGTGTTTTTCGATCTGCACCGCCTGCTTCGCCAGCTCCTGAACTTCAGCGTCGGTCAGGGAGAAGCGGTCGCGCTGTTCCTGCGGTACGTCTTCAATTTTAACCTGCTTGCCATGCTCCTGCGTCGGGGCATAGATCATGCGGATTTTCTTTGAACCCATGGTGCGGCGCACCACCGCCGGACGGCCAGCGGCCAGCGTAGGCTTATGAACATAGAATTCGTCAGGGTTAACCGCACCCTGCACAACCATCTCACCCAGACCCCACGCAGAGGTGATAAACACTACCTGGTCGAAGCCGGATTCAGTATCTATGGAGAACATCACGCCGGATGAACCCACGTCCGAGCGCACCATGCGCTGTACGCCAGCGGAGAGCGCCACGCCGCGATGGTCGTAGCCCTGATGCACGCGATAGGAGATGGCACGGTCGTTGAACAGGGAAGCAAACACGTGCTTCACCGCCACCAGCACCGCATCGTAACCCTGGACGTTCAGGAAGGTTTCCTGCTGTCCGGCAAACGAGGCGTCCGGCATATCTTCCGCGGTCGCAGAGGAACGTACGGCAAAGGAGGCCTGCGCATCGTCAGCGGAGAGCTGGTTGTACGCGTCGTGAATGGCTTTTTCCAGTTCCGGCTGGAAAGGTGTGTCGATGATCCACTGGCGGATCTGCGCCCCGGCTTTGGCAAGCTCGGTGACGTCATCAATATCCGTTTTATCCAGCAGGTCGTAAATGCGCTGGTTAACACCGCTCTGGTCTAAAAACAGGTTAAAGGCATCGGCGGTGGTGGCAAACCCGTTCGGTACGGAGACACCCATACCCGAGAGGTTTGTAATCATTTCACCCAGGGAGGCATTTTTGCCCCCAACTCTGTCTACATCATTCATGCCGAGTTGGTTATACCAAAGCACCAGCGGTGACGAGCCATTGTTGGACATCGAAACAATCCTTTTGTGATATTTGATCGGAGTAAGTAACACCTGACTACGTTTTTATACTGGCATATTTATTTCCGCTAAAAAAACGGTGAATCGTGTAAGCAATTTAAAATTTCAACTTTTCGGATACTTTCCCATCAACGATTAACCCGATGATTCCTCTATATTCAGCCAGAAACCCCAAAAATAAAGTCGCTATTTGAAAAATGAAATCCACTTTTCAGGAAAATCAAAAACAGTGTTTCACTCATAATTAGGATAAGTTCTTTGCTGTGTAAATTACTTTTTTAATTTATGCTTTCAGACAATTACGTCTGATATTCAGGGTGGGTAAAATGGATAGTGCTGTCGATCGTCACGTTTTTTATATTTCTGATGGTACGGCGATTACCGCCGAGGTGCTGGGCCACGCGGTGATGTCGCAGTTTCCCGTATCGATCAACAGCATTACGCTGCCGTTTGTCGAAAATGAGAGCCGCGCCAAAGCGGTGAAGGACCAGATCGACGCCATTTACCAGCAGACCGGCGTCCGCCCGCTGGTGTTCTACTCCATCGTTATCCCCGAGATTCGCTCCATCATTCTGCAGAGTGAAGGCTTCTGCCAGGATATTGTGCAGGCGCTGGTGGCTCCGCTGCAAAGCGAGCTGAAGCTCGACCCGACCCCTATCGCCCACCGTACCCACGGGCTGAACCCCGGCAACCTGACCAAGTACGATGCCCGTATCGCCGCCATCGATTACACCCTCGCGCACGACGACGGTATCTCGCTGCGCAATCTCGACCAGGCGCAGGTGATCCTGCTTGGCGTGTCGCGCTGCGGCAAAACCCCGACGAGTCTCTACCTGGCGATGCAGTTCGGCATTCGCGCCGCCAACTACCCGTTTATCGCTGACGATATGGATAACCTGGTGCTGCCCGCCGCCCTCAAGCCGCTGCAGCACAAGCTGTTCGGGCTGACCATTAATCCGGAGCGCCTTGCCGCTATCCGCGAAGAGCGCCGCGAGAACAGCCGCTACGCCTCCATGCGCCAGTGCCGGATGGAGGTCTCCGAAGTGGAAGCCCTGTACCGCAAAAATCAGATCCCATGGCTGAACAGCACCAACTATTCGGTGGAAGAAATTGCCACCAAAATTCTCGACATCATGGGCCTTAACCGCCGCATGTACTAATATGCTAGTACATTAACTCAGATTCAGGTATCATCATCGGCAACCACGGGGCGGTGTCGCCCCGAACTTGAAATCAGCAGGGATTGGTTTAAGGTGATGCCCATCACTTCCCGGTAGTCTGCCGATGAAGCAAAAATTTTCTGAGACATTCCATGAATAAAACCGATGAACTCCGCACTGCGCGCATTGACAGCCTGGTTACGCCGGCTGAACTGGCCCAGCGGCATCCTGTTTCCGCTGCCGTTGCGGAACACGTGACGGCCTCCCGCCGCCGCATTGAAAAAATCCTCAATGGTGAAGACAAGCGTCTTCTGGTGGTGATTGGTCCCTGCTCCATCCACGACCTGGATGCCGCGATGGATTATGCAAAACGGCTTCAGGGCCTGCGGGATAAGTATCAGCACCGCCTTGAGATTGTTATGCGCACCTACTTTGAAAAACCGCGGACCGTGGTGGGCTGGAAAGGGCTGATCTCCGATCCTGACCTCAACGGCAGCTATCGCGTGAACCACGGCATCGAGCTGGCGCGGAAGCTGCTTTTGCAGGTCAACGAGCTGGGCGTGCCGACGGCGACCGAGTTTCTCGATATGGTGACCGGGCAGTTTATCGCCGATCTGATCAGCTGGGGCGCAATTGGCGCACGCACCACCGAAAGCCAAATCCACCGCGAGATGGCCTCCGCCCTCTCCTGCCCGGTCGGCTTTAAAAACGGGACCGATGGCAACACCCGTATTGCGGTTGATGCCATCCGCGCTGCCCGTGCCAGCCATATGTTCCTGTCGCCGGATAAAAGCGGTCATATGACCATCTACCAGACCAGCGGTAACCCTTACGGGCACATCATTATGCGCGGCGGGAAGAAACCCAATTACCATGCACAAGATATTGCGGCAGCCTGTGAAACGCTGGCCGAATTCGACCTGCCGGAACATCTGGTAGTGGATTTCAGCCACGGCAACTGCCAGAAGCAGCATCGCCGCCAGCTGGACGTCTGCGATGAGATCTGCCAGCAGATCCGCAGCGGCTCGACCGCCGTTGCCGGGATTATGGCGGAAAGCTTCATCAAGGAAGGCACGCAGAAAATCGTTGCCGGACAGCAGATGGTTTACGGCCAGTCGATCACCGACCCGTGCCTGAGCTGGGAAGACAGCGAGCTGCTGCTGGAAAAGCTGGCTGCAGCAGTAGATACCCGCTTCTGAAGCATGCGGGTCAGCCGGGTCACACCGCCTGACCCGGCTGATAAAAATCCTTCAGCGTTTCCAGCAGGGCATGCGCCGCTTTAGAGAGCTGCGTGTGCCCGGGATGGATCGCCCCAATGCACTTTTCAATCGGCGGGTTATCCAGCGGAATACAGACCGCGCCCAGCGCCGTCATCTGGGCCTCGCAGAGCGCCGGGACGGCGCTGCCGCCCAGCCCGCTCGCGACCATTCGCCCGACCGTAACCAGCTGATGGCTCTCCAGCGCGACGTCCAGCTTTCTGCCGCTTCGCGCCAGCTCCTCCTCCATCATCAGACGTACCGCTGAGGGGCGCTGCAGGGTGATGAAATCCAGCGTCAGCAGCGCTTCCCATGTCAGGCGCTTTTTGCCTGCCAGCGGGGAATCTTTCGGCACAATGGCTACAAACCTGTCGAGGCCCAGCGGCGTAAACAGCAGGTTGTGCGTGGGCGCGGGCTCAAAGGCGATGCCCATCTCCACGCGCCCTTCCCGCACCATCTCTATTACCTGCTCGTTGATAACGTCATGCACGGTGACGTTAATCCCGGCATGACGATCGCGAAACGCTTTCAGCACCTCGGGCAGGACGTTCGCGGCAAACGACGGCATGGCCGCAACTGAAATTTTACCGCGCTGCAGGGTAAAGCACTGGTGCATCGCCTCTTCGACGTTATCCCAGTCGGCAAGCAGCTGGCGCGCCATCGGCAAAAACGTCTCGCCCTCCTGCGTCAGCGCAACCTTGCGCGTGCTCCGCTGCAGCAGCGGTCCGCCGAGCGCGTCCTCCAGCGCTTTAATCGTCAGGCTCAGGGCCGGCTGGGAAAGATTCAGCCGTTCGCTGGCGTGCGCGAAATTGAGAGTGTGAGCTACCGCTAAAAACGCGCGTAACTGTTTGACACTCATTCTCATTTTTCATCCTGTTAACTAATTGAAAAAATTTAGTTAACAGAAAATTAATAAAAAAACCAAATGAGTGGGTCACAAATTCAAAATTAACAAATGAGTTGCCGCCCCTAATGATACCGCCACGGTTAAGAGGAGGAATGACGATGGCGGGACTGGATAAGCGCGTCGACAGCTATGCGCAGGCGCTGGATGGGCTGACGGACGGAATGACTTTGCTGGCGGGCGGCTTCGGCCTGTGCGGTATTCCGGAGAACCTGATTGCAGAGGTCAGACGCCGTCAGGTGAAAGATCTGACGGTGGTATCAAACAACTGCGGCGTGGACGGCTTCGGTCTCGGGCTTCTGCTTGAGACGCGGCAGGTTCGCAAAGTGGTGGCCTCTTACGTCGGCGAGAACGCCCTGTTCGAGCAGCAGGTATTGAGCGGCGAACTGGAGATTGAACTCACGCCTCAGGGCACGCTGGCGGAAAAGGTGCGCGCGGGCGGTGCAGGTATCCCGGCATTTTATACGGCCACCGGCTACGGCACGCCCGTGGCTACCGGCAAAGACGTGCGCCAGTTTGCCGGTAAGCACTACATCCTCGAAGAGGCCATTACCGGTGATTTCGCACTGATCAAGGGCTGGAAAGCTGACTGGTACGGCAACGTCGTCTACCGGCATACCGCGCAAAATTTTAATCCGCTGATGGCAACGGCGGGCCGGATAACGGTCGTCGAGGTGGAAGAGATTGTTCCCCCGGGCGAGCTGCCCCCGTCGGCCATTCATACCCCGGGCATTTACGTCGACAGGCTGATTGTCGGCCAGTTTGAAAAACGTATTGAACAGCGCACCCTGCGCGCGGAAGGAGTGTGACGATGTTAACCCGTGAACAGATGGCCATGCGCGTCGCCCGCGAGCTGCGGGACGGATATTACGTCAACCTGGGGATCGGTATTCCTACCCTGGTGGCGAACTACATTCCGGAAGGAATGGACGTGATGCTTCAGTCGGAAAACGGACTGCTGGGGATGGGCGCGTTTCCTGACGAACAGAGCCTTGATGCGGACATGATCAACGCCGGTAAACAGACCGTGACCGCACGGACGGGCGCGGCCATTTTCGACTCGGCCCAGTCGTTTGCCATGATCCGCGGCGGCCATGTTGACCTGACGGTGCTGGGCGCGTTTGAGGTGGATGTCGAAGGCAATATCGCCTCGTGGATGATCCCCGGAAAGATGGTGAAGGGTATGGGCGGCGCGATGGATCTCGTCGCCGGAGCGCAGAACATCATTGTGGTGATGACCCACGCGTCGAAAAGCGGTGAGTCAAAGCTACTGTCGCGCTGCACGCTGCCGCTCACGGGGGCGGGCTGTATCCGCCGGGTCTTAACCGACCTCGCGCTGCTCGAGATCGCGGACGGCGCGTTCATCCTGCGGGAATACGCCCCCGGCGTCAGTATCGATGAAATCGCGGCGAAAACGGCCGGGAAAATGATTGTGGCGGACGACGTTCGCGAGATGCGCTTTAGCTGAGGACTCACCATGAAAGAGGTCATGATTGTCGGGGCCACGCGAACCCCCATTGGCAGTTTTCGCGGATCGCTCGCGCCCCTCTCTGCGGCCGAGCTGGGAGCCGTCGCGGTTCATCGTCTGCTTGAAAGCAACGGTCTTCCAGCAGAGACGATAGACGAGGTGATTTTCGGCCAGGTGCTGACGGCGGGATGCGGACAAAACCCTGCGCGCCAGACGGCCATCGCCGCCGGATTGCCCGTCAGCACGCCGGCGACAACGGTCAACCTGGTCTGCGGCGCGGGCTTGAAAGCGGTTCAGCTCGCCGCGCAGGCGATCCGCTGCGGCGACGCGGACGCGATTATCGCAGGCGGTCAGGAGAGCATGAGCAACGCCCCCTATCTACTGGACGGCGCGCGTTCAGGGCTGCGTTTTGGCCATACGGGCCTGCAGGACAGCATGATTACGGACGGCCTGTGGGACGCGTTCAACGATTACCACATGGGGATCACCGCTGAAAACGTCGCCCGGCAGTTTGGCGTTTCCCGCGAAGAGCAGGACGCCTTCGCTGCCCGGTCGCAGCAGAAAGCGGCTTCCGCCGCCGAAGCGGGTCGTTTTGACCCGGAGATTGCGCCGGTGACGGTGAAACAGGGTAAAAAGCCTCCGCTTATTGTCAGCCGTGACGAGCAGCCCCGGCCAGGCACCACCGCCGAGCAGCTTGCGCAGCTGCGCCCCGCCTTTTTGCAGGAGGAAGGCACGGTCACGGCCGGAAATGCCTCCACGCTCAACGACGGTGCCGCTGCGGTGCTGCTGATGAGCGGCGAAAACGCACGGGCGAGCGGACTGCCGATCCTGGGCCGCATCGTGAGTTACGCCGTGACGGGCGTTGATCCGGCGGTGATGGGCATCGGTCCGGTCAGCGCCTGCCAGACCGCGCTGGCGCGAGCGGGCTGGACGCTCGATGACGTGGACCTCATTGAAGCCAATGAAGCCTTTGCCGCGCAGGCGCTGGCGGTGGGTAAGCAGCTCGGCTGGGATGAGCGAAAGGTGAACGTTAACGGAGGCGCTATCGCCCTGGGCCATCCGATTGGCGCCTCCGGCTGCCGCATCCTCGTGACGCTGCTGCACGAAATGCAGCGCCGTGACGTTAAAAAAGGACTCGTCACCCTGTGCGTAGGCGGCGGGCAAGGCATCGCCCTCACCGTTGAACGTTAAGCATCTCGTTAGTACCCGAATAATAATTAAAGTGAGGAGTCGTAATGAGCGTGTTAATTGCCCTGGCGGCGCTGGGGCTGCTGATGCTGGCGGCCTATCGCGGATATAGCGTGATTTTGTTTGCGCCGATTGCGGCGCTCGGTGCCGTACTGCTGACCGACCCGGGCGCCGTCGGCCCGACCTTTACCGGCCTGTTCATGGAAAAGATGGTGGGCTTCGTCAAGCTCTACTTCCCGGTGTTCCTGCTGGGTGCGGTGTTTGGCAAACTGATTGAGCTCTCCGGCTTCTCGCGATCCATCGTCGCCACCGCGATTCAGATCCTGGGCCGTCGCCACGCCATCCCGGTAATTGTCCTGGTGTGTGCGCTGTTAACCTACGGCGGCGTGTCGCTGTTCGTGGTGGCGTTTGCGGTTTACCCGTTTGCCGCGGAGCTGTTCCGCCAGAGCGGCATCCCTAAACGGCTGATCCCGGCCACCGTGGCGCTGGGGGCCTTCTCGTTTACCATGGATGCCCTGCCCGGTACGCCGCAGATCCAAAACATCATCCCCACCAGCTTCTTTGGTACCAACGCCTGGGCCGCCCCGTGGCTGGGGCTTATCGGCTCTCTGTTTATTATCGTCTTTGGCCTGCTCTGGCTGGAGCGCCAGCGGCGTAAGGCGTTCAATAACAAAGAAGGTTACGGCACGGATCTGAAAAATGAGCCCGAAACGCCGGACAACATTAACCTTCCTCACCCGCTTATTGCTATCTCCCCGCTGCTGGTGGTGGGCATACTGAACCTGCTGTTTACCCGCTGGATCCCCGTCTGGTACGGCACGACCCACGAGCTGACCCTGCCCGGTCTGGCGAAACCGATTGTGACCGAGGTGGGCAAGATCACCGCCATCTGGGCCGTGGAAGTGGCGCTGATCGCCGGTATTTTGCTGGTGCTGATTTTTGGCTTTCGCAACATCCGGGGGCGTCTGGCTGAAGGCAGCCGGACCGCGGTAAGCGGCGCCATTCTTGCGGCGATGAATACCGCCTCGGAGTATGGTTTCGGCGCGGTTATCGCCGCCCTGCCCGGTTTTCTGGTGTTATCCCACGCGCTGGCGGCTATTCCGAATCCGCTGCTGAATGAGGCCATCAGCGTGACGGTGCTTGCGGGGATCACCGGCTCGGCGTCCGGGGGGATGAGTATTGCGCTCGCCGCTATGTCCGACTCGTTTGTCGCCGCCGCCCACGCCGCCAATATCCCCCTTGAGGTGCTGCACCGCGTGGCGTCAATGGCGAGCGGGGGGATGGATACCCTTCCCCATAACGGCGCGGTGATTACCCTGCTGGCGATTACAGGCCTGAGCCATCGCCAGGCCTACGGCGGCATTTTCGCTATCACCATCATTAAAAGTCTGGCAGTGCTTTTTGTCATTGCCGTGTTCTATCTGACCGGCATTGTGTAAGGAGAGAAAGATGAATCTGAACGGTAAAACCGCCCTGGTCACCGGCTCGACCAGCGGCATTGGCCTTGGGATCGCCCGCGTACTGGCGAAGGCCGGGGCGCAGCTTATCCTCAACGGTTTCGGCGATAGCGAATCAGCAAGAGAAGATATTGCGCACCTGGGCAAAAAGCCGGGCTATCACGATGCGGACCTGCGTGACGTGCTGCAAATTGAAGCCATGATGCGCTACGCCGAATCGCAGTTTGACGGCGTGGACATTCTTGTTAACAACGCGGGCATACAGCACGTGGCGCCGGTTGACGCGTTTCCGGTAGAGAAATGGAACGACATTATCGCCATTAACCTCTCGTCGGTGTTTCACACCAGCCGGCTGGCGCTGCCTGCCATGCGCGAGAAAAACTGGGGGCGCATCATTAATATCGCCTCCGTTCACGGGCTGGTCGCGTCAAAAGAGAAGTCGGCCTACGTGGCTGCCAAGCATGGCGTAGTGGGCTTTACGAAATCGCTGGCGCTGGAAACCGCGCGCACCGGCATTACCGCCAATACGATCTGTCCCGGCTGGGTACTGACGCCGCTGGTGCAACAGCAAATCGACAAGCGTATCGCCGACGGCATTCCGCCGGAGCAGGCTCGGGAACAGCTTCTGGCGGAGAAACAGCCTTCGGGCGAGTTTGTTACCCCGGAGCAGCTGGGCGAACTGGCGCTGTTTTTGTGCAGCGACAGCGCCGTTAACGTTCGCGGCGCCGCGTGGAATATGGATGGCGGCTGGGTCGCGCAGTGACGTTCAGGCCGGGTAAGGCAAAGCCGCCTCCCGGCAAAAAATCTCTAGCTTGAGCAACTGACCTCCAGCCGCTTGCCCCAGTCAGGCGGGCGGCTGACGTAATCATCATCCCGGTCGGCAAACGGCGTGCGCAGCGCCACGTGCAGACGGTGTAACTCGTCGTACTCGCCCTGCTCCGCCTGCTCAATCGCCCGCTGCGCCAGCCAGTTGCGCAACACCATCGCCGGGTTCGTGGCGTTCATCTGCGTCTGGCGAGTCGCATCATCTACCTGTTCCTGCTGCAGCCGCGCGCGGTACGATGCAAACCAGTCGTCAAACGCCTGTCTGTCAATAAACTCATCGCGCAGCGGCGAGGCGGCGCTGCGCTGCTCCGTCTGCCCCAGCATCCGGAAGGTGCGCGTATAATCGCTGCCCTCGCGCGCCATCAGGGCAAACAGGCCATTGAGGATGTCGTTATCGCCCCTCTCCTGCGTCACCAGCCCCAGCTTGTTGCGCATCAGCGTGCCATATTCCCGCAGTAATATGTCCTGATAGCTGTCGAGCGCATCATTCAGGGCATCAACGTCGATAAACGGCGACAGGGTTTGCGCAAGCCGCTGCAGGTTCCACAGGCCCACCGCGGGCTGATTGTCAAAGCTGTAGCGCCCCTGATAGTCGGAGTGGTTGCAGATATACCCCGGCTGATAATCATCCAGGAAACCAAACGGGCCGTAGTCGAAGGTCAACCCGAGAAGCGACATGTTGTCCGTATTCATAACGCCATGGGCAAAGCCTACCGTTTGCCAGCGGGCAATCAGGGTTGCGGTACGGGCCACCACATCCCTGAACCAGAGCACGTATTTATCCGCCTCGTCCATCAGATGCGCCCAGTGGTGGCGAATGGCAAAGTCTGCCAGCTGGCGCACCTTTTCCGGCTCGCGACGATAGTAAAAGTGCTCAAAATGACCGAAGCGCAGATGGCTTTGCGCGATACGCATCAGCATTGCGCCCTTTTCCACGGTTTCGCGCACAACCGGCGTATCGCTGGTAACGATCGACAGCGCGCGGGTGGTGGGGATCCCCAGGGCATGCATCGCTTCGGAGCCCAGGCATTCGCGGATCGTTGAACGCAGAACCGCACGCCCGTCGCCCATTCGCGAATAGGGCGTCAGGCC
This sequence comes from Enterobacter sp. N18-03635, assembly GCF_004006055.1. NCBI lineage: Bacteria > Pseudomonadati > Pseudomonadota > Gammaproteobacteria > Enterobacterales > Enterobacteriaceae > Enterobacter > Enterobacter sp. N18-03635. The sequence goes on along the minus strand of NZ_CP034769.1, from coordinate 1,846,813 downwards.
CGCGCCTTTCAGGTGCCAGTCAACCGTCTCTCCGTTGGGAAGCCGTTGTTCACCGAGCAGGATCCCCCTGCCGTCGCCCAGTTGACCCGCCCAGACGCCAAACTGATGTCCGCTATAAACCTGCGCCAGTGGTTGCATTCCGGCGAGTAACGTTTCACCTCCCCAGACGCCAGCGCCCTCTGAACGCTGAAACAGCTCAGGCGGAATGGCCAGTTCTTCTGCCAGCAAATCGTTATGCCAGATAAGGCGTGAATTTTGTAACGGTGTTGGTTTGAGTGCGGTGTAAAAGCCGGGCAACTCGTCATGCCATTGAGCAGTAAAAGACAGGGTCATAGGTCCTCCTGCTTTTAGTGTAGAGGGTTTACCCGGAGTTAAACACGGGCGAAAGCAAGGGTTATCGCTGCTGAACCAGCGTTGTAACGTGCTCGGCAGAGACGGCTGGCCAAAGTGCGCCCTGCATGGCGCCAAAATTGAAGGACAACACGCGTTGCAACAGGCTGTGATCGTCAATGCCCGAGACGATCACTGACTGGCAATGCGGTGTGATTTGCCAGAGGATGGCGCGCATAAAAGGCTCAAAAGAGAGCTCCGGTGCGCGCTGCTGAATGAATCCTTTATCGAGGATAACCCGTTTAAATAATCCATCATAGACAGCTTTGAGCGAGGCGGCGCCTGCGCCAAAGTTTGCCAGCACCAACGGGAAATGGATTGCCATTCTCGCCAGCTGCAGATCGTCCTTGCCGTTATTTAAACCTGGATAATTCTCATTAACAGTAAACTCAAGAAACGGATAACGCTCAAGAATTGAAACAGCGTTTCCATTACTTAATAAAAATTCAACTATTGCAGGTGTAATATTGATCCATGCAATTAACTGATGCTGAATAAAAAACAGTTTACAGGTATCAAGCAATTGCAGTTTTTCGTTAAAAAGCACTAACTCTTCAGCTGCTGAAAGCCGAGGGATAACGAGTTCAGTGGGGATCCTCACATCGCTGCCGACGCCAGTAAAGTTAACCAGAACCTCTAAACCTTTAAGCTCCCCTGCGCTATTACGGGCGGGCAGAAGCAGCAGTTCAGACTGGTAAGCATTATCTAGCGTAATAATCATTGCACTCGCTCCACATTAAAGATGAGAGAGGACATCCTGGAGCAATTGCCGACACAATTCCACTGTCTTGATTTTAATAAGAATAATTTCATTAGTTCCGTATTTATTTTCAGATTTATCCCTGAATCTAAAATAATTTTATCCTGGTTGCAAAATAATAGCCAGTTTTAGATAAAACAGACACATGCAGGATTCGATAATTTTAGATAAATTTAACTTTAAGCATCTTATTTGAGAAAAAACGGCATGATTTATTAGTTACCATGCCGCCATAAGAGAAGTTTCTGACAAAGACTATATACGGCGTGCCTGCCAGAAATTTTTACGCCAGTAAACATTATCAAGAGAAGAACGCATCACGCCGCGGCTGGTCGAGGCGTGAATGAACTGATTGTCTGTATCATAAATGCCCACGTGCAGACCACTTTCACCCGAGCCGGTTTTGAAGAAAACCAGGTCCCCGGGCAGTAGATCGTCTTTATCAATTTCAGTACCAATTTCGGCCTGCTTGCGCGTTTCGCGAGGAAGCTGTAAATCAAACTTGTCGCGAAACGTCATCAGAACGAAGCCGGAGCAATCTACGCCGCCGCGGCTCATGCCACCGTAGCGATAAGGCGTACCGCGCCAGTTGCTCAGCTGGTCGTTGAGGCTGGCAATGACGGTGATCGAATCTGAAAGCCGTGGGTTAGGCGGCGGCGCACGATGGCTACTGCATCCCGCAAGAAAGAGTGCGGCCATCAGGATAAACCAGAATCGCATTTTCAGACGAATCCTCTGCTTTTTTTATTCTTTTCGTAATTTAGCGTGCAATTGTGCTAAGAGGCAAGAAACGGTTACGTTTGCCCGGTAGAAATCAGCATCTTATGTCCCTCTATATCCAGCCTGCGGAACGACATGTTGTATGCGCGGGCAAGATGGGGCGGCGTAAGCACCTGATCCCGCGTACCGCTGGCGACCATCTTTCCCTGCGACAGTAGCCACACCCGGTGGGCATGACGCAGCGTGTGATTGAGGTCATGACTGCTCATCACCACGGCGATGCCTTGTCGGCTCAGGGCGCTTAAAAGCGTATCCAGTGCTGCCTGCTGTGCCACATCCAGACCGCTCATGGGTTCATCGAGAAGCAGCATCCGCCCGTGAGGATTGCCTGCCGGGTGGATCTGAAGGATGACAGCCGCCAGTCGCACCCGCTGCCACTCTCCGCCGGAAAGCTGGCTGGCGTGCCGGGACAGTTTATCTTCCAGCCCGAGGGCCGCGGCCACGTCAGTCAGCAGTGCCGTATGTTGTTTGTCGTGCAAATGCAGCATCAGATAATGCCAGACCGGCATCGCAAAGGGCGGCACCTGCTGCTGCACGAGGTAACTGCGCCTATGCGCCAGCGAGACCGGTGACCAGTCGGCGAGCGTATGCTCAAGCAGCGTTATCTGCCCTTCTCCGTCAGTCATGCCTGCCATCCGGGCCAGCAGCGTGCTCTTTCCTGCGCCGTTCGGCCCGACAAGATGCAGGATTTCTCCCGCATTGACGGCGCCGGTCATCGGCTCAAGACGTCCCCTCTCGGCAACGTCCATGAGCTGCATCAGCAAAGACATTATTTCGCCAGCGCCAGCTTGATCGATTCCATGACGATCGGATCTTCTGGGGTCATATCGGGCGAAAAACGCTGAACGACCTGGCCATCGCGACCAATCAGGAATTTTTCAAAATTCCACAGGATATCGTCCGGGTAAAGCGGCGCGCGGCCTTTGCTGGCCATGCGTTCATAAAAACCGCTCCCTTCAGGCGCAACGGCCTTCGGCGCGGCAGCGATCAGCTTCGCATACAGCGGATGGCGGTCTTCGCCATTGACATCGATTTTGCTGAACATCGGGAACGTCACGCCATAGGTGGTGCTGCAGAAGGTTTTAATCTCTTCTTCGCTGCCCGGCTCCTGGCCCAGGAACTGGTTGCACGGGAAGCCCAGCACGGTAAAACCGTCTTTCTCCCAGGCCTTCTGAATATTTTCCAGCTGCTCGTACTGCGGCGTCAGGCCACATTTGGATGCCACGTTGACGATAAGCAGCACGTTGCCTTTGTAGCGTTCCAGCGTGGTTTTATCGCCATCAATGGTGGTCACTTCAGTATTCAGGATATCTGACTGCATAGCATTTCCTCAGGTTGTCGATTTAACGTCCAGCTTTTAATAGTAGCCAGATAAATACCGGCGCGCCCAGCGTGGCGGTCACCACGCCAATGGGCAGCTCTGCGGCCGTCAGGGCAAGCCGGGCGATGACGTCGGCCACCAGCAGCGTGACGGCCCCGGCAACCGCCGAGGCCGGAAGCAGGGTTCTGTGGTCCGTGAGGCCACACAGACGCAGCATGTGCGGGATCACCAGCCCGATAAAACCGATCGCGCCCGCCAGAGCCACGCTGACGCCGACCAGCCAGCCAATGGCTATTACCAGCACATTGCGCCAGAATCCAATCGGCATACCGAGCTGGCGGGCAGAGGTTTCACCCAGCGCGAGCATATTCAGCGGCTGCGCCTGCAGGGCAGCCCACACGATGACCGGTACCAGCAGCGCCATCAGCCAGCCCTGGTGCCAGTCAACGCCGCCAAAACCGCCCATCATCCAGTACATGAGCTGTCGCAGGTCAAAGGATGTTGAGAAGTAGACCGCCCAGGTCATCAACGCGCTACAGATGATCCCCAGCGCCACGCCGGCAAGCAGCAGACGGCTGGTCGATAAGTGCCGTCTGGCGAAACGAAGAAGGATCGCTGTGATCAGCAGTGCACCGAGAATAGCGCTCAGGCTAATACGCCATCCCGAGAGTTCTCCTCCTCCCAGCATTACCGCCGCAATCAGGCCTACGCCCGCTCCGTTCGACACGCCGAGCAGCCCCGGCTCCGCCAGAGGGTTATCAAACAACGCCTGCATTATGGTGCCGCATAGCCCCAGCGCGGCGCCGACCAGAACCACCGCGACGGTCCGCGGCAGGCGAATTTGCCAGACGAAGAGCTGCCCGTCAGGCCCCCACCAGCTTTCAGGCCCAATCCATTTGTCGCCCGCGCAGAGGCTCACGCCCACGGAGGCAATTAGCAACAGCACCAGCAAAAGCAGGTGACGCCGATCGGAACGGTGCTGGTAATGGGCATAATCAAGCATGTGTACGGTTTTAGTAGCGTGAGATGTAATTGATTTTACGGCGGGTTTGCCGAAGAGCGCAAAGAAAAAAGGCCGCATGGGCGGCCTTTTTAGTTAGTTCATATTACTCTGCTTTAGGCGTTGCGTTTTCGACACGGCTTTTTAACTTCTGGCCGGGTCTGAAGGTCACCACGCGGCGGGCTGTAATGGGAATATCTTCCCCCGTCTTCGGGTTGCGGCCCGGACGTTGGTTTTTGTCTCGCAAATCAAAATTGCCAAAACCGGAGAGTTTTACCTGCTCACCATTTTCCAGAGCACGACGGATCTCTTCGAAAAACAGCTCTACCAGCTCTTTGGCATCCCGTTTGCTAAGCCCAAGCTTATCAAACAGATATTCTGACATTTCAGCTTTTGTAAGCGCCATAGGTTCAATCCCTCAATGATGCCTGGAATCGCTCTTTTAATGCCTCTACACATTTGGCGACGGTAGCGGCAATCTCCTCTTCTTCGAGTGTACGGCTGGTATCCTGAAGGATAAGGCTAATAGCGAGGCTCTTGAAACCTTCTGCTACGCCCTTGCCGCGGTACACGTCAAATAAGTTTACGCCAACTACCTGATTTACGCCAACTTTCTTACATTCGGCCAAAATATCTGCTGCGGGCACATTTTCCGCGACCACAACCGCGATATCACGGCGGTTTGCCGGGAAGCGGGAGACGTCCTGAGCCTGAGGAATCACGCGGTCAGCCACCGGGTTCCATTCCAGCTCGAACACGATGGTACGGCCGTTCAGGTCCAGTTTACGCTCCAGCTCAGGGTGAACAACCCCAATAAAACCAACGCGTTTGCCGTCTAAATAGATGGCTGCGCTCTGGCCCGGATGCAGGGCCGGGATGACTTCTGCGCGGAATTCAATTTCAGATAATTTACCGGTCAGATCCAGAATCGCTTCCAGATCGCCCTTCATATCGTAGAAATCAACCGTCCCTTTTGCCAGGTCCCAGTGCTCTTCATAGCGGTTACCGCTGATGGCGCCAGCCAGCATGAGATCCTGACGGATGCCTAAATTTGCCTGATTATCCGGTACAAAGCGCAAACCGCTTTCGAAAATTCGCACGCGGTTTTGCTGACGATTCTGGTTATAAACGATAGTACCCAGCAGGCCCGTCCACAGGGACAGACGCATCGCGGACATTTCGCTGGAGATTGGGCTTGGCAGGATCAGCGCTTCCTGGCCCGGATGGATCAGCTGCTGCAGTTTTGGATCAACAAAGCTGTAGGTGATCACTTCCTGGTAGCCTTTGTCGTTCAGCATGGTTTTCACACGCTTCAGGGACAGGTCGGCTTCACGGTGGGTGCCCATCACCAGACCTGCCTGCACAGGCTCGTCAGGGATGTTGTTGTAGCCATAAACACGGGCCACTTCTTCCACCAGATCTTCTTCAATTTCCATATCGAAACGCCATGACGGCGCAACGGCTTTCCATTCGTCCTGGCCTTCGGTTACTTCACAGCCCAGACGCTTCAGGATATCGGTCACCTGCGCATCGGCAACGTGGTGACCAATAAGACGATCCAGCTTGCTGCGGCGCAGGGTGATGGTCGCACGCTTCGGCAGCGTCGCTTCGTTGGTGACGTCGATAACCGGGCCCGCTTCACCGCCGCAGATGTCGATCAGCAGGCGGGTCGCACGTTCCATCGCTTTATACTGCAGCGCCGGGTCAACGCCGCGCTCGTAGCGGTGAGAGGCATCGGTATGCAGGCCGTGACGGCGTGCGCGACCGGTGATGGAGAGCGGGCTGAAGAACGCACATTCCAGCAGCACGTTTTGCGTCTCGTCGTTGACGCCTGAATGCTCGCCTCCGAAAATACCGCCCATTGCCAGCGCTTTGCTATGGTCAGCAATCACCAAAGTGTCGGCGTTAAGTTTCGCTTCGCTGCCGTCCAGCAGAACCAGGGTTTCGCCCTCTTTCGCCATGCGCACAACGATGCCGCCGTCGATACGATCTTTATCGAACGCGTGCATTGGCTGGCCCAGCTCCAGCAGGACGTAGTTGGTCACGTCGACCACGGCGTCGATAGAGCGAATACCGCAGCGGCGCAGCTTCTCTTTCATCCACAGCGGAGTTGGCGCTTTCACGTTGATGCCTTTCACCACGCGACCGAGGTAGCGCGGGCAGGCATCCGCAGCGTCAACCTGAATAGGCAGCACGTCACTGATGGTCGCTTGAACCGGCGCGATCTCCGGCGCGTTCAGTTCAGTCTGGTTAAGCACGGCCACGTCGCGCGCCACGCCGATGATACCTAAGCAGTCGGCACGGTTTGGCGTGACGCTGATTTCAATAGTGTTGTCGTCAAGCTTCAGGTATTCACGGATATCGGTGCCGACTGGCGCATCCAGCGGCAGCTCAATGATGCCGTTGTGGTCGTCGGAGATACCCAGCTCGGAGAAGGAGCACAGCATGCCTTCAGACGGCTCGCCACGCAGCTTAGCCGCTTTAATTTTGAAATCGCCCGGCAGTACCGCACCGACGGTCGCCACGGCCACCTTCAGGCCCTGACGGCAGTTTGGCGCACCGCAGACGATATCCAGCAGACGATCTCCGCCCACGTTCACTTTTGTCACGCGCAGTTTGTCCGCGTTAGGGTGCTGGCCGCACTCTACCACTTCGCCGACGACCACGCCGTTGAAGGCACCGGAAACCGGCTCAACGCCGTCCACTTCCAGACCCGCCATGGTGATCTGGTTAGAAAGCGCGTCGCTGTCCAGCGTGGTGTTCACCCACTCGCGTAACCACAGTTCACTGAATTTCATTGTTCTGTCCTGCCCTTATTTAAACTGTTTGAGGAAACGCAGATCGTTTTCGAAGAATGCACGTAAGTCGGTCACGCCGTAGCGCAGCATGGTCAGACGCTCCATGCCCATACCGAAGGCAAAGCCGGAGTAAACTTCCGGATCGATACCTACGTTGCGCAGCACGTTTGGATGCACCATGCCGCAGCCCAGCACTTCCAGCCATTTGCCGTTTTTACCCATCACGTCAACTTCCGCAGACGGTTCGGTGAACGGGAAGTAGGACGGACGGAAACGAACCTGCAGATCTTCCTCAAAGAAGTTGTTCAGGAAATCGTGCAGCGTGCCCTTCAGGTTGGTGAAGCTGATGTTTTTATCAACAATCAGGCCTTCCATCTGGTGGAACATTGGGGTGTGGGTCTGATCGTAGTCGTTACGATAGACGCGGCCCGGCGCGATAATACGGATCGGCGGTTCCTGCTCCTTCATGGTACGGATCTGAACGCCGGAGGTCTGAGTACGCAGCAGACGCGTTGCGTCGAACCAGAAAGTGTCGTGGTCAGCGCGTGCCGGATGATGGCCAGGAATGTTCAGGGCGTCGAAGTTATGGTAATCATCTTCGATTTCCGGGCCAGTCGCCACGGTAAAGCCGAGCTCACCGAAGAAACTTTCAATGCGATCGATGGTGCGGGTAACCGGGTGCAGACCGCCGTTCTCGATGCGGCGACCCGGCAGAGAGACGTCGATCGTCTCTGCGGCCAGACGCGCATTCAGCACCGCGCTTTCCAGCTCGGCTTTACGTGCGTTAAGCGCCTGCTGTACCTGCTCCTTGGCTTCGTTTATCACCGCTCCCGCTGCCGGACGTTCTTCTGGCGGCAGCTCACGCAGGGTTGTCATCTGAAGGGTCAGGTGCCCTTTCTTCCCAAGATATTCGACGCGGACATTGTCTAACGCGGCAACATCTGAGGCCTGATTAATGGCGGCTGTTGCACTGGCAACCAGCTCTGCGAGATGTGACATGATTTTCCTCATTATGTCGGTGCAGACACCGATTTGGTGGAGTTATTCTCTCAAATTCAGGCACAAAAAAAGCCTCCATCGGGAGGCTTATCTGGCGCTGTTTTTCGTTTCATCTTTCACGCGCTAGCCTCCTGAAATCAGGTGCTAAAGTAAAAGAAGAAGCGGAAAATAGCAGCATTCATGCTTGCGTTACCTTGTCTGGTAAAAACCGTTAAGACCTTATTGAAAAGCCTGCACGGGTAAATGTCAATCTTCTTACAGGGTTATATGAAAAGAGGGAGCCAGGCCCCCTCTCTCAACTGGCTTATGCCAGTGCTGCTTTCGCTTTTTCGACCAGAGCGGTGAACGCTACTTTGTCGAATACTGCGATGTCAGCCAGGATCTTACGGTCGATTTCAACAGAGGCTTTTTTCAGGCCGTTGATGAATTTGCTGTAAGAAATACCGTTCTGACGTGCTGCTGCGTTGATACGCGCAATCCACAGTTGACGGAACTGACGCTTACGCTGACGACGGTCACGGTAAGCGTACTGACCTGCTTTGATAACAGCCTGGAAGGCAACGCGGTAAACGCGTGAACGCGCACCGTAGTAGCCTTTAGCTTGTTTCAAAATTTTCTTGTGACGTGCACGTGCAATTACACCACGTTTTACGCGAGCCATATGTGCTCTCCTGTATCTATATTCTTAGTAAAAAATTAAACGTTAACGGCTTATGCGTACGGCAGGCACGCGATAACCAGACCCAGATCGCCTTTAGAAACGAGGCCTTTTGGACGCAGGTGACGTTTACGCTTAGTAGATTTTTTGGTCAGAATATGACGCAGGTTTGCGTGCTTACGCTTAAATCCACCACCACCGGTTTTTTTGAAGCGCTTAGCAGCACCGCGTACGGTCTTAATTTTTGGCATCTTAATAACTTCCACTTCGCATTGTTAAATAAACGAAACATAGGCGAACAAAACCTATGAAACCCGAAGGCTCCACAGATTTTGCTGCTTGAAGGCCTTACTGTTTCTTCTTAGGAGCGAGCACCATGATCATCTGGCGGCCTTCGATCTTCGTAGGGAAGGATTCGACTACTGCCAGTTCACTCAGATCGTCACGGACGCGGTTAAGCACTTCCATACCAATCTGTTGGTGGGCCATCTCACGACCGCGGAAACGCAGTGTGATCTTGGCCTTATCGCCATCTTCCAGAAAGCGAATCAGGCTGCGGAGTTTTACCTGATAATCGCCATCGTCGGTACCAGGACGGAATTTGATTTCCTTAACCTGGATAACTTTTTGCTTCTTCTTCTGTTCCTTAGAAGACTTACTCTTTTCATAAAGGAACTTGCCGTAGTCCATGATACGACAAACTGGCGGTTCGGCGTTAGGGCTGATTTCAACTAAATCTACTCCAGCTTCTTCAGCTTTTTCGATCGCTTCTCTCAGACTCACAATCCCCAGTGGTTCACCTTCAAGATCTGTTAAGCGAACTTCCTGGGCGCGAATCTCGCCATTGATACGATTCGGACGTGCCGTTTGAACTCGTTTTCCGCCTTTAATACCTTATTCCTCCAGTTGTTGAAGACTGCGGCTGCGAATCTCTTGTTGCAGCTTCTCAATCACTTCACTTACGTCCAGGCTGCCCAGGTCTTTACCACGGCGGGTGCGAACGGCAACTTTGCCTGCTTCCACCTCTTTATCACCACAGACCAACATATACGGGACACGACGTAAAGTGTGCTCGCGGATTTTAAAGCCAATCTTCTCATTTCTCAAGTCTGCTTTTACGCGAATGCCCGCATTTTGTAGTTTCTGCGTCAATTCTTTAACGTAATCCGCCTGAGAATCGGTAATGTTCATCACCACGACCTGCACTGGCGCAAGCCAGGTTGGGAAGAAGCCAGCGAACTCTTCGGTCAGGATGCCGATGAAGCGCTCCAGAGAACCGAGAATAGCGCGGTGAATCATTACTGGTACCTGACGTTCGTTGTCTTCGCCAACATAAGAGGCGCTTAAACGCTGCGGCAGGGAGAAGTCCAGCTGTACAGTACCGCACTGCCATGCGCGATCGAGGCAGTCATACAGGGTAAATTCAATTTTCGGACCGTAGAATGCGCCCTCACCCAGCTGGTATTCGAACGGAATGCCGTTCTCTTCCAGCGCCACGGCGAGATCCGCTTCTGCGCGATCCCAGGTCTCATCGCTGCCGATACGCTTTTCCGGACGCGTTGAGAGTTTGACCACGATCTTCTCGAAGCCAAAGGTGCTGTACATATCGTAGACCATACGAATACAGGCGTTAACTTCGTCACGGACCTGATCTTCAGTACAGAAGATATGCGCATCATCCTGAGTAAAGCCACGAACACGCATCAGGCCGTGCAGCGCACCTGATGGTTCGTTACGGTGGCAGCTACCGAACTCCGCCATACGCAGCGGCAGGTCGCGGTAGGATTTCAGACCCTGGTTAAAGATCTGAACGTGACCCGGGCAGTTCATTGGCTTGATGCAGTATTCACGGTTCTCAGACGAGGTGGTGAACATCGCATCTTTGTAGTTGTCCCAGTGGCCGGTTTTTTCCCACAGCACACGGTCCATCATGAACGGGCCTTTTACTTCCTGATACTGGTACTCTTTCAGCTTGGAGCGTACGAACGTTTCCAGTTCACGGAAGATGGTCCAGCCGTCGTTATGCCAGAACACCATACCCGGCGCTTCTTCCTGCATGTGGTACAGGTCAAGCTGCTTGCCGATTTTACGATGGTCACGCTTCGCCGCCTCTTCCAGGCGCAGCAGGTACGCGTTCAGGGCTTTTTTATCGGCCCACGCGGTACCATAGATACGCTGCAACATCTTGTTGTTGCTGTCACCGCGCCAGTAGGCGCCCGCGATCTTCATCAGCTTAAAGTGATGACAGAAGCGCATGTTCGGCACGTGCGGTCCACGGCACATGTCGACGTATTCTTCGTGATGGTACAAGCCAGGCTTGTCATCATGGGAAATATTTTCGTCAAGAATAGAGACTTTATAGCTCTCGCCGCGCTTCACGAAGGTTTCACGCGCTTCGTGCCAGCTGACTTTCTTCTTGATGACGTCATAGTTCGTTTCGGCGAGCTCGTGCATACGTTTTTCGAGCGCGTCGATATCTTCCTGAGTCAGAGTATGGTCAAGGTCAACGTCGTAGTAGAAACCATTGTCGATAACCGGACCGATCGCCATTTTGGTGTTTGGCCACAGCTGTTTGATGGCATGACCTAACAGGTGCGCGCAGGAGTGACGAATGATCTCCAGACCTTCTTCGTCTTTCGCGGTGATGATGGCAAGCGTCGCATCGTTTTCAATCAGATCGGAGGCATCCACCAGCTCACCGTTAACACGGCCAGCAATAGTCGCTTTCGCGAGACCAGGACCAATGTCCAGGGCAACATCCATTGGGCTAACAGCACGGTCGAAATGGCGTTGGCTGCCATCAGGAAGAGTAATTACAGGCATTTTATATCCTTATTTGCAGTGATGCCCCACACATAAGAGCATATACAAAGAAAATAATCGTGATTTGACAATAGATTACGACACCATCTGACCAACAATCGTCAAATTGGTTCGTCATCATTCACCTGCCGAATTCAGATTAATTCGGGTTTACGGCAAGCGACGTAATGTTAACACTAACGGAAAGGAGATTGCACCCTCTGCGGCCAGATTGATGGGCTGGCACTTTCGCACGAATTTGCAGATTGCTTCTCCCCTGCGCTCGCATTTCGATGATGCTGGGCTACTCTTGAACAGGTCCTTAAACCCAAAGGTGCATACCATGAACGTATCCAGTAGAACGGTTGTGATATTGAACATCCTTTCCGCCACAGGTTTATTGTTGATTCTCGCCGAACGATTCCACTGGTTCTGAGCCAATCCCTACGCTGGCATAACCCAATCGATCCTGAAAAGGGGCATATTTCGGCCCTGTTTGGTAGACTGTGGATATTAACGAACAAGGATTAGGTTATGCCAACAAAACGATTTGCCGTAAAACACTGGAAAATGGTGCTGGTGCTGATTGCCATCTGCGGCGCAATGCTGCTACTCCGTTGGGCGGCAATGATTTGGGGCTAGGGGCGAATGCAGGTCATCAGAAGGGACATCAAAAAGTCACAGACAATAAACGGGCCGACATCATCATCGGCCCGCTTTTATTACATTCTATAACCCAGTGAAACCGTGGTTCTGCGGTCGGTATGATCCGGCGCAGATTCTGGTGGTGAAGAGTTCCAGGTCACGTTGTAGGCGAGTTTCAGACCAAAGTGTTCGTTGATAGCCACGTTAAGCGCCGTCTCAGAGTTCAACGTCGTATCGTCGGCACCAAATACAGAAACACCCTGGGTAAATTTGGTGTTGTCAGTCATCTGCCAGGCATAGGTACCGGAAGCGTAACCGAGCGGTTGAGTTTTGGTATCGCCATTGGTGTATTCGTCATAACGCACACCCGGACCGAATTCAAAACGGAAGCTGTGTACCGGTCCGTTCAGGAACTGACGACCATAACCGGCGGTGAAGACATCGCGCTGGCGATAACCGTTGTAACGGTCGGTTAACCAGCTCCCCTGACCAAACAGATAGTCATAGTCGGTCATGTTGTAACGGCTACGTCCGCCTACCGCATATTTCTCGGAAGAACGTTCGTCGTTAGCGGAAGTGTTGCTGGCATTACCCCACAGAGACCAGGCGGTAGTATTACCGTACCATGTGAGCGTACTGTCCGCCGTCAGAGAAGAGCTTTTCGTGTTACCGGATTGTGCCAGGTACCCAGCATTCAGGTTACCTTCAAACGGTTTTTTCGCGGTGGATGGATCGTCCATGACAGTAAAAACGGAATCATCGGCGGTCGCGTTCATAGCCGCAAACACGCCACCCGCCAGCATCAGTGCAGCGGGCACTGTCTTTAAAAGCTTCATTTTATTAAGGAGTCCGTACAACAAAAAAAGAGACCACACGGTCCCGGAATCTTTCTTGAGGATCAATGACAAGGCGTCCAGAGAAAGGTAACAAATTATAAAAAGCCGCAAATAACATAGCAATGTTTTCTTATTTCATTTTTTGAATAAGAACGATCTCAAAAAGCGTTTTATTTTATATATCTCCGGCCTGACTTTTATTGAGTATTCATATTTAAAATCATACTGTTATTTACATTGCCTTCCTGACAAATGGTGCCAGACTAAAAGGAACCCATGCTAAAAGGAGGTAATGATGGTTTCTATCTACACCCTGACGCTCTCCCCTTCCCTTGATTCCGCCACCCTGACGCCGCAGATTTACCCGGAAGGTAAATTGCGCTGTAGCGCCCCGGTCTTTGAGCCTGGCGGCGGCGGGATCAACGTGGCGCGCGCTATTACCCACCTCGGCGGCAAAGCCACGGCCATTTTTCCCGCAGGTGGTGCTACCGGTGAACACCTGGTCTCTCTGCTGGCCGATGAACAGGTGGCCGTAGACACCGTCGAGGCGAAAGACTGGACGCGGCAAAACCTGCATGTCCACGTGGGATCCAGCGGCGAACAGTACCGGTTTGTCATGCCGGGCGCGAAACTTACCGATGACGAGTTCCGTCAGCTTGAAGAAAAAGTGCTGACGATAGAAAGCGGCGCGCTGCTGGTGGTAAGCGGCAGCCTGCCGCCTGGCGTCAGCACGGAAAAATTGACGGCGCTGATTCAGGCTGCACAGCAACGCGGTATCCGCTGCATCGTTGACAGCAGCGGTGAGGCCCTGCAGGCGGCACTGGTGCCGGGCAATCTTGAACTGGTCAAACCCAACCAGAAAGAGTTAAGCGCGCTGGTCAACCGCGAACTGACGCAGCCTGACGATGTTCGCACCGCCGCGCAGGAGCTGGTGCGCAGCGGCAAAGCGCGGCGCGTGGTGGTTTCCCTTGGCCCTCAGGGGGCGCTTGCAGTCGATGAATCGTCATCCGTTCAGGTTGTTCCGCCGCCGATGAAGAGTCAGAGCACGGTTGGCGCGGGTGACAGCATGGTGGGCGCGATGACGCTCAAACTGGCGCAGGGCGCGTCTCTGCTCGAAATGACACGCTACGGCGTAGCGGCGGGTAGCGCCGCCACCATCAACCAGGGCACGCGTCTCTGCTCACTTGCCGATACGCAAAAAATCGTCGATTACCTGTCCCGAAATTAACGCCTGTTCCCCTTCGTCTTTACGGAGGGGAATGTCATCACCGAGTCGCCAAACGCAAACTATCGACTATGCTAAGAAAACTTCCATGATAACAATGAGGTGAATTATGAGCAGTGGTGACATCACACGCTACGTCGTGACCATCAACCTTCATGAGGCATCGCTGACCGAGCTGAATGAGCTCAACAATGCGTTTACCCGGGCTAATTTTCTCCTCACGCTGACGGATGACGAAGGCAATATTCATGATTTAGGCACCCTGACATTTGGTCTGATCGGCGCCCTGAGTCAGGAAGAGGTTCAAGCGCTGGCCGCCAGTCTGGTGGAGAGCGTGACCGACAAGCCTGGCGAAATTAACGTGGATACCTGGGAAAACTGGCGAAAAAAAGAACAATAAGTGCGCTGCATGAATTTAAACCGCTCAGGTGTGCGTTAGTTCGTATTTTTTCACCGCAATTATGCGCTAACTTTATGATCTGGCAGACAACATGGGAGAGTGAACATGTGGCAGGCTATCAGTCATCTTTTACGTGAGCAACTGGGTGAAGGTGAAATTGAACTGCGTAACGAACTGCCAGGCGGTGAGATCCACGCCGCGTGGCATTTACGCTACGCAGGGCGCGATCTTTTCGTTAAATGCGATGAACGAGAGCTGCTTCCGATATTTACCGCCGAAGCCGATCAGCTGGAGCTGTTGTCGCGCAGTAAAACGGTGACGGTCCCACAGGTTCTGGCCGTAGGTAGCGACCGCGATTACAGTTTCCTGGTGATGGAGTACCTCCCCGCCCGTCCGCTGGACGCGCATAATGCATTCATTCTTGGCCAGCAGCTAGCGCGCCTCCATCAGTGGAGCGACCAGCCGCAGTTTGGCCTCGATTTTGACAACGACCTCTCCACCACGCCACAACCCAATGCCTGGCAGCGTCGCTGGTCGACTTTTTTTGCCGAGCAGCGCATTGGCTGGCAGCTAGAACTTGCCGCCGAGAAAGGGCTGGAGTTTGGCAATATAGATGCCATCGTCGAGCATGTTCAGCAGCGCCTGGCATCCCACCAGCCTCAGGCGTCTCTGCTTCACGGCGACTTATGGTCCGATAACTGCGCGCTGGGTCCAAACGGTCCCTACATCTTCGACCCGGCCTGCTACTGGGGTGACAGAGAGTGCGATCTTGCCATGCTGCCGCTTCATCCCGAGCAGCCGCCGCAAATATATGACGGATACCAGTCTGTTTCCCCCCTGCCGCCCGGTTTCCTCGACCGCCAGCCGGTGTATCAGCTTTATACCCTGATGAACCGAGCCATTCTTTTTGGCGGAGAACACCTTGTTAACGCCCAGCGGGCACTTGAGCGTATGCTTGCCGCCTGAGTAGAGAACGGGTGGCCTTGCCGCCACCCTTATCGCTTACAGAAAACCGAGCAGTGAGAAGAAGAAGTACCCCGCCACAATGATGATTACGGGAAGGATATAGAGCGGGAAAATTTGCAGGAAAATGGTGTGACGCGGCACAACAATGCGGGATTCAATCTGCTCCCGACTCATGCCTTCCGGGCCTTTGGCCTGCTCCAGAATCAACTGATCCTCAACGCCTTCGCGTAAAAAGCGCGTCTGACGGCTCATTCGCGCCCCAGAGGCCTGCAGTGCCAGCGCGACAAAGATCAGGGCGTATATCACCCAAAAGCCGATATTCAGCTGTTGATGAAAATCCGGGGTGGGTGAGTTAAACCAGAAGACATTCAAAAATGGCGTATTGAAACGCATCATCTCAATCATAACATGCGCAAAATCAAGCATTACCGCATTGATACCCGGCTGTTTTTCGCTGTGGTCGTACATAAATTTGAGTACAGAAATCAGCGTAGAAATGACGGCAGGAATAAAAATCACCCAGCCTGCAATACGTTTTAAGACCGCAATGCGTCCAGCTTGTTGATACGTCATCAGTTCCTCTTCATAAAGACGCGTTATTTGTGCCTAAGTCTACCTGCTGGTCATCAATTTCGCCCGCTCTTTAAAAGCAATATGCTAAATTGCAGATTGTGCTTAGCACTTATCGTCTGTCGTACACCCTGGATAAGGAGACGTTGTGATGTCGACACCGCGCCAAATACTTGCCGCAATTTTTGACATGGATGGATTACTGATCGATTCCGAACCGCTGTGGGATCGCGCCGAACTGGACGTTATGGCCAGCCTGGGCGTGGATATCAGCCGCCGTAATGAACTACCCGATACGCTGGGCCTACGCATCGACATGGTGGTTGACCTGTGGTTTGCCCAACAGCCATGGACTGGACCGGGTCGAGACGAGGTGACCGCACGCATTATCAGCCGTGCCATTTCGCTGGTGGAAGAGAACAAGCCGCTGCTGCCCGGCGTACGTGAGGCCGTCGCGCTGTGTAAAGCCCAGGGGCTGAAGGTCGGACTGGCCTCGGCTTCACCGCTGCATATGCTGGAAAAAGTGCTCGTCATGTTTGAACTGCGCGACAGTTTCGACGCGCTGGCGTCCGCTGAAAAATTGCCTTACAGCAAGCCGCACCCGCAGGTCTATCTGGACTGCGCCGCTAAGCTCGGCCTGGATCCCCTCAACTGCGTTGCGCTGGAAGACTCCGTTAACGGCATGGTCGCCTCTAAAGCCGCGCGGATGCGCTCCATTGTGGTGCCTGCGGAAGAAGGCCGCCACGATCCCCGGTTTGCCCTCGCCGATGTGAAGCTAAATTCACTGGCAGAACTCACGGCGCATCATCTGCAGGGCGGTTAACGCCCTCCTCCGGTTTGTGACAAACAGTTACACCGTCACCTCTTCCGCCTACTGTATAAAAACCCTATACTGTATGAATTGACAGTTTTGTGGGTTTTATCATGACGGCGGAAGGCCACCTGCTTTTTTCAATCGCGTGCGCAGTATTTGCCAAAAACGCTGAACTCACCCCCGTGCTGGCACAGGGGGACTGGTGGCATATTGTTCCTTCCGCCGTATTGACCTGTCTGCTGCCCGACATCGACCACCCCAAGTCCTTTCTCGGACAGCGCCTGAAGTGGGTGTCTAAACCCATCGCCCGCGCGTTCGGCCACCGGGGGTTTACGCACAGCCTGCTGGCCGTGTTTGGCCTGCTGACGCTGTTCTATTTAAAGGTGCCCGAAAGCTGGATCGTCCCCGCTGACGCTATCCAGGGGATGGTGCTGGGCTATTTAAGCCATATCCTTGCCGATATGCTGACGCCTGCGGGCGTGCCGCTACTTTGGCCCTGCCGCTGGCGTTTCCGTTTTCCCATCCTGGTGCCGCAAAAAGGTAACCAGCTTGAGCGGGTATTGTGCATGGCGCTGTTTGCTTACGCCGTCTGGATGCCGCAAACGTTGCCCGAAAACAGTGCAGTCCGCTGGTCTTCCCAGATGATTAATTCGCTGCAATTTCAGTTTAATCGCTTTATTCATCACCAGATTGAACAGTAAACCAACAAATTTATCCCATTTGTCATAACCCATTCCATTTGGATATAAGCGCTACATCACACTTCTGCTAACCTTCCGCCAACAGGATCGGTAAAAACCGACCCGATAATAAATCAGGAGAACGGGGATGAATTTTCCACTCATCGCGAACGTCGTTGTGTTCGCTGTATTGCTATTGCTTCTCGCGCAGGCGCGCCACAAACAGTGGAGCCTGGCGAAAAAGGTGCTGGTTGGTCTGGCCATGGGTGTCGTATTTGGTCTGGCATTACAGGCAATTTATGGCTCCGATAATCCAGTTCTTAAAGATTCCATTCAGTGGTTCAACATCGTCGGTAACGGCTATGTCCAGCTGCTGCAGATGATCGTTATGCCGCTGGTGTTCGCCTCTATTCTGAGCGCCGTTGCCCGCCTGCATAACGCGACTCAGCTGGGAAAAATCAGCTTCCTGACCATAGGTACGCTGCTGTTCACCACGCTGATTGCCGCGCTGGTGGGTGTGCTGGTCACCAACCTGTTTGGCCTGACCGCAGAAGGCCTGGTTCAGGGTACCGCTGAAACGGCGCGTCTGACCGCGATTCAAACCAACTACGTTGGTAAAGTGGCTGATCTGACCGTGCCGCAGATGGTGCTCTCCTTCATTCCGAAGAACCCGTTTGCTGACCTGACCGGTGCGAGCCCAACCTCGATCATCAGCGTGGTTATTTTCGCCGCGTTCCTGGGCGTAGCGGCGCTGAAGCTGCTGAAAGACGACGCGCCTAAAGGCGAACGCGTGCTGACCGCGATTGACACCCTGCAAAGCTGGGTGATGAAGCTGGTTCGTCTGGTCATGCAGCTCACCCCCTACGGCGTTCTGGCGCTGATGACCAAAGTGGTTGCCGGCTCTAACCTGCAGGACATCATTAAGCTGGGCAGCTTCGTTGTCGCCTCTTATCTGGGCCTGGGCATTATGTTCGTGGTGCACGGCATCCTGCTGGGCGTGAACGGCGTCAGCCCGCTGAAGTACTTCCGTAAAGTCTGGCCGGTACTGACCTTTGCCTTCACCAGCCGTTCCAGCGCCGCGTCTATCCCGCTGAACGTGGAAGCGCAGACCCGTCGTCTGGGCGTGCCTGAATCCATCGCCAGCTTCTCTGCCTCCTTTGGTGCTACCATTGGTCAGAACGGCTGTGCGGGTCTGTACCCGGCGATGCTGGCGGTGATGGTTGCTCCTACAGTCGGCATCAACCCACTTGATCCGGTCTGGATCGCCACGCTGGTCGGGATTGTTACCGTAAGCTCCGCAGGCGTTGCGGGTGTTGGCGGTGGCGCAACCTTCGCCGCGCTGATTGTGCTGCCTGCGCTGGGTCTGCCCGTGACGCTGGTCGCCCTGCTGATCTCCGTTGAACCGCTGATCGACATGGGTCGTACCGCGCTGAACGTGAGCGGCTCCATGACCGCCGGCACGCTGACCAGCCAGTGGCTGAAGCAGACCGACAAAACGATTCTGGAAAGTGAAGACGACGCCGAGCTGGCGCACCGTTAATCACCGTCTGAAATAAAAAAACCGCCTGATGGCGGTTTTTTTATGGCTGTTATTCCTCAACCTCTTCATCCTGGCGGATCTGCATCGCCCACCGCTGCGCTGACTCCGGCACCGTAAAGGTGGGTGAGCGACGGAAATGTTCGCCGATCAGCACAAAGGCCACGTATTTCCCCCGCAGCAGCCAGACATCGCGAAAACCCTCCACTTTCAGGGCATGGTCAGGCGGCGCGGGCTCAACGCGGGGCACATAGCTAATAACCTGGCGGTTTTGTTGACGAAGAGGTTTCATAAGCGACTGGTTCACTAAAGCAAATTCTTGAAGCAGGAAAACTCTATGATAGCCGATCCTGCTGCCTTCCGTCGCGCCCCGAGTGGGTGAGAGGGCTCCTTTCGTTAATCACGTCATGTGAAAACTCTTAGTTCGCGAACCATGTCGCGACATTGTTCTATCCTTAATAGGGTTTTTAGCAATGGATAAAGGAGAAGCGTGCAATGTCGAACAAAGATAAAACACATCAATCACCGATTCATGGCACTGAAGAATCTCAACCGGGTATGGACTCTCTCGCCCCTGCTGACGGCTCTCACCGCCCCTCCCCTGGCCCTTCCGCGCCGGGAGAACAGCCTACCGCACCGGGAAGCATGAAATCGCCGGATACGGGAAACGAGAAGCTGAAATCTCTTGAGCCACACCGTAAAGGCGGCGAAGGTTTTGCGCTCACCACCAATCAGGGCGTACGCATTGCTGACGATCAGAACTCCCTTCGCGCAGGCGCGCGCGGGCCTACCCTGCTGGAAGACTTTATCCTGCGGGAAAAAATTACCCACTTCGACCACGAGCGGATACCGGAACGTATCGTCCACGCGCGCGGTTCCGCTGCGCACGGCTACTTCCAGCCCTATAAGAGTCTGAAAGCGATCACTAAAGCGGATTTCCTCTCCGACCCGGATAAAATCACCCCGGTGTTTGTGCGTTTCTCCACCGTGCAGGGCGGTGCGGGGTCGGCAGATACCGTCCGGGATATCCGCGGCTTTGCCACCAAATTTTATACCGAAGAGGGGATTTTCGATCTGGTCGGCAACAACACCCCGGTGTTCTTCATTCAGGATGCGCATAAATTTCCTGACTTTGTCCATGCGGTAAAACCGGAGCCCCACTGGGCCATACCGCAGGGACAAAGCGCGCACGACACCTTCTGGGACTATGTCTCCCTGCAGCCTGAAACCTTACACAACGTGATATGGGCGATGTCAGACCGAGGCATCCCCCGCAGCTACCGCACTATGGAAGGGTTTGGCATCCACACCTTCCGGATGATCAACGCCGAGGGGAAAGCCACGTTTGTCCGTTTCCACTGGAAGCCGGTGGCGGGTAAAGCCTCGCTGGTATGGGACGAGGCGCAGAAGCTGACCGGGCGCGATCCAGACTTCCATCGCCGCGAGCTGTGGGAGTCCATTGAAGCGGGCGACTTCCCGGAGTACGAGCTGGGTCTGCAGCTCATTCCGGAAGAGGACGAATTTAAGTTCGATTTCGATCTTCTGGACCCGACGAAGCTGATCCCGGAAGAGCTGGTACCGGTGCAGCTGGTAGGTAAAATGGTGCTCAACCGCAACCCGGATAATTTCTTTGCCGAAAACGAGCAGGCCGCGTTCCACCCGGGACATATCGTGCCGGGGCTGGACTTCACCAACGATCCGCTCCTGCAGGGACGCCTGTTCTCCTATACCGATACGCAGATCAGCCGACTCGGCGGGCCGAACTTCCACGAAATTCCGATTAACCGCCCAACCTGCCCGTACCACAACTTCCAGCGCGACGGGATGCACCGTCAGGATATTGATACCAACCCGGCTAACTATGAGCCGAACTCCATCAACGATAACTGGCCGCGTGAAACCCCTCCCGGGCCGAAACGCGGTGGCTTCGAATCGTACCAGGAGCGTATCGATGGCAACAAAATTCGCGAGCGTAGCCCCTCGTTCGGCGAATATTACGCCCACCCTCGCCTGTTCTGGAACAGCCAGACGCCGATCGAGCAACAGCACATCATCGGCGGCTTCAGCTTTGAGCTGAGCAAAGTGGTGCGCAGCTACATCCGCGAGCGGGTAGTCGATCAGTTGGCGCATATTGATATTCAGCTAGCCCAGAGCGTTGCGGACAACCTGGGCATTACGCTGACCGACGAGCAGCGCAATCTTGCCCCGCCGAAAGAGGTTAACGGGGTGAAGAAAGATCCGTCTCTGAGCCTGTATGCGGTGCCGGGCGGCTCGATAAAAGGCCGCGTGGTCGCCATTCTGCTGAACGACAGAACCCGCGCCAGCGACGTGCTGGGAATTATGCAGGCGCTTAAAACCCAGGGCGTGCATGCCAAACTGCTCTATTCCCGCATGGGTGAAGTGACGGCCGACGATGGTTCTGTGCTGCCGGTCGCGGCGACCTTTGCCGGTGCGCCATCGCTCACAGTCGATGCGGTAATTGTGCCGGGCGGAGATCTTGCCAGCCTGCTGACCAACGGCGACGCCGTCTATTATCTGCTGGAAGCCTATAAGCACCTGAAGCCGATCGCGCTGTCCGGCGACGCGCGACAGTTTAAGGCGCAGCTGAAGGTAGCCGATCAGGGTGAGGACGGGATTGTCGAGGGCGATAACGTTGACGATGCCTTTATGACGAAGCTGTTTGATTTGCTCGCCGCGCACCGCGTCTGGTCGCGAAGCAGCAAGATTGACCAGATACCGGCGTAAAAAAAGCCGGGTGGCGCTTGCGCTTACCCGGCCTACATTCGATTGGTTTTGTAGGCCCGGTAAGGCAAAGCCGCCACCGGGCTTTATTTCAAAGATCCCCGAACGTCCCCAAACGATACCCTCGCTCGGCAATCGCGTATTTCAACGACGGCGACGTCAGGACATCCAGCTCCGTCAGGCGCGGCCAGCAGTAGGCGCTTTTATGCACGGTGTTATCGACAAAGGCAGGATGCGCCATGACCTCCAGCGACCGTTCCCCTCGCGCGGCGGAATCATCCAGCACCGTCAGGAACAGCGCGTCGCTGATCTCTTCTCCGTAAAATGCGCTGCTGAACCCCTCAGTGGTGGTGACAGCGCAGTCCGGCAATCCGTGCACCTCGCGATCCACGCGCATCGCGACGCCGTTGCGCTGTGCAAACCCGGAGACAAGCGGGAAAATCGCCGGGATCATATGCACGTGGTGATGGCTATCGATGTGCGTCGGCGCCCTACCAAACACATCAACAAAGCGGTTGAACTGACTCTCCAGCTCGCGGGCAATCTCTTCGAGCGGCAGAGCACCCTGCTCTGCCAGTTCCCAAATCCACTTGCCCAGCTGGCCGTCGCGCGTCAGGCCCGGCATTGGAGAAAGCGGCATCCCGAGCGTCAGTACAAAATGCATGCCGACGCCCAGCTCCGGCACCTCGCGGCTCAGCTGCGCCGCGTGTTCAACCGCCTCACCATTAACCAGCGCCGTGGTAGAGGTCACCACACCCCGGCGACAGGCTTCAATAATGCCGTAGTTCTGGCCTTTCGAGAGGCCAAAATCATCAGCATTAACGATCAGCAGGTTTTCCATTGTGCGTCCTCTTATTGCTGTTTGAACTTCAGCTTCTCGATCGTAGCGGCAAAGTTTGGCAACCATTTCTCATGCGCCAGGATCATCTCGCTGGCCAGCTGCTCCGCGTCGCGGTCGGAATGCACCAGCGGGCTAAGGTTCAACGCCAGCAGCACGTCATTGAGCTCGCCGCTTAGCGCCGCATTGCTTGCCGCCACTTCAAAGCCTTTGATGGTATGAATCAGGCCCATGACCTTGTCATCGAAGCGGGTGATACGGGGATGCGGTTTAGCACCATCGCGTCCCAGGATGCAGGTCATCTCAACCGCCCAGTCAGCCGGAATATTGTCGATATGGCCATGATGCGGCACATTCACATAGTGCTCCGCCTGCTTGTCGTTGTAGATGGCGTTGATCACTTCGCACGCCGCATCGGAGTAGTACGCCCCGCCACGCTGCTCCAGCTCTTTCGGTTTGACGTTCAGGTTCGGATCTTTATACAAATCGAACAGCTGCTTCTCGACCTTCTGAACGATCTGCGCACGCGCGCCGCCCTTATAGTACTCTCCCATTTCGATGGCCAGCATCTCTTTCTGCTTGAAGTAGTAAAGCAAATACGAGCAAGGCAGCAGATTCAGCGAGCGGATCAACCCTTCGCTGAACGGCAGGTCAAAGATGTTTTTCACCGATGCCGCCGTCAGGCGACCGGAAGCCACGCCGTCCAGCAGTTCGGCAAACCGCGATTTACCGTTCACGATAACGTCTTTAATGAACACCATGTGATTCAGGCCGAACAGGTCGATGGAGAGGTCGTCGCTGTCGGTCAGCTCCAGCACGTCGCGGATGAACATCTTCATGCCGATCGGAATATTACAGACGCCGATAAAACGTTTGAAGTTCGTATGCCGATAGACCGCCTCGGTCACCATCCCGGCCGGGTTGGTGAAGTTAATCACCCAAGCGTTCGGGCAGATCTCCTGCACGTCATTGACGATGTCGAAAATGACCGGGATGGTACGCAGGCCTTTAAAAAGGCCGCCCGCGCCGTTGGTCTCCTGCCCGAGATAGCCGTGGCTCAGGGGAATACGTTCGTCCAGCTCACGCGCTTTCAACTGGCCGACGCGCAGCTGGGTAGTCACAAAATCCGCATCTTTCAGCGCCAGACGACGGTCCAGAGTTTTATGCACGGCCAGAGGCACGCCGGCTTTTTCCACCATGCGCTTGCACAGGTCGAAAATAATATTCAGCTTTTCCTGACCTTCCTCAACGTCCACCAGCCATAATTCGCTGACCGGTAATTCATGATAACGTTTCAGAAAGCCTTCCAGTAATTCCGGGGTATAGCTGCTGCCGCCACCAATGGTTACGACTTTTAATTTCTTCTGCATAATATCTCCCTTAGCGTATCAGGTTAATCGCCTGCAAGGTATAGCGTGCTCTTCCCGCTATTTGGGCAAGCCATTAAAGCAATATTCGTGGCGGGTAATCCGCCGACAGTTAATTAATTACCGTTAAATTTTTCCGGTAACTGTTCGGTGTGAATGACGTCAATTTCTTAAAGGTTTTAATAAACAGGCTGGGGCTGCTGTATCCTGACTCGTATGCAATATCGGTGACAGAATAGTTGGTGATTTCCAGCTGTTTTTTAGCAAAATTAATGCGGATTTCATTAATAATTTGCACGGGCGTTTTACGATAGTAGCGCTGCGTTGCACGGGTCAGATATTCCTGGGATTTCCCCGACAGGGAGACCATATTTTCCAGCGCATTTTCGCTGAACTGGCCTTTATCGTGCATCAGCTCAACGGTGCTGCGCAGCCACTGTGGAATATCATCCGTCACCTGCTGCTCTTCACGATGATGGCGCAACCGGTTCATCACGTAGAAGGTCACCGTTTCAATAAACTCATCAAATTCATTGTCGCGGAAGTTAAGCGAGGCGATAACCGTTTCAATCCACGTCATGAATTCGTTTTTGACCCGATAGACCTGGGAGGCCACAAAGCAGAACGGCACCAGCGGCAGATAGTGCTTCTCGAAGAATCGTCTGCTGACGCCCACGTTCAGAATACGGGTGGCACCAAATTCGTAAAAGCTCTGGTGGTAAGACCCCATCGGCAGGAAGACAAAATCCCCTCGTTCAAGCAGGACGCGCTTACCGTTGATCTCCTGAAAGTAGCGACCGGTCAGAACAATCGTGAACTCGTAGTAGTCATGCTGGTGCAGACCGCTGGCGCTCTCCGTTTTGTTGTAGATAACCACGTGAAAATTTTTGCCGTTAAACAGCTGCTGTTCAAGCGCGGTTTTGATTTCCATCGTGCTGACCTCCTGCTACTCAGTCTGACTTACTGCATCTTCTCGTGAAGCTCAATGAGCTCCGCCACCAGCTCGCGCGCCAGCATCGAGGTCATCAGGTGATCCTGCGCGTGGACCAGCACCAGGCTGACCTTCATCTTTCCTTCGCCCTGATCGCTTTCAATCAGCTTTGTTTGCACCAGATGCGCTTCGTTCAGCGCCGTGCGGGACTGTTCCATCATGGTTTTTGCCGCGGCGAAATCCCCCTGCTTGGCCTGCTTCAGTGCGCCATAGGCCAGGCTGCGGGCCTGCCCTGAGTTGATGATAAGCCCCATCACCACTTCTTCGAGATCGTTCTCAACGGCTTCGTCTGCGACAATACTATCCAAATCTAACATGTTTAAGCTCCTTGTGGCTGGCGCGGGTTTCCCCGCGCCGGTCAATCTTAGAATTTCAGTGAGAGGGCAATATCCTCTTCGCTCTCTTCTTCATCAATGATGGTGGCGGCTTTGTTGGCAATCGCCACGAACGGCATGTACAGCAGGGTGGCAACCCCGAGGTTGAATATCGCCAGCAGGAAGGCCGCGACGCTGCCGTTGGTGTTGAAGAAGGCGCCCAGACCCGCCGGCATGGTCCACGGCGCAATGTTGGTGACCGGTGGGATGATGCCCATGTAATACGCCGTCAGGGTGATAGCGGCCAGCAGCGGCTGAATCAGGATGAACGGAATGAACATTACCGGGTTCATGATGATTGGCAGACCGAACAGAATCGGTTCGTTAATCTGGAAGATGCCTGATGGCAGCGCCAGCTTCGCGACCTGACGGTAGTCAGCACGGCGAGAGACAATAAAGACCGCGATGATCAGACCCAAGGTCGCCCCGGTACCGCCCAGGAAGATATAGGAGTCAAGCATCGGCTTCGCCCACACATGGAAGGTTTTACCCGCTGCCAGCGCCGCGTCAACGGAGCCGTACTGTTGGTAAAGCGCAACGTTTTCCAGTGCCCATGGGGTCATAATTCCGCTGTCCAGCGCGGCCAGTGCCAGTGAACCATGCACGCCAAAGAACCACAGCAGAGAGGTGAAAATCACATACGCCCAACCGACCACGCCACCCATCGACGCCAGCGGCGTAGAGATAGAGTCCATGATGATCTGGTGGAAGTTTGTGCCCCAGTGGGAGAGCGCCCAGGCGATAATCCCCATGATGGAGAGAATAATGAAGCCCGGAATCAACGCGGAAAATGAACGAGAAACAGAAGCCGGTACGCTATCCGGCAGGCGGATAACCCAGTTGCGGCGGATAATAAAGGTGAACATCTCTGCCACCACCAGGCCGATAACAATACCGGAGATGATGTTGGCCCCGCCCAGCCAGTTGGCGCCGACGGCATAGGCTTCACCCACGCTGTATGGCGTTACGGTCATAAAGGCGGCGACGGATAATAACCCGGCGGCCAGCGGATCCACCTTACGCTCTTCTGCCAGTGCCATCCCAATAAAGAAAGGCGCCATCAGCGACATAATCCCCAACGTACCGTTATAGACGTTGCCGCCGATGGCTTTAAAACCATTAAGGGTTTCAATAGTAGAAGCGTCTAACCGAATTCCTAATGAATAAAAGAAGGAACCTTCACCAAAGCTCAGAAAAACGTTGTTAATTAAAACGAACATGGCCCCGGCCAGCGTCAACGGCATTAATTTAATAAAGCCGTTTTTGATGGCATTAACGTGAGGCTGCTTTCCTATTTTAACAGCAAAAGGAAGGAGTACCTTTTCAAGTGAAGCGATGACTTTACTCATAGGAAAATACCCTTAAATGCCGTAACGCATGTTACGGCGTATTGTGTGTGAAATAACTCTTTGACGGGAAAAATAAAAATTAATTAGCAGCTTTTTTAATGGCTGCCACAGCAGCTTTAAGAACACCTAAACCATCAATTTTGCCGTACAGCCCCGAGTCGATCACTTCGACCGGTTTATTCGGTAACAGTCGTTGAATTTCGGGCAACATATAGGCAATTTGCGGTCCCAGTAAAACGACATCGGCTGTCTGACCTTTTTCGCCCGCCAGCGTCTCGGGGAACGCTTCAATCACCACAGGGACTTCATACTTTTCAGCCTGCGCACGCATCTTTGAAACCAGAAGCGAGGTTGACATGCCCGCTGAGCAGAACAGGTAGATATGTTTCTTTTCCATCGTGATTTCCCTCTTGTATGACTACCTGCCATCGCGCTATCACTCGACTCGCTGTCCCAGCAGACAGGTAGCTCGCGTACTGTTGTTTATCGTTGGAGTGAGTATACGCAATGGTACAGACAGGGGATAATTCTGGATAGACTCAAATTGTCTCTCATTGACCTGGCTTGTTGACTCCCTTCACATTTCGGGCAAATAATTCGCGCAAAGAAATAAGATTTTCTGATGCATAAAAAAACCGGCCCTGGGGGCCGGTTTTTTACATCCTCAGGCAAGCAGGGTTACTGCGCCTTAGGTGCCTGCGGATCGGTATCGTATTCAGCACAGGTCTGATAGCCGGAGTTAATCACATGGCCGGTATCATCCAGGGCGACAAAGTAGGTTTCTGCCTTACCATCACGTTGACCCAGGATATAGGTCTGGCAGGTCCCTTTCGCATGAATCATGGTCACTTCAGAAGAAGGTTTACCGGCAATCGCAGCCACCTGCGAACGGGTCATCCCTTTTTTAACGTCTTTTACTACGGGCTGCGTAAACTGATCCTTAGTGCGATCGTAAGCCGTACACCCTGCCAGCATAGTCAGTACCGCCGCTGCGCTAAGAATTCCTGCTACGTTCTTGTTCATATTCCGTCCTCTTGTTTATCAGCGTGTTATCTAAGCATGGGATAAAAAGTACTATTGTTCAACTTTGTGAGTTACGCCAGACGAATTTCGGAAAATTCTAATAAAACAACGATAAGCTGCTAAATCGGCGCAAATTAGCGCACTCGAAACTGTGATCCTTGTCGTTTCTCGCCCAAAGGGTTAGTTTTAACAGCTAACACATTCTGTTTATGTACTGCATATGGAGGGCGTGATGGCTCTGCAACAAGAGATTATTCAGGCACTGGGCGCGAAGCCTACGGTAGATGCACATGAAGAGATCCGCCGCAGCGTGGATTTTTTAAAATCGTATTTAAAAAAGAACGCTTTCCTGAAATCCCTGGTGCTGGGCATCAGCGGCGGCCAGGACTCTACCCTGACCGGTAAACTCTGCCAGATGGCGATTTCAGAGCTTCGCGAAGAGACGGGCGATGAGACGCTGCAGTTTATCGCTGTGCGCCTTCCTTACGGCGTACAGGCGGACGAGCAGGATTGCCAGGATGCCATTGCCTTCATTCAGCCTGACCGCGTGCTCACCGTGAATATTAAGGGCTCGGTGCTGGCAAGCGAGCAGGCGCTTCGCGAAGCGGGCATTGAGCTGAGCGATTTTGTCCGCGGCAACGAGAAAGCCCGCGAACGTATGAAAGCACAGTACAGCATCGCCGGGATGACCAAAGGCGTCGTGGTCGGCACCGACCATGCGGCCGAAGCGATCACCGGCTTCTTCACCAAGTACGGCGACGGCGGCACCGACATTAACCCGATCTTCCGCCTGAACAAGCGTCAGGGCAAGCAGCTGCTTGCCGCGCTGGGCTGTCCTGAGCATCTGTATAAGAAAGCGCCGACAGCCGATCTGGAGGACGATCGCCCTTCCCTGCCGGATGAAGCAGCGCTTGGCGTCACCTATGACAACATTGATGATTATCTGGAAGGCAAAAAGCTGGATGAACGTACCGCGAAAATCATCGAAGGCTGGTATCTGAAAACCGAGCACAAGCGCCACACGCCCATTACGGTGTTTGACGACTTCTGGAAAAAATAAAGCAAAACGGTAACCCCGTTTAGTAGGCCGGGTAAGGCGTCGCCGCCACCCGGCTCTTTTTTAACCACCACACTCCTGCTACACTGTATAGCTGAACAGTATATGGAGCAGTATGTGAGCAGGCGTCAATCCGCCCCGCGTCTTGAGTTTGAAGCGGCGGCAATCTACGAATATCCCGAGCACCTTCGCCCCTGGCTTGAAGCATTGCCTAAACAGCCGGGCGTGTACATCTTTCACGGCGAAAGCGACACGCTGCCGCTCTACATCGGCAAGAGCGTTAACATTCGCAGTCGGGTGTTATCCCATCTGCGTACGCCGGACGAGGCCGCCATGCTGCGCCAGTCGCGACGCATTACCTGGTTCCAGACGGCCGGAGAAATGGGCGCGCTATTGCTGGAAGCGCGTTTGATTAAAGAGCAGCAGCCGCTGTTCAACAAGCGCCTGCGCCGCAACCGTCAGCTCTGCTCCCTGCAGATCAACGATGGCAAGCCGCAGGTCGTCTATGCGCGCGAGGTCGATTTTTCACATGCCCCCAATCTCTATGGGCTGTTCGCCAATAAACGCGCCGCGCTCCAGGCGCTGCAGACGCTGGCAGACGAGCTGCAGCTTTGCTACAGCCTTTTAGGTCTGGAGGCAACCACCCGCGGACGCGCCTGTTTCCGATCCGCGCTGAAGCGCTGCGCCGGTGCCTGCTGCGGGAAAGAGAGCGTTGAGGCGCACCACGCCCGGCTCCTCTCCGGTCTGGGGGCCATCAGCGTGAAGTGCTGGCCCTGGGAAAGCGCCGTTGCGCTAAAAGAAGTGGGTGACGCGATGACCCAGTATCACATCGTCAATAACTGGCTCTGGCTGGGCGCTGTGGACGACATCAACGACGCGGCAACCCTGCTGCGCACGCCCGCTGGATTTGACCACGATGGCTACAAAATTCTCTGTAAACCTGTCCTGGCCGGTAAGTTTGAGATCATTGAACTCAATGGCCTGGCAGCCACGTGATTTCGCTGAACAATAAGGTGCCCTGAGCTTCCAGCAGACGCAGCGTATGGGTACCCTCCTCCCAGCTGGCGCCCTGATCGGCCGTCAGCAATTTATCACCCAGCTGCCACGCCCCGCTTAACACAAACACCACGCCCCCGCGTGAGCCAAAGGTGGTAAAGGTACGGTCAGCCACGCGCACCTTCGCCCGGCAGCAGTCGCGCCGGGTCATGATGTTGAAGTCCATCGCCATCCGCCCATCGGACAGCAGCGCTTTCACCGGCAGATCGCCGGCAAAGCTGTAGGGCTGATGGTGCTTGAGGGTATGGAAGAATGCCTGACCGGCATCCAGCGTCACCTCCCCTCCTTCAAGTAACGTGATCACCCGGTCGACGCCGGGAAACGAGGAAAATTCGCCGTTGCTGGCAATAGTCGCGATACTGGCTCGCCATTGAAAATCCCGCGTCGCGGGAGGGAAACAACAAATCTCACGCGTTTCACCCGCACCATTGCGCCAGAGGCTGACCGGCATCTTACGGATATCAAAGAACTCCATCACCACTCCTGAATGGCACAACCCGTGCCAGGGCAAGGATATCGCTATCGTTGCTGTCTTGTTTGTTATCGTTGGGTATTCACAGAAACAGTATCGGCAGCAGAGCGGGCAGGCCTTAGCGGAACGTTAATAAAAATTCTAACGCCATGACTCTACAAACATTCTCTAATGCGACTACAGGAGCATACCGCGCTGGCGGCGGCAGGCAAGAGGGCAAGAAAGAAAAACCGCCGGTCCTGTCCACAGCGATTGCGCTTTTGTGGACAGGATCCCGGCGGTCTTAAGAGAGTGAACCGATTATTCGGTTGGTGCTGGCATTTTACCTTCCATCGCCGGACGTTCTGTCAGACGCTTCTCAAAATTCGCATTAAATTGTTTTTTCTGTTCCGGGGTCAGAATGTTGTAGATCTTGTTCTGGGTTTCCATGTGAGCCAGCATGCGGGCTTTGTGCTGCTCGGCCATTTTGTCGATCTGCGCTTCGGCTTTCGCCTTATCGAAGCTGTCGCTGGCGATGATGTCATGCATCGCACGACGCTCTTCAAGCGGTGGACGTTTCATCTGGTCGCGTTCGCCTTTTCTGATATCGCGGATCTGCTGCTTCTGCGCATCCGTCAGGTTGAGATCCTTGAACATCATCATCTCGTTGTGCATACCCGGACCTTTATGATGCATCATCATTTTGCCTTCAGCAGGCGCGGCAGGTGCAGTGGTCGCAGTATCTGCGGCGAACGCCATGCTGGTAGCGCCCAGAGCCAGGGTAGAAGCAACAAACAGTGCAGTAAACTTACGCATAATTTATTTCCTTTCTTTCAGTTATTCTTCGGCGCTATGCCGTGTTGACGAGATTAACTTTACGGGGTTTATCGTCAATTAGTCAGAGCAACGGTAAAACAATGAAAGTGTAAAAAACAAATTTTCGCCAAATGTGGAGGAAATAAGGATAAAGCGTGGAGAGTTGCAACGAAAAATATTTAATACGATGATTTAAAAGCGATTTAGCAGAAGTATAACGGAGTGAAGATGAATAATAAAGCAATTCACCAGGAATATTCTGCAAAACAGGCACCGGCGCTTTAATTGTTAAGAAAAGGTATTTTAGTTCCCCTCCCGGATGAAGAGAGGGGAAAGGTTCAGGATATTTTTTCCAGCATCAGTCCGGCACGCAGGCCAAACGCCACGCTCGGGTTAGGGAATAAAACATACTCGGTGGTTTTCTGCACCTCGTAACGCTCCTCGCCATCCTCGGCCAGCAGCGCCCCTTTGCGAAACGGCGTGAAGTTTAGAGTATGCGCGGCCATATGGAGCAGGAAGGCGTCGCTGCGGCGCGTGATCTGCTGTACGACCCGATACCGCTCGACGGGCAGATGCGTATGCTCGAGAGCCGTTCCGCCCAGCAGCGCCCGAAGGGCGAGATGCGTTGGCGCAAAGCGGGTGAGATCGTTTTGCCCAAACGGCAGCGCTTTCCCCAGCTCCAGCGTACAGGACAACGCGCCAAAGTGCTCACAGGTGAAGTGCGTAAAGGTTCCGCCCGGCGACTGGTGAAACACCAGCGCCTCCAGCCCGGCGTCTCCCAGCCAGCTCAGGAAATCTTCCTCCCACGGCTGATTGCGCTGCGGCAGAACGCCAAAGCGGACATGGTAGGACGCGCGGATGGCCGTATGCAGATCCAGATGCCAGCGCACGGGACCCGCAGCGGCAAAGAACGCGGTCACCACGTTCTCCAGCCACTGTGCCCGCGCCGTTTCGTCACTCTGCGGAAACTGCGACCAGCGCCCGCCGAACATGCGGTTAATGTCGCTCACCAGATACCGCTTGTTTTGCGCCAGCGCAGGGGGATTGCCGAGCACCACCAGCACGCGGCACTTCAGGGCAATTTCATTGCGATACAGCGCGCGCAGCAGCAGATCGACAATCTCAACGGGCGCCGTTTCATTCCCGTGAATGCCCGTTGAAAGCAGCAGCGAGAGATCGCTCTTTGCTGTCGGCGTCAGCTCAAGCACCCCGCGCCCCAGCCACCGCCAGCGAAATGAGGGGCCATCCCCCTCTTTCTGTTCCGGCGTTTCATCGGCCAGGGTCAGCGCCAGTAAATTTTCCATACCCACTCCTTTAGCGCTGGAACGGATAAACCGATCCCAGCTGCAGGATTGTCGACAACGCGTCCAGCGCCTCGCGACCTTCGCGCAGAAGCTGCGGGTCAACCAGATCGGCCTGCGTTAGACGGTCGCGATAGTAGCGATCGACCCAGTCATTCAGGCGCGTAAAGAGCGTATCGTTCATCATGACCGCCGGGTTAACCGCCTGCATTTCGGCCTGAGTCAAGACCACGCGCAGACGTAAACAGGCTGGACCACCGCCGTTGGCCATACTTTCACGCAGGTCAAACACGCGCAGTTCGTCAATCGGGTTATCGGCCTTCACCAGCTCGGTCAGGTAGCGCCACACGCCCTGATGATCCCGGGACTCCTGCGGCAGAACCAGCATCATGCTGCCGTCATCGCGGCTGAGCAGCTGGCTATTGAACAGATACGTTTCGACCGCGTCCTGCACGCTTACCGCCGCCGTTGGCACCTGGATTGGCGTGAAGCCACGCACGCGCTCATGCAGCGTGGCGAGCAGCTTTTCCTGATGGGCAAACGCCTGCTCGTGGCAGAACAGCACCTGGCGGTTAGAAACGGCGATCACGTCGTTATGGAATACGCCCTGGTCAATCACATGCGGGTTTTGCTGGGCAAAAACCACCTGGGAAGGATTGACCTGATTCAGGCGGGCAACCGCCTGGCTGGCCGCCAGCGTCTGACGCGCAGGGTAACGGGTTGGCGCGGCGTGGCCCCCCTCTTCTCGCCCGTAGATAAACAGCTGCAGGCCCGGGTCACCATAATCGCCCCCCAGGCGGTTATGGTTGGCCGCGCCTTCGTCGCCAAACATCGCCACCTGCGGCAGGGCCTGATGCACCGCAAAAAGGGCGTCCTGGTTGAAAATGGCGCGCAGCACGCGCTCGGTGGTTTCCGCTTCGGTGGCGCGGTGAAACTTGTTATTCAGGTTCGCCACCGTCAGGTGGACTTTGCCATCCAGCGTATCGGCTGACGGCGCGACGGTTGCCGCGTTGGCGACCCACATCGAAGAGGCCGAGCTTGCCGCCGAGAGCAGGTGCGGCGTCTGCGTACCCGCTTTTTCAACCACCTGCTCATCGGTGCCGCTAAAGCCGAGCTGACGCAGCACCGCCACGTTCGGACGCTCCTGCGGCGGGATCACCGCCTGCGGGAAACCGGCATCCGCCAGCGCTTTCATCTTAAGCAGCCCCTGCTTCGCCGCCAGCTTCGGGTTGGAAACCTGAAAGCGGTGCTTCGTGGAGGCTTCATTACCAAAAGAGAGACCGGCGTAGTGGTGCGTCAGCCCCACCAGCCCGTCAAAGTTGACTTCACGCGCTTTCATGGCGATCCCCTCCGGTAAAGTCCAGCCCCGGATTAAGCGTCTCCGGCAGCGTCAGCGCCGGGGTTTCCAGGCTCGCCATCGGCCAGGCACAGTAATCGGCGGCATACCACGCGCTGGCGCGATGGTTGCCCGATGCGCCCACGCCGCCGAACGGCGCGGTGCTCGCGGCCCCGGTCAGCGGTTTATTCCAGTTCACGATCCCGGCGCGCGCTTCCAGCAGCAGTCGATCAAACTTCTCGCGATGAGGCGAAATCAGCCCGCTCGACAGGCCGTAGCGGGTGTTATTCGCCATCGCAATCGCCGCATCAAAATCGTCGTAACGCCAGACGCACAGCAGCGGACCAAAGACCTCTTCATCCGGGACGTTGCTCGCGCCACTCATCTCTACGATGCCCGGCGTCAGCAGCGAGGTTCCTGGCTGAACCAGCTTCGGCTCCAGCAGGGTTTTCGCGCCGCGCGCGACGTGGTCCTGCCAGGCCTTCAGCACGTTCAGCGCGGCCTGTTCGGAAATCAGTCCGCCGATAAACGGCTGCGGATCGGCATCCCACGCGGCTGGCACCAGGCGCGCGCTTACCTCTACAAGACGTTTCAGGAAAGCATCACCCTGCGCACCTCTTTTCACCAGCAGACGGCGGGCACAGGTGCAGCGCTGTCCGGCGGTTATAAAGGCGGACTGAATAGTCAGGTGCACCGCGGCGTCGATATCGTCAGGGTCTTCCACTATCAGCGGGTTATTGCCCCCCATCTCCAGCGCCAGAATTTTTTCCGGCTGCCCAGCCAGCTGGCGGTGCAGCTGATAGCCCGTCCCGGCGCTGCCGGTAAACAGCAGGCCGTCGATATCGCTCAGCGCGCTCAGCGCCTGACCGGTTTCCCGTCCGCCCTGCACCAGGTTCAGCACGCCCGGCGGCAGGCCTGCCTGTTCCCACAGCTTAACCACCGCTTCGCCGGTTAATGGCGTGAGCTCGCTCGGTTTGAAGATGACGGTATTGCCCGCCAGCAGCGCGGGCACAATGTGCCCATTCGGCAGATGCCCCGGGAAGTTGTACGGACCAAACACCGCCAGCACGCCGTGCGGACGGTGGCGCAGCGTGGCCGCGCCGTCCGGCATGTCGGTGTGCTGTTCGCCGGTACGGGTGTGGTACGCCTTCACCGAAATGGCGATTTTGTTGATCATCGCCGTCACTTCGGTTGTCGCTTCCCAGCGCGGTTTACTGGTTTCAGACGCGATGATGCGCGTCAGTTCGGCCTTGTTTGCCTCCAGCAGCCCGGCAAACTTTTCAACAATTTCCTGGCGCACGGCGAAAGGCTGTTTTGCCCACGCCGGAAACGCGCGGCGGGCGGCGCGGCAGGCTTGTTCTACCTGCCCGATGCTGGCGTCATGCCCCTTCCAGAGCACCTCTTTTCCTACCGGATTAGTCTTTACGCGCTGTTCGCCTTCGCCCGTGATCCAGTCACCGTTAATCCATAATGTCATGCTGTTTTCTCCTCAGGGCAGAGACGCACCAGGCGAACCTTATCGCCGGCGTTACATTTCAGGGCATCCAGTTCTGCAGCCGTCAGCACCAGACGTTCACATTTCGGGTTGGTCCGCACCAGCATGGCGCGGAAGTTGGCATAATTTTCGTTCGCCACCAGGCACGCCGGCCAGTCGCCCGGCGCGGGCTGGCCTTCAGAGACCTCAACCAGCCGGCTCTTACGGATCGCGCGCACGCGGTCGATATCGCACTCAAGCGTAGGCC
Source organism: Enterobacter sp. N18-03635 (assembly GCF_004006055.1). Taxonomy (NCBI): domain Bacteria; kingdom Pseudomonadati; phylum Pseudomonadota; class Gammaproteobacteria; order Enterobacterales; family Enterobacteriaceae; genus Enterobacter; species Enterobacter sp. N18-03635. The sequence continues at coordinate 1,811,189 of NZ_CP034769.1, read as the reverse complement.
CGCCGTCAAAGATGTCGACATAGTTGCGGTAGCGGAAGCCTTCTTTCTCCAGCACCGCGCGGGCGGGTGCGGTTTGCGGATGCACTTCGCCGATCACCGCCTGCGCTTCCGGGCTGAGGAAATGGGTATAGATAGGATGCTTCGGCATCAGTTCGGCAATAAAGGCTTTCTGGCCGGTGCCGCAGAGATAGTCCGCCCGGCTGAACTCCATTGAGAAGAAGCGCTCGCCCAGGCTCTCCCAGAACGGCGAGTAGCCGGTGTCGTCGATCACGCCGCGCATCTCCGCAACCACTTTTTCGTTAAAGCGATCGCGGAAGGCGGCCATAAACATAAAGCGCGATTTGGAGAGCAGATAGCCGTTGCCCTCTTTGCGCCACGCAGGATCGAGGAACAGCGTGCAAAGCTCGCTGGCGCCCGTGTGGTCATTGCAGAGAAACAGCGTGGGCAGCGCGTTATAGACGTTCAGCTCTTTCGAGGCGTGAACCATGGTACCCACGCGGTAGTTGTACCACGGGTCGTTAAGCCCGACGGCCACTTCAATGGCGCAGATCCCGGCTACGGTCCCCGTGTCGGTGTCTTCCAGCACGAACACATACCCCTGTTCGCTTTTTGGCAACGTCCCCTGCCAGGTTTGCAGGGCGCGCTCAATGCGCGCCGACAGCGTTTTTTCATCGGCAGGAAGCGAGGTCAGCCCGCCTCCCGTCTTACCGGCAAGCTGCATGAGCCCGGCGAGATCGCCGCGCTCAACGGGACGGATGACCATCATGATGACACCCCGGATTTCACTTTTTCACACGCCAGCGCAAAGCGGTCCAGACCGGTTTGCACCTCTTCCTCGCTGACGATCAGCGCGGGAGCAAAACGCACTACGTTGGCACCGGCAATCAGCACCATCACGCCCACTTTTGCCGCTTCCTGTGAAATAAGTTTAGCTTTCCCGGCAAACTCAGCTGTGAGCTCGCAGCCGATTAACAGCCCCAGGCCGCGGATCTCTTTAAACAGCCCCGTTTTGCCGTTGATGGCGTTCAGACGCTCAACAAACCAGTCGTGGCGCTGCTTAACGCCCTTCAGCACCTCAGGGGTGTTAATGATGTCGAGCACCTGTCCGGCGACGGCGGTGGCCAGCGGGTTGCCGCCGTAGGTGGTGCCGTGGGTGCCGACGGTCATCACGCTGGCGAATTTATCGGTGGTCAGCGTCGCGCCAATCGGGAAGCCGCCGCCCAGCGCTTTGGCGGTCGACAGCACGTCCGGCGTGACGCCGTAGTGCATATAGGCATACAGCTCGCCGGTGCGGCCCACGCCGGTCTGCACTTCGTCGAAAATCAGCACCGCGTTGTGACGATCGCACAGCTCACGCAGCCCCTGCAGGAACGCTTTTTGCGCAGGAAGCACGCCGCCCTCGCCCTGCATCGGCTCGACGATCACCGCGCAGGTGGTGTCGTTAATCAGCTCGCTGGCGGACTGCAGATCGTTATAAATACCGTGACGAATATCCGGCGGCAGCGGCGCGAAATCCTGCGAGTAGGAAGGCTGCCCGCCTGCGCTGACGGTAAAGAGCGTGCGTCCGTGGAAGGCATTTTTGAACGCAACGATACCGCTCTTGTGGGTTCCAAATTTATCGTGCGCATATTTGCGCGCCAGCTTCAGCGCCGCCTCGTTGGCTTCCGCCCCCGAGTTACAGAAAAAGACCTTCTCCGCAAACGTCGCGTCGATCAGTTTTTTGGCCAGGCGCAGCGCGGGCTCGTTGGTGAAGCCGTTGCCGGTATGCCAGAACTTCGCCGCCTGATCGTTCAGCGCCTGACGCAGCGCCGGGTGCGCATGACCCAGCGCGTTCACCGCAATCCCACCTGCAAAGTCGATATACTCTTTACCCTGCTGATCCCACAGGCGCGAGCCTTCCCCACGAACCGGAATAAAAGCCGCCGGAGCGTAAACCGGCATCATCCATTCATCGAAATTTTCACGCGTAATTGACAGAGACATAGCGACCTCATCCGGTAAATAAAAAGTTATTTGAATGTTAAATAATTGAGTGTTTGCACTGTGAATGTAGATTGCAGCCTTCGTGCCAGCCAGCGATAAAATTGCATAAACGGGTTGAGGTAACAGAATATCAATAAGTTACAATATGGAGTTATTCACATTTAGTGCATAAAAAGTGAATATTTTTACGACAAGCGGCGCTTTGCCGCATGAAAATCAGAAAGAGTATGCACAGGCCAAATATAATTCTGGAATTGTGATCGCTCGCGAAATTTATCGGTCATTTACGCCCTGTTTGAGGGCGAGGCGCGTCAGAATGGTGCAAATATTGCACCACCGGCATTATCTGTTGCAGTTATTGGCCGAAGCCGGTAACAGTTGACGCAAATTCTGCTACCATCCTTGCACTATTCACCTTGCACTGGCAGCGACTATGAAATTTGTCTCTTTTAATATCAACGGCCTGCGTGCCCGCCCTCATCAGCTTGAAGCTATCGTTGAGCAACATCAGCCAGATGTGATCGGCCTGCAGGAGACAAAGGTTCACGACGACATGTTCCCCCTCGAAGAGGTGGCGAAACTCGGCTACAACGTCTTTTATCACGGCCAGAAAGGTCACTATGGCGTCGCGCTGCTGACCAAAGCGCCGCCGGTTTCCGTGCGTCGCGGCTTCCCCGGCGACGGTGAAGAAGCGCAGCGCCGCATCATCATGGCGGAAGTCCCTTCCGCGCTCGGAAATATCACGGTCATTAACGGCTATTTCCCGCAGGGTGAGAGCCGTGACCATGAAACAAAATTCCCGGCAAAAGCCAAGTTTTATCAGGATCTGCAGGACTACCTGACCACCGAACTCAAAAAAGAGAATCCGGTGCTGATCATGGGCGATATGAATATTAGCCCGACGGATCTGGATATCGGTATCGGCGAAGAGAACCGCAAACGCTGGCTGCGCACCGGCAAATGCTCCTTCCTGCCGGAAGAGCGTGAGTGGATGGAGCGCCTGCTGGGCTGGGGCCTGGTGGACACGTTCCGCAACGCCAACCCGGAAACGCAGGATCGCTTCTCCTGGTTTGACTACCGCTCAAAAGGCTTTGACGACAACCGCGGCCTGCGTATCGACCTGCTGCTGGCCAGTTCGCCGCTGGCAGAGCGCTGCATCGAAACCGGGATCGACTACGACATCCGCAGCATGGAAAAACCGTCTGACCACGCGCCGGTGTGGGCTAAATTCAAGCTGTAATGACGCGTGAACATTCGAAAAACACTCTTCCTGTGCGCCCTTCTGGGCGCATTTATTCTGACGTTTGTCATTCTTTCCCCGGGAACCCTCTCCCTGGAAGGGATTAAAACCCACCAGCAGGCACTCCTCTCCCATGTTGACCACGCGCCGCTGCGCAGCGCGCTGATCTTTTTTGCGGTCTATGTGGCGGTCTCCGCCCTCTCGATTCCCGGCGCAGCGATCCTTACCCTGCTGGGCGGGGCGTTGTTTAGCCTGTGGGAAGGCACCGTGCTGGTCTCGTTTGCCTCCACCCTCGGGGCGACGCTTGCGATGCTCGCAAGCCGTTATCTGCTGCGCGACTGGGTTCAGCAGCGGTTTGCTCAGCAGATGAAAACGGTAAACGCTGGCATGGCGCGCGACGGAGCGGGCTATCTTTTTGCCCTGCGCATGATGCCGCTGTTACCGTTTTTCCTGGTGAATTTGCTTATGGGGCTGACCCGCATTGGCGTCTGCCGCTACTGGTGGGTCAGCCAGACAGCCATGCTGCCCGCCACGATTATCTTTCTGAACGCCGGGCGCGAGCTGGGGAAAGTGACCTCGCTGCGCGATATTTTGTCGCCTGGCATGGTATTCGCCTTTACACTACTGGGGTTATTACCGCTGGTCACCCGCTGGCTGTTTTCCCGTTTTCTCCCGTCTGCTAAAAAGTGAGGCATTATGCGCCGTGTGCGTTTTTGCACGTTTCTGACCGGTCTGCTGCTGGCAGCCCCCCTATTTGCCGCCGACGGCTGGCAGGCCATTCAGCAACAGGCTAAAGGCCAGACCGTCTGGTTTAACGCCTGGGGCGGCGATCCGGCGGTCAACCGCTATCTGGAATGGGTCAGCGGCGAGATGCAAACGCACTATGCCATTACCCTAAAAATCGTCCCGCTGGCGGATGCTGCCGACGCCGTAAAACGTATTCAGACCGAAGCCGCCGCGGGGCGTAAGACCAACGGCTCGGTTGACCTGCTGTGGATTAACGGCGAAAACTTCCGCACGCTGAAAGAGGCGAACCTGCTGCAAACCGGATGGGCGCAGACGCTGCCAAACTGGCGCTATGTTGATACCCGCAAACCGGTCACGGAAGATTTTGCCGTCCCAACCGACGGGGCGGAGTCGCCATGGGGCGGCGCGCAGCTGACCTTTATCGCCCGCAAGGCCAGCATGCCGACGCCGCCTGTGGATCCTCAGGCGCTGCTGGCTTACGCGCAGCAGCACCCCGGCAAGATCAGCTATCCGCGCCCGCCCGATTTTACCGGCACGGCATTTCTTGAGCAGCTGCTGCTGATGCTGACCGCTCACCCGGACGCGCTGCAAAAGGCCCCCGATAGCACCTTTGCCGAGGTGACGGCACCGCTCTGGGATTATCTGGACAAACTCCACCCGCTGCTGTGGCGCGAAGGAAAAGATTTCCCCCCTTCCCCTGCACGGATGGATGCCCTGCTTGCCAGCGGCAGTCTGAACCTGTCGCTGACCTTTAACCCGGCCCATGGTCAGCAAAAAATAGCGAGCGGCGAACTGCCTGCCGACAGCTACAGCTTTGGTTTCCAGAGTGGGATGCTAGGTAACGTCCATTTTGTGGCGATTCCGGCCAATGCCGGCGCCAGCGCGGGTGCAAAAGTGGTCGCTAATTTCCTGCTGTCACCGCAGGCGCAGATCCGCAAGGCTGACCCGGCCATCTGGGGCGATCCGAGCGTGCTGGATGCCAAAACGCTGCCCGAAGGTGAAGCCAAACAGCTGCTGGCCCATACGCCTCAGGGGTTGCCGAAGGTGCTTGCAGAGCCGCAGTCCGACTGGGTGAACGCGCTGGAGCAGGAATGGCTGCGTCGTTACGGCACCCGCTGAGCGGGCTAGTCTGGCTGGCGATGGCGGTAATTTATCTACCGCTCCTGCCCGCAGGCGCCATGCTGTTGGCACCGGCGTTTTCGTTGACAAACTGGCAGCGGCTGGTGAACGATCCGCAACTCCCGCAGGCGACCGTCGCCACGCTGGTCTCAACGCTCATCGCCACGCTGGGGGCGTTGCTGATTGCCCTTTTCCTCGTCAGCCTTTTATGGCCCGGTAAGCGCTGGCGCCGTCTCACTACCCGCCTGCCGTGGCTACTGGCGATCCCCCATGTGGCGTTCGCCACCGGCGCATTACTGCTTTTTGCCGAGGGCGGTCTGTTTTATCAGATCTGCACCGTCTGTTCGCCGCCGTTTGACCGATACGGCGCCGGGCTGGGCCTGACGCTCGCGGTCAAAGAGAGCGCGTTTGTGCTGTGGGCGATTTACGCCGTGCTGCCGGAGAAGCGGCTCGCGCAGCAGAAGATCGCCCTGCAAACCTTTGGCTACGGGCGTTTTCAGACGCTCAGCTGGCTGATTCTCCCGGCCATCGCGCCAGTCCTCGGCGCAGTGATGCTGGCGGTGCTGGCATGGTCGCTCTCGGTCGTGGATGTGGCGATCGTTCTCGGGCCCGGCAACCCGCCTACCCTGGCCGTGCTGGCCTGGCAGTGGCTGAGCCAGGGCGACGCGCATCAGCAGGCAAAAGGGACGCTGCTGTGCCTGCTTCTCCTTCTGCTGCTGTCCGCGCTTGCCGCCCTCGGGTACGGCCTCTGGAAGGCATGGCGTCGCACAATTCCGGAAGTCGCGGGGACGCGTCCCCGGTCTCAGCGCATCCTGCCTGAGCGAGCACTGAGCGGGTTCCTCCCCGCGTGCGGCGTGCTGTGCGCCGTGGTGCTGTTGATGCTGGCGCAAAGGAATGACGTTGGCCCGGTGGGAAGCAGCCTTTCCTTCGGTCTGCTTTCAGGCCTGATCGCCCTGGTCGTCGGCTTGCTCTGGCTGGAATGGGGGCCGCAGCGCGGCGCACTGTGGGTGTGGCTACCGCTCGCCCTTCCGGCCCTCCCGCTCGTCACCGGCCAGTACGCGATTGCGCTTCACCTGGGCGTCGACGGGCACTACGCCGCCGTGCTCTGGAGCCATCTGCTCTGGGTGTTGCCGTGGATGCTGCTGGTGCTGCAGCCCGCCTGGCGGCGGATCGATCCCCGGCTTATCCTTACCGCCAGAACGCTCGGCTGGCGACGGGCAAAAATCTTCTTGCTGCTGAAATGTCCCCTGCTGGTGCGCCCTGCGCTGCTGGCCTTTGCTACCGGTTTTTCCGTCAGCATGGCGCAATACATGCCGACGCTGTGGCTGGGCGCGGGGCGGTTCGCCACCCTTACCACCGAAACCGTCGCGCTCAGCAGCGGGGGCAGCATCCCGATCCTCGCTAACCGGGCGCTGGGACTACTGCTGGTCACGGGCACGGTGTTTGGTCTTGCTGCCCTGCTATCCCAGCTCGTGGGCCGCTATCGACAAGGATTACGTTAATGCTGAAGGTAAACAATCTCACCATCGAACCGCTTTTCCGCGAGGTTAGTTTTTGCGTGCCCCGCGGGGAGATCGTCACCCTGATGGGGCCGTCCGGCAGCGGCAAATCGACCCTTTTTGCCTGGATGGTCGGCGCGCTGTCAGACGATTTCCAGGCGCGGGGCGAACTGTGGCTGGACGCGCGTCGCTGCGACGGTCTCCCCGTGGAATCCCGCGGGCTGGGTATTCTCTTTCAGGACGCGCTGCTGTTCGAACAGTTCAGCGTCGGGCAGAATTTGCTGCTGGCGCTGCCCGAGCGCATCACCGGACGCGCGCGTCGGGAAGCGGTCGAGCAGGCTCTGAATTCCGCGGGGCTGAGCGGTCATTACGCCAGCGACCCGGCCACCCTTTCCGGCGGGGAGCGCGCCCGGGTGAGCCTGCTGCGCGCCCTGCTCGCGGAGCCGCAGGCGCTGCTGCTGGATGAACCGTTCAGCCGCCTCGATAAAGCGTTGCGGGCCTCGTTTCGGGCATGGGTTTTTGACGCCGTCCGCTCGCGCAATATCCCGGTGGTGCTGGTCACGCACGATGAGGACGATATTCCACCCGGCGGCAAGCTGATTGAGATTTCTCGCTGGCAATAATGTGCTAACGCAATGTTTTCCGTTTCGGGAGAGACGACAATGCCCCCCTCTTTTATTGACGTCAGGTTATTCGATGAAACGTGTTTCTCAACTGACCGCGCTGGCTCTGCTCTGCGGCCTCGCGTCCTTTTCCTCTCTGGCGGCTGATATGCCCAACGCGATGACGCTGTCTCAGCTTCAGGCGCAGCACGGCACGCCTGTCGATACCCGGCCCAGCGCCTTCTATAACGGCTGGCCACAGACTTTTCGCGCGCCTTCCGGGCATGAACCCGCCGCAATCAACCTGGCTGCCGCCTGGCTTGACAGCATGAGCGACGAGCAGCTTGCGCTTTGGGCAAAACAGCATCAGTTGACCCCTACGACGGCCATCGCTCTGTACGGTGACGATAGGGATAACCAGGCGGTGAAAGCCCGTCTGGAGAAAGCAGGATATCGCCACGTTTCGCTGCTCAGCGATGCTCTGCAGACCCCCGGCCGTCTTCAGCGTCTGCCGCACTTTGAACAGCTGGTTTACCCGGAGTGGATCCATCGCCTGCAACAAGGGGAACGTATCACCGCGGCACCATCAGCCGACTGGAAGATTATAGAAGCCGGCTGGGGGGCGCCTAAATTTTATCTGCTCGGCCATATTCCCGGGGCGGGCTACATCGATACTAACGAGGTTGAAAGCGAACCGCTGTGGAATAAAGTCTCTGACGACAAGCTGAAAGCGATGCTGGAGAAACACGGGATCCGCCATGATACTACCGTTATTCTGTATGGTCGCGACGTTTACGCCGCCGCCCGTGTGGCCCAGATAATGCTCTACGCCGGCGTGAAAGATGTACGTCTTCTGGACGGCGGCTGGAAGGCATGGTCTGATTCGGGACTGCTGGTACAGGGCGGAGTGCCCGGCCCCGTCAAACCCGCCCCCGATTTTGGCGCGCCGATCCCCGGCCAGCCGCAGCTGATGGTGGATATGGAACAGGCGCGCGGCATGCTGCACCGTCAGGATGCCTCCCTGGTCAGCATTCGCTCGTGGCCGGAGTTCATCGGCGAAACCAGCGGCTACAGCTACATCAAACCAAAAGGTGAAATTGCCGGTGCCCGCTGGGGCCACGCGGGCAGCGATGCGACCCACATGGAGGATTTCCATAACCCGGATGGCACCATGCGCAGCGCGGACGATATCGCCGCCCAGTGGAAGCGCTGGAATATTCTGCCGGAACAGCACGTCGCGTTTTACTGCGGCACCGGCTGGCGGGCGTCCGAAACCTTTATGTACGCCCGGGCGATGGGCTGGAAGAATGTCGCCGTCTATGACGGCGGCTGGTACGAATGGAGCAGTCACCCGCAGAACCCGGTCACCAGCGGAGAGCGCGGTCCAGAGAGCGCTCTCTAAGGGTTGAGTGACTTCAGCGTCACATAGCCGCTCCAGACGCGCGTTGTGGTGGTCAGCCAGCACAGCGCGCCGAATACCCACGCGAACAGCGTAAAGTGCGCCGGGAAGAGGCAGCACAGCACGAACAGCGCGATGGTCTCCGTCCCTTCCGTTAACCCACCGATGTAATAAAACGACTTGTGCGCATAGCCGGGGTTGTCGATGTCGTGCTTTGCGGCCAGCGCCGCAAACGCCAGAAAACTGCTGCCGGTCCCGATAAACGCAAACAGCAGCCAGGCAGCCGCCAGCGCATTCTCTGCCGGAGCAGCCAGCGTAAAGCCAAACGGCACCAGGGCGTAGAAAAGAAAATCGAGCGCGATATCGAGAAATCCCCCCGCATCGCTCAGCCCTCTGCGGCGCGCCAGCGCCCCGTCCAGCCCATCCAGCAGGCGGTTAAGCACGATGGCGACCAGCGCCGCCGGATACCAGCCGAGGGCCAGAAACGGCAGCGCCAGCACGCCAATCGCAAACCCGGTAAGGGTTAATCCGTCGGGCGTAATGCCCTGCCTGTCCAGCACGGAAACCAGACGATTCAGAGCGGGTTTTATCCGCGGGTGAAGATGGCGGTCAAGCATGAGGCGTCTCGTTAACTGTGGCGCACAGCCCCTGCGCCGGAATATCCAGCGCGGCGTTAAAGCGGGCGGAGAGATTCTGAAAGGCAATGAGCGCCGTCATCTCGGTGATGGCGTCATCCGTAAAGTGGCGCTTCAGCGCCGCTCTGATGGCCTCATCCGCCCGGGGCGGCGTGGCGGTCACCGCCTCGGCGTAGGCCAGCGCCGCGCGCTCCTGCTCCGTGAACAAGGCTGAATCCTGCCAGTCGCTCACGGCCTGCACCTTATCCAGCGCCCCGCTGCGCTCGGCCAGCCGCAGGCTGTTGGCATCAATACAGAAAGCGCAATGGCAGAGCTGGGATACCCGCGTCATGAGCAGCGAACGCAGAACGGGCGTCAGGCGCGCGCGACGACGCTCCAGAAAACCGACGAACAGCGCCACCAGCCAGAACAGACGCGGCATGCGCCCCCACCAGCGCGTGGGATTTAGCACGGTGCCAAAATGCTTTTTTTGCATCACGGCAATGGGTTTAAGGCTGGCGGGAAGGGATTCGATAGGGGCAACCCAGGCGGTAGTCTCTTTCACCTGCTTCTCCTGATAGCTGGACTCTGAGAAAGGGCACGATAATATGTCTTTTTTCGCCATCAATTATTGACGACCATGCTGAAAACACTCGATGTCGTTGCCGCCATCATCGAAAAAGACGACAAAATTTTACTGGCACAGCGCCCTGCCCACGCCGACCAGCCGGGCATGTGGGAATTTGCAGGCGGCAAAGTCGAGGCGGGTGAAACCCAGCCCGAGGCGCTTATCCGCGAGCTGCGTGAAGAGTTGGGTATTGAAGCGCTGCCCGCGCAATACGTGGCAAGCCACCAGCGCGAGGTCTCGCAGCGGTTAATCAACCTGCATGCCTGGCACGTTCCTGCGTTTAGCGGTGCGCTCACGGCGCACTACCACAGCGCGCTGGCGTGGTGTACGCCGGAAGAGGCGTTCGGCTACGCCTTAGCCCCCGCGGATATTCCCCTGCTGGAAGCGTTTATTGTTTTACGCGACGCCAGACCAGCGGGTTCGTGCTGATGGCGCGCTCGTCGCGCTGGCACTGCAGCAGAATGCCGTCCGCTTTCACCACGGCGCCTTCCGAGTAGTTCTGATTCTGATAGATGCAGCACTGATTACAGGGCTGCACCGTTTGATTCTGGCCGCTGGAGCTAAACACTTCCGGCGGCACATTCACTTCCACGTCCGGACGAATGCGGTCAGCCTGCGCGCCAGCGGTGAAGATCAGACATAACGCGGTTAATAGATAACGTTTCATAGACACATCTTCCTGTTGTTCCCTTGATAATGACTATAACGGTAAACCCGCGCGGAACCTTTAATTTATCTCGTCATCGCTTTTGGTTATGACGCCCGCGCTCTCATTAATTTCCCTTTCGCCCTAAATTTCTGCTTGCCAGACAAAGCAGTACGGGTGGTATAGTCAAAAAAACAACACAAATCGCATAAGTCATATACAAACATTATTATAAGAGGTTCTTATATCTATGGATCAGACACGCTCTCTGGAAAGTTTCCTTGCCCACGTTCAGCAGCGCGACCCGCACCAAAGCGAGTTCGCGCAGGCCGTGCGTGAAGTGATGACCACCCTGTGGCCCTTCCTTGAACAAAACCCGCGCTATCGCCAGATGTCTTTGCTCGAACGCCTGGTCGAGCCAGAGCGCGTGATCCAGTTCCGCGTGACGTGGGTTGACGATCGCAATCAGGTGCAGGTTAACCGCGCGTGGCGCGTACAGTTCAACTCGGCCATCGGCCCGTTTAAGGGCGGCATGCGTTTCCATCCGTCCGTGAACCTGTCGATTCTGAAATTCCTCGGCTTCGAGCAGACCTTTAAAAACGCCCTCACCACGCTGCCCATGGGCGGCGGGAAAGGCGGCAGCGATTTCGACCCGAAAGGCAAAAGCGAAGGTGAAATCATGCGTTTCTGCCAGGCGCTGATGACCGAACTCTATCGCCATCTTGGTCCTGATACCGACGTGCCTGCCGGTGATATCGGCGTCGGCGGACGTGAAGTGGGCTTTATGGCCGGGATGATGAAAAAGCTCTCCAACAACAGCGCCTGCGTCTTTACCGGTAAGGGGCTGTCGTTTGGCGGGAGCCTGATCCGCCCGGAAGCGACCGGGTACGGCCTGGTTTACTTCACCGAGGCCATGCTCAAGCGCCACGGTTTAGGCTTTGAAGGCATGCGCGTCGCGGTGTCCGGCTCCGGTAACGTGGCGCAGTACGCGATTGAGAAAGCGATGCAGTTTGGCGCTCGCGTAGTGACCGCCTCTGATTCCAGCGGAACGGTGGTGGATGAAGCGGGCTTCACGGCAGAGAAGCTGGCTCGCCTGTGTGAAATCAAAGCTAGCCGCGATGGACGCGTGGCGGATTACGCCCGGGAGTTTGGCTTGACCTATCTTGAAGGCAAACAGCCGTGGGGCGTGCCGGTGGATATCGCCTTGCCGTGCGCCACTCAGAATGAGCTGGACGTGGACGCCGCGCGTACGCTGATTAACAATGGCGTGAAGGCGGTAGCCGAAGGGGCGAACATGCCGACCACTATCGAAGCGACGGATCTGTTCCAGGAAGCGGGCGTACTGTTTGCACCGGGCAAGGCCGCCAACGCGGGTGGCGTGGCGACATCCGGCCTGGAGATGGCGCAAAACGCCGCGCGTCTCGGCTGGAAGGCGGAAAAAGTGGATGCCCGCCTGCATCACATCATGCTGGATATTCACCATGCCTGCGTGGAGTACGGCGGCGAGGCATCGCAAACCAACTACGTGCGCGGGGCGAATATCGCCGGATTCGTGAAGGTGGCGGATGCGATGATTGGGCAGGGTGTGATTTAAGGTTTATAGCGTGCGGCCGGGTGTATCAGGCCGCGCTCTTTTTCTTTTTAAACGGTTTCTTCGCGCCACCACCGGGTGCAACCATCCCTCTGAACGTTTTCACCGGCGTGCTGCGCGCCTGATCGATCAGCTGGTAAAGCGTCCCGACCAGCGGCTGCATAAAGTCCTGATAGCGACACTGCTTCTCGCTGATCTGCGTCAGCACCGATTCCCAGTGCGCGGTCATGTCCGGCCTGGCGGCCAGCTCCGGCAGGGAATGAATCAGCGCGCGTCCCGGCTCGGTCGAATGGATATAGCGCCCCTTCTTCTCAAGAAAACCGCGCTTAAAGAGCAGCTCGATGATCCCCGCTCGCGTCGCTTCCGTACCCAGACCGTCGGTGGCGCGCAGGATCTTCTTCAGATCTTTATCCTGCACGAACCGGGCGATCCCGGTCATCGCCGACAGCAGCGTCGCATCGGTGAAATGGCGCGGCGGCTGGGTCTGGCGTTCCACCACTTCCCCTTTTTCACACAGCAGCTCATCGTCTTTAGCGACGACGGGCAGCGGCGTGCCGTCGTTCTCCTCGTCACGCTCTTTGTTCCCCAGCAGGGTACGCCAGCCTGCTTCCGCGAGGAAACGGGCTTTGGCGATAAACTTTCCTTTCGCGATTTCCAGCTCGATCACGCATTTGCGGAACACCGCGTCCGGGCAGAACTGCATCAGGTACTGACGGGCGATCAGGTTGTAGACCTTCGCTTCGTTATCCGTCAGGTTGACGCTGCTGGCGCGCGCCGTCGGGATAATCGCGTGGTGGGCGTCCACCTTTTTGTCGTCCCAGCAGCGGTTATGGGTATCCGGATTCACCGCCGGCTGCGGGAGCAGATCCGGCGCGTGCACGCTGATGGCGTTCATCACCGAATGACGACCGGCAAAGTGCTCTTCCGGCAGATAGCGGCTGTCCGAACGCGGATAGGTGATCAGCTTGTGGGTTTCATAGAGCTTCTGGCAGATATCCAGCACGTTCTGCGCGCTGAGGCCAAAGCGCTTCGCGGCCTCAATCTGCAGGGCCGACAGCGAGAACGGCAGAGGCGCGGGTTCTGATTCCCGTTTATCGTTATAGCTGGTGACGATAGCGGGCTGTCCGGTAATGCGGTTAACCACGTGCTCCGCCAGCGGACGGTGCAGCAGACGCCCCTCTTCATCCTGATACGATTCGCAGGCATCGCTCGGCTGCCAGACGGCGGTAAAACGCTCGTCTTCAGGCGTGACGATATGCGCTTTCACCTCAAAGAAATCTTTGGCGACGAAGTTTTCAATCTCTTCATCGCGACGCACGACCAGCCCCAGCACCGGCGTCTGCACGCGCCCCACGGAGAGCACGCCCTGATAGCCCGCGTTGCGCCCGAGGATGGTGTAGGCACGGGTCATGTTGATACCGTACAGCCAGTCCGCGCGGGCGCGGGCTAATGCCGAGACGCACAGCGGGATAAATTCGCTGTTGGCGCGCAGGCGCGAGATCGCACGCTCCACCGCCTGCGGGTTGAGGTCGTTGATCAGGCAGCGCTGCACCTGCTGACGCTTTTCCGGCGCGAGCTCCAGATAGTCCAGCACCTCATCCACCAGCAGCTGTCCTTCCCTGTCCGGGTCACCCGCGTGCACGATTTCATCGGCTTCATGCAGGAAGCGCTTGATCACGTTGAGCTGTTTGGTCACCGAAGGTCGGGGCTGCAGGCGCCATTTTTCAGGCACGATGGGCAGATCGTTCAGGTTCCAGCGGGCGTAGCGGCTGTCGTAGACATCCGGCTGCGCCTGCTCAAGCAGGTGACCAATACACCATGTAACCACCTGCCCGTTACCGCATTCGATAAAGCCGTCGCCTTTGCGATGCGGCTTAGGCAGCACATCGGCGATGGCACGGGCCAGGCTCGGCTTTTCGGCAATAAACAACCGCATCGAATTAACGGATCTCAATCATCGGACGACCGCCGCGCGCGGTCACCAGCTCGCCGATCGCCGTCAGGGTAATGCCGAACTCGGCGGCCGTGGCCTGAACCTCGGCTTCGGATTCCGGCGTCACCGCCAGCAGCAGGCCGCCGGAGGTTTGCGGATCGCACAGCAGGTTGCGCCACTCCTCAGGCATTTCGCCCATCAGGTGACCGTAGCTGGCGAAGTTACGCTGGGTACCGCCCGGAACCGCGCCCTGAGCAATATACTCTTCCACGCCCGGCAGCTTCGGCACGTCCTGATACCAGACCTGCGCCTGCACGCCCGCGCCCTGACACACCTCGGAGAGGTGTCCCAGCAGACCAAAACCGGTCACGTCGGTCATCGCCTTCACGCCGTCGATATTGGCAAACGCCGCACCGGCGAGGTTCATCTGGCACATGACTTCGGTTGCCAGCCCTTTGTGCTCCGGTTTCAGCAGGGATTTTTTCTCGGCGGTGGTCAGCACGCCAATGCCCAGCGGCTTGGTGAGAAACAGCTTGCAGCCCGCCTGCGCGGTGCTGTTGCGCTTCACGCGTTCGGTCGGCACCACGCCGGTAACGGCCAGGCCGAAGATAGGCTCCGGCGCATCAATAGAGTGACCGCCGGCCAGCGCAATTCCCGCCTGCTGGCAGGCGAAACGGCCGCCATCAATCACTTCACGGGCCACTTCCGGCGGGATGGTGTTGATCGGCCAGCCCAGAATGGCGATCGCCATAATCGGCTTACCGCCCATTGCGAAGATATCGCTGATGGCGTTGGTGGCCGCAATGCGTCCGAAGTCGAACGGGTTGTCGACAATCGGCATAAAGAAGTCGGTGGTGCTGATAATGCTGGTGCCGTTACCTAAGTCATAAACCGCTGCATCGTCACGCGTTTCGTTGCCGACAAGCAGGTTCGGGTCGACAAACTTCGCCTGTTCGCTGTGCAGGATGGTCTCCAGCACTTTCGGGGAAATTTTACAACCGCAACCGGCTCCGTGGCTGTACTGCGTTAAACGAATGGTTTGCTCGCTCATGGACGTCTCCTGTCATCTCAATCGCGCTATGGTAGCGCTCATTCCATAAAGAGGTAAGTATGACTGTCTGAATTCTGCGGCAGATGCTCAGAATCCAGACAGTTTAGCGCGCGTTATCAGAAACGGCTGACGAAAGGCGTGGTGTCCGGCACGCTGATGGTGCTGGAGGCTTTAAGCTGCGGAGTACCGAGATAGAGGAAGCCGACAATTTTGTCATGCTCGCCACAGGAGAATCCTTCCCGTACGGCTACGCTCTCCGTCAGCGGCCCGGTGCGCCAGATGCCGTTGAAGCCCTGCGCGACGGCGGCCATTTGCATCGCCATTACCGCACAGCCCGCGGACATTTCCTGCTCCCAGACCGGCACCTTATGGTCGGCCTGGCATTTCGCCAAGACAGCAATAATCATCGGTGCACGGAACGGGGCATTGCGCGCCTTGTCGATGCCCTTCTCATCCTGCCCGGCGGCCACCGCACCCTGCTCCAGCAGCTGGCTGAAACGATCGCGGCCTTCGCCTTCAATTACAAAGAAGTGCCACGGCTGCAGTGTGCCATGATCGGGGGCACGCATGCCGGCACGCAGAATGTTCTCCAGCTGCTCGCCTGCCGGGGCAGGTTCGGCCAGACGGGAAGCGCTACGGCGGTTAACAAGCAGTTCGAGTGCGTCCATTGGTTAACTCCTTTCTTGAAATTTACTCACAAAATTAACACGACGGCAGATTTTGTTACAGCCTGGCAGGCGATTCCTGCTGACAAGTGGCGGTTGGGTCATTACGATAACCCAACATTACCGTCCAGTGGCGACGGAAACAGTCATTTTCTGGTTAGGGAGAATACATGCGAACCCTTTGGCGAATCATTGCCGGTTTCTTTAAATGGACGTGGCGACTGCTCAACTTCGTCCGCAACCTGGTGATGAACATCTTCTTCATTTTTCTGGTTCTGGTTTGCGCGGGAATCTGGATGCACATCAGCAACGCGAATCAGGCGCAGCATTCGACTCGCGGGGCGCTGTTACTCGATATCACCGGCGTTATTGTTGATAAACCTTCCGCCAGCAGCCGTCTGGGCGTAATCAGCCGTCAGCTGTTTGGCGCGACATCAGACCGCCTGCAGGAAAATTCCCTGTTCGATATCGTCGATACCATCCGTCAGGCCAAAGATGACCGCAACATCACCGGCATCGTGCTGGATCTGAAAGATTTTGCCGGTGGCGATCAGCCTTCCATGCAGTACATCGGTAAAGCGCTGCGCGAGTTCCGCGACAGCGGCAAGCCGGTGATTGCCGTGGGCGACAGCTACAGCCAGGGGCAATATTATCTGGCGAGCTTCGCCAATAAGATCTGGCTCTCCCCGCAGGGCACGGTCGATCTGCACGGCTTTGCCACCAACGGCCTGTACTATAAATCGCTGCTCGACAAGCTGAAGGTCACCACCCACGTCTTCCGCGTCGGTACGTACAAATCTGCCGTGGAGCCGTTTATCCGCGACGATATGTCCCCTGCCGCCCGCGAAGCAGATAGCCGCTGGATTGGCGAGCTGTGGCAGAACTATCTCGGCACCGTTGCCGCTAACCGTCAGATTACGCCTGAGCAGGTGTTCCCTGGCGCGCAGGGCGTGCTCGAAGGCCTGCGTAAGGTTGACGGTGATACCGCAAAATATGCGCTCGATAACAAACTGGTTGATGCCCTGGGCACCAGCGCCGAGATTGAAAAATCCCTGAGCAAACAGTTTGGCTGGAGCAAAGAGGACAAAAATTACAGCGCCATCAGCATGTATGATTACTCGACGAAAAAACCGGATGAGAATGGTGACAGCGTCGCGGTGGTCTTTGCCAACGGTGCGATCATGGACGGTCAGGAGACCCCGGGAAACGTGGGCGGCGATACTACCGCGTCGCAAATCCGCGATGCTCGTCTCGATCCGAAAGTGAAGGCAATTGTCCTGCGGGTCAACAGCCCTGGCGGCAGCGTCAGCGCCTCAGAGGTGATCCGTGCTGAACTGGCCGCGGCCCGCGCCGCAGGCAAGCCGGTCGTCGTCTCAATGGGCGGAATGGCCGCCTCCGGAGGTTACTGGATCTCCACGCCAGCCAACTACATCGTGGCTAACCCAAGCACGCTGACCGGCTCGATTGGCATCTTCGGGGTGATCAACACCGTGGAAAACAGCCTGGATTCTCTGGGCGTGCATACCGATGGTGTAGCAACCTCTCCGCTGGCGGATGTGTCGGTGACCAAATCCCTGCCGCCGGAAGTTTCTGAGATGATGCAGCTCAGCATTGAGAACGGCTATAATCGCTTTATCACCCTGGTCGCGGACTCGCGTAAAAAGACGCCTGAGCAGATCGACCAGATTGCACAGGGCCACGTCTGGACCGGCCAGGATGCGAAGAGCAACGGTCTGGTCGACAGCCTGGGTGACTTCGATGACGCGGTGAAGAAAGCCGCCGAACTGGCGAAGCTGAAGCAGTGGCATATCGAGTATTACCAGGACGAACCGTCGTTCTTCGATATGGTCATGGACAGCATGTCCGGCTCGGTACGTGCCATGCTGCCGGAGGCGCTGCAGGCTTACCTGCCTGCGCCGGTCGCCACGGCGGCAAAAGCGATGAAGGCAGAAAGCGATAAGTTTGCGGCCTTTAACGATCCACAGAGTCGTTACGCGTTTTGCCTGACCTGCGCGAACGTCCGTTAAAACCGTCCCCTCTTCCCGCGAAGAGGGGATTTTTTTCTTTTGAAGAACAAGAATTCACTACCATGCAGAAGAAATCGATTTATGTAGCCTACACTGGCGGTACCATCGGTATGCAGCGCTCCGAAAACGGCTATATCCCCGTCTCCGGCCACCTGCAGCGTCAGCTTGCGCTGATGCCCGAATTCCACCGTCCGGAAATGCCTGACTTTACCATCCACGAATACGAGCCGCTGATGGACTCCTCTGACATGACGCCGGAAGACTGGCAGCACATCGCGGATGATATTAAAGCCCATTACGACCATTACGACGGCTTCGTGATCCTGCACGGCACCGACACCATGGCGTTTACCGCCTCGGCGCTCTCCTTCATGCTGGAGAACCTGAGCAAGCCGGTTATCGTCACCGGGTCGCAAATTCCGCTGGCGGAGCTGCGCTCGGACGGGCAGATCAACCTGTTGAACTCCCTGTACGTGGCGGCGAATTACCCGATTAACGAAGTGTCGCTGTTCTTTAACAACCGTCTGTATCGCGGGAACCGCACCACCAAAGCCCACGCCGACGGCTTTGACGCCTTTGCCTCACCCAACCTGCAGCCGCTGCTGGAGGCCGGGATTCATATCCGTCGTCTGGGAACCCCTCCTGCGCCGAACACCGCGGGCGAGCTGATTGTGCATCCGATTACCCCGCAACCGATTGGCGTGGTGACCATTTATCCGGGTATCTCTGCGGACGTGGTGCGTAACTTTCTGCGCCAGCCGGTGAAAGCGCTTATCCTGCGCTCCTACGGCGTTGGCAATGCGCCGCAGAACGGCGAGTTCCTGAAAGAGCTTCAGGAAGCCAGCGAGCGCGGAATTGTGGTAGTGAACCTGACCCAGTGTATGTCCGGTAAAGTGAATATGGGGGGCTATGCCACCGGCAACGCGCTGGCGCATGCGGGTGTGATCAGCGGCTTCGATATGACCGTTGAGGCAACGCTGA
This sequence comes from Enterobacter sp. N18-03635, assembly GCF_004006055.1. Lineage (NCBI taxonomy): Bacteria > Pseudomonadati > Pseudomonadota > Gammaproteobacteria > Enterobacterales > Enterobacteriaceae > Enterobacter > Enterobacter sp. N18-03635. The sequence continues at coordinate 1,792,464 of NZ_CP034769.1, read as the reverse complement.
CTAAACTTCACTATTTACTGAGTCAGGATCTGGACATTCAGTCCATTCGCAGCGCGATGATGCAAAACCTGCGCGGCGAACTGACCCCGGACGAATAAGGAGGTCTCATGAAGCAACGCGCCCTGCTACTGGTCGATTTGCAAAATGATTTCTGCGCGGGCGGTGCGCTGGCCGTCGCCGAAGGTGACAGCACCGTTGACGTGGCCAACAAGCTCATTGACTGGTGCAAAGCCCGTGGTGAAGCGGTTGTCGCAAGCCAGGACTGGCACCCGGCAAATCACGGCAGCTTTGCCAGCCAGCACAATGTCGAGCCCTTCACCCGGGGTGAACTCGACGGGCTGGCGCAAACTTTCTGGCCGGATCACTGCGTACAGCAAACGGAAGGCGCGGCGCTGCATCCGCTTCTGAATCAAAAGGCCATCGATGCGGTGTTCCATAAAGGTGAAAACCCGGCTATCGACAGCTATAGCGCGTTTTTTGATAACGGGCATCGCCAGAAAACGGCGCTGGACGCCTGGTTGCGTCACCACGAAATCACGGAGCTGATCGTACTGGGCCTGGCGACGGACTACTGCGTGAAGTTCACCGTGCTGGATGCGCTTCAGCTTGGCTACACCGTCAGCGTCATCACCGACGGCTGCCGCGGGGTGAACATTCAACCACAGGACAGCGCTCAGGCGTTTATGGTTATGGCTGCGGAAGGCGCAACCCTGTATACGCTCGAAGACTGGCTGGAAACGCAGGCATAGTCTTTTACGCCCTCTCCCTGTGGGAGAGGGCATCAACCCGCACCATTATTGCATTTTAATCGTCGCAATCGGCTTCGGCGTGATACCGAAGTCCTCTTTCAGCTCGCGCTTGCTCTTCATCACCATCTGGCCTTTGGTGTCGATCGTCATGTGCTGTGCGTCGGTGTTGTTGCGCGCCTGCCACAGCATCACCAGCTGCAAACTGTTCTCTTTTTGCTCCGGCGTCAGCGCAACGCCGTCGGGCCATTTTCCAAGCTCCACGGCGGTCACCAGACGCTGATAAATCTCCGGCGTCATGCCGCTAATCATGTCATCAATATTCACACTCGCGCCCTTTCAAAGGAATAATTTGCTGAATCGTTTTTTCAACCCTTAATCTGGTCACCGTTTTCATCATCGGTGAAGCTCATTGAGGCTGAATTTACGCAGAAACGCTCGCCGGTAGGCTGAGGTCCATCCGGGAAAACGTGCCCAAGGTGCGCGTCGCAGTTGCCGCAGCGAATTTCCGTACGCACCATGCCGTGCGACGAGTCGGTCAGATAGCGGATTGCCTCATCGCTCACCGGCTCATAGAAACTCGGCCAGCCGCAGCCAGAATCAAATTTCGTTTGTGAATTAAACAGCGGGGCATCACAGACCAGGCAGTGGTAGACGCCGTCCCGCTTGTTGTGCAGTAAACGCCCGGTGAACGGCGGTTCCGTTCCGTGATTCTGCGTCACGTAAAACTGCATTTCTGTGAGGTTTTTTTTCAAATCGTCAGGGTTACGTTGGTTCGACATATGCTTACATCTCGCTGTAGAAACAGACATCTTTCAACCCGGATTCTAACAAAACATTAACACCCTTGCGTGCACTTTTGATCTAAACTTATGTGTCGCGAATAAGCGGTCAGGCAATTGTGATCACGTTCACATTTTTATCCTGCGAGGACTTTAAAATCCCGGCGCAGCCCCCATATGAGTGCAAGCTCAAAGGGAAAGTGAGGCGAGTCAGTCGCACAAACGTTAGTCACAGGATTGATTTGTCGCAATGATTGACACGATTCCGCTTGACGCTGCGTAAGGTTTTTGTAATTTTACAGGCAACCTTTTATTCACTAACAAATAGCTGGTGGAATATATGACTATCAAAGTAGGTATCAACGGTTTTGGCCGTATCGGCCGTATTGTTTTCCGTGCTGCTCAGAAACGTTCTGACATCGAAATCGTTGGTATCAACGATCTCCTGGACGCTGAATACATGGCGTACATGCTGAAGTACGACTCAACTCACGGTCGTTTCGACGGCACCGTTGAAGTGAAAGACGGCCACCTGGTTGTTAATGGCAAAACCATCCGCGTTACTGCTGAAAAAGACCCAGCTAACCTGAAATGGAACGAAATCGGTGTTGACGTTGTTGCTGAAGCAACCGGTATCTTCCTGACCGACGAAACTGCGCGTAAACACATCACCGCTGGTGCGAAAAAAGTTGTTCTGACTGGTCCTTCCAAAGACAACACCCCAATGTTCGTTCGTGGTGCAAACTTCGAAACTTACGCTGGCCAGGATATCGTCTCTAACGCATCCTGCACCACCAACTGCCTGGCACCGCTGGCTAAAGTTATCAACGACAACTTCGGCATCATCGAAGGTCTGATGACTACCGTTCACGCGACCACCGCTACTCAGAAAACCGTTGATGGCCCGTCTCACAAAGACTGGCGCGGCGGCCGTGGCGCGGCTCAGAACATCATCCCATCCTCTACCGGTGCTGCTAAAGCTGTAGGTAAAGTACTGCCAGAACTGAATGGCAAACTGACTGGTATGGCGTTCCGCGTTCCAACTCCAAACGTATCTGTTGTTGACCTGACCGTTCGTCTGGAAAAAGCTGCTTCTTATGAAGAAATTAAGAAAGCAATCAAAGCTGCTTCCGAAGGCGCAATGAAAGGCGTTCTGGGCTACACCGAAGACGACGTTGTTTCTACCGACTTCAACGGCGAAGTGTGCACTTCCGTGTTCGATGCTAAAGCAGGTATCGCACTGAACGACAACTTCGTTAAACTGGTTTCCTGGTACGACAACGAAACTGGCTACTCTAACAAAGTACTGGACCTGATCGCTCACATCTCCAAATAAGTTGAGATGAGTGCTTGATCCAAAAAGGCGACTTCGGTCGCCTTTTTTTATTTATAAGACAGAGGATTGCTTAATGATTAATAAAATTTTTGCACTTCCGGTAGTCGAACAGCTTACCCCTGTGCTCTCCCGCCGTCAGATTGACGGTGCTGATATCATCGTCGTTGACCATCCGCGTGTTAAAGCGTCCGTGGCGCTGAATGGCGCTCACCTGCTCTCCTGGAAACCGGAAGGCGAAGCCGAAGGTTTGTGGCTGAGCGATGCGACCTCCTTCAAAAAAGGGGCTGCGATCCGCGGTGGCGTGCCTATCTGCTGGCCGTGGTTCGGCCCGTCAGCCCAGCAGGGTTTGCCTTCTCACGGTTTTGCCCGTAACCAGCAGTGGACCCTGAAAGCGCACAACGAAGACGATAACGGCGCCGTGCTGACCTTTGAGCTGCAGGCTAATGATGAAACCCGCGCCCTGTGGCCGCACGATTTCACCCTGTATGCCCGCTTCAAGCTGGGTAAAACCTGCGAAATCGAACTGGAAGCTCACGGCGAGTTCGAGACCACCTCTGCCCTGCACACCTATTTCAACGTGGGTGATATCAGCGCAGTGAAGGTGAGCGGTCTGGGCGATACCTATATCGATAAAGTCGATAACGCGAAAGAAGGCAAACTGAGCGACGGCGTTCAGGCATTCCCTGACCGTACCGACCGCGTCTACCTGCACCCGGAAGCGTGCAGCGTGATCCACGACGCTGCCCTGAACCGCGGCATTGAAGTGGTCCACCATCATCACAGCGACGTGGTGGGCTGGAACCCGGGTCCTGCGCTGTCCGTCAGCATGGCCGACATGACGGATGAGGGTTATAAAACGTTTGTCTGCGTGGAAACAGCCTGTGTGACCACCCCGCAGAAAGCGAGTGAAGAAAAGCCGTCTCGTTTAGGGCAGACGATTCGCATTGTGAAGCGATAATTTCTCTGCACCACGCTAAAGCAAACGGGGCGCAAGCGCCCCGTTTTGATGCATAGATTGCACTAAATTAATGCACAATCAGAACTTGTAGCTCACACCCACAGAGAAGATGCCTGCCCAGGACTTATCGACCATCGGGCTATCCTTCACTTCGTCGCTCAGACGCTCGTAGCGGCCGGTACCGTACACGCTCCAGTCGCCAAGGAAGTTGTAGCTCGCTGTCAGCTCCAGGTAAGGATCCCAGCCGTCATCTGCACTATAACTTTTCAGACCACTGCGGCGGGACTCGTTTTTAGAGACGCCGTAGTAATAGTCGTTGTAGTTCTCGCTGTTGTACTGCACACCAATACCCGGCGTCAGAGTCAGCCCACCGTTGGTATAGCGGTACAGCCACGCCAGGTCCCAGATAAAGCCGTTGCTGTTATCCAGCGTGTCGCCCGCCAGGGCCGTACGCAGGAAGCCATACTGGGTGTTATGCACGTATGAGAGGCCGGCCATCATCGAGCTTTTACGCTTGTCGAGCTGGCGAAGCGCGTGGCTATCACTGTCACCCGGCTTGAAGTGCGTTGGGTCGTAGTAGGCCATGATGGAGAGCTTATCGGCCTTGTCGTTCCAGAGATAGTAGCCGCCGCCGAGCCCGCGGAACCAGACGTTATCCCCTTCATAGGTGATAACCGGAACAGGATACACATCACGGTCATACTGTTTGTACGGGCTGTTAATGACGCCAACACCCGCGCCAAGCGTCCACTGACTTTCCGCCTGTGCGGTGCTTACTGCGGTCGCGGCAAGGATGCCTAATGCCAGAAGTTTGAGTTTGGTCACAATCCATTCTTTCCTGTAGTCAAATAATCAGCGGGTGAAGTGTAACCGCCATTCCCGTACATCCCAAAATTTTTTGCCTGCTAATCAGTCTGATTAACCCGTTATTTTTAACTTTTCAGATGACAACACGCTTTCATTTATATGACCGCTGAATGAAAAACGTGCATTTGTCTTATAACGACAGTGGAAATTTTTGGATGAGTTATTGATATGTCATTGAAAGTAGATTTTGTGGGCATGCAAGTTTTGCAAATGCCATCTACGCTTTAATTTAAGAAGAGTTTTCCTGAACACCTGCGGTTCTTAGCGTCTGACCTGGCACACAGGTTGCTGCTCTGGCAGTGAGGTGCGAGAGATTCTCTTCCGGGAGCCTCCACTACTCATACGAACGGCTCTTATCCTGTGCTAAAAAACGAAAGGACGGCATGCCATGAATATATTCGATCACTATCGCCAGCGCTATGAAGCTGCCAAGGACGAAGAGTTCACACTGCAGGAGTTTCTTACCATCTGTCGGCAAGATCGCAGTGCCTATGCCAATGCGGCAGAACGGCTATTGATGGCTATTGGTGAGCCAAACATGGTTGACACTGCCCTGGAACCCCGGCTTTCCCGTCTCTTTTCGAATCGGGTGGTCGCCCGATATCCGGCGTTTGAAGAGTTCTATGGTATGGAAGATGCCATCGAACAGATTGTCTCCTATCTGAAACATGCCGCTCAGGGTCTGGAAGAGAAGAAACAGATCCTCTATTTACTCGGCCCCGTGGGCGGCGGTAAATCCTCGCTGGCGGAACGCCTGAAGTCGCTGATGCAGCGCGTGCCTATCTATGTGCTGAGCGCCAACGGCGAGCGCAGCCCGGTGAATGACCATCCGCTGTGCCTGTTCAATCCGCAGGAAGATGCGCAGATTCTGGACAAAGAGTATGGCATCCCGCGTCGCTATCTCGGCACCATCATGTCGCCGTGGGCGGCAAAACGCCTGCACGAGTTTGGTGGCGACATAACCAAATTCCGCGTGGTGAAGGTCTGGCCATCTATCCTTGAACAGATCGCCATCGCCAAAACTGAACCCGGTGATGAGAACAACCAGGATATCTCGGCGCTGGTGGGTAAAGTTGACATCCGTAAGCTGGAAAACTTCGCGCAAAACGACCCGGATGCCTACGGTTACTCAGGCGCGCTCTGCCGGGCTAACCAGGGGATTATGGAATTCGTCGAGATGTTTAAAGCACCGATTAAAGTGCTGCATCCGCTGCTGACGGCTACCCAGGAAGGCAACTACAACGGGACGGAAGGTATCTCCGCCCTGCCGTTTAACGGGATTATTCTCGCCCACTCGAACGAATCTGAATGGGTGACCTTCCGTAACAATAAAAACAATGAGGCCTTCCTTGACCGCGTGTACATCGTCAAGGTGCCTTACTGCCTGCGGATCTCCGAAGAGATCAAAATTTACGAGAAACTGCTTAACCACAGTGAGCTGGTGCATGCACCCTGCGCGCCCGGCACGCTGGAAACGCTGTCACGCTTCTCCATCCTTTCGCGCCTGAAAGAGCCGGAAAACTCCAGCATCTACTCGAAAATGCGCGTGTATGACGGTGAGAGCCTGAAGGATACCGATCCGAAAGCGAAATCGTATCAGGAATACCGTGACTATGCCGGGGTTGATGAGGGGATGAACGGTCTGTCCACGCGTTTCGCGTTTAAGATCCTCTCCCGCGTATTTAACTTCGACCATGCGGAAGTGGCGGCCAACCCGGTTCATCTGTTCTACGTGCTGGAGCAGCAAATTGAACGCGAACAGTTCCCGCAGGAGCAGGCTGAACGCTATCTTGAGTTCCTGAAAGGTTACCTGATCCCGAAATACGCCGAGTTCATCGGCAAAGAGATCCAGACGGCCTACCTGGAATCCTATTCAGAGTACGGGCAGAACATTTTTGACCGTTACGTCACCTACGCTGACTTCTGGATCCAGGATCAGGAGTACCGCGACCCGGATACCGGCCAGCTGTTTGACCGTGAATCCCTGAACGCGGAGCTGGAAAAAATCGAGAAGCCTGCCGGGATCAGCAACCCGAAAGACTTCCGTAATGAGATTGTGAACTTCGTCCTGCGCGCCAGAGCGCATAACAACGGGCGCAATCCGAACTGGACCAGCTACGAGAAGCTGCGCACGGTCATTGAGAAGAAAATGTTCTCCAATACCGAAGAGCTGCTGCCGGTGATCTCGTTTAACGCCAAAACCTCAACCGATGAACAGAAAAAACACGACGATTTTGTCGACCGTATGATGGAAAAAGGCTACACCCGCAAACAGGTGCGCCTGCTCTGCGAATGGTACCTGCGCGTGCGTAAATCGTCTTAAAACAAGTGCCCGGCGGCGCTTAGAGCCTGCCGGGCCTACAAAATGCAAGTTGGCAAATGCAGTACGGGGGGTATATGACCTGGTTTATTGACCGGCGTCTTAACGGCAAAAACAAGAGCACGGTGAACCGCCAGCGCTTCTTGCGTCGTTATAAAGCGCAAATTAAACAGTCTATCTCCGAGGCCATCAACAAACGCTCGGTGACCGACGTCGACAGCGGCGAGTCTGTCTCCATCCCCACCGATGACATCAGCGAACCGATGTTTCATCAGGGGCGAGGCGGCCTGCGCCATCGCGTACACCCAGGTAATGACCACTTCGTTCAGAACGACAGAATTGAGCGCCCTCAGGGCGGCGGAGGTGGTTCAGGAAGCGGTCAGGGACAGGCCAGCCAGGACGGTGAAGGTCAGGACGAATTTGTCTTCCAGATTTCAAAAGATGAATATCTCGACCTGCTGTTCGAAGACCTGGCGCTGCCGAATCTGAAAAAGAATCAGCATCGTCAGCTTAATGAATATAAAACCCACCGCGCGGGCTACACCGCCAACGGCGTACCCGCCAACATCAGCGTCGTACGTTCGCTGCAGAATTCGCTGGCGCGACGCACGGCCATGACGGCAGGAAAACGGCGCGAGCTGCGCGAGCTGGAGAGCAGCCTGAAGGTGGTGGAAAACACGGAACCGGCGCAACTGCTGGAAGAGGAGCGCCTGCGTAAAGAGATTGCAGAGCTGAGGGCGAAGATCGAACGGGTCCCGTTTATCGACACCTTTGACCTGCGCTACAAGAACTACGAAAAACGCCCTGAGCCCTCCAGCCAGGCGGTGATGTTCTGTCTGATGGACGTGTCCGGCTCGATGGACCAGGCAACCAAGGATATGGCGAAGCGTTTTTATATTTTGCTCTACCTTTTCCTGAGCAGAACCTATAAGAACGTGGAGGTGGTCTATATCCGCCACCACACCCAGGCGAAGGAGGTGAATGAACATGAGTTCTTCTACTCTCAGGAAACCGGGGGGACCATCGTCTCGAGCGCGCTGAAGCTGATGGATGAAGTGGTCAAAGAGCGCTACGACCCGGCGCAGTGGAATATTTATGCTGCGCAGGCGTCGGACGGCGATAACTGGGCCGACGACTCACCGCTGTGTCACGAGATTCTGGCGAAGAAAATTCTGCCTGTGGTGCGTTACTACAGCTATATCGAAATCACCCGCCGCGCGCACCAGACCCTGTGGCGAGAATATGAGCATCTGCAGGCGATGTTCGACAATTTTGCCATGCAGCATATCCGTGACCAGGATGATATTTATCCGGTGTTCAGGGAGCTGTTCCACAAGCAGTCTGCTACCAGCAACGCATAATCCAACAGCCAGCGAGCCCGCTGGCTGTTTTCTTTCGACCCCGCTCATCCCGTGCTAATGTAGAACGCTGCATACTGGATTATCACCGGGAAATCGTTATGACTGATGACGTTATTGGGGCAGGAACCCACCAGCAACTGATTACCTTACTCACCGAGCAGGGCGCGCGGTTTCGCGTCATGGAGCACGAGGCGGTCGGGAAATGTGAAGCGGTAAGTGAAATTCGCGGGACCGACCTGCGGCAAGGCGCAAAAGCCCTGGTCTGCAAGGTGAAGGGAAACGGCGTAAAAAAACACGTTCTGGCGATCCTCGCCGCCGATCTGCAGGCTGACCTGAGCCAGCTTGCAAGCCATTTTGGCGGGCTAAAAGCCTCCCTCGCCAGCCCGGCGGAAGTCGATGCCCTGACCGCCTGCGTTTTCGGCGCTATCCCGCCCTTTAGCTTCCATCCTGATTTGGCACTGGTTGCCGACCCGCTGCTGTTCGAGCGTTTTGACGAAATCGCGTTTAACGCCGGCCTGCTGGAGAAATCCGTGATTATGGATACCCAGGATTACCTGCGCATCGCCCGTCCTGAGCTTGTCACCTTCCATAAAGCGTAACTGCGATGGCTGACGCCCTGTCAGCCTTTTCGTTCCAGAAACAGCACGGAGGCAACGAGAATAGCGGCAATAGCGAAAAACGATGAGGAGATAATCAGCGTTTCAACAAACATGTGATCGTTCATGATGGCGACCCTTTTGCGATATCTGCTTTCGTTTTAATCCGCGTAAATGACAAGGTTATGACAACGACAAAATCTTTTTAACCCTTTTCTCTGCCGCGTTTGCGCGTACAGTAAACAGAACAATTTTTCTGGCAAGGATTCCTTATGTTTGACCCTACTCTGCTCATTCTTCTGGCACTGGCCGCGCTCGGCTTTGTCAGCCATAACACCACCGTCGCCATCTCGATTCTGGTGCTGATTATTGTACGCGTGACCCCGTTAAATACCTTTTTCCCGTGGATAGAAAAACAAGGCCTCACCATCGGGATCATTATCTTGACCATTGGGGTAATGGCGCCGATCGCCAGCGGCACGCTGCCCGCATCAACCCTGCTGCACTCGTTCGTAAACTGGAAATCGCTGGTGGCGATCGCGGTGGGGATTTTTGTTTCGTGGCTGGGGGGACGCGGCGTCACGCTGATGAGCAGCCAGCCCTCGCTGGTGGCGGGTCTGCTGGTGGGCACCGTGCTGGGCGTGGCGCTCTTTCGTGGCGTACCGGTCGGCCCGCTGATTGCGGCAGGCCTTGTCTCTCTGTTTATCGGGAAGTCGTAGTCAGGCTGGCCATATAACGCGCTGGCGTCTGGCCCAGTCCTTTTCTGAACATGGTGATAAACGCGGTGGTAGAGTCATAGCCCAGTGACTGGGCCACCTGCTGTACCGATTTCCCGCCGATCAGGTGCTGTAATGCCATAATCAGCTGCAGCTGGTGACGCCAGCGGCGAAAGCTTAAACCGGTCTCTTTCACCACCAGCCGCGCCAGGCTGCGTTCGCTCATGGCGAAGTGGCTCGCCCACTGCGCCAGCGTCTGCCAGGCGGCGGGCTCTTCCGCCATTTTCTCGCTCATCAGCCGAATTTTGGGATGGGGCGAGACGGGCAGCTGCAGATGCTCCTGACGCTGGAGCGGCAGCTCGTCAAACAGGACGTCCACCAGACGCGATGTGGCCGCGAGCTGCAGCTGTTCACGAGATTTTTCCGCGAGCGATAAAATCAGCTCCCGCACCAGGGTGGAGATTTTCAGGGTACAGCAGCGCTCGGGCAGGCTGACGGCCCCCGGCTCAATAAACAAAAAGCAGAGCTGCGCGCCCGGCGTGGCCCTGTTGCTGTGCGGCATCTGGCCGGGGATCCAGACGGCATACTGAGGTGGAACCATCAGCATCGCATTTTCCACTTCACAGGTGATTGCGCCGCCGAGGGCCAGAATCAGCTGCCCCTTACGGTGATGATGTCGGGGAATATACTGTTCCTCCGCCACCACGCGGATGCGAAATGCGACGGCCGCATCGTACTGGCTATCTGGATCGTAGCCTTCCAGTCCCAGACCAATCATCAGTTTGTCCGATATTAGCGATAAACTGTCATTTTAGCCTGATTTCAACCGCTGATAAAATGGGTATTGTGTGCGCTCGCTTGAACGTATGAGAACATAATGACTACTGCTATTCGCACCTCAGGAAAACACGGCGCGCTGTTGGTTGCAGGCATCCTGATGATTGCCACTACGCTTCGCGTCACCTTTACCGGCGCAGCGCCGCTGCTCGATACCATTCGTCTTGATTATGGCTTAAGTACGGCGCAAACCGGTCTGCTGACCACCCTGCCCCTGCTGGCTTTCGCCATTGTCTCGCCGCTCGCCGCGGGCGTTGCCCGGCGTATCGGCATGGAGCGCAGCCTGTTTATCGCCCTGCTGCTGATTTGCGTCGGGATTGCCGTTCGCTCCCTGCCTTCCGCCGCTTTGCTTTTCACCGGAACGGCGATCGTCGGCTGCGGTATTGCGCTCGGGAACGTGCTGTTACCCGGATTAATTAAGCGTGATTTTCCCGGCCAGGTGGCGAAGCTCACCGGCGCCTATTCCCTGACGATGGGCGTCTCGGCGGCGTTCGGTTCGGCAATGATCGTTCCCCTGGCACAGGGTAGCGCCGGCTGGCATGGCGCGCTGCTGATGCTGATGGCGTTTCCGCTGGTCGCGCTGCTGCTCTGGCTGCCCCAGTGGCGTCAGAAACACGTCGCAACGGTAACGGCCGCAGGCGCGCTACATAACCGCGCGATCTGGCGCTCGGCCCTCGCCTGGCAGGTCACGCTCTTTTTGGGGATAAACTCGCTGATTTACTACGTCATCATCGGCTGGCTGCCGGCGATACTGCTGAGCCACGGCTACAGCGAAGCGCAGGCCGGCTCGGTGCACGGTCTGTTGCAGCTGGCTACGGCCGTGCCGGGACTCGCCGTTCCGCTGATCCTTCACCGTCTGAAAGACCAGCGGGCGATCGCAGGCGCGGTGGCGCTGATGTGCGCGATAAGCGCGGCGGGATTATGGTTTATGCCGGGCATGGCGGTGATGTGGACGCTGGTGTTTGGCTTTGGCACAGGGGCAACGATGATCCTCGGCCTGACGTTCATCGGTCTGCGCGCCAGTTCTGCACACCAGGCGGCGGCGTTGTCCGGCATGGCGCAGTCGATTGGCTATCTGCTCGCCGCCTGCGGTCCCCCGCTGATGGGGAAAATTCACGATAGCGCGGGAGACTGGCAAATCCCGCTTCTGGGCTGCGCCCTGGCCGCCGTGATAATGGCCCTCTGCGGCATCTTAGCCGGGCGAGACCGGGAGATCGCGCCCCGTTAAACAGTGTGGCAGACCCTCGGGTCTGCCTTTTTTACCCGCGAGCGGCGCGCAGCATCGCCTGCACCAGCACGACCGGACGCCCTTCGAGCGCGGCACGCTCGTGCTGGAATAAGGTGATCACGAAGAACGGGTGCGTAACCAGCTCCGCGGCGCGAATTTCCCCCCGATCGTCCCAGCCCGTAACATGCATATCACCGCTTTCCAGCGCCTGTGCAAACGCCGGCGACACGCCATAGTTACAGTGATACCCCTCTTCAATTTCCGGTTTGCCGTACGCTTTGGCGATCAGCGTATTTTTGCGCAGTTCAATCGCATCGGTTTTTTCCACCAGCGAGCAGGTCAGCGGCGCAATCACCATGGTGCCTTCGGTATCCGTCTCAGCGTGTGCCGCATCGGCCCAGCCCAGCACGTTTCGGGCATACTCAATCAGCGCATGCTGGAACCCGCCGCAGGTGCCCAGGAACGGAATGCTGTTTTCACGGGCGTAGCGCGCGGCGATAAAAGCGGCCTCGGTGTTTTTGTAGGGGCTGGCAGGAACCAGCCAGATGGCATCGTAGCCCACCAGATCTTCAGGGCTAGTCAGCTCCGTCGTGGCCAGCCAGTCGTAATCGGCGGTGAGGTCAAGGACTGCGGCGGCGTCATCAATGGCCAGCGGGATCGCCTGATGCGCAATAACATTGGGATTGTAATCGCCAACAAGCGCAATGCGCAGCGTCGTTTTAACCGGGAGGTGTTCCATGAAAGGTTCCTTATGCCAGAGTATTATCAGATAACATAAGGAACCTCAGACTACCGATCTTTTGCAATTATCACAATACCTTAAATTGGGAGGGTGAAATCATGATTCAGTGCAAACGCGTTTACGAACAGGCAGTTCCGGACGACGGCTATCGGGTGCTGGTGGACAAGCTCTGGCCTCGCGGGGTTAAAAAAACGGACCTCGTTTATGACGAATGGTGTAAAGCGCTCACGCCCTCGAATGAACTACGCAAGGCCTTTCATAGCGAAACCATTGATTTCACCGCCTTCAGTAAGGCCTATCGGGAAGAGCTTGCGCAGCATGCTAACGAGGGAGTGCGTCTGGCGACGCTGGCGCGCAGGCAGACCGTCACCCTGCTCTTTGCTGCCAAAAACACGGAGCAAAATCACGCCCTGATCTTAGCCGACTGGCTGCGTCATCTGTGATCAGCCGATCGTCAGTTCATCCAGAATTTGCGGCGCTTCATCCGGGGTGAGCGGCATCAGATGTTCGGCGCGTACAAACGCAAAGCCGTGCTGGTTGTCAAAGGCGTAGACATCACCCGTCACCAGCCAAAGCGCGCGATCTGCGGTGGCCGGTAATTGCGTCATCACGCCGTTGACCGGGTTAACAAAACGCAGACCAGGCTGGCAGAGGCCAAATAGTTCAACAGATTTACCAATATTGCGACGGCCTGACGCCGTGCGGGCACCCACGATCATCGCCATGCTGCCCGGTTTTAGCTGAAACATACTTCTCTCGCGGAAACGAATGCCAGAAACTGGCTAAGATTAATCCTAAAGAGAAGTGTATCGCAGGCGGTATCCGTCTGTCACCTGGTGGGTTGCGGACGATCGCGACGATAGAGCGTCCATTCATCGATCACTTCCCCGCCCGGTAATTTGCACTCGGTGCGAACGCCCTGCGGGCTTTGAACCGGGATCTGTTCCCCGCCTTTCTCCAGGCAGTAGACGGAGGCCGGGTTCGCCATACCAATAACGTGCGGCGGTTTCGGCGCATCGGGTGGCGTGGGTTTTGCGGTACAGGCGGTCAGGGGAAGCGCCAGCGCCAGAAGCAGAAATCTCATCTCATTGATCCTTTTGACGTCATTACACCCTAAGGGTAACGGGTCATCGCCGCGTTCTCCATGATTTCTCCATTTTAACTGCACTTTTCAGCACTATAGTGTGGCATGTTCTCGATATGACCAGAGAACATCATTCCGTAATCAAGATGTCTTTGCCCCGTTCTCAACAACGGGGCTTTTTTTCACGCATGCTGCCCTCTCCCTGCATATATTAAATTTTCTGTATTCATGTTTTACTATGCCTGAAGCCTCAAAACTCAGCATAACATGCAGATGCAGACGTCTTCTGCCTGGGAGTCATTCTACGTCATGTCGGATCTTATCCTCGCTCGCGTTTCAGAAACCCTTGCCACCGAGCAGTCCCTTGAAAGCCTCGTTCGCCAGCTGCTGGAGATGCTGGAGATTGTCACCGACATGGAGTCGACCTACCTGACGAAGGTCGATATCGAGGCGCGGCTGCAGCACATCCTCTACGCCCGCAACAGCAAGCAGATGACGATCCCGGAGGGTCTGAGCGTCCCATGGGACGAGACGCTGTGCAAGCGTGCGCTGGACAGTGACACGTTATTCAGCAATGACGTACCCGAACGTTGGCCCGAGTGTGAAGCCGCAAAAGCGCTTGGCATTACGACCTACATGAGTATTCCTGTCCATCTTGCGGATGGTTCACTCTACGGTACGCTCTGCGCCACCAGCACGGCCAGAAAGCCGCTTAGCGAGCGCGGGGAACAGGTTCTGAAGCTCTTCGCCGGGCTGATCGCCCAGTCCATTCAGAAAGAGTCGCTGGTAACCCAGCTTCGCGAAGCCAATGCGGCCCTCATCGCGCACTCCTACACGGATGCCCTTACCGGTTTACCCAACCGTCGCGCCATTTTTGAAGATCTGACCACGCTGTTTTCTCTGGCCCGGCACCTTAAGCGTAACGCCATCATCGCGTTCATCGATCTGAATGATTTCAAACTGATTAACGATCGTTACGGCCATGAGGCTGGCGACCAGTTCCTGATAGAAGTGGGCAAGCGTTTGACGGAAGAGAAACAGGAGGACGATATTATCGGCCGACTGGGCGGTGATGAATTTCTGGTCGCATCGCTGAGCCAGCTCCACGAGGACGGAGATAACGCGCAGGTTACGCTGCTCAAAACGCGCCTCAGCGCCTGTATCGCAGGCGAATACTGGCTGGGCAGCGTTCATATTATTTATCCGGGCGCCAGCCTCGGCGTTATCGAAGTGGACCCTGCCGCAACCGATCCTGACAGCGCATTACGCGACGCGGATGTCGCGATGTATCAGGATAAGAAAGGAAAAAGCAAAACACGCTTTCTCACTATGGATTAACCCCGTACACTCTACGGCGTTACAAAAACCGAAACAGGTGATGATATGAGAATAGGGATCCTCTTCCCGGTCGTTATTTTTATAACGGCGGTGATTTTTTTAGCGTGGTTTTTTGTCGGTGGTTACGCGGCGCCTGGGGCATAAATGAGAAAAACGACCCTCATTATGCTGATCGTTGCCATCGCGGCGTTTGCCGGCACCCAGCTTGGCTGGTGGTAAACGCCAATACGTAAAAAGGCCGCCATCTGGCAGCCTTTTTTCAACGCTTTTAAGCCTTAGCTTTTGATTTTTCTGTAGATAAACAGAACAACCAGCGCACCAATCACCGCGACGGCGAAACTGCCGAAGTTAAAGCCATCGACTTTGCCAAAACCGAACAGCGTACTGATCCAGCCGCCGACTACTGCGCCGACAATACCCAGTATTACGGTGACGATAAACCCACCGCCATCTTTGCCCGGCATGATCCACTTCGCCAGAATACCCGCAATAAGCCCAAAGATAATCCAGGATAAAATTCCCATAACTTTCCTCTCTGTATGGTTTTTGTCATTAAATCAACGACACAAAAAAGAATAGCACAGGATTTCAGAAAGGAAATTTGTGATAGGCGTCACAATGAGAGAGTGAGTGATTATTCATCAACAAAAAGAGCGTGCCACATAAACTGTGGGGTTGCATCTTTTGTTGAGAAAGATTATCTTTCTCAACACTGAATAGTTGAGCGAAATACTCAGGTATTCAGTACGACATTGCTCACATTGCTTCCAGTATTTCTTGCCCACTCCTGAGTGGGCTTTTTTTTCTGCTCATACCCCAACAAACGCGTAACGGTTACGTCCTGCGCGCTTTGCCTGATAGAGCGCCTGGTCAGCGGCAATAATGATATTTTGCTGGCTGCCAGCGATGTCGACGGCACGTGCGGTAGAAATCCCGACGCTGACCGTTACCCGTCCGAAGGGGCTAAAAGCATGCGCAATTTGCAGGGAAAACACATTGCGAATAATCGTCTGGGCCAGTCGGAGCGCATCCTGAATATCCGTATCCGGCAATATCAGCGCAAACTCTTCTCCGCCGTATCGCGCCACAATCTGATTATCACGCGTAAGGCTCTCCCTGAGGCTGTTTCCGAGCATTGCCAGACACCGGTCCCCTTCCGGATGACCGTAGTTATCGTTGTATTTTTTGAAGTAATCCACGTCTACGATCAGTATCGAAATCGGTGCGTCATGCTCAGCACACATAATGATTTCCGAGAGGATTTTTTCATCAAAGAAGCGGCGGTTGTACAGCCCGGTCAACGCATCTTCTGAGGCAATAATCTTCAGCGCTTTGTTATCCCTTGTTTTTCGGGACAGGTCGGAATACAGGAAGTATGACGCCACAATGAGGATCGCCGTGAACACGAAAATGAGTACCGCCAGCTGAATGGCCTGTTTGCGCCAGGGTGCAAGGGCTTCATTAATGCTAACGGCCACGGTGGTGACCAGTCCGTAGCGTCTGTTTTTCTCGTAGGCATAAATGCGCTCGATTTTATCAAACCGTGAGATGGAGCTGGCTATCCCCGAATTTTGTACCTTGAGATATTTCCTGAATAGCGGTGAATCAGAAACAATCGTGCCGATATAAGTATTTTTAAAGGGATAACGGACCAGCAGCACGCCTGATTGCGTCGTTAAGCCGATGACGCCCGAGTGACCGATATTAATCTGCCCGTAGAGTGCCAGAAAATTTTCGATACCCAGCGTCACCACCACCACTCCGTTAAATGCCCCGCTCTCGGTTTCAAGGCGTCGACTGATGGTGATAACCCATTTGCCATTGGTTCTGCTTACCACCGGCTCCCCAATAAAAATCTGCTGAGTTTTATTTTCTTTGTGATAGATAAAAAACTCTCTGTCCGAGCCTTTGCGTGACCCGGTAAAACTTTCATGCAGTGCGGTGAAGATATCGCCCTGAGCGTTGTAAACAACCACATTATTAATCTGGGTAAGAAGGTTATCCTGATTATTGATCACGTGCTGAATATTGATCGCCTGCTGCGGGGTCATACCATAAATTTCGATTATGTCGGAAACGGTAGTAATTAACATTTCACTCTGGCGCATGATCCCCTCGGTGTAGACATCAAGGGTATGGCTCAGGTTAGCAACGCTGGTATTAATTTGCTGGATTGACTGCTGTCTGGACGTGGCTATTTGGACGGCGAGCGACAGCGAGAGGATCAATGAAACAATGATGACGGTAATGGTTGTTGTGTAAAAAGTATTTTTCACATGCACGAGCTTTTCCACCTTATCACGCCTGACATCCCTGGCTGACAACTCTTGTCACTGTAACAAAGCTCGGGATAAGAGGAAAATGAATTGCACTTAAGCAGACAACGGAAGCTTGCCTTTATTTTGATTTACAAACTTACGATCTCCCTGGGTTTAGATAAAATGACTTTAATAAAATCGATATAGGAGACGGGCTTACCAAAATAATATCCCTGTAACAGGGTAATCTCATTACGGTTGAGATACTCCAGCTGCTCTTTTGTTTCTACTCCTTCAGCTACAATGCGCAATGAGAGTTTTTTCGCCAGATCAATGACGCAGTCCAGCAGGATCGTTGAGTCCTTTTCCTCTGAAACCCGGTTCACAAAGCTTTTATCAATTTTAATATAATCAATGGCAAGCGCATTAAGGCATGACAGCCCGGAATAACCCGTACCAAAATCATCAAGGGCAATAACAAAACCGGCGTTATGCAGCATGTTGAGGTTTTCCACCAGGTGAGGATTATCGATCAGCGGTTCACGCTCGGTCACCTCGAGAACCAGTTTGACTTCTTTACCCTGAAACCCCTTCCCGAAGACGCGACAGTCCCCGATAAAGGAAGGTGCATTGATGTGTCTGGCGCTGATGTTCACCCCGATATGAAACCCGTCCGGTAGCTTAGGCAACAGTGGTTTAAGCTGTGCGACCACTTTCGCCATCAACCCTTTGGTTAACGGGATAATTAAACCGCTACGTTCGGCAATCGGAATAAAGACATCCGGCGGGATAAAGCCTGATTTTGGATGTTTCCATCTCGCCAGGACCTCAACGCCGTACAACCCGCCGGTATCCCCGTTCACGATCGGCTGATAATAAGGCTCGATCTCCCCCTGCAAAATGGCTTTGCGCAAATCGTCTTCGAATGAGGTGCTTTTCCCCTTGTAACGACGGATCAAAATGCCCACCGCCACGGATAACGCAAGAATAAGCAGTATCAGGCTCCATCCCTGCTGCAGTAGCCGCGTCAGGCTAAAAAAGGCAGGAGGCTGCCAGGCCAGGCTAAAGGGGAAGTGCGAAGAGGTCGTCAGTGACCCCGCCCACGAGGCCGCTTTCCAGCCGGTCACATCACCGCTGCGGGTAAACATTCTTTCGCCGACAACCAGTCCCAGGCCAACGCTATTTGATGCGCTCGTAATGGCATCCTGCAAATGCGCGTCGCTGATGCTGACCATGACGCGCCCTCCCGCAACGGGCATCTGAAAGACAAGCACCGGCATGCCGTTCACCAGCCGATTGCCGGGTAGCAGCATCAACTTTTCGGCAGGTAAGGTCTCAGGGTGAATAATCAATACGCCATTCCCGGGAAGGGAAGTACAGATGATTCTGCCCTGCTGCTGGATCATGATGGCGCGCAGATGCGGTTTTAGCGCGGCTTCCGTCCCCAGCGCCAGCTGTCCGCTACTGGTACACCCCTGCTCCGCAACGCGCTTCGCCGTGCTGGCCGCACTGACTGCTTCAGCCAGAATACTTTCTATTTTTTGGGTGCTTGCCGTCGCGGCATGACTATTACTCAGCTTCGCCATCTGCCATAGCTGCCAGTTAATAATCAGAATGCCGCTCAGAAAAAGAAACAGGGCACTCATAATAGGGATCATCACGTTGCGCATGATGTTTTCCTTAATAGAAAAAACAAGCATGGATGTACTAGAAGAAAAGCCTGTGCTAATCCGGCGTTGCTTATGACAATGAAAATAGCTTAGCTGAGAATTATCTTAAAAAACTGATGCTTTCGTATGAGTTCACCTGCCCGAATTTGCTCACATGACGTGACTATCAGGCTTGTTCCTTGCCCAGGCTGTGTTAAGCTTTGTGAAATCAGGGAGCGGACTGGATATCTGGAAAATGAAAAAGCGCATTGCCGTTGCTATCGTTTCAACGCTTCTGGTCTTCCTGTCTCTTTATGCCGTCAATGCTGTCATCACAGGACAGCAGAAGAGCAAACAGCTCGAAATATCCCGAACCCTTTTACATTATTCAGAAGACCTGTCCCAAAACGTTGCGCTGGGCCTAAAAAGCATAACGACGCAGGGATGTGATAAAGCCAGCCTTGATAGCTACAGAAAAATCAAGCTTAATAATCTTTATTTTGGCGATATAGGTTTTATCGAAAAGGGTAAAATAGTCTGTACTGCTTTTTGGGGGAAACTCGCAACGCCTGTTGCACTTCCTGCAGAACTGCATAAAACGCCGAGAGGCTTTCTCCTGGCCCAGTTTTCGCGAAAAGACTTTTTCACGGGCAACGCGGCAATTTATAACAATATTATTATCTTCACCTCCCGCTATGCTTACGATAAATTCAGCCCGGTTACCGCAAGTTATTCGCTAAGTGCTACCACGAAAGACTTCGGCAGAGTCTTTTTTTCGGCCGCTCCGGAGCTAAATCAGCAGAGCTGGCTGCATTCGACGTTGTTTACCCTGACCCTGACGGAGTGCAGCGCCTTCTGGGACCTGTGCGTCATCGTGAAGCATCATGACGCTGGGCTGGCCTCGTTACCTCCGTTTATCTTTGCGCTTCTTGCGGTCATTCTCTGTTTGATCTGGATCGCGATTACGTTGTTTATCTTCCGAATCTATGAAGATCGTTTTTCTCTGGAACGCACGCTGATCAAAGCCGTCATCACGAATACCATCTGCGTTAACTATCAGCCCATTATCCGTATTCGCGATCAAAAAATCGTGGGCGTCGAAGTTCTGTCGAGATGGCGCGATCAAAAGCACGGGGACGTCTCTCCGGAGCTGTTTATTCCATTAATTAAGAAGATTGGTCTGTATAAAAAATATTATAGTAATATTATCGAAAAATCCCTTTCCGAAATTGCCCCACTGGCGATAAAACACCAGCTGATAGTCTCAATCAACGTTGGGCGGAAGGAAATTGAAGATGGACAGTTCATTACCATTTTGCGTCGTGCGTGTTTTGCCAATCACCTACCCCTTTCCCTGATGAAGGTCGAACTCTCTGAGAAAGCCGTTTCAACGGCAGATATCCTCGAGGGATTCTGTCGGGAGCTCAAATCGCTCGGCGTTAAAATATCAATAGATGATTTTGGCGTGCAAAACTCGAACCTCGCCCGCCTGTCGCTGCTTGAATATGATGAAATCAAAATTGATAAGTCGCTGGTGGACGGCATCAGCGAGCATTATAAGCAAAACATCTTCGCTATCTTCAGCGATGCTCTTGCAAGATTGAATAAAACGCTTGTATTCGAGGGCGTGGAAAATGAAATTCAATATCGCTTTATTGCGGACAGATATCCCGATGCCCTGATCCAGGGATGGTATTTTTCAAAAGCACTCACCCGCAGCGAACTGGCGAAGCAACTCACCGGCGTCACACCGTAATCCAAAACTGGCGTGCCCGTTTTTTCCAGTCGGGCATTTCAATTTTTTACGCAAAAACATATAGTCGTCACAATCAGACGGTAGATTACCCTGAAGCACACTCATATTTTGGTTAAAAACGTGAAATTATCCTTACTATTCCCAGTGGTACTCTTTTGCCTGACCGTTATTTTCGCGCTGTTTATCGACGCCCCCGCTTCGCATATTCTGCGGAAAAAGTGCATGTGGTCCGATAGCGTGATGCTTAGCTGTATCGCAAAGCATCAGCATAACGGTTTTTGAAGCAGGCTATTCATTTCCCCACTGATTGAGGAAGTTCGCAATATCATCAATGCGCCCCGCACGGATCCCGGCCTCAGCGGCCATCTCCTGCTGGGCTTCCTCGCTAATCTCCTCGTTATTCGATAAACGGGTAAGCAGCAGCTGGAAATAATGTGCCAGCGCGTCAAGCTCTGACTCAGCGACGGACTCTGCGGCTTCCGTCGCGTACTCATCGGCAATGTCATAATATTTCAGTGGGATATCGTTGTTCATAACTGTCTCGTCGCTAACCTGTAAGGGTGAAGCCATCAGTATATCGGACGCCTTATCTCAACCAAAGCATTGCTTCAGATGAGCAACGCAAGCAGCGCCGCGAGAGCGGGTACGGCCTGTACATACAAAATTTTCCGGCTGGCGGTGGCTGCGCCAAAGAGCCCGGCGATCAGCACGCAGGCCAGGAAGAAGATGGCCACCTGAATACCCTTTTCGCCGAGCCAGAGGCTCCAGAGCAGACCTGCCGCCAGAAAACCGTTATACAGCCCCTGATTCGCGGCCAGTACGCGGGTATCGCGCGCAAAATCAGGACGCAGATTAAAGGCCTTGTGCCCTGTTTTGGTATTCCACAGGAACATTTCCAGCACAAGAATGTAGAGATGGATGAGTGCAACGACAGCGATAAGAATAGTAGCTAGCATCGTGTTGTCTCCCGCAGGCAGAGGCAAAAAAAACGGGAACCCTCAGGCCCCCGCTCTTGTTTAACCCAGAATCTGGATTACATGTTCGCGATAATCGCGTCGCCAAACTCTGAGCATTTCAGCAGCTTAGCGCCTTCCATCAGACGTTCGAAATCGTAAGTTACGGTTTTCGCGTTGATCGCGCCTTCCATACCTTTAACGATCAGGTCTGCGGCTTCGAACCATTCCATATGACGCAGCATCATTTCTGCAGACAGGATGATAGAGCCTGGGTTCACTTTGTCCTGACCCGCGTATTTTGGTGCAGTACCGTGTGTCGCTTCGAACAGGGCGCATTCATCACCGATGTTCGCGCCAGGGGCGATACCGATACCGCCAACCTGCGCTGCCAGGGCGTCAGAAATGTAGTCACCGTTCAGGTTCATACAGGCAATCACGTCGTATTCTGCAGGACGCAGCAGGATCTGCTGCAGGAACGCATCGGCGATCACATCTTTAATGACGATCTCTTTGCCGGTGTTCGGGTTCTTGATCTTCTGCCATGGGCCGCCGTCGATCAGCTCACCGCCGAACTCTTCTTTCGCCAACTGGTAGCCCCAGTCTTTGAACGCGCCTTCGGTGAACTTCATGATGTTGCCTTTGTGAACCAGGGTCACAGAGTCGCGGTCGTTGGTGATAGCGTATTCAATCGCCGCACGCACCAGACGCTTGGTCCCTTCTTCGGAACATGGCTTGATGCCGATACCACAATGCTCAGGGAAGCGAATTTTCTTCACGCCCATCTCTTCGCGCAGGAATTTAATCACTTTTTCTGCGTCAGCAGAGTCCGCTTTCCATTCGATACCCGCGTAGATGTCTTCTGAGTTTTCGCGGAAGATAACCATATCGGTCAGTTCAGGGTGCTTAACCGGGCTTGGGGTGCCCTGATAGTAACGAACCGGACGCAGACACACGTACAGGTCCAGCTCCTGACGCAGTGCCACGTTCAGGGAACGGATACCGCCGCCAACTGGCGTCGTCAGTGGGCCTTTAATAGCAACGCGGTAGTCGCGGATCAGGTCCAGCGTTTCTGCTGGCAGCCAGACGTCCTGGCCATAAACTTGAGTAGATTTCTCACCGGTGTAAATTTCCATCCAGGAAATTTTACGCTCGCCTTTGTAGGCTTTCTCAACAGCGGCATCAACCACTTTCAGCATCGCCGGGGTAACGTCTACACCGATTCCGTCACCTTCAATGAACGGGATAATCGGATTGTGAGGAACGTTAATCTTGCCGTTTTGCAGGGTGATCTTTTTACCTTCCGCCGGAACAACTACTTTGCTTTCCATTAACCTCTCCTTCGAGCGCTTCTGGTTGTTACTGATCTTATGTTAATAAATTGTAATGAGCCCTTCGATAGTACCTGATTGTCCTGCGCCATGAAAGGTCTTCGTTATTAGGCTATAATGCGGCAATTGATAACGCCTGAAAATACCATGACGAAAACTTCTTTTACAAAACACCGGGTTGAGCGATTCAGCTCACGACAAGCCGCCAGAAGACCGCAAGAAACCCAGCCAAAGCGGATTATTTTGTTCAATAAACCCTACGATGTTTTGCCGCAGTTTACCGATGAAGCCGGGCGCAGCACGCTGAAGGATTTTATTCCCGTTCAGGGCGTCTACGCAGCCGGGCGTCTGGACCGCGACAGCGAAGGCCTGCTGGTCTTAACCAACGACGGCGCGCTGCAGGCGAGGCTCACGCTGCCGGGCAAACGCACCGGCAAAATTTACTTCGTCCAGGTCGAAGGCGAGCCGGACGAACAAACGCTGGAAAAATTGCGCAAAGGCGTCACGCTGAACGACGGCCCAACCCTGCCCGCAGGTATTGAACGCGTGAATGAACCGGAATGGCTGTGGCCTCGCAATCCGCCGATTCGTGAACGCAAATCCATCCCGACAAGCTGGCTCAAAATCACCCTTTATGAAGGCCGCAACCGTCAGGTTCGCCGCATGACCGCACATGTCGGCTTCCCTACCCTGCGTCTGATTCGCTACGCCATGGGCAGCTACACGCTGGATACGCTGGCAAACGGCGAATGGCGCGACGTCACCCCTTAAGGAGTCACTATGTTTAAACCTCATGTTACGGTTGCCTGCGTGGTCCACGCCCGGGGTAAATTCCTGGTTGTCGAAGAGAGCATTAACGGCAAAGCGCTGTGGAACCAGCCTGCCGGACACCTTGAAGCCAATGAGACCCTGCTGCAGGCAGCGAAACGCGAGCTGTGGGAAGAGACCGGTATTCACGCTGAACCCCAGCACTTCATCCGTATGCACCAGTGGATTGCGCCCGACAGCACCCCGTTCCTACGCTTTTTATTCGCCGTTGAGCTTAGCGAAACGTGCGCCACTGAGCCGCAGGATGACGATATAGACCGCTGTCTGTGGGTCACCGCCGACGAGATCCTGAACGCGCCAAACCTGCGCTCCCCGCTGGTTGCGGAAAGCATTCGCTGCTGGCAGTCAGGCGCACGCCTGCCGCTGGATGTCATCGGCGCATTTAACTGGCCGTTTACAGAGGGTGCCAATGGTGGGGGGGCGTGATAGAATACGCCGCCTTGAAGTTCAATGTCGTGAGTATTCCATGTCAGATAACAGCCAGAAAAAAGTGATCGTCGGCATGTCCGGCGGTGTCGATTCCTCCGTTTCCGCCTACCTGTTACAGCAACAGGGCTATAAGGTGGAGGGCCTGTTCATGAAGAACTGGGAGGAAGATGATGGCGAGGAATACTGCACTGCCGCAGCGGATCTTGCCGACGCGCAGGCCGTATGCGATAAGCTCGGCATTGAACTGCACACCGTTAACTTTGCCGCAGAATACTGGGACAACGTTTTTGAACTGTTCCTCGAAGAGTACAAAGCGGGCCGCACGCCGAACCCGGATATTCTGTGCAACAAAGAGATCAAATTTAAGGCCTTCCTGGAATTCGCCGCGGAAGATTTGGGCGCTGACTACATCGCGACCGGCCACTACGTGCGTCGTGCAGACGTGAATGGTAAAAGCCAGCTGCTGCGCGGTCTGGACGGCAACAAAGATCAAAGCTATTTCCTCTATACGCTGAGCCACGAGCAGATCGCCCAGAGCCTGTTCCCGGTCGGCGAGCTGGAAAAGCCGCAGGTGCGTAAAATCGCCGAAGAGCTGGACCTGATCACCGCGAAGAAAAAAGACTCTACCGGCATCTGCTTCATCGGCGAGCGTAAATTCCGCGATTTCCTGGGGCGCTACCTGCCCGCACAGCCGGGTAAAATTGTCACCGTCGACGGGGAAGAGATTGGCCAGCACCAGGGGCTGATGTACCACACCTTAGGCCAGCGTAAAGGCCTGGGTATCGGCGGGACGAAAGAAGGTAGCGAAGATCCGTGGTACGTCGTCGACAAAGATGTCGAAAACAATATTCTGGTTGTTGCTCAGGGTCACGACCATCCGCGTCTGATGTCCGTTGGCCTGATCGCGCAGCAGCTGCACTGGGTCGATCGTGAGCCGCTGAAAGGCACGCTGCGCTGCACGGTGAAAACACGCTACCGTCAGACCGATATTCCTTGCACCGTTACCGCGCTCGATGACGATCGCATTGACGTGCGCTTCGACGAGCCGGTTGCCGCCGTCACCCCAGGTCAGTCTGCTGTCTTCTACAGCGGTGAGATCTGCCTGGGCGGCGGGATCATTGAACAGCGCCTGCCGCTGCCTGCTGTTTAATACGATTGCACACATAAAGGAGACCGTGTGGCGAAGAACTATTATGACATCACCCTGGCGCTGGCGGGAATTTGCCAGTCAGCCCGTCTGGTGCAACAGCTCGCGCATCAGGGTCATTGCGACGCTGATGCCCTGCACGTTTCACTGAACAGCGTTATCGATCTTAACCCCGGCTCGACCCTGGGCGTGTTCGGCGGCAGTGAAACCAATCTTCGTCTCGGTCTTGAAACCCTGCTTGGCGTGCTTAACGCCAGCAGCCGTCAGGGATTAAACGCAGAGCTGACCCGCTACACGTTGAGCCTGATGGTGCTGGAGCGTAAGCTGAGCGCAGCAAAAGGCGCGCTTAATACCCTGGGCGATCGCATTGCCGGGCTACAGCGTCAGCTCGATCATTTTGACCTGCAGTCCGAAACGCTGCTCAGCGCCATGGCCGGCATTTATGTTGACGTCATCAGCCCGCTGGGACCGCGTATACAGGTCACCGGCTCCCCTGCCGTGCTGCAAAGCCCGCAGGTACAGGCAAAAGTGCGCGCGTCCCTGCTGGCAGGTATCCGCGCCGCCGTGCTGTGGCACCAGGTCGGTGGTGGCCGCCTGCAGTTAATGTTTTCTCGTAATCGCCTGACCACTCAGGCAAAACAAATTCTTGCTCATTGTTAACCTCCCGGAGTTGCGAATTATGGAATTATCCTCACTGACCGCCGTATCCCCTGTCGATGGACGCTACGGCGATAAAGTCAGCGCGCTGCGCGGGATCTTCAGCGAATATGGTTTGCTGAAGTTCCGTGTTCAGGTTGAAGTACGCTGGCTGCAAAAGCTGGCCGCCCAGGCAGCAATCAAGGAAGTTCCTGCTTTTGACGAAAAGGCAAACGATTACCTTGATAAAATCGTTGCCGAGTTTAGCGAACAAGACGCCGCGCGCATTAAAACCATTGAACGCACCACCAACCACGATGTTAAGGCGGTTGAGTACTTCCTGAAAGAGAAAGTAGAAAGCGTTCCTGCGCTGCACGCCGTGTCTGAGTTCATTCACTTCGCCTGTACCTCTGAAGACATCAACAACCTGTCCCATGCGCTGATGCTCTCCACCGCGCGCAAAGAGGTGGTGCTGCCTTACTGGCGTAAAATCATCGACGCGGTGAAAGCGCTGTCCGTGGAATACCGCGACATTCCGCTGCTCTCCCGTACCCACGGCCAGCCAGCCACCCCGTCCACGATGGGTAAAGAGATGGCCAACGTAGCGTATCGTATGGAACGCCAGTACCGTCAGCTGGAGCAGGTTGAGATCCTCGGCAAAATCAACGGCGCGGTCGGTAACTATAACGCCCACATCGCCGCTTATCCGGAAGTGGACTGGCACCAGTTCAGCGAAGAGTTCGTGACCTCTCTGGGCATTCAGTGGAACCCGTACACCACCCAGATTGAGCCGCACGACTATATCGCCGAACTGTTTGACTGCATCGCGCGCTTCAACACCATCCTGATCGACTTCGATCGTGACGTGTGGGGCTACATCGCCCTGAACCACTTCAAGCAGAAAACCATCGCCGGTGAAATCGGCTCTTCCACCATGCCGCACAAAGTAAACCCTATCGACTTCGAAAACTCAGAAGGCAACCTGGGCCTGGCGAACGCCGTGCTGCAGCATATGGCGAGCAAACTGCCGGTATCCCGCTGGCAGCGCGACCTGACCGACTCCACCGTACTGCGTAACCTGGGCGTGGGCATTGGCTATGCGCTGATCGCGTATCAGTCCACCCTGAAAGGCGTGAGCAAGCTGGAAGTGAACCGTGACCGTCTGCTGGACGAGCTGGATCACAACTGGGAAGTTCTGGCGGAGCCAATCCAGACCGTGATGCGCCGTTACGGTATCGAAAAACCGTATGAGAAGCTGAAAGAGCTGACCCGCGGCAAACGCGTTGACGCCGAAGGCATGAAGCAGTTTATCGACGGTCTGGCGCTGCCGGAAGAAGAGAAAACGCGCCTGAAGGCGATGACCCCGGCGAACTACATTGGCCGCGCCATCACCATGGTTGACGAGCTGAAGTAACGCCCCTCTCCCCCTTTTCGCCCGAAAAGGGGGATGCTTTTCCCCGGTTTACTCAATGTTTATCCCCAAAACAACATAATCAGCGTTAAACTATTCATACCAATTATTTAGGGAGAAGAGATGATGCGCGTACTGGTTGTTGAGGATAACGCATTGCTACGTCATCACCTGAAGGTTCAGCTTCAGGAGATGGGACATCAGGTGGACGATGCTGAAGACGCAAAAGAAGCCGATTATTATCTCAATGAACACCTGCCGGATATCGCCATTGTCGATTTAGGGCTGCCTGACGAAGACGGTCTGTCGTTGATTCGCCGCTGGCGCAGCCACGATGTCTCCCTACCGGTTCTGGTTCTGACCGCCCGTGAAGGCTGGCAGGATAAGGTCGAAGTGCTCAGCGCGGGTGCGGATGATTACGTCACCAAGCCGTTTCATATTGAAGAGGTGGCGGCGCGCATGCAGGCGCTGTTACGCCGCAATAGCGGGCTGGCCTCACAGGTTATTTCCATCCCGCCTTTCCAGGTCGATCTTT
Organism: Enterobacter sp. N18-03635; assembly: GCF_004006055.1. Classification (NCBI taxonomy): domain Bacteria; kingdom Pseudomonadati; phylum Pseudomonadota; class Gammaproteobacteria; order Enterobacterales; family Enterobacteriaceae; genus Enterobacter; species Enterobacter sp. N18-03635. Next base: position 1,764,620 of record NZ_CP034769.1, on the reverse strand, counting down.
CCCGTCGGGAGTTAGCGATCAATGATGAAGTGATCAAGCTTACCGCCTTCGAATACACCATTATGGAAACGCTGATCCGTAACAACGGCAAAGTGGTAAGCAAAGATTCCTTAATGCTCCAGCTTTACCCTGATGCGGAACTGCGCGAGAGCCATACCATTGACGTGCTGATGGGGCGTTTGCGCAAGAAAATTCAGACGCAGTATCCGCAGGATGTCATTACCACCGTCCGTGGCCAGGGCTACCTGTTCGAATTACGCTAAATGAGACGGATTTTACGCCATATTCTGCCCCTCTCCCTGAGGGTTCGTTTCTTACTGGCAACGGCCGCCGTCGTGCTGGTGCTGTCACTCTCCTACGGCATGGTCGCCCTGGTGGGCTATAGCGTCAGCTTTGATAAAACCACCTTTCGGCTGCTGCGTGGCGAAAGCAATCTTTTTTATACCCTGGCGAAGTGGGAAAACAATCAAATCACCGTCGAAATGCCGGAAAACCTCAACCAGCAGAGTCCAACGCTGGCCCTGATTTATGACGAAAAGGGCAAGCTACTGTGGGCGCAGCGTGACATCCCATGGCTGGTCAAAAGCATTCGTCCGGACTGGCTCAGAACCAACGGGTTTCATGAAATTGAAGCCGATCTCAACACCACCAGCTCGCTGATCCGTGAAGATCGCTCCCTGCAGCAAAAGCTGAACGAGATCCGCGCCGACAATGCCGAAACGGAGATGACGCACTCCGTCGCGATTAACCTCTATCCGGCGACGCTAAACATGCCGCAGCTGACCATTGTGGTGATCGACACCATTCCGGTCGAGCTGAAGCGTTCTTATATGGTCTGGAGCTGGTTCATCTACGTTCTGGCTGCGAATCTCCTGCTGGTGATCCCGCTGCTGTGGGTGGCGGCATGGTGGAGCTTGCGCCCCATTGAATCACTGGCGAAAGAGGTTCGCGAGCTGGAGGAACATCATCGCGAGAAGCTGAACCCGGAAACCACGCGCGAGCTCACCAGCCTGGTGCGAAACCTCAACCGCCTGCTGAAAAGCGAACGCGAACGCTATGATAAATACCGTACGACGCTTACCGACCTGACCCACAGCCTGAAAACCCCGCTCGCGGTCATGCAAAGTACCCTCCGTTCAATGCGCAGTTCGAAGCTGAGCGTCGACGATGCCGAGCCGGTGATGCTGGAACAGATCAGCCGTATTTCACAGCAAATTGGCTATTACCTGCATCGCGCCAGCATGCGTTCCGGCAGCGCGCTTCTGAGCCGCGAGCTGCACCCGGTAGCCCCGCTTCTGGATAACCTCACGTCTGCCCTCAACAAGGTGTATCAGCGTAAAGGGGTGAATATCAGCCTCGATATCTCGCCAGAGATAAGCTTTGTGGGTGAAAAAAATGACTTCATGGAAGTGATGGGTAACCTGCTGGATAACGCCTGCAAATACTGCCTGGAGTTCGTGGAAGTATCTGCGCGCCAGACGGAAACCGAGCTGCATATTATCGTTGAGGATGATGGCCCGGGGATCCCGCGCAATAAGCGTGACGTGGTGTTCGATCGCGGGCAGCGCGCCGATACGTTACGTCCAGGACAGGGCGTAGGATTAGCCGTCGCGCGCGAGATTGTCGACCAGTACGACGGGAAAATCGAAACCAGCGAGAGCCTGCTGGGCGGCGCCAGAATGGAGGTCATTTTTGGTCGCCAGCAGCCCACATCGAACGATAGTTAACCCGTTATGTGAAAAATGCGAGGATCTCGCAGCCGGGGGGCTGAGCTTCCGTTATAATCCGAGTCAGTAAGAGCCTGCGGAATAAAAAAATTATGGATTATCACTTAACGCTTAACTGGCCCGAGTTTATTGAACGTTACTGGCAAAAACGCCCGGTGGTTCTGAAACGCGGGTTCAGCAATTTTGTCGACCCCATCTCGCCTGACGAGCTGGCCGGTCTGGCCATGGAAAACGAAGTCGACAGCCGTCTGGTCAGCCACCAGGACGGGAAATGGCAGGTTAGCCACGGTCCTTTCGAAAGCTACGATCACCTCGGTGAAAACAACTGGTCTCTGCTGGTGCAGGCGGTCAACCACTGGCACGAGCCAACTGCCGCCTTAATGCGTCCGTTCCGCGCCCTGCCCGACTGGCGCATGGACGATCTGATGATCTCCTTCTCCGTGCCTGGCGGCGGCGTGGGTCCACATCTGGACCAGTACGACGTATTCATCATTCAGGGTACGGGCCGCCGCCGCTGGCGCGTGGGCGAAAAAGTACCTATGAAGCAGCACTGCCCGCATCCGGACCTGCTGCAGGTTGATCCGTTTGAAGGGATTATCGACGAAGAGCTGGAGCCGGGCGATATTCTCTACATTCCGCCGGGATTCCCTCACGAGGGTTACTCGCTGGAAAACTCCCTCAACTACTCCGTGGGGTTCCGCGCGCCAAGCGGCCGCGAGATGATCAGCGGATTTGCCGACTACGTTCTGCAACGCGAGCTGGGCAGCTATCGTTACAGCGACCCCGATGTGCCTGAACGCGAGCATCCGGCCGATATCCTGCCCGCAGAGCTGGATAAGCTGCGCGGCATGATGCTGGATCTGATCAACGAACCGGAACATTTCCGTCAGTGGTTTGGCGAGTTTATCAGCCAGTCTCGTCATGAGCTGGACGTTGCGCCACCGGAGCCGCCTTATCAGGCTGACGAGATTTATGATGCGCTCCAGCAGGGCGACAAGCTGGTACGTCTGGGCGGGTTGCGCGTGCTGCGCATTGGCGAGGAGGTATTCGTCAACGGCGAGAAGCTGGACTCTCCGCACCGTCCAGCGCTCGAATCCATAGCCAGCCATTTGGTGCTGACTGCCGATACCTTTGGCGATGCGCTGGAAGACCCGTCTTTCCTCGCGATGCTGGCCGCGCTGGTTAACAGCGGGTACTGGTTCTTTGAGGACTGAGTCGCCTTAATGCCCGGTGGCGCTTTGCCACCGGGCTTTTCTTACCGCTTCGCGGTCAACTCCGCTATCCGCACTATCACCTTCACCGCTTTTTCCATTCCTTCGAGCGTCACAAACTCATGCTTGCCATGGTAGTTGTAGCCACCGGTAAACAGGTTCGGGCACGGTAGCCCCATGAATGACAGCTGAGAACCGTCGGTGCCGCCGCGAATCGGTTTTAATATAGGTTCAATATCGCAGTCGCGCATCGCCTGCTGGGCGATATCGAGAATATGCGGATGCGCCATCACCTTCTCGCGCATATTGTAATAGCTGTCTTCGATGATGAGCTCAATGTAGCAGTCGGGATGCAGGCCCTTACCCACCTTCTTGGCGATCTCCATCATCTTACGCTTGCGTGCCTCGAAGGCTTTACGGTCGAAATCGCGGATGATGTAGTGCATCTGCGCGCTGTCCACGGTGCCTTTGATGCTGGTCAGGTGATAGAAACCTTCATACCCCTCGGTCTGTTCGGGGCTCTCTTCCGCCGGGACTTCCGCATGAATTCGCGACGCCAGCGACAGCGCGTTCACCATGACGCCTTTCGCCGAACCGGGGTGAACGTTGTTGCCGACAATTTTGATCGTGACGGACGCGGCATTGAAGTTTTCATATTCCAGCTCACCGACGCCGCCACCGTCGACGGTGTAGGCCCACTGGGCGTTAAAGACGTCCACGTCGAAGTGCTTCGCGCCCTTGCCGACCTCTTCATCCGGCGTAAAGGCCACGCGGATGTCGCCGTGCGGAATATCTTTGCCCTTCAGCACCGCCAGCGCCGTCATGATTTCCGCGATCCCCGCTTTGTCATCCGCCCCCAGAAGGGTTTTCCCGTCGGTGGTGATCAGCGTCTGGCCCAGCAGCTGATGCAGCACCGGGAACATCACGGGCGAGAGCACTTCGTCGCCAATGCCCAGCGCAATGTCGCCGCCGCGGTAATTTTCCACAATCTGCGGGTTCACATTTTTACCGCTAAAATCAGGAGAGGTGTCGACATGGGAGATAAAGCCAATTGCCGGAATGTCACCCGGGACATTCGCCGGCAGCGTTCCCATCACAGTGCCTTTCTCGCTTAACGTGACGTTGACCAGCCCCATGGCGTCAAGCTGCTCTTTCAGCAGGTTTAATAACTTCCACTGGCCTTCGGTGCTCGGCACCTGGCGAACACCCGGTTTAGATTGGGTATCCAGCGAAACGTACTGTAAAAAACGCTCAAGTAATTTATCCATGCAGTCACCCTCACTTTTTGTGACAACATTATCAATAAGCATCAAAACGCAAATATTGCGTCAGGTCACTTTTATCCCGCAAACGAGAATATTTTCCGTTTATATCGTTATGCGTTAGTAAATGTAGCTTATGAATCAGTGACAAGGATTGGCGATTGCAGGGGATTGCCGTAGAATGTCCGCCCTCATTACGAGTCACCAAGGTGGTTACACACAAACCCCGCTTCAGTCTGCTGCCTGAGGCGTCTATATGGGACAGCGCAAAAATTGAATACACAAACCCGTTCACCGCTGGTGAAACTGGAACGAATTCGTAAAAGTTTTGATGGCAAAGACGTTATTTCCGATCTCACTCTCACCATCAATGACGGTGAGTTTCTGACGCTGCTTGGCCCCTCCGGCTGCGGCAAAACAACCGTACTGCGCCTTATCGCCGGGCTGGAAAGCGTCGATAACGGCCATATCCATCTAGAGAACCAGGACATTACCCGGGTTCCTGCCGAAGATCGCCACGTTAATACCGTCTTTCAGAGCTATGCCCTGTTCCCGCACATGACCGTTTTTGAAAACGTGGCGTTTGGCCTGCGGATGCAAAAAACCCCGGCGCATGAGATCGAACCGCGCGTCACCGACGCCCTGCGCATGGTACAGCTTGAGACGTTTGCCCAGCGTAAACCCCATCAGCTTTCCGGCGGCCAGCAGCAGCGCGTGGCCATCGCCCGCGCCGTGGTTAACAAGCCGCGTCTGCTCCTGCTGGATGAATCCCTCTCCGCGCTGGATTACAAGCTGCGCAAGCAGATGCAGAACGAGCTCAAAGCCCTGCAGCGCAAGCTCGGCATTACCTTTGTCTTCGTCACCCACGATCAGGAAGAAGCCCTGACCATGTCAGACCGCATCGTGGTGATGCGCGACGGCAAAATCGAGCAGGACGGCACGCCGCGTGAAATCTACGAAGAGCCGAAGAACCTTTTTGTCGCCAGCTTCATTGGCGAGATCAATATCTTTGACGCCACGGTGATTGAACGTCTGGACGACCAGCGCGTGCTCGCCAGCGTCGAAGGACGCGAATGCAATATCACGGTGAATTTCCCCGTCGAGAAGGGACAAAAGCTCAACGTTCTGCTGCGCCCGGAAGATCTGCGCGTCGATGAAATCCACGGCAATACCGAGGCCGAAGGGTTAATCGGCTATATCCGCGAGCGCAACTACAAAGGGATGACCCTGGAGTCTGTCGTCGAGCTGGAGAACGGTAAAATGGTGATGGTCAGCGAGTTCTTTAACGAGGACGACCCTGACTTCGACCACTCGCTCGACCAGAAAATGGTTGTCAACTGGGTAGAAAGCTGGGAGGTTGTGCTGGCTGATGAAGAACACAAGTAAGTTCCAGAATGTGGTGATTGCCACGATCGTCGGTTGGCTTGTGTTGTTTGTCTTTTTACCCAACCTGATGATCATCGCCACCAGCTTCCTGACCCGCGACGACGCTAACTTCGTTTCGCTGGTCTTTACGCTGGATAACTACGCGCGCCTGCTCGATCCGCTCTATTTTGACGTGCTGCTGCACTCGCTCAATATGGCGCTAATTGCCACCGTTGCCTGCCTGGTGCTCGGGTATCCCTTCGCATGGTTCCTCGCGGGCCTGCCGCAAAAGGTGCGGCCCCTGCTGCTGTTTTTACTGATTGTTCCATTCTGGACCAACTCGTTAATCCGCATCTACGGGCTGAAAATCTTCCTCAGCACCAAAGGCTACCTCAATGAGTTTCTACTGTGGCTGGGGGTGATCGATACGCCGATCCGCATCATGTTTACCCCGAGCGCGGTCATTATCGGCCTGGTCTATATCCTGCTGCCGTTTATGGTGATGCCGCTCTACTCCAGCATTGAGAAGCTGGATAAACCGCTGCTGGAGGCGGCAAAAGATCTGGGTGCCAGCAAGTTCCAGACCTTTATCCGCATTATCATCCCGTTGACTATGCCCGGTATTATCGCGGGCTGTTTGCTGGTCATGCTTCCGGCCATGGGTCTGTTCTACGTTTCTGACCTGATGGGTGGCGCGAAAAACCTGCTGATTGGGAATGTGATCAAGAGTCAGTTCCTGAACATTCGCGACTGGCCGTTCGGGTCCGCCACCAGCATCACGCTAACGGTGGTGATGGGTCTGATGCTGCTGGTCTACTGGCGCGCTTCACGGCTGCTGAACAAGAAGGTGGAACTCGAATGATCGGTCGACTGCTTCGCGGCGGTTTTATGACCGCCATTTACGCTTACCTGTATATCCCGATCGTTATTTTGATCGTGAACTCGTTTAACAGCTCACGCTTCGGGATTAACTGGCAGGGCTTTACCACCAGCTGGTACAGCCTGCTGATGAACAACGACAGCCTGCTGCAGGCCGCTCAGCACTCGCTGACGATGGCGATCTTCTCCGCCACCTTTGCCACGCTAATTGGTTCTCTGACCGCCGTGGCGCTCTACCGCTACCGCTTTCGCGGTAAACCGTTCGTCAGCGGCATGCTGTTTGTGGTGATGATGTCGCCGGATATCGTGATGGCGATTTCGCTGCTGGTGCTGTTTATGCTGCTGGGCGTACAGCTTGGCTTCTGGTCGCTGCTGTTTTCCCATATCACCTTCTGCCTGCCGTTTGTGGTGGTGACCGTCTTTGCGCGCCTGAAAGGGTTCGACGTGCGCATGCTGGAGGCGGCGAAAGATCTGGGCGCCAGCGAGATGACCATCCTGCGCAAAATCATCCTGCCGCTGGCGATGCCCGCCGTGGCGGCCGGATGGCTGCTGAGCTTTACCCTGTCGATGGATGACGTGGTGGTCTCCTCCTTCGTGACCGGGCCGAGCTATGAAATTCTGCCGTTGAAAATCTATTCGATGGTGAAAGTCGGCGTTTCACCCGAGGTGAACGCGCTGGCGACCATTCTGCTGGTATTTTCGCTGGTTCTGGTGATCGCCAGCCAGGTTATTGCTCGTGATAAAACAAAATCTCAGGGGACAATGAAATGAAAAAAATGCTCGCCGCTGCGGCGCTGGTGCTCGGCATGGGTGCCGCGCACGCTGATGACAGCAAAACGCTCTACTTCTACAACTGGACCGAGTACGTGCCGCCGGGCCTGCTGGAACAGTTCACCAGGGAGACGGGCATCAAGGTGATCTACTCGACCTACGAGTCGAATGAAACCATGTACGCCAAGCTGAAAACTTACAAAGATGGCGCGTACGATCTGGTGGTTCCCTCCACCTACTTTGTCGACAAAATGCGCAAAGAGGGCATGATCCAGAAGATCGACAAAACGAAGCTTACCCATTTTTCAAACCTCGATCCTGAGATGCTCAACAAGCCGTTCGACCCGAATAACGACTACTCCATTCCGTATATCTGGGGGGCAACCGCGATTGGCGTTAACAGCGAGGCCGTCGAACCGAAATCGGTGACAAGCTGGGCCGATCTGTGGAAACCGGAATACAAGGGCAGCCTGCTGTTGACCGACGACGCACGCGAAGTGTTCCAGGTGGCACTGCGCAAGCTGGGCTACTCGGGCAATACGACGGATCCTAAAGAGATTGAAGCGGCGTATGCCGAGCTGAAAAAGCTGATGCCTAACGTGGCGGCATTCAACTCTGATAACCCGGCAAACCCGTATATGGAAGGCGAAGTGAATCTGGGGATGGTCTGGAACGGCTCCGCGTATGTTGCCCGTCAGGCCGGTACGCCGCTTGAGGTGGTCTGGCCGAAAGAAGGTGGGATTTTCTGGATGGACAGCCTGTCTATTCCGGCCAATGCGAAAAACGTTGAAGGGGCGCATAAGCTGATTAACTTCCTGCTGCGCCCGGACGTGGCGAAACAGGTTGCTGAGACGATTGGCTACCCGACGCCAAACCTCGCCGCACGCAAGCTGCTGAAGCCTGAAGTGGCTAACGATAAATCGCTCTATCCGGATGCCGAAACCATCAGCAAAGGCGAATGGCAGAACGATGTCGGCGACGCCAGCCGCCTCTACGAAGAGTATTACCAGAAGTTAAAAGCGGGCCGGTAACGGTATCGCGTTCTTCCTCACGCCGCCTGTACGGCGTGAGGAAGGATTAACTGACCGCATTCTCTCCTGCCCAGATCGTCGCCTTTCGCATCGCCTCAACCACTTCTTCATCCGACAGCCCCAGCCTCTGACGTACTCTGGTCGCTTCGTCCCACTGCTGCTGTTCATAGTAACGGCAAAGGTTAATCATATCGGCTAACCGTCCTTCCTGATGACAAAGCGCGTTGCTCACGCTCTGCGGGACCGCAATTTGCTTCATCAACTCTGCCATCGGCAGCTCAAGGAGGGTATCCAGAAGAGAAAACAGGCCGCACATGAACGCATTTTCAGCCAGAATCGGTTCGTTCATCGTCTCTGCGATCAGCTCGCAGAACTTGCCGCGCATCATGCTCAGCGGATAAAGCTCGCTGACGGTATCATTGCCCGCACTGGCGAGGACCACGACGGCAACAAACCGTCGGAGCTGATTTTCGCCAAGATACCTGAGCACTTCGCTCAGGGTTAACTTGCTGAAATTACAGGCGCCGACATGCTTAAACGCCGTATGCTTCATATAGCGCATGATTTTATAAGAGAGCGTGAGATCGGTTTTTATCAACGACTCGATAATTCGAAAATCAGGCTTATTGCGTCCGACCTCCATTTGCAGTCGAAAAATCGCCAGCTGATTTTGCGACAGCCGTTTATATTTAATGACCTCCGGACGGCAGAAAAAATAGCCCTGAAACAGAGAGAACCCCTCGTCCCTGTATTGGTTGAATTCCTCTTTAGTCTCAACTTTTTCAGCGAGATATTTAATATGACCGGTCAGATGTTTGCGTGCTTTCAGATACGCTTTAATTTGCGCTAAAGTATAATTTCTGACGTCGAATTTCAGGATCGAAATATAGGGTAAAAAAGCATCCCATTCTGGTGCAAGGGTGAAATCATCAAGCGCAAACTGATAACCATACGCATTCATCTCCCTGACGGCCTGCAGCAGTTCGGCCCCCGGCACAGCATCTTCAAGGATCTCAATGACCACGCTCTCTTTATCCAGCGCTTCTCCACTGTGGTCTATGACCATTCGCGAAGGGAAATTAATAAACGACGTATGTGCCCCGGCGATGCGCTGGGAGGGCACGCATAAAAACTGATCGGATATCATTCTGGAGGTGGCATATTCCGCCGACACATCCGGAAAACGGTTTGTCATCCCGTCTCTGAAGAGCAGCTCATAGGCCACCGTCTTCATCTCAGGGTTAAAAATGGGTTGTCGCGCAATAAATCCGTACATATCCCATCCTCCTTTACCACTTAATATTTATTAGCATCCTCTTTCTACACGATGATAACGAGCATTATCGAGCGCTATTTTGATTGAATGCACAAAATAAAAGCATCCACACTAATTAACGGGATTAAATATTCTGGAATTTAAATTAAATATATCCGGCGCTCTACAGAAAGAGGATGAAATATCCGATAAGTACTGTGTGCCTGCCCGACATGCACAACATTACGGGAGATGAGAATGAAAGACGCCATGGTCCGAAGAAAAAAAATAAGAGTCAAGACGTTGATGCTATTGTCCATTTTCCTCACTGTGACGGTGGGCTTTACGGCAACGATCGGGTTTATGATGTGGCAGTGGATGGCGCAGCAAGAGGTGCTGGCCAAAAAACATATCCGCCAGATAGCCGAGGTACAGGCTTTACAGGTCAGCAAACAGCTGGATTCCGCCCTGACTGCCGCCCGGGATATGGGCAACAGCGCCCTGGCGCTGCGCGAGGCGGGCGTATCCGACCGCCAGAGCCTGAACCAGCTGCTTATCCACTACCTCTCGGCTCACCCACAGTTTCTCTCCATGTCGATGGCCTTTGAGCCCAACGCGTTCGACGATAAAGATGCCGCCTTTGCCGGTCAGAGCGGTGAAGATCCTGCCGGACGCTACGCCCGCTACGTCGACCGCGATGCCACCGGCAAACCGGCATTACACCTGCTGACTGACATCGAAACACCCGGCAGCGGTGATTATTATTTGCTGCCGAAACAGCGGCATAAAGATGTGATCATCGAGCCCTATATTTACCCCTACAACGGCGTGGACGTGATGCTCACCTCGATTGCCGCACCCATCATGCGTGACGGCCAGTTTCTGGGCTCGGTCACCTCTGACTTCTCCCTCGCCACGCTGCAATCGACGATCGGTGCGATTAAACCGTGGAACGGCACAGGCTACGCCCTGCTCCTCTCAGCGGGTAATAACGTGGTGTCCAGCCCGGACAAACGCGCGGCAGGCAAGCCTTACACCGGTCCGATTGCCGGTCATGACGTCACCCGGGTAAACGATCCGCTGCTGATGGAAGAGGTGTTCATCACCTGGCAGGACATCGCCGTCGGTAACAGCCAGACGCCGTGGAAGCTGGCCATTATCACTCCGGTTAGCGAAGTGATGGCCGAAGCGCGGGCATTTTTACTGAAAGCCATCATCATGATGATGTTAAGCATCGTTGCGGTCAGCCTGGTGATGGCCCAGATCTTTACCCGCAAGGTTGACCGTCCGGTTGGAGGGGAACCTTCGGAGGCCGCCGGGATCGCCCTGGCCGTTGCCCGGGGAGAGCTGAACAACACCATCCCGGTTCGTTCCGGGGATACCCACAGCATTTTTTATGCCCTGCACACCATGCAGACGCAGCTCAAGCGCATCGTCGACAACATCAGCGAAGCCAGCCACTCCGTGCACGGCGGCACCAGCGAAATTTCGGCGGGCAACCTTGACCTCGCCTCACGTACCGAAGAACAGGCGGCGGCGATTGTTGAAACAGCAGCCAGCATGGAAGAGATTTCGGTCACGGTTAAAAATAATGCCGACAACGCCCACAAGGCGACCACGCTGACCGATCGCGCCGCGAGCCTCGCCGGGCATGGCGAAACGCTGGTAAACGACGTGGTGATGGTGATCGGAGAGATTGACGAGAGCGCGCGTAAGATCGGTGAGATTAACAGCATCGTCGACGGCATCGCCTTCCAGACCAATATCCTGGCGCTGAATGCTGCCGTTGAAGCGGCGCGCGCGGGCGAACAGGGGCGCGGTTTCGCAGTGGTCGCAGGGGAAGTGCGCAACCTTGCCCAGCGAAGCGCTAACGCGGCTAAAGAAATTTCCCAGCTGATTGCCGAGTCCTCAGGCCGCGTCAGCAAAGGCGTTGAGCTGGTCAATGAAACCGGCGTAATGATGAAACAGGTGATTGAGGCGGTGTCGCACGTGCATCTGGTCATCAACGACATTGTCCAGGCGCTGGACGAGCAGAACCGCGGGATAAGCCAGGTCAGTACCGCCGTTAACCAGATGGACAGCACCACCCAGCAGAACGCCTCTCTGGTTCAGCAGATCTCCGCTGCGGCGCTCTCGCTGGACGAGCAGGCTAAATCGCTGGAGAAGACGCTGGCGTTCTTTCATTCTTAAATAAAAAGGCACCCGCTGGGCGGGTGCCTTTTCAGGCGATTGCCGTTACAGCCCTTTCAGCAGCTTGTCGACAAACTCCGGGACGACCGTGCTTGCCAGGCCATAGTGTTTCTCTTCAAACTCGCTGCCCACCTGGCTTGGCTCAAGGTTGAGCTCTACCGTATGCGCACCGTGCAGTCGCGCTTCGTGGACAAACCCTGCCGCAGGGTAAACGTGGCCGGATGTTCCGATGGCGATAAACACGTCGGCCATCGCCAGCGCGCTGTAGATCTCATCCATTCCCAGCGGCATTTCGCCAAACCAGACCACGTGAGGACGCAGGCGCGACGGGAACTGGCAGCAGTGGCACTTATCCTCTGGCAGCACGTCCTCTTTCCAGTCCAGCACCTGACCGCTCCAGGCGCAGCGAACCTTGAGCAGCTCGCCGTGCATGTGGATGATGTTCTTGTTACCGGCCCGTTCGTGGAGATTGTCGATATTCTGCGTCACCAGCAGAAAACGATCGCCCAGCGTCTCTTCCAGCTTCGCCAGCGCCAGATGCGCCGCATTCGGCGCGACGTCAGGCTGCTGAAGCTGACGACGGCGTGCGTTGTAAAACGCCTGCACGAGATCCGGGTCGCGGGCAAAGCCTTCCGGCGTGGCGACATCCTCCACGCGGTGCTCTTCCCACAGTCCGTCCGCCGCGCGGAAGGTTCGAATTCCTGACTCGGCCGAGATCCCCGCTCCGGTCAGCACCACCACTCTGGGTTTATCCATCGCTTCTGGCATCATTCTGTCTCTGAAAAAGATCCGCTGGCGCAAGCGCTCACGCAAGCGGCGTTTGTTTTTGCGAAAACGGCTGAGTCGACCCTGGCGACGCGACAGCATAGAAACCTCGTAAACTAATCGGTGAGATGAAGGAATGCGGCTCCGCGCATGCCTCCTGCGTCCCCGTGTCGCGCGCGTTCAATACGCGGCACGCGGGCAACCGGCAATAAATGTCGGGGCAAACGCCCGGACAACCGTTCCGTAATCGCGGTAAAGTTTGAAAGCCCTCCCCCGATCACCAGCAGATCCGGGTCGACGATGGTGAGAATATTGCCCAGACACACCGCCAGCAGATCCAGGTAGCGCTCGACGTGCTCACGCGCCTGCGCATCCCCTTGCTCCCAGAGGGTAATGATTTGAGGGGCCTCAAGTTTCTGATGATAGAAGTGTTCGTAAAGCCATGCAAACCCGCGGCCGGAAAGGTAGTTCTCAATACAGCCGTGCTGGCCACAGCCGCAGCGGGTTAGCGGAAAATCACGTCCCACCACCTCGAGGGCATCCACCGGCAGGCGAATATGACCAAACTCGCCGGTGATGTAGCTGCGGCCGGTGATGGGCTTACCGTTGATGATGATTCCTCCGCCGACGCCGGTACCGAGGATCAGCCCCATCACCAGCGGGTAGCGACGAAACTCATCATCCCAGGCTTCAGAGAGCGCGAAGCAGTTGGCATCGTTGTCTAAACGCACGTCGCGTTCAAGGAGAGCAGAGAGATCGGCACGCAGCGGTTTACCGCTGGCGGCAGGCACGTTGGCCGCATACAGCGTGCCGTCGTCGGTTTCGGGCATGCCCGGAATACCAATGCCGACGCTGCCTTTGACCCCAAAGCGTTCATCCGCCTGAGCCACCAGCGCGGCAATGGCGGTTAAAAATTCGTCATAACTTTCGCGCGGCGTGGGAACGCGGGTTTCCCACTGCAGTTTGAGGTTTTTATCAAACACGCCGAGCGCAATCTTGGTGCCGCCAATATCAAATCCGTAATACATAACGCATTCCTCTTTTAACCTGGCGGCCCGAAAGCCGCTAGATCATGACGTAATTACTGGCCACTTAATACCCTCGCCGGATCAATTCGGCTTGCGCGACGCGCCGGATACCAGCTTGCCAGCAGACTCAGTAAAAGTGCTGTAAGCAGCACATAAAAAACATCCAGCCAGTGCAGTTCAGACGGCAGGAAGTCAATAAAATAGATGTCACCCGACAGGAACTGGTGGCCAATAAGCTTTTCAATCCCGTTGATAATCGGCGTCAGCTGCAGGGAAACCACCACGCCAATCACTACGCCGCACAGGCTGCCAAACAGCCCTGCCAGCAAACCGTACCAGACGAAAATGGCGCGAATAAGACCGTCTTTCGCCCCCAGCGTACGCAGCACGGCGATGTCGCCGCTCTTGTCCTTGACCGCCATCACCAGCGTCGAAACGATATTAAAGCACGCCACGCCAATCACCAGCACCATCGCCAGATACATGATGGCGCGGATCATCTGGATATCACGGTACATATACCCGTAAGTACCGATCCAGCTTTTGATGTAGACATAGTTATTGGTCACGCTGCCCGCGTCGCGTACTAGTTTGTTGGCGTTAAAGACGTCGTTCACCTTAATGGCAATGCCCGTCACGCTGTTGCCCATGTCGAGATACTGCCGCGCATCCTCCATCGGCACCATCGCAAAGCTGTGGTCAAGCTGACCGCTCAGCTGAAGAATACCGGTAACGTGCAGGCGCACGCGTTTTGGCTGCTGCAGTTTGTGGTCGGTGCTGGCGTTCGGGATCATGATTGACACCCAGTCGCCCTGCTTCACCTTCAGAGCATCAGCAACGCCTTTACCCATGATGATCTGCTGCTCGCCAGCCTTAAAGTTGGCCCAAGCGCCGTTCTGCACATAGTTCGGCAGCGCGCTGAGACGCGCTTCCTGTGCCGGGTTGACCCCTTTCACCTGAATGGCGCGCAGGTTTACCCCGCTTTCCACCAGCCCGGTAAAGTTAATGTAGGGCGCGGCCGCGGCGATGCCCGGCACTTTTTCAACTTTGGCGAGCGCATCGCTCCAGTTCGTCCACGGCTGGTTAACCGGCTCGATCTCCCCGTGCGGCACCACCGCCAGAATGCGGTTATTCAGCTCACGCTCGAAGCCGTTCATGGCGCTTAAGCCCACAATCAGCACCGCCACACCCAGCGCAATACCGATGGTCGAGATAACGGAGATCAGCGACACCATGCCGCCGCGACGGCGGCCGCGGCTAAAACGTAAACCGATGAGTAACGATAACGGTGACGCCATTACTCAGCTCCCATCAGGGTCAGTTCCGCGTTCAGATGGCCGTCGCGCATTTCAAGCTGACGCCCCATGCGTTTTGCCAGCTGCAGATCGTGGGTTACGACCAGAAACGCGGTGCCCTGCGAGGCGTTCAGCTCGCCCAGAAGCTGGAAAATACTGTCCGCATTGCGCGCGTCCAGGTTCCCGGTGGGCTCATCCGCCAGCACCAGACGCGGGTTGTTGACCAGCGCACGGGCAATCGCCACGCGCTGGCGCTCGCCGCCGGAGAGCTCCGACGGACGGTGGTTACCGCGATGACCCAGCCCTACCGCCTTCAGCATGTCGCTGGCGCGAGCGTTAATCTCTGCGGGTTTCTTTTTGCCAATCAGCAGCGGCATCGCCACGTTTTCCAGCGCCGTGAAGTCCGGCAGCAGATGGTGAAACTGGTAGATAAAGCCCAGCTCGCGGTTGCGCAGCTCGGCCTTCGCCGCCGAGGACATTTTGCTCATCGGCTGGCCGGAGAAAATCACGTCGCCGTTGGTTGGCGTATCCAGCCCGCCCAGCAGATGCAGCAGCGTACTTTTGCCCGAGCCGGAGCTGCCGACAATCGCCATCATCTCGCCTTCGCCCACGCTGAAGCTCACATTGTGCAGCACGTCGGTTTGCACAGTGCCTTCCTGATAGCGTTTGGACAGGTTGTCGCATTGCAACAGGATCTTATTCATAACGTAAAGCCTCAGCGGGTTGAGTGGCGGCGGCGCGCCAGGAAGGATAAAGCGTAGAAAGCAGCGCAATGGCCATCGCGGCCAGCGCAATACCGACCACCTGCAGCGGCTCGATAGCCACCGGCAGCGCCGCGCCGTCGAGCAGGGCGCCGATGATCGGCATTAAGTTATTAAGCTGACTGGCAAGCAGCGCACCCAGCACGGCGCCGAGCAGCGCGCCGATGATACCGGCGCTGGCGCCCTGCACCATAAACACCGCCATGATCTGGCGCGGCGTGAGCCCCTGGGTTTGCAGAATGGCGACTTCGCCCTGCTTCTCCATCACCATCAGACCCAGCGAGGTGATGATGTTAAATGCCGCCACGGCGACGATCAGGCTCAGCAGCAGCCCCATCATGTTTTTCTCCATCCGCACGGCCTGGAACAGCTCGCCTTTACGCTCGCGCCAGTCCTGCCATTTGGTGCCGTCCGGCAGTTTTTGCTGGCTGAGAGTATCGACCTTCAGCGGCGCGTCGAGCCACAGGCGCCAGCCGGTGATATTTCCTGCCGGGTAGCGCATCAGGCGTGACGCGTCCTGAATGTTAACCAGCATCTGGTAGCCATCGACTTCGCTGTTGGCGGCAAAGGTACCAATCACGTTGAACAGGCGCTGGCTTGGCAGGCGCCCCATCGGCGTAAACTGGCTGGCAGAAGGGACCATTACGCGCAGCTGATCGCCACGGTTAACGCCAAGCTGTCCGGCAAGCTGCTCGCCCAGAATCACGTTATATTTCCCGGCTTCCAGGTCGGTCTGCTTCACGTTAACGAGATACGGCGTCAGCGGATCGTTTTGCGTCGGGTCGATACCCAGCATCACGCCGACCGCCACGCTGCGGGCGCTTTGCAGCACCACGTCGCCGGTGGTCAACGGCGCTACGCGCGTGACGCCCTGTAACTTCGCCGCGCTTTCTGGCAGCTGTTGCGGGTTAACCGAGCCGTTAGTGGATGAGAGTACGGCCTGCGGCATCAGCCCCAGGATGTTGTTTTGCAGCTCGCGCTCAAAGCCATTCATGACGGAAAGCACCGTCACCAGAGCCATCACGCCAAGCGTAATGCCAATAGTCGATAGCCAGGAGACAAAGCGACCGAAGCGGTCCGCGGCGCGCCCACGCATGTAGCGTAAGCCTATGAAGAGTGCGACAGGTTGATACATGAAGTCCGTCTGTTTGCTGATAGCAGACCCACGAGTATATAAGCGAATCCGTTAAGCGTAAATGACTGAAACCGTAAGCTTTGGTAATCATTTTTCCAAAAAACTCAGATAAATCAGGATACTAATATCTGAAACCGCTCCTCGCAACCTCCACCTTTTCCGAAAAACCTCCTGATACAGACTGTTACCCATTACAGCACGGTTTCGTTTAACAACAATTGCTCGTTCGTCTATGGCAATAAGGTAGTTGCGAACAATGAAGCAAAAAGCATTATGGATTAACCAGATAAAAGGGCTGTGTATCTGCCTGGTGGTTATCTATCATTCGGTTATCACGTTTTATCCGCATCTGATCGGGCTGCAACACCCGCTCTCCGGCCTTCTCGCCAAATGCTGGGTCTATTTTAATCTCTATCTTGCCCCCTTCCGTATGCCGGTCTTTTTCTTTATCTCCGGCTATCTGATCCGTCGTTATATTGACGAGGTGGACTGGCGAACCAGTCTCGACAAGCGAATCTGGAGCATTGTCTGGGTGCTGGCGCTGTGGGGGATTTTGCAATGGCAGGCGCTGACCCACCTGAATGCCTGGCTGGCGCCCGATCGCGAGCTTGCCACCTCGTCGAACGCGGCCTACGCCGACTCGCTCTCGGGATTTGTGCAAGGCATGCTCACTGCCAGCACCAGCCTGTGGTATCTGTATGCCCTGGTCGTGTACTTCACGCTGTGTAAACTGCTGAGCCGCTGGAAGCTGCCGATGCTGGGACTGCTGGCGCTGGCAAGCATCGCGATCAACTTCCTGCCGCTGCCGTGGTGGGGAATGAACAGCGTGGTACGCAACATGATCTACTACAGCCTCGGGGCGTGGTATGGCGCAGCGCTGATGGCGTGGATGAAAAACCTCAGCCTGCGCCGCAGCTGGCTGGCAACCGGCGCTTTCGCCGCCGTCTCCGTGGTGCTGTGGTTTGCTAACGTTCCGCTGCTGCTCTCATTGCTGTCGATTGTGCTGATCATGAAGCTATTCTACAGCTTTGAGCAGCGCTATGCCGTTCACCCTGACAACCTGTTGAACGTGATTGGCTCCAATACCATTGCGATTTATACCACCCACCGCATCTTAATTGAGGCCTTCAGCCTGTTCCTGATTGGCGAGATGAATGCCGCTTACTGGCCGGTCTGGGCTGAACTCACCTTAATTCTGGTCTACCCGTTTGCCAGCCTGCTGATCTGTACCCTGGCCGGGCTCGGGGTGCGTAAAATTTCCACCGCGCTGTTTGGCGACGTTTTCTTCTCTCCTCCGTCTACGCTGACCCTGTCCCCCTCAACGCGTTAATGCCCTCTCCGCCCCCGTTTCGGGGGCGTTTAGCCCTGCCGTGCGGTTGCGATTTGCTTATGCAAAACGATCGAGGATAATAAAGACATTGCGTATCAGTGATATGCCCCAATACTGTTGGTATATCCATAAGAGACTCTGACATAGCCATGCCTGAACACTATCGTTATTCCTTGCCTGTCAAAGCGGGCGACCAGCGCCAGCTGGGTGAACTCACGGGCGCGGCGTGCGCCACGCTGGTGGCGGAAATCGCCGAGCGTCATCAAGGGCCGGTGATCCTGGTTGCCCCGGATATGCAAAACGCCCTGCGCCTGCACGACGAAATTCGCCAGTTCACCGAAAACCTGGTGTTCAGCCTGGCCGACTGGGAAACGCTGCCGTACGACAGCTTCTCTCCGCACCAGGAGATCATCTCCTCGCGCCTGTCGACGCTCTACCAGCTTCCGACCATGCAGCGCGGCGTGCTGATTGTACCGGTGAACACCCTGATGCAGCGCGTCTGTCCGCACAGCTACCTGCACGGCCACGCGCTGGTGATGAAAAAGGGCCAGCGCCTGTCCCGTGATGCCCTGCGGGCGCAGCTTGACGGGGCCGGCTATCGCCACGTCGATCAGGTGATGGAGCACGGGGAATACGCGACCCGCGGCGCGCTGCTCGACCTTTACCCGATGGGCAGCGACCAGCCGTATCGTCTGGACTTTTTTGATGATGAAATCGACAGCCTGCGCGTCTTCGACGCCGATACGCAGCGCACGCTGGAGGAAGTGGAGTCCATCAATTTACTGCCCGCGCATGAGTTCCCCACGGACAAAACCGCTATCGAACTGTTCCGCAGCCAGTGGCGCGATAGGTTCGAGGTGAAGCGCGACGCGGAACATATTTATCAGCAGGTCAGCAAAGGCACGCTGCCTGCCGGGATCGAATACTGGCAGCCGCTATTCTTTAACGAGCCGCTGCCTGCCCTGTTCAGCTACTTCCCGGCAAATACGCTGATTGTTAACACCGGTGATATTGACGCCAGCGCCAGCCGCTTTGAAAGCGAAACCCGCGCCCGCTTTGAAAACCGGGGCGTTGACCCTATGCGTCCGCTGCTGCCGCCGGAAGCGCTGTGGCTGCGCACCGACGAGCTCAACGCCGAGCTGAAGCGCTGGCCGCGCATGCAGCTGAAAACCGATTCGCTTGCCGACAAGGCCGCCAACACCAACCTCGCCTTCCGGACGCTGCCGGACCTGGCCGTCCAGGCGCAGCAGAAATCCCCGCTGGATAATCTGCGCAAGTTCCTGGAGTCCTTTACCGGCCCGGTGGTGTTCTCCGTTGAGAGTGAAGGCCGCCGCGAAGCGTTAGGTGAGCTGCTGGGACGCATTAAGGTGGCGCCGAAGCGCATCCTGCGCCTGAGCGAAGCGACCGGAAACGGCCGTTACCTGATGATTGGCGCCGCCGAGCACGGTTTTATCGACACGCTCAACAACCTGGCGCTGATTTGCGAAAGCGACCTGCTGGGCGAGCGCGTCGCGCGCCGTCGTCAGGACAGCCGCCGCACCATCAACCCGGACACGCTGATCCGCAACCTGGCCGAGCTGCATCCGGGCCAGCCGATTGTGCACCTGGAGCATGGTGTTGGGCGCTATCAGGGGATGACCACGCTGGAAGCGGGCGGCATTAAAGGTGAATACCTGATGCTGACCTACGCCAACGACGCAAAACTGTATGTCCCGGTGTCGTCCCTGCATCTGATCAGCCGCTACGCGGGCGGTGCCGAAGAGAATGCGCCGCTGCACAAACTGGGCGGCGACGCCTGGGCGCGCGCGCGCCAGAAGGCCGCGGAAAAAGTGCGCGACGTGGCCGCCGAGCTGCTGGATATCTACGCCCAGCGTGCGGCCAAAGAGGGATTCGCCTTTAAGCATGATAAGGAACAGTATCAGCTGTTCTGCGACAGCTTCCCGTTTGAAACCACGCCGGATCAGGCCCAGGCGATCAATGCCGTGCTGAGCGACATGTGCCAGCCGCTGGCAATGGACCGTTTAGTGTGCGGCGACGTCGGCTTCGGTAAAACCGAAGTGGCGATGCGCGCCGCCTTCCTTGCGGTGGAAAACAACAAGCAGGTGGCAGTGCTGGTGCCGACCACCCTGCTCGCTCAGCAGCACTTCGACAACTTCCGCGACCGCTTTGCCAACTGGCCGGTACGCATCGAGATGCTGTCACGTTTTCGCAGCACCAAAGAGCAGACGCAGATCCTGGAGCAGGCCAGCGAAGGCAAAATCGATATTCTGATCGGCACCCATAAGCTGCTGCAAAGCGACGTGAAGTGGAAAGATCTGGGGCTGCTGATCGTCGACGAAGAGCATCGCTTCGGGGTGCGCCATAAGGAACGCATCAAAGCGATGCGCGCCGACGTCGATATCCTGACCCTGACCGCGACGCCGATCCCGAGAACCCTGAACATGGCGATGAGCGGCATGCGCGATCTGTCGATTATTGCCACGCCGCCGGCGCGCCGTCTGGCGGTAAAAACCTTCGTCCGCGAGTACGATAATCTGGTGGTGCGTGAGGCAATACTGCGTGAAGTCCTGCGCGGGGGTCAGGTCTATTACCTGTACAACGACGTGGAAAACATCCAGAAAGCGGCCGACAGGCTGGCGGAGCTGGTGCCGGAAGCGCGCATTGCTATCGGTCACGGGCAGATGCGCGAGCGCGAGCTGGAACGGGTGATGAACGACTTCCACCACCAGCGCTTTAACGTGCTCGTGTGCACCACCATCATCGAAACGGGGATCGACATTCCGACGGCGAACACAATCATCATTGAACGTGCGGATCACTTTGGCCTGGCGCAGCTTCACCAGCTGCGCGGCCGCGTCGGGCGTTCGCACCATCAGGCCTACGCCTGGCTGCTGACGCCGCACCCAAAAGCGATGACCACCGACGCGCAGAAGCGTCTGGAAGCCATCGCCTCGCTGGAAGACCTCGGCGCAGGCTTCGCGCTGGCCACGCACGATCTCGAGATCCGCGGCGCCGGCGAGCTGCTGGGTGAGGACCAGAGCGGCTCCATGGAGACCATCGGCTTCTCGCTCTATATGGAGCTGCTTGAGAACGCGGTTGATGCCCTGAAGGCCGGTCGCGAGCCGTCGTTGGAAGATCTCACCAGCCAGCAGACCGAGGTCGAGTTGCGTATGCCTTCCCTGCTGCCGGACGATTTCATTCCGGACGTGAATACCCGACTGTCGTTCTACAAGCGCATCGCCAGTGCGAAGACGGAAACCGAGCTGGAAGAGATTAAGGTTGAGCTGATCGACCGCTTTGGCCTACTGCCGGATGCGGCGCGAAATCTGCTGGATATCGCTCGCCTGCGCCAGCAGGCGCAGAAGCTGGGCATTCGCAAGCTTGAAGGCAACGAAAAAGGAGGCGTGATTGAGTTCGCGGAGAAGAACCACGTCAACCCGATGTGGCTGATCGGCCTGCTGCAAAAACAGCCGCAGCATTTCCGTCTGGATGGCCCAACGCGTCTGAAATTTACCCAGGAGCTGACGGAGCGCAAAACCCGCATGGACTGGGTGCGTAACTTTATGCGCCAGCTGGAAGAGAACGCGATCGCCTGACCTCCCTTCCCCCGTTAGCCCAGCGCTAACGGGGGACAATTTACAAACTCTTTGCACTTCACCCGATCTTCCCGACACACCCATTCGCCATAATTATCGTTAACGCCTTATAAAACAATAACCTTATCATTTACATGGATTATGGTGATGATGACCTCTTCGCGTTTTACTCGCTGGTTAACCCTGATTGCGCTGGCAGCCACCGTCGCGGTGGCGCTTCCCGCTCGCGCAAATACCTGGCCCCTCCCTCCGCCCGGCAGCAAGGTGGTGGGGGAAAACCGCTTTCATGTGGTTGAAAATAATGGCGGTTCGCTGGAAGCCATTGCCAAAAAATATAATGTCGGTTTTCTGGCTCTGCTGCAGGCGAACCCCGGCGTCGACCCGTACGTCCCACGCGCGGGCAGCGTATTGACAATCCCGTTACAGACTATCCTTCCGGACGCCCCGCGCGAGGGGATCGTGATAAACCTGGCGGAGCTACGCCTGTACTATTATCCGCCGGGTAAAAATGAGGTGACCGTCTACCCGATTGGTATTGGTCAGCTGGGCGGCGACACCCTGACGCCGACGATGGTCACAACCGTCTCGGATAAACGCGCGAATCCAACCTGGACCCCGACGGCCAATATTCGTGCCCGTTATAAAGCTCAGGGCATCGATCTTCCAGCCGTGGTGCCGGCAGGCCCGGATAACCCGATGGGTCACCACGCGATCCGCCTGGCGGCCTACGGTGGCGTTTACCTGCTGCACGGAACGAACGCGGACTTTGGCATCGGCATGCGCGTCAGCTCCGGCTGCATTCGTCTGCGCGATGACGATATCAAAACGCTGTTTAACGTCGTTACGCCGGGTACCAAAGTGAATATTATCAATACGCCGATTAAGGTTTCTGAGGAGCCGGGCGGGTTGAGGCTGGTCGAAATTCACCAGCCGCTATCGAAAAACATTGGCGACGATCCGCAGACGCTGCCCATTAACCTGAATGCCGCGATGGTAAGCTTCAAAACGAATGCGAATACCAACAGCGAGGTGATGGAGCGCGCAATGGAGGCCCGCTCAGGCATGCCGACCGATGTCACCCGGCATCACGATGTTGCCCAGCAGTCGATGTAAATCAGAAATAAAAAAACGCCCTGCTGAGCAGGGCGTTTTTTTAGCAGTGGCATAAATGAGGGTTTATGCCCGGCTTATTTGTAGATGACGGCGGTGCCGTGCAGGGTGTTAGGACCGGTCACAGAGGTGATGCGGTAAGATTTTGCGCCCATCTCTTGCGCTTTTTGCGCCAGCTGATCTTCCAGGGAACCCAGGTTAGTCCCGGCAGAGGCAGAGATCGTCCCGACTTTATGCTGGTCAGCAGGGGTGGATTGCACCTGTACAGCAGCAAAGCTTGCGAAAGAGAGTGAACTCAGAACAGCGGCAGCGATGAGGGTTTTTACGTTTTTCATGATGTTTACCTTTAGCAGATGAATTTGGAGGTCGTTAATCATTTAGTTAACGATCGATAGGTAAATCATAAATGTGATCCACATCACGCGTCAACACAATTTTATAATGGTCGTTAACTTAATTTTAAAGTCGTTATTTTTCATACTCATATGATTAATTTATTTTTAAGCATTCAGCGCTGGTGGTGACTTGCGTTTATTTTTATAATGGTCATTCAACAAACCAACAGAGGACCAACGGCAAATGACAACCGACGTCACGAGTTGTGCGAAGAAAAGCCGTGGCCGACCAAAAGTGTTTGACAGGGATGCAGCGCTTGATAAGGCCATGACTCTCTTCTGGCAACATGGGTATGAAGCAACCTCGCTTTCCGATCTGGTAGAAGCTACCGGAGCAAAAGCGCCGACGCTGTATGCCGAATTTACCAATAAAGAGGGGCTGTTCAGGGCGGTGCTGGACAGATACATTTCGCGCTTTGCGGCGAAACACGAAGCCCAGCTGTTTTGTGAAGAGAAAAGCGTCGAACAGGCGCTTCGGGATTATTTCACCGCCGTCGCGACCTGCTTCACCAGTAAAGAGACGCCTGCGGGCTGCTTTATGATTAATACCTCTGCCACCCTGGCGGCGTCCTCTAAAGAGATTGCCAATACGGTGAAATCGCGGCATGCCATGCAGGAGGAGACGCTTAGCGCATTTCTGGCTCAGCGCCAGCAGCGCGGTGAAATCCCTGCCCAGTGCAACCCACAGCTGCTGGCGCAATACCTGAGCTGTATTTTGCAGGGGATGTCGATCAGCGCCCGTGAAGGGGCTACGCTGGAAAAACTGCAGAATATAAGCGAAACCACGCTGCGGCTGTGGCCTGAGCTACTGAAAATCTGAAGCAAAAAAAAGCTCCTCAGCCTGAGCGCATGAGGAGCTAAATTCAGAGAACATCTTTTTTACACTTTGTTATTCAGAACCAGCTGGCCATTTCCATCCAGTGGAATTTGCGTGCCCGGGTCTTTATCCATGCGGATTTTGCCCTGCTGATCGCCAATTTTGTACGTCACGTCATAGCCCAGCATTTTTTCCGACTTGTCATAGACGGTTTTGCAGCGCTGCTGAGTCGTGGTGTAGGTATCGTTATCCTGCATCGCGCCCTGCACCTGGTTACCGGCATAGCCGCCACCCAGCGCGCCGACCACGGTCGCCACATCTTTACCCCGGCCGCCGCCGAACTGGTGACCAATCACGCCACCCGCTACCGCGCCCAGAACAGAACCGGCGATACGGTTTTCGTCCTGCACCGGACGACGATGCGTCACGGAGACGTTACGGCACTCCTGACGAGGCGTTTTTACCGTTTCTTTAATCGGTGTAGCAGAAACCACCTGCGCATACTGCGGGCCGCGATCTAATACGTTGAGACTGGCAACGGCAGCCACACCTAACGCAGCCGCGACGCCAATCCCTATACCCGCCAACATTGATTTATTCACGGGACTTCCTCCTTTGTTGCTATTGGTAACAATTTTGCAATGGAGGCACGGCTTCGCCAATCAGATAAAGGATCAAAAAAGGGGCGTTCAGAGGAGATATATTGTATTTAGGAGAACTCTTAAGCACTCAATCTGTGATCTACAGCATGAAATGCTAAAAACTCCCTCCGGAGAGCCCGGAGGGAGTGAAAGATTAGTGCAGCTTCAGACGCGGACGGATCACGCGGTTGATTCTGCCGACCAGCATCATCAGCCCGGTTTTGAAATAGCCGTGCAGCGCAATCTGGTGCATACGATACAGGGAGATATACACGAAGCGGGCAATGCGCCCTTCTACCATCATCGAGCCGCGCATCAGGTTACCCATCAGGCTGCCGACGGTAGAGAAGTTTGACAGAGATACCAGAGAACCATGGTCTTTGTAGACATAGGCCTTCATTGGCTTGCCTTTGTACTGCGCCAGAATGTTGTGCAGGACCAGGCTTGCCATCTGGTGAGCGGCCTGCGCGCGCGGCGGCACAAATCCACCTTCAGGACGCGCGCAGGAGGCACAGTCACCGATAGCAAAGATTTCAGGGTCACGCGTGGTTTGCAGCGTCGGCTCGGTTACCAGCTGGTTAATGCGGTTGGTTTCCAGGCCGCCGATATCTTTCATAAAGTCAGGCGCTTTGATGCCGGCCGCCCAGACCATCAGATCCGCTTTGATATACTCGCCGTCTTTGGTGTGCAGACCGCCTTCGTCGGCGCTGGTCACCATGGTCTGCGTCAGCACCCGCACGCCCAGCTTGGTGAGTTCATTGTGCGCCGCACCGGAAATACGCGGAGGCAGCGCAGGCAGAATGCGTTCACCGGCTTCGACCAGCGTGACGTTCAGCGCTTCATTCGTTAATCCTTTGTAACCGTAGCTGTGCAGCTGCTTCACCGCATTGTGCAGCTCCGCAGACAGCTCAACGCCCGTCGCACCGCCGCCGACAATGGCGATATTTACCTTACCGTTCGCACCCATATTGCTGGTGTACTTCAGGAACAGGTTCAGCATTTCCTGATGGAAACGACGCGCCTGGTGCGGGTTATCGAGGAAGATACAGTGCTCTTTCACGCCCGGCGTGTTGAAGTCGTTGGAGGTACTGCCCAGCGCCATGACCAGCGTGTCATACGCCAGTTTACGCTCGGGAACCAGCAGCTCCCCTTTTTCATCGCGCAGCTCTGCCAGGGTGATGGTTTTGCTTTCACGGTTGATGTCCACCACCGAGCCCAGCTGGAACTGGAAATGGTGGTTGCGCGCGTGCGCCAGATAGCTGAGCGCGTCCACGCCCTCGTCCAGAGAGCCGGTCGCCACTTCGTGCAGCAGCGGTTTCCACAGGTGGCTGTGGTTACGATCCACGAGCGTGATTTTGGCTTTTTTACCGCGACCCAGCTTCTTGCCCAACTGTGTCGCCAGCTCCAGCCCGCCAGCACCACCGCCTACAATCACTATCTTTTTCAATGGCGTAGTCAACGTGACCCCCTCAAATTATTAACCAATTGTTAATTAAAAGTTATAAAAATAACCCTTAATTAACAACAGGTTACAGCACTGAAACCATTCAGGTGCATTGAGAATACCACGTCAGGCGCATTGGTCATACCAAAATTGATATGCATCAAGTTTTGATGGCTTAAAAGTAGACAATTCTGGTCAAAAAGAAAGCCCGGCACGCTTTCACGGCCGGGCTTCGACGCCTGCAGGTAAGAAATTAACCCAGCGTTTTAAATGCCTTGATACGCTGCAGGTGCGGGGAGATGTTTTTGAACTTGTGGGTCTGTTCTTCGTCCCAGACAATTTCGTAATAATGATGCAGCAGCTCTGCCGCCCGGTGGCTGTTGAGCGCCTCATCGTTACGCGACAGGATCACCAGACAGCGGTCACGGTTTTTCTCACGAAAATTACTCACGCACTTGGTTGCAATATCGACATACTCTTCCGGGCGGTCAATTTTGCCTTCCATGTTCTCGTTCGGGAACAGGTTAGGATTGAATACTACCTGACGGATGTCGCACAGGAAGCCAATGCGCTCCGCCCAGTAGCCGCCCAGCCCCACGCCGCAGATCAACGGGCGATCGTCGACGTTGAGCTGCAACATCTTGTCTACCTCTTTGAGCAGATGCTGCATATCGTGCTTCGGATGGCGCGTGCTGTAGCTGATCAACCGTACATCCGGATCGATAAACTGCAGCTGCAGCACCTTCTCATGATTACCAGGGCTGTTTGAGTCAAAACCGTGTAAATAGATGATCATCGTCTTCTCACCACGCTACGCCTTCCGGGAGGGTTTACAGGCTGGCTTTATGTGCCTGCCAGCGCTCATTCAGGTCTTCAAGCCGGGCGTTGACCGTCTTCCAGCGCGCCGAATCCATCAGCTCCTGACGGCTAAATGAACCTTTATGATACAATTGTGTAACACGCTCAGCTTTGATCGGCGACAGGTTATCCAGCACGCTAACGGCACCTTTACGATTATTGCAGACCAGGATCATATCGCAACCTGCATCCAGCGACGCCTGGCCGCGCTCAGCGTAGCTGCCCATAATCGCCGCCCCTTCCATCGATAAATCGTCAGAGAAGATCACGCCATTGAAGCCCAGCTCCTGACGCAAAACGGTTTTCAGCCAGTGCGGAGAGCCGCTGGCAGGGCGCGGGTCAACGTCGCTATAAATCACGTGCGCAGGCATGATGGCATCAAGCTTGTTGTCGGTGATAAGCGACCTGAACACCGACATATCTTTGGCGCGAATTTCCGCTTCCGGGCGCGGATCGCGAGGGGTCTCTTTATGCGAGTCCGCCGTGACCGCCCCGTGGCCCGGGAAGTGTTTACCGGTGGTTTTCATCCCGGCATCGTGCATGCCGTCGATGAACCGGGTCGCCATGGCCAGCGCAATGCGCGGATCTTCATGGTACGAGCGCTCGCCAATGGCGGCGCTGATATGCCCCACGTCCAGAACCGGGGCAAAACTGATGTCGATATCCATGGCAATCATTTCACTGGCCATCAGCCAGCCAGCCTCCTGCGCCAGTTTCCCGCCCTCTTCCGTGCCGAGCAGCGCGGCAAAAGACTGGGCTGCCGGCAGGCGGGTAAACCCTTCGCGAAAACGCTGCACGCGTCCGCCTTCCTGATCGACGGCGACCACCAGATGGTTGCGCGACGCGGCGCGGATCTGACGCACCAGCTCACGCAACTGCGCCGGATCGTGATAGTTGCGGGTAAACAGGATAAGCCCCCCCACCAGCGGATGCGCCAGAATTTCACGCTCCTCCGCATCCAGCTCAAACCCTTCTACATCCAACATGACTGGACCCACATCCACCTCTCTTATCCTTTAGTTTGTAACTGACGCCAGGCATCGTCTGCCAGCGCAATAAATTGTTTGTCTCTGGACTGCCGATAGCGCATTTCAAACCAGCCAGCCATTAACATGACGACCCAGGGCCGCCAGCGTTTAACCTGACGCTTCAGCGCGTCGGCGTTAATGTGTGCCACCTGGGCGTAATCCATGATGAGCATCTGCCGCGCGGCTTCACTCTCCGTCCAGACGGCCGCCAGCTCCAGCGCGACATCGCCATCTCCGGCATATTCCCAGTCGATGAGCCTGATGCCCGCTGACGTATGCACAATATTTCCGGCATGAACATCCATGTGCAGCGGCGAGAGCCGAATCGGCTGCGGCTCGCCCGTTTTATGCAGCCGCTTGAGATGCGCCAGCCACATTGGGGTGCGTCTGTCAGGCGCGGCCTGCAGCCAGTAGCGTTCCAGCAGCGGGTATAACGTGATTCGCCATCCCAGAGGTGGCTGCCGGTGCAGATGATACAGCATCGCCGCGAGCACAGGCGTGTCCGGCAGCGCGCTTTTAACATCACCTTCCAGATAGTCGACGGCCATCCAGCCCTGTCTGAAAAAACGAGGGGCAGGCACGAGATCTGACGGTAGACGCCTCAGGGCGCGAAACTGACGACGGAAATGGGAGGCAGGCGCATCGGGGTCATGGTTTTGCCGCAAGACCAGACGTTGTTCGCCCTGCGCTATAATGCAACTCGCGCCGCCAAGCCCGGAATGGGCCTGCGGCGCGATAAGGCGGTACTGAGGAAAATAGCGCGTCAGAATCTCTTCACGCGTGCTGTCATTGTTGCGTAACCGCACCTTTACCTGACCAGATAATTTCGCCTGTCTGAACCAGCATCAGCTGCATCTGCAGGGCTGGAGTATTCACGTTACCGGTGGCGTTAGAGTAAAGCACATACTGTGCGCCAACGTTACGGGCAATACCGATCGCCTTGCTGCGGGTACCGAGGCTATCCTGCGGCGAAAGGCCCAGCTGCTGTTTGGCTACCGCGAGCTGTTGAGCTGAGACCAGCGTAAACTTACCGTTGTTTGCCAGGGCATTGCGCAGAGTTTCCGTCGCTTCACCCGCATTCAGCGAACCGTTGGTACGGTTGTTCACGCTATCGACCAGCAACACGCTACCTGCCGTCACGCCCTGTGCCTGCAGCATTTTGCCGACCATGGGCTGCATTGCGCCGTTCCAGTCGTAATGACGCACGCGCGGCGTGGGTTGCGACGTCTGGTCCGGATGTTCAATCGGGCCTGGCTGTGACGGAATAGACGGCACAGACGGCACGGTTGGCTGCTGCTGCGTTGGCGGCGTCGGCTGTTCAGTGCCCGGTTTCGCCTCTTCCACAGGCGCTGGCTGTTCAGTTCGGGTCACACACCCTGCCAGGAACAGAGCGAAAGCTGTCACGAGCGCATAGCGGCTCAAATTTTTAATCAAGGTTCACCCCTCAGAGATAAAGATAAAGTCTCACCTTATGTGCACCCAGATAGTTGGCGCTGCCATAGAGCGTTACCGACGACCTGGCCGGAATGGTGACGCTGCGAGGCGCCTCCAGCGGATGCATTTCAAGACCTCTTACGTCATACCAGAAAAAACGGTAGTGGACCGTCACGGGCTCATGTCTTTCATTAAAGAGCGTAGAGGAGGCAGATGAGTTGATTTCACTGATAGTCAACGCGGGCTGTTGCGCCGTGATGCCCGCGGCAAGCACGGAGGATTCCATGACCAGCGTCTGTTCATCATTCACGGGGATCGCCGGGCGCGAGCTGCACCCCACAATCATCATCGTCATTATCAGCGCTGCAATACGCCCTTTAAGCATGTCAAAGACCTTTATGTGCCAGCATCGGTCCCAGAGGACGACCACCCAGCAGATGCATGTGAATATGATAAACTTCCTGGCCACCGTGACGGTTGCAGTTCATGATCAGACGATAACCGTCTTGTGCAATGCCTTCCTGTTCAGCGATTTTCGCGGCCACCGTCAGCATACGACCTAACGCCACTTCATGCTCGGTTTTTACGTCGTTTACAGTCGGAATCAGAATATTGGGAATAATAAGGATGTGCGTCGGGGCCTGAGGGGAAATGTCCCGGAAAGCCGTCACCAGTTCATCCTGATAGACGATATCCGACGGAATTTCGCGGCGGATAATTTTACTGAAAATCGTTTCTTCAGCCATGACCTTTTCCTTTTTTGTTTAATCTGGCGCAATGCGTCCGCTGTAAACACACTCCCGGGATCGGTGTGTGACACAATGCAAGAGTATGAGCGAGTTTCTCCTGTCCTTTCAACCTCCTCCCTCGATTTCTTTCCTGAATGTTCATCAGCTGACTGAAGAGTGACCGCTCTTGTGCCTCAGTGGCGTTTTTTAAGACACAAATAAAAAAGGCAGCCATTCGGCTGCCTTAGTCTCCCCAGGTCACAACTTAGTTGCTGCGGATGTACTCATCCATTTCGGTTTTCAGGTTATCGGATTTGGTACCGAAGATTGCCTGTACACCAGAACCTGCAACAACTACGCCCGCTGCGCCCAGTTTTTTCAGACCCGGCTGGTCTACTTTCGCTACGTCGGCAACGCTCACACGCAGACGAGTGATGCACGCGTCCAGGTTAGTGATGTTCTCTTTACCGCCGAACGCTGCGACCAGTGCCGGAGCCATTTCGCTGGTCGCGCCAGCTTTGCTGTCTTCTGTCGCATCTTCACGACCCGGAGTTTTCAGGTCCAGTGCTTTAATCAGCACGCGGAAGATGGTGTAGTAAACAACGGCATAGCACGCACCCACGATAGGGAACAGCCACAGTTTGCTGCTGTTACCGGACAGAACGATGAAGTCGATCAGGCCGTGAGAGAAGGACGTACCGTCACGCATACCCAGCAGGATACAGATTGGGAACGCCAGGCCCGCCAGAATCGCGTGGATAACGTACAGGATCGGCGCAACGAACATGAAGGAGAACTCGATCGGCTCGGTGATACCGGTCAGGAACGAGGTCAGCGCTGCGGAGATCATGATACCGCCCACTTTTGCACGGTTCTCTGGCTTAGCAGAGTGCCAGATAGCAATCGCCGCTGCTGGCAGACCGTACATTTTGAACAGGAAGCCACCAGACAGTTTACCTGCAGTTGGGTCGCCCGCCATGTAACGTGGGATATCGCCGTGGAATACCTGGCCTGCTGCGTTGGTGAATTCACCAATCTGCATTTGGAAAGGAACGTTCCAGATGTGGTGCAGACCGAATGGCACCAGGCAACGCTCGATGAAGCCGTAGATACCAAACGCCACGACCGGGTTCTGGTAAGCAGCCCACTGAGAGAAGGTCTGGATAGCAGAGCCAATTGGTGGCCAGATGAAGGACAGGATCACGCCAGTGAAAATCGCTGCCAGACCAGAAATGATCGGAACGAAACGCTTGCCCGCAAAGAAGCCCAGATACTCAGGCAGCTTGATGCGATAGAAGCGGTTAAACATATACGCTGCAATCGCACCGGAGATGATACCGCCCAGAACACCGGTGTCTGCCAGGTGTTTCGCAGCGATCTCTTCTGCCGGTAAATGCAGAACCAGCGGCGCAACCACAGCCATGGTTTTCACCATGATGCCGTAAGCAACCACTGCAGCCAGCGCAGAAACGCCGTCGTTATTGGTGAAGCCCAGAGCTACACCGATCGCGAAGATCAGTGGCATGTTAGCAAAGACAGAACCGCCTGCTTCGGCCATCACGTGGGACACTACGGCTGGCAGCCAGCTGAAGTTAGCAGAACCGACACCCAGCAGGATACCTGCGATAGGCAGTACGGATACTGGCAGCATCAGCGATTTACCGACCTTTTGCAGGTTAGCAAATGCATTCTTAAACATAATTGAGAGTGCTCCTGAGTATTTGTGCTTTTTTTACGCTTTCACGCATTGGCCCGGGGGGAGTACCGTGCCGTGGACAGGACATCTAAGCGCCCTTTATTTATTACACAGAGTAAAATAATTCCCTCTGAGTTTGTTTGACGGCTATCACGTTTCAGCTTAAGGCGGTCGAAAAACTTTCAGTTATTTACAAAAAGCATGTCCGGATGTGTCTAAAAACACCCTCACCGCCCCAAATGAGGCGGTGAACTTTACTCGCTTTACTTATTAATTACGAGCCTAAAAAAAACAGGTGTATCAGACAGATTGCAGGCGGGCGGGGTCAATATGGAACAGCGCGGAGAAGTTTTCCGTCGTCACGCGGGCCAGCTCATCGATAGTGACGCCCTTCAGAACGGCCATGTACTCAGCCACATCTCTGGTCATTGCGGGCTGGTTCTCTTTACCGCGATGCGGTACCGGTGCCAGGTACGGAGAATCTGTCTCCACCAGAATGCGATCGAGCGGAACATAACGCGCGGCATCACGCAGCTGCTCAGCGTTACGGAACGTCACGATCCCCGAAAACGAGATATAAAAGCCTAAATCAAGCAGCTTACCCGCCGTTTCTCTGTCTTCTGTGAAACAGTGTAGTACGCCACCGCAATCCGTCACGTTTTCTTCCCGGAGGATCGCCAGCGTATCCGCACGTGCATCGCGGGTATGGACGATAACCGGCTTATTCAGTTCACGGCCAATGCGAATATGGTTGCGGAAGGACTCCTGCTGGCGAGATTTGGTTTCCGGCGTGTAAAAATAGTCCAGACCGGTTTCGCCCATCGCCACCACGCCCTCTTCTGCTGCCAGGCGGCGAAGATCCTCAACGTCGTAGGCCTCGTCCTGATTCAGCGGGTGCACGCCGCAGGAGAACACCACGTTATCGCGAACGCCCACCAGCTCACGCATGGAGCGATAGCCCGGCAGCGTCGTCGCCACCGCAAGGCAAAATTTCACATCGCGGGCAGCGGCTTTTGCCAGCACGTCATCCACGTTTTCATGCAGGGATTGATAATCCAGGCCATCAAGATGGCAGTGTGAGTCGACTAAAAACATAATGTCTCTCTCAGAGATGGGAAACAGGCGGTGTGACGCCGGGTTGCAGGTAATGTTCGATACGCAGTAACTGGTCGGTCAGTAAAAGCTCGCGATTAAGCCCCGTCACGGTTAAAAGCTGTTCACGGCTTTGGCAAATTTCATGAAGCATAGCGTGAAGAACCGTCCCTGAGAGGCGGTTCGCCAGCGTATTCACCAGCGGCCACGCGTCCGGGTTGGTCAAAAGCGTTGCCCCTCGCTGGATTTTGAGCGCATCCAGCAGCAAGGAGGCCAGCCAGTGCAGCCGATCAACGGCCCGCTCGCTGTTAAGCGCAGGCAGTAAACTTAGCCAGTCGTGGTTATTCAGTGCCGTTTCGATGGCACGGCAGAGCGTTTCTCGCTCTGACCAGACGTCAGGCTGCAGTAATGCCAGCGCCGCCGCAGGCGCGCCGCTGCTCAGGCGCAAGGCGGACAGCGCGCTCTCAGGTGACGTTGTCACCTCTCGTTCCAGCCAGCTCAGCGCCCACGATTCATGAGGAACCGCAAGGTGATGAAGACGACAGCGGCTACGCAGCGTCGCCAGTAATCGTCCCGGATCGCGGCACGAGAGGAAAAACCACGTTTTCACCGGTGGCTCTTCCAGGGTTTTCAGCAGGGCATTAGCGGCCGCCTCGGTCAGCTGCGTGGCGTCTTTAAGCCAGACCACTTTAGCGCCGCCCAGCCGCGCGTGTTCATACAATTTTTCACTGACTTCCCGCACGGCATCGATACCCAGCGCGCTTTTACCCTTCTCAGGCTCAAGGGTGTAGTAGTCAGGATGTGTACCCGCCTGCATCAGCTGGCAGCCGCGGCATTTGCCGCAGCTCTTATGCCCTTCCGGCTGCTGGCACATCAGAAAACGGGTGATGGCATAAATCAACGCGTCATCGCCCATTCCCGCCAATGCCTGAATCAGTAACGCATGATGCCCCCGCCCAGCCAGATAGCTGCCGATCAGCTGTTCAAAGTGCGGGCGCAACCATGGATACCATTTCATGCCTTCTGCTCCTGCACCCACTGCGTCACGGTTTGCTGAATGTCACGCGTGACGTCGTCCAGGGACTGCGTCGCATCGATAGTACAAATTGAGCTGTCCTGCGCGGCCAGTTCAAGATAGCGCGCACGGGTGCGGTTAAAGAAATCAAACGACTCTTGTTCTATGCGGTCCAGCTCGCCGCGCGCACGGGCACGCTTGAGACCCACTTCGGGCGTTACATCCAGATAGAGCGTCAGGTCGGGGCGAAAATCTCCCAGTACGGCATTACGCAGCGTTGCCAGCATGGTCTGGTCGATGCCGCGTCCGCCGCCCTGATACGCCTGAGTCGACAGATCGTGACGGTCACCGATCACCCACTTACCCTCGACCAGGGCGGGTTTGATCACCGTCTCAACCAGCTGCACGCGCGCCGCGTAGAACATCAGCACTTCGGCTTTGTCAGTGATAACTTCGTCGCCGACGGATTTAATATCCAGCACCAGGCTGCGCAGCTTTTCAGCCAGCTGCGTGCCGCCCGGCTCGCGGGTAAATACCATGTCTACCACGCCAAGTGATTTGAGCGTATCCACTACCACGTTGCGGGCAGTGGTTTTACCCGCCCCTTCGAGTCCCTCAATGACAATGTATTTACTGAGCATTTTTTTCCTTAAGTGCCTTCAGATAGTCCTGAACAGAGCGATTGTGGCTGGCAAGGTTGGTATTAAAGGTGTGCCCCCCTTTTCCATCAGCCACAAAATAGAGATACGGTGTTTTAGCCGGATTCGCGGCTGCTTTTAGCGACGCCTCGCTCGGCGTGGCAATCGGGCCTGGCGGTAAACCGCTAATCACGTAGGTATTATACGCCGTTGGCGTCTCCAGATCTTTTCGTGAGATCTTGCCGGCGTAGCTCTCGCCCATGCCGTAGATAACGGTAGGATCGGTTTGCAGACGCATGCCGATACGCAGGCGGTTGATAAACACCGACGCCACCCGATCGCGCTCGGCGGCAACGGCGGTCTCTTTCTCAATGATCGAGGCCATGGTTACGAACTGGTTCTGATCGCTGTAAGGCAATCCTTCCATTCGGCCCTGCCAGGCGGTATCCACTGCGGCGACCATTTTTTTGTGCGCCCGCTTAAGGATGGCCACATCGGTCGTGCCTGCCGTGTACATCCAGGTGTCTGGCCAGAACCAGCCTTCCACCCATTCCGGATGCTCAAGCTTCAGCGCTTCTGCTACCGTCTGATAGCTATCGTCTTTTAACGTATGTTTGATATACGGCGCATCGCGCAGCTGTTTAAGGTAATCGCTCAGGCGCATACCTTCCACAAACCGCAGAGGGAACTGGGCTTCTTTGCCGCTTTCGAGCAGCTGCAGCATCTCTCTGACGGTCATTCCAGGCGTAAAGCGATAGGTCCCGGCTTTGAAATGTGACAGCTCAGGTTCCACGCGCAATAACCACTGGAATACCCGTGGACGATTGATAATTTTATCACCGTAGAGCTGTTCCCCAAGCGCCTGGCGGCCGGTTCCCGCTTTCAGGGTAAAGATCGTTTCGTCTTTAACCAGGATCTTGCTTTCCGCCAGCTGGCGAACTTTCCATACGCCTGCTCCGCCAGCGATGCCCAGCGCGACGATGAGGATAAGGACAAAGCGCAACATTTTTTTCATGACTATCTGATTTGCTCACATATCGGGGCTAAAAACTGAAACAGCTCGCGCGAGGACCAGCGTTGTTGACCATACGCACGGACGGGTACAACAGGCATCAGCGCGTTGCAGATGATGACTTCATCTGCGGCCTTTAGCGCGGTTTCTCCTGCACTAACTTCGACAACGCGAAAGTCAGAGCGTGCCAGCTGTTCCAGACAAAACTGACGCATTAACCCATTTACGCCAGCGTGTCCCAGCGACGGAGTGAACACCTCTCCTCCCTGCCGCCAGAGTAAATTAGCCGCACAGCATTCCGTAATGAACCCTTCGCTGTCAAGAACCAGCGCCTCATCGGCGTCCGTCTGTTCAAGATGAGTACGAATGAGCACCTGCTCCAGGCGATTGAGATGCTTAAGCCCGGCCAGCATCGGGTTTCGTCCCAGTCGCACCGGGCTCAGCGTCAGCGTGACGCCGTCTTCTCGCCAGCGAAAGTAATGCGCGGGATAAGCTGATACGGAGAGGATTCGCGTTGGGTTGAGACACGATGCAGCGCAGTAACCCCGGCCACCACTGCCGCGGCTAATGATGACTTTGAGTACGCCGCTGTCCTTCCCGGTTGCCAGCTGGCACATTTCCTGACGCAGCATGTCCCAGTGCGTAAAAGGGATCATTAGCTTTTCACAGCCATGCTGCAGTCGTCGAATATGCGCCTCCAGCAGGCAGACATCGCCATCCAGAATGCGCGCCGTCGTAAAGCAACCATCACCGAACTGTATCGCCCTGTCGCTGGCAGGCAGCGTGTCCTGCTCAAGGCCATTGATTAAAAACATGGTGGCTCCTTATGCGTGGGCGTTTAGTCTGGCAGGATGTCATGCAGCCGACAAGAAGATTAGCCTTAATAAAAAAGGCCCGGCAAGCGGACCTTTTTAAAAGCTATCGGGACGTCAGGATCAGATCTTTTTGAAGATCAGAGAACCGTTGGTGCCGCCAAAGCCGAAGGAGTTACACAGGGTGTACTCCATACCGCTAACCTGACGCGCTTCGTGAGGAACGAAGTCCAGATCGCAACCTTCATCCGGGTTATCCAGGTTGATGGTTGGCGGAACAGCCTGATCGCGCAGCGCAAGGATGGAGTAGATTGACTCTACTGCACCCGCCGCGCCCAGCAGGTGACCGGTCATGGACTTCGTGGAGCTCACCAGTACGCGGCTGGCAGACTCGCCGAAGATAGATTTAACCGCCTGAGCTTCAGCTTTATCGCCTGCAGGAGTAGACGTGCCGTGCGCGTTAACATAGCCAATCTGAGCCGGGGTAATACCCGCATCACGGATTGCGTTTTCCATCGCCAGCGCAGCACCTGCACCGTTCTCCGGAGGAGACGTCATGTGGTACGCATCGCTGCTCATACCAAAGCCAACGACTTCAGCATAAATTTTCGCACCGCGTTTTTTCGCGTGTTCGTACTCTTCCAGTACGATCATGCCCGCCCCGTCGCCCAGCACGAAGCCGTCACGGTCTTTATCCCACGGACGGCTTGCCGCCTGCGGGTTATCATTACGGGTAGACAGCGCACGGGCTGCGCCGAAACCGCCAACACCCAGCGGGGTACTGGCTTTTTCAGCACCGCCGGCAACCATAGCATCTGCATCGCCGTACGCAATAATGCGCGCGGCCTGGCCGATGTTATGTACGCCAGACGTACAGGCGGTCGCGATAGAAATGCTTGGCCCACGCAGGCCGAACATGATGGTCAGGTGACCTGCCACCATATTAACAATCGTGGACGGAACGAAGAACGGGCTGATCTTACGCGGGCCGCCATTCATCAGAGATGTATGGTTTTCCTCGATCAGGCCAAGACCGCCAATGCCGGAGCCGATAGCGGCGCCGATACGGGTTGCGTTCTCTTCCGTAATCTCAAGGCCAGAATCCTGCATGGCCTGAACGCCAGCGACAATTCCATATTGAATGAAGGCATCCATCTTGCGCTGTTCTTTACGCGAGATGATCTCTTCACAGTTAAAATCCTTTACTAAGCCAGCAAATTTCGTTGCATAGGCGCTAGTATCGAAATGGTCGATTAGGCTGATGCCGCTCTGACCGGCAAGGAGAGCTTTCCAGGTGGACTCTACGGTATTGCCGACAGGAGACAACATGCCAAGTCCGGTCACAACTACACGACGCTTAGACACGTTTGTCCTCCAGGGAGGGATAAAAAAAGAGATTCGTGGGACTAAAAAAGATAAAACTCAGGCGGTCGAATGACCGCCTGGAGATGTTCACTTACGCCTGGTGACCGTTGATGTAATCAATGGCAGCCTGAACGGTGGTGATCTTCTCAGCTTCTTCGTCCGGAATCTCAGTATCAAACTCTTCTTCCAGAGCCATTACCAGCTCAACGGTGTCAAGAGAATCTGCGCCCAGGTCTTCAACGAAGGAAGCGGAGTTCACAACTTCTTCCTGCTTAACGCCCAGCTGTTCGCCGATAATTTTCTTAACGCGTTCTTCGATAGTGCTCATACTCTTAAATTTCCTATCAAAACTCGCTTTCGCGATGGTTTTCGTAGTGTATAAAATGTTGAAAAATTTGCAACTAAATCCCGGCAGTTCTTACCACGATTTTACGTTATTTTGAGGCCTTTTACCCAAATAACGCAAATTTTTTTATCGTGGTTAAACCATATACATCCCGCCGTTGACGTGGAGGGTCTCACCAGTGATGTAACCCGCTTCGTCAGAGGCTAAAAATGCAACCGCACTGGCGATTTCTTTAGGGTCGCCAAGACGACCCGCCGGAACTGCCGCCAGCGTACCCGCACGCTGCTCATCAGTCAGCGCACGCGTCATGTCAGTTTCAATAAAGCCCGGAGCAACAACGTTTACCGTAATACCGCGGGACGCAACTTCACGCGCCAGCGACTTACTGAAACCAATCAGACCTGCTTTCGCCGCAGCGTAGTTAGCCTGACCAGCATTTCCCATGGTACCTACCACAGAACCGACAGTGATAATACGACCATGACGCTTTTTCATCATAGCGCGCATTACCGCTTTTGACAGACGGAATACAGATGACAGGTTGGTTTCGATGATATCGTTCCACTCGTCGTCTTTCATTCGCATTAACAGGTTATCGCGAGTGATCCCGGCATTGTTTACCAGAATATCCACTTCACCAAACTCTGCGCGAATATTTTCCAGAACAGATTCGATAGATGCAGGTTCAGTCACATTCAGTACCAGACCTTTACCGTTTGCACCCAGATACTCGCTGATGGCCTGAGCGCCATTCTCGCTGGTTGCTGTACCAATCACCTTCGCGCCGCGCGCAACCAGTGTTTCAGCAATTGCACGCCCGATACCGCGGCTTGCGCCAGTGACCAGGGCGATTTTTCCTTCAAAACTCATGGTATTCCTCTTTTATTGCGAGAGTGCCGCTGACATCGCTTCCGGCTCGTTAATCGCCGAGGCTGTCAGGGTGTCAACAATACGTTTTGTCAGACCGGTGAGGACTTTACCTGGGCCGACTTCATACAGATGCTCAACGCCCTGTGCGGCCATAAACTCAACGGTTTTGGTCCACTGTACCGGGCTATAGAGCTGGCGAACCAGCGCGTCACGGATAGCTTCCGGCGCGGTTTCGCATTTCACATCGACGTTGTTCACAACGGAAATCGTCGGTGCGTTAAAGGTAATTTTTTCCAGCTCAACCGCCAGCTTCTCGGCAGCAGGCTTCATCAGCGCGCAGTGAGACGGCACGCTGACAGGCAGCGGCAGCGCACGCTTAGCGCCCGCTGCTTTACAGGCCGCACCGGCACGCTCAACCGCTTCTTTATGGCCTGCGATAACCACCTGACCCGGCGAGTTGAAGTTCACCGGCGAGACAACCTGGCCTTCAGCAGATTCTTCACACGCTTTTGCAATTGCAGCATCATCCAGACCGATAATGGCAGACATGCCGCCCGTGCCTTCCGGCACCGCTTCCTGCATGAATTTACCACGCAGTTCCACCAGACGTACCGCGTCAGCAAACGCGATCACGCCGGCGCACACCAGCGCAGAGTATTCACCCAGGCTATGGCCTGCGAGCAGCGCTGGCGCTTTACCGCCCTGCTGCTGCCAGACGCGCCACAGCGCAACAGATGCGGTCAGCAGCGCTGGCTGGGTCTGCCAGGTTTTGTTCAGCTCTTCGGCCGGCCCCTGCTGGGTCAGCGCCCATAAATCATAACCCAGTGCATCAGAAGCTTCACGGAAAGTCTCCTCAATGACCGGATAGTTTGCTGCCATTTCAGACAACATCCCAACGGTTTGAGAGCCCTGGCCCGGGAACACAAAAGCAAATTGCGTCATTTTTTATTCCTTATCCTAGAAACGAACCAGCGCGGAACCCCAGGTGAACCCGCCACCGAAGGCTTCAAGCAAGACCAGCTGGCCCCGTTTGATTCGTCCATCGCGTACCGCTTCATCAAATGCGCACGGTACCGACGCCGCAGAAGTGTTGCCGTGACGATCCAGGGTCACAACAACGTTATCCATCGACATGCCCAGCTTTTTCGCGGTCGCGCTGATGATGCGCAGGTTCGCCTGATGCGGCACCAGCCAGTCGAGCGAGGAGCGCTCAAGGTTATTCGCTTCCAGCGTTTCATCAACGATGTGTGCCAGCTCAGTCACCGCGACCTTGAACACCTCGTTCCCTGCCATGGTCAGGTAAATCGAGTTGTCCGGATTAACGCGATCGGCGTTAGGCAAAGTCAGCAGCTCGCCGTAGCTGCCATCAGCATGCAGATGCGTAGAGATGATACCCGGCTCTTCGGACTGCCCCAGCAGCACCGCGCCTGCGCCATCACCAAAAATAATGATCGTTCCGCGATCGGTTGGATCGCAGGTGCGCGCCAGCACGTCAGCACCGATCACCAGCGCATATTTAACGGCACCGGATTTCACGTACTGATCGGCAACGCTCAGCGCATAGGTGAAGCCTGCGCACGCTGCAGCGACGTCAAACGCCGGACAGCCTTTAATGCCGAGCATGTTTTGCACCTGGCACGCTGCACTTGGGAATGCATGCGTGGCAGACGTCGTGGCGACCACGATCAAACCAATCTGTTCTTTATCAATGCCCGCCATTTCGATAGCACGCTGTGCGGCTTCGTAACCCATGGTCGACACGGTTTCGTCTGGCGCGGCAATACGACGTTCACGGATACCTGTGCGCGTGACAATCCACTCGTCAGACGTATCTACCATTTTTTCCAGATCGGCGTTGGTACGCACTTGTTTTGGCAGGTAACTGCCGGTACCTAAAATCTTCGTATACATGTACGCTCAGTCACTTTTAGCTAATACAGATTCCAGGCGAGCGGCAATCCGCTGAGGGACTTGTCGCTGCACCGCCTGCACTGCCTGTTCAATCGCGACAGCAAATGCTCGCTGATTGGCGGCGCCATGACTCTTAATCACGATGCCGCGCAATCCTAACAGACAGGCGCCATTATACTGGTCGGGGTTGAGGTGACTGAATCGCCGCGTCAGGCTCTTTTGTAGCCAACGCTTCAATAAAATGAGCCACCAGGCGCTTTTTTTGCCTTCTCCCTGAGATTTCAGCAGAGAAAGAAACATGCGCACGACCCCTTCCATGGTCTTCAACGTGACGTTTCCGGTGAAGCCATCGCACACCAGAACATCCGTTTTACCCGTCAACAACTCATTGGCTTCGAGATAACCAATATAGTTGATGGAGGGAACCTGTTTGAGCAATTCAGCCGCTTCGCGAATGCTGTCCAGGCCTTTGGTCTCTTCTTCACCAATGTTCAGTAACGCAACACGGGGAGTGTTGATCCCGACAACTTCTTCTGCCAGCACCGATCCCATCACGGCAAACTGTGCCAGCATAGTACTATCACAGTCGACGTTAGCGCCTAAATCGAGCACCACCGTCTTGCCCTTCTGCTGATGCGGTAATACCGTCACCAGCGCCGGGCGCTCAATACCTTCAATAGGTTTGAGCAGTAATTTCGACAGCCCCATCAGCGCGCCGGTATTCCCCGCGCTAACGCAAGCCTGGGCTCGCCCTTCTTTCACCAACTCCAGCGCTATCCGCATAGAGCTGCCACGACTATTGCGAATAGCCTGCGAGGGTCGGGCATCACTGGCAATAACTGACTGCGCAGGAATAATCTGCAGACGCGAACGTTGTTCAAAGTCAGCTTTTGCGAGTAATGGCGTGATTGCGTCGGGATTGCCGACTAAAAGAAGTGTGAGTTGCGAATTAGAATTCAGTGCCTGCAATGCTGCAGGCACTGTCACGGAAGGGCCAAAATCTCCCCCCATGACATCTAACGCCAGGGTTAGACGTGTCAAGGTATCGTCGCAGCCTGGTTCGGTAAATTCCCCGTTTACACGGGGAAATCCTCACTAAGCCCAATCACGCTTGCGCGTGATTACTTAGTGATAACCTTGCGGCCGCGGTAGAAACCGTCAGCGGTGATGTGGTGACGCAGGTGTTTCTCACCAGAAGTCTTG
Source organism: Enterobacter sp. N18-03635 (assembly GCF_004006055.1). Lineage (NCBI taxonomy): Bacteria > Pseudomonadati > Pseudomonadota > Gammaproteobacteria > Enterobacterales > Enterobacteriaceae > Enterobacter > Enterobacter sp. N18-03635. The sequence goes on along the minus strand of NZ_CP034769.1, from coordinate 1,722,604 downwards.
TCTACAGACAGGCTGGTAACTGCGGTCAGCGCGTCATGGGAACGACGCATGCCACGTTTGGAACGGGTTGGTTTATTCTGTTGTACGGCCATGGACCTTACTCCTCAATTACTTACGCTTTAAGCTGGCTAATACGGCAAATGGGTTTGGTTTTTGCGCTTCATCAGGCAGTTCCCCAAAGACCATGTCCGCCTCGGACACTTCACAGTGTTCAGAATCATGCACCGGAACTACTGGCAAGGTGAGGATGATTTCATCTTCAACCAGAGCCAGAAGATCGATTTCACCGAATTCGTTAACCTCAATCGGCTCATACGCTTCCGGGAGTGCTTCAGCCTGTTCGTCAGAACGGACCGGACTGAAACAATACGTTGTGTGAACATGCTGTACAAACGGTTTCCCGCAACGCTGACACTCGAGCGTTACCGTTACCTTCGCATCACCGGTTAAAACGGCGAGACGCTGGTTGTCGATAGCGAACGACATGGAGCATTCTACATCACTGTCCACACTGACTACGGATTCGGCAATACGCTCAGCCTGATCGGAAGTATAGATACCTTCATAATCGAGGCGTTTTTGAGCCGTACGAACCGGATCAAGAGTCAGGGGTAATTTTACCTTTTGCATAGGGCGCGCATATTAACTTTGTAACGTCATAGAGTCAAAGAAAAAGGCAACCAGAGCTGCCTTTTTCCAATTATTCGCACACATTGCGGCCTGTAGTTTAAAATGGCTGGCATCGATACGCTATATCTGGTGATAAAAATATGCCAAATCTCGTCCTTGCTTCCACGTCTCCCTATCGCCGAATGCTGCTGGAAAAGCTCGGGATCCCGTTTGAATGCGCCGCGCCAGAGGTTGATGAGACGCCACAGCCGGGTGAATCACCGCGTCATCTGGTGACGCGTCTCGCTAAAGAGAAAGCGCAGTCGCTGGCAGCACGTTATCCCGCACATTTGATTATAGGCTCCGATCAGGTTTGCGTACTGGACGGCGAAATCACCGGCAAGCCCCATACGGAGGAGAACGCCTGCCAGCAGCTTCTGCGTGCACGAGGCAGTATCGTGACCTTTTATACCGGCCTGGCGCTCTATAACTCCGCTTCCGGTCATCTGCAAACTGAATGCGAACCGTTCGACGTGCACTTCCGCCATCTCAGCGAGCAGGAGATTATGGATTACGTGCGCCGTGAGCGACCGCTGAACTGCGCGGGGAGCTTTAAAAGTGAAGGATTGGGGATTGCACTTTTCGACAAGCTGGACGGTCGGGATCCCAACACCCTGGTGGGGTTACCGCTAATTGCCCTGTGTCAGATGTTAAGACGAGAAGAGTGTAATCCGCTGACGATGTGACTGGGACGTTGCGGCCTGATGCCCTCACCCGCCCCTCTCCCACAGGGAGAGGGAGGAAGGCAAAATCAGCCGCGCAAAACCTTAAGACAGCGTTTCAGCTGCTCATCCAGCGGCGCTTCAATACGGATCACTTCACCGGTATTCGGATGGGTAAACTTCAGCGCTGCCGCATGCAGGAACAGACGCGACAGCCCCGTTCCCGCCAGCTGCTTATCAAACTCGCGGTCGCCATAGCGGTCATCAAACGCGATGGGATGCCCTGCAAACTGCGTATGCACGCGGATCTGGTGGGTGCGACCGGTGACCGGACTGCAGCGCACCAGCGTGGCAAACTCATAGCGCTCTTCAACCTTAAAGCGCGTCTCAGACGGTTTCCCTTCCTGGCTCACGCGGACAATACGCTCACCGCTTTGCAGAATATTTTTCAGCAGCGGCGCCTGCACCACTTTAACATGGGACTGCCACTGGCCGCGCACCAGCGCCAGATAGTCTTTCTGCATCCCTTTTTCACGCAGCTGTTCATGCAGAGAACGCAGCGCGGAACGCTTTTTCGCCACCAGCAGAACGCCAGAGGTGTCGCGGTCAAGACGATGCACCAGCTCAAGGAAGCGCGCTTCCGGGCGCAGGGCACGCAGCCCTTCAATCACCCCGAAGCTCAGACCGCTACCGCCATGAACAGCCGTCCCTGACGGTTTATTCAGCACCAGAATGTGGTCGTCTTCATAAAGGATCACATCACTCAGGGCCGCCACTTTCTGTAGCTTCGGTGATACGGTCTCTTCTTCACGCTCTGCCACGCGCACCGGTGGAATACGCACTTCGTCACCGGCTTCGAGTTTGTACTCGGGCTTCACGCGTTTTTTGTTAACCCGCACCTCGCCCTTACGCAGAATGCGGTAAATCATGCTCTTTGGCACCCCTTTTAGCTGGGTGCGCAAAAAGTTATCGATACGCTGCCCCGCTTCATCTTCGGCGATGGCAACCATTTTTACGGCTGGAGTCTCTGTTTTCATGGTTGGCGATTCTAAATATCGTCAGCCATTAGCGCCACTCATTTTTCTATGCTTATATTTACTTTTATCCGGCCTGCTACCCGTTTCGCGCAACCGTTTTGGTGGTTATTAAACCAATCGCCATTCTGAAGTGAAGAAACTGTGAGTAACCGGGTGATAATTGGTAAAAGTCATCTTGCTATAACCCGGCGAGCAGTGGAATAATGAGGCTGTTTTCCGTGTTAAATCCTGGTTAAGTAAGGATGTTGACGGAATGACCAATTTTGTCTGACCGATCATCCACGCAGCAATGGCGTAAGACGTATTGATCTTTCAGGCAGTTAGCGGGCTGCGGGTTGCAGTACTTCCCGGTATAAGGATTGTTCTCTGGAGAGTTCTACCCAGGCAATTCCCCTGATAATTGCGCTGTGTTTCCGTATGAAATACAGGCAACCGACACTCTGCGCCTCTTAAGCGAGCGACAACCGTGAGGTTGGCGACGTGAACAGACACGAGGCCATCGGTTCATACCCCGGAAAGCGTCACCTTGCCCGCAGCTTTGTCGTCAATGTAAGAATAACGAGTAAGTTACGATGAAAAGAATGTTAATCAACGCAACTCAGCAAGAAGAGTTGCGTGTCGCCCTTGTGGATGGGCAGCGCCTGTACGATCTGGATATCGAAAGTCCTGGACACGAACAGAAAAAAGCGAACATTTACAAAGGTAAAATCACCCGCATTGAACCAAGCCTTGAAGCTGCATTTGTCGATTACGGTGCTGAGCGTCATGGTTTCCTCCCTCTGAAAGAAATTGCCCGCGAATATTTCCCTGCAAACTACAACGCCCATGGCCGCCCAAACATCAAAGATGTGCTGCGTGAAGGTCAGGAAGTTATCGTTCAGATTGATAAAGAAGAGCGTGGCAACAAAGGTGCCGCACTAACAACCTTTATCAGCCTGGCAGGGAGCTATCTGGTTCTGATGCCAAACAACCCGCGTGCGGGTGGCATCTCTCGCCGTATCGAAGGTGATGACCGTACCGAGCTGAAAGAAGCGCTGGCAAGCCTCGAGCTGCCTGATGGCATGGGGCTTATCGTGCGTACCGCAGGCGTTGGCAAATCCGCCGAAGCGCTGCAGTGGGACCTGAGCTTCCGTCTGAAGCACTGGGAAGCCATCCAGAAAGCAGCGGAAAGCCGCCCTGCTCCGTTCCTGATCCACCAGGAAAGCAACGTTATCGTGCGTGCCTTCCGTGACTACCTGCGTCAGGACATCGGTGAAATTCTGATCGATAACCCGAAAGTACTTGAGCTGGCGCGCCAGCACATTGCCGCGCTGGGTCGTCCGGATTTCACCAGCAAAATTAAACTGTACACCGGTGAAATACCGCTGTTCAGCCACTATCAGATCGAATCCCAGATTGAATCCGCCTTCCAGCGTGAAGTGCGCCTGCCATCCGGCGGTTCTATCGTTATCGATACCACTGAAGCGCTGACCGCTATCGACATCAACTCCGCTCGCGCAACGCGCGGTGGCGATATCGAAGAGACCGCCTTCAACACCAACCTTGAAGCCGCTGATGAAATCGCCCGCCAGCTCCGCCTGCGCGACCTGGGTGGTCTGATTGTTATCGACTTCATCGACATGACCCCTGTTCGCCACCAGCGTGCAGTAGAAAACCGTCTGCGCGAAGCGGTGCGTCAGGATCGTGCGCGTATCCAGATTAGCCATATCTCACGCTTTGGCCTGCTGGAGATGTCCCGCCAGCGTCTGAGCCCGTCGCTGGGTGAGTCCAGCCATCACGTTTGTCCGCGCTGCTCCGGCACCGGTACCGTGCGTGATAACGAATCGCTGTCCCTCTCGATTCTGCGTCTGATTGAAGAAGAAGCGCTGAAAGAGAATACCAAAGAGGTTCACGCGATTGTCCCTGTGCCAATTGCCTCTTACCTGCTGAACGAAAAACGTGCAGCGGTCAGTGCGATTGAAGCGCGTCAGGGTGGCGTTCGCTGCATCATCGTGCCAAACGATCAGATGGAAACCCCGCACTATCACGTGCTGCGTGTCCGTAAAGGCGAAGAGACGTCAACGCTCAGCTACCTGCTGCCGAAGCTGCATGAAGAAGAGATGGCCCTGCCGTCCGATGAAGAGCCAGCCGAGCGCAAGCTGCCTGAGCAGCCTGCGTTAGCGACCTTCATTATGCCTGAAGCACCGCCTGAAGCAGCCCTGGAAAAACCGGCGGCCAAACCTGCGGCGCAGAAACCTGAAGCAACGGCAGCGAAAGCCCAGCCGGCGCAGCCTGGTCTGCTGAGCCGCTTCTTCGGCGCGCTGAAGAAGATGTTTGCCGGTGAGGAAGTTCAGCCTGAGCAGCCGAAAGAAGAGCCAAAAGCGGCCAAGCCTGAGCGTCAGCAGGACCGCCGTAAGCGTCAGAACAACCGCCGCGATCGTAACGACCGCAGCGATCGCAATGACCGCAACGAGCGTCGTGACAACCGTGACAACCGCTCTGAGAATAACGAAGGCCGTGAGCAACGCGAAGACAACCGTCGCAACCGTCGCGAGAAACAGCAGCAGAATGTTGAAGATCGTGAAATTCGCCAGCAGGCGGGCGATGAGTCTGAGAAGAGCAAACAGCGTGACGACCAGCAGCCGCGCCGTGAACGCAACCGTCGCCGTAACGACGAGAAGCGTCAGGCACAGCAGGAAGTCAAAAACCTGAACCGCGAAGAGCCTGTTGAACAGCAGGACGGCGAGCAGGAAGAACGTACTCAGGTAATGCCACGTCGTAAGCAGCGCCAGCTTGCTCAGAAAGTTCGTTTCGCCTCCGAAGCAACCGAAGAGTCAGCAATTGTCCCGGTTGAAACCCGCGAGAGCGCAGCCGGTACTCAGCTTGCAAAAGTTGACCTGCCAGCGGTCGTTGATAACAACGTTGAGCAGGATGATAACGGTGAAAACCGTGATAACGCCGGCATGCCGCGCCGTTCACGTCGTTCCCCACGTCATCTGCGCGTTAGCGGCCAGCGCCGTCGTCGCTATCGTGACGAGCGTTACCCAACTCAGTCGCCAATGCCGCTGACCATTGCCTGTGCTTCACCAGAAATGGCCTCCGGCAAAGTCTGGATCCGCTACCCGGTAGCGCGTCCGGAGCAGGTTGTTGAAGAACAGCCAGTAACCGAAGAGGTTATTGCACCTGCGGCAGCGGTAGAAGAGGTCGTGACTGAAGCGGCAACCGTGGTGGAACCTCAGGTTGTTGAAACTGCAGCCCCTCAGGTAGCTGAAGTCGAAACCACGCATCCGGAAGTGATTGCCGCGCCGGTTGATGCCGCACCGCAGCTTATTGCTGAAGAAGATGTCGTGGTGGCTGAGGAAATCGCTGAAGAAGCTGAACCTGTAGCCGCAGTGGAAGACACCGCTGAAGCCATCGTCGAAACGACCGCTGAAGAAATCGTTCAGGACGTTGAGATTGAGGTTGAACCGGTTGTTGAAGAACCGAAAGCGCCTGAAGTGAAACCAGAGCCGGTTGTTTCTGCGCCAGCCGCTGCCCACGTGGCGACAGCACCAATGACGCGCGCTCCGGCGCCGGATTACGTGCCTGAAGCACCGCGTCACAGCGACTGGGTTCGCCCGGCATTCAGCTTCGAAGGTAAAGGCGCAGCCGGTGGCCACAGTGCAACGCATCAGGCGACTGCACCTGCAACGCGTCCGCAGTCTGTCGAATAACGACAAACGACGCTGAAAGTAAAAAGCCGACCTTAAGGTCGGCTTTTTTTATGGCTGCTGCACGGGCTTCCTCATCCCGGTCACCTCCGGCATGACCTGCCGCATCAACTCCAGAAAACGCCGCAAGCGTGCCGGATAATAACGGGACCAGGGATAAACCAGATGCACCGGTAGCGCCGCTGGCTGCCACTCCGGCAGCAAGTGCACCAGCCGCCCTTCCTGAATATCGTTCTGTACCGTCCAGCTGGAGACCACCGCCACGCCAAGCCCGGTGAGTGCAGTGTTACGTGCGACATACAGGCTGTCGGTACTTAGCCGTGGCGTAATAGCAATCCGCGCGGTGGCGGGCGAAGTATCGTGAAAAAGCTCCACGTGGCGCTGGTAGAAAGAGCTGATGGCTATCCAGGGAAACTGCTGCAAATCCTCCGGCGTGGTAACCGCTGGAAAACGGGCCAGCAGTGCCGGTGAAGCCACCACCGAGCGCGGCACCTCCGCCAGCAGCACGGACACGGTCGCCGGATCGACCTCCACGCCTACCCGAATAGCACAGTCCAGGTTGTCGCCGAGGAAATCCGCCGACCTGTCGTTGAGCATCCACTCAATCGAAAGCTGCGGATAGCGTTGCAAAAATTCGGTTACGGGTTTAAGAAGCTGATCCTGACCAAACGCGTGGGGAGCGCGCACCCGCAGCACGCCTACCGGCTCATCTTCCGTCTGCCCCACCTCATCTTCCAGCGCCAGCCAGCTGTCAATCACCCGACGGGCGTGCTGATAGCAGCGCTCGCCGTCATCCGTCAGCCGCGTCGTGTGGGTGGTGCGCAATATCAGGCGTACGCCCAGCATGGTCTCAAGCGACTGTAACCGTCTGCTCACAGTGGCCTGGGTGGTGGCCAGCTGCCGTGCAGCCGCAGAGAGGGAACCCGCCTCCACGATGCGAACAAACGTCCGCATTAGCTCCACCCTGTCTATACGCTCAGCTCTTTTCATTGCTTTTTCATTTATACGTTCAACGTATAAGCGTTTTACCACCGTGCCCGCTACCGTCGCAAGGCGTACTGATAAAAAATAGCCTCACACGACGAATGAGGAACTTCTTATGAACACAACAACCGCCGCCCATGCCGTGAGCCGCTGGGTGATTTTAATGCTGGCGATCGGTGCAGGTTTCAGCGTGGCATCAATCTATTATGCTCAGCCTCTGCTGCCGCTGATGGGCGCAGACCTTCATCTGAGTATCGAAGGAATGGGCATGGTCCCGACGCTCACCCAGGCGGGATATGCCCTGGGGATCCTGTTCCTGCTTCCGCTCGGCGATCGCCACGACCGCAGGACGTTAATCCTGATAAAGAGTGCGGCGCTGGCGCTGTTTCTTCTCGGCTGTAGCCTGACCGGGCAGATCCACTCTCTGCTGCTGGCAAGCCTGCTCATCGGCATGGCCGCCACCATGGCACAGGATATCGTCCCTGCCGCGGCCATCCTTGCGCCGGAAGGTAAACAGGGGAAAACCGTGGGCACGGTAATGACCGGGCTGCTGATGGGTATCTTATTATCAAGAACCGTGAGCGGCGTGGTGGGTGAAGCGTTTGGCTGGCGCGTCATGTACCAGCTGGCGGCGGCGAGCATTGCGTTCATCGGCGTGATGATGTGGTTTGTACTTCCCCGTTTTGCCATTCACTCCACGCTGAGCTACCCCGCGCTGATGCGCTCAATGGAACACCTGTGGCGTCGCTATCCGGCGCTGCGCCGTGCGGCGCTGGCTCAGGGCTTTCTGTCGATTGCCTTTAGCGCCTTCTGGTCTACGCTTGCGGTCATGCTGCTTGAGCACTATAACCTGGGCAGTGCCGTAGCGGGTGGTTTTGGTATTGCAGGTGCCGCCGGTGCGTTAGCTGCCCCGCTGGCAGGGGGTCTGGCGGACAAACTGGGCGCAGGAAAAGTCACGCAGCTTGGTGCCGTTCTGGTGACCGTCTCATTTGCCCTGATGTTCCTGATGCCCGCGCTGGGCGTTCATGGACAGCTGATTCTGATCGCCATCTCTGCCGTCGGGTTCGACCTGGGTCTGCAGTCAAGCCTGGTCGCTCACCAGAATCTGGTATACAGCCTTGAACCACAGGCTCGGGGTCGTCTCAACGCCCTGCTCTTTACGGTGGTCTTTATCGGGATGGCGCTGGGTTCCGCGTTAGGCAGCAATATCTACTCGCTGGCTGGCTGGACGGGTGTGGTCGCGCTGGCGACAGTCTGTGGCGTCATTGCACTGGCAATTCGTCTGATTGAAAGCGCGCGTGTCGCCTCCGCATCAGCAGAAGTTGCATAAAAAAAATGCCCAATCCAGGCGGATTGGGCAGTAAAACATGCCCAGTTTCAAGACATGTTCCAAGAGGTCAAGATGTTATTTGTTCAGCTGGAACAGAGACATGCCCTGCATATCGCTAAACGCTTTATAAGACGCCTGCAAGGCCGCCTGCTGCATGGTGTAAGAGGAAATCGCTTCGTTCCAGTCAACATCCACCAGGTCGCTCATCTGCTTGGTCTGACCCAGCGCGCGGTCATCACCCAGCGTATCGAGTTTTTCCAGCTCGTTCATCTTGGTTCCCACATCCGCAACGACCGTCAGGACATTGTTCTGGGAGTTTTTGATTCCGATTTGCGCATTGGCAATCACCTGGCTTTGCGCAGTTGCAGCAGCCGGATCGTTTTCAATCGGCGTCTTCAGCGAGGCAATGGCAGAATCCAGGATTTTGAACATGTTCGTCTGGCCATATCCACCGCCCGGCAGCTGTTCTGCATTACTGGTAATGCTTTCGAAAATTTGCTGGCCGGTATGACTAATGGTCATATTTCGCGCCGTATCAACCTGCTGCGTGATGGCCTCTGCGCCGCCGTTGTAATCCCCGGTCGCGGCATCAAACGGTGCGCTCTCGGTTTTGTATCCCGCAAAGATAAAGCGACCATTACCATCCGTCGTGTTGGCCAGGTTCATAAGCTGATCGCGGATCCCCTGAATATCGGTCGCCAGAGAAAGACGGTCGTCATCGCTTAACGTGCCGTTCGACGCATAAACGAGCTTCTCGCGCACGCTCGAGATCGCGGTGTTGACCTGGGTTAACACGTTATCTTCCAGCGAGACCTTCTGCGTTGCAAAGGTACGCGCGAGCGCAAACTGGCTGTTTTGCGACTGAGACTGTGACAGAACGATGGCCTGCGACGCGGCGATAGGATCGTCCGAAGGACGATTGACGCGCTTGCCGGTGGACATCTGCTCACCGTAGCTCAGCCATCTGCTCTGGGAATCGGTGATCCCACGCATGTTCTGCTCGTACATCATCTGGGTGCTAATACGCATTGTTCACCTCAACCTTAACGAATGTTGATAATTGCATCGAAGAGCGTACTGGCAGTCTGGAGAACCTGGGCGTTAGCCAGGTAATACTGCTGATAACGCTGCAAATTGCCATACTCTTCGTCGAGGTTTACCCCAGAGATGGTCTGCTGCTGCTTGATTAACTGCGTCTCCACGTTGGCTTTCGTCTGGCTGCTCACCTTCAGTGACGCCGTTGAGCTACCGACGGTACTGACGAGAGAGGCATACGCATCGTTGAAGGTTTTGTTTCCCCCCACCACTTTGCCGTTTTGCAGATCGAGCAGTTTTTGGCCGTTACGGTTATCACTCTCGCCGCCGTTCTGCACCGATGCCATCGCCAGCTTGGACTCGTCGCTGATCGCGAGTTCCATGTTCATGATGACGTTGGAAACAGGCTTCACGGTAAAGCTGTCTTTGGTGTTTGCCGTACCGCTCACGTTGACGTTAAGGCCATCAAACGAAAGATTGCCGCTGGCATCCGGGCTCATCGTAAAGCTGGTTTTGTCTGAAGTACGGGTAACCGTCCAGTCAGTGCCGTTAAACTGCAGCTTATAGTCTGTCGCCTGGACCTGCTTGCTGTCCGCTACAGAAGCCGTAACAACCGCCGAACCGCCGTTCTTGCTGCTGGACAGGACCGCCGGAGAACCGAAGTTGAACAGCTTACCGCCCGCATCACCGTTCGCATCAAAGCCGGCTTCATGCTGCGTGTTCATTGAATCTGCAAAGGCCAGCGCCATCTGGTTCAGGGTGTTACGAGCTTTATCAAGATCTTCCGTGCGGAAGGTCAGTAAACCGCCCAAAGAACCGGTGGTAATCATCTTCTCCGGGATCTCGACATTACCCGCTACGTCGTCGACATAGGCCACGGTGGTACGAGCCGGATCTGCACTCGACTTCACGGCAGCCAGCTGGTTGGCTTTGCTGCCCTGAACCAGGCTGTAACCATTGCCGAAAGAGATGTTAAACGTACCGCTATCCTGAACAGACACTTCCACGCCGACGATTTTGTTCAGCTCATTGACGAGCTGATCGCGCTGGTCGAGCAGATCGTTAGGCGATGCGCCCGCGCCGACGCCGGTCAGACGAGAGATCTGATCGTTCAGGTTCGCAATCTGTTTGGCATAGTTGTTGATCTGAGACACGCTGGTCCCAATGGCGGTATTGACCTGCGTATCCTGATCGCGCAGATACTGATCGTTGGTTTTGAACTGATTGACCAGACCACCCGCTTTACCCAGCACCGTCTGACGTGCAGCCGGGTCTTCCGCGTTGCTCACCAGCGTTTGCAGGCTTTTGAAGAAATCCTGCAGGGTGGTGGAGAGCGAGTTGGTGGTATCAGAGAGCACATCGTCGATTTTTGACATCTGCTGATAGCGCGTCGTCAGACCGCTGCTCTGCGTCTGCGCGGCGCGCAGCTGGTTGGTGATGAAGGCGTCATACTCACGCTGGACACCGGAGACATACACCCCGTTACCCACCCAGCCACCGCCGGTCAGCGTGCTGTTAGATGCGCCCAGCACCGTGGTCTGGCGGGTGTAACCTGCCACGTTATAGCTTGAAATATTATTACTGACGGTATTGAGTGCCGACTGCGCAGCACTGAGGCCACTCATGGCGCTGTTAATCAAACTGGACATGGGGGTTCCTTTTATACGTTCAGACACGAGTCCTGATGAAGGTTATCGGCAACCTCCACCGGGACTTGAGAACTTTCAGAACAGATTTTCAATATCTGTGCTATAGGCTTTGCTGACCTTCTCGCCCATGGATTTCAGCTGCTGGATCATGCTGGTGAGCTTGCGTGCATAGTTCGGGTCAGTCGCGTAGCCCGCGTTTTGTAAGGCCTGAGCGCCCTGCTCCGCCGTCGCCGCCTGCGTAACGGCGGTATAACGCGGATTTCGGCTCAGCAGGCCAACGTAGTCGGACAATGCTTCCAGATAAGAGCTGTAGACGCGGAATTTTGCTTTGACCTTCACCGCCGCACCGTTCTCGTATTCGGTGGTCGTGATCTCCGTTGTTGGCCCCTTCCAGCTGGAGGTGGCCTTTACGCCGAAGATGTTAAAGCTCGGCTCGCCGTTTTCCTTGCGGATCTGGCGCTGGCCCCAGCCCGACTCCAGCGCGGCCTGCGCAAGAATCAGATGATGCGGCACGCCGCTCTGTTCGCTGGCAAGACGCGCAGGCAGAGAAAGCTGCGCCAGGAAGTCTTTGCTGTCACCGGAGAGCGGCTCATCGCCGCTGCCCGTGGCTTTTGGCATCGCTTTACGCACCATTTGCGTCAGGGCCTGGTTCTGATAACTGGTCACCGTTTCCAGGTCGAACTTCATCGGCACCTGCTGCGTCTGATCCTGAGGCTGAATGCCCTGCGCGGCTTCGGTCTGTTTGACAATCATGTCAGCCAGACCGAGGCCTTTACCGGCGGTCATCTGCTGCGCAATCTGCTGGTCATACATGCTGGTGTAGAGACGCGTTGAATCACTGCTGAACATCCCGTCTTTCGGCAGGGTTTCACGCATGCTTTTCAGCATCATCTGTACAAACATCCCTTCCACCTGGCGGGCGACCGGGCGGATGTTCGCCGCTGGGTCTTTTCCTGCTTTGGTTTTCAGTTCGTTGAGCGACTGGGCATCCCAGGCTGCACTGGTCAACAGTTTGCTATCGGTCAGCATTAGATGATTTCCAGTTTGGCGCGCAGGCAGCCCGCGCTTTGCATGGATTGCAGAATGGACATCAGGTCCATCGGCGTTGCACCCAGGGCGTTCAGGGCACGCACCACGCTGTTCAGGTTGGCGCTGGAGCGAACGCTCTGCAGCGACCCGCCGCTCTGACGCATATCAATCTGCGTTTGCGGCGTCACTACCGTCTGACCGCCACCAAATGGCGTATTCGGCTGGCTCACGTTCGCGGAGCGGTTTACCGTTACGGAGAGGTTGCCCTGCGCTACGGCACAGCTGTCCAGCGACACTTCCCGGTTCATGACCACCGAGCCGGTACGGGAGTTGATGATCACCTTGGCATCCTGAACCGGAACGTTCACTTCCATATTCTGGATATCTGCCAGCATGCGCACCTGGTTGCTGCTGCCGGTAGAGGTACGGATCTGCACGGTGCGCGCATCGAGTGCCGTTGCATTACCGTAGCCGCGGCTGCGGTTGATGGTATCGGCAATTTGCTGCGCCATGGTGAAGTCTTCATTATTGAGCTGCAGGTTGATGGTGTTGCCCGCGCCAAACTGGGTCGGCAGTTCACGCTCAATGATCGCCCCGTTGGTGATACGTCCACCGTTAAGCTGGTTCACCTGCACGCTGCTTCCGCCTGCGGATGCGCCCGCACCGCCAACCAGAATATTCCCCTGAGCCAGCGCATAAACCTGGCTGTCGACGCCTTTCAACGGGGTCATCAGCAGCGTACCGCCGCGCAGGCTTTTGGCGTTACCCATTGAGGAGACCACCACGTCAATGGTCTGCCCCTGACGAGCAAACGCCGGGTAGGACGCGGTGACCATTACTGCCGCCACGTTTTTCAGCTGCATGTTAGTTCCCGCCGGCACGGTAATGCCTAGCTGGGAAAGCATGTTGTTCAGACTTTGGGTAGTGAACGGCGTCTGGGTGGTCTGGTCACCGGTACCATCCAGACCAACCACCAGGCCATAGCCAATCAGGGAGTTTTCACGGACGCCCTGAACGCTGGTGAGGTCGCGAATACGGTCAGCCTGGGCAAATGTTGCCACCAGCGCGAGCGCCACGGCGAAGATCGATTTAAACATGGGTCACCTCGCTTACATTGGCGATAAATTAAGGAAGAAGCGCTGCAGCCAACCCATATTTTGCGCTTCATTGATATAGCCGTTCCCGACGTACTCAATGCGCGCATCCGCCACCTGGGTAGATGGAACGGTGTTGGTGCCGCTGATGGTGCGAGGGTTAACCACGCCCGAGAAGCGAATGAATTCAGTGCCCTGGTTGATGGCGATCTGTTTTTCACCCACAACGTGCAGGTTGCCGTTAACCAGTACCTGGTCAACCGTGACCGTCAGCGTGCCGCTGAAGGTGTTGCTGGCGTTGGCACCGCCTTTACCGTTAAAGGTGTTGCCGCCGGAGGCCTCAACATCCGCACGGGCATTGCCGAACAGGCCCTGCAGATAGCGTGGCACGGTATCGAAGCCAAAATTGGTTTTGCCATCGCGGCTGGCGTTCGCCGACGAGCTCTTGCTCGCGCTGACGTTTTCCTGCAGCACAATGGTCAATGTATCGCCGACGTTACGCGGGCGGCGATCTTCAAACAGCGGCTGATAGCCGTAATTAATCGGCTGCGCGGTCTGGAAAATGGAGCCGTTTACCACTGGCGCGGGGCCAGGAACGGGTTGGGCAGTCGTCGCACCCTGGACCAATGGTTTAGACGGGATCAAAGCACACCCGCTGAGGGTGACAGCCAGAACAGTCAGTATCGGATAACGAAACGCCGCGTTTTTTTGCATTGCCTTCATCTTCGAAAACAGGGAGCCGGCGCGGCGTTTACCGCACCGGGCTACACCTTAGAGTTGCGTCAGTTTCTGCAGCATCTGGTCGGTCGTCGACACTGCTTTACTGTTAATTTCATACGCGCGCTGGACCTGGATCATATTCACCAGCTCTTCTGCCACGTTCACGTTAGACGTTTCAACATAACCCTGGTACAGCAGACCCGCGCCGTTCAGGCCCGGGGTGCTCTCATTCGGCGTACCGGAGGATTGCGTTTCGGTGTAGAGGTTCTCACCAATGCTTTCCAGACCGGTATCGTTCATGAAAGTGGTCAGATTGAGCTGCCCGACCTGAACCGGCGCGGCCTGTCCCTGCTGGGTCACGCTGACCACACCGTCACGACCGATGGTGATGCTCAGGGCGTTCGCCGGGATGGTAATCGCAGGCTGAACCTGGAAACCGCCCGCCGTCACCAGCTGGCCGTTCTGATCGACCTGGAACGAACCGTCGCGGGTATAGGCAGAGGTCCCGTCAGGCAGCTGCACCTGGAAGAAGCCCTGGCCTTTGATTGCCACGTCCTTGCTGTTGTTGGTCTGAGACAGGTTGCCCTGGCTGTGCAGACGTTCGGTGGCCACCGGACGAACACCGGTACCGATCTGCAGACCCGATGGCAGCGTCGTCTGTTCAGAAGACTGCGCGCCCGGCTGGCGGATGGTTTGATAAAGCAAATCTTCGAAAACGGCACGCTGACGCTTGAAACCATTGGTGCTCACGTTTGCCAGGTTGTTGGCAATCACGTCCATATTGGTTTGCTGGGCGTCCAGGCCAGTTTTCGCGATCCATAAAGAACTGATCATAAGGAGTCCTGTTAACTCATAGCCAGAAGTTGGTTAGCCTTGCCCGCGTTTTCATCCACGCTGCTGATGATCTTCATCTGCATTTCAAAACGACGGGCGCTGGCGATCATGTCGGTCATGGCTTCGACCGGCTTGACGTTACTGCCTTCCAGAACGCCGGACATCACGCGGATGCTCGGATCGGCCTGTAACGTGGCGCCACGCGTCGCCTGAGCCGCCTGGGTCAGACGGAACATGCCATCGTCGCCACGCTGCACGTCTTTGGCTTCCGCCTTCACCAGCTTCAGACGTCCGACGGGCGCAACGGTGTTGGCCGGGTCGCCCGGGTTCAGCGCCGAAATGGTGCCGTCCGCAGCGATAGTGAGCTCAGAGCCTTCCGGCACGGTCAGCGGACCCGCTTCCCCCATCACCGGATGCCCCTGAATCGTCAGCTGGCCCGTCGCGCTCACCTGAATGTTGCCGTTACGGGTATAGCCTTCGCTGCCGTCCGCCGTTTGCACCGCCAGCCAGCCGTCCTGCTGCAAGGCAACGTCCAGCGGGCGTGAGGTGTAATCCATCTGCCCTGGCGTCATATCGGCGCCAGGGGTTGATGCTGTCACCAGCGTACGGGTCGGCAGGGAAAGCCCTTCTACCGGCACCGCGCGAAGCGCATTAAGCTGGGCGCGAAAGCCCGGCGTTGAGGCGTTTGCCAGGTTGCTGGCGGTAACGGCCTGCTGATTGAGCGTCTGACTTGCCGCGCCCATCGCGGTATATATTGCGTGATCCATTGCGCTTTCCTGTTAGCCGCTTAACGCAGGTTAACCAGCGTGTTGAGGATCTGGTCCTGGGTTTTGATGGTCTGCGCGTTCGACTGATAGTTACGCTGCGCGACGATCATGTTCACCAGTTCTTTACTCATATCCACGTTGGAGGCTTCCAGCGCGCCGTTGGTCAGCTTGCCGAAGTTACCGGTGCCTGCGGTGCCCAGCAGCGCCACGCCGGAAGACTGTGTGGCAGACCAGACGTTGTCGCCTTCAGACTTCAGGCCTTCGTTGTTGGCGAAGTTTGCCAGCACGATCTGACCCAGAACCTGAGACTGTTCGTTAGAGTAGCTTCCCACCACGGTGCCATCGTCGTTGATCTGGTAGCTCACCAGATCGCCCGGCTTATAGCCGTTCTGATTGGTTGCCACCACGCTGTTTGCACCGGTGTTCTGCTGCATGGAGTTCTGGAAACTCAGGGAGAAGGTCGCCGCCGTCGCACCGCTGACAGAACCCGTGGTGATGTTAATGGCCGGCGTGGCGTTTGGCGCTGCGCTCAGCACGCCCGCCGCATCGTAGTTATAGACACCCGCCAGGTTACCGTTCGCATCAAAGTTCATCTGCGCCGCTTTCGTCGCAGCAGAACCCGCAACGCTGCCGTCCTGAGTGTAAAGATCCCATTTATTGTTGGCCGTCTTAACGTAGTAGACGTACATGTTATGGGCGTTACCCTGGCTGTCGAATACGGTCACGGTACCTTTTTTGTTATAGGTATCCGGGTTGGTCGCATCGAAGGGGGCGGTTTGAACAGGATCGGTTGAGTTCAGGTTGATCTGCTGCGTGGCGGTGGTGGTTGATTTCGCCGCCATCAGGGTATTCGGGATAGTAATCGCCTGAGGATTCGCACCGGTCTGAACAGTTGGAGGCGTTCCTGCTGCCGGGTAGCCCGTCAGCTGCATGCCCTGCATGTTAACCAGCGTACGGTTTTCATCCAATTTGAACTGGCCGTTACGGCTGTAGAACACAGAACCGTTAGAATCGACCATACGGAAGAACCCGTTCTGGCTGATGGCAACGTCCAGGCCACGGCCGGTGTTGGTGGTGGTGCCGTCGCTAAAGTCCTGAGTGATGCCTGCAACTTTAACGCCCAGACCCACTTTGGAACCGGCAAACATGTCTGCAAAAGAAGCAGAACCGGATTTAAAACCATAGGTCGCGGAGTTGGCGATGTTGTTGCCAATGACGTCCAGGTTGGTGGCCGCAGCATTCAGGCCGCTGACCGCTTGAGAAAAGGCCATGACTTACTCCTGATAAGTGTTAAGGCTTAGATAATCTGCCGAACTTCGTCGAGTGTGGTGGAACCAGAGGTTCCCAAATCCAGTTTGTTGCCGTCGCTTCCTTTAATCACGCCCTGGACCAGCGCGAACTGCAGCGGCTGCGCCACCAGCTGGGTCGTCCCGTTGCTGGCGCTGATCGCTACTTTGTAAGAACCGTTTGGTGCTTTAGTGCCGTCGGTCAGGCTGCCATCCCACGTAAAGGTGTGAACGCCCGCCTTCAGCTCACCGATATCAATGGTGCGCACGACCGTGCCGTTGCTGTCGGTAATGGTTGCGGTAACTTTCTCCGCCGCCTGCTGCAGCTCAACGCCAAACGGCGTGGTGGTTGTTGTGGTGTTCCCTTCAGTGGTGCTGGTGCCTGCCAGAATCGTGGTTCCCGGGATCATCACCCCGTGACCAATCAGGCTCGCTGCCTGCAGAGACTGGCTGCTGCCAATCTGGCCGGAAACGGCACCGAGGGTAGTGTTGAGCTTCTCAATGCCGCTCACGGTGCTGATCTGCGCAAGCTGCGTGGTCAGTTCGTTATTCTGCATTGGGTTGGTGGGATCCTGGTTCTTAAGCTGCGCCACCAGCAGCGTCAGAAAGCTGCCCTGAAGATCGGAGGCATTGCTTCCGGTCAGGGAGTTAGAACCCGTCGTACTCTTCGTGTTATTAACACCCGAGTTCGTAGGATCATTCACATTTACGGCGATGGACATGCATGTCTCCTTTACTGGCCGAGAGTGAGTGTTTTGAGCATCATGCTCTTCACGGTATTAAGCACTTCGACGTTGGCCTGGTAGCTACGGGAAGCCGACATGGAGTTCACCATCTCACCCACCACATCCACGTTTGGCATTTTCACGTATCCGCTGGCATCCGCGAGCGGGTTACCCGGCTCATACACCAGCCTGTCCGGCGCCTGGCTCTCTACCACATCAGACACCTTCACACCGCCCGTCGCCGCGCCTGGCGCCGCATCGACCTGAAAGACAACCTGTTTGGCACGATAAGGCTGGCCGTCAGGTCCGGTTACGCTGTCGGCGTTCGCCAGGTTACTGGCGGCCACGTTCAGGCGTTTGGACTGCGCGGTTAACGCCGAACCGGCAATATCAAAAATATTCAACAAGGCCATCTATCAGTTCCCCCCCTGCAGGACGTTCATCATGCCTTTGATTTGTCCGCCGAGTACGGTCAGGCCCGTCTGGTATTTCAGGCTGTTATCGGCAAACTGCGTACGCTCCCGGTCCATATCCACGGTGTTACCGTCGAGTGAGGGCTGATCGGGAATGCGGTAAAGTAAATCGGTCGCTGGCGCGGTCATCGCCTGAGCAGGAATATGGCGAGAGGATGTCATGGCGAGTGCAACACCCGTTCCTTCGGCACGTCCACGCTCCATCACCTTTTTGAGTTCACTGGAAAAATCAATATCGCGCGCCTGAAACCCTGGGGTATCGGCGTTAGCGATGTTGGCGGCTAAAATCTCCTGCCGCTGGGCGCGTAAGTTGAGCGCTTCCTGCTGAAAACGTAACGCGGCGTCGAGTTTATCGAGCATGTCTCCTCCGCTGATGGCAAAATTTCAGTTCACAGCTTAAATCTCACCCGGTCTCCCCTATCGACGGAATAAGCGCAAAATGCGTCGCTATTTATTGCGTTGATGCAAAACCACTGCAGGTAAAATTCATTCAACTCTGGAAACGGTGGAACTTGCGATGCAAACGTTAAAACGTGGCCTGGTGGCAGCTTTCTTGCTGTTTAGTCCTCTGGTGCAGGCTGATGGCTTACAGGATCGGCTGACGGCTTTTTTTGCTGAAAAACTGGCAGGCTTTAGCGATGACGTTACCGTTACCGTGCGCACGCCACCGAATCTGTACCCGACGTGTGACCAGCCGTCCTTCAGCGTGGTAGGGTTCACAAAGCTCTGGGGGAATGTGAACGTGCTGGCACGCTGCGCCAACGAAAAACGCTATTTACAGGTTGCAGTTCAGGCGACGGGCAATTATGTTGTCGCCGCCGTGCCCATTGCGCGCGGCAGCGTGCTGCAGACGAACAGCGTGACGTTAAAACGCGGGCGTCTGGATCAGCTGCCGCCACGCACCATGCTCGATATGAACCAGGCACAGGACGCCGTCAGCCTGCGTGATGTCGCCCCCGGCCAGCCGATACAGCTCTCAATGCTGCGTCAGGCATGGCGGGTAAAAGCGGGTCAACAGGTGATGGTGGTGGCCAACGGAGATGGCTTTAGCATCAACAGTGAAGGGAAAGCGTTAAACAATGCCGCGGTGGCGCAAAACGCCCGCGTCAGAATGTCCTCAGGCCAGGTGGTGAGCGGAACCGTCGATGCTGATGGGAATATTCTGATTAACCTATAATCTTTTTAAAGATTTCGCTGCGCGTGCCGATAAATATTCCACTAATGATGATATCAGGCGCAAACGCCGCGAACCCTCGATGAGGACAACACTATGAGCATTGATCGTACATCAGCCCTGAAGCCGGTAAGCGCTGTACAACCTCGCGAAACGAATGACGCTCCTGCGCAGAAAACGCGTCTGGAAAAACCGTCAACGTCCAACAGCACCAGCGTTACCCTGAGCGACGCGCAGGCAAAACTGATGCAGCCAGGCAGCAACGATATCAATATGGAACGTGTTGAAGCGCTGAAAACGGCTATTCGTAACGGTGAGCTGAAAATGGACACCAGCAAAATCGCTGACGCCCTGATTCAGGAAGCACAGAGTTTCTTACAGAGTAACTAACCGTATGAGTCGACTGTCAGAAATACTGGATCAAATGACGGTTGTTCTTAACGACCTGAAAACGGTAATGGACGCTGAACAACAGCATCTCTCTTCCGGTCACATCAACGGCAGTGCGCTGCAGCGTATTACTGAAGATAAGAGTTCACTCCTGGCGACGCTGGATTATCTGGAGCAGCAGCGCCGCGCTGAGCAGGATCCTAAGCGTAGCGCCAATGACGATATTATTGAGCGCTGGCAAACCATTACCGAAAAAACCCAGCATCTGCGCGATCTTAATCAGCACAACGGCTGGCTACTGGAAGGTCAGATTGAGCGTAACCAGCAGGCGCTTGAGGTATTGAAACCGCATAAAGAAACCGGACTGTACGGTGCGGATGGTCAGACAGCGACTGCGCGTATTGCGGGAGTTAAAAAGATTTCGATTTGACGCCTGAGCGACAAATCATGCAGCGGGGAGCACCATAAGGTGAACTCCCCTTTTGGTGTTTATGCCGTACGGCGGGCAAACTCTTTCACTTTGAACCCCAGCACCGCGAGCGTGGCAAAATAAGCCACCACCCCGACGCCTACCACGGCCATCAGCCGCATCAGACGGTAAGGCATGGTGCCCAGGGACCATTCCGGCATCACGTACATCATGCCAAGCAGCGCGGCAGACATTACCAGTACCGCAACGATCAGACGCGCCAGGAAACTCCCCCAGCCCGGCTGCGGCGTGAAAATATCCTGCTTGCGCAGCTGCCAGTATAACAGCCCGGCATTCAGACAGGCCGCCAGACCAATCGATAATGACAGGCCTGCATGCTTCAGCGGACCAATAAACGCCAGGTTCATCAGCTGCGTCATAATCAGCGTCACGATGGCAATTTTCACCGGCGTTTTGATGTCCTGACGCGAGTAGAACCCTGGCGCCAGCACCTTGACGACGATCAGCCCCATCAATCCGACCGAGTAGGCAATCAGCGCGCGCTGGGTCATGGCAGCATCAAAAGCGGTGAATTTGCCGTACTGGAAGAGCGACACCGTTAACGGTTTAGCCAGAATACCCAGCGCCACCGCGCTTGGCAGGGCCAGCAGGAAGCAGAGACGTAATCCCCAGTCCATCAGGCGGCAATATTCATCGTGATTGCCGCTGGCAAAACTTTTCGACAGCGACGGCAGCAGAATGGTCCCCAGCGCCACGCCCAGCACCCCGGACGGAAATTCCATGAGGCGGTCGGCGTAGTACATCCAGGAAACCGAGCCGGACACGAGGAAAGAGGCAAAGATGGTGTTGATGATAAGCGAGATCTGGCTGACTGAGACGCCGAGAATGGCGGGCCCCATCTGCTTGATCACGCGCATCGCCCCGGCATCTTTGAAATTGATGCGCGGCAGCACCAGCATGCCGATTTTTTTCAGATGCGGCAGCTGATACGCCAGCTGCAGCACGCCGCCGACGGTGACCGCCCAGGCCAGCGCCAGCACCGGAGGGTTGAAGTGCGGCGCGGCGAACAGGGCAAAACCGATCATGCTGACGTTGAGAAACGTTGGCGCAAACGCCGGTACAGAGAAGCGGTTCCAGGTATTCAGGACAGCCCCCACCAGCGAAGCCAGCGAGATGAGCAGAATATAGGGGAAGGTAATGCGCAAAAGCTGCGAGGTCAGGGCAAATTTGTCAGCCGTATCGGCAAACCCGGGCGCGGTCACCATAATCACCCAGGGCGCGGCCAGCATCCCGAGTACGGTCACCACAGCTAAAGCCAGCGTCAGCAATCCGGAGACATAAGAAACAAAGACGCGCGTCGCGTCTTCACCCTGCTTGCTTTTATATTCCGCCAGAATGGGCACGAATGCCTGGGAAAACGCCCCTTCAGCAAAAATACGACGCAGCAGGTTCGGCAATTTGAAGGCGACGAAAAAGGCGTCCGTGGCCATCCCTGCACCAAATACCCTTGCCACAATGGCGTCGCGTGCAAAACCCAGCACGCGGGAAAACATGGTCATCGAGCTGACGGCCGCCAGCGATTTTAATAAGTTCATTAACGTGAATTTCCAGAACCATACGGATTTCCAGGACGGGCAAGCGTAAGCGCCACCCGGCAAAGCCTACAAGCGGCGCTTAGTCTACCCGGATTTCAACGAATTACTATCCGCAGATGTTACAGCGAGTTATTCACTCATGGCATCGCGCCAGAGCCTTTCTACAATGCGCTGCGCCATAATGGCCTGCTCGCCGGACGTTTCAGGAACCGTCTGATTATGCACGCAGGTGATAAAGTGGCGGGCGCATCCTGCGAAACCGCGCTGCTCGAGGGTGCTCTGCCAGCCTGGCGCCGGGAGCGTCACCACGCCGCTGCCCTTCTCTTCCCGCCACTCGCGCATGTCCGTAATGTCGTACAGCGCGCCGTCGGTCACCGCCTGCACGGATTCACGCTGGCTACCCGCCCGGCGGTGCATGCTGGTGGTAATCTGAAGATGCTCAACGGAAAAGTGGTGTTCAGCGTAGACCATTTGCCCCTGATCGTTTGTCACGATGGTGCCGCTTTTCAGCTGCGCATTACCGTTGGTCAGCCACAGCGCCGTATCCACCACATGCAGGTAATCATCCAGAAGGGTAAACCGCAGATCGTTTGGCCCAATGCTGTCGGTACGGTGTTTATCCATTCGCAGCGAGGCAAGCGTGCCCGACTGCGCCTTAAGCTGCTGGTAAAGCGGCGCGAAGCGGCGGTTGAAGCCCACCATCAGCGTCAGTTTTTTGCGCGCCGCCAGTTCGATCAGACGTTCCGCGTCCGGAACATTTTCCGCCAGCGGTTTATCCACGCAGACGTGAACCCCCGCATTGAGCAGCTCGCTCACCACCTGATAGTGAGTTGCCGTTGAGGTATGCACAAAAACCGCATCACACTCGCGGGCCAGAACCTGCAGGGAGGCAGCGTACGGAATGCGCCAGGTTTCGCAGATACGTTCTGCCTTTTCTCGCGTGGGTGACCATGCCCCTTGCAGGGTCCAGTCCGTCGCCGCACCTAAAACAGGCAGCCAGGCTTTTTGCGCGATGCCGCCCAGCCCCACCACGCCTACGCGTAATTTTTTCACCGTCAGTCTCCCAGATGTGCCAGCAAGGCATCCAGACGCTGTTTCAGCCCGGCGACCTCTTCTTCCAGCGCTTCTACGCGCGCGGCAAGAGTGTCTGTGCCTGCTGAGGATACCGCGTCGCTCTCCACGGTAGCGACATCGACGTCGCCGCTGAACAGATGCATATAGCGGCTTTCACGTTTGCCCGGCTCGCGCGCCAGACGCACCACGTACGGGCCGTCTTCGCGAGAAGCCAGCCCTTCCAGGGTCTGCTCGACCTCCTGCATATCGCTGAACTCATGCATACGGGAAGCGCGCGTGCGCAGTTCTCCCGGCGTCTGCGCCCCGCGCAGCAGCAGCGTGGTGATGACCGCCACTTCCGCGCTGCTCAACTTCAGGTCACCGAATTCGGAGTTACAAAAGCGCTGTTCGTACTTGGTCACGCGGTTGCCGAAGCCGCTGACGGTGCGCAAATAGTGGCGTTTTACCAGCGCATCCAGCACGTCCTGAACGTCATGCTCGCTGAGGTTCATCACCGGCTCGCGGTTGGTTTTCTGGTTGCAGGCCATGGTCACGGCGTTGACGGAGAGCGGATACTGCTCCGGCGTGGTGACCTGTTTTTCGAGTAAGCACCCAATCACGCGCGCTTCTGTACCGTTTAGCTGATACTTCATCTTTTCTCCTTAACGACCTGCGGTCCAGTCCCGGGTGGTTAACGCCGTCAGAACGTGGTCGCGCCACTCTCCGTCAATCAGCAGATAGTCTTTGGCGTAGCCCTCTTTCTCGAACCCTAAACGCGCCAGCAAATTGCCGCTGCGCTGATTATGCGGCATATAGTTCGCCATGATGCGATGGATATGCTGCGTGCGTTGCATATAGCGGATCGCCACCGTTAACGCCTCGTACATCAGCCCCTGCCCCTGCCATTTCTGGCCGATGGAATACCCAAGGTAGCAGGCGTGAAACGACCCGCGCACCACGTTTGAAAAATTGGCGATCCCGATAATCTCTTTCTCTTCGGGATCCAGCAGCGCGAAATAAAACGCGCTGCCCTGCTTGTGAAATTCCGTAATCATGCTGAGACGCGCCTGCCAGCCGGAAGGGTAACAATGGCTCTCATCCCGAACGGGTTCCCAGGGTTTTAAAAACTGGCGATTCTCGGCGTAATAATCCGCCAGACGCCAGGCATCACGCTCATGCACCAGACGAACGACCAGCCTGTCCGTTGTCAGACGCACTTTTGGCACATTACTGCGATAGCCAAACATCGATCCCACTCCTTCCCGTCACTTCTGCTTACCCATTAGCTTTACTATACCTGCGCCTGCGCCGTCTGTGAAAACAGTGACATACCATTTTGCTCGCTTTTCACTATTTTCGATGAGAACTCTCTATCAAAGCAGCCTTTTGATAAAAAAATATTGTCACGCCCGGGGGTGGGAAAAAACGCGGCGACACCGCAGAATGTTAGCGTGCTCACCATCTTATTTTCCCTGGAGGGAAAATGTCCCGCGTATCACAGGCCAGGAGCCTGGGTAAATATTTCCTGCTCGTCGATAACATGCTGGTCGTGCTCGGCTTTTTTGTCGTTTTTCCCCTTATATCGATCCGCTTTGTCGATCAAATGGGCTGGGCGGCATTAATGGTCGGCATTGCCCTGGGGCTACGCCAGTTTGTCCAGCAGGGTCTGGGCGTCTTTGGCGGGGCTATCGCCGACCGCTTTGGCGCTAAACCGATGATCGTTACCGGTATGCTGCTACGCGCGGCAGGGTTTGCCACGATGGCGGTCGCCCAGGAGCCCTGGCTGCTCTGGTTCTCCTGTTTCCTCTCCGGCATCGGGGGCACGCTGTTCGATCCGCCACGTACCGCGCTGGTGGTGAAGCTGATTCGCCCTCAGCACCGCGGCCGTTTCTTCTCGATTCTGATGATGCAGGACAGTGCCGGGGCGGTTATCGGCGCCCTGCTGGGAAGCTGGCTGCTGCAGTATGACTTCCGTCTGGTCTGTGCGGCTGGGGCGGTGCTCTTTATTCTGTGCGCGCTGTTTAATGGCCTGTTCCTGCCCGCCTGGAAGCTGTCGACGGTCAAAGCGCCGGTCCGGGAAGGGCTTGGCCGGGTCCTGCGCGACAGGCGTTTTGTCACCTATGTGTTGACCCTGACGGGATACTACATGCTGGCCGTACAGGTCATGCTGATGCTGCCGATCATGGTTAACGATATTGCGGGCACGCCTGCAGCCGTAAAATGGATGTACGCCATTGAAGCCTGCCTGTCGTTAACGCTGCTTTATCCAGTTGCCCGCTGGAGCGAGCGACGTTTTCGTCTGGAACATCGCCTGATGGCCGGGCTGTTTCTGATGACGCTGAGCATGATGCCGATCGGCCTGGTGAACACGCTCCAGCAGCTGTTTACGCTGATTTGCACGTTCTATATTGGCTCAATCATCGCCGAGCCTGCCCGCGAAACGCTGAGCGCCTCGCTTGCGGATGCGCGTGCGCGCGGCAGCTATATGGGGTTCAGCCGCCTGGGGCTGGCGCTCGGCGGTGCATTAGGTTACGCCGGGGGCGGCTGGTTGTTTGATGCCGGCAAAGCGTTAAATCAACCTGAACTCCCGTGGATGATGCTGGGCGCGGTGGGCTTTATGACGCTACTCGCCCTGTGGTGGCAGTTCAGCCAGAAACGCAGTGCGAGCGGCATGCTCGAGCCTGGCGCGTAGCCTTTCCCTCGGGCGGGAGCCTCTCCCGCCCCACTTCTCAGTTTTTTCTGCTGGTTTCTGCCAATTCACGCTGACATACTGGCGTAACAGGACAGAAGCGCCGATTTTTCGTTGAGGAACACTATGAAGAAAATTGTCTTTGCCGCTGCATTAGTTGTCAGCGGCCTGCTGGTTGGCTGTAACCAGCTCACGCAATATACCGTCAGTGAACAGGAAATTAATCAGGCGCTGGAAAAACATAACAATTTCTCGAAAGACATTGGCGTGCCGGGACTGGCGGACGCGCATATCGTGCTCACAAACCTGAGTAGCCAGATCGGACGTGAAGAGCCAAACAAAGTCACACTGGCCGGTGATGCGGACCTCGATATGTCCTCCCTGTTTGGCAATCAGAAAGCCAACATTAAGCTCAAGCTGAAGGCTCTCCCTGTTTTCAACAAAGAGAAAGGGGCGATTTTCCTGCAGGAGATGGAAGTGGTCGATGCGCAGGTGTCTCCGGATAAGATGGCACCGGTTCTGCAAACCCTGATGCCCTATCTGAACCAGTCGCTGCGTAATTATTTTAACCAGCAGCCCGCGTACGTCTTAAGTGAAGACAAAAGCAAGGGTGAAGCCCTGGCGAAAAAATACGCAAAGGGCATAGAGGTGAAACCGGGCGAAATTATCATTCCTTTCACCGATTAACCTGAAGGGCGCTGCGGCGCCCTTTTTTTTCACGGAAAAGTGTGCAAACGAAAACGTTTCCGCTTATGATTTGTGTCCGGCAAAAACAGCCATCCTTATGACTGATTCCTGACAAGCCGGAGCTTCCATGACTGCACAACCCCAGGTTCTTAAAATCCGCCGCCCTGACGACTGGCATATCCATCTGCGCGATGGCGATATGCTGAAAACCGTCGTGCCTTATACCAGCGAAATTTATGGCCGCGCGATTGTCATGCCTAACCTGGTTCCACCAGTCACCACCGTCGATGCCGCGATAGCCTATCGCCAGCGCATCCTGGATGCCGTGCCTGCGGGACACGATTTTACCCCGCTGATGACCTGCTATCTGACCGACTCGCTGGACCCGAACGAAGTGGAGCGTGGGTTTAACGAAGGCGTCTTTACGGCAGCGAAACTCTACCCGGCGAATGCCACCACCAACTCCAGCCACGGCGTCACCAGCATTGATGCCATCATGCCGGTTCTGGAACGCATGCAGAAACTGGGTATGCCGCTGCTGGTCCATGGTGAAGTCACGCACGCGGAGATTGATATCTTCGACCGTGAAGCCCGTTTTATCGAGACCGTGATGGAGCCTTTGCGCCAGCGCCTGCCCGCGCTAAAGGTGGTATTTGAGCATATCACCACCAAAGACGCGGCAGAGTACGTGCGTGACGGCAACGATCTTATCGCTGCCACCATTACGCCACAGCACCTGATGTTTAACCGTAACCACATGCTGGTGGGCGGGGTGCGCCCTCACCTCTACTGTCTGCCTATCCTCAAACGCAACATCCACCAGCAGGCGCTGCGCGCGCTGGTCGCCAGCGGGTTCTCCCGCGCGTTCCTCGGTACCGACTCCGCGCCTCACGCCCGCCATCGTAAAGAGGCGAGCTGCGGCTGTGCAGGCTGCTTCAACGCCCCAACGGCGCTTGCCAGCTACGCAACCGTATTTGAAGAGATGAACGCGCTGGAACATTTCGAAGCATTCTGCTCCCTTAACGGCCCGCGCTTCTACGGCCTGCCGGTCAACGACACCTTCATCGAGCTGGAGCGGAAAGCGAGCCACGTTGAGGAGTCCATTGCCCTGACGGATGACACGCTGATCCCATTCCTGGCGGGCGAAACCGTAAGCTGGACGGTAAAACGTTAAAAAATCAATCCCCCTTGTTGTCAAACAGATAATATACCTGTATAAATAAACAGTATATTGCACAGGGGGCATTTATGCGTATTGAAGTCACCATAGCCAAAACTACCGTTCTGCCTGCCGGCGCGCTTGATGCACTGGCAGGCGAATTATCCCGCCGTATTAACAACACCTTTCCCGATAACGCGGGCGCCGTAACGGTGCGTTACGCCGCGGCGAACAACCTCTCCGTCATTGGTGCTGCGAAAGAAGATAAAGATCGCATCAGCGAAATCCTGCAGGAAACGTGGGAAAGCGCTGACGACTGGTTTATCACAGATTAACACTGCTCCCTCATTGTGTTTTTTGCCGGGTCGCCCCGGCTTTTTTTTGTCTGTAAATCCTGCAAGTTCAAATTAATTCGGCATCTTCTTTAAGAATCGTGAACAAGATGGTGTTTTATTGTTCGAACAATCCTAAAAAGCAGAAAAATGTGTTGCCAGCTGTTTATTTTTCCCGTCGGAACCCTTATTACTTGGTATACTGAAGATGCTTTCAGAAAAACATGCATTGAACCTCAGAGCCGTTGTCTTCTAACACGCATTAAGGGGGTTATAATGGAAAAGAATAGTGAAGTGATCCAGACCCATCCACTGGTTGGCTGGGATATCAGTACCGTAGATAGCTACGATGCGCTGATGCTGCGTTTGCACTACCAGACCCCGAATCAACTCAACCGTGAAGAAGCGGAAGTTGGACAGACGCTGTGGCTAACAACAGACGTCGCCCGTCAGTTTATTTCTATTTTAGAAGCAGGTATTGCAAAAATAGAATCTGGCGACTATCAGGAAAATGAGTATAAACGGCACTAAGCTTATGCCCACTTTTCTCTCTACAGGCACCCTCGCGGTGCCTTATTTATTTCTCCCTTGTCTAACCCCGCGTTGTTAATTACTCTGCTAACAAAACGTCAGTTTATGAGATGCATATGAAATACGACTTAATCATTATTGGTAGCGGCTCCGTGGGTTCCGCCGCCGGTTATTACGCAACACAGGCAGGCCTGAAGGTCCTGATGATCGATGCCCACCTTCCTCCTCATTCAGAGGGCAGCCATCATGGCGATACCCGCCTCATGCGCCACGCGTATGGAGAAGGCGAGCGCTATGTACCGCTGGTGCTTCGCGCCCAGACGCTGTGGGACGAGCTGGCGAAGCAGACCGAAGAGCGTATTTTCGAGCGTACCGGCGTTATCAACCTTGGCCCTTCCCATTCTGATTTTCTCGCCAGCGTCGAGCGCAGCGCAAAAGCCTTTAATCTTGATGTCGAGAAGCTGGACGCGACGGGCATTACCGCGCGCTGGCCTGAAATTACCGTCCCCGACGATTACATTGGCCTCTTTGAAGCCCACTCCGGCGTGCTGCACTGTGAAACGGCGATCAAAACCTGGATCGATCTTGCCGCGAAAGCCGGCTGCGCGCAGCTGTTTAACTGTCCGGTAGAGGCCATAACCCATGACGATAATGGCGTCACGGTAACGACTATTGACGGCGACTATTCAGCGTCCCGCCTGCTCGTCAGCGCAGGAACCTGGGTCACGCGCCTGCTGCCGGAACTGCCTGTCCAGCCGGTGCGTAAGGTCTTCTCCTGGTTCCAGTCGGATGGGCGCTACAGCGCGCAGAATAAATTCCCGGCCTTTACCGGCGAATTGCCGAATGGCGATCAGTTCTACGGTTTCCCTTCCGAGAAAGACGCGCTGAAAATCGGTAAACACAACGGGGGCCAGGTTATCTCCTCCCCTGAAGAGCGTAAACCCTTCGGCGCCTGGCCACAGGATGGTTCAGAGGCCTTCTCGTTCCTGCGCAATATTCTTCCAGGCGTTGGCGGCTTGCTGTATGGCGCGGCCTGTACCTACGACAACACGCCGGATGAAGACTTTATAATTGATACCCTGCCAGGGCATGACAACGTCCTGCTTATCACCGGGCTGAGCGGCCACGGCTTTAAGTTTGCTTCCGTGCTGGGTGAAATCGCCGCGCAGTTTGCCCAGGGCATCACGCCGCAGTTTGATCTGACGCCCTTCTCCCTCTCGCGTTTTAAGGGATAATCCGCTACGGGCTCCGGACGTCCCGGAGCCCGTTTCATTTACACTGCATGTTGGGGCGTTATGCGCAGGATAGTTAACTTTCTTATGAATAATATTCGCGAGCATTTTATGCTCTATATCTTACTGTGGGCGCTGCTGGCCATTATTGATTTTGTTTACATCGTATTTTATTGAAAACCATGATTGACAATAATTGACGTTTATTTAGGTTTGCTGAAACTCTCAATTTCATCTTGCACGAAGACATTGAATTACATTTATTGATCCTGTTCAAAAACGCTGAAATAAATAAAATAAAAATCAATAGACAATTATTTCAGTTGCAATATCACCTCTTCCCGTCCATTTTTACCTTTCGGTTAATATGAAAATGGACATTCTGATGCAATTGCGTAACTCCTCCCGGCGCTACGGAATAATATCCATAAGTTTGCACTGGATATTTGCTCTAGCCGTCTACGGTATGTTTGGACTTGGGCTCTGGATGGTCACGCTCAGCTATTACGATGGCTGGTATCACCAGGCGCCAGAGTTGCATAAAAGTATTGGTGTCCTGCTGATGCTGGGGCTGGTCTTCCGCGTGATCTGGCGACATATCTCCCCGCCGCCCGCCGCGCCAACGTCTCACAGCAAATTTACCCGCGTTAGTGCAGTCGCCGCGCATATTGCCCTCTATGCGCTGCTGTTTGCCATCCTGATTAGCGGCTATCTCATTTCGACGGCTGACGGTAAGCCGATTAACGTTTTTGGCCTGTTCGAGGTTCCGGCAACGCTTAGCGATGCCGGGGCGCAGGCCGATACGGCGGGGGTAGTTCACCTCTGGCTTGCCTGGAGCGTGGTGATCCTGTCCGTACTTCACGGGCTTGCCGCCCTCAAGCACCATTTTATTGATAAAGACGATACGCTAAAGCGCATGCTTGGCCGCTCGTCAGTTGACTCTGGAGCATAAAATGAAAAAACACCTGCTGGGTATCGCCCTGGGATCTCTGTTATTCACCGCCGGTTCCGCCGTGGCGGCGGATTATAAAATTGATAAAGAGGGCCAGCACGCTTTCGTCAATTTCCGTATTCAGCACCTGGGCTACAGCTGGCTGTACGGCACCTTTAAGGATTTTGACGGCACGTTCACCTTTGACGAGAAAAATCCCGCGGCCGATAAAGTCAATGTGACGATTAATACGAACAGCGTCGACACGAACCACGCAGAGCGCGATAAACACCTGCGCAGTGGGGAGTTCCTCAACGTCGCGAAATTCCCGCAGGCGACCTTCACTTCTACTGAGGTGAAGAAAGACGGTGATAAGCTGAATATTACCGGCAACCTGACGCTTAACGGCGTAACAAAACCGGTCACGCTTGATGCTAAATTACTGGGTCAGGGTGACGATCCGTGGGGCGGTAAACGCGCAGGTTTTGAAGCGGCAGGGAAAATTCACCTGAAAGATTTTAATATCACAACGGATTTAGGCCCGGCGTCTCAGGACGTGGAGCTGATTATTTCCGTTGAAGGGGTACAGCAGAAATCATAATAACTTCGCCCGGCTGGCTTTCACCGTGCCGGGCTTTTTTATCATTCCGGGTCAGGGATACCCAGTTTGGTATTCAGACGACCGCGTGATTTATTAAAAATCTTGTTGCCGTTTTCACGTCCTGCGCGACGGCGACGCTGCTCTTCTTCCGGCAGGATGCTCTCTTCACTGCACAGCTCGCTACAGCAGCCGTTAAACTTCTCGGCACAGGCCGGGCACTGAATGAACAGCAGATGGCAGCCGTCGTTTTTGCAGTTGGTGTGGGTATCGCACGGCGCGCCGCACTGGTGGCACTGGGCAATAACGTCTTCAGAGATACGCTCACCCATCCGCTCGTCAAAGACAAAGTTTTTCCCGATAAAGCGTACCGGCAACCCCTGCTCACGGGCGCGACGAGCGTACTCAATAATGCCGCCTTCAATGTGCCAGACCTTATTGAAGCCGTTGTGCTTCATCCACGCGCTGGCTTTCTCACAGCGGATACCGCCGGTGCAGTACATAACGATCTTTTTATCTTTATGCACCTGCATCATCTCAACCGCTTTGGGCAATTGCTCGCGGAAGGTATCAGCCGGGATTTCCATCGCGTTCTCGAAATGCCCCACTTCGTACTCATAGTGGTTACGCATATCAATGAATACGGCATCCGGATCGTCCAGCATCGCATTCACTTCCGCCGCCTTCAGGTATTCACCGACGTCCGACGGGTTAAACTCAGGATCGTCGATACCGTCCGCCACGATGCGTTCACGCACCTTCATGCGCAGCACCCAGAAGGATTTCCCGTCATCATCCAGGGCAATGTTCAGGCGTAAGCCGTCGAGTGCAGGGTCAAACTGATAAAGTACGTCACGGAAGGCGCTGACTTTGCTTTCCGGTACGCTAATCTGCGCGTTGATGCCTTCACGGGCAAGGTAGACGCGGCCGAAGACGTTAAGCGCCGTGAACGCCTGATAAAGCGCATCGCGGGTCGCCTGCGGATCGTCGATCGTGAAGTATTTATAGAATGAGATGGTTGTGCGCGGTTCGGTTTCAGCCAACATACGCGCTTTTAACATCTCATTCGAAACGCGGTTATGTAACACTGGCATGGTGTACAGTCCTGGATTCGTTAGAGAGAATGAAAAATCGGTCGGCATCATATAGCAAACAAAACCAATTTACATCCACACAATTTACGCTACATTTCACACACCCTGATTAATCAGGCTTAACAATTGCTGTAATCGTGCACGCTTCGAAAGCAGATATTTTGGCTACGTCTCAAAAAATGAGACACTAGCAAAACAGGACGTTTGAACACAGGAAAGACATGACCCAGTTACCAAAATTTACTGCCGCCCTTTTGCATCCCCGCTATTGGTTGACCTGGCTTGGCATCGGCTTTTTATGGCTTCTGGTACAGCTTCCCTACCCTGTTATTTTTCGGTTGGGTAAATTTCTGGGCCGCTTCGCGCAACTGTTTATGAAACGTCGAGCCAGAATCGCGTACCGCAATCTTGAGCTGTGTTTTCCGCAGATGAGCGAGTCAGAGCGTCACGATATGGTTGCGAAGAATTTCGAATCCGTCGGGATGGGCCTTATGGAAACCGGCATGGCGTGGTTCTGGCCGGACAAACGCATGGCTCGCTGGAGCGAGGTGACGGGCACCGGCATGGATCCGGTGCATACGCTTCAGGCCAACCAGACGGGCGTTCTGCTGATTGGCGTCCATTTCCTGACGCTTGAAATCGGGGCGCGCATGTTCGGCATGCAGGCGCCGGGCATTGGCGTTTATCGCCCTAACGATAACCCGGTCATCGATTTAATCCAGACCAACGGCCGCATGCGCTCCAACAAAAGCATGATCGACCGTAAAGATCTGAAGGGAATGATCCGCGCGCTGAAATCCGGTGAAGTGGTCTGGTACGCCCCCGACCACGACTATGGCCCGCAGGCCAGCGTATTTGTCCCCTTCTTCGCCGTTGAAGAGGCCGCCACAACGACCGGAACCTGGATGCTGGCGCGGATGTCCAAAGCCGCCATCGTGCCTTTTGTTCCCCGCCGTAAGCCGGATGGTTCAGGCTACGAGCTGATGATGCTGGAGCCGGAACTCGCGCCGCCGCTCGACGATGCGGAAACTACCGCGCGCTGGATGAACAGCGTTGTGGAGAAGTGCATTATGCTGGCGCCCGAGCAGTACATGTGGTTGCACCGCCGCTTTAAAACGCGGCCACAAGGCACGCCGTCTCGCTATTAATTCTCATGCGGCCCTCAGGGCCGCATGCTGTTTTAGCTTTAAAAGCTCCCCCTCATTGCGGCATTCATAACCCAGGCGCATAATTAGCAGGCTTATTACTTCATGCTTCAGGTGCTCAGCACCTCATTATGCGGATTGTTATGTCACCCTCAGATGCCCCCATAAACTGGAAGCGTAACCTCACGGTTGCGTGGCTTGGTTGTTTCCTCACCGGCGCGGCGTTTAGCCTGGTTATGCCTTTCCTGCCGCTCTACGTCGAACAGCTGGGCGTGACGGGCCACAGTGCGCTCAATATGTGGTCCGGCCTGGTATTCAGCATCACGTTCCTGTTTTCCGCGATAGCCTCACCCTTCTGGGGCGGCCTTGCCGACCGCAAGGGGCGAAAAATCATGCTGCTGCGTTCGGCGCTGGGGATGGCCATCATCATGGCGCTGATGGGCGTGGCGCAAAACGTCTGGCAGTTCCTGATTTTGCGCGCGCTGCTGGGCCTGCTGGGAGGATTTATTCCCAACGCGAACGCCCTGATTGCCACACAAATTCCCCGCCATAAAAGCGGCTGGGCGCTGGGCACGCTCTCAACCGGCGGCGTGAGCGGTGCCCTGCTGGGGCCACTGGCCGGCGGACTCCTGGCCGATAGCTATGGACTGCGGCCGGTTTTCTTTATCACCGCCAGCGTGTTGTTCCTGTGCTTCATCGTCACCCTGCTCTGTATTCGTGAAAACTTCACGCCTGTCGCCAAAAAAGAGATGCTCCACGCCAGGGAAGTGCTGACCTCGCTCAAAAATCCCAGACTGGTGCTGAGCCTGTTCGTGACGACAATGATTATCCAGGTGGCTACCGGGTCGATTGCCCCTATTCTGACGCTTTACGTTCGCGATCTGGCGGGTAACGTCAGCAACATTGCATTCATCAGCGGACTCATTGCATCCGTGCCCGGCGTAGCGGCGCTGCTGAGCGCCCCGAGGCTCGGAAAACTGGGGGACCGGGTGGGTCCGGAAAAAATACTGATCTGCGCGCTGGTGATTTCCGTCCTGCTGCTTATCCCGATGTCGATGGTGCAAACGCCATGGCAGCTGGGCGTTCTGCGCTTTTTACTGGGTGCAGCCGACGGCGCGCTGCTGCCCGCCGTTCAGACCCTGCTGGTCTACAACTCTACAAACCAGATTGCCGGGCGTATTTTCAGCTATAACCAGTCGTTCCGAGACATCGGTAACGTCACCGGACCGCTGCTCGGGGCTGGGGTCTCCGCCAGCTTCGGTTTTCGCGCCGTCTTTATCGTGACGGCGGGCGTCGTGTTGTTCAATGCCATTTATTCATGGTTTAGTTTATCCCGCGCGTTACGGCCGGTGACGGAATAAGACGAACGCCTGACAGCTTATTTTCGTATTCATACTTGCAGAATCAGATATTCAGCTATTCTTTCCCTGAAACCTTCTGGAAAACAGGGAGACACCAATGACCATGTACGCCACGCTGGAAGAAGCTATTGATGCCGCTCGTGAAGAGTTCCTCGCCGACAACCCCGGCGTTGAAGAAGAAGATGCTGACGTGCAACAGCTTAATATCCAGAAATACGTTCTGCAGGATGGGGATATTATGTGGCAGGCCGAATTCTTTGCCGATGAAGGTGAAGAAGGGGAATGTTTGCCGATATTAAGTGGTGAAGGTGCGCAGGCCGTCTTTGACGGCGACTATGACGAAATCGAACTTCGGCAGGAATGGCTGGAAGAGAACACCCTCCACGAGTGGGATGAGGGTGAGTTTCAGCTCGAGCCGCCGCTTGATACGGAAGAAGGTCAAACCGCAGCCGATGAGTGGGACGAACGTTAATGTAGGTTATTCGTAAGGGCCGTGGCTGGCATCAATCGGCAGCAGCAGCGTGTCGAAAATCAGCGAGAACGGCAGATCGAGCACGGTCAGGTAGCGCCATGCGGAATCACGGAGATCCCATTTCACGCCAGGGTAATACTGATTCCCGTGGCCTTGCCCTGGAATGGTGCGACTGATGATACTGCCGCAGCCGCTGAGCAGGCATGCCATCAGTACGACGATGATTATTTTCATGAGTAACCTCTAAAAAAATACCGGCGATTAAGCCGGTATTTTATTTGGCGGGAGGCGCTTCGCTTACCCGCCCTACTTAACAACTTACTTCGCCTTCAACGCCAGCGGGTTAAGTTTCAGTTCCTTATAGTAGTTTACCCACGAAGAGTATCTCTCCGGAGCGGACCACACGCGGTAGTGAAGACGCGCCATCGTGACCGGGTCGCTCAGCAGGACCAGACGACGGTCGCGGTTGAGTTTTTCCGGAGTCTCGTTAAGCGCCTGCTCAACGTGACGATCGCGGGCAATCTCCAGCACCTGGCTTGCGCGGTGACGCGCCGTCGCCATAGCCGTTGCCAGGGCGTTGAATGACGGGTTAAACACGGCGTGCATGAAGCCGTCATCCAGCGTGCGATTGCGGTTCTGCTCCAGGTAACGATCGGTATCCACCAGCACCTGCGGCGGGGAATACTCTTCCGGGATCAGGAACAGCTTCCAGCGTTTGGTCCGCAGCCCCACCGTCGAACGGCTGGAGATCACGGAGACAAACGGCGACAGGATCAGCGAGAAGACAATCGGCGCCAGCCAGAACAGGAAACGCAGATCCAGCCACGCCATCCCGGCCGCCCACACCAGACCCAGCAGCAGCTGAGAACCATGGCGCATAAAGGCTTCGCTCCACGGCGTGGAGTCGTCATCACGCTGCGGTGAGTTCCAGACCACCTCCCAGCCCAGGAACGCACTGACCACAAACACGGTGTGGAACAGCATACGCACCGGCGCCAGCAGCACGGAGAACAGGACTTCCAGCAGCAGTGAAAGGGTCACGCGGAAGAAACCGCCGTACTCTTTCGAGCCTTTGCACCAGATCAGGATGATGCTGAGCAGCTTAGGCAAGAACAGCAGCACCATGGTCGAGGCAAACAGCGCGATTGCCAGCTCCGGACGCCACTGCGGCCAAACCGGGAACAGCTGCCGCGGTTGGAGGAAGTATTGCGGCTCCGTCAGGGCATGGACGACCTGCAGCGCAGTGGAGAGCGCAAGGAACATAAACCACAGCGGTGCGGAGAGATAAGACATCACGCCAGTCAGGAACACCGCACGGTGAACCGGGTGCATTCCTTTAACAAGGAACAGGCGGAAGTTCATCAGGTTACCATGACACCAGCGGCGGTCACGCTTGAGCTCGTCCAGCAGGTTCGGCGGCAGCTCTTCGTACGATCCCGGCAGGTCGTAGGCAATCCAGACGCCCCAGCCAGCACGGCGCATCAGCGCCGCTTCTACGAAGTCGTGCGACAGAATAGAGCCGGCAAACGAACCCTCGCCCGGCAGCGGCGCCAGCGCACAGTGCTCAATGAAAGGCTTCACGCGGATAATGGCGTTGTGACCCCAGTAGTGCGATTCACCCAGTTGCCAGAAGTGCAGACCTGCCGTAAACAGCGGCCCGTAAACACGGGTGGCGAACTGCTGGCAGCGTGCATAAAGGGTGTCCATTCCGGACGCTTTTGGTGAGGACTGGATAATACCCGCGTTCGGGTTGGCTTCCATCAGACGCACCAGACCGCTCAGGCAATCTCCGCTCATGACGGAGTCAGCATCCAGCACCACCATGTAGCTGTACTGGTTACCCCAGCGACGGCAGAAGTCATCAATGTTACCGCTTTTACGCTTCACACGACGACGACGGCGGCGGTAGAAGATCTGGCCTTCGCCCTGCACTTCCGCAATCAGCTCCATCCAGGCTTTTTGCTCTGCAACGCAGATATCCGGGTTGTAGCTGTCGCTCAGGATGTAAACGTCGAAATGCTCCGCGTTGCCGGTGGCCTTTACGGACTCCCAGGTTGCACGCAGCCCCGCGAATACGCGGTCAACGTCTTCGTTACAGATAGGCATAATCAGCGCGGTACGGTGCTCAGGATTGAGGGGTTCATTCCCGACCGTTGATGCTGAAATGCTGTATTTGTCACGCCCCATCAGCAGCTGCAGGAAGCCCATCAGCGCGGTCCAGAAGCCGGCTGAGACCCAGCAGAAGAGAACCGCGAACAGCAGAAGGATGCCGCTCTGCAGGATGTACGGCAGCAGCTGCATGAAGGAGACCCAGAGATCCTGGCCCATCATGTCCGTAGGGTTTATGAATGCCCAGCCCTGATACGGCAGGATGGTTTTCATATACCAGGTCGCGACGACCGTCTGCGCAAGCGTCAGAAGCAGCAGGATATAGCGACGGATTGTCCCCACGGTACGCCATTTCTGTTCAGACGCCTGCTCTTCTTTCGTCAGGCGTGACAGATAGCGCGGCGTCACATCACGTCCACGCAGGCGATCCCAGAAGCGACCCACCGGGTTGGTGCGCCACGGATCGGGGAACATAGAGGAACGCGTGGCCTTCGGCATCGCCTGAAGCTGATCGCGTCCTTCATCGTCTTTAATCAACTGCCCTTCCGCCAGCGAGTCCGGCCAGGCCTGCTCCAGACGCGCCTTGACTGACCCAAGCGGCGTATCATCATCACGGGAAAACTGACGATGTTCACCATCCAGCGCGGTGTGAACCGCGCGGATGTCGCTCTTAGGCAGTGCCGCTTTTTCGATATCCGTCAGCGGCATGGCATCAATATATTCAGATGTATTATTCATTGGCAGGTAGCTGATAGCTCCAGGTTTCACTCAGCGGCTGATCGTTACTGACCAGCGCAGCACGCATTTCAGTGGTCTGTTTCGGATCTTTCACTTTCACGCGCAGGGTCAGACGCCAGCCTTTGGTTACCGGGTTGTAACGCACGGTATTCTCAACGATTTCACCGTTATCACCGATGCTGGCCTGAGCGGCAACGGCGGTGTCCGGTGCCAGTTTCTTCATATCCTGGCCTGTGAAGTCCACGACAAACGCCACGGTACCGTCAGGCTGACGAATCAGATTAGACTGCTTCACATCACCCGTTGAGCGGCGAGTCTGCATCACATACGCGTTATCCGGCGCATGCAGCTTATCTTCGTCGCGGCTGAAGGTAATGGTGTACTTGAAGTTCATCTCTTTACCGGCTTCCGGCAGCTGATCCGGCGTCCAGTAAGCAACGATGTTATCGTTGGTTTCGTCGTTGGTTGGAATTTCTACCAGCTCGACCTTACCTTTACCCCAGTCACCGTTTGGCGTGACCCAGGCGCTTGGACGCTGGTCATAGCGATCGTCCAAATCTTCAAAACGGGAGAACTGACGACCACGCTGCAGCAGGCCAAAACCTTGTGGGTTTTCCATCGCGAAGCTGCTCACCGCCAGATGTTTCGGGTTATTCAGCGGACGCCAGATCCACTCACCGTTACCGGCATGAATCGACAGACCGTTGGAGTCGTGCAGTTCCGGGCGGAAGTTGGTTGCCGGTGACGGCTGGTTCGGCCCAAACAGGAACATGCTGGTCAGCGGCGCAACGCCCAGTTTGCCCACTTTATCACGCAGGTAAACCTTAGACTGTACGTCAACCACCGTGTCGCGGCCCGGCATAATCACAAAGCGATAGGCCCCGGTCGCACGCGGCGAATCCAGCAGCGCGTAGATAGTCAGACGTTTATCCGTTGGTTTTGGACGTTCAATCCAGAACTCACGGAAACGTGGGAACTCTTCACCTGATGGCAGCGCGGTATCAATAGCCAGTCCGCGCGCAGAAAGCCCGTATACCTGCCCCGCGCCAATCACGCGGAAGTAGCTGGCACCAAGCATGCTGACGATTTCGTCGTTTTTATCTTTGCTGTTGATCGGGTAAAGCACCTTAAAGCCTGCGAAGCCCAGGTCTTTCACCGTATCTTTGTCGTGTTGCACATTGCCAAAATTGAAGTAATCCGGGCTGTATTTGATCTTACGTACCGCTGTTGCCGTCACTTCATTGATGGCAACAGGCGTGTCGAAGTACATACCCTGATGATAAAACTCAAGCTTGAACGGGGTTTTAATATTGCTCCAGTACGCTTTGTCGTGATTGAACTGGATCTGCTGATAGTCCGCATACTTCATGTCGCGGAAAACGGAGGGCAAGTTACTTTTCGGCGCTTCGTAGCTCTTGCCTGCCATCGATTTTGCCTGTTTTGCGACATCGTCGATGTTAAAGGCCAGTGCCGATGAGGTATACAGTGATAACACCACTGCAGCACCCAACCAACGCATTTTCATCATCTGTGGTTTATGTTTCATAATAAGTAAGCACTTCCCCCTTTGTGTGCTTATATCGATCCGATCCATTTTAATGGAAACTCAGGCAATCCGACAACATTATCACTGCTTTGTTCAGCTGCTGGCTCATGGATTAAGCAAATGAAAGAACCCGCTATTCACTTTGCGTGCTTATCCTGGAGACAGGGTGTCGGTCTTGGTGTAGGGTTGGCTTCGAATGTAACCATTATGAGTCTTAGGGATAAGACGAAAAGTCTGAGAATGCACAACGTTATATGAGCACAACACCAACAGAACGTGAATATTTCCTCGACTCGATCAGGGCCTGGCTGATGCTATTGGGGATCCCCTTTCACATTTCACTGATTTACTCCAGCCACACCTGGCACGTGAATAGCCAGATGCCCTCCTGGTGGCTGACGCTGTTTAACGACTTTATTCACGCCTTTCGAATGCAGGTTTTCTTCGTCATATCCGGCTATTTTTCTTACATGCTGTTTCTGCGATACCCGCTTAAGCGATGGTGGAAAGTACGCGTGGAGCGCGTGGGCATCCCGATGCTGACCGCAATTCCGCTGCTGACGCTGCCTCAGTTCATTATGCTGCAATACGTCAAAGGCAAAGCGGAGAACTGGCCGAATCTGACGCTCTATGAAAAGTACAATACGCTGGTCTGGGAGCTGGTGTCTCACCTGTGGTTCCTGCTGGTCCTTGTAGTGCTGACAACGGTAAGTTTGTTGATTTTTAGCCGCCTGCGCCACCATCTGAGTACAAAAGCCGACACCTTCTTCGCCAACGTTACGATGGGCAAACTGTCAGTGCTCTTCTTGCTGTTGGGGATCGCTTATGCCGCCGTGCGACGGACGCTGCTTATCGTTTACCCGCCTATTTTGAGCGACGGGTTATTCAATTTCGTGGTGATGCAGTCACTGTTCTACATTCCGTTCTTTTTAATCGGCGCGCTGGCTTTTATTCATCCAAAGCTTAAATCGCTGTTTGTCACCCCGTCACCGTGGTGCGCGCTGGGGGCAACCTTCGCGTTCGCTGCATATCTGCTGAATCAGCGCTACGGCAGCGGCGACGCCTGGATGTATGAAACGGAAAGCGTGATCACGATGCTGCTGGGCCTGTGGATGGTGAACGTGGTATTCGCGCTGGGCCATCGCTTGCTGAACTTTAAGTCCAGCCGCGTGACTTACTTCGTTAATGCATCACTGTTTATCTATCTGGTGCATCATCCGTTGACGCTTTTCTTCGGGGCTTACATCACACCGCACATCGCCTCCAACACGCTGGGCTTCTTTACCGGGCTGGTTTTTGTGGTAGGGGTGGCGATCGTACTTTACGAAATCCATCTGCGGATCCCGCTCCTGCGTTTCCTCTTTTCAGGAAAACCGCAGGCAAAAGCCTCATAAACCACGCGGCGCACCAGATGCGCCGCGTTTGCTTCAGCTTTCCAGCTCTTGTCTGCGCTGAGTCAGAAGCCGCTGATAAAGATGCGTGGTGTCGTCGTCAAAACAGACAAAAATCACCTTCTCTGGCAACGGTTTTAACGACAGATAGCGGTAAACGGTTTCTACAGCGATCGTTGCGGCTGCTGCCTTAGGATAACCATACACGCCGGTGCTGATAGCCGGGAACGCCATCGTTTTATAACCGTTGTCGGCGGCCAGTCGCAGACAGTTCCGGTAAGCCTCTTCCAGAATACTCGCCTCGTGCCGATCGCCACCGTGCCAGACGGGCCCTACGGCATGAATAACCGCTCTGGCGGGCAGATTGCCCGCCAGCGTAATTACCGCATGACCGGGAGGACATTCGCCCTGCTGTTGCCGCACGGTTTTACAGGCTTCGAGCAGCTGCGGTCCGGCAGCACGGTGAATAGCCCCGTCCACACCGCCTCCCCCCATCAGGGAAGGATTGGCCGCATTGACGATGACGTCGACGTGCATTGTCGTAATATCGCCTTGAATAATTTCAATTTGCGGTTTCATAAAGCCCCTCTGCAATCCGCCTTTTTCTTAAGTGTATCGCAGAGGTGACCGGGAGAAAAAACTATCAGAAAAAATCCTCTTCCACCGCAGGGCGGGGAGAACGCGCATTAGCGATACTGGATTTCAATAACTGCAAGCGTTTTTTCAGGATTAAGGTATTTCATATTGACCGTTGCCAGGTTTGAGTCGCTCACTTTCCCGTTAAGCGCCTCTTCATAGCTGACCATACGCGTTTGCATACGGTTATTATTTGGACATGACATTGCAAATTGTTGCTTCTGCGGAGTGACTTCACAAGGGTCGGCGACGATAGCACCGCGAAAATGTATGACACCGCCGTCAACAACTGTGGCCGAATAAGCCGGGATACTCAAAGCAGAAACGACCAGACCCAGACCTGCTACGAGTCGAGCAAAATAGTTGTTCATTATAGGTACTCCTCAATGAAAATCGTCCATGAGGGGTAAACGCGCTTCATTTATTACGGCAAACGAAGTTTCACGTTACGGAACATAACGACCTGGTCCCTGATATCAGCATAGCTCAACGGCACAGACCCGCCACATTCACAACGCATTGATTTAATACATTTTTATAACGAACGTTCCGCTGGCGACCACTGTTGTGATAAATGAAGCGATTTTCCATCTGTAACGGTGACAACGATTTT
The DNA here is from genome assembly GCF_004006055.1 of Enterobacter sp. N18-03635. Classification (NCBI taxonomy): domain Bacteria; kingdom Pseudomonadati; phylum Pseudomonadota; class Gammaproteobacteria; order Enterobacterales; family Enterobacteriaceae; genus Enterobacter; species Enterobacter sp. N18-03635. The sequence continues at coordinate 1,680,715 of NZ_CP034769.1, read as the reverse complement.
TACCGTGTCTCCTGCATTAATATTTAAACTCAGGCGCATTAAATCAATCGTCTGATTAGCGGGTATAAAAAGTGTGTTTTGCTGCCGGGAAGAACTTTGCCCCCCCTGCCCTTCTCGTAAAGAAACAATCTGAACCTGACAATCACACGACTGCGTAAGAGTGACCTGAGGAATAATAGTGGTCATATTTTCCTGCTGCGACGTTTTGAAGGTGATCTGACTGGAAAGCGCGGCCAGGAGAATTAAGGTATTCATGATGAACTCCCGAAAAAAAACAGGGCTGATGCCCTGTTTTTTTGTAGCACAGATTTCAGTATCAGTACTGATGAGCTGTCGCGTGGTTACCAAAACCGATCTGGGTAACGTTGACAGTAGAGTTAGAGGCAGTCTGGTCAACGAGTGCGCCGTTAAAGCCGCCGGACTGGCTGACGTTCATAACAGATTTTTTACTGTTCCACTGATCAAGTGTTGCACTGTTGCCGAATCCTTTCTGGGTCAGGTTGATTTTACTGTCATCAGAACCCTGACCAACGTCAGCGCCGTTACCGCCACCTTTCTGGGTAATATTCAGCACGGAATTTCTGGCGTCTGTCTGAAGAGCAACCGCGGAGTTACCGCCACCGTCCTGATAAATATTCAGGGTTGAATTTGGACCACTGTATCCGCCATGACCATGCCCATGACCCCAGCCGCCCTGATTAATAGAACCCGCCATAGCACTACCAGAAACTACGATTGCTGCAAGCGCTGCCACTTTGAGAAATTTCATGGTAAACCCCCATCGGATTGATTAAAGTCGTCGCGAAAGCGCTAATGTTGAATAACGTTAATCGCCATTTGCGACTGTTTCTGCACTACAACTGCGGTTTTCTGCGTACCGTACTGCGTAATATTTGCTCTATTACCCGACCCTTTCTGGATAATTTTCGCGCTATTACCGTATCCATCTTGCGTAATACCTGCATCATTCGCGTTTCCGCTCTGATCGATCCAGGCTATATTGTAACTCCCTGATTGATCAACTCTCGCTCTGTTGCCTGCCCCATCCTGGGAAACAATGGACAATAGTTTCGAACCTTCCTGGCGAACCTGAGCGTCATTGAAAACACCCTGTTGACCAATAATGGCTGCCTGATTGAGTGATGAAAGACTTAATTCGTTAACCGCAAAGTTATATTCAGCATTTGCTAAATCTGAATTCGCTGCGGTTACAAATCCAGGCGCACCCAGTAATGTAAACATCATAAATAACGATGTGTATTTCATGTTGTCACCCTGGACCTGGTTATTGAATAACTCCATAACCCTATAACAGTGTCACATGTAAAAACGATTCGTATTGTGTTAACGCGTCGTTACGGTGAAGAGTATGTCCGCTGAAACATTTTAAATATCTCACCCGCGCGGCTTATTTTTATTTTTCAGATCACCACAAAGTCGTAATTTACATCAAAAACCACTTTATTCAGGCCAGCTTATATTTTTTATTAAATACATTTTTCGAAAGGGTTGTACAGCAAGACAAAAGCTGTCCACGCCTCCTCCCGGGGTGTTTAAACGTAACGGCATGAGAACATTTTTTCTCAGCATGTGACACGAGGCCTCTTTTCTTAAGCCAGACTGCTGCTCATTCGAGGGCTTAGTAAAAACCTGTAACTCATACTAAATTATTGCTTTATAAAAATAATAAATATTCATTTAAATCATGAGATTAAAAATATTTGTATGATTTTTAAAATCTGTGCAGCTCTATTTATGTGTACAACTTTCTCATCAATTCTCGCCATTCAAAACAACTCAATTTCACAAATTAATATTGATTTTTACATTATGTTACATGTTTAACACTTGCTTTAAACTTCGTAAAAGCTAGATTGAAATTAGATGTACGAAATTGGTTTTATATTTACCTCCCTGTGGAGGTTATGGTCTGATTCTACACACAGCAGTGCAACATCTGTCAGTACTTCTGGTGTCCTCTTTTAAACAGGAGGACAGCTGCCAGGTGCCAAATAAAGTGGGGTTTCATCATGTATAATGAAGTCCATAGTTTACATGGTCATACATTAATGTTGATCACAAAACCTTCTCTGCAAGCGACAGCATTATTACAACATTTAAAGCAATCTTTATCACTGAACGGGAAATTGCATAATATTCAACGTTCTTCTGATGATATTGCACCTGGCAGCATCATTCTTTTCGATATGATGGAAGCGGATAAAAAACTTATCCATTACTGGCAAGATATTTTAAGCAGGAAAAACAACAATATCCGCGTGCTATTGTTGAATACGCCTGATGAATATCCTTTCAGAGATATTGAAAGCTGGCCGCATATCAATGGCGTGTTCTACGTCACAGAAGAAGAAGACCGGGTAGTTGAGGGTCTGCAAGGTATATTGCGCGGAGAGTGTTATTTTTCGCAAAAGCTTGCCAGTTATCTCATCACGCACTCGGGAAATTATCGTTATAACAGCTCAGAGTCAGCACTGCTCACGCACCGTGAGAAAGAGATCCTGAATAAGTTACGCATTGGTGCTTCAAATATTGAAATCGCCCGTTCGTTATTTATCAGCGAAAATACGGTAAAGACGCACCTTTATAATCTTTTCAAGAAGATAGCTGTGAAAAACAGAACTCAGGCTGTTTCGTGGGCAAACGATAACCTCAGGCGTTAATCACATGAAGCGCACGTTGAGTTGGATCGCCGCAGCGAGTTTCCTGCTCGCTGCCGGGAATCTGAAGGCCGTCGAGGTCGAAGTTCCCGGATTGTTAACAGACCACACTGTTTCATCGGTCGGGCACAGTTTTTACCGTGCTTTTAGTGATAAATGGGACAGTACCTATACCGGAAATATAACGATCAACGAGCGGCCCAGTGCACGATGGGGAAGTTGGATAACAATAACGGCTAATCAGTACGTTATTTATCAAACGTTTTTATTCCCCACAAAAATGGACTTCGATAAAAACGTAGCCCTGGCACTGGCACAATCAGAAGACGCTATTAATCGCCTGCAAATAGATAAAGCCCTATTAAGCACCAGCGATTTAGCAAAAGACGAGTTCTAGCGAACCGATATGCGGAGGCTGTCATGCGTATTGCATATGCAGTTGTTTCGATAATGCTGATAACACCCATAAGCTGGGCCGGAAACATGACGTTTCAGTTCCGTAACCCTAACTTTGGCGGTAACCCTAACAACGGCGCGTTCCTGCTGAATGAAGCTCAGGCGCAAAACTCCTATAAGGATCCCAGCTTAAAGGATTTTAGCATTGATACCCCGTCCGCACTGGACAACTTCACTCAAGCTATTCAGTCGCAGATTTTAGGTGGGTTACTGACCAACATTAATACCGGTAAACCCGGCCGGATGGTGACCAACGACTTTATCGTTGATATCGCCAACACTGACGGACAGCTTCAGTTGAACGTGACCGATCGTAAAACCGGAAGAATCTCCACCATTCAGGTTTCCGGTCTACAAAGTAATTCAACTGACTTTTAAACAATAGCTAAATAAGGACAACGATCATGCAGCGCTTCCTGATTTTTGTTGCAGTGTGCTTATTGAGCGGTTGTTTAACTGCTCCACCTAAAGAAGCTGCAAAACCTACATTAATGCCTCGGGCCCAGAGTTATCGTGATTTAACGCATTTACCTGCTCCAACGGGGAAAATATTTGTCTCCGTATACAACATTCAGGATGAAACCGGGCAATTCAAACCTTACCCGGCAAGTAACTTCTCCACGGCCGTGCCGCAAAGCGCAACCGCGATGCTGGTTACCGCGCTCAAGGATTCGCACTGGTTTATTCCCCTGGAACGTCAGGGTCTCCAGAACCTGTTGAATGAACGTAAAATCATTCGTGCAGCACAGGAAAATGGTACCGTCGCGGCCAATAACCGTACGCCTCTGGAATCTCTGGCGGCAGCGAACGTGATGATTGAAGGATCGATTATTGGCTACGAAAGTAACGTTAAATCGGGTGGAGCGGGCGCGCGGTATTTCGGTATCGGCGCGGATACCCAATACCAGCTCGACCAAATTGCCGTTAACCTGCGTGTGGTCAACGTCAGTACAGGCGAAGTGCTCTCTTCGGTGAACACCAGCAAAACCATACTGTCCTATGAAGTTCAGGCAGGGGTATTCCGCTTCATCGATTACCAGCGTTTGCTGGAGGGTGAAATTGGCTACACCTCCAACGAGCCGGTCATGATGTGTCTGATGTCAGCCATTGAAACCGGCGTGATCTTCTTAATCAACGACGGTATTGACCGCGGGCTGTGGGATCTGCAAAACAAAGCAGACGTGCAGAACCCCATACTGGTGAAATACCGCGATATGTCAGTCCCTCCGGAATCCTGACAGGAAGCGCACAAAAAAGGCGAGATGATTATCTCGCCTTTTTTTATTCGCTCACTGCCGTGACGTTTTGCGCTTTTTCCCGCCGCGACGCCAGCCAAAGACCGCTGTTTTTCATGGCATAGCCAAACAGCAACCCCAGCGCCAGGGAGGGGACCACCAGCTTCCAGTCACCCTGCCCTGCAAAGGTCGCACACGCCCCCATAAAGGTTCCAGGAACAAATGAAAGCAGCAGATGCTTAGCCTGGATGCACATTAAAAAGGCAACAACGCCCGTCATCACGTATCCCAGCATCTCCAGATGCGGCGCCAGCGCGCTGCCTTTCATGATCACCAGCGCCCAGATAACACCGCTCATCAGGGTGCAGCCAGAGATAAAGAGCCCTTTGACGCCCCCCTGCGGGCAGGCGAAATAGGCCGTACAGCCAAGGAATCCGGCCCAGCTGAGTAATCCGAGAGACACGGCCACCCATCCCCAAAGTCCGGAGAGAATGCCCGTCGTTATTGCGATACAAAGTAATATGTTCATGGCGCGCATCTTAGCAGAAGCGCACCATAGAAATGCGATCAGAAGCACATTATGTGCAATTTGAAATGAAGAGTTGCAGAGTTTATGTGACCTAGGTCACCCTTCATTCTCTTCTTCGAGCTCATCCCACATCGCCGCGATCGCGTCGCGCGTGAGCGGTGCCAGCGTTCTCCAGAATGGCGAGGTGGCATGCGCTTCAACTTTACCAAGGAATGTTCCGACCCACGGCAGCAGGTACGTTTCGAACAGGGTTTCGATAGCTTCGTTCTCATCATTCCCGGCGTTGTCTTCGATCCAGGAGGCAGCAAGCAGCAGCGTACCGATATGATCCGCCGGCGTATCGCTCAGCGGCATACCGCGGGTGGAGAGGAAAGCGCGGACTTCCGCTTCCGTCGCCCCGTCCTGCCAGGCAGAACGGTATGGCGAAACGCGGCACTCATCGCCGACGAACAGCGCATTGTAGTCCGTCGCAATCTGCTGCATATCGCAGCTTTTTTGCAGACGTTCCAGTAAATCATCCTGTTCCAGCGGCCAGTTCTGCGCCAGTTTACCTTCACGAATCAACGTAAAAAGCGGAACCAACAGCGGGTCTTGCGGCTGGCGATAATAGAGCGTACCCAGCACGCGGCAGAGGATGGAAAACTCGTTCATTTTTTATGATTCCATAACACAATTAAAGATCGGCAAATTCGGCAATCGGCTCCATTCCGCGGGACTCAAGGAAATCGAGCATGCGGCGTGGGGTCACGTTCAGGATTTGCGCTTCCGGGAAGTTAACATCATTCAGCACTTTCAGGCACTCGCTGAAATCACCCAGCGTAAACGCGGTATGAGAATCTGAGCCCAACGCCACCATGCCGCCCGCATCGCGGACGGCGGCCGCCACTTCGCGACAGTTGGCTTCACTGCCCTTACGCGAGTGAACAAAAGAGGAGTTATTAATCTCCAGCGCCACGCGGTGCTTCGCTGCCGCCTGCGCGACAGCCTGAATATCAATCGGATATTTTGGGTTACCGGGATGACTGATAATGTGCACATTGCCGCTGGCAATGGTGGCAATCATCGCCGCGGTATTGGTCTCTTTATCCTGAGGAGCAAAAACCGGCTCATGGAAGCCGGCGAGGATAAGGTCAAGAGACGTCAGCATCGGTCCGGTGCAGTCGATCTCACCGTCGGTATTTTTGATGTTTGCCTCAATGCCGCGCAGTATCCCAATGCCGTCCACCAGACGTGGCCAGATCCGCATATTCACAAAATGCCAGTAGTGCGGCGCATCCGCCATATCCGGGCCATGATCGGTGATCGCGAACAGCTTGATGCCTTTAAGCTTCGCCTGGGCGATATAATCATGGAGGTTGCTATAAGCGTGGGTACTGGCGACGGTGTGCATATGCAGGTCAACGGGATACATCTCTCTCTCCTCTGCGGTTTTTCCAAAGGATAGCAGTTATCAGCGGCGAATATTAGCAAAAACCCGGCGAACGCCGGGTTTATCTCAGTAGCCGCGCTGTCTGTCGACCTGGCCGGTGACCGGGTTACCCTTTTCCATTTCGCTGATGGTATGTGATATATACGCCACCGCTTCTGCCGGACGCGTCACGGCGGCCACGTGAGGGGTCATCGCGACTCGCGGGTGCGCCCAAAGCGGGCTTTCCGCGGGTAGCGGCTCACGGCTATAGACATCCAGCATGGCGCCTTTTAGCTTTCCGCTGTCCAGCGCCTTCAGCAGATCGGGCTCGACCAGATGCACCCCGCGCGCCAGGTTCATCAGGTAGCTCCGATCGACGAGCTGATTGAGCAACGCTTCATTAATGATACCGACCGTTTCCGCCGTATTGGGCAGCAGGTTGATGAGCACGCGCGTCCCGTTCAGAAAGGCCGGGAGTTCATCCGTCCCGGCAAAGCTCTCTACGCCCGGATAATCTTTGCGGCTGCGACTCCAGCAGCGCAGCGGAAAGCCCCACGGAGCAAGGGCTTCAGCCACTTTTGAGCCAAGCACGCCCGCGCCGAGGATGCCGATGGTAAAGTCTTCACGACGATAATCCGGCAGCGGCTCCCAGCGGGCCTGCTGTTTAAATGCCTGATAGTCATCAAAGCGGCGGAACCAGTGCAGAACCTGGCTCACGGCATATTCCTGCATCTGCTGGCCCATTCCGGTATCTTCCAGGCGGAACAGTGGAACGTCTTCCGGCAGCATTTCAGGGTGTGCCTTAAGTTTGCTCAGAATGGAATCCACGCCGGCTCCCAGGGCAAAAACGGCCTTCAGCTTGCGGCCCTGGAGCATTTCTACCGGAGGATGCCAGACCAGCGCATAGTCAGCATGTTCATTATCGCCGCGCTTCCACTCGCGTACGCGTGCGCCGGGCAGCGCCGCCGAAAGTGCGTCAATCCAGTAAGCGTTATCAAATGTAGGGTGATAGAAGAGAATATCCATGGTCATTCCTGCCTTTTATTGCGCTGTTTTGCTTTCATTTTCAAGTGGATTGTCAGCATAACAAATTTATCAGGAAACCGCGTTGCTGATAAAAGAGGCATTTTATGCACATTTAAGAATCATGTTGCCTGAAGTTTGTCTAAACGCGCTAAATTACTGAAAAAGTGAGTTGACGGCAGTTCGGCTTTTCCTTACATTAGCGCCCGTCCCGTCAACAACGGGATGACAATATGGTGAGGTGTCCGAGTGGCTGAAGGAGCACGCCTGGAAAGTGTGTATACGGCAACGTATCGGGGGTTCGAATCCCCCCCTCACCGCCATATTTAAAGAAGAGCTCGCATGAAAATGCGGGCTTTTTTTCGCATATTGTACGCATGCAGGGGGGATTCGAACCTTGTGGCTCTGTGCGAAACTCATGTCGGGTAGCGCTGCGCTTACCCGACCTACAGAAAACTAGTCTTCCACCATCTTCGCATACTCTTCGGTCAGAAAATCCACCAGCGCCCTAACGGAGGGCAGCAAACCGCGTCTTGAAGGATAAACGGCGTGAATCACTTCCCGTCTGGGTTCCCATGCCTCAAGCACCCGGACCAGCTCACCGGACGCAAGCTGCTCCTTCACCATCAAAATCGGCAACTGCACCACGCCAATGCCTGCCATGGCGGCTTCACGCAGCGCGAGCATATCCGTACTGATCAAACGGGGATGGTAATGGATCTCCGCTTTCGCCCCGTCGGGTCCGGAAAGTGCCCACTTATGGTTGTGCTTTCCCTCTCCCATACTTAATCCAGGCCAGGCGCTGAGTTCAGACGGCATTGACGGTTCCCCCAGACGGGCAATCAACGCCGGGCTTGCCACCAGGCAATGCCCCCTGTCAGCCAGCACCCTTAGCACCAGGTCACTGTCATCAAACGGACGCGGGCGTACGCGGATCGCGATATCCACGCCCTCTCCCACCAGATCTACCCGCCGGTTAGTCGCCTCAAGCTGAAGATTGATCCCGGGGTAGCGCGCCATAAATCTTGCCAGCATCGGACCAACGTGGACATGCAGTAAGGTTATCGGGCACGTGATCCTGACGATACCGCGCGGTTCGGCCTGCAGTGCCGCCACGGCTTCCTCGGCAGCCTCGGCCTCCACCATCATCGCTTTGCAGTGCTGATAGAACGTCTGGCCGACCTCGGTCACCGTAAAATGCCGGGTTGTTCTATGGATGAGCCGTACGCCAAGCCGCTCTTCCAGCTGCGCAATCCGGCGGCTTAGCCTGGACTTTGGCAGGTCAAGCGCCCTTCCCGCCGCAGCAAAGCCACCGTAGTCCACCACCTTCACAAACCAGACAAAGTCATTGAGATCCTGCATAAAACCTCATCGTTCTATTTTCAGAACAGTGAATGCCATTTTCACTATCTACCGGGATATTGACCCTGAATATAAGCTAATTACATCAACAGAACATCAGGAGTTAATCATGAAAAACGTAACAGGCGTTTATACCGCTCCCCGCCAGCACTGGGTTGGAGATGGTTTCCCGGTCCGTTCAATGTTTTCTTATCAGACGCACGGCGAGCCGCTCAGCCCGTTCCTGCTGCTGGACTACGCGGGCCCGTATACCTTTCCTGCTGATGGTGCGAAACGCGGCGTAGGCCAACACCCTCACCGGGGTTTTGAAACGGTCACTATCGTCTATGCCGGTGAAGTGGAGCATCGCGACTCCACGGGTAAAGGCGGCGTCATTGGCCCTGGCGACGTGCAGTGGATGACCGCAGGGGCAGGCATTTTGCACGAGGAGTTCCACTCCAGCGCGTTCTCGCAGAAAGGCGGGGAACTGAAAATGATGCAGCTTTGGGTCAATCTGCCGGCGAAAGACAAGATGGCGGCACCGGGCTACCAGAGCATCACGAAAGCCGACATCCCGGTGGTGACGCTGCCGGATAACAGCGGTTCGCTGCGAGTTATTGCCGGTCGCTACGACACGGTGACCGGCCCGGCGCACACCTTCTCGCCGCTTAACGTCTGGGACATCGCTCTGAACCAGGGAAGCCATCTGACGCTCAATCAGCCTGAAGGCTGGAGCACGGCGCTGGTCGTGCTTGAAGGCAGCATCACGGTGAACGGTGCAACTCAGGCGGGTGAAGCCCAGCTGGTCGTATTGAGTCAGGAAGGTGACAAACTGCACCTGGAGGCGAACAGCGATGCAAAAGTGCTGCTGATGGCCGGCGAGCCGCTGAATGAACCGATCGTGGGCTATGGCCCGTTTGTGATGAACACTAAGAGTGAAATCAACGAAGCCATTCGTGATTTCAATTCCGGCCGCTTCGGCCAGATCTGAACGTAATAAAGGAGGACCGCCTCTGTGATCTCCAAGATCCAGCGCCCCCTTGAACCGTCAAGTTCTCGATTCACAGCGTTATCCCCTGCTCCACGGCGTAAAAACCGTGGAGCTGATTATTGCTTAACCGAACAGGTACTAAAGCTGAAAATCTGCTTGACCGTGTCAGCGCAACTCCCTATAGTAGCGCCCCGTTGCCCCCCAAGCGGTCAGGCAGCAAAACAATATGGTGAGGTGTCCGAGTGGCTGAAGGAGCACGCCTGGAAAGTGTGTATACGGCAACGTATCGGGGGTTCGAATCCCCCCCTCACCGCCATATTTGAGATGAGAGCTCGTACGAAAGTACGGGCTTTTTTCTTTTATATTCTCCGAAAAGGGGGGATGAGAATCCCCGACCGGGGTTCGACAACTGGCGCAGCCAGTTGGACAGACCGTGAGCGCAGCGAACAGGCTGCCCGCAGGGCGAGCAAAGCGAGTCAATCCCCCCCTCACCGCCATATTTAAGATGAGAGCTCGTACGAAAGTACGGGCTTTTTTCTTTTATATTCTCCGAAAAGGGGGGATGAGAATCCCCGACCGGGGTTCGACAACTGGCGCAGCCAGTTGGACAGACCGTGAGCGCAGCGAACAGGCTGCCCGCACAAAAAACAAAGCCCGGTTTCCCGGGCCTTGAACGCAACAGCAAACTCAGTAATACGCTTGCAGCGTGCGCTGGCAGAGCGCCGATCGCACGCAGTCCTCTTTGGTGAAACGTACCACCCCAATCATCTCATCTTCCTCAAAACGTGACATGGCGTCGCTCAGCCCGGACTTTACGCCGGACGGCAGGTCACACTGGGTAATATCGCCGTTAACGATAACCGTCACGTTCTCCCCGAGGCGCGTTAAAAACATCTTCATTTGCGCAGCGGTCACGTTCTGAGCCTCGTCAAGAATGACGACCGCATTTTCAAATGTACGTCCGCGCATATAGGCGAACGGCGCGATTTCCACCTTGCCAATCTCTGGCCGCAGGCAGTACTGCATGAAGGATGCACCCAGCCGCTTCACCAGCACGTCATAGACGGGCCTGAAGTACGGGGCAAACTTCTCCGAAATATCACCGGGCAAGAAGCCGAGATCTTCATCAGCCTGCAGTACCGGACGGGTAACAATGATTCTTTCCACGTCCTTATGGATCAGCGCTTCCGCCGCTTTGGCTGCACTGATCCAGGTTTTCCCGCATCCGGCTTCACCGGTTGCAAAGATGAGCTGTTTACTCTCGATAGCATTCAGGTAGTGCGCCTGAGCCTCATTTCGCGCCACAATTGGAGAATTATCACGGCTGTCTCGGGCCATGCCAATTGCTTCTACGCCACTCATCTGCACAAGCGAGGTGACCGATTCTTCTTCACGCTGTTTATGGCTACGTGAATCCCGTCTCAGCACACGTTTTGCTTCGCGACGAGCTTTGATCACTGCTTTTTGTCTTCCCATGGATAGCACCTTGAGTTGTTGGTATTCATCACACGCGCCAGCGTCGGCACGATTATGCGCACGAACATCAGAGGGTTGGCTTCCTTGTAAGCCATTGCTTGCACTATCGGATGACGATACGGAACAGCTACGCGCACCGTTCTGCACGTCGGTCGAATCAGATTCTTGAGGGAGGGGGGAAAATTTAGTGGTGAGGAAATCGCTGCCGGAGTCTGAGCCTCCGCGCCGGGTGCTGCGGTTGTTATGTTTACCTTGTCCAGTACAGGACGCAACCATTCGCGATCTCCATAGTGATTCAGCATCACTGCCGGGAACTACCGCTGTCTTATCTTAAGTACATCAGGAGTTATCATAAATGCAACATTTATTTTACCTGAATGCAACTTTTAGGACTGTCCCTACAGTTGAAATCAGTCTCATATAGAAATATTACAGAAATATAACAGGAGGATAGTCATATGAAAAAATAATGTCCCTGCGAATCGTCGCAGGGACAATTATCAGGCTTCAATAAGACTCTGAGCGAGATACGCGCTGCTGTCGCGCACGCCCGGCAGGGCAAAGAAATAGCCTCCGCCGATAGGTTTAATGTACTCTTCCAGCGCCTCTCCGTTTAAGCGCTTCTGCACGGTGAGGAAGCCTTTTTCCAGATCGTGCTGGTAGCAGACGAACAGCAGCCCCATATCGAGCTGACCGGAGTTAGTCACGCCGAGCGAGTAGCTGTATCCCCGACGCATCATCAGGCTGGACTGCGTCTCTTTGGTGCGCGGATTGGCCAGACGAATGTGGCTGTCCAGCGCAATCACATCGCCATTCGGATCGCTGGCGTAGTCGGGCACGTCATGCTCGTTCTTCATGCCGAGCGGCGCGCCGCTTTGCTTATCGCGGCCGAAGATCGTCTGCTGCTCTTTGAGCGGCGTGCGGTCCCAGAACTCCACGTGGAACTGGATAATCCTCACCGCCTGGTAGCTGCCGCCCACCGCCCATGCCGGTTCGCCCTGATCGGCAGTGACCCACACCACCTCCTTCATGAGCGCACCATCGTGGCTGTCCGGGTTGGCCGTGCCGTCCTTGAAGCCCAGCAGGTTCACCGGGGTCTCTTTCCCCTTGCTGCGGGCGGCGTGGTCCGAGATAAACCCTTCCCGCTTCCAGCGCACGCTCAGCAGATCCGGCGTGTGCTTGATGATGTCGCGCAGGGCGTGGATCACCGTATCCTGGGTGTTGGCACAAATTTGCAGAAGCAGGTCGCCATGACACAGCGCAGCGTCCAACGAGTCATTCGGGAAACGCGTCATTTTCTGCAGCGCTTTCGGCTTCTGTTTTGCCAGCCCATAGCGTGTATCAAACAGCGATTCCCCCAGCGAAACGGTAATGGTCAGGTTGTCAGGGGCGATAAACGGCCCCAGAATGCCGGAGTCCATTGGCGGCAGACGCGGGTTCGGCGTATCGGGCGCCGGTCCACCGGCGGTGAGAAACGCAATGCGCTTCGTCAGCAGGCGGAACAGACGTTCCAGATCGGCTTTATCGCTGGCCAGCGAATCAAAGGCCACCAGCATCATCGACGCCTGCTGCGGCGTCAGGATGCCCGCCTGATGCTCGCCATAAAACGGCTGCGTCTCCATGCGGGCATTGGGTGACAGCGTGCCGGGCGCGCTTTGCGGTTTTGCCGCATGCGCTACCGGACACCCGCCAGCCAGAGCAAGCGCGCCCCCCAGCGCCCCTACCCCTTTTAACAACCGACGACGTGAAGGCTCAACCACGTCGTTCTCGCTATGCTTATTCATCGTGCTTAGTCCAGACCCAGTACGCCACGCAGCAGGGAGAGATCTTCCGCCAGGGCGGTAATCGGGCCTTTCAGCGCGTTACGGTCGGCGTCGGTCAGCTTGTCGTAGGTCTCAAACCCGTCTTTGGTGCGGTACTTCGCCAGAATAGTGTCGACTTTTTTGAAGTTGGCATCCACCTTGCCCAGCAGCTCGCCGTTCTCTTTCTGCAGCTGAGGACGCAGCAGGTTAACGATTTTCTGCGCGCCGTCGACGTTGGCCTGGAAGTCCCACAGGTCGGTATGGCTGTAGCGATCTTCTTCGCCGCTGATTTTGCTCGCGGCTACTTCTTCAATCAGGCCAGCCGCGCCGCCCACCACTTTTGACGGCGGGAAGGCCAGCTCGCTGATGCGCTTTTGCAGCTCCAGCACGTCGCCGTTCAGCTGCTCAGCGTATTTCTCCATCCCTTTGGTGGAATTGTCGCCAAACAGGGCTTTCTCCAGACGGTGGAAACCGGTGAATTTCGGATCGGCGGCCTTTTGCTCGAAATCATCTTCGCGGGCGTCGATGCTGCCATCAAGGTCAGAGAACAGCTCGGCGATCGGCTCGATACGCTCGTAGTGCTGACGGGTTGGCGCATAGAAGGATTTCGCTTTTTCGATGTCACCGGCCTTCACCGCATCGGTAAAGGCTTTGGTTGCCGCCGCCAGGTCCGCCGTCTCTTTCGTGACATAGGCTTTATACGCGGTAATCGCGTCGCCCAGGCTCAGCACCGCAGCGCCTTTTGCCGCATCGGCCGTTGCTTCACCTTTGACGATGAGCTTGCCTTTCGGGTTGGTCAGCAGGCCGCAGGTCATCTCATACTCGCCCGGCTGCAGGTTGGCGGTCATCTTCTGGCTGAAGCCAGGGGCGATGTTTTCGCGCTCCTCCACCACCAGAACCCCTTTAAGGATCTCCCATTCCAGCGCCTTCTGGCTGTGGTTCTGAATAATAAACTGGGTTTTGCCGCTGTTCACCGTGAGGGTCATCGGCTCACACTGCTTATCATTAACGGTGACTTTAACCTGAGGAACATCCGCGCCCCAGGCGGAGAATGCAGAAGCGAACAGCGCGGCAATGCCTGCGCATAACGCACTACGACGGAACTGAATTGCCATGACTCTTCCCTTTAAAAAGTATGTTGTAACTAAATCAACTATTATGGCGTAACGCGAGACGCCTGCGTGCCGGTACGCGGCGGCATTGCGAACAGCACCAGCGCCGGAACCAGATAGATAAAGTAAATCGCCACTTCGCTGACGCTCGGCGTTTCCTGATAGCCGAAGATACCTTCGAGCAGAGTGCCGGTCAGAGAGTGCGTGGAGAGCATGTTGCTAAGGTCGAACGCGACGTCCTGGAAGTGGTTCCACAGGCCCGCTTCATGGAAGGCGCGAATCGCCCCTGCCGCCAGCCCTGCCGCCACCAGCAGAATAAACAGGCTGGTCCACTTGAAGAAAGCGCCCAGGTTCAGGCGGATACCGCCCCAGTACAGCAGGAAACCAAGCACCACGGCCGTGGCGAGACCCAGCATGGCCCCAAGCGGCGGCCAGATCCCCACATCCTGCTGAAACGCCGCCAGCAGGAAGAAAACAGACTCCAGGCCTTCACGCGCGACGGCGAAAAAGACCATCATAATGAGCGCCCAGCCGTGGTTGTTCCCCTTCTGCAGGGCATTGTCCACCGCCTGCTCCAGCTGCACCTTCACGTTACGTGAGACTTTACGCATCCAGAACACCATCCAGGTGAGAATCACCACCGCAATCACGGCGACGATCCCTTCGAACAGCTCCTGCTCTTTCTGCGGGAACTCGCCGGTGGTTTCGTTGATGAGGACACCTAAGCCCAGGCAGAGCGCCGCGGCAAGGAATACCCCGACCCACATGACGCCAATCCAGCGTCCGCGCTGGGTTCGCTTCAGATAACTGGCGATGAGGCTCACGATAAGGGCGGCTTCGAGCCCTTCACGTAACATAATGAGAAATGGAACAAACATGCCGACACCTTAAATGTTTATCGCGGTCAACTGATGCAAAGAAAGGTAAATTCTTGTGATAGTGATTATCATTACGGCAGAAAGAAACACAAGCGAAATATGTGGTGTTTTGATGACGAGTTGTAAACGCAGAGCCTGATAATAGTTACATACGTAACGGTCAAGTTTATAAGTTATAACGAAAATGCCCATTTACGCTGATTCAGGGCTGTGGCTAAATATCCGCCTCAAACACCTGGTGAAAATAAATTATGTTTAAAATTGTCCATTTCCTGCTGGCGCTGGTTATTATTCTCGCGCTTGCCTGGCTGGTAAGTTTCGACCGCCGAAAAATTCGCATTCGTTTTGTTTTACAGCTGATTGTCATTGAAATTGCCCTGGCGTTCTTTTTCCTGCACGCCGAAAGCGGGTTATTCCTGATTAAATACGTCTCGGGATTTTTTGAGTCACTGCTCAAATTTGCCGGCGAAGGCACCAATTTCGTCTTTGGCGGTATGGGTGAAAAAGGGCTGGCGTTCATTTTCCTCGGCGTGCTTTGCCCAATTATTTTTATTTCCGCGCTGATTGGTATTCTTCAGCACTGGCGGATCCTGCCGATTTTTATTCGGGTGATCGGTACGCTGCTGTCGAAACTGAACGGCATGGGTAAGCTGGAATCCTTTAACGCGGTTAGCTCGCTGATTCTCGGCCAGTCGGAAAACTTCATTGCCTACAAAGGCGTGCTGGGGGATCTCTCTTCCCGTCGTCTCTTCACCATGGCAGCCACGGCGATGTCGACGGTCTCCCTGTCGATTGTCGGCGCGTATATGACCATGCTCGACGCCAAATTTGTCGTCGCCGCGCTGATTCTGAACATGTTTAGCACCTTTATTATTCTTTCGGTCATCAACCCGGCACGCCCGGAAGCGGAGCCGGATATCAAGCTGGAAAAACTGCATGAATCGCAGAGCTTCTTCGAAATGCTCGGCGAGTATATTCTGGCCGGTTTTAAAGTGGCGATGATTATTCTGGCCATGCTGATTGGCTTTATCGCGCTTATTAGCGCCGTTAATGCCCTCTTCTCCAGCGTATTTGGCATGAGTTTCCAGCAGATCCTGGGCTATGTATTTTATCCCCTGGCGTGGCTGGTGGGTATTCCGCTGGGTGACGCCCTGAACGCGGGCAGTATTATGGCGACCAAGCTGGTGGCGAATGAATTTGTGGCGATGATTGAGCTGCAAAAAATCGCTCATCAAATGTCCCCGCGCGGGCTGGGGATTTTATCCGTCTTCCTGGTGTCGTTCGCGAACTTCGCATCCATCGGCATTGTGGCCGGAGCGATTAAGGGTCTTAACGAGCAGCAGGGGAACGTGGTGTCGCGTTTCGGTCTGCGTCTGGTGTATGGAGCAACGCTGGTAAGTTTGCTATCGGCGAGCTTTGCGGGGTTGGTGCTCTGATGCAATGCCGGGTGGCGCGCAGCGATCCCGGCCTACAAAACAACAACGGCGGGAATTCCCGCCGTTTTCATTAAAACTGCACGCACACCGGCTGGTCGACACGCATCACCGACTCCTGCGCGAAGCGTGTCTTATAAATTCCGCGCAACGCTTCGATGTTCTTCTCGCTCTGCGCATCTTTTCCATGTATCAGCATCAGCGCCTTGCTCGGCTCGCGCGCCACTTTCCCGTCGTTCCCCAGCCATTGCCCGCGCGCATCAAACACCGTTAAGCCATCGCGAAAGCGCGGCGTCACGTCCTGGTCAACAAACTGCTGCCACTCGTTGCTGGTTATCTGGGCCCCGGCAGGACGATTTAAGCCGAAATAGAGCGTGGTTTGCTGCATCTGGTTATCCGCTTTGCAGGTCTCCACCGCAGCGTGCTGCGATGGCGCGTTGCAGCCAGCCAGCATCAATAATGCCGCCGCCATTAACCCTGTTTTGATTGTCATGCTTCGCTATCCTCATTGTTATAAGCACATGGATATCACAGGAAATTACGGATTTTGGCAAGAAAAAAGCCGGGTGCGCTTACGCTCACCCGGCCTGTATTGTGCAGCGAGAAAAATTATTCTGCCTGAAGCTTAGACGGCGGCGCAGTGTGGTAATGCGCATCGGCTTCCGCAAAGCGTTTCTGCATGGAGGCAGACGGCGCTTTACCCAGCAGGCTGAACACCACGATACCGATGCTGCCGAAGATGAAGCCAGGAATGATTTCATACAGGCCCAGCCAGGCGAACTGTTTCCAGACGATAACGGTCACCGCACCGATAATCATCCCCGCCAGCGCGCCGTTACGGGTCATACGGGACCACATGACGGAGAACAGGACGACCGGACCAAACGCCGCACCGAAGCCCGCCCACGCGTAGCTAACAAGACCCAGCACGCGGTTCTCCGGGTTGGCCGCCAGCGCAATCGCCACCAGCGCAACCGCCAGCACCATGAAGCGCCCGACCCACACCAGCTCTTTCTGGCTTGCGTTTTTACGCAGGAAGGCCTTATAGAGGTCTTCGGTGATCGCACTGGAGCAAACCAGCAGCTGGCAGCTCAGGGTGGACATCACCGCCGCCAGGATCGCGGAGAGCAGAATACCGGCAATCCACGGGTTAAACAGAATCTGCGCCAGCTCGATAAACACGCGTTCGGCGTTCTGGTTCACCGCACCCGCCTGCGCCGGGTTGTTGCTGAAGTAGGCGATACCGAAGAAGCCAACAGCGCACGCACCCGCCAGACACAGGATCATCCACGTCATACTGATGCGACGGGCATGTACGATGGTGTGGTGAGAATCCGCCGCCATAAAGCGCGCCAGGATGTGCGGCTGACCGAAGTAGCCCAGACCCCAGCCCATCAGAGAGACGATGGCCACGAAGTTCAGCCCTTTCAGCATGTCGACGTTTTCAATGCTCTTCTGCTTGATCACTTCCAGCGATTCGCCAAAGCCGCCAACGGTGAAAATCACAATCACCGGGGTCAGGATCAGGGCGAAGATCATCAGGCTCGCCTGCACGGTGTCGGTCCAGCTTACCGCCAGGAACCCGCCCACGAAGGTATAGAGAATGGTCGCAGCGGCACCGGCCCACAGGGCGGTTTCGTAGCTCATGCCGAAGGTGCTTTCGAACAGGCGCGCGCCGGCCACGATGCCGGAGGCGCAGTAGATGGTGAAGAACAGCAGGATAACCACCGCAGAGATAATACGCAGGATGCGGCTGTTATCTTCAAAACGTCCGGTGAAGTAATCCGGCAGCGTCAGGGCGTTGTTATTGGCTTCGGTATGCACGCGCAGACGGCCTGCCACCAGCTTCCAGTTGATCCACGCGCCGACGGTCAAACCGATGGCGATCCAGCTTTCCGAGATACCGGAGATGAAAATCGCACCGGGCAACCCCATCAACAGCCAGCCGCTCATGTCGGATGCGCCCGCGGAGAGCGCGGTCACCATCGGGCCTAAACTGCGTCCGCCCAGAATGTAGTCGTCAAAGTTCTTTGTAGAACGCCACGCCAAAAACCCTATCAGGATCATGCCAAAAATATAAACGAGAAATGTCACCAGCATCGGTGTGCTAATAGCCATTCAAATTCTCCAAAAGTGTCGAGCGACAACCGTCCGGGTTGCCTTGTTATATGATCACCGGAACGAGGTGACGGTATCTTGTGTTTCGGTTGGGCGCGCTATCCTGCCGTATGCGCCCTCCGCTGACAAACGATTTAACACTGCATTTACATCAATTTCATCCCCGGTTTGATACGAGTTTCCTATAGGTTGCACTCGCTCACGCTTTTACGGGTTGCACCTTTGAAAAGTGTTAACTTCCGCATAAAACCAGGCTTTCCGCGACAAAGCCAGCACGTTTTTCCAGCTAACCATTCGTTAACAATCCATTCATTTTCGGGGTTGCAAACCAGGTCACATTTAACACGGTTGCACAAAGTTGCAACATGGGGGATATTTCACGCTATCTACAGAACGCTATTACAGAACAACAGGAGCTTTGGCATGGGTATGACCACCATGGGGGTTAAGCTGGATGACGCGACCCGCGAACGGATTAAGACCGCAGCAACCCGCATTGACCGCACGCCGCACTGGTTAATTAAGCAGGCGATTTTTAACTATCTCGAAAGACTCGAGAGCGATGAGGGCCTGCCGGAGCTGCCTGCCCTGCTCGCCGGTGCCGCCAATGAAAGCGAAGAGGCGCCGGCCGCTGGCGACGAAAGCCATCAGCCGTTCCTTGAATTCGCCGAGCAGATCCTGCCGCAGTCCGTCAGCCGCGCCGCCATTACCGGCGCCTACCGCCGCGCCGAAACCGACGCCGTGCCGATGCTGCTGGAGCAGGCTCGCCTGCCGGAAGCCATTGCCGCACAGGCGCACAGCCTGGCGTATCAGTTAGCCGACAAGCTGCGCAACCAGAAAACCGCCACCGGCCGCGCCGGGATGGTTCAGGGTCTGCTGCAGGAGTTCTCCCTCTCCTCTCAGGAAGGCGTGGCGCTGATGTGCCTGGCGGAAGCGCTGCTGCGTATTCCGGATAAAGCCACCCGCGACGCGCTGATCCGCGACAAGATCAGCAACGGCAACTGGCATTCGCACATTGGCCGCAGCCCGTCGCTGTTCGTTAACGCGGCAACCTGGGGCCTGCTGTTTACCGGCAAACTGGTTTCGACCCATAACGAAGCCAACCTGTCACGCTCCCTGAACCGCATCATCGGCAAGAGCGGCGAGCCGCTGATCCGCAAAGGCGTGGACATGGCGATGCGTCTGATGGGCGAACAGTTTGTGACCGGGGAAACTATTGCCGAAGCGCTGGCGAACGCCCGCAAGCTGGAAGACAAAGGTTTCCGCTATTCGTACGACATGCTCGGTGAAGCGGCCCTGACCGCCGCCGACGCGCAGGCCTACATGGTCTCTTACCAGCAGGCGATCCACGCCATCGGTAAAGCGTCCAACGGTCGCGGTATTTATGAAGGCCCGGGCATCTCGATAAAGCTCTCAGCCCTGCACCCGCGCTACAGCCGCGCGCAGTATGACCGGGTGATGGAAGAGCTCTACCCGCGCCTGAAGTCCCTGACCCTGCTGGCGCGCCAGTATGACATCGGCATCAACATCGACGCCGAAGAGGCCGACCGTCTGGAGATCTCCCTCGATCTGCTGGAAAAACTGTGCTTCGAGCCGGAGCTGGCGGGCTGGAACGGCATCGGTTTCGTTATCCAGGCCTACCAGAAGCGTTGTCCGTTCGTCATTGATTACCTGATTGACCTGGCCAGCCGCAGCCGTCGTCGCCTGATGATCCGCCTGGTGAAAGGCGCCTACTGGGATAGCGAAATCAAACGCGCCCAGATGGAAGGGCTGGAAGGCTATCCGGTCTATACCCGTAAGGTTTACACCGACGTCTCTTACCTCGCCTGCGCGAAAAAGCTGCTCGGCGTGCCGAACCTGATCTATCCGCAGTTCGCTACCCACAACGCCCACACCCTGGCGGCGATCTACAGTCTGGCCGGGCAAAACTACTATCCGGGCCAGTATGAGTTCCAGTGCCTGCACGGCATGGGTGAACCGCTTTACGAGCAGGTGACCGGTAAAGTGGCGGACGGCAAGCTGAACCGCCCGTGCCGTATCTATGCTCCGGTGGGCACGCACGAAACCCTGCTGGCGTACCTGGTTCGTCGTCTGCTGGAAAACGGCGCGAACACCTCCTTCGTTAACCGTATCGCCGACACCACGCTGCCGCTGGACGAGCTGGTGGCCGACCCGGTACAGGCCGTTGAGAAGATGGCAGCGCAGGAAGGCCAGATTGGTCTGCCGCATCCAAAAATTGCCCTGCCGCGCGAGCTGTACGGCAAAGGTCGCGTCAACTCGGCGGGTCTGGATCTCGCCAACGAACACCGTCTGGCGTCCCTTTCCTCTGCCCTGCTCAACAGCGCGCTGCAGAAGTGGCAGGCCAAACCGATGCTGGAGCAGCCCGTTGATGACGGCGACATGCAGCCGGTCATCAACCCGGCAGAGCCAAAAGATATCGTCGGCTACGTGCGTGAAGCGACAGAAGCGGAAGTGGATCAGGCGCTGGACAGCGCGGTGAATAACGCCCCTATCTGGTTCGCCACGCCGCCGCAGGAGCGCGCCGCCATTCTGGAACGCGCGGCGGTGCTGATGGAAGATCAGATGCAGTCGCTCATCGGCATTCTGGTGCGCGAAGCGGGTAAAACCTTCAGCAACGCCATCGCCGAAGTACGCGAGGCCGTCGACTTCCTGCATTACTATGCCGGTCAGGTGCGCGATGATTTCGATAACGAAACCCACCGTCCGCTGGGTCCGGTCGTCTGTATCAGCCCGTGGAACTTCCCGCTGGCGATCTTCACCGGACAGATTGCCGCCGCCCTGGCCGCAGGCAACAGCGTGCTGGCAAAACCGGCGGAGCAGACCCCGCTGATTGCCGCGCAGGGCATCAACATTCTTCTGGAGGCAGGCGTACCGGCGGGCGTGGTCCAGCTGCTGCCGGGCCGCGGTGAAACCGTGGGCGCCAAACTGACCTCCGATAACCGCGTGCGCGGCGTGATGTTTACTGGTTCGACCGAAGTGGCCTCGCTGCTGCAGCGCAATATTGCCACCCGTCTGGATGCGCAGGGTCGTCCTACGCCGCTCATCGCGGAAACCGGCGGCATGAACGCCATGATCGTCGACTCCTCTGCCCTCACCGAGCAGGTGGTGGTTGACGTGCTGGCCTCCGCCTTCGACAGCGCCGGTCAGCGCTGCTCCGCCCTGCGCGTGCTGTGCCTGCAGGATGACGTGGCAGACCACACGCTGAAGATGCTGCGTGGCGCGATGGCCGAATGCCGCATGGGCAACCCGGGCCGTCTCACCACCGACATCGGGCCGGTGATCGACGCGGAAGCCAAAGCCAATATTGAAAACCACATTCAGGCCATGCGCTCGAAAGGCCGTCCGGTGTTCCAGGCGGTGCGAGACAACAGCGAAGACGCCCGCGAGTGGCGTTCCGGCACCTTTGTGCCGCCTACGCTTATCGAGCTGGCAAGCTTCGACGAGCTGAAAAAAGAGGTCTTCGGCCCGGTGCTGCACGTGGTGCGCTACAACCGTAACAACCTCAACGAGCTGGTTGAGCAGATCAACGCCTCAGGCTATGGCCTGACGCTCGGCGTGCATACCCGTATCGACGAGACCATTGCGCAGGTGACCGGCAGCGCCAAAGTGGGCAACCTGTACGTTAACCGCAACATGGTTGGCGCGGTCGTGGGCGTGCAGCCGTTCGGCGGTGAAGGCCTTTCCGGCACCGGTCCGAAAGCGGGCGGTCCGCTCTACCTGTACCGTCTGCTGGCGAACCGTCCGGAGAACGCGCTGGGCGTCACCCTGGCGCGTCAGGATGCGGAGTATCCGGTGGATGCGCAGCTGAAAACCGTGCTGACCCAGCCGCTGGAGGCGCTGATCGCCTGGGCGGAAAAACGTCCTGAACTGCGTGCCGTGGCGCAGCAGTACGGCGAGCTGGCACAGGCCGGTACGCAGCGTCTGCTGCCGGGGCCGACCGGCGAGCGCAATACCTGGACGCTGATGCCGCGCGAACGCGTACTGTGCGTGGCGGATAACGAGCAGGACGCGCTGGTACAGCTGGCCGCCGCGATGGCCACCGGGTGTGAAGTGCTGTGGCCGGACGATGCGCTGCATCGGGACCTGGCCAAACAGCTGCCAAAAGCGGTCTCGGCCCGTATTCACTTCGCGAAAGCCGATGCGCTGCTGACCCAGCCGTTTGATGCGGTGATCTATCACGGTGATTCCGACCAGCTGCGCGAGCTGTGCGAGCAGGTTGCGGCCCGCAGCGGGGCGATTGTTTCGGTGCAGGGCTTT
This sequence comes from Enterobacter sp. N18-03635, assembly GCF_004006055.1. NCBI lineage: Bacteria > Pseudomonadati > Pseudomonadota > Gammaproteobacteria > Enterobacterales > Enterobacteriaceae > Enterobacter > Enterobacter sp. N18-03635. The sequence goes on along the minus strand of NZ_CP034769.1, from coordinate 1,657,957 downwards.
GCGCGCGGGGAAACCAACCTGCTGCTGGAGCGTCTGTACGTGGAGCGCTCGCTCAGCGTCAACACCGCGGCGGCGGGCGGTAACGCCAGTCTGATGACAATAGGTTAACGCTGTGCTAATAAGGCTCCGGAGACGGAGCCTTATTTTATTGGGGAATATATGAAACGATATCTTATCGCCAGTGCAGCGCTGCTGCTGAGCGCCAGCGCGCTGGCCGACGAGTGCGACAAAGCGACCACCCAGCTTGAACTGAATACCTGTAGCGCGCAGCAGTACCAGGCTGCCGATAAAAAGCTCAACCAGACGTACCAGGCGGCCGTTAAGCGTGCGGCAGCTCCTCAGCGAGATCTGCTGAAAAAAGCGCAGCAGGCGTGGATTACCCTGCGCGATGCGGACTGCGCGTTTATCGGTTCGGGTACGGAAGGCGGGAGCGTTCAGCCAATGATTGTTAACCAGTGCCTGGCTGAAAAAACCGTGGAGCGCGAAGCGTTTCTGGCCTCGCTGATGCAGTGTGAAGAGGGCGACTTAAGCTGCCCTCTCCCGCCGGCAAACTAACGTAAGCGGATCCCTTCAATAATCATCCGCTGCACGTTTTCCAGGGTGCTGTGGAAAAACGCTTCGTCCTGGAGCGTTTTTCCGGTCACCGCCTCGACCTGGGCCGCAAAGTCAGCGTAATGCTGGGTGGAGGCCCAAATCATAAAGATCAGATGATGCGGATCGACCGGGGCCAGCTTTCCGCTGGCAACCCATCCGGCAATAATGGCCGACTTGTCGTCCACCAGCTGTTTTAAATCTCCGGTCAGCTCCGCCTGCAACAGCGGCGCGCCCTGCAGCATCTCAAGACAAAACAGCCTTGATGCCTGCGGGTAATCGCGCGACACCTCCAGCTTCAGGCGAATGTACTCCTTGATTGCTACCAGCGGGGCCAGCTCTTCGCGAAACGCTTTCAGCGGCGCCAGCCAGATATCGAGGATCTGCTGCATCACCGCGACATACAGCGCCTCTTTCGACGGGTAATAGTAGAGCAGATTGGTTTTGGATACCCCGGACTGCTCCGCCACCTGCTCCAGGCGCGTGCCGTGAATGCCAAACTGCGAAAACGTCTCCAGCGCCGCGCTGAGGATCGCCTGCTTCTTGGCGCTCACCGCCTGCGAACGTTTACCTGGTGTTTTCACTGCGCCTTGTGTCATTCCCGCTCTCCTTATTCTGCGTTGCCCTCAGCATAGCAAAACCCCCGTCTCACCACGACATCCTGCACTCCGATCGCGCATGAATGCCTGTTTTCTGTGCAATGTTTTTGACCAGTTAGTCCACATTTAGCTGCATCAATCCACCAACTTCTGATTAACACACTAATAACACTGCCATTTTCAAAACTGGCACTGCCTTTGCAAAATCACCGTTACACCTGCGACGTAATGAAGAGAGGTTCGTGATGAAAATTGGCGTATTTGTACCCATCGGCAACAACGGCTGGCTTATCTCGACCACTGCACCGCAATACATGCCGACCTTTGAGCTCAATAAAGCCATCGTGCAGAAAGCGGAGCACTACCATTTCGACTTTGCGCTTTCGATGATCAAGCTGCGCGGCTTTGGCGGCAAAACCGAATTCTGGGATCACAACCTGGAGTCCTTCACCCTGATGGCTGGGCTGGCGGCAGTCACCTCGCGGATCCAGATCTACGCCACCGCCGCCACGCTCACCTTACCGCCAGCGATCGTGGCGCGCATGGCCTCCACCATCGACTCCATCTCCGGCGGGCGCTTTGGCGTCAACCTGGTTACCGGCTGGCAAAAACCCGAGTACGAGCAGATGGGGCTCTGGCCGGGTGACGATTACTTCTCGCGTCGCTACGACTACCTGAACGAATACGTGCAGGTTCTGCGCGACCTGTGGGGTACCGGCAAAAGCGATTTTAAGGGTGACTTCTTCACCATGAACGACTGTCGCGTCAGCCCGCAGCCGTCGGTGCCGATGAAGGTGATTTGCGCCGGACAGAGCGACGCGGGGATGGAATTCTCCGCCAAATACGCCGACTTCAACTTCTGCTTCGGTAAAGGCGTTAACACGCCTGCCGCCTTCGCCCCGACCGCCGCTCGCATGAAAGAGGCCGCCGACAAAACCGGGCGCGACGTGGGCTCCTACGTGCTGTTCATGGTGATAGCAGACGAAACCGACGACGCCGCGCGCGCGAAATGGGAGCGCTATAAGGACGGCGCCGACGAGGAGGCCCTGAGCTGGCTTACCGAGCAGAGCCAGAAGGATACCCGCTCCGGCGCAGACACAAACGTGCGCCAGATGGCCGACCCGACCTCTGCCGTCAATATCAACATGGGCACGCTGGTCGGCTCGTACGCCAGCGTCGCCAGAATGCTTGACGAAGTGGCGGCCGTGCCCGGTGCGGAAGGCGTCCTCCTGACCTTCGATGATTTCCTCACCGGCGTGGAAACCTTCGGCGAGCGCATCCAGCCGCTGATGCAGTGCCGCGCCCACATCCCTGCCGTCACGAAGGAGGTGGCATAATGACGACCCTTAACGCACGCCCGGAAGCCATTACCTTCACGCCGGAGCAGAGCGCGCTGATCGTGGTGGACATGCAAAACGCCTACGCCAGCCAGGGCGGCTATCTGGACCTGGCGGGCTTCGACGTCTCCGCTACGCAGCCGGTGATCGCGAACATTAAAACCGCCGTCGCCGCCGCGCGCGCTGCGGGCATGCTCATCATCTGGTTCCAGAACGGCTGGGATGACCAGTACGTCGAGGCCGGTGGCCCCGGCTCGCCCAACTTCCACAAGTCGAACGCCCTGAAAACCATGCGCAAACGGCCCGAACTGCAGGGCAAGCTGCTGGCGAAAGGCGGCTGGGATTATCAGCTGGTGGATGAGCTGGTCCCGCAGGCGGGTGATATCGTCCTGCCCAAACCGCGCTACAGCGGCTTTTTCAACACGCCGCTCGACAGCCTGCTACGCAGCCGGGGCATTCGCCACCTGGTCTTCACCGGCATTGCCACCAACGTCTGCGTGGAGTCGACCCTGCGCGACGGCTTTTTCCTTGAGTATTTTGGCGTGGTGCTGGAAGACGCGACCCATCAGGCCGGGCCGGAATTCGCCCAGAAGGCGGCCCTGTTCAATATAGAAACCTTTTTTGGCTGGGTCAGCAGCGTCACCGAGTTCTGCGACGCCCTGAATCCCCCGCTCGCCCGTATCGCCTGAGGAGACATCTGATGCCGAAATCCGTAATCATCCCGCCGGGCACCAGCACGCCCATCGCCCCGTTTGTCCCCGGCACCCTTGCCGACGGCGTGGTGTATGTCTCAGGCACGCTGCCGTTTGATAAAGACAACAACGTGGTGTTTATCAACGACCCAAAGGCGCAAACCCGCCACGTGCTGGAGACGATCAAAACCGTGATCGAAACGGCGGGTGGCACGATGGAGGACGTGACCTTCAACAGCATCTTTATCACCGACTGGAAAAATTACGCCGCGATTAACGAAATCTACGCGGAGTTCTTCCCCGGCGATAAGCCGGCCCGGTTCTGCATTCAGTGCGGCCTGGTGAAGCCGGAGGCGCTGGTTGAGATCGCCACCGTTGCGCACATCGCGAAGTGAGGCGGCCATGAAACTCTCCGTCTCACCGCCCCCGTATGAGGGTGCGCCCGTGGTGGTCCTTATTGCCGGTCTCGGCGGCAGCGGCAGCTACTGGCTGCCACAGCTGGCCGCGCTGGAGCCGGAGTATCAGGTGGTGTGCTATGACCAGCGCGGAACGGGCAATTACCCCGACGTCCTGCCGGAAGGGTACAGCCTTGCAGAGATGGCGGACGAACTGGACCAGGCGCTGGCTGAGGCCGGAATTGCACGCTACAGCGTCGTCGGCCACGCGCTGGGGGCGCTGGTCGGCCTGCAGCTGGCCCTCGACAGGCCCGACGCCCTCACCGCGCTGGTGTGCGTCAACGGCTGGCTGACCCTCAACGCCCACACCCGCCGCTGCTTTCAGATCCGCGAGCGCCTGCTGCATTACGGTGGCCCGCAGGCGTGGGTTGAGGCGCAGCCGCTGTTTCTCTACCCGGCAGACTGGATGGCCGCTCGCGCGCCCCGCCTGGAGGCCGAAGAAGCGCTGGCGCTGGCCCATTTTCAGGGAAAAGCCAACCTGCTGCACCGGCTCAGCGCCCTGAAAAAGGCCGACTTCAGCCGCCATGCGGCGCGCATCCGCTGCCCGGTACAGATCATCTGTTCCGCCGACGACATGCTGGTGCCCTCTGTCTGCTCGTCTGAGCTGCAGGCTGCGATCCCGCACAGCCACAGCGCGGTGATGCGCCAGGGAGGGCATGCCTGCAACGTCACCGAGCCGGACACCTTCAACACCCTGCTGCTGAACGGGCTGGCCAGCCTGCTGCACAGCCCTGAACCTGCTTTATAAGGAGCTTTAATGAGCGAAGCCATTACCCCCGCCGCGCTGGAAACGCTGTTCACCGGCGCCCGCACCCATAACGGCTGGCAGGATATTGCCGTCAGCGACGAGACGCTGCGCGAAATCTACGACCTGATGAAATGGGGGCCCACGTCCGCCAACTGCTCCCCGGCGCGGATTGTGTTTGTGCGAAGCGCTGAGGGAAAAGAGAAGCTGCGCCCGGCGCTCTCCAGCGGCAACCTGGAGAAAACGCTTACCGCCCCGGTCACGGCGATTGTCGCCTGGGACGGTGAATTCTACGAGCGCCTGCCTGAGCTGTTTCCGCACGGCGATGCCCGAAGCTGGTTTACCGCAAGCCCCGCGCTGGCGGAAGAGACCGCCTTTCGCAACAGCTCGCTGCAGGCCGCCTACATGATTTTCGCCTGTCGCGCGCTGGGGCTGGATACCGGCCCGATGTCGGGCTTTGACCGCCAAAAGGTCGACGAGGCCTTTTTCACCGGCACGACGCTTAAAAGCAATCTGCTGATCAATATCGGCTACGGCGACCCGGGCAAACTTTACGGCCGCCTGCCGCGCCTGACCTTCGACGATGCCTGCGGGCTGGCGTAAGGAGCGAGCATGACAACACCGGATAAGCAAACCTTTCGCGACGCCATGGCCTACGTTGGCGCGGCGGTGAATATCATCACCACCGACGGCCCGGCGGGGATGGCAGGCTTCACCGCCAGCGCGGTGTGCAGCGTCACGGATTCACCGCCCACCCTGCTGGTGTGCCTGAACCGCGGCGCGTCCGTCTGGCCGACGTTCAGCGAGAACCGCACCCTGTGCGTCAATACCCTCAGCGCCGGACAGGAGCCGCTCTCAAACCTCTTTGGCGGCAAAACGCCGATGGAAGAACGCTTCGCCGCCGCCCGCTGGCAAACGGGCGACACGGGCTGTCCGCGCCTGGAGGAGGCGCTGGCCTCGTTTGACTGCCGGATCAGCCAGGTGGTGAGCGTCGGTACCCATGACATTCTTTTTTGCGACATCGTTTCGATTATTCGCCACCCCGCGCCGCAAGGCCTGGTGTGGTTTGACCGCGGCTACCACGCGCTGATGCGACCCGCCTGTTAACCCGCTTTAAGGAGACAGACCATGTTCGGATTTCCCCACTGGCAGTTGAAATCGACCTCCACAGAAGCTGGCGTGGTCGCGCCGGATGAACGACTCCCGCTCGGGCAGACGATGGTGATGGGCGTCCAGCACGCGGTCGCCATGTTTGGCGCCACGGTATTGATGCCGATGCTGATGGGACTCGATCCCAACCTCTCTATTCTGATGTCGGGTATCGGTACCCTGCTGTTCTTTTTTGTCACCGGCGGGCGTGTGCCCAGCTATCTGGGATCCAGCGCCGCCTTTGTCGGGGTGGTCATCGCCACTACCGGGTTTAACGGTCAGGGAATCAACCCCAACCTGAGCGTGGCCCTCGGCGGCATCATCGCCTGCGGTCTGGTGTATACCCTGATTGGTCTGGTGGTAATGAAGATCGGCACGCGCTGGATCGAACGCATGATGCCTCCAGTTGTGACCGGCGCGGTGGTGATGGCGATTGGCCTGAACCTTGCGCCGATTGCAGTGAAAAGCGTCTCCGGCTCGCCGTTTGAAAGCTGGATGGCCGTCGTGACCGTGCTGTGCATCGGCCTGGTGGCGGTGTTTACGCGAGGCATGATCCAGAGGCTGCTGATCCTGGTCGGTTTGATTTTCGCCTGTCTGGTCTACGCCGTGCTGGCGAACGTTTTTGGTCTGGGCAAGCCGATTGATTTTACCCTGCTGCATCAGGCCGCCTGGTTCGGCCTGCCGAAAATCACCTCGCCCACCTTTAACACCCAGGCGATGATGCTTATCGCACCGGTGGCGGTGATCCTGGTGGCGGAAAACCTGGGTCACCTGAAGGCGGTCGCGGGGATGACCGGGCGCAGTATGGACCCGTACATGGGCCGCGCTTTCGTCGGCGACGGGCTGGCGACCATGCTCTCCGGTTCCGTGGGCGGCAGCGGCGTCACCACCTATGCCGAAAACATCGGCGTGATGGCGGTAACCAAAGTCTATTCGACGCTGGTCTTTGTCGCGGCGGCGGTGATGGCGATGCTGCTCGGCTTCTCGCCGAAGTTCGGCGCGCTGATCCACACCATTCCGTCACCGGTCATCGGCGGGGCCTCAATCGTGGTGTTTGGGCTGATCGCGGTGGCCGGCGCGCGTATCTGGGTGCAGCATCGGGTCGATCTCAGCCAGAACGGCAACCTGATTATGGTGGCCGTCACGCTGGTGCTGGGCGCAGGCGATTTTGCCCTGACGCTGGGCGGGTTTACGATCGGCGGGATTGGCACGGCAACCTTCGGCGCGATCCTGCTTAACGCCCTGCTGAGCCGCCGGATGGCCGCTGCGCCGCAGGGCGAGGTGGTGCGTCAGGATTCGTGATTTAACGTCGCGCTGTCATCTTCTGGCAGCGCGTTTTTCTTCCGCTTGAGCCTCAGCTCGCTCACCAGCACCCCGGCGACAATAAACGCCGCGCCCACCAGGGCCAGCAGCGGCAAACGCTCGCCGGCGAGTCGCCCGAAAATGCCTGCCCAGACCGGCTCACCGGTGTAGATCACCGTTGCCCGCGTCGGCGACACGCTGCGCTGCGCCCAGTTCATGGTGACCTGGATAATGGCGCTGAAGATACCCAGCCCCAGTGCGACTACCACCAGACCGGTGGACATCTGCGGCACGGACTCCCCTGCCGGAACCATCGTCGCAAAGGCCACCAGAGACGCCGTCGCGAGCTGCACCACCGTTACGCGTTTGACGTCGACCTTGCCCGCCCAGGCGCTAATCAGAATAATTTCCGCCGCAATGGCGATCGCCCCAATCAGGGTAATGATTTCGCCCGGCCCCAGTGCCAGAAGATTGTTTTCCGGCCCGGCCAGCAAAATCAGACCGATAAACGCCAGCACTATGCCAATACAGGACATCATCCCCGGCAGCCGACCCAGGCAGAGCCACTGCAGCAGCGGCACCAGGGGCACATACATGGCGGTGATAAATGCGGATTTGCTGCTGGAGATGGTCTGCAATCCCCACGTCTGGAGGCTGTAGCCCATCGCTATCGCCACCCCAATCGCCACGCCGGCCTTAAGCTCTTTCAGCGTCAGCCCCCTCAGCGTTTTAAGCGAAATTAGCCCCACGGCAAGCGCCGCCGTCGCAAAGCGCAGGCCAACAAAAAAGAACGGATCGCTGAGGGTCACCGCGTACTGAACGGCCAGAAACGTCCCGCCCCAGAACATGGTGATGAGAATGAGGATGGCTTCCTGCGGTTTAACGGAGAATTTGAAGCGTGAGACAGACATGCGGCACCAGAAAGAGAAAACAATTCTGTAGTGTGCGTTGCCTTTGGTTACAGTTCAATGTTGCAGAAATAAAAAAACCGCCGGGAGATCCCGGCGGCAGAGGTTCAACCCGGCGTATTACTTACTGCTGCCGTGGCTGTTTTTCCCCCCTTTTTTACCAGCTTCTGATGCGCGCTGAGGGTCATTTTTAAAATTGCCCCCGCTGTGCTGGCCACCTTTACGACCTGCTTCTGATGCTCTTTCACGGTCTTCAGCGAAATTACCTGAACCACCACGATGGTTTGCCATCTCTAACCTCCAGAGTGTGAAACATTAGACATCATATTGCATTCAGTAAAAGAGGATTCTTTCACCTCGCGGCGCAAGGACGACGCCTCAATCTGTGCCGCGTGAAACTAAGCTTAGTGGACTGAGGCTGTCCGGCAAGCCACAGGTAATATCCTGCAACATGATCTCAGTCTTTCAGGTGAGATGACGCGGCGGGGATGCATAAGCCTTTCTTATCATTTTAAAAATCCGCACCTGGAAAGTTGTATCATTTTGCTACAAAGCCATTTTTCTACTCATGTTGTTATAAATCAAATAAATGGCGTTCATTTTTGCAGTCTGGCCGTGATGGCATATCTTTAAAAGAGCGCAGCGATCCGCTGTCAGAGAAACCAACGAGGAGTGAAGCAAAATGGCAAAAGTTCTGGTGCTCTATTATTCCATGTATGGACACATTGAAACCATGGCTCACGCGGTAGCAGAAGGTGCAAACAGGGTTGACGGCGTTGAGGTTGTGGTGAAACGCGTACCGGAAACCATGCAGGCGGAAGCCTTCCTGAAAGCCGGGGGGAAAACGCAAAACGCCCCGGTCGCCACCCCGCAGGAGCTGGCGGATTATGATGCCATTATCTTCGGCACCCCGACCCGCTTCGGCAATATGTCAGGCCAGATGCGCACCTTCCTCGATCAAACCGGCGGACTTTGGGCATCCGGGGCGCTCTACGGCAAACTCGCCAGCGTGTTCAGCTCTACCGGCACCGGCGGCGGTCAGGAGCAGACGATTACCTCAACCTGGACTACCCTTGCTCATCACGGGATGGTGATTGTGCCGATTGGCTACGGCGCGCAGGAGCTGTTTGACGTTTCCCAGGTGCGTGGCGGTACGCCGTACGGCGCAACCACCATTGCCGGTGGTGATGGCTCACGTCAGCCAAGCAATGAAGAACTGTCTATCGCCCGCTATCAGGGTGAATACGTCGCGGGTCTGGCCAAAAAACTGAACGGCTAACACCCAACAGGAGGACAAGCATGCCAACTCAAGAATCCAAAGCTCACCACGTGGGCGAATGGGCAAGTTTACGCAACACCTCTCCAGAGATTGCCGAAGCTATCTTTGAAGTCGCGAAATACGATGAAAAGCTGGCCGAGCAGATTTGGGAGGAAGGTAACGATGAGGTGCTGGTGCGCGCCTTCGAAAAAACGGATAAAGACTCGCTCTTCTGGGGCGAGCAAACCATCGAACGTAAAAACGTCTAAGCGTTTCCCCCCGCCGCAGCGGGGGGTTCTCTCTTACTTCGCCGCGTTATTCATCACCGCATTGAATTTGTCGACAGGACAGAAGCCGTTCGCATCTACCGGGCAGCCTTTCAGCTCCAGCGTCACGCGCTGTGCAGGCGACTGCAGCGACAGCACGCTGGCGTTGCGCAGCTGCTCTGAGCTCTGATAGACATACTCGATTTTCATCAACTCCTGGTTGGCATTTTTGTCATGCCAGCGCTGGAAGACAATCTTGCCGCCAATCGGGGTGCGTTCCTGCTGATCGTGCAGCTGATACGGTTTGAAATCCAGGGCCGTCAGCAGGGAAGCAATGTTCGAATCATGCCCTACCAGCAGGGTGATCTTAGGCGCTTTCGCCTGGTCGGTGACCAGCGTTTTATCGATATATTTCACCAGCGGCTTCGCCACATTTTGCGCCACCTCGGTTGAGGTAAACAGCGAGTCCTGATAGCCGTTCTTCAGCTTCGACAGCACGCGCCACTGCTGGTCGGTTTTGATTTCTCCCCAGGCCACCTGGTCGGCCGGGAAGCCTTCGTAATACTGCAGCGTAAACGCGTCCACCAGCGAGTTACCCACCTTCAGCGGCCCGGATACGCCAGGCTCTTTTTCATAGTCGGCGCTGAAGGTATCTTTTGCGTCCGCCAGAGAGCAGACTTTTTTCTCTTTGCAGGACGGCGAATCGGCGTAGTTAGTCATCTGCTCAAGCAGCTTATAGCTTTCGCCAAGCTGCATTTTCTGCCGCTCGGTCTCCATCGCCTTGAGCGCTTTTTCGCGGAATTCCGGCGAGTTATCGGTAATCACCGGGTTGAACGTCGGGTCCATGGTGCCCATTTTTTCCTGATGGTGCACGGGCACATCGCAGCCCGGGAACGCGCCGGTAATGAAGAACTGCGCGGTGGCGACGGTACGCTGCAGGCTGTTGGCGTAAGCATAAACGCTATCCGCCGCTGGACATTCTCCCGTCTTCACCATCCCCTGCTGCGCCAGCCACTCGCGCATGTAATGGCCCATATAGACTTCCAGCACGCCACCTTTGGTGGTGAGCTGACCGCCCGGCACCTCCCACTCCGGCCACTGCTTCGGCGTGGACTGCTCCAGCACGCTGCCGTTATTAGCGAGCGGCGCGCGCAGGTTATGGCGACTCATGATTAAAACTTGCTCCAGCTGATACCCTTCCGGCGTCTCTTGCGCCTGCACGCCAAACGTTGCTGAAATGGAACCGGCGACTGCCAGCGCGAGTAGTGCTTTTCTCATCCATAATTCCTCACTCGTTTTAAAATGTCGCGTTCAGTGTGACAGATTCGTGACAATTTTCCGGGAAGCATTTCTCAAACTGATGATTAACATGCTTACGACGCGTGCAGATTAGTTTTATAATAAAACCACACCCCACCGGAGAATTCGCTGTGAAACGTACCCGCCTTGAAGAGAGCACCTGCCCCGTCGCCCGTTCGCTGGATATTATAGGCGACTGGTGGTCGCTGCTGATTGTTCGCGACGCGCTACGCGGGATTAAACGCTTCGGCGAGTTCCAGAAAAGCCTCGGTATCGCAAAAAATATGCTGACTACGCGGCTCAAGCTGCTGGTCGACGAGGGCATACTCCGGCTTCAGCCCGCGTCTGACGGCAGCGCCTGGCAAGAGTATGTCCTGACCGATAAAGGGCGCGCCCTGCAAACGGTGCTGGTTGCCCTCTCCCAGTGGGGCAACGAGTTTTTGTTCGCGGAAAACGAATGCAGCACCGTGCTGGTCGATACCGAACAGCGCAAACCTCTGCGTAAACTGGCGCTTATCGCCGACGACGGGCGCGAACTGACGCCTGAAGAGATCGTGGCTAAACTCCCCTCCTGACCGTTCCCGACGGCAAAAGCACAAAATGCTCGCAAATATGGTTGCATTATAAAACCAAATAGCAGAGAGTTTATTCAGTTTCATATTGAAACCAAATAACCCACTTTGCTTTGAGGTAACACACGATGACTACGCAAATCACCACAGCCCTGATTACGGGTGCCTCTTCCGGGATCGGTGCCGTCTATGCTGACCGCCTTGCCGCGCGCGGCGCTAACCTGGTGCTGGTCGCCCGTCGCGAGGATCGCCTGAAAATCCTCGCCGCCGACCTTCGCGCGCGCTATGGCGTGGCCGTCGATATTCTGGTTGCCGATCTCACCGATGAAGCCGGGATCTGCGCCGTGGAAGAAGAGCTGCGCAGCAATACCGCCATTGATACGCTCGTTAACAACGCGGGCACCGCGCAGATGGCACCGTTCCTCGCGGGCGAGGTGGCGCAGCATCAGGCCATCAATACCCTGAACACCACGGCGCTGATGCGTCTGACCTACGCCATCCTGCCGCGCCTGGCGCAGAACAATCGCGGCACGCTGATCAATATCGCGTCCGTGCTGGCCCTGCACGTCCGGGCGGGCAGCGCGCTTTACAGCGCCACCAAGGCGTGGGTGTTGAGCTTTACACGTGGGTTACAGGAAGAATTTGCCGACAGCAACGTGCGCATTCAGGCCGTATTGCCTGCCGCCACGGCGACTGAAATCTGGAGCCATTCAGGCGTCACGGTGGACGATCTGCCGGAAGGATCGGTGATGACCACCGACGATATGGTGGATGCGTCGCTGGCGGGTCTGGATCAGGGTGAACCGATCACCATCCCGCCGATGCATGACGCTGGCCTGTGGGATCGCTACGAAGCGGCGCGTCTTGAGCTGTTCAACAGCGCGCGCACCGGCATTCCGGCACCGCGCTACGTAAAACAGTAGCCTAACGCTCAAGCTGGCCGCCGTACTCGCTCATCCAGGCGGCCAGCGGGGAGAGTGCGTCCTGCAGGGTTAACCCCAGCTCGGTTATCTGATACTCCACGCGCGGCGGGATCTCCGGGTAGACCGTCCGCGTCACCAGCCCGCGCTGCTCAAACAGGCGCAGCTGCTTAGTCAGCTCTTTCTGCGTGATGGGGGCAGCCGCCCGCAGCAGATCGCCAAAGCGTACGGGCGTATTAAAGACAATCAGGCGATAGAGAATGGGGATCGCCCATTTACCGGAAATCAGGTTCACAAACTGCGTCATCGGGCAGGTATACGCCTCAGATTTTTTTTCACAGCACACCTCCAGCATTTCTGCCATAGCACACCTCTTGCCTCTTTAGTATCCATTTGGTACCTGGTTTCCTTTCGATACTAACGTTTCTATAGTGCTTTCTCCAGTGACATTTCAGGAGAAGAATATGGGTCGTTTAACAGATAAATATACGCTGATTACCGGCGGCACCAGCGGCATCGGTCTCGCCACCGCGCAGGCGTTTATCGCCGAAGGCGCGCGCGTCGCCGTGACCGGGCGTAACCCGGACACCCTCGCCGAAGCAGAACGCATTCTTGGCGATAAGGCCTGGGTAATCCCAACCGATGCGGGCGATATCTCGTCGCAAAAAGCCCTGGCGGAAACCCTCGCCGCCCGCTGGCCACGCCTGGACGCGGTGTTTCTCAACGCCGGCGACGTAACGCACGCGCCGCTGGAAGAGTGGCGGGAAGAGACCTGGGATCGCCTGATGGGCATCAACCTGAAGGGACCGTTCTTTTTGATTCAGGCGCTGCTGCCGCTGCTGAATAACCCGTCGTCGGTGATCCTCTGCGGCTCCGTGAGCGCGCGCATCGGCCTGCCCACCAGCAGCGTGTATGCCGCGAGCAAGGCCGCCCTGCTGTCGCTGGCGCGCACGCTCTCGGCGGAACTGCTGCCGCGCGGGATACGCGTCAACGGCCTGAGCCCCGGTCCGGTGGAGACCCCGGCGTTTACCAAAACGGGCTTAAGCGACGAGGCGCTTAACGCGATGATGGCGGAAATCATCAAGCTGGTGCCGCTCGGCAGAATGGGCTCAACGGTGGAGCTGGCAAAAGCCGCGCTCTATCTGGCGTCCGACGAGTCGAGCTACACGGTAGGAACGGAGTTGCTGGTGGACGGCGGAATGGGGAGCCTGTAACTCAAAAGGCGCTGATGCCGGTGACCGCGCCGACATACAGCGCCGCCCACGCGCAGGCGGAAAGCAGGCTGACGAGGTAGACCTTAACTGCGTTCAGCCTGAGCATACCCGCTGCCAGCGGCACGATGTAACGCAGCACCGCCAGAAAGCGCGACGTAAACAGTGCGATGACGCCGTTCTTTTGCAGCTGATGCTGTACCCGCAAAAACGTAGCGGCATGCTTCGACGTAAAGCGCGCGACCAGCCGGGTGTGCCCCATCAGTTGCCCTAAGTGGTAGTTCAGCACCGATCCCGCCGTTGCCCCCATCACTACGGCCAGCCATGCCAACGCTGGATGCATGCTCCCCTGGCTAACGGTAATGCACGCCAGCAGCATCACCGACGCGGGCGGCAGCACGGAGGAGATCAGCACCGTCGATTTACTCAGCGCCATCACAAATAACAGCGCGAAAAGATGTGCCGGATACAGCGCAAAATGATTCAGCAGATTATCAAGCCACGCCATTTTCTCTCCTCCGTTAATTATTTAACCCTCCATTTAAAATGAATAAACCTAAATAAACCCTCAACGCTTTATTAATAATATTTATCTAAACCGTTCTTAAACATTATTTAATTTCCTGAGCGGTAAATTTAAACAGGCGTATTATTTCCCTCGTTTTACAACGATCTCGTTATGGCGAGGCTCCTGTACAAATACACGTTATCGCTCTGGTAGGTTCGAGAGAACCGGCACAGGGTAAAACAGGCACTGTCGAATCAAGGCTTTGTCAGTATAACTTCCCTCACGGGATACGGTGTACAGTGCTGAACCCAGGACGTGGGGATCTCCTCTTCGACATGCCCTGTCTTGCTCGCCCCTGAGAGATGTTATTATTCAAAGGGAATTCACTATGTCTTACGCTATTCACAACCAAAACCTTGCATTCAATGACAGCGCTGTCGCGCAATATATGAATACCGATTTTATTGTCCTTGATATTTCATTATGCGTGGCGCTGGCGCGCGAGCAATTCTTCGAAAAATTAAAAGACGACGATATTCCGTCTCATATTTTTATTGAAGACAATGGTCGCCTGGCGGGCATGATTGCCGTGCGTAAATTGCTGCAAACCGCCGACACGGTCCAGCCGGTGAAACCGCTGATGATTTCGCAGTTTTTGCAGGTCAAACCGGAGGATGAACGTGCCGACGTTGCCGGACTGCTGGCGCACGGCGGGGCGGATGTGGTGCCTGTGGTCACCCACGGCAAGCTCGTCGGCTGCCTGACGGAGCGCGAAATCGCCCATCTGCTGGAAGATGACGTCACTGAAGACGCCCAGCTTCAGGGGGCGACGCTACCGCTGGAGAAGCCCTATCTGGATACCAGTCCTTATAGCCTGTGGAAGAAACGCTCCGTCTGGCTGCTGCTGCTTTTTGTCGCAGAAGCCTACACCAGCTCGGTGATCCAGCATTTCGAAGAGGCGCTGGAGTCCGCCATCGCGCTGGCGTTCTTTATTCCACTGCTGATCGGCACGGGCGGCAACAGCGGGACGCAGATCACCTCCACGCTGGTGCGCGCCATGGCGCTGGGAGAAGTCCGTCTGCGCGACGTTGGCCGCGTGCTGCGTAAAGAGATGACCACCTCGCTGATGATTGCCGCCACGCTCGGTATCGCAGGGTGTATCCGCGCCTGGATGATGGGGATTGGGCTGGAGATTACGCTCATCGTCAGCCTGACGCTGGTGTGTATTACGCTCTGGAGTGCGATTGTCTCGTCCGTCATTCCGATGGTGCTCAAGCGCTGCGGCATTGACCCGGCGGTCGTCTCCGCGCCGTTTATTGCGACGCTTATCGACGGTACCGGGCTGATTATCTACTTTAAGATCGCGCAATATACGCTGGGGCTGGAGTAACGCGGTCCGCCAGCTGGATCACCGCTCGCGAAAACGCCTCAATCGCCAGGGCGACATCTTCAGCCATCACCGATTCCGCCGGATGGTGGCTGACGCCCCCTTTGCAGCGCACAAACAGCATGCCGACCGGCCAGCGTTCCGCGATGGCAATCGCATCGTGGCCCGCACCGCTGGGCAGCGATAGCGAGCGCCCCTGTACCGATGTGACGGCCTCCCCCAGCACGTTTTGCAGGTGGATATCGCACGGCGTGGCGGCAATGCGGTAAAACTCCTCGGCGCTGAAGTCCAGATTGCGGCGCGATGCGATCGCCTGCGCATGCTCCAGCAGCTCGTTAAGCAACCGATCCAGCGGCGCATCCTGCGGGCCGCGAATATCCAGCGAGAGCTGAACCTCGCCGGGGATCACGTTCACCGCCCCCGGCAGGCAGCGCAGTTCGCCAACCGTCGCCACCAGGTTTCCGCCCTGCTGTCGGGTAGCGTTTTCAATGATGACCATCCACTCGGCGGCGGCGGCCAGCGCATCCCTGCGGTGGTGCATCGGCACGGTTCCCGCGTGCCCGGCCTCGCCGGTAAAGCGGCAGTTCAGACGACGCGCGCCGTTAATGGCTTGCACCACGCCCAGGGCGAGCGCCTCCTGCTCAAGGCACGGCCCCTGCTCAATATGCAGCTCCAGATAGGCGCTGAAATCCACCTGACGGCGCGCGGCATGCAACACGCGTGCAGGATCGAGCCCCACCAGGGTCATCGCCTGCGCCACGCTGATTCCGCTGGCGTCGGCTTTCTCCAGCCAGCCCTGCGGCCAGGTGCCGGTGATGCCCCGGCTGCCTAACAGCGTAATGCCGAAGCGGGTCCCCTCTTCGTCGCAAAAGCCGACAATCTCGATGGCCTGCGCCAGATGCACACCCTGCTGGTGCAGGCTGTCCACCACCTCAATGGCGGCAAGCACGCCGAGCATGCCGTCGTAGCGCCCGGCATTGCGCACGGTATCGAGATGCGAGCCGAGCAGCACCGCCTGCGCCCCCTCCTGCTGGCCTTCATAGCGTCCGCAGATATTGCCCACGCTGTCCTGCCAGACGGTCATGCCCGCCTGGCGCATCCACTCGCCGACCAGCAGGTTAGCCTGCAGATGCTGCGTGGAGAGATAGACCCGCGTCAGGCCGTCCGGGGTTTCGCTGATGGCGGCCAGCGCGTCGGCGCGCGCCATCACCCGCTCTGCCGCCGGGCTCATTGCGGCGTCTCGCGGCGATAGTGGTCCCACGCGGCCTGCATGGCGGCCCCCTGCGTGGTGGAGAATTTCAGGTAGTTCAGCACCGACTCCAGCGCGCTCAGGGTGGTCATCACGCAGTCCTTGCGTGCGTTGTAGCCCATGGTGCCAATGCGCCAAACTTTGCCGTGCAGCGGGCCAAACGAGGTGCCGATTTCAATCCCGAAATCCTCCAGCATCAGCTTACGCACCTGGTCACCGTTGATGCCCTGTGGGATCACCACCCCCAGCACGTTGTTCATCTTGTGCTTCAGGTCACCGAAGGTCTCCAGCCCCATCGCCTGAATGCCCTTCAGCAGCGCATCGCCGTGCAGCCTGTGGCGAGCGATGCCGTTATCCAGCCCCTCCTGCAGGATCAGACGCGCGCACTCGCGGGCGCCAAACAGCGCGGTGGTGGCTTCGGTGTGGTGGTTAAGACGTTCCGGCCCCCAGTAGTCCATCACCATGCCGAGATCGAAGTAGTTGGAGTAGATCATCTCCTCGTCGCCGTCGCGGTGGGCGTCGGTGCGTATGCCTTCCTCAACGCATTTGCGGCGGCGGATCGCCTCCTCCATGCGCGCGCTCAGGGTGATCGGCGAGGTGCCAGACGGGCCGCCGAGGCATTTCTGCATCCCGGCAGAGACGGCATCCAGCCCCCAGGCATCGGTTTCCAGGGCGTTACCGCCGAGCGACGCGGTGGCATCGGTGTAAAACAGCACGTCGTAGCGGCGGCAGATCGCGCCCAGCTCGGCAAGCGGCTGCAGCATGGTGGTGGAGGTGTCGCCCTGCACGGTCAGCAGCAGGCGCGGACGAATACGCTTAATCGCATCCTCGACCTGGTCCGGGGTAAACACCTCGCCCCACGGCACCTCGATGGTATGCACCTCCGCGCGGCAGCGGCGGGCAATTTCGCACAGCAGGTGGCCAAAGCGGCCAAAGACCGGCACCAGCACCTTATCTCCCGGGCGGATGGCGGAGACCAGAATGGCTTCAATCCCCGCGCGGGAGGTACCGTCCACCAGCATCGTCCAGCGGTTTTCGGTGCGGAATACGCCGCGATAGAGCGCCATCACCTCGTTCATGTAGTGGGTCATGGCCGGATCGTACTGCCCGATCAGCTGGCTCGACATGGCGCGCAGCACGCGCGGGTCGGCGTTGATCGGGCCCGGCCCCATCAGCAGGCGCTGCGGCGGGTTGATTTGCGGAAAGTGTGCGATATCCATTGTTAAGTCCTTATCAGTTGAGGCCGCGCACGGAGGAGATGAACTGCTTCAGTTCCGTGGTCTGCGGGTTGGCGAACAGCGTTTTGCTGTCGCCCTGCTCCCAGACTTTCCCCTGGTGCATAAACACCACGCGGTCGCCCACTTCGCGGGCAAAATTCATTTCATGGGTAACCAGTATGAGCGTCATCCCCTCGGCCGCCAGCTGCTCCAGAACTTTGAGCACTTCGCCCACCAGCTCCGGGTCGAGCGCGGAGGTGATCTCGTCGCAGAGCAATACTTTCGGCGACATCGCCAGCGCGCGGGCAATCGCCACGCGCTGCTGCTGGCCGCCGGAGAGGCTCGACGGGTAGTAATCCAGACGATCGCCGAGGCCAACCTTCTCCAGCATGCGCTGCGCCAGCTCGCGGCATTCGGTGGCGCTTTTCTTCAGCACCCGACGCGGGGCGAGCATCACGTTTTCCAGCGCCGTCATGTGCGGGAACAGGTTGAAGCTCTGGAACACCATCCCCACCGAGCGGCTGATTTCACGCGCCTGGGAATCCCGGTCGGTAATGGTCATGCCGCCCAGCTTGATGCTGCCGTCCTGATAGCCTTCCAGACCGTTAATGCAGCGCAGCAGCGTGCTTTTGCCCGATCCGCTGCGCCCGATAATGGAGATTACCTGGCCCATGTCGATATCCAGATCGACGCCCTTGAGCACGTGGTTATCGCCGTAGTACTTCTGCACCTGATTAATGGTGATGAGAGGCATTGAATTTCGTCTCCAGATAGCGGCTGTAGCGCGACAGCGGATAACACAGAATAAAGTAGCCGAGCGCCACCAGCGCAAAGACCTTAAACGGCTGATACGTCACGTTGGTCAGCATCGTCCCGGCCTTGGTCAGCTCGATAAAGCCGATAATCGACGCCAGCGCGGTGCCTTTGATCACCTGCACTGCAAAGCCGACCGTCGGCGCGATGCCGATGCGCAGCGCCTGCGGGGCGACGACGCGAAACAGGGTCTGGCCGAAGGTCAGCCCCAGGCAGCGCGACGCTTCCCACTGCCCCTTCGGTAAAGCGCGAATGCAGCCGTTCCAGATATCGAGCAGAAACGCGCTGGTGTAAAACGTCAGCGCCAGCGAGGCGGCGGTCCACGGCGAGACGTCGATGCCGAACAGCGCCACGCCGAAGAAGGCCAGGAACAGCTGCATCAGCAGCGGCGTGCCCTGAAACAGCTCAATATAGCCGCGGATAATGCGCTTCACCGTGCGCCCGCCCGTCAGGCGCAGCAGCAGGAGCGGCAGGGTTACCACCGCCCCGCCGACGAACGCCACCAGCGACAGCAGCACCGTCCAGCGTCCGGCCAGCAGCAGGTTGCGAATAATGTCCCAGTCGGTAAAGGTGGTCATCATGCCTGCACCCCCAGCCATTTGCGTCCTGCCGCCATCATCAGCTGGCGCAGAGTTATCGACAGCGCCAGGTAAATCCCGGTTGTCACCAGATAAACCTCAAAGCTCAAAAACGTTCTGGACTGGATCAGGTTGGCGGCGAAGGTCAGCTCTTCATAGGAGACCTGCGACACCACCGACGAGCCGAGCATCACGATGATGCACTGGCTCACCAGCGCCGGGTAAATGCGCTGCAGCGCGGGCGGCAGCACCACGCGAATAAAGGTCTGCAGGCGGGTGAGCCCCAGCACGCGTCCGGCTTCCCACTGCCCTTTCGGCGTGACCTGAATGCCCGCGCGGATAATCTCGGTGCTGTAGGCGCCCAGGTTTACCACCATGGCCAGCAGCGCCGCTTCCCCCGCCGTCATCTTCAGGCCAAGATTTGGCAGGCCGAAGACAATGAAAAACAGCTGTACCACAAACGGCGTGTTGCGGATGATCTCCACGTAGCCGCCCCAGATCCGGCTGAACCAGGTCGTGCGTCCGCTGCGGATCGCCGCCCCGAAAATCCCTATCGCCAGCCCGCCGACGGTCGCCATCACCGTCAGCTGAACGGTGACCCACAGCCCTGCCAGCAGCTCCGGCCAGTGCGGCCAGAGCGCGGAGAAATCAAGTTGCTCAGTCATCGGCTCAGGCGCCAAGGTTTGCCGGCAGCGGGGCCTTCAGCCATTGCTCAGACAGGCCGTTCAGCGTGCCGTCCTTGATGCCCTGCTCAATCAGCGCATCCACTTTTGCCTTCAGGGCCGGTTCGTTTTTCTTCAGGCCAATAAAGCACGGCGAATCTTTCAGCATAAAGCTCGGCACCGGGGCTTTATCCGCGTTCTGGCGCGAAATGGCCGCCACCACGAGGTTACCGGTTGCCACGTACTGCACCTGCCCCGACAGGTAAGCGGAGAGCGTGGTGTTATTGTCTTCGTAGCGCTTCACGTCCGCGTCTTTCGGCGCCAGTCCGGTCAGCACCATGTCCTCCACCGCCCCGCGCGTCACGCCGATGGTTTTTCCGCTCAGCGCGGCGGCGTCCTTCAGCTCGGCCCCTTTTGGACCAAACACGCCAAGGAAGAACGGCGCGTAGGCGCGGCTGAAGTCGATTACCTTCTCGCGCTCCGGGTTTTTACCGAGGCTGGAAATGACCAGGTCCACCTTATCGGTTTGCAGGTACGGCACGCGGTTGGCGCTGGTCACCGGCACCAGCTGCAGCTTGAGCTTCATCTGTTTAGCGAGATAGCGCGCCATATCGATGTCGTACCCCTGCGGCTGCAGATCGGTCCCCACCGAGCCAAACGGCGGGAAGTCCTGCGGAACGGCAATACGGATAGTGCCGCGCTTCTCGATATCCTGTAGCTGGTCAGCCTTTGCCGGCAGCTGAGTGAAGAGGCATGCTGCCCCGGCCAGTGCAATCAACAATTTTTTCATGGTGCTTCCCCGTAACGTTAACATGAAACAAAAGATTCTTTGAATGTGATTTTGCAACTAATGTGCCAGATAAGGCGAAGCGGGAAATATTCTTTTAAAGCCTTATAAAACGCGGGCGGGGCGAAAATGCTCTCCATTTTCGCCCCGCCATTACGCACCATTTTAATGCAAAGCACCAGCCTGATGCCCCATTATCGCTGTTCGAGCTCGTCCAGCTGCTGATAGAGGGAGGCAATCTCGTGAATGCGCGGACGGCCTTTATCGAGGATCTCATGCAGGAAGGCGTTCGCCAGCAGGTTGATCAGACTGTTAACCGAGGAATAGCTGTCATAGGCCGAGACGCTGTCCAGCGGGGCGCAGAGCTGCCAGCTGGCGAGCGGAAACAGGCTGTGGGCCTGCGGCTCGCACATCAGCAGCACCGGAATACCGCTGCTCTGAAGCTGCTGCATCAGCGGGCGGATAATGCGCGGACGGCGGCGGAAGGCCATCATGACCACCAGATCGTCCGGCGTTAAGTCCACCAGCTCCTCGCTCAGGCTCTGCCCCGGCTGCGGCAGGACCAGCACCTGACCGCGCGCCTGCAGCAGCTGCTGGCGCAGGTGGAGCGCCGCCGGATAGGCGTTACGCATGCCGATAATAACGATGCGCCGCGCCTTCACCATGCAGGCCATGGCGTCGGCAAACTGCTGCGCGTCGAGGGCATTGACCCACTGGGTCAGGTTCGCCATCTCCTGCTTGTAGTGGCGTGCCAGCAGCGTGTTGCCCTGCACCGCGTCGCGATTATCGGTGAGCGGCATCCCGCTCTGGCGCAGGGTGCGCAGCTCTTCGCGCATGTCTTTATATTTCTCATAGCCCAGACGCTTAAACAGACGGCTCACCGTGGCTTTCGATACCCCGCTCAGCTGCGCCAGCTCGGCGCTGTTGTAGCTAATGAGATCGTCAAAATGATCAAAAATAAAGTCCGCCACCCGCTGCTCCTGCGGCGACAGCGACGGGTATTGTGCTTTCAGACGTTCATCCAGTTGTTCCATAGCGCCTCTGTAACTTTTGTTTCATCACATTTTGGTTTTCATTCTACCTTTCATTATACGTGCCAGTTTACTGAAACTTTTCTTTCAGAACTGGAACAGCTTTTGCAGCGCCTTGTGACTTTCAGGGTTACGAGGACTCTTTATGCAAAGTAATGTCTCCACACACGGTATGGCGGTTGCGCCCCACCACCTCGCCAGCCAGAGCGCGCTGGCGGTGCTACGCGAAGGCGGCAGTGCGATAGAAGCGATGGTCGCGGCGGCGGCCACCATCGCCGTGGTTTACCCGCATATGAACGGGCTGGGCGGCGATGGCTTCTGGCTTATCGTACCGCCGGAAGGCGACCCCATCGCCATTGACGCCAGCGGCGCGGCAGGATCGCACGCGACGCTGGCCGCCTACGACGGGCTCACGCAGATCCCCCATCGCGGACCGCAGGCGGCGCTAACCGTCGCCGGCACGGTCAGCGGCTGGGACGAGGCGCTGAAGGTTTCCCGTGAGATGACCGGCAAGTCGCTGCCGCTGGCCCGCCTGCTGGCCGACGCCATTGACTACGCGCAGAACGGCACGCCGGTCACGGCCTCTCAGGCTCACGCCACCGCCAGCAAGTTCGACGAGCTGAAGGATGTGCCGGGCTTCGCGGAAACCTGGCTGGTCGACGGCAAGCCGCCGCAGGCCGGGAGCCGCTTTTACCAGCCCGCCATGGCTACAACCCTGAGGCGCCTGGCGGAAGACGGTCTGGACAGTTTTTATCGCGGCCCGCTAGCGGAAGTCCTGGCGCACGGCATGGAGACGCTGGGCCTGCCCGTTACGCTGGCCGATTTACACGCCCACGCAGCCCGGCGCACCGCGCCGCTGAAGCTGCAGCATCAGCAGGGGGAGGTCTTTAACCACGCTCCGCCGACGCAGGGGCTGGTCTCGCTGGCGATACTCGGCATCACCGACCGCCTGAACATGGCGGAGGCCGACGACGCCGAAACCCTTCACCGCATCGTTGAAGCCACCAAGCTGGCCTTTGGCCTGCGTGATGCCCACATCACCGACCCGCGCGAGCTGAAAACCGATATTCAGGATCTGCTGGATCCCGCCGCCCTGCAGGCGCTTGCCGACAGGGTTGACGACGGCCGCGCCGCGCCGTGGGGTACCGGAAAAGGCCCCGGCGATACGGTGTGGATGGGGGTGATGGACAGCAGCGGGCTTGCCGTGTCGTTTATCCAGAGTATCTATCACGAGTTCGGCAGCGGCGTTGTCCTGCCCGATACCGGCATCGTCTGGCAGAACCGGGGCGCATCCTTCAGCCTCGATCCCGCCCATCTTCTGGCCCTCGCGCCGGGCAAACAGCCGTTCCACACCCTGAACCCGGCGGCGGCGCGTCTGAAGGACGGGCGCGTGATGGTCTACGGATCGATGGGCGGCGACGGACAGCCGCAGACCCAGGCCGCGCTCTTTACCCGCTATGCGATTCAGGGCGTGCCTTTACAGGAGAGCATTTCCCGCCCGCGCTGGCTGCTGGGGCGCACCTGGGGACAAACCTCGGACACCCTAAAGCTTGAAGGACGTTTTTCACCCGAGACGGTCGTGCGCCTGCGGGCACTCGGTCACGAGGTGGAGCTTTTCCCTGACTTTAGTGAAGCCATGGGCCACGCGGGCGCGATTGTCCGCCACCCCAACGGGCTGTTCGAAGGGGCATTTGACCCGCGCAGCAACGGCGCGGCCGCCGGATTCTGAGGAGAAAAAAAATGACGACACACCAACCCGACTGGCAGGCATACCTGGCGCAAATGGAAACTGTACTCGGCGTGACGCTGGATGACGCCCGCCGCGCCGAGCTGCAGGTGCAGTTCAGCCGCATAGCCACCATGGCCGCCCCGCTGATGGCGCTGCCGCTCGACGACCGTCTGGAGATTGCAGGAGTGTATAAAGCATGACGCTACACGAGATGAGTATCAGCGCGATCCAGCAGGCGCTGAGCGCGGGGGAGCTGAGCGCTCGCGAGATCGCCCGACAGACGCTGGAGGGGATTGCGCGCGTTAACCCGCAGATCGGCGCCTGGACCGCCGTGACGGAAGCACGCATGCTCGCCGAGGCCGACAATATCGATACCCTGCGACGGGAAAAGCGCCCCCTGCCGCCGCTGGCGGGCGTGCCCTACGCGGTAAAAAATCTGTTCGACGTTGCCGGTCATACCACCCTCGCCGGAGCCGAATTGTTCAGCCAGCGCCCTGCCGCCGCCGCTGACAGTTTTGCGGTGCGCCAGCTGCGCAGCGCGGGCGGGCTGCTGACAGGGATGGTCAATATGGACGCCTACGCCTACGGCTTTACCACCGAGAACAGCCACTACGGCACGACGCGTAACCCGCACGACCTGACGCGCATTGCGGGCGGGTCGTCCGGCGGTTCAGCCGCCGCGGTGGCCGCCGGGCTGGTGCACTTTTCGCTCGGCACCGACACCAACGGCTCGATTCGCGTTCCGGCCTCCCTGTGCGGTATCTATGGCCTGAAGCCCACCTTTGGCCGCCTGTCGCGATCCGGCAGCCATCCGTTTGTCGCGAGCCTGGATCATATCGGCCCCTTCGCCCGCCGCGTGTGCGACCTGGCGTCCGTGTATGACGCGCTGCAGGGACGGGATACCAGCGACGGTTTTCAGGCCGAGTGCTCCCGGGAACAGACGCGCCCCCTGCTCGATCGCGGGCTTGATGGCCTGCGCTGCGCGGTGCTCGGCGGCTATTTCACCACCTGGTGCGACGCAGACGCCAGAGCCGCCGTGGCGCGGGTGGCGAAGGCGCTCGACGTGCAGGATGAGCTGCAGTTCCCTGACGCCGAGCTGGCGCGTTCCGCTGCGTTTATCATCAGCGCATCCGAAGGGGGAAATCAGTACCTGCCCGCGCTTCGCCATGAACCGGCGCGTTTTGAGCCGCACTCTCGCGAACGGCTGCTCGCCGGGGCGATGATCCCCTCCGCCTGGTATATTCAGGCCCAGCGGTTTCGCGCTCACGCCCGGCAGGCGTTCAAAACCCTGTTCGCGCAGGCCGACGTGCTGATCGCCCCGGCCACTCCGCGCAGCGCCACGCTGGCGGGTGAGCAGACCATGGATATTAACGGCCAGCCGCTCCCCATTCGCGCCAGCATGGGGATGCTGACCCAGCCGATTTCGTTTTTGGGCCTGCCCGTGACCACCGTTCCCCTGCGCACCGCGCAGGGTGCGCCTATCGGCCTGCAGCTGATTGCCGCGCCGTTTAACGAGCAGGCCTGCCTGCGCGTCGCGCGGGTTCTGGAAGAGAACGGCATCACCGATGCCCGCCCGGCGGAGATAGCAGCATGATGAATCACGATGACATTAACCTCCCGTGGGTGGTTGCCGAGGTGACCGCCGCGTTTTACCGCTATGAGGACGCGCTGGTGAGCAACAACGTTGCGGTGCTGGACGAGCTGTTCTGGCACGACAAAAGCACGGTGCGTCTCGGAGCGGGTGAAAACCTGTACGGGATTGATGAAATCCGCGCCTTTCGGGCGGCGCGCCCCGCCGCCGGGCTGCAGCGGACGCTGCGCCACACAGTGATTACCACCTTCGGGGAGGATTATGCCGTGTGCAGCACCGAGTTTACCCGCGAGGGGACGGAACGCATTGGCCGCCAGCAGCAGACGTGGGTGCGGTTTGCCTACGGATGGCGCATCGTGGCGGCGCAGGTGAGTTTGATGTCGTAGTCGTAGGCCGGGTAAGGCGCAGCCGCCACCCGGCTAAAGACGGCTCAGTTATTTCTGAAACGGATGCACCTCCCGCCAGTGGTCGGCAATCTGCTGGCGGGTACAGACCCACACCCGCTCGTGCTGCTGCACATAATCCAGGAACTTCTGCAGCGCGCGAAAACGCCCCGGTCTGCCCAGCAGGCGACAGTGCATGCCGATGGACATCATCTTCGGCGCGCTTTCTCCCTCTTCGTACAGCACGTCAAAACTGTCCTTCAGATACGTATAAAACTGCTCGGCGGTGTTAAACCCCTGCGCGGTCGCAAAGCGCATGTCGTTCGTATCCAGCGTATACGGCACGATCAGGTGCGGTTTACGGGAGCCGTCGCTGCAGGCCACTTCCGTCCAGAAGGGCAAATCGTCGCCGTAGTAGTCGCTGTCGTAGTCAAAACCGCCGTGCTCCACCACCAGCTGGCGCGTGTTGGGGCTGTCTCGTCCGGTGTACCAGCCAGCTGGCGGCTTGCCGAACAGGTCGGTCAGAACGTGCACCGCCTTATGCAGGTGTTCGCGCTCCTGGCTGATGTCCATGTTTTGATAGTGGATCCAGCGCCAGCCGTGGCTGACCACGTCGTAATCCGCGGCTTTGATCGCCTCAACGATCTCCGGGTGTCGCGCCAGCGCCATCGCCACGCCAAAGACCGTCAGCGGCAGGCCGCGCTTTTGAAATTCATTGTGGATCCGCCAGAACCCGGCGCGGCTGCCGTATTCGTAGAGGGAGTCCATCGACATGTGCTTATCCGGGTAGCTGGCCGCGCCGATAATGTCCGACAGGAACTGCTCGGATCCGGCATCGCCGTGCAGAACGTGGTTTTCCGCCCCTTCCTCATAGTTGAGCACAAACTGCACGGCGATGCGCGCCTGATTAGGCCACCGTGCGTGCGGCGGGTTGCCCGCGTAGCCGCGCAGATCCCGCGGATAATCCTGTTCAAAAAGCCCCATTGCCACCCCCAAAAATTAAAATGGATTCAATGCCTGAAAATGCCCGCTTAACGGTTTTTTCTCCGGGAACGCCAGATCCCCGTGCTTGCTGGTCGACAGCCCCAGCGCTACCAGCGATTCCACCATCTTCACCGCCGCGCTGACGCCGTCGATGACCGGCACGCGCAGTTCACGGGTCAGCTCCTGCGCCAGCGTTGCCATGCCGCCGCAGCCCAGCACGATGGCGCCACAGCCATCCTCTTTCAGCGCCTGTATACAACGCGCGCGCACTTTTTCCTGCGCCAGACCGCTGCCGTCCTCCAGCGCGAGCACCGGAAGGTCGATGGCGTGCAGCGCCGCGCAATGGTCCTGAAAGCCATACTGGTGCAACAGATGACGGGCAATAATCAGCGTGCGCGGCAGCGTGGTAACCACCGAAAAACGCGTCGCCACCAGCGTCGCCATGTGCATCGCGGCTTCGGCAATGCCGATAACCGGCCCCTGGGCCAGCTCGCGCGCCGCCAGCAGGCCCGGATCGCCAAAGCAGGCAATCACGTGACCCGACACGCCCTGTTCCCTGCCTTTTTTGATCTGTTCCAGGACACCGACGGCGGCGATGGCCTCATCAAAGTGGCCTTCTATAGACGGCAAGCCCGCGCTCGGGCAGACCGAGAGGATCTCCGTCCCCGGCGCCGCCACCGCGCGCGCCGCCGCGCCGATGGTTTCCGTCATGGCGAGGCTGGTGTTGGGGTTGATCACTTGTATACAGACAGACATTACGACTCCTTGTGGCCGGCAAACAGCCGGGCAAAATCAGGCAGGCACTCGCCCGCCCGCTCGAAGCAGAGGCTGGCGACGATATGTTCAAAATGGTGCATTAATGCATCGCTCAGCGGCTGGAGCGCCTTCTGGCGCAGCAGATCCACAAGCTGTTCGTGATCGTTGCAGCGGCAGCCCTGACGCCACGGCGCGCCCCAGGCGGCAATCACCAGCGAAGAACGCTGGCTCAGGCCGGTCACCATCTCAGTGAGCACCTGGTTGCCGGATATGGCCTGCAGCTGAATGTGGAAATTGGCGGAGTGGCGAATCGCCGCCGGGCCGTCATAGGCCTCGTGCGCCTGCTGCTCCTGGCGAATAATGGTCTCCAGCGCGGCAAGGTGCGGCGGCTGGCAGTGCGCCAGCACGTCCGGAAGGTTAGCGACCTCCAGCAGCGCGCGGGTGCGAAAGATGTGTCGCGACTCTTCCACCGTCGGGCTGGCGACGTGTGCACCACGCTTGGGCGTCAGGGTGACCATTTGCACAGCGGCGAGTCGTTGAAGCACCTTTCGGATGCCCGTGCGGCTTACGCCAAACACCTCGGCCAGCGCCTCTTCCGGCAATTTGCTCCCCGGCAGCAGCTGATGTTCGACAATCGCGGTCATCAGCGCCTGAAAGATCGATTCGTCTTTGTCATGCAGGTCTGGCGCGGTCTGCAGGGCGTTTATGTTGTTCATTCACCACTCCGTCTTTTACTCTTCGTTATCGAATCGTATACATAAAAATAAAATATTGCATACAAGATTTATTATTTTGGCCTGGATCCTGCAACACCATTTGCACTCCCGCTTAACGGGTTTTCATTCACAGGAGCAGGTTTCATGCCAAACAGTCAAAACGCACAGCAAGGTACGGCCGCTGATTCCGGTGCGGTTTACAGCCCACGTCTTTGCAATGAGGATCTGGCACCGACGCGTGACCAGAACTGGAGCTGGTACAACATCTTTTCGTTCTGGATGTCGGACGTTCACAGCATGGGGGGTTATGTTGTCGCCGCGAGCTTCTTTACGCTCGGGCTGGCAAGCTGGCAGGTGCTGCTCTGCCTGCTGGTGGGGATTTGCATCGTGCAGCTGTGCGCCAATCTGGTGGCCAAACCGAGCCAGATGGCGGGCGTGCCCTATGCGGTGATCAGCCGTCAGGCGTTCGGCGTCTTCGGGGCCAATATTCCGGCGGTGATCCGCGGGCTGATCGCTTTTGCGTGGTACGGGATTCAGACCTATCTGGCCGCCAACGCCCTGATGCTGGTGGCGCTGAAGTTCTGGCCATCGCTCTCTTCGCTCACCGCCGGCGCGTTCCTGGGCCTGTCTCATCTGGGCTGGATCTGCTTCGCTATTATGTGGGTCCTGCAGGCGATGGTCTTCTGGCACGGCATGACCGCCATCAAGCGCTTTATTGATATCGCCGGTCCGGCGGTCTACGTAGTGATGCTTGCCCTCGCAGGCTGGATTGTATACAAGACCGGTTTTGACGGGATCTCCTTTACCCTCGCCAGCAAATCCCTGAGCGCGGGCGAGCAGACCTGGCAGATGATCACCGCGACCGCGCTGGTGGTCTCCTACTTCTCCGGCCCGCTGCTCAACTTTGGCGACTTCTCCCGCTACGGCAAAAGCATGGGCGAGATCCGCCGCGGCAACCGCTGGGGCCTGCCGTTTAACTTCCTGCTGTTCTCCATCGTCACCGTAGTGATTGTCTCCGGCACCCAGTCGCTGTTTGGCCGCATGATCACTGACCCGATTGAGACCGTCAGCCGCGTGGGCAACGATCTGGCCGTGGCGATTGGCCTGCTGACGATGATCACCGCCACCATAGGGATCAACATCGTGGCAAACTTCGTCTCGCCGGCGTTTGATTTCTCTAACTGCTCGCCGCAGAAAATCAGCTTCCGCACCGGAGGGATGATTGCCGCCGTCGGCTCGATCCTGCTCACCCCGTGGAACCTGTTCAACTCGCCGGAGCTTATCCACTACACCCTGGACGTGCTCGGGGCGTTCATCGGCCCGCTGTTCGGCATTCTGATTGCCGACTTCTACCTGATTAAGCGCGGCAAGGTGTCGGTTGACGATCTGTTCGACGACACGCCAAAGGGCAAATACTGGTACCGCAACGGCTTTAACCCGAAAGCCATTGGCGCGCTGATCCCGTCCGTTGCCGTGGGCCTGGTGATTAGCTTTATCCCGGCCCTGCATGAGGTGGCGAACTTCAGCTGGTTTATCGGCGTCTTCCTCGGCGGCGTGACCTACCGCTGGCTGGCGCGGGAAGATCGAGAGACGGCGGGTGCGACGTCGTTCAGCTCCCGCGTGGCAACGCAAAAAGAGTAACCCCCTCCCTCCGGCCGCAGCTTATCTGCGGCCCTTTCATTCTGGCACCGTTCTTGCTGAGCCTTCTCACCCCCCGCTACGCAAACACGAAGGCAGGAACCATGATGGAATACCAGACTGCGATACGCGGTGCATTTTTTGATATTGCCCGGGTCTGCGACAGCGCAGACGCCATTGCTCAACACGCGCGCTACCTTGAGGACGGGCTGCTGTTTATACAGAGCGGAAAAATTCTGGCGCAGATGCCGTGGCAGGAGGGCGAGCAGTATCTTGACCCCCACAAGGGCTACACCGACCTGCGCGGCAGGCTGCTTCTGCCCGGTTTTGTCGACACCCACGTCCATTACCCGCAAACGGAGATGATCGGCGCCTTTGGCGAACAGCTGCTGGAGTGGCTGACTACCTACACCTTCCCGGTGGAGAGCCAGTTTGCCGATGAGGCCTACGCGAAAGAGATCGCCGAATTTTTCATACAGCAGCTGGTGAGCAACGGCACTACCACCGCGCTGGTATTTTGCACGCTGCATCCTGAATCGGTCGAGGCGCTGTTTACCGAGGCCCTGCGCCTCAACATGCGCCTTATCGCCGGAAAGGTGATGATGGACAGACACGCGCCGGACTACCTGAGCGAAGACGCGAAGCAGAGCTACCGGCAGACGCGGGCGCTAATCCAGCGCTGGCACCATCGGGGACGGCTGGGCTATGCCATTACGCCGCGCTTTGCCCCGACGTCATCCCCCGAGCTGCTTGCGGCGGTCAGCCTGCTCAGAGAGGAGTTCCCGGACACCTGGCTGCAGACCCATCTGAGCGAAAACCCCAACGAAGTGGCCTGGGTAAGCGACCTCTGGCCGGAGCACGAGCGCTATCTGGACGTGTATCACCACTACGGCCTGACCGGCGAGCGCAGCGTGTTTGCCCACGCGATCCATCTGCACCACAGCGAGTGGCAGTGCCTGCATGACACCGGCTCGGCGGTGGCGTTTTGCCCCACCTCTAACCTGTTTCTCGGCAGCGGGCTGTTTCGCCTCCCCGCCTGCTGGCAGCACAGGGTGCGGATGGGCATCGGCACCGACGTTGGGGCGGGCACGACCTTCAGCATGCTGCGCACGCTGGGGGAAGCCTACAAGGTCGGCCAGCTTCAGAGCTACCGCCTGCGCGCCAGCGAGGCGTTTTATCACGCCACGCTGGGCGGCGCGCACGCCCTCCGGCTGGACGATAAGATTGGCAACTTCACAACCGGCAAAGAGGCGGATTTTGTGGTCATCGATCCCGACGTGACGCCGCTGCAGCGCCTGCGCAATCGCCGCTGTCAGGATATCTACGAGCAGCTTTTTGTGCTGATGACCCTCGGAGACGAGCGCAACATCAGCGAGACCTGGGTTAACGGCGAGCGGGTGTGGTCAACTGCCCCGGTAGGTTGACCACCCGCCGGGGGCAATCACAAACGGCAGATGGAAATGCTCGTCTGCCGTTTCTCCCGTCACAAAATCAATTTGCGCACAGGGGTAGATTGTCTCCCGGCCGGTATCGCTAAACCACGCCCCGATCTCCGCCACCAGCCGATAGCGGCCCGCGGGCAGAGAGGCAACGAACGCGGCGATGCGCCCCTGCGCGTTGGTCACGCCCGTCGCCAGCGTCTTTCCGTCCTGTTGCAGATGAACCGTTACGCCCTCTGCGGGCTTGCCCGTAGAGATATCGAGAATATGGGTGCTGAGTGTGCTCATTCGCTAATAACTCCTTCCAGCCGAAGCAGCGTAATTTCCCGCAGCTGTTCCAGCGCGGCACGGATTTCCTGCGCGTCGCTGTTCTCCAGCCGCGCGTGCAGGGCCCGCAATATCTCCTCGCCGCTGCGACCCTTCGCGCGGATCAGAAACACGCGTCCGAAGCGGGCCTCGTAGCGGGCATTCCCCTCGCGCAGCGCCTGGGCAAGGGCGCCATCGCGATCGTTCACAGCGCCCTGCTCCTGACGCGACAGCGCCGCCTCCGCCGCTGAACCCGCGGGCTTTTCCCCGATGCGCGGATGGGCGCTCAGGGCCTGCGCCAGCTCCGCTTCGTCCCAGTTTTGCGTCAGCGCGTTTGCCGTACTGAGTAATTCGTCCCGGCTGGCGTATGGCCGCCCCAGAGCCAGCGCGTCGGCCCAGCCGGGTATCGCCACGCAGGGCAGAAGCAGCGTAAGAGCATCTTTCTCAGGAAGCTGATTGAAGTCGTGCAGTGCGATCATAGTGTCTCCTTTGTTATCCTTCTCCAGGCTATTGCACAAACCACGCCACCCTGAACGCGGGCGTGAAACAGTCGATTCCGTATAGCTCAACTGGAAATTTTTGATTCATAAAAAGGCACGCTCACCGCGTTTACGCACCTTAGCAGTGCAAACGTCTCCCTCACAACGCCGTTTTCGCCATGCTGCAGCCTGGTACGCAAATTGCTGAATGTCTTTACACCCTGCAAAAGGAGAGAAGCATGAAAGCAATCGTGATTGGCGCGGGCATTGGTGGCCTGAGCGCTGCCGTGGCGCTGAAGAAAGCGGGCATCGACTGTACCGTGTTTGAAGCCGTGAAGGAGATCAGGCCCGTCGGGGCGGCCATCTCCATCTGGCCTAACGGCGTGAAATGCATGCAGCACCTCGGCATGGGCGACATCATCGAGACCTGGGGCGGGCCGATGCGTTTTATGGCCTACAAGGATTACCGGCGCGGCGAGACTCTGACCCGCTTTAGCCTTGCCCCGCTGGTTGAGCGTACCGGCGGGCGTCCCTGCCCCGTCTCGCGCGCTGAACTCCAGCGCGAAATGCTGGACTTCTGGGGGCGCGACGGGGTGCAGTTCGGCAAGCGCGTGGAACACGTCCATGAAGACGACGCGGGCGTGAACGTCACCTTCACCGATGGCACCACGGCAACCGGCGATTTTCTGATTGCCGCCGACGGCAGCCACTCGGCGGTTCGCCCGTATGTGCTGGGGTATACCCCGGAGCGCCGATACGCCGGGTACGTAAACTGGAACGGGCTGGTGAAGATTGACGAAGAGATTGCCCCGGCGCACCAGTGGACCACCTTCGTTGGCGAAGGCAAACGCGTGTCGCTGATGCCCGTCTCCGGCGGACGCTTCTACTTCTTTTTTGACGTGCCGCTGCCCGCAGGCCTGGCGGAAGATCGCACCACCCTGCGTGCCGATCTCACGGGCTACTTCCGCGGCTGGGCGCCGCCGGTGCAGAAGCTTATCGCGGCGCTGGATCCTGAAACGACCAACCGCATCGAAATCCACGATATCGAGCCGTTCGACAGCCTGGTGCGCGGCAACGTCGCGCTGCTCGGCGACGCCGCGCACAGCACCACGCCGGATATCGGCCAGGGCGGCTGCGCGGCGATGGAAGATGCCGTAGTGCTGGGGGAATGCCTGCGTGAAAACCATAATATTACGCTGGCGCTGCGGCAGTACGAGGCGCTGCGCTGCGACCGGGTGCGCGACCTGGTCCTGAAGGCGCGTAAGCGCTGCGACGTCACCCACGGGAAAGACATGGCGCTGACGCAGGCCTGGTATCAGGAGCTTAGCGAAGAGACCGGAGAGCGCATCATCAACGGTCTGTGCGAGACCATTCAGGGCGGCCCGTTAGGCTGAACGCAAGAGGGACAACGATGAAAAGAGAACCGACTCCACCCGCCCACTGCACGTTTGAGCCAGAAGACTGGCTGCGTCTGGCGAAATGCTGGCATCCGGTCGCGCGCGCCTGCGACGTCGGTCCGGCGCCGGTCAAAGCGACGCTGCTGGATGAACAGCTGGTGATTTATCGGATAAACGAGCAGGTTGTGGTCGCCCGTGACGTTTGCCCGCACCGCGGCGTGCCGCTGACGCTCGGCTTTCACGATGAGCACGGGATTATCTGCCCCTATCATGGTTTACGCTTTGGGGAGGACGGGCGCTGCAACCGTATTCCGTCCAGCCCCGACCAGCCCGTTCCGGCGAAGCTGAACCTGATTAACTACGCCGTGGAGGAGCGGTTCGGGCTGATCTGGACCTGCCTGGCCTTTGATCCGGAAAACCCCGCGCCGCTGCCCACCATGCCGCACTGGGATGACGACGGATTTCAGCAGATCAACTGCCCGGCGTTTGAGGTGAACGGCTTCGCCGGGCGTCAGGTGGAGGGGTTTCTGGACGTAGCGCACTTTGCGTGGATCCACACCGATACCTTTGCCGACCCCAATAATCAGCTTGTACCTGCCTATCAGCCGCAGGAGACGCCGTTCGGCTTCGTGGCGGATTACTGGAGCTCCGTGAGCAACTATCCCGCCAGTTCACCCGTGCAGGCACCAGAAGGGTTCCAGTGGCTGCGCCATTTTGAAATGCACCTGCCGTTTACCGCTACCCTGACGATTCATTTTCCGGGTGAATCGCGGCTGGTGATCATGAACGCCGCGTCGCCCGTGTCGTCGCGCGTGACCCGCATGTTCGCCCCTATCGCCCGCAACTTTGACCTGCATATTCCGGTGGAGGATGTGCATGCCTTTAACCTGCGCATTTTTGAAGAGGATCGCCTGATGGTCGAAACCCAGCGCCCGGAAAGCCTGCCGCTGGATCTGACGCTGGAAGCCCATATTCCCGCAGATAAAAGCTCAATTGCCTACCGTCGGGGGCTGAAGAAGATGGGCTTTGGCGAATTTTTCCTGGTATGACGGAGGCCGATATGCTGAGCGTAATTGTTGACGGGCTGTGGCGCGAGGGCGACAAAAGCCTCGCCGTCAGGCTGGTGGCTGAAAACGGCGAAGCGCTCCCGGCGTGGCAGGCCGGCGCGCACGTTGATGTCCACCTGCCCTGCGGCGTGGTGCGCCAGTATTCACTGACCGGGGCATGTGGGGACGAGAGCTATCTTATTTGCGTGGGGCGTGAAACCGCCTCGCGCGGCGGGTCGCGCTACGTTCACGAGACGCTGCGTCCCGGGCAGAAGCTGATGATATCGGCCCCGCGCAACCTGTTTCCGCTTCAGCAGGCAGAGCGGGTTTTGCTGCTGGCGGCGGGCATTGGCATTACACCGCTGTATGCGATGGCCCTGCAGCTGAAGGCAACCGGAACGCCATTCACGCTGCACTACTACGTCAGAAACCGCGAAAGCGCGGCGTTTACGCGTGAACTCTCCCGGTTCGACGAGTGCCTCATTCATACCGCCAGCCCGCGCATAACGCTGGCAGATCATCTCCCCGCGCCCGAGGCGGGGCTTCACGCCTGGATATGCGGACCGGCAGGATTTATGGAAAAAGTGTGTGAGGTCGCCACTGCAAAGGGATGGGATGACGCCCACCTTCACAGCGAGGCGTTTCAACCCGTTGCGCCCGCCGCAGGCGGTGAAACCGGGGAGATTTTCACGGTCAAACTGGCCTCCACCGGTGAGCGCTGGCCGGTGCCTGCGGATAAGACCATTGCCCAGGTATTACAGGAAAACGGGGTGGACATTCCGCTGTCATGCGAAATGGGGATCTGCGGCGCGTGCCTGACGCCGGTGATTGACGGCGTGGTGGATCACCGGGATAGCGTGCAGTCGGAGGCGGAAAAAAGTGCGACGAACCAGCAGGTGGCGCTGTGCTGTTCGCGAAGCCATTCCGGGGAGCTGGTGATTGGGCTGTAAAACGAAAAAACCCTGCGATATTGCTATCGCAGGGTTTTCGAATTTGGCGGAAGCGTAGAGATTCGAACTCTAGAACCCTTTCGGGTCGCCGGTTTTCAAGACCGGTGCCTTCAACCGCTCGGCCACGCTTCCAAAGTGAGGCGCACTATAAACATCTATTAGCGCCTTGTAAAGCAGGAATTTTTCTATTTTTCCCCACAGGCGTTTGACTGCGCAAAAAGTCACCCAAACGCTGACTTCACATCACTCTCCGCGACCTTGTACATACCGTAACATAGCAACGCTCATCGTTTTAAAACGCTCTGGTATAGAATGCCACAAAAATAAACGGTCATTTGTTGTGTAATTGTTATAAATCTGAGTAGCCACAGATTTAGAAATTACTGCCATGCAGTGTTACTGGTTGATGATGAAAATCAAAAATTCGCTTTGCTTACATATCCTGATGGCGACGCTGGCCATTTTGTTTCTCTGTGTTCACCCGCTGGTGACGAGTTTCGATCCGCCGCTCACCTTCCAGCCGCTGATTAAATCAATGGCGGGCACGCCTAAAGAACAGGCGGAAAAAATTGCCACTATTTCTCATGCCTTAGAAGGGAATGCTATTTTCTTCATTGGCGCGTCTGAGGTTGCCACCTCAGAAGATGAACATTACGCTGTATATAATTACTTTAATAAGCAATTACACAAACCCGTCGTGGCGTATGGCGATGCGTTTGTCGATGATGAAACGCAATTTTTACTATTCTCACGCTTTAAAAATAGCCTTAACGCAAACAGTAAAGTTGTTTTGCTGCTGGCGCCTGACAGCTTTTACTCAAAAGGGCTGCCACCGGCTATTTATGCCGATAATTTCCCCGGCTCTATTTTTAATCCACTGATGAAGGATCCGCAGGCGCGCCCGCTGCTGGTTAATTATTTAAAGCATATTGATAGTAAAGAAATAAGCCATTTAACCTTTGGCCAAATGCGCGTCTTTGGCTGGCATCCCGATCTGATCTGGGACGAGCTGAGCTTCCAGTTTGCGAATGTCTGTACCATGATAAAAAACGACTGGCTGTCACTGCTCAACATTAGGCCCCAGACGGTTCAGACCTGGCCGCCGCAGCCAGCCACCCACATTATCCCTGACTGGGATAAAGAGCTGGCGAATGCCCGCGAGTTAAATAAAAAACGCCAGCAGAGCGCGGCCACCCTGTGGATGGACAAAACGATTTACGAAGAGGACGGTACGCGGCAACAGTGGGACGACACGCCGGTCGTGCCTGCGCAAATCGCCGCTTTCAGTAAAACCGTCCAGCTGCTGAAAGAACATCACGTGCAGGTGATTGCTATCGTCGACCCGGTTAACCCCTGGGCGCTTTACAACACCGATACCTTCCGCCCCGTTGATAAGCAAATTAAAACCATTCTGGAAAAGAACCAGATCCCCTATTTAGATATGTACGCCATGCCTTATCAGAATGGCTGGAACTGGGATCGTTTGCACCCTTCCGAACTGGCCTGGGTTCCTATGATTCGCTTTATTGCACAGAGTTTTAAATGATGAAAATTGCGATCCGTCTTTTTTTCCTTTATCTCCTGCTGGCGATTACCGTCGTCGCGTGGACCTCTGTCGATGACAGCATGAGTATGCAGCTGCATTTTGAATATCAAAAGTTCTGAGGCCGAATGATGTATAGCTCAGGAATGTTTTTTGTCTATTTGTTTTCATCCGCCCTGGCGTTTGCGCTGGTCAATCGCGTATTACGCCATCGCCTGACGTATTTATCGGCCTTATCCGTCCTGGCCGCATTAGGCTGGGGCTATATTTTTCAGGGTGATTACCGTGTTCCCGCGGTCGTTTTTTTTAGTTTTTACCTTGTCGCCGCGTTGAAAGAAAAAGGATGGTTAAAAACCTGGCAGGCGATTGTGTTAACGCTGCTTCCTTTATTTTTGGTGAAACTGCACGTTAATCACCATCTCGGCATGATCGGCCTCTCTTTTATGACGTTCCGCGCGGTGGACGTGCTGCTCTATCGCAGTAAAAAAGAAGGGCAGAATTTCCTGCACTATT
This sequence comes from Enterobacter sp. N18-03635, assembly GCF_004006055.1. Taxonomy (NCBI): domain Bacteria; kingdom Pseudomonadati; phylum Pseudomonadota; class Gammaproteobacteria; order Enterobacterales; family Enterobacteriaceae; genus Enterobacter; species Enterobacter sp. N18-03635. The sequence continues at coordinate 1,620,951 of NZ_CP034769.1, read as the reverse complement.
TCTGCTATCTGTTTATGCCCTTTATTATTCTGGCGGGCCCAATGTACCGCTGGCGGACATGGATGAGCGACGTCAGCAAGCCCGTCTTTGCTCTTACTCGCGAACAGTTTTTAGTGGCGCTGGAGCAAATCATTACCGGCATTATCCAGAAGTTCCTGTTTGCGATGCTGGTTGACTCACTTGTCGTGCAGCCCTGGAGCCATAAGCCGTTTACGCTGACCGTGGGCGTGGTGATGTCGATTGCCTATAGCGCCTATCTGTACTTTGATTTTGCGGGCTACAGCAATATGGCCATCGGCGCAGGCCGCCTGTTTGGACTCAACATTCCGGCAAACTTCAATATGCCGCTTCTGGCAAAGAACCCGCAGGATTTCTGGCGCCGCTTCCACATCAGCCTGTCTGAATGGCTGCGCGATGTGGTCTTTATGCCCGTTTATATGAACCTGATGAAGTTCAACTTTTTCCGTCAGAACAAAACGCTGGCGCAAAATATCGGTATTTTTTGCACCCTGTTCTGCATGGGGGCATGGAATGGCCTGGAACGCCATTACGTCATCAGCGGCGCGCTGTTTGGCGGCATTTCTGTCGCCCATAACATGCTGCTGTGGTCAGCCAAACGCAGCCCGACGTTACACCGCGGGTTGCAGTATCCGGCCGTTGCGTTTTTGGGACGCATTCTGACGCTGGGAAGCGCCGCGGGCTCCCTTTACATCTTTAGTGGAATGTCACCTCTATGAAAAATCACTCCGATCTTCAGGAAATGCACGATTTCTTGCGTGCGGCATTATGCGATCCCGCCTCCCCGCAGCAGCCGGCCATCAGCGGCAGCGACGAAGCCTTAAGCTGGCTGCAGCTTTCCGCGGCCGTGACGAACTGGGCGCAGCGCTATCAGCGTTGCCAGCCTGTTGCCGGTACGCCGGTCGTCTTGTACGGACACCAGCAGGCCGAGTTCGCCGTGGCGATTTATAGCTGCCTGCTGCACAACATTCCGTATATTCCGGTGGACTGCATTTACCCGCAGGAGCGCCTGCGGGAGATCTGCCATCTGGCCAGCGCCCCTTACTATTACGACGTCGCGACCCGGCAGTTTATCGCTACGGGTGAACCGGGCAAGGTGCTGGAGGAGCAGGATCTGGCCTATATCATGTTTACCTCAGGCAGTACCGGCAAGCCTAAAGGGGTGCAGATTGGACGTGAAAGCGTATGGCACTTCATGAAATGGGTCAGCCAGGACTTTTCGCTGCCGGAAAAACCGGTGCTGATGAACCACGCGGTGTTCAGTTTTGACCTCTCCCTGATCCCTTTGCTGGCGAATCTGGCGATGGGTGGACACATCGTGCTGAACGCCAAAGAAGACATTCAAAAAGAGAACTGGCTGGAGCGACTGAAAAGCAACGCCGTCTCCGCCTGGGTTTCCACCCCCTCTTTTGCTTACCAGCAGCTGCTTTCCCCGCAGTTTAACAGCGAGTATTTACCTGAACTCAACGTCTTTATCTTCATTGGTGAAGTGTTGAATAAAGCGCTGGTTAAACAGCTTCGCCGCCGCTTCCCGCAGGCAAAAATCATTAACTCCTATGGTCCAACGGAAGCAACCATCGCGACCACCGTGGTTGAAATCACGGATGAGATCCTGAACAGCGACAGCGCCGTGCTGCCGGTGGGGGTCATGATGCCTGAGAGCAGAATGGAAATTTCCGCTGAAGGCGAGCTGATTATCTGGGGTAAAAACGTCATGCGCGGCTACCTCGGCCTGCCGCAGGAGAACGCAGAAAAATTACTCCGTCGGGAAAATGAAGCATTTCGCGGTTACCGGACCGGCGATTTGGGCTATGAAGCGGGACTTATCTACTGCCAGGGCCGCAACGATAGCCAGGTCAAACTGAATGGCTACCGTATTGAAATTAACGAGATTGAAAACCGCCTGCTGGCCATGTCCGGCATCAACGAAGCGGTGGTTCTGCCGCTGATGAAATCCTGCGGCAGCGTGCTGCGCATTGCCGCGTTCTGCGTGACCGATATGGCGCCGGATACCATCAAAACGTCGCTGTCTAAGGTGGTTCCGCACTATATGGTGCCTTCACAAATTATCGTAAAAGACGCTTTGCCGCTGAATCCCAACGGCAAAATTGACCGCAAGCTGCTGGACGCTTACGCCCGCACAAATTAATGACTCCAGGAAAAATTATGGAACAAGAAATTCTCGCCCTGTTCGAAAAAGTGTTATCCCGTAAGGTGGGCTTTCACGATGAACTGATTGAATCCGACATTCTCGACTCCATCCTGGCGGTCGATATGGTGCTGGAAGTGCAGGACGTTTACGGCTGTATGATCCCGCCAACTGACGTAGCGACGGTGCTGAAAACCCCGGCTGACCTGGCCCGCTATATTGAAGAAAACCGCTAAACGCCCCTGCAGTTAATGCTGCCCTGAAGGCTCTGGAGGATCTCCCCAGAGCCTTTTTTCGTTCCCCCCTCCCGCCTGAAAGCAAAACGCTGCCTTTCACAGGAATGAAACCCACTGCTTTTACTATTTCACCTACACTTTAGGGGTACTGTCGGTACGGGAAACAGAAAAAAGCCAACTTAATTAAGGCATTAATGATTCGCTCTCCACCCGGGTTGCGATCGTTTTGCCTTTAACAGAGGAGTCTGCAGTATGGCATTCGTAACCACGAAAGACGGCGTCAACATTTACTACAAAGACTGGGGCCCCAAAGAGGCCCAGCCCATTGTCTTCCACCACGGTTGGCCGCTGAGTGCCGATGACTGGGATAACCAGATGCTCTTCTTCCTTGCTGAAGGCTATCGCGTTATCGCTATCGATCGCCGCGGTCACGGGCGTTCGGACCAGGTGAGTGAAGGGCACGATATGGATCATTATGCGGCCGATGCGTCAGCCGTGGTTGAAAGCCTGGATCTGCGTAATGCCGTGCACGTCGGTCACTCCACCGGCGGCGGCCAGGTCGCCCGCTATGTTGCCCGGTACGGCCAACCGCAGGGGCGCGTTGCCAAAGCGGTGCTCGTCAGCTCTGTTCCGCCTCTCATGGTCAAAACGGAGACTAACCCCGGCGGAACGCCGATCGAGGTTTTCGATGGCTTCCGCAAAGCGCTGGCGGCTAACCGCGCCCAGTTTTATCTCGACGTCGCCAGCGGTCCTTTCTACGGTTTTAACCGTGAGGGAGCCGAGGTTTCACAGGGTACGATTCAGAACTGGTGGCGTCAGGGCATGATCGGCAGCGCCAAGGCCCACTATGAGGGGATTAAGGCGTTTTCTGAAACCGATCAGACGGAAGATTTAAAAACCATCACGGTTCCCGTTCTGGTGATGCAGGGCGACGACGATCAGGTCGTGCCGTATAAGAATGCCGCCCTGCTGCAGGACAAGCTGCTGGCGAACAGCGTACTGAAAATTTATCCGGGCTTCCCGCACGGGATGCATACCACCCATGCGGATACTATCAACGCGGACATTCTGGCTTTTATTCGCTCATAACGCTGCGTTTCTTGCCGGATGGCGCTGCGCTTACCCGGCCTACATTCCGCCACGATATCCAGTTCAATGCATGAACGCCACCCGAGGGTGGCGTTGTCTATTTCGCTTAGCGATTATCCAGCTGGGCGCGAACGTTGTTCAGCCCGGTGGTGTTGATCCGATAAGGTTGCCCGTTCACGGATCGGATCAGCTTTTTGGTGCGGAGTTTTTTGAAGACGCTGAGCGTGCAGTCGCTCAATATCAGCCCTTCACGAGTATAGCACTCTACGGACGTAACGCGGCCGGAACTGTCGCGGACGTGCACAATACGCCCACCTTTGGCGAGAACGTGTAAGGTACGTTGTTCCTGACGGGATAAATTCATACTGGAAAACCTGTGTAATCATCATGCGTAAAAACGAGCCCACACCCGCAGGTGCGTGCGTAAGGTTTAAGCGCAGCGATAACCAGTCCGTCCTGAAAAGGTCGGGAAACTGATTATCTGATGAAAACATTCTCCAGCATCAAAGCCTCGATGAGAGATGAAAAGGTATTTACGGGGTGAATAATAGCGCCTGATTTTTGCGGGGAAATAACGGGGTCTTGAAAGTGTGAGGCGGATCGGTCAATCCAAAACAAAAACCCCAGGTTCACAAGTAACCTGGGGTTTATATCTGGCGGAAGCGCAGAGATTCGAACTCTGGAACCCTTTCGGGTCGCCGGTTTTCAAGACCGGTGCCTTCAACCGCTCGGCCACACTTCCTAAGTGAGGCGAACTATAAACACCTCACCGCGTGCTGTAAAGAGTGGCTGCACTCGTTCGCTGTAAAAATAGTCAAAACGTGTTTAATCGGTTGAACTGACGACACATCGACGATTTTATCAGCACAGTCTCCCGCGCTCAGGCTTAGTGTTTTTTGATGTACATGTCTTTGGTGTAATAGTACCCCAGCTTATCCGGCGTAAACCCACCCACCCACGGTTTCACCAGGTGCGTGCGAACGTAGTGATACACCGGAATGGCCGGCACATCGCGCCCCAGCAGATCTTCCGCCTGCTGGTAGAACTTACCCCGCTCTTCCGTTGTTTTGGCTTTTGCGGCATTCACCAGCGCCTGGTCGTATTCCGGATTACTGTACTGGCTGGTGTTTTCGCTGTCGCCGGTGCGGAAGGTGTTCAGGAAGGTCGCGGCATCGTCGTAATCGGCAATCCACGCGTACCGCACCGCGTCAAAGTTGTGGGTGTGCATGGTATCCAGCATGGTTTTCCACTCCTGATTTTGCAGCTTCGCCTCCACGCCGAGGTTCTTTTTCCACATGGAACTGGCGGCAATTGCGATGCGCTGGTGCGATTCAGAGGTGTTGTAGAGCAGGTTGAAGCGCAGAGGGTGGCTTTCGTTGTACCCGGCCTCGTTGAGCAGTTTTTTCGCCTCAGCGATGCGCTTGTCCTGCGGCCAGCTGGCGTAGTCCGGGTTATGGAGCTTAACGCCGCCAATATCCGGCTGGCTGATGAGCCAGGCCGGGCGCTGCCCCTGCCCTAACACTTTCCCGGCAATGATGTCTTTATCGAGCGCCATGTTCAGCGCCTTACGTACGCGGGCGTCGTTGAACGGCGGCCGGGTGGTATTGAATTCGTAGTAATAGGTCGCCAGCTGCGGAGAAACATCCAGCTGGCTGCCCAGAGTCTTCTTAAGCTGGGCAAACTGGTTGATCGGCACGGTGTACACGATATCAATTTCACCCGCTTTATAGCGGTTCACATCCGCAGCCTCGGAGGTGATAGGCAGATACGTCACCTTGTTGATCACGGTATGATCATTATCCCAGTAGCGCGGGTTGCGCTCCGCCACAATACGTTCGTTGACCACCCACTGTGAAAGCTTATACGCCCCGCTGGTGACGATATGTTCAGGCTTGGTCCACTTGTCGCCAAAGCGGCTAATCAGCACTTTATCCACCGGCACCAGTGACGGGTGCGCCAGCATTGCCAGGAATGCCGCATTAGGCTGAGTCAATGTCACTTCCAGCGTGGTGTCGTTAATGGCTTTCACGCCCAGCGTATCGGGGGCTTTTTTCCCCTGAGCGATATCCGCACCATTTAGGATGTGCATGTTGCCAGGATAGCTGGCATACGGTGAAGCGGTTTTAGGATCAACCAGACGCTGCCAGCTCCAGACCACATCTTCCGCGGTGATGGCAGTGCCGTCGCTCCAGGTGATGCCCGGGCGCAGATGGAACGTCCAGACGGTGTTGTCCTTGTTCTCCCATTTTTCCGCCAGTCGGGGCTGAACTTCACCCGACGGGGAAACGCTGACCAGCCCGTCGAATAAATCACTGATAATATTGAATTCGACGTCGCTTTCGACTTTATGCGGGTCGAGCGAAGCGGGCTCATTACCGTTGTTCCTGACCAGTTCCTGCTTATCGGCCAGCTGCGTTCCTGCCGGCACGTTAGCCGCCCAGGTTGCCGTGCTGGCGCACAGGATCCCTGCGGTAAGTAAAGAGAGCGTAAAGCGCGTGCGTGTTTGTGGTTTCATTTCCTTCGCCTTATTGTCTGTTTTTGTGACGATCCGGAAATAACTCTTAGCGGCCTTATGGTAATAAGGCAATAATTTTCAGTAACCTATAAGAGGTTGATCTGATTAATCGCATCAAACCGCTGTTCATACTGGTGAAATGTATTTATGCAGAAGAAACAACCAGCTCCAGCGCTAACCTGCTGAGTAAAGATGGGTAAAACCACTTTGAGACTGGCGCCCCGTTTCCTATTCTTTCCGTTAATTACATCTGTCATAAGAGAGTGACTCATGGATCGTATAATTACTTCCTCACGCGACCGCACATCGCTACTCAGCACCCACAAGGTGCTGCGCAATACCTATTTCATGCTCAGCCTGACGCTGGCGTTTTCAGCGATCACCGCCACCGCCAGCACCGTGCTGATGCTGCCGTCTCCGGGGCTCATTCTGACGCTGGTGGGTATGTACGGTCTGATGTTCCTGACCTACAAAACCGCTGACAAACCGGTCGGTATTCTGTCGGCGTTTGCCTTCACCGGCTTCCTGGGCTACATCCTGGGACCGATGCTGAACGCGTATCTGTCTGCCGGTATGGGCGACCTTATCGGCATGGCGCTGGGCGGTACCGCGCTGGTATTCTTCTGCTGCTCGGCCTACGTGCTGACCACCCGTAAGGACATGTCCTTCCTCGGCGGCATGCTGATGGCGGGTGTTGTGGTGGTGCTGGTGGGTATGGTGGCCAACATCTTCCTGCAGCTGCCTGCCCTGCATCTGGCGATCAGCGCCGTGTTTATTCTGATTTCTTCCGGCGCGATCCTGTTTGAAACCAGCAACATCATTCGCGGCGGTGAGACGAACTATATCCGCGCCACCGTGAGCCTTTACGTGTCGCTGTACAACATCTTCGTCAGCCTGTTGAGCATCCTGGGCTTCGCCAGCCGCGATTAAGCACAACGGATATTAAAAAGGAGAATGCCTCTGGCATTCTCCTTTTTTTATGCCCTACTCACCCCGGCAAATATAGGTGGGGTAACGCCGGTCCTGAATCAGCCACACGGATGGCGAGAGTTCAGAGATCGTGAGGTAATAACGTGCGGTAGGACTGGCAAAGCTCCCCCACTGTGCATCAGGCGTATTGTCATTGTGCCGACGCCAGGTTTCGGTGTAGCTCAATACAATGACCTTATCGTCGTCCCGCTGCTGCCAGGTAAAGTCCACGTCCCTGTCAACGATCATATTTTGCCCGTCAGCCCTTGCCGCGCCTTTATAGGTAGTTACCCCTGTACCATCCCGGTGAAAATAGAACTGAGCAACGGTATTGACCTTTACTTCGCTGGCTTTTCCCTCATTGCGCGTGAAGTTAAATTCAGTGCTGCAGGCCAGCACATCCTTTTTAAACACACAGCCGGAATAGTAAAATAGCGCCAGGGCACTGCCGACCAATGCGCCACCCAGCCCAAAAAGAAGTTTTATTTTCATTTTTGTGCCCCACTTTTATAACGGATGGTTTTGCACAGGCTGGATTTACTGACCGGGCAAGCGCCAATGAACACCTCATCTGCAGTGGCAATAGAAAAACGGGCGCTGAAATAATAAATGTCGTATTCCTCACGTTCGCACGCCACGTTATTGGCCGTCAGCCGCTCCGCTAATTTCGATAACACCAGCGGTCTTCCGTGATCGTTGATAATCCAGATGCTGCAACGCGCGATTTTCTCCTTAACCGGCATGAGTTTCGCCGGGACGAATATCCCCTGCTGTCGGCTAAAGCAGAAGCTCGCTCCCAATACAGCGACAATCAATACGGCAGGAATCCCCCACCTTTTCAGGGAAGCGGGTCGCCGCTTTTCCTGTTGCGGTGCAGACGGAGGCTGCGGCTCGGCGGTTTGAATATTCTCTCCAGGCTGAAAAATCACATCGGCCTCAAAGCGAAACCCATAACGGGGCACGGTTACGATAAATTCATACCTCTCTCCCAGCGCCTGGAAGCTTTTCCGTAATTCGCTCACCGCTTTATTGAGATTATTTCCCGATGGCGTAAAGCCAAACTCCTCCCACACGCGGGTAATCAATTCCTCCCGACTCAGGTCGTGCCCTTTGTGTTTAATAAATTCCTGTAAGAGGCGAACGGCGGGTGCCGAAAGCGTTAATACAGATTCCGGTTGTCCAACAAGACTTATTGCATGTGCTTCAGGATCAAATAACAACGAATTATTGCATATAAAAAACATCTTTTATTCTCGGCTGTTACCGCATGCTTTTTAATCCCTGGTACATCGACATGAAAATCGCCTCCCGATCTGCTTATTTTTTCATCAGAAGGAATTCTCTCTCCATCCCTGGTCGCGGTATTTTCGCTTAACTATACAACCTTAAAGCCAGAAAAGCAGGATAAAAAACTGTATGTAACGAGTTAATTAATACAAATTTTCACAAACCGCTGTTCTGGTTAAAGTTTCCCTGCCCTGAAGCGATACGTTAGCAGAGGGTGTCCCGTTGTGAATGCTCCGGGAATGAACTCAACGCAGGCGGACCGAAAGTGAAACAGAAAAAAAATGTGAATAAGACAACTGCCTTTTATATCGCTGCGCTGTCACTGCCATTTTTCTCAGAAATGGCACTGGCCAATATGAGCGTGTATCCCATGGAACTTAACGTGGATAAGTCCGGTGCGGCGCAAATTAAGGTGGCCTCAAAAACGGATGATATTCAGTTCATTCGGGTGAGGCAAAAGAAAATTCTTAATCCCGGCACGGCCCAGGAAAAAGAGATTGATGTGGCCTCGTGGAAAGAAGGCGGTGTTGTTGTCACACCGGAAAAATTCGCCCTTGCGGCAGGCGCAATGCGAGTGGTTCGTCTGGTATCGCTTACGCCCCCGGAAAAAGAGACGACCTGGCGCGTCTATTTTGAAGGAGTAAAGCAGCCTGACAGCATTATTCCGGGCAAGGCAGAAAGCCCTGCGGCGACGGCAAGACTGGGTGTCAATGTGATCTGGGGCGCCCTGATCCATCTCGCACCGGAAAAAAGTGTGGTTTCACTGACGATAGACCCTCGCAGGGGCACGTTAAAAAACAACGGCACGTTGCGCGTGCCGCTGAGAGAGATCGGTATTTGTAACGCAGATTCGTCGTGTAAATGGGTTAAAGAAGACGCGACGATTTATCCGGACACCGAACGGAAATTAAAAACGCTCACAAAGACACAAGGCCAGAAATATAAATTCCGCTACTTCAACTGGGTGAATAAAACCGCTGAAGAAGCTGATTTACCCGTCGTGCAATAACACGACGTCACCGTAAAGACCCCAAAGGGTTTGTTTAAAGAGCCAGGGTGCTCATTTGTAAATATGGAGATATCAATGCGTAAGTACTTTAAACCTCTAATGATTGTTGCCGCGATGACCACGTCCGTTAGCGCGCTGGCGATTCAAAAAGATATTACCGTCAACGCCAGCGTTGATTCACAGCTGGATATGACCCAGGCCGATAACACGCCGCTGCCGGCAAGCATCGATATGCAGTACCTGCCTGGCCGCGGTCTGGAAAGCTATCGTCTGAATACCAAGGTGTGGTCTAACTCCGCCACCAGCAACGTGAAAGTCCGTCTGGTGAGCGCCGCGAAGCTGGCGAATGCCGACGGCGCTGAGACCATCCCAATGACGGTGAAGCTGGGCGATAAAACCCTCTCTACCGCAGATGTTGAATACACCGGTACCGAACTGTTCCCGGGAAGCATCGAAAACGGTTCAGCGGTACTTCCGCTGACCATTTCCCAGACCACCAAAGGCATTCTGAAAACCGGTCAGTACAGCGGCGTTGTCAGCCTGATGCTGACGCAGGCGACTACCACGGAAGGCGGTGCGTAACAACACAGCACCTAAGGAATAACGTCAGAGGGTGCCCACCCTCTGACGTCAGGATGATGTCGAGGCTCGTTCATGGCGTTTCACAGAAATACCCTCCTCTTTGTTGCTTTGTTACCCGCTTCCATCCAACTCGCCTGCGCCGGGATGGCCGTCCCGGCAGGTTTTGAAGATCTGGCGAAAACGCAGCGCCTGTGGACAGAGGTCAACCTCTACGGCGAGTCGCTTGGACTTTTTGAAACGGATATCACCCTTGAAACGGTGAGCTTTGTCGCACCTGAAACCGTGGTTGCGGCCATCAAACGACGGTTCAATGACGCCCCTGCACTCGTTGCCACCGTGTCTGCCGCGCTGGCCGTTCCGCTTGCCCGTAACGGCAACCTGGCCTGCAGCAGCAACGGCTCCGCAGCAGGCTGCGATTACATTGATACCGACCGCGCGGCCATTATCTATGACGAGAATAACGCCCGCATTAGCCTGTTTTTGGACAAGAAATTTCTGCCTAAAGCCATCGCGGAAAATCAGTGGTATCAGCCCACGCAGGACACTGAAAATGCGCTGATCCATCAGCAGAACATTAACTTCGTTGCCGACAGGGATTATCAGTCGGCTACCGTGCAGGGCAACGGCGCGCTGGCGCTCACGCAGGACGGCTATGTTAATCTCGACTGGACCTGGCTGGGACAGCGTTCACGGCGTCAGCAGCAGCAGGAGATAACCGTCAACAACGCCTGGTTCCGCCAGGATATCTTGCGTCAGTACTATGTCCAGCTAGGCGAGATGGATACCCGCGATCTGTTCAGTAATGCTGGCGGAAATATTAACCTCAGCCAGCTGCCGCTGGGCAAAATTCGCGGCCTGCGCACGGGATCGACAAGGGCGTGGATAAATCCGGTTCAGCAGTCGAAGGGAACCCCTGTTACCGTGCTACTTTCCCATGACGCGCGTATCGACGCCCGCCGGGGCAATCAGCTTCTGGCGAGCTTTTATCTGAATGCCGGGGCGCAAACCCTGGACACGCGATCGTTCCCGGACGGGAGCTACACCGTGACGCTCTCCATCTATGAAAATAACCGGCTGACGCGCACCGAGCAGGTGCCGTTTACCCGAACCGGCATTACGCCATTCGACCGCGTCGAGTGGTTCCTGCAGGCGGGCGAAACCGACAACAGCGAACAAAACGAAGAACGCCGTGCGGTTGCGCAGGCGGGCGTACGCCTGCCCCTGACCCCGTCGCTGGCGCTAACCAGCGGCGCAACGTTCAAGAAAAACCAGCGTTTCCTGGAAAATGCGATCGACTGGAGCCGGGGCTTCAACGCGGGCCCGATCGATGGCGTGCTGAGTACCCGGTTTAGCTACCTTTACGGCAGCGAAGGCCAGCGAGGCAATATCCAGCAAATCAGCTACAACGACGGTTTTTCACTTAGCCTCTATCGCAACGCGCTATCAGCGGAAAACTGCAACACCCGAAGTACAGGGTTTGATGCCGTGAACGGCTGTTATCGCACCCTCTCGGTGATGTTCTCCGTCCCGGTCGGCGCCTGGTATGCGAGCCTGGGGTATTCGGATAACCGCAACGAAGGACGGTACGTTTCACGTCGGGAGCTCCCGGACAGCGACGATCGCCACGATGCGGGTTTGCCGTGGGAATCAGTCTATATGACCCGCTCGCGTACGCGGGCCTGGCAGGGTGGCCTGAGCAAGGCCTTCAGCCCCCATGGTCTGAACATTAACAGCAGCATTAACCTGTTCATGCGTAACGATGACTCACGCGAAGGCAGGGATAAAGGCGGCTACCTGAGCGTGAGCCTGTCCATGACGCATAACCGTCAGGGCGATGCATCAAGCTACACCTCTCTGGGCGCGACATGGCAGCACCAGCAACGTGAAAAAAACCAGCTGAGCTACAGCGTGGCGCATAACTGGTATGCCGATGCCCGCGGCGAAAATGAGTACGGCCTTAGCGCATCGGGCATTAACAGCGACTCGCTGAATACCTCAGCCTATACGCGCCAGGGCGGGCGATATGGCAACGGCAGTCTTACCGTCAGCGACGCCTGGGATCGTCAGGATCGGCGCCATACGCTGAGCAGCAGCGGCAACTACAGCTCGACCCTTGCGCTGTCGCGTTCTGGCCTGTGGCTGGGCCGCTGGAGCGACGGTCGCCCTGCTTCCGCCGTCGCGGTGAACGTGACCACGCCGGAAGATGCTCAGGATCCGCGCGTGGCCGTGTCGCTGGATAACGGCGGCAGCGCAGATATTCCGGGCAATAGCCGCGCCCTCTTCGCGGTGCCGGGCTATCAGCAGACAACGTTGACGGTTAACGAATCGCTGGATGTCTCACGAGGAGCCAGCAGTGAAATCACGCAAGGATCGGGCAGCAGAACGCTGTTTATGGTGCCTGGCAAACTGCTGCGCCGGGAGGTGCAAACCACCGCAAGCTACACCTGGCTCGGCCAGTTAACCGACGAGCGTCATTCGCCGTTTATCGGCGGCGTGCCGCTGAACGTGAACGGCTGGAGCGACCTTGGCAACGGCGGGTTTAGCGCCCAAAGCGACGCCCTGCTGCATAACCTCTACCTGGTGCGTCAGCAGCAGTTTTATCAGTGTGCGCTGAACGTGAAGAGTATGCGCGACGTGGTGCGTTACGTCGGGTCGATCCCCTGTAAGGAGTTAACCTTCTCCGCCCTGCCGGATGCCGTCCAGCAGCAGGCACAGCTGATGCTGGCCGGACGGTCGGTTCCTGCTGGCCCGACTGCCATGAACACCGATAGCCTCACAAAAGGGAAATGATGTGATTAAGTGCCTCTTTATTTTACTGTTCTTAAGCCTGTGGGCCAGCCAGACGCTGGCAGGCTCTCCCGCGGGACGAAACACCAGCGTAGGGATCAGCTTCGATCGCACCGCGCCGCCCGCGCGTTTTGACATCTGGTTTCATGAATCGGGCGGCTTTGACGCCGCAGATCCGCAAAAGTGGGGACGCAATACCCTGACCTGTCAGTCCCGTACCGATACCACGAACGGCGCCTGCATGAACTCACCGGTCTGGTTCTCGGCAAACCCGGCCGCGCCCTATGCCATCAATTTACGTTTCACGCATACCCTCACCGGCAAGACGGCGGATATCAAGGTGTATGGCGATCACTACATGTTTATCAACAACAAAGTGTTTACCTTTGCCAGCTTCGTGACAGGGGGAACGGCCACCATCGCTGACTGGAACAGAGAGCCTTATTTCGATTTCTATATCGTGAAAAGCGAACTGGATAAGCTCGCCCTGCCGGGGATCTGGACCGCCACGCTGAAGCAGAACCTGCGTCAGTGGGGAAGCGCCGACTGCGGCGGCAACTTCAATGACGTAAATGTCGGTTGTCCTGGCTATCTCACCATCGCCAAATGGCAGGCAAATATTCGCATTGAGGTGGTCGACCCGGGAAACCAGCAGATATATCTGCCAGCCTTTCCGCACTCAACGCCCATCGTTAACCTCAACCTGACCAACTTCCCGGGGCGACCGGGAGGCAGTGAGATCCAGGGTGAGAACTCGCTGGATATGTGCCTGTACGACGGCAATAACAGTACCAGCACCCGCGCCTACCTTCGGTTTGAGGACGACGGACTTACGTCAGCGGGCCGTGCAGATGGCGCGTTTTCTATCAGGCGACGTGGCGGTAGCCAGACCGATGCGCGGGATCGTCTCGATTATCGGGTCTCCGTCACCAATCCAATAACAGGCGCAACCGAAACCGTCTCGAACGGTAAAACCCTTGTCTGGCAAGGCACAAACGATCCGCAGTATCTGCGTCAGGTCGTGCTGCCCGGCGGACGCGAGAGCGTACTGTGCATTCCTGCACCGATTATCCTGAAAACCCCCGCGTTTGCTGCCAGCAGCAAAAACGCGGGCGACTACACCGGCACGCTGCGCGTTATCTATACGCCCAGCACGATATAACGAGGTCACCGTGAGTTACGCCATTCTCGACAACAATCGATTTTACGCCGAAGGGTTGCGCTATGCGCTGCTGCGTCGGGGCGTCCAGCCAGAGGTCATAAGCGATACCGTACAATGGCAGCCAACGCTGCTTACCCGCCGCGTGGTTGTCGTACGCTGTCGTTTTTCCGTTGCGGGTACGCATCAGGCACTGATTAACATTTTACTCAGACTGGAAGCCGCCCGCTGGCAAGGCAGCCTTTATCTGGTCTGCAATGAAAAAGGGTGGGCGCTGGCGACGCATTTACGCAAGCGTTTCGGTACGCTAACGCTTTATATCATCGACGACAGGATCGCCGTTGCCGATGCGGCGTATTTGCTGGCAAAAGAGCCCCGTCGCGTTCGAAGTCTTGACTGCTGTCTTACCGGCCTTGAATTCAACGTGCTCGATCTGATGCTTACCGGGTTGCCGGTACGCCACATTGCCATCATGACGCGTATGTCTGAGAAACAGGTTTCGACCCATAAATGCAACGCGCTGAAAAAGCTTAATGCCAATAATCTGCTGCAGCTCCTCCTGTAGGGCACGGTTTATCCTGCGGCCTCTTTTTTGCTACACTGTCGCCGGTTTTTTCACACACGACAGAAAATTATGTTCATTTTTGCAGGCCAGGAAATTGAGACCGATAGCGAAGGCTATCTGAAAGATACGACGATCTGGAGCGAACCGCTGGCGGAGAAAATTGCGGAAAACGAAGGGATAACCCTCTCTCCAGAACACTGGGAAGTGGTGCGTTTTGTTCGCGAGTTCTATCTTGAATTCAACACCTCTCCGGCCATCCGCATGCTGGTCAAGGCGATGGCCAATAAGTTCGGTGAAGAGAAAGGCAACAGCCGCTATCTGTATCGTCTGTTCCCGAAAGGCCCGGCAAAACAGGCCACCAAAATTGCTGGCCTGCCTAAGCCGGTGAAGTGTATTTAATACCGAATACCGAAGTTTACGTATTCGCGCCCCGGTTGATGGGGTTCAGTTAAGACCTTATCAACCCGCGCGCTGCGCGGCCCACCCGCTTTCAGCCACGCCACCAGCTTGTCGACCTGCTCCGCTTCGCCGCAGGCGACCACTTCGACGCTTCCGTCGTCCATGTTGCGCGCGTATCCCGTTAGCCCAAGCTCAACCGCTTCGCGCTGGGTGCTGTAGCGGAACCCGACGCCCTGAACAACGCCGTGAACCCAGGCAATAGTGCAGACTTTAGACATTCTTCTTCTCCTTAACGTAGCGTTTTCGGTAAGCAGCCATAGTGTTGCCGGAAACGGGCAGTGAAACGAGAGCTGGAAAGATACCCACATTGTAATGCGATTTCGCCGATCGGTAATCGGGTTGACTGTAGCTGTGACAAAGCCACGGCCATCCTCACCTCCTCGACAATCTGGCGAAAACTCTGTGACTCCTCGCGTAACCGTCTGCGCAGCGTCGGTACGCTCAGGGCCAGACGGCTGGCAACGTCCTGCGCGGTCCAGGCTCTGGCGGGCGACAGCATAATGAACTGTCGCACCTGCTCGGTCAGGTTACTGTTTCGCTCAACAAGCAGCGGACCCGCCACACCGTCATGCAGCAGGGCCAGCAAAAGGCCGAAAGCCTGATGCTTTTGTAGCGCCTCCGGTAAATCCTGACGGACGGCGTGCAGCAGGTTGTCCCACATAAATGCCAGCCCCTCGCTCAGCGGAGCACAGAGCGAATGCAGCGTCGTGCGCGGCCAGGATTTCAGGTAATGCGCTTTAAACTCGGCAACAATTTCCGGCGATAACATTAGCAAATCCGAGTGAAACAGCCCGTTTACAGGCTGATTGATAATTTCCATCGACGTATTGGCCGGGATAATAATGAGCTCATCCCGTGTCGCCTCCAGGCGGTTATCATCCTGAACAATCACCTTACTGCCGTGAGTGATATGACAAATAGCCGGAAAAAAAAGTTTAACCTGGTGCAGGCGATGCATTTTGCTGGCAGTCACTTCACCCGCTGTAAGATGTTTATGTCGAAAATGAAACTCCTGCACCCTGCCATCCTTATCTGCTATAGGTTGCTGTTAACTGAGCCTTTGCCAGAGCGTGACTGTTGAGCATAAAACCGACCAGCGCGCCGCTGGCATTGTTGTCGACGGGCAGTTTATCCACGTCCAGCGCCCAGACGGTAATCTGATAGCGATGAGGCTTGTCCCCTTCGGGTGGACATGCGCCGCCGAATCCAGAATAGCCGAAATCATTACGCCCCTGCACAGTGCCGGCAGGTAATTTCTCGCCGTTCGGATTACCGGCATCAGCAGGCAGCGTCATTGTCTTCGCCGGAATATTGGCTACTGTCCAGTGCCACCAGCCGCTGCCGGTAGGTGCATCCGGGTCATATACCGTAACGGCAAAACTTTTCGTACCGGCGGGGGGATTCTTCCATGCCAGCTGTGGTGAAGTATTTCCACCGTGGCAGCCGAACCCCTCAAACACCTGCCGTTGCGCTAACCGTCGTTCGCCGGAAATATCCCGGCTGGTGATGCCGAAAGGCGTTGCCGCTAAAACCTGAGAACTCATTGCCGCCAGAGCGGCTATTGCGATTACACTGTGCTTTTTCATGGGTATTTCCTTTGCTGAACCGGAAGCCCTAAGATAAAGCACGCAACAATGCCCCAATGTGCCTAAGCGATTTGATTTTGTGCCGAAACGCTCAACGGCATCCGCAGATGATTGCGCCTTGCTGAATGTGGTAATCTACGCGCCATTTCCTGAAATCGACAGAACAGCAAATTATGAGTGTACGTTTAGTGTTAGCCAAAGGGCGCGAGAAATCATTACTGCGCCGTCATCCCTGGGTCTTTTCCGGCGCGGTTGCCCGTATGGAAGGCAA
This sequence comes from Enterobacter sp. N18-03635, assembly GCF_004006055.1. Taxonomy (NCBI): domain Bacteria; kingdom Pseudomonadati; phylum Pseudomonadota; class Gammaproteobacteria; order Enterobacterales; family Enterobacteriaceae; genus Enterobacter; species Enterobacter sp. N18-03635. The sequence continues at coordinate 1,604,270 of NZ_CP034769.1, read as the reverse complement.
AGCCAGCCTCGGTGAAACCATTGATATCGTTGACCATCAGGGGAAATGGTTAGCGCGAGGCGCTTACTCGCCAGCGTCCCAGATCCGTGCCCGCGTCTGGACGTTTGATAAAGATGAAACCATCGATATCGACTTCTTCGTTCGCCGTCTGCAGCAGGCACAGCAGTGGCGTGAGTGGCTGGCAAAACGCGACGGGCTGGACAGTTACCGCCTGATTGCCGGTGAGTCCGACGGGCTGCCAGGTGTAACCATCGATCGCTTCGGCAACTTCCTGGTGCTGCAACTTCTGAGCGCTGGGGCGGAATACCAGCGTGCCGCGCTGATTAGCGCCCTGCAAACTCTGTTCCCGCAGTGTGCCATTTACGATCGCAGCGATGTGGCGGTGCGTAAAAAAGAGGGTATGGAACTGACGCAAGGTCCTGTGACCGGCGAACTGCCGCCTGCCCTGCTGCCGATTGAAGAGCACGGCATGAAGCTGCTGGTGGATATTCAGGGCGGGCACAAAACGGGTTATTACCTCGACCAGCGAGACAGTCGTCTGGCTACGCGTCAGTACGTTGCCGACAAACGCGTGCTGAACTGCTTCTCCTATACCGGCGGTTTTGCCGTTTCAGCTCTGATGGGCGGCTGCGCCCAGGTTGTCAGCGTGGATACCTCGCAGGAAGCGCTGGACGTGGCAAAACAGAACGTCGAGCTGAACAAGCTGGATCTGAGCAAAGCGGAATTTGTACGCGATGACGTGTTCAAGCTGCTGCGTAAATATCGCGATCAGGGCGAGAAGTTCGACGTCATCGTGATGGATCCACCAAAGTTTGTGGAAAATAAAAGCCAGCTGATGGGCGCGTGCCGTGGGTATAAAGATATCAACATGCTGGCCATCCAGCTGCTGAACCCGGGCGGGGTTCTGCTCACGTTCTCCTGCTCCGGCCTGATGACCACAGATTTATTTCAGAAAATCATCGCCGACGCCGCAATAGATGCTGGCCGTGATGTACAATTTATAGAGCAGTTCCGTCAGGCAGCCGATCATCCCGTGATTGCTACCTACCCGGAAGGACTGTATCTGAAAGGGTTTGCCTGTCGCGTCATGTAACTTGAAAAGAGAAATATTGCCCGCACATAACGTGTAAGTCGTATTTCCCGGGAGGTGACTATGATTGCCAGCAAATTCGGTATCGGCCAGCAGGTCCGCCACACTTTGCTCGGGTATTTGGGTGTGGTCGTGGATATCGACCCGGAGTATTCCCTTGATGAACCGTCAGCAGACGAGCTGGCGGTGAATGCAGAGCTTCGCGCCGCGCCCTGGTACCATGTGGTGATGGAAGGTGATGACGGGCAACCCGTCCACACCTACCTTGCCGAAGCGCAGCTGAGTAGCGAGCTGCAGGAAGAGCATCCGGAGCAACCCACTATGGATGAACTTGCTCAGACTATCCGCAAACAGTTACAGGCTCCGCGCCTGCGGAACTAAGCGTGTAAAAAAAGCCCGATGAACGGGCTTTTTTTTATTACTTCGCCAGCCCCAGACGGGGGATATCGATCGCCGGACAGCGGTCCATGACGACGTTCAGCCCCGCATCCCGCGCCAGCACCGCAGCCTGCTCGTTAATCACGCCCAGCTGCATCCACAGCGTTTTCGCCCCGACGGCAATAGCGTCCTGCGCCACTTCCCACGCTGCCTCGGAGTTTCGAAAGACATCAACCATATCAATTTTTTCCGGCACGTCAGCGAGCGTGGCATACCCCTGCTGACCCAGTAAGGTTTTTCCCGCCACTTTTGGCGAGACCGGGATGACGTGATAGCCCTGATCGAGAAGGTATTTCATTACCCGATAGCTTGGACGATCGGGTTTATCGCTCGCGCCCACCAGCGCAATGGTACGCGTGGATGTCAGAATCTCGGCAATATCGTTCTCTTTCATGGTTTTTCTCCTGGCTTTTTTAAAAGTGTACGCCAAACCGCACATCTCAACCATCCATCCCATACAGATGCATGAGGGCAAAACGGCGAAATATGTCTATATGTTAGTAAACGTGATTATCGAAAAATTTAGATACATTAATGCGGCGACAGGATTTCTGACGGGAGCCTTTTATGAAAACCGGTATTGCCACTGCTCTGATTGCGTTAGTGATGCCGGTCTGGGTTTTTGCTACCACGCTCCGGCTCTCTACCGACATTGATCTCCTTGTACTGGACGGAAAAAAGGTCTCCAGCTCGTTATTGCGCGGTGCAGACAGCATCGAGCTGGATAACGGGCCGCATCAGCTGGTATTCAGGGTGGAAAAATCGATCGGTCTGGCGAATCACGAGCAAAGGATGTACATCTCGCCGCCGCTGATCGTCAGCTTTAATACCCGGCAAATCAGTCAGGTGAATATCACCCTGCCTCGCCTTGAAACGGAGAAGGAATCTGCGGCCTTCGACGCTTCACCCCGCGTTGAACTGCTGGACGGGGATGCGATGCCGATTCCGGTGAAGCTGGATATTCTGGCGTTGACGACCTCACCGAAAGGCCCGGATTACGAGGCAGCGACCCAGACCTATAACAAAGCGGGTAAACGCGCATCGCTTCCTCAGTTTGCCACCATGATGGCTGACGACAGTACGCTGCTTTCCGGCGTCTCAGAACTGGACGTTATTCCTCCCCAGTCCCAGACCCTGACGGAACAGCGCCTTAAGTTCTGGTTCCAGCAGGCCGATCCCGACACGCGGGCCCGTTTTTTACAGTGGGCAAAACAACAACCTTCATCATAAGCCACATTTTTTACGCCTTTCTCTTGCAGCGTCAGACGGTTCCCGTCATCGTGTAGTCAGTTAACCTGATGGATATGATTATGGAACTGACAACACGCACGCTACCTGAGCGCAAACACATTGCTCTTGTAGCGCACGATCACTGTAAACAAATGCTGCTTAACTGGGTTCGCCGCCATCAGTCTTTGCTGGAAAAACACGCCCTGTCGGCGACCGGTACAACCGGTAATCTGATCCAGCGCGAAACGGGTCTGCAGGTGAATGCGATGCTGAGCGGCCCGATGGGCGGCGATCAGCAGGTCGGCGCGCAGATTTCCGAAGGGAAAATTGATGTGCTGATCTTCTTCTGGGACCCGCTGAACGCGGTTCCGCACGATCCGGATGTCAAAGCGCTGCTGCGCCTGGCGACGGTGTGGAATATTCCGGTGGCGACGAACCTGTCGACGGCGGATTTCATCATCGAATCGCCGCAGTTTAACTCACCGGTAGATATCCTTATTCCGGACTATCAGCGTTATCTTTCAGAGAGATTGAAGTAGCTTTTTTAGCCGGGTGGCGGCTACGCCTTACCCGGCCTACCCATCCTTGCCCGACGGCGTTATGGCTTCCGCGCCACCGGCACATCTATACTCTTCAATATATCGACAAACACGGATGGCTCCTCTTTATTGAACAGCAGCCACACGCGATGGCGCGCGCGGGTCATTGCCACATACAGCAAACGCCGCTCTTCGGCATCCGGGAAATCTTCCGGCTCCGGCAGCAGGGCCTGTTCCATCACCGACTCGCGGGCCGAGGCCGGGAAACCGTCGCTCCCCTCTTTCAGCCCCACCACGATCACATAATCGGCCTGCTGCCCTTTGCTGGCATGAATCGTCATAAATTCAAGCTGCAGTTTCGGCCAGCGGGTGGCGCCTTTTTCCAGCGCCTCAGGTTTAAGGTGATGGTAGCGTGCCAGCACCAGGATACGCTCATCGGGCTTCGCGTAGCCGCTGAGCTTGTCCAGCAGCGGTTCCAGCTGATCGTCCGCCAGCAGGGTCACTGCTTTTTTATCCCCAGGCCGCAGGCTATTGAGCGGTTTTGCCAGCTGATGCGGGTTCTGCTGGATAAAGCGGTTGGCGATTTCACCAATCCGTGAATTGAAGCGGTAGGTCGTGTCCAGATCGCTGCGATCGCCTTCGCCAAAATAGTGGTGGAATGCGGTCGTCAGCGAAAGCTGTGCCCCGCTGAAGCGATAGATGGCCTGCCAGTCGTCACCCACCGCAAACAGAGAGGTATGTTTATTTTGTGCCCGCAGCGCCGAGAGCAGAGCCGCACGCTGTGGAGAAATATCCTGGAACTCATCCACCAGAATATGTTTCCACGGGCTGACAAAACGTCCCTTTTCAAGAATGATGATGGCTTGATGGATCAAACCGGAGAAATCGACCGCATTTTCTTCTTTCAATGCTGTTTTCCAGGCCTTCAGCAGCGGAGCCATCAGCTTGACCCGCTTCGAAAACAGCTCGCGGATTGCCTCCGGCGCGCTTTCAATCATCTCAGCCTGCGATCCGCCGTGCATTCGCATCAGGCTGACCCAACGGTCAAGTCGCGAACCCAGCCGACGCGCCAGTTTGTCATCCTGCCAGAAACTGCCCTCTGGCACCTCCCAGTTAAGCTCCTCTTCCAGCCACTGACGCCACCCTTTCGCCTGCGCCTTTTTCTCGCTGCACTGCTGGCGCCACGTTTTGATGAACAGCGCCTGACGCGCCTGCGCGTCGTTTTCCAGCTTACTGATGGACGGCACTTTTTTACTGCCCTGCTGAATAATATGTAGCGCAAGGGCATGGAATGTTCTGGCCGTGATATCCCGGGTGTGCAGGCGCTCCTGGATCCGTTCGTCCATCTCCTGCGCGGCCTTACGGCCAAAGGCCAGAAGCAGGATTTGATCGGCAACCGCTTCCCCGGTCGTCAGCAGCCAGCCGGCACGCGCGACCAGCACCGACGTTTTTCCGCTACCGGCTCCCGCGAGCACCAACTGCGACTGCTCGCCGTTGACCACCGCGCGCGCCTGAGCCGGATTGAGCGGTGAAGATTCCACCGTACTGAAAAAATCGGCGTATTGGGTAAGCATGGCATCCGTCCAGGCCTGGTTATGGGCGAGACGGCTTTTATCCTTTTCATTCAGCCAGGCCTGACACTGGCGCCAGGCGTCGCGACAGTTGTCAAACTCGTCGAGACGCGTCACGGAGAGCGGCAGCGCCGAGAGTGCCTGCCGGATCTTTTGCTGCAGGCCGGCAGTCTGCTGACGGGTCAGCCACGCGTGCTGCGCGTTGCTCTGGGCGATATCGTCCAGCACCTGCTGCAGCACCTGGGCGGCAATCACGCTCATATCCTGGCTCCACTGCTGCCAGAGTGCGTTCAGATGATGATGGAAACGCTGGGTTTCCGCCCACTCGGTGCCATGAAGGCGCACGACTTTATCGTCAGGCAGAACGAACTCCAGCTCGCCCCACACCAGACCGCGTTTGCAATGAATAGCCAGAAGCTGATTAAACGGAATAAGGTATTCGTGGCGTTCCCCGGAGACTTTCACCCCGGCATTAAGGAGAACAACCCTGTCGTAAGGGTGTTGTGCCAGGCGTTTGCCCAGCGACGTTGCTTTCAGTTCCATGTTCCGCCAAATCCACGAAGAGATAATTTACCTGACAGTTTAACTGCCAGTTTTAAGGTGCTCCAGCCTAAAAAAACGTTACAATCATTGGGCGTTAATTATATCGAAAGGAAGTGAGCGTTTATGCGTACCGTTCTGAATGTGTTGAATTTTGTGCTGGGCGGTTTTGCCACCACCCTTTCCTGGCTTTTTGCCACGCTGGTGAGCATCGTCCTGATTTTCACGCTTCCCCTGACCCGTTCCTGCTGGGAAATCACAAAACTCTCCTTAATCCCCTACGGGAATGAAGCCATCCACGTTGACGAGCTGAATCCGGAGAGCAAAAACGCTCTGATGAATACGGGCGGAACCCTGCTTAACATTCTGTGGCTGATTTTCTTTGGCTGGTGGCTGTGCATCATGCATATTTTTGCCGGTATTGCACAGTGCATCACGATTATTGGTATTCCTGTGGGGATCGCAAACTTTAAGATCGCCGCTATCGCCCTTTGGCCCGTTGGTCGCAGGGTTGTTCCGGTAGAAGTGGCCAGAGCGGCGCGCGAAGCAAACGCTCGCCGTCGTTTTCAGTAAATAAGGACTGGCCGCGTTTATGCTAAGCCCACTGCTTCGCCGTTATACCTGGAACAGCACCTGGCTTTATAACGTCAGGATATTTATCGCGCTTTGCGGCACGGTTGCCCTGCCCTGGTGGCTGAATGATGTCAAGCTCACCATTCCGCTCACGCTTGGGGTGGTCGCCGGGGCGCTGGCGGATCTGGACGACCGTCTGGCCGGGCGTTTACGTAACCTGGTCATTACGCTCGTCTGCTTTTTTATTGCGTCAGCTTCCGTTGAGCTGCTTTTCCCGTGGCCCTGGCTGTTTGCCCTGGGCCTTACGCTCTCAACCAGCGGGTTTATTTTGCTGGGCGGGCTTGGGCAGCGCTATGCCACCATCGCTTTTGGTGCATTGCTGATCGCTATCTACACCATGCTGGGCGTTTCCCTGTACGACCAGTGGTACCAGCAGCCGGTTCTGCTGTTGCTGGGCGCCATCTGGTATAACCTGCTGACGCTAACCGGTCATCTGATTTTCCCGGTTCGCCCGCTGCAGGATAACCTTGCCCGCAGCTTTGAGCAGCTAGCCCGCTATCTGGAACTGAAATCCCGGCTGTTCGACCCGGACATCGAGGAAGAAAGCCAGGCACCGCTCTACGATCTGGCCCTGGCAAATGGCCAGCTGGTCGCCACTCTTAATCAGACAAAAGCTTCCCTGCTTACCCGTCTGCGCGGCGATCGCGGTCAGCGTGGAACACGACGGACGCTTCACTACTATTTTGCCGCCCAGGACATTCATGAACGCGCCAGCTCCTCGCACGTTCAGTATGCCGCCCTGCGCGAGAAGTTCCGCTACAGCGACGTGATGTTCCGCTTCCAGCGTCTGCTGTCCATGCAGTCCCAGGCGTGCCAACAGCTCTCGCACTCCATTCTGCTGCGCACGCCCTATCAGCATGACCCCCGCTTTGAACGCGTATTCAGCCATCTTGATGCGGCACTCGACCGCGTTCAGGCCAGCGGAACGTCACCGGAACACATCAAAGCGCTGGGTTTTCTGCTTAACAACCTGCGTGCGATTGATGCCCAGCTGGCAACCATTGAGTCCGAACAAGCGATGGCGCTGCCAGGCAGTGAGGTGGAAAACCAGCTTGCTGATGACAGCGTACACAGCGTTAGCGATATGTGGCTACGGCTGAGCCGCAACTTTACGCCGGAGTCGGCTCTCTTTCGGCACGCCGTGCGAATGTCGCTGGTGCTGTGCGTGGGGTATGCCTTTATCCAGATTACCGGGCTGCATCACGGCTATTGGATCCTGCTGACCAGCCTGTTCGTCTGCCAGCCGAACTATAATGCCACCCGACACCGTCTTGCGCTGCGTATTATCGGCACGCTGGTGGGCGTCGCGATTGGCCTTCCGGTGCTCTATTTCGTGCCCTCCGTTGAAGGTCAATTGATCCTGATCGTGATTACCGGCGTGTTGTTCTTCGCGTTTCGCAACGTGCAGTACGCCCATGCCACCATGTTCATCACGCTGCTGGTGCTGCTCTGCTTTAACCTGCTGGGTGAAGGGTTTGAAGTCGCCCTGCCCCGCGTGATCGATACCCTGATTGGCTGTGCGATTGCCTGGGCCGCGGTCAGCTTTATCTGGCCGGACTGGCGTTTCCGAAATTTGCCGCGCGTGGTAGACAGGGCGATGAACGCCAACTGTCGATACCTTGACGCGATCCTGGAGCAATATCATCAGGGCCGCGATAACCGCCTGGCTTACCGGATAGCCCGCCGCGACGCGCACAACAGTGATGCGGAACTGGCCTCCGTAGTGTCTAACATGTCGACGGAGCCTCGCGCCACGGCGGATATTCGTGAGACCGCGTTCCGCCTGCTCTGCCTGAACCATACGTTCACCAGCTATATTTCGACGCTGGGCGCTCACCGTGAGAAACTCACCAACCCGGGTATTCTCAACCTGCTCGATGACGCCGTCTGTTATGTCGATGACGCGCTTCATCATCGACCAGCCGATGAGCCGCGCGTTCAACAGGCGCTGGATGAACTGGCTCAACGCATTGCGCATCTAGACCCGGGAAATGACAGTAAAGCACCTCTGGTGCTTCAGCAGATAGGCCTGCTTATCGCTCTGCTGCCTGAAATTTGCCGGCTGCAACAGCACATTGCTACCTGGAGGAGTGATTCTCCTGTGGCTCAGTCAACGCATTAAACCACTCCGTGAGCTCCCGGCGAATGTCTGCCGGGAGTGCCGCTTCATGCAGCCCCTCGATAGCCCCTTCCAGCGCGAAGAGTACTTTAATACTCAGCGCTTTATTTTTTGCCCGCATCTTTAGCCAGCACGCCCTGGCACCAAGCTCCCGCAACATTTCCTCATTGGTGATGCCAGCTTCAAAGAGCAAGACTTCAAGCTGAAAGGTCAGGTTAGGCAGATCCTTTAGTCGGTTTCGTTGATGGCGCTGATAACGCTCTTTTCTTGCCGCACTGAGCGCAAACGAGGAGAGCTGAAGTAACCGCTCCCTGTCCTGCCATAATCCGTCATCAACACGATAATAGTTGAGCAGCACCGGGCGGCCTCGCTTCATCAACGTCAAAAAAGAGGAGGCATTTTTTACACAGTATTTGGCACTCTCCTCACAGGCGCGAAGGTAAAGCTCGCCATCTGAGACCATGGCAAAAACAGCATCATCCACCGCAAGGGTATAGCCGCCAAACAACGCGCGGTGATGAATCTCGCCCAACGGGGAGAGGTATTCCTGAGATTTATAAATCCGTTCATAAGATATCTTTTTCATGATATTTCCCTTCAAAATCATAAAGTAACAACTAAATTTCTTACTAGCGGATCCGTTAGCAGGAAAATAGGCAACTTAACGTCGTTGAGCAAGATGATTTTTCGAGGAGCATCAAGATTGAATGAATTTTGCGAGTCGCTTTCCGAAAATGAGGTTGATCTTTAGGTATACAGGGGTTACTGTATATCCATACAGTAACTACAGGGCTGGAATGAATATGCACACTTCAGGCTATGCAAATCGCGCTACCTCTCTCTCTTCTGCTGCAGGCAATGTCTCGCAGAATTCCATCGAGCGTGTTTCCACGGGGCTTATCAGTGAAGTGGTTTATCGTGAAGACCAGCCCTTGTTAACGCAACTTCTGTTACTGCCGTTATTACAACAGCTCGGTCAGCAATCGCGCTGGCAGCTTTGGCTCACGCCTCAGCAAAAGCTGAGCCGTGAGTGGGTTCAGTCCGCCGGCCTGCCGCTGACGAAAGTCATGCAAATTAATCAACTCTCGCCTTGCGATACCGTTGAGTCGATGATCCGCGCGTTACGCACAGGGAATTACAGCGTGGTGATTGGATGGTTACCGGAAGAATTGACTGAAGAAGAACATTTCCGTCTGTCTGAAGCCGCTGAAGAAGGGAATGCGATCGGGTTCATTATGCGTCCGGTTCGATCGGATTCTTACCGCAGAGGACAACTTTCTGGGCTAAAAATTCACTCAAATTTGTATCATTGAGTGAAATTAAGATTTTTCCTGGAATTTTTTTTGACCGCAAGATGGGATTTAAGTTCCCGACCTAAAAATTGCGGCAAGGCTTGTCTGGTGCGGTTCTCCTTAATTTTATTGCACAAAATTCGTTCGAAAAATGTTAAATAATCGGTATACGGAACTTTTTTTTTCATATGCCTGACGGACTTCACACTTGTAAGTTTTCAGCTACGTTGTAGACTTTACATCGCCAGGGGTGCTCGGCCTAAGCCGAAGATATCGGTAGATTTATATTTGACCACGCCCCCCGGTGAAGGATTTAACCGTGATTCTCTCTTGAGACTTTCATGGCGAATTTTGGATGATAACGAGGCGCAAAAAATGAAAAAGACAGCTATCGCGATTGCAGTGGCACTGGCTGGCTTCGCTACCGTAGCGCAGGCCGCTCCGAAAGATAATACCTGGTATGCAGGTGGTAAACTGGGCTGGTCTCAGTTCCACGACACTGGCTGGTACAACAGCAGCCTGAACAATGATGGCCCAACTCACGAGAGCCAGCTTGGTGCAGGTGCGTTCGGTGGCTATCAGGTTAACCCGTATGTTGGTTTTGAAATGGGTTACGACTGGTTAGGTCGTATGCCATACAAAGGCGACACCATCAACGGCGCTTTCAAAGCACAGGGCGTTCAACTGACCGCTAAACTGGGCTACCCAATCACTGACGATCTGGACGTGTACACCCGTCTGGGCGGCATGGTATGGCGTGCTGACTCCAGCAACAACATTTCTGGCGACAACCATGACACCGGTGTTTCCCCAGTATTCGCTGGTGGCGTTGAGTGGGCTATGACCCGTGACATCGCTACCCGTCTGGAATACCAGTGGGTTAACAACATCGGCGACGGCAACACCGTTGGTGTTCGTCCAGACAACGGCATGCTGAGCGTAGGTGTTTCCTACCGTTTCGGCCAGCAGGAAGAAGCAGCACCAGTTGTTGCTCCAGCGCCGGCTCCAGCTCCAGAAGTACAGACCAAGCACTTCACTCTGAAGTCTGACGTTCTGTTCAACTTCAACAAAGCGACTCTGAAACCAGAAGGTCAGCAGGCACTGGATCAGCTGTACACCCAGCTGAGCAACCTGGATCCTAAAGACGGTTCTGTAGTGGTTCTGGGCTTCACCGACCGTATCGGTTCTGACGCTTACAACCAGAAACTGTCTGAGAAACGTGCTCAGTCTGTTGTTGATTACCTGATCTCTAAAGGTATCCCAGCTAACAAGATCTCCCCACGTGGTATGGGCGAATCTAACCCAGTTACTGGCAACACCTGTGACAACGTGAAAGCTCGCGCTGCACTGATCGACTGCCTGGCTCCAGATCGTCGCGTAGAGATCGAAGTTAAAGGCATCAAAGACGTTGTAACTCAGCCAGCGGCATAAGTTATCGTCTTATAAAAAAACCCCGCCATGCGGGGTTTTTTATTGTCTGAAGAAAAGTAAAAAATCTACTTTTTACCCAACAGAGCCTGAAGGTCGTTCTTCAGCGTCGACATCTGGTTGGCGTACTTCTCTTTATGTTCTGCATCCTCAATCAGCTGCACGATGGTTTCCGACAGCGTTTTTCCCCGTCGTTGTGCCAGCCCGGCCAGGCGCTGCCAGACAACGAACTCAAGGTCGATTGATTTTTTGCGAGTGTGCTGATGCTCAGCATTAAAATGCCGTTTGCGTCGCGCACGGATAGTTTGCTTCATCCGGTTTAACAACGCAGGATTGATGTGTTTCTCAATCCACCCGTTAACCTGTACCGGTTCATTTTCGAGGGTCAGCAAAATATCCACGGCTTCTTGCGCAGCGCTGGCTTCGATGTAGCAGGTGATCAGCTCCCCTTCACGGTGCTTTTTGACCAGGTATTTCCATTTCCAGCCGCTTTCGAGATTTTCCAGTTGTTGATATTTCATTGCGATCTCAGTGTTACCACGTAACTCTGTTCAGAATATCAGTTTTTTAGCAATCTGCTGAAAAGAAATCATATCCTGTGAGTGAATGCAGCCATTCGCCCTGTCGAAATCCCCAATCCTGCTTGGGTACAGCCCCCCGCTTACGGTATACTCCACGCTTTTACATCTGACTAAAAAACATCAACTTTGACCATTACGAAACTTGCATGGCGTGACCTTGTTCCGGATACCGAAAGTTACCAGGAACTGTTTGCACAGCCAGATCTCGCAAAAGAACACGAATTCATCCTTAGCGATACGCAGCCCCGTTTGCATTACGCGCTAGAGCAGGTGTTAAGCCCCTGGGCAACTGCGCCCTTCATGCTGCTCAAAGCCCCGGAAGAAGCGGAATACCTGACGCTGCTCGGTGATGCTGTGCATCAGCTGAAGCCGGAAGCGAACGCCGTTTTTGGCGGGCAGTATCGTATTGCGGGACATGATGTCACTTTCGAACCTGCGGCGCAGGCCGATGGCGCTTTTGCCGCTAAGGGCGAAGTGGTTACCGCTAACTGGGTCGAGGCGGAACAACTCTTTGGTTGTCTGCGCCAGTTTAACGGCGAACTTTCGCTGCAGCCGGGACTGGTACATCGCGCAAATGGCGGTGTTCTCATCATCTCACTGCGTACCCTGCTCTCGCAGCCGCTGCTGTGGATGCGTCTGAAAACCATCGTGCATCAGCAGCGTTTCGACTGGGTCGGCTACGATGAGTCTCGTCCCCTGCCTGTCTCGGTTCCGTCTATGCCGCTGTCGTTAACCGTCGTGCTGACGGGCGACCGTGAGTCGCTGGCGGACTTCCAGGAAATGGAGCCTGAACTGGCTGAGCAGGCGGTATATAGCGAATACGAAGATAATATCCAGATTGCCGATGCCGACGATATGGCGCAGTGGTGCCAGTGGGTGATGACCGTTGCAGAACGTTTTGCGCTGCCAACGCCTGCGGCTGACGCGTGGCCAGGCCTGATCCGCGAAGCGGTGCGCTATACCGGTGACCAGGAAACGCTGCCACTCTGCCCGCTCTGGATCGGCAAACAGCTGCGTGAAGTGGGTGTGATTAGCGGTAACGGTGCGTTCACCGGAGAGCAGCTCACCCAGATGCTGGCTCAGCGAGAGTGGCGAGAAGGCTATCTTGCTGACCGTATGCAGGATGAAATTCTGCTGGAACAAATTCTGGTGGAAACCGAAGGTGAACGCGTCGGGCAGATCAACGCCCTGTCGGTGATTGAATTTCCTGGCCATCCGCGCGCATTCGGGGAACCGTCCCGTATCAGCTGCGTTGTGCATATTGGCGATGGCGAATTTACCGACATCGAACGCAAAGCCGAGCTGGGCGGCAACATTCACGCCAAAGGCATGATGATCATGCAGGCGTTTTTGATGTCTGAGCTGCAGCTTGAGCAACAGATCCCCTTCTCGGCCTCGCTGACGTTTGAGCAGTCCTACAGCGAAGTGGATGGCGATAGCGCCTCTATGGCTGAACTGTGCGCCTTAATCAGCGCCCTGGCGGAAGTGCCCATCAATCAGAACATCGCGATCACCGGCTCGGTGGACCAATTCGGTCGTGCCCAGCCTGTCGGCGGCCTCAACGAAAAAATTGAAGGCTTCTTCTCTATCTGCCAGCAGCGCGGTTTAAACGGCAAGCAGGGTGTAATTATTCCTGCTCCTAACGCACGCCATTTAAGCCTTAGCCAGGAGATTCTGGATGCGGTTGAACAAGAGCAGTTCGCCATCTGGGCCATCGAAGGGATTGAGGATGCACTACCCTTACTGACAAACTTGGTATGGGATGGCGAAGGGCAAACCACCCTGATGCAGACTATCCAGGAGCGCATTGCTCAGGCAACACAGCAGGATGCTCGTCACCGTTATCCATGGCCGTTACGCTGGCTGGGCTGGTTTAGTTCGAACTGATCGGACTTGTTCAGCGTACACGTGTTAGCTATCCTGCGTCCTTCACTAAAATAAGGCTTACTGAGAACATGGTAGATAAACGCGAATCCTATACAAAAGAAGATCTTCTTGCCTCTGGTCGCGGCGAACTGTTTGGCGCAAAAGGCCCACAGTTGCCGGCCCCGAACATGCTGATGATGGACCGTGTCGTGAAAATGACCGAAACCGGCGGCAACTTCGATAAGGGTTACGTAGAAGCAGAACTCGATATCAACCCGGACCTGTGGTTCTTCGGTTGCCACTTTATTGGCGATCCGGTAATGCCTGGTTGTCTGGGCCTGGATGCTATGTGGCAGCTGGTTGGCTTCTATCTGGGCTGGCTGGGTGGCGAAGGTAAAGGCCGCGCACTGGGCGTGGGCGAAGTGAAATTCACTGGTCAGGTTCTGCCTACAGCGAAGAAAGTGACCTATCGTATTCACTTCAAGCGCATCGTAAACCGCCGCCTGATTATGGGCCTGGCAGATGGTGAAGTACTGGTCGACGGTCGTCTGATCTATAGCGCAAGCGACCTGAAGGTTGGCCTGTTCCAGGACACTTCTGCGTTCTGATCGTGCTTTTCGAACCCCGGAAAGGCGAAACCTCCGCAATGCGGAGGTTTCTTTTTTGAAAGAGACGTTATCAGGCTATGAGTGCCCTGTCGCCGATGGCTTCTCGCCAGCCTCCAAGCCATTGTGACCTTTGATTTATCGTCTGATAAGGACACATTTCTTTAGAACGTCCAGCGATGCCGGCCTGATAACCACGTTGATGAGCCCGTTCCAGGCGATCTCGTTTCTGTCTCTTCATGCCTCGTTTCCCTCATTCTTTTGTCTGGTGGAAAGAAAACAGTGTCTGCACTATCTGCACAGGCACAGATAACGAATACCCCGAATTAGTCGCATCGTCAATGTTCAAAATTCATACGGGTGTCATATCTGTGAGCTACATGGAAGTTCATTTGTACAAAAATTGTGACGTGGCACAAGTAACAACCTGAGTTGAAAACGAAAAAAAACCGCAATCAGCGACAGGCCAACTGCGGTTTTAATGATGAATTTTACTTATGGCAGCCGGGAAATCTCCCTCGCGATACTGGCCGACTCCTGCGCCCAACCCTGAGCCAGGACTTTCACCATTTCGTCATAGCCATCCTTCTGCTGCTTCAGCTCCAGATGGAAAGGACGCTTAATCAGCTGCCCCTGATGGTTCAGCAACCACTCCCCGCTGATCACCACCGCACCGTCATAGCGGCCGTGGAAGCCCGTTACGGTGACGTTCAGCGTATCCTGATCGTTACCCAGCGGCTGCGACGCGACTACCCAGCCCGGAAGCTGGCTGCCCAGGTTAGCCACCAGCGTGTTGCGCAGCTGCTGATCCAGCGGGCTGGCCCACAGGTTGTTGGTCGCAATCACGTATTTAACGTCGCTGGTCTGATAGACCACGCCGTTTCCTGCCAGATAATCCGGCACGGCGACCTGCTCAACCCACAGCTGGCGGTTTCCCTGACTCGCCGTGCTTTGCCCACCGCTGTGGGTTGCCACAGGCAGCTGATAATAACTTTTATTATCTCCCCCTGAACTGCACGCCGTTAACAGCAGAGCGCCAACCATCAATAGCCATTTTTTCATTCTTTTGCCCTCTTCGGCTCAGGATCCTTTTTATCTTTCGCTTCGAACACCAGCGCATTGCTCTTCTCGTTGAGCGTTTTCAGCACCGGCTGCAGTTCACGCAGGACCTGATCAAGACGCTGCATATCTGCCACCATCTTGTTATAGGCCGCAGATCCCGGCTGGAAGCCCTGCATACTGCGGTTCAGCTCACGCAGCGTTTTCTGCATGTCCTGCGGCAGCTGCTGCATGCTCTGGCTCGCCGTGATCTTGTTGATGTTATCCAGCGTGGTTTGCAGACGGCGCATCGTTGCCTGGCTTTCGCTTAGCGAGTTTGTCGCCGCTTCAATCATCGGATTCAGTGGCAGATTGTTGATCTTGTCCAGCGTCTCCATCAGACGCTGCTGGATCTGCGCCAGACCGCTGCTCACCGTTGGGATGATCTTGTAGCCGCCGAATTCACGGATACCGGTAATCGGCGGTGCTTTCGGGTAGAAGTCCATATCCACATACAGCGCGCCGGTTACCAGGTTGCCGGTTTTCAGCGACCCGCGAAGACCGCGTTCCATCAGTTGGGTGATATGGGTAGCGATATCCTGATTTTCACCAATCTGGTTAAGCAGACGCTCTGGTTCAATGCGGATCAGCACCGGAATGCGATAGTCATCATCCAGCATCTGGCTCAGACCCGGGACGAAGAACGGCACTTGCCCAACCGTACCGAGGCGAATACCGCGGAACTCAACGGGCGCCCCCGGCTGCAGGCCGCGAACGGAGTCTTTGAAGAACATCAGGAAGTCAACGTGATCGGTATAGAGTGCATCCTGAATGCTTTTTTGATCGTCAAAGAGGCGGAAAGCGGTGTTCTCTGCAACCGGCTGCCCCAAATCCAGGCCTTCCGGCACGTCAAAACTCACGCCGCCGCCAAACAGCGTGGTCAGCGAACCCATTTCAACGCGCATGCCTGCCGAGGTCAGATCCACCGCGATCCCGCTGTCTTTCCAGAAACGGACGTTGCTGGTGACCAGGCGATCGTTTGGCGCATTAATGAAGAGCTGATAGCTAATTGCGCGTTTCTGCGGATCGAACGTGCTTTTCTCAACCGACCCGACGCGGTAGCCGCGGAACAGGACCGGGTCGCCGGCCGTGAGCTGACCTGCTTTTTTGCTGTCGAGGATCACGCGGATGCCCTTGGCATCAGGCGGCGCAAGCGGCGGTGAATCCAGAAGCTGGTATTTGGCAGGCTGGTTACCCTTAGCGCCGGGCTGCAGCTCTATGTAGGCGCCCGAAAGCAGCGTTCCTAAGCCGCTGATCCCTTCACGCCCCACCTGCGGTTTAACGACCCAGAAAACGGAATCGCCATGCAACAATTTCTCCATGCCGGCATTAAGGCGCGCCTTAATCTCCACATGGGTTAAATCGTCGGTCAGGGTTGCGCTTTCGACCACGCCCACATCCACGCTACGGCTTTTGATGGTCGTTTTACCGCCCTCAATCCCCTCGGCATTGGTGGTTATCAGCGTGACTTCCGGTCCCTGATGGCTGTAATGATAAAACAGGATCCATGCACCGATCAGCGCGGTCACGATGGGAAAAATCCACACCGGTGACCAGTTTTTGACCTTCTGCACTTTCGCCTCTCCACTCTTATTTTCCATGCTCTTACTCTTCCTCATGGCTTGATTCAGGCTCACGATCCCACGATAAACGAGGGTCGAAGGTCATGGCCGCAAACATGGTCATGATCACGACCAGTGCAAACATTAAAGCCCCCATCGCGGGATAAATACTCATCAAACCGCCCATCCGCACCAGCGCAGAGAGAACGGCGATGACAAACACGTCTATCATTGACCAGCGTCCGACAAACTCGACCACTTCATAAATCAGGTGCATGCGTTCGCTATCGCGTTTCCCATGGCCCTTCGCATCCCAACAGAGCCAGGCGATGGCGATCATTTTTAAGGTTGGCACCATAATACTGGCGATAAAGATGACGCCAGCGACCGGATAGGAACCCTCGCCCCAAAGCAGTATCACCCCGGCCAGGATCGTTGAGGGCATTTTGTCACCGAGCAAATCGGTGATCATGATTGGCAGAATATTGGCAGGCAGATACAGCATGATGGACGTGACCAGCAGCGCCATCGTCCACTGAAGACTATTTTTACGCCGCACGTGCCCTTTCGTTTCGCAGCGCGGACAAACGTCGAGATCGGCGGGGAGCACGGCGGTACAGCATGGGCAGGAACGCAGCCCCTGACGAATGCCGGGCACGCCGACCTTCACCGTCTGCGCAAGCGTCGGTGCCGGGGCGATATCATCCCACGCCCAGCGCCTGTCAACGCACTGGAATGCACGCAGCTGGAGGACGCAGTACAGACACCAGGGAATAAAGCTGCTGCCGATCCCCACGTCGCCGTACGCCATCAGCTTCACGAAACTGACCAGAATGCCCGCCAGAAAGATCTCGGCCATGCCCCAGTTTTTGAGCTGAAAAAGGATACGCGCAAGCCGGATTTTCAGTGATGCGGGCATCCTGACGCGGTTGACCAGCAAAAGGATTACGACCAGGCAAAAAGCCGGAACTATCTGGACAAACAGGAGAAAAAAGGTGCCGAGGCTGGCGTAATCTTCTGAGAACATCACGCCCGGGATTTCAAGCAAATCCACCTGGCTGGTTATCCCACCCACCTTCATATAGATGAAGGGGAAGAGATTGGAGAGCAGCAGCATAAAAAGTGCTGCAAGAGCGTAAGCAGTGGGACGCTGCCGCGGCGCGTCCCACTCGGTTGTCAACGTCGCACCGCAACGTGGACACAGGGCTTTATGTCCGTGACCAAGCTCTGGCAACGCCACGAGCATATCGCATTGCGAGCATAAAATATGCCTGTCGGCATGGTGCTGGTCACACATATGTTATCCCTGTTTATGCGCCGTTTTTCAGAGACTCAAGGTACTCCCAGCGCTCAAATGCTTCTTCCAGGGCTTTTTCAGCCGCGGACAGTTCTGACAGTACTTTCTGAGTATAGTCATGCGATTGGGTAAAGAATGACGCATCAGCAACCTGTTTTTGCAGATCCTCAAGCGCGGCCTCCAGCTCTTCAAGACGCTGCGGCAGTCCCTCCAGTTCGCGCTGCAGGTTATAGCTTAGTTTAGCCGAGGTTTTCTTGACAGTTTCTGCTTTTGTTACAGTAGCTTCAGGACCAATTTTGGACTTTGACTGCTTCGTCGCCAGCGACTGTGCCTGCTGCCCTTTTGCGTCGTGATAACCGCCTACGTATTGACCAATTCGCCCTTCACCTTCGAAGATCCAGCACTCGGTCACGGTGTTGTCAACGAACTGACGATCGTGGCTAACCAGCATCACGGTACCCTGATAGCCGTCGATCAGCTCTTCGAGTAGTTCCAGCGTTTCGACATCAAGGTCGTTCGTTGGTTCATCGAGAATCAACAAGTTACTTGGCTTCAGGAACAGGCGCGCCAGCAGAAGACGGTTGCGCTCACCGCCTGACAGCGCGCGCACCGGCGTCATGGCGCGTTTCGGATGGAACAGGAAGTCCTGCAGGTAGCCCAGCACGTGGCGCGGCTTGCCGTTTACCATCACCTCCTGCTTACCTTCAGCGAGGTTATCCATCACCGTACGGTCCGGATCCAGCTCCGCGCGGTGCTGGTCGAAGTAGGCGACCTCCAGCTTGGTCCCGCAGTGAATGCGGCCGCTGTCGGCCTGCAGCTGGCCCAGCATCAGCTTCAGCAGCGTGGTTTTACCGCAGCCGTTCGGGCCAATCAGGGCGATTTTGTCGCCGCGCTGGACCTGTGCGGAGAAGTCTTTCACCAGCACTTTACCGTCAACCTGGTAGTTGACGTTTTCCATTTCGAAGACAATCTTGCCGGAGCGGGACGCCTCTTCCACCTGCATTTTGGCGCTGCCCATCACTTCACGGCGTTCGCTGCGCTCGCGACGCATCGCCTTCAGGGCGCGCACGCGGCCTTCGTTACGGGTACGGCGGGCTTTGATGCCCTGGCGGATCCAGACCTCTTCCTGCGCCAGCTTGCGGTCGAACTCGGCATTCTGCAGCTCTTCCACGCGCAGGTTTTCTTCTTTCTCCAGCAGATAGGTGTCGTAATCCCCGGGATAGGTGACCAGCTTGCCGCGGTCGAGATCGACAATACGCGTCGCCATATTGCGGATAAACGAACGGTCGTGTGAGATGAAAATAATGGTGCCGCTGAAGGTTTTCAGGAAGCCTTCCAGCCAGTCGATCGCTTCGATATCCAGGTGGTTAGTCGGTTCGTCCAGCAGCAGCACCTTCGGCCCGCTAACCAGCGCGCGGCCCAGGGCCGCCTTACGCAGCCAGCCGCCGGAGAGCGCCGACAGCTCCATATCGGGTTCCAGACCGAGCTGGGCCAGCACTTCATTAATACGGTTTTCAAGCTGCCACAGACCGTGGTGATCGAGCATCTCCTGCACTTTTGCAAGTTCGTTGAGGTTTTTGTCGCTCGGATCGGTCATCACCAGATGCGAAATCTCGTGATAGCGCTTCAGATATTCGGCCTGCTCAGAGATCCCTTCCGCAACGAAATCGTAAACGCTGCCGGTCACGTGACGCGGCGGGTCCTGCTGGAGGCGGGAGACGATCAGATCCTGTTCGTAAACAATGCGTCCGTCATCCAGGCCCTGTTCACGGTTAAGGATTTTCATCAGCGTGGATTTACCCGCGCCGTTACGGCCCACCAGACAGACGCGCTCGTTATCTTCGATGTGCAGCTCTGCATTATCGAGAAGCGGTGAGTCGCTGAAAGAGAGCCACGCGCCGTGCATACTAATTAAAGACATTTATTTTTCCTTTCAGACCGCGGTAATCAACCAGCAGTTATGGATTTGACGGTTACGGGCAAAGTCCTGAGACAGCGTTTTTTGGCTGATTTCTTGTGCTTTCAGTCCCAGGGCTGCTAAGCCGTCATGATCCATACGGAAGCCGCGTTTGTTGTTCGAGAACATAATGGTGCCGCCTTTGCGCAGCAGGCGCTTCAGGTCGGTCATCAGGCGCAGGTGATCGCGTTGAACGTCAAAGCTATCTTCCATACGCTTGGAGTTGGAAAAGGTCGGCGGATCGATAAAGATCAGGTCGAACTGCTCGTCGGTATCGCGCAGCCAGCTCAGCACGTCGGCCTGCATCAGGCGATGCTGACGTCCGGTTAAGCCGTTAAGGCGCAGGTTGCGCTCCGCCCACTCCAGATAGGTACGTGACATATCTACCGTGGTGGTGCTACGCGCGCCGCCCAGACCGGCATGCACGCTGGCGCTGCCGGTGTAGGAGAAGAGATTCAGGAAGTCCTTGCCTTTACTCATCTGGCCCAGCATGCGGCGGGCGATACGGTGGTCGAGGAACAGACCGGTATCCAGATAGTCGGTCAGGTTGACCCACAGGCGCGCGTTGTATTCGCCCACTTCGATAAAGTCGCCCTTCTCGCCCATCTTCTGGTACTGGTTTTTGCCTTTCTGACGTTCACGCGTTTTCAGCACCAGCTTGTTTGGCGCAATACCCAGCACGGCGATGGTGGCGGCGATGACGTCCAGCATGCGCTGACGCGCTTTTTGCGCATCAATGGTTTTCGGCGGCGCATATTCCTGAATCACCACCCAGTCCGCGTAGCGGTCAACCGCCACGTTGTACTCCGGCAGGTCGGCATCATACAGGCGGTAGCATTCAATGCCCTCCTGCTTCGCCCACTTCTCAAATTTCTTCAGGTTCTTGCGCAGACGGTTAGCGTAATCTTCCGCCACGCCGGACGGCTTGCTGTCGGCCGCCTTCTCCGCCAGATGGTAGTTTTTCTGCACGCAGTCCAGCGGGCCGTTTTTCGCCTTAAACTGGCGATCGGCACGCAGCTGCAGGCAGCTCAGCAGTTCCGGCGAGGCGCTGAACAGAGACAGGTTCCAGCCGCCAAAGTGGTCCTTCATGTTGCGGCCCAGCAGGCTGTGCAGGGCAATCAGCGCCGGTTCGCTGTCGAGACGTTCGCCGTATGGCGGGTTGCTGATCACGGTACCGTACGGGCCTTTTGGCAGCGGGTTGGTCAGGTTCGCCACGTCTTTCACTTCGAAGGTGACCAGCTCGCCGATACCGGCACGGCGGGCGTTGCTGCGCGCGCGCTCAATGACGCGAGGGTCGCTATCGGAGCCGTAGAAATGAGAGGTATATTCCGCCAGCCCCTTACGTGCGCGGGTCTGCGCGTCGTCTTTGACCTCTTTCCAGAGCGCTTCATCGTGCTGCGCCCAGCCTTTGAAGCCCCACTGGCCGCGGTGCAGTCCCGGCGCGCGGTCGGTGGCCAGCATGGCCGCTTCAATCAGCAACGTACCGGAACCGCACATCGGGTCGAGCAGCGGCGTGCCCGGCTGCCAGCCGGAGCGCATCACAATGGCGGCCGCCAGGGTCTCTTTGATGGGTGCCATGCCGGTACGATCGCGGTAGCCGCGCAGGTGCAGGCCCGCGCCGCTCAGATCGAGGGAGATACTCGCCGTGTCGCCGTTCAGCCAGACGTTAATACGCAGATCGGGGTTTTCACGATCGACGTTCGGACGTTCCTTATTTTTACGGGTGAAGCAGTCCACAATGGCGTCTTTTACGCGCAGGGCACCGTACTGGCTGTTGCGGATCTCGTCGTTCACGCCGTTGAAATGCACCGCAAAGGTGGCATTCGGGGTGAAGATCTCTGTCCAGTCGATCATCTGTACGCCGGTATAGAGATCAAGGTCGCTATAGACCTTGCACTCCTTCATCGGCAGCATGATGCGCGACGCCAGGCGGCTCCACATCAGGCTCTGGTAAATAAGCCGCGTGTCGCCCTCAAAATGGACACCACCCTGAACCACCTGGCACTCTTCCGCGCCCAGGCTTTCCAGTTCAGTTTTTAACAGCTCTTCCAGCCCACGGGCCGTACTGGCAAACAGAGAATTCATATCGTCACTTTTACTCTTAGAAAATTGTCGCGCATTATAGCTAATATGGCGTGTATGTCATAAAGTTGAAGGCTTATTTTCATTCGAGGGAGTGTGCAGTGGCGACGTTATCCAGGCTTTTTATTCATCCGGTGAAATCCATGCGCGGCATCGGCGTCTCTCACGCGCTTGCCGACATGAGCGGATTTGCCTTCGATCGTATTTTTATGGTCACCGAGCCTGACGGAACGTTCATTACCGCACGCCAGTTCCCTCAGATGGTTCGCTTTACCCCTTCCCCGCTTCATGACGGTTTGCACCTTACCGCGCCGGACGGTTCCAGCGCGATAATTCGCTTTGCTGATTTTGCGCCCGTCGATGCGCCGACGGAAGTGTGGGGAAATCATTTTACCGCGCGCATCGCCCCGGATGAGATCAACCGCTGGCTGAGCGGCTTCTTCTCCCGCGATGTGCAGCTGCGCTGGGTTGGGCCTGAACTGACGCGTCGCGTGAAGCGCCACGACGCCGTTCCTCTCTCCTTCGCCGATGGCTTCCCGTTCCTGCTGACTAACGAAGCTTCACTGCGTGATTTGCAAGGCCGCTGTAAAGCCAGCGTTCAGATGGAACAGTTCCGTCCAAACCTGGTAGTAACGGGCGCCGACGCCTGGGATGAAGACACCTGGAAAGTGATCCGCATTGGCAGCGTCATTTTTGACGTGGTGAAGCCGTGCAGCCGCTGCATTTTCACGACGGTAAGCCCGGAGAAAGGCCAGAAGCACCCTTCCGGCGAACCGTTGAAGACATTGCAGTCATTCCGCACCGCGCAGGATAACAGCGATGTCGATTTCGGCCAGAACCTGATCCCGCGCTCCAGCGACGCTATCCGCGTCGGTGATGAGGTAGAAGTGCTCGCCCGTGGGCCAGCAAGGGTTTACGGCTCGGGTCAGGAAGAGGAGTTTGTCGACGTTGAGACAAACGTCGCCGTTGCGGTAGAGATTCACTGGCAGGGCAACGTGATCCGGGGTAATAACCAACAGGTATTGCTTGAGCAACTGGAACAAGCAGGGATCCGCATCCCCTATTCCTGTCGCGCGGGAATTTGCGGATGCTGCCGCATCAGGCTGGTGGATGGCGAAGTGAGTGCGCTGAAAAAATCAGCAATTGGAAATGACGGCACAATTCTGTGCTGTAGCTGCGTCCCGAAAACGTCCGTACAGCTGGAAGCTTAAACCGCCTGCTCGAGGCTGAAAGCATCCACGCGAAGCTGGGGCTTCAGCCTGTCGTTCATGACCTTAATAGCATCCCCAAGCTGCATCGTCCGCCCGGCAATCGTTACGCCGGGCTGCGCCAGCAGACAGAGTGCAGCATTTTCGCCAGGCTCAACCACCAGCAGGCTCACCTCTTCTGCGGTATCGCTCAGATTTACGCTCGCCGCATCGCCCGTCGCCGGGGTCCAGTTCATGCCGTGGGGCAGAAAATGCCAGCTCTTTGGCATTTGCGGTTTCAGGAAACGGATAGCCACCAGCGCATTTAATACCAGCTCGGCGCGCTGCTCTTTAGAGAGCACCAGATCGCGGCATTTTTCCTCAAAGGAGAAATAAAGCGCAGCATCGTCAACGCAAAAGCCCGACGGGGAAAACGCATCCGGGGTTAACATTCGGCGGGCAAAACGAGAACGAAACAACATGCCATTGGCTAAGTCGAGCATCATTCGGTCATGCTCGTCGCAAAAATACCAGCGCCAGTTATCGTCAGGTTTAATTCGCATGTGTCTCTCCCGTCCCCAAACGTCCTGTACTAAAAATGTCCTGTTTGCCGCCTCGTTTATAACACCATTAATAAAAGACTATAATGACTAAATAAGCAACAGTGACGGAATATAAAACAACCAGGGCTGGAAATAAAGCCCTGGTTGTCTGATTAAGAGAAAAGATTAGATATGAGTAACGATTTCTTTAATCAGCGGCGGTCCTTTAAAAATAAAGCCGGAATAGATCTGCACCAGCGACGCACCCGCCGCCATTTTCTCGCGCGCAGCAATCACGGAGTCAATGCCGCCGACGCCAATAATCGGCAGACGACCTTTTAATTCCGCAGACAGGGCGCGAATAATTTCGGTGCTTTTTAATTGTACCGGACGGCCACTTAACCCACCCGCTTCGTCACAGTTTTTCATTCCCTGCACGAGGGAACGATCGAGGGTGGTATTGGTTGCAATCACACCATCAATATTATGGCGAACCAAACTGTCGGCAACCTGGATCAATTCTTCGGGAGAAAGATCCGGGGCGATCTTAACCGCGACCGGAACATATTTATGGTGGATCGACTGAAGTTCATTTTGTTTATTTTTAATGGCACTCAGAAGATCGTCCAGCGCTTCGCCATATTGTAAAGAGCGCAGCCCCGGGGTATTGGGTGAAGAAATATTCACCGCAATATAACCGGCATAGGCGTAGACTTTTTCCATACAAATCAGATAGTCATCTTTACCCTGCTCTACCGGCGTGTCTTTATTTTTGCCGATATTGATGCCTAATATCCCGTCAAAATGGGCTTTTTTTACATTCTCAACCAGGTGATCAACACCGAGATTATTAAAGCCCATGCGGTTGATCAGCCCTTCGGCTTCCACCAGTCGGAACAGGCGCGGCTTGTCATTTCCCGGCTGCGGGCGCGGGGTGACGGTACCGATTTCAATGGAGCCAAAGCCCATCGCGCCCAGGGCATCAATGCACTCGCCATTTTTGTCCAGACCGGCCGCCAGACCCAGCGGATTTTTAAAGGTCAGCCCCATGCACTGCACAGGTTTTACCGGCACATTCTGACGTACCAGAGCGGCCAGCGGCGTTCCGGTAATACGACGTAATTGCTGGAATGTAAATTCATGAGCGCGCTCAGGGTCGAGCTGGAAAAGGGCTTTACGAACGAAGGGGTAGTACATGAACTCTCCTGGATTCCCGGTGTGCAAACCGGGAGGGGATTATGGGCGATCCCGTCGCGAAAGGGAATTGACCTGCGGCAAAAAATCAGCGTAAAACGCAATCGTTTACCTCCCCGTACATTTCTTATGCACTTTTTCGCATTTTAATTGCAGATAAATCATTTAGTGGAATAAAGGTGCGGTGTCACACTCCTTAAAATTGTTATGAATGTTAGATAAAAGCAAACAATTAGTTATAAGGAGGAAGTATGCGCGTCATTACCCTGGCCGGAAGTCCACGATTCCCGTCGCGCTCCAGCGCCCTGCTGGAATATGCCCGTGAAAAACTGAATGCTCTGGATGTGGAAGTGTGCCACTGGAACCTGCATAACTTCGAACCTGAAGATTTGCTCTACGCCCGTTTCGACAGCCCCGCGCTGAAAACCCTCATCGAGCAGCTTAACGGCGCTGACGGCTTAATAGTGGCAACGCCCATTTATAAAGCCTCTTTTTCCGGCGCGCTGAAAACCCTGCTCGATCTGCTTCCGGAACGCGCCCTGGACGGCAAAGTCGTGCTGCCGCTGGCAACGGGCGGTACGGTTGCCCATTTACTGGCCGTGGATTACGCCCTGAAGCCGGTACTGAACGCGCTGAAAGCGCAGGAGATCCTCCTCGGGGTTTTCGCCGATGACTCGCAGGTCATTGACTATCAACACAAACCACACTTTACGCCCAACCTGCAAACCCGCCTCGATAACGCTCTGGAAACGTTCTGGCATGCCCTTCACCGCAGGGATATCCAGGCTCCGGCGTTTGGTCAGCCTCAAGGAGTCGCACATGTTTAAAACGTTCACCCGTATCGGACTGGCAGGTCTGATGGCCCTTACCTCGCTGGCCCATGCCGCAGAAACAGCTCCGGAAAGTTTACGCATTGGCTATCAGAAAGGCAGCGTCAGCATGGTGCTGGCGAAAAGCCACCAGCTTCTGGAAAAACGCTTCCCGGACACCAAATTCTCCTGGGTGGAGTTCCCTGCCGGCCCGCAGATGCTGGAGGCCCTTAACGTGGGCAGTATCGATCTCGGCAGCACTGGCGATATTCCGCCCATTTTCGCCCAGGCCGCGGGAGCGGACCTCGTCTATGTAGGCGTGGAGCCGCCTAAGCCGAAGGCCGAGGTGATCCTGGTGCCTGAAAACAGCGAAATTAAAAGCGTCGCCGACCTTAAAGGACATAAAGTTGCTTTCCAGAAAGGTTCCAGCTCACACAACCTTTTGCTGCGAGCTCTGCAAGAGGCCGGACTCAAGTTCACCGACATTCAGCCCGTCTACCTGACTCCCGCTGACGCGCGCGCCGCGTTCCAGCAGAAGAACGTTGATGCCTGGGCCATCTGGGACCCGTACTACTCCGCCGCATTGCTGCAGGGCGGCGTTCGCGTGCTGAAAGACGGTACCACGCTGAAGCAGACCGGCTCGTTCTATCTGGCCGCACGTCCGTATGCGGAAAAGAACGGCGCATTTATTCAGGGCGTGCTGGATACCTTTACCCAGGCCGATGCCCTGACCCAGACCCAGCGTCAGGAGAGCATTTCCCTGCTGGCGAAAACCATGGGCTTGCCTGAGCCGGTGATCGCGAGCTATCTCAACCACCGTCCACCGACCACCATTACCCCGGTGGACGCACACGTCGCCGCGCTTCAGCAACAAACGGCTGACCTTTTCTATCAAAACCACCTGGTGCCAAAACAGGTCACTATTCGCGAACGCATCTGGCAGCCCGCAGGCAAAGAAGGAGCTAAATCATGAGTCTGAATCTTTTCTGGTTTTTACCCACCCACGGTGATGGACACTATCTTGGTACAGAAGAGGGCTCGCGCCCGGTTGACCACGGCTACCTGCAACAGATTGCGCAGGCGGCGGACCGAATCGGTTTCACTGGGGTGCTCATCCCGACCGGACGTTCATGTGAAGATGCCTGGCTGGTCGCCGCATCAATGATTCCGGTCACCCAGCGTCTGAAGTTCCTGGTTGCGTTACGTCCAAGCGTCGTCTCCCCTACCGTGGCGGCACGCCAGGCGGCAACGCTGGACAGACTATCCAACGGCCGCGCCCTGTTTAACCTGGTGACGGGCAGCGATCCGCAGGAGCTGGCAGGCGACGGCGTGTTCCTCGACCATACCGAACGCTATGAAGCTTCCGCCGAGTTCACCCGCGTCTGGCGACGCCTGCTGGAAGGTGAAACCGTTACCTTTGAAGGCAAGCATATCCACGTTCGTGACGCGAAACTCTACTTCCCGCCGGTACAGCAGCCGCGACCGCCGCTCTATTTTGGCGGATCGTCGGATGTAGCCCAGGATCTGGCGGCAGAACAGGTCGATCTCTATCTGACCTGGGGCGAACCGCCTGAGCTGGTGAAAGAAAAAATTGCCCAGGTACGCGCTAAGGCGGCCGCCCATGGCCGTAAGGTGCGCTTCGGCATTCGCCTGCATGTGATTGTGCGCGAAACCAGTGAAGAAGCCTGGCAGGCGGCGGACCGCCTGATCTCCCATCTGGATGATGAAACGATCGCCAGAGCCCAGGCCGCATTTGCCAAAACCGACTCCGTCGGGCAGCACCGGATGGCATCCCTGCACAACGGCAAGCGCGAGAATCTGGAGATCAGCCCGAACCTGTGGGCGGGCGTTGGTCTGGTGCGCGGCGGTGCTGGCACGGCGCTGGTCGGCGACGGACCGACCGTGGCCGCGCGCATCAACGAATACGCCGAGCTGGGTATCGACAGCTTCATTCTCTCCGGTTATCCGCACCTGGAAGAGGCCTACAAGGTGGGCGAGCTGTTATTCCCGCACCTGGATGTCGCCATTCCGGAAATTCCGCAGCCGCAGCGGCTCCAGCTGCAGGGCGAAGCCGTGGCGAACGAATTCATTCCACGTAAAGCCGCACAGAGCTAAGGAGCGACCATGTCTGCCACCTCACAAAAATGGCTGCTGCGCGCCGCGCCGTGGTTTTTACCCGTCGGCATTGTGGCTCTCTGGCAGCTCGCGTCGTCCACCGGCTGGCTGTCGAGCCGCATTCTGCCCTCTCCGGAGGGTGTTGTAGAAGCGTTCTGGTCGCTGAGCGTCAGCGGTGAGCTGTGGCAGCACCTGGCGATCAGCTCCTGGCGCGCGGCGATCGGGTTTTCCATCGGCGGCAGCATCGGTCTGGTTCTGGGCCTGATCAGCGGTCTTTCACGCTGGGGCGAGCGGCTGCTGGACACCTCCATCCAGATGCTGCGCAACGTGCCGCATCTGGCGCTGATCCCGCTGGTCATCCTGTGGTTTGGGATTGATGAGAGCGCCAAGATCTTCCTCGTGGCGCTGGGCACGCTGTTCCCCATTTACATCAACACCTGGCACGGCATCCGCAATATCGATCGCGGTCTGGTCGAGATGGCGCGCAGCTACGGCTTGTCCGGTTTTTCCCTGTTTATTCACGTGATCCTGCCGGGCGCCCTGCCCTCCATTATGGTCGGGGTGCGTTTCGCGCTCGGCCTGATGTGGCTAACGTTGATTGTGGCGGAAACCATCTCAGCTAACTCCGGGATTGGCTACCTGGCGATGAACGCCCGTGAATTCCTGCAAACGGACGTGGTGGTGGTTGCCATTATCCTTTATGCCCTGCTCGGCAAACTCGCTGACGTTAGCGCCCAGTGGCTGGAGCGCAGCTGGCTGCGCTGGAACCCGGCCTATACCCTTCAGGAGGCGAAAGCATGAATACTGCACGACTGAATCAGGGGACACCGCTACTGCTGAACGGCGTCACCAAACGCTACGGCGATAACACCATTCTTAACGGGCTGGATCTGCATATTCCCGCCGGACAGTTTGTGGCAGTTGTCGGGCGCAGCGGCGGCGGAAAGAGTACCCTGCTACGGCTTCTGGCCGGACTGGAAGCCCCCAACGGCGGCGACATTCTGGCAGGGACAACGCCGCTTTCGAATATCCAGGACGATACCCGCATGATGTTCCAGGACGCGCGCCTGCTGCCGTGGAAATCGGTTATCGATAATGTCGGGCTCGGTCTTAAGGGCAACTGGCGGGATGAAGCCCGCCAGGCGCTGGCCGCCGTTGGGCTGGAAAATCGAGCCGATGAATGGCCTGCAGCCCTTTCGGGTGGGCAGAAGCAGCGCGTGGCGCTGGCGCGCGCGTTAATTCACCGTCCGGGCCTGCTGTTGCTTGATGAACCGCTGGGCGCGCTCGACGCCCTGACGCGAATCGAAATGCATGATTTGATTGGATCTCTCTGGCAGGCACACGGCTTTACGGTACTGCTGGTGACGCATGACGTGAGCGAAGCCGTCGCAATGGCCGACCGGGTGCTGTTAATAGAAGATGGCAAAATAGGTCTGGATCTGACGGTAGATCTTCCGCGGCCTCGTCGCGTGGGCTCGGCAAGACTGGCGGAGCTGGAAGCGGAAGTGCTGGATCGGGTGATGAAGCGTGGAGGTACGGAGTTACAGCGAGCTAAGGCTAATGCCTGATGCCCTCACCCCGGCCCTCTCCCACAGGGAGAGGGCCGGGTTAATTTTTATTACGCTAAGGCTTTAGCAATCTTCTCGTACAGATCGCCAGACAGGTTTTCCAGCCCTTTCAGCTGCTCAAGCGCGGCACGCATTTTCGCCTGACGCTTCGCATCGTAGCGTTTCAGACGGATCAGCGGCTCAATCAGGCGCGACGCCACCTGCGGGTTACGGCTGTTCAGCTCGGTCAGCATTTCCACCATGAACTGATAACCGCTGCCGTCTTCGGCGTGGAACGCGGCCGGGTTGCTGCTTGCAAACGCGCCAATCAGCGAACGCACGCGGTTTGGGTTGCTCAGTGTAAAGGAACGATGCTTCAGCAGGCTGCGCACGTTGCTGAGCGCATCGGCCGCCGGGCTGGTCGCCTGCAGGATGAACCACTTGTCCATCACCAGGCCATCCTGATGCCACTTGTCGTCGTACTCCTGCATCAGCGCGTCGCGGCACGGCAGCTCAGCGGCAACGCTTGCACCCAGCGCGGCCAGCGCGTCGGTCATGTTATCCGCTTCATGATACTGCTTGCTCACAAGGGTGTTCGCGAGCTCGGTTTCACCAAACGCCAGGTAGCGCAGGCAGGTATTACGCAGAGAACGTTTACCAATGTCCGCGTGCTCAACGCGATAAGCATCAAGCTTGTTGGCGTTATAAATGGCGAGGAACTCGTCCGCCAGCTCAGCAGCCAGCGTACGGGTCAGCGCTTCACGCACCGCCACGATCGCGATCGGATCGATAATCTCGAACAACTCGGCGATTTCCGTTGCTGACGGCAGGGTCAGAATTTCAGCGGCGAGCGCCGGGTCAATCTTCTCATCCAGCAGGATCGCGCGGAACGCGTCAGCCACGTGCACAGGCAGCGACAGCGGCTGGCCCTGCTGGTGACGGTTTACGTTGATCTTGATGTAGGTCGCCAGCAGGCTTTGCGCCGCATCCCAGCGGGAGAAATCGTTGCGCGCGTGACGCATCAGGAACGTCAGCTGCTGATCGCTCCACTTGTACTCCAGCTTCACCGGCGCGGAGAATTCGCACAGCAGAGCAGGCACCGGCTGGAAGTAGACGTTATCAAAGATAAAGGTCTGCTCGGCCTGGGTCACGTTCAATACGTGGTGTACCGGGTGGCCGCCCTTCTGCAGTGGGATGACTTTGCCTTCGTTATCGTACAGCTCAATGCTAAACGGAATATGCAGCGGGTATTTCTCTTCCTGCTCTGCCGTCGGCGGCGTGCGCTGACTGATGGTCAGCGTGTACTGCTCGGTTTCCGGATTGTAGTCGTCTTTGACGGTAACAATTGGCGTACCGGCCTGGCTGTACCAGCGGCGGAAGTGGGAAAGATCGACATTAGAGGCATCTTCCATCGCCTGCACGAAATCGTCGCAGGTGGCCGCGCTGCCGTCATGACGCTCGAAGTAGAGCTGCATCCCTTTCTGGAAGTTCTCTTCCCCCAGCAGGGTGTGGATCATGCGGATAATTTCTGCGCCTTTTTCGTACACCGTCAGGGTGTAGAAGTTGTTCATCTCAATGACTTTATCCGGGCGGATCGGATGCGCCATTGGGCTGGCATCTTCTGCAAACTGCAGGCCGCGCATGGTTCGCACGTTGTTGATGCGGTTCACCGCGCGTGACCCCAGATCGGAGCTGAACTCCTGATCGCGGAAGACGGTCAGGCCCTCTTTCAGGCTCAGCTGGAACCAGTCGCGACAGGTGACGCGGTTACCGGTCCAGTTGTGGAAATATTCGTGGCCGATGACGCGTTCGATATCGAGATAATCTTTATCGGTAGCGGTATCGGTGCGCGCCAGCACGTATTTGGAGTTAAAGACGTTGAGGCCTTTATTCTCCATTGCGCCCATGTTGAAGAAATCAACGGCGACGATCATATAGATGTCGAGGTCATATTCGAGGCCGAAGCGCTCTTCGTCCCACTTCATGGAGTTGATGAGCGAGGTCATCGCCCACGGCGCGCGGTCAAGGTTACCGCGGTCTACGAACAGCTCCAGCGCCACCTCGCGGCCTGAGCGCGTTTTGAAGGTGTCACGCAGCACGTCGAAGTCCCCCGCCACCAGCGCAAACAGGTAGCACGGTTTCGGGAACGGATCCTGCCACTGAACCCAGTGACGGCCATTCTCCAGCTCGCCTTCACCTACGCGGTTGCCGTTGGAGAGCAGGAAGGGATACAGGGTTTTATCGGCGATGATTTTGGTGGTGAAGCGCGCCAGGACGTCCGGACGGTCGAGATACCAGGTAATGTGGCGGAACCCTTCCGCTTCACACTGGGTACACAGCGCCACGCCAGACTGGTAAAGCCCTTCCAGCGCGGTGTTGGCGGCCGGGCTGATTTCATTCACGATGCGCAGCGTAAACTGTTCCGGCAGGTTGTCGATGACCAGTTGGTTGTTTTCTTCTTTATAGTCCGACCAAGCTTCATCATTGATATGCAGGGAGACCAGCGTCAGGTCTTCGCCATCCAGACGCAGCGGAACGGCAGTTGCGCTGTGGCGCGTCACTTGACTCACCGCCGTGACAACGGTTTTTGTGGCATCCAGGTCAAAAGTCAGATCGATTTCGCTAATCAGGTAATCCGGCGCACGGTAGTCGTGGCGGTATTTGGCTTGTGGCTGTTGTGTCATAGAAAACCTTATGCATCGTTTGTCGAGTAACGTTTCAATATATTCCTGTTGCGCAAATCGCGCTATGCAGAATGTTCATCTTTTCAGGGTCAAAACCCTTTTTTGCTACATTTGTATAACACGGGGCACAAAATGCCCTCGACCATAAAACGCGCTTATGTTGTGATCGGGGTTCAATAAATCACTAAACAAGGTATACTCCGGAGTTGTTTATTGTACTAAACGCTCCTGTGAGAGGATGCTACTGCGCACCTATGACTCAATTCGCTTCTCCAGTTCTGCATACGTTGCTGGATACCGACGCGTATAAACTGCATATGCAGCAAGCCGTTTTCCACCACTACTATGACGTTCACGTCGCGGCGGAATTCCGCTGTCGTGGCGACGACTTGCTCGGTATCTACGCAGACGCCATTCGTGAACAGGTCGATGCTATGCAGCATCTGACGCTGCAGGACGAGGAATATCAGTGGCTTTCTGGCCTGCCTTTCTTCAAAGCCGACTATCTGAACTGGCTGCGCGATTTCCGCTATAAGCCGGAGCAGGTCACCGTGCTTAACGATAACGGCAAGCTGGATATTCGCCTTGAAGGCCCGTGGCGGGAAGTGATCATGTGGGAAGTGCCGCTTCTGGCGGTGATCAGTGAACTGGCTCACCGCTACCGTTCGCCGGAAACGGGCGTAGCGCAGGCTGTCGCCGCGCTGGAAAATAAACTCGCTGGCTTCTCCACGCTGACCGCAGGGCTGGACATGTCCCGCTTCCGCCTGATGGACTTTGGTACGCGGCGCCGTTTTTCGCGCGACGTACAGGAGGCCATCGTTAAACGTCTGCAGCAGGAGCCGTGGTTCGTGGGCACCAGTAACTACGATCTGGCCCGTCGCCTCAACCTGACGCCGATGGGCACCCAGGCGCACGAGTGGTTCCAGGCGCATCAGCAGATCAGCCCTGACCTGGCCAACAGCCAGCGAGCGGCGCTGGCCGCATGGCTTGAGGAGTACCCGAATCAACTCGGGATCGCCCTCACCGACTGCATTACGATGGATGCCTTCCTTCGCGACTTTGGACCTGAATTTGCAGAGCGATATCAGGGGTTACGCCACGATTCAGGGGATCCGATCGAGTGGGGCGAGAAGGCGATTGCCCATTACGAGAAACTTGGCATTGACCCGATGAGCAAAGTGCTCGTCTTCTCGGATAATCTCGACCTGGCGAAAGCGGTCGAACTCTATCGTCATTTCAACACCAGAGTGAACCTGAGTTTCGGGATTGGTACCCGGTTGACCTGCGACATTCCTCAGGTAAAACCTCTGAATATTGTGATAAAGCTGGTGGAATGTAACGGCAAGCCTGTGGCGAAACTCTCCGACAGCCCGGGTAAAACCATCTGCCATGACAAAGCGTTTGTCCGCGCATTGCGCAAAGCGTTCGATCTCCCCTTGATTAAAAAAGCCAGTTAAGCGCTTACGGGAGCCTTTATGGCTCCCTTCCCTTATTTATTTCTCAATTCTTCTCTTTTGACTGCGAAATTTACTTGTCTGATAGCGGATGGCAGGTAACATAGATATCCCCCCATAAGGGTGGACAAGTGTTTATTTTTTCCGACTATTAACAGAGAGAATATTATGAGCGTTGTGCCTGTAGCCGACGTACTCCAGGGCCGTGTCGCCGTTGACCAGGAAGTCACCGTGCGCGGATGGGTGCGTACCCGCCGAGATTCTAAAGCTGGCATCTCCTTCCTCGCCGTCTATGACGGTTCCTGCTTTGATCCTGTACAGGCCGTCATTAATAATTCTCTGCCCAATTACAATGATGACGTTCTGCACCTGACAACGGGCTGTTCCGTTATTGTCACCGGCGTGGTTGTAGCATCACCGGGTCAGGGCCAGAGCTTCGAAATTCAGGCTTCTGCCATTGAAGTCACCGGCTGGGTTGAAGATCCGGATACCTATCCGATGGCGGCTAAACGTCACAGCATCGAATATCTGCGTGAAGTGGCCCACCTGCGTCCGCGTACCAACCTGATTGGTGCGGTGGCGCGCGTGCGTCATACGCTGGCGCTGGCGCTGCATCGTTTCTTCGACGAACAGGGTTACTTCTGGGTGTCTACCCCGCTGATCACTGCGTCCGACACAGAAGGTGCCGGTGAGATGTTCCGTGTCTCAACGCTGGATCTCGAAAACCTGCCGCGCACGCCGGAAGGTAAAGTGGACTATGACAAAGACTTCTTTGGTAAAGAGGCCTTCCTGACCGTTTCCGGTCAGCTCAACGGCGAAACGTACGCCTGTGCGCTGTCTAAGATCTACACCTTCGGCCCTACCTTCCGCGCAGAAAACTCCAACACCAGCCGTCACCTGGCGGAATTCTGGATGCTGGAGCCGGAAGTGGCGTTCGCCGACCTGGACGATGTTGCGGGCCTGGCGGAAGCGATGCTCAAGTACGTCTTCAAAGCGGTGCTGGAAGAGCGTCCTGACGACATGAAATTCTTTGCAGAACGCGTAGACAGCGATGCAGTAGCGCGTCTGGAGCGTTTTGTCTCAGCCGACTTTGCGCAGGTGGACTACACCGACGCGGTGGCGATCCTCGAGAAATGCGGTGAGAAGTTCGAGAACCCGGTTTACTGGGGCGTAGACCTGGCGTCTGAGCACGAGCGCTATCTGGCCGAGAAGCATTTCAAAGCGCCGGTTGTCGTTAAAAACTACCCGAAAGACATTAAGGCCTTCTATATGCGCCTTAACGAAGACGGTAAAACCGTGGCAGCGATGGACGTCCTGGCGCCGGGCATTGGTGAAATCATCGGTGGCTCTCAGCGTGAAGAGCGTCTTGACGTGCTGGACGCGCGTATGGAAGAGATGGGGCTCAACCCAGCTGATTACAGCTGGTACCGCGATCTACGCCGTTACGGTACCGTACCGCACGCCGGTTTTGGTCTGGGCTTCGAGCGTCTGATTGCCTACGTGACCGGTGTTCAGAACGTACGCGACGTGATTCCGTTCCCACGTACTCCACGTAACGCCAGCTTCTAATCGCTAAAAGACTAAAATGGCCAGCAGATGCTGGCCATTATTTTATTCTGTATTGTCAGTTTTCGTCAGCTTAAAGTCAGCGTCTTTAAACCTTCGCCCCGTCACAACCACTACCTGTTACGTTTTGTTTCCGCGAAACATCCAGCCACAAAAAACAAACCCTATTCTTATTGCGATTATTTCTCCATCGGGCAATAGCACAAATTTCAACCATTTTTACAGCCATCCAGAAGGCTTTCAGGAGTCATAAGAAAAAACGGGTCGTTTAGCGTCTGTTTATATGAATTGCCTTTATCCAAATTAATCATAAGGAATTCATATATATAGGATATGCTCTGTTGTTTAATTCGCCAGGGCACTCTGAAGTTTGAGGTGGTTCACAAAGTTCCCAAAAATACATATTTAGTTACACATATTTTCTTTCTGTTACTCAATCTTGAGAATTGTAGCACTTTCAGGCTAGCGAAACGCTTCGGCGAATGGAAAGATGCCTGTCAGATACATAAAGACACCTAACTCTCATCAATAGTTCCGGAAATATTTATTGACAGAATTTATTGACGGCAGTGGCGAGTGTCATAAAAAAACCAATGAGGGTAATAAATAATGATGAAGCGCAATATTCTGGCAGTGGTAATCCCTGCCCTGCTGGTAGCCGGTGCAGCTAACGCTGCAGAAATCTATAACAAGAACGGCAACAAGCTGGACTTCTACGGTAAAGTTGTGGGTGAGCACGGTTTCACCACTTCTGGCGTACACAAAAACGCTGACTCCTCTTATGGCCAGATCGGCTTCAAAGGCGAAACTCAGATCAATGATCAGCTGACCGGTTACGGTCAGTGGGAATACCGTGCACGCGCCGGTGCAGCTGAAGGTGACCAGACTAACGTAACTCGTCTGGCTTTCGCTGGCCTGAAAATCGCTGACGCGGGTTCTCTGGACTACGGTCGTAACTACGGTATCGTGTATGACGTAGAATCCTACACCGATATGGCTCCATCCTTCTCTGGCGAAACCTGGGGTGGCGGTTATGTTGATAACTACATGACCAGCCGTTCTACTGGCCTGCTGACCTACCGTAACAACAACTTCTTCGGTCTGGTTGATGGTCTGAACTTTGGCGTTCAATACCAGGGTAAAAACGATCGTAAAAACCTGAATGAAGCAAACGGCGACGGCGTTGGCCTGTCACTGGGTTACGAGTTCGGTGAAGGCTTCGGTCTGATCGGTGCCTACAGCACCGCTAACCGTACGCTTGAGCAGAAAAAAGATGGTAAAGGCGATAAAGCTGAATCCTGGGCTGTTGGCGCGAAATACGACGCAAACAACATCTACCTCGCGACCGTTTATGCAGAGACTCGCAACATGAGCCGCCTGGGTAACAGCGGCGAAAACTATGTTCCGAATGATGATGGTAATGTTTATAACATTGCTAACAAGACTCAGAACTTCGAAGTTATCGCTCAGTACCAGTTCGACTTCGGCCTGCGTCCTTCCGTTTCTTACGTTCAGTCCAAAGGTAAAGACCTGAACGGCATCGGCGACCGTGACCTGGCGAAATACATCACCACTGGTGCGACTTACTACTTCAACAAGAACTTCAACGTGTACGGTGACTACCGCTTCAACCTGCTGGACGACAAAGATGCGTCCACCAGCTGGGTTGGCTCTGACAACCAGGCTACCGTTGGCGTAACCTACCAGTTCTAATCAGTACACCACTTTGTTATATGCTTAATGAACAGGGCTTCGGCCCTGTTTTTTTATGCCTGACAGAAAATAATGGCGACTTTTGAAAAGCCGCACGCTTTTCGTCGCAAACGGTTGGCATTTTGTAAATCTACCGTTAACCTGATAGCGGATTTCACTTCTGTAATCACAATGGAACTTCGTCATGTTTGAGAACATTACCGCCGCTCCTGCCGACCCGATTCTGGGCCTGGCCGATCTGTTTCGTGCCGACGACCGCCCTGGCAAAATCAACCTGGGTATTGGTGTATATAAAGATGAAACCGGCAAAACTCCGGTACTGACCAGCGTTAAGAAAGCTGAGCAGTATCTGCTGGAAAACGAAACCACCAAAAACTACCTCGGTATTGATGGTATCCCTGAATTTGGTCGCTGCACCCAGGAGCTGCTGTTCGGTAAAGGCAGTGCAATTGTGAGTGACAAACGTGCCCGTACAGCACAGACCCCAGGCGGTACCGGTGCGCTGCGCGTGGCGGCGGATTTCCTTGCGAAAAACACCTCTGTTAAGCGCGTATGGGTAAGCAACCCAAGCTGGCCTAACCACAAGAGCGTGTTTAACTCTGCGGGTCTGGAAGTGCGTGAATACGCCTACTACGACGCGGCAAACCACTCTCTCGACTTTGACGGCCTGCTGGCGAGCCTGAGCGAGGCGCAGGCAGGTGACGTGGTGCTGTTCCACGGCTGCTGCCATAACCCAACCGGTATCGACCCGACGCTTGAGCAGTGGCAACATCTGGCGAAGCTGTCCGTAGAGAAAGGCTGGCTGCCGCTGTTTGACTTTGCCTACCAGGGCTTCGCCCGTGGTCTGGAAGAAGATGCCGAAGGCCTGCGCGCGTTCGCAGCCGTGCACCAGGAGCTGATTGTCGCAAGCTCCTACTCCAAGAACTTTGGTCTGTACAATGAGCGCGTGGGTGCCTGTACGCTGGTTGCCGCTAACGAAGAGACCGTCGATCGTGCGTTCAGCCAGATGAAATCGGTTATCCGCGCTAACTACTCTAACCCACCTGCACACGGTGCGTCTGTTGTTGCGACTATCCTGAGCAACGATGCGCTGCGCGCTATCTGGGAACAAGAGCTGAACGATATGCGTCAGCGTATTCAGCGCATGCGCCTGCTGTTTGTGAACACCCTGGCTGAGAAAGGCGCGGATCGCGACTTCAGCTTTATCATCAAACAGAACGGTATGTTCTCGTTCAGCGGCCTGACCAAAGAGCAGGTTCTGCGTCTGCGTGAAGAGTTTGGCGTGTACGCCGTGGCCTCTGGCCGCGTGAACGTTGCAGGCATGACGCCTGACAACATGGCGCCACTGTGCGAAGCGATTGTCGCCGTACTGTAATTTGCGCTCATAAAAAAGCCTGCGTTATGCAGGCTTTTTTTATTCGGGTTACCAGACAGGCATTTCATCCTGAAGGAACGGGTTATGGAGCCGTTCATAGCCCAGCGTCGACATCGGACCGTGTCCAGGGATAAACGTTACATCATCACCCAGCGGCAATAACTTCTGTTTAATCGACTGAATCAGTTGACCGTGATCGCCGCGCGGAAAATCGCTGCGTCCTACGCCACCTTTGAAGATCACATCGCCGGAAATCAGCAGACGGGACTGGTCATCAAAGAAGACGATATGGCCTGGCGTATGCCCAGGACAATGCAACACCTGTAAAGTCACATTCCCTATGCTAACGCGCTCTCCTTCGTTCAGCCAGCGATCGGGCGTCAAAGGCTGACACTCATCCAGGCCAAACATGCGGCTTTGGGCGGGTAACCCCTGCAGCCAGAACTCATCTTCTTTTTCCGGACCAACTATCGGCACGCCGTAGTGTTCAGCCAGTTCAGCCGCTGCACCCACATGGTCGAGGTGACCATGCGTCAGTAAAATCTGCATGAGCGTCACGCCGCTGTCGGCGACTTCCTGCTTGATCTTCTCAGCGTCACCGCCGGGATCGACAAGCGCGGCCAGTTTAGTCTGTTCGCACCAGATCAATGAACAATTCTGGGAGAACGCGGTAACCGGAATAATACGATAGTTCATACTGCTCCTGTGTTTCGTTATTACCAGTGCCGAACCGGACCGGTATCAATATGCACAAAGTTGCTGCTGGGGTAATATCCTACACCACCTGCGCGCATAGATAACGCAGCTTTGCGAATATTGGCTAACGAAACGCCTTCAATATGGAAGTCCATTGCCTGTCCCTTCGTGTGATAGCTTTTTTTCGCTACCCCGCGACTGTGGGCGCGCAGTTCATTATTGGTATCAATCGAGCGATAGCCAGAAATGAGCTGAACCGGCTTGCTGGTGCCCAGCAGGCCCTGAAGGCGGAAAAGCTGATCAAACAGTCCTGGATCGATGGCTTTTATTTTATTCGCGCGGAAATCACGGAAAAAATGGTTAAGTCTTGCTAATTCATCCTGAATATAGCCTCTGCCATCGAAAAACTCCGCTTTTAGCGACTCACCGGTATGCAGGTTGTTGAGCGTTAAAACTCGCGGACGAGGTGTCGAGAGGGTGGCAAATGCTGGCGTCGGCAAGATGGCCGCTGCGCCAAGCGCAACACCACCTAACGCCAGCAGTTTGCGGCGATTAGCGTCAAATTTGTCCATGATAATCAGGTCTACAGGTAAAAGAAATCGTAATATGCTTAGCGCACGAAGGGCACCTTAACTGGCAAAACCGGGTACGTCAAGGCGCCCAACCCCAGTGAATACGCGGCTTACAGCGATATTGCCCCTTATTCACCCTAACTTACGACAATCATTTTTCCCGAACTGCTTCATTTACCTGATTAATTGTTCCGCTTTTGGCAAAATTTGTGCGCCGGATCGCGCGGTGAGATCATAATTGTAAATATCTGTACGGTACTGAGTACGCCCGTCTTCGCCAACAAACGCCGTCAGATAGTAGAGATTGACCGGAATGTTGTGTCGAATATTAACGTAACGCGTATCCCCCTGCTTCAGGGCATCCGAAATGCGCGTATCGTTCCAGCCCGCATCCTGCAATAGCATATTGGCCAGCTCCGAGGCTTTGTTCACGCGTACGCAGCCAGAACTCAGCGCGCGAGTATCTTTCTGGAACAGGTTGTGGTTCGGCGTATCGTGCAGATAGATAGCGTCTGAACTCGGCATATTGAACTTGTAACGCCCTAAAGAGTTATGCGCCCCGGGTGCTTGCTGGAAACGGAACGGCAGATTAGAAGCCGTAATTGTCGACCAGTCGACCATATAAGGATCGATGGCCTCTTTACTGTTCCATCCGCGCATCACCGTATAGCCATGACGTTCCAGATACCCCGGATCGTTCCAGACCTTCGGCAGAATGTCTTTTCTCGCCAGCGTCGGCGGCACGTTCCACGGTGGGTTAACCACCACGTTATTCAGCGCGCTGCTCATCATCGGTGTTTTACGATCCGGACGTCCGACAATCACGCGCGACGCCAGTTTTTCGCTACCGTCCTGATAATAGACCAGGGAATAAGCCGGAATGTTAACCATAATTCCGGTAGAGAGTGTTCCAGGCAGCAGGCGCAAACGCTGGATATTGAGCGCCAGCACACCTGCCCGCTGCGCAGGCGATACGTTCAGCCAGTCTCGCGTCGTCTGGCCAATGACGCCATCGGCCCCCAGCCCCTGTGCGGTCTGGAATTGCTTCACTGCCGCAACCAGCTCGCGATCGTATGCTGCGGGTTTATTGCTGACGGCAATCGTTTTTTTCTCTTTCACGGGAGCTGACGGGCTGACCGCCGCGTTTTGCGGATCGTCGCCTGGCAACGCAATATGTGGCCCGCCATCAAGAAGACCGGAGCGAGTCAGGATCTCGCGCAGGGCAGGCACATCGCTGCTCCACTGCCCCGGACGCAGCGTCGCGGTGCCGCGCATCTGAGGCCATGGGCGCGAGTCACCCACCAGCGCGAGGAGCGACTGGTGCAGAGTGGCATATTGTGGGTGCGCCGGTGCGAGGCTGGCGATAAAGCGCGGCAGTTCGCCGTTATCCAGCGCTAACTGCCATTGGTTAATCACCGACAGTGCCGGCGTCGCCAGCTTGTACGGCTTATCGCTGTAAAGCCAACGGTTGCCGTTGACCGGAATACCCGCCACGAACTGCAGGTAGCCCATCATGGCATCGGAAAGCACCACGTCCCGCGCCTGCCCGGTGACGGCAGGATCGGTTAACAGCTCAACCCATTTTGTAAACTGCGGCTGAAACCCTGCAATCGCAACCTCCGCCAGCTGCTGCTGGAAGGCGCGAACGGCATCGCGGTTTTCCCACATCGGTTTCATATCGCGGGCAGCATAAAGGAGCGTGAGCTGATTGAGATAGACAGGCGCGTACCCGGACGGCAGCCCCGACTGCAGCTGCTGGCTGAGCGATTCGGCGTCGATGCCTTCCGGCAGCGGCTTAATACCGGCCATGATAGCCGTTGCCGGAGACTGGTCCAGAGGCTGGGACAACGACGTTGGCTGCGCGCCCGTCGTTGCCGAGCTGTCAGTCGGCACAATTTCAGGCTCGTCGGCCTGGGCGGTTAACAGTGGAGCAAACATCACTGCCAGGCATAAACTCAGCGCCGACAGCTGACGACCACATTCTTTCTTAAGCAACATCCCTTGCCCCCTGTTTTCACGACATGCCCATCACGCTGGGGCTTTCTTTCATTATAGGTAGACGGCTAAGCGGTTGCCTTACCTTATGTAAAGAAGTTTAAAGATAACGCAGCCCTAAGCACAAGTTAAGTTTAAAAAAAAGCGGCGCCAGGGCGCCGCTTCGGGTCAGAAGACGCTTCAGGAAGCGTCCGCCGTGGTTTCAGGCAATGATTCTGGCGGCTGCGGCGCAAAGCCACGCAGCCCAACAACGTGAACGTGTTCGCTGTTCTGGAACACTTTACGCACCAGCTTGTAGGTTGTCCCTTTTTCGGGACTGATGTTCTCCGGTGCCGCAATGATGAGCTGCATATCGAGACGTTCGCAAAGCTCAAACAGCGTGGCAATGGAGCGCGCATCAAGACGCGCAGCCTCATCAAGGAACAGCAGTCGGCATGGGGAGATGTCTTTGCCGCGCAGGCGGCGCGCTTCGTCTTCCCAGCTCTGTACCACCATCACCAGAATTGACATACCGGTACCGATCGCTTCACCGGTAGAGAGCGCTCCGGATTCCGCACGCAGCCAGCCGTCTGAGCCACGGTTTACCTCAACTTCCATTTCCAGATAGTTACGGTAGTCCAGCAGCTCTTCACCGATGGTTTGCGGCGTACGCTGCCCCATATCAATCTGCGGGTTCAGGCGCTGATAGAGCTTCGCCAGCGCTTCGGAGAAGGTCAGACGGTTACTGTTAAACAGATCCTGATGCTGCTCGTGCTGCTCAGAAAGCACTTCCAGCAGGGTGGCATGCGCTTCACGCACGTTAACGTTGAGGCGCACGCTGTTCACCTGACCAAACGACACGCTCTGCAGCCCCTGGTTGAGCTGGCG
Source organism: Enterobacter sp. N18-03635 (assembly GCF_004006055.1). Classification (NCBI taxonomy): domain Bacteria; kingdom Pseudomonadati; phylum Pseudomonadota; class Gammaproteobacteria; order Enterobacterales; family Enterobacteriaceae; genus Enterobacter; species Enterobacter sp. N18-03635. The sequence continues at coordinate 1,562,026 of NZ_CP034769.1, read as the reverse complement.
GATACGGTTCTGCTCGCGCTGAATGGTTTTACGAATAATGTTCGCTACGCTGCGGGAGCTGATTGCCAGCTTCTGCTCGCGGGAGGTCAGCTCTTCCGTCAGACGGCCCAGCTCGATTTCCATCTGTTCGATGGCTTCGACCGGATCGTCAGTACGGATGATGTCCTGGCGAATACGCTCGCGCAGGTGCTGGTAAACCGCCACGAAGAACTGGATTTTACGTTCAGGACGTTTCGGATCCTCTGACATGCGCAGGACATCGCGCAGGTGTTCGTTATCCGCCACCGCCAGACGCAGAGCACCCAACGCCTTATCCGACATGGAACGCAGCTCATCGGCGGAGAGATATGCCAGCTCACGACGGTGCAGACGACGCTCAACGTTATTATCTTTCACCATGCGCATCACCGCGCACCAACCCGCCTTGGCGGTCACGACCTGCTCACGCATTTCATGATAATCGCGTTCCAGCTTGCGCAGGCGACGGGTCAGGTTATCCATTTCGGCTTCGCAGAAGGTCAGCGCTTTTTCCAGCTGATTACGACGCGCACGGTTATTGCTGAGCTGCGAATGCAGTTCGTCACGACGGATACGCGCGCGCTCTTCTGCCCCGCTGTCGGCACGAACGCCGATGTCCTGAAGCTCTTTCTGCAGATCGTTTAACAGCTCTTTCTTGGTGTCGAAGGAGCTTTTCAGCGAGGCCAGCACCTGGTTGTACTGGTTCAGCTGAGCGGAGTGGCTGCGCATTGCTTCGCGGGCGCGAGTACGTTCCGCTTCAGCCTGCTCAAGGCGCTGACGCAGCTTTTCGTTCAGGTCACTGTTACCGCTCAGCATTTCCGCCGAATCGGAGTAGCCGAAGTGGGCGCGACGCTGCACCACCTCCGTCAGGGCAAACGCCTGCTGACGCGCCTCGCGCTGCACCTGCTGCGACCAGGCATAATCTTCTTTTAACTGCTCAAACTGTTCCGGGTCGCTCTGCAGGACAGAGACTACCGGCTCGAGCTTCGCCAGCTGATTGCCGTGCTGCTGCACGAAGCGCGCGGCTTCCTGCGCTTCATCCAGACGCTCCTGGATCTCGTCCACGCGATCGGCCAGCGTGTCATCCGCCAGCAGATTCAGGCGCGGCAGAATACGGTTAAGGGCCGCGACGCCCTCTTTCGCCTGCTCGAACTGGACGCGGCTCTGCTGGTTGTCGCTTTCATGGCTGGCAATCGCACGTTCAAGCTCGCCACGGCGGGTATTGAGCTTGCGGATTTCGGCTTCCGGATCCGTGTCAAATGCCACGGCGAGATGGCTGCCGATAAAGCGGCTGAACGCCTGGTGCAGGCGCTGGGTTTTCTGCACGTCAAACGACAGGGTCGCAAAACGTTCAGACAGCGTTTCACGCTCGGCGTGCAGGCTTTCGATGCGGCTTTCGCGCGCGGCGCGGCCAAACAGCGGCAGCTCAGGGAAGCGGGAATAGCGCCACTGACGGTCGGCGATTTTCACCACCACCGCTTTTTCCAGCTCGTCGACGCTGAATACGCTGTCATCGAACGACTGCGGATCCCCTTCGATCAGGTAGAGATCTTCCGGACAATCTTCCAGGCCGGCAAGCTGCTCAGAAATCAGCGACAGATCCGGGACCACTATCGCGTTGCGGGATGGACCGTACAGCGCGGAGAAGTACGGGGCATCATCAAGACCTACATCGTCATAAATCTCGGACAGCAGCACGCCGCCAAAACGCTCGGCGAGTGCATTCAGGCGCGGATCTTCTGACCCGCCCGGCTGGCTTAAGCGTTCAATTTCTTCGTCGACGTCACGCTTGCGCGCGCCCACTTCATCACGCTCAACAATGGCTTCGCGCTCGCGCTCCAGCAGCTGCTGCAGGTATTCTGTCACTTCCTGACTGGATTCGAACTGCTCGCCGCACTGTTCGCTGAGCTGGTTCAGGCTGCTTTGAGCCGCCAGCCAGACCGGCGCCCGCTCCAGGAGCGTCTTCGAACGGGACTGAAGCTGCTCCAGCTCCTGACGCAGAGTCATACGCTGTTCGCTGGCGCTGGAGACCGTGTCTGAAAGCGCAGCGATACGCGCCTCAAGTTCCTGATGCAGGGCCTCAAGCTCGTCAAAATCGTAATTTTTTCCCTGACGCTTGCAGAATTCCGCCAGCAGACGCTCGGCTTCCTGCTGCTCGCGCAGGCGCTGCTCCAGCTCGTTCAGACGCATACGCAGCGGCTGAACCTGCTCGGCCAGATGGCGCTGGTTCACGCCGTCGCGCAGCAGCTCACGGGCAACGTCCCAAGCTTCGCTACGCGCCAGCGGGCCGTTAATCGCAACGACTAACTGATAAGCCTGCTCAAACTGGCTGTGCGCCGTTTGCGCGACGCTCATTTTCTGTTCGAGGGACAGCAGTTTTTCGGTGGCTTCCTGCTCTTTGGCCTGGAAGGTATCCAGCCACTCGTCGGCGCTTTCCGGCGTCAGGTCAGGCAGATGGCACAGCTCTTTCGCGCGCTGCAATGCCTGCAGTGCCTGGGTGTACTGAATCGCGCGCGTCTGCTGCACGTCCAGCGCCTGCTGGTAATCGGCAAGCTGGCTTTTCAGCTCATCCACTTCCAGCTCGGCGGCTTCGGCGCGGGCTTCGTTCTCTTCCTGCATGTCGGCGGCTTCGGCCACCACTTCATTTTGCTCTTCGAGACGGATCTGCAGCTCGTCGAGGTCCGCTTCATAGCGCTCGATTTTTTCCTGCTGACGCAGCGCGGTTTGCACCAGGTTCAGGTGGTCGCTGGCGGCCTGGTAGTCGGCTTCCAGGTCGCCCTCGGCACCGTTGTGCTCACCGAGTTCGCGCGCCATTTCGACGTGCTTGTACTGCTCGGCCACCAGCTGTTTACGGGAGGTAAACAGCTCGCGACGGTATTCTAATGCCTGATCGAGGTGGACGCGGCGCTCGTTGGCGTGGCGCATGTAGTCCGCCGCCACGTAGTTGGTGGCTTCGCTGATCAGGTGTTTAAACAGGTCACGATCGGACTGGGTAACGCGTATCGCTTCCAGCGTCATACGGTTTTCACGCAGCGCCGCTTCCATATCCTGGAAGGCCTTACGCACCCCGCTGTTTTCCGGCAGCAGGTAGTCGCGCAGGGAGCGGGTAATGGCGCTGGAGATACCGCCGTACAGAGACGCTTCGATCAGGCGGTAGTATTTGCTGCGGTCTGATGCCGTGCGCAGACGACGCGCCACCACGCCCAGATCGAACATGAGCGAGTGGTAGTCGGTAATCGAGTTGAACTGCTTGAACTGCACGCCTTCGATCGCTTCGAGCTTATCTTTCAGCTCCTGCAGCGTCAGCACGCGCGCCTGGCGTTCATTCAGGGTTTCCGTCAGCAGCGCCGTCGGCTGCACGGAGGTCGGCAAGCCCTGAATCGCAAACGGCTTGATATCCACTTTACGGTCGCGGCCGGCGACCTGCTGCAGGCGCACGCCCACGACTACACGCTGATGGCGGGAGTTAATGACGTCCAGAACCGAATAACAGACGCCGGCCTTCAGCTTACCGTGCAGACCTTTATCACGGGAGCCGCTTGTTGCCCCCGCTTCGGTGGTGTTACGGAAGTGAAGCAGCGTAAGGTCAGGGATCAGCGCCGTGACAAAGGCCGCCATGGTGGTGGATTTACCCGCCCCGTTACCGCCGGAGAGCGTCGTGACCAGCTCATCCAGATCGAACGTTCGGGCAAAGAAGCCGTTCCAGTTAATCAGCGTCAGTGAGCGAAATTTACCGCGTTCAATCATTACTCTTCCTCCCCGCTATCCGGCAGATTCTCTTCATGCTCATCATTGAGCTGCAAATGGTTTTCCACCGGCATCGCTTCACCGTCGCGGATCATGCGAAGCTGCGCTTCACGCGCGTCATCGCCCGCACGCACGTCGGCGCCGAAGCGGAAGACAGATTCCGTAATGCGGAATTTGCTGCTGTCATGTCCCATAAACCAGACCATTCCCAGACGGCGCAGACGGTTCAGGGAAGAGCGAACCTTTTCCTGTAATTTCTGACGGTCAAGATCCGAACCCGTGGAACGGTTGTTCACCAGCTTGAGCAGCTTGCTCTCATCTGCCAGCGTCAACAGCTCGTCGTAAAGTTCCTGCTGGGTGAAGATCCCTTCATTCGCCAGACGTTCCGGGCTGAGGTAGAGGTAGCAAAGAATTTTGCCGACCATCATATCCAGCTCGGAGAGCACGGAACGCGGAATCAGCGTCGTGGAGCGCGGGCGCAGGTAGAAAAACCCTTCCGGCGCGCGGATAAGCTCCACGTTGTAGCGCGCGTAAAACTCTTCCAGGTACTCCTGAAAGTCCATCAAAAAGGCGTGATTATCCAGCTCGTCTAAGCCAATGTGACGACCGGCACGCAGCTGGCTGTCCAGCGCCGGAAATAACGGATTCGCCAGCGCCTGTGCCAGCTTAACCGGCATCACTTGTTCAATATTTGTCAATGACATGCGCCTGTACCTTGGCTCCGTAATCGTTAATTGGCTGCCACTTCGGCGGCAGTCCGGTGAAATCTGCTTGCGCGATACCCAGGCGCACCGCCTGGTCTACCACAATGCGGGCAACGTCGAAGTGGCGCGCACGAGGATATTGCGCCAGATAGTCGCGCACCACGAGTCCAAGATCCAGCGGAGCTTGTCTGGTTTTGTAGACCGCGAGCTGTTCTTCGATCATCGCCGCAAGCTGCTCGCGAATTTCGTTAAATTCTTCGTATTCCAGATCCGGCGGCAGTTCACCGGTCACCTCTTCATCGCGCAGCGCCATCTCTTCGTCACGCATATCCAGCAGACGATCGGCATTGGCGTAGGTCAACGCCCACGGCGCATCGAAATAGGTCTGTACCGACTGACGCAGACGCTGAGCAAACACGCGGTTTTTATCCATATCGATCGCGGTACGGATAAATTTATGCACGTGTCGGTCATAGCCGATCCACAGGTCGATCGACTGCTGGCCCCAGCTGATAATACGGTCGAGTTTGCTCTGCAGGTCGAACACCAGACGGTCAATAAAGTGCAGATCGTCGTGCGCCAGGGTCGCATCCTGGATGCGCAGAAGGTTCGCCTGAAGCTTATCCCCTGCGGCTTCCAGCGTATCCTGGAGCTCACGCAGCGTGCCGGAGGTTTCTGACAGCAGAAGTTCGCAGCTGGAGATGGCCGCTCGCCAGTCTTTATTCAGCAGCTGCGCGATATCGTCTTTCACCTGCTGCTGCTGCTCGTCCATCAGGCGCTGGGTGAGATCGATACTGTCGAAAATCTCGGCCACCGAATATTTCAGCGGCGCGTAGACGTTACGGTGCCAGTGGAATTCGTCACCGTTTTCATCCGCCGCGTCGGCGGCGCGCTTAAGCTCACCCGCCACGATCGAGAGCTGCATGGAAAGACGCAGCGTGGAAAATTCACGCTGGCGGATATAATAATCGGTGATGCCGATGCCCAGTGGCGTCAGACGATAGATGGCGTTTCCTTCCGCCTGCTCGCTGGTAAAGCGGTTCAGCAGACGTTGACGCACCATATCGTTTATTGCGTTGTTGGCACGCACGCTAATGGTTTCGCTGGTTTGCTCAAACGCATCACTGACATGGCGGAACGCATCCACCAGTTCACCCTCGCTCATTTCACCATCCAGCCGTTCGCCGTTCAGCGTGGCAACCGCCAGCAGGAAAGAGAGTCTGTCTACCGGCAGCGAGATGGAGAAATCGTTTTTCCTGGCCCAGGCAACCAGTTCGGGGACTGTCTGGGAAAATTCACTCATAGGTTATCCTTGCATCTGCGGCTTGTGCGCGGTGACGTGAATATAGCGGCCAAGGCTGATAAAAGGCTCCTGACGGCAATACCGCGTTTCTAATTCTGTTAAGGTGTCAAAACAGTCACGCTGTTTGTGTTTTTCACGCAGATAATCATGAAACACCCTGACGCCCGTCTTCCCGACTATCTGCCAGCCAATCGCTTCAAGCCAGCCATAAACCTGCTGTGGATCGCGCGGATAGTCCGGGGAAAGCGTGCGCTTTTTCTTTTTGGGCATCCCGACCTGAACATAGTCGAAGTTTCCTGCAACCATGTTGTGCATCAGAAAGCCGTTAGCATTGTAGAACATCAGCGACAGCGTGCCGCCCGGGCGCAACATCGACCACAGGGTTTGTAACACGCTTTGCGGATCGGCAACCCACTCCAGCACCGCATGAAACAATATCAGATCAACCTGGGTTTCCAAATGCTGTGCGATGTCCTGAGCGGCGCATTGTATAAAATGCATGTTGTCGCTCACACCTTTCTCTTCTGCCGCACGCGTCGCCCGGGCGACCATTTCAGCAGAAAGATCGCAAAGCGTGACGTGATGACCGCGTTCAGCCATTTTTATGGCCGTCTGCCCTTCACCGCCACCGGCGTCCAGCACGCGCAACGTTTGACCACCGAACGTAGCCAGAATGGTGTCCAGATCCTGCCAGAGGATCGTCTGACGGAGCTGCCCTTTCGTGGTGCCATAAATGTTGCGCGAAAACTTTTCCGCGATGTCATCAAAATTGCGATCCCGCATTGGGAGAGTTCCACTCGCTAACTGCAAAACCGCTATTTTGTCACACCCGCGCGGAGAATGAACCTCTCTGGTGTAATATCACGGGTAATCACCTGCTATATGGTCAAAAAAGGAACCAAAAAGGATGCTTTTTACCCTTAAGAAATACATTGGAGGGATGATGCTTCCCCTTCCGCTGCTGCTCATCATCATCGCGCTGGGGCTGGCGCTGGTGTGGTTCAGTCGCTTTCAGAAAAGTGGCAAAACGCTTATCACGCTCGGCTGGTTAGTCTTGCTGCTGCTAAGCCTGCAACCGGTGGCAGATGGTCTGCTACGCCCCATCGAAAACAAGTACCCGACATGGCAGGGAAAGCAGAAAGTGGCGTACATCGTGGTGCTGGGCGGCGGATATACCTGGGATCCTGACTGGGCCCCCAGTTCAAACCTGATCAACAACAGCCTGCCGCGGCTGAACGAAGGTATTCGCCTCTGGCTGGCGAATCCGGGATCAAGAATGATCTTCACCGGCGCGGCGGCCAAAACGAACCCGGTGAGCACGGCTGAAGCGGGCGCCAGGGTCGCGGAATCGCTCGGCGTACCGCGTTCTTCAATAATCACTCTCGACAGCCCAAAAGATACCGAAGAAGAGGCTGCCGCTGTGAAGCAGGCGATTGGCGATGCCCCGTTCTTACTGGTGACCTCCGCCTCACACCTGCCGCGCGCGATGATTTTCTTTGAGAAGCAAGGCCTGCACCCGCTTCCCGCGCCGGCAAACCAGATGGCCGTTGACGCGCCGCTCAACCCGTGGGAGCGGGCTATCCCCTCCCCGGCGTGGCTGATGCATAGCGACCGCGTCGGCTATGAGACGCTTGGACGCCTCTGGCAGTGGCTGAAAGGATCGTCAGGCGAGCCAGGGCAACAGTGATTTTGTTGCCAGATCGAAGTTTGCGCGATTAAAACGTCCGGTGTTCACCAGCTGCGCGACTTCGTCCCAGAGCAGGTAGAGCCAGCGCCGCCAGAGAAATGCTTCCGCAACAGGGGCGCGCTGAAGGTAATGCCACAGTAAACCTTCCGCCGCCCCGCTGTCGCTGAGCCTGAAGAGCTCATATTCACGCGGAGCCCAGAGCATGATCCCCGGCCCGAGCATCGCCAGAAGCTGATCGCTGCGGGCATCTTTGAGCATGCTGCGCAGGGTGAAATTACCGTGGATCAAAACGCAGTTGTCATTAAAGCCGTCGAACAGTGCCGGTAGGCACTCGCGGGTGCGAAACAGAATGCGTTTGTCCTGCATGGTTAAACCGGTATTGTTGAACTGGTTAAGCGTCCCCCAGAGCACTTCCACCCGCTGGCGGTACCACTGCGGCCACAGGTTTTCCTGAGTGCTGTCGACCGGACCAACAAGTCCGCGGCTATCCTGACGGTGCCAGGCCAGCAGCGCCTCGACAATCTGGTCTTTTAACTGCTCCCAGCGTTCCGGCGTGCGCGCAGGCGCTTCAACGGACACACCGCGTAAACGCTCAATCAGCAGCACGTCCGGGCCGGGGTGTTCCTCGTGGGTCATCACGCCGTACACCGTCGGCATACGGACGGTCCCCTCCCGCGCCAGCATCGACATTTTCCATGCAAGCTGCCTGGCTACTCCCGGCGAGGTGAAACTTCTGGCCATCAGCGGCATTGGGTTGCCCTGACTGTCATACAATGACCAAAGCGCGGTATCGGCCTTTTCACTCACGCATTCTACCCGGCTTAATTTCTCACCCAGCAGATGGCTAAGTTCGGCACGCAGCTGTTCCATATGAGATTACCCCCATTAAGACTACTGCTTTTATAATGAGCGTCCTTAATGAAGATGTCACCCGGAAGAGATCAATCAGGAAAAAGAAAGTGAAAAATAAAGCGGAGAGTGCATCTCTCCCTGCGGAGAGATGCCGGTAAGATTAACGCAATTCGGCTCGAACGCGCTCAAGATCTTCAGGGGTGTCTACGCCCGTGCCGGGAACTTCCTCAGCAACGGCAACGTGAATTTTCTCGCCATACCAGAGCACGCGAAGCTGCTCCAGCATTTCGATATGCTCCAGCGGGCTCGGCGCCCAGGCCACATAGCGGCGAATAAAGCCGGCGCGATAGCCGTAGATGCCAATATGACGCAGGAAGGTATCACCGATGGTCTCTTTAGAAAGCGCAAAGCGATCGCGATCCCACGGAATCGTAGCTCGGGAGAAATAGAGCGCATAGCCTTCCGCATCCATGACGACCTTCACCGCATTCGGATTGAATGCCTCTTCAGCGTGGTGAATGGGTACCGCCAGCGTGGCCATTCCGACCTGACGCTGGGCCAGGTTTTCGGCCACCTGACGGATAATGACAGCGGGGATCATCGGCTCGTCACCCTGCACGTTTACGATGACCGTATCATCACTGAAACCACATTTCTCAACCACTTCCGCCAGACGTTCGGTGCCGGACTGGTGATCGGCGCGGGTCATGCATACCTCACCGCCTGCTGCCTCAACCGCACGGGCGACGTCAGGATGGTCGGTAGCAACAATCACGCGATCGGCACCGGATTCACGCGCGCGTTCAAGAACATGCGCAATCATCGGCTTGCCGTTGATATCCACCAGCGGTTTACCCGGCAGACGCGTTGAGGCATAACGCGCAGGGATAATGACAACAAAACTCATGGTTTGCTCTCTTCTGCTACCAGGGAGCGGGCTTCATTTTCAAGCAGTACCGGAATGCCGTCACGCAGCGGGAAAGCCAGGCTGTCCAGCTTGCAAATCAGCTCCTGTTTGTCCTGGCTGTAGTAGAGTTTGCCGTTGCATACCGGGCAGGCAATAATTTCAAGTAAACGGTGATCCATAGTTCCTCCGTATGGGTAATCGCTAAAGCTTAACACATTCCCTTTTCAGGGCGTGCCTGTTTCCCAGCCACTTCGACAGGATGTAAACAATCCATCGGGTACCCGGCCCAGCGTCACGTCGCGGGCACCCTGCCAGCACGCGAATTCGCTAATGGCGGACGTTAACCCTTTTTCCAGGCTCGCCGTCACCCTGACGCCTTCTTGCAGATAAAGCGCAATGATTTCAAGCGTTCCGGTCTTGCGGTGCATTTTGGCATCCATACGCCCGACCAGTTGCCCCTTGTGCAGCAGCGGTAAAACAAAATAGCCGTACTGGCGCTTTGGAGCCGGGGTATAACATTCCAGCCGGTAGCTAAAATCGAACAGCTGCTCGGCGCGTTTTCTGTCCCAGACGACTGGGTCGAAAGGCGACAGCACCGCACTGTGGGTTGCCTGAAGTTTCCCCTCCAGGGCCAGAGGCAGCAGCGGGAGGAGATCCGCATGCAGCCACATTTCGCCCAGCGTTTCCACCGTGACGGGGATGATGCGCTGTTCGCGTTGCCAGATGTCCAGCAGCGGTTTCAGCGCGGGCTGGCGAAGGCGGTAATAGTCTGCCAGCCATTGGGAGCGGAAAATCCCCAGGCTGCGGGCGCTGTTCTCCAGCATGATGGCCTCGGCAGTCTCCTGGGTAAGCAGGTCACGCTCGTCGTCCCAGTGCGGCATCACGCGATGCGTCAGGTCGTAGACGCGCTGAAAATTACGCCGCTCAATCACCATGACTTTACCTGAGGTGAACAGCCCTTCGAGATGACGTTTGTGCGGCTTCCACTCCCACCAGCCGCTGGTGCCTTTGCGCGGGTGTTCAAAATCGGCAGAGCGGACGGGACCGTTTTCCTGAATATGCGCGATGAGCTGCTCAATTTCAGCCGCATGCTCCTGCATCCACGCCTGTCGGTATTTCCAGCCCATCTTTTCCGGCGCGAGCATGCGGTGACGAACCAGGGCAAAATCGCTGCGGGGCAGAAAACAGGCTTCGTGCGCCCAGTACTCCATTAACTCCCCCTTGCTTAGCGCTTCATCCAGCCACTGCAAAGGATAATTCCCCAGTCGACTAAACAGGACCAGGTAAGGGCTACGGGCCACAATGTTAATGGTGTCGATTTGAAGCAGCGACATGCGCTGGACGGTAGAGAGAATATCGGCAGGCTGTGCGCGGCGGCGGGGCTTTTTGAGCAGCCCCTGCGCGGCAAGGTGTAAATGACGTGCGGCTGAAAGCGAGAGTTGCGGTAATGACATGCGTTTTCCTGTCAGTCTAAGCGCCACCGGAACCGCGTAAGCCTTTCCTGCACCAACGCAATCAGTTCCTGGAGCAAGTGTTCCGGCTGCTCGCCGCTGAGTTCAGCGTCAACCGGCAGATACCACCAGTTATCTTTCGCAAAGGCACGGCATTTTACCGCATCTTTTTCGGTCATGATCAGCGACTGTCCGGGCACAGTCAGGGCGTCAATCTGCCCTTCCACCAGCGCCTGGTGGTCGGCCAGCGGAACGCGTTTTTCAAGCCGGGCACCACACTGCTCCAGCGTCGCGAAGAAGCGCGGGGGATGACCAATTCCCGCCATCGCCACCGGTGAAGGTAGCTCAGCAACCGACCGGCGTTCACCCGTCGCCAGGTTGACCGCCAGACCCGGCTGCAGGTGCATCGGGATTTCACCCGATTTTGCCTCTCCACCGTTCACAATCACCGCATCAACGGACTTCAGTCGCGAAGCACGTTCACGCATAGGGCCGGCAGGCAACCACCAGCCGTTACCGAAACGGCGAACACCGTCGATGACCACGATCTCTTTATCACGCGCCAGGGCATAGTGCTGCAAGCCATCGTCAGTGATGATGATTTGTACCGCCTGTTCGGCAAGCAGCGCCTGAACGGCGTCGCTGCGCACAGGAGAGACCGCAACCGGCGCGCCGGTACGCTGGAAAATCAATACCGGTTCATCACCCGCTTCGGCTGTCGTGGTTTCCGCCGTCAGCAGCAGCGGATAACGCGCCGCTTTGCCACCATATCCGCGCGATACCACCCCTGGGCGGATGCCGCGTTTTTGCAATTGCTCCACCAGCCAGATCACCACCGGCGTTTTACCGTTGCCCCCTGCCGTAAGATTACCGACAACCACAACCGGCACCGGCGCGCGCCAGGCACGCTTCAGCCCCAGACGGTAAAGCAGACGGATAATGCCGCTTACCAGGCCGTATAGCCAGGATAGCGGCAAAAGCAGCAGCCACAGCGGGTTCTCACCGGACCAAATGCGTGCAATCATTCGCCAAACTGCATCTTATGAAGCTGGGCGTAAACGCCGCGGTGCTCCAGCAGGTCAGCATGGCTTCCGCGTTCAACAATGATACCGTCCTCAACCACGACGATTTCGTCAGCCTGCTCGATAGTCGACAGACGGTGTGCAATCACCAGCGAGGTACGGTTCTTTTGCAGCTCATCCAGCGCAGACTGAATAGCACGTTCTGATTCCGTATCCAGCGCAGAGGTCGCTTCGTCCAGAATCAGAATCGGGCTATCGCGCAACAGCGCACGCGCAATGGCGATACGCTGACGCTGACCGCCAGAAAGAAGTACCCCGTTCTCACCGATTATCGTATCCAGGCCGTTATCCATCTTATTGATAAAGTCCATTGCGTAGGCCATACGCGCGGCGTTCTCAATCTGCTCGCGGCTGTACTCATCAGTGCGCGCGTAAGCGATGTTGTTGGCGACCGTATCGTTAAACAGATGCACGTTCTGAGAAACCAGAGCAACCTGGTTACGCAGCGACTGAAGGGTATACTCCCGCAGGTCATGCCCGTCTAACAGGATCTCACCTTCGTTAATATCGTAAAAACGGGTGATCAGACTGGCAATGGTCGATTTACCCGAGCCGGAACGGCCTACCAGCGCCACGGTTTTACCCGCCGGAATGGACAGGTTGATATTACGCAGGGCCGGTGTTTCGCGGCCAGGGTAGGTAAAGGTCACATTGCGAAACTCAACGTCGCCGTTTGCACGCTCAATGACGCGCTTACCTTCATCTTTTTCCTGCTCGGAATCCAGAATGCTGAACAGGGTCTGACAGGCCGCCATCCCACGCTGGAACTGGGCGTTGACGTTTGTCAGGGATTTCAGCGGACGCATCAGGGCGATCATTGAGGAGAAGACCACGGTGATGGTACCTGCAGTCAGCGTCTCCATTACGCTTGGGAAGCTTGCCGCATACAGGACGAATGCCAGCGCCAGTGACGCAATCAGCTGAATAATCGGGTCAGAGATGGAAGAGGCTGAGACCATTTTCATCCCCTGAAGACGCATTTTGTTGCTGACTTTATCAAAGCGTTTTGTTTCGACTTCCTGACCGCCGAAGATCAACACTTCCTTATGCCCTTTCAGCATCTGTTCCGCGCTAGTGGTAACCTGCCCCATCGTGTTCTGCATATTCTTACTAATATTGCGGAAGCGCTTTGAGACGACGCGGATGGCAATAGAAACTACCGGCGCCAGAACGATAAGGATGAGCGACAGTTGCCAGCTGTAATAGAACATCATCACGAACAGGCCGATGATTGACGCACCCTCACGCACAACGGTGATCAGTGCGCTTGAGGACGAGGAGGCAACCTGCTCGGAGTCGTAGGTAATACGCGATAGCAGCGTCCCGGTAGACTGTTTGTCAAAGAACGAGACCGGCATGCCCATCATGTGGCTGAACAGGCGACGGCGCATGGTCATCACCACTTTCCCGGATACCCAGGAAATGCAGTAACTGGAGATGTAGCTGGTGATACCGCGTAAGATCATCAGTCCGATAACCACCAGAGGCATCCATAGCAGCACTGAGCGATCCGTTTTACCAAAACCGTCATCCAGTAACGGTTTGAGAAGCGATAGCATAAAAGTATCGCTGGCTGCGTTGAGGATTAACGCTACTCCCGCCACGATCAGGCCTGTTTTAAAGGGCGCAATCATCGGCCAGAGACGGCGGAAGGTTTGCCACGTGGAGAGATCTTTGTCGTTATGCATTCAAAAAACCAGCATTCGTTGAAATAGCCGCATATTCTACCCGTTATCGACGGGCGCGCCAAACCACTGATGATACCAAACGGGTAAAAATTGCTCTCGCAAGCGCCGGATTTGCCAGTGATGTTGCGAGAATGTCACCGATATTTGTCCAGAATGAGGGGTATCGTGCCAGATATACCCCTCTTTTCGATAGCGTCGGACAACTTTTGCTGACGGGAATCGCCATGCGTTATAGCGGGCCGCTGAATCCAGGGCGATTTTACCTTCCACGCGCTGTACCAGCGGCAAGGAAGAAGAAGTAATGCTGCCATGATGGGGCACCTGTATGAGGGTAGAGGTCAGATAACGCCAGTAATGGCTAAGCATAGCCTGTTCCGCCTGCGCTTCAATATCTCCTGTTAGCAGAACACTCTGCTCACCGTCGTCGATTTTTACCACGCAGGAATGGTTGTTTCCCTGAGCCGGGTAATTTTCAGGGGGCCAGTGTACGGTGAAGGAGAGTCCCTGCCATCTCCATCTCTCCCCGCGAAAACAGGGGTGATGCCCCGCCAGGCGCAATGGGCTTCTTACCCACAGGTCAGGCCATGCTTTTTGCAACGATGCGAGGCCTCCCGCATGGTCGAGGTGCTCATGACTGAGAATAACGCCTTCAGGCCGCAGGTGATGCCAGCGAAGCCACGGGATAATTAACCGCTGTCCGCTGTCCCCGCCCGGCCAGGCGAGCCCGGTATCATAGAGAATGGCTTTCCCCTGCCGTTCAATGACTATTGCCAGCCCCTGCCCCACATCCAGCATATGTAGAGTCCAGCTCTCGCTTTTTTCCGTTCTCCAGAGAGGAAATGTCAGTAAAACACTTCCTGCAAAACAAACGGCGGGAAGGGTTTTCCAGGCACGAAAACGCCAGCCAATGATGATAAGCCAGGGCAGTAGTGTCATGTACTGCCAGCGTTGATCTACACTCTGCCAGCCATCAGGCAGGCGCATGAGGAGCCAGAATAGCCCCGCAAGTGACTTATCGGCTGCAAACCAGACAACGCTTTCCAGTGCTTCCAGCGGCAGCAGATGAAGCAGCATGCCGAGCAGGATCAGCGGTACGGAGACAAACGTCACTAGAGGAACGGCAAAGAGATTCGCGACCAGTGAGGTGAAGCTGAAGCCATGGAAAATCAGAACCTGTAATGGCATCAGCAGCATCAGCATACCGACCTGCAGAGAGAGCAGGTTCAGCAGCGGCCGTATACGTCGAGCCCGTTGCCAGTCTGAAAGAGGCAGCCACTGAAACCAGAAAATCAGCGCGGCGACGGCAAATGCAGACAGGGCAAGACTCTGCGAAAGTACGGCTAAGGGATCGCTTATCAGGATCGCTGCGATACAGCATCCCCATACCTGCCAGGGAGACCATTGGCGGGCAGCGATCCGCAACATTGCAAGCACAGCAAGCGCGATGACCGTTCGTAGCGCAGGAGGTTGCAGACCGGTAAGCCAGGCATAGAAGGCGGCAAAGCATAACCCAGCCAGGAGAGGCATTTGCCAGTGGACCCGATGGCTGGGTAATAAAAACTGGAGTCCACGTGCAAGTAACCAGACGAGGGATGCCGCCAGCGCGATATGCAGGCCCGAAATCGCCATCAAATGCAGCGTCCCGGTTTCACGCATCAGGTCTTTTATTTCCCGGGGAACATCCAGACGTTCCCCCATCCCCAGTCCGAGGATAACCGCACCCCAGCGGTAAGCAGAAAGTCGGTTTTGCAGTGACATCAGGTATTGCGCTCGCAGGCTGCAGCGCCCATCGACGAGTTCAGCACGGGTGAAGCGCCCACTCAGCGTTTGATGTTGGGCAAAGGCGCTGCGCTGAGAATCATAACCGCCGTCGTTCAGTTCGCCATGGGCAGGCCTGAGCCTGAGCGTCATGGTCCAGCGCTGACCGGCACACGCTTTCTGTGGCAGATAGTTGCCATACAGCGTTACGCCGGTTGAAGCCCACCATCGCTTGCCATCAATGCTACGAATGTTTCCCTGATGCAGAGTAGCGCCGTCGGTCGATGTGAGCTCTACCTCAGCCTGCACAGCCCCCGTGGTTAAATGCTGCATCGGCCAGACGCTCTCCTGCGCGGCCAGAATGCCCCACGCACAAAATAACAGCGTAATACCAGCATACTTCACTCGATGGTTTTGCCATGCAGCAAGCACTATCCCGCCAGCCACCATGACCCACACGGTGTAAGGTGATGGCAGTTCAGGTAACCAGAGTAACGGGGCTATCGCCAGAATGGCGCAGATACTAAGCGTGGGAATTCCCATTGCTACCTCCCTGTTTCAGAGCGGCAGTATGTATGCAAGCAGTGCGAAATGTCAGATGAGAAGAATGCGTTTTACAGCGCGCGCTGTGTTGTTTTTATCGGCTTACAGAAAACGAAACTGAAAATGCGGGACATCTTCAGAATAAAAGCGACAGACACAAAAAAAGCACCCGCAGGTGCTTTCTTTCGAACCCAGTTTAACCGGCTGGCTAAACTCAGTTACCGTAAATATTGGCGCGATCGCGCAGTTCTTTACCCGGCTTAAAGTGTGGAACGTACTTACCTTCCAGCTCGACTTTATCGCCAGTTTTCGGGTTACGCCCGGTACGTGGAGCACGATAGTGCAGAGAAAAACTACCGAAACCGCGGATTTCAATGCGCTCGCCCTGGGCAAGAGTGGAGGCCATATGCTCCAGCATCTCTTTTACGGCATCTTCCACTGCCTTGGCAGGGATATGCGGTTGCTGACTGGCAAGTCTTTCAATCAATTCTGACTTGGTCATGATTCCTCCGGTTCCTTTCAAACCAATTAGCTGAACAGCTCATTAAACAAGGGCGGCCGTAGCCGCCCTTTGTTATTGATTACAGGACGAATCCTGCAATCTGTCAAGTTTGCTCCTCATCCTTCACGCTGTAAATGCGTTACAGCGCAAATGATGCTGAGAACCTGATATTACTCGCCTTTAGCTGCTTTGAAAGCTTCAGCCATTGCGTTGTTAGAGAAGTTTGCATCTTCCTGTTTGTTAACAGTTGCGATTGCATCTTTCTCATCAGCTTCGTCTTTAGCACGAACAGACAGGCTGATTGCACGGTTCTTACGGTCAACACCGGTGAACTTAGCTTCAACGTCGTCGCCTACGTTCAGAACCAGAGTGGCATCTTCAACGCGGTCACGGGAAGCTTCAGAAGCGCGCAGGTAACCCTCAACGCCGTCAGCCAGTTCTACGGTTGCGCCTTTAGCGTCAACTGCAGTTACTTTACCGTTTACGATTGCGCCTTTCTTGTTCAGTGCAACCCAGTTGTTGAACGGATCTTCTGCGAGCTGTTTAACGCCCAGGGAGATACGCTCACGCTCTGCGTCAACCTGCAGAACAACTGCAGCGATTTCGTCGCCTTTTTTGTATTCACGAACTGCTTCTTCGCCTGCAACGTTCCAGGAGATGTCAGACAGGTGAACCAGGCCATCGATGCCGCCGTCCAGGCCGATGAAGATACCGAAGTCAGTGATAGACTTGATTTTACCTTCAACACGGTCGCCCTTGTTGTGGGTTTCCGCGAACTGCTGCCATGGGTTGTTTTTGCACTGTTTCAGGCCCAGGGAGATACGACGACGTTCTTCGTCGATATCCAGAACCATTACTTCCACTACATCACCAACGTTAACAACTTTGGATGGGTGGATGTTTTTGTTGGTCCAGTCCATTTCGGAAACGTGCACCAGACCTTCAACGCCTTCTTCGATTTCAACGAAGCAGCCGTAGTCAGTCAGGTTGGTTACGCGACCAGTCAGTTTAGTACCTTCTGGGTAACGCTTAGCGATAGCTACCCATGGATCTTCGCCCAGCTGTTTCAGGCCGAGGGATACACGAGTACGCTCGCGGTCGAACTTCAGCACTTTAACAGTGATTTCGTCGCCCACGTTCACGATTTCGCTTGGGTGCTTAACGCGTTTCCACGCCATGTCGGTGATGTGCAGCAGGCCATCAACGCCGCCCAGGTCAACGAATGCGCCGTAGTCAGTGAGGTTCTTAACGATACCTTTGACTTCCATGCCTTCCTGCAGGTTTTCCAGCAGCTGATCGCGTTCTGCGCTGTTTTCAGATTCGATAACGGCACGACGGGAAACAACAACGTTGTTACGCTTCTGGTCCAGCTTGATTACTTTGAACTCAAGCTCTTTGCCTTCCAGGTGCAGGGTGTCACGGACTGGACGAACGTCTACCAGAGAACCTGGCAGGAACGCACGAATACCATTCAGCTCAACAGTGAAGCCACCTTTAACTTTGCCGTTGATAACACCGACCACAGTTTCAGCTTCTTCGTAAGCTTTTTCCAGCGTGATCCAAGCTTCGTGACGTTTCGCTTTCTCACGAGAAAGCAGGGTTTCACCGAAGCCGTCTTCTACTGCGTCCAGAGCAACGTCAACTTCGTCGCCAACCTGGATTTCCAGCTCGCCCTGGGCGTTTTTGAACTGCTCTGCCGGAATGGCGGACTCAGATTTCAGACCGGCGTCAACCAGTACTACGTCTTTGTCGATAGCAACAACAACACCGCGAACGATGGAACCCGGGCGGGTTTCGATTTCTTTTAAGGATTCTTCAAACAGTTGAGCAAAAGATTCAGTCATGTTTAATCTTCAGGTTAATATTAACGTCCACCTGGCTCCGTGCCGGATGGGGTTGTTTCACATACCCGCCGTCAATCCATTGCAGCGGGGGTACTGCTAAATCGGTCGCGATTACGCGAGTGCCAGTTTTTGGCGCGCATATTGTAGCGCTTTTTCAATCACTTGCTCAATAGTTAAACTGGTTGAATCCAGAACTAATGCATCTTCTGCTGGAACAAGTGGAGCGACGGCGCGGTTACGATCGCGGTCATCGCGCTCTTTTATCTCGGATAAAAGGCGATCAAAGTTAACACTAAACCCCTTTTCCTGCAACTGAAGCATGCGGCGCTGAGCGCGTTCTTCTGAAGAGGCGTCAAGGAAAATTTTCACAGGTGCATCAGGGAATACCACGGTTCCCATATCGCGTCCGTCCGCGATCAAACCCGGGGCTTCACGAAACGCGCGCTGACGACGCAACAACGCCTCACGAACGCGCGGGAAGGCCGCTACCTGAGAGGCCGCATTCGCCACTTCCTGAGTACGGATTTCCCCGCTCACGTCTTCCCCTTCAAGGATCACTTCCAGGTTGCCATCGGTCGACACGAAACGCACATCAAGATGCGCGGCCAGCGGAACCAGCGCTTCTTCTGACGCCACGTCCACGTGATGATGTAGCGCAGCCAGAGCCAGCACGCGATAGATTGCTCCCGAATCTAAAAGATGCCATTGCAATGCTTCCGCCATCGCTTTGCACAGAGTCCCTTTCCCTGCGCCACTCGGCCCATCAATGGTGATTACCGGGGCAATTGCCGTCATCTTTTTCTCCTTAAATAAGGCATACCGTTTACATGAACGCCGCGCATTATACGCGTCAACGTGCGCAACTGTTACCTTTGCGTGCAAATTACGGATTGATTGAAGCAGAGTGTAGAAGAAATGAACGGAAGTGTTCGTCAGGAAGCGTAAGGAAATGCCGCATCAGGCGATGCGGCAAGGTGTTATCAGGCCAGCGTGCTAATGCGTGCCAGCTGTTCGAAGTAGTCCGGGAACGTTTTCGCCGTACATTTCGGGTCAAGGATGGTCACAGGCGTGTCTGATAACGCCACCAGCGAGAAGCACATCGCCATACGGTGATCGTTGTAGGTTCCGATCTCGGCAACCTGCAGTTTTGCAGGAGGCGTGATGCGAATGTAGTCTTCGCCCTCTTCCACCTCAGCGCCGACCTTACGCAGCTCGGTCGCCATCGCGAACAGACGGTCAGTCTCTTTTACGCGCCAGTTGTAGATATTACGCAGCGTAGTGGTGCCTTTTGCAAACAGCGCCGCAGTGGCAATGGTCATCGCCGCATCCGGAATATGGTTCATGTCCATGTCGATGGCATTCAGATCGCCATGGGTACAGGCGATGAAGTCATCACCCCAGGTCACAACCGCGCCCATTTTTTCCAGCACGTCCGCAAAACGGATGTCGCCCTGCACGCTATTGCGACCAATACCGGTGACCTTCACGGTACCGCCTTTGATCGCGCCCGCAGCCAGGAAGTAAGAAGCCGACGAAGCGTCGCCTTCAACCAGATAGCTGCCCGGAGACTGGTACTGCTGCGCTCCACGCACCACGAAGCGCTGATAAGACTGGTTTTCCACCTCGACACCGAAGGTTTTCATCAGGTGCAGGGTGATATCAATATAAGGTTTGGAGACCAGCTCGCCTTTAATCGTAATAACCGTATCCTGCGGCGCCAGCGGCGCGGTCATCAGCAGTGCCGTCAGGAACTGGCTGGAGACGCTGCCGTCAACCTCGACGTGACCGCCGTTAAAACCACCGCGCAGACGCAGTGGCGGATAGTTTTCCTGCTCCAGATACTCAACCTGCGCGCCGCCCTGACGCAGGGCATCCACCAGATGGCCAATCGGACGCTCTTTCATGCGAGGTTCGCCGGTCAGCACAATGTTGTTGCGCCCAAGACACAGGGCCGCCGCCAGCGGACGCATCGCGGTACCCGCATTGCCCAGAAACAGCTCAAGCTCTTCATCCGTCTGCAGCGCGCCGCCGCTGCCGGTCACTTCGCAGCGGGTACGATCGTCGGAGAGAATGTAATGAACACCCAACGCTTTCAGCGCATTGAGCATATGGCGTACGTCATCGCTGTCCAGCAGGTTTGTAAGGACGGTGGTGCCGTTTGCCAGTGCTGCCAGCAGCAGAGCGCGGTTCGAGACACTTTTTGAACCAGGCAGATTAATGGTGCCATCTACCCGCGCGATAGGTTGTAACGTCAGGGATTCCATGAAAACTTAACTCTCAACTCAACATAATAAAAACCTCGCAGCAGGGCTACGGGGGTGAAAACAGCGCTATTAACCGTGGCGACGTTCGAAGTCGATCATGAAATCCGTCAGAGCTTTAACGCCTTCCAGCGGCATCGCGTTATAGATGGAGGCACGCATGCCGCCAACGACACGGTGACCTTTGAGCGAATGCAGGCCTGCCGCGAAGGACTCTTCCAGGAACACTTTATCCAGGCTGCTGTCCGCCAGCTGGAACGGCACGTTCATCCGGGAACGGTTAGCTTTCGCCACATCGTTGCGATAGAAATCGCTTTTGTCGATCACGCCATACAGCAGTTCAGCTTTCTGCTGATTCACCTTGTCCATCTGCGCCACGCCGCCGTTTTGCTTCAGCCATTTGAAGACCAGGCCGGAAAGGTACCAGGCAAACGTCGGTGGGGTGTTGAACATAGAATCGTTGTCGTTCAGCACGGTGTAATCAAGAATCGACGGGCAGGATGTATGTGCTTTACCCAGCAGGTCTTCACGCACGACGACGATAGTCAAACCGGCCGGACCGATATTTTTCTGCGCGCCCGCATAGATAACGCCGTAGCGGCTGACATCAATTGGCGCAGACAGAATGGTGGAGGAGAAGTCGGCGGCAACCACGACATCGCTGCCGAAGTTTGGCGTCTCGTCGATGGCAATCCCGTCAATGGTTTCGTTCGGGCAGTAGTGCAGATACGCTGCGTTATCAGAAAGCTGCCACTCGCTCATTGGCTTCACGGCGCGCAGGCCATCAACGGTCACTTTGGCGTCGATAACATTCGGCGTGCAGTATTTATGCGCTTCTTTAACGGCGCTCGCAGCCCAGTAGCCCGCGTCAACGTAGTCAGCCGTCGTTTTGTCACCGAGGATATTCAGCGGAACGCCTGCAAACTGGCCGCGTCCACCGCCGTGGCAGAACAATACTTTGTAGTTCGAGGGAATATTCAGCAGATCGCGAAAATCCTTTTCTGCCTCTTCGGCCACCTGAATAAACTCTTTACCACGGTGGCTGATTTCCATCACCGACGTACCGAGACCGTTCCAGTCACAGAGTTCCTGTTGAGCCTGTTTAAGCACGTCTGCCGGTAACATTGCCGGACCTGAACTGAAATTAAAGACTTGAGCCATTTCCCCTCACCACGCTAAAAGCCATAAGTTATAACTGTGGATATCGGTTTTATCATTCAGTGACACGCGCCGCAATGTCTAAAACTTATGACCCGTGAAATGTGCCCCGCGTCACACAAAACAATCTGCCGCCTCGCCATGACAAAACCGACAAAATGGCTGTCAGGTGATGCGTTTGGCCCGGCTAACCTTCGTCCATTCCGGATTTGCACAGCGGGGGCATAATTGACGATCCCCCGGCTGCATCGCGAGCACATGGCTACATCTCACGCAGGCATACTCGCCTGACTCAGGTACGGTTCTGAAACGCTCGATCAGCATATCCGGCAGGATACACAGTCCCGGCTTCACCTCGTCGTCAGAATAGTAATAGACGCTGATCTGCCCGTTGGTCTCCATGATCGCCAGACGCACCTGCCCGAGCTGTTCAACGCTATTCAGTCGTAGCTCCATAAAGAACTCGAACTCGGTCATATTGGCGCTTTGTACATTTTCCCAGGCCAACTGCCCGTCCTCGACGATAACGACCGGCTTCCCCTCAAGCAGATCTTCCAGCTTTTCGCTTTTCGACATCAGCCACATGACAAGGCGATAAAGAAGCGCCAGTGAAACAAAAACGATAAACACCGGCACCATCGGCACATCATCATAGAAGGCGACATCCCCCGCCGCTGAACCCAGCGTCAGGATGATCAACACCTCAAAGAGCGACATCTGCCGTACGCCGCGACGGCCGGTGATTTTAAGAAACAGGAAGACAAGTACGAAGGTATACAGGCTGCGCAACGCCACTTCGCCCAGAAATTCAGGAGGAACTTTATCAAACGCCATCCGCTGGAGATCAAATGCTTTCATTTTTCTATGCCTTAACAGTCAGTTACTGCCACTAAGCATAGCCCAGCCATTTATTTTCGCCGAAGATAGCACCCGTCACGCAAAACCCGTATCATTGCGCGCTTTACGTACGATAAAAGTGAACGCCATGACTCAAACGTTTATCCCCGGCAAAGATGCCGCTCTGGAAGATTCCATCGCTCGCTTCCAGCAGAAACTGACCGACCTGGGTTTTAACATCGAAGAAGCCTCCTGGCTCAATCCGGTGCCTCACGTCTGGTCCGTGCATATTCGCGATAAAGACTGTGCCCTGTGCTTTACCAACGGTAAAGGCGCGACAAAAAAAGCGGCACTGGCCTCTGCGCTGGGTGAGTATTTTGAGCGTCTGTCCACCAACTATTTCTTCGCTGACTTCTGGCTGGGCGAGACCATCGCTAACGGCCCGTTCGTTCACTATCCAAATGAAAAATGGTTCCCGCTGACCGAAGACGACGAAATGCCGGAAGGTATTCTCGACGCACGCCTCCGTGCCTTCTACGATCCAGACAACGAACTGACCGCCAGCATGCTGATCGATCTGCAGTCTGGCAATGAAGACCGTGGGATCTGCGCCCTGCCGTTCACCCGCCAGTCTGACGAGCAGACCGTCTATATCCCGATGAACATCGTCGGCAACCTCTATGTGTCCAACGGCATGTCCGCCGGTAACACCCGCAATGAAGCGCGCGTGCAGGGTCTGTCCGAAGTCTTTGAACGCCACATTAAAAACCGCATCATTGCCGAATCCATTAGCCTGCCTGAAATTCCGGCCGACGTGCTGGCGCGCTACCCGGGCGTGGTGGAATCCATCGCTAAGCTGGAAGCAGAAGGTTTCCCAATCTTTGCCTATGACGGCTCGCTGGGCGGCAAGTACCCGGTTATCTGCGTCGTGCTGTTCAACCCGACAAACGGCACCTGTTTCGCCTCCTTTGGCGCGCACCCTGACTTCGGCGTGGCGCTGGAACGCACCGTCACCGAGCTGCTGCAGGGCCGTAGCCTGAAAGATCTCGACGTATTCACCCCGCCAACGTTTGACGATGAAGAGGTGGCTGAACATACCAACCTCGAAACCCACTTCATTGACTCCAGCGGTTTGATCTCCTGGGATATGTTCAAACAGGACGCAGACTATCCGTTCGTGGACTGGAGCTTTGCCGGTACAACCGAAGAAGAGTTCGCGACGCTGATGGCGATTTTCAAAGCCGAAGACCAGGACGTCTATATCGCCGACTACGAGCACCTGGGCGTCTATGCATGCCGCATTATTGTTCCCGGCATGTCCGACATCTACCCTGCAGAAGATCTGTGGCTGGCGAATAACAGCATGGGTGCACATCTGCGCGAAACGCTGCTGGCTCTGCCTGGCAGCGAGTGGGAAAAAGAAGATTATCTGAACCTGATCGCCCAACTGGACGAGGAAGGCCACGATGACTTCACCCGCGTACGCGAACTCCTGGGTCTCGCGACCGGTAAAGACAACGGCTGGTACACCCTGCGTATTGGTGAGCTGAAAGCGATGCTGGCCCTGGCGGGTGGCGACCTGGATCAGGCCCTGGCCTGGACCGAGTGGACCATGGAGTTCAACCAGTCGGTCTTCTCTGCCGAGCGCACCAACTATTACCGTTGCCTGCAAACCCTGCTGCTGCTTGCACAGGAAGAGGATCGCGAACCGCTGCAATACCTGAACGCTTTCGTGCGCATGTACGGTGCTGAGGCTGTAGAAGCAGCCAGCGCGGCCCTGAGCGGCGAAGCGCCGTTTTATGGCCTGCAGGCTGTTGATAGCGATCTGAAAGCCTTCCCGGCGCACCAGTCGCTGCTGAAGGCCTACGAAAAACTGCAGAAAGCAAAAGCCGCTTACTGGTCAAAATAAGCGCACATAACATTACCAGCAGTAGGCGTATTCAATCGTCTGGGCTATATTACGGGGCAATTTCATTGCCCCGTTTTTTATTTTCTTCGGCAATGACTGTTGATTGTAATAATAAAGTTAAACATGGGTAAATATAATAATATTTACCTGGGCTTTACTGTTACTTTTTATGGTAAATACTCCATATTAATTAACTGTATCCGAGGTGGCTGAACGAAAAAATTCAACTCTTTTCATAACTTTTAAAATTTATTTTTATACGGATAATCAAACACTTACTCCGCATTTGCTGTAAATCCATACACACTGCGGGCCTATAAGCCAGGCGAGATATGATCTATATCAATTTCTCTTCTATAATGCTTTGTTAGTATCTCGTCGCCGACTTAATAAAGAGAGAGTTAGTGTGAAAGCTGACAACCCTTTTGATCTTTTACTCCCTGCTGCGATGGCCAAAGTTGCCGAAGAAGCGGGTGTCTATAAAGCAACGAAACACCCGATGAAGACGTTCTATCTGGCGATCACGGCTGGTGTGTTCATCTCTATTGCTTTCGTCTTCTACATCACCGCCACTACCGGTACTGCCGGAATGCCTTTCGGCATGGCCAAACTGATTGGCGGCATTTGTTTCTCACTGGGTCTGATTCTCTGCGTCATCTGCGGCGCCGACCTCTTCACCTCAACGGTGCTGATTGTCGTGGCAAAGGCCAGCGGAAGAATTACCTGGGGTCAGCTGGCACGTAACTGGCTTAACGTCTACGTGGGTAACCTGGTTGGGTGTTTGCTCTTTGTTTTGTTGATGTGGCTTTCTGGCGAGTACATGACCGCCAACGGTGGCTGGGGCCTTAACGTCCTGCAAACCGCCGACCACAAAATGCACCACACATTTATCGAAGCCGTTGCTCTCGGCATCCTCGCTAACCTGATGGTCTGCCTGGCTGTATGGATGAGCTACTCGGGTCGTAGCCTGATGGACAAAGCCTTAATTATGGTTCTGCCGGTTGCGATGTTTGTTGCCAGCGGCTTTGAGCACAGTATCGCGAATATGTTCATGATCCCAATGGGCATTGTCATCCGCGACTTTGCGAGCCCGGAGTTCTGGACCGCAGTTGGTTCATCCCCGGAAAGTTTCTCACACCTGACTATTATGAATTTCATTACTGATAACCTGATCCCTGTCACTATCGGGAACATTATCGGTGGGGGTCTGTTAGTTGGGTTGACATACTGGGTCATTTACCTGCGTGGCGACGATCATCATTGATGGTTTTCTCAGGCAGTAAATAAAAAATCCACTTAAGAAGGTAGGTGTTACATGTCCGAGCTTAATGAAAAGTTAGCCACAGCCTGGGAAGGTTTTGCGAAAGGTGACTGGCAGAATGAAGTAAACGTACGTGACTTCATTCAGAAAAACTATACCCCGTATGAAGGTGACGAATCCTTCCTGGCTGGCGCAACTGACGCGACAACCAAGCTGTGGGACAGCGTAATGGAAGGCGTTAAACTGGAAAACCGCACTCACGCGCCAGTTGATTTTGACACCTCCGTTGCTTCCACCATCACTTCTCACGATGCTGGCTATATTAACAAAGCCCTTGAGAAAATCGTTGGTCTGCAGACTGAAGCACCACTGAAACGCGCAATCATCCCGTTTGGTGGTATTAAAATGGTTGAAGGTTCCTGCAAAGCGTATAACCGCGAGCTGGACCCAATGCTGAAAAAAATCTTCACCGAATACCGCAAAACCCACAACCAGGGCGTATTCGATGTTTACACCAAAGACATTCTGAACTGCCGTAAATCTGGCGTTCTGACCGGTCTGCCAGATGCGTATGGCCGTGGCCGTATCATCGGTGACTACCGTCGCGTTGCGCTGTACGGTATCGACTTCCTGATGAAAGACAAGTACGCGCAGTTTGTTTCCCTGCAGTCCGATCTGGAAAACGGCGTAAACCTGGAAGCAACTATCCGTCTGCGTGAAGAGATCGCTGAACAGCACCGCGCGCTGGGTCAGATCAAAGAGATGGCTGCTAAATACGGCTGCGATATCTCTGGTCCTGCTACCAACGCTCAGGAAGCTATCCAGTGGACCTACTTCGGCTACCTGGCCGCAGTTAAGTCTCAGAACGGTGCAGCAATGTCCTTCGGTCGCGTATCCACCTTCCTGGATGCTTACATCGAACGTGACCTGAAAGCAGGCAAAATCACCGAGCAAGACGCTCAGGAAATGATTGACCACCTGGTCATGAAACTGCGTATGGTTCGCTTCCTGCGTACTCCTGAATATGATGAACTGTTCTCTGGTGACCCAATCTGGGCAACAGAATCTATCGGCGGTATGGGCGTTGACGGCCGTACTCTGGTTACCAAAAACAGCTTCCGCTTCCTGAACACCCTGTACACCATGGGCCCTTCTCCGGAGCCGAACATCACCGTTCTGTGGTCTGAAAAACTGCCTCTGAACTTCAAGAAATTCGCCGCTAAAGTGTCCATCGATACCTCTTCTCTGCAGTACGAGAACGATGACCTGATGCGTCCGGACTTCAACAACGACGATTACGCTATCGCTTGCTGCGTAAGCCCAATGGTTGTTGGTAAACAAATGCAGTTCTTCGGTGCGCGTGCAAACCTGGCGAAAACCATGCTGTACGCTATCAACGGCGGCGTTGATGAAAAACTGAAAATGCAGGTTGGTCCTAAATCTGAGCCGATCAAAGGCGACGTTCTGAACTTCGACGAAGTCATGGACCGCATGGATCACTTCATGGACTGGCTGGCTAAACAGTACGTCACTGCACTGAACGTTATCCACTACATGCACGACAAGTATAGCTACGAAGCCTCTCTGATGGCGCTGCACGACCGTGACGTTATCCGCACCATGGCGTGTGGTATTGCTGGTCTGTCCGTTGCTGCTGACTCCCTGTCTGCAATCAAATATGCGAAAGTTAAACCAATTCGTGACGAAGACGGCCTGGCTGTAGACTTCGAAATCGAAGGTGAATATCCGCAGTTTGGTAACAACGACTCTCGCGTTGATGACATGGCGGTTGACCTGGTAGAACGTTTCATGAAGAAAATTCAGAAACTGACTACTTACCGTAACGCTATCCCGACTCAGTCTGTTCTGACCATCACCTCTAACGTTGTGTATGGTAAGAAAACCGGTAACACCCCAGACGGTCGTCGTGCTGGCGCGCCATTCGGCCCAGGTGCTAACCCAATGCACGGTCGTGACCAGAAAGGTGCTGTTGCCTCTCTGACTTCCGTAGCTAAACTGCCGTTTGCCTACGCGAAAGATGGTATCTCTTACACCTTCTCTATCGTGCCAAACGCGCTGGGTAAAGACGACGAAGTGCGTAAAACCAACCTCGCGGGTCTGATGGATGGTTACTTCCACCACGAAGCGTCCATCGAAGGTGGTCAGCACCTGAACGTGAACGTAATGAACCGTGAAATGCTGCTCGACGCGATGGAACACCCTGAGAAATATCCTCAGCTGACCATCCGCGTATCTGGCTACGCAGTACGTTTTAACTCCCTGACTAAAGAACAGCAGCAGGACGTTATCACCCGTACTTTCACTCAGTCCATGTAAGTGGAATTGACTGAAATCACGCGTTAACAAGCGTACAATAAAGGCTCCACGTCAGTGGGGCCTTTTTAGCACCCTCTCCACCTCAGTCTCTTTTGCCCGCTATCTATACTGAATGGATAACAGCCAAAACAGACTTAACACAGCCGGCTTTGAGCTGTGCATACACAGGCCCGGGACGGGCCGATGATGGAGATATCACCGCAATGTCAACTATTGGTCGTATTCACTCCTTTGAATCCTGTGGCACCGTTGATGGCCCGGGCATCCGCTTTATCACCTTTTTCCAGGGCTGCCTGATGCGCTGCCTGTACTGCCATAACCGCGATACCTGGGACACGCACGGCGGCAAAGAAGTGACCGTTGAAGACTTGATGAAAGAGGTGGTGACCTACCGCCACTTTATGAACGCGTCCGGTGGCGGCGTCACCGCATCCGGCGGTGAAGCCATTCTTCAGGCTGAATTTGTCCGTGACTGGTTCCGCGCCTGCCACAAAGAAGGCATTCATACCTGCCTGGATACCAATGGCTTTGTACGTCGCTACGATCCGGTGATTGATGAACTGCTTGAAGTGACCGATCTGGTGATGCTCGATCTCAAACAGATGAACGATGAGATCCATCAGAACCTCGTTGGTGTCTCAAACCACCGCACGCTGGAGTTTGCCAAATACATAGCCGACAAAGGCATCAAAACCTGGATCCGCTACGTGGTTGTTCCTGGCTGGTCAGACGACGACGACTCCGCGCACCGCCTGGGGGAATTCACCCGTGACATGGGCAACGTCGAGAAAATCGAGCTTCTGCCCTATCACGAGCTGGGTAAACATAAATGGGTGGCCATGGGCGAAGAGTACAAACTCGATGGCGTGAAGCCGCCGAAAAAAGAGACGATGGAACGCGTGAAAGGTATTCTCGAGCAGTATGGCCACAAGGTCATGTATTAACGAAAAGGCCCGGTAAAACCGGGCCTTTTTTATATTCTATTTAAATACACCGTTAATAACGGACGTCACAATGGCTGTGCTCAGCGCAATTAAGACCAGGTCGTCCCCGACCACGCGCCATTCATAGCCCGGGTAGGAAGGAAGCTGGTCCAGCATAGAGGCTGGCACGGTTTTCTTCGCAATGCCCGGAGGAAGCGGCTTACCGCGCGCCAGGTTTTTCGCGATGCCCGGAGGCAGAGAGTCATAACCCGTTAAGCCATAATTCAGCGCCAGGTGACGCGCATGATCGAAGCTCACGCGAGCATCAACATCATTACCGACATCTTTGCTATTTTTGAAGCTCTTATTCGATTTTCCAGGGCTATCCTGTCCGCTATTTTGCTTATTTCCATGGTTGCCGGAGTTACCAGAATTCCCGTTACCATGATTACCGCCATTACCTTGCCCGCCACCGTTTCCGTGACCACCGCCATTCCCGTTTCCAGGATTAGCCATGACCGGAGCCGTTGCAAACGTTAAAGACAACACTACGGCAAGTGCGGTAGTGGAAAAACGACGAATAGACATGATTGCTGCCTTATAGTGGTAGGACTCACATGAATTATCGCCTGGCGCAATAAACAAACAATAAGTAAAACTCTTAGTTGTGACAGGGACAAAAAAGCCTGTCATCGACAGGCTTTAATTTAATCAGGCATGTGCCACAGGCGTTGGATGCTCACCTGCTTTACGCAGCAGCATTAAGAGATATATAAACGACACGCTGGCAATCATGATAAACAGTAAATTGTCGGAGTAATTCTGCATCAGCATCGCGGTAAACGTCGGCCCTAATAAGCTGCCGATGGTATAGCTCAGTAACAGCGCCTGGTTCATTGCCACCAGCTGGTGGTGCTCAACTTTCTCACAGGCCCAGGCCATTGCCACCGGATAGAGCGTAAAGCCGGCGGCCCCGAGAATAAACAGCGCAGGCGCCATTGCGGCGTTGCTGAGCATGGCAAGACATCCCATGATGACCACGAAGACCTGAACGCGCAGCACCAGCAGACGACCGAAGCGGTCCGCCAGACGGCCAATCGGCCACTGCCCGACGATCCCGGCACTCACCATCACCGCCATCCAGAAGCCAATTCCGGAATCGCTGACGCCCTGATGATTCAGATAGAGCGGCATCAGACCATAGAGCGAGCCCAGTACAATCCCCGATATAATGCAGCCGTTAACGCCCAGACGCGCATGACGCAGTCTGAGCATTGGCCAGACGTGGGTTGCTTCCTGGTGTTCGCTGTTATGGTTCACGATGCGCGTGAAGAGCAAAGGCAAGATCGCGGCCAGCACCATACCCGTTACCCACGGCAGAACGCTCATGAGGTCGGTTGGCAGCTTGCTGACCATCAGTTGCCCCAGTACGGTGCCGACGTAATAAACCATCATATAGGCTGCCAGCAGGCGTCCACGATTACGGGAGGTGCCGCTGCACATCAGCGCACTTTCAACGACTACCCAAATCATCGCGCAGCCTACACCGGCGATAAAGCGCCATGCCATCCAGCTCCAAAAGCCGACCATCAGGCCCAGCCCCGCACACCCGGCAGCGAAAATCAGCGAAGCCAGATAATAGCTGCGGTTAAAGCCAAAGCGCTTAATCAGGCTCCCGGTCACCAGGGTTCCAAGAAGGTTGCCGGTAAAAAAGGACGAGCTGACCATACCCACCTGCCAGGTCGGTAAGTTTTCATGGGCAAGCCACAGCGGGACGAGCGTATTTAACACTGCGATCGCCAGGGTCAACAGAAGCAAGCCACAGAGCAACAGCAGCACTGGCCGGGTATAGGTGGTCATGGATTAAAAAGCCGTGAGGAAGTTCAGATTTCGTGCGCATCATGCCACTGGCAAAAACAAAGTCAATCCACTGATTTAGCCGCCTCGCACAATATGTTCCCTGTCGATTTAAAAAACTTATCCTGCTAATGCCACGCCTGCTATGGATATTAATTATGTCTCTGTTTTCATTTATTAATGGGCAAAATTAAAACAAAACGACAGTCGAAAAATTTCATGATCG
Organism: Enterobacter sp. N18-03635; assembly: GCF_004006055.1. Classification (NCBI taxonomy): domain Bacteria; kingdom Pseudomonadati; phylum Pseudomonadota; class Gammaproteobacteria; order Enterobacterales; family Enterobacteriaceae; genus Enterobacter; species Enterobacter sp. N18-03635. The sequence continues at coordinate 1,531,171 of NZ_CP034769.1, read as the reverse complement.
AAAAAAGAAAAAGCCGGGCACTCAGGCCCGGCTTGATATAACCAAATACAACGTTAACTTGCGATAGCCATACCTACAGTCATATGCAACCCGTAGAACACGCCGCGACCAATCAGTTCACCCGCCAGTACCAGCACAAAAGCCAGTGACAGCAGCGGCAGCGCGGGCTGATAACCTTTGAGCTGAGGAGCAATCCAGAATACCAACGCGGCGACCAGCAGAACGATGCGCCAGGCCATCAGAGCACCGTAGTCCGGTACCAGGGCAGAAGCCTGCTGGAAAGAGCTGTGAATGGTTGCCAGTTCTGCTCCCTGCATCAGGGCGACCATCGCACTCACCACCAGCGCCAGCAGCGAAACAGCGGGCAACAAACGCATTGCCCACCCGTCTACGCCCGCCACGCGCAGCAGCAGGTAGCCCAGCAGCGGTCCGCCGATAAACATCGTCAGGAAGAAGCTCATTGGCGTCCAGACGCTGTACCAGGTTGGAACGGTATCGATGGTGTTATAGACGCGCACCATCATCCACACGAACACCACGCCCAACACCATGGTCACGATTAGCCACAGGCTGCGCAGACCCGCAGGCAATTTTTTCATGGCGGCCAGCAGCCAGCCCAGCCCACCGACGGCAAAGAAAATTGCTCCGCTGGCAATCTCGTTACTGAGGGATGAGGCACCCACGCGGTTCAGGGAGTTAAACGCGCGCATAGGCGAACCCAGGTGAAGCGTAGAGGCGATAAACCCAATCCCCATCAGCACCCACAGGCCAAACATGCTCAACACTAAACGCTGCTGCTGTTCAGCATTAAGGCGACCTTTCAACAGCGCCAGCGCGAGCACAATGAAACCACCCGCCACGCACTGACCAAAGACCGTGAAGATCATCAGCGGCCATTCATGCCATCCACTTCCCATCTCACACCTCCTTCGGATTTGCCAGGTAGCCGGTGGTATCACCTGTAGGACGGCTGTTGGCGTTAGGTTTAATCACAATACTCGGCTTCGTGAAGTGCGCAGACGGCAGCGGCGCCACGGCAGCGAGCTGACCGTGTTTTTGACGCAGCTCTTCAATCGGACCGAAGTCCAGCGCGCGCAGCGGGCAGGACTCGACGCAAATCGGCTTTTTGCCGTCCGCTACGCGGGTGTGGCAACCGTCGCATTTGGTCATATGACCTTTGGCGGCATTGTACTGCGGCGCGCCGTACGGGCACGCCATATGGCAGTACCGACAGCCGATGCAGACATCTTCGTCCACCACAACAAAACCGTCTTCACGCTTGTGCATCGCCCCGCTCGGGCAGACCCTGGTACAGGCCGGATCTTCACAGTGGTTACAGGCAATTGACAGATAATAGGCAAAAACGTTCTGATGCCAGACGCCGTTATCTTCCTGCCAGTCCCCCCCGGCGTATTCATAAATACGGCGGAAGCTGACGTCAGGGGTCAGGTCTTTGTAATCTTTACAGGCCAGCTCGCAGGTTTTGCACCCGGTGCAACGGCTGGAATCAATAAAAAATCCATACTGAGTTGTCATCGGTTACTCCTTAAACCTTTTCAACCTGGACAAGGTTTGTGTGGGATGGGTTGCCTTTCGCCAGAGGCGACGGACGCTGCGTGGTCAGTACGTTAATACTGCCAGCCTGGTCGATGCGGTTTGCATCAGGGCTATACCAGGCCCCTTCCCCCAGCGCCACCACGCCTGGCATCATGCGCGGCGTCACTTTGGCTTCAATGTGAACCTCGCCGCGACCGTTGAAGATCCGCACGCGATCGCCATTGCTGATGCCTCGCGCTTTGGCATCCATCGGGTTGATCCACATCTCCTGTCGGCAGGCGGCTTTCAGCACGTCGACGTTACCGTAGGTAGAGTGAACACGCGCTTTGTAGTGGAAGCCGGTCAGCTGCAGCGGGAATTTCGCCGTCAGCGGATCGTTGTAGTTTTCAAAGCCCGGCGTGTAGATCGGCAGCGGATCGATAACGTCCCCTTCCGGCAGTTCCCAGGTTGACGCAATTTTTGCCAACTCTTCGGAATAGATTTCGATTTTGCCCGACGGCGTGGTCAGCGGGTTCGCCTGCGGATCTTCACGGAACGCTTTGTACGCCACGTGGTGCCCTTCCGGATCGCGCTGTTTGTACATCCCCTGCTTGCGGAAGGTGTCAAAGTCCGGCAGGTCAGGAATGGCCTTACGGGAGAGTTCATGCAGATGGCGCATCCACCCTTCCTGAGTCCGTCCCTCGGTAAACTGCTGCTCAACGCCAAGACGTTTCGCCAGCTCGGAGGTCATCTCATAAATGGTTTTGCACTCAAAGCGCGGTTTAATCGCCTGGTCGGTAAAAATCACGTAGGACATGTTGCCGCAGGATGCATCCAGCGCGAAATCCATCTGCTCAGAGGCGGTGCAGTCCGGCAGCAGGATATCGGCATATTTCGCCGAAGAGGTCATGTGGCAGTCGATCACCACAATCATCTCGCACTTCTTGTCGTCCTGCAGGATTTCATGGGTACGGTTGATTTCTGAATGCTGGTTGATGAGGCAGTTACCGGCATAGTTCCAGATCATCTTGATCGGCACGTCCAGCTTGTCCTTGCCGCGCACGCCGTCGCGCAGGGCGGTCATTTCCGGGCCGCGTTCAATCGCATCGGTCCACATAAACATGGAGATGCTGGTCTGAACCGGGTTATCCAGCGTCGGCATACGTTCGAACGGCACTTCATATGAACCTTCACGCGCGCCGGTGTTACCGCCGTGAATGCCGACGTTGCCGGTCAGAATGGAGAGCATGGAGATGGCACGGGTCGCGATTTCGCCGTTCGCATGACGCTGTGGACCCCAGCCCTGGCTGATATAGGCCGGTTTGGCTGAACCAATTTCACGCGCCAGCTGAACGATACGCTCAGCCGGGATGCCGGTGATGGTGGACGCCCACTCCGGCGTTTTCGCCACGCCGTCGCTGCCCTGTCCGAGAATATACGCCTTGTAGTGACCGTTTGCCGGCGCGCTGGCTGGCAGAGTTTTCTCGTCATAGCCGACGCAGTATTTATCCAGGAAAGGCTGATCGACAAGGTTCTCAGTGATCATCACCCACGCCAGGGCGGAGACCAGCGCCGCGTCGGTCCCCGGACGAATGGGGATCCACTCGTCTTCACGTCCGGCGCCGGTGTCGGTATAGCGTGGGTCGATGATGATCATGCGGGCATTGGATTTGGCGCGGGCCTGTTCGAGGTAGTAGGTTACCCCACCGCCGCTCATGCGCGTTTCACCCGGGTTATTGCCGAACAGCACCACCAGCTTACTGTTTTCGATATCAGACGGGCTGTTTCCGTCCGCCCAGCCGCCATAGGTGTAGTTCAGGCCAGCAGCAATCTGCGCCGATGAGTAGTCACCATAGTGATTGAGATAACCGCCGCAGCAGTTCATCAGGCGCGCCACCAGCGTTTTTCCCGGTGGCCAGGAACGGGTCAGCGTGCCGCCGAGCGTCCCGGTACCGTAGTTCAGGTAGATGGATTCGTTACCGTACTCTTTAATCAACCGCTGCATGTTGGTGGCAATGATATCGTAGGCTTCATCCCAGCTAATCCGCTCGAACTTCCCTTCCCCACGCTTACCGACGCGCTTCATCGGGTATTTCAGGCGGTCAGGATTATAGACGCGACGACGCATGGAGCGACCGCGCAGGCAGGCACGGACCTGATGTAACCCTTCGTAGTTATCGTCCCCGGTATTGTCGGTTTCGACATATTTAATTTCACCATCCACCACATGCATACGCAGCGGACAACGGCTACCGCAGTTGACGGTACAGGCACTCCACACCACTTTTCCCGGGGAAGTGGCCGGAGACAGAGCATCAGCCGCCGACGCCAGTCGGGTAAAGGGGAGCGTGAAGGCACTGCTGGCTACGGCCAGGCCGCCTATAGCCGTGGTTTTCATCAAACCACGGCGAGTGACCTCGGCAGCCATTAATGCTTCAGGCGCGTTGATTTTCATAGAGACTCATTTTGGTTGCTCACAAAGAAAAGAGAGGCGGCGCAAACCGCTATGTAGTTTTATATATAACGAATATTTTCGTTATCAGCGTTTTATGCTGACTTTCATTCGGAGGAGTATTACTACTTTAGAGGGAGGGGGTATTGCGTCGTATCAATTCATAAGCATAAAAAAAGCGCCCTGAGGCGCTTTTTTGTTTTAAGACAAATATTAACCGATGTACTGCTGGCCTTTCATGTATGGACGCAGCACTTCAGGGATCTCGATACGACCGTCTGCCTGCTGATAGTTTTCCAGCACGGCAACCAGGGTACGACCCACAGCCAGACCAGAACCGTTCAGGGTATGTACCAGACGGGTTTTCTTGTCAGATTTGCTGCGGCAGCGTGCCTGCATGCGGCGCGCCTGGAAATCCCAGACGTTAGAGCAGGAGGAGATTTCACGGTAGGTGTTCTGCGCAGGCACCCACACTTCCAGATCGAAGGTTTTGCAGGCGCCAAAGCCCATATCACCGGTACACAGAGCCATACGACGGTACGGCAGACCCAGCAGCTCCAGAACCTTCTCCGCGTGGCCGGTCATCTCTTCCAGCGCGTCCATGGATTCTTCTGGACGAACGATCTGCACCATCTCAACTTTGTCGAACTGGTGCATACGGATCAGACCGCGCGTGTCGCGACCGTAAGAACCGGCTTCAGAACGGAAGCACGGTGAATGTGCCGTCAGTTTGATCGGCAGATCGTCTTCGTCGATGATCTCATCACGCACGAGGTTAGTCAGCGGCACTTCCGCGGTTGGGATCAGCGCGTAGTTGCTACTGTCTGCTTCTTCGTCCAGCGGGCGGGTATGGAACAGGTCGCCGGCAAATTTCGGCAACTGGCCCGTACCGTACAGCGTATCGTGGTTGACCAGATACGGCACGTAGGTTTCGCTGTAGCCATGCTGCTCGGTGTGCAGATCCAGCATGAACTGCGCCAGCGCGCGGTGCAGATGGGCAATCTGGCCTTTCATCACCACGAAGCGAGAACCTGTCAGCTTAACCGCTGCCGCAAAGTCCAGGCCCGCGTGCATTTCGCCCAGCGTCACGTGATCGCGTACTTCGAAGTCAAACTCACGAGGCGTACCCCAGCGCTTCACTTCAACGTTGTCGTTTTCATCTTTGCCGACAGGCACGCTGTCGTCAGGAATATTCGGGATAGCCAGGGCAATATCACGAATCTCGGCCTGAAGAACGTCCAGCTCAGCTTTCGCCTGATCCAGTTCTTCACCCAGCTTGTTCACTTCCAGGCGTAATGGCTCAATATCTTCCCCGCGCGCTTTCGCCTGGCCGATGGATTTCGATCGAGAGTTACGCTCTGCCTGCAGATTTTCAGTTTGTACCTGCAGTACTTTACGACGCTCTTCAAGAGCGCGTAGCTTATCTACATCCAGCTTAAAGCCCCGGCGTGCCAGTTTTTCAGCGACTGCGTCTGGCTCATTACGCAGCAGATTGGGATCGAGCATGCTTATCCTGTGCTTATCGAATTAAAATAGGAAAATGTGACCACAGCCTGCGGCCACAAGGATACTACGCCAACATTACCGCAACGATTGAACTAACGGTAGCGTTTTATAGGGCTATTTTGATCCTGTCCGGCGAGCCAGGTGAGCTTTTCACCAATCTTGCCTTCAAGACCTCTGTTTGTGGGGCGATAATAGCGCGTTTGTGCCATCTCCTGCGGGAAATATTCCTCCCCTGCGGCGTAGGCATTGGGTTCATCATGAGCGTAGCGGTACTCCTGCCCATACCCCATCTCTTTCATCAGTTTGGTCGGTGCATTACGCAAATGAACCGGAACATCGTAGTCCGGACGTTCACGCGCATCCGACATCGCCGCTTTAAACGCGGTATAAACCGCATTGCTTTTCGGCGCGCAGGCCAGATAAACAATCGCCTGCGCGATGGCACGTTCGCCCTCCGCGGGTCCAACGCGGGTGAAGCAGTCCCAGGCCGACAGCGCAACCTGCATAGCGCGAGGATCGGCATTGCCAACATCTTCAGACGCAATCGCCAGACAGCGGCGCGCGACATATAGCGGATCGCCGCCCGCAGTGATAATGCGCGCGTACCAGTAAAGCGCCGCATCCGGCGCGCTGCCGCGTACCGACTTATGCAGCGCCGAGATCAGGTCGTAAAAACGGTCGCCTTTATTGTCGAAACGGGCGCTGCGTTCACCAGCAATTTCGGTGAGCAATTCCGGTTTAAGCACCCGCTTCCCGGCATCGTCGACTTCGGCCATATCGGCCATCATTTCCAGCGTATTCAGCGCCCGACGCGCATCGCCGTTGACCAGCTCCGCGATCGCACGACGCGTGTCGTCGGGCAGAACGATATCCTGCCCGCCGTAGCCGCGCGCTTTGTCGTCCATCGCCTGGGTGAGAACCTTTTCAATATCCTCGGTGGTCAGCGATTTGAGCAGATAAACGCGCGCGCGGGAGAGTAGCGCCGAGTTCAGTTCAAACGACGGATTCTCGGTGGTCGCGCCGATGAAGAAGATCGTGCCGTCTTCAATATGCGGCAGGAAGGCATCCTGCTGGCTCTTGTTGAAGCGGTGGACTTCGTCCACGAAGAGGATGGTGCGCCGCCCGGCATTGCGGTTCTGCCGCGCACGCTCGATCGCCTCACGGATCTCCTTCACGCCGGAGGTCACCGCCGAGATGCGTTCAACGTCCGCGTTGGCATAGCGGGCGATCACTTCTGCAAGCGTGGTTTTGCCGGTGCCAGGGGGCCCCCAGAGGATCATGGAGTGAAGATGCCCGGCCTCAATGGCGCGTGGCAATGGCTTACCGGCAGCCAGCAGGTGCTGCTGGCCGATGTACTGCGCTAAATTTTCTGGCCGCATACGGGCGGCCAGAGGTTGAAACGCGTTATCTGAAAAATCGAGCGACAGATTGCCCACTCACGCCTCTTACTTATTGCGTTGGTCGTCCACCGTCACGCCCTTCGGCGGGGTAAAGGTGAATTTCGATGCATCAACGGCGCCGTTCTGCTGAGATTTAAGCTGGTAGCTGCTGCGCTGATCGTCCTGCTCAACCGCGCCGAACTGATTAATGGTACCGTTGGTGCTCACGTTAATGGTGAACTGCTTCAGGTTGCCGTTGCTGCCTTTCGGCGTCAGGACAAACTCGTCACCCGTCTGTTTAATATTGTACTGCTGCCAGTCGCTGGCCTGGTTACGTGCAATCAGCATAAACGGCGTATTGCTGGTGGCATCTTTCAGCCAGGTCGCAGTAGCCTGCTCAACGAACGGGTTGTAGAACCATAAGGTTTTACCGTCAGACACCAGGATGCTCTCATCCGGCTGGGTCATGTGCCAGTTGAACAGATTTGGGCGTTTTACCCACAAATCTCCCTGGCCTTCCTGCACCGCGTTGCCGCTGCCGTCCGTCACTTTTTGCGTGAAGCTGGCGTGGAAGCTGCTTACTTTATCCAGTCGGCTTTTAAGGTCGCTGGCTGCATCAGCCCAGACGCTGCTGGCAACAAAACTGGTGAGTAATGCACAGGCGATGGCGATTTTTTTCATTGTTATTCCTTAAAATACGTCTTCCCGATATGGGATTTCCGTCTTCTATTCTGGACCTGCCCGAAGGCAGGCGACAGAAGAAAATGCTTAATTTTGGCTGATTTACCCTTCTTTGCAAACGCTGAAGGTTAATCAAACGGCGGCGGCGCCAGCACCTCGCGGTTACCGTTATGCCCCTGCTCGCTCACAATGCCCTGCGCTTCCATCTGCTCGATGATACGCGCTGCGCGGTTATAGCCGATGCGGAATTGACGCTGCACGCCTGAGATGGACGCTTTGCGTTTTTCGGTAACGAAGTTAACCGCCTGATCGAATAACGGATCCAGCTCTTCACCACCGTCGAAGCCACCGCCGCCGCCTTCGCTTTCCGTATCGCTGGTAATGCCGTCAATATATTGTGGACGACCGCGCGCTTTCCAGTCCTGCACGACAGCGTGAACTTCCTCGTCGCGGACAAACGCACCGTGAACACGCACCGGAGAAGTGGAGTTCGGGCCGGAATAGAGCATGTCCCCCATTCCCAGCAGCGACTCTGCGCCGCCCTGATCAAGAATGGTACGGGAGTCAATTTTGCTTGATACGGTAAAGGCGATACGCGTCGGAATGTTCGCTTTGATAAGACCAGTGATAACGTCCACGGAAGGACGCTGGGTCGCCAGCACAAGGTGAATACCCGCCGCACGCGCTTTCTGCGCCAGACGGGCAATCAACTCTTCCACTTTCTTACCAACGGTCATCATCAGGTCAGCGAATTCATCGACCAGCACGACGATATAAGGCAGTTTTTCCAGCACCGGATGCTGGGCATCCATGCTGTCACCCGGCTTCCAGTAAGGATCCGGGATCGGACGTCCCATACGCACAGCCTGGGCGATTTTCTCGTTATAACCGGCCAGATTACGTACGCCCAACGCCGACATCAGCTTATAGCGACGCTCCATCTCATTGACGCTCCAGCGCAGGGCGTTGGCGGCGTCTTTCATGTCGGTGACCACTTCGGTCAGCAGATGCGGGATGCCTTCGTAGACCGAAAGTTCGAGCATTTTCGGGTCGATCATGATGAAACGCACATCTTCCGGCTGCGCTTTATAGAGCATGCTGAGGATCATGGCGTTCACACCGACAGACTTACCGGAACCGGTAGTACCCGCGACCAGCAGGTGAGGCATTTTTGCGAGGTCTGCCACCACCGGATCGCCAGCGATATCTTTACCCAGCACCACGGTCAGCGGGGATGGGTTATCGCGGAATTTGGTGTTATCCAGCACTTCACGCAGGTAGACGGTCTGACGTTTCTTGTTCGGCAGCTCAAGACCAACGTAAGGTTTGCCCGGTATCACTTCCACCACACGTACCGCAACGGTCGACAAGGAACGCGCCAGGTCGCGGGACAGGTTAGAAATACGCGCGGCTTTAACGCCTGGCGCCAGGTTCAGTTCAAAACGGGTGATAACAGGGCCCGGCGAGTAGTTCACCACGTCAGCCTTGATACGGAAGTCGGCCAGACGGGCTTCCACCAGACGCGCCATCTGCTCCAGCGCGAAGGTATCGACGGGTTCCACTTCCGACGGCGGCGGCGTTAACAGATCCAGAGACGGCAGCGGCGTGCTTGGACGCTGCAGCGGACGGCTGTCACCGTTACGCATCAGCAGCGGGTGAATCAGGCTCTCCTGCGGCTGAGGCGCAGGCTGCTGGAACTGCGGCGGCTGCGGTTGCTGAACTGGTTGTTGCGGTTGCGCATATGGCTGCTGAACGGGCTGCTGCGGCTGCGCATACGGCTGATGAACAGGTTGTTGCGGCTGTGCATAGGCCTGTGGTGCTGGCTGCTGGCGCACAGGCTCAACTTCCGGCATCACGCTCGGGGTAAATAAAGGCTCGCTCGGGCCATCATCCACCAGATCCTTCATCGGCGAGAATTCAAAATCAGACAGTGAGAACGGATTTGCACCAGCCGGTTGTTCACCGGAATAACGCTGCTGCTGGGTGGCGGCGAACTGGCGCGCTAATTCCGCTTCTGCAGCGTCATCTTCGTCTTCAGGCACAGGTTCATCGTGCTGATATTCTTCACCGTAGCGTTGATTCTGCTGCGCGGCGAACTGGCGGGCCAGCTCGTCCTGCTGCATCTCATCGGCGTCATCTTCGTACTCTGGCTCGCGCGCTTTCTCTTCCGCCATGCGCTGGGAAGGCAGCTTGATACCATAAGAGGCAAGTTCACGACGGGTTGGTACGCGAACGCGGTTAGGACGAGGCAGTTGCGGACCAATCCCCTCCTTCACCTGAGGACGTGGCGCGCCCCCTGTTGCCAGGCTAAAGACAGGTGCAGCCACGGCAGCGGCCGCGGTAGCCTGCTTCACGCTTTCCGCTACGGGTGCAACTACAGGTGTCGGGTCGACCGGTGGAACTGGGACAGAAGGCGCTTTCGTCACCGGCTCCTGCACCGGTTCAGGCACAGGCTGATACCAGGCGGCCAGCTGTTCGCGTTCACGCGCGCGGCGCTCTTCGACTTCTTCAAAATAGTACAGCGGTGGACGGGCTGGCTTCACCTCTTCCACGATTTCAGGTTCAGGCTGCGGCGCTACATGAGGCTGCACAGGTTCAACCGGTTCAGGCACATACTCCTGATACGGTTGGGCCACAGGCTGTTCAAAGTGAGGGTAATCTTGCGGTTCATACGCAGGCTGCGGCGGCTGATATGGCTGCTGCCACTGCTCCTGCTGCACAGGGACATAGCTCTCTGGTTCAGGCGCGATAACGGGCTCCGGCGTGTGAACACCGGGAGCAGTCTGCCAGTCAACCTGAGGTTGCTGAATAACGGATTCCGGCGGCGAAACCGGCGCGGATGGCATCACGGCGTCGACAGGCGCGGCATACGCCTGCGCTGCGGTTGTCGCGGCTGCGGCTGCCGCAACCGGTTCAGTGACCGAGTGACCGTTTAACAGCGGGTCGTATTCGTCAAAGTCCCCGGGTGTGGCCCGGCTGCCAGAGAAGAGCACATCGTCAGGATCGACTGCGACACCCGCAGCGCGATACGCCACCTGCTCGTCTTCATCCATGCGTTTACCGGAGAAGAGCGCCGCATCGGTTTTACGACCTAGCGGGTTGGCAAACTTCTCAGCAACACGCTGACGACGCGCCAGCGCGCCGCGCAGAATACGCGCACGACGAGATTCGCGACGCTGCACAGGCGCGTCATCTTCCTCTTCATCTTCGTACTCGTCTTCATCAATCCACGTATCGTCACGGCGGGTACGGTTGCTGGCGAAGGTCAGAATGGTGAGGATAAAACTACCAATTTTCTCGGCAATGCTCACCCATGACCAGCCGGTAAACAGCGTTAGCCCGGCCGCCCAAATGCACAGCAGCGCCAGCGTGCCGCCGCTGCTGTGCAGCATCGGCTGTAGCGCAGAACTGAGTAAGCTGCCGATTACACCACCAGAGGCGAAGTACCAGATATCATCCGCATTGATTGCCGCCAGCCCGCACGAAGTAAGGATCAGCGCCAGCGCGCCAATCAGGCGCAGCGACACGGCGAAATAGTCGATGTAATCATCGTTCTGACGATGACGCCACGCAAACCAGCATCCGCCAATGATAATAACGGGGAGGGTGTAGGCCATCACACCGAAAATGAAAAACAGCGTATCCGCCAGCCAGGCACCAGGGACACCGCCTAAATTATGGATAGGCTCATGCCATGCAGTTTGTGACCAGCTGGGATCTGAAGGATTGAAACTGAATAAGGCTGCCATCAGCCAGACGGCAAAAAGGGCAATAACAATCAGCAAAGCCTCGAGGAGACGACGTCCGCTGCTTAGCTTCGATAGTGTGACTTCTTTGTCTTCAGTGTATTCCTGGCTCAAAAAAGGCTCTCCAGGTATCAGGCATATCCTGCCTTTTTGCTAAAACGGACAACAGCGCCGGGACTCCCCGGCACTGTTGCTGTATGGATTAACAGGAGTGTAATCAAACTAAGCTGATTTTGCACCTGTTCCGTGTTAGCGCGTCTTAATAACCAGACGATTGCTCTGTTTGACCTCTTCCATCACCACATATGTACGGGTGTCGTTCACGCCTGGCAGACGCAGCAGGGTTTCCCCCAGCAGCTTACGGTAGGCGGACATATCAGGCACTCGGGTTTTCAACAGGTAGTCGAAATCACCGGATACCAGATGACACTCTTGAATTTCTTCAAGTTTTTGTACAGCGGCGTTGAATTGTTCAAACACATCCGGCGCACCACGATTCAGAGTAATCTCAACAAATACCAGAAGTGAGGCATCCAGATAATGCGGGTTCAACAGAGCAGTGTAGCCCTGAATGAAACCCTGTCTTTCCAGTCGGCGCACACGCTCAAGGCACGGCGTCGGGGAAAGTCCCACACGTTTTGAAAGCTCGACGTTGGAAATACGCCCATCCTTTTGCAATTCATTAAGAATGTTACGATCGATACGGTCGAGATCTTTGCCAGGGCGCTTCTTGCTATCTACCATTATTATTGTCTCTCTGTATTCCTTCCCTACTCCTGCCTGGACCCTGTGCACATCACTGTTCAGAGCCTGTACCCGTTAGTCATCACATCGCCTGATTATGTAATAGACGCGATGCGGATTCGGGTTCTGTTGGTAAGAAGACCGTTGCCCGAAGGCTGTCACCGACATCACGTATGGCGTCTGTCCACGCCATGCGTAGATTTCACTGACCCGGTAAAAATGGCATTTACGTGCATGCCTATGCGGCATACGGTTAACGCGGTTTTTTTTCTTCCTTGAATGTTTTCGCAAAAGCGCAGGGGATTGTCAAAGCAAAACATCGTTTTTTAGTACAACATGCCGGATATTCATTACGGCAGGGTATTAATCCTCATTTTATTGCCTTAGAAACGACCGCTTTTATCGAGAAAGCGTGAGGTTATCGCGCGCTATTCATCGTCCACGGCTATTACACAGATTGATATCAAAATTGCTGCGCTCTTTTTTTACGGCAACAAATTCCCTACAATCCAGCCAAATGTCTGCCAACAACAATGGGGATCTCATGGGCACGGCCAAACACAGTAAGCTGCTAATCCTTGGTTCTGGACCTGCGGGATATACCGCAGCGGTCTATGCTGCACGCGCTAACCTGCACCCGGTACTCATTACCGGTATGGAAAAAGGCGGTCAGCTGACCACCACCACCGAAGTGGAAAACTGGCCAGGGGACCCGAACGACCTGACCGGGCCGCTGCTGATGGAACGTATGCACGAGCATGCCGCTAAATTCGAAACCGAAATTCTGTTCGACCACATCAACAAGGTCGATCTGCAGAACCGTCCGTTCCGCCTGACGGGCGACAGCGGCGAATACACCTGCGACGCGCTGATCATCGCCACGGGTGCTTCTGCCCGTTACCTCGGTCTGCCATCCGAAGAAGCGTTCAAAGGCCGCGGCGTCTCTGCCTGCGCAACCTGCGACGGTTTCTTCTACCGTAATCAGAAAGTCGCGGTCATCGGCGGCGGCAACACCGCAGTGGAAGAAGCGCTCTATCTGGCAAACATTGCCTCTGAGGTGCACCTGATCCACCGTCGCGAAACCTTCCGCGCGGAGAAGATCCTGATCAAACGTCTGATGGATAAAGTAGCAAGTGGCAACATCGTGCTGCATACCAACCGTACCCTGGAAGAGGTGACGGGAGACCAGATGGGCGTTGCCGGTCTGCGTATCCGTGATACCCAGAACACTGATAACGTTGAAACGCTGGAAGTGGCGGGCCTGTTTGTGGCGATCGGTCACAGTCCGAACACCGCGATCTTCGACGGTCAGCTGGAGCTGGAAAACGGCTACATCAAAGTGCAGTCCGGCATTCACGGTAATGCGACCCAGACCAGCATCCCGGGTGTGTTCGCGGCCGGCGACGTGATGGACCATATTTATCGTCAGGCGATTACTTCTGCGGGCACCGGCTGTATGGCCGCGCTGGACGCTGAACGCTACCTCGATGGACTGGCTGAACAAGGTAAATAATCTTTACAAGTCAGTAACAAACGTAAATAAAGGCGGCGATAAGTCGCCTTTATTGTCTCCCCGTTGTAACATTGCGCTGCCCAACTTCTAATAACGTCACCTGCAAAGTACGCAATGGAAAAAACCCGTCAACAAGAGTTAACACGCTGGCTGAAACAGCAAAGCGTTATTTCCCGCCGCTGGCTTACGATTTCCCGCCTTTTGGGGTTCGTTAGCGGTCTGTTGATTGTTGCCCAGGCATGGCTGCTGGCCCGCATTCTAAATCACATGATCATGGAGAACATCCCGCGCGAAGCGCTCCTTCTGCCCTTTATTGTCCTGATCCTGATTTTTGTTCTGCGCGCCTGGGTGGTATGGCTGCGTGAGCGCGTCGGTTTTCACGCCGGACAGCACATCCGTTACGAGATCCGCCGTCAGGTGCTCGACAGGCTTCAGGAAGCCGGGCCCGCCTGGATCCAGGGTAACCCGGCCGGTAGCTGGGCGACGCTGATCCTTGAGCAGATTGACGATATGCACGACTACTACGCGCGCTATCTGCCGCAGATGGCCCTTGCCGTCTTCGTTCCGCTGCTGATCGTTATCGCTATCTTCCCGGTGAACTGGATGGCGGCGCTGATTCTGATGGGAACCGCCCCGCTGATCCCACTGTTTATGGCGCTGGTCGGGATGGGGGCAGCGGATGCCAACCGCCGTAACTTCCTGGCACTGGGTCGCCTGAGCGGACATTTCCTCGATCGTCTTCGCGGCATGGAGACATTGCGCATCTTTGGCCGCGGTGAAGCGGAAACCGAAAATATTCGCCTGGCGTCGCAGGACTTCCGTCAGCGCACCATGGAAGTCTTACGCCTCGCCTTCTTATCTTCCGGCGTACTGGAATTCTTCACCTCGCTGTCGATTGCCCTCGTGGCGGTCTACTTCGGCTTCTCCTACCTTGGCGCGCTGGATTTCGGTCATTACGGCACGGCGGTGACCCTTTCTGCCGGTTTCCTGGCGCTGATCCTGGCGCCGGAATTTTTCCAGCCGCTTCGCGATCTGGGAACCTTCTATCACGCAAAAGCGCAGGCGGTTGGCGCCGCCGATAGCCTGAAAACGTTTCTGGAAACGCCGCTGGCCCACCCGGAGCGGGGTGACGTAACGCTGAATGCTAAAGATCCGGTGACGATTGAAGCACAGGACTTTTCCATTCTGTCGCCCGAAGGCAAAGTCCTCGCCGGTCCGCTGAACTTTACCTTACCTGCCGGACAACGCGTGGTGCTCGTCGGCACCAGCGGTTCCGGGAAAAGCTCTCTACTGAACGCGCTATCCGGTTTTATGGCCTACACGGGTTCACTGCGGATCAACAAAACCGAACTGCGCAACCTCGAGCCTGACGCCTGGCGTAAACAGCTCAGTTGGGTAGGACAAAACCCGCAGCTCCCGGCTTCTACGCTGCGTGAAAACGTGCTTCTGGCGCGCCCGGACGCGCGTGAAGATGAGCTGCAATCGGTTCTCGACCGCGCCTGGGTCAGCGAATTTCTGCCTCTGCTGCCGGAAGGGGTGGATACCGTGGTCGGCGATCAGTCCGCCGGGCTGTCGGTCGGGCAGGCGCAGCGCGTGGCCGTTGCCCGAGCGCTGCTTAACCCATGCCAGCTGATGCTGCTGGACGAGCCCGCAGCAAGCCTGGATGCCCACAGCGAGCAGCGCGTAATGGAGGCCCTGAACGCTGCCTCCCGGCAGCAAACCACGCTGATGGTTACCCACCATCTGGAAGGCATTGCCGACTGGGACCAGATCTGGGTCATGGAGAACGGTCGTATTGTTGAGCAAGGCGATTACGCCTCTCTCGTTGCCGCCCAGGGACCATTTGCCGCCCTGCTGGCGAACCGTCAGGAGGATATCTGATGCGCGCTCTGCTGCCTTATCTTGCGCTCTATAAACGCCATAAATGGATGCTGACGCTGGGGATTGTGCTGGCGATTGTCACGCTGCTCGCCAGCATCGGTCTGCTCACGCTTTCCGGCTGGTTTCTGTCGGCCTCGGCTGTCGCGGGGTTCGCCGGATTATACAGCTTCAACTATATGCTTCCGGCGGCCGGGGTTCGCGGTACCGCCATCACCCGTACTGCCGGACGCTATTTCGAACGCCTGGTGAGCCACGACGCCACCTTCCGCGTGCTGCAGCACCTGCGTATCTACACCTTCAGCAAACTGCTGCCCCTCTCCCCTGCCGGGCTGGCGCGTTTTCGTCAGGGCGAGTTGCTTAACCGCGTGGTGGCGGATGTCGACACGCTGGATCACCTTTATCTGCGCGTAATTTCCCCTATCGTGGGCGCGTTTGTGGTGATTGTGGTGGTCACGCTGGGGCTGTCTGTTCTGGATGTTCCCGTTGCGCTGACGCTGGGCGGGATAATGCTGTTAACGCTTATCGTTCTGCCGCCGCTGTTTTACCGCGCCGGGAAATCCACCGGGGAAAACCTGACTCGTCTGCGTGGGGACTATCGTCAGCAGCTGACCTCCTGGCTTCAGGGCCAGGCAGAGCTGACCATTTTTGGTGCCAGCAAGCGCTACCGCGCCCGCATGGAAAGTACGGAGCTAAACTGGCATGAAGCCCAGCGCCGCCAGTCGGAACTGACGGCCTTTTCTCAGGCGCTAATGATGCTAATCGGCGGTGTGGCGGTGATTGCCATGCTGTGGCTGGCTTCCGGCGATATCGGGGGAAATACACAGCCGGGTCCGCTTATTGCCCTTTTCGTTTTCTGTGCGCTGGCCGCATTTGAAGCGCTGACCCCGGTGACGGGCGCCTTCCAGCACCTGGGTCAGGTGATCGCCTCTGCCCTGCGCATCACCCAGATTGCCGAGCAGGAACCGGAAGTTACGTTCAGTGCCGGGCAGACCGCGGTACCTGAGCAGGTTGCGCTGACGCTTGACGATGTCACCTTCAGCTATGACAAACAGGCACAGAACGCGCTGGAGGGTATCACCCTTTCTGTGAATGCCGGACAGCGGATTGCGATCCTCGGCCGTACCGGCTGCGGTAAATCCACGCTGCTGCAGCTGCTGACCCGCGCCTGGGATCCGCAGCGCGGTCAGATTCGTTTTAATAACACGTCGCTGACCGATTTTAGCGAGCAGGCCCTGCGCAAAACCATCAGCGTCGTTCCGCAGCGCGTGCATCTGTTTAGCGCCACCCTGCGCGATAACCTGCTGCTGGCAGCCCCAGAGGCCACTGATGATACGCTTCGCGCCGTGCTGGAACAGGTCGGTCTGCATAAGCTACTTGAGGACGATGGATTGAACAGCTGGCTGGGCGAAGGCGGCCGTCAGCTTTCCGGCGGTGAGCTGCGCCGCCTGGCGATTGCGCGCGCGCTGCTGCACGATGCGCCGCTGATGCTGCTTGACGAGCCCACCGAAGGGCTGGACGCCACGACCGAGAGTCAAATCCTTGATTTGCTGGCCAATGTCATGACCGGTAAAACCGTCCTGATGGTCACGCACCGCCTGCGCGGGCTGGCGAGTTTTGATCGGATAATTGTGATGGACAACGGACACATTATTGAGCAAGGTAGTCACGCAGAGCTGTTGGCGAAACAGGGTCGCTACTACCAGTTTAAACAGCGTCTGTAGACTATATTTGTAGCGTCCTCACTCGCGTACTGGAGTTTTGCTGTCATGCGCCTGGTCCAGCTTTCTCGTCATAACATCGCGTTCCCTTCTCCGGAAGGGGCGCTGCGTGAGCCCAATGGGCTGCTGGCCCTTGGCGGTGACCTCAGTCCTGCTCGACTATTGATGGCATACCAGCGCGGTATCTTCCCCTGGTTTTCTCCCGGCGACCCCATTTTATGGTGGTCTCCCGATCCGCGCGCCGTGCTGTGGCCAGAGCAGTTTCACCTGAGCCGCAGCATGAAGCGTTTCCATGCAAAATCACCGTACCGCGTCACCCTTAATCATGCCTTTGGTCAGGTCATTGAAGGCTGTGCCGAAGACCGCTTTGAGGGAACATGGATAACCCGCGATATTATTACCGCCTACCACCAGCTTCATGAGCTTGGCTACGCCCACTCAATCGAGGTATGGGACGGCGGAGCACTTGTCGGCGGCATGTATGGCGTGGCGCAGGGTACGCTGTTTTGCGGCGAGTCGATGTTCTCCCGCGCGGTTAACGCCTCGAAAACGGCGCTGCTGGTTTTCTGCCAGGCATTTGCCCAGCGCGGCGGGCGCCTGATCGATTGTCAGGTGCTCAACGAGCACACGGCCTCTCTCGGTGCCGTTGAGATCCCGCGACGCCAGTACATTGAGCATCTGGATGCCAGCCGTCAGGAGAAGCTCCCCCGCGACTTCTGGATACCGAGAACGCTCTTTATGCCCAATGCCTAAATGTTTTCCGCATATTTTTTGTGAGGGTGTTATAATTATGCCGCAGAGTAGCTTCTGCCTGTTGCCCCGCCGCCGTTTGGGACCCTCGCTTCAGATAACGTCCTGACGTTTATCCTGTTGTCTCCCCTTTACGAATGCGCTTCCTGTTCGGTTGTACCGTGACGCTTGGGCAATGCGCCGAAACTGTTTTGCTGCGTTTTAATCGCGCAATTCTTTACTTAATTGATGAATTTCGGCATTATCTTGCCGGTTCAAAACTTGGTAGTGATACCCCAGAGGATTAGATGGCCAAAGAAGACAATATTGAAATGCAGGGTACCGTACTTGATACGTTGCCTAATACCATGTTTCGCGTAGAGCTGGAAAACGGTCACGTGGTAACTGCGCACATCTCCGGTAAAATGCGCAAAAACTACATCCGCATTTTGACGGGCGACAAAGTGACTGTTGAACTGACCCCGTACGACCTGAGCAAAGGCCGCATTGTCTTCCGTAGTCGCTAATTGTTTTCGCCTGTAATGGCAGATGAATATTAAATAAGGCCGGGATTTTCCCGGCCTTACTTTTTTGTGCTGCAGGCGATTATTTGACCATTCGATTCAGCCTCAGGGCTGTCTGTTCGACAGCAATGCCAGCCACTGAAAGTGACCGACATTAGCAGCCGCAATGTCCTTTAATGGCTGTGTCTCGCTATGCTTTCAGCCGTTTGCCACCCGGTAACCTATATTTATCAAAGCATCAAGCTCGTCTTTCGCAAACAACCTTGCCCGATAGCACTCGCCTGGGAACTCGGGATAGCCATCCAGAGTACAAATCAGATCGTAGATTGTGGCAATAATATGGCCTGTCGCATCACTGATAAAGAAAGAGCGAGCGTGGTTGGTGTAGATGCCATAGTAGTCACCATAATCGATTGCAGCCCCCATAAAATCAGTGATTTGAGGAACGCGAGAGGAAGGTAACTGGATAATGCTACCTGTCTGAGTTGCTGTTTTGGCAACCAGATCAACAGCATAGAACATGACCCTTGCAGGATCGGTTTTGTAAACATCAGCCGTTGGATCAAGAGTAATATCACGAGTAACCGCGTTTCCTTCATTATCAACGCAGGAGCGATTATCAAATAGCGAAAGAACGAATTTGCCTTCGGCCTCATTGTTTAACCCAGCAAAAGCGCTATTTTTAGTGACGAATACGGTATGAGCACCATTTTCAAAATTCGTAATACCGGAAGTTTCTATCTGCGTAACGCCCTGCCCCGCTGCGAAACCTGGGTTAAATCCACCGGTATTAATACTCCATAATATCGTACCATCGGCAGGAGAAATACCAAACGTCAGGCCTGCAGAGCGAGTATGGACAACGATCGCTTCAGAGTTTGCTTCACCCTCGGGGATCCAGGAAAGCGAGTTAAGGTGAGCATCGTTTGTCGGGCTATTATTCAGGATCTGCGTATTATCGAATGCACGCGTATAATTTTTTGCCCACAGCATCATGCCTGTCTTTTCATCAAATTTTAAAATTGATGCATCCTGCCTCATCGTATTGGTCGAACGATCCGGGTTATCATTACCAATCATGAAGAGATTACCGGCTGAATCCCAGATCAGATCGTGGGTATTAGCATAGCGGTTGCCATCGCGGTCACGTAAATCAAATTCCAGAATCTCATTGCCTAAAATATCAATTTTAAAAAAACGTCGGCCATACCAGTGTTCATCTTCATCACTGCCGATATAGAAATAACCATTATGCGTTTTTAACATCTGATTACGATAGGGCTGAGCATAATAGCAACGAAGATCGCCATTTTGGTCGTAACCATCACAATTGGTGGTCATTAACCAACTGTTTCCCCATACGGCCGCAAACTTAGTGGGATCCGTTTGCTCAATATCGATATGGAATATTGTCGCATCGCGATAGACTTGTTCCTGTGTGCTTACCTGAATGGTTTGATTAAAAATTTCCACTCCGCTAAGGTTTTTAAAAACAACCTGCACTTGATTAAGATAGTTTGCGTACAGTCCAATAACCGGAATTTTTATCTCAGATAGAGAGATAATGTCATTTGATGAATACGTAAAATCTAAACTTGATGCGCTAGTTAATCTTCCAAGAACTGTATAGGAATATGTTACCGCTTCATCAATTATAAACTTCAGATATACTGCAAGCTGGTTGTTTGCAGGCGCGAGATCCATTCCAAGATAGGTAATTGCCATGTTGTTCACCTGTTATTAAGTATTACTGTTCAACTTCTTTTACACGCATTTCTTTCACCTGTTGGGGAATAATCTTATTTCCTTTTACCAGATAATCAATAACCGCATCAGAAAGGTTATACCCACCTTTTACCTGTTTGTTCTGACCATCGATAAATGCGGTAAAACCATCGCCCCCAGGAGCAAGGAAACTATTTGTCGCTACGCGATAGGTATCAGTATCTACAATCGGCTTGCCATTAAGCGTAAATAGCACAACGCGGTGCCCAACAGGTTTATGTTGGTCGTATCGCATTTCTAGTCCTTTCGACATCTGCAAAACACCATTTGTAAGTGACGCTCCGTGTTCCATAAGATTGCGTAAGGATTTCCCTTTCAAATCCATGACAGTTAGCTCATTTGGAAACGGAAAAGCGCTGATAACATCGCCAAGGGTTATCGGACCGGCATTCAAGTCTGCGCGAAGACCACCTGAATTAGTGAGCGCCAGCTGCGCATCAGGCGCTGCAGCAAGCATTGCATCGGTAAATAAATTTCCAAGTGAAGATGACTCACCATAGGCGCGCGTAAGCGTAACAGGCGTCTCACCAACTTTTTGGCGAACCGTTTCGGACAGTTTTTTATTCCAGGTATCAATAACGCTCTGAGTTGCCGGATCGGGTTTCCATTCATCGGCATACAGGGTTTTAAGTTCGAAGCTTTTTATTTTATGGTGATGCGTTTTTAGATCCACATCGAGAACCAGCTTACCGATATCAATCCCCCCACTGTCAGTCGAAAGTACCAACGTGTTGCCTACTTTGAGCGGCTCCACTGTTCCAACATGCGCATGTCCGGTAATCAGAATATCCAGGCCCTTCACCTGCTTCGCCGTCTGAATATCCTTATCAAGGGCGCGCTTCACGTCTGTATTGCCGATACTGGACTGGCGTGCAGGGAAACCTTCATGCATAAGTGCAACGGTAATATCCACTTTTCCACGGAGTTCATCCAGATAATGCTGGAGATATTTCACCTCGTCACGCGCTTCAATCCCCTGACGCATTGACGAAGAAACGGTATCATCGAATGCAAACACGCCGTGCAACCCAATAACCCCAATTTTAATGCCATCCTTTTCGATGATGGTATAAGGATTATTCCAGAAGAGGACATTACTGTTTTTATAAAAGACGTTCCCTAACAGTATCGGGAATTTAGCCTGACTGAGCTGTATAAGGGTATTATCCCAACCATGATCGAACTCATGATTGCCGACAGACGCAGCATCAAATGACATTGTATTCATAATATCTATGATTGCCTTCCCTTTTGTCAGGCTACTGATATACGGGCCGGTAAAATAATCCCCAGCATCGAAATAAAAAGTAGCCTTATTGTTTTTCTTTTCTTGCTTAACGTATGTTGCAATATTTGCAAAGCCACCCACAGCTCTTTTTCCCTCTGCAACATAGGGGAGTTTATAAGGCTCAACATGGGCATGCAGATCATTAGTATAAATGACGGTAACGTCCTGCGCTGGACTTAGCGAAGCATATCCCGACAATAATAAAACTGCGATTACTGTTTTTTTCATATTTCAACTCTCTAATTAAAAGAAGAGTTTCATTATCGATTAGCAAAAAACAGATTTTGTGAACTTTCTCACGGCATATAAAAAAGAGAGGCGTGAAAATCATCGACTCACAGAATCAGTTGGTGATATGCATGGAATGCGCTCCAAAAATAGACCTGAATGTTTGTAAAAGCTGGTCATGCCCTAATCTTGGAATACCCGATGCGAGTGATTATGTTGTTCCTGTTTATCGTCTCGGCTACGCTGCTCTTGAATGTCAAAAATGTGGAAGCCTTCCGCCCTTGTTTAATAAAAAAGAATGTGACGAGTGGTTCAGACACTTCATGCAACAAAAATTGGGAAATACAGGACAAGGTTGTCCTCGCTGTTTTACAACTCGCATCATTCACTATGGATACACAAAAGCCAGAACCCCACGCCTTCAATGTTGTACCTGCCGCTATGTGTTTACTCCACACTATGACAATGCTCAATGCCAGGATAAAAATATCACCCTTCTTTCCCGGCTCGAACAAGGGGTGCACTCTGGTGAAACGACAAACCAAAGGGCGCTTGCACAAGCGGTTAACGGGTTTGAACACGTTCTTCATGCCTCTGTCCCTGGATTAACAAGGGTGTCAACGACGACGATGGTAATACCGTTTCAGGGCCGCGCTGCGAGGCAGAAATTATATGTTGTGATCAGCGCCGATGCTGATTCAGGGAAAATTATGCAAATCACAACTAACTATAGCGACTGGAAAGCAGGTGATTCGTTGCTCTATAAAAGCTCACAGCCCAACCCTTCTGCGATATTACCGTCGAGCGATGTTGATCTTATTCGTGAACAAGAGAAGCAATTTCTGACGCGGAGTCAGTTTGATGAAATTCAGTATGGTAGCGCCGAACTTAAGCGAAACGACCGGGGAAGCATAGTCCGTCCTGTCATAACCATACACAGTCATTTTCAGCGATTAAAACGACGGTTCCCGGGTGTAACCGATCATTATCTCGCGCATGAGTGCGTCTTGCGTGGCGGTGCAATTACGGCCTGGTCAACAGAGGTTGGCCTTGGAAAAACCAATCTGTGGTTTGTGTCTGAAAAGCCTGAAAACGCCATACTCTCTGAAAAGTCATTTTACCTGACTGGCAGCTGGAAAATGGGATGGTGGAAGAATGTATGGGAGCGCTGGGATAATGGCGAGAGATGCAAGATGATTGGCCTACTAACCGGACAGCAAAGTACAGCGGAACCCGCTTTGATTACGCTTGCACCCTGCACTGCATTTGGTGCCTGGCTGAAAGCCCATCCATGGTCATTACAGTGTCATCACTATGGAGCCCGGGTTGTGAGCCAGCATTTAGTGGGTCTTGGCTGTATTTATAACCAAAAATTGATTCTGTGAGCCCGTATTTTACGTCTTATAGACCGGCTCCAGGCAATAACGTACGTTAAGGTGAGCACGTAAGATTGTCAATTCATACACTTACAGGATGCCAGTCCTGACACCTGATTTGCAGGTTCGCCGCCATTTTATTACTGTGGATTTATCCAGAAACCAACGTCGAACAAAAGTGGAAAGCGCCTCGCAAAATTCCTCTGCGGCCTGATGCCGTCATCCCGACCCTCTCCCACTGGGAGAGGGAGAAAAGCAGGAATAAAAAAACCGGGCAAATGCCCGGTTTCTAACATTAGCCTTCCACTCACTCAGTGAGCCGCTTCCGGCTTGTGCTTCGCCGCACTCTGGAAATCGTACGTCAGTTCGTTCTTCGCCTGATCCAGCGCCACGGTCACCTGGCCGCCGTCCACCAGCGAGCCAAACAGCAGTTCGTTCGCCAGCGGTTTCTTCAGGTTGTCCTGAATTACACGCGCCATTGGACGGGCGCCCATCGCACGGTCGTAGCCTTTCTCGGCCAGCCAGTTTCGAGCCTCCTGGCTCACTTCCAGCGACACGCCTTTCTGATCCAGCTGTACCTGCAGCTCGACGATGAACTTATCCACGACCTGATGGATCACCTCGGTAGACAGGTGATCGAACCAGATAATGTTGTCCAGACGGTTACGGAACTCCGGCGTGAAGATCTTCTTGATCTCCTCCATCGCATCGGTGCTGTTATCCTGGTGGATCAGGCCGATGGACTTACGCTCGGTTTCTCGCACCCCGGCGTTAGTGGTCATTACCAGCACCACGTTGCGGAAGTCAGCTTTGCGCCCGTTGTTGTCGGTCAGCGTCCCGTTGTCCATCACCTGTAGCAGGATGTTGAACACGTCCGGGTGCGCTTTCTCGATTTCATCGAGCAGCAGTACCGCGTGCGGGTGCTTGATCACCGCGTCGGTGAGCAGGCCGCCCTGGTCAAAGCCCACGTAGCCCGGAGGCGCACCAATCAAACGGCTGACGGTGTGACGCTCCATATACTCGGACATATCAAAGCGCAGCAGCTCAATGCCCAGCGCTTTGGAAAGCTGAACCGTTACCTCGGTTTTCCCCACGCCGGTCGGGCCGGCAAACAGGAAGGAACCGACAGGCTTGTGCTCATGCCCCAGTCCGGCACGGGCCATCTTAATCGCTTCGGTTAAGGCCTCAATGGCTTTATCCTGACCAAAGACCAGCATTTTCAGGCGATTACCGAGGGTGCGCAGCGTGTCGCGATCGCTCTGAGAGACGCTCTTCTCAGGGATACGCGCGATGCGGGCCACCACGGACTCAATATCCGCCACGTTAACGGTTTTCTTACGCTTGCTGGCCGGCATCAGGCGCGCACGCGCCCCGGCCTCATCAATCACGTCAATCGCCTTATCCGGCAGATGACGGTCGTTGATGTATTTCACCGCCAGCTCCACCGCCGCACGCACCGCTTTCGCGGTATAACGCACGTCGTGGTGCGCTTCGTACTTCGGCTTCAGGCCGTTGATGATCTGCACCGTTTCCTCGACGGACGGTTCGGTCACGTCGATTTTCTGGAAGCGGCGCGCCAGCGCACGGTCTTTCTCAAAGATGTTGCTGAACTCCTGGTAGGTCGTGGAGCCAATCACGCGGATCTTGCCGCTGGAGAGCAGCGGTTTGATTAGGTTCGCGGCATCTACCTGGCCACCGGAGGCTGCACCTGCCCCGATGATGGTGTGGATCTCATCGATAAACAGGATGCTGTTGGTGTCCTGCTCCAGCTGTTTCAACAGCGCCTTGAAGCGTTTTTCAAAATCACCGCGGTATTTAGTGCCCGCCAGCAGCGAGCCGATATCCAGCGAGTAGATGGTGCAGTCGGCAATCACTTCCGGCACGTCGCCCTGGACAATGCGCCAGGCAAGCCCTTCGGCAATCGCGGTTTTACCCACGCCTGACTCCCCCACCAGCAGCGGGTTGTTCTTGCGGCGACGGCACAGCACCTGGATCGCGCGCTCCAGCTCTTTATCGCGACCAATCAGCGGGTCGATACCGCCAACGCGAGCAAGCTGGTTAAGGTTGGTGGTGAAGTTTTCCATACGATCCTCCCCGCCTGCTTGCTCTTCATTGTTATTGACCTGATTGCTGGAATCCGATGCCTGGTTAGGCTCGTCTTTGCGCGTTCCGTGAGAAATAAAGTTAACCACGTCGAGGCGGCTGACTTCGTGTTTGCGCAGCAGATAGGCAGCCTGTGACTCCTGCTCGCTGAAGATGGCGACTAAGACGTTTGCGCCAGTCACTTCGCTACGCCCGGAAGACTGGACGTGGAATACCGCGCGCTGCAGTACGCGCTGGAAGCTGAGCGTCGGCTGCGTGTCGCGCTCTTCTTCACTGGCTGGCAGCACCGGTGTGGTTTGTTCGATGAAGGCTTCGAGTTCCTGACGTAGCGCCACCAGATCCACGGAGCAGGCTTCCAGCGCTTCGCGGGCAGATGGGTTGCTAAGCAGTGCGAGCAGTAAATGCTCGACGGTCATAAACTCATGTCGGTGCTCACGCGCTCTGGCGAAAGCCATGTTTAAACTGAGTTCCAGTTCTTGATTGAGCATAGGCACCTCCCCCAATTTTATGCCTTATCAGGCCTTTTCCAGCGTACACAGCAACGGATGCTCGTTCTCCCTCGCATAGTCGTTCACCATCGCCACTTTGGTTTCCGCCACTTCGGCTGTGAAGATGCCGCAGATAGCTTTGCCACGATAATGAACGGTAAGCATCAGTTGCGTTGCACGTTCTACATCATAAGAAAAGAACTTTTGTAGCACGTCAATAACAAATTCCATCGGCGTGTAATCATCGTTCATTAACATAACTTTATACATAGATGGCGGTTTTAGCGCGTCGCGCACTTTGTCTTCCGCCAGCTGGTCAAAATCCAGCCAATCGTTGGTCTTACCCATTATGCATAACCACTTTGAATCTACCTCAGATGTTAGATAACAATCATCTATTACTGTCATCCGCGATGTCTGTCACAAACTGTTGCAATAGCGTTAACTGCTTCAAACTTTGGTTGATTATTGTCCCATCTCCAGCGCCAAACGCTTGACGACTTCTTTCGTTTCTCTAAATTGTACAAGCGTGAGATGGCGAGGTTTTGAACAGCCCCCACTCCACCACCGGTTCATTCCATCTTAACTTATAAGATTTACGAAGGATGTCGAAGCATGGAAATGGGTACTGTTAAGTGGTTCAACAACGCCAAAGGGTTTGGCTTCATCTGCCCCGAAGGCGGCGGCGAGGATATCTTCGCTCACTATTCCACCATTCAGATGGATGGTTACAGAACGCTCAAAGCCGGGCAGTCCGTCCGGTTCGATGTTCACCAGGGACCAAAAGGCAATCATGCCAGCCTTATCGTCCCCATTGAAGCTGAGACGGTTGCATAGCTCTCTGTTTTATTGTGTACATCCCGCAGTCAAAATGCCAGCCCGATCGGCTGGCATTTTTATTTTCGGGTTATTCCCGAGCCAGCGCGTCCACCGGATCCAGCCGCGCCGCGTTGCGGGCGGGCAACCAGCCAAACAAAATCCCGGTAAAGGTTGAACACAAAAAGGCGGTAATAATGGCAACCGGTGAGAAGCCAATTTCCCAGCCGGGTAAAAAGAGCTGGAGCGCGAAGGCGATCATCATCGAGAGCGCAATCCCCATCGCACCGCCGACCAGACACACCAGCACGGCTTCAATCAAAAACTGCTGCAGCACGTCGCTGGCCCGGGCCCCGACCGCCATGCGGATGCCAATCTCCCGGGTACGTTCGGTTACCGACACCAGCATGATGTTCATCACCCCGATACCGCCGACGACCAGCGAAATCACCGCCACCAGCGTGAGGAACAGCTGAAGAGTACGTGTGGTCTTTTCCGCCGTTTTCAAGAGGCCGTCCATATTCCAGGTGAAGAAATCTTTCTTCCCGTGGCGCAGGGTTAACAGCCGCTCAAGCTGCTGTTCGGCCAGCGCGCTGTCGTAGCCCTCCTTCACGCGCACGGTGATGGAGTTGAGCCAGGACTGCCCCATAATCCGCCCGGAGATGGTGGTATAGGGCAGCCAGACGCGCAGGATCTTGCTGCTGCCAAACATCGACTGCTTCTCTTCCGCCACGCCGATAACCGTGGCAGGCATGTTGCCGACCAGGATCACTTCGCCCACCACGTTGGCTTTATTGGGGAAGAGCTGTCTGCGCGAATTCGCGTCCAGCACCACCACCTGCGCCCTGCCCGCCAGCTGCTCGGCGTTGAAGGTGGCGCCTTCGCTGAAGGTCATACCGTAGACGTTGAAGTAGTCTCCGCTCACGCCGTTCGCGCTGGCTGCCACGTCAACATTGCCCACGCGCAGGCGCAGGTTCTGCGACACCGCAGGCGTGGCGGAGTTGACCCATGGCTGCTTCTGAATGGCCGCCAGGTCGTCGTATTTCAGCGCCTGCTGATACTGCGGCTCGTCGTCCCCGAAGTCTTTGCCGGGATAGACGTCAATGGTATTGGTGCCAATAGCGCGGATATCTGCCAGCACCAGCTGCTTGGCCGCGTCGCCCACCACCACAATCGACACCACCGAGGCAATACCGATGATGATGCCGAGCATCGTCAGCAGGGTACGCATTTTATTGGCCGCCATCGCCAGCCAGGCCATGGTCAATGCTTCACGAAAGCCGCTGGAGAACTGCCCCCAGCCGGTTGATGCCGGCAGCGCTTCTTTAGATGCCGCGGCTCTGGACTCACGCGGCGGCGGGTTGCTGACCAGCTCGCCGTCGCGGATCTCAATTATGCGCTCCGCCTGCGCCGCCACCTGCGGATCGTGGGTCACGATGATGACGGTGTGCCCCCGATCACGAAGCTGGTGCAGGATCGCCATCACCTCTTCGCCGGAATGGCTGTCGAGCGCCCCGGTCGGCTCATCCGCGAGGATCACCTGCCCGCCGTTCATCAGGGCACGGGCAATACTCACGCGCTGCTGCTGCCCGCCGGACAGCTGCGAGGGCTGGTATTCAACCCGCTCCGCCAGCCCCAGACGCGTCAGCAGCATCTGCGCGCGTTCAAGTCGCTTTTTCCGCTCGACGCCCGCATAGACCGCCGGAACTTCAACGTTCTGCGCCGCATTAAGATGAGAAAGCAGATGGTAACGCTGGAAGATAAAGCCGAAATGTTCCCGGCGCAGCTTCGCCAGCGCGTCACCGTTCAGCGTGGAGACATCCGTTCCGGCCACGCGGTACGTGCCGCTGGTCGGTTTATCCAAACAGCCGAGAATGTTCATCAGCGTCGATTTACCGGAACCCGATGCCCCGACAATCGCCACCATCTCGCCCGCCTCCACGCGCAGGGAGATGCCCTTCAGCACCTCCACCGGGCCGTCGCCCGACGGATAGCTGCGACGAATGTCCTTCAGCTCAAGCAGCGCCGTCATTTGGCGGCTCCGGGCAGGCTTTCGCTGACAACAACCTCCTCGCCCTCTTCCAGTCCTTTCACCACCACCACGTCGGTGTCGTTGCGCGCGCCTATCACAACCTCACGCTCGCGCGTTTCGCCGTTGCGCAGCACTTTCACTTTATAACGGCTATCCCCGGCGGATTCGCCGAGCGCGGAGAGCGGAATGGTCAGCACGTTCTTCACGCCGGTCAGCTGGATATGCACCTGTGCGGTCATGTCCAGACGCAGCACGCCCTGCGGGTTTGGCACCTCAAAGCGGGCATAGTAAAAAATAGCGTCGTTAACTTTTTCCGGCGTCGGCAGAATGTCTTTCAGCACGCCTTCGTAGCGCGTCTGCGGATCGCCCAGCACCGTAAACCAGGCGTTCTGTCCCGGCTTAAGATGGATAACATCCGCCTCTGAAACCTGGGCTTTGACCAGCATAGTGCTCATGTCCGCCAGCGTCAGAATGTTTGGCGCCTGCTGCGCGGCAATCACCGTCTGGCCCTGCAGCGTAGTGATCTGGGTCACTTCACCCGCCATCGGCGCAACGATTTTGGTGTAGTCGAGGTTGGTTTTCGCCGTATCCAGCGAGGCCTGATTGCGCTTTATTTGCGCGTCAATCGTGCCAATCTGCGCCTGTTTCACCGCCAGTTCCGTGGTGGCCGTGTCTAAATCCTGCTTCGAAATCGCCTGGGTTTTGGCCAGCGCCTGCTGTCGGGTCAGCGTCACCTGCGCCAGGTTACGTTCTGCCAGCGCCTGCGCACGCTGCGCGCGCAGCTCCATCAGCGTGGCTTCCACCTCGCGGATCTGGTTCTCAGCCTGCTCAGGGTCGATAACGCCGAGCAGCTGGCCTTTTTTCACCTTATCGCCAATCTCAACCGACAGCGTTTTCAGCTGGCCGCTAACCTGCGCGCCGACGTCAACCTTGCGCAAAGCGTCAAGCTTGCCCGTCGCAAGGACGTTTTGCTGCAGTTCGCCCGGGCGAACAATCAGTGTCTGATACTGCGGCACCGGCGCATTCAGCACCTGCCATAGCCAGTACCCACCGACTAAAACCACGACCGCCAGCAGCAGAAACAGCGTTCTGCGTTTTCCCTTGAGATTCATAAATATTCCAAATAAATGTTCTGGCAATTATAAATGTTGATTCTATCTAAACGACTCCTCAACGAAACCCCTGTTCTCTGAAATCGCCCTAATTTGTTTACGAGACGTTGACATTTCTCCTGTTGAAATAGCGATATTCCAAAAGGATCAGGATCTACCATGTCTTCTATCGTCGACACATCACTTTCAAACCTGCCGCAGCCTAAATCCGGCTGGCAACTCTTCAAAAAACTGGCTTTCGGTGAGATCGCGCCCGGGCTGGCATGGGAAAAAACCGCCTACAGACGTAAGTTCATGCTGCGTTCACTGGCGACACCGCTCAGCACCGCTCGCCTGCTGTCTGACCTTGCAGAACATCCGCACCTGATGCAAATGCTCCAGGTTCAGCCGGGACTGCCCTGCCGCCTTCATCGTCCGTGGTTGACGGTCAATATGGATAGACAGCGTACGCTGGAATCGCTGTCATGGCACTATCAGATGATGTGTCGCCAGCTGCCGGCAAAGCTGACCAGTGGTTACCTTTCAAAGCAGGGCGTGACTCTGCTGACCTTAACCGGAAAAGATGAACAGCAATTTACCGTCCGTCTGTGTGCCGATGCGTTTATGGATAAAGAGGGAGAAGCCACCCTCGTTTTCTGTGACGGTCAAAATACGGCGCTGGCGGAGATGACCTTTACCCTCTGCCAGTTTGAGGGAAAATCGACGCTGTTTATCGGCGGCCTGCAGGGCGCAAAAGCCCACGTTCCCCATGAGCTGATCCAGGGCGCGACGAAGGCCTGCCATGGTCTGTTCCCGAAACGTCTGCTGGTCGAAGCCGCCATGACGCTCGGCACCGCCTTCCCGGTAGAACAGATTGTCGCCGTCAGTAACGACACCCATATTTATCGCAGCTGGCGCTACCGCAAGAAAAAAGAGGGGAAACTGTTGGCCGATTACGACAGTTTCTGGATCTCCATCGGCGGTGAAAAGCAGGATAGCGGCAACTTTATGCTGCCCATCGTCATGCCGCGCAAACCGATGGAAGAGATCGCGAGTAAAAAGCGTTCCGAATATCGCCGCCGCTACGCGCTGCTGGATAGCCTGATTCAGCAGGTGAACCAGGCGACTCAACGTTAATCCGCTCTCCCGCGTGCCAGCCACAGCACGCGGGAGAACATCTTCCGCAGCAGGGTCGGCACCGCCTCCACGCCCCGTCTCCCCGCTTCCGTCGCCACTTCAATGGCTAAATCCGGTTTTGAAGAACGATGAATAGCTTTGGCGATCACGCGCCGCATGTTCATCGGGACATCGACCGGCACCATGGCAATTCGGTGGAATACGTCGTCGAACCCCTGGCGATACATAAAGTGCTCCATGTCCATGGCGGGCAGCATGGTTAAATGGTCGCGCTCTTCTTCTCGCTCGTTATTCAGCAGGCTGCGTACGGTCGAGGCATATTTTTTGCCCGCCTCATCACCGTCGACCAGAACGTGCCACTCGATCCCCATCCGGCGGGCAAATTTTATCAGCGGCTTGAGTCCCGACTGGGCGAATTCAATCACCTTAATGCCTTCCGCATCAAAATGGTGGCCGCACTGGCGCGCCAGTTCGTTGATGACCCAGGTTTCCGTCTCTCCTTCCACCAGCAGCCAGCAGCGGGCAAAGAGCGACGACGCGCGGTTAAAGCGAATATGAAATGCGATGCGCCGCCCGTCTTCCGCGTTCAATCCCCCCGGCCCTAAGCGGAAGGCGGAGACGCGGGAAGATTCACGCACCAGACGACAGACGTGCTCTACCGGCGTCAGCGATAATAATTCACCGGAATTGGTGGTCGTAATGCGCTGGAGCGGCAGCAGGTTCAGCAGATGCCATGCCACGGAGAGCATGATGGGATGCAGGCGCGTTTCCGGGTCTTCCACCAGCAGCAGCGGCCGGGCGTCCCGGTCAAGACGAACGGTGCCTTTGGCCTGCAGAAGCGTTGAAAACAGCCCCAGCAAAATCACCCGATGGGTACGACCTCCGGGCCGGTCGATCATCCGGTTAATGATGTCGAGATAACGCCAGCTTCGCTGCTCATCATGAGAGCGGCGGCGCATCAGGCGATGGCGCGATTCAGACGTTCCCTGTTCGGAAAAATAGTGCTCCAGAAGCTGTACCATTGCGGACAACCCCTGACGAATTTGGCCATCAGTAAGATTCTGCGGACGCGACACCAGCTCTCTTGCCAGAAAATCCAGCTCGCGGGCGGTGACTTCCACTTCCGGCATATTGGGTACGGTACCGTTACGAATACGCCGCATAAAACGCGCATCGCGCAGGCGTAACACCGGCGTCAGACGGATCAGGTGACGGGCCAGATCGTCGATATTGTCCAGCGGGATGGGGTTAGCTTTCTCATCGAGAAAATCACGCAGGGTGAGTACCCCCTCGTTCTCCGCCATCTCACCTTCCAGCCGGTAGAAAATCCGTTGAAAACCGTCATCGCACGGCACCCAACAGGGTGACAGCGGGCGGAAGCGACGCACGCGGTGACGTCCGGGCTCGGATTCGCGGAACGTCAGGATGATGTGCAGGTGCTTCTCTCGCCCCGTCACGTCGCCGGGGGGAAACCAGAAATCGTCGCGGACAAAGTGATACAGATCGTCCTCGGGCGAAAGCAGTAGCGTCAATGCATCCAGCAGGCTGGACTTGCCCCACGCGTTCTCGCCGATCAGGACGTTGTTTTGCTCCAGCTGCAGTGACAGGCGGTTAATACCGCGAAACCCGACAATTTCCACACGTTCGAGAAGCATAAATCCCCCGACAAATGATCACTTTTTCCTTCAAGTTATCAGCAGTATAGCGGGAGGTGCTCTGTCACGACAGCATAACATTCACCCTTACAAGAATTGGTCTATGCTTTATTTACCGCTGATTTGAACAAGGATTGACATCACATTGCCTTAAATCAAATTAATCGAATTTATTTAAGTGGCGAAGGGATGTTGTTGGTTTCTAAAATACGGGCTCTTCGAGTCGTCATCCCTTTATGGCGATATATCCCGCGCGCGGGAAAGCGTGCGGAAAATTTTTGAGGTGGTTATGTTTAGAAAATTGGCAGCAGAATGCTTTGGTACATTCTGGCTGGTATTTGGTGGCTGCGGTAGTGCCGTTCTGGCAGCAGCATTCCCGGAATTAGGCATTGGTTTTGTCGGCGTCGCGCTGGCTTTTGGTTTAACCGTATTAACCATGGCGTTTGCCGTGGGGCATATTTCCGGCGGTCATTTTAACCCGGCCGTGACATTAGGTTTATGGGCCGGCGGTCGTTTTCCGGCGAAAGAGGTAATTGGTTATATTGTGGCGCAGGTGGTTGGCGGTATTATTGCGGCTGGCGTTCTGTACGTGATTGCCAGCGGTAAAGCCGGGTTCGACGCGGCGGCCAGCGGTTTTGCCTCTAACGGGTTCGGCGAGCATTCTCCGGGCGGCTACTCCATGTTGTCTGCCATCGTGATTGAAATTGTGCTGACCGCCGGCTTCCTGCTGGTGATCCACGGCGCAACCGACAAACATGCGCCAGCTGGTTTTGCCCCGATTGCCATTGGTCTGGCGCTGACGCTTATCCACCTGATTTCTATTCCGGTCACCAACACCTCCGTTAACCCGGCACGCAGTACCGCCGTCGCCATCTTCCAGGGCGGCTGGGCGCTTGAGCAGCTGTGGCTGTTCTGGGTGATGCCAATTATCGGTGGTATCCTGGGCGGCGTGCTGTACCGCACCCTGCTTGAAAAACGCGATTAATTGCTCGCGCGCGGTGTCGGGTGGCGCTAACGCTTACCCGACCTACGTGAGAATGCACTTGTAGGCCGGGTAAGGCGCAGCCGCTACCCGGCTCTCTTTTGCCGCTTTACTGAACAGCCTTTATTGGGTAGTGTCACTGGCGCTTAACCGATACTCAAAAAGGACCGGCTGTTCATGTTTTCAGGACTCCTCATCATTTTGTTGCCCTTGATCGTGGGCTATCTTATTCCGCTCCATCGTGAATCCGCATTAAGGCTCATTAATCGATTCCTCAGCTGGATTGTCTACGTGATTCTTTTCTTTATGGGGATTAGCCTGGCATTTCTGGACAACCTGTCAGCGAATTTACTCTCCATTCTCCATTATTCTGTCGTCACCGTAGTCGTTATTTTGCTGTGCAATATTGCCGCGCTGCTGTGGCTGGAACGCACTATTCCATGGAAAAATCACCACCATCAGGAAAAACTTCCTTCTCGAATTGCAATGGCGCTTGAATCGTTAAAATTATGTGGCGTGGTGGTGCTCGGTTTTCTTCTTGGGCTGACCGGTTGGGCTTTTTTGCAGCACGCAACTGAGGCCAGCGAATATACGCTGATCTTCCTGCTGTTCCTTATTGGTATTCAGCTGCGAAATAATGGCATGACCCTGAGGCAAATTGTCCTGAACCGTCGGGGCATGATGGTTGCCGTCATTGTTGTTGCCAGTTCCATGGTGGCGGGCGTCATTAACGCCTTTATTCTCGATCTGCCGCTGAAAACCGGCCTGGCGATCGCATCAGGTTTTGGCTGGTACTCCCTCTCCGGTATTCTGCTTACTGAATCATTCGGCCCGGTGATCGGCAGCGCTGCCTTCTTTAACGATCTGGCGCGAGAGCTGATCGCCATCATGCTGATCCCGAGCCTGGTTCGCCGCAGTCGTTCTACCGCGCTGGGCCTGTGCGGTGCGACGTCGATGGACTTTACCCTGCCGGTATTACAACGCTCCGGGGGGCTGGAGATGGTGCCCGCGGCTATCGTTCACGGCTTTATTTTAAGCCTGCTGGTTCCGGTTCTGATGGCCTTTTTCTCAGCCTGATACTTCTTTGGCGGTAGGTTTCCTGCCGCCAAAATTGCGCTAAATCAATCTCCCTCTATTTTGTAGCAGAAAGCCCTTTTCACCGTTCCGGCACGAGCATAACCTTAAACATGTATATCAAATATAACTTTAACAGGTGTGATTATGTTTTGTGTGCAATGTGAACAAACCATCCGTACCCCGGCAGGCAACGGCTGCTCCTACGCACAGGGTATGTGCGGCAAAACCGCAGAAACATCTGACCTGCAGGACCTGCTGATTGCGGCTCTGCAAGGCCTTTCCGCCTGGGCGTTCAAAGCCCGCGAATACGGCATAGTCGACCACTACGTCGACAGCTTCGCCCCGCGCGCGTTTTTCTCCACGCTGACCAACGTTAACTTCGACTCTCCGCGCATTGTCGGCTACGCCCGCGAAGCGATTGCCCTGCGTGAAGCGCTGAAGGCACAGTGCCTGAAGGCGGATGCCAGCGCCCGCGTGGAAAACCCGATGTCAGAACTTCAGTTGGTCAGCGACGATCTCGGCGACCTCCAGCGCCAGGCGGCAGAATTCACCCCGAACAAAGACAAAGCGGCGATTGGGGAGAACATTCTCGGCCTGCGCCTGCTGTGCCTGTACGGCCTGAAAGGCGCTGCGGCGTATATGGAGCACGCGCACGTTCTGGGTCAGTACGACAATGAGATTTATGCGCAGTACCACAAAATCATGGCGTGGCTGGGCACCTGGCCTGCCGATATGAATGCCCTGCTTGAGTGCTCAATGGAAATCGGCCAGATGAACTTCAGGGTGATGAGCATTCTGGACGCTGGTGAAACCAGCACCTACGGCCACCCGACGCCAACGCAGGTCAACGTCAAGGCTACCGAAGGCAAGTGCATCCTGATTTCCGGTCACGACCTGAAAGATCTCTACAACCTGCTGAAGCAAACCGAAGGCACCGGTGTTAACGTTTATACCCACGGTGAAATGCTGCCGGCGCACGGCTATCCGGAGCTGCGTAAATTTAAGCATCTGATCGGTAACTACGGCAGCGGCTGGCAGAATCAGCAGGTTGAGTTCGCCCGCTTCCCGGGCCCTATCGTAATGACCTCCAACTGCATCATCGACCCTACCGTGGGCGCGTACGATGATCGCATCTGGACCCGCAGCATCGTCGGCTGGCCGGGCGTGAGCCATCTTGAAGGTGATGATTTCGGTCCGGTGATAGCGCAAGCGCAGCAGATGGCAGGCTTCCCGTACAGCGAGATCCCGCATCTGATCACCGTCGGCTTCGGTCGTGAAACCCTGCTCGGTGCCGCCGATTCGCTGATTGACCTCGTCAGCCGTGAAAAGCTGCGCCACATCTTCCTCGTCGGCGGCTGCGACGGCGCGCGCGGCGAGCGTAACTACTTCACCGATTTCGCCACCCGCGTGCCGGAAGACTGCCTGATCCTGACCCTGGCGTGCGGCAAATACCGATTCAACAAGCTGGACTTCGGCGATATCGAAGGCCTGCCGCGCCTGATTGATGCGGGCCAGTGTAACGATGCTTACTCGGCCATCATTCTGGCGGTTACCCTGGCGGAGAAACTGGGCTGCGGCGTGAACGACCTGCCGCTGTCGCTGGTGCTCTCGTGGTTTGAGCAGAAAGCGATTGTCATCCTGCTGACCCTGCTCTCTCTTGGCGTCACCAACATCGTGACCGGACCGACCGCGCCAGGCTTCCTGACGCCGGACCTGCTGGCCGTGCTGAACGAGAAATTCGGTCTGCGTTCCGTGACCAACGTTGAAGATGATATGAAACAGCTGCTGAGCGCCTAAGGAGTTATTCATGACCATGCCAACCTCACAATGCCCGTGGCGGATGCAGGTTCATCACATCCGTCAGGAGACGCCGGATGTGTGGACGCTGTCGCTGCTGTGCCATGACTACTATCCATATCGTGCAGGCCAGTATGCGCTGGTCAGCATTCGCAATTCGGCGGACACCCTGCGCGCCTACACGATCTCCTCGACGCCGGGCGTGAGCGAATACATTACGCTCACCGTCCGCCGCATTGACGACGGCGCGGGCTCCCAGTGGCTGACGCAGGACGTGAAGCGCGGGGATTACATCTGGCTGTCCGACGCGCAGGGGGAATTCACCTGTGACGACAAAGCTGACGATAAATTCCTGCTGCTGGCGGCGGGCTGTGGCGTAACGCCGATTATGTCAATGCGCCGCTGGCTGGCGAAGAACCGCCCCCAGGCCGACGTGCAGACGATCTTCAGCGTCCGTTCCCCGGAAGATGTGATTTTTGCCGAGGAGTGGCGTGAATACCCGGTGACGCTGGTGGCTGAG
The DNA here is from genome assembly GCF_004006055.1 of Enterobacter sp. N18-03635. Classification (NCBI taxonomy): domain Bacteria; kingdom Pseudomonadati; phylum Pseudomonadota; class Gammaproteobacteria; order Enterobacterales; family Enterobacteriaceae; genus Enterobacter; species Enterobacter sp. N18-03635. The sequence continues at coordinate 1,494,387 of NZ_CP034769.1, read as the reverse complement.
CACAACGCGACCCACGGTTTTGTGCCCGGTCGCCTGAGCCGCGAGCTGCTGCAAAGCGTGCCGGATGTTGCGAACCGAACGGTGATGACCTGCGGCCCGGCGCCGTACATGGCTATCGTGGAAGAAGAAGTGAAAGCGCTTGGCGTAACCCGCTTTTTCAAAGAGCAGTTCTTCACGCCGGTGGCGGAAGCGGCAAGCAGCGGCGTTAGGTTCACCAAACTGCAGCCTGCCCAGACCTTCTTTGGCCGCGTGGGGACCACGCTGCTGGAGGCGCTGGAAAGCAACAAGGTGCCGGTAGCGGCTGCCTGTCGTGCTGGCGTGTGTGGCTGCTGTAAAACCAAAGTGGTTTCCGGTGAGTACACCGTCACCAGCACCATGACGCTGTCCGACGCGGAAATTGCCGAGGGTTACGTGCTGGCGTGCTCGTGCCATCCGCAGGGGGATTTGATCCTCGCATAAACGATAAACGTTCGTTCGTAGGCCCGGTAAGCGTCAGCGCCACCGGGCTTTTTTGCCGGGCGGTACTGCGTTTACCCGACCTACAATTTTACCGCCACGCGGGCGCTTTACCCAGCGCAAACCGCCCTGCCCCTAAAAACGCCACAGCCAGCGAGCCGATAAAGAAGTACACCAGGCTTTCAATCGCCCATGCCCCAACCTTATCAAGGGCGAACGTTTCACCCATTCCCACCATCAGCCACGCCACAATCATCGTAAACGCCAGCACCAGCGCGGCCGGGCGCGTAAACAGCCCGACAATAATCAGGATCGGCGCCACGACTTCGCCAACCAACACGCCGTAGGCGATAAATCCCGGCAGCCCTTTTTCCACCAGCATGCCGCTGATAAACCCCACGCCGCCAAAAAGCTTGTGCAAACCGTGAAAAAGCATCAGCCCGCCGACGGCAAGTCGTAACAAGAGTTTGCCAAGATCGTCGCACGATAGCTTTTCATTAACAGCAATTAACAATGATTTAACCATTTGAAATTATTCCTGTTTTAACTGAGACACTCCCAGATTATGCCGAATAATTGCGCGTGAAAAGCACCTTTTAATTGTGGGGATGCGACGGGCAATACGGAGACTTTCTTCTAAGCTTGTAAGCGTTATCACAAAAAGGAGAAGGACAACCATGAAACAAACCGTGGCTGCATATATAGCGAAAACGCTCGAACAGGCTGGCGTAAAACGTATCTGGGGCGTCACCGGTGACTCCCTGAACGGACTCAGCGACAGCCTCAACAAGATGAAGACCATCGAATGGATGCCGACCCGCCATGAAGAGGTTGCCGCCTTCGCCGCAGGCGCTGAAGCGCAGCTTACGGGTGAACTGGCCGTCTGCGCCGGATCCTGCGGGCCGGGTAACCTGCACCTGATCAACGGCCTCTTCGACTGCCACCGCAATCACGTGCCTGTGCTGGCGATTGCCGCTCATATCCCCTCTTCCGAAATCGGCAGCGGCTATTTTCAGGAGACGCATCCGCAGGAGCTGTTCCGTGAATGCAGCCATTATTGCGAGCTGGTTTCATCCCCGGAGCAGATCCCTCAGGTGCTGGCGATCGCCATGCGTAAAGCCGTGCTGAATCGCGGCGTTTCTGTGGTCGTTATTCCGGGCGATGTGGCCCTCAAGTCTGCGCCAGAAGGGGCAAGCACTCACTGGTATCACGCCCCGCAGCCCGTCGTCACGCCAGCAGAAGAGGAGCTAAAAAAGCTGGCGCAGCTGCTGCGTTACTCCAGCAATATCGCCCTGATGTGCGGCAGCGGCTGCGCTGGCGCGCACAAGGAGCTGCTGGAATTTGCCGGAAAGCTGAAATCCCCGATTGTCCACGCCCTGCGCGGCAAAGAGCACGTCGAGTACGACAACCCCTACGATGTTGGCATGACCGGACTGATCGGTTTTTCTTCAGGCTTCCACACCATGATGAACGCCGACACGCTGATCCTGCTCGGAACCCAGTTCCCGTATCGCGCGTTCTACCCGACGGATGCCAAAATCATTCAGATTGATATCAACCCGGCCAGCATCGGCGCGCACAGCAAGGTCGATATGGCGCTGGTGGGCGACATCAAATCCACCCTTGCCGCCCTGCTGCCGCTGCTGGAAGAGAAAACCGACCGCAAGTTCCTTGATAAGGCGCTAAGCGACTATCGCGATGCCCGCAAGGGGCTGGACGATCTCGCCAAACCAAGCGACAAAGCCATTCACCCGCAGTACCTGGCGCAGCAGATCAGCCATTTTGCGGACGAAGACGCCATTTTTACCTGCGACGTGGGCACGCCAACCGTCTGGGCGGCACGCTATCTGAAGATGAACGGCAAACGTCGCCTGCTCGGCTCGTTTAACCACGGCTCGATGGCCAACGCCATGCCGCAGGCGCTGGGCGCAAAAGCCACGGCGCCGGAGCGTCAGGTGGTGGCGATGTGCGGCGACGGCGGGTTTAGCATGCTGATGGGGGATTTCCTGTCGGTAGTACAGATGAAGCTCCCGCTAAAAATCGTGGTATTTAACAACAGCGTGCTGGGCTTCGTGGCGATGGAAATGAAGGCCGGAGGCTATCTCACGGACGGTACCGAGCTGCACGACACCAACTTCGCGCGCATCGCCGAGGCCTGCGGCATCACCGGTATTCGCGTGGAGAAAGCCTCCGAGGTGGATGAAGCCCTGCAGCGCGCCTTCTCCATCGACGGCCCGGTGCTGGTGGATGTCGTCGTCGCCAAAGAAGAGCTGGCGATCCCGCCGCAGATCAAGCTTGAGCAGGCCAAAGGCTTTAGCCTGTACATGCTGCGCGCGATCATCAGCGGCCGAGGCGACGAGGTGATTGAACTGGCAAAAACCAACTGGCTCAGGTAAAACACTTCGCATGACCTCTTAAATTAAAGGGATGTGAAATGATTGATTTACGCAGTGATACCGTTACCCGCCCGAGTCGGGCCATGCTCGAAGAGATGATGGCCGCTCCGGTCGGGGACGACGTCTACGGTGACGATCCGACGGTAAACGAACTGCAGCGCTATGCGGCAGAACTGAGCGGCAAGGAGGCCGCCCTGTTTATGCCAACAGGCACACAGGCGAACCTGGTCGCGCTGCTCAGCCACTGCGAGCGAGGTGAAGAGTATATCGTCGGCCAGGGCGCGCATAACTATCTCTACGAAGCCGGCGGTGCGGCCGTGCTCGGCAGCATTCAGCCGCAGCCGATTGACGCCGCGCCGGACGGCTCCCTGCCGCTCGATAAAGTCGCGGCGAAAATCAAAGCCGACGATATTCATTTCGCCCGTACCAAATTGCTCAGCCTCGAAAATACCCACAACGGCAAAGTGCTGCCGCGCGAGTACCTGAAGGCGGCGTGGGAATTTACCCGCGAGCGTAAACTCGGCCTGCACGTGGACGGCGCACGTATCTTTAACGCCGTAGTGGAGTATGGCTGCGAGCTGAAAGAGATTACGCAATACTGCGACTCGTTCACCATCTGCCTGTCAAAAGGACTGGGCACGCCTGTAGGTTCACTGCTGGTTGGCAATACGGACTACATCAAGCGCGCCAACCGCTGGCGCAAAATGACCGGCGGCGGGATGCGTCAGGCGGGTATTCTGGCGGCTGCCGGGCTGTATGCCCTGAAAAACAACGTGGCGCGTCTGAAGGACGATCACGACAACGCCGCGTGGATGGCGGCGCAGCTGCGCGAGATTGGCGCCGACGTGATGCGCCACGACACCAACATGCTGTTCGTCCGCGTGGGCGAGGATCGCGCCGCTGCGCTTGGCGAATTTATGAAATCACGTGGCGTGCTGATCAACGCCTCACCTGTCGTGCGCCTGGTCATGCATCTCGACGTGAGCCGCGAACAGCTGGCGGACGTGGTGAAACACTGGCAGGCGTTTTTACAGCGATAAGGAGCATCACGTGCCGCAACGCATTCTGGTGCTCGGCGCCAGCGGGTACATCGGTCAGCATCTCACCGCGGCGTTAAGCCAGCAGGGACACCAGGTGCTGGCTGCGGCACGCAACACCGAACGCCTGCAAAAACTCGGTTTGCCTGGCGTTACCTGCCACAGCGTTGACCTCAACTGGCCGAAGGAACTTCCCGCCCTGCTGGAAGGGGTCGACACGCTTTACTACCTGGTGCACAGCATGGGCGAAGGCGGGGATTTCATCGCCCACGAGCGGCAGGTGGCGATGAACGTTCGCGATGCGCTACTGCAAACCCCGGTTAAGCAGGTGATTTTTTTAAGCTCGCTTCAGGCTCCCGAGCATGAGCAATCCGATCATCTGCGTGCCCGCCAGCTGACGGCTGAGACCCTGCGCGGCGCCAATATTCCCGTCACCGAACTGCGCGCCGGGATCATCGTTGGCGCAGGCTCCGCCGCCTTCGAAGTCATGCGCGATATGGTCTACAACCTGCCCGTACTCACGCCGCCGCGCTGGGTACGCTCGCGCACCACGCCGATTGCGCTGGAGAATTTGCTGCATTATCTGGTGGCCCTGCTGGATCGCCCGGCGGAGCAGCACCGCGTGCTGGAGGCGGCAGGCCCGGAAGTGCTGAGCTATCAGGAGCAGTTCGAACATTTCATGCACGTCAGCGGACGCCGCCGCTGGCTGATCCCCATCCCCTTCCCGACCCGCTGGATTTCGGTGTGGTTTTTGAATGTGATCACCTCCGTGCCGCCGACGACCGCCAAAGCGCTTATCCAGGGGCTGAAGCACGATTTACTGGCGGACGATCGCGAGCTGCGCGCCTTAATTCCCCAGGAGCTGATCCGCTTTGACGATGCCGTGCGCAAGACGCTGAAAGAAGAAGAACAGCTGGTGAACTCCAGCGACTGGGGTTACGACGCTCAGGCGTTTGCCCGCTGGCGCCCGGAGTACGGCTATTACCCGAAACAGGCGGGCTGCACGGTGAAAACCCACGCCAGCCTGGCCGCGCTGTGGGAAGTGGTGAACCAGATTGGCGGCAAAGAACGGTATTTCTTCGGTAATATCCTCTGGCAAACGCGCGGGGCGATGGACCTGCTGGTGGGCCACCGGCTGGCAAAAGGCCGCCCGGCAAACCCGTATCTTGCGGTGGGCGACGCGGTAGACAGCTGGAAGGTGATCATCGTCGAGCCGGAAAAACAGCTGGCGCTGCTGTTCGGCATGAAAGCCCCGGGGCTGGGTCGACTCTGCTTTACCCTGAAAGACAAAGGCGATTGTCGTGAACTGGACGTCCGCGCCTGGTGGCATCCCCACGGAATGCCGGGTCTGTTCTACTGGCTGTTGATGATCCCTGCCCACCTGTTTATCTTCCGGGGGATGGCGAAACGCATTGCGCAACTGGCAGAACAAAAGACGGAAAAGATCTAAATAAAACTCTCTTTCTTTCACCTTTCCCATTGCATAGCGCCGTAATTCACGAAAGAATGCGCACGAAATTCTTTTCAACACAGTGGATTGATATGAAGGTACTGGTTACCGGGGCGACCAGCGGCTTAGGCCGAAATGCGGTCGAATTTCTGCGCAACAAGGGCATCAGCGTCAGGGCTACCGGTCGCAACGAAGCGATGGGAAAACTGCTGCAAAAAATGGGCGCAGAGTTCGTCCATGCCGACCTGACGGAGCTGGTCTCCTCGCAGGCGAAGGTGATGCTCGCCGGTATCGACACGCTGTGGCACTGCTCCAGTTTTACCTCCCCGTGGGGAACCCAGGAAGCCTTCGATCTCGCCAACGTGCGGGCTACCCGCCGTCTGGGTGAATGGGCCGTTGCCTGGGGCGTGCGTAACTTTATTCATATCTCGTCACCGTCACTCTATTTCGACTATCACCACCATCGTGACGTGCAGGAAGATTTCCGCCCTGCTCGCTTTGCCTGCGAGTTTGCCCGCAGCAAGGCGGCCAGCGAAGAGGTCATCGACCTGCTGGCGCAGTCAAACCCGCATACCCGCTTTACGGTCCTGCGTCCGCAGAGCCTGTTCGGGCCGCACGACAAGGTGTTTATTCCGCGTCTGGCGCAGATGATGCACCACTACGGCAGCGTGCTGCTGCCGCGCGGCGGCGATGCGCTGGTCGATATGACCTATTACGAAAATGCCGTTCACGCCATGTGGCTGGCCAGCCAGCCGGACTGCGATAAGCTTATCTCCGGTCGCGCCTACAACATCACCAACGGCGAACCGTGCACGCTGCGCAGCATTGTGCAGCGCTTAATTGACGAGCTGCAGATCGACTGCCGTATCCGTTCTGTTCCCTATCCAATGCTGGATATGATTGCCCGCAGCATGGAGCGCTTTGGCAGTAAATCAGCCAAAGAGCCTGCGCTGACGCATTACGGCGTCTCTAAACTTAACTTTGACTTCACGCTGGATATTTCGCGTGCGGAGAATGAGCTAGGGTATAAACCGATTGTGACGCTGGATGAGGGGATTATGCGCACCGCGGCATGGCTGCGGGATCACGGGAAGCTTCCTCGGTAGATCGGGCCCGACATTTTTACGATGAAAAAAGCGGCAACCCGAAGGTTGCCGTTTGTCATTTTGCTGATTACAGCGCAGTCCACGCGTCCTGCCATGCAATCCCTTTACCAGGCTCGTAGTAGGATGGCGCGTTATTGCACCAGCCGCTGTACGGGTAAGGTTTGCACTGGAACAGCTGGCCGCGGTTGTTAACGATATCGCCTGCTTTCCATTTGGTTTTGGACGTCCAGGTTGGGTAAGTCCCGGTCTGGCCGCCGCTGGCCTGTTTAGGCTGTACGTTCAGCGTATAGCTGGTGCTGCTGCTCAGCTCGCCGTCACTGACGGTAAGGTTGATCTGATACTGCGTCGCCGCTGCCACGTCTGGCGCATTGAAGGTAATAATCGCTTTATCTTCGCCGCTTACGGTCTGGCCGTTCGGAGCCGTCCAGGTATAAGTCAGGTGGTTACCGTCTTCGTCAGTCGAGCCAGACGCGTTCAGAGAAACAGATTTACCCGCTTCAACCGCCCCCACCGGGCCGGAGATTTTTGCTACCGGCGCATGGTTTACAGGCGCTGGCGTATTATCGTCCGGCACCGGCGTGGTGTTGCCTTCGTCCGTTGGGTCGACAGGGGTCGGTGTTGGCGTCGGGGTTGGCGTGACGCTGCCGCCGTCGGAAGTCCCGTCTTCACCCACCACGTTCACATTGAAGTAATGCTTCACGCATTTGGTGTAGTCCCCCTCTTTAAAGGCGCTGAATGGCGTCTGGTAACCCACCAGCTGGCAAGAGTAGGTCTGGCCTGACGGAGTATCCGCGCTCCATCCCCAGTCCTGTTCCCAGTAGATCTTCAGCGCGCCGGCACCGCCTTCGTCGAACTGTTTCATGTTGGCGCAGCCCAGCACTTCGTTAGAAGGAACTGGTACTTTCAGGTAGTTGGCGAACTCTTTGTAATATTTGATACGGTTTTGAGACTGGGCGATCTCAGTCGGGCCGCCACACTCCACGCCGCCGTTGATGATCTGCGTGGTCACGCCGAAGCCTGGTACCAGACCATTCGCCTTATCGTGATCGTTCGGCTGCCATGTGCCGTCGATAACCTGCAGCATGCTCGGTTTTGGCGGCTGCGGGTAGGCGAAGAAGAAGATCGCGGAAGCAAGGTTCAGCCAGGTGTCCGCCACCAGCTCAGGTTTGTCCAGCAGTACACGGACGTCGCCGTACATCGCTTCAGAGAACGGGCCGTAGTTGTAGTTATAGGAGAGCTGTTTCGCACCGCGACCAAAGTAGCTAACGAAATCGCCATCTTTGTCTTTACCGCACGGCCAGGTCTGGCCCTGCCAGACATCCGGGTTACATTCACCGTTGTAGCCGCCCTTCTGACCTTCGCTCCAGCCCATCTCACGCACGTAGACCAGCGCCTGTCGCCACTCGGCTTCCGGACGCCACGACTCGTGGCCGCCGGTTTCCTGCGCGAAGTGCGCAAACATGGTTGCCAGAGACTTACGGCAAATGGCATCGCTGTTACGACCATCGGTATAGGTCTGGCACAGTGCCGGGAATTTACCGACCGCTTTCAGGAAGTTGCTGTAAGTATATTCCGGCGCACGCAGTGGGAAGAGGTAATCCCAGTCGCTGGCCTTGATAATCCCTTCCACGCGCTTGACGTTTTCCGGGTTTGTCGATTTCCCCGGCTCAATTTGTTCCACCAGGCTGTTGTCCAGCGTGCGGATGGTTGACTTCACTGAAGCCATAAGCGGGAAGTTGGTCAACTCCTGCTCTTTCTTCTGCAGATCGCTGGCCTTAACGGTGTAAGGTTCGCTGCTGGCCTGCAGCAGGGTTGCCTGAGCCATAAACGGTGCAACGCATGCGCCCGCGATAAGAACACTGAGTAATGTCCTTTTGTTCATGTCAATAGTCCTCTTAATTATATTAAGGGTCAATAAAAGTTAATTTTTTCGCGGTTTATTTATTAATCACTTAATAAATAAACCCGGGAGCAGTTTCGTTTTATGAAGAACACCAGTCGGTACTCTTCAAAAAACAAAAATCAATAATAATAACGGTTGCGGGTGCTACGTTTTAACTTCTGATATTTATTCCAGACCTTGCGGGCATAGACCATGCGCTGCGCGAAATTCTCTTTTTTCAGGCCCGCGTTATAGGCGCCGACCGCCTCCCAGTTATAGCCATAAATTTTAATCATTCCGGATAATATCGATGCGCCAACCATAATCGAGGTGCAGGGCTCGGTAATTAACCGGTATTCATTAATGCCTTTGCGCTCCAGCTCGGAAAAATGTGAGCTGTTAATCTGCATTAGTCCGACATCACGCGTGCCATCATGATTCAGTCCAATCGCATTGGGATTCATTCCCGATTCAACATTAGCAATGGCATATAACAGATAAGGATCCACATGATAATAACTGGCGGCTTTATCCCAGCAGTTGGCAAAGACGCTATGGCTTATTACCAGCAACAATAAAAATAACGTTTTCATTTTCAGTCCGGCTCTTTTTCATTGTCTCCTTACGCGGTTATTACTCTTTTCCTGATTTACGGCCCACGTCCGTCTCGGGACGTGGACCGTAATAGCGGGCAAGTTTCTTACCCGCATCGTTATAGCAGTGGCTTACTGGCAGTCAGTCGCCGGGCCTTTTTTCACCCATACATCGCTGCTACCTGGTTTATCACCCTTCGTCCACCATTTCGCGGTGTAGGTGTAACCGTTGTAGGTAGTGGTGTCGCCGCCGTTATAAACCACGTCGGAGCGCCAGTTGAATTTCACCTGACTTACCAGCTCCCATGCATCCACACCGAAGCCCGGCTGGTTGCCCTGAGTCCAGTATTTTGCTTTCCAGACCAGGTTGTCGAAGCTGACGGTATTCCCCGCGTTGTAAACCTTGCTTGCGCTCCAGGCAGCATATTTACTGGCGTTGGCGTCAACAGGCTTATCGCAGCTATTGGTGGCAGAGCCTTCGTCAGACGGCGTGTTGCCTTCATCAGATGGGGTGTTACCTTCGTCAGATGGCGTGTTGCCTTCATCGGAAGGTGTGTTGCCTTCGTCAGACGGCGTGTTGCCTTCGTCAGACGGTGTTTCCGCCGCTTTAGGCGTTACCGTCACCTGTACGTTAGTCTGTACGCTGGACTTGCCATCGCTTACCACCACGGTCAGCGTGTAAGTTGATTCCGTGTCCACGTCCGGTGCGGTGATGTTCAGGTTCGCGGTGTCTGCGCCTGTCGCCTGCATATTCGCAGGAACGCTCCAGGAGTAGGTCAGCGCGTCGCCATCAGGATCGTTAGCCTGAGCGTGCAGAGAGTAGCTCTGGCCCGCTTCCAGCGTCACGGCTTCCATCTGGTTCACAACCGGTGCCTGGTTTGCTTTCGGCGCTTTGTTCACGACCTGGACGTCAGCAGTGCTGCTCAACCCTTTCGCGTCAGTAACCGTCAGGCGGAACGCCAGAGTCTGGTTACTGGTGACAGCGGCAACGTTGAAGGTCGCTTTCGCTTTGGTGCTGTTGGTGATGGTCACCGATGGACCAGAGATCTGCGTCCACTTGTAGGTGATGGCATCGCCATCCGGATCGGTGGAAGCCGAACCATCCAGGGTCACCGTCGCCGGACCGGTTACGCTCTGGTCAGCGGCAGTCGCCACAGGCGCATGGTTGGTCACTACAGGATCAACCGGCGCAGCGCCACCGCCTGTCAGGCTTTCATTCATCGCGTTCAGAATGTCTCCGGTATCGGAGTCGATAGACCAGGCAAACAGACCGCCCAGGTTTTTCGCGAGCACATACTGACCTTTCGCCGTTGCGGAACGCGCATCTTCATAGGTAATCAGATCGCCGGTGGTTTTGTTAAACAGATACGGCGCTTCAGCGGTAGCATCATAGTTGTATTCCCAGCCCGCTTTGCCTTTGTACTCGTTAACGATCTGACGATAGTCAACCACGCCCGGTTCCCAGGTCCCTTTCACCATGCCCGTTGCCGTGCCGGTGAACGGGTTGTTATTGCTGTAACCGTGAACGCCGGTCCAGCCGCGACCATACATGGCCGTCCCCACGACAATTTTGCCTGGCTGTACACCCTGCGCGAGCAGTGCATTCACGCCGTTTTCGGTGGTGTAATTAGTATCCGGTTTGTTCGCCGGAGCACGCAGTGCCGCCTGGTGACCCAGTTCGGTGTTGCTCCAGCCGCCGTAGAAGTCGTAGCTCATCAGGAAGATGTGATCCATATACTGCTGGGCAGTGGTGTAATCAACGTCTTCAATTTTGTCGCTGCCTGAACCGATTGCTGAGGTCAGCTCAAAGGTACGGCCGGTTTCGGCTGACAGTTCATTCATCATGGCGCGCAGTTCGCGCATCAGTGCGGTATAGGTTTCTTTATCCTGCTGCGGGTTGCCCAGCGTTTCGTTCTGACCGCCGCCGCCCGGGAATTCCCAGTCGATATCCACACCGTCGAAGAATTTCCAGGTTTTCAGGAAATCTTTAACAGAAGCCACGAAGCGATCGCGGATCGCTTTGTCATGCATTTTGAAGAACGGATCGGAAAGGGTCCAGCCACCGATAGAAGGCAGCACTTTCAGGCCCGGGTTGGCTTTCTTCATTGCCATCAGCTGGCCGAAGTTACCTTTGTAGGGATCGTCCCAGCCGCTTACGCCAGCCTGAGGCTTCTGCAGTGCGGCCCACGGGTCGTGGATCGCCACCTGGAAGTCCTGACGGCCCGCACAGGCGCGCTTAAGCGCTTCGAAGCTGTTACCGCCCTCAATGGTTTTCAGGCTGTCGTTGATGCCGTCGCCGCCGCAGATTGGAATGAAGCCATACAGAATGTGGTTAAGGTTAGCCGCCGGAATTTTGTCCACGGGGAAGTTACGGTCGTAAACACCCCACTCAGGGAAATAGGCCCCCACCACTTTATCGGTGTGCTTAGAGAGGGTTTTGTTATTTTCCTGCATGGTGGTGTTGAGTGGCAGCAGATGGCTACCGTCGGTATCCGCGACGATAATCAGTTTGCTGGCACTGGTGCTGCAGCCGCTGGCATTGCAGAGCTCAACCGTTTCCTGATAGCGACCGCCTTTCTTCACTTTAAACGTAGCCGTGCCGGACATGCTGCCTGCGCCGGTCCAGACGGTTTTGCCGTCGAGCAGCACTTTCGCTGAAGTCGGCGCCGCGCCGCTCCAGACGTCCCACTGCACTTTAACATCGGCGCCATCATGAACTTTGACGAGGTTGTTGTAAGCAGAAGCAGACTGATCAACTTCGACAATGGCAAATTTATCATTACCACTGGCGATAGTTGCTTTACCGGGCACTGCTGCGAACACCGGGCTTGCAGCCGCTGCAACGAAGAGTGCCAGATATTTAGGCTTCAGAAATTTCATTATTTGATCCTGATAATACGATTTGTGAAATTAAATACCCATGCTTTTCCATTAAACATGGACGAACGTTATTTACTGATAAATTAATCGTGAACGCTTCTGGTTCACCAAAGACCTGCTTATTATTACGCCGTACCTTCCTCCACTCATAAAACATTCAACAAATCTTTTATTGCGGAGAAGAGAATACAATGGGGAATTTATTTTTTCCTTTCCTCCCCTCAATGAAAAAACCTCAAAAAAAACTTGACTGCATTATTTAAAAGATGAGATAGGGGATTTGAGAAATAAATACAGCCAGCCCGGAAAACGCAATGTATGGGCCAAAGGAAATAAGGTTATTTTTATTCTCAAAGGGTTTTAACAGGCAATGCATAATAATGCCCCCCAGCGCCGCGATCAGCAAAATAGAGGGTAACGCCTGCCATCCGCACCACGCGCCTAGCGCTGCCAGCAGCTTAAAATCACCATAGCCTAACCCTTCCCGACCGGTCAGCAGACGGAATGCCCAGTAAACCAGCCAGAGCGACAGATACCCCGCCACCGCGCCAAAGATAGCATCGGTCAGCGGTAGCGTCCGGAACAGGGCATGGAACATCAGCCCCGTCCACAGCAGCGGCTGGGTCAGGCAGTCCGGCAGCAGCATATGGTGCGCATCGATCACCGACAGCGGCAGCAGAAAACTCCACATCACCCACAGCGCGATTAGCGCCGAATACGACGGTGCCAACGCCGCGCTGGCGGCAAAGAAGACGGCGCTACAGACTTCCACCAGCAGCAACCGCAGCGGAATCTCGCTATGGCAGTGACGGCAGCGACCGCGCAGCGCACACCAGCTAATGATGGGAATATTTTCCCACGCGCTCAGGGCATGCTGGCACTTCGGGCAGTGAGAGGCGGGAAACAGCAGATTGCCTGCCCCCTCTTCTTCCATTACCAGCGGCGGAATACGCTCCGCGACTACGCCCAGGAAACTGCCGAGGATTGCCCCCAGCGCTCCGCTCATCACGCACAGTCCCGGCAGATTCGCTTGCTGCAACAGCATTAGCGGGTTCATGCGCTTTTCGCCCAGCTCAGCGTAACGCGTGCCTTCACGTCACTCTGACGATCCACCGGCGTTAACGCGAGTTTCTCCAGATGTATACCGGAAGAGACGTTCATCTCACGCAGCCAGTTTTGCAGGGCAGAAATGTTGACGCGCTCGACAACAAAGGTTAGCGACTGCTCTTCCTGACGCACGTCTGTCAACGCGACGTGCACGACTTTGGCACTTTCTTCCACCACGCTGCGTGGATTCGGGGTATTGACTATTCTGGACTGGAGATGGTTTTTATCAATTTCCTGGCGCATCCAGTTCAGCGTCTGCTTCTGCTTAAATAACACGGCCTCGTTATTTTTGATCAGAGTATCAAGCGGCATCATCGCGCCGTAATAAACCATCGCACAGCAGAGTGCCCCACCGCAGAGTTTAAATAAATTACGCTCGCGTGGACTATAATTTTGCCAGCGGTTTTTTAACTGGGCTATTTGCGTTTTCATTTATAGCTCCCGGTAATAATGGCGGTATAAGGCGCCTCGCCGGAAATCGGCTGCATCGCAAATTCAAAGGTTTCGGCGCTGCGGGCGACAAAATCCTGCAGGGTCTGTTTATCCATGGATTTCACATTCAACGTCAGCTGATTTTGCGTTTCGTCATATTCCACGTTGTTGATCTCCAGAGACGGCAGTGACTGCTTGATTTGATTCAGCGCTTCGAGTTGCAGGAAGATCCCTTTCTTCGCCTTGCTGATATTCTGCCCGATGTAATACTTCAGGTTGCTGGTCTGGCGCAGGGTCGGGAAATAGTGCTGCGCTACGGTGGTCATCTCACGGTGGATCTCGTTTTGCTGGTGAGTGAGCATCAACGCCATACCAACGCGGGGGCCGATCAGCAGGCCGACGCAAACCAGCGCCGCCGCAGCGAGGGCCGTTTTCGCGTGGCGAAAACGCGGACCGCTGGCGCTGCGCCCGGAAAACTCCCCGTGCAGCATGTTGATACGACAGCCCTGCCACTGGGGCTGGATCAACACCAGCGGATGCTGCCACGCCAGCAGTTCATCCACCTGTACCTCCTGCGGCGCATCGCCATAGCAGCACACCTCACCCGTCGGGCATTTACTCAACAGCAGCGGCAGCAGGACCGCATCGGCTTCGCCAGCGCTGCTGGGAGAAAAACGCAGCCAGTAGCTCTCTTCCAGGCTCACCAGCGTAGTACCCCCTTCGCTCACCGGCAGCAGCCAGGCATCCGGCAGCGCCTGGACCACCGTGAGCCCCGCCTGAGCGAACAGCTCAAGCCAGTGGCGCAGACGTTCAGCGTCGATGGCCACGGCATCCACTTCTGGCCCCTTTTTGTTCAGCACCGTCCAGTGCAGCGTCTCCACCTCGCCGAGCAATGTCTCTTCCGCCATCCACGAGAACTGCGCCGTCTGGGCTGAAAGACCTTTTTTCGGCAGGGTAAAATGACGAAAGATCGTCTCGCTCGCCGGCAGCAAAAGGCACACCTGCTGAGAAAGCGGATGGCAGGAAAGTTCGCTCAGTGCGCTCCAGCCCGTCAGATATTCCACCCGATCGTTACCGGATTCACACCACCAAATTTTGCCGTCCTCACGGGTATCGGGACGAATAAAAAGCACCTTTTTCATCATCTTCTACTTATCTTATTCAACCATTCGGTAGCGGCGTTGCCAGGTAACGACCTTGCCCGCCTCACTGTCAACGTGAAGCTGGCTGACGACGCGCAGCGTTAAATCATCGGTATTGCCGGTGGTATCCACCCGAAAATAGCGACTGTTGACCGCAACCCTGTCCTGAATCTGCGCCAGGATATCTTTGGTCTGCGGATAGTTGCTCTCCAGCACTTTGCTGAATGCCTCCAGCGACTCCCAGCCCTCTTCCGGACGTGAATCGATCAGGCGAGCAGCATCGTCCGTGTTTAACACGCCGGTAAAAACCGCCGCCAGCAGCGGCGACTGTTCTCGTGTTAAGGTATTCACATTTATGGTGCCATCCGTATCCGGCAAGGCGCACAGCAGTTTGCTGACCTTCGGCCACGCGGCCTGCGGAAAGGCGGGCAGCAGTCGGATTTCATTGATGGTGCGCATCATTTGATTCGCCGGACCACGGGCGGGCGTCACGCTCGCCCAGGCATCGGCCTCCTGGCTCTGTTTCGCCGTCACGTCGTCGGCGTCAAGATAATCCACCAGTTGCTGGTAAATCTCTTCTGTCGCCAGCGTACCGACTCCGCTTTCTGCCAGCAGCTGTTCGACAATCTGCTCTTTGACCGGTTTTTTCGGCAGCGCAGTGGCGTCAGCCGGGGCCGCTGGCGCCTCGTCAACGGCCAACAGACTATTGACGTTAAAGCAGGTCCGGGCATCCTCCACCTGACTCACCACGGTGTAATTATCCCCGTGGGTTTCCAGGGGCTGGGCCCAGTCACCTCTCGGCGAAAGCCCCGCCCCTTCTGAACTGGCCGCTTTCTGCAGTACGTTTTCCAGTACCTTCTGTTGACGGGCAATGGCCCAGCGCAGCGTCTGCTGGCTGACCTGATAATGCGTTTTTTGCAGGTGGCGGCAGAACTGCTGACTGATTTTCGCCGCCAGGGCGGACATCATCACCAGCAGGATCAGGACCACCAGTAGCGCCACGCCACGCTCTTTCCGCGCAGGTTTGCCGCTCATGAACTCACTCCTGGTTGTGCTGCCGTATCGGGCTGCGGGTTGGTTACGGGTTGCGCCGCATTCTCCGCTGCCGGCTGCGCCGGGTCCGCATTCGTCTCTTTTGGCGCGGTCTGGATCTCGGGCATATCGCCGGGAGTGATAAAAACCCAGCGCCAGGTTTCGCCGTTTTCCATAGTCAGATTCAGCTCAACGCCATCAGGCTGATGGGCGATGTCGGTCCATTTCTCCTGCCAGCCTTCGTGCCAGAAACGCCATTTCATCGCTTTCACATCGTTCAGAATCGGCACTTCTTCCGGCTGCGCGCTGGCGGGACCATCGATAGCAGCCCAGACGTTGCGCCACAGGCGCTTGTCCTTTAACGTCCAGCTCACCCGCTCTAGCTGCACCTGACCGCTGATGCCGTTAAGGGTTGTCATTTCCAGACCATTCTGCTGCTGAACGAACACCTCGCCGCTGTTGCGCGGCGCGCGCGCCTGCTGCTGATAAAAGTCACGCGAGAGCAGATTGTACGTGCGCTGAAGCGCCGTCACTTTTGTCGCCGCCTCGTCGCTGGCCGTCGAGGTGCGCATCGCACCGTCAAGAATTTGCCAGGCGAGAATGCTGATCACCGCGAAGATGGCCAGCGCAATCATAATTTCCAGCAGGGTAAAGCCCTGCTGACGCTGCGCCTTACTCACGATCCACCTCCGGTTCGTCGAGCTGAAGTGCCACCACCGGTTGCGCATCGCTTCCTTCGCTGTAAACCCTTACCTCATCGGCAAAGGTATTTTCGGCGGTTTTTACCCGCTGGATATGCCAGGTCCAGGTTTGTCCGCCCATGGTTTCGGTACCCACCTGCTCGGCATCCGGAAAATCGGTCTGAGCAAGCTGAGCTTGTGCCAGTAGATTTTCCGCCACCCAGCCGGCCTGCAGTGTTTCCGACAGGCTGTGGGTAAAGCGCACGTTCAGGGTGACGGAGTTCATCAGCGCCAGCGCCGCGGTGGAGAAAATCACCAGCGCCACCATCACTTCCAGCAGGGTCATCCCCTGCTCTTTGGTTTTGCGTTTAGTCATCGTTTTCCACCACCACGGGAACAGAGCCCTGTGACGTCACGTGAAAGCGCTGCTTTTTATCAAGGCTTTCAAGACTGAGCGTGAAGCGGCTCAGCTCGCCGTCCGGCAAAAAAATGATTTGCGGTTCATCGTCCAGCGTGGCCGCCAGCGTTCGCGGCGAGAGGGAGACGTGCATCTCCTCAGGAAACTCGCCGCGGGTCGCGATCCGTCCCGCCTTTAGCGGTGCCCAGTGACGTTCGCCGTTATTTCCAACCTGTGTCACCAGTTCAAATTCTGAGGAGGTCATCACCAGCCCGACAATATTTCCGTCCATTACCGCACGGTCAGAACCATATTCAACGAGGGATTTTAGCTGCTTACCAAATGTATCTGCGCCGCTGCGTGATGGAATGGTGGTGACCACCATCATGGCGCTCAGGGCGAATATCACCAGCGCCACGATAATTTCCAGCAGGGTAAATCCACGTTGCTTATTCATTACTTATCTTTTTTATCAAAAGACCAGTTGCTGATATCGTCGCCAGTATTCGCTTCTCCATCCGGGCCGGCTGAGAAAATATCGACAGCGCCATGCTCTCCCGGGCTGACCAGAATATAGTCATTGCCCCATGGATCCTGCGGCAGACGGCGAATATAGCCGTCGTCACGGTAGCCTTTCGGAATGGGCGCAATTTCAGGTTTGGTCACCAGCGCCTGCAACCCCTGCTCGGTGGTCGGATAGCGATGGTTGTCGAGTTTGTACATATCCAGCGAACCTTCCAGCGCCACAATATCGCTGGTCGCTTTCTGAATATCGGCTTTTTCTTTATTGCCCATTAAATTAGGCACCACCATACTGGCCAGCACACCGAGAATAACGATAACTACCATTAATTCGAGCAGCGTGAATCCCGCCTGACGCTTCAGGCTATTCTTTTTCAAAGACATGATTAACCCACCATATTATTAAGTTGAAGAAGCGGTTGTAATATTGAAAGAACGATAAATAAAACAACGGTCGCCATAGTTACTACCAGTGCCGGTTCAAATACCGACAGCGTTAAAGTAATTCGATGCTGTAATGCAGATTCCTGGTTTTCCGCCGCGCGATCCATCAACGAGCCCAGCTCGCCGCTCTCCTCCCCGGAGGCCACCATGTAAAGCATGGTGGGTGGGAAGATTTTCGCCTGTTCCAGCGCGTTGTAGAGAGATGCCCCCTGACGCACGGTGTCCGCCGCCTGCTCAAGCACCTGCCGGGCATAGAGGTTTTCTATCCCGTCCATCGCGATATACATCCCTTCCAGCAGCGGAACGCTGCTGGCCTGCAAAATACTCAGCGTGCGGATGTAGCGCGCGCTGTTGATGGCGCAGACCAGTTTTTTCAGCGGTGAATTTAGCAACAGCCACCGATGATAAACAAATCGGTTCTTTTCTTTTTTTATCCAAAATTTAAAGCTCGCCGACGCCCCGAACAGGCCGCCGGCGATAACGATGCCCCAGGCCTGTAGAAAGTCGCT
This sequence comes from Enterobacter sp. N18-03635, assembly GCF_004006055.1. Classification (NCBI taxonomy): domain Bacteria; kingdom Pseudomonadati; phylum Pseudomonadota; class Gammaproteobacteria; order Enterobacterales; family Enterobacteriaceae; genus Enterobacter; species Enterobacter sp. N18-03635. The sequence goes on along the minus strand of NZ_CP034769.1, from coordinate 1,476,322 downwards.
CACCGCAATCAGCGTGCGGGTGGTCACCGGCAGTTCTTGTTTCATATGGGTGAACTGGTCGATGACCTGCGGCACCACGGCGACTAGCAGAATGGAGATCACCGCGATCGCCACTACCGTCAGGGTGATGGGGTACACCATCGCCTGGGTGAGCTTGCTTTTCATCTTCTGGCGCTGCTCGTTGTATTCGGCGAGCTTTTCCAGCACGCCCCCGAGATGACCGGTCTTTTCACCGGCCATCACCAGGGTGCAGTAGAGCTTATCGAAGCTGCGCGGAAACTGGCTGAAGGCGTCGAACAGCGTGTGGCCTTCCACGATCTTGTCGCGGATCTCGGTCACCATCGCCGCCAGGGTTTTATCTTCCGTCTGCTTCGCAATTGCCTCCAGCGCACTCTCCAGCGGCAGCGCGGCATTGACCAGCGTCGCAAGCTGTCGGGTAAACATCGACAGCACCGGAATCGACAGTTTTGCCCCTTTACGGGCGTTTTTCCCCGCCGCCGGATCGCTGGTTGGGGAGATATTCACCGGTATCAGCTTTTGTTCGCGCAGCATCTGGCGCACCTGCTTTGGCCCTTCGGCCTGCAGGTTGCCGCGCTGGGTTTTTCCGGCGGCGTCCGTCGCGGACCACGCATACCAGGCCATTACGCATCCCCTCCGCGCTCGGCGGTGACGCGCATCACCTCTTCCAGCGAGGTCACGCCGGAGATCACCTTCAGCAGACCGTTTTCACGCAGGCTGTATGCCTCTTTGAAAAGCTGCGTTTCGATGGACATCTCATCTTTATCTTCATGGATCGCACGGCGCATGGCGCTGTCGACCACCAGAAATTCATGGATGCCTGCGCGTCCCTGGTAGCCGCTCTGGCGACACTGTTCGCAACCCACGGCGCGATAAATCGCTTTCGGTGGCGTTTCCATAAAGGTGAACAGCGCTTTCTCATTGTCATCCAGCGGACTGGTCGTGCGGCAGTGTGGACACAGCCGACGTACCAGACGCTGGGCAATGACGCCAAGCAGCGACGAACCAATTAAAAAAGACTCCAGTCCCATATCACGCAGACGGGTAATGGCGCCCGCCGCACTGTTGGTGTGCAGCGTAGACATTACCAGGTGACCGGTGAGCGACGCCTGCACCGCGATTTGCGCGGTTTCACCGTCACGAATTTCCCCGATCATTACCACGTCCGGATCCTGGCGCAGAATGGCGCGCAGCCCGCGTGCAAAGGTCATATCCACGCGCGGGTTGACCTGGGTCTGTCCTACCCCTTCCAGTTCATACTCGATCGGATCTTCTACGGTCAGAATGTTGCGTTCATGACCGTTAAGCGCCGACAGCAGCGCGTACAGGGTGGTACTTTTCCCCGAACCGGTCGGGCCGGTCACCAGGATGATGCCGTGCGGACGTTCAATCAGTCCCTTTAACTTCACCAGCTCTTCGTCAATCAGACCGAGCTTGTTGATGTCCGGCTTAAGGTTGCTTTTATCCAGCAGACGCATCACCACGCGTTCTCCGTACTGAGACGGAATAGTGGAGACACGCACGTCAATAGCCTTACGACCAATGCGCAGCGAAATACGACCGTCCTGGGGGAGACGTTTTTCGGCGATATCCAGTTTGGACATCACTTTGATACGCGACACCAGCAGCGGCGCGAGCTTGCGCGCCGGCTGCAGCACCGGACGCAGCACGCCGTCAACGCGAAAACGAATGCTCAGGGTGCGCTCGAAGGTCTCGATATGAATATCGGAGGCCCCCTCTTTCACCGCTTCGCCCATAATGGCGTTGATCAGGCGGATCACCGGCGAGTTCTCGTCGTTATCAAGCAGATCTTCGTTGTCAGGGATCTCCTCGGTTAACGCCATCAGGTCAATATCGGCGTCCATGTCGTCCACCAGCTGCTGCGAGACGCCGCTGTTCTGCTGCCAGATTTTGGTCAGCAGTTCGTCAAACGCTTCCGCCGTCAGGATCGTCGGGGCATAGGAGCGCCCCAGCACGCGGCGCATCTCCAGCAGGGCATACGCATGCGCATCCTCGCGGATATAAACCTCATCGTTATAGAACAGGACCCCGTTCTCTTTCGCCCAGGTGCTGGTACAGAGCGCATTACTCATCTCAGTCATGTCGCGTCCGCCTTACTCTTTAAACGGGTTGCGGGACGACACCGGCGCACTGGCGCTCACCGGCGCGGCGTGGCTCTGGGACGGATAGGCCGGCAGCATCGGGGAATCAGAATTCTCTACAATGCCCAGCTTGTGCTCTTCCATACGCTGGTGCTGACGCGCCTGGATCTGATCGTATTTCTCTTTCGACGTCGCGCTGTAGTTGTCGTCGTCGCGCAGTACGGTGGTGTGGATAAACACCATCAGATTACGTTTGGCGCTGTCCTGCGAGGTATAGCGGAACAACTGCCCCACGACCGGAATATCGCCCAACAACGGCACTTTCGAGACCGACTGTTTGGTGACGTTTTCCATCAAACCTCCCAGTACCACCGTCTGTCCGCTGTGGACCATCACTTCGTTATTGATGGTGCGGGTGTTGAACGTTGGGCCCAGGCTGGCATCGGCCGTCGAGGTGTTATCCACGCTGGAAACTTCCTGCTCGATCTTCAGGTGGATCATGTCGCCATCGTTGATCTGCGGTACGATTTTCAGCTTAGTACCGACGGTTTTACGTTCCACCGAGTTAAACACGTTATCGCCGCTGGTGGTCTGCGAACCGGAGAGTACCGGTACATCCTGACCGACGTTGAACGACGCCTCTTTGTTATCCAGCGTCACCACGCTCGGTGTCGACAGAATATCGTTTTTGCCGTTAGTGGACAGCGCCGTCATCAACGCGCCAAAGTCGCCGTTAAAGAAACCGGTCGCCAGGCCCGTATAGCTGCCAATGACTTTTGACTTCTTGATCTGGCTAATCGGCAAACCGGTCGAACCAAACTGAACCCCACCGTGTTTACCGGTCCACTGCACGCCAAGATCCAGACCGTTACCGTCCTGAACTTCGGCGATGATCGCCTCCACCAGTACCTGCGGACGGCGGATATCCAGCTTATCGATCACTTTTTCCAGCGAGTTCATGACGTTTGGCTGGGCGGTGATCACCAGCGAATTGGTAGACTCGTCGGCGCTAATATTCAGATCGCCTGCCATAGGCGCGGCTTTGCTCTTGCCGCCGCCCGCTTTATCTTTCAATTGCTCTCCGATCCCCGTCAGCACCGGCACCACTTTGCTGGCATTGGCGTATTTCAGGTAGAAGACGCGGGTGTTGCCCTCGTTGTTCTGCTCGCGATCGAGCTGGGAGATCAGCATCCGGGTGCGCTGACGCGCGTCCGGGCTGCCGCTAATCACCAGGCTGTTGGTTTCATCGTCGGCGACCACTTTGGTCGCCAGCTGCGGGGCGTTTTGCCCTTTCTGCTCTTCGTTGTTGAGATTGTTCAACATGTCAGAAAGATCTTTGGCCGAGGCAAAACGCAGTGGCACGATTTCACGGCGCTGGACGCCGCTTTGATCCACACGCTGTACCAGATCGACCAGGCGGTTAACCACCGAGGCTTTGCCGGTTAACAACAGCACATTTGACGGTTCAAAATGGACCACGTTGCCGATGCCGGAGGCGTCGTTTAACTGACGCAACAGGGGGGCCAGCTCACGTACCGGGACGTTCTCCATTCGCACCACGCGGGTGATGATTTCATCGCCTTTGCCGGGGTTTTTGCTGTCGGCAATCGGTGCGCCCGACATGCGGGCCACCGAAGAGCGCACGACTTTCACCATCCCGTTATCCATCGGGATCACCGACAGACCATAGAGATCCAGCACGCTCAGGAAGAACTGATAATATTCCTCTTCCGTCAGCACGTTGTAGGTACGGACCGACACCGTTCCCTGAACAGAAGGATCGACCAGAATGGTTTTATTGAGGTTACGCCCGACGGTATCGATAAATTCGCGGACATCGGTATTTTTAAAACTGGCGCTAAAGTTCGCCGCGAACAGCGAACCGGAATATAATGACAATGCGGTCAGCGCTACGCACGCCCATGGAAATTTCTTCATGTCTGTACACTTATTAATTGTTTAGAACATTGACCCGAATATTTTCAAGGTGAGCGTGACGCCGAATAATGACATCCGCCTCTTTCATTTTTGACCAGCGGGCAACGATCTCTTTTGCCTGCGCCTCTTTAGTCATATCCACATCGTCAACTTTTACCACTACATCACCTTTTTCCAGGCCAGCATGGCTGTAGAAAGGAGACGCATTGCGTGGATTAATGTTGTAGCCTTCCAGCTGGCCTTTCTCGATTAATGGTTTTAACACCAGGTAATCATCCAGATGCAGATTATCCAATCCTGCATCTTTCTTCGATTTGGTTACCGGGCCGCTGTCAACGCCGCCTTTAAAATAGTCTGGTTTTTTAAGTGAAATAACCTGCGGTGCGCCTTCATAATTCACCACCACATTATCTGGATGAATTTCGGCAATATAGGCATTGTCAAAACCGGCGAGCATTTCGCCCTCGCGATAGCTCTTTTGTCCGGAGGGGGTTTTTATCACCGCAAAGGACAGCCAGGCTTCGTCGCTGCTGAGAATACCTTCGATTTCCGCACTGAGCGGCTTTTTCAACGCCGCTGGCTGTTTCTCTGGCATCACCGCCGGCGTAAAAAGTACAAACTGAGTTTCATCATGACTTTTTTTTTGCATCTTCTGCTTTGGATCAGACAATCTGTTCGTAACTTTCTTATAATCTTTATAAACCATATACCCTTGCTGGCCGCAGAAAATGAGCAGCACAAACATGACGCAGGGCATAATCAATTGATTAACAAATGACATCCGCATTTTTTAACGAGCCTTTCTGCCAGTCAGTAATTCACAGCACAGGGCTGTATGAGTAAGTGGCGTAAATACTAATGCGTTCCCTCTCCCCCGCCCATTTATACTTCCGCCAACAATAATTTAGAAAAAGATTGAACGTTAAATAAACCTATGTTAGAAGCGCAGGCCGAATATTTTTATCCTGCATTCAAATTGCCCCTTCCGCCTGTATCCTTTACTTTTCCGTCTCCTTGTTATGAATGAAAGAGACGGTAATACGCTATGTATATGCGCCATTTTAATTTCACTACCCAGCCTTTCCGGACTATCAGCCGGATGCCAGGTGATTTTTTTGTTCCGTATCATCAGGATGTGTTCGGTTTGCTGAAAGAGAAGTGCCAGACAACAGGCGTTACTGCGCTCTTTAGCGACGACAGCTATCTCACCTCGCAGTTTTGCGATGCGCTTAAAAAGCATGACGGCACGCTGATTGCCATTAACGCCTTCCCGAAACTCAGCGCCAGCGGCCTGCTCTATAAACTCAACACCACCACTAAAGAGAGCAAAACCCGGATCCAGGCTATTGATGCTGTGCTGCGTCAGTGGCAGGACGAGATGTTGTCCCGCAAAACCTCACGTAAAGTGCTGGTCATCTCGCATATTCAGTCGATGAAAGCGAATTGCCATGACGCACTGTCCGTGTTGTTAACCCGCGCGCAGGAGCTGGATGTGCCTCTGTCGGTTGTGCTGATGGGATCGGCCGACCAGGAAGCCGCCCTCCAGCAGTCCGGGTTGCGTGAATCTCTTCATACGCATCACACGCTCCGGCCCCTCACCTGCCGCGAGTCCATGAGCTATGTTCAGGCCCAGTGTGAAGCGCATGGCAGCGACGCGACGCCGTTCACCCGGGCCCGCGTGCGCAAGATGCATGTTCTGACCAAAGGACAGGTAAGTAAACTCAACGAGCTGGCGCACCTTGCGATGCTCGCCGCCTGGACCGAACGTTCAGCGCAGGTATCGCCGCGCCATCTGCGCCTCGCTGCAGGAGAAGTTCTGCCGGCAAAACCGAAGGGCAAACGCCTTGCCGTTATGGGCCTTTTTGCCTCTGTACTGTTTGCAGCCTGCGGCTGGACATTGATGCCCGCCATTACCGCCAGACTGCCGGTACAGCTGCCCGTGATGGCCAGCTGGAAACCGCAGACGCCAAAAACCGACGCCCCAGTGGTGCCGGTTATTGATAATGAAGTGGTGAACAAGCCCGATGCGATGCATCAGCTTTATACCATGTGGGGTTATGACGCCACGATGGAAGAGGCGCTCTGCCAGAACGCCGGGCGGGTCAACCTGATGTGTAAGGAGGGCAGCGCTCCGGTCGAGGAGTTGGCAAAAGAGGGTTACCCTTGGATCGGCGAGATCAAAACGGGCGATCACCTGAACTATGCCGTGGTGGCCAGAGTAGATGATAACTCGCTGGATCTGCTGATGAATAATCGCACCTGGCAGGTGAGCCGCAGATGGTTTAACCAGCATGCAACGGGCAATTACACCCTATTGCACCGCCTTACGCCGCAGGGGAAAGATGCCGTGAGCGCCGAAAGTAGCGTCAAAGATTTGGGCTGGATGGATCAGCAGCTTAGCCTGGCGCTGAATCTGCCCGAAACCCACGCAAAGGTGTGGACGGCGGAACTAATGCAACGTACCCGCGAGTTTCAGCAGAAAATGCATCTGCATGTGGACGGGATTGCGGGTGAAGATACATTGATGCAGTTAATGCGTGAAACCAGGACTACGCCAAGCGTGCTTATTCAGTCCGCAAATATATCTGCGACCCCCACCGCGCAGGAGAAGCATTCATAATGTCCACGATTACTCTGGCTGCCCAGCGCAGCTATACCCTGAACGCACCGGTCTGGTTTTCTTACCGGCGCCCCTCGCTGAAAAAAGCGGTCTTTGCCACCCTGATCTGGTTGATGGGGATAGTGATGACGATCGCCGCGGGACTTTACGCACATATCTACTGGGATCTTCGTCATCCGGTACCTGAGCCAATAAAAGCGAGCGCCGTCAGGCCAGAAACGAAGCTATCGGATATGCATTACGTCTATGTCAGTAAACCGTTCCCGCGGCCTGAACCAAAGCAAGAACCGATGACAAAAGAGATGCCGCCACTGCAGGAGATGCCAATTGATAGCGGCGATGCCGACTGGCAGCAGGCGCCCGACGGTGAAGTACCGCGTGATATTTCCCGGGATACATTGCCGGGAACAGAAATGAACAATTCTGCTATTCCCGAACAGGATAATACCGGTCACACAGTTGATGACGGGGCTATCAAAGCATTATTGATGAAGGCGTTAAAAGAGCAGGAGAAAGATTATTCGCAGGGAAAAATACCCGCCCCCCCCGTTGAGGAAACCGCGGCAGGAACGCAGGCAAATAATACACTTAAACATAGCCCCCCTTTCAATTAAAAAGGGGGTGAGAAGCGATTAATATTTTTCCGGCAACGTCGACAAATACATAAGACGACCTTTATCAACCTGGATATAATTACCTTTTTTCAGGTCTGCGAGGATTTTAATAATGGTACTCCGGGCCAGACTGGTATATTCCTGAATATAGTCGTAAACATTGATATCGCGCTGATGATGTACCATCAGTTCGTTAATTTCCAGCAAGAACTCGCGAACAATCGAGTACGCGCTACGGGCGACCAACACTTCGTCACGCTTGCTGAGCAGGCAAATATACCAGGAGAGGACTTTACTCAAGGCTTCCCACAGGTTTTTTTCGCTCATCAGACGGAAAAAATCATCCTTTTTAATAGTGCGCACCACGGTATTTGCACGCACCAGACCGTACATATGCGCTGAATTGTAATAAATAGAGGAGAGACCGAAAATACATTTATTCTGTAAGGTGAATACACACAGTTCATCCGACTTGCGGCGGAATTCAACTTCACCGCTAATGATAAAATGGATATCTTCGTTGTTCTCGGTACTGATACGCTGCCATTTGCGTAAGGTTCTTTCTTCAAAACCTTCAGTTGCCGCGATAATGGCGTCAAGTTCTTCTTGTGGACGGCTATTTTTACTGTAGATACTTAACATAGTTATACCCATTAATATTAAATTGAAAAAGGTGAACGTGTGCAATCACAGCGCAAAAATGCGTAGTCCATTTAATAAATGTAAAGTAAAGCTAAGCCAGGCTAAGACGCTAGCACATCCCTATTTCTTATTTGCCGTGCTGATAGATTGTCAACCACGTTTGCGAGTAATTTCGACTGAGGAAACTATAAAACATTTACGCCGCAAATGTGATTAGAAAATTAGTCCAAAAGGAGACCGTGTAAAAGTGGAGTCGGGTAACCCGAGGGATTACCCCTGCCCGTAGCGCTCTAACAGCGCCTCCGCGATTGCCAGCGTTTCGCGATCGGCCACGCCGTCCCAGCGCGCCGGGCGAAAATGCATCTGAAACGCGACGATCACGCGCTTCTGCTGTGCGTTCGTCATGTTATCGGTCACCTCATAGCCGTAGCGCGCCAGCAGATCGAGCAGCACCTTCGGCTCCACAAGCTCATCTCGCGGCTTGCCGTTCAGGTAAAACGCCACCCGCGCCGGGTCGGGCCATGCGCCAATCCCCTGCAGCGCCAGCTGACGCCAGGGGAACAGCGGGCCGGGATCGTCTTTGCGCTGCGGGGCAATATCAGAATGGGCCACCACATTTTCAGGTTTGATGTTGTAGCGGGTGATAATGTCTTTGGCGAGCGGCACCAGCGCCGCAATCTGCGCTGGCTCAAAAGGGGTAAAGCGCTTAACGCCCGACGTTTTTTGCCAGCCACGGTTCTCCAGCTCAATGCCGACAGACGTATCATTGATGCGGTTGGTGCCGCGCCAGAAGCTGATGCCCGCATGCCAGGCCAGTTCGCTCTCGGGTACCAGCTGCCAGATGCGCGGCTTACCGTCCGGTGCGGGAGGCCTGGCAGGGATCAAATAGTGAGAGCTGACGTTTTTATCCGTCAGCGTGGCCAGCGAGCTGTCAAAATCATCCGCGGTGTAGTGGATCACCAGCACCTTGATGCGCGGATAAGCCGCCTGAGCCTGATGACGCGTATCCAGCTCGTAGGCGCCTTTGTCGATAACCCCTTTTTCCGTGGCGCATCCTGCCAGCAGCAACGCCAGCAGGAGCGCGGCAAACGAACGCCTCATCTCAGGGTTTTCACCGCCGTACCGCTTACGCTCACCATCAGCATGCTGCCATCTTTCCCGACCGTTTCGTAGTCGATATCAATCCCCACGACCGCATCAGCGCCGAGGGCTTCCGCCTGCTCGCCAAGCTCTTTAAAGGCGATTTCACGCGCTTTACGCAGCTCTTTTTCATATGCTCCCGAGCGGCCGCCAACGATATCGCGGATGCCGGCAAAAAAGTCACGGAAGATATTGGCACCGAGAATCGCTTCACCGGTGACCACGCCGCAGTACTCGGTGATGGTCTGCCCTTCCAGGGTTGGCGTTGTTGAAAACTGCATGGTTTCTCTCCTTCTTTAGCGTTCAATGCCTTAGGCACAGCATTATCGGTTCGTTACGCTATGATTGAAAGGATAGTTAATAAATAAGGAAATCAACATGCGCTATTCAGCTTTAACACTTTTAGTGCCCTGCGCGCTGGTCCTCAGCGCCTGTACCACCACGGTCACGCCTGCCTTTAAGGATATCGGTACACGCAGCGGCCCCTGCATTGAGGGTGGCCCGGACACCGTGGCGCAGCAGTTCTATGATTATCGCATTCAGCACCGCAGCAACGATCTCACCGGCCTGCGCCCGTATCTGAGCGATGGTCTGGCAAAACTGCTTAACGATGCCACCCGCGATCCGCAGCATAACGCCCTGCTGAAATCCGATCCGTTCTCCAGCCGCGCCACGCTGCCGGACAGCGCCGAAGTGGCGAGCGCGTCAACCATTCCGAACACGGATGCCCGCAATATTCCGCTGCGCGTGAAGCTGACGCAGGGAACCCAAACCTGGCAGGATGAAGTGCTGATGATCCGTGAAGGACAGTGCTGGGCGGTAGACGACGTGCGCTACGTGGGCGGCAGCGTTCATGCCCCGGCAGGCACGCTGCGCCAGTCGATTGAAAATCGCTAAACCCGCCGATATAACCTGGTAACCCCCGTAAAATGTGCGGCATTTCTTGCGGAATGCCGACATTTATACTCGCCGACCTTGCCGTTCGCTATTTTGTGCTATGTTTAAGAGGAAATACGGGTTATATTTAACTTTTAACGCAGAAATATTGCATAACTATTCTGTCAACGGTACTATCTGCGGCCTCAATTGCTATAGATTGCCTGGATGAGTAAAGACTGCCCCGATGAGTATTAAACTAAACGGCATTAACTGCTTCTACGGCGCACACCAGGCGCTGTTTGACATCACGCTGAACTGCCCGGAAGGCGAAACGCTGGTTTTGCTTGGCCCAAGCGGTGCAGGCAAAAGCTCCCTTCTGCGCGTCCTTAATCTGCTTGAAATGCCCCGTTCAGGTACGCTGGCGATTGCCGGTAACCACTTTGATTTCGCGAAGACGCCGTCTGATAAAGCGATTCGCGAGCTGCGTCAAAACGTCGGCATGGTCTTCCAGCAATACAATCTCTGGCCGCACCTGACCGTGCTGCAGAACCTGATTGAAGCCCCGTGCCGCGTGCTGGGGTTAAGCAAGGATCAGGCGATCGCCCGTGCCGAAAAGCTGCTGGAGCGTCTGCGCCTTAAGCCCTACAGCGACCGCTACCCGCTGCACCTGTCCGGTGGTCAGCAGCAGCGCGTGGCCATTGCCCGTGCGCTGATGATGGAGCCCGCGGTACTGCTGTTTGATGAACCGACCGCGGCGCTGGATCCGGAAATCACCGCCCAGATCGTGAGCATCATTCGCGAGCTGGCGGAAACCAACATTACGCAGGTTATCGTCACCCATGAAGTGGAAGTGGCGCGCAAAACCGCCAGCCGTGTGGTCTACATGGAAAACGGGTATATCGTTGAGCAAGGTGATGCGAGCTGCTTCGCTAACCCGCAAACCGATGCCTTCAAAAACTATTTATCTCATTGATTGTGTCAGGGGAAATATAATGAAAAAAGTATTACTTGCCGTGCTGCTTGCTGGCGTTACCCTTTCCGCTACCGCAGCTCAGACCATTCGTTTTGCTACGGAAGCCTCTTACCCTCCGTTTGAGTCCATCGATGCGAACAACAAAATTGTTGGCTTCGACGTGGATCTGGCTAACGCCCTGTGTAAAGAGATCGATGCGACCTGTACCTTCAGCAACCAGGCGTTCGACAGCCTGATCCCAAGCCTGAAGTTCCGCCGTATCGACGCCGTGATGGCCGGTATGGACATCACCCCGGAGCGTGAAAAGCAGGTGCTGTTCACCACCCCTTACTACGACAACTCTGCCCTGTTCATTGGTCAGAAAGGCAAATTCACCTCTGTCGATCAGCTGAAAGGCAAAAAAGTGGGCGTGCAGAACGGCACCACGCACCAGAAATTCATCATGGATAAGCATCCGGAAATCACCACCGTTCCGTATGACAGCTACCAGAACGCGAAGCTGGATCTGCAAAATGGCCGTATCGACGGCGTATTTGGCGATACCGCTGTCGTGACCGAGTGGCTGAAAGCCAACGACAAGCTGGCGCCAGTGGGCGACAAAGTGACCGATAAGGATTACTTCGGTACCGGTCTGGGGATTGCCGTTCGTCAGGGCAACACTGAGCTGCAGCAGAAATTCAACGCTGCGCTGGAAAAAGTGAAGAAAGACGGCACCTACGAAACCATCTACAAAAAATGGTTCCAGAAGTAATTCCTGATGAATGAAATTTTTCCTTTAGCAAGCGCCGCCGGGATGACCGTCGGCCTTGCCGTTTGCGCACTGATTATCGGCCTCGTGCTGGCGATGTTCTTTGCGGTGTGGGAATCCGCGAAATGGTTCCCCGTCGCCTGGACAGGCTCCGCGCTGGTCACCGTGCTGCGTGGGCTACCGGAAATTCTGGTGGTCCTGTTTATCTATTTCGGCTCCTCACAGCTGCTGCTCACGCTGTCGGACGGCTTCACGATCAATCTTGGCTTTGCGCAGATCCCTGTGCAGATGCAGATCGACAACTTCGACGTCAGCCCGTTCCTGTGCGGGGTGATTGCCCTCTCCCTGCTCTACTCCGCGTACGCGTCGCAAACCCTGCGCGGTGCGCTGAAAGCCGTGCCGCAGGGACAATGGGAATCGGGTCAGGCGTTAGGCTTATCGAAATCCGCCATCTTCTTCCGTCTGGTGATGCCGCAGATGTGGCGCCATGCCCTGCCGGGGCTCGGCAACCAGTGGCTGGTGCTGCTGAAAGATACCGCGCTGGTGAGCCTGATTAGCGTTAACGATTTGATGCTGCAAACCAAAAGCATCGCCACCCGTACCCAGGAGCCGTTTACCTGGTACATTGTGGCGGCGGCGATCTACCTGGTGATCACGTTACTCAGTCAGTACATCCTCAAGCGTATTGACCTGCGAGCGACGCGCTTTGAACGGAGACCAGGCTGATGCTTGAATACTTTCCCGAGTTGATGAAAGGGCTGCACACCAGCCTGACGCTGACCGTGGCGTCCATTATCGTGGCGCTGATCCTGGCCCTTATCTTCACCATCATCCTGACGCTGAAAACGCCGGTGCTGGTGTGGATTGTGCGCGGGTACATCACCCTGTTTACCGGTACGCCGCTGCTGGTGCAGATCTTCCTGATTTACTACGGCCCGGGCCAGTTCCCGTCGCTGCAGGAGTATCCGGTTATCTGGCATCTGCTCTCTGAGCCGTGGCTGTGTGCCCTGATTGCCCTTTCGCTGAACAGCGCGGCCTATACCACCCAGCTGTTCTACGGAGCGATCCGCGCCATCCCGGAAGGCCAGTGGCAGTCCTGCGGGGCGCTGGGCATGAGCAAGAAAGACACGCTGGCGATCCTGCTGCCGTACGCCTTTAAGCGCGCCCTCTCCTCCTATTCCAACGAAGTGGTGCTGGTATTCAAGAGTACCTCGCTGGCCTACACCATCACCCTGATGGAAGTGATGGGTCACGGACAGCTGCTGTACGGGCGCACCTATGACGTGATGGTGTTCGGCGCGGCGGGCGTGGTGTATCTGGTGGTGAACGGTCTGCTGACGCTGATGATGCGCCTGATCGAGCGTAAAGCGCTGGCGTTTGAGCGCAGGAATTAACCACGCAAGCGCATAAAACGGTATTCATGAAGCGGGTAACCTGATGGGTTATCCGCTTTTTTTTGCGATAAAAATAATACTTAATCATTTTTATTGCATATAAATTCATTAACTGGCATTGTACATCCAGGCCGCAGACACGGCGCATCAATAAGACAGACGGGAGCATTACAATGAAAAAGTTAGTTCTGGGCGCATTACTCGCCACCTTCGCCGCTGGCGCATCCGCTGCGGAAAAAATCAATTTCGGCGTGTCCGCCACCTATCCGCCGTTTGAGTCGCTGGATGCCAGCAACCAGATCGTCGGTTTCGATATCGACCTGGCGAAAGCGCTGTGCAAACAGATGCAGGCCGACTGCACCTTTACTAACCATGCTTTTGACAGCCTGATCCCGTCGCTGAAGTTCAAAAAATACGACGCGGTGATCTCCGGGATGGACATCACGCCTGAGCGCAGCAAGCAGGTCGCGTTCACCGACCCGTACTACGCCAACTCGGCGGTGGTGATTGCGAAGAAAGGCGCTTATACCTCATTCGATCAGCTGAAAGGCAAACGCATCGGGATGGAAAACGGCACCACGCACCAGAAATACCTGCAGGACAAACATCCTGAAGTGAAAACCGTGGCCTATGACAGCTACCAGAACGCGATTATCGACCTGAAAAATGGCCGTATCGACGGCGTCTTCGGCGATACCGCCGTGGTGAACGAGTGGCTGAAAACCAATCCGCAGCTGGGCACGGCTACCGAGAAAGTGACCGATCCACAGTACTTCGGCACGGGTCTGGGTATCGCGGTACGTCCGGATAACAAAGCCCTGCTGGAAAAACTGAACGGTGCGCTGAAAGCGATTAAAGCAGACGGTACTTACCAGAAAATTAGCGAGCAGTGGTTCCCGCAGTAAGATTTTTTTGCCGGGTGGCTCGGCCTACGGGGGTGGTAGTCTGTAGGCCGGGTAAGGCGAAGCCGCCACCCGGCAATTTCTCAGAGTGGGACAAAGAACCTGAACCGTGCCCCGCTCGCCGACTCCATCAGCCTGATCCCGCCCCCGTGCAGCTCCAGCATCCGTTTCACAATCAGCAGCCCCAACCCGCCGCGATTCTCTCTCGACGCCTGAGTATTGAGCGCCGACGGCCGCTGGAACAAATCGTCGCGCAGCGAGGCATCCACGCCCGCTCCGCTGTCGGAGACTTCAACCTGCAGCCGTTCATTTTCTTGCCACACCGCCAGGCGAATCTCCCCGCCGCCAGGCGTATGGCGCATCGCGTTATCCAGCAGGTTGGTCACCACGCGTTCAATCATCGACACATCGGCGTTTATCAGCGGCAGCGGCCCCGGCACGTCAATATGCAGGTTGACCTCTCGCGTACGGGCGGTGAGCTCAAACTTCTGCGCCACGTCGGAAATCAGCTCTCCCATCGCGAACCGCTCGCGCTGGGGTTTAATACCGCCGTACTCCAGGCGCGCCAGCTCAAACAGCTGCTGAGAAAGATGACGGACCTTTTGTCCCTGGCGCAGAGCGGTGACGAGATACTGCTGGTGCTCCTGCGGCGTCAGCGTGGCGGATTTGAGCGACAGGGTTTCGAGATAGCCCAGCAGCGAGGTCAGCGGCGTGCGGAGATCGTGCGAAATGTTGGCGATAAACTCCCGGCGCTGGCGATCGCTGTCGGCCAGCCGATCCCACTGCTGGGTGATTTTGCGCGTCAGCTCGATAAAACTGTTGCGCAGGATCGCCACCTCATCTTTTGCCGCCGCGTCCGGCGTCTGTGCCGCCAGCTGTCTGATAGCGCTTATGCTGTCCTGCTCCAGCCCGGCGACCTCCACCGTCAGCTGTTTAACCGGGCGCGTGACCCAGTACCAGACCAGTAAACCGGCCAGCAGGCCAAACAGCGCGACCCACAGCAGTGACCACAGGACGGTACTCCACAGCGCCTTATGCCAGGCCATCTCCGCAAGAGCATTTGACTCCTCGCCCTGCAAAATAATGTACAGATAGCCTTTTAGCTCGCCGTCCTGCCGCAGCGGCGTGGCGCTAAAGACTTTTTGATTTTGACTGCGCGGATCGTCGCCCAAAACCGGCATGGCGGTGCCGCTCAGGAAGCTCTGCACCGGAGCCAGATCGATTTTTTGCCGCTGAATATGGCCCGGCGGTGCGGCATCGGCGAGGATATCGCCGTCAGGAGAGATAACGTACAGCTCAACGCTCGGATTAAAGGTCATCAGCCGGCCAAACAGCGGTTTCAGCGCGCTGCTGTCGACCCTGCCCTGCGCGTCCAGAATTGGTTCGCGCTGAACGATCTGCTGCGCCAGCCCGCCCGACAAACGCTGCACCATCGCATTACCGTACTGCATGCTGCTGTAGAGCTGTACCACGCAGGCGACGGCGGCGCAGAGCATCATCAGCAGGATGAAGAGCAGCGTCAGGCGCTGGCTCAGGCTAAAGCGGCGCATCATGATTTGGCTCCGCAAATTTGTAGCCCTTGCCCCAGACGGTGCGAATAATCTCCGGCTCGGCGGCGTCCTTCTCAATCTTGATGCGCAGGCGGTTAATATGGGTGTTGACGGTGTGCTCATAGCCTTCGTGCTGGTAGCCCCAGACCTGCTCCAGCAGCGCCAGACGGGAGAACACCTCGCCGGGATGACGGGCAAAGAAGTAGAGCAGTTCGAACTCGCGCGGGGTGAGATCCACCACCTGGCCGTGAAGCAGCACGCTGCGCGCCAGCGGATCGATGGTCAGTCCGTGAGCCTGAATTTGACCGTCGGTTTGCGCCTGCCCCATCGCCTGCTGGCGACGGAACAGCGCTTTGATGCGCGCAATCAGCTCCTGCACGGAGAACGGTTTTGCCAGATAGTCATCGGCGCCGGTTTCCAGCCCGGTGATGCGGTCGGTTTCACTGCTGCGGGCGCTGATGATGATCACCGGCAGGTAGCGCGTCATCTGACGGATGCGGCGGCAAATCTCCAGGCCGTCAACGCTGGGCAGCATCAGGTCGAGGATCACCGCGTCCCACGTCTGAGCTTCAAGACGCTGCAGGGCTTTGCCCCCGTCGGGTTCGTGGGTGATGGCATAGCCTTCGTCTTCTAAATTGAGTCGCAGAAGCGCCGCGATATCGTGGTCGTCTTCCACCAGCAGGATCTGCTTCATGGGTAAGCCTTCATTCATTTCTTATGACGTAAGCTTACCTGATTTCGCCGGGATGAAGAGTTCACATTTTGTTTAAGATTTTACGAGCAACGTCAGCACTTCATAGTGCGCGGTGTGCGGGAACATATCAAAAAGCTGAACGCGTTCAACGCGATAGCCCGGTAGTTGCGCAATGTCTTTTGCCATGGTCTGCGCGTTGCAGCTGGAATAGATGATGTATTCCGGTGCCATCTGGCTCAGATAGTCGCACAGCGCATTGCCGATGCCGCGGCGCGGCGGGTTGACCAGCACCAGCTCAGGCACGTTGCCCTGGCCGGTCGCGAACTGCGTGGAGTCGAGCGCCTGGAAGTGCAGATTCGTTAACCCCAGCTCGGCGGCGGACTGCTTCGCGCAGGCAATCGCTTCGGCAGAGATCTCAATGCCGGTGAGCTGCATCTCCGGCGTGGCGCAGTGCAGGCCAAAACCGCCCACGCCGCAGAAGAGATCCCACATGTGGTGAACGTTCAACGCACGAACCCAGTCGCGGGCGGCGGCGTACAGGCTGCTTGCCACGGTCGGGTTGGTCTGGAAGAAGCTTTGCGGGCGGATCCACAGCGGCACCCCATTGAAGCTTTCGGCCAGCGCGTGCTGGTCGGTGAAGAAAATCTCTTTCTCCCCTTCCATGATTGCCATATGCACGGGCTGAATGTTTGCCGTAATGACCTTCAGCTGAGGAAGCTGCGCCTGCAGCCACGGCAGCGCCGCGCGCAGCTGCTCCAGCTTGGTTTCAGAGCGCAGCACGAAGCGCAGCATCATGCCGCCGTCTTTCTGGCTTTCCGTTAGCAGAAGGTATTTCAGCTCGCCGCGCTTGCGGGCCACGCTGTAGGGCGTTAAGCCCGCCCGCGCGATAAACGGTTTCAGTGCGGCAAAGACAGGCTCAAACGAGTCGGGATACAGCGGGCAGTCGGTTAAGTCTTCCGGCGTGCCGTCGCGGTGCAGCATCCCCAGCAGCGGTTTTTCTACGCTGCCGCTGACCACCATTTTGGCTTTATTGCGAAAACCCTGTTCAGGGCCGCTGACGGGTGCGCACCACTCGCCCACCGCGTGTTCTGCCAGCAGCTGTTGCAGGTCGGCCATTTTGGCGGTGAGCTGTTGAGGGACCGGCTGTTCTATCCACTGACAGGAGCGGCAGCGTCCTGCGTCATAAAGTGCGCACTGCATATTAAAACCTTAAATATCACGAGGGCTGCGATTATACACATTATTGCAGGCGGAAGAATCTCCGACTGGAAGCCGGAACGAAGAGTAGAAAAAGCACCAGCATGTCCGGCAGTTTTTGCATAAATAGCGCGCGCAGGATCTCCCGTTTGGATTCACCGGCGATGCTGAACAGCTCCGGGTAGCCATACCCCAGCGAGGCGGCCCACAGATAGCTTGCGGCGGTAATTTGCGTCAGCAGATAGACCCATCGCGCCCAGTTGCGCCCTTTAACCAGCGAAAACGCGCAGTAGATCTCGATAAACACCAGCACTAGGCTGCTCAAAAAGACCAGCGTCAGATTCCACGTCTGCACGCTGCGGTGAATGAATTCACCGATGCCGCGCACGCCCAGGGTGTTGAGAATCATCAGCACGTCCAGGCAGCGGATCATAATAATGGCGAGCGCCGCCACCTGAACCAGTGCAGGTACGTTAGGACGCGCGTGCGTAATACGTGATTTTTTTAATAATCCCAATGTTTTACTTCCCTGAAAAACAGTGCCGCGTCATGCGCGGCACATCACTGGAAATTTTAAATCCTTCAGCCGCGTCTTGCACGCTGGATATCGCGCACGCGCTGTTTTTCCGCGCGCGCCATCAAATACCAGGCGATAAATCCGACAATTCCGACCACGCCGAGGATGATAGAGGCCAGGGCGTTGATCTCCGGGTTGACCCCCATACGCACGCTGGAGAAGACCAGCATCGGCAGCGTGGTCGCCCCCGGGCCGGAAACAAAGCTGGCGATCACCAGATCGTCGAGCGACAGGGTAAACGCCAGCAGCCAGCCGGAGATCACCGCCGGCATAATCATCGGCAGGGTGATGATGAAAAAGACCTTCAGCGGCGTCGCGCCGAGATCCATCGCCGCCTCTTCAATGGAGCGATCCAGCTCGCGCAGGCGCGAGGAGATCACTACCGCTACGTAGGCCGTACAGAAAGTGACGTGCGCCAGCCAGATGGTGAGCATGCCGCGATCTGCCGGCCAGCCGATGGCATGCGCCATGGCCACGAACAGAAGCAGCAGCGCGAGACCGGTGATCACGTCCGGCATGACCAGCGGGGCGGTAATCATAAAGGCGAAGCCGTTCGAACCGCGAAAACGCCCGAAACGCACCATCACCAGCGCGGCGATCGTGCCCAGCACTGACGCCATGGTCGCCGCCAGCGCCGCAATGGTCAGGCTCAGCCCCACCGCGCTCATCATTGCATCATCGTGGAACAGCTCGCTGTACCAGCGCGTCGACCAGCCTGCCCAGACCGTCACCAGCTTGGAGCTGTTAAACGAATAGATCACCAGCATCAGCATCGGCGCATACAGGAAGGTAAAGCCGATCACCAGGATCGCGATTCGCCACGGGGAGCGCACTACCGGTAAGTTGTTCATCCGCGATCTCCCATCTGTTTCTGCTGATGCTTGTGGAACCACATGATCGGCACGATCAGCAGCAGTAACATGATAATCGCCACCGCTGACGCCACCGGCCAGTCGCGGTTATTGAAGAACTCCTGCCACAGCACGCGACCAATCATGATGCTGTCTGGCCCGCCGAGCAGTTCCGGGATCACAAACTCCCCCACCGCCGGGATAAAGACCAGCATCGACCCGGCAATAATGCCGCCTTTGGTCAGCGGGACGATGACGCTGAAGAAGGTTTTTAACGGACGGGCGCCGAGATCGAGCGACGCTTCCACCAGCGAGTAGTCGATACGGGTCAGCGCCGTGTAGATCGGCAGCACCATAAACGGCAGATAGGCGTACACAATACCGATATAGACCGCGAGGTTGGTGTGCAGGATCGTCAGGGGCTGATCGATAACCCCGAGCCACATCAGGAAGTTGTTCAGCACGCCGTTGTTTTTCAGGATCCCCATCCAGGCGTAAACGCGGATCAGGAACGAGGTCCACGACGGTAAGATTACCAGCAGCAGCAGGATGTTGCGGGTCGACGGCTTACTGTGCGCCACCGCCCACGCCAGCGGGTAGCCCATCACCAGACAGCAGAGCGTCGAGATGGCCGCCACCTGCAGCGACTGCAGATAGGCTTCGAAATAGAGCGGGTCGTCGGTGAGCTGCAGGAAGTTACCCAGGTTTAAGGTCAGCGTCAGCTGCCCGTCGGCCCAGTCCAGCAGGTTGGTGTAAGGCGGGATTGCCCGCGCCATTTCCGCCAGGCTTATCTTGAAAACAATCAGGAACGGCAGCAGGAACAGCAGGATCAGCCACACGTACGGCATGGCGATCACCAGCTTGCGGCCGTGTTTCATCTGCATTCGCGTCAGCCACTGGGCAAAACCGCCCGGTTTGCCTGCGCGGGCTGGAGGTTCAAGTGTACTCATTGGCCGCTCCTTATACCGTCAGCACAACGCAACTGTCTGCATCCCAACACAGGCGCACTTCGTCGCCCCAGGTCGGCTGCCCCTTGCGGTAGCGATGTTCGTTCTGTAACTGCGCGCTGAGCATCTGCCCGCTTTTCAGGCGCACGTGATAGATGGAGAGGTCGCCAAGATAGGCAATGTGCACCACTTCGCCGACGGCAAAGTTATAGCCATCGGCAGGCGGATCCTCACAGAGCATGATCTTCTCCGGACGCAGCGCGACGTAGACCGGCACGTTATCCACCACGGAGTTATCCGGATCGACCTTCAGCGGATGCTGCAGCCCCGGCGATTCGATGACCAGACCATCTTCCTGACGATCTTTCAGCAGCCCTTCGAAGACGTTGACCGAGCCGATGAACTCCGCGCTGTAGCGGGTGGTTGGATGCTCATAAATCTCTTCCGGCTCGCCAATCTGCACGAACTTCCCGCGGTTCATGATCGCGATACGTCCGGCCATGGTCATGGCCTCTTCCTGGTCGTGGGTGACCATCACGCAGGTCACGCCCACGCGCTCGAGGATATCGACCACTTCAAGCTGCATACGGTCGCGCAGCTTTTTATCCAGCGCGCCCATCGGCTCATCGAGCAGCAGCAGTTTCGGGCGTTTTGCCAGGCTGCGGGCCAGGGCCACGCGCTGGCGCTGGCCGCCGGAGAGCTGGTGCGGTTTACGCTTCGCGAACTCCTGCATGTGTACCAGGCTCAGCATCTCGGCCACGCGCGCGGTAATTTCGGCCTTCGGCAGCTTGTCCTGCTTCAGGCCAAAGGCGATGTTCTGCTCCACCGTCATATGCGGGAACAGCGCGTAGGACTGGAACATCATGTTAATCGGGCGCTGATACGGCGGTACGCTGGAGAGATCCACGCCATCGAGCATGATCTGCCCGGCGGTGGGCTGTTCAAAACCGGCCAGCATACGCAGCAGGGTCGATTTACCGCAGCCAGAAGCTCCCAGAAGAGCAAAAATCTCGCCTTTATAGATCGTCAGGCTGACGTCGTCCACGGCATGCTGGCCATCGAAAGATTTGGTGAGGTTACGAATTTCAAGAAGCGGGGTCAGCGCTTTACGGACTTTCGCCTGCGGGCGGGGGATCGCGTCATTCACGGGGTGCTCTCCGGCAGAAATCAAATCATGGTGCAGGCGCACCAGAACGGTGCGCCTGTTGCCGGGAGCGCTTCGCTTGCCCGGCATGTAACAAAGGGTTATTTACCGCTTTTCACCTTGGTCCACGCGCGAGTACGCACGCGGTCAATTTTTGGATCCTGGACTTTCAGGGTGAAGAGCTTGGCGAACACATCCGCTGGCGGATAGATAGCCTGGTTATTACGGATTTCTTCGCTCACCAGCGGCACGGAGGCCTTGTTACCGTTCGCGTAGTAAACGTGGTCGCTGATGTGGGCGATCACCTCAGGACGCATCAGGTAGTTGAGGAACTGATACGCTTCATCTTTGTTTTTCGCATCAGCCGGCATCGCGAAGACGTCGAAGAAGGCCAGCGCCCCTTCTTTCGGAATGAAGTAGGAGACGTTCACACCGTTTTTCGCCTCTTTCGCGCGGTTAGCCGCCTGCCATACGTCCCCTGCCCAGCCGATCGCGACGCAGATGTCGCCGTTCGCCAGGTCGTTGATGTACTGAGATGAGTGGAAGTAACGAATGTTTGGACGCAGCTTCAGCAGCAGATCGGTCGCCGGACCGGTGTAATCATCGGCTTTATTGCTGTTCGGATCTTTGCCCAGGTAGTTCAGCACGGTTGCGAAAATCTCTTCCGGCGCATCGAGGAAGGAGACGCCGCAGCTTTTCAGCTTCTCAAGGTTTTCCGGCTTCAGCACCACGTCCCAGCTGTCCAGCTTGACGTCCGGGCCCAGCGCGGCTTTGACTTTATCGACGTTGTAGCCGATACCGGTAGTCGCCCACAGGTAAGGCATGGCGTATTTGTTGTCCGGGTCGTGCTTAGCCACCAGCTTCAGCACTTCCGGATCGAGATTTTTCCAGTTCGGTAACTTGCTCTTATCCAGCGGCTGGAAGACGCCTGCCGTCAGCTGACGCTCGAGGAAGCTTGCGGAAGGCACCACGAGGTCAAACCCGGTGCTGCCCGCCATCAGTTTTCCTTCCAGCACTTCGTTGGAATCGAACACGTCGTAGACGACTTTAATGCCGGTCTCTTTTTCAAAATTCGCCACCGTGTCCGGCGCAATATAGTCAGACCAGTTATAAACGTGCAGCGTTTTTTGTTCCGCAGCGAGCGTGCCGGCAGAGACGGCCATCAGAGCACCCGCAACCAGACCCGATAACCATTTTTTATTCAAGGCGATCATAGTGTTATTCCTTCTGAAAGCTCGTTAACAAACGAACTAAAACTGTGCAATCTGAATGTATGCAAAAATCATGCATAGTTTGTCGCTCTGCTCAAAATAAAAAGAAACCTCTTTACCCGGCAGCTTCCGCTCGCTTTTTGAAGCATCGCAAGAATAACTGTAGCCCGTGTCCCCGGCTATAGCCCAGACGAAAAAACGCCTTTTATCAATTTTTTATGCAGGTTAAGTCTACGTGATAAGCCGAAACGGCCTTCAGGGAGGTGAATAATTCTTTAAAGAAAGGTTAAAAGCAGCAGAAAAAATGGCCTTCTGCAGCCGCTATGGCAGCGACTGCGCAAAAGTCAGACAGGCTTAGTGAAGAAAATTGGGAGATGCATCATTATTCTCTGCATCATCTTCCGCGCTATACAGCAGATGGTGTGCATTGGCTTCCATCATGACCATCGAAATTTGCTCTTCGCTCAGGCGCATAAACCATGAGAACTGCTTGAATGACAGCCCGGCTCCGGAGAATAAAGACTGGCAAACGACCAGTTTTGGCAGATTATCATCCTGTATGTCGAGAAATGCTTTCACCGTCAAAGAACTGGCGTTAATCGCTGACAGGTCGGAAGCCAGCGCCAGCAGCGCAGAGGGCTTCACTTCGGCCAGCGCGGAGAAAAGGATCACGTCGTTAATCAGATCGATTTTGGCATCGAAAATGCCGTCGAAATTCTGCATATGAGGCAGATGCAGCGCCTGGCAGGAATCGCATTCGAAAAACGTAATTCCGGCATCATCAAGCCATTGACGTAACGTATCCAGTGTAGGTACGACCTGTAAATCCATCGCGTTGCAGCCTCTTTAATAAAAACTTCGCATAGGGTACTTAAAAAGCGCGCGGTAATCCATTTAACCACCCGTTTTCAGACAGTAGCCCGGCGTCGCATGACGCTCGATCCATAAGATCATTTTACCCGCAATATCGACCCCTGTGGTTTTTTCCACGCCTTCAAGCCCCGGCGAGGCGTTCACTTCCATAACCAGTGGCCCTCGCGTCGCGCGTAGCAGGTCTACGCCTGCCACGTCCAGCCCCAAAGTCTGCGCCGCTTTGACGGCAATTTCCCGCTCCTGGTCGCTGATATCGGCGATTCTGGCAATGCCGCCGCGGTGAAGGTTAGAGCGGAAATCGCCCTCTTTGGCCTGGCGCTCGATGGCCGCCACCACCTCGTTTCCCACCACGAAACACCGGATGTCGCGCCCTTTGGCCTCTTCAATGTACTCCTGCACCAGAATATGGGCATTCAGCCCGCGGAAGGCGTCAATCACGCTCTCCGCTGCCTGACGCGTCTCCGCCAGCACCACGCCAATGCCCTGTGTGCCTTCCACCAGCTTGATCACCAAAGGGGCACCGCCCACCATGTCGATCAGATCGCTGGTGTCGTCCGGTGAATGGGCAATCCCGGTGACGGGAAGATCGATCCCCTGGCGCGCGAGCAGCTGCAGCGAGCGCAGCTTGTCGCGGGCGCGTGAAATGGCGACGGATTCGTTGAGCGGATAGCTGCCCAGCATCTCGAACTGGCGCAATGCAGCGGTGCCGTAAAAGGTTATCTGGGAGCCGATGCGGGGGATCACCGCATCAAAGTGCGGCAGCTTGCGGCCTTTGTAGTGAATCGACGAGGCGGCAGGGTCAATGTTCATATAGCAGGACATCGGGTCGAGGATCTCAACCTGATGTCCACGTTTCGCCGCCGCTTCTCGAAGACGCTTACATGAATAGAGCGTTCCATCCCGGGACAATATGGCAATTTTCACCCTGCACCTCTCTGAAGACATGGAAAAAGCCTGCGTATCATATACGCAGGCAGGCGCAGGATAAATGGACTATCGCGTAGCCCAGCCCTGTTTGTGCAGATAATCAAGAATAAACGGGCGATTTTCTTTAATGATGGTGCGGCGAATATGGTCAGTCCAGGTGTCGCGACGGTTATTGCTGCCGCGCGTCAGGTAGTAGTTCGCCAGCTCTTCATCGTATTGATTCAGGACGTCCTGATCGACCGGCTGATAGTGGTTTTCATGCACCAGCATCGCCGCAGGAATGCGCGGCTTCAAATCCGGGTTATCCGCCGGCCAGCCGAGACACAGGCCAAACAGCGGCAGCACGTGTTTTGGCAGCTTCAGCAGGTCTGTCACGCTTTGAATGTTGTTACGCAGGCCTCCGATGTAGACGCCGCCTAATCCCAGCGACTCCGCCGCAGTAAAGGCGTTTTGCGCCATCAGCGCGGTATCCACCACGCCCAACAGCAGCTGTTCGGCCAGCCCGAGCTCGGCCTCAGGGCAGATCTGCAGGTGGCGGTTAAAGTCGGCGCAGAATACCCAGAACTCGGCTGCCTGAGCCACATGCTTCTGCCCGCCGGTCAGCGTCACCAGCTGTTCACGCATGGCCGGGTCGGTAATGCGGATAATGGAGCTGCACTGCAGGAAGCTGGAACTTGAAGTCGCCCTTGCGCTGTTAATAATCGCTTCGCGCTGCGCATCGGTAATCGGCTCATCGGTGAAGTGGCGAATGGAACGATGGGAAAGGAGCAGGTCTATGGTTGGCGTCATCTTGTCTCTCTTTGTCTTGCTTAATACGTATGGCAGCCAGTATAGGCAATGATATGCGCGGTGTAATTGGCGAAACATAGCTCATAGATATTATAACGACAGGCGAAACCTTCTTTTATGACGACAGGTTATGGGGCACTATACGTGTCATTCGCCGTCAGGCTTGTTTTTTGAGGAGAGAGAAATGTTTGCAGTAATTTTTGGTCGTCCAGGGTGCCCATACTGTGTACGCGCGAAAGAGCTGGCTGAGAAACTGACCGAAGAGCGCGATGACTTCAACTTCCGCTACGTGGATATCCACGCGGAAGGCATCACGAAAGCGGATCTCGAAAAAACCGTCGGTAAGCCGGTTGAAACCGTACCGCAGATCTTCCTCGATCAGAAACACATCGGCGGCTGCACGGACTTCGAAGCTTACGCCAAAGAGCACCTGGGCCTGTTTGCTGCCCAGTAATGAAAGGACGCCCTCACCGAGAGGGCGTTTTTATTTGTGGTGCCGTCGGCGTTGAAGCAGACTGCGCACAAATAAGTAGCAGAGCGCGCCAAGGGCGCACCAGAATACGGCGCTCATCAACCACGCCAGCTCCTGCCAGAAACTTCGCGTTGAAACATACAGCATGCGCATCAGCAGCAGACACAGCGGTGCCGCCAGCATGGCGCCAATTAGCGGCTTGACCACTTCCCCTTTACGGGAAAGAAAACTGGCTGCCGCTCCCGGCAGGGTAAAAAAGAGCAGCCCCAGCTCCGGGTGTCCGGCAGCCCTGAATGCCCCTTTCAGATTAAAAGCGAGCGACATGCACACGACGGTAAACAGCAAAAAGCAGCTGATCACCCCCGCCCAGTTTCGTTTAATGTTCAAACTATCCTCCTGACTTATCTCTATCAAATACAGCTTCGTCGGGTAGACGCCCGGTCAGATAAAGCAATGCGGCAATCCTTGCCAAAGTACGCACAGGGTGATGCGATAATAGGTAGCTGTCAGTAGCTAATGCGATTAAACTACACGCCAGCTAATGTTTTAGGGAATAAAGCAGGAAACAGGGAGCGTTAACGCCTTTCCCTGACCCAGAAAACAGTAGCCCAAATAGCCCTTTCATTCAACAACTTACTGGTAAACAAGAAGTTAGCCTCCGTGAATATAAACGTCGCAGACTTGTTAAATGGGAATTACATCCTGTTATTATTTGTGGTACTGGCGCTGGGCCTTTGCCTGGGTAAATTGCGCCTGGGTTCAGTTCAACTTGGTAATTCCATTGGCGTTTTAGTCGTCTCCTTATTATTAGGTCAACAGCACTTCAGCATTAACACGGACGCGCTCAACTTAGGTTTTATGCTGTTTATTTTTTGTGTTGGCGTGGAAGCGGGACCGAACTTTTTTTCAATTTTCTTCCGCGACGGCAAAAATTATCTGATGCTGGCGCTGGTGATGGTCGGCAGCGCGCTGCTGATCGCGTTAGGACTGGGTAAACTGTTTGGCTGGGATATCGGGTTAACGGCCGGTATGCTGGCAGGCTCCATGACCTCCACTCCCGTGCTCGTGGGTGCCGGTGATACCCTGCGTCATTCCGGCATGGCCGGCGCACAGCTTTCTGCCGCACTCGACCACCTGAGCCTGGGCTATGCCCTGACCTATCTGATTGGTCTGGTGAGCCTGATTGTCGGCGCACGCTATCTGCCAAAACTGCAGCATCAGGATCTGCAGACCAGCGCCCAGCAAATCGCCCGCGAGCGCGGTCTGGATACCGATTCCAAACGTAAAGTCTATCTCCCGGTGATCCGCGCCTATCGCGTTGGGCCAGAGCTGGTGGCATGGGCAGACGGCAAAAATCTGCGCGAGCTGGGAATTTACCGCCAGACGGGCTGCTATATCGAACGTATCCGCCGCAACGGCATTCTGGCGAACCCGGACGGCGACGCGGTGCTGCAGATGGGCGACGACATCGCGCTGGTGGGTTACCCGGACGCCCACGCCCGTCTCGACCCGAGCTTCCGTAACGGCAAAGAGGTGTTCGACCGCGACCTGCTCGACATGCGCATCGTCACCGAAGAGATCGTGGTGAAAAACCATAATGCCGTGGGCCGCCGCCTGGCGCAGCTGAAGCTGACCGACCACGGCTGCTTCCTCAACCGCGTGATCCGCAGTCAGATTGAGATGCCTATCGACGACAACGTGGTGCTCAACAAAGGCGACGTGCTGCAGGTCAGCGGCGACGCCCGACGCGTGAAAACCGTGGCCGACCGCATCGGCTTTATCTCCATTCACAGCCAGGTCACCGACCTGCTGGCCTTCTGCGCCTTCTTTATCGTTGGCCTGATGATCGGGATGATCACCTTCCAGTTCAGCAACTTTAGCTTCGGCATCGGTAACGCCGCCGGGCTGCTGTTCGCCGGGATCATGCTAGGCTTCCTGCGAGCGAACCATCCTACCTTCGGCTACATTCCGCAGGGCGCGCTGAACATGGTGAAAGAGTTCGGTCTGATGGTCTTTATGGCGGGCGTGGGCTTAAGCGCGGGCAGCGGCATTGGTCACAGCCTCGGCGCCGTCGGCTGGCAGATGTTGGTTTCCGGACTTATCGTCAGCCTGGTACCGGTGGTGATCTGCTTCCTGTTCGGTGCCTACGTGCTGCGCATGAACCGCGCCCTGCTCTTTGGGGCGATGATGGGGGCGCGTACCTGTGCGCCTGCTATGGAAATCATCAGCGATACCGCGCGCAGCAACATCCCGGCGCTGGGCTATGCGGGCACGTATGCTATCGCTAACGTGCTGCTGACGCTGGCGGGTACGCTGATTATCATCATCTGGCCCGGACTCGGATAACTCCTAAGAATGCGCGTAGCGGAAAATATTTTTGTTACGCGCAGAACTTTTTTATCAGGGGGCAGTCATAACTAGTGCCACTGCTTTTCTTTGATGTCCCCAATTTGTGGAGCCCATCAACCCCGCCGTTTTGGTTCAAGGTTGATGGGTTTTTTGTTGCCTGAAATTCCCCTTACTCAATTTCACCTTCTCTCCAGCCATTAAAACATATATGATTAAACGCATATAAAATCACACCTTCAGGAACATCCATGCTCCACCCGCTCCAGCTCTTCAAAACCCTCTCTGACGAAACGCGGCTCGCCATCGCCATGCTGCTCCGCGAAGCGGGCGAGCTGTGCGTCTGCGATCTCTGCGCCGCAACCGCCGAATCGCAGCCGAAGGTCTCCCGCCATATGGCGCTGCTGCGCGAGTCCGGGCTGGTTATCGACCGTCGTGAGGGTAAGTGGGTTTATTACCGTCTCTCTCCCAACATGCCCGCGTGGGCGGCAACGATTATCGACACCAGCTGGAACTGCCTGCGGGAAGAGACGCGCATGAAGCTGAAAAACCGACTTCCGGGCTTGTGCTAAGCAAAAAACATTCACAAAAACAGATATAACGGAGTAACAGATGTTTCTGGCAGGGGCTATTTTTCTGTTTACGCTGGTACTGGTCATCTGGCAGCCCAAAGGGCTCAGCATCGGCTGGAGCGCGACTATTGGTGCCGTACTGGCGCTCGCCAGCGGCGTTATTCACGTAAACGATATTCCGGTTGTGTGGAATATCGTCTGGAACGCCACGGCAACGTTTATCGCCGTCATCATTATCAGCCTGCTGCTGGATGAGTCCGGCTTTTTCGAGTGGGCGGCACTGCACGTTGCCCGCTGGGGGAACGGCCGCGGACGATTGCTGTTTACGTATATCGTGCTGCTGGGCGCAGCCGTCGCGGCGCTGTTTGCCAATGACGGTGCGGCGCTGATCCTGACCCCTATCGTTATCGCCATGCTGCTGGCCCTGGGGTTCAGCAAGCGGCCCACGCTGGCGTTTGTGATGGCGGCAGGTTTTATCGCCGATACCGCCAGCCTGCCGCTGATTGTGTCGAACCTGGTCAACATTGTCTCCGCAGACTTCTTCACGCTGGGGTTCAGCGAATACGCTTCGGTGATGATTCCCGTTGATATCGCCGCGATTGCCGCAACGCTGGTGATGCTGCATCTGTTCTTCCGCAAGGAAATTCCCCCGGAATATGACCTGGCAAAACTCCGCGAGCCCGCGCGGGCCATTCACGACCTCCCGACCTTCAGAACGGGCTGGATCGTGCTGCTCCTTCTTCTCGTCGGTTTCTTTGTGCTGGAGCCGCTGGGTATTCCGGTCAGCGCCATCGCGACTGCGGGCGCGCTGGTTTTGTTTGCCGTTGCAAAACGCGGACATGCAATTAATACCGGAAAAGTGCTGCGCGGCGCACCGTGGCAGATCGTGATCTTCTCGCTGGGGATGTATCTGGTGGTGTATGGCCTGCGCAATGCCGGGCTGACGGAATATCTCTCAGGCGTACTGAATAGCCTGGCCGGGCAAGGGCTGTGGGCCACCACGCTGGGAACCGGGTTCATCACCGCGTTTCTGTCATCCATAATGAACAACATGCCCACGGTGCTGATTGGCGCGCTCTCCATTGAGGGCAGTACGGTGACAGGACTGATTAAGGAAGCAATGATTTACGCCAACGTGATTGGCTGCGATTTGGGGCCGAAAATCACGCCTATCGGCAGCCTTGCCACCCTGCTCTGGCTTCACGTGCTGGCGCAGAAAAACATGACGATTAGCTGGGGCTACTACTTCCGGACGGGCATCATTATGACGCTGCCGGTCCTGTTTGTGACGCTCGCCGCGCTGGCGCTACGTCTCTCCTTCACACTGTAATGAGCCACTGATATGAGCCACATCACTATCTATCACAACCCCGCCTGCGGCACGTCGCGTAACACGCTGGAGATGATCCGCAACAGCGGCACGGAGCCAGAGATTATCCTCTATCTGGAAACCCCGCCGTCGCGCGATAAGCTGACAACCCTGATTGCCGATATGGGGATCTCGGTGCGGGATCTGCTGCGTAAAAACGTAGAGCCCTACGAACAGCTCGGCCTGGCCGAAGACAGCTTCACCGACGACCAGCTTATCGATTTTATGCTGCAACACCCGATTCTGATTAACCGTCCGATCGTCGTGACGCCGCTGGGCACTCGCCTGTGCCGCCCGTCTGAAGTCGTCCTCGACATCCTGCCGGATGCGCAGAAAGGGGCATTTACGAAAGAAGATGGCGAAGCGGTGGTTGACGCCAGCGGGAATAAAATCGAGCGCAGGTAAAACTGGCAGGGCGAGCGATACCTAAGGGTTCTCCTCGCCCGCAACTCTCCCCACCATCGCCCGGATCTCTTCGCGGGATAGCGGCGCCCGGTCGGTGACGTAGTGCAGCGTCATTCCTTCAATAAAGGCATCCAGCGCGCGGGTGGTGACCGGGTCGAACCACTGCTCGAGCGTTGTCTGGCTCATCTTCATCCAGTCCTGCATCACCGTTTTGAGCGCCGCGCTGCGGTGCATAAAGGCGTAGAGCTGGTACATCAGCGCCATGTTGTGCGGCGTCGTCACCTGCGAGCTGTGGATCAGAGTGGTAATGGATTCGCACGCCATTTCCGGCCCGGTGACGCCCGCGAAGAAATCCCGGTACTGCTGCGACATCTGGCGGGTAAACCACGTGAAGGCCTCCTCCAGCAGCGGCTCCATACCGTCGAAATAGTAGGTCATCGACCCCAGCGGCACGCCCGCGCAGGTGGCGATTTTCCGGTGCGTGACGGCGTGAATACCGTGTTCAGCAATGGTGTCGAGGGTCGCCTGCAGGATTTTCTCCCGGCGATGCGGATCGTTGGGTGGTCTGCTCATCATTTCCTCACCTGGTTTGTGTACAAATGTACACAAACTTGCTAGTGTTGTCGCTATTGTTGTACTTCTGGTGCTACCCCAATGACGCTGACCTCTTCCCGTAAAGCCCTGCAGCTCCGCATGTGGGCGCTGTTTATGTTCTTCTTTATTCCCGGTCTGCTGATGGCCTCCTGGGCCACGCGCACCCCCGCCATTCGCGACATTTTGTCCGTCTCTACAGCTGAGATGGGTATCGTGCTGTTTGGCCTGTCGATAGGCTCCATGAGCGGCATCCTCTGCTCCGCGTGGCTGGTGAAGCGCTTCGGTACGCGGGCGGTGATCCGCACCACCATGTGCTTCGCGGTGTTCGGGATGATCGTGCTCAGCGTCGCGCTGTGGTTTGCCTCACCGGTGCTGTTTGCGCTGGGGCTGACGGTATTTGGCGGCAGCTTCGGTTCGGCGGAAGTTGCCATCAACGTTGAAGGAGCGGCTGTCGAGCGTGAGATGAACAAAACCGTGCTGCCGATGATGCACGGTTTTTACAGCCTCGGCACGCTGGCCGGTGCGGGCGTGGGGATGGCGCTGACGGCCACTGGCGTGAGCGCCAATCTGCATATCCTGCTGGCAGCGCTGGTGTGCATCATTCCGATTCTGACCGGCATCCGGGCGATCCCGGACGGCACAGGTAAGAACTCCGCTGACGAACAGCACTCGGCCGAAAAAGGGCTGCCCTTCTACCGCGACTTCCAGTTGATGCTGATCGGCGTGGTGGTGCTGGCTATGGCCTTCGCCGAAGGGTCCGCCAACGACTGGCTGCCGCTGCTGATGGTAGACGGTCACGGCTTTAGCCCGACCTCCGGCTCGCTGATCTACGCCGGGTTTACGCTGGGGATGACCGTCGGGCGCTTCACCGGCGGCTGGTTTATCGACCGCTACAGCCGCGTAGCGGTGGTGCGCGCCAGCGCCCTGCTGGGCGGCCTGGGTATCGCGATGATCATATTTGTCGATGTGGACTGGATTGCCGGGGTCTCGGTGATCCTCTGGGGACTGGGCGCGTCGCTCGGCTTTCCGCTTACCATTTCAGCCGCCAGCGATACCGGCCCGGATGCCCCGACGCGCGTCAGCGTGGTGGCAACCACGGGCTATCTCGCCTTCCTGGTCGGGCCGCCGCTGCTTGGCTTCCTCGGCGAGCACTACGGGCTGCGCAGCGCCATGCTGGTGGTGTTAGGGTTGGTCATCATCGCGGCGCTGGTGGCGCGCGCGGTGGCAAAGCCGGAAACGAATCAAACGACACTGGAGAAGGGATATGAGCGTTAAACTGATTGCCGTCGACATGGATGGCACATTCCTCAGCGATGCCAAGACCTACAATCGTCCGCGCTTTCTGGCGCAGTACGCGCGCATGAAGGCGCAAGGCATTCGCTTCGTGGTCGCCAGCGGCAACCAGTTCTACCAGCTGATCTCCTTTTTCCCGGAGATTGCGCATGAAATTTCATTCGTCGCCGAAAACGGCGGCTGGGTCGTAAGTGAGGGTGAAGACGTCTTTAACGGTGAACTGTCGAAAGCCCATTTCGAGACCGTTGCGAACGTGTTAAGCGACGTTCCCGGCATTGAGATTATCGCCTGCGGGAAGAGCAGCGCCTACACGCTGAAGTGCTATGACGAAGGCTTTAAGGGTATCGCGGCGAAGTACTATCACCGTCTGGAAATGGTCAGCGATTTCGACAACCTGAACGATATTTTCTTCAAGTTCGGGCTTAACGTTTCTGACGATGAAATTCCGCGTATTCAGGCGCTGCTGCATGAAAAGCTGAGTGACATCATGGTGCCCGTCACCACTGGTCACGGCAGTATCGACCTGATCATACCCGGCGTGCACAAAGCTAACGGCCTGCGGATCCTGCAAAAGCGCTGGGGCATAGACGATAGCGAAGTGGTGGCCTTCGGCGACAGCGGCAACGACGTGGAGATGCTGCGCCAGTCCGGATTCAGCTTTGCGATGGCGAATGCCAGACCGCATATCAAAGCGGCGGCGCGTTTTGAAGCGCCGCACAATAACGATGAAGGCGTGTTGGATGTGATTGATAAGGTGCTGGATGGAGAGGCACCGTTTAATTAACACCGTGCGGTCTGGTGCCCTCACCCTACCCCTCTCCCACAGGGAGAGGGAATAAACAGTTAAGGTTGCAGGGCGTTTCCGACGCGCTTGTCTTTCAGGAACACCACCATCAGGGCAACCCACAGCACGCCGTTGGCGAGGTTAAACAGGCTGAACAGCCCGTTGCCGCCCATCGCGTAGGCATGCTTGCTCACCTCGATACCGACGGTAAAAATCAGCATCTGCAGCATCCCCATCGCCGCGGAGACCGTGCCTTTACTCATCTCGCTGGCAAACAGCGTCAGGCGCACCAGACCGGCGTTGGCCACGCCAATTCCGAAGGCGTAAATGCTCAGCCCTGCCGTCATCCACAGATAAGCGTGTGATGACGCGACGGTCGCCACCGCCGCCAGAATCAACCCTGCCGCAATCGGCCAGCCGCCCATGATAATAAGCGAACGCACGGTTCGGCGTGACGTCAAACGTGCCAGCACCAGGTTCCCGATAATCAGCGCGCCAAAGATCGGCACCTGCAGCAGACCATACTCATAGCTGCTGAGCTTTTCACCGCTGATGATAATAACCGGAGACTGGGCGATCCACGCCAGCAGCGGCAGGCTAACAAACCCGGTCGCCAGCGCGCCCGCCACAAAGCGGCCATTCTTCAGCACTTCTTTATAGTCCCGACCCAGTTCTTTCAGCGAGAGTTTCTCGCCGATGCGGGTGGCCGTTTCCGGCATCGCCCGGTGCAGACCAAAGAACGCGATGGAGGCGAGAACGGCAAACAGCACAAACATCCCTTCCCATGGCGCTATATGCACCCACGCGGCACCCACCAGCGGCCCGAGTAAGGGGGCAATGAGCGCCACGTTCGCCATCAGCGCGGTAATTTTGATACACACCGCCTCTTCAAACGATTCCTGAATGGCGGCATACCCCACGGCGCCGATAAAGCACAGGCTCACCCCCTGCAGGAAGCGCAGCAGGGTAAATTGTTCAATGTTTTGCGCCAGCAGCGTGGCAAGACAGGTGACGATAAACCACACCACGCCCGTCAGCATCACCGGACGACGGCCAATGCGATCCGACAGCGGGCCTAACAGCCACTGCAAAAACATGCCGCCGGCCAGATAGGCGGTCATGGAGGTCGGTACCCACTCGATTCCGGCGTTGTACTGCGCCACCACGGCCAGCATACCGGGCTGGATCATATCGTTGCCGATATAGGTAGAAAATTCGTAGAGCACCAGACACAGAGGGAAAAGCAACGCCTGACGACCCAGACGTGAACCAGAAGAAGAACGGTTTAACATGCAATCTCTTTATAATGACAAAATCGCGACGAGTGTAATGAAATGCCGCAGCCCGAGATAGTGATTTATCGAGGATAAACAGAAATAAAGCACATATCGTCTTCGTTTAAGGTTTCCTTAAGTTGACACTTTTATGATAGCCCCATTACTCGTCAACGACCCCAAATCATGGCACTTACCTCCAGCCGTTCAGAATTGTCTAAGTTACAGACAAATAAGACAAAACGCCTTTACCGCTTACCGTCCCGCTTTTATGGTTATCAGCTTATCATACTGATTGCCCTTGCCGTGGTATTTACGTGGCTATCGCGCAATGAAGCGCTCGACAGATGGATAACCGGCTTTTGGTATGACGCGGCGACGCAGAGCTTTCCGCTGCAGAAAGACCACCTGCTGGATCTGCTCAACCACCGACTGGCGAAGTACATTGCCATCGCCTTAGGCGCCGCGGCGCTGTTTTACGGCGCCTACAAGCGTAACGCAAGGCTGGTTACGGCGGCGCTGCTGATGGGCGTTGGCGCGCTGGTGGTAGGCCTGCTGAAAAGCATGAGCCATCACAGCTGTCCGTGGGACCTGGTGGAATATGGCGGGAAGGCCGTGTCCTACCCCCTGTTCAGCGCCATTCCTGCTGACAGCGGTCCGGGGCGCTGTTTCCCCGGCGGTCATGCCTCCAGCGGCTTTATGGTGATGGGGCTGTTTTTTGCCTTCTGGCGCGAACGTCCGCGTCTCGCCTGGTGCTTCGTCGCGCTGGGCGTGGTGTTAGGTCTGGCGATGGGCTTCGGTCAGGTCATGCGCGGGGCGCATTTTTTCTCTCACAACCTGTGGGCCGGGTGGTGGGTCTGGTTTTCCCAGGTGGTGGTCTACGGGCTGATTT
Source organism: Enterobacter sp. N18-03635 (assembly GCF_004006055.1). Classification (NCBI taxonomy): domain Bacteria; kingdom Pseudomonadati; phylum Pseudomonadota; class Gammaproteobacteria; order Enterobacterales; family Enterobacteriaceae; genus Enterobacter; species Enterobacter sp. N18-03635. Next base: position 1,441,591 of record NZ_CP034769.1, on the reverse strand, counting down.
CCACCCGGTTTGCTAAAGAGTGATAACGCTATGCTAGAGAATCTGAATTATCAGCTGTTTTATCTGATCAACGCCACACCGGCCTCGCCCGAGTGGATGATCGACTTTGCCACCTTTCTGGCAAAAGACCTGATCGGTATCGTGCCCGCGCTGGCAGCCATTCTCTGGCTGTGGGGGCCTCGTAGCCAGGTGAAAGCACAGCGCAAGCTGATAATCAAAGTGGCGATGGCTCTCGGCGTAAGCGTCCTGGTGAGCTACATTCTGGGCCACGCGTTCCCGCACGATCGTCCGTTTGTCGATCACGTCGGCTTTACCTTCCTGCATCATGCGCCGGATGACTCGTTCCCGAGCGATCACGGTACGGTGATCTTCACCTTTGCGCTGGCCTTCCTGTTCTGGCATCGCCTGTGGTCTGGTGCGGTGCTGATGCTGGTGGCTGTGGCCATCGCCTGGTCTCGCGTTTACCTGGGCGTCCACTGGCCGCTGGATATGGTGGGCGGCTTCCTGGTCGGGCTGATTGGCTGCGTGAGCGCGGCTATCCTGTGGAGCCTCTTCGGTGAAGCGCTCTACCGCACGCTGTCATCACTCTATCGCGCCATTTTCGCTATCCCGATCCGCAAAGGCTGGATACGTGACTAACCCCAACCTGTCAGGTTACACTTGAACCCCCGCCCTGCGGGGGTTCACTTTTTTATCCCGAGGAACTATGGAAACACGTCGCGATGACCGCATTGCTCAGCTGCTACAGGCGCTGAAGCGCAGCGATAAGCTGCATCTTAAGGAAGCCGCCAACCTCCTCGGCGTCTCAGAGATGACCATTCGTCGGGATCTTAACAGCGAAAGCGCGCCCGTCGTGCTGCTGGGCGGGTATATTGTGCTTGAGCCGCGTAGCGCCAGCCATTATCTGATCAGCGACCAGAAGACGCGCCTGGTGGAAGAGAAACGCAAAGCCGCCCGGCTTGCAGCCTCGCTGGTACAGCCGCACCAGACGCTATTTTTTGACTGCGGCACCACCACGCCGTGGATTATCGAGGCCATCGACAGCAGCATTCCTTTTACTGCCGTGTGCTACTCCCTGAACACCTTTCTGGCGCTTCAGGAGAAACCCGAGTGCCGGGTGATCCTGTGCGGCGGCGAGTTTCACGCCAGCAACGCCATCTTTAAGCCGCTCAACCTGCAGGACACGCTCAGCAATCTCTGCCCGGATATCGCGTTTTATTCCGCGGCGGGCGTCAACGTGCGCCAGGGCGCAACCTGCTTTAACCTGGAAGAGCTGCCGGTGAAGCACTGGGCATTAAGCGCCGCGCAGTACCATGTTCTGGTGGTCGATCACAGCAAGTTTGGTAAGGTCCGTTCGGCAAGAATGGGCGAGCTGGCGCAGTTCGACGCCATCGTCAGCGACTGCCGCCCGGACGACGAGATTGTGGCCCACGCGAAGGCGCAGCAGGTGAAATTGATGTATTAAGAGGGTGCGGTCTGATGCCCGCACCCCAGCCCTCTCCCACAGGGAGAGGGAGAAAACCCATCAGGTTTAGCTAAACCAGCTGCCGAACCACCCGTGGAATTTCATCATCACGAAATCCCACATCCGGCTGAAGAAGCCGCCCTCTTCGACCGCTTCCATTACAATTAACGGACGCTGTTCAATTGATTTACCGTTTAGCTGGAAATCAATCGTCCCGACTACCTGGCCTTTTTTCAGTGGCGCGGTGAGCTGCGGGTCGGTCAGGGTGTAGCTGGCCTTCAGGTTTTTCAGCTGACCACGCGGAATGGTCACCGAGCCCGCCTCACCCGCGCCCAGGTTCACTTCGCTCTTGTCACCAAACCAGACGCGCTGGCTGACGAATGTGGCATCCGGTTTAATCGGCGTCACGGTTTCATAGAAGCGGAAGCCCCACGTCAGCAGTTTTTCTGACTCATTAAAGCGAATACGGTCGGTTTTGGTGCCCAGCACCACCGAAATCAGGCGCATGTCGCCCTGGGTCGCGGAGGCCACCAGGTTATAGCCCGCGCCCGCCGTGGTGCCGGTTTTCATTCCGTCCACGTTAACGTTGCTGCTCCACAGCAGGCGGTTGCGGTTCGGCTGACGGATTTTATTGAAGGTAAACTCTTTCTCTTTATGGATGGCGTATTCATCCGGCACGTCGTGGATCAGCGCTTTCCCCAGCAGCGCCATGTCGCGCGCGGTACTGAACTGTCCCGGCGAATCCAGACCGTGAACTGTTTTGAACGTGGTGTTGGTTAAGCCCAGTTTCTGCGCGTAACCATTCATCAAGCCAATGAAAGAATCCTGGCTGCCGGCAACATAATCGGCCAGCGCAATGCACGCATCATTTCCCGACTGAATAATTACCCCTTTGTTCAGATCGGAAACGGAGACCTGATCCCCAGGCTTCAGGAACATCACGGAAGATCCCCGCAGCGCCGGGTTGCCGGTCGCCCAGGCATCCTTCCCGATGGTGACCATATCGTCCAGCTTGATCTTGCCCGCTTTCAGCGCCTGGCCGACCACATAGCTGGTCATGATTTTGGTCAGGCTTGCCGGATCGAGTTTCTCATCTGCATTACCTTCCGCCAGCACTTTACCGCTGGAATAATCCATCAGGATCCAGGCGCGCGCGTCCACAGGCGGCGCTTCGGGCGCAGCCTGCTCAGCTGCGTAGAGAGTTGGTGCAAACAGGAAAAGGAGCGCAGAGCCTGTCGCAAGGCTGCGCAGAGAAGTCATTTTACGCGTCATAAATGCCACCCGAGTGTCCATTCAAAAATTACGTCACATCACCGTGTCGCAAGAAGCGATGAGTAATAGCGCACTAAAACGGTTAAAGAAACCCAACGAGGGTAAAGTTATTAAAGTTTATGCAATAACATTCAGATACGCTTTGATTCAGACGATTTTTTTGTCTTCTGTTGCGTAATTGTTAGGTTTATCTCACCATGGCGAAAGCTGACACGGATTCACATCTCATCAGGAGTAAATATGATTACGCTTTGGGGCAGGAACAACTCGACCAACGTTAAGAAAGTGCTCTGGACGCTCGAGGAGCTGGATTTACCGTTCAATCAAATCATGGCCGGCATGTCGTTCGGCGTAAACAAAGAGGCCGACTATCTGGCCATGAACCCGAACGGCCTGGTGCCGCTGCTGCGCGATGATGAAACAGACGCGACGCTTTGGGAGTCCAACACCATTGTGCGTTACCTCGCCGCGCAGTACGGTCAGGGCCGCCTGTGGGTTGAAAACCCCGCCCGGCGCGCCCAGGGCGAAAAGTGGATGGACTGGGCGAATCAGACGCTGTCTCCAACCCACCGCGTGATCCTGATGGGGCTTATCCGCACGCCGGAAGCCGAACGCGATTATCCCGCAATTCACGCCGCCCAGGATGCCTGCGAAAATCTTTTTGCGATGATGGATGACGAGCTGGCGAAGCACGCCTGGTTCTCCGGCGAGGCGTTCGGCGTGGGCGATATTGCCGTGGCGCCGTTCGTCTGGAACCTGACCAATATGGGCCTGAAGTGGACGCCGCGCCCTCACCTGGAGCGCTGGCTAAAACAGCTGAGCGATCGCCCGGCGTACCGTAACGTCGTAATGATCCCGGTCACCTGATTACGCGCCGGACGGGCTGACTTTCAACAGCTGCCCGTCCGTCTCGTCGGTCAGGACATACAGATACCCATCCGGCCCCACCCGCACATCGCGAATACGCTGATCCCGGTCACCCAGAATTCGCCCGTCCTCCGCCACCTTATTGCCGTCCACGCTCAGCACGATCACGTCCTTCTCCTTCAGCGCGCCGATAAACAGCTTGTTTTTCCACTGCGGGAAAACGTCGCTGTTGTAAAACGCCATGCCGCTCACCGCGGGTGAGACTTTCCAGACGAACAGCGGTTTTTCGGTTCCCTCAACGTGCTCGCCTTTGGCTTCCGGGATTTTCAGGCCGCTGTAGTTAATGCCGTGCGTCGCCAGCGGCCAGCCGTAGTTTTTTCCTTTCTCCGGAATGTTGATCTCATCCCCGCCTCGCGGGCCGTGCTCGTTCAGCCAGAGCGTGTCGCTCCAGGGGTTCATCGCCATCCCCTGCGGGTTGCGTATGCCGTAAGACCAGATTTCGGGTCGCGCACCGGGGGTATTCACAAAGGGGTTATCCGGCGGGACTTTCCCGTCTTCGGTGAGGCGCACCACTTTACCCTGCAATTTATCCAGATCCTGCGCCGTCGGACGCTGATTGTTCTCGCCGAGTCCAATAAAGAGAGAGCCTTTGCCGTCGAACACCAGCCGCCCGCCAAAATGGTTACCGGTTGAGAGTTTCGGCATCTGGCGAAACGCCACCTTGAATCCCTCGATGCGGGAATAGTCGTCGCTCAGGCGGCCATAGCCTACCGCCGTGCCGGCTTTGCCGTCATGCCCGGCCTCGGCGTAGCTCAGCCAGACGCGGCGCGACTTCTCAAAATCCGGGGCAAGCACCACATCCAGCAACCCGCCCTGACCGTTTGCCCAGACCTTCGGCACGCCGACAATCGGATCGGAGAGCCCTTTTCCGGCCTGCCAGCGTTTGAGCTGACCACCCTTCAGGGTCACCAGCAGCCCGTCATTATCCGGCAGAAACGCCAGGGACCAGGGGTGATCGAGTCTGTTTTGCAGCACCTCGACCTTCACCGCCTCTGGCGCAGCAAGAAGTGAAAACGGAATGAATAATACAGGCAGGGAAATCAGCGAGGATCGAGGCATAAAGCACTCCTTTATCGGCATATGGCATAAAGATTAGCCACTGCGTCCGGGCGCGTTAGCACTTTTACAAAACCTTAAGCAGAAGGGGGAGTTGCCTCCCCCTGGATCAGTGCTGTTCAAGCTTCTCGTGCTCGTTCAGGCACATGATGCATAGAGAGAGCGTTGTCAGGCAGTTTTCAAGCTTCTCCGCGTTTACGGCGATAAAGTTTGGGCAGTCGTGGCGTCCGTTCATCAGACATACCCCGGCGATGGAGAGCACCTCAGCGGCGCGGCGCAGCGCGATCAGCTCACTTTCGCCGTAGTTCGCCTTCAGGGTCGGTGCTTTTTCACGCATGAAATTACACAGTTCAAACAGGTTATCACGCAGATGTTCGCTTTCGCTGACTGACATATACCCTTTTGCCTTCCTCAACTGCAGGTACGCGGCCAGGTCGATTCGGGCGTTGATCAGCTTGTTCAGCAGATCGCGTTTTAGTCTGTCAACGGTCATGCTCTTTCCTCCTCTGTCAACCATGGTGCATAGTCAGAATAAGTTCATTTTTTGTACAGTTTAATGCCTGGGATCAATTTTTATTAACTGATTAACATTATTTACAATGTTACAACCTCTGCCCGACGCATCAGCCTTGCAAAGAGTGTATAAATCCCCCGCGATACGCTGTAAAATCCCGCCCTGATAACTCCATAATTGATGAATTTTTAACCTATGAGCAATGTTACGCACCAGCCGAAAATCGGCTTCGTCTCCCTGGGCTGCCCGAAAAACCTGGTGGATTCAGAACGCATCCTGACCGAACTGCGCACCGAGGGCTATGACGTGGTGCCAAGCTACGACAACGCCGATATGGTGATCGTTAACACCTGCGGGTTTATCGACAGCGCGGTCCAGGAATCACTGGAAGCTATCGGTGAAGCCCTGACCGAAAACGGCAAAGTGATCGTGACCGGCTGTCTGGGCGCGAAAGAAGACCAGATCCGCGAAGTGCACCCTAAGGTGCTGGAGATCACCGGCCCGCACAGCTACGAGCAGGTGCTGCAACATGTTCATCACTACGTGCCAAAACCAAAGCATAACCCGTTCCTGAGCCTGGTGCCGGAACAGGGCGTGAAGCTGACGCCGCGCCACTACGCGTACCTGAAAATTTCCGAAGGCTGTAACCATCGCTGCACCTTCTGCATCATCCCATCCATGCGTGGCGATCTGGTGAGCCGTCCGATTGGCGAAGTGCTGGCGGAAGCTAAACGTCTTGCCGACGCGGGCGTGAAGGAGCTGCTGGTCATCTCCCAGGACACCTCTGCCTACGGCGTGGACGTGAAGCACCGCTCCGGTTTCCACAACGGCGAGCCGGTGAAAACCAGCATGGTCGGCCTGTGCGAGCAGCTGTCCAAACTCGGTATCTGGACGCGCCTGCACTACGTCTACCCGTACCCGCACGTTGACGATGTCATCCCACTGATGGCGGAAGGCAAAATTCTGCCGTACCTGGACATCCCGCTGCAGCACGCGAGCCCGCGTATCCTGAAGCTGATGAAGCGCCCTGGCTCCGTTGACCGCCAGCTGGCCCGCATCAAGCAGTGGCGTGAGATCTGCCCTGACCTGACCCTGCGCTCCACCTTCATCGTCGGCTTCCCGGGTGAAACCGAAGAAGACTTCCAGATGCTGCTCGACTTCCTGAAAGAAGCGCGTCTCGACCGCGTCGGCTGCTTCAAGTACAGCCCGGTAGAAGGCGCAACCGCCAACGAGCTGGCGGACCAGGTGCCGGAAGAGGTGAAAGAAGAACGCTGGAACCGCTTCATGCAGCTGCAGCAGCAGATTTCTGCCGAGCGTCTGCAGGAAAAAGTGGGCCGCGAGATCATGGTTATTATCGACGAAGTTGACGAAGAAGGCGCGATTGGCCGCAGCATGGCGGACGCCCCTGAAATCGACGGCGCGGTGTACCTGAATGGCGAAACCAACGTTAAGCCGGGTGATATTATTCGCGTGAAGGTTGAAAACGCGGATGAGTATGACCTGTGGGGTAGCCGGGTTTAATCTTCCTGCTCCTCTTTTGTAGGCCGGGTAAGGCGTAGCCGCCACCCGGCACATTTCACTGCGCTACCCCTTAATCCTCGGATCCAGCGCGTCGCGCAGACCGTCACCCAGCAGGTTAAACGCCAGCACGGTCAGAAAAATCGCCAGGCTCGGGAAGATCGCCACGTGCGGTGCAATCACCATATCCGCCCTCGCCTCGTTCAGCATCGCGCCCCACTCCGGCGTTGGAGGCTGAGCACCCAACCCTAAAAACGACAGGCTGGCCGCCGAGATAATCGACACGCCGATACGCATGGTGAAATAGACCACGATGGACGACACCGTACCCGGCAGAATATGGCTGAACAGGATGGTGGCGTCGCTGGCCCCCATGCTGCGGGCAGATTCTATAAAGGTCTGCTGTTTCAGCACCAGCGTGTTGCCGCGCACCAGGCGCGCAAACGCCGGAATCGAAAACACCGCGACCGCAATGATGACGTTGGCCATGCCGCTGCCCATGATCGCCACCACCGCAATCGCCAGCAGAATGCCGGGAAAAGCAAACAGCACGTCGCAGATGCGCATGATGATGCGGTCCCACCAGCCTTCGTAATATCCGGCAACGAGCCCCAGCACGGTACCGATGGCCGCGCCGATCAGCACCGCGAACACCCCGGCGGCAAGCGAGATTTGCGCCCCGACCAGCACGCGGCTAAAGATATCGCGCCCGAGGGAGTCCACGCCGAACCAGTGCAGCATCGACGGTCCGTCGTTCAGACGGTCATAGTCAAAATAGTTTTCCGCATCAAATGGCGCCACCCACGGCGCAATCACCGCCACTGCAATAAGCAGCAGCACAAACAGCCCCGCGGTCATCGCGACCGGCTGACGACGAAAACGCCGCCAGAATTCAGACCACGGGGTGCGGACGTGGTCCGGTTTTAGCCCCGGCATCGCGTTTAAAACGGCCTGACGTCGCCAGTTCAATAATCGCATCTTACTTATACCTGATGGCCGGGTTAATGGCGGCGTAGAGCACGTCCACCACTAAGTTGATAAGAATAAACTCCAGCGAGAAAAGCAGGACTTCCGCCTGAATCACCGGGTAGTCGCGCATCTCGACGGAATCGACCAGCAGGCGTCCCAGCCCCGGCCAGTTGAAGACTTTTTCCACCACGATAGAGCCGCCCAGCAGGAAGCCAAACTGCAGCCCCATCATCGTCACCACCGGGATCATCGCGTTGCGGAACCCGTGCTTGAGAATGACCCACTTCTCGCTGACCCCTTTCGCCCGCGCGGTGCGAATATAATCTTCACTCAGCACGTCAACGAACGAGGCGCGGGTAAAGCGGGCCATCACGGCCGACACGGCAGCCCCAAGCGTCATGGAAGGCAGGATGTAATGCTTCCAGGTATCGGCCCCGACGGTGGGCAGCCAGCCCAGCTCAACGGAGAAGATCTGCATCAGCAGCATCCCCAGCGCGAACGCCGGGAAGGAGATGCCGGTCACCGCCAGCGCCATGCCGAGCTTGTCCGGCCAGCGGTTGCGCCAGACGGCAGCGACAATACCGGCGCCAAGCCCAAACACGACTGCCCAGCTCATGCTGGCAATCGTCAACCAGAACGTCGGCATAAAGCGGCTGGCGATCTCCTCCGACACCGGACGGCGCGACACCATCGAGATACCAAAGTCACCCTGAAGAACGTTGCCTATATAGTGCAGAAACTGCATATACAGAGGCTGGTCAAGACCCAGCTGTTTACGCACCAGATCAATGACCGTGGCATCCGCTTCGGGCCCGGCAACCAGACGCGCCGGATCGCCCGGCAGCATATGGACAAACAAAAACACCAGCACCGCCACAATCAGCAGCGTCGGAATAAGCCCCAGCAGGCGTTTACAAACATAATTCAGCATGGGCGTTATTTTAAATCCGCATCGTCAAAGCTAAAGCCCGTATCAGGCATGATGTAGAACCCGGTCAACGCTTTGTTATGGGCTGACACCAGCTTCTCCACCACCAGCGGCACCCACGGCGACTCTTTCCAGATGATGTCCTGTGCGTCCTTATAGAGACGAGCTTTCTCGTCCGGTTTAGTGGTTTTCAGCGCATCGGCCAGGTCTTTGTCCACCTGCGGGTTGCTGTAGAACGCGGTGTTGAATAGGGTTGGCGGCCAGTTCTGCGAGGCAAACAGCGGCGACAGCGCCCAGTCGGCTTCACCAGTCGATGCCGACCAGCCGGTGTAGAACATCCGCACGCCGCTCTCTTTCTGCCCTTTCCCCTCCACTTCTGCCGCACGCTGTCCGGCATCCATTGCCGTGACCTGTACCTTGATACCCACCTGCGCCAGCTGCTGCTGGGTAAACTGCAGCACCTTCTGGGCGGTGCTGTGATTATGCGACGACCACAGCGTGGTGCTAAAACCGTTCGGGAAGCCCGCCTCTTTCAGCAGCTCGCGCGCTTTAGCCGGATCGTACGGCCACGGCTGATAGCTTTGCGCATAGGCGATAGCCGGCGGCAGCACGCCGGTGGCCGGGGTGGCATAGCCCGCAAAAGCGACCTTCACCAGCGCCTGACGGTTAATGGCATAGTTAATAGCTTCGCGCACCTTCGGGTTATCGAACGGCTTTTGCGTGACGTTCATGCTGATGTAGCGCTGCATGATCGACGGGCTGGCGACCAGCTCCAGCTTGCTGTTTTTCTGCAAAATGGCGGCCTGCTCATACGGGATCGGGAAGGCAAACTGCGCCTCGCCGGTTTGCAGCATCGCCGCGCGGGTGTTGTTGTCCACCACCGGGCGCCAGGTGATGGTATCCAGCTTCGGCAGCCCCTGCTGCCAGTAGCCCGCGAACTTCTTCACCTTCACAAAATCGGTCTGGTTCCAGGTGAGCAGTTCGTAAGGGCCGGTGCCAACAGGGTGGAAACCGATCTCTTTGCCGTATTTCTGCAGCGCGGCAGGGGAAATCATCGCCGTTGCCGGATGCGCCAGAATATTGATAAACGCGGAGAACGGCTCTTTCAGGGTGATTTTTACCGTTGCCGGGTCGACCACCTCGGTTTTGGCGATGTTTTTATAAAGGTTATAGCGCTTGAGGCTGTTTTCAGGATTGCTGGCGCGATCGAGGTTAATCTTCACCGCCTCCGCATTGAAGTCTGTCCCGTCCTGGAACTTCACGCCGGTTCTGAGCTTGATGGTGTAGACCAGCCCGTTGTCGGACACGGTGTACCCCTCCGCCAGCACGTTTTTGAGCTTCATCTCTTTATCCAGGCCGAACAGGCCCTGGTAGAACGATTTCGCCACCGCCTGAGAGAGCGTGTCGTTGGCGTCATACGGATCGAGCGTGGTGAAATTGGAGCCGACGGCAACCACCACATCTTTGGCAGCGAACGCGGGGGCAGCGGCCAGGGCTGCCGTCACGCTCGCGGCTAACAACCATCTACGCGCTACAAATGTAACCATTGTGTTCTCCTGCCTGTTGTAAGTTATAACCGCGAAAAAGCATTGTCCTGACGCGGGGGAGCGACGAAATGACCCGGCTCGACCTCGCGAAGCGTCACGCGCTCCACGGCCTCGCCGAGTTTATGAATATTACCCGGCATATCATCCTGCAGCAGCACGCGCTGGCCGTGACGATGTGCGGGATCGGCAACCGGAACCGCCGCAATAAGCTTGCGGGTGTACGGGTGCTGCGGGTTCTCGAACACTGCCCTTCGCGGCCCAATCTCCACGATCTGCCCCATAAACATCACCGCCACGCGATGGCTGATGCGCTCGACCACCGCCATGTCGTGCGAGATAAACAGAAAGGCGATACCCATATCCCGCTGTAAATCCAGCAACAGATTGATGATTTGCGCCCGAATAGAGACATCCAGCGCAGAGACGGATTCATCCGCAATCACCACTTTCGGGTTCAGCGCCAGCGCGCGGGCGATGCAGATACGCTGCCGCTGCCCGCCGGAAAACTCGTGCGGATAACGCCAGGCGTGTTCCGGCTTCAGGCCAACGCGCTCCAGCAGCCACGCCACGCGACGCTGCGCCGCCTCGCCGTCGAGCAGGTTATGCACCCGCAGCGGCTCCATGATCGAATACCCCACCGTATGGCGCGGATCGAGGGAGGCATACGGATCCTGAAAAATAAACTGAATATCCCGCCGCACCGCCTGCAGCCTGCTGTCCGGAAGGGTATCAATGCGCTCGCCGTTAAAGGTAATGCTGCCCTCCTGAGATTCCACCAGACGGAGCAGCGCGCGCCCGGTCGTGGATTTACCGCAGCCGGACTCCCCCACCAGCGCCAGCGTTTCGCCCGGCCAGAGGTCGAAGCTGACGTTTTCCACCGCGTGCACTTCGCGCTTCACCCGGTTCAACACGCCGCTGCGCAGCGGAAACCGGGTGACCAGATTTCGTACTTCCAGAATGGGCTTGCCCGGCACCACGGTGTCCTGCTCGCGTTCATCCTCCTGCGGCTCAGACGCCTCGAGGGAAATCAGCGGAAAACGGCGCGGCAGATCGCTGCCGTTCATCGCCCCCAGGCGCGGGACCGCCGCCAGCAGTGCTTTGGTGTAAGGATGCGCGGGCGCGTGAAAAATCTGCTCGACCGGGCCGGTTTCTACCGCGCAGCCCTTATGCATCACCAGTACGCGATCGGCGATATCGGCAACCACGCCCATATCGTGGGTGATAAAGATCACCCCCATCTCCATCTCCTGCTGCAGCACGTTGATGAGCTGCAGGATCTGCGCCTGAATGGTCACGTCCAGCGCCGTTGTCGGCTCGTCGGCAATGAGCACCGCCGGACGGCAGGAGAGCGCCATGGCGATCATTACCCGCTGGCGCATGCCGCCGGAAAGCTGATGCGGATAGCGGCCCAGAATAGCCTGTGCCTCCGGAATGCGCACCAGCTCAAGCATCCGTCGGGCCTCTTTGAGCGCTTCATCGCCGCTCAGCCCCTGATGCAGGCGGATAGACTCGGCAATTTGCTCCCCGACCGGGAACACCGGGTTCAGAGAGGTCATCGGCTCCTGAAAGATCATCGCAATGTCCGCCCCGCGTACGCCCTGCATCTGCGAACCGCTTAGCTCATTTAAATCAATGACCTGACGGTTACGGCGGCGCAGGAGCATTTTCTCGCTGCTGATTTGCCCGCCCGTCTGTTCCAGCAGGCGCATCAGCGCCAGCGCGGTGACCGATTTCCCGGAACCGGATTCGCCAACAATCGCCAGCGTCTCGCCGCGCCTGAGCGTGAACGATAAATTCTGTACTGCGGGGAAGAACTGCCGCTCTTCCTGAAACGCAATATTCAGCTGATGGACAGCCAATACTTCGCGGTTGTCCAGCTCTTCACTGTGCGGCACGCGCTGCCCCCTTATTCACGATAGATGCCCGTGCTCGGCTCATCACCGGCATAGCCCCAGGCGCGATACATGCCTTCGCTGTTGAACGGCAGGGCCACGTTGCCCTCACGATCCACCGCAATGAGTCCGCCGACGCCGCCCAGGGCAGGTAATTTTTCCATCACCACGCGCTCGCAGGCCTCGCTCAGGCTTAAGCCGCCGTAATCCATCAGCGCGGTAATGTCATAGGCCGCGAGAGCGCGGATAAACACTTCTCCGGTGCCGGTACACGACACCGCCGCCGTCGCGTTATTGGCATAGCAACCCGCGCCAGGCAGCGGGCTATCACCCACGCGTCCGGGCAGCTTGTTGGTCATCCCGCCCGTGGAAGTTGCCGCCGCGAGGTTGCCGGCTTTATCCAGCGCCACCGCGCCCACCGTGCCCATTTTGCTGCGCTCATCCAGCGGCGCAGTATGGTCAAGCTGCGTCATGCCCGCCGAACGAGCTTCCAGTAACTGCTGATAGCGCGCTTCCGTGGAAAACAGATCGGGCGATACCGGCTCCATTCCGTGTTCGAAGGCAAACCTCTCCGCCCCCGCGCCCGTCAGCAGCACGTGCGGACTCTCTTCCATCACCAGACGCGCGGCCAGCACCGGGTTACGCAGGTGGCTGACGCCCGCCACGGCGCCCGCTTTCAGGGTAATACCGTCCATCACGCAGGCATCCAGCTCGTGCGTTTCATTCCGGGTAAAGACCGAACCGATCCCCGCATTAAATAACGGGCACTCTTCCAGCAGGCGCACCGCCTCGGTGACCACGTCCAGCGCGCTTTCGCCCGCTTCCAGCATTCTCTGGCCCGTTTCCACAATGGCGTACAGCGCGTCGATGTAGCGCTTTTCCTGCTCGGGACTGAGCTGTGCTCGGGTGATTGCCCCGGCGCCACCATGAATTGCGATTACCGCATTAACCATTCGCATCACCCGTTAGCCTGTTTTGCGGCTTTTTCTATAAATATCATTATCGTCGACGAAACTTCAGATGATTTTTGAATATAGAAAGACGTAACAGTGATGTAAAGCGTGCACCCTTCGGTCATACAGTTAGCCGCACTTTTCTGCCATAATGGACGCTTTCGTTGTTACTCCGCAGGAGCCCACCATGGATTTTACCGCCGGACTGATGCCGCTTGAGACGGCACTCACGCAGATGCTTGACCGAGTTTCCCCGCTGCATGACGTAGAGACGCTGCCCCTCGTGCGCTGTTTTGGCCGTATTGCCGCGCGCGATATCGTCTCTCCGCTTAACGTGCCGGGGTTTGATAACTCAGCGATGGACGGTTACGCGGTACGCCTGGCGGATCTCCAGACGGGTAATGCCCTGCCGGTGGCGGGCAAAGCCTTTGCGGGTCAGCCGTTTAGCGGTGAATGGCCTGCGGGCACCTGCGTGCGCATCATGACCGGCGCGCCGGTTCCGGCCGGCTGCGACGCCGTGGTAATGCAGGAAGAGACCGAACAGACCGACGACGGCGTGCGTTTTACCGCCAACGTTAAAGCGGGCCAGAACATCCGCCGTACCGGCGAGGACATTACCCTCGGCGCGACCGTTTTTGCCGCCGGGCAAAGGCTGACGGTGGCAGAGCTGCCGGTGCTGGCCTCGCTCGGCATCGCGGAAGTCGACGTTATCCGCAAAGTGCGCGTCGCCGTCTTCTCCACCGGCGACGAGCTGCAGCTTCCGGGCCAGCCGCTGCAGGACGGCCAGATTTACGACACCAACCGCCTGGCGGTACACCTGATGCTGGAGCAACTGGGCTGCGAGGTGATTAACCTCGGCATCATTCCAGACGACCCGGAAAAACTGCGCGCGGCGTTTATCGAGGCGGATAAATCCGCCGACGTGGTCATCAGCTCCGGCGGCGTCTCCGTGGGCGAAGCGGATTACACCAAAACCCTTCTTGAAGAGCTGGGCGAAATCGCCTTCTGGAAGCTGGCGATCAAGCCGGGCAAGCCGTTTGCGTTTGGCAAGCTTTCACACAGCTGGTTCTGCGGCCTGCCGGGTAACCCGGTCTCGGCGGCACTCACCTTCTACCAGCTGGCGATCCCGCTGCTGGCGAAGCTTTCCGGCAACAGCGCCAGCCCGCTGCCTGAACGCCAGCGCGTGCGTGCCGCCACTCGGTTGAAAAAATCACCGGGTCGTCTCGATTTTCAGCGCGGCATTCTGGCGCGCAACGCGGACGGCGAGCTCGAAGTGAGCTCCACCGGGCACCAGGGCTCACACATTTTCAGCTCCTTCAGCCTGGGCAACTGCTTTATCGTGCTGGAGCGCGAGCGCGGCAATGTGGAAGCCGGCGAATGGGTTGAGGTCGAGCGCTTTAACCACCTGTTCGGAGGCTAACATGACGGTGGAGCTGAGCGATCCGGAGATGATGCGCTACAACCGCCAGATCGTGCTGCGCGGGTTTGATTTCGAAGGTCAGGAAGCGCTCAAGGCGGCCAGCGTGCTGGTCGTCGGGCTGGGCGGGCTGGGCTGCGCCGCCGCGCAATACCTTGCCGCGGCAGGCGTGGGCAGGATGACGCTGCTGGATTTCGATACCGTGTCGGTGTCTAACCTGCAGCGCCAGACGCTGCACAGCGACGCGACGGTGGGCCAGCCGAAAGTGGACTCTGCCCGCACGGCGCTGGCGCGCATCAACCCCAACGTACAGTTCACCCTGATTGACGCGATGCTGGATGACGATGCGCTGTTCGCGCAGATTGCGCAGCACGATCTGGTCCTGGACTGCACCGATAACGTCACCGTCCGTAACCAGCTCAACGCGGGCTGTTTTGCCCATAAAACGCCGCTGGTTTCCGGCGCGGCTATCCGCATGGAGGGGCAAATCAGCGTCTTCACGTACGCCGAGGGTGAACCCTGCTACCGCTGCCTGAGCCGTCTGTTTGGCGAGAATGCGCTGACCTGCGTTGAGGCGGGCGTGATGGCGCCGCTCGTCGGCGTGATTGGCTCATTGCAGGCAATGGAAGCGATCAAGGTGCTGGCGCACTACGGCACGCCGGCAGCGGGGAAAATCGTGATGTATGACGCGATAACCTGCCAGTTCCGCGAGATGAAGCTGATGCGTAACCCGGGGTGTGAGGTGTGCGGAGGTTAAAGCAAACGGCAACCTTCAGGTTGCCGTTTTAGTGTTTGCTCCCTCTCCCTGTGGGAGAGGGTTGGGGTGAGGGCATCAGGCCGCACCCGTCAAATCGACGTCCTGCCAAACGCCCCCAGCCAGTCCTGCTCAAACTTCACAATTGCCGCATCTACCGCAGGAGAGGTAATAAACTGCTGCGCCACGTCCAGCGGCAGCGTGATGGACTCGCACCCTGCCAGCAGGCAGTCCAGCACCTGACGCGGGGTTTTAAAGCTCGCGGCCAGCACCTTTGACTGCGGCGCGTGCAGCGTCAGCAGCTGTTGCAGCTCAATTACGGTCTGAATCCCGTCCCCGCCCTGCGCGTCCACGCGGTTAACGTAAGGGGCCACATACTCCGCCCCCGCCAGCGCGGACAGCATCCCCTGCGCAGCACCGTATACCGCCGTGCCCAGCGTCGGGATCCCTTCCGCTTTTAGCATCTTGATCGCCGCCAGCCCTTCTGCGGTTACCGGCACTTTCACCACCAGATCGTTAATGATGGCGCGAAGCTTACGCGCGTCTTCCACCATCCCTTCGGCGGAGGTCGCCATCACCTGTGCGAACAGACGACCTTTACCACCAAGCGCGTCGTGCAGCGCGGGCAGCAGTTCATCGAGCGGCGTTTTACCGGCAGCTACGATGCTTGGATTGGTGGTCACGCCCGCCAGCGGGAAGATACGCGCCAGCTTTTTGACTGCCGCAACGTCAGATGTGTCGAGATAAAGTTCCATGATGTCACCCTCAAAATTAGCCTGCACTTACCCTATCACGACAAAACCTGCTGAAGAGTTGACCTGCATCAAGATAACTTTCATTCGAAAGTAATTTAATCTTCATATGCAAGATGAGAGGCAAAAACATGATCTTCAATATTCAGCGTTACTCTACCCACGACGGCCCCGGTATTCGTACCGTGGTGTTCCTGAAAGGCTGCTCGCTGGGCTGTCGCTGGTGCCAGAACCCGGAAAGCCGCTCCCGCAGCCGGGACGTGCTGTTTGATGCACGTCTGTGCCTGGACGGCTGCGACCTGTGCCAGCAGGCAGCGCCGGGCTGCATCGAACGCGCGCTGAATGGCCCGATCATCCACCGCGAAAAGCTGAGTGAAGAGACGCTTAACGCCCTCACCGACTGCTGCCCGACGCAGGCGCTGACCGTCTGTGGCGAAGAACAGCATGTCGAGGAGATCATGGCAACCGTACTGCGCGACAAGCCCTTCTACGACCGCAGCGGTGGCGGGATCACCCTCTCCGGCGGCGAGCCGTTTATGAACCCGGATCTGGCGCAGGCCCTGTTTAAAGCCAGCCATGACCAGGGGATCCACACCGCCGTCGAAACCTGCCTTCACGTGCCGTGGCACTATATCGAGCCGTCATTACCGTACGTCGATCTGTTCCTCGCAGACCTGAAGCATGTCGACGGTGACGTTTTCAAGCAGTGGACGGACGGTTCGGCTAAGCGCATCCTGGATAACCTGAAACGCCTGGCCGCCGCAGGGAAAAACATCACCATCCGCGTACCGCTCATCCAGGGCTTCAACGCAGATGAAGCCTCCATAACCGCCATCACCAACTTCGCTGCCGATGAACTCGGCGTCGACGATATTCATTTTCTGCCGTATCACACGCTGGGCATGAACAAATACACCCTGCTCGGCCAACCCTACTCTGCCCCTGACAAACCGCTGGATAACCCTGCTCTGCTGGACTTTGCGCAGCAGTACGCCCGCCAGAAAGGGTTAACCGCGACCTTACGAGGATAAACTTATGACCACCCTGAATCTCAATACCCTCAGCGAACGCATTAAGGCGCACAAAACGGCCCTGGTGCATATCGTCAAGCCGCCAGTCTGTACCGAGCGCGCCCAGCATTACACCGAAATGTACCAGCAGCACATGGACAAGCCGATCCCGGTGCGTCGCGCTCTGGCGCTGGCGCATCACCTGGCCGAACGTACCATCTGGATCAAACACGACGAGCTGATTATCGGTAACCAGGCAAGCGAGGTGCGCGCCGCGCCGATCTTCCCGGAATACACCGTCTCCTGGATTGAGAAAGAGATCGACGACCTGGCAGACCGCCCGGGCGCGGGCTTTGCGGTGAGCGAACAGAACAAGCGTGTGCTGCACGAGATCTGCCCGTGGTGGCGCGGCCAGACGGTGCAGGATCGCTGCTACGGCATGTTCACCGACGAGCAGAAAGGCCTGCTGGAAACCGGCATTATCAAAGCCGAAGGCAACATGACCTCAGGCGACGCGCACCTGGCGGTGAACTTCCCGCTGGTGCTGGAGAAAGGTCTCGACGGCCTGCGTGCCAAAGTGGCCGAACGCCGCTCGCGCATCAACCTGACGGTGCTGGAAGACCTTCACGGCGATCAGTTCCTGAAGGCGATCGATATCGTGCTGGAAGCGGTAAGCCTGCACATCAAACGTTTTGCCGACCTGGCGCGTGAAATGGCCTCGACCGAAACCCGCGAAAGCCGCCGCGACGAGCTGCTGGCTATGGCGGAAAACTGCGACGTGATTGCCCACGAGCCGCCGAAAACCTTCTGGCAGGCGCTGCAGCTGTGCTACTTCATTCAGCTGATCCTGCAGATTGAGTCCAACGGCCACTCCGTTTCCTTTGCGCGTATGGACCAGTATCTCTATCCGTACTACCGCCGCGACGTGGAGCTGAACCAGAGCCTCGACCGCGAACACGCCATTGAACTGCTGCACAGCTGCTGGCTCAAATTGCTTGAAGTGAACAAGATCCGCTCCGGCTCGCACTCCAAAGCCTCTGCCGGTAGCCCGCTGTACCAGAACGTCACCATCGGCGGCCAGAAGCTGGTCAACGGTGAGCCGATGGACGCGGTGAACCCGCTCTCCTACGCAATTCTGGAATCCTGCGGTCGCCTGCGCTCCACCCAGCCGAACCTGAGCGTGCGCTATCACGCGGGCATGAGCAACGACTTCCTCGATGCGTGCGTGCAGGTGATCCGCTGCGGCTTCGGGATGCCGGCGTTCAACAACGATGAAATCGTCATTCCGGAATTCATCAAGCTCGGCGTTGAACGCGACGACGCCTACGACTACGCGGCCATTGGCTGTATCGAAACCGCAGTGGGCGGCAAGTGGGGCTATCGCTGCACCGGCATGAGCTTTATCAACTTCGCCCGCGTGATGCTGGCGGCGCTGGAAGGCGGCCGCGATGCCACCAGCGGCAAGGTATTCCTGCCGCAGGAGAAAGCGCTCTCTGCAGGTAACTTCGACAATTTCGAGGAGGTGATGGCAGCCTGGGATAGCCAGATCCGCTACTACACCCGCAAATCCATTGAGATTGAGTACGTGGTAGACACCATGCTGGAAGAGAACGTCCACGATATTCTCTGCTCGGCGCTGGTGGACGACTGCATCGAGCGCGCGAAAAGCATCAAGCAGGGCGGCGCGAAGTATGACTGGGTCTCCGGCCTGCAGGTGGGTATCGCCAACCTCGGCAACAGCCTGGCGGCGGTGAAAAAGCTGGTGTTCGAACAGGGCACTATCGGCCAACAGCAGCTGGCGGCGGCGCTGGCGGATGACTTCGACGGGCTGACTCACGAGCAGCTGCGTCAGCGTCTGATTAACGGCGCGCCGAAGTACGGTAACGACGATGACAGCGTGGATATGCTGCTGACCCGTGCTTATCAGACCTACATTGAAGAGCTTAAGCAGTACCACAACCCTCGCTACGGCCGCGGCCCGATTGGCGGTAACTACTACGCGGGCACGTCGTCCATCTCCGCAAACGTGCCGTTTGGCGCGGCGACGATGGCAACGCCGGACGGACGTAAGGCACACACGCCGCTGGCGGAAGGGGCAAGCCCGGCTTCTGGTACGGACCACCTTGGCCCGACGGCGGTAATTGGCTCGGTGGGCAAACTGCCGACCGAAGCGATTCTCGGCGGCGTGCTGCTGAACCAGAAGCTGAATCCGTCAACGCTGGAAAACGACAGCGATCGCCAGAAGCTGATGGTGCTGCTGCGCACCTTCTTCGAGGTGCATAAGGGCTGGCATATTCAGTACAACATTGTCTCCCGCGAAACGCTGCTGGAGGCGAAGAAACACCCTGACCAGTATCGTGACCTGGTGGTGCGCGTCGCGGGTTACTCGGCGTTCTTCACCGCCCTGTCGCCGGATGCACAGGACGATATTATTGCCCGTACTGAGCATACGCTGTAACGGTGCATCCCCTCAGGGGAAATGCGCGCGCTGATGCCCTCACCCCGACCCTCTCCCACGGGGAGAGGGAGAAAACACTAAAAACGGCAACCTCAGTTGCCGTTTTGCTTTTACTTTCGAATGAAATTAAATTTGTGCTCCCCGTCACCTTGTTATTAGAATGTTTCAAAACGCAGTGACCCAGGAGCACAGTATGACCGTTAAAGTTATCGTCACCGATATGGACGGAACTTTCCTTGATGATGCCAAGCAGTACGATCGTGACCGCTTCCAGGCACAGTTTGAACAGCTTAAAGCCCGCGATATTGAATTCGTTGTCGCCAGCGGCAACCAGTATTACCAGCTCATCTCCTTCTTTCCGGCGCTAAAAGATCGGATCTCCTTCGTGGCGGAAAACGGCGCGCTGGTGTTCGACCGCGGAGAACAGATTTTTCACGGCGAGCTGACCCGCCATGAATCGCAGATCGTGATTGGCGAACTGCTGAAAGACAAAGGCCTGAACTTCGTGGCCTGCGGGCTGGAGAGCGCCTACGTCAGCGACAAAGCCCCGGACGCCTTTGTGGCGCTGATGTCAAAGCACTACCACCGCTTAAAGCGCATCAGCGATTACCGCGACATTGACGACGTGCTGTTTAAGTTCTCCCTGAACCTGCCGGACAGCGATATTCCGACGCTGGTGGATAAGCTGCACGTCTCCCTGGACGGCATCATGAAGCCGGTCACCAGCGGCTTTGGGTTTGTCGATTTGATTATCCCCGGCCTGCACAAAGCCAACGGCATCAGCCGTCTGCTGAAGCGCTGGAAAATCTCCCCTCAGGAGTGCGTGGCCATTGGCGACAGCGGCAATGATGCCGAGATGCTGAAGCTGGTAAAATATTCCTTTGCGATGGGTAACGCGGCGGAAAGCATCAAAGAAATCAGCCGCTACAGCACCGACGACAACAACCATCAGGGCGCGCTGAACGTCATTCAGGCCGTGCTCGACAACCATTCCCCGTTCGACGCCTGATCTTCTCCTCGCCGGAGCCTTGCTCCGGCAGCCTGACTCTTTTCACGTCCTGTGGCTTGCGTCAAGTTTTTAAACTTGCATTAACTTAATTTTAACTTAAAGTATCACTTGTAGAAATTTTCACTTTCGAATGAAAGATGCGAGGCAGTTATGACCTTTACCAGTGAAACTTTGCCGGCGGATCACAAAGCGGCAATCCGTCAGTTGAAACGTGAGCTGCGCGCGCAGATCGGCGACGTGCAGGCGGTGTTTAATAAGCTCAGCGATAAAATTGCCACCCGCGTGGCGGAAATCAACGCTCTTAAGAACAAAGGCGAATCCGTCTGGCCGGTGATTCCGTTTGCGGATGTGAAAAACGGCACGATTACCAACGCACAGCGCGAGGCCGTTAAACGCCGCGGCTGCGCGGTGATTAAAGGTCACTTCCCCCGCGAGCAGGCGCTGGCGTGGGATCAGTCGATACTCGACTACCTCGATCTGAACAAGTTTGACGAAGTGTACAAAGGGCCTGGCGATAACTTCTTCGGCACCTTAACGGCCTCCCGTCCGGAGATTTACCCGATCTACTGGTCGCAGGCGCAGATGCAGGCGCGTCAGAGCGAAGAGATGGCGCAGGTGCAGTCGTTCCTGAACCGTTTATGGACGTTCGAGAGCAACGGCAAGCAGTGGTTCGACCCGGATGTGAGCGTGATTTACCCGGACCGTATCCGCCGCCGTCCGCCGGGAACCACCTCGAAAGGACTCGGCGCCCATACCGACTCCGGCGCGCTGGAGCGCTGGCTGCTGCCGGCTTACCAGCAGGTCTTTGCCCACGTGTTTGACGGCAACGTCGATAAGTACGATCCGTGGAACGCCGCGCACCGTACCGAAGTGGAAGAGTACACCGTCGATAACACCACCAAATGCTCGGTGTTCCGCACCTTCCAGGGCTGGACGGCGCTGTCGGACATGATCCCCGGTCAGGGGCTGCTGCACGTGGTGCCGATCCCGGAAGCGATGGCCTATATCCTGCTGCGCCCGCTGCTGGACGACGTGCCGGAAGACGAGCTATGCGGCGTAGCGCCGGGGCGCGTGCTGCCGGTTTCCGAGAAGTGGCACCCGCTGCTCATCGAAGCATTAAGCAGTATTCCGGCGCTCGACGCGGGCGATTCCGTGTGGTGGCACTGCGATGTGATCCACTCCGTCGCGCCGGTGGAAAATCAGCAGGGCTGGGGCAACGTGATGTACATTCCTGCCGCGCCGATGTGCGAAAAGAACCTCGCCTACGCCAAAAAGGTCAAGGAAGCGCTCGAAACCGGCGCGTCGCCAGGAGATTTCCCGCGCGAAGATTATGAAAAGAGCTGGCAGGACCGCTTTACCGTGAACGATCTCAACATCCACGGCAAGCGCGCGCTGGGCATGGTTTAACTGTCATACAGACCTTCCCGCTCAACGGCGGTGCGTCGTTTCCCCTGACGTATCCGCCGTACCGATTCCCGAACGGCCAGCGTGCCGTTAAGCAGTAACGTCCCCACCGGCGCGTCCGGGCGCATGAGCCGCTGCTGGAGCATATAAACCGCTTCCGTTCCCAGCTCATCGCGGGGAACGTGCACGGCCGTTAATGGAACATCCTGGATTGCCGCCAGGTTAAACCCGTCAATGCTCATCACCGACACGTCCTGCGGCACGCGCAATCCTCTTTTTTGTAATGCGCTGATGGTGCCCGCCGCCATAAAATCGCCGCCAACCAAAAATGCGGTTGGCAAATCCTTGCCATGCATTTCGTTGAGCCAGCTGCTGACTACCTGTTCACTTTCGCGTGCGCTGAAGCTGGGCACCACCAGCAGATCGCGCTTGTCGTTGAATTTCAGGTTGTGAGACTGCCACGCGTCGCGGATCCCCGTCAGGCGCAGTTCCATGGTGTAGCGGCGCAGGCACAGCACGCTCATTACCTCACGGTGTCCCATCTCAAACAGATATTCCGCCGCCCGCTCGCCAATGGCGCGATGATCCGGCGCGACGGCAGGCAGGCGCATGTGGCGGTCACGGCAGTTAATCAGCATGCAGGGTTTGCCGACATCCACAGCCAGATCGTGGATATGCGGGTCGTCGATGCCAAGAAGGATTGCCGCCTGGGTATCCGCCTCGTTCATGCGCGCCAGAAACAGCTGGGCATCGCTATCGTTCTCTTCCAGCGCGCAGTAGCGCAAGCGCACATCGTGGGATGCAAGGCCTTTACTCACGCTCTGGATCACACGGTAGTAAAAGATGTCGGACCGCTCGTCGAACGCACGCTGAGGGGCAAAAACCACCAGGCTATTGAGCAGCAGCCGTCCCGCCGCCATACCCTCCATCACCCCTAGCTCCCGCGCGCACGCCAGCACCTTTGCGCGCGCCTTTTCGCTGGTATTCGCTTTTCCCGCCAGCACCCGCGACACGGTGCTGATCGAGAGCTGCGTGCGGGCCGCGATTTCGGTGATTTTTAGCCTTTTGTCCATTTTGTGATCTGGCTCCATTTGCGAAATGAAAAAATTTTCATAGCGTATTCGTCAGGCAATTACTGACATAAATACCATCTTGCCAGAGGCTTTTCGTCAGTTATGAGAAATTTTGCACAAAATCCACTTTTGCCCACTCATTTTCTTCCTTAAGGTGAACTTGTCACACAACTTCCATACTAGTTGTATACCAGATTAAGAATTTTAAACGGATAAAAATCAAAGTCATAAAAATCCGTGTGACACCTGAACCTCCGTCCCCTTACCGTCCGTCTTGTGGAGAGTAAAATGAGTCAGGACATCAATAACACCGTTGCGACAAGCAAAACCCGTCGCGTCATCAAGAACCTGCGCTGGTACGTGCTGGTGCTGTTCTTACTTGGCGTCACCGTTAACTACATCACCCGAAACTCACTCGGGATCCTCGCCCCGGAACTGAAAGAGAGCCTCGGGATCACCACCGAGCAATACTCCTGGATCGTCGGCGCGTTCCAGATCGCCTACACCATTTTCCAGCCCCTGTGCGGCTGGCTGATTGACGTCATTGGCCTGAAGATTGGCTTTATGGTTTGCGCCGGGATCTGGGCGCTGATGTGTATTTTCCACGCGGGCGCCGGAAGCTGGCTGCACCTCGCTATTCTGCGCTTCTTTATGGGTGCCTCTGAGGCCGCCGCTACCCCGGCGAACGCCAAAACCATCGGCGAATGGTTCCCGAAATCAGAGCGACCCGTTGCCGCCGGCTGGGCGGGCGTGGGCTTCTCCATCGGCGCGATGCTGGCCCCGCCTATCATCTACTTTGCTCACGCCTCGTTCGGCTGGCAGGGCGCGTTTATGTTTACCGGCGTGCTGGCGCTGCTGTGGGTGATCCTGTGGTGGGCGTTCTACCACAACCCGGAGCAGCACCCGAACCTGAGCAAGGACGAGCTGGCGTTTATCAAGCAGGACAACGAACCGCCTGCGGTGAAGCTGCCCTTCCTGACCGCGCTGAAAACCGTTTCAAAAAACAAACGCTTCTACGGTATCGCCATCCCCGCCTTTATGGCGGAACCGGCCTGGGCGGTGCTGAGCTTCTGGGTACCGCTGTACCTCGCCAAAGAGCACGGCATGGACCTGAAGCAGATTGCGATGTTTGCCTGGCTGCCGTTCCTCGCCGCCGACCTCGGCAGCGTGGCGAGCGGCTACCTGACGCGTCTGTACACCCGCATGTTCGGCTGCTCACGCGTTAACTCGGTCGTCGCCAGCTCCGTGACGGGCGCGTTCCTGATGATCTCTCTGGCCATCGTGGCCATTACCCGCGACCCGTATATCACCATCGTGCTGATCTCCATAGGCGGCTTCGGGCACCAGATTATTTCCTGCATGCTGAGCGCCCTGGTCGTGGAGTCGTTCGACAAAGGTCAGATGGCGACCGTCAACGGCATGCGCGGCTCGGCGGCGTGGATCGCCAGCTTCCTGTTCTCCCTGTTAATCGGTGTGACCGCCGACAAAATCGGCTTTAACCCGCTCTTTATCGCCATGGGCTTCTTTGACCTGATTGGCGCCGTCTTCCTGGTAGCATTTATTGCTGAACGTCGCGCCAAGCGCGCCTGATAGTGGATGTATTGCATATGAAAACCCTGAAAAACTGGACCGTTGATACGCAGTCGGCAAACCATCTGGAACTGCTGGTCGATAACCAGCACCGCCTGTGCCTGTATGTGCTGGAAGAGAACCTGTTCCGCGTGCTGATCAAACGCAAAGGCGAGCTGGCGCTGGACCGCACCTGGAGCATCGCGCCGGAAAAAGACGTGCCGTGGGAAGGGCGCCGTCGTGACGATATCAGCGGCTTCACCTGCCCGACCTGGACGCTGACGCAGCAGGACGACACGTTAACCGTGGCAACCGAACAGCTGCGCGTCACCGTGCACCAGCCGCTGTGGCTGGAGTGGCACTATCGCAATGACGCGGGCGAGTGGCAGCCGCTGGTCAACGACCGCCCCACCAGCGCCTACCTGCTGAACGCCCACGGCGACGGCGTGGCGCACTATCTGAGCCGCCGTAAGGACGAGCGCTTCTACGGCCTGGGCGAGAAAGCGGGCGATCTGCAGCGCAACGGTAAACGCTATGAGATGCGCAACCTCGACGCCATGGGCTATAACGCCGCCAGCACCGACCCGCTCTACAAGCATATTCCTTTCACTATAACCCGCCGCGACGACGTGAGCTACGGCCTGTTCTACGACAACCTGAGCAGCTGCTGGCTGGATTTGGGCAACGAGATCGACAACTACCATACCGCCTATCGCCGCTGGCAGGCGGAAGCGGGCGATATCGACTACTACATTTTTACCGGCAAACGCGTGCTGGACGTTACCAAAGCCTTTGTTCGCCTCACCGGGAAAACGCTGTTCGGACCGAAATGGAGCCTGGGCTACAGCGGTTCGACCATGCACTACACCGACGCGCCGGACGCGCAAAACCAGCTGATGAACTTCATCCGCCTGTGCGAAGAGCACGCCATTCCGTGCGACTCGTTCCAGCTCTCCTCCGGCTATACCTCCATCAACGGCAAGCGCTACGTCTTCAACTGGAACTACGACAAGGTGCCGCAGCCGAAGGTAATGAGCCAGGCGTTCCACGACGCGGGACTGAAGCTTGCGGCTAACATCAAGCCGTGCCTGCTGCAGGACCATCCGCGCTACAACGAAGTGGCGGAGAGCGGCCTGTTCATTCGCGATTCGGAAACCGATGCACCCGAACGCTCCAGCTTCTGGGATGACGAAGGCTCGCACCTCGACTTTACCAACCCGCAGACGGTGCAGTGGTGGCAGAACGGCGTCACTACGCAGCTGCTGGAGATGGGCATCGACTCGACCTGGAACGACAACAACGAATATGAAGTGTGGGACGGAGAAGCCCGCTGCTTTGGCTTCGGCAAGGAGATCGCCATCAAGCATATTCGCCCGGTCATGCCGCTGCTGATGATGCGCGCCTCGCTGGAAGCGCAGCAGCGCTTTGCGCCGGAAAAACGTCCGTATCTCATCTCCCGCTCCGGATGCGCCGGGATGCAGCGCTACGTTCAGACCTGGAGCGGCGACAACCGCACCAGCTGGGACACGCTGCGCTATAACATCCGCATGGGGCTGGGCATGAGCCTGTCCGGGCTGTTCAACGTCGGCCACGACGTCGGCGGTTTCTCCGGCGACAAGCCGGACGCCGAGCTGTTCGTGCGCTGGGTGCAGAACGGCGTGATGCACCCGCGCTTTACCATTCACTCGTGGAACGATGACCACACCGTCAACGAGCCGTGGATGTATCCGGGCGTCACGCCTGCCATTCGCGGCGCGATTGAGCTGCGCTACCGCCTGCTGCCGTATCTCTACACCCTGCTCTGGCAGGCGCACGCCGACGACGAGCCGATGCTGCGCCCGACCTTCCTCGACCACGAGCGCGACGCGCAGACTTTCGAAGAGTGCGACGACTTCCTGCTGGGCCGCGACCTGCTGGTCGCCAGCGTCGTTGAGGCCGGACAGCGCGAGCGCAGGGTCTGGCTGCCGGATAACGAAACGGGCTGGTACGATTTTTACACCCACGCTTGGTATGCGGGCGGACAATCGATCGTCCTCGATGCGCCGCTGGAAAAACTGCCGCTGCTGGTGCGGGCCGGAGCAGGTCTGCCGCTGAGCGAACGCGTCACGCATGTGAGTGCCGAAAAAGATACGGCACGCGAGCTTAAGCTGTTCCCGGTGAAAGGCGTCGGCACAACCTCCGGGCTGCTGTTTGAAGACGACGGTGAAAGCTGGGGCTACCAGAACGGCAATGCGCTGTGGGTGGATTGGGAGATGGTGTGCGACGGCGCAACCATCAACCTGAAGGTGAACGCGCGCGGGGATTATCGTCCGGCGTGGAAAGCGCTGAAAGTGTCGTTACCGGCGGGGGAGAAACGCAAACTGCTGGTGAATGGGGCTGAAGGGAGTGAGTGGGTGCTCTGAACATTGCCGGGTGGCGGCTTCGCCTTACCCGGCCTACAAAGTCACCCGTAGGCCCGGTAAGCGAAGCGCCACCGGGCTTCTTTTAGCCGTCGATACCTTTGCTGCGCAGGTAATCTTCGTAGTTACCGGTGAAGTCCACCACGCGCTCTGGCGTAATTTCGATCACGCGGGTCGCCAGCGAGCTGACGAACTCACGGTCGTGAGAGACGAAGATCAGGGTGCCCTGATACATCTCCAGCGCCATGTTCAGGGATTCGATCGATTCCATATCCAGGTGGTTAGTCGGTTCGTCCATCATCAGGATGTTTGGTTTTTCCATCATCAGCTTGCCGAACAGCATGCGGCCCTTCTCACCACCGGAAAGCACTTTTGCCGGCTTCTTGATGTCGTCCTGGCTGAACAGCAGACGACCCAGAATGCTGCGCACCGCCTGCTCGTCGTCGCCTTCCTGCTTCCACTGGCTCATCCAGTCGAAGACGGTCAGGTCATTCTCGAACTCATATTCATGGTCCTGCGCGTAGTAACCAATCTGCGCGTTTTCGGACCATTTCACGGTGCCGTTGTCCGGCTGCAGTTCGCCGACCAGGGTTTTCAGCATGGTGGATTTACCCACGCCGTTGGCGCCCAGAATGGCAATCTTCTCCCCCACTTCCAGCAGCAGGTTGAAGTTTTTAAACAGCGGGCCTTCATCGAAGCCTTTGGTAAGAGCTTCCACTTCCAGCGCGTTACGGAACAGCTTCTTGTCCTGCTCGAAGCGGATGAACGGGTTTTGACGGCTGGAGGCTTTAACCTCTTCCAGCTTGATTTTGTCGATCTGACGCGCACGCGAGGTTGCCTGACGCGACTTAGAGGCGTTGGCGCTGAAGCGGCTGACGAAGGACTGCAGGTCAGCAATCTGCGCTTTCTTCTTGGCGTTGTCCGCCAGCAGGCGCTCGCGAGCCTGGGTGGCCGCGGTCATGTACTCGTCGTAGTTGCCCGGATAGACGCGCAGCTCGCCGTAGTCCAGATCCGCCATGTGCGTACAGACCATGTTCAGGAAGTGACGGTCGTGCGAGATGATGATCATGGTGCTGTCGCGATCGTTCAGCGTCTGCTCCAGCCAGCGGATGGTGTCGATGTCCAGGTTGTTCGTCGGTTCGTCGAGCAGCAGGATGTCCGGGTTAGAGAACAGCGCCTGTGCCAGCAGCACACGCAGCTTCCAGCCTGGCGCAACTTCGCTCATCGGGCCGTAATGTTGTTCAACGGGGATCCCCACGCCCAGCAGCAGCTCGCCCGCACGCGCTTCCGCAGAATAACCGTCCATCTCGCCGTACTGCGTTTCCAGATCGGCCACCTTATAGCCATCTTCTTCGCTCATTTCGGCCAGCGCGTAGATGCGATCGCGCTCCTGCTTCACTTCCCACAGCTCCGCGTGCCCCATGATCACGGTGTCGAGCACGGTGAACTCTTCGAAGGCGAACTGATCCTGACGCAGCTTACCGATGCGCTCGTTAGGGTCGAGCGAGACGTTGCCGAGGGTCGGCTCCAGATCGCCGCCGAGGATCTTCATAAAGGTGGATTTTCCGCTACCGTTGGCACCAATCAGGCCGTAACGGTTGCCGCCGCCAAATTTGACGGAAATGTTTTCGAACAGCGGCTTACTGCCAAACTGCATAGTGACGTTGCTGGTAACTAACACGGGGAGATTCCTGCGAAAAGTGTGATAAACACGGCATTATGCCACAATTCCGAATTGAGATCCCGTGTTGCGGCAATCCACTAAACTTTAACAAAATCGAAAAAAATGTGATTTCGTACACATCTGAATTCCCTGTTAGCGGGAATGCACATATAATGCGCTCCCATCACAGATTCAGACTTATCAACTCATCGCCAGAATGGCTTAGATACCTCGCACAACATGAACATGAAATTAACAACGCTTTTTGCGGCGGCGTTAGCCGTAGTAGGTTTTTGTAAGACCGCGTCTGCGGTGACGTATCCCCTGCCAACAGACGGTAGCCGTCTGGTAGGCCAGAACCAGGTTGTGACGGTACCAGAAGGTAACTCTCAGCCGCTGGAGTATTTCGCTGCGCAGTACCAGTTGGGCCTGTCTAACATGCTGGAAGCAAACCCGGGCGTTGACCCGTATCTGCCAAAAGCGGGTACCGTGCTGAATATTCCTCAGCAGCTGATCCTGCCGGATACCGTTCATGAAGGTATCGTGATTAACAGCGCCGAAATGCGTCTGTATTACTACCCGAAAGGCACCAACACCGTTATCGTGCTGCCAATCGGTATCGGCCAGCTGGGTAAAGACACCCCGATGAACTGGACCACGAAAGTCGAGCGTAAGAAAGCGGGCCCGACCTGGACGCCGACTGCCAAAATGCACGCGGAATACATCGCTGCGGGCGAACCGCTGCCAGCCGTAGTACCGGCAGGCCCGGATAACCCGATGGGTCTGTATGCTCTGTACATTGGTCGCCTGTACGCTATCCACGGTACTAACGCCAACTTCGGTATCGGCCTGCGCGTGAGCCACGGCTGCGTGCGCCTGCGTAACGATGACATTAAATTCCTGTTCGAAAACGTGCCGGTCGGTACGCGCGTGCAGTTCATCAACGAACCGGTGAAAGCGACCTCTGAGCCAGACGGCAGCCGCTACATCGAAGTGCACAACCCGCTGTCCACCAGCGAAGACCAGATCAACAACAACGAAGTCGTCCCTGTTACGCTGAACAGCGCGGTACAGGCGGTGACTTCTCAGCCTGACGTAGAAACGGCGATTGTTGACCAGGCCGTGCAGAACCGCTCCGGTATGCCGGTGCGTTTGAACTGATAGAGAAGCATTAAAAAAGCGGGCCTCGTTGCCCGCTTTTTTTTACCCGTTATTCACGATCACAATCCCGCCGTGGTCGTACCGATAGTGACAGTGGGCATACTCCAGCGCTGTGCCATCTTCCAGATAAATGACCTGCTCCACCTCCAGAACCGGATCGGTTTCCTCGCAGACCAGATGCTCCCTGTCCAGCGCGCTGGGCTTAAGCGCCCGCACCACCCGATACGACCCCATAATTTTCAGCCCCAGCGTCTCCTGCACGTACTGGAACACTGAACCTTCAAGATGGTTTTTCGTCAGGCCCGGCACCAGATTCATCGGCATCACCGTGGAATCCAGCGACATAGGTTCACCGTTCAGCAAACGCAGGCGAATGAAGTCATAGATCGGCGCATCGGCATTGATCATCAGCGACGCCTGCTCTTTCTCGTTCGGGAAGCGCAGCTCAAAATGCACCACCTGGCTGGTTACCTTGCCCAGGTGTTCCCAGGTTTTAGTCGCGCCGAAGTAGTCGCTGCCGGAGAGATCCCACTGCGAGAGCTGGAGGAAGTTTTTGCGGATAAACGTGCCCTGGCCCTGACGGGTATAGACCAGACCTTCAACGATCAGCTGGCGCATCGCCTGCTGAATGGTCATCCGGCTGGTGCTGAACTCCGCCGCCAGCGCAAACTGGTCCGGGAGCGGTTCATTGGCGGCGTACTTCTGGCTGATAATGCGTTTCTTGATTTCCCGCGCTATGGTGATGTACTTCGCCGCCATCGTCCTTCCTTTCAGTTAGTTTTCTATCCCGCTGTTTTTCAAGGCCACTCGCTCGGCAATTTTGAGGAAAGGCAGGTAGAAGAATACACCAAATACGATGATTGCCAACTGCACCACTACCGCCCGCCAGTCCCCTGCCGTCGCCAGCCAGGCGCTGAGAATCGGGGGCGTGGTCCACGGGATCATCACCACGCAGCGCGACATTAATCCCAGCGTGGTACAGAGCCAGGCGACGTAAATGCCTATCGCGGGCAGCAGCACAAACGGGATCATCAGCGGCAGGTTAAACACAATCGGCAGGCCAAAAATCACCGGTTCGTTGATGTTAAACAGGCCCGGCGCCAGCGACAGACGCGCCACCTGCTTCGCCGACTTTTGTCGGGAGAAGATAAAGATGGCAATCAGCAGCGAGATGGTGCTGCCCGTACCGCCCACCATGCCAAAGGTCGGCACGAAGATGTTGTTGATGATGTGCGGGATCGGCTGGCCGTTGGCGAAGGCCAGCATGTTCTCGTTGGTGTTGATCAGCAGGAACGGCTCCAGCACCACACTGTTAACGACTGACTGATGAATGCCGAGCGTGAACAGGAAGTTACCGAAGCTGTAGATGAAAATCGTCCCCGGCAGGCTGGTGTTGATTAGCCGCAGCGGCTGCTGGATAAAGGTCGTAATGAGATGGATCAGGTCCGTATGCAGCACGTTTGCCAATATCGCCGCCAGCACCGCGAACAGGGAGAGCGTGAGGATCGTCGGGATCAGCGCGGTAAAGGATTTGCTCACCGCCGGGGGCACATTTTCCCCGAGCGATATGTGCAGCGCCTTCAGGCGCGAAATAGCGATAAACACTTCCGTTGAGAGCAGCCCAATCAGCACCCCGGCGAAAATGCCGGTGGAGCCGATATTGGCGAACGTCAGCACCTGCGTGACGTTCACCGCAGCGTCGCTGCCTGCGGGCGTAACCTGTAAGCGCATCGGCATCATGATGATAAAACTGCTGACGGCGATAACCACTGCCGAGACCGGATTGTCGAAATCTTTGTTGCGCGCCAGTGACCAGGCGATCATCGGGGCTAGCAGCAGCGCGGCGATGTTCAGCGTGCCGTTGATAATCGCCTCGCCCCACACCTTACACTGCGCGAGCGTGTCGCCGTGAAAAATCCACGGAAATACCACGTTGTTCACCAGCACCGCCAGACCGGCGAGGATGAAAATGGGCATCACCGTGGCGAAGGCGTCGCGCAGGGAGCGAAGGTGCACCTGGTTTGCCAGGCGCGCCGAGAACTCTACAAATTTATCGACAAAAGACTGCATGTGCGGTGTTATTTTTGTTTCAGACATAGCGGATATTTCCCATCAATCAGTCACAAAAACGGCCCGGCAGCGTACGGCTTACATCTCGCGTCCGTTGGTATGGATAACCTGTTTTAACCACGCGTAGCTCTTCTTCGGCACGCGCTTCAGGTCTTTCAGGTCGTGGTTTTCACGGTTGACATAGACCACGCCGTAGCGCTTACGCATATCACCCTGAGAGCTGAGAATGTCGATCAGGCCCCAGCCGAGGTAGCCGATAACTTCTGCTCCGTCTTCGAACATCGCCTCTTTCATGGCATTGATATGCGCCCGGTGGTAGTCGATGCGGTAGTTGTCCTCAATCGGGTTCACGCCGTCCCAGGACTCAATCACCCCGATGCCGTTTTCGATCGGGAACACCGGCAGGCGCCAGTCGTTGTAATAACGGGTAATGATGGTGCGAAAACCGAGCGGGTCGATCTGCCAGTTCCACTCGGTGGCTTTCAGGTACGGATTGTTTTTCTCGCCGTGCAGCAGGTAATAGTTCACGGGAGTGCCTTCCGGGATCGCATCGCTGTCCAGCGTTTTACTGGCGTAGTAGCTGAAGGCCATATAGTCGTTTTTGGTGCGCGCCAGCAGAGCTAAATCTTCAGCGCGGTAGATATCGCCGAAGCCCTCCTGCTCCACCACCGCCATCACCGCCGGGCTGTAGCCCTGCCCGGCAAAGACGCGCAGGAGGTTCTGGTTGAGGAACTCGTCGTACTGCTGGGCGCAGAAAATATCGCGCGGTTTGCAGGTGGCCGGGTAGATCAGCTGGTGCGCCAGCATGCCACCCATCAGCTGGCCCGGTTTGGTCTGGTGCAGGTATTCGGTCAGCGACATGTGCGCCACCATGGTGTGGTGCTGCAGCTCGTACAGCTCGCGCAGGGTTTTCTCGCCTTTCATGTAGCCAGAAATGCGAAACGCTTCCGGCATATGGAAGATGTTCTGCTCGTTGAAGGTCAGCCAGTACTTCACGCGATCGCCATAGCAGTCGATCATCTTTTTGCCGTAGCGGATAAAGGCGTCCATTACGCGGCGGTCGTTGAAGCCGTTGTACTCCTGCGCCAGCGCCAGCGGCATATCGAAGTGGTACAGGCAGATCATCGGCTCGATGCCGCGGGCGATGAGATCGTCGATAAAGCGGTCGTAAAACGCGATGCCTTCGTCGTTGAACGGGCCGTCTCCCAGCGGGCAGACGCGGCTCCATGAGATCTGGAAGCGGTAGCAGTTCATCCCCAGATCCTGCATCAGTTCGAAATCCTCACGGTAGCGGTGATAGGAGTCGGTCGCCACTTTCCAGTCGGAGATATTCTCCCCGGCTTCACGAATGTCGTACACCGACATCCCCTTTCCGCCCTCATTCCAGGCACCTTCCGTCTGCATGCTCGATACCGAGTTGCCCCATAAAAAGTTTGCCGGCAGCTGATTGTTCATGGTCCCTCCCTATATGACTGGTCATTTAAAAATTCATGACTAGTCATATAGGTGAAGATGGCATGTCGATCAAAGCGGAGGATCGTTTTTTGTGAGGCATGTCGGAAAGAAACGTCGGGCAGGAAATGAATCGCGCAAACCCTGTTATTGAAGCCGGTGCCTTAGCCTATGCAAAATCACATTTCCCGCTCGTGCCGCTGGCTGGCCTCATAAAATCACTATTAACTTAATGAGCACGAACCACGGCCCAGGCCGGAAAATAAAAATCTTAACTCTATCAAATGGAAAATGACGCTCATGAAGATATCTACTGGCCGTATCGCATTCGCTCTCAGCTTAGCGCTGCCATGCTCAATGACTTACGCGGCAACGGTGTATACGGGTGATAAGGTACAGGGAGTGCCGGTCATCTCGACTCTGGATGTATCAGACCTGACAGCAGGACAACATCGCTTCATGTTCGAGGGGGTTGAGACAGGAACGGGACAGCGCTGGTATGTACCCATCATGGTGGCAAAAGGGAAAACGGACGGGAAGAAAGTTCTGCTGCAGGCGGGCGTCCATGGAGATGAGCTAAACGGAGTGCGCATCGTACAAAAAGTGATGGAACAACTGGACCCTGCAAAAATGAACGGCAGCGTTATTGGCATTATTGGTCCAAACCGCTCTGGCCTTGAAAGGGTCTCCCGGACATGGTCCGTTTCAACCGATGGGGGTGAGACGATCGACTACAACCGCGTGCATCCGGGAAAAGAAACGGGTAACCCTGCCGAGCGTCAGGCATGGATGATGTGGAATAACGTTTACAAGGGAAATGTCGACCTGGCAATTGACTATCACACCCAGTCTACCGGAACGGCTTATCCGCTGTTCATTTATGCCGACTACCGCAATGCGGATGCCCGGACTATTGCAGAACTTTTTCCGGCAGATCAAATTAAGAAAGATCCCGGTGAAGCCGGCTCAATGGAAACCACCTTTATTCAAAATGGTATCCCGGCGATAACGGCCGAGACGGGAGAGCCGAGGATTTACCAGCAGGATATGATTGCCCGGGGTGTAGAAGGTGCCCGCAATGTACTGATCCATTATAAGGTGATTGAAGGCAAAATCGGCGCAACCGCCAGCAGCAATAAAACGTATATTGGTAATGCTATCAGTTCAATACGAGCGACCACGGGTGGGTTTGCGGAAGTATTCGTTAAGCCCGGCGATACGGTAAAAGCAGGGCAAGAAGTCGCCCTGCAGCGAAATGCATTCGGTGATGTTGTCGCGAAGTATTCAGCAGAGCGGGACGGCAAAGTACTGTCAGTTGGAACGGATGTAGTAAGAGAACCCCGAGCCCTGCTGGTAAGAGTCCTTGAGCAAAATCCAGCGGCAACCTGCAAAGACGGTTGCTGATTTCCGCCAGAGCCCATCGTTGAATCAGCAAAAGCATGCTCAGTGAAATAAGCCGCTTTCGCCGATTGCTGTAACGATGGGCAAAGAAATTTAAAATCACCTGATGGAAAAGGTTACTGTTGCGCCAGCTGATTGCGGCGATATTCCCCCTGACGCTCCAGCATCCAGCCAGGGTATTCCCGCGGCAGCGCGCTCACCGCATCAAGCTGTTTGAGCTCGTCTTCGCTTAAGCGGATCCTGGTCGCTGCGATATTGTCGTCCAGCTGTTCGACGCGTTTGGCCCCGATAATCACGCTGGTCACGGCTTTTTGATGCAGCAGCCAGGCCAGCGCAATTTGCGCGACTGAGACGCCCTTGCTTTCGGCGATAGTGCGCATCACGTCCACGCAGTCGAAGGCGCGGTCTTTATTCACCGGCGGGAAGTCGAACTCCAGACGGCGACCACCGGCTTCGCTCTGCCCGTCGCGGCCATATTTTCCGCTCAGCAGGCCGCCTGCCAGCGGGCTCCAGACCATCAGCCCGACGCCTTCGCTCTGCATCATCGGCACCAGCTCGCGCTCAAGATCGCGTCCGGCGATGGTGTAATACGCCTGGAGGGATGCGAAACGCGCCAGTCCGAGACGCTCGGAAATGCCCAGCGCTTTGGCAATCTGCCACGCCGCCCAGTTCGAGACGCCGATATAGCGCACGTGGCCGTGCTGCACCAGGTTATCCAGCGCATACAGTGTCTCTTCAATCGGCGTGGCCGGGTCGAAGCCGTGCAGCTGATAGAGATCGATATGATCGAGCTGCAGGCGGCGCAGGCTCTCCTTCACGCTGCTGATGATGTGATAGCGCGAGCTGCCGCGCGAGTTCACCCCTGCCGTTCCGGTTTCGCCGAACACTTTGGTCGCGATCACCACGTTCTCGCGAGGGATTTTCAGGTTTTTCAGCGCCTGGCCGACGATCTCCTCCGAACGCCCTTCCGAGTAAACGTCCGCGGTATCGATAAAGTTGATCCCGGCATCCAGCGCGCGGCCCACCAGCTGTTCTGCTTCGCTTTGCTGGAGCTGTCCAATCTTGCCCCACATGCCGCCTTCACCGCCGAAGGTCATGGTGCCGAGGCAGAGTTCAGAAACGAACAGTCCGGTATTGCCCAGTTTTTGATAACGCATAAGATAATCCTCGCATGTCGTTTAAGGGGTACACGATAGTTATACCCGCCCCTCAGCCATCGCGAATGTGGTGTTCCTGTCCGTTTCTTGCCCAATCCTCTGAATTTATCCGCGCGGGGCGTCGCCAAAGACGCTGTAGTCCGGTAATTGCACCTGCTGATACGGTTCCCAGCCGCCGCCGAGCGCCTTGTAGAGCGCCACCAGATCGAGGGCGCTTTGCACCTGCGCCTGCGCGCGCTGCTGCTGGGCCTGCGCCAGCTGACGCTGGGCGTCCAGCACGTCGATAAAGCTGGCGATCCCCTGGCGGTAGCTGTCGCTGGCTAAATCGAAGGCGTTTTGCAGGGCATCAATGGTTTTCGCCAGGCCCGCCTCACGCTGCTGGTCGGTGCGATAGCTCACCAGCGCATTTTCGACATCGCCAAGCGCGGTGAGCACCGTCTGACGATAGTCCAGCACCGCCGCCCCCTGCTGCGCGCGCGCCACCTTCACGCTGGAGACCAGCCGCCCGCCCTGGAAGATGGGAATGGAGACCTGCGGGCCAAAGCTGTAGAAGTGGCTGCTCCAGTCGGTCAGCCAGTTGGTTTCGCTGTTGCGCAGGCCAAACTGCCCGGAGAGGGTAAAGCTCGGGAACAGCTCTGCCACCGAGACGCCAATTTGCGCCGTGGCAGCATGGAGGTTCGCTTCTGCTTCGCGCACGTCCGGACGCCGTCGCGCAAGCGTAGACGGAATGCCAGTCTGCACGATATCCGGCAGCGCGGGCATTGGCTGCGCGGATTGTAGTTCTGCATCCAGCGCCCCCGGCGGCTTGCCGAGGAGGATCGCCAGGCCGTTCATCGCCTGCCGCTCCTGCGCCTGATACTGCGGCAGTTGCGCTTCGAGGTTGCCCAGCTGCGCCCGGGCGTTTTCCACGTCCATCTGTGGAGACAGTCCGCCGCGCTGGCGGCTTTCGGTAAGATCCAGCGTCTGCTGCGCGCTTTTAATCTGGGTGTTCAGCGTGGCGATAATGCTCTGCGCCCCGCGCAGCTGGAGCCACGCGCGCGCCACTTCCGCCTCCAGCGACACCAGCGCGTCGTTACGCTGCTCGATAGCGGCTTTCTGCTGCGCTTCGGCGGCTTCCACCTGCCGGCGTACCTTGCCCCACAGGTCGATTTCCCACTGGGCGTCGAAGCTGCCCTGGTAGAGGTTGATCGGCTGCGTCAGGGGGCCTAACGCGCCCCGCAGCTCAGGATCGACATTATCCAGCTGGTCGTACACGCCGTGGGACTTCAGCTCCCCTTCCAGCCCGAGCTGCTGGCGCGTCGCCTGCAGATTGCCGTTCACCGACGGGTAAAACGCCCCGCCCGCCTGGTTAATCTGCTCACGCGCTCCGGCGATGCGCAGCACCGTCTGCTGCAGCGTCAGGTTCCCGGCGATGGCGCGCTCAACCAGGCTATCTAACTGCGGCGAACCGAAGGTTTTCCACCAGCGCGGGTTTGTCGCGGCGGAGGTCGTCTGCGATTTTACCCCGCTGTCGACCTTATCGTTCCAGTGCGTGACGGCAGGGGGTGCGGGCGGCTGATAGTCCGGCCCGACGGCGCAGCCTGCCAGCAGCATCATTATCATCAGGGGGTGTAAACGTCTGTGTATCATCAATGTGCTCCTGCACTCCCCTCGCTCTTAACCGGCGAGAGCAACAAACAAAACGGAATCAGTAACAAGGCCACGGCGCTCAGGATGGTAAAGACGTCGATGTAGGCCAAAAAGCGCGACTGCTCAATCATGGTCTGGTACATGCGTCCGGTGGCAATCCCGGTGGGGTCCCCTACCTGGGTGGTGAAGTTCTGGATTGCCTGGGCGCTTTCGCGTATTGCCAGCTGGAACTGCTCGTTAAACGGCGAGGCGTGGTACGCAAGGTGCGCACTGTGCGCCTGAGACCGTTCGGTGATGGCCGCCGTCGACAGCGAGATCCCGACCGAGCCCGCCACGTTGCGGAACATGGTGAACAGCGCCGCCGCGTCGGCATTCAGCCGTCTTGGGATCGAAATAAAGGCAATGGTGGTCAGGGGCACAAACAGGAATCCCAGCCCCAGCGACTGGGCGCTGCGGAACAGCACCAGCGTCTCGAAGTCGATATCCGGGGTCAGCGTGCGCGACCAGAAGAACGACACCGCCAGACAGGTAAAGCCAAAGGCGATAATCCAGCGCGTCTGTACAACCGGCATCAGCTTCAGCACCAACGGAATAGTCAGCACAATCAGCACCGCCCCGGGCGACAGCACCAGCCCGGACCAGGTGGCGGTATAGCCCAGGTCCTGCTGCGCCAGCTGCGGGATCACCACGGAACTGCCGTACAAAATCATCGCCATCCCCGCCATCAGCAGGCTGGAGATGGCAAAGTTGCGGTCCTTCATGCAGTGCAGATCCACCACCGGCTTTTTGGCATACACCAGCCAGTAAATGGCACCGATAATGCCGATTAGCGTTAACACCGCGAAGGTACGGATAAAGTTCGAGTAGAACCAGTCCTCATCCTCTCCCCGGTCAAGCATCACCTGCAGGCAGCCAAGCCCTAACGCGATCAGGCCGATCCCCGTCCAGTCGATACTCAGCTTCTCTTTTGATTTGCTCTCCCACGGCGGATCTTCCAGCAGCTGGTAGATCGCCAGCACCGTGACAATCCCCACCGGAATATTGATAAAGAACACCCAGCGCCAGGAGTAGTTGTCGGTGATCCAGCCGCCCAGCGTCGGGCCGAGGACCGGTGCAACAATAATCGCTATGGATGAGAGCCCAAACGCTTTGCCCCTGTCCTCCGGCTTGAAGTAGTCGAGCAGTACCGACTGCTGCGTGGGCTGCAGCCCGCCGCCAAAAAAGCCCTGCATCACGCGGAACAGGATGATCTGCCACAGCTCGGTGGCAATCCCGCACAGAAACGAGCAGACGGTAAACATGACGATGCAGATCAGGAAGAACTGCTTGCGGCCGAACACGCGGCTCAGAAACGCCGAGATGGGCAACACGATGCCGTTCGCGACCAGGTAGCTGGTTAACACCCAGGTGGATTCGTCATAGCTGGACGAGAGCGAACCCGCCACGTGGGGCAGCGCCACGTTGACGATGGTGGTGTCCAGAATTTCCATAAACACCGCCAGGGTGACGACAATCGCCACCGCCCACGGATTGCTGGCGGGCTTCCAACTGTCATGGCTGTGATCCGTCATTCCACCGTCACCTTCGGTGCAACCGACAGCCCCAGTGGCAGCGGTTTGTTCGGATCGAGGCCTTTATCAATCACGATTTTGACCGGCACGCGCTGCACAATTTTGACGAAGTTACCGGTGGCATTTTCTGCCGGGAAGGCGGAGAAGCGCGAGCCGCTGCCCTGCTGGATACTGTCAACGTGGCCCTCAAGCGCCATATCCGGCCACGCGTCGACGGACACGGTGACCTTATCGCCCGGCTTCATGCGCTCAAGCTGGGACTCTTTGAAGTTCGCCACCACCCACACGTTCGGCGAAACCAGTGAGAACAGCGCCGTTCCCGCCTGCACCAGCGTGCCGGGCTGCACGTTGCGTTTGGTGACAAATCCGTCGAACGGGGCGCGGACTTCGGTGTAAGAGAGATTCAGATTGGCCGTTTCAAGCTGCGCTTTCGCCTGATCGACCTGACGCTCGCGCGCTTCAACGTTGGTTTCCTGCTGGCGGATTTGCAGCTGTACCTGCTCTGCCACTTCCAGCTGCGCCTGGGCGCTGGCCAGCCCTGCCTGGGCGCTACGCAGCTGAGCGTTCGCGGAATCAATGCTTTGCTGGGTGGTTGCCCGCGGGTCGACGCCGCGCTGGCGACGGTACTCCGCCTGTGCGTTAGCCAGATCGGCCTGCGCTTTCAGCACCTGCGCTTTGGCTTCGTCACGCTGGGCGGGATACTGGACTTTTGAAAGCGCCAGCTGCGCCTGGGCCTGATGCAGCTGCGCGATAGCCAGCCCAAGCTGGGCCTGGGCCTGATCGCGCTGCGCGGTGGTATCTCGCGGATCGATGACCACCAGCAGATCGCCCTTTTTCACGCGCTGGTTATCACGCACGCGCAGCTCGGTGACGTAGCCCGCCGTTTTCGGGGCAATCGTCACCACGTCGCCGTCGGTAAAGGCGTCGTCGGTCGTCTCTTCGTTACGGGTTAAAAACCACCAGATCAGCGCCACGACGACCATTACCACGACGACAATGCCGAGGATAATTAACGGTTTCTTGCCCGGGCGCTTACGCTCATTATTGTTTTTGTCCTGCTCGTCAGCAGGCGGGTTTTGATCTTCAGCCATAGTTCAGCAACGGTCCTGTCAGTGAGCGGCATCACACTATGCCGTTCACTAAAGCTAGGACGTTGCTATACGTTTGCCAGGAAAAACTGACAAATTGCGCACTATATGAGAAGGAATATTCCGAAACCGATCGCCGCGGCCCAAACCAGCATCGGAATCGACCAGATGTGGAAACGCCACCAGATACGACGATCGTTGGCCATGCGCAGGGCAATCAGGTTTGCCAGCGAGCCGGGCAGCAGCCCAAACCCGCCGATGTTCACCGCCCAGGCCAGAAGCGTGTCCGGCGGAACGTAGTTGAGCAGCAGAATGGTGGAAGGCACGTTGCTGATAAACTGCGACAGGCCAATCGCCGTCAGCCACAGCCCTGCCTGCGGCAGACTGCTGACGCTGTGCAGAACGGTTTGCAGCACCGGGAGCTGAATAAGCAGATGCACGTCGATGAACATCGCCATAAAGACCAGCAGCAGCGTCCAGTCCACGCTTACCAGAACGCGACGCGCCAGGACGACAAAGCCTGCGGCAACGAGCAGGACGCCCGCCAGCTCATACTTCAGCTCCAGCGCAAACAGAAAGACGATGTATAACCCGAGGCAGCTCCACACCAGACGCGGCTGCCACTGCGGGCCCGTTGTGCCGCTGTGGTACTGCAGTTTTTTGTCAGGAAACGCAAACCAGCATACCGCCAGCAGCGACAGCATCATCACCAGCGCCAGAGGGGCCATCTGCCAGGTAAAGGCGGCGAACGAGAGCCCGGAACGTCCCCAGAGGAGGATATTTTGCGGATTGCCGATTGGCGTCAGAAGTGAGCCTGCATTGACGGCGAGCGCTTCAAAGATGATCAAACGGCTGACCGGGATCTCGCACAGCTTACGCAGCGTAAGCGTGAGGGGCACGATGATAAACAGCGCCACATCGTTGGTCAGAAACGTCGACAGCACCGCGGCAGAAAACACCATAAACAGGGACAGCCTGCGTTCGGTGGCAAAGCGGCGAACCATTTTACGGCCAAGAACGTCAAAGTAGCCGCTCAGCTCGACCCCTTTGGTGAGCATCATCAGGCCGCTCAGGGTAATGATGGTGCGCCAGTCAATCGCGGCGGGCCAGGCCTGCGGCGCAAACGGCACAAAGAGGCTTAACCCTGCGCCAATGAGTAATAGGAGATGGAAGAAACGATCGCGTGCCAGGGCCTGCAGTCCAGGGATTTTCATTCAGCGGAGGGACCATATTTGAGGGTAAATTCGCGAAACTTCACCAGCGTCTCTTCGCTGACGTGGTGTTCCATGCCTTCCGCATCCCGGCGGGCAATCTCCGGGCTGACGCCCAGCACCAGTAAAAAATTCTCGACAAGCTGATGGCGCTCGCGGCTCTCCTGCGCGAGTTTCTCCCCCTCCGGCGTCAGAAAAACACCGCGCCAGGGGATCATTTCAATTAAGCCCACGGAGGCCAGGCGTTTTAACATTTTAGCGACAGTTGGCTGTGAAACCCCCAGCCTGGCGGCCATATCGACCTGGCGCGCTTCACCAACCTCACGAATCAGATCGGAAATGAGTTCAACATAATCATCAATCAGTTCACGCCGGTGCGCTTCACGGACCTGGCGAAAACCTTCGACATGTTCTTCAACATTCACCAGTTGCGTCGTTTTCCTCATTGTCGGATGACCTGCGCGACGGTTCATTGTACTTCCTCAGTGGGGTGACGCTTCCAGCGCCCGGTTTCGAGAGCGCACATTGTAAACCATAGCTCTGCAAGCACAAAAAATTAACGAAATAGCCATAGCTATACAATATAGCCTGTGCTATATCTGTATGTAATGCAGTCACCCTTCATGGATCGAAGGGATCAAAACTCAGGAGGTCTTATGAATGAATTCAAGAGGTGCATGACCGTGTTTACCCACTCCCCCTTTAAAGTGCGCTTAATGCTGCTGAACATGCTGTGCGATATGTTTAACAACAAGCCGCATCAGGACGATAAACCTTCCAACTAAGCGGCGTTGCGGTACGCCGCTTCATTTTCCCGTCACATTCTCGCTGTAAACTGGCTTTCAGCCGCCTTATTCCCGATCTTTTTTACGGATTTGCAATCCCCTTCGCAAAACATCTGCTTAGCAACTGTTGATATTCTTTAGCGCTCGCACTATCTTCTTGCAGCCCTGCACAATTTGCGGCTCGCTGAAGCGGACCCTCATTCCCTCTCCACGCACTGTCAGGCAGGTTATGACCCTTGACGCCAGGGTGAGCACATGGCGTTTTCATCCATGATAGTGACCTATGAATGTAACCCTGATAGATACCGTTGTTACCCGCAGCCGGGCCTTAAGCCCGTGGACGGGTTTTTACTTTTTGCAGTCATTACTGATTAACTTTGCGCTGGGTTATCCCTTTAGTCTGCTCTACGCGGTAGCCTTCACCTGCATTCTGCATGTGCTGTGGCGAGCCGCCCCGCGCGTGCAAAAAACAGTAATCGGGATCTGTTCGCTGGTTGCTGCACTCTATTTCCCGTTCGGTCAGGCTTACGGCTCGCCAAACTTTAATACCCTGCTGGCGCTGCACTCGACCAATATGGAAGAGTCGACGGAGATCCTGACGATCTTCCCGTGGTACAGCTATGTGGTCGGGCTTTTTATCTTCGCGTTGGGCGTTATTGCCATCCGCCGTCAGTCGGGCGAGAAAAAATCCTGGGGTAAGATCGAAATACTCTGTCTGGTGTTCAGCATTGCCGTGGCGTTTGTCGCCCCCATCCAGAATATTCCCTGGGACGGTAAGTTAAGGCTCATCAATATCGGCTATCCGGTTTTCCGCTTCGTTAAAGACGTTGTTGTAAATAATAAAGAGGTTCTCGACGAACAGGCGCGCATGGCTGAGCTTTCCAATATGAAAGACACCTGGAACGTGCTGGCCGTTAAGCCGAAATATCACACCTATGTGGTGGTGATTGGCGAAAGCGCGCGTCGCGATGCAATGGGGGCGTTTGGCGGCCACTGGGACAATACCCCGTTTGCGAGTTCGGTTAAAGGCACTCTGTTTACCGATTATGTCGCGGCCAGCGGCTCAACGCAGAAATCGCTCGGTCTGACCCTTAACCGAGTGGTAGATGGTAAACCGCAGTATCAGGATAATTTTGTCACTCTGGCAAACCGCGCAGGTTATCAGACCTGGTGGTTCTCCAATCAGGGGCAAATTGGCGAATACGATACGGCCATCGCCAGCATCGCCAAACGGGCTGACGAAGTGCAGTTCCTGAAAAACGGCGATTTTGAAGCCGACAAAAACACCAAAGACGAAGCGCTGCTGAAAATGACGGCACAGGTCTTCGCCACCCCGCGCACGCAGCCTCAGCTGATCGTCCTGCACCTGATGGGGTCGCATCCGCAGGCCTGCGATCGGACGGGCGGGAAGTACGCGGAGTTCCTGCAGTCCAAAGAGACCTCGTGCTACCT
This sequence comes from Enterobacter sp. N18-03635, assembly GCF_004006055.1. NCBI lineage: Bacteria > Pseudomonadati > Pseudomonadota > Gammaproteobacteria > Enterobacterales > Enterobacteriaceae > Enterobacter > Enterobacter sp. N18-03635. The sequence goes on along the minus strand of NZ_CP034769.1, from coordinate 1,398,065 downwards.
CTACACCATGACGCAAACCGACGATCTGCTGAGCAAGCTGTACGATCAGCTACGCAATACGGGCGACAGCTTCTCTATGGTCTATTTCTCGGATCACGGGCTGGCGTTTAAAGAGCGTGGTAAAGAGGTGCAGTATCTGGCGCACGATGACAAGTTCCAGCAGAACTTCCAGGTGCCGTTTATGGTGCTGTCGAGTGATGATAAAACGCATCGCGTTATTAAAGCGCGCCGTTCGGCAAATGATTTCCTGCAGTTCTTCTCGCAGTGGACGGGGATTACAGCCGAACAGATAAAAACGGCTTACCCGTTTGTCTCTAACAAGAAAGCTCCCCCAGTGTACGTTACCAACTTCAAGTTACAGAAAGTTGACTACAACCATCTGGGTACGGATATTTTTGATATTAAGAGTAAGTAGCGGTTCGATGCTCTCACCCTGGCCCACGGGGAGAGGAAAAAAGCCAAAAAAAATCCGCCACAGTGGGCGGATTTTTTATTTAATCACCGAAGTGATTAGAAGCGGTAACCTACGCCCGCGATCCAGGTGCCAACGTCAACGTTGCGGATACGGCTCTGCTCATAGGAGAAGTCCAGAGCAACGTCCTGGATTGGGTTGAACTGCAGGCCTGCGCCATAGGAGAAACCGTAGTCGCTGTTGCTTGCAGTGCGGCTTTCGCTCTGGTTTTCAGTCTGCTGGAATTTACCGTAGCCAACACCTACAACACCGTAGATGCTCGCCCAGTCATTCAGACGGTAAGCTGGACCAGCGGTGATACCGTAGTACTGGCCTTTGTTGTATGCGCCGTTTTCAGAACGATCTTTCTCGGTGTAGGTGAAAGAACCGATCACGCCCAGTGGGTTGTTATCCTGCTCGTAGCGATACTTCAGGTTGAAGCCGTTAGCTTTGTTCATCACGCCCTGATAGTCGCTCTGAGCGTAACCACCAGTAACAGTTGAAGTAGCAGCTACAGCGGTACCTGCGGAAACAGCCAGTACAGCGGCCAGTGCTGAAAGACATGCAATTTTTTTCATAACCACCTCAAATGTGCTTCAAGTAAGTCCGTAAGTTTTAAATATATCAAAAAAGTTTGCGAAACTCTTTGTGATTCGTGATGTCTAATGAAACCTTTCCTGTAACAGAACGTTTCCAGCCTAAGCTATCTCTTTCAAATCACATGCAATTTTCATTACTAAATGCGCATAGTGCGCGTCTGCGCCGTTACATTCATCCAGATTATTCCTAATCTGACAGGCGATAAATCCACCAGCGCTTAACCATTTTACGGATTTCACGTGGTTTTTTTTCAACAGCGCCTCAACCGTTGCCGCATATTTCCTTTACACTGCAACCTTTACCTCATTTGACATAAGCTGACAGGAGAAAGGATGCCTGGGTTATCCCGCACATCGTCGGTCTGGTTGCCGGTCGCAGTGATACTCATTGCCATGTTGTCCATTCAAAGCGGTGCTTCGCTTGCAAAATCACTTTTTCCGCTGGTCGGTGCGCCCGGGGTAACAGCCCTGCGTATCGTGCTGGGCACGGCGATACTGGTGGTCATTTTCAAACCCTGGCGTCTGCGCTTCAAAAAGGAGCAGCGTTTACCCCTGCTGTTTTATGGACTCTCCCTGGGGGCGATGAACTATCTGTTCTACCTCTCTATACAGACGATACCGCTGGGGATCGCCGTCGCGCTGGAGTTTACCGGTCCGCTGGCGGTGGCGCTTTTCTCCTCGCGACGTCCGGTCGATTTTATCTGGGTAGTGCTAGCCGTTCTGGGCTTATGGTTCCTGCTTCCCCTGGGCCAGAGTGTCGCTGAGATTGATCTGACGGGCGCCGCGCTGGCGCTGGGTGCAGGCGCCTGCTGGGCTGTCTATATTCTCACGGGACAGCGTGCAGGCGAAGAGCACGGTCCGGCAACGGTGGCGTTGGGTTCTCTGATTGCGGCCATCGTATTTGTGCCCATCGGCATGGCGCAGGCAACAGAATCTATCTGGCAATGGTCCGTCATGCCCATCGGGCTGGCAGTCGCGATTCTCTCTACCGCACTCCCCTATTCTCTGGAGATGATTGCCCTTACGCGTCTGCCGACACGCATATTTGGCACCCTGATGAGCATGGAGCCTGCCCTTGCCGCCATTTCCGGCATGGTGTTTCTCGGCGAAACCCTCACGTTGACCCAGACGCTGGCGCTCTGCTCGATTATCGCGGCTTCAATGGGCTCTACGCTCACTATGCGCCCGGAACCTAAAGTTGAAAAGGTGGATATCAGCTAAGGCCATATATTCTGCATGGCTTCCACGCCATGCAGAATAAAGGCCAGAAAGGCAGACGTTATAATTTCTTACACACTTTGCGCTATTTTCGAAATATCCCTCTACGTTTGTGTCCCCATCCAGCAATTAAGATTGATCTGTATAAATTTAAAAATTAGTCACTAATTTCAATAAATTAAATTCTCAACCCACTTCTCGCTATTAAACCGATAGGCACAGCCAAACCGCAGAGAAAAAATCCGGTGCTATACTTAGTTCCGTAATTACCTGGGACATAAACATCAAGAGGATATGAGATTATGAGTACCGCTAAACTGGTGAAAACGAAAGCGTCTAATCTGCTTTATACCCGTAACGATGTACCGGACAGCGACAAAAAAGCGACCATTGAGTTGCTGAATCGCCAGGTGATCCAGTTCATCGATCTTTCGCTGATCACCAAACAGGCCCACTGGAATATGCGCGGTGCAAACTTTATTGCCGTTCATGAAATGCTGGATGGCTTCCGCACAGCACTGGTTACCCACCTCGATACGATGGCTGAGCGTGCCGTTCAGCTAGGCGGCGTGGCGCTGGGAACCACACAGGTGATCAACAGCAAAACGCCTCTGAAGAGTTATCCGCTCGATATCCATACCGTTCAGGATCACCTGAAAGAGCTGGCGGACCGCTACGCGATTGTGGCAAACGATGTGCGCAAAGCGATTGGCGAAGCCAAAGATGAAGATACTGCAGATATCTTTACCGCCGCGTCCCGCGACCTGGATCAATTCCTGTGGTTCATCGAATCTAACATCGAATAATTCATACGAAATTTCTATCCAACCCTCGCCTTCCGGTGAGGGTTTTGCATATCTATGGTGCACGTTTTTTGCCTGAGACAGTGCAAAAGTGAAAAAATTGTAATAATCACCTCACACAACCGTTAACGGAAGATTGTTTTTTCGTCAGAATTTACGCTAAATATCTCCCCGTCAGTTGAGCCAAACGAAGCGCACCAAAACAGTGCTCCACTTTGGTGCAATAAAACCTCATTGCCCCATTAATTGTGCAATGCATGACATCATCCCCTTTGCAAAACAATAGCTTGTAAAGTTGGCACGATTTTTTCATTGTGCCAGCTGTTCTCGCAGGGGATCGCCCCGTGGATATAAAAGGAAATGCTATGAAGTCTGTATTAAAAGTTTCACTGGCTGCACTTACCCTGGCTTTTGCAGTGTCCTCTCAGGCTGCCGACAAACTGGTTGTGGCGACCGACACGGCGTTCGTTCCGTTTGAATTCAAACAGGGTGATAAATACGTTGGTTTTGATGTGGATCTGTGGGCCGCTATCGCAAAAGAACTCAAACTGGATTACACCCTGAAGCCTATGGACTTCAGCGGCATTATCCCGGCACTGCAAACCAAGAACGTTGATCTGGCGCTGGCAGGTATCACCATTACCGATGAACGTAAAAAAGCGATCGACTTCTCTGACGGCTACTACAAAAGCGGCCTGCTGGTCATGGTCAAAGCCGATAATAACGACGTAAAAAGCGTGAAAGATCTCGACGGCAAAGTGGTTGCGGTGAAGAGCGGCACCGGTTCTGTTGATTACGCGAAAGCAAATATCAAAACCAAAGACCTGCGCCAGTTCCCGAACATCGACAACGCGTACATGGAACTCGGCACCAACCGTGCTGACGCGGTTCTTCACGACACGCCTAACATCCTGTACTTCATCAAAACAGCCGGTAACGGTAAGTTCAAAGCCGTTGGCGAGTCTCTGGAAGCACAGCAGTATGGTATCGCGTTCCCGAAAGGCAGCGACGACCTGCGCACGAAAGTTAACGGCGCGTTGAAAACGCTGAAAGAGAACGGCACCTATAACGAAATCTACAAAAAATGGTTCGGTACCGAGCCTAAATAATAAGACGTAAAAATGACGTTCACTCGGGGGCGACCTTTCGCCCCTGCTATTTTTGAAACACGGTAACAGTAACAGGAAATTATCATGCAGTTTGACTGGAGCGCCATCTGGCCTGCCATTCCTATCTTGCTTGAAGGCGCTAAAATGACTCTGTGGATTTCGGTCCTGGGTCTGGTTGGTGGGTTGATTATCGGTCTTGTCGCCGGTTTCGCTCGCACCTACGGCGGCTGGATCGCAAACCACATCGCACTGGTTTTCATCGAAGTGATCCGCGGCACACCTATTGTCGTGCAGGTCATGTTCATCTACTTCGCCCTGCCAATGGCATTCACCGACCTGCGCATCGACCCGTTCAGCGCAGCCGTCGTCACCATTATGATCAACTCAGGTGCCTATATTGCGGAAATCACCCGCGGTGCGGTGCTGTCGATTCATAAAGGTTTCAGTGAAGCCGGTCTGGCGTTAGGTCTTTCTCGTCGCGAAACGATCCGCCACGTTATTCTGCCGCTGGCGCTGCGTCGAATGCTGCCACCGCTCGGCAACCAGTGGATCATCAGCATTAAAGATACGTCGCTGTTCATTGTTATCGGCGTGGCCGAGCTGACCCGTCAGGGTCAGGAGATCATTGCTGGCAACTTCCGCGCGCTGGAAATCTGGAGTGCGGTAGCCGTTGTCTACCTGATCATTACTCTGGTTCTGAGCTTCGTTCTGCGTCGTCTTGAAAGAAGGATGAAAATCCTGTGATTGAATTTAAAAACGTTTCCAAGCACTTTGGCCCAACCCAGGTGCTGCACAATATCGATCTGAACATTAAACAGGGTGAAGTGGTGGTGATTATTGGGCCATCCGGCTCCGGTAAATCCACCCTGCTGCGCTGCATCAACAAGCTGGAAGAGATCACCAGCGGCGATCTGATCGTCGACGGCCTGAAAGTGAACGACCCGAAAGTCGACGAGCGCTTAATTCGTCAGGAAGCGGGCATGGTGTTCCAGCAGTTCTACCTGTTCCCGCACCTGACGGCGCTGGAGAACGTGATGTTTGGCCCACTGCGCGTGCGCGGTGCCAACAAAGCGGCGGCGGAAGCGCTGGCAAAAGATCTGCTGGCGAAAGTCGGCCTGGCTGAACGCGCGCACCACTACCCTTCCGAGCTGTCCGGTGGTCAACAGCAGCGCGTGGCGATTGCCCGCGCCCTGGCGGTCAAACCGAAAATGATGCTGTTTGATGAGCCTACGTCCGCACTCGACCCGGAGCTGCGCCACGAGGTGCTGAAAGTCATGCAGGATCTGGCGGAAGAAGGGATGACGATGGTTATCGTGACCCACGAAATCGGCTTCGCTGAGAAAGTGGCGTCCCGCCTGATCTTTATTGATAAAGGCCGTATCGCGGAAGACGGTAACCCGCAGGAATTGATTGCGAACCCGCCGAGTCAGCGTTTGCAGGAGTTCCTGCAGCACGTATCCTGATCTCTCGCTTACACGTAAGCCGGGCATGCCCGGCTTTTTTACGCCAGATTGTTCCCAAAAATCCCCCTCCGCGTCCCGACTTCTATACTTATCATTTTGTTCGACATTTTCACCGGAGGACGCCGTGCCGTGGATCCTGTTGCTGTTGATTAGCCTGTTTAGTGCGCCATCGTTCGCCGTCGCGATCCCCGGCGTGACCACCGGAACAACCGCCAGCCAGCAAAATACTCCCCCGCCGGAACCGGATGTCGAACAGAAAAAAGCCGCCTACAGCGCCCTCGCCGACGTCCTTGAGAACGACACCTCCCGGCAGGAACTCATCAGCCAGCTGAGGAAAGTGGCCGCCACGCCGCCGCAGGAGCCGGTGCCTGCTATCACCCCGCCCCAGGTGGAGGAGCAAAAAACGGTGCTGGAAAATGTCACCGACGTAAGCCGCCACTATGGGGAAGCCCTCTCCTCGCGCTTTGCTCAGCTCTACCGCAACCTGATTGGATCGCCGCATAAGCCGTTTAACCCACACACGTTTACCGCCGCCGCCACGCAGTTCCTGATGCTGGCCGGTGCGGTATTTCTTTTTTACTGGCTGGTGCGCCTGTGCGCGTGGCCGCTGTACCGCAAAATGGGACAATGGGGACGAAGGAAGAATCAGCATAAAAGCAGCTGGCTGCACCTGCCGTTGATGATCGCCTCAGCGTTTATCATCGATTTACTGCTGCTGGCCTTGACGCTGTTTTTAGGCCAGATGCTCGCCGACAGGCTGAACGCAGGCAATAAAACCATCGCCTTTCAGCAGTCGCTTTTCCTGAATGCCTTTGCCCTGATCGAGTTCTTCAAGGCGCTGCTGCGGTTACTCTTTTGTCCGCACGTACCGGAGCTACGTCCCTTCTCAATTCGCGATGCGAGCGCCAGGTACTGGGCGCTGCGTCTGAGCGTGCTCAGCGGGCTGATTGGCTACGGTCTGCTGGTTGCCGTGCCGATCATCTCCAACCAGGTAAACGTCCAGTTTGGCGCGCTGGCAAACGTCATTATCATGATCTGCATTACCGTCTGGTCGCTGTATCTTATCTTCCACAATAAAAAAACCATTACCCAAAGCCTGCTGAATCTGGCCGATCGCTCCCTTTCGTTCTTTAGCCTCTTTATCCGCGCTTTCGCCCTGGTGTGGCACTGGCTGGCAAGCGCCTACTTCATCGTATTGTGCTTCTTCTCGCTGTTCGACCCGGGCAATAGCCTGAAATTTATGATGGGGGCGACGTTCAAAAGCCTGGCCATTATCGGGATCGCGGCGTTTGTATCGGGGCTGCTGTCGAGCTGGATTTCGAAAACCATCACCCTGTCGCCGCAGGTACAGCGTAATTACCCGGAACTGCAAAAACGGGTAAACGGCTGGATGTCGGTATCGCTGAAGGTGGCGCGCATCCTCACCGTCTGCGTGGCGATCATGCTGCTCCTGAATGCCTGGAGCCTGTTTGATTTCTGGAACTGGCTGCACAACGGTGCGGGTGAGAAAACGGTCGACATCCTGATTCGCATCGCGTTGATTTTGTTCTTCTCTGCCGTCGGCTGGACGCTGCTGGCGAGCCTCATCGAGAACCGTCTGGTATCGGATATTCACGGCAGGCCTCTGCCCAGCGCGCGGGCAAGAACGCTGTTAACGTTGTTCCGTAACGCGCTGGCGGTCATTATCAGTACCATCACCATCATGATTGTGCTGTCGGAAATCGGGGTGAATATCGCCCCGCTGCTGGCCGGTGCCGGTGCCCTGGGCCTGGCGATCTCCTTCGGGTCGCAAACGCTGGTGAAGGATATTATTACCGGCATCTTTATCCAGTTTGAGAACGGGATGAACACGGGCGATCTGGTAACCATCGGGCCGTTAACCGGCACCGTTGAGAGGATGTCCATCCGTTCAGTTGGCGTGCGCCAGGACACCGGGGCGTACCACATCATTCCCTGGTCCTCGATAACCACCTTCGCCAACTTTGTGCGCGGCATTGGTTCCGTGGTGGCGAACTACGATGTGGATCGTCATGAGGATGCCGATAAAGCGAAACAGGCGCTGCGCGATGCGGTAGAAGAGCTGATGCAGATGGAGGATATTCGCGGACTGGTGATTGGCGAGCCGTCATTTGCCGGCATTGTCGGGCTGACGAACACGGCGTTTACCCTGCGCGTGTCGTTCACCACCCAGCCGCTGAAGCAGTGGACGGTGCGCTTTGCCCTCGACAGCATGGTGAAAAAACACTTCGATCTGGCGAACGTGCGGATGCCCGTGCAGACGTATCAGGTATTGCCGCCGCCCGCATCGCCGCTCCCTCCGCAGGAGCCGACGCTGTAGCCTGGTTGCCGGGTGGCGGCTTCGCCTTACCCGGCCTACGACGGAGTGCTATTTGCGACGTTTGTTATTGTCCATAAACGACCAGGCGATAAAGCGGCTTTGCTTCTGACCCTGCGCCATCTCTTTTTTCACCACTTTTACGGCGCCCGCCTCGGTCAGGGCGCGGTAAAGTGGCGGCAGGTTATCTCCGCGGGATACCAGCGTCGTGAACCACTTCACCTGACGCCCAAACTGTTTGCTTTCCGCAATCATGCGCAGGATAAACGCCACTTCGCCCCCTTCACACCAGAGCTCCTGCTGCTGACCACCGAAATTCAGCGCGGCATCCTCAGCCTGACCCAGGTTGCGGCGCTTGCGCTCGCTGCCCGCACGGGCCGATGCCGCCGAATCATGGAAAGGTGGATTGCACATCGTGGCGTCATAGCTTTCGTTTTTGTGAATAATGCCGTTGAAGATCGAAGCCGTATCTTTCTGTCGACGCAGGCGAATGGCGCGGCTTAATCCCGGGTTAGCGTTGATAATCGCCTGGGCGCTGGCAAAGGCCTCGTCACCGATTTCACTTCCGGTAAAGCGCCACTGGTATTCATGCGCGCCAATCAGCGGGTAAATCAGGTTTGCCCCGGTGCCAATATCCAGAATGGTGGCCTGCTGTGGAACAACACCCTCATTACCTTCGGCAAGAAGGTCAGCAAGGTGGTGAATGTAATCAGCCCGGCCCGGTACGGGTGGACAGAGAAAGCCTTCCGGAATATCCCATTGAGCCACACCGTAAAAATGCGCCAGCAGGGCTTTGTTCAGCATTTTCACCGCCTGCGGGTCAGCAAAGTTGACCGAGGGCTCACCCGCTGGGGTCTGAACAAGGTAGTCCTGCAGCGGCGGGCAGCTCAGGCATAACGCGTTCATGTCGTAGCGGCTGCGGTGGCGATTTCGCGGGTGTAATCCCGGCTTTTGGGCAGTCATGGCATTCTCCTTTAAACAGCGGCGTAAGATACCCTGTGCTGGCTCAACGGTAAATCTTTCTCTGCGGCGCTTAGAAACTCGCCATAAATCAAGCACCTTTATGTCTATGATCCGTCAGCGAATTGTCAACTTATATCGTTCAAAAAATAAGCAGATCATCATCAAATATTTGCGCTAAGTCACACTCGTCAGGCTTCTAAACTTAAGGGGAATCACCTGTTGTTTCCTCATGAGGATGTGATTATGAAAAAGTACCTGACCCTTGCTGTTATCGCAGCCGCCCTGACGACCGCGTCATTTTCTGCCATGGCCGTTCAGTCGCTGACCCAGAGTACCGACACCAGCCAGCTTCGTCCTGCGGGCACCGTTTCGGTTAGCCGCGCCAGTAACCTTGACGATCTACAGGCTAAACTTGCTGAAAAAGCCCGCCAGGAGGGTGCAAAAGGATTCGTGGTGAACTCCGCTGGCGGAGACAACCATATGTACGGCACCGCGACCATCTATAAATAATCTTTCTCTTCCACAAGACTGCATCTGCCCAACGGGTGCAGTTCTCTTCTCCCTTCGCCTTGATTGTTCATTTTTTAACCCCATAGTGAACGTATACCTTAAACCGATTTCAGGAGGGCGCTATGGCTTCCGGCTGGGCAAATGACGACGCTGTTAACGAACAGATCAACAGTACTATTGAAGATGCGGTTGCGCGTGCCCGCGGTGAAATTCCGCGCGGCGAAAGCCTAACTGAATGTGAAGAATGCGGAGACCCCATTCCGGAAGCGCGCCGAAAAGCCATTCCCGGCGTAAGGCTTTGCATCATCTGCCAGCAGCATAAAGATTCGAAAAACTCATCGCACTCGGGATATAATCGCAGAGTTTCGAAAGACAGCCAGCTACGTTGACTTTACTTTACCTAAGCTAACCGCGCACTCCCCTGGCTTTACGCTCACGATTTTTAGCGAACCGCGTAGCAAAATGTGCCCTTCATTTCGCGTCTGTAAAGCGTATCCACAAGAAGTGTAAAGCGGTGCTTTGAATTTATTAATATTCAATAAGTTATTTGTCATTCAATTTTTTTGAGCAACCACGTCAATTCTCTTCGATTTTATCTCTCGAGAAAAACCGTGATACTTATCACATCGACGGAACATCGTCCCCTTAACAGAAACACCTGCGAGAGATTAATTATGAAAACCATCAAATTTGCTGTAGCTGCTGTTGCCCTGTCCGCTCTGTCTTTCGGCGCTTTCGCTGTCGAGCCTGTCTCTTCTGCTCAGGCACAGAACATGAATAAAGTCGGTGTGGTCAGTGCTGATGGCGCCACCACGCTGGACGGCCTGGAAGCCAAACTGGCTGAAAAAGCCGCTGCTGCTGGTGCAAGCGGATACACCATTACTTCCGCTAACGGTAATAACAAGCTGAGCGGTACCGCGGTTATCTACAAGTAATCGACTGAATGAATGCTGTCCCCTCGCCATACCCTCTGGTGAGCTGCTCCACCCTCATTGACCCTGTTGTTGTTACCCTTGCTTGCCCGTCCGCCACTGGACGGGCTTTTTTTTGTCTAAAACGCCTGCGCCACACGTTCAAGCCCGGCCTGGACAGATTCCACTTCGCCGGTTGCCAGCAAACAGCAGGCCATTTGCAGCTTAATCGAATGCGGAACAGGAACATTTCCGGCAAGGCACTGCTCAATCCAGTGGGCTGTAGTATGGGGATCTTTTGCCTCAGGCAATATCACGCCGGTATTCTCTTCCCCACGCTCAAGAATGGCGCGCGTACCTGAAGAATCAATCAGCATGATCTGCGGGCAGCGCTGCGGGTTCGCATAAACCTCGCCTTCCGTGCCGTGCATCAACAGCGCCCTTGCGCCAATTGCCTCAAAGAATTGCCCCACGCGTGCCACGTATTCCGGGTGCGAGACGCTGGAGAGACGCAGGGCGGCATCTTCGCCAAACGGCGTGGCCAGTTTTGCCAGCGTATGCGCGCTGTTGCGCACGCCCATGCGCCAGCGCATATCAAGCTGCTTCTCCAGCGGCGGGCAGAGCGTGCCGACCGGGATATAAACAGGCTGGTGGCCATCCAGCTTAGCCTGCGCCTGACCGGCATGAAGCGTTGGTTCAATCCCCAACATCCCGAAAATGGTCTCCGTCAGCACGCGGGTGGGATCTTCGCTTACGCCGTGCACCACCACCGGGAATCCCAGCTTGTGTAATAAGATAGCGAGCAGCGGAGTTAAATTTGCCTGCTTGCGCGCACCGTTGTAGCTCGGGATCACTATCGGCATAGGTTTTGCCACCGGCGGCGTTAAGCGCAGCGTTTGTGCCTGCATGGCTTCATAGAAGCCATGCATCTCCGCTTCACCTTCGCCTTTAATACGCAGCGCAATAAGGATACCGCCCAACTCAAGCTCCGGAACCTCGCCGTTAAGCATACGGGTGTAAAGCGCGCGAGCAGTTTCATGGTCCAGGTCGCGGGCATGATGCTTCCCACGCCCTACCTCTTTGATAATTTTACGATAATCCACGACATTTCTCCTTACAGCAGGTTATCAACAATATAGCCCTGATAATGACTCCGCCGTTAGTTTTTTTGGCCGCCCTGCTGATTTTTATAATTAATTGTTTTATTGAGAAAAATTATTTTGCAAGAATTAATTGAATTATTTGGAAGCCGCGCAGGACCTTTCCCGACCCGAGTTTTCTGATTAAATAACCAGCGGTGAGTAGTTGAGACATAACTTCGAATAATGCGGGATGCAGATGTCGAAAGGAGAAACATACAGGTTTAAATATGAAAAAAGTCACTTTAGGTTTATTCATTGCTGCCGCTCTGGGATGCTCTGCATCTTCGTTCGCAGCATCCACCGGTGAAGGGCAAATTAACTTCACAGGTGAAATTATCGATTCCGCCTGTCAGGTCGTTAACGGCTTAAGCAGTCCGCTGAATGTTGCTCTGGGCAAAGTATCCAAAACAACATTTACAGGTGTAGGCTCTACCAGCACCTTAACGAAATTTGATATTCAGTTAAAAGACTGCCCGGAAACGGTCACGTCTGCAGCCATTAATTTCGGTGGTACGCCAGATGCGGACAATAACACCACGCTGTCCTTGACCCCGGGTGCGACGACTGCAGCTGGCGTGGCGATTCAGCTGGTTGATTCTTCCGAACAGCCTGTCAGTTTATATACGCCTTCCAAGCAGTACCCTTTAGCTGCTGGAACGACGGTAAATAATCTGGAGTTTGGCGCGCGTTATATTCAGACTCAGGCATCGATCACTGCCGGCCAGGCTAACTCAGCCTCTACTTTTACAGTGATTTATAACTGATACGATCAATGAGGAGATATTCGTCTTCACGCGAAGGCTAATATTTCCTCTTTCATTGAGACAGATTTATGCGACACAGTTATTTATTAAGCGCACTTTTACTGACCGCAGTAACAGCCCATGCAGGTGTGATTATTAATGGCACCCGACTGGTTTATCAGGGAGAGAAAAAAGAGTCTTCGATTGGGATTTCCAATCCGGATGAGATTAACTATCTGGTACAGTCCTGGGTGGATACCGGTTTGAAAAAAGGCGGTAAAGCGCCATTTCTGATTACTCCACCGCTGTTCCGTCTGAACGCTAAAGAAGATAACGTGTTGCGTGTGGTCCGCACCGGCGGAAATATGCCAGAAGACCGCGAGTCGTTGTACTGGTTAAATATTAAAGCCATTCCTTCTTCAAGCCATGAAGAGGGCATTAATACATTACAAATAGCCATTAATACCCGTATTAAATTGCTGTATCGCCCTGCATCGATTAAAGGTAAACCCGAAGCAGTTGCTGACAAACTGGAATGGCACCGCGAAGGCAATGATCTGGTGGTAAACAACCCCACGCCTTTCTATATGAATTTCCAGAGCGTTACGCTGAACGGCCAAAAAGTGGCAAAAGCGACCTGGGCTGTGCCAAATACCTCTACCCGCTTTGCTCTTCCGGCAAATATGCGCGGTAACACCGTAAGCTGGTCGGTCATTACCGATTACGGAAGCATCAGTAAAACCTGGTCTGCATCCGTTCGTTAATACTCTGTTGACGCCTGAATAATCATGTACAGCACAAATAAGCCGCTATTACGTCGACTGCGTGAAATGCTGCCCACTTTTTGTGGAATAGCGGTGACATGCTGCGCGCTGCAGGCCCACGCTGATGATTATTTTAACCCTGCCCTGCTGGATATTGATAATCCAGAGCAGGCAAAGACCGATCTCTCTGTTTATGAAAAAGGTCCCGGTCAGGCGCCAGGTAAATATCAGGTCACGGTGTTCGTCAATAACAATAAAATCGACACCCGTGACGTCCTTTTTACATTACAAAAAGATGCTCAGGGAGAAGATTCCCTGCAGCCTTGCCTGAGTCTGGATGAATTAACGCGTCTGGGCATCAAAACCAAAGATTATCCAAAGCTGGCGGCAAAAGGGGAATGCGCGGACCTCAGCGCCATTCCTTCGGCCTCGGCAACTTTCCGAATTAAAAACCAGCAACTACTGCTGAGTATTCCCCAGTCGGCTCTGGGCCAGGTGCCTCGCGGCTACATCGACCCGAAAGAGTATGACGAAGGGATCACCGCGGGCATCCTGAACTATAGCGTTAACGCCAGCCAAAGCCACGCCCGCCAGCAAGGGGAAGCGGACAACAGCAGCCAGTTTATTAACCTGCGTCCCGGTTTTAACATTGGTGCCTGGCGCGTGCGTAATTACAGTACCTGGAACCACAATTCGGATGGCGGTCAGGACGACGGCAAGCTGAACACGGTCTACACCTATGCCCAGCGCGATATCGTGGGGCTGAAGAGCGAGCTGACCGTGGGACAGAGCAGCACCCAGGCCGACGTTTTCGACAGTGTCTCTTACACTGGCGCACAGCTGGCTACCGAAAGCGACATGCTGCCGGACAGCGAGCGCGGGTATGCCCCGGTGGTACGCGGTACGGCGCACAGTAACGCCCAGGTGGTGGTTCGCCAGAATGGCTACGTTATCTACCAAAACACCGTCGCCCCAGGCGCGTTTGAGATTAACGATCTCTACCCCACCGGCAGCAGCGGCGATCTGAACGTCACGGTAAAAGAGACCGACGGTAGCGAGAGTCATTTCGTGGTGCCGTTTGCCTCCGTGCCGGTGCTGCAGCGGGAAAAACACCTGAAGTACAGCGTCGCTGCGGGGCGCTACCGTTCATACGATAAAGAGGTTGAGAAGACCCCTTTCACCCAGGGCAGCGCCATCTATGGCCTGTCACACGGCGTCACCGTTTACGGCGGTACGCAACAGAGTTCGCATTACCACTCCGCCGCGCTCGGTGCAGGGAAAAACTTTGGCGATCTCGGAGCGTTCTCCGTAGACGTTACCCGCGCCAAAGCGTTACTGAAAAAGCGCAAAACCAGCAAAGGGCAATCCCTTCGTCTGCGCTACAGCAAAAATTTTACCGCGACCGGCACTAACTTTTCGCTGGCGGGTTATCGCTACAACAGCAAAGGGTTTTATACCCTGCAGGACACCATGGAGTCCTGGACCAGTGCAAATGACTGGTCCGCTCCACAGCAGCGCCGCTCGCGGGCGGAGGCCACCATCGACCAGACCCTGGGCGACAAGTGGGGTTCGGTGACGCTAAGCCTGGTGAAAGAGCGTTACTGGAGCCAGAGTCAGGATATGACCTCCCTGAGCGTTAACTACAACAACAGCTGGCACGGCGTGAGCTATAGCCTGAGCTACAGCGTCAATAAAAACAGCAACGACACGGACGAGGACGGTAAATCCATCAGCTATGACCGACAAATCGGCCTCAACGTGTCGGTTCCACTCGACCGCTGGCTGCCTAATACCTGGGCAAACTACAGCCTGAACAACAGTAAAGACGGCACCACCCACAACCTGGGGCTGAATGGTACCGCGCTGGAGGGAGACAAGCTGAGCTGGAACGTGCAGCAGGGGCTGGACAGCGCCAATAACAACACCGCCACCAGTATGAATGCGGATTACAAAGGCACCTACGGTGAAGTGCACGGCGGCGTAAGCCAGGACAGCCATCAGCACACCGTGAACGCCGGGATCCAGGGCGGCATTGTCGCCCACTCTGACGGCATCACCTTCGGTCAGACCCTGGGAGAAACCGTGGTGCTGATTAAAGCGCCGGGCACGCATGGCACACACGTTGCCAACCAGACGGGCGTGGAAACGGACTATCGCGGCTATACGCTGGTGCCGTTTGTCACTCCGTGGCGTCACACCCCAATTTCGCTGGACACGGAGACACTGCCAGAAGATGCCGACGTGACGCACGCCTCGCAGACGGTTACACCAACACGCGGCGCGATAGTTCGTGCCAGCTTCGATACACGCGTGGGCAACCGCGTCTTAATGACGCTGGCCTGGAAAGACAAACCGCTACCCTTCGGCGCAACGGTTACCACGGAAGATAAGAGCAGTGAATTTATCGTCGGTAACGACGGCGTGGTGTATCTCACCGGACTGCCGCAGCACGGACGCCTTTTCGTTTCCTGGGGCAAGGAGGGGAGCGAGCATTGCGTCGCCGATTACGCCCTGATGCAAGAGAAGGATAACACCAACATTATTAACGCTGCGGCGCAGTGTCACTGATTAACACCGGACCGATCATGATGCAGATAGCAAAATCATTTTTCTTACTTTTAGTTCTGGCGACGGCAGCACTCTTTATGCCGCACGCGAAAGCTTCTTGCCAATCGCCGAGCCTGCCCGCGCTACTATCATTAACGTCGATTTCAGTCTCCACCAGCCTGCCCGTAGGTTCGACCATTCCGGGAACTGAACGCACCGTGCACATATCGGGAAACTGTTACTACGCGCCGGATGCGGGTCAGCCAATCATCGCGTGCTACAACGGCTTCGGCAAAGAGATCCCCGGGCTCCCTGGCGTCTATGAAACAGGCGTTGCTGGTATCGGCATCTCGCTAAGAAATGATAAAGGACAGCGCGTGACCGGCGCAGCGGACCAGATTTGTTCGGCGAATATGCCCGTAGGCCAGGTCTCCGGTACGATAAACAGCGACTCTACCATCCCCTTTAGCTTTGACGTGATGCTGGAACTGGTAAAAACCAGCGAAACCGTGGCTTCGGGCGCACTGACAATGAGCAATACGCAATTCAACCTTGCAGTGGGACGCGTTGAGGCCCTGGGTGACCCTAATACCCTCTCTTACTCAGGCAATGTTCAGGTAAAAGCAGTGACCTGTTCGGTGTCACCTAAATCCCTGACCGTCACGCTGGGTGATTTTCCGGTGAGCCGTTTTACCGGTCCGGGAACACTGGTCTCCCAGTCGGTATTCAATATCGGCATGCTCTGCGATCGGGATGTACAGCCGGAAATGATGATCACCAGCGCCAATGGCTATGAAACGAATTTTCCCGGCGTGATCAAATTAACGCCGGAAAGCGGCGTCGCCACCGGCGTGGGGGTGAAAATGCTCTTTAACGGCCAGATACCTGTTTTCGGGCAATATATGAATACCTTTACCGCCTATGCCAATATCCAGTCGCAATATCCCTTCAGCGTCTCTTACGAACAAACCAGTTCGGAGGTGACGCCCGGAACGGCGAATACCGTCGCAACCATTACGGTAGCCTACAAATGAAAATGTTATTAACCCTTTTACTGCTTGGAGTGGCCAGCCAGAGCCTGGCGGAAGAAATTCAACTCGATGTTCGCGGAAACATTTATGCCAACGCCTGCCAGGTGGACAGCGCCAGCCAGAACCTGACGGTCAATCTGGGCACAGCGAATACCGGCGATTTTAAGGATGTGGGCGATACCGGACAATGGAAATCATTCGACTTAACCCTGTCGAAATGCCCAACCACTTCCGTGCTGGCCACGGCCACCTTTCACGGTCAGCCAGACAGCCTTCATCCGACTAAATTCGCCAGCACCGGAACCGCGAAAGGACTGGCGCTGGAGCTTGCCGACCCGCAGGATCAGATCTCGCTTGCCCCGGACGCCAGCTTCAGCGTGCTGATCAACCAGAACAATCACACGGCGGATTTCCCGCTGGCCGCCCGCTATTACGCCACCTCATTGCCGGTCACGGCAGGAACGTTCAGCAGCGTGGTGCAGGTGACCTTCATTTACCAGTAGGACCGTGCCCCTTAGCACGGATGCTTTTCTTGCGCCCGGCGGCTGGTTTTGCCGGGCGTTTTTTTACCTCGGGCACCTCTGGCTGTTCGATCGGGAAGATCGGCAGCGCGTTCAGTAGCCGTTGGCCGTAATTTTTGGTGAGCAGACGTTTGTCATAAATCACCACCTCCCCCCAGCAGCCGTGGCTACGGATCAGACGCCCGACCTGCTGAATGAGGTTAAACGATGCCGCAGGTAAACTCTGCACCTCAAACGGATAGCGATTGAGGCTTTTCAGCCACTCCCCTTCGGTGATCACCACCGGGCTATCGATAGGCGGGAAGGCGATTTTATGGATATGCACCTGCGTCAGGTAATCGCCCTTCAAATCCAGACCTTCCGCGAAGGACTGTAATCCCACCAGCACGCTGCGCTCGCCGTTATCAATGCGTTTGCGGTGCGTTTCCACCAGCCGGTAGCGCGGCTGATCGCCCTGCACCAGCAGCAATAAACGCAGATCGGTGACGTGCTCCAGGAAGCGCTGCATCGCGCGTCCGCTGGCAAACAGCACCAGCATGCCGGGGTATTTCCTGCTCTCAACCTGTTCGCGGAAGTAGGCCGCCATTTCCGCAATGTGCTGCTCTTCGTTGTCGATGAGCGGCTCGTAATTCATGCGCGGGATCACCAGCTTACCCTGCTCGCAGTGGTTAAACGGCGAGTCCAGCGCGACAAAACGATCGCCCGCTTTCTCTTTAAGCCCGCTCATTTCCTGCAAACGAGAAAAACTGTTCAGGGAGCGCAGCGTGGCGGAGGTGACCACCACGTGCGGTACGCTGCGCCAGATGAGCTTTTCCAGCTGATCGGCCACGCGGATGCCCACGCAGTGGAAAAAGAGATGCACCTGGCCGTCTCGCACTTCACGGGTGGCCCATTTGGTGACCGGCGCGCCCGACGCCTGCGCCATCGAGGCCAGCCGCCAGAGCTTGCTCTGCGCTTCGAACATCCCCAGCGCACGGTTCATTTGCAGAAGGATACGGTGCAGGCGAACAACGTCATGGGTGCCGGTTTTCTCGCTGAGATCGTTCAGGAACATCTCCGCCAGCCCGCGCAGCTTTTCCAGATGCTTCGCCAGCTGCTGGCAGATGTCCATCACCTCGTCCGGCAGTTCGCCCATGGCAAAACGGTGTTCGGCCTCCTGGGTTGCCGGAAGATAAAGATTCAGGATGTTGTTCAGCGACGAGATAAGGCTGTAAACCTCTTCACAGTGGTCGCTCAGACGCTCCGGTACCGCCAGCGGCGGCGTGGTTTTCGGGCGGAACTGCTCCATGCAGGTGGCGACAAGCTTGCAGAAGAGATCCAGCTGCAGGCGGAACCAGGGCGCGGTAATTTCCGCGCTCATCTCCAGCGCGTCGCGCGCCACGTCGGGCAGATGGTGTCCTTCGTCGAGCACCAGCAGCAGGTTTTTCGGCTCCGGCAGCACCGCTTCGCTCTCCAGCGCCGCCATCACCAGGGCGTGGTTAGCCACCACCACTTCGGCTTCCTGAATTTCGCGCCGCGCGACGAAGAACGGGCATTCGCGGTAGTAGTGACAGTTGCGGTTCAGACAGCTGGCTTTGTCGGTGCTGAGCCTGCGCCACAGATCGTCGCTGATGGCTTTATCGGTGTGATCGCGCAGGCCGTCCCACTTATAGCCATCAAGATCGCCTTTCAGCGTTGCGCAGAGCTCCTGCTCGGCTTTGTTGTTTGGCGTGAGATCGTCGTCGAGGAACGCCAACAAATCCTGTTGCGACGCCTCGCTGCTGGCAAGCCCTGCCAGGTTACGCGGGCAGACGTAGCGCCCGCGGCCGAAGGCGGCCGTAAACCGCAGGTCGGGGATGATTTTGCGCAGCAGCGGTAAATCTTTACTAAAGATCTGGTCCTGCAAGGCCACGTTGGCGGTGCTGACCACCAGCGTTTTGTCCTCTTCCCGCGCAATCGCGATGCCGGGAATGAGATACGACAGGGTTTTCCCGACGCCGGTCGGGGCTTCAATCGCCAGATGTCGCCCGTCGTCCCCGGCGAGCGTTTTTGCCACGTCGGCAATCATCTGCCGCTGCGGCGCTCGGGGGATAAAGTCGGGGATCTGCTGTTGTAGCGCCTTATACCATGCGCCAATTTGCGCCTTGAGCGCAGCGGTTAAAGCCATCGGAAAACCTGAAACACTGTATAAACAGCCACTATTGTGGCACTTTCTCTTCTCTGCCGCAAAAAGAAAAGCCCGGCTTTACGACCGGGCTTCCATATTACTGCGGGTTAGCAGGTTTACGCGGGCGGCGTCGACGCTGCCCTTCCCCTGCCGGCTTGCCTTCGCCGCTGCGCCACGGGTTTTCGCCGGCCGGTTTGCCGTCGTTGCTACGACGCGGCGGTTTGCCGGATGACTTCGGCGCGCCACCTTCGGCACGACGCGGCTGCTGGCCGCGACCGCCGCCGCCCTGACCGCGACCGCCCTGACGACCGTTCTGAATCGGCTCGGCTTTGATTGACGGGTCCACTTCATAGCCCGGGGTTTCGATGCGCGGGATCTCTTTCTTCAGCAGGCGTTCGATGTCACGCAGCAGCTTGTGCTCGTCCACGCAAACCAGAGAGAGCGCTTCACCGGTGGCCGCCGCACGGCCGGTACGGCCGATACGGTGCACGTAATCTTCCGGCACGTTTGGCAGCTCGTAGTTCACCACGTGCGGCAGCTCTTCAATGTCGAGGCCACGGGCAGCGATGTCGGTGGCCACCAGCACGCGGATGTCGCCGCACTTGAAGTCCGCCAGCGCACGGGTACGCGCGCCCTGGCTCTTGTTACCGTGGATCGCCGCACTGCGGATGCCGTCTTTGTTCAGCTGTTCAGCCAGGTGGTTGGCACCGTGCTTGGTGCGGGTAAAGACCAGCACCTGCTGCCAGTTACCCTGGCCTATCATCTGGGAGAGCAGTTCCCGCTTGCGCTTTTTATCCACAAAGTGAACGTGCTGCGTCACCTGCTCGGAGGCGGTGTTGCGGCGCGCCACTTCCACTTCCAGCGGGTTATGCAGCAGCTTTTCCGCCAGCGCCTTGATCTCGTCGGAGAAGGTCGCAGAGAAGAGCAGGTTCTGACGACGCGCGGGCAGCTTGGCCAGCACGCGACGAATATCATGGATGAAGCCCATGTCGAGCATGCGGTCGGCTTCGTCCAGCACCAGAATTTCAATGCTATCGAGCTTCACCGCGTTCTGGTGTTCGAGGTCAAGCAGACGGCCCGGCGTTGCTATGAGCACGTCCACGCCGCCGCGCAGCTTCATCATCTGCGGGTTGATGCTGACGCCACCGAAAACCACCAGCGAGCGAATGTTGAGATAGCGGCTATAGTCACGCACGTTCTCGCCAATCTGCGCGGCCAGCTCGCGGGTTGGGGTGAGGATCAGGGCACGAACCGGACGACGGCCTTTGGCGTGCGGCTGATTTTTTACCAGCAGCTCTAACAGCGGCAGGGTAAAGCCCGCGGTTTTACCGGTGCCGGTCTGGGCGCTGGCCATCAGGTCACGTCCCTGAAGAACGGCGGGGATCGCCTGCTGCTGGATTGGGGTTGGCTCAACGTAGCCCTGCTCTGCGATCGCGCGCAGAATTTCCGGGTTCAGGCCAAGGGAATCAAAAGACATAAAAACTCCGAACCGCCCCGACCATCACAGGTGTAGTTTTCAGGGAGATATAACAATTGAGAGGACAAAAACCACAATGTCGCGAAGGAGCGGAGTGTAGCAGCTTTTGTGACGTGGCGCATAAAATATCCCTCCGCATTCCCTCGACGTTAGCGGGAATCAGGCATAATCTTAATCAATCGATTGATTAATTCTTAATGCCGCCATGAATACGACACCCACAACAACCAAAGGTGAACAGGCCAAAAACCAGCTTATCGCCGCCGCGCTGGCGCAGTTTGGTGAGTACGGCCTGCATGCAACCACGCGCGATATCGCCGCGCTGGCCGGGCAGAACATTGCGGCGATTACCTACTATTTTGGCTCAAAAGAGGATTTATATCTCGCCTGCGCCGAGTGGATCGCCGATTTTATCGGCACGCAGTTTCACCCACACGTCGAGGAGGCCACCGCGCTGCTCGGCCAGCCGTCGCCCGATCGCGAGGCCATCCGCCAGCTGATCCTCACTGCCTGTAACAACATGATCCGCCTGCTGACGCACGACGATACGCTCAACCTGAGCAAGTTTATCTCCCGCGAGCAGCTCTCCCCCACTGCCGCCTACCAGCGGGTACACGATCGGGTCATTGCTCCGATGCATACCCACCTGACCCGGCTGATCGCCGCCTATACCGGGCGGGACGCCAGTGATACCGAGACAATTTTGCATACCCACGCCCTGCTGGGTGAAATTCTGGCCTTCCGTCTGGGCAGGGAAACCATCCTGTTACGCACCGGCTGGACACAATTTGATGAGGATAAAGCCGTGCAGATTAGCCAGGTCATCGCCTGTCATCTCGATCTGATCCTGCAAGGCTTAACGCAAAGGAGCCCGAAGTCATGAAAAAACCTGTCGCCATCGTTCTGGTGGTCGTTGTTTTGCTTGCCGCAGGCGTCGGTGGATGGCTGTGGTATCAAGGCCATCAGGATAAAGGCCTGACGCTGTACGGTAACGTGGATATTCGCACGGTGAACATGAGCTTCCGCGTAGGCGGTCGTCTCGCCTCGCTGAGCGTGGACGAAGGCGATGCCATTAAAAGCGGGCAGACGCTGGGGATGCTGGACAAAGCGCCCTATGAGAATGCGCTGCTGCAAGCCAAAGCAGGCGTGTCCGTCGCCCAGGCACAGTATGACCTGATGCTGGCCGGCTATCGCGACGAAGAGATTGCCCAGGCCGCCGCCGCCGTTAAGCAGGCGCAGGCCGCCTATGACTACGCGCAGAACTTCTACGCGCGCCAGCAGGGGCTGTGGAAAAGCCGCACCATTTCCGCCAACGATCTGGAAAATGCGCGTTCGTCCCGCGACCAGGCGCAGGCAACGCTAAAATCCGCGCAGGATAAGTTAAGCCAGTACCACACCGGTAACCGCCCGCAGGATATCGCCCAGGCGAAAGCCAGCCTTGAACAGGCGCAGGCGCAGCTGGCGCAGGCAGAGCTCGATCTGCACGACACCACCTTAATCGCACCGTCTGACGGTACGCTGATGACCCGCGCCGTGGAGCCCGGCAGCATGCTCAGCGCGGGCAGCACCGTCTTAACGCTCTCCCTGACCCGCCCGGTCTGGGTGCGCGCCTACATTGATGAACCGAATCTCGGCCAGATGCAGCCGGGCCGCGAGCTGCTGCTCTATACCGACGGTCGCCCGGACAAGCCGTACCACGGCAAAGTGGGCTTTGTCTCCCCTACCGCCGAATTCACGCCGAAAACCGTTGAAACACCGGACCTGCGTACCGACCTGGTGTATCGCCTGCGCATCATCGTGACCGATGCGGACGACGCGCTGCGCCAGGGCATGCCCGTCACCGTAAAAGTAGACAACGGGGAACGACATGAATGACGCGGTTATTCAGCTCAACAATCTGGTTAAACGCTTCGCGGGAATGGACAAACCGGCTGTCGCGCCGCTGAACTGCACTATCCAGAAGGGCTATGTGACCGGGCTGGTCGGCCCGGACGGCGCGGGGAAAACCACGCTGATGCGGATGCTGGCCGGACTGCTGAAGCCGGATGAAGGCTCGGCCAGCGTGCTGGGCCTGGATCCGATTAAAGACGACGGCGCGCTCCACGCCATGCTCGGCTATATGCCGCAGAAGTTTGGCCTGTATGAAGATCTGACGGTGATGGAAAACCTGAACCTGTACGCCGACCTGCGCAGCGTTACCGGCGAAACGCGACAGAAAACCTTCGCCCGCCTGCTGGAGTTTACCTCCCTCGGCCCGTTCACCGACCGGCTCGCGGGCAAGCTGTCCGGTGGGATGAAGCAGAAGCTGGGGCTTGCCTGCACGCTGGTCGGCGAGCCAAAGGTGCTGCTGCTGGACGAGCCCGGCGTCGGCGTGGACCCGATTTCGCGACGAGAACTGTGGCAGATGGTGCACGAGCTGGCGGGCGACGGGATGCTGATCCTCTGGAGCACCTCCTACCTCGACGAAGCGGAGCAGTGCCGTGACGTGCTGCTGATGAACGAAGGCGAACTGCTTTATCAGGGCGAGCCTACGACGCTGACGCAGAGCATGGCCGGGCGCAGCTTCCTGCTGCACAGCCCGCAGGAGTCCAACCGCAGGCTGCTGCAGCGGGTGCTCAAACTGCCGCAGGTCAGCGACGGGATGATTCAGGGCCGCTCGGTACGGGTGATCCTCAAAAAAGAGACCACAATCGACGATATTCGCCATGCGCCCGGCATGCCGACGATAGAGATGGAAGAGACCGCGCCGCGCTTTGAGGACGCGTTTATCGACCTGCTGGGCGGCGCGGGCACGTCAGAATCGCCGCTTGGGGCGATTCTGCACACGGTGGAAGGCACGCCGGGCGAAACGGTGATCGAAGCCAAATCCCTCACCAAAAAGTTCGGGGATTTCGCCGCCACCGACAACGTGAATTTTGCCGTGAAGCGCGGTGAGATTTTTGGCCTGCTCGGGCCTAACGGCGCGGGAAAATCGACCACCTTTAAGATGATGTGTGGCCTGCTGGTGCCGACGTCCGGCAAGGCGCTGGTGCTGGATATGGACCTGAAGGTCAGCTCCGGCAAGGCGCGCCAGCACCTGGGCTACATGGCGCAGAAGTTTTCCCTGTATGGCAACCTGACGGTCGAGCAGAATCTGCGCTTTTTCTCCGGCGTGTATGGCCTACGCGGGCGGGCGCAGAACGACAAAATCCGCCGCATGAGCGATGCCTTCGGGTTAACGAACATTGCTTCACACGCCACCGACGAGCTGCCGCTCGGCTTTAAGCAGCGGCTGGCGCTGGCCTGCTCGCTGATGCACGAGCCGGATATTCTGTTTCTGGATGAACCCACGTCTGGCGTTGATCCCATTACCCGCCGCGAGTTCTGGCTGCATATCAACAGCATGGTGGAAAAAGGCGTGACCGTGATGGTGACCACCCACTTCATGGACGAGGCGGAGTACTGCGACCGCATCGGGCTGGTGTATCGCGGCAAGCTGATTGCCCACGGCACGCCGGACGACCTGAAAAACCAGGCCGCCGACGATGAGGTACCGGACCCGACCATGGAGCAGGCGTTTATCACCCTCATCCACGACTGGGATAAGGAGAATGCCCATGCGCAGTAAGGCCATTTCCTGGCGCAGGGTGCGCGCGCTGTGCATTAAAGAGACGCGGCAGATCGTGCGTGACCCCAGCAGTTGGCTGATTGCGGTAGTGATCCCCCTGCTGCTGCTGTTTATCTTTGGCTACGGCATTAACCTGGATTCCAGCAAGCTGCGGGTCGGAATTTTGCTGGAGCAGCAGAGCAAAGAGGCGCTGGACTTTACCCACGCCATGACCGGTTCGCCCTACATTGACGCCACCATCAGCGACAATCGTCAGGAACTGATCCAGAAGATGCAGGCCGGGAAGATTCGCGGTCTGATCGTCATTCCGGTGAATTTTGCCGCCAACATGGCGCGGGCAAATACCGATGCGCCGATCCAGGTGATTACCGACGGCAGCGAGCCAAACACCGCGAACTTCGTGCAGGGCTACGCGGAGGGGATCTGGCAGCTGTGGCAAATGCAGCGGGCGGAAGATCGGGGTGAAGAATTTAAACCGCTGATCGACGTACAGACCCGCTACTGGTTTAACCCCGCAGCCATCAGCCAGCACTTCATTATTCCGGGCGCGGTGACGATTATCATGACGGTGATTGGCGCGATCCTAACCTCGCTGGTGATCGCCCGCGAGTGGGAGCGCGGCACCATGGAGGCGCTGCTTTCAACCGAAGTGACGCGCGTCGAGCTGCTGCTGTGCAAGCTTATTCCCTACTACTTCCTCGGCATGCTGGCGATGCTGCTCTGTATGCTGGTGTCCGTCTTTATCCTCGGCGTGCCGTATCGCGGCTCGCTGGTCGTGCTGTTCTTTATCACCAGCCTGTTTTTACTCAGCACGCTTGGCATGGGGTTACTCATCTCCACCATCACCCGCAACCAGTTTAACGCCGCGCAGGTGGCGCTGAACGCCGCTTTTCTGCCGTCAATAATGCTCTCAGGGTTTATCTTCCAGATAGACAGTATGCCTGCCGTCATCCGCGCCGTGACCTACATTATCCCGGCGCGCTACTTCGTGAGCACGCTGCAAAGCCTGTTCCTGGCGGGGAATATTCCGGTAGTGCTGATTATCAACACGCTGTTTTTAATGGCGTCGGCGGTGATGTTTATCGGTTTGACGTGGATGAAAACCAAACGGCGGTTAGATTAAGGAGCGCGCATGTTTCACCGTTTATGGACGTTAATACGCAAAGAGCTGCAATCCCTGCTGCGCGAGCCGCAAACCCGCGCCATTCTGGTGTTGCCGGTGCTGATCCAGGTTTTACTGTTCCCGTTTGCCGCCACGCTGGAGGTGACCAACGCCACCATTGCCATTTACAACGAAGACAACGGCAAACATTCCGTCGAGCTAACGCAGCGCTTTGCGCGTGCGAAAGCCTTTACCCACATCCTGCTGCTGAAAAGCCCGCAGGAGATCCAGCCCACCATCGACACGCAAAAAGCGCTGCTGCTGGTGCGGTTCCCGGCGGATTTTTCCCGTAATCTGGATACCTTCCAGACCGCGCCGATGCAGCTGATCCTCGATGGGCGTAACTCCAACAGCGCCCAGATAGCCGCCAACTATCTGCAGCAGGTGGTGAAGGATTACCAGCAGGAGCTGATGGACGGCAAACCGAAGCCCAACAACAGCGAGCTGGTGGTGCGCAACTGGTATAACCCGAATCTGGACTACAAGTGGTTCGTGGTGCCGTCGCTGATCGCCATGATCACCACCATCGGGGTGATGATTGTGACCTCTCTCTCCGTCGCCCGAGAGCGTGAACAGGGCACGCTGGATCAGCTGCTGGTCTCCCCGCTCGCCACCTGGCAAATTTTCGTCGGCAAAGCGGTGCCGGCGCTGATCGTCGCGACGTTCCAGGCCACCATCGTGCTGGGAGTCGGTATTTGGGCCTATCAGATCCCGTTCGCCGGTTCGCTGGCGCTGTTTTACTTCACGATGGTGATTTACGGGCTGTCGCTGGTGGGGTTTGGGCTGCTGATCTCGGCGCTCTGCTCGACGCAGCAGCAGGCGTTTATCGGGGTATTCGTCTTTATGATGCCCGCGATCTTGCTCTCGGGCTATGTTTCTCCCGTCGAGAACATGCCGGTATGGCTACAGGATCTGACGTGGGTAAATCCGATTCGACACTTTACGGACATCACCAAGCAAATCTATCTGAAGGATGCGAGTCTGGATATCGTCTGGGGAAGTTTGTGGCCGCTACTGGTCATAGCGGCCACGACGGGCTCAGTGGCCTATGCGATGTTTAGACGCAACATCGCGTAGCTTTTTCTCTTTGGTCAGCAACGAGACCACCGCAGGCCCTGCGAGGATAGCCAGACCCGCCAGGGCCAGCAGCAGGTTGTTTTGCAGCACGCGTGACAGCAGCCACAGAACAATCATCGCCGCACCAAAGTACCAGGTGGTGGTGAGCTCTTCGAGCACGTCACCCACCTCGCGCCAGCGCGCTTCATGGTGGCGCTGTAAGAACAGCATCGACAGCACGGTGACGCCGTAAAGGACGCATAGCCCCAGGCCAACGCGCACCAGCGTGCCGCTCATCCAGCCCATCACCAGTACGGCCACGACCAGTAAATGCAACATTATCTGCCAGCAACTCAGGCCAGTTGCGACACGAACACGTTGTTGCCACTTCATGGCTTCTCTCCTGAAGGATTTTTCTCTGCTTAATCAGACTACCGCACTTTACGGAAAATTCCGTAACGCCGCATCTTTTTGTGACGCCGACTACACTTTATTTTCATTGGGATAGTCACTCAGGAAGGAGCTTATGACGAAAAAAATGCAGCATTTCTCGCTTAAGGTGCTGACGATAAACATTCATAAGGGCTTCACAGCATTTAACCGCCGCTTCATTTTACCGGAGCTGCGCGACGCGGTGCGCACCGTCAGCGCGGATATTGTCTGCCTGCAGGAGGTGATGGGCGCACATGAAGTGCATCCGCTTCACTTTGAGAACTGGCCCGACACGCCGCACTATGAATTTCTGGCCGACACAATGTGGAGTGATTACGCCTACGGCCGCAATGCGGTCTATCCGGAAGGGCATCACGGCAACGCGGTGCTGTCGCGTTATCCCATTGAACATTATGAAAACCGCGACGTTTCCGTCGGGGAGAGCGAAAAACGCGGCCTGCTCTACTGCCGCATTACCCCGCCCGACCTTGAGCTGCCCATCCATGTCGGCTGTGTTCATCTTGGCCTGCGCGAAGCCCATCGTCAGGCGCAGCTGAAAATGCTGGCCGAATGGACCAATGCGCTTCCCGAAGGTGAACCGGTGGTGGTCGCGGGCGACTTCAACGACTGGCGACAGCGGGCAAACCATCCGCTGAAGGTGGAGGCCGGACTGGAGGAGATTTTTACGCGAGCCAACGGCAGACCTGCGCGCACGTTCCCGGTCCGTTTCCCGCTGCTGCGGCTTGACCGCATCTATGTGAAAAATGCCCACGCCAGCAGCCCAACCGCCCTGGCGCTCCTCAACTGGCGGCATCTTTCCGACCATGCGCCGCTCAGCGCGGAGATCCACCTATGAAATGTTCCTGGCAGGAAGGCAACCGGATCACGCTGCTGGTCAACGGGGACGAGTATTACCCGGCCGTGTTTAAGGCGATTGATAATGCCCAGCAGAAGGTGATCCTCGAAACCTTTATCTGGTTCGAAGACAACGTCGGCAAGCAGCTGCACAGCGTGCTGCTGCGCGCCGCCCAGCGCGGCGTCAAAATTGAAGTGCTGCTGGATGGCTATGGCTCGCCGGACCTCAGCGATGCGTTCGTCAACGAACTGACCACCGCGGGGGTGGTGTTCCGCTACTACGATCCCGGCCCTCGCCTTTTCGGCATGCGGACCAACCTTTTCCGCCGGATGCACCGCAAAATTGTGGTGGTGGATGAGACGGTGGCGTTTGTTGGCGGCATTAACTACTCCGCGGAGCATATGTCCGACTACGGCCCGGAAGCGAAGCAGGATTACGCCATTCGCATTGAAGGCCCGGTAGTGCAGGACATTTTGCTGTTTGAGCTGGAGAACCTGCCGGGGAAAGAGGCCGTTCGCCGCTGGTGGCGACGACGTCATCGCCCGGAAGAGAACCGGAAGCCCGGCGAAGCGCAGGCCCTTTTCGTCTGGCGGGATAACGGCGAGCACCGGGACGATATCGAACGTCATTATCTCAAGATGCTCGCCAACGCGAAGCGCGAAGTGATTATTGCTAACGCCTACTTTTTCCCCGGCTATCGTCTGCTGCACGCCATGCGCAATGCGGCCCGGCGCGGGGTACGCGTGAAGCTGATTGTGCAGGGCGAACCGGATATGCCGATCGTCAAAGTCGGGGCGCGGCTGCTTTATAACTATCTGGTGAAGGGCGGCGTACAGATCTACGAATACCGCCGTCGGCCGCTGCACGGCAAAGTCGCGCTGATGGACGATCACTGGGCCACCGTGGGCTCCAGCAATCTCGATCCGCTGAGCTTATCGCTTAACCTTGAAGCTAACCTGATCATTCACGATCGTCAGTTTAATCAGACCCTGCGGGATAACCTGCAGGCGCTAATCGTCAATGACTGCGTGCGTGTGGATGAGTCCATGGTTCCCAAACGCACCTGGTGGAACCTGGGCATCAGCGTGGTGGTGTTCCACTTCCTGCGGCATTTCCCGGCGATGGTCGGCTGGCTGCCGGCGCATACGCCGAAGCTGGCGCAGGTGGACCCGCCGGTACAACCCGAAATGGAAACCCAGGACCGCATAGAAGCGGAAGATGGAGGCAAACCCTGATGTCGAAATCGCATCCACGCTGGCGGCTGGCAAAAAAGATCCTGACATGGCTGTTTTTTATTGCGGTCGCGGTTCTGCTGGTGGTCTACGCGCAGAAAGTTGACTGGGAAGAGGTGTGGAAGGTTATCCGCAACTATAACCGGATGGTGCTGCTGGGCGCGACGGGGCTGGTTATCGTAAGCTACCTGATGTACGGCTGCTATGACCTGCTGGGTCGCGCCTACTGCGGCCATAAGCTGGCCAAACGTCAGGTGATGCTGGTGTCGTTTATCTGCTACGCCTTTAACCTGACGCTGAGCACCTGGGTCGGCGGGATTGGCATGCGCTATCGCCTCTACTCGCGGCTCGGCCTGCCGGGCGGGACCATCACGCGCATTTTCTCGTTAAGCATCACCACCAACTGGCTGGGCTATATTCTGCTCGGCGGGGTGATCTTCACCATCGGCGTGGTGCAGCTACCCGCGCACTGGTATATCGATGAGGCCACGCTGCGCATTCTGGGCATCGTACTCCTGCTGATTATCGCCGTTTATCTGTGGGCCTGCGCGTTTGCTAAACGCCGCCATATGACCATCAAGGGGCAAAAGCTGGTGCTGCCCTCGTGGAAGTTTGCGGTGCTGCAGATGGCGGTCTCCAGCGCCAACTGGATGGCGATGGGGGCCATTATCTGGCTGCTAATCGGCGAGGACGTGAACTACTTCTTCGTGCTGGGCGTGCTGCTGGTGAGCAGCATTGCCGGGGTGATTGTGCATATTCCGGCGGGGATCGGCGTGCTGGAAGCGGTATTTATTGCCCTGCTGGCCGGGGAGCATGTCTCTCAGGGAACGATTATTGCGGCCCTGCTGGCGTACCGCATGCTGTATTACTTCCTGCCGCTGGCGCTGGCAACGGTCTGCTATCTGGTTCTGGAGAGCCGGGCGAAGAAGTTACGGGCGAAGAATGAGAAGGCGCTGGCGAAATAAAAGCAAAACGGCAACCTTGTTGCCGTTTTTAGTGTTTGTTCCCTCTCCCGTGGGAGAGGGTCAGGGTGAGGGCACCAGACAGCACCGCCACCCGGCAAAGCAATCTTAACGACGGTTGCCAAGAATTCGCAGCAGCATCAGGAACAGGTTGATGAAGTCCAGATACAGCGTCAGCGCGCCCAGAATCGAGTATTTGCGCAGGTTGGAACTGTCGCGCACGTCGATCTGCTCACCGATGTTTTTCAGCTTCTGGGTGTCATAGGCCGTTAACCCCACGAAGAGCACCACCCCGATATAGGTCACAGCCCACATCAGCGCTTCGCTCTTCAGCCACAGGTTCACCAGCGACGCCAGCACAATCCCGATCAGCCCCATAAACAGCATGCTGCCGAAGCCGCTCAGATCGCGCTTCGTGGTGTAACCGTACAGGCTCATCGCACCAAACATCCCGCCGGTCACCACGAAGGTGCTGGCGATGGAGGAGTAGGTGTAAACGATGAAAATGCTGGAAAGCGTCAGGCCCGTTAGCGCCGAATAGAGCATAAACAGGGTCGTTGCCATGCCGGCACTCAGCTTGTGCACCAGACCAGAAAGCACAAACACCAGCGCCAACTGCGCGATAATCAGCCCAAAGAAGGTGATTTTGCTGGAGAAGATAAACATCATCAGCTCCGGCGTGTTCGCTGCATACCACGCGATAAACGCGGTAAGCAGCAGGCCAACCGTCATCCAGCCATACACCTGAGCCATATACGTCTGCAGGCCGCTACGGGTCTGCTGTACTATTGAATCGGAACGCGGAAATCGGTCCATGATTCACTCCTGATTAAGATTAAGTAGACACACTCGTTAAGAGTAACACATCCACGTAAACCAACTACCAACGGCTGGCGGCCTGCTTATCGCTGTCGCGAGATTCTACCCAGCGATCCCCTTCCGGCGTGGCTTCGCGCTTCCAGAACGGGGCTTTGGTTTTGAGGAAATCCATAATGAACTCCCCTGCCGCAAACGCGCTGCCGCGGTGGGCGCTGGTCACGCCGACGAAGACAATCTCCTCGCCGGGCCACATCTCGCCGATGCGGTGAATAACCGTGACGCGCCCGAGCGGCCAGCGGCCTCGCGCTTCGTCGACAATCTCCGCCAGCGATTTTTCCGTCATCCCCGGATAGTGTTCCAGCGTCAGGGCCTTCACGCTGTCGCCGAGGTTATGGTTGCGCACCTTGCCGGTAAAGGTAACGACCGCGCCGTCTTCATCGCGTTCCGCCAGCCAGCCGTATTCGGTCCCTACGTTAAAACGCTCATGACTCACCAGAATTCGGGTTTCAGCCATCTTAGCCCCCTGTCACCGGCGGGAAGAAGGCCACTTCATCCCCTACGTTCAGCGGATGGGTGAATTCCACCAGCGTCTGGTTAACGGCGGCCAGCAGCTTGCCTTCGTCGAGCGCCAGCGCCCAGCGGTCGCTTTGTGCCGCCAGATGCGCGCGCAGGGCAGCAACGTTATCAAAAGACGCATCCAGCGTCAGGCTATCGGTATTCACCAGCTCGCGCACCTGCGCAAAAAAGAGCACCTTAATCATGGCTGTCCACCTTAAAATCACCGGATTTGCCGCCGCTTTTCGCCAGCAGACGCACCGGGCCAATCACCATATCTTTCTGCACCGCTTTGCACATGTCGTAGATGGTCAGCGCGGCAACGGAGGCCGCCGTCAGCGCCTCCATCTCCACGCCGGTTTTGCCGGTTAAGCGGCAGAGTGACTCAATGCGCACGCGATTATGCTCCGGCTGCGCCTGCAGGTTCACTTCCACCTTGCTCAGCATCAGCGGATGGCACAGCGGAATTAAGTCCCATGTGCGTTTCGCGGCCTGAATACCGGCGATGCGCGCGGTCGCAAAGACATCACCCTTGTGGTGGCTGCCGTCGAGAATCATCGCCAGGGTTTCTGGCAGCATAGTGACGAACGCTTCCGCGCGCGCCTCGCGCACCGTTTCCGCTTTGGCGGAAACATCCACCATATGCGCTTCACCGGCGGCGTTAATGTGGGTCAGTTGTGACATAGCTTATTTCTTTAAATGGGGATGGAAATTACACGGACGGGTACGGGCATCCAGCTGCGGAGCGATGATGTTTTCCCACGCGGTGCGGCAGGCTTTGGTCGAGCCCGGCATGGCGAAAATCAGGGTGTTGTTCGCCACCCCGGCAACGGCGCGCGACTGCAGCGTGGAGGTGCCAATCTCTTCAAAGGAGAGCATGCGGAACACTTCGCCGAAGCCTTCCACCTCGCGGTCGAACAGCGGGATTAGCGCTTCGGGGGCCTGATCGCCTGCAGTAAAGCCGGTACCGCCGGTGATCAGCACCACCTGAACTTCATCGCTGGCGATCCACTGAGAGACCTGCGCGCGAATGGCGTAGCGGTTCTCTTTTACGATCGCTTTATCGACGATGTTATGTCCTGCGTCATGGGCCGCATCGCGCAGCCAGTGGCCGGAGGTATCATCCTCTTCGCCACGTCGATCGGAAACGGTAAGGATAGCAATGCGTGTCGGGATAAATTCTGCGCTTACCTGACTCATCTTCTGGTTCCTTCTTAAGACTGATTACCCGCCGATGTAGGACAGGTTCTGAGTAATGCCGGTATTGCCCTGATGCAGGAAGTGGGTCTGTTTTTTATGCGTCAGCGCTTCAGAAATGCGCGCTTCAAGCGCGTCCTGCTGCGCATCGTCTTCCAGCAGATCGCGAAGGTCTACGCCGCCGTCGCCGAACAGGCAGAGATGGAGCTTGCCCACGGAGGAGACGCGCAGGCGGTTGCAGCTGGCACAGAAGTCTTTCTCGTAAGGCATGATAAGCCCAATTTCGCCTTCGTAATCAGGATGGCAGAAGACCTGTGCCGGACCGTCGCTGCGCTGGCGGATCTGGTGGATCCAGCCGCGTTTCAGCAGCGCGTCGCGCAGAACCATGCCGGAGATGTGATGGCGGCGAAACAGCTCGCTGCCCTCGCCGGTTTCCATCAGCTCAATAAAACGCAGCTGAATGGGGCGGGTTTTGATCCACGCCAGGAAGGTATCGAGCTGGTGGTGGTTCACATCACGCATCAGCACCGTGTTGACTTTGACTTTTTCGAAGCCGGCCGCAAATGCCGCATCGATACCGTCCATGACCTGCTGGAATTTATCCTGACCGGTAATGGCGTGGAACTGGCGGGCATCCAGACTGTCCACGCTGACGTTAATGGCGGTTAGGCCCGCATCGCGCCAGGTGGCCACGTCACGCGCCATACGGTAACCGTTGGTGGTCACCGCAATCTGGCGGATACGTTCGTTTTCACGCACGGCGGCAATGATGTCGGGGAAATCGCGGCGCAGCGAGGGTTCACCGCCGGTAAGGCGAACTTTTTCGGTGCCGAGCTCAGAGAAGGCGCGCGTAACGCGGCGCACTTCATCCACGGAGAGAAAGCCGTTATTGGTAACGCTGCCCGGTTTGTAGCCGTCGGGCAGGCAGTAGGTGCAACGGAAGTTGCACACATCGGTAATCGACAGACGTAAGTAATAAAACTTACGCGCGAAAGCATCAGTAAGTTGTGAAGCCATGTACACCTTTCCAGATCGGGAGGCACAGTCATTTCTTTCTGTACCCTGGTGGCAAATTCGCCACGGCCAGAGCGCCATATCTTTCGACACAGGCACAAGGGCTAGAGTGTATGTTTTCATTTTTGAAAACGTGGTTAGGGCGATAGTAGCGCGGAAATTCTCACGGCGCCATTGTCGCTTCTCGCTATATAATTACGTATATAGCGAATCAATCCTGCATTTTCGCTACAGAATACCTAAAAACCGCATTTTCACATTGATATACGTCATTTTGCATCGGGTGAGGCATCGTCTTTTAGGGGTAGTTAGGTTACTGTTACGCGATCGAACGTGATAAGGAATACGTATGCGCAATCGCACTTTTGCGGATCTTGACCGAGTGGTCGCTCTTGGCGGAGGACACGGCTTAGGCCGGGTTATGTCCTCTTTATCGTCACTCGGCTCAAGGCTGACAGGGATAGTGACTACCACCGATAACGGCGGCTCAACCGGGCGCATTCGTCGTGCCGAAGGCGGCATTGCCTGGGGAGATATGCGCAACTGCCTGAACCAGTTAATTACCGAGCCGAGCGTCGCATCGGCGATGTTTGAGTACCGTTTTGGCGGAAATGGCGAACTTTCCGGGCATAACCTTGGAAATCTGATGTTAAAGGCATTGGATCACCTGAGCGTACGGCCTCTGGAAGCCATTAACTTGATCCGTAATCTGCTGAAAGTGGACGCATTCCTGATCCCCATGTCTGAACAACCGGTTGACTTAATGGCCATCGACGCCGAAGGGCATGAAGTTTACGGCGAGGTGAATATCGACCAGCTCCTCCTGCCGCCAGCGGAGTTGATGACCTATCCGAGCGTGCCCGCCACGCGAGAAGCGGTAGAGGCCATCGGGGAAGCGGATCTTATCCTGATCGGTCCAGGCAGTTTTTACACCAGCCTGATGCCCATTCTGCTGGTGAAAGAGCTGGCACAGGCGCTGCGCCGCACTCCTGCCCCGATGGTTTACATCGGCAATTTAGGCCGTGAGCTGAGTCCGGCAGCCGCAAGCCTGTCGCTGGCGGATAAACTCAGCTTGATGGAGCATTACGTCGGTAAGAAGATCATTGACGGCGTGGTGGTTGGGCCGAAGGTGGATGTGTCCGGCATCGGCGATCGTGTGGTGATTCAGGAGCCGCTGGAGGCTTCAGACATCAAATATCGCCACGATCGCCATCTGCTGCGCGAGGCGCTGGAGAAGGCGATTCAGGCGCTGGGCTGACAATAAGGCCCGATAAGCGCAGCGCCACCGGGCAAAACTAACCTATGATGCCGCGATAAACAGATCCCGCAGCTGATGAAGCTGGTCGCGGATCTGCGCCGCCTCTTCGAACTCCAGGTTCTGCGCGTGCTGCATCATCTGCCCTTCCAGCTCGTGGATTTTCTGCTGCAGCGCTTTCGGCGTCAGCACGACGGTATCTTCTTCCACCACTGAACGCGCCTTGCCGCGGCCTTTCGCTTTGGTTTTGACAATGTTCTGACCCAACGCCAGAATATCCACCACCTTCTTGTTCAGCCCCTGCGGCGTAATGCCGTGCTCTTCGTTGTAGCGCTGCTGTTTCTCGCGGCGGCGTTCCGTCTCGCCAATCGCTTTCGCCATCGACGGGGTAATTTTGTCACCGTACAGAATCGCTTTACCGTTGACGTTACGCGCAGCGCGGCCAATGGTCTGAATCAGCGAACGCTCGGAACGCAGGAAGCCCTCTTTATCCGCGTCCAGAATCGCCACCAGCGAGACCTCCGGCATATCCAGACCTTCTCGCAGCAGGTTGATCCCTACCAGCACGTCAAACTCGCCCAGACGCAGATCGCGGATGATCTCCATGCGCTCCACGGTATCGATATCCGAGTGAAGATAACGCACCTTCTCGCCGTGCTCTTCGAGATACTCGGTGAGGTCTTCCGCCATACGCTTGGTGAGCGTGGTCACCAGCACGCGCTCGTTAATGGCGGAACGGGCGCGGATCTCAGAGAGCAGGTCGTCCACCTGCGTTGCCACCGGACGCACCTCGATAATCGGGTCCAGCAATCCAGTCGGACGCACCACCTGGTCCACCACCTCATCGCCGGATTTTTCCAGCTCGTAGTTGCCCGGCGTGGCCGAGACGTAGATGGTTTGCGGCGCCAACGCCTCAAATTCTTCAAACTTCATCGGACGGTTATCCAGCGCTGACGGCAGGCGGAAACCATACTCCACCAGCGTCTCTTTACGCGCCCGGTCGCCGCGGTACATCCCGCCGATCTGCGGGATCGTGACGTGGGATTCGTCGATCACCAGCAAACCGTCGGCCGGAAGGTAATCAAACAGCGTCGGCGGCGGCTCGCCGGGCCCGCGCCCGGAGAGGAAGCGCGAGTAGTTTTCAATGCCGGAGCAGTAGCCCAGCTCGTTCATCATCTCAAGGTCAAACTGGGTACGCTGGCTCAGGCGCTGCTCTTCGAGCAGCTTATTGTTCGCCAGCAGAACCTTACGGCGTTCCGCCAGCTCCACTTTGATCTCTTCCATCGCCTGTACGATACGCTCGCGCGGCGTCACGTAGTGCGTTTTCGGGTAGATGGTGAAGCGCTGGATCACTGACTCAACGTGTCCGGTCAGCGGGTCGAAGAGCGACAGGCGCTCGACCTCCTCGTCAAACAGCTCGACGCGCAGCGCCATATCGTCCGATTCTGCCGGGAAGATGTCGATCACTTCGCCGCGCACGCGGAAGGTGCCGCGCTGGAAGGCCTGATCGTTGCGGGTGTACTGCAGCTCCGCCAGACGACGCAAAATCGCACGCTGGTCGATGATCATCCCCTGCGTCAGGTGCAGCATCATCTTGAGATAGAGATCCGGATCGCCAAGACCGTAGATCGCGGAAACCGAGGCGACGACCACCACATCACGACGCTCAAGAAGCGCCTTAGTGGCCGACAGTCGCATCTGCTCGATGTGTTCGTTCACCGAGGCATCCTTCTCAATGAAGGTGTCAGAACTCGGCACATAGGCTTCAGGCTGGTAGTAATCGTAGTAGGAGACGAAATACTCCACCGCGTTTTCCGGGAAGAACTCTTTCATTTCGCCGTATAGCTGCGCCGCCAGGGTTTTATTGGGTGCCAGAACCATCGTTGGGCGCTGAAGATCCGCAATCACGTTGGCGATGGTGAACGTTTTACCCGAGCCGGTTACCCCCAGCAGCGTCTGGTGCGCCAGCCCATCTTCCAGCCCCTCTTCCAGACGACGGATCGCCTCAGGCTGATCGCCTGATGGACGGAAAGCAGAATTCAATTTGAACGGTTTACTCATGGGCGACAACCTGATGACGTTATAAGCGGCAGGTGTGTAATTTTACTCCTTGTTGCCAGGAATGCCAGTAAAAAACACTGGATGAAAAACCAGTAGCATGTCAGGATATTTAGCATAGCGCCTGAATGATTAGCGCGATAGCGGCCAAAATTTGGACAGTGGCAACATAAAACACCAGTCAGGTCAGGTTATCCCCAGAACTTTTTCTTTTTTAACATTTGTCAAGCCAGGTAATGATAGTTTTATGGCAACCGGTGACACTTTCATGACGGGAATTGCTTTTATCTAAGCAATTAAAAAATAAAAGATATTTTCTAAAGCCGCGTTTCGCGTCAATTTGGGCGAAAGCCGCGTCTTCTCTCGCTTATCGCGTGTTTTCTAACTCTAATGCACATGGTTATCCACAGGAATAGTGGATAACTGCTTCCAGCCCATACAGACTGGCGCTCTGCAAATTCCCGGATTTTCCCACGAGACGGCGACAAAAAATTTTTATAGCTATTTTTTGCTGATTAACAGTTGCGTCATTCATAACCAACCGATGGGATCTTGCTCACATTTTCATCATTTCGGGTTCTGCACCACAACTCATCACCGGCGGCACCGTCAATGTGCAATCCGGTTTTTTATAAACCGCTTTCCGGTGACTTATTCCTAAAAAAGTCGCTTTTTTAATCACTTTCCGCTTTATGGCAGGGGTTTTGCAGAATCAACAGCGAGCCTCACCTACACACATTTTTAAGGAGAGAAAGATGTTGAGTCTGCGTGCTGTGAATCAGTTTTACGGAAGTCAACATACGCTATGGAATGTGGATTTAGATTTTCCGCAAGGGATGTGTACAGGCGTCGTTGGCCTGCCGGGCATGGGTAAAACCACCCTAATGAATTGCATCGCCGGGAAGGTGCCTGTCGAAAGCGGCAGCATCATCTGGTATGAGGCGGGCGCGCCGCCGCGTGATTTGCTAAACCCGCCGCCAGAACAGCGTTCCGGGCCGGAAATTGGCTATGTCTCGCAGGACAGGCGGATCTTCTCCCAGCTAACGATTGAGGAGAACCTGCATATCGCCATGCGCGCGACGGGGAAACCTAACCCGAACGCAAAAAATGACGTTTACGACCTGTTCCCGGCGCTCTATGGGGTGCGACAGACCCGTGCCAACACGCTCTCTCCGGACGACCAATACCAGCTGGCGCTGGCTAATGCGCTGGTGAACCGTCCACACCTGCTGATCCTCGATGAGCCCCTGCACGGCGCGGGGCACAGCTTCGCCCAGAAGCTGGGACAGCTGCTGGTGCGCTTAAACCGGGAGTTAGGCATGACGGTGCTGTTAGCAGAGCAGCAGATGTCGTTTATCCGCCGGGTGGCTGACCGTTTCTGTATGCTCTATCGCGGGCGTAACGTGGCGCAGGGCCACGTTAACGAACTGGATGACGAGCTTATTGCTCACTGGATGTCGCGGGAAGCAAGACGCTGAGATCGAGATAACGCCCGGTTTCGGCATTTTCCGCGCCGTCAGCAAGCCAGGGGATTTCCCCGAGGCACGGCGCGGGAAGGACGCGCCTGAGCGTCGCCAGATACTCCTGATGGCGTTTACCCGGCGCAACCACGTCGTTGGCTATCCAGCCCGCCAGACGCAGTCCGGCCTGCTGTACGGCCTGCGCGGTCAACATGGCGTGATTGATGCATCCCAGCTTGACGCCGACGACCAGAATGACCGGAAGCTGCTCGGACTTCACCCAGTCGGCAAACGTCTGCGTGTCCGAAAGCGGCGTAAACCAGCCGCCAGCCCCTTCCACCAGCACCCAGTCGGCCTGATTTTCCAGCGTCCGCAATCCGGCGGACAGCACGGCGAAATCAATAGGACGACCTTCATCGGCGCTGATAATGTGCGGCGAGGTCGGCTCGGCAAAGGTGTACGGATTCACCGCGGAATAGGCGAGTTCAAGGGTGCTGTTACGCTGGAGCGCCAGCGCGTCGGTGTTGCGTAACCCTTCCGCCGTCATCTCGCTGCCGGACGCCACGGGCTTATATCCGGCGGTGTTTTTCCCGAGCAGCCGTGCCGCCTGCAGCAGCGCCGAGCTGGCCACCGTTTTACCCACTTCTGTGTCCGTGCCGGTGACAAAATAACGTTCAGTCACGTTCGATAATCCCATGAAAAAGTTGATAGGAGAGCGAGAATTGACCCCGCTGCTGCGGCCAGGCCAGCTCAAGGCGCTGCAGCTGACCGCGGGTGAGCGGTTTTTTCTCGCGTCCGGTATGCAGGTGCGTGGCGCCTATGCCCTTCAGCGAACGCATGGCGCTGAACGCATCGCTAAAATTGAGCGTGATGGTCTGCACTACGCTGCGAGCGCGCCAGCCTGCCAGCGCCTGCGTCACCTGCTCATGCGATAAAAACCGGTTAGCGTGCGGCTGTTCATCGACTGCCTGCCAGGCCTGATTCAGCTCCGGCAGCGAACTTTCCAGCAGGGTGGTAAACGCCACCTTCCCGCCCGGTCGCGCGACGCGATAAAGCTCGCGCAAGGCCTGCGGCAGGCTGCTGCACCACTGAACCGCCAGATGGCTCCAGACCAGATCGAACTGCGCGTCCGCCAGCGGGATCGCCTCGATATCGGCCAGCAGATAGCGATGCGCCGCCTGCTGCTGGCGCGCCTCTTCAAGCATCTGGGCTGAAAGATCGATAGCCATTACCTGGCTTCCCGCCCCGCGCCAGTAGCGGCTGTTGCTGCCGGGACCACAGCCGGCGTCCAGCACCTGTGGAAAACGGTTCTCGCCAAGCGCGGCCAGAAGCCCCTGCGCGCTCAGACGCTGCAGCTCATCGTGCTGCGAATAGCTCTGCGCGGCGCGGCCAAATGCCGCCGCGATGGCCTGCTTATTCACCGGCATCATGGAGCGCCTCCAGCAACGTCTCAATATCCTGTCGTTCATGCGCCGCCGTCAGGGTTAAGCGCAGACGCGCCGTGCCCGGTGGGACGGTTGGCGGTCGGATGGCGGTGACCCACATGCCGCGCTGGCGCAGCGCCTGTGCCAGCGCCAGCGCGCGGCCGTTTTCTCCGACAATCACCGGCTGGATAGCGCTCTGCGAATCGGTGCTGCGGAAGGGCAGCGCCGCAAGTCCCTGACGGAAGCGGGCGATATGCTCTGCCAGCCGCTGGCGACGCTCATCCCCTTCCGCGCTGCGGATGACTGCCAGCGAAGACGACAGCGCCACGGCCTGCGCCGGAGGCATGCTGGTGCTGTAAATCAGGTGTCGGGCAAACTGCAGCAGATAGTCGGCGACGGATTCGCTGCACAGCACGGCGGCGCCGCTGACGCCAAAGCCTTTGCCGAAGGTGACAATCAGCAGTTCCGGCTTCACGTTTTGCTGATACGCGCTCCCGCGCCCTTCGTCGCCCATCACGCCAGTGCCGTGGGCATCGTCCACCAGCAGCCAGGCATTCTGTCGCTTTGCGGCCTCGTGCAGCGCGGCAAGCGGCGCGCTGTCGCCGTCCATGCTGAACACTCCTTCGGTGACAGCCAGCTGTTGTCCTTCGCAGGGTTTATCCAGCAGCGCTGCGAGCTGTCCCGCATCGTTATGGGCAAAACGCCGCAGCTGAGCCGGGCTTAAATTTGCCGCCTCCAGCAGGGAGGCGTGGCTCAGGCGGTCGGCGACAATCCGGTCCTCTTTTTCCATCAGGGCGGTAATAACCGCCTGATTGGCGGCAAAGCCGGAGATAAACAGCAGCGCGCGCGGGTAGCCCAGCCAGTCGGCAAGCTCCTCTTCCAGCGCATGATGCGCCGTGGTGTACCCGCTGACGTGCCCCGATCCGCCGCTGCCCACGCCAAATCGCTCCGCGCCCTTCTGCCAGGCGCGGATAATGGCCAGATGCTGGCTCAGCCCGAGATAGTCGTTGCTGGAGAAATTGCAGAACAGCCGCCCCTCGCGGGTAAGAAAACGGCCCGCGCCGTTTTCCACCACCCTGCGAACGCGAAATGCCTCTGCCGCCCGACGGTCGTCGAGCGCAGAGTTGATACGTGCCTGCCAGGTCATACGGCTGCCGCGTTGTAGAACTGTTCGGTGTCGGCGTTGAAAATCTGCTGCTCCAGCTGCTGCTGTTGCTCGTTATCGCCCGTCAGCACTTCGGTCTGATGCGGGTTCAACCCCAGCTTGCGGAACAGCTGAACGTCTTTATCCTCTTCCGGGTTCGGCGTGGTCAGCAGCTTGCAGCCGTAGAAGATGGAGTTGGCTCCGGCCATAAAGCACATCGCCTGGGTCTGCTCGTTCATCTGCTCGCGACCCGCTGAGAGGCGAACGTAAGACGTTGGCATCATGATGCGCGCCACCGCGATGGTACGGATAAAATCAAACGCATCCACGTCCTCGTTATCCGCCAGCGGCGTGCCCTTGACCTTCACCAGCATGTTGATCGGCACGCTTTCCGGCGGGGTCGGCAGGTTCGCCAGCTGCAGCAGCAGGCCCGCGCGGTCTTTCACGGTTTCGCCTAAGCCCACGATGCCGCCGGAGCAGACCTTAATCCCCGCGTCACGGACTTTATCCAGCGTATCCAGACGCTCCTGGTAGGTACGGGTGGTGATGATGTTGCCGTAAAATTCCGGCGAGGTGTCGAGGTTATGGTTGTAGTAATCCAGCCCCGCTGCCGAGAGGCGCTGCGCCTGCTCCTCGTTGAGCGTACCGAGCGTCATACAGGCTTCGAGGCCCATCTCCTTCACGCCCTTCACCATCTGCTCCAGATACGGCATGTCGCGATCGTGCGGGTTCTTCCACGCCGCGCCCATGCAGAAGCGGGTCGAGCCGGCGTTTTTCGCCTTGCGCGCGGAGTCGAGGACCTGTTCGACCTCCATCAGGCGCTCCGACTCCAGGCCGGTTTTGTAGCGTGCGCTCTGCGGGCAATATTTGCAGTCTTCGGGGCAGGCGCCGGTCTTGATCGACAGCAGCGTGCTGACCTGAACATGGCGGGGATCGAAGTGCTGACGATGCACCTGTTGGGCTTCGAACATCAGCTCAAGGAAAGGTTTGTTGAATAATTCAGTAACTTGCGACATCGTCCAGCGTGCGTGGTGAGCCATCGGGCTTCTCCAAAGGGTTTTGTTAATTTTCGGTTCGGTTTATACTCGTAAACCTAAAACTTTTCAAAATGGTTTACAAGTCGATTATGACCCATGACGATCTCGCCTTCGACAAGCAGCATATCTGGCACCCTTACACCTCCACCACCCGCCCCCTTCCCGTCTATCCGGTTGCCTCCGCCCACGGCTGCGAGCTGCACCTCGCCAGCGGCGAGCGGCTCGTTGACGGCATGTCTTCGTGGTGGGCGGCGATTCACGGGTACAACCACCCGCGCCTGAATGCGGTGATGAAGGCCCAGATTGACCAGATGTCGCACGTGATGTTTGGCGGGATCACCCATCAGCCCGCGGTGGATTTATGCCGCCGTCTGGTAGCGATGACGCCTGACTCGCTGGAGTGCGTCTTCCTGGCAGATTCCGGCTCCGTGGCGGTGGAAGTGGCGATGAAAATGGCGCTGCAGTACTGGCACGCCAGAGGCGAAACGCGCCAGCGGTTCCTCACCTTCCGCAACGGCTATCACGGGGATACCTTCGGGGCGATGTCGGTTTGCGATCCGGAGAACTCCATGCACAGCCTGTGGAAAGGGTATCTGCCGGAAAACCTGTTTGCCCCTGCGCCGCAGAGCCGCTTCGACGGCGAGTGGAACGAGATGGACATGGTCGGCTTCGCGCGGCTGATGGCGGCGCATCGTCATGAGATTGCCGCCGTGATCCTTGAGCCTATTGTGCAAGGCGCGGGCGGAATGCGGATGTACCATCCGGAATGGCTGAGGCGTATTCGCAGGATGTGCGACCGCGAGGGCATTCTGCTGATTGCCGATGAGATTGCCACCGGCTTTGGCCGCACCGGCAAGCTGTTTGCCTGCGAGCATGCGGGTATCGCCCCGGATATTCTGTGCCTCGGCAAAGCGCTGACGGGCGGCACCATGACGCTCTCCGCCACGCTCACGACCCGCCAGGTGGCCGACACCATCAGCGACGGTGAAGCCGGCTGCTTTATGCACGGCCCGACGTTTATGGGTAACCCGCTGGCCTGTGCCGTGGCGAGTGAAAGCCTCGCCATTCTGGAGAGCGGCGAGTGGCAGACGCAGGTTGCGGCGATTGAGAAGCAGCTGAAAGCGGAGCTGAGCGCCGCCTCGGGCGCGAATTTCGTGGCGGACGTGCGCGTGCTGGGCGCCATCGGGGTGATTGAAACCACCCATCCGGTGAATATGGCGGCGCTGCAGCGCTTCTTTGTGGACCAGGGCGTGTGGGTGCGGCCTTTCGGCAAGCTTATCTACCTGATGCCGCCGTACAGCATCACGCCAGAGCAGCTTCGAAAATTAACCGACGCGGTTGTAACAGCCGTTAACATTCCCGCGCATTTCACGATTTAACCCAATGCATTACACTTGCTGAACGAGCGATCAACAAGGGTAAACCGTATGAAAATCATCAGTAAAGATCTGCGCGACGGTGAAAAGCTGCCGGAACGTCACGTTTTCAACGGCATGGGGTATCAGGGCGATAATATCTCCCCGCACCTGGCGTGGGACGAGGTTCCGGCAGGCACCAAAAGCTTTGTCGTGACCTGCTACGACCCGGATGCGCCAACCGGTTCCGGATGGTGGCACTGGATTGTGGCGAACCTGCCAGCCGACACGCGCGTCCTGCCGCAGGGTTCCGGTTCAGACCTGGTTGCCCTGCCTGAAGGTGCCATTCAGACGCGTACTGACTTTGGTAAAGCGGGCTACGGCGGCGCGGCGCCGCCAAAAGGGGAAACCCACCGCTATATCTTCACGGTGCACGCGCTGGACGTGGAGAAGATTGAGGTCGATGAAGGCGCGAGCGGCGCAATGGTCGGGTTTAACGTGCATTTCCATTCCCTGGGGAGCGCGTCGATTACGGCGATGTATTCCTGAAAAAAGCCGGGTGGCGGCTATGCCTTACCCGGCCTGAATTTCGCATTCGTAGGCCCGGTAAGCGCAGCGCCACCGGGCAAAAAAATCACAGCACCGAAGGTAACAGCCCCACCAGCCGCCCTTCTTCCAGAAGCTGCATCGCCTTATCAATATCCGGGGCGAAGAAGCGGTCGTCATCGTAATGCGTGACGTGCTCGCGCAGCACCTGACGCGCCTGCTCCAGCAGCGGGCTGGATTTGAGCCCTTCACGCAGATCGATACCCTGACTCGCCGCCAGCCATTCCACCGCCAGCACGCCGCGGGTGTTGGACGCCATTTCCCAGAGACGACGCCCGGCAGCCGGTGCCATCGAAACGTGATCTTCCTGATTCGCCGAGGTGGGCAGGCTGTCCACGCTGTGCGGATGCGACAGCGCCTTGTTCTCGCTTGCCAGCGCTGCGGCCGTCACCTGAGCAATCATAAAGCCCGAGTTGACCCCGCCGTTACGCACTAGGAACGGTGGCAGCTGGGACATGTGTTTATCCATCATCAGCGCGATGCGGC
Organism: Enterobacter sp. N18-03635; assembly: GCF_004006055.1. Classification (NCBI taxonomy): domain Bacteria; kingdom Pseudomonadati; phylum Pseudomonadota; class Gammaproteobacteria; order Enterobacterales; family Enterobacteriaceae; genus Enterobacter; species Enterobacter sp. N18-03635. The sequence goes on along the minus strand of NZ_CP034769.1, from coordinate 1,353,615 downwards.
GCTCGGACAACGCGCCGACTTCGGCAATCGCCAGCGCGATGTTGTCCGCAGCCATTGCCACCGGCTCGGCGTGGAAGTTACCGCCTGAGACCACCTCGTTTTCCTGGGCGAACACCAGCGGGTTATCGGACACCGCGTTGGCCTCCACCAGCAGCACCTCCGCCGCCTGGCGCAGCTGCGTCAGGCACGCGCCCATCACCTGCGGCTGGCAGCGCAGGGAATAGGGATCCTGCACCTTTTCACAGTTGTGGTGTGAATCCGCGATCTCGCTGGTGTCGGTAAGCACGTGACGGTACATCGCGGCGGCATCGATCTGCCCGCGCTGACCGCGCACCTCGTGGATGCGGGCATCGAACGGGCGACGCGAGCCCAGCACCGCTTCGGTGGTCAGCGCACCGCACACCACCGCCGAGGCAAACAGATCTTCCGCTTCAAACAGGCCGCGCAGCGCGAAAGCTGTCGATGCCTGCGTGCCGTTCAGCAGCGCCAGCCCCTCTTTCGCCGCCAGCGTGATCGGCGTTAACCCGGCTTTTTTCAGCGCCTCTTTCGCCGGAAGCCACTCGCCCTGCCAGCGCGCTTTGCCTTCACCCAGCAGCAGCAGCGACATGTGCGCCAGCGGCGCGAGATCGCCGGAGGCCCCGACGGAGCCCTTCGCCGGGATCCACGGATAGACCTCCGCATTCACCAGCGCCATCAGCGCCTGGATCACGCTCAGGCGAATGCCGGAGAAACCGCGCGCCAGGCTGTTGATTTTGAGTACCATCATCAGACGGACAATCTCATCGTCAAGCGGCTGGCCAACGCCCGCCGCATGCGACAGCACCAGCGAACGCTGCAGGTTTTCCAGATCGTGCGTCGCGATGCGGGTCTGCGCCAGCAGCCCAAAGCCGGTGTTAATCCCGTAAGCCGTGCGCCCTTCGGCAACGATGGCTTCAACGCAGGCGACGCTGTCGTTAATGGCGGCGTGGGCACTTTCATCAAGTGAAAGGGTGACCGGCTGACGCCAGACGTTACGCAGCTGTTTAAGCGTCAGCGAGCCGGGAGTGAGTGTTAACGCGTTCATTCATGCTTTCCTTGTGTGGCAGGGATCATCGGCAGGTTAAGGCCCTGCTCTTTGGCACAGTCAATGGCAATCTCGTAACCCGCATCCGCGTGACGCATCACGCCGGTTGCCGGGTCGTTGTGCAGCACGCGAGCGATACGCGCGGCGGCTTCATCCGTTCCGTCACAGACGATAACCATCCCGGAATGCTGGGAGAAGCCCATCCCCACGCCGCCGCCGTGGTGCAGCGACACCCAGGTCGCGCCGCTGGCGGTATTCAGCAGGGCGTTCAGCAGCGGCCAGTCGGAGACCGCATCCGAGCCGTCGCGCATGGCTTCGGTTTCGCGGTTCGGGCTGGCAACGGAGCCGGAGTCCAGGTGGTCGCGGCCAATGACGATCGGCGCGGAGACTTCACCGCTGCGCACCATTTCGTTAAAGGCCAGACCCAGCTTTTGCCGCCACTCCAGCCCTACCCAGCAGATACGCGCCGGCAGGCCCTGAAAGTTAATGCGCTCGCGGGCCATGTCCAGCCAGTGGTGCAGATGTTCGTCATCGGCGACGATCTCCTTCACTTTGGCGTCAGTTTTGTAGATATCCTCCGGGTCACCGGACAGGGCAACCCAGCGGAACGGACCGATACCGCGGCAGAACAGCGGACGGATATAGGCCGGAACGAAGCCGGGGAAGTCGAAGGCGTTATTCACGCCCATCTCTTTCGCCATCTGGCGAATGTTGTTGCCGTAATCAAAGGTCGGAATGCCCATCTGGCTGAAGGCCAGCATGGCGGAGACGTGCTCGGCCATGGAGCGCTTCGCGGCAAGCACCGTCCCTTCCGGATCGGTTTCCGCTTTTTGCTGATAGGCTTCCCACGTCCAGCCTTTCGGCAGGTAACCGTGCAGCGGGTCATGGGCGCTGGTCTGGTCGGTGACCAGATCCGGACGCACGCCGCGGGCGACGAGTTCAGGAAGAATGTCCGCCGCGTTGCCGCACAGGGCAATCGACACCGCTTTGCCTTCGGACGTGTATTTTTTGATGCGCGCCAGCGCGTCATCGAGATTCTCGGCCTGTTCGTCGACGTAACGGGTGCGCAGACGGAAATCAATGCGGCTCTGCTGGCACTCAATGTTCAGAGAGCACGCACCGGCCAGCGTGGCGGCCAGCGGCTGCGCGCCGCCCATGCCGCCGAGACCTGCTGTGAGCACCCAGCGGCCTTTCAGCGAGCCGTTGTAGTGCTGGCGACCGGCTTCCACGAAGGTCTCGTAGGTGCCCTGCACGATCCCCTGGCTGCCGATGTAGATCCAGCTCCCGGCGGTCATCTGGCCATACATCGCCAGCCCTTTGGCGTCCAGTTCGTTGAAGTGTTCCCAGGTGGCCCAGTGCGGCACGAGGTTAGAGTTGGCGATCAGCACGCGCGGGGCGTTTTTGTGGGTTTTAAACACGCCAACCGGCTTGCCGGACTGCACCAGCAGAGTTTCGTCGTGTTCGAGTTCGGTCAGGGATTTTACAATTGCGTCATAGCATTCCCAGTTGCGCGCGGCGCGGCCAATACCGCCGTAGACCACCAGCTCGTGGGGGTTTTCCGCCACCTCAGGATCAAGGTTGTTCATCAACATGCGCAGCGGGGCTTCGGTGAGCCAGCTTTTGGCAGTAAGGGTGGTGCCGCGCGCGGCGCGGACGTCCTGCTGGCGGTATTTACCTGACGACATTGTGTGCTCCTATACGGGACAGATGATGCATTTAGATATACTTGTATAGACAAGCACACACAAGGCCAGATTTAACAAAAAAGATACAATTTTGTTATATTGCGTTAGCGATCACGCTTATAAAACTTATGACATAAAGTGGCCCTGCAGCCGGTAACGGTTCCCCGGGAAAAGCAGCCGGGCGTGTGACACGATGTGCGACGAGGACCAGGTTCGACGGCGGATCAGCAGGCACGGGTCGTGCTCTTTAATCCGCAGCCGTTCGCACTCCTGCGGCGTGGCGCGCACGGCTTCCACAATGTGCTCCCCTTCCGTCAGCGGTGCGACGAGCGAGAGATAGGCGTGCGGCGTGGTCTGGGTGTAATCCTGGTTCAGATAGTCCGGTATCCGTTCGGCGTTAACGCAGCGATCTTCAATCTGCACCGGTATGTCGTTTTCGAAATGCACCATCACCGAGTGGAAGATACGGCTGCCTTCTTTAACATTCAGCTCAACGGCCTGCTCGGCGCTGGCCTGGGTCTCTTCCAGCACCAGCACTTCGCAGCGGTGCTGATGATTACGCGAGGTTATCTCATCGGCAATGCTGCGGATTTCAAACAGGGCGGACTGCCCTTTCGGTTCCGCCACAAACGTCCCCACGCCCTGCAGGCGCACCAGAAGCCCTTCGTCAGTCAGCTCGCGCAGCGCCCGGTTGACGGTCATCCGGCTAAAGCCAAACTGCGCCACCAGATCGGCCTCCGAGGGAATGCGGTCGTGCGGGCGCCAGACGCCGGTGGCGATTTTTTCACTGATCGCCTGCTTCACCTTTTCGTAGAAAGGCGCGGGAGGGCTCGACTGCGGCAGGGGTGAGCGTGAAAACATCGTGACTCCTTGAATAGTGTTATGCCCACCAGTGAGCAATTTGCCAGGCCAGACGGGCGGCAAGCTTTGCGCCCTGCCCGTCCCGATCGTACTGCGGGTTAAACTCTACCAGATCGGCGGCCTGGAGCTTACCGCTGCGGCAGATTTGTTCGATAACCGGGAGAAGATCCAGCGCCGGTATGCCTAACGCGGCCGGCGCGGACACGGCGGGCATTTCGCTGGCGGGCAGGACGTCCAGATCGATCGTCAGATAGATACGATCGGCCTGCGCCAGCACCTTTTCCAGCGCGGATAGCGCATCGCGCCTGAAATGGAGATCTTCCACCAGCGTGACGTTCAGGCGTTCGGCCTCATCCCACAGCGCCAGCGTGTTCGCCGCCCGGCTCACGCCAAAGCAGGCGTACTGAAATTCCCGCCCGCGCTCATCGCAGTAGTGCGCCAGCTGGCGAAACGGCGTGCCGGACGTCGCCCGGTCGGCCTTGCGCAGATCGAGATGGGCATCAAGATTGATAATGACAACCCGCTCGTCCGGGAAGGCGTCCAGCACGCCGCGACCGTGCGCCCACGCGGTTTCGTGTCCGCCGCCAAAGACCAGCGTACGCATCCCGGACCGCTGGCATGACGTCACGGCATCGCTTAACGCCTGCTGTGCCGCCTCAAGCTCGTCACCTTCAACGTAAACCGAGCCCATATCCGCCAGCCGATCGTGTCCCTGATGGCTGGCCATATTCGCCAGCGCTTTTCGCAGTATATCCGGCGCCTGCACGGCGCCGGGCCTGCCCTGATTGCGTTTTACGCCTGCATCACATTCAAAGCCTATCAGCGCAATGCCGGATGCCAGCGGCGTGAACGCTCCCTGCTGCCGTATCGTCTGGAAAATACGCGTTGCGTTGCTGGCCTCGGCGCTGTCGTCGCGCCCCTGCCAGACCGTTTCGGCTACGGGCCGCCATAACCTCATACTGCCTCCCCACGAAAAATACGTTGATACAGCGGGTTGCGTCCCGGCTCGTAGACCATCTCTACCGGATGATGAGCATCCCAGACGATAAAATCAGCGACAAACCCGGCCCGCAGCTGACCGTGGGTTGCACCACGGCCCAGCGCCTGCGCGGCATGGCGCGTGACGCCAGCCCAGGCTTCCTCGGGCGTCAGGCCAAACTGGACGCAGGCCATGTTCATCGCCAGGTGCAGGCTGGCAAAAGGGCTGGTGCCGGGGTTATAGTCGGTGGCGACCGCCATCGGCACGCCCTGTTTTCTGAGCTGTTCCACCGGCGGACGCTGGCGCTCCTGCAGAAAATAGAACGCGCCGGGGAGCAGGACCGCAACCGTGCCGCTTTGCGCCATCGCCTGAACGCCTGCGTCGTCGAGATATTCGATATGATCGGCGGAGAGTCCTTTATACCGGCTGACCAGCGCCGCACCGCCCTGATTTGAAAGCTGCTCAACATGCCCTTTCACCGGGATACCGAGCGCGGTTGCCGCCTTAAAGAGACGCTCGGTTTGCGACGGCGTAAAGCCGACGTTTTCGCAGAACACGTCTACTGCTTCGTATAACTCTTTTTGCCACAGCGTGGGCAATATCTGCTCACAGACCAGCGTGAGGTACGCGTCTGGATCCTGTCGGTATTCCGGCGGAACCGCATGGGCCGCCAGCAGCGTTGGGCTGATATCGATCGGATTATTGAGGCCCAGCTGGCGCGCGACCAGCAGCATCTTCTCTTCGGCCTCGGGGTTTAGACCGTATCCCGACTTGATTTCAACCGTAGTGACGCCTTCATTCATCAGTCGCTGAAGCCGCTGCTGCGCCAGCTTAAGCAGGGTTTCGGGGGAGCTGCTGCGGGTCGCCGTCACGGTAGCGTTAATCCCGCCCCCCTGGGCGCTGATGGTTTGATAAGAGACGCCGTTCAGACGCTGCTCCCACTCCGCCGCGCGGTCTCCGCCAAATACCAGGTGGGTATGGCAGTCAATCAGGCCAGGCGTGACCAGACGTCCCTGAAGATCGACACAGTGTCGGTGTCCGGAAGGAATGTCAGATTCAGGGATCACGGCCAGGATAGTTTGACCCCGTACGACCAGGGCGTGTTGCTCTTTCAGTCCGTAAGGCGCAGGTACGTCCGGCGCCATCGTAGCCAGTCGCGCATTTCGCCATATTACATCGTCGGGATGAATCTGCTGCATGAGGCATTCCACTTGTCTTAGGTTGTATAGACATTTATTTGCATCCACCGTCTACTGTCAACCGCCTTGAAGGAAAATGTTAGTTATTTGTGATCACTTACTTGCCGCTCTCGGGCTAAAAATGGAACTTTTACCCTTTTTATCTTCCCGTTTCGCTCAACTTAGTATAAAAAAGCAGGCTATTTCGTCTGTCCCGTAAAGACTTGCATACCCAGGAGCTCTACCTTGAACATTTCCAGGATTTCCCGTCTGGCGTTAGCACTCGCCTTTGGCGTGACCTTATCCGCATGCAGTTCAACACCACCGGATCAGCGCCCTTCTGAGCAGGTTGCGCCCGGCACCGCCTCCCGCCCGATTTTGTCCGCTGATGAAGCGAAGAACTTCGACCGTGCACACTACTTCTCAGCGATGGATCCTAACGCTGCGCCGTGGACCCCGTCGTCTATTAATCTGCCGAAACAGCCTGACTTCGTGGTTGGCCCGGCGGGTGCGCAGGGCGTAACGCATACCTCAATTCAGGCTGCGGTTGATGCTGCCATCACTAAACACAGCGCGTCTCGCCAGTACATCGCGATCCTGCCTGGTGAGTATGAAGGCACCGTCTATGTTCCGGCGGCACCAGGCAGCATTACGCTTTACGGTCTGGGCGAAAAAGCGATTGACGTAAAAATTGGCCTGGCGATTGATTCCGAAATCGACAGCAACACCTGGCGTCACCTGGTGAACCCGGCCGGTAAATATATGCCGGGCAAACCGGCGTGGTACATGTTTGATAACTGCCAGAGCAAGCGTTCCGCCACCATTGGCGTAATGTGCTCGGCGGTATTCTGGTCTCAGAATAACGGTCTGCAGCTGCAGAACCTGACCATTCAGAATACCCTGGGTGACAGCGTTGACGCCGGTAACCACCAGGCCGTTGCGCTGCGCAGCGATGGCGATAAGGTACAGATTAACAACGTCAACATTCTGGGCCGTCAGAACACCTTCTTCGTGACCAACAGCGGCGTGCAGAACACCCTGCAGAATAACCGCCTGACCCGTACCCTGGTGACCAACAGCTACGTTGAAGGTGACGTGGACCTGGTGTCCGGTCGCGGCGCGGTGGTGTTTGATAATACCGATTTCCGCGTGGTGAATTCACGTACTCAGCAGGAAGGTTACGTGTTTGCTCCGGCAACCCAGTCGAACCTCTTCTTCGGCTTCCTGGCCGTGAACAGCCGCTTTAATGCTGCCGGTGACGGCGTGGCGCAGCTGGGACGTTCCCTGGACGTGGACTCAGCCACCAACGGTCAGGTTGTGATCCGCGACAGCGTGATCAACGAAGGCTTCAACATGGCGAAACCGTGGGCGGATGCCGCGATCTCCAAACGTCCATTCTCCGGCAACACCGGTGCGGTGGATGATAAAGGGAACGTGCAGCGCAACCTGAACGACGCTAACTTCAACCGCATGTGGGAGTACAACAACCGCGGTCTGGGTAGCAAAGTGGTTGCTGAGCCGAAGCAGTAAGCTGTTTTGCCGGGTGCGGCTTCGCCTTACCCGGCACACAGAGATAAAAAAACCTCGCATTCGCGAGGTTTTTTGTTTTCAGCCGCTTAGTGAGCGTTTACCACAACCCACATTGGCCCCTGGCCTACGGCATAACGCCCTTTCTCTTCCAGCAGCCCCTGCTCGCCTTTAATTTCATACAGCGCGATATGGTGGGATTTCTGCCCCGCCGCAATCAGGTATTTGCCGCTGTGATCGATATTAAAGCCGCGCGGCTGGGTTTCAGTCGGCTGGAAGCCTTCAACCGCCAGCACGCTGCCATCTTCGGAAACGCTAAACACGGTAATCAGGCTGGAGGTACGGTCGCAGGCGTACAGATGGCGGCCATCTGGCGTAATGTGGATATCCGCCGCCCAGCGGGTGTCGGAGAAATCAGACGGCATCATGTCCAGCGTCTGCACGCACTCAATCTGACCGTTTGGATCTTTCAGTTCCCATACGTCCACTGAGCTGTTCAGTTCGTTGACCACGTAGGCATACTGCTGGTTCGGGTGGAAGACCATATGACGCGGACCAGCGCCTTCAACAGTCCTAACTTCAGCTGGATTCTGCGCCACCAGGTGACCATCGTCGCTCAGGGTGAACAGGCAGATACGATCCTGCTTCAGCGCAGGTACCCACAGCGTGCGATTATCCGGAGAGATATTCGCCGAGTGGCAGCCTTCCAGCCCTTCCACCACATCCACGGTTTCGACCGGAATACCATCTTCCAGACGCGTTACGCTGACGCAGCCCGCGTTATACGAGCCGCTGAAGACAAAGTTGCCTTTGCGATCGGTAGAAATATGGGTTGGGCTGCCCGGCAACGGGGCTTCAGCAGTGTACGTCAGCGCACCGTCGTCCGGAGAAATGCGATAGGCCAGCACGCGAAACTCCGGGCGCACACCCACGTACAAGAAACGTTTATCCGGGCTGATGACCATCGGCTGTACCTGGCCTGGCACATCAACAACCTGAACCAGCGTGAGTGTCCCTTCGGTATTTAAGCGCCAGACGTGGATCTGCTGGCTTTCAGGACTGGCGGTATAAACGGTTTGTTTCATGAATATTCACTCCTCACTGCGCATGAAAGTAGTTAACTTTTGACGGTGAATGCTGAATTGTCGACAGGAATTTTGAAGCGTTCGCCTCTCGGTGTACCATCCCATCAAAACGTAAATTCAATATTAACCCGGAAAAACAGATGACCTCGCGTGTGATTGCTCTGGATTTAGACGGTACCTTACTGACGCCGCAAAAAACCCTTCTCCCCTCTTCTCTGGAAGCGCTTAAACGCGCGCAGGAAGCGGGATATCAACTCCTTATCGTAACGGGTCGACATCACGTTGCCATTCACCCTTTTTATCAGGCACTGGCGTTAGATACACCTGCAATTTGTTGTAATGGCACTTATTTGTATGATTATCAGGCAAAAAAGGTTTTAGAATCCGACCCGCTGCCGGTTCCCCAGGCGCTGCAACTGATTGATCTGCTGGATGAGCATGCCGTTCACGGCCTGATGTATGTGGATAACGCAATGGTCTACGAGCGCCCTACCGGCCACGTGGTGCGCACCAGCAACTGGGCGTTGTCCCTGCCTGAAGCGCAGCGTCCCGTCTTTACCCAGGTTTCCTCCCTGCGTCAGGCGGCCCAGGACGTTGAGGCTATCTGGAAATTCGCCCTGACGGATGAAGACACCACCAAGCTGAATGCCTTCGCGAAACACGTGGAACAGACGCTGGGTCTGGAGTGCGAGTGGTCCTGGCACGATCAGGTGGATATTGCCCGCAAAGGCAACAGCAAAGGCAAACGCCTGACGCAGTATGTGGAATCAAAAGGCTGGTCGATGCAGGACGCGATCGCCTTCGGCGACAACTACAACGACATAAGCATGCTGGAAGCCGTCGGTACGGGCGTGGCGATGGGCAATGCCGACGACGCGGTAAAAGCGCGCGCTAACGTGGTGATTGGCGACAACACCACCGACAGCATCGCGCAGTACATTTATACCCACCTGCTGTAATCAGGCGGTGATCGAGACGCTCTTAATTTGCGCGTAAAGCCACAGTCCGGGTTTGATCCCTAACTCATCCCTGGCCCACGGGCTGATGCGCGCCCAGAGCGTCCTGCTGCCGACCTCGAGCTTCACTTCCACCTGCCCGTTATCATCAAAACTTTCCGCCACTTTGGCGCGCAGGATATTTCGAATACTGGTTTGCAGCGGGGGCTGCAGCACCAGCGAGACGTCCGACGCCTGGATGCGAATACGCAGCGCGGACTGTAACGGCTTGTCGATCTTATTGACCCACAGGTGCTGATCGCCCAGCGCCAGCGCCGTCATCGCGTAGTGCGGATGATGTTCCAGGACGCTTACTTTCAGAATGCTGCTCTGCTGTTCCCGGGGCAACCAGGGGTGCATCACGCTGCTGCCCCACACCTCTTCCAGGTTGCCGAAGGCCTTGACGCTGCCCTCTTCCAGCACCAGCACCTTGTCGGCCAGATGGAGGATCTCATCCAGCGAATGGCTGACGTAGAGCATCGGAATATTAATTTCCCGCGTCAGGCGCTGCAGATAGGGCAGGAGCTCACGTTTACGCGGAATATCGAGCGAGGCCAGCGGTTCGTCGAGCAGCAGCAGTTCGGGGGCGGTCAGCAACGCGCGGCCAATGGCCACACGCTGTTTTTCTCCACCGGAGAGCGAGGAGGGCAGCCTGTCGAGCAATGGCTCAATGCCTAACAGCGTCACCAGCTTATCAAACTGCCCGGCCATGCTTTTCGCCATGCCGTAACGCAGGTTGCCGCGCACGCTGTAGTGCGGGAACAGGCGTGCATCCTGGAAAACATAGCCGATGCGGCGTTTATCCGGCGAGAGGTAAACCTTATTCTCCACGTCATTCAGGACGCGGTCATTCAGAACAATCCGGCCAGACTGCGGGCGGGTCAGGCCGCTGATGGCATTAATCAGCGACGTTTTTCCCGCCCCCGACACGCCAAAGATGGCGGTGATTCCGCTTGCAGGCAGCGTCTCGTTAAGCGTCAGGGTATGGTTTCCCAGCGTCTGGGTAAAATGGAGTTCCAGCATGCTTATTTCCCCATCCGCTCGCGGCTGAGCCGCGCCAGCCATTCAGACACCATCAGCGATGCCAGCGCCAGCACAATTGAAATAATACACAGCCGCGCCGCCGCGCCTTCACCGCCCGGCGTTTGAATCAGGGTATACATTGCCGACGGAATCGTCCGCGTCTCGCCGGGTATGTTCGACACAAAGGTGATCGTCGCGCCAAACTCGCCGAGCGAGCGGGCGAAGGCCAGCACCGTGCCGACAATAATGCCCGGCAGCGTCAGCGGAAGCGTGATGGTGAAAAAGACGCGCCAGCGCCCGGCGCCCAGCGTGCGGGCCGCCTGTTCAAGCTTCATGTCCACGCCTTCCAGCGCGAGACGTATCGCCCGCACCATCAGTGGGAATGACATCACCGCCGCAGCCAGTACCGCACCGCGCCAGCTAAAAGCGAACGTCAGCCCAAACCAGTCGTAGAGCTTCTCGCCGATAAAACCGCGTCGCCCCATCGAAATCAGCAGCAGGTAACCGACCACTACGGGTGGCAACACGAGCGGAAGATGAAGCACGCTGTCGAGCAGCGTTTTGCCGGGAAACTGACAGCGAACCAGTAGCCAGGCAAAGAAGATCCCAAAGGGCAAACTCAGCGCAACCGCCAGGGAAGAGACTTTAAGGCTCAGCAGAACAGCCTGCCATTCAGGATCGGTCAATATCATCAGTGAGTCGTAAATCCGTAACGTTTAAAGATAGCGGACGCTTCAGGCCCCTTCAGATAATCGCGGAAAGCCGTAACGGTCGCATTTTTATGTCCATCAACAATCGCAACAGGATATTCCACTTTCTTGTGGGAGTCTTCCGGGAACGTTGCCACCACTTTCACTCCCTTACTGGCTACGGCATCAGAGCCATACGCAATGCCCAGCGGGGCTTCGTTGCGTTCCACCAGCGCCAGCGCGCCACGCACGTCTTCTGCCGGGGCCAGCTTCGGCGACAACGTCTCCCATGCGCCCAGCTTTTGCAGCGCTTCTTTGGCATAAATCCCGGCCGGAACGTGCGCCGGGTCGCCCACCGCCAGACGGCCACCGTTCAGCAGGCTCGTCCAGTTGGTCTGTTTGTTGATAGTGATGTCCGCCTGCGCGCTGCCTTTTGGCGCCACGACAACCAGGCTATTCCCCAGCAGCGTTTCGCGGGTTGTCGCATCAATCGATTTCTTCTCCGCCGCGTAATCCATCCACTTCTGATCCGCCGAGATGAACAGATCCGCCGGTGCGCCCGCTTCTATCTGGCGAGCCAGCGTCGAGGAAGAGGCAAAAGAGGAGACCACCTCGACGTTTTTCTCTTTTTTATACGCCGCCGCAATATCCTGCAGCGCGTTAGTCAACGACGCCGCCGCAAAGACCGTGATTTTACCCTCGTCCGCCAGCGCGTGTCCGGTAAGGGAAAGCGTCAATGTTGCCCCTGCAAAAAGGCGTACCCATGAACGTGCCATCTGTAACTCCTGTGAGTAGCGTTATATACACATTAATATAACGATAACGTCAGGGAGATCCCAGCGTTTAATCGTACCGCTGAATGGGTAAACCGGTGTGATGCGTTAAATTATATCGGCGAAAACGGGAAAATCTTGAGAGCAAAACGCCCGGACAAGCCGGGCGTTTTGAGGGGAATCAATGCTGCTTTTTAGCCTGGTCTCTGTGACCAATGTTCGAAAAGACGTTGAACACTTCACCCAGGCCGTAGATGGCACCGAGGATGATGGCCATCACTACTGGTACCATGATCACGGCGAATACCAGACTTTTCAACAACTCTAACATGGTTTTCTCCAGATATTGTGAATGACTCATTCTACCCTGAATAGTGAGAAAAACATCCCCTTTTGTGCGGTACCCTTTGCGCCCTGCACCATTTGGGTCACAATACTCTTTTTGCCAGGACACTGTTATGCAGGCCGAAATTCTCCTCACTCTACGACTTCAGCAAAAGCTTTTCGCCGATCCGCGACGTATCGCCCTGCTTAAACAAATAGAACAAACGGGCTCAATTAGCCAGGGGGCGAAAAACGCGGGAATCAGCTATAAAAGCGCCTGGGACGCCATCAATGAGATGAACACTCTGAGCGAACACCCGCTGGTGGACAGAGCCACGGGCGGCAAAGGCGGCGGCGGTGCGATCGTGACGCGTTATGGCCAGCGCCTTATTCAGCTTTACGATCTGCTGGCGCAGATCCAGCAAAAAGCGTTTGATGTGTTGAGCGATGACGATAACGTTCCGCTGGACAGTCTGCTGGCCGCCATTTCCCGCTTCTCGCTACAAACCAGCGCCCGCAACCAGTGGTTTGGTACGGTGACGGCGCGCGACGATCTACAGGTACAGCAGCATATTGAGATCCTGCTTGCCGATGGCACCACCCGTCTGAAGGCCGCCATAACGGCGCAAAGCGCGGAACGTCTTGAACTGGATGAAGGTAAAGAGGTGCTGGTGCTGCTGAAGGCGCCTTGGGTCACTATCACGCGCGATCCCGATGCGGCAAAGGCAGCAGATAACCAGCTGCAGGGCACCATCAGCCACATCGAACGCGGTGAAGCGCAGTGCGAAGTGCTCATGACCCTGGCAGACGGGCAACCGCTTTGCGCGACCATACCGCTCAGCGAGTCGGACGGCTTAGAAGAAGGTGCTGTCGTCACCGCGTATTTCAACGCGGACCGGGTGATTATCGCCACTTTGTGCTGAGCACATTGACAATCGTACCGACAGTGCGTATCCCTGATATCTGGTGCTGCAAAAACAGGGATAAATCATGTCATCATTGCATATTTCGCAAGGCACGTTTCGTCTTAGCGATACCCGAACGCTGACGATTGCTGATTTGACGCTACGCGCGGGTGAAAGCTGGGCGTTTGTCGGCACTAACGGCAGCGGTAAATCCGCGCTGGCCCGCGCGCTGGCCGGAGAGCTCAACCTCCTCAAAGGCGAATACCAGAGCGACTTTACGCGCCTGACGCGCCTGTCGTTTGAACAACTGCAAAAGCTGGTCAGCGACGAGTGGCAGCGCAATAACACTGATTTACTCAGCCCTGGCGAAGAAGATACCGGCCGTACGACGGCGGAAATTATTCAGGATGAGGTGAAAGATCCCGCCCGCTGTCAGCGCCTGGCAGAACGGTTCGGCATCACCGCCCTGCTTAACCGGCGCTTTAAATACCTTTCGACCGGCGAGACGCGAAAAACGCTGCTTTGTCAGGCGCTGATGAGCCAACCTGAACTGCTTATTCTGGACGAACCGTTCGACGGTCTTGACGTGCAGTCCCGGGCGCAGCTGGCGTCACTGCTGGCGTCGCTTTATCAGCAGGGATATACCCTCGTGCTGGTGCTTAACCGCTTCGATGAAATTCCGGACTTTATCCAGCACGCGGGCGTCCTGGCCGACTGTAACCTGAACGAGACCGGCGAAAAAACAGCGCTGCTCAAGCAGGCGCTGATTGCCCAGCTCGCGCACAGTGAACAACTCGACGGAATTACCCTTCCGGAACCTGACGCCCCTTCGGCCCGCCATGCGCTCGATCCCCACCAGCCGCGCATCGTGCTGCGGGATGGGATTGTCTCTTATGACGATCGCCCGATCCTTAACCGCCTCAGCTGGACGGTCAATCCCGGCGAACACTGGCAGATTGTCGGCCCCAACGGCGCGGGAAAATCGACGCTGCTGAGCCTGATCACCGGCGATCATCCGCAGGGCTACAGCAACGACCTCACGCTGTTTGGTCGGCGTCGCGGCAGCGGAGAAACCATCTGGGATATCAAAAAGCATATCGGCTACGTCAGCAGCAGCCTGCATCTGGATTACCGGGTCAGTACCACGGTACGCAACGTGATCCTCTCCGGGTATTTTGATTCCATCGGAATTTATCAGGCGGTGTCGGACAAACAACATAAGCTCGCCCAGCAGTGGCTGGACATTCTGGGCATGGATAACCGGGTGGCTGACGCGCCGTTTCATAGTCTTTCGTGGGGGCAGCAGCGTCTGGCCCTGATCGTTCGCGCGCTGGTGAAACACCCTACGCTGCTGATCCTCGACGAACCGCTGCAGGGACTCGACCCGTTGAACCGCCAGCTTATCCGCCGCTTTGTGGACGTGCTGATTAGCGAAGGTGAAACGCAGCTGCTTTTCGTTTCACATCATGCCGAAGATGCCCCCGCCTGCATCACGCATCGCCTGGAGTTTGTTCCGGACGGTGAGGGTTATCGCTACCTTCTCAGCAACGTTGATTAACCGTGGAGGGCTCTGCCCTCCTCTTTTTCAGATAACTTGCATCAATACATCGCTATCCCGTTGATCTACAATGCCTCATGGCAGCTGAAAATCGGATTTTAAAAACAGTGTAAACGATTCCACTATTTTATCCCATGTCACACTTTTCGCGTCTCTGTTATGCTATGGTTATTACATACCATAAGCCCAATGGAGCGAAATATGCGAGTTCTGGTAACAGGTGGTAGCGGTTACATAGGTAGCCATACCTGCGTGCAGCTGCTGCAAAACGGCCATGACGTCATCATTCTCGACAACCTGTGCAACAGTAAGCGCAGCGTGCTGCCTGTGATTGAACGTCTTGGCGGTAAACAACCGACTTTTGTGGAAGGCGACATCCGCAACGAAGCGCTGATGACCGAGATCCTTCACGACCACGCCATAGAAGCGGTGATCCACTTCGCGGGTCTGAAAGCGGTCGGTGAATCCGTTGCGAAGCCGCTCGAGTATTACGACAACAACGTCAACGGCACTCTGCGTCTCATCTCCGCCATGCGTGCGGCGAACGTCAAAAACTTCATCTTTAGCTCCTCCGCCACCGTCTACGGCGATCAGCCGAAAATTCCTTACGTAGAAAGCTTCCCGACCGGTACCCCGCAAAGCCCGTACGGCAAAAGCAAGCTGATGGTGGAGCAGATCCTGACCGACCTGCAAAAAGCCCAGCCGGAGTGGAGCATCGCGCTGCTGCGCTACTTCAACCCGGTCGGTGCGCATCCGTCTGGCGATATGGGCGAAGATCCGCAGGGTATCCCAAACAATCTGATGCCGTATATCGCCCAGGTTGCCGTTGGTCGTCGCGACTCGCTGGCGATTTTTGGCAATGACTATCCGACCGAAGACGGCACCGGCGTGCGCGACTACATCCACGTAATGGATCTGGCCGACGGTCACGTTGCGGCCATGCAGCAGCTGGCTGACAAACCGGGCGTGCATATTTACAACCTCGGCGCCGGAGTCGGCAGCAGCGTGCTGGACGTGGTTAACGCCTTCAGCAAAGCCTGCGGCAAGCCGGTGAACTACCACTTCGCCCCGCGTCGCGAGGGCGATCTGCCTGCTTACTGGGCCGATGCCACCAAAGCCGACAAAGAGCTTAACTGGCGTGTAACGCGCACGCTTGATGAAATGGCACAGGATACCTGGCATTGGCAGTCACGCCACCCGCAAGGCTATCCGGACTAAGGATCCGTCATGACGCAATTTAATCCCGTCGATCATCCGCATCGTCGTTTTAACCCGTTAAGCGGGCAATGGATTTTAGTTTCTCCGCATCGCGCTAAGCGCCCCTGGCAGGGGGCGCAGGAGACGCCTGCAAAACAGACGCTGCCACAGCATGACCCGGACTGTTTCCTCTGTCCGGGCAACACGCGCGTCACCGGGGATAAAAACCCGGACTACAAAGGCACCTTCGTGTTCACAAACGATTTTGCCGCTCTGATGACCGACACGCCGGACGCGCCTGAAAGCCACGATCCGCTGATGCGCTGCGAAAGCGCGCGCGGAACCAGCCGCGTGATCTGCTTCTCTCCCGATCACAGCAAGACGCTGCCGGAGCTGAGCGTGGACGCGCTGAAAGAGGTCGTCAGCACCTGGCAGGCGCAAACCGCAGAGCTGGGGCAGAGCTATCCGTGGGTGCAGGTGTTCGAAAACAAAGGCGCGGCCATGGGCTGCTCGAACCCCCATCCGCACGGCCAGGTCTGGGCGAACAGCTTCCTGCCTAACGAAGCCGAGCGTGAAGACCGTCTGCAGAAAGCGTATTACGCGGAAAACGGCTCGCCGATGCTGGTGGATTACGCGCAGCGTGAACAGGCCGACGGCAGCCGTACCGTGGTGGAAACCGAACACTGGCTGGCCGTCGTGCCTTACTGGGCCGCGTGGCCGTTTGAGACGCTGCTGCTGCCGAAAGCACATGTTCTGCGTATTACCGATCTCAGCGACGCGCAGCGCGACGACCTTGCCCTGGCGCTGAAAAAGCTGACCAGCCGTTACGACAATCTGTTCCAGTGCTCCTTCCCGTACTCCATGGGCTGGCACGGCGCGCCGTTCAACGGGGAAGAGAATCAGCACTGGCAATTGCATGCCCATTTCTATCCGCCGCTGCTGCGCTCTGCGACGGTGCGTAAATTTATGGTGGGCTACGAAATGCTGGCAGAAACCCAGCGTGATCTGACGGCGGAACAGGCGGCTGAACGTCTGCGTGCCGTTAGCGACGTCCACTATCGCGAATCAGGAGTCTAAAAAATGAGTCTGAAAGATAAAACACAATCCCTGTTTGCTGAGAAATTTGGCTACCCTGCCACCCACGTTATCCAGGCGCCAGGCCGCGTTAACCTGATCGGTGAACACACCGACTATAACGATGGTTTCGTGCTGCCGTGCGCCATCGATTACCAGACCGTTATTAGCTGTGCGAAACGCGACGACCGTAAAGTCCGCGTGATTGCGGCGGATTACGGTAATGAGACGGACGAATTTTCCCTCGATGCCCCAATTGTGACACACGACAGCCAGCAGTGGTCTAACTACGTGCGCGGCGTTGTCAAACACCTTCAGAAGCGTAACAAGAACTTCGGCGGTGCGGATTTAGTCATCAGCGGCAACGTGCCGCAGGGTGCGGGCTTAAGCTCCTCTGCGTCTCTGGAAGTTGCCGTCGGCACCGTATTCCAGCAGCTTTACCATCTGCCGCTGGATGGCGCGCAAATCGCCCTGAATGGTCAGGAAGCAGAAAACCAGTTCGTGGGCTGTAACTGCGGCATTATGGACCAGCTGATTTCCGCGCTCGGGAAAAAAGAGCATGCACTGTTAATTGATTGCCGTTCGCTGGGAACCAAAGCCGTTCCCCTGCCAAAAGGCGCGGCCGTGGTGATCGTTAACAGCAACTTTAAGCGCACGCTGGTGGGCAGCGAATACAACACCCGCCGCCAGCAGTGCGAAACCGGCGCCCGTTTCTTCCAGCAGCCAGCCCTGCGCGACGTGACGCTCAATGAATTTAACAAAGTGGCGCACGAGCTGGATCCGGTTGTCGCCAAACGCGTTCGTCACGTGCTGACGGAAAATGCCCGTACGGTTGAAGCCGCGTCCGCGCTGGCGAAAGGTGACCTGAAACGCATGGGTGAGCTTATGGCGGAATCTCATGCCTCCATGCGCGATGATTTTGAAATCACCGTTCCGCAGATCGACACCCTGGTGGAAATCATCAAAGCGACCATTGACGACAAAGGCGGCGTGCGCATGACGGGCGGCGGTTTTGGCGGCTGTATCGTTGCGCTGGTGCCAGAAGAGTTGGTCCCTGCCATACAGGATGCCGTGGCGAAGCAGTACGAAGCCAAAACAGGCATCAAAGAAACCTTCTATGTTTGTAAAGCATCACAAGGAGCCGGACAGTGCTAAACGAAACACCTACACTCGCACCGGATGGTCTGCCGTATCGCCTGTTAACCCTGCGCAACAGCGCGGGAATGGTCGTTACGCTGATGGACTGGGGTGCTACCCTTCTTTCTGCCCGCGTACCGATGCCGGACGGCAGCGTGCGCGAAACCCTGCTCGGCTGCGCCTCGCCCGAGCAGTATGTCAATCAGTCTGCCTATCTGGGCGCGTCCGTTGGGCGCTATGCTAACCGCATTGCGAAGAGCCGTTTTGAACTCAACGGCGAGCAGTACCCCCTGCTTCCAAGCCAGGGTGAGAACCAGCTGCACGGCGGACCGGAAGGGTTTGATAAACGCCGCTGGAAGATTGTTCGTCAAAACGACGGTGAAGTGCTGTTCTCACTGGATTCGCCTGATGGCGATCAGGGCTTCCCGGGGAACCTTACCGCGTCCGCGCGCTTTACGCTGACCGATGACAACCGTATCGCCATTGAATACCGCGCTAAGGTCGACAGGCCGTGTCCGGTCAACCTGACCAATCACGCGTACTTTAATCTGGATGGTAGCCAGTGCGACGTGCGTGAGCACAAGCTGCAGATCCTGGCGGATGCGTATCTGCCGGTTGACGAGATGGGCATTCCATATCAGGGCCTCAAAGACGTGAGCGGCACCAGCTTTGACTTCCGCAGCGCGAAAACCATCGCCCGGGATTTCCTGAGCGATGACGATCAGCGTAAGGTGAAAGGCTACGATCACGCTTTCCTGCTGCAGGCCAAAGGTGATGTGAAGCAGCCTGTCGCGCAGGTCTGGTCTGCGGATGAGAAGCTGCAGATGACGGTTTATACCACTGCCCCTGCCCTGCAGTTTTACTCAGGCAACTACCTCGGCGGCACGACGGCGCGCGAACACGATGAGTACAGCGACTGGCAAGGCCTGGCGCTGGAGAGCGAGTTCCTGCCGGACAGCCCAAACCATCCGGAATGGCCGCAGCCAGACTGCGTGCTGCGCCCAGGTGAAGAGTACGTGAGCGTGACGGAATACCATTTTATTCCACATTAATATTCAGCCCTCCCGCCGGAGGGCTTTTTTCTGCACGCCTTGCTGAAAATAGCGCCGATCGCAGACAAAATCATAACCCTGGATTCACAAGCATCTTACACTCAGAGACTATTTTCGCTATGGTTAGGGTTAAGCGTTGCTGCTGGCACGGCCACGGCAATATAATGAGAATTGTTATCATTCTAAAAATGCTTGAGGAGTAAGAGATGGCTATTACTAAGCTGGTCCTGGTGCGTCACGGCGAAAGCCAGTGGAACAACGAAAACCGCTTTACCGGTTGGTACGACGTTGATCTGTCCGAGAAAGGCGTAAGCGAAGCAAAAGCAGCAGGTAAACTGCTGAAGGAAGAAGGCTTCAGCTTTGATTTTGCTTACACCTCTGTGCTGAAACGTGCCATCCACACCCTGTGGAACGTGCTGGACGAACTGGATCAGGCCTGGCTGCCGGTTGAGAAGTCCTGGAAATTGAACGAACGTCACTACGGTGCGCTGCAGGGCCTGAACAAAGCGGAAACCGCTGAGAAATATGGCGACGAGCAGGTTAAACAGTGGCGTCGCGGCTTCGCAATCACCCCGCCAGAGCTGACCAAAGATGACGAGCGCTACCCGGGCCACGACCCGCGTTACGCGAAGCTGACCGACGCTGAGCTACCAACCACCGAGAGCCTGGCGCTGACCATCGACCGCGTTGTGCCTTACTGGAACGAAACCATTCTGCCACGCCTGAAAAGCGGCGAGCGCGTGATCATCGCGGCTCACGGTAACTCTCTGCGTGCGCTGGTGAAATACCTGGACAACATGGGTGAAGACGAAATCCTCGAACTGAACATCCCAACCGGCGTACCGCTGGTGTATGAGTTCGACGAAAACTTCAAGCCAATCAAACACTACTATCTGGGTAACGCAGAAGAGATCGCGGCGAAAGCAGCGGCTGTTGCGAACCAGGGTAAAGCGAAGTAATTTTCGCCAGACATAAAAAAAGCGCGGAGCCTTCCGCGCTTTTTTATTTGTGCCTGAGAATTCAGCCGCGGCGCGCTTTTACCGCATTTGCCAGCTGGCGCAGGATGGCGTCGGTATCGTCCCAGCCGATGCAGGCATCGGTCACGCTTTTGCCGTACACCAGCGGCTCGCTGCCTTCCAGGTTCTGGTTACCTTCAACCAGATGGCTTTCGATCATCACCCCAATCACCGCCTTCTCACCGCCGGCAATCTGCTGGCAGACGTCTGCACCCACTTCCATCTGCTTTTTAAACTGCTTGCTGGAGTTGGCATGGCTGAAATCGATCATCACCTGCGGCGGCAGTCCGGCTTTTTCCAGCCCGACTTTCACTTCTGCCACGTGTTTCGCGCTGTAGTTCGGCTCTTTACCGCCGCGCAGAATGATGTGGCAGTCACCGTTCCCGCTGGTGTTAACGATGGCGGAGTGACCCCATTTGGTCACGGACAGGAAGCAGTGCGGCGCACCAGCGGCGTTGATAGCATCAATAGCCACCTTAATGGTGCCGTCAGTGCCATTTTTGAAACCAACCGGGCAAGAAAGACCCGACGCCAGCTCGCGGTGGACCTGAGATTCAGTCGTGCGCGCACCAATTGCGCCCCAGCTCATCAGGTCCGCAAGGTATTGTGGCGTAATCATGTCCAGGAATTCACCGGCCGCAGGCAGGCCGCTGTCGTTGATCTCAAGCAGCAGCTTGCGCGCAATGCGCAGGCCGTCGTTGATCTGGAAGCTGTTATCCATGTGCGGATCGTTAATCAACCCTTTCCAGCCAACGGTGGTGCGCGGTTTTTCAAAGTAGACGCGCATGACGATTTCCAGCTCATCCTTTAGCTCTTCACGGAGGGTGAGCAGACGGGCGGCGTATTCTTTCGCGGCAGCCGGATCGTGAATGGAGCACGGACCAATCACCACCAGAAGACGATCGTCATTACCTTTCAGGATCTTATGGATCGCTTTACGAGCATGAGAAACCGTGTTTGCGGCATTTTCAGTGGCGGGGAATTTCTCAAGGAGTGCTACAGGAGGTAATAACTCATTGATCTCTTTAATGCGTAAATCGTCGTTCTGATAATTCATCTTCGTTCCAGCTCTGCCATATCTTTAGTAATGAAAGCAATCCTTTCAATCTATCTTGTCGACCAGGAAGTGTAAACAAGGTTTTACACTTCACGCAGATAATTCCTGGAATTCGCCTAAAAATTGCCACAAAATAGCGAAAAACGAGATCTAACCTAAGCTTTTTAACTGTAACAACCAATTTTACATGCTTAAACGCGATTCCCTACTGACGTAAGTCAGTAAGGCGGGATCTTTCGCCTCTGAAAAAGATGCACTGTTGGAGAATGTTAACCAGCGCAACGACACGAACAGGAGCACCATGATGAAAATGACAAAACTGGCAACCCTCTTCCTGACCGCCACCCTCACTCTGGCCAGCGGCAGCGTCCTGGCTGCGGAAACGGGCACCTCAGACAGCAACGGTGACGCCAATGCGGCTGCGGCAGCAGGCCAGCCCGCGCCTGATGCGAAACAGAATATCGCCCCGAATAATGTCGACAACAGCCAGATCAATACCGGCAACACCAACACCGGCGGCACCATGCTGCATCCAGACGGTAGCGGTACCGGCACTATGAACCATGACAATATGAGTTCAGATGAAGTCCATAAGAACTCAATGTGCAAGGACGGCAAATGCCCGGACCCTAACGACAAAGTGGGTAACGACGCCAATACCAAAACCGATGGCACTACCCATTAATTTGTTATGAGCCGTCAGAAAAAGGAGAGCCCAGGCTCTCCTTTCTTTTTGGAGTAACCTATTAAAAACGCTACACTAAAAACAATAAAACATCAGGAAAGCAGACATGGCGCACTCCCATTCACACTCGCACTTATCCGGCAACGACAACGCTAAACGACTGATGCTGGCCTTTGGCGTCACGGCAACGTTTATGGTTATTGAGGTCATTGGCGGCCTGATTTCCGGCTCTCTGGCGCTTCTGGCTGATGCCGGACACATGCTGACCGATGCCGCCGCCCTGCTCTTCGCCCTGATGGCGGTGCAGTTTGCGCGTCGTCCTCCAAATGCGCGCCATACCTTCGGCTGGCTGCGACTGACCACACTGGCCGCGTTTGTTAACGCTATTGCGCTGGTGGTCATTACCATTCTTATCGTCTGGGAGGCAATACAGCGCTTCAGACACCCGCAGCCGATCGCCGGGGCAACCATGATGGTGATTGCCGTAGCAGGACTGCTGGCGAATATTCTGGCCTTCTGGATTTTGCACCGCGGCAGCGGGGAAAAGAACCTCAACGTACGCGCTGCGGCTCTGCATGTTATGGGTGATTTGCTCGGCTCAGTCGGGGCGATTGTCGCCGCGCTGGTGATCCTCTACACCGGCTGGACGCCTGTCGATCCGATTCTGTCCATACTGGTGTCGTGTCTGGTCTTGCGCAGCGCGTGGCGGCTGCTGAAGGAGAGCGTGAATGAACTGCTTGAAGGGGCGCCAGCTTCCATGGATATCGACGAGCTGAAGCGCAACCTGCGCCGTTCAGTCCCGGAAGTACGCAACGTTCATCATGTTCACGTCTGGCTGGTGGGAGAGAAACCGGTCATGACGCTGCACGTCCAGGTGATCCCCCCTCATGACCACGATGCGCTGCTCGATCGTATCCAGCACTTCCTGGAACATCACTACGACATTAGCCATGCCACCGTTCAGATGGAGTATCAGCCCTGTAGCGGACCGGACTGCCACCTTAACGAGGCGCAGTCCGGTCATTCACATCATCATGACCACTAGCCGGAAAGCGCGTGAGAGCCTCGCTCGCGCGCGCTGTTAATCCACATCCGGCTGCCGTTCAGCGCGATGAAGGTCAGCAGCAGATATTCCAGCGACATCGCATAGACGCCCTGCAGGGCGAAGATCGCCACGCTGATCACGTTGATGATGACCCACAGCAGCCAGTTCTCAACGTATTTACGGGTCATCAGAATCATCGCTGCAATCGACAGCACCATCATGCAGGAATCCCAGAACGGAAAAGCATCCGGCTGGAGTTCTGGCATCGTTACGTTCATGCCGAGGCCGGACATGACCGAAACGGCAACGCGGGTCAGGAAGGCAAACACGGGATTGATGTAAACGGTCATTAAGCCAATGGCCACCACGCAGGCGACGAACCAGGCGATGGCTTTCGGCAGGGGCAGCCAGCGGATCTGCAGCTCGGCCTCCTGCTGGCTGTTCTGACGCGACCAGGCGTACCAGCCGTAAATATTGGCGGCAAAGAAGAACAGCTGCAAAAGCAGGCTGGCGTACAGCTGGATCTGGAAGAAGATAATCGCAAACAGCGTGACGTTAATCAGCCCGAACGCGTAATTGCTTATCTTCTCCAGGCTTGCCAGCCAGATACAGAGTAATCCCGCCAGCGTGCCAACGGCCTCAATCCATGACAGGTCATAGCCACCTGTACCAATCGGTATATGAACCAGAATGTTATGTGTGCTAAAAAAATCCATCTTTTCCCCGGGGCGTTTTGAATTAAGTACGTAGTGTAGCCGCAAAATCCAGCATGCGGTTAAGCGGAATTAACGCACCTTCACGCAGGGCGGCATCCACATGGATTTCATGCGCCGCACCACCGGTTTCTAACCCCTCGGCAATCGCTTTCAGCCCGTTCATCGCCATCCACGGGCAATGTGCACAGCTGCGACACGTTGCGCCCTCGCCTGCCGTTGGCGCTTCAAGAAGCTCTTTCTCCGGTACGGCCTGCTGCATCTTGTAAAAGATACCGCGATCGGTCGCCACGATAAGCTGCTTGTGAGGCAACGTTCTGGCAGCGTTGATAAGCTGGCTGGTTGAACCCACGGCATCCGCCATGTCGACAATCGACTGCGGAGATTCAGGGTGAACAAGAATGGCTGCGTCAGGATAAAGCGCCTTCATGCGCGCCAGCGCCTGAGTCTTGAACTCGTCATGAACGATACAGGCGCCCTGCCAGCAGAGAACGTCAGCTCCCGTCTGCTTCTGGACATAATTGCCGAGATGGCGATCGGGCGCCCAGATAATTTTCTCGCCCAGGCTATCCAGATGTTCAATCAGTTCAACGGCGATACTCGATGTGACCACCCAGTCTGCACGCGCTTTTACGGCCGCAGAGGTGTTAGCGTAGACCACCACAGTCCGGTCAGGATGGGCATCACAGAAGGCCGTGAATTCGTCAATCGGGCAGCCGAGATCCAGTGAACACTCCGCGTTAAGCGTGGGCATCAGAATGGTTTTTTCCGGGCTCAGGATCTTTGCCGTTTCGCCCATAAAACGCACGCCGGCAACCAGCAGCGTGGAAGCGGGATGTCGTGCACCGAAGCGCGCCATCTCCAGTGAGTCAGAAATGCAGCCCCCGGTCTCTTCAGCCAGCTGTTGAATTTCCGGGTCGGTGTAGTAATGGGCCACCATTACCGCATCGCGCTCTTTAAGAAGACGTTTGATCTTCTCGCGGTAGAACTGATTTTCGTCCTGGCTCAGCGGGACAGGCTTTGGCGGAAACGGATAGATTGCGGCTTCAGGATCAAACATCACACTCATTATGGCTTCTCGTTTTACGGGCTTAACAATATTGCCTTTCATTTGCCTGACATAGCAAAACGCGTGGCAATTGTGTTTTGTATACTAAACAAGATAGCGAATCTGGAGTGAAAAGTCACCGGGAATAGATGGGCGGAGCATTTGTTGTACCGCAGATAGCAAAAAGGCGCCTTTAGGGCGCCTTTCTACACTGGTGGGTCGTGCAGGATTCGAACCTGCGACCAATTGATTAAAAGTCAACTGCTCTACCAACTGAGCTAACGACCCCTTGCGGGATGTACTGCAAATTTATTCAGGCTGGTGGGTCGTGCAGGATTCGAACCTGCGACCAATTGATTAAAAGTCAACTGCTCTACCAACTGAGCTAACGACCCATTCGGGTGTTGCCTGAATTATCACTCGGCACCAATAAAATTGGTGGGTCGTGCAGGATTCGAACCTGCGACCAATTGATTAAAAGTCAACTGCTCTACCAACTGAGCTAACGACCCGAGTGGTGGGTGATGACGGGCTCGAACCGCCGACCCCCTCCGTGTAAAGGAGATGCTCTACCAACTGAGCTAATCACCCACTCTGTACTGCCGGAACTGCGTTAAGTGGTGGGTCGTGCAGGATGACTCGGCTTCGCCTCGCCCTACGGGCCGTTGCTGACGCAACGTTATCCTTCACGTTTTACTACTACTTCCACCTGACTTAGTGGTGGGTCGTGCAGGATTCGAACCTGCGACCAATTGATTAAAAGTCAACTGCTCTACCAACTGAGCTAACGACCCACTTTTATGCTGTTTTCACGTTGTTTGATATCCCGTGGCAACGGCGGCATATATTACTGATTTAAGAATTCTGCGCAACAAAAATTTCGATGAAGATCACTTAACTGCTTAGTAATCATGCTGCACGACCAGAAATAACGCGATTTCTGGTCATGCGATAATCATCCCATCGAATTCAGACGTTTTTGCGCCTGCTTAGCACCTTCGGTGCCCGGGAATTTAGAGACCACCTGCTGATAAACCGCTTTGGCTTTCGCAGTGTCGCCTTTGTCCTGCATGATGACGCCCACTTTGTACATCGCATCAGGCGCTTTTGGCGATTTTGGGTAGTTTTTTACCACGGAGGCAAAATAAAACGCCGCATCGTCCTTTTTACCCTTGTTGTAATTCAACTGACCGAGCCAGTAATTGGCATTTGGCTGATAAGTGGAATCAGGGTATTTCTTAACAAAGTTCTGAAACGCAGTAATCGCGTCATCCTGACGAGATTGATCCTGCACCAGGGCAATAGCCGCATTGTAGTCAGTATTCGCGTCACCGCTCTGTACAGGCGCGCCTGTTGAGGCTGAAGCATCAGCAGATGGCGCTGGCGCAGACGTCGCAGCACCGCTCTGATCGCCTGCGGCTGGCTGTGCTGCTGCACCACCGCTGCTCAGGCTATCTATCTGCAACAAGATTTGCTTCTGACGTTCCACAACCTGGTTAAGCTGATACTGGCTTTCCTGAATCTGACCGCGGAGAGAGTCAATATCATTCTGGTTATCGGAAAGTTGTTGCTGGAGTTGGGTTAAAAGCTGGCTATGAGCGTTAGAAATACGCTCGAGTTGAGTGACCCGGTCTTCTACCGAGCCTGAGCCGACACTACTGATTGGTGCCTGAGCAAAAGCGGCCCAGGGGGCCGCTATTCCAACCAGTAACGACAGACTCAACAGATGATGTCTGAAGTTACTGCTCATGCAATTCTCTTAGTAAACCAGTACGGCACGACGGTTTTTGGAGTAAGCCGCTTCGTCGTGACCCAGTACTGCAGGTTTTTCTTTACCGTAAGAAACGATGGAGATCTGGTCAGCAGAAACGCCTTTACCCTGCAGGTACATTTTAACAGCGTTAGCACGACGTTCACCCAGGGAGATGTTGTACTCTGGGGTACCACGTTCGTCCGCGTGACCTTCTACGGTGACTTTGTAAGATGGGTTGCTACGCAGGAAGTTAGCGTGCGCATCCAGCATCGCAGCGAAGTCAGAACGGATGTCGTATTTATCCAGATCGAAGTAAACGATGTTGTTCTGCTGCAGCTGCTGCATCTGAAGACGCGCTTGCTCTTCAGAAGACATGTTGCCATTGCCGTTCGCGTCCATACCGGTGCCGGCACCCATCATGCCTTCGCCGCTCTGGTCATTGCTGGCGTTCTTGTTAGAAGAACACGCTGCGATTGCCATTACAGGCAGAGCGATCATCAGCCCCTTCAGCACTTTGTTCAGTTGCATTTCTATGATTCCTTTAGTAATCAATTAATTATTATTTACAGATACGGCGACCAGGCAGGTGATTTTACCTGTCCATCAGTTGCCGGAATACGCGCTTTGAAACGCCCATCTGTAGAAACCAGATTCAGCACAGATCCCATCCCCTGAGAAGAGCTGTAGATTACCATCGTGCCGTTAGGTGCCAGACTTGGCGTTTCATCCAGGAACGTTGACGACAGAACTTGAACGCCACCCGCTACCAGATCTTGTTTGGCAATGTGCTGCTGCCCACCGTTGGAGCTCACCATTACCATAAATTTACCGTCGCTGCTCACGTCTGAGTTCTGGTTCTGCGAACCTTCCCAGGTAATACGCTGCGGAGCACCGCCGTTGATGTTGACTTTGTAGATTTGTGGACGGCCGGCCTGGTCAGAAGTAAACGCCAGGTTTTGGCTGTCCGGGAACCATGAAGGTTCAGTGTTGTTGCTGCGACCGTCGGTAACCTGACGGATCTGACCAGAGCCAATATCCATCACGTACAGGTTCAGGCTACCGGTTTTTGACAGCGCAAAGGCCAGTTTAGAGCCGTCCGGAGAGAACGAAGGCGCACCGTTGTGACGTGGGAACGACGCTACCTGACGAACAGCACCGTTTGCCAGCGTCTGGATAACCAGCGCTGAGCGGCCGCTTTCGAAGGTTACATAGGCCAGTTTAGAACCGTCCGGAGACCAGGCTGGAGACATCAGCGGCTGTGAAGAACGTTTCACCAGGAACTGGTTGTAGCCGTCGTAGTCAGATACGCGCAGTTCGTACGGGAACTGACCACCGTTGGTCTGCACCACGTACGCGATACGGGTACGGAACGCACCTTTAATGCCGGTCAGTTTTTCAAATACCGCATCGCTGGCAGCATGTGCAGCATAGCGCAGGTATTGCTTAGTGACCTTGTAAGAGTTCTGTGCCAGAACGGTACCCGGTGCACCGCCGGTATCCACCAGCTGCCAGGCAACGTTGTAAGAGCCGTCCGGGTTAGGCGTAACCTGACCCACAACCACGGCATCAATACCCAGCGCAGACCATGCTGCAGGCTGTACTTCCTGCGCGCTACCCGGCTGCTGAGGCAGACGAGAACGATCTAACGGGTTGAATTTACCGCTGTTACGCAGGTCAGCCGCCACGATGCCACCGGCATCTTCAGGTGCAGCGCCAGGACCGGCCCACTGGAACGGAACAACACCGATTGGGCGCGCCGAGTCCACCCCCTGGGTGATCTCGATACGTACTTCTGCGTGCAGTACTGCTGCCCACAGCATTAAAAAACTAAATGCTACACGTAATGCCTGCTTCATCATATCTCCCTTATCCGGGTAACCTTACCCACGATAATTTAGCAGAATGTTAACAAACTCAAATAGACAAAACTACCAGAACCCTGTGACTAAACCTGGTCTATTTTTCCCCGTTTGCACGGGGAAAATGTAACTTAAGGTTTGAAGTCCAGCGGCGCATTTTTGAAGACTTCGTAAACAGCCTGAGACGGCGGTTTAGGCATCTTCGCCTGACGCGCTGCAGCCAGGGCCGCAGTACATAAAGCCGGGTCGCCACCTTCAGACTTGATATCCAGCAGCATGCCGTCCGGAGCCAGTTTTATACGCAACGTACACGTTTTACCGGTATAGGAAGACGCATCATAGAATCGGCTTTCAATAGCGGATTTAATCTGCGCGGCATAACCGTTGATTTCAGCCCCTGTCGCACCGTTACTCTTAGTGTTACCACTTCCCGTCGGCGCTGCGTTGTTTCCTTTCGCCCCACCGCCCGTTTTCGGTGCATTCTTACCTGAGCTCAAATCGCCCAGCAGATCGTCAACCCCTGCGGCAGCAGCGGCTTTTTCAGCGGCGGCAGCCTTTTTAGCTGCCGCTTTTTCAGCAGCAGCTTTCTTATCGGCAGCGGCCTTCTCAGCTGCAGCTTTTTTGTCCGCAGCGGCTTTTTCGGCGGCTGCAGCTTTTTCTGCCGCGGCTTTTTCCGCAGCCGCTTTCTCAGCAGCAGCCGCTTTCTTCGCAGCCTCGGCAGCAGCTTTCTTCTCTGCTTCCTGAGCGGCTTTCTTCGCGGCTTCCGCTTCGGCTTTCTTCTGAGCATCGGCAGCGGCTTTCTTCGCGGCTTCCGCTTCAGCTTTCTTCTGGGCATCAGCAGCGGCTTTCTTCGCGGCTTCCGCTTCAGCTTTCTTCTGAGCATCAGCAGCGGCTTTCTTCGCCGCTTCTGCCGCTAATTTTGCCTGGGCATCAGCCTGTGCTTTCGCGTCCGCTGCGGCTTTAGCTGCCGCCTCTTCCGCCTGCTTTTGCTGTTCCTGTGCTTTCTTCGCGGCCTCTTCGGCTTGTTTCTGCTGCTCTGCCTGCGCTTTCGCGGCTTCCTGCGCCTGCAAACGTTCCTTCTCAAGCTGTTTCAGACGCTCCTGCTCTGCGGCCTGCTTTTCACGCAGTTCTTCCGCCTGCTGTTGCGCCTGTTTTTCACGCTGCTCTTCAGCCCGTTTGGCACTCGCCTTCTGCTGTTGTTCGCGATTATAGTTCTGTACTACCGCACCGGGATCCACCATCACGGCGTCAATGGAAGACCCTCCACCGCCGCCGGCTGATGCATCAATATGCTCGTCGAACGAACTCCAGATCAGCGCTGCAAAGAGAATCACGTGCAGCACTGCGGAGACGATTATCGCTCGCTTAAGCTTGTCGTTCTGTTCGGTTGCCTTTGACACTATCGGTTCCCAAAAACTACGCGGATGATCAAATTGGTTGGGTCATTAAGCCAACTGACTTAACACCCGCACTATGTAGCAAGTTCAGCGCTTTAATAATTTCATCGTAGGGTACGTCTTTTGCGCCACCGATTAAGAAGACCGTTTTCGGATTTGACTCCAGACGACGCTGCGCTTCAGCAATAACCTGCTCAGGCGGCAGCTGATCCATACGATCTTTCTCTACTACGACGCTGTATTGCCCTACGCCGGAAACCTCAATGATAACCGGAGGATCGTCATTGGTGCTCACCGCCTGTGATTCTGTCGCATCCGGCAGATCCACTTCCACGCTCTGGGTAATGATTGGCGCTGTTGCCATGAAGATCAGCAGCAGTACCAGCAGGACATCCAGCAGTGGAACGATATTGATTTCGGACTTGAGCTCGCGACGACCTCGTCCACGCGATCTGGCCATGGTTTACCCCTTGTTGCTCTCGGTGCTGGTAAACGCCTGACGGTGCAGAATCGCAGTGAACTCTTCCATAAAGTTGTCGTAGTTCAGTTCCAGTTTGTTCACGCGCTGGTTCAGACGGTTGTAAGCCATAACCGCAGGAATTGCCGCAAACAGACCGATAGCGGTCGCAATCAGTGCTTCAGCGATACCCGGTGCAACCATCTGCAACGTCGCCTGCTTCACCGCGCCCAGCGCGATAAAGGCGTGCATGATCCCCCACACGGTACCAAACAGACCGATATACGGGCTGATGGAGCCGACAGTGCCGAGGAAAGGAATGTGCGTTTCAAGGTTTTCCAGTTCACGGTTCATAGAGATACGCATCGCACGCGAGGCACCTTCCACCACCGCTTCCGGCGCATGATTGTTTGCACGATGCAGACGAGCAAACTCTTTGAAACCGCTGTAGAAAATTTGCTCGGAGCCGGTCAGGTTTTCACGGCGTCCCTGGCTCTCCTGGTACAGACGAGAAAGCTCAATACCCGACCAGAACTTATCTTCAAACGCTTCAGCTTCACGGCCGGCGGCATTGAGGATACGCGTTCTCTGGATGATGATGGCCCAGGATGCGATTGAAAAACCAATCAAAATCAACATGATAAGTTTAACCAGAAGGCTTGCCTTCAGGAACAAATCAAGGATATTCATGTCAGTCACTGCTTAAACTCCGCGACAATAGACTTAGGAAGCGCACGAGGCTTCATTATGGTTGGATCAACACAAACAATCAGTACTTCAGCTGAGTTCAGTACGGTATTCTCTGCGTTGACTATCCGCTGCGTGAAAACCAGTGAGGTCCCACGCATTGATGTAATTTCAGTTTGGACTTCGAGCATATCGTCGAGTCTGGCAGGCGCAAAATACTCAAGCGTCATCTTGCGTACCACGAAGGCAACTCGCTCAGCCAACAGAACCTGTTGACTAAAGTGATGATGGCGCAGCATCTCTGTGCGTGCCCGTTCATAAAAAGCAACGTAGCTGGCGTGGTAAACCACACCACCGGCATCGGTATCTTCGTAATAGACACGAACCGGCCATCGAAACAGCGTTGTATTCACTTTACATCCCGGTAATGCAACAAAAGTTAGAGCTTTTAAACTTCGCTACTATACGCGCGGGAAAGAGGGTTGGGAATGGGGGAAAGTAAACGGAGAGTAAATTTTTATGGGCTCGGGTAAGCCCATAACGTTAACGGACATTTCTTACTCAGAAGAAGAAGAAAATCAAACCGGCGAGAAGCACCAGATCGGCAATCAGCGGGCAGAAAATTCCCTGCCAGTGAACGGCTTTCGGACGAAAGCCCACGCCGTGGATCACACCTGCGCACACCGCCCACATAATAAGGAAGCCGTGCCAGATTTCAAGCTCGCTGGTTTTCGCTGCAAAGCGCGAAGGGTCCCAGAAGATACAGCCTGCCAGCAGTAATGCCATCACTAAAGAAAGCGCCCGTAACGGGCGCTTATCCATTACCGCGTAAAGTTTCGCGATAATATTCATCAGTGTTTTTCTTCACCCGCTTTGGTCGCTTCAACGTGCTCAAGCGCCAGGGCAGTGATGACACCAAATGCACAGGCAAGAAGCGTCCCTAAAATCCATGCGAAATACCACATATTCAGCTCCTTACTTAGTACATAGAGTGGGTGTTGCTTTCGATATGTTCTTTCGTGATGCGACCGAACATTTTCCAGTAGCACCAGATGGTGTAGGCCAGAACGATCGGAACGAACACGCAAGCAACATACGTCATCAGGTTCAGCGTCATGTGGCTGGACGTAGCATCCCACATGGTCAGGCTAGCATTCAGCATGGTGCTGGATGGCATGACGAACGGGAACATCGCAATACCCGCCGTCAGGATGATGCACGCCAGGGTCAGTGATGAGAACACGAACGCCAGAGCGCCTTTCTCCAGACGAGACGTCAACACGGTCAGCAGCGGCAACAGCACGCCCAGAGCCGGGATCGCCCACAGCACAGGGGTATTGTTGAAGTTCACCAGCCATGCCCCCGCCTGACGCGCCACTTCTTTGGTCAGCGGGTTAGACGGTGCGGTGTGGTTAATGGCAGACGTCACCACATAGCCATCAATGCCGTACACCACCCACACGCCGGCCAGCGCGAAGCAGACCAGCGTAACCAGCGCAGCAACCTGAGCCGTCGCGCGGGAGCGCAGATGCAGCTCGCCTACAGTACGCATCTGCAGGTAGGTTGCGCCCTGAGTGATGATCATCGCCACGCTGACGACACCGGCCAGCAGACCAAACGGATTCAGCAGCTGGAAGAAGTTACCGGTGTAGTAAAGACGCATGTATTCGTCCAGGTGGAACGGTACGCCCTGCAGCAGGTTACCAAACGCCACGCCGATCACCAGCGGTGGAACGAAGCTACCGATGAAGATGCCCCAATCCCACATGTTGCGCCAGCGGGTGTCTTCAATCTTGGAACGGTAGTCGAAACCGACCGGACGGAAGAATAAAGAGGCCAGCACCAGAATCATCGCCACATAGAAACCGGAGAACGCCGCCGCGTAGACCATCGGCCAGGCAGCGAACAGCGCGCCGCCTGCGGTGATCAGCCACACCTGGTTACCGTCCCAGTGCGGGGCGATGGAGTTGATCATGATTCGACGCTCGGTGTCATTACGACCGAGGAAACGGGTGAGCATCCCCACCCCCATGTCGAAACCATCCGTGACGGCGAAACCGATCAGCAGAACGCCGACCAGCAGCCACCAGATAAAACGCAATACTTCATAATCGATCATTTGATGACTCCTGTCTTAGCGTGCCGGCTGAGTAGTCGCAGTGGACTGCTCATAGTGATAGCGACCGGTTTTCAGGCTGCTTGGGCCAAGGCGCGCGAACTTGAACATCAGGAACAGTTCAGCCACCAGGAACAGGGTGTACAGACCACAAATCAGCAGCATGGAGAAGATCAGGTCGCCTGCGGTCAGGGACGAGTTCGCTACCGCCGTTGGCAGGACCTCACCGATCGCCCATGGCTGACGGCCATACTCCGCAACAAACCAGCCGGACTCAATTGCGATCCACGGCAGTGGAATACCGTAAAGCGCGGTGCGCAGCAGCCATTTTTTCTCGCCGATGCGGTTGCGAATCACAGACCAGAAGGACGCCGCAATGATCAGCAGCATGATGATGCCGCAGCCCACCATGATACGGAATGCGAAGTACAGAGGCGCAACGCGTGGAATCGAGTCTTTGGTTGCCATCTGGATCTGCGCTTCCGTCGCATCAGAAACGTTCGGGGTATAACGCTTCAGCAGCAGGCCATAACCCAGATCTTTCTTCACGTCGTTAAACTGGTCGCGGACGGTCTGGTCTGTAGAGCCAGCACGCAGCTGTTCCAGCAGCGAGTAGGCTTTCATACCGTTACGAATACGCTCTTCGTGCTGAACCATCAGCTCTTTCAGACCCGTCACCTGCTTATCAACAGAACGAGTGGCAATGATACCCAGCGCGTAAGGAATCTGAATGGCAAAGCGGTTTTCCTGCGCGTCCTGATCGGGAATACCGAACAGCGTAAAGGCAGCAGGCGCCGGCTGGGTTTCCCATTCGGCTTCGATGGCGGCCAGTTTGGTTTTTTGCACGTCACCCATTTCGTAACCGGATTCATCACCCAGAACGATAACAGAGAGGATGGCAGCCATACCGAAGCTTGCAGCGATAGCAAAGGAGCGCTTAGCAAACGCGAAGTCACGACCACGCAGCATATAGTAAGAACTGATGCCCAGCACAAACATCGCGCCGCACACGTAGCCAGAAGCGACGGTGTGAACGAATTTAACCTGAGCAACCGGGTTCAGGACCAGCTCGGCAAAGCTGACCATCTCCATACGCATGGTTTCGAAGTTGAAATCAGACGCGATAGGGTTCTGCATCCAGCCGTTCGCAACCAGGATCCACAGCGCGGAAAGGTTCGAACCTAATGCCACAAGCCAGGTCACCGCCATATGCTGGACTTTACCCAGACGGTCCCAACCGAAGAAGAACAGACCTACAAAGGTGGATTCGAGGAAGAATGCCATCAGACCTTCAATGGCCAGCGGCGCACCGAAGATATCCCCTACATAGTGGGAATAGTAAGACCAGTTAGTCCCGAACTGGAACTCCATGGTCAAACCGGTTGCCACGCCCAGTGCGAAGTTGATACCAAACAACTTGCCCCAGAACTTGGTCATATCTTTATAAATCTGTTTGCCGGAGAGAACGTATACCGTTTCCATAATGGCCAGCAGGAACGCCATACCGAGCGTCAGTGGCACAAACAGGAAGTGGTACATCGCGGTCAAGGCAAACTGTAAGCGCGACAGTTCGACTATATCTAACATCATGACTCCTTGCTCATCGCATGAAGACTCCGAGAGTGGACCCCGTCAGAAAGAGATCCACACGCATGCCCCAATACAAATTATTCGCATCCTTGTCGTCGTTATTACCCTGAGGGAGGATAAAAACGATGACGTGAGGTTACAAATACGTTAATAAAAAACTCAAATTGATCCCGCAAATATAATACGCTGCAAAACCCTTACAATAAACAGGTTTTTATTGAATCACATTTACGTTTTTCGACGGCGATCAATTTATAGCAAAATTACCACTTTTCGGCCATTTTGATCGGGAACAATTTAGCGCTTTTCAGCGCCTTTTTCCAAGGATTAAACATTGATTTAAATCAAAAACAATTCTTAATGTTAATTGTGTTTTGATGTGGTGAACATGGTAAAAACCATGTTAAAGATATGTATATGAAATACAATTAAGGTTATCGAATCGACGGATGAATATAAACAGAAGTGATTTTTATTAACTCAGTTACGCTTAATGACTGATTTATTCAGGACATAAATTTTAGTGCGTTTTTTATTTTTTTCCATCTGCTCTCTTAAAGGCAAATAAATAACAATTATTTTACTTTTACATCCTCTCTAATTAACACCCAATTGTGACTATTGCATGACGCCCGGCAGGCAATAAAAAAGGCCGCTTTACAGCGGCCAACCATGTCGAAACGGACATTTTTATACTGCAACGCCCCCCTTTCGGGGAGCAGAGAGGACTTACTTAATGATGGATTTCAGTGCTTCGCCGATATCCGCCAGGCTGCGAACGGTTTTCACGCCTGCGGCTTCCAGCGCTGCGAATTTCTCATCAGCCGTACCCTTACCACCGGCGATGATCGCGCCTGCGTGACCCATACGCTTGCCTTTCGGCGCAGTCACACCCGCGATGTAGCCCACAACTGGCTTGGTCACGTGTTCTTTGATGTAAGCAGCCGCTTCTTCTTCCGCGCTACCACCGATCTCACCGATCATCACGATCGCTTCGGTCTGTGGATCTTCCTGGAACAGCTTCAGGATGTCGATGAAGTTAGAGCCCGGAATCGGGTCACCGCCGATGCCCACGCAGGTGGACTGGCCGAAACCGTAGTCGGTGGTCTGCTTAACCGCTTCATAGGTCAGGGTACCGGAACGGGACACGATGCCCACTTTACCCGGTTTGTGAATGTGGCCCGGCATGATGCCGATTTTGCATTCGCCCGGGGTGATAACGCCTGGGCAGTTCGGGCCAATCATACGCACGCCAGCTTCATCCAGCTTCACCTTCACGGTCAGCATATCCAGCGTCGGGATGCCTTCGGTGATGGTGATGATCAGTTTGATGCCTGCGTCGATCGCTTCCAGAATAGAGTCTTTGCAGAACGGTGCCGGAACGTAGATCACGGTCGCGGTGGCGCCCGTCGCTTCTACGGCTTCACGCACGGTGTTAAACACAGGCAGGCCCAGGTGGGTGGTGCCGCCTTTACCTGGCGTAACACCGCCAACCATCTGCGTACCGTAGGCAATTGCCTGTTCGGAGTGGAAAGTCCCCTGGCTACCGGTGAAGCCCTGGCAGATAACCTTGGTATCTTTATTAATTAAAACTGACATTATTTCCCCTCCACTGCGGCAACAACCTGCTGAGCTGCATCCGTCAGACTTTTCGCTGCAATAATATTCAGGCCGCTGTCAGCCAGTTTTTTCGCGCCGAGTTCAGCGTTGTTACCTTCCAGACGCACAACCACCGGAACGTTAACACCCACTTCTTCTACCGCACCGATGATACCGTCGGCGATCAGGTCGCAACGTACGATGCCGCCGAAGATGTTAACCAGAACGGCCTTCACGTTGTCGTCAGAGAGAATGATTTTGAACGCTTCGGTTACGCGCTCTTTGGTTGCGCCACCGCCTACGTCGAGGAAGTTTGCTGGCTCACCGCCGTGCAGCTTAACGATGTCCATGGTGCCCATTGCCAGGCCCGCACCGTTAACCATGCAGCCGATGTTGCCGTCCAGCGCCACGTAGTTCAGTTCCCACTGCGCAGCCTGTGCTTCACGCGGGTCTTCCTGAGACTGGTCGCGCATTTCGCGCAGATCCGGCTGGCGGAACAGCGCGTTGCCGTCAGCGCCCAGCTTGCCGTCGAGGCAGATCAAATCGCCCTGGGTGGTGATCACCAGTGGGTTGATCTCGATCAGCGCCAGATCGCGCTCCAGGAAGATAGTTGCCAGCCCCATGAAGATCTTGGTGAACTGCTGAACCAGTTTACCTTCCAGGCCCAGCTTGAACGCCAGCTCGCGACCCTGGTAAGGCATTGGGCCTGCCAGCGGATCGATAGCCACTTTGTGGATCAGGTGCGGGGTTTCTTCCGCCACTTTTTCGATTTCCACGCCGCCTTCGGTAGACGCCATGAACACCACGCGACGGGAGCTACGGTCAACAACCGCGCCCAGATAAAGTTCTTTCGCGATATCGGTCGCCGCTTCCACCAGGATCTGGTTAACCGGCTGGCCGTTCGCATCTGTCTGGTACGTTACCAGACGCTTGCCGAGCCAATGTTCAGCAAACGCACGAATCTCTTCTTTGCTCTTAACAACCTTCACACCGCCCGCTTTACCACGGCCACCAGCGTGAACCTGACACTTAACTACCCAAGGGCCGGAACCGATTTTAGATGCGGCTTCTTCTGCTTCACGCGGGGTAGTACAGGCATAACCCACCGGAGCCGGTAAGCCATACCGGGCAAACAGCTGTTTGGCCTGATATTCATGTAAGTTCATGTGTTCTATCCATCCTTCAGGTAATCGTTAGGTCGTGCTTTTATTGGCCCGGCAGCCATACGCCGCCGGGCAAGACTGCAAAACTAGACGTCCAGCAGCAGACGGGTTGGATCTTCCAGCAGCTCTTTAATCGCTACCAGGAAGCCCACGGACTCGCGGCCGTCGATCAGGCGGTGATCGTAAGAGAGCGCCAGGTACATCATCGGCAGGATCTCAACTTTACCGTCTACCGCCATAGGGCGATCTTTGATGGCATGCATACCCAGGATCGCGCTCTGCGGCGGGTTAATGATCGGGGTAGACATCAGCGAGCCGAATACGCCGCCGTTGGTAATGGTGAAGTTACCGCCGGTCAGGTCATCTACGGTCAGCTTGCCGTCGCGGCCTTTCACAGCCAGCTCTTTAATGTTTTTCTCGATGTCAGCCATACCCAGGGTATCCACATCACGCAGAACCGGCGTTACCAGGCCGCGTGGAGTAGAAACCGCCATGCTGACGTCGAAATAGTTGTGGTAAACCACGTCATCGCCATCGATGGACGCGTTCACTTCCGGATAGCGTTTCAGCGCTTCAACCACCGCCTTCACGTAGAAGGACATAAAGCCCAGACGGATACCGTGACGTTTTTCAAACGCGTCACCGTACTGCTTGCGCAGGTCCATGATTGGCTTCATGTTCACTTCGTTGAAGGTGGTCAGCATCGCGGTAGAGTTTTTCGCTTCCAGCAGACGCTCGGCAACGCGCTTACGCAGGCGGGTCATCGGCACGCGTTTTTCGCTGCGGGCACTCAGCGCAGGCTGAGCTGCTGGCGCCGCCGCAGGAGCTTTCGCTTCGGCCTGAGCAGGCGCTTTCGCCAGATGCTTGTCGATGTCTTCACGGGTCAGACGGCCGCCAACGCCGGTGCCTTTAATGGCTGCCGGGTCGAGGCTGTGTTCCGCCAGCAGGCGACGGATCGCCGGGCTGAGAGCGTCGTTAGACTGCTCTTCCAGAGAAGCCTGCTGGCGCTGAGCCGGCGTAGAGGCTTTCTCTTCAAATTTTGCGCTGGACTCTTTGCCCGCGCTGTTGCCTTCACGCAGGCGACCCAGGATCTGACGAGAGGTGACGGTAGTACCTTCATCTTCCAGCACCGCGTCCAGAACGCCATCCGCCGAAGCCGGTACTTCCAGTACCACTTTGTCAGTTTCGATTTCTACCAGCACTTCATCGCGCTTAACGGCATCGCCTGGTTTTTTGTGCCAGGTAGCGACGGTCGCATCTGCTACGGATTCAGGCAGGTCGGGAACAAGAATATCTACGCTACTCATTATGTATCCTTTAATTAATCGACGTTCAGCGCGTCATTGACCAGATCTTGTTGCTGCTTCTGGTGAACGGACATATACCCTACCGCCGGAGAGGCGGAGGCCGGGCGACCTGCATAGCGCAGGGCTGACCCAAATGGAATCACTTCACGGAAATGATGCTGGCTGCAGTACCATGCGCCCTGGTTAAGCGGCTCTTCCTGGCACCAGACAAAATCATGAACGTGAGCGTACGGTTTCAGCGCTTCCTGCACCGCCTGGTGCGGGAACGGATAAAGCTGTTCGATACGCACGATGGCGACATCTTTCTGATCGTTCTTACGGCGCTGTTCCAGCAGGTCGTAATAAACCTTACCAGAACACATCACCACACGCTTCACGGCCTGTGGATCCAGCTCGTCAATTTCACCGATGGCCGGCAGGAAGGTGCCATTTGCCAGCTCATCCAGGCTCGACACCGCCAGCGGGTGACGCAGCAGGGATTTCGGCGACATCACCACCAGCGGACGACGCATACCGCGCAGCGCCTGACGACGCAGCATGTGGTACACCTGAGCCGGAGTAGACGGTACGCAGACCTGCATGTTCTGCTCGGCGCAGAGCTGCAGATAACGTTCCAGACGCGCGGAAGAGTGCTCCGGACCCTGACCTTCATAACCGTGCGGCAGCAGCATTACCAGGCCACACATACGGCCCCACTTCTGCTCGCCGGAGGAGATGAACTGGTCGATAACCACCTGCGCACCGTTAGCGAAGTCACCGAACTGCGCTTCCCAGATGGTCAGGGTGCGTGGTTCAGCGGTGGCATAACCGTATTCGAAGGCCAGAACAGCTTCTTCAGACAGCACGGAGTCCCAGACCTTGAACTGGCCCTGACCGTTGTGCACGTGCTGCAGCGGGGTGTAGGTTGAACCGTTGGACTGGTTGTGAACAACCGCGTGACGGTGGAAGAAGGTTCCACGGCCCGCATCTTCACCGGACAGACGAACAGGAATGCCTTCATCAACCAGCGTTGCGTAGGCCAGCGTTTCCGCACCGCCCCAGTCGAAGAGCTTCTCGCCTGCCGCCATGGACTGACGGTCAGCATAAATTTTCGCCACGCGCGACTGCATCTCGATAGCGTCCGGCACGGTGCTGATGCGTTTAGCCAGCTCCTGCAGGCGCTTCATCTCAACCTTATTCGGGTAGCTCTCATCCCACTCGTGGTTGAGGTACGGCGACCAGGTAAAGGAGTGCATGTTCATCGGACGCAGCTCTTTCACTACGCATTCGCCCGCATCCAGCGCATCGCGGTAGAGGTTGACCATTTCGGTCGCATCTTCCAGCGTCGCCACTTTGTCGCCTTCCAGCTTGTCAGCATAGATTTTGCGCGGAGTCGGGTGTTTTTTGATTTTCTGATACATCAGCGGCTGGGTTGCACTTGGCTCATCCGCTTCGTTGTGGCCGTGACGGCGGTAGCAGAAGAGGTCAATGAACACATCGCGTTTGAAGGTATTACGGAAGTCCAGCGCCAGACGGGTCACGAAAGCCACGGCTTCCGGGTCATCCGCGTTAACGTGGAAGATCGGCGCCTGCACCATCTTACCGATGTCGGTGCAGTACGGGGTAGAACGCGCATCCAGCGGGTTAGAGGTGGTGAAGCCCACCTGGTTGTTGATCACGATGCGAACGGTACCGCCCACTTCATAACCACGCGCTTTGGACATGTTCAGGGTTTCCTGCACCACGCCCTGCCCTGTTACCGCCGCATCACCGTGGATGGTAATTGGCAGAACTTTATTGCTGCTTGGCTCGTCCAGACGATCCAGACGCGCGCGCACGGAACCGATAACCACCGGGCTGACGATTTCCAGGTGTGACGGGTTAAACGCCAGCGCCAGGTGAACCAGACCGCCTTCGGTTTCGATATCCGACGAGAAGCCCATGTGGTACTTCACGTCGCCGGTGCCGAGGTGTTCTTTATGTTTGCCCGCGAATTCGTCGAACAGGTCCTGCGGTTTTTTACCCAGCACGTTGACCAGCACGTTCAGACGACCACGGTGCGCCATGCCCAGCACCACTTCACGGGTGCCGCTCTTGCCTGCGTGACGAATCAGTTCTTTCAGCATCGGCACCAGGGCGTCACCGCCTTCCAGCGAGAAGCGTTTTGCGCCCGGGAACTTCGCGCCCAGATAGCGCTCAAGGCCTTCCGCTGCGGTCAGTTCGCTGAGGAAGCGCTTTTTCTCGTCAGCCGAGAAGGTCGCGTGGCCCGCTACGGATTCGATGCGCTGCTGGATCCAGCGCTTCTCTTCGGTAGAGGTAATGTGCATGTATTCCGCGCCGATGGAGCCGCAGTAGGTTTGCTTGAGCGCGTCAATCAGATCGCCCAGCTTCATCGTGTCTTTGCCGATGGCAAAGGAACCTACGTTAAAGCTTTCCTGGAAATCGGCCTCGGTCAGATCGTGATATGCCGGATCGAGATCGGCCACACGGTCTTGTTTCCACAGTCCCAGCGGATCGAGATTCGCATGCTGGTGACCACGGAAGCGATAAGCGTTGATAAGCTGCAGGACTTTAACCTGCTTCGCATTGGTGTCAGGGTCGGAAATCGCAGAAGAGTAACGTGAGGCATCCTTCGCCAGACGACGGAAATAATCACGTGTTTTGGAATGGAATTGATCCGGTTTGACCCCTGTACCAGGCAACTGCTGGAACATGGAACGCCAGTTTGCGTCCACTGAGTCAGGATCGGTTAAGAAGTCTTCATAGAGCTGTTCTATCCAGCTCTGGTTGGCACCAGAGAGGTAAGAAGAGTCCAGCCAGGCTTTCATTGCGCCGTTCTGCATCGTGATCCCTTAAGCATTTTTATGCTTACTTTCGCCGTAGAAACTACCACGCACACCACGTGTACGTGCCGGGGTTCACCTGCGAGCTCTTTGTGGCCCGCGAAGGAACCTTTAGAAACTGTCTAGACTTCAGGGCAGTTTTTAAAGGTTTCTGCAATCTATTCCCTCTCCCTGTGGGAGAGGGTTAAGGTGAGGGGAACAGCGCTCCCCTCTCACTACTTACGCACTGCGCTGCAGCAGCATCGACTTAATATGGCCGATGGCGCGCGTCGGGTTCAGCCCCTTCGGACACACACTGACGCAGTTCATGATGCTATGGCAGCGGAATACGCTGAAAGCGTCACTCAGTCCTTCCAGACGGCTGTCGGTTTCGGTGTCGCGGCTGTCGATCAGGAAGCGATAGGCAGCCAGCAGACCGGCCGGACCGATAAACTTGTCCGGGTTCCACCAGAACGACGGGCAGGACGTAGAACAGCATGCGCAGAGAATACACTCGTACAAACCGTCGAGTTTTTCACGCTGCTCAGGAGACTGTAAGTGCTCGCGAGCCGGTGGATTTTGCCCATTATTCAATAAGTAAGGCTTAATCTTCTCATATTGTGCATAGAATTGCCCCATGTCTACCACCAAATCACGCACGACCGGCAGGCCTGGCAGAGGACGGATAACAATTTTCTGACCGGGACGCTGCAACGCTGAAATGGGCGTGATGCAGGCCAGGCCATTTTTGCCGTTCATGTTCACACCGTCAGAGCCACAAACCCCTTCACGGCAGGAGCGGCGGAACGACAGCGTTGGATCTTTTTCTTTCAGCTGGATTAAGGCATCCAGCAGCATCATGTCGCGACCTTCTTCCGCTTCCAGGGTGTAGTCCTGCATGCGCGGAGCGTCATCAACATCCGGGTTATAACGATAAACTGAGAATTCGAGTTTCATTATCCTGTCTCCGCATTAGTAAGTACGAATCTTCGGCGGGAACGCCGGACGCAGTTTCGGTTCCATGTTGACGCTACGACGCGTCATGGTTTCCGACTCTGGCAGATACAGGGAATGACACAGCCAGTTTTCGTCATCACGCTCCGGGAAGTCGAAGCGGCTATGGGCGCCACGGCTTTCGGTACGGAAGTTTGCCGACATCGCGGTCGCGAACGCGGTTTCCATCAGGTTATCCAGCTCCAGGCACTCAACGCGCTGGGTGTTGAACTCGCTGGAGGTGTCGTCCAGACGGGCATTTTTCAGACGCTCGCGGATCGCTTTCAGCTGCTCAAGACCTTTGGCCATCGCGTCGCCTTCACGGAATACCGAGAAGTTGTGCTGCATACATTCCTGCAGCGCTTTACGGATTTCCACCGGATCTTCGCCGTTACGGTTGCCGTTCCAGCGGTTGAGGCGCTCAAGAGAGGCATCAATTTCGTCGTCGGTTGCGTCACGCAGCGCGCCCTGCTCGGCAATGGATTCCTGCAGATGCAGACCCACCGCACGACCAAACACCACCAGATCCAGCAGGGAGTTGCCGCCCAGACGGTTAGCGCCGTGTACGGATACGCAGGCAATTTCGCCCACCGCGAACAGGCCAGGAATGACCACGTCTTCGCCCTGCTCGTTCACGGTCAGCGCCTGACCGGTCACTTTGGTCGGAATACCGCCCATCATGTAGTGGCAGGTTGGGATAACCGGAATCGGCTCTTTCACCGGATCGACGTGCGCGAAGGTGCGGGAGAGTTCCAGGATGCCCGGCAGACGGGACTCCAGCACTTCTTTACCCAGATGGTCGAGCTTCAGCTTCGCGTGCGGACCCCATGGGCCGTCGCAGCCGCGGCCTTCACGGATTTCGATCATGATGGAACGCGCCACCACGTCACGACCCGCCAGGTCTTTCGCATTCGGGGCATAACGCTCCATGAAGCGTTCGCCGTGTTTGTTCAGCAGGTAGCCACCTTCACCGCGGCAGCCTTCTGTTACCAGAACGCCTGCACCGGCGATACCGGTTGGGTGGAACTGCCACATCTCCATATCCTGCACCGGCACGCCCGCGCGGATAGCCATACCGACACCGTCACCGGTGTTGATGTGGGCGTTGGTGGTGGACTGATAGATACGGCCTGCACCGCCGGTCGCCAGCACGGTAGCGCGCGCTTTGAAGTAAACCACTTCACCGGTTTCGATGCACAGCGCGGTACAGCCAACAATTGCGCCATCGGCGTTTTTCACCAGATCCAGCGCATACCACTCGGAGAAGATGGTGGTGTGGTTTTTCAGGTTCTGCTGATACAGGGTGTGCAGCAGCGCGTGACCGGTACGGTCAGCCGCCGCCGCGGTGCGTGCCGCCTGCTCGCCGCCGAAGTTTTTCGACTGGCCGCCAAATGGACGCTGATAGATAGTGCCATTTTCCAGACGGGAGAACGGCAGACCCATGTGGTCCAGCTCCAGAATCGCTTCCGGACCGGTTTTACACATATATTCGATGGCATCCTGGTCGCCGATGTAATCGGAACCTTTTACCGTGTCATACATGTGCCATTCCCAGTTATCTTCATGGGAGTTACCCAGCGCAACGGTAATACCGCCCTGCGCGGACACAGTATGGGAACGGGTCGGGAAAACTTTAGAGAGCAGCGCACAGGTTTGGCCGCTCTGGGAAATTTGCAGTGCGGCACGCATACCTGCGCCACCGGCACCAATTACAACAGCATCAAATTCTCTGACTGGCAGTTTCATTACACACCCCACACCACAACGAATCCATAAATAACGTAAACCACCAGTGCAACCACAATGGCCAGCTGCAGTGGGAGGCGAATCGCCAGCGGTTTAACGTAATCGGTCAACACCTGCCACATGCCAATCCATGCATGAATAAGGATAGAGAACAGGGCCAGCAGGGTGAACACTTTGGTGAAGGCGGATCCGAAGAACCCACTCCAGATTTCCCACGTCACCGTGCCGCTGGTCGCGAAGAAACCGATCATATAGATGATGTAAAGAGTGAGAACGATGGCGGTAGCAC
Organism: Enterobacter sp. N18-03635; assembly: GCF_004006055.1. NCBI lineage: Bacteria > Pseudomonadati > Pseudomonadota > Gammaproteobacteria > Enterobacterales > Enterobacteriaceae > Enterobacter > Enterobacter sp. N18-03635. The sequence continues at coordinate 1,309,189 of NZ_CP034769.1, read as the reverse complement.
GGACCAGAATGAAGTCATGTACGCCGTTGCGTCCTAATGCGGAGGCGTTGCTTACCATACGAGAACTCCTGCGAGAAGTGAAAGCACGACAGTAATCACAAATGAAATGTTAGCGGAGCGTTTCCCGGCTTCGAAAGTCTCTTCCAGGTAGCCAAAGTCCATTAGCATATGGCGAACACCCACGACGACGTGGTACGCCAGCGCGGTCAGAATGCCCCACATGATGAATTTCACGAAGAAGCTGTTCATGATGGCAGAGGCCTGGAGGAATCCTTCAGGGGAAGAGAGGCTGGTGCCCAGTAACCACAGCAGAATACCGACCGCCACAAACGTAATCACACCAGAAACACGGTGCAGAATGGACGCTATTGCTGTTACGGGGAACCGGATCGTTTTGAGATCCAGATTGACAGGTCTTTGTTTTTTCACATTTCTTATCATGAATAACGCCCACATGCTGTTCTTATTGTTTCCTTCCTCCGGACTGCGATGCGGGTCAAGCAGCGTTCCTTTTCTATAACTGCGCGTCATGCAAAACACTGCTTCCAGATGCTTAAACGACACGTTACAACGCTGGGTGGCTCGGGATTGCAGGGTGTTCCGGAGACCTGGCGGCAGTATAGGCCGTTCACAAAATCATTACAATTAACCTACATACAGTTTGTCGGGTTTTCTCTGGAACAGTGATCAGGGTCACGATAACAACATCTTTTTAATTTTTAATCATCTGATTTGACAAATGTTAAACAATATTGTTACAAACGTCATCAGAAAAGGCATATAATGCGCAAAAGTTATGAGGTCTCTCTTTCACCTGACAAATAGTTATGTAACAGTGTGATGGTATTGACCGAAGTTATCAGGACAGTTATTAGTGATATACAGGTTTGAATAATTCGGACTGCAAAAACGCTGATTTGCTGTTGTTTCACTGATATTTCATTCGTTTACCTGCAAGGCGCCATAGCTCTGTACCCTGGTTTGTCCTCGTGAGCTGAGCGGTAAGCCAAATAACAATCTGGTAACGGTGATTAACAGCTGAAAGCAAATCCGGTAAAGCGCAGTCTTAAGCATAAGGCGCTAAGGAGACCGTAAATGGCTGATACAAAGGCAACGCTCACCCTAAATGGTGACACTGCTATTGAACTGGATGTGCTAAAAGGCACGCTCGGTCAGGATGTTATTGATATCCGTACGCTGGGTTCCAAAGGGATGTTCACCTTTGACCCTGGATTTACCTCTACCGCATCTTGCGAATCCAAAATCACCTTCATTGACGGTGACGAAGGTATCCTGCTCCATCGCGGCTTCCCTATCGATCAGTTAGCCACCGAATCCAACTACCTGGAAGTGTGCTACATCCTGCTGAACGGCGAAAAACCGACGCAGGCCCAGTTCGATGAATTTAAAACCACCGTGACCCGTCACACCATGATCCATGAGCAGATTACCCGTCTGTTCCATGCGTTCCGTCGTGACTCTCACCCAATGGCGGTGATGTGCGGTATTACCGGTGCGCTTGCAGCGTTCTACCACGACTCCCTTGACGTGAATAACCCGCGTCACCGTGAAATCGCCGCTTACCGTCTGCTGTCCAAAATGCCTACCATGGCGGCGATGTGCTACAAATACTCCATCGGCCAGCCGTTTGTGTATCCGCGCAACGACCTCTCCTACGCGGGTAACTTCCTGCGCATGATGTTCTCCACGCCGTGCGAAGAGTACGAAGTGAACCCGGTTCTGGAACGCGCGATGGACCGTATTCTGATCCTGCACGCTGACCACGAACAGAACGCCTCTACCTCTACCGTCCGTACCGCGGGCTCTTCAGGCGCGAACCCGTTCGCCTGTATCGCTGCGGGCATCGCCTCCCTGTGGGGACCGGCGCACGGCGGCGCGAACGAAGCGGCACTGAAGATGCTGGAAGAGATCAGCACCGTTGAGCACATTCCTGAGTTCGTGCGTCGCGCGAAAGACAAGAATGATTCCTTCCGCCTGATGGGCTTCGGTCACCGTGTTTACAAAAACTACGACCCGCGCGCCACTGTGATGCGTGAGACCTGCCACGAAGTGCTGAAAGAGCTGGGTACCAAAGATGATCTGCTGGAAGTGGCGATGGAGCTGGAACACATCGCGCTGAACGACCCGTACTTCATCGAGAAGAAACTCTACCCGAACGTTGATTTCTACTCTGGCATTATTCTGAAAGCGATGGGCATTCCGTCTTCCATGTTCACCGTGATCTTCGCTATGGCGCGTACCGTAGGCTGGATTGCGCACTGGAACGAAATGCACAGCGAAGGCATGAAGATCGCGCGTCCTCGTCAGCTGTATACCGGCTACGAGCAGCGTGATTTTAAGTCTGACCTGAAGCGCTAAAAGATGTTGGGTGCGGCCTGATGCCATCACCCCGGCCCTCTCCCACAGGGAGAGGGTGAAAACATTAAAAACGGTAACCCAAGGGTTACCGTTTTACTTTTATTTCTGGCAGTGCGGGCACCAGTAAAAGGGTCTTGAAGAGAGCATCATCCTGTCGATAATCCCGCCGCACCGCTCGCACTTTTTCCCCGCCCGATGAAACACCTTAAAGCGGAACAGCGCCCCGTGATGCTTGTTTTCATCCACTACGCCACGCGTGTTGTACGACAGCCGCGGGATGTCCAGCAGCGCGTGGGACAGCGCCTCCAGCTGTTCATCGCTCAGCTGAGAGGCTTTATGCTGCGGCGCCAGCCCGACTTCCCAGAGGATTTCCACCCGCAGGTAGTTGCCAAGCCCGGCCAGAAAGGCCTGGTCAAGAAACAGGCCGGAAAACTGCCGGTTGCGGAATGCAGGCGATAACAGCCGGGCCTTCACATCGCTCGCCGTCAGGCGCATATCCAGCACGTCCGGCCCAACCCGCTGTAAGAACGGGTGCGTGAGCACCTGCTCAGGCGTTAACATTTCGATATCAGAGGCGCTATAGAGCAGGATCGCCTTATCCGCCGTTTGCAGCCTGACGCGCAGCACGCGTTTCGTTTGCGGCTGTTCACCCGCCTCCACCACGCGCCAGACGCCGTAAAGCTGGTTATGGCTGTATAACGTCAGGTTATGGGAAAAATGCGTGAGCAATGCTTTGCCGCGCGTTTCAATATGCGTTACCGACTGCCCCACCAGCTGTGATTCAAACGGTTTCAGTTGAGGAAAAGCAAACCAGGCCTCCGTCAGCGGTTTGCCCTTTATCGCCGCCTCGAGGCTATCCGCCGCGCGGCGGATCTCCGGGCCTTCTGGCATTTTTCTGTCCTTTCATGATTAATCTGCGCTGACAAGAATGCCCTCTTCAGCGAACGCGGCCCGCAGGCGGCGCGCGAACTGGAGCGCATGCTCGCCATCGCCGTGCAAACATACCGTATCAGCCTGAACGTGCGCCGTTGTGCCATCCACGGCGGTCACTCGCCCGTAGCGCACCATCTCCAGCGTCTGGGCCAGCGCTTTCGCTTCATCGGTAATCAGCGCACCGGCCTGCGTACGCGGTACAAGGCTGCCATCAGGCATGAATCCCCGATCGGCAAACACCTCCTGCCGCGTGGTCAGCCCCAGCCGTTCTCCGGCACGAATAAGCTCGCTGCCCGCCAGGCCAACCAGAATCAGCTGCGGGTTGCAATCGCGTACCGCGCGGGCAATCGCCTCCGCCAGCGCCGGATCTTTCGCCGCCTGGTTATAGAGCATGCCGTGCGGCTTCACGTGGCGCAGCACAACGTTCTCAGCGCGCACCATCGCCTCCAGCGCGCCAATCTGGTAGAGCACCTGAGCGTAAACCGTCTCAGGCGGCAGGTCCATCGCGGTGCGGCCAAAGTTTTCCCGGTCAGGGTAGCTCGGATGTGCGCCTATCGCGACGCCGTTTTTGATGGCGTTACGCACGCTCTCTAGCATGGTTTGCGCATCGCCCGCGTGGAAGCCGCAGGCGATATTGATCGAGGAGACCAGCGTCATCAGCGCCGCATCGGCGCTGCCGCCCTCGCCCAGATCGGCATTCAAATCAATCTTTACCATCGAGCCTCCACGCCAGCTGTTCGAGATAGCGCTGCTGATCCTGCCGCGCCTTTAGCGCCTCCTCCAGCGAACATTGAACGAAGTGAATCGGCTGTCCGAGGGGAATTTGCGCCAGATGGTAGCGATCGGCTTCAATGATGCAGGCAATTCGCGGGTAGCCCCCCGTCGTCTGCGCGTCGTTCATTAAGACGATCGGTTGCCCGTTGCCCGGAACCTGAATAACCCCTGGCAATAAACCGTGGGAGAGCAGTTCTCTGTCGGTCGTCCGGATCAGCGGCTGCCCCTGCAGACGATAACCCATACGGTTACTCTGCGGACTGAGCTTCCACGGCGAGCGCCAGAAGGACTCTTTTGAGGCCTCGTCGAACTCATGATATTCCGGCCCCGGTAAGGCGCGGATCTGGTTTCCCCAGAGGAGTTGTTTTACCCCCTGAGCCGTCGAGAAGTGACGCGAAGAGGGCTTAATCGCCAGGCGATCGCCATCGCGCAACAACCGTCCTTCGTGACCGCCAATCCCGGCTTTCTGATCGGTACTGGATGAGCCCAGCACGTCAGGCACATCAATGCCGCCAGCCACCGCAAGATAGCTACGCACGCCGTGCAGAGGACGCTTTAAGGTCAGACGCTGTCCGGCTTTCGCCCGCAGACGCCAGCCGGTCCACACCGCTTTGCCGTCCAGCATGGCATCACAGCCTGCGCCGGTGAGCGCGAACCAGGTCTCCTGACCAAACTCAATGACACACTGGCCGAGCGTAATTTCGAGCGCCGCCGTGCTGCCGGGGTTGCCCACCAGCACATTAGCGATTTCCAGCGCTGGACGGTCCAGCGCACCACAATAGCTCACGCCGGACTGACGCATGCCAAAGCGCCCGGCATCCTGTACGGAGGTGTAAAGCCCGGCGCGAATAAGCGTTAACATACCCCCTCCTTCTGCGGGATAAAGCGAAGGGTGTCGCCGGGCCGCAGGAGTATCGGCGTCTCCAGCACGGGTTCAAATAACGGGGTGGCGGTATGCCCGATAAGCTGCCATCCACCGGGCGATGTCAGCGGATAAACGCCGGTCTGCTCGCCACCGATAGCCACCGTCCCCGCCGGTACGCTCAGGCGCGGCTCAGCGCGGCGCGGCGTATGCAGCCGGGGAGATAATCCCCCCAGATACGGGAATCCGGGCTGGAATCCCAGGAACCAGACGACGTAGTCAACCGAACTGTGCAACTCAACAACCTGCTTTTCGGTGAGCCCGCAGTGGTCTGCGACCACACCAAGATCCGGTCCCCCCGTACCGCCATAAACGACCGGGATCTCAATGGCACGCGATTCCGGCTCCAGCGCCTCGCTCTCTTCCCACCAGCGCTGTAAACGTTCAATGGCATCCAGCGCCAGCGTATGCGGACTACGCAGCACCACCGTGATGTTATTCATCCCCGGAATGGCTTCAACCACATCCGGCAGATCGACCAGACGCTGGGTTAGCCGCCAGATACGCTTTTGCGTGGCAAGGGTCACCGGCGGCTCGAGTTCCAGAACCACTGCCGTTTCTCCCAGAAGATAACAACGCGCTCGCTGCACTCAGGCACCTCTCATCAGGCCGGGTTAGGAATATCAATAAAGGTCACATCCAGATCGGTATTTTCCGTCAGCCACTCGCTGAGGGCGCGAATGCCGCCGCGCTCGGTGGCATGATGGCCTGCCGCGTAAAAATGCAGCCCCTGTTCACGCGCCGAGTGAATGGTCTGCTCGGAAACCTCGCCGGTGATAAAGGCATCAACACCGAAGCGCGCGGCGCTGTCGATAAAGCCCTGCCCGCCTCCGGTGCACCAGGCAACACGCTTCACCGTATCCGGACCGGTATCGCCGCTCCACAGCGGACGACGCCCCAGGCGCGCTTCAATCCAGGAAGCCAGTTCCAGCCCCGGAACCGGCATCGCCAGCTCGCCCCACGGCACCAGCGGCTCGATTTCGCCCATTACGGTAATCCCCAACAGTCGGGCAAGCTGAACGTTGTTACCAAGCTCCGGATGTGCGTCCAGCGGCAGGTGGTAACCGTACAGGTTGATGTCATTTGCCAGCAACGTTTTCAGGCGGTTGCGCTTCATGCCGCGAATAATCGGTGATTCGTTTTTCCAGAAGTAACCGTGATGGACAATCACCGCATCGGCCTCCTGACGGACAGCCTCGTCGAGCAGCGCCTGGCTTGCCGTGACGCCGGTGATAATTTTCTGTACCGTTTCGCGCCCTTCTACCTGCAGGCCATTAGGACCGTAGTCGCTAAAGGAGGCGGTATTGAGTTTTTCGTTAATCAGGCGTTCCAGTTCACTGTTTTTCATCTTTATGCTCTCAAACTTTTCTGGCGGCTTCGTACGCTTCCAGCGTGGCGACACGCGCCTGTTTATGGTCAACAATCGGGCGGGGATAATCGAGCTTTACGCCCTGTTTATCCGCCCATGCCCACGGGTCGTGGATCGCTTTCGCAGGAACGTTCCTGAGCGCGGGCAACCAGCGGCGGATAAAGTCGCCGTTGGCATCAAATTTTTGTCCCTGAGTGGTTGGATTAAAAATCCGGAAATAGGGAGCCGCATCGGTGCCCGTAGAGGCAGCCCACTGCCAGCCGCCGTTATTCGCGGCGAGATCGCCATCGATCAGCTGAGAGATAAAATAGCGCTCTCCGATACGCCAGTCGATAAGCAGATCCTTCACCAGAAAGCTGGCGGTAATCATTCGCAGGCGGTTGTGCATCCACCCGGTTTCATTCAGCTGGCGCATGGCAGCATCAACAATCGGATAGCCCGTCTCCCCTTTTTGCCAGGCCTGTAAAAGTGCCTCATCGTGCTGCCATTTTACGTTGTCGGTCCAGGGAATGAACGGACGATGCTTACAGAGATCGGGATGATACGTCATCAGATGCCGATAAAATTCACGCCAGATAAGTTCGTTCAGCCACACCGACCCCGCTCCACCGTCCATTGCCTGCGGCTGCTCGGCCAGAAGACGGTGTAGACACTGACGAGGAGAGAGCACGCCCAGCGCCAGGCTTGCCGATAAGCGGCTTGTCCCTTCAATCGCCGGGAAATCCCTGCGCGCCTCGTACTCTCCCGCGCCCTGTTTGCCAAACTGGCGCAGCTTCGCAATTGCTGCCTTCTCGTTTGCGGGGAACAGAAGCTCATCGAATGTCTGTTGGGGATAGTTAAACGTTAATTCAGGCAGCGTGGTTATGGCTTCCCCTCTGGCTGCGGGTGCGGGTACGCACTCCGGCAGCGCCTCTTTCAGACGTTTAACAAAAGCATTTTTAAACGGCGTGAACACTTTATACATTTCGTGGCCGCCGGTCATGACGCTGCCCGGTGCCAGCATTACGCTGTCATCAAATCCTTCACAAACCACCTCGCCCAGAATGTTCTCCAGTTGGCGATCCCGCAGCCGTTCGTTCAGCTCGTACTGGTAGTTATAAAAAAGATGCGTGACGCCGTTCTGCTGACATACCTCCCGCAACATCTTAAGCTGCGCGGCAAAATCACTGACCTCTTTGTAGATCAGGGGGATACCTTTTTCAGCAAGTGAGTGTTGCAGATCGTTCAGATGCGATTTGAGGTAAGCCGCCTGCCGCGGGGCCATATCATGCTGCTGCCACTGTTCAGGCGTAGCGATAAACAGCGCCAGCACGCTGGCGTCATCGGAACGGCAGGCTGCCGCGAGTGCGAAGTTGTCATGTACGCGCAGGTCCGCGCGAAACCAAACCAGATGGGTGGGCATAAAACTCCAGGCAAATATCCATTATGTCCGTAAGGGCACGCCACCAAAGGAAAAAGCGGCGCGCTTTTACTGTACTTTGCCATGAAGTGTAGACCGGATGAAATAAAAAAGGCCGCCCGAGGCGGCCTTAACGCTACTTGTCTTGCGCTATCGTGGTAAATGCAACAAACCCGATCGGTTCATCACTTTTGACAACGAGTACGCTTGCGACAATGAACGCGATGCAAAAATAGCGTTTCATTATGCGGTCTCTGCTGCTAACCGCTCCACCGTTCACCACCGGTGATAAGTCGGTGGACACAAGCCCGGGTAGGCGGACTGCTTTACAGCTGTAAAAATACCTTTCCCAGGACCGATGCCCATTTGCGAGATGGCGGAAAGGGACGCCGCATCATAATGAACATCCGTTGCAAAGGTAAGATACTCGAAGAAAATTAGGATTTTATAAAGGCTTCCAGGGATTGCCATCTGCTTACAGGAGGGTATGATAAAAATCCCGGGTAGGGGCTGCAAGACCACCCAACGGACCGCGAATCCGAAGGGACAAAAAAACCGCCACATTGCTGTTGGCGGTTTTTTTATTGCTGTGTGTAGTCTTAGTAAAAGTCGCAGGTCGCTTTCTCGGCCTGATCCATCCACACCGGCTTCTCGCTGGTTTTCGCCCAGACGCGGTGCAGATAGCTATAAAAACGCGCACGATCTTTCCAGAACAGCATCACCGGCAGAGCCAGCACGCCAGCCACTACGGCGAAAGCGCGGCGCATGAACACGATATGAGCCGGAAACTCTTTATAAAGATCCATATTTTTCTCCCCTATAGTTGGCCGGAAACGTCATCCGGAAAATTCAAAATCTGTGACCTGGCTAAAATAATATCGCTTTGTTTGTAATTTTACTACTCATCCGACCACTTATTTTCGTCCGTTTAGCGAAAATTTACATTCACGCCGTAATTAAGTTACAAAAAAGTTAACGATTTACTTATCAATAGTTAAATTGTGGGCTTTGCCATTTTTATACTTTTTTTACACCCGCCCTTCTCATTTTTGCGAAATCTTTGCGCCAGAAATCCTACCGTTAGCACAACAACAAAAGTCACCCGGAGGTGGATTGTGAGTGCAGGTCTTATTGCCGGCATCGTGCTGGTGTTCCTGTTATTGGGTTATCTGGTTTATGCCCTGATTAATGCGGAGGCATTCTGATGGCTGCTCAGGCGTTTTTGCTTATTGCCAGTTTCTTAGTGGTGTTGTTCGTTCTGGCAAGGCCACTGGGCTCGGGGCTGGCACGGCTAATCAATAACGTTCCCCTGCCCGGAACGGGAAGCGTTGAAAAAGGGATCTGGCGCGTACTGGGTATAGACGATCGGGAGATGAACTGGCGTGACTATCTGATCGCCATTCTGCTGCTGAACATCGTCGGGCTCATTGCGCTTTTTGCCATGCTGATGTTGCAGGGTATCCTGCCTTTGAATCCGCAACAGTTACCGGGCCTGTCCTGGCATCTCGCGCTTAACACGGCAGTCAGTTTTGTCACTAACACCAACTGGCAGTCCTATGCTGGTGAAACCACGCTCAGCTACTTCAGCCAGATGGTCGGGCTAACCGTGCAGAACTTCCTCTCTGCCGCCAGCGGTATTGCGGTGATCTTCGCGCTGACGCGTGCGTTTGCGCGTCAGAAAGTGAGTACGCTGGGTAACGCGTGGGTAGACCTGACGCGCATTACGCTGTGGATCCTGCTGCCGATTGCGCTGCTGATCGCGCTGTTCTTCATTCAGCAGGGCAGCCTGCAAAACCTGCTGCCTTACGCGCCATATACCTCGCTGGAAGGCGCAAAACAGCTCCTGCCGATGGGGCCAGTGGCGTCGCAGGAAGCCATCAAAATGCTCGGAACGAACGGCGGGGGCTTCTTCAACGCCAACTCCTCGCACCCGTTTGAAAACCCGACCGCCCTGACTAATTTTGTGCAGATGCTGGCGATTTTCCTGATCCCCGCCGCGCTCTGCTTTGCCTTTGGTGACGTAGTTAACGATCGCCGTCAGGGCCGTACCCTGCTCTGGACCATGTCGCTGATCTTTGTGGTCTGTGTTGCGCTGGTGATGTGGGCTGAATGGCAGGGTAATCCGCACTTCCTCTCACTCGGGGCCGATAGTGCAATCAATATGGAAGGTAAAGAGAGCCGCTTTGGCATTCTCGCCAGCAGCCTGTATGCGGTGGTCACCACGGCTGCGTCGTGCGGGGCCGTCAATGCCATGCATGATTCCTTTACGGCGCTGGGCGGCATGATCCCGATGTGGCTGATGCAGATTGGCGAGGTGGTGTTTGGCGGCGTGGGCTCCGGTCTTTACGGCATGCTGCTGTTCGTGCTGCTGGCGGTGTTTATTGCCGGTCTGATGATTGGCCGCACCCCGGAATACCTCGGTAAAAAAATCGACGTTAGCGAGATGAAACTAACCGCGCTGGCGATCCTGGTCACCCCGGCTCTCGTGCTGCTCGGCACCGCGCTGGCGCTGATGACCGAGGCCGGACGCAGCGGTATCTTTAACCCCGGTATTCACGGTTTTAGCGAAGTGCTGTATGCCGTCTCCTCGGCCGCCAACAACAACGGCAGCGCCTTTGCGGGCCTAAGCGCCAACTCACCGTTCTGGAACTGCCTGCTGGCGTTCTGCATGTTTGTGGGCCGCTTCGGGATCATTGTGCCGGTCATGGCGATTGCCGGATCGCTGGTGAATAAAAAAATCCAACCGACCACCACCGGGACATTACCGACCCACGGCGCGCTGTTTATCGGCCTGCTGACGGGCACCGTGTTGCTGGTCGGCGCCCTGACCTTTATCCCCGCCCTCGCGTTAGGCCCGGTCGCGGAATACCTCTCTTTACGCTGATTTTGCGGAGAAATTGTCATGAGTCGTAAACAACTGGCCCTGTTCGAACCGTCATTAGTTCGCCAGGCGCTCATGGATGCGGTGAAAAAGCTGAGCCCGCGCGTGCAGTGGCACAACCCGGTGATGTTTATCGTCTGGGCGGGAAGCGTCCTGACCACCGCCCTGGCGATTGCCATGGGAACGGGCCATATGCCGGGAAATGCGATGTTTACCGGCGCCATCAGCCTGTGGCTGTGGTTTACCGTGCTGTTCGCCAACTTTGCGGAAGCGCTGGCGGAAGGCCGGAGTAAAGCCCAGGCCAACAGCCTGAAAGGGGTGAAAAAAACCGCCTTCGCGCGCAAGCTACGGGAACCGAAATACGGCGCTCAGATGGACCACGTTCCGGCAGATGAACTGCGTAAAGGCGATGTGGTGCTGGTTGAAGCCGGTGACATCATCCCTTGCGACGGCGAAGTCATTGAAGGGGGCGCATCGGTGGATGAAAGCGCCATCACCGGGGAATCCGCGCCGGTTATCCGTGAATCCGGCGGCGATTTCGCCTCCGTGACGGGCGGGACGCGCATTCTCTCCGACTGGCTGGTGATCCAGTGCAGCGTTAACCCGGGTGAAACCTTCCTCGACCGGATGATCGCCATGGTGGAAGGCGCACAGCGCCGTAAAACGCCAAACGAGATTGCCCTGACCATCCTGCTGGTGGCCCTGACCATTGTCTTCCTGCTGGCAACCGCCACGCTGTGGCCATTCTCTGCCTATGGCGGTACCGCGGTCACCGTCACGGTGCTGGTGGCGCTGCTGGTCTGCCTGATCCCCACCACCATCGGCGGCCTGCTGTCGGCCATCGGCGTGGCCGGCATGAGCCGTATGCTCGGAGCCAACGTTATCGCCACCAGCGGGCGTGCTGTAGAAGCCGCCGGTGACGTGGATGTGTTGCTGCTGGATAAAACCGGCACCATTACCCTTGGTAACCGTCAGGCGTCAGATTTCCTACCCGCCCCGGGCGTGGATGAAAAAACGCTGGCGGATGCCGCGCAGCTCTCCTCGCTTGCTGATGAAACCCCGGAAGGCCGCAGCATTGTGATCCTCGCCAAGCAGCGCTTTAACCTGCGCCAGCGCGACGTTCAGAGCCTGCACGCCACGTTCGTACCCTTCACGGCGCAAACCCGCATGAGCGGCATCAACATCCAGGATCGCATGATCCGTAAAGGCTCGGTTGACGCGATCCGCCGCCACATCGAGGCCAACAACGGTCACTTCCCACCGGAAGTGGACAACCTGGTTGAAAGCGTGGCCCGTCAGGGGGCAACGCCGCTGGTTGTGGCCGAAGGCGCGCGCGTGCTCGGGGTGATTGCGCTGAAGGATATCGTCAAAGGCGGCATCAAGGAGCGCTTTGCCCAGCTGCGTAAGATGGGGATCAAAACGGTGATGATCACCGGGGATAACCGTCTTACCGCCGCGGCGATTGCCGCCGAAGCGGGCGTGGATGATTTCCTTTCCGAAGCCACACCGGAAGCCAAGCTGGCACTGATTCGTCAGTATCAGGCGGAAGGCCGTCTGGTGGCGATGACCGGTGACGGGACCAACGATGCTCCTGCCCTCGCGCAGGCCGACGTGGCGGTGGCGATGAACTCCGGTACCCAGGCAGCCAAAGAGGCGGGCAACATGGTCGACCTCGACTCTAACCCGACCAAACTGATTGAAGTGGTACACATCGGCAAGCAGATGCTGATGACGCGCGGCTCGCTGACCACGTTCAGTATCGCTAATGACGTGGCGAAGTATTTCGCCATCATTCCGGCCGCGTTTGCTGCGACCTATCCGCAATTAAACGCCCTGAACGTAATGCACCTACATTCTCCGGCCTCGGCCATTCTGAGCGCAGTGATCTTTAACGCCCTGATTATTGTCTTCCTGATCCCGCTGGCGCTGAAGGGCGTGAGCTATAAGCCGCTCACGGCGGCCGCCATGCTGCGCCGCAACCTGTGGATTTACGGCCTGGGCGGGCTGGTGGTGCCCTTCGTCGGTATCAAGGTTATCGACCTGCTGTTGACGCTGTTCGACCTGGTTTAAAAGGTGAATCAAATGACGATGTTACGCCCCGCTATACTTCTGTTTATTCTGCTGTCTCTCATTACCGGCGGGCTGTACCCGCTGGTGACCACCGCGCTGGGCCAGTGGTGGTTTAAGGATCAGGCTAACGGCTCGCTGATTATGCAAAACGGTGAAAACCGCGGGTCTCGCCTGATTGGTCAGAACTTTACGGATGCCCGCTACTTCCAGGGACGCCCTTCCGCCACTGCCGAAAGCCCGTATAATCCGATGGCATCCGGCGGCAGTAACCTGGCGGGCAGCAACCCCGAGCTTGATAAAGCCGTTACTGAGCGCGTGGCTGCCCTGCGTGCCGCGAATCCACAGGCCAGCCGTGACGTTCCCGTGGAGCTGGTGACCACCTCGGCCAGCGGGCTGGACTACAGCCTGACGCCAGCAGCCGTGGCATGGCAGATCCCGCGCGTCGCCACCGCCCGTCAGCTGACCGTCGAACAGGTGAGCCAGCTGGTTGCCGCGCACACGCAAAAGCCGCTGGTCAGCTTCATCGGCATGCCCGTGGTAAATATTGTTGAGCTGAATCTGGCGCTGGACGCGCTAAGGAAAAACTAAATGACCGACGAGCCCATGCGCCCGGATCCGGACAGGCTGCTTGAACAGACGGCTGAAGCCCATCGCGGCAAACTGAAAATTTTCTTCGGCGCCTGCGCGGGCGTCGGGAAAACCTTCGCTATGCTGACGGAAGCCCAGCGGCTTCGGGCGCAGGGGCTCGATATTCTGATCGGCGTGGTTGAAACCCACGGACGTAAAGAGACGGCATCACTGCTGAAGGGGCTGGCAACCCAGCCGCCCCGCCGCATCAGCCATCGCGGTCGGTTAGTCACTGAATTCGATCTCGATGCCGCCCTCGCCCGCCGCCCCGCGCTTATCCTGATGGACGAGCTGGCGCACAGCAATGCGCCAGGCTCGCGCCACCCCAAACGCTGGCAGGACGTTGAAGAGTTACTTGAAGCCGGTATCGATGTGTTCACGACGGTTAACGTTCAGCATCTCGAAAGCCTGAACGACGTGGTCAGCGGCGTGACCGGCATTCAGGTGCGCGAAACAGTGCCCGATCCCTTCTTCGATTCCGCAGACGAGGTGGTGCTGGTCGACCTGCCGCCCGATGATTTGCGCCAGCGCCTGCACGAAGGCAAAGTCTATATCGCCGGTCAGGCCGAGCGCGCCATCGAACATTTCTTCCGTAAAGGCAACCTGATAGCCCTGCGCGAGCTGGCCCTGCGCCGAACCGCCGACCGGGTGGACGATCAGATGCGCGCCTGGCGCGACCTGCAGGGCCAGGAACGCGTCTGGCACACGCGGGACGCCATCCTGCTGTGCGTGGGCCACGGCAGCGGCAATGAAAAGCTTGTCCGCACCGCCGCGCGCCTGGCTGCCAAATTTGGCAGCGTCTGGCATGCGGTGTATGTCGAAACGCCGCAGCTGCACGCGCTGCCCGAAAACCAGCGTCGCGCGATCCTGAGTTCGCTTCGCCTTGCGCAGGAGCTGGGTGCGGAAACCGCCACCCTTTCCGATCCTCAGGAAGATAAAGCCATTCTGCGCTACGCGCGCGAGCATAACCTGGGGAAAATCGTCATTGGCCGTCGTCAGCATCGCCGCTGGTTTAGCCGCGAATCCTTTGCCGACAAGCTGGCCCGTCGCGCGCCGGATCTGGATCTGGTGATCGTGGCGCTGGACGACAAACCTACCCCCTTACCCAATCGTGCGCCGGACAGCCGCACCTTCAGCGATAAATGGCGCATTCAGCTTCGCGGCTGTCTTGTCGCCGTCGTGCTCTGCGCCCTGATTACCGTGATTGCCAGCCAGTGGCTGATTGCGTTTGACGCCGCCAACCTGGTGATGATCTACCTTCTCGGCGTGGTGGTGGTGGCGCTCTTTTACGGGCGCTGGCCGTCGGTCCTGGCGACGGTGATTAACGTCATCAGCTTCGATCTGTTCTTTATTGCTCCCCGCGGGACGCTCGCCGTCTCGGACGTGCAGTACATCCTCACCTTTGCCGTGATGCTCACCGTCGGGCTGGTGATCGGCAATCTGACGGCGGGCGTGCGCTATCAGGCGCGTATCGCCCGCTATCGCGAACAGCGCACGCGCCATCTCTATGAGATGTCGAAATCGCTGGCGGTGGGCCGCACGCCGCTGGATATCGTACAGACCAGCGAGCAGTTTATCCGCTCGACGTTTCATGCCAGCAACCTGATTTTACTCCCGGACGAACACGGCAAGCTGCGCCCGCTGACGTCGGCCTCAGGCATGACGCCCTGGGACGAAGCCATCGCGCGCTGGAGCTTTGACAAAGGCTTACCGGCGGGCGCAGGGACCGACACCCTCCCCGGCGTGCCCTACCAAATTCTGCCCCTGCGCAGCGCCGATAAAAATCAGGGGCTGGTCATCGTGGAGCCTTCCAACCTGCGCCAGCTGATGATCCCCGAACAGCAGCGACTGCTGGAGACCTTTACGCTGCTGGTTGCCAGCGCGCTGGAGCGGCTGGCCCTCACCGCCAGCGAGGAACAGGCCCGTCTGGCGAGCGAGCGTGAAAGCATTCGTAACTCGCTGCTGGCGGCGC
Source organism: Enterobacter sp. N18-03635 (assembly GCF_004006055.1). Lineage (NCBI taxonomy): Bacteria > Pseudomonadati > Pseudomonadota > Gammaproteobacteria > Enterobacterales > Enterobacteriaceae > Enterobacter > Enterobacter sp. N18-03635. The sequence continues at coordinate 1,293,863 of NZ_CP034769.1, read as the reverse complement.
TCTCTCACGATCTGCGAACACCGCTCACCGTCCTGTTTGGTCAGTCAGAAATCCTGACGCTGGACCTGGCGGCGGAAGGCTCTAAACATGCCCTTCAGGCCAGCGAGATCCGCCAGCATGTGCTGAATACCACGCGTCTGGTGAATAACCTGCTCGATATGGCGCGTATCCAGTCGGGCGGTTTTAACCTCAAAAAAGAGTGGCTCACGCTGGAAGAGGTGGTGGGCAGCGCGCTGAAAATGCTCGAACCCGGTCTGGGCGGGCGACATATCGTGCTGAACATGCCCGAGCCCCTGACCTTAATTCATGTCGATGGTCCGCTGTTTGAACGGGTGCTGATCAACCTGCTGGAAAATGCCGGCAAATATGCGGGCGCCGGTGCTCAGATTGGGGTTGATGCGACGGTGGAAGAGGGCACCCTTCGCCTTAACGTCTGGGATACCGGCCCCGGCATTCCAGCCGGGCAGGAATTGGCTATTTTCGAGAAATTCGCACGCGGCAACAAGGAGTCGGCCATTCCGGGCGTGGGGCTGGGGCTGGCGATTTGTCAGGCGATCATTGACGTGCATGGCGGCTCCATTTCCGCGGAGAATCGTCCCGAAGGCGGCGCGCGGTTTTGTGTTACACTTCCTCTGGAAACCCCGCCAGAACTTAATGAATTACCAGAGGATTTGTGATTAACGTTCTGATTGTTGAAGATGAGATCGCCATTAGCCGTTTTCTGCGCGCTGCGCTGGAAGGAGACGGTCTGCGCGTTCATGATGCGGGTACGCTTCAGCGGGGTTTAATTGAGGCCGCTACCCGCAAGCCGGACCTGGTGATCCTCGATCTGGGACTCCCGGACGGCGACGGCATCGATTTTATTCGTGAAGTCCGCCAGTGGAGCCAGATGCCGATCCTCGTGCTCTCCGCCCGTACTGAAGAGACGGATAAAATCGCCGCGCTGGATGCCGGGGCGGATGACTATCTGATTAAACCGTTTGGTATCGGCGAGCTTCAGGCTCGCCTTCGCGTGGCGCTGCGTCGCCACAGCGCCACCACGCCTGCCGATCCAACCTACGCGTTTGGGGATATCCGGGTTGACCTGGCCGCGCGGCGCATTTTGCGCGGCGAAGAGGAAATTCATCTTACGCCCATTGAGTTTCGCCTGCTCGCCGTGCTGCTCAACAACCACGGCAAGGTTCTCACCCAGCGCCAGCTGTTAAGTCAGGTGTGGGGACCCAACGCCGTGGAGCATAGTCACTATTTACGCATATATATGGGACATCTTCGTCAGAAACTCGAAGTCGACCCCGCTCGCCCTCGCCATTTATTAACTGAAACCGGTATCGGTTATCGGTTTATGCTTTGAATAACTATTCATTTTATTTTTAAATAAAACCGAAATACCTCAGACAATATTTCACAAATAACCCATAAGTTATTTTTACGGGCTATTTTTGCTCATTTAAAACATTAATAATACAACCTGTTAACGCAACACCAACAAATCAGAATTTTGATCTGCGATATTCATCAAAAACGAATATTTATTTCTGATTTGATCGGTTAACGGTGATCTTGTTCACAGTTAATCGCTTTTTCCTGGATAAAATGACCATGCTTTCAATTACTGAAAGGAAAATGAAACATGGAAAACAACAATCGCTTAATGCCCCATATAAGGCGGACAACGCATATCATGATGTTTGCCCACCGAAACTGCTTTGACTTTCATCTCTTTAATGCCCGGTAGTCCTTCGACTTCTGGCGCACTCGCTTACAGGTTATCCTGAAACATCTTATTTTACAGGTCTTTGCCTGTGAACTCGTGCGCTCATTCATCTTGATTCAGACTCATCCGCACCGGGCGGACTGAATTTCAATCATCAAAAAAGCAATGTACTGATTTTAATCAGCGGCCACCCTTTGCTTTTTTTCCGGAAAATTATCGATTTCTTTCTTGCAAGAAATCGAGGGACGCTTATTACCTAAAATAAAGAGAGAAAGATGAAAAGTTTAAAAATCGCAGCCAGCCGCGCTTGTCCTGATTGCTTTACCACCCAGCGTGAACTGGTGGATGTCAGAGCCTCTGATTATATCGATGTCGCCGCTATTGTTCTGGCGGTCAGTGATATTACCGGCGGGATACTGGACGAAATAGAAGCCACCGGTTTTGGCATTCCCGTATTTGTCGCGACGCAGAAAGAAGAGTTCATTCCGGCAGACTATTTATCGCGCATTCATGGCGTATTTGAGTATTCAGACACCAGCAACGACTTTTATGGACGCCAGCTGGAAGCGGCAGCCCAAAAGTATGAAACCCAGCTGCGCCCGCCGTTTTTCCGCGCCCTGGTCGACTACGTGAAGCAGGGCAACAGTGCGTTCGACTGCCCGGGCCATCAGGGCGGCCAGTTCTTCCGCCGCCATCCTGCCGGCAATCAGTTTGTGGATTTCTTTGGCGAGACGCTTTTCCGCGCCGACCTTTGTAACGCCGACGTGGCGATGGGCGATCTGCTGATTCACGAAGGCGCGCCGTGCATTGCGCAGCAACATGCGGCGAAGGTCTTTAATGCCGATAAGACCTACTTCGTGCTGAACGGCACCTCGTCATCCAACAAAGTGGTACTTAACGCCCTGCTCACGCCGGGCGACCTGGTGCTGTTCGACCGCAACAACCACAAATCCAACCATCACGGTGCCCTACTCCAGGCAGGCGCAACGCCAGTCTATCTGGAAACCGCGCGCAACCCGTACGGCTTTATTGGCGGCATTGACGCCCACTGCTTTGAAGAAAGTTATCTGCGCGAGCTGGTGGCGGAGGTGGCGCCGAGCCGTGCGCGCGATGCGCGTCCGTTCCGCCTGGCGGTGATCCAGCTGGGTACCTACGATGGCACCATCTATAACGCCCGTCAGGTGGTGGATAAGATTGGGCATCTGTGTGATTACATCCTGTTTGACTCCGCCTGGGTGGGTTACGAGCAGTTTATCCCGATGATGGCCGACTGCTCTCCGCTGCTGCTGGAGCTGAACGAAAACGACCCGGGGATTTTGGTTACCCAGTCCGTGCATAAACAGCAGGCGGGCTTCTCCCAGACCTCGCAAATCCATAAAAAAGACAGCCACATCAAAGGACAGCAGCGCTATGTCCCGCACAAGCGGCTGAATAATGCCTTTATGATGCACGCCTCCACCAGCCCGTTTTATCCGCTGTTCGCCGCGCTGGACATTAACGCCAAGATGCATGAAGGCCAGAGCGGCCGCAACATGTGGATGGACTGCGTGGTGAACGGTATCGAAGCGCGCAAGCTGATTCTGGAAAACTGCCATTATCTGCGCCCCTTCGTGCCGGAGACGGTGGATGGCCGTCCGTGGGAAAGCTGGGACACGGCGGAAATTGCGACCGATCTGCGCTTCTTCCACTTCGTACCGGGTGAAAACTGGCACGCCTTTGAAGGCTACGCCGAGCATCAGTATTTTATCGACCCGTGCAAGCTCCTGCTAACCACGCCGGGCATTAACGCCCGCACCGGGGAGTATGACGACTTCGGCGTGCCCGCCACTATCCTCGCTAACTTCCTGCGTGAAAACGGCATCGTGCCGGAAAAATGCGATCTCAACTCGATCCTGTTCCTGCTCACGCCTGCGGAAGATATGGGCAAACTGCAGCAGCTGGTGGCGCAGCTGGTGCGCTTCGAAAAACTGCTCGAGAGCGATGTTCCGCTGAAAGACGTCCTGCCTTCTCTCTACAAACAGCATCCGGAACGTTACGCGGATTACACCCTGCGCCAGATCTGCCAGGAGATGCATGACCTGTATGCCCGCCACAACGTGAAGCAGCTGCAGAAAGAGATGTTCCGCAAGTCCCATTTCCCACGCGTGATGATGAGCCCGCAGGACGCCAACTACGCCTATCTGCGCGGTGAAGTTGAACTGGTTTCACTGCGCGACGCGGAAGGCCGCATCGCCGCGGAAGGCGCCCTTCCTTATCCGCCGGGGGTATTGTGCGTGGTCCCTGGGGAGGTCTGGGGCGGCTCCGTGCTGCGCTACTTCGCGGCGCTGGAAGAAGGCATCAACCTGCTGCCGGGCTTCGCGCCGGAGCTGCAGGGTGTGTACGTCGAAGAGTGCGAGGGCCGCAAACAGGTTCGCTGTAACGTCATCAAACAACCCGCCACTCAGCCCGCGCTGCTGAAAGGAGAGAAATTATGAGTAAGTCCAATAAGATGGGCGTGGTGCAGCTAACTATCCTCACCATGGTGAACATGATGGGCTCCGGGATTATCATGCTGCCAACCAAACTGGCTGAGGTGGGTACCATCTCTATCATCTCCTGGCTGGTGACCGCCGTAGGCTCAATGGCGCTGGCGTGGGCGTTTGCCAAGTGCGGGATGTTCAGCCGCAAGTCAGGCGGCATGGGGGGCTACGCCGAGTATGCCTTTGGTAAGTCTGGCAACTTTATGGCCAACTATACCTACGGGGTGTCGCTGCTGATCGCCAACGTGGCGATTGCCATCTCCGCCGTGGGCTACGGTACGGAGCTGTTTGGCGCGACGCTCAGCCCGGTACAGATTGGCCTGGCCACCATCGGCGTGCTGTGGATCTGCACCGTGGCTAACTTTGGCGGGGCGCGTATCACCGGACAGCTCTCCAGCATCACCGTCTGGGGGGTAATTATTCCCGTTGTCGGCCTGTGCATCATCGGCTGGTTCTGGTTCAGCCCGACCCTGTACGCCAACTCCTGGAACCCGCACCATGTGCCGTTCTTCAGCGCAGTCGGCTCTTCTATCGCCATGACGCTCTGGGCCTTCCTCGGTCTGGAATCCGCCTGTGCGAACGCAGAAGTCGTTGATAATCCGGAAAAGAACGTCCCGATTGCGGTCCTCGGCGGTACGCTGGGCGCGGCGGTGATCTATATCGTCTCGACTAACGTGATTGCCGGGATTGTGCCAAACATGGAACTTGCTAACTCTACGGCACCGTTCGGACTGGCCTTCGCGCAGATGTTCACGCCGGAAGTCGGGAAAGTGATTATGGGTCTGATGGTCATGTCGTGCTGCGGTTCACTCCTTGGCTGGCAGTTCACCATCGCGCAGGTGTTTAAATCCTCGGCTGATGAAGGTTACTTCCCAAAAATCTTCTCCCGCGTGACCAAAGCCGATGCGCCGGTGCAGGGCATGCTGGCGATTGTCATCTTCCAGAGCGGATTGTCGCTGATGACCATTAGCCCGTCGCTGAACAGCCAGTTCAACGTGCTGGTCAACCTGGCGGTCGTGACGAACATCATTCCGTATATTCTGTCGATGGCGGCGCTGGTGATCATTCAGAAAGTGGCGAAGGTGGATCCGCGCAAAGCGCGCGCGGCCAATATCGTGGCGCTGATTGGCGCGATTTACAGCTTCTATGCGCTCTACTCATCGGGCCAGGAAGCGATGCTCTACGGGGCAATGGTAACCTTTATGGGCTGGACGCTGTACGGTCTGGTGTCACCACGGTTTGAATTGAAGAATAAGCACAGTTGAAAAAAAGCCCGGTGGCGCTAGCGCTTACCGGGCCTACGATCGTTGTTGTAGGCCGGGCAAACGCAGTGCCGCCCGGCACACAAACCGCACTTACGCGTTTTTCAGCACTTCGCTGACAATCTCTACCGCTTCTTTCTCAATCTGCTGACGATGATCAGCGCCGAGGAAGCTTTCGCAATAGATTTTATACGCATCTTCCGTGCCGGATGGGCGAGCGGCGAACCAGCCGTTTTCAGTCATCACTTTCAGTCCACCAATGGAGGCGCCGTTACCCGGTGCCGCCGTCAGACGTGCGGTGATCGGGTCGCCCGCCAGGGTGCTTGCGCTGACCATCTCCGGTGAGAGTTTGGAGAGGGCCGCTTTCTGGGCTGACGTCGCGCTGGCCTGAATACGGTTATAACTTGGTGCACCAAAGCGTGCCGCCAGCTCGTTGTAATGTTCCTGCGGGTTCTTACCGGTGACCGCGGTGATTTCCGCCGCCAGCAGGCACATGATGATGCCGTCTTTATCGGTTGACCATGGCGTGCCGTCGAAGCGCAGGAAAGAGGCCCCCGCGCTCTCTTCACCACCGAAGCCAAAGCTGCCGTCGTGCAGACCGTCAACAAACCATTTGAAGCCCACCGGCACTTCCACCAGCTTGCGGCCCAGCGCCTCAACCACGCGGTCGATCATCGCGGAGGAAACCAGTGTTTTACCGACGGCCACCTCTTTACCCCACTGCGGGCGGTGCTGGAACAGGTAGTTGATCGCAACGGCCAGATAGTGGTTCGGGTTCATCAGCCCGGCAGGAGTGACGATACCGTGACGGTCGTAATCCGGGTCGTTAGCAAACGCCAGATCGAATTTATCACGCAGCGCCAGCAGGCCCGCCATCGCGCACTCGGAGGAGCAGTCCATGCGGATCGCGCCGTCTTTATCCAGGTGCATAAAGCGGAAGGTCTGATCGACGTGATCGTTCACGATGGTCAGATCCAGCTTGTAGTGCTCGGCGATACGTTTCCAGTATTCGATACCGGAGCCGCCCAGCGGATCCACGCCCAGCTTGAGGCCGGCTTTCTGGATGGCCGCCATATCGACGATATCCGCCAGGCCTTCCACGAACGGCTGAACCAGATCCAGCTCTTTCACGCGACCGGACGCCATGGCCGCATCCAGAGAGATGCGCTTCACGCCTTTCAGGTCATCAGCCAGCAGCGCGTTCGCGCGATCCTCCACCACTTTGGTGACGTTGGTGTCTGCCGGGCCACCGTTAGGCGGGTTATATTTGATACCACCGTCTTCCGGCGGGTTGTGGGATGGCGTGATAACGATACCGTCAGCCAGCGCGCCACCTTTTTTGTTGTGCACCAGGATGGCGTTAGAGACCGCAGGCGTTGGGGTGAAGCCGTTGTTCTCCTGAACAATCACATCAACGCCGTTTGCCGCCAGCACTTCCACCACAGAGATGAACGCCGGTTCAGACAGGGCATGGGTATCTTTCCCCACGTAGCACGGACCGGTAACGCCGTTTTTAGCGCGCTCTTCCGCAATGGCCTGAGCAATGGCCAGAATGTGCGGTTCGTTAAAGCTATGGCGCGCCGCGCTGCCGCGGTGACCAGATGTACCAAACTTCACTGCGTGTTCTGCGTTGCCCACGACCGGCTTCAGCACGTAATACTGCGCGGTCAGCTGAGCGACGTTAATCAAATCGCTTTGTTGTGCAGGTTGGCCTGCACGGCTGTGATTTGCCATTACCGGGTCCTTCTGATGCAAGGGTTAAATTGTACCGCAAACCTTTTCAATCAATTCCGCCGGGAACTGCATGGACTGCATGATGTGTTCAATCATGCTGCACTTGCGGCCCGTATTGGTATTGGTGATCACCCAGTAAGGGGTGCCAGGAACATGTTTGGGTTTGGTTTGATTGCCATTTTGCAGCAGCGTCTGCTCGTCGCCCGCGAAATAGACGCGAGTACGACCGTGCAGCGACTCGGTCGCTTCAGCAAACGCTTTGTTATCCAGTGAGTAAAGTGTAGACAGCACCAGCATAAAGCGGTTAACCGCCTTTTTCTGCTCCGCGTATTCATCGGAAAGGAGCAGCTCGCGCATCGCGCGCACTTTATCTTTTGCCGGCGTCACGGCAGGTTTTGCTTGTGCAACAACGCTTGGCTGAGACACGACATCTTTGGTGACTGGGGTAGCAGGCTGTGAAGCGGCGGAAATTTTAAGCATGCGCCGTAAAATGTCGGACGCGCTCTCCCCGATATGCCGCGTCTGGCTGGCAATATACTGATAGAGTTCGTCATCAACTTCGATTGTTTTCATCTTAATCCAGTGCGATATCTTATCTGAATACAAGTCATTGGGATTATAAGGTCAAATCCCAACAGCGGATAGCGTCAAACCAGGTTGGCGGCAAAAGTCAGATTAAACTGGAACCTTGCAGCCGGGCGGCAGAATGGTCAACATGATACCCTAACCTGACATACGTAAAAAAAGAACTTTGCCATGAAATTGAATACCCGAGCGCAAACTGCACAAACGCCGAACAATAATTCTCCCATCGTACTGGTTCACGGGCTTTTTGGCAGCCTGGATAACCTGGGCGTGCTGGCGCGCGATCTGGTTACCGACCACGATGTTTTACAGGTCGATATGCGCAATCACGGTCTTTCCGGCCGATCCGACGAGATGACCTACGCGGCAATGGCGCAGGATCTGCTGGATACGCTGGATGCCAACGACCTGCAAAAGGTGACCCTCATCGGGCATTCAATGGGTGGCAAAGCGGTGATGGCCCTGACGGCACTGGCCCCGGAGCGTATTAACGGCCTGGTTGTAATTGATGTTGCGCCCGTGGATTACGACGTCCGCCGCCACGACGAAATTTTTGCCGCCATCAATGCGGTCACCGAAGCGGGCGTCGCGACTCGCCAACAGGCGGCTGCCGTCATGCGTGAGCATCTTGATGAAGAAGGCGTAGTCCAGTTCCTGCTGAAGTCGTTTGTTGACGGCCAATGGCGTTTTAACGTGCCGGTGCTATGGAACCAGTACAACAACATCGTGGGCTGGGAAACCGTCCCCGCCTGGCCGCACCCTACCCTCTTTATTCGCGGCGGTAACTCTCCTTACGTTACCGACGCGTACCGCGACACGCTGCTGGCCCAATTCCCGCAGGCTCGCGCCCACGTGATTGCCGGTGCCGGACACTGGGTGCACGCAGAAAAACCCGATGCCGTGCTGCGCGCCATTCGCCGCTATCTCGCTGATACGACAAATTGATTAAAAAGAAAGCGACTGGAAGGCTGCGGGCTTCCAGTCGTTGGCGTGCCGTTTTTGGTGATGTATGATGGCGCGCTTATCGCCCGGGCATTAGCAGGGCGGCGTGTTTCCCCCGAAGTCTCAGAATCATGGCCAAAGAACAAACGGACCGTACGACACTAGATCTGTTCGCGAATGAGCGTCGCCCGGGACGACCGAAGACGAATCCGCTTTCGCGCGATGAACAGCTGCGTATCAATAAACGCAATCAGCTTAAACGCGATAAAAATCGCGGGCTTAAGCGTGTCGAACTGAAGCTTAACGCCGACGCCGTCGATGCGCTGAACGAGCTGGCTGACGCGCGAAATATCAGCCGCAGCGAGCTCATTGAAGAGATGTTAATCGCCCAGCTTGAGACGTTACGCAGCCAGGCATAAGTCTGAAAATCCCCTTTATTACCCTTTTCATGTAGCACAGAGTGCAGTCCTGCGCGATAGCTGTTTCCGCAGGGTTGCCAGTTCTGCTATTATTGCCCTTATCCGTGGCCGAATTGCGCCACCATACTATTAAGTTTCAAGAGGTTATTTTACTCATGGCAATCATCGGCATTTTCTTTGGCAGTGATACCGGCAATACCGAAAATATCGCAAAAAACATTCAAAAACAGCTCGGTAAAGACGTTGCTGATGTGCATGACATTGCCAAGAGCAGCAAAGAAGATCTGGAAGGCTATGATATTCTGCTGCTGGGTATCCCAACCTGGTACTACGGTGAAGCCCAGTGCGACTGGGATGATTTCTTCCCGACGCTGGAAGAAGTGGACTTCAACGGTAAGCTGGTTGCCCTGTTTGGCTGCGGTGACCAGGAAGACTACGCTGAGTATTTCTGTGACGCGCTGGGGACCATCCGCGACATCATTGAGCCGAACGGCGCGGTTATCGTAGGCCACTGGCCGACCGCTGGTTACCACTTCGAAGCGTCTAAAGGCCTGGCCGATGACGATCATTTCGTGGGTCTGGCCATCGACGAAGACCGTCAGCCAGAACTGACCGCCGAGCGCGTTGAGAAATGGGTTAAGCAGATCCGTGAAGAACTGCACCTGGACGATATTCTTAACGCCTGATTTTTCTCGCGGCGCAACGGCGGTTGCGCCCGCGCACCAGGTCAAACCGATTAAATTAATTGCTACAATCTTTTAACTTTTTCGCCCAGACCTGTACAATGTCTCCCTGATAAAATGTGGTTTTCCATTGAGCAAGTTTGTTGGTGATGCCCCATTTTTATAAGCATATTTTGCCTGAGACTTGCAGTTTTCATTTAGCCATGGCAGTTCTATAATGAGACGCATTATCCCAGGTGCATTTTCTGTCACTTCCTACAGAAGTGAATCGTTTAGCAACAGGACAGATTCCGCATGACTGACAACAATACCGCATTAAAGAAGGCTGGCCTGAAAGTTACGCTTCCTCGGTTAAAAATCCTCGAAGTGCTTCAGGGTCCAGACAATCACCATGTCAGTGCGGAAGACCTTTATAAACGTCTTATCGACATGGGTGAAGAGATTGGGCTGGCTACCGTCTATCGCGTGCTGAACCAGTTTGATGACGCGGGCATTGTCACCCGTCATAATTTCGAAGGCGGTAAATCTGTTTTCGAACTGACCCAGCAGCAGCACCACGATCATCTGATCTGCCTCGACTGCGGCAAGGTCATTGAATTCAGCGATGATTCCATCGAAGCGCGCCAGCGTGAAATCGCCGCGCGTCACGGTATCCGCCTGACCAACCACAGCCTGTATCTTTACGGTCACTGCGCTGAAGGCGACTGCCGCGAAGATGACCACGCGCACGACGCAAAATAATCAAGTGTTCATACTCTGAGCCAGCCGAAAGGTTGGCTTTTTTTTTGCCAGAAAAAAGCCCGGTAAGCGCAGCGCCACCGGGCGTAAAGCAACTTATTTATTATTGTTGCGTATCTCGTTCCAGATCTTATCGCAACGTTTGGTCACTTCCTGATCGTTACCGGTTTTACGCGCCTGGATACAGGCCTGGTAATCCATCACCCGGACGTTCTCCCGCGTCGCAAACTGCTCATGCGCTTTCTCTTTCTTCAGCACGTTCAGCACGCTCTGACAGGCTTCAATTTTCTCCGGCGATCCTTCTGCTGTATTAATACAGGCGCTATAGGCCTCCTTCAGCCGGGAATCTTCTTTCGGTGCCTCACTCTGAGCACACGCCACCAGCCCTGATGCCAGCAACGCGACGATTACGATTTTTTTCATCATATGCAGTCTCCGGTCCGGCGGGATCTAACCCGCCGGAAGATTCATCAGAAGATTGTGAACGGTGCGATAACCATGAATTTCACGTCACGTTCATCCTGGAAGATGTTGCCGTAACCGCCCGCGTAGCTCGGGATATCGGAGTGGTTGTCATACTGAGTGAAGTGCAGTTTGAACATTGTGCCTTTCGCGCGGCCATCCTGCAGGGTATAGATAGCATCGAGGCTGTAAGAAGACTCTTTCAGGCGATAGTTGGGATCGTAGTATGCGTCCGGAGTTGCCATATCGGCAGGTTTTGCATCCCAGGCGTAAGCGTAAGAAGCGCCCACCGCCCAGCCAGGCAGGTTCCAGTTTTTCAGGTCGTACATTGCGCCGAAGAAGACCGCTTTCTCGCCGTCGGCGTTGAAGTCTGAGCGGTTATCCCACCAGATATCAAGACGACCGTTGGATGAGGCATAGGTCGGGGTCATACGCTGCAGGAAGTAGCCCTGCTGCCCTTCCGCCTTCACCCATGTTCCTTCCAGACGTAAATCAACCTGACCGACCTTATAGCCGAAGGTTAGCGCCTGCAGCCACGCGGTGCCATCATAAATGTCATTGACGCCACCGTTGCTGACTTTGTCGCGCGTACCGTAGAACTGATAGCTGGTACTCAGCGGGCTACCCGCGACATCAAACTTATAGCTGGCCTTGGCAAAGTACTGATCGATATACCCTTGCGCCTGGCCAAATGCTGCTTCGAGAACCAGATCGTTTTTGAAGTCGTATTTCGCCCCCAGCGAGTGGAGATAATCGACTTTGGTTTTCTTATCGTTCTGGTAGAACTTGTCCATCTCGATGTGCCAGGGTGCTTTGTACTCGTTGGTCCACATATAGGAGAAGCTCAACGCACCCGCATCACCGTAGTCAAAGTTCGCCCCGGCTTCCGCACCCTGATAGGTACCCGGCATAAAACTCCAGTGCGGTGCTAACAGGGTCTGGCCAGTTGGCTGAATATAACCACCGCGCGCCCATACCGGACCGTATTTAAATTTTGCAGCGGCTTTGTAAAGGCTGATGCCGCTCTTATCCCCGGACCAGTCTTCTTTATACGCTTTATTGCTGGAGGAGAAGGCAATTTCGTTCGGGTGGGCGCTGTCGCCGTTTTCCGCCATTTCAATCGCGGTAAACGCAGCAATATCCAGACCGAACATATCCGCGGCATAGCCTGACTGGAAGTCCAGGTTGGCGTTCCAGGTGGAATGAGAAAGGTTGGTTTTGTATTTGTCTTCGGTGACGTCTTTACGGTCACGTTCACGCTGCCAGTAATAGATACCGCCCGTGAGGGTAGAATCGTCGATGAAGCCCGCCGCTTTTGCCTCTGGTGTCACCACCAGGCCCGACATTGCTGTCACACCGGCAATAGCCAGCGCCAGCGCACTACGTTTGCCACTGAACGTACGCATAGATTATTCCTCTTTGACGAATTAAAACGCCTGAAACGGCGTAAATAAAAAAGACCAAATGGTCAGGGGTAGTTTTAAATACCCTCGAATTAACTACCGTCGTTAGGTTATTTTTCGCGACGCGAATTATCAATGCTTTTTAGCGGACAAAAGTCAGGATTATGACGAAGTGCACATAATTAGTAGTGCTTTGTAACATTTGCAGGGAGTCGAGGAATGGCGGGAAATTTTCAAGTATTTCAGTGGCTAGACGAGAAACATCTTCCCTTTCTTATAACCTTTTTGTTTTTCCTAATGACACAAACTTTTTTTTGAAAAATAAGTAGCACCTCATTGACCTGATATTTTTATCACACCTTTTTAGGCCCTGGCTTAATACCCTGATCGTTAAATAAAAAAACGCCGCATAGTGCGGCGTTTGTCTCTCATTGACCAGACCAGCAATATTATTCGCCAATCTTCGTCCAGGTATCACGCAGACCTACGGTACGGTTAAATACCGGTTTTTCTGCCGTGCTGTGTCGGCTGTCCAGGCAGAAGTAACCTTCACGTTCGAACTGGAACGCTTTGCCTGCTTCAGCGTTTTTCAGAGAAGGCTCCGCATAGCCCTGCTTAATCACCAAAGATTCCGGGTTGATGGTCGCCAGGAAGTCTTCCGCAGCACCAGGGTTAGGCACGCTGAACAGACGATCGTACAGACGAATTTCTACCGGCAGCGCGTGGGATGCGCTCACCCAGTGGATAACGCCTTTCACCTTGCGGCCATCCGCAGGATCTTTGCTCAGCGTTTCAGCATCATAAGAACAGAAGATGGTGGTGATATTCCCTTCTGCATCTTTCTCAACGCGCTCGGCTTTGATGACGTAGGCATTACGCAGACGCACTTCTTTACCCAGCACCAGACGCTTGTACTGCTTGTTGGCTTCTTCGCGGAAGTCAGCGCGGTCAATCCAGATCTCGCCGCTGAACGGCACGTCACGGCTTCCCATTTCCGGTTTGTTCGGATGGTTAGGCATGGAGACCAGCTCGCTTTCACCCTGCGGATAGTTTTCGATAACCAGTTTCACCGGATCGATAACCGCCATCGCGCGCGGAGCGTTTTCGTTGAGATCTTCGCGAATGCATGATTCAAGGGACGCCATCTCGATGGTGTTGTCCTGCTTGGTCACGCCGATACGTTTGCAGAACTCACGAATAGAGGCGGCAGTGTAACCACGACGACGCAGACCAGAAATGGTAGGCATACGTGGGTCATCCCAGCCCTCAACGTGCTTGTCGGTCACCAGCAGGTTCAGCTTACGCTTGGACATCACGGTGTATTCCAGGTTCAGACGAGAGAACTCGTACTGGCGCGGATGCACAGGAATGGTGATGTTATCCAGAACCCAGTCGTACAGACGACGGTTGTCCTGGAACTCCAGCGTACACAGGGAGTGCGTAATGCCTTCCAGCGCATCGCTGATGCAGTGGGTAAAGTCGTACATCGGGTAGATGCACCACTTGTTGCCGGTCTGGTGGTGTTCCGCAAACTTAATGCGGTACAGCACCGGATCGCGCATCACGATGAACGGAGACGCCATGTCGATTTTGGCACGCAGGCACGCTTTGCCTTCTTCGAAGCCACCGGCACGCATTTTTTCAAACAGCGCCAGGTTCTCTTCCACGCTGCGGTCGCGGAACGGGCTGTTTTTGCCTGGTGCGGTCAGCGTACCGCGATACTCACGGATCTCGTCAGCAGACAGCTCGTCGACATACGCCAGACCTTTGTTGATAAGCTCTACCGCATAGGCGTACAGCTGATCAAAATAGTCAGAGGAGTAGCAGATATCGCCAGACCAGTTGAAGCCCAGCCATTGCACGTCGTTCTTAATGGACTCAACGTATTCGATGTCTTCTTTTACTGGGTTGGTGTCATCGAAACGCAGGTTGCACTGTCCCTGGTAGTCTTGCGCAATGCCAAAGTTCAGGCAGATGGACTTCGCATGCCCGATATGCAGGTAGCCGTTCGGCTCCGGCGGAAAGCGGGTATGAATTGTGGTGTGCTTACCACTGGCCAGATCTTCATCGATGATCTGACGAATAAAGTTACTCGGGCGGGCTTCAGCCTCACTCATCGTGGATTCCTCAAAGCGTAAACAACGTATAACGGCATATGATCTTATAAGCCGGACGTAGTGACAACCCTTAAAACGTCTCTGAAGAAAATAATGGGGGCATTTGCTGCAAAAAAAAGCGGCGGAGGATCTCCCCCGCCGCTTAAGGCATGACTCTACTCAGGAGCGATTACTTGCCTTTAATTTCGTACAGCGGTGTTTGACCCGCAACAACCTGACCTTTCGCCTGAATGACCAGGCCGCTGAAGTCGTCGATGTTGCTGCAAACGACCGGACTTATCATGGAGCGCGCGTTGGCGTTCAGGAAGTCCAGATCCATTTCCAGAATCGGCTGCCCTGCCACCACTTCAGCGCCCTCTTCCACCAGACGAGTAAAGCCCTGGCCGTTCAGCGCAACGGTATCGATACCCATATGGACAACGATCTCCGCGCCATTTTCGGTTTCGAGGCAGAACGCATGGTTGGTGTTGAAGATTTTCACGATGGTACCGGCAGCCGGAGACACAACGGTTTTGTCCGTTGGTTTCACCGCCACACCGTCACCGACCGCTTTGCTTGCGAAGGCTTCGTCAGGCACTTGCTCAATCGCAACGACTTCACCGGTTACCGGTGAAACCAGCGCGGCTATCGTTTTGGCGTTGGGTACCGCCTGCGGTTTTGCAGCCGCTGGCGCGGCGGCAGGTGCGGCAGAAGCTTCTGCTGCGGCTACCGGGCCGGTAGTTTTCATGGCATTAGCAATTTTCTCTGCCACAAAGCCAACGATAATCTGCACGCTGGTTTTGTTCAGGCGGATAACACCGGACGCGCCCAGACGTTTGGCCAGCGCTTCGTTCACCAGGGAAGAGTCTTTGACGTTCAGACGCAGACGAGTGATACAGGCATCGATACCGGTCAGGTTGTCAGAACCGCCTACTGCGGCGATGTACTGACGCGCCAGACCTGAAACGTCCTGGTCCTGAGCACCGCTCACGTTCACATCCTGACCATCCGCTTCGCTACCGGCCACGGCCAGTTCACGACCCGGGGTCATGAGGTTAAATTTGGTGATAGTGAAACGGAACACTACGTAGTAGATCGCGAAGAACACCAGACCTTGCGGGATCAGCATCCACCAGTGGGTCGCCAGCGGGTTACGGGACGAAAGCACCATATCCACCAGACCGGCGCTGAAGCCGAAACCGGCAATCCACTGCATGCTGGCAGCGATGAACACGGAGATACCGGTCAGCACGGCGTGGATCACATACAGAACCGGCGCCACGAACATGAAGGAGAACTCCAGCGGCTCGGTGATACCGGTGAAGAAGGCCGCGAACGCGCCCGCCATCATGATACCCAGCACTTTCGCTTTATTCTCTGGACGCGCGCAGTGGTAGATAGCCAGCGCAGCACCCGGCAGACCAAACATCATGATCGGGAAGAAGCCCGCCTGGTAACGACCGGTGATACCGACAACCGCTTTACCTGCTTCGATGGACTGTGCGCCACCCAGGAAGTTAGGGATATCGTTAATACCGGCAACGTCGAACCAGAACACGGAGTTCAGCGCGTGGTGCAGACCAACCGGGATCAGCAGACGGTTGAAGAACGCGTACACGCCCGCACCGACAGAACCCAGTTTCTGGATATGCTCACCGAAGTTCACCAGACCGTCGAAAATCATCGGCCAGACGTACATCATGATGAACGCGACAACGATCATCACAAACGAGGTCAGGATAGGGACCAGACGGCGGCCGCTAAAGAAGGAGAGCGCTTTTGGCAGCTCTACGCTGCTGAAGCGGTTATACAGTTCGGCAGAGATGATACCCACAAGGATACCGACAAACTGGTTGCTGATCTTACCGAATGCCGCCGGAACCTGGTCCGCCGGAATTTTTTGGATCATGGCCACTGCTGCAGGTGAGCAGAGAGTGGTTAAGACGAGGAAACCGACAAAACCGGTCAGCGCAGCGGCACCGTCTTTGTCTTTGGACATACCGTAAGCCACACCAATCGCGAACAACACGGACATATTGTCGATAATGGCGGAACCTGACTTGATAAAGAACGCCGCCAGCGCGCTGGTATTACCCCAGCCGTTGGGGTCGATCCAGTAGCCGACACCCATCAGGATGGCTGCGGCAGGCAGCGTGGCGACCGGCACCATAAGTGCGCGGCCAACCTTTTGTAAATAACCTAGAATACTCACTTTCTTCCCCCTATGAGACCCCGTTTAAGGCATGTTCTCAGCTCTGTTTTTTATTGTGTCACGAACTATAGATACAGTTGATGCTTCACTGGCATTGTGAGTGTGTGAAAAATTAATTCGTATCGCAAATTAAACGCGTACTTTTTGTGATTTTTGTCACCAAATATCGTTATTAACCCTCCCTTGCACTGGCTAACAGTGAAAACTTATTTTATCATTCAAAAAATCAAGACGGATTGATCCGGCCTGAAAGTTTCCAGGTTACGCTTAAGTATCAGGTTCCGATAGCTATCCGCCCACTCTTCTACTTTAACTCTTGAGGTGAACAATGAGACTGATTCCCCTGGCAACTGCTGAACAAGTTGGTAAATGGGCCGCTCGCCATATCGTTAACCGTATCAACGCCTTTAAACCAACTGCCGATCGTCCTTTCGTTCTTGGACTTCCGACAGGCGGCACACCGCTGACTGCCTACAAGGCGCTGGTTGAGATGCATAAAGCAGGCCAGGTTAGCTTCAAGCATGTTGTGACATTCAACATGGATGAATACGTTGGCTTACCGAAAGACCACCCGGAAAGCTACCATAGCTTTATGCACCGTAATTTCTTTGATCACGTTGATATTCCAGCTGAAAATATTAACCTGCTGAATGGAAACGCGCCTGATATTGACGCAGAATGCCGTCAGTATGAAGAAAAAATCCGTTCTTACGGTAAGATCCATCTGTTTATGGGTGGTGTAGGTAATGATGGTCACATCGCGTTTAACGAACCGGCGTCATCTCTGGCTTCCCGCACCCGTATTAAAACGCTGACCCATGACACGCGCGTGGCAAACTCCCGCTTCTTTGACGGCGATGTTAACCAGGTTCCAAAATACGCCCTGACCGTAGGCGTAGGCACCCTGCTGGATGCTGAAGAAGTGATGATTCTGGTGCTGGGCAGCGTGAAAGCCCAGGCGCTCCAGGCTGCCGTTGAAGGCAACGTAAACCATATGTGGACCATAAGCTGCCTGCAGCTGCATCCGAAATCAGTCATCGTCTGCGATGAGCCGTCCACGATGGAGCTGAAGGTTAAAACGCTGAAGTACTTCAACGAGTTAGAAGCTGAGAACATCAAAGGTCTGTAATTGAATAACCGCCTCTTCATCAAGAGGCGGCCGCTTTTTTTAACCGGGGGTCGTTATGTACGCTTTAACCCACGGTCGGATTTATACCGGCCATGATATTCTGGATGACCATGCGATTGTTATCGCTGATGGCCTGATTGAACGTGTTTGCCCGCTGGCAGAACTGCCGCCGGAGATTGAACAGCGCTCACTCAATGGAGCAGTAATCTCCCCCGGTTTCATCGACGTGCAGCTCAACGGCTGCGGCGGTGTGCAATTCAATGACACCGCGGATGCGGTGACGGTAGAAACGCTGGAGATCATGCAGAAAGCCAACGAGAAATCGGGCTGCACCAGCTATCTGCCAACGCTCATCACCAGCAGTGATGACCTTATGAAGCAGGGTATCCGCGTGATGCGAGAATACCTGGCCAAACATCCTAACCAGGCGCTGGGTCTGCACCTTGAAGGGCCATGGCTGAATATGGTCAAGAAAGGAACGCATAACCCGGACTACGTGCGTAAACCTGATGCAGAGCTGGTTGACTACATGTGTGCCAACGCCGATGTGATCACCAAAGTGACGCTGGCGCCTGAAATGACGGGTACGGATGTCATCAGCAAGCTGGCCGCCGCCGGGATTATCGTTTCAGCAGGCCACTCAAACGCAACGCTGAAAGAAGCGAAAGCCGGTTTCCGCGCGGGAATTACTTTCGCAACTCACCTTTACAACGCCATGCCGTATATCACAGGCCGTGAACCGGGTCTGGTCGGGGCGATTCTGGATGAGCCAGACGTCTACTGCGGCATTATTGCTGACGGCTTACACGTCGATTACACCAACATTCGCAACGCTAAGCGGCTGAAAGGTGACAAGCTTTGTCTGGTGACGGATGCCACCGCACCGGCAGGTGCAAATATTGAGCAGTTCATTTTTGCCGGTAAAACAATATACTACCGCAATGGACTGTGTGTGGATGAAAACGGTACGCTGAGCGGTTCCTCTTTGACCATGATTGAAGGGGTGCGTAACCTGGTAGAACATTGCGGGATTGCGCTTGATGAAGTCCTGCGTATGGCAACCCTGTATCCGGCTCGCGCAATGGGCGTGGATAAACAGCTCGGCGGAATTGCACCAGGTATGGTTGCAAACCTGACGGCATTCACACACGATTATAAAATTATTAAGACCATCGTTAATGGTAACGAGGTCGTCACTGAGTAAGTAAAAGTATGACACCTGGCGGACAAGCTCAAATCGGTAATGTCGATCTCGTTAAACAACTTAACAGTGCGGCGGTATACCGCCTGATTGACCAGCACGGCCCCATCTCGCGGATTCAGATAGCCGAACAAAGCCAGCTTGCTCCCGCCAGCGTGACAAAAATTACCCGCCAGCTCATTGAGCGCGGTCTGATCAAAGAAGTCGATCAGCAGGCCTCCACCGGGGGCCGCCGCGCCATCTCTATTATTACCGAAACCCGCAATTTTCAGGCTATTGGCGTCCGTCTGGGCCGCCATGACACTACCCTCACGCTGTACGATCTGAGCAGTAAAGCCATTGCGGAAGAACACTACCCTCTTCCGGAACGCACCCAGGAGACGCTGGAACATGCGCTGCTCAATACCATCGCGCAGTTTATTGAAAGCTGTCAGCGCAAGATCCGCGAACTCATCGCCATCTCCGTGATCCTGCCCGGCCTGGTCGACCCGGAAAGCGGCGTGATCCGCTATATGCCGCACATTCAGGTTGAAAACTGGGGGCTGGTCGACGCGCTGGAAAAGCGTTTTAAAGTGACCTGCTTTGTGGGTCACGACATCCGCTCTCTGGCGCTGGCAGAGCACTACTTTGGTGCGAGCCAGGACTGTGAAGACTCTATTCTGGTGCGCGTCCACCGCGGTACGGGTGCAGGCATTATCTCTAACGGCCGGATTTTTATTGGGCGCAACGGTAACGTCGGAGAGATCGGCCACATTCAGGTTGAACCTCTCGGGGAGCGCTGCCACTGCGGCAACTTTGGCTGCCTTGAAACCATCGCCGCCAACACGGCCATCGAGCAGCGCGTTCGCCATCTGCTTGAACAGGGTTATCAAAGCCGCGTCACGCTGGACGACTGCAAGATAGGCACCATCTGCAAAGCCGCTAATAAAGGCGACGCGCTGGCCTGTGAAGTGATCGAGCAGGTGGGGCGCCATCTGGGGAAAACCATCGCCATCGCCATTAACCTGTTTAACCCACAAAAAGTGGTGATCGCCGGTGAAATTGTGGAAGCGGAAAAGGTTCTGCTCCCTGCGATTGAAGGCTGTATTAACACCCAGGCGCTGAAAGCATTCCGCCAGAATCTTCCGGTGGTTCGTTCAAAGCTTGACCATCGCTCGGCGATTGGCGCGTTCGCGCTGGTCAAACGCGCCATGCTCAACGGAATTCTGCTCCAGCATTTGCTGGAAAGCTGATCGAACCTTATAGTAACGCCTTCTTTTTTTATGTCGGAATATCCATGACCATTAAGAACGTAATTTGTGATATCGACGGCGTGCTGATGCACGACAACGTTGCCGTGCCGGGTGCTGCGGAGTTTCTTCACCGTATCATCGACAAAGGAATGCCACTGGTTCTGCTCACGAACTACCCTTCTCAAACCGGTCAGGATCTGGCAAACCGCTTTGCCACGGCGGGCGTCGACGTCCCGGACAGCGTGTTTTATACCTCGGCGATGGCCACGGCGGATTTTCTGAAGCGTCAGGAAGGAAAGAAAGCCTACGTGGTGGGTGAAGGTGCGCTGATACACGAGCTCTACAAAGCAGGCTTTACCATCACTGACGTGAACCCGGACTTTGTGATTGTCGGCGAGACGCGTTCCTTTAACTGGGAGATGATGCATAAAGCAGCATACTTTGTCGCCAGCGGTGCGCGCTTTATCGCCACCAACCCGGATACGCATGGCCGTGGTTTTTATCCGGCCTGCGGCGCGCTCTGCGCCGGTATCGAGAAAATCTCAGGGCGTCAGCCGTTCGTGGTCGGTAAACCGAGCCCGTGGATCATTCGTGCCGCGCTCAATAAGATGCAGGCCCACTCTGAAGAAACCGTTATTGTCGGCGACAACCTGCGCACCGATATTCTGGCAGGTTTCCAGGCGGGTCTGGAGACGATTCTGGTCCTGTCCGGCGTCTCTCAACTTGATGACATTGATTCGATGCCGTTCCGGCCGAGCTGGATTTACCCCTCCGTCGATGAAATTGACATCATCTGATACCGAACCACGCCTCAGGGCGTGGTTTTTCATTTATGGCCTACACAAATAAAACCCTATCTAACGAAAAGCACATTTCATTGCATAATCATCAATAAAAGAACTCATGGCGTACTCTTTTTTCACTATTCCGCAATCACTATTGCACTATTTCCGTTTTCATCCGTAAAACGCTTGCGCGCCCTGCCCCTTTGCGGCATTTTCATAAGCAAGCAACATTACAAAGCAACAGGGTTAACGGAGAAGGTTATGTGTTCAATTTTTGGCGTACTGGATATTAAAACTGACGCGGGCGAACTGCGTAAAAAGGCACTCGAACTGTCCCGCCTGATGCGCCATCGCGGCCCGGACTGGTCAGGCGTTTACGCCAGTGACAAAGCAATTCTGGCTCACGAACGTCTGTCTATTGTTGACGTCAACGCCGGTGCACAGCCGCTGTATAACGAGAAAAAAACGCATGCGCTGGCTGTCAACGGTGAGATCTACAACCACCAGGCGCTGCGCGCCGAATACGGCGACCGCTACGCATTCCAGACCGGTTCTGACTGTGAAGTGATCCTGGCGCTGTATCAGGAGAAAGGTCCCGAGTTCCTGGACGACCTGCAGGGTATGTTTGCCTTTGCCCTGTACGACAGCGAAAAAGACGCTTATCTGATTGGCCGTGACCATATCGGTATTATCCCGCTGTACATGGGTCACGATGAGCACGGCAACTTCTACGTGGCCTCTGAGATGAAAGCCCTGGTACCGGTCTGCCGCACCATTAAAGAGTTCCCGGCAGGCAGCTATCTGTGGAGCAAAGACGGCGAGATCCGTCAGTATTACCAGCGTGACTGGTTCGACTACGACGCGGTAAAAGACAACGTCACGGACAAAGCTGAGCTGCGTCAGGCGCTGGAAGATTCCGTGAAAAGCCACCTGATGTCAGACGTACCTTACGGCGTGCTGCTCTCCGGCGGCCTGGACTCCTCCGTGATCTCGGCCATCACCAAGAAATTTGCGGCTCGTCGCGTGGAGGATCAGGAGCGCTCAGAAGCCTGGTGGCCACAGCTGCACTCTTTTGCCGTGGGTCTGGAAGGGGCACCGGATCTAAAAGCCGCGCAGGAAGTGGCAAACCACCTCGGCACCGTGCACCACGAAATTCATTTCACCGTGCAGGAAGGTCTGGATGCGATCCGCGATGTGATCTATCACATTGAAACCTATGACGTGACCACCATCCGAGCCTCAACGCCGATGTACCTGATGTCGCGTAAGATCAAGGCGATGGGCATCAAGATGGTGCTCTCCGGTGAAGGTTCTGACGAAGTGTTTGGCGGCTACCTGTACTTCCACAAAGCGCCAAACGCTAAAGAGCTGCATGAAGAGACCGTGCGTAAGCTGCAGGCGTTGCACATGTTCGACTGCGCGCGTGCCAACAAAGCAATGTCTGCCTGGGGCGTAGAAGCGCGCGTGCCGTTCCTGGATAAGAAATTCCTCGACGTGGCAATGCGCATCAACCCGCAGGACAAGATGTGCGGCAACGGCAAAATGGAAAAACATATCCTGCGTGAATGTTTTGAATCCTACCTGCCGGCGAGCGTGGCATGGCGTCAGAAAGAGCAGTTCTCCGATGGTGTAGGTTATAGCTGGATCGACACCCTGAAAGAGGTCGCTGCGAAACAGGTTTCTGACCAACAGCTGGAAACCGCAAGCTTCCGCTTCCCGTACAACACGCCGGGCTCGAAAGAAGCGTATCTCTACCGTGAAATTTTTGAAGAATTGTTCCCGGTGCCGAGTGCTGCGGAGTGCGTACCGGGTGGCCCTTCCGTCGCCTGCTCTTCTGCCAAAGCGATTGAATGGGATGAATCGTTCAAATCCATGAACGATCCATCAGGACGCGCGGTAGGCGTTCACCAGTCAGCCTACAAATAATCACCTAGATCGCAATCAGGCCCCTCAGGGGCCTGTTTTTTTTGCCTCACATTTCACCGCCTAAATCTGATTAATAACCAATAATTGCCGAATATTCGGTCACGCTGTTCGCAACCTAACCAAACAGTCACATTCCGGCTATTTTCGTTGAAAAAGGTGTTGACGCTGCAAGGGTCTATACGCATAATGCGCCCCGCAACGCCGATAAGGTAACGCGAAAAAAGATGGCTACGTAGCTCAGTTGGTTAGAGCACATCACTCATAATGATGGGGTCACAGGTTCGAATCCCGTCGTAGCCACCATCTTTTTTGCGGGAGTGGCGAAATTGGTAGACGCACCAGATTTAGGTTCTGGCGCCGCAAGGTGTGCGAGTTCAAGTCTCGCCTCCCGCACCATTCCCGGGTAAGCGTTGCACGGATGGGGTATCGCCAAGCGGTAAGGCACCGGTTTTTGATACCGGCATTCCCTGGTTCGAATCCAGGTACCCCAGCCATATTTCTTCGATTTTGCGGTTCTCCGCGGTATTGGGGTATCGCCAAGCGGTAAGGCACCGGTTTTTGATACCGGCATTCCCTGGTTCGAATCCAGGTACCCCAGCCATCGAAGATTGCAGTACTGGCTACGTAGCTCAGTTGGTTAGAGCACATCACTCATAATGATGGGGTCACAGGTTCGAATCCCGTCGTAGCCACCAAATTAAGATTGTCGATTTTTCGGTAATCAAGACAAATTGTTGGGGTATCGCCAAGCGGTAAGGCACCGGATTCTGATTCCGGCATTCCGAGGTTCGAATCCTCGTACCCCAGCCAATTTAAAAAGTCGTTAAGCAGTTTGTTTAACGCAATTGGGGTGTCGCCAAGCGGTAAGGCTCTGGTTTCTGATACCAGCATTCCGGGGTTCGAATCCCTGCACCCCAGCCACTTAGTAACAAACAAGCCCGCTCTGCGGGCTTTTTTGTTTTTGTTGTTCAGAATCGAGTAGCCTGATGCCCTCTCCCACGGGGAGAGGGCATAAATATTAAAGTCCCAGGGCGTATTTCAGCGCCTGACGCTTCAGACCACCGGCACGCTCCGCTGCCATCAATCCAATATTACGCAGAATGCGCACCGGGGCTAAATCATTGCTGAACCCGGCATAGAACAGATCCATTCCCGACTGCATGATAAAGTTATCCGCCATGCGTCGCGTCTGATAACGCTTCAGGACCTGATGGCTGGCCCAGTTTTCCGCGTGTTCGCGGGCGCTGCCCAGCACATCCAGTAACGCATCGACGTCACGATACCCCAGGTTGACACCCTGCCCGGCCAGCGGATGAATGGTGTGTGCCGCATCGCCCACCAGCGCCAGCCCTTCACGGGCATACTGCAACGCATGACGACGCGTGAGCGGGAATGCCCCTGCGGCGACCGGCGTGACGTTGCCCAGACGGCTCGGGAAATGCAGCAGAATTTCCCGCTGCAATTGTTCCATTGAAAGCCCCTGCAGCTGGCGAATGCGCGCCGGTTTGTCGTACCACACCAGCGACGCCCAGTTATCGAACAGCGGTAAAAAGGCGTGCGGGCCGTTCGGGGTAAAGTGCTGCCAGGTACTCTCGCCCGGCGCATTCTCGCACTGGACGGTAATCAGCATGCAGGACTGCTCGTACTGCCAGGCATGCACCCCGATACCCGCCATCTGTCTGACCTGCGAGTTGGCGCCGTCCGCCCCGATAACCAGCTTCACGGCCAGCTCATCGCCGCTATCGAACGTCAGTAGATAGCCACTCTCGTGAGGATGCAGCGCCTTAAGCGACGCAGGCACGCGCAGCGTCACCTGCGGATGCGCCTCCAGCGACTGCCAGAGCGCCCGCTGGAGCACGTTGTTTTCCACCATATAGCCCAGGCGCGGCAGCTTCAGCTCAGCGGCATCAAACGCGACGTGGGCATTTTCCCACTCCCAGGTTTCAAGACGGCTATAGGGGTGCGCGCGCATTTCCAGCACCGCCTCCCAGACGCCCAGCCCGCGCAGCAGATCGACGGACGACGCGCTGATAGCGGAAATGCGCACATCCGGTTTACTGGCGGGATCGTAGGCTGGCGGAGCCGCCTGTTCGATTACCGTTACCTCAAATCCCTGCTGCGCCAGCCCCAGCGCCAGCGCGCCGCCGACCATACCGCCGCCGACAACGGCAACTTCGGTGTGTAGGAGTGTCATGGTCAATTTTCCTTATTGGAGAATCCCTTAAGTTTACCGGATTTTTGCGGTCCTGAGACACACAACCTTCATACTGGTCACAACCCCACCAAAGCATTACAATACGCGGCTTGCAATCCTGAGCTGAGCAAGTCGATGACTAAAAAACTCCATATAAAAACCTGGGGCTGTCAGATGAACGAATACGATTCATCCAAGATGGCCGATCTGCTGGATACCACCCACGGATACCAGCTGACTGAAAATGCGAAAGAAGCGGACGTGCTGCTGCTGAACACCTGTTCGATTCGTGAAAAAGCGCAGGAAAAAGTCTTTCACGTATTAGGACGCTGGAAACTTCTCAAACGAAAAAATCCGGACCTGATCATCGGGGTGGGCGGCTGCGTCGCGTCGCAGGAAGGCAAGCTGATCCGCCAGAGAGCCCCGTATGTGGATATTGTCTTTGGTCCTCAGACCCTCCACCGCCTGCCGGAGATGATCAATCAGGTTCGCGGCAACCGTAGCCCGGTCGTTGACGTCAGCTTCCCGGAAATCGAAAAATTCGACCGCCTGCCTGAGCCGCGAGCCGATGGCCCAACCGCTTTCGTCTCCATCATGGAGGGCTGCAACAAATACTGCACGTACTGCGTGGTGCCGTACACCCGTGGTGAAGAGGTCAGCCGCCCGGCAGATGACATTCTGTTTGAAATCGCACAGCTTGCCGCGCAGGGTGTGCGCGAAGTGAACCTGCTGGGCCAGAACGTTAACGCCTGGCGCGGTGAGAACTACGACGGCACGACCGGCAGCTTTGCCGAGCTGCTGCGCCTGGTGGCCGCGATTGACGGCATCGACCGCATTCGCTTTACCACCAGCCATCCGATGGAGTTTACCGACGACATCATTGACGTCTATCGCGATACGCCAGAACTGGTGAGCTTCCTGCACCTGCCGATTCAGTGCGGCTCTGACCGCGTGCTGAACCTGATGGGCCGCCCGCATACGGTGCTGGAATATAAGTCCACCATTCGCAAGCTGCGTGAAGCGCGTCCGGATATCCAGATTAGCTCTGACTTTATCGTCGGCTTCCCTGGCGAAACCGCTGATGACTTCGAGCGCACCATGAAGCTCATCGGTGAAGTGAATTTTGACGTCAGCTACAGCTTCATCTTCTCTGCGCGTCCAGGGACACCGGCGGCCGATATGGTTGACGATGTGCCGGAAGAAGAGAAAAAGCAGCGTCTGTATATTCTGCAGGAGCGTATTAACCAGCAGGCCAACGCCTGGAGCCGCCGCATGCTCGGCACCGTTCAGCGCATTCTGGTGGAAGGCACCTCCCGCAAGAGCATTATGGAACTCTCTGGTCGTACCGAAAATAATCGCGTGGTGAACTTTGAAGGCACCCCGGATATGATCGGTAAGTTTGTGGACGTCGAGATTATCGAAGTGCTGACCAACTCGCTGCGCGCGAAAGTGGTCCGCACCGAGGACGAAATGGGCCTGCGTATTGCCGAGTCACCGGAATCCGTCATCTCTCGTACTCGCAAAGAAAATGATTCTGGCGTTGGGATTTACCAGCCATAATCCTTCTGGCCTGCCCTTCCGGCAGGCCTTGTATTTCCTCTCATCGTCCCCAATATCTTCCGCAACGCTTGCGCCTTTATTCTGTGGCGTGAATAATTTCGGTAATGACCGTTTTATTGCGCCGTGTGGCAGCGGGTCAGTTAACCAATTAAAGAGGAACAGTTTGAACATAGATACGCGTGAAATTAGCCTTGAGCCAGCAGACAACGCTCGCCTGCTGAGCCTGTGCGGGCCGTTTGATGACAACATCAAACAACTGGAGCGACGTCTCGGTATCGAAATCAATCGTCGCGATAATCATTTCAAACTTACCGGGCGCCCTATCTGCGTCAACGCCGCTGCGGACATTCTGCGTAGCCTGTATGTGGATACATCCCCCATGCGCGGCGAAATTCAGGATATCGAACCGGAACAAATTCACCTCGCCATTAAAGAGGCGCGCGTGCTTGAGCAAAGCGCGGAAAGCGTTCCGGACTACGGTAAGGCAATCAATATCAAGACGAAACGTGGCGTCATTAAGCCGCGTACGCCAAACCAGGCACAGTACATCGCCAATATCCTCGACCACGACATCACCTTCGGGGTGGGGCCGGCGGGCACGGGTAAAACCTATCTGGCCGTTGCCGCGGCGGTCGATGCGCTGGAACGCCAGGAGATCCGTCGAATTCTGCTGACCCGTCCGGCCGTTGAAGCGGGCGAAAAGCTGGGCTTCCTGCCGGGCGATCTGAGCCAGAAGGTCGACCCGTATCTGCGTCCTTTATACGATGCGCTGTTCGAAATGCTGGGCTTTGAGAAGGTCGAGAAGCTCATTGAGCGTAACGTTATCGAAGTGGCCCCGCTCGCCTACATGCGCGGCCGTACGCTGAACGATGCGTTCATCATTCTTGATGAAAGCCAGAACACCACCATCGAACAGATGAAAATGTTCCTGACGCGTATCGGCTTTAACTCGAAAGCGGTCATCACCGGCGACGTCACCCAGATCGACCTGCCGCGCAGCACCAAATCCGGCCTGCGCCACGCCATCGAGGTGCTGGCCGAGGTCGACGAAATCAGCTTTAACTTCTTCCACAGTGAAGACGTGGTACGCCACCCGGTGGTCGCGCGTATCGTAAACGCCTATGAAGCCTGGGAAGAGGCGGATCAGAAGCGTAAGGCCGAACTGGCCGCAGAACGTAAGCGCGAAGCGCAGGAGCAAGAACAGAAATGAGTCAGGTGATCCTCGATTTACAGCTGGCCTGTGAAGACAATTCCGGCATGCCAGATGAGGCACAGTTTCAGAAATGGCTGGATGCCGTTATTCCTCAGTTTCAGGAAGAATCAGAAGTTACGATTCGCCTGGTGGATGAAGCGGAAAGCCATGAGCTTAACCTGACCTATCGCGGGAAAGATAAGCCGACCAACGTGCTCTCTTTCCCGTTCGAAGCGCCTCCGGGCATTGAGATGCCGCTGCTGGGCGATCTGATCATCTGCCGTCAGGTGGTTGAACAGGAAGCCAAAGAGCAGCAAAAGCCGCTTGAGGCCCACTGGGCGCATATGGTGGTACACGGCAGTCTGCATCTGCTCGGCTACGATCACATTGAAGATGACGAAGCGGAAGAGATGGAGTCCCTCGAGACAGAGATAATGCTTGCTCTGGGCTATGAGGATCCGTACATTGCCGAGAAAGAATAGTCCGTCACCTGACTGACTCCCCTGCCGCCACGAAAGGATATCGCGTGGCTGTATACGTTGAACTAACAAGAGAACCCTTAACAAACGCCATGAGCGACGACAATTCACACAGTAGCGACACGACAACCAGTAAAAAGGGATTTTTCTCCCTCATTCTGAACCAGCTTTTCCACGGCGAACCCAAAAACCGTGATGAACTGCTGGAGCTGATTCGTGATTCCGGGCAGAACGACCTTATCGATGAAGATACGCGCGAAATGCTCGAAGGGGTTATGGACATCGCCGACCAGCGCGTTCGCGATATCATGATCCCCCGCTCGCAGATGATCACCCTGAAACGTAACCAGACCCTGGACGAGTGCCTCGATGTCATCATCGAATCCGCCCACTCGCGTTTCCCGGTCATCAGCGAAGACAAAGATCACATCGAAGGGATTTTGATGGCGAAAGATCTGCTGCCGTTTATGCGCAGCGATGCCGAAGCCTTCAGCATGGAAAAAGTGTTACGCCAGGCCGTGGTTGTGCCGGAAAGTAAACGTGTGGATCGGATGCTGAAAGAGTTTCGCTCTCAGCGTTACCACATGGCGATTGTTATTGATGAATTTGGTGGCGTCTCCGGTCTGGTCACGATCGAGGATATCCTTGAGCTGATCGTGGGCGAAATCGAAGACGAGTACGACGAAGAAGAGGATATCGACTTCCGTCAGCTCAGCCGCCACACCTGGACCGTGCGCGCGCTGGCCTCCATTGAGGACTTCAACGACGCCTTCGGGACCCACTTCAGCGATGAAGAGGTCGATACCATTGGCGGGCTGGTGATGCAGGCCTTTGGTCATCTCCCGGCGCGCGGTGAGACCGTTGACATCGACGGTTACCAGTTCAAAGTAGCCATGGCCGACAGCCGACGTATTATACAGGTTCACGTCAGAACGCCGGACGACTCACCGGTGCCAAAACTGGAAGATTAATGTAAATGGCATTTGCCCCATTGCTTGAACGCCAGCGCGTCCGTTTGCTGCTGGCGCTGTTACTCGGAGCCAGCGGTACGCTGGCTTTTTCTCCTTACGATATCTGGCCCGCGGCCATTCTCTCCCTGATGGGGCTTCAGGGTCTGACCCTGAACCGTCGTCCGGTACAGGCTGCCGCTATCGGCTACTTCTGGGGACTGGGGCTGTTTGGCTCAGGTATTAACTGGGTCTACGTCAGCATCGCCCAGTTTGGCGGTATGCCTGGCCCGGTAAACGTCTTCCTGGTGGTACTGCTCGCCGCGTATCTCTCGCTTTATACCGGTCTGTTCGCCGGCATCCTTTCTCGCCTGTGGCCCAAAACCAGCTGGCTACGCGTCGCCATTGCCGCGCCGGTGGTCTGGCAGATCACCGAATTCCTGCGCGGCTGGGTGCTGACCGGCTTCCCGTGGCTGCAGTTCGGCTACAGTCAGATTGACGGCCCGCTTAAAGGTCTGGCGCCGGTAATGGGCGTTGAGACCATCAACTTCCTGCTGATGGTGGTGAGCGGCCTGCTGGTCCTGGCGCTGGTCACGCGCGGCTGGAAGCCTCTGGTTATGGCACTGGTGCTGTTCGCCCTTCCCTTCCCGCTGCGCTATATCCAGTGGTTCACGCCTGAGCCCGCGCGCGCCATGCAGGTTTCCATGGTGCAGGGGAATATCCCGCAGTCTATGAAGTGGGACGAGAAAGAGCTGCTGAACACGCTGAAGATCTACGCCAACGCCACCGAAGAGGTGATGGGCAAATCGCAGCTGATTATCTGGCCGGAGTCTGCCATTCCCGATCTGGAAATCAATCAGCAGCCGTTCCTCAACATGATGAACGACCTGCTGCTCTCGCGTGGCAGCACGCTAATCACCGGGATTGTCGATGCGCGTCTGAATCAGCAGAACCGCTACGACACCTACAACACCATCATTACGCTCGGAAAAGACAGCGAATACAGCTACCACTCCACTGACCGGTACAACAAGAACCATCTGGTGCCGTTCGGTGAATTTGTCCCGCTGGAGTCGATTCTGCGCCCGCTGGCCCCGTTCTTCGACCTGCCGATGTCCTCCTTCAGCCGCGGCCCGTACGTACAGCCTCAGCTGCACGCGCACGGCGCAGCCCTGACGGCGGCTATCTGCTACGAAATCATCCTCGGCGAGCAGGTGCGCGATAACTTCCGCCCTGATACAGACTATCTGCTGACCATCTCCAACGATGCCTGGTTTGGTAAGTCTATCGGCCCGTGGCAGCACTTCCAGATGGCACGTATGCGCTCTCTGGAGCTGGCGCGTCCGCTGCTGCGCAGCACCAACAATGGCATCACCGCCGTGATTGGTCCGCAGGGTGAAATCCAGGCGATGATCCCGCAGTTTACCCGAGAGGTGCTGACCACGAATGTCACGCCAACCACCGGGCTGACGCCATATGCGCGCACCGGCAACTGGCCGCTGTGGATCCTGACCGCGCTATTCGGCTTTGGCGCGGTGCTGATGAGCCTGCGCCAGCGTCGTAAATAACCTTCCCTTCTGTTGCCGGGTGGCGGCTACGCCTTACCCGGCAATCCCTCCCAAATCTTAAAACTGGCACGCCTATTGCTTTGTTTATTCAGGTAAACGCAGTTTGGCTTAACGTGCAACTTTGTCGCACCAGCGTAGATCACCGGTAGCACCGTAACGGTGCAACGGGAGATATTTGCCTCTGAATGGTGCGGCGCGCTTCGCAAAAATAAACAATAACGCAGCAAAATCTTTACATTAAGCCAGACTAAATGTTAACAAGCTTGCATAACACTGCACTCGCATTGCGCGAGATATAACAACATCACAATGGGTATCAATGCGTCGCTGGCGCTGATAAAAAAGGAGTTGGGTATGCAATTACGTAAACTGGCCACAGCAATGCTGGTTATGGGAATGTCTGCAGGCGTGGTTCACGCTGAAGATGCGCCTGCAGCAGGCAGTACTCTCGACAAGATTGCCAAAAACGGCGTTATCGTGGTCGGCCACCGTGAATCTTCTGTCCCGTTCTCTTACTACGACAACACGCAAAAAGTCGTGGGCTATTCACAGGATTACTCCAACGCCATCGTTGAAGCCGTGAAGAAAAAGCTGAACAAACCTGACCTGCAGGTGAAGCTGATCCCAATCACTTCACAGAACCGTATTCCACTGCTGCAAAACGGCACCTTTGACTTCGAGTGTGGCTCCACCACTAACAACCTGGAGCGTCAGAAACAGGCTGCTTTCTCTGACACCATCTTTGTCGTGGGTACCCGCCTGCTGACGAAGAAAGGCGGTGAGATCAAAGACTTCGCTGACCTGAAAGGTAAAGCGGTTGTCGTGACCTCCGGTACCACGTCAGAAGTGCTGCTCCACAAGCTGAACGACGAGAAGAAAATGGACATGCGCATCATCAGCGCGAAAGACCATGGCGACTCCTTCCGTACCCTGGAAAGCGGTCGCGCCGTCGCGTTTATGATGGATGACGCCCTGCTGGCGGGCGAGCGTGCGAAAGCGAAAAAACCAGACAACTGGGATATCGTCGGTACCGCGCAGTCGAAAGAAGCCTACGGCTGTATGCTGCGTAAAGACGATCCGCAGTTTAAAAAGCTGATCGATGACACCATCGCTCAGGTGCAGACCTCCGGCGAAGCGGAAAAATGGTTCGACAAATGGTTCAAGAACCCGATTCCACCGAAAAACCTGAACATGAATTTTGAACTGTCTGACGACATGAAAGCGCTGTTCAAATCTCCAAATGACAAGGCTCTTAACTAATTAGAACAACAGGGGCGGGATCTCCTGCCCTCTCGATTGTCGGGAAGCATGGACAGACTATACGTTGAGTGGTCGTTCCCCACTCAGCGCGAAAAATGAGCTTCTCACCAATCTTCGAGGGTAGCGCTGCTACCCTTTTTTTTCTGGAGTTTATTATGTCAATCGACTGGAACTGGGGCATATTCCTGCAACAAGCCCCGTTCGGCAACACCACCTATCTTGGCTGGCTGTGGAGCGGCTTTCAGGTCACCGTGGCATTATCGATAACGGCGTGGATTATCGCGTTTCTTGTCGGTTCTTTGTTCGGTATTCTGCGCACCGTCCCTAACCGCTTTCTTTCAACACTTGGCACCCTGTATGTGGAACTGTTCCGTAACGTTCCGCTGATCGTGCAATTCTTTACCTGGTATCTGGTTATCCCGGAACTGCTGCCGGAAAATATTGGCATGTGGTTCAAGTCGGAACTGGATCCGAACGTGCAGTTCTTTGTCTCCTCCATGATGTGTCTGGGGCTGTTTACCGCTGCGCGCGTTTGCGAGCAGGTGCGTGCCGCCATTCAGTCATTGCCGCGCGGACAAAAAAATGCGGGCCTGGCGATGGGCCTGACGCTGCCCCAAACCTACCGCTACGTGCTGCTGCCAAACGCCTACCGCGTTATCGTTCCACCGATGACCTCAGAGATGATGAACCTGGTGAAAAACTCGGCCATCGCCTCGACTATCGGCCTGGTCGATATGGCCGCGCAGGCGGGCAAACTGCTGGATTACTCCGCTCACGCGTGGGAATCCTTCACCGCGATCACGCTCGCGTATGTTCTGATTAACGCTTTCATCATGCTGGTGATGAACCTGGTTGAACGCAAAATTCGCCTGCCGGGCAACGTGGGGGGCAAATAATGTACGAATTTGACTGGAGTTCTGTCGTTCCATCCATGCCTTACCTGCTTGATGGACTGATGATTACCTTAAAAATCACCGTCATTGCCATCATCGTCGGTATCGTCTGGGGCACCCTGCTGGCCGTCATGCGCCTGTCGAGCTTTAAGCCGCTCGCATGGTTTGCGACCGCCTACGTTAACGTGTTCCGTTCCATCCCGCTGGTGATGGTGCTGTTGTGGTTTTACCTGATCGTGCCCGGCTTCCTGCAAAACGTACTGGGGCTGTCGCCGAAAACCGATATCCGTCTGATCTCGGCGATGGTGGCGTTCTCGATGTTTGAGGCCGCTTACTACTCTGAGATTATCCGAGCGGGCATTCAGAGTATCTCCCGCGGGCAATCCAGCGCCGCGCTGGCGCTGGGGATGACGCACTGGCAGTCCATGCAGCTCATTATTCTGCCGCAGGCGTTTCGCGCCATGGTTCCGCTCCTGCTTACCCAGGGTATCGTGTTGTTCCAGGATACCTCGCTGGTCTACGTTCTGAGTCTGGCAGACTTCTTCCGTACCGCGTCAACCATCGGTGAACGTGATGGTACGCAGGTTGAGATGGTGCTCTTTGCGGGTGCGGTCTATTTTGTGATTAGTTTAAGCGCGTCGCTGTTGGTCAGCTGGCTGAAGAAAAGGACGGTATAATGATTTCCCTGAAAAATGTTTCTAAATGGTATGGGCACTTTCAGGTGCTGACCGACTGCTCCACCGAGGTAAAAAAAGGTGATGTGGTAGTGGTGTGCGGGCCGTCCGGTTCCGGTAAATCGACGCTGATCAAAACCGTTAACGGACTGGAGCCGGTCCAGCAGGGTGAGATCGTCGTCAACGGCACCAAAGTCAACGACAAGAAAACCAACCTCGCCCAGCTTCGCTCTCACGTTGGCATGGTGTTCCAGCATTTTGAGCTGTTCCCACACCTCTCCATTATTGAGAACCTGACGCTGGCTCAGGTAAAAGTGCTAAAGCGTGATAAAAAAGCGTCGCGCGAGAAAGGCCTTAAGCTCCTGGAACGCGTTGGGCTCTCGGCGCATGCCGATAAGTTCCCGGCGCAGCTCTCCGGCGGCCAACAGCAGCGTGTGGCGATCGCCCGCGCGCTGTGCATGGATCCGGTGGCGATGCTGTTTGATGAGCCAACGTCGGCGCTCGATCCAGAGATGATCAACGAAGTGCTGGACGTGATGGTCGAGCTGGCGCACGAAGGGATGACCATGATGGTTGTGACCCACGAAATGGGCTTCGCCCGTAAGGTGGCCAACCGCGTGATCTTTATGGACGAAGGGAAAATTGTCGAAGATTCTCCGAAAGAGGAGTTCTTCGCCAACCCGAAATCTGAACGTGCGAAAGATTTCCTCGCCAAAATCCTGCATTAATCTTCCCGGTGCGCAATCTGCGGATTGCGCACTGCTTCACGCTTTAACTCTCTTTATCTATTCGGCGTCACATTGCAGCGTTAACCTTGTCACAAAATAACGCTATGAATGGAGAACGCTATGGCACAACCCATCATTTTCGATTGCGATCCGGGTCATGATGACGCGATCGCGCTCGTTCTTGCATTTGCCTCCCCCGAACTCGACGTCAAAGCCGTCACCTCTTCCGCCGGAAACCAGACGCCGGATAAAACCCTGCGTAACGTTTTGCGCATGCTGACGCTGCTTGGGCGCACCGATATTCCCGTCGCCGGTGGCGCCCTCAAGCCCCTGATGCGTGAATTAATTATCGCGGATAACGTGCATGGTGAAAGCGGGCTGGACGGTCCGGCACTGCCGGAGCCGGGCTTTACGCCGCAAAACTGTACCGCCGTGGAGCTGATGGCGAAGGTGCTGCGCGAGAGCGCGGAGCCCGTCACGCTGGTGGCAACGGGACCGCAAACCAACGTCGCGCTGCTGCTGAACTGCCATCCTGAACTGCACGGTAAAATCGCCCGTATCGTCATCATGGGCGGAGCCATGGGGCTGGGAAACTGGACGCCGTCCGCAGAATTCAACATTTTTGTCGACCCGGAAGCGGCGGAGATTGTGTTCCAGTCAGGCTTACCAGTTGTGATGGCAGGGCTGGACGTGACCCATCGCGCACAGATTATGGCAGACGACATTGAGCGCTTCCGTGCCGTGGGTAATCCGGTCGCGACAACCGTGGCTGAGCTGCTCGACTTCTTTATGGAGTATCACAAAGCCGAGAAGTGGGGCTTCCACGGCGCGCCGCTGCACGATCCGTGCACCATTGCCTGGCTGTTAAAACCGGAGATGTTTACTACGGTTCACAGATGGGTTGGCGTCGAAACGCAGGGGAAATACACCCAGGGCATGACGGTGGTGGACTACTACTCTCTGACGGGAAATAAGCCGAATACTACGGTGATGGTGGATATTGACCGGGAGGCGTTTGTGGATTTGCTGGCGGAGAGGCTGGCTTACTATAGTGCGTAGTGCGGCCTGATGCCCTCACCCCGGCCCTCTCCCACAGGGAGAGGGCGCAAACCTGCGCTTTACCTAGGGCTCAAACGGCCGACGCTGGAACTGATCGTGGCCGCATTTCGGACATAGCGGCAGAACCTCCGGCGTATACACCGCAATATGGTGGTGGCAATTCTCGCACACCAGATTTCCCAGCCCGACCACCTCACCGCTGTGGTACACACCGTGGTGGTTCAAATCTTGAAAGACCTCGCGCCACTCCAGCTGCGTTTTATCCGTGATATCGGCCAGCTCCTGCCACAGGCTCTCTTTGATCACCCGCATGAAAACGCTGTCCGTGACCTCCTCCTGGCTCTCCTGGTAGCTGCGCGCGAACTCCTCCAGATCGCGACGCACGGCACGCGTCACCTCTTCCACTTCGGTTCGCGTTAACTCACCCGTTTGCGACACGCGGGCACGCGCCTGCTCCACCAGCGCATCGATATCGCGCTCGCCGTTACGCAGCCGTTCCGTCAGTGTCGCCACCAGTTCGCGGTAAAATTGAGCAACCTTGTTCATCATTTTGCCTCCCGGGTAAGTAACTATTTCTAATAATAGACCTTATTTCACCGCCGCTTTGTCAGGTGAAGCACAGACCCGGTAAATTCCTGCAAAGCGCATTTGTGCGAAAGGCTGTTTTGACGCGGGCGTTTGGGCTATGCTATGCGGATCTGAATTACCACATCCATTGGCTACATTTGTAGCTGTATTGAAAACAGGACCACTGGCTGCCATGCAAGAGCAATACCGCCCGGAAGAGATAGAATCAAAAGTCCAGCAACACTGGGACGAGAAGCGCACCTTTGAAGTAACCGAAGACGAGAGCAAAGAGAAGTATTACTGCCTGTCGATGCTTCCCTATCCTTCTGGTCGACTACACATGGGCCACGTGCGTAACTACACCATCGGCGATGTGATTGCGCGTTACCAGCGCATGCTCGGCAAAAACGTGCTCCAGCCTATCGGCTGGGATGCGTTCGGTCTTCCTGCGGAAGGCGCAGCGGTCAAAAACAACACCGCACCGGCACCGTGGACGTACGACAACATCGCGTACATGAAAAACCAGCTCAAAATGCTGGGCTTTGGCTATGACTGGAGCCGCGAGCTGGCAACCTGTACCCCCGAATACTATCGCTGGGAGCAGAAGTTCTTCACCGAGCTGTACAAAAAAGGGCTGGTGTATAAGAAGACCTCTGCCGTTAACTGGTGCCCGAACGACCAGACCGTTCTCGCGAACGAACAGGTTATTGATGGCTGCTGCTGGCGCTGTGACACCAAAGTAGAGCGTAAAGAGATCCCGCAGTGGTTTATCAAAATCACCGCTTATGCTGATGAGCTGCTGAACGATCTGGATAACCTGGACCACTGGCCAGATACCGTTAAGACCATGCAGCGCAACTGGATCGGCCGTTCCGAAGGCGTGGAAATCACCTTCAACGTTGAGAACTACGACCAGACCCTGACCGTCTACACCACCCGCCCGGACACCTTCATGGGCGCGACCTACCTGGCCGTGGCCGCAGGTCACCCGCTGGCGCAGAAAGCAGCGGAAAACAATCCGGAACTGGCTACCTTCATCGACGAATGCCGCAACACCAAAGTGGCCGAAGCCGATATGGCAACGATGGAGAAAAAAGGCGTTGATACCGGCTTTAAAGCCATTCACCCGCTGACGGGCGAAGCGATCCCTGTCTGGGCCGCCAACTTCGTACTGATGGAATACGGCACGGGCGCCGTGATGGCCGTTCCGGGTCACGATCAGCGCGACTACGAATTTGCCACCAAATATGGCCTGACCATCAAGCCTGTTATCCTGGCGGCTGACGGTTCAGAACCAGACCTGTCTGAACAAGCGCTGACCGAAAAAGGGACCTTGTTCAACTCCGGCGAGTTCAGCGGTCTGAGCTTCGAAGAGGGCTTCAATGCCATCGCCGATAAGCTGGCCTCTCTGGGCGTGGGTGAGCGTAAGGTTAACTTCCGTCTGCGCGACTGGGGCGTATCCCGTCAGCGTTACTGGGGTGCACCAATCCCAATGGTGACGCTGGAAGATGGCACCGTGATGCCAACGCCGGAAGATCAGCTCCCGGTGATCCTGCCGGAAGACGTCGTCATGGACGGCATCACCAGCCCGATCAAAGCCGATCCTGAGTGGGCAAAAACCACCGTCAACGGTCAGCCTGCGCTGCGTGAAACCGACACCTTTGACACCTTTATGGAGTCATCCTGGTACTATGCGCGCTACACCTGCCCGCAGTATCAGGAAGGCATGCTGGATTCCAAAGCGGCAAACTACTGGCTGCCGGTAGATATCTACATCGGCGGCATTGAACACGCCATCATGCACCTGCTCTACTTCCGCTTCTTCCACAAGCTGATGCGCGATGCGGGCATGGTGAACTCTGACGAACCGGCCAAACAGCTGCTGTGTCAGGGCATGGTGCTGGCAGATGCATTCTATTACGTCGGCGCCAACGGCGAGCGTAACTGGGTTTCTCCGGTTGATGCCATTGTCGAGCGCGACGAGAAAGGCCGTATCGTGAAGGCGAAAGACGCCGAAGGTCATGAACTGGTTTATACCGGCATGAGCAAGATGTCCAAGTCGAAAAACAACGGTATCGACCCACAGGTGATGGTTGAGCGCTACGGTGCTGACACCGTTCGTCTGTTCATGATGTTTGCCTCTCCGGCTGATATGACTCTGGAGTGGCAGGAATCTGGCGTTGAAGGCGCTAACCGTTTCCTGAAACGCGTCTGGAAACTGGTTTATGAACATACTGCTCTGGGTGATGCCCCAGCGTTGAACGCCGCCGCACTGACTGAAGATCAGCAGGCGCTGCGTCGTGATGTTCATAAAACGATTGCAAAAGTAACCGATGATATTGGTCGTCGTCAGACCTTCAATACCGCAATTGCGGCTATTATGGAACTGATGAACAAGCTGGCGAAAGCCCCGCAGGACGGTGAGCAGGATCGCGCCTTAATGCGTGAAGCACTGCTGGC
This sequence comes from Enterobacter sp. N18-03635, assembly GCF_004006055.1. NCBI lineage: Bacteria > Pseudomonadati > Pseudomonadota > Gammaproteobacteria > Enterobacterales > Enterobacteriaceae > Enterobacter > Enterobacter sp. N18-03635. The sequence continues at coordinate 1,255,240 of NZ_CP034769.1, read as the reverse complement.
TGTTGTTCGCATGCTGAACCCGTTCACTCCACACGTTAGCTTCACCCTGTGGCAGGAGCTGAAAGGCGAAGGAGATATCGACAACGCGCCGTGGCCGCAGGCTGACGAAGCAGCGATGGTGGAAAACACGACGCTGGTAGTGGTTCAGGTGAACGGTAAAGTCCGCGGTAAAATTACCGTGGCGGTCGATGCAACCGAAGAACAGGTTCGCGAGCGCGCGGGTCAGGAACCTCTGGTCGCAAAATATCTTGAGGGCGTTACCGTACGTAAAGTGATCTACGTACCGGGTAAACTGCTCAATCTGGTCGTTGGCTAAGCGCGGGAGGAAACGTGCGACAACTGGCAACAATACTCTTATCACTGGCGGTGCTTGTCACCGCTGGCTGCGGATGGCACCTGCGCAATACCACGGCGGTGCCTGCTGAGATGAAAACGATGATTTTCGACTCATCAGATCCGAATGGCCCACTCAGCCGGGCAATTCGTAATCAGCTGCGTCTGAACGGCGTTGAGCTTGTTGAGAAACAAACGCTGCGCCAGGATGTACCGTCTCTGCGTATTATAGGAGGAGGTCTGTCGAGAGATACCGCTTCTATCTTCCAGGATGGCCGTACAGCTGAATATCAGATGGTGCTGACGGTCAGCGCAGCGGTCCTGATCCCGGGTAAAGACATCTATCCGATCAGCACGAAAGTGTACCGTTCGTTCTTCGATAACCCGCAGACGGCGCTGGCAAAAGATGCCGAACAGCAGATTATCATCAACGAAATGTACGACAAGGCGGCGGAACAGCTGATCCGTAAACTGCCAAGTATTGCAGCGTCTACCAAACAAGGCTCTGACATTGTTGAAAAACCGGTTGCCGGCACGCTTCCTGCTGCTAACTCTCTGGGTAAATGATGATCAGGCTGTATCCTGAACAACTCCGCGCGCAGCTCAAAGAAGGGCTGCGCGCGGCGTATCTGCTTCTTGGAAACGATCCGTTATTACTTCAGGAAAGCCTTGATGCCGTGCGGCATGAGGCCGCTTCTCAGGGCTTTGATGAACACCACACCGTCCAGCTGGATAACAGCACCGACTGGAATGCCCTCTTCTCACTCTGTCAGGCGATGAGCCTTTTTGCGTCGCGCCAGACTATTCAGATCCTGCTGCCGGAGAACGGCCCTAACGCGGCCATCAATGAACAGCTGGCCACGCTGGTCAGCCTGCTTCACAGCGATCTGCTGCTGATTGTGCGCGGTAACAAGCTCACCAAAGCGCAGGAAAACGCGGCGTGGTTCACACAACTCGCAGCCCACGCAGTGCAGGTCACCTGTCAGACGCCTGAACAGGCGCATCTGCCAAAATGGGTCGCAGCGAGAGCGAAGCAGAACAACCTTGAGCTGGATGATGCGGCGAACCAACTGCTCTGCTACTGCTATGAAGGCAATCTGCTTGCACTGGCACAGGCGCTGGACAGACTCTCCCTGCTCTGGCCGGATGGCAAGCTGACCTTGCCGCGCGTCGAGCAGGCCGTTAACGACGCGGCACACTTCACGCCGTTCCACTGGGTGGACGCGCTGCTGTCGGCGAAAAGCAAACGCGCCCTGCATATTCTGCAACAGCTGCGTCTCGAAGGGAGCGAACCCGTTATTCTGCTGCGTACGCTGCAGCGCGAATTACTGCTGCTGATTACGCTCAAGCGTCAGTCTGCCCATACGCCGCTGCGTTCGCTGTTTGATAAACACCGCGTGTGGCAAAATCGCCGGGCTTTGACCACCGAGGCCGTCAACCGCCTGAGTCAGGAACAGCTTCGTCAGGCTGTACAGCTTCTGATGCGCGCAGAGCTCACGTTAAAACAAGATTACGGCCAGTCGGTGTGGGCGGAGCTGGAAAGCCTTTCTCTGCTGCTCTGCCACAAGGCGCTGGCAGACGTTTTTATTGATGGATAGCATGCATTCTTTACAGGCCTTATATGGCGGCACCTTCGACCCGGTACATTACGGGCATCTGAAGCCGGTTGAAATTCTGGCGAATCTGATCGGCCTTCAGCGCGTCACCATTATGCCCAACAATGTCCCGCCCCATCGTCCACAGCCCGAGGCGACCAGCGAGCAGCGAAAAGAGATGCTTGCCCTTGCCATTGCGGATAAACCCCTCTTCCGACTTGACGAGCGTGAGCTGCGTCGCGACACACCCTCCTGGACATCTCAGACGCTTCAGGAGTGGCGCGCCGAACAAGGGCCAGACCAGCCGCTGGCGTTTATCATCGGCCAGGATTCCCTGCTGAATTTCCCCACATGGCATCAGTATGAAACTATTCTGGAGAACAGCCACCTGCTGGTCTGCCGCCGTCCGGGCTATCCGCTGACCATGCGCGAAGCGCAGTACCAGCAGTGGCTGGAAGACCATCTCACCGATAATGTTGAAGATCTTCATAATCAGCCTGCCGGGAAGATCTATCTTGCGGAAACGCCGTGGTTCGATATCTCTGCGACCCTCATTCGTGAGCGTTTACAGCAGGGTTTAGCCTGTGACGATCTGCTCCCCGCACCGGTGTTAGCCTATATCCATGCGCACGGTTTGTATCAGAAAAGCGCAGATGAATAGCCGGAGGGCATAAAAAGGGGCTTATTGTTTATCCTGCCTTGACAGGGTAAGCCATACTGTTATTCTCCGCTGCCAGACTTTCCCGCCGATAATTGCTTTACAGAAATTGTTTTACAAAAATGGCGATGCAATCTCAGGCGGAGGGTGGGATGATACCCGCCTTCTGAAGCCCGACCGGAGACATTTGTCCCGACACAGGCGTGAGTTCAGGTATACTGTCTGGCTACGAATTCAAAGTTTTACAATCTCATTCACCCAGGGGGAAAACTTGCAGGGTAAAGCACTCCAGGATTTTGTTATTGACAAAATTGATGACCTGAAAGGTCAGGACATCATCGCTATCGACGTTAAGGGTAAATCCAGTATTACCGACTGCATGATCATCTGCACCGGTACATCGACGCGTCATGTTGTTTCGATTGCCGATCACGTGGTTCAGGAATCGCGTGCAGCAGGGCTGTTGCCGCTGGGCGTTGAAGGTGAAGCGACGGCTGACTGGGTGGTAGTCGACCTCGGCGATGTGATTGTCCACGTCATGCAGGACGAGAGCCGTCGCCTGTATGAGCTGGAAAAACTCTGGGGTTAATGCGTGAAGTTGCAGCTGGTCGCCGTCGGCACCAAAATGCCGGACTGGGTACAAACCGGTTTTACTGAATATCTGCGTCGTTTTCCAAAAGACATGCCGTTCGAGCTGGTGGAAATTCCCGCCGGTAAGCGCGGCAAGAACGCTGATATCAAACGTATTCTCGATAAAGAGGGCGAACTGATGCTGGCTGCCGCAGGCAAGAACCGCATCGTCACCCTCGATATTCCAGGTAAACCCTGGGATACGCCGCAGCTGGCGCAAGAACTGGAGCGCTGGAAGCAGGATGGCCGTGACGTCAGTCTGTTGATTGGCGGGCCAGAAGGGTTATCCCCTGCCTGCAAAGCGGCGGCTGAACAAAGTTGGTCCCTCTCCGCGCTGACGCTTCCCCATCCGCTCGTTCGGGTACTGGTGGCTGAAAGCCTGTATCGCGCGTGGAGCATTACTACCAACCACCCCTATCACCGCGAGTAATGACTGACCAGGGTAGATTAAGCAGCGGATGAAACTACAGAATTCTTTTCGCGACTATACGGCTGAGTCCGCGCTGTTTGTGCGCCGGGCGCTGGTCGCCTTTACCGGGATTTTGCTGCTTACCGGCGTGCTGATCGCCAACCTTTATAATCTGCAAATTGTCCGCTTTACCGACTACCAGACGCGTTCAAACGAAAACCGTATTAAGCTGGTGCCTATCGCACCCAGCCGCGGCATTATTTACGATCGTAACGGCACCCCGCTGGCGCTAAACCGCACCATCTATCAAATCGAGATGATGCCGGAAAAAGTCGATAACGTTCAGGATACGCTGGAAGCGCTAAAGAGCGTTGTCGACCTTAACGATGACGATATCGCCGCCTTCAAAAAAGAGCGCGCCCGCTCTCACCGTTTTACCTCCATTCCGGTTAAAACCAATCTGACGGAAGTCCAGGTGGCCCGCTTTGCGGTGAACCAGTACCGTTTCCCCGGCGTGGAAGTGAAGGGCTATAAGCGTCGCTACTATCCCTACGGCTCCGCGCTGACGCATGTGATTGGCTACGTTTCCAAGATTAACGACAAAGACGTTGACCGTCTTGATAAAGACGGCAAGCTGGCCAACTACGCCGCAACGCACGATATCGGTAAGCTGGGGATCGAACGTTACTACGAAGACGTTCTGCACGGGCAAACCGGCTATGAAGAGGTTGAGGTTAACAACCGTGGCCGCGTGATCCGCCAGCTGAAAGAAGTGCCGCCTCAGGCGGGGCATGACGTCTATCTGACGCTCGACCTCAAGCTTCAGCAGTATATTGAAACCCTGCTGGCGGGCAGTCGTGCAGCCGTTGTGGTCACCGATCCTCGTACCGGCGGCATCCTGGCGATGGTCTCCATGCCTAGCTATGACCCGAACCTCTTCGTTGACGGCATATCCAGTAAAGACTATTCCGGTCTGCTGAACGATCCGAACACGCCGCTGGTGAACCGTGCAACGCAAGGGGTTTACCCGCCGGCATCAACGGTTAAACCGTACGTCGCGGTTTCTGCGCTGAGTGCCGGCGTCATCAACCGTAATACCAGCCTGTTTGACCCAGGCTGGTGGCAGCTGCCGGGTTCAGATAAGCGCTATCGTGACTGGAAAAAATGGGGCCACGGTCATCTGAACGTCACCAAATCGCTGGAGGAGTCTGCGGATACCTTCTTCTATCAGGTGGCGTATGACATGGGGATCGACCGCCTGTCAGAATGGATGAGCAAATTCGGCTACGGGCACTATACCGGCGTTGACCTTGCAGAAGAACGCTCCGGCAACATGCCGACGCGCGAATGGAAGCTGAAGCGCTTTAAAAAACCGTGGTATCAGGGCGACACCATTCCGGTGGGTATCGGTCAGGGCTACTGGACGGCAACGCCGCTTCAGATGAACAAAGCCATGATGATCCTCATCAATGACGGCGTGGTGAAAGTGCCGCATCTGCTGCAGAGTACGGTTGAAGACGGCAAAAAAGTGCCGTGGAACCAGCCGCATGAAGCCCCGGTGGGTGACATACATTCAGGCTTCTGGGAAATTGCGAAAGACGGTATGTACGGCGTGGCAAACCGCCCGAACGGTACCGCACACAAGTATTTCGCCGGGACGCCGTACAAAGTGGCGGCGAAGTCCGGTACTGCGCAGGTGTTTGGTCTTAAGGCCAATGAAACCTATAACGCGCACCGCATTGCTGAACGTCTGCGTGACCATAAGCTGATGACGGCGTTTGCTCCTTATGACAACCCGCAGGTCGCGGTGGCGATGATTCTCGAGAACGGCGGTGCCGGGCCTGCAGTAGGGACCATCATGCGCCAGATCCTTGACCACATTATGCTGGGTGATAACAACACCGAACTGCCGGCTGAAAACCCGGCCGCCGCTGCGGCGGAGGACCAATAATCATGACGGATAATCCAAATAAAAAATCGCTGTGGGACAAAATCCACATCGACCCAGCCATGCTGCTGATCCTGCTGGCTCTGCTGGTTTACAGCGCGCTGGTTATCTGGAGCGCCAGCGGCCAGGACATCGGGATGATGGAGCGCAAAATCGGCCAGATCGCCATGGGTCTAATTATCATGGTGGTGATGGCGCAGATCCCGCCGCGCGTCTACGAAGGCTGGGCGCCCTATCTCTACATCTTCTGTATTATTCTGCTGGTTGCGGTCGATGCGTTTGGCGCCATTTCAAAAGGGGCGCAGCGCTGGCTGGATCTGGGCGTTGTCCGCTTCCAGCCCTCTGAAATTGCCAAAATCGCCGTTCCACTGATGGTGGCACGCTTTATCAACCGCGACGTCTGTCCGCCGTCTCTGAAGAATACCGCTATCGCGCTGGTGCTGATTTTCCTGCCAACGCTGCTGGTTGCGGCACAGCCTGACCTGGGGACCTCAATCCTTATTGCCCTCTCCGGCCTGTTTGTCCTGTTCCTGTCGGGACTGAGCTGGCGCCTGATTGGTATCGCGGTGGTGCTGATTGCGGCTTTCATTCCTATCCTGTGGTTCTTCCTGATGCATGACTACCAGCGCCAGCGCGTTATGATGCTGCTCGATCCGGAAACCGATCCGCTGGGCGCGGGCTATCATATTATTCAGTCAAAGATTGCGATTGGCTCCGGCGGACTGCGCGGTAAAGGCTGGCTGCACGGCACGCAGTCTCAGCTGGAATTTTTACCGGAACGCCACACCGACTTTATCTTTGCCGTACTGGCGGAAGAACTGGGACTGGTTGGCATCTTAATATTGCTGGCGCTCTATGTACTGCTGATCATGCGTGGATTGTGGATTGCAGCACGCGCGCAAACCACCTTTGGTCGCGTCATGGCTGGCGGGTTGATGCTGATTTTATTCGTTTATGTCTTCGTAAATATTGGTATGGTGAGTGGTATTCTGCCGGTGGTAGGCGTACCGCTGCCGCTGGTGAGTTACGGAGGCTCGGCACTGATCGTGTTGATGGCCGGGTTTGGTATCGTGATGTCGATCCATACCCACAGAAAAATGTTGTCAAAAAGCGTATAAAAATAAGGGGATCGGAATGCGTAAGCAGTGGCTGGGGATCTGCATTGCGGCAAGTTTACTTGCGGCCTGCACAAGTGATGATGGTCAGCAACAGGCAACCGTCGCGCCGCCGCAGCCTGCGGTGTGTAATGGCCCGATCGTTGAAATCAGCGGTGCCGATCCCGTTTATGAACCGCTGAATGCCAGTGCCAATCAGGATTACGAGCGCGACGGCAAAAGCTATAAAATTGTTCAGGACCCTTCCCGTTTCAGTCAGGCGGGCTTTGCCGCCATTTATGATGCCGAGCCAGGCAGTAACCTGACGGCATCCGGGGAAGCGTTCGACCCAATGCAGCTGACGGCAGCACATCCGACGCTGCCTATCCCGAGCTACGCCCGTATCACCAACCTGGCGAACGGCCGTATGATCGTCGTGCGCATCAACGACCGCGGCCCGTACGGGAATGACCGGGTGATTTCCCTGTCGCGCGCGTCTGCCGATCGCCTGAACACCTCGAACAACACCAAGGTCCGTATTGACCCGATTATCGTCGCGCAGGATGGTTCGCTCTCCGGGCCGGGAACCGCGTGTACGACGGTCGCAAAACAGACCTATGCCCTTCCTGACCGCCCAAATCTTGACGGCGGAATGGGAAGCGTCTCGTCTCCGGCAGAGCCTGCTCAGCCGGGGGGAGAAATCCGCCCGATCAGTAATGATACGCTGCAAAGCGAGGATTCTACCGGCGCGCCGGTAAAGAGTAGCGGTTTTCTTGGCGCCCCAACGACCTTAGCCTCGGGCGTGCTGGAAGGCAGTGAGCCTACTCCAGCCCCTGCTCCCGTTGCCGCGCCAGCAACCCAGCCGGCTCCCGTAACGGCGCCCGCGGCCACGCAAAGTGCGGCGGTGGCGGCTCCAACAGCAGCCAGCGGCAGCTATGTGGTTCAGGTCGGTGCAGTGAGCGATCAGGCCCGGGCCAAACAGTATCAGCAGCGTCTGAGCCAGCAATTTAGCGTACCAGGACGCGTTGAGCAGAACGGTGCGGTCTGGCGCATTCAGATGGGGCCGTTTGCCAGCAAATCGCAGGCCGCCTCCCTGCAGCAGCGTTTGCAGAATGAAGCTCAGCTTCAGTCATTTATCGCTGTTGCAAAATAATTAACCGGCGGTATCCGAATTGTCAGTTTGTGTAAAACGCATTCACAAACTCATGCTTAAAGTCGGATGCCTGCCTGAATAGCATTTGCTATAGTAAGGCACTTTTTTTAATTCCATCACGGATGTCGTAGTTCTGACCATGAAGACCACTTTTTCTGCTCGTTTTGTGCAGCGCATGGCGCTGACCACGGCCCTTTGCGCGGCTGCGCTCTCTGCAGCTCACGCTGATGACCTGAATATCAAGACCATGATCCCTGGCGTTCCGCAAATCGACGCGGAATCCTACATCCTGATCGATTACAACTCTGGCAAAGTGCTGGCAGAACAGAATGCCGATGCCCGCCGTGACCCGGCCAGCCTGACCAAAATGATGACCAGCTACGTTATCGGCCAGGCGATGAAGGCAGGTAAATTCAAAGAATCGGATCTGGTCACCATCGGTAACGATGCGTGGGCAACCGGGAACCCTGTTTTCAAAGGTTCCTCTCTGATGTTCCTGAAGCCGGGTATGCAGGTTCCTGTTTCCCAGCTGATTCGCGGTATCAACCTGCAGTCGGGTAACGACGCCTGCGTGGCAATGGCCGATTTCGCCGCCGGTAGCCAGGACGCCTTCGTGGGTCTGATGAACAGCTACGTGAACGCGCTGGGTCTGAAAAATAGCCATTTCCAGACCGTACACGGCCTGGATGCAGACGGCCAGTACAGCTCCGCGCGTGACATGGCGCTGATTGGTCAGGCGCTGATCCGCGATGTCCCCAATGAATACTCTATCTATAAAGAGAAAGAGTTCACTTTCAACGGTATTCGTCAGACCAACCGTAACGGTCTGCTGTGGGATAACAGCCTGAACGTTGACGGCATCAAAACTGGCCACACCGACAAAGCGGGCTACAACCTGGTGGCCTCTGCCACTGAAGGTCAGATGCGTCTGATCTCTGCCGTGATGGGCGGCCGCACCTTCAAAGGTCGTGAAACAGAAAGCAAGAAACTGCTGACCTGGGGCTTCCGTTTCTTCGAAACCGTGAATCCACTGAAAGCAGGCAAAGAGTTTGCGTCTGAACCCGTCTGGTTCGGCGACAACGACCGTGCTTCTCTCGGCGTTGATAAAGACCTGTACCTGACCATTCCGCGTGGTCGTATGAAGGATCTGAAAGCCAGCTACGTACTGAACAGCACCGAGTTGCACGCCCCGCTGCAGAAGAACCAGGTTGTGGGCACCATCAACTTCCAGCTGGATGGCAAAACGATCGATCAGCGTCCGCTGGTGGTCCTGCAAGAAATTCCTGAAGGCAATTTCTTCGGCAAAATCATTGATTACATTAAATTGATGTTCCACCACTGGTTTGGTTAAAAATTGAACACTTGAAAGTGTGATTTTGATCCCCATATACTAAGTATCCTGATAACTCCCACCTGACGTGGGAGTTATTATTTTTTGACGTTACGCCGGAGCTGACATGAAAACCAAACTTAACGAACTGCTTGAATTCCCTACCTCATTTACCTACAAAGTAATGGGTCTGGCGAAACCTGAGCTGGTTGATCAGGTGGTTGAAGTGGTACAGCGCCATGCGCCCGGTGACTACTCTCCGTCAGTAAAACCAAGCAGCAAGGGCAACTACCACTCGGTTTCTATTACCATCACTGCGACACATATTGAGCAGGTTGAAACGCTTTACGAAGAACTCGGCAATATCGAAATTGTTCGTATGGTGCTGTAGCCCCTTCGCGGTTACCCGGTTTGCCGGGTAACCCCTCTCCCCGCTGTGATATAATCCCGCACACCTTTTGTCCCTCGTCTTCGGAGACGCAGTTTTGTATCAGGATAAAATTCTGGTCCGTCACCTCGGGCTGCAACCTTATGAGCCTGTCTCCCAGGCTATGCATGACTTCACCGATTCACGCGATGACAGCACCCCGGATGAGATCTGGCTTGTCGAACACCTGCCGGTATTTACTCAGGGTCAGGCGGGTAAAGCAGAACATTTGTTAATGACGGGAGATATCCCGGTTATTCAGAGCGATCGCGGCGGTCAGGTCACTTACCATGGACCCGGGCAGCAGGTGATGTACGTCCTGCTCAACCTGAAGCGCAGAAAGCTGGGCGTCCGCGAACTGGTTACCTTACTGGAACAAACTGTCGTCAACACGCTGGCGGAATATGGTATTGATGCGCATCCGCGAGCCGATGCGCCTGGGGTGTACGTTGGGGAAATGAAGATCTGCTCTCTGGGGCTGCGTATTCGTAAAGGCTGTTCGTTCCACGGCCTGGCATTGAACATTAATATGGATCTCGCCCCTTTCCAGCGCATAAACCCCTGCGGCTACGCCGGCATGGAAATGACGCAAGTTCGTCAGTGGGTTGAAACCGCTACGCCAGACAGTATTCGTCCCGTGCTTTTGAAGAATGTTTTAGCACTACTTAACAATCCCCCACACGAATATATCGCTGCTTAATATATCATACAACATGGCTCGCTAATTTGGCGGGCCACCGTTTATTTACCGTTTTTGCGCTTTACAATAATCCACAGATTCTATATTTTCGAAGCGCCCGAATATTACCGCTACATATTATTTAGCCTCCAGCAAGTACGGCAAACACGGCATAAGTAACGTGAGCAATTATCACACAAGTGTTTGCTTTTGATAAACAAGTGAAACAAAACCAACACTTTACGAATCTCTACAAGCATAATAAATAAATTCAACTATCATTCATATTGTGAATGTATACGGAGTGAAAGCGTGGAGTATAATAATTTACCAGCCAAACGACTGAATGAACCTGGTGGCGAAGACAAGCCGCAAATTTTTCGGACTTTACGTAATATTGATCTCAATTTATTGACTATTTTTGAGGCAGTATATGTCCATAAGGGTATCGTTAACGCTGCGAAAATTCTTAATCTCACGCCTTCAGCAATAAGCCAGTCAATCCAAAAGCTGCGCGCTATATTTCCTGACCCGTTATTTATCCGTAAGGGCCAGGGGGTAACGCCGACGGCTTACGCCACGCATCTGCATGAGTACATCAGCCAGGGTCTGGAGTCGATTCTGGGCGCACTGGATTTAACCGGGAGCTATGATAAGCAAAGAACCATCACCATCGGCTGTTCCCCTTCTGTGGGTGTACTGGTCATGCCTGCGATCTTTCAGGCCGTGAAAGAGCATGCTCCGCAGCTCCTGCTTCGCAATGTGCCTCTCAATGAACCTGACATTCAACTTGCCCAGTTCCAGACGGACCTGATTATAGAAAGCGGCAGCTTCAGTGCCAGAGCGCTGGGTCAAAATGTGCTCTATGCAGATAATCTGGTGCTGGTTTGCCGCCAGCAGCATCCTGCTCTTAGCGAGCCGTTGACCATCGAAAACCTTCGCAACTACGACCATTCGTCTTTCATGACCGAAGGGCAGTCTAACCATGCACTTCGTCAGCGCATTGATGAAATTTTCCCTGAACGACAGATCAGCTTCAGCAGCTACAATATGTTTACCACCGCATCCCTGATCGGTAGCAGCGACATGCTGTGCGTTATGCCATCACGCCTGTACAGTCTGCTACGAAAATGCTGGCCGCTGGAAAGCATTCCGCTCAGCCAGCTTAATGCGGAATCTATCGAGATTTCACTGCATTATAACAAGCTGAGTTTGCGCGATCCGGTCCTGGAAAACGTTATCCGCATTATCCGTCAGGCCTTCTGACAGGTTTACCCAGCACAAGTCCCTGCAACGGGCAGGGCAAAAGGCACAAAACAACAACTATTTTACAAATTGGCGATCTGGCAGGCTGCTTTAACGACCGTTTCAATGATATACTGCCTGTCGTTCGTTCAAAAATAGTTGATAAATACAACATTCCCTTGAATTGAAACGCTTTCCTTCGATATTCGCAACTGGAACACGCACGCTATGAGTAAACCCATTGTGATGGAACGCGGTGTTAAATACCGCGATGCCGATAAAATGGCCCTTATCCCGGTTAAAAACGTGGCTACAGAGCGCGAGGCGCTGTTAAGAAAACCGGAATGGATGAAAATCAAACTTCCGGCCGACTCTTCGCGTATCCAGGGGATCAAAGCGGCGATGCGCAAGAATGGCCTTCACTCCGTTTGTGAAGAAGCCTCTTGTCCTAACCTTGCTGAATGTTTCAATCACGGTACCGCGACGTTTATGATTCTGGGTGCTATCTGTACCCGTCGCTGCCCGTTCTGCGATGTTGCTCATGGCCGTCCAGTCGCACCTGATGCTAACGAACCCCAGAAGCTGGCGCAGACTATCGCCGACATGGCGCTGCGTTACGTAGTTATCACCTCCGTTGACCGTGACGATCTGCGTGACGGCGGAGCGCAGCACTTCGCCGACTGTATTACGGCCATTCGCGAGAAAAGTCCAAACATCAAAATCGAGACGCTGGTGCCTGACTTCCGTGGCCGTATGGACCGCGCGCTGGATATCCTCACCGCTACGCCGCCAGATGTGTTTAACCACAATCTGGAGAACGTGCCGCGTATCTACCGTCAGGTACGCCCGGGTGCTGACTATAACTGGTCTCTGAAACTGCTGGAGCGTTTCAAAGAAGCGCATCCACATATTCCGACTAAGTCTGGTCTGATGGTGGGTCTGGGTGAAACTAACGACGAAATCATCGAGGTGATGCGCGATCTTCGCCGCCACGGTGTGACCATGTTGACCCTGGGACAGTATCTCCAGCCAAGCCGTCACCACCTGCCGGTACAGCGCTACGTGAGCCCGGACGAGTTCGATGAAATGAAAGCCGAAGCGATGGCGATGGGCTTCACCCACGCAGCATGCGGCCCATTTGTTCGCTCTTCATACCATGCCGATATGCAGGCTAAAGGCGAAGAAGTGAAATAATGCTGTAATATTCATTTACAGTAATACGAAAAAACCGGCCACATGAGCCGGTTTTTTTCGCAAGCCCTTGGGCGATGCTGTCACTCTTTGTGAGAAAGCTTATCTGCCGGGACGTCATCCTCGGCGCTTTTCTTCGCCGCTGCATCATCATCGTTCATCGCTTTCTTAAAGCCTTTGATGGCAGCCCCCAGGTCACCACCCAGCGTGCGTAACTTCTTGGTACCAAACAGCAGGACGACCAGTGCGGCAACCACCAGCAGTTTGGTAATACTAATCTCACCCATAGATACCTTCTTTACTTATAACAGGCTGCATTCAGCGCCAAAACCTGATTGTATTAACGGTCATTTAGCGCGTGCACACAATAGCAATCTGTAACAAGGTGAATCAAGCATTGTTGAAAAAAACATCACAATAATTGCGGTGGCGCAAACCGACGATTAAGAAGAACGGGTAATTGCTGACGCGCAAGCGCAATTCTCTCTGGTTTTATCTCCGCAACCAGCAAGTCCGGGGCTTCAGCGGCGGCGGCTATCGTCACCCCCAGCGGATCAACCACCCTGCTTTGCCCGATGTTTTTCGTGCCACATTCTCCTGCGGCAACGACATAGCAGGTGGTATCCAGCGCGCGTGCCGCAAGCAGCGTTGCCCAGTGGTGCTCTTTTAACGGCCCTTTGACCCACGCGGCAGGCAGCACCAGTACGTCCGCACCCTGCAGCGCCAGATGCAGCGCCAGCTCGGGAAAACGCAGGTCATAGCAGGTCATCAGCCCGATCCTGAATCCGTCAATCTCCAGCAGCGGTGGGATATTGTCTCCGGGGTCAACGAGCCTCGACTCCTGGATGCTGAACGCGTCATAGAGATGAAGCTTGGCGTAACGTGCGACTATGGCCCCGTCACGAATCGCCACCAGCGTATTCACTGCGCGACCCGGCGTGGAGGGGACATGGATCGTTAAGATTGTTGTCATCGTATTGCCCGCGCTCTGGGCGAGCAAATGTTGTAAAAATTCGCCGTCCAGCGGCTGCGCGGACTTCACGGATAAATCCGGGTCATTATCATCCCTGGCCAGCAGCGCCTCGGGGAGAACCAGCAGCGACGCCCCTTTCTGCCCGGCCTGCTTCATCAGGTTGACGCACGTGAGCGCATTTTTATGCCACTCAGGCGTGACCACAAACTGCCCTACCGCAACATACATATTTGTCCCCTTATCATAAACGGCGTTAAACTCGCTTCTCTTACACATCAAATAGCAGGTATTTAGCGTGTTACAACTACTTTTAGCCGTTTTTATTGGTGGGGGAACGGGTAGCGTTGCGCGGTGGTTTCTGAGTATGCGGTTTAATCCCCTGCATCAGGCGATTCCCATGGGGACGCTTGCCGCTAACCTGATTGGTGCTTTTATCATTGGCATGGGGCTGGCCTGGTTTAACCGAATGACGCATATCGACCCAATGTGGAAGGTATTGATTACCACCGGATTTTGCGGCGGTTTGACCACCTTCTCAACCTTTTCTGCGGAGACAGTTTTTCTCTTTCAGGAAGGCCGTATCGGCTGGGCGCTGATGAATATGGCGATCAATATGCTCGGCTCTTTTGCGATGACGGGGATCGCATTTTGGCTATTTTCTTCCGCAAGCGCGCATTAACAGCCGAACCGTTAATGTTGGCTTAATTTTTCTCTGTCACTCTGAATGCAGTACTGAACGAGGGTGACAGAATGAAACAGAGTCTGATGAGCGCAGGAATGGTGTTATTGAGCGTGCTGATCGTTGCCAGCTTCCTGAAAATGTATCTGCTTGGCTGATTCAACACGAAAAAAACCCGCTCGTTGAGCGGGTTTTGAAATTCTTGCTGACGCGTCTGAATTACAGAGCGATTACGTTAGCAGCAGAAGGGCCTTTGGCACCGTTAGTGATTTCGAACTCTACACGCTGACCTTCAGCCAGAGTTTTGAAACCATTAGACTGGATTGCAGAGAAGTGTACGAACACGTCTTTGCTGCCATCTTCAGGAGTAATGAAACCGAATCCTTTGGACTCATTAAACCACTTAACGTTACCTTTAATCTTAGACATCAAAATTACCTTTACATTAAAAAACGACACAAATGCTGTGTCGGTTATCAGTACATCAATTGTGGGACCTTTTGTCCAGCGGATCTTTGATAAAAAGTGACTAAAGTCGCGTTAATTTTCACTGACAGATTTTTATCGCTTATGAATCAACGTCTGCGCGTTTTTTCACCAGCATGTAACGTTTTGTCAGTTAAAACTGAAAACGCATCCATGCGAAGTAAACGTTACCGTTGTTGTACGTACCCGGAATGTAGGTCATCTGGAACGTTGCGGGGCCATAGCCAATAGAGGCCAAAGGCAGCAGCACTGGGATCGGGATGTAGTTCCAGTTGTCACGTGCAGTGACCCCGGCGGTATAGCCCAAACCGACGTGGAAGTTTTCGTCCGCTAGCGGGCGCCAGGTTTTCTCCCAACCATAACCCCCAATAGGCTCCCATTTATTAAACGAGTCTTTGAAGGCCATCAGATAGATGCCATGCCAGTTTCCCTTTTCATCCCAGCGCGACTGACCAAAACCCGCACCCCATGGACGCTCGTTGTATTTATCGGTTTTCTCTTTGTCATAAGCAAACCGCGCATGCCACGTTATTGCCGGAACATAGAGATCATAATGTTCAGGTGCAGTCCATGTCTGGGAAACATTATCCGTAAAGGTTGAGAACCAGCCTTTATCCGCCTCTTTGCCTTCTGCCTGTGCAACAGAAGAAAACGTTAACTGCCCAAAAATAAACAACAAAATAGAGAAAAATGTATTACGTACGATCACAATGCAATTACCATTCTTAGTATTCGAAGCAAAGTTTACCATAAAGTAGTTGAATCAAGTCTTAACGACATCGGCGTTATTCCTAATTATTCGGCCTCTTTCCGGGAATATTCTTAAAGAGAGCATGCAGCACGCCCAAATAATCCCATTCGGAGTGTGGGATTATACTTTAACCTTCTTAATCAGTGACATGCAAAACCACACAAAGCATTAACAATTTGTTATCATTATTGGGACATGTTGCGCTATTTCTGACGGTCAAGGGCCTCATGACATAAATGTATGAACCATGGCAAAAACACGGTTGTTCTGTTCTCTAGTCGTCTGTTTATTGATTTTAATCAGCAAGAACAGGCCAATTATTCGGCACATTTTCATCCTTCATTTTTTATTGATTTTTTGTGCTCCATTGCAGCAGAGATACAGGGGAAATCATGCTTACGCTATTCGAACTCCTTATTGGAGTCGTCGTCATTGTCGGCGTCGCACGCTACATCATTAAAGGCTACTCAGCCACGGGCGTATTATTTGTTGGCGGTTTAACACTGCTGATTATCAGCGCAATAATGGGGCATCAGGTGTTGCCTGCCAGCGCGACCAGCACCGGTTACAGCGCTACAGATATTGTTGAATACATTAAAATATTGCTCATGAGCCGCGGCGGCGATCTGGGCATGATGATCATGATGCTGTGTGGTTTTGCGGCCTATATGACCCACATCGGCGCTAACGATATGGTCGTTAAGCTTGCCTCCAAACCTCTGCAATACATCAATTCGCCATATCTGCTGATGGTCGCGGCCTATTTCCTCGCCTGCCTGATGTCGCTGGCCGTTTCGTCGGCTACCGGACTTGGCGTACTGCTGATGGCCACGCTGTTCCCGGTTATGGTGAACGTGGGCATCAGCCGTGGCGCGGCCGCGGCAATTTGTGCGTCTCCGGCAGCCATTATTCTCTCCCCGACCTCCGGCGACGTTGTGCTGGCGGCAAAGGCGGCGGAGATGTCACTCATCGACTTCGCCTTTAAAACCACGTTACCGATCTCAATCGTTGCCATAGTGGGCATGGGGATCGCGCATTTCTTCTGGCAACGCTATCTCGATAAGAAAGAAAACATTAGCCATGAAATGATGGATGTGAGTGAAATCACCACCACCGCTCCCGCGCTCTATGCCATTCTGCCGTTCACTCCGATCGTCGGAGTGCTGATTTTTGACGGCAAATGGGGTCCACAGCTGCACATCATCACCATTCTGGTTATCTGTATGCTGCTTGCCGCCGCGCTGGAGTTTGTGCGCGGTTTTAACACGCAAAAGGTCTTCTCGGGTCTGGAAGTAGCGTATCGCGGTATGGCGGATGCCTTCGCTGGCGTGGTGATTCTGCTGGTTGCAGCGGGCGTTTTTGCCCAGGGTCTGAGCACGATCGGCTTTATCCAGAGCCTGATCTCTATCGCCACCTCGTTCGGCTCGGCCAGTATTATCCTGATGCTGGTTCTGGTGGTGCTGACCATGCTGGCGGCGATGACCACCGGTTCCGGCAATGCCCCTTTCTACGCTTTCGTTGAGATGATCCCGAAGCTGGCTCACTCGTCCGGTATTAACCCGGCCTATCTCTCCATTCCCATGCTGCAGGCGTCAAACCTGGGCCGTACCATTTCGCCGGTGTCGGGCGTGGTCGTTGCCGTTGCCGGAATGGCGAAAATCTCGCCATTTGAAGTCGTCAAGCGCACCTCAGTACCCGTTCTGGTTGGTCTGATTATCGTGATTATCGCCACGGAAGTGCTGGTTCCCGGCGCGGCCTAAGCTAAATTACTGATATCCAAAAAGCGCCTGCGGGCGCTTTTTGTGCTTTAATAACTTCCAGAAATTAATCGTGCTCATTCGATCAGGAAATCATATGTTCAGGAAGGATATCGTCGTCCCGTCTGGCGCAATGGCGCTTGCTCTCTGTATCTTCTCCGCACAGGCGGAACCGCTTAAGGCAACACAGTACGGCGATTTCGATCGCTATGTGTTGGCTCTGTCCTGGCAAACCGGGTTTTGCCAGAGCATGGTCGAACGCAACCGCAATGAACCTGACGAATGTCGCCTGCAAAAAGAGAGTGATAATAAAGCCGATTTTCTGACCGTTCACGGACTATGGCCCGGCCTGCCAAAATCCATCGCCGCACGCGGGGTGGATGAGCGTCGATGGATGCGTTTTGGCTGCGCCACGCGCCCCATTCCGAACATGCCGGAAGTGAAGGCCAGCCGCAAATGCGATGCCGCCGAAACCGGGCTGTCGCTTTCCGCTGCCGCAAAGCTCAACGACGTGATGCCGGGTGCAGGCGGTAATTCCTGCCTGGAACGCTACGAATACGCCAAACATGGCGTCTGCTTTGGTTTCGATCCGGATGCCTATTTCGGCACGATGGTGCGAATGAACCAGGAAGTTAAAAACAGTGCGGTCGGTAAATTCCTTGCCGATAACTACGGAAAACCCGTCAATCGCAGCGACTTTGACAGTGCCGTTGCCAAAAGCTGGGGCAGGGAGAACATCAAAGCGATCAAGCTGACATGCAACGGCAACCCGGCGTATCTGACCGAGATGCAGATTTCGCTGAAGGCTGACACTATCAACAACCCGCTTTCTGCAGCGTCATTTGCGCCGCAGCCACATCCAGGTAACTGCGGAAATCAATTCGTGATTGATAAAGCCGGTTACTGACCCACAGTCGGGCGAACCATATCAAACCGGTTTTCGTCACTGATGCCATAATACGCCGTCGGCCCACCCGCACGCAGGATGGGCTGCGCTTTCGCCGTCTGGTATATCCCCTCTTCCAGCAGCGTTTCGGCAATATGGATACCGACCACCTCCCCCAACACCAGCCAGGTATCGACCGGTGTGCCGTCGGCACCGGTAAGCTGAATGCACTGTGACAGGCGGCACTCAAAGTTCACCGGGCTTTCTGCGACGCGGGGCGCGTTAACCAGTTGACTTGCCGCTGGCGTGAGCCCGGCAAAGCTAAATTCATCCCGATCGTGCGGAAGCATTGCAGAGGTTTGATTCATCGCGTGCGCGAGATCGCGCGTTGCCAGGTTCCAGACAAATTCCTTTGTTTCGGTAATATTACGCACGCTGTCCTTCCAGCCGTTGCTGGAAAAGCCGATGATCGGCGGGCGATAGTTAAAGCAGTTAAAGAAGCTATACGGCGCGAGATTGAGCTGACCGGCCTTATCGCAGGAGGAGATCCAGCCAATCGGACGTGGACCAATAATGGCGTTTAGCGGGTCATGCGGCAGGCCGTGCCCCTGGGACGGTTGATAGAAGTACATAGTGCTCTCTCGTTGGTGGGCAACGCCCGGATACAGGACACTCAGCGTAACGTATTCCGCCGGGAATGAAGACTGAATAAATTTCAGCGAAAATTCATATGGACCATGAATGTGACCTTCATCACT
This sequence comes from Enterobacter sp. N18-03635, assembly GCF_004006055.1. Taxonomy (NCBI): domain Bacteria; kingdom Pseudomonadati; phylum Pseudomonadota; class Gammaproteobacteria; order Enterobacterales; family Enterobacteriaceae; genus Enterobacter; species Enterobacter sp. N18-03635. The sequence goes on along the minus strand of NZ_CP034769.1, from coordinate 1,236,258 downwards.
TCAAACTTGCGCGCTCAGCCAGTATCATCGGGAGAGTTAAACCCTCGCTGCCAGACGGCGAGGGTTTTCTTTTGGATCAGTTTCTGCGTTAGACGCAGCATTAACGACATGGAGTAAAAAATGTCCAGACCTACCATTATCATCAATGAGCTCGACGCAGAACGTATCGACAGACTGCTGGAAAAAGCGGAGTTCGCCTCGCTCCCCGTGGCCGACGCCCTTAATGAGGAGCTCGACCGGGCACAGATGTGCACGCCTGAGACGATGCCGCATGACGTGGTCACTATGAACAGCCAGGTGAAATTCCGCAACCTGACCACCGGTGAAGAGTTGACCCGCACGCTGGTTTATCCGGCTCAGATGACCGACAGCAGCACACAGCTTTCTGTTCTGGCCCCTGTGGGTGCCGCACTGCTGGGGCTGCGTACGGGGGATACGATCCACTGGGAATTGCCGGGCGGCGCCTCTGCCCATCTGGAAGTACTGGCGTTGCTCTACCAGCCAGAAGCTGCGGGCGATTACCTGCGTTAAACACTTCTGAACAAGCGCCCACCCGCTTTGCACAGAGGATGCAGCCGCATCCTCTTTCCGTAAATTCACCCCATTTTCTTATATCGCGCAAAAGACCCTTAACCCAGGCTTAATCTGTTTTGGTGCCGCGGGGACGGTCATGAGTGAGATACTGGCTATCACACTTATTTTTCTCATTATTGTGGCGATTATCGTCGCGGCCGTGCTTTATCTTGAACGCCACAGTTAAGCGAGAACTCATGCAACCCCACCCGGGAAAGCATTTACCAGGCCCTTAACTTTCTGCTCTGCGGCCTCGGGTGTTTCCGCACCAGGGACCAGAATCACCTTCCGGCACTCTTCCTCCCGTTTTTCGAATACCTTATAGGCGCGTTCCGCATCCGCAAGGGGAAGATAATGGGTCACGATCTCTTCCGGGGTAAGCAGCCCTTTTTCGATCAGCGGTAACAGTTCACCCAGCCAGGCATGGACGTGCGTCTGGCCCATCTTAAACGTCAGCCCCTTATCGAAGGCATCGCCAAACAGGAAGCCATGAATAAACCCAGCGTACACGCCGGGTACGCTGACCACCCCACCGCGCCGTACGGCAGCAATGCACTGACGCAACGCTTTGCCGCTACTACCTTCAATTTTAAGATTGCTGAGGATCGTTTCAGTGGTGCTACCTTTCGCTTCAAACCCGACTGCATCAATCACGGCGTCAACGCCGCGATGGCCCGCGGTCTGTTCGATGATTTTTTCCGCCGCGTCGTTATCATCATCAAAGTTGATAGGGATTGCGCCGTAACGCGCCTCTGCAAATCGCAACCGGTACGGATGATGATCGATAACAAAGATCTGCTCAGCCCCCAGCAGTCGCGCGCAGGCAATGGTCAGTAGCCCCACCGGCCCAGCACCGAAAACCGCTACGCTTGAGCCTTTTTCAATCTGCGCATTTTTTGCCGCCTGCCAGGCCGTGGGCAAAATATCGGAAAGGAATAACGCTTTATCATCGGAAAGAAGCTGCGGGACCTTAAACGGCCCGACGTTGCCTTTTGGCACGCGGACATATTCCGCCTGTCCCCCCGGCACGCCGCCGTAGAGATGGCTATAGCCAAACAGCGCGGCCGGTGCGGGTATTTGCTTTTTGTTCAGCGCGGCACCCTGCCCGGCATTGGTATTCTCACAGGCCGCGTATTGCTGCAGACGACAGAAGAAACAGTCTCCGCAGGCGATGACAAAGGGGATCACCACGCGATCGCCTTTTTGCAAATTCTTCACCTCTGTGCCGCACTCGACGATTTCCCCCATAAACTCATGGCCAAAAATGTCGCCGTGCTGCACCTTCGGGATCTTTCCGCGATAAAGATGTAAATCGGAGCCGCATATAGCCGTGGCCGTAACGCGCAGAATGATATCGTCAGGCTGTTCGATGATGGGATCGGGGACATTCTCGACGCGAACATGGTGCGGACCGTGATACGTAAGTGCTTTCATGCGACCTCCGAAAGGCTTCAGGTAAGTGTATAAGGGTAGCTACCCCTGAAGGTCTGCCCTGGAATACGGGGCTTTTGAGATTTATCCTGGTGAGATAAGAAAACTGACGGAGCGCTTACAGAAACCATTAATATTTTATGGTTAAATGAGTTCAGCGTTTATAAACAAGGAGAAACGGGTATGTATCAGAGAATCATTATGCCGGTTGATGTTTTTGAGATGGAGCTGAGCGACAAGGCCGTTCGCCATGCGGAGTTCCTGGCGCAGCAGGACGGTGTTATCCATCTTTTACACGTACTGCCAGGCTCCGCCAGCCTGAGCCTGCACCGCTTTGCTGCCGACGTGCGTCGCTTCGAAGAGCATCTGCAGCACGAGGCGGAAACGCGCCTGCAAACCATGGTCAGCCACTTCAGCATCGACTCTTCACGAATCAAAACGCACGTCAGATTCGGCAGCGTTCGCGATGCGGTAAACGAACTGGCGAACGAACTGAAGGCAGACGTGGTGGTCATCGGTTCGCGCAACCCTTCCATTACCACGCATCTGCTGGGCTCTAACGCCTCCAGCGTCATCCGCCACACCCATATACCGGTGATGGTCGTCAGATAAAAAAAGAGGCCACCTTTCGGTGGCCTCTCGCTATTGCAGGTGTAGCCTTACTTTCTTTTCTTATGCGGTTTTGGTGCGAATAAGATAGTCAAATGAACTCAGAGACGCCTTCGCCCCTTCGCCCGTGGCGATAATGATCTGTTTGTACGGCACGGTGGTGCAGTCGCCCGCCGCAAACACGCCTTTCACGCTGGTTTCACACTTCGCATTAATGATGATTTCACCCATGCGGTTGCGCTCAATCGCGCCTTCCAGCCAGGTGGTGTTTGGCAGCAGACCAATCTGCACAAAGATCCCTGACAGCTGAACGCTGTGCACGTCGCCGCTCACGCGGTCGCGATATTCCAGACCGGTCACTTTGCTGCCGTCGCCCTTCACTTCCGTCGTCTGCGCGTTCAGTACGATGTCGACGTTTTTCAGGCTGCGAACTTTATCCTGAAGAACCTGGTCGGCTTTCATCTCCGGAGCGAACTCCAGAAGGGTTACGTGTTCAACAATCCCCGCCAGGTCAATGGCCGCTTCCACGCCGGAGTTACCGCCGCCAATCACCGCCACGCGTTTACCTTTGAAGAGTGGACCGTCGCAGTGCGGACAGTAGGTCACGCCTTTGGTGCGATACTGATCTTCACCCGGGACGTTCATGTTGCGCCATTTCGCACCGGTGGCAATGATAATGCTGCGGGCTTTCAGCACCGCGCCAGAGGCGGTTTCAATCTGGTGTAAACCACCCTCGACCGCTGCCGGAACCAGCTTGCTGGCGCTCTGGCTGTCGATCACGTCCACGTTATAGTCGCTGACGTGCGCCTTCAGCGCCCCCGCCAGCTTCTGGCCTTCGGTCTTCGGCACGGAGATGTAGTTTTCGATGTCCACGGTATCGAGCACCTGGCCGCCAAAGCGTTCGCCCATCAGGCCGGTACGAATACCTTTACGCGCGGAGTAAACCGCTGCTGCCGCGCCGGCAGGGCCAGAACCGACGATCAGCACGTCGTAGGCATCGCGTTTGTTCAGCTCTTCCGCCGCACGTTTTTCAGCACCGGTATCCACTTTGGCAACGATTTCAGTCAGCGTCATGCGGCCCTGGCCGAACTCTTTGCCGTTCATGTAGACCGCCGGAACGCCCATCACGTTGCGATCGGTGATTTCATTCTGGAAGGTACCGCCATCAATCGCCGTGTGCTTGATGCGCGGGTTCAGGACCGACATCAGGTTCAGCGCCTGCACCACGTCCGGGCAGTTGTGGCAGGAGAGCGAGTAGTAGGTTTCAAACTCGAAATCACCGTCGATATCGCGGATTTGCTCCAGAAGCGCCTGCGCTTCTTTTGACGGATGACCACCGGTCCACAACAGCGCCAGCACCAGTGAGGTAAACTCGTGACCCAGCGGAGAACCAGCAAAGCGTGGTCCCCGATCGGACCCTGGGTTGGTAATCAGGAAAGAGGGCTTACGGACCGGCAGCGCGTTGTCTTCTTTGAAGGTCACTTTCGGCGACAGCTCGGCGATCTCCGCCAGCAGTTCCTTGATCTCTGCCGATTTGGCGCTGTCGTCAAGCGTAGCAATCAGCTCAACGGGTTTGGTCAGTTTCTCAAGGTAGGCCTTGAGCTGGGTTTTCATGTTTGTGTCGAGCATTGTTCTTCCCTCTCTTAAGACGTCATCATGCAAGCTGCCTTATACGGGCGGCCTGAATGCAACTTGCATCATGGTGCTGGAATGAAATGGGCGCGGGTGCGCCCATTGATTACCGAATGGGCAAAACTTAGATTTTACCAACCAGATCTAAGGATGGAGCCAGCGTTGCTTCGCCTTCTTTCCATTTCGCCGGGCACACTTCGCCTGGGTGAGAAGCCACGTACTGAGCGGCTTTCACTTTACGCAGCAGGTCAGAAGCATCACGGCCGATACCTTCAGCGGTAACTTCGATAGCCTGGATAATGCCCTGCGGGTCAACAACGAAGGTGGCGCGGTCAGCCAGGCCTTCATCTTCACGCATGTTGTCGAAGTTACGGGTCAGGGCGCCAGTCGGGTCGCCGATCATCGCGTATTTGATTTTGGCGATGGTTTCAGAGCTGCTGTGCCATGCTTTGTGGGTGAAGTGGGTATCGGTAGAGACAGAGTAAACGTCTACGCCCAGCTTCTGCAGTTCTTCGTAATGGTCTGCCACGTCGCCCAGTTCAGTCGGGCAAACGAAGGTAAAGTCAGCCGGATAGAAGAAGAAGACGCTCCAGCGGCCTTCGGTATCTTTCTCGGTAACTTCGATGAACTCACCGTTTTTGAACGCCTGGTTTTTGAAAGGTTTAATTTTGGTATTAATCAAAGACATCTGTACTTCCTCCGTGTTTTCGTTGAGATGTAAGGTAACCAACTTTATTCATCGGGGCTAATGCGTATGCTTTATCAAATCAATCAGCCAAACCTTACAACGTCGACAAGACAACAAGGTGAACCTTTTACAGGAAAGCCTAAAAGTAAAAAGGCCGCCTTAACGGGCGGCCCTGATACCTGAATTCCCCGCAGGTACATTCAGTGCCAGCCGAAACTGGCGTTGCGTTGCGCTCTACAACCCTTTATATCAAGGCGGTAACAGCCGTTTGATTACACCACCCGCGCTGGGATTGAGCAATCCATAAGAGAGGCATTCCTGCCTATGGCTGTGATAGGCTATGTCGAACATCATTGCGGAGCGTTATAAATTTATTTTTATTATAAAACAATCACAATATATAAGTGACAATTGTCATTTAATACGCTCACTCCCACCTCGAGGATAAAATTATCCTAATCGTCTTCGAAGCGCTATATCAATAATCTGGCACCGTGATATATTAAGATGATTTTAATTTAAAACTAAGAAAGTTAACCGAACGGATTGTTAATGGTTAGCTTCGAACTATTGTTATCAGTTATATGATAACCACAGCAAACGCAGCATCTCAGGACGAAACATGGCAAACCTCTATGACCTTAAAAAATTCGATCTTAATCTGTTAGTCATTTTCGAGTGTATTTACCAACACCTTAGTATCAGTAAAGCCGCCGAGACGCTGTATATCACGCCCTCTGCCGTGAGCCAGTCACTGCAACGCCTGAGAGGACAACTTAACGATCCTCTGTTTATCCGTTCCGGAAAAGGGATCACGCCCACGACCGTCGGCGTCAATTTGCATCATCATCTGGAACAGAACCTGAACCAGCTAGAGCAGACTATCAATATCATGCACAGCAGCGGGTTGAAGAAGAATTTTGTCATTTATTGCCCGCATTTTATGAGTACGAAAGCAACCCTTGACCCTATAAAACTGCTCATGAACAACCATAACTATTCAATTGAATTACATGATATTTTTCTTTCTCCTGATTCAGCGGAAGATCTCCTAGCCTACAGAAGAGCGGACTTGATATTCTCGTATTCCTCTTCTAACAGTCATTCTGTCGCCTGTAGCCTCTACCATAAACTTCCTTTCGTTCTCGTTTGTCGGGAGGGTCATCCCCGTCTCGGTGAAAATCCTACGCGTGAAGAAATTCTGAATGAAAACTTCACCGCCTGCCTGAACGGTGAGAACAGCTTCAAAGGCTATCAGGACAAGGCCGATAACCTGTTATTCGAAAGAAATATCGTCTATCGTAGCGACTCTTTTATATCCCTTCTGTCGATGATCGGTTCATCCGATCTCATAGGTTTAGTACCCACGTCGGCCTTCGAACAATATGGGCCTGCCCTCAACCTGCGCAAAGTGGAAACAGACATTCATTTCCCCAGCATTGATATTTACATGATGTATAATCGTTCTGCGCTCAATAGCTCGGCATTCGCCAGTTTTATTGAAGAAATATCATTACCGTGAGATATTGATGGGGCTTTCGCACCAAATGGGAAACATACTGTTAAAACATACACCACCGTTATAGAACTACGCGACATAACCGTCATATATCCAATTAATTATTGACTGATATAATCCTATCTTTAGTTTTGACGCTACAGTCTGGTATTTATTCCTCAGGATGAGAATAAGCATGTCAATTTATAAATACCCTTTAAACCAGGATGTTCTTACTGCTGCACGGGAGCGAATAAAATGGACTCTCGAAAATTTTCCCAGAACCTGTGTTTCTTTTTCAGGTGGAAAAGACTCCACCGTCATGCTGCATCTGGTTGCCCAACAGGCGCGACAGATGAAAGTCAAAATAGATGTGCTCTTTATTGACTGGGAGGCTCAGTTTTCCCATACCATTAACCATGTGCAACATATGCGTGAATTGTACAGCGATGTCATTGACCATTTCTGGTGGGTCGCGCTTCCCCTGACAACGCAAAATTCACTGTCGCAATTCCAGCCGGAATGGCAATGCTGGGAACCCGGTACCCAATGGGTCCGCCAGCCTCCTGACGATGCGATAACCGATCCCGCTTATTTTCCTTTCTACCAGCCTGGCATGACGTTTGAAACCTTTGTCCGCAGTTTCTGCGACTGGTTCTCTCTCAATCGCCCGGCGGCGGTACTGATTGGCATCCGCGCCGATGAGTCTTACAACCGTTTCCTGGCTATCGCATCGGCGCGTAAGCAGCGGTTTGCCGACGATAAGCCCTGGACTACCGTCGCACCAGGAGGACATGCCTGGTATATCTATCCTCTCTACGACTGGAAAACCGCCGATATATGGACCTGGTTCGCCAAATCAGGTTGTTGCTATAACCCACTTTATGACCTGATGTTTCAGGCTGGCGTGCCGCTACGCTACATGCGTATTTGTGAACCCTTTGGCCCGGAACAGCGCCAGGGACTATGGCTCTACCACGTTGTTGAGCCCGATCGCTGGGCGGCCATGTGCGAGCGCGTGAGCGGCGCGCGCAGCGGAGGAATGTACGCCGGACACGATAATCATTTTTATGGTCACCGAAAAATTTTGAAACCCGAACACCTCTGCTGGCGCGAATATGCCATGTTGCTCCTCGAAAGCATGCCGCAAAATACGGCTGAGCATTACCGCAATAAAATCGCCATTTATCTGCACTGGTATCAGAAGAGAGGCATGGAGGATATTCCCGATACTCAGGACGGTGATATCGGAGCCAAAGACATTCCCTCATGGCGCCGTATTTGCAAAGTTCTCCTGAATAACGACTACTGGTGCAGGGCGCTATCGTTCAGCCCGAACAAACCCAAACATTATCAGCGCTACAGCGACAGAGTGAAGGCTAAACGCAAGGAGTGGGGCATATTATGCGACAAAGACTAATCACCGAGATGGAAACGTACCTTCAGTCACTTTCAGAAGAGGACCGCATTAACGCCATAAATGCTTTTCGTGAGGCAATCCATAAACACAGTCCGTTTCGCGAGCAACCGATAGACTGCGTCCTCTGGATAAGACAGGACGCTATTACCGCTAACGATTACAATCCCAATAACGTTGCCCCCCCAGAAAAACGGCTGCTCAGTAAGTCGCTGGAACTCGATGGATTCACCCAACCTATCGTTGTGACAGAAAGTGAACCGCAACACTACGAAATCGTGGATGGTTTTCATCGCCATGAAATCGGTAAAAATCGGCCGGCGTTGAAGCGTCAGCTTAAGGGTTATCTCCCCGTCACCTGCCTGCGTCGGGATCGGCAGGATAAACATAACCGTATGGCCGCCACGATTCGCCACAATCGGGCGCGGGGTCGACACCAGATTAACGCCATGTCGGAAATCGTTCGCGAGCTGGCGCTGCTTGGCTGGAATGATGAGAGAATAGGCAAGGAGCTGGGAATGGACAGCGATGAAGTCTTGCGCCTCAAGCAAATCAACGGCCTGCTGGAGCTGTTTGCAGACCGCCGTTACTCAGAAGCCTGGACGGTGAAATAATCAGAGCGTGTTCAGGCGCTCTGCCGCCGCCAGCAGCGTCGATTCCTGCTTCGCAAAGCACAGGCGGATCAGCTTGTGCGGGAAGGGATCGGCGCAGAACACCGACAGAGGAATGGCGGCCACGCCGACCTCTTTCGTCAGCCACTGGCAGAAACTCACGTCGTCCAGCTCCGATATCGCGCTGTAGTCCGCGAGCAGGAAATAGGTCCCTTCTGAGGGCAAAATTTCCAGACGGCTTTTGCTTAATGCCGTCACAAACAGATCCCGACGTTCACGATAGAAGTGCGGCAGCTCGCGGTAATGTCCGGGCTCAGCGCGCAGCATATCCGCCAGCGCCAGCTGGGCCGGCGTGTTCACGGCAAAGGTCAGGTACTGGTGCACCTTGCGCAGCTCAGCGCTGATGGCCGCCGGTGCGACGCAGTAGCCCACTTTCCAGCCGGTCATATGGTAAGTCTTGCCGAATGACGAGACGGCGATAGCACGCCCGCGAAGCTGCGGATAGGCCAGCACGCTGGCGTGTCCCTCTTCAGCAAAGCAAATGTGCTCATAGACCTCATCGCTCAGCACGTAAATTTCGCGTTCCGCAATTGCCTGCCACAGCGCGGCGAAATCGGCTTTCTGCCACACCGTCGCCGACGGATTGTGCGGGGTATTCAGGATCACCAGGCGGGTTTTGTCGCTCAGCAGCGCAGCAAACGCCTGCCAGTCAGGGCGGAAATGCGGCGGCTGGAGCGCCACGCGTTTCACCACGCCGCCGGAGAGTTCAACCGCAGGCGCATAGCTGTCGTAGCTCGGATCAAAGCAGATGACTTCATCGTCCGTACGCACCAGCGCGGTGATGGCGGCATACAGCGCTTCGGTCGCCCCTGCCGTCACCGTAATGTCGCTGTTCGCATCGGGCTTATAGCCATACAGCTCCGCCGTTTTATCCGCAATGGCTTCCCGCAGCGCCTGCACGCCCGTCATCGGTGCATACTGATTTGCCCCCTGCGCCACGTGGTAAGCGAGACGCTCCTGCAGATACGTCGGGCCATCGAAATCCGGGAACCCCTGAGAAAGGTTAATGGCGTTGTGCTTTTGCGCCAGAGCGCTCATCTGCGTAAAGATGGTGGTACCGAGATTGGGAAGTTTACTCTGCGGAATCAATGCGTTATTGCTCATTGTGTCGTGCCTGTCTGTAATACTTATGTTGCTGCCACTATAACACGATGTTAGTCTTTGGCAATCAAGACGCTTAGACGTCTAAACCATATGGATATTCCTGGCCGAGAGGGTAAAAGGAAATGAGAGATAATCTGCAACTCACGCATCTGGTCGACGCCTGCCGCTGGATTGGTGCCAAAGGCTGGGCCCCCGCCACAGGCGGCAATATGTCGGTGCGTCAGGACGAACATCTGTGCTGGCTCAGCGAATCCGGAAAGGACAAAGGCAGCCTCACCACCGATGACTTCCTGCAGGTCGAGATTGCCACCAATCGCGCCCCGTCCGGTCGTAAACCGTCGGCGGAGACCGGGCTGCACACCCTTATCTATCGTCTGTTTCCTGAAGCCAACGCCGTCCTTCACGTTCACACGGTTAACGCCACGGTGCTGTCCCGTCTGGTCAAAGAAGCCGAGCTCAACATCAGCGGCTTTGAGATGCAAAAATCCCTCACCGGGCAGACCACGCATATGGACACGGTGGCTATCCCGATCTTTGATAACGACCAGGATATCGACGCCCTCGCCTCCCGAATCGCCCATTACGCAGAGGAACGCCCGCTTAATTATGGTTTTCTTCTGCGCGGTCATGGCTTAACCTGCTGGGGACGCGACGTGGCCGAGGCCCGCCGTCATCTGGAAGGGCTAGAATTCTTATTTGAATGCGAAATGCGTTTACGACAACTGGAGAGAATATGATTCGCGCGATTGTGACGGATATTGAAGGGACCACCAGCGATATTCGTTTTGTCCATGACGTTTTGTTCCCCTACGCGCGTGAGCGGCTGGCGGCCTTCGTGACCGCGCAGCAGTACGCCGAGCCGGTCAAATCCATTCTGGACAACCTGCGTGATGAAATCGATAACCCGCACGCCAGCGTCGGCGAACTTATCGACGCTCTGTTTGCCTTTATGGACGAAGACCGCAAATCGACCGCGCTCAAAGCCCTGCAGGGGATCATCTGGCACGACGGCTACGTTAACGGCGACTTTACCGGACACCTCTACCCGGACGTGCTGCCTGCGCTGGAAAAGTGGAAAGCGCAAGGGATTGATCTCTATGTTTATTCCTCTGGCTCCGTCGCCGCGCAGAAACTGTTATTTGGCTACAGCGACGAAGGTGATATTACTCATCTGTTCAGCGGCTATTTCGACACCCACATCGGCGCCAAGCGCGAGGTGCAGTCTTATCAGAACATCGCGGCGCAAACGGGCATTGCCCCGTCGCAGATCCTGTTCCTGTCCGATATTCATCAGGAGCTGGATGCGGCTGAACAGGCAGGTTTTCGTACCCTGCAGCTGATTCGCGGTGATGATGACGGCGCAAGCCACCACCATCAGGTCCACCAGTTTGACGAGATTAACCCGGAGCAGATCCCTTCATGAGCGCATTGACCATTTATTCCGACAAAGACGCCAGTCAACACCAGTGGCACAGCACCGACGCCGCCGAGATTGCCCAACAGCTCAACGCGAAAGGCGTTCGGTTTGAACGCTGGGCTGCGGATCGCGATTTAGGACACGATCCCGCCCCTGAAGCCGTGATCGAGGCGTATCAACATGCGATCGACAAACTGGTGGCGGAAAAAGGCTACCAGAGCTGGGACGTGATCAGCCTGCGCGCCGACAATCCGCAGAAAGATGCGCTGCGCGCGAAGTTCCTGAACGAACACACCCACGGCGAAGACGAGGTACGCTTTTTCGTGGAAGGCGCGGGGCTGTTCTGCCTGCACATTGGCGATGAGGTGTATCAGGTGCTGTGCGAGAAAAACGACCTGATCTCCGTCCCCGCGGGCACGCCGCACTGGTTTGATATGGGCTCAGAGCCGAACTTTACCGCCATTCGTATTTTCGATAACCCGGAAGGCTGGGTGGCCCAGTTTACCGGTGATGCCATCGCGGATGCGTATCCACGCCTGGCATGATCTTTTCTCCCTCTCCCTGTGGGAGAGGGTAAGGGTGAGGGCATCCGCGCGCGTTACACCTTCAATCCCTTCACATATCCCACCAGCTGATCCAGCACAATCCCCCATCCTTCGTGGAAGCCCATCTGTTCATGCTGCTCGCGGATCTCCTTCGTCGGATGACGCGCAATCGCCGTATAGCGGGTTTTCCCCTCCCCGACATCTTCCAGCAACAAAATCGCCGTCATAAACGGCTTCTCGGCCGGTTTCCAGCCTTCGGTATAGCCGTCGGTAAAGACCAGCTTTTTACCGGGATCGATTTCCAGGAAGACGCCCCGGTTATCCATCCGCTGACCGTCCACCTCAAACACGGTGTTGAACCGCCCGCCCACGCGCAGGTCGAGATCGCATTCGGTCACCTTATGGGGAGCAGGAATGAAGAAGTTTTTGATGTGTTCCGGCGTAGTCCAGCAGAGCCAAAGCAGGTCGCGCGGTGCATCCACCACGCGCTCCAGTTTTAAGTCAGTTTCAGGATCGAGCGTCACGATGTTGTCCTCTTAAGGGAGCCCCTTAAAGGATAGCCGGACTCAGGCAAATTTCCCTTCCGCAACCTCTTCCGGCGTGACCACGCCCGTATCCAGCACCCAGCCGCTAATCAGCGAGGCTGGCGTAACGTCAAACGCCGGGTTGTAGACCTGCGCGTTTTCCGGCGCCCACTGCACCGCGCCAAAGCTTCCGGCGACGCCCGTCACCTCGCTGACGGCGCGCTGCTCAATCGGGATCGCGTCACCATTCGGGCAGTCCGGATCGAGGGTCGTTTGCGGCGCGGCCACATAGAACGGAATGCCGTGGAATTTTGCCAGCACCGCCAGGGAGTAGGTGCCGATTTTGTTCGCCACGTCGCCGTTAGCCGCAATGCGGTCTGCGCCCACCCACACGGCGTCTACCTGCCCTTTCGCCATCAGGCTGGCGGCCATGGAGTCGGTAATCAGCTGATACGGCACGCCCAGCTCGCCCAGTTCCCAGGCGGTTAATCTTCCCCCCTGCAGCAGCGGGCGGGTTTCATCGACCCAGACGTTGCTGACGTTGCCTTCCCGGTGCGCGCGAGCAATGACCCCAAGCGCCGTACCGACCCCCGCCGTTGCCAGTCCGCCGGTGTTGCAGTGGGTCAGCAGGCGGCTGCCGGGCTTCACCAGCGCGCTGCCCGCTTTCGCAATGGCATCACAGAGTCGTTTATCTTCATCAATCAGGCGCAGCGCCTCCGACACCAGCGCCGAAACATACTCTTCCTGCCACAGCGCAATCTTCAAGCGGTCGAGATTGTTCATCAGGTTCACCGCCGTCGGGCGGGACGCGCGCAGGGTTTCCAGCGCAACCGCCAGCTCGTCGCGGCTTTTGCCGTTTTCCGCCAGCAGCGCCAGCAGCAGGCTTGCAGAGAGACCAATCAGCGGCGCGCCGCGCACGCGCAGGGCGTGGATATGCCCAACCAGCGCCTCTACGGTCGAGGCATCCAGCCAGCGTTTCTCCTGCGGGAGGGCCTGCTGGTCGAGAATAAAGAGCTGATTATTCGCCACCCGCAGGCTGGTCGTCTGTAATGTCTGCATGTCGTTAATTCCCTGTTGCGTTGTTGTAGCACATTGTGTCAGGATGAAATCCAGATGTATAGACGTCTACATGTCTTAATTTAAAAACTCGTGAGGAGCAGGCCATGTCGCAATACCGTACCTTTACCGCTCAGGACGCCGTGGAGTATGCCAGGCAGTTTGGCGGACTTGACGATCCTTCATCGCTGGTAGAGGCGCAGGAGATTGGCGACGGCAACCTCAATCTGGTCTTTAAAATTTTCGACAGCGCGGGCGTGAGCCGCATCATCGTAAAGCAGGCGCTGCCCTACGTGCGCTGCGTCGGCGAGTCCTGGCCGCTGACGCTGGACCGCGCCCGTCTGGAGGCGCAAACCCTGGTCGAGCACTACCGGCACAGCCCGCAGCACACCGTGAAAATCCACCACTTCGATCCGGAGCTTGCGGTGATGGTGATGGAAGATCTCTCCAGCCATCGCATCTGGCGCGGCGAGCTGATCAAAAATAATTATTACCCGCTGGCGGCGCGTCAGCTGGGTGAATACCTCGCGCACGCGCTGTTCTACACCAGCGATTTCTACTTGCACCCGCACGAGAAGAAAGCGCAGGTGGCGAAATTCATCAACCCGGAGATGTGTGAGATCACCGAAGATCTGTTCTTCAACGATCCGTACCAGATCCACGAACGCAACAGCTACCCGGCCGAGCTGGAAAATGACGTCGCCGCGCTACGCGACGACGCCCAGCTGAAAATTGCCGTGGCCTCCCTCAAGCACCGCTTCTTTTCTCAGGCTGAAGCCCTGCTGCACGGAGACATCCACAGCGGCTCGATTTTTGTGGCCGACGGCAGCCTGAAGGCCATCGACGCCGAGTTCGGCTATTTCGGGCCGATGGGCTTTGACGTCGGTACCGCCATCGGCAACCTGCTGCTGAACTTCTGCGGCCTGCCGGGGCACCTGGGCATTCGCGATGCCGCCGCCGCGCGCGAGCAGCGCCTGACCGATATTCAGGAGCTGTGGAACACCTTCGCGGAACGCTTCCAGGCGCTGGCACACGAGAAAACGCGCGACGCCGCGCTCGGCGCGCCGGGTTACGCCTCTGCGTTCCTGAAAAAGGTCTGGCATGACGCCATCGGCTTCTGCGGCACCGAACTCATTCGCCGCAGCGTCGGGCTTTCCCACGTCGCGGATATCGACACCATTCAGGACGAGGCCATGCGACACGAATGCCTGCGCCACGCGATAACGCTCGGCAAGGCGCTCATTGTGATTGCTGACCGCATCGACAGTGCGGAAGATCTGGTGGCGCGGGTGCGGCAGTACAGTTGATTTTCTCCCTCTCCCTGCGGGAGAGGGCCGGGGTGAGGGCATCAAACTGCGCTTACCCCAAATACTCAATCACCGAAAGCCCGCCGTTATAGTCCGTGCTGTAGATAATTCCCTGCGCATCCACAAACACGTCACACGACTGGATCACCTGCGGGCGATTCGGTCGAGTATCCATCATTTTCTCCGGTGCCGCAGGCACCAGCGCACCGGTTTCCACGGGCCGATACGGATTTGAGATGTCATACGCGCGCACGCCCGCGTTCTGATACGTCGCAAAAATCAGCGTCGAGCTGACGAAGCTCCCCGGCCGGTTCTCGTGCAGGTTGTGCGGCCCAAAATGCGCCCCTTTCGCCACGTAGTCGGTTTCATCCGGCTGCGGGAAGGTAGAAATACTGACCGGATTCGACGGCTCGCGAATATCAAACAGCCAGATCAGCTTCTCGCCGTCTTCCTGGTTATCGAGCACCGCTTCGTCCAGCACCACCAGCAGATCGCGGTCGGGCAGCGGCAGCGCGGTGTGCGTGCCGCCGCCAAACGGCGGGCTCCAGTTACGGTGGCTGATGAGCTTAGGCTGGGTACGATCCTTCACGTCCAGCAGCGTCAGGCCGCCGTCGCGCCAGCTGCCATACGCGGTATCGCCTGCAATAATCGCATGGTGGAGCGCGTAGCGTTTCCCTTCCGGCCAGTTAGGCTTCTCCCCTTCTGCCTGATTCATCCCCGGCAGCCACCAGCGCCCTGCCACCTCAGGCTTACGCGGGTCGGCCAGGTCGATCGTCAAAAAGATGTAGTCGGTAAAGCCGTCGATCAGCGCCGACACGTACGCCCAGCGTCCGCCGACGTACCAGATGCGGTGGATGCCGATACCGCTCAGCGACAGAAAACCGATTTCGCGCGGCTTGTTCGGCGTGGAGATATCAAAAACGCGAAGCCCCGCGCTCCAGCCTTTGTCCTGCACGTCGCTGACTGTCTCGCCCACCTGCCGGGTGTAGTAGACCTTCTCGTCGGCAAAACGCGCATCGGCAAAAAGATCCCGCGCGTTAATGACCAGCAGGAGATCGTCATGCGCCTGGAGGTGCACGTTCCAGGTGCCCGGCGGTGCGGGCACGTAGCCTGCCGCTTTCGGGTTTTTCGGGTCGCGCACGTCGACAATCGAAAAGCCCTGCGACACCATATGGCCTATATAGGCGAAACCGCGATGCACCATCAGCTGCACGCCGTCCGGGCGACCACCCTGATCGCTATGGCCAATCAGCCGCATATTGCGGCTGTATTCGGGCGTAGGGAGCTCGCTCATTTATTTTTCGCTTCCAGCGTCGCAAACCACGGCGCGATAAAATCTTCCGTCTGGCCCCAGCCCGGAATGATTTTGCCCAGCGACGCCACGTTCACCGCGCCCGGCTGGGCGGTCAGCAGCGCCTGAGGAATGGCGGCTGCCTTAAAATCGTAGGTCGCTGGCGTTGCTTCCCCGGCAATCTTGTTCGCTACCAGACGCACGTTGGTCGCGCCAATCAGCTTCGGATCCACCGCCACGCTCACCTTCCACGGGCTGCCCGGCTCGCGCATCAGCTGCAGATCCTGGTTGGAGATGTCGATGCTGTAGAGTTTAATCTCGGTACGGCCGTTCTCTTTCAGCGCCTTATACGCGCCCTGGCTGAAGGCGTCCCAGGTTCCCCAGATGGCGTCGATTTTACCTTTCGGGTATTTCGCGAGGATTGCGCCCACCTTGTTGGCGGTGTCGCCCTGCACGTCGGAAGAGACTGCGCCGATAGACTCCAGCTCTTTAATGTCCGGATACTGTTTTTGCAGCTCTTTATAGGCCGCCTGACGACGCTCCATCGGCGGGAAGCCCGCCACCCACAGCTTGACGATATTGGCCTTGCCGTTGAAATCTTTCGCCAGCTGGCCGAAGGAGAGGTTCGTCAGGGAGGCATCATCCTGCTGGGTAACGGTCACGCCCGGGATCTCGCCGTTGACGGCGGTATCAAATACCGCGACCTTAATCCCGGCGTCCACCGCCTTCTTCACCAGCGCGGTGGAGTACGGATCGCGGCCCTGAGACAGGATAATCCCGTCGTACTTCTGGCTGATGGCCTGGTTCACGAAGTCCTGGAATTTGGCGTCGTCCCCGTTGCTTAAAAAGGTGCTGACCTTAAAGCCGAGCTTCTTCCCTTCCTGAATGGCCCCGGCAATAAACTGCGTGGTGTTGTCGTCTGAGCCGAGGTTACGGATCACCGCGATGCGGATCGGGCCGTCATGGTTGGCAATGGCCGCCGGAAGCGGTGCAGGCGTGGCCGCAAAGCCAGGCAGAGCGGTGAATAACCCTAATGCCACCAAAGAGAGTGCAATCTTTTTCATTTTTTATCCCGTTGTGTTGTCAGCGTTTTTGTATGTAGGTAATCGCCAGCGCTACCGCGAGCACCAGCCCTTTTATAATGTCCATGGCGTAATACGGCACGGAGAGCATCACCAGCCCGTTCGACAGCACGCCGAGAATAACCGCCCCGACCAGGGTCCCCAGCGCGTTCGGCTTGCCGGACCCGGCCAGCGAGAAGCCAATCCACGCCGCCGCCACCGCATCCATCAGATATCCGCCGCCCGCGTTTACCTGCGACGAGCCAATGCGCGAGGCCAGCAAAATCCCGCCCAGGCCCGCCAGCAGCGAGGCAATCACGTAGGCCGCCACCTTGTAGCGGGTGGTGCGAATGCCGGAGAGACGCGCCGCTTCCGGGTTACCGCCAATGGCGTACATCCGGCGTCCATGAGTGGTGAGCGACAGCCCCAGCTGTGCCAGCACGGTCACCACCAGCATGACGATCACGATGGTCGGCACCTGTCCCAGCAGGCTGAACGTCGCCGGAATAGTCCCTTCCGCCATATCGCCGCTCGGCAGCACCATGTTTTCGGTAATCGACCCGCCGTAGCTGTAGGTCATCGCCACGCCCTGGATCACAAACAGGCTGGCCAGCGTCGCGAGCATGTCCGGAATGCGCAGGATGACGATCAGAAAGGCGTTAAACAGCCCCACCAGCGTGCAGAGCGCGAGGGTAATCAGAATCGACTCGGTGGTGCCAAAGCCGTGCCAGACGAAAAGGGAAATCACCAGCGCGTTCGCCAGCGACGCGGTAGACCCCACGGAGAGATCGAATCCGCCGATGGTCAGCGAGATCGACACGCCGATGGCAATCACCGTCACGATGGCAATCGAGCGAAGAATGTTGATGATGTTGTTCGGATCGAGGAAGCTGTCCGACGCCAGGCCAAAGACGGCCACCAGCGCGACGACGGTCAGCAACATGCCCCACCTGTAGAGAAAATCGAAAATCTGCTGACGGCCAGACGCCGTCGCGTTTACTGAAAGGGCCTTGCTCACGACGCCGTTCCTCCGGTTGAATAATAAAGTAGTGTCTCTTCACGGGCCTCGGTCCCGGCGATTTCCGCCACGATGCGCCCGTCCCACAGCACGCAGATGCGGTCGCACAGCCCGACCAGCTCGGCAAATTCGCCGGAGGCGTAAATCACCCCTTTGCCCTCGCGCGCCAGGCCGTCAATCAGCTGGAACAGATCGGTTTTGGCCTTCACGTCCACGCCTTTGGTCGGCTCGTCGAAGATCAGCACGCTCGCGTCATTACGCAGCCACTTGCCGATGGCCACCTTCTGCTGGTTACCGCCGGAGAGACGTCGCAAAACCTGCCCGGGACCGCGCGCGCGAACGCCGACGCGGGCGATCACCTCCTCCGCCCAGCGCCACGCCTGACGATGGCCGAACAGGCTCCAGCGCGAGAAGCTGTTATCGGCGCACACGGCAAGGTTCATGCTTACCGGCTCGTCGATAAAAATACCCTCTTTGCGCCGCTCTTCCGGCACCAGCGCCAGCCCGCGCAGCACCGAGTCCGCCGGGTCGCGCGGCTGCCAGGGCTGTTGATTCAGCTCACCGCGCGCCACGCGGCTTTTGCTGGCGCCAAACAGCGCCTTACAGAGTTCGGTTTTTCCCGCCCCCGCCAGCCCGGCAATACCAAGAATTTCGCCCTTGCGCAGGTGCAGGGAGATATCTTTCAGCAGCGCGTCGTCGTGCAGACCTTCTACCCGCAGGAGCGTCTCTTCGCCGTGCGGCGGCCGCGCGGGCGGATAGATATCGCTCAGCACGTGGCCGAGCATCTTCTCGACGATCGCTTCTCCGCTAAGATCGGCCATCGGTCCGGACTCAATCAGCTTGCCGTCGCGCAGCACCGTCAGGGTGTCGCAGATGGCCTTCAGCTCGTGAATGCGGTGGGAGATAAACACCACGCCGATGCCCTGCTGCTTTAAGCGTCTGACTACCGCAAACAGGCGCTCGCTCTCGTGCGCGTCCAGCGGCGCGGTGGGCTCATCAAGAATCAAAAAACGGCAGTGGTGGGATAGCGCCCGCGCCAGCAAAATCTGCTGCTTTTCGGCAAGCGTGCAGCTGTCGATGGAACGGCGTACGTCCAGAGAAACATCCAGCTGCGCCAGCGCCTGTCTCGCCTGCTGACGGATCGCGCGCCAGCTGAAGCGATGCCCCGGCTGCGCCAGCTGGTCGAGCATGATGTTCTCGGCGATGCTTAACCCCGGGATCAGGGCCACGTCCACCTCCTGCTGCACAAGGTGGATCCCCAGCCGTTTGGCATCGAGCGGTTCGCGGATGTTTACCGGCTGGTTGTTAATGCTGATCTCGCCCTCATAGTGGTCGTGCGTCCCGCACAGTACCGCCATCAGCGTCGATTTTCCCGCGCCGTTGGCGCCGGTCAGCGCGTGTACGGAGCCGCCGGATAAGGTGAAATTCACGCGCGACAGCGCCTGAAAGCCGGAAAAGGCCAGGCTGATACCGCGCATTTCAAGGCGACTGGAAACCATCCGCGTAAATCCTTCATTACTCTTCTGATTTATCGAATTTTTCACAGCTCCGGTTGACTGACAACGACGGAAAAGGCATAAGTTAAAGCGAAATATTATTAGCCATCCGGATGTCCAGACATAACATCGGGTTAGCGCTTCCCAAAAAGGACACCATCATGAGCAACACCGATATCCGCGTCGTGCCTGGCCCGGCGAATTACTTCTCTCATTCCGGAAGCCTTGCGCATCTGAATGACTTCTTTACCCCTGAACAGCTTTCCCGCGCGGTGTGGATCTACGGCGAGAGCGCGATCGAAGGCGCGCGCCCTTTCCTGCCGGAGAGCTTTAATGCGCCGGGGGCGAAACACCTGCTGTTTAAAGGCCACTGCAGCGAGCGCGACGTCACCCATCTGGTGAATGAATCCGGCAGCGACGCCAGCGTGGTGATTGGCGTTGGCGGCGGCGCGGTGCTCGATGCCGTCAAGGCCGTGGCGCGCCGCTTAGGAGTGCCGTTCGTGGGCATCCCCACTATTGCCGCCACCTGCGCGGCGTGGACCCCGCTCTCCGTCTGGTACAACGATGCCGGTCAGGCGCTGCATTTTGAGATCTTCGACGACGCCAACTTCCTGGTGCTGGTGGAGCCGCAGATCGTCCTTAACGCACCCGCGGAATACCTGCTGGCGGGCATCGGCGATACGCTGGCGAAGTGGTACGAAGCGGTAGTGCTCGCCCCGCAGCCTGAAAAGCTGCCGCTGACCGTGCGGCTGGGCATCAACGGCGCGCTGGCTATCCGCGACGTGCTGCTGGAGCACAGTGAGGAAGCCCTGGCTGACCAGCAGCGCGGTGAACAGACGCAGGCGTTCCGGGACGTGGTGGATGCGATTATCGCAGGCGGCGGGATGGTCGGCGGTCTGGGCGAACGCTATACCCGCGTGGCGGCGGCGCATGCGGTGCACAACGGTTTGACCGTGCTGCCGCAGACGGAAAAATACCTCCACGGCACCAAGGTGGCCTACGGCATTCTGGTGCAGAGCGCCCTGCTCGGCCAGGACGACGTGCTGGCACAGCTGGTCTCGGCGTATCGGCGTTTTAACCTGCCGACCACGCTTCGCGCGCTGGAGGTCGATATTAACAACCGAGAGGAGCTGGATAAGGTGATTGCCCACACCCTGCGTCCGGTGGAGTCAATTCATTATCTGCCGGTGACGTTAACGCCCGACGTTCTGCGCGCGGCGTTTGAGAAGGTGGAATACTTCAGCCGTTAATCTCCCTGACCGTCTATACCTAATGATGATTCTTACCACTCTCGTAACGAGGTCATCATGCAGATCGATTTAACAGGTAAAAAGGCACTGGTTACCGGTGCCAGCCGCGGGTTGGGTCGGGCTATTGCACTGTCGCTGGCGCGCGCCGGTGCGGATGTGATTATTACGTATGAAAAATCTGCCGATAAAGCCCAGGCGGTCGCTGAGGAGATTAAGGCGCTGGGACGACACAGCGAAGCCGTGCAGGCCGACAGCGCCAGCGCGCAGGCGATTCAGGATGCCGTCACCCATGCGGCGCGTTCCCTTGGCGGGCTGGACATCCTGGTCAACAACGCCGGGATCGCGCGCGGCGGCCCGCTGGAATCCATGACCCTGGCGGACATCGACGCGCTCATCAACGTCAACATTCGCGGCGTGGTGATCGCCATTCAGGAAGCGCTGGTGCACATGTCTGACGGCGGGCGCATTATCAACATCGGCAGCTGTCTGGCCAACCGCGTGGCGATGCCGGGTATTGCCGTTTACTCGATGACCAAGTCTGCACTCAACTCCCTCACCCGCGGGCTGGCTCGCGATCTGGGGCCGCGCGGTATTACCGTTAACCTTGTCCACCCCGGCCCCACCAACAGCGATATGAACCCGGAAGACGGCGAACAGGCGGAAGCTCAGCGCCAGATGATCGCCGTCGGCCACTACGGCCAGCCGGAAGACATCGCGGCGGCAGTCACGTTTCTTGCCAGCCCAGCCGCCGGGCAGATCTCCGGTACCGGCCTGGATGTGGACGGCGGGTTGAACGCCTGATCGCAATCTCCATGCAAGCCTCTGTCGCCCGGCAGAGGCCTTTTCGAGCCGCCTCGACGGTATGCGTTTTGCCTCTTACCTGTATTTTTTCTCCGCTCTACAGTACCCCATAAGAAATTCGGAATTTATCTAATAGTCTTATTATTTCCTTATATTTTATGTGGGCGTACAGTGGAGGTACGGATGAAGATTGTCTGGTCAAAGAATGCAAAGAAAGAATTTTCCAAAATCGATGGCCGATATCAGCGAAGAATCAAAGCAAAACTTGCTGAGCTGGACGATCGCTCAGCTCCCCGGCCCGATATCAAAAAAATATCGGCAACAGAAAATCATTTTCGGCTACGCGTTGGCGATTACCGCATTCTGATTACACTTCGGGACGATCCCGATAACCATTGTTATGTTTTGGCCGTCAAGCGCAGAACATCAACGACCTACCTTCACAAGGAGAAAGCCCCCTATGGCTGTTCAACTAATTAAGGACGATGACGGAAAAGCGCAGTACGTCGTTATTCCCTATGATGAATACTTTCGTATGTGCTTACAGATGGCAGAAATTGACGACGAAACCGATGATGATCTAGAGGATATTGAAGTCGAACACGATTGTTATGATGACGTAGGATTACCTGGTGAAGTATGCGACGTCATGCATAACGAGAACGTCAGCCTGCAGGCCGCGTGGCGTATCCTGCGCGGGCTATCCCAGCAGGAGGTGGCGGAGAAACTCGGCATCAGCCAGTCCGCCGTGTCACAGCTGGAAGCGCTGGACTCCCGTCCGCAAAAGCGCACCCGCGAAAAGCTGGCGGCGATCTACGGCTGTAAGCAGGAACAGATCAGCCTCTATTTACCGAAAGAGGGTTAACAGCACTTCGCCCCGCCCTTGCCGCCGTAGCGGGCGTCCTGGCGGTCACGGAAAAATTCTTCGTAGGTCATTGGCGTCTGGTCCGGATGATTGACGCGCATATGCTCGACGTAGTTGTCGTAGTCCGGCACGCCAATCATCATTTTGGCGGCCTGGCCCAGGTACTTACCGGCTTTGGAAAGGGTGTCGAACATAGTTCTGATCTCACAGGGAATGTAGGCCGGGTAAGGCGAAGCCGCCACCCGGCACACAGGTTAATGCGCCCCTTTCGCCTGGGTCACAATCTCTTCCAGGTTTTCAGGCATCGGCTCGTACGGCGTCTCTTTCGCCGTTGGCTTATCGTTTTTCAACGCCGCCAGCGCGGTCCTGAGAGAATACAACGCCAGCACCACGACCACCACCATAAAGAAGATGGTTAGCCCGGCGTCCAGACGGTTGTTAAACACCAGCTGCGACAGCTGCGATTCGGTGTACTGCGCCGGGATCTTGCCGCTGTCGATCATCGCCTGGAACTTGTTGGCAATCGCCAGGAAGCCCACCTTATTATCCGGGCTGAAGGCTTTCTGCCAGCCCGCCGTCAGGGTACAGATAAGCAGCCACGCGGTTGGCACCAGCGCCACCCAGGCGTAACGCTGGCGCTTCATCTTGAACAGCACTACCGCGCAGAGCATCAGCGCCATGCCCGCCAGCATCTGGTTGGCGATACCGAACAGCGGCCACAGGGTGTTGATCCCGCCCAGCGGATCGACCACGCCCTGATGCAGGAAGTAGCCCCACGCCAGCACGCACAGTGCCGTCGCCAGCAGGTTAGCCGGGAGCGAATCGGTCCGCTTCAGGTTCGGGGAGATGACGCCCAGCAGATCCTGCAGCATAAAGCGCGCCGCACGGGTTCCCGCATCCACCGCCGTCAGGATAAACAGCGCTTCAAACAGGATGGCGAAGTGATACCAGAACGACACGTCCATCAGCCCGCCCAGCGCGCCGTGAAGAATATACGCCATGCCGACCGCCAGCGTCGGCGCGCCGCCCGCGCGGGAGATAATCGACTGCTCGCCCACTTCGCTGGCGATGCTCGTCAACGTATCAGGGGTGATCGCAAAGCCCCAGCCGCTCACCACCTGCGCGGCAGACGCTACCACGTCAACGGTGCCGGCCGGGGCCAGTACCGCCATCGGGCTGTTCATCGCGAAATACACGCCCGGGTCGATAATGCAGGCGGAGACCAGCGCCATAATGGCCACGAAGGACTCCATCAGCATACCGCCGTAGCCGATCAGGCAGGCCTGATTTTCATTCGCCAGCATCTTCGGCGTGGTACCGGAGGCAATCAGCGCGTGGAAGCCCGACACCGCACCGCAGGCGATGGTGATAAACAGGAACGGGAAGAGATTGCCGGTCCAGACCGGGCCGGTACCGTCGATGAATTTGGTTAATGCCGGCATGGTCAGGGTCGGGCGCATAATCAGAATGCCGATCGCCAGCCCGACGATAGTGCCGATTTTCAGGAACGTTGAGAGATAGTCACGCGGAGCCAGCAGCAGCCATACCGGCAGCACCGCCGCCACAAAGCCATAGCCCACCAGCATCCAGGTCAGCTGTACGCCGGTAAAGTCGAAGAACGGCGCCCAGGTCGGGCTTTCCGCCACCCAGCCGCCGGAGATAATGGCGAACACCAGGAATACCAGGCCAATCACCGACACTGCACCAATCCGGCCCGGACGCAGGTAGCGGATGTAGATCCCCATGAACAGCGCCAGCGGAATGGTAAAGGCAACGGTATACGTTCCCCACGGGCTGTGGGTCAGCGCTTTCACCACGATCATCGCCAGCACCGCGAGGATGATCACCATGATCATAAAGGTCGCCACCAGCGCAATCACCCCGGCAGTGGCCCCCATCTCCTCTTTCACCAGCTCACCCAGCGAACGTCCGTCGCGGCGGGTAGAGACGAACAGCACCATAAAGTCCTGCACCGCGCCTGCCAGCACCACGCCCGCCAGGATCCAGATCATCCCCGGCAGGTAGCCCATTTGCGCCGCCAGCACCGGCCCCACCAGCGGGCCTGCCCCGGCAATCGCCGCAAAATGGTGACCGAACAGCACTTTCTTATCGGTCGGCACGTAGTCCAGACCGTCGTTATGGCGAACGGCAGGCGTCATGCGCGTTGCGTCAACGCCCAGGACGTTCTTCGCGATATAGCGGCCATAAAAACGATAGGCGATCAGGTAAACGCAGACCGAGGCGACGACGATCCAGAGCGCATTGATCTGTTCCCCCCGGTTGAGGGCGATATAGCCCAGGGCAAAGGCTCCCACAACGGAGAGCCCTGCCCATGTAAGGTATTTCCCTGAGTTGTTCATAGTTGTTGTCCGTTGTTGTGAAACAGTGAGATGTTACATTTTGTTTCTAGAACAACCGGAAAAATTTAACAACTTTGAAACGCAATAATGCGTGGTCAAACCAGAGATTTACACCACAGTGTTAAGCCGATCACTTTGATCTGCCTGGGTTAGCCCAGCACCATCGTACTTAACCGGCAGGTGCAGCACCGCCGCCCCTGCTCGTCGAAGACCACAATCTCCCAGCTCTGGCTCGAACGCCCAAGATGCAGCGGCTGACACACGCCGCGAACCTTACCGTGGGAAACTGCCCGATGATGCGTGGCGTTCAGCTCCGTTCCCACCACGCTCTGCCCGTCGCGGGTCATCAGAAATCCGGCCATTGAGCCGAGCGTTTCCGCCAGCGCCGCCGAGGCACCGCCGTGAAGCAGGCCAAACGGCTGATGGGTTCGCGCATCTACCGGCATCTCCGCTTCCAGCGTGTCATCCCCGAGGCGGGTATAGATGATGCCCAGGTTCGCCACCAGGGTATTCACGCTGGTGGCGTTCAGTTCTTCAAGCGATAAATGACGTTTCCAGATCATTTATGCCCCCAGCGTGGAGCCGCCGTCCACCACGATATCCTGCAGGGTGATGTGGCTGGCGGCATCGGAGGCAAGGAACAGCACGGTCGCAGCTATCTCCTGCGGGCGGGCAATTTTGCCCAGCGGAATGCCGAGCTTAAACTGCTCGCCGAAGCCGCGGATGCGCTGCTGTTCCGCATCGTCGCTTTTCCACAGGGTGCGCTGCATATCGGTGTCCGTTGAGCCCGGCGACACCAGATTGCAGCGCACGCCGCTGCCCGCCAGCTCCAGCCCGACGGTCAGGGCCAGGCTTTTCAGCGCCGCTTTCGATGCGCCGTAGGCGCTCATGCCGATGCGCGGCGCGTGCGCCGCGTCGGACGCCACGGTGACCATCGCCCCGCCCTGCTGGCGGCGAAACTGGCCCATCGTCTGCTGGAAAAGGTTGAACGCTCCGCCGACGTTGACCGCGAAGGTATGCTGCCAGTCCTCCTGCGAGAGCTGGTCCGTCGCCCCCATGCGCAGAATGCCCGCGGCGTTGACCAGCACGTCCAGCCGTTCGAGCGAAGCCAGCGCGCGCCCGCAAACCTCATGTACCTGTGCGGCATCCGCCACGTCCAGCGTTTCGGTGGCAAACGGATAGTCATCCTGCGGGAAGGCCAGATCGAACCCGGTCACCTGTGCGCCTGCTTCGGCAAACGCCAGTGCAGTCGCGTAGCCAATCCCCTTCCCCGCGCCCGTCACCCAGACGGTTTTGCCGGTAAAATCGAATCCCGCCATTACTTCACCTCGCGGGAAAGCAGCGCCCACCAGGCGTCGAGAGTGGGATTTTTTGCCAGCATCACGAAGTCGATATCGCCGTGCACTTTGCGCCAGCGGGCGGCCAGCGCCATCATGCGCACTGAATCCAGGCCGTAGTCGATCAGGTTTTCGTCATCCATCGGCTCGTCGGACTCGTCCAGCAGCGGAAGGATCAGCTCGCGCAGCGCGGCTTTCGAGGCCGGAACGGACGGCAGCAGCTCGTCGGTCATCACCACGCGGCCCGAGCGTCCGGCCACGTAGTTCAGGGACATCAGGTGCTCGTCACGGGTGAAATCTGCCAGCGCGTCGGCAATAAAGAACGGCTTAATGTCGCGCATAAAGGCGTCGGTGGCGGTGGTCATGCAGCCGATGTGAGCGTACACGCCGGTAATCAGCAGCTGGTTGCGGCCCGTCTCTTTCAGCATCTGCTCCAGCGGCGAGCGGTGAAATGCGCTGTAGCGCCACTTCACCAGCACCGTGTCCGCTTCGTCCGGGGTCAGCTCGGCGACGATGCGCTGCTGCTCCGGCGAGCGGGTCAGGCCCGGCCCCCACATGTCGTTCAGCAGGGCGCGGTCTTCATCGCTCTGCTCTTTTGGCTGCGCGGTGTAGTAAACCGGGATATTGTGTTCTTTGCAGTACGTGCGCAGTTTAGCGATGTTCGCTACTACCTGCTGCATCATCGCGCTATTTTCGCCCCAGAAGTTCAGGAAATACTCCTGCATATCGTGGATCAGCAGCGCCGCGCGCTCGGGCTCAAACGCCCAGTTCACCTTGTTGGTCGGCAACTCTGCGGCGGTTGGCAGCGCGTAAGCGGTTAATTTTGGGATGGCCATACTCTGTTCCTCAGCCCCGGGCGCGTTCAGCAAGCCACAGGCGCAACTGTTTCTTATCGACTTTGCCGACCGGCGTTAGCGGGAGCGCATCCACGCTCTCCACGCGGTCCGGCAGCTTGAATTCGGCAACGCCCTGCTCGCGCAGGAAGCGACGCACCTCGACCGCGCGCAGGGGCTGTTTCACCACCAGATACGCGCAGCTCTTCTCGCCCAGCAGGCTGTCCTCCATGCTCACCAGCGCGGCGTGGATCACCGACTCATGGCGCAGCAGCAGGTTCTCGATCTCTTCGGCGGCGATCTTCTCCCCGCCGCGGTTGATCTGATCTTTCTCACGACCCTGCACGGTGATGTAGCCCTGCTCGTCGATGGCGATCAGATCCCCGGAGCAGTAAAAGCCGTCGGCGTCGAAGGCGCTGGCATTGTGTTCCGGGCTGTTGAAATAACCGCGGAAGGTATACGGGCCGCGCGTCATCAGGCGTCCGACCTCCCCGAGCGGCAGCGGGTTGCCATGCTCGTCGGCCACCCACACTTCGTCGTCCGGGCACATCGGGCGGCCCTGGGTGTTGATGATGCGTTCCGGCGCGTCGTCGAGCGCGGTGTAGTTCACCAGCCCTTCCGCCATGCCGAACACCTGCTGAAGCTGGCAGCCGATTTCCGCCGGAATGCGCGCCGCGAGCGTGGCGGAGAGGCGCGCGCCGCCCACCTGCAGCAGCTTCAGTGATTTAAGCTGCGCGCTGCCCGCGCCGTCGGCAATCGCCTGCAGCCAGAGGCTCACCGCCGGCGGGACCAGCGAGGTGACGTTAATCTGATGTCGTTCAATCAGCGGGAAGCAGAGCGTGGCGCTCGGATCGTTCGCCAGCACCACGCAGCCGCCCGCGGTGAAGACGCCCAGCGATCCCGGCGAACTCATGGCGTAGTTATGCGCGGCGGGGAGCGCGTTCAGGTAACGGGTTTCGGCGGTAATGCCGCAGATCTCGTTGCTGCGGCGGATGCTGTAGTCGTAGTCGTTATGCGTGCGCGGGATCAGCTTCGGCGTGCCGGTACTGCCGCCGGAGAGCTGGAAGAAGGCCACTTCGTCGGCGGGCGTCGGGTTCGGGATGAAGTTGTCCGCCGGACGCGCAATCGCCTTTTCCAGGGCATGTTCACCCTTATCGCCGCGCAGGAGCACGACGCGTACCGAACGGTGTTCATCCACGAAAGCGTTGAGGAAGTCATCGCCCGCAAACAGCGCATGGTCGCGATCGGCGATCAGCACGGCGGGGTTGATCTGCGCCGCGTAGGCGTTCAGCTCGCTGCGCTGGTGGCTAAAGAGCGCGTTGACCGGCGCGACGCCGATTTGCAGCAGCGCGAAGAAGGTGATGTAGAACTCGGCCACGTTGCCGAGCTGCACCAGCGCGGTCTCGCCGCGATGCAGTCCACGCCCCTGAAGGGCTGAGGCCAGGTTGTTCACCGCCTGATTCAGCGCGCGGTAGGTGATGTGCCGCTCGCCGTCAATTATCGCCACGGCATCGCTGTCCGCGCGATCCGTCAGGATGTGGGTCAACGGCAGATCCTGCCAGTAGCCTTTTTCACGGTAGCGGCGGGCAAATGCCTCAGGCCAGCGGGTAAAGGGAATGGTCATGAGTCTTCCTTAGTGCAAACCAAATACGTTGAGCATGGTGGAGAGCTTCACGCCCGTCTCGCGCCACTCGCCCACCGGCGAGGAGGCAGGCACAATGCCCGCACCGGCAAACAGACGAACGGTATTTTTATGCAGACGCGCGCAGCGGATGGTCACCACCCACTCGCCGTTGCCTTCGCTGTCGCACCAGCCGACGATGCCGCCGAACAGCTCGCGGTCGAACGGCTCAAGCTCGGCGATCAGTTCTTTCGCCGCCTGATGCGGGAAGCCGCTCAGCGCCGGGGTCGGGTGCAGAAGGCAGGCCAGGGTCAGGGCGTTTTCGTTTTCACGCGCGTCACCTTCAACCGGCGTCGCCAGATGCCACAGCGTCGGCGTGGTAATCAACTGAGGAGAATCAGGCATGGTGAGATGATGGCTGCGCGGTGCCAGAATGGCCTTCATCGCCTGGGTCACGAGGTCGTGCTCGTGGCGATCCTTTTCAGAGGCCAGCAGCTTATTGCCCGCTTCGCGATCTAATACATCATCGGGCTGACGACGCGCCGAGCCTGCCAGCGGCAGCGAACTAAAGTGCGCGCCCTCTTTGCGCAGCAGCAGTTCCGGACTCGCGCCGAGCAGCACCCCGCCGTCTTCCAGCGGCACGTGAAAGTTGAAGCTCGCCGGGTTCTGGGCAATCAGGCGCTCCATCAGAGCACCGCTGTCCATGTTTTTGTCGGTCGCGATATCAATCAGGCGCGACAGCACCACCTTGTTCACCTGCGGCGTGGCGGTGAGCGACGCGGCGCGAGCGACCATCTCTTCGAAAACGGGCTGCGGCGGGATCTCGGTGCGTTGTTCCACCTTCAGTGCCTGCGAGCCGGAAAAATAACGTGCAGACTGCTGACGTGCCGGACGGGAAAAGGTCTGCCAGCGTTGGGGAATAAACAGAGAGGACGGCTTGCGGGTATCGAACGGGATAGCCCCTACCATCACCGGATGAGCGATACCGCTGGCTTTCGCATTCAGGAAGGCCTGGGCTAATTTTTGCTGGAAGCGACCCGCCGGATCGTCACCGCCAACTGCGGGTTCACTGAAGCGGGCAAAGCAGCCGGACGTAGTAAAGCTGCGGTAAGGCGACATAAAGAAAAAACGGTCTGATTCCAGCGTGGTTGCTGCGTGCTGAACTTCCTCAGCCAGGGACGTATCCATATCATCCTCCTTAAAATGATAAAAGAAGCAATAATGATTATCATTTATATTTTCGTCGGCTAACCTAATCCCACATCGCTCCGCTGTCAACCGTCGGGCAAATAACTTGTGCGACAAAAGCTTGCATCCAGATGCTGCAACCATGAAAATGAGAAGCATTATCTTCAGCAAAAACAGGATCCCGCGCTGTGAAATTCCCTGCTGCTTCCCGTAATCCCCTGCTTTTATTGGCACTTTTTGTTTTAGGACTTACCTCAGCCGCTGCCGCCGACTGGCCGCGTCAGGTGACTGACAGCCGCGGCGTTCACACGCTAGAGAGCAAACCGACGCGCATTGTCTCTACCAGCGTGACCTTAACCGGCTCCCTGCTGGCGATTGACGCCCCGGTCGTCGCCAGCGGCGCGACCACGCCGAACAACCGCGTGGCCGATGCGCAGGGCTTTTTGCGCCAGTGGGGCGATATTGCGAAACAGCGTAAAGTTGCACGGATGTATATTGGCGAACCGAGCGCCGAAGCGGTGGCCGCGCAAATGCCGGATCTGATTTTGATCAGCGCCACCGGCGGTGATTCCGCGCTGGCGCTGTACGATCAGCTCTCCGCCATCGCGCCGACGCTTATCATCAACTACGACGACAAGAGCTGGCAGGCACTGCTGACGCAACTGGGCACCATCACCGGGCAGGAAAAACAGGCCGAAGAGCGCATTGCCGCGTTTGATAAACAGCTCGCGCAGGTGAAACAGCAGATGAAGCTGCCGCCGGAGCCGGTGAACGCCATCGTCTACACCGCCGCCGCGCACAGCGCCAACCTGTGGACCGCAGAATCGGCGCAGGGCAAGCTGCTGCAACAGCTGGGCTTTACGCTGGCGGACCTGCCCGCCGGTTTGCAGACCTCAACAAGCCAGGGCAAGCGGCACGATATTATCCAGCTGGGCGGTGAAAACCTGGCAACGGGACTGAACGGCGAAGGGCTGTTCGTGTTTGCCGGCGACCAGAAAGATGTGGATGCGATTTACGCCAACCCGCTGCTGGCGCATCTGCCGTCGGTGAAAAACAAACGGGTTTGGGCATTGGGAACCGAGACGTTCCGCCTGGATTATTACAGCGCGATGCTGGTGTTAGACAGATTGAATACGTTGTTTAAGTAGGCATTTTCCCACCCTCTCCCTGTGGGAGAGGGCCGGGGTGAGGGCATCAGGCCACACCGTCGTTCAACACAACCTCCTGCCTGAACCGCCGCAATTCCACCAACGCCACTAACAAAATCACGCCAACCATCGCTAACGCAAACCCGCTGCTGCTCGCCGCCGCCGCCGGGGTCATTATCGCCCCCAGCCCGCCGAGGATAGCCGCGCCAATGGCATCGCCCGTGACGTTCTGCGCCGTCCACAGGCCGTTGATGCGCCCGAGCATCCCTTCCGGCGTCTGGGTCTGGATCAGGGTGTACTGCAGCAGCGAACTGATGGCGCTCAGCCAGCCAAATATCACCAGGCACATCACCCCGAGCGCCCACGCCGGCATCAGGCTAAAGAAGCCGATGGCGATAAACGACGCCAGAGTGGCAAGCAGCATAATCAGCCCCGGACGCGCGCTCTCCGCCAGGTTGCCGCTGGTCAGCGCCCCGCACGCCGCGCCGAGCGGAATGGCCGCGTAGAGAATGCCAATCTCCGAGGCGCTCATCTGCCACTCTCCCGCTAATGCCGGATACAGCACGCGCACGGCGCTCGCCATGGTCAGCAGGCCGCCGAGCAGCGCAATGCCGCCAATCAGCGGGTTGCTGAACAGGAAACGAATCGCGGCCATCAGCGATTTCAGCGGGTGCTCACGCGGCTGCGGCGGAGGCGGCAGCAGCGGCAGGCGCAGCAGCGTCAGCGTGGTGATAAAGGTCCCTGCCGCCGCCAGCCCGTAGTTCCACGCCACGTTGCCGGTCGCCAGCAGCAGGCCGCCCACCATCGGTGAAATCACCGAGCCGAGGCGCACGGTGAGCATGGTGATCGCCCCCGCCTGCATCAGATTTTCTCGCCCGACCAGCGCGGGCGTGGCCGCCAGCAGCGCCGTCACGCCCAGCGAGGCGAAAAAGCCGTCCCACAGCCCCAGGGCATAAATGGCGATCAGCGACGGCTCAGGCAGCATGGCGTTCAGACACAGCCCGATAAAGCCCACGCCGCAGGTGCCGCGCGCCAGCAGGATCAGCTTCTTGCGCTCGTAGCGGTCCGCCAGCACGCCGCCAACCATCAGGCCGATAAACATCGCCCCGCCGGTTAAGGTAACCGATAACCCCACCAGCCAGCTGGAGTGCGTCATGGTCTGGATCTGGACCGGCACGGCCACGCCGAGCAGGCCGAGGGATAAAATGGAGATAAAGCGAGCGATAAACACGGCGCGATAGGCCGGGTGCGTTTTGAGCAGGCTGAGGTTAAGCAGCCAGGATTTTTGATTCATGACAAAGCCTTGAGTGTAATTCTACCCATTCCATGGGCGCACATGCTAACATAGCCAAATAAGATAGATAACGATAATCACTATCATTATCAAATCATGGATGTTGCTATGTCGTTTTCCTCTTCTTCGGTGCGCGCCATTGCCGTGCCCGTTTTATTGCTGCTGTTGATCCTTGCGACTGCACTCAGCCTGCTGGTCGGCGCGAAGCCGCTTCCCGCGTCCGTCATCGTTGATGCGCTCACTGGCACCTGCCAAAGCGCTGACTGCACTATCGTGCTCGACGCTCGCCTGCCCCGCACCCTTGCCGGGCTGCTGGCCGGTGGCGCACTCGGCCTTGCCGGTGCCCTGATGCAAACCCTCACCCGCAATCCGCTGGCGGACCCCGGCATTCTCGGCGTTAACTCTGGCGCCAGCTTTGCCATCGTGCTCGGAGCGGCGCTGTTTGGGTTTACTTCTCCCTTTGAACAGCTGGCGATGGCTTTCTGCGGCGCGCTGGCCGCCTCGCTGCTAGTGGCGTTTACCGGCAGCCAGGGCGGCGGCCAGCTGAGTCCGGTACGCCTGACGCTGGCGGGCGTGGCGCTCGCGGCGGTGCTGGAAGGCTTATCTAACGGCATCGCCCTGCTCAACCCGGACGTCTACGACCAGCTGCGCTTCTGGCAGGCCGGCTCGCTGGATATCCGCACCCTTGAAACCCTGAAAGTGGTGGCGTTCCCGGTCATTATTGCTGCCGCCGTGGCGCTGTTTTTAAGCCGGGCGCTGAACAGCCTGAGCCTCGGCAGCGACACCGCTACCGCTCTAGGCAACCGCGTGGCGCGCACGCAGCTGATTGGCCTGCTGGCCATCACCGTCCTGTGCGGCAGCGCGACCGCCGTGGTCGGCCCGATTGCCTTTATCGGCCTGATGATGCCGCACATGTCGCGCTGGCTGGTGGGGACGGATCACCGCTGGTCGCTGCCGGTCACGCTGCTGGCTACTCCTGCGCTGCTGCTGTTTGCCGACGTGCTGGGTCGCCTGCTGGTGCCGGGCGAGCTGCGCGTCTCGGTGGTCAGCGCCTTTATCGGCGCGCCGGTGCTGATCTTCCTGGTACGACGTAGACGCGGAGGTGGCGCATGATGGCCCCGTCCCGTCGTTTACTCACCAGCGTCTCGCTGCTAAGTATCCTCATTCTGCTGCTGGCGGTCTGGAGCCTGCGCAGCGGCGCGGTGACGCTCGATTTTTCTCAGGTGCTTAACGCCCTGCTCGGCAGCGCGCCGCGCAATATCACCATGGTTGTCACCGAATGGCGCCTGCCGCGCGTGGCGATGGCAATTCTGGTAGGTGCGGCGCTCGGCGTCAGCGGTGCGATATTCCAGTCGCTGATGCGCAACCCGCTCGGTAGCCCGGACGTGATGGGACTCAACACCGGGGCCTGGAGCGGCGTGCTGGTAGCGATGGTGCTGTTCGGTCAGCACCTGACGGCCATTACCTTTACGGCAATGGCGGGCGGCATTCTGACGTCGCTGGTTATCTGGCTATTGGCCTGGCGCAACGGCATCGACACCTTCCGGCTGATCATTATCGGTATCGGCGTACGTGCGATGCTGATGGCCTTCAATACCTGGCTGCTGCTGCAGGCCTCGCTGGAAACGGCGCTTTCCGCCGGGCTGTGGTACGCAGGTTCCCTTAACGGCCTGACGTGGGGCAAAACCTGGCCCGCCGCGCCGCTGATTGTGCTGATGTTTATCGGCGCGCTGCTGTTGGTTCGCCGCATGCGGCTGCTGGAGATGGGCGACGACAGCGCCTGCGCGCTGGGCGTGAGCGTCGAGCGCTCGCGCCTGATGCTGATGCTGGTCGCCGTACTGCTGACCGCAGCCTCTACGGCGATCGCCGGGCCAATCTCGTTTATCGCCCTCGTGGCACCGCATATCGCGCGACGTCTTAGCGGGACGGCGCGCTGGGGACTAACCCAGGCGGCGCTGTGCGGCGCGCTGCTGCTGCTGGCCGCCGATCTCTGCGCCCAACAGCTGTTTATGCCTTATCAACTGCCGGTGGGCGTAGTGACCGTCAGCCTCGGCGGGATTTACCTCATCGTCTTGCTCGTTCAGGAGTCACGCAAGAAATGACAGATACAACCACCCGCTTGCGCGGCGAACATCTCACCCTCGGCTACGGCAAAAAAATCATTGCCCGAGACTTAACCGTTGCCATTCCGGACGGCCACTTCACGGCAATTATCGGCCCGAACGGCTGCGGCAAATCGACCCTGCTGCGCACGCTGAGCCGCCTGATGACGCCGGTGGAAGGCAGCGTCTTCCTCGACGGGGAGCAGATCCAGCGCTTCGCCAGCAAAGAGGTGGCACGCCGCATCGGGCTGCTGGCCCAAAACGCCACTACGCCGGGGGACATCACGGTGCAGGAGCTGGTCTCGCGCGGGCGCTACCCGCACCAGCCGCTGTTTACCCGCTGGCGCAAAGAAGATGACGAGGCGGTGAACCGCGCGATGCAGGCGACGGGGATCGCCGATCTCGCCCGGCAGAGCGTGGACACCCTCTCCGGCGGCCAGCGTCAGCGGGCGTGGATTGCGATGGTGCTGGCGCAGGAGACGTCGATCATGCTGCTGGACGAGCCGACAACGTGGCTGGACATCAGCCATCAGATTGACCTGCTGGAGCTGCTGAGCGAGCTGAACCGCACGCAGGGGTACACCCTGGCGGCGGTACTGCACGATTTAAACCAGGCATGCCGCTACGCCACGCACCTGATTGCCTTGCGGGACGGTGAGATTGTGGCCCAGGGTGCGCCGCAAGAGATTGTCACGCCGGAGCTTATAGAGCGGATCTACGGCATGCGCTGCATGATAATCGACGATCCGGTGGCGGGTACGCCGCTGGTGGTGCCGTTAGGTCGGCGGTAATTACCGAGTGGCGGCTACGCCTTACCGGGCCTACATTTAGCTCCCGTAGGCCCGGTAAGCGCAGCGCCACCGGGCATTTGTACTATCCTAAAATTTCCTTCAGTACCGGCCCAATCTTTTCAAACGCCTGCGGTGAAATGATATCCACGTGGGCGCAGTCCTGGCTGTTCACCTCAAGTTCCGCCACCCACGGCGCCCATGCGGCCTGCGGATCCATCGTGCGCGTGCGCTCGGCGACAAACAGCGTCGCTTTGCCGTTAAAGCGCGCGCTGTGCGCCGTGGTGAGCAGCCGCACCGCATCGGCGTAGTTGCCCTCAATGGCGTTAAACAGCTCGCTGGAGCCCTGCCCCTGCTGGGCGGCGATAAACGCCTGACGCTCGCGTTCGATCTCCGCCAGCACCGCCGGGTCGAGACCGTTAGCCTCTTTTTCCGCCCAGTTCTGGGTTTCCGGCGGCCAGGTATCCAGCAGGCCGAGGAACGACACCTCTTCACCCTGCTCGCGCAGGCGGGCCGCAATACCCTGCGCCAGCGTGCCGCCGAGGGAATAACCGAACAGATAATACGGCCCCTGCGGCTGCTGCTTACGCAACGTGTTCAGATGATGGTCGATCACCCCATCAAGATCCGCGCACTGCTGCATCGGGCCGTCCGGGCGCGGCGACTGAATGCCGACGATTGACCAGCGCGGGCTGAGATAGCGCGCCAGGACGCTAAACTGCCAGGCGAAGCCGGACGCCGGATGGAAGCAGAACAGCGTCGGGCCGTCGCTCTCACGCAGCGGCAGAAGCGTTTCAAACCCCAGACGCTGCGCCTGCTCGTCGCTCATCGCAGAATCCAACAGCGCGCTAAGCTTGCTCACCGTGGAGGCAACCATAATTTGCCCCGGCGTCACCTTGCGGTTGAACGTGCGGCTAAGCTTCGCCGCCAGACGCATGGCCAACAGCGAGTGGCCGCCGAGGGCAAAGAAATCCGCCTCGATGTCATTGATCTCGCAGCCCAGCAGCGCGGTAAAAGCCCGCGCGACGGCGATTTCGGTTTCGCTTTCCGGCGCCCGCCCGGAGGTATTGCGGGTCAGTTCCGGCAGCGGCAGCGCCTTGCGGTCAAGCTTGCCGTTGGCGCTCAGCGGCAGCGCGCTGATTTGCAGCAGCACAACCGGCACCATATGCGGCGGCAACTGGGCTTTGAGTGATTCCAGCAGCGCGTCACGATCCAGCGGTAAACCGGATCCAGAAACCACGTACCCCACCAGCTGACGGGCATCGCCACCCGTTGCAGCCGCCTGGTTGAAGACGCAGGCGTGCGCCACGGCCTGGGCCACGTCCGGCAGCGACAGCATCGCCCGGTCGATTTCGCCCAGCTCAATGCGCTGACCGCGAATTTTTAGCTGATCGTCGCTGCGGCCGAGATATTCCACCGCGCCGTTATCCAGCCAGCGGGCAACGTCGCCGGTGCGGTACATGCGCTCGCCGGGAGCGAACGGGTCAGCAATAAAGCGGCTGGCGGTGAGGTCCGGACGGCCCAGATATCCCTGCGCCAGCTGAATGCCGGTGAGGTAGAGATCGCCCGCCACGCCGAACGGCACCGGGCGCATCATGGCATCCAGAATGCGCAGGCCCGTGTTCCACACCGGGAAGCCGATCGGCACGCTGTTGCCTGCAACTGCCGCCAGCTCAGGGCCATACGCCGGATACCAGCTGACGTCTACCGCCGCTTCCGTCGGGCCATAGAGGTTGTGCAGCGGCACGTGGGTCAGCTGTTCCCACTCGCGGCACAGTTCCGTCGGCAGCGCTTCGCCGCTGCAGAACACCTGCTTAAGCGTTTTGCAGCAGTCGACGTTTTCCGGCGTCAGTGAGGCAACAAACGCCGCCAGCATCGACGGCACGAAGTGGGTGGTGGTCACGCCGTAGTGGGCGAAGAAGCTTTGCATCGCCTGCGGATCGCGGTGCGCGTCCGGCTCGGCCATCACCAGCTTCGCCCCGGCGATAAACGGCCACCAGAACTCCCACACCGACACGTCAAAGCTGCACGGCGTTTTCTGCGCCACCACGTCGTTCGCGTTCAGAGGGTAGCGATCCTGCATCCACTTCAGGCGGTTGACGATAGCGGTATGGCCGACCATGACCCCTTTCGGACGCCCGGTCGAACCGGAGGTAAAGATGATATACGCCGTCTGCTCCGGCTTCGCCAGACGCAGCGGTTCAGCATCGGTGGCCGGTAAGAGTGTGTTGTAACTAAAGGCAGTAATCGGCAGATCGCTAAAGCGCGGAAGCTGTTCGTCAGTGGTAATGAGCAGCGACGGCTTCGCGTCCTCGAGCATCATCCGCAGGCGATCGTCCGGGTAGCCGGTGTCGAGCGGCAGCCACGCGGCGCCCGCCTCCACAATGCCGTGTAATGCTAACGTCAGGAATACCGAACGCGGCAGGGCCACCGCCACGCTGTCGCCCGGCTTCACGCCGCGCTCGCGCAGCTGGTTTGCCAGCGCGACGACCTGCTCGCGCATCTGGCTATAGTTCAGCTCAATATGCGCATCCGCCAGCGCCGGGGCGTCCGGCGTTTTGCTCGCTTGTTCCGCCACCAGATCCGCGAGCGTGGTGGACGGCAGCGCCAGTCCGGTATCGTTGATGCGCTCAAGCTGCGCGTATTCCTGTTCAGAAACGGTTTCCACTTCACCACAGCGCAGGTCCGGGTTGGCCGCAAACTGAATCAGCATCGCGTTCAGGCGAGCGACGTGACGCTTCAGCGTCGCTTCATCGTAACGCTGCTTATTGGCGAGGATCTCAATGCTTAATCCGCCCTGCTCGTCCGGGAACAACGCCAGCTCCAGATCGTTCACCGGTCCGGTCGCCAGCGTGTGGGTGATGGCCTCCACGCCGTCGATATCCAGCTGATAATCAAACACCTTAACGTTCAGCACGGGACCAAACAGCGCTTCATCACCCGCCGCTTTCCCGCTGTCTCGCACGATCTGCTCGGCGTCGTAGCGCTGGTGGCGGCGCATTTTTTTCAGCTGGTTCGCCAGGCGCAGCGCCAGCGAGGGCAG
The DNA here is from genome assembly GCF_004006055.1 of Enterobacter sp. N18-03635. Classification (NCBI taxonomy): domain Bacteria; kingdom Pseudomonadati; phylum Pseudomonadota; class Gammaproteobacteria; order Enterobacterales; family Enterobacteriaceae; genus Enterobacter; species Enterobacter sp. N18-03635. The sequence continues at coordinate 1,198,290 of NZ_CP034769.1, read as the reverse complement.
GCTCTCCTGCGCATTGATATTGACCGCCAGCGGCAGGACGTTAAGCACCGGGCCGGTCGCGGTCAGCGCGGCAGACCCCATGCGGCGCATAAAGATAAACCCGGCGGCGTAGTCCAGGCGTCCGGTAAGACGGCCCAGCCACAGCGCCACCAGCGCAAGCGCCAGTTCAGTACGCTGCGTCTGCCCTGCCGCCTGAGCAAGATGGCTAAAGGCTCGACCGTCGGCGTCAACCTTCAGGCGAAGAATATCGGTCGTGGCGGCGCGGCCCGGCAGCGGCGCGGAAGAGAGCGAGACCGGAGAAGGCAGCTGTTTACGCTGCTCGGCCCAGAAGGCGCCGTCGCGCCGGTACGCATCGCTCTCGCGATAGCGCTGGTACTCGTCCACCACCTCTGCAAATGGGGTAAACGGGGATTCCGGCGTGGGGTCGCCCTTTTTCCACGCGGCATAAATTGCGGCGATCTGGCGGGTAATGGCCGGGAAGCTGAAGCCATCCACTACCAGATGATGATAGCGCTGATACCAGTACCAGTGGTTTTCACCGACCTGAATCAGCTGGTGAAATGCCAGCGGCTGGCCGCTGTCGACGCGCAGGTTCTGGTTAAGATCGGATTCCATCAGCGCCACGGCGGCGGCGTGGGAATCAACGCGAACAACGGGCGGTTCCGGCAGAATGAAGGTGTCATCCACCCACTGCCACACCTCACCGTTTTCTTCCGCAAAGCGCATGCGCAGGGTATCGGCCTGCATCATGCCTGCGGCAATGGCTTTTGCCAGCAGTGGCGCATCAATATCGCCTTTCAGCTCGGTGTAGTGCGCCACGCTCCAGGCGTTTGGCAGCGTGGACAGCTGTTCCGCCATCCAGATACCTGGCTGGGCAGCGACGAGAGGAAGACGGTTCATGTGTTCTCCCCCGCAAAGTGAGACGACTCAAGCGTTTGCCAGTGTTCCGCCAGCCACTGCTGGCACGCCTCCTGAGACTGTGCTTCGCACACCACGCGCCACCCTGCCGGCAGTTCGCACTGCTGCGGCCACAGGCTGTACTGCCCCTGGTCATTTTGCAAAATAGCGAACTGTCCCTGCGGATTATCGAAAGGATTGCTGAATTCCATACAGACTCCGTTAGTGAATAAGCGGCTGCCAGAGGGTCATCAGCCCCTGCGTCAGCCCACCGCGCCAGCAAAGCGCGTCGTGTCCGCCGTCAACCTGACGCCAGATAACCGGTTGGTGCGTCTGCATCGCGGCGTAAATCGCCTGATTCGCGCGGAAGATGAGCGGCTCGTTGCGCCCGGCTTCAAGAATGATGCGTAGCCCGCGAGGGGTTATTTCACCGGCTTTAAGTTGTTCGATTAACAGCCCTTCCTGCTGCCCGCCGCGGTGCGGCCACCAGTAGGAGCCGGACTGGCTGAGCACGCAGCCAAAACGCTGCGGCCAGTTGAGGCCTGCATAAAGAGACGCGAGCCCGCCAAAGCTTTGCCCTGCGACCACCGTACGGTCGGCGCGGTCGCTGAACGGCGCGCGTTTTTGGACAAGGGGGAGAAGTTCTTCCTGCACCGCCAGCCAGAAATCGGGATTGCACGGCAGCTCGCGGTTGCGATGCTGCATGTCGATAACATCGATTAAGACGTAGACCGCAGGCGGTAATTTGCGCTCGGCGGTGAGAGACGCCAGCGCAGGCCAGACCGGCATGCTTTCGGCCCAGAACTGCCCGTCGAGCAGCACCGCCAGCGGGCGTTCCAGGTTGTCGTCCCCGGTGGTGAAAATCCAGATGCGGCGGCGATTTTTCAGGCGCGCGCTTTCCCACTCAACGCAAATCGGAGGTTGATACGGCGTATCGGGATGATTCCAGCCCGGCTGAACCGGCGCGTCCGGCATCTCCAGCGCGGAGACGGCATGGCCGCGCCCGCCGCGCCAGCTCTGCGGATTCAGCGGGTCTGCAACCGCGTGCGGCAGCAGCCTGCGCCAGCCCTCGCGCAGCGCCATGCGGTCCGGCTGCTCGCCTTCAAACACGACGCTGGCAAAATCGTTTTCATTTTCAGAAGGGATAAAACAGTAGCTCCCGCGCCACTCGGGGCTGAACTCACCCTGCCACTGCCAGACGTCGGTATCGGGAATGCGTTTGAGGGACTGCGGACGGGCATTTTGGTGATGATCGGTCACGCCGGTGACGTAGAGCCAGACGCGTTTGATCGGTGACGTTGTTTGCGTTCCTGCCGGGTCACGCCACCAGAACGTGACGCGATATTTTCCCTTTTCCGGCTTCCATTCAGGCCCGTTTTTCGACTGCCACCACGCCTCACTTCCCGTTGTTAACGCCGTCACCCTTATAACCTCATGTTTAACAGTCTTTTTTGTTTCAGAGCAAATTTTATTGATAATATTATTGATAACTATTTGCATTTGCAATAGCGTAGTGCCCGCGCTGTGGGAAGCGCTCATAAAACAACCACAAAAGCAGGACGTACAATGAATAAGAAGATTCACTCTCTGGCCTTGCTGGTCAATTTAGGGATTTACGGCGTCGCGCTGCCCGCTCTGGCAGACGACAACACCGCCTCTGCGCAGCACGAAGACACGATGGTGATCACCGCCGCCGAGCAGAATCTGCAGGCGCCGGGGGTATCGACCATCACCGCCGATGAGATACGTAAAAACCCGCCCGCGCGGGACGTGGCGGAAATCATCCGCACCATGCCGGGCGTTAACCTGACCGGTAACTCCACCAGCGGCCAGCGCGGGAATAACCGTCAGATTGATATCCGCGGCATGGGGCCAGAAAACACCCTGATCCTGATCGACGGCAAGCCGGTGACCAGCCGTAACTCCATCCGTCTGGGCTGGCGCGGCGAGCGTGATACGCGCGGCGATACCGGCTGGGTGCCGCCGGAGATGATCGAGCGCATCGAAGTGATCCGCGGTCCGGCCGCCGCGCGCTATGGCAACGGCGCGGCAGGTGGCGTGGTGAACATCATCACCAAAAAATTCGACGACCAGTGGCACGGCTCCTGGAACACCTACCTGAATGCGCCTGAGCACAAGGATGAAGGTTCCACCAAACGCACCAACTTCAGCCTGAGCGGCCCGCTGGGCGGCGACTTCAGCTTCCGCATGTTCGGTAACCTGGACAAAACCCAGGCCGACGCGTGGGACATCAACCAGGGTCACCAGTCTGACCGAACCGGTGCCTACGCCGACACGCTGCCCGCGGGCCGTGAAGGGGTGGAAAATAAAGACATCAACGGCGTGGTGCGCTGGGACTTTGCGCCGATGCAGTCTCTGGAATTTGAGGCGGGCTACAGCCGTCAGAATAACCTCTACGCCGGTGATACCCAGAACACCAACAACGACAACAGCTCCAGCGGCCTGGTGAAGAAGAACTACGGCAAAGAGACCAACCGTATCTATCGCCAGAACTTCGCGGTGACCTGGAACGGCGGCTGGGATAACGGCATCACGACCAGCAACTGGGCACAGTACGAGCACACCCGCAACTCCCGTCTGGGCGAAGGGCTGGCGGGCGGTCTGGAAGGCCTGTTCAACAGTAATAAATTCACCGACACCGATCTGGCCGACGTGATGCTCCACAGTGAAATCAACCTGCCGATTGATTTCCTCGTTAACCAGAACCTGACGCTGGGCACCGAGTGGAACCAGCAGCGTATGAAGGACTCCACCTCCTTCACGCAAACCCAGCAGGGCGGCATCATTCCGGGCATGAGCAACGACCGCAGCCCGTACACCTCGGCAGAGATTTTCTCGCTGTTCGCCGAGAACAACATGGAGCTGACCGACAGCACCATGCTGACCCCTGCCCTGCGCTTCGACCATCACACCATCGTCGGCAACAACTGGAGCCCGTCACTTAACCTGTCGCAGGGTCTGGGGGATGACTTCACGCTGAAGATGGGGATCGCCCGCGCCTACAAAGCGCCGAGCCTGTACCAGACCAACCCGAACTACCTGCTCTACAGCAAAGGTCAGGGCTGCTACGCCAGCTCCGACGGCGTGGGCTGCTACATGATGGGTAACGACGACCTGAAGGCCGAAACCAGCATCAACAAAGAGATTGGCCTGGAGTGGAAACGCGACGGCTGGCTGGCGGGCGTGACCTGGTTCCGTAACGACTACCGCGACAAGATCGAAGCGGGCTACGCGCCGATCGGTCACACCTCGTCCGGTAAAGTGAAGACGGATATCTACCAGTGGGAAAACGTACCGAAGGCGGTGGTCGAGGGCCTGGAAGGCTCCCTGAACGTACCGGTCAGCGACACCATTAACTGGACCAACAATATTACATACATGCTGCAGAGCAAGAACAAGGAGACCGGCGATCGTCTGTCAATTATTCCAGAGTACACGCTGAACTCGACCCTGAGCTGGCAGGTGCATCAGGACGTGTCGCTCCAGTCGACCTTTACCTGGTACGGCAAGCAGCAGCCGAAGAAGTACAACTACAAAGGTCAGCCTGTGACAGGGTCTGAGAAAGACGAAGTCAGTCCGTACAGCATCGTTGGTCTGAGCGCAACCTGGGACATGACGAAAAACGTCAGCCTGACCGGCGGCGTGGATAACGTCTTCGACAAGCGCCAGTGGCGTGCGGGGAATGCCCAGACGACCGGGAACGCCACCACCGGCGCCTATATGTACGGCGCGGGGGCTTATACCTATAATGAGCCAGGCCGCACGTGGTATATGAGCGTGAATACGCGATTCTGATAAAGGCAACAACGCATCCCTCTCCCTGTGGGAGAGGGTCGGGGTGAGGGCATCAGGTCGCACTATTTATTGACAGAGGGGAAAACATGCGCACAACCCACACCACGTTCATTCTCGCCGGCCACACCGTCCACCACGTCACCTTCGACCCAACTACCTTCACCGACGCCGATCTTCTCTGGCTCCCCCATCATGCAGAGCTTTCAAACGCCGGACGCAAACGCAAAGCCGAGCATCTGGCAGGCCGCACTGCCGCCGCGCATGCCCTCAGTGCGATAAATGAACGCGTAATTCCCGGTATCGGCCCCAGCGGTGAACCGCTCTGGCCGGAAGGCGTCTCAGGGAGCATCACCCACAGCGGCACGCAGGCAATGGCGGTTGTCGTCAGTCATCCAGATGCGCTTGTGGGTATTGATTGCGAAGCCATTCTTCCAGACCGTGAAGCCCGCGAAATCCCGGACGGTATCATTGATGCACAGGAAGCGATGTGCCTGACGCGCTCGGGCTACCCTTTTGCGCTAGCGCTGACGCTCACTTTTAGCGCCAAAGAAAGTTTGTTTAAGGCGTTCTTTCCGCAGGTGAAGACTTTTATGGGGTTTGAGTGGGCGAGAGTCACAGAGTTAACGGAAAAAACAATCACGCTGGCGCTTTCGCACCCGGCTGGAGACTATCCTGAGGGTAAACGCTTCACCCTCATCTGGCAGAATAATGATACGAGCGTGTGGACACTGCTAAAAGCCTGATGGCGCAACGCTTATCGGGCCTACAGTAAAGCGGTTTGTAGGCCGGGTAAGCGCAGTGCCACCCGGCATGAGGACAGCGGCGATGCCTTTATACGTTCTTCAGATCAAGGCTCAAACATCCGGGAACATCACGCTATTACCCGGCGCTTCCCTGTGGAGATGGATAAAGTTCAGGTGCCGTTCATACTGATCCAGGATGTCAGTGATCACCTGCTCCTTGCTGTAGTCCATCAAATCATTCCCCTGGCTTCCTTCCAGCAGGAAGGTCTCCAGCCGGTAGTAGGTCGACTTCCCGCTGCGCGCCCGGTAGGTAAACCCGGGCACCGAGTACTGCTGCGGCCAGATTTGATAAACAAAGTTCTGCTCGTCGCCCATGTGCACCAGCAGATCCAGGTGACCCAGGGTCTCGCCCTCCTCCGGCGGCAGATTTTTGAGCTCCACGTAGGCGCCACGCAGCCTCAGCTCCTGCGCCACCTCTTCCATCGCAGGGAAGCAGACGGTCTCCATCATCTGTTTGGTGTAGCGCGTGCCCGGGTAATTCATCAGGCGCGACAGGCGTTTCTTCCAGCTCAGCCTGTCCTGCGCCCCCATCGGACGCGGCGCGGTGTCGCGGCTGGCGCTGACGCGGCGGTAGTCTTCCACCTTGAGCGATTTATACAGCCCGGCCATGACAAAGAAGATGACGAAGCTGAACGGCAGCCCCATGATCACCGTGGTGTTCTGCAGCGCCGAGATGCCGTTGGTCATCAGCATGCCGAGCGTCAGCAGGCCGATGGCAACGGACCAGAAGATGCGCAGCCAGTTCGGCGCGTCGCTGTTGATGTCTTTGAGCTTCGAGGTGAAGTTGCCCAGCACAAGCGCGCCGGAGTCCGCCGAGGTGACGTAAAACAGCAGGCCGGTGATGGTCGCCACGGAGGCGCTAAAGGTGAACGCTGGATACTGCGCCAGCAGGCTATAGAAGCCGCGCTCCGGGTGCGCCATCGCTTCCTGCGCGAAGGTTGCATTGCCGTGGATGATCTCGTGCAGCGCGCTGTTGCCGAAAATCGACAGCCACAGCAGGGTAAAGGTGAACGGGATAATCAGCGTGCCCATTACGAACTGACGAATGGTGCGGCCACGCGAAATGCGCGCGAGGAACAGGCCGACAAACGGCGACCACGCGACCCACCACGCCCAGAAGAACAGCGTCCAGTTGTTCATCCACTCTACCGGGCGGTCGAAGGCGAAGCTGTTCAGCGTCATGCCCATAAAGCGGTTCACGTAGTCTCCCACGTTCAACACTAAGGCATTGAGCAGGAACGAGGTATCACCCATAAACAGCACGAACAGGATCAGGCCCAGCGCCAGCGCCACGTTCAGCTCGGAGAGCACGCGGATGCCCTTATCGACGCCCGACGTCACCGAAATAGTGGCGATAATGACGGAGAGCGCGATCAGCGCCGCTTTCGCCGCCATCGAGTCCGGAATATCAAACAGCACGCTCAGCCCGTAGTTGAGCTGCACCACGCCGATCCCGAGCGTTGTCGCGATGCCGAAGATGGTGCCGATCACCGCCGCAATGTCGACGCTGTGGCCAATCGGGCCGTTAATCTTTTTACCGAAGATCGGGTAGAGCGCAGAGCGAATGGTGAGGGGTAAATTATAACGATAGCTAAAGTATCCGAGCGCCATGCCCATCAGGGCGTACATCGACCAGCCCGTCAGTCCGTAGTGGAACAGCGTCCAGACCATCGCCTGGCGCGCGGCCTCCATCGTCTGCCCCGCCCCTTCTGGCGGCTGCATATACTGCGTGACCGGTTCCGCCACGGAGAAGAACATCAGGTCGATGCCGATGCCTGCGGCAAACAGCATCGCGGCCCAGCTCAGCAGGCTGAACTCGGGCTTGGACTGCTCAGGCCCGAGCTTTACCGAACCAAAGCGCGAGCAGGCAATGCAGACCACGAAGACAATATAGAGCGTCGCCGCCAGCAGGTAGTACCAGCCGAAGGTCTTCGACACCCAGTTCAGGGTGCGCCCAATCCACTCGGCAGAAAAATCACGAAAGAAGATCGTCGTCAGGGAAAACAACAAAATCAGCCCGGCGGACGTATAAAAAACGACCGGGTTGATTTTGTCTTTTTCTCTGTCCTGTGAAAGGTCTGTCATCCAGTATCCTCACTGTTTTTGTAACTATTAAAATCCAAATCCGCAACAATTAAGACACATTTTATATTGAACGTCCAATCAAAAACCGCTTTAATGTATAACCAACGCTGATGAATGGAGTGGCAACAATGCCCAAAGTGGGGATGCAGCCGATCCGGCGCAGGCAGCTTATCGACGCCACGCTGGAAGCAATAAATGAAGTGGGAATGCATGACGCGACGATCGCGCAGATCGCCCGTCGGGCGGGCGTTTCCACGGGGATCATCAGTCACTACTTCAAAGACAAAAACGGTCTGCTGGAAGCGACCATGCGCGACATCACCGGCCAGCTGCGCGACGCGGTTTTGAGCCGCCTGCACGCCCTGCCGAACGGCAGCGCGGAGCAGCGTCTGCAGGCGATTGTCGGCGGCAATTTTGATGAAACCCAGACCAGCGGCGCGGCAATGAAGGCCTGGCTGGCCTTCTGGGCGAGCAGCATGCACCAGCCGATGCTCTACCGCCTGCAGCAGGTGAGCAGCCGCCGCCTGCTGTCGAACCTGGTGTACGAGTTCCGCCGCGAGCTTCCGCGCGAACAGGCCCAGGAGGCGGGCTACGGGCTGGCGGCGCTGATCGACGGGCTGTGGCTGCGCGCCGCGCTGAGCGGCAAGCCGCTGGATAAGACCCTGGCCCAGTCACTGACCAGCCACTTTATCAGCCAGCATTTACCGACCGAATAACCGAGGAGAATTTATGTCCCGAATGGCAGAACAGCAGCTTTATATCAATGGTGGTTATACATCGGCCACCAGCGGTCGCACCTTCGAGACCATCAACCCGGCCAACGGTGAAGTCCTGGCGACCGTACAGGCCGCCGGGCGCGAGGACGTCGATCGCGCCGTAGAAAGCGCAACGCGCGGGCAAAAAGTCTGGGCGGCGATGACCGCCATGGAGCGCTCGCGCATCCTGCGTCGCGCCGTCGACATCCTGCGCGAGCGCAACGACGAGCTGGCAAAGCTGGAAACCCTCGACACCGGTAAAGCGTATTCCGAAACTTCCACCGTCGACATCGTCACCGGCGCGGACGTGCTGGAGTACTACGCGGGGCTGATCCCGGCGCTGGAAGGCAGCCAGATCCCGCTGCGTGAGACCTCGTTCGTCTACACCCGCCGCGAGCCGCTGGGCGTGGTGGCGGGCATCGGCGCGTGGAACTACCCGATCCAGATAGCCCTGTGGAAATCCGCCCCGGCGCTGGCGGCGGGCAACGCAATGATCTTCAAGCCGAGCGAAGTGACCCCGCTCACCGCCCTGAAGCTTGCAGAGATCTACACCGAAGCGGGCCTGCCGGACGGCGTGTTTAACGTCCTTCCGGGCGTGGGCGCGGAGACCGGCCAGTACCTGACCGAGCATCCGGGCATCGCCAAAGTCTCCTTTACCGGCGGCGTCGCCAGCGGAAAAAAAGTGATGGCCAACTCGGCGGCCTCGTCCCTGAAAGAGGTGACGATGGAGCTGGGCGGCAAATCCCCGCTGATTATTTTCGACGATGCCGATCTCGATCTCGCGGCGGACATCGCCATGATGGCCAACTTCTTCAGCTCCGGCCAGGTGTGTACCAACGGCACCCGTGTGTTTGTTCCGGCTAAGTTCAAAGCCGCGTTTGAGCAGAAAATCGTTGAGCGCGTGGGCCGCATCCGCGCGGGCGATCTGTTAGATGAAACCACTAACTTTGGTCCGATGGTCAGCTTCCCGCACCGCGACAGCGTGATGCGCTACATCGCCAAAGGCAAAGAGGAAGGCGCGCGCGTGCTGTGCGGCGGCGACGTGCTGAAGGGCGAAGGCTTCGATAACGGCGCGTGGGTGGCCCCGACCGTGTTCACCGACTGCACCGACAAGATGACCATCGTGCGCGAAGAGATCTTCGGCCCGGTGATGTCCATCCTGACCTATGACACCGATGAAGAAGCGATTCGCCGCGCCAACGATACCGACTACGGTCTGGCGGCGGGCATCGTCACGGCCGACCTGAACCGCGCCCACGGCGCCATTCATCAGCTCGAAGCGGGCATCTGCTGGATCAACACCTGGGGTGAATCCGCCGCAGAGATGCCGGTCGGCGGCTACAAGCACTCCGGCATTGGCCGCGAGAACGGCGTCATGACGCTCCAGAGCTACACCCAGGTGAAGTCCATCCAGGTTGAGATGGGTAAATTCCAGTCCATATTTTAACCGGGAGGTTTATTTGCAATTTGACTACATCATTATCGGGGCCGGCTCTGCCGGCAACGTGCTGGCTACACGACTGACTGAAGATCCGAACACTACCGTCCTGCTGCTTGAGGCAGGCGGGCCGGACTACCGCTTTGACTTCCGCACCCAGATGCCCGCCGCGCTGGCGTTCCCGCTGCAGGGCAAGCGCTATAACTGGGCGTACGAAACCGAGCCAGAGCCGTACATGAACAACCGCCGCATGGAGTGCGGGCGCGGCAAAGGGCTGGGCGGCTCGTCGCTGATCAACGGCATGTGCTACATCCGCGGTAACGCGATGGACCTCGACCACTGGGCAAAAGAGCCGGGCCTGGAGCACTGGAGCTACCTCAACTGCCTGCCCTACTACCGCAAGGCAGAGACCCGCGACGTTGGGCCGAACGACTATCACGGCGGCGACGGTCCGGTGAGCGTCACCACCTCGAAGCCGGGCGTGAACCCGCTGTTCGAGGCCATGGTGGAGGCGGGCGTGCAGGCAGGCTACCCGCGTACTGACGATCTCAACGGCTATCAGCAGGAAGGCTTCGGCCCGATGGACCGCACGGTCACGCCGCAGGGCCGACGCGCCAGCACCGCGCGCGGCTATCTGGATCAGGCGAAACCCCGTCCGAATCTGACCATCCGCACCCACGCCATGACCGATCGCATTCTGTTTGACGGCAAGCGCGCGGTGGGCGTCGAGTGGCTGGAGGGCGAAAGCACCATTCCGTCCAAAGCAACGGCGAAGAAAGAAGTGCTGCTGAGTGCCGGGGCGATTGCCTCCCCGCAGATCCTCCAGCGTTCCGGCGTGGGCAACGCTGACCTGCTGAAGCAGTTCGATATCCCGCTGGTACACGATCTGCCCGGCGTGGGCGAAAACCTGCAGGATCACCTGGAGATGTACCTCCAGTACGAATGCAAAGAGCCGGTCTCCCTCTACCCTGCCCTGCAGTGGTGGAACCAGCCGAAGATTGGCGCCGAGTGGCTGTTTGGCGGCACCGGCGTGGGCGCGAGCAACCACTTCGAAGCGGGCGGGTTTATCCGCAGCCGCGAGGAGTTCGAGTGGCCGAACATTCAGTACCACTTCCTGCCGGTGGCGATTAACTACAACGGCTCGAACGCGGTGAAAGAGCACGGCTTCCAGTGCCACGTTGGCTCCATGCGCTCCCCGAGCCGTGGGCACGTGCGCATTAAGTCGCGCGATCCGCACCAGCATCCGGCGATCCTGTTCAACTATATGTCCCACGAGCAGGACTGGCAGGAGTTCCGCGACGCGATCCGCATCACCCGCGAGATCATGCACCAGCCCGCGCTGGACAAGTACCGCGGCCGTGAAATCAGTCCGGGTATTGACTGCCAGACCGACGAGCAGCTGGACGAGTTCGTGCGTAACCACGCCGAAACCGCGTTCCACCCGTGCGGCACCTGCAAGATGGGTTACGACGAGATGGCGGTGGTCGACGGCGAAGGCCGCGTTCACGGGCTGGAAGGGCTGCGCGTGGTGGATGCGTCGATTATGCCGCAGATCATCACCGGCAACCTGAACGCCACCACTATTATGATCGGCGAAAAGATTGCCGACGCGATCCGCGGGCGCGAGCCGCTGGCAAAAAGTACGGCCGCGTATTATGTGGCGAACGGGGCGCCGGTAAGACGCTGAGGATATTTCCCCTCACCCGAGCCCTCTCCCTCAAGGGAGAGGGCGTTTATCTTCCCACCCAAAATTTTTTTATTTTCCTGCATCCAGTTTCCATCCTCCCCTCGTATATGCATATGTGAGCAACCCCTTTGCTCCCTAATCCGAGGAAAGATGATGAAAAAGCTAACCCGTGTTGCATTCGTAACCAGCGCTTTACTCTTCTGTGCAGGCGCATCAGCAGCCATGACGTCAGGCTCCGTGATGGTGGGCGGAGCGGAAATGTACCCGAGCAAAAATATTGTTGAAAACGCCGTGAACTCGAAAGATCACACTACGCTGGTGGCTGCCGTCAAAGCGGCCGGGCTGGTGGATACTCTCCAGAGCAAAGGGCCATTCACCGTGTTTGCCCCAACCAATGCGGCGTTTGCGAAATTGCCTGCCGGCACGGTCGAGAACCTGGTCAAACCCGAAAACAAAGCCACGCTCACCAGCATTCTGACCTATCACGTGGTCGCCGGTAATTACGATATGAAAGCGCTGGAGCAGAAAATTAAACAGGGCGGCGGCCGCGCGGAGCTGAAGACCGTTAACGGTCAGCCACTGTGGATCATGAGTAACGGCCCGCACAATATTCAGCTCAAGGATGGTAAAGGTAACGTGGCGAACATCAGCACCTACGACGTCCATCAGAAAAATGGCGTGATCGATGTGATTGATACCGTCCTGATGCCTAAGTAGTTGTCTATACTTCGGAAGTGTGACGTTGCCTTCCGGGAAAATCATGGATAACGCGCTGGCTGAACAGCAGTTGAAATTAATGCAGGCGGTCGCAAACGGCGATCGCCGCGCATTTGAACAACTTTACCGACTTACATCGCCTCACCTGTTTGCCGTTGCGCTGCGCATGCTGCACGACCGCGCATGGGCAGAAGAGATCCTTCACGACTGTTTTATCACCGTCTGGAGTAAAGCTGAAACCTACAACGCTGCACTGAGCTCCCCGATGACCTGGCTTACGCATATTGTGCGCAACCGCTGTATCGACTGGCTGCGCAGCGGGCAAACCCGGGCTGCCGACCGCGAGACGCCGTATAACGAAGCGCTTTTGCCTTGCGAGAACGATGAGCAGAATAACTGGCACGACGATGGGCAGGCAGCACGGCTCAGGCAGTGTCTCGAACATTTGAGCAGCGAGCAGCGCCAGAGCATTACGCTCGCCTACTATCAGGGAATGTCTCACAGCGACATTGCCGACTGGCTCCAGCAGCCTCTTGGCTCGGTGAAAAGCTGGATACGTCGGGCAATGGACCATCTTCGGGAGTGTGTCGGGCTATGAATGACGCAGAAAAACGCGACGACATGCTGGCAGCAGAGTATGCCCTCGGCACGCTGCGGGGAGGAGCACGGCTTCAGTTCCAGAAACGGGTTGCCCATGAACCCGCCCTGGCCGCCCGCGTCGCGTACTGGCAGGAAATGTTCAGCACGCTGGATAGCCATCTTGTGCCCGTCCCTCCACCCGAGACGGTGTGGAAAAGAATCGCCCTCGATCTGCCGCCTAAAATGCCTTTACGCAAAAGTCGGCCTTATGTCGGCTGGATGGTTGCAGCCTCACTCGCCGCCCTGGCGGTCGTTGCCTGGTATGCCACCCGAGCCCCGGAACTCGTTCCGCTGATGGTCCTCAACGATGCCCAACAGCACGGGGAGTGGGTCATCAGCGCGGATGCCAGCCGCCAGCACTTGAGCATTGCCCCACTTCGGCCGACGGCCGTCGCGGCGCAACACAGCCTGCAGCTTTGGCTGATCCCAGGCGGGCAGGCGCCGGTCTCCATGGGGCTGCTGCATAACGACATACCGACACGCGTCACCCTCAGGAACACAACTCTCCCTCCTGACGCCATGATAGCCATAAGCCTTGAACCAGAGGGCGGCTCGCCCACTGGCCTCCCGACAGGGCCGGTGCTTTACAGTGGCAAATTGTAATCCTCAGGCCCTGTTCGCAGGGCCGCTATCGTTAACCAATTTCATTTATATAATACCCTCGGTTACCTATAAGAATTAAATATTAGCCCTGCAATTAGTTTAATTATTAAAAAACGACATTGACAGACTCTTCCGCACTCCATTAAGTTTTACACGAACATCCTTTTATTCCTGATACACAATATATCAAAAAACGCGTTAATGAATTTGTCATTATTCATTAACGCTTCTCTGCCTTTTATTTTTTGCATCACTCAATAGCGAGATAAGATCATGAATAATAGTGCAAACAAAGTTGTTGTTATCACCGGCGCCAGCAGCGGTATTGGTGAGGCCATCGCCCTTCATCTGGCAGATAAACCTTTTTCACTGGTGCTTGTTGCCCGTCGTCTGGAGAAAATTAATGCCCTGGTGGACCGCATCATCCAGCAGGGTGGCCAGGCGATAGCCGTAAAGGCCGATGTCACCCGTCAGGAAGAGGTGCAGCGCGCCATTGACGCTGCCGTTGCCGCCTACCAGCGCGTGGATGTGCTGATCAATAACGCGGGCTTTATGGCTATCGCCCCGCTCAGCGAGCTGAAAACCGACGAATGGGACAAGATGATTGATACCAATCTGAAAGGGGTGCTGTACGGCATCGCCGCGGCTTTCCCGGTGTTCCAGCGTCAGGGCCGCGGGCATTTTATAAACGTTGCCTCCGTCGCGGGCATCAAAGTGCTGGCCCCTGGCGGCGTGGTGTATAGCGCCACGAAATTCGCCGTCCGCGCGCTGAGTGAAGGCTTACGTCAGGAGGCGGGTAAAACCATCCGCACGACGCTTATTTCTCCCGGTGCCGTCGAAAGCGAACTGCAGTTCGGCAGCTCTGATGCCCCAAGCAAACAGTTCCTGCATGAATTTTATAAGCAGGCTATTCCGGCTGACGCAATTGCCCGCGCGGTTTTATTTGCTATTGAACAGCCTGGCGACGTTGATATTAATGAAATTGTTGTTCGTCCGACGCAGGAAGAATTTTAGCCGGCGTTAAATAATGCTGAATGAGGTGTCATTATGATTAAATCATTAACGTCCTTATCAGATTTAAATATGCGATCGGGTGCCGACATTCTTCTTGAAGTGCTGGAGAGTGAAGGGGTGGAATATATTTTTGGCAACCCCGGAACAACCGAACTTCCGCTCATTGATGCCCTGCTTCGCCATGAAAATATTCACTATATTCTCGCGCTTCAGGAAAGCACCGTAGTGGCCATTGCCGACGGCTACGCAAAAGCCTCCGGCAAAACGGGCTTTATTAATTTGCATACCGCCAGCGGCCTGGGACACGGCATGGGGAACCTCATTAATTCGCGGATCATGAAAACTCCGCTGGTGGTCACCGTCGGACAGCAGGACACGCGGCACTACGTCCGCGACCCGCTGCTGTATGACGATATTGTTTCCATAGGCTCCCCGGTCATGAAATGGGCGCAGGAGGTTACCAGCGCCGACCAGCTCCCGGTTCTTGTGCGCCGCGCGTTTCACGCGGCCAGCTACCCTCCGGGTGGCCCGGTCCTGCTTTCACTCCCGATGAACGTCATGGAAGAGCTGAGCGACGCCGGAATACAGACGGCATCCAGAGTGAACTACCACACCGTCGCGGGCTCGCTGGACGAGCTGGCGGAGGCGCTCAGCGAAGTCACCCCGGGCAGGATCATGATTGTGGCGGGAGATGAAGTTCACTCCAGCGGCTCGACGCAGGAGATTGTCCAGCTTGCTGAAGCGCTCAGCGCCCATGTCTACGGCTCCTCCTGGCCCCTGAATTTGCCCTTCCCTACGCAGCATGCGCTCTGGCGGGGCAATATGCCCACCACCGCCAGCGAAATTGCCAGCATCATCAACGCCTACGATGCCGTATTTATCATCGGCGGCAGAAGCCTGATCACTATTTTGTACAGCGAGGGCGAGGCCATTCCGGAAACCTGCGCGGTATATCAGCTTTCGGCGGATATGCACGAGCTTGGCCGCACCTATGCCACTCGCCTTTCAGTAATGGGGGATATCAAACTGTCCCTGCATGAACTGCTGCCAAAGCTTAAGCAGCGACTGATCGCCAGCACGCTGGTCCACCAGCGGCTGCTGGTTGCGGCCCGCGACGAACGGGAGAAGGAGTGGCAGCAGCAGGAAGAACGTCTGGCCGCCGAGCAGCTACGCCCGGCGATCTCCCCGATGGTGGCGGCCTGGGAAGTCATCCGGTCCATTCCGGCGGGTACCACCATCGTGGATGAGGCGATAGCGACCGCCCGGCATGTCCGCCGGTTCATCTCTGACCAGCAGCATCAGCGCTACTATTTTATGCGCGGCGGCGGACTGGGCTGGGGGATGCCTGCCTCAGTAGGGCACTCGCTGGGACGCGGGCGTGAGCCGGTGGTCTGCCTGATAGGCGACGGGGCCTCCCTGTACTCGCCGCAGGCGCTCTGGACGGCGGCACACGAAAATCTGCCGGTCACCTTTATCGTCATGAATAACAGGGAGTACAACATCCTGAAAAACTTTATGAAGAGCCAGGCTGACTACAGCTCAACGCGGCTGGGGCGTTTTATCGGGATGGACCTGGTGAACCCGCATATTGATTTTCAGTCGCTTGCCACCGCCATGGGCGTCCACTGCTGCCGGGTAACCGAGGCTGCAGATATCGCCGAAGCGGTAACGCGCGGCCTGCAGTCAGGAAAAACCAACCTGATTGAAATCGCGATTTCCGCGGATTAATCGCGCGCTTACGCTGTACCCAACATAAAAAACTTATAACCGAAACGCCTCAAGCCGCTTTATCTGCCGCCCTTCATGGTCAAAATTCTCCGCCGCCAGCCAGGCGCGCAGCTCCGCGTCTCTTTGTGGCCATTCGCCGTCAATAACAGAAAGCATATCGCTGTCGCGGTTGCGCCCTTTGCGCACCAGCTTCTGGCGCAGGCGCCCTTCCCAGACAAACCCCAGCCGCTCCGCCGCCCTGCGTGAGGCAACGTTCATGGAATCACACTTCCACTCGAGGCGCCGGTAGCCGTGCTCAAACGCATTTTTCAGCAGCAGCCACACCGTTTCGGTGCCGATGCGGGATCCTTTCATTTTGCGCGACCAGGTGACGTGACCAATTTCCACCGAGCCCAACAGCCGCTCGTTGGCCATATAGCTCACCAGCCCTACCGCCCGCTCGGTGCGTAAATCAATGACGGCAAACGGCACCAGCTCATCGTCCATAACCTTCGCCACGATCCAGTGCGCGGTGGCTTCCACACTCGTGGGCTGCGTGCTGGCAAGCCACGTCCAGTCGCTGTCGTCGCCCAGCGCGTAGGCCTCAAAGAGATCGGCCGCGTGGCGATCGGCGTCCAGCGGCTCCAGGCGACAATACTGGCCGAACAGCGGGGTGCGGGTTAATACGCGCGCGCCTTTCCAGTCCGGAACGATATCGTTAACGGTTTGACCATGTTGATTGATTTCGGGCACGGCGGTGACTCCCTGAAAGGTAAGGCATTTGTTATAGCAGGTTAAAAAGCAGGCGAAAAGCAGCGTGTTTTAATAGCCCGAGCGCATGCGATATTCCCGGAAGGCATAAGTAAAGCTGAATTTCGACTTTGCGGAATGTCACACTCGACCTAACGTAGCGGAGCATAAAACAATCACAATATATTCTTCTCAGGGATCGCTATGACAAAAAAACTGTTGCCGTTACTGGTGCTGGCTGCGCTCTCAGGCGCTGTCCACGCCGCTACTCCGCCCAACACGCTGGTGGTTGCCCAGGGGCTCGATGACATCGTGAGCCTCGACCCGGCCGAAGCCAACGAGCTTTCCAGCATCCAGACCGTCCCGAGTCTGTACCAGCGTCTGGTGCAGCCGGACCGCGATAACCCGGAAAAAATCACGCCGATTCTGGCAGAAAGCTGGGAAGCGGACGCGGCAGCAAAAACCCTGACCATCAAGCTTAAGCCCGATGCGAAATTCGCCTCCGGCAACCCGCTGCGCCCGGAAGACGTGATCTTCTCTTATACCCGCGCCGTGACGCTGAACAAATCCCCGGCCTTTATTCTCAACGTGCTGGGCTGGGACGCGAGCAACATCGCCAGCCAGCTGAAAAAGGTGGACGAGCACACCCTCCAGCTTCACTGGACGGCGGACGTCAGCCCGTCGGTGGCGCTGAATATTCTCTCCACGCCGATTGCCTCTATCGTGGATGAAAAACAGGTCGCCGCGAACGTGAAGGATAATGACTTCGGTAACGCGTGGCTAAAAATGCACTCGGCGGGCAGCGGCGCGTTCAAAATGCGCGTCTATCAGCCGCATCAGGCCATCGTGCTGGAAGCCAACGACTCCGCCCCCGGCGGCGCGCCGAAGCTGAAAAGCATCATCATTAAAAACGTCCCCGATCCGGCTTCGCGCCGCCTGCTGATCCAGCAGGGTGATGCGGACGTGGCGCGCGATCTCGGTGCAGATCAGATAAGCGCCCTGGACGGCAAGCCGGGCGTGAAGGTGCTGAGCATCCCGTCTGCGGAGCAGAATTACCTGGTGTTTAACACCGGCAACAGCGCCAACCCGCTTCTGAACAACCCGGCGTTCTGGGAAGCCTCGCGCTGGCTGGTAGATTATGAAGGCATCACCAAAAATCTGCTGAAAGGCCAGTATTTTGTTCATCAGAGCTTCCTGCCGGTCGGCCTGCCGGGCGCGCTGGAAGACAACCCGTTTAAGTTTGACCCGGCAAAAGCGAAAGCCATTCTCGCCAAAGCGGGCATTAAGGACGCGCACTTCACGCTGGACGTGGAGAACAAGCCGCCGTTTATTACCATCGCCCAGTCGATGCAGGCGAGCTTTGCGCAGGGTGGCGTGAAGGTGGATCTGCTGCCTGCAGCCGGGAGCCAGGTCTATGCCCGCGTGCGCGCCAAGCAGCATCAGGCGGCGATTCGTCTGTGGATCCCGGACTACTTCGACGCGCACTCAAACGCCAGCGCCTTCGCGTGGAACGACGGGAAGTCCAGCACCGTGGCCGGTCTGAACGGCTGGAAAATTCCGGAGCTGAACAAGGCCACGCTGGCGGCGGTTGCCGAGCCGGATCCGGCGAAGCGTCTGGACCTGTACAAGAAAATGCAGGAACAGCTGCAGCAGAGCTCGCCGTACGTGTTCGTCGATCAGGGCAAAACCCAGATCGTGGTGCGCGATAACGTGAAGGGGTATCAGCAGGGGCTGAACGCGGATATGGTCTGGTACGATCGCGTCACGAAGTAGCCCTTGTTGCCGGGTGGCGCTGCGCTGACCCGGCCTGTGTTCTCGGTTTTTGTAGGCCGGGTAAGGCGAAGCCGCACCCGGCATGAAGAGATTTCCCATGCCACATCTTTCCACCCGCGTGCTTCAGGGCCTGCTGACCCTGCTGCTTACGCTCTTCGGGCTGCTGCTCGTCACGTTTGCGCTCTCGGCGTTTTCACCGGTCGATCGCGTGCTGCAGATCGTCGGCGATCACGCCAGCCAGTCGACGTACGATCAGGTTCGCCACCAGCTAGGGCTGGATCGGCCCCTGCCCGTGCAGTTCTGGCATTACCTGCAAAACCTTGCCCACGGGGATTTAGGCACCGCCAGCGCCACCGGACAGCCGGTGCTGCAGGATCTGCTGCACGCATTCCCCGCCACGCTGGAGCTGGCAACGCTGGCGTTAATCATCGGCGCCGTGCTCGGCGTGACTGCCGGAGTGCTGTGCGCTCGCTACGCCGGTTCGCCGCTCGATTTAGCCATCAGAACCCTCACCCTGCTCGGCAACTCGGTACCGATTTTCTGGCTCGGCCTGCTGATGCTGGCCCTGTTCTACGCAAAGCTGCAGTGGAGCGCGGGTCCCGGCAGGCTGGACGATATCTGGCAGTTCACCGTCGAGCCGCGCACCGGCTTTGCGCTGATAGATACCTGGCTTTCCGGCGATCGCGAGGCGTTCCGCAACGCCCTCAGCCACCTGGTGCTGCCGGTGCTGCTGCTGGCCTATTACTCGCTGGCAAGCATTACCCGCCTGACGCGCTCGGCCTGCCTGAGCGAGATGAACAAAGAGTACATCCTGCTTGCCCGCGCAAAAGGTGCCGGGGAGGTGACCATCCTGCTGCGACACGTGCTGCCGAACATTCGCGGCACCCTGCTGACGGTGATCGCGCTGGCCTACACCAGCATGCTGGAGGGCGCGGTATTGACCGAAACCGTCTTCTCATGGCCGGGGATCGGGCGCTATCTCACCACCGCCCTGTTCGCCGGAGACACCACCGCGGTCATGGGCGGCACGCTGCTGATTGGCGTCTGCTTTGTCCTGATCAATAACCTTACCGACCTGCTCGTGCGGGCAACCGATCCCAGGGTGCGCTGATGCCGTTTTATCTCTTCTTACGCCGGCTAAGCCGCTCCCCTGCCGCATTTTGCGGGCTGGTTGCCATCGCGCTGCTGGGGGTTATTGCCCTGTTCGCGCCGTGGCTGGCCCCGGTTGACCCGAACTGGCAGGACGCCGCCGCGCGCCTGCAGGCACCGAACGGCCAGCACTGGCTGGGCACAGACAGCTACGGTCGCGATCTGCTTTCGCGCCTGATTTACGGCACCCGTCCGGCGCTCGGGCTGGTGGCGTTAGTCACCGTTATTACCCTGCCCGCCGGGCTGCTGGTGGGTATTTTGTCCGGCTACTACGGCGGCTGGCTGGAGCGCATCCTGATGCGTTTTACCGACGTGGTGATGTCAATGCCGCGCCTGATCCTCGCCTTCGCGTTTGTGGCGATGCTTGGCCCGGGGCTGGTCAACGGCGCGCTGGCGCTGGCCTTAACCACCTGGCCCGCATACGCGCGTCAGGCGCGGAGTGAAATTCAGCGTCTGCGCCACAGCGATTACCTGGCCGCAGCAGAGATGATGGGCATTCGCGGCCTGCGCCTGCTGGTCGGGCATATTCTGCCCCTGTGTTTGCCGTCCGCGATTGTGCGGCTGGCGCTGGATCTGGCAGGCATTATTCTGGCCGCCGCCGGTCTCGGCTTCCTCGGCCTTGGCGCACGTCCGCCCATGGCCGAATGGGGAGCGATGATTGCCGACGGCATGCAGGTGATTTTCGACCAGTGGTGGATTGCCGCCATTCCGGGCGGGGCCATCCTGTTTGCCAGCCTGGCGTTTAACCTGCTGGGCGATGGCCTGCGCGACGTACTGGAGCCACAGCATGAATGAACCCCGCGTCATCGTCGATGCGCTGAATATCGACTACCCCGCCGCGCGCGTGGTCAACAACCTGAGCTTTACGCTTGGCAACGAGCGGCTGGCGCTGGTGGGGGAATCCGGCTCCGGCAAGTCCATGTCCGCCCGCGCGCTGATGGGTCTGGTGCGAAAACCCGGTATCGTGAGCGCCAACCGGCTTAACGTGCTTGGCAACGACCTGCTGACCCTGAACGCCCGCCGCTGGCAGGCGCTGCGCGGTAACGGGATTGCGATGGTCCTGCAGGACCCGCGCTACGCGCTGAATCCGGCGAAAAACGTCGCCGCTCAGCTTGATGAGGCGCTGACCCTGCATCAGCGCCTGCCCCGCGCTGAACGCCTGGCGCGCATTCACGACATCCTCCGCGCCGTCGGACTCAACGAACATGTCCTCCAGCGCTACCCCGGGGAACTCTCCGGGGGCATGGGCCAGCGGGTGATGATTGCGATGGCGCTGCTCAACAACCCGCAGGTGCTGATTGCCGATGAACCCACCTCCGCGCTGGACGCCCGCCTGCGCAACCAGATCCTCGAGCTGCTGGTGCAGCAGTGCGAAGAACGCCAGATGGCGATGCTGTTAATCAGCCACGATCTGCCGCTGGTGGCGGAGCACTGCGACCGCGTGCTGGTGATGTATCAGGGCGAAAAGGTCGATGAGATGGCGGCAAGCCATCTCCCGCAGGCGACGCATCCGTACACGCGAACCCTGTGGACCTGTCGTCCAGACGCCAATACCTATGGACAGATGCTGCCGACGCTCGATCGTTCGCAGCCGTGGAAGGAGGCCAACGATGGCGCTCGTTGAGGTTAACCAGGTGCAGGTCACCTTCGGGGAAAAAACGGCGGTTTCGGCCGCCAGCTTTAGCATTGAGAGAGGCGAGACGTTCAGCCTGATCGGTGAGTCCGGCTGCGGCAAATCGACCCTTCTGCGCGTGCTGGCTGGGCTGCAGCGCGAGTGGCGCGGCAGTATTGCGCTACTGGGAGAAGCGTTAACGCCAGGACGACGTTTTGAAGGCGAGCTTCGCCGCAACGTGCAGATGGTATTTCAGGATCCGTGGGCGTCGCTGCACCCGAACCACACCATTGCGCGCACCCTGTCGGAGCCGTTAAAAATCCACGGCGAAACGCAGATTGCCGAAAAGGTGGCGGATGCGCTGCAGCAGGTGGGGCTTTCCGCCGACGCGGGCAGGCGCTACCCGCACCAGCTTTCCGGGGGCCAGCGCCAGCGCGTGGCTATTGCCCGCGCGCTGCTGCTGCGCCCGCAGCTTCTGCTGCTGGACGAGCCGACCTCGGCGCTGGATATGTCGGTGCAGGCGGAGATCCTGAACCTGCTCAACCGTCTTAAGGCCGAGCACGAGATGACCTATCTGCTGGTGAGCCACGACGCGGACGTGATTGCCCATATGTCCGACCGGGCGGCGTTTATGGCGCACGGGAAGATCCAGAAGGTGTTTGACCGTGAGGCTATGTTAAGAGGCGAGCACAGGATGGGGTAAACCGTGCGGCGGCGCGGGTTTTCCAGGCCGGGTAAGGCATCGCCGCCACCCGGCCTACAATTACTTCAGCAGCTTCACCGTGGCATCAATGTCGATCTCATCTTCGGTGAAGATCAGCGTCGTGTTCTGGAAGGTGGTGATCGCCAGCTTCTTCACCGTGCGCATTTCGCCCGGCTTTTTATCAGATTTCGGCTTGATGCTGTTCATCAGCAGCCCCACCGACAGCACCGCATTCTCTTTGTCGATTTTGGTATCGGCAGGCTCTTCTTCGCTGAACACCACGAAGGACTTAATCGAGCTGAGCTTCACGCGCTCGCCTGCGATATAGAGATGTTTGCTTTCGGGGATCACCTTCACCGCGTAGGCGGAAAGGCCTTTGTTGTTGGTCGTTGGCTCAAAGGTCACCGCGGCATCTTTCTTAATCAGATCGGGGTTCGCGACCTTAATCACATGAAAATAGCGGTTGTCGCCGTTTTCATCTTTGATAAATCCAAAGCCTTTATCTTTAAACCACGTTGTGATTGTACCGTTCATCGCTGTTACCGCCTGTCAGATCGTAATGACTAAAGTTTTGCAGCGCGCAGTGTAATGCACAATGACGGAGGAGACAAAAAAAAGCCCCTGCACGGGTGCAGGGGAAAACTCATGTCAGAGCTTATTAGAATTTAGTTGAACACCATCCCACCATCGATGAGCAGAGACTGGCCGGTCATGTAGTCGGAATCCGGTCCCGCCAGGTATGAAACGCAGGCGGCGACATCTTCCGGTTCGGAAAGGCGGCCAAGCGTAATGCGTTTGGCAAAAGTCTCGGTTCCGTAGCCGAGCGGTTTACCCGCCGCCTCGGAGACCTGACGGTCGATCTCCGCCCACATCGGCGTTTTCACGATGCCCGGGCAGTAGGCGTTAACGGTGATCCCCAGCGGAGCAAGATCCCGCGCGGCGGTCTGGGTTAGGCCGCGCACCGCGAATTTACTGGAACTGTAGACGGCCAGCTCCGGGTTACCGGTGTGGCCCGCCTGGGAGCAGGCGTTGATGATCTTGCCGCCGTGCCCCTCTTTGCGGAACGCGTCAATCGCCGCCTGAATGCCCCAGATCACCCCTTTCACGTTGATGTTGTAGACCTTGTCGACAATCTCCGGCGTGATGGATTCGATTGGCGTAGACGGCGCGATCCCGGCGTTATTGACGATCACGTGGAAACCGCCCAGCGCGGTGCGGGCTTTCTCCACCGCCGCAAATACCTGCTCGCGGTCAGAGACGTCCACCTTCACGGCGACGGCGTTACCGCCGTTGCGGATAATTTCATCGGCCACGGCTCTGGCCGTTTCCGCGTTATAGTCGGCGATGGCGACGGCAAAGCCATCTTTCACCAGGCGAAGCGCAATCGCTTTACCAATCCCCTGGCCTGAGCCTGTTACGAGAGCAACTTTTTGCATTTCTCTGTCCTTATGTTGAGTCACAAAATCTGGCTGAGATGGAGCTGGCCCATCAGCAGCGGGTTATCGCTGTAGTCAACGGGAATGGCCACTACGGCCGGACCATCCACATCCATCGCCGCACGCAGCGTGGGTTCGAGCGCGTCGGCGCTCTCCACGGCAAAGCCTTTCGCGCCAAAGGCGTCGGCATAGACTTTGAAATCGACCGGGCCGAACTCGACGCCGGAAAGACGCTGGTATTTTTTCTCTTCCTGAATGGCAACCATGTTGTAGCCGTTATCCACCCAGATGATGTGCAGCACGTTAGCGTTGAGGCGCACCGCGGTTTCCAGCTCCATGCTTGACTGCAGGAAGCCGCCGTCGCCGGAGACCGAAACCACCTTGCGGCGCGGGTTGACCAGCCACGCGCCAATCGCCCACGGCAGCGCGACGCCCATGGTCTGCTGACCGTTGGAGATCATCACCTGACGCGCACGGAAGCTGTAGAGGTAGCGGGCGATCCAGATGTGGAAGCTGCCCATATCCACGGTGAGCGTCACGTCGTTATTCACGATATCCTGCATAGCCCGCACGATGCGCAGCGGGTGCAGGGCAAACTGGTTGAGCGAGGCGCCGCGACGATCGAGCAGATCGCGCTGATGCTGGCGATCGACCAGAATTTCGGAGGCCCGCTGGCTCAGCTCGAGCTTATGGTCGATACGGTTAGCGAGCAGATTCAGCGTTTCGGCAATGTCCCCCACCAGCTCCAGATCCGGCACGTAGTTACGTTCTTCATAGGCAGGCAGCACGTCAATGTGCACCAGCGTGGCGTCGCCGCTGTTCCACATGGACGGCTCGTACTCCACCGGGCTGTAGCCGATGCAAATAATCAGATCCGCCAGATGGAGCAGCCGGTCGCCCGCCTGGTTATTGAACAGACCGACGCGTCCGGCGAAGCGGGTGAAGTGCTCCTGATTCACCGCCCCGGCGGCCTGATAGGTGCTGGTGACCGGAATACGGCTTTTTTCCAGCAGCTTGCGCAGCGCGGCGCTGTTGGCGGGCTGGCTCGCCATCAGCCCCAGCAGGATGACCGGGTTTTTGGCCTTTTCGATAAGCTTCGCCACGTCGTTAATGGCGGATTCCGGTGCCGGGCCCATCAGCGCCGGGCCGCTGGCAGGCAAAATCGCCCCCGTGGCGGGCTGATCGACAATATCCTGCGGCAGGCTGACGAACGCGCCCCCCGGCCTGCCGTGCTCGGCGGCGCGAAACGCGTTGGAAACCACCTCAGCAATCGCGTCCGGCGCACTCACTTCGACGGCGTATTTGGTGACCGGGCTGAACATGGCGACGGTGTCCATGCTCTGGTGCACCAGTTTGGCTTTATCTGCCCGCTTCACCGCCCCGCCCAGCGCCACGACCGGGTCGCCTTCGCTGTTGGCGGTGGCAATGCCGGTGATCAGGTTCGAACAGCCGGGCCCGGAGGTCACCAACGCCACCCCGGCCTTGCCGGTCAGACGCCCTACCGCCGCCGCCATGAACGCCGCGTTCGCTTCGTGACGCACCGGAATAATCTCGATGGAGGAATCCAGCAGGGAGTCAAAGACCTTGTCGATTTTCGCCCCCGGGATCCCGAACACCTGCTTCACGCCCTGCGCTTCCAGCTGGCCGACAACCAAATCGGCGCCGTGCGCCCACTGACGTGACTGTTTCTCACTGTTCACGATAGTTCTCCTGTTAGTTTTCGACGGAACGGATCGCTGCGTCCAGATTGCTGGGGTGAAGGTTGGCCTGTAAAAACGCGCTGTCGGCGGGCAGGTCGATCATCAGCTTGTGAATTTCACCGAAGGTGAGCACGCCGCTCTCCAGCTGGTAGTCGAGCAGATGCCCCCCGCCCTGACGGTCGTCGGTGATGAAATGTTCGTGGTAGCCCGCCACGTTGATGCCCTGCATATGCTGTGGCGTGCGGAACCCGACCAACACCCCTTCACGCTGGTTAAAGCGGAACACCGGCTGGTCGTCCAGCACGTCGGTCATCGCGCGGTACGGCGGCTTCTGGCGCGGTACGGTGCGGGTGTGGGCGTGGCGGAAATTGCCGTCAATGCGCAGCGCGCAGAACAGGTTATCGGAGGGGATCTGCTGGTCGATCGCGTCGTGGATCTGCTGACGGCTGACCGGCGCATTGAAGGTGATACGATACTGCGGCTGGAACCAGGTCATCACCGCGAACGGCGTTTTCTGCTCCGGCTTCGCGGCCCGGGCGCTGCCGTCGGCGCGCAGCTGGTATACCTTGCTGCTGAAGGCAATCATTTCGCCGTCCAGCTCGTTGAAGGTGCCCAGGCCAAAATCACCGTGCGCCAGCAGATCGGCGATGGTGGTCTCCCCTTCGTACACGCCGCTTAGCAGGGCGCTCATTAGCGATGTCTGGTAGATCACGCTGTCAGGATGCTGGGCGGAAAACCCGCGCAGGGTCTCGCACAAGCTGGCCTCACAGTCGCAGGCAGATGAATGCATCATCGTGCTCGTCCTCTTCAACTTTATTTAGAAAGGTTAAATAAATGTTGACCCGATTCAGCAGAGAGTTCCAATATAGAAACCATGCTGGTTTGAGACGTTTTAGATATGGAACTTCGTTATCTGCGGTATTTTGTCGCGGTTGCACGCGAGCGACACTTCACCAGGGCGGCCGAAGCGCTGGGTATTTCACAGCCTCCTCTGAGTCAGCAGATCAAACGGCTCGAAGAGGAAGTCGGCACGCCGCTGTTCAGGCGCCTGACGCGGGGCGTGGAGCTGACCGAGGCGGGAGAAGCCTTCTACGAGGACGCCTGCAAGATCCTGGCGCTGAGCGACGCCGCGCTGGAAAAAGCCCGCGGCATCGCGCGCGGGCTGAACGGAAACCTGTCGATTGGCATCACCAGCTCCGACGCTTTTCATCCCAAAATTTTCGCGCTGATTCGCCAGTTTCAGGTGCAGAATATGGCGGTGCAGGTTCACCAGGTGGAAGCCAATATGTCGTCGCTGACGACGATGCTGGCGGAGGGTGAACTGGATATCGCCTTCGTGCGCCTGCCGTGCGAGAGCAGCAAGGCGTTCGAGTTAAAAATCCTCGACCGGGAGCCGATGGTGGTGGCGCTGCATCGCGATCATCCGCTGGCAGCGTGCGGTTCGCTGGCGTTAGAACAGCTTCGGGATACGCCGGTAGTGTTGTTCCCGCAGGAGGTCGCGCCGGGGCTGTACGAGCGGGTTCACGGCTGCTGCGAGCGGGCCGGGATCGACGTGCAGCACGCGCTGCAGTCGTCGCAGCTTTCCTCCTCCCTGAGCATGGTGTCCGCCGGCGGCGGGTTCGCGCTGGTACCGAAATCCATGGCGGCCATTTCTCCGCCGAATGTCACCTACCACGCGCTGAGCTCGCCGGAGCTTTATACCGATATCGCACTGTGCTGGCGGCGGTTTGAACGCTCGCGGACGGTGAAGCGGTTTTTGACGATGCTGAGCGAGGGGTGACGGCAGCGCGGCTGTGCCCGGCGGCGCTGCGCTTGCGCGAGCCTACGGTTGGGGACGCGGTCAGGTTGGCTTTCACACGCCTGATGATCTCTGTTCAGCTCCCCGTTGACTTATTTACGCTGTGTTTTCATCATCCGTTTCCGGGACAACGCGAGTCCGTTCAGTCTGCAAAGATCGAACGTCACTTGACAACAGCAGCGCTAACCTTAAACAGCGGGACTATTTGCTATGAATCCAAGGGAAAATATTGTCAGTACATTCAGTGAGTTGTCTGCAGAATTACAGCGTGCTGCCGAGTTCTCGCTACAGAATACCAATCAACTGGTGGTGCTATCGATGCGCGCCTTCGCCAGTGAAGCCGGTGTAAAACCCGCCACGCTGCTGCGGTTGGCGCAACGATTAGGCTACAACGGCTGGGGTGAACTCAAGGACGCATTCATTGATGAACTCGGACTGCGCAATGATACATATGTATCAAAGGCCGAGAAGCTGATCGCCAAAGGCACTCAGCCGAAGCTGTATGAAGAGGTGTTTCAGGCGCATCAGGCAAATTTGGCTTTTACACAGCACGAAAACCATCAGGCGATGGAGCAGGCCGTATCGCTGCTGGACGCGGCCGAGAATGTCTATATTTGCGGCTTCCGGGCCAGCTTTCCTATCGCCTGGTCGCTGTTTTATGTCTATCGACTGTTTAATCGTCAAGCGTCGCTCATTGATGGTCTGGCGAGCAACATCGAAGTGTTCACGCGTGAATTAACAGCACAAGATTGCCTGTTACTCACCAGTTTTGCCCCCTATTCCCGTGAGTCGCTGGATGTCCTGCGCGCGGCCCGGCAGGCGGGCGCGACAATCGTCGCCATCACGGATTCTCCCGTCTCGCCATTAGCCCAGGCTGCCGATTGCACGCTGCTATTCTCTGTCGACAGCCCGTCATTTTTCCCTTCCGTAGTGTCCGGCATGGGGCTCGCCGAGTGTTTACTGGCGATGCTGGTCGCGCGACATGGTCGAGATGCAGTGAATAAAATCGAAAATGCTGAACGCTATCTTATCGACTCTGGTGCCTATGTGGTCCCTGGGAAACCCTGAAAAATGATTCATTTGCATTCGGCATAAGAAAACAGAATGCGTTTGGATCAAAATGAAATTGACGCGATACAAATGGATCCTGCAAGATGCGCTTTATTAGCACAGCGCATTCAGGAGCAGGACCCGCATGACCCATATCATTCACCGCAGTTTACGCAGCACGCCCGCCGTGGCGGTACGCGCCCAGGGGGCGTACATTTTTGATGCACAGGGAAAACAGTATCTGGATGCCTGCGGTGGCGCCGCCGTTTCCTGTTTAGGCCACGCGCATCCGGACGTGCTGGCTGCGATGCACCGCCAGATCGATCGGCTGGCCTATGCCCACACCAGTTTTTTTACCAGCAACACCGTTGAACAGCTTGCTGAACAGCTGACGCGCACGGCGCCTGGCGATCTTAACTATGCCTATTTCGTTTCGGGCGGTTCGGAAGCGGTTGAAACCGCGCTTAAGCTGGCGCGCCAGTATTTTGTTGAGATCGGACAGCCGTCGCGCACCAAATTTATCGCCCGTAAGCAGAGCTATCATGGCAATACCCTTGGGGCGCTCGCGGTAGGAGGCAACGAATGGCGTCGCCGCCAGTTTGCTCCCTTGCTGATCGACGTGATCCGCGTTTCGGCCTGCAATGAGTATCGCGACCGCCGCGATGACGAAACCCAGCAGCAATACACCACGCGCCTGCTCAACGAGCTGGAGCACGCCATTATTGAGGCCGGTCCCGACACCATTATTGGTTTCTGCGCAGAAACCGTGGTGGGGGCTACCACCGGCGCCACGCCGCCCACCCCGGGCTATCTTAAAGGCGTACGCAACCTGTGTGATAAATACGGCATCCTCTATATCGCGGATGAAGTCATGTGCGGCATGGGACGCACAGGCACTTTGCATGCGTTTGAACAGGATGATGTGGTGCCGGATTTGGTGACCATCGCGAAGGGGCTGGGGGGCGGCTATCAGCCGATTGGCGCAGTATTAGCGAGCGAGAAGATTGTCTCAGCGCTGCAGGCCGGTAGCGGTCTGTTCCAGCACGGGCACACCTACATTTGCCACGCGACCGCCGCTTCCGCAGCCCTGGCCGTGCAGCAGGTGATTGAGCGCGATAATTTGCTGCAGGCGGTGAGGCAACAGGGGGCTTACCTGCACAACGCATTGCGTGAAGTACTGGGGGAATTACCCCACGTCGGTGATACGCGTGGACGCGGCTTGTTTGCGGGGGTTGAGCTGGTGCGCGATAAAGCCAGCAAAACCCCCTTCGATCCTGCCCTGAAGCTGCATGCAGCAATCAAAGCAAACTGTATGTCACGTGGGCTGATGGTCTATCCAATGGGTGGAACCATTGACGGGCAGTACGGCGACCATATCCTGATCGCACCACCGTTTATCGTCACGCCTGGCCAGCTCGACTTTGTGGTAGACACGCTGAACACCGTGATTCGCGAAGAGACCAGCAAATTATGATCAATCGTTTACCGCCGCTGGCGGAGCATGAGTGGGACGACCAGCAGCGCGCTTTGGCCGAAGAGATAATCAACGGGCCTCGCGGTGCGCTGCTGCCACCTTTCGAGCCGCTGCTGCGCAGTCCAGAGCTCATGGCGCATGCGCAACGCATGGGGGAATATCTGCGTTATCGCAGCGCGCTGGGACAGCGCCTGTCGGAACTGGCGATTTTGATGACCGCGCGGCACTGGTCGCAGCCTGTTGAGTGGGCGATTCACGCTCCGATAGCGCGCGAGAAGGGTATTTCTGCCGCGTCGGTGCAGGCGATTAATGAAAAGCGTCTTCCAGAGGATCTGCAGCCGGATGAATGGGCGGTCTATCACTTTTGCAAGGAGTTACAGGAGCAGCAGAAGGTCAGCGATGCCACCTGGCAGCACGCTATCGCGCTCTGGGGCGAGAAAGGCGTGGTGGATCTGATCGGCATCAATGGCTATTACAGTTTTCTCTCAATGGTAATGAACGGCGCACAGACGCCGGTACCCGACAGCCGGGATGAGATTATTCCCGCATAAGCTTTCGTTTTAAATCTGGCGCATGAAAGTGCGCCCTGCATATCAACGTTTTATTTTCCCATTCCGCCGATGTATTTCGCCGGGTGACATTCATGCACGCTACTTCACTGACGCCGAGGGTTATCATGTCTGGATTATTCACTAAATTAAAAGTTACGTTAACACTGGTCGCTTGCTCCGCCAGTTTTGTGGCACAAGCGCAGGATAAATTAACGGTTGGCGTTGATACCGCCTTTGTCCCCTTTGAATTTAAACAAGGCGATAAATACGTCGGCTTTGATATTGATTTGTGGGATGCCATCGCCAAAAAAATGGATGTCAGCTACGAATTACGCCCGATGGACTTCGGGGGACTGATTCCGGGTTTGCAATCACGCAATCTGGATGTCGCCATGGCGGGCATTACGATAACCGACGCGCGTAAACAGGTCGTCGATTTCAGCGACGGTTATTATGATGCTGATTTATTAATGGCGGTGAAAAGCAGCGATAACACCATTACTAAATTCAGCGATTTAGCAGGAAAGAAAGTGGGATTAAAGCAGGGAACGGCGGCGGCCAGCTTTATGAAAAGCAAATATAAGGCGAACTATGTTGAATTCCCGAATATCGACAACGCCTATCTTGATTTGCAGGCCGGTAACCTTGATGCGGTGGTGCACGATTCCCCCAACGTGCTCTATTACGTAAAAACGGCGGGCGATGGCAAAGTGAAATCGACCGGCGAGACTGACAGCATTCTGCCGCAGCACTACGGCTTTGCCATGCAGAAGAACAGCGCTCTGACGCCGAAGATCAACGCTGCGCTGCAGGCGTTACGTGCGGACGGGACTTACAGCAAGATTTACGTGAAGTGGTTTGCTAAACAGCCAAAATAATCCCGCCAGGTCGGAGCGATCCGACCTCGTTGCATCTTAACGAGTAACATATGAATTTCGACAGTAAATATATTTGGGAGTCCCTGCCGCTGCTGTTGCAAGGACTACAGCTGACGCTGATTATTTCATTATCAGGTTTATTGGGTGGTTTTGTTATTGGCCTGCTGGCGGGAACCTGCCGGGCGCTCGGAGGAAAAATATCAAAGACAGTCTCTTTAGTCTTTGTCGAGTTAATCCGCGGAACGCCTATTATGGTGCAAGTGATGTTTATTTACTTCGCACTCCCCATGGTGTTACCGATTCATATCGACCCGGTAACGGCGGCCATTACGACCATTGTGATTAACTCGGGTGCTTATATTGCAGAAATCACCCGAGGAGCGATCCTCTCAATTAATAAAGGTTTTAGAGAGGCCAGCCTGGCAATGGGATTATCCCAGCGCAGCACGCTATGGCATGTCATTATGCCGCTGGCATTACGCCGTATGATCCCTGCGTTGGGCAATCAGTGGATTATCAGTATTAAAGACACCTCGCTGTTTATTGTGATTGGTGTGGCGGAATTGACTCGTCAGGGGCAAGAAATTATTGCCGGTAATTTCCGCGCGCTGGAAGTCTGGACCGCAGTGGCAATGATTTACCTGCTGGTGACGCTGTGCCTGAGTTTCCTGCTGAAGCAACTGGAAAAGAGGATCCATATTTTATGAGCATGGTTGAATTTAGCGCAGTGTCGAAAAATTTCGGCGCCACTCAGGTGCTGCACGACATCAATTTAAAAATTGATGCTGGCGAAGTCGTGGTGATCATCGGACCTTCCGGTTCGGGCAAATCGACGCTGCTGCGCTGCATTAACAAGCTGGAGGAAATTTCCTCCGGCACGCTGCTGGTAGCGGGAATGCATATTACCGATCCTCACGCTAACGAATGTGATATCCGCCGTGAAGCCGGGATGGTGTTTCAGCAGTTCCATCTGTTTCCCCACCTGACGGCGCTGGAGAATGTAATGTTTGGTCCGGTTCGCGTACGTAAACAGGGCAAAGCCGCCGCGCGGGAACAGGCGCTGGCGCTGCTGGACCGCGTTGGCTTACGCGAACGCGCCAGTCACTACCCCTCTGAGCTCTCGGGCGGTCAGCAGCAACGCGTGGCTATTGCCAGAGCCCTGGCGGTGAAGCCGAAAATGATGCTGTTCGATGAGCCGACCTCAGCGCTGGACCCCGAATTACGGCACGAGGTGCTGAAAGTCATGCGCTCGCTGGCGGAAGAAGGCATGACCATGGTGATTGTGACCCATGAAATCGGCTTCGCCCGCGATGTGGCATCCCGGCTAATCTTTATTGATGGCGGTACCATTGCCGAAGATGGTCCACCTGATATGCTGCTGAATAGCAGTCGCAATCCACGCCTGAAAGAATTTTTGCAACACGTATCCTGAACAGAAGTGAATAGCAACACTATGAAAAAAATCGACATTCGTGGTTCCGCTTTTGCAGTAGGTCAGGCGCTTGGCGCGTTCGGACGCGAGGCCTGGCATGCAAAACTGACGCAAACGGCGCTGTGGCAAACCGTTACCGCCATGAAAGACGCAGAACAGACCCGGAGCATGCGCTCGCGGGTGCAGTCTCAGTATCCCCCGATCTGGCAGGAGCTGGAGGGATTGGCCGAGGGCCTGGATGCACCGTTTGATGAGGTGTTTGCCTGGAACTGCCGCGGCGATCTGGTGCGCTCAACCTCTGATGGTTGCACCACGGTAGCGGGAAGCACCGCGGAGGGAGAGCTGATTATCGCGCATAATGAAGACGGTTTCCCGCAGCTTCGCAATGACTGCGCCATCGTCAGCATCACCCCGGATGATGGCCTGGCGTTCACCAGTTTTGCTTATCCGGGATCGATTTGCGGACATACCTTCGCCGTAAACGAAAAGGGCGTAGTGAATACGGTGAATAACATACGCGCTTTGCACCGTCCGGACGGCATGCCGCGCCAGATACTTGCCCGCGCTGCGCTGAATGCCTCCAGCCTGGATGAAGCTGTCACTATACTGACCTCATCACCACGCGCCGGAGCCTTTCATCATACGCTGGGACAAATGGGAGACAACCGGCTGTTCAGCGTGGAGGCGACGGGAACAGGCTGTTCCGTCACGCCGCTGCGGGACGTTTTCGCCCATGCTAATCACCTTATCCACCCTCAGCTTGATGCGGTTGAGCAGGTAATCACTGACAGCTCCCGGTCACGCCAGCAGCGGCTAAACGCCTGGCTGGAGACGCAATCTCACCTTGATGCTGCAGCGGCTCTGGGAATTCTTTCAGACCAGCATGATCCCGCGCTCCCGATTTATCGTCTCTCGCCACACGACCCGGATGAAGAGAACACGCTGGCCACGGCCATTTTTACCCTGAGTACGTCGCAGATAAAATGGCAGATATTCACACACGATCGGCAAAAACCCATTTTACAGCAGGAAGGCCCGGCGGCGCTGCGCTAGCGCGGGCCTACAGGGCTGTGATTTTTGTAGGCCGGGTCAGGCGTAGCCGCCACCCGGCAATGCCGTTCTGGAAGCCGCCTCGCAAACCTGCAAGCAACCTTATGTAATTCAGGGGCATCCCCTTTCCTTCCTTTTTTCACCGCCGTAAAGTGCCTGCGTTGCGGTACATCCGTAACCGGGCGTAGGAACCCGTTAGCATGACATGACATTTTTGGACAAAGAGGATGCTAAATGGCGACTACCCCTGAATTTTCCTACGCGCTTTCTGAGGAAAGCGCTGTTCATCATCTCATCAACCACCCAATTTCCGATTCTGCGGATCTCTTCGAACTGGCCGATGCCTGCGCCGCTTACGTAAGCGTACTGGTGGAAACTGACGACGCGGTGACGTTTGCCATGCTCTGTACGCGATTACTGGCTGCGCTGAAACGGCTGCGCGAGTGCTGTGACTCGGAACTTCCGCCGTATCTGGTTGAACAGTTGGTTGCGGGGGAAAAGATTACCTCCTGCGTGCCGGACTGCTGGCAGGAAACGACGTTGCAGGTGGATTATGCCGTAGCGTTAACGCTGGCGGTGATGGGCGGAACACTGCCCATGAGCGTGGCGAAAGAACTGACCGGGCTGCTGCATGATATGGTCTGGTTGCTGGCGGAGTTTGTGAAGGAGCCGTATATCACGGCACACTGAGGCGGGTGATGGAAGGCTGGAATTCTGCTGGGTAAGAAGCAGAATTTCGGCCTCATACAAAATACAATGTTATTTATTGATTGTCTGTTAAGAGCGAAAAGCGGACATCTTAAGTCGGTTGTTTTTTTATACTATTACCTCTATGTAGCCATGTTATATGGCTACATTTATACAGAAGTAAGGATTAGTCTTTTCCTGGACCATAATTGAATTTTGTACCTTTACCAATGGAGTAAAACTGTCCGCCAGCTACGTAATGGACAGTACGTAATTCATCAGGTGCATCATCAAAAATCCAGTGCCCATTTCTGAAAACGCGGTCATCACTCCATGCTCCGACAATTTCCCCCATGAACAAGTTGTGCTGCTTTTCATTTTCTACATTGGGTATGACCTTACAGACTAGCCAGCCAGCGCAACCTTCAACTAAAGGAAGATCGAACTCTTCCTGATAAAATAGTGGAATTTTACTGTTTTTATCGGGTGTGTCAGAATAACTGTGGCCTCCAGCATATAAAACTATTTCCATCTGTTTTACTACGGGGATCTGGACAACGTAATATCCACTTTTTTCGACAAGGCCGCGTGTAAATGCCTGTGGACCTATAAAAGCCATCACTTTGTTATTGCCTACTAATCCCACCCAGGCAGCTGCCATGACATTTTCAATACCATTATTTTTAGCCGATATCATCGTCGTTGGCCCGAGCTGCAATAAACGATAGGCTTTGTTTAATTCTACTGGTTGTATTGCCATAAATTACTCTTCAAAGTTCTGATAAAAGGATACGATAGATTACTTGTTTGATGGTTTGATTATACGATTGGAATAATTGCAAATTAATTGCTAATATCAAAAAACATTATTGCAACTTTCACAACAATCATGAACAAACTTGATGCTCTGAAGTTTTTTATCATCGCCGCTGAGACCCTCAACTTCCGCGAAGCCTCTATAAAGCTTTCGGTTTCGCCATCGGTTGTAACACGAACAATCGCTGAGCTGGAGAAACAGCTTGATGAACCCCTTTTCAGACGCAATACTCGCTCGATCTTTCTCACAAGCTTCGGTGAGCTTTTTTTACCTCAAGCCAGGCGACTGCTTGAGGATTCGGAAAAACTATTTCAGACGGCGAAAGATGATAATGAAATGAAGGGCATTGTCCGTATCACGTCGCTTCGATTTCCAAAGCATGAACAAGTATTATATGAACTATTGACTGCGCTACGCCCATATCCTGAATTATTTATCGACTGGCGTTTAGACATGATGAAACTTGATACTGTCGAGCATCGTATCGATATAGGTATACGCGTCGGGCGAGAACCTAATCCAAACTTTATCATTAAAAATATCACGCAGGTGGAACATATTTTAGTAGCATCCCCAGAACTCGTTGCGCGCCTGGGAGCTCCAACGGATTTAGAAGATCTTCGGCAACGTTATCCATTCAGTGGTTTACTTAATCCTGAAACGGGAAAAATCTTTGAATTTATGAGTGACGCAGTGAATACCTTTGTCCCTCGTCATATTGAATTTTATACTACGGACCCATACGCAGAAATTCAGGCCGCTTTGGCTGGCAAAACGGTTGTACAGTCCAGCGATTTTATCTGTAGAGAGTACTTAGCAAATGGTCAACTCATAAAACCCCTGCCAGAACTGCGACAGGAGAAATGGCAATTTTATTTATATCGGCCTTATCAGACGGTTACTCCAAAAAGGGTCACAGTAATTTTTTCACTATTAGAAAAAATCTTACGCAAACATTTCGTATCATAACTAACATACCGCGCAACGTCCGCTGCTGGCACAAAGCGGACGCATCTTTCACACACTTCCATATACTGCTGTGAGCAAAACCTTCACCCACAGAAATCCCTCTCACCCAACAATTCCTGAATACGCTACGCAAATCAAACAAATACCCAAAACCGAGCCATACCATCCACTTTAATCTCTCACCACCACCTCTTAAAGTATTCGCACTCATTAAATGAGCGCCGTAATCACGAGCATGAAGAAACTGCACTCCCATCGTAGTTTCCACATTGTCAACTCACCAATCACCACCTATAATGTTTCCATTCTGGAAACAAGGGCATGGATGCACGTAGTCTCAAGAGCGCCTTTCGATACGGCGGCCAGTCATTTTCCCAATCGATCACTCGCCCTGGACGACCTTTGCCAGGTACTAAAAAAGGAACACTCCCCCTCACCAGGCAATATGCGAAAAGCGCTTCCCCAGCCTGGACAGGATGAAATACCGGGAAAAATGGTGGGTCATTGATGTGGGTGGCAGGCATTTAAGAGTGATGTTTTTTGCTGATTTTGAGCGTGGAAAGATCTTCATCAAACACATCAGCACGCACGCAGAGTATGACAAGCTCACGGACCTCTACCGGAGAACGAAAGAATGAATTATGCAGCAGCCATCAAAGCGGCAAACGAGCTAACTAACGAGCTTCCCTTCCTGGGCTCAACCCCGTCGCGACAAGATTACGAGGATGCTCTGGCGATGGTGGAACATCTTATTGAGCACGACCCCGATAGCCCGCTGGTAGAGATGCTTACCGCGAAAATCGATAAATACGAAAACGAGTCTCCGGAGTTTGCAGAATTTAACGCGCGTGTTGCCCGCATTCCGTCAGGCGTTGCGTTATTACGAACATTGATGGATCAGTACCAACTCACTCAGAGCGATTTCGAGAACGAGATTGGCAAAAAGTCTCTGGTGAGTCGGATCCTTAATGGACAGCGCACATTGACCCTGGATCATATGCGGGCGCTGGCGAAGCGTTTCGGTTTGCCTGTGAGTGCGTTTGTGGGGAAGTAATCGCGAGCAGACTCTGTGCACCCATTCTGCGAAAATGAGTGGTTCACATAAAATAACAAAGGAATGCTGATGAAAACGATTGAAGAACTACGAAACGAGCTTCTAAAAATAGGTGAGCAACTTGGGGGAGGCACAAGACCAAATCATTACTTCTTTATCCCTAACCAACCTGATGGGGTTGCAACTCCCTATCTGGAAATTCATGGGAAAGAATATCATTTTATCATCAGTGAAAGGGGTCTTGAAATACAGCGAAAAGTAACGCTCAGTGACGATGAAATTCTTTATTGGTTTGTGGAGAGTGCCGTGGCGGGGCTGGCCTCAACCTATGCAGCAAAACATTCATCTGAACGGGAATACAGAGAAGTTTATTTCAGAAAGGAATACAGTTTAATGCTCTCAGTCAAGCCCGAATGGGCAACAAGAAAGCGCAAAGAAATCACTCAGCTTCTCCATTCGCAAAGAAGCGAACATCGTTAACCCAACCGGCTTGTTACATTTACTGCCCTACCCCCCTCTCTTTTCCTGGTGATTGCCTGCAGCACGCCATCTGATACTCTGGCTGCACTCAAGGGATGACAAGGAAGAGAAATGCTGAATCCTGGATTCGTAACCCGCAAAGCGCTTGCTCAGTGGCAGGATGTCCCCGCTTTTTTACCTCAGTTCCAGTTTCATGAAAAACACCGAACGGTCATTCATACTGCGCACCCTGAACATATTCTGCCGTTGATTGCCAACTTTGACGTCCGGCAAGATGCTGTGATTCGTCGGTTGATGGCTTTGCGGCAATTACCGCAAAAACTTCTGCGCGATCAGCAGGCTGGCTCAATCAGCAACTTTGGTCTGCACAGTTTTACCCTTTTGAAAAATTCAGCATCGGAGCTTTGCTATGGCTTAAGAGGGCAATTCTGGCGTGCAGATTTCGGTCTGGAAAGCGTGCCGGATGCCAGCGCGTTTCAGACGCCTGCCGTGCCGGGCAGCGCGACACTGTTGCTGCGCTACCAGGTAAAGGAACTGGCGCCAGGCAAGCATGAACTCAGTACGGAAACGTTCGTCTTTTGCCCGGACAGAAGCACCCGGCTCATGATGGCGGCTTACTGGCTGGTAATACGGGCGGGCAGCGGCTGGATCCGCAGGAGAACGCTGAAAGCGGTTAGGATGAATATCGAGAAGCTGGACTGAAGTGCAACAGAGAACCTTATGGTGTTCAGCGTTAGCACTTTACTTTAAATATTCGTTTCCGATCGGGAACTGTCGGAAAGAAATGTTTTAGGAACCGTTATTAGCAAAGCGCGGTCCCTGGTAGGAACTTAGAATGAATATCTGTGCTGCGGGAATCTCCCCTTAACTCAAATTTACTCGAAAAAGTTACCTGCACAGCATACTTATTTATCAGTCAGTTGCGTTTGTAATAGACTTCGTTTAATCTATTGTAAATTATAAAATACTTCAAAGGTCCATATATGGAATGGGGATGCATAAAGTGTGGGGTCGAAATACCTCAGGACAGAGAGTTTTGCGACAGTTGTGAAGATAAAAACTTCAGGAAAATTGGAGGGTTTCTTTTTCTCCCCCTTTTAGGATTAGTGGTTACTGCTGCTTCCTATCTTTTTGCAATGACAGATGCATTTAAATTTACGATAGATAATTATTCGCATCTGAATGCAAATGCAAAAACTTTCTTCATAGTTTCCCTGGTTATTTATATTGGCGAGTTTCTTTTTACAGCCACCGTCCTTTCATTTTTCCTAAGAAAGAAGAAATCGCTACCAAAGCTTTACATTTTGTTTTTAATATCAATCGTGACGACAATGTCATTTAATACCTATCTGCTTTACATATTAATTCCTGGCGCTGAAATTGGATATAATGAACTTGTACCTCTTTTTAGAAACGTAATTACGGCTTTAATTTGGATTCCCTATTTCATAACCTCTGTTCGCGTAAAAAGAACGTTTATCCGATAAAAGCACGAGTGGCTTCATCATTTTGATGACAGAAGATGCATGGCTATACTAATGCACATACAGTCATCAACACTGAGCGGACGCTATCACCGTCTGCTCATGATACGGAAAGGGCAGAAAAGTGGGTAAGGTCCGCACTGAGTTAAGAACGGACACTCTTGTAGAAAGCATGGCGTCGGATTACAGTGAGAGCATTGATTGATAAGTGAGTAGAATCAGAACAGTAGCCAATGAAACAAAAACTTCGCAGACGTAACCAGGACTGGATATCAAGGCAATTACAACGTGCGCGCAAAGAGAAAATGCCGTTAAGTTTCTTTATTAATTTTCCTTCAATACGAGCAACTGCGTGTAATGGTCAGCGCCTTAAACGGCGTGGTCGTCTCAAGCCTGACTGGAGTCGCGCATTGTTTTATCCGGGGTGGGGAGAAGTGCCGATTATTGGACAGCAAGGCTCTGTGTATTGGTTTGAGGGGTTTGATAAGGAACAATTACCTGAAGAATTGATGCCGCTATGGGAAGATGTCTGATTGTATTGACTTTGAATTAATAACTTTCAGTGTAACGCTTAGACAGTGAGGAGTAGAGGCCAATTCTACGCAAAAACTAACTTATTCCTGTTAGCCATTAAACGATTTTATCTGGTTAAAGATAATCTACATAGCTGACCGAATCTGCGTGTCCCCAAATTCTATAACCGGTTGATACCTCGATTCCAGGGAGATGAATAGCGCGAAGAATAGTACCTACCATGGTATGTTGTTCTACTGAGTGTGTCATAATATCAAGATACTTGATATCCAAATAGCCACCTTCACAGAAATGGTAAAACCACTCGCCATCAACTGCAGATTCATAGCCATTGAGAAAAGTGATTTTCCATAAGGGGGGAGATTCCATGCTAACCATTGCCATGCGGATCTCATTCCATTTTGTATTATTCATGCAGCTATAAAGCATTTGAACCTCCCGGGTTCTGCTCCCGACAGATTAACACGCTACCAGGATAACCACGTAAAATTATGGCACAAAGCTGAAATTCATATTCACTTATCTTCCCGCCTCTCTATCGCCCCCCACTCTCAGGTACGAATCCGTGATCGCGTTTATCACCATGTTCAGAAAAGCGATGGGCAGCACGCCCGCCCATTGCTTTGCCGAACGGAAAAACAATAACCGTTAACCCGGCCCCTCGCTCCCCGCCGCCAGCAGCGGTACCACCACGTCGCTGATGGGCACCGCAATGCCGTGTTTGAGGCCGTAGCGCTGGATGACGCCGTTGCGGATATCCCACTCCATCGGACGATCCGCCTGACGGTCAGCGAGAATCGACGTGCCGAGGTCCTCAGGCGCGCGCTGGAAGTTCGCCAGGATCTCCTGCGCTACGTCATCGTTCAGCTTCGCCCCTTCGGCGCGGGCGACGGCCAGCCCCTCGCGCAGGTAGGCCAGCGAAAGTTCGCTGATATCCTCGCGCCTGAACATCCCGGCGCGGCGGTTGGCGAGCACCATCAGCCCGGCGACCGCATTTTGCAGCAGCTTGCGCCAGGCGACGGTAGGGAAATCTGCCGAGAGCTCAACTTCACAGCGCGTACCGTGAAGCGCCTGCACCACCCGCTGCGCCTGAGGCACGTCCGGCAGCGTCAGGCGCGGTTTGGCGCGCAGCCAGACGGAGGCATCCGGCTCGCGTTGCGCCGGGAACCAGACCACCGACGGCAGCACAGTCGCGCCACTGACCAAAGGCTCAAGCTGAGCCTTCTGCTCTACGCCGTTTTGCAGGGCGCAGACCACCGTATTTTCATCGCACAGCGCGCGCAGCCATCCGG
Source organism: Enterobacter sp. N18-03635 (assembly GCF_004006055.1). Classification (NCBI taxonomy): domain Bacteria; kingdom Pseudomonadati; phylum Pseudomonadota; class Gammaproteobacteria; order Enterobacterales; family Enterobacteriaceae; genus Enterobacter; species Enterobacter sp. N18-03635. Next base: position 1,157,456 of record NZ_CP034769.1, on the reverse strand, counting down.
CGCTGTCGGCGTTTTGCGTCGTTTTCACCGCCACAAAAACAAGATCGACGGGGCGCGTGATGGCCGTCGGGTCGGTTAGTACCGGACCGGGCACCACCGTTTCACCTTCGTCATGGCGCAGGCGTAATTCCGGATGCGCGGTCCGTCCGCAGAGCAATGGCGTGCGGCCAGCGTCATGCAGTACCGCGGCAACGGTGGTGCCAATCGCACCGGGTCCTATCAGCGCAATGGTTGGATAGTCAGACATGAGTCACTCCCCTTTTGCTAAGCCTGCTATCAGTTATACCACCCTGAGACGAGCGCGCCACACCCGTTGTCTATACTCAACATTCACAGACAACGGAGTGCGCCATGCCTTTACCCGATTTCAAATCCTCTGAACCGTTCACCCTTGGCATCGAGCTCGAACTGCAGGTGGTTAACCCGCCGGGCTACGATCTCAGCCAGGACTCCTCCGCGCTCATCGCCGCCGTCAAAGACGACATCAAAGGCGGTGAAGTCAAACACGATATCACCGAAAGCATGCTCGAAATCGCCACCGGCGTGTGTCAGACCATCGACCAGGCAGCGGCGCAGTTCTCGGTGATGCAGCAGAGCATCCTGCGCGCGGCGGCGGAGCAGCATATCCAGATCTGCGGCGGCGGGACGCACCCGTTCCAGAAATGGCAGCGCCAGGAGGTGTGCGACGACGAGCGTTATAACGTCACGCTGGAGCGCTTTGGCTATCTGATTTTGCAGGCGACGGTATTCGGTCAGCACGTTCACGTCGGCTGCCGGACCGGGGATGACGCCATTTACCTCCTGCACGGCCTGTCGCGCTTTGTGCCGCACTTTATTGCCCTGGCGGCCGCCTCGCCGTACATGCAAGGCACCGACACGAAGTTCTCCTCGTCGCGGCTCAATATCTTCTCCGGGTTCCCGGATAACGGACAGATGCCGTGGGTCAACAGCTGGCAGGAGTTCGAGGGGCTGTTCCGCCGCCTGAGCTCCACCAGCATGATCGACAGCATCAAAGATCTGCACTGGGATATTCGCCCCAGCCCGCATTTTGGCACCGTGGAGGTGCGGGTGATGGATACGCCGCTGACGCTCGGCCACGCGATTAACATCGCCGGGTTGATTCAGGCCACGTCCCACTGGCTGCTGACCTCGCGGCCGTATAAGCATCAGGAACGGGATTTTCTGCTGTACCGTTTTAACCGTTTTCAGGCGTGTCGCTACGGGCTGGAGGGGATCCTGACGGACGTGCATACCGGTGAGCAAAAAACCGTGGCGGAAGACATCGCCTGGCTGCTGGAGCAGGTGGCGCCGTCTGCCGATAAGCTCGGCGCGACGAGCGCAATCAATGAAATTGCCCTGCTGTTAAAGCAGGGCAAGAGCGAGGCGCAGCGCATGCGGGACTTTATTGCCGACGGCGGCTCACTAATTTCTCTGGTGCAGAAGCACTGCGAGCTGTGGGCGACGAGTCCGTAAGGCCGTGGCCCCACTCGCGCAGGCGCTGGAACAGCACGAACAGGGCCGGGATGAACAGGATCCCCACCACGGTCGCCACCAGCATGCCGCTGAAGACCGTGGTGCCGATGATGCGGCGGCTCTGGGCGCCTGCGCCGGTCGCCAGCATCATGGGCAGAACGCCGATGATGAACGACACGGCGGTCATCATCACCGCACGGAAGCGGCGCGAGGCCCCTTCCCGCGCGGCATCGACAATCGCCATTCCGTCCATCCGCCGCGCACGGGCGAACTCCACGATAAGAATCGCGTTTTTAGCCGCTAATGCTATCAGCAATACCAGACCAATCTGCACGTACACGTCGTTGGCGTAGCCCGCCATCCATAGCCAGACCAGCGCCCCGCCGAGGGCGAACAGCACCGAGAGCATCACGCTCGCCGGGAGCGTCCAGCTCTCGTACTGGGCGACGAGGAACAGCCACGCCATCACCACCGCCGCCAGCACGATCCATATTGCCTGATTGCCGGTCTGCTGCTCCTGATAAGACATGCCGCTCCAGGCGTAGTCGTACCCCGCAGGCAAGCTTGCCGCCAGGATCTCGCCCATCACCGCCATCGCGGTGCTGCTGCTCACCCCAGTTGCTGCCGAGCCGCTCACCGACACGGACGGGAACTGGTTGTACTGCTGGAGGAACGGCGCGCCGACGGTCGGCGTGATGGTGACGAGGTTGCTCAGGCGTACCCGCTCGCCGCTGTTGCTGCGCACGAACAGCTCGCTGATTTGTTCGGCGCGCTCGCGCCACTGCATCTCGTTCTGCATCACCACGTGGTAGACGCGGTTGTTGATGCTGAAATCCCCGGCGCGCGTGCCGCCAAAGGCGGTCTGCAGGCTGCTGAAGATGCGCGATACCGGCACGTCGAGGCGGGCGGCGCGCTCGCGGTCAACGGTCAGCGTCAGCTGCGGCACGTTGCTGCTCCAGGTGGTGAACACGCGGGTCAACTGCGGGTGCTGGTTGGCTTTCACCAGCACCTCTCGCGTCACGCGCTCCAGCTCCGCCGGGCTCTGCCCCGCCTGAGCCTGGATGCGCAGGTCAAAGCCGGAGGCGTTGCCCAGCCCCGGCAGCGTCGGCGGCGCGAAGGTCATGATGGTGGCTTCCGGCAGGGCCAGCAGCTGGCGCTGCAGGGTGCCCATCACCTCCTCCAGCGGCGGACGCTCGCTCCAGTCCTTCAGCATGATGGAGATAAACCCGCCGTTGGAGGCGCTGGTGCCGTTGAGGATGTTAAACCCGGAGACCTGAATCACGTCCTCCACCGCCGGATGTTTGGCGATCAGCTCCCGCGCGGTGGTCATCACCGCTTCGGTGCGCTCCAGCGAGGCCGCTTCCGGCAGCTGAACGCTGGCGAAGAAGTAGCCCTGGTCCTCCTGCGGCAGGAAGCCTTTTGGCATCGACGTAAAGCTGAACAGCACGACTGCCGCCGCGCCTGCGGTGGCCAGCAGCGCCAGCCACGGACGCAGGTTTAAGACATGCACGAGGCGGGTGTAGAAACCGCGCGTAGCGTCCAGCCCGCGGTTGAAGGCGCGATAAACGGCCGCAGGTTTCTCCGGGCGCGGACGCAGCAGCATCGCGCACAGGGCGGGCGTCAGGGTCAGCGCTACCAGGCTTGAGAGCGTCACGGCGGCGGAAAGCGTAACCGCGAACTGGCGGTACAGCTCGCCGACAATGCCCGGCAGCAGCGCCACCGGCACAAATACCGCCAGCAGCACCAGCGTCGTCGCGATGACCGGCCCGGCAATCTGGCGCAGCGCCAGCGCGGTCGCCGCCGTGCGGCTCTGCCCTTCCGCCATCAGCGTTTCGACGCTCTCCACCACCACGATGGCGTCATCTACCACCATGGTCAGCGCCAGAATAATGGCAAACAGGCTGAGCGTGTTGGCGGAGTAGCCAAGCGTGTAGAGCACCGCAAAGGTGCCCACCAGCGACACCGGAATGGCGAGCGCGACAATCAGCGTCGCGCGCCAGCTCTGCAGGAACAGGGAAACGACCACCACCACCGCCAGCATCGTCAGCGCCAGCGAGACGCCGATCTCTTTAATGGTCGCGGCAACAAAGGAGGTGGTGTCGAACTTCACCTCGTAGACCAGGTCGTCCGGGAAGCGCGTCGAGAGGCGCTCCAGCTCCGCGCGCACCGCGTCGGCCACGCGCAGGGCGTTGGCGGACGGCGTAGGGTAGATGCCGAGATAAGCGGAGTCGTGCCCGTTCAGCTGCGCGCCGGAGCTGTAGCTGCGCGAGCCGAGCTCGATGGTGGCGACGTCCTTCAGGCGCACCAGCTGGCCCATATCCCCCGCGCGGATGATGATGTCGGCAAAGTCGTCGGCCTGGCTTAAGCGCCCCAGCCCGTTGATGGTCAGGGTCTGCTGCTGGCCGTTGAATACCGGCGGCGTGCCCACCTGGCCCGCCGCCCCCTGCACGTTCTGCTCGCGCAGCGCCTGCGCCACGTCGTCGGTGGTGACGTTCAGGGCGTTCATGCGGTCCGGGCGCAGCCAGATGCGCATGCTGTAGTCGCGCGCGCCGAACATCTGCACCTGCCCCACGCCGGGCAGACGCGACAGCGCCTCGCGCACCTGGGTGCTGGCGTAGTTGCTGACGAACAGCGGCGTGTGGGTGTTGTTCGGTGAGTAAAGACTTACCCCCATCATCAGGTTGGTGGCACGCTTGCGCACCTGCACGCCATTTTGCTGCGCCTCGGTCGGCAGCTGCGCCACGGCCTGCGCCACGCGGTTTTGCACGTCGATGGCCGCGAGATCCGGATCCGTGCCCGCCGCAAAGGTAATGTTCAGGCTGTAAGTGCCTTCGTCCGAACTGGTGGACTCCATGTAGAGCATATGGTCCACGCCGTTCAGCTGCGTCTCCAGCGGCGTGGCGATGGCCTCCGCCACGTCAGCCGAGCTGGCGCCCGGCCAGCTGGCAGAGACGTTCACCACCGGCGGCGCGATCTGCGGGTACTGCTCCACCGGAATAATCCTCAGCGCAATGGCCCCCAGCAGGGTGATGACCAGCGCAATCACCATCGCGAAGCGCGGGCGTTTGATGAAAAACGTCAGCATGATGGCTCCTTAATTCAATATCTGGACGGCAGCGCCGGGCTGCACGCGCTGCGCACCGTCAGTAATCGCTCGCTCACCGGACTTCACGCCGGATAAAATCCGGAACTGCTGGCCGATCTGTCCGGCGACCTTCAGCGGGCGCATTTCGGCTTTTCCGTCGGCATTAACCACCCAGGCAAAGAACCCGTCGCCGTTCTGCTGCACCGCTGCGGCAGGCAGGGTCAGCACCGGCTGCTCGCTTGCCGGACGCAAAAACACGTTCACATTGCCGCCGGGCAGCAGCTGATGGCGCGGGTTGGCAAACTCGGCGCGCAGCATCACGCTGGCGGTACGCGGGTCAATGCGGTTATCCACTGACGTCAGCTCGCCGCTGACGCGCTGTCCGTTGCTGTCGATCAGCGCCTGCCAGGCACGCTTCATAGCGTTGATATCCGCATGCTGTCCGGCTTTGGTGGAAAATGCCCCCTCTTCCAGCGCAAAGGCGATACGGATCGGGTCAAGCTGCACCACCTCCACCAAAACGCCGCTCGCCGGGTTGACCAGGCTACCCACGTGGAAGCTGCTGTGGCCCACGCGGCCGTCAATTGGCGAGGTGATTCGGGTGTAGCTCAGGGTGACGTTGCGGGCTTCGAGCCGGGCTTTCGCCTGCTCGAGAGCGGCACTGGCGACGTCGCGCTGCATGCGGGCGTTGTCCACGTCGTGGCGGCTGATAGCGTTGCTGCTGCCCAGGCTTTCAAAGCGGGAAAGCTGCTGCTGCGCCTGGCGCAGCGTGGCTTCGGCGCTTTTCACTTCGGCCTGCGCCAGGCGCAGGGCAGCGCGCGGCTCGGCGTCGTCCAGCTCGAACAGCACGTCGCCTTTTTTCACGTACTGCCCGTCGCGGAAGTGAATTTTGGTGATCACGCCTTCCGTGCGGGCGCGCAGCTCTACGGTGTGGATAGCTTCGATGCGGCCCGGGATCTGGCGCTCGGCGGCGTGGGCGGTTTGCTCCACGGTGGCAACGCGAACGGGGATCGCGGCGGCGAAGACGGGTTGCAGGGTACTGACAAGAAGTGCGAACAGGAGTGGAAGTTTCATGGGAGTACCTCAGCGTTGTCTCCCCTCACCCTAACCATCTCCCCTTTGGGGAGAGGGCAGAGTGAGGGGGTTCTTTGTTATGCAGCCTTACGGAACCTGCGGGTCAGTCGCTTCTCGATTTCGACGACGAAGAACATCACGCCCGCCACCGCCAGAGTCACGAACCAGTAGCGCAGCGGCAGCGCTTCGGTGCCGAACAGCATCTGCATAAACGGCAGGTAGATAATCGCCGCCTGGAGCAGGAACAGTACGCCCGTCACCAGCCAGATCCCTTTGTTCGCCAGCAGGCCGCGGTTGAGGGAGAACCCTTCGGTGTTGCGGCAGTTAATCATGTATACCCACTGGGCGCAGACCAGCATCTGCAGCAGCACGGTGCGGATGAACTCCGCGCTGTGGCCGCGCGGAGCCAGCCAGGCTTCCAGCGCAAAGGCGGCGATGGCAATCATGGTACCGACGAAGGCCACGCGCCAGACGGCGTAGGCGTCCATCACATGCTGCCCGGTCTGACGCGGCGGACGGCGCATGATGTTGCGCTCGGCGGCCTCAAAGGCCAGGCCGAAGGAGAGCGTGGCTGAGGTGGCCATGTTCATCCACAGAATCAGCACCGGCGTCAGCGGAATAATGTTCCCCGCCAGCAGCGCAATCACAATCAGCAGCCCCTGCGCCAGGTTGGTCGGCATGATGAACAGGATGGTCTTCTTCAGGTTGTCGTAAACGCGACGCCCCTCTTTCACCGCGCTGGCGATGGTGGCGAAGTTATCGTCCGTCAGGACCATATCCGCCGCCTCTTTGGTCACTTCCGTGCCCTTGATGCCCATCGCGATGCCCACGTCCGCCTGACGCAGCGCCGGGGCGTCGTTTACGCCGTCGCCGGTCATGCCAACGATTTCGCCTTTGTCCTGCAGCGCTTTCACCAGGCGCAGCTTATGCTCCGGGCTGGTGCGGGCGAAGATGTCATACTTCACCGCAGCTTCCGCCAGCGCGGCGTCGTCCATCTTCTCCAGCTCGTAGCCGGTGACCGCCTGCTCGCTGTTGGCGATCCCCAGCATCTGGCCGATGCTCATCGCCGTCTGCGGGTGATCCCCGGTGATCATCTTCACGCGGATCCCCGCCTGCTGGCAGGCGTTAATCGCATCAATCGCTTCCGGGCGCGGTGGATCCATCATCCCGGCGATGCCGAGGAAGATCAGGCCGTGGCTCAGGTCATCGTGCGTCAGTTCCTGCTCGCCGTTCGCCGGCTTGAACGCCGCGGCAACCATGCGCAGCCCCTGACGCGCATAGCGCTCCATCTCACTTTCCCAGTACGTGCGGTTGAAGGCTTCTGCACCGTAACGGGTCTGCTGCTGCACGCAGAGGGCGAAAATGACGTCCGGAGCGCCAGTGATCAGGATCTGCTCCTCACCGCCAATCTGGTAGTGGGTGCTCATGTACTTGTACTGCGAGTCGAACGGGATCTTGTTAACCAGCGTGGTCATTACCGGCTCAAGGCTGGCCTTCGCCGCCAGCACCTTCAGCGCGCCCTCGGTCGGCCCACCGGTGATGCCCCACAGGCCGCGCTCGTCCTGAATCAGCTGGCTGTCGTTACACAGGTCGATGGTACGCAGGTACTGCTCCAGCACGGTGCCCGGCTGGATGTGGACCGGCTCGTCGCTACCTTCCAGATAGATGTTGCCTACCGGCTCGTAGCTGTTGCCGTCCACGCGGTAGCAGGCGTCGGCGGTGATGATCGCTTTAACCGTCATCTCGTTCATGGTCAGGGTGCCGGTTTTATCCGAGCAGACCACGGTCATCGCGCCGAGCGTTTCAACCGTCGGCAGCTTGCGGATAATCGCCCGTTTACGCGCCATCGCCTGCACGCCCAGCGAAAGGATGATGGAGATGATTGCCGGCAAACCTTCCGGTACGGAGGCAACCGCCAGGCTAATCAGAGAGAGCAGGAGCTCGCCCATCGGGATCTCGCGGAATGCCAGGCTGAAGACAAACAGCGCGGCCATCATCGCCAGAATAATCACGAAGATCGCTTTACCCAGCTTGTCCATCTGCAACAGCAGCGGCGTACGGTGCTTTTCGATACCCGCCATCATCTGGTTGATGTGGCCGAGTTCCGTATCCTTACCGGTCGAGGTGACCACACCGATACCGCCGCCCGCGCTGACGGTCGTCCCGGAGAAGACCATGTTGGTGCGATCGCCTAGCGGTAATTCCCCGCTCAGTGGATTAACGTGTTTATCCACCACGGTCGATTCACCGGTCAGAATCGCCTCTTCCACGCGTAAATTATGCGCTTCGATTAAACGCATATCCGCCGGAATACGATCCCCCGCGCGTAATACAATAATATCGCCCGGGACTATTTCAGTTGTGGGGATTGTTTCGTGGTTGCCGTTACGAATAACGCGAGCTTCGCTGGCGAGCATATTACGAATACTCTTCAGGGATTTTTCCGCGTTGCTTTCCTGAATATGACCAATTAGGGCATTGATTACCGCGACGCCCAAAATAACCAGCGTATCAACCCAGTGGCCCATTACTGCCGTTAATACGGCGGCGGCCAGCAGGACATAAATCAGCACATCATTAAAATGGGCTAAGAAACGCAGCCAGGCGGGTTTGCCTTTTTTCTCCGGCAGCGCGTTCGGCCCTGTTTTTTGCAGACGCGCCTGCGCCTCTGCACGGTCCAGACCGCTTGCCTGGCTCTGCGCATGTGCAAGCGCCTGCTCTACGGTCTGCTGGTATGCCAGCCCGCCGGAAGGCGGCACGTTAGGAGTCAATTTTTTTTCAGTCATCGTATTTTTCCTTCAATTTCCGGTGAACAGAAGCCTGAATTCCTTTCGGGCTTAAATAAATTCATTTTAAAGTCTTGCGGGTAAAATTGATCCACCGCAATATAATGACTTCTCGGTTATTCAAAACTGATTAAAACTATTTCGATGATCTGATTTTTACAAAATGTTTCTAAACCAAAACTAAACGAGGGGGAACCATGTGGGGTATTTATCGCGGGCGCAGACTGGTGTTATACGTTATCGCGGCCATTGTTATTGCCACGTTAATTGGTTATAGCACCTATACATTTGTAAAATTATTTTCCTGATGCGGACGTTTATTTACATAACGCGATATTAATATAAACGCCGGGTCGTATGTTGTTATTTGTGCGCAGTAATAATGTCTTTGTTTTATTCAAAAAGGTCAGCGGGTCTGATATTGCTTTACGTTACAGAATGCCGGACAATGACATTTTTAACTGACGATTAACATTACGATGAAACACCCGCTAGAATCGCTGCTCACCGCAGGCGGCATTTTATTACTGGCCCTGCTTTCGTGCCTGCTGCTCCCGGCGCCTTCGCTTGGGCTGGTGCTGGCGCAGAAGCTGGTTCAGACCTTTCACATGGTCGATCTTAATCAGCTTTACACCATTCTGTTCTGCGTGTGGTTTTTACTGCTCGGGGCGATTGAATTCTTCGTGCTGCGTTTCGTCTGGCGACGGTGGTTTTCCCTGGCATCCTGAGCCAATAAAAAAGCCGGGTGGCGGCTTCGCCTGGCCCGGCTTGTTTTGGTTTGCGTTCAATGCGTCCGGCTGTGGTTCTCCTTGCGGTACGCTCCAGGCGGCTGGTTGAACGTACGGGTGAAGATACGAGTAAACGTCTGCTGCGAGTCAAACCCGTAACGCAGGCAGATGTCATACACCCGGGCGTCGGATTCACGCAGATCGCGCGCCGCCAGCAGCAGCTTACGTTCACGGATATAACGCCCCAGACTCTCCCCTTTGTACTGCATAAATAGCCGCTGCAGGTGCCATTTCGAGTAACCCGCGTGGCGGGCAATCTCTTCAATTCGTAATGGCTGGTGCAGATTGTCGTCGATCCATTCGACGATAGTGTCTATGACTTGAGCGGAAATGGTCATACTGCTGTCCCCCTCTGCTTCTCGCTTAAACATTATTCCCACCACGCACGAAAGGTTTGTGCGCTGTCGCTTACCCGGACGGGCTCGCCCAGTTCCGGCGTCAGCAACCGATAATTTTTATCCTTGCTGGCTTTTGCCAGCTGGATCAGCGGATCGTTCCAGGCGTGTTTCGCCAGCACGAAGCGTCCGTTATGCCCCGGCACCACGGCTTTCGCGTTCAGGTCCGCCGAGGCCTGCGCCGTTTCCTCCGGCAGCATGTGGATGTACTTCCAGTCCTGGTCGTACTGGCCGTTTTCCATGATGGCGACGTCCACTTCGCCAAACTGTTCACCGATGGCCTTGAAGTGCGGGCCGTAACCGGAATCCCCGCTGTAGTAAACCTTCTGCTCTGGCGTGACGAACATGAAGCTGCCCCACAAAGTGCGATCGCGTTTGATGCCGCGACCGGAGAAGTGACGCGCTGGCAGAACGTGCACCGTCAATTCATCGCTGATGCGTACCGACTGGTTCCAGTCGCGCTCGTCAATAATCTCGGGCTTCATCCCCCAGTAGCGCAGGTGGGATCCCACGCCCAGCGGCGTCACCACGCGCTTTACCTTCGGCAGTAGCGCCCTGATGGTGGCGTAATCCAGATGATCGTAGTGATCGTGCGAAATAATCAGCAGGTCGATCTCCGGCATGCGTTCAGCGCGCCACGGATACTCGCCGGCAAAGGCCTTATTGAGGAACGAGAACGGCGCGGCATAGTTGCCAAGAACCGGGTCAATCAGGATGCGTTTACCCGCGAGCTGCAGATACCACGATGAGTGACCGAGCCACACCAGGGTGTCCTGCTCCAGCGGCAGGCTCGCAAGATCGGTTTTCACCAGCGGCAGCGGCTGGGCCGGGCGGGCGTTTTCGGTTTTTTTGGTCAGAAACTCCCACATCGCGACCAGCATATTTTTGTCACCGTTATAACCCGGCGTCGGCAGCGTATTGTGGAATTTCCCCTCGCGATACTGTGGGGAGGCCTCCACTTCAGTAAGCCGTTCACCCTGCGGCGGCTGGCCGAATCCGGCATTCAGAACAAACGGTAAACTCGCGGCTGAAGCAATAATCATGATTAACACCACGCAGATGAAGAGAGTTTTTTTCATATCCTGACCCGAAAACGCGCCCCATCCGATAGCGTGCGCAGGGTAAACTTGATTATGAGTGAGTAAGCACTCATTATAGATATGATGATAAAGTCGTCAAGACGTTTTCGATCTTTGACATTCCGCGTTGCAGCGTGTCAAAGCACGTGTTTCAATCAAGGTTTTTATAATTGGCAGGAGGAAAAATTTAGTGGCACGTCCGAAGAGTGAAGATAAAAAACAGGCCTTACTGGAAGCCGCAACGGTGGCGTTTGCACAGTCAGGTATTGCCGCCTCAACGGCGCTTATTGCCCGTAAGGCGGGCGTCGCCGAAGGCACCCTGTTCCGCTACTTTGCTACGAAAGACGATCTGCTGAATGCCCTCTATCTGCACCTGAAGCAGGATCTCTGCCAGACCATGCTGGCGAACCTCGATCGCACCATCACGCTGCCTAAAGAACATACCCGCAATATCTGGAACAGCTATGTGGACTGGGGCATTCGTAACCCCGTTGCGCATGCGGCGATCCGCCAGATTGGCGTCAGTGAAAAGCTGAGCGCCGAAACGGAACTGGCGGTGAAAGAGATGTTCCCGGAGCTGCATGAACTCTGCCGCCGCTCGGTGCGTCAGGTGTTTATGTCTGATGAGTTTAAAATGTTTGGCGATGCGCTTTTCTTATCGCTGGCCGAAAGCACAATGGAATTTGCCACCCGCGATCCGTCCCGAGCCGTTGAGTTTAAAGCGCTCGGCTTTGAGGTGATGTGGCGCGGGCTTGCCCAGGAAGAGAGCGATGGACAGTAAAACGTTGCAGGAGCACGCAAAACGCGTGGCGCTGGAGTTGCCGTTCACCGAACACTGCTGGCCGTTCGGGCCGGAGTTTGACGTGTTTAAAGTGGGTGGAAAAATTTTCATGATTGTGGCCGTCGCACACGGGCGCCCGCACGTCAGCCTGAAGTCAGCCCCGGAAAAATCGCTGTTAAATCAGCAAATTTATCGCGGCGTTGAACCGGGCTATCACCTCAACAAAAAGCACTGGATTTCCCTTTACGGCACTGAAGACGTGACGCCGGAACTGGTTACCGATCTCATTATTGATTCCTGGCATCTGGTGGTGGATAAACTGCCGAAAAAAGACCAGAAGTGGATCCGGCCGGTCTGATTGTTCGTCTGAGACGAACAGATTAAGCGCTCGAATTGCCCTTATCTTTTTCCGCGTCCCGCTGTAATCTGCTCACCTTTCGCGCCCGCACGCGGGCGAATTTCATCATCAGGAGTTGTTATGGATATCATTTCTGTTGCGCTGAAACGCCACTCCACCAAGGCGTTCGACGCAAGCAAAAAACTGACCGCTGAAGAAGCGGAAAAAATCAAAACCCTGCTGCAGTACAGCCCGTCAAGCACCAACTCCCAGCCGTGGCACTTCATCGTGGCCAGCACCGAGGAAGGAAAAGCGCGCGTGGCGAAATCCGCTGCGGGCACCTATGTGTTCAACGAACGCAAAATGCTGGATGCCTCTCACGTGGTGGTGTTCTGCGCGAAAACCGCGATGGACGATGCATGGCTGGAGCGCGTTGTCGACCAGGAAGAGGCCGATGGCCGTTTCAACACGCCGGAAGCTAAAGCCGCGAACCATAAGGGCCGCACCTACTTCGCCGACATGCACCGCGTGGATCTGAAAGATGACGACCAGTGGATGGCGAAGCAGGTTTACCTGAACGTCGGCAACTTCCTGCTGGGCGTGGGCGCTATGGGTCTGGACGCAGTACCGATTGAAGGTTTCGACGCCGCGATCCTCGACAAAGAGTTTGGCCTGAAAGAGAAGGGCTTCACCAGCCTGGTGGTGGTGCCGGTTGGGCATCACAGCGTGGAAGATTTCAACGCCACGCTGCCAAAATCTCGCCTGCCGCTGAGCACGATTGTGACCGAGTGCTGATCCCTTCTGGCACGTCGGGTTCCGGCGTGCCTGTTTTCAGTGACGCTTTCTTTGGGTTATGATTCTTCCTTCGATAAAGTTCACAAATACCCCCAGCAATTTGTAACAGCATAGAAATACTTATTCATAAAATCCATCATATATTTTTTATATTATATTCTTTCCGTAAGCCTTTTTTTATTAATGCATATCAATACTCTCCTTTAGTTTCATAAACACCACGAATCCATTGCGCAAAATTCAAACAAATCAATTTAGTTTTATCACTAAAGGCACACCGTAATAAAAAGACATATTGAAATAAATAATTACAAGTCTTTTAAAGGATTTTTGATTTCGCATGATTCCATTTAAAACCCATTTTAACACACGATGGGCGTTATTATTTCAAGGAATACAAGGATAGAGATATGAAAAATAAATGTGCAGTAAGCACCCACCTCACACGTCAGGTTTTGCACGCCAAACTCGCGCCGACCTGTTTCGCTACTATGTTAGCTCTGGGCATGATCATGCCTGTTCACGCTGCCGTTGTTGCAGGAAATACGGAACAACCCGGTATCCACACTAATTCAAACGGTACAACGATTGTTGATATTAATAAAGCCAGCGCAGAAGGCGTCTCTCATAACGTCTACTCTGAATTTAACGTTGACACTCACGGTGTTATTCTTAATAACAGTGGCGCGGCGTCTAACACTCAGCTAGCAGGTATGATTGATGGCAATACAAATATGGCAAGCGGTAGTGCAAAAGTCATTCTAAATGAAGTACGCTCTTCCGACCCAAGCCAGTTAAATGGCATGATTGAAGTCGCTGGAAAATCTGCTCAGGTTATTATTGCTAACCCATCCGGGATTACCTGTGATGGATGTGGTTTTATTAATACGAATCACGCGACCTTAACCACCGGTACCGCCAATTTTGATGCAAACGGTAATGTAACAGGACTGGATATTAGCAAAGGCGAGGTTAACATTACCGGAAAAGGTATGGATACCCGCGCGGTTCAATATACAGATATTATCTCCCGGTCAGTCAAAGTTAACGCGAAGCTGCAGGCCAATGAGCTGAATATTATCACGGGTAACAACCATATTGATAAAAAGGGTCGTGTTCAGAAAAGATATGATGACAGCAAAGCTCCCGAATTAGCACTAGATGTATCTGCGCTGGGCTCAATGTATGCCAATAAAATCTTTATGGAAGGTACGGATACCGGTGTCGGCGTTCGTCTTGACCATACCGATCTTACTGCAAACGACACGCTTTCGATTGACGTTAATGGTAACGTCGAAAACAATGGCGGCCATGTGAATGCTGGAAACGCAGCAATGATCAAGGGTACCAGCGTAGTAAACCGTAACGGTCAAATTACCTCCGACGGCGTGGTCTCCATCACAGCAGATGAAATGGTTGATAACAGCCATGGCCTTATCAAAGCGGACATGGTTAACCTGGCGGGTAAAACTACTCTCAACACAGCTGGCTCAGTACAGGGAAATGCCAGCACCTTTGTGATGGCTGATTCACTGGATAATGCGCAGGGGGAAATACTCAGTAATGGCGAACTGTTGGTTCAACGCGCGTCTTATGCCTATAGTAATTCGGACGCCCGTGGCATAAACAATACTCAGGGCAAGATTGTGGCGAAGGGTGCTCTTAGCCTAGATACCACCAATATCGATAATACATCTGGCCAGCTCGCCAGTAACGCGTCAATGAACGTAACTACCCGCGCGCTAAACAACGAAAATGGGCTGATCTCAGCCGGTAATGGCTGGAATACGATCAGCGCCAATGTACTCAATAACAATAACGGCATTATTCAGTCCTTTGGTCACGACAGCCAACTGCAGTTGAGTGGCGACGATCTGCTTTCTAACCATAATGGGACTATCCATAGTGAAGGTTCACTTTCCGTAAATGGCGCACTGGATAATAGCTCGGGTGCCATCACCGCTGACAATGATATTTTCATGTATGCAAGGGCCTATAACTCTGACCTCAACAGCACACTTCAGGCAGGTCGTAATATTGATATGACCGTTACCGGTACGTTCCAGAATGCAGGGACTATCGCTGCTGGCCAAGACCTGGCTTTGAACATTGGTTCGAATGGCTGGAATAATTACGCTGGTCCAGTGACCAATAGCGGTAATATTACTGCAAAAGGTCATCTTGCAATGCAGATGAACAGCAGCGCACTGGAAAATAGCGGTACATTGACTGCCGATCAGATGGATCTTCAGCTGTCCGATCTTAATAACAGTGGTTCCATTTTAAGTAAAAACGACATCAATTTAAACCTTAATAATCTGAATAATCTGCGCAGCGGAGACATTAAGTCGGATCGTAACATTACAATCAATGCCTCAGCTGTGACTACAGAAGCGGGCAGCCAGCTCCAGGCAGGAGGTGACACCACACTTAACCTAATGAATAACCTTCAAAACGATGGTGAAATCCGCTCTGCGAATGATATCAACATGTTCATTTCCGGCGGCTACGGCTACTATCCATCTTCAGTCTATAACACAGGTGTTATCAGCGCTGGCAATAAACTTAATGCTCAGATGGAACGGATCAACCTTATCAACGGAGGAACGCTGTCGGCAGAAAATGGTATCAATGTCACCAGCAACACTTTGACGAATAGCGGTAACATAACCAGTGCCGAGGATGTTCAGTTAAACACTTACAATGGTATAAATAACGAAAAGGGTGGAATCATCACTGGCAAGTATGTCCGAACCACTGGTTTCGTAAATAACACAGGAGTAATTAATCAGACTGGCACTGACAATCCGGACAATAATGTAATCACCCCTGATAGTAACAATACTTCCATCGACAACTCCGGCTTTATTAATGACAATAACAGCTGGAATGGAAATAATATGGATAATAGCACCAGCTATAATTCAATTAAACCAAACGGCACTCCCGAGGGTAATGGTGTTTGGGAAAATGGCATGGTCTTTTATCCTGGCGATACCTACTTCGGCAGAACCATTACTGAAATAGTCTATTTCCCTGGCGGATATGGCATTAACACCGCTATGTAATAATCCATGACTCTCAAAGCCCCATTTTTGGTTATGGGGCTTTTTATTTCTTTAAACCAGGGTTAAACATCCTCAGAATCTCTGAAGCCAATAACATGATTATCTCTTACCCTCGCCTCGCTGTCTTTTTAGCGTCGCTCCTCGTAATGTCGGCCGGTTACGTAAAGGCTGAGTCTGCGACCACTCAGCAACAGGATCAGGCCAGGCATGACCAGCTGGCGCCTCAAAGTAAGTCGCTGCTTTCTGCAGAAGGAACGCGCGCAAGTGATACATTGATTCTGACCAAAGAAGCTTTTTGCTATGATATCCAGCACGTCGTTATTGATGGCGCAGAGTCGCTTCCACATTGGCTGACTTTTCGCGATCTCATAAAACAGACGGAGAAACAGTGTGTTGGTTCCGGGGGCATTAAAAACCTTCATACTGCGATGCAGAATCGCCTCATTTCTCATGGATTTATTACTACTCGCATATTAGTTCCCAAGCAGAATTTACGTAATGGTATTTTACATTTTACAATTCTGCCTGGTCGCATCAGCGAAATAGACATAAAAGAGTTAAACGGTCATCCTTTACATGCATGGAACAATATTCCGGAAGGCCAAAACGATCTTCTCGATTTACGCGGGCTAGAGCAAGGCTTAGAGAATGTGCAGCGCATACCCGGCACTCAGGCAAGTATACGTTTGCTTCCCGGCAATCGTCCCGGGGATACTCGTATTGAGGTGACCCGCAAACAGCCAAAATCCTGGCGCCTGGGCTCATGGTTTGATGATTCAGGCAGTAAACACACCGGACGTTATCAGGGAGGGCTCGCTTTTTATCTTGATAACGCAACCTCATTAAATGACATGTTTTACATTGCTTATGGTGGCGGATTCAAAAATGAAGATGGTCGTCGCAACGATAACAGCTCGGCCTTTTATTCTGTTCCATTGGGATACTGGTCGCTTGACCTTTATGCCAGCCATTATCGTTCCACGCAAACTCTCCGCAACGGTGAATTTCGCTACCAGTACAGCAGCGACGAAAAATTAATGACGGCTGCCCTGAACCGCGTAATCTTCCGCAGCGCCAGTCAGAAAACCACGCTGGCTTTTAAAACGATCAAGCGTGACTCACGCTATGACCTTAATGACGTGGAAGTGGAAGTACAGCATCGGGATACCAGCAGCTGGCAGTTAAGCCTGAATAACATTGCCTATTTTTCAGCGGGTCAACTTACGACCAGTTTCGGATACCAGCATGCGGCTCCGTGGTTTGGTGAACAACCTGATGCTGAAGAGCTGGTGGGCAGCGCTGATCCACAGGCAAGGATCCTTACGCTTAAAGTTGATGGGGTATTCCCTTTCAAACTGGCCGGAAATGCTTTTAGCTACGAGCCGCATTTTATGCAGCAAACGTCACCAGATCGGCTCACCCAACCGGATAAGTTCACTATTGGCAACCGCTGGACTGTGCGAGGCTTTGATGGAGAAATGTCGATCTATGCGGATAAGGGCTGGTATCTACGCAATGACATTGATCTTAACCTGCCACAGTGGGGGATGCAGCCCTATATTGGCGTGGATTACGGTGAGGTTAGCGGCTCTGAAAATGATTACTGGAGTGGCGCACACCTTGCCGGGACAGTGGCTGGCATTCGAGGCGTCAAAGGTCAATTTGGCTATGACTTTTTCATCGGTACCCCGCTTTCAAAGCCGGATGAACTGCATACCAGTCCCGTCACGCTGGGTGTTTCGCTCCAGTGGCAATACTGATGCCTGACCGCCCGCTCGAGACATATCAGGATCAGTCACTCCCTGAGAGGGTTAAAACGTGTTTTTACCCTCTTCAGGCTACTCGTTTGCGCAGCGATGTTCACCTCTGCTATAATCTGAACACCACTGGCAGCTTAACCTATTACCGCAACACCTTATGCGGAAACTGTTTACAGTCAAAATATAAACATCACTTCGCTCATAATTCTGACTTGCTAATAGCCGATCCCGACACGTTATCTTCTCTATGTTTTTGTCCTTTGTTATCTTCAGCGTTTTAAGGACGGTTTATTTTCATCAGTAATGATCTTAGCAACTCGCAGGAATATGTAATTTGTGTTCTACACATTCAGTTATTTTGATTAAATGTAAGCACTCCCAGGAATAATACAAAATCATGAAACCTGAAAATGAAGAAAAAAGAATAATTGCAGCAATTACAAATCCACACCGTGTCCGACAAGCAGTTTCACGGCAAATAATCACTATGGAGAAATATCCCGAACCGATGACGCTGGTTATCCATGAGGGGATGATGGCAGCCTATCGCACCAGAGGAAAATTGCTCATGAAATACTTTCAGGGCCCGATGTTAGTGGGTATGAATGCCCTGATGGACATGAATGCGAATCTTTGTTTTAAAGCCTGCGGTGAGGTTAAATATGAAATCATTCCACGAAATGAAGTATTGAATATCATCGACCGGGAACGCCTCTGGAAAGAAGCTGCTCTACTCTATATGTTTGGAATCAAGCGACTCATTGAAATCAATAACGTCTCTGTAGGCCTGTCAACTTATGAGATAATACGAGAAAACATCATTGCATTAATAAATGAGAAAGACGATTTACGTCTGACAATTAATGTCTGTGATTATATCCAGGAAAAAACACGTCTTTCGCGCAGCCGCGTCATGAAAATTCTGAGCGATCTGCGCATCGATGGTCATATAGACATTAAACGCGGCATACTTATAGCAGTGCATAAACTGCCAGAAAAGTACTAGTTAACACCTGGCGCGAAGCCACTCGCGGTGCTAAATCTTTTTTTTCTCCAGCCATGCCATCGCCCGCTCCCCTGCTTCATCCACCGGCAGATACACCAGCAGCCGCGAGCCGTTTCGCGGCGCGGAATACCAGTACATCTGCTGCAGCGTAAAATCCCCCAGCTCGGGATGGGTAAACAGCTTGAGCTGGTTCTCCACGCCGCGCACTTCGTTGCGCTGGTGCCACAGGGTTTTGAACTCTTCGGAGACCGCGAAGAAGCGCGCCAGTTTGGCCTCCCACAGCGGATCGCCCCGGTGTTCGGCCATCGCCGCGCGGAAATAGGAGACAAAGATGGGTAGCACGTCGTCGCGTCTGCCGAGGCGCGCGCGCCACGCCGGATGCGTGAGGAACAGATAAATACAGTTGCGATCTTCGGGAGGGATGTCATTGAAATCGACGCCCATCAGATGCCCGAAGCTGTCGTTCCACGCCACGATATCGAAGTTCGGTTTCTGAATGCTGGCGGGTTTCGGCATCAGCGTATCCAGCAGGCGGCGCGTGCCTTCGCTGATGCCCTCGCAGCAGACCGCCTGCGGCGCTTCACCCGGCGGTAAACCGGCTAATACAAACAGGTGCCGGGCTTCAGTTGGGGTACATTGCAGCGCTTTTGCCACGGCCGCCATCACCGCGCTGGACGGATTGACGTCCCTGCCCTGCTCAAGCCAGGTGTACCAGGTCACGCCCACGTCCGCAAGCATCGCCACCTCTTCCCGACGAAGACCCGGCGTGCGGCGGCGGCCGCTGCGCGGCAGGCCGAGACGCTGCGGATCGAGGCTTTCACGCCGGGTGCGTAAAAATGCCCCGAGCTGTTTTCGGGTGTCATCCTGAAGTGAGACGACAGGTTCAGACATCAGCGCCATAAATCCCCCTGCATGGTAGTGCCAGTACCAGTATAAGCAAGAACTGGTACCCGTTTATCTGATGGTAGATGCTACGACCATCTGATGAATGACGCAATGGAGTTACCATGAATACGTCAGTTGTTTCACCGGGCCGCGCTGGCCTGATATTGCTGCTAACCGGCCAGATGCTGCCGATGATTGATACCTCAATCACCAACGTGGCGCTGGACGCCATCACCCATTCGCTGCACGCTACCGCCACCGAGCTGGAGCTGATTATGGCCCTTTACGGCGTGGCCTTCGCCGTCTGCCTGGCGCTCGGCAGCAAGCTGGGGGATAACTTTGGCCGTCGGCGTCTGTTCATGTGGGGTGTAGCGAGCTTTGGCCTGGCCTCGCTGCTGTGCGGGATGGCGGGGAACATTGAACAGCTGCTGGCCGCGCGCATCGTTCAGGGCGCGGGTGCCGCACTCATCATGCCGCAAATTCTTGCCACGCTGCACGTGACGCTGAAAGGTACGGCGCATGCAAAAGCCATCAGCCTGTTCGGCGGCATCGGCGGGATTGCGTTTATCGTCGGGCAGATGGGCGGCGGCTGGCTGGTATCGGCGGATATCGCCGGGCTGGGCTGGCGAAACGCCTTCTTTATCAACGTGCCGATTTGTCTGGTGGTGCTGGCGCTGAGCCGTCGCTTCGTACCGGAAACCCGTCGTGAGACGCCGTCACGCATCGACTGGCCGGGTACCGTGTTGCTGGCCATTATGCTTTGCTGCCTGCTGTTCCCGATGGCGCTCGGCCCGCAGTGGCACTGGTCCTGGCCGTTGAAGGCGATGCTATTCGCCCTTGTCCCGCTGGCCTGGCTGATGGCGCTGAATGCGCGCAAAAAGGAGCGTGAGAATGCCCACCCGCTGATCCCGCCGCGCCTGCTTTCGCTTCGCAGCGTCCGCTTTGGCATTCTGATTGCGATGCTCTTTTTCAGCGTCTGGTCCGGTTTTATGTTCTGTATGGCGCTCACCATGCAAACCGGTCTGGGGATGGCCCCATGGCAGTCCGGAAACAGTTTTATCGCCCTTGGCGTGACCTACTTTGTTTCGGCCTGGTTCGCGCCGCGGCTGATTGCCCGCTACAGCACCAGCACTATTCTGCTGACGGGTCTGGCAATCCAGATTACTGGCCTGCTGGCGCTGATGGCGACGTTCCGGCTGTGGGGCATGAACAACACCACCCTGACGCTGGCACCCGCCACCGGACTGGTGGGCTACGGGCAAGCGCTGATCGTGAACAGCTTCTACCGCATCGGGATGCGCGATATTCAGCCTAACGACGCCGGGGCCGCGAGTGCCATTCTCAGTACCCTGCAGCAGGCCGCGCTGGGGCTTGGCCCGGCCATTTTTGGCGCCATTTTGCTGCACGCGCTGCAGAACCATCACGGGGATTACACCCAGGCAGTTAACGTCTTCCTGATGGTGGAAACGGCGATGATGGTGGTGCTTGCCCTGGCGACGCTGCGCATCCGCCATCGCCTGTGTCTGCCGGTGGCGAAGATCTGCCAGGCCACCAAATAAGCCTGTGAATTTGCATAATAGATCCGCAGCCGCCATTATGGGGCTGCAAAAATACAGGAGACGTTATGCAGGAATTGATTGCTCAGGTTGAAGAGTTAGGCATTGAAATTAATCACACCACCTCTTTAGTGATTATCTTTGGTATTATTTTTCTTACCGCCATCATCGTTCATTTTATTCTGCACAAAGGCGTGCTTCGCGCATTCGAAAAACGCGCGCAGGCCAGCAGCCATTTATGGCTGCAGATCATCACCCAGAATAAATTATTTCACCGTCTGGCCTTTACCCTGCAGGGGATAATCGTCAACGTCCAGGCGGTACTGTGGCTGCAAAAAGGCAGCGAAGCGGCGGAAATACTCACCACCTGCGCGAAGCTGTGGGTGATGGTGTATGCCCTGCTCTCCTTCTTCTCGCTGCTGGACGTGATTTTCAATCTGTCGCAGAAAATGGCCACCGCATCACAGCTGCCGCTGAAGGGGATTTTCCAGGGCATCAAGCTGGTGAGCGCCATCCTGGTGGGAATACTGATTATCTCCCTGCTGATTGGTCAGTCCCCGGCGATTCTGATCAGCGGTCTGGGCGCCATGGCCGCCGTTCTGATGCTGGTGTTTAAAGACCCGATACTGGGACTGGTGGCGGGGATTCAGCTTTCCGCCAACGACATGCTCAAGCTCGGTGACTGGCTGGAGATGCCGAAATACGGTGCCAACGGCACGGTGACGGACATCGGCCTGACCACCGTTAAGGTGCGAAATTTCGATAATACGATTACGACCATTCCGACGTGGGCGCTGGTCTCCGACGCCTTTATCAACTGGAGCGGCATGTCGGCCTCCGGCGGTCGACGCATTAAGCGCAGCCTGAACATTGATACCACCAGCATTCATTTTCTCGACGAGCAAGAACAGCAGAAACTTATTCAGGCGAAACTGCTTAAGCCCTATCTGGCCGCTCGACATGAGGAAATAAACCTGTGGAATCAGAAGAACGGTGAAGGGGAATCGGTATTAAACCTTCGCAAGATGACCAATATTGGCACCTTCCGCGCCTACCTGAACGAATATCTTCGCAACCACCCTCGCATTCGCAAAGATATGACGCTGATGGTGCGTCAGTTGGCGCCTGACGCGAATGGCTTGCCGATTGAAATATATGCCTTTACCAATACGGTGGTCTGGGCAGAATATGAGGAGATACAGGCCGACATCTTCGACCATATTTTCGCGGTGGTGGATGAATTTGGTCTGCGTATTCACCAGTCGCCGACGGGGAATGATATTCGCTCCCTGTCGGGGGTCATCGTCAGATAATCAGTTTCGGACACCGGGCGTGAAGGCAGGTGCGGTCAGGTGCCTTCACCCCGGCCCTCTCCCACGGGGAGAGGGTGAAAAGCAGATCACTTTTTTCGGGATAGCTTAAACGCCACAAACAGGAAGATAACCCACACCGGCAGCAGCATCGCGGACAGGCGCATCTCATCCATGGTGCACATCAGCACCAGAATCAGCCCCAGGAAAGCGATACAGATGTAGTTCCCCGCCGGGTAAAGCAGCGCTTTGAACTGCGTTTCGCGTCCCTTGCGACGCATCGCGGCGCGAAAGCGCAGGTGCGCCAGGCAGATCATGATCCAGTTCAGCAGCAGCGTGGCGACAACCAGCGCCATCAGCAGGCCGAAGGCCTCTTTCGGCAGGAGGTAGTTGATCAGCACCACCAGCGACGTGATGGCCCCTGACAGCAACAAAGAGTTCACCGGCACGCCGCGACGGCTAACGCGGGTTAAAAAGCGCGGTGCGTTGCCCTGTACGGAGAGGCCAAACAGCATACGGCTGTTTGAGTAAACGCCGCTGTTATAGACCGACAGCGACGCCACCAGAATGACGAAGTTCAGCGCCGAGGCGACCACGTTGCTGTTCAGATCGTGGAAAATCATCACGAACGGGCTGCTGTCGGACTTCACTTCCACCCACGGATAGAGGGCCAGCAAGACCACCAGCGAGCCGATGTAGAACAGCAGGATCCGATACACCACCTGGTTAACCGCTTTTGGAATGCTTTTATGCGGGTCGCGCGCTTCGGCGGCGGTAATGCCAATTAGCTCCAGCCCACCGAAGGAGAACATGATCACCGCCAGGGAGAGAATCAGCCCTTTCCAGCCGGTGGCGAGGAAGCCGCCGTGCTGCCACAGGTTGTCGATCGTGGCGCGCTCGCCGCCGTGGCCAGAGAACAGCAGCCACAGGCCAAAGCCGATCATGCCGATAATCGCCAGCACCTTGATCAGCGCAAACCAGAATTCGGTTTCGCCATACAGGCGGACGTTGACGAGGTTAACGGCGTTAATAATGATGAAGAAGGCCGCCGCCCAGACCCACGTCGGGACATCCGGCAGCCAGTACTGCATATAGATGCCTGCGGCGGTTAACTCCGCCATCCCCACCAGCACGAACATTACCCAGTAGTTCCAGCCGGACAGGAAGCCGGCAAATGGGCCCCAGTATTTATAAGCAAAGTGCGCGAAGGAGCCTGAAACCGGCTCTTCAACGACCATCTCGCCAAGCTGGCGCATGATCAGGAAGGCAATAATCCCGGCGATACCATAACCCAGCAGAACCGCCGGGCCAGCCATCTGAATAGCGGGGCCGATGCCGAGAAACAGCCCGGTACCGATTGCGCCGCCAAGGGCAATTAACTGAATATGTCGATTTTGCAACCCACGTTGCAGCGTCGGATTCTGATCCGACGAGGCTTCGGCGCTACCATGGCCTGAAGCGGATGACGCGTCTTTCACGTCCTACCCCTGTCTCTTTTTTAGAAGGGGCACGTTTTAACACTTCATGCTGGAGGTAGCAAGGGATTGGGGCATCCCTGCCCCGGATAACGAGATGGAACGCTTAGAATTCGTAGCCAACCGAAACCTTAAAGGTGCGCGGTTCGCCCTGCGTAATATAGGTACCGGAATCGTCCACGCTGGACCAGTAGTTTTCATTGGTCACGTTGTCGATTCCCGCGCGAACGGTCATCTGGTTTGCATTGTGGTTCACCGCGAAGCGATAGCGCATCCCCAGATCCAGCGTGGTGTAGCTGTCCAGCTTTTTGGTGTTTGCAAGGTCAGCATATTGCGCGCCGGAGTGGTTCACGCGGGCGGTGGCAGTCAGGCCGTTAATCGGCTTGATGTCGTACTCTGCGCCCAGCACGGCGTAAAAGTTCGGAATACCGATCGCATCGTTACCTTGATTCACGCCATTTTTGGTTTTGGTTAGCTCAGCCTGCAGCCAGGTAGCGCTGGCGTTCAGACGCATCCCCAGCATTGGCTCGCCGAAGACGTTCAGCTCCACGCCACGGTTACGCTGTTCAGCGTCAAGGCCGTAGTGACCGCTGTCGTCGAGGATCGCCGACGGCATTTTGATTTCGAACAGCGCAAGCGATCCGCCTACGCGGCCAAAGTCCGCCTTCACGCCCACTTCATTCTGCTTAGAGTGAACGATACCGGTGCTCTGGCCGTAGTTGGTGGCGGTATTAGGCGCGGTTTTGCCCGGCTGCAGCGCTTCGGTATGGTTGGCATAGAGGGAAAGCGTCTCCCACGGCTTGTAGACCACGCCGTAGGTTGGCATCCAGCGGCTGCCGTCGAAGCCATCCGCCGCGTTTTCCGCACCGGTAATTTTGTTATACCCGCGAATGACCACTTTCTGGTGGCGGGCGCCGGCGGTGAACAGCAGTTTGTCGTCCAGCACACCCAGCGTATCGCTCAGCAGCCAGCCCTGGGTGCGGGTGCGTCCGCTGGTCAGCGGATCGCTGTACTTTCCGCCAGAGCCGTTGAAGTTAGTGCTGTCCGGAATATCGACGCCGGTATTGTGGTAGATGTTGGTGGTCGGGTTATCCTTCGCAGCCGACATTTTCCACGCGATTTTTTCGTTTTTGGTCATCGCCGAATAGCCGACGTTTACCTTGTGCGAGATAAAACCGGTATCAAAGTTACCGCGAATGCCCGCCATGCCGCTGACGGAATCGCTGATACGGTTGGTATCAAGGCGGCTGGCCGTTGCCTTACCGCTTTTATCCACCAGCTTCGGCGCGCTGTAGATCCCTTCTTCGTGCGCGTGCTGCGCGCCCAGGCCGGTATAGGCGGTCCAGCCGTCGGTGATGTCGTACTCGCTGCGCCACATCCCGAACTCGTTTTCGATGTTGCTGTAGGCCCACTTCTGCGAGAAGTTGCGATCGTTTTTCGGCGGCTCGGGCACGAAATCCACCGCGGAAATATTGACGCTGGTCGGGCTGCCGTGGAAGGTTTTCTTCTGATAGCCGAGATCCAGCGAGGTGCGGAAGCGGTCACCGCTGTAATCCAGGCCGGTAGAGAGCAGCGTGGTGCGGCGGCGGTCATTCGGTATGCCGGTTTTCCCTTCGCGATGGACCAGGTTCACCCGCGCGCCAAACTGGTCGCTGTCGCCGTAGCGACGGCCCGCATCCAGCGTGGTGCCAATCTGGGAATCAGAGGTATAGTCGATGCCCACTTTCGCCTGCGGGAGTTCGCCCGCGTGTTTAGGTTCAAGGTTGATCATCCCGCCCACGCCGGAGCTCGCCGCGCCGTTCATCAGCGAGTTGGCCCCTTTGAAGATCTCGATGCGATCGACCATCTGGGTATCTACTACCTGCCGCGGCAGCACGCCGGACAGACCGCCAAAGGTCATGTCGTCACCGTCAAACTTCAGGCCGCGGATGCGGTAGGTTTCCGCGCTGTTGCCATACCCCTGAACGAACTGCACGCCCGCGTCGTTAGCGACCACGTCAGCAATGGTTTTCGCCTGCTGATCTTCCACCAGCTTTGAGGTGTAGCTGATGATGTTGAACGGCACGTCCATGGCGTTCTGCTGGCCCAGCATTCCCATGCGTCCGCCGTTCGCCACCTGTCCGTCAAGGAAGGCCGGTACCAGCTGGTCGCCACCGGGTTTGAACTCGCTGGCAGGCTTAGCCTGCACGATGAGGGTATCTTCTTTTTGATCGTCAGCCGCGAAGGCGGAATGTGTTATTGCGCCAACGGCGAGCGCCAGCAGCGTTTTGTGTATGTTGGTGTTGTTCATCGTTAACTCATTTGAAAGTGCGCGCAAAAATGACCCGTTGTCGGGCCTTAGAATGTGTTTGCTGAAATGCAAATGAGAACTATACGCATTATAAATGCATTAGCAAGTGTAACCGCGTTCATGAGGAGGTATGGCGAGAAAAGAGGGTGAACAGCCGCCCCGTTTCGGGGTGGCTGCAATGACGTTATTTTTTCTTGTAGATATTGGCCGTACCGTGAATTTTATTGTTGGTGTTCCCTGAAGTGAGCACCAGGACATCCGCGCCTTTCTTATCGGCTTTCTCAATCAGTTCTTTTTTTGCATCATCCACCGATACTTCATTCGAGGTGTTTACCGTACCGATTTTTTTATATTGAGATGCAACTTTTTTGAACTCGCTTTTAGTGAGTAGCTGTGCAGCAAAAGCATTGGTTGTAAACAGTAACGCCGTTCCCAACAAAATAGCAGTCGTCTTTTTCATAACCTTTTTCCTTGAGATTAATCAGCAACTACGAAAAACCTCACGCATTGCGGTGAGGTTTTATGAGCATGGTAGAGAATCTCAGAGAATGCCATACGTTCGGGAAAAATCTTTTATAACAACCCGTTGCATGAAATTACTACCGAATATTAAGAATATTCGAATACACGCGCGGTGCCAGCAATATCAATGCGTACCGCCGTGCCAGGGTTCCATCCTGGCTGGCTGACGGTCTTCAGGGTCACGGGCTCGTGCTGCCCGGCGAGCCCAAGGGTGAGCGTCGACAACTGGCCGGTGAAGTCCACATCAAGAATCGAAATTGGGCTTTCATGGGAGGCACATGCCGTCACGCTCAGCTGTTCCGGGCGCAGCATCACTCTGCCCTGCCCTGTAGCCTGCGCATTGTCCGTGGGCACCTCACCCAGGGCGCACAGGGCGTAGCCCGCGGTGAGCTGCGCAGGCAGGATCAGCGCATCGCCAAGAAACAGCGCCGTCTCTTCGTCAACCGGACGGGTGTACACCTCATAAGGCGTCCCGACCTGCGTGAAGCGCCCGGAGCGCATGACCGCGACCTGCGTGGCAAAGGACAACGCTTCGTTCTGATCGTGGGTGACCAGAATCGAGGCCACGCCCGCTTCGGCCAGCAGATCGGCCGTGGCTTTACGGGTCATGGCGCGCAGGCCGGTGTCCAGCGCCGAGAAAGGTTCATCCAGCAGCATCAGTGAAGGACGCTGGGCCAGCGCACGGGCAAGCGCCACGCGCTGCTGCTGTCCGCCGGAAATCTCATGGGGCCAGTGCGTTGCGAGCTGCCTGTCCAGAGAGACCATCTCCATCAGCGCCTCAACGCGCTGGCGCTTCTCGCGGCGAGTGCCGTCCAGCCCCCAGGCAATGTTGTCTGCCACATTGAGGTGGGGGAAAAGCGCCCCTTCCTGAGGTACAAAACCGATCCGGCGCAGGTGGGCGGGAACAAAGTTGTTTTCATCAAACAGCGTTCTCCCCTGCATGACAATACGTCCGGTGTCGGGCGTTTCGAACCCGGCAAGAATACGCAGCAGCGTGGTTTTCCCCGACCCGGACGGCCCGACAATCGCCGTCCTGCTCCCCGGCGCAACGCTCAGGTTTAAGCTGTCGAGCACCTGCACATCAGAAAACGATTTAGAAATGGCGGTTAATTCAAGCATGTCATAGCCCTACAATTTTCTTCGACTGCATATAGAGAATGGCGGTCAGCGGGAGTGAAATCAGGATCATCAGCATCGCGTAAGGGGCGGCGGCAACATAGTCAATTTCACTGGTTAGCGCCCAGAATCCGGTGGAGAGCGTGCGCGTGCCCAGCGGAGAGAGCAGCAGCGTGGCGGTCAACTCGTTGCTGACGCCGAGGAAAACCAGCGCGGCCCCCGCTGCCGCACCCGGCGCGGCCAGCCGCATCGTGACGCTCCAGAGCGCCTTCGCGGGCGTGCTGCCCAGGCTGCGCGCCACGTTTTCCAGCTCAACAGGCGCCTGAGCAATCCCCGCCCGCAGGTTGATGAGCGCACGGGGCATAAACATCAGCAGGTAGGCCAGGAACAGGGTAATTTCCGTCTGGTAAATGGGACGGGCGTAATGAATAGTGACGGTGACCAGCGCCAGCGCCGTGACGATGCCCGGCAGCGAACTGGTGATATAGATGCACCCTTCCAGCATCCGGAAGATGCGGTGTGGATAGCGGATACCGAGCCACGCGATGGGGATCACGCACACGGTCGTGAGAAGTGCGCCGCCCACGCCGAGCATCAGCGTCTGGCGCAGGGAGTGCCAGAGATCGGCACTCATCCAGTTTTGCACGCCGCCGAGCCAAATCCAGCGACACAGAACAATTAACGGCACGCCCAGCGCCAGCACGATCAGCACGATGAAAAACAGCTGACCCAGCGCGGCCGCCGCAGGCTTCAGCGGCCAGCGTTTCTGCTCGCGCGCGGCCCCGGCGCCAATTCGCGCGTAGCGGGCTTTTCCACGCGTCACGCCTTCCAGCATTAATATAGCCAGGCAGCACAAGGCCAGCACGCCCGCCAGCATGTTTGCCGCCGGGCCGCTGAAGGTAGACTGAAACTGGTCATAAATTGCCGTGGTGAAGGTATCAAAGCGGATCATCACGTACAGGCCATATTCCGCCAGCAGGTGCAGCGCCACCAGCAGCGCGCCGCCGCAGATAGCCAGCTTAAGCTGGGGCAGCACCACGCGGAAAAAGACCTTCCACGGCGGCGTGCCGAGCGACGCGGCGACATCTTCAAGCGTCGGGTCAAGGCGACGCAGCACCGCCGCAACCGGCATATAGATAAACGGATAGTAGGCAAGTACGGAAAGGAACACGCCCGCAGAGAGCCCGTGCATGGAGGGAACAACGCTCACCCAGGCATAGCTTTGCACAAACGCCGGAATGGCCAGCGGAGCGACCGCCAGCGCGGACCAGATGCCCCGTCCGGCAAGCTGCGTGCGCTCTGTGAGCCAGGCTATCACCACGCCCGTCACGATACACAGCGGAACCGCTAAAGCCGTCAGCCACAGCGTGTTGCTGAGCAGCTCAGCCACACGCGGGCGAAACACCAGCGCCTTAATGGTTTCCCAGCCGGTCTCAAAGCCAATGGCAATGATAAAACCCAAAGGCAGAAGCGCCATTAATGAAAACAACACAGCTAACGCAACCATCGGCAGTGCAGGACGCCTGCGGACAGGCTCCTGCACTCTGTTTTTTCCGATGTCGAGACTCAGACCAGACATAAGACGTTCACTTCACTCTCAGGATCACAGCAGACCGGCTTGCGTCATCAGCTCGATAACTTTTTTACTGTTGAGCGTTGAAGGTTCAACTTTCGGTGCATCAAGATCTTTCAGCGGAACCAGTTTCGGGTTGGAGGCCGCGTTCACGCCCACTGCATACTCAAAGGCATTGTTGGTACGCAGACTTTCCTGACCTTCTTTACCGGTAATGTATTTGATGAAGGCCTGCGCCTGCGCTTTGTGTTTGCTGGACGCCAGCACGCCACCGCCGGAGAGGCTTACGAACGCACCCGGATCCTGGTGTTTGAAGTAATAGAGCTGAGTGTTTTTGCTGTTTTCACCGGTTTTGGACTGGTCGACAAAGCGGTAGTAGTGATAAATCACGCCGCCATCAATCTGGCCGGCATTGACCGCCTTCATCACGGTGCTGTTGCCTTTATAGGCAACGAAATTGGCTTTCATCGCTTTAAGCCATTCCAGGGTGGCCTTCTCGCCCTTCAGCGCCAGCATCGCGCTCACGATGGCCTGGAAATCCGCGCCTGAAGGAGATGCCGCCCAGCGGCCTTTCCACTCGGGTTTCGCCAGATCCATCAGCGATTTAGGCAGCTGCTGTTCGCTGAGTTTTGCCGGGTTATACACGAATACCGTGCTGCGGGCGGCAATGCCGATCCAGCGGCCGTGCGCAGGACGATATTCCGCCGGTACCTGCTTCAGGGTGTCTGCATCCAGCGGCGCAAACAGGTTTGCATTATCCACCAGCACCATGGACGGCGAGTTCTCCGTCAGGAATACGTCTGCCGGCGACGCGCTGCCCTCCTGCACCAGCTGGTTACCCAGCTCGCTGTCATCACCATTACGTAGCGTGACTTTAATACCGGTTTCTTTAGTAAAACCGTCAACCCACGACTTCACTAGGTTTTCGTGCTGCGCGTTATAAACAACGATACCTTCGTTGTTATCGGCGGCAACCGATTGTGTGGAAAGGAAAAGGGAGGAAGACAACAAGGCAAGCGAGAAGCAGGACAGCAGGCGAGAATTCATGAACATATCCTTAATAGACCAACGGGAGTAACCACTCATAGCTTTGTGGGACAGGATTAAAGCATACAACAACGCTAATGATAATTAGTATCAATCGAGTTTAGTCGTAAAAGTGTAAAATTTCTTTTTAGCAGATTTTAGAATGATAAAAATCCAAATTTTAATGAGAGATAATTATTAGATTAAGAAAACCTTAAGCCTGCCTGCAATGAATTAATTAGCCTTCTATTTATTATGACGCGAAGGTAAATCTGTTATTCATGCGCCCGGCAGATATAAAAGCCCCGATATTGCGGGGCTTTGTATGCTTATCCGGAGGTATCTAAATTTATAAGGCTACTAATTTAAAAAGCATCACATAACCGCATGAGGGGCATATACAGGATAGGTGAAGAACAATAAATGCACGCCGTTCAGCCCAAAATGGAATAACGTTGCAACCCAGAGCCTGCCGCTCCACATCCACGCCAGGCCATAAATAATGCCGGAGAGGCTGGCAAAAATAATCAGCAGTAAACCGCCGCTATAATGCATCAGCCCAAAGATGACTGAGGCAATCAACAGCGCGACAACAGGATGAACGATCCGGGACAAGCGCTGCTGAAGGTAGCCTCTGAACAAGGCTTCCTCAGCCAAAGAGACGAAGAAAATATTCGCAAGGGCAAATTGCGCGAACCATTCTGGCGCATGCGGCTCAATTCTCAGCCCGCCCAACGCCACAGCCAGAAGTAACAGCGCGGGTACCGCAAGAACCAATATCGCCCAGCCGACCTTGCCAGCTTTATAGAGGGGTTTTGCTACGAATAACGTTGGCATACACGTAATTAAAAAGAACGGCACCACCGCCTTGTCCATATTAAAGTACATACTGAACGGTATGCTTTGCGGACCAACGACGACAGCATCCAGCACTTTGGGATTATGGAAGCCCGGGAGCACATGCATAACCAGGGCAACGGCGATGACCACGCACAGGCCTTCGACCAGATATGTGTATTTATTATTTTTATTACGTAGCCATTCAACAACAGACCAGCCAACAACGATTGATGCAATAACCAGCAGCGCCGGGGCGTCAAGAATACTCTGTTTCCAGCCGAGAAATGCCGTTAATCCCAGTATCAGGTAAGCCAGGCTTTTATTAAGAGAGAGTGCGGCAAGCGAAGTTGCGAGTAGATACCACATAAATGTCCTTCATGACCGGTAAATTTTAGGGGCGATGTCCCAAATATGTCCCACAATCGAAATCAGGAGGATGTGAAGGAGGCGTAACTCTATGGAATTAAATGGCACGCCCTGTAGGATTCGAACCTACGACCTACGGCTTAGAAGGCCGTTGCTCTATCCAACTGAGCTAAGGGCGCACTGAGAAGTGTGTACTTCGCGGTGGTGAAACGCGAAGAATTATACGGTCAATGGCAGGTGAGTCAATGCCTTTTCCGTTTTCAGAGTCAATTACCGCTAGCCGATTGTAAATACGGCTATTTTCTCAACATTTTGTCCTGTTTCACCGTAAAATTTAGCGCTGCGAAAAGGCTTAGTTGCATTTAAGTAACGCCTGCTGTTTTCCCGAACGTCAGCTCGTCACACTAGAGTCAGGTATCCCGGCCGCCTGGAGGCTGACAGACAACAGGACAATGGAGTGACAGCGCAAAACCTGATCGATACGCCCCCCCGGTTACAGTACATATCTCAGGACATCGTCGGCATTAAGCTTGAGCCCATCGTCGCCCTTACCTCCTTGCGTCAGGTTGGCGTCGAGGTCCTTAGCGTTCTGGCCGACACGCGGCACAGTGAGGACTTTTTTTGCGATCGGTCCGCAGACTGGTCGATAACGCTGCTTGAAGCGCAGCTTGCCGCGTTAAAAAATACGCCGCACGGTCATAACCTTTTTATTAATCTGCCGATAACCGTTCTGACAGAGCCCACGTCTTTTCAGCGACTTATAAGATTATCCTGCGTGCCGCTCAATATTGAGTTTGTCGACCCCGCGTCCATTTTGGCGCTTTCCGTCGCACAGAAGCAGTTCGTGGTTCAGAATCTCCATCAGTTGAGCAGACGAGGGCACGCAATCTGGCTGGACGACATAGATGACGTCTTAGTGCAGTCGTTTTTATCCTTTCGACTCCCGTTAAGCGGCATCAAAATAGATAAGGAAGCATTCTGGCGTTTACGCGACACCCCTGAGTTGAGGCAACTGGTTTCCCTTTGCTTTCAGCTTGCCGGGAAAGTGCTTATTGAAGGTATTGAGACTGAACGCGATCGTACCTGTGCACTGCAGGCAGGCGCAGATCTCGGCCAGGGGTATTACTGGCCGTCCTGGACATGGCCGGAGGATTAGAAAGCCATTTCCAGGAGGGAGACCATGCGAATGACAGTGCGCCGTTACCGGCGGCGGCGTACAGGAAGTGATGCACTGGGATTTACGCGCTCACCTTTTGCTCCCCCCTTTTTCGACCGGCTCGAATTCTTGAGCCAGTCCATCAGCCAGCCCCGCAAAACAGACGCCCCTTTTATCCTTCTGGTGACTGAGGATCACTACCTGCGCACCGGTTTTCTCAACGGGCAATTTCCCCTGAGCAGCTGCTGCGACTACGCCACGCTGGACGATGCCCTCATCGCTCAGACGCAGTGGCCCTCAGCCCGTCTGGTCGTGGATATTGAAAGCCGGTCCACGGGGCTTCTGGAGAAACTGGATCAGTTGAGACGGCATAGTCTGTTTCCTCCGTTCCTGACGCCCTGGCTGTTGGTCAGGGCCGATAATTACGACACCCGCCTCTTCTGCAAAGCGGCAGGTCCCTTTCATGTTCTCGAACGCCAGCTGAATGCCGCTGCGCTCCAGCAGAGCCTGCTGGATACCCTCCCTCCGCAGGGTACGGAGAAAGACTGGTTTTCACGCAACGAATGGCCCATCCTGCAGGAGCTTTCCCGGGGCAAGACATTACGTCAGATTGCCCTTATGCAGAATCGTCCCTATAGCCGTATTATCTATCGTCTCAGCTGCATCCTGGTGAAGCTCGGGCTGAGCCATCGTCAGGAATTGCTACATCTTCTTAATAACCTCTCAGACTGCACATTTTCACTCACGTCCTAACCCCTTATTTCCTAAAGCTGTTTAGGAATTTACTTACCACTTGCGTTGCATAAATGTTAATTTTTAACAATTAAATCGAATTTATAACTATTCCTAATTTAAGGACGCGAACATTGTGAAATGCCACAGAATGAACAAACGGCAGCACTTTACTCCATCCGTTAAGTGAATGCAGATAGCGTTAACAAGATGATAATGATGTAAAAACAAGCAGCTTAGCGACAACGTCCAGGAGGAAAAAGCAAAGCGGATAGCATGTTCTCCTGTGCAGGAGATGCGGACCTTCTAATCAACCAGCGCGCTTTCAGATGAAGGACTGGCGGCCTGCGAGGGCAATTGTTGAGCTCATCAGCGTGGGTTAGTCCCCCTAAATGATGGGTATTTTCGTTAACAATTAATCAACATAAAGAGATATCTGTTATTTTTTGTTATTACATAAAGATGAAAATATGCGGTAAATGAGATAACAGGATATTTCCGCTAAATTTAAAAAAATAGCGATTCAGATCCAGAAGATAATACAAACCCATAAGCGGATATTAATTTACAGGGTTTTCGGAAAAAACTTACCCTGTATAATAAGATGCGTATCAAATCTGAATAAGAAAAACCTTTTTGCCAACACCAGCCTAATGAGATGACCGCGCTGAGGCATAGTTCTTTTCATTACGTAAACAAGGATGCTTTCGCTCTTTCCAGGGAAATACTACGGTATAGGGATCTGCACATTATATCCTTCCGGCATTTCGAGAGTTTTACAAACTCTACACAACGCTTTTAACAATCTGAGGCATTAAAAATGAAACCGGCATCCGTTATCATTATGGACGAACATCCTATCGTCAGAATGTCGATAGAAGTCCTGCTACAGAAAAATAAGAATATCACAGTCAAGCTCAAGTCTGGCGATAGCCATGAAGTCCTTGACTGTATCCGCAATCACCCTATCGATCTGGTGATCCTTGACATTGAACTCACGGGCACGGATGCTTTCGCTTTGCTTAAGAGAATCAGAAACTTAAACAAAGACATTAAGGTTCTGTTTCTCTCGTCTAAATCAGAGTTATTTTACGCGGGTCGCGCCATTCGCGCCGGGGCAAATGGCTTCGTCAGTAAACGTAAAGATTTGGGTGAGATTTACAACGCCGTAGAAATGATCCTGATGGGCTATTCCTTTTTCCCGTCAGAAACGCTGAACTTTATAAACCATTTGGGTTCAGGGAAAGGGATGGCAGTAGATATGCCATTATCGAACCGCGAGGTCACGGTATTACGATATCTGGCGAATGGATTATCCAATAAGGAAATTGCAGAACAGCTACTATTAAGCAACAAAACCATTAGCGCGCATAAATCCAATATTTATTCCAAGCTGGGTGTGCAAAGCATCGTGGAATTAATTGATTACGCCAAAGCGCACGAACTGCTTTAACCTGAATTCACTCCCTGCAGCTTATCTGAGCTGCAGGGAGTGCGGTCAGTGCTAATTATAGTTAATCATAAAGGTGGCATCCGCATCGGCTCGTCCGGGCTGAGGGTTATCTGCGGTGGCAATATAATTGGCATAAAACGACAGTATCGCATTCCCCTGCGCATCAACCGAGACCGGCTGGCTGGCCTGCTGGAGAGCCAGGCGCGTTTTATCCGCATCCCTGATCTCTACCGCGACACGACTTGCAGTACTGGCGTCATTCAGCGCCAGCAGGCCGCTATTGCTCCCGTCGGCTTTACCCGAAAACGTGATGGACGCCGAGCCCGGCGGACAGCCGGTCAGCTTCAGCGTAAACGGCATGGGCTGCGTGCGGCTCCCGGTGGTGCTGAGCTGTTTGGTGGGCCAGGTGCCCAGCGTGACGGTCTTGTCGCTGTCGCTGCCTTCCGCGACGCAGGTAAAATCGACAATATTGCCGTAGAGCCGAATATTAATTTCGCCCAACGCGGTGTCCGCCTGGGCCTGTGTGCAAAGCGCAAAGAGCGCCACGGTGATTAAACGGATCCCGTTTCGCATATCGGCTCCTTAATCGTAATCCACGCGCAAATACCCGCGCGAGGTGAAGCGCCCTTCCGCAGGCTTGTTGCCCGTCACGCTCACCGGCCAGACCCGGATCCCCACCTGCGCCTGCGCGCTGTCGTCAAGGCGGAACGGAATTTTACTTGTCAGGTTGTTAGGCGTCAGCGGCGCCCCGCTCTGATTAGCAATGATGAATCCCACATCCGGGTTATCCGATACCAAAACATTATCAGAGACTTTTTCCGCCTCGACGCGCATCGTCAGCATGGCGTTCGCCTCTACGTTGGTGCATTTAATGGCGATGGTTTTACTCTGCGATGAGACGCCCTCCGGTTTGTTACCTACGCCCGCCTTGCTGAACAGGGAGGCGCCAATGTCGCCGAAATCAAACTCCACCACGTTACCGGCATTAATGGCGCAGCTTTGCGGCACCTGAATGGTTCCGCTGTAGCTAATGGTATAAACCGGCGTGGTTAACGGATCGGATGAGGTGGTGGTGACGTAGACGCGGAACATGGTGGCGCGCGGGATAACGACCATATTAATAAAACGCCGGGTCACCTTAAGGCGGAAGACAAGGCTGGAGTCCTGAACGCCAAACGGTTTGTTTTTGGAGACGTTAGGATGGCTCCCCATCTGGATATAGCTTTTAGGCGGATAAAACACGCCAGCATAGCTGTCCGTGATTTTCATGGCCCCGTCCAGATAGTCGTTAAGCTTCAGATACTGGTAGCCATCGCTCGTTCCCGTTACCTGATAATCGGTCACATAGCTACGCTTGGTGGTATTCCCGACGGTGCCCTTCGGGCAGACGGCATTGACCCCTACCCACTGCGACTTCTCGCTGAGCGTCACGACCTGTCCGATCTGGTTATTCGAGCTGTTGAATTTATCCGTCAGATCGTAATGCACTTCCGTCGGCACGCCTTTTTCATTGACGCACACGGTCGCTAATGCGTTTGTCGCAGGCAGTAACGCCAGAAGCGACAAAGCAAAGATTTGAGTTTTAATCACAGCCGATCCCCTTAAGTGTGATTGCCTGTTGCAGGCTCTTTTCAGGCAAGCTGTAAGGCGCGCGACACTGGGACTGCGCCCCGTCGCCCCACTGGATCAGCAGTTCGCCTTCCAGCGGCAGCCCGCTCAGGTAAATTTGCCCGTCATCCCCCACCATGCTGGTCACGCCGCTTCGGTTTTCGCGAACCACCGCGCCGAACGGCACCGGCTGGTTGCCGCGCATCACCGTCAGCAGGGCGCGCACGCCGATGCGGGTATCAAAGCTGGCGCGCACCAGCGCGCCTTTGGTCGGCACCACGCTGCTCACGTTGTTTTCGATATCGGTGTTGTTGCTCATGGTGTTGGTATCCAGCGCCACACGGTTGTAGCGGTAGACAGTGGCATACGGCATCACCGCGTAACCACGCCAGTCGGTTCTCACGCCGGTCTGGTTTTCCACGCTGACGCCAGATGCCCCCGGAGCTTTGATCAGCACGTTGGTGTCCCCCAACGGCTGGCTGAAGGTCACGCCATCGGCGTGGCCGACCACCCCGCCGGAGAGCTGCCAGTTGAGATCGTGCTGATCGTCGCTGTAGTTGTAGCCGACGCCCAATGTGCCGTAGGTCGCCTGCCAGTTGGCGCTGGCGCTTCCGCTTGAGCCGTTGGTGCTGGTGTGTCCCTGGGTCACGCTGTAGTTCAGGTTGCGGTCTTCCAGCAGCGTGCCGCTGACGCCGGTTTGCCAGCTTGTGTCGCCATCGCTGTTCCGGCTGGCGGATGCCGTAGCGTAGGCGCGGTCAATCGCGCTGTCCCGGCGATAGCCCTGACGGGTAAAGATACTGAACGGCACGGAGACGTTAAACGACGCGATGCGGTCGGTGCCGTCGATCCCGACGGATTTGTTCCACGACCACGAGACGGAGTAGTTGATCCCCTTCATGCCTCCCGCGTAGCCCAGCTGGTACCAGAGATTCGTCTCGTCTGTTCCCCAGTAGGTCTGCTCGCTACCGGAGATATAGACCGAGCCATAGTCCCCCAGCGACTGAGAAACGTTGAGCTGGAAGCGACCTTTTTTATTCCACGTCAGGTTGTGATAACTCTGCACGTCCGGCACATCGTTATCGTTCTTGCTATCGGCATACTGATAGCCCTCCATTGAGCGCCAGGCCACATCGTCAAGGGTGTAAAACCCTTTTGTGGAGTAGCGGTAGCCCAGCAGCTGGAAGTTGGTGCCGAAGCCGTTAAGGGATTTCGCGTAGAGGAAGCGCAGAGACTGCCCTTCATGCTTGCTATCGTCCGCGAGCTGGCTGCGGGCGTGGGTGATATCGAGCGAGACCGCGCCCCAGTCGCCCAGGTTTTTTCCGGCCCCGACGGCCACCGCGGTATAGCGCGATGCCAGCTGAGTTCCGCCGTAGAGCGTGTAACCGTTGGCGAGACCGGTAATCAGGGTTCCCTGGGTGAAGAATGGCGTATCCTGATCGCTGTTACCGCTGCGGTAATCCCCCGCCACGAGGTCATACTTCCAGCGCCCTTCACGCTGCAGAAGCGGCACGGTGGAGTACGGCACGGTATAGCGCTGCTGGGTGCCGTCTTTCTCTTCGACCGTGACTTCCAGGTCACCGCTTGAGGAGGTGGGGTTAAGATCGGTGATGGCAAATGCGCCCGGCTGCACATAGCTTTGATAGATAACGTAGCCATTCTGTCGAACGACCACTTTGGCGGGCGTACGGGCGATCCCGCGCACGGTCGGCGCGTAGCCCTGCAGGCTGTCCGGGTACATGCTGTCAGACGAGAAAAGCCGCCCGCCGCGAAAACCCATGCTGTCGAAGACGTCATTCCCGGTATTGCTGTCGCCCAGCACCAGTTCACTTTTCAGCGGGATGACGGTGCGCTGCGCCCAGGTGCCAATATTCTGCCACTCGCTGTGCCGCTGCCCGTTATTCTGCGTGTACCGCCATGCGCCGTTGTTACGTAAACGCCAGGCGCCATAGTTCAATCCGCTTTGCAGGTTGAGGTAATAGCTGTCGTCTTCGCTTCCCCGGTTACCGGAGAAACTGTAGTTCACCAGTGCGGCGGGGATACCTTCATCCCACTGTTCAGGCGGAATATAGCCCCGGGCGCTGTTTTGCAAAGCCACCTGCGGCAGGCTGACGTCCAGACGCTGCGAGGCAAAGTTGAATACCGTTTCGCTGCCGGGTATAGCCGTGGTCAGCGGAACGCAGGTCTCGCCCTGCACCTTAGCCAGCTCGGGAAACGCCGCGACGTTGACGCCAAAGCGATCGAGCATCGCGCGCGTAATGCACGCCGACAAACCGCCCGCCACCGGCGGCGTGTTCTCTGCCTGCTCAAAACGCACGTCCTGGGTACCGATAAACTCATCGTTACGCCAGATATCCACGCGATAAACGCCGGGTGCCTGCTGGTGTCCCTGTTCAAAACGCGACAAATCCGCCACGCTGGCGGTATCGTCGGACAAAAAGGCCGGGTTGAAATAACTTTCGCTCCAGCCAGCCTGCGGCCAGAGCGCAGCCATCAGCGCCAGCGCAACCGGGCAGTAACGTCCCTGGTGGTTTTTCATCGCCCTGACTCTGCTCACAGGTTGACGCTACGCGCCGGGGTGATGGCACCGTAGTCATTCACGCTCTGCCAGGAAAGCGTACCGCTGGCACCGGCTGGCAGCACCTGCTGAGACGAACTTTTCGGCGCAACCATCAGGTTGTCCAGCGTCTGCCCGCCCAGCTTCAGATTAACGAGCGTGATGTAATACGGCGACGCGTTGCTGACTTTGAGATGGTTGCCCGTGCGCTCAAACCGCAGCTGGGAAAGCGCCTCTTCCGGCTGCATCGCCAGGTTGTTCGGGCGCACAAACAGCTTGATGCGTGAAAGGATAGCCAGCTGCAGCACGTTATTGTTTTCCGTTTTCGCTTTGTTCACCGACGGGATCGCCTTCACGTTCATGTAAAAGAGCGATTCGCGATCGGCAGGCAGCGCCGGCCCGGCGTAAATAATACGCAGCGTGTTTTCGCTGTTCGGCTCGCTAACAAACAGGGGCGGAGTGACGGCAAACGTTTTTTCTTTTTGCCCGCTCGCATTTTCGATCCACGCGTTAATTAAATAACGTTCCTGTTTGTTGCTGTTGGTGATCGCCAGCGACGTTTGCTTCGCCTCTGCCGGATAAATAACGCGCGTGGCCCCCAGTGCAATACCGCCGGATGCATTTGCGCATGCAGAAACCATCATCAAAATAAACGATAAAAAAAGTCCTGGTTTAATTAGGGTATTCATCACAACCGTACCTTTAATAATGTGTTCGCAGGTGTTACGGATAAATCAACGTAAACCAGACATCCGACTGAATTTTGCCTGGCTCGAGATGTTCGGAAATAGCCCGATAGCGGGCGCTAAAATGGAACGCGAGCTCGCGGGTATCGACAGGCAGCCAGCTGACGGCCGTAGCGTTTGGGATTATCTGACGTTGCTGTTCGTCAAAGAGCGCAAGCCCGACGCCGCTGCTGACGGGTGTTTCACCCGGCCGCGATGTCGCCAGAAAGACCTGCGGATCCTCTGCGGGTGTGATGCCCTGAAACTGGATCCCCACGGTGCGCGAAACATCAACGCTGCAGTCCAGCAGCCGTACGGTGAAAGGCACATTCACCGTGGAAAAACTGCCCACACCGGAAAATGAATTGGTTCGGTACTGGCCCATGTCGATGCGCATATTCTGGCTGTCGGGCGCCACGGCGCAGCCGCCGTTCACCAGTTCACCTCTGAGATGAACCTTGCCGCCTTCGATCACCACGGTATGCGCCGATGCCGGGCAAGCCATCGCAAGGGTTAACAGCAGTAGTGTTCCAGTCCTTGTCATCCTTCGTTCCTGGCATTAGCGTATGACGGGCCTCGTCCCTGAGGCCTGAACATCCCTGTGCGGAGGAATTACTCGTATTTCATTACGAAGGTGGCGTCAGCGTTCGCCTGGCCTGGCTCAGTGGTGGCAGCCGTTGATTTGTAACGTGCGGTGAACTTCAGGGTGTTGGTCCCTTCGATCAGCGTCTGCGCAGCAGAGAAGGTCGCGCCGTCCGGGGTCAGAACGCTGGATTTGCTGTCGAGGATCTCGATACCCACGCCTTTCGCGGTGTTGTCGTTGTTACCGGAGGTGACGGCCAGCAGGGTTTTGTCGGTTGGGTCGATCTGACCGGTGAACGCAACGGCTGCAGTTTTGGCAACCAGCGGATC
Source organism: Enterobacter sp. N18-03635 (assembly GCF_004006055.1). Classification (NCBI taxonomy): domain Bacteria; kingdom Pseudomonadati; phylum Pseudomonadota; class Gammaproteobacteria; order Enterobacterales; family Enterobacteriaceae; genus Enterobacter; species Enterobacter sp. N18-03635. The sequence goes on along the minus strand of NZ_CP034769.1, from coordinate 1,116,930 downwards.
GCAATCGTTCAGTTCAATGTTGAATGGGATATTAGAGGTGGTGTCGCCCACTTTGGTGAATTTCGCGGTACGATACTGACCCAGATTAACGGTCTGCTCGGAAGAATCAGTATTTACTGAACAAGCAGCATTAACCAGCTCACCTTTAAAATGTACGGTACCGCCATTTACGGAAACCGGCGCAGCAGGATCCGCTGCATTTGCGGCACCCGCAACCAGGGCCAAAGTTGCAATAACAGTAGAAGCAATGTTGCTGAGTTTCATGTCTATTCCTTTAAAATGTAAATAACCCTTCCCGCGAATAATCGGGAATAAGAAATACGTTCAATTGATGAATTGAAAGCTTATTTCGGAGGAGACAAAGTAGCTCAGGACACGGTTTTTAAATATGTCAAAACGCTGCCATTTCGCCAGGTCACATCCTAATCCCGCCTAAGAAATTGACCATCCCTTAAGAAGGGTTTTTGCGTCACGCTGATAAAAACGCGTAAAGGGTGACTGACAGCGACGCTCGCTTCTGACAAAATACACGCCATCCCCCCTTTCAAACGTTACAGACGGAATCTTCTCTCTGATGGCAGCAAAGATTATTGACGGTAAAACGATTGCGCAGCAGGTGCGCTCTGAGGTCGCGGAAAAAGTGAAGGCGCGTAAAGCTGCCGGAAAACGCGCCCCCGGGCTGGCCGTTGTGCTGGTTGGCAGCAACCCGGCATCGCAAATTTATGTCGGCAGCAAGCGCAAAGCGTGTGAAGAAGTGGGCTTCGTCTCCCGCTCTTACGATTTGCCGGAAACCACCAGCGAAGCAGAACTGCTGGAACTTATTGACACCCTGAACGCCGATAAAGAAATCGACGGTATTCTGGTTCAGCTGCCGCTACCCGCCGGTATCGACAACGTGAAGGTGCTGGAGCGTATCGCACCGGATAAAGACGTGGACGGTTTCCACCCGTACAACGTTGGCCGCCTGTGCCAGCGTGCGCCGCGTCTGCGCCCGTGCACGCCGCGCGGTATCGTGACGCTGCTTGAGCGTTATAATATCGACACCTACGGTCTGAATGCCGTGGTCATCGGCGCGTCCAACATCGTGGGCCGTCCGATGAGCATGGAGCTGCTGCTGGCCGGCTGCACCACCACCGTCACCCACCGCTTCACCAAAAACCTGCGTCACCACGTCGAGAACGCCGATCTGCTGATCGTCGCGGTCGGCAAGCCGGGCTTTATTCCGGGCGAGTGGATCAAAGAGGGCGCGATTGTCGTGGACGTCGGAATTAACCGTCTGGAAAACGGCAAAGTGGTCGGCGACGTGGTGTATGAAGATGCCGCCGCGCGCGCCTCTTACATTACCCCAGTACCGGGCGGCGTAGGCCCGATGACCGTAGCAACGCTGATTCAGAATACGCTGCAGGCGTGCGAAGAATATCACGACGTAGAGGACGCGTAAGATGGCGACTTTTTCATTAGGTAAACACCCGCACGTTGAGCTGTGCGACCTGCTCAAGCTGGAAGGCTGGAGCGAAAGCGGCGCACAGGCGAAAATCGTTATCGCCGACGGGCTGGTAAAAGTCGACGGCGTGGTAGAAACGCGCAAGCGCTGCAAGATTGTCGCGGGCCAGACCGTGAGCTTTGAAGGACAGAGCGTAACCGTTACGGCCTGAGCCGTTTGATGCCCTCACCCTAACCCTCTCCCACAGGGAGAGGGGATATAAAATCCCCTCACACCCATCGCGGTTATTTATCGATCCACTTCAAATAATCACTATTTCATCTGTTGAAAAGTGAAAATTCAGTTGCGCGTTTTTCACTCTTTGCCCACGATAAGTAGAACGTTCTACTAAAACGTTCTACTTACAATAACAGCGCAAAAAAAGCGCTACTCGGGGGAAATCAGCATGAGTCTGATATCAGGGTTTGTTAAATCGCTGTCTAAGTTATCGATGATTGGTCGCGCCTTAATGCTGCCAATTTCACTGCTCCCCGCTGCGGGCCTGCTGCTGGCCTTCGGCGATAAGTTCCACCTGCCGCTGATGATGAACGCGGGCGGGGTTATTTTTGATAACCTGCCGATGCTTTTTGCCATTGGCTCCGCCGTGGGTCTGGCGTCAGAATCCGGCATCGCGGCGCTGTCTGCGGCGGTATCGGTGTTTGTCACGAATATCACCATCAGCACCGTGCTGAGCATCACGCCGGAAATGGCCTCTCAGGGCGGGAAATACGCCATGGTGGTGGGCATTCCGACGCTGCAGATGGGCGTCTTCGGCGGCCTAATCTGCGGTATTCTCGCGGCCTGGTGCTATAACCGCTTCCACACCATGCAGCTGCCGGAGTTCCTCGGCTTCTTCTCCGGCAAGCGCTTCGTGGCGATTGCAACGGCGTTCCTCTCGTTCCTGATGGGGCTGCTGCTGCCATACGTCTGGCAGCATATTCAGGCCGGTATCGACGCGCTCTCCGTGGTGGTGAACGGTGATAATCAGGCGGCGTCGACCTTTATCTTCGGTCTGGTAGAGCGCGCGCTGATCCCGCTAGGTCTGCACCATATCTGGTATCCGTCCTTCTGGTATTCGTTTGGGGATTACACCACCCAGGCAGGCCAGGTGATCCACGGCGACCAGACCATCTGGTTCAAGATGCTGGAAGAAGGGGTGAAATCCTTCAGCAGCGACACCTACCAGAACGCTGGTAAGTTCATGCAGGGTGAATTCCCGCTGATGCTGTTCGCGCTGCCTGCGGCATGCCTGGCGATGTATCACGAAGCCCATACGAAGAATAAGAAAATCGCGGCCGGTATTCTGTTCTCCGCGGCGCTGACCTGCTTCCTGACGGGGATCACCGAACCGGTTGAGTTTACCTTTATCTTCGTGGCGCCGATCCTGTACGTCTTTAACGCCATCATGGCGGGCCTGGCCTACATGACCATGTACCTGCTGCATGCGCATATCGCCAAGTCGTTCTCCGCGGGCTTTATTGACTATCTGTCATTCGGGATCCTGCCGTCCTTTAACGGCTACCAGACCCACTTCCTGAGCGCCATTATCATCGGCATTCCAATGGGCCTGATTTATTACTTCACGTTCCGCTTTGTGATCCGTCGTTTCGACGTGAAAACGCCGGGCCGCACTGAAGTGACCGCTAACGCGGATGAGAAATCGGATTCCGAACTCGCGACAGAGATCATCACCCTGCTGGGCGGTGCGCATAACATCGACTCCGTCGGCGCCTGTATCACCCGTCTTCGCCTGGAAGTGACAAAAAGCGAGGTGGTGGATAAAGACGGTCTGAACGGACTCGGCGCGCGCGGCGTGGTGTTTGTCGGCGACAACGGTATTCAGGTGATTTTCGGTGCCAGAGCACAGTTTATCGCCCAGACCATGTCCACCATGATCGGCAAATAATAAGATGCCTGAACGACACGTCTCCTGTACGCTGGGAGACGTGTTTTATCTGGCTGATAATCGGTAAATTTCAGGGAGCGGTTTTGAAGAAAGTCAGCATTATTGATGTCGCAAAGCACGCGGGCGTGTCGGTCTCAACCGTCTCGCTGGTGCTGCGCCAGAAAGGGAAAATCTCAGAGGCAACGATCGAGAAGGTCAACGCTGCCATCAATACGCTGGGCTATGTTCATAACGTTGCCGCTGCCAACCTCCGCGCCAATACGTCCAACCTGATTGGCCTGATCCTCCGTGACTTTAGCGACAGTTTCTCCATCAAGGTGATGGCGAGCATCGTTCAGGATCTCGAAAAACAGGGGTATATGGTTTTTCTCGGTCAGCCCCAGAACGACCATGACCATCTTGAGCGCTGCCTGCTGTCGTTTAAGCAGCAGGGCGTCGCCGGAGTTATCTATCTGGCCTCGGATACCCGCACGTCTACCCTGCCGGAACAGATTCGCCGCTGCCCGCTGCCGCTGGTGGTGGTCTCGCAGTCGCTGCTGGATGAAAAATGCAATCTGGTGATGCGCGATAACCGACAGGCGGCCAGTCTGGCGGTGCGTTATCTTATCGAGCGCGGTCACCGCAATATTGCCTACATTGGCGGACGCGAAGGCTGCCTTATCCGCGCACAGCGCCTGCTCGGTTTTCGCAGCGCGATGGCGCAAAACGGGCTGGTCTGGCGCGATGAATACTCTCCGGCCTGCAGCGATGACACGCTGGCCGCGGGTTTCGCCACCCGCCAGCTGCTGGAAAAAAACAATACCATCACCGCCCTGCTCTGCCACTCGCCGGATGCCATGATCGGCTCCATCTCCGGTATTCATCAGGTCGGGCGTACGGTGGGTAAAGATGTCTTTCTGACGCAGCAGGTCGCGCTGGTCGGTTTCGAAGATATGCTCCACGTTAACCTCACCTCACCCTCGTTTACCTACGTCTCGTCCGCCAGCGAAGAGACGGGGCGTCAGGCGGCCGGGCTGATTATCCGCACGCTGAAGGAGCCGACGCTGCAAACCCAGCGTATTACGCTCTCCGGGCAGCTTATCGCTCGCGAGTCGGCGTAAATTCAGAATTTCGCACAGGTTTTTTAGCGCGGGATGACTGCTATATTTCCATGATTTGCCATGGATAATTACAATGCCTACCGTTATTACGCACGCTGCTGTTCCGCTTTGCCTGGGCTTAGGCCTGGGAACCAAAGTGATTCCTCCCCGCCTGCTGTTTGCCGGGATTATCCTCGCCATGCTTCCGGATGCCGACGTGCTGGCATTTAAATTTGGCGTCGCGTACGGCAATGTTTTCGGCCACCGCGGCTTTACCCACTCCCTGCTGTTTGCCTTCGTGGTGCCGATACTTTGCGTGCTGACTGGACGACGATGGTTCAGGACCAGCCTGACGCGATGCTGGCTGTTTTTAACCGTGTCACTGCTGTCGCACAGCCTGCTGGATTCGATTACCACGGGCGGGAAAGGCGTCGGCTGGCTGTGGCCGTGGTCAGATGAACGTTTCTTTGCGCCTTGGCAGATGATTAAGGTGGCGCCGTTTGCGCTGTCGCGCTATACCACGCCGTACGGGCATGAGGTCATTATCTCGGAACTGCTGTGGGTGTGGCTGCCGGGGGTGGTGCTGATGGGAATGTTGTGGTGGAAAAGAAGGTAAAAAAAAGCCGGGTGGCGGCTGCGCCTTACCCGGCCTACTTTTGCCTGTAGGCCCGGCAAGCGTGAGCGCCTCCGGGCGTTACAGACTTACTTACGGCGCCAGGTGGTTCCCTGCGGGCCGTCTTCCAGGATGATGCCCATCTCGGTCAGACGGTTGCGAGCCGCATCTGCCGCCGCCCAGTCTTTCGCCTGACGCGCTTCCAGACGCGCCTTGATCAACGCTTCAATTTCCGCCACTTCACCGTCATCTGCCTGCGCACCGCTCTGCAGGAACGCGTCCGGCTCCTGCTCCAGCAGGCCAAGCACGGAAGAGAGCTTACGCAGATGGGATGCCAGCGCATTCGCGGCCGCCACATCTTCTGACTTCAGGCGGTTCACTTCGCGCGCCATGTCGAACAGCACGGAGTAGGCTTCCGGTGTGTTGAAGTCGTCGTTCATCACCTCAACGAAGCGAGCTTCGAACGCTTCGCCGCCTGCAGCAGGAACAGACCTGTCGGTACCGCGCAGCGCGGTATACAGGCGCTCCAGAGCCGAGCGCGCCTGTTTCAGGTTCTCTTCGCTGTAGTTCAGCTGGCTGCGATAGTGGCCGGACATCAGGAAGTAGCGAACGGTTTCCGCGTCGTAGTACTTCAGCACGTCGCGCACGGTGAAGAAGTTACCCAGCGATTTCGACATCTTCTCGCGGTCAACCATAACCATCCCGGAGTGCATCCAGTAGTTCACGTACTCGCCGCCGTGGGCGCAGGTGGACTGCGCGATTTCGTTTTCGTGGTGCGGGAACATCAGGTCTGAGCCGCCGCCGTGAATGTCGAAGTGTTTGCCCAGCTGTTTGCAGTTCATCGCGGAACATTCAATGTGCCAGCCCGGACGGCCTTCGCCCCACGGGGATGGCCAGCTTGGTTCACCCTCTTTGGACATCTTCCACAGCACGAAGTCCATCGGGTTACGCTTCACGTCAACCACGTCAACGCGGGCACCGGCCTGGAGCTGATCCAGATCCTGACGGGAAAGCGCACCGTAGGTGGGGTCCGTCGGCACGGAGAACATGACGTCGCCGTTGTCCGCAACGTAGGCATGACCGCGGGCGATCAGCTTTTCGGTGATCTCGATGATTTCGTGAATATGGTGGGTCGCGCGCGGCTCGCTGTCCGGACGCAGAATATTCAGGGCGTCGAAGTCTTTGTGCATCTCAGCGATCATGCGATCCACCAGCGCGACAAAGCTTTCGCCGTTTTCATTGGCGCGCTTGATGATCTTATCGTCGATGTCGGTGATGTTGCGCACGTATTTCAGGTTGTACCCCAGAAAACGCAGGTAGCGAGACACCACGTCGAAGGCGACAAAGGTACGGCCATGGCCGATGTGACAGAGGTCGTAAACCGTAATACCACACACGTACATGCCAACTTCCCCGGCATGGATAGGTTTAAATTCCTCTTTTTGGCGCGTCATTGTATTAAAGATTTTTAACATCGAAGATTCCATGTAAACACGTGTGTGGTTGAAAACCGGCTATTCTACCCGTAATTCAAACCCGAAGCAGCACACAATGCAAGGTGATCGCATCCTGTGGTTATGCTATAACAAGCCCCTATAGATGACCCGAAGGCGGGTCGACGTACCACAATAACGGAACAGGATGCAAAAATGGTTACTTTCCACACTAATCATGGCGATATCGTAATCAAAACCTTTGATGACAAAGCGCCTGAAACAGTTAAAAACTTCCTGGACTACTGCCGCGAAGGTTTCTACAACAACACCATTTTCCACCGCGTGATCAACGGTTTTATGATCCAGGGCGGCGGTTTCGAACCTGGCATGAACCAGAAAGCCACTAAAGAGCCGATCAAGAACGAAGCGAACAACGGCCTGAAAAACACCCGCGGCACGCTGGCGATGGCACGTACTCAAGCGCCTCACTCTGCTACCGCGCAGTTCTTCATTAACGTGGCTGACAACGACTTCCTGAACTTCTCCGGCGAAAGCCTGCAGGGTTGGGGCTACTGCGTATTCGCAGAAGTGGTTGAAGGTATGGACGTGGTTGACAAGATCAAAGCCGTCGCTACTGGCCGCAGCGGTATGCACCAGGACGTTCCTAAAGAAGACGTTGTGATTACAAGCGTGACCGTCAGCGAGTAATTGGTGGCGACACTCTTTATTGCAGATCTGCATCTGCAAACAGAAGAACCGGCGATTACCGCCGGTTTTCTGCGTTTTTTACGCGGTGAAGCGAAAAGCGCCGATGCGCTGTACATCCTGGGCGACCTGTTTGAAGCCTGGATTGGCGACGACGACCCTAACCCGCTGCACCGTGAAATGGCCGCCGCCATTCACGCGCTGGTAGATTCCGGCGTCCCCTGCTACTTCATTCACGGCAATCGTGATTTCCTGATCGGCAAGCGCTACGCCCGCGAAAGCGGCATGACGCTGCTGCCGGAAGAACGGGTGCTCGATCTCTATGGCCGCAAGGTCCTGATCATGCACGGCGACACGCTCTGCACCGACGATACCGGCTACCTGGCGTTTCGCGCCAAGGTCCACACCCCGTGGATCCAGAAGGTGTTCCTTGCCCTGCCGCTGTTTATCCGCAACCGTATCGCCGCCAGAATGCGTGCGGGCAGCAAAGCCGCCAACAGCAGCAAATCCATGACCATCATGGACGTGAATCCGCAGGCCGTGGTGAGCGTGATGGAAAAGCATGGCGTTCAGTGGTTGATACACGGTCATACCCATCGTCCAGACGTCCATTCCCTTATCGCCAACGGCGAACCGGCCCATCGCGTGGTGTTGGGAGCCTGGCACACCGAAGGCTCCATGGTCAAAGTCACGCCAGAGGGCGTCGAGCTGATCGCTTTCCCGTTTTAATCCCCCTCAAAATTCATTCTATTTTTTTGAACAATATTGGCAAATTGTTTCGATTTTAATCAGTCCGTGGTCGGTCTACTATTTATCACATCAGGGCAAAACACCCTATCCCAAACAAAATACTTAAGGAATACGACCATGAAATCCATCAAAACTTTCGTTGCAGTTGCTGCTCTGTCTCTGGCTTCTTTCGGTTCTTTCGCTCAAAGCGTGAGCGCAACTGCCTCTACCCTTGACCGCGCAGAAGCGAAAATCGCTGCACAGGCTGCTGAACAGGGTGCGTCTTACAAAATCACCAGCGCGAAGGTCGACAACCGCGTCTATATGACCGCAGAACTGACGAAATAATGATTGCCCATCGACGAAAACAGACCGCCAGAATGCGGTCTGTTTTGTTATGAATTGACGGCAACAACGGCTCAAGATTTAACCGCGCAACCGTTTTCCTTGCCCGTATAACATGCTATTCTCTGTGCCCTCGAAAGCAGTGTGTTTCGCACCACAGGAGTTTTAAGACGCATGTCTTCCCGCAATAATCCGGCGCGTGTCGCCATCGTGATGGGGTCCAAAAGCGACTGGGCTACCATGCAGTTCGCCGCCGAAATCTTTGAAATCCTGAATGTTCCGCACCACGTTGAAGTGGTCTCCGCGCACCGTACGCCTGACAAACTGTTCAGCTTCGCAGAAAGCGCCGAAGAGAATGGTTATGAGGTGATCATTGCCGGCGCGGGCGGCGCAGCACATCTGCCGGGCATGATTGCCGCCAAAACCCTGGTACCGGTTCTGGGCGTCCCGGTACAAAGCGCCGCGTTAAGCGGTGTGGATAGCCTCTACTCCATCGTCCAGATGCCGCGCGGTATTCCTGTCGGCACGCTGGCTATTGGCAAAGCGGGTGCCGCCAATGCCGCCCTGCTGGCTGCGCAGATCCTGGCGACACACGATAAAGCGTTGCATCAGCGTCTGGCGGAGTGGCGTAAAGCCCAGACCGACGAAGTGCTGGACAATCCAGACCCGCGGGGTGCGGCATGAAGCAGGTTTGCGTCCTCGGTAATGGCCAGTTAGGCCGCATGCTGCGTCAGGCCGGTGAACCTCTGGGGATTGCCGTCTGGCCCGTCGGGCTGGACGCCGAGCCGGAAGCCGTCCCATTCCACCAGAGCGTGATCACCGCCGAGATCGAACGCTGGCCGGAGACCGCTCTGACCCGCGAGCTGGCGCGTCACAACGCTTTTGTTAACCGCGACGTGTTCCCAATCATTGCCGACCGTCTGACGCAAAAGCAGCTGTTCGACAAGCTCGGTTTGCCGACCGCACCGTGGCAGCTCCTGTCCGGTAAAAGCGAGTGGAACGACGTCTTCGCCATGCTGGGCGAGCTGGCGATCGTGAAGCGCCGCGTGGGCGGCTACGACGGCCGCGGCCAGTGGCGCCTGCGCGCAAACGACACCGCCGAGCTGCCGGACGACTGCTACGGCGAATGCATCGTTGAGCAGGGCATTAACTTCAGCGGTGAAGTCTCGCTGGTTGGCGCGCGCGGGCATGACGGCCGCACGGTGTTTTATCCGCTGACGCATAACCTGCATCAGGACGGCATTCTGCGCACCAGCGTCGCCTTCCCGCACGCCAATGCTGACCAGCAGGCGCAGGCGGAAGAGATGCTCTCAGCCATCATGCACGAGCTGGGCTACGTGGGCGTCATGGCGATGGAGTGTTTTGTGACGCCGTCTGGCCTGCTAATCAACGAGCTGGCACCGCGCGTGCACAACAGCGGCCACTGGACGCAAAATGGCGCGTCCATCAGCCAGTTCGAACTGCACCTGCGCGCCATCACCGACCTGCCGCTGCCGCAGCCGGTGGTCAACAGCCCGTCGGTGATGATCAACCTGATCGGCACCGATCTGAACTACGACTGGCTGAAGCTGCCGCTCGTGCATCTGCACTGGTATGACAAAGAGGTTCGCGCGGGTCGTAAGGTCGGTCACCTGAACCTGAACGACAGCGACACGGGCCGCCTGAGCGCCACGCTGGAAGCCATGATCCCGCTCCTGCCGCCGGAATACGCGAGCGGTATTGTCTGGGCACAGTCAAAGCTCAAGTAAGACATCTGCGCCGGGGAGTTGACCTTCCCCTTCCCCGGCGTAAAATCCCCGCCCATTGCTGCTGAGTTTTCTTCTGGAATAACCATGAACGATGGAACGGACTATCGCGCGATCCTCGCGTCTGATACCCCTTTAATCGACGTTCGCGCGCCGATCGAATTTGTCCAGGGGGCGATGCCCGCCGCCATTAACCTGCCGTTGATGAATGACGACGAGCGCGCCGCCGTCGGCACCTGCTATAAACGCCAGGGCCCCGAGGCCGCGCTGGCGCTCGGCCATCGCCTGGTGAACGGCGACACGCGTGAAGCACGCATCAACGCCTGGCGGGAAGCCAGCCTTGCCCATCCTGAGGGCTTTCTCTGCTGCGCGCGCGGCGGCCAGCGCTCGCATATCTCGCAGGCCTGGCTGAAAGAGGCGGGTATCGACTACCCGCTGATCCGCGGCGGCTATAAGGCCCTGCGCCAGACTGCGATTCAGGTGACCATTGAGCAGTCGCAAAAGCCGATGGTGCTTATTGGCGGCTGTACCGGGAACGGTAAAACCCTGCTGGTGAAGCAGCACGCGCAGGGTATCGATCTGGAAGGGCTGGCGCACCATCGCGGTTCGTCGTTTGGCCGCACGCTCACGCCGCAGCTTTCCCAGGCCAGCTTTGAAAATCACCTTGCGGCTGAGCTCCTGAAAAAAGACGCCGCACGCTGGGTGCTGGAAGACGAAGGCCGGATGATTGGCTCCAACCACCTGCCGGAGTGCCTGCGCGACCGCATGGTTGAAGCCCCTATCGTGGTGGTCGAGGATCCGTTTGAGATCCGTCTTGAACGGCTGCGCGAAGAGTATTTCGACCACATGTGGGCGGATTTTTCTGCGGCCTACGGTGAAGAAGCGGGATGGAAAGAATACAGCGAGTACCTGCATCACGGCCTGTTCGCCATACGCCGCCGTCTTGGGCTGCAGCGCTTTGCGGAATTTACCGCGCTGTTAGATTCCGCGCTGCTGGAACAGCAACGATCTGGCCGTACGGACGCGCACTTCAGCTGGCTTGCGCCGCTGCTGAACGACTATTACGACCCGATGTACGGCTATCAGCTGGAGAAAAAGGCGGAGAAGATTGTCTATCGCGGGACGTACGGCGAGGTCGCTGACTGGCTTAATCGCTGAAAAAAGCCGGGTGGTGGCTACGCCTCACCCGGCCTACGCGTGCATTTGTAGCCCCGGTAAGCGCAGCGCCACCGGGGAACAGACGGCTTAGAAGTCGTAACGCAGACGCACCAGGTTCATGTCGCCCAGGTTGTCGGTGCTGGAAGTGAACACGTGTTCGTAATCCACGCGGAAACCGTAATCCAGCTGGAAGCTGATACCCACGCCGTTGTCGATGCGCTGGTAGTTACGGCCGTTCACGTACTCAATGCGATCACCCATGAAGTAAGGCTGGATGGATTTAACCGCATACTGACCGACTGGGAATTTATAACCGGCGAAGTACTCAATACCCCACGCGTCGCCCGCAAAGTAATCGTTAACAGACACTTTTTTGGTGGTCAGGAAGTTCTGATACCAGCCGCCGCCTGCGGAGAAGGTCCAGTTGTCCGGGGTCCAGCTCAGCGCGGTACCGAGAATGTTCTGGTCGTAGGTTTTGCTGTCGCCGTTGTCCGGGTTACGCATGTCGGCGCGGGTGTAGTTCCACGCGGCGCCCCAGGTCAGGTCGGTAGTCAGGTGGTAATCCAGGCCCAGCGAGCCGCCGCCTTTACGCTTGTAGCGCAGGCCGTTGCCCGGCAGGTATTCACTGTCTTCAAACAGGTAGGATGCATAAATGTCAGCATCGCCCACGGTTTTCTTATATTTCAGCATTTTACGTGAACGGTAAGAACCGTCGTAATCGCCTTTGATCCCGTTACCCGGCGCCTGACCAATCATGTCGTAGTCCCAGATATCGGTTTTCGCGCCCACCACATCATAGTAAACGCTGTTCTGTTGACCGAAGGTCAGCGTACCCCAGGTGTCGCTCTTGAGACCGGTGTAGAGCATACGACGCGTCGTGTCGTGATCGCTCTCGCTGTAGTGGTTATCCCAGTTGAACATTGCAGGGAAGTTCACCCCCAGCTCGTAGTAGCTTACCCAGCTGATATCATCAAACAGGTAGTAATCTGCAGCGAAACGGAAGCGGGTACCGCCGTCAAAACCGTTACGCTTGTAGCTGTTTTTACCGTCGTCGCCGGTCATGTTCTGGAACTGAGGACGAATGCTGCCGCCAACGGTGAAGTTCAGGCGGCTCAGCGGGTTACCCGCCTGAGGATCCTGCTTAAGAACCGTGATTTCCGCCTGAGAAGCGAAGGTAGTCAATGCCACTGCCGCGCCGATCGTTGCCGCCAGCGCTGATTTTTTTATAGTCATTATTTTTCCCTTAATAGACACGCTGCTAAATATTTAGCGGGTGAATATTAACTGGAAATAATCGGGCCGTGTGGTCGGTTTTTTAATGTTTTGTGCTACTAAATGAGTGGGTATTATCACTTTGTGCCATTTTAATACTACGCGCCGGAATTAAAAACCGACGCGTAATTATCACGGTGCTAAATCAACTGGCAAACTGACGGAACAGGGCTTTGCCCTTTAACAGCCGCGTGCCGAGCCAGCCTCCGCAGAGAGAAAGCAGCGCAGCGCCGCACAGAGGCAGGATCAACCAAAGACGCCAGTCAGGCTCCCACGGGAAGTCGAAGACCTTTGTCTGCAGCACCGCCAGCGCCGTCTCTGCGCCAATGGCGGCCACCAGACCGGCCACCAGCCCCAGCAGCGCAAACTCGCTCCAGAGCGTCATTCGCAGCAGCCGCTTTCCGGCCCCCAGCGTACGGTAAACCACCAGTTCCTGATGGCGCTGGCGCATGCCCACCTGCACCTGGGCCAGCAGCAACAGCACGCCGCAGATCGTCACCAGCACCACCATCACTTCCAGCGCACGGCTCACCTGCTCCAGCACCTGCCCCACCTGTTTGAGGATCGCGCCGATATCCAGCAGGCTGACCGTCGGAAACTCCCGGTTGAGCTGGGTCAGCATGCCGTTGCCGTTTTCCCAGCGGAAGCTGGTCAGCCAGCTCTGCGGCTGCCCGTCCAGCGCCCCCGGCGGGAAGATAAAGAAGAAGTTGGGCCGCAGGCTTTCCCAGTCCACTTTACGCAGGCTGGTGACCTTCGCGGTAAAATCCTGGGTATCGCCGGTAAAGGTGACGCTGTCCCCCAGCTTCACGTTCAGGCGCGTCGCCAGCCCCTCCTCCATCGACACCTCCCCCGCTTTTGGCGGCCAGGTGCCGGCGGTTATCGGGTTGTGGTCAGGGCGTTTCTCCTGCCAGGTCAGGTTCAGCTCGCGGTTAAGCGACTCGTCCTTGTTCCCCTCCGTTGGCTGCCCGTTGATCTGCGTCAGACGCGCACGCACGATGGGGTAGAACGACTCGGGAATAATGTGATGCTCCGCCAGGAAGCCCTTCAGCGGCGTAACCTGCTCAGGCGCGATATTGATCAGGAAATAGTTCGGGCTTTCCGGTGGAAGCTGCTGCTGCCAGCGATCGAGCAGATCGCCGCGCAGCACCAGCAGCAGCGCCAGCAGCATAAACGACAGCGAGAACGCCGACAGCTGGCTGAGCGTAGACCAGGGCTGGTGCAGCAGTCGGTTGACCGCCAGGCGCACGGGCAGCGATTTTACCGTCACCCTTTTCAGGAGGTTGAGTAGGATCCAGCCCAGCACGCCGCACAGCAGCGCCAGCACAACCGCTCCGGCCAGCACCGCCCACAGCAGCGTGCTGCCGCCCATCAGCCACGCCAGCAGCCCTACCGTCACCGCAATAATCACCGGAAGGTAGAATTTCAGTGGCCAGACGTTCGCCACGACATCGTTGCGGAGCACGCGCAGCGGCTGAGTGGCGAGCAGCAGGCGGTAGGGTCGGAGCCCCACCAGCACCGAGATCACCGTCATCGCGCCCATCGCCCACAGCCACGGCCAGAGGCTGGCCGGCGGCAGTGCGGCCGGGAGCACCGGTTTCAGCATCACCATCAGCAGTTTTTCAAACAGCAGCCCCATTATTCCGCCGGTCAGCGCGGACAGGACCAGCAGCATCAGCCACTGGCCGACAATCAGCTTGCGCAGCTGCGCCCGGCCCGCCCCGAGGGTTTTGAGGATCGCCACCAGGTCGTAGCGGCTGCGGCAGTAGTGCCCCATCGCCACGGCCACCGCCGCCACCGCCAGCAGCAGGGTCAACAGGGCCGAAAGCAGCAGGAACTGCTGAGAGCGCTCCAGAGATTTACCCAGCGCCCCCTCATCCTGCTCCAGCCCGTACCAGCGGTGCTCTGGTTTGAGCTGCGGCTGAAGCCATTTTTCATACGCGACAAGCTGGGCGGGCGTGCCGCCAAACTTATAGCGCCAGGTGACGCGGCTGCCCGGCTGTACGGCATGGGTGGCCGCGACATCAGCGGTGTTCATCAGCAGGCGAGGCGCAAGCTGGAACGGGTTAAAACCGCCGTCGGGCTCCTGCACCACTTCTCCGGCGATTTTCAGCGTGGCGTCGCCCACGTCGATACTGTCTCCAGGTTTCAGGTTCAGCAGCGCCATCAGACGCGATGCCAGCAGCACCGTACCGGGCGTTGGCTTTAATCCCGGCGGGCTGGTCTGTAAGTCACCGTACATCGGGTAGATATCATCGACGGCCTTGACGCTCGCCAGCTGCGGCGTGTCGCCCGCGAAGGTCATGGTCTGGAAGGTGATTTGTTCCCCCACCTTCAGCCCTTCTTTGCGCGCTGCTTCAATCCAGCCCGACGACACGGGGCGGGAGCTTTCCAGCGCCCTGTCTCCCGCCATAAACTCCCGGCTCTGCTGGCTGAGCCCTTTTTCCATGCGGTCACTGACGCTGCCGAGCGCCAGCACGCAGGCCACCGCCAGGCTGAGCGCCAGCCAGACAATCAGCAGCGAGGGCGAGCGCCACTCGCGCCAGAACCAGCGGGTAATCATGCTTCCTCCTGCAGCACACCGTTGACCAGCCGCAGGCGACGGTCGCAGCGCGCCGCGAGCTGCGGATCGTGGGTCACGAGGATAAGCGTAGTGCCATGCTCGCGGTTGAGCGAAAACAGCAGGTCGGCAATCCGGTCCCCGGTTTTACGGTCAAGGTTGCCGGTAGGCTCATCGGCAAACAGCACCTCAGGGCGGCCGTTAAACGCGCGGGCCAGCGCCACGCGCTGCTGTTCACCGCCGGAAAGCTGGGCGGGAAGATGGTCGAGACGTTTACCCAGACCGAGCTGCTCCAGCAGCGCCTTCGCGTGAGCGCGGCTTTCACGGCTATTTTCACCGCGCAGCAGCGCCGGGAGCTCAACGTTTTCCAGCGCGTTCAGGGTCGGGATCAGCATAAAGGACTGAAAGACAAAACCAACGTGACGCGCGCGCAGCGCGGCCCGCGCCTCTTCATCAAGCTGATGCAGCGGCTGCCCGACAAGGTGGACCTCGCCGCTACTGCCGTCGTCCAGACCGGCTAAAATCGCCAGCAGCGTGGACTTGCCGGAACCGGATTCGCCAATCAGCGCGATGGTTTCAGCGCGTTTGACAACGAGTTCAACTCCGGTAAGGATGGAAAGCTCGTGCTCCCCCTGACCGACGGACTTCTTAAGATGATGAACTTCAACACTGTTTTCCGCTGGCATTTGCCCTTCCTGTTTTTGATTCTGATGACCTTCCGCGCGGCGGCAGCGGACACGTTACTGGTTCTCGGCGACAGCCTGAGCGCAGGCTATCGCATGGCGGCCAGCGCGGCCTGGCCCGCCCTGCTCAATGACAAATGGCAGAGCAAAACGTCTGTAATCAACGCCAGCATCAGCGGCGATACCTCGCAGCAGGGTTTATCGCGCCTGCCTGCGCTGCTCAAACAGCATAAGCCGCGCTGGGTGCTGGTTGAGCTTGGCGGTAATGATGGATTGCGCGGTTTCCAGCCTCAGCAAACCGAGCAAACGCTGCGCACCATTTTGCAGGACATCAAGGCGGCAAACGCCCAGCCGCTGCTGATGCAAATTCGCCTGCCCGCCAACTACGGTCGTCGGTATAATGAGGCCTTTAGCGCGATCTACCCTAAGCTTGCCAAAGAGTTTGATATTCCGCTGCTGCCATTTTTCATGGAAGAGGTCTATCTCAAACCCCAGTGGATGCAAGACGACGGGATCCACCCCAATCGCGATGCGCAGCCGTTTATTGCCGACTGGATGGCAACGCGGCTGGCTCCTTTAGTTAAACATGACTCCTGATTAAGCGGAGATCCTGACAGGTAAAGTTATGCAAAAATCGGTCTTAATTACAGGATGTTCCAGTGGAATCGGCCTGGAAAGCGCGCTCGAACTGAAGCGCCAGGGGTTTCGGGTTCTGGCGGCCTGTCGTAAACCTGACGACGTCGAACGCATGAACGGTCTGGGCTTTACCGGCGTGCTGCTGGATATGGACTCGCCGGAAAGCGTTGAGCGCGCCGCCGATGAGGTGATCGCGCTGACCGGTAATCGTCTGTACGGGCTCTTTAATAATGCCGGCTACGGCGTGTATGGCCCGCTGGATACCCTCTCCCGCGAAACGCTGGAGAAGCAGTTTTCGACCAACTTCTTCGGCGTGCATCAGCTCACCATGCGTCTGCTCCCCGCGATGCTGCCGCACGGTGAAGGGCGCATCGTGATGACGTCGTCGGTGATGGGACTGATTTCCACCCCGGGCCGCGGCGCCTACGCCGCCAGCAAATATGCGCTGGAGGCCTGGTCCGACGCTCTGCGCATGGAGTTACGCCACAGCGGCATTAAGGTCAGCCTGATTGAGCCCGGCCCGATCCGCACCCGCTTTACCGAAAACGTGAACCAGACGCAGGCGGATAAACCGGTCGAAAACCCCGGCATCGCCGCGCGTTTTACCCTCGGGCCAGAGGCGGTGGTAGCCAAAGTGCGCCATGCTTTTGAGAGTGAACATCCCAAAATGCGCTATCCGGTAACGCTGGTCACCCACGCCGTAGGCTGGTTAAAGCGCCTGCTGCCGGGCCGGATAATGGACAAAATTTTGCACGGTTGAGTTGAAGCGACGACGCTCATCCCCATGTAAAGAACAAACCGACAAAAGAGAAAGCCGCATGTCCGTACAGAATATCGTCAATATCACAGAAGCTAACCTGCAACAGACTCTTGAACAGTCGATGACCAAACCGGTCCTGTTCTACTTCTGGTCTGAACGCAGCCAACACTGCCTGCAGCTGACGCCGGTGCTGGAAAGCCTTGCCGCGCAGTACAACGGTCAGTTCATTCTCGCCAAGCTGGACTGTGACGCCGAGCCGATGGTGGCGTCTCAGTTTGGTCTGCGCGCCATCCCAACCGTCTATCTGTTCCAGAACGGCCAGCCCGTTGACGGTTTCCAGGGGCCGCAGCCGGAAGAGGCTATCCGCGCCCTGCTGGATAAAGTGCTGCCGCGTGAAGAAGAGCTGAAAGCGCAGGAAGGCATGGCGCTGATGCAGGAAGGTAAATACGACGAGGCGCTGCCGCTGCTCAAAGAGGCGTGGCAGCTGTCGAATCAGAACAGCCAGATTGGCCTGCTGCTGGCGGAAACGCAGATCGCCCTGCACCGTTCAGAAGACGCGGAAGCCGTACTCAAGACGGTTCCGCTGCAGGATCAGGACACCCGCTATCAGGGTCTGGTCGCGCAGATTGAGCTGCTGAAACAGGCCGCGGACACCCCGGAAATTCAGCAGCTGCAGCAGCAGGTTGCCGACAACCCGGCCGATGCCGCGCTGGCAAGCCAGCTGGCGCTGCAGCTGCACCAGGTGGGGCGTAACGAAGAGGCGCTGGAGCTGCTGTTCAGCCACCTGCAAAAAGACCTGGCAGCAGCAGACGGTCAGGCGCGCAAGATGTTCCAGGAAATTCTGGCCGCGCTGGGCACCGGAGACGCGCTGGCGTCGAAGTATCGTCGTCAGCTGTACGCGTTGCTCTACTAACAAAAAAATGCCCGGTGGCGCTAACGCTTACCGGGCCTGGAAAACAGGCTTAACCCGTTTTCTTTAATTGCGTTACCACCAGCTGGTGGCACGTGTTGTAGAACTTCCGATAGGTCAGGTAGCAGGCAATGATGGTTGACAGGCTTGCCGTGGAGAGCAGCATAAACGTCACCATGATCTGATACTTAATCGCTTTGACCGGATCGATACCGGCAAAAATCAGCCCCGACATCATGCCCGGCAGGCTCACCAGCCCCACCGTTTTGGCTGAATCTACCGTTGGGATCAGCGATGAGCGAATGCTCTCACGGATCAGCCGCGCCGAGGCCACTTTAGGCGTCGCTCCCAGGCTTAATTTCTCCTGCAGCTGCTGCTGTTCACTGCTGAAGCGCTGGCCGAGATTGTTATAACAGAGCCCAACGGCCACCATGGCGTTCCCCGCAATCATCCCGGAGATAGGGATAACCTGCATCGGCGTAAAGGCAATCGAGCCGGAGAGCACCAGCACCGCCAGCGTGAGCGCCGTCCCGGTGGTAATGGCGATAAACGACGAGATAAAGGCCTTATCTATGTATTTACTGCGCTTTTTCGCATTCCACGCCGCGTTGAAACAGATAAAGAGCACCATCAGCAGCGTCAGCACCGCGTGGTTAACGTTGAAGATATACTTCAGCACATAGCCGACGATGATGAGCTGAACCACCGCGCGGCAGATACTCCACACGATATCTTTTTCCAGCCCCAGCTTTTCCCGGTAGCTGACCACAATCGCAATCAGCACCAGCACCATCGAAAAGGCCAGAGATTCGTTGGTAATGTTATGTTCACCCACGGTTTGCCTCCTGCATTTTTCCGCCGTGCGGCTGGAGCATAATCACGTCATCCGCATGGGTTATTTCGTTAGCGTCGTGCGTCACCCACAGCACGGCAATGTTCTGCTCCCGGGCGTAACGATGAATAATCTCGTTAACGTTGCGCTTGTTGACGTCATCGAGCGCGCTGGTGATTTCGTCCAGCAACAACACCTTCGGCAAAAACTGCAGGTTGCGGATCAGCGAGACCCGCTGCTTTTCGCCGCCCGACAGCGCGTTGATGGATTTGGTCAGCGTCTCCTGCGCCAGGCCAAAGCGGGCCAGATCGTGGGTAAACGTTTCCGGCTCCGGCGTTTTATTGCGAATTTGCCACGGGAAAATCAGGTTGTCGTAAACCGTATCGCCAAAAAGCGCGGGCGTTTGCACGCAGTACGAGACCTGCTGGCGATAGCTTTCCGGGGAAAGCGACGCGATATCCTCGCCTTCAAACAGAATGGCTCCCTCCGTCGGGTTGAGGAGTGAAGCCACAATCTTCAGCAGCGTGCTTTTCCCACAGCCT
Source organism: Enterobacter sp. N18-03635 (assembly GCF_004006055.1). NCBI lineage: Bacteria > Pseudomonadati > Pseudomonadota > Gammaproteobacteria > Enterobacterales > Enterobacteriaceae > Enterobacter > Enterobacter sp. N18-03635. Next base: position 1,097,539 of record NZ_CP034769.1, on the reverse strand, counting down.
GAGGGACCCGTGATTAATTTAAACTCGCCCGGCGACAGGCTAAACCCGACGTGCTGCAGGATCGTGTTTTCCCCGACTCGAAACCCGACGTCCCTGAGATGCAAAAGGTTTTTTTTATCGTTCATTGCGCTTCCGTTAACCGCTTCGTGTAATAACCGCCTGTAGCATAATCCTTTCGCCCGCACAGCGCGAATAGCCTCACGCTAAAGCAAGTGTTAAACTTTTTGTTTGTCATTTGTCTCCACCATCACTACAGGAAGTAAGCAGCATGGCACATATCTTTTATGAGTTTCCTTCCCTGAAGCCTGGTGTTCCTGATGTCGAAACATTAATGGAAGTCATCAAATCGTCGGAACTCACGCGTTTTGTCATCGGTGCAGAGGTGGTGGATTTTGTTAAGAAGGCGCTTATCGTGAACACCACGATCGGCAGTTTCAAAAATTGCTATTTCGCCTTCGACAACGGGACACACTTCCTGGAATTTGACGGCAAGGGAAAATCCAAACGTTTCAATGAGGTACCCGACTGGTTCGTCTCTCCGGCTGAATTTTCTCGTATCCAGTGGCTTATCAACCACGATCTTGCGGATGTAAAGGCCACCCAATTCATTGACGTGCTGATGTCCTACCCGCTGAAAGAGCGCCGTGCGCACTGTAATTTGTTATTCGGGCTGGAGCTGGAAAAGGTGAATGCGGTTCCGGCCGCAGCGTCAGCCGCAGGGAAAATCGGCAATAAAAACGGTAAAACGACCAAACCGCGCGTCACCGATCTGGGATCGTTTGAATTGTTCAGCCAGTTCTTTGCGCGCATGAAAACCGCCGTGCTGGCCGATGAGTTTCCCACCCTGCAGGTTCTGACGGGCATGGATAACCTGACTAAAGCGCCGCATAATTTAAAGCAGGGTATCAGAACGTGGTTCAAGGCCATCGCGGGCGATCTTCCTCCCAATAACAAGCGCGTTGAAGCGGGAAATGCCGTTCTGTTCTGCGCCCCCATTCGCGAACAGATCCAGCGTATCGAAGCGCTGGGGCTGGAGAAGTACTACCAGGGATTATCCAAAGCCATTGCCGAAGCGGGTGATGGATTCATCTCTGACTTTACCTATACTTACGAGCAATAAACACACACTTTCACTCATCACAGCATGCAAAACAGGAGGTTTTTATGCTTATCGTTGTTCCTGTCCTTATTTTCGTTGCGCTGGTTATTGTGGGCGCAGGCGTCAAAATTGTCCCTCAGGGCTATCAGTGGACCGTCGAGCGTTTCGGTCGCTACACCAATACCCTCCAGCCAGGCTTAAGCCTGATTGTTCCGTTCATGGACAGAATTGGTCGCAAGATCAACATGATGGAGCAGGTTCTGGATATTCCGTCCCAGGAAGTAATCTCCAAGGATAACGCCAACGTCACCATCGACGCCGTCTGCTTTATTCAGGTGATTGACGCGCCGAAAGCGGCCTATGAGGTCAGCAACCTGGAGCTGGCGATCGTCAACCTGACGATGACCAACATCCGTACCGTGCTCGGCTCGATGGAGCTGGACGAGATGCTTTCCCAGCGCGACAGCATCAACACCCGTCTGCTGCACATTGTCGATGAGGCCACCAACCCGTGGGGGATCAAAGTTACCCGTATTGAGATCCGCGACGTGCGCCCGCCAGCGGAGCTGATTGCCTCCATGAACGCCCAGATGAAGGCCGAGCGAACCAAGCGCGCCTATATTCTGGAAGCCGAAGGGGTACGTCAGGCGGAGATCCTCAAAGCGGAAGGTGAAAAACAGTCGCAGATCCTGAAAGCGGAAGGCGACCGTCAGTCCGCGTTTTTGCAGGCGGAAGCGCGTGAACGTTCAGCCGAAGCGGAAGCCCGCGCCACCCAGATGGTGTCCGAGGCAATCGCCGCCGGTGATATCCAGGCCGTGAACTACTTTGTCGCGCAAAAATATACCGACGCGCTGAAAGAGATTGGCTCGGCGAACAACAGCAAAGTGGTGATGATGCCGCTGGACGCCAGCAGCCTGATGGGCTCTATCGCGGGCATAGCCGAACTGATCAAGGACAGCGGAAACGAGCGTAAAAAATGATTGAGCTCATCGTTGCACATCCTCACGCCTTCTGGCTAAGCCTCGGTGGCTTATTGCTGGCGGCGGAGATGCTGGGCGGCAACGGCTACCTGCTCTGGAGCGGTGTTGCCGCCGTCATTACGGGTCTTCTGGTCTGGATCCTTCCCCTGGACTGGGCGTGGCAGGGCGCGCTGTTCGCCGCGCTGACGCTGGTGGCCGCCTGGCTGTGGTGGCGCTGGCTTAACCGGCGGGTCAAAGAGCAGAAACCGGTCGACGCCCACCTTAACCAGCGCGGACAGCAGATTGTCGGCAAGCGTTTTACGCTCGACACCGCGCTGGTGAACGGACGCGGACACATGCGGGTGGGCGACAGCTCGTGGCCGGTGGTGGCCGACGATGACCTCAGCGCCGGCACGCGGGTGGAGGTCATTGCCGTGGAAGGCATTACCCTGCGGGTGAAAGCCTGCTAAGCGAGGGTTTTACGGTGGCAGCAGCCGGCAAGATTATCGATAATCGGGCAGTCGGCGCTGTCATCCCCCGGACAGGAGTCCGCGAGCTGCAGCAGCTGTTCGCGCATCGCCTGCAGCTCGACGATGTGGCGTTCAATTTCAGCCACTTTTTCCAGGGTGCGTTTTTTCACGTCGGCGCTGTGACGCTTCGGATCGTTGAACAGGTTAACCAGCTCGCCGCACTCTTCCAGATTAAAACCGACCTGTCTTGCCTGGCGAAGCAGCGTCAGCTCATCCAGATGCAGCTGCGTGTAGCTGCGGTAGCCGTTTTCACTGCGCAGCGGCGGCGTGACCAGCCCCTTCTCTTCATAAAAGCGGATCGCTTTGCTGGTTAAGCCGGTTTTTTTTGCCACGTCACTGATATTCACAATTCCCCCTTGACCTTCCCCTTGATGGAAGGTTTAACCTTCATAACAGTTAGCGAAAAGCGTTACTCCGGTCAACTACTGACCAGTTCATTATACGGGAGTTTTGTTATGTCTCACACTATCGACCTGACGCTGGACGGCCTCTCCTGCGGCCACTGCGTCAAACGCGTTAAAGAAAGCCTGGAACAGCGCCCTGATGTGGAAAACGCTGACGTGACTATCGATCATGCGGCCGTGACCGGCAGCGCCAGCGCGGATGCGCTGATCGATACCATCAAGCAGGCCGGTTACGGGGCGGAGTTAAGCCACCCAAAGGCTAAACCGCTGGCAGAGTCATCATCCCCGTCGGAAGCACTGACAGCGGCCACTCCTGAGCTTCCGGCAGCGGATGATATTGATGACAGCCAACAGCTGCTGATCAACGGCATGAGCTGCGCCAGCTGCGTCTCCCGGGTACAAAACGCCCTGCAGGCGGTACCGGGCGTCGCCCAGGCACGGGTCAATCTTGCGGAGCGTACTGCGCTGGTTATGGGCAGTGCCTCCGCCGCAGAATTAGTGCAGGCCGTTGAGAAAGCGGGCTACGGCGCGGAGGCCATCGAAGACGATGCCGAGCGTCGCGAGCGCCAGCAGGAAACGGCTATCGCCACCATGAAGCGCTTCCGCTGGCAGGCCATCGTCGCCATGCTGGTGGGTATTCCGGTGATGGTGTGGGGCATGATGGGTGACAACATGATGGTCACCGCTGACAACCGCACCCTGTGGCTGGCGATCGGTCTGATTACCCTGGCGGTGATGGTATTCGCGGGCGGTCATTTCTATACCAGCGCCTGGAAGAGCCTGAAAAACCGCACCGCGACGATGGATACGCTGGTTGCGCTCGGTACCGGCGCGGCGTGGCTCTATTCGATGAGCGTGAACGTCTGGCCACAGTGGTTCCCGATGGAAGCGCGGCATCTCTATTATGAAGCGAGCGCAATGATTATCGGCCTGATCAACTTAGGCCATATGCTGGAAGCCCGCGCCCGCCAGCGCTCCTCGAAAGCGCTGGAAAGGTTGCTTGATTTAACCCCGCCGACGGCCCGCGTGGTCACGGACGAGGGGGAAAAGAGCGTTCCGCTGGCCGAGGTTCAGCCCGGCATGACGCTGCGTCTGACCACGGGCGATCGGGTTCCCGTTGACGGCAAGATAACCCAGGGCGAAGCCTGGCTGGATGAAGCGATGCTGACCGGGGAGCCTATTCCCCAGCAGAAATCAGATGGCGACGCCGTGCATGCCGGTACGGTGGTGCAGGACGGCAGCGTGCTGTTTACCGCCAGTGCCGTCGGCAGCCACACCACGCTGTCGCGTATTATTCGCATGGTGCGCCAGGCCCAGAGCAGCAAGCCGGAGATTGGCCAGCTTGCTGATAAAATCTCGGCCATTTTTGTGCCGGTGGTGGTCGGCATTGCCCTGCTGAGCGCGGCTATCTGGTATTTTTTCGGCCCGGCACCGCAGATTGTGTATACCCTGGTAATCGCCACCACGGTGCTGATCATCGCCTGTCCGTGCGCCCTAGGCCTCGCGACGCCGATGTCGATTATCTCCGGCGTAGGCCGCGCGGCCGAATTTGGCGTACTGGTGCGGGACGCGGACGCGCTGCAGCGGGCCAGCACCCTGGACACGCTGGTGTTTGATAAAACCGGCACGCTGACCGAAGGTAAACCACAGGTGGTCGCCGTTACGACCGCTGGCATTACCGAAGAAGAGGCGCTTCGGCTTGCCGCCGCGCTGGAGCAAGGCTCAAGCCATCCGCTGGCGCGCGCCATTCTCGATAAAGCGAATGCGTCTGCCCTGCCGCAGGTGAATCAGTTCCGCACCCTGCGCGGGCTCGGCGTGAGCGGTGAAGCAGAAGGCCACGCGCTGCTGCTGGGCAACCAGGCGTTGCTCAATGAAAACGGTGTTGATACCGCCGCGCTGGAAAACGAGCTGAAGGCGCAGGCGTCACAGGGCGCCACCCCGGTTCTGCTGGCGGTGGATGGCAAAGCCGCCGCGCTGCTGGCCGTACGCGATCCGCTTCGCCAGGACAGCGTGGATGCCTTACAGCGCCTGCACCGTGCGGGCTACCGTCTGGTGATGCTGACCGGGGATAACCCCACCACCGCCAACGCCATCGCGAAAGAGGCCGGAATTGATGAGGTCATTGCAGGCGTACTGCCGGACGGCAAAGCGGACGCCATCAAGAAACTGCAACGTCAGGGCCGTCAGGTGGCGATGGTCGGCGACGGCATTAACGATGCCCCGGCGCTGGCCCAGGCGGACGTAGGGATCGCTATGGGCGGCGGGAGCGATGTCGCCATCGAAACCGCTGCCATCACGCTGATGCGCCACAGCCTGATGGGCGTTGCCGACGCGCTGGCCATTTCAAAAGCCACGCTGCGCAACATGAAGCAGAATCTGCTGGGGGCGTTTATCTACAACTCGCTCGGCATCCCGATTGCTGCCGGCATTTTGTGGCCGCTGACCGGTACGCTGCTTAATCCAGTGGTCGCGGGTGCGGCGATGGCGCTCTCCTCCATTACCGTGGTAAGTAACGCCAACCGCCTGCTGCGCTTTAAACCGAAGGATTGAACCTTGTACCCGTACGCGCTAGCATGAACCTTTCCGTTCATGGAGCGCGTATGGGTCTGTTTCATCGTATAAAAACATCGTTTCGCGCCCTCTTTCCTCGCCGTTATGCCTGGCCCGGTCTGGATATCTCGCTTCCCGGCGGGCAGCACCTGCATCTGGTCGGCAGCATCCATATGGGCACGCAGGATATGTCTCCCCTGCCTCCGGGCCTGATAAAACTGCTTAAACACGCCGACGCGCTGGTCGTTGAGGCGGACATTTCGGGTCAGGAGTCGCCGTTTGCCGGGCTCGAAAGCGATCTCAGCCTGGCGGAACGTCTGGATAATGCCAAGCTTGCGGAACTGACGCGCGTCGCCGATGAGACGGGCGTATCGCTCTCCATGATTGATACCCTGCCGCTGTGGCAAATCGCGATGGTACTGCAGGCCACGCAGGCGCAGCGTCTGGGCCTGCGCGGTGACTACGGCATTGATTACCAGCTGCTGAACGCGGCAAGGGCGCGCAGCCTGCCCATCATCGAGCTGGAAGGAACGAACAGCCAGATTGCGCTCCTGCGACAGCTTCCCGACGACGGTCTGATGCTGCTGGATGATACGCTGACCCACTGGCACACCAACGCGCGCCTGCTGCAAACGATGATTGGCTGGTGGCTGGATGCGCCGCCCGCGGACGGCAGGCTAGCGTTACCGTCAACGTTCAGCGAATCGCTGTATGATGTGCTGATGAATGCGCGTAACAAAGCCTGGCGAGAGACACTGCATGCTTTACCTGCGGGGCATTACGTGGTGGCGGTTGGGGCGTTACATTTGTACGGGGAAGGGAATTTACCGTCGTTGCTGAAGTAAAAAAATGGCCAATATTTCTATTGGCCCGTCAAAGAGGAATTTCATCGTTTTTATTATGCCGAAGGAGACCTTCGGTTGAGCCGATTGTCGCTCAAAGTGACCATCACTGCCAATACTATTGCGCAAGATGGTGCTATTTTTTAGACAAACGTCAGGCGTATGCTGGCTGCATGAATTGTCTGTCGTAAGAAGGATAGCTATGACTCCCGCCGTTAAATTACTCGAAAAAAACAACATTTCTTTCCGGATCCACACCTACGATCACGATCCGAATGAAACCAACTTTGGTGATGAAGTGGTGCGCAAGCTGGGGCTGAACGCTGACCAGGTTTATAAAACGCTGCTGGTGGCGGTGAACGGCGATATGAAGCACCTCGCCGTCGCGGTGACGCCCGTGGCAGGACAGCTGGATCTGAAGAAGGTCGCCAAAGCGCTGGGGGCGAAGAAGGTGGATATGGCGGATCCGATGGTGGCGCAACGCACCACGGGCTACCTGGTGGGCGGGATCAGTCCGCTCGGACAGAAAAAACGCCTGCCGACGCTGATCGATGCCCCTTCACAGGAGTTTGACACCATCTTTATCTCCGGCGGCAAACGCGGGCTGGACATTGAGCTGGCGGCGGGCGATCTGGCGAAAATGCTGGACGCGAAGTTTGCGGATATTGCGCGACGGGATTGAGCAAATTGCCCGGTGGCGCTGCGCTTACCGGGCCTACGATTCGAATGCAGGCCGGGTAAGGCGAAGTCGCCACCCGGCAACACAACCGCACTACTGCCAGCTCACCTCACCTTTCGGCTCATACGCATTCACGTCAATCGGCGAATTCTGCTCGATATACTGCTTCAGCACTTCCGCATCGATAAAGCCGGTATTCACGTATCCCGGCTTATTATCAATATGCGGATAGCCGTCGCCGCCGGTGGCGTTAAAGCTTAACGTCGCCAGACGGTAGGTTTTCGCCGGGTCAACCGGTTCGCCTTTGATCTTCAGGTCGTTAAGCTTGCCGTCTTTCGCCACAAAGCTCACGTTGGCAAACTGCGGATAGGCCCCGGAATCCGGCTTCATCTGCGCCACGGCGGTGAGGTAGTCAATGACCTCTTTTCCGCTCATGTCAGCATAAACCACCACGTTGCCGAACGGCTGCACCTTCAGAACGTCTTTATAGGTGATGTTTCCACCTTCGATGGAATCTCGAATACCGCCGCCGCTCATCACCCCAAAATCAGCCCCGGTGCGCGCCATTTGCGCCGCCAGCACCAGGTGCCCCATGTTGGTCTGCACGAAGCGAACTTTACTGCGGTCCCCCTCCAGACGCCCGTTCAGCGTGCCGATTTTCACGTCCAGCTGCGCCTTGCCTTTGTTCTGGAACGGCGTCAGCAGGGAGAGCATCTGCTGGTTTTCAGCGATTTCTGGCGTGTAAAGTACGCGCTCGCTTTTCCCGTCCGGGTAGGTCACTTTCTTCTTCAGGTTGACCGGGATGAGCTGATAATGAACCAGCTTCATCTCGCCGTTACGGAACTCAAAGTCCGCCCGGCCCACGTATTTGCCCCACTCGTGCGCCTGTACGATCCAGATACCGTTCTGACGGTCCGGCGCGCACGGCGTCCCCGGGACATAGTCCACCTGCTTTTTGTTCTCGGATGCCATGCATACCGGATCCTGTGAGTGACCACCCACAATCATCGCCAGCGAGCCCGCCGGCAGGCTGCGCGCCATCTCCACGTCGCCCGGCGCATTGGAGCCGTGCTCACCGTTGTCGTAGTGCCCCATGTGCGTGGTGGCGATAATCACGTCCGGCTTTTCGTTTTGCTGCAGCTCCTGAATCACCAGCTTCGCTTCGTCTGCCGGTTTGCGGAATTCGATATCGGTGAAGAACTCAGGGTTGCCAATTTTCGCCGTATCGTCGGTGGTTAAGCCGATGACCGCGATCTTCAGATCCTGACGCTTAAACAGCGCCCACGGCTTGAACAGGCGTTCGCCGGTGCTTTTCTGGTAAATGTTGGCAGAGAGGAACGGGAATTTGGCCCATTTCTCCTGCTGACGCAGGACGCTCAGCGGATTATCAAACTCATGGTTACCGACGGCCATCGCGTCGTAGCCAATCAGGTTCATGCCGCGGAAATCGGGCTCGGCGTCCTGCAAATCGGATTCCGGCACGCCGGTATTGATATCGCCGCCTGAGAGCAACAGCACGCTGCCCCCCTGGGCCGCCACCTCTTTACGTATTCCATCCACCAGCGTTTTTTGTGCCGACAGGCCATATTCGCCGTATTCACTGCGCCAGAAATGGCCGTGGTGGTCGTTGGTATGCAGAATGGTGATTTTATAGGTTTTGTCTTTTTCATACGCCTGCGCGGGCAGGCTTACCAGACCCCACGCCGCGATGAGCGCCAGCGCGACGCCCCGCTTCATTAACTTCATCTTCTCTCTCCCTGACCAATAGACAAAGGCAGAAATTACAGTGACTAATAAGAATAGACAAATAAGTTTTCGGAATTGCGACTTTCTTCAAATGTCCCGGGCGGGTATGTTAGTCGGATAATAATTACACCCTGCACCTCTAATAACTAAAGACGTGGTACTTCTCTCTATGGCAATCAGTGAATCAACTCAGCCCGTTCCGGGCGCGCCGGCGTCGCGCACCTCCTTTAAAGTCTTAGGCGCAATCAGTCTCTCGCACCTGCTCAACGACATGATCCAGTCGTTGATTCTGGCAATTTACCCGCTGCTGCAGTCCGAATTTTCGTTAACCTTCGTGCAGATCGGGATGATCACCCTGACCTTCCAGCTGGCTTCCTCGCTGCTGCAGCCGGTGGTGGGCTACTGGACGGATAAATACCCGATGCCGTGGTCGCTGCCGGTTGGCATGTGCTTTACCTTAAGCGGGCTGGTGCTGCTGGCCATGGCCGGGAGTTTTGAAGCCGTGCTGATTGCCGCCGCGCTGGTAGGCACCGGCTCGTCCGTGTTCCATCCGGAGTCTTCCCGCGTGGCGCGCATGGCGTCCGGCGGTCGTCATGGCCTGGCGCAGTCACTTTTCCAGGTGGGCGGTAATTTTGGTAGCTCTCTCGGCCCGCTGCTGGCCGCGGTGATTATTGCCCCGTACGGTAAAGGCAACGTGGCGTGGTTTGTTCTGGCCGCGCTGCTGGCGATTATCGTGCTGGCACAGATTAGCCGCTGGTATGCCGCTCAGCATCGCGTGAATAAAGGAAAACCTAAAGCGAAGGTTATCAATCCCCTGCCGCGCAATAAGGTTATCCTGGCGGTTTCCGTCCTGCTGGTGCTGATTTTCTCGAAATACTTCTATATGGCGAGCATCAGCAGCTATTACACCTTTTATCTGATGCAAAAATTCGGATTATCGGTACAAAACGCGCAGATCCACCTGTTTGCCTTCCTGTTCGCCGTCGCGGCCGGTACGGTCATTGGCGGGCCCGTGGGTGATAAGATCGGGCGGAAATATGTCATTTGGGGCTCTATCCTCGGCGTGGCGCCCTTTACCCTCATTTTGCCGTACGCCAGCCTTGAATGGACGGGCATTTTAACCGTGATTATTGGTTTTATCCTCGCCTCCGCGTTTTCCGCCATTCTGGTTTATGCCCAGGAGCTGCTGCCTGGCCGTATCGGTATGGTTTCCGGACTCTTTTTCGGTTTTGCCTTCGGCATGGGCGGGCTGGGTGCAGCGGTGTTAGGGATGGTTGCGGATCACACCAGCATCTTCCTGGTTTATAAAATCTGCGCTTTCCTGCCACTTCTTGGGATGTTGACCATATTCCTGCCTGATAACCGCCACAAAGCGTAAATTACGGGCAGCCAAAGTTTGACTTTGGCTGCCTGACACCCTGATGCCATAAGGGTTTCTTCTTTCTCCACTCGCTGAATTTATCAAAATGCGCTTTTTTACGTGCATATTGCTGTTTTATTCAAACTTCAACAATTATTCATAAACATAAGGGTAAAAATTGTCATAAACTATTACTCGGTTTTTTGGTTTTTCACCAAAAAGGAACACCCACAACGAAAGGAGACGGAATGCACCACGCCACACCGCTTATCACCACCATTGTTGGTGGACTTGTGCTCGCTTTTATCCTCGGCATGATTGCCAATAAACTGCGTATTTCTCCTCTTGTCGGTTATCTGCTGGCAGGTGTGCTGGCGGGACCGTTTACCCCAGGTTTTGTTGCGGATACCAAACTGGCCCCTGAGCTGGCGGAATTGGGCGTGATTCTGCTGATGTTTGGTGTCGGTCTGCATTTTTCCCTGAAGGATTTGATGGCGGTAAAGTCGATTGCCATACCGGGAGCGATCGCCCAGATAGGGGTGGCGACGCTGCTTGGGATGGCGCTTTCGGCCGTGCTGGGCTGGTCGTTGATGACCGGCATCGTATTTGGGCTGTGTCTCTCAACCGCCAGTACCGTGGTGCTGCTGCGCGCGCTTGAGGAGAGACAACTGATTGACAGCCAGCGCGGGCAGATCGCGATTGGCTGGCTGATTGTTGAAGATCTGGTCATGGTCCTGACGCTGGTGCTGCTGCCCGCCGTCGCCGGAATGATGGAAAAAGACAACGTCGGCTTCGCCTCGCTGGCGCTGGATATGAGCATCACCATCGGTAAAGTGGTGGCGTTTATCGCCATCATGATGCTGGTGGGCCGCCGTCTGGTACCGTGGATCATGTCCCGCAGCGCGGCGACCGGCTCCCGCGAGCTGTTCACCCTCTCCGTGCTGGCGCTGGCGCTGGGTATCGCCTTTGGTGCCGTTGAGCTGTTTGATGTCTCCTTTGCCCTGGGTGCGTTCTTCGCCGGGATGGTGTTAAACGAGTCAGAGCTGAGCCACCGTGCGGCGCACGACACGCTGCCGCTGCGCGATGCGTTTGCCGTGCTGTTCTTCGTCTCCGTCGGGATGCTGTTCGATCCGCTGGTGCTGATCCAGCAGCCGCTGGCCGTGCTGGGCACGCTGGCGATCATTATTTTTGGTAAGTCGCTTGCCGCCTTCTTCCTGGTGCGGATGTTTGGCCACTCCCCGCGGACGGCTCTGACCATTGCCGCCAGCCTGGCGCAGATCGGTGAGTTCGCCTTTATTCTGGCCGGTCTGGGCATGGCCCTGAACCTGCTGCCGCAGGCGGGACAAAACCTGGTGCTGGCGGGGGCGATCCTGTCGATTATGCTGAACCCGGTGCTGTTTGCCCTGTTGGAAAAATACCTCGATAAAACCGAAACGCTGGAAGAGCAGACGCTTGAAGAAGCCATTGAAGAAGAGAAGCAGATCCCGGTTGATATTTGCAATCATGCCCTGCTGGTCGGCTTTGGCCGCGTGGGCAGCCTGCTCGGCGAGAAGCTGATGGCGCAGGGCATTCCGCTGGTGGTGATTGAAACCTCACGCACCCGCGTCGACGAGCTTCGCGAGCGCGGTATTCGTGCGGTACTGGGCAACGCGGCGAACGAAGAGATCATGAATCTGGCGCATCTGGACTGCGCCCGCTGGCTGCTGCTGACCATACCCAACGGCTATGAAGCGGGTGAGATTGTGGCCTCCGCGCGCGCGAAGTGCCCAACGATTGAGATTATCGCCCGGGCGCACTATGACGACGAGGTGGAGTACATTACCGAGCGCGGTGCAGATAAGGTGGTGATGGGCGAGCGCGAGATTGCTAACACCATGCTGACGCTGCTGGAGAAACCACCGGTTGAAGAGGCGGTGACGGGGTAAGTTTGGTGCGATCTGGTCCCCTCACCCTTGCCCTCTCCCACAGGGAGAGGGAATAAACACTAAAAACGGCAACCTGGGTTGCCGTTTTGATTTTACCTGTCCCAATAAGCCTCTTCGAGGCTGTCTTCCCGTTCAGGCAGGCCACGCGTTAAGCGCGGTGAGTGCTGGTTCAGCACCTGATAGCTTACGCGGTTGGCGTACTTGCATACCTGCGCCAGCGACGAATAGGTCAGCCAGCTGAACTTATGCTTGCTGGAATTCGGCACGTTGGTTTTGTGGTAGGCATTGGCGGTAATGTCGTGCAGCAGCGCGGCCAGCGCACCGTCGCCCGCGCCGTTGGTGTTCATGATCTTCTCCGGTCCGCCCATGTAAGGGGCGATGTGCGAGTAGATGCGCAGCGGGTTAATGCAATCTTTATAACGCATGCCGCGGCTGAACTCGTACTGGTTAAACTCGGCAATCGCGCCGGGCAGCAGCGGGTGCTGGGTTTTGCGTTTGCTCTCTTCTTCCGTGAAGCCTGCCATATACAGCCCAACCGGGCCCGCGGTGCAGAGCACCAGATCCACCCAGTCCAGCGCTTTGTCAGACGCCAGCAGCGGATCGCTTTCGCCGGTCAGCGCTTCGGCCTCTTCTTCGTTCATCGCCAGAATCGAGACGTGCTCTTTCAGGAACGCCTGCCACCATTCAGGATTATCGGCGATAACGAATTTAGTACCCAGCGTCAGAACGACCGGCACGTCGTACTTCTTCGCGTACTCAATCGCCTTCATGGTCGCTTCCGGCATCGGCTCGCCCGGCTTACAGCGCACCAGATAGGAAGTCAGCACCAGCGCCGAGGCACCCGCAATCACCTCTTCCGGAATACTCTCGGCGCGCAGCTTGTTCATATGACCCGGGCTGATGGCGAAGGTGCGCTCGCCGGATTCACCGATCAGGGTAAAGCAGCGGCCAATCGGGCCGTCGACGCCCTGCAGGTAGTTCAAATCGGTGCGGCTGGAGGTGTTGCAGAGATAGCGGTAGGCATAGCCGCCGATTTCAATGTTGCTGCACATCACGCCGAGCAGCACCGAGCGGTCGTCGGCCAGCACGGAGTAGTTGTGCATGGTATTGCCGATGGTACCGCCGGCGAACTGGTGGGTAATCAGGTTTTCGCGCACCAGCTCCTGATACAACGCTTCGGCAACGTCGTCTTCAATGACCAGCGAGTGGCCGGCACTCAGACCGTAACGGGCGACAAACGCATCATCCACTTTCGCTTCAATGTCCACCAGCGTCTGGTCGATACCGACGACCCAGGCCGCGCTGGTTTCATTTTCTGGCTGGATTTGCTGCAGGAGCGGATCGCGGGCATCGACGGGGAAGTAGTGTTTGGATTTGCGTTTACCGGGAAATTTCATGGTCTGAACTGTACGAAGAATATGGGCCGGGAATGGTAGCACAAACCCGGCCCGAAGTGCGATTAGCGACCGTTCGTTACCAGCGAGACCATCATGTCGATGTGCTCAGGCGAGTCGTTAAGCGCCGGAATGTACTCGTACTTTTCGCCACCAGCCTCCAGGAAAAATTCCCGGTTTTGCACCGCGATCTCCTCCAGCGTTTCCAGACAGTCAGCCGAGAAGCCCGGCGACATTACCTGGATGTGCTTCACGCCCTTCTCGCCAAGCATTTTGAGGGTTTCATCGGTGTACGGCGTCAGCCACGGCTCGCGGCCGAAGCGCGACTGGAAGGTCATCATCACCTTCTCCGGCGGCAGGCCAAGGGCGGAGACCAGCTCGCGGGTGGTATCGCGACAGCGCTGCGGGTAATCATCCCCTTCGTTAGCGAAACGCTGCGGGATCCCATGATAGGAGAGCAGGAGCAGATCAGGCTCGCCGTGTTTTTCAAACGACGCGCGCGCGCTGTTAGCAAGCGCCTTGATGTAGAGCTCGTTATCCGCGTAGTCGCGAATAAAGGTCACGCCCGGAATGCGGCGGCGGGTCGCCAGTATGCGGGCCAGCTCGTCCCAGACGGCGGCCACGGTCGAGCAGGAGTACTGCGGGTAGAGCGCCAGCACGACGATATGGTCCACGCCCTGCGCCAGCAGTGATTCCACCGCGCTTTCCAGAGAGGGTTTGCCGTAGCTCATGCCGAGCGCGACGGGCATCTCCGGCAGGCGGGCGGCCAGCGCTTTTTCCTGGCGACGGCTGTAGACCATCAGCGGCGAGCCCTCTTCCATCCAGACGGACTGATAAAGTTTGGCGACGCGCGGGGAACGAATCGGCAGAATGACGCCACGCAGCAGCGGCCACCACAGCAGTCGCGGGAAATCCACGACGCGCGTGTCGCTTAAAAATTGTCGCAGGTAGCGTTTTACCGCGTCTGATGTAGGTGCTTCTGGAGTGCCCAGATTGGCAAGCAGGATGCCGGTTTTCGCCTGACTCATTCACGCCTCTTAACCATTTGATAGGTTGTCAATTGTAGCGGAAATGCGTTTAAACGAAACCCATTGCTGTAATAGGTAAGATGAGAATATTTCTCACCCGGGAGCCCGGGTGAGAGGCGCGCGATTAGCCGAGGATTTTTTCCAGCTCTGCACGTACGTCAGCCACGGCTTTGGTGCCGTCAACTTTGGCGTATTTGGTGTTACCCGCCTGCGCTTCTTTGGTGTAGTAGCCGATCAGCGGCGCGGTCATCTGATGGTATTCCACCAGGCGTTTACGCACGGTCTCTTCCTGATCGTCTTTACGGGTGGTCAGCTCTTCGCCGGTCACGTCGTCTTTGCCTTCAACCTTAGGCGGGTTGAATTTGATGTGGTAAACACGGCCAGAAGCAGCGTGTACGCGACGGCCAACGATGCGGTCAACGATCAGCTCGTCCGGTACGTCGAACTCCAGAACGTAGTCCACGTTGATGCCCGCTTCTTTCATGGCGTCAGCCTGAGGAATGGTGCGTGGGAAGCCGTCCAGCAGGAAGCCGTTACGGCAGTCTTCCTGAGCAATGCGCTCTTTAACCAGAGCAATCACCAGCTCGTCGGTCACCAGCTTGCCTGCGTCCATGATGTCTTTCGCCTGTTTACCCAGCTCGGAGCCAGATTTAACAGCGGCGCGCAGCATATCACCGGTGGAGATTTGCGGAATACCGTATTTCTCCATGATGAACTGAGCCTGAGTTCCTTTACCCGCGCCCGGAGCGCCAAGCAGAATAATACGCATTGCGAAAATCCCCTCAAAAGTCGTTTCAATTTTTCAAAAGCGCTAAACAATACCACCAGAACGGGCATCGCTCAAGGAAGGGAGGAAGGCTGAAACGGTTAATGAGGGGTGATTATTTGGAGTCGTGCGGTCTGTTGCCCTCACCCCGGCCCTCTCCCACAGGGAGAGGGAGAAGACCAGGGGAGGCGTGGTCAATTACGCCAGCAGCAGCGCATTCACACGTTTAATGAAGAGGTTAGGATCTTCCAGCGTGCCGCGTTCGGCCAGCAGGGACTGATCCAGCAGCAGTTCAACCCACTCGGCAAAGCGGGCGTCGTCCTGGGTATCCGCCGCGCGTTTCACCAGCGGATGATCCGGATTAAGCTCAAAGATATATTTCACTTCCGGTACCGCCTGGCCCGCTGCCGCGAACAGCTTCGCCATCTGGGTGCTCATTTCGTCGGCATCGGTCGTGACGATGGCCGGGGTGTCGGTCAGACGGTGAGTGAAACGCACCTCTTTCACGCGGTCGCCCAGCAGGGTTTTCACGCGCTCAACGAACGGCTCCAGCGCCTTCTCGGCTTCTTTCGCGCTTTCGTCAACTTCATCCGCCAGCTTGTCGATAGACTCGTCGGCTTTGGCAACGGACTGGAACGCCTTACCGTCGAACTCGGTCAGGTAGTTCATCATCCACTCGTCGATGCGGTCAGAAAGCAGCAGCACTTCGATGCCTTTCTTACGCAGCAGCTCCAGGTGCGGGCTGCTCTTCGCCGCGGCGTAGCTGTCGGCAGTGATGTAGTAGATCTTCTCCTGCCCTTCTTTCATGCGGGAGACGTACTCTTCCAGCGACACGGTCTGAGCGGAGGAGTCGGTGTGCGTAGAGGCGAAGCGCAGCAGTTTGGCGATGGTTTCAACGTTCGCCATGTCTTCAGCCGGGCCTTCTTTCAGCACCAGACCGAACTGTTTCCAGAAGGTCTGATATTTTTCCGCATCGTCTTTCGCCAGTTTTTCCAGCATCTGCAGCGCACGTTTGGTCAGGGCGTTGCGCAGGTTACGAGTGACGGCGCTGTCCTGCAGAATTTCACGCGAGACGTTCAGCGGCAGGTCGTTGGAATCTATCAGACCGCGCACGAAGCGCAGGTAGTTCGGCATGAACTGCTCGGCATCGTCCATGATGAAGACGCGCTGCACGTACAGCTTCAGGCCGTGCTTGTGATCGCGGTTCCACATGTCCCACGGCGCCTGTGCCGGGATGTACAGCAGGCTGGTGTACTCCTGCTTGCCTTCCACACGGTTGTGGCTCCAGGTCAGCGGGTCGGTAAAATCGTGGGCGATGTGCTTGTAGAATTCGTTGTACTCGTCGTCCTTGATTTCAGCCTTGTTGCGCGTCCACAGCGCCTGCGCCTTGTTGATTTTCTCCCAGGAAACGATGGTTTCACCGTCTTTCTCTTCCTGTTTTTCAATCTCAACCGGCAGGGCGATATGGTCGGAATATTTGCTGATGATGGAGCGCACGCGCCAGTCGTTCAGGAAATCATCTTCGCCTTCACGCAGGTGCAGGGTGATTTCGGTGCCGCGGTCCGCTTTGGTGATGTCATCAACGGTGTATTCGCCTTCCCCTTTGGATTCCCACAGCACGCCGTTTTCAGCGCTGTCGCCCGCCGCGCGGGTGCGCACGGTGACTTTATCCGCCACGATGAACGCCGAGTAGAAACCGACGCCGAACTGGCCGATCAGCTGGCTGTCTTTCGCCTGGTCTGAGCCCATGGACTCCAGGAACGCCTTGGTGCCGGATTTCGCGATGGTCCCGAGGTGGTCGATCACCTCGTCGCGGTTCATCCCGATGCCGTTATCGGCGATGGTCAGGGTGCGGTTCTCTTTATTAAACGAGACGCGCACGCGCAGCTCGCCGTCGCCTTCGTACAGATCCGGGTTAGACAGCGCGCGAAAGCGCAGCTTGTCCGCCGCATCCGAGGCGTTGGAAATGAGCTCACGCAGGAAAATTTCTTTGTTGGAATACAGGGAATGGATCATCAGGTGCAGAAGCTGTTTTACTTCTGACTGGAAACCACGGGTTTCTTGTCCTTTCATCTATGTCGACCTCAACAATGCCATTTAATGGGGTTTTAAAACGTTGAGTGAGAGATGGGGATACGGGGGGAAATTTTCAAGCGGAGGCCGCGCGCGCAGCCTCCGTTTGGTCAGAAAATAATCTTGTGACGTCCGGCCAGAGAGTGTGACAGCGTGGTGCCGTCCACCATCTCCAGCTCGCCGCCGACCGGCACGCCGTGGGCGATGCGGCTGGCGTCAACGCCATACTGCGAGCACAGCTCGGCGATATAGTTGGCGGTTGCCTCCCCTTCCACCGTGGGGTTAGTGGCGAGGATCACCTCTTTGATCGTTTCGGACTCAAGACGCTGTTCAAGGCGGTCAAGACCGATATCGTCCGGGCCAATACCGTCCAGCGGGGAGAGATGCCCCATCAGCACGAAATAGCGCCCGGAAAACTGCCCGGTTTGTTCGATGGCGTAGATGTCCGCCGGACTCTCCACCACGCAAATCTGGCCGTTTTCCTGACGACGCGGGTTCGTGCAGATGTTACACACGTCCTGCTCGGTAAAGGTACGGCAATCCGCACAGTGACCAATTTCTGACATGGCGCGGGTTAAAGCCTGCGCCAGGCGCATCCCGCCGCTGCGGTCGCGCTGCAATAGCGTAAACGCCATGCGCTGCGCCGACTTCGGACCAACGCCCGGCAGGCAGCGCAGTGCTTCCATTAACTGCGTGAGCAGCGGACTGGTTTGCATCAGAATGGCATCTTGAAGCCAGGCGGCAGCTGCATGCCGCTGGAAACGGAGGCCATTTTCTCTTTCTGAGTTTCGTCGATACGGCGCGCAGCATCGTTAAACGCGGCTGCAACCAGATCTTCCAGCATCTCTTTGTCGTCTTCGAGCAGGCTCGGGTCGATTTCAACGCGACGGCAGTTGTGCGCACCGTTGATGGTCACCTTGACCAGACCGGCTCCGGACTCACCCGTGACTTCCAGCTGAGCGATCTCTTCCTGCATCTTCTGCATTTTTTCCTGCATCTGCTGAGCCTGCTTCATCAGGCCACCCAGACCGCCTTTTCCACCAAACATAGGCTTCTCTCTTCTTTCACGTTTAAGGGATTACAACCGTAAGTCAGACTCACGATCAAATGGGGCGAATACTCTCTTCATCCAGATCGGCGTCGAAGAACCGGCGCAGGGTCTGAATGTTGTTATCCGCAATTATCGCCTCGCGCGCCTGCGCGAGCTTCTCTTCATAAATGGCCTGGCGCCACTCGAGCGGCGTTTTCACTGCCGGATTATCATCTTCAATGATAGTCAATTCAACCGGCGCACCCTGTAATGCGGCGAGCGCCTCGGCCAGCGCCTTTTGCGCGCCAGGGGAATTGAGGTGCCGTTGGCCTGGACGCAGGTGCAGACGTACCTGATTGCCGTCCTGCTCTTTCCAGGCATTCAGCGCGACCTGCTCGACCAGCTTCGGCAGCTGGAGCTTACTGACCTCGGCGGCCCAGGCGTCGCGCGCGATGGACTCTTCGGCAAGCTTCGCGGAAAGCTCCGGCGTTTTTTCATGCTCCAGCGCCTTTTTCAGCGCTTTCGGCGTGGCGACCTCTTCCTTCACCGCTTCGGTGATGGTGGTTGCCTTCCAGCGGTAAGCCTCTTCTTTCACCGGGGCTTTCTGCTCGAGCGAGGACGGTGCCGGACGCGACTGTACGCGCTCCGTTACCGAGGCCAGTCGTTCAAGCGCGGCGTTGTTCACCGGCCGCGCTCTTCCTGGCGCTGCCGGTTCACTCTTTTTTGGTTTGGTTACTCCTTGCGCACGCTGCAGCTGGCTGCGTGCGGCAAGCACCGAACTGGTAGCATCCGACAGCGGTACGTTTTGCTGCGGCGGCGGTGTCGTCTGCGGTGGGACCTGCTGCGGCGACATCACCGCCGTAGGGGCGACCGGCGCGAAAGACTGCCGCGGCACTTCCGGCTCCGGCAATGGCATACGCGGATGAAACGCCAGCGCGCGCAGCAGCGTCATTTCAACACCCATCCTGGGGTCCGGCGCGAACGGTAACTCTTTGCGGCCAATCAGCAGCGTCTGGTAATACAGCTGCACGTCGGCAGGCGGCACGGTGCGCGCAAGCTCACGCATCCGCTGTTCAATGGTGGCCATATCCGCACCGATGGCGGACGGAGAAAGCTGCAGCATCGCCACGCGGTGCAGCAGGCTGAGCATCTCAACCAGCAGTCCTTCCCATTCAATACCCCGGGCAGCGGCGGCATTCACCAGCGACATCACGCGTTCGCCGTTGGCGGCAATCATCGCTTCGATAAGCGACAGCGCCTGATCGTCATCCAGCGTGCCGAGCATGGTGCTGACCGCCTCGGTGGAAAGCTTCCCGTCACCGCTGGCAATCGCCTGGTCGGTCAGGCTTAACGCATCACGCAGGCTGCCGTCCGCCGCGCGGGCCAGCAGCTGCAGGGCGCGCGGTTCGTGGACAATCTTCTCTTCATCAAGAATATGCTCAAGCTGCGCGCGGATCTGCTCAACGTCCAGCGCCTTCAGGTGGAACTGCAGGCAGCGCGATAAAATCGTGACCGGCAGCTTTTGCGGATCGGTAGTCGCCAGCAGGAACTTCACGTGCGCGGGCGGCTCTTCCAGCGTCTTCAGCAGAGCGTTAAAGCTGTGGCGCGACAGCATGTGCACTTCATCGATCAGGTAGACCTTGAAGCGGCCGCGCGCCGGGGCGTACTGGACGTTGTCCAGCAGGTCGCGCGTATCTTCCACTTTGGTACGCGAAGCGGCGTCGATCTCGATCAGATCGACAAAACGCCCCTGCTCGATCTCCCGGCAGTTATCACACACGCCGCACGGCGTGGCGGTAATCCCGGTTTCGCAGTTGAGACCTTTTGCCAGCAAACGGGCAATAGAGGTCTTACCGACGCCGCGGGTGCCGGAAAAAAGGTAGGCGTGATGGATGCGACCTAGCGACAAGCCGTTCGCCAGGGCCGTCAGCACATGTTCCTGACCGACAACGTCAGCAAAGGTTTGTGGTCGCCATTTACGGGCTAACACCTGATAACTCATGGGCAGGCTCTGCAACGCTGGAAGGTGAATTTATGGAGGGGAATGCTATCACAACCTCACCCATTGAGCGAGGTTGTGAAAACCGGGATTAGTGACCCGGGAAAGGCACCAGGCTGTAGCTGGTAATACCCTGTTTTTCCAGGCGCTGTTCACCGCCGAGATCGAACAGGTTGATGATGAAGGCCGCGTCGGTCACTTCGCCACCCAGACGGCGGATCAGCTTCACGGTCGCTTCAATGGTGCCGCCGGTCGCCAGCAGATCGTCAACCACCAGCACTTTGTCGCCAGGCTTGATCGCGTCAACGTGGATCTCAAGCTGATCGGTGCCGTACTCCAGCTCGTAGCTTTCTGCGATGGTTTCACGCGGCAGCTTGCGCGGCTTACGCACCGGCACAAAACCCACGCCCATTGCCAGCGCAACCGGTGCGCCAAACAGGAAGCCACGGGCTTCGGTACCTACTACTTTGGTGATCCCGGCGTTTTTATAACGCTCGACCAGCAGTTCAATGCTGAGCGCGTACGCTTTCGGGTCTTCCAGCAAGCTGGTGACATCACGGAAAAGAATGCCAGGCTTTGGATAGTCCTGGATGCTTTTGATGCTGTTTTTCAGATATTCAAGCTGCTGTGCAGTTGCGGTCATCGGTTTTGCCTAAATGAAACAGTGTTACTCACAGCGCGCAACGAGTCGGCCAAGGCAACAATTGTTTAACCTTTGACCAGGCGCACCTGTGCTCGAAAACGGTCGAATTTACTGGCTGCGCGTGATAATTGCAACAGCCATGATGAGGCTTCAGTGCTTTTGTTGCTTTTCATCAACCACGGGGATCCGCCACATAAAGATAAGCAGACAGATCAGGATGACCAGCAGCAGGATCCGCACCCACATCATTTTCACCAGCCATAATGAAATAGCGAAGGTGATAAGGATCACTGCGATCGCGCGCGGCTTCGCGCCGGGCGGCATGGCCCGGTGTTTTTGCCAGTGCCGCAGATAGCCGCCAAACCATGAGCGGTAGAGCAGCCAGTGGTGAAAACGCGGCGACGAGCGGGCGAAGCACCAGGCCGCCAGCAGGATAAATGGCGTGGTCGGCAGCAAGGGTAAAAACACACCCAGCGTGCCAAGCACTACCGCGAGCCAGCCAATGATGATTAAAATAGTACGCTGCATAATGCGAATCGTTATCAAACTGAACGGCTACTTTACCACTGGAGAGCGCCTTGAAAACAGCACTGCTTCTTGAGAGGCTGCAAAATCAGCTGATTGCTCTGCGGGAGCAAGCCACGCCGCTAATGGGGCACGTCACGCTGAAGCCGCGCTTTGACCGGCAGCTTTTTCGTACCCGCAGCACCGTCATTCAGGATTATCTTGCTGAAGCGCAGACGAACCTCGACGAGCTTCGCCATGCGGTGGAGAGTGAACGGCAGGAGCAGGTGGCGTGGCTTGCGGAGCATCTCACTGAGCAGATCACCGCCCTGCATCGCGAAATTACCGCCTGGCCGCTGCGCGCCTGGGACAGCGCCTCGCCGGGGCTCGGTAAATGGCAGCGCAAGCGGCTGGAGAACCAGGAGTTTGAGCGCCGGCTGTTTGAGATGAAGCGCGAACGCGAGGTGCGTCTGAACCACAGCGAAACGCTGGAAGAGCAGCAGCTATTGATGCGCGAGATTAGCGCGCTGGAAGGGCGCATCGTCCGCTGCCGTCAGGCGCTGGATGAAATTGAGCGCGTCATTGAACGTTTGACCCGTTAACAGGAGCCACACCCATGTCACTGGAAAATGCACCCGATGAGGTCAAGCTGGCCGTCGATTTGATTATGCTGCTGGAGAATCATCAGATCCCCGCCGGGACGGTGCTTAAAGCGCTGGAGATTGTGCGGCGGGATTTTGAGGGGAAACTTCCCCCTCACCCTAACCCTCTCCCTGTGGGAGAGGGAAAATAGATTAAGCCGGAGTCGGGTCGTCGCCCTTAATGTCGCGCTTCACTTCCGTATGCTCATCACCTTTCTCGTTACGCAGGTGAACCTCAAGCTGGTTGAAGGCGATATTAATATCGTTTTCACGACACAGACGATCGATAGAGCGATTAAGCTCATCCACCGTGTAGCTGCGGTCGCGCAGTTCACGCACGTATAAACGCAGCTCGTGATCCAGCGTACTCGGCCCAAAGGTGGTAAAGAACACCGCCGGAGCCGGATCGTGCATCACTTTCGGATGCTCAGACGCCGCCTTCAACAGCACCTCTTTCACCTTATCCAGATCCGATCCATAGGCTACGCCCAGGCGGATCACCACGCGCGTTACCGTATCCGAGAGCGACCAGTTGATCAGACGCTCGGTCACGAACGCTTTGTTCGGGATGATCACCTCTTTACGATCGAAGTCGGTAATGGTGGTAGCGCGAATACGGATCTTGCTAACCGTTCCCGAGAACGTGCCGATAGTGACGGTATCGCCGATACGTACCGGACGTTCGAACAGGATGATCAGGCCGGACACGAAGTTACCGAAGATCTCCTGCAGGCCAAAACCAAGACCGACCGAGAGGGCCGCCGCCAGCCACTGCAGTTTATCCCACGAGACGCCAAGCGAGCCAAAGACCGTCATCGCCCCAACAATAATGATCACGTAGTTGAGGATCGTGGTAATGGCGTAGGACGCCCCCTGGCGGAGATTCAGACGTGACAGGAGCAGCACTTCAAGCAGGCCTGGCAAGTTGCGGATCAGAGCCCAGGCGACCACCGACGACACCAGTGCAAACAGCAGGCTGCCCATGGTCACGCTTTTCATGACCGCAGCGCCCGCTTCGGTACCGTTGTATTGCCAGAGGGTAATACTGTCGAGATAGGCGAAAACGGTAATAAGATCGGACCAGATAGCCCAGAACATCACGGCAAACAGGGCGATCATCACCAGCATGGTAATGCGCAGCGTCTGCTGGTTAACCTGCTCCAGCGCGATGGTCGGCTCTTCCTGCGGCTCAGCGCCTTCGGCCCCCTCTTTCACCTGATGCTGACGACGCGCGATGGCGCGGCGATAGGCAATGCGGCGGGCCGCCACGCTCAGGCCGCGCAGCACGGTCTGATAAAGCAGGTTCCAGACGATCACCAGATAGACCGTTTCAATCCAGCGCCCGGACAGGCGCAGCGTGGTATAGAAGTAACCCGTTGCCGTCAACACCATCAGCGCCAGCGGAATGATCGCCAGCACCGTCACGGTGACCAGGCGAATATTGTGGGACTCTTTATCACGCCAGCTGTCGCGGCACATCGGCCACATCAGGATCGCAATCAGCAGCAGGTTCAGCAGGATCACCAGCTGGCCCAGCACATCATCCATCAGATGCAGCGGGGAAAGTTCAGAGACAACCGACCAGAAGTGCAGCGGCAGAAGCGCGAGGCTGATGCGCACAATCTGCCGACGCCAGTGGCTGGTCAGCTGCGCAGGCATGTTGAAATGACGCACCGCCACGCCGTCTTTTTCCAGCACCTTCCAGCACACGCCAAACACCAGCCAGAACAGCGCCAGTTTTTTACTGAACGCCCACAGCAGATCGCTGACGTTGAGCTGCATGGTGAGCAGAATCAGGCCCACGGCCAGAATAATCAGGCACACCGGCAGGGCGCGGATGAGATCGATCAGAATCGCTTTTGGCGTATGGAGCTGGCTATCGTTGCGCAGCTGCCCTACTTCGGAGGCCAGCTTCGCCTGGTATTTTTTCAGCCAGCCCAGACGCCAGCGGATCAGGCCGGCAATCAGCAGCAGCGGTAAACCGGCCAGGAAAGCAATCATTACCGCAGGCCAGGCTTTCTCCCAGTTTACGGTGATCTTCATGCTCTTGATCTGCGTTTTCAGCGTCTCAGGGAAGGATTTGACCCAGTCCCAGTCCATCGGCTTGTTGCTGTTCACCCAGAAAATCTGCTGGGTCAGGATTTCCTGCAGACTTTTCGAGACGCTCACCAGCTGCTGCTGGTTGATTTGCAGGTTAATGGCCATCATTAGCTGGTTACCCAGCTGTTTATTGAGCTGGTCCAGCAGTTCGCGACGCATATCCACGACCTGGAGCAGCGCGTCGTGCACTTCCGGGTTCACGTCGCTGGAATGCCCCTCTTCAATTTTGGCGACAAAGGTATCGCTCTGAAAAAGGGCATCGCGCTGCTGGTTGACGTCAAACTGTTCCAGACGTAAATCCGCAATGCGGTTGGTCATGTCCTCCAGCTCGTCGGCGGACGGAAGCGTCTGCTGCTGCTGGTAGAGAATACGCGACAGCAGGAGGCTGCCCTTCAGGACCGCGATCTGCTCTTTGATGTTGCGTTCAGCCTGCAGGGCGCGATCCAGCCAGTTCTTCACCTTGATATTTTGCTGAACCAGCGAGTTGCCGTTTTCGGTCGCCAGTATCAGGCGCTGGCTAAGCTGGTGGTTGGCCTCGAGCTCCTGTTTCACCAGCGGATTCGCCTGAATGCGGGCGGTTTCGTCAGGCGATACGGCCTCCTGGGCGGTTTTTTCCGTTAGCGTCAGGCGCTTGCTGTTGACCGCTTCCTGCAGCAGCTGAAGCTGGTGTTCGAGGCGATTAATATTCGCGGTGACGTAATCGCGCTGTTTCTGCAGGGTGTCCTGCAGCACCGTATTCCCTTCCAGGCTTTTACGCTGCTGTTCGATTTGCGCATTGAGCAACGTCTGCTGCACCAGCAGCAGGGTATTCTGCGTCGGGCGCAGCGTGCCTTCGCCTACCGTCGTGCCGTTGAGGCGGTTGCGGATTTGCTGCAGCTGCTGAGACGCTGCGTACATCGCGTTTTGCACGCGCTCGGGCTGGGTCTGCAAAGAGACAAGCTGGCTGTTATACGTTGCGAGATCCGACTGTGCGGTTTGCAGGTCGTCGAGCAGTTGAGCCACGCGGGACTCGAGCTGACGTAAGGAGAGCGTCGAGAGCGTCTTGCGCGTCTCGTCGTCGTTATCCACATCGCTGAGGGCATTCAGCGCTTCGGTGGCCTTACGCATGTTTTCAGGTGCCTGCGCCACCTTCTGGCGAAGCTGGACCGTTTCTGCTTTTACGCGTTCAATTTTATCCAGCGTTTCCAGCGTTTCTGTCAGATCCTGCTGGATGAGTTTCTCCTGCGGGGAGAGATCTTTTTGTTTGTTCAGCGTGTCGAGCTGCGACTGAACATCGCCGCGCGAGGGAATATCGTTGCTGTTATCGGCGCGGGCCCAGGTCAGCGGCGCCGTGGCGAAGAAAAACAGCATCGCAAAGAGCAATGCAAAAACAGGATGTTGCGAGCGATTGATGGGCAGCATAGTTGTGAATGATGTCAGAAGATGACCGAAAATAGTCCGGCGTGAAGAATATCACGCTCGCCGAAAGCAGAATAGCGCGAACGTTATCCTCTGAGATAAATCCTGGAAAGGGATCAGGCCGTTAGCGAAGGCGCGTCGCTGCGCAGCGTGGGGCAGAGCTGTAGCATTTCCAGTAAAATCGCCACGTAGCTGCGGGCTTCCTCTTTAAGGTCAAAGGATTGCGGCGCGAAAAGCCAGTTTTCCATCAGACCGGAAATGTAGCTGCGCATCAGGATTGCCGCCCGTCGGGTCAAGAGATTGGCCGGTAATAGTTTTGCCTGCATACACAGGTTCAGGTTCTGTTCAATACGGTCATAGCTCTCCAGGCTTAGGCTGCGCTGTGCCTGCTGCACAACCGCCATCTCGCCCACGAACTCGCATTTATGAAAAATAATCTCCATCATTAATCTGCGACGTTCTTCAACTACCGTTGCTTCAAGGATATATACTAATATTTCTCTCAATACTGAGAGTGGATCGTCAGGGAATTTTGCCCGATACTCACTCTCTAGATCGCTAATGCTGGACTCTGAAAGCTCCCAGATTTCACTGAACAGATCTGACTTATCTTTAAAATGCCAGTAAATCGCTCCTCGCGTCACACCGGCAGCCTGAGCAATCTGCGCCAGCGAGGTGGATGAAACACCCTGCTGTGAGAACAAACGTATTGCCACATCCAGAATGTGTTGTCGGGTTTCCAGCGCTTGTTGTTTAGTTTTTCGTGCCATAGGTGGGTGAATTTACAGGAGTCAGATTTACATACATTTGTGAATGTATGTACCATAGCATGACGATAATATAAACGCAGCAATGGGTTTTAGACTCAGGACCCTTGATCAATTTGAAATCGGACACTCGAGGTTTACATATGAACAAAAACAGAGGGTTAACGCCTCTGGCGGTCGTTCTGATGCTCTCAGGCAGCTTAGCGCTAACAGGATGTGACGACAAACCGGCTCAACAAGGAGCTCAGCAGGCGCCAGAAGTAGGCGTTGTTACGCTCAAATCTGAACCTCTACAAATCACCACCGAATTACCAGGCCGTACAAATGCTTACCGCATTGCGGAAGTGCGTCCTCAGGTTAGCGGCATTATCCTGAAGCGTAACTTCACCGAAGGCGGTGATGTGAAGGCCGGTGAGTCTCTGTATCAGATTGATCCCGCAACCTATCAGGCGTCTTATGAAAGCGCGAAAGGCGATCTGGCTAAAGCACAGGCCGCGGCTAAAATTGCTCAGCTGACGTTGAACCGCTACCAAAAACTGCTCGGCACTAAGTACATCAGCCAACAGGATTACGATACCGCCCTGGCAGATGCACAGCAGGCTAACGCAGCCGTGGTGGCAGCCAAAGCAGCCGTCGAAACCGCGCGCATTAACCTGGCCTATACCAAAGTGACCTCCCCGATTAGCGGACGTATTGGTAAGTCTTCTGTCACGGAAGGGGCTCTGGTGCAGAACGGTCAGACCACTGCGCTGGCGACCGTGCAGCAGCTCGATCCGATCTACGTTGACGTGACGCAGTCCAGCAACGATTTCCTGCGCCTGAAACAGGAGCTGGCTAACGGCACCCTGAAACAGGAAAACGGCAAAGCCAAGGTGGAGCTGATTACCAACGACGGTATCAAGTTCCCGCAGGAAGGTACCCTGGAATTCTCTGATGTGACGGTCGACCAGACCACCGGTTCCATCACCTTACGTGCGATTTTCCCGAACCCTGACAAAAATCTGCTGCCAGGTATGTTCGTTCGCGCACGTCTGGAGGAAGGAACAAATCCAACCGCACTTCTGGTTCCACAGCAGGGTGTGACCCGTACGCCACGCGGCGATGCGAGCGCGCTGGTTGTTGGGGCTGATGACAAAGTCGAAACGCGCAATATCACCGCCACCCAGGCGATTGGCGATAAATGGCTGGTGACGGAAGGTCTGAAAGATGGCGATCGCGTAATTGTTTCTGGTTTGCAAAAAGTTCGTCCTGGCGCGCAGGTTAAAGCACAGGAAGTGAAATCTGACGATAAACAACAAGCTTCGGCCGCTGGCCAGTCAGAACAAACCAAGTCTTAACTTAAACAGGAGCCGTTAAGACATGCCTAATTTCTTTATCGATCGCCCCATATTTGCATGGGTGATCGCCATTATCATCATGCTGGCCGGGGGACTTGCGATCCTGAAGCTGCCTGTCGCGCAATATCCAACGATTGCGCCACCGGCGGTGACAATTTCCGCAACCTACCCGGGGGCTGATGCGAAAACGGTGCAGGACACCGTCACCCAGGTTATCGAACAGAACATGAACGGTATCGATAACCTGATGTACATGTCCTCAAACAGTGACTCTACCGGTACGGTGCAGATCACCCTGACCTTCCAGTCAGGTACGGATGCTGACATTGCGCAGGTTCAGGTGCAGAACAAACTGCAGCTGGCGATGCCTTTGCTGCCGCAGGAAGTACAACAGCAGGGCGTGAGCGTCGAGAAATCGTCCAGCAGCTTCCTGATGGTTGTCGGCGTTATCAACACCAACGGCACCATGACGCAGGAGGATATTTCCGACTACGTGGGCGCCAACATGAAGGACGCCATCAGCCGTACTTCCGGTGTGGGTGACGTGCAGCTGTTCGGTTCCCAGTACGCGATGCGTATCTGGATGGATCCGAACAAGCTGAACAACTTCCAGCTGACCCCGGTTGACGTGATCAGTGCGATTAAAGCGCAGAACGCCCAGGTAGCGGCCGGTCAGTTAGGCGGTACGCCGCCGGTGAAAGGCCAGCAGCTTAACGCCTCGATCATCGCGCAGACCCGTCTGACCTCTGCCGATGAATTCAGCAAAATTCTGCTGAAAGTGAACCAGGACGGCTCGCAGGTTCGCCTGCGCGACGTGGCGAAAGTCGAGCTGGGCGGTGAGAACTACGACATCATCGCGAAGTTTAACGGTAAACCGGCTTCCGGTCTGGGTATCAAACTGGCGACAGGCGCTAACGCCCTGGACACCGCCACGGCGATCCGCGCAGAGCTGAAGAAGATGGAGCCGTTCTTCCCGTCAGGTCTGAAAATCGTTTACCCGTACGACACCACGCCGTTCGTCAAAATTTCGATTCACGAAGTGGTTAAGACGCTGGTTGAGGCGATCATCCTCGTCTTCCTGGTTATGTACCTGTTCCTGCAAAACTTCCGCGCGACGCTTATCCCAACGATTGCCGTGCCGGTTGTTCTGCTCGGGACCTTTGCGATCCTGTCGATATTTGGCTACTCGATAAACACCCTGACGATGTTCGGGATGGTGCTCGCCATCGGCCTGCTGGTGGATGACGCCATCGTGGTGGTAGAGAACGTCGAGCGCGTGATGGCAGAAGAAGGTCTGCCGCCGAAGGAAGCGACCCGTAAATCGATGGGTCAGATCCAGGGCGCGCTGGTCGGTATCGCGATGGTGCTGTCTGCGGTATTTATTCCGATGGCCTTCTTCGGGGGCTCTACCGGTGCGATTTACCGTCAGTTCTCCATTACCATCGTTTCCGCGATGGCGCTGTCGGTGCTGGTGGCGTTGATCCTGACCCCTGCCCTGTGTGCCACCATGCTGAAGCCGATTCAGAAAGGCGGTCACGGCGAGCATAAAGGGTTCTTCGGCTGGTTTAACCGCATGTTCGATAAAAGCACGCACCACTACACCGACAGCGTGGGTAACATCCTGCGCAGCACCGGTCGTTACCTGCTGCTCTATATCATCATCGTGGTGGGCATGGCTTTCCTGTTCGTTCGTCTGCCAAGCTCGTTCCTGCCGGATGAAGACCAGGGCGTGTTCCTGACGATGGCGCAGCTTCCGGCAGGTGCCTCGCAAGAGCGTACCCAGAAAGTGCTGGATGAAGTGACGGACTACTATCTCACCAAAGAGAAAGACAACGTTGAATCCGTGTTTGCGGTTAACGGCTTTGGCTTTGCGGGTCGTGGTCAGAACACCGGTATTGCCTTCGTTTCTCTGAAAGACTGGTCTGAACGTCCGGGCGAAAAGAACAAGGTTGAAGCCATCACCGGCCGTGCAATGGGCACCTTCTCGCAGATTAAAGATGCAATGGTCTTCGCCTTTAACCTGCCAGCGATTGTTGAACTGGGTACCGCGACCGGCTTCGACTTCCAGCTGATTGACCAGGGTGGCCTGGGTCACGAGAAACTGACGCAGGCGCGTAACCAGCTGTTTGGTGAAGTCGCTAAACACCCTGACCTGCTGGTCGGCGTACGTCCAAACGGCCTGGAAGATACGCCGCAGTACAAAATCGACATCGATCAGGAAAAAGCTCAGGCGCTGGGCGTATCCATCAGTGACATCAACACCACGCTGGGCGCAGCCTGGGGCGGTAGCTACGTTAACGACTTCATCGATCGCGGTCGTGTGAAGAAAGTGTACGTGATGTCAGAGGCGCAGTACCGTATGTTGCCGAACGATATCAACAGCTGGTTCGTGCGCGGCAGCAATGGTCAGATGGTTCCGTTCTCGGCGTTCTCAACGTCACGCTGGGAATACGGTTCACCGCGTCTGGAACGCTATAACGGTCTGCCGTCTATGGAGATCCTGGGTCAGGCCGCACCGGGCCGAAGCACCGGTGAAGCCATGAACCTGATGGAAGAGCTGGCGAGCAAACTGCCTGCGGGTATCGGCTATGACTGGACCGGTATGTCCTATCAGGAACGTCTGTCCGGTAACCAGGCCCCTGCTCTGTACGCCATTTCACTGATTGTGGTCTTCCTGTGTCTGGCGGCACTGTACGAGAGCTGGTCGATTCCGTTCTCCGTTATGCTGGTGGTTCCACTCGGGGTTATCGGTGCGCTGCTTGCGGCGACGTTCCGTGGGTTGACCAACGACGTTTACTTCCAGGTAGGCCTGCTGACAACCATTGGCTTGTCGGCGAAGAACGCGATACTTATCGTTGAATTCGCCAAAGATCTGATGGAGAAAGAAGGCAAAGGTCTTATTGAGGCGACGCTTGAGGCGGTTCGTATGCGTCTGCGCCCGATCCTGATGACGTCACTGGCGTTTATCCTCGGCGTACTGCCGCTGGTTATCAGTTCCGGAGCGGGCTCCGGTGCGCAGAACGCAGTAGGTACTGGTGTGATGGGCGGTATGGTTACCGCGACCGTATTGGCCATCTTCTTCGTACCGGTGTTCTTCGTGGTGGTTCGCCGCCGCTTTAGCCGAAAGAATGAAGATGTTGAACACAGTCATTCGGTAGAACCTCACTGATACCGGTTTCACATGATAAAAAGGCCGCATTAGCGGCCTTTTTCATTTTCAGAAAAAATCATAAATTACGCTTATTGTGGTTCAATTTATTTTCTGCCATCTTAAATAGACATATCATAATTAATTGATAACTTAATCGGTGAAATCGGGATTTTTTTAATTTCATTTCCCCGCTTAAAGTATTAGGAATATTCCTAATAAGAAGTTCTTACAAAGATAAGTCTGAATCTAAACTTTTCTCATCATTTTTGCTAAGCCAATGAAACGTAAGGAAGCGATAAAGCACCGTCGTTAATTTGGATAAAAACGTTGAGTCCAGGACGACCATTTGCGTTCACGCTCCCAGCCTGCGGTTTTATTTGTAATTTTTCGTAATAGCGCGGTGAAATCCAGGAAGGAGTGGCTTATAGTTAGGTTATCAGGAACACAGCACTCATGTAGCTAAGTCAGTTGTATCCATCCCGACAATGATGTTCGGTGAGTAAGAAATCACTCAGAAGGGGATGCGCTATGGACGAGTACTCGCCAAAAAGGCATGATATCGCGCAGTTGAAATTTCTCTGCGAATCCTTGTACCATGACTGCCTTGCCAATCTTGATGAAAGTAACCATGGCTGGGTAAACGATCCAACGTCTGCCATCAATTTACAGTTGAATGAGCTGATAGAGCATATCGCAACCTTCGCACTTAATTATAAAATTAAGTACAATGAAGATAATAAGCTCATTGAGCAAATTGATGAATACCTGGACGACACCTTTATGTTGTTCAGCAGTTACGGCATTAACGCTCAGGATTTGCAAAAATGGCGTAAATCGGGAAATCGGCTATTCCGCTGTTTCGTCAACGTGAGCAGAGCTAACCCGGTGAGTCTTTCCTGTTAAAATTATTACAATTACTAAGGTGAATTTATGTCTGATAAACCACTCACAAAGATCGATTATTTGATGCGCTTACGACGTTGTCAGTCAATTGACACGCTTGAACGCGTCATTGAAAAGAATAAATACGAGCTTTCTGATAATGAACTGGCGGTATTTTATTCAGCCGCTGACCATCGTCTTGCTGAACTAACAATGAATAAGCTGTATGACAAAATCCCTACTTCTGTGTGGAAATTTGTCCGTTAATCTTTGAAGGGTGTCTGTAGAGTTCTACGCCTCGTTCTGAGTTTTACCTATCCCGTTATGCCCCCTGTGCGTAAGCCAGGTCTCCGTGTAAAACGCGTTCAACAACAGCAATGTTGTGACGATGGTCACATCGGCTTTCCGGGAACGTTCCCCTTCTGGCCTGTTCCGATTAATCTGGGGTAATAACATCCAGAGAGGTTTCCAGTGAGCTTAGAAAAACAGAAAATGATTGCCGGTGAACATTATCGCCCCGGCGATGAGACATTACGGGCTGACCGACTGCGGGCCCGCCATCTGGTTTACCGCTATAACCACACTGCGCCTGATGAAAAAACAGAACGCCAGAACATTCTGGCGGAACTTCTCGGACAAAGCGCAGGCGCTTATATAGAGCCGAGCTTCCGCTGCGACTACGGATATAACATTTATCTGGGCAAAAACTTTTACGCTAACTTCGACTGCGTGATGCTGGATGTCTGCCCTGTTCATATTGGCGATAACTGTATGCTCGCGCCGGGTGTTCATATTTATACGGCAACCCACCCGCTGGATGCGGAGGAACGAAACAGCGGCGTGGAGTTTGGAAAACCCGTCAATATTGGAAATAACGTCTGGATTGGTGGCCGGGCGGTCATTAACCCTGGCGTCACCATTGGTGATAATGTGGTGGTGGCCTCCGGCGCGGTCGTGACGAAAGACGTCCCGGCTAACGTCGTCGTTGGCGGCAACCCGGCAAAAATTATCAAAACGCTGTGAGGTCGCGGGGAGTCAACTGTTATAGTCTTTTAGCGCCAGACTGTTACTTTTTTCAGCCTGATGGCTCCCCTAAAATTGGCAGACACCCTGTATTGTCAACTCTCATGAAGGCAAAAAATGACCGAGATACAGCGCCTGCTTACCGCCACCATCGACGATCTTAACCTCCGCGAAAAGCGCGATAATCGCCCGCGCTTTAGCATTAGCTTTATTCGCAAACATCCTGGCCTGTTTGTCGCCATGTATGCCGCCTGGCTGGCGACGCTTATTGTTATGCTGAAGTCCGAAACGCTGGTGGACTCCGTCTGGCTGCTGGTTGTACTGTTTGTCGTCTTTAACGCCTTTTTCTTTTTCGACGTGAATCCGCGCTACCGTTACGAAGATATCGACGTGCTCGATTTTCGGGTCTGCTATAACGGCGAATGGTACAACACGCGTTACGTGCCAGAGGAGCTGATCGAAAACATCATGCACTCTCCGGCAGTTGAAGCCGGGCAAAAAGAGAAGCTGCAGAAAATGGTCTCCACCAAAGGACAGCTCTCATTCTATGATGTCTTTACCCTTTCCCGCCCTGCTGCTGCGTAATTAACGCCTGCAGACGTCGGATCCCAGGCGCAAACTGAGAAGCAGAGGTATTACCGTAACCTAAAACCAGCCCGGTTTGCCCCTGCTTCGCCTCCAGGTAATACCCGCTCAGTGCAGCGGGTGCCAGCTGAAACGCTCTCGCCTTCGCCACCAGCCTCTGGTCGTCAATACCGTCTATCGCCAGCGTCAGATGCATCCCACCTTCGCCTGCCAGAATGCGGTGCGGAGAATGAAGCTCGGCGCCCAGCACCTCCCGCAGCTGGCGGTAGCGTTTACGGTACAGCCGACGCATGGCGGCAAGGTGGCGGGCGTAATGACCTTCTTCAATGAACAGCGCCAGGGTGCGCTGTTCGGCACGATGCCCACCCCGCAACAGCGAGCCGATGGCCGGACGAACCGCCTTAGCGAGCGCTGGCGGTAACACCATGAACCCCATGCGAAGTGACGGAAACAGCGTTTTACTGAACGTCCCCAGATACACAACGGGCGCATTGTTAACCATTCCCAGCATCGCCGGTACGGGCTCACCGGCATAACGGAACTCGCTGTCGTAATCATCTTCAATGATCCACGCGTTGTGCTGCCGGGCCAGGTCCAGCAGCGCCAGCCGCCGCCGCGCGCTAAGCACGCTCCCGTAAGGGAACTGATGCGAAGGCGATGTAAAGATCATTGAGGGGGCAGGCGCATCCAGCCCTTCCCAGCACATTCCCTCGTCATCAACCGGTATTCCCGTTATCGCCAGGCCGGTTTTAACAAACGCACTCTTTGCCCCGCTGTAGCCAGGGTTTTCTACCCAGGCGACATCGCCAGGCTCGCTTAACAGCATCGTGCAGAGATTGACCCCCTCAAGTGCACCTTCGGTGAGCACAATCTGGCTGGCGTCGCAGTCGATACCACGGGACAAGGCGAGATGCCGGGCAATCGCTGCCCGAAGAGACAGTTCACCGGCCGGGTCTCCATAGCCTAACAGGGCACTTCCCTCCTCGCGCAGAACACGATCGTACAATCGCCGCCACAGCGGCAAGGGGAAATAGTTAATGGCAGGCGTTCCCGGCGTGAACGACATCACAGGAGTGTCGCGCGGCACAGGGGCGGGCAGCAGGGCGACACGTTTTGTCAGCCTGACGTCAGGATCCGGCAGCGTCCGGGCAATCGTACGATGAGCAAATTGCCCCACCCTTGTCCCCTGACGGTTACGCAGCAAATAACC
Source organism: Enterobacter sp. N18-03635 (assembly GCF_004006055.1). Taxonomy (NCBI): domain Bacteria; kingdom Pseudomonadati; phylum Pseudomonadota; class Gammaproteobacteria; order Enterobacterales; family Enterobacteriaceae; genus Enterobacter; species Enterobacter sp. N18-03635. The sequence continues at coordinate 1,062,914 of NZ_CP034769.1, read as the reverse complement.
TTCGAGCGTGAGCTGGTCCAGCGCCGCATTGACGGTGTTTCGGGAAACCGAGATCTGCTGCGCCAGCGTTCGCGAACCGGGCAGCAGGCTGCCGGACCGAAGCCTGCCGCACAGTATCGCCTCCCGCAAAGCATGATAGAGCGTGCGCTGGAGCGTCTCATGCCCACGCTTTTTCAGCGCAGCATGGAGCAAAGTGTAAAGCTCATCACCCGGTATATTCATCTTTCCTCCTGGTGGTACCAGAAAAACATAGCCTGGTGGTTCTTTTTAAGGAACCAGCAATTCACTAATCTGGAGTTCTTTTCAACGCCATGGAAATAAAAATGAATACATTCAATGAGTTTGGACAGCCTGTAGGCGAAGCCCTTATCGACTGGCAACCTCGTCAATACCCGTCCCGGGTGGTCCTTCAGGGTCACTATTGTCGGCTTGAGCCGCTGCGCGTGGAACATGCCCACGCGTTGTTCTCCGCCTATTCCCTGGCCGAAGATACCCGCAGCTGGACGTGGCTACTGCGTGAACCCGATGCCACCGCAGAAGAGTTTGCCAAATGGGTGGCGAGCGTAAGTGAGTTATCCGATCCCATCCACTTTACCGTTATGGATAACCAGACCGAGTCTCCTGTCGGGACGCTGTCCCTGATGCGGATCGACCCTAAAAACGGGGTCGTGGAAGTGGGGCACGTTCACTTCTCTCCTCTGTTAAGCCGCACGCCAGGGTCGACAGAGGCGCAATATCTGCTGATGCGGCACGTGTTCGATACCCTGGGCTACCGACGTTATGAATGGAAGTGCAATAGCCTGAACGAGCCTTCCCGTAAAGCAGCGCTGCGTCTGGGCTTTCAGTTTGAGGGGCGCTTTCGCCAGGCGCTGGTCATAAAAGGCCGTAACCGGGATACCGACTGGTTTTCTATTCTCGACAAAGAGTGGCCGGCGCTGGCGAGCGCCTTTGAAAGCTGGCTTGCCACCGACAATTTTACTGCCGATGGCAAACAGAAAAGATCCCTGGAAAGCTGGCGAGAAACGCGCGTCTAGCGTCTTTTTTTACGTCCCTGAACCGCCTTAAAGCGCGGATTAGATTTGCAAATCACGTATAAGCGTCCCTTGCGTTTGACTATCTGGCAATCCGGGTGACGCTGCTTTGCACTGCGTAATGAGTTAAGTACCTGCATGGTTAGCCCCGCTTCGCATTGAGAAAACCGCCAAAACGCTTGCGGAAGCGCGCGGCGCTACCGTCCGTGGAGAACGTTTTCTGCTTGCCGGTATAAAACGGGTGCGATTTTGAAGAAACCTCAATGGTGATGTACGGATACGTTTCACCGTCGAGTTCAATTTCGCGGTCGGTCTTAATGGTTGAGCCAACCTTGAAGTATTCATTAGCGCTGGTGTCGTGGAATACCACGGTGCGATAGGCTGGATGGATATCAGGCTTCATCGTAAATCCTTTTTGTTTTGTTATAACATAACAAAATAATATCCAGGCCAGTTCGAAAAAACAACCCCCTCTCGCCGGGCGATATTTTCTCGTTTGCCTGAGATAAAATGAAAACCTGGCTGCCCACGTGCTATAACTATATCATTTCGCGGTAAAATCTTTCTCTTCAGGCAAGGAACTCAATGCCCAGGAACGGGTATACGAGGAAGGACACGACAGCATGAAAACCCGACATCTGGTCAGTCTGGTGACTGGCATACTTATCTTTTCTGTGCTGGTTCCCATTTGCCTGAGCATCTGGCTGGCCCATCGCCAGGCGGAAGATAAGTTTGCCAATGCGCTGGATAACTATGCGTCACGCGTGTTGGTAAGAACCGACAGAGTTGTGGATCAGGCAAAAGAAGCGCTCGATCACCTGCAGGCCTTTGAAGGGGTGCCGTGTAGCCCGTTGCAGTTAAGAGAGATGCGCCGGGTCGCTTTCTCGTGGCGATATGTTCAGGAAGTGATTTATATCGATAACCTCCAGCCGCTCTGCTCCTCCCTCGAGCAAACCAGTCATGCTCCCCCTTTCCCCCCACCGATGCGCATTACCGAAGATGGTTACAGCGCATGGCTGACCACGCAAAACGATCTTGGGTTTAACCGCTACATGGCAGTGCTGGGAAAAGGCCACTACCTTGTCATGGTCGATCCTGCCTCGCTGGTGGACGTTATCCCTTTCGGCGAGATAGCGATTGATGCCGCCCTGGTAGGCACTACAACACACCGCATATTCGCCAGCAGCAGTAAGCTCAATTCTCACATCCGCGACATGGTTCAGGAGCGGGATGTCAAAAGCGTGCAGTACAACGGTTCAATGTACGTCATGAAGTCTGTACCTGAGCTTGGATTTACCGTCGTCGCATGGGCAACGCTCAAACCGCTGGCTGAAACCTGGCACCGGCAGCTTCTTTTCTGGTTACCGTTCGGCATGTTAATAAGTCTGCTCGCCGCGCTGTTTGTCCTGCGGATCCTGCGTCGTATCCAGTCGCCGCGCAATCGCCTGCTTGACGCCATTAACAGCCGGGATTTTGTGGTTCACTATCAGCCCATCGTGGCGCTCAGTAGCGGAAAAATTGTGGGCGCAGAAGCGCTGACGCGCTGGCCGCAGCCAGACGGAAGCAGCCTCTCGCCGGATATTTTTGTCCCCCTTGCCGAGCAAACGGGGCTCATCTCGCAGCTGACGCAGTTAGTCATCGAAAAGGTGTTTGAAGATATGGGCCACTGGCTGCAACGCCAGCCCGATCAGCATATCTCCATTAACCTCGCCCCTGCCGATTTAACCTCCGGCATCCTGCCACCTTTACTGAGTCAGCTACTGAATAAGTGGCAAATACAACCCCGACAAATCGCCCTTGAGCTCACCGAGCGCGGCTTTGCCGATCCCAAAATCAGCGCGCCGGCTATCGCCGCATTCCGCCGTTCGGGGCACCCTGTCTATATTGATGATTTTGGCACGGGCTATTCCAGCCTGAGCTATCTGCAGGATCTGGACGTCGACACGCTAAAAATTGATAAATCGTTCGTCGATGCGCTGGAGTATAAAAACGTGACGCCGCACATCATTGAAATAGCAAAGTCGTTGAAGCTGGCGATGGTGGCGGAGGGCATCGAGACCGCAGGGCAGCTCGCCTGGCTACACCGTCACGGCGTGCAGTACGGGCAGGGGTGGTACTACAGCAAGGCACTGCCAAAAACGGAATTTATTCTTTGGGCAGAAAATAACCTCGGCACGCACGCTACTTAAGATAGGATTTGATCACCCGCAACACCACGCCAAGATCGGCTTCACGCTGCGCTTCTTCAGGCTCTTTCACCACGTGATCGGTTAAATGTCCTTCGATCACCTGCATCATCATGCCATTGACCGCCCCGCGGATCGCCGCCAGCTGCTGTAACACCTCGGCGCATTCGTGATCGCTGTTAAGCATTTTTTCCAACGCGGTGCTTTGCCCCTGAATTTTCTTCAGGCGAGTCAGTAACATCTTCTTGTCTCTAACGGTATGTGACATCTCTGTATCCCTAATTTTTTAGCTTTTAAAGCATATCACGCTCTACTCCCCCTGAGTATTTTTCTACTGGGGGGTAGTATTACGCTACTGGGGGGGAGTAGTATCTCCGCACGCTTTCCACTCCGGAATTTCCCATGACCGATTTTGCTTCACTTCTTCAGCAGGGCAATGCCTGGCTGTTTGTTCCCAGCGCTATCCTGCTCGGTGCGCTGCATGGCCTGGAACCAGGCCATTCAAAAACAATGATGGCAGCCTTTATTGTTGCCATCCGCGGCACGCTGAAACAGGCGGTACTGCTTGGCCTGGCGGCAACGCTCTCCCATACGGCGGTGGTCTGGCTCGTTGCGATGGCGGGATTATGGTTTGGTCGGGGCTGGGATGCGCATACGTCCGAACCCTGGTTCCAGCTGATCTCCGGGGTGCTGATCGTTGCGATCGCCCTGTGGATGGCGTGGCGAACCTGGAAAGAGAGCCAGCCGCACGATCATCATCACGACCATGATAGCCATCACCACCACGACCATGCACATGAACATGAACATGACCACCATCATGATCATCATCACCACGAACACACGCTGATTGAAGAAGAGTGGCAGGACGCCCACCAGCGCGCTCACGCGCAGGATATTAACCGCCGCTTCAGCGGTCAAAATGTCACCACCGGACAGATTGTGATGTTTGGCCTGACCGGCGGACTTATCCCCTGCCCGGCGTCCATCACCGTGCTGCTGATCTGCCTGCAGCTGAAGCATTTCGCCCTCGGCGCGACGCTGGTGTTCAGCTTCAGTATTGGTCTGGCGTTAACGCTGGTCGCTTCCGGCGCGATTGCCGCCTTAAGCCTCAAGCACGCGACCAAACGCTGGCCCGGGTTTAGCGAATTCTCACGTAAGGCACCGTGGATCTCCGCTGCGCTGATTACCGTGGTAGGAATTTACATGAGCCTGCATGGCCTGAGCGGCATTCTGGCGTAAGCCTGCGGCCACGCTCTGTGGCCGCCTCTCCACGGTCAGTTAAGGGTTCTGCTGCCAGCTGAAGGTATAGCGCAGCTGACGTGTCTGCAGAATGAATTCCGGTGCAACGCTGGGGCTCCAGGAGTCGTCGCCGCCCACGCCCATATGGAACGCATCGAGGTTAAGCCAGCATCCCGGCTCTTCCCGGAGCAGATGATGATGGGTTGTCTCCCGCAGCTGCTGCTGGCTGTAGCGGCTCACCGAGAAGTGGAACTGGCCATTTAGCTGATGCGTTCCCAGCGTCAGCTCCCGCGTATCACAGCGCAAACCATTTTCCGTCGGGAAGATATACGGCGTGTGCATCTCCGCCAGGGGTAATGTCCAGCGCCCCTGCTGTGCCGCCAGCTTTCTGTCCGGATAGTTTTCATGCGGCCCCAGCCCCAGCCAGGAGACGTTTTCCGGCGTTTCGGCAAGATGAACGCTCAGGCCAACGCGCGCAGGCTCCGGGATATCAGATGCAATATCGACCTGAATATCGACATGCAGAACGCCTCGCTCGTCCACCCGCCAGACTTTACGGCTCATGAACAGGGCTTTGCCGCGATACTCAAGGACGTGCTGGGTTTTGACCACCACCTCGTCTGCGTGCTGCTCTGCCTCACAGTGCAGAACGCGCGAGGTGAGATCGTACATGCCCGCCGCTTTCCAGCGTTCAACCCAGGCGTTCGGATCGATCTTCGTCGCTTCACTTACGCCAATGTCGTTGTCCAGCGGCGCGCGGCTGACGTTATCCGTCAGAGGTGAAAGCAGCGTTTCAACGCCATTTCGCCACCATTGAGTCAGATTTCCGGTTGCGCGATCGAATTGCCAGCGCTGTTGACGATGGGAGATCTCCTGAACGCGATCGTTTTGCGTCAAGACCGGCGGCTCGCCCACCGGAGCTGGCGGAGCAATAAAGAGTGGAGCCGGCAGCGGCCACTGCTCCCACGCGCAGCGATGGTCAGCCGGTGACCACGGCGTTGCCCGCGGCTGGCGTACTTCTACGTTCAGCCAGACCTCACCCGGCCCGGCTTTCAGCTCCGGCAGGTCGATCTCCAGACGCTGGGTGCCTTCAGGCGACATCAAGAGCGTCACCTCGCCCTCGGCCAGCACGTCCCCGTCACGGGCAACCGTCCAGCTCAGCACTTCGTTATCGGTGTGGCGGAACAGGTAGCCGCTTTGCACCTCAATCACCAGCGGCGAGGTGCTGACCCGCGTAAAGGTGAAGAACTGCTGGGCGCGCTGCGCCTCGTACAGCGCCGGGTGCGGCGTGCGATCGGGGAATACCAGGCCATTGAGGCAGAACTGCCGATCGTTCGGCTTATCGCCAAAGTCTCCCCCGTAGGCCCAGAACGCGTTGCCAGCTTCGTCCTGTTTCGTCAGGGCCTGATCGACCCAGTCCCAGACAAATCCCCCCTGCAGGCGAGGGTGACTGCGAAACGCCTGCCAGTATTTCGCGAACCCGCCAAAGCTATTTCCCATCGCGTGAGCGTATTCACAGAGGATCAGCGGACGCGTTTCGTCCGGCATACCGATCCATTTTTTGATTGACCATTTAGGCACTGCCGGGAAGGGCTGATCCTGATCGACACGGGCGTACATCGGACAAACAATATCGGTAGCCGTCGTGTTCGCGCCGCCGCCTTCATACTGCACCGGACGCGTCGGGTCCGTGGATTTCACCCAGCGATACAGTGCGTCGTGGTTTGCGCCGTGCCCGGACTCATTGCCCAGCGACCAAATGATAATTGAGGGATGATTACGATCGCGCTGCACCATTCGGGTCACGCGCTCGCTCATGGCGGGCAGCCAGCGCGGATCGTCTGCAAGGCGGCTCATCGGCACCATACCGTGGGTTTCGATGTTGGCTTCATCAACAACGTACAGCCCGTAGCGATCGCAAAGCCGGTACCACAGCGGATGGTTCGGGTAGTGCGAGCAGCGCACGGCGTTGAAGTTGTGCTGCTTCATGATTTCGATATCGCGGCGCATGGTCGCTTCGTCCATCACCTGGCCGTTTTCCGGGTGATGCTCGTGCCGGTTAACCCCTCGGATCAGCAGCGGTTTACCGTTGAGCTTCAGCAGGCCATTGCTGATATCAACGCGGCGGAAGCCCACGTCGCACGCCTCAATCTCAAGCACTTCACCCTGCGGGTTGATAAGCGCAATCGTCAGGCGATACAGTTCTGGCGTTTCAGCGCTCCAGAGCGCGGGCTGTTCAACGGGCATCGCCGCCGTTAAGCGCTCTGCCCAGCTGCCGCGCTCGTCGACGATGGCTGACCCTGGACGCCGGGAAACGCAGGCGCATTTTTCCTCCGCGCGCCACAGGGTAAAAACCACCTCGCAGTCTGCAAAGCCAGCGCCTGCCAGCGCGACATCAACCTTCAGCACCGCGCGGTCCAGCTCCTTATTCAGGTCCGTCACCACGTGATAATCGGCAATCCGGGTATCGGGTTTATGCAGCAAAGTCACATCGCGGAAAATGCCGCTCATGCGCCACATGTCCTGATCTTCAAGATAGCTGCCGTCGCACCAGCGCAATACCATGACCGCCAGGCGGTTCTGCCCGGGGCGTAATGCCGCCGAGAGGTCAAATTCGGCGGGCAGTCGACTGTCCTGGGAATAGCCTATCCACTTCCCGTTGCACCACAGATGGAACGCCGAGTTCACGCCGTCAAAGATGATGCGGGTTTGCCCGCTCTGAAGCCAGGCGTCATTCATTTCAAATGTGAGCGAGTAACAACCTGTCGGATTTTCCTGCGGCACAAAAGGTGGGTTAACGGAGATGGGATAGGTGACATTGGTATAGATGGGCGTGTCGAACCCCTGCATCTGCCAGTTTGACGGTACGTGCATTGCGACGGCATCCTCGCAATCCTCAATTGCCCATGCTTGAGGAACCTGCTCCGGCGCTGAAAAATAGCTAAACCGCCATAGCCCGTTGAGAGAGCACCTGCTGGTAGATCCGGCGTCATCTCTGGCGGAAGATTCATTGCGCCAGCTGTGTAACGGCGCATGTGCGGGCAGACGGTTCCACTGGGTGACGCCGGGGTTTTCCCAGTCCCGACGGGCCAGAATGGCGCTGAGGGTCAGCGGTGAAGTGGTGGACATAGTAACCTCTTTGCGAAGCGCTCACAATTTTGGTTAACATGCCCTGGCACCCGGCGATGGTAAAGCGCCCATTCGCAGGGTAGCGAGTCAGATCACAAAGTTTTATTTGCGGGCAATCTGCTCGGCAAGGAGTGCCAGGCTTCTCAGCTGCTCCGCCAGATCCTCGCGTTCAGCCTGCTTCGGGTTGCGGCGTGCGCTTGAATGACGGGTAACCAGCGTCACCGGCAGTTGAACCTGCCAGCACGCCTCCTCCCCGGTGGGGGCCAGCAGCCATTCCACGCTGCGTTCACCCGCATCGCGAAACGCCTGACGAATGGTCGTCAGCGGCGGGGAAAACCAGGCGCTGTCGGCCGTATCGTCAAACCCGACCACCGACATCTGGCCAGGAATAGCGATCCCTTTTTCCGCGCAGGCGCGCATTACCCCGAGCGCCATCTGATCGTTAGCCACCAGAATGGCATCCGGTAATATCGTCCCCGACAGAAGGACATGCCCTTTCTCATAGCCGCTGGCGGCGCTCCAGTCACCGTAAGCCACCTCAGCGGCTTCATACCCCGCGCGGGCCAGAGCGGCTTTCCACCCCCCCAGACGCGCCCGAGCAGAGACCGAGCTTTCCGGCCCGCTCAGCAGAGCAATATGTCGATGCCCCAGCGAAAGCAGATGCTCAACGCCCAGACGCGCCCCCTGCTCCGCGTTAAACACGAGGCTGTTTACCCGCGCTGAAGGTGCCACATCGAGGAACAGCACCGGGACGGGCGACGCCAGTGCCCTGAGTTCTTCGGCGAGCAGATCGTCAAGCGGAACATTCACCAGCAGCGCGTCCACCCGCTGCGCCAGTAGCGCCTGAAGCGCGACCTGACAGTGCTGCGGCTGTTCCACCATGGAGATAAGAACGCTCGCCCCCTGTTCCGCCGCGCGGGATTTTACCGCCGACACAATTTGCGAGGGCGCATGCAGGGCCAGATCGGTGGTGATAAGTCCCAGCGTGCGGGTGCGTTTACCCGCCAGCTGCTGTGCGCGCAGGTTAGGCACGTAGTGCAGCTCCGCCATCGCCTGCTGCACCTTTTCCCGCGTGCGGGCAGAAACATGCTCCGCGTCGTTAATGACGCGGGAAACGGTCTGATAAGAAACCCCCGCAAGGAGGGCGACATCGTAGAGAGTGATAGCTTTCATGCATTGTGGCATCGCGTGAGTCGGGGCCCATTATTGTGGCACAGCGACGCCGTTAAAACATGTGAGCGCTTCGCAAAATTAAACAACCCGCTCCGGCTGAGGTATTTCCGCAATGCGCGGCTTTTGGCGAAACCAGGGCAGACAGAGCTGGATAAGCGGGCCAATGGTCAGGGCATAAAGTACGGTTCCCACGCCAAAGGTGCCGCCAAGCACGCACCCAATCAGCAGGACGGACACTTCAATTGAGGTGCGCACGCTACGAATGGACCACCCCAGCCGGGCGTGAATGCCGGTCATCAGACCGTCGCGCGGGCCTGGCCCGAAACCGGCACCGATGTACATGCTGGTCGCAATCGCGTTCATCACGATGCCCGACACCAGGAAAGCGATTCGAACGGGTAACGATTCCAGTTCCGGGATAAGCGCCATGCTGGCGTCCGCTGCCAGACCGATACAAATCACGTTACTGATCGTGCCAAGCCCCGGCATCTGGCGCAGCGGGATCCACAGCAGCAGCACCGCAGCGCCGGTCACAATAATCACCGTTCCGATAGTCATTCCCAGCTGTAACCCCACCCCAAGGTGAAATACATCCCAGGGGTCGACGCCCAAATCGGAACGAATAAACATCGCGGTGGACAGGCCATACAGTCCTAAACCGACATAGAGTTGTAGCAGACGACGTACCATTTTTATCTTCTCCAGTGAACCAGGCTTTCATCCTGACCTAAAATGGCACTATGATTAATGTCCAGTTTTCAAATAGTGGACTGCATATGTCATCACGCCGCTTCGGAAGTCAGTCTCTGGTACGCCTTTTAGGCCACTGGCAACAAGCCTCATCCCGAACCCCGCTCTGGCGACAGCTGGCCGACGCGCTGCGTTTATTAATCCTTGATGGACGGCTGGCACTGAATACGCGGCTGCCGGGCGAGCGTGAGCTGGCCGCGGCGCTGGACGTGAGCCGTACCACCGTCAGCAGCGCGCTCGCCCACCTGCGTGAAGAGGGATATCTTGAAAGCCGCCACGGCAGCGGGTCACGCGTGATCCTCCCGGATACGCGCGCCGTTCCCACTCTTTCCGCGGCGAGCGCGGCACTGGATCTCTCCACTGCCGCCCTCAATGCCGGGCCGGAGATCCATCAGGCGTATACCCATGCGCTCACGGCCATTACCCAGCATCTCTCGCTGACGGGCTACGATCAGCTAGGGCTGCTGACGCTGCGGGAAGCCATCGCTGCACGCTATACCGCGCGGGGTCTTCCCACCCGCGCGGACGAAGTGATGGTGGTCAATGGCGCCGTCAGCGGCTTCGCGCTGGTCCTGCGGATGATGACCGGGCCCGGGGATCGCGTCGTGGTCGATCACCCCACCTATCCGCTGGCGATTGCCGCCATTCAGGGCGCGCAGTGTCGGCCCGTGGGGGTGTCGCTGCCGGAAACCGGCTGGGATACGGATGGCTTCGCCGCCACGCTTGCCCAAACCGCGCCGCGCCTGGCGTACCTGATGCCGGATTTTCATAATCCGACCGGGCGCTGTATGGATATTGCCACCCGTCAGGCCATCACGGATATTGCAGCCCAAACCCGCACGGCTCTGGTGGTGGATGAAACGATGGTGGATCTCTGGTTTGATGCGCCTCCCCCGCCACCGCTGGCTGCCTTCAACCCGCAGGCCACCGTCATCACTTTAGGCTCTGCCGGCAAAAGCTTCTGGGGAGGGCTGCGTCTAGGCTGGATCCGCGCCTCATCGCGCACCATCGCCACGCTTGCCCAGACGCGGGATACGCTGGATTTAGGCTCGCCGCTGCTGGAACAGCTGGCAATGCAGTGGCTCATTAACAACAGCGAGACGTTTCTGCCCGCACGCCGGAAGATGCTAGCGGAACGGCGCGATCGATGCGGTGACCTGCTGCGAGAACATTTCCCGGAGTGGAAATTCCACGAGGCGGAAGGCGGGCTCTCCTACTGGATAGAGCTACCGGGCATGCTGGCGACACAGCTTGCCGCACGGGCAGAAATAATCGGGATTAACCTTGGAACCGGGACGCGATTTGGTTTATCGGGGGCGTTTGACCGCTATTTACGTATGCCCTTCTCGCTGGAATCGACAGAGCTTGAGCAGGCGTTACTGAGGATCAAACCGTTATGGCTCGCCCTGAATAAAAACGTGCCATCGTTAAAACGCAGCGTAATCTAATATTAAAATATTTGAAGCAGATCATAAAATAAAAACTGCTGACTGTAATAGATGCAGTCAGCAGTTTTCACTGGTCAGTGTTTAATGCTGAGGAGGAATAGGAAAGCCTTTTAGTGAAATAACGAAATTATCACCGTCTTTCTTTATTTTTGCACCGGTATCACACCAGTCAGACGCAATACGAAAGAACTCATCGCTTCCAACATTCCAGCCAAGACGTACATGCTTCACGTAGCCTGAACGCAACAGATCGCAGGCCTCGTTGTAGTCACTGGCAGTTGACAGTTGTTGTTTCATTTTCTCTTCTTCAGAAGTTTACGCAGAGCCTTGATTTCTTTAGGAGTAAAAGGAGAAACACTCTCTTCTTCCGTATGCTGATTATCAATATCCTCTTCCGATACTCCCGCCTCTTCTACTGCTTCGAATGCCAGCAGCAGCAGTTTCTCTGTTGTCACGCTTAAATTCTCGTTATTGAGTTCCGCATAGTGGCGAAGCCTTTCTTTTAGCGCGTCATCAATCTTAACGTTTAATACCGCTGTAGCCATGTTTGTCACTTCCCTTCGGAATAAGTACTTTATTTAATACACGAAGTTAAGAATGTTATCCAGATATAAATTTTTTCGAGTTATGGAAGAAAATAGACGTCCAATTATAAAATGACAGTCTATTATTACAGGTTTATGACAATAATATTTCAGCACGATGAAATATATATTACACGATATAGGCATAGTATTATTGTGGGATAGCAGTCAAAAGTGAGAGGTGAAAGCAGGAAGATTTTATGAGGGCGGAAATGGGTAGGGGCCCTGCCAGCTAAGCTTTTTCTAATAAAACCTATGTATTTCAATGCACTAAAAAGCGGTGGGGCAATGATTTTGTATCACCAAAAGTATACACTGGCAAGCCGTTTTCTCATGCGACAGACACAAAAAAACCGGGGCTGACCCGGCTTTGTATGGCTTTTGACCAAACTCCATCTAAGCTACATTTTCCACTACCATGTAGGATCGCCCAACCTCTTCAATCAGTGGTTGGAGGTTCGTATTGCTGCCTTTGACTGTAAATAGGTCTTCTGGCTGTTCATCTTTTACGGCTTTTTTAACATAACCATAATATGGACGACTAACCGCAGTCCTTAAAGATACCGCCGTACAAGAAGATAAAGCGACCACATTTTCCCCTGTGAACCTGAACACTGGCGGCTCATAGTTTTTGATCACGCTCCGGCAAGAGTTCACAAATTGTGTGAACGCTTCAATTTTACCTGCCAGGGCCATACGACGGGCATGTTCGATCTCATCTACCGTGAGAGCGGGAGCGGAATATCTGTCGCACAAATGGGTGGGCCCTTGACGGCTAGCTATACTCTCATTTTCAGTGTCATAGGGTGCGGTCATGCGGGGAAAATAGCGTTACGGATTAGCTTAATGAGATTGCCGATGCGAAAGCATCGCCCGGCAATATTGAATTCAGGGTGAGAAATAAATCGATCAGGATGCAGGAGGCGTTAACGGCTGAACGTCATTGCTATTCACCCAGCCGTGCGTCATTTTTCCGCTACGGGCGACAAACTCTACCTCTGCCCAGCCAGCCTGGGTTTGTATTACCCCTACTACGTCTCCTTTAACGATCCAGGCTTTACGCCGGGTCGCGGCATCAGGCGTGGAGCTCAGATAAGCCCGCGGGCTGCTTACCTTCATCAGCGTTTGCCACTGTGTCAGCCGCGTCCTCTCCAGTTCCAGACCTGTCGCAATTTCAGGCATCAGCACATTCATACACCCAGCATGGTTTTGCCCATCAGGAATGGCTAATGTGACACCCGCGGTATTCGCGGCAATATGGCCCGCGAGCACAGATGAAGACCATGAAGTGATGGTGTCTGGCTGTTGCGCTGAAACATGGCCTGTCAGAAAGAAAGTGCAGGTACGTTTTACGCTGTCTTCAGCCGATTCAGAGTAATACCCGGTGATATTGCCCGTCGGAGAGACGGCGAGTAACAAACTTTCATATACGCCAGACTGTAGCGTCGTGGCATACGAAGAAAACGCCGCCATTAAGACTGAAAAACCGCAAACTATGCGCATCATTTTAATTTTCATCTCCGCCCCTTCTCCAGGCTTTCATACGTTCTGCGAATTTTAACGTCATAATCACCGAAATCGCTTCCGTTATAGTTGAATGCCATATTATAAAAGTCCTTATTTACCATTGCCGACAGTAGTGAGCTGTTCTTATTGCACAAATGTAAAAAAGCATTTAATTGCTTACCGGCATTTGACTTCATATCTTTTAAAAATGTGCCGAGATCTTTATAACCGCACGATTCGTAATTAAACCCCATAATCTGGAACATCCCCCATGAACACGATTTTATCGCAGCTTCGGCATCAAGTGCGTAAGCCTTCGCCAGGGTATTCCATGCAGAAAGCTGGTCGATATTGTTTTTTTGCCATTCCGGACCCGCTTTCTTTACATATTTATAAGACAAAAAAGGGTGGGTTTGATCGTATTTCCTTTTGGTGTATTTACGGAAAATATGCCCTTCATACGCAATAATCGGTAGATTTAAAGCATTAAACCCAGATCGTCCGCCCGACTCCACAATAGAAAAAGCTTTGATGATATTCAGTTCTACCCGACGATTAAGATTTTCCCAGGCTTCAGTAAAGTCCTGTTCCGTCAGCGATACAGCCCCATCAATACCAGGTGCCATCAGCTTGCTTCGCTCAAGGGTTTCATCTGCTACGTTGTAGCGCTCTTTTCTCAGATAATCGTTAACCAGCTGACGGACGCTATTTTCATTGGCAGAAGGTTGCCTAAAAAATGAAGACGTGAAAGACGATTGTTGGGACGCAAGGGGATATTTCATCGCAGCAGCAACTAATCCACGGAAAGTCTTCCCTTCTGGCTCAATAACCCCATCGGGATGCTGGAAACGCAAATGAATGGACTGAAACTGGCTGATGGTTCTGATCAATGTCGGGGAAATAATCCCATCTTCTGGGATGTCATACTGGATGATAGGCTTAATGAGATTAAACAGGTATTGCACGATAATCACGTCGCGCTGAAAGTTTCCTGCTTTACCTGGCGTTCCTACGGCACTTTTCAATAAAGGTGACAAACGTCTGAGAGAATTATCCATTTCTGAGTACTCATAAATGAAAAAATATACGGTTAGTGGGAAACCGCATCTCGTGATCGACAGCATCAAGCTGCTCACATCCAGCAGGCATTGATACGCCACTTGCGCCGCACCAGGTAAACACTGAAAACAGGAATTATTGGGAGCACAAATGGGTGGGGGCCCTGCCAGCTACATCCCGGCACACACGTCGTCTGCCCTGGCTGCTTCCTTCCGGACCTGACCTGGTGAACAGAGTAGCGTTGCGGGAGAACCAACAGAGCCCCCATTGAGAGCGTTGATAACCAACGCGCTGGCGCATTATCCCTGTGCTAAAGCCCAATTGCAAGCGACCAGCAACCGGATGCTGGTTTCTTGCGCAAACAGGCGCAGCAATCATGAAGATCTTCGTTTACCATAGCGTTCCAGAACCCCCCCACAGGTGAAGGTATGGACGAACACGACTCCTTTCCACAGCGCGTATGGCAAATCGTGGCCTCAATCCCGGAAGGCTATGTCACTACCTATGGTGATGTTGCGCGCCTGGCCGGTTCCCCGCGCGCGGCGCGACAGGTTGGAGGCGTCCTGAAACGGCTACCGGAAGGCAGTACGTTACCCTGGCATCGCGTGGTGAATCGTCATGGGAACATTTCGCTCACCGGGCCGGATCTTCAGCGTCAGCGTCAGGCGTTACTTTCAGAGGGTGTCCAGGTGACAGGGTCGGGTCAGATCGATTTGCAGAAGTTTCGCTGGATATATTGACCCCTCTCCCGGAGGAGAGGGGAAATGCAGAAATTACATCTGAGTCGGTGGGGTTGGCAGAGACGGCTGATTGGTCTGCGGTGCGACCGGTACTTCGGTCTGCTGCACCGGCACCAGGTTCAGGTCGATTTTTGTCCCACCGTTGTTGATTGCTTCCTGAACCGTATCGGTGATAAAGACCAGCTTACCGTTGATGGTTACCGCTGCACTCAGCAGAATACGGGCGTTAGGCTGCACGTCCGACGGGTTATACGGCAACACGAAGCTAAATGGCGCCTGCTTACCTTCTGTACGGACCGCACGCTGGGCCACGACTTTAGACGGCGCGTCGGCCAGGGAAGCATCAGACAGCGTTACCGTTAGTACCGCGTCCGGTGGCAGAGCGACTCTCTGCTTGATCCAGATTGTACCGGAAACGTTAGGCTGCTGAATGGACTGCTGTGAAAGGGTGTTAATCCCGTTCGGATCTGCAGCTGGAACCGGCACCTGGGCGCTCTTACCGGCACAGGCGGACAACGCCACCGCAATAGCTACACCACTAAGCATGGGCACGAGTTTCATTGAAGTCTCCTTATCAATGCACCAGCGGGATCGATCCCATCCGATGTCGTTTCAATCACATAACGTATTCAAGTGTGGCACAGATCACCGATTTATGCCTGAAAACGTGCCGATATTCAGATTATTCTACCCATCGGACCACTTTCATTTCTGCGTTATACTCTGCCTATCTTTCGCTGCGGCGTTTATTGAGGACAACTATGAGTCAGGCACTGAACAATCTGCTGACATTACTAAATCTGGAAAAAATTGAGGAAGGACTCTTTCGCGGACAGAGCGAAGATCTCGGCTTACGCCAGGTATTCGGGGGGCAAGTCGTCGGACAGGCACTGTACGCAGCAAAGGAGACTGTCCCGGCAGACCGTCTGGTGCATTCATTCCACAGCTACTTCTTACGCCCTGGCGATAGCGCAAAACCGATTGTGTATGACGTTGAAGTTCTGCGAGACGGCAACAGCTTCAGCGCACGCCGCGTAGCGGCCATTCAGAGCGGCAAGCCGATCTTTTACATGACGGCCTCTTTCCAGGCGCCGGAGCCGGGCTACGAGCATCAGAAAGTGATGCCCCCGGCTCCGTCACCTGACTCTTTAAAATCAGAGACGGATATTGCTCGCGCGCTGGCGCATCTGCTTCCGCCGCAGGTCAAAGAGAAGTTTCTCTGCGATAAGCCGCTGGAGATCCGCCCGGTTGAGTTCCACAACCCAATGAAAGGGCATACTGCCGAACCGAAACGCCAGGTTTGGATCCGTGCCAACGGGACCGTGCCGGAAGATTTCCGCGTCCATCAGTATCTGCTGGGCTATGCGTCTGACTTCAACTTCCTGCCGGTGGCGCTGCAGCCGCACGGCGTTGGTTTCCTGGAAAAAGGGATGCAGGTCGCGACGATCGATCACTCCATGTGGTTCCACCGTCCGTTCAACATGAATGAGTGGCTGCTTTACAGCGTGGAGAGCACGTCAGCGTCGAGCGCGCGCGGATTTGTGCGTGGAGAATTTTATACTCAGGACGGCGTGCTGGTCGCTTCGACGGTGCAGGAAGGGGTGATGCGTAATCGCGGGTGATTGTGTGCGGCCTGATGCCCTCCCCCTGACCCTCTCCCACCGGGAGAGGGAATACACATTAAAAACGGCAACCTCTGGTTGCCGTTTTGCTGTTTATCAGGCGTTATACGCATTCTCGCCGTGGCTGTTGACGTCCAGACCTTCGCGCTCCTGCTCTTCCGGTACGCGCAGACCCACCGTCATATCCGCCAGCTTATAGCCAATGAAGGCCACAACGGCAGACCAGACAACGGTGATAGCTATACTTTCCAGCTGCACCAGCACCTGATGAACCATGGTGACACCTTCCGCGTAACCCACGCCACCGAGCGATTTCGCGGCGAAGATACCAGTCATGATACAACCCACGATGCCGCACACGCCGTGAACACCAAACACATCGCATGGGTCGTCGACGCGCAGCACACGTTTCAGTGCGGTCACGCCCCACAGACCCGCCAGACCCGAGACCAGGCCAACCAGCAGCGCACCACCGACACCGACATAACCACACGCAGGCGTAATACCGACCAGACCGGCGATGGCACCCGAACAGGCACCCAGCAGAGAAGGTTTACCGCGTACCGCCCACTCGCCAAACACCCAGGAGAGAATCGCACCCGCCGTGGCAACAACGGTGTTCACGAAGGCCAGCGCGGCGATTTCGTTGGCCGCACTCGCAGAGCCGGCGTTAAAGCCAAACCAGCCAAAGTAGAGGATCGCAGTACCGGTAAACACCATCGGCAGGTTGTGCGGTTTAAACGCTTCTTTACCGAAGCCCACGCGTTTGCCAATCAGGTAGGCCCCCACCAGACCCGCTACCGCGGCGTTGATGTGTACAACGGTACCGCCCGCGAAGTCCAGCGCACCATGGGTTGCCAGCAGACCGCCCCCCCAGACCATGTGCGCAATCGGCACATAGGAGAGCGTCATCCAGACCACTACGAAGATCAGAACAGCAGAGAAACGAATACGCTCCGCCAGCGCGCCCACAATCAGCCCGACGGTAATACAGGCGAAGGAGCCCTGGAACGCCACGTGAATATACTGATAGAAGCTGCCCATTAGCGCGGTCAGCTCAATATTTTTCAGCATCACCCAGTCGAAGTTACCAAAGAACGCGTTGCCCGTACCGAACGCCAGCGAGTAACCGTAAACCACCCACAGCACGCAGACCAGCGCAAACGTCACGGCAACCTGCGTCAGCATGGAGAGAACGTTTTTGCCACGGATCAGGCCGCCGTAGAACAGCGCAATGCCCGGAATGGACATGAAAAGCACCAGCGCGGTGCTGATCATCATAAAGGCGTTATCGGCTTTATCAGCCACCGCAGGGGCAGCAGCCAGCGCCAGGCCCGGCAGCAGCGCCAGCGAACCCAGACCCGTTTTAAGTGTTGCTATCTTCATTTTCTCGATCCCTATCACTGTGTGCCAGGCGTTATTTACAATGCCGCTTCGTCAGATTCGCCGGTACGGATGCGAATGACGCGCTGCAGTTCGGCAACGAAAATTTTGCCGTCGCCAATTTTGCCGGTGTAGGCCGCTTTGCTAATGACATCAATGACTTCATCAAGCTGATCGTCAGCAATCGCGACATCAATTTTTACTTTTGGCAGAAAGTTAACGCTGTATTCCGCCCCGCGATAAAGCTCGGCATGACCCTTCTGACGACCAAAGCCTTTCACTTCGGTGACAGTCAGTCCCTGAATACCCATTGAAGACAACGCTTCACGCACGTCTTCGAGTTTGAATGGTTTGATTACAACCGTAACCAGCTTCATAGATCCCCTCCAGTCAGAATTCGGTAATGGCCGTAGCTTACGCAGAAGGTATTGCAAGGGATGTGCCAGAAATGCAAACGAGGAGGAACGGCGGCGCACAGAGCATTACACGGCCTTGATAATCGAACTGGTGAAAAAAAACGCACCATGCCGGTGCATGGTGCGTTTCAGTTTTGCACCAACAGGAATGACTGTTAGCGCGCCGCCTCATTTTGGTGCATCAGGCGCTAAGCGACTCTTCATCGCGCACGCTGGCCGCCAGCTCTTCGCCCGCCAGCTGCAGCTGGTACATCTGCCAGTAGCGCCCTTTTGCTTCCAGCAGTTCACGGTGGGTACCACGTTCAACGGCCTGTCCGCGATGTAGCACCAGAATGGTATCGGCATCGACGATGGTGGAAAGACGGTGGGCAATCACCACCAGCGTCGTATGGTCGCGTACGGCGGAGAGTGCCTGCTGGATGGCCTGCTCGGTGCCGGAGTCAATACTGGCAGTGGCTTCATCCAGAATCAGGATCTGCGGCGTTTCAATCAGCACCCGCGCCAGCGCCAGGAGCTGCTTTTGCCCGACAGAGAGATTATTCCCCTGCTCGCCCAGTTTCGTATTGATCCCATCGCTAAACCCGCGCGCAAGCTCTGCCAGCTGCACTTTTTCCAGCACGTCCCAGACCTGTTCCTGAGTGTAGTCTCGTCCCAGAGTCACGTTGGCGTAGAAGGTATCGGCCAGCACGACCGGATCCTGTTGCACCATCGCGACGCCTTTACGCAACACGGTGTGGCTGAGAGACGCGAGCGGGCGCCCGTCGAGGCGGATTTCGCCGCGCGTGACCGGGTAATAGCCCATCAACAGGCTGGCAAGCGTGCTCTTACCGCTGCCGGTATGCCCCACCAGCGCCACGAAACCGCGCGACGGAACGTCAAGCGTGATGTCCTGCAGCACCAGCCGATCTTCGCGATAGGCAAACGAGACATTATCAAAGGCGATAGTCCCGCTTTGCAGAGGTTGCTCGTCATTGCCGTAGGCCTGACGCGGCCTGTCCATCAGCTCAAACACGCGCTCACCGGCGACCACCGCCTGCTGCAGCATCGATTGCTGGGTAGTGAGCTCGATCAGCGGCTCGTTAAGGCGTCCAAGATAGCTAATAAAGGCGTACAGTACGCCCACCTCAATCGTACCGTTTGAGCTCAGCCCAAAGAGCATTAGCAGCCCGCAAAGCACCAGCGCCGAGAAAAGGCTCAGCAGCGGACGCAGCAGGAAACCATCAAGCCGCAGCGTCTGCATACGCGCCATATAGTGCGAACGGCTGGCTTCCCCCATGCGTTCGCCAAAGCGGGCCTGCTGGCGGAACTGCTGGATGACGCTCATGCCGTTAATCACTTCGTTGAAGCCATCGTTGATGTCGGCCAGATAGGCGCGAACCCGGCGCACAATCGGCGTGCTGTAACGCTGGTAAATCACCATGACGATCAATACCGCTGGGAAGATGGTGATCGCCACCAGCGCCATGCGCCAGTCAAGGCTGAACATCGCAACCAGCATCGCGCCAATCAGCGCAGCGCTGCGCAATACGGTCGCCACAACGGTGACGTACAGATCGCGGATCACCTCGGTATCGTTGGTCACGCGCGAAATGACCTGCCCGACCGGCTGGATATCAAACTCGCTGAGCGGCTGGCGAAGCGCCGCGTCCATGACGTCGGTGCGCAACTGCTGCACGACGCCCACGGCAGCACGGTTAAACAGCAGCGACTGAGCATAGTGCAGCCCTGCCGCCGCCAGCTGAAGGCCAACGTAGGCCACGCCTAACCCCGCCACCAGCCCCAGGGGCAGATAGCTTTTGGCGACCATATTGTCGATGAAGTAGCTAATGAGCAAAGGACCGCTCACTTCAGCAATCGCCGCAATCCAGAGTAAAAGCACGGCAATGGAGAGCGGTTTACGCCACGGCGAGCCGTAGGCCAGCAGACGTTTGAGCGTCGGCCACATCGTTCCGAGCTTACGCATTGGCGGCCTCCTCATTTTCTTCCGGCGCATCGTCCAGCGCCGCCTCAAGCTGTTGATAGCGGTACATATCGCGATACCAGCCCGGCTGCTCGGCAAGCGTTTCATGCTGCCCGCGCTGGGCAATGTGCCCGTGCTGCAAGACCAGAATTTCGCTGGCTTCGGTTAGCGCAGACAAACGGTGGGCGCTAATAATGACCGTGCGTCCGTCGCCCCACTGGCGCAGGTTATGCAGAATTTGATGCTCGGTACGGCCGTCCACGGCGGAAAGTGCATCATCCAGAATCAGGATTTCAGCATTCAGCAGCAGCGCGCGGGCAATGGAGATACGCTGTTTTTGCCCGCCGGACAGCATGACGCCGCGTTCCCCGACTTCCGTCTCGTACCCCTGCGGCAGACGCAAAATATCATCATGAACGCTGGCCAGACGCGCCACGTGTTCAATCTCTTCCTGCGTCGCCCCAGGGCGGCCAAGGGCGATGTTGTTCGCCACGGTGTCCGAAAATAAAAACGGCGTCTGGCTGACGACCGCCAGGCGACCACGCCACTCGTCCAGCAGCAGATTCGTCAGGGGGATATCATGGAAACGAATATCGCCCTCGGTGACGTCAAAGTGGCGCTGGAGCAGAGAGAGCACGGTACTTTTACCGGCTCCCGTCGGGCCGCAGATGCCCAGCATCTGGCCCGGCTGAAGCGTAAAGCTGACGTTCTCCAGCACCGGATGCTCCGTTTGTGGATAGACAAACTTGCGGACGTCGACATGCATGACGCCGCGTCCTTCCGGTACGACTTCGCTGCCGTCATTGACCACCGGCGCTTCGGCCAGCATGGCGCGAATACGGCTGTAGGCGGCGCTGCCGCGCTCCACGATGTTAAACATCCAGGCCAGCGCCAGCATCGGCCAGATCATGAGACCCAGATACATCGCAAAGCTTGTCAATTGCCCCAGGGTAAGCGTGCCCTGCACTACCATCCAGCTTCCGCCGCCAATGGCCAACATATTTGCCATGCCTATTGCGATATAAATCGTCGGATCGAAACGGGCGTCGATACGCGCGACGCGCATGTTTTTCGCCCCCGTGTCTGCCGCATCGGCGGCAAACAGCGCAGACTGCCGGTCTTCCAGACCAAACGCTTTGATCATGCGGATGCTGGTCATGCTCTCCTGGGTGCGATCGTTCAGCGACGAAAACGCCGCCTGCGCCAGCTTAAAACGCTCGTGTAGCTGTTCACCATAGCGATTAATCGCCAGCGCCATGAGCGGCATCGGCAGCAGGGCGAGCAGGGTCAACTGCCAGCTGATCTGCGTGGACATCACGATCAGCACCGCACAGCCCATCACCAGCGAGTCCACCAGCGTCAGCACCCCTTCCCCGGCGGCAAAGACCACGCGATCGACGTCGTTCGTCGCGCGGGCGATGAGATCCCCGGTGCGATGGCGCAGATAAAATTCGGGATGCTGTCGGCTCAGCTGGCGGTAAAAATCTTCACGTAGCTCAACGGCCAGCTGATAGGACGCACCAAACAGCAGCACGCGCCAGACGTAGCGCAGCAGATAAACAATGACCGCCGTCAGCACCAGCGTGCCAACCCACATCAACACCCGTGCGGTGGTGTAATGCTGTTCGGTGACGCCATCCACGACGTAGCCCACCACTTTCGGCGGGATCAGCTGCAGGATGGCAATGATAATAAGCAGGGCGACTGCACCGAGGTAGCGTTGCCACTCCCGACGAAAGTACCAGCTTAATTGGGCAAATAATCGCACGCGGTTTGTTCCTGAAGGTGTTTTACGAAGTTATTCAATAGGTAATGCTGTGGTGTATTTAATCTGTTCCATGGCGAAGCTTGAGGTGACGTCCGATAACCCCGGCACGCTGTTCACCAGCCGCTTGTAGAAGTCATCATAGCGCTTCATGTCGGCCACCTGGACGCGCATCAGGTAATCGTACTCGCCGGCCATGCGCCAGAAACCGAGCACTTCGGGCATCTCAGACACCTGGGTGACGAAGCGGCAATACCACTCGCTGCTGTGATGCTGAGTTTTTATCAGCACAAATGCGGTCAACCCAAGCCCCAGCTTTTCGGGATCTAACAACGCGACGCGCCCCAGAAGAATGCCGTCATCTTCCAGCTTCTTAAGACGCTTCCAGCACGGGGTGGTGGTCAGATTAACGGCATCTGCCAGCGCCTGCAAAGAGAGGGTACAGTCATTTTGCAGCAATGAAAGGAGCTTGCGGTCAATTTTATCTAGCATCCCCACCTCTCAGAGAAAAATTTTCTCCCTTCATTCTATTTTAAAGGCCAGATAGCAACAATTTTTTCTGTGCTTTTCGCTATCCTAGGCACAAAATGACAAACGGATAACGATGATGAATAGCACCTGGGTTAAACATGCGATCAGCGAAATCAATGCCGACTATCAGCGCTCGGCGGATACGCACCTGATTCGCCTTTCCCTGCCGGGATTTGACGGCATTCAGCTCTATCTGAAAGATGAAAGCACTCACCCTACCGGCAGCCTGAAGCATCGCCTGGCGCGCTCGCTGTTTTTATACGGTTTATGTAACGGCTGGATTAAAGAAGGCACGACTATCATTGAATCTTCGTCCGGTTCAACGGCGGTGTCCGAAGCCTATTTTGCCCGCCTGCTGGGCCTGCCGTTTATCGCGGTAATGCCGTCCTGCACCGCAAAACGCAAAATCGAACAGATCGAATTTTACGGCGGACGCTGCCACTTTGTGGAAAGCGCCTGCGAAATCTACGCCGCCTCTGAAATGCTGGCCCGCGAGCTGAACGGCCACTATATGGACCAGTTCACCTTCGCCGAGCGCGCGACGGACTGGCGCGGCAATAACAACATTGCCGACAGTATTTTCCGCCAGATGACCCACGAACCACATCCGGTTCCGTCCTATATCGTCATGAGCGCCGGTACCGGCGGCACGTCAGCCACGATCGGACGCTACATCCGCTGTCAGGGTTACGATACCCAGCTGATGGTGGTTGACCCGCAAAACTCCGTGTTCCTCGACTACTGGCAAAATCGCGATGCCGGCCTGCGCAGCCCGGTGGGCAGTAAAATTGAAGGGATTGGCCGCCCGCGCGTGGAGCCCTCTTTCATCCCCGATGTGGTGGACGAGATGATGCGCGTGGCAGATGCCGCAAGCGTGGCAACGGCACACTGGCTGGAAACGCAGCTGGGCCGCAAAGTGGGCGCATCGACGGGCACCAATATGTGGGGAGCACTGCAGCTTGCCGCACGCATGCGCGAAGAGGGCCGCACCGGTTCCATCGTCACGCTGCTGTGCGACAGCGGAGAGCGCTACCTTGAAACTTACTACAATGCGGAGTGGGTGCAGGCCAACATCGGCGATATCGCCCCGTGGAAAGCGCAGATTGCAGAACTGGTGAAATAAAAAAAGCCAGACCGAAGTCTGGCTTGCTGGAAGGGTCTCACTATTCGGGGGAATACGGGAGATTGTTGTTGTCCAGCCAATGAGTCAAAAAATGAGACACTGCTTCATTGCGGCAGTGGCCAATAACCGGCAGATGGGGAAGTTCTGCTTTCAGCTGCGCCATCGCATTTCCCATGATCAGACCGCGACCTACGCTACCCAGCATTTCGCGGTCGTTCATGGCATCACCAAACGCCATACACTCCTGGAGCGTTAAGCCCAGGTGGTCGCTCAGAACCGCCAGAGCGGAACCTTTGTTACAGCCCACCGGCAGCACTTCCAGACAATCAACCGCCGAGAAGGTCAGATGCGCCCGGTCGCCTAGCGCCTCATTCAGCTGAATCCGTAAGCGACACAGATCGTCGTGATCGCCACAGAAACAGATCTTAGTGACCGCATGGGCGGGGATCCGACGCAGATCGATAAGCTGGTACCTGAAGCCGCTGTATACATGCGCGTGCAATAATTCCGGGATTTCGCTTCCGGTAAACCAACCCCGATCGTTAAAGACGTGGATACTGGCCTTAGTGTCCCAGGTGCTGTGCAGCACGATATCCGCCACTTCCGGATTGAGATCCTGACGGTGCAGTACATCGCCTTCTATAGAATGAATTCGCGTCCCGTTGCCGGTAATCAGAAAAGCGTCGAGGGAAAACGCACCAAGCAGATGGCGCATCTCCAGAACATGACGCCCGGTGGCAAACGTCAGGGTAACATCTCGCTCGTGCAGGCGCTTCAGCGTGTTCAGGGTTTTTTCCCCTAAACGGTGATCCGGCATTAACAGCGTACCGTCCATATCAAATGCAGCGAGCCGAGCCATGATTACTCCCGAAATGTGATGCGGTTAACTTGTGCATCAGTATCGTGTGAGATATACGGAAGTAATAGTGAATAGATGAAAATTATTGTTCCGGGTTTCTTATGCGCCAGCTCAATCGACTCAATCAGTATCACCGCCTCTGGCAGCCTTCCCAGGGTGCAACGCAACAGGTCACTATCAGCGATCTGGCTGCCCGCTGCTTTTGCAGCGAGCGGCATGTCCGAACGTTACTGCGTCAGGCCCAGGAGGCGGGATGGCTGAGCTGGCGAGCGCAGTCTGGCCGCGGTAAGCGCGGTGAGCTGACGTTTCATGTCGCGCCGGAGTCACTGCGCAATGCGATGATGGAGGAGGCGCTGAAGAGCGGGCAGCAGCATAACGCGCTGGAACTGGCCCAGCTTGCCCCTGAAGCGCTGCGGTCATTACTGCATCCTTTTTTGGGCGGGCAGTGGCAAAACGATACGCCGACGCTGCGCATTCCCTACTATCGCTCCCTGGAGCCGCTGCAGCCGGGTTTTTTACCTGGTCGGGCGGAGCAGCATCTGGCAGGACAGGTGTTCTCAGGCTTGACGCGTTTTAACGGTAACAGCAGTGAACCCACGGGCGATCTGGCGCATCACTGGGATGTCTCTGCTGACGGCATGCGCTGGCATTTCTACATTCGCTCCACCCTGCACTGGCATAACGGCGATAAAATAGAAACGGCGCAACTCCAGCGAAGTCTGACAGCGCTGTTGACGCTCCCCGCCCTGCGCACCCTGTTACAGAGTGTCTTAAATATTGAGACAACGCATCCACAGTGTCTGACGTTTACGCTGCATCAACCTGACTACTGGCTACCGCACAGGCTGGCAACCTACTGTAGCCGTCTGGCGCATCCCGACCATCCTTCGGTTGGCTCAGGCCCCTTTCGGCTGGCTGCCTTTGAGCCCGACCTGGTTCGTCTGGAAAGCCATGAGCAGTATCACCTGAGTCATCCGCTGCTCAAAGCCATCGAATATTGGATCACACCCCAGCTTTTTGATTACAGGCTGGGTACCAGCTGTCGTCACCCGGTGCAAATCGCGATCGGCGAGGCCGACGAGCTGGAAAGTCTGCGGCTGGTAAGCAGCAGCACCAGCCTGGGGTTCTGTTACCTTACGTTAAAACAGAGCACACGTCTGAGTGAGCTCCAGGCAAAGCGGCTTATCAATATCATTCATCTCTCCCGGCTTCTCCACACCCTTCCACTAAACGAAGGGCTCATCACGCCAACTCAGGAACTGCTTCCCGGCTGGACCATCCCCGAATGGCCTGATTTATCGGGCGTAACTCTCCCTGAAGCATTGACGCTGGTTTATCATCTCCCTGTTGAGCTTCACACCATGGCCAGCCAGTTGAAGGCATACCTGGCGCTACAGGGGTGTGAACTGACCGTCATCTTTCACGACGCCAAGACGTGGGACGGATGCCTGGAGCTTGCCGATGCAGACATCATGATGGGCGACAGGCTTATTGGCGAAGCGCCAGAATATACGCTGGAACAGTGGCTGCGCTGTGATGCCCTCTGGCCGCACGTTCTTAGCGCACCGGCTTACGCCCATTTGCAAGCGACGCTGGATGCGGTACAGACGCAGGCAGAAGCGCGGGATAGACACGCGGGGCTGGAAGCCATCTTCAACCGGTTAATGGAAAGTGCGGTGCTGACACCACTCTTTAATTATCAATACCAAATCAGTGCTCCACCAGGCGTGAATGGTATACGTCTCAATACCCGCGGCTGGTTTGACTTTACCGAAGCCTGGCTTCCCGCCCCTAAATCGTGAAGAAGCTGGTCGCCGCCACAGGCAGACGGTAACATAACGTTTTTACCGTAACAGTCGAGATGATTTATGAAACGTGCCGTCGTCGTGTTCAGCGGAGGACAAGACTCTACTACCTGCCTGGTTCAGGCCCTTCATCAGTACGATGAAGTTCACTGTGTCACTTTCGATTATGGTCAGCGCCACCGCGCTGAAATCGACGTTGCCCGTGAACTTGCCCTGAAACTGGGTGCACGCGCGCACAAGGTGCTGGACGTTACGCTGTTAAATGAACTGGCCGTGAGCAGCCTCACACGCGACAGTATTCCCGTCCCGGACTACGAACCTGATGCCAGCGGCATTCCGAATACCTTCGTGCCGGGCCGTAATATCCTCTTCCTGACCCTGACGGCGATCTACGCCTATCAGGTAAAAGCCGAAGCGGTGATCACGGGCGTTTGCGAGACCGACTTCTCCGGCTACCCGGACTGTCGTGATGAGTTCGTGAAAGCGCTAAACCACGCCGTCAATCTGGGGATGGCGAAAGAGACGCGCTTTGAAACTCCGCTCATGTGGCTGGATAAAGCCGAAACCTGGGCGCTGGCGGATTACTGGGGCAAGCTGGACCTGGTTCGCAGCGAAACGCTCACCTGCTATAACGGTATCAAAGGCGACGGTTGCGGCCAGTGCGCGGCCTGTAATCTTCGCGCTAACGGACTGAACCACTATCTTGCCGATAAAGCCGGCGTGATGGCCGCGATGCAGAAAAAGACCGGCCTAAAATAGGGCTACTTGACCGTGCTGTCGCAAAACGGGTGTCGACAGCACGAGTACGCCTTAACAAGTCTTACGCGATCATCAACTCCAGCTTTTCACGCAACTCCCCTTCCAGCGGCAGCGCTTTCTGCGTTTTCAGATCGATACAGACAAAGGTGATCAGCGCATCAGCCACCACCTGCCCTTCTGGATCGAGCGTCACCACTTGGCTTAACACCCCGCTTTTGCCATTGATTTGCTGTACCTGGCTTGTCACCGTGAGCACATCGCCCAGCACGGCCGGACGGCGGTAGTTGATGTTGATATTGACGACCACAAACGCGATGTTGTGCGCGGTCAGCCACTGAAAGCTTTCGCTGTTTTCCAGCCCGTCCCACCGCGCTTCTTCAAGAAACTCAAGATAGCGGGCATTGTTCACATGCTGATAAACGTCGAGATGAAAACCGCGTACTTTGATTTTTGTCTGCATAGCGCAATAGCCTTTACTGTTATTGTAGGATGAGAGGTCATAACTGGTATGACCTCTTTATCCTGGCAAAATTTTGCCGCAGTGCAAGAAATTGCGTAATTACAATGTCAGGTGTGAGAGGTTGCGCTCAACCAGCGCGCTGCCCATGCCCGGCACCTGTTTGAGATCGTCGACCGTTTTGAAAGGACCATACTCTTCGCGGTAGCTGACGATGGCCTGCGCTTTTTTCAGGCCCACGCCGTTCAACGCACGGGCGAGATCTTCCGCTGAGGCAGAATTGATACTGACCCGCGTACCGTCATCATCCGCATTTTTACCGGCATCTGTCGCTTTGGTTTGCCCCTGCACCGGCGCTGCCGCGTCGGACTTGCTCTGGGTAGCTTGTGTTTTGGCGGCGGGGGCCGACGCCAGCGCGCCCGCGCTCATCCCGGTGGTGGCAATAGCCAGCGTAATTAACAGTGCTTTGATTCCACATTTCATGCTGTTATCTCCTTGTTTGTTGACAGCCACGTCACGATAGCCGCCAGTTCAAACCGGCACAAACAGCAGATTGCAGAAATGGAAAAGGCCGCGAAAGCGGCCTTTAGTTTTTGCAGAGCGTTACGAAAATCTGCGAGCAGACACGTAATTACTGCTGCTGAGTCATTACATCACCCAGCTTGATTTTGGCTTCTTTACGCAGGTTGCTCATCATGGCTTCGAAGGCAATCTGGGCATTGTTCTGGGTAATTCCCTGAACCATCGCTTTCTTCTGCGCTTCTGGTAAGGTGCCGGCTTTCACTTCATCCAGCGCCAGCAGAACGACGTTACCCTGCGCATCGGTGGTGGTACCGAAGCTTGGCTTGTCCTTCGCAGGCAGAGTCAGACCAAACGCGGCCTGGCTGATAGGGTCCTGACCGGTACGGCTTAGCGTTTTCGCTTCACCGAAGCTCAGGCCAGCCGCTTTCAGCGCGTCTTCTTTACCCGCTTTCAGATCGGACAGAATCTTCTCAGCATCCAGTTTCGCCTGCTGTTCAGCTTTGTTGTGCTTAACCTGAGCGATGACCTGATCCTTCACTTCCGCCAGCGGTTTGACCGCTTCTGGCTTATGCTCGCTGACGCGCAACACAAACGCACGATCGCCGTCGACGGTAATGATGTCAGAGTTACTGCCCGGCGTGCCGTTCTCGCCCACCAGACCACCGTTGAAGATGGCATCGGAAACCGGTTTGAAGTTCAGCTCTTCCGGCAGGTTGTCACGACCAAACCAGCTAGTTTCAACCGCCTTCACGCCCGCCGCCTGCTCTGCACCTGCCAGAGATTCGTTGTCGTTGCTGGCAGCATCGCTAACCTTCTGCTGCAGTGCGTAGTAGGCATCCAGCGCTTTTTCCTGTTTCACTTTCGCTGCGATATCATCGCGGACGTCAGCCAGCGGCTTGGTTTTCGCCGCGGTGATGTCGTCCAGACGCACGACCAGGAAACCGACGGAAGACTTAATGACGCCAGAAAGCTGGCCTTTCTCTTTCAGACCGGCATTTTTCAGCTCGTCAGGCGTGGTCGCGTCTTCCAGCCAGCCCATATCACCGCCGTTTTTCGCCGAGATAATGTCGGTGGATTTCGCTTTCGCAACGGTCGCGAAATCAGCGCCTTTGTTCAGCTCATCCAGCGCCGCTTTAGCATCAGCCTCGGTTTTCGTCTGAATCACGCTGTAGCGGTTACGCTGGGGCTGAGTGAACTGATCCTGATGCTGATCGTAGTAAGACTGGATCTCTGCATCAGACGCGGTTTCCTGCAGCGCGGCCGCATCCAGCTTGATGTAGCTCACGCGGAACTGCTCTGGAGAAACAAAAGAATTCTTGTTCTGTTCGTACCAGGCGTTAACGTCAGCGTCGCTCACCTGCTGTTTCGCCGCCAGGGCGTTAACATCAATGGTCGCTTCGCGTACAACACGCTGCTGTGCCACCAGCGCGGCCAGTTCGTCCGTTTCACCTTTGAGCATGAAATCGGTGCCCACGACAGCATTGATGAGCTGCTGGGTGGTCAGCTGGTTACGCAGCGCCTGAGCGTACTGATCGGCCGTCATCCCCATCTGGTTGACGATACTGTTGTAACGCGCGTTGTCGAATTTACCGTTAGACTGGAAGGCCTGGGTGGAGAAGATGGCTTTTTTCACCTGCTCATCACTAATGCCAAGGCCGATTTTTTTGGCATACTGATCGAGCAGCGCTTCGTCGATAAGACGGTTCAACGTCTGTTGGCGCAGAGTCTTCATGTACCCTTCGTTCGCCGCCAGTTCAGAGAATTGGTCGCCCAGCTGTTGCTGCATACGGTTACGTTCACCGGCAAAAGCATTCTCGAACTGACCGCGGCTGATCTCCTGGCCATTCACTTTTGCGGCGTAGTTTGCGCCACCGCCAATAAGGTAACTGCTCACGCCGGTCAATATGAACGACACGATAATGATACCGAAAATAATCTTGAGCACGAGACTGTTAGCAGCCGTGCGTAAGCTGTCCATCATGGTGTAACAACACTCCGCTGTAGGTGACTGGTTACCTGACGCTGACGGAAAATCCTGCCCGTCGCGCGTGAAGGCGTATTGTGACAAGAAAACGGGGCGATTGTCAGCCCACAACTCGCATAAACTCGCACAAATCAGGTCTGGACAAACAAAAAAGGCACATCAAATGATGCGCCCTTGTACTTTCCGGCTTCCCTGAAACGGGAAAGCAATCAGTTTACTGCGTCTTTCAGCGCTTTACCTGCACGGAAACCCGGCACTTTAGCAGCAGCAATGGTGATCTCTTTACCGGTCTGAGGGTTACGGCCAGTACGGGCAGCACGCTCTTTAACAGCAAAAGTACCGAAGCCTACCAGTGCAACGTCGTCCCCAGCCTGCAGAGATTCAGTAACAGAAGCAATTAATGCATCTAACGCACGTCCAGCTGCAGCTTTAGAAATATCAGCACCAGCAGCAATTTTGTCAATCAGTTGAGATTTATTCACTGTTCTCTTCCTCTCTTTATAATTTATATCGCGCCTGAATCCTTCACAACGCGACCGCGCAGCAGTTATATCAGGCCTGCCATGACCTTACAACACCCGTTGTTGATGGCTGACCTAATCAGCAATCTAAATTAGCTATACAAAAAAAGGCTGGCAAGTGCGAAATCACTTACCAGCCTTGTTTTTATTGACGCTCTTTGCGCGAGGTCACTATTTTGCGGTTACAACCTGCATTCCGGAGGGTTCATTCTGCAAAGCGAGACTGAGAACTTCCTCAATTCGCTTAACAGGATGGATCTGCAGATCGGCAATCACGTTGTCCGGAATCTCTTCCAGATCGCGTTTGTTTTCGTAAGGGATCAATACGGTTTTGATCCCACCGCGGTGTGCCGCCAGCAGTTTTTCTTTTAAACCACCAATCGGCAGAACCTGGCCACGCAGCGTAATTTCACCGGTCATTGCCACATCGGCACGCACAGGGTTCCCGGTCAGGCAGGAAACCAGAGCGGTACACATGGCAATACCCGCGCTTGGACCATCTTTTGGCGTCGCCCCTTCAGGTACGTGCACGTGGATGTCGCGTTTTTCGTAGAAATCAGGGTTAATTCCCAGTTTCTCCGCACGCGCGCGCACCACGGTCAGCGCAGCCTGGATGGATTCCTGCATCACTTCACCCAGCGAGCCGGTGTAGGTCAGTTTGCCTTTACCCGGTACACAGGCGGTTTCGATGGTCAGCAGATCGCCGCCCACTTCCGTCCATGCGAGTCCGGTCACCTGACCAACGCGGTTTTCGTTGTCCGCGCGGCCGTAGTCGAAGCGCTGAACGCCGAGATAGGCATGCAGATTGTCGCCGTTAATCACAATGTGTTTCAGGCTCTTATCCAGTAGCAGCTGTTTCACCGCTTTACGACACAGCTTCGAGATTTCACGCTCAAGGCTACGCACGCCCGCTTCACGGGTGTAGTAACGAATGATGCCGATAATCGCGCTGTCCTCAACGGTCAGCTCGTTGGCTTTCAGCGCGTTACGCTCAATCTGTTTCGGCAGCAGGTGCTGCTTAGCAATATTCAGCTTCTCGTCTTCGGTATAGCCCGAGAGACGGATCACTTCCATACGGTCCAGCAGCGGGGCCGGAATGTTCATGGAGTTGGAGGTCGCTACGAACATCACATCGCTCAGGTCGTAGTCCACTTCCAGGTAGTGATCGCTGAACGCCACGTTCTGTTCTGGATCAAGCACTTCCAACAGTGCAGACGCAGGGTCGCCACGCATGTCCGACGACATTTTGTCGATCTCATCGAGCAGGAACAGCGGGTTTTTAACTCCCACTTTCGCCATCTTCTGGATCAGTTTACCCGGCATAGAACCGATGTAGGTACGGCGGTGACCGCGGATTTCCGCTTCATCGCGCACGCCACCCAGCGCCATACGGATATACTTACGTCCGGTCGCTTTGGCGATGGACTGACCCAGAGAGGTTTTACCCACCCCCGGCGGTCCTACCAGGCACAGAATTGGGCCTTTAATTTTGTTTACACGGCTTTGTACCGCGAGGTACTCAAGAATGCGGTCTTTCACGCGTTCCAGGCCGTAGTGGTCGGTATCCAGGATTTCCTGTGCCTGACGCAGGTCTTTTTTGACCTTGCTGCGGGCGTTCCACGGAACCTGCACCATCCACTCAATGTAGCCGCGTACAACGGTCGCTTCAGCCGACATTGGAGACATCATTTTCAGCTTCTGCAGTTCTGCTTCGGCCTTCTCTTTCGCCTCTTTCGGCATCTTCGCCGCGTCGATCTTACGCTTCAGGGCTTCGTTTTCGTCCGGCGCGTCGTCCATCTCGCCCAGTTCTTTCTGAATGGCCTTCATTTGCTCATTCAGATAGTACTCACGCTGAGATTTCTCCATCTGCTTTTTCACGCGGTTGCGAATGCGCTTCTCAACCTGCAGCAGATCGATTTCAGACTCCATCATCGCCATCAGGTATTCCAGACGCTCGTTAACGTCGGACATTTCCAGCACGGACTGCTTGTCAGCCAGCTTCAGCGGCATATGGGCAGCGATGGTGTCCGCCAGGCGCGCAGGATCGTCGATGCTGTTCAGCGACGTCAGCACTTCTGGTGGGATTTTCTTGTTCAGCTTGATGTAGCCTTCAAACTGGCTAATCGCGGTGCGAACCAGTACTTCCTGCTCGCGCTCATCAAGTTCAGGCGAATCAAGGTACTCTGCCTTGGCAGAGAAGTGTTCGCCGTCGTCTGACAGAGTGGTAATACGCGCACGCTGCAGGCCTTCTACCAGCACCTTCACGGTGCCGTCAGGCAGCTTCAGCATCTGCAAAATAGAGGCCACGGTCCCGACGGTGAAAAGATCGTTTACACCCGGCTCATCCGTTGATGCTTCTTTCTGCGCCACCAGCATGATTTTTTTATCATGATCCATAGCGGCTTCGAGGCAACGGATAGATTTTTCCCGCCCTACAAATAAGGGTATGACCATGTGCGGATAAACCACCACATCGCGCAACGGCAATACGGGGATTTCAATGCGTTCAGAACGCTCAGGATTCATAGAGCTCTCTCTTAGTTAGTGTCCGCCAGGTAAGCTGGTCATGTCACTGTGCTTCACATAACCATTAACATGTATCCAGTATATGGGGATGTTTCCCACACATTCAACGCTATGAATACGGAAAAAGTAAAGGGGAGATAAAATCCCCCCTTTTTGATTAACTGCTTGTATGATTTGGTGAATTATTCGCCAGATGCCTGCTGCGCTTCCGGTTTGCCGTAAATCAGCAGCGGCTTGGTTTGACCGCTAATAACGGACTCGTCAATCACCACTTTCTCAACGTCTTCCATCGACGGCAGATCGTACATGGTGTCGAGCAGTGCTGCTTCAACAATTGAACGCAGACCACGAGCACCGGTTTTACGGACCATCGCTTTCTTGGCAATAGCATCCAGCGCTTCGTCGCGGAATTCCAGGTCAACGCCTTCCAGATTGAACAGCGCCTGATACTGCTTGGTCAGTGCGTTTTTCGGTTCTTTCAGGATCTGGATCAGCGCGTCTTCACTCAGCTCATTCAGCGTTGCCACAACCGGCAGACGGCCGATGAACTCAGGGATCAAACCGAATTTGATCAGATCTTCCGGTTCAACCTGAGACAGCAGTTCGCCTTCGTTTGGTTTTTCGGACGTCGATTTCACCGTTGCGCCAAAACCAATGCCGGAGCCGGTTTCAACACGGTGGGAGATGACTTTATCCAGACCAGCAAACGCACCACCACAGATGAACAGGATCTTGGAGGTATCAACCTGCAGGAACTCCTGCTGCGGATGTTTACGACCACCCTGTGGCGGAACGGCGGCGACCGTACCTTCAATCAGCTTCAGCAGTGCCTGCTGTACGCCTTCACCCGATACGTCACGGGTGATGGACGGGTTGTCTGATTTACGGGAGATCTTGTCGATCTCATCGATGTAAACAATCCCGCGCTGGGCTTTCTGTACGTCGTAATCGCACTTCTGCAGCAGTTTCTGAATGATGTTTTCAACGTCCTCACCCACGTAACCGGCCTCGGTCAGGGTGGTGGCATCCGCCATCGTGAACGGAACATCGAGCAGACGCGCCAGGGTTTCAGCCAGCAGCGTTTTACCGGAACCGGTTGGGCCGATCAGCAGAATGTTACTTTTACCCAGTTCTACGCCATTGCTGGTGTCGCCGTTACGCAGACGTTTGTAGTGGTTATAGACCGCTACCGCCAGCACTTTCTTGGCCTGCTCCTGTCCGATGACGTAGTCGTCAAGGTGATGACGAATTTCATGCGGTGTTGGCAGCGCGCTGCGCTCACGGTGCGGTGCGACTTCTTTAATCTCTTCGCGAATAATGTCGTTACATAAATCGACACATTCGTCGCAGATATACACGGACGGCCCGGCAATCAGTTTACGCACTTCATGCTGGCTTTTGCCGCAAAAAGAGCAGTACAGCAGTTTGCCCGAACCATCTTTGCGTTTATCTGTCATGAGTCCAAACCTCTTTTTAAGTTCTTTGTGCCGCACATGACGACGCAAATGCCATTCTAAGACGCAAGCTGCAATGAGCAGCGTGCCGCCCTACCTTAGTATAGCGGCACACTCGCGTCGCGGGCATCAATTACGATGGGTCAACACGGAGTCGACTAAGCCGTACTCAACTGCCTCTGGAGCAGAGAGGAAGCGATCGCGCTCGGTATCGCGCTCGATCTGCTCGAGTGGTTGACCCGTATGCTGCGCCATAAGTTCATTCATGCGCGCTTTTACTTTCAGAATTTCGCGGGCGTGGATTTCGATATCCGTCGCCTGCCCCTGATAACCGCCCAGCGGCTGGTGAATCATCACGCGGGAATTTGGCAAGCAGAAACGCTTACCCTTCGCTCCTGCTGTTAACAGGAACGCGCCCATAGATGCAGCCTGACCCATACAGATAGTGCTTACATCAGGTTTGATGAATTGCATGGTGTCATAAATGGACATCCCTGCTGTAATCACGCCACCCGGGGAGTTAATGTACAGGTAAATGTCTTTTTCCGGGTTTTCCGCTTCCAGAAACAGCATCTGCGCCACGATCAGGTTAGCCATATGGTCTTCCACCTGGCCAGTCAGAAAGATAACGCGTTCCTTGAGCAGACGGGAATAGATATCAAAAGAACGCTCACCACGTGAGGTCTGTTCAATAACCATTGGCACCAGAGCCATATGGGGTGCAAAGTTATCTCGTTCGCCACTGTATGACATTTCCGTCTCCTGGATCAAAATTGAAAACACCTGCTGTACTGATTGTAACCTTACGGACGGATTATCAGCCAGTCTCATTCATCGTGATTACGTACTTATGGGGTTTACAGTGCCCTATTTCAAGCATAACAACCTTTTGTTGTTACGCTAACACCGAAAGGGCGTTTTAGCACTCTTCCTGGGCTATAGCTGCGATAAAAAAAACCCGCTGCCGCAAGGCAACGGGTTTTCTGTTCAAACTTTAAACCGTTGGGGCGAAATTACGCCTGCTGGTTCATCAGTTCGTTGAAAGAGGTCGCTTTTTCGGTCACTTTCGCTTTCGCCAGTACCGCTTCAACAGCCTGCTCTTCCAGGGCAACGTTGCGCATGTTGTCCATCAGCTCTTTGTTCTTACCGTAGAACTCGATCACTTCTGATGGATCTTCGTATGCAGAAGCCATCTCTTCGATCAGGCCTTTCACACGCTCTTCGTCAGCTTTCAGCTCGTGGGTACGAATCACTTCGCCCAGCAGCAGGCCAACAACAACGCGGCGTTTCGCTTGCTCTTCGAACAGCTCGCGCGGCAGTTCCATCGCTTGCTGCTGGTTGCCACCGAAACGCTGTGCAGCCTGACGGCGCAGAACGTCGATTTCGCTGTCGATCAGGGCAGCTGGAACGTCGATTTCGTTGGCTTTAACCAGACCTTCGATCGCCTGAGATTTCACACGGTTACGCACCGCGCCGTTCAGTTCGCGTTCCATGTTCTTACGCACTTCGGTACGCAGACCCGCTACGGAACCATCTTCCACGCCGAAACGCTTGATGAATTCTTCAGTCAGTTCTGGCAGTTCGCGCTCTTCAACTTTCTTCAGGTTGATAGCGAACTTCGCTTCTTTCCCTTTCAGGTTTTCAGCGTGGTATTCTTCCGGGAAGGTCACGTCGATGGTGAACTCTTCGCCAGCCTTGTGGCCTTTGATACCGTCTTCGAAGCCTGGGATCATACGCCCCTGGCCCATTGCCAGTACGAAGTCAGACGCTTTACCGCCTTCGAACTCTTCGCCGTCTACAGAACCGGTGAAGTCGATGGTGACACGGTCTTCAGCGTCAACAGCGCCTTCTTTCTCTTTCCAGTTCGCCTGCTGCTTGCGCAGGGTTTCCAGCATGCCGTCAACATCTTCGTCAGTCACGGAAACAACTGGCTTTTCAACTTCGATAGATTCCAGACCTTTCAGCTCAACTTCCGGGTACACTTCGAACTCTACGGAGTAGGTGAAGTCTTCGCCCAGTTTGTATTCGCCTGGAACGTAGTTCGGCGCGCCGGCCGGATTGATTTTTTCTTTGATGATCGCATCGATAAAGTTGCGGCTCATCAGTTCACCCAGCACATCCTGACGCACGGAAGCGCCATAACGCTGAGCAACAACATTCATTGGTACTTTGCCCTTGCGGAAGCCGTCAATACGTACTTTTTTTGCTACGTTGACCAGCTCGCTTTTCACAGCAGTTTCGATGCTGTCAGCAGCGATAGTAATCGTTACACGGCGGCCAAGGCCTTGAGTGGTTTCAACTGAAACTTGCATCTTGTTACCTCAAAAAAATCACAGTGCTCGGTCAACTCTGAATCTGTCTGTTATACCGGGATGCTCTCTTAGTGCAGATTCACATTCCCTGTCGCCAGAATCATCCCGAAGACATTCAATAAGACGCGGCATTATAGCGGCATCACTTAGGTGAGTCGAGAACGGTTGGGGCATGTTGCTGCGGCTTTTTTCACACTTTAAGGCTATTTTTAGCCTTAAAATCGCACCATCCGCTCAAAACGTAGACAAAACAAAACGGCCCGGAGGCCGTTTTGAGGAAATCTCTAAGCAACATACTGGAAAAGCTCCAGCCGTTGCAAATCCGATTTATCAGGCGATAGTGCCTGCACCGCGACAAGGTGGCGATGCGAAAACCGTATCCTGCAGACCTTCCCATTCCTTAATGGTGTAGGTATGCAGCGCCAGCGCATGCACGGTCGTGGAGAGTTCTTCCGTCAAGGTGCTGTAGATCAAGCGGTGTCGATTCAGGAAACGTTCTCCCGTGAAGCGATCGCTAACCAGAACCACTTTAAAGTGGCTTTCAGAACCTGCCGGCACGTTATGACGATAGCTTTCGTCGACGACTTCGAGGAAAACAGGGTTGAACGCTGCCCTTAATTTATCTTCTATATGCTCACGTATCATCATGAAATTACTCCTCCGACAACGCCAGGATGTCACCCATCCCTTTAAATGTTAGCCGCTTTTACCGTTTCCATTACACCTTGACAACAAATATTTAGCTTTCGTCTGATTTTCTCATTCAAACGAATGAAGTTCACTGTGAGACTCATACGTTTTGTCATACACGGTTTGAGAAAAACGGTGAACTGGTCAGTTTTCGGACAAGGCGATGAATTTACATGCGTTGACCACTTCCCCTTGCCGTTGGCGATGTTATGATGGCGACAATTTTTCTCTTTATATGCTTACGATTCGTTGAGAACCCGAAAATGTTAAAAAAACTCTTCTTTCCGTTGGTAGCCCTTTTTATGCTGGCAGGCTGCGCTACCCCGCCAACCACTATTGATGTCTCACCAAAAATCACCCTGCCTCAGCAGGACCCAAGCCTGATGGGCGTCACCGTGAGCATTAACGGCGCCGATCAGCGTCAGGATCAAGCGCTGGCTAAAGTGACCCGCGATAACCAGCAGGTTACCCTCACCGCGTCCCGTGACCTGCGCTTCCTGCTGCAGGAAGTGCTGGAGAAACAGATGACCGCTCGCGGGTATATGATTGGCCCAAGCGGCGCGGTCGATCTGCAGATCATCGTGAACAACCTGTACGCTGACGTGTCTCAGGGCAACGTGCGCTACAACATCGCGACCAAAGCGGATATCGCCATCATTGCCACCGCGAAGAATGGCAACAAGATGACCAAAAACTACCGCGCCAGCTATTCTGTTGAAGGTGCGTTCCAGGCCTCCAACCAGAACATTGCTAACGCCGTTAACAGCGTGCTGACCGATACCATCGCCGATATGGCGCAGGACACCAGCATTCACGACTTCATCAAGCAGAACGCGCGTTAATCCCGCTCGCTGACCCGGTGTATCACCGGGTCAGTTTTATAAGAACATGTCCAGCCATTACTTACGCATTTTCCAGCAACCGAAATCAGCGATTCTGCTGATCCTCGGCTTTGCCTCCGGTTTACCCCTCGCGCTCACTTCCGGCACGCTTCAGGCGTGGATGACGGTTGAAAACATCGATCTTAAAACCATTGGGTTCTTCTCGCTTGTCGGCCAGGCCTATGTCTTTAAGTTCCTGTGGTCTCCGGTCATGGATCGCTACACGCCGCCTTTCCTCGGGCGTCGGCGCGGCTGGTTAGTGATGACGCAGATTCTGCTGCTGCTGGCTATTGCGGGTATGGGCCTTCTTGAACCCACCACCCAGCTTCGCTGGATGGCCGCACTTGCGGTAGTGATTGCTTTCTGTTCCGCCTCTCAGGATATCGTGTTCGACGCCTGGAAGACGGACGTGTTACCTGCGGAAGAGCGCGGTGCTGGTGCAGCAATCAGCGTGCTGGGCTATCGCCTCGGGATGCTGGTTTCCGGCGGGCTGGCGCTGTGGCTCGCCGACAGGTACCTCGGCTGGCAGGGTATGTACTGGCTGATGGCCGCCCTGCTTGTCCCCTGCATTATCGCGACGCTGTTCGCGCCCGAACCGAGTAACGTTATTCCGGTACCCCGCTCGCTGGAGCAGGCCGTCGCCGAACCGCTGCGTGACTTTTTTGGCCGCAACAACGCCTGGCTGATCCTGTTGCTTATCGTCCTTTATAAGCTGGGCGATGCTTTCGCCATGAGCCTGACCACCACCTTCCTGATCCGCGGCGTCGGTTTTGACGCCGGTGAAGTAGGCGTGGTGAATAAAACGCTTGGGCTGTTTGCCACCATCGTCGGCGCGCTTTATGGCGGCGTGCTGATGCAGCGTCTGACCCTGTTTCGCGCGCTGCTAATTTTCGGCATCCTTCAGGGTGCCTCTAACGCAGGCTACTGGCTGCTGTCGATTACCGACAAACATACGATCAGCATGGCCACAGCGGTATTCTTCGAAAACCTCTGCGGCGGCATGGGCACTGCGGCGTTTGTCGCCCTGCTGATGACCCTGTGCAATAAGTCGTTTTCAGCCACTCAGTTCGCTCTGCTCTCGGCGCTCTCAGCCGTTGGCCGGGTGTACGTTGGCCCGATTGCCGGCTGGTTCGTGGAAGCCCACGGCTGGCCAACATTTTATCTCTTCTCGGTCGTAGCTGCCGTGCCGGGAATTTTATTGCTGCTGGTCTGCCGTCAGACGCTGGAATATACCCAGCGAACAGAACACTTTATGCCGCGCACCGAATATCACCGCGCCTACCGTTTTGCGTTACGTCTGTTAATGGCGGGCTGCATTGCTCTGGCGCTCTGGCTCGTGGTGCTTATTATCAATGCCAGCACCTCTCTGGCACTCCCTTTCGAAGCCCTTCTGCTGGACGCAGGCGCCCTGCTGGCTATCGCCGGGATCCTGATCGGAGGTCTGCTTGATTTCATGGCGTTGCGTAAAACGCAGATGACCTGAAGAAAAATGCGAAAGGTTATTTCCCGTTGTAATCACTAACCGAAATTATAACGACGAAATAGCCGCCAGGCGCAAAAAAAATATTTGTTGTTTTGTGCGGGATAGGATTTGGAAATTATTGGCTCCTATTCCAAAACGCTATTTTTCATTAAACGATTCAGCATACGAGAGTTTGATTTTTCGTTTTTTATATGTCTTTTTATTGATAATTAATTGTTAATTTTTTGTTTATTTTCAACAATGGTTATACCAATTGCCCCTTTTAGGGTATGCTTGGGGGTCCTTTCGTTATAAAGCCCATGCCGTGCGGCTTCGGTCATAAAAACCGACATAATTTGCAACACTTGTGACACGTGCGGCAGAACCCGGTAACACCTTCCTGACACAGGCCTAATGATGTTTACAGTAATGTAACCTTCCCGTAAAATGCCCGCACACTTTAAACGCCACCAGACTCCGTGGAATTGAGGTCGTTAAATGAGACTCGGGAAATACAATAAAAGTTTGGGATGGTTGTCATTATTCGCGGGCACTGTATTACTCAGTGGCTGTGATTCTGCACTACTAGACCCCAAAGGACAGATTGGACTGGAACAACGTTCACTGATATTGACGGCTTTTGGCCTGATGTTGATTGTGGTTATTCCTGCCATTTTGATGGCTGTTGGTTTCGCCTGGAAGTATCGTGCGAGCAATAAAGATGCGAAGTATAGCCCTAACTGGTCACACTCCAATAAAGTGGAAGCTGTGGTCTGGACGGTACCTATTCTGATCATCCTGTTCCTTGCCGTGCTGACCTGGAAAACCACTCACGCACTTGAGCCAAGCAAACCGCTGGTTCACGATGAGAAACCTATTACCATTGAAGTGGTCTCCATGGACTGGAAATGGTTCTTCATCTATCCAGAGCAGGGTATTGCTACCGTGAATGAAATCGCCTTCCCGGCGAACACTCCGGTTCAGTTCAAAGTGACCTCCAACTCCGTAATGAACTCCTTCTTCATCCCACGTCTGGGTAGCCAGATTTACGCGATGGCCGGTATGCAGACCAACCTGCATCTGATCGCGAATGAAGCAGGCACCTATGATGGTATCTCCGCCAGCTATAGCGGCCCGGGCTTCTCAGGTATGAAGTTCAAAGCTATTGCGACGCCAGACCGTGCCGCTTTCGACCAGTGGGTTGAAAAAGCGAAGCAGTCTCCAAACACCATGTCTGACATGGCGGCGTTCGAAAAAGTGGCTGCACCAAGCGAATACAACAAGGTGGAGTACTTCTCTAATGTGAAACCTGATTTGTTCAAAGATGTTATTGGCAAATTTATGGATCACGGCAAGAGCATGGACATGACCCAGCCAGAAGGCGAGCACAGCGCGCACGAAGGTATGGAAGGCATGGACATGAGCCACGCGGAAACCGCTCACTAAGGGGCCGAGGAAGAAAATGTTCGGAAAATTGACACTGGATGCAGTGCCCTACCATGAACCGATTATCGTGGTTACGGTGGCTGCAATTATCATTGGTGGCGCGGCCTTACTGGCCCTGATCACTTACTTCGGTAAGTGGAGCTACCTTTGGAACGAGTGGCTGACTTCGGTTGACCACAAAAAACTCGGTATCATGTACTGCATCGTCGGTATCGTCATGTTAATTCGTGGCTTTGCGGATGCGATCATGATGCGTAGCCAGCAGGCACTCGCTTCTGCGGGTGAAGCCGGCTTCCTGCCACCGCACCACTACGATCAGATCTTTACCGCCCACGGCGTTATCATGATCTTCTTCGTGGCGATGCCGCTGGTTATCGGTCTGATGAACGTTGTCGTTCCGCTGCAAATCGGCGCGCGAGACGTGGCGTTCCCGTTCCTGAACAACCTGAGCTTCTGGTTCACGGTTGTCGGCGTTATCCTGGTTAACCTGTCACTGGGCGTGGGCGAATTCGCGCAGACCGGTTGGCTGGCTTACCCACCGCTGTCAGGAATTGAGTACAGTCCGGGCGTTGGCGTCGACTACTGGATTTGGGCGCTTCAGCTCTCCGGTGTCGGTACAACCCTGACCGGTATCAACTTCTTCGTGACCATTATCAAGATGCGTGCCCCTGGCATGACCATGTTCAAGATGCCGGTATTTACCTGGGCATCTCTGTGCGCCAACATCCTGATTATTGCCTCCTTCCCAATTCTGACCGTCACCATCGCGCTGCTGACCCTGGATCGCTATCTGGGCACCCATTTCTTCACGAATGATATGGGTGGCAACATGATGATGTACATCAACCTGATTTGGGCCTGGGGTCACCCGGAAGTGTACATTCTGGTTCTGCCTGTGTTCGGTGTGTTCTCCGAAATCGCGGCAACCTTCTCGCGTAAACGTCTGTTTGGTTACACCTCTCTGGTGTGGGCAACCGTGTGTATTACCGTTCTGTCGTTCATCGTTTGGCTGCACCACTTCTTCACCATGGGTGCGGGCGCGAACGTAAACGCCTTCTTCGGTATCACCACCATGATTATCGCCATCCCTACCGGGGTGAAGATCTTCAACTGGCTGTTCACCATGTACCAGGGCCGTATCGTGTTCCACTCAGCGATGCTGTGGACCATCGGCTTCATCGTAACATTCTCCGTAGGTGGGATGACCGGCGTACTGCTGGCGGTACCGGGCGCTGACTTCGTTCTGCACAACAGCCTGTTCCTGATTGCGCACTTCCATAACGTTATCATCGGTGGCGTGGTCTTCGGCTGCTTCGCTGGCGTAACCTACTGGTGGCCAAAAGCGTTCGGCTTCACGCTGAACGAAAAATGGGGTAAACGCGCGTTCTGGTTCTGGATCATCGGCTTCTTCGTAGCATTTATGCCGCTGTACGTGCTGGGCTTCATGGGTATGACCCGTCGCCTGAGCCAGCAGATCGATCCGCAGTTCCACCCAATGCTGATGGTTGCAGCGGGCGGTGCCGTGCTGATTGCCTGTGGTATCGCGTCTCAGCTGATTCAGTTCTACGTGTCTATTCGCGACCGCGATCAGAACCGTGACCTGACCGGTGACCCATGGGGTGGCCGTACGCTGGAGTGGGCGACCTCTTCTCCACCTCCTTTCTATAACTTCGCCATTGTGCCGCAGGTTCATGAACGTGACGCATTCTGGGAAATGAAAGAGAAAGGTGAAGCGTACAAGCAACCTGCTCATTACGAAGAGATCCACATGCCGAAAAACAGCGGTGCGGGCATCGTGATTGCCGCCTTCGCAACGGTATTTGGTTTCGCAATGATCTGGCACATCTGGTGGATGGCGATTGTTGGCTTCGCCGGCATCGTAATCAGCTGGATTGTGAAGAGCTTTGACGAGGACGTGGACTACTACGTACCAGTCCGTGAAGTTGAGAAGCTGGAAAATCAGCATTTCGACGAGATTTCTAAAGCGGGGCTGAAAAATGGCAACTGATACTCTGGCGCACTCAACTGCCCACGCGCATGAGCATGCGCACCACGATACAGGACCGACCAAAGTCTTCGGTTTCTGGATCTACCTGATGAGCGACTGCATTCTGTTCTGCTGTCTGTTCGCAACCTATGCCGTTCTGGTGAACGGCACAGCGGGCGGCCCGACCGGCAAGGACATCTTTGAACTGCCGTTCGTTCTGGTTGAAACCGCACTGCTGTTATTCAGCTCCATCACCTACGGCATGGCGGCTATCGCCATGTACAAAAACAACAAGAGCCAGGTTGTTTCCTGGCTGGCGTTGACCTGGTTGTTTGGTGCTGGATTTATCGGGATGGAAATCTATGAATTCCATCACCTGATCATGGAAGGCTTCGGCCCGGATCGCAGTGGCTTCCTGTCCGCGTTCTTCGCGCTGGTCGGCACTCACGGTCTGCACGTGACCTCCGGCCTGATCTGGATGGCAGTCCTGATGTTCCAGATCTCCCGTCGCGGCCTGACCAGTACTAACCGTACCCGTATCCTGTGCCTGAGCCTGTTCTGGCACTTCCTGGACGTGGTGTGGATCTGTGTGTTCTCTGTTGTCTATCTGATGGGGGCGATGTAATGAGTCATTCTAACGATCAT
The DNA here is from genome assembly GCF_004006055.1 of Enterobacter sp. N18-03635. Classification (NCBI taxonomy): domain Bacteria; kingdom Pseudomonadati; phylum Pseudomonadota; class Gammaproteobacteria; order Enterobacterales; family Enterobacteriaceae; genus Enterobacter; species Enterobacter sp. N18-03635. The sequence continues at coordinate 1,018,956 of NZ_CP034769.1, read as the reverse complement.
GGCGCTTCCCACGGCAGCGTAAAAACCTACATGACAGGTTTCATCCTGTCGATCATCCTGACGGTGATCCCGTTCTGGATGGTGATGAGCGGTTCTGCGTCTAAGCCGGTTATCCTGGGTGCAATCCTGGTAACCGCTGTGATTCAGATTCTGGTGCATCTGGTTTGCTTCCTGCACATGAACACCAAGTCCGATGAAGGCTGGAATATGACCGCCTTTATCTTTACCGTGATTATCATCGCTATCCTGGTAGTCGGTTCCATCTGGATTATGTGGAACCTCAACTACAACATGATGGTTCACTAAGAGCGGCGAGTATGTTTAAGCAATACCTGCAAGTAACGAAACCAGGCATCATCTTTGGCAACCTGATCTCCGTGATCGGAGGGTTCCTGCTGGCCTCTAAGGGCAGCATTGATTACACCCTCTTTATCTACACGCTGGTCGGTGTGTCACTGGTTGTTGCGTCCGGTTGTGTATTTAACAACTACATCGACATGGATATCGACAAGAAGATGGAAAGGACCAAAAATCGGGTGCTGGTGAAAGGCCTGATCGCCCCTTCCGTCTCGCTGGTGTACGCCACCTTGCTGGGTATTGCTGGCTTTATGCTGCTGTGGTTTGGTGCTAACCCGCTGGCCTGCTGGCTGGGGGTGATGGGGTTCGTGGTGTATGTGGGCGTCTACAGCCTGTATATGAAGCGTCACTCCGTCTACGGCACGCTGATTGGTTCTCTCTCCGGCGCTGCGCCGCCGGTGATTGGCTACTGCGCGGTCACGAATGAGTTCGACAGCGGTGCGCTGATCCTGCTGGCTATCTTTAGCCTGTGGCAGATGCCGCACTCCTATGCCATCGCGATTTTCCGCTTTAAGGATTATCAGGCAGCGAACATCCCGGTTCTGCCGGTCGTGAAGGGCATTTCGGTTGCCAAGAACCACATCACGCTGTACATCATCGCCTTTGCCGTGGCAACGCTGATGCTCTCTCTGGGTGGTTACGCTGGATATAAATATCTGGCGGTAGCGGCTGCGGTGAGCGTCTGGTGGCTCGGTATGGCGCTGCGCGGTTACAAAGTGGAAGATGACAAAGTCTGGGCGCGCAAACTGTTTGTGTTCTCGATTGTGGCCATCACCTCGCTGTCCGTGATGATGTCCGTAGACTTTATGGTGCCGGATTCACATAACCTGCTGACTTACGTCTGGTAAGCCAAAACAGGTCAATAAAGGGGGTGCTTCGGCACCCTTTTTTATTCGCTGAATCTACTAATAACGCATGTAATATTTGTTAAATAACCCTTTATTTACCCCGCCCCTTCCCCGCACTACACTATGGCCTGCTTTTGAACTGAGGTGGTAATGAACGATTATAAAATGACGCCAGGCGAGCTACGCGCGACCTGGGGCTTAGGGACTGTCTTCTCGCTACGGATGCTTGGCATGTTTATGGTCCTGCCTGTTCTGACCACGTACGGTATGGCGCTGCAGGGGGCCAGCGAGGCGCTGATTGGACTCGCGATCGGCATCTACGGCCTGGCGCAGGCGGTTTTCCAGATCCCTTTTGGCCTGCTTTCTGACCGGGTGGGCAGAAAGCCGCTGATCGTCGGCGGGCTGCTGGTCTTTGTGCTCGGAAGCGTAATTGCCGCCCTCTCCCACTCCATCTGGGGGATTATACTCGGCCGCGCCCTGCAGGGCTCCGGCGCGATTGCCGCCGCGGTGATGGCGCTGCTGTCCGACTTAACCCGCGAGCAAAACCGCACCAAAGCAATGGCGTTCATCGGCGTGAGCTTTGGCGTAACGTTTGCGATTGCGATGGTGCTTGGCCCCATCATTACGCACACGTTGGGTCTGCACGCCCTGTTCTGGATGATTGCCGTGCTGGCAACCATTGGTATTGCGTTAACCCTGTGGGTCGTGCCGGACAGCAAAAACCACGTCCTCAACCGTGAATCCGGGATGGTAAAAGGCTGCTTCAGCAAAGTGATTGTCGAGCCGCGCCTTCTGAAGCTGAACTTTGGCATTATGTGTCTGCACATCCTGCTGATGTCGACCTTTGTCGCCCTGCCCGGCCAGCTTGCGGCAGCGGGTTTCCCGGCGGCTGAGCACTGGAAAATCTATCTGGTCACGATGCTGATTTCGTTTGTCTCCGTCGTGCCGTTCATCATCTACGCCGAAGTGAAGCGCAAAATGAAGCGCGTCTTCGTGGGCTGCGTGGCGGTCCTGCTGATTGCCGAAATCGTGCTCTGGGGTGCCGGTCCGCACTTCTGGGAGCTGATTGCCGGCGTGCAGCTGTTCTTCCTGGCCTTTAACCTGATGGAAGCGCTGCTGCCGTCGCTTATCAGCAAAGAGTCGCCCGCCGGTTACAAAGGTACGGCAATGGGTATTTACTCCACCAGCCAGTTTCTCGGCGTGGCGATCGGCGGCTCGCTCGGCGGCTGGGTGGACGGCCTGTTTGATTCACAAACCGTATTTCTCGCCGGTGCGCTGTTAGCGACAGTCTGGCTGCTGGTCGCCAGCACCATGAAAGAGCCGCGCTACGTGAGCAGCCTGCGGATAGAAATCCCGGATGATGTGGAAATCAGCGATGCGCTTAAGCAGCGTCTGGAAGAAAAAGAGGGCGTGACGGACGTGCTCATTGTCCCGGAAGAGCGCAGCGCTTACGTCAAGATAGACAGTAAAATGACTAACCGCTTCGAAGTCGAGCAGGCGCTCAAGGCGTGATAAAAAGCCCGGTTTAACCGGGCTTTTTATATTAATCGCGGAAGTTTTTAAACTGGAACGGTTGTCCCAAATCGCCGCCGCGCACCAGCGCCATTACGGACTGGAGATCGTCGCGGGACTTACCGGTCACGCGAATTTCTTCACCCTGGATCTGCGCCTGCACCTTCAGCTTGCTGTCTTTGATGAGCTTAACGATTTTCTTCTGCACCGCGCTCTCAATACCCTGCTTCAGCTTGGCTTCTACAAACCAGTTCTTACCGCTGTGCACGAACTCTTCCGGCACATCGAGAGACGTCCCTTCGATGCCGCGCTTTAACAGCTTGGCGCGCAGAATATCGAGCAGCTGATTCACCTGGAAATCAGACTCGCTCAGCACCTTAATGGTCTTATTTGCATCGTTCAGCTCAAACGACGCCTCAACGCCACGAAAATCGAAACGTGACTCAACTTCGCGGGTTGCGTTCTCAACGCCGTTGCGAACTTCCTGGATATCAACTTCGGAAACAATATCGAAAGATGGCATCTTTTCTTCTCCCTTCACTTTTGTTGCGTTGCATAATACCCGCTACGAGGCATAACTCAACAGAAGCTTAGCTGTATAATTAAGCTGTAACACCTGGCGCAGTTGCAGGTGAGGAGGAACAATGAAAATTACGGTGCTCGGATGCGGAGCGCTTGGTCAGCTGTGGCTGACCGCGCTGTGCAAGCACGGACATGAGGCTCAGGGCTGGCTGCGAGTGCCCCAACCCTACTGCAGTGTAAACCTGATTGGTGAAGACGGAAGCATCTTTAACGAATCTCTCACCGCCAACGATCCTGATTTCCTGGCGCAAAGCGACCTTTTACTGGTGACGCTCAAGGCCTGGCAGGTCTCAGACGCGGTAAAGACACTGGCCGCGCAGCTCCCCCCCACTTCGCCCATACTGCTGCTGCATAATGGCATGGGTACCCTCGATGAGCTGAAAAGCGTCCCGCAGCCCCTGCTGATGGCGACAACCACGCACGCAGCCCGTCGCGACGGCAACATCATTGTGCATGTCGCCAGCGGCGTGACGCACATGGGTCCTGCCAGACCACAGGATGGCGACTACAGCTATCTTGCCGATGTTCTGCAAAAGGTCTTGCCGGACGTCGCATGGCACAACAACATCCGCCCTCAGCTGTGGCGTAAGCTTGCGGTAAACTGCGTGATCAATCCGCTGACGGCGCTGTGGAACTGCCCGAACGGGGAGCTGAAAAATCATCCGCAGGACGTTGCCATTTTGTGTGCGGAAGTCGCGGCGGTCGTTGAGCGGGAAGGGCTGCATACCTCGGCAGACGATTTGCGCTGCTATGTCGAGCAGGTCATTGAGAGTACAGCAGAAAACATCTCCTCAATGCTGCAGGATGTTCGGGCATTACGCCACACGGAGATCGACTACATCACGGGATATCTGCTAAAACGCGCCCGCGCACACGGCATCGCCGTGCCGGAAAACGCCCGTCTGTATGACCTGGTTAAACGTAAGGAGAGTGAATATGAGCGCGTCAGCACTGATCTGCCTCGCCCCTGGTAGCGAAGAGATGGAAGCGGTCACCACCATTGATTTGATGGTGCGCGGCGGCATTAAGGTCACCACCGCCAGCGTCGCCAGCGACGGCAATCTTGCAATCACCTGTTCACGCGGGGTGAAAATCCTGGCAGACGCGCCGCTTGTTCAGGTGGCAGACGGAGATTACGACATCATCGTGCTGCCCGGCGGCCTAAAAGGCGCGGAATGTTTTCGCGATAGCCCGCTGCTGGTCGAGACCGTGCGCCAGTTCCATCTGTCAGGCCGTATCGTCGCGGCTATCTGCGCCGCCGCGGGAACGGTTCTGGTTCCGCACGATATCTTCCCCGTCGGCAATATGACCGGCTTCCCGGGGCTGAAGGATACGATCCCGGAAGAACATTGGGTGGACAAACGCGTCGTCTGGGACCCGCGCGTAAACCTGTTGACCAGCCAGGGGCCTGGCACTGCGATTGATTTTGGCTTAAAGATTATTGACCTGCTGGTCGGGCGCGAGAAGGCCTACGAAGTGGCATCATCGCTGGTGATGCCTGCGGGGATTTATAATTACTATGAAGAGTAGTGCATAAAAAAAGCCGGGTGGCGGCTACGCCTTACCCAGCCTACAAATACACGGTACCGTGGGCCCGGTAAGCGAAGCGCCACCGGGCGAGAAACTACGGACGATACACCTTCACATTCGCAAAGCCCTGCTCGCGCAGATACAGCGCCTGCAGGCGACTCATCACCCCGCGCTCACACCACAGCAGATACGTTTTGCTCTGGTCGAGATCGCCAAACTTCGTGCTCAGCTTGTAGAACGGCAGAGAAACCACTTCGACGCCTTCCACCTGCAGCGGCTTATCATCCTGCTCGTCAATGGAGCGAATATCCAGAATCGCATCGTTCGCGCCGAAACCGCTCACGGTCTCCACTTCAACCACTTCCTGCTCGGTCTGCTGGGCAATCTCGCGGATATCAATGTTGGACGCTTCTTCCACCACTTTATCCAGAATGCTGAAATCGAAGTTCTCTTCTTCCGCTTCGATCTTCGCCTTTACCGCTTTCACCGTTGGGCTTTTAGAGATCACGCCGCAGTATTCCGGCATGGTGCGGGCAAAATCTTCGGTGCCGATTTCGCGCGCCAGATCGATGATGTGCTCTTTGTCATGGGAGATGAGCGGACGCAGGATCAGCGTATCAGATACGTTGTCGATCAGACGCAGGTTGGTCAGCGTCTGGCTGGAGACCTGGCCCAGCGCTTCGCCGGTGACCAGCGCCTGCACGCCGTAGCGTTCAGCCACTTTGGACGCCGCACGCACCATCATGCGCTTAAGGATGACGCCCATCTGACCGTCGTCCACTTTCTCGAGGATTTCGCCGACCACAGGTTCGAAATTGATTGCCACGAAACGCACGCGGTGGGAGCTGCCGAAGCGGTTCCACAGGTAATGCGCCACCTGACGAACGCCGATTTCGTGCGCCGCGCCGCCAAGGTTGAAGAAGCAGTAGTGCACACGGCAGCCGCGACGCATCAGCATATAGCTGGAGACGCCGGAGTCGAAGCCGCCAGAGATCAGGGATAATACGTCTTCCTGGGTGCCGATAGGGAAGCCGCCGATACCTTCATAGCGCCCTTTCACCAGCAGCAGGCGATCGTTTTCGATCTCCAGGTTCACCGTCACGTCCGGGTTGGTCAGACGTACGCGCGCCGTTTCAACGTGCTGGTTTAAACCGCCGCCGACATAACGTTCCACTTCAATGGAGCTGAATTCGTGCTTACCGCGACGCTTGACGCGCACGCAGAAGGTTTTGCCTTCGATCTGGTCACGGTACTGGACCAGCGCTTTCTCGAAGATGTCGTGCATATCGCTGAACGGAACATCTTCCACTTCCAGGATATGGTGGATCCCCGGAATACGGGTCAGCGCGTCGCGAATATCCTGACGTTTGTTTTCGTCTTTCGCACGGACCTCAACGTGGTCCCAGTGGCGCACCACAGCGAGGGTTTCGTCGTAGTGCTTTAATACGTTACGAATGTTCCCGGTGAGAATTTTAATAAAGCGCAAACGCACAGATTGGCTTTTGATGGTGATTTCAGGGAACAATTTAATGATAAACTTCATGGCGGCAATGTTTCTTAGGCAAGCCTGTTAAGGCTTGTAATGGAAAAGAGTACAGCAGCCCACACCCGTGGCTGCATCCAGGCGCGCAAGTATACCACCATCGCGCCGCTCCTGTGCACATTGCGCGTTATTTGCTTATCCGCCCGAGTCCGTTACCATGTCGGGGCGAAGAATATAAGAGTCAATTCACTATGCCGAAGAAGAACGACGCACCGGCCAGTTTTGAAACTGCGCTGAGTGAACTGGAGCAAATTGTTACCCGTCTTGAGAGCGGCGATCTCCCGCTGGAAGAGGCGCTCAACGAATTCGAGCGTGGCGTGCAGCTGGCGCGCCAGGGGCAGGTCAAGCTGCAGCAGGCCGAGCAGCGCGTGCAGATCCTGCTTTCCGACAGCGAAGACGCGAAAACCACGCCTTTCACACCGGACGCCGAGTAAATGGATTTTGCCAACGAGCTTCAGGCGCGTGTCGTACGCGCCAACGACGCCCTGCGCCGTTTTATTGCGCCACAGCCTTTTCAGAACACTCCACTGGTTGAAGCCATGCACTATGGCGCACTCTTGGGTGGAAAGCGCCTGCGCCCGTTCCTGGTGTATGCCACCGGCAATATGTTTGGCATCAGCGATAGCACGCTGGACGCTCCGGCAGCCGCCGTTGAGTGCATTCACGCCTACTCGCTGATCCACGACGATCTCCCGGCGATGGACGACGACGATTTGCGTCGGGGTAAACCCACCTGCCATATCAAGTTTGGCGAGGCGAATGCCATCCTGGCGGGTGATGCCCTGCAAACGCTGGCGTTCTCGATTCTGAGCGACGCGCCAATGGCGGAAGTGGCTGACCGCGACCGTCTGGCGATGATCTCCGAGCTGGCAATGGCCAGCGGCGTGGCCGGCATGTGCGGCGGACAGGCGCTGGATCTTGAAGCGGAAGGACGTCAGGTTAATCTGGAACAGCTGGAGCGTATTCACCGCCATAAAACCGGGGCACTGATTCGTTCCGCCGTTCGCCTGGGCGCGCTGAGCGCGGGTGAACAAGGGCGCAAAGCCCTGCCGATTCTGGACAGATACGCAGAAAGTATCGGTCTGGCATTCCAGGTTCAGGATGACATTCTGGATGTGGTGGGCGATACTGCAACATTGGGTAAACGTCAGGGTGCGGACCAGCAGCTTGGCAAAAGTACCTACCCCGCCCTGCTGGGTCTTGAGCAAGCCCAACGTAAAGCCCGGGATCTGATTGACGATGCCCGCCAGTCGCTGAATCAGCTGGCCGCGCAATCGCTGGATACCTCGGCACTGGAAGCGCTAGCGGACTATATAATCCAGCGTGATAAATAAACTATATATCTCGATGAGCCTTTGATGAGTTTTGATATTGCCAAATACCCGACACTGGCGTTAGTTGACTCCACCCAGGAGTTACGTCTGTTGCCGAAAGAGAGCCTGCCGAAGCTGTGCGACGAGCTGCGTCGCTACCTGCTCGACAGCGTAAGCCGCTCCAGCGGCCATTTCGCCTCCGGGCTTGGCACGGTAGAGCTGACCGTGGCGCTGCACTACGTCTATAACACGCCGTTCGATCAGCTCATCTGGGACGTGGGTCACCAGGCCTATCCGCACAAAATTCTGACCGGACGTCGCGATAAAATTGGCACCATTCGTCAGAAAGGCGGCCTGCACCCGTTCCCGTGGCGCGGTGAGAGCGAGTACGACGTGCTGAGCGTCGGCCACTCCTCTACCTCCATTTCGGCGGGCATCGGTATTGCCGTTGCCGCCGAGAAAGAGAACAAGCAGCGCCGCACCGTCTGCGTGATTGGCGACGGCGCTATCACTGCCGGTATGGCCTTTGAGGCCATGAACCACGCGGGCGACATCAAGCCGGACATGCTGGTTATCCTCAACGATAACGAAATGTCGATTTCCGAAAACGTCGGCGCGCTGAATAACCATCTGGCGCAGCTACTCTCCGGCAAGCTTTACTCCTCGCTGCGTGAAGGCGGCAAGAAAGTCTTCTCTGGCGTACCGCCGATTAAAGAGCTGCTCAAGCGCACCGAAGAGCACATCAAAGGCATGGTCGTGCCGGGTACCCTGTTTGAAGAACTGGGCTTTAACTATATTGGGCCGGTTGACGGTCACGACGTGCTGGGTCTGGTGACCACGCTCAAGAACATGCGCGACCTGAAAGGCCCGCAGTTCCTGCACATCATGACCAAAAAAGGGCGCGGCTACGAACCGGCGGAAAAAGATCCGATCACCTTCCACGCGGTGCCTAAATTTGACCCGTCCAGCGGCTGTCTGCCAAAAAGCAGCGGCGGCATGCCGAGCTATTCAAAAATCTTCGGCGACTGGCTGTGCGAAACCGCCGCAAAAGACAACAAGCTGATGGCGATCACCCCGGCCATGCGCGAAGGCTCCGGCATGGTGGAGTTCTCCAGAAAATACCCGGACCAGTATTTCGACGTGGCCATTGCCGAGCAGCACGCGGTGACGTTTGCAGCGGGCCTGGCGATCGGCGGCTACAAGCCGGTTGTCGCTATCTATTCCACCTTCCTGCAGCGCGCCTACGATCAGGTGATTCACGACGTGGCGATTCAGAAGCTGCCGGTGCTGTTTGCTATCGATCGTGCGGGCATCGTCGGTGCCGATGGTCAGACGCACCAGGGCGCGTTTGACCTGTCGTTCCTGCGCTGCATTCCGGATATGGTTGTCATGACGCCAAGCGACGAGAACGAATGTCGTCAGATGCTGTTTACCGGCTACCACTATCAGGATGGCCCAAGCGCCGTTCGCTACCCGCGCGGCAATGCGGTAGGCGTTGAGCTTCAGCCGCTGGAAAAACTGCCGCTTGGTAAAGGAGTGGTTAAGCGTCGCGGTGAAAAAGTGGCGATCCTGAACTTCGGCACGTTGATGCCCGAGGCCGCGAAAGTGGCTGAAACGCTGAATGCCACGCTGGTGGATATGCGCTTTGTGAAGCCGCTCGACGAATCTCTGATCCTGAGTATGGCTGAGGCCCACGACGTGCTGGTGACGCTGGAAGAAAACGCCATCATGGGCGGTGCGGGCAGCGGCGTGAACGAGGTACTGATGGCAAATCGTAAAGCCGTGCCGGTGCTGAACCTCGGCCTGCCGGATCATTTCATTCCGCAAGGTACCCAGGACGAAGCCCGCGCGGCGATTGGCCTGGACGCTGCCGGTATGGAAGCTAAAATCCGCGCCTGGCTGGACTAATCCCTCCCCTTTTCCGCTCCTGCTATGCTTAAACCTGGTGTTTAAACAGCAGGAGCGGAACCGTGCAATACACAACATTAGGAAAAACGGACCTTAAGGTTTCCCGACTTGGCCTGGGCTGCATGACCTTTGGCGAGCCCGATCGGGGGAACCACGCCTGGACGCTGCCGGAAGAGAGCAGCCGTCCGATTATCAAACGCGCCATCGAGGGCGGCATTAACTTCTTTGACACCGCCAACAGCTACTCCGACGGCAGCAGCGAGGAGATTGTCGGCCGCGCCCTGCGCGATTTTGCCCGTCGGGATGACGTTGTCGTTGCCACCAAGGTCTACTACCCGGTGGGTGACCTGCCGCAGGGCCTTTCTCGCGCGCAGATCCTGCGCTCCATTGATGACAGCCTCAGACGCCTGAACATGGATTACGTCGACCTGCTGCAAATTCACCGCTGGGATTACAACACGCCGATCGAGGAGACGCTTGAGGCGCTCAACGACGTGGTCAAAGCCGGTAAAGCACGCTACATCGGCGCGTCGTCTATGCATGCGTCGCAGTTTGCCCAGGCGCTGGATCTGCAGGCGCAGCACGGCTGGGCGTGCTTTGTCACCATGCAGGATCACTACAATCTGATCTATCGTGAAGAAGAGCGTGAGATGCTGCCACTGTGCCATCAGGAGGGCGTGGCGGTCATCCCGTGGAGCCCGCTCGCGCGCGGTCGCCTGACCCGTCCGTGGGGCGAAACTACGGCCCGTCTGGTCTCGGATGAAGTGGGAAAAAATCTCTATGAAGGAACAGAGGCCAGCGATGCACTGATTGCCGAACGCCTGGCCGGGATTGCCGATGATACCGGCGCAACCCGCGCCCAGGTGGCGCTGGCGTGGCTGCTGGGCAAGCGCGGCGTCGCGGCTCCCATTATCGGCACGTCCCGGGAAGAGCAGTTGGACGAACTGTTAAACGCGGTGGATATCACGCTGACGCCCGAACAGGTTGCCGAGCTGGAGACGCCGTATCAGCCGCATCCGGTGGTGGGGTTTAAATAAGCCCCATCTTTTGTAGGCCGGGTAAGGCGGAGCCGCCGCCCGGCAATACAAAGCGTACAAACTCACGCGAAGTGATCGTACCCTTTCCAGTCCAGCGTAACCGGCGCACCGTCTTTCACAAACTTCAGCCCTTCACTCTCCGGCATGATCTGACCTATGCAGGTGAATTTCGCACCAAGATGCACTAACGCCACGTCGAGCGTTCCACGGTTCAGCTCCGGAACGGTAAAGCACAGCTCGTAATCTTCGCCACCGGACAGCGCCCAGCGCAGCGCCTGCTCAGGTTCGACATGACGAAGCAGTTCCTCTGACAGCGGGAACAGATCCAGATCAACGCGCGCCCCAACGCCGCTGGCCTTTAAAATATGGCCAAGGTCTGAGATCAGCCCGTCAGAGAGGTCGATAGCAGAGCTCGCGCGCTCGCGCAGCGCCTGGCCGTGCAGAATACGCGGCGTTGGGCGCAGATGGCGTTTCACCAGATACGCCGCGTCGTCGGCATCCTTTACGGTTAAGCGATCCTGGAGAATCGCCAGCCCTGCCGCACTGTCACCCGGCGTACCGGTGACGTAGATCCAGTCGCCGGGTTTTGCACCCGAGCGCTTCAGGGCGCGGCCGAGCGGCACATAGCCGTGGATCGCCAGCGTCATCGACAGCGGCCCGGCAGTGGTATCACCGCCAATCAGCTGCATATCGTAGTAGTTAAGCTGCTCAAACAGCGCATCGCTGAAAGCTTCAAGCCAGGATTCGTCCACCTCAGGCAGCGTCAGCGCCAGCGTTAACCACGCGGGATCGGCACCCATCGCCGCCAGATCGCTGACGTTAACCGCCAGTGCTTTATACGCCAGATCGGCAGGATCGATATCCGGTAAGAAATGACGGCCGCACACCAGAGTGTCGGTGCTGATGGCCAGCGTCTGTTTTTCTGGAATATTGAGAAGTGCACAGTCATCGCCGATGCCGGTTTCAACATCAAGACGAGAGGTTCTGACACGGTCGAAATAACGGGCAATCAGGGAGAATTCGCCGCATGCCATACGTTATGCCTCAGCAAATAAAAGAAAAAACCGGAGCCGCACCGCCCGTCAGGCAATGCAGGACTCCGGTTTGCGGATCACTTTTTGTGGGGACGGATCGCAGGTGCTGCTTTATCAAGTACGCCGTTTACAAACTTGTGGCTGTCTTCAGCGCCGAAGGTTTTCGCCAGTTCGATCGCTTCGTTGATGGCCACTTTGTACGGCACATCATCACGTTTAGACAGCTCAAACAGCGCAATACGCAACACTGCTTTTTCTACCTGGCCCAGCTCTTCGAGCAGACGGGACAGGTATGGCTTCATCAGACCATCGAGATACGCGCTATTAGTCGCCACTCCCGACAGCAGTTCACGGAAGTACAGAACGTCAACGTCTTTCACGTCCTGTTCTGACAGGAACTGGTATTCAACATCAGCGATGTCGTTCTGGGACAACTGCCAGGAGTAAAGTGCCTGGACGGCACATTCACGGGCGCGGCGACGAGCAGCAGGTTTCACGGAATTCCCCTTACAAAAAAATCAGGCCTTGATGGCTTTCAATACATTAATCATTTCAAGCGCGGTCAGTGCAGCTTCTGCACCTTTGTTACCGGCTTTGGTGCCAGCACGTTCGATGGCTTGTTCAATACTTTCGGTGGTCAGCACGCCGAATGCGACAGGAATTTCAGCATCCTGCGCAACGTGTGCCAGGCCGTTGCTTGCACCGCCCGCAACGTATTCGAAGTGCGCAGTGCCGCCACGAATAACGGTACCCAGCGCAATCACCGCGTCGTATTTACCGGTTTTCGCCAGCGCGCCTGCCGCCAGTGGCAGTTCGTAAGCGCCTGGAACCCAAACAACGGTAATGTTGTCATCTTTAACCTGACCGATACGTTTCAGGGCGTCAATCGCACCTTCCAGCAGGCTGTCGTTGATGAAGTTGTTGAAACGCGCAATGGTGATGGCGACGCGAGCGTCCGGGGTAGCTACAGCAGCTTCAATAATGTTCATACTCTTCCTTTACGGGTTCATTTGGCCCCGCAGGGGGGCGGATTTTATCATAATACTTTGCGCACTGCTTCCCTATTTCAGGAGCAATTACGCTGTCGTTAAGTGGAGGCAGACATCCGGACCTACCGGACGAATCTCGCTAAATGTGAGTTGCGGTGCGTCGGCCAGTTTTTCAAGGCCGGGCAGCACAAACAGGCCGCGCGCGTCGTGGCCTAACAGTTTAGGCGCAACGTAAACAAGCAGTTCATCCACCAGCCCGGCCTGTAAGAGCGCACCGGCGAGCGTTGGCCCCGCCTCTACCCAGATGCTGTTCACCTGCTGCTTGCCGAGCAGCATCATCAGCACCACCAGATCCAGATGGCCGTTATGCTCCGGCACCAGAATGCTGCGCACGCCTTCCGGCCATTCGCGCGTATCTTCTTTGGTGCGGGCAATCCAGGTCTCACCAGGCTGCTGGACGATGCGGTGCTCCGGCGTCACGCGGTTCTGGCTATCAATGACAATACGCAGCGGCTGACGCAGGTTCTCCTGCGGGTAAAGAGCCTGGGTATCGGCATTCAGCTCGTCCCAGCGCACGGTCATGGCCGGATCGTCAGCCAGAACGGTTTCACTGCTGGTGAGAATAGCATGGCTTTGCGCGCGCAGGCGTTGCACATCGCGCCTTGCCTGTGGAGAAGTGATCCACTGGCTTTCACCGTTTGCCATTGCCGTACGGCCGTCCAGCGAGGCGCCCAGCTTGAGCTGAATATACGGGAACCCCGTGCGCATGCGCTTCAGGAAACCTTTATTGAGCGCTTCCGCATCCTGCATCATCAGACCATGGCTGACGTCAATGCCTTCCTGCTGCAGACGATACAGACCGCGTCCCGCCACCTGCGGATTTGGGTCCTGCATCGATGCGACCACGCGTGAAACACCCGCCGCGATCAACGCTTCACAGCACGGCGGCGTACGCCCGTGATGGCTGCAGGGCTCCAGCGTGACGTAGGCTGTGGCACCGCGCGCCTTCTCACCGGCCATGCGCAACGCATGAACCTCGGCATGCGGTTCGCCCGCCCGATAGTGAAACCCCTCTCCTACAATCTCGCCATCGTTGACGATAACGCACCCGACGTTCGGGTTGGGATGGGTAGTAAAACGGCCGCGCTGCGCCAGCTTCATGGCTCGCGCCATGTAGATCTCATCCTGCATGAGCTTAATCCTGTAAGCGGGCGATTTCTTCGCCAAACTCTTTGATGTCTTCGAAGCTGCGGTAGACCGAGGCGAAGCGGATATAAGCGACCTTATCGAGCTTTTTCAACTGCTCCATCACCAGGTTGCCGATCATTTTGCTTGGCACTTCACGCTCACCCAAACCACGAAGGTAAGATTTTATGTGGTTTAACGCCATCTCCACGTCGTCTGCGCTGACGGGACGTTTTTCGAGGGCCTTCAGCATCCCGCTGCGCAGTTTCTCTTCGTTAAACGGCTCGCGCACGTCGTTACTTTTTACCACGCGCGGCATTACCAGCTCTGCAACCTCAAAGGTCGTGAAACGCTCGTTGCACACCAGACACTGCCGACGACGGCGTACGGATGACCCTTCGCCCACAAGACGAGAGTCGATGACTTTGGTATCCACAGCGGAGCAGAATGGGCAATGCATACGGTATCCCTGTTATCTGGTTAACTAATTTTCATTTTACCCTGATCTGGCCTGACAACAAAGGAAGAGCTTTTTGAGACAAAGGATCTATATCTCACATGATGATGCTGGCTACCATTAAGGCGATCCGTTATTTCAAGGAAATAAACGCAATGACAAGACGTTACCTGAAAATCTTGCTGGTGGGGAGCCTCTTCACCCTTAGCGCCTGTGCACAGCAAACCGAAGTCCGTCAGTTGAAACAGAGCGTCAATACGCTCAATACGGCGATGGACAAGCTGAACAAAGAAACGGTGAAAATCACCCAGCAAAACGCGCTGAATGCCAAATCCAGCAGCGGGGTTTATCTGCTTCCGGGCGCGAATACGCCTGCGCGTCTCAATAGTCAGATCGGCACGCTAAAAATGTCTCTGGTGAATGTGGCGGCGAACGCAGATGGTACTCGCGCAACATTACGCATCCAGGGAGAGTCCAACGATCCGCTTCCGGCCTTCAGCGGCACCGTCGAGTGGGGGCAGATCCAGGGCACTACTGAGAGCTACCAGGAGGTGAACGTGAAGAATCAGCTCTTCACCGCCCCGGCCAGTGTTTTAGCACCAAGCGATGTGGATATTCCGCTTCAGTTAAGCGGCCTTACGCCGGAACAGTTAGGCTTTATCCGCATTCACGACATTCAACCCGCCGCGCACTAATCCCCTCCTTTTTAGCGGAGCGCAATGTCACTCCGCTAACATTTACATTTCGTATGGATTGGCAACATAAATGATTGCCGCTACAATCCCGGCCGTTTAAAGTACGCAAACGTGAACGCAATCGATTACGCGTGTGAGAGATATGTGAAACAACACATATTTTTGTGAGCAGGGATTCCTATAATAGGCACCGCAGAAACACGAAATATTTAGAAACGCAATTCGCGCATTTTTCACTCCCGAAAGGGAATTTCAATCAGTGGCATGATTATGAAAAAAACATTACTCGCAGCTGGCGCCGTGCTGGCACTTTCTTCCTCTTTCACTGTTAACGCAGCGGAAAACGATAAACCACAATACCTCTCCGACTGGTGGCACCAGAGCGTTAACGTCGTCGGCAGCTACCACACCCGTTTCGGACCACAGATCCGCAACGATACCTACCTGGAGTACGAAGCATTCGCCAAGAAAGACTGGTTTGATTTCTACGGCTACATGGATGCACCGGTCTTCTTCGGCGGTAACTCTCAGGCAAAAGGTATCTGGAACCACGGTTCTCCGCTGTTCATGGAGATCGAGCCGCGCTTCTCCATCGACAAGCTGACCGGCGCCGACCTCAGCTTCGGTCCGTTCAAAGAGTGGTACTTCGCGAACAACTATATCTACGACATGGGCCGCAACGAGTCCGGTCGTCAGAGCACCTGGTATATGGGTCTGGGTACGGACATCGACACCGGCCTGCCAATGAGCCTGTCCCTGAACGTTTACGCGAAATACCAGTGGCAGAACTACGGTGCAGAAAACCAGAATGAGTGGGATGGCTACCGTTTCAAAGTGAAATACTTTGTACCAATCACTCAGCTGTGGGGCGGTAACCTGAGCTACATCGGCTTCACAAACTTCGACTGGGGTTCAGAACTGGGAGATAAGAGCGGTTACGCAGAGAACGGTATTAAACAGCGTACTAACGACTCCATCGCCTCCAGCCACATCCTGGCGCTGAACTACGATCACTGGCACTACTCTGTAGTGGCGCGTTACTGGCACAACGGCGGTCAGTGGAACGACGACGCCGACCTGAATTGGATGAAAGAAAACGTCCGTTCTACCGGTTGGGGTGGTTACCTGGTTGTAGGTTACAACTTCTAATCAGTGCGGGTTTCGCCCGGTGGCGCTACGCTTACCGGGCCTACGACCCAAATGTAGGCCGGGTAAGGCGTAGCCACCACCCGGCCTTTTACTGCTTCACCTTCCGCAAAAAATCCGCCAGAGACCTGTCCGCGCTCTCGCTAAAACGCCTCTCCGTAGCCACAATATTGAGGCATCGGTCGAGCCGGAAACAGCGATAGTCATCGCGCCGTTCACACCACGCGGCCAGCAGCCAGCGCTCTCCCCAGAAGAATAGCCCCAGCGGCTGAACCTCACGTTTAGACAGCTGTCCGGCTTCATCACGGTAATGCAGCGCCAGCACGCGCTGGGCGGAAATCGCCTGATGAATCATGTCAAAATCGCTGCGGGAGTGGCTTTGCATGCAAAAGTCCGGGGCGTAGATCCGCGTCTGCTCCGCCTTTCGGCGGCTCTCCTCGGGCAGGATAGCCAGCACCTTCTCCTGAGCCGACTCCAGCTCGCGCGACAGCGATTCCCCACCCCAGGTTTTGAGCAGGCGAATCGCGACGATCAGCGCCTCGGACTCCTTATTTGTCAGCATCAGCGGCGGCAGGTCAAAGCCCGACATCAGCCGATATCCACTTCCCGCCTCACCTTCCACCGGCACGCCGGAAAGCGACAGGTCGCGGATATCGCGATATACCGTGCGCTCGGACACGCCAAGCCGGTCCGCGAGATGCGCTGCCGTTGTCAGACGCCTGCCCCGCAGGATCTGCACAATCTGAAACAAACGGTCAGCGCGTCGGGTCATAACTTTGTCCGCTCTCAGGCAGGTTGATGGAGCCCGACGCGGTTGCCCTCGCTGTCGGTAAACAAGGCGATAGTGCCAATGCCATGCGGCAGTTCCAGCGGGCCAAACACGCACTCGCCGCCCGCAGAGGCGATGCGATCGAGCGTGGCCGCCAGATTGTCAGTATGCAGGTAAATAATAGCGCCCTGCAAAGACGGTGTAACGCCGTCAAATTTTGCCAGTGCGCCTCCGGTACCCGGATCCTCATGCGGGAAAACGGCCAGCTCCGCACAGTCCATTTTCTCGCGACGCAGCGCAAGCTGCATCACGGGCTCATAAAATTTGATGGCGCGCTCCATATCCGAGACCGGAATTTCAAACCAGTTAATGACGCTTTTCATACATCCTCCTGCCTGTTGTTTGGGTTCAGAAGGAGTCTACGACAGGGCTCCTGACAGCATACTGTCAGGAGTGTTTGTCAGGAGCAGATAAAAAAAATCCCGGTCAACCGACCGGGATTTCGATAACGCGCTAAACGTCGCCTTACGGCAGAATGGACGGCTGATCCGCCCCTTCTTTCTCGACTTTCTGCTGGAGCAGGTGCTCGCGCTTCATGCCGAGTTTCAGTGCCAGGGCGGACGCAACGTAGATAGACGACGCCGTACCGATGGTGACACCAATCAGCATGGTCAGCGAGAAGCCTTCCAGTACCGGACCACCGAAGAGGAACAGCATCAGGATCACCATCAGGGTAGTACCGGAGGTGATCAAGGTACGGTGCAGCGTCTGGGTCAACGACACGTTAAAGATTTCGTACGGCGTACCGCGACGGATCTTACGGAAGTTTTCACGAATACGGTCAGATACCACGATACTGTCGTTCAGCGAGTAACCGA
Source organism: Enterobacter sp. N18-03635 (assembly GCF_004006055.1). NCBI lineage: Bacteria > Pseudomonadati > Pseudomonadota > Gammaproteobacteria > Enterobacterales > Enterobacteriaceae > Enterobacter > Enterobacter sp. N18-03635. Next base: position 1,001,173 of record NZ_CP034769.1, on the reverse strand, counting down.
TAACGGACATCAGTGATGCCACGATCGTCAGGTCAATCTCAATGTGGAACAGCGACAGTATGCCCATGGTGATCACCACGTCGTGCGCCAGGGCGATAACCACACCGGCCGCCAGTCGCCACTCAAAGCGGAAACCGACGTACACCAGGATGGAGATCAGCGCCACCAGCAGCGCCATCGCACCGGTCTGCGCCAGGTCAGCACCTACGCTTGGGCCGACGAACTCAATACGCTTAACCGCCGCGTTCTGGCTGGTTGTTTCGTTAATCACGCTAACAACCTTACTGCCCAGCTCCTGGCTGCCGTTGGCATCGTGCACCGGCGGCATACGTACCATGATGTCGCGGCTGCTGCCGAAGTTCTGCAGCAGCGGCTCTTCAAAGCCCGCTTTCTGAAGCGATTCGCGCATCTGGTCCATATCGACCGGTTTTTCCAGGGAGATTTCAATTACCGTACCACCGGTAAAATCGAGCCCCCAGTTAAAGCCTTTCACGCCCATAATGGCGATGGACAGAATCAGCAGGAAACCTGAAATGCCGAAGGCCCAGTAGTCCCAGCGCATAAAGTCCCAGACTTTACGGCCGTGGTTCAATTGTTCAACAGTATATTCCTGTGCCACAACGCACTCCTCAGATAGACAGCTTTTTGACGCGCTTGCCGCCGTACAGCAGGTTCACGATGGCACGGGTGCCGACAATAGCGGTAAACATTGACGTTGCGACACCGATACCGGTTGTAATCGCAAAGCCTTTGATAGCGCCGGTACCCACTGCATACAGGATAAGAACCTTGATCAGTGTTGTTACGTTCGCATCGAAGATAGAGCTGAACGCGCCTTTATAACCTTCGTCAATCGCCTGCTGAACAGAACGACCGTTGCTCAACTCTTCTTTGATACGTTCGTTAATCAGTACGTTGGCGTCGACCGCCACCGCAAGGGTCAGAACGATACCCGCAATACCCGGCATGGTCAGCGTCGCCCCCGGCAGCAGGGACATGATGCCGATAATCAGCACCAGGTTCGCAATCAGCGCAGAGGTCGCAATCAGACCAAACTTCTTATAGAAGAAGATCATGAACAGAATAGAGACCACCAGACCGGCCAGACACGCTTCCAGGCCCTGCTGGATGTTTTGCATACCCAGAGTTGGACCAATGGTACGTTCTTCAACAATCTGAATTGGCGCAATCAGCGCACCGGCACGCAGCAGCAGGGAGAGCTGACGCGCTTCGTTCGGGTTGTTGATGCCGGTAATACGGAAGCTGTTACCCAGACGAGACTGGATATTGGCGATGTTAATCACCTCTTCCTCTTTCACCAGCACAGCACGACCGTTTGCATCTTTCTTACCGCTGTCTTTGTACTCCACGAACAGGGTTGCCATCGGTTTACCGATGTTGTCCTTGGTGAAGTTAGACATGATGTTACCACCCGCGCTATCGAGCGAGATGTTAACCTGCGGCTGGTTGTATTCGTCCTGGCTCGACGTGGAGTCGGTGATGTGATCACCGGTCAGAATCACGCGTTTGTACAGCACAACTGGCTGACCTTCGCGGGTCTGTTTCACTTCGGAGTCACCCGGAATACGGCCAGAAGCGGCAGCAGACTGGTCAACGTTGGTATTCACCAGACGGAATTCCAGGGTTGCGGTCGCCCCCAGAATCTCTTTCGCACGCGCGGTGTCCTGAATACCCGGCAGTTCAACCACGATACGGTCAGCACCCTGACGCTGTACCAGCGGCTCGGCCACACCCAGTTGGTTTACACGGTTACGCAGAATGTTGATGTTCTGCTGAACGGCATATTCACGCGCTTCTTTCAGGCGCGCATCGGTCATCACCGCACGCAGCTGGTTGCTGCCCTGCGAGGAGATCACCAGGTCACGGTGACGTTGAGTCGGATAATCTACAGCCTGATCGCGCGCCGCGCTGTCGCGGAACGTGATGCTCATGCCGTAGTTATCTTCTTTACGCACGGTGGTGTAAGCGATGCCTTTATCACGCAGATCGCTGCGCAGGCTGTCGATATTCTGTTCCTGCAGCTTGCCGAGCGCGGTATCCATATCCACTTCCATCAGGAAGTGAACGCCGCCACGCAGGTCAAGACCGAGTTTCATTGGCTCTGCTTTCATCGCAGCCAGCCAACGCGGGGTTGCAGGGGCAAGGTTAAGCGCCACGACGTATTTGTCACCCAGCACGCCCATCAGCACTTCGCGAGCGCGGAGCTGCGTGTCGGTGGTGTCGAAGCGAGCAAGAATTGCGCCCTCTTCCAGAGCCACAGACTTAGCGGTAATTTTTTCTTCTTGTAACGTTTTCTGGACCTGGATCAGCGTTTGCTCACTGGCGGCGACACCGCGCGCGCCAGTGATTTGAACAGCCGGATCCTCACCATACAGGTTGGGAAGCGCGTACAGCAGGCCGACGAGAATCACGACGACCAGCATGATGTACTTCCACAAAGGATAACGGTTTAACACGGCAGTTCCCTTTGGGAAAAGTTGGGATTACAGCGCCTTCATGGTGCCTTTCGGCAGAACGGCAGCTACGAAGTCACGTTTGATGACCACTTCAGTGGTGTCGTTCAGGGCGATAGCAATGTAGCCGTTTTCAGCCACTTTGGTTACGCGACCGACCAGACCACCGTTAGTCAGCACTTCATCGCCTTTCGCAATGGAGTTCATCAGGTTTTTGTGCTCTTTGGTGCGCTTCTGCTGTGGACGCAGGATCATGAAGTAGAAGATCAGACCGAACACAACCAGCATCAGAATCAGAGACATCGGGCTGCCCTGCGCTGGAGCACCTGTTGCCGCTACCGCATCAGAAATAAAAAAGCTCATTCAAATTCCCTCATTATTAAAATTAATCAACGTTCAACGGTGGAACATCCCGCCCCTGACGTTGGTAGAAATCGGTCACGAAGCTCTCTAATTTACCCTCTTCGATAGCCTTACGTAAACCAGCCATTAAGCGCTGATAATAACGAAGATTATGAATGGTATTGAGACGCGCGCCCAAAATCTCATTGCAACGATCGAGATGATGCAGATACGCGCGAGAATAATTGCGACAGGTATAGCAATCGCACTCAGAATCGAGCGGGCTGGTGTCACTCTTATGCTTCGCGTTACGGATTTTCACCACGCCATCGGTAACGAACAAATGGCCGTTACGCGCGTTGCGGGTTGGCATGACGCAGTCGAACATATCAATGCCGCGGCGTACGCCTTCAACCAGATCTTCCGGTTTCCCCACGCCCATCAGGTATCGTGGTTTATCCGCCGGGATTTGCGGGCAGACATGCTCCAGAATACGGTGCATGTCTTCCTTCGGCTCACCCACAGCCAAACCGCCGACAGCGTAGCCATCAAAACCTATCTCTACCAGACCTTTAACAGAGATATCGCGTAAATCTTCGTAAACGCTGCCCTGGATAATGCCGAACAGCGCATTTTTGTTCTGCAGGGAGTCAAAACGGTCACGGCTTCGCTTCGCCCAGCGCAGAGACATCTCCATTGAACGCTTGGCGTAATCCCAGTCGGCCGGGTATGGCGTACATTCGTCGAAGATCATCACGATATCAGATCCGAGATCGTACTGAATCTCCATCGATTTTTCCGGATCGAGGAAAATCGGATCGCCGTTGATCGGGTTACGGAAGTGAACGCCCTGTTCGGTGATCTTACGGATATCGCCCAGGCTGAAGACCTGGAAGCCGCCGGAGTCGGTCAGGATAGGGCCTTTCCACTGCATGAAATCGTGCAGGTCGCCGTGGAGCTTCATGATCTCCTGGCCCGGACGCAGCCACAGGTGGAAGGTGTTGCCGAGGATAATCTGTGCGCCCGTGGCTTCTACTTCTTCCGGCGTCATCCCTTTTACGGTGCCGTACGTGCCCACAGGCATAAACGCGGGGGTTTCCACCACGCCGCGATCAAACACCAGGCGACCGCGACGCGCGCGACCGTCGGTGGTATCGAGTTCAAATTTCATTTTTTCTCCGACGTCAGAAAAACAGTCCAACGTTGTAAAACGGTGCCGCGGACTTATTCCCCGACACGCTCATTCAAAGCCAGCGGATTGTACGTGATAAACATCGCGTCCCCGTAGCTAAAAAAGCGATATTTTTGTTCTACCGCAGACTTGTAGGCCGCCATAGTGTGCTGATAACCGGCAAACGCGGAAACCAGCATAATCAGCGTCGATTCAGGCAGATGGAAGTTGGTCACCAGCGCGTCAATTACTTTGTACTGATAGCCCGGGTAGATAAAGATCTGCGTATCGCCAAAGAATGGCTCAATAAGATCGTTCTTCGCTGCCTGCGCGGCGCTCTCGAGTGAGCGCACGGACGTCGTACCGACCGCCACGACGCGGCTGCCGCGCGCTTTCGCCGCCAGCACCGCGTCCACCACGTCCTGAGGCACTTCGGCATACTCAGAGTGCATGATGTGATCTTCAATGCTGTCCACGCGCACCGGCTGGAAGGTCCCCGCGCCGACGTGGAGCGTCACGAACGCCATCTCCACGCCCTTCGCGCGCAGTTTCTCCAGCAGCGGCTCATCAAAATGCAGGCCCGCGGTCGGCGCAGCGACGGCGCCAGGCTTCTGGCTGTAGACGGTCTGGTACAGCTCGCGGTCAGCCTCTTCGTCCGGACGCTCAATATACGGCGGCAGCGGCATGTGGCCGATGGCGTTCAGGATATCGAGCACCGTGCGTTCGTCGTTGAACTCCACCTCGAACAGCGCGTCGTGGCGCGCGGTCATGGTCGCCTTGATGCTCTCATCATCGCCCAGCAGCAGCTCCGCGCCCGGCTTCGGGGCTTTGGAGGCGCGAATATGTGCCAGAATACGTTTATCATCGAGCATACGTTCGACCAGCACTTCAATCTTGCCGCCGCTGGCTTTACGGCCGAACAGGCGCGCCGGGATCACGCGGGTATTGTTAAAGACCAGCAGATCGCCAGGGTTGAGCTTGTCGAGCAAATCGGTGAAAGTACCGTGCGTCAGCTCGCCCGTTGGCCCATCCAGTGACAGTAAGCGACAGCTGCTGCGCTCAGGCATGGGATAGTGAGCAATCAGGGATTCAGGTAGTTCAAAGGAGAAATCGGCGACGCGCATGACGTATACTCGTGACTTAAAAACAGGCGGCATAGTCTAGTGCTCACACCCTTTTGCTGCAACAACTAGCCGCCCCCGGACAAATAAAACGCATGAATTTTCTCGCTCACCTGCATCTCGCGCACCTTGCTGACAGTTCCCTTTCCGGCAATTTGCTGGCCGATTTCGTTCGCGGCAACCCCGCGGAGGACTACTCCCCTGAGGTTGTCGACGGGATTTTTATGCACCGCCGCATCGACGTGCTGACGGATAAGCTGCCGGAAGTGACGGAAGCCAAAGCGTGGTTTCGGCCGGAAACGCGCCGCGTTGCGCCGATTACCCTCGACGTGATGTGGGATCACTTCCTGTCGCGCCACTGGGCACAGCTCTCGCCGGAGCTACCCCTGCCCGAATTTGTGCGCTATGCCCATCAGCAGGTGTCGATCATTCTGCCCGACTCGCCGCCGCGCTTTGTGAATCTGAATAACTACCTGTGGTCGGAACGCTGGCTGGAGCGCTATCGCGAGATGGACTTCATCCAGAACGTGTTGAACGGGATGGCGAGCCGTCGCCCACGCCTGGATGCGCTGCGGGATTCCTGGTATGACCTGGATGAACATTACGATGCGCTGGAGACCCGCTTCTGGCAGTTTTACCCGCGCATGATGGTGCAGGCGAAAAACAAACAGCTTTAACAGAAATCACATTGATAGGTAAAAGCTGGCGGAACGATTGTCACCACCTCTTTGTCTTATCCATGAACACTCTCTATACTGGCTCGCGTTGCGTTCCAAATAACCTTAGTATCTACAGGAGAATCATATGGTTCTGGTAACTCGTCCGGCTCCGGATTTTACAGCTGCAGCAGTTCTGGGCAACGGTGAAATCGTTGAAAACTTCAACTTCAAACAGCACACCAACGGTAAAGCGACCGTTCTGTTCTTCTGGCCAATGGACTTCACTTTCGTTTGCCCGTCTGAGCTGATCGCGTTCGACAAACGTTATGAAGAATTCCAGAAGCGTGGCGTGGAAGTTGTTGGCGTCTCCTTCGACTCTGAGTTTGTACACAACGCATGGCGTAACACCCCTGTCGACAAAGGCGGCATCGGTGCGGTGAAATACGCAATGGTTGCGGACATCAAACGCGAAATCCAGCAGGCTTACGGTATCGAACATCCGGACGCTGGCGTTGCGCTGCGCGGTTCCTTCCTGATCGACGCGAACGGCATCGTTCGTCACCAGGTTGTGAACGATCTGCCGCTGGGTCGTAACATCGACGAAATGCTGCGCATGGTTGACGCGCTGCAGTTCCACGAAGAGCACGGCGAAGTGTGCCCGGCTCAGTGGGAAAAAGGTAAAGAAGGTATGGCTGCTTCCCCAGACGGCGTAGCTAAATACCTGTCTGAGAACGTATCCAGCCTGTAATCGGCACGGTTTACGAAAAAGGCCCGCTTATGCGGGCCTTTTTTTATGCCTTACGCTGCGTCTCTCGCCAGATGCGCCAGGCCATGCCCGCCAGCAGGATCACGCCCGCAATCAGTACGCCCCATACCAGCAGGGCGTTCAGCCAGCTCGCCCGCTCAGCTGCAGAGGTGGCGTTCAGCCGCCCCTCGCCGCCCAACGCGACATCATCCACAATATCGGCCTGCGGCAGGTTCGCCATATCATAGGTCTTGCGCAGGTCGGCTGGGATCAGCATGTCAGGCTCCACGCTGGCAGGCTTTGCGGCACCGTTGCCCCATGCGAGGACGTACGGCGCTTTCCCCTGCGCGTTGAACACAAGATCATAGCGGTCGCGATGCCCCGTAACGCTCGGCAGGTATTCTGGCAGTCGCGCATTCAGCGTCGTGATTTTCACTGCCTGCACCAGGCCCCCGCTAAGCGAAACCGGTCCGGACGTTTTCCCCTCCAGACGGTAAATAACCTCTTTCTTCAGGGGGTGCCATGCCTCTTTTTCGGTACTCCGCCACGCGATCTCCACGGGAAGAACGCCATCGCCGTTCAGCGAGATGCTGACAGCACTCAGCGGCTGCGGGCGCGCCCAGCGCCACTGAGCTTCACTTGTCGATAGCTGCTCACCTTCCCCTTCAAGACTAATCTCTTCCGGGGCCGTCTGGGCAGGTGCGCTGATTGCGTTTACGCCGGTCAACGTTACCCCCTGGCTCTGCGTATTCAGCACCACCATGAGATAGCGATTCGCATCGGGAGATAAAACCGTATCGGTATCGAGCCGATCGAGCTTAAGACGATCCTGACCGCTGACGACGTCCAGCAGCGGCATATCCTCGCGCAGGGTATACCACCGCTTGAGATCCTCGCTGTAATAGACCGACGCCGTTCCCTGCCACGGCGTCTCATGGGTATTCCAGAGGAGCTGCAGCTGGGATATGACCAGTTCACCCGTCGTCTGCTCCGGCAGGGTCAGTAGGTAATGTTGCCCGGCCGCAGCGGCTTTTTGCCCCTCCAGCACAATCTCAATGCCGTTTCGGGATCGGAGCCGGATCTTATCGCTGTCACCGGCGTCTGAGGCAGCCGCGAGCGGCGAGGCGTCAAGCGGAAAGAGGCGCAGCGCCGTGGATTGCGCTGTCGCCTGCGGGCGCGTCGCGGCGATCAGGCTAAAGGGAACCGGCTCACCCGACTGGTTAAAGACGCGGACATCGTGCAGATCCGGCGACGTGCTTTGCTCATAGACGGCAAGCGGCAGCATTACCCGATACCACCGGGAAGGAACGGACGTGTCGAGTGAACGACCAAAGGCATAGTCACGGGGCGATTCCGTTGGTACTTCGTCGCAGAACGCCGGGCCGGAAAGCGCCAGCAGCGCGGTACACGCAACCGCTTTCATCCATTTCATTTTTCATCTCCTGTTTTTGGCGGTAGCGGCGAGAAATAGCCCACTATCAGTACCAGTATCGCCACGCCGATAAACGCCACCGCGCGCGACAGACCGCCTCCGCCCGCGCTGTCCACCAGCATCAGTTTCACCATCACCACACCCAGCAGCGCGGCACCGCAAAGCCACTCCTGCCGGGAAGCCTTGCGGGTGGCATGGATCATGACCACCAGCGCGCTCAACATCCAGAACAGGGCAAAGCTTGTCTGGATCAGCCGCGAATCCCACAGCGATGCCATATTCCAGGCCACGTCGCCGTACCAGGCCAGGGCGCGCATCAGCACACCGTTTAGCCACCAGAAGCCAAACGCCATAATCGCGACGGCAGGCCACGGGCGCGCTTGCGCAAGCCATGACGGGTAGTAGCGATCCACCACCCGATAAAAGACCACCAGCCCCAGCAAGGCGAACGCAGCACCTTCCTCGAGCGGGTTCACCAGCGGCAGCCAGGTCTGACGATAGACCACGCCGTCCTGGAAATTGGTCACCACCAGCAATACCAGCAGCGCCACGACGACAGGGATCGATGCCAGACACGCATAGAGCGCAGGCCACTCCCGGAACGGCCACACGCGACGCCGTACGGCTGCAGAAAGCGCCATAATCACCCCGCCGCCTGCGGCCATCGCTAATCCGCTTCCCCAGGCCGCCATTCCCCACGGCAGAGACCGGGCAAACCAGTAAAGCTCCGCGGCCAGCGCCAGCAAAATCATCCAGAACAGCGACAAATGCAGCCCCATCGCGATGCGCGGCAGGAGTCTTTCACCATCGCGCCGCAACAGCATTAGCGCGGCAGGAAGCGCAACGCACCAGGCCAGGTTTGACCAGCCGGCGGTAACGATCTGCTGATGCCAGAGCTGATAACCCACCATCAGCAGCATAACCGGCCACAGCAGCCATTTGCTGGCATCCAGCTCCCGCCACGTCAGGCTAGCAGCCACCTGCCGCCAGCCCCAGACCGACGCCGCCGTCAGCGCCAGCACGCCCGCCAGAATCGGTAATTCCTTCGTCAGTACCAGCTGCGACGCGCCCAGCTGCGCCACTATCCAGAACAGCAGCCCGCCTGCCAGTAGCGCCCAGCTGACCGGCAGAAAGAGATTCCGCCACAGCCAGGCCGCAGCCAGCCAGCAAAGGCTGAGGATGGCGAAGATGAGGAACAGGCTCAGCGCCGTAACGCCGTCCGTTTGTGCCCACAGCGCGCTGCCGAGCGCCAGCACCAGCAGCGCCGTCCCGCTATAGCTCATGCGACGCTGATGCTGCTGCACGCCCAGCCAGAGAATCCCCAGCCCCTCCAGCGCCCAGGCCATCGCCGTCCAGCGAGCCGACAGCGCCAGCGGAATGGCGAGCGTGGCGAACCCGCCGCCGATCGCCAGCGCCGCCATGACCAGCGGTCGTCCGAGGGAGGGATAGCGACGCAGCGCGAGGAACGCGAGGGTAAGATAAAAGGCACCATATCCGAGGGCACTCAGCGCCGGGCCATAGTCCCAGTGCTGCGTCATGGCGTACTGCATTCCAAAACCAACCAGCGGCGGGGCAAACAGCAGCACGCCGTCGATAATCTGCTTCCCTTTATCCTGCGCCCGCAGCGACAGCGCCACGCTCAGCACGCCGAAAATCAGCGTATTGGCAATCAGGAACAGCTGGCAGATCCAATAGTCTTCAGGCTGGTAATCACTCAGCCCCCACAGGCCGCCCACGCCGAACGTGAACAGCAGCCCGAGCAGGTTCAGCTCGCGCCAGTGCTGCCAGATGCTGATAGCAAGAATGCCGATAGAAAGCAGAAGATAGAAAGAGAACAGCGCCACAAAGCTGCCGCCCCCGGTAGACAACAGCAGCGGCGCGAGATATCCGCCAAGGCTCGCCAGCATGGCAAGACTCAGCGCCTTCTGCAGCACCGCCAGCCCGACGCTCGCCGCGCAAATCACCACCAGAAGCGCAAAGGCCAGCGTCATCGGCAGCATTTGCCAGAGCCGGAATGCGCCAAACACCGTCAGGTATAGCACGCCGGTCGCCCCGCCCTGGAGGATCAGCGCATAGACGCGCTGCCTGTGCCGCACCCGCCACCCAATCGCCAGCAGAATAACGGCAAACAGCGCCGTTGCCACGAGGCGCAGCTCAAGCGGGAACAGGGAATGTTCGACGGTATAGCGCAGCAGGAAAGAGAGGCCGAGGAAGAGCAGCAGAATGCCCAGCTTCGCCAGCGGATTGCCCTGCATGAACCAGCGCGCCAGCGACGTCAGGATGCCGCCAAAGGCTGAAGGCTGTTTTGCCGCTGGCGCAGGCGCCAGAGCGGGTTCTGCCACGGAAGCGGAAATATCGGGGCGCCAGGGGTCAGCAGCCGCGGGAGCTTCCTCCACTATCGGCGCGGTAACAGCCTCCGGCGCGGCGGTCTGCACCGGTTCCGGCGCGTTCTCAGACACGCCGCGGTGCTCAAGCGCCTCAATGCGCTGGCGCAGCAGGGCTATCTCCTGCCGCGCTGCCGTACTTCGGTTAAACCCGATAACCGCAAGCACGGGCGCAACCAGCAGCGCAAATACCAGGAACAAACAGCCAAGGATGTAAAGCTCGTCCATGTTTCCACCTTCACCGTAAACGATCCGTTAAGATTGACACAAATCGTTGCATTTGCGCCATCTTAAAAGGTGGAAACATTAGCAGGTCTTAACTGCCGAACCAGATCGTCGCGGATACCGCAGGCAGCGCCAGCACGCCGTCCTGTATCGTCGCCTTGCCCTCTTTATTCTTCCACGCCGCCACCTTCAGCAGCGGTGAATCATCCAGCACCACTTCGCACGCCTCGCCCCGGTTAACGGCCACCAGCACGCGCTGCTGATTGTAGACGCGAGCAAACACCACCACGTTATCGTGCGCATAGACCACCTGACAGCCGCCGTAGCGCAGGGCAAGGCTCTGCTTACGCAGCTTCGCCAGGCGCTGATACAGGCTGAACAGCACCTTGTCCTGCTTCTCTGGCTCCCACGGGAAGGTTTTGCGGCAGAACGGATCGTTGTTGCCGTCCAGCCCCACCTCGTCTCCGTAGTAGATGCACGGCACGCCCGGCCAGGTGAAGAGCCAGGTGACCGCCAGCGGCAGACGCGCGACATCCTTGCCCAGCAGGGATTTAAAGCGCGCGGTATCGTGGCTATCGAGCTGGTTAAACATCCGCAGCTGCTGCTGATGCGACAGCCCGGCGCGGTAGTTCTCCATCCACGCCATGCAGGTTTCCGCGTCGATATGATTTGGATCGTAGGAGATATCGGTGTTGGCGAGGAATCCCCACAGCGGGAAGGTAAAGCCGCGATAGTTCATCGCCGCATCTTCCGCATCGTTCTGCAGCCACTGGCGCGCGTCACCAAAGTGCTCGCCAAAAACGAACGCCTCCGGCTGGGCCGCTTTCGCCGAGCGAGTGATCCCGGCGACGTGCTGAAGGTTATTCCGCGCTCCGCCCGCTTCACCGAGCATATGCACCACGTCCAGGCGCCAGCCGTCCATATTCCATGGTGCCTTAAGCCAGTGGCGCACGATGCTGTCTTCCCCGCCGTAAATCTCGTTCACCAGAGACGGCGACTGGAAATCCAGCTTCGGCAGGCTTGGGTAACCCAGCCAGTCCAGCGCACGCCCCTCCTCGTTAAAGCTGTACCAGTCGCGCTGCGGCGAGTCCGGGTTATGACATGCCCCGCCCATCGACTGGTTATGCCGGTCAAACCACGTATGCGAATCTCCGCTGTGGTTGAACACGCCGTCCAGAATCAGGCGCATGCCTTCGTTTTGAGTGTTCTTACGCAGGCGCAGCAGCGCCTCGTCACCGCCAAACTGCGCGTCAACGTGGCGATAATCTTCGGTATCGTACTTGTGTACGCTCGGGGCTTTAAATACCGGGTTGAGATACAGCGCCGTCACGCCGAGTTTTTTCAGGTACGGCAGCTTTTCGCTGATGCCGTCGAGATCGCCGCCGTAGAAGGTCGATCCGCCCGCCTGCGCGGTTAACGGCTCGTCCCACGCTTTCAGAATAATGTCATGACCCGCCGCATGGTGGTGATAGATCTTATCCTGGTCGGCAGTGCGCTTTTCGCTGCGCGCAAAACGGTCCGGGAAAATCTGGTAAAAGACCTGATCGTTAACCCACTGCGGGCCGTTATCCGGGTAATCGACCGCAAACTGTTCCAGCCGTGCGGGCGGGAAACGGCTAAACCCCTGCGGGGTAAACCACAGCTGACGGTTGTTCCACAAAAGCTTAAAGCTGTAGCGGCGGCGAGGCTGCCCGCTGCGCAGGTCGATATTCACCCGCCAGGCCGTGATGCCAGGCTGCGGCTGGCTGCGCAGCTTGTGCATTTTCAACCCGGTCTCTTCGTTATCGATTTCGGCGCGGAGCGTCACGCGTTCAGGCTGGTTTTCACCCGCCAGCCAGAGCGTAATCACCAGGTTGTCTTTGTTTTGCTTAACAAATGGGGCAACCGGAAGGTGCCAGGCATTTAACATCACGAATCCCCTTTGATGAAATTGACGTCACCTTGCCACAGGGTGGTTAAGGATAGCTCACCATGATGGGATTTATTGGGGGAGGAGGACGGGGGAGGAGGCACCAGTGCAGCCTGATGCCCTCATCCCAACCCTCTCCCACAAGGAGAGGGAGAAAAAAAGATTACTGCGCTTCCGCCAACTGACGGTCGCGGCGGCATTTAAACACCCAGCCCACCAGCAGCAGCACAATCCACGCGCAGCCCACGTACAGTGAAATGCGGGTGTCCGGATGGTAGCCAATCAGGCCAATGATAAACACCAGGAAGATCAGCCCCACGACGGTCGTCGCAACGCCGCCCGGTACTTTGAACTTCAGCGCTTTCGCCTCATCCGGCGACAGGCGACGGCGGAAGGCAATCTGCGACAGCAGGATCATGATCCACACCCAGACGGTTGCGAAGGTCGCCAGGGATGCAATCACCAGGAAGACGTTCTCCGGCATGATGTAGTTCAGGTAAACCGAGAACAGCAGCGCCACGGTCATCACCACGACGGTCACCCACGGCGTGCCGCGGCGTGAGGTTTTGGCGAACACCTTCGGCGCACTGCCCTGCTCCGCCATGCCGTGCAGCATACGGCCTACGCCAAAGACGTCACTGTTAATCGCCGAAAGCGACGCGGTCAGCACCACAAAGTTCAGAATGCTGGCCGCAAACGCAATGCCCATATGCTGGAAGGTCAGGACAAACGGGCTACCGTTGGTGCCTACCTGATTCCACGGGTAAATGGACATGATCACGAACAGCGTACCCACGTAGAACACCAGAATACGCATCGGCACAGAGTTGATGGCGCGCGGAATGGATTTCTCCGGATCTTTCGCTTCCCCGGCGGTGATACCGATAATCTCGATACCGCCGTAGGCGAACATCACCATCTGCAGCGACATCACCATCCCGAGCCAGCCGTTGCTGAAGAAGCCGCCGTTGCTCCAGAGGTTGTGGATCCCGGTCGGCTGCCCGCCGTTGCCAATACCCCAGATAATAATCCCGAAACCGGCCACAATCATGATGATGATGGTCGCGACCTTGAAGAAGGAGAACCAGAACTCCAGCTCGCCGAACACCTTCACGCTCATCAGGTTGACGGCGCAAATGATCAGCACCACGCTCAGCACCCAAATCCAGTGCGGTACCGCCGGGAACCAGACGCCCATGTAGATGCCAAACGCCGTCACGTCGGCAATCGCAACAATCAGGATTTCGAAGCAGTAGGTCCAGCCGGTGATAAACCCGGCCAGCGGGCCGAGGTTTTCCTGCGCGTAGCGGGAGAATGAGCTGGCGGAGGGGTTGTGAACCGACATTTCGCCGAGGGCGCGCATGATGATATACGCCGCCACGCCGCCGATAATGTACGCCAGCAGAACGCTAGGACCGGCCATTTTGATGGCATCTGCCGAGCCATAAAAAAGACCGGTGCCGATAGCAGAGCCCAGCGCCATAAAGCGGATGTGGCGCGTGCTCAATCCACGTTTAAGTTTGTTAGTGCTTTCCATTTAAATCTTGCCATTCAACACGAAAAAAACAAAAAACCACGGGGCCTTAAGCCCCGTGGTTAAACAGTTTGTTGCCGTTGATTAATGAGCGTTCGATGCGACCTGACGCCCTGCAGCACGGTCCCAGATAATCGCCAGAACCAGCGCAACAACGGTAGGCATCAGCCAGGCCAGCCCCTGCTCGGACAGCGGCAGACGCTGTGTCCATGCCGGCAGTATGTGCGCGAAAGCTGATGCTTTAATCCCGTCAAGGATACCAAAAATCAGGCTGATAAACATGGCTGGCGCAATAATTCGTGAAGAGTTGTTCCACCACGGACGAGTAAAGCTCAGCACTACCAGCACGATGCACGGCGGGTAAATCGCCGTCAGCACCGGAATAGAGACCTGAATCAGGTGGCTCAGACCGAGGTTAGACACCGCCATGGAGAAGATACCGAGGATAAATACCAGGGTGCGGTAAGAAAGCGGCAGATACTGTGCAAAGAACTCTGCGCAGGCGCAGGTCAGGCCAACCGCGGTAACCAGACAGGCCAGGAAGATCAGCGCTGCCAGCAGCATACTGCCCGCACCGCCGAAGGTGTGCTGCACGTAGGCGTGAAGGATAGCCGCACCGTTGGCGTTCTGCTCAACCAGCATGGCGCTATCGGAACCCAGACGGAACAGAGCCAGATACAGCAGCGTCAGCCCCACGCCGGCCATCAGGCCAGCCCAGATGGTGTAGCGGGTCAGCAGACGCGCTTCGGTCACACCGCGGGAACGCGCGGCGTTAACGATCACGATACCAAACACCATCGCGCCCAGCGTATCCATCGTCAGGTAACCGTTCACAAAGCCGTTAGAAAACGCGGCGTTTTTATAGGCGTCCATCGCGTCGCTAATCGGGCCGGCTGGCCAGACGATGGCCGCTACCGCCAGAACAATCAGCGCCACAATTTTCAGCGGAGCCAGGAAGTTACCCACGGTATCCAGCAGCTTGCCCGGATAGAGGGAAACCAGAATCACGATCGCGAAGTAGATCAGGCTGTAGATAAACAGCGGCATCGCACCGTCACCGGTCAGGGGAGCAATACCCACTTCGAAGGACACGGTTGCCGTACGCGGGGTCGCAAACAGCGGGCCAACGGCGAGATAGCAGACGGTTGCCAGCAGAACGCCCGCCACTTTGCCAATCGGGGTGCTGAGGCTATCCACACCGCCGCCGACTTTCGCCAGCGCGATGACGGTCAGCACCGGCAGACCCACGGCAGTAATCAGGAAACCAAACGCGGCGGTCCAGACGTGTTCACCCGCCTGTAAGCCAACCATTGGAGGGAAAATGATGTTGCCTGCGCCAACGAACAGCGCAAATGTCATAAAGCCCAGCGCGATGATGTCACGCGATTTTAAGTGATGGGTCATAAAACCTTACTGCCTGTGGATGTGGTGTTGAAAACATTGAGATTTTCGATATCCCTCACGGGACGATACAGCCGAAAATTTGCTCAATTTCAGCGGGAAATGCTCCCGTCCTGGCGTGGAGAAGAATAGTTTTTCGATTTACCACGCAAATACAGTCGGTCTGACAGTATCTGGGGCGCAATTTAAACGCTTATAACGTTTAAAGGCAAGGTGGGATCGCAAAACCAGAACAATATGCCAGCATGAAAATAAGCACCAGCACAATACGCTGTTTATAAGAAAAACCCATGGCTAAACATGCGAACAAAAAACAGCCAGCCGTATAAAATTCATCCGCGTTTCGCTTGACTGCAAAGCAAACGGGCCAGCGATGGCTGACCCGTGGAAAGGTAAAATGACACGCCCGCCGTCAGGCGATCTTTTTGGCAATTAATCGTTCCGGAATAACGAAACTGAAGCGGGTTCCTTTACCCAGCGTACTCTGAATATCGAGACGGCTTTCATGGTGATTCACCGCGTGTTTCACAATTGCCAGCCCCAGGCCGCTTCCGCCCGTCTGGCGCGATCGCGCTTTATCCACACGGTAGAAGCGCTCGGTCAGACGCGGAATATGCTCCGGCGCAATCCCCGGCCCGTTGTCCTCCACGCTAAACTCGGCCCCCGTTGGGGTATGGTGCCAGCGCACCACGATATCCGTCCCCTCCGGCGTATGATTCACCGCGTTATACACCAGGTTGGAAATGGCGCTGCGCAGCTCATCTTCGCTGCCCAGCACCTTCAGCGTGTCGTCGACGTCAAAGGTCAGGTGATGCTTTTTGTGGCTTAACGTCTGCGCTTCACGCTCCACGACCCGCAGCATCATCGGGACATCAATGGTGTCATTCAGCGCGAGCGTTGGCGCCGCTTCAATCTTCGAGAGCGTCAGCAGCTGCTTCACCAGCCCTTCCATCCGGTGCGTTTGCTCGCGCATGGTGTGCAGCGCTTTTTCACGCGGCGCACCTTCCAGCGTTTGCTCCTGCATCATCTCCAGGTAGCCCTGCAGCACGGTCAACGGGGTTCGCAGTTCGTGGCTGACGTTGGCGAAGAAGTTGCGACGCGCCCCTTCCAGCTGGTGCATCTGGGTAACATCGCGCGCCACCATCAGCCACTGCTTATCGCTGTAGGGCATCACGCGTATTTCCAGATGGCGGCCATTATTGAGCTTCAGATTGTGCGGACGGGTGAAATCACGCTTTTTCAGATACAGCGTGAACTCGGGATAGCGCAGAAGGTTGAGGATATTCTGGCCATTGTCATCCGGCCAGCGCAGGCCCAGCAGCTGCTGCGCCAGGCCGTTACACCAGAAGATCGTCCCTTCTTCGGTGGTCAGGATCACGGCATCCGGCAGCGACTCTGCACCGCTGCGAAAACGCTTAATCAGGCTTCCCAGCTCGCGGCGACGCTTTTTATTACGCATCTGCATCTGATGCAGACCGTAAAGCAACGGCTCCCAGCTGCCGCTTCCCGGCGGCGGCGTCATGCTTCGGTCAACCCACAGCCACCAGGAGAGGCGCAGCAGGTTCCAGAAATGCCAGATGAGCAGCCCGGTGACCGACGCCAGCAGAAACCACGGCAGGTGTCCAAGAAAGGCCCCCAGAATGAAGGCCGGAATACAGCATAAGATCAGTTCAAAGACGAGCCTTTTCCATGACAGACGTTCCAGCACGCGTCACACTCCTGTCATTGTTCAGAAACGGGTAGAAAAACGATAACCCGTGCCGCGGACCGTCTGCACCATGCGATCGTGGCCGCTCAGTTCCAGCGCTTTTCGCAGTCGGCGGATATGTACGTCAACCGTCCGGTCTTCGACATACACGTTAGTTCCCCAGACGTTATTCAGCAACTGCTCGCGGCTGTAAACGCGCTCCGGGTGGGTCATAAAGAAGTGCAGGAGTTTAAATTCGGTTGGCCCCATGTCGAGGGGATTTTCACCGGTCATCACACGGTGAGAAGTAGGATCAAGGCTCAGCCCCTGCATTTCGATCACCTCTTCCACCGCCATCGGCGAAATACGGCGCATCACGGCTTTAATGCGAGCCACCAGCTCTTTTGGGGAGAACGGTTTAGTAATGTAATCGTCCGCACCGGTCTCCAGACCGCGCACGCGATCCTCTTCTTCTCCGCGCGCCGTGAGCATCACAACCGGGATATCGCGGGTCAGCGCTTCACGCTTCAGGTGTTTGATAAACTGCAGTCCGGAGCCGCCGGGCAACATCCAGTCCAGCAGAATCAGATCGGGCCAGGGTTCATTCAGCTGGTTCACTGCGCTGTCATAATCTTCCGCTTCAACCGGCTGGAAGCCGTTTTGCTCGAGCACGAAGCACACCATTTCACGAATTGGAGCTTCATCTTCTACGACCAGAATACGTCTCGCCATACTTTGCCCTGTCTTATCTTATTTACGTTACAAGTTTGTAATTCGGCGCCATTATGCGTCAGATTTATGACAGATTTATGAAAAACAGTACCACGTTAACGGGCAAACCGTTGTTTTATTACAGCGGTTATTTTCCCTTCTCTGAACGTTTATAATCCTGCTTTCTCTTTTTTGCCACGGATCAGCTATGCGCATACTTCACACCTCGGACTGGCATCTGGGTCAAAATTTTTACAGCAAAAGCCGTGCGGCTGAACATGTAGCGTTCCTGGGCTGGCTGCTGGAAACGGCCCGGACGCACGAGGTGGATGCGATTATCGTGGCGGGTGACATCTTTGATACCGGCTCGCCGCCGAGCTATGCGCGCGAGCTGTATAACCGCTTCGTGGTGAATCTGCAGCAAACCGGCTGTCATCTGGTGATTGTCGCCGGCAACCATGATTCCGTCGCAACGCTGAATGAATCCCGCGACATTCTGGCGTTTCTCAATACCACCGTCGTCGCCAGCGCCGGGAACGCCCCGCAGATCCTGAAAAAACGCGACGGGTCGCCGGGGGCGGTTCTGTGTCCGATTCCCTTTTTACGTCCACGGGACATCGTGCAAAGCCAGGCGGGGCTGTCGGGCGCGGAAAAGCAGCAGCATTTATTACAGGCCATCACCGACTATTACCACCAGCAGCACGCCGAAGCCTGTGCTCTGCGGGGTGACCAGCCGATTCCGGTTATTGCAACCGGGCACCTCACCACCGTCGGGGCCAGTAAAAGTGACGCCGTGCGCGACATCTATATCGGCACGCTGGATGCCTTTCCGGCGCAAAACTTCCCGCCCGCCGACTACATTGCGCTCGGACACATTCACCGGGCGCAGATCGTCGGCGGCTGCGAGCACATCCGCTACTGCGGCTCCCCCCTTTCGCTCAGCTTTGACGAAACGGGCAAAGCCAAATCCGTGCATCTGGTGAGTTTTAGCGAGGGCAAACTCAGCGCCGTCGAGACGCTGGAGGTGCCCGTCACCCAGCCGCTGGCGGTGCTGAAGGGCGATCTCTACGCCATTACCGCCCAGCTGGAGCAGTGGCGCGGCGTCGAGCAAGATCCCCCCGTCTGGCTGGATATCGAAATCACCACCGACGACTACCTGCACGATATGCAGCGAAAAATCCAGGCGCTGACCGAAGACTTGCCGGTAGAGGTGTTACTGGTGCGCCGCAGCCGCGAGCAGCGCGAGAAAATTCTGTTAAGCGCTCAACGCGAAACGCTCAGTGAGCTTCGGGTTGAAGAGGTGTTTGAACGCAGGCTCTCGCAGGAGGAAATCGACGACACGAAGCGCGCAAGACTCAGCGAACTGTTCAGCCATACCCTGCATGCGCTCAATGATGAGGAAGAAAACGCGTGAAAATTCTGAGCCTGCGCCTGAAAAATATCAACTCCCTCAAGGGCGAGTGGAAAATTGACTTTACCGCTGAGCCGTTTGCCAGCAACGGGCTGTTTGCCATCACCGGCGCGACCGGGGCAGGTAAAACTACCCTGCTCGACGCCATCTGTCTGGCGCTTTATCACGAAACGCCGCGCCTGAATAAGGTCTCCCAGGCGCAAAACGATCTGATGACGCGCGACACCGCCGAGTGCCTGGCGGAAGTGGAGTTCGAGGTAAAAGGCATCGCCTACCGCGCCTTCTGGAGCCAGAACCGGGCGCGCAACCAGCCGGACGGCAACCTGCAGGCACCGCGCGTTGAGCTGGCGCGCTGCGAAGATGGCAAAATCCTGGCCGACAAAGTGACGGATAAACTGGAGCAAACCGCCGCGCTCACCGGGCTGGACTATGGCCGCTTTACCCGCTCGATGCTGCTCTCACAGGGGCAGTTTGCTGCCTTCCTTAATGCCAAGCCGAGCGATCGCGCCGAGCTGCTGGAAGAGCTGACCGGCACCGAGATCTACGGCCAGATTTCCGCCATGGTGTTTGAAAAACACAAAGCCGCCCGCAGCGTGCTTGAAAAGTGCGAGGCGCAGGCGGCGGGCGTTGTGCTGTTGAGTGAAGAGCAACAGCAGCAGTTACAGCAAAGTTTGCAGGCACTTACTGACGAAGAGAAAATCCTGCTGGAACAGCAGCAAAGCCAACAGAAAGATTTTCAGTGGCTTACGCGCCATGAAGAGCTCGTAAGAGAGCAACAGCGCGTCAACGCGCTCCAGCAGCATGCGCAACAGGCGCTGGCGGACGCAGCACCTGAGCTGGCAAAACTCCAGCTTGCTCTGCCCGCCGCCCAGCTTCGACCGCTTTGGGAGCATCAGCAGGAACAAACCGCGCGCCTGACGCAAACGCAGCAGCGTATTATCGAAGTAAATACTCGCTTACAAGCCAGAACCGCGCTGCGTTCGCGTATTCGCAATACCGCCCTGCGTAACCACGAGCAGCTTCAGACCGAACTGACGGCGCTGGCGCAGTGGCTGGCGGAGCACGAGCGTTATCGCCTGCTGGGGCAGGAGATCGCCGGATGGCGTGCCCAGTTCTCGCAGCTTAACCGCGATAAAACGCAGTTAGCCTCGCTTGCGGCGCGGATAAGTGAATTACGCAACAGGCTGGCTGAGATGCCGGAAAATGCGCTGACGCTAACGGCGGACGAAGTCAGCGTAGCCATGGAGCAGCAGTCCCGGTCACGCACGCTGCGCCAGCAGCTGACGTCGCTGCATGCCCGCTATCAGCCGCTGCAAAAGCGCCTGCGTCAGAGCGGTGAAAGCGTGCAGAAGGCGCAGGCCGAACAAAATAAACTCAATGAAACGCTGACGCTGCGCCGCCAGCAGTACAAAGAAAAAAACCAGCACTATCTCGACCTGAAAGCCCTGTGCGAAACCGAAGCAACAATCAAGAAGCTGGAGCATTACCGTTCGCAGCTTGAGGCGGGTAAACCCTGTCCGCTGTGCGGTTCCTGCGAACATCCGGCCGTTGAGCAATATCAGTCGCTTGAGCTGACGGATAACCAGCGCCGCCGTGATGCCCTGGAAAAAGAGGTCGCCGCCCTTAAAGAGGAAGGCCTGCTGGTGCTGGGGCAGGTCAATGCCCTGACTCAGCAGATCCAGCGTGAAACAGACGACGCGCAGACGCTTTCTCAGGAAGAGCAAGCGCTCACTAAAGAATGGATGGCGGCCTGCACGTCCCTGAACATTGCGTTGAATATTCAGGATGATATCGCACCATGGCTGAACGAACAGGAACAGTACGAGCGCCAGCTTTATCAGCTCAGCCAGCGTCTGACCCTGCAAAACCAGTTGAACGAGCAGGAAGCGCAGGAGCGACAGTATCAGCAGCAGCTGGCGGCCACGCGCCAGGCGCTGGAATATGCCCTGCTCGCGCTCTCACTTAACGCACCTGAAGAGGGTCAGGAAGGCGCCTGGCTTCAGGCCCGTGAAGCTGAATTCGCGCAGTGGCAGGAGAAGCACGCGCAGCACGGCGTGCTTCAGGAACGCATAAACGCCCTGAAGCCGCTGCTCGACGCGCTTCCGGAAACGCACAGCGAAGAGGCCGAACCGGTTATCCCTGATAACTGGCGCGCCATCCACGACGAATGCGTGTCGCTGCAAAGCCAGCTCACCGCGCAGCAGCAGCAGGAAAAGCTGGAGCAAGAGCGACTGCAGCAGTCGCAGACGCAGTTCAGCGCGGCGCTCTCGGCGAGCTGCTTTGCCGACCAGGACGCGTTTCTTGCCGCCCTGCTGGATGACGATGCCATTCGCCACCTCGAACAGCGAAAGCAGTCGCTGGAAAACCAGATACAGCAGGCCGCGGCCCTTTGCGATCAGGCGAACCAACAGCTGCAGTCTCATCTGGCGCTGCGGCCGGAAGGGCTCAACGAAGATGCTCCTGCGCTGCAAAGCCAGCTGCAGCAGCTGGCGCAACGGCTGCGCGAGAACACCACGCATCAGGGTGAGTTCCGTCAGCAGCTTAAGCAGGACAGCGATAACCGGCAGCATCAGCTGGCGTTGATGCAGGAAATTGAAGAGGCCGCGCGCCAGGCAGACGACTGGGGGTACCTGAACGCGCTGATCGGCTCGAGCACCGGCGACAAGTTCCGCAAGTTCGCCCAGGGGCTGACGCTGGACAATCTTGTCTGGCTTGCTAACCAGCAGCTTAACCGTTTACACGGGCGTTATTTATTGCAGCGTAAGGCCAGCGACGCGCTGGAGCTGGAAGTGGTGGATACGTGGCAGGCGGATGCGGTTCGTGATACCCGCACGCTCTCAGGCGGCGAGAGCTTCCTGGTCAGCCTGGCGCTGGCGCTGGCGCTTTCCGATCTTGTGAGTCATAAAACGCGGATCGATTCCCTGTTCCTGGATGAAGGGTTCGGCACGCTCGACAGTGAAACGCTGGATACGGCGCTGGATGCGCTCGACGCACTGAACGCCACCGGGAAAACCATCGGCGTGATCAGCCACGTAGAGGCGATGAAAGAGCGTATTCCGGTGCAGATCAAGGTGAAGAAAATTAACGGGCTGGGGTATAGCAGGCTGGATAAGGAATTTGCGGTGGGGTGAAGGGTGGAACGGTACGTTCTGGTGCCCCTCACCCTTGCCTTCTCCCACAGGGAGAGGGAATAAACACTATTTGCTTTTATTCCGGCCACAGCCACGCCGCGCCGCGCACGCCGCTGGAGTCACCGTGGACAGCTTTGCGGATCGGAGTTTCACACTCGCCGCCGAAAACCCACTGTTTCACCAGGTTCGGTACCGTGGCGTACAGCCGGTCGACGTTGCTCATGCCGCCGCCGAGCACAATCACGTCTGGATCGAGAATATTCACCACGTGGGCCAGCGATTTCGCCAGCCGCATTTCGTAGCGGCTCAGCGCCAGCTCCGCCACCGGATCCTGCGCTTCGACCAGACGCATAATCTCATTTCCCTTAAGCGGCTGGCCGCTCAGGCGATGGTAGTCGGTCGCAAAACCGGTACCGGAAATAAACGTCTCAATACAGCCCTGTTTTCCGCAGTAGCACGGCACTTCAGCGCGGTATTTAAGCTCGTCTTCATCCATCCACGGCAGCGGGTTGTGACCCCACTCACCCGCGGTGCCGTTACCGCCGATATGGGCGCGTCCGCCAAACGCCACGCCCGCACCGCAGCCAGTACCGACGATCACGGCAAACACGGTCTGGGCACCTGCCGCCGCGCCGTCGATGGCCTCGGAGACCGCCAGACAGTTAGCGTCGTTGGCGAGACGCACTTCCCGGTTCAGACGTTGGCTCAAATCTTTATCGAACGGCTGACCGTTGAGCCAGGTGGAGTTGGCATTTTTAACCACGCTGGTATACGGCGAGATCGACCCCGGGATCCCCATCCCTACGCTCCCGGTTTGCCCTGTCGCCTGCTCGGCCATCTCAACCAGTTGAGCAATCGTCTCGATAGTCTGGCGATAATCATCGCGCGGCGTTGGCAGACGATGGCGAAACAGCTGCTGCCCCTGCTCGCTCAGTGCGATAACTTCTGTTTTGGTGCCGCCCAAATCGATCCCAATACGCACAAGACTCTCCTCATTATTTTGATTATCAACAGAGTAGAAGCACGCATCCCGATTAGCAATGCAAGCGATGCGACAATTCGTTATCATGCCCGCTGATTTAACGACAAGGCCGTGGAAATTATCATGCTGTGGTTCAAAAATTTGATGGTTTACCGTCTCAGCCGCGACGTTTCGCTGCGTGCAGAAGAGATGGAAAAACAGTTAGCCGCTTATACCTTTTCCCCTTGCGGTAGCCAGGATATGGCAAAAACCGGTTGGGTTCCGCCAATGGGTTCACAAAGCGATGCACTGACCCACGCCAGCAGCACGGGTCAAATTATCGTCTGTGCCCGTAAAGAAGAGAAAATCCTGCCGACGCCGGTGGTTAAGCAGGCGCTCGAGGCGAAAATTTTTAAGCTGGAAGCCGAACAGGGCCGCAAGCTGAAAAAAACCGAAAAAGATTCGCTGAAGGACGAAGTACTGCACTCCCTGCTGCCGCGCGCCTTTAGCCGCTTCAGCCAGACCATGATGTGGATCGACACCGTCAACGGGCTGATCATGGTGGACTGCGCCAGCGCCAAGAAAGCAGAAGATACGCTGGCCCTGCTGCGCAAAAGCATCGGATCTTTACCGGTCGTTCCGCTGGCGCTGGAAACGCCGATCGAGCTGACGCTGACCGAATGGGTACGCAGCGGCGCTGCGGCCCAGGGCTTCCAGATCCTTGATGAAGCCGAGCTGAAAGCCCTGCTGGAAGATGGCGGCGTGATCCGCGCGAAGAAGCAGGATCTGGTCAGCGACGAGATCGCCGTACACATCGAAGCGGGTAAAGTGGTCACCAAGCTGGCGCTCGACTGGCAGCAGCGCATCCAGTTCGTGATGTGCGACGACGGCTCCGTGAAGCGTCTGAAGTTCTGCGACGAGCTGCGCGATCAGAACGAAGATATCGACAGGGAAGATTACGCCCAGCGTTTTGACGCGGATTTCATCCTGATGACCGGCGAGCTGGCCGCGTTGATTCAGAATCTGGTGGAAGGTCTCGGCGGCGAAGCGCAGAGATAACGGGCAAAACGTAGGCCGGGTAAGCGTTAGCGCCACCCGGCTAATTTTTTATTTCAGGTAGCGGCACAGATAAGAGGTGGGCTCAGCCACCTGCAAATGAAATTCGCTGTGGCCAGGGACGTTGAAAACTTGCCCGGCAGCGTAAACTTTCCATTCCGTTTCGCCCGGCAGCAGGACGTTCAGCGCACCGCTGACGACCGTCATTTCTTCCGCTTCCGCCGTGCCAAAGGTGTATTCCCCTTCTGCCATTACGCCAACGCTGGCGCGGCCAGTGCTGCTGCTGGTAAAACCAATGGATTTCACTTTACCGGAAAAGTATTCGTTACTCTGAAGCATGAACTGGCCCTTATATTTTTAGATAAAAATTCACTATAGGGGCCATGCTCATCACCTGTCACGCAAAATCATTACACGAGCAGTTCCGAGGCCAGGCGAGCCATCAGTACGTTGGATAACAGCACCGGGACATCCAGCGCTTTTTGCAGTAAATCACGATGATGCTGGTGGAAACCCAGGCAGTCCAGAATCAGGACATCGGCCCCTCTCTCCAGCAGTTCCTTCCCGGCCGCAATGAGTTTGGCCTCGCTGTCCCAGAACGGATTCGCCAGCGCGTACAAGGGCACTTTTTCCAGCACGTGCCATTTTGCCTCCTGGTTATCCATGAGCTCCTCGATGGGGACAATCACCCCCACCTGATGACCATCCACGATGGAGGCCACCAGCGGCGGAATGATCCGCATCGGTTCCAGCAAAATCGCATTGCGCGCCGTGAGCCCCTTAATGGGAGCCGTGCTCATCAGCAAAATAACGTCATAACCTTGATTATCGAGCACTTCTATCACGCCCTGCAGCGAGCGCTCGATTTTCTGGCGTGAAACGTGCGCCAGTTTACCGTCACTTAATAACGTCGCCAGGGGATCCTCCCCCGCCTCGACAGCGTAGTCCTCCATGACCTCTTCCCGACTCATCTTCCCCAACAGGCTAAGATGCGTTATCTGTTGTTCAGATACATGCTCGGTTAAGAGCGGTAACACTTCGCTTACAGGGACCACACCAATGGTGAGGATCGCCAACGTTGCCTTCATCTTTATCGCCTTCCATTACTCCAACATCGTGCACACAGGTACAGGCTCACTACGCTGCACAGTTCGTTTTTTCAACAAAACAGCACCAAGCGTAGCAGGTGATCCCGACATCGAAATGTAAAGATCGCCTGCCGATACCAGAGTTACTTGTAATAACTAAATATTAACTCCTGCTTAACTTTCACGATGAGTAAAAAGTGTGATTCAGGCACGATCCTGGAGCGTTTAGGAAAACATTCAGGTTATGTCGGGATCTTCATAGCGCCGTTTCGCATCCAGCGCTTCCTGTTCAGTCTCGTGTTCACTGATCAGCGAGTCCGGCTTGGGGTGATCGGCACGCAGTTGATACCAGGTCACGGTATGACCCGTATGGCCTTTTTCAACGGTAACAATGCGCGCTTCACGCGGATAGGGAGGTCTGGTTGGCATAGCTCATCCTTTTTTTATGTCTGAGCTATAAGTATAGACGCCGCTTAGCTGGCGCAAGCCAAACGCAGGGCGGTAATAATCTGAATCACAACGTCTTCGGGAGAGGCTGACGCATCCACCACGTGGTGAGCCGCTTCGCGGTATAACGCATCGCGTTCCGCCAGCACTTCACTCACCTCTTCGTTCAGCGGCCTGGAGGTCAGCGCAGGGCGTTGCCCCTCTTCCGGAAAGGCTTCCAGACGCCCAACCAGGGCCGACACCGGCGCGCTAAGGTAGATCACAATCCCCTTTTCGCGCATAAAGTGACGATTACACTCCGCCAGAACAATGCCCCCCCCGGTCGCGATCACGGCAGACGGGGTGGTGACCGCTTTCAGCGCGGCCGTTTCGCGCGCGCGAAAGCTCTCCCATCCCTCTTGCTCAACAATCTCAGCGATGGTTTTTCCGGCCTCGGTTTGCAGCCAGTGGTCGGTATCCACAAACTGGCGATGACACACGCGTGCCAGCTCCAGGCCAACGGTGGTTTTCCCACAGCCGCGGGGGCCAACTAAAAAGATGGGTTGGGTCATAGCCAGGTGTTCCCCTTGATGCCGGATGGCTGAAGAGTGTAAAGAAATAATTGCAGAAGATGTTGCGATTACTTTACTGCAAAGCGGTACGGGATGACAACCCTGTGGAAGCCACACTGTACCACAAATTGACAATAATTATCATTACGCTGTGCGGCGCTTCACCTCCAGCAGCCATTTATCCAGTTCGGCAGCAAACTGCTGACGATCGCGCTGTGACAGGCTGTCCGGTCCCCCGGTCTGCACGCCGCTGGCCCGCATCGTATCCATAAAATCGCGCATGGTGAGCTTCTCGCGAATGGTCGACGGCGAGTATCGCTCTCCGCGCGGATTGAGCGCCGCGGCCCCTTTTTCCAGCACTTCGGCAGCCAGCGGAATATCCGCCGTGATCACCAGATCCTCCGCGCTGCACAGGCGGACAATTTCGTTATCCGCCACGTCGAACCCGGCCGGCACGCGTAAAGAGCGGATGAAGCGCGAAGGCGGTACGCGAATATTCTGGTTCGCCACCAGCGTCAGCGGCATCTGAACGCGCTCGGCGGCGCGAAATAAAATCTCTTTAATCACATTCGGACACGCGTCCGCATCAACCCAAATCGCCATATTGTCTCCCCATAATAACTCTGCCGACTATTGTCGCCTGCATTTCGTTGTTAAGCTATCAATCAGAGAAAACAACGCATAATGACGGAGAATCGTGATGGACAAGAAAATCGGGTTTATCGGCTGCGGTAACATGGGCAAAGCCATCCTGGGCGGCCTGATCGCCAGCGGGCAGGTGCTGCCGGGTCAGATTTGGGTCTATACCCCGTCACCGGACAAGGTCGCCGCGTTGCGCGATCAATACGGGATCAACGCCGCCGAAAGCGCGCAGGAAGTGGCCCAGGTTGCCGATATCGTCTTTGGCGCCGTAAAGCCGAACATCATGATCAAAGTACTGAGCGATATCACCTCCAGCCTGAATAAAGAGACGCTGGTGGTGTCGATTGCCGCGGGCGTCACCCTCGATCAGCTGGCGCGCGCGCTCGGTCATGACCGCAAAATCGTCCGCGCGATGCCCAACACCCCTTCGCTGGTCAACGCCGGCATGACCTCCGTCACGCCTAACGCGCTGGTGACCTCAGAAGAAGTGGCTGATGTACTAAACATTTTCCGCTGCTTCGGCGAAGCAGAAGTGATTGCCGAATCGATGATCCATCCGGTGGTAGGCGTCAGTGGATCAGCCCCTGCGTATGTCTTCATGTTTTTAGAAGCGATGGCCGATGCCGCCGTGCTTGGCGGAATGCCGCGCGCCCAGGCGTATAAATTCGCCGCGCAGGCCGTCATGGGCTCCGCCAAAATGGTGCTGGAGACCGGTAAACACCCGGGTGAGCTGAAAGATATGGTCTGCTCCCCTGGCGGTACCACCATTGAAGCGGTGCGGGTGCTGGAGGAGCGCGGGTTCCGCTCGGCCGTCATTGAGGCAATGGCAAAATGCATGGAAAAATCAGAGAAGCTGAGTAAATCCTGATTTCTGACCGGGCGTCAGGCGGCCACTTCGGTGCGGCCGCGCCCGGCATTTTTCGCCCTGTACAGCGCGACGTCAGCCGCCTTCAGCCATTCCCGATAATGTCCAAACTGCGGCCCCCAGGGAGCAACGCCTACGCTGATGCGCAGGGCTTCTTTTGGTGCGCACGGTAACGTCAGTTTTTCCAGCCGCTCATGCAACCGCGACATCACCGCGATGGCGCTTTCCGCCGCGGTCTGCGACATAATCACCGCAAACTCATCCCCACCAAACCGGCCTATAGCATCACCTGACCGTACTGACCGCTGGAGCTGACGCGTAATGGCGATGATCGCCTCGTCGCCCACAGCGTGCCCCCAGGTGTCGTTGATGTTTTTAAAGTGGTCGATATCAATCAGCAAAATCGTGGCGGTGCAGTGGTCGCGGCGGCAATGCTCAAATTCATTTCGCAGCAGCATTTCCCAGTGGCGGCGATTAAAGACCCCGGTCATGCCGTCGCGGGTGCTCATCATTTCCAGCCGCTGCTTGTGCTCTGCAAGCCTGACGGCGGTGCGGTGGCTGAGCCAGGCAAAAAGCATGGGATAAAGCACCAGTACGGGCAGCGTTAGGCCCCACTCCACCGGGTCGGGGTTAAAGACGGCCACGCGGCCGACAAGCGGCAGCGTCACCAGCGCGGAGAGCAGGGTCAACAGGATCCCCGGGATAAACAGGCGACAGCCCCCGGAGCCCATCATGTTCATCCCTACCATCATCACCAGCGCTGCCGAGGGTAACGCGCTCATCCCCATCACGCCGATCCAGAGCCCGGCAATAATGGCATCGATCTTAAGATTGAACACTTCCTGCTGTTGAGGTGACGCGGCCCGGCAGGATAACTGCCAGGCGAAATGGGGCCAGACGAACGCCCACCCCACCAGTAAAAGCCACCAGCCTCCGGGTAAAAAATGGGTGACCAGCATTCCCGCAACCGGGAAAAACATCGCTGCCAGCCCCACGGCGCGCGCCAGCCGAACCCGCCGGGCAAACTGAATGCCGGCACGGTGAGGGTCATCCTGAGAAAGGGTTAAATTCCACTCTTCCCGAAGGCGCTTTTTGTTGTAATACGTTTCATCATTCATCATTTTTGGGAATATTCTGAAACATTTTCCCAAATTATAGAGAGGGGGTCTGCGGGGAAAGTATGAAATTTCGGGTGAGCCGCCGATGCCGCTCACCCGTTCGAACTACACTTTTTTCTTCAGGCAGGCACTCATGAACTTGCTGCGGTCATCCCCTTTAAGGGACTGCTCGGTTGCCTTGGCATTACACTCGCGCATCTTTTGCTGCTGAGGCGTGAGGCTTTTTTCAGCCGGCTTCGAGGCGCCGTTTTTGAGGCAGTCGCTCATGTAGGTCTTACGAGCATCGCCCTTCAGACTCTGAGACGTCGCCTGTTGATTACAGGTGGTCATACGCTGCTGCTGCGGCGTTAACGTTTTCTCTTCCGCGTTCGCCGATGCGACCAGGAACAGGCCGGAGAGCAGAGTAACCAGTAATGTTGTTTTCATTGCACCATCCTTTTGTGAACATTCCCTGTAAGTCTGGTTCGTGACAGGAAAAAAACCACCCGGCAGATGTGATTTCCGCCGGGATTTTATTATTTAAGGCCCAGCGCAGCCTTCATGGTGTAGAACAGATCCGTTTGATCGGTCAGGCCTACCACGTTGGCCGCGTGCGGGCCGTAGGCGGCAATACGCAGCTGGGTGCCCGTGTGCTCCATGGACTCTTCTTCAGAGTTACCGTAGCTCATCACCATGACGGCACCATCTTTGGTGTTCAGCGCCTGCGTCAGGCCAGGGGCTTTGGTATCTGGCGGAACGATCTGGCTGGCGTGCGCGTGGTCCGCGGTGACGATCACCAGGGTGTTACCGTCTTTTTTCGCGAACGCGAGCGCTTTCTGCACCGCTTCGTCCAGATCGACGGTTTCGCCAATCTGACCGCACGGATTTGCCGCATGATCCTGCTTATCGATCGACGCGCCTTCTACCTGCAGGAAGAACCCTTTTTCGCTCTTGCTCAGCAGAGAGATCGCTTTATCGGTCATCGCCGCCAGCGTCGGTACGCTGTCCGTGCGTTTCGGGTTTGGCGTACAGGTCACCGCAGGCTTATCGATATTGCCGTGATACGAGGCTTTTGGTCCTTCCCAGCGCACGGGCATGTTGCCGTCAGAGAACAGCCCCAGCAGCGGTTTATCCTGGTTCGCCTCGCTTATCGCCGCCAGAGCATTTGCGTCACTCACCAGCTGATAGCCGCGAGCCTGCGCCTGCTCGCGCAGCGTTTTGCCCTGCCACTCGCCCGCCGTCGCGGTTTCCGCGAAGGTTTTCGCGCCGCCGCCCAGCGTCACGTCAGGACGCGCGTTCAGCAGCTGTTCCGTAATCGAACCTTTGCCGCCTTTTTCCAGCGCATTTGTAGGGCATTTTTCGCTGGTCACTGACGGGCCGTAGCACTTACGCGAGGTCACGTGTGCCACCAGCGCCGCAGGCGTCGCATCCTGAAGTTCAGCGGTGGAGACGTTGCCGGTCGCCAGGCCCGCTGCTTTTGCCATCTCCAGAAGGGTTTGATGATCTTTTTCGTGAATATCCACGCCCAGCGCACCATTATAGGTTTTCACGCCGGTGGACCACGCAGTGGCAGAGGCCGCGGAGTCCGTTACGTAATCCGGTTTACCGGTTTTTTTATCCAGCGCGTAGTGGGTATATTGTCCGGTCAACGGTAATGCGTCGATACCTTTAAAAAAGCCGCCCGCACCCTCGGCATAATTTCGCGCCGCCGTGATTTCGGAATCCCCCATTCCATCGCCAATCAGCAGAATAATATTTTTCGCCGGCTTATCATTCAGCGAAGCGCGAATAGCAGCAGTTTGATCTTCAGATAAACGACGCGCGCCGCCTGGCTGAGTGATATCCCCTTCTGCCGCACGATTATCCAGCACGCTGGTTTGCGTCGTATCAGCATAAATGGCAGGGGTAATTAACAAGGGAAGTAATGCGATGAAAAGTGCGCTCTGTTTCAATTTATTTTCTCCATGTACAAATACATAAAAATAAAAACAGAGCGACTATAGGCATCCTGCATGACAATTCTATGACACGTCGTTACGTCCTGTGACGGTTTAGCTGCGCGGATGCCTTAACAGCTTCTTTACGTACTGGTGGAGCATCTCAGCATCCTCAACCGGTACCTGCGATTCAGGCCTGACGCTATCCAGCGCGCCTTCCACGCTCTCAATCAACGCCTGCTGATCGGTTTTCGCCATTTGTCGCAGCAGCGCGGTGACCACAATTTCAAGCGCTTCGACCTGAGCCACCAGCTCTTTTGACTCTTCTTCCTTTTGTGCCAGCTTGACCAGCAATTCAGCAATGAGGTTTTTCATCGTGCCAGTTCCTTTTCAGTTTTGTCTGAAGTTATCACTCTGAATCCCTATTGCAAAGAGAAGAAATTAATTATGGTATGCAAAAGTGATACAGGAACGGAAATAAAGAGGCAGCGCCGTGAGCGAAACGTTTTTCTATAAAAAAGCGCCGCATTTTGTTATATAAAAATGCGGCTACCATAAGAATATATAATACATCTGTGAAATCGTTACTTCGCCGATTTGGCCTCCGCCATTTGTCTGCGGCGTCGCAGCGCAATAGCCAGCTGGATAACATTGATTAAAACGACAATCGCTGTCGCCGCAAATACCCAACGAAAACCGGCCATCGCAGAAACGGATGCGCCAATAAGCGGGCCGGCAACATTCCCCAGATACATAAACGACTGGTTATATCCAAAAATACGCCCCGTCACCTGGTCGCTGGAATATTTGACCAGCAGGGTCTGTACCGCAGGCAACATGGCGCCATCAGCAAAGCCGAGCAGAAATCGCAATATGCCAAGCTGAAGCGGAGAGGTGACAAACGACATCGCGAAGAAGAGCACCACCGCAAAGATCAGCGTCGCCATCAGGATGCGCGCCGTGCCGATCCTGTCCCCCAGTTTTCCCAGACGCGGCGCGGAAATCAGGGCAGATACGCCCGGCACGGCGGCAATCATGCCGCTAAGAAAAGCGATATTCGTGCTCTCCGGCTCCATCGACTTGATAAACAGCGCCAGAATCGGACCGACCGAACCGTTACAAAGCTGGATAACCATAGTGGTCACAAACAGGCTGATCATTAGTCCCGGATAGGGCAGCGAGGCGAAGACGGCCTTGCCGCTCAGGCGTTCAGATTTACTGATAACCGGTCGGCCCCCCTCTTTGATAAGAAAGAGCGTGACCAGAAAACTGACCACCAGCAGGATCGCGGTGATGATAAATACCGCGCGCAGCCCGACGTGGTCCGCCAGAAAGCCCCCCAGCAGCGGCCCACCGATGACGCCGCTGATCTGTGCCGTGGAGAGCGTACTCAGCGCCCAGCCGCTACGCTCGCGCGGCACCTGAGAGGCGACCAGCGCCATGGCGTTTGGAATATACCCGGACGTCAACCCCATCACCGCCCGCAGGAAGAACAGCTGCCAGACGTTGGTGGCGAAGGCCTGCAGCAGAATGGCGATCGCCATCCCGAGCGAGGCGCGTAGCAGCATCAGCTTACGGCCTTTCCGATCCGCCAGACTGCCCCACATCGGTGACACAATGGCGGAAACCAGAAACGTGACGCTGAACGTCAGACCGGACCACATGGAAAGGGCTTCATGCGAGGTCACCCCCAGCTGCGACACGTACAGAGGCAGGAACGGCAAAATCTGGCTGATGGCCAGTCCGGTAAAGAAGCACCCGAACCAGACCGAGATGAGATTAACTTTCCAGGATTCCATAAAGAAATAGTCTTCATTTTTAGGCGAATTCGCCGACAGATTAGCAAGTTACGCGTATTAACGTCGCACCAGAGATGCGGCCCGACTGACTTTGGTGTTTTATCTCCCCAGTCATCATATTTGTGAAATAAGTCACAATTCATCCATTTTCTGGCGGAATATTATGCTTCAACGGCAGAGGCCAAAACCGCGCATTCCCAGATGAAAATGGTTGGCATGCGCCGCGTTATACTCCGGCCCCAGTCCGTTTCCGTAGTACCCACAGCTCGCCGCCAGCATGGCCTTCAGCCAGGGCTGCGTGGTGGCCGCCTTCCAGCCGTTCAGCACCGTGACGCGTTCACCGTTCGCCAGACGAAAAGCAGCGATATCCAGCGCCTCCGCCGTGGCATGTTCACTGCGGCGCGCGTCAGGGCGATGATAAATATTGCGGCAGGCAAAGCTGCCGAGGTGGTCGATACGCGCCAGGTCACTGCCCGTATAACGTTTTGTCAGCGGCCGGGCCTGCTGGCTGATATAGAGGGCTGAGCTGAGCGCCAGCGGGCAGCTGGCAAGAAAACTGCTGTTCAGCCCGACCGGGCCGAAGTCACTCACGCGCACGACGTTATTAAGCGGACACGCGCCGCCGCTGTCAGCCACCGGCCGGGTGCGGATGAGATCGCGTTGATTAGCCTGTGCGAGCAGGCTCGCGCACGCCTCGGGGGTTAAACGCCGAAGCTTATACTGGGTGATTCGACCCGGCGGGTCGTCAAGCGTCAGCGGCATGAAAGGGTTGTAGTAAGGCGGCAACCAGCGGTAACCCACCGTTGCGATGGCCAAAATGATAAATACGGTCAGCAGCGTTTTTCCTTTCACTCTCCCCCCTCAACATTCCCCAAAACATTATGGCAGAAGGCCGCGAAACCCGCCGGGCATCGTGGTATGTTATTGGCTTTTCGTCATACTGGAAGAGAGTGAGATGGCTAAGCAGCGCGTAGGTATTGTCTTTGGGGGAAAATCAGCGGAACACGAAGTGTCATTGCAATCGGCCAAAAATATCGTTGATGCGATCGATAAAAGCCGTTTCGACGTGGTGCTGCTGGGCATTGATAAACAGGGCCAGTGGCACGTTAACGATGCCAGCCAGTATTTGCTGAATGCCCACGATCCGGCACATATCGCCCTGAATCCTTCAGAAATTAGCGTCGCCACCGTACCCGGCGTCGTAAAAGGGCAGCTCATCGACGCCGGCAACGCGCAGGCTCTCGCCCAGATCGACGTCGTCTTCCCGATTGTTCACGGCACCCTGGGCGAAGATGGTTCCCTGCAGGGAATGCTGCGCATGGCCAACCTGCCGTTCGTCGGCTCGGACGTCCTCGGCTCAGCCGCGTGCATGGACAAAGACGTCACCAAACGCCTGCTGCGCGATGCCGGGCTGAATATTGCGCCGTTCGTGACGCTCACCCGCGCCAACCGCGACAAACACAGCTTCACGCAAATCAGCGCAGAGCTGGGTCTGCCGCTGTTTGTGAAGCCTGCAAACCAGGGCTCCTCCGTGGGCGTCAGCAAAGTGACCAGCGAAGCTGAGTTCACGCAAGCCGTCCGCCTGGCGTTTGAGTTCGACCATAAAGTGGTGGTTGAGCAGGGCATCAAAGGTCGTGAAATTGAGTGCGCCGTGCTGGGCAACGATTTTCCCCAGGCGAGCACCTGCGGTGAAGTGGTCTTAAACAGCGACTTCTACTCGTACGACACCAAATACATTGATGATAAAGGCGCACAGGTTGTCGTGCCTGCGGATCTCGATCCGGCGGTTAACGATAAGATCCGGGCGATCGCCATTCGCGCTTATCAGACGCTCGGCTGCTGCGGCATGGCGCGCGTGGATGTGTTCCTGACGGCGGAAAACGAGGTGGTGATCAATGAAATTAACACGCTGCCGGGGTTCACTAACATCAGCATGTATCCGAAGCTGTGGCAGGCGAGCGGCCTGAGCTACCCGGAATTGATCACCCGCCTGATCGAGCTGGCGCTGGAGCGTCACGCCGCCGACAGCGCGCTTAAAAATTCCGTAAACGGTTAATCGGCGCTCTTCGCCGACTCAGCCTCATCCGCTGTCGTCTCTTCAGGGCGACGGCGGATAATCAGCCCCGCCAGCCAGAAACTAATGACCCAGGTCACCAGCCCTACGGCATACGTTTGCCAGCCTTTTGCTTCAAACCCCAACAGGCCCACAACACCGTTAAGAATAAAGATCAGCCCGATAGCGAAGGCGTAGTAGTGCCAGTCACGGCGTAGTTTGGACGTGAGCTTCATAACAACTCCGGCAGGAAAAAAAGACATCCTCTCACAGTTTTACGGCCAGGTCTGTGGCAGATACGGAAATTCTGAAACGCGACGCAATTTCACTTAAGTTAATAAATTGTGACGTGCTGCAGAAATCAACAATCCAGGAGGATTCCGGCGCGTAAATTACCACGATTCTGATATTGACAAATGCGATGACCTGTCAAACTCACCCTGTACGAAGCGTATTAACAGAGCGATTTATCCGGAGGTCATCATGGCTGACTTTACATTGTCGAAACCGATTTTTGGCGGAAAACCAAAAACCTCTACGGCGGGTAATATCGCGTATGCCCTGTTTGTCCTGTTTTGCTTCTGGGCCGGCTCACAGCTACTCAATATGCTGGTCCATGCGCCTGGCGTTTATGAACACCTGATGCAGGTGCAGGATAACGGACGCCCGCGAGTTGAGATTGGCTTTGGCGTCAGCACCCTGTTCGGGCTGATCCCCTTCCTCGCGGGATGTATGATTCTGGGCGTTGTGGCATTAGTGCTGCGCTTTCGCCGTCGCCGTTAAAGCCCCATACAGCGAGCCCGACGATCGTCCACGCGTTTTGCGAACCACGCGGTGGTCAGGTTACGCGTGATCTTCGGGCTTTCCAGCTGAATGCCCGGCAGGATAGCCCTCGGTAACGTTTTCCCGCTTTTCTGCTCTGCGAGCGCAAACACCTTCTTGTACAGATCCGTTTTCTCAAAGGCCAGACTATCGCCTTTCTCAAGCTGACGGCGAATGTCGCTGTTGCTCAGACCCAGCGTTGTAGAAAGTTTCCGTACGGCAAGCTCAGTGCTCCCTGCTTCGCTGCTGCCGTAAGCGATGAGATCGCCGTCCAGCGCGAGCTTGACGCCGCTTGCGCGGCTGACCGCACTCTGGAATGCCGCATTACGGCTGGCATACCAGCCGGCGTTAAAGTCGGCAAAGCGGTACAGCGGCTCATCGTAGTTCGCCGGATAGTTCAACAGGTGATACGTGCCGAACCACAGTCCGCCGCGCAGAGAGAAGACCTCCTGGCGCACCGTACCGTCGATTTTCCACGGATAGCCGTCGGTGTGTTTCTCCGCGAACGCGATGCTTACCTGCATTGGGCCACCGGTGTGGACCGGGTTCAGTGAACCAAACAGCTTCTGCCCCATTGGGACCATGCTGATGAAATCATCAAAGATGGCGCTAAGCTGTTTTTCGGTTTTCACCGTATCCAGCCGTTCGCTGTAGCTTTTGCCGTTCGGCGAGGTGATTTTAAGCGCGGTATGCACGAGGAACACCGGGATATGCATGGACTCCGCGCGGCGGTCGATCTCTTTCCAGGCGATTTTGTTCAGACCCGGCACAGCCGGATCTGACTGGTACATTGACTCCTGCTGCGCCACCGCCAGCACCGAACAGATGTTCTCCTCGGTCGGCGCGATCTTTTGGCTTTCAAAGGTTTTTGCCAGCGCGTCTGCCCACGCATTGCGATCCTTTACGCTGGCGGGCATTTTCTGCCGCACAACGCTCGCCACATCAACGGGCTTCTCGCCCTTTTTGAGCGGAGCAGCCCCCTTTTCGGCACAGCCTGCCAGTACAAAAGCGGCCAGAATGGTCAACGGTAACGCGCGCGGTACGGCAAAAGACATAGCAACTTCCTGTATTAGCTAAATGTGTTGGTGACTTCCTGCAGGTCACGATCGTCCAGCTCGCGTTCAAAGCTGCGCAGACGTTTGTAGATGGACATCAGTTCTACCAGCGTGGTCCAGGAGCTGATCAGGTACTGGAACGACCCGCGAACCTGACCGAAAACGTTGGTGATCTGCGTCATCAGACCGAGCGTAATCGTACCCGCAACAATGGACGGAAACAGCAGGAACAAACCGAAAACGTTATCCACCTGCAGATACAAAATACGCGCGATGTTGAAATACATATAGTGGAAGTAGAGACGGAAATAGTTGCGACGCACGGCGCCAAACAGCTCGCGGACGGTCGGCGGCGAGGCGCGGTTGGCATCGTCTTCGCCATAAACCAGCTCTTTACGATATGCGGCTTCGACGCGTTGATTTTTAAACTCCAGCCCCGGCAGTTTGATCCCCACCACCGCCAGCAGGCCCGTCCCCATCAGCGACCAGACGATCGCGGCAATCACCAGACCATACGGAATATGGCCGACAATCGGCAAATCCGGTACATGCGCCGAGAGCGTTACCAGCACCGGCAGGAAGGCAATCAGCGTCATAATGGCGTTGATAAAGCTGACGCCCATGTCTTCAAGCGTGGAGGCAAAACGCATGGTGTCTTCCTGCACACGCTGTGCGGCACCTTCGATATGGCGCAGGTGCTGCCAGTGCGCCATATAATGTTCGTTCATCGCGGTACGCCAGCGGAAAACGTAGTGGCTGACGAAGAAATTGTTCATCACGCCGATGATAACCGCAATCAGGGCGATGCCGAGGAAGACGCCAACTTCATGGTAGAACTGATTGATGGTCACCTTATGCGGCGAGCTCAGCGCGGTCTGGATCAGATCGTAGAACGGCGCATACCAGGCGTTAACCGCCACGCCCACTTCCACCAGGAACCAGGTCACGAAGATAATCAGCGATGTGCCGAGGATCGACCAGTACTGCCAGCGGTGCGGAGAATAGACAAACCAAAAAAGGGCAAACAGCCCTACGCACACCGTGTAGTAGGCATAAAACAGCAGGTAGCTGAGCGACCAGAAGCGCGCCGCGCTAATCGGTACCTCGCCTGTCGCTCCCGTGATGCGCGTCAGCCATGCGCCGCCGCCCGCCTGCCAGAAAATGACAGCGATGAGTGCCCAAATAAATGCCGACAGGAAAAAAGGCCCCGGCTTTGGGAAAAAAGACTTAAACATAATGCTTCCTTCTTGTTGTTATGGCTGTTGCTGTGCACAACACGTTACCAAACGAAATACCTGCCCAGGCCAGCCTCCCGGCTCAGGCAAAAAGGTCAGACCCGAGGGTTGATTATTAGTTCGCTTTCCAGTTTTCGAGAATTGTTTCGGTGCGTTTCACTGCGAGAGGGTTCGCTGGCGCAATGAAGTTACGCCAGACGTCGTTGTGATGGTTAATCAGGATCTGTGCTTCAGCAGCCGGGCGGTTGGATGTGGTATGGGCATCTTCCGCAACTGTGATGTGATAACCCCGGCTAACGCCGTTCTTGATCGTCGCATCGACGCAGTAATCGGTGGCGCAGCCGCAGATGACAAACTCGCGAATGCCCTGGTCACGCAGCAGCGTCTCAAGCCCGGTGTTGTAGAAGGCATCACAGGCCGTTTTGGTCACGTAAAGCGCGTCAGCCGGCTGATGGAGTTCAGGCAGTAGCGCAAACCCTTCACTTCCCTCTTCCAGCCCCCCGGCCTCGGTGTGCTGAATAAAAATCACCTTGTCGGCAGCCTGCGTAAGCTGGTTGATCAGAGAGACACACTTTTCGCGCTGATGACGAGGGGTTTTAAATACCCCGTTCTGCATATCGACAACCATAACCACACGCTTCTCAGACATACCGTTCTCCGTAAGATTGAGTGACACTGGTGCCTATCATAAGCCCGATGTCACAAAATGGGAGATGGCTCGTAAGTAAATTGTTCATATTTACCCATGGTTACGTTTTTCTCGCTATCGTTATGCAATTCGGGGCATTGCGCGGTACCGTTTAGTAGTATAAATACCCATAACTTTCCTATTTCACTTCATGGATGCTTTTCGTTGAAACGTTGTCTGCTCTCTTTTGCCGCGCTGTGTGCGGTGAGCTTTTCTACCGCCCAGGCAGCCCAACCGCTGACGGCTCCCGTTTTAGCTTCAGATATTGCCGATCGCTACGCGAACCTTATCTATTACGGCAGCGGCGCGACCGGAATGGCGATGGTCGTCATCGACGGAAACCAGCGCGTGTTCCGCAGCTTTGGCGAAACGCGCCCGGGAAATAACATTCATCCGCAGCTGGATTCCGTTATCCGCATCGCGTCCTTAACCAAGCTGATGACCAGCGAAATGCTGGTGAAACTGCTCGACCAGGGCGTGGTGAAGCTCGACGACCCGCTCAGCAAATACGCGCCTCCAGGCGCCCGGGTTCCAACCTATCAGGGTACGCCGATTCGCCTTGTGAACCTTGCCACCCACACCAGCGCCCTGCCGCGTGAGCAGCCGGGCGGGGCGGCGCACCGTGACGTATTTGTCTGGCCAACGCGCGACCAGCGCTGGAGCTATCTGAGTACCGCCACGCTGAAGGCGGCTCCGGGTTCGCAGGCCTCTTATTCAAACCTGGCCTTTGACCTGCTGGCGGACGCCCTTTCAACGGCGGCTGGCAAACCTTATACGCAGCTGTTTGAAGAGCAGATAACCCGTCCGCTGGGCATGAAAGACACCACCTTTACCCCGTCCCCGGATCAATGCCGTCGCCTGATGGTGGCGGAGAAAGGCGCAAGCCCCTGTAATAACACGCTCGCGGCCGTGGGCAGCGGCGGGGTCTATTCCACGCCTGGCGACATGATGCGCTGGATGCAGCAGTTCCTTTCCTCGGATTTCTACGCTCGCAGCAGCCAGGCCGATCGTATGCAAACCCTGATTTATCAGCGTACCCAGCTGCACCGCGTCATCGGGATGGACGTGCCGGGTAAAGCCGATGCGCTCGGCATGGGCTGGGTCTATATGGCGCCAAAAAATGGCCGTCCGGGAATTATTCAGAAAACCGGCGGCGGTGGTGGGTTCATCACCTATATGGCCATGATCCCGCAGTCAAACGTGGGCGCATTTGTGGTGGTCACCCGCTCCCCGCATACGCGTTTCGTCAATATGAGTGACGGGATTAATAACCTGGTGGCTGAGCTGAGCGCCAATAAAGCCCAGGTTCTTACCGCGTCCAACTGATATTAATATTCCGTGGGCAAGCGGTTGATGCTGACCAGCTTGCCCCGGCTCATATTGATATAGTTTCCCTGTCGCAGGGCGGCCAGAACCTCGGCAACAACAGAACGTGAAATACGTGTGCTTTGCTGAATATGATTCATCACACCGATTTTTGAACGCAGCGTTTCATCCCACTCGGCCATATTTAACAGCATCGCTCGGATCTGGTGATAGGAGTTATTGCCAACCAGCTGCATATCGCGTTTTTCAAGAATGTAATTTATCCACGATAACCAGCAGAAGGCCTCTTTCCAGAGTGAATTCTGTTGAATGAGTTGACGGGTGGTTTCCGTAGACAAATAAAAACCGGTACAGGCCGTTTTTGCCATCACCCTATATTCCTGAGAGTGATGAATCATCACCGTCGACAGACCGAAAATAAAAGGAGCAGTCGCAATTCCAACCAGCAGCTCATCAGAGGAACGGTAGACCTCAATAACACCGGTTTGTAATACGATCGTACGAGGCTCATTCCATTCATCTGACGTTATTAATTGTTGGGGCGTACATGTAAAAGGAGTACTGGCCGATATTAAACACTGTTCGAGCCGGCGTAATTCAGAAAGCGGTTTCGCATTAACGTTCATGCAGACCTCAAAACATCCGTATTTGTCGGTTCAATATTATTTTTATTGCTTTTGTAAAAAGTGGGGAGGTCATCCCTCCCCCGCTTTTATGCATTACCAGTTATATTTCACGCCAAGGTTTGCGCCCCAGTTCTGGTCAACGTCACCGCCGCCCAGATAAGTGGCATCAGTGTAAGCACTGAAGTTCTTCGTGAAGCTGAACTGGGTGCCCAGCCCAACACGAACAGCTGAACCTTTCACGCCGTTATCAATGCCGTCGCCGTTAATATCGGCATTGTTATCGGCGTCGTCATAGACATAGGCCAGTTTGAAGTAAGGGGTCAGAGCCTGATCGCCGCCGTAGTTGAAGGTGTAACCCGTATCAACACCGAGTTCATAACGCAGGCTGTCGTAAGATTGCCCATCCATGCGCATGTCATTGCTCAGACGATAATCATCACCAGACTGGAACAGGCCAGATACGGCTGCATATGGCGTAACGTAGCCAGAGAGGTTTGGTTTCCAGTCATAGCCCAGCTTCAGCCCAAAACCAACAGCGTCGCTGGTGGTATTACCGTCAACATACTGGCCGTTGCTCATGTTAGCGGAAAGATCGCTGTTGAAGCGGGTGTAGCTCAGGGAGCTGTCAAGGAACAGGTCGTTCATAAACTTCGCTGACGCGTAGATCATCGCCGTCTGGCTGTCCTGATCGGCCTGACCGGTACGATCGCTGATATCACCCTTCGCGAAACCTGCCGCACCACCGACGATCCACTTCGCGTTATTACCGTCAATCTGGGTATCCAGACCCACCATAATACCGCTCACGTCCTGATCGTAGCTGATAACGCCACTGTCACCGTCGAAGTTGCCGCCGAAGTAGCTCACCCACGCTCCGCCGTTATCCGCCAGGCCGTGACGGCTGTTTGTCAGGCGCGAGCCTACGGTATCCTGCTGCAGATTCCAGATATTGGTATTGGCAGAAGGAATGCTCAGCGCCATATTCGCGTAGTCGGTCAGCGCTTTCTGCTGGAGGACAACGGAGTCACCCTGCTGCTGCGCCTGGTAAGTGTAAGCACCTAAATCGGCTCTGTTTGCGGCAGTGAAGCTGGCTGTGGTATCCGCGTTATTGTCATAAACGCGAATAATCTCTTTGTTTTTGTAATCAGCAACGGAACCTGTTCCGGTCGCGCCGTCAATACGGACCTGGTAGTTGCCTGCAACATCACCGTTCACCGCCAGATGGCCGTCAGAGTTAATGGCCACAACGCCGTAGTCATAATCGGCGCTGCGCTTATCGTTGGTGATATAGCGAGCGTTGTTCAGATCGCTGTTCAGCACGTAATCACGGCTGGCAACGTTTAACACACCGCCATCGGTCAGTACCATATTGTGCGTATCAACCTGGCCCAGCCCCAGCGCCAGTTCTGCACCGTTATCCACGGTGATAGTGTTGGCATAAAGATCGGCCGTTTCTTCCGTCAGTGCCGCACGGCTATAGCTGTCCAGATACAGATGGTCGGTGGCTACGTCGCCGCTGTCGCCGATATTCAATGAGGAAGCATTGGTCAGAGTGATGGTATCCGCCAGCAGGCCAGAGCTTTCAACATTGACCTGAGAATGGTTGTTTACCGTCAGCGTGTCGATGTTAGACATCTTACGGGTATCCCACTCGGAGCCGTTATCCAGCGCGATGTTAAACAGACCGCTCTGATACACCGCTTCGCCCGTAACATGTCCGTTGCTGTCATAGGTGGAATCCGGCCAAATGCTGTTAGGAGACAGAGTGCTCCAGTCTACGTTGCTGTAGCCCTGGCCATACATCTGCGCCGTGCCAATAGCCTCGACGCTGGACTGCGCTGCACCGACCCATTTGCTGCCGTTGGTGAGAGTAACATCCAGCTTATCGGTGCCATCCCAGCCGTTGGTAGTAGGGTTATAGATGCCGTCTGCGGTGGTATCGGTTGCCGGATCGCCGTTCGGGTAGAAGTTGTTGTCGAAGGTGCTGGAGAACAGAATATCGCCAGTCACGGTGGAGTGATCGAACGTGGCGGTGGTCTGCATCGCGTTATCAGACGCGCTGGCGGCCACAATCAGTGCCGCATCATCTGCCGCTGTCGCGTTGGTTTCACCGTAGTCGCTCGGCTTCGCGCTTTGACCGTAGAATCCGCTGGTCCCTAAATCGCTGTACGCACCGGAAGTCAGTACCGAATCTTTCACAACTAGCGTGTCGGTAAAGACTTTGCTGCTGTTGGCTACGCCTTCAACTCCGTCGTATGGGGTATTATCCAGTTCCTGATACCCCTGCGTCAGGGTAATCCCCGCAACGTGGGAGTTATTCTGGATCACGATATCCGATTCTACATCCAGGGTAATCGCGTTACCGAGAGCATAGGTGTCCAGATAATGCGTTTCTGTGCTCTGACCATTTACGACGTCATAAGCGTAATGCTCATAGGTATCGTTGATCGTAGAGTTATCCACGGTCAGGCTAAAACGATCGTACTGAGAATGGGCCGTGCCGTCGGTATCTATACCATCAGCACACGAGGCGGTCATACATTCAGAAGTGATCATGCCATTAATGGTGCTGTTGGAAATGCTCAACGCATTTGCCCGACCATTGATACCATCATCAAGATAATACGTTGAAATAACGCCATTCACGGTGGCTTTATTAATCACGGGATAAATATCACCATCGTGGATGGCATCTGAGTAATCCCAGTCGGCATAACCATAATACCAGGGAGTGGACGCTGTATTATCGTATCCGAAGGTATTATATGTCGTACCAGAAATATCCTTCGCATTGGCCTGAGAAGCGATAGCCAGAGTGCAGGCTAATGCAAGTTGAGATACAACCAGTTTCTTTTTCCATGTTTGCATTGGGTCATCCCTCCTCAGGGACGTAAGCAAGTTTGTCCATCAATGAATTTGCAATATTTAATTGCGGAGGGAATTATGCAGTTTCACTTCGAAAAGGTTCAATGAATGTTTCCATTAAGTCCGTATTCAGACAAAAAACACATCCAGACCACAAAGCATAAGGCGTCATAAAATAAATATTATAAAAACAGAATGTTAATGCACGGCCAAATCAATCGAAAAAACACCATAAAAATAATAAATCATTTTTGATTATGCATTCATTACCATATAGAAATAACACGAATATCTCATTCTTCTCTCAGAGTTATAGTGACCTGCATTATATATTATTGGTAACAGGCAAACTCACCTGCCGCATTTTGCAAAAGCAAAATGCCCACTTTAGTAAAACACCCGTCGCCACTTTGAGGTACACTAGCCTTCTTTGTTCCACAAACATCAGGCATACCATGACCGATTTAATTGCACGTCCCCGCCGCCTGCGCAAGTCACCTGCACTGCGCGCTATGTTTGAAGAGACAACCCTGACCTTAAACGATCTGGTGTTGCCGATTTTTGTTGAAGAAGAGATCGATGACTACAAAGCCATCGAAGCCATGCCGGGCGTAATGCGCATTCCGGAGAAATATCTGGCGCGTGAGATCGAACGTATCGCCAACGCGGGTATCCGCTCGGTGATGACCTTCGGCATCTCCCACCATACTGACGCCACCGGCAGCGACGCGTGGAAAGAAGATGGCCTCGTCGCCCGCATGTCCCGCATCTGCAAAGAGACCGTGCCGGAAATGGTGGTGATGTCCGACACCTGCTTCTGCGAATATACCTCTCACGGCCACTGCGGCGTGCTGTGCGATCACGGCGTGGATAACGATGCCACCCTGCTGAACCTTGGCAAACAGGCTGTGGTCGCTGC
This sequence comes from Enterobacter sp. N18-03635, assembly GCF_004006055.1. Classification (NCBI taxonomy): domain Bacteria; kingdom Pseudomonadati; phylum Pseudomonadota; class Gammaproteobacteria; order Enterobacterales; family Enterobacteriaceae; genus Enterobacter; species Enterobacter sp. N18-03635. The sequence goes on along the minus strand of NZ_CP034769.1, from coordinate 956,804 downwards.
CGCAGCAGGTGCGGATTTCATCGCGCCATCTGCCGCAATGGACGGACAGGTTCAGGCGATTCGTCAGGCGCTGGACGCGGCCGGTTTCACCGACACCGCCATCATGTCTTACTCCACCAAATTCGCCTCCTCCTTCTACGGCCCGTTCCGCGAAGCGGCGGGAACGGCGCTGAAAGGCGATCGTAAAACCTATCAGATGAACCCGCTGAACCGTCGGGAAGCGATTCGTGAATCCCTGCTCGATGAAGCCCAGGGCGCAGACTGCCTGATGGTGAAACCGGCTGGCGCGTATCTCGATATCCTGCGCGACATCCGCGAGCGCACCGAGCTGCCGCTGGGCGCTTACCAGGTCAGCGGTGAGTACGCGATGATCAAATTCGCCGCGCTGGCGGGTGCAATTGACGAAGAGAAAGTGGTCCTGGAAAGCCTCGGCGCTATCAAACGCGCGGGCGCGGATCTGATCTTCAGCTACTTCGCGCTGGATCTGGCCGAGAAAAAAATTCTGCGTTAATCCGCTTTAGCGCCGGGTGGCGGCTTCGCCTGGCCCGGCCTGTTCTCTGCGCTAATCTTCACCAAACTGCAATACAACCGACATCTGCTCCTTCTACTGTCTTCGCAAGACGGCAGGAGGAGTAACCATGTTTAGCCTCGATAGCGTTCTCGACGATCTTTGGCCTCAGGCGAGGCCCGCACCCTGGCAAAAAAGTCTATTAAAAAGACTGTTCTACGAAGACGAATTTCAGCAATTTGCCGCGGCACACCGCCACCTGAAAGGACTGGATATGGTGGAGCAAGTTCTGGAGCACCTTGATATTCTCTGCACCGTTTCCGCCCGCGATCTTGAACAAATCCCCGAACATGGCCCGCTGGTCATTATTGCCAACCACCCGACGGGTACGCTGGACGGCCTGGCGCTGATGTACGCCGTCTCCCGCGTGCGGCGCGATGTTAAAGTCGTGACCAACCGGATGCTGACCCACCTTGAGCCCCTCAGCTCGCTGTTTATTCCGGTGGACAATATGGGCGGCAGGACGGCGAAATCGTCCCTGGTGCAGATGGAACAGCATCTGCAAAACGCGGGCGTGCTGATCTTCTTCCCGGCCGGAGAAGTTTCCCGCCCTACGCTCAAGGGCATTCGCGATAAGAAATGGCACTCCGGCTTTATCAAACTCGCCGGCAAGCTGCGCGCCCCGCTGCTGCCGGTGCATATTCAGGCGCATAACAGCCTGCTCTTTTATGCCAGCACGCTGGTCTCTCCGACGCTGTCGATGCTGCTGCTGATGCAGCAGATGTTCCGCCGCCGCCACAGCCAGCTGCCGATCAAAATCGGCCAGCAGATTACGTGGCATCACTGGCACAGCGCTAACCTTTCGTCGCGTGAGATGGCCGAGCAGTGCCGTCAGCACGTGATGCGTCTTGGCAAGGGATTGCCCGGAGTCTTTAAAACCCAGTGCGCGATTGCCCGTCCGGAAGACCGGGCCACACTGAAACGCGCGCTGGCGCAGGCCGAGAGCCTGGGAAAAACCAGCGACGGTAAAACCATCTATCTTTGGCAGCGAAACGGCCAGGAAGACGCCCCGCTGCTGCGCGAGCTGGGCCGCCTGCGCGAGATTGCCTTTCGCGCGGTGGAGGAAGGGAGCGGCAAACGCCGGGACACCGACAGCTACGACGATGATTATCTGCACCTGATCCTGTGGGATGAGGACGATCTGGAGATCGTCGGGGCGTATCGCTTTATGCCGACGGCCATGCAGATCGAAAAGCGCGGCGTTGAGGGGCTGTACAGCTATAGTCTGTTCCACTACGACGACAAAATGCAGGACGTACTGGAACACGGTATTGAGCTGGGGCGCAGCTTTATCCAGCCGCGCTACTGGGGACGCCGCGGCCTGGACTATTTATGGTCCGGCATTGGGGCCTATCTGGCGCGTTATCCGCACTACCGCTACCTGTTTGGCCCGGTCTCCATTTCCGGCGGCTTACCGCCTGCCGCGCGGGATCTGCTGGTGGCATTTTATCGCCTGTGGTTCCCGGCGACGCATCCGCTCGCCGCCTCACGTCAACCGTATCCCGCATCGCTGCCGGACGTGCTCGCGCAGTTTGGCGGCGTGGATTACGTGGACGATCTAACAAAGCTGAAATCCCTGCTCGGTAATCTTGGGTGCGGTATTCCACCGTTATACAAGCAATATTCCGAGCTGTGCGAGCCCGGCGGCGTGCAGTTTATTGATTTTGGCAGCGACCCGGCGTTCAGCAACTGTGTTGACGGGCTGGTGCTGGTGGATTTGTGTTATCTGAAGGCGAACCGCTATCAGCGGTATATTGAGGCGCATTTACAGCCCTCTCCCTAAAAGGGAGAGGGTTAGGGTAAGGGGATCAAGGCGCACGGTAAAACGGCTTATCCCCCAAAATCGTCGCCCGCTGCATAATCCGGCGTTGCGGCAAATAGTCCGCATTGGCGTAGTGCTGCGTCACGCGGTTATCCCAGATCGCCAGGTCATTCTCCTGCCAGCGCCAGCGTACCTGGAACTCCGGTTTGGTGATATGCGCGAACAGGAAACCTAACAGCGCCTCGCTCTCTTTCTCGGACACATCCACAATGCGCGTCGTGAATCCTTCGTTCACAAACAGCGCCTGCTTGCCCGTGACCGGATGGGTCCGCACCACCGGGTGCAGCAGCGGAGGATGTTTCGCAACCGCCTCCTGCCAGCGCTGATGTTCCTCTTCACTCTTGCGGTACTTGTACTCCTGGAACGATTTCTTGAAGTCATGCTCCGCCCGCAGCCCGCTCAGCAGCGTCCGGAACGGCACTGACAGCGCCTCATACGCCGCAATCCCGCTGGCCCACAGCGTATCGCCCCCCGTATCCGGCAGCAGCTTCGCCGCCAGTATCGCCCCCGCAGGCGGCGTCTCGATAAAGGTTACGTCGGTATGCCAGTTGTCGTTGTCCGGCGGATTATCGTTGTGGGTGTCGAGGACGATAATCTCCTCCACCCCTTCCGCATGCGGATAGACGGGGTGAATATGCAGATCGCCAAAGCGCAGGGCCAGCGCGCGCTGCTGCTGCGGAGTGATCGCCTGCTCGCGCAGGAATACCACCTGATGACGCAGCACCGCGTGGTACAGCTGCTCGAACTGGTTATCGCTCAGCGGACGGGTCACATCCAGGCCTGATACCTGTGCGCCAATGTACGGCCCCAGCGGGGTAATGGTCAGACGTTCACTCATTGTATTTCTCCATGCCAGGGCGTCAGACGGCGCTGTAACGCGCGCAGCCCCAGTTCTAATCCGAAGGCGATCGCGGCGATCACCGCGATCCCTGCCAGCACCACGTCAGTCGCCAGGAACTCCCCCGCCGACTGCACCATAAAGCCAAGGCCGCGCGTGGCCGCAATAAGCTCTGCGGCCACCAGCGTGGACCAGCCCACGCCAAGGCCGATGCGTAGCCCGGTTAAAATCTCCGGCAGTGCGCCCGGTAAAATCACGAACAGCAGCACCTGCGTGCGGCTGGCTCCCAGCGACTGCGCCGCGCGGATCCGCACCTGCTGGGCGCTCTTCACGCCCGCCAGCGCCGACATGGCCACCGGGGCGAAAATCGCCAGATAAATCAGCAGGATTTTTGAGGTTTCACCGATGCCGAACCAGATCACCATCAGCGGCAGATAGGCCAGCGGCGGGACCGGACGGTAAAGCTCAATCAGCGGGTCGAGGATGCCGCGCACCGTCGGGCTCAGCCCCATCGCAATCCCCACGGGAATGCCGATAATAACCGCCGCCAGCAGCGCCACCAGAATGCGCGCCAGGCTAGCGCCTAAGTGCTGCCAGAGTGTGGCATCCATAAAGCCCTGCGGCCCGGCGATGGTAATGAGTTTGGCCAGCACCTGTCCCGGCGGCGGCAGAAACAGCGGGCTGACCCACTGCAGGGCAGCAACTGCCCACCACACCGCCAGCAGCACCAGTAGCGTGCCGACGCTCAACGTGATTTGACGTGAGAAAGGCCAGCGCAGCGCCAGACGCGTGCGGCGCGTTTTTTCACTGAAGACGATGCTCATGAGAAGGCCTCCCGCTGTTCAAACACGCGGCTTAAAACGCACTCACGCTGTTCGATAAACAGCGGATCGGATTTGATGCTGCGCACGGGTTCCCCCGCGACGTAGCGGCGGGCGAAATCCAGCGGCAAACGCTCCAGCACGCGGCCCGGCCCCGGCGAGAGCAGCACCAGCTCGGTGGCCATAAACACCGCCTCTTCGATATCGTGGGTAATCAACAGCACCTGCTTGCCCGTCTCATGCCACAGGCGCAGCAGCAGGGTTTGCATCTGCTCGCGGGTGAAGGCGTCGAGCGCCCCGAACGGCTCGTCCAGCAGCAACAGCTGCGGATTCGCCGCCAGCGCGCGGGCAATACCTACGCGCTGCCGCTGGCCGCCGGAAAGCTGCCAGATGAAGCGTTTTTCCGCCCCTTCCAGCCCCACTTTTTTCAGCATCGCCCGCGCCGTTTCCAGCCGCTGTTCGCGGTTGATGCCCGCAAGCTGCAGCCCAAACGCCACGTTTTCCTGCACGTTGCGCCACGGGAGCAGACCTTCATTCTGGAAGACCACGCCGCGCTCGGCGCCGGGGCCTTCCACCTTTTTGCCTTCCAGCTGAATGGTGCCATGCTGATAAGGGACAAACCCGGCGATCAGATTGAGCAGCGTGGTTTTTCCGCACCCGGACGGACCCAGCACCACCAGCAGTTCACCGCTGTCCAGCGTCAGGTTGATATCCTCCAGCGCGGGTTTACCACCGTAATCAGCAGACAGATTTGTAATATTCAGCATGGCGGGCTCCTTATTTCACAAAACGATCGGTTACGTACTGGCTGTAATCCGTCGCCACCGCGGGCACTTTGCCCTGCTCTTTCAGGAAGGTGGCGGTATCAACAATCGCTTTGTTTACCGGCCCGGTCAGCTGCTGCACCTGCTGCGCGGGGGTCAGATAGGTATTGCCCTTCACCAGCCCCGGCACGTCCGCTTCCGGCACGCCGCTCAGGCGGGAGAGTTTTTCCAGGTTAGCGGGCTGCTTCAGCCATTCATCAGGATTGCTGATGTACGGCTGCTGGGCATCAATCGCGCTTTTGGCGAAGGCTTTCACCACCTCAGGATGTTTCTCGGCGAAGTCTTTACGTACGACCCACACGTCGAGAGTTGGCGCCCCCCACTGGCCCACTTTTTCGGAGTCGGTCAGCACGGTGCCGTCTTTTTCCAGCTCGTTCACGGCCGGTGCCCACACATAGGCCCCGTCAATGTCGCCACGCTGCCAGGCCGCGATAATCGCCGGCGGCTGGAGGTTGATAATTTGTACCTGCCCCGGCTTGATGCCCCAGTGTTTCAGCGCCGCCAGCAGGCTGTAGTGGGTGGTGGAGATAAACGGCACGGCGATGCGTTTGCCGATCAGGTCTTCCGGTTTGGTGATGTTTTTCTTCACCACCAGCGCTTCAGAGTTACCGAGCTGCGAGGCGAGCAGGAACACCTCAATCGGCACCTGCTGGCTGGCCGCAACCGCCAGCGGGCTGGAACCGATATTGCCGATCTGCACGTCGCCGGAGGCTAGCGCACGCACCACGGACGCGCCGCTGTCAAACTTGCGCCAGTCGACTTTCGCGCCGCTCTCTTTGGCAAAGGTGTTGTCCGCCTGCGCGACTTTCGCCGGTTCCGCAGAAGTTTGATACGCGACGGTGACGTCCACCGCCTGCGCCTGAAATGCCCACAGCGCCAGTGCGCCGAGTAGTGTGATTCGCGATGAAATTGCCATAGTGCCTGCTCCCCTTGTTGTTATGAGGGCAGTATTTCCAACGCGGGAATTTTGATAAAGGAATAAAAATGAATCGCTCATAACGATTCGTTTTTAGATAAAAAGCGGGAAAGGATAGTTGGTTTTGTGCGGTTCGTTTTTTCCCCTCTCCCCGTGGGAGAGGGTCAGGGTGAGAGCATCAGCGCTGCGCGTTCAGCTCAGCAATATCCTTCGGCGTGGTGCGACAGCATCCGCCAATCAGCTTCGCGCCGGCTTCCAGCCACTGCGGCAGATACCCCGCCAGCGTCTCGCACGCTTCACCGTGGTGGTGCCAGGTTTTGGTCACTGCGTCATAATGCTCGCCCGAGTTCGGGTAGACCACCAGCGGCAGCGGCGTCAGGCTTTGCAGATGCTTCAGCGCGGCCGTGGTGTTTTCCAGGGCGATACAGTTAATGCCCAGTGCGACAATGTGCGGCGAGTTTGCCAGCACGCTGACCACGTCACGCAGCGGCGTGCCGTCGCTCAGGTGCTCGCTGTCCCGCAGGGTAAAGGAGAACCACGACCGGGCGCGGGGATACCCGGCCAGAAGCGCCGCCAGCGCCTTAATCTCGGCAAACGAGGGCAGCGTTTCGCAGGCCAGCAGGTCAGCGCCCGCGTCCAGCAGCGCTTCAACTCGCGGGCGGTGGAAGTCGGTAAATGCTTCCGCACTGCGCACGTAGTCGCCGCGATACTCTGAGCCATCCGCCAGATACGCGCCGTATGGCCCAACGGATCCCGCCACCAGCAGCGTGCCCGCATGCGGATTTTCAGCCAGATACGCTTCACGCGCCTTACGCGCCAGCTCCACGCTTCTGCCAATCAGCGCCCGGGATTGCGCCTCGTCGAGGCCGCGCGCCGCAAAGCCAGCAGGCGTGGCCTGATAGCTGGCGGTGATCGCCACCTGCGCGCCCGCGCGGTAGTAATCAAGGTGCACTTCACGGATAAGCTCCGGGTTTTCCATCAGCACTTTGGCAGACCAGAGGCTGTCTGCCAGGTTACAGCCGCGCGCTTCCAGCTCCGTCGCCATCGCGCCATCCAGCACCACAAACGGCTGTTTTTCAAGGAGGGCGGTAAGCGGATTATTCTGCGACATGTTCGGGCTCCTGCGATGTCATATTTCGGGTCAGGTAGTAGGCACCATAACACAGGGCGACAAACGGGATCCCGCAATAAAGGGCAATGCGCTGGCTTGGGTCAAACCACAGGCCGACACAGGCCACCACGCAGAGGATAAACCCGAGCACTGGCACAAGCGGATACCACGGCGCGCGGTACTGCAGCGCAGAGAGCGGCTGCCCGGACTGCAGATGGCGACGACGGAAAACGAAGTGCGACGCGCAGATGCTGATCCACACCGCCACCACCGCAAAGCCCGAAATTGCCGAGAGCGCCACGAACACCGTGTCCGGCGCCACCACGCTTGAGAACAGCGCCAGCACGCCGCCGAGCATAGAAACCGAGAGCGCCGTCAGCGGTACGCCGTTTTTGTTCACCCGGGCAAAGCAGCGCGGCAGCGTTTTCTCATTAGAGAGCGACCACAGCATGCGCCCGGAGGCGTACAGCCCGGAGTTCGCCGCCGAGAGGATCGCCGTCAGGATCACGAAGTTAAAAATATCCGCCGCGTAAGGAATACCGACCTTTTCAAACACCAGCACGAACGGGCTCTTTTCCACGCCCGCCTGCTGCATCGGGATCAGCGCCGCCAGCACAAACACGGTGCCGATAAAGAAGATGATGAGGCGCGCAATGGTAGTGCGGATCGCGACCGGAATCACCTTGTGCGGATTTTCAGTTTCCCCCGCCGCAATACCGATGAGCTCGGTCCCGGAGAAGGCAAAGTTCACCGCCACCATGGTCATCAAGATCGGCAGGCCGCCGTGCGGGAACCAGCCTTCGGCGGTAATGTTGCTTAAGCCCGGCGCGGGTGAACCATCCTGCATCGGGATAAAGCCAAAGACCGCCGCGCCACCCAGAATAATAAAGGCGATGATGGTGATGACTTTCACCAGCGAGAACCAGAATTCGCCTTCAGCAAAGAAGCGCGTCGAGATGACGTTCAGGCCAAAAATCACCACGCAGAAGACAACGCACCACGCCCAGACGGGCACCTGCGGGAACCAGTACTGCATGCAGAAACCCGCGGCGGTGAAGCTCGAGCCGAGCGCCACCGTCCAGGTGAGCCAGTAGAGCCATGCCACGGTGTAGCCCGTCGCCGGGCCAAGATAGCGAGCGGCATAGACGTGGAACGCGCCGGTTTCCGGCATCGCTACGGAAAGTTCGCCCAGACACTGCATCACCAGCCAGACCACCAGCGCGCCTATCAGGTACGCCAGCAGCGTGCCCGCAGCCCCGGTCGTGGAAATGATGTAGCCGGTATTGAAGAATAACCCTGTCCCAATCACGCCACCCAGCGAGAGCATAATCAGGTGGCGTGTTTTCATGGTGCGCTTAAGCTGCCCATTTTCTTGTTGTGTTTGCATATTACCTTCTATACGTATGGACATCTAAACATCCAAAGAAGGTGTGTTATACCGCGATTGTTAATAAAAAGCTAGATGACCAGACGCAAACGGGCGCGCCGCGCGCTGAGTCTGGGGTGGGTTGTGAGGATCACATAGAGAATCGGACGCCAGGCCATAAGCACCTCCGCAAGCAGATACTTACAGCATGGTGCGGGAAAAGGCGAACTTCGGTCAGTCGAAAGTGGTATCCGTGAAGAGCGGAGTCATACCGCAACACTGCCCGGCGCAAGGGTTGGTAATTCTCACAATCAGTTCTATAGTCGACACTGCTTATTCGTTACCAGGAATCACTATGCGCTTTAATGGACTGACTAAAGGTTTCTTTATTTTCATTCTCGCCCTCGTCACCTGGGCCTTCTTCGACGTGCTGTCGCCCTACTTCTCCGCCATTCTGTGGGCCGCCATTCTGACCGTTATCTTCAATCCGGTAAAAAACAAGCTGCGCGCCGCGCTGGGGGATCGCAACGGGCTGGCCTCGCTGTTGACCATCGGTATTATCTGCCTGATCGTCTTTATTCCGCTGATGGTGATCCTCTCCTCGCTCGCCATTGAGCTGAACGTGGTTTACACCAAACTGCAGGAGAACAATACCCAGTTCCCGGAAGTGGTGGCGAGCATCTTCAACCACCTGCCTGACTGGGCCAGCGGCTTCCTGGCGGATCACAACCTGACCAACGCGGCGCAGATCCAGAAAAAACTCTCCGATGTTGCCCTACAGGGCGGGCAATATCTCGCCGGCAGCGCGTTCCTGATCGGCAAAGGCACGTTTGGCTTTGCGATTAGCTTCGGCATTATGCTTTATCTGCTGTTCTTCCTGCTGAAAGACGGCCCGTATCTGGTGCGCCAGATCCTCGACTCTCTGCCGCTGTCTGATTTCGCCAAGCAGCACCTGTTCGCCAAATTCGTCGGCGTGTCGCGGGCCACGGTAAAAGGTACGGCGGCGGTGGCGGTTGTTCAGGGCATCCTCGGCGGGATTGCGTTTGCTATTGCCGGTATTGACGGCAGCGTGCTCTGGGGCGCTCTGATGGCCTTCCTTTCCCTGGTGCCCGCCATCGGCTCGGCGATTGTCTGGGTGCCCGCCGCAATCTTCCTGTTCGCCACGCACCAGATCTGGCAGGGGCTGTTTATTGTCGGCTTCTTCGTGATCGTCGTCGGACTGGTGGACAATATCCTGCGCCCGCTGCTGGTCGGAAAAGACACCAAAATGCCGGACTACCTGATTCTGATCTCCACCCTCGGCGGCATGGAGCTGTACGGCATTAACGGCTTTGTGATTGGGCCGCTCATTGCCGCGCTGTTTATCGCCTGCTGGAACCTCTTCTCAGGGCGCGATCACGAAGGTAACGCCGAAGAGCTGGACCCCGACTTCATCGAAGAAGGAAAAAATCCTCCAGATTTGTAAGGACGTGACGATAAAGACCACACCAGGCGGCACTGAGCCGCCTTTTTTTTCGCCTTAAATCAGACGTTTTCTATAATTTGAAGAACGCCATCCTACTCATGTCGTAAAAGGATCATCTGGTGCGAATCGCGACGATAACAAACTGGGCCTATGGGGCCACGGTCTGCCTGACCATCGCCTCCGGCATCATCATGCTGATGGCGTCCAATGCGGATAACCTCGAGCGCCAGGCCGTTGAACAACGGCAGAAATTTGATCAGCTGACGGAAGATATTGAAACCGATATCTGGGCGCAGTCTGATTTAGCACGGCTGTACGTCATCAAAAAAGATCCTCAGGCTCTCAAGGAATATAACCAGGCAGAAAACAGTCTGAAGCGCATCGAGCTTCGGCTGGAAAAGCTGCAGGATAATGGCGCATCGGATGAAGAACTGGCCCTGCTGCATGAAGGAATAAAGATCGTCGATGAGCTGCAGGACGAGCAGCGAACCGCCCTCGCCAGCCTGGAACGCGGAGAAGACGCCCAGGCCGTTGCCTTACTCTATGGTCAGCCCTATGAGCAGGAGCTTGAGCGCGCGCAGAATCAGCTCGATCACTTCCGCCAGATACTCGATAAGCGCGTCATCGCCGCCGTTCAGGAGGCGACAAAAAAATCGAAAGCGCTGCGTACCGCCTCTGAGCTGACGGTCGGCCTGACCGCCCTGCTGTTCCTGTTTGTGCTCGGCTTTATATTAAAACGCCGCGTGCTCCGCCCCGTGGTCCGCCTGAGCGACGTGGTGCACCGTCTGGCATCCCAGGATTACGCGGTTGAAACGCCCAATTTCAACCAGATCGATGAGATAGGCGATATGGCCCAGGCCATCAGCATCTTTCGTGAAAACGGCCTGGCGCGGCAGCGTCTGGAAAAAGAGCGCGATGCCGACTGGGCCATCCGCGAGCTGCTGGCGCGCATGACCCAGCGGCTGCAGGGGTGTGAGAACTTTAACGATGTGATTAACGTGGCGGAGCTGTTTGCTCCCAACATCGCGCCGGGGATCGCGGGCCGACTCTACGTCCTTGATCGCGAACCGTGGCAGATGCGCTGCGTCGCGCAATGGCTCTCGCCGGTTGGGGAAGAGACGACGTTCCATCCGGACGAGTGCTGGGCCGTGCGTCGCGGGCAGAGTCACCCGCCGGTGAACGGCGAGCCGGATATCGCCTGCTACCATCTTCCGCCATCCCAGGCGGAAAGCGCCCTTTGCGTGCCGCTTATCGCTCAGGGCGAGGCCATTGGCCTGCTCTCCTTCCAGAATATCACAGCGGACAATGCCCCTTCTCGCGCGTATCTGGAACTGATGGCCGAGGCGCTCGGCCTGGCGCTGGCCAACCAGCGTCTGCGCGACGCGTTGCTGGAAAAAGCGTTGTTTGACCCGCTCACCGGCCTGCGTAACCGTCATCATCTGGAAGATACCCTGCAAACCCAAACGGCGCAGGCGATACGCACTGGCGTACCGTTAAGCTGCATGATGATTGATATTGACCACTTCAAGAGCATCAACGACCGTTTCGGCCATGAAGCGGGCGACCTGGTGATTAAAAGCGTGGCGTCAATTGTTCAGCGGGCCGCACATGATAACGGGCTGGCATTCCGCTACGGGGGCGAGGAGTTTCTGGTGCTGCTTTCCGGTGCCGATGAAGCAGAAGCGTACGCCTGCGCGCAGAAGATTTACACCGGCGTGCATGAGCTGTCGATTCGCTACGGGCTGACCGAGATTGGGCCGGTGGACGTGTCGATTGGTATTGCCAGCTACCCACAACATGCCCAGACCGACAACCTGCTGCGCGCTGCGGATGTGGCGCTATACCGGGCAAAAGAGCTGGGACGCGCGCGGATTGTGAGTTTTGGGATGCTGGAGGCGGGCTGACGCTGATTCTCGCGCCCTGACTTTCCCCGATTCAGGCGCGCGTGATAGCCCAAAGCACCACAATCCCCAGGGCATTGCTCCGCTTTTCCACATACAGGGTGGTATCGGAATAAACGTTACCCTGCGGGTTACAGATGCGGATCTCCTTCTTTAATTCCGGCTCGTAGACTTCCGCACCCGAGCAGCTGTGGCGGGTACTGGACTCATACCGGTAAGGTTTGCTCCAGGCCGAATAGACCCCCTCCAGCAGCCAGGCCGTTGTAAAGACCACGAACATGGCAACCGGCAGGCTGCAAATAAAGAAGCCGAGGTAAATTTTTACCGCGTCAGCAAGGCGCTTACCTTTCAGTCTCCCCTTTCTGATGAAATAGACCATCGGCACCAGCGCCAGCAGCAACGCCCCACAGGCAAGGTACTGCTCCCCGCGGATCGAAAGGTATGTCACGCGGTAAATGTTGACTGACCAGACCACAAAACCCGATATCAGTGCTATCCCGCCCGCGATGAGAGGGATCCAAAAGGAAAAACGCGCTTTTTTCATGGTGGACTCGTCCTTGTCATTCTTGTCGGGTCAGAAGGTCAATCATTGCCCGGGTGGCTGCTGACTGACGTCGGTGCGGGGCAAACAGCACGGAGAAAGGTCGCGATCGTCCCCGAAGGTGCGGCAGCACCTCAACTAACTGGCCGCGCTCTATTCTGTCGCGAACGATAAATTCATAGCTCTGGCAGATCCCCATCCCCTGCTCCGCCAGCGAAACCACGCCGAGTACATCGTCTGATATTTCGATAGTTGAGGCCGGTATCCAGTCAATATCGCGCCCTTCGTCATGAAATACCCAGGGGGCGATACGCCCGGTGCGCGGCATGATAAATGGCAGGCACTGATGGCGCTGCAGCTCTTCCAGCGTCCGAGGCTTTCCTCTCCGATGCAGGTAGTCCGGAGAGGCGACCAGAAGCAATGCCGCGTCTTCCAGCTTACGCGCCACCAGCCCGCTGTCAGGCAACTGCCCCAGACGGATCGCCAGATCGAACCCCTCTGCGATCAGGTCAACGTTGCGATTGGTAATGTTCAGCTCCACCTGAACGCGCGGATATTGTTGGGTAAAGCGAGCCAGCAGCGGCGGCAGGCGGTAGTGGGCATAGGTGGTCGGGACACTCATTCTCACGCGACCGGTCAGATCCCCCTCCTGACCCCGGCCAACGCGTTCGGCGTCATCGAGCAGAGAAAACGCTGAGCGAGCCTGCTCAAGATAGACGCGTCCGGCTTCGGTCAGCCCCACCCGGCGGGTCGTGCGCTGTAACAGCTGCCGTCCAAGACGCGCTTCCAGGCGAGTGACCGCGCGGCTCAGTACCGAAGGGGTGGTTGAAAGGGCAACCGCTGCGCCCGTAAATGAGCCGTGTTCAACCACAGCAATGAACACTTCAACGTCGCCCAGGTAATCGAATTTCCGGCTCATTTTGCTCTCTCAGGAACAAATGTTTTTCAATTTGGCTAATTTATCTCCCGTTGGGCGATGAGTAAAGTGGCCAGCATTCATCACCTGAACGTTCCACTGGAGCCTGTCAATGTTCAACCGCCCCCTTATTCTGCCCGCCATCGCAATGGCGGCGCTGTTCTCTTTCCCGAGTGTTGTCAACGCGGCGAAACACGCGCCTCTGGAGCGCTGGCGAAGCTATGCCGGTGTGAGCTGGGATACCGCTCAAGACGGAAAGATACCGGCGGCGTTCTCCGGTTCGGTCAATGCCCCTATTGCGGGTATCCACTTTGATGCAAAGGACCGGGCCTTTGTCAGCACGCCCCGGCTGGTTTCCGCCGCAGCACCCGCCACGTTAAGCATTCTGGATACAACGGTACAGTCCGGCCCTGCCCGACTGACGGCGTTTCCATCCCGCGAGGGGAATGCGGTGAACACCGATCCCTCTCAGAGCCTGCGTAACGTGCTCGGTTTTTATATTGACCGTAAAAACGGCTGGCTTTGGGCGCTGGACATGGGGTTTGTTGCAGGGGAAACAGAGTCCCCCGTGGGGTCGCAAAAACTGGTCGTGCTGGATCTCAGTTCAGGCCGAACCATTAAACGTATCGCCCTGGACGGCGTAGCGGACCGCAAGGCAAGTTTCCTTAATGATGTGGTTGTCGATGAGAACCGCCGTGTCGCCTATATCTCCGACAGCGGCTCGCGGAGTGCTCCTGAAAACCAGGTAGGACTAATTATCGTTGATTTCGCCGCCGGTATGGCTCGACGCGTGCTCGATCGTCATCCTGCGCTGCAGATTGAGCCTGGCGTTAACGTCGTCTCGCACGGGGCTGAAGTCTGGCCTGGTAAACCATTACTGATAGGTATCAATGGCATTGCGCTTTCACCCGATGCGGGCACGCTGTACTGGACGGTGACAACCGGCACGCGCGCGTATGCGGTACCGACCGCGATACTGAGGCAGCCCGCGTCAACCGATGCGCAAATTGCCGGGCAGATCCGCAATCTGGGGAGCGTGGGGGGCAACACCGACGGAATGGTGACAGATGTAAAAGGTAACCTCTACATTACCGATGTCACACGCAATGGCATCGTCAGATACGATCCTGAGAGCCTTTCCATGTCGCTGATTGCGGCAAGCGAAGAGGTGCGCTGGCCAGACACGCCGGCAATCCGTCCGAACGGAGACCTGGTATTTACCTCGAGTCGCCTCAATGACCACTTCGCGGGAGCCGTTAAACCGGGAGAAGAACGCTATGATTTGTGGCGCTTGCCTCTCAGTGCTTTACAAAAATAAGAGCAAGTAAACCAGGAGCCCAGCATAAATGGGCTCATAATTTCAGATGATTTTATTTCCTTAAAAGCTGCACGTGATGTCTTTCTCCCGCTCAGAAGGAAGTGGTTAAGATTACGTTCCAGGGAATTGTAGTGAGGCGCGTTTTACTTCGCGCTTCACCGAAGTAACGCACGTTTGCACAAAGTAGGCTGGGCCTCCGCTACTCAAAGGATAAAAAATGAAAACCCAGCAGGTCGATTTTGCTTCTTTATATTTTGGTACACCGGTCGCCATTATCTCCAGCCAAAATCCTGACGGTTCAACAAACCTGAGCCCGATCTCGTCGTGGTGGATCCTTGACCGGAATATCGTGTTCGGGCTTGGCACCTCCGGAAAGTGTTATGAAAATATCACGGGTAATCCCGATATTGTCCTGAACATACCGGACAGCAGGCTCTGGCAGAATATTGAAGCTATCGCAAATAAAACGGGAAAAGCATCGCCACCGGAATGGAAGAAAAAGATGGGATATGTTTTTGAACAGGACAAGTTTAGCTGCGGAAATTTCCATAAAGTAAATGCGGTAACGATTAACTCGTTGAGAATTAAAGAGTGTCCTGTACAAATAGAGGCTAAAGTTTGTGGAAGATCGGCGCTGACCGGTTCGCAGGGGAGCCTGGTGTCCGTTGATGCCATGATAACCTGCGTCCACATATCTGAAGTATTATTAATTCGTACTCAGAGGGGTGTAAAATTTAATGTGGAGAAATGGAACCCCTTCTATTACATATTTCGCCACTATTTCACGCTGGGTCACCGACTCGGTCAAAATTTCCGACACGATGAGTAATCCGGTCTTATGACAGCGGAAAGATTTAAACTTTTCGTGATATTCTTTCTTTACGCCCCTTAGTTCCTATACTCGAGCCATATTCGCCACTGTATTACCACATGTCATGCACGATACGTTGTGCATGACAGGTGATGGTATTTTGTTCTGGAAAAACGTCTATGTCGAAACTGGATTTGAGGTCCAAAAAAACCTGGGGTGCGCTGGCTGCGATCGCCGTTGTCGCCGGTACGCTGGCTTCTGCTTTTGCATGGACGGCGGGCTGGCTTGGGTCACGCACGGTCAGCCAGGCACTGGTGGGTGAAACACCGAAACCCTTCCCGCCAGGTTTTCGTCGCGCGCATGGAAAAGGCATCTGCTTTGCCGGTACCTTTACGCCAAACGGCTCGGCTGATTCCCTTTCAACCTCCCGCCTCTTCTCGCAGCAGGAAGTGCCCGTGGTGGGCCGATTCTCTATTGGTACTGGCGATCCCCATGCCCCGGATAGTACGACCAAAACCCTGAGCATGGCGCTGTTGCTGAAGACAGATGACAAGCAACAATGGCGAATGGCGATGAACAACGAGCCTTTCTTCGCCACGCACAGCCCGGAAGGTTTTCTGGCCTTGCGAAAAGCCACTGCTGTTGATGCAGCCACCGGAAAACCGGACCCGCAGCGTCTCAAAGACTTTTTAAAAGCGTACCCTGAGGCGGAGAAATATCTTAAATGGGCGGCACAAAAACCCGCGCCCGGCAGCTTCGCGGGCGCGACGTTTTACAGCATTAACGCCTTTTACCTTGTGAACGCGCAGGGGGATCGCCAGGCCGTTCGCTGGATGATGCGTCCGCACGAGCCTTTCCTGTCGATAAGCGATGAAGAACGACAGAAAGCCGATGACAACTTCCTGTTTGAAAACCTGCGTCAGCGCCTGGCGCAGAAGCCGCTCTACTGGGATTACGTTTTGCAGCTCGCACAGCCGGGCGATCCGGTAGACGATCCTTCCCAGCCATGGCCGGACGATCGCAAAAAGATGGTGGCCGGCACGCTGGAAGTGACGCGCGTCGAAGCACAATCCACAGGCGCGTGCCGCGACGTTAACTTTGATCCTTCTGTCGTTCCAGCAGGCGTTGCGGTGTCTGATGATCCCATCTTAAACGCACGCTCCGCTGCCTACTCCCACTCTTTCAGCCGCCGCGAGCGGGAAATCGGCTACGGCAAGGCCACCGAAGCCGTGCAAAAGCAGGAGGTAAAATGAGCTCGAATAAAGATATGCGAGAGCACGCGCCGCAGCATTTCAATATCCTGGCGCGAAGCCTGCACTGGCTGATGGCGGTGATGATCCTGGCGATGCTGTTCATCGGTGTCGCGATGATGACGTCGTTGCATCACCGGATTTGGTTAATCGACCTGCACCGGCCGCTGGGTGTCGCCATTTTACTGCTGGCACTGGTGCGTCTGGTCAACCGGCTTCTTAGCCGGACGCCGCCACTTCCTGCCGACTTGCCCGTCTGGCAGGTGCTTGCCGCAAAGGCATCACACTGGATGCTGTATGGGCTAATGCTGGCAATGCCGCTGCTGGGTTGGGCGCAACTGTCGGCAGTCGGCCTGCCGATTGTGATGTTTGATGGCGTCAACCTGCCGGCGATTGTCCCGACCAGTTCAGCACTGTATGCCTGGTGTCACGACGCCCATAGCCTTCTGGCAAAGCTGCTTTTTGCTGTGGTGCTGGTCCATCTCTCTGCGGCACTCGTTCATGCATGGATCTACCGGGACGCAGTGTTTTCCAGCATGGCGAAAGGGGGTAAGTCGGCGACGGCAACCGAGGATGGCCTCAAGTAAGCAAAGCGGAATGGGACACGCACAATCAGAATGTTCGTGTCCTCGCTTATCAACGTCATCCTGAAACTACGGTCACAACCGGGGCGCGTATTTAGTCTCCAGATTCGCGTCCCAAAAAGCCACGGACATCCAAAAATTGTCGTGGAAGTTAATATCAATCAATTAAAGCGATTATTTTTTAAACAGAAGAGCATTTATGCCCGCAATTTTAGCTTTTATCAAAAAGTTAAGCGTCGCTCGAGTATCAAACACCCTGCCACCTGCAACACCTAACTCATTGATTAAAATGAGTTTATATCAATAAAAACGATAAAACCCCTTACTTCCCAACAAAATATATCAACTCGTGTGATATCTAAATTATAATTCTTATACTTACGTTAAAAAGGTGGAGGTCAAAATGCGATTAACCCTACTGCTGTTATGCTGTCTTGTACAAAGTGTAACCTGGGCTGGCGACCTGCCAAAACCAGTTGGTAAACCCATTTTAACGATTTACGGTAATATAGAAAATACCAACGAAAATGGAAAAGCAGTGTTTGATCTCGCCAGCCTTGAAAAACTTGGAGTAGTGAGTTTCGAGACGACCTCCCCCTGGTATAACGGTCGTACGAAGTTTGAGGGTGTCCCAATGAGCAAGCTCATGGATTATGTGGGTGCAAAAGGTACAAACGTTAATGTTATTGCGCTCAATGATTACTCAACCGTCATCCCTCTCAGCGACTTTAAAAAATACAACGCCATACTTGCCTTAAAGGTCAATGGCGAATATATGCGCATCCGCGATAAAGGCCCATCGTTCATTGTATACCCCTATGACAGTCTTCCTGAGTTGAATAATCAGATTTATTACTCACGATCAGCATGGCAGGTTAGCAAAATGAAGATTGAGTAGTCGTTCAGGAGAACATAATGAACAGGATACTGGTTGGTATCATTTTTTCTCTTTTTATCACGACAGGATATATTGCATTCCTTGTTTACGATCGACAGCAGGAATTGCAAAAACTGACTCAATACACTGAGTCCTGGTCCGTGGCACAACTGGTATCAGAGTATTACCGTTTTGAATCATGGCTTGGTCTATACGCAACCGATACCGATGACGTTACGATAGACCAGGTCCGCATGCGCCTCGAAATTATGCTTAGCCAGGCCGATTTAATGAAGGGGGGAGATTTAGGTCGCTACATTGACAGCGATAAAACGCATCAGGAGCTGGCTTTACGCTTAGAAAAAATACTTACCTATCTCGATAGTCATCTTGAAAAAATGAACCACCCAGAGTTACAGGCGTACCTGACAAATATGCATGAGCTCGATGCACCGCTCAGCCAGCTGTCTGCAACGGCATTAACAAAAGATATTAACACTGTTAATGAATCCAACAACAAAATACAAATACTGTATTATATTTATTCCGCACTTTCTTTGCTCCTGGTGATTTTAAGCTTTATTCTTGGCTTCCTAATGATCTACCAGAATAAAAACATTCTGAAAGCACATATGCAGGTTAAAAGCCTGGCTGATGAACTTCAAATATCAAAAGAAAAACTGCAAATTCAGAACGCGAAGCTGGAGTATGATGTTTATCATGACTCCCTCACCGGCATGAAAAACCGCCTTTTCTTCTGGGACGATCTCAACAAAATTAATCTTCAGGCAGATAAAAATCACGTCCCCGTCACGGTGATGTTATTTGATTTAGACCGCTTCAAAGAGGTCAACGATACCTATGGCCACGATACGGGAGATTTGCTCCTGAATCAGGTATCCCGACGGCTGACCTCGATGAGCAGCGCAACGGATACGTTTTACCGTTTAGGCGGAGACGAGTTTGCCCTTCTGTCAAGTGGACTCACCGAAACTGCTGCCGTTTCACGCGCCAAAGAAATCAGCGAGCATATTAGCCAGCCCTATACGATAAATAACCAGCTGATAAAAATCGCCACCTGCGTGGGTATCGTTTTATCTGATAATGAACGACGCTCTGATTATCTTTATAAATTTGCCGATCTGGCGCTCTACGAAGCCAAAAAAGAGGGTTCACAGCAGATAAAAGTTTTCCGTCAATGGATGCTGCAAAAGTTGCAGGAAAGCAGAACTCTTGAACATGATATGGCACTGGCGATCGATAACCGTGAATTCGTTGTTTATTATCAGCCTATTGTCGATTCATTCAGCAATGAGATTTACGGCTATGAAGCGCTGATTCGCTGGATACACCCGGTGAAGGGGATGCTTGCACCAGATTATTTTATTTCCGTCGCTGAAAAAACGGGGATGATCAATCAGATCGGCAAAACCGTGCTTGAGCTTGCCTGCCGGGAAGCAGTTTCCTGGGCCGTTCCGGCAAGGATCTCTGTAAACGTTTCGCCTATTCAGTTGGGTAATAAATCTTTTACAACGATGGTGCAGTCCATCCTGAAAGAGACTGGGTTACCGGCTAGCCGACTTGAGTTAGAGGTAACGGAGTCTTCACTCTTCAGTGACAGCAACATGCCGATCACTATTCTCAAAAAGCTCAGAGCGCTGGGTGTAAAAATTTCTATCGATGATTTCGGAACGGGTTATTCGTCACTCTCACGACTGAGCGAACTCAATTTTGATAAAATCAAAATCGACAAATCCTTTGTGAATCCGATATCCACGCAGGATGATGCCCTTAATATCGTTAAGTTAATTACCGGCATGGCGAAAAGCCTCAATATGCGGGTTATTGCAGAAGGTGTTGAAACCGAAGCGCAGCTTGAACGCCTTCAGGCGCTTGGCTGCGATCTCGTGCAGGGATACCTGTTCGGAAAACCCCAGGCTGAGATTGACAGTAAGATTAGATACGGTTGAAATGGTTGTCCGGTAGTTTATGGCCCAAAATCATATAGACGATTGATAATCAAAGGTTAAGCAATGAAAAAAACAGCCCCGGCCTATACGCCTGTTGATTTATCTCGTTGGCCAAGGAAGGAGCATTTTGAAGTCTTCCAGTCATTTGCTGAATGCACAATTAACCAAACCGTTCTGATCGACATTACCGCGCTGAGGAAACACATCAAAGCGGTTGGCTGGAAGTTTTACCCGACGATCATTTTTCTCCTGTCTGAAATTATGAACAGGCATCCTGAGTTCCGCATGGCTATGAAGGACAATGAGCTTGTCATATGGAATGAAGTTCATCCCAGCTACACCATTTTCCACCCTGAAACGGAGACGTTTTCGTCATTGTGGAGCCACTATGACGGCAATATTCATCACTTCCAGAACACGTATGCAGAAGATACGGCCCGCTATGGAAATATCCTTTCGTACTGGCCTAAGGAAGAATCCCGGGAAAATGTCTTTTTCGTCTCGTCTATTCCGTGGGTAACGTTTACCAACTTTAATATGAACATTGCGCACATGAAGAACTTCTTTTCGCCTATGTTCACGTTTGGAAAATACTACGAACAGGATGGAAAAGTACTGCTGCCGCTCGCGGTGCAGGTCCATCATTCAGTGTGCGATGGCTTCCATGTGGCAAGGATGTTTAATGAGTTGCAGGAGATGTGTGATGGTTTGTCGGGGCTGTCAGAGGAATGTAATGGCTGATGCACTAAAATATTTTGATAGGTAGCTGGCAGCAAGGAATACTGTTCTAACGGCTGTCCGAAATGCATGTGCTACTATATGTTCTCGGTTTTATTACGATTCGAGGGAAGGAATTGGATATCTATACAGGTGGTAATCGCTTTTCTGGCTATTTCCTGACGATGGCCTCATTAGAAGTGAATCAACTGATGAATACAGCGCTCGCTGTATCGGGATTTCATATTAAAGATGCTCTGACACGCATGCGTTTTCAGGACAATGTGCGTGATTTTGGAAAATATCAACTGGCAGCCATCAGGAATGGCGCGACGGAACAGGAATGTCAGCTGTGTATCCAGAATATTCGCGAGGAAAATAATAATCTGAAGATTCAGGACAGAATGCTCAGAACAGGTGAGTCTGTTCTCACGGCATCAGTCAGGATCTATGAAGAGAATGGTAAATACTTTGGTTATGCCATCGATTTTATCGGTGTAGTCATTTCCGGTTTGCAGGTTGCAGGCGGTATTGGAGTTATTGCCTCATCCGTTCCGGTCGGAAATATGCTTGGGATCATAGCTGGCGCAACGCTGGTACTTAATGGCGTATCTTCAGCAGCAGAGAGTGTCCAGAAGTTGGCGGGAAAGGCGTCACCCATCAATTTTATGCGTGATGGCTTTGAAGGTTCGGCAGAATTTCTGGGCTTTGACCGCAAAGTGGGTTTACTTGCTTATCAGATGGTAGATCTAAGTACGTCCTATTATGGTATGTTCAAACTCACTCTGAAGCCCGATGCCTGGCGTCTGTACCGTTATCTCGCCCCGGACTTCATGAGACAGGTAAACACCATGAGCCGGACGGCCCTGGCGATTAAGGGTGCCGGGGCAACGTTGAAGGGTGCCAAAATTGGGCATACTCTTTACCAGTTGCAGAGTAACGATAAAACGCAGTGAGAACCCTACCGGCCTTTCATCATTTTATGCGCTTTCCATGAAAGGCCTAGCGGTATCAGATACCAGACTGCAATCGCGCCAAAAACTGCAACAGGTAGGTAATATACCAGCATAGAGGGAGTATAAAAGACGGGAAGGAAAATCAGCGGTGCCAGGATAAGCATCAGACAAATCAATCCACCATAAAAACGCTTACTTAGATCATCCACTAAAGTTGAAAGCGTTTCGCCAGCATTTTCATTCCTGCTTAATACCTCTTTCAGACGAGATAATTGCTTACGCGAAAAACCATTATCTAGCAGATCTTTTTCCGTCAGTTCACTGGCCACTTGCTCGCCTATCTTCATGATTGGTATGTTCATGCAAGAATACCTTTAAGATGAGCTTTTTTAAACACTAACCTTACTAACGAAATTCCTGAGATAGCCGGGCGGGTGAAGATAAACCAGCATTATCTGCAAGCTTATAGGCTTTCTTTCTTGATTTAACATCTTCTCTCTGGTGTACATTCAGCTTCAATGTGGGCATCACTCTCGACCTTACTCTGAATGCCCCAACTTATGCCGCATACAAAATAGCCCTCCAGAAGAAAACACTGACAAAAGGCTTTTCCTCCGGCTGCCAATCCCGGATTATCAACCTCTACCTAAAAACGGAGGCCCGGATGGAAGCCAGAGGGGCCGAAGAAGCAGCCATTGACAACCTCAGGGCTCTGCCGCCGGCATCAGACCGAAACTGAGCAGGCCAGCAAAGACAATCGGGCGCAGTTCAGGGAATTGCTTAACCAGAGCGGCGGCATCGTAACGCCGGAGATGAAAGCTCTTCGGGCTGAGTATCTGGAACAACAGGAAACAGCCACAGAACTGGCCGGGCAGATTACTGAAAAAGAAGAGCTGCTGCCGCTACTGGCTGACACGACCGCGCGTAAGGCAAACGCCTATGTGAACTGCCATCATGGCATCACTGAGGAGCGTATCGATGAGCTTTTACGAGACTTTTTTATTTTCCACGGTTCCGAATTGAGCAGCCTACTCTGGATGAAGTACAAGCAATTCGAGCGGAATAGCTCAGTGCATATACCGGGCATTATTGAAGGGACAAATGATGCAGATACGTTGTATCGTGAATTTATCCTGAATCTAATGCTTAAGTGGACGAATGAAATATTGCCGTTGAGATTCCGGGACGACGTGATGAGTCTGACCGGTTCAGCACCACATGAAGACAGAAAAAAAGAAAGCTGTTCTGACCTGAACAGCTCACTTAAGCCCGGCCAGTGCCGGGTTTTTTGATGTCTGTAGCCTGAGTGCATGTCTATACTGCTTGAAATCGCATGACTATATGCACTTGCATTTTTACTTCTCAGGCCAGATAAGGCGCGGTTAAGAGCCTATCATGCAACTGCATGAAACCACTCCATAAAGCGGGCAGGCGTGGCGGGGCTACGAGTGCGCGCAGTGGGGTTAAATGGTGCCGATCGTACAAATTTAAAGAAGCTGGTATGGTCAAGACGGGGGTAAATCTCGCTTCTATGGTGCGCTGTTGAAACGAAAGGAACAAGGGCGAATCTCAGCAGTTTAGAGCAGAACAGCGTGGTAGAAAGTATTCCACGCTTGACGCTGCTTGATGGATAAAAAATTACACTCTATTCACCGATGAATAGAGTGTAATTTACCTCCGTCACCGCGCCGAACTGGCCGCGCAGTAACCTGTCCCCCCTAAACACCGTCATTTTTCCCGAATTAAGCAATGCATCCAAAGGATGCATTGTTTTGCAGGTGTTTTCCCCATCCCTGTAACCCTGCTAGCGCCAGTCGCAGCGCCGCCAGAGCCCGCCGTTGCAATTGCAATAAACGCAACTCCTTAAACGGGCAGGCGTGGCAGGAAGAGCATTGCGCGCCAGTAGCGAATATTTAAATTTTCATATCTCCCAATACATCCTTTATTTCCCTCATACTATATGACGGTATAGAAGTCTTATCGAAATTTACCTTTCTAAGGAAAGAAAGGTAATCCTCAGGGGTCCCTTCCGGGGGAAGTTTTACTTTCTTTCTGACTAATAATGCTGTGCTACGTGAAAGTCCTAATGACATAAGATTTAAATCAATCGGATTACAAGAGCCAAATTCCAGATAGGCGCTGATATTTTCCACCAGTACTGCTTTTGCACCTTCATTGCGCTCTCCCATGACAAACCTTAAAACATCCTGATAAACTTTAATATATCTCACTAAATTATATCTAACTTGAGTCTCTAGACCTTTGAGAACACCACGAATAGTCGACGAAACTTTTTTCCTTTTAAAAGAAATATCCTTTTCGCTTTTATTTCTTTCTTCCAGAGAAAATGCTCTGTCGACTTCGAAAGAGATGAGACTGCTCAATGATTTGCCTGTCATCCATTTATGAGCCAGCATACTTATCCATAGAGAATGTTGGTGGCTAATATCCCAAGAGAATATATCCCTTATGATTTCAATAGCCAAATCAATTCTTTGTTTACCACCTTTTTTAAAAGGTGAGTATAGAGAATAATCATCTAAATTTGCAGACCCTTTAAATAAATCATAGAGTCTTTGTATATAATCTGGTCTAATCCCGATATTCATTCTAAGCAACTCATCGGGAACATTAATTTTCATCATGGAGATTTTATTAAAGTTATATTCTAATACTTCATGATACCCCTCACTTTTATCATTTCTGAGGAAATACTCCAATTGTAAATCATCACGCCTGATTTCGTGAAATAGCTTTGCAAAGGCTACATCAGCAAGATCCTTTTCAATTGGGTCAATAAGCAACCCATCTATAGCATTGCAAATAATCCCACCACCATCCAACATTACATCAGACATAGCAGAATTTATAACCTGAAGCTTTTCACCTTCAAAAACTTTTGCATCCCAATCATTAGGTCTCAAACACCAAACATTCCCATGAAATTCATGAAGTAATCTGCCAGCCCTGCCGGATAAATTTAAAAAGTCAGCACGAGACATTGAATTGGAACCACTATGAGGGTTATCTAATATAATATGTTTTGCTGGAAGGTTAACCCCTTGCAACAAGGTGCTCGTGCAAACAATATATTGTATATCCCCACGTTTGAAAAAATATTCTATCCCACTTCTAATTATTGATGGCATATTCCCATAATGAAAAGCGACTTTATGCTCCATGCAATGCGCTAAAGAATAGTCGCTATGCATTTCTTCCTTAATAAAATCAATAAATTCCAAGTAGTCAGGCTGAGCGTCTTCAATAATCAGTTTTTCTGTCAAAGATAGGGCAACATCTTCAGCAGCAGAAGGATCATTTTCAAAAACAATCACGGCCCCTCCATTATCGGAAATAAATTTTGCAAAAGATGATTTCTGCTGAACCTTTCCACCACGGAAAGAAAAATCAATCTCAAACTCACCAATATCAACATGCATTCCTTCTAGCAGGTTAGAAACGCAAATTGTTTTTACTTTCCTATCAACTTGATTAACCAATAAAACATTTTGCGCGACAGGTGAGATCCTTTCGACAAAATACTTACTTCTATATTCTCGTTTGAATACAGATAAAAAATACTCAGGGTTTTTTATTAATGGACTAGAGAACATAACGTTAGCATTAGGATATAAATCAAGCGATACCTCTATTGCATTCTGCAGCAAGATCCCTCTTTTACCTTTTTGTATTTCATGTGCTTCGTCTATTAAAAGTAAATTAACAACAAAATCAGGGTGACTTACTGACTCGGTAAGTAAACTAATAAATCTTTCTTGAGTTAATACATAAACTAACCCTTCAACAATTTTCTCTCTGTCCACTAAAGCTGGGGATGTTCTTATTATTGTCTTAGATAAACCTGCATTTATGCATTCACTTCGTATCCTCGTAGATACTTCACTTATAAGTGCTCTAGTCGGAACTATATAAACTATACATTCTTTAGAATGATTCTTAATACACCTTATTGCATTTAAGGTTAAAACAAATGATTTACCAGCCGAAGTTGGGGCAGATACGCTAAGCGATGCGTATTTATCCAGCGATGAAAAAAGATTATATTGGAAATCTGTTAATTTTTTATCATCAAATGAGTTCTCTGCCTCTCTCGCTATTCTTTCTAATGAAAAAGGTAGTGAAAGATCTGGTTCCTCCCCTCGATTGAATCTATTTCTCATTAACAATCGCCCAGGGAAATTCCCTATTCGAGACAAAATGAGATCTGCAGCATTAATCAATTTAGGGTTAAAATCATTAGTCACTTCAAATACACGACTAACAATCTCATATGATTTTGATTTATCTAGAACATTATCAGACAATGATAAGATAGAAGCATATGAGAGTAATTTATATATTTCTTCCTGAGTGATGGCAAATTCATCCCTGACAAAACCGAGTAATTTAACCACACTAGCTTTAATCAATCTAAGATATAGTTCATTCATCTCTTTCATAATTAGTCCAAAGCGGCATTGAATTCATTCCTAAAATCAGTGACTGAAGGAAAGGGAATAAAGAAAACATCAAACTTAAGATGTTTCTGGGGAAAGGATATAAATTTATCCTCTAACAATTTTTTTAGTCTTGGTAAATCATTCTTAAATTCTTTTAGGAAGTGCTGCTCTAAAGACAGTTCGTTAGTAGCTTTTAATTTATTAAACTTGTGCCAATTGTAACCGATGAGACAGGCGTGATTAAGCCTAATATTTGGCCCTGGCTCTCCGGAAACAATAAGCTCACTTATTGCATTCTTAATTTCATCATTTGCATATTTGAAAAATTTAGTAACTATATTAAACTCATGCTTATACATTTCGCTCTCGTGAAATGATGAGATGCTTTTTAAAGCTTCATCTAACGCACTTGATACTTTTTTATATAATTTAGCCTCTCCAAAATACAAATCAACAAGTTTATCCTGCTCATTCCATCTTACATGTATACCATCAGACCCTTTAACTTCGTCATTAGAATTCGTTTTTAGCTCCATCTTAGCAACTAACTGAGGGGCACCAAGTACAGCTTCCATTAAAAAAAATAGTAAGGTCTCACCTGCTTCACCTGTCTTATCTGGTGAGTTATCAGTAATTTTTGGATGCCGAAACAAGTCTCTGGCTTGTTTTGATAATATCATTGATTGTTGCGGTGTAAGAGTATCAGAACGCTCACGAGCAGAAAGACAGTAATCAATAATATACTCATATAACTTACAAGCTAACGCCTTCACCATAGGGGTTCCATTTCCATTAAATTTAATATGATGAAATCTCAGATTAGTTGATACACAATCAATATGGAGTTCATGTTCTACAACATTTATGCAACTTTCAAAATCTTTTTGTCTTACCGCGACATATTCATTTAAATTATCAAACTTGCCCATATTATTCTTTCCCTAAAATAAAATTCGCATAGCTTTGCAACATGCATTTACGATTATCAATGTATTGCGCGTGGTTATAAGTGCCACGTATAGTATTTTTATCCACATGTGCTAATTGAGTTTCTATCCACACGCTATCATATCCTTTTTCATGAAGTACTGTTGATAGAGTATGCCTAAAGCCATGCCCAGTGACTTTTCCACCATAGCCAATACGCTTGATAACTTGGTTAATACTCGCCTCACTCATAGGCTTGTCCGGATCATTCCGCCCCGGAAAAACATAATGATAGTTCCCTGTCATGGTCTTAAGTTCATTGAGTAAATCTAACGCCTGAGTAGACAATGGCACAAGATGTGACCTGCGCATTTTCATCCTTTCAGCAGGAATTTCCCAGATAGCGTTATCCAGATCAAATTCTTGCCACAATGCCGCACGTAATTCGATGGTTCTAACGCCCGTAATCATCAGTAATTTCGTCGCTATCTGGACAAGCTTACTCCCGGTATAACCCTCTAAGGCACGCAGAAAATCAGGTATCTCATCAGCTTTTAGGAACGGGAATTGATTGGATTGGTGTACATCGAGAGCGCTGGAGAGATCCGCCGCAGGATTGTACTCCGCCCTACCTTTTGCAATTGCGTAGCGAAACACTTCTGAGCAACGCTGCCTAACTTTTCGCATTTTCTCCAACGCACCACGTTTCTCAATTTTACGCAGAACGTTCAGCAGCTCTAACGGTTTAATCTCTCCCACTGGCCTTGTTCCGACATAAGGAAAAATGTCGTTATTAAACGCTTCCATGATGTCTGATGCATATCCCACCGACCATTTAGCAGATTTGAGTTGATGCCATTCTCTGGCTATATTTTCGAAGGCGTTCTCTGACTCTGTTTGCAGAGCCAACTTTTGCTCTTTTCGAACCTCACTAGGGTTCTTTCCTTCTGCCACAAGTTTTCGAGCTTCATCGCGACGGGAACGAGCATCAGCAAGGGTGATCGTTGGGTAAACCCCAAGCGAGATCATTTTGGGTTTGCCAGCATAGCGATAGCTGAACCGCCAGCTCTTGCTTCCATTACGTTCTATAAGCAATGACAAGCCTTGCCCATCCCCAAGCGTATAGGGTTTATCTTCAGGCTTAGCGCGACGAATCTGCATATCGTTTAAAGGCATGTGTATAGGAATCCAAGACCGAACAGGAATATATACACAATCCTATATACAATCCTATACACATTCCGTATCGGATTCTACTGGATGGTTACAGACGATGATGGACCCAAAAGCGGTAAAATCGTTATAAATCAGAGTATTTATGGATGAATACGGACGTTTGAGGAAGTTAAGATGGTGCCGATAATAGGAGTCGAACCTACGACCTTCGCATTACGAATGCGCTGCTCTACCAACTGAGCTATATCGGCTTTGGGGCGCGTAACCATAAAGCATTAATCAATGATGAAATCGCATTGTAGGACAGTTTTGTAGGAGAGCCAATGTCCTCTACAGAGCACTAAAAAACTCATGACGTAAAATAGCCTAAAATGAAAATAATTATAAAACAATATGTTATGTTACCGTTTAAAAATAGCCAACCAGAAGCATTGAAAAGCCTAAGTTCACAAAATAATGTCCCGCTTATTCAACTAAGGAGTGGGAATTATGTCATCAGAAACTAGTTTACGTAGTCAGCTTGAGCTTCCAAATGATCAGCAAATTGATGTCCTTGCTGCGATTCTCGACAAAGAGAACGAACAGGCGACATCAGCCCGTAGTATGTCTACCGAACCTCAAGAAGTTCTTGAGAAACACCCCGGTATTACTCCTTTTAAAGATCTCGTTTCAAAAGCATCAGAGATCGTTTTGACAAAAAATGGTAATGATATAGCGCAATGTCTACGCTCTATCCTTGAAAACAAAAATGATTACCTAAACCATCGAGATGAAGCAGTGTCATTGTCAATTGCGTTGAATATTTCACAATACATAGCTCCGAGATTTCGTGCGCTTCCTTCATCACCTAAAAGAACGTCTGATGATGAACCAAACCAATTAAGCATTGACCGCCAAGTCATCGATATGCACTGGACATGGATACAAGGACAAAAAAAAGCGGTAGGTGCAGAAGAGTTTGAGCACCTATTTCAGCGTGAAGAATTTGACTGGATCTTGGCAGAAAAATTTGCGCGTCTAAATTGGACAACTGACGTAAAAATCAGGGCATTACAGATCAATGTAAACCTTCAATGGGAGTTAGCACAGTATCAATCTAAAAAACACCGTGATTCATGGCGGAAACTTCAAAAAGGAGATGTCCGAGGTGGCAAGTTGCATTCATTGGGGATTGCACAAGTCACGGAGAGACTTGAAGTTTCAGTAACAAAACGGAGAAATCTAGCAAAACATATTCCTCATTGGGTTAATGTTTGGCTTGCTTCCCGCATATCCGATAAATCATACATGAGTTTAGCGCAGATAATGAGATTTATGACAGGGGAAAGCCACGATGAGAAGAGGCTTAAATCATCATTAAAAGCTGTTTTACAACGTTTAGATTCATATGAGAAAAAGATGTGAACTCAAAATTTGAATGAAACGATAGCCTTGAAAAACAATTTACCGGGTTTATGCGCGATTAGTTTACCCAGTATGGGAGCTATCTCTTTTGCCATAAAACCCGCGTAAATCATAGTTCTTTGTATGACTAGGGTATTGCTTAGCTTTCTAACTTTTGTAACTAATTACCCAATAACAGGGTCGCGACTTTGTCGCGACGGGCTGCTTACGCAGCCTGAGTTATCATAGAAGAACAACTCTCGGGAAGGGTGAAGATTCGGAGCAAAATAAAACTGGCAAAAACTCACGGAGTGAGTTTATTTTTTGAATCCACCACAAAAATCATAACAACTTGAATCTAATAATAAAAAACATTAAAAGCGATACGTAACGCCTCTGTAACGCACCCGTGTTTCATGATTATCTATATACAGCCGAAAGAATCAAAAGTCCTAGGGTGGACAGCATCCATTATGGGGATGCAATGTATAAATCCTATTTGCCAAATTTATATCCTTATACTGGCACTACTTCCTAAGCTTATCCCATTTAACAGCAGACACAATTCCCCAATTGCCCGCAGAATTCGGCCTACGCCACTTTGCCGTCTCCATGCTACGGAGATATTCAAGGGCTTCGATAAACGAGCCAAAACGCTTCTGAGCGGCTTTATCTCCTACTGCAAATGAACCATCGCGACTACTCGCCAGTTCGGGATTAAAGCACGTCCCATCCGCCGCATAGGGAACCAGTAGTTCTGGGTCGTTTTCTTCGGATGAGTCGAATACTAACAACTGCCACGGTTCAACACTGAGAGCGCTAGCCAGCACCTCAATGGCATCGAGAGATGCATTAGAACCGCCACGTTCAATGCGGCTCATATAGCTACGTGCAAACCCACACCGATCCGCAAACGCTTCCTGGCTCATTCCGGTGGCAACGCGCAACTCTTTTACCCGCTCGCCAAACTGTATTCTTAGGGATTTTTTCATGCACTGAATGTGCAATTTTGACCACTGTAAGGCCACGCTCCATATGAGACATTTCGAATCTAACGATCCCTATTGTGAGCACAATCACCCTCACGAGAAGTCTGTATCGCTACAATCAAAGATTCAAAATGAATACTATTAGTGACAAATCAAGCCAATATCGTATGATGGCTGTCACAGGTTGGGTGTCTTCAGCGCTCACTATGAGATGTGATGTTGTTTGGCAAATGAGGAAATCATGGCGGGATCAGATTTTATATTACCTATGATAGCGGGAGCCGTGCTCAGTTGGGCCAGTTACAGCATGGTCGCGCACGTTACATCAAAACGGCAGATCAGCACTCTACGAGCAATCTCATGGGGTGTTCTGGGAACGCTCTCACTAGTGCTGGGATTAAGTGCATTCGCAGCTGTTAGCGCTGAACTCCCGGGAGAAAAACAAAATGCCTTGTGCTTGATTAACGAGCCAGAATGCTATGCAAAAGCACATCATAACCCCGTCAAAAAGTGCAAACAGGTAATGGATGAGAAAGCGACATTTCGCCATGTGTGGCTAGATAGCGAAGAGCAACCAGTTTTCAGCACCTACCTCTGGCACGACAAGAGCAAACAAACTATTCAAATATTCGGGCAACAAGCTAAGGCGATTAATAGCCTTGGGATTCAAACACCACTCCAATATTTTTGTGTATTCAACGCCAACACCGGGGAAGTCATCGCGGCTTCATTTGAGTAACCACTATAAGCCCCCCGAACTTATAAGTGGGGGCATTCAACCTCGTCGATCTTCTTTGCTGCTCTAACCGGAAACGGTGTCACAATCTTTCTTTCGTTTTGAATCTCTCACGCTAACCAACCCAAAACTCGGGGTTGCAATGAAAGTTTAGAAGCATTTAAAGCAGCGCGGCTATAGTCGCTCTGGAAACACCGTATTCACGCGCTAACGCACTGATACTGGTCCCGCTATTCTTTTTCTCTATAATCGCCCTACGGGCTTCTGGTGCGATTTTCGACGGTCTGCCCAGCTTCTTTCCTTCAGCTTTTGCTCGTGACAGCCCCGCCTGAGTGCGTTCAATAAGTAGGTCACGCTCCATTTCCGCAACGGCTGCCAGCATAGACAACAGAAGCTTACCGGCAGCAGAAGTGAGGTCAGTAGTTCCAAGCTGGTGGACGATCACCTTGATATTACGCTCTGCCAGTGCCCTGACCGTCTGGAGAACATCAATCGCATCACGTCCCAGACGGTCTAGTTTTGCAACTACCAACGTTTCACCATCGCGAATTTTGCTAAGCATTTCAGAGAACGCTTTACGTTGCATAGCCGGAACCTTCCCACTGACAATATCGGCAAACCAATAGTCAATTTGCCACTCAGCTTGCTCAAGCTCCAGTCGCTGGTTCTCAGTATCCTGCTGCGTTGTTGAAACACGCCCGTAGCCAAAAGTAGCCATTGTTATCTCCTCATCTGACCCCTGCCAGAAAACGAGGCCAACATTAGGATGGCCTGTCAGAAAAGCCAAGGCTATTTTTCCAACAGTGTGAAGGCGTGCGATTGGGAGGTGCCAGAAAACGGTCGATTTCTTACATCATGGTTTCTATTGACTACACAATCAAAGTGGTTATGTTCTAATCGAAACGTAAACATTTCTTTAGCACAGCAAAATAATTTCATAAGGATATTATTAATATGAAAATAAATTTCATTGAAATTAAGAATTTCAGAAAGTTGAAGTCTGTCCGCATAGATATTGCAGAAAAAACCACTCTCTTTGTTGGTGCTAACAATAGCGGTAAAACGGCTGCAATGGAGGCCTTAGGACATTTCCTCGTTGATGCCTCGCGGTTTAGCGTAAATGATTTGACACTTTGCAATTGGGCAAAAATAAAAGATATCACTGAACAATGGTTAACTGAGGAAAATATAGACCTTGCTAAATCACAGGAAGCTTTCTCAGATCTTTTTCCTTGCATGGATATTTGGATCGAAGCGAAAGAAAATGAGCTCCAATATGTCAATCATATACTACCAACGTTAGAGTGGAATGGAGGTTTAATTGGAGTAAGACTGAGATATGAACCCAAGAAATTTGATGTTTTCTTTGAGGACTTCATATCTTCCCGCCAAAATTCATTAGATATACACGACCGAATTTCTGAGCGGATTGATAAAGAAAATTACACAATAGCATTGTGGCCTAAAGATATTTATGAATATCTTTCAAGAAAGTTGAACTCAATGTTTACAATTAAGTGTTATAGCTTAGATCCTTCGAAATTAGAATCATCTGATAATGGAATAGCCAAACCCCAAAGAATAGACAGTCAGCAAACATTACTTGATGGCATACCTCTCAAAGATCTAATAAGAATTGATGAGATCAATGCACAACGTGGCTTTGGAAGCCCCTCTGCTGCCGACAAAGAGAATAGCAAATTAAACACACAGTTGAGAGATTATTATTCGAAACATCTAAACCCAATAGAAAGCCCTGAACTATCAGATATCGAAGCTCTACAAGCCATTCGTGATGCTCAGGATACATTTGATGAAAGATTAAAAAACTGTTTCTCCCAAGCCATAAAAGAAGTTGAAGGCCTCAACTATCCAGGAGTAACTGATCCTAAACTAAAAATCTCTACAAAAATAGAACCAATTGATGGCTTAAATCACGACTCAGCAGTTCAATATGAGTTAACTAATGCTTTAAGCAATGTATCTTTAGACTATTTAAGATTGCCAGAGAGTTATAATGGACTAGGTTATCAAAACTTAATCTCAATTGCATTTAGACTAATGGGGTTCAGAGATAGTTGGATGAAAGTTGGCAAAGCTACAAATAAAAAATTAGCAGACGACAATCAAGAGGATTTTCCAGCTCCCCTGCATTTGGTTTTGATTGAAGAACCTGAAGCTCACTTGCATGCACAAGTGCAACAAATCTTCATTAGGAAAGCATATGATATATTGAGGAATCATAATAATTTAGGCGATAAAGAAGAGCTTCATACACAACTCATTATAAGCACACATTCGAGCCATATTGCCCACGAGTGTAAATTTTCTTCTTTACGATACTTTAGAAGAATTCCTGCTTGTAAAGAACATGAGATCCCTGTATCAACAGTAATCAATCTTTCCAATGTTTTTGGTGTAAATGATGATACGGAAAAATTTGTAATAAGATACCTAAAGGCAACACATTGTGATTTATTCTTTGCAGATGCAGTAATTCTTGTTGAAGGCCCAGCCGAGAGGATTTTAGTTCCTCACTTAATTAGAAGACACTACCCTTTCTTAAATCAAAGCTACATTACCTTATTAGAGATTGGTGGTAGCCATGCCCATCGACTAAAGAATCTGATTGTTAGTTTGAATCTTTTAACTCTAATTATTACGGATTTAGACCCTAAGGATTCACAAGATGGCAAGGTTAAGCCCTCTAAGAAAGGCAGCGGTTTCGTTACAAGTAATACAACGCTTGCAAGTTGGGTTCCAGAAGTTACCGGTGTCGATGAATTGTATAAACTCACGGAAGATAAGAAAGAAAAGAAATATAATGATTTCTTTTATGTTTACTCAGCTTTTCAGATTCCTGTTTTGGCTGTATTCAAAGGTGTTAACCAAGAATTTTTACCAAACACGTTCGAAGACTCATTAGTCTACAATAATCTAGATTTTTTCAGTAATCTTACTGGTAATGGTTTAGTGAAGAAATTCAAAGCATCAATTACTAATTGCAAAAATGCAGAGGAATTTGGAGAGGAATCATTTTTACACTTATCTAAAGGTAATAAAGCTGAATTTGCATTAGATATACTTTACCATGACGAAAGCGATAAATTAAACACACCTAATTATATAAGTAATGGTCTAAAGTGGCTCGAAGAAAAGATAAAAATAAAACAATTAGAGCTTGTTTCTGATTTAGCCAGTGATGGAGAAAACAAATGACTATCAAACAAACTGAGGAAATATTAGATTCTAATATACATAATTACTTAACGGGCACTCAAAAGCATAGTTTCCTTCTTTATGCTGGAGCTGGCTCTGGTAAAACCAGGACTTTAGTTAATGTTCTGGAAATGATTTTGAAGAGTCACTCAGAAGAGTTCAGGCTAAGAGGAAAAAAAATAGCCGTGATAACATACACCAATGCGGCTTGTGATGAAATAAAAAGAAGAGTTAAATTCAACAAATTAATAGATGTGTCTACAATTCATAGTTTCCTATGGGAGCTAATTAGGCATCACTCCAGTGATATAAAATCTTGGTTAATGGAAAACATTGCTGCGGAGATAGCTGATTTAAGGGACAAACAAAGCAGAACAACTAGAGTTTCACAAGCTTCTTTAGAAAGAGAAAGAAAAATAGTTTCCAAAGAAAAACGTCTGCAAAACTTATCAGATGTATATAAATTCACATACAACCCTACCGGGGATAATAGAACTAAAGACTCTCTAAATCATTCAGAAGTCATTAAACTCGGTTCTTATTTTCTAGACAGAAAATATACAATGCAGAAAATATTGGTTAATCGCCATCCAATTCTTTTAATTGATGAAAGCCAAGATACTAACAAACTGCTAATGAATGCATTACTCGAAGTTGAGAAAAATAACAGAGATACATTCTCGGTGGGTCTGTTAGGGGACATGATGCAAAGGATATACTCTGATGGTAAAAGTGATTTAGAGGCATGCCTTGACGAACACTGGAAAAAACCTGAAAAAAGCATTAACTATCGTTCTCCAAAAAGAGTGGTTGCTTTAATTAATTTAATTAGAAGTCAAGTGGATAATCATAAGCAAAAGGCCAGAGAAGATGCCGAGGAAGGATATGTAAGAATTTTTATAAAAGAATGTCATTCTGATAATAAAGATAGAGATGAATCGTTTGTAAAAAAAAGAATGAGAGAAATTACTTTAGATGATGATTGGGAAAACCATGATTCATTAGTAAACACCCTAATATTAGAACATCATATGGCCGCAACACGTATGGGTTTTATAGACATGTTCACTCCTCTCTATCAAATTGAGCGATTAAAAACTGGGCTTTTAGAGGGCTCTCTGGGTAATATAAATTTCATTTGTGGAATTGTTTCACCATTAATATCCGCCTGTATTAAAAATGATACTTTTACTATCACTAACATTTTACGAACAAATGCACCCTTATTAAAAAGAGAACATCTTTTAAAAAACACAAATAATACCTCGCCACTTACACAGATCAGAAACTCTCTTGATATGTTAAAGAGTTTTATTTCTACAAACCCCGAACTTATCACAATTAATTTACTACATAAGATAAATGAAATAAAATTACTTGACGTCCCAGATTCTATACAAGAAATCCTAGAAAGTAACAATAACTCACAAGATGATATCATTGAAGCTTGGCAGAAAGCGTTTAGCTCTCCTTTATGTCAATTTGATAAATATTATAATTATGTCAAAGGGAAGACAAACATCGATACTCATCAGGGAGTTAAAGGTCTAGAATTTCCTCGTGTTCTAGTTTTAATTGATGATTCTGAGGCTAAAGGTTTTATGTTTAGTTATGACAAACTTTTCGGTGTTAAAGAAAAAACCAAAACTGATTTAGATAATGAGAAAGAAGGTAAAGATACTAGTGAAGACAGAACTAGAAGACTATTTTACGTCACATGTAGTCGAGCACAAAAAAGCCTCGCCATTCTTGCTTATACAGATAATACAGAAATGCTAAGAAAAAACCTACTACATAAAGGATGGTTTGATTCGAGTGAAATAGAAATAATTTAATTAAAAGCAGTAATAGGATATTTTAAAGTGAACTGACATCATAAAAATGTTGGTTCACTTAATACGAACCATCGGTAAGAAACAAAAGTTGGTGTTGAATAATATGTTCACTTATACATCTTGTTATTTTAAGCACACAGTCGACCATTAATGGAGAATAAAATTGAGAACCGTCGAAATACTGCAATACACCTTACGAAAAGGCAGCGGCGCCGCTTTTCACGCCATAATGCAGAAAATCAGTGTTCCCCTGCACCAACGCCACGGGATCGATGTTGTTTCGTTTGGTAACTCGTTACATGACCCGGATTGCTACTATCTGATTCGCGCCTTTGACAGTGCTGAAAGCATGGCTACGGTTCTTAATGCTTTTTACGCAAGTGATGACTGGCGCAGCGGCCCACGCGAAGACATCGTTGGCAGCATAGAGACCAGCATTAAAACAGTGATGAATCTACCATCAGAAAACGTGGAAGGGCTGCGGGTGCAATCGTAGGTCATCAAATTTCACCAAACGCGTTTTGAGCGTATCCAAATTCAGCACTATGAAAATCACCACCCTTAATAAAAAACGCGCCAAAATCGTTCTGAGCGCGTTAGAGCAAAAGAGAAATTCAGGCTATTGCGGTTCTTTTCGCGATTTGTTGCTCTGTTTAATCCGTAGCGCATCAGCTACAGCAACCACACCATCTTCGCAAACAAATGGAGCAACTTCCGGTAGCCCTAACGTAACGCTCTCAAGCACAGCATAGAGGGCTGCTGGTGGATGATCTTTGCTATACCGGTTCTCTGTCTCGCCAGA
The DNA here is from genome assembly GCF_004006055.1 of Enterobacter sp. N18-03635. Taxonomy (NCBI): domain Bacteria; kingdom Pseudomonadati; phylum Pseudomonadota; class Gammaproteobacteria; order Enterobacterales; family Enterobacteriaceae; genus Enterobacter; species Enterobacter sp. N18-03635. Next base: position 919,705 of record NZ_CP034769.1, on the reverse strand, counting down.
ACCGCGGATATGCCCAACAAACTGCGCACGCGTCTCGCTGTCGATTCCAGCTTGTTTAAGTCTAGTAGAAAACGTGTGACGGAATGAATGGAAAGATTTTTTGCTCTCTTTTTCAAAGCCTAACCGTTCTTTGAGCAACGAGCGATTAAACCAGTCCGAAGCTTTATCGCCATATCCTTTTACAGGGTGGTAAGGAAGCTCGGGAAATAAACGTTCATGGTCTGCTTTCTTCAATGCTTCGCAATAGCGGACTAATCCAAGTTTGATCAATGTCGGATGCAACGGTATTTTCCGCCGCGAATGAATAGTTTTTAGCGACTGATCGGCACGCTCATTGCTGATTTCGAAGAAATAAAACCCGACCGCATCCTGCTTAATATCGTCAAGATAAAGCTGACATAATTCATTTATCCTCGCGCCGGTAAAAAAGCCAATTAGCGGTAGCCAGTAATGAAATGCACGATAATGATGGAATTGCCCCTGACTATTTTTATCGACAGTCCCACGTTTATACCAAGGCATACCAAAAATAGCTTTCAAATCCTCATCAGTGAAATTAGATTTGAAATCCTGATCCATCTTTTCATTTTCAATAGGTGCAAAGAATTTATTCGCAGGAGACTTAATAAAAATGCCTTCTCCATCAGCCCACTGGAAAGCCTCGAAGAGAATTCGCATATATTTACGAACGGCATTATCGCTCATTAGAGGATCACTATTCTCTTTTGCCTTGACAATCAATTCATGAACATCATTGATTTTATATCTTATTTTTGCCAGATCGCGCCTTGCAGGTATCGACCTTAGTAAGCTCTCATATTTACGAAGGAAGTCACGGTCAACTTTTTCAAGCGTTGAATCACCCATGACTTCAAGGAGTAAGCCAAAACCTTCCCGAACTCGATTTTCTGCCTTTTCCGTGAATTTCCCTCCACGCTTGTAGCGAATATATTTTTCACATAACTCGCTCATTTTCACTGAGTAGTATTTACGATTTACATATTCATTATCCGGTATTGATGAGGGCAATAATACAGGGGGAATTGCTTTTGGTTTTTCAGGCATGATTGGAGAAACCGCTGCGCTATGTGACAGCCAAAATAATCGTAAGCGCTCAGCTTGCACACGATGAATCATTAATGAACTAGGCGAGATTTCGACACCGGGAAAGTCAACAAACCAAGCGGCTTTGGATGAAGCCTCTGAGGATTTAAATGCGGTTTCTGCATCCAGCAGCTCGCCAGCGATCATCTGACGTAATATACGTGATAAAACCAGGGGCTGAACATAACCGGTCAGAGAACCTCTGATCCCGATGTTAATGGCACTATCGATGATAAATCCAGAAGCCTCAGGATCATCCTTATCAACGAGTGAAAGATCTTCTACATAGTAGGCAGGACGCCCATCAGCAAGCCAAAAAAGCGGGATATTTGTATCAAGTAGTCGCTGCGCCACTTGTTGCAGGGAAGCGCTCGTTAAACCGCAAAATTCAGCGAGGCTGATCATTCCTTCGCCAGCCAAAGCAGGCGCACTGCTTACCAACTTTTCTCTATCCAATTCTTGATACTCACCCAGACATCGCTGCCAAACAACCAATAGACCTGCGGCAATCGCTCGCGCTTTTCTGATGTCGTTTGTTTCTGTTGAAGCGTGAATCTCACGCTGTCCCGTGTAGAGACGGTATCGGGCGGGAACTGCAATACGGACAACATAAATACCGCTGCTACGGCGATACAGATTATCACGTTGAGCCATCGGCTGTATGACCTCTATGTAGGAGAGGCTACGCGATTTCACTCTGAATGAATTTAAAGTTAATTAAATCAATGAAATAGAAGTGACTGGTGCCGATAATAGGAGTCGAACCTACGACCTTCGCATTACGAATGCGCTGCTCTACCAACTGAGCTATATCGGCCCTGAGAGGCCGGTTACGAGTGTAACCACGGGGCAAAAGGTTAGATCTAACCGGGTGATGCGTCAATGCCCTTTTGAATCAAACGGCTACTTTTGCATCACCCGTGATTATTTACGCACGAATCGTATCGTCACCGAAGCCGATCCACTTATACGTGGTCAGTGCTTCCAGCCCCATCGGACCGCGCGCGTGCAGTTTCTGCGTGCTGACCGCTACCTCAGCGCCGAGGCCGAACTGACCGCCGTCGGTGAAGCGGGTGGAGGCATTCACATACACCGCAGAAGAATCTACTTCGTTCACGAAGCGATCGGCATTGCGCAGCGTACGCGTCAGGATGGCGTCAGAATGCTGCGTGCCATGCTCACGGATGTGCGCAATCGCGTCGTCGAGATCGCTCACGATTTTCACGTTCAGATCCAGTGACAGGAACTCGTCGTCGTACTGCTCCGCGTTGACGGGAACGACGTTAGCCGGGCCATCCTGCAGCAGCGCGAGCGCACTGGCGTCAGCATGCAGCGTCACGCCGCTCTCGGCCATCTGTTTGCTCAGGGCCGGCAGGAAGGCGTTTGCAATGTCCTGATGCACCAGCAGCGTTTCCACGGTGTTACAGGTGCTTGGACGCTGGGTCTTCGCGTTAACGATAATCTTCAGCGCCGGTGCAATCTCAGCGCTGTCGTCTACCACGATATGACACACGCCGATACCGCCGGTGATCACCGGAATCGTCGACTGCTCGCGGCACAGCTTGTGCAGGCCCGCGCCACCGCGTGGGATCAGCATGTCGATGTATTTGTCCATGCGAAGCATTTCGTTGACCAGCGCGCGGTCCGGGCTCTCAATTGCCTGCACGGCACCCGCCGGTAAGCCACACTCTTCCAGCGCCTGCTGAATGACTTTCACCGTCGCGGCGTTGGTGCGCCAGGTCTCTTTCCCACCGCGCAGAATGGCGGCGTTGCCGGTTTTCAGGCACAGGGAGGCGACATCCACCGTCACGTTTGGTCGGGCTTCATAAATAACGCCGATAACGCCGAGCGGCACGCGACGGCGCTCCAGGCGTAAACCGCTGTCCAGCAGCCCACCGTCAATCACCTGCCCTACCGGGTCGGCCAGATTGCATACCTGACGAACATCGTCGGCGATGCCTTTCAGGCGGGCCGGGGTCAACGCCAGACGGTCGAGCATCGCTTCGCTCAGACCGTTGCGGCGCGCTTCCAGTAAATCCTGCTCGTTGGCGAGCAAAATCTCCTGAGACTGTGATTCGAGATAATCAGCGATTTTTTCCAGCACGCGGTTTTTCTCGCGGCTGGAAAGGAGCGCCAGTTTGTAAGAGGCGGCCTTCGCGGCGGCGCCCATTTGTTCCAGCATGTTCTGGCTCCTTAACGAATAATCATGTCATCGCGATGCACGGCAACCGGGCCATATTCATAGCCCAGAATGGCGTCGATCTGCTGCGAATGGTGACCCGCGATGCGGCGCAGGGCATCGCTGTTATAGCGGCTTACGCCGTGGGCGATGTCGCGGCCTTCGAGGTTACGGATACGGATCACTTCACCACGGGAGAAGTTGCCTGTCACGCTTTTAATTCCTTTAGGAAGTAATGAACTTCCTCGTTCCAGAATCGCGGCGGTTGCCCCTTCATCGACGACGAGTTCGCCCGCAGGCGGCGCGCCAAATATCCAGCGTTTACGGTTTTCCAGCGGAGATTCCTGAGCGTGGAAGCGGGTGCCGACGGAGATGCCTTCCATCACGTCGCCAATCACGCCAGGGCGGCTGCCCGCCGCAATGATGGTGTCGATACCGGCGCGGCACGCCACGTCGGCGGCCTGCAGCTTGGTCCCCATCCCGCCCGTTCCGAGGCCTGAAACGCTGTCACCGGCGATGGCGCGCAGCGCATCGTCGATACCATGAACGTCGGTAATCAGCTCGGCTTCCGGGTTAGCGCGCGGATCGGCGGTGAACAGCCCCTGCTGATCGGTCAGAAGCAGTAATTTATCGGCGCCGGCCAGAATGGCGGCCAGCGCCGAGAGGTTATCGTTATCACCCACTTTGATTTCAGCGGTAGCAACGGCATCGTTTTCGTTAATGACCGGAACAATATTGTTGTCCAGCAGCGCGCGCAGGGTATCGCGGGCGTTCAGGAAGCGCTCTCTGTCTTCCATATCCGCACGCGTCAGGAGCATCTGCCCGACATGAATGCCATAGATAGAGAACAGCTGTTCCCAGAGTTGAATGAGTCGGCTTTGTCCCACGGCGGCCAGCAGCTGTTTGGAGGCGATCGTCGCGGGGAGTTCGGGGTAACCCAGGTGTTCACGCCCGGCGGCAATCGCCCCGGAGGTCACAATCACAATACGATGCCCTGCGGCATGTAACTGAGCGCACTGACGTACAAGCTCAACAATGTGGGCGCGATTTAGGCGGCGCGATCCGCCTGTTAAAACACTGGTACCGAGTTTTACCACCAGCGTCTGGCTGTCACTCATGATTCTCTGCCGTTCAACGATAAGGGAAAGTAATGTCAAACGAACGTTTTAACAGGAGTCAGCCCCGTTGCCAACTGCCTTAGCACATCGCGAAACACTTTGTTGCGCGGGATCAGGAAGCGTAGCGGGAGAATTTGACAGTTTTATTACCGAAATAATAAATCACAGTTTTTTAAAATTATTCTTAGTTTGTCATAAAAGTTTCATTCCAGAACGATAAAACCCTTCCTGTTTTTTCACGGGACTTAAGCATGAGCTTATCGTCCAGCGAATTTTTTAGCGCGTTTATAAGACAGGATCGAAAATGAAAAAGAGCACTCTGGCATTAATGGTTATGGGCGTAGTGGCTTCTGCATCCGTTCACGCAGCTGAAGTTTATAATAAAAATGGTAATAAGCTGGACGTGTACGGCAAAGTGAAAGCCATGCACTACATCAGCGATGATGCTACCAAAGATGGCGATCAGACTTACGTTCGTTTCGGTTTTAAAGGCGAAACGCAGATTAACGATCAGCTGACGGGCTATGGCCGTTGGGAATCTGAATTTGCAGGTAACAAAGCCGAGAGCGACTCTACTCAGAAGACGCGTCTGGCGTTCGCGGGCCTGAAGCTGAAAAACTTTGGTTCACTGGATTACGGTCGTAACCTGGGTGCCCTGTATGACGTCGAAGCATGGACCGATATGTTCCCTGAGTTCGGTGGCGACTCTTCCGCGCAGACCGATAACTTCATGACCAAGCGTGCGACCGGTCTTGCCACCTACCGTAACACCGACTTCTTCGGCGCGGTTGACGGCCTGGACATGACCCTGCAGTACCAGGGAAAAAACGAAAACCGTGACGCCAAGAAACAGAACGGTGACGGTTTTGGTACCTCTCTGACCTATGACTTCGGCGGCAGCGATTTCGCCGTCAGCGGCGCCTACACCAACTCTGACCGCACCAACGCTCAGAACCTGCTGGCGCGTGGCCAGGGCCAGAAAGCAGAAGCCTGGGCAACCGGTCTGAAATATGATGCGAACGATATTTATCTGGCTGCAATGTATTCTGAAACGCGCAATATGACGCCAATTTCCGGTGGGTTTGCAAATAAAGCGCAGAACTTTGAAGTGGTCGCACAATATCAGTTCGACTTCGGTCTGCGCCCGTCCCTGGGTTATGTCCAGTCTAAAGGCAAAGATATCGAAGGTATTGGTGACGAAGATCTGGTGAAATATATTGACGTTGGCGCGACCTATTACTTCAACAAAAATATGTCCGCCTTTGTTGATTATAAAATCAACCAGATTGACGACAAAAATAAACTGGGCGTGAGCAGCGATGACATCGTTGCACTGGGTATGACCTACCAGTTCTAAGATTATCCGAATAAGAAAATCCCGGCAGTTGAGCCGGGATTTTTTTTGCCCGGTGGCGCTGCGCTTACCGGGCCTACGGGATAGTGCATTTTGTAGGCCGGGTAAGGCGAAGCCGCCACCCGGCGCTGTGACGCTATCAGGCAGTCAGCTTCACCGCTTCGCTGGAAAAGTCATCTGCGGGTTCGAACTTGAGATCCAGAGTCGCCAGCAGTGCGCTCGCTTTGTCGTGAAACTCTTTCAGGGTGTATTCCAGGCGGTCAATGACTTCCTGATCTTTAATGGTGGTCGCCTGCCAGTTGCCGTCTTTATTAAACAGGCCAAACTGGTAGCTATACGTAAAGCGTTTTTCCTCTGCTTCCATTTCCATCCACCAGCCCCAGAATTCACGTTTTTCGGGTGCAGGCTTCACGTTGACGCATACAGCCAGGCAGTCGAAAAAAAAGCGATTCTCTTCACACTGCTCTTCTCGAATATACGGGCCAAGAGCCATGAACTTCTTAATCAATCTACTTTTCGGGTGTCCACTCGGTAACGTCATTGCGATCTCCTTTTGTGAAGCCACTGTTTTACCAAACCAGCGAAATTTAGCAATCTATTAACACAATCTCTGAGCTATCCAGCGCGTAATCTCTTTCAGTGCTTTGTCGAAATTCTGATAGACCGGGCTGAACGGCACCTCAAGCAATTTGCCATCCGCAGATGACGAAGTGATTAAGCGCGACTCTTCTTCCGGGCTAAACGGATCGTTTTTCCAGAACCCCGACAGCATCGGCGTTTGGCAGCGACGTCCCAGCAAGCCTTGCGTTTTTAACGAGTAGCGATTGAGCTCAACGCGCAGCGCTTCGTCTGATGCATCATGCATGCCAAGACGGCTGGCCAGCACATCAAGGTACATTTCAGGTACGTTGCCCTGACGGGCAGGATCGCTGAGCAGGGCGTGTACAACCGGGCCGAGGCAGGCGACGGCTTTAAGGCGAGAAGATTCAAGGTAAGCCAGACGCACCGCGACGTTCGCGCCGAAACGGAAGCCGAATGCCGCCACGCGGGTGTGGTCAACCCACGGAATGTTTTCCAGCGCTTTTAGCGCATGCTGGTGCAGCAGGCTGGAATCCTGAGTCAGTTTCCATTTGGATGAGAAACCAATTGAAGGCATATCAAGCGTCAGCATCGCGATCCCTTTTGGTGCGAAGTAGCGCTCATACAGGCTGTAATAGTCGATTTGCAGCGAATCTAGCCCGCCGCACATGAGGACGGTCGGGAACGGGCCTTCACCTTCAGGCATATGCAGGAACCCGGTGATGGATGACCCACCCGGAATGGTAAACTCGAGTTCGCGCATCTGGCCCGGCAGGCGTTGAGCTGCCTCTTCGTAAGCGCGATTCGCCAGCGCTTGTGCCTGCTCAGCCAGCTCATCACCTTTCAGATGTGGATACGCGGCAATGGCGTAGAGATTGGCCGCATGCAGCCAGTGCTTGCCGCTGCGCGTGGCATCCTCTTCCTGGCTGGCTTTTTGCTGCCAAACCATCGCCTGTTTAGACCACTCATAGATCCAGTTTCCGCCACGGTAGCCCACCACGGTATCATAGAGTTCGCTGTCGGTACGCTCGGCTTCACTCATCACGATACGTGCCTGCACATCAAGGATTTCACGGGGGTCGATACCGCGCCAGATCCACATCAGGCGGTTAATCATGCGATACCAGTGAGGCACGTTTTTACCGTCTAACGCGGACTGGACGGCAGGCTGGGTACCCGGATTAAAGCGACGCACCAGCGTCGACGTTTCAGGGTGTTTGAAACGGGGTTTGAAGAGAGTCTCGGTGAGATTCGCCTGCGTCATTGCGTTGCCTCCATGAATACGTCATATGAAGACTATTGTAACGCGTGGCAGGCCAAAAAGAACAACGCCCGACATAGCCGGGCGTGTAAAGTTACGTACTGGTATTAACGGCCTGAAATCGGCGGTACAAAGACCACGCCCATATCCCATGGCTGTTCAATCCAGGTATCCTGCGGGATATCAATCACGTAATCGTCAACCAGCGGGCGGCCAGCCGGTTTAGCGAAGATAGTGACGAAGTGCGCTTTAGGATACATTTCGCGGATAGCGACCGCAGTACCGCCGGTATCCACCAGGTCATCAATAACGATGAAGCCTTCACCGTCACCTTCCGCACGTTTCAGCACGGTCAGCTCGCGCTGGTTGTCATGGTCATAGCTGGAGATGCAAACGGTATCGACATGACGAATACCCAGCTCACGTGCCAGCAGCGCCCCCGGTACCAGACCGCCACGGCTGACGGCAATAATGCCTTTCCACTGTTCGGAAGGCATCAGACGCGCAGCCAGTTTGCGTGCGTGAATCTGCAACATGTCCCAGGTGACGACGTATTTTTCGCTCATGTGAAGTGTCCCAGCCTGTTTTTATACGGCTTAAAAAGTGTTCGAGGGGGAAATAGGTTGCGCGAGATTATAGAGATCTGACGCACTAAAAACCAGTGTTTAGCGCCCTCTGCCTGAGTTTTTACATGCTTTATGCTACCAGCCAGCAGAGAAAGTGGTATTCTCAGTTTCATCTCGCAAGCCTGACTTGTGGTAACTATTAACCTGCTAACCCTGTGACCTGCAACCCTGTTTGCAGCGCCTCGACAAGGAGACTTATCGTGTCTGAACTGTCTCAACTATCTCCGCAGCCGCTGTGGGATATTTTTGCCAAAATCTGCTCCATTCCACACCCTTCCTACCATGAAGAACAGCTTGCCGAACATATTATGGGCTGGGCGAAGGAAAAAGGTCTGCATGCTGAACGCGACCAGGTTGGCAATATTCTGATCCGCAAACCTGCAACCGCAGGCATGGAAAACCGCAAACCGGTTGTGCTGCAGGCGCACCTGGACATGGTGCCACAGAAGAACAACGACACCGTTCACGACTTCACCAAAGACCCGATTCAACCGTACATCGACGGCGACTGGGTGAAAGCACGCGGTACCACGCTGGGCGCGGATAACGGCATCGGTATGGCGTCTGCGCTGGCGGTGCTGGCTGACGACAGCGTTGAGCACGGTCCACTGGAAGTGCTGCTGACCATGACCGAAGAAGCGGGCATGGACGGCGCTTTCGGTCTGCAGGCGAACTGGCTGCAGGCGGATATCCTGATCAACACCGACTCAGAAGAAGAAGGCGAGATCTACATGGGCTGCGCGGGCGGGATTGATTTTATCTCTACCCTGCCGCTGTCGCGCGAAGCGATACCTGCGGGCTTCCAGACCTTCAAGCTGACGCTGAAAGGGCTGAAAGGCGGCCACTCCGGCGGCGATATTCACCTGGGTCTGGGCAACGCCAACAAGCTGCTGGCACGCTTCCTGGCAGGCCATGCGGCCGAGCTGGATCTGCGTCTGGTGGATTTCAACGGCGGTACCCTGCGTAACGCGATCCCACGCGAAGCGTTCGCCACCGTAGCGGTTCCAGCAGCAAAAGCGGACGAGCTGAAAAAACTCTCCACCGTATACCTGGATATCCTGAAAAACGAACTGTCGGCGAAAGAGAAGAACCTGACCGTAGTGCTGGAATCTGTTTCTACAGATAAAGCCGCGCTGACCGTACAGTCTCGTGACTCCTTCGTTCAGCTGCTGAACGCGACGCCAAACGGCGTGATCCGCAACTCTGACGTGGCGAAAGGCGTGGTGGAAACCTCACTGAACGTGGGCGTGGTGACCATGAGCGACGACAGCGCGGAAATCATCTGCCTGATCCGCTCCCTTATCGACAGCGGTAAAGAGTACGTGGTGAGCATGCTGGAATCTCTGGGCACGCTGGCGGGCGCGAAAACGTCTGCAAAAGGCAGCTACCCGGGCTGGCAGCCGGATGCAAGCTCTCCGGTGATGGCGCTGGTGCGTGAAACTTACCAGCGTCTGTTCAACAGCACGCCAAACATTCAGGTGATCCACGCGGGTCTGGAATGTGGTCTGTTCAAGAAACCGTATCCGGATATGGATATGGTGTCCATCGGGCCAACCATTACCGGTCCACACTCGCCGGATGAGCAGGTTCATATCGAAAGCGTCGGTCACTACTGGACGCTGCTGACTGAACTGCTGAAAGCGATCCCTGCGAAATAACATCTTCATCCCAGCCCTCTTCCTGTGGAAGAGGGTGAAAAATCCAGGCCCGGTAAGCGTAGCGCCACCGGGCTTTTTTACAATCCCAGAACCAGCTGTCGCTCTAGCTGCGGATCCAGCAGCGTGACGTGCAATCCCACCAGCCTTACCCCTCGCCCGCCCCGGCGCTCTTCCCATGCCTTTTTTGCCGTCGCGATAAGATCGTCTTTATTCAGTCGCGGCCAGACGTGTTCCTGCGTGGTCTGCTGGAAATCGTTGAATTTTAATTTGATACCCTGACGGGCAATCAGCAGGTCCGGCTTCACCTTGATTAAACGCCGTTCCAGCTCAGGATAAAGCTGTTCCGTGATGATCATTTCGCATTCGGACCAGTCATGAATATCTTCAATGAGGGTTCGCTCAACGCCGACGGATTTACGGAGCCGCTCGCTGTTCACATCGCGATCGTCAATTCCCTGGCTGCGCTCCCACAGCACGCGGCCAAACTTCCCGAAACGCTTGAGCAGCATGGCGAGATCGCTTTGCTGCACGTCTTCACAGGTCCGTAGCCCCATGCTTTCCAGCTTTGCGGCAGAAACTTTTCCTACCCCGGGGATTTTGCCGAGCGGCAGCGTTTTTAAAAATGCAGGCACCTCTTCCGGTGTGATGACGTACTGACCGTTGGGCTTATTTAAATCGGAGGCGATTTTGGCAAGGAATTTAACGGGCGCGACGCCCGCCGACGCCGTCAAATTCAGCTCGTTGAAAATCGTCTGGCGGATCTCCTTCGCCATCAGCGTGGCGGAGCCGTGGCAGTGAACGCTGTCGGTCACGTCCAGATAGGCTTCGTCGAGCGACAGCGGCTCTATGAGAGAGGTATAGCGGGAGAAGATTTCCCGGATGTGAAGGGAAGCCTCTTTATAGGCTTCAAACCGGCCGGGCAGAAGCGTGAGATGAGGACAAAGCTTTAAGGCCATCGCCGTCGGCATGGCGCTGCGCACGCCAAATTTGCGCGCAGGATAGTTGGCGGTGCTGATGACGCCACGCTGAACGCGGCTGCCGCCAATGGCGATGGGAATATCCCGCAGCGCCGGGTTGTCTCGCATCTCCACTGCGGCAAAAAAGCAGTCCATATCAACATGGATTATTTTGCGCATAGTATGCCCTCACTTATCACTGGATAAGTATACAGTAAACAAATGAGGGTTGAGAAGCGTGCGTGGAAATTGTCGGGTGACGGCTTTGCCATACCCGACAGACAAGACTAGATAATGCGCTGCTGCTCGCGCGCCATCCTTTTCTTCCGCGCATCGCACGGTTCCGGGCAGTCGCAGACCTTCTCCATACCAATGGAGGAAATACCGCCGCAGCTGCCCTGAATGCTTTTCCGCTTAACGATCCAGCCTAACGACATGCCGAAGATGACAAGCACAAAAACCACAAAGGTTGCCAGAAACGTCAGCATCATCAGCCTCCAAAGTCATCAAGCATGATGTTCTCATCTTCGACGCCGAGATCTTTCAGCATCTTAATCACGGCGGCGTTCATCATCGGCGGACCACACATATAGAACTCGCAGTCCTCGGGCGCCGGGTGCTGTTTGAGGTAGTTTTCATACAGCACGTTGTGAATGAACCCCGTATAGCCCGTCCAGTTATCTTCCGGCTGCGGATCGGAAAGCGCCACGTGGAAGGTAAAGTTCGGGTTTTCACGCGCCAGCTGTTCAAACTCGTCGTCGTAGAACATTTCGCGCAGCGAGCGCGCCCCGTACCAGAAGCTGATTTTACGCTTGCTGCCGAGCCGCTTGAGCTGGTCAAAAATGTGCGAGCGCATCGGGGCCATACCGGCACCGCCGCCGATAAAGACCATCTCCGCGTCGGTATCTTTCGCGAAGAACTCCCCGAACGGACCGGAGATGGTCACCTTATCGCCCGGCTTCAGGGACCAGATGTATGACGACATCACACCCGGCGGCGCATCCGGCACATTCGGTGGCGGCGTGGCGATACGCACGTTGAGCATGATAATGCCCTTCTCCTCCGGGTAGTTGGCCATCGAGTAGGCGCGCAGCGTCGGCTCTTTTACCTCGGATACAAAACGGAAGAGATTGAATTTGTCCCAGTCGGCGCGGTACGCCTGCGGAACGTCGAAGTCCGCATATGCCACGGTATGCTCAGGACACTCAATCTGAATGTATCCGCCGGCGCGGAACGGGACATCTTCCCCTTCCGGTACCCGCAGCTTCAGCTCTTTGATAAAGGTGGCTTTGTTATCATTAGAAATAACTTCACATTCCCATTTTTTGACGCCGAAAATCTCTTCCGGCAGTTCAATCTTCATGTTCTGACGCACTGCGACCTGACAGGCCAGACGGCAGCCCTCTTTTGCATCACGCTTAGTGATATGCGCCAGCTCGGTGGGCAGAATATCGCCACCGCCCTCTTTTACCGTCACGCGGCACTGCCCGCAGGAGCCGCCGCCGCCGCAGGCTGAGGAGACAAAAATACCGTTACCGGAGAGCGTGTTGAGCAGTTTGTCACCCGCTGGCGTGCGGATCTGACTCTGCGGGTCGTCGTTAATATCAATCACCACGTCACCGGAATTCACCAGCTTCGCGCGCGCCGCCAGAATTAACCCTGACAGCACCAGTACGATCAGCGTGAACATCACCACGCCAAGAATAATTTCCATCTGTTAGCCCTTATAGCTGCACACCGGAGAAGGACATAAAGCCCAGCGCCATCAGCCCGGTGGTGATAAAGGTGATCCCTAAGCCACGCAGACCCGCAGGCACGTTGGCATATTTCATTTTCTCGCGGATCCCCGCCATGGTGACAATCGCCAGCATCCAGCCGATGCCGGAACCAAAACCGTACACCACGGATTCACTGAAGTTGTAATCACGCTGAACCATAAACGAGACGCCACCAAAGATGGCGCAGTTCACCGCGATCAGCGGGAGGAAGATCCCCAGCGCGTTGTACAGCGACGGGAAGTACTTATCGAGGATCATCTCGAGGATTTGCACCAGCGCCGCGATCACCCCGATAAAGGTGATGAAATTCAGGAAGCTGAGATCAACCCCCTCCACCAGTGCGCCGTCACGCAGCACAAAGTTGTAGACCAGATTGTTAATCGGAACCGAAAGCCCCAACACAACGGTGACCGCCACGCCCAGCCCAAATGCCGTGGAGACCTTTTTAGACACGGCAAGGAACGTACACATGCCCAGGAAAAACGCGAGCGCCATGTTTTCAACAAACACCGCCCGCACAAATAAACTCAGGTAATGAGCCATCGTCGGTTACTCCTTTTCCTGCTGTTCTGGTCTCAACGTACGAATCAGCCAGATCAACAAACCGATAATGAAAAATGCGCTAGGGGCCAGCAGGAACAGGCCGTTTGGCAGATACCAGCCGCCGTTCTGCACCGTGTCCAGCACCGTGATGCCAAACAGCTTGCCGCTGCCAATCAGCTCGCGCAGAAACCCAACCGTAAGCAGGATCACGCCGTAGCCGAGGCCGTTGCCGATGCCGTCCATAAAGCTCGCCAGCGGCGGCATTTTCATGGCGTAGGCTTCCGCACGCCCCATGACGATACAGTTAGTGATAATCAGCCCGACAAACACCGAGAGCTGTTTGGAGGTTTCATAGGCAAAGGCGCGCAGCAGCTGATCGACCACGATCACCAGCGAGGCGATGATCGCCATCTGGATGATGATCCTCACGCTGTTGGGGATGTGGTGGCGGATCATCGAGATAAACATGCTGGAGAACGCCGTGACCAGCGTAACCGCCAGCGTCATCACTACCGCCGTTTCCAGTTTGGTCGTCACCGCCAGGGCTGAACAGACGCCCAGCACCTGCAGCGTGATCGGGTTATTGGCGAGCAGTGGGCCAATGAGTACTTTTTTGACTTCTTTCAGTTCACCGGTATCAGCCATTGTTCAGCGCTCCTTCACGTACGTTTTTCAGGAAAGGACCAAAGCCCAGCTCGCCCATCCAGAAATCAAAACTGTGCTGCACGCCTTTTGATGTGAGCGTGGCGCCGGAAAGCCCGTCAACGGCGTAGTCATCACCGGAACGAGCCGCCCCTTTCATCACCTTCAGCGCAGGCAGGCCGTTATCGTCGAGCACTTTCTTGCCGACAAACTGTGCCCGCCAGTTAGGGTTCTCAACTTCACCACCCAGCCCCGGGGTTTCGCCCTGGTCGTAATACGTAATGCCTTTGACCGTGCGGCCATCGGTATCAAGAGCGACAAAGGCATACATCATTGACCACAGACCATTACCGTAAATAGGCAGTACCACTTCCTGAATGCGTTTTTGGGGATCGCGAACCAGATAAACTTCGGCAAGGTTGCTGCGACGCTTAATCCCCGCGGGATCTTGGGATGCCTCCAGCGTCAGGCTCATCTGCGGATCTTTAAGCGCCAGCGCCTGGTTGAATTTTGCCGGGTCTTTATCGAGCAGTTCACCCGTTTTTAAATCCACCAGACGTGCCGAAATACGTTCAGCAAAGACGGCAGAAACGTCGTCTGCGCTCATTCCTTCCTGCATCAGCCCGGCGACGGCCAGAATGTTGCGCTGTTTATCCAGCGCACGTTGCTCCTGCTGCAGGGGTTTTAACCCCACGGCAGAGCCGGCTACGACAATGGAGCAGACCAGGCAGAGCACCAGTACCACCAGCAGCGTTTTGCTGATGCTGTCGTTATTTTTTACTTCAGCCACGCGCCTTCCTCCGCTTGATGTTGGCCCGCACCACCAGGTAATCGAAGAGTGGCGCAAACAGATTGGCAAACAGAATGGCCAGCATCATCCCCTCCGGGTACGCCGGGTTGACCACGCGGATCAGGACACACATTGCGCCAATGAGCACGCCATAGCTCCATTTACCTTTGTCAGTGAAGGAGGCCGAGACCGGGTCGGTTGCCATGAACATCATGCCGAACGCGAAGCCACCCAGCACCAGATGCCAGTACCACGGCATGGAGAACATCGGATTGGTGGTCGAACCGATAACGTTGAACAGGGTGGCGGTCAGCACCATGCCGATCATCACGCCCGCAACAATTCGCCAGGAGGCCACGCGGCCAAAAAGAATGATCGCGCCGCCGAGCAAAATCATCAGCGTAGAGACTTCTCCGATGGAGCCCGGAATGTTGCCAATAAAGGCATCAAACCAGGTCACGGGCTGACCCGTAGCGTTGTTCACCAGCGTTTCGCCGCCGTGTGCGGCCCACTGTGAAAGCGGCGTCGCGCCGGAAAAGCCGTCTGCCGCCGTCCAGACCAGATCGCCTGAGATTTGCGCCGGATAGGCAAAGAAGAGGAACGCACGTCCCGCCAGCGCCGGGTTGAGGAAGTTCCGCCCGGTGCCGCCGAAGATCTCTTTGGCAATCACCACGCCGAAACTGATGCCCAGCGCCGCCTGCCAGAGCGGTAAGGTTGGCGGGACAATCAGGGCAAACAGAATCGAGGTCACGAAGAAGCCTTCGTTGATCTCATGTTTACGGATGATGGCGAACAGCACTTCCCAGAAGCCACCCACGATAAATACCGTGATGTAAATCGGCAGGAAGAACACCGCGCCCAGCGTCATCATGCTCATCCAGCCCGCGTCTGGCGCGAAGTTCACCCCTAACGACTGGGCCAGGCGGTAGTGCCAGTCAGACTGGATCACCTGCGCCAGCTGCTGCGCATCGTACATGTGGTGCAGCGCCGGAATGGTCTGCAAGCCAACGTTGTACATGCCCCAGAACATCGCCGGGAAGACCGCAAACCATACCAGAATCATCATGCGCTTAAGGTCGATGGCATCGCGAACGTGCGCCGCCCCTTTCGTCACCAGCCCCGGCGTGTAGAAAATAGTCGTCGTGGCTTCATACAACGGGTAGTACTTTTTGAGCTTCCCTTCGGTAAAGTGCGGCTCAATTTTTTCAAAGAGGTGTTTTAAGCCCATCGGTTATCCTTCCTGCTCAATGCGGGTTAACACCTCGCGCAATACCGGTCCATATTCGTGTTTGCCCGGACAGACATAAGTACAGAGCGCCAGATCTTCTTCGTCCAGTTCCAGACAGCCCAGCGCCTGCGCGCTATCGGTATCCCCAGCGAGCAGATCGCGCAGCAGCATGGTAGGCAGAATATCCAGCGGCATGACGCGCTCGTAGTTGCCAATCGGGACCATGGCGCGCTCGCCGCTGTGCGTGCTGGTCGAGAAGCTAAACAGCTTATTACGCAGGAAGTGGCCCAGCGTAGTCCGGGTGACGGAGTATTTTTCCGCACCGGGCAGCACCCAGCCGAACAGCTCTTTTTCGCGCCCTTCCTGCACAATGCTGACCTGCAGATGGAAACGTCCCAGATACGCGTGCGCATTGACAGCATGGCGGCCACTGAGGACCGAACCGGAAATCAGGCGGTTTTCACCCTCTTTCATTTCCCCCACCAGCAGTTCATTGATGTCTGCCCCCAGCAACGTCTTCACCAGGCGCGGGTTTGCAGCCTGCGGTCCACCGATGGCGATTATCCGTTCAGCGCAGAGTTCACCAGCGGTGAAAAGCTTACCGATGGCGATGACGTCCTGATAATTAAGGTGCCAGACCTGTTTCGTCAGGCTTACTGGCTCAAGGAAATGGATGTGCGTCCCGACCAGCCCCGCCGGATGCGGGCCAGCAAACTCATTAAACGTGACCTGCCCTTGCGGATGCCCCCCAAGCTTGCCGCCGCCGGCCTGGCAAACGTGGACTTTCCCCGAAGTCAGGCGGGTTAAAACGGTCAGTCCGTCATCAAAGGCTTTGCGCTGCGCCAGAATAACCGGCTGCGGATCCACGCTGAGCGGGTTGGTGTCGATTGCCGTGACGAAAATCGCGGCCGGTTCCGTGCCCGGAACAGGGGATTTGCTGAAGGGACGCGTACGAAGCGCGGTCCATAAACCGGACGTCAGAAGCTGAGCCTGAACGGCGTCACGGTTCAGCGCAGCGAGTTCTGCGGCGTCATAATGGGCAAACTCACGCTTTTCATCGCCTTCAATGCGGATGACCACCGACTGCAGAACGCGCCGTTCGCCACGGTTGATGGCCACAACGGTGCCGCTCGCGGGGGCCGTGAACATCACGCCGGGATTTTTTTTGCCCTCGAAGAGCGCCTGTCCTTTGATCACGCGATCGCCCTCCTGTACCAGCATTGAAGGGCGCATTCCCAGATAGTCGTCGCCCAAAATGGCGACATGACGGACGCTTGCGCCTGTCGAAACGTGCTGCGCGGGCACGCCTGCAATCGGCAGATCAAGTCCTTTTTTTATTTTAAACATGTGGTTAGCAGGTTTCCATGAACAACAATCCAGTGGGCGCAAAGTGTAACATTTTCCCCTTTCCGCGGGCAGGGTATCCGCCATTGCGCGCGCCAAATTGCGAGCTAATGCGCAAAGTTTTTGGAACCATCGCAATTTTGATGGTTTATTAAGTAAAACTAATTTGTAAACTCACCGCCCGGCTCTTGCGAAAATCTATAGCGGTGCTAATGTGAGCGCTCCTAACAGAATAATCTGATTTCGGGTCTCTTTTGCCGTCCTGGCAAGTTGGTCATGGTTTTATCAAGGAACTAGTAGTATGCGTAAAATCGCATTGTTCATTGCGATGCTTCTGATGCCGTGCATGTCGTTTGCCGGACTGCTCAGCAGTAATAGCTCAACGACGCCGGTCAGCAAGGAATATAAACAGCAGTTAATGGGATCGCCGGTTTATATTCAGATCTTCAAGGAAGAGCGCACTCTCGATCTGTTTGTGAAAATGGGCGAGACATATCAGCTGCTTGATAGTTACAAAATTTGTAACTACTCCGGCGGACTGGGGCCAAAACAGCGTCAGGGCGATTTCAAAAGTCCGGAAGGGTTCTACAACGTTCAGCGCAGCCAGCTCAAGCCTGACAGCCGCTTCTATAAAGCCATTAACATCGGCTTCCCGAATGCCTATGACCGTGCACACGGTTATGAAGGTAAATATCTGATGATCCACGGTGCCTGCGTGTCTATCGGCTGTTATGCGATGACCGACTCCGGCATTGATGAGATTTTCCAGTTCGTGACGGGCGCGCTGGTCTTTGGGCAGCCTAACGTTCAGGTCAGCATCTATCCGTTCCGCATGACGGACGCCAACATGGCGCGTCACAAATATTCTTACTACGCGGATTTCTGGAAACAGCTGAAGCCAGGGTACGACTATTTTGAGCAGACCCACAAGCCGCCGGTGGTCTCTATCGTAGATGGCCGTTACGTGGTCAGCAAACCGCTGAGCCACGAAGTCGTCCATCCACAGCTGGCGTCAAATTACACGGTCCCCGAGACAAAATAGCACCCACTCGCCTGGCATAATCTTTTGCCAGGTTTCGTTGCCCGTCAGCGGCTGCGTTGCGATAACAGTGACCACATCGTTCGGTGTGGTCTCCTTCTGAAAATCTATCTCCACATCCTGATCGAGAAGCGTCGCAACGCCAAACGGCGCACGGCGGGTGATCCAGAACAGATTAGTCGAGCAGAACGCCATCACATAGCGCCCGTCAGAGAGCAGCATGTTGAACACGCCTTTTTCGCGCAGTTCAGTTGCCAGCGTCGCGATGTATTTGAACACGGCGGCCATGTTGCCGGGCGTGCGGGGATAGCGCTCCGTCAGCTTGTGCAGCAGCCAGCAGAAGGCTTTTTCGCTATCCGTCTCGCCGACCGGGCGGAAATTGCCCGTCTCCAGCGATTTATAGCCCGTGAGTTGCCCGTTGTGCGCATAGGTCCAGTTACGGCCCCACAGCTCGCGTGTAAACGGATGGGTATTTTCCAGCGCCACTTCGCCACGGTTAGCCTGACGGATGTGGGCGATCACCGAGCGGGACTTTATGGGATAGTCCTGCACCAGTTTGGCAATCGGTGAGTTAAAGCTGGGCTGTGGATCTTTGAACGTGCGACATCCTTTGCCTTCGTAGAAGGTGATGCCCCAGCCGTCTTTATGCGGCCCGGTTCCTCCACCGCGCTGAACCAGCCCGGTGAAGCTAAAGCAGATATCGGTTGGCACATTGGCGCTCATCCCGAGCAGTTCGCACATACAACACCTCCACAACAGCGGGGGCAAGAGTGCCCCCAGCGAAGTCTTACTTAACCATCTCTTTTTCGATCAGCTGGATCAGGATGTGGATCACTTTGATGTGAATTTCCTGAATACGGTCAGCATAACCGAAGTGCGGAACGCGAATTTCGACATCCGCCGTACCGTCCATCTTACCGCCATCTTTACCGGTCAGGGTGATGACTTTCATCCCTTTTTCACGCGCGGCGGCGATCGCTTTGATCACGTTGCCGGAGTTGCCGGAGGTAGAGATCCCCAGCAGCACGTCGCCTTCACGGCCTACCGCTTCAACGTAGCGGGAGAAGATGTGGTCGTAACCGAAGTCGTTGCCTACGCAGGAGATGTGGCTGACGTCGGAAATCGCAATCGCCGGGTAGCCAGGACGGTTTTCGCGATAGCGTCCGGTCAGCTCTTCTGCGAAGTGCATCGCGTCACAGTGAGAGCCGCCGTTACCGCAGGAGAGCACTTTGCCACCCGCTTTGAAGCTGTCGGCCAGCAGGACCGCTGCGCGCTGAATAGCGTGAATATTGGCATCATCTTTCAGAAAGTTAGCCAGCGTTTCCGCCGCTTCGTTCAGTTCGTTACGAATAAGATCCTGGTACATGAGGATAATCCTTCAGTATTGATGAAATAACACAGTGGAGTGTACCGGATAGCGGGAAAAGCGAGAAGCTAAAGCCATGCGAATCGTCCGGCGTTTTGATTTTTTGTGCCGGCTAAAACACGAACAATGTGAACCAGGTTGTAATTATTTTGTAAACACATTGCTAAAGGAATTCACATCAACTACAACCATATCATCACAAGTGGTCAGACCTCCTACAAGCAAGGGAGCTTTTCTTTATGATGATTTTGAGCATTCTCGCAACCGTTGTTCTGCTCGGTGTGTTGTTCTATCACCGCGTGAGTTTATTCCTGAGCAGCCTGATTCTTCTGGCCTGGACGGCTGCGCTTGGCGTCGCAGGCCTCTGGAATATCTGGCTTTTAGTCCCTCTTGCCATCATTCTTCTGCCGTTTAACTTTGCCCCGATGCGTAAATCAATGATCTCTGCGCCGGTGTTCAAGGGCTTTCGCAAAGTGATGCCGCCAATGTCGCGTACCGAGAAAGAAGCGATTGACGCAGGCACTACCTGGTGGGAAGGCGATCTGTTCCAGGGCAACCCGGACTGGAAAAAGCTGCATAACTATCCGCAGCCGCGCCTGACCGCTGAAGAACAGGCCTTTATTGACGGCCCGGTTGAAGAAGCGTGCCGCATGGCAAACGACTTTGCCATCACCCATGAAATGGCCGACCTGCCGCCGGAACTGTGGGCGTACCTGAAAGAGCATCGCTTCTTCGCGATGATCATTAAGAAAGAGTACGGCGGCCTGGAGTTCTCCGCCTACGCTCAGGCTCGCGTCCTGCAAAAGCTGGCGGGCGTCTCCGGGATCCTGGCGATTACCGTTGGCGTGCCTAACTCCTTAGGCCCGGGCGAACTGCTGCAGCATTACGGTACTGAAGAGCAGAAAGATCACTACCTGCCGCGTCTGGCACGCGGTCAGGAAATCCCTTGCTTCGCGCTGACCAGCCCGGAAGCGGGCTCCGATGCGGGCGCGATCCCGGATACCGGCGTGGTCTGCATGGGCGAGTGGCAGGGCGAGCAGGTACTGGGCATGCGCCTGACCTGGAACAAGCGTTATATCACCCTGGCGCCTATCGCCACCGTGCTGGGTCTGGCCTTTAAGCTCTCTGATCCGGAAAGACTGCTGGGCGGCGAAGAAGATCTGGGCATTACCTGTGCGCTGATCCCAACCTCTACCCCAGGCGTTGAAATTGGTCGTCGTCACTTCCCGCTGAACGTACCGTTCCAGAACGGTCCGACCCGCGGCCAGGATATCTTTGTACCGATTGACTACATCATCGGTGGTCCGAAAATGGCCGGTCAGGGCTGGCGTATGCTGGTGGAATGTCTGTCTGTGGGCCGCGGCATTACACTGCCGTCGAACTCAACCGGCGGTCTGAAGTCTGTGGCGATGGGGATTGGTGCCTACGCGCACATCCGTCGTCAGTTCAAAATCTCCATCGGAAAGATGGAAGGTATCGAAGAGCCGCTGGCGCGTATCGCGGGCAACGCCTACGTGATGGACGCTGCCGCCACGCTGATTACCTACGGCATTATGCTGGGCGAAAAACCAGCCGTACTGTCGGCCATTGTGAAGTACCACTGTACCCACCGCGCGCAGCAGTCAATTATTGACGCGATGGATATCGCGGGCGGTAAAGGCATTATGCTCGGCGAAGGCAACTTCCTGGCGCGCGGCTATCAGGGCGCACCGATTGCCATCACCGTGGAAGGGGCAAACATCCTGACCCGCAGCATGATGATCTTCGGTCAGGGCGCAATTCGCTGCCATCCGTACGTGCTGGAAGAGATGGCCGCTGCGCAGAACAACGACGTGGATGCCTTCGATAAGCTGCTGTTCAAACATATCGGTCACGTGGGCAGCAACAAGGTACGTAGCTTCTGGCTGGGCCTGACGCGCGGTCTTACCAGCGCCACGCCGACCGGCGATGCAACCAAACGTTATTACCAGCATCTGAACCGTCTGAGCGCCAACCTGGCCCTGCTGTCTGACGTCTCCATGGCGGTGCTGGGCGGCAGCCTGAAGCGTCGCGAGCGTATCTCTGCCCGTCTGGGCGATGTGTTGAGCCAGATCTTCCTGGCCTCTGCGGTCCTGAAACGCTACGACGATGAAGGCCGTCAGGAAGCGGATCTGCCGCTGGTACACTGGGGCGTTCAGGATGCGATGTATCAGGCTGAACAGGCGATTGACGATCTGCTGGCAAACTTCCCGAACCGCTTCGTGGCGGGTGCCCTGCGCGCGGTGATCTTCCCGACCGGTCGTCACCATCTGGCGCCGTCCGACAAGCTGGACCACAAGGTGGCGAAGATCCTGCAGGTTCCGAGCGCAACCCGCTCCCGCATCGGTCGCGGTCAGTATCTGGCACCGACGCAGCATAACCCGGTGGGTCTGCTGGAAGAGGCGCTGCTGGACGTGATGGCAGCCGACCCGATTCATCAGAAGATCTGTAAACAGCTGGGCAAAAACCTGCCGTTTACCCGTCTGGACGAACTGGCAAAACAGGCGCTCGCAGGCGGTATTATCAATAAAGATGAAGCCGCTCTGCTGGTGAAAGCCGAAGAGAGCCGTCTGCGCAGCATTAACGTGGATGATTTCGAACCGGACGAGCTGGCGACGCAGCCGGTAAAGCTGCCGGAGAAGCACCGCAAACCTGAAGCGGCATAACGCGTTTCGCTTATACAAACCCCGCCTCGCGCGGGGTTTTTTATTGCCACATTTTCTCGTTATGTCGTGCTACAGTGTCAAAAAGTGGTCGTTTGAGGAGTCTGAATTGTGCCTGGTCTGAAGATTTCTATTTTGCAGCAACCTTTAGTGTGGATGGATGGCCCCGCCAACCTGCGCCACTTTGATCGTCAACTGGAAGACATTACCGGGCGTGATGTGATTGTCCTGCCGGAAATGTTCACCACCGGCTTCGCCATGGAAGCGGCAAAACAGTCAATGCCTCAGGATGAGGTGGTCGCCTGGATGCACGCCAAAGCGCAGCAGACCAACGCGCTGATTGCCGGAAGCGCCGCTCTGCAGACCGAACGCGGGCCGGTGAACCGCTTCCTGCTGGTGGAGCCGGAAGGGAAAGTGCATTTCTACGATAAACGCCACCTGTTCCGCATGGCGGATGAGCATCATCACTATGAAGCCGGTAACGAGCGCGTGGTGTTTGAATGGCGCGGCTGGCGTATTTTGCCGCTGGTCTGCTACGACCTGCGTTTCCCGGTGTGGTCGCGTAACCGCAACGATTACGACCTGGCGCTGTATGTTGCCAACTGGCCTGCACCGCGCTCCCTGCACTGGCAGTCGCTGCTGGTGGCGCGCGCGATAGAGAACCAGGCGTACGTGGTGGGCTGCAACCGCGTGGGGACGGACGGTAACGGGCATCACTATCGCGGCGACAGCCGGGTGGTGAATCCGCAGGGCGAGATCATCGCCACCGCCGAGCCGCACCAGGCAACGCGCATTGATGCCGAACTGTCGTTGACGGCGCTGAAGGAGTACCGGGAGAAGTTCCCGGCGTGGCAGGATGCGGATCCGTTTAGCATTGAGTGAAATTATCCCCTCACCCCGCCCATCTCCCAAAGGGAGAGGGAGGATAAAATATTAACTCACCAGCGCCTGCCCGTCCTTGCGGCTTTCCGTCGCGGCCACGTAGTGTCCTTCCGGCAGGCGGTAAATTACCTGCGCGCCACCGAAGTTGTAATCCTGAAGCGGATCTTCCACCACAATCTGATGTCCGCGCTCGCGCAGGGCGGAAATCGTGTTGCGATCGAACGTCGATTCAACGATCACCTCCCTGCCCTGCACCACGCGCCAGCGCGGGGCGTCGATTGCCGCCTGCGGGTTTTGCCCGTGCAGCATAATGCGCAGCGCCATCTGCATGTGCCCCTGCGCCTGCATCGGGCCGCCCATCACGCCGAAGGTCATCAGCGGCTGGCCGTTGCCGTCCATCGCAAAGCCCGGAATGATGGTGTGGAACGGGCGCTTGCTGCCCGCCAGCGCGTTCGGATGACTGGGATCAAGCGAAAAACCACAGCCCCGGTTTTGCAGGCTGATGCCGGTGTCAGGCACCACGATGCCTGATCCAAAGCCCATATAGTTGGACTGAATAAACGAGACCATCATTCCGCTGGCGTCCGCGCTGCTGATGTAGACCGTGCCGCTCTGGGTCGGGGAACCGTAGACAAAATCGGACGCCTTGTCATGATCGATAAGCGCCGCGCGTGACTTCAGATAATGGTCGCTCAGCAGCTCTTTCGCCGCGAACGCCATATGATCTTCATCCGCCACGTAGCGGTCGAGATCCGCCAGCGCCAGCTTCATCGCCTCAATGGACAGGTGCAGGGACTGCACGGAATCCGGATGATGCTTCTCAATGCCGCACTGCTCAAGAATGCCGAGCGCAATCAGCGTGGCGATCCCCTGGCCGTTTGGCGGCAGCTCCTGCACCGAACCGCCCGCGAAGTCGCGCGACAGCAGCTCTACCCAGTCCACGCGATGGCTCGCCAGATCCTCGGCCGTCAGGTGCGCGCCATGCTCTTTGGCGAAGGCAGCAATTTTCTGCGCCAGCTCGCCGCGGTAAAAGGCTTCGCCGTTGGTGCGGGCGATCAGCTCCAGCGAGTTCGCCTGCGCCGGGTTACGGAAGATTTCCCCCACGCGCGGGGCGCGGCCTTCCGGCGCGAAGCAGGCGCTGAAGCCCGGCTGATCTTTCAGCTTGCTATAGCCGCGCTGCCAGAGATGCCCAATCAGCGGGGAGACCGGGAAACCGTTGCGCGCGTAGTCAATGGCGGGCTGCGCCAGCGTGGTCAGCGGCAGCGTGCCGAAGCGTTCCGCCAGCGCGACCCAGCCGGATACCGCCCCCGGCACGGTCACCGCGTCCCAGCCGATTTCCGGCACCGCGGTTTTACCGGCAAACAGATCCGCATGCCAGCTCGCAGGCGAACGACCGGAGGCGTTCAGGCCGTGCAGCTTTTCACCGTCCCAGACGATGGCAAAGGCGTCGCTGCCGATCCCGTTACCGGTCGGCTCTACCACCGTCAGCGCCATCGCGGTGGCAATGGCCGCATCAACGGCGTTGCCGCCCAGCTGCAGCATTTTCATCCCCGCCTGCGCCGCCAGGGGTTGCGACGTGGCAACAGCATTATGGCCCATCATTGGCGGGCGTCGTGAAGCGTAACCGGACGTAAAATCAAGCGCTTTGGTCATCATGACTCCTTAGTCGTGGCGCGGATCGAGCGCATCGCGCAGCCCGTCGCCAAGTAAATTAAAGCCCTGCACGGCAAGGAAAATCGCCACGCCGGGGAAAACAGACATCCACGGCGCCTGCTCAAGAAACCCTTTCGCGGTGTTGAGCATTGAGCCCCAGGACGGATTGGGCGGCTGCTGCCCCAGCCCTAAAAACGACAGGCTGGCTTCGGCGATAATCGCTGAGGCAATCGCCAGCGTGGCCTGCACCAGGATCGGCGACATCACGTTGGGCAGGACGTATTTGATGATGATCCAGCGATCCGGCAGGCCAATCGCCCGCGCGCCGTCGATATACTCTTCGTTGCGAATAGCGATCACCTGACCGCGCGTCAGGCGGGCGAAGATCGGCATCGCCGAAAGACCGATGGCGATCATGGCGTTCGTCAGGCTCGGGCCCAAAAACGCTCCCAGCGCGATCGCCATGATCAGGAACGGACACGCCAGCAGCGCCTCGATAAACCGCGAGATCACGCCGTCCCACATCTTCTGGAAGTAGCCCGCCACCAGCCCCAGCGGCACGCCGATAACCACCGCGATAACGACCGACATACAGCCCGCCATCAGCGAGGTGCGCGCCCCCCAGATAATGCGGGATAGAATGTCGCGCCCCAGTTCGTCGGTGCCGAACCAGTACATCGCCGACGGCGCTTTGCGCACCGCCAGGAAGTTAGCTTTAACCGGATCGAAAGGGGCGATCCACGGCGCCAGCAGCGCCACCAGCACAAAGAAACCCACCACCACCGCACCGATCACCGCGCTTTTATTGCCGAGGAATTTCTTCAGCACCCGGTTTTGCGCCCGCGGCAGCGCAGGCACAACGGTTTGCGTCGTCAGTTCCGCCATGGTTACCCTCGCATTTTCGGATTGATAAGGACGTAGAGCACGTCCGCCAGCAGGTTGAGCAGCAGGAAGCCGATTGCCACAATCAGCACTACGCCCTGCACCACCGCGTAGTCACGGTTGAACACCGAGTCGACGATCATCTTGCCAAAGCCCGGAATGGTGAAAACCTGCTCGGTCAGCACCGCACCGCCCAGCAGCTCGCCGAACAGCAGCGTGGTGAGGGTGATTACCGGCACCAGCGCGTTGCGAAAGGCGTGCTTCAGGATCACCGCTTTCGGTAGTAGCCCTTTCGCCCGCGCGGTGCGGATATAGTCCGCCTTCAGCACGGCAATCATCGAGGCGCGGGTGTGGCGCATCAGCGTTGCCGCGAGACCCGTTCCGAGCACGGATGCGGGGAGCAGCAGCGTGCGCAGGTTCTGGAGCGGATCTTCACTGAACGGCACATAGCCGGACGCGGGGAGCCACTGCAGGTTTACCGAAAAGACCAGAATCAGCAGGATCCCCAGCCAGAAGTGCGGGATCGAGATCCCCGAGATCGCCACGAAGTTCGCCCCGTGATCGACCCAGCTGTTTTTGTTCACCGCCGCGAGGATCCCCATGCTGATGCCAAACACCAGCGCGATAATCATCGCCAGCAGCGACAGCTCCAGCGTGACCGGCAGCTTGCTGGCGATCAGCTGCGTCACCGGTTCATGCGTACGTAAGGAGACGCCCAGATCGCCCTGCAGCGCCCGCGTCAGCCAGTGGAAATACTGCACGGGGATCGGCGCATCGAGATTCAGCTCCGCACGCAGCTGGGCGATGACCGCCGGATCGCGCTCCTCGCCGGCCATGGCAATCAGCGGATCACCGGGCAGCAGCTTTTGCAGCCCGAATACCATCATGCTCACCAGCAGTAGCGTCGGAATAGCCAGCAGCAGACGTTTGCAAATCAGTTCCAGCATGGGTTCTCCTCAGGACGTTTATTTCGCCAGCGTCAAACCCGCCAGACGCACGATGCCGTCCGGGTATGGCTTAAAGCCCTGCACGCTTTTGTTCAGGCCAAAAATGCGCGGCTCGAAGTAGAGGTAGGCAATCGGCATATCCGTTTGCAGCTGCTTCACCACCTTGTCGTACAGCGGCTGGCGCGCGGCCTGGTCGGTGCTCTGGCGCGCCTGGATCAGCCACTCATCGACCTGCGCGTTGCTGTAGCGGCCATCGTTAAGCGTGCCTTTGCTGTTGATAAAGCCGTAGATGCTGCCGTCCGGGTCCGGGCGCCCCGACCAGCCGGAGAAGCTCAGTTGATAATCCCCGCTCTGCTGGCGGTCGAGCAGCGTGGCGAATTCGGTCATCTGCAGGTTCAGGTTAAAGCCCGCCTCGGCGACCATCGCCTGCAGCACCTGCCCCACCTGCTGTGAGGTTGGGTTGTTCGGCACCAGCAGGTTGACGTTTAGCGGCGCGGTAATGCCTGCCGCTTTCAGCAGCGCTTTGGCCTTGTCGACGTCACGCGGCGGGACCGGCAGGTTGACGTGATACGGACTCACCGGTGAAAACGCCTGGTTGGCTGGCGTATACAGTCCTTCAAAGACCACCTGGTTTAACGCATCGCGGTCGATAGCCTGCGAGAAGGCCTCGCGCACGCGGGCATCTTTGAACGGGTCGTTAGCCGGCACCTTGCCGTTGTTGATGTTGAAGGTAATGCCCTGATAGCCCAGGCCAGTTACCTTCGCCAGCGCCAGCTTGCTGTCGGCTTCGACGGTTTTCACGTCGCTGGCGGCGATGCCTTCGGTCAGGTCGAGATCCCCCGCGCGCAGGTTCGCCAGACGCACGGAGGCATCAGGGATCGGCAGATAGATAATTTTGTCGAAGTGGTAGGCGTCTTTGTTCCAGTAGTTGTCGAAGCGGCTCAAAACGATGCGGTCCTGGGACACGCGGCTGTCGAATTTATACGGGCCAGAACAGACGGGATGGGCGGCAAAGTCAGGCTTTTTCGCCGCCTCAGGGGCCATCATCGCGCCCGCGCGGTCGGTGAGCTGCATCAGCAGCGCGGCATCAGGCGTTTTCAGGTGCAGCGCAATCTGCATCGGGCCGGTGACTTCTACCGATTCAACGGAGGAGATCTCGCTTTTACGCAGAGAGCCTTTTAAGGTCAGGGCGCGGTCGAGGTTGTATTTTGCCGCGGCAGCATCGAATTTCTCACCGTCGTGGAAGGTGACGCCTTCGCGCAGAATGAGCGTCAGGGTTTTACCGTCGTCACTCCACGCCCAGTCTTTGGCCAGACCGGGGACGACCTTCAGGTTTTCATCCACGTCCACCAGCCTGTCGCACAGGGAGGCGAAGACGAAGCGGCCATAGTAGGTACGCGCCAGATGCGGGTCGAGCATGTCCGGGTCTGCTCCCAGGCCGATTCGCAGCACGCTTTCAGAATGAGCGGGCAGCGCCGCGCCAAGCAACATAACGCTTCCCAGTACGGTCAAAAGAGAATTACGGATTGTCATTATCATGAGTTCCTTGAAGGAAGGGAGGAGTGAGTGGCCGCGTGTTCAAACAGCGCGCGGCGGCGCAGAAAAGCGGCGGATGGCGGTGCGATCTGAATAACGCTGCGATCGCGGTTGATCTCCTGCCAGCGATGGCAGGCAACCTGACGTCCACCGTCGAGCACCTGATTGATCGGCTCAACCTGGCGGCATTCGTCGGTGACGTACGGGCAGCGGGTGTGGAAACGACAGCCGGACGGCGGGCTGGCCGGGTTGGGCAGATCCCCCTGCAGCAGCGGTGCGTCGCGTTCAGTGCCCGGCTGCATCTGCGGCGCCGAGGCGATCAGCGCCTGAGTATAGGGATGCAGCGGCGCGTCAAAAATCTCGTCAACGGTGGCGAGCTCGACGATTTGCCCGAGATACATGACCGCCACGCGATCGCTCATGTGGCGGATCACCGCCAGACCGTGGGCGACAATCACCATCGTCAGCCCCAGCTGGTTCTTCAGGCTCTCCAGCAGGTTAACCACCTGCGCCTGGACGGAGACGTCCAGCGCGGAAACCGGCTCATCCCCCAGCAGCAGCTTCGGTCCCGAGGCCAGCGCGCGCGCAATGCCGATACGCTGGCGTTGTCCGCCGGAAAACTCGTGCGGATAGCGCCCGGCCCAGGCGGCAGGCAAGCCCACGGTTTTAAGCAGCTCGGCAACGCGGTACTGGCGGTCCGCTTTCTTCATGTTCTGGTGCAGCCACAGCGGCTCGCCGACGATCTGCTCCACCGTCATGCGTGGGTTCAGGGACGCGAAGGGATCCTGAAAGATGATCTGCAGCTCGCGGCGGAGCTGATTGAGGCGCGCGCCCGAGGCGTGGGTGATCTCTTCCCCCTGATAAAATACGCGCCCTTCGCTGGCGGCCAGCAGGCGCAGCAGCAGACGGCCAAGCGTGGATTTTCCGGAGCCGGACTCGCCGACAATCGCCAGCGTTTCGCCCGGCATGACGGCAAGCGACACGCGATCGACCGCCGTGACAAACCGTGCCGGAGTAAAGAGCTTTTTGGGGCCTGGGAAAAGCTTGCTGAGGTCACGGGCTTCAAGTATGGGCGTGGTCATGCGGTCTCTCCCAGGGCAATGTGATGTTCGAGCGGCACGCGGAAGCAGGCGACCCGATGGCCCGCGCCGAGCGTGGTGAGCTGCGGTTTTTCATCATGGCAGCGCGACTGCGCAAACGGACAGCGCGTCGCAAAACGGCAGCCTTGCGGCATGGATTCCGGGAGCGGGACCGCGCCGGGAATGGTGGAGAGCTGGCCCTTGCGTGCGCCAAGGGAGGGAATCGAGCCCATCAGGCCGATGGTGTACGGATGCTGCGGATCGGCAAATATCGCCTCCACGCTCCCCTGCTCCACTACCTGTCCGGCATACATCACCGCTACCTGCTGGGCGACTTCTGCCACCACGCCCAAATCGTGGGTGATCATCAGTACCGCCGTGCCGGTTTCCTCTTTTAAGGTGTTGAGCAAGGCGAGGATTTGCGCCTGGATGGTGACGTCGAGCGCAGTGGTCGGTTCGTCGGCAATCAGCAGTTTGGGGTGGTTAATCAGCGCCATTGCAATCATCACCCGCTGGCGCATGCCGCCGGAAAGCTGGTGAGGATAAGCCTTGAGGCGCATCTCTGCCGCCGGGATCTGCACTTTATCGAGGATCTGCAGCGCGACCTTCATCGCCTCTGCGCGCGAGACGTTCTGGTGTCGCATAACCGCTTCGCTCAGCTGATCCCCCAGCGTAAATGCCGGATTGAGCGAGGTCATCGGCTCCTGGAAAATCATCGCCAGCTCGCTACCGCGCAGGTCGGCATATTCCCGCGGCGAGAGCTTGCGCAGATCGTGGCGACGAAACTGCATCTCCCCGCTGACGATCCGTGCGCTGGCGGGCAGTAACCCCATCAGCGCCAGGGAGGTGATACTTTTCCCACAGCCGGATTCTCCCACCAGCGCCAGCGTTTCGCCCGCCCTGACGGTCAACGAGATACCGTCAAGCACGCTTACCGGCGAGCCCGCGAACGTAACGTTGAGGTTTTTTACTTGCAATACGGGCGTGGCGTCCTTAAAGGGGATTGTCGTCATGGCGTGAAGTCGTCCTCGAGGTGGATCGCCTGAATCAGGGCGGTTTGCAGGCTGAGCAGGTGTTCGCGCATGGCGGCCGCGGCTTCATTAGGCTGGCGATGGATAATCGCAGACATGATCTTATGGTGGTGGTCGTTATAGCTGTCGACACGTTCGGGCGTGCGGGCTAATTCACGCAGATGCTGCCAGCCCGGTTCACGTCTGACGGCATCAATGGCATCAAACAGGCCGAGCATCAGGCGGTTGCCCGCAGCCTCGGCAATCGCCCGGTGAAAAGCGCTGTCCCAGAGTTCGTTGAGATCGCGGTCGTCCGGGCTGACCTTGTCGATGCGTTCCAGCATGCGCTGCATGAGCGCGAGGTTTTCCCTGGTGGCACGCAGTGCCGCAAGCCGGGCTAAGCCGGGTTCGAGCTGTAGACGAGCTTCCATCACTTCCAGAAGGTTGGTCTGCTGAACCAATCCCTGAAGGGCCAGCGGTTCAACGGGTGCCGCCGGGCCAATAAAGGTCCCTTTGCCCTGCTTACGCCAGATGCGCCCCTCTTCTTCCAGCACGTCGAGCGCACGACGCACTTCACGTCGTCCTACGCCGAGTGTGTCCGACAGCTCACGTTCCGTGGGCAGCGGTATGCCTGGTGTTGACTCATGCTGGTTGATTAGCCCGCGCAACTGCTCAAGCGCGGTGCTGGAATTGGCCAGAAACCGTGACGGTTTTTCCATATTGGTTCGCTCGCTTTCATCATTGCTTTATTTTTATTAACGATAAGTTATTGATATGGAATGAAGCTTATCGTGCTAATGATTAAGCAATAACCAAACCAATACGTAATTGGTTCGGTATTTTTTTGGCAAGCGGGAGATAACCAAATGATTCTGCGTGAATTATTTTTACAGAAAGACACATTCTGAATGAGGTCTGAAGAGAGGCGCGGTGGCAAAATGCACAATAACAGTGCAAATAACGCACTACACCTGTGCAATTGTTAATTAATTGCACTATAGACATTAACTTTTTGTTAACGATAAGAGAGAGGATGAGATTACAGAATGCTGAAACGACGAAGGCCTGAATCATTTCTGATTCAGGCCTTCTGAATAGTGGCGGAACGGACGGGACTCGAACCCGCGACCCCCTGCGTGACAGGCAGGTATTCTAACCGACTGAACTACCGCTCCACTGTTCCCGTTTGGGGAACGAGGCGCATATTACGGTGCGCCTCCGATCTCGTCAACGCTTTTTCTCGCGTTTTGAATCGTTTGCTGCAAAAATCGCCCAACCGATGATTTTACAGGCATTCCGGCGCTTTTTCAGGCACGCCACAGACAGCTGCCGCCCTTCTTCTGCACCAGATCAAGACGGGATTCGTGGTTAAGCAGCTCTTCATCACTGGCTAAAACAACCCGTAGCCGACTGGCCTGACGAACAACACGCTGAATGCCCGCTTCACCCTGGGTCTGCTGCGACTCATTTTCCATACTGAACTTCATTGACGTCTGCCCGCCGGTCATCGTCAGATAGACATCGGCCAGGATCTGGGCATCGAGCAACGCCCCGTGGAGCGTTCGCTTGGTATTGTCTATCTCGTAGCGCGAGCAGAGTGCATCCAGGCTGTTACGCTTGCCGGGGAACATCTTCCTTGCCAGCGCCAGACTGTCCGTCACCTTACAGAAGGTGTTCGTCTTCGGGATATCACGATTAAGCTTGCTGAATTCATAGTCCATAAAGCCGATATCGAACGAGGCGTTATGGATGACAAGCTCAGCGCCCTTGATGTATTCCAGGAACTCGTCAGCCACATCCGCAAACGTCGGCTTATCCAGCAA
This sequence comes from Enterobacter sp. N18-03635, assembly GCF_004006055.1. NCBI lineage: Bacteria > Pseudomonadati > Pseudomonadota > Gammaproteobacteria > Enterobacterales > Enterobacteriaceae > Enterobacter > Enterobacter sp. N18-03635. The sequence goes on along the minus strand of NZ_CP034769.1, from coordinate 887,647 downwards.
GAACTCATCGGCAATCCCGTGAACGCCGAACGCTTCGGGGTCCACCAGCCGATCGGGCTTGAGGTAAACGTGGAAGTTGTTCCCCGTTAGACGACGGTTCACCACTTCAACGGCGCCGATCTCGATGATCTTATGCCCTTCGTAGTGCGCGCCGATCTGGTTCATACCGGTGGTTTCGGTATCGAGGACGATCTGGCGAGTAATTGCAGTGCTCATAGCGGTCATTTATGTCAGACTTATCGTTTAACTGAACGTTTCGAATACAGGAAGTCTACCAGAGATGCGTAAACAGGTAGAAATTTTCACCGATGGCTCTTGTCTCGGTAACCCAGGGCCCGGCGGCTACGGCGCGATTATGCGCTATCGCCAGCACGAAAAAACCTTTAGTGAAGGCTATTTTCTGACCACCAACAACCGGATGGAGTTGATGGCGGCCATCGTGGCGCTGGAGGCATTAAAAGAACATTGTGACGTGGTGTTAAGTACCGACAGTCAGTACGTGCGTCAGGGGATCACCCAGTGGATCCATAACTGGAAAAAACGCGGCTGGAAAACCGCCGATAAGAAACCGGTCAAGAACGTCGATCTCTGGAAACGTCTTGATGCTGCGCTGGGTCAGCACCAGATTAAATGGGAGTGGGTTAAAGGGCACGCCGGCCATCCGGAAAACGAACGTTGTGACGAGCTGGCGCGTGCGGCGGCCGCTAACCCTGCGCATGAGGACGCGGGCTATCAGCCCGAATCCTGATCACGGCTTTTTGTATTGCCGCGTGGCGCCAACGGTCTGGCGGATTGGCGTTTTCGATTTGCTCTGCTTCATGGGGTTAAGGGTAAGGGGAATGGTTCGCTTACGCGCGACGATAAACTGCAAACAGCCCAGGGCGGGGAAATGGGTGCTCAGCACCACGCCACCCTGACGCGCCCAGGGCAGCACCTGAAAACCACCGTAGCAGAGCACTTCAAAGTTCAGCAGTGAAAGCCAGTCGAGCTGGCGCATCATGGTGAACATCCGGCTGTTGTAAGGTGGATTCCTGCGTAGCACCGGCACCAGCTTACGCAGCCCCATCAGGCTTAACGGATTGAATCCGCTAAGTACCAGCCAGCCGTCATCAATAAGCACGCGATCGGCTTCACGAAGCAGACGATGCGGATCGCTGCACCAGGGCAGCGTGTGAGCGAGTAAACACGCATCAACGGATTTTTCCGCAAACGGCAGATGCAACGGATCTGCTTTTACCTGAACCGGCGATCCGCCGAGAGAGACGTTGACCTGATGCGAGATAGCGCAGCTTTCGGTATTGATTTCCGCGCTGAGATTGCCAATCTTAAGCAGGTGAAAGCCATACATTTTCGCGAGCCAGGGCTTCAGCTGTTGTTCTAACGCTTCGCGATAATATTCACCCCAGGGCAATTCCGCCCAACGTTCCGGTGCTGCGACAGTCTGAGGTATCCTTGCCGGTTTCATCAAAACACCCGCCACGCTATAAGAGGTAATGTATGAATCTTATCAGTATTCCAGCGTTTCAGGACAATTACATCTGGGTTTTGGTTGACGACGATCGTCGATGCGTCATTGTCGATCCCGGAGAATCGGCCCCTGTTCTGCGCGCAATAAAAGAGAACGACTGGCAGCCAGAAGCCATTCTGTTGACGCATCATCATAACGATCACACTGGCGGCGTGCCTGAACTGCACGCTCATTTTCCGCATCTTGCGGTTTACGGACCGGCAGAAGCACAAGATAAGGGAATCACGCATGTAGTCGAAGAAGGCGAAAATATCCTCATACGTGAGTGGGAGTTTTCCGTATTTGCTACACCGGGTCACACTTTGGGACATCTGTGTTTCTACAGTAAGCCTTATCTTTTTTGCGGCGATACCTTGTTCTCCGGAGGCTGCGGAAGATTGTTTGAAGGTACGCCAGCGCAAATGTACCAGTCTTTACAGAAGATTAACTCATTGCCCGATGACACCGTTATTTGTTGCGCTCATGAGTATACATTAGGAAATATGAAGTTTGCCGTCAGCCTGTTGCCTGAGGATCGGGCGATTCAGGATTATTATCACAAAGTGAAGGAGTTACGTGCAAAAAACCAAAAAACACTCCCCGTAATTCTGAAAAACGAGCGCCAAATTAATTTATTTTTACGAACAGATGATACTGATTTAATTAATAAAATTAACCAAGAAACAAATTTGCAACAACCAGAACAGCGATTTGCATGGTTAAGGTCAAAGAAAGATAACTTCAGATAATTGCGGGTTGCCTTTTCAAAATTTCGCCGTTATCATCGCTCGTCTTTTAAGCAACTATTGACACACACATGAAGGCAAAAGCGATATTACTCGCCTCTGTCCTGCTTGTAGGTTGCCAGTCACAGAATGGCAGCAACGTACAACAGCACGCACAGAGCCTTTCTGCAGCTGGTCAAGGGGAAGCAGGGAAGTTTGCAAGTTCGGCGCGCTGGATGGACGATGGAACATCTTTCGCGCAGGATCAAGACTTGTGGACCTCTATTGGCGACGAGCTAAAGATGGGAATTCCGGAAAATACCCGGATTCGCGAACAGAAACAGAAGTATTTAAGAAATAAGAGCTATCTCCACGATGTAACGTTACGGGCAGAGCCGTATATGTACTGGATAGCCGGGCAAGTTAAGAAACGTAACATGCCTATGGAGCTGGTACTCCTACCCATAGTGGAGAGCGCTTTTGACCCACACGCGACGTCTGGCGCCAATGCCGCAGGCATTTGGCAGATCATTCCGAGCACAGGGCGAAACTATGGTCTGAAACAGACCCGCAACTATGATGCGCGTCGCGATGTTGTCGCTTCAACGACAGCCGCTCTCGACATGATGCAACGTCTGAACAAGATGTTTGACGGCGACTGGCTGTTAACGGTCGCAGCGTATAATAGTGGCGAAGGTCGTGTACTGAAGGCAATGAAAGCGAATAAAGCACGGGGTAAATCCACCGATTTTTGGTCGCTCTCACTGCCACAGGAAACAAAGATTTACGTACCGAAAATGCTGGCTTTGAGCGATATTCTCAAGAACAGCAAGCGTTACGGTGTACAACTGCCAACACCAGACGAAAGTCGTGCACTGGCGCGTGTTCGCCTCAGCAATCCAGTTGATATTCAACAGGTTGCTGATATGACGGGTATGTCGGTAAGTAAATTGAAAACCTTTAATGCTGGCGTTAAAGGCTCAACCCTGGGGGCAAGTGGCCCGCAGTATGTAATGGTTCCGCAGAAACATGCTGACCAGTTACGTGAGTCTTTAGCTTCTGGTGAAATCGCCGCCGTTCAGTCAACGCTGATCGCGGATGCATCATCAGTCAACAGCCGCAGCTATAAGGTTCGTTCAGGTGATACGCTTTCGGGCATTGCGTCACGTCTTGGCGTGAATGCGAAAGATCTGCAGCAGTGGAATAATCTGCGTAGCTCCGGCCTGAAAGTGGGTCAGACTCTGACGGTAGGTGCAGGTAGCAGCGCACAGCGTCTCGCCAGCAACAGCGATAGCATTACCTATCGCGTGCGCAAGGGCGATTCACTGTCCAGTATCGCAAAACGACACGGCGTAAACATCAAGGATGTGATGCGCTGGAACAATGATACTGACAATCTGAAACCTGGCGACCAGCTGACGCTGTTTGTGAAGAACAGTGCTACGCCAGACTCCTGATAGCACGATCGAAAGATAAAAAGGCACCGATTCCCCTCGGTGCCTTTTTTGTTTATCCCGCTTTTTGCGCTTCAGCCATGATGGTATCGCTGGTGAATGAACCATCGTTTTGCAGTTCAAAGTACGCCTTTACCTCCGCGGATGCACTCTCCTGATACAGCCTGATCGCCTGACTTAATGCTTCCGGGGTGCGCATACGCGCTATCCACGAGCTAAACTCCAGCGGCAAACGGTCTGTGATTAACGAGCGTGTAATCAGTCCCGCTTCCGTGATAAGCGATAACCACTCTCCGCTGGCGTAGTTTTGCACATGCGAGGTGTCGCGCAGCGCTTCCACCGTTTGCAGCCAGATATTGCGCACCGGATGCCCAGGTGACATCACATCCATAATGATGAATGTGCCGCCCGGCTTCAGAACGCGTTTGACCTCTCGTAATGCCTGGCCGACATCATGCCAGTGGTGCGCGGAATAACGGCTGATAACCACCTCAAACGACGCATCATCAAACGGTAAGGATTCGGCATAGCCCTGGCGCGTATTGATGTTGTTCAGCCCCTTCGCTTTCGCCGCTTCAGCAACCACCTCCAGCATCTGGCTGGATAAGTCATATGCGGTAACCTGCGCCACCTGCTGCGCAGCCGTGAAGCTGGCATGCCCTGCCCCGCAGCCTAAATCCAGCACGTGCGCCTGCGGAAATGCCGACAGGCGCTCACCGAGACGCACCAGATCGCGACCGGAAGCGTGAACGGCGCTGCTCAGATAGGCACTTGCCTGAGAACCAAACTGTCTTTCTACGTTGTCATGATGGGAGTGTGTTGTTGTCATCGTACTGTCCTTTGTGAGTGAAAAATAAAGGGCAGCACCCGCGCAGGCCTGCCCCACGGCAGACCTGACACACCATTATTTATCAGGTTTGCCGGGACTGAATTCGACTAGTAGAGGGTTATGATCCGAGGCGCGCGTCACCAGAACAGAGGCATCGTGCACGCTCAAACCACGATAGAAGACGAAATCGAGAGGACGACCAAAGGCTTTTTTACGCTGGTCGTCGCTAAAACGAACTTCACGCAGCGACATTTCGCGCGCGAAGCGATACAGCGCATTCATGCGCGGACGGCTCCAGGCATTGAAATCACCGGCCATAATGATGGGCCCGCTGTGATGCGCTATCTGATCGCCAATGGGAAGTAACTGCTTACTGTAGACATCCACGCCCAGGCTGAAATTTACCGCATGGATATTCACAACCATCAGCATTCGGGTATCCGGCAGCGGATAGACCGTCACCAGCGCCGATTTCGCCAGACGCAGGATAGGTTCGCGTTCGCGCAGCGGACAGCAATAGACGGGATGTGCTGCAGAAAGCGTCATCACGCCTGAGGGATGTTGCGGCAGGACAAATGCAGGCACCTGGTCGGCGGCAAGATAGTTCGTGGTGGCAAACCGTACCAGCTCCGGGGTGGTTTGCGCCTCCTGGAGCAGAACCAGATGGGCATCTTTTCCAAAATTCTTGAGCACCGATAACCATTCGGCACGCTGCTGCTTAAAGATATTCCATACCAGTACGCGGATTTTCTCATCGCTACTTAACGGCGTGCCGGCGGGTAATGCCTGGCTTATGCTCGCAAATGACCCCGGAGGCAAGATCCTCTCCGCGGGCATTCCGGCAACATAACGCATGGCATAGGTATTTTTTCGCACTTTTGGAAACAGCCTCTGTAACATGAACCAGCCCGGAAAACGGACTGGTTCTAATGTTATAGGGACTTTAGGTCACACTTTCAACGCAATTTCTGAGAAACCGCTTTCCAGTTTTGTAAGCAAGCGCTTACTTATATTAACCCAGCGCGACGCGAGCAGGTTTATCAAGGCGCCCGCTCAGGCCAATCAGCAGGAAGGCCACCAGGACAATCACCGCTCCAATCCACGGGGTCTGGGTTAATCCGAAGTGTTCGACGGTTTGCCCACCAACGATGGAGCCCAGCGCGATACCAATATTAAAAGCGGCAATATTCAGGCCGGAAGCCACATCCACTGCATTAGGCGTATAAAGCTCGGCTTTCTGGACAACGTAAACCTGAAGCCCGGGCACATTGCCAAAGGCGAAGATCCCCATGACCAGTACCGTGACCAGCGCGGCGTAGTGTATCGAAGCGGTGAACTGGAAAATCATCAGCAGAACAACCAGCGCGGCGAAGATAAATTTCAGTGCTGGTACCGCGCCATGCTTATCTGCAAGCTTGCCGCCCCAGATATTACCAATGGCAACGGAAATACCGTATCCCAGCAAAATCCAGCTTACGGCATTGGGGGAGAAGCCAGCCAGATCCTGCATCATCGGCGCCAGGAAGGTGAAAGCGGTAAATACGCCGCCATAACCCAATGCAGTTACCGCGTAGATGATCAGCAAACGCGGATGCGTAAGCACCTTCAGCTGATCGCGCAGGCTGGCGCTCGCCCGGCCTGGAATATTCGACGGCACCAGCAGCAGGCTGGTCACCAGGGCGATGACCCCCAGTAAGGAGACGGCCAGGAACGTTTCGCGCCAGCCGAAGTGTTGTCCGATGAACGTTCCCAGCGGTACGCCCGTAACGAGTGCAACGGTCAGTCCACCAAACATGATCGCAATGGCGGAGGCCGCTTTCTCTTTGGGTACCAGGCTGGTTGCAATAGTGGAACCAATCGAGAAGAACACCCCGTGCGCAAGGCCGGTCAACAGACGGGCAATCACCAGCGTGGTGTAGTCCGGTGCCTGCCAGGCCAGAATGTTGCCGGCGGTGAATAGCACCATCAGCGCGACTAACAGCTGCTTACGCGGAAAACGCCCGGTCAGTGCCGTCAGCACTGGTGCCCCGACGGCGACGCCCAGGGCGTAGATAGACACCAACAGTCCGGCAGAGGGTAACGAGATCGCAAGCTGGTTAGCAATAGTGGGAACCAGCCCCACGATAACAAATTCGGTCGTGCCAATTGCAAAGGCACTGATCGTCAGGGCAAGTAGCGCCAGTGGCATAAAATACTCCGTATCATCAGGATTAAGATGACAGGCAGTATGCGCCAGTGCTTAAATAACAAAAATGGTCAAAATCTCAATAGAATTTTGCAGGTGGTGCAACAATGAAAGCAACATCGGAAGAGCTGACAATCTTTGTCGCCGTCGTTGAAAGCGGCAGCTTTAGCCGCGCGGCCGAACAGCTGGGACAGGCTAACTCAGCCATCAGCCGTTCGGTAAAAAAACTGGAGATGAAGCTTGGAGTGAGTCTGCTCAACCGAACGACGCGACAGCTGAGCCTGACGGAAGAAGGAGAGCGTTATTTTCGCCGCGTGCAGTCGGTACTGCAGGAGATGGCCGCAGCGGAGACCGAGATAATGGAGACCCGCAGCACGCCGCGCGGATTACTGCGCATTGATGCAGCCACGCCGGTTGTGCTTCACTTTCTGATGCCGCTGATTAAACCTTTCCGCGAACGCTATCCGGAGATGACGCTTTCTCTCGTCTCCTCAGAGACGTTCATTAACCTCATCGAGCGTAAAGTGGATGTGGCTATTCGGGCGGGAACGCTGACCGATTCAAGCTTGCGTGCCCGCCCTCTGTTTGCCAGCTACCGTAAAATTATCGCGTCGCCACAGTATATTGCTGAACATGGTAAACCGGAGACGGTTGAAGAACTGAAGCAGCATCTGTGCCTGGGCTTTACGGAGCCGGTATCGCTGAACACCTGGCCTGTCGCCTGTCATGATGGTCAACTTCATGAAATTACGAGCGGATTGTCATCTAACAGCGGGGAAACGCTGAAGCAGCTGTGCCTTGAAGGAAATGGTATCGCCTGCTTGTCAGACTATATGATTGATAAGGAGATTGCCCGGGGTGAGCTGGTGGAATTGATGGCCGATAAACGCCTGCCGGTCGAAATGCCTTTTAGCGCGGTGTATTACAGTGACAGAGCGGTGAGTACGCGCATTCGTGCCTTTATTGATTTTATGAGTGAACATATAAAAACAGCTCCCGGAGGAGCTGTGTGAGGGTTCAGGTTACAGAGGGCGGGTCAAACTTAATCCCAGTCAGGAGCTAAACCTTCCGGGCTGACCAGGCGATCGTTGCATTCCAGGGCTGCGATCGCTTTTTTATCGTCAGCATCCAGGTGAAGATCCGTTGCTAACAGGTTGCTCGCCAGGTTTTCACGTTTAGTTGAAGATGGGATCACGGCATAACCTTCACCCATTGCCCATGCCAGAATGACCTGCGCGGCAGTCGCGCTATGTTTCTCAGCGATACGCGTAATCACTTCATCTTTCAGCGCCTTACCATAGGCCAGCGTCATGTATGAGGTGATGTGGATCCCGTGCTGTTTTGCCCAGTCCACGACTTTACGATTTTGCAGGTACGGAGACAGCTCAATCTGGTTGGTCGCAATATTTTCTGCGCCAACAGCAGCAATAGCTTTTTCCATCAGCGGGATCGTGAAGTTGGAGATCCCAATTTCGCGGGTTAATCCCTGCTTTTTCGCTTCCAGCAATGCCTGCATGAATTCTTCCACGGAGACGGCATCATTCGGTGATGGCCAGTGGATCAGCGTCAAATCTACATAGTCAGTACGCAGTTTTTTCAGGCTTTCTTTCAGGCTTGGGATCAGCTTGTCTTTGCTGAGATTCTCAATCCAGATTTTCGTGGTGATGAACAGCTCATTACGCGGTACACCACTCTCTTCGAGAGCTTGTCCTACGGCAGCTTCGTTTTCATAGATCTGCGCCGTATCAACCGCGCGATAGCCCAGTTCGAGTGCGGTTTTAACTGATGCAATAACAACGTCGTCTTTCAGGCGGAAAGTGCCCAGACCAAATGCGGGGAGAGTCATACTATTCCTCAATCGTTATGTTCGTAAACTGAGGACGATTATCGCTGGCGTTGTTATAGAGAAAAAGATCGCAAAACGCAGAGGATTTTTGCTGATTTCGCAATAATTAAGCGTCAGATAAGAAAAAAGCCCTGAGCTAACGCTCAGGGCTTTTAATAAGTGGCGGAACGGACGGGACTCGAACCCGCGACCCCCTGCGTGACAGGCAGGTATTCTAACCGACTGAACTACCGCTCCACCGAAGACTGCTTGTAACCACCGGATTAATGCACCGGCTTACTACTTAATTTGATGCCTGGCAGTTCCCTACTCTCACATGGGGAGACCCCACACTACCATCGGCGCTACGGCGTTTCACTTCTGAGTTCGGCATGGGGTCAGGTGGGACCACCGCGCTAAAGCCGCCAGGCAAATTCTGTTAAATCTGTATCAGGCTGAAATTGATTGTTCTGTCTCTTCGCCAAAACATCTTCGGCGTTGTAAGGTTAAGCCTCACGGTTCATTAGTATCGGTTAGCTCAACGCATCGCTGCGCTTACACACCCGACCTATCAACGTCATAGTCTTTAACGTTCCTTCAGGAGACTTAAAGTCTCAGGGAGAACTCATCTCGGGGCAAGTTTCGTGCTTAGATGCTTTCAGCACTTATCTTTTCCGCATTTAGCTACCGGGCAGTGCCATTGGCATGACAACCCGAACACCAGTGATGCGTCCACTCCGGTCCTCTCGTACTAGGAGCAGCCCCCCTCAATTCTCCAGCGCCCACGGCAGATAGGGACCGAACTGTCTCACGACGTTCTAAACCCAGCTCGCGTACCACTTTAAATGGCGAACAGCCATACCCTTGGGACCTACTTCAGCCCCAGGATGTGATGAGCCGACATCGAGGTGCCAAACACCGCCGTCGATATGAACTCTTGGGCGGTATCAGCCTGTTATCCCCGGAGTACCTTTTATCCGTTGAGCGATGGCCCTTCCATTCAGAACCACCGGATCACTATGACCTGCTTTCGCACCTGCTCGAGCCGTCACTCTCGCAGTCAAGCTAGCTTATGCCATTGCACTAACCTCCTGATGTCCGACCAGGATTAGCTAACCTTCGTGCTCCTCCGTTACTCTTTGGGAGGAGACCGCCCCAGTCAAACTACCCACCAGACACTGTCCGCAACCCGGATCACGGGTCTACGTTAGAACACCAGCCATTAAAGGGTGGTATTTCAAGGACGGCTCCACGCAGACTGGCGTCCACGCTTCAAAGCCTCCCACCTATCCTACACATCAAGGACCAGTGTTCAGTGTCAAGCTATAGTAAAGGTTCACGGGGTCTTTCCGTCTTGCCGCGGGTACACTGCATCTTCACAGCGAGTTCAATTTCACTGAGTCTCGGGTGGAGACAGCCTGGCCATCATTACGCCATTCGTGCAGGTCGGAACTTACCCGACAAGGAATTTCGCTACCTTAGGACCGTTATAGTTACGGCCGCCGTTTACCGGGGCTTCGATCAAGAGCTTCGCGTTACCGCTAACCCCATCAATTAACCTTCCGGCACCGGGCAGGCGTCACACCGTATACGTCCACTTTCGTGTTTGCACAGTGCTGTGTTTTTAATAAACAGTTGCAGCCAGCTGGTATCTTCGACTGATTTCAGCTCCACCCGCAGGGGCTTCACCTACATATCAGCGTGCCTTCTCCCGAAGTTACGGCACCATTTTGCCTAGTTCCTTCACCCGAGTTCTCTCAAGCGCCTTGGTATTCTCTACCTGACCACCTGTGTCGGTTTGGGGTACGATTTCGTGTTACCTGATGCTTAGAGGCTTTTCCTGGAAGCAGGGCATTTGTTACTTCAGCACCGTAGTGCCTCGTCATCACACCTCAGCGTTAATAAGGTACCGGATTTACCTGGAACCTCCGCCTACATGCTTAAACCGGGACAACCGTCGCCCGGCTAACATAGCCTTCTCCGTCCCCCCTTCGCAGTAACACCAAGTACAGGAATATTAACCTGTTTCCCATCGACTACGCCTTTCGGCCTCGCCTTAGGGGTCGACTCACCCTGCCCCGATTAACGTTGGACAGGAACCCTTGGTCTTCCGGCGAGCGGGCTTTTCACCCGCTTTATCGTTACTTATGTCAGCATTCGCACTTCTGATACCTCCAGCATGCCTCACAGCACACCTTCAACGGCTTACAGAACGCTCCCCTACCCAACAACGCATAAGCGTCGCTGCCGCAGCTTCGGTGCATGGTTTAGCCCCGTTACATCTTCCGCGCAGGCCGACTCGACCAGTGAGCTATTACGCTTTCTTTAAATGATGGCTGCTTCTAAGCCAACATCCTGGCTGTCTGTGCCTTCCCACATCGTTTCCCACTTAACCATGACTTTGGGACCTTAGCTGGCGGTCTGGGTTGTTTCCCTCTTCACGACGGACGTTAGCACCCGCCGTGTGTCTCCCGTGATAACATTCTTCGGTATTCGTAGTTTGCATCGGGTTGGTAAGCCGGGATGGCCCCCTAGCCGAAACAGTGCTCTACCCCCGAAGATGAGTTCACGAGGCGCTACCTAAATAGCTTTCGGGGAGAACCAGCTATCTCCCGGTTTGATTGGCCTTTCACCCCCAGCCACAAGTCATCCGCTAATTTTTCAACATTAGTCGGTTCGGTCCTCCAGTTAGTGTTACCCAACCTTCAACCTGCCCATGGCTAGATCACCGGGTTTCGGGTCTATACCCTGCAACTTAACGCCCAGTTAAGACTCGGTTTCCCTTCGGCTCCCCTATACGGTTAACCTTGCTACAGAATATAAGTCGCTGACCCATTATACAAAAGGTACGCAGTCACACCACGAAGGTGCTCCCACTGCTTGTACGTACACGGTTTCAGGTTCTTTTTCACTCCCCTCGCCGGGGTTCTTTTCGCCTTTCCCTCACGGTACTGGTTCACTATCGGTCAGTCAGGAGTATTTAGCCTTGGAGGATGGTCCCCCCATATTCAGACAGGATACCACGTGTCCCGCCCTACTCTTCGAGTTCACAGCCTGTGTGCTTTCGTGTACGGGACTGTCACCCTGTACCGTGCGACTTTCCAGACGCTTCCACTAACACACAAGCTGATTCAGACTCTGGGCTGCTCCCCGTTCGCTCGCCGCTACTGGGGGAATCTCGGTTGATTTCTTTTCCTCGGGGTACTTAGATGTTTCAGTTCCCCCGGTTCGCCTCGTTAACCTATGTATTCAGTTAACGATAGTGTGACGAATCACACTGGGTTTCCCCATTCGGACATCGCCGGGTCAAAGGTTCATATCACCTCGCCGGCGCTTTTCGCAGATTAGCACGTCCTTCATCGCCTCTGACTGCCAGGGCATCCACCGTGTACGCTTAGTCGCTTAACCTCACAACCCGAAGATGTTTCACTTCTGATTGCGAAAATTTGAGAGACTCGAACACACCATTAAGATGTGTCGTTTCAATTTTCAGCTTGATCCAGATTTTTAAAGAGCAAAACTTCGCAGTGCACCTTTTCAGGTTCACTCTGAAGTTTTCTTGTGTTTGCAGTAAAAGATGGTGGAGCTATGCGGGATCGAACCGCAGACCTCCTGCGTGCAAAGCAGGCGCTCTCCCAGCTGAGCTATAGCCCCATCGTTTTGCAATCTCTGTACCGCTCATCCTTTAAAAGGAGTTTGGTAGGCCTGAGTGGACTTGAACCACCGACCTCACCCTTATCAGGGGTGCGCTCTAACCACCTGAGCTACAAGCCTGCAGAGATTTTTACTGCTGTTTTTCATCAGACAATCTGTGTGAGCACTGCAAAGGCAGGTTCTTTAAGGTAAGGAGGTGATCCAACCGCAGGTTCCCCTACGGTTACCTTGTTACGACTTCACCCCAGTCATGAATCACAAAGTGGTAAGCGCCCTCCCGAAGGTTAAGCTACCTACTTCTTTTGCAACCCACTCCCATGGTGTGACGGGCGGTGTGTACAAGGCCCGGGAACGTATTCACCGTAGCATTCTGATCTACGATTACTAGCGATTCCGACTTCATGGAGTCGAGTTGCAGACTCCAATCCGGACTACGACGCACTTTATGAGGTCCGCTTGCTCTCGCGAGGTCGCTTCTCTTTGTATGCGCCATTGTAGCACGTGTGTAGCCCTACTCGTAAGGGCCATGATGACTTGACGTCATCCCCACCTTCCTCCAGTTTATCACTGGCAGTCTCCTTTGAGTTCCCGGCCTAACCGCTGGCAACAAAGGATAAGGGTTGCGCTCGTTGCGGGACTTAACCCAACATTTCACAACACGAGCTGACGACAGCCATGCAGCACCTGTCTCAGAGTTCCCGAAGGCACCAAAGCATCTCTGCTAAGTTCTCTGGATGTCAAGAGTAGGTAAGGTTCTTCGCGTTGCATCGAATTAAACCACATGCTCCACCGCTTGTGCGGGCCCCCGTCAATTCATTTGAGTTTTAACCTTGCGGCCGTACTCCCCAGGCGGTCGACTTAACGCGTTAGCTCCGGAAGCCACGCCTCAAGGGCACAACCTCCAAGTCGACATCGTTTACGGCGTGGACTACCAGGGTATCTAATCCTGTTTGCTCCCCACGCTTTCGCACCTGAGCGTCAGTCTTTGTCCAGGGGGCCGCCTTCGCCACCGGTATTCCTCCAGATCTCTACGCATTTCACCGCTACACCTGGAATTCTACCCCCCTCTACAAGACTCTAGCCTGCCAGTTTCGAATGCAGTTCCCAGGTTGAGCCCGGGGATTTCACATCCGACTTGACAGACCGCCTGCGTGCGCTTTACGCCCAGTAATTCCGATTAACGCTTGCACCCTCCGTATTACCGCGGCTGCTGGCACGGAGTTAGCCGGTGCTTCTTCTGCGGGTAACGTCAATCGACAAGGTTATTAACCTTATCGCCTTCCTCCCCGCTGAAAGTACTTTACAACCCGAAGGCCTTCTTCATACACGCGGCATGGCTGCATCAGGCTTGCGCCCATTGTGCAATATTCCCCACTGCTGCCTCCCGTAGGAGTCTGGACCGTGTCTCAGTTCCAGTGTGGCTGGTCATCCTCTCAGACCAGCTAGGGATCGTCGCCTAGGTGAGCCATTACCCCACCTACTAGCTAATCCCATCTGGGCACATCTGATGGCAAGAGGCCCGAAGGTCCCCCTCTTTGGTCTTGCGACGTTATGCGGTATTAGCTACCGTTTCCAGTAGTTATCCCCCTCCATCAGGCAGTTTCCCAGACATTACTCACCCGTCCGCCGCTCGCCGGCAAAGTAGCAAGCTACTTTCCGCTGCCGCTCGACTTGCATGTGTTAGGCCTGCCGCCAGCGTTCAATCTGAGCCATGATCAAACTCTTCAATTTAAGTTTGATGCTCGTGAATTAAACTTCGTAATGAATTACGTATGTTCACTCAGAGACTTGGTATTCATTTTTCGTCCGAGGACGTTAAGAATCCATGTCACTTTGAGTGCCCACACAGATTGTCTGATAAATTGTTAAAGAGCAGTGCAACGCGGCTTTTGCTCACCGTTGCGAGGTGGCGTATATTACGCTTTCCTCTTTCAGAGTCAACCCGTTATTGCAGGATTTTTTCTCTTCAACCGACCGGGCTGTTTGTGAAGTGATTCACATCCGCCGTGTCGATGGAGGCGCATTATAGGGGGCCGCCGAGGAATGACAAGCGGAAAAATGCATTTTTATTTCAACCGCTCATCTTTTCACCAGAAAGGCTATTTTTGGTGCTTTTTAATCTCTTTTGGCAGCTCGGCCAGACTATTAATTACCCAATCCGCCGCATTCTCAGCTTCTGGCGTCACTGGCTTGCCGGTGCGCACTAATATTTTGGTCCCTACACCCGCTGCTGCAGCTGCCTGCATATCTTCCAGTTTATCGCCCACCATATAAGAAGCCGCCATATCAATGTGCAGGAACTCCTGCGCAGAGATGAACATTCCCGGATGCGGCTTACGGCAATCACAGGTCTGACGATATTCTTCTACGGTTCCCTGTGGGTGGTGCGGACAATAGTAGATGCCATCGAGATCCACACCGCGGTCGGCCAGCGACCAGTCCATCCATTCCGTCAGCGTTTCGAACTGCGCTTCGGTGAATTTACCGCGTGCAATACCGGACTGGTTCGTCACGACCACCAGCGCATACCCCATCTCTTTCAGCTGGCGCATGGCATCTATTACGCCCTCGATAAACTCGAACTCATCAATCTCATGGACATAACCGTGATCCACATTAATAGTGCCGTCACGATCGAGGAAAATTGCGGGTACTGATTTTGCCACCGGTTTGCTCCTGAAAAAGGCATGTTCGACTAGTATCTCATGAATCGCAGCGCAATAAAGTGCTCATCGTACAGAGTTGGATTGATTTAGACGTCTGGATGCCTTAACATCCGTTTTGTTTACGGTCATCACCCGTATCTGGCAGAAGAAAATGCCACGGCTAACTTACATACGATAAAAATAATCTAATGATTAAACTTTCCAATATCACCAAAGTGTTCCAGCAGGGGAACCGAACCATTCAGGCTCTGAACAATGTCAGCCTGCATGTTCCTGCTGGTCAAATTTATGGCGTCATTGGCGCATCGGGTGCAGGTAAAAGCACGCTGATCCGTTGTGTTAACCTGCTTGAGCGTCCAACCCAGGGCAGCGTAGAAGTTGGCGGTCAGGAACTCACCGCCCTTTCAGAGAAAGAACTCACCAAAGCGCGTCGTCAGATTGGCATGATTTTCCAGCACTTTAACCTGCTGGCTTCCCGCACCGTGTTCGGCAACGTTGCCTTACCGCTTGAGCTGGATAACACGCCGAAAGAAGAAGTGAAGCGTCGCGTCACCGAGCTGCTCGACCTCGTGGGTCTGGGCGATAAACATGATAGCTACCCGGCAAATCTGTCCGGAGGGCAAAAACAACGTGTGGCCATCGCCCGCGCGCTGGCCAGCAATCCTAAGGTACTGCTGTGCGATGAGGCCACCAGCGCACTGGATCCCGCAACCACGCGTTCTATTCTGGAACTGCTGAAAGACATTAATCGTCGTCTGGGCCTGACGATCCTCCTTATTACGCACGAGATGGATGTGGTGAAACGCATCTGCGACTGCGTGGCGGTCATTAGCAACGGTGAACTGATCGAGCAGGACACGGTAAGTGAAGTGTTCTCGCATCCGAAAACCCCGCTGGCGCAGCAGTTCATCCAGTCCACCCTGCATCTGGATATCCCGGAAGACTATCTGGAGCGTTTGAAGACCGAACCCGCTGCTGACAGCGTCCCGATGCTGCGCATGGAGTTCACCGGTCAGTCCGTTGATGCTCCCCTGCTTTCCGAAACCGCGCGTCGCTTTAACGTGAACAACAACATCATCAGCGCGCAGATGGATTACGCCGGTGGCGTGAAGTTCGGCATCATGCTGACAGAAATGCACGGCACACAAGAAGAAACCCAGGCAGCTATTGCCTGGCTGCAAGAACATCACGTAAAAGTAGAGGTACTGGGTTATGTCTGAGCCGATGATGTGGCTGCTGGTTCGCGGCGTTTGGGAAACGCTGGCAATGACCTTTGTCTCTGGCTTCTTTGGTTTTGTGATTGGCCTGCCGGTCGGCGTGTTGCTGTACGTGACGCGTCCGGGTCAAATCATTGAGAACGCGAAGCTGTACCGTACGCTCTCTGCGCTGGTGAACATCTTTCGTTCTATCCCGTTCATTATTTTACTGGTGTGGATGATTCCGTTTACCCGCGTGATCGTCGGAACGTCTATCGGTCTGCAGGCGGCGATCGTTCCGCTGACCGTTGGTGCTGCGCCGTTTATCGCCCGTATGGTGGAGAACGCCCTGCTGGAAATCCCAACCGGTTTGATCGAAGCTTCCCGTGCGATGGGTGCCACGCCGATGCAGATCGTCCGCAAGGTTCTGCTGCCTGAGGCGCTGCCAGGGCTGGTGAATGCGGCAACTATTACGCTTATCACCCTGGTCGGTTATTCCGCGATGGGCGGTGCCGTTGGTGCCGGCGGTTTAGGTCAGATTGGTTACCAGTACGGCTATATTGGATATAACGCTACCGTGATGAATACCGTTCTGGTATTGCTGGTTGTTCTGGTTTACTTAATCCAGTTCTCTGGCGATCGCATCGTCCGGGCTGTTACGCACAAATAACGTTACACACAACACAAACTCTACGAGTTAAGGATAAAACATGGCGTTTAAATTAAAGACCTTCGCAGCAGTAGGCGCGCTGATCGGCTCTCTGGCACTGGTGGGTTGCGGTCAAGACGAAAAGGATCCAAACCACATTAAAGTGGGCGTTATCGTAGGTGCAGAACAGCAGGTTGCGGAAGTTGCTCAGAAAGTGGCAAAAGAGAAGTATGGCCTGGACGTGGAGCTGGTGACCTTCAACGATTACGTTCTGCCGAACGAAGCGCTGAGCAAAGGCGATATCGACGCCAACGCCTTCCAGCATAAGCCATACCTGGATCAGCAGATTAAAGATCGTGGTTATAAACTGGTGGGTGTCGGTAACACCTTCGTTTATCCGATTGCCGGTTACTCTAAGAAAATTAAATCACTGGACGAGCTGCAGCCTGGCTCTCAGGTTGCCGTACCTAACGACCCAACTAACCTTGGTCGTTCCCTGCTGCTGCTGCAGAAAGTGGGCCTGATCAAACTGAAAGACGGTGTTGGCCTGCTGCCAACCGTTCTGGACGTCACCGAGAACCCGAAAAATCTGAAAATCGTTGAACTGGAAGCACCGCAGCTGCCACGTTCTCTGGACGATGCACAGATTGCTCTGGCCGTTATCAACACCACGTACGCCAGCCAGATTGGCCTGACGCCAGCCAAAGACGGTATCTTCGTTGAAGATAAAGACTCCCCGTACGTTAACCTGATCGTGACTCGCGAAGACAACAAGGACGCGGAAAACGTGAAGAAATTCGTTCAGGCCTATCAGTCAGATGAAGTTTACCAGGAAGCCAACAAAGTGTTTAACGGCGGCGCTGTTAAAGGCTGGTAATCTCACCTCAGTGTAATATCATCAGGACGGGCTTATGCCCGTCTTGTCATTTGTGCAGTCAACTGATTCAATATCTGACGTTTTGATTATCCATTGAGGAAATATTATGCGTGCTTTACCGATCTGTCTTTTAGCACTCATGCTGAGCGGCTGTTCTATGCTAAGCAGATCTCCCGTTGAACCTGTTCAAAGCACGGCAACCCCGCCAAAGACCGAGCCTGCGAAACCGAAAGTGGTTCGCCCTGCGCCGGTTCGCATTATCACGAAAGCGGACGAACTCGTCGGTAAACCGTTCCGTGAGCTGGGCGAAGTGAGCGGCGAATCCTGTCAGGCGACCAATCAGGACTCACCACCAAATATTCCGACAGCGCGTAAACGCATGCAGATTAATGCCGCAAAAATGAAAGCTAACGCGGTTCTGCTGCACAGCTGTGAAGTCACCAGCGGCACGCCGGGCTGCTACCGTCAGGCGGTTTGCATCGGTTCTGCGCTGAACATCACGGCGAAATGAGTGCATTTCAGTTCGAGCAGATAGGCGTTATCCACTCTCCTTATAAAGAGAAGTTCGCCGTCCCTCGCCAGCCCGGTCTGGTCACCAGCGGAAGCGGCGGTGAGCTTCACCTGATTGCGCCTTACAATCAGGCCGATGCGGTACGCGGGCTCGAGGCTTTCAGCCATCTATGGGTGGTGTTCGTGTTTCACCAGACGATGGAAGGCGGCTGGCGACCTACCGTGCGTCCTCCTCGTCTTGGCGGTAATGCGAGAATGGGCGTGTTTGCAACGCGCTCGACCTTCCGTCCAAACCCGGTTGGCATGTCGCTGGTTGAACTGAAAGGCATACGCTGCCAGAAAGATCGGGTGATACTGGAGTTAGGTAGCCTGGACCTGGTCGACGGCACGCCGGTTATCGACATCAAGCCCTATTTGCCCTTCGCCGAAGCGCTCCCGAACGCGCGTGCAAGTTATGCTCAGGACGCACCACAGGCGGACATGCCGGTGTATTTTACGCCTGAGATAACCGCACAGCTCGGTCAGCTGGAGAAACGCTATCCTCGCTTACGGGATTTCATCACCGAAGTTCTGGCACAGGACCCGCGCCCGGCCTACCGTAAAGAAGAGGAAGCAGGAAAAACGTACGCCGTCTGGCTGATGGATTTTAACGTTCGCTGGCGCGTCACCGGGGCAGGTTTTGAAGTGTTTGCCCTTGAACCAAGGTAATTTTGTTCTCCTCTCTTTTGGCATCTTTATCACACTGGTAAACTAAACCACTTTTTTTGTGTCAGGCTGGTGTTTCAGCCTGTTCCAATCGTCGAAATGGAACCGTAACAACATGCGTACTAGCCAATATCTGCTCTCCACTCTGAAGGAGACGCCTGCCGACGCCGAAGTGATCAGCCATCAGCTGATGCTGCGCGCCGGGATGATCCGCAAGCTGGCCTCCGGGTTATATACCTGGCTGCCGACCGGCGTGCGCGTCCTGAAAAAAGTCGAAAACATCGTGCGTGAAGAGATGAACAACGCCGGTGCTATCGAGGTGTCCATGCCTGTGGTTCAGCCCGCTGACCTGTGGCAGGAGAGTGGCCGTTGGGAACAATATGGTCCTGAACTGCTGCGCTTCGTCGATCGCGGCGAGCGTCCGTTCGTTCTCGGCCCAACGCATGAAGAAGTTATTACCGACCTGATTCGTAATGAGCTGAGCTCTTACAAACAGCTGCCGCTGAACTTCTTCCAGATCCAGACCAAGTTCCGTGACGAAGTTCGCCCGCGTTTCGGCGTCATGCGCTCTCGCGAATTCCTGATGAAAGATGCCTACTCTTTCCATACCTCTCAGGAATCACTGCAAGAGACTTACGACGCAATGTACGCGGCATACAGCAAAATCTTCTCCCGCATGGGTCTGGATTTCCGTGCTGTGCAGGCTGATACCGGCTCCATCGGCGGTAGCGCATCCCATGAGTTCCAGGTACTGGCGCAGAGCGGTGAAGACGATGTGATCTTCTCTGACTCTTCAGACTACGCGGCGAACATCGAATTTGCAGAAGCGCTGGCACCAAAAGAACCGCGTGCTGCGGCAACGCAAGAGATGACGCTGGTTGATACGCCAAACGCGAAAACCATTGCCGAGCTGGTTGAGCAGTTCAATCTGCCAGTTGAAAAAACCGTGAAAACGCTGCTGGTGAAATCCACCGAAGGCAGCGCTTACCCGCTGGTTGCCCTGCTGGTGCGTGGCGATCACGAGCTGAACGAAGTGAAAGCCGAGAAGCTGCCGCAGGTCGCCAGCCCGCTGACGTTCGCCACGGAAGCGGAAATCCGCGCCGTGGTCAATGCGGGTCCAGGTTCACTGGGTCCAGTCAATCTGCCGGTGCCTGTTGTTATTGACCGCACGGTAGCCGCTATGAGCGACTTCTCCGCTGGTGCGAACATCGACGGTAAACACTACTTCGGCATCAACTGGGATCGCGACGTGGCGACGCCGGAAGTGGCTGACATCCGTAACGTGGTCGCAGGCGATCCAAGCCCGGATGGTCAGGGTACCCTGATGATTAAGCGCGGCATCGAGGTCGGTCACATCTTCCAGCTGGGCGATAAATACTCTCGCGCCCTGAACGCCGCCGTTCAGGGCGAAGATGGCCGTAACCAGATCCTGACCATGGGCTGCTACGGTATCGGGGTGACGCGCGTGGTGGCTGCGGCAATTGAGCAGAACTACGACGAGCGCGGCATCGTCTGGCCGGACAATATTGCGCCGTTCCAGGTCGCCATTCTGCCAATGAACATGCACAAGTCTTACCGCGTGCAGGAGCTGGCCGAGAAGCTGTATGCCGAGCTGCGTGCTCAGGGCATCGAAGTGCTGATGGATGACCGTAAAGAGCGTCCGGGCGTGATGTTCGCCGATATGGAACTGATCGGCATCCCACACACCGTCGTTATCGGTGACCGTAACCTTGACAGCGATGAGATTGAATACAAATACCGTCGCAGCGGCGAAAAACAGATGATCAAGACCGGCGACATCCTTGATTACCTGGTGAAAGCCATTAAAGGCTAAACAAAAAAACCCCGCTCAGGCGGGGTTTTTTAATGGTGCTACGTCAGCTTATTTACTGTTACAGTCTTTGCCCGCAATAAATTTCGCGCCTTTATCCGCCACCAGCGTTTTCACCATCTCTCCGCTATCCGGGTTTGCTTCAAGCGTAAAGTGACCGTCAACCGTCAGCAATACCGGCTTGCTGTCATTACCGCGTGCCACGGCGTAATCACGTTCAAGCTGCGCATTGTTTGCCACGCTAACCTTCCTGCCGGTTGCGCAGTCGGTAAAGATCGCCGCATCCGCCATATAGAAGTACATCCCCCGCATTGTCATAGGCGTGGCAGGCAGAGCCGCTTTTACCGGCGCAAGCGTGTAGTTGAACTGGGATTCAATCGGGTTGCCTTCGCGGTCAAGCATCTCCATTCCCTCGCCTTTGGCGCGGAAAAAGGTTTTCTCACCGGAGGTATCCGTCAGAACCAGCTTCTCAGCCGTACGCGCCCATGTTCCGTAAGTTGCAAATGACGAGGGTTCTTTAGCGCCCTGATAGCGCTGGTTCATTACCCAGGTGCCGTCTTTTTGCAGGAACAGAGACGTTTCAATGCCTTCGCAGTCTGCGCAAGGCAATACGCCGCGCCAGCTCTGCTGCATTGGTTTTAACTCTTCCGTTTGCGTGGGTTGTAACATCTGCGTTTCGGAGCGGTTGTTACACCCGAAAAGCGCAAACAGCGTGCTCACTGCCATCGCTGACCATAATGCTTTTTTCACAATGAATTCCTTATGAAAATTGTGTTCCCTTTCGTCACTCTGTTGGGCGACGAACTTTACCGCGTAGTGCTTTCACTGTGGATTTTTGGGCCTTCGAGGACAGCCGACGCTCTTTCGATGCGCGGGTTGGCCGCGTTGCCCGACGGCTTTTTTGTACTGCCGTTAATTCTTTGATGACCGCCACCAGCCTGGCTATCGCCGCTTCCCGGTTGAGCTCCTGGCTGCGGTACTCCTGGGCTTTGATCACAATCACACCATCGCTGGTGATCAGGTGATGGCTGGCAGCAAGCAGGCTTTCTTTATAATACTCTGGCAGGCTCGAGGCCCGAATGTCAAAACGCAAATGGATAGCCGTCGACGCCTTGTTGACGTGCTGCCCACCGGCCCCCTGAGCACGGATGGCGGTAATCTCCAGCTCGTTGTCAGGAATGCTGACGTTACGGGACAAGACGATCATGACGCGGGCTGCCACGCCGTCAAATGAATTTCCAGATTATTCTGAGAACCAGAGAGCCAGATGGCGCCATCCTGAATCGTCGCCTGCAACACCATGGTCCGGCTGGCAAACTCGCTCAGCTGAGCCAGCTGCTCATCATCCAGATACCAAACCGTGAGATTTTTAAACTGTCCGCACTTGCTCTTGTTTTGCTGCCACCAAATCTCCGCAGCACGCTGATTATACGCGAATAAGGCCACTTCAGCGGACTGGGTGCAGGCCTTCTTAATTCTGCGCTCGTCAGGCAGGCCGAGTTCGATCCACAAGTCGATACCCAGATGATCGTTGCGCAGCCAGGCTTCAGGCTCGTCTTCTGCGCTTAACCCACGGGTAAACTGCAGACGCTCGTCGGCGTACTTAATCCACGCCAGCAGGCGCAGCATCATGCGCTCCTGGGTTTCGGAGGGATGCCGTGCCAGCGTAAGCGACGCGTCGAGGAACTGGTTGCGATCAAGATCGGCCACATTGACCACTGCTTTATAAATTGTCGCTTTCAGCGCCATGAGAGAACTCCATTCGAATCAGGCGCTCATTGTAGCTAAAACCGCGGCAAAAGGCTGTTATGGGGTGATAAATACACCGCTATCAAGGCGCTGATATTGCTTAAATGAGTATGGTATAGTCACCTTGCTAAACCGAGTTTATCTTCGTAGGCTTAATGATATCTCACAGTAAGTCAGTGCGCTGGCGGGAGGGGATGTGAATAATTATTGTGAGTTAATTCGCAAACGGTATGCGGAAATCGCCAGCGGAGATCTGGGGTATGTCCCGGACGCGTTGGGCTGTGTATTGAAAGTGCTTAATGAAGTGGCCTCTGATGAGAGCCTTTCAGAGTCGGTCAGGGAAAAAGCAGCTTATGCTGCGGCGAATTTACTGGTGAGCGATTATGTCGATGAATGATACTTATCAACCCATCAATTGTGATGACTATGACAACCTCGAACTCGCCTGCCAGCATCATTTATTACTGACGCTGGAGCTAAAAGATGGCGAAGTGTTGAAGGCAAAAGCCAGCGATCTGGTTTCACGCAAGAATGTGGAATACCTGATAGTGGAAGATGCCGGTGCGACGCGTGAGCTGCGCCTGGACAAAATAGCCAGCTTCAGCCACCCGCAAATCGGCACCGTCGTGGTGAGCGAATCCTGATGACACTAACGGGCAGCCTGGCTGCCCGTTACGCTTTCTGCCACTCAAAACGGACACCCTCTTCTGTCCAACCCTCTTCCGTAATGAAAACCCCTGCCGCAGCAATCAACGTTTCACCATAGAACAGCAGCGGCGTGGTGTCGCGCTGCCACGGCGGCACGTTGCACTCCTGCCAGATTTTCTTCAGCTTGCGTCCCCCGTTGCGCCCGACGATATGCAGCATGCCGCCAGCCTTAAAGCGCACCGTTACCGGTTCACCGGGCTCCGGCAGCCGCACATGACCAGACGGTATAATAGAGACACGTCCAGCCTCAGCGGGCAATATCAGCGGAAGCTCAGGAGAAAGCCAGTCGAGCACCACATCGGTCAGTGAAGGCGTTGATTTTACCCACCAGAGTTCCCCTTTGTAGCGCCTTACGTCAAAACCGTTCAGGTGGACGCACGGGGAAGCATCATCCCGCGCCAGGGCAACCTCGTCCCAGATACGGCTCAGCATCGCCCGCGACGGCATCGCAGCGTGATGAGAGGCAAGCCAGCGGCGTAACAGCGCGGCGCGACGTACCGGGCTCATCGCTTGCATCGGGGCGATCGCCAGCCCCCCGTCGGCAGAAATCAGCCCAGCCAGCTCGCCGCTCAACAGCTCGTCCAGCAGCGACTCCTGTTCGGCGCACAGCATGGCGCTTCTTGCCGTCGCGTCGGCGAAATGCGGCCAGCGCTCGCTTAAAAGCGGAAGGACGCGCAGACGAAGGAAGTTACGGTCATAGCCGTCATCCTGGTTGCTCTCATCTTCGATCCAGCTCAGCTGATGTTCTCGCGCCCAGGCTTCAAGCGAGGCGCGCGTCTCGCCAAGCAGCGGACGCAGTAACGTTGTGCCGGCAAATTCAGAACGCGCCGGCATGGCAGAAAGCCCCGCCGGCCCGCTGCCCCGCTTAAGCGCCAGCAGAAAGGTTTCACACTGATCGTCCAGGTGCTGGGCCGTGACCAGCGCTTCTCCGGTACGTAATGCCCCGGCAAACGCGGCATAGCGGGCTTTACGTGCCTGCGCCTCGATGCCCAGCCCTTCCTCCGCAAGCATGACGCGTTCAACGATGAGCGGGATCGCCCAGGCCGCACACAAGGCTTCGCAGTGCGCCACCCACTCCTCTGCGTGAGGACTTAATCCGTGATGAATATGCATCGCCCGGAGCTGGACGTCAGGTTCCCGATCGCGCCAGCGCTTAAGGCGATGGAGCAGAACGGTGGAATCCAGGCCACCGCTAAACCCCACCAGCAGCTGGCGGTACGGTGAAACGGCTTGTGCGATAGCGGGTAAGATCATAGGGAATTACACATAAAAAATGCCCGAGCTGAGCGGGCATTATCACACAGGACGAACATTACTGCTGATAAAGCTCCAGCGGCAGGCCGTCCGGGTCGTTGAAAAAGGTAAAGCGCTTGTCGGTGAACGGATCGACGCGAATCGCTTCGCACGTCACGCCGTGTGCTTCCAGATGCTTAACTGCGCTATCCAGGTCATCGACGCTGAAGGCGAGATGGCGCAGGCCGCAGGCTTCCGGGCGGGACGGACGAGCAGGCGGAAAAGGAAAAGAGAACAGTTCAATCACATACTGCCCGTTTAACGCCAGGTCACCCTTCCAGGAGTCGCGCTCCTCGCGGTAGGCCTCACTCATAAGCGTGAAGCCAAGGATGTCGCAGTAGAAGGCCTTACTTTTCGCGTAATCGGTCGCAATGATCGCAATATGATGAACAGCTTTTAAACCCAGCATAGCTTCTCCTTTTTATGATCCCTGAACGTTACAACCGAAAACCCGCACCATGCAAGCGGTCACCCTTATTTTAGGACTCGCACCCAGTAAACGCCGTTTTCGTCGCGCTTCGCACCGTGGATATCCGTCTCAAAACCGGGATAGTGACGCCCTACCGAACAAAGCATCAGCAGGAAATCGAGCACGGCCCGACTCTCTTCGGTAATCATCTCTCCCGGCATCAGGAGCGGTACGCCCGGCGGGTAGGGCAGGATCATGTTCGCCGATACGCGCCCGACCAGGTTTTCCAGCTCAACGGTTTCGACCTCCCCTTTCACCTGGCGCTGCCATGCCTTGTGCGGGGTAAACTTCATCTCCGGTAAGACATCGAACGCCTGAAGCATCAGACGCGGCAGATCGTGCTGACGGATCAGCCTGTGGATCCCCTGGGCCAGATCCTGAATGCGCATATTACGGTAGAAGTCAGGATCCTCCGCATAGAGATCCGGCAGCATGTTCTTCACCCGCAGGTTGAGATCGTAGGCTCGCTTAAACTCCATCAGCCCGCGCAGCAATCCCATCG
Source organism: Enterobacter sp. N18-03635 (assembly GCF_004006055.1). Taxonomy (NCBI): domain Bacteria; kingdom Pseudomonadati; phylum Pseudomonadota; class Gammaproteobacteria; order Enterobacterales; family Enterobacteriaceae; genus Enterobacter; species Enterobacter sp. N18-03635. The sequence goes on along the minus strand of NZ_CP034769.1, from coordinate 862,313 downwards.
CCCGGGTTTTGTCGATCCCGATGCTGAACAGGAACAGCAGGTTATAGGGACCGGTTTTCTCCACCACCACGCCACGTTCATCAAGGAATTTCGCGACCAGCGCGGCCGGAATACCTTCATCGCTCATCCTGCCCTGCTCGTCCATGCCCGGCGTCAGGATCGTCACTTTTACCGGGTCGAGGAACATATGGTCGCTATCGGCATCCCGGAAACCATGCCAGTCTTCGCCGGGCGAGACGGGCCAGCATTCTGCCTCATCAATCTCTTCCGGCTGCCAGATATCAAAGAACCAGCCGTCGGCTTCATCTTTCAGCCGCTGCACCTCTTTACGGAAATGCAGCGCGCGCTCCACCGAACGGTTGATGAGACGTTTACCCGGGTTGCCGCGCAGCATCGCCGCGGCCGTTTCGATAGACGCCACCAGCGGATAGCTCGGCGAGGTGGTGGTATGCATCATAAAGGCTTCGTTAAAGGTCTCCTCGTCGTACTCGCCTTTAATGTGAATAAGCGAAGCCTGGGAAAACGCGGCCAGCATTTTGTGCGTCGACTGCGTTTCGAAGAATACTTTACCCGGCACGCGCTCGCCGCTCATGCCGCTTTTACCCGCGTAAATCGGGTGGAAATTAGTGTACGGTACCCACGCGGAATCGAAGTGGATCGACGGCACGTCCAGCGTCTTTTTGATCCAGTTTGTGTTGTACAGCAGACCGTCGTAGGTCGAGTTGGTGATGACCGCATGAACAGGCCAGCTTGCACCAGGAATTGCCGCGACCTTACTTTCAATGGCTTCAAGGGTAAACTCCCGGCGCGGAATGCCGCCAAGAATACCGAGCGCGTTACGCGTGGGCGACAGCCAGAGCGGTACGACGTCGCTCATCATCAGCAGGTGCGCCAGCGATTTATGGCAGTTACGGTCAATCAGCAGGGTGCTGCCGGCAGGCGCGGCGTACATCCCGACAATTTTGTTCGAGGTCGAGGTGCCGTTGGTCACCATATAGCTCTGCTCGGCGCCAAAGGTGCGGGCGATATACTCTTCGGCTTCCAGATGAGGGCCGGTGTGATCCAGCAGAGAGCCTAATTCGGTGACCGAAATTGACACGTCCGCTTTCAGCGTGTTGCCACCAAAGAAATCATAGAACAGGCAGCCCACCGGGCTTTTTTGGTAGGCCGTCCCCGCCATATGGCCTGGCGTACAGAAGGTATATTTCCCCTCCTTCACGTAGGTGAAGAGCGCGCGGGTAAACGGCGGAGTGATGTTATCGAGATATTCATTCGTGTATTGCTGAATTCGGGTCGCAATATCATCCGCCACGCCGAGGGAATATTCAAAAAACCACAGCGCCATACGCATATCATTGGCGCTGACGTCCATGGTTGAGTGAGTATTAATAAATGCGTACAGCGGGAGGTATTCGTTCAGCTTGTTGATGTCGCTGCACAGTTCGAGATCATATTCGTCCCAGTCGAAGATCACGCCGCAGATACGCGGGTTGTGCTCGATGAACTTCAGCAGGTCGGCGCTGTTGTGCGGCCAGATTAGCTGATACCCGCGCGACTGCAGGGCTTGCTCCAGCTCCTTGATGGGCTCGTCTTTATAAAAGACGCCGTGTGGCCCCATAATGGCAATGATATTCATGGGCTTCCTCCTTAAAAAACATTAGCTAAGCATAGTCCGGCTAAACCGCAGGTATAAAAAAAGCCGCAACATTGTGCGGCTTTTCAGATAATTGTGAGGCTTACGCGTAACCGTAGGTCATCAGACGCTGATAACGGCGGTTGAGCAGATCTTCTTTGCTCAGCACGTCCAGGTCCGCCAGGTCTGCCAGCAGCTGCGCTTTCAGAGACGCTGCCATCACTTCCGGCTTACGATGTGCACCACCCAGCGGTTCCGGGATGATGGAATCGATCAGCTTCAGCTCTTTCAGGCGTGGCGCAATGATGCCCATTGCTTCTGCAGCCAGCGGCGCTTTGTCGGCGCTTTTCCACAGAATGGACGCACAGCCTTCCGGGGAGATAACGGAATAGGTACTGTACTGCAGCATATTCACTTTATCGCCCACGCCAATTGCCAGCGCACCGCCGGAGCCACCTTCACCGATAACGGTACAGATGACCGGCACCTTCAGACGAGACATCTCGCGCAGGTTGCGCGCGATGGCTTCAGACTGACCGCGCTCTTCCGCGCCCACGCCAGGGTAAGCCCCCGGGGTGTCGATGAAGGTGATGATTGGCATGTTGAAACGCTCAGCCATCTCCATCAGACGCAGGGCTTTACGGTAGCCTTCCGGTGCTGGCATACCGAAGTTACGACGGATTTTCTCTTTGGTTTCACGACCCTTCTGATGACCAATGATCATCACCGGGCGTCCGTCCAGACGCGCGATACCGCCAACGATAGCTTTATCGTCAGCGTATGCGCGATCGCCTGCCAGTTCGTCAAATTCGTCAAACGCCAGGCGGACATAATCCAGGGTGTACGGACGCTGTGGATGGCGGGCCAGCTGGGCCACCTGCCATGCGCCGAGATCGGCAAAGATTTTGCGCGTCAGCTCTACGCTTTTCTCGCGCAGACGATGCACTTCTTCGTCGATGTTAATATCCAGTTTTTCATCCTGACGGCTTACCGCTGTCAGAGAATCGATTTTCGCTTCCAGCTCAGCAATCGGCTGTTCGAAATCAAGGAAATTCAGACTCATAGTATTCCTGTATTAGTCAAACTCCAGTTCCACCTGCTCCGAACCAATGAGGCCACGGAGATCGTTCAGTAAACGATCGCTCGGAGAGACACGCCACGTTGCACCAAAGCGCAACCGCGCACGTGCATCCGCCCTCTGATAGTAGAGATGTACTGGAATTGTCCCCGAGCGGTGGGGTTCCAGAGACTGACGGAGTCGGTTTAAAAGCTGGTCATCAATTTGCCTGTCCGTCAGCGAGATAGCAAGCCCGCGAGCATATTTTTCCCGGGCTTCGTCAATGTCCATCACTTCGCGGGCGGTCATTTTAAGCCCCCCACTGAAGTCATCAAAGCTGACCTGTCCGCTGACGATAAGTATGCGGTCTTTTTCCAGCAATTGCTGGTATTTATCCAACGCGTCGGTGAACAGCATCACCTCCAGACGCCCGGAACGGTCATCCAACGTACAGATGCCGATACGATTGCCGCGCTTGGTGACCATAACCCTTGCAGCAATCACGAGCCCCGCAGCCGTGGTGATTTTACCACGTTCTGTCGGATGCATGTCTTTAAGCCTGTGGCCGCCGACATAGCGCTCAATTTCTTTAATGTACTGGTTGATCGGGTGCCCCGTCAGGTACAAGCCTAACGTTTCACGCTCCCCATCCAGTACCACCTGTTCTGGCCACGGCTGGCAGTTGGAATAAGATTGCTCGATCTGCTCTGGCTCTTCCGCCAGCACACCGAACATATCCGCCTGACCAATGGCTTCCGCTTTTGCGTGCTGATCCGCCGCTTTCAGGGCGTCGCCGAGGGAATTCATCAGCGCGGCGCGGTGCGGCCCCAGCCTGTCAAACGCGCCGGACATGATCAGTTTTTCCAGCACGCGACGGTTCAGTTTTTTGGTATCGGTACGGGCGCAAAGATCGAACAGCTCGCGGAAATACCCGCCGTTGTTACGCGCCTCGATGATCGCCTCGATCGGACCTTCACCTACGCCTTTGATCGCGCCGATCCCGTAAACGATCTCTCCGTCATCGTTGACGTGGAAGTGGTAGAGCCCTGAGTTAATATCCGGCGGCAGGATCTTGAGTCCCATGCGCCAGCACTCGTCCACCAGGCCAACCACCTTCTCGGTGTTATCCATATCGGCCGTCATTACCGCCGCCATAAATTCAGCAGGATAGTGCGCCTTCAGCCACAGCGTTTGATACGACACCAAAGCATAGGCGGCGGAGTGAGATTTGTTAAATCCGTACCCGGCGAATTTCTCCACCAGGTCGAAGATTTTCATCGCCAGCTCGCCGTCAACGCCGTTTTTCTTCGCCCCGTCTTCAAAAATGGAGCGCTGCTTGGCCATCTCTTCCGGCTTTTTCTTACCCATCGCACGACGCAGCATGTCCGCGCCGCCGAGCGTATAGCCGGAAAGCACCTGGGCAATCTGCATGACCTGTTCCTGATACAGGATGATGCCGTATGTTGGTTCCAGTACCGGCTTCAGGCTTTCGTGCTGCCACTGAACGTCCGGGTAAGAAATCTCTTCGCGACCGTGCTTACGGTCGATAAAGTTATCTACCATCCCTGATTGCAGTGGGCCCGGACGGAACAGGGCGACCAGTGCGATCATATCTTCAAAGCAGTCAGGCTGCAGACGTTTAATCAGATCTTTCATGCCGCGGGATTCAAGCTGGAAGACGGCTGTCGTCTCCGAGCGCTGCAGCATGTCGAAACTTTTCTTGTCATCCAGCGGGATGGCGGCAATGTCTATCGGCTCAAGACCCTGCTTTTCCCGGCGCGGGTTGATCATCTTCAGCGCCCAGTCGATGATCGTCAGCGTACGCAGGCCGAGGAAGTCAAACTTCACCAGCCCGGCGTATTCCACGTCGTTCTTATCAAACTGAGTAACCGGATGCTCACCAGCTTCATCGCAGTAGAGCGGCGCGAAGTCGGTAATTTTGGTCGGCGCAATAACCACGCCCCCCGCATGCTTACCGGCGTTACGCGTGACGCCTTCAAGCTTGCGCGCCATGTCGATCAGCGCTTTGACCTCTTCGTCCGCCTCGTAGATTTCCGGCAGCTGCGGCTCGGCTTCAAACGCTTTTGCCAGCGTCATGCCCGGATCGGGCGGCACCAGCTTAGAAATGCGATCGACAAACCCGTACGGGTGGCCCAGCACGCGGCCCACGTCGCGGATAACCGCTTTTGCCGCCATCGTACCGAAGGTAATGATCTGCGATACCGCGTCACGGCCGTACATATCGGCGACGTGCTCAATCACCTGGTCGCGTTTCTCCATGCAGAAGTCGACGTCGAAGTCGGGCATCGAGACACGTTCCGGGTTGAGGAAACGTTCGAACAGCAGGTCGAATTCCAGCGGATCGAGGTCGGTAATTTTCAGCGCATACGCCACCAGCGAACCTGCACCGGAGCCACGCCCTGGCCCGACCGGCACGCCGTTATCTTTCGACCACTGGATAAACTCCATAACGATCAGGAAGTAGCCCGGGAAGCCCATCTGGTTGATCACCTGGAGTTCAATGTCCAGGCGTTCGTCATACTCAGGACGACGCTTTTTACGCTCTTCTTCATCCGGGAACAGGAATTCCAGACGCTCTTCCAGACCTTCTTTTGATTTCGCGACCAGGAAATCTTCCGTGGTCATGTCACCCGTCGGGAACTGCGGCAGGAAGTATTCGCCGAGGCGGACGGTAACGTTGCAGCGCTTGGCGATCTCTACGCTGTTTTCCAGCGCTTCGGGAATATCGGAGAAGAGTTCACACATCTCCTCCTCGCTGCGCATGTACTGTTGAGCGGAGTAATTACGCGGCCGCTTCGGATCGTCGAGCGTAAAGCCATCGTGGATCGCCACGCGAATTTCGTGCGCGTCAAAATCTCCCGGTTCGAGAAAGCGTACATCGTTTGTCGCGACGACGGGCAGACCGCGTTCTTCCGCAAGTGCGACCGCCGCATGAAGATAGCTCTCTTCGTCCTGGCGACCGGTGCGGATCAACTCCAGATAATAACGATCCGGGAAATACTCTTCGTAGAACGAGACGCATTGATCCACCAGCGCGCTGTTACCGCGCAGCAGTGATTTGCCGACGTCACCCATACGGCCACCGGAGATCAGCAGCAGCCCTTCGTTGAGCTCGGCCAGCCAGTCGCGGTCGATCCACGGGCCCAGCGCACCATATCCGCGCTGATAGGCTTTTGAGATAAGCAGCGTGAGGTTTTGGTAACCCGTGTTGTTCATCGCCAGCACGGAGATTTGCGTCAGTTCATCCCCGATGAGGTCGCTCTGTACGTGGAAATCCGCGCCGACGATGGGCTTTATCCCCGCGCCGTGCGCTGTTCCGTAGAACTTCACCAGGCCACACAGGTTGGTAAAATCGGTGATCGCCAGCGCAGGCATGCCAAGGGAGGCCGCCTTTTTTACCAGCGGCCCGGTCTTCGCCAGCCCATCGATCATGGAGTAGTCGCTATGCACCCGCAGGTGTACGAAACGTGGTTCAGCCATCTTCAGATTCCGCGTTACTTAATTGCTTGCGTATTGATTCAGGACACCCGTCCCAGCGCGCGTTTCACCGGGCCGAAACTGCGCCGGTGGTGTTCGGTTGCGCCATGTTCAGCCAGCCTCTCCAGGTGGAAAGGTGTGGGATACCCCTTGTGCTGGGCGAAACCGTACTGAGGGTAAGTGAGGTCCAGCGCGGCCATTTCGGCGTCGCGCGTCACTTTGGCAATAATAGAAGCTGCGCTAATTTCTGCGACCCGGCTATCGCCTTTGACGACCGCCATTGAAGGCATGGGCAATGCCGGACAGCGGTTGCCGTCAATCAGGACATATTCCGGGGAAATTTTCAGGCCCGCTACCGCACGCTGCATCGCCAGCATCGTGGCGTGCAAAATATTCAGTTCATCTATTTCATGCGGTTCAGCGCGCCCCAGGCTCCAGGCCAGCGCCTTCTCCTGAATCTCACTAAACAGCGCCAGCCGGCGCTTTTCAGACAATTTTTTAGAGTCGTTCAGCCCGACGATCGGCCGAGCCGGATCGAGGATCACCGCAGCGGTCACCACTGCCCCGACTAACGGACCACGACCCACTTCGTCCACGCCCGCCACAAGATGGGTGTGAGGATAAACAAATTCCATCATTTTGCTAACTCCAGCACCGCATCGGCCGCTTGCTCATCAGCATTACAGCGGATCAGTTGATGCAGTTCGCGGAAGGTATCGTGCATCTGGTGGCTGGTCTTGCCGTTGGCGAGCAGCGGCAGCAGCGCATCGGCAAGCGCCTGCGGCTGGCACTCATCCTGCAGCAGTTCTTTCACCAGCTCGCGCCCGGCAAGCAGGTTCGGCAGGGAGACATAATCCGTTTTCACCAGACGTTTTGCCAGCCAGAAAGTGAACGGCTTCATGCGATAACCGACCACCATCGGACATTTCGCCAGCATGCATTCCAGCGCCGCCGTGCCGGAGGCCAGCAGCGCGGCATCGCTCGCATACATCGCTTCCCTCCCTTTCCCGTCCAGAAGACGGACGTGTAGATCCGGGGCGACTTCCGCTTTGATACGCTCAAACTGCTCGCGGCGTTTGGCATTCACCAGCGGCACGACCACTTCGAGATCGGGGTACGTCTGGCGAAGAATTTGCGCTGTTTTGAGGAAATCGGAGCTCAGCATCTCCACTTCTGCGCCACGGCTGCCCGGCAGCAAGGCCAGACAGTGCACATCATGGGGAATGCCCAGCACGTCGCGCGCCGCGTTTTTATCCGGATCCAAGGGCATCGCATCCGCCATGGTATGACCGATAAAACGGCACGGAACATTAAATCTGTCGTAAAACGCTTTTTCGAAAGGCAGAAAAGCCAGCACCAGGTTGGTGGACCGTCCGATTTTGAAAACGCGTTTCTGTCGCCACGCCCAGACGGACGGACTGACGTAGTGAATCGTTTTGATACCCTGCTTTTTCAGATTCCCTTCGAGGGTAATGTTGAAATCAGGCGCATCGATACCGACAAACACATCGGGTTTGAGTTCGGTAAAACGACGGGTGAGATCGGCGCGGATGTGCAGCAAACGGCGTAGCCGCCCCAGCACCTCAACGATGCCCATCACGGCGAGCTCTTCCATTTCATACCAGGCTTCACAGCCTTCGGCCTGCATTAGCGGGCCAGCAACGCCGACAAAGCGAGCATTGGGTACACGCGCCTTAAGCGCGCGGATGAGACCGGCACCAAGAATATCGCCGGAGGTTTCTCCGGCGACCAGGGCTATCGTAAGCGGACGACTGTCGACCATTAACGAATCAGACCCCTTGTGGAACGGTCAAAGAATTCCATGAACGCGTTCACTTCCGGGTGCTTATTCGCCAGCTCGGCAATTTCCGGCTTCGCCTCTTCCAGCGTTTTACCGCTACGGTACAGCAGTTTGTACGCGTTGCGGATGGCAGTAATCGCTTCGCGACTAAAACCACGACGCTTGAGGCCTTCGATGTTCACGCCAAACGGCGTGGCATGGTTGCCCTGCGCAATCACATACGGTGGGACGTCCTGCGCCACACCGGAGCATCCGCCAACCATCACGTGCGCACCAATGATGCAGAACTGATGGACAGCGGTCATGCCGCCAATAATTGCGAAGTCATCAACCGATACGTGTCCTGCCAGCGTTGCGTTGTTGGCAAGAATACAGCGGTCACCTACGGTACAGTCGTGCGCGATATGCGCATTAACCATAAACAGGTTATCGCTGCCCACCTTCGTCAACCCACCACCCTGTACTGTTCCACGATGAATGGTGACGCTTTCGCGAATACGGTTACGATCGCCAATTTCCAGACGGGTCGACTCACCAGCATATTTCAGATCCTGGTTAACTTCGCCGATGGAAGCGAACTGATAGATCTCGTTATTGCAGCCAATGGTCGTGTGACCGTTCACGACAACGTGAGATTTCAGTACTGTACCCTCACCAATTTCGACATGGGGTCCAACAATACAAAACGGGCCAATATGGACGTTAGCGCCAATGATGGCACCGGTTTCCACAATAGCGGTAGGATGAATAAAGGCGGATTTATCAATCACGTATCAGGACTCCCGGCTACGAGCACACATCATCGTCGCTTCGCAAACAACTTTGCCGTCAACCAGCGCTACGCCTTTGAAGCGAGTCAGGCCACGACGCGTTTTTTCAAAAGTGACTTCCATGATCATCTGATCACCAGGCACGACAGGGCGCTTAAAGCGCGCTTCATCAATACCCGCGAAGTAATACAGCTCACCTGGCTCCAGTTTACCGACGCTTTTAAACGCCAGGATACCGGTAGCCTGAGCCATCGCTTCCAGAATCAACACACCCGGGAAGATAGGCTTCCCAGGGAAGTGCCCCTGGAAGAACGGCTCGTTCACGGAAACATTTTTCACTGCGCGCAGAAAACGACCTTCTTCAAAATCCAGCACACGGTCTACCAGCAGAAACGGGTAGCGGTGCGGCAGAAGTTCTAAAATCTCTTCAATATGCAGAGTATGAGTGTCAGTAGTCAAAATACTCTTCCTGTCAAAATGTACTGATAACAATAATAACACGGCCTGCCGGTTTATTAGAAAGCCGACAGGCCGGGAAAAATAGCGTTAAACGGATGACGCTTAATCTTGTTGATCGATCTTACGCTCAAGAGACTTGAGGCGCTTGTTCATATCATCAATGTTCATCACCAGAGCTGCTGTTTTACGCCATACCTTGTTGGGTTGTAGCGGAATGCCCGAGGAATAGACGCCAGGTTCAGTGATAGGACGCATTACCATGCCCATTCCCGTCACGGTGACCTTGTCGCATATTTCCATATGGCCATTAATCACGCTCGCGCCGCCAATCATGCAATAACGGCCAATTTTCAGGCTGCCTGCCATGATGACGCCACCCGCAACCGCGGTATTGTCGCCAATCACAACGTTATGCGCAATCTGGCACTGGTTATCGATGATAACACCATTGCCAATGATCGTGTCGTCAAGCGCGCCACGGTCAATGGTGGTACAGGCGCCGATCTCTACGCGATCGCCAATAATAACGCGACCAAGCTGCGGGATCTTAACCCAGTTACCGCGATCGTTAGCGTAACCAAAGCCATCAGAACCAATCACGGTGCTGGACTGGACGAGGCAATTTTCGCCAATTTCAACGTCATGATAAACGGACACGTTGGCCCATAAACGGGTCCCGGCGCCGATTTTCGTATTTTTCCCAACGAAGCAACCTGGGCCAATGACGACGTTATCGCCCAGCACAACGCCGGATTCGATAACCGCATTCGCGCCAACGGCGACGTTGTTACCAAGCCTGGCCGTCGCATCAATCGCTGCACTGGCAGCAATGTTCTGGGCCGGCTGCGGCGTGGTATCGAGAATTTGAGCCATGCGTGCATACGTCAGGTAGGGGTTTTTCACTACCAGCGCGCTTACAGTGGCAAATGGAAGATCGTCCTGCGTCAGTACAACAGCTGACGCCTGGCATTGAGCCAGTTGCTCACGGTACTTAGGGCTTACCATGAAGGTAATCGTGCCAGCTTTAGCAGATTGCATGGACGCAACAGCGGTGATGACGATATCGCCATCACCGTGTAATTCTGCATCCAACTGCTGAGCTAAATCAGCCAGTCGAATTGAAGGCATTACTTATTTAACCTGTTTCAGAACATCAGCAGTGATGTCTTTAACATCTTTGCTGTTGAAAGCAACGGCGTTCGCATCAACAACCAGATCGATGCTCTGATCGGCAGCCACTGCTTTAACAGCGGTCTGAATGCGAGTCACCAGCTTGCCGCGTTCTTCGTTAGAACGACGCTGACGATCCTGCTCGAAAGCCTGCGCTTTCTGGGAGAACGTCTGGCGCTGAGCCATTACGTCTTTTTCCAGCTTGCTGCGGTCGCTTGCTTTCATGGTAGAACCATCACGCTGCAGACGCTGCATTTTGGACTGAAGATCGTTTTCCATACCCTGCAGTTCGCTTGCACGGCCTTTGAATTCGTTTTCCAGAGTCGCAGAAACACCTGTTTTCTGTGCAACCTGCTGGAACAAATTACCCATGTTGACGATTGCAATTTTGTCTGCTGCCTGAGCAGAAGTTGCCATCGCTAAACCGAGACCTGCAGCTAATAACCACTTTTTCACAATTAACTCCTTACCATCCCATTGGCACCAGAAGGTACCGTTCTTTGCGTGGCAAGGCGACCGTGTTACCGATCGCCAGTTGTCAGCGCTACACTGCCAACGCATTCCTTTGCAGCGGATTATTACCAGGTTTTACCAATGTTAAACTGGAATTGCTCCGCTTTGTCTCCATCGTATTTCTTAAACGGCTGGGCGTAAGAGAAGACCAACGGCCCCAGCGGTGACATCCATTGTAATGCGATACCGGCAGACATGCGAATATTGCTCGGATCGCTGTAGTCTGGAACGCCCTCTGCGCGCATCTGGGCAGTATTCTGCCAGTTGGTATCCCACACGGTACCTGCATCCCAGAAGAAGGACGTACGGACCGAGTTCGCGTATTTATCACTGATAAACGGCGTTGGCGTGATGAACTCCAGGCTGGCAACGGCCATGGCGTTACCGCCCACCGCGTCATCAGAGCTACAGACTTCGGAAGAGGAAGACTTATTACAGTTATCTTTGTCGTTCCCGCCGTAGTAAACCGCTTTCGGACCAATGTTGTTGGACTGGAAACCACGAACGGTGCTGGAGCCACCCGCATAGAAGTTTTCATAGAACGGCAGTTCTTTGCCACCCAGACCATCGCCATAGCCCCAACGGGTACGACCCAGAACCACCCACTTATGATCGTCATCGATCGGGAAGTAGGATGCGGTATCAAGCGTGACCTTATAGAACTCGTTATCGGAACCCGGAACTGTAACTTTACCGTTCAGGTTGACGCGAGAACCTTCCGTTGGGAAGTAGCCGCGGTCGAGACGGTTATAGGTCCAACCGTAGTTAAAGGTGAAGTCATCCGCCGCGAAGCCATTGTCATGACCAGTTTTGCTGGTTGACTGGCCGATAGAGTCCAGATAACGCCACATCGCCACCTGAGGTTGCATGTTGGACAGGTCGTTATGCACGTAACCTAAGCCCGCACGCAGGGTGTTGTATTCGTTAACCGGGAAGCCAAGCGTACCGTCTACACCGTAACTCTTGTTGGTGTAAGAAGACAGATCCGCGTCGTCTGCTTTAAAGTCGTTATAGAAAATACGACCGCCCAGGCTCACACCGTCTACGGTGAAGTATGGGTTAGTTACAGAGAACTCAGAGTAGGTCTGGTAGTCGTTTTTGGTGCCGTTAATACCGACAGAGTAACCTGTACCCAGCCAGTTATCCTGCTGCACGCCGACCTGGAAGCTGACGCCGCTTTCAGTACCGTAGCCCACACCGAAGTTGAAGCTACCGGTGTTGCGCTCTTTCACTTTATAAACGACATCAACCTGATCCGGGCTGCCCGGTACGCGCTGGGTATCGGTATCCACCGTTTCAAAATAACCCAGACGGTTCAGACGCTCTTTACCCTGATCAACGAGGTCGCTACCCAACCATGCGCCTTCCATCTGACGCATTTCGCGACGCAGAACGGAATCTTTGGAGGTGTCGTTACCGACAAAGCGGATCTTACGCACGTAGAAACGGTTGCCCGCATCAACATTCACATGCAGCTTAACGGTTTTATCCGCGTCATTGATTTCAGGCTGAGTCTGTACGCGCGGATAGGCATAACCATAGCGGCCGAGCAGCTTCTTAATGCTGTCTTCCATTTTGGTTACTTTGGAACCGCTATACAGGTCGCCCGGCTGAATTTTGGTCAGCGATTCGATTTCAGCAGAATGCCCCGCCAGATTACCACTCACTTCAACACCAGAAAGCTTGTACTGCTCGCCTTCAGTAATGTTAACCGTAATGTAGATGCCTTTCTTGTCCGGAGTCAGACTGACCTGAGTCGAGTCGATGTTGAAACGCGCATAGCCACGATCGAGATAGTAGCTGCGCAGGGTTTCAAGGTCGCCCGCCAGTTTCTGTTTCTGGTATTTGCGATCGCCTACCACGTTCCACCATGGCACTTCATCGCGCAGCTGGAAGGTGGAGATCAGTTCGTCGGTGCTGAACGCATGGTTGCCGACAATGTTGATCTGCTGGATCTTCGCAGAAACACCTTCCTGGAAGACCAGCTTCAGGTCAACACGGTTACGTGGCAGCGGAGTAACAACCGCTTTCACGCTGGCGCTGTATTTACCGACGCTGTAGTAGAAGTCTTCCAGACCTTTTTCAATGTCTGAAAGGGTTGTGCGGTCCAGAGATTCCCCCACACGAACACCCGATGCTTCAAGGTTTTGCTTGAGCATGTCATCTTTCACCGACTTGTTGCCGGAGAAAGTGATACTGGCGATCGTTGGACGTTCTTTTACCTGTACCAGCAGCGTATCACCATCGCGCAGGACGCGAACGTCCTCAAAGTTGCCGGTGGCAAACAGAGCACGGATGGTGTTACTGATATCATCATCATTAACCGTATCGCCGGGGCGTACAGGCATACTGAGGAGGGCCGCACCAACGGCGACACGCTGGAGGCCTTCGAAATGAATGTCTTTCACTACGAACCCGTCAGCACCGTATACGGTGGCGCTGCTAAACAGCAGCGACGCTATGAGCAACTTTTTCATCGCCATCGTTATTATGCGTTCTTCCTAACACTCTCTTACAACCGAGAGAAATCATTGAAAAGTGCAAGCCCCATTAACAGCACCAGCAGAATCGAGCCAATGCGATAACTAAAGTCTTGAACTCGCTCGGATACCGGTCCGCCTTTTAGCTTTTCAATCGCTAAAAACAGCAGATGACCCCCGTCTAAAACGGGAAGCGGGAACAGGTTGATTATCCCAAGGTTCACGCTAATGAGCGCGAGGAACATGAGATAGTAAATCACCCCGAATTCCGCTGACATCCCAGCCCCCTGAGCAATCGAAATTGGCCCACTGAGGTTGTTCAGTTTCACATCACCGGTTATCAATTTCCCCAACATGTTGACCGTCAGCTTCATCAGTTGCCATGTTTTATCCGTGGCTTCAAGGATGGCGCTGAACGGCCCATACTGGCGTATTGTCTTGTACTCATCTGGCAGCGGGATCACCTTTGGCACAACGCCTGCAAACCCTTCTGCCTTTTTGCCGACCGACTTCGTATCCGGAATCAGCGTCAGCGAAAGCGGACTACCCTGCCTTTCAACTTCCAGCGCGAGAGACGTTCCCGGATTATCGCGCACCAGAGTAACAAAGGTCATCCACTCTGTTAATGGTTGACCATCGACTTTAACGATCCTGTCGCCCGCTTGCAAACCCGCTTTGCTCGCTGCCGAATTTGCCTGTACTTCGGCTAATACCGGCTCGATCTGCGGACCGCGCGGACGAATGCCCAGCGCAGCGACGGGATCCTCTTTGTCTGGCTCGAAACGCCAGTGGCGTAAATCAAGTACTTTGTCCTGACGCGTATCAGAACCAAACGGCGATACGCTGATGGTGGTCTGCGGATCGCCAATTTTGGCTACCAGCTGCAGTCGCACGGCATCCCAATCAGGGGTTTCGATGCCATCAATCGCTTTAAGTTCCATCCCGGATGTAATTTGCGCACTCGCCGCGATGGAGTTGGGGGCAATTTCACCTACCACAGGACGCACGCCAGGAACGCCGATGATGAACACCAGCCAGTAAGCGAAAATCGCAAAGATGAAGTTGGCTACCGGTCCGGCAGCAATGATGGCGGCGCGTTGTCCAACGGTTTTATTGTTGAATGCGCTGTGTCGCAGCTCAGGAGCGACAGGCTCGACGCGTTCGTCGAGCATTTTGACGTAGCCGCCCAGCGGAATAAGGGCGATGACAAATTCTGTGCCATGACGGTCTGTGCGCGTCCAGAGTGATTTACCAAAACCGATGGAAAACCGCTCTACGCGCACGCCACAGCGGCGAGCAACCCAGAAATGGCCAAATTCATGCACGGTAATCAGTACACCCAGTGCAACAATGAACGCCGCCAGATTCCAGAGAATGCTCAGCATAAAACCTTCCGTTAAATCGTCCCGAATACCAGTAAAAGCAAACACGCAAACACTGGAACAGCCGCTGTCAGGCTATCAATGCGATCCAGTATACCGCCATGCCCTGGAATCAGGTGTCCGCTATCCTTAATCCCTGCTTCGCGCTTAAACATACTTTCGGTCAAATCACCGAGCACGGAGGCAAGCGCAGCAAAAATCGAGCACACCAGCAGTATTGACGGTGCCACTTCAAGATTCGCCCAGACGCCGTAGCCCCAGGAGATGATCGCTGCCGTAAACAGGCCGCCGATGAATCCTTGCCAGGTTTTGCCCGGAGAAACCTTCGGTGCCAGCTTATGTTTGCCAAACAGTTTACCAAACATATAGGCCCCGGAGTCAGCACCCCAGACCAGAATCATTACATAAAGCAGCCAGATCGCACCGCTGTAGTGGTTTTCGTCGTAGTGCCAGGCTCGCAGCGCAACCATACCCCAGAAAAAAGGAATAATTGTGAGCAAACCAAAAATCAGTCGCAGCACTTTTGAATTACGCCATAATGCCGCAGAACCTGGATAAAAAAGAACCAGCAACAGCGCGGCAACCCACCAGGCCAACGATATCCACAAGGAACCGGCAACCAGTGGCTGATGAATATCATGGTGATATTCAGGCAACGTAAACAGCATTATGGCCAGGATAAAGCCACAAAGTACCGCAAGCCATACTCGCTGAGTGCGCGAGGTAAAGCCGCTAAACTGTCCCCATTCCCACGCGGCGAGCATACACACCACCAGCGTGACAATAGCGAATCCCACCGGGGGCAGTAAAAACAGCGCCGCAATGACAATGGGTATTAATACAAAAGCGGAAATCAGGCGATACTTCAGCAAAAGCTACCCCCATCAGGCTTTGTCGCCACCAGGCTCGGTGCCGCCGAAACGACGCTCTCGATTGGCAAAGGCATGCAGCGCACCTTCAAAGTCTTGTTCATCAAAATCGGGCCAAAGAACATCCGTAAAGTAAAGTTCGGCATAGGCAATTTGCCATATCAAAAAGTTACTTATGCGATGTTCCCCCCCTGTCCTAATTACCAAATCCACGGGAGCCTGTTCATTCATGCAGATTTGCTTGCTCAGCGCCTCTTCATCAATTTGGTCGGGTCTCAACAGCCCTTCCTGAACCTGTTCGGCCAGATGCCGAACGCCCTGGATAATATCCCAGCGTCCGCCGTAATTCGCCGCAATATTCAGCGTAAGACCGGTATTATTTTCCGTCAGCGCTTCTGCTTTACGAATCCGTTCCTGCAAACGTGAGTTAAAACGACTGGTATCGCCAATGATACGCAGGCGGACGTTGTGGCGGTGCAGGCTTTTTACTTCGCTGTCTAGCGCCCACACAAACAATTCCATCAACGCAGTCACTTCCTGCAGAGGCCGATTCCAGTTTTCACTGCTAAAAGCATAGAGCGTTAACGCATCAATGCCGTTGTTGGCGGCAAAAGAAACGGCGCGACGAACGGATTTCGCCCCCGCTTTATGCCCAAAGGCTCGTATCTTCCCTTGTCTTTTCGCCCAGCGGCCATTGCCATCCATAATGATTGCTACATGACGGCAGCCATGAGCTGGCAAATTTTCGCTTATTGGTTGATTCGCAGACAACATAACGCGTTTTTTGTCCCTGAAAAGGATTTAACGGTACTCAGGAATACTGAAGCCTATACATAAAAAAGCCGTGTCAAACCACGGCTCACCTGACCACATTAAGTCAAATACCTGCGATCAGGTGGCGCAGACTATATCACTGAAGCCCAACGCTAACAAATAGCACGACGACTAGTGCTTGCTTTATCACCAGCTTGCGAGACGTGTCACCTGTTGGCGCGCAATATTACGCGCAGCTGCATCCACCGCCAGCACCTCTTCCACGCTTTGTGGTTCGCGCAAATCCATCATCTCCAGTACCGATAAATTTAACGACGCGATATCGGTAAAACGAATTTGCTGATTCAGAAATGCCTCAACGGTAATTTCATTGGCTGCATTAAGTGCCGTTGTCGCCGCCTGCCCCTGGTCAAAGGCAGTCATCGCAAGCTTCAGACAAGGATAGCGATCGTAATCTGGTTCACTGAACGTCAGGGAACTTAGCTTGCAGAAATCAAGCGGCTTCACGCCGGATTTCACTCGATTTGGCCACGCCATTGAATGGGCAATCGGCGTACGCATGTCCGGCTCGCCCAACTGCGCCAGCACGCTGCCATCCTGATAACGCACCATCGAATGAATGACCGATTGCGGGTGAATCAGTACTTCCATCTGTTTCGCTGACGCATTAAACAACCAGCGCGCTTCAATGTATTCCAGACCTTTGTTCATCATGGTGGCAGAGTCAACGGAGATTTTACGCCCCATCGACCAGTTCGGATGACGGCACGCCTGATCCGGCGTCATGGCGCGCAGTTCAGACAGTGGCGTTTCACGGAACGGGCCACCAGACCCGGTAAGCAGAATCGACACGACGCCATTCTGCTCCAGGTCAGCGTACCCCAGGTTCTGTTGAAAAGGTTGCGGTAAACTCTGAAAAATCGCGTTGTGCTCGCTGTCGACCGGTAGAAGACGCGCGCCGCGCTGCTTCACCGCGTCCATAAACAGGCGTCCGCAGGTGACTAGCGACTCTTTATTGGCCAGCAGAACGTCCTTACCGGCATCAATCGCGGCAAGCGTCGGCAATAATCCTGCCGCCCCGACAATGGCCGCCATCACCTGATCCACCTCATCCAGCGCCGCCATCTCGCAGGCCGCCTGTTGGCCACTCAGCACCTCGGTTCGGCAGCCCTGTTCAATCAGCCGTGCTCTGAGCAGACGCGCGCTCTCTTCGTCATCCATCACCGCATAGCGGGGCGTAAACTCCAGGCACTGCTCAACCATTCGCTGCACATTCTTACCGGCCACCAGCGCTGTCACGGTGTAAAGTTCAGGATTATGGCGAACAACGTCGAGAGTGCTGCAACCGATGGAACCAGTTGAGCCGAGGAGTGTTAAATGCTTCATGAGATGCCCGAAAAAAGTTAGACCAGATAAAAGCAAAACGCCGCCAGCAAGACCCGAAGTCCCTCTGAACGGCGTTTATCAGTGTACGACAGAAATCAGAACTGCATCAGTTCCGCTTCTTTATCTGCCAGCGCCGCATCAATTTTCTTGATGGCAGCGTCGGTCATTTTCTGAATGTCGTCCTGAGAACGACGATCGTCATCTTCACTGATCTCTTTTTCTTTCAGCAGCGCTTTTACTTTATCGTTCGCGTCGCGACGGACGTTACGCACGGATACACGACCCTGCTCAGCTTCGCCACGAACCACTTTGATCAGATCTTTACGACGCTCTTCGGTCAGCGGTGGCAGTGGAACGCGGATGTCAGCACCCGCAGAGCTTGGGTTCAGACCAAGGTCAGACGCCATGATCGCTTTCTCAACCGCCGGGCCCATAGAACGATCGAACACGTTGATTTTCAGCGTACGGGTATCTTCTACCGTTACGCTCGCCAGCTGACGCAGAGGAGTTGGCGTACCGTAGTACTCAACAATGATGCCATCCAGCAGGCTTGGAGAAGCACGGCCAGTACGGATTTTGCTGATTTGGGTTTTGAACGCTTCTACGCATTTTTCCATGCGTACTTCAGCATCTTTTCTGATGTCGTTAATCACGTTACGAATCCTTGAAAACTTGTCTCAGGCAGACTATCCGCCAGCACAGCGCTACAGGTGTGCTAAGTATAGTCGCGTTTAATTCATGACAACGCCAAAGGCGTGCCCGGGTAAGATACCACTACAAAATAAAGCGGAATCTTACCTGTATTTATCGTCGACGGAAATTATTCCGTGATCAAAGTGCCTTCTTTTTCGCCCATGACCACGCGACGCAGTGCGCCTGGTTTGTTCATGTTGAAGACACGGATCGGCAGTTTGTGGTCGCGAGCCAGCGTGAAGGCGGCAAGATCCATCACTTTCAGCTCTTTATCCAGCACTTCGCTGTAGCTCAGCTGATCGTACATGGTGGCAGAAGGATCTTTTGCCGGGTCGGCAGTAAACACGCCGTCAACTTTGGTCGCTTTCAGTACCACATCGGCTTCGATCTCGATACCGCGCAGGCAGGCAGCGGAATCGGTCGTAAAGAACGGGTTACCCGTACCGGCGGAGAGGATCACCACGCGGTTGTTGCGCAGCAGGCTGATGGCTTCTGCCCAGCTGTAATTATCGCATACGCCATTCAGTGGAATAGCGGACATCAGGCGGGCGTTCACATAGGCGCGATGGAGCGCATCACGCATCGCCAGGCCATTCATCACGGTTGCCAGCATACCCATGTGGTCGCCCACAACGCGGTTCATCCCCGCTTTCGCCAGACCAGCACCACGGAAAAGGTTGCCACCGCCAATGACCACGCCAACCTGGATACCCAGTTCGACCAGTTCTTTGATTTCCTGTGCCATGCGATCAAGGATGCTTGCGTCAATACCGAAGCCTTCCGATCCCTGCAGCGCTTCGCCACTCAGCTTAAGCAGAATGCGTTTGTACACGGGTTTTGCATTGGTAGCCATGTTTCTTTCCTGAGACTGTCAACGATTAAGATGGGGGTTAATTCTGGCGACATGATATGCCGCAAATCAGTACAGCGATACTGGAGCCTGTCTGATTTCCTGTGACGGGTGACAAAAAGAAGCCGCCCTCAGGCGGCTCCTTTTCAATCATTAAGACTGCTTGGACATTGCAGCAACTTCTGCTGCGAAGTCAGTCTCAACTTTCTCGATGCCTTCGCCCACTTCGAAGCGGATGAAGCCAGTTACGTCAGCGTTGTGCTCTTTCAGCAGCTGAGCAACAGACTTGCTTGGGTCCATTACGAATGGCTGGCCAGTCAGAGAAACTTCGCCGGTGAATTTCTTCATGCGGCCTTCAACCATTTTCTCTGCGATTTCTTTTGGTTTACCAGACTGCATCGCGATGTCCAGCTGAACCTGGTACTCTTTCTCAACCACTTCAGCAGACACGTCTTCTGGCTTAACGAATTCTGGCTTGCTTGCAGCGATGTGCATTGCCAGCTGTTTAACCAGCTCTTCGTCAGCGCCTTTAGCCGCAACCAGAACACCGATACGTGCACCGTGCTGGTAAGAGCCCAGAACGTCACCTTCCAGAGAAGATACGCGACGGATGTTGATGTTCTCACCGATTTTAGCAACCAGCGCAACACGTTCTTCTTCGAACTGTGCTTTCAGAACTTCAACGTCAGTGATTTTACCAGCAACAGCTGCGTCCAGAACTTTGTTAGCAAATGCCTGGAAACCGCCATCTTTAGCAACGAAGTCAGTCTGGCAGTTAACTTCCAGAATGATGCCGTAGTTGCCGTCGATCTTAGTGATGATCACGCCGTCAGCAGCAACGTTGCCTGCTTTTTTAGCTGCTTTGATCGCACCGGATTTACGCATGTTTTCGATTGCCAGCTCGATGTCGCCGTTCGCTTCAGTCAGCGCTTTTTTGCAATCCATCATGCCTGCGCCAGTACGCTCGCGCAGCTCTTTTACCAGGGATGCGGTAATTTCAGCCATTCTTAAATCCTCGGGAGATGTGAACTGCCCGGCCGGGGGCCAAACAGTGTAAATTGAAAAAAGGGGCCGGTAATGGGCCCCTATTCATACACGGTACTAATAAGGGGTAAAACCTTATTATTCAGCTTCTACGAAGCTTTCTTCCGCCTGAGAAGCCAGATCCTGGGAACGGCCTTCACGAACGGTAGCAGCTACAGCGCTCAGGTACAGGCTAACAGCACGGATTGCGTCGTCGTTACCCGGGATAACGAAGTCAACACCGTCCGGATCGGAGTTGGTATCAACGATAGCGAATACCGGGATACCCAGGTTGTTAGCTTCTTTGATAGCGATGTGCTCGTGGTCTGCATCGATTACGAACAGCGCGTCTGGCAGGCCGCCCATATCTTTGATACCGCCCAGGCTGTTTTCCAGCTTGTCCAGTTCACGAGTGCGCATCAGCGCTTCTTTCTTAGTCAGCTTGTCGAAAGTACCGTCCTGAGACTGGGTTTCCAGATCTTTCAGGCGCTTGATGGACTGACGAACAGTTTTCCAGTTGGTCAGCATGCCGCCCAACCAGCGATGGTTCACGAAGAACTGGTCGCAGCTGTTAGCAGCATCTTTCACAGCTTCGCTTGCAGCGCGCTTAGTACCAACGAACAGAATCTTACCTTTACGGGAAGAGATCTTGTTCAGCTCAGCCAGGGCTTCGTTGAACATTGGTACAGTTTTCTCAAGGTTGATGATGTGAACTTTGTTACGCGCGCCGAAGATGAAAGGCTTCATTTTCGGGTTCCAGTAACGGGTCTGGTGACCAAAGTGAACACCAGCCTTGAGCATGTCGCGCATGGAAACAGTTGCCATGTTTAAAACCTCTATATTGAAAGTTGGGGTTATGCCTCCACGTATCCCATATTACCGACCCCGAAGGGCACCCCGGAATATGTGCCGATACGTGTGTGTTGTTACACAAAGTGAGATTTGTCGCTTCCGTCCAGCCTGTGTATCTGAGATGGATCGGAAGTCCGGCGCGCTTTATACCACAAAACACGACCAGAAACCAACAGTTGTTGGCGGAGTGTGCTGTTAATGATTCTCAATTTGGCACGGAGCGTGCCTGACTGATACCATTGACGACACTTAGACTAGTATTGTCGAAAAAATCGACACCGATGGACAGATTACATGGCTATCTCTATTAAGACACCTGAAGAAATTGAAAAGATGCGCGTCGCCGGTCGTCTGGCCGCGGAAGTGCTGGAAATGATCGAGCCGTTCGTGAAGCCGGGCGTCAGCACCGGTGAACTGGACCGTATCTGTAACGACTATATCGTGAACGAGCAGCACGCGGTTTCCGCCTGCCTCGGCTACCACGGTTTCCCGAAATCCGTCTGCATCTCTATTAATGAAGTGGTGTGTCACGGTATTCCGGACGATGAAAAACTGCTGAAAGACGGCGACATCGTTAACATCGACGTGACCGTCATTAAAGACGAGTACCACGGTGACACCTCAAAAATGTTCATCGTTGGCAAGCCGACTATTCTTGGCGAGCGTCTGTGCAAAGTGACGCAAGAGAGCCTCTATCTGGCGCTGAAAATGGTTAAACCGGGTATTCGCCTGCGTACCATCGGTGCGGCAATCCAGAAGTTTGTGGAAGCAGAAGGTTTCTCCGTGGTTCGCGAGTACTGCGGTCACGGCATTGGTCGCGTCTTCCATGAAGAGCCGCAGGTTCTGCACTATGATGCAGACGACGGCGGCGTGGTGCTGCAAAAAGGCATGACCTTTACCATTGAACCGATGGTCAACGCGGGTGATTACCGCATCCGTACCATGAAAGACGGCTGGACGGTGAAAACCAAAGACAGAAGCTTGTCTGCACAGTACGAGCATACTATTGTGGTAACAGACAACGGCTGCGAAATTATGACGTTGCGCAAGGATGACACCATCCCGGCGATACTGACGCACGACGAATGATAAAAAAGCCGGCAAATGCCGGCTTTTTTAATGGCTATAGCTTTTTCTTATGGGTGGCGCACGATGAGTAATCTTTTACCCGAACAGTATGCTAACACAGCACTTCCCACCCTCCCCGACCAGCCCGATAACCCGGGCGTCTGGCCGTCGCACGAGCTGACCTGCGCGCATATTAAAGCCCATATGGATGTTTTCCATCGCTGGCTGGGCAGCGCGTTCGACGCAGGCGTGTCGGCCGAGCAGCTCATTGAAGCGCGCACCGAATTTATCGACCAGCTGCTGCAGCGCCTGTGGATCGATTATGGGTTTGGGCAAATCAGTGATGTTGCGCTGGTTGCCGTCGGGGGCTACGGCCGCGGTGAGCTGCATCCGCTTTCCGATATCGATCTGCTGATCTTAAGCCGCAAAAAGCTGCCGGACGAACAGGCGCAAAAAATTGGCGAACTGCTGACGCTGCTTTGGGACGTGAAGCTGGAGGTGGGCCACAGCGTGCGCACCCTGGAAGAGTGTCTGCTGGAGGGGCTGTCGGACCTGACCGTCGCCACCAACCTGATTGAAACCCGCCTGCTGATTGGTGACGTTGCCCTGTTCCTGGAGCTGCAAAAACACATCTTCAGCGACGGCTTCTGGCCGTCAGAAAAGTTCTTCGCCGCGAAGGTCGAGGAGCAAAACCAGCGCCACCAGCGCTATCACGGCACCAGCTATAATCTTGAACCCGATATAAAAAGCAGCCCAGGCGGCCTGCGCGACATCCACACTTTACAGTGGGTCGCCCGCCGCCATTTTGGCGCCACCTCGATGGACGAGATGGTCGGCTTCGGCTTTTTAACCGAGGCCGAGCGTAACGAACTAAACGAGTGTCTGCACCTGCTCTGGCGCATCCGCTTTGCCCTGCATCTGGAAGTTACGCGCTACGATAACCGTCTGCTGTTTGACCGCCAGCTCAGCGTGGCTCAGCGCCTGAATTACCAGGGTGAAGGTAACGAGCCGGTTGAGCAGATGATGAAGGATTTCTTCCGCGTCACCCGACGGGTGACCGAGCTGAACCAGATGCTGTTGCAGCTGTTCGACGAGGCCATTCTGGCCCTGACGGCCGACGAAAAGCCGCGCCCGATTGATGACGAATTCCAGCTGCGCGGCACGCTTATCGATCTGCGCGACGAAACGCTGTTTATTCGCGAGCCGGAAGCGATCCTGCGGATGTTCTATACCATGGTGCGCAACAGCACCATCACCGGGATCTACTCCACCACCCTGCGCCATCTGCGCCATGCGCGCCGTCATCTGACGCAGCCGCTGTGCTATATCCCGGAAGCGCGTTCGCTGTTCCTGAGCATGCTCCGCCACCCGGGTGCCGTAAGCCGCGGCCTGCTGCCGATGCACCGCCACAGCGTGCTGTGGGCCTATATGCCGCAGTGGTCGCACATTGTCGGCCAAATGCAGTTCGATCTGTTCCACGCCTACACGGTGGATGAACACACCATCCGCGTGATGCTCAAGCTGGAGAGCTTTGCGAAAGAAGAGACGCGCTCCCGCCACCCGCTGTGCGTGGAGCTGTGGCCGCGCCTGACCCATCCGGAACTGATCCTGATTGCCGCCCTGTTCCACGATATCGCCAAAGGTCGCGGCGGTGACCATTCGGTGCTGGGCGCGCAGGACGTACTGAAATTTGCCGAACTGCACGGCCTGAACTCGCGTGAAACGCAGCTGGTGGCCTGGCTGGTGCGCCATCACCTGCTGATGTCGGTCACCGCGCAGCGTCGGGATATTCAGGACCCGGAAGTCATTAAGCAGTTCGCCGAAGAAGTTCAGACTGAAAACCGTCTGCGCTATCTGGTCTGCCTGACGGTGGCGGATATTTGCGCCACCAACGAAACCCTGTGGAACAGCTGGAAGCAGAGCCTGCTGCGCGAGCTGTACTTCGCCACAGAAAAACAGCTGCGTCGCGGGATGCAGAACACGCCGGACATGCGCGAGCGCGTACGTCATCACCAGCTGCAGGCGCTGGCGCTGCTGCGGATGGATAACATTGATGAAGAGGCGCTACATCAGATTTGGGCCCGCTGCCGCGCCAACTATTTTGTCCGCCACAGCCCAAACCAGCTGGCGTGGCACGCGCGGCACCTGCTCAAGCACGATCTGTCCCAGCCGATGATCCTGCTAAGCCCGCAGGCCACGCGCGGCGGAACGGAGATTTTCATCTGGAGCCCGGACCGGCCTTATCTGTTTGCTGCCGTCTGCGCCGAGCTGGACAGACGTAACCTGAGCGTTCACGACGCGCAGATTTTCACCACCCGCGACGGCATGGCCATGGACACCTTTATCGTGCTTGAGCCGGACGGGAGCCCGCTCTCGGCGGACAGGCATGAAGGGATACGTTTTGGTCTGGAGCAGGCGATTACCCAGCGCAGCTGGCAGCCTCCGCAGCCGCGTCGCCAGCCTGCGAAATTGCGCCACTTTACCGTCGATACCGAGGTCAATTTCCTGCCGACTCACACCGACCGAAAATCGTTCCTGGAGCTGATCGCGCTCGACCAGCCAGGGCTGCTTGCCCGCGTCGGCCAGGTTTTTGCCGATCTGGGAATTTCGCTTCATGGGGCCCGTATTACAACCATTGGCGAGCGAGTAGAAGATTTATTTATAATCGCCACCGCCGACCGGCGTGCCCTTAATAATGACCTGCAGCTTGAAGTGCAACAACGGTTGACAGCAGCCCTCAATCCAAACGATAAAGGGTGATATGTTTTTTAGTGAAATGGAAAGAGTAAACAATGCAGCAGTTACAGAACGTTATTGAGTCCGCTTTTGAGCGTCGCGCCGAGATTACCCCGGCAAATGTGGATACCGTGACCCGTGAAGCGGTAAACCAGGTGATTTCCCTTCTGGATTCCGGCGCGCTGCGCGTGGCAGAAAAAATCGACGGTCAGTGGGTCACTCATCAATGGCTGAAGAAAGCCGTGCTGCTCTCTTTCCGCATCAACGATAACCAGGTTATCGACGGAGCTGAAAGCCGCTACTTCGATAAAGTGCCAATGAAATTCGCTGACTACGACGAAGCGCGTTTCCAGAAAGAAGGTTTCCGCGTGGTACCGCCTGCGGCAGTACGTCAGGGCGCATTCATCGCACGCAATACCGTGCTGATGCCATCCTACGTGAACATCGGTGCCTACGTTGACGAAGGCACGATGGTTGACACATGGGCAACCGTCGGTTCCTGCGCGCAGATCGGTAAAAACGTTCACCTGTCCGGCGGCGTGGGCATCGGTGGCGTTCTGGAGCCACTGCAGGCTAACCCGACCATCATCGAAGACAACTGCTTCATCGGCGCCCGCTCTGAAGTGGTAGAAGGCGTGATCGTTGAAGAAGGCTCCGTGATCTCCATGGGCGTTTACATCGGTCAGAGCACCCGTATTTATGACCGTGAAACCGGCGAAGTTCACTACGGTCGCGTTCCGGCGGGCTCCGTGGTGGTTTCCGGTAACCTGCCGTCAAAAGATGGCAAATACAGCCTCTACTGTGCGGTTATCGTGAAGAAAGTGGATGCGAAAACGCGCGGTAAAGTGGGCATCAATGAATTGCTGCGCACCATCGATTAATCGGGTATAACAAAAAGCGGGGGCAACCCCGCTTTTTTTATATCTGAGGGTGGCGAAAATAGATTTTTTCGTTAATTATTCAAAGGTTATGTTGAGATCAAGGGTACCGCTATGTACGATAATCTGAAAAGTCTGGGCATTACCAATCCTGATGAAATTGATCGTTACAGCCTCCGCCAGGAAGCCAACAACGATATTTTGAAAATCTATTTTCACAAGGACAAAGGAGAGTTTTTCGCCAAAAGCGTGAAGTTTAAATACCCACGCCAGCGTAAGACCGTTGTTGCTGACGGCGTAGGTCAGGGATACAAAGAAGTACAGGAAATCAGCCCTAACCTGCGCTATGTGATCGATGAACTCGATCAGATCTGCCAGCGCGACCGCACCGAAGTCGATCTCAAGCGTAAGATCCTTGACGATCTGCGTCACCTGGAAAGTGTTGTGACTAACAAGATCAGCGAGATTGAAGCGGATCTTGAGAAATTAACCCGGAAATAAAAGCAAAACGGCAATCCTTGATTGCCGTTTTATAGTGTTTGCGCCCTCTCCCCGTGGGAGAGGGATGGGGTGAGGGCACCAGACCACACTCAGTCATCTCTGCTCGTCCAGCTGCAGCGCCACATACAGCAGCAGCCTGTCGTCGAAATTCCCCAGGTCCAGCCCCGTCAGCTCCGAAATCCGGTTTAACCGATACTCCAGTGTATTGCGGTGAATAAACAGCGCCTTCGAGGTTGCCAGCGGCTGCACGTTATGGCGGAACCATGCCTGCAGCGTCCGGCGCAGCAGGCCGTTGTTGTCCATGGCTTTCAGACGCGCTAATGGCCGCGCCAGCTCATTGGCCTGCCAGCCCCCGCGCAGGCTGTCGAGCAGCACCGGCAGCATCAGATCCTGATAGAAATAACAGCGGCTCTCCGGCATCCGCTGCTTGCCCACCATCATGGTGGTTCGCGCGGTACGCCAGGAGCGGGCGATACTGCCCGGCCCGGTAAAGTAGTTGCCCAGCGCAACGCGAAAACGCAGCTGACCATTCTCCTTCATCCGGGAGATCAGCAGCTCCACGCGACGACGATGATCGTCCGCATCCCAGCGGCCAAACGCATTGAGCGCCGGTTTGAGCACCACCATTTCCGTCAGAGAAACGATCGCCACCAGGTTATCGCGCTCCGGCGTCGCCAGCGCATTTTGCAGCTGCTGCAGCTCGGCCATCGCGCTGTCCACGCCAAGCTGGCCGCTATCGACCTCAATCACCGCCACCACGCGCGGCTGGTTTAGATCGATCCCCAGACGCTGGGCCCATTCACTCAGTGCAGGCGTATGCTCTTCCGCCTGAATAAGGTTCATCACCAGCTCTTCGCGCAGGCGGCTGTCCTGAGCGAGCAGGTGCATCAGGCGCGACTGTTCCAGCATCATCTCTGCCGTCATGCAGACCAGCTCACCGTATTTTCGCAGCGACTCGGGCTCGCCGGTGAGGCCGATGACCCCCACAATCTCACCTTCAAGGCGCAGCGGTAAATTGATGCCCTGACGGACGCCGTGCAGGTGTTTCGCTACCGCATCGTCGATATCCACTACCCGCCCCTGAGAAAGCACGAGCAGCGCACCTTCGTGCAATTCCCCAATACGCTCGCGATCGCCGCTGCCGATAATGCGCCCGCGAGCATCCATCACGTTGATATTGGTATCAATGATGCGCATGGTGCGCGCCACGATATCCTGCGCCATTTTGGTATCAAGATGCCAGCCAGCCATGCAACCCTCCCGTGAGCAGAGCTCAAGCATAGGGAAGTTCAGCTGCGGCTGCATTGTGCAAATGCACAAAGAGAGAGGGAAAAGTATGGAGTTGTGGTTACAGTCACAGAAACGAGAAAGCCCCTGCGAACAGGGGCTTCAGAGGATTACTGCATCAGCAGATAAAGAGAGGTATCACCACGCTGGATATTCAGCGCCAGCACGGAAGGCTTGCTGTCGAGAATTTTGCGCAGTTCAGCGATGTTTTTAACCGGCTGCTGGTTAGCGCCCATGATCACATCGCCTTTTTTCAGGCCGATACGGGCTGCCGGTGAATTCGCTTTCACGTTATTCACCACCACGCCTTTGTCTGCGCCTTTATTGCTCATCTCGGCACCTTCAATCCCGCTGAAGATGGTGCTGGAATCCACCTGATTCTGGCTGCTCTGCTGCAGCTCCAGGCTCACGTTAACCGGCTTACCGTCGCGCAGCAGGCCGAGGGTCACTTTACTGCCAATCGGCATTGAGCCCACTTCGGCGCGCAGGGCGGCAAAGCTGCTGATCGGCTTACCGTTCAGGGAGGTGATCACATCCCCTGCTTTAATGCCCGCTTTCGCCGCAGAGGAATTCGGCATCACCTGGCTGACGAATGCCCCGCGCTGGGCGTCAACTTTCATTGCCTTCGCCAGTTCGGAGTTCAGCTCCGTACCGAGGATACCCAGCTCGCCGCGTTTCACCTGGCCATACTGCACCATCTGCGCGGTCAGGTTTTTCACCATGTTACTTGGGATAGCAAAGCCGATCCCGATGTTGCCGCCGTCCGGTGCCAGGATCGCGGTGTTGATACCGATCAGCTCACCGTTCAGGTTCACAAGCGCACCGCCGGAGTTACCGCGGTTGATCGCTGCATCCGTCTGGATGAAGTTTTCGTAGTTTTCCGCGTTAAGGCCGCTACGACCCAGCGCAGAGACGATACCGGATGTCACGGTTTCACCCAGGCCGAACGGGTTACCGATCGCCACGGTGTAGTCACCCACGCGCAGCGCGTCGGAGTCGGCAATTTTAATTGCCGTCAGGTTTTTCGGATCCTGAATCTGGATCAGCGCGATGTCGGAGCGCGGGTCTTTGCCGACCACTTTGGCGTCAAACTTACGGCCATCGCTCAGCTGAACCTTAATGCTGTTAGCGTTATCGACAACGTGGTTGTTGGTAACGACGTAGCCTTTCGCTGCATCAATGATTACCCCCGAGCCAAGCGCCATGAATTTCTGCTGCTGGCCGCCGCCCTGGCTGTCATCCCCGGCACCGCCGCCCTGACAGAACGGAGAGCTCTGGAATGGCGAACCGTCCTGGCAGAACGGCGAGTTGTCGCCGAAGAACTGCTGGAAGTTACGCGGCATACGCGGCGTATTGACGGTCGTGCTGCCCTCAACGTTAATACTCACCACCGATGGCATCACTTTTTCGAGCATCGGTGCCAGGCTTGGCATCTGCTGCGCGGTTGCTGCCGACGACGCGGTCTCGGCTGCAGTAGCAGTCAGAGGAGACAGCGCTAAACCTAAACTCAGAGCCAGTGCACTCATTGCTAATGTGGTTTTTTTCATGTTTCTCAATCTCGATTTACAGGTAACGCAAAATTGCTGTGTAACTCAGATTCGTTTTATACCGCTTAGTTCCGGCGATAAGTTTATGGAAAAGGTAAAAATTTATTGGCCGTCTTTACAAAACTCCGGGATTATTCCACCGCCATCAGCTTGCGGTATTCATCCCAGGCATACAAATCCGTCATACCGCTGATATAGTCCTGGATAAGACGGCAGCGATAATAATATTCCATTACCGGCCATTCGGGAGAGTTGCGTTCCAGCTTGCCAATCGCTTCGACATACGCCAGACGATGCCGGGTAGAGAGTTTTTGATAAAGCCGCGATTCGATGGGTATTCTGCGCACGCGCTCGTGTTCCACCAGCTCGCTGAATTCGTCGACCGAAAGCTGGAGCAATGGGGAATAAATTTCCAGTAACCCACTGATTACCCGATAGCCCTGCAGCTCTAGCTGCTCGACATCCGGATGGCTGAATACATGCCGCATCGCAACATGTTTATAAAGTTCAAGGAGCTGGCTGAAACTGCTGTCATCTTCCAGCAGCGCGTGGTTGAATTCCCCGCTGAAAATGAGCGGCAAATTATCAATAAAGCGC
This sequence comes from Enterobacter sp. N18-03635, assembly GCF_004006055.1. Taxonomy (NCBI): domain Bacteria; kingdom Pseudomonadati; phylum Pseudomonadota; class Gammaproteobacteria; order Enterobacterales; family Enterobacteriaceae; genus Enterobacter; species Enterobacter sp. N18-03635. The sequence goes on along the minus strand of NZ_CP034769.1, from coordinate 832,489 downwards.
GACGCCGCGTATGGCACCAGTTTATTTAATGTATTGACCCGCAAATACATAAAGAACTGGTCTTCCGTACTGCGGCTTAATGTATTTGAGCGCGATTTTTCCCAGGCATTTTCGACAACCTGCGCAAACAGCGAGCCTTTTTCGTGAGTACCCCAGGCCGCATAAAGATGCTGATAAAGCTCCTCGACGCTGAAAATTCTTTTCTCAACGGCATCTTCCAGATCGGCCACGCAATAGGAGATATCATCGGCGGCTTCCATAATCCAGGTCAATGGAAAACGACCGTTTGGCGTCAATGAAAGTTCTTTACGCAGCCTCTCAATATAGGCCTCTTCGGAAAGGTAATAGCCCGGTTTTTTCATTAAATAACTGTGGGACGCGGGGGGATCCCCCATCCACCACGCGGGGCGCGTATATTTTAGAATGCAGCCGACCTGTGCCCAGGTCAGGTTCATGCGCATCAGGGAGTGGACCAGACGGATCCCCTGCGCGTTGCCTTCAAAATGACAGAGATCCTGACGTACCTTGCGGCGCAGATCGTTCAGCCCCTCTTCGCCTTCACGCAGGCGTAAATCGCGTACGATGCAGCGATCGTCGCTCAGCGGCTGGCTCACCGCATCCGAAGGGTAAAGCCGTTGTTTAAACCAGTCATTGATAGCCGCCTCACCAAAGTGACCGAAAGGCGGGTTGCCGATGTCATGCATCAGGCAGGCCATCTCAACGATGCTCTCAAAAGGCCCCGTCAGCTCGTCCAGACCATAGGTTTCCAGTAAACGCTGCTCTTTGAGACGGCTCAAAACCTCCTTGGCAATGTAGCGCCCGACCTGCTGCACCTCCATGGAGTGGGTTAAACGCGTGCGCACCGCGGCGTTACGTTCCAGCGGAAAGACCTGGGTCTTTTGCTGCAGACGGCGGATGGCGGGCGAGTTAACGATCCGCCCGCGATCGCTTTCAAAGATACGCAGGATCTCATGTTCGCTCTTGTCGCCCTGCGGCGAACGGAAACGTCGGTGCCAGTTAATTTTGGTGCGAAAATCGATTGGTGACATGTGCTCCCCCGCCTGAGAATGCGTTTCCCCTTAACCGCATGATAGACTATGCATCTTAACAAGGCACATCGCGAGTAAATCTATGAAAATCGGCATTATTGGTGCAATGGAAGAAGAAGTTACGCTCCTGCGTGACAAAATTGAGAACCGTCAGACCCTCTCTCTGGGTGGTTGTGAGATCTATACCGGTCAGCTAAACGGTGTTGACGTGGCTCTGCTGAAATCAGGCATCGGTAAAGTCGCTGCGGCGCTGGGTGCCACCCTGCTGCTTGAGCGCTGCAAGCCGGACGTAATCATTAATACCGGCTCTGCGGGCGGCCTGGCGCCGACGCTGAAGGTGGGTGATATCGTTGTTTCCGACGAAGCGCGCTATCACGATGCGGACGTCACCGCGTTCGGTTACGAGTACGGCCAGCTTCCTGGCTGCCCGGCAGGATTTAAGGCTGACGACAAACTGATTGCGGCGGCAGAGACCTGCATTGCGGAGCTCAACCTCAACGCGGTACGCGGTCTGATTGTCAGCGGTGATGCGTTCATCAATGGTTCCGTGGGTCTGGCGAAAATCCGTCATAACTTCCCTCAGGCGGTAGCCGTTGAGATGGAAGCGACCGCGATTGCTCACGTTTGCCATAACTTCAGCGTACCGTTTGTGGTGGTTCGCGCCATCTCTGACGTGGCAGACCAGCAGTCCCACATCAGCTTCGACGAGTTCCTGACCGTTGCGGCAAAACAGTCCACCGTGATGGTGGAACGCCTGGTGCAGAATCTGGCACGTGGCTAAACATACCCTCAGGGCGCTTGCCGCCCTGCTTCTTTTCGCACCGCTGTGGCTTTATGCGCTACCGCGCGTAATTACCCTCTCTCCCGCGAATACGGAACTGGCATTTGCCGCCGGGATCACCCCCGTTGGCGTGAGCAGCTTTTCGGATTACCCACCGCAGGCCGCGGGTATTGAACAAGTGGCAACCTGGCAGGGGATGAACCTTGAGCGCATAGTGGCGCTTAAACCGGATCTCGTGCTGGCCTGGCGTGGCGGCAACGCCGAGCGGCAGGTCAACCAGCTCACTTCCCTTGGCATAAAGGTGATGTGGATAGATGCCGTCAGCATTGAGCAGGTCGCTCAGGCGCTCCGCGCCCTGGCACCCTATAGCCCTACGCCCAAAAAAGCAGAGGCCGCGGCAAAACAGATGCTGAGCGACTATGCGGCGCTGAAATCCCGATACGATACCCCTGTTAAAAAGCGCATCTTCCTTCAGTTTGGCAGCCAGCCGCTGTTCACCACCGGGAAAGGGTCGATTCAGAACCAGGTGCTTGAAGTCTGTGGCGGTGAAAACATCTTTGCAGCCAGCCGGGTGCCGTGGCCTCAGGTAAGCCGTGAGCAGGTTCTGGCGCGCCAGCCACAGGCCATCGTCGTGGTCGGAAATGCGAGCGAAATTCCCAAAATTGAGCAATTCTGGCAAAGACAGCTAAAAATACCGGTGATCCCCCTCAACAGCGACTGGTTTGAACGCGCCAGCCCGCGTATTATCCTCGCCGCAAAACAGCTCTGTGCCGCGCTGGCAGAGAGTCACTAACATAAGACCCTTTTCGAGGATTTAACGATGCTCGTTTATTGGCTGGATATTCTTGGCACAGCCGTTTTTGCTATCTCCGGCGTCCTGCTCGCCGGAAAACTGCGCATGGATCCGTTTGGCGTGCTGGTGCTGGGCGTCGTGACCGCCGTCGGCGGCGGGACTATCCGCGATATGGCGCTGGCGAATGGGCCGGTGTTTTGGGTGAAAGATCCGACCGATCTGGTGGTCGCAATGGTCACCTGCCTGTTAACCATTGTGCTGGTTCGCCAGCCCCGCCGATTACCAAAATGGATATTGCCGGTACTGGATGCCGTCGGTCTGGCCGTGTTTGTCGGTATTGGCGTCAATAAGGCGTTTAATGCGGGCACCGGTCCGATGGTGGCAATCTGCATGGGCGTATTAACCGGCGTGGGCGGCGGCATCATTCGCGACATTCTGGCGCGTGAAGTGCCGATGATCCTGCGTACTGAAATTTACGCGACGGCCTGTATTGCGGGCGGCATTGTCCACGCGACCGCGTACTACACCTTTGCAATTCCGCTGGAAAACGCCGCAATGCTGGGGATGGTCGTGACGCTGGTGATACGTTTAGCGGCGATACGCTGGCACCTGAAGCTGCCGACGTTTGCGCTGGATGATAATGCAAGATAAAAGCAAAACGGTAACCGTCAGGTTACCGTTTTTAGTATTTCTCCCTCTCCCTGTGAGAGAGGGCCGGAGTGAGGGCATCAGCCCGCACTCTCTTAGATGCTGAACGAAGACCCACACCCGCAGGTGCTTGTGGCGTTCGGGTTGGTCACCACAAAGCGCGAACCTTCCAGACCCTCGGTGTAATCCACCGAACCGCCCACCAGATATTGCAGGCTCATCGGGTCAACCACCAGCGCGACGCCTTGTTTCTCGATAGTCATATCGCCGTCGTTAACCTGGTCGTCAAAGGTAAAACCATACTGGAAGCCGCTGCAGCCACCACCGGTAATATAAACACGCAGTTTCAGATCCGGATTGTCTTCGTCGGCAATCAGGGTTTTCACTTTATTGGCTGCTGCTTCGGTAAATTCCAGCGGCACAGCTACGTCATCACTCATCTTATGCTCCCATGAATACTGCTATTGGGTAAAATTCACCCAATTCTTTTCGTCATTATCTAATACCCTGGTAATTCATTCAAGTATTCTGCGCGGCGGCCCGCTCCGCCTCTTGTTTTGCCAGAGTACGCGCAAGGATGGTGGAGTATAGCGGTTTTCCACCCAGGAACTGGGCTAATAGTGTCGCGCCGAGACAGGTAATGATCATTGGCAAAATGAGCTGGTAATTGTCCGTCATCTCCAGCACCAGCACGATCCCGGTCAACGGCGCACGAAGGGACGCGGCCAGCAGCGCCCCCATTCCGGCGACGGCAAACGTCCCGGCGTCAAGATGATAGGCGGGAAACCCCGCTTCAGCCGCCATACCAAACGCGGTGCCGAGCAGCGTACCCAGCGCCAGCATCGGGGCGAAAATCCCTCCCGGCGCGCCCGAGGAGAAGCACAATACCGTGGTAATGACGCGGGAGATAAACATAAACAGCAGCAGGCCTACGCTGAAATTCCCCGCAGCCGCAATGGGTATCAGCCCGAAGCCACCGCCCGCGGCATTCGGCTCGATGAACCCAAGCACGCCGCACATGCCGCCCAGCAGGCCGCCCATCAGCACCCATTTCGTCGTGTTGCCGCCGTGAATGCGCTGAAACATATCCTGAGCGCGCAGGATAAAGGTGTTAAACAGCGGCCCCACCACGCCAAAAATCATGCCGAGGATCAGATAAAGCCACAGGGTGTTGACCGGCGCATTGGTCAGTTTCCCCACTTCAATTACCGCCCCTTCGCCATTAAAAAGGCGGAAGACAATGCTCGACATAATGACGCCGGTAAACACCGCTTTAATGGAGATCAGGTTGTAGCGAAACTGCGCGCGCATCTCTTCGATGATGAACAAAATGCCCGCCAGCGGCGCGTTAAACGCCGCCGACAGCCCCGCCGCCGCGCCGGTCGCCAGCAGCGTATGGCGCGCTTCGGCGCTGCGCATCCGAAAGAGATCGCCCACCATGCGGCCGAGGTTCCCGCCCAGCTGAACCGTGGGTCCTTCCCGTCCGAGTACCATTCCCGCGCCCAGAGTTCCCATGCCGCCGATGAATTTAACCGGAATCACCCGCCACCAGCGCACCGGACGCAGCTCCTCCAGCGCGCCTTCAATTTCCGGGATGCCCGATCCCCCCGCTTCCGGCGCGAATTTACGCACCAGAAAATACCCCACCATGGCAAACAGCGCAGACAGCCCGAATGCCCACACCCAGACCAGCCATTCGCTATTGGCGAAACCGGCCACGGTGCCCACTCGCCAGTTGAGCACGGCATTAACCGCTTTTTCAAACGCCACGCCCACCAGCCCGGCGAGTGTTCCCACCACGGCGGCAGCCAGAAGGATCGCCAGCGGCGTTTTATCGCGGTTAAGCAGCCGCCGAATGCTGATTCGGTGCTGAGCGCGCGTAAACTGTTGTTCTTCAAAAGACGGAGAATCTGATTTCATGTCCTGTTCTTATTCGTCATACAAAAGCCGCGTGGATTTTACCAGAGACTGCCCTACCGTCTCCTGAAAATTACTTAACAAATCTTAAAGCATTACCCGGCTAAAAATTTCATAACCATCCCCGAATCACTTAGAATAGTGGGCTTAACCATTTTATACGAACCAGGAACGACGCCATGAGCAAGTCTGAAAACCTCTACAGTGCAGCCCGCGAGCTTATTCCGGGTGGCGTGAACTCACCTGTGCGCGCCTTCACCGGCGTGGGCGGTACGCCGCTGTTTATCGAACGTGCTGACGGCGCGTATCTGTATGATGTCGATGGCAAAGCCTATATCGATTACGTCGGCTCCTGGGGCCCGATGGTGCTGGGTCACAACCACCCGGCTATTCGTAACGCGGTAATTGAAGCCGCCCAGCGCGGCCTGAGCTTCGGCGCGCCAACCGAAATGGAAGTGAAAATGGCGGAGCTGGTGACTGAACTGGTGCCTACCATGGACATGGTGCGTATGGTGAACTCCGGTACCGAAGCCACCATGAGCGCCATCCGCCTGGCGCGCGGTTTTACCGGCCGCGACAAGATTATCAAGTTTGAGGGTTGCTACCACGGTCATGCGGACTGCCTGCTGGTGAAAGCGGGTTCCGGCGCGCTGACGCTCGGCCAGCCGAACTCCCCGGGCGTACCGGCAGATTTCGCGAAGCACACCCTGACCTGCACCTACAACGATCTTGCTACCGTTCGCGCGGCGTTCGAGCAGTATCCGCAGGAGATCGCCTGCATCATCGTTGAGCCAGTTGCGGGCAACATGAACTGCATTCCACCGCAGCCTGATTTCCTGCCGGGCCTGCGTGCCCTGTGCGACGAGTTCGGCGCGCTGCTGATCATCGATGAAGTCATGACCGGCTTCCGCGTGGCGCTGGCGGGTGCCCAGTCTTACTACGGCGTTGAGCCGGACCTGACCTGCCTCGGTAAAATCATCGGCGGCGGCATGCCTGTTGGTGCATTCGGTGGGCGTAAGGACGTGATGGAAGCCCTGGCGCCAACCGGTCCGGTTTACCAGGCGGGCACGCTCTCCGGTAACCCAATCGCCATGGCGGCGGGCTTTGCCTGCCTGACCGAAGTGGCTCAGCCAGGCATTCACGAAACCCTGACCGACCGTACCACGCAGCTGGCAAACGGCCTGCTGGAAGCGGCAGAAGAGGCCGGCATTCCGCTGGTGGTTAACCACGTAGGCGGGATGTTCGGGATTTTCTTCACCGACGCGAAAACCGTGACCTGTTATCAGGACGTGGTGAAGTGCGATGTTGAACGCTTCAAGCGCTTCTTCCATCTGATGCTGGAAGAAGGCGTCTACTTCGCGCCGTCAGCGTTCGAAGCGGGCTTTATGTCCGTGGCGCACAGCGAAGAAGATATCAATAATACCATTGACGCGGCGCGTAAGGTGTTTGCGAAACTGTAAGATGTGCGGCTTGATGCCCTCACCCCAACCCTCTCCCACGGGGAGAGGGAGCAAACACTAAAACGGCAATCAAAGGATTGCCGTTTACTTTTATTACCTACTCTGCTTTCTCAACAGATAAATAAAGTACGGCGCACCGATAAAGGTCGACAGCAGACCCGCCGGGATCTGATACGGGAACAGCACCATTCTTCCGCACCAGTCCGCAAACACCAGCATCACCCCGCCCGTCAGGGCCGACATAACAATATGCGGCATCGTCCGGCGGAATCCCATCATTCTGGCAATGTGCGGCGCCATTAACCCGACAAAGCTCAGCGGTCCAATCGTCAGGGTTGCCACAGCCGTCAGGCACGCAGCCAGCAGCAGCAGGGCCACACGCGCTGGCGTCAGCGCCATTCCCACCGCGCGCGCGGTTTCGCCGCCGAGCGGCAGAATGGTCATCCAGCGGCGGCACAGCGGCACAAACGCCAGCAGCACGAGCATCACCATCCCGGACCAGATTACCTGGCTGCCGGTGGCGCCGTACGTTGAGCCGGAAATCCAGGTCAGGATCTTCGCCATACGCGGATCGCCGCTCGCCTGAAGCATCATCAGCAGCATCGTGAACGCGGTGCTGAGCGCCATCCCCGCCAGCAGCATGCGGTGCGGTGAAAACCCGCCGCGACCGGCGGCAATCAGGATAATCAGCAGCGTAACTGCCGCACCGAGACTGCCGGCAGGCATCAGCCAGCCAAACGCATTCCCCGGCACGAAGAACAGCATCAGCACCACGCCAAAGGCGGCGCCGGAGCTGATCCCAAGCACTTCCGGGCTCGCCATCGGGTTGCCGGTAAGACGCTGAATAATGCATCCTGCCACCGCTAGCATCACGCCTGCGATCAGCGCAGCGAGGATACGCGGCCAGCGCCACTGCAGCAGGTCGTTGAGTAAATCGCCCGTTGCCCAGTGCCAGCCCGAGGCATCGCGTCCGAATGAAAGCGCCGCGAACGAGGCGATAATCAGCACCGCCAGACCGGCAAGGCTAAACCACAGCACCGACTGACGTTCAGCGTAGACTTTGTCGCCAGCGTCCATCGCCGGTGCGCTCATGCTGCGCAGGCGCGGGAGCAGCCACAGCAGCAGCGGCGCCCCGATAAGCGCGGTCACAGAGCCAGTAGACACTTCCCTCCATACCTGCGCCAACCAGAGAATAAGCTGATCGGAAAGCCAGAGGATCAGCGCCCCAATCAGCGGCGCCAGCATCAGACGCGCCAGCAGGCGACGCGCGCCGAGCATTTTCGCCAGCAGCGGCGCAAACAGGCCGATAAACCCGATGATGCCGACCGCGTTCACCAGCAGGGCGCTCAATACGATCGCCAGCGTCAGCGCCGCCAGGCGAGCCAGCGACAGGGCCAGCCCCAGGTTACGGGCCACGCCATCGTCCAGCCCCATGAGCGTCAGGGGACGCAGGAGCAGCAGCGTCAGCACGACGCCGCCAGCCAGCTGCGGCCAGAGATGCTCTACAACGCTCCAGTCGGTCTGGGTGAGCGTGCCGGTACTCCACAGGAACATGCTTTGCAGCCGATCGTGATGGAACAACACCAGCAGCTGGTTAATCGCCCCGCAGTACAGGCTCACCACCAGCCCGGCCAGGATAAGCGTCACGGGAGAAAGGCGTTTGCCCCAGGCCACGCCAAAGACCAGCGCGCCCACCACGCACGCCCCCGCGAGTGCCGCAAACTGCGAGGTTAACGCTCCCGGCAGCGTCCACAGCGTGGTGATGGTGATCCCAAGCTGTGCGCCGGTCGCGACGCCGAGCGTGGTTGGCTCTGCCAGCGGGTTACGTAAAACCTGCTGGAACAGCACGCCCACCAGCCCTAAACCGGCACCGACTAACAGGGAGATTGCCAGACGCGGCAGCAGGCTGTAGTGGAACAGCATCTGCTGAATATTGTCGATATCCGGCGAGGCCAGAGCGGTCCCCCACTGTGCGCGTGGTAAGGCCGCAGAGAGGTTGAACCCGGTTAATACCAGCGCAACCAGAAAAAGCAGGGATAACAGCAGCGCCGGGAAGCGGGCGATACGCGTACTCATGCTTTACCTCCCAGAGCGTTATCAAGCACGCGGGCAAAATGCATGGCCGACAGCGTCGCGCCGTAGAACCAGACCGCCGGAGCGCGCTGGAAGCGCTTCTCGCGCACAAACGGCATCGCCTGCCAGAGCGGAGTCGCCATCAGAGTTTGCATGTCGCGTTCGTTGCCGTGGTCGAAACACAGCACGTCCACGTCGCGAAACGCCGCCAGACGGTCGATACCCACGGCGGTACTGCCCCAGAACGTCATCTCCCCTTCCCAGGCATTACGAATGCCGAAGCTGTCCAGCACCTCCTGGAAAAGACAGTTTTTACCGAAGACCAGCATATGGCGGGCATCCAGCAGCGTCACCATCAGCAGCGGACGATCGCCCCGGTGAGCAAAGCGCGGCTTCAGGGAGTCGAGCAGGGCATCAAATTCGTCGAGGTGTTTTTTGGCCTCCACCTCGCGGTTGAGGAAATGCGCCATCTCGTTAATCGAATTTTTCGCTACGGCCAGCGGTTTTTTACCGTCGCTGAAAGCGAATCCGCGCCCGGGCGCAATGCGCGCCATGACCTCCTCTGAGGGACCGTAGCCCGCAGACCAGAACAGGAACGAGGGTTTCATCTGGGTGAGCAGCTCAAGGTTTGGCTCCGTTCGCAGGCCGACGTCGATTACCGAGTCCGGCAGCTTCGGCTCGTTCACCCAGAGGTTATAGTTGGGAATGTCCGCGACGCCGTAGGGCGTGACGCCGAGCGCCATCATCAGTTCGACCGGCAGCCACTCCAGGGCCACAATACGGTGCGGATCGACGGTGGCAGCACGCGCCGTATTCATTTTTAACAGCAGCGGTGAAAGGGCCATCGCCGTCAGCAGGCGACGGCGGCTAATGCGTGTGTTATTCAGCATCAGTAGACAAAGCTCACCGGTGCAGCCCCGGCCGGGTGAGGCAGAATACCCATCGGAATACCGTAAATATGTTCCAGCGTTTCGCTGCGCATCAGCTCGGATGGTGTACCCTGCGCAATCATTTCGCCACCGCGCAGCGCAACAAGGTAGTCACAGTAGCGTGCCGCCATGTTGATATCGTGCAGGACCGCAATGACCGTCAGACCACGTTCCTGGCTTAAGCGGTGCACCAGCGCCAGCACGTCGACCTGATGGGCAATATCCAGCGCGGAGGTTGGCTCATCCAGCAGCAGGCAGCGGCTGTCCTGCGCCACCAGCATCGCAATCCACGCGCGCTGGCGTTCGCCGCCGGACAGGCTATCCACCAGACGGTGCGCCAGCGGTTTCAGCCCGACCAGCGCAATCGCCTCTTCCACTTTCTCTCTGTCAGCAACGCCAAAGCGCCCAAGCGCCCCGTGCCAGGGATAACGCCCAATTGCCACCAGCTCACGCACCGTCATCCCTTCCGCCTGCGGCAGCTGCTGCGGCAGATAGGCCACTTTGCGGGCAAACGCTTTGCTGCTCCAGCTCTCCAGCGGCTGGTCATCCAGCAGAATATCGCCTTCAGAAGGCGGCTGATGGCGCCCCAGCATCTTGAGCAGCGTAGATTTACCGGAACCGTTATGACCAATCAGGCCAGTGACTTTACCTGCGGGAAACGTCAAAGAGAGCGGATGCAGCAAGGTGCGCCCGGGTACGCGAAAGGAGAGATGGTTAAGCGTAAAGGTGGTGTCGGGTTGCGTTTGATTATCCTGCATATCAGCCAACTTAAATAAAAAGGGCACGGCGAACCGTGCCCGAAGAGAGATTAGAAGCGGAAGGTCGCGGTGGCAACAACCTGACGTTCAGCACCCCAGAAGCAGCCGTAAGTATTAAAGCAGCTGGCAACGTACTCACGATCGAACAGGTTGTTCACGTGTAGCGCGACGTTTGAGCCAGCCATGCCAACGCGTGCCAGATCGTATCTGACCAGCGCATCGACAACGGTGTAGCTGCCTACTTTAAAGGAGTTCGCCGGATCGCCATAGCTTGAACCCGTGTAACGCACGCCGGTACCCAGCGTCAGGCCAGACAGCGCACCGTCAAACAGCGTGTAATCACCCCACAGCGATGCCATGTGTTTTGGAACCTGAGCAGGCGTGTTGCCTTTATAAGTGGTGTCTGTGGTGTATTCGGCATCGGTATAGGTATAAGAACCCACCAGGTTAACGCTTGCAGACAGGGCCGCTTTCGCTTCCACCTCTACGCCACGCGCGCGGATTTCACCGCCCTGTACCGAGAAGAAGGAGCCCGCCGGGTCCGCCATCAGGTTGTTGGTTTTGGTCAACTGGTACAACGCACCGGTGACGACGATCGGACGATCGTTCGGCACGTATTTCACGCCCGCTTCGTACTGTTTGCCTTTAGACGGTGCAAAGACGTTGCCGTTCGCTCCGGTCTGAGAAGCCGGTTCAAACGACTCGCTATAGCTAAAGTACGGGGTTACACCGTTATCAAACAGGTAGTTAACGCCACCGCGCCAGGTGAACTGGGTATCATCACGTTTGGAGGTGGTGTTCGTCACGCGGTTGTAGGATTCCTGATCGGCCCAGTCATAACGACCGCCCAGGGTTACCAGGACTTTGTCCCACTCAATTTGATCCTGAGCGTAAACGCCGGTCTGTTTTTGCTTGTTCAACACCTGATAGGCACCTGACGGTCCAGGATGTGAACCGAAATCGAAATCGCTACGATCGAGGTTATAGATATCAGATGGCGCAACGGAACCGGCATAGCCGAACCACGAGTCGATGTCATTACGCATGCGCATGAAATCCACCCCAGTCAGCAGAGTATGATCGAGTGAACCTGTCGCGAACTTGCTCTGCAACTGCGTATCAACAGTGAAGTTTTCCAGCTTCTCGTTATCGATCACATACTGGCGAGTCAGCGTATGACCCCACTGCGACTGAGGAACGCTCGCGCAAGGGCTGGATGCCGGATTACTCGAGTAGAGCGGATCGGAACACATGCCGTAGCCGTAGACGCTGTTTTGGGAAGTTTTATTCTGCGCATAGCGCAGGTTCTGACGCACGGTAAAGGTATCGTTGAACTCGTGGTCGAAGCTGTATCCCACCATTTTCTGGTTACGGGAATAGGTATTGTTCTTCGCGCCTTCGTTGAAGTTCGTCGGCAGACGATCGCCGTTCGGCAGCGGATCAACCGTTCCCTCTTTTGGCAGCCAGCCGTAGTAGCCCGTTTCAGGTTCGTTCTGGAAATAGGAGAGGAACGTGAAGGTGGTTTTATCATCCGGACGCCAGGAGAACGATGGCGCGATGGCGTAACGCTGCTCGCCCTTACCTTCCTGCTGGGAATTATTAGAACGCGCAACGCCCGTTAAACGGTAAGAGTAAACGCCGTCATCGTCGATTGCATCGCTAAAGTCGAACCCGGTCTGGAACAGGCTGTCCGTGCCGACTTTGAACTGGATCTCTTTCAGGGGCTCGGTTGTTGGGCGCTTACTGACCATGTTCAGCAACCCGCCAGGGCTGCTTTTACCGTACAGAACGGAAACCGGACCGCGCATGATCTCGGCGCGCTCCAGCATATAAGGATCAATCACCGCGTCGTTATAGAAGTTCCCCTGCATTTTCATGCCGTCGAGGTAGTTATTCTGCGTCTGACCATCGGCTGCGAAGCCGCGAATAATCAGATAGTCATAGGTGTTAGACGCACCGCGAGTGCCTACCGCAACGCCCGGCGTATAGCTCAGGGCTTCTTTCACCGAGCGCGGCTGATGCAGCGCCATCTCTTCGGCAGTGACGACAGAAATAGACTGCGGAACCTTTTGAATAGGGGTATCCGTTTTGGTTCCGGTCGCGGATTGCCTTGCGGCGATGGTAGCAGCAGGGCCCCAGGCACTTTCCTGTGCCGCAGGAGCTGCTGTTACCGTAATGGTTTCTTCTTTTTTCGGGGTTTCGGCAGCATGTGCATAAGTTGACATGCCGGCAACCGCTGTAGCGACGACGACCGCGAGTTTACGCAGCGACGTGTTCATTGGCTGAGCAGTATTGGAAAGCGCCATGTTGAATCTCTGATGTGAAAGTGAATGATAACGTAAACGAGAATTATTATTATGAGCGCCAGAATAATATGCGAAACGCTGGTTGCATAGCAAGCAGTAAGCGGCCCTATGAGAATTAAGGGTTTAAGAAATCATCAAGAGAAAACGAAGGGTTAATCAGAGTTAAAACGAGGGTTAACGAAATGAGGTCTACGGGTAAAAAAAGCCCCCTTCCGGGGAAGAGGGCTTTACAAGGTTAGTTACCGCCGAACATGTCTTTAATCCAGCCGGCTACGCCGTCGCTGTCTTTCTTCTCATTCTGCTGCTGCGGCTGTTGCTGCTGCGGCTGCTGTGGCTGAGAAGACTGGTCGAACGGGTTACCGGTCGGCTGTTCAGGCTGGCTCTGCTGGCACAGGGAATCCGGGTTGGTTGTCCAGACCGGGAGCGTACGCATCCCGCCGCCGCAGACGAAGTTACCGGAGCTGTCCACGCCCATATCGACGATATCTTCCGGCGCGACAAGGTTCAGCGGCACCGGAGACTGATTTGCCAGATAGCGCTGGTAAATCGACATCGCCCCGCTCGCCCCGTACAGCTTGGTCGGCTGGTTGTTATCGCGGCCTACCCAGGTGATCACCACTTCACGGCCATCAATCCCGGCAAACCAGGTATCGACGTTATTGTTGGTGGTCCCGGTCTTACCTGCCAGATGCAGGCCCGGATACTTCGCACCCAGCTGACGCCCGGTACCGCGCTGCACTACCTGCTGCATCGTCCACAGCGTCATATAGGCGGCCTGAGCAGGAACTGCACGCTCCGCCTGAGGGAAGCTCTGATACAGTACGGAGCCATCTTCGGCAATCACCGAACGCAGGGCAGACAGCGGCGCGCGGTTACCCCCGCTGGCAATGGTCTGGAACGCCTGCGCCACTTCGATCGGCGTCAGGTTAAGCGCGCCCAGGATCATCGCCGGTACCGGGTGCAGCTGATCTTTCGCCACGCCAAGTTTTTGCCAGGTATCGACAATGGCCGGCAGTCCCAGCGACATGCCCAGGTTCACCGTTGGCACGTTCATGGAACGGGTCAACGCATCCACCAGCATGACCTGCCCGCTGAACTGTTTATCGTCGTTCTGCGGTGACCAGACCTGGCCGTTGGGCTGGCGCAGGGAGATCGGCGCATCCGCAATCCAGGTATTCAGGCGATACTGATTTGGCTGACTCAGGGCAGTGAGATAGGTTGCTGGTTTTGCCAGAGAACCGATTGAGCGACGCGCCTGCATGGCGCGGTTATAGCCAGCAAACTGCGGCTCGGCACCGCCCACCATCGCGCGAACTTCGCCAGTGTTACGGTCAACCACCACCATCGCGGTTTCCAGATCGGAGAGCTTACGCTGTTTCTTCAGCGCCGGAATGCCTTCTACCGCTGCTTTTTCTGCCGCATCCTGCGCCACGGAGTCAAAGGTGGTGAAGATCTTCACGCCGGAGAGATCTTTGACCTTATCGCCAAGCTTGCTTTGCAGCTCCTGACGCACCAGCTGCATAAACGCAGGCTGAGGCGAGATCACCCCACCGCGCGGCTGAACCCCGAGTGGACGTGCGCTCAGCATGTCGTACAGCTCCTGGTCGATCACCTGCTGTTGTTGCAGCAGACGCAGCACCAGGTTACGACGCTCCAGCGCAAGTTTCGGGTTACGCCACGGGTTATAAATGGACGCCCCTTTCACCATGCCCACCAGCAGCGCCTGCTGGTCCAGGCTCAGCTCTTCCACCGGACGACCAAAGTAGTACAGGCTCGCCAGCGGGAAGCCGCGGATTTCGTTATCGCCGCTCTGACCGAGATACACCTCGTTCATATACAGCTCAAGGATACGATCCTTGCTGTAGCGCGCATCCATCAGCACGGCCATGTAGGCTTCGTTCGCTTTGCGCCAGTAAGAGCGTTCGCTGGAGAGGAACAAGTTCTTCACCAGCTGCTGGGTCAGCGTACTCGCCCCCTGCACGGTCCGACCGGCAGTCAGGTTAGCCAGCACCGCACGACCAATCGAGTAGAGGCTGATGCCATCGTGCTCGTAGAAGTGACGGTCTTCGGTTGCCAGCAGGGTATCGACCAGCAGATCCGGGAAGCCATTACGCGCCACGAACAGACGCTGCTCGCCGTTTGCTGACGAAAGCATGGTGATCAGACGCGGATCGAGACGGAAGAAACCGAACTGACGGTTGTTATCCATGTTCTCGATGGTATCCAGACGATCGCCGTCAAAGGTCAGACGCGCGCGCACCTGACCCTCTTTGCTGTCCGGGAAATCAAACGGACGACGGATCATCTCAATGCTGTTCGCCTGCACGGTAAATTCGCCAGGGCGCGTCATTTTTGACACCTGACGATACTGGGTGGCTTCCAGCAGTTTAACCATCTCGTTCTTAGTGATGGACATATCTGGCTCAAGGTTCACCATACGGCCATACACTGCCGCAGGTAGCTGCCAGACTTTACCGTCGATACGGCTGCGGATCTTCTGATCGAGATACACGCCGTAAATCGCCATCAGCACGACAAAAACAATAAACAGCTTCAGCAGCAGCCAGAACCAGCCGCGCTTGCCCCGAGGCTTACGCCCTTTGCCTTTTCCATTACGCGGCATCGGTTCTTCATCCTCATAATCGTCTTCATAGTCATCGTCATAGTCCTCATCTCTGAGGCGACGACGGCTTACCTTTTCTTTCGCCGGACGCGCTGGTTTTCCCTTACGTCCTATTGGCTCGCGGTCATTCCCCGCCATGCTTTTTCTCCGCAACTTTCAGGCGCAAAGGCCAGATTTTCTTTTCTTTCACAGGCCTGTGAAAGAAGAAATCTCTCAAAATGTGTTTTCTCCCTCTCCCCGCAGGAGAGGGGCGGGGTGAGGGCATCAGGCCGCACTCCCCTTTCACGAATATTTCTTTGTTCGCCGCGTCGGCGCCGTATTCGCCGGATCGTCCGGCCAGACATGTTTGGGGTATCGCCCCTTCATCTCTTTCTGCACTTCACGGTAGCTTCCCGCCCAGAACGCCCCCAAATCTCGGGTGATTTGCAATGGACGATGCGCAGGGGACAGCAGCTCAAGCACTAACGGCATGCGCCCTTCCGCAATGGACGGCGTGGTGGCTTCACCAAACATTTCCTGCATCCGAACCGCCAGCGCCGGCGGATTATCCTCATGATAACGGATGGCAATCCGGCTTCCGGTCGGCACAGTGTAATGCCCTGGCAGTTCACTATCCAGACGTTGACGTAATGACCAGTCCAGTAAATTCTGTAACGCGGTCTTAACATCAAGCGCCTTAAGGGCTCGCAGGGAGTGTACGCCGCTCATTTGCGGCAGCAGCCAGCGCTCAAGCGTAGCAAGCAGCGTCTCGTCATCCACCGCAGGCCAACCGTATTCCGGCAGCCACTTCGCGGCGCAGTGCAGACGAATGCGGTACTGATCCGCTTCCGGCGTCCAGTTCAGGGCGTTCAGCCCTTTTTCCCGAATGCCGTTCAGCATGGCCTGATGGAGCTCTTCTTCCGACGGCTTCGCCAGCGGCTTCGTTCCAAGCGTCAGCTTTCCAATCCGGCTGCGACGAAACGCCTTAAGCGTGCCCTGGGCGTCATCCCACTCCACGGTATCAGATTGCTGAAGCAGTTGCGGACAGGTACGCGTCAGGGCGTCAATATCTACGGCTATCGCCTGCAGGATACGCGCATCCGGAGAATGGCTGCCCTGCAGCAGGAGCGGCGCAATCAGCCACTCATGACGCGTCAGGGCGTCATCGCTGTCCAGCATCGCACCCATGCCGTTTGCCAGCTGGTAGCGACCGTCCAGCCCGCGCCGACGCGCAATCCTGTCAGGGAAGCCCTGGGCCAGCAGGAAGGCAATCTTATCGCTGTCAGGCGCTCCTCCCCGGCTATTCAGGCGTTTGCACAACTGCTGCGCCCGCTGCTGCCAGTTTCCTTGATTGCGCGAAAAAGCCTGCCCCAGATCGCTGCTGCCTCCACGCGGCGGCTCCTCAAGAATAGCCGCCAGTTTTGCCGCCGTGGCAATTTCATCTTCCCCTTGCGCAGCCACCAGCATCGCGGCCAGACGCGGATCGTTGCCCAGCGCCGCCATTTTCTGGCCGCGCGCCGTCAGACGCTCGCCTTCCAGCGCGCCAAGCTGCGTCAGCAACGTGCGCGCAGCGGCGAGGTTAACGACAGGGGGAGAATCAAGCCAGGTAAGCTGTTCAGGATCCGGACAGCCCCACTGCAGCAGATCCATCACCAGACCAGACAAATCACTTTGTAAAATTTCTGGCGTGCTTTGCTGTGCAGCACGTTCAGCCTGTTCCGCGCTGGTCAAATGCAGGCAGATACCCGGCTCAAGACGCCCCGCTCGGCCAGCGCGCTGCACCATCGACGCCTGGCTGATGCGCTGCGTCAGGAGTTTAGTCAGCCCGGTACGCGGGTCAAAGCTTGCCACCCGCTCCTGCGCGCTATCCACCACCAGGCGAATACCTTCAATGGTCAAACTGGTTTCAGCAATGTTGGTTGCCAGCACCACCTTGCGCTGCCCCACCGGGGCAGGAAGGATAGCTTTACGCTGCTCCTGCAGTGACAGCGCGCCGTAAAGCGGGCAAAGCAGCACATCGCCGCCTACGCGGGTAGAAAGGTGCTCCTGCACGCGCTGGATCTCACCGACACCCGGCAAAAACAGAAGCAGCGAGCCGGGTTCCTGACGCAGCAGTTCTGCGGTTGCGATGGCGACCGCTTCGTCAAAACGCTGGTGGGTCGGAAGCGGTTGATAGCGGCGTTCAACGGGATACGCCCGCCCTTCAGAGCTGATAACAGGCGCATCGGGTAGCGCCTGCCGTAGCCGCTCATTGTCCAGCGTGGCCGACATTATCAAAAGCCGGAGATCGTCGCGCAGCCCCTGCTGAACATCCAGCAACAGCGCGAGGGCCAGATCGGCCTGCAGGCTGCGCTCGTGGAATTCATCCAGGATCACCAGCCCAACGCCGTTCAGCTCCGGATCGTTTTGCAGCATGCGGGTAAGAATGCCCTCGGTGACTACTTCAAGACGCGTGGTCGGGCCAACGCAGGTCTCGGCACGCATCCTGTAACCTACCGTTTCGCCCGGTTTTTCATTCAGCAGCTCCGCCAGGCGCTGCGCCACGTTGCGCGCGGCCAGCCTGCGCGGCTCCAGCAGGATAATTTTCCCGCTGATGTTCCCGTCTTTCAGAATCTGCAGCGGCAGCCAGGTGGACTTACCCGCCCCCGTCGGGGCATTCAGCAAAACCTGCGGGGAGTGGCGTAAGGCAGCGAGAAGGTCAGGAAGAACGACGGCGACCGGCAATGAGGACACTAACAGCTCCAGAGGGTTAACATTAGTCGGCGTACATTGTAGCATCGGCGCATATCATTACCGAGTCCTCCGTATGCCTGAGTCGAAACGGCTGTTTTTTGCCATTGAATTGCCCACCACGATACAGCGTCAAATTGTTCGCTGGCGTGCTGACAACTTCGCGCCGGAAGCGGGCCGTCCTGTTGCGGCGGCTAACCTGCACCTGACGCTGGCCTTTTTGGGCGACGTCAGCGCCGAAAAACAGCGGGCATTAGCCGCAATGGCCGGGCGTATTGCCCAGCCGGAATTTACGCTGCAACTTGACGACGCGGGTCAGTGGCTGCGTTCGCGCGTGGTCTGGCTGGGAACGCGCCAGCCGCCGCGCGGATTATTGCAGCTGGCGAACATGCTGCGCGCGCAGGCGGCGCGCAGCGGCTGTTATCAGAGCCCACAGCCGTTTCATCCGCATATCACTCTGCTGCGCGATGCCGGTCAGGCCGTTGCCATCCCGCCGCCGGGTTTTCACTGGGCGTTTCCGGTCAACACATTCGCGCTTTATGAATCCGTCTTTGCACAGGGACGCACCCGCTATACGCCGCTACAGCGCTGGACGCTGGGCAACACCGAAAGGAATTCTGATGAAGTTTAGTCCTCCTCTGCAGCACGCCACGTTAATCCAACGCTACAAACGCTTCCTCGCCGACGTGATTACCCCCGAAGGGGTTCAGCTCACCCTGCACTGCCCCAATACCGGTGCCATGACGGGATGTGCGACGCCGGGTGACAGGGTCTGGTATTCCACATCAGAAAATAGTAAACGGAAATATGCCCATACCTGGGAAATGACCGAAACTCAAAACGGGGCATTTATTTGCGTTAATACCCAGCGCGCCAATCAGCTGGTTAAGGAAGCGCTGACCCTTGGCACAATTCCCGAACTGGTGGGATATGGCACGCATAAAAGTGAAGTGAAATATGGCGATGAGGGCAGCAGAATTGACTTCATGTTACAGGCGGAAGACAGGCCGGAGTGCTATATTGAAGTGAAATCAGTGACGTTAGCGGAACAGGAAAATGGCTACTTCCCGGATGCGGTAACGCTACGTGGCCAGAAGCATCTGCGAGAGCTAATGAGTGTTGCGGCGGCGGGCAAACGCGCCGTATTGCTGTTTGCGGTGTTGCATTCAGCCATTGAACGTTTCTCCCCTGCCCGCCATATTGACCCTAAATACGCGCAATTGTTGAATGAGGCACAAAAGCAGGGGGTAGAGGTTTTCGCTTATAAAGCGGAACTTTCTGCCGATAATATGACTCTGAGATCCTCTCTTCCCATTGTCTTATAAGGGATTAGACGATTGACGAATAAGTGTTCTGGCCGCGTGCGCAAATACGCTTTTCCTCACAGGCTTGTCAAGTGTTACGTTTAGATAATTGCCATACGGAAAAGCATCTGCTATTTATAGCGACCTGATTTTTCCCCCAACACGGGGATCGATAGTGCGTGTTAAGGAGAAGCAACATGCAAGAAGGGCAAAACCGTAAAACATCGTCCCTGAGTATTCTCGCCATCGCTGGGGTGGAGCCGTATCAAGAGAAGCCGGGCGAAGAGTATATGAACGAAGCCCAGCTGTCGCACTTCAAGCGTATTCTTGAAGCATGGCGTAATCAACTCAGGGATGAAGTCGATCGCACCGTTACTCATATGCAGGATGAAGCTGCCAACTTCCCGGATCCGGTAGACCGTGCCGCTCAGGAAGAAGAGTTCAGCCTCGAACTGCGTAACCGTGACCGCGAACGCAAACTGATCAAAAAGATCGAGAAAACGCTGAAAAAAGTCGAAGACGAAGATTTTGGCTACTGCGAATCCTGCGGTGTTGAAATCGGTATTCGTCGCCTGGAAGCGCGTCCAACCGCCGATCTGTGCATCGACTGTAAAACGCTGGCCGAAATCCGCGAAAAACAGATGGCCGGTTAACACCAGCGCTGTTTACACACTCCAAAGGCGGGAGTCTCTCCCGCCTTGTTACTGTTGATATGTCTGAATCACACTATATTGGGCGCTTCGCGCCATCTCCTTCCGGTGAATTACACTTCGGCTCATTAATTGCCGCGCTCGGCAGCTACCTGCAGGCTCGCGCCCGCCGGGGAAAATGGCTTGTCCGCATTGAAGATATTGACCCTCCGCGTGAAGTTCCCGGTGCAGCAGAGACTATTCTGCGTCAGCTGGAACATTACGGTCTTCACTGGGATGACGAGGTGCTCTGGCAGTCAAAACGTCACGATGCTTATCGGGAACGTCTGGCCTGGCTTCGCGATCGGGGGCTTTCCTATAACTGCACCTGCACCCGCGCCCGTATCCAGAGCGTAGGAGGGGTCTATGATGGCCACTGTCGTACGCTCAATCTCCCCCCGGAAAATGCCGCCGTGCGCATCAAGCAGCGCACCCCGGTGACGCGCTTTAACGATCTCCTCTCCGGTGAGATTCATGCCGATGAACGTCTGGCGCGTGAGGATTTTATTATTCACCGTCGTGACGGCCTTTTCGCCTACAACCTGGCCGTGGTCGTCGACGATCGTTTTCAGGGCGTGACGGAGATTGTGCGCGGGGCGGATCTGGTCGAGCCCACCGTGCGACAAATTTCGCTATATCACCAGTTTGGCTGGACGGCCCCGGATTACATCCATCTGCCGCTGGCGGTTAATGCGCAGGGCTTAAAATTGTCAAAGCAGAACCACGCCCCGGCCCTGCCAGAGGGCGATCCGCGTCCTGTTTTGATCGACGCGCTGCGGTTTCTCAACCAGAATGTAACCAACGAATGGCAGGATCTGCGTATTGACGAACTGCTGAAAATGGCCGTTGCCAACTGGACGCTCGCGGCAGTGCCAAAAATCCAGCATTCTCAAATGCGTTGCGCTGAGCTATGATTAGCCGCTTTTTTCATAACAAAACACACTACGAGGTGTACCATTTTTACCCGAGTCGCTAATTTTTGCCGTAAAGTGCTAAGCCGCGAAGAGAGCATGGCGAACGATGCTATTGCACAGCCACACATGTCGGTTATTCCGCGTGAGCAGCACACAATTTCCCGCAAAGATATCAGTGAAAATGCCCTCAAGGTGCTCTATCGTCTGAATAAAGCGGGCTACGAGGCCTATCTCGTGGGCGGTGGGGTGCGTGATTTACTGCTGGGCAAAAAACCGAAAGATTTCGACGTGACGACCAGCGCCACGCCTGAGCAGGTGCGCAAACTATTCCGTAACTGCCGTCTCGTTGGCCGCCGTTTCCGTCTGGCTCACGTGATGTTTGGGCCAGAAATTATCGAAGTGGCAACCTTCCGCGGCCACCACGAAGCCGGCGCGTCCGATCGCACGACGTCACAGCGCGGCCAGAACGGTATGCTGCTGCGTGACAATATCTTCGGGTCCATCGAAGAAGATGCCCAGCGTCGCGACTTCACCATCAACAGCCTTTATTACAGCGTGGCGGATTTCACCGTGCGCGATTACGTCGGCGGCATGCAGGACCTGAAAGAAGGTCTGATCCGTCTGATCGGCACGCCGGAAACGCGCTACCGTGAAGATCCCGTGCGTATGCTGCGCGCCGTGCGTTTCGCCGCCAAGCTGAACATGCGCATCAGCCCGGAAACGGCAGAGCCTATTCCGCGTCTGGCGACGCTGATTAACGACGTGCCCCCTGCCCGCCTGTTCGAAGAGGCCCTGAAGCTGCTGCAGGCCGGCCACGGCTTTGAAACCTACAATCTGCTGCGCGAATACAACCTGTTCCAGCCGCTATTCCCGACCATTACCCGCTACTTCACCGAAAACGGTGACAGCCCAATGGAGCGGATGATTGCGCAGGTGCTGAAAAATACCGATACCCGCATTCGCAACGACATGCGCGTGAACCCGGCGTTCCTGTTTGCCGCGATGTTCTGGTATCCGCTGCTGGAAACGGCCCAGCGCATTACCCAGGAGAGCGGACTCGCCTATTACGATGCGTTCGCGCTGGCCGCCAACGACGTGCTCGACGAAGGCTGCCGCACGCTCGCCATTCCGAAACGTATTACCACTCTGGTGCGCGACATCTGGCAGCTTCAGCTGCGCATGTCCCGTCGTCAGGGCAAACGCGCCTGGAAGCTGATGGAGCATCCTAAATTCCGCGCTGCCTTCGATCTCCTGTCGCTGCGCGCGGAAATTGAACGCAACCAGGAGCTGCAGCGTCTGGCGCAGTGGTGGGCTGAATTCCAGGTCTCCGCCCCGCCAGAGCAGAAAGATATGTTGACCGGGCTGGATGAAGAGCCGGAACCGCGTCGCCGTCATCGTCGCCCGCGCAAACGCGCGCCGCGTCGTGAAGGAACAGCATGACCCTCGCGTATATCGCCATCGGCAGCAATTTAGCCTCTCCGCTGGAGCAGGTGAATGCTGCCGCAAAGGCGCTGGGTGAGATCCCGCAAAGCAAGATTGTGGCTGTCTCCTCGTTCTACCGCACTCCGCCGTTGGGTCCGCAGGATCAGCCTGATTATCTGAACGCCGCCGTGATCCTTGAGACTGAACTGGGCCCAGAAGAGCTGCTGGACAATACCCAGCGCATCGAACTGCAGCAGGGCCGCGTTCGCAAAGCCGAGCGCTGGGGACCGCGCACGCTGGACCTCGACATTATGCTGTTTGGTCACGAGACCATTAACACTGAACGTCTCACCGTTCCGCATTACGACATGAAAAATCGCGGGTTTATGCTCTGGCCGCTGTTTGAAGTCGCCCCCGATCTTATCTTCCCGGATGGCACCCCACTTAAGTCCATTCTGGACTGCCTCAATGCGGAAAGACCCGCTCGCTGGTGATCGGGTTCCCCTGCTGATTAGCCTCAAAATAATTGTGGCTAATCGATTACCTAAAATCATTGTTCCCTCGAATGTTACTGTTAGAATGCGCAAAGATTCGCTTTGGGCTATCAGGAAACAGTATGAAACCAACCACCATCTCCTTACTGCAGAAATGCAAACAGGAAAAAAAACGCTTCGCCACCATCACCGCGTATGACTACAGCTTCGCCAAACTGTTTGCCGAAGAGGGGATCAACGTCATGCTGGTCGGAGATTCGTTAGGGATGACGGTACAAGGACATGATTCCACCCTGCCGGTGACGGTTGAGGATATCGCTTACCATACCCGCGCCGTGCGCCGTGGCGCCCCAGCCTGCCTGCTGCTTTCCGATCTGCCGTTTATGGCCTACGCCACGCCGGAGCAGGCATTTGAAAACGCGGCAGCGGTGATGCGTGCGGGCGCTAATATGGTCAAAGTTGAAGGCGGCGCATGGCTGGTGGATACGGTGAAGATGCTCACCGAGCGTGCCGTGCCGGTGTGCGGCCATTTGGGTTTGACGCCGCAATCCGTCAACATCTTTGGTGGATATAAAGTGCAGGGCCGTGGTGATGCAGCCCAGACGCTGCTGGATGATGCCCTGGCGCTGGAAGCCGCAGGTGCCCAACTGCTGGTGCTGGAGTGCGTGCCGGTTGAGCTGGCGAAGCGCATTACTGAAGCTCTGTCGATTCCGGTGATTGGTATTGGTGCGGGCAACGTGACTGACGGTCAGATTCTGGTGATGCACGACGCCTTTGGCATCACTGGCGGACATATTCCAAAATTTGCCAAAAATTTCCTCACCGAAGCGGGCGACATGCGCGCTGCGGTCAGGCAGTATATTGCCGACGTTGAATCCGGTGTTTACCCGGGTGAAGAACACAGTTTCCATTAAGGAGTCTCGTTGTGCTAATCATTGAAACCCTGCCGCTGCTTCGCCAGCATATCCGTCGTGCGCGTCAGGAAGGTAAACGTATCGCACTGGTCCCGACCATGGGCAACCTGCATGACGGCCATATGAAGCTGGTTGACGAAGCAAGAGCCCGTGCAGATATCGTGGTGGTCAGTATCTTCGTTAACCCAATGCAGTTTGACCGCGCCGACGATCTGGCACGCTATCCGCGCACCCTGCAGGAAGATTGCGAGAAGCTCAAAAAACGCCATGCGGATATCGTCTTCTCACCTGCACCGGCGGATGTTTACCCGCAGGGTACTGAAGAGGCAACCTACGTTGACGTCCCGGGCATTTCCACAATGCTCGAAGGCGCGAGCCGCCCGGGTCATTTCCGCGGCGTATCGACCATCGTCAGCAAGCTGTTCAACCTGGTGCAGCCGGACGTTGCCTGCTTCGGTGAGAAAGATTTCCAACAGCTGGCGCTGATCCGCAAGATGGTTGCGGATATGGGTTACGATATCGAGATTGTCGGCGTACCGATTGTACGCGCCAAAGACGGTCTGGCGCTCAGCTCGCGAAATGGCTACCTGACCGCCGACCAGCGTAAAATCGCGCCGGGCTTAAGCAAGGTCATGAATACCATGGCAGAACAGCTTCTGGCGAAAGAGTTAACTGCCGAAGAGATTATTGCTCTGGCTGAACAGGCGCTGAACGATAAAGGCTTCCGCGCTGATGATATTCAAATTCGCGATGCCGACACGCTTCTGGAGCTTACACAGACCAGCAAACGTGCGGTCATTCTGGTGGCGGCATGGCTTGGTCAGGCCCGCCTAATCGACAACAAAGTGGTTGAACTGGCGTAGGTTTCTCTACCCTGAAGATGAAAGGTAAACGTAATGATTCGCAAAATGCTGCAAGGTAAGCTTCACCGTGTGAAAGTCACCCAGGCCGACCTGCACTATGAAGGCTCCTGCGCCATCGACCAGGATTTCCTTGATGCCGCGGGCATCCTTGAAAACGAAGCGATTGATATCTGGAACGTTAACAACGGCAAACGTTTCTCAACCTATGCCATCGCCGCCGAGCGCGGGTCTAAAATCATCTCCGTTAACGGCGCGGCAGCGCACTGCGCTGACGTGGGCGATATTGTGATTATCGCCAGCTTCGTGATGATGTCTGATGAAGAGGCACGCCGCTGGCAGCCGAAAGTCGCCTATTTTGAAGGCGACAACGACATGAAACGTACCGCGAAGGCGATTCCGGTTCAGGTTGCTTAAGCATTATCCCTGCGGCTGATTGCTGATCAGCCGCGACATTGTTTCCAGCGAATCCGTTCTTAAGATGTACAGGCGTTTCAGTAAGAACGGATTATCCCCCGGCTTCACCTTCCCTTTCACCGTCGTCACTGCCAGATGGAAACCGGCATCATTTGCCGCCTTTATCGCTTTATTGTCGTAGCCGCCAAACGGATAGGAAAGATAGAGCACGCGCGGGTTAAACTGCGCCAGCGCGCGACGCGAGCGTTCAAAATCAAACAAAATCACGTGATAGCTGCGGCTCAGTAAAATCGGGTGCTTATACCCATCCACGCGGTGCAGGAAGTGGGTATGTGACTGAATATCAAACACATCCTGAATGCCCTTTATCTCCTGCACGCTCATAAACTGCAGCGATTTGGGGTCCCATTTCTGCGGGTGGCCTTTAATGCGGGAAGAGATAATAAATGCGGTAGCCTTGAAGCCGTATTCTTTCAGCACAGGATAGGCATAGCGGCTGACAGATTTCAGGCCGTCGTCAAAGGTTATTACCACCGATTTTGCAGGCAGGTTCATTTTGTTACGCACGTACCCTTCCAGCTGGTACATCGTCAGGGTGGTATAGCCTTGATCGCGTAACCAGGCCATCTGGTTGTTAAACGCACGTACGCTGGTGGTCGTGGACGTATGTCGAAAGCGCGTGTTTTCTTCATCACGCAAAATATGATGGTAGGTCAGAACCGGAAGTCCATTATCTTCCTGCGCATCCAGGCTGCTGATCCACGCCAGACGATTGCCGATGCGGATCTGAAACCAGGTCTGATTCAGGCGGTCTTTCAGTTTGTTTAATATGGGATAGCGAAGATTGGCGCTTAATGTGCCGAACGGCGCGCTACCGCTCGACGGCGCGTTATAGACCGGCGTGTCTTTCCAGGTAATGAGATTCTGATTGCTCAGGGGTTTATTGAGATCCCCGAGGCTGTCCTCAACGCGCTGTTTCCCCTGAACCGGCTCCAGGTGCCCTTTATCGATAAAACCCGTGCCAAAACCGAAGCGAAATTCATAGTAGTCCGCCGCCGCGGGCACAACGGCGAGGATCTGCCCGGCGCGCACGTTACCGACGTTGATCACGCTGTTTCCCACCTGTGCCCAGATCGCCGCGTCTTCGGTGGTTTGCATGTACTGGGCAGGCAGCGTTTGCTGACTGAGTAAACTGGCTGAGCTGACGCCGGAAATGAGCATCAATAGCAGGAAAAGAATGCGCGGTAGCATGGTGTCTTAATCGGTGCGGAAAACTGCCGCTATTGTAACAAATGAGACATCAATACCAACGTTTAATTCTTATACAAATCGTGGAGCAGGACGAAAGGAGGATTTTTTTGCTGCTGATGCCACAAGCTGCTGACGCCCGGAACGCCCTGTGCCACGATGGCCTGGCGAAACTCAGCGCTGCTTAAGGATCCACGCTGCGGATACATTAACGTCAGCAGGGAGAGGTTAATACCCGAGATCACTTCACAGCAGGCGTGCTTATGGCTGAGCAAAGCGGCTGCGCGGTAAGGCGCCGCGCCCGATTTATCGGTAAGGAAAATCACACCATCACCGGTGTCCGTTTCATACAGGGCATCGCACATCATGCGGCTAAGCATGTTGGTGCTCAACCCCCGCCAGTAGTTTACCGCCCGGCATTGCACCAGCGGGCCAAATCTGGCTTCGAGCTTATCCAGCATTTCCTGCGCCTGTTCATCGTGGCAGGTGATAACCCATCCCAGCATAACTCTCTCCTTAGCAGGCAAGTAGTTTAGCGAAGTGAAGGTTAGCTTTCGGTGATAACTGTCAAAGAAAGTGCCCGGCAAACTAAACGTCGCCGGGCAAAAGATTAGCTGCGCAGACCGCGTCCACGCTGGATCAGATACCAGCAGAGCAGGTAGAAGGCGATGATGAACACCACCAGCACCGCAACCGTGGTAAACAGCGGCACATCGGTAATACCGAGGAAGCCAAAGCGAAAACCGCTGATCATGTAGACAATCGGGTTCAGGTGCGACAGCGCCTGCCAGAACGGTGGCAGCAGCGTCAGGGAGTAGAACACCCCGCCGAGATAGGTCAGCGGCGTCAGCACGAAGGTCGGAATCAGGCTGATATCGTCAAACGTCTTAGCGAACACAGCGTTCAGTAATCCGGCCAGCGAGAAGAGGATTGCCGTCAGGAGCAGCGTCAGCGCGACGAACAGCCACGAGTGGACCTGGAACGGCACGAAGAACAGCGAAATCGCCGTGACCAGGATCCCCACGCACAGCCCGCGCGCTACGCCGCCGCCAACATAGCCCGCGATAATGACGTGCGTCGGCACAGGCGCAACCAGCAGCTCTTCAATATTGCGCTGGAACTTAGCGCTGAAGAATGACGACGCTACGTTGGCGTAGGCGTTAGTAATCACCGCCATCATAATCAGTCCCGGCACGATAAACTGCATATAGGTAAAGCCGTGCATTTCACCAATCCGGGAACCAATCAGGTTACCGAAGATGATGAAATAGAGCGTCATCGTGATGACCGGTGGCACCAGGGTTTGCACCCAGATACGCATAAAGCGGTTAATCTCTTTCGCCCAGATGCTTTTCAGCGCGACCCAGTAAAGATGCGTCATGCCTTGTCTCCTTGTTTGTCCTGTACCAGAGAGACAAACAGCTCTTCCAGTCGGTTCGCTTTGTTACGCATACTTAAGACCTGAATCCCCTGCGCGCTCAGCTGCGAGAACACACTGTTAATCCCCTGCTCGCGCAGCACTTCCACCTCCAGCGTCGAGGTATCGACGAGGCGATACTGATACCCTTCAAGCTTCGGCAGCGGGCTTTTAGCCGCCAGATCGAGGATGAAGGTTTCTGATTTCAGCTTGGAGAGCAGATTCTTCATCGAGGTGTTCTCCACCAGCTCACCGTGCTGGATGATGCCGATGTTGCGGCAGAGCATTTCCGCCTCTTCAAGGTAGTGGGTGGTCAGAATAATGGTGGTGCCTTTATCGTTGAGATCCTTCAGGAAGCCCCACATGGAGCGGCGCAGTTCAATATCGACACCCGCCGTTGGCTCATCAAGAATCAGCAGTTTTGGCTCGTGCATGAGCGCGCGGGCAATCATCAGGCGGCGCTTCATCCCGCCGGATAACATCCGTGCGCGTTCGTTACGCTTTTCCCACAGGTCGAGCTGCTTGAGGTATTTTTCGCTCCGTTCAAGGGCTTCTTTACGCTCGACGCCGTAATAGCCAGCCTGGTTAACGACGATCTGCTGCACCGTCTCGAACGGGTTGAAGTTGAACTCCTGCGGTACCAGACCCAGCTGGCGCTTGGCGTTGACCACATCTTTTTGCAGGTCGTAACCAAAGACGCTCACCCGGCCGGACGTTTTATTGACCAGCGAGCTGATAATCCCAATGGTGGTCGATTTCCCCGCGCCGTTCGGCCCCAAAAGCGCGTAAAAATCACCGGCCTCTACTTTTAGATCTATTCCGCGTAGCGCCTGAACGCCGCCCGGATAGGTTTTTTTAAGCTGCTCAAGCTCCAGTGCAATTGCCATGAAATTAACTTACCTTCAGTTCTGACACACGTTGTGTGGTTTCATTAAAAGTCGGGTTACCCTATAGTAGCGCAACGCAATTACTCGGTTACAGGTCGCTAACCTCCATGAACAACATAGATACACTCATCAGCAACAATGCACTATGGTCAAAAATGCTGGTGGAGGAAGACCCCGGATTTTTTGGAAAACTCGCGCAGGCGCAAAACCCACGCTTTCTCTGGATTGGATGCTCCGACAGCCGCGTACCGGCGGAGCGCCTGACCGGCCTTGAGCCCGGCGAACTGTTCGTTCACCGCAACGTTGCCAATCTGGTGATTCACACCGATCTCAACTGTCTTTCTGTTGTTCAGTATGCCGTTGACGTTCTGCAAGTCGAGCACATCATCATTTGCGGCCATTACGGCTGCGGCGGCGTGCAGGCGGCGGTTGAAAACACGGAGCTGGGGCTCATTGATAACTGGCTACTGCACATCCGCGATATCTGGTTCAAACATAGCTCACTGCTGGGTGAAATGCCGCAGGAGCGTCGCATGGATACCCTTTGCGAACTCAACGTGATGGAGCAGGTGTATAACCTGGGCCACTCAACGATCATGCAATCAGCCTGGAAACGCGGGCAGAAGGTCTCTATCCACGGCTGGGCGTACGGAATTCACGATGGTCTGCTGCGCAATCTGGAAGTGACCGCCACCAACCGCGAAACGCTGGAGCAGCGTTACCGTTCGGGGATTGCCAACCTTCAGCTTAAGCATGTGAATCATAAATAAAGCCGGGGATGTTCTCCCTCTCCCTGCGGGAGAGGGCCGGGGTGAGGGCATCAGCCCGCAATTACTCGTCCAGCAATACCACTTTCCCAACATACGGCAGATGGCGATAACGCTGCGCGTAGTCAATGCCGTAACCGACGACGAATTCGTCAGGAATTGAGAAACCCACGAACTCTACCGGCACCTGCACTTCACGGCGGTCAGGCTTATCCAGCAGGGTGCAAATCGCCAGCGATTTTGGCTCACGCAGGCTCAGGATCTCGCGCACTTTTGACAGCGTATTGCCGGAGTCGATAATGTCCTCAACGATCAACACATCTTTGCCACGAATATCTTCATCCAGGTCTTTCAGGATTTTCACATCACGGGTGGTGGACATGCCGCTGCCGTAGCTGGAGGCGGTCATAAAATCGACTTCGTGGGGCACATGCACTTCACGGCACAGGTCTGCCATGAACATGAAAGAGCCGCGCAACAGACCGACCAGCACCATTTCACTGCCGCTGTCCTTGTAATGTTCGGTGATTTGACGACCCAGTTCGGCGATACGCGCTTTGATCTCGGCTTCCGGGATCATCACTTCAACAGTATGTTTCATATTACTAACCAAATGATTTTAATGAAAATCTCTCAATACGGACGAGTTAATATCCAGCACTGATACGCAAGTCCCTCATTATATCAGCAAATGGATAAGCCTGGCGTATGAGTTATAAAAAGCAAATATTGTGATTCCGATCACACTTGTTAATACCTATAATTAGTTGCTAGCAAATTATTAACAAAAACTGACGAGTACACTTTCTATGGCTGAAACAAACTCTAAACAGCCGCGTCTACTGGTAACATTAACAGCAGCGTTCGCAGCCTTCTGCGCGCTGTATCTGTTAATCGGTGGCGTCTGGCTGGTCGCTTTAGGCGGCTCCTGGTACTACCCGATTGCGGGCCTGGTGATGGTTGCCGTAACCGTCCTGCTGTTGCGTAGAAAACAATCCGCACTGTGGCTGTATGCCGCATTCCTTCTTGCCACCATGATCTGGGGCGTCTGGGAAGTCGGCTTTGACTTCTGGGCGCTGACGCCGCGCAGCGATATTCTGGTCTTCTTCGGTATATGGCTGATCCTGCCGTTTGTCTGGCGTCGCCTGATCGTGCCGTCCAGCGGTGCCGTTGCGGCGCTGGTAGTAGCCCTGCTGATCAGCGGCGGTATCCTGACCTGGGCCGGCTTTAACGACCCGCAGGAGATCAACGGTACGCTGAATGCAGAATCGACGCCTGCGGCGGCGATCTCACAGGTCGCTGACGGCGACTGGCCTGCCTATGGTCGTAACCAGGAAGGCCAGCGTTACTCCCCGCTGAAGCAGATCAACGCGGACAACGTTAAAAACCTGAAAGAAGCCTGGGTATTCCGTACCGGCGACCTTAAGATGCCGAACGATCCGGGTGAACTGACCAACGAAGTGACGCCAATCAAAGTCGGCGATATGCTTTATCTGTGTACGGCGCACCAGCGTCTGTTCGCGCTCGACGCGGCCACCGGTAAAGAGAAATGGCACTTCGATCCGCAGCTGAACTCCAACCCGTCCTTCCAGCACGTGACCTGCCGTGGCGTCTCTTACCACGAAGCGCGCCCGGATAATGCGAGCCCGGAAGTCATTGCCGACTGTCCTCGCCGCATCATGCTGCCGGTCAACGATGGTCGCCTGTTCGCCATCAATGCCGAAACGGGCAAGCTGTGCGAAACCTTTGCCAACAAAGGTATCCTGAATCTGCAGACCAACATGCCTGACACCACGCCGGGTCTGTATGAGCCAACCTCACCGCCAATCATCACCGATAAAACCATCGTGATTGCCGGTTCGGTAACGGATAACTTCTCCACGCGTGAAACCTCCGGCGTTATCCGTGGTTTCGACGTGAATACCGGTAAACTGCTGTGGGCCTTCGACCCGGGCGCGAAAGATCCAAACGCGATCCCGTCTGACGAGCACACCTTTACCTTTAACTCGCCAAATTCCTGGGCGCCAGCGGCGTATGACGCGAAGCTGGACCTGGTCTACCTGCCAATGGGCGTTACTACGCCAGATATCTGGGGCGGTAACCGCACGCCGGAGCAGGAACGTTATGCCAGCGCTATCGTGGCGTTGAACGCAACCACCGGTAAGCTGGCCTGGAGCTATCAGACCGTACACCACGATCTGTGGGATATGGATATGCCGTCCCAGCCGACGCTGGCGGACATTACCGTTAACGGCAAAACCGTTCCGGTGATTTACGCCCCGGCCAAAACCGGCAACATCTTCGTGCTGGATCGCAGCAACGGCAAGCTGGTTGTGCCTGCCCCGGAAAAACCGGTACCGCAGGGTGCGGCGAAAGGCGACTACGTCAGCAAAACCCAGCCGTTCTCCGACCTGAGCTTCCGTCCGAAGAAAGACCTCAGCGGGGCAGACATGTGGGGCGCCACGATGTTTGACCAGCTGGTGTGCCGCGTGATGTTCCATCAGCTGCGCTATGAAGGCATCTTCACGCCGCCTTCTGAGCAGGGCACGCTGGTCTTCCCGGGTAACCTGGGGATGTTCGAGTGGGGCGGGATCTCCGTTGACCCTAACCGTCAGGTAGCGATTGCTAACCCGATGGCGCTGCCGTTCGTTTCCCGTCTGATCCCACGCGGTCCGGGCAACCCAATGGAACAGCCGAAAGACGCGAAAGGCAGCGGTACCGAAGCCGGCATTCAGCCGCAGTACGGCGTACCGTTCGGCGTAACGCTGAACCCGTTCCTGTCTCCGTTTGGTCTGCCGTGTAAACAGCCTGCCTGGGGTTACATCTCCGGTCTGGATCTGAAAACCAACCAGATCGTGTGGAAAAAACGTATTGGTACGCCACAGGACAGCATGCCGTTCCCGATGCCGGTTCCGGTGCCGTTCAATATGGGTATGCCAATGCTGGGTGGCCCAATTTCCACCGCCGGTAACGTGCTGTTCATCGCGGCAACCGCAGATAACTACCTGCGCGCGTACAACATGACCAACGGTGAGAAACTGTGGCAGGGCCGTCTGCCTGCGGGTGGACAAGCCACGCCGATGACCTATGAAGTGAATGGCAAGCAATACGTTGTCATCTCTGCGGGCGGTCACGGTTCGTTTGGCACGAAGATGGGCGACTATATTGTCGCGTATGCGCTGCCTGACGAAAACAAGTAACTGAAAAGCCCGGTGGCGCTTACGCGCTTACCGGGCCTATGGATACGCTATGTAGGCCGGGTAAGGCGAAGCCGCCACCCGGCTTTTTTACACGGTAAAGCCCAGCATCATCCCCGTATCTTCATGTTCCAGCAGATGGCAGTGCGCCATGTAGGCAAACTCCTTCGGCGCGTCGTGGTCAAACTTCACCAGCACCTCGCTGACGCCGCCCTCCACCTTCACCGTATCCTTCCAGCCCGCGCGATGCGCGTCCGGCGCTTTACCGTTCTCAGAGAGAATGCGGAACTGGGTGCCGTGGATATGGAACGGATGCAGCATCATGTCCCCTTCGCCTGAAATCACCCAGCGCTCAAACTGGCCCTTTGTCGCAGCAAACATCGGCGTATTCATGTCGAACGCCTTGCCGTTGATCATATTGGCGTTGTGGAAATCAAAGCCATGGTCGCCGTGATTCATGTTCCCCATGCCGCCCATTTTTCCATGGTCCATATTCATATGGCCCATCATCTGCCCGTGATGCATTCCCGCCATCGCCGTATCGCCATATTTCGCCATCAGCGCCTGCATGCCCATCATATCGAGCATCGGGTTCATAGAGAGCTGCAGCTTGCGTTGCGTAAGCCCATCAAGCGACGGAAGTGCCGGCATAGTGGTTAACGTATCAGGGAGCGTGCCGGAAGCGGTCACCAGTAAAGGCTGGATACGCAGCACCGGATGCGGCTTGTCAAACGGCGCGACCGCCATCCCCATCTGGCTAACCGGCAGCGTCACGAGGTCAAACGCCTTGCCGTCGCTGATGTCCACCAGCACCTCAAAGCGTTCGCCCATCAGCATCGGCAGCTCGCTCACTTTCACCGGCTCAGGCAGCAGCCCGCCGTCGCTGGCGACCACGTACAGCGGACGCTTATCGCTGGTAGCAAAATTGAGGGAACGCGCGTTACAGCCGTTAAGCAGACGCAGGCGCAGCCAGCCTTTCGGCGCGGCGTGCTGAGGATAAATGGCGCCGTTGGTCAGCAGCGTGTCGCCAAACCAGCCTACCGCCGCGCTCATCACATCCAGCTGGTAGTCAATTTGCCCGTCAGCGGTGAATTTCTTGTCCTGCACAATCACCGGCACATCGTCGATGCCCCACTGCTTCGGCAGGCGCAGCAGGCGGCTTTCGTCGTCTTCAATCAGCACCAGCCCCGCCAGCCCCATCGCCACCTGATGGCCCGTCTTACCATGCTGATGCGGATGGAACCAGCAGGTCGCCGCGCGCTGGTCGGGCGTAAAGGTGACGCTGCGCGAGCCGCCCGCTTTGATGATGCCCTGCGGCCCGCCGTCTACCTCGCCTGGTACTTCCAGCCCGTGCCAGTGCAGCGTCGTCTCTTCGGCGAGCGTGTTGTGGATATCCACCGTCACCGCTTTCCCTTTACGCAGCTGCAGCGCCGGGCCGAGCAGATTGCCGTTATAGCCCCACGTCGTGGCGTTGTGCGCACCGAATGTTGTTTTGCCTGCCTGAACCACAAGCTGGATACGGCTGCGGGCGTCAGCGGTCACCAGGTCAGGGATGGGTAAGGCAGGCCTGTCAGCCGCGAAAACCGCGCGGCTCCAGAGGGGTAATGCGCTGGCAGCCCCCAGCACAGCGGAATATTTTAAAAAATCACGACGTTGCATGTTCATTTCCTTATTTCCAGCAGGCGATCTTTTGAGCATAAACCCTCCCCTTACCGGAAGGTCAAGTAAAGCGGCAATAATAAAGATCGTCGCACTGGCATCAAGTATGCTAACGTTAATTTTCCGTGAAGAAGTGGTAGAAGCAATGAAGACGTTTTTCAGGACAATTTTGTTCGGTAGCCTGATGGCAATGTGTGCGAACAGCTATGCGCTAAGTGAAAATGAAGCGGAAGATATGGCCGATTTAACGGCGGTTTTTGTATTCCTGAAAAATGATTGTGGCTACCAGAATTTACCCAACGGGCAGATTCGCCGCGCGCTGGTCTTTTTTGCCCAGCAGAACCAGTGGGATCTCAGCAACTACGACAGCTTCGACATGAAGGCGCTCGGCGAAGACAGCTACCGTGACTTAAGCGGTATTGGCATTCCCACTGCTAAAAAATGCAAAGCGCTGGCTCGCGACTCACTCAGCCTGCTCGCCTACGTTAAATAACCTTCCCGACGCCTCCTGTTGAACCTCTGGCCGTGCAACCACGGTTAGAGTTAGCTATCATGTTTCGCTCATTTTTTGCGAGCGTAACGGATGTTTACACAGGAGGAGTTCGCTATGGCCGACCACACGTTGTGGCATGAAACATTGCATGACCAGTTTGGTCAGTACTTTGCCGTTGATAACGTGCTCTATCATGAGAAAACCGATCACCAGGATCTGATCATCTTCGAGAATGCTGCCTTTGGCCGCGTGATGGCGCTGGACGGCGTTGTGCAAACCACCGAGCGCGACGAGTTTATTTATCATGAAATGATGACCCACGTCCCGCTCCTGGCGCACGGTCACGCGAAGCATGTTCTGATTATCGGCGGCGGCGACGGCGCAATGCTGCGTGAAGTGTCCCGCCATCGTTCCATTGAAACCATCACCATGGTGGAAATCGATGCGGGCGTCGTCTCTTTCTGCCGCCAGTACCTGCCCAACCACAATGCCGGCAGCTATGACGATCCGCGCTTTAGCCTGGTGATTGACGACGGCGTTAACTTTGTTAACCAGACCTCGCAGACCTTTGACGTGATTATCTCCGACTGCACCGACCCTATTGGCCCTGGCGCATCGCTGTTCACTTCCTCGTTCTACGAAGGCTGCAAGCGCTGCCTGAACCCGGGCGGAATCTTCGTCGCACAAAACGGCGTCTGCTTCCTGCAGCAGGATGAAGCGCTGGACAGCCATCGCAAGCTCAGCACCTATTTCGAGGATGTCAGCTTCTATCAGGCGGCCATTCCGACGTACTACGGCGGGATCATGACCTTTGCCTGGGCAACGGATAACGACGTATTACGCCATCTCTCCACCGAAATTATTCAGGCCCGCTTCCATCAGGCAGGTCTACAGTGCCGATACTACAATCCGGCTATTCATACCGCAGCGTTTGCTCTGCCGCAGTACCTGCAAGACGCATTATCCACTAAGGGGGTGAGCTAATTGAAAAAGCTTAAACTGCATGGCTTTAACAATCTGACCAAAAGCCTGAGTTTTTGTATTTACGATATCTGCTATGCCAAAACAGCGGAAGAACGCGATGGTTACATCGCCTATATCGACGAACTCTACAACGCCAACCGTCTGACCGAGATCCTGTCAGAAACCTGTTCCATTATCGGCGCAAATATCCTGAATATCGCCCGACAGGATTATGAACCCCAGGGCGCGAGCGTGACCATTCTGGTCAGCGAAGAGCCGGTTGACCCGAAGCTTATCGACAAAACGGAACATCCGGGCCCGCTGCCGGAAGTGGTTGTTGCCCACCTGGATAAAAGCCATATCTGCGTCCATACCTACCCGGAGAGTCACCCGGAAGGTGGGCTGTGTACGTTCCGCGCCGATATTGAAGTGTCGACCTGCGGCGTGATTTCCCCGCTGAACGCGCTGAACTATCTCATCCACCAGCTGGAATCGGATATCGTCACGATTGATTATCGCGTGCGCGGTTTTACTCGTGACGTCAACGGCATGAAGCACTTCATTGACCACGAGATCAACTCCATACAGAACTTTATGTCCGAGGACATGAAATCGCTGTACGACATGATGGACGTGAACGTGTATCAGGAAAACATCTTCCATACCAAGATGTTACTTAAGGAGTTCGACCTTAAGCACTATATGTTCCACACGAAACCGGAAGATTTAAGCGAAGAAGAGCGTAAGGCTATTACTGACCTGCTCTGGAAAGAGATGCGCGAGATTTACTACGGTCGCAATATTCCGGCCGTGTAAGAACAAGCCGGAGCAGGGATGCTCCGGGCTGTTATTTCTGTTTCATGAAATCACGGTATGCGTTCACCACCTGAAGGAAGTCTTCTACGCCACACATCGACAGGCTCTCTTCGTCATAGTAGCTCATCCCCTCTTCCATCTCGTCACCTGAAAACTCGAGCTGGTTGGCACGCACCATGACCTCTTCACCATCCATCCACAGCGTATATTCATGCCCGGCGCGCTGCCAGGATCGTTCACTGCCTTTTACCGTATTTGCCGCCTCTTCAACCTCATCAAGAAGTGCGAGATTTTCTTTCACCTCTTCGTTAAACCAGTGTCCAACGGCTTCGTGGCCCATCGACATACGCACTTTCACCACTCCGGTGATGTCGCGCAGAAATTCGTAATCCATAGTGTTTTCCTCTGCAAAGCCATTAAGGTAATTATCGCAGCAGCGAGGAAGAAAAAAAGCGTGAGAGGTGGGAGGAATGAAAATAAAAAGGTGAGAGCAAGACCCTGCGGCCTGATGCCCTCACCCCGTCCCTCTCCCACAGGAGAGGGGGCAAACACTAAAAACCGTCTCGTAGAGACGGTTTTGCTGTTTATACTGCCGTCTGGAAGATAACCCCGTCAGCCTTCTCGGTGTACTGAGAGAGCTGGTCGAAGTTCAGGTAGCGATAGGTATCAACCGCAGTCTTATCCACCTGAGCCACGAAGGTCTGGTACTCTTCCGGCGTTGGCAGTTTGCCAATCAGCGCCGCAACCGCCGCCAGCTCAGCAGAAGCCAGGAAGACGTTCGCACCGGTACCTAAACGGTTCGGGAAGTTACGGGTCGAGGTGGAGACCACGGTCGCGCCGTCGGCTACGCGCGCCTGGTTACCCATACACAGGGAACAGCCAGGAATTTCGATACGCGCACCGCTCTTACCAAACACGCTGTAGTATCCCTCTTCGGTCAGCTGAGCCGCATCCATACGGGTCGGCGGAGCCACCCACAGACGGGTTGGCAGCTGTCCTTTGTGGGTATCCAGCAGCTTACCGGCTGCGCGGAAGTGACCGATGTTGGTCATGCAGGATCCGATGAACACTTCGTCGATCTTCTCGCCCTGAACTTCAGACAGCGGACGCGCGTCGTCCGGATCGTTCGGTGCACACAGGATTGGCTCTTTGATATCCGCCAGATCGATGTCGATCACCGCCGCGTACTCTGCGTCGGCATCGGCTTCAAGCAGCTGCGGATCGGCCAGCCATTTTTCCATGCCCTGGATACGACGCTCCAGCGTACGACGGTCGCCGTAGCCTTCTGCAATCATCCACTTCAGCAGCACGATGTTAGAGTTCAGGTACTCAATGATAGGCTCTTTGTTCAGCTTGATGGTACAGCCCGCAGCTGAACGCTCGGCGGAGGCATCGGTCAGCTCGAACGCCTGCTCAACCTTCAGATCCGGCAGACCTTCAATTTCCAGGATACGGCCAGAGAAGATGTTTTTCTTCCCTTTCTTCTCAACGGTCAGCAGACCCTGTTTAATCGCATACAGCGGGATCGCGTGAACCAGGTCGCGCAGGGTGATACCCGGCTGCATTTTACCTTTGAAGCGCACCAGCACCGATTCCGGCATATCCAGCGGCATTACGCCGGTCGCCGCAGCAAACGCCACCAGACCGGAACCCGCCGGGAAGGAGATACCGATTGGGAAACGGGTATGGGAGTCACCGCCGGTACCCACGGTATCCGGCAGCAGCATACGGTTCAGCCAGGAGTGGATTACGCCGTCACCCGGACGCAGGGAAACACCGCCGCGGTTCATGATGAAGTCTGGCAGCGTGTGGTGCGTGGTCACGTCAACCGGCTTCGGATACGCCGCAGTGTGGCAGAAGGACTGCATCACCAGATCGGAAGAGAAGCCCAGGCACGCCAGGTCCTTCAGTTCGTCGCGAGTCATTGGGCCAGTGGTGTCCTGAGAACCTACGGAGGTCATCTTCGGCTCGCAGTATGCGCCAGGACGAACGCCGGCGACGCCGCAGGCGCGACCGACCATTTTCTGTGCCAGAGAGTAACCGCGATTGCTTTCCGCCACGTCTTTCGCGTGACGGAATACATCACTGTGCGGCAGACCCAGCGCTTCACGCGCTTTGGTGGTCAGGCCACGGCCGATGATCAGCGGAATACGACCACCGGCGCGCACTTCATCGATCAGCACGTCGGTTTTCAGCTCAAAGCTTGCCAGCAGTTCGTTGGTTTCGTGGTTACGCACTTCACCTTTGTACGGGTAAACGTCAATCACGTCGCCCATGTTCAGGTTAGAGACGTCCACTTCGATCGGCAGTGCGCCCGCATCTTCCATGGTGTTGAAGAAGATTGGTGCAATTTTGCCGCCGAGGCACAGACCGCCGCCGCGCTTGTTTGGCACGTGCGGAATATCGTCGCCCATGAACCACAGCACGGAGTTGGTCGCGGACTTACGGGAAGAACCGGTACCCACAACGTCACCCACGTAGGCCAGCGGGAACCCTTTTTTCTGCAGGGCTTCGATCTGTTTGATCGGGCCAACGCTGCCAGGCTGATCCGGCTCAATGCCTTCACGGGCGTTTTTCAGCATCGCCAGGGCGTGCAGAGGGATATCCGGGCGAGACCACGCGTCCGGTGCCGGAGAGAGGTCATCGGTGTTGGTTTCACCGGTCACTTTGAAGACGGTAACGGTGATTTTTTCAGCCAGCGCTGGACGGTTCAGGAACCATTCGGCATCAGCCCAGGACTGCATCACCTGTTTCGCATAGACGTTGCCAGCTTTGGCTTTTTCTTCCACATCGTAGAAGTTATCGAACATCAGCAGCGTAGACGAGAGCGCTTTAGCGGCAATCGGTGCCAGCTTGTCGTTATCCAGCGCGTCAATCAGCGGATGAATGTTGTAACCACCCTGCATGGTGCCGAGCAGTTCAATGGCTTTTTCAGGAGTAACCAGTGGGGAGGTGGCTTCGCCTTTGGCGATAGCAGCAAGGAATCCGGCTTTTACGTAGGCAGCTTCATCTACGCCAGGCGGTACGCGGTTGATCAACAGATCTAACAGGAATTCTTCTTCGCCCTTAGGCGGGTTCTTCAGCAGCTCGACGAGCGCGGCCATTTGGGTTGCATCTAAAGGTTTGGGTACAATTCCCTCGGCGGCACGTTCTGCTACGTGCTTACGGTATTCTTCTAGCACGACGGTTCTCCTCGCTCTCATTGTCATATGCGGCGGGCGTTCTCTTCACGCTCCTGTGAGACAGCAGTTTGTAGGGTAAATGCCCGATACCGCGTCGGGCAGCATAGCAGGATTTCTGCACAGTGTTAATCCGTTTACAAAAAAGCAACATTAAAAAATTTGCTGAATCGTTAAGCATGGTGTAGCGGGGATTTAGGCCATCATTTGCGGTTTCTTCTGCACCGTGACGCTTCAGTTTTTCCTTCATCAGATATAATTGTGTAATAAATACTCACACTCTTTATCCGGACGTACCGGACGCTTCCCAATAAAAGTCAAAACGGTAAAAGGCGGGTGAATAATACTCACGCCAACCGTAACGCCTCACGGCACAGCGCTTGTCTCGTTGGAGTCATTTTATGAAGTTGCCCTTTAAGCCACATCTGCTCGTCCTACTGTGCAGTGCCGGGCTGTTTGCCGCCTCGGGCGTCATGTTTGTCAAAAGCCGCGCAACGGAACCCGTTGCGACAGCCCCCGTCGCACAACAGCCGGCTGCACCGACGGTGCCTGCCGCAGCGCAGCCCGCCCTTGCTGTCGCGCCAACCTACACAGCCGCACAAATCGATCAGTGGGTTGCCCCCATTGCGCTCTACCCTGACGCCCTGCTTTCACAAATTCTGATGGCCTCGACTTACCCGGCCAACGTGATTCAGGCGGCGCAGTGGTCCAAAGACAACCCTAAAATGGAAGGAGACGCCGCGATTCAGGCCGTTGCCAGCCAGCCCTGGGATCCGAGCGTGAAATCGCTGGTCGCGTTTCCTCAGCTTATGTCCCTGATGGGTGAAAACCCGCCGTGGGTACAAAATCTGGGCGATGCGTTTCTCGCGCAGCCGAAAGACGTAATGGATTCCGTTCAGCGCCTGCGCGCGCTGGCACAAAAGACCGGCGCTTTACAATCCACGCCTCAGCAGACGGTTACCACCGTGACTAAACCGGCACCAGCGAAAACCAGCGCCACCGAGGCAACAACAACAACCACGTCTGCGCCCGCCCCTACGGTTATCAAAATTGAATCTGCCGATCCGCAGGTCGTTTACGTCCCCACCTATAACCCCAACACGGTTTACGGGACCTGGCCCAACACCGCGTATCCTCCCACCTATCTCCCGCCCACGCCCGGAGAGCAGTTTGGCAACAGCTTCGTTAACGGCTTAGGTTTCAGCCTGGGCGTTGCCACAACCTATGCCATCTTCAGCAACATCGACTGGGACGACGACGATGACTGGGACCACCATCATGACGGTGACTGGGATAATCACGGCGGCTATAACCGCAACGGTGATAACAACATCAATATCAACGTTGAGAACTTCAATAAAATCAGCGGACAGCATCTGACGGACGCCAACCGTACCTGGCAGCACAACCCGGCCTATCGGGAAGGCGTGCCCTATCCGACTAACCAGCTCAACAACCGTTTCCACTCCACCAGCACGGCTACCGGGCTAAGCTCAACGCAGCAAAAACAGGTTAACCGGGACAGCCAGCGTCAGGCTGCCCTGAGCCAGATGGAGAAGTCCACGGGTAAAACCTTCCCCCAAACGGCGCGCACCGGCACGAAAGATGTTCAGCGTCAGGCCTCAAGTGAACAGCTGAAGCAGATTTCCCAGCGCAATAACTACCGTGGCTACGACACCAAACCTCAGACGACGAGGCGGAGCACCACGCAGCAGCGAGAAAATCGCCAGACCACCGCTCAGAGACAAGAGAAACGGGTATCGCAGCCCGCGCAGCAACGCACTCTGCAGCAGCGAAACAGCCAGCCCCGGGCCAATGCGCTGAGCGGCAACGACAGCCGCTCCGCGAACTGGCAGGCGCAGCAGCAGCGCGGTGCGCAAAGCAGACAGTTCGCTGCGCGCCAGCAGCAGCGTCAGGCGTCTGGTGGACGCGCTGAACGCCGTGAAATTCGACATCGCTAAGGGAACCGACATGAAAAGTAAACTACTCAGCGGAATGGTGTTGTTCATGCTTTCGGCCCCGGTGATGGCGCAGCAGTCCTTCAGCACGCCCGATCGG
The DNA here is from genome assembly GCF_004006055.1 of Enterobacter sp. N18-03635. Lineage (NCBI taxonomy): Bacteria > Pseudomonadati > Pseudomonadota > Gammaproteobacteria > Enterobacterales > Enterobacteriaceae > Enterobacter > Enterobacter sp. N18-03635. The sequence continues at coordinate 790,745 of NZ_CP034769.1, read as the reverse complement.
GCGACCGATGCGCTGGCCAACGCCATCAGTGAGCAAAATGAGAGCGCGATGAGCAATCTGCTTGGAGAGAACTGGCGCGATTTTCTGCCCCCTGAAGGCGTTGATCCTGATGCCGTCGATCGCTTCCTGCGCGACTGGAAAGTCCGTCATAAGACCGTTATCGAAGGGGATACGGCGCATCTGGTTGTCGGAGACAGCGGCTGGCAGCTTCCTATCCCGGTGATCAAAACCACTGCAGGCTGGCAGTTCGATATCAAAGAAGGGGCTGAAGAAATCCTGACCCGCGAAATTGGGCGTAACGAGCTCGCCGCCATTGAAGCCTTACATGCCTATGTTGATGCGCAGCAAAGCTACTTTGCGATGAACCAGAAATACGCGCAGAAGATTGTCAGCTCGAAGGGGAAAAAAGACGGTTTGTACTGGCCCGCCTCCCCCGGCGAAGCGCCCAGTCCGCTCGGACCGGCATTTAGCCCAAAAGAGCCAGGTACCGGCTATCACGGCTATCGCTTCCGCATCCTGCCGGATAATAACGGTTTCGCGATGGTGGGCTGGCCGGTCAGCTACGGCCAGACGGGCGTCATGAGCTTTTTGATAAACCAGGACGACAAGGTGTACCAGTCCGATCTCGGCAGCGATTCAGAGCAGAAAGCCCGTGCGCTAGCCGCCTATAGCCCTGATAAAACCTGGCAGCCTGTAGCACCCTGAACGCAGCGCATAAAAAAAGCGGCCATTGGCCGCTTTTTTCATCTGAAGAAACTTATTTCTTCTTCGCTTTCGCGTTTGGCAGGTCGGTGATGCTGCCTTCAAACACTTCTGCCGCCAGGCCCACGGACTCGTGCAGAGTCGGGTGAGCGTGGATGGTCAGCGCGATGTCTTCAGCGTCACAGCCCATTTCGATAGCCAGACCGATTTCACCCAGCAGCTCGCCGCCGTTGGTACCGACAATCGCACCACCGATCACACGGTGAGTCTCTTTGTCGAAGATCAGTTTGGTCATACCGTCTGCGCAGTCGGATGCGATAGCACGGCCAGAAGCAGCCCACGGGAAGGTGGCGGTTTCGTAGCTGATGCCTTTCTCTTTCGCTTCTTTCTCAGTCAGACCAACCCATGCCACTTCTGGCTCGGTGTACGCGATAGATGGGATCACTTTCGGATCGAAGTAGTGCTTCATGCCGGCGATAACTTCAGCGGCAACGTGACCTTCGTGAACACCTTTGTGCGCCAGCATTGGCTGACCGACGATATCGCCGATAGCAAAGATGTGCGGCACGTTGGTGCGCAGCTGTTTGTCAACGCGGATGAAGCCACGGTCGTCCACTTCCACGCCAGCTTTGCCCGCGTCGAGGTTTTTACCGTTCGGTACACGACCGATAGCCACCAGCACGGCGTCGTAACGCTGTGGTTCGGATGGGGCTTTTTTGCCTTCCATGGAAACGTAAATACCGTCTTCTTTCGCTTCAACGGCAGTCACTTTGGTTTCCAGCATCAGGTTGAATTTCTTGCTGATGCGTTTGGTGAAGACTTTAACGATGTCTTTGTCGGCAGCCGGGATAACCTGGTCGAACATTTCAACCACGTCGATCTCTGAACCCAGCGCATGGTACACGGTACCCATTTCCAGACCGATGATACCGCCGCCCATAACCAGCAGACGCTTAGGAACGGTTTTCAGCTCCAGCGCATCGGTGGAATCCCACACGCGTGGATCTTCATGCGGAATGAATGGCAGTTCGATTGGGCGAGAACCTGCCGCGATGATCGCGTTGTCGAAGTTGATCACGGTTTTGCCGTTTTCGCCTTCCACTTCCAGGGTGTTCGCACCGGTGAATTTACCCAGACCGTTTACCACTTTCACTTTACGGCCTTTGGCCATACCCGCCAGACCGCCGGTCAGCTGAGTGATAACTTTCTCTTTCCAGGTACGAATTTTGTCGATATCGGTTTTCGGCTCGCCGAAGACGATACCGTGTTCAGCCAGCGCTTTGGCTTCTTCGATAACTTTCGCTACGTGCAGCAGCGCTTTAGAAGGGATACAGCCGACGTTCAGACAAACACCGCCGAGGGTGCTGTAACGTTCTACGATGACGGTTTCCAGACCTAAATCCGCGGCGCGGAATGCTGCGGAGTAACCTGCCGGGCCTGCCCCAAGTACTACGACCTGAGTTTTGATTTCTGTGCTCATCATGACCTCTTAATTTATACCCGTCGTCCACCGGGTCGTTCTATCCGCCCGCAGTTTACAAAATTGTTAACAATTTTGAAACAACAAACGGCTCACGAATTGTCGCTTTCGCCAATAACCTCACAAACACCATGAGATTATCAGAAAAAAGCCGGCCGACTGGCCGGCTTTTCGATTACATCACCAGGCGGCGAATGTCGCTCAGCATGTTGTTGATGATGGTGATGAAGCGCGCACCATCAGCACCGTCGATCACGCGGTGGTCGAAGGACAGAGAGATTGGCATCATCAGACGCGGTACGAACTCTTTGCCATTCCACACCGGCTCCATCGCGGACTTAGACACACCGAGGATAGCCACTTCCGGCGCGTTCACAATCGGCGCGAAGTGGGTGGTACCCAGGCCGCCGATGCTGGAGATAGTGAAGCAGCCGCCCTGCATTTCGCCGGCAGTCAGCTTACCATCGCGCGCTTTCTTGGAGATCACGGTCAGTTCACGGGACAGCTCAGTGATGCTCTTCTTGTTCACGTCTTTGAAGACCGGAACAACCAGACCATTTGGCGTATCAACCGCAACACCGATGTTGATGTATTTCTTCAGCGTCAGCTTCTGGCCGTCTTCGGACAGGGAGCTGTTGAAGCGTGGCATTTGTTCAAGAGCCGCAGCAACCGCTTTCATGATGAAGACCACTGGGGTGAATTTCACGTCCAGTTTACGCTTCTCAGCTTCGGCGTTCTGCTGTTTACGGAACGCTTCCAGATCGGTGATATCGGTCTTATCGAAGTGCGTAACGTGCGGGATCATCACCCAGTTACGGCTCAGGTTCGCACCAGAGATTTTCTGGATACGGCCCAGCTCCACTTCTTCGATTTCGCCGAACTTGCTGAAGTCCACTTTCGGCCATGGCAGCATGCCCGGGATACCGCCGCCAGCGGCTGCAGCTGGTGCAGCTTCGGCGCGTTTCACCGCGTCTTTCACGTAGGTCTGAACGTCTTCGCGCAGGATACGACCCTTACGGCCGGTCCCTTTCACTTTCGCCAGGTTAACACCGAATTCGCGCGCCAGGCGACGAATCAGCGGGGTAGCGTGGACGTAAGCGTCGTTTTCAGCGAACTCTGATTTTTCTGCTTTTGCAGCAGGGGCAGCGGCTGGTTTAGCAGCCTGAGCCGGTGCAGCAGCCGGTGCTGGAGCAGCCGCGGCAGCCGGAGCAGCGGCAGGCGCAGCGCCTTCCACTTCGAAGACCATGATCAGAGAGCCGGTAGACACTTTGTCGCCGGTGCTGATTTTGATCTCTTTAACGGTACCCGCGAATGGCGCAGGGACTTCCATAGAAGCCTTGTCGCCTTCAACGGTGATCAGTGACTGTTCAGCGGCAACTTTGTCGCCCACTTTTACCATCACTTCGGTGACTTCAACTTCGTCACCGCCGATGTCCGGTACGTTAACGTCTTTCGCGCCGCCAGCAGCGGCTGGTGCTGCGGCCGGAGCCGGAGCAGCGGCCTGTGCAGGCGCGGCAGCAGGGGCAGCACCCGCCACTTCGAAGATCATGATCAGGGAGCCGGTAGACACTTTGTCGCCGGTGTTGATCTTGATCTCTTTAACGGTACCCGCGAACGGAGCCGGCACTTCCATAGAGGCTTTGTCGCCTTCTACGGTGATCAGTGACTGCTCTGCCGCAACGGTATCGCCCACTTTCACCAGGATCTCAGTGACTTCAACTTCGTCACCGCCGATATCCGGCACGTTCACTTCTTTTGCAGCTGCGGCAGCTGCTGGAGCAGCGGCGGCCGGAGCGGCTTTCTTCTCTTCCTGCGCAGGTGCAGCAGCTGCTGCACCGTCGGCGGAATCGAAAATCATGATCAGTTTGCCAGTCTCGGTTTTATCGCCAACAGAGACTTTGATCTCTTTAACGATGCCAGCCTGAGGAGACGGGACTTCCATAGAGGCTTTGTCGCCTTCTACGGTGATCAGCGACTGTTCAGCTTCAACTTTGTCGCCTACTTTGACCAGGATCTCGGTGATTTCAACTTCATCAGCCCCGATGTCCGGTACATTGATTTCGATAGCCATTATTCTTTTACCTCTTACGCCAGACGCGGGTTAACTTTTTCTGCATCGATGTTGAATTTGGTGATTGCGTCTGCAACCACTTTCTTATCGATTTCGCCACGTTTAGCCAGTTCGCCCAGTGCTGCTACAACCACGTAAGAAGCATCAACTTCGAAGTGGTGACGCAGGTTTTCGCGGCTGTCAGAACGACCGAAGCCGTCAGTACCCAGTACGCGATAATCATCAGCTGGAACGTAAGTACGAACCTGCTCAGCGAACAGTTTCATGTAGTCAGTAGACGCCACCGCTGGCGCGTCGTTCATCACCTGAGCGATGTAAGGAACGCGTGGGGTTTCCATTGGGTGCAGCATGTTCCAGCGCTCACAATCCTGGCCATCACGCGCCAGTTCAGTGAAGGAGGTAACAGAGTACACATCGGAACCGACACCGTAGTCTTTCGCCAGGATCTGCGCTGCTTCACGAACGTGACGCAGGATAGAACCGGAGCCCAGCAGCTGAACTTTACCTTTGCTACCTTCGATGGTTTCGAGTTTGTAGATACCTTTACGGATACCTTCCTCGGCACCTGCTGGCATTGCCGGCATGTGGTAGTTTTCGTTCAGGGTGGTGATGTAGTAGTAAATGTTCTCCTGCGCTTCACCGTACATGCGCTGCAGACCGTCATGCATGATGACCGCCACTTCGTACGCGTAAGACGGGTCGTAAGAGATACAGTTAGGGATAGTCAGAGACTGAATATGGCTGTGACCATCTTCGTGCTGCAGACCTTCACCGTTCAGGGTCGTACGACCGGAAGTACCACCGATCAGGAAGCCGCGAGCCTGCTGGTCGCCTGCCTGCCAGCACAGGTCACCGATACGCTGGAACCCGAACATGGAGTAGTAAATGTAGAACGGGATCATCGGCAGGTTGTTGGTGCTGTAAGAGGTCGCAGCAGCCAGCCAGGATGCGCCTGCGCCCAGCTCGTTGATACCTTCCTGCAGGATCTGACCTTTCTCGTCTTCTTTGTAGTATGCAACCTGCTCACGGTCCTGCGGGGTGTACTGCTGGCCGTTCGGGCTGTAGATACCGATCTGACGGAACAGACCTTCCATACCGAAAGTACGCGCTTCGTCGGCGATGATTGGCACCAGGCGATCTTTGATCGACTTGTTCTTCAGCATCACGTTCAGAGCACGAACGAAAGCGATAGTGGTAGAGATCTCTTTGTTCTGCTCTTCCAGCAGCTGAGAGAAGTCTTCCAGCGCTGGCAGTTCCAGCTTCTCGGTGAAGTTAGGCTGACGAGCTGGCAGGTAGCCTTTCAGCGCCTGACGACGTTCGTGCAGGTACTTGTGCTCTTCAGAACCTTCCGGGAAGGTGATGTAAGACAGGTTTTCTACCTGCTCATCGGTGACTGGAACGTTGAAACGGTCGCGGATATAACGCACACCGTCCATGTTCATTTTCTTAACCTGGTGAGCGATGTTTTTACCTTCTGCGGTATCACCCATGCCGTAACCTTTGATGGTGTGGGCCAGGATTACAGTCGCTTTACCTTTGGTTTCACGCGCTTTTTTCAGTGCAGCGTAGATTTTCTTAGGATCGTGACCACCGCGGTTCAGGGCCCAGATCTGCTCATCAGTCCAGTCTGCAACCAGGGCTGCGGTTTCTGGATATTTGCCGAAGAAGTGCTCACGCACGTAGGCACCGTCTTTGGATTTGAAGGTCTGGTAGTCACCGTCAACGGTTTCGTTCATCAGCTGGATCAGTTTACCGCTGGTGTCTTTACGCAGCAGTTCGTCCCAACGGGAACCCCACATCACTTTGATCACGTTCCAGCCAGCACCTGCGAAGATGCCTTCCAGTTCGTTGATGATCTTGCCGTTACCGGTTACCGGACCATCCAGACGCTGCAGGTTACAGTTGATGATGAAGCACAGGTTGTCCAGCTTCTCACGGGTTGCGATGGTGATCGCACCTTTGGATTCTGGCTCATCCATTTCGCCGTCGCCCAGGAAGGCGTATACGGTCTGCTCAGAGGTGTCCTTCAGACCACGGTGTTCCAGATACTTCAGGAATTTCGCCTGGTAGATCGCACCGATTGGGCCCAGACCCATAGATACGGTCGGGAACTGCCAGAATTCAGGCATCAGTTTAGGGTGCGGGTAAGAAGACAGACCTTTACCGTGAACTTCCTGACGGAAGTTGTTCATCTGCTCTTCAGTCAGACGACCTTCCAGGAATGCACGTGCATAGATGCCCGGAGAGATGTGGCCCTGGAAGTACACCAGATCGCCGCCGTCTTTCTCGTTCGCTGCACGGAAGAAGTGGTTGAAGCACACTTCGTAAACGGTCGCAGAAGACTGGAAGGACGCCATGTGGCCACCCAGTTCCAGGTCTTTCTTGGATGCGCGCAGAACGGTCATAATGGCGTTCCAGCGGATTGCAGAACGGATACGACGTTCCAGATCCAGATTGCCCGGGTATTCCGGTTCGTCTTCGACGGCAATCGTGTTTACGTAGTTGCTAGCCCCTGCACCTGAAGCAACCTTCACGCCGCCTTTGCGGGCTTCAGAAAGCAGCTGATCAATCAGATACTGAGCGCGCTCAACACCTTCTTCACGGATGACCGATTCGATCGCCTGTAGCCAGTCGCGAGTTTCGATCGGATCCACGTCATTTTGGAGACGTTCTGACATGGGGGTATTCCTTATCTATCTAATACGTTGATTTGTCTGGAACCTGTCCCATTGTGCTCTTGGGCAAGAACACAATAAGACAGGTTCTGCGTTTAGTTGCCGCGCTCTAAAAGTACCTGGCGCTTAATCCTTTCGTTGCTGTATGCGGCGTAATGAACGTTCGCGACGCGATTGTTCACGGCTGCGGTCCAGCAAGATTTCCTCAATGAAAGCCAGATGGCGGTGCGACGCTTCGCGCGCCTGCTCCGGTTCCCCGGCCATTATCGCCTCGAATACTCGGGTGCGATGGTTGCTTACCAGTGGGAGCATGTCCCGACGGGCATACAACAATTCAAAATTTTGACGAACGTTCTGGGCCAGCATCGGCTCCATGCAGCGTAGCAGATGGAGGAGCACCACGTTGTGGGCCGCTTCGGTGACGGCGATTTGATACTGGACGACGGCGCTGGACTCGGCGTCTAAATCGCCGGACTGCTGTGCCCGTTCAATGGCCTGATGCAGTTCGCGGATACGCACGCGATCTTCATCAGTGCTGCGAAGGGCGGCGTAATAGGCCGCAATACCTTCCAGCGCGTGACGGGTCTCAAGCAGATCAAACTGGGATTCTGGGTGGTCAGAGAGAAGTTCTACCAGCGGATCGCTGAAGCTCTGCCACAGGCTGTTTTGCACAAAGGTTCCGCCGCCCTGGCGACGAAGCAGCAAGCCCTTTGCTTCGAGACGTTGAATCGCCTCACGCAGAGAAGGACGTGAAACGTCGAACTGTTTTGCCAGCTCGCGTTCTGGCGGAAGTTTCTCACCCGGGCGCAGAGTCCCTTCGAGGATTAAAAACTCCAGCTGCTGCTCAATCACATCAGATAGTTTTGGTTGGCGAATTTTGCTGTAGGCCATATTCCCTGTCTTACGCCTTTTTGCCCGGAGTCAATTGGTCTTACCAATTTCTATTTCGTATCGCTAAAGTAACAAAGTATTCACCTTCTGTCCATATTGGTTTTGATTGAAATCAGTAAACCCTGCACATTTTAACAACCTTACAGAAATAACGTTTCAGAAATGTAACTTTGCACAAATGAGTTGATTACTCCCAAAGAGGGAGTTTTAACCATAATGAAACGAGGGCTTTTGCAATCTGAAGCGATTCAACAAGGCAAATAATGAAAATTCGCCCACTTACGGAGCATTTCTATTCTATAGGTTGGGAGAGGAACAACGAGCGGGCCGATTTACAAATGCTTTCTTTTTATTCAAGTCGTCATCACCCCTTCATAAAGCAGGTGCATTCGCAGGCACTTACCACTATTCTGGCGCTTACGGAAGTCACCTCCGCTTTTTTCGGTCTCGTTAACCGTAAAGAAATAAATACAGAATATGGATTTTCATAATTACACACGCTCAGCGTGAACATAACAACCACACACGAGGTTTCAAATGGAAGCTCAACAGCACGGCGATCAGCTAAAGCGCGGGCTTAAAAACCGCCATATACAGCTCATCGCACTGGGCGGTGCGATTGGTACCGGCCTGTTTCTGGGCAGCGCATCCGTTATCCAGTCAGCCGGTCCGGGCATTATTTTGGGTTACGCGATTGCGGGTTTCATTGCTTTTCTGATCATGCGCCAGCTGGGCGAAATGGTGGTTGAAGAGCCGGTCGCCGGCTCCTTCAGCCACTTTGCCTATAAATACTGGGGCAGCTTTGCCGGTTTCGCCTCGGGCTGGAACTACTGGGTGCTGTACGTTCTGGTTGCCATGGCTGAGCTTACCGCCGTCGGGAAGTACATTCAGTTCTGGTACCCAGAAATCCCAACCTGGGCTTCTGCTGCAGCCTTCTTCGTCATTATCAACGCCATTAACCTGACGAACGTTAAAGTGTTCGGGGAGATGGAGTTCTGGTTTGCCATCATCAAGGTCATTGCCGTGGTGGCGATGATTATCTTTGGCGGCTGGCTGCTGTTCAGCGGCAACGGCGGCCCGCAGGCCACCGTGCGCAACCTCTGGGAACAGGGCGGATTCCTGCCTCACGGTATGACCGGTCTGGTAATGATGATGGCCATTATCATGTTCTCCTTCGGCGGTCTGGAACTCGTGGGTATCACCGCCGCTGAAGCCGACAACCCGGAGCAGAGCATCCCGAAAGCCACTAACCAGGTTATCTACCGCATTCTGATCTTCTATGTGGGCTCATTGGCCGTGCTGCTCTCCCTGCTGCCGTGGACGCGCGTCACCGCCGACACTAGCCCGTTTGTGCTGATCTTCCACGAGCTGGGCGACACCTTTGTCGCCAACGCCCTGAACATCGTGGTACTCACCGCCGCGCTCTCCGTTTACAATAGCTGCGTATACTGCAATAGCCGCATGCTGTTCGGCCTGGCCCAGCAGGGTAACGCGCCAAAAGCGCTGCTCAACGTCGATAAGCGCGGCGTGCCGGTAAACACGATTCTTGTTTCGGCGGTCGTGACCGCGCTGTGTGTGCTCATTAACTACATGGCACCGGAATCGGCGTTTGGCCTGCTGATGGCGCTGGTGGTCTCTGCCCTGGTCATCAACTGGGCGATGATCAGCCTGGCGCACATGAAGTTCCGCCGCGCAAAACAGCAGCAGGGCGTCACCACGCACTTCCCTGCCCTGCTCTATCCTCTGGGTAACTGGATCTGCCTGCTGTTTATGGCAGCCGTGCTGGTGATTATGCTGATCACCCCGGGTATGGCGATTTCCGTCTACCTGATCCCGGTCTGGATTGCGATCCTGGGCGTGGGCTATCTGTTCAGTCAGAAAAGCCGTAATGCCATGAAGGCACACTAAGCCTCTCTTCGCGGCACCTGCTTTTACGGGTGCCGCGCGTTGTTACCTCCTTCACACTTTCACGTCCACAGCGCATTTATCCATATCACCGCCCTGATACTGCAACGCATATATTCCTTTGCCAGCAAATAATTCTCTCCATACCGTAAACCGGAGAGCTGTCGATGGATAACAACAAACTGTCAGTAAAAGAAAAGATCGGCTATGGGATGGGCGACGCGGGATGCAACATCATCTTTGGCGCCATCATGCTGTTTGTTAACTATTTTTATACGGATATTTTTGGCCTTGCCCCTGCGCTGGTCGGCGTGCTGCTGCTTTCCGTGCGCGTGATTGACGCCGTAACGGACCCGATCATGGGCGCGATTGCTGACCGTACCCGCAGCAAATATGGCCGGTTTCGTCCATGGCTGCTGTGGATCGCCTTCCCCTACGCGCTGTTCAGCATCCTGATGTTCACCACGCCTGAGTGGAGCTATAACAGCAAAGTTATCTATGCGTTTGTCACCTATTTCCTGCTGTCGCTTACCTACACCGCCATCAACATCCCCTATTGCTCGCTGGGCGGGGTGATCACCAACGATCCAAAAGAACGTGTGGCCTGCCAGTCCTATCGCTTCGTGCTGGTCGGCATCGCCACGCTGCTGCTCTCATTAACGCTGCTGCCGATGGCCGACTGGTTTGGCGGGGACAACAAAGCCAAAGGCTACCAGATGGCGATGACCGTTCTGGCGCTGATTGGCACATGCATGTTCCTGTTCTGCTTCGCCACCGTGCGCGAGCGCGTGCGTCCGGCAGTGCAGACCAATGACCAGCTGAAAAATGACCTGAAAGACGTGTGGAAAAACGACCAGTGGGTGCGCATTCTGCTGCTGACGCTCTGCAACGTCTGCCCGGGCTTTATCCGCATGGCGGCCACCATGTATTACGTGACCTGGGTGATGGGTCAGAGCACTCATTTCGCCACGCTGTTTATCAGCCTGGGCGTTGTCGGCATGATGCTCGGCAGCGTGCTGGCAAAAGTGCTGACCGACCGCTGGTGCAAACTAAAGGTCTTCTTCTGGACCAATATCGTACTGGCGATTTTCTCCTGCGCCTTTTATTTCTTCGACCCGAAAGCCACCGTCACCATCGTGGTGCTCTACTTCCTGCTGAACATCCTGCACCAGATCCCGTCTCCGCTGCACTGGTCGCTGATGGCCGACGTGGACGACTACGGCGAGTGGAAGACCGGTAAGCGCATCACCGGGATCAGCTTCTCCGGCAACATCTTCTTCCTGAAGCTGGGGCTGGCGATTGCCGGGGCGATGGTCGGCTTCCTGCTCTCCTGGTACGGTTATGATGCGGGAGCAAAAGCGCAGAGCGCGGACGCCATTAACGGGATCGTGCTGCTCTTTACCGTCATTCCCGGCATTGGATACTTAATTACCGCGGGTGTAGTACGACTGCTGAAGGTGGATCGTGAAACCATGAAGCAGATCCAGTCCGATCTGGAAAAACGCCGCAACAACTATCAAGAGCTGAACGATTATCAGGAACTGAAAGCTGCTGAGACTAAATAAGGAAAGCCGAATGCAAACCTGGCCAAACCCGTTTATCGAACAACGCGCCGATCCGTACATTTTACATCACGAGGGGCAGTACTATTTTATCGCCTCCGTGCCGGAGTACGACAGGCTGGCGATCCGCCGCGCAGCGTCGCTGGAAGGCTTACGTCATGCCGAAGAAGTGGTGGTCTGGCGTAAACCCGAGACCGGACCAATGAGCCAGCTGATTTGGGCGCCGGAACTGCACCACATTGACGGGAAGTGGTACATCTATTTTGCTGCGGCGCACACCCAGGCGCTCGACGCGCTCGGGATGTTCCAGCACCGCATGTTTGCCATTGAATGTGCCGACAGCGATCCGCTTACCGGCACGTGGGTGGAAAAAGGGCAGATCAAAACGCCTTTCGATACCTTCGCCCTGGACGCCACCACCTTTTTGCATCAGGGGAAACGCTGGTATCTGTGGGCGCAAAAAGCGCCGGATATCACCGGAAACTCCAACCTTTATCTGTGTGAAATGGCGGACCCGTGTACGCTGAAAGGCGAGCCGGTGATGCTCAGCAAGCCGGAATACGACTGGGAGTGTCGCGGGTTTTGGGTCAACGAAGGCCCGGCGGTACTGGTTCACGGCGATAAGCTGTTTATCAGCTATTCCGCCAGCGCTACCGACGAGAACTACTGCATGGGGCTGCTGTGGATAGACCTGAACGCGGATCCGCAAAACCCATTGAACTGGCAAAAATCTCCGCATCCCGTATTCGTTACCAGCTACGAAAATCGCCAGTACGGCCCGGGCCATAACAGCTTTACGCAAACGCCGGAAGGGGACGATGTGCTGGTGTATCACGCGCGGAATTACACCGAAATTGAGGGCGATCCGCTGTACGATCCGAATCGCCATACCCGCCTGAAGCTTGTCCGCTGGAATGAAAACGGGATGCCTGATTTCGGCATCCCGCCCGCGGATACGCTTTAAACTTTGCGGCGCGCTGGCTTACACCAGCGTGCCGTAGATAGTCAGCAGCGCCACGATAACCACCACCACAAACGACGTCTTCTTCGCCATGGAGACAGCGGCTTTCGGCGTTTCAATCTTGTCGGTATGCGGCTCACGTGCCAGCGAGAACTGCGCAAGACGCGTTAGCACCTGATACTGCGACGTATGGCGATCGGCAAGAGAAGCGAACCATGCGGGCAACGCTTTTTCACCGTGGCCAATTAACGCATAAACCACGCCCACCAGACGCACCGGGAGCCAGTCGAGCACGTGCAGGATGGCATCGATGCCGGACAGCAGGCGTTCATGCGGCGTCAGATAGCGGGCAAGCCAGGTCTGCCAGGCGCGCAGGAACGCATACCCCATCAGCAGTACCGGCCCCCACGGGCCGCCCACTACGAACCAGAACAGCGGCGCCAGGTAGTAACGGAAGTTAATCCACAGCAGCGCGTTTTGCAGCTCGCGCAGAAACTCGCGCTCGTCGCAGTCAGGCGGCACGCCGTGGATCATGGTTAGTTCGCTCGCCATGGCACTGCGCGCATGGGCATCATCACGGGAGGCGGCTTTCAGGTAGGCGTGATAGTGCAAACGCACCTTGCCCGCACCAATGCACAGCACGCCGAGCAGGATCCACACCACCAGCAGCGGCACGTTGAAAAACAGTCCGTACAGCGAGCGCAGGAGCAGGAACGTAATGACCATCACCCCTGCCATCATCAGCAGCGTGCGCAACATGGAAAAATGCTTAATCCGGCGGAAAAACACCTCCAGCCGGTGATCCAGATGCCAGTGCTCACCGAGCTTGAACAGGCGTTCAGCGATGATGACCAGCAGCATGGTAAACAACGTCATGGTATCTCCTTATTCTGACGACGCGATGAGCATGGCGCGAAAGCGGGGCCAGTCGAATGCCGGGCCGGGATCGGTTTTTCTCGCCGGGGCAATATCGCTGTGTCCCGTAATATTGTCGGCAATGGTCGGGTAGAGTCCGATAAGCGTGCGGGTCACAGCCGCTAGCTGTTGATACTGTGAATCGGTGTAGGGCGTGGTATCCGTGCCTTCCAGTTCGATCCCGATAGAAAAATCATTGCACCGCTCGCGCCCGTGATACACCGACACCCCGGCATGCCAGGCGCGCTTATCAAAAGGAACATACTGAACCACTTCACCATCGCGACGAATCAGGCAGTGAGCCGATACGCGCAGATGTGCAATTTCAGCAAAGAAGGGATGAGCATCGGGATCAATCGTTCCCGTGAATAACGCATCAATCCACGGGCCGCCAAATTCACCCGGCGGGAGACTAATATTATGAACCACCAGCAGTGTGGGCTTTTCATCCTCCGGGCGGCAATCGTGGTGCGGCGAGGGCACACGCCGCGCATCCACCAGCCATCCGTTTTCTAACAACATGCTGGAACTCCTTCTGTATGGTGCAATGACTCGGTTCAGAGTAGCATGTTTCAATATTATGATTCGTTACCAATTTGGAGTTTTATCATGCCGCCTCGCCGCTACAACCCCGACCACCGACGTGAAGCGCTTCTGGAACGTATTAATATGGATATTCCGGCAAGCGTCTCCCATGCTTTGAAAGAAGATCTGGGCGGTGATGTTAATGCCGAAAAGGATATTACCGCACAATTGTTGCCGAAAGAGACGCGCTCCCACGCGGTCATTATCACCCGCGAAGAGGGTGTTTTTTGCGGCAAGCGCTGGGTTGAAGAGGTCTTTACTCAACTGGCGGGTGATGATGTGCAGATTATCTGGCACGTTGAAGACGGCGATGCGATTACGGCAAACCAGCCGCTGTTTGAACTGGACGGTCCTTCCCGCGTCTTGCTGACTGGCGAACGTACCGCGCTCAACTTTGTACAAACGCTCTCTGGTGTCTCCAGTGAAGTGCGTCGCTACGTTGACCTGCTGGCAGGCACCCGCACCCAGCTGCTGGATACCCGCAAAACGCTGCCGGGCCTGCGCACGGCGCTGAAGTATGCGGTGCTGTGCGGCGGTGGCGCAAACCATCGTCTGGGCCTGTCCGACGCCTTCCTTATTAAAGAAAACCATATTATTGCCTCTGGCTCCGTGCGTCAGGCAGTGGAGAAGGCCTTCTGGCTGCATCCGGACGTGCCGGTTGAAGTGGAAGTGGAAAACCTGGACGAGCTGGAGCAGGCGATTAAGGCCGGGGCCGATATCATCATGCTCGATAACTTCGAAACCGAGCAGATGCGCGAGGCGGTAAAATTGACTAACGGCCGGGCCCAGCTTGAAGTGTCCGGGAACGTCACCTTCGAAACGATCCGTGAATTCGCCGAAACCGGCGTGGATTACATCTCCGTCGGCGCGCTGACCAAACACGTTCGCGCCCTCGACCTCTCAATGCGCTTCAAATAATGCATTCTCCCCTCTCCGCCCGGAGAGGGGAATTTCAGCCCCGCTCGCATATCCGCTGTTCTTCCCTGCAACGCGGCATAAATTCTCTGAATGTGCTTTCCCGTTCACTTTTTTGCCCCTCGTATCTGCCCTTTCGCGCTGACAGAGTAGCGCCACTAAACGTAAGGAGCAGATATGAACAGACAACACGGATTCACTCTCATTGAGCTGATGGTGGTCATCGGCATTATCGCGATTCTGAGCGCCATCGGCGTACCAGCCTATCAGAACTACCTGCGCAAAGCGGCGCTGACCGATATGCTGCAAACCTTCGTTCCTTACCGCACGGCCATTGAGCTTTGCGCACTTGATCACGGAGGCGTGGAGAGCTGCGATGCCGGCAGCAACGGTATCCCTTCCCCCACCACGACACGCTACGTTTCAGGAATGAGCGTGGCAAAAGGGACCGTGACCTTAACAGGACAGGAGAGTCTTAACGGGCTGACGGTAACCATGACGCCACGGTGGAACGACGGCAACGGTATGACGGGCTGGACGCGCGACTGTAAGATCGGTGCTGATAGCGCCCTGAAACAGGCCTGCGAAGACGTTTTCCGCTTCGACAACAACTGAGGAGCGGATAATGAATACCGAGCAACTCGTGGCGCTTTGTCTGCGCCACCGCGCGCTGCTGCTCACCAGCGACAGTGACATGGTCAGCATTGCCGTCGTGGGAAGCCCCGCGGCTGAACTCATGGAGGCGCTGCGCTTCGCGACCCAGAAACGAATTGATATTGAGTGCTGGAGCGCTGAGCGCATGGAAAAACACCGGCAGATAACGTCCCAATCGCATCTGCCCGGCATTACGCAAACATACTCAACAGTTGATGTCCTCAACCACACGCTGCAGCAGGCAATCAACCGACGCGCCTCTGATATTCATATCGAACCGATGGAGCACGCGTGCCAGATTCGTTTGCGTATCGACGGCGTACTTTGCCCTCAGCCTCCCCTTGCCGCTGAACTGGCAAGCCTGTTAAGCGCACGTTTAAAGGTGCTGGGTAACCTGGATATTGCAGAACGTCGTTTGCCCCAGGACGGTCAGTTTACGATTGAGCTGGCAAACGAGCCGGTCTCATTTCGGATCGCGACGCTTCCCTGCAGCGGTGGTGAGAAAATTGTGCTGCGTCTCTTGCATCAGGTTCAGCAGGCCCTTGAGCCTGAAGCGCTTGGTATGAGTGCTGAACAACTGGCCCGTTTCAACGAGGTGCTCCACCAGCCGCAGGGGCTGATTCTGGTCACCGGCCCTACCGGCAGCGGCAAAACCGTGACGCTGTACAGCGCGTTGCAGGCGCGTAACACCCCTGACGTCAACATATGCAGCGTGGAGGATCCCATTGAGATCCCCCTTGCGGGTTTAAACCAGACGCAGATTAATCCCCGGGCGGGTTTAACATTCCAGAGCGTGTTAAGGGCGCTGCTACGTCAGGATCCCGACATCATTATGGTCGGCGAAATCCGTGACGGTGAAACGGCAGAAATTGCCATTAATGCCGCCCAGACCGGGCACCTGGTGCTGTCGACCCTGCACACCAACTCGACGACAGAAACCCTGATTCGACTGGAGCAGATGGGCGTCGCGCGCTGGATGATATCTTCCGCGCTGTCGATGGTGATTGCCCAGCGACTGGTCCGGCGCCTGTGCCCACATTGTCGTCGGGAAGCCAGCGAGCATGCTGAATTACCGCGCGCCGTATGGTCCAGACCACTTCCTCGCTGGCAGTCCACCGGCTGCGATCGCTGTTATCACGGTTTTTATGGCCGCGTGGCTATTTTTGAAGTACTCGCGGTCGACAATGCGCTGCGGCAGGCCATTGCCAGCGGAGCGGGAACAGAAGTGATAGAAGCGAGCGCCCGGCAGGCGGGAATGATTTCTCTTTTCGAGCACGGTTGCATGGCCGTCGAACAAGGGCTGACCACGCTCGAAGAACTGGTGCGCGTGCTGGGAATGCCAAATGGCGGCTAATCAACTCTGGCGCTGGCGAGCGCTCACCAAAGAAGGTGAACTCCGAAGCGGGACACTCTGGGCCACAGACCGCAATGCCGCCTTCACCCGGCTAGTGCGGAGCGATCTCCATCCTTTGACGCTGACCCGATGCGCTCAGCAACACCGCTGGCGGCCACATCACTGCTACGAGATGTTTCGCCAGCTTGCAACGCTTCTGCAGGCCGGGCTGACGTTGTCCCACAGCCTGCAGATGCTGGCAGAGCAACATCCGTTAAAACCGTGGCAGGCACTGCTGCAAAGTATTGCCGATGAGCTCGGTGAGGGAGCCCCCTTTTCTGAGTCGCTAAAAAAGTGGCCAGCCGTTTTTAGCCCACTGCATGTCTCGATGGTGAAAACCGGTGAGCTCACAGGGAAACTGGAGGAGTGTTGTCGCCAGCTCGCGCAGCAGCAAAAAGCGCAGCAGGAGCTCAGAGCAAAGGTAAAAAAAGCCCTGCGCTATCCGGCGATTGTCCTGACGCTGGCCGTGCTCGTGGTGCTGGCGATGGTTGTCCTGGTCTTGCCCGAGTTTGCCGCGATCTATAAAACGTTTAACGCTCCGCTTCCCCTGCTGACACAGATGGTCATGGGGATGGCCGCCTTTATCCAGTCCTATGCCCTCGCGTTGTTCGCCGCGTTATTAGCGCCCTTGGCCGCTGCCTGGGCTCTGCGGCAGAACCCTCGCTGGCAGCGCATGCTGATGTATACGCCCGTGATGGGCGCGCTGGCAAAAGGGCAAAAACTGGGACACATCTTTACCGTGCTGTCACTCACGCAGCAGTCTGGAATCCCCTTTCTACAGGGCCTGGAGAGTGCAGAGGAGACCGTTGAAAGTCGGTACTGGCAGGGAATACTCCGTGGCGTTCGGGAGGACATTGAAAAAGGTCTCCCCGTCTGGTCATCCTTTAATAAAGCGGGCATCTTTACCCCGCTGTGTATTCAGCTTTTACGAACCGGCGAAATATCAGGTGCGCTGGATATCATGCTGGCAAACCTCGCCCGGCATCACACGGAACAGACCTTTCAACGAGCAGATAGCCTGGCGGCCCTTCTGGAACCGGTGCTTCTGATTGTGACAGGGGTCATCATCGGCACGCTGGTGGTGGCAATGTACCTGCCGATTTTCCATCTGGGGGATGCGTTGAGTGCGGGATAGTACAGCAGGGCTGGCGCACGGGCATGCGCCAGCGAAAGCCATTACAGGCTATTGAATACGCGGTTTTCTTGTTCCTGAACGCGAATAAACGTCGTACGCTTTGTCAGCTCTTTCAGACGGGATGCTCCAACGTAGGTGCAGGCAGAGCGCAGGCCGCCGAGGATATCGCGTGCGGTGTTTTCAACCGGGCCGCGCAGAGGCAGCTTCACGGTTTTGCCTTCTGCCGCACGGTATTTTGCTACGCCACCGACGTGACGGGTCATCGCAGACTCAGAGCTCATGCCGTAGAACAGCATGAATTTCTCGCCGTTCTCTTCAACTACGGTACCACCGCTCTCTTCGTGACCTGCCAGCATACCGCCGAGCATCACGAAGTCCGCGCCGCCGCCGAAAGCCTTTGCGACATCACCCGGCATGGTGCAACCGCCGTCGCTGATGATCTGTCCGCCCAGCCCGTGCGCCGCATCGGCACATTCAATGACGGCGGAGAGCTGCGGATAACCGACGCCGGTTTTGACGCGTGTCGTGCATACAGAGCCCGGACCAATGCCCACTTTCACGATATCGGCACCGGAGAGGATCAGCTCTTCACACATTTCACCGGTCACCACATTGCCCGCGATGATGGTTTTCGTCGGCCAGGCCTCACGCGCCTTGCTGACGAACTGCACGAAGTGCTCGGAGTAACCGTTCGCCACGTCAATACAAACGAAGTTGAGCGCCGGGTTAGCGTTCAGGATCTGTTTGGTCTTCTCGAAATCCGCATCGGAGGTGCCGGTAGAAACCATCACATGCTTCACTACGTCAGCAGATGTGGACGCGACAAACGCATTCCACTCTTCAGGGCTGTAATGTTTGTGCACGGCGGTGAGAATATCAAACTGTGCCAGGGCGGTTGCCATCTCAAAGGTACCCACAGTATCCATGTTGGCAGCGATGATCGGCACGCCAGACCAGGTCTGACCGGAATGCTTAAAGGTGAATTGACGTTCGAGTTCAAC
This sequence comes from Enterobacter sp. N18-03635, assembly GCF_004006055.1. Classification (NCBI taxonomy): domain Bacteria; kingdom Pseudomonadati; phylum Pseudomonadota; class Gammaproteobacteria; order Enterobacterales; family Enterobacteriaceae; genus Enterobacter; species Enterobacter sp. N18-03635. The sequence goes on along the minus strand of NZ_CP034769.1, from coordinate 771,900 downwards.
GTCTGAGCGACTTTTCAGTGTAGAGCGTTTAGGGCGGATAAGAACGTCTTTGAAACCTAACTTCAGATCTTCTTCGATACGCATGTGCGGATTCCTGGGGTTAGAGGCAAATATGTTAAAAGCACAACTCCAGTGACGCTATCATACGCACTAATACCTGCTCCGCAAGACTGCGAAATTCTCTTTTTTTACGCTACAATCCTATAAATTTACCTGGTCAAAAGCCGGTAAACAGGGCTAAACAGTTGCTGGCGCATCTGAGAGTTTTAATCCACTGATTTTAATAATGAATAATTCCCAGGATTTGATTTAATGGGGTATATCGTTGCATTAACCGGCGGCATCGGTAGTGGTAAAAGTACCGTTGCGGACGCGTTTTCTCGTTTGGGTATCACGATTATTGATGCCGATATCATTGCCCGCCAGGTGGTAGAGCCCAATACACCCGCGCTAAAGGCCATAGCAGAACATTTTGGTCAGGCAATCATCAATGCCGACGGCACACTGAATCGCCGTCAGCTTCGCGAATGGATTTTTTCTGATTCTGCGGAAAAAGCCTGGCTTAATGCCCTGCTCCACCCCATCATCCACCAGGAAACTCAGCGTCAGATAGCCGCAGCCCGCTCGCCCTATGTCCTGTGGGTGGTCCCGCTGCTGGTGGAAAATCAGCTGCATCAGAAAGCCGATCGGGTGCTGGTGATTGATGTTGACCCCGAAACGCAAATCCAGAGAACCATGACGCGCGATCGCGTTTCGCGGGAGCATGCTGAACAAATTCTTGCCGCTCAGGCTACGCGCGCTCAGCGTCTTGCCGTGGCGGATGATGTTATTGATAATAACGGCGCACCAGATGCCATTGCATCGGATGTTGCCCGTCTGCACGCGCAGTATCTGACGTTCGCCGCGCAGGCCGTTGCACAGGAAAAACCATAATGTCGACACACATCCTTTTTGAGCATCCGCTCAATGAAAAAATGCGCACCTGGCTGCGTATCGAATTTCTTATTCAACAACTTTCACAACATCTGCCGGTTAACGATCATGCCACCGCATTGCACTTCTTCCGCAACGTAGGCGATCTGCTGGATGTGATTGAACGCGGTGATGTCCGCACAGAATTACTCAAAGAGCTGGAGCGCCAGCAGCGTAAATTGCAGGCATGGACAGAAGTCCCCGGCGTAGATCAGAGCCGTATCGACGCGCTCCGCCAGCAGTTGAAAAGCAGTAGCGCCGTCCTGATGGCCGCGCCACGCGTCGGGCAGTTTTTGCGCGAAGACCGCCTGATTGGCCTGGTGCGCCAGCGTCTGAGCATCCCTGGCGGCTGCTGCAGCTTCGACCTGCCGACGCTGCATATGTGGCTACATATGCCACAGGCGCAGCGTGACGCACAAGTGAACAGCTGGCTGGCAAGCCTGGAGCCAATGCACCAGACGCTGTCGCTGATCCTCGACCTGATACGTAACTCTGCGCCGTTCCGCAAGCAAACCAGCCTGAATGGTTTCTACCAGGATAACGGTGATGATGCCGATCTTCTGCGCCTGAATTTATCGCTTGGCGAACAGCTTTACCCGCAGATTTCCGGGCATAAGAGCCGTTTTGCGATTCGCTTTATGCCGCTGGACAGTGAAAATGGCACCGTGCCGGAACGTCTCGATTTTGAACTGGCCTGTTGTTAAGGAGTGCCGATGTCTGATGTCACCACCGTAAGCTGCCCAACCTGTGGTAAAACCATTGTCTGGGGCGAAGTCAGTCCGTTCCGCCCATTCTGCTGCAAGCGCTGTCAGCTCATTGACCTGGGCGAATGGGCGGCGGAAGAGAAACGCATTCCAAGCAAAGGCGATCTCTCGGACAGCGATGACTGGAGTGAAACCCAGCAGTAATCTGTAAAGCCTGCTGGCGCTTCGCTCAGCAGGCCTACGGTTGTGCGACTAACCGCAGGATCACGGGCTCATTAGCTGGCGGGAATTTTTCGGCATCACATGCCTGAAGCTCTACCCAGTTACCCGGCTGTCCCTCTTTTCCCCAGGGTTCACCTTCCCAGTTTTCCACCAGCCAGAACCACAGCGTGATGTGCCTGTCCGGAAACTGGTACTCAAGCTTATCAAACAGCGTTGCGCCAAGCGGAGTGATCCCCACCTCTTCCTGAAGCTCCCGAACCAGCGCCTCTTCCGGCGTTTCACCTGACTCGATTTTACCGCCTGGAAACTCCCACTTGTTCGCCATATGGGCGTCGGCAGCGCGCTGGGTGATGAAGATTTGGTTTTGCGGGTTGCGAATAATCCCGACGGCAATTTGCAGTATTTTCATATTGTCACTTCCATAAAAAAGGCGCAGATTTCTGCGCCTTTTTGTTTTTTTATGAACTTAGCTCAGGCGGCCGTGGCACGCCTTGTACTTTTTACCGGAACCACACGGGCACGGATCGTTACGACCCACTTTACGATCGCCGGTCTGCGCGGCGATCGCCGCTGCGGCTTCGCTGTCGTCGGTCTGGTGGCTCAGCTGTTGCATTTGTGCCAGACGCTCGGCTTCTTCACGACGCTGTTGCTCCATCGCTTCTACCTCTTCCGGCATACGCACCTGAACCTTGCTCAGGGTGCTGATCACTTCATACTTCAGCGACTCCAGCATAGACGCAAACATGGAGAAGGATTCACGCTTGTATTCCTGCTTCGGATCTTTCTGCGCATAGCCACGCAGGTGGATACCCTGACGCAGGTAGTCCATAGCCGCCAGGTGCTCTTTCCACAGGGAATCCAGGGTCTGCAGCATCACGCCTTTTTCGAAGTGACGCATCATCTCAGCGCCAACGACCTCTTCCTTACGCTTGTATACGTCCAGCGCGGTTTCAAAGATACGTTCACGCAGGGTCTCTTCGTGTAGCTCAGGCTCTTTATCCAGCCACTCTTTGATTGGCAGATCGAGGTCAAAGTCGTTTTTCAGGCGTTCCTGCAGGCCTTCGATATCCCACATTTCTTCCAGAGACTGCGGTGGAATATGCGCGTCGATGGTGGCTTTAAACACATCTTCACGAATGCTGTTAATGGTTTCGCTCACGTCGGAGACGTCCAGCAGTTCGTTACGCTGGGTGTAGATCGCACGACGCTGATCGTTAGCCACGTCATCATATTCCAGCAGCTGCTTACGAATATCAAAGTTGCGGCTTTCCACTTTACGCTGTGCGTTCGCGATCGCTTTGGTCACCCACGGGTGCTCAATGGCTTCGCCAGGTTTCATCCCCAGCTTACGCATCATGCCGGACACGCGGTCGGAGGCAAAAATACGCATCAGCGCATCTTCCATAGACAGGTAGAAGCGGGATGAACCGGCATCACCCTGACGACCCGCACGACCACGCAGCTGGTTATCAATACGACGCGATTCGTGACGCTCCGTACCGATGATGTGCAGACCGCCGGAAGCCAGAACGGCGTCATGACGAACCTGCCAGTCGGCTTTGATCTGCGCAATCTGTTCTGGCGTTGGGTTTTCCAGCTCAGCCACTTCAGCCTGCCAGCTACCGCCCAGCATAATATCGGTACCACGACCCGCCATGTTGGTGGCGATGGTGACGGCAGCCGGATAACCCGCCTGCGCAACAATGTCTGCCTCTTTAGCGTGGAACTTGGCGTTCAGAACGTTGTGCTTGATGCCTGCTTTGGTCAGCTCGTTGGAAACCACTTCAGATTTCTCGATGGAGATGGTCCCCACCAGAACCGGCTGGCCTTTTGCGGTACGTTCGCGAATGTCTTCAATGATTGCCTGGATTTTTTCCGCTTCGGTCATGTACACCAGATCCGGCATATCCTTACGGATCATCGGACGGTTGGTTGGAACAACCACGGTATCCAGCTTGTAGATGGAGCTGAATTCAAACGCTTCGGTATCGGCGGTACCGGTCATCCCTGCCAGCTTCTCGTACAGACGGAAGTAGTTCTGGAAGGTGATAGACGCCAGCGTCTGGTTTTCATTCTGAATATCCACACCTTCTTTGGCTTCCACAGCCTGGTGCAGACCGTCAGACCAGCGACGTCCCTGCATAGTACGGCCGGTGTGTTCATCGACGATGATCACTTCACCGTCTTTCACGATGTAATCGACGTCGCGGGTAAACAACGCGTGCGCACGCAGTGCAGCGGTCACGTGGTGCATCAACATAATGTTGCTTGGGGAGTACAGGGACTCACCCTCTTCCATGATGCCTTCAGCGACCAGCAGCTCTTCAATTTTCACCAGACCGCGTTCGGTCAGGTTAACCTGGCGCGCTTTTTCATCAACGGAGAAGTGGCCTTCACCCTGGAAGGTGTCGGAGTCCTCTTTCTCCTGACGCAGCAGGTGTGGAATGATTTTGTCGACTTTACGGTACATCTCGGAGCTGTCTTCAGCCGGGCCGGAGATGATAAGCGGAGTACGCGCTTCATCGATCAGGATGGAGTCCACCTCATCCACCAGCGCGTAGTGCAGCTTACGCTGGACGCGCTCTTCAGGGCTGAACGCCATGTTGTCACGCAGGTAGTCGAAGCCGTATTCGTTGTTGGTGCCGTAGGTAATATCCGCGTTATACGCTTCACGCTTGGCTGGCGCAGGCAGGCCGGACATGTTGATGCCGACAGTCATACCGAGGAATTCGAAAAGTGGACGGTTGTTTTCGGCGTCACGCTGTGCCAGATAGTCGTTGACGGTAACGACGTGAACGCCTTTACCGGTCAGCGCGTTCAGGTAAGCCGGCAGCGTTGCGGTCAGGGTTTTACCTTCACCGGTACGCATTTCCGCGATGCAGCGCTCGTTGAGCACCATACCACCCAGCAGCTGAACGTCGAAGTGACGCATGCCGAATACACGCTTACTCGCTTCGCGCACGACAGCAAACGCTTCCGGGATCAGGCTTTCTAAGGTTTCACCTTTTTCCAGACGCGCACGAAATTCCGCTGTTTTCGCTTTAAGCTCGTCATCAGAGAGCTTCTCCATCGCCGGTTCCATACCGTTGATGACGGCAACTGCTTTGCGCATACGGCGCAGGGTACGATCGTTACGACTACCAAAAACTTTAGTTAACAATTTGATTAGCATAATAAATTCTCAAACGCCCCATTGTGGGCAGATAAATTAAGGTATTGAAAAAGTTAATTTAGCTGAGGCGTTGCGGCCCGGCGCGAATGCCGTGAGCCTGGCTAATCCAGGTTGAAACAGAGAATGAAACAGGTGAAACAAACTCACGTTGCGTCGACTGACGAACTATGACCGGCGGCTGGCTGTCCTGCGTGAGCAGCGCGTTAAGCGTGTCCAGCAGGGCAAGATGCTGAGCCTGCACCGGCAGCGCCTCTTCCGCAACAGGCATGGCCTGCGGTGCCATCGCAAACGACAGATGGCGGATAACCGTGCGGATAGCGTGCTGGTGCCAGTAATCGACGGTGAAGTTTGGACGGCGGCTGGCTTCAAGCCACGCAAGGTTAGTAAAGTTAACCCGCGTGTTGAAATCGTGTTTAGTCGTGGAGGTTTTTGCGGGCGTCGCCGCTTCGGCACTGTTGCTGAGCGCAGGCAAGCCAAAGCTCGCCGCGACCATCCCTAATAAGAGATGCGGCCAGAAGTAACGTCTGCCAAATTGTCGCCAGCGCGTCAGTATTCCGCTCACCTGCTCCACCCTATAAGCCAGCCTTGCAGAGGCTGAGTTCAGTTATTCTTTTAGCGCCCAGATAGTATCACTAAAGCCAATGCACATCAGCAGGAATGAGGTGCCGCCGCGGGGAAAAACGGTCAAGAATGCAGCTAACGCACATATTTTCTGCGAAAGACAAACAAGAGATAACGCTGGGGCAAACTAAGAAGGGTAAAAATAAAAACGACTGGTCTTCCTGGTCGGAGAGAGTACCAGGTTAACCAGTCGATTTTTTTACGAAACGGCGTGAACCGTTACGCCAGAACCATGCTCGGTGCTTTGAAAGCCAGCGGCAGCTCAGCTTCGTCTTCGAAGGTCACATATTCCCAGGCTTCCTGTTTTGCCAGGACGGCCTGCAACAGTTTGTTGTTCAGCGCATGACCGGATTTGAACGCGGTAAATGCACCAATGATGTTGTGACCACACATGAACAGGTCGCCGATAGCATCCAGCATTTTGTGACGAACGAATTCATCTTCGAAACGCAGGCCGTCTTCGTTCAGTACGCGATAATCGTCAACAACGATGGCACAATCGAAGCTGCCGCCCAGGCACAGGCCGCGGGACTGCAGATATTCGATATCACGCATGAAGCCAAACGTACGGGCTCGGCTGATCTGGCGCATAAACGCATCGGCAGAGAAGTTCATCGCATAGCGTTGGGTGCTGGAGTCAATCGCCGGATGGTTAAAGTCGATGGTAAAGTCCAACGAGAAACCATTGTACGGTTTGAATTCAGCCCATTTGTCGCCATCTTCGACGCGAACGGTCTCTTTGATGCGAACAAATTTCTTCGCGCAGTTCAGTTCTTCGATGCCAGCATCCAGCAACAGATAGACGAACGGTGCAGCACTGCCATCCATAATCGGGATTTCTGGCGCATCGACTTCAACAATAATGTTGTCGATACCCAGCCCCGCCAGGGCGGCGTTCAGGTGCTCAACGGTAGAAATCCGCACGTCATGCTCGTTCACCAGACAAGTACAGAGCATAGTATCACGCACAGATTTGGCATCGGCCGGAAAATCTACCGGTGGATTCAAGTCGGTGCGACGATAGATGACCCCGGTATTGGCCGGCGCAGGGCGTAACGTCAGCGTGACTTTCTTGCCGGTATGTAAACCGACACCCGTCGCCTGAACGATACGTTTAAGTGTCCTTTGTTTGATCATCGTATAATCTCGCCAAATTAACTATCCAACCGAGAGTGTATATCACTAACGGTGGGCCAGTTTAGCACAAAGAGCGCAAATCCCCAAATTCCAGCCAATTCTTAGTCAGCTTGCTTACGCAGGAACGCCGGGATATCCAGATAATCTGGCTCTTTCGCCGTTTGCGGCGTTGGGTCGTTCACCACTTTCGCGGCCGGTTTCTGCTCCTGAGTCAGAGGAGACATACCGTGCTGCTGGTAACGATCCATTACCGGTTGCTGAGTCTGCTTGTTAGTCACTAAGGTGATCTCAGGACGTTTGTCCATGCCGATACCGGTAGCAACAACGGTAACACGCAGCTCGTCGTTCATTTCAGGGTCAAGAGAAGTACCGATTACCACGGTAGCGTTGTCAGAGGCGAACGCACGGATAGTGTTACCCACGGTTTCGAACTCATCCAGACGCAGGTCAAAGCCAGCGGTAATGTTGACCAGCACGCCGCGCGCACCAGACAGATCGATATCTTCCAGCAGTGGAGAAGAGATGGCCATTTCAGCCGCTTCTTCTGCACGATCTTCACCGCTCGCCACGCCAGAGCCCATCATCGCGTAGCCCATTTCGGACATCACGGTGCGAACGTCTGCAAAGTCAACGTTCATCAGGCCAGGACGGGTAATCAGTTCAGCGATACCCTGGACCGCGCCTTTCAGCACGTCGTTTGCTGCACCGAATGCGTCCAGCAGGGAGATACCGCGCCCCAGAACCTTCAACAGCTTGTCGTTAGGGATGGTGATCAGCGAGTCCACATGCTTGGACAGCTCGGTGATACCCTGCTCCGCGAATGCCATACGCTTCTTGCCTTCAAAGTTGAAAGGCTTGGTCACGACAGCAACGGTCAGGATACCTAAATCTTTAGCTACTTCAGCTACAACAGGTGCTGCGCCGGTACCCGTACCGCCACCCATACCTGCTGCGATGAAGACCATGTCCGCACCTTCCAGTGCAGCGCGCAGCGCTTCACGATCTTCTTCAGCCGCATTGCGACCAACTTCCGGGTTAGCCCCTGCTCCCAGCCCTTTGGTGATACCACCGCCGATCTGGATAGTCTGGCCTACAGCCGTCTTACGCAGTGCCTGCGCATCGGTGTTAACTGCGAAGAATTCAACACCTTCAATGCGTTCACGCACCATATGCTCTACGGCGTTACCGCCGCCGCCACCGACGCCGATGACTTTAATCACCGCGTCGTTGGTCAGTTCCATAGGTTCAAACATAATTTCTCTCTCCGTTGTGCCTGTCGCCCGAGACCGCTAATTCTCTCCGGTCTCTTAAAAAAATTAAAACTCTTTTCGCAACCAGTTGTTCAGTCGTTTGACCCACGACCCCACTGAGACGCGTTTTTCCACTTCTGCTTCACCACTGAGATGAGATTCCTTCCCGTAGTGAAGCAGGCCCACAGCCGTTGAATAATACGGCTCCTGAGCATAATCCGTTAAACCGGTGATATTCAGCGGCGCACCAATACGCACCTGCGTATGGAACACGCGCTGAGCACAGGCCGCAAGACCTTCAATTTGCGCTGCACCGCCGGTTAATACAATCCCCGCCGCAAGATGATGCTTAACACCCTGCTGACGAAGCTGTTCCTGTAACTGTAAAATCTCTTCGTTGACCAGGTTGAGCAGCTCGGTATAGCGCGGCTCAATCACCTCTGCCAACGTCTGGCGCTGCAGGCTACGCGGTGGACGACCACCGACGCTCGGCACTTCAACGCTCTCATCTTTGCCAACGATAGACCCCAGCGCACAGCCGTGGCGCACTTTAATCGCTTCTGCATCGCTCGGCGGCGTACCAAAAGCGTAAGCAATATCGCTGGTCACAACGTTCCCGGCATAAGGGATCACTTTAGTGTGGCGCAACGCACCGCCGGTATAGACGGCGATATCCATTGTACCACCACCAATATCGACCACACAGACACCCAGTTCACGTTCATCTTCTGTCAGCACGGAATAACTTGCCGCCAGACCCGCGAAAATAAGTTGGTCAACTTTCAGGCCACAACGTTCAACGGCTTTTACAATGTTCTTCGCCATATCGTTGTGACATGTGATCAGGTGCACTTTTGCCTGCATACGTACGCCAGAAAGACCGACCGGGTTCTTGATCCCTTCCTGGTAGTCAATCGCATATTCCTGCGGGATCACGTGCAATACGCGATGCTCATCGCGGACACGCACGGATTTCGCCGTGTGCACTACGTTTTCAACATCTTCCTGCGTCACTTCTTCTTCGGAAATCGGCACCATACCAATTTCGTTCTGGCAGCTAATGTGCTTACCAGAAAGGGCCAGATAGACAGAAGAAATCTGGCAATCTGCCATCAGTTCAGCCTGATCGATGGCGCGCTGAACGCATTTCACCACCGATTCAAGATCGTTTACCCCACCTTTATCCATACCACGGGAAGGGCAACTGCCTACGCCAATGATATTGACCATACCGTCGGGCAGAACTTCCCCTACTAAAGCGGCAACCTTCGCAGTGCCAATCTCCAGTCCAACTACCAGTTTTCTGTCCGTCGCCTTGATCATTGTTGTTCTGCCTGTACCTGTGCCTGATTCTGTTGCTGATTAGGTTCCTCGACCGGAGCCGGTACCCAACCGACTGCTGCGCCTGAGTCATAGCGCAAATCAACGTAGCTTATCCGTTTGCCGTCAGTCTGTGCCTGCTGCTGTAAAACCGGGTAAAGTTCGACAAAACGCGCCAGACGCTTCATGGTGTCCCCGCGTCCCAGGTTGAGCTTAATGCCGTTCGTTAACGTCAGCTGCCAGGAACGGCGCGCCGTCATGGCAGCATCTTTTAACGTAAACCTGTCCTTCGCCAGCACCTGACCCATTTCGCGAAAACCCTGTAACACTTCGTTTTCGCTGCCTTCAGGGCCATACAACATCGGTAAATTTTGCTTGTTGACACGATCGGCCGGGACGCTGAAGGAATTTCCGTCTGCGTCAACCATGTGCTGATCATTCCAACGCGCAATGGGCACATATTCAACCAGATGAATCTTCAATTCATCAGGCCATTGCTTTCTTACGCTCGCCTGTTTTATCCATGGCAGACGTTCAATCTGGCTCTGGATAATATTGACGTCCTGAGTCATGAAAGTGCCAGGCGAGCCCAGCGCCAGTATTGACTGGCGAATATCATCGTTACGCGTATAGTGACGCTCACCGGTGACCACCAGCTTAGAGAGCGGCAACCGCTGCGCATCTTCCATCCAGCCCAGGACCATCCAGCCGCTGATAAACACGGTGCACAGCACCCCGAGCAGGAAAATGATGCCTGCAAGACGCGTTCCATTACTGCGGCGTGAAGAGGTGTATTCGTCCTCGTCATCGCGGTTGCGCGTGTTCAATGCAGCCTGAGACATATCAGCCCGCCTGGTCCAGAATGCGTACGACTAACTGCGAGAAACTCATCCCCGCCTGACGCGCGGCCATCGGCACAAGGCTGTGGCTGGTCATTCCCGGAGAGGTATTGGCTTCCAGCAGATAAAATTGTCCATCACCGTCCTGCATCACGTCGATGCGTCCCCAGCCCTGACAACCCAGAATATGCCAGGCTTTAAGCACCAGGGACTGTAAATCGGCTTCACGCTCAGCTTCAAGACCACTTGGGCAGAAATATTGCGTCTCATCAGAGAGATACTTCGCCTCATAATCATAGAAGACTCCGGCGGGTTGGATACGGATTGACGGTAAAATTTCTTCGCCGAGCATCGCGACGGTAAATTCCGGCCCGCTAAGCCATTTTTCAATCAGAACTTCTTCATCATGTTGAAATGCCAGTGCTAAAGCGGACGAAAGATCTTCAGCTTTGTCGACTTTGGACATTCCCACGCTGGAGCCTTCCCGGCTGGGCTTTACAATAACCGGTAAGCCCAGTTCAGCAATGCGTGCATTAACGCTATCCGAAAGGCCCAATTCAAATTCGCGACGCGTCAGCGCCACCCACGGTGCGACAGGTAACCCTGCCCCCTGCCACAGCAGCTTGCTGCGCAGTTTGTCCATTGAGATAGCGGAAGCCATCACGCCGCTGCCGGTGTACGGCAGGCCGATCAGATCAAGAAGCCCCTGCAGGGTTCCGTCTTCACCACCACGACCATGCAAAGCGATAAAGACTTTATCGAAGCCCATGGCTTTTAATTGCGTCACGTCGACCTCTTTTGGGTCGACCAGGTGCGCGTTGACGCCACCCTCCCGCAGGCCCGCCAGCACAGCCGCGCCGGAATTCAGGGAAACCTCGCGTTCAGCAGAGGTGCCGCCAGACAGGACAGCAATCTTATCAGCCATGATGCTCATCCTCCTGGGTTTGCGGCTTCAGTTTGATTTCAGCTAAGGTACGGGCGATTTTGCCGATATTTCCCGCGCCCTGAATCAGAATCAAATCGTTACCCGTCAGGACCGGTGCCAGAATTTCCGCCACCTGCGCAGGGTCAGAAACCAGAATAGGGTCAACCTTACCGCGTCCACGGATTGTACGGCACAGGGAGCGGCTGTCAGCCCCTGGAATCGGCGTCTCGCCTGCGGCGTATACGTCCAGCATTAACAGGGTGTCTACCTGTGACAGGACGCTGGCGAAATCGTCATACAGATCGCGCGTACGCGTGAAGCGGTGCGGCTGGAAGATCATCACCAGATTTTTGTCAGGCCAGCCCGCGCGTGCGGCTTTAATGGTGGCGTCCACTTCGGTCGGATGGTGGCCGTAGTCGTCCACCAGCATCGCCGAACCGGCTTTACCGTTCACGGCATCCAGCGGGAATTCACCGAGGAAGTCGAAACGGCGACCGGTGCCCTGGAAGCTTTCCAGCGCGCGCAGAATCGCATCATCATCAATGCCTTCTTCCGTCGCGACGGCCACTGCCGCTGCGGCATTGAGGGCGTTATGGCGCCCTGGTGCATTCAGCGTGACGTGCAGCAGCTCTTTGTCCTGACGCGCCAGCGTGAAGTGTCCCTGCGCGCCAATCTGTTTGTACTCCTCCACGCGAACGTCAGCGTCTTCGCTGAAGCCGTAGGTGGTGATTTGACGACCCACGCGCGGCAGCAGCTCGCGGATCACCGGATCGTCTACGCACATTACCGCACGTCCATAGAACGGCAGGTTGTGCAGGAAGTTGATGAAGGTCTGCTTTAAGTTCTCGAAGTCACCCTGGTATGTATCCATATGGTCAGCTTCGATGTTAGTGACAATCGCCACCATCGGCTGCAGGTGCAGGAACGACGCGTCGCTCTCATCCGCTTCGGCAATCAGATAACGACTGTGGCCCAGACGTGCATGCACGCCTGCGGCTTTGACCAGACCGCCGTTGACGAACGTCGGATCGAGCCCCGCTTCCGCATAAATACTGGAAACCATCGCCGTGGTCGTGGTTTTACCGTGGGTCCCGGCAATGGCGATGCCGTGACGAAAACGCATCAGTTCCGCCAGCATTTCTGCACGGCGGATCACCGGAATCCGCGCTTCGTGCGCAGCAACGATTTCAGGGTTGTCAGAGGAGATGGCGCTTGAGACCACCACCACGCTCGCATCGCGCACGTTTTCCGGACGATGGTTGAAATAGATAGTCGCCCCAAGCGACGCCAGCTGCTGCGTAACAGGGTTTGGCGCCAGGTCAGACCCGCTGATCTGATAGCCTTCGTTAGCTAACACTTCGGCAATACCGCCCATGCCAGCACCACCGATGCCAACAAAGTGAATGTGCCGGACGCGACGCATCTCGGGCACGATTGAACGCAGTTTTGCCAGTTGTTGTGTATTCATTCTCTAAACGCCATCGACTACTTAAAATTCGTGCAGCGCAACACGCGCTGCGAGGGTTAAGCCTGGGCTGCCAGGCTCACTTCTTTTGCCACCCGTTCCGTCGCATCAGGGATAGCGGCCGCGCGCGCGCGTTGTGCCATCTCCAGCAGTGCGTCTCTGTTCCAGCCCGCCAGGGTGGTGGCGACCGCGTCGGCGGTAAATTGTGGCTGCTCAAAAATTTTCGCGGCACCGGCTTTCTCAAGCGGCAGCGCATTCCAGTACTGCTGTCTGTCTTTGTGCTGGAACGGCACAAACAGGGCCGGCAGACCCGCGGCGGCGATCTCACTCACCGTCAGCGCGCCTGAGCGACAGACCACGACATCGGCCCAGGCATACGCTGCCGCCATGTCGTCGATAAACTCTGTGACTTTATGCTGCGGCTGACCTTCGTCTGCGTAAGCCTGCTCAACGGTCTGCTGAGCGCCTTTACCGCTCTGGTGCCAGATGGTCACGGTATCGCCCAGCTTTGCAGCTACCTGCGGCATCGTCTGGTTCAAGATACGCGCGCCCTGAGAGCCGCCGACGACCAGCACACGAACCGGCCCTTCACGGCCCGTCAGGCGAGCGTCCGGCAGCGGCAGCGCCAGCACGTCGACACGCACCGGATTACCCACTACGTCCGCTTTTGGGAACGCGCCGGGAAACGCCTGCATGACTTTAGTGGCGATTTTCGCTAGCCATTTGTTAGTCAGACCGGCAATACCGTTCTGTTCATGCAGCACAACGGGAATGCCTAACGACCATGCCGCCAGCCCGCCAGGACCCGAGACATAGCCCCCCATGCCCAGCACCACATCGGGCTTAAAGCGCTTCATAATGGTGCGCGCCTGACGCCAGGCGTTAAAAATACTCACCGGTGCCAGCAGCATTGCCTTGAGGCCTTTGCCCCGAAGGCCGGAAATACGAATAAAGTCGATCTCGATACCGTGTTTCGGTACCAGGTCGGCCTCCATGCGGTCTGCGGTTCCCAGCCAGCGTACCTGCCAGCCCTGATCCATTAAATGGTGCGCAACCGCAAGCCCCGGGAACACGTGTCCGCCGGTACCGCCAGCCATCACCATTAACCGCTTCGGTTGATTCATCGTGAACCTCGTGTAAACGCCTGGGCTTTTTCCAGACGCGTTTCATAATCTATGCGCAACAACAGCATGATGGCCGTCGACATAATCAACAGACTGGAACCACCATAACTGATCAACGGCAACGTCAGACCTTTGGTCGGCAGCATACCCGCTGCGGCCCCGACGTTAACCAATGCCTGGAAGCTAAACCAGATACCAATTGAGCAGGCCAGGAAGCCTGAGAAGCGGTGATCGATCTCCAGCGCTTTCCGGCCGATGGACATGGCGCGGAAAGCGACGAAGAATACCATTAATAGCGCTAATACCACACCGATATAACCCAGTTCTTCCGCAATAATGGAGAAGATGAAGTCAGTATGCGCTTCCGGTAAATACTCGAGTTTCTGTACCGAGTTCCCCAGCCCCTGTCCCCAGACTTCACCGCGACCAAAGGCCATCAGCGACTGCGTCAGCTGATAACCGCTGCCGAACGGATCTTCCCAGGGGTTCCAGAACGAGGTCACACGGCGAATACGGTAAGGCTCGGCGAGGATCAGCAGCACAACCGCCGAAATCCCCATCCCGATAATAGCGATGAACTGCCACAGTTTCGCGCCCGCCAGGAACAGCATGGCCAGGGTGGTAACGAACAGCACGACAACGGTACCGAGGTCAGGCTGCGCCAGCAGTAATACCGCCAGCACCAGAATCACGCCCATCGGTTTTAAGAAGCCGCGCAGGTTGTTACGCACCTCATCTACCTTACGCACCAGGTAGTTAGCCAGGTAGCAGAACAGGGAGAGCTTGGTAAATTCCGCAGGCTGAATACGCAGCGGACCGAAGGCGATCCAGCGGGATGCCCCGTTAACGGAGCTGCCCACCACCAGTACGATCAGCAGCATAATAATCGACGCGATCAGCATCGCCGTGCTGTGCCGCTGCCAGAACTCCATCGGCAGACGCAAGGTCACCAGCGCCAGACAGAACGCCAGGATGATGTAAAGACCATCACGTTTGGCAAACAGGAAAGGATCGTTCGCCAGACGCTGCCCGACGGGCATTGATGCCGACGTCACCATAATAAAGCCTACCGCCGCCAGCCCCATCGTGAGCCAGAACAGCGTGCGGTCGTACATGATCAGGCTGTCGTTATCTTTTTGACGAGAGCCCATCACCCAGCCTTTGAGCGCCGCAAACAGCCATGCCAGGATCCCAAATCCTGGCAGGCGCGGCATTTTCAGGCGAGGGAGAGATAAACGCATCAGCCTAACTCCTTCGCCAGGCGGGTAAAGACATCACCACGCTGTTCGAAATTCTTGAATTGATCGAGGCTGGCACAGGCCGGAGAGAGCAGCACCATATCGCCTGGCTTCACGCGAGGGGCAATCAGCCGCATCGCCTGTTCCATGGTTTCAGTTTGCTCGGCAACCTCAGGGCGCAGTTCAGCAAGCTCGCTGCCGTCACGGCCGAAGCAGTACAGGCGGATGTTATCGCCGGAGAGATACGGCTTCAGGGACGAGAAATCAGCAGACTTACCGTCGCCGCCCAGCAGCAGATGCAGGGTGCCGTCAACGTGCAGCCCGTTCAGCGCGGCCTCCGTGCTGCCCACATTGGTGGCTTTGGAGTCGTTGATCCAGCGCACGCCGTTGTGCTCCAGCGCCAGCTGGAAACGGTGCGCCAGACCTGAAAACGTGGTTAACGCTTTCAGGCTGGAGGAGCGCGGCAGCCCTACAGCATCCGCCAGCGCCAGCGCCGCCAGGGCATTGGTGTAGTTGTGCTGACCTGTGAGCTTCATCTCTTTCACGTTCAGCACTTTCTCACCCTTCACGCGCAGCCAGGTTTCACCCAGTTGGCGGTTCAGATGATAATCCCCCATCGTGATACCGAAGCTGATACAGCGATCGTCTGCGCCACGCACCGGCATGGTCAGCGCGTCATCGGCATTAACAACGCAGACTTTGGCATTTTCATAAACGCGGAGCTTAGCGGCACGGTACTGCTGCAGGCCAAATGGATACCTGTCCATATGATCTTCAGTCACGTTGAGGATCGTCGCAGCCGCAGCATGCAGGCTGGAAGTCGTTTCCAGCTGGAAGCTGGAGAGTTCCAGCACGAACAGCTCACAGCCTTTGTCCAGCAGCATCAGAGCAGGTAAACCAATGTTACCGCCAACGCCGACGTTCATGCCTGCCGCTTTCGCCATTTCACCCACCAGAGTGGTGACGGTGCTTTTACCGTTAGAACCGGTAATCGCGATAACGGGCGCCTGCACTTCACGGCAGAACAGCTCGATATCGCCGACAATTTCCACACCCGCATCCGCGGCAGCGCTCAGCGAAGGATGCGCCAGCGCCATACCTGGGCTTGCGACAATCAGATCGGCTGCCAGCAGCCAGTCATCATTCAGACCACCAAGGTGGCGTTCAACCTGTTCCGGCAGTTTGTCCAGACCCGGCGGAGAGACACGCGTATCCATCACGCGTGGCGTCACGCCGCGTGCGAGGAAAAAGTCCACGCAGGAGAGCCCCGTAAGGCCCAACCCGATGATAACGACTTTTTTGCCCTGGTAATCTGCCATGATTAACGTACCTTCAGCGTTGCCAGGCCAATCAGCACCAGCATCAGCGAAATAATCCAGAAGCGCACAATAACGCGCGGCTCCGGCCAGCCTTTCAGTTCATAGTGGTGGTGAATCGGCGCCATGCGGAAGATGCGCTGACCGCGCAGCTTGAAGGAACCGACCTGCAAAATCACCGACAGGGTTTCAACCACAAACACGCCGCCCATGATCACCAGCAGGAACTCCTGACGCAGCAGTACGGCGATAATGCCGAGCGCACCGCCCAAAGCCAGAGAACCGACGTCACCCATAAAGACCTGAGCCGGATAGGTGTTGAACCACAGGAAGCCCAGCCCCGCGCCGACAATCGCGGTACAAACGATCACCAGCTCACCCGCATGGCGCAGATAAGGGATGTGCAGATAGTTCGCGAAATTCATGTTACCGGTCGCCCACGCCACAAGCGCAAAACCGGCGGCCACAAAGACGGTTGGCATAATGGCCAGGCCATCCAGACCGTCGGTCAGGTTAACGGCGTTGCCGGTGCCGACAATCACAAAGTAGGCCAGCAGAATGTAGAACAGCCCCAACTGCGGCATAACGTCTTTGAAGAACGGCACAACCAGCTCGGTGGCAGGTGTGTCTTTGCCTGCCAGATACAGCGCGAAGGCTACGCCAAGCGCGATCACCGACATCCAGAAATATTTCCAGCGCGCGATCAGGCCCTTAGTATCTTTACGAACGACTTTGCGGTAATCATCAACAAAACCGATGATCCCATAACCCACCAGTACCGTCAGAACGCACCAGACGTACGGGTTGGAGGGATACGCCCACAGCAGCACGGAAACGACGATGGCGGTCAGGATCATGATCCCGCCCATGGTCGGGGTACCGCGTTTGCTGAAGTGCGATTCCGGACCGTCGTTACGCACAACCTGGCCGAAAGAGAGTTTTTGCAGACGGGCAATCATGCGCGGGCCCATCCACAACGAGATGAACAGCGCAGTCAGCAGGCTGACGATGGCGCGAAACGTCAGATACGAAAAGACGTTAAAGCCTGAATAATATTTGACCAAATGTTCGGCCAGCCAAACTAACATGTCCCGTTCTCCTGTAATGCGTGCACAACCTCTTCCATGGCGGCACTACGTGAACCTTTAACTAATACAGTCACAATTTGTTTTTCTGTAATTAATGCCTTAAGGCGCTCAATCAACGCGGTTTTATCGGCAAAATGCTCGCCAACGCCGCTGGCCTGGCTAATCGCCTGGCTCAGTTTTCCTGCGCTCAGTACACAGTCCAGCCCCGCAGCTTTCGCCGCTTCGCCAACCTGGGTATGACAGGCTTCGCTTTCGTCGCCCAGCTCTGCCATGTCGCCAACCACCATGATGCGGTAGCCCGGCATTTCTGATAACACCTGCACCGCCGCCGTCATTGAACCAACGTTCGCGTTGTAGGAGTCATCCAGCAGCAGTTTGTTTTCCGAAAGCTGAATCGGGAACAGACGACCCGGCACGGCTTTCAGGTTCGCCAGCCCGGCTTTGATCGCCTCATGTGTAGCGCCCACCGCCGTTGACAGCGCCGCCGCCGCAAGGGCATTGGCGATGTTATGGCGACCCGGCAGCGGCAGCAGAACCTCCACGCCCCCCGTTGGGGTCGTGAGGGTGAACTCGGTGCCGTGGGACGTCACATGGATATTGGTCGCCGTAAAATCACTGTTGGCCGCATTTGGCGAGAAGCGCCAGGTTTTACGCGAGCCAATGATGCTCTGCCAGTTCAGCCAGTCGTTGTTATCGGCGTTCAGAATAGCGATACCGTTATCCGGCAGGCCGGTATAAATCTCACCTTTCGCTTTCGCCACGCCTTCCAGCGAGCCAAAACCTTCCAGGTGCGCAGCCGCGAGGTTATTCACCAGCGCAGCTTCCGGGCGAGTCAGGCTCACGGTCCAGGCGATTTCGCCCTGGTGGTTTGCTCCTAACTCGATCACCGCATAGTCATGTTCTTTGGTCAGGCGAAGCAATGTCATCGGCACGCCGACGTCATTATTGAGGTTGCCCGCGGTATAAAGCGTATTGCCGCACTGGCCGAGGATCGCCGCCGTCATCTCTTTCACCGACGTTTTGCCGGATGAGCCGGTCAGCGCGACGACGCGAGCAGGCACCTGCTGACGCACCCAGGCAGCCAGCTCACCGAACGCGAGGCGCGTATCTTTCACCACAATTTGCGGCAGATCGATATCGAGCTTGCGGCTGACCAGCAGCGCACCGGCGCCGTTCTCTTTGGCCTGTTCAGCAAAATCATGCGCGTCAAAACGTTCGCCTTTCAGCGCCACAAACAAACAGCCTGCAGCGATTTTGCGGGTGTCCGTCGTTACGGCATCAATGGTCAGGTCTTGCCCGTGCAGGTCGCCCTTCAGGATTGCAGCGGCCTGACGTAACGTGATGCTAATCATGCCACGACTCCCAGCAGACGAGCTGCCGTTACGCGGTCCGAGTAGTCCAGACGGCGATTGCCAACGATCTGATAATCTTCATGCCCTTTGCCCGCTAACAGGACAACATCATTCTCCTGCGCCTGCATAATGGTATTGGTCACGGCTTCCGCACGGCCTTCCACCACGCGAGCGCGGCCCGCGTCCAGCATGCCCGCCAGAATGTCATTGATGATGGCGCGCGGCTCTTCCGTACGCGGGTTGTCATCGGTTACTACCGGAATATCTGCGAACTGCTCGGCAATAGCCCCCATCAGCGGGCGTTTGCCTTTATCGCGATCGCCGCCGCAGCCAAACACGCACCAGAGCTTCCCGGCGCAGTGCAGGCGCGCCGCTTCGAGCGCTTTTTCCAGCGCATCCGGCGTGTGGGCGTAATCAACCACAACGGTCGGTTTGCCCGGCGCGCTGAACACTTCCATACGGCCGCAAACCGGCTGCAGACGCGCTGAGGTTTTCAGCAGTTCAGCCATCGGATAACCCAGTGCCAGCAGCGTCGCCAGCGCCAGCAGCAGGTTGCTGACGTTGAACGCGCCCATCAGGCGGCTTTCAATTTCGCCTTCACCCCAGGAAGAGGCAAAGCGGATTGTCGCCCCGCTGTCGTGGTAATTCACCTCAACCGCCTTCAGCCAGCGGCCGTGGCAGTTCGGATTGATATGGTCTTCCATCGACACCGCAACCGCATCCGGCAGCTTCGCCAGCCAGCGGCGGCCCACTTCGTCGTCGGCGTTGATGATGGCTTGTCCGTAATGGTGAGTGGAGAACAGCAGCCATTTCGCGGCTTCGTAATGCTCCATATCACCATGATAATCAAGATGATCGCGACTCAGGTTAGTAAACACTGAAGCGGCAAATTTCAGCGCCGCAACCCGATGCTGTACCAGACCGTGCGAAGAGACCTCCATCGCAGCAAAGGTTGCCCCCTGCCCAGCCAGACCTGCAAGCACATGCTGTACGTCTACCGCCGAGCCGGTGGTGTTTTCCGTCGGGCTCACTTTGCCCAGCAGGCCGTTACCTACGGTACCCATCACTGCACCGGTTTCACCCAACAGCTGGGCCCACTGCGCCATCAGCTGCGTGGTGGTGGTTTTACCGTTCGTGCCCGTCACGCCGACCAGACGCAGCTGGTCGGAAGGTTCGTGATAAAAACGTCCCGCCAGCGCGGAGAGACGCTCGTTTAACTGGCTGAGATAGATAACCGGCACCCCGTGCATTTCACGGATCTCACCGTCGGTTGCCTCATCTTTGGCCTCAGCAATAATGGCAGCCACACCTTGCGCAATCGCCTGCGGGATATAACGACGCCCGTCCGCCTGATGACCGACCACCGCCACAAAAAGATCGCCAGAAGCAGCCACGCGGCTGTCCAGTACCATCTCTCGCAGTGCTCGCTCCGGTGCATTTGGCACCCACGGAGCGAGAAGGTCGCGCAAATTACGATCTGCCACCTGTACCCTCGCCTTGATTAATTACAAATTCACTTTTTTCGCCCGTCGCCAGCGCATCCGGTTCAATGTTCATGGTGCGTAACACGCCGCCCATGATAGCCCCGAACACAGGCGCGGAGACGGCGCCGCCGTAGTATTTACCCGCCTGTGGATCGTTTATTACGACCACCAGCGCAAAACGCGGATTGCTTGCAGGCGCAACGCCTGCGGTATAGGCAATATATTTGTTGATGTAGCGGCCGTCTGGCCCCACCTTTTTCGCAGTACCGGTCTTGATGGCAATGCGATAACCTTTGATCGCCGCCTTCACGCCGCCGCCGCCAGGCAGCGCCACGCTTTCCATCATGTGCACCACGGTACGAACGACAGATTCCGGGAAGATACGCTCGCCCGGAACCGGTGGATCAACTTTAGTAATCGACAGCGGACGATAGACGCCATAGCTGCCAATCGTTGCATAGACTCGCGCTAGCTGTAACGGAGTTACCATTAGCCCGTAGCCGAAAGAGAAGGTGGCCCTCTCTATGTCAGACCACCGTTGTTTTTGAGGATATAAGCCACTGCGTTCTCCGACCAACCCCAAATTGGTCGCCTTTCCAAGTCCAAAACGTGAGTAAGTCTCTACTAACGCTGAGGACGGCATCGCTAACGCCAGCTTTGAAACGCCGACGTTACTCGACTTCTGTAATACCCCGGTCAGGGTCAATTCGCTGTAGCGTGCCACGTCTTTGATTTCGTGACCGTTAATTCGGTATGGAATGGTATTCAGTACGGTATTTTCGTTGACGATACCGCGCTGAAGTGCAGTCATGACCACCATCGGCTTAACCGTCGAACCCGGTTCGAACACGTCGGTGATGGTACGGTTACGCATAACATCCTTCTGCGTGCCGGTAAGATTATTAGGGTTGTAGGACGGGCTATTGGCCATCGCCAGCACTTCACCCGTACTGACATCAACTAACACAGCACTGCCCGATTCCGCTTTGTTGAAGGCCACGGCATTGTTCAGCTCGCGGTAAACCAGCGCCTGTAATCGCTCATCGATACTCAGCGCAAGGTTGTGTGCGGCCTGGCTGTCCGTTGAGGAAATATCCTCGATCACGCGACCATAGCGGTCTTTACGCACAATGCGCTCGCCGGGCTGGCCGGTAAGCCATTTATCAAAGCTTTTTTCAACGCCTTCAATCCCCTGGCTATCAACGTTAGTAAAGCCAATGAGGTGAGCAGTCACTTCGCCGGATGGATAGTAACGACGGGATTCTTCACGCAGATGGATCCCCGGCAGCTTCAATTTTTTGATGTAGTCCGCCATGTCAGGGTTCACCTGACGTGCCAGATAGATAAAGCGCCCTCTCGGGTTCGTATTCACGCGTGAAGCTAACTGGTCCAACGGCATCTTCAGCGCATCCGCAAGGGCCTTCCAGCGGTTATCAAGTGTGATACCGCCAGCATCATGCAGTTCTTTAGGATCGGCCCAAATCGCCTTCACCGGCACGCTCACCGCTAGCGGACGCCCAGAGCGATCGGTAATCATCCCACGGGATGTCGACACTTCCTGAACGCGCAGGGAACGCATGTCACCCTGGCGTACAAGCATGTCAGGAGCGATGATTTGTAGCCAGGCCACGCGTCCAAGCAGAAAACCCAGAGCGAGTAAAATGCAGCCGCATAGCAACGCAAAACGCCAACTGATAAAGTTGGCCTGTTCTTCCTGACGTTTTGGTTTTAGCGTTTTTGCCGCTGCTTTCATGCGTCGCGTTTTCCCTTATTTTTGTACTACGATATTTTCCTGCGAAGGATCAACATGCTGCAGTTGCAGCTTTTCCGTTGCGATCCGTTCAACCCGGCTGTGATCGCCGAGCGCGTTTTCTTCAAGGATCAGATTTCGCCATTCAATATCCAGCGCATCGCGTTCCAGTACCATCTGCTCGCGTTGCGCAGTCAATAAACGTGTATGGTGGGCGGTGGTCACCACCGTAACTGCCGTGACAATGATGCAAATGAACAGACAGAGTGGCAGTTTCCCAAACCGCAAAAGATCGTCGCCGATCACGCCAGGCAAGGCATGGCGCTCGTTGCTTCCTAACGAATCCTTAACTTTGCTTAGGGTCTCTGTCACTCTGCCGATCATGCGTTCGTCCTCTCTGCAACACGCAGCACTGAACTACGGGCGCGTGGATTCTCTGCCACTTCTTCTTCGCCCGGCATCAACTTGCCTAATGCTCGCAACTGACGGCCACCCAGCTTCCTGAGTTGTTCTTCCGTCATCGGCAGCCCCGCTGGTACCTGTGGACCGCGGCTTTGTTCACGCATAAAGCGTTTCACAATACGGTCTTCCAGCGAATGGAAGCTGATGATGGATAACCGCCCCCCCGGGGCCAGCACGTCGAGCGAGCTTTTTAGCGCCAGCTCTATTTCCTCCAGTTCACTGTTTACCCAGATGCGAACCGCCTGGAAGGTACGGGTCGCGGGATGTTTGTGCTTATCCTTCACCGGTGTCGCCGCCGCGATCACTTCGGCCAACTCTTTGGTGCGGGTCATTGGTTCAATGCGATTACGCTCAACGATGGCGCGCGCGATTCGTTTGCCAAAGCGCTCTTCGCCAAACGTTTTGATGACCCATGCAATATCGGCTTCGTCAGCGGTCTGTAACCACTCAGCGGCAGACTGACCGCGCGTCGGATCCATCCGCATATCCAGCGGACCATCACGCATAAAGGAGAAACCACGTTCGGCATCATCAAGTTGGGGTGAAGAGACGCCAAGATCGAGGAGAATCCCATCGATCTTGCCCGTCAGGCCGCGCTCAGCAACATAATCTGCGAGCGCAGAGAAAGGTCCATGCACGATGGAAAAGCGTGGGTCATTGATGGTCTGTGCAACCGCAATTGCCTGCGGATCGCGATCGATTGCCAGCAGACGTCCTTCCTCTCCAAGCTGGGAGAGAATCAAACGCGAGTGACCACCGCGGCCAAACGTGCCATCAATGTAGATGCCATCCGGACGAATATTCAGACCGTTTACGGCCTCGTCCAGTAACACCGTTTTATGTTTATAATTTTCCATCATATTTATAGAGACAAGTCCTGCAGCCGTTCCGATAATGTCGCGGAATCAGACTGCTCAGCGTCGATATCTTCCTTGACCTGTTGATACCAGGTCGTTTCATCCCACAGTTCAAATTTGTTGAACTGCCCGACCAGCATCACTTCTTTGGTCAGACCGGCATGTTGCCGTAACACAGGGGCAATCAGTAACCGCCCTGCGTTATCCATCTGACATTCACTGGCATGTCCCAATAACAGACGCTGCACGCGGCGTTCCTGCGGGTTCATGCTCGACAGTCGCGACAGCTTTTGCTCAATAATTTCCCATTCAGGCAAGGGGTAAAGCAGCAGGCAGGGGGAGTTAATGTCAATGGTGCAAACCATTTGACCCGCAGCGTTCTCAATCAGCTGGTCGCGGTATCGGGTTGGTACCGATAAACGCCCTTTGCTGTCGAGATTGACTAACGTTGCTCCACGGAACATGCCAGTCTCACCCCTCCTCACCACTTTAACCCACAAATTCCCACCTAAAGGAGTTTACGGAGCGAGGGAAAAGCTTGTCAAGCCAGGACTCTCCCTGTAAGGACTCGAAAGCCCTCTATTTACAGAGTTAAACAGTCCTGGTTAATAACTGCACAACTGGCGAGGCAAAATTAACGTTATGAATATTTGTAAGAAAAAAACCGAATATGCACACTAGCGTTAAAGCTCACTCAATATCATCGCAGGTAAATATAAAGTGTCAGTTTGCGACGCGGGCAGCATTTTATGACAGATTCTCAGGGGATAACAGCGCCAGATTCACTCTGGCACCGGGTAAGCGCGGCAGTTGCCACGTAAGCAGCTACAGGAGGAGGAAAAACGTCTGAATATTCATCGGCCGAATAGGGTTTGTAACAAAATAATACAAAGATAGCTGTTTAAAATCGCTGAGATGTTCTTTAAAGGACAATTTAAGAGCCAAAATGAATTAAGAAAAATAGGCGATTATGATCTCACAAGAATTATCCTAATTTCTCTCCGGGAATTATCCGCACGATTTATCGCAGCAAAATGGGGCAGATTTCCCCGCCCCGGTCATTTCATTTTTGGCGGCTTAAAATTCCGCGATGATAGAGATTACGTTTGATACGCGTCAGGCCCGGCTTCGGTTTGCGCGGCTCATCCAGGCTTGCCAGCACAATCTCCAGCACGCGTTCAGCCACATCACGGTGACGCTGTGCTACCGCCAGCACCGGACACTGGAGGAAGTCGAGCAGCTCGTTATCCCCAAACGTGGCAATCGCCAGATCAGAGGGGAGTTTACCTTCACGGCGTAAGGTTACATCCATGACACCCTGCAACAGCGCAAACGACGTGGTGAATAGCGCCTGCGGCATCGGGTGTGTCTCCAGCCATTTTTCGAACAGCTGCGCTGCGGCTTCACGCTCGTAACTGTTGGCATAGAGGTAGTGAACCTCGCGCGGATCGTCTTTCCAGGCGGTTCTGAACCCCTGCTCACGCAGGAAGCTAACGGAAAGCTCGGGCAGCGCGCCAAGATACAGCACAGTTTCAGCGGGGAAAGTTCGCAGCTCTGCGGCCAGCATTTCTGCATCGTCCTGATCCGCACCCACGACGCTGGTGAAATGCTCGCGATCGAGCGCACGATCCAGCGCAACGATTGGGAACGGGTCGTTCGCCCAGCGCTGGTAGAACGGATGTTCTGGCGGTAGGGAGGTCGAAACAATAATGGCATCCACCTGGCGCTGGAGAAGATGTTCAATGCAGCGCATCTCGTTGTCGGGCTGATCTTCAGAGCAGGCAATCAGCAATTGATAGCCGCGCTGGCGCGCCTGACGTTCGAGATAGTTGGCGATACGGGTATAGCTGGTATTTTCCAGGTCAGGGATCACCAGACCAATAGAGCGGGTGCGCCCGGCGCGCAGACCGGCTGCGACAGCATTCGGATGGTAGTTATGCTCACGAACCACCGCCATAACTTTTTCAACGGTCTTGTCGCTGACACGGTACTGCTTTGCTTTACCGTTAATCACATAGCTGGCCGTTGTTCGTGACACGCCGGCTAGCCGGGCGATTTCATCCAGTTTCACAATTGCCCCTTAAAAAAAGAAAAGAGTCCATGGCCCTGTCAAGGTTATGGTTAAATCTTTTAACATCTAAACGCAGAAAAGCCTTCGCGGCAACCGCTTTTATCTGCGTTGTCGGCTGATTACGCAAAAAAAAGCCCGGCTTTGGTGACCGGGCAGAAAGAGGCGAACCTTTTTGACAACTAACGCATGATTTTCTCGCCGCGTGACAGACCCACTACACCCGATCTCGCGACCTCGACAATTTTTGCCACATCCCGCACGGACGTCAGGAAAGCATCCAGCTTGTCACTTGTCCCGACCAGCTGAACCGTATAAAGAGAAGGCGTAACGTCGATAATTTGTCCGCGGAAAATATCCGCATTACGTTTAACTTCTTCGCGCCCGTAGCCGCTGGCCTGGATTTTCACCAGCATGACCTCACGTTCAACATAGGCCCCCTGCCCCAGCTCGCTCACGCGCAGCACATCAACCAGCTTATGCAGCTGTTTTTCAATCTGTTCTAGCACTTTGGCATCGCCGACAGTTTGGATCGTCATGCGTGACAGCGTTGGATCTTCCGTCGGGGCAACGGTCAGGCTTTCAATGTTATAGCCGCGCTGCGCAAAAAGGCCAATGACGCGCGACAGTGCGCCAGACTCATTTTCCAGTAAAACCGATAATATCCGGCGCATATCAGGTTCTCTCCGTTTTGCTTAACCACATTTCATCCATACCGCCTCCACGAATATGCATCGGATAAACGTGCTCGGTCCCATCAACAATCACATCCATAAAGACGAGGCGGTTGTTTTTAACGTGCTCAAGCGCTTGCGCGAGCTTTGTTTCCAGCTCTGCCGGATCGGTCACCCGCATGCCAACATGGCCGTAAGCTTCAGCAAGGCGAACAAAATCTGGCAGCGATTTCATGTAGGATTGAGAGTGACGGCCAGAGTAGATCATATCCTGCCACTGCTTCACCATACCGAGATACCCGTTATTCAGGTTCAGCACCAGTACCGGCAGTTCATATTGCAGCGCAGTAGACAGCTCCTGAATGTTCATCTGAATACTGCCGTCCCCCGTTACGCAGACGACGGTTTCATTCGGCAGCGCCAGCTTCACGCCCAACGCGGCAGGCAGACCAAAGCCCATTGTTCCTAAACCACCGGAGTTGATCCAGTGTCGCGGTTTATCAAACGGGTAATACAGGGCGGCAAACATCTGATGCTGCCCCACATCGGAGGTTACGTACGCCTCACCTTTCGTCAGTCGCCACACCGCTTCAATGACCGCCTGCGGCTTAATATTTTCACTTTGTGTGTCATATTTCAGGCACTGACGCGCGCGCCACTGTTCAATCTGCTGCCACCAGTCGCGGATCTCATCCAGCGGCTGGGTCGCACTCTCCTGAGCCAGCAGATCCAGCATTTGCTCCAGAACCTGCCGGGCATCACCGACGATAGGCACATCAGCCGATACCGTTTTTGAAATTGACGTTGGATCGATATCAATATGCAGCACGGTGGCGTTAGGGCAATACTTCGCCAGGTTGTTTGTGGTGCGATCGTCAAAACGCACGCCGACGGCAAAAATCACATCGGAATGATGCATCGTCATGTTGGCTTCATAGGTACCGTGCATACCCAGCATACCCAGCGCCTGACGATGGGTTGCGGGGAACGCCCCCAGTCCCATCAGCGACGACGCCACAGGAAGGTTGAGTTTTTCAACCAACTCGCGAAGCTGGGCTTCACAGGCAGCGTTGATCGCACCGCCTCCGACATAGACCACCGGTTTTTTGGCTGCCAGAAGCGTTTGCAACGCCCGCTTGATCTGCCCTTTGTGCCCCTGCGTTGTTGGGTTATAAGAGCGCATGCTGACCGCTTCCGGCCAGACATAAGGCAGCTTGTTTGCCGGGTTGAGGATATCTTTAGGCAGATCGACCACCACCGGTCCAGGGCGTCCGCTCGCCGCCAGCCAGAAAGCTTTCTTCAGTACGCCGGGAATGTCTTCCGTTTGCTTGACCAGGAAGCTGTGCTTCACAACGGGACGTGAAATCCCGACCATGTCGCACTCCTGAAACGCATCGTAACCGATCAGTGAGGTTGCCACCTGCCCGGAGAGGATCACCAGCGGGATAGAGTCCATATACGCTGTCGCAATGCCGGTAATGGCGTTTGTCGCGCCGGGGCCGGAAGTGACTAACACCACGCCCACTTCACCCGTCGCCCGCGCCAGACCGTCAGCCATGTGTACCGCCGCCTGCTCGTGACGTACCAGAACATGGTCAATGCCCCCTACCGTGTGCAGCGCATCATAAATATCGAGAACCGCACCGCCAGGGTAGCCGAACACTTGCTTTACGCCCTGATCGATCAGCGACCGAACGACCATTTCCGCGCCAGACAACATCTCCATGGTTTGCCTCCAGGCATTTTGTTATAGACGGAATGCCGAATTCATTTCCGCACCGTCTTACGATTGGGAGAAACCAATCTTATATTTTGCAGAGTGTTCTTTACCTTAACCGCTCGTTATGAGGCAGGCAATTAGCAAA
Source organism: Enterobacter sp. N18-03635 (assembly GCF_004006055.1). Taxonomy (NCBI): domain Bacteria; kingdom Pseudomonadati; phylum Pseudomonadota; class Gammaproteobacteria; order Enterobacterales; family Enterobacteriaceae; genus Enterobacter; species Enterobacter sp. N18-03635. Next base: position 743,995 of record NZ_CP034769.1, on the reverse strand, counting down.
CCTGGAGAGATAAACGGTGCGTAAAGCAGAAAAAGCAGCCGTTAACTGAAGATATGGTTAATTCCTCTGGGAATAGAGGATGGGGTGATAAATCATCACTGAAAAGCGCGACAACGCAGGAAATCATCTATTTTTGCGAGCCGGAGAGCAGCCCAAAAAAAAGAACAACAGAACAAAATATCAATTATCTAAAAAAAATCAGGATAAATCACATAATCCGATGCAATTTATCCTGATGCGTTTACCGACGGCAAATGCCCACCAGCAGCTCTTCCATCCACTGATGTCCTTTATCCCGCCCCGCTGCTTCATGCCAGGAAAGATAACAGGTACGGCTATTTAGTTTGAGTGGCAGAGGTAAAATTTGCAGATTTAGAGAGTCAGAAAACTCTTCTGCCAGCCAGCGCGGCGCAATCGCCACCAGCTGTGTCTGTGAGACCACGTTTAATACGCTGACCATAGCCATGCCCTGATAAGCCACGCTTGCCTGTTTATCCGCAGTGTCATACCACGGCAGGCTAAAGGAAGCATATCTGTCGAGTGCAACAACGGCATGCTGCTCGTTATAAACATCGTTTTCGCGCAGCGGAGAATTCAGGCGTGGGTGTTTTTTACTGGCGACCAGAACCATTTCATCTTTAAACAGCGGCACGCAGGAGAATTCCGGACGACGGAACTCTTCATACCCGAGAACGAACTCGATCTCCTGATAGCGTAACTGATGTTCCGTGTTTTGATTCAGGGATGATTTAAAAACAAGATTGATATTTGGTGCGATCTCTTCAACTTTATTATAAATAATTGACGTTAAATAATTATCTAATGGGCTACAGACACAAAGATGGAATACGCGCTCGCTGCTTAAGGGTTCAAAGCCCGATCCCGGCAGCTCATTTTGGACCAGTTGCAACGCCTGGCGAATAGACCCGAACAGCTGGAACGCGCGAGCCGTAGGCTGGATACCCCTCCCGTAGCGAACGAATAATTCGTCGTTAAACATGAGCTTAAGTCTGGCAACAGCATTACTCACGGCGGGTTGTGACATCCCCAACGTTTGGGCCGCTCGGGTGATATTCTGTTCCTGCATGACAGCATCAAACACCGTCAGAAGATTCAGATCCACCGTGCGTAACTGCGGTTTAATCCCATCAGTAGCTTGAGGTTGTTTAATATTATTTTCTGGCACTTCTGACTCCACTGTCACGCTACACTCCCTTTGCCATCGTACGGTAATAATCTCGAAAAATATGATTTATCATGCAAATACGATCAGCGAAAGAGAATTATTTAAAATTCGGAATATATAAAGACTCTATATAAATGAAAATTAATGAGCGCAAATGATATGTTTGACTTTAGGATCTGAATGAAACCATAAACTAAACAAATATACAATTACCATCAGGTTAACGATGACTTAAGTATTATTAAACTGTTAATGCTATCGATCTACAGTTACTTAACAACCTGTTATCTCTTTTCGTTTTTCAACGTTCTGGAATAGATTCACTGTATTTATAACTTAATGATATCCAAACTCTTTAAGCACAAAGCATTCTCTTCAACACATTTCACTCATTTTAAACAATTATATTTATTTGTTTCTGCAACTCTTTTATTAAGTCCAAAATTAGACAATTAGTCGGGCTACGAAAGCTAAAACCAGCACAATTAGCTAAAGTTAATAACCTGTTGATTCCGTCTCTCGGGCCCGTTTTCATCTTCAGGGGTTGACATGAACAGCCGTATCCAGTACCACTAAAAGCATATTGAATTTAACGGAGCACGATTCATGACACGCACCATTCGTTTCACCGGTCTACTACTACTAAACGCATCCACTGTGCGCGGTAGACTGGCGGGCGAAATTCAGCGTTGAATCGTCACCAGTAAGACTAAAAACCCGCGCCACTGCGCGGGTTTTTTTATGCTCGTAGCAAGGCGCCCTAAGACTGACAAGGACCTAACCCATGAGCCAGCAAGTCATTATTTTCGATACTACTTTACGTGACGGTGAACAGGCATTACAGGCAAGCCTGAGTGTTAAAGAGAAACTGCAGATCGCGCTGGCTCTCGAACGTATGGGTGTCGACGTGATGGAGGTCGGTTTCCCTGTCTCGTCTCCGGGTGATTTCGAATCCGTCCAGACTATCGCCCGCACCATTAAAAACAGCCGCGTGTGTGCCCTGGCGCGCTGCGTAGAGAAAGATATCGACGTTGCCGCCGAGTCATTGAAGGTGGCCGAAGCGTTCCGTATCCACACCTTTATTGCGACCTCGCCCATGCACATCGCAACCAAGCTGCGCAGCACGCTGGATGAGGTGATTGAGCGCGCGGTTTACATGGTTAAGCGCGCACGCAACTATACCGATGACGTTGAATTCTCCTGTGAAGATGCGGGCCGTACGCCAATCGAAGACCTGGCGCGCGTCGTCGAAGCCGCCATCAACGCGGGCGCGAAAACCATCAACATTCCGGACACCGTCGGCTACACCATGCCGTTTGAGTTCTCCAACATCATCACCGGCCTGTATGACCGCGTACCAAATATTGATAAGGCAATTATCTCCGTCCACACCCACGATGATTTGGGTCTGGCCGTGGGTAATGCCATCGCCGCCGTCCACGCCGGGGCGCGTCAGGTTGAAGGCGCGATGAACGGCATCGGCGAACGTGCGGGCAACTGTTCGCTGGAAGAAGTGGTCATGGCGATCAAAGTGCGCAAAGACATCATGAACGTGCACACCCGCATCAATCACAACGAAATCTGGCGCACCAGCCAGACCGTCAGCCAGATTTGCAACATGCCCATTCCGGCCAACAAAGCGATTGTCGGCACTGGCGCCTTCGCACACTCCTCCGGTATTCACCAGGATGGCGTCCTGAAGAATCGTGAAAACTACGAAATCATGACCCCGGAATCCATCGGCCTGAATCAGGTGCAGTTGAACCTGACCTCCCGCTCTGGTCGCGCGGCGGTTAAGCACCGTATGGAAGAGATGGGTTATAAGGACAGCGATTACAACATGGATCAGCTGTATGACGCGTTCCTGAAGCTGGCCGACAAAAAAGGCCAGGTCTTCGACTACGACCTGGAAGCACTGGCCTTTATCAACAAACAGCAGGAAGAGCCGGAGCACTTCCGTCTGGATTACTTCAACGTGCAGTCCGGGTCCAGCGACATCGCTACCGCCTCGGTCAAGCTGGCCTGCGGAGATGAAATTAAAGCAGAGGCAGCTAACGGTAACGGCCCTGTCGATGCGATTTACCAGGCGATTAATCGCGTCACCGAGTACGACGTTGAGCTGGTCAAATATGACCTGACGGCCAAGGGCCACGGCAAAGATGCGCTGGGTCAGGTTGATATCGTGGTCAATTACAATGGCCGCCGCTTCCATGGCGTGGGCCTGGCGACAGATATCGTTGAATCCTCCGCGAAGGCGATGGTGCATGTTCTGAACAACATCTGGCGCGCCGCCGAAGTCGAAAAAGAGTTGCAACGCAAAGCTCAGAATAAAGAGAACAACAAGGAAACCGTGTAATGTCGAAGAATTACCATATTGCTGTGTTGCCGGGTGACGGTATTGGCCCAGAAGTGATGGCACAGGCGCTGAAAGTACTGGAAGCCGTTCGCGCGCGTTTTGCGATGAAAATCACCACCAGCCACTACGATGTGGGCGGTATTGCGATTGATAACCACGGTACGCCACTGCCAAAAGCGACCGTGGAAGGCTGTGAAAATGCCGATGCCGTGCTGTTTGGTTCCGTCGGTGGTCCAAAATGGGAACACCTGCCGCCAGCAGAGCAGCCAGAGCGCGGCGCGCTGCTGCCGCTGCGTAAACACTTCAAGCTGTTCAGCAACCTGCGTCCGGCGAAGCTGTATCAGGGTCTGGAAGAGTTCTGCCCGCTGCGCGCGGATATCGCCGCCAACGGTTTCGACATTCTGTGCGTGCGTGAACTGACCGGCGGGATCTATTTCGGTCAGCCAAAAGGGCGCGAAGGCAGCGGTCAGCATGAAAAAGCGTTCGACACCGAGGTGTATCACCGTTTCGAAATTGAACGTATCGCCCATATCGCCTTTGAGTCTGCGCGCAAACGCCGCCACAAGGTGACCTCCATTGACAAAGCGAACGTGCTGCAGTCTTCTATTCTGTGGCGCGAGATCGTCAGCGAAGTCGCTAAGCAGTACCCGGACGTCACGCTGTCGCACATGTACATCGATAACGCGACCATGCAGCTGATTAAGGATCCGTCCCAGTTTGACGTGCTGCTGTGCTCCAACCTGTTCGGCGATATTCTCTCTGACGAGTGCGCAATGATCACCGGCTCCATGGGAATGCTGCCATCCGCAAGCCTGAATGAAGAAGGTTTTGGCCTGTACGAGCCTGCGGGCGGCTCCGCGCCGGATATCGCCGGCAAGAACATTGCCAACCCGATTGCGCAGATCCTCTCCCTGGCCCTGCTGCTGCGCTACAGCCTGGATGCAGACGATGCAGCAACCGCAATTGAACACGCCATTAACCGGGCGTTAGAAGAAGGCGTCCGTACCGGCGATTTAGCACGCGGCACGGCGGCAGTCAGTACCGATGAAATGGGCGACATCATTGCCCGCTATGTCGCTGAAGGGGTGTAATCATGGCTAAAACGTTATATGAAAAGTTGTTTGATGCGCACGTTGTTTACGAGGCACCAAACGAAACCCCGCTGCTGTACATTGACCGTCATCTGGTACACGAAGTGACCTCTCCTCAGGCATTTGACGGCCTGCGCGCGCAGAAGCGTCCGGTACGTCAGCCGGGTAAAACCTTCGCGACGATGGATCACAACGTTTCCACCCAGACCAAAGACATTAATGCCTCGGGTGAGATGGCGCGTATCCAGATGCAGGAGCTGATTAAGAACTGTAAAGAATTTGGCGTTGAGCTGTACGACCTGAACCATCCTTATCAGGGCATCGTCCACGTGATGGGGCCTGAGCAAGGGATCACCCTGCCGGGCATGACCATCGTCTGCGGTGACTCCCATACCGCAACACACGGCGCGTTTGGCGCTCTGGCGTTCGGGATTGGCACCTCAGAGGTTGAACACGTTCTGGCGACGCAGACCCTGAAGCAGGGCCGTGCCAAAACGATGAAGATTGAAGTGAAGGGCAAAGCGGCACCTGGCATTACCGCGAAAGATATCGTGCTGGCGATTATCGGTAAAACCGGCAGCGCAGGCGGTACAGGCCACGTCGTTGAGTTCTGCGGAGACGCTATCCAGGCGCTGAGCATGGAGGGCCGCATGACCCTGTGCAACATGGCCATTGAGATGGGCGCCAAAGCCGGTCTGGTCGCGCCAGATGAAACGACCTTCAACTATGTGAAGGGCCGTCTGCACGCGCCGAAAGGTCACGATTTTGACGACGCGGTAGCATACTGGAAAACCCTGAAAACCGACGATGGGGCGACGTTTGATACCGTTGTCACGCTGCAGGCAGAAGAGATTGCGCCGCAGGTGACCTGGGGGACAAACCCGGGTCAGGTGATTTCCGTCAACGACGCCATTCCAGATCCTGCTTCCTTTGCAGATCCGGTCGAGCGCGCCAGTGCGGAAAAAGCGCTGGCCTATATGGGGCTGAAGCCCGGCGTGCCGTTGACCGACGTGACCATTGATAAAGTCTTTATCGGTTCTTGCACTAACTCCCGTATCGAAGATTTGCGCGCGGCGGCAGAGATTGCCAAAGGCCGTAAAGTCGCGCCGGGCGTGCAGGCGCTGGTGGTTCCAGGCTCTGGCCCGGTGAAGGCCCAGGCGGAAGCCGAAGGTCTAGATAAGATCTTTATCGAAGCGGGCTTCGAGTGGCGTCTGCCTGGCTGCTCGATGTGTCTGGCCATGAATAACGATCGCCTGAATCCGGGTGAGCGCTGCGCCTCCACCAGCAACCGTAACTTTGAAGGCCGTCAGGGCCGCGGTGGGCGTACCCATCTGGTCAGCCCGGCAATGGCCGCCGCTGCGGCAGTCACCGGCCATTTCGCCGATATTCGCAGCCTGAAATAAGGAGACAATCATGGCAGAGAAATTTACCCAACATACGGGCCGGGTTGTCCCGCTGGATGCCGCTAACGTCGATACTGACGCTATTATTCCCAAACAGTTTCTGCAGAAGGTGACGCGTACCGGCTTTGGCGCGCACCTGTTCAACGACTGGCGTTTCCTGGACGACAAAGGCGAAGTGCCTAATCCGGAATTCGTTCTGAACTTCCCTGAGTACAAAGGCGCCTCCATTTTACTGGCCCGAGAAAACTTTGGCTGCGGCTCATCCCGCGAACACGCGCCGTGGGCGCTCACCGATTACGGCTTCAAAGTGGTCATCGCCCCAAGCTTCGCGGATATTTTTTACGGTAACAGCTTCAACAACCAGCTGCTGCCGGTGACGCTGAGCGATGAACAGGTCGATGAGTTGTTCGCGCTGGTTAAGGCGAATCCGGGTATTTCGTTTGAAGTGGATCTGGAAGCGGAAGTGGTGAAAGCCGGGGATAAAACCTACAGCTTCAGCATTGATGCGTTCCGCCGTCACTGCATGCTGAACGGTCTGGACAGCATAGGTTTAACTCTCCAGCACGAAGCGGCGATTGCCACTTACGAAAACAAACAACCTGCATTTATGAAGTAATCCTCCGGCCTGCAGTGCACTCTGCAGGCCGCGTTTTATCCCAATACCCGCCCTCCTTCTGTAAATATTCCCAAACCCAGCCAATAATGACATTATATTTAACGTCAATTTAATGTTTCCTGCGCAGAATAATCGCTCAATCAGTTGGTAGCGGAAATCATCATGGAAAAGAAAAATGGCAATGAGTCTCACATCCGTTCTCGGGAAATACACAAATGCACATTAGTAAGCGTGATAATAAATATTTTACTCACCTGCTTTCAGATAGTTGCAGGAATATTCTCCGGTTCACAGGGATTAATTGCTGATGGGATTCATTCTCTTTCCGATTTATCTTCTGACTTTGTCGTTCTGATTGCGAATAAAAAGAGTCAGAAAACCTCTGATAACGATCATCATTACGGTCATCTGCGTTTCGAAAACGGTGCAAAGCTTATTATTGGCGCTATTCTGCTGCTCGTGGGGGTCGGGATGCTCTGGTCCGCTGGCAATAAACTGCTTAATCCCGAGACGCATCAGATAGTAAAAGGGGCCGCTTTGTGGGTGGCGATACTGGCGCTGGTGGTGAAGGAGAGTCTGTTCAGATACATGTTTGCCACGGGAAAACGTATTCAGTCCTCGCTGCTGATAGCCAATGCCTGGCATGCCCGTTCTGACGCAGCGTCGTCAGTGGTTGTCGCCATCGGTATTGCCGGAAATTTAGTGGGTTTTCACGCGATGGACCTGATTGCGGCCCTGATTGTCGGAGTGTTCATCGCCCATATGGGTTACAAATTCTCTGCCGATGCCCTGCACGATCTGATGGACCGTTCGCTTGAACCCGAGCTGGAGCACGATATCAAAACGTGTCTTCTCTCAACCGAAGGCGTCACCGGACTCCATGATTTAAAAACCCGCAAGATGGGCGATTTAGCCCTTGTCGATGTCCATCTGGAAGTGAACGGCGAATTAAGCGTAAAAGAAGGGCATCAGATTGCCGTCAATGCCAGAAACAACGTGATGCAAAAATTCAATGTGCTGAACGTGATGACGCATATTGATCCTGCTCGCTAATCAGAACGCATAAATACAGTGTGACGCTACTCATCGTTAAGGTTTCGTTAATTAATCTGCGTCACACTGCATCGCATCAGCTCTCTCATTATTGAGGTAAAAAGCGATGAACCCAACGCTACGTAATACGCTTCCCCATAAAGAAACACCTTTTCTTCGCGTACTGCACATTCTTGTAGCCATACTGGTGCTGGCCCAAATTATCAATTCTAATTTCACCGAAAGCGAGGCCCTCCACGAATCCGGACTGAACGGAATTGTCACCTGGATCCATGTTATCTCAGGGTTTGGTTTAATTTTTTGTGGTATTGCCATGATGGCATGGATGTTAACCCAGCGCGGATTTAAGTATTACTACGCCTGGCTGGCGCTGGATTTTCGTGGAATCGTTGAAGATATTCGCACCCTCGCGCAGCGTCAGTTACCTGACGCGCATGCTGGCGGTATGGCGGCAACGGTGCAAGGTCTGGGTGTGCTGGCGCTGCTGGGCGTTGCACTCTGCGGCGCGGCCTGGTTCGTGCTGAACGCCACGCTTGGGCCGGTTTCGTCCGTCACGGAATCCGTCTTAGATTTGCATAAATTCCTGACAGTTTTTATTGAGACATATTTCTGGGCACACGGCTTCATGGGACTCGTTCATATGTACCTGACGCTACGCGCGCAGCGTAAATATCAGTATTCCGAATAAAACGCTTCACAGAGCCCGGTGCTCCCGGGCTCCGTTTCACTCATCCGATCACACGTCTTTTACGCGGCAGGTCAGCAGGAGCGTCACGACGGATAGCGCCGCAATCATCCAGTAGACCGACGCATGACCATAGCTTTGCGCCAGCGCCCCCTGAATCACGCCCGCCAGGATCACGCCGGTTGAAATACTGTTGGTAAAAAGCGTCGTTGCCGAGCCTGCACGGCCGGGCATCAGATCCTGGAACCAGAGCATGCCGATCCCGGCAACAATTCCAATAAACACGGCGTTAAACAGCTGCAGCGCCAGCAACGCTTCACGCGAATGGAAAAGGATCAACCCCGCGTAGAACAGTACCCCGGCCGCCACGGCGACGATCATCATCCGACGCTTTCCAAAGCGCTTAACGTAATAGCCCGCCAGAATCATCGCCGGAATTTCCAGCCCGGCGGCGGTCCCCATTAAGATCCCCGCGAGCTTGTCCGGTAAGCCCAGATCGCTGCTGATCCACAGCGGCATATCAATAATGTACATGGTATTGCAGGTCCACATCAGCGTCGAGGCAATAAACAACATGCGGACGTTCTTGTCCTGCCAGCCGCTCACCTGGGTAACAGGTTTATCCGTCGCCTGTTCGACGCGGGCCACGGACGGCAGTGCGAAGGCTATCAGCGCCAGGCTGATGACAAAAATGCCTGCCGCAATGGAGAACATGGTGGTAAAGCCATAGTTCAACGCCAGCATAAAGGCCAGCGGCGGACCAATGACCCACGCCAGCGAGAGCTGGGCACGCATCACCGAGCTGAACATCACCACTTCCCGCGCGGAGTTATCCGCATATTCACGGGCCAGGGCGAACAGCTGCGGCATAGCGGTGTTCGCCAGCGACGCCAACAGCACGCCGCAGGTAATGAGCGTCAGATAATGACGATTGAAGGCAAAGAGCAGCGCGTTACCCACGGCCATGGCGCAGCAAAAGAGGATCAGCTTGCGGCGATCGCCCTGGCTGTCCGATCGTTTCGCCAGCGCGAGGCTGACCAGGATCCCGGCAATGGCGTTGACGGTATAAAACAGGCCGACCCAAAACGGCTGCGCCCCTACCTCGCGGCTGAGAAACAGGCTCAGCGTCGGCGCCTGAAGCGCCCCCGCCACGCCCATCATAAAGGCCACCAGCATAAAAGCGGCATACACGCCGTTCAGGCGTCGCCCCATCGTCATCAACCACAGCATGCGCAAGTCCTTGTGAAAGCGAATCGAAATTAGGTGAATAGTAAACGAAAAAAGCCAGCAAAAACATTTTGCTGGCGGGTGATAAGCACCAATACTCAGTCACACATGATCGAGGCGAGTTAGCGGGAAGAGGTCGGTGTCGTAACGTCCCACTGCATCAGTTCTTCTAACGTTTTCAGCCGTTGCTCTGCACACCGGCGGGCCAGCCAGGACGATCCTTTTGTCGCTGAAAAGTACTGCTGATAAAACTGACGTGCGGTAGACCTCTTCATAATTTACCTCCTCGCTTCATCGAGGAGAATTATTGGCCTAATATAGGGATAAATAAATTGCTGGTTTTTTGTCAGGAGTTCCCCTTTTATGCCTTCCGGTCGTCTGCAACAACAGTTTATCCGCCTCTGGCAGTGCTGCGAGGGGCAATCGCAGGAGACCACGCTCAACGAGCTGGCGGACCTGCTTAGCTGTTCCCGCCGTCATATGCGCACGCTTCTCAACACCATGCAGCAGCAGGGGTGGTTAAGCTGGGAAGCGGAAGCGGGACGCGGCAAACGCTCGCGACTGACCTTCCTGTATACCGGACTGGCGTTGCAGCAGCAGCGCGCAGAAGATCTGCTCGAACAGGACCGCATCGATCAGCTGGTCCAGCTGGTGGGCGACAAGGCCGCCGTGCGCCAGATGCTGGTCTCCCATCTCGGACGCAGCTTTCGTCAGGGCCGACACATTCTGCGGGTGCTCTACTACCGTCCGATGAAAAATCTGTTGCCCGGTACGGCGTTACGCCGCTCGGAAACCCACATGGCCCGACAAATCTTCAGCGGCCTGACGCGCATAAATGAGGAAAACGGGGAACTGGAGGCGGATATTGCCCATCACTGGCAGCAGCTTTCCCCGCGCCACTGGCGCTTCTTCTTACGCCCCGGCATCCACTTTCACCACGGCCGCGAGCTGGAGATGCACGACGTCATCGCCTCTCTGGAACGCGCCCGCAGGCTGCCGCTCTACTCGCATATTTCGCGCATCCACTCCCCCACGGCCTGGACGCTGGACATTGAGCTGTCGCAGCAGGACAAGTGGCTTCCCTGGCTGCTGGGCTATGTACCGTCGATGATTTTGCCCGGCGAGTGGGAATCATTGAACAATTTTGCCAGCCTGCCGATTGGCACCGGGCCCTACTCCGTGTCCCGCAATAACAGCAACCAGCTGAAAATCCGCGCGTTCGATGACTACTTTGGCTATCGGGCGCTGATCGACGAAGTGAACGTGTGGGTATTGCCTGACCTCAATGAAGACCTGAGCTGCGGTCTGACGCTTGAAGGCCCCACCACCGGAGAAAAGGCCGTGGAGAGCCGCCTGGAGGAAGGATGCTACTATCTCCTGTTTGACCGCCGCACCCACCGCGGGGCAAACCAGGGCGTCCGCAAGTGGATCAGCCACGTGCTGTCCCCTTCCAATCTGATCTACCATGCGGAAGAGCAGTACCAGACATACTGGTTTCCGGCCTACGGCCTGCTTCCGCGCTGGCACCACGCCCGGCCGTCGCACTGCGACAAACCCGCAGGGCTGGAGTCCATCACCCTGACCTACTACCGCGAGCACGTGGAGCATCGTTTTATCGCGAGGATCATGACCCGCCTGCTGGCAGCCGAGGGGGTCAAGTTAGAGGTAAGAGAAGTGGACTATGACGAATGGCATCAGGGAGAGATCGCCAGCGATATCTGGCTCAACAGCGCTAATTTTACCCTGCCGCTCGATTTTTCATTATTTTCACACCTGTATGAAGTCCCGCTGATCCAGCACTGCATCGATCGGGACTGGCAGCAGGACGCCGCCCTATGGCGATCGGGCGAGATGAACCTTGCCGTTTGGTGCCAGCAGCTGCTGGCCAAGCAGGCGATCGTCCCGCTGATCCACCACTGGCTGATGATCCAGGGCCAGCGCAGCATGCGCGGCCTGCGGATGAACACCCTGGGCTGGTTTGATTTTAAATCCGCCTGGTTTGCGCCACCGGAGCCATAACGCTTTCGTAATATTCACCAAATCATTACAATAGCGCCGTTCTCAACGGGGTGCTGCATCACAGATGTGCGCTGAGATAATACCCGTCGAACCTGATCCGGATAACGCCGGCGAAGGGATTTGAGGCTGTCGCTCAAAATCCTTTGCCACTCAACCCTGAGGTGCAAAGTGTTAAAAAAAGTTCTCCCCCTGCTGGCGCTGTTCGCGCTGCCTGCTTTTGCCAAACCCGTCCTGACGGTCTACACCTACGACTCCTTCTCTGCCGACTGGGGCCCTGGCCCGGTTGTCAAAAAAGCCTTTGAAGCGGACTGCAACTGCGAGCTGAAGTTCGTGGCGCTTGAAGATGGCGTGTCGCTGCTCAACCGTCTGCGCATGGAAGGAAAAAACAGTAAAGCCGACGTGGTACTCGGGCTGGATAACAACCTGCTGGAAGCCGCCTCGCAAACCAAACTGTTTGCCAAAAGCGGCGTCGCGGCAGATGCCGTTAACGTGCCGGGCGGCTGGAAGAACGACACCTTTGTGCCGTTCGACTACGGCTACTTTGCTTTTGTTTACGACAAAAATAAGCTGAAAAACCCGCCAAAAAGCCTGAAAGAGCTGGTCGAAAGCGATCAGAAGTGGCGCGTAATTTACGAAGATCCGCGTACCAGCACGCCGGGCCTGGGCCTGCTGCTATGGATGCAAAAGGTCTACGGGGATAAAGCACCGGAAGCATGGCAGAAGCTGGCCGCCAAAACCGTCACCGTGACCAAAGGCTGGAGCGAAGCCTACGGCCTGTTCCTCAAAGGCGAAAGCGACCTGGTGCTGAGCTACACCACCTCCCCGGCCTACCACATTATCGCCGAGAAGAAAGACAACTATGCAGCCGCAGATTTTGCGGAAGGGCACTATCTGCAGGTGGAAGTGGCCGCGCGTACCGCTGCCAGCAAACAGCCGGAGCTGGCCGAGAAGTTCCTGAAGTTTATGGTTTCACCGGCGTTCCAGAAAGCCATTCCAGCGGGCAACTGGATGTATCCGGTTACTAACGTTGCGCTGCCCGCAGGTTTCGAGCAGTTGACCAAACCGAAAACCTCGCTGGAGTTTACGCCGCAGCAGGTCGCCGCGCAGCGTGCAGCATGGGTAAGCGAATGGCAACGCGCCGTCAGCCGTTGATTCCCGGCTGGTTACTTCCCGGGCTGCTCGCCGCCGCCGTGATGGTAGCGGTCAGCCTGGGGGCTTTTCTTGCATTGTGGTTTAACGCGCCAGAGAGCGACCTGCTCGCCCTCTGGCACGACAGCTACCTCTGGCACGTTATCCGGTTCTCCTTCTGGCAGGCGTCTCTTTCTGCCCTGCTGTCGGTGATCCCGGCTATTTTTCTGGCACGCGCTCTGTATCGACGGCGATTTCCCGGCAGGCAGGCCCTGCTGCGCCTGTGCGCCATGACGCTGATCCTGCCCGTGCTGGTGGCGGTATTTGGTATTCTGAGCGTTTACGGTCGTCAGGGCTGGCTGGCTTCACTGTTCGGTCAGCTTGGTCTGGAATGGTCATTCTCGCCTTACGGACTGCAGGGCATTCTGCTGGCGCACGTATTTTTCAATATGCCGATGGCAACGCGCCTCTTTTTGCAGGCGCTGGAAAATATTCCCGGCGAACAGCGTCAGATTGCCGCCCAGCTCGGCATGCGCGGCTGGTCGTTCTTCCGTTTTGTCGAATGGCCGTGGCTGCGCCGCCAGCTCCCGCCCGTGGCGGCATTAATCTTTATGCTCTGCTTTGCCAGCTTTGCCACCGTGCTGTCACTTGGCGGCGGGCCGCAGGCCACCACCATTGAGCTGGCGATTTACCAGGCGCTGAGTTACGACTACGATCCCGGTCGCGCCGCGCTGCTGGCGATAGTCCAGATGGCGTGCTGTCTGGTGCTGGTGCTGTTGAGCCAGCGGCTGAGTAAAGCCATTCCCGCAGGTAGTCATCAAATAACCGGCTGGCGCGATCCGCAGGACAGCCTGCACAGCCGCATCAGCGATGTTATCCTGATCGCGCTGGCGCTGTTGCTGCTGCTGCCGCCGCTGCTGGCCGTTATCGTTGACGGCCTGAACCTCAATCTTATGTCCGTCCTACAACAGCCCGTTCTCTGGCAGGCGACCTGGACCTCGGTACGCATAGCGCTGGCTGCCGGACTGCTGTGCGTTATGCTGACCATGATGCTGCTGTGGAGCAGCCGTGAGCTCTACGCCCGCCAGGCGCAAAAAGCCGGACAAATGCTGGAACTGACGGGCATGCTGATACTGGCGATGCCGGGTATCGTGCTGGCAACGGGCTTCTTTTTACTGTTCAACAGCACCCTCGGCCTGCCGGAAAGGGCCGATGGCATTGTGATTTTCACTAACGCCTTAATGGCCATCCCCTACGCGCTTAAGGTGCTGGAAAACCCGATGCGCGACGTCAACAGCCGCTACGGTTTGCTGTGTCAGTCGCTGGGCATGCAGGGCTGGCAGCGGCTGAAGGTTGTGGAACTGCGCGCGCTAAAACGTCCGCTGGCGCAGGCGCTGGCGTTTGCCTGCGTGCTCTCCATTGGAGACTTCGGCGTCGTGGCGCTGTTCGGCAATGACGATTTCCGCACGCTGCCGTACTGGCTTTATCAGCAAATCGGCTCTTACCGCAGTCAGGATGGCGCGGTTACCGCGCTGTTACTGCTGCTGCTGTGCTTTGCCTTATTTACCGTTATCGAAAAACTCCCGGGGCGTGATGTTAAAACTGACTGATGTAACCTGGCTCTATCAGCATCTGCCGATGCGCTTCACGCTCTCCGTTCAGCAGGGCGAGCGGATTGCGGTGCTTGGCCCAAGCGGTGCCGGGAAAAGCACCTTGCTCAATTTGATCGCCGGCTTTCTGCAACCTGCCAGCGGGTCGATAGCCATCGATAATCGTGATTTCACCAACGCCCCTCCGGCTAAACGTCCTGTGTCGATGCTGTTTCAGGAAAATAACCTCTTCACCCATCTGACGGTGCGGCAAAACATCGCGCTGGGAATGCATCCGGGGCTCAGGCTGAACGATGCCCAACGCGAAAAACTTGAAGTGATTGCCGCACAGATGGGGATCGCTGAATTCATCGACAGGCTGCCGGGCGAGCTCTCCGGCGGCCAGCGTCAGCGCGTGGCGCTGGCGCGTTGTCTGGTGCGCGAGCAGCCGCTGCTGCTGCTGGATGAGCCGTTCTCGGCGCTCGATCCCGCGCTGCGCCAGGAGATGCTCGCCCTGGTGCAGGACGTCTGCCAGCGCCAGCAGCTTACGATGCTGATGGTTTCGCACAGTATCGAAGATGCCGCACGGATTGCGCCGAGATCGGTGGTGGTTGCCGAAGGACGTATTTTGTGGGATGGAAGTACAGAAGAACTGCTGAGTGGTAAAGCTACCGCGTCTTCACTGTTGGGCATTCGTGCGACCTGATGCCCTCTCCCACAGGGAGAGGGAAAACACCTTAACGGCTCACCACCTTCAACAGGATCTCACCGTACACCGGCATCAGCGGGTGACGAATCAGCGCGACCAGGGCTACCGCAGCCACACCCAGCGTCAGCGGGGCCAGCCAGAGCAGGCGAGAACGCGGGAGATAGCGCGTCAGGCGATCGACACTGGCTTTCGCGCTGCGCCACAGTCGCCAGCAGAGCCAGACCGCCAGCCACAGCAGCAGCGCCGTGCCCAGCAGCAGCCACTTAAACTCACCGCTTTGCATCCCGTCAGGAATATCAATGGCAGCACCCGCGAGGATCCCCGGCAGGAAGTAGAACGGGGGCCAGAAGACGCAGCCGATAATGTTCGGCACCACGAATTTCGCGACGGGCAGATCCAGCATCCCGGCCACCATCGGCACCAGCGGACGCGTTGGCCCGACAAAGCGTCCGACGAGGATGGTAAACATGCTGTGCTGATGCAGCGCATGCTCGGTTTTATCCAGCAAGGCTTTGTTCTTTTTCATGAACGACCAGCGGTGCAGCGGCTTCTTAAAGCGCCAGCCCAGCCAGAAGGAGATCCAGTCGCCGAGCAGGCAGCCGATAATCCCGGCCAGCCACGCCTGCCAGAAATTAACCTCGCCGCTGCCAATCAGCGCACCAAGCCCTGCCATCATTACGGTGCCGGGCAGAATTAACCCGACAAGCGCCAGTGATTCCAGAAACGCCACCAGCGCCACGGCGATGAGCGAGTACATAACGGACTGGGTAATAAAGTGTTCCAGCAATGCCTGCATAACTATTCCGGTCAGAAAACGAATCAGCGATTCTGCTTAGCGCCCCGCACCGCGTCAAGGCAACAATTGTCTGAATAGTTTACAGGTTGCTTTCCGCATTCACCTGTTTGTTTATCTTTTTTTACCGATTATTCACATCCCGCGCGGAATTCACTCGGACTGGCACCGGTACATTTTTTAAATACGCGGGAGAAATAGAGCTGATCCTCAAAGCCTACGTTGCGTCCCACGGTGGCGATGGGCATCCGGGTGGTGCTGAGCAACAGTTTCGCCTGGCTGATGCGCTGATCTTCACGCCAGCTCAATACGCTGACGCCCAGCTGCTGGCGGAACAGATGCGACAGCCGCGACGGCGACAGGCAGACGTGCTGAGCAACGCTGGCGATATCAAACTGGCTATCGGCCAGGTGGTCGCTGATGTACTGGCAGGCGTCGCGCACGCGGTTATCCAGCGGTGGGTTAAGCGACGCGTTAATCGCCTCCATCCGCCGCAGCAGCAGCTGTTCAAGGAGGTTTATCGCCAGCAGTTCGGCATAGCGTCCACCAGCCTGCCCCGCCTCGATAATTTGCGCAAAAAGCTCGCGAAACTGCGCCAGATGCACCTCATCCGGGCGATAAAACCCGGTGTGTGCAAAAATAGCCGGCCAGGAAAGCCACTCCTGCCAGTAGGCGCGCGGACGGAAGTAGACCCACTGGTGATACCACTCTTTGGCATCCGGATGACGGCCATAGTGGTGGATCTCCCCCGGCGGGAACAGCAGGATATCCCCCGGGCGGCAGACGAACTGCTGGTCACCGTTCTTGATGATCCCTTCCCCCCGCACGGTCAGGTTGAGGATATACCCTTTCATTCCGAGCGGTCGGTCGACGTAAAAGTCGAGATATCCCTCAGCCTCGATAGGGGTCAGCCCCGCCACAAGGTGCGCGTTAAACGAGTATCCCGGCAGCAGGGGATCGTTCTGCGTTTCGGCCATAGATTCAGTTCTCCCAAGGGTCCTGAAGGAAACCAATTGTCCATATCACTAAATGCAGGTTAAAAATGGCCCGCGAAAAGATCCAAAAAGCATCACGCCGCTTTTACGTCCGCCATGTTTCAGCCTTTCCCCCTGATTTCTCCGCCAGAGCAGACAGATAACCAGTAACAAAAGTGTCTATAAGTGCGGCAGAAATGTCCACATTGAATATTTGCACGGCGTCACACTTTCCGTTGTAACAGCAATTTAGTCCATAAGATTAGCGGATCCTGCCTGACGACTTTTTCCCCCAGTCTCTAATGTTCTTCCATACCTGTTTTTTCGATGGAGCAACACCATGGCAATTGCGATTGGCCTCGATTTTGGCAGCGATTCGGTTCGCGCGCTGGCAGTGGACTGTACGTCCGGCCAGGAGATAGCAACCAGCGTTGAGTGGTACCCGCGCTGGCAAGAGGGGCGCTACTGTGATGCGCCGAACAATCAGTTCCGCCACCACCCGCGTGACTATATCGAGTCGATGGAAGCGGCGATCAAAACCGTCCTGGCCGAACTGACCGACGCCCAGCGATCTGAGATTGTCGGGATTGGCGTCGACAGCACCGGCTCCACGCCAGCCCCTGTGGATGCCGAAGGACGCGTGCTGGCGCTGCGCCCGGAGTTTGCCGACAACCCGAACGCCATGTTCGTGCTGTGGAAAGACCATACCGCCGTGGAAGAGGCCGAAGCCATCACCCGCCTGTGCCATCAGCCGGGCAAAACGGACTACTCGCGCTACATCGGCGGGATTTACTCCAGCGAATGGTTCTGGGCCAAGATCCTCCACGTCACCCGTGCCGACGACTCCGTTGCGCAAGCTGCCGCGTCATGGGTTGAGCTGTGCGACTGGGTGCCTGCCCTGCTCTCCGGCACCACCCGCCCGCAGGATATCCGCCGCGGTCGCTGCAGCGCCGGGCATAAATCCCTGTGGCATGAAAGCTGGGGCGGCCTGCCTCCGGCAGCCTTCTTCGATGAACTCGACCCGATTATCAACAAGAGCCTGACATACCCGCTGTTTACCGACACCTTCACCGCCGATGTTCCCGTCGGCACCCTCTGCGAAGAGTGGGCGACGCGCCTCGGCCTGCCGCGAAACGTGGCGATCTCCGGCGGCGCCTTTGACTGCCATATGGGCGCCGTGGGCGCGGGCGCACAGCCAAACACGCTGGTCAAAGTCATCGGGACTTCCACCTGCGACATCCTGACGGCGGATAAAGCCACCGTCGGCGATCGCGCGGTGAAAGGCATCTGCGGACAGGTTGACGGCAGCGTGGTGCCGGACTTCATCGGCCTGGAAGCCGGTCAGTCCGCTTTTGGCGATATCTACGCCTGGTTTGGCCGCGTGCTGGGCTGGCCGCTGGACCAGCTGGCGGCGGCGCATCCTGAACTGAAAACACAGATAGCCGAGAGCAAAAAGCAGCTCCTGCCGCAGCTCACCGAAGCCTGGGCAAAAAATCCTTCTCTCGATCACCTCCCGGTAGTGCTGGACTGGTTTAACGGCCGTCGTACGCCGTTCGCCAACCAGCGTCTGAAAGGGGTGATCGCGGATCTCAACCTGGCAACCGACGCGCCTGCGCTGTTCGGCGGCCTGATTGCCGCAACGGCCTTCGGCGCCCGCGCGATTATGGAGTGCTTCACCGGGCAGGGCATCGACGTGAATAACGTGATGGCGCTGGGCGGTATTGCCCGTAAAAACCCGGTGATCATGCAGGCCTGCTGCGACGTGCTGAACCGTCCGCTTCAGATTGTGGCCTCCGATCAGTGCTGCGCGCTGGGCGCGGCGATTTTCGCCGCCGTGGCCGCAGGGGTCCATGCGGATATCCCGACCGCGCAGCAGCATATGGCGAGCGCTGTCGAAAATACGCTCCAGCCGCGTGCCCAGCAGGCACAACGCTTTGAACAGCTTTATCAGCGCTACCAGCAATGGGCAAAAAGCGCCGAACTTCACTATCTCCCTGTCGCCGCCCCGGCCAAAAGCACCGCGGACACTACGGCAACCCTGACCCATTAAGGACACGATGATGACCATTTTTAATAACTATGAAGTGTGGTTTGTGATTGGCAGCCAGCATCTGTACGGACCGGAAGCGCTGCAGCAGGTGACAAAACACGCGGAGCACGTCGTTAACGCGCTGAATGCGGAAGCCAAGCTGCCGTGCAAACTGGTGCTGAAACCGCTGGGCACAACGCCGGACGAAATCACTCACATCTGCCGCGACGCCAACTACGACGATAAATGCGCCGGTCTGGTGGTGTGGCTGCACACCTTCTCCCCCGCAAAAATGTGGATCAACGGCCTGTCTATCCTCAACAAACCGCTGCTGCAGTTCCACACCCAGTTCAACGCCTCCCTGCCGTGGGACAGCATCGACATGGACTTTATGAACCTGAACCAGACCGCGCACGGCGGCCGCGAGTTCGGCTTCATCGGCGCGCGTATGCGTCAGCAGCATGCGGTCGTGACTGGCCACTGGCAGGATGGCAAAGCGCAACAACGTATCGGCTCCTGGATGCGCCAGGCAGTCTCTAAGCAGGATACCCGCCACCTGAAAGTGGTGCGTTTCGGCGACAACATGCGTGAAGTGGCGGTCACCGACGGCGACAAAGTGGCCGCGCAGATCAAGTTCGGCTTCTCCGTGAATACCTGGGCCGTGGGCGACCTGGTGCAGGTGGTGAATGAAATCAGCGATGGCGACGTGAGCGCGCTGGTGGACGAATACGAAAGCAGCTACCGCCTGACGCCTGCGGCACAAATCAACGGCGACAAGCGCCAGAACGTGCTGGACGCGGCGCGCATCGAGCTGGGCATGAAGCGCTTCCTGGAACAGGGCGGCTTCCACGCCTTTACCACCACCTTTGAAGATCTCCACGGTCTGAAACAACTGCCGGGTCTGGCAGTACAACGCCTGATGCAGCAGGGCTACGGCTTTGCGGGCGAAGGCGACTGGAAAACTGCCGCTCTGCTTCGCATCATGAAGGTGATGTCGACCGGTCTGCAGGGCGGCACCTCCTTTATGGAGGACTACACCTACCACTTCGAAAACGGCAACGATCTGGTGCTCGGCTCACACATGCTGGAAGTCTGCCCTTCCATCGCGGTAGAGGAAAAACCGATCCTGGACGTGCAGTACCTCGGTATTGGCGGGAAAGCCGATCCGGCGCGTCTGATCTTCAACACCCGCACGGGCCCGGCCATCAACGCCAGCCTGATCGATCTCGGCGATCGTTTCCGCCTGCTGGTGAACTGCGTCGATGCGGTTGAAACCCCACATTCTCTACCGAAACTGCCGGTCGCCAACGCCCTGTGGAAAGCACAGCCGGATCTGCCGACCGCTTCAGAAGCCTGGATCCTCGCAGGTGGCGCGCACCACACCGTCTTCAGCCACGCGCTGGATCTGAACGACATGCGTCAGTTTGCCGAGCTGCACGATATCGAGCTGACCGTGATTGATAACGATACCCGCCTGCCCGCCTTTAAGGACGCGCTGCGCTGGAATGAAGTCTATTACGGTTCAAAACGCTAAAGCACGGAATGCCCGATGGCGCCGCGTTTACCGGGCCTACGATCCTGTAGGCCGGATAAGCGAAGCGCCATCCGGCACTGGAGACAACAATGTTAGAAGAGCTCAAACGCCAGCTGCTCGAAGCCAACCTGGCGCTGCCGAAACATAATCTGGTGACCCTGACCTGGGGCAACGTCAGCGCCGTTGACCGCGAAAAAGGCGTGTTCGTGATCAAGCCTTCCGGCGTCGATTACTCGGTAATGACCGCAGACGATATGGTCGTTGTCAGCATCGAAACGGGTGAAGTAGTGGAAGGGAACAAAAAGCCCTCCTCCGATACGCCAACCCACCGCCTGCTGTACCGCTCATTCCCGACCATCGGCGGTATCGTGCATACCCATTCACGCCATGCCACCATCTGGGCGCAGGCGGGCCAGTCCATCCCGGCGACCGGCACCACCCACGCGGATTACTTTTACGGCACTATTCCCTGCACGCGTCTGATGACCGATGCAGAAATCAACGGCGAGTATGAGTGGGAAACCGGCAACGTGATCGTTGAAACCTTCGAAAAACGGGGAATCGACGCGGCGCAAATGCCCGGCGTGCTGGTGCACTCCCACGGCCCGTTTGCCTGGGGGAAAAACGCAGAAGACGCGGTGCATAACGCCATCGTACTCGAAGAGATCGCCTATATGGGGATCTTCTGTCGCCAGCTGGCGCCGCAGCTGCCGGATATGCAGCAAACCCTGCTGGATAAGCATTACCTGCGCAAGCACGGCGCGAAGGCCTACTACGGGCAGTAAACTGTATATAAACCCAGCATTAAAATCTTAACCAGGCTATAATCAGGCCTGGTTTTGTTTTCTGGGATAACGGCGTGGCGCAGGTGCAAGAAGGCTTTTTACTGACCCGACACTGGCGGGATACCCCTCAGGGCACCGAGGTCGCGTTCTGGCTGGCGACGGACAACGGTCCGCTGCACGTGACGCTCCCCCCGCAGGAATCCGTGGCTTTTATTCCGGAAGCTCACGTCGAAAAAGTGAAAGAGCTGCTGCGCGGCGAAAACGGCTGGCGCATCACTCCGCTTGAGCTGAAAGATTTCCACCGTCAGCCGGTTTACGGCCTCTACTGTCGCGCCCATCGTCAGCTGATGCGCTATGAAAAACTGCTGCGCGAAGCAGACGTGACGCTCTACGAAGCGGATATCCGCCCACCGGAACGCTTTCTGATGGAGCGGTTTATTACCGCGCCCGTCTGGGTGGACGGCACCGCGCATAACGGCAGCCTCGTTAATGCGCGGCTGAAGCCGAACCCGCACTACCGCCCGCCGCTGAAGTGGGTATCACTGGATATCGAAACCACCCGCCACGGCGAACTGTACTGCATCGGTCTGGAAGGCTGCGGCGATCGGGTTGTCTATATGCTCGGGCCGCCGAATGGTAATGCCTCCGCGCTGGATTTCCGGCTTGAGTACGTCAGCAGCCGCCCGCAGCTGCTGGAAAAGCTTAACCAGTGGTTTGCCGACTACGATCCCGACGTCCTGATCGGCTGGAACGTGGTGCAGTTCGATCTGCGCGTGCTGCAAAAGCACGCCGAGCGTTACCGCATTCCGCTGATGCTCGGGCGCGGCAACAGCGAGCTGGAATGGCGCGAGCACGGTTTTAAGAACGGCGTCTTCTTCGCACAGGCGAACGGTCGCCTGATTATCGACGGCATTGAGGCGCTGAAATCCGCCTTCTGGAACTTCTCTTCATTCTCCCTCGAAGCGGTGGCGCAGGAGCTGCTTGGTGAAGGTAAATCCATCGACAACCCCTGGGACAGAATGGACGAGATCGACCGGCGCTTTAACGAAGACAAACCGGCGCTCGCCACCTATAACCTGAAAGACTGCGAGCTGGTCACGCAGATATTCCATAAAACCGAGATTATGCCGTTCCTGCTGGAGCGCGCGACGGTGAACGGCCTGGCAGCTGACAGACACGGCGGCTCCGTGGCGGCTTTCAGCCACCTCTATTTTCCGCGGATGCACCGGGCAGGATACGTCGCCCCCAACCTTGGGGACGTGCCGCCGCAGGCCAGCCCCGGCGGATATGTCATGGACTCCCGGCCAGGATTGTATGACTCCGTTCTGGTGCTGGACTACAAAAGCCTCTACCCGTCGATAATTCGCACCTTCCTGATCGACCCCGTCGGGCTGGTGGAAGGCCTGGCCCAGCCGGATGATGAACACAGCACCGAAGGCTTCCTCGGCGCACGCTTCTCGCGGGAAAAACACTGTCTGCCTGAGATAGTGGGAAACATCTGGCACGGCCGAGATGAGGCCAAGCGCCACGGCAACAAGCCGCTATCGCAGGCGCTGAAAATCATCATGAACGCCTTTTACGGCGTGCTGGGCACCAGCGCCTGCCGCTTCTTTGACCCGCGGCTGGCGTCGTCGATCACCATGCGCGGACACGAGATCATGCGCCAGACTAAAGCGCTGATTGAGTCCCGGGGCTATGACGTCATCTACGGCGACACGGACTCCACCTTTGTATGGCTTAAGGGCACTCATTCAGAAGAAGACGCCGCGCAAATCGGCAAAGCGCTGGTTGCCTTCGTGAACAACTGGTGGCAGGAACATCTGCAGAAAGCGCGCTTAACCAGCGCGCTGGAGCTGGAATTTGAAACCCATTTTGCCCGCTTTTTAATGCCCACCATTCGCGGTACCGATCAGGGCAGCAAGAAGCGCTACGCCGGGCTGATTCAGGAAGGCGACGCGCAGCGGATGGTCTTCAAAGGGCTGGAGACGGTACGTACCGACTGGACGCCGCTGGCGCAGCAGTTCCAGCAGACGCTTTATCTGCGGGTGTTCCGCAATGAGCCGTATCAGGACTACGTGCGCGAGACGATAGCCAGCCTGATGGCGGGCGAACTTGACGCGCAGCTGGTGTACCGCAAGCGTCTGCGCCGTCCGCTGGCGGAGTACCAGCGTAACGTTCCTCCGCACGTCCGCGCCGCGCGCCTGGCGGATGAAGAAAACGTCCGCCGCGGCCGCGCGCCGCAGTATCAGAACCGGGGGACCATCAAATACGTCTGGACGATTAACGGCCCGGAACCTGTGGATTATCAGCACTCGCCTCTGGATTATGAACACTATCTGACGCGTCAGCTTCAGCCGGTTGCCGACGGAATTTTGCCCTTCATCGACGATGATTTTGCTACACTGGTTACAGGGCAACTTGGCCTATTTTGACGCGTGACGAAATGGCTGCCATCCAGTACCATAGCGCCCTTTCCATTCCCGGACCCATTTTTCGATGACCGTTTTTTCTGACGGTAGTCGAACTATTGCCTGCAATTAAAGATTAGAGCCGAACAACTATGCCTTTTACACTTGGTCAACGCTGGATCAGCGATACAGAAAGCGAACTTGGATTAGGAACCGTCGTAGCAATCGATACGCGTATGGTTACCCTCCTCTTCCCTGCCACCGGTGAAAACCGTCTGTACGCTCGCAATGACTCCCCTGTAACCCGCGTGATGTTTAATCCGGGTGACACCGTGACCAGCCATGACGGCTGGCAGCTCAAGATTGAAGACGTAAAAGAAGAGAATGGACTGCTCGCCTACATCGGGACTCGCCTGGACACCGACGAGTCAAATGTCATCCTGCGTGAAGTGTTGCTCGACAGCAAGCTGGTGTTCAGCAAGCCGCAGGACCGCCTGTTTGCCGGGCAAATCGACCGTATGGATCGCTTCTCCCTGCGCTATCGCGCGCGTAAGTTCCAGAGTGAACAGTACCGCATGCCGTGGAGCGGTCTGCGCGGCCAGCGCACCAGCCTGATCCCCCACCAGCTGAACATCGCCCATGACGTGGGCCGTCGTCACGCGCCGCGCGTGCTGCTGGCAGATGAGGTGGGGCTGGGTAAAACCATTGAAGCGGGCATGATCCTGCATCAACAGCTGCTTTCCGGCGCTGCCGAACGCGTGCTGATTGTGGTGCCAGAAACCCTGCAGCACCAGTGGCTGGTTGAAATGCTGCGCCGCTTTAACCTGCGTTTCTCCCTGTTCGACGACGAACGCTATGCCGAAGCGCAGCATGATGCGGACAACCCGTTTGAAACCGAACAGCTGGTGATCTGTTCCCTGGACTTCGTGCGCCGCAGCAAGCAGCGTCTTGAGCACCTGTGCGATGCCGAGTGGGATCTGATGGTGGTCGACGAAGCGCACCACCTGGTCTGGAGCGAAGACGCGCCGAGCCGCGAATATATGGCTATCGAGCAGCTTGCCGAGCGCGTGCCTGGCGTCCTGCTGCTGACCGCAACGCCGGAACAGCTGGGTCTGGAAAGCCACTTCGCCCGTCTGCGCCTGCTCGATCCAAACCGTTTCCACGACTTCGGGCAATTTGTGGAAGAACAGAATAACTACCGTCCGGTGGCGGATGCCGTCGCGCTGCTGCTGGCGGGCAAGCGTCTTTCTGATGACGAACTCAACACCCTGAGCGATCTGATCGGCGAGCAGGATATCGAGCCGCTTTTGCAGGCCGCTAACAGCGACAGCGACAACGCGGAATCCGCGCGCAAAGAACTGATCGACATGCTGATGGATCGCCACGGCACCAGCCGCGTGCTGTTCCGTAACACCCGTAACGGCGTCAAAGGCTTCCCGAAACGCGAGCTGCACACCATCAAGCTGCCGCTGCCGACGCAATATCAGACGGCCATTAAAGTTTCCGGCATTATGGGCGCGCGCAAAACGCAGGAAGAGCGCGCTCGCGACATGCTCTACCCGGAACAAATCTACCAGGAATTTGAAGGCGATACCGGCACCTGGTGGAACTTCGATCCGCGCGTAGAGTGGCTGATGGGCTACCTGACCGCGCACCGTTCCCAGAAGGTGCTGGTGATCTGCGCCAAGGCGGCCACCGCGCTGCAGCTGGAGCAGGTCCTGCGCGAGCGCGAAGGCATTCGCGCCGCCGTGTTCCACGAAGGCATGTCCATCGTTGAACGCGACCGCGCCGCGGCGTGGTTTGCCGAAGAGGACAGCGGCGCTCAGGTTATGCTTTGCTCTGAAATCGGTTCTGAAGGCCGTAACTTCCAGTTCGCCAGCAACCTGGTGATGTTCGATCTGCCGTTTAACCCCGATCTGCTGGAGCAGCGTATCGGCCGTCTGGACCGTATCGGTCAGGCCCATGATATTCAGATCCACGTGCCGTATCTGGAAAAAACGGCCCAGTCCGTGCTGGTGCGCTGGTTCCACGAAGGTCTGGACGCGTTTGAACATACCTGCCCGACGGGCCGCACCATTTACGATCAGGTGCATGGCGATCTGATCGGCTACCTGGCCGCGCCGGAAAACACCGACGGCTTTGACGATCTGATTAAGTCCTGTCGTGAGAAGCACGACGCGCTAAAAGCGCAGCTGGAACAGGGCCGCGACCGCCTGCTTGAGATCCACTCCAACGGCGGTGAAAAAGCGCAGGCGCTTGCCGAAAGCATTGAAGAACAAGATGATGACACCAGTCTGATCAGCTTCTCCATGAACCTGTTCGACATCGTCGGCATTAACCAGGACGACCGCGGCGAGAACCTGATTGTCCTGACCCCGTCGGATCACATGCTGGTTCCGGATTTCCCGGGCCTGCCGGAAGATGGCTGTACCATCACCTTCGAGCGCGATGTGGCGCTGTCCCGCGAAGACGCCCAGTTTATCACCTGGGAGCACCCGCTGATCCGCAACGGTCTGGACCTGATCCTCTCCGGCGATACCGGCAGCAGCACCATCTCCCTGTTGAAGAACAAGGCGCTTCCGGTGGGTACCCTGCTGCTGGAGCTGATCTACGTTGTGGAAGCGCAGGCGCCGAAACAGCTGCAGCTCAACCGCTTCCTGCCGCCAACGCCTGTCCGCCTGCTGCTGGACAAAAACGGTACGAACCTGGCGGGACAGGTTGAATTCGAGAGCTTCAACCGACAGCTGAGCGCGGTGAACCGCCATACCGGAAGCAAGCTGGTTAACGCGGTCCAGCAGGACGTGCACGCTATTCTGCAACAGGGCGAAACCCAGATTGAGAAAGCGGCCAGAGCGCTGATTGATGCCGCGCGCGCGGAAGCCGACGAGAAACTGTCTGCTGAGCTGTCGCGTCTGGAAGCGTTGAAGGCCGTGAACCCTAACATCCGTGACGACGAACTGGCAGCGATTGAAAGCAACCGTCAGCAGGTGCTGGAAAGCCTCAATCAGGCTAGCTGGCGCCTGGATGCCCTGCGTCTTATCGTTGTGACGCATCAGTAACCGGAGCGCAAGATGGTGATGGAGCCGTACAATCCGCCGCAGGATCCCTGGCTGGTCATTCTGTATCAGGATGAACACATTATGGTGGTCAACAAGCCCAGCGGGCTGTTGTCCGTGCCGGGTCGTCTGGACGAGCACAAAGACAGCGTGATGACGCGCATTCAGCGCGATTATCCTCAGGCGGAGTCTGTCCATCGCCTGGACATGGCGACCAGCGGCGTGATTGTGGTGGCGCTGAACAAAGCGGCGGAACGCGAGCTGAAGCGCCAGTTCCGCGAGCGCGAGCCGAAGAAGCAGTATGTCGCCCGCGTCTGGGGTCACCCGGCGCAGGCCGAAGGGCTGGTGGATTTACCGCTGATCTGCGACTGGCCGAACCGGCCAAAGCAGAAGGTGTGTTATGAAACCGGCAAGGCCGCGCAGACCGAGTATGAAGTGCTTGAGTACGCGCCGGATAATACCGCGCGCGTCCTGCTAAAGCCGATTACCGGACGCTCGCACCAGCTGCGCGTGCATATGCTTGCGCTGGGTCATCCGATTCTGGGCGACAGGTTTTACGCGCCGCCTGAAGCGCTGGCCTTAGCGCCACGTCTGCAGCTGCACGCGCAGACGCTCACCATCACCCATCCGGCCTTCGGTAACGCGATGACGTTTAAAGCCCCGGTGGACTTCTAAGAAAAAGCCCGACATCGTCGGGCTTTTTCTATTTGAAACCTTTCTTCTCTTTAATCAGTTCGTACGCTTTCTGAATTTCCTGCGCTTTTTGCTTCGCCATCTCCATCATTTCTGGCGGTAAGCCTTTCGCGACCAGCTTGTCCGGATGGTGCTCGCTCATAAGCTTACGATAGGCACGTTTGATCGTGGTCTGATCGTCAGAGGGCTTAACGCCAAGCACATTGCAGGCATCTTCCAGCGTTGGACCACGCTGCGCCTGCTGCCAGGCACCGCCGGACGACTGCTGATGATAGCCACCGCCAAACTGTGCCCCGCCCTGCATCATGCGCAGGAACTGGTCGAACTGCATACGGGAGATGCCCAGCTCTTCCGCAATGACGTAGAGCACGTCACGCTCATTAGGGTGTAGTGAACCGTCCGCGAAGGCCGCCTGGATTTGAATTTCCAGAAACATCCGAATTAAATCAAAACGTCCAAAACAGATGCTGCGGAACTGACGCATTTTTTCGCGAAGCGGATAGTTATCGGATTTCCCGATGCGAAACGCATTTTGCGCTTCCAGACGGGAGTCGCCGTGCAGATTCATGCGATCCATAAAAACGCTGGCAATCTGAATATCGGCTTCTGTGACACGCCCTTTGGATTTGGTTAAGTGCCCCATGACCTCAAAGGTGGTGGAGAAAAAGAGTGACTGACGCTCGCGCTGATTGGCAAACCAGGCCATTTTGCGGCTGCGCGCCTTATCAAACATATGGCCAATAATAAGCCCCAGCACAATTCCCCAGAACCCGGCACCCATGATGATGGCGAACGCAACGCCGATTATTTTACCCCAATACTGCATATACTCCCCGGATAGTCATATTCCTTGCCGACGCAACGTCATCATCACTGTGTTCAAGTCACGGTCAATTGAAGGACATCGCCTATAATTTGCTTTATCATACTCGTCATTCGATAGCGAGCCTAACACTCTGGCACGCAAACGGGCAGGATTAACGCTGGTACTGCGCAGATGAGTAAGATAGTCTCTGAGCGTTTATAAGCCGTAGCCACTGATGACGGAACAATAAAATACAACGTATGAAAAAACGTATCCCCACCCTCCTGGCCACAATGATTGGCTCCGCCCTGTACAGTCAACAGGGTCTGGCGGCCGATCTCGCCTCGCAGTGTATGCTTGGCGTCCCAAGTTATAATCGCCCACTGGTGAGTGGCGATACAAATAGCTTGCCGGTAACTATTACTGCCGACAGTTCAAAAGGGACTTACCCTGACAATGCCACGTTTACGGGCAATGTCGATATTAACCAGGGCAATAGCCGCCTGCAGGCAGATGAAGTGCAACTGCACCAGAAACAACCGGAAGGTGCGGCCGAGCCGGTACGAACGGTGGATGCGCTGGGTAATGTGCACTATGACGACAATCAGGTCATCCTGAAAGGTCCGAAAGCCTGGTCAAACCTGAATACGAAAGATACCAACGTCTGGAAAGGTGATTACCAGATGGTGGGTCGCCAGGGGCGCGGTGACGCAGACCTGATGAAACAGCGCGGTGAAAACCGCTATACGATCCTGGAAAACGGTACGTTCACGTCATGTCTGCCGGGTTCAAATACCTGGAGCGTGGTCGGGAGCGAGGTTATCCATGACCGCGAAGAACAGGTCGCAGAGATCTGGAACGCCCGCTTCAAGCTGGGTCCGGTGCCCATATTCTATAGCCCTTATCTGCAGCTTCCCGTGGGTGACAAACGTCGCTCCGGTTTCCTGATCCCGAATGCCAAATACAGCACCACGAACTACTTTGAGTTCTACCTGCCGTATTACTGGAACATCGCGCCAAACATGGATGCGACGATCACGCCGCACTATATCCACAAGCGCGGCAACATCATGTGGGAGAATGAGTTCCGCTATCTGACCCAGGCTGGTGCGGGTCTGATGGAGCTGGATTATCTGCCGTCGGATAAAGTTTTCCAGGACGAGCATCCAACCGAAGGCGATAAGCACCGCTGGATGTATTTCTGGCAGCATTCCGGGGTGATGGACAAGGTCTGGCGTTTCAACGTCAACTACACCAAAGTCAGTGACCCGAACTACTTCAATGATTTCTCATCCAAATACGGTTCGAGTACCGATGGCTATGCCACACAGATTTTCAGCGTTGGCTACGCGGTTCAGAACTTCGATGCGACGGTAACCAACAAACAGTTCCAGGTATTCTCCAGCCAGACGGCAAGTACCTATGGCGCCGAGCCTCAGCTGGACGTTAACTGGTACCAGAATGACGTGGGTCCGTTCGACACTCGTATTTATGGCCAGGCCGTGCATTTTGTGAACACCAATTCCAATATGCCGGAAGCCACCCGTGTTCACCTGGAGCCCGTTATCAACTTGCCATGGTCGAATGACTGGGCAAGCCTGAATACGGAAGCCAAGCTGATGGCGACCCATTATCAGCAAAAAAATATTGATGATTACAATACCAGCAACAACGCCCATCTTGAGGAATCCGTAAACCGTACGCTTCCGCAGTTCAAAATGGACGGTAAGCTGATCTTCGAACGCAATATGGCACTTCTGGCGGATGGCTATACCCAGACGCTGGAGCCACGTATGCAGTACCTGTACGTGCCTTATCGCGACCAGAGCAACATCAATAACTACGACTCCTCTTTACTGCAATCTGACTATAGCGGCCTGTTCCGCGATCGTACCTACGGCGGCCTTGACCGCATCGCCTCAGCGAACCAGTTAACGACCGGGGTCACATCGCGCGTTTATGATGACGCTGCCGTTGAACGTTTTAACGTTTCTGTTGGTCAAATCTACTATTTCACCGAGTCTCGCACGGGCGATGACAATATTAAGTGGGAGAAAGATAACAAGACAGGTTCGCTGATTTGGGCTGGTGACACCTACTGGCGTATGACCGATCGTTGGGGTCTGCGCGGCGGCGTCCAATATGACACCCGTCTCGACAATATCGCCAACAGTACGGCGGCGATTGAGTATCGCCGGGATGAAGATCGTATGGTGCAGTTGACCTATCGTTATGCCAGCCCGGAATATATTCAGGCGACGCTACCGAACTATGGTACTGCCGAGCAGTATAAAGACGGTATTTCGCAGGTGGGTGGCGCAGCGAGTTGGCCAATCGCCGACCGCTGGTCAATCGTAGGGGCTTACTACTTTGATACCAACACCAGTAAACCTGCTGACCAGATGGTGGGCCTGCAGTATAACTCCTGCTGTTACGCGCTGCGTCTCGGCTACGAACGTAAGCTTAACGGCTGGAACAGTGAAAACAATCAGAGCAAATACGACAACGTGATTGGCTTTAACTTCGAGTTACGCGGCCTGAGTTCCAACTACGGTCTGGGTACGCAGAAAATGCTGCGCTCGAATATTCTGCCGTACAGTAGCGCCTTGTAATGTGCTTGATTTGCAACGTAATCCGCTTTGCGGTTAATTGAAATGGAAAAAGTATGAAGAACTGGAAAACGCTGCTGCTCGGTGTCGCTATGGTTGCGAATACCAGCTTCGCCGCCCCCCAGGTTGTTGATAAAGTCGCTGCTGTGGTTAACAACGGCGTCGTGCTTGAAAGTGACGTTGACGGTCTGATGAAATCGGTGAAGCTCAATTCGGGTGAAGCCGGTCAACAGCTTCCGGATGACGCCACGCTGCGCCACCAGATCCTGGAGCGTCTGATCATGGATCAGATCGTTCTGCAGATGGGGCAGAAAATGGGTGTGAAGATCACTGACGAGCAGCTCGATCAGGCGATCGCTAACATCGCGAAGCAGAACAATATGTCTTTAGACCAGATGCGCAGCCGTCTGGCCTATGACGGCATCAGCTACGCCACCTACCGTAATCAGATCCGTAAAGAGATGCTGATTTCGGAAGTGCGTAACAACGAAGTGCGTCGCCGCGTGACTATCCTGCCTCAGGAAGTGGACGCGCTGGCAAAACAGGTGGGTAACCAGAACGATGCGAGCACAGAGCTGAACCTGAGCCACATCCTGATCCCACTGCCAGAGAACCCAACTTCCGATCAGGCTGCGGAAGCTGAAAGCCAGGCGCGTTCTATTGTCGAACAGGCGCGTAACGGCGGAGACTTTGGCAAGCTGGCTATCACCTACTCCGCTGACCAACAGGCGCTGAAAGGCGGCCAGATGGGCTGGGGACGTATTCAGGAGCTGCCATCCATCTTTGCCCAGGCCCTGAGCACGGCGAAGAAAGGGGATATCGTGGGTCCAATCCGTTCAGGCGTGGGCTTCCACATTCTGAAGGTGAACGATCTGCGTGGCCAGAGCCAAAATATCTCCGTCACCGAAGTTCACGCTCGCCACATTCTTCTGAAACCGTCACCGATCATGACTGACGATCAGGCGCGTGCGAAACTGGAACAGATTGCAGCAGACATTAAGAGCGGTAAAACCTCTTTTGAGAAGGCAGCAAAAGAGTTCTCTCAGGATCCAGGCTCTGCTAACCAGGGCGGCGATCTGGGCTGGGCGGCTGCGGATATTTACGATCCTGCCTTCCGCGATGCGTTGATGAAGCTGAACAAAGGCCAGATCAGTGCGCCTGTCCACTCTTCGTTTGGCTGGCATCTGATCGAGCTGATGGACACCCGTAACGTTGATAAAACGGATGCGGCACAGAAAGACAGAGCCTACCGTATGCTGTTTAACCGCAAGTTCTCTGAAGAAGCAGCCACCTGGATGCAGGAACAACGCGCCAGCGCATACGTGAAAATTCTGAGCAACTAATGAAACAGCATCGTGTTGTGATCACGCCCGGCGAACCCGCCGGGATTGGGCCTGACCTCGTTGTCCAGCTCGCCCAGCGCAGCTGGCCTGTAGAACTTGTTGTCTGCGCCGATGCAACACTGTTACAAGACCGGGCAACGCTGCTCGGTCTGCCTTTAACGCTTATCCCTTACGTTGAAGGCCAACAGCCTGCACCGCAGCAAGCCGGTACACTCACCCTTCTTTCTGTTCCGCTTCGTACACCGGTTATTCCGGGACAACTCAGCACGGAAAACGGCCACTATGTCGTGGAAACCCTGGCGCGCGCCTGCGACGGTTGCCTGAAGGGCGAATTTGCCGCCCTTATTACCGGTCCCGTCCATAAAGGCGTCATCAACGAAGCGGGTATACCGTTTACCGGGCATACGGAGTTCTTCGAAGAGCGCTCACGTAGCCCGAAAGTGGTGATGATGCTGGCGACGGAGGAAATGCGCGTTGCGCTGGTGACCACCCATCTGCCGATCAAAGCCATTCCGGATGCGATCACCCCTGAACTCCTGCGCGAGATCATCGGGATTTTGCACCACGATCTGCAGACAAAGTTTGGGATACCGCAGCCGCATGTGCTGGTCTGTGGCCTGAATCCGCACGCCGGCGAAGGCGGGCACATGGGCACCGAAGAGATCGACACCATTATTCCGGTGCTCAACGAAATGCGGGCGAAGGGGATGAACCTCAGCGGGCCGCTCCCTGCAGATACTCTTTTCCAGCCGAAATACCTGGATAATGCCGACGCCGTGCTCGCGATGTACCACGATCAGGGCCTGCCCGTGCTAAAATACCAGGGCTTTGGCCGCGGGGTGAATATCACCCTCGGTTTACCCTTTATTCGAACGTCCGTTGACCACGGTACTGCGCTGGATCTGGCAGGCCAGGGGAAAGCGGATGTCGGCAGTTTTATTACGGCGCTTAATCTCGCCATCAAAATGATTGTTAATACTCAATGACTAATCGAGTCCATCAGGGCCACTTAGCCCGTAAACGTTTCGGGCAAAACTTCCTTAACGATCAGTTCGTGATCGAAAGCATTGTCTCGGCTATTAATCCGCAAAAAGGTCAGGCGATGGTCGAAATCGGCCCGGGTCTTGCCGCGCTGACCGAGCCGGTAGGCGAACGCCTTGACGAGCTGACCGTCATCGAACTGGACCGCGATCTGGCAGCTCGCCTGCAAACGCACCCGTTCCTCGGGCCGAAGCTGACCATCTATCAGCAGGACGCCATGACCATGAACTTTGGCGAACTGTCGGAAAAAATGGGCCAGCCGCTGCGCGTCTTCGGCAACCTGCCGTACAACATCTCCACGCCGCTCATGTTCCACCTCTTTAGCTATACTGATGCCATTGCCGACATGCACTTCATGTTGCAAAAAGAGGTTGTTAACCGTCTGGTTGCAGGCCCGAACAGTAAAGCGTATGGTCGTTTAAGCGTGATGGCACAATATTACTGCAACGTGATCCCGGTACTCGAAGTACCGCCGTCAGCGTTCACACCACCACCGAAAGTGGATTCAGCGGTTGTGCGCCTTGTACCGCACAAAACGAAACCGTATCCGGTTAAAGATCTGCGTGTACTGAGCCGCATTACCACTGAAGCCTTTAACCAGCGTCGTAAAACGATCCGTAACAGCCTCAGCAATTCCTTTACCGTTGAGGTGCTAGCCGAACTGGGAATCGACCCGGCAATGCGTGCGGAGAACATTTCCGTAGAGCAATACTGCAAGCTGGCTAATTACATCAGCGATAATGCGCCGCCGAAGGAGAGTTAAGCCATGATTGATTCGCCCCGCGTATGTGTCCATGTACAAAGCGTCTATGTTGAATCACAGTCATCACCGGACGAAGAACGTTTTGTCTTTGCTTACACCGTGACCATTCGCAATCTGGGGCGGACGCCCGTGCAGCTGCGCGGACGCTACTGGCTTATTACCAACGGCAATGGCCGCGAAATCGAAGTTCAGGGTGAAGGTGTGGTCGGTGAACAGCCCCACATCGCACCTGGCGAAGAGTACCAGTACACCAGCGGCGCGGTGATTGAAACGCCGATGGGTACGATGCAGGGCCATTATGAAATGGTCGATGTCGATGGCAATGATTTCCGCGTTGCCATTCCCGTGTTCCGTCTCGCCGTAACCACACTTATTCATTAATCTAATGTCTACATATCTGATTGGCGACGTTCACGGTTGCTACGATGAACTGATCGCATTATTAAAACAGGTCGACTTTACGCCAGGACAGGACACGCTCTGGCTGACGGGCGATTTAGTCGCGCGTGGCCCCGGCTCCCTTGAAGTATTACGTTTCGTCAAATCTCTGGGCGACAGCGTCCGCATGGTGCTGGGCAATCACGATTTACATCTGCTGGCGGTGTTCGCCGGGATCAGCCGCAACAAACCTAAAGATCGCCTCACTCCGCTGCTGGATGCGCCGGACGCGGACGATCTGATTAACTGGCTTCGCCGTCAGCCGCTGCTGCAGGTCGACGAGGAGAAAAAGCTGGTCATGGCGCATGCCGGGATCACCCCGCAATGGGATCTTGAGACGGCGAAAACCTGCGCGCGCGACGTTGAGGCGGTGCTGGCAAGCGACTCGTATCCTTTCTTCCTCGATGCCATGTACGGCGATATGCCGAACCACTGGAGCGAGGATCTCAGCGGTCTGGCCCGTCTACGCTTTATCACCAACGCCTTTACCCGCATGCGCTTCTGCTTCCCGAACGGACAGCTGGACATGTATTCCAAAGAGACGCCGGAAAGTGCGCCCGCTCCGCTGAAACCGTGGTTTGCCATTCCGGGGCCGGTGACAAGCGAGTACAGCGTGGTATTTGGTCACTGGGCGGCACTGGAAGGAAAAGGAACGCCGGAAGGGATTTACGGTCTGGATACCGGATGCTGCTGGGGCGGAGAGTTAACCTGTTTACGCTGGGAAGATAAAGCTTACTTTGTGCAGCCGTCCAACCGACAGCTGGACT
The DNA here is from genome assembly GCF_004006055.1 of Enterobacter sp. N18-03635. Taxonomy (NCBI): domain Bacteria; kingdom Pseudomonadati; phylum Pseudomonadota; class Gammaproteobacteria; order Enterobacterales; family Enterobacteriaceae; genus Enterobacter; species Enterobacter sp. N18-03635. Next base: position 708,895 of record NZ_CP034769.1, on the reverse strand, counting down.
TAGGAGAAGGCGAGGCAGTCGCCTCCTGATACGCTATTCCCTCTCCCGGCCGGGAGAGGGAAAATCACTTAACGACGTTCCAGAATCTCGAAGCAGTAGCTGTGGGAGTTCTGTGCATCCGCGTCGTGGAATTCACTGAATACCGATTCCCACTCGTCCGGATCGTAGTCCGGGAAATGAGTATCCCCTTCCACTTCTGCATCAATGTGGGTCAGATACAGCTTCTGCGCTTTTGGCAGGAACTGCTCGTACACGCGCCCACCGCCGATCACCATGATCTCTTCGGCATTGCCGCATGCAGCAATCGCCTCGTCGACTGATTTTACCCATTCGACGCGATCGTCAGTGCCCGGCTGGCTGCTGATAACGATATTCTTACGGCCCGGCAATGGACGACCAATCGACTCCCAGGTCAGGCGGCCCATCACTACCGGCTTGTTTAACGTAGTACGTTTAAACCATGCGAGATCGGCAGGCAGGTTCCACGGCATGGCATTTTCCATACCGATAACGCGGTCCACCGCCAGCGCTGCAATCAGACTGATCATTGAAAATTTCCCGGATGCAAAAAATTGCCGCCACTATACGGAAAGCTTAATCTTTCGTCGACTGGCGGCAGAGTAAAGATAAAGAAATTTTTTAATATTGCTGGCAACTCCACTTCACGCGGAAGGTTTACTCTCCGGTTCGTCAGACGGATCGCCGGTATGCTTGCCCTCTTCCGTGCCCTGCCAGCCGTGACGCTGGATCAGCGACAGGTGATTACGGTCCTCGTTAATGATTTCCGTCAGCATGGCGCTGGTGCGTTTAAACACCGCCGCGCGCTCGGTGGCCGTACTCCCGGCCATCGCCGCCATCTCTTCGACCATCTCGGTGTTAAAGCGGCGGAACAGGTCCGCACGCTCACGCGCTTCATACGCGCCGAGCCCCAGATTTTCCAGCGCCATACGGCCGGATTTCAGCGCGCCTTCGAAGGTTTCACGCTCAGGGGCTTCTACGCCCGCTTGCCTGAGACGGATATAATGATCCACATCGCGGGCACGGGAAATAATGGTCAGATCCGGGAAATGTTCTTTCGCCATTTCCACCATCTGCATGCTGGTCTCCGGATCGTCAATCGCGTTAATCAATACCTCCGCTTTGGCCGCACCGGCGGATTCCAATAGATCGACGCGGGTCGCATCGCCGTAAAATACCTTCATATCAAATTTACGCAGAGTATCGACATGGTCGGGGTCGTGATCGAGGATAACCATCTTCACCCCGCTGGACAGCAGCAGACGGCCAACGATCTGCCCGTAGCGGCCAAATCCGGCAATGATGACGCGCGGCTGTTCTTCGTCAATTTCATCGGCTTCGCGCTCCTGCTCGCTACCCGATTTTTCCAGACGCGTCAGCACCACCAGCAGAACGGGCGTTGCGGCCATCGAGAGCGCGACCGCCAGCGTCAGCGCTTTCGCCCACTCGGGATCGAGCACGTTTGCCATCTGCGCAGCGCCAAAAACCACAAACGCAAATTCGCTCCCCTGCCCCAGCAGAACCGCAAACCAGCTGCGCTGCTTATTTGGAACCTTCAGCGGACGCGCAATCAGCCACAGCATTACCATTTTAATGATCAGGAAGCCGACGAGCAGGATGACGATCCGCAGCGGGTGCGTCACCAGCGTGCCGAAGTCGACGGACATCCCGACGCCGATGAAAAACAGCCCCAGCAGCAAGCCTTTAAACGGCTCGATATCGCTTTCCAGCGCGTGACGGTATTCCGAGCTCGCCAGCAGGACGCCTGCCAGGAACGCCCCCATCGCCATCGACAGCCCGGCTTCCTCCAGCAGCAAACCAAAGCCAAACACCAGGAACAGCGCCACGGCGCTGAACACTTCGCGCAGGCCTGAACGGGCAACAAACCGCAGCAGCGGGCGGGTCACGTAACGGCCAAGCAGCACCACCAGCGCCAGCGCGCCCGCCACCTTCAGTGCCGACAGCGCGAAAGCGCCCAGCGTGGTAGAGGAACCGCTGGCTGCCAGCAGCGGGATCATCGCCACCAGCGGAATAGCGGCAATATCCTGGAACAGCAGCACCGAGAACGCGCTACGTCCCATCTGGGATACCGTCAGATTTCGCTCGTTCATCGCCTGCATGGCAATAGCCGTTGAGGAGAGCGCCAGCGTCATGCCGATGAGCTCTGCCACTTTCCAGCCCATACCCAGCAGGATGCAGAACCCACCCAGCAGCAGGCCGCAGGCCACCATCTGCAGTGCCCCTCCGCCAAATACCGAGGCGCGAAGCTTCCACAACCTCTGGGGATCGAGCTCCAGGCCAATCACAAACAGCATCAGCACAACGCCGATTTCAGCAAAATGGAGAATCGCCTCGGCATCCGTGACCAGTCGAAAGCCCCACGGCCCAATGACGCAGCCCGCAATCAGATAGCCGAGAACAGAGCCCAGCCCCAGGCGTACCGCCACGGGCACAATCAGCGCCGCCGCGCCGAGGTAAATCAGCGCCTGTATCAGCGTATGGCTATCCATGGTGCGTCTCCTGCCACTCAAGTAAGCGTTGTTTATAATGGCGAGCCTGCGCCTGTAGCGTTTCATCGTCGCAAACAAACGTGCAGTGCATCGCAAAAGGCGGGAGCCAGTTCAAACCGCAATAGAGCGCTGTCGCCTGCAGCGGCTGCGCCAGGACGTCAAAACCCGGGAAGGAACCGATATCAAAATGGCTTTCCCCACCGCCGGTGGTGACCGCCCACATCAGGCTTTTCCCTTTTAGCGCATGGCCGTTGTGTCCATACGCCCAGCCGTGGGAGAAGACTTTATCAATCCACAGTTTCAGCAGCGGGGGCGTGCTGTACCACTGCATGGGGTGCTGCCAGATAATCAGATCGGCACGAGAAAGCGCCTCCTGCTCGGCGGCGATATCGATATTAAAATCGGGATAAAGTTGATAGAGGGAACGTATCTCTACGTTATCAAGCGTCCTTACCTGCTCAAGCATCCGCTTATTCGCATGCGAGTGCTGCGGATAAGGATGGGCATAAATTATCAGAATCATTGATTAGCCTGTTGTTACTGCTTTCTTTTAACAAAAGAGTGTAGTCAGTAATTCAACAGGCTAATAGTGAATATTATTGACGGGCTTACGTCAGAATTCTGAATTAGTTATCCAGCTCGCCCATGGATTTCACCTGGTCGCGGTTAATCTGCTCGGTTTGACCGGTTTCGGCGTTTTTGTACGACACCAGACCGGTATCGTCATCCACCTGCGGTTTGCCGTCGGTGACAATGGTTTTGCCATCGGTGGTTTTTACGGCCTGATTAGACGAACAGCCCGCAACGGTAAACATTGCCGTAGCAGCCAGAACGGAAGCGATCAGTAATTTATTTTGCATGGTGTTTTCCCCTGCTCTCAGTTGAATTTCGTTATCGACCTAACCATTTTAGGTTAACTGACTGAAACCGGATGAAAAACCAGAAGGTTCTGAAGATGGGGAGAATGCCCGGCAGCCGAACGGCACCGGGCATTTGTACTTACTTGCTAATCTGCGCGTGCATTTCCTGCACTGAAATCACCTTCTCGGTAGCATCCGCGTTCAGCGCCATAGCCGTTGCGAAACCGCCGTTCAGGGTGGTGTCGTAGTGCACCTTGTACTGCAGCGCGCTGCGGCGAATCAGCTTGGAGTCTTCAATCGCCTGGCGGCCTGCGGTGGTGTTGATGATGTAGGTGTATTCGCCATTCTTGATACGGTCCTGGATGTGCGGACGGCCTTCATGCACCTTGTTCACCAGACGCGGGTTAATACCGGCTTCACCCAGCACAATCGCCGTACCGTGGGTTGCGTCCAGCTCGAAGCCCTGTTTCAGCAGCTTGGCGGCCAGGTCAACCACGCGCTCTTTGTCGCCTTCGCGAACGGAGAGCAGCGCACGGCCTGATTTTCTCATGGTAGAGCTACTGCCCAGCTGCGCCTTCGCGAACGCTTCGGCAAAGGTGCGGCCCACGCCCATCACTTCACCGGTAGAGCGCATTTCTGGCCCTAACAGCGGGTCAACGCCCGGGAATTTGTTGAACGGCAGCACCACTTCTTTCACCGAGTAGTACGGTGGAATGATCTCTTTGGTCACACCCTGCTGCGCCAGCGTCTGGCCCGCCATCACGCGCGCCGCCACTTTCGCCAGCGGTACGCCGGTGGCTTTGGAGACGAACGGTACGGTACGTGCCGCACGCGGGTTGACTTCAATCAGGTAGACTTCGTTGTCTTTCACCGCGAACTGGACGTTCATCAGGCCGCGAACCTGCAGCTCGAAGGCCAGCTTCTGCACCTGCTGGCGCATCACGTCCTGAATCTCCTGGCTCAGGGTGTACGCTGGCAGAGAACAGGCGGAGTCGCCGGAGTGCACGCCTGCCTGCTCGATATGCTCCATGATGCCGCCAATCAGCACCATTTCGCCATCGCAGATGGCGTCAACGTCTACTTCCACCGCGTCGTCGAGGAAGCGGTCAAGCAGCACTGGCGCATCGTTGGAAACGCTCACTGCGGTCTGGAAGTAGCGACGCAGGTCGGCTTCGTCATAAACGATTTCCATCGCGCGGCCGCCCAGCACGTAGGAAGGACGCACCACCAGCGGGTAGCCAATCTCTTTCGCCTTCTCAACGGCCTGTTCGATAGCGGTCACGGTGGCGTTCGCCGGCTGTTTCAGCTTCAGACGGTCAACCGCCTGCTGGAAACGCTCGCGGTCTTCCGCGCGGTCAATCGCATCCGGGCTGGTGCCGATAACCGGTACGCCCGCCGCTTCCAGCGCGCGCGCCAGCTTCAGCGGAGTCTGGCCACCGTACTGCACGATAACGCCTTTTGGCTTCTCGATGCGCACGATTTCCAGCACGTCTTCCAGGGTAACCGGCTCGAAGTAGAGGCGGTCAGAGGTGTCGTAGTCGGTAGAAACCGTTTCAGGGTTACAGTTGACCATGATGGTCTCGTAACCGTCTTCGCGCAGCGCCAGCGAGGCGTGTACGCAGCAGTAGTCGAACTCGATGCCCTGGCCGATACGGTTTGGACCGCCGCCCAGCACCATAATCTTGTCGCGGTCGACTGACGGGTTCGCTTCGCACTCGTCTTCATAGGTGGAGTACATGTACGCGGTGTCGGTCGAGAATTCAGCTGCACAGGTGTCCACGCGCTTGTAGACCGGGTGCAAGTTGTACTGGTCGCGCAGCTTGCGGATTTCTGCTTCACGCACGCCCGCCAGCTTAGCCAGACGCGCGTCGGCGAAGCCTTTACGCTTCAGCACGCGCAGGAAGTCAGCGTCCAGACCGGTGATGCCCAGCTCGGCAACCTGTTCTTCCAGACGGACCAGCTCTTCAATCTGCACCAGGAACCAGCGGTCGATGTTGGTCAGGTTGAACACGCCGTCCACGGACAGGCCCGCACGGAAGGCATCGGCGATGTACCAGATACGCTCTGCGCCCGCGTCTTTCAGCTCGCGGCGAATTTTAGTCAGCGCTTCCGGGTCGTCCAGACTCACTTTCGGGTCAAAGCCGGTCGCGCCCACTTCCAGGCCGCGCAGCGCTTTCTGCAGGGATTCCTGCTGGGTGCGGCCAATCGCCATCACTTCACCGACAGATTTCATCTGGGTGGTCAGACGGTCGTTCGCGCCCGCGAATTTCTCGAAGTTGAAGCGAGGAATTTTGGTCACAACGTAGTCGATGGACGGCTCGAAGGACGCAGGCGTGCGGCCACCGGTGATGTCGTTCATCAGCTCGTCGAGGGTGTAACCCACCGCCAGTTTCGCCGCCACTTTCGCAATCGGGAAGCCGGTCGCTTTAGAGGCCAGCGCGGAGGAACGGGACACGCGCGGGTTCATTTCGATAACAATCAGGCGGCCTGTTTTCGGGTTAACCGAGAATTGCACGTTAGAACCGCCGGTTTCCACGCCGATTTCACGCAGTACCGCCATCGAGGCGTTACGCATGATTTGATACTCTTTGTCGGTCAGGGTCTGGGCTGGCGCAACGGTGATGGAGTCACCGGTGTGAATACCCATCGCATCGAAGTTTTCGATGGAGCAGACGATGATACAGTTGTCGTTTTTATCACGCACCACTTCCATCTCGTACTCTTTCCAGCCAATCAGCGACTCGTCAATCAGCAGCTCTTTGGTTGGGGAGAGATCAAGACCGCGCTCACAAATCTCTTCGAACTCTTCACGGTTGTAGGCGATACCGCCGCCGGTGCCGCCCATGGTGAACGATGGACGGATGATGCACGGATAACCCACTTCAGCGGCAACGGCCAGCGCTTCTTCCATGTTATGTGCGATACCGGAACGCGCGGTGTCGAGGCCGATTTTCTTCATCGCCACGTCGAAGCGGCGACGGTCTTCTGCTTTATCAATGGCGTCGGCGGTCGCGCCGATCATGGTCACGCCGAACTCTTCCAGCACGCCCTGACGCTCCAGCTCCAGCGCACAGTTCAGCGCCGTCTGGCCGCCCATGGTTGGCAGCACCGCGTCCGGACGCTCTTTCTCGATGATTTTACGCACGACTTCCCAGTGAATCGGCTCGATGTAGGTTGCATCTGCCATTTCCGGGTCGGTCATGATGGTTGCCGGGTTGGAGTTCACCAGGATAACGCGGTAACCCTCTTCGCGCAGGGCTTTACACGCCTGCGCGCCGGAATAGTCGAATTCGCAGGCCTGGCCGATCACGATCGGGCCAGCGCCAAGGATCAGGATGCTTTTTATGTCTGTACGTTTTGGCATTGTCTTCTCGGCTCCTGATTATTTAGCTGTCTTACGGTATTGCTCGATAAGTTCGATGAAGTGATCGAACAGCGGCGCGGCGTCGTGTGGGCCCGGGCTGGCTTCAGGGTGGCCCTGGAAGCTGAATGCTGGCTTATCGGTACGGTGGATACCCTGCAGGGTGCCATCGAACAGCGACTTATGGGTCACGCGCAGGTTAGCCGGCATTGAGGCTTCGTCGACGGCAAAGCCGTGGTTCTGCGCGGTGATCATCACCGTGTTGTTATCGATGTCTTTCACCGGGTGGTTACCACCGTGGTGGCCGAACTTCATCTTAACGGTGTTCGCACCGCTCGCCAGCGCCAGCAGCTGATGGCCGAGGCAGATGCCGAATACCGGGATGTCGGTTTCCAGGAAGGACTTGATGGCGGCGATGGCGTAATCGCACGGCGCCGGGTCGCCAGGACCGTTGGACAGGAAAATACCGTCCGGATTCATCTTCAGCACGTCTTCGGCAGACGTTTGTGCCGGAACCACCGTCAGGCGGCAGCCGCGGTCAACCAGCATGCGCAGGATGTTGCGCTTGGCGCCGAAATCGTAGGCCACCACGTGGAACGGCAGCTCGCTCTCTTTTTTCGCTTCCGGCAGGTCGCCTTCCAGCGTCCAGCTACCCTGAGTCCAGCTGTAGGCTTCAGCAGTAGTCACTTCTTTCGCCAGGTCCATGCCGTTCAGGCCAGGGAAGGCTTTCGCTTTTTCCAGCGCCAGCGCCGCATCGAGGTTATCACCCGCGATGATGCAGCCGTTCTGTGCACCCTTCTCGCGCAGCAGACGCGTTAGCTTACGGGTATCGATATCGGCAATCGCCACGATGTTATGGCGCTTCAGGTAAGAAGAAAGATCTTCGGTATTGCGGAAGTTGCTGGCAATCAGCGGCAGGTCGCGGATGACCAAGCCTTGCGCATGTACCTGAGAGGATTCTTCGTCAGCCGCATTGGTGCCGACATTGCCGATATGAGGATAAGTAAGAGTAACGATTTGGCGAGAATAGGAAGGATCAGTGAGGATTTCTTGATAACCGGTCATTGAAGTATTGAAAACGACTTCCCCAACCGCCGAACCCGTTGCCCCTATGGCCCGACCGATAAACTGGGTTCCGTCTTCCAGAACCAATAGCGCTGACTTAATCAAAACACCCTCCAGAGAATATTCACTCACTTTATTTGCATATTAATTCATAACCGTGTCATGAATCAATGCAAATGTGTTGCCAGCGGATTTTTGGCAAACGGCGGCATTCTGGAGATTTGGTGGGTAAAAGTCAACTTAAAACGGATATTTTGTTTAGTGTTTTGCAGCCCTGGCGAGGGTATTGCAGCTTAAGCGACAAAAAGATCATGTAAATCACCGCGGAAAACGCTTGCGCGCCTGGTTTAATAAAAAATGTCGTGTTGGAGCATGAAAAAGTGGACTGGATGGTCAAAATTTACATTTCAGCAACGTTAAAACGCTACAAGATAAAGAAATTTAGAGGCTTAATTAAAAATAACACATGAAACAGATAAAATAAAAGGGCAATAAAATATTGCCCTATGCAATCAAACAATTACGACTGCAATAACCACATCACGATGGGTAATAATGCTTACAAATTGTTGAGATCGAGCACATCTCGCATATCAAAAAGACCGCTTTTCTTACTTTTAAGCCACAAAGCGGAACGTACGGCGCCGTTGGCGAACGTCATTCGACTTGAGGCTTTATGCGTAATTTCGACACGTTCGCCAATATCGGCGAACATCGCCGTGTGTTCGCCGACGATGTCACCCGCTCGCACGGTTGCGAAACCAATGGTGCCAGGCACGCGTTCGCCGGTGTAACCTTCGCGGGTATAGACCGCGCAGTCTTTTAAATCTTTATCAAGTGCATGAGCAATCGCTTCGCCCATCGCCAGCGCCGTGCCAGATGGCGCATCAACCTTGTAACGGTGGTGAGCTTCTACAATCTCGATATCGGTATAATTGCCCATCACCTTCGCGGCCTTCTCCAGAAGCTTCAGCATGACGTTAACGCCCACGCTGAAGTTTGCCGCGAAGACAATCGCAATCTCTTTTGATGCATCCTGGATAGCCTGTTTGCCCGCATCGTCAAAACCGGTGGTGCCGATCACCATCCCCTTGCCGTGTTGACGACAAAACGCCAGATGCGTGAGCGTCCCTTCCGGGCGGGTAAAATCGATGAATACATCGAAGTCCTCTTTTACCGCTTCCAGACTGCTTTGCACGGTAACACCCGTGTGGCCAGCGCCCGCCAGCTCACCGGCATCGGTCCCCAGAAGCGAAGAACCTTCTCGCTCCAGTGCCGCGCCAAGCGCTACGCCATCCATCTGAAGTGCCGCCTGAATAAGCTGACGGCCCATACGTCCACCCGCGCCCGCAATGGCGACACGGATCTGTGCATCATGCATAGTTATTCTCTTACGTTAAAATGATGTAAACCGTTTTCAGATTAACCAGCCTTGAGAAGCACTGCCAACTGAAAACACCGATAATTAGAATTTAACGTGAAACCGACTTAAATATCAGTAAAAGACATGATTTTGTCGTCACGATAAAGTAACGGGTAAAAAAAAGGCCAGCACAGGAGGTGCTGGCCTTTCATCAGAAAAAGGACTATTCAACTTCGCGGGCGTCGATGCGCAGTTCTTTCGGGACTTCGAAAACGATGTTCTCTTCACGACCTTCCAGCGGCACCGCTTCGCCACCGCCCAGCTCCTGCAGACGGGAAATGACGTTCTGAACCAGAATATCTGGCGCAGACGCCCCGGCCGTCACGCCGACACAGGCCGCGTCTTTAACCCACGCTTCCTGAATATCCGACGCGTCATCAATCAGGAAAGCCATTTTCCCCATGCGTTGCGCCAGTTCGGCCAGACGGTTGGAGTTAGATGAGTTTTTGGAGCCGACCACGAGCACCACATCCGCCTGTTCAGCCAGCGCGCGCACCGCTTCCTGACGGTTAGTGGTTGCGTAGCAGATATCATCCTTACGCGGGCCGACGATTTTCGGGAAGCGCTGACGCAGGGCGTCAATCACGTCTGAGGTATCGTCTACGGAGAGCGTCGTCTGGGTCATAAACGACAGACGCGCTTCGTTTTTCACGTTCAGCGTAAGGACATCTTCAGGCGACTCAACCAGATACATCCCCCCTTCCGGGTTGCTGTACTGGCCCATGGTGCCTTCGACTTCCGGATGACCGGCATGGCCAATCAAAATCGACTCTTCACCACGACGGCTGGCGCGCGCCACTTCCATATGCACTTTTGTCACCAGCGGACAGGTAGCATCGAAGACGGTCAGGTCGCGGCTTTTTGCTTCGTTACGGACCGCCTGAGAGACACCGTGCGCGGAGAAGATCAGAATCGCACCGTCCGGTACTTCGCTGATCTGCTCAATAAAAATTGCGCCGCGCTCGCGCAGGCTGTCGACCACATAGCGGTTATGAACCACTTCGTGACGCACATAAATCGGCGCGCCGTAAATCTCCAGCGCGTTTTCAACAATGCTGATAGCGCGGTCTACACCGGCGCAGAAGCCGCGCGGGTTAGCCAACAGGATCTGCATTTCAGGCCTCCAGCGCAGGATCGATTTCCAGCACTTCAACATCAAAATGAACGGTACGCCCGGCAAGCGGATGGTTGAAGTCAACGGTAATAGAGTCGCCGTTGATTTCGCGGATCACGCCAGGCATTTCGCTGCCGTCCATAGCGGTAAAGAGCATAATCGCGCCGATTTCCGGTTCACCTGCGTCCATAAATTCGCGGCGCGAGAAATACTGGATCAGGTCCGGACTCGGCACGCCAAACGCGGCATCCGGCTCCAGCGAAAAGGCTTTTTTCTCACCCTCTTTCAGACCGAGAAGCTGCTGCTCAAGACCTTCAGACAGGGAGGTATCACCAAGACGAAACAGGGCCGGTTTGCCGTTGTTGCGGGTGGATTCGGCCGTAGAGCCGTCATCCAGCTTCAGCGTGAAGTGAACGAGAACCGCGCTGTTGCTCTGTACGGATTTAGACATGCAAATTGCTCGCTTGTTTTGCCCGGTGGCATTACACCACCGGGCGAGTGTGTTACGCCTGCTCTTTCGCAGCCGGTTTAGGCAAGAAGCCTTCCAGCACGATTAACGCCGCACCGATACAAATTGCCGTATCGGCCAGGTTAAAGGTCGCGAAATGCCAGTCGCCGACGTAGAAGTCAATCATATCGACCACAAAGCCGTGCCACAGGCGGTCAAACAGGTTGCCCAGCGCGCCGCCAATGATCAGCGCGTAGGCGATGTTATTCAGCTTTTGCGTGGCCTTCGAGCGGTACATCAGCACCGCCAGGATCACGCAGATACCGAGAGCGATACCTGCAAAGAACCAGCGCTGCCAGCCACCGCTGTCGGCAAGGAAACTAAACGCTGCGCCGTAGTTACGCGCGTAGTGCAGGTTAAGCGACGGGAACAGCGGGACCGTCTCCCCCAGAGAAAAATTCTGGAGTATCAGGAATTTGCTGCCCAGATCGATAATCAGCACCACCACAACCAGCCACAGCCAGCGCAGTCCTGTTGAACAGAGAGTTTTACTCATCAGGCAAACTTACGTTTTTCGCCGTCACCGGCGACGTTGCTTACACAGCGTCCGCAGATGTCTGCGTGTTCCGCCACCTGACCGACATCGGTAGTGTAATGCCAGCAACGCGGGCATTTCTCACCGTCGGCTTTGCTCAGCGCGACTTTCAGTCCTTTGAGCAGTTCGCTCTGCTGAGCATCAGCAGAAGCCTCGGCATAATCTGCAACTTTCGCACCGGAGGTCAACAGGACAAATCGTAATTCATCGCCCAGCGCGATCAGCTTCGCCGCCAGCTCCGGTTCAGCGTACAGCGTGACTGCCGCTTCCAGAGAGCCGCCGACTTTCTTGTCTGCACGCGCCTGCTCGATAACCTTGTTCACTTCGCCACGCACCTTCAGCAGCTCGTCCCAGAAGGCATCGTTCATCGCTTCGGTGCTGGAGAGATCGAACAGACCTTCGTACCACTCACCCGTGAAGACATACTTCTCACGGTCGCCAGGCAGATAGCCCCAGATTTCATCCGCGGTGAAGGACATGATCGGCGCCATCCAGCGTACCAGCGCTTCTGCGATGTGGAACAGCGCGGTCTGGCAGCTACGACGCGCCACGCTGTCCGCTTTCGCGGTGTACTGGCGGTCTTTGATGATGTCGAGGTAGAACGAGCCCATCTCGATGGAGCAGAAGCGCATCAGGCGCTGCACCACTTCGTGGAAGTCGTAAGACTCATAGGCTTTCAGGATATCGTCCTGCGCCGCTTTCGCACAGCCTACCGCCCAGCGGTCCAGCACCACCATCTCTTCCGGTTTCACCATGTCTTTTGCCGGATCGAACCCGTTCAGGTTCGCCAGCAGGAAGCGCGCGGTGTTACGGATACGACGATAGCTGTCGGCAGCACGCTTCAGGATCTCGTCAGACACCGCCATTTCGCCGGTGTAGTCGGTCGACGCCACCCACAGACGCAGGATGTCTGCGCCCAGTTTGTTCATCACATCCTGCGGAGAAACGGTGTTACCGATAGATTTGGACATCTTACGGCCCTGACCATCCACGGTGAAGCCGTGAGTCAGTACCTGACGGTAAGGCGCTTTACCCTTCATGGCGGTGGAGATCATCAGAGATGACATGAACCAGCCGCGGTGTTGGTCCGACCCTTCCAGATACATATCGGCAGCGTGACCGGCGAATTCCGGACGCACGTCAACCACGGAGGAGTGGGTCGACCCGGAGTCGAACCACACGTCCAGGGTATCCGGCACTTTCTCGTAGTTATCTGCATCAGCGCCCAGGATGTCGCGGGCGTCGAGATCCCACCACGCCTGAATGCCGTCAACTTCGACGCGCTTCGCTACTTCTTCCATCAGTTCCAGGGTGTTCGGGTGCAGCTCCTGCGTCTCTTTGTGCACGAACAGAGACATCGGTACACCCCAGGTACGCTGACGGGAGATACACCAGTCAGGACGGTTAGCTACCATGGATTCGATACGCGCCTGGCCCCAGTCAGGGATCCACTGCACGCCTTTGATCTCTTTCAGAGACTGCTCGCGCAGGCCTTTCTGATCCATACTGACGAACCACTGCGGGGTCGCACGGAAGATGATTGGGGTTTTGTGACGCCAGCAGCACGGATAGCTGTGCTGCATTTTTTCTACGTGCAGCAGCGCGCCGCTGGTACGCAGCATGTCGACGATAATGTCGTTCGCTTTGAAGACGTTGATACCATCCAGCGCCGGGTAGGTGCCAGGCAGGTAAGAACCGTCCGGGCCGACCGGGTTAGCGATTTCCAGACCGTACTTCAGGCTGATGTTGTAGTCGTCAGGACCGTGGCCACCGGCGGTATGCACCGCACCGGTACCCGCTTCCAGCGTCACGTGATCGCCCAGGATCGCCGGAACGTCGAAGTCCAGGAACGGGTGCTTGAAGCGCATCAGCTCCAGGGCGTCACCTTTCACGGTGCCCAGCACGGTGTAGTCACTGATATGCGCGCGCTTCAGCACGCTCTCAACCAGATCTTTCGCCAAGATAACCGCCTGACCGTCAATCTGCACCAGTGCGTATTCGAACTCACCGGACAGGGAGATCGCACGGTTGGCAGGCAGAGTCCACGGAGTGGTGGTCCAGATCACCAGAGAGATCGGGCCGTTTACCGAGGAGACGCCAAATTTAGCCTTCACCGCATCCTGATCGACGGCATGGAACGCCACGTCGATAGATGGGGAAGTTTTGTCGTAATACTCCACTTCCGCTTCTGCCAGCGCAGAGCGGCAGTCCACGCACCAGTGCACCGGCTTAGCGCCTTTATGCAGGTGACCGTTACCGATGATTTTGCCCAGCGCACGGATAATGTTGGCTTCAGTTTTGAAATCCATGGTCAGGTACGGGTGCGACCAGTCGCCTAGCACGCCCAGACGGATGAAGTCAGCGCGCTGACCGTCGACCTGCGTGGCTGCATATTCGCGACACTTCGCACGGAACTCGGCGGCGGTGAACTTCTCACCCGGCTTGCCGAACTCTTGCTCCACTTTCAGCTCGATTGGCAGACCGTGGCAGTCCCAGCCTGGAACGTAAGGCGAGTCATAGCCCGTGAGCCCTTTGGACTTCACGATAATGTCTTTCAGAATCTTGTTAACCGAGTGACCAATATGAATGCTGCCATTCGCATATGGAGGGCCATCATGCAGAATGAAGGTTTTTTTGCCTTTTTTGGCTGCACGAATGATGCCGTACAGGTCATCATCGGTCCAACGCGCCAGCATTCCCGGTTCGCGCTTGGCGAGATCGCCGCGCATCGGGAACCCTGTTTCCGGCAAATTCAGGGTTGATTTATAGTCACTCATCAGATTCTCGGTTCCGTATTTATCACGTAGGCAGTTAAGCCGGGTTCAAAGCCCAAAAAACTCGCGGGCCGTCAATTCATCTCGCGCAATTTGCGCTTTTAGTTCATCCAGCGAACCAAATCGCTGCTCGTTGCGTATTTTTTTACGCAGTATCACATCTATATGGCGACCATACAGGTCCATTACAACGTCCAGCAGGTGCACTTCTAGCTGTTGACGCACACCCGCGACGGTCGGACGCGTGCCAATGTTGGCGACGCCGTAGAACGGCTTATCGCCCAGTCCTGCCACTTCCACCGCATAAACCCCTTTAACCGGGGAAACCTGACGACGCAGCGGTATATTCGCCGTCGGGAAGCCTATCGTGCGGCCCAGCGCATCGCCATGGACCACGCGACCAGAGATAGTAAACGGATGCCCCAGCAGGGTTTCAGCCGTATCCAGTTCATCATCGGCCAGTGCCCGGCGAACCGCCGTGCTGCTGACGCGCACGCCGCCTTCGCAGAAGGTCATCGCGCTGGTGACGTCAAAACCGTACTCCAGACCAGCCTTCTGTAATAGCAAGAAATCGCCCTGACGACCAGCGCCAAAGCGGAAATCATCGCCCACGGCGAGAAACTGCACGCCAAGGCGCTTAACCAGCAGGTCGCTGACGAAATTTTGTGCTGTCAGCGCGGCAAAGCGGCGATCGAAACGTACACACAATACATAGTCCACGCCGGACTCCGCCAGATAGCGCAACTTCTCGCGCAGGCGAGTGAGGCGGGCGGGAGATTTATCGCCCGCGAACAGCTCCAGCGGCTGCGGCTCGAAAATCATCACTACAACAGGCAGGCCGCGGGCCTCCCCTTCTTTACGCAATCCCTGCAACAGCGCCTGATGACCACGATGCACGCCGTCGAAATTACCAATAGTCAGCACGCACCCGTGCGGTGCGCTGCTGAGATTATGTATGCCGCGTATCAGCTTCATGTCTGGCTCAAAACAGTGAAAATCGCCAAAGTATACCTTGTACAGCGGTTAAGGTTAACCGGCGATTGTTCGCGCAAAACAGAAAGCCGTAATGATTTCATCAGGCTGACCTTTCGCAGCGAAAAAATCTGCTCGTGAACTGCGATTTTTATGCCGAAAGGCTGTATTCAGGGAAGACAAGCTGGTAGAATCCTGCGCCATCACTACGTAACGTAGCGTCGCTAATTAACGGCGCTTATTTGCACAAATCCATTGACAAAAGAAGGCAAAGAGGGCATATTCCTCGGCCTTTGAATTGTCCACATAGAACATATTTGGGAGTTGGACTTGGCTAATATCAAATCAGCTAAGAAACGTGCCGTTCAGTCTGAAAAGGCTCGTAAGCACAACGCAAGCCGTCGCTCTATGATGCGTACTTTCATCAAGAAAGTATACGCAGCAATCGAAGCAGGCGACAAAGCTGCAGCGCAGAACGCATTTAACGAAATGCAACCAATCGTGGATCGTCAGGCTGCTAAAGGTCTGATCCACAAAAACAAAGCAGCGCGTCATAAAGCAAACCTGACCGCGCAGATCAACAAACTGGCTTAATCGCTACTTGTTGTTGCTTGTTTAAAGAACCCGCTTAACGCGGGTTTTTTTATGCCTTCAGATTGCCGGTGGCGTAAACAGCGCCGAGTAGTCACGGTTACAGATTCGCTGCACCGCCGGGTGCTGAATCATCCTTTCGGCAAATATGGCGTGATACTCCTCCATCACGTTATCCACTCTGCCTATCTCCGTAATCTTATCGTCCGAATAGAGATCGTGCGCGTACAGCGTCGGCGCAACGAAGATGGCGTTATGCGCTTCGCCAAAGGCTTTCATCAGCGCCGCATCGTCAAACTCTCCGAGAATTTCGACCTTTAGCCCCTGCGAGTTAAACCAGTTCAGCAGCTTGCGTCCCAGCATTGAGCGCCTTCCCGGCACCAGCAGGCGGCGCTCTTCAAGGCACGCGGGGAACGGTTTTTCCGGCGGCGGATTAATGCACCAGAAGCTCACGCCGCATTCGCCAATTTTTACCGAGAACAGCCCTTCCTGCTGGGTGGAATCAATCGGACAATCCGAGATAATCATATCCAGCTTGTGCTGGCTTAGCTGTTCCAGCAGCATCTCGTGGGTGGATTCAAAGCAGCGCAGATGAATTTGTTCATCTTCAACCACCGCCGCGTCCAGCACGCCGCTCACCAGCCGTTTGGACAGCGCATCCGCCACGCCCACGTCAAAGAGCAGGTTCGACTCTTTGCGGTAGTTGACAATATCCAGCATCTCCTGGCTCAGGGTGAACATCTTGTCCGCGTAGCGAAACACCAGCTCGCCCAGTTCGCTGGGTTCAATCCCACGCCCCTTACGCTTGAACAGCTTGCCCTGCAAACGCTCTTCCAGCGCCTTGATTTGCCCGGTGATGGTTTGCGGCGTCAGATAGAGCGCCTCTGCCGCTCCTACCACCGAGCCCTGCTTATAGACGTGCCAGAAGTAGTACAGATGGTTGTAATTTAAATGAGACATCGCGTCTTCTCTCCCTGAGTGTGTATCGGGAGAAGGATCGCCTCCTCCCGGTGTTCCGTTATGCCCGGACGGCCTGTCCGGACAATTTTACCTTCAGCAAGGTATAACCGATTACCGCGGCCAGTAATGACCCAATAAGAATGCCGAGTTTCGCCCAGACGATCAGCTCAGGCGCATGCGCGCCAAACGCAAGGGTCGAGATAAAGATCGACATCGTAAACCCGATTCCACACAGCACGCCGACGGCCATAATTTGACCAAAGGTTGTGCCGTGCGGCAATGACGCCAGCTTCAGCTTCGTCGCCAGCCAGCAGAAGAGGCTAATGCCCAGCGGCTTACCGATAAACAGCCCGGCAATAATGCCTAGCGGCAGCACGGACGTCAGCCCGTCCAGCGTCACGCCGCCGAGGGAAACGCCCGCGTTGGCAAACGCAAACAGCGGCAGGATCATAAAGGCAACCCACGGGTGCAGCACGTGCTCCAGCTGTTTGGCAGGCGACTTGCCGTCCTGCGGCTTAAGCGGCACGAAGAAGCCGACGATCACACCTGCCAGCGTAGCGTGCACGCCCGATTTCAGCACCGCCGTCCACAGCACCATCCCCACCAGGATATAGATACCGATGCGGCGAACATTGAAGATGTTCAGCAGCGCCAGCACCGCAATCGCCCCGGCAGCGACGCTCAGGGACAGGATCGACAGATCGCTGGTGTAGAACAGCGCGATAATCACAATGGCGCCCAGGTCATCGATGATCGCCAGCGCCATCAGGAAGATTTTCAGGGCTACCGGCACGCGGCTACCGAGTAAGGCTAAGACACCGAGCGCAAAGGCGATATCCGTCGCAGCCGGGATCGCCCAGCCGTGACGTGCAATCGGATCCTGCCAGGTGAATGCCAGGAAGAGCAGCGCCGGCACCACCATCCCACCGAGCGCGGCAATGACCGGGAACGCCGCGCGCTGGCGGCTGGCTAGCGAGCCCAGTACCAGCTCACGCTTAACCTCAAGCCCCACCAGCAGGAAGAACACCGCCATTAGCGCATCGTTGATCCACAGCAGCATGTTCTTGTTAATTTCCAGCGCCCCGACCTTCAGCTCAACGGGCGTTTCCAGAAATGCATGGTAGAGATCCTGCGTGATGCCAAGGTTAGCCAGCACCATCGCGGCCGCTGCGGCAATAATCAGGATCACGCCACCGGACGCCTCACTGCTAAAGAAACGGTGTAGTAATTTCATTTAAGTTCTCTCTTTTACAACAATACCTCGATAAAACCATAATACCAAGCCTAATAGCTCGGCAAAAACAGATTAATATTGAGTATAAACTCAGTTTAACCGAGCTATACGCGCAAATAAAAAAGCCCGGAATCGCTTCCGGGCTTTTGCGGATGAAAACCAGCTGATCGATTAGCGGGTTAAATCATCGAAGAATTTTTTGACGCCATCGAAGAAGCTTTTGGAGCGCGGGCTGTTTTTCTCACCCGTCGGGCCGCCGAAGCTCTCCTGCAGCTCTTTCAGCAGCTGTTTCTGCTTGTCGTTCAGGCCAACCGGCGTTTCCACGACGACGCGGCAAAGCAGGTCGCCCTGCGCACCACCACGAACGGATTTAACGCCTTTGCCGCGCATGCGGAACAGCTTACCGGTCTGGGTCTCGCCCGGGATCTTCAGATTGACGCGACCATCCAGCGTCGGTACTTCGATTTCACCGCCCAGTGCCGCCATCGCAAAGTTGATCGGCACTTCGCAGTACAGGTTGTTCCCTTCACGCTCAAAGATAGCGTGCTGTTTCACCTGCACCTGGACGTACAGATCGCCTGCCGGTGCGCCGTGCTCGCCTGCTTCGCCCTCACCTGCCAGACGGATGCGGTCGCCCGTATCCACGCCGGCCGGGATCTTAACGGACAGGGTCTTGGTTTTCTCAACGCGACCGTGGCCGTGGCATTTGGTGCACGGATCTTTGATCAGCGTACCGCGACCGTGACAGTGCGGACAGGCCTGCTGCACCGCAAAGAAGCCCTGACGCATCTGTACCTGACCCGAACCGTGACAGGTTGGACAGGTTTGTGGCTGCGTACCCGCTTTCGCACCGCTGCCGTGGCAAACGTCACACTCTTCCAGCGTTGGAATACGGATCTCTTTGGTGACGCCGCGAACGGCCTCTTCCAGCGTCAGCTCCATGTTGTAGCGCAGGTCCGCGCCGCGCGCCGCGCGCTGACGACCACGGCCGCCGCCGAAGATATCGCCGAACACATCGCCAAAGATATCGCTGAAGTCAGCGCCGCCGCCAAAGCCGCCACCGCCGAATCCACCGCCGCCCATGCCGCCCTGTTCAAAGGCTGCGTGACCGTACTGGTCATAGGCCGCACGTTTTTGTGCATCGGTCAGGACTTCGTAGGCTTCTTTGATCTCTTTAAATTTGGCTTCAGCCTCTTTGTCACCCTGATTACGGTCCGGGTGGAATTTCATGGCCAGGCGCTTATACGCCTTTTTGATTTCACGCTCTTCCGCAGTTTTCGGAACGCCTAAAATCTCGTAATAGTCTTGCTTTGCCATTGGTTTTTTTAAGCCCCTTAACATGCGAGCACGGGCGTGGAGAGTTCTCCTACGCCCGTGCCGATTAATTACCCTGCATCAGGGCGATTATTTTTTATCTTTAACTTCTTCGAACTCAGCGTCGACAACGTCGTCGTCTTTCGCGTTGTTCGCCGAAGCGTCAGCGCCCGCCTGCTGTTGAGCGTGCTGCTGCTGAGCGATTTCCATCAGCTTCTGAGAAGCCTGTGCCAGTTCCTGCATCTTCGCTTCGATGTCCGCTTTATCTTCACCTTTCAGTGAGGATTCCAGCGCACTCAGTGCAGCTTCGATAGCAGTCTTGTCTTCCGCTGGCAGTTTATCGCCTGCTTCTTCAACCTGCTTACGGGTGCTGTGCAGCAGATGGTCACCCTGGTTACGGGTCTGAACCAGCTCTTCGAACTTACGGTCGGATTCCGCGTTAGCTTCGGCATCGCGAACCATTTTTTCGATTTCAGCTTCGTTCAGGCCAGAAGATGCCTTGATGGTGATCTTCTGCTCTTTACCGCTGTTTTTGTCTTTCGCAGACACGTGCAGGATACCGTCAGCATCGATATCGAAGGTGACTTCGATCTGCGGCATGCCGCGCGGTGCCGGGTTAATACCGTCCAGGTTGAACTGACCCAGAGATTTGTTATCCGCCGCACGCTTACGCTCACCCTGCAGCACATGGATGGTTACCGCAGACTGGTTGTCTTCAGCGGTAGAGAACACCTGGCTGTGCTTGGTTGGGATGGTGGTGTTTTTGTTGATGAGCGCAGTCATCACACCGCCCATGGTTTCGATACCCAGAGACAGCGGGGTAACGTCCAGCAGCAGTACGTCTTTAACTTCACCGGTCAGTACGCCACCCTGAACCGCAGCACCGATAGCCACTGCTTCGTCCGGGTTAACGTCTTTACGTGGCTCTTTACCAAAGAACTCAGCCACTTTCTTCTGCACCATTGGCATACGGGTCTGGCCACCAACGAGGATAACGTCGTTGATATCAGACACGGACAGGCCAGCGTCCTGCAGAGCAACTTTCAGCGGCTCGATAGAACGGTTCACCAGGTCTTCTACCAGGCTTTCCAGTTTCGCACGGGTCACTTTGATGTTCATGTGTTTAGGACCGGTCGCGTCTGCAGTGATGTACGGCAGGTTAACGTCGGTCTGCTGAGCAGAAGACAGCTCGATCTTCGCTTTCTCAGCGGCTTCTTTCAGGCGCTGCATAGCCAGCGGGTCGTTACGCAGGTCAATGCCCTGATCTTTCTTGAACTCGTCAACGAGGTAGTTGATCAGACGGGTATCGAAGTCTTCACCACCCAGGTGGGTATCACCGTTGGTTGCCAGAACTTCGAAGGTTTTTTCGCCGTCAACTTCGTCGATTTCGATAATAGAGATATCGAAGGTACCACCACCCAGGTCGTAAACCGCGATAGTACGGTTGCCGACTTCTTTATCCAGACCGTAAGCCAGTGCAGCCGCGGTTGGTTCGTTGATGATACGTTTTACTTCCAGACCTGCGATACGGCCAGCATCTTTGGTTGCCTGACGCTGAGCATCGTTGAAGTAGGCAGGTACGGTGATAACAGCTTCAGTTACCGGCTCACCCAGGTAATCTTCAGCGGTTTTCTTCATTTTTTTCAGCACTTCAGCAGAAATCTGCGGTGGTGCAGTTTTGGTGCCTTTCACATCAAGCCATGCATCGCCGTTATCTGCCGCGATGATTTTGTAAGGCATGATGGAAACGTCACGCTGAACTTCTTCGTCCTGGAAGCGGCGACCGATCAGGCGTTTAATCGCAAACAGGGTGTTTTGCGGGTTTGTCACTGCCTGACGTTTAGCCGGCTGACCAACCAGAGTTTCACCATCCTGGGTATAAGCAATGATAGAAGGCGTGGTGCGATCGCCCTCGGCGTTCTCCAGCACGCGTGCAGTAGTGCCATCCATAATCGCTACACAAGAGTTGGTAGTACCCAGGTCGATACCAATAATTTTACCCATCTAAACGTCTCCACTAAAAATTCAGTCAACATGTGGTTGTGTACCTGTAATAAGGGCAGAACGTGCTTTTTCAACTGCCCAGATTTGATTTTTTTCAGGTCCACACACTGCGGTTGACTACAAGATGGGGTCGCGACGGCATCCATCAAGGGGCAAGCATAAAAAAAATTTTAATTTCACCCTGATGAGATCATAGACGCCATTGATTGCGCCCATTATGATGCCGCGCCCAGTCAGGGAGAACTGACGCGGGTTTAACCATTTCACCATATTAATGATGATTTTTTTGAGGACTTATGGGCAACACTAAGTTGGCTAATCCGGCTCCGCTGGGCCTGATGGGTTTTGGCATGACCACTATTCTGCTGAACCTGCACAATATCGGGATGTTCCCGATGGATGGCATCATCCTGGCGATGGGCATTTTTTACGGCGGTATCGCACAAATCTTCGCGGGCCTGCTGGAATATAAGAAAGGCAATACCTTCGGCTTAACCGCATTCACCTCTTACGGTTCTTTCTGGCTGACCCTGGTTGCCATTCTGCTGCTGCCTAAAATGGGCATGGCAGACGCGGCAAACGCCCACTTCCTGGGCGTTTACCTGGGTCTGTGGGGCGTTTTCACCCTGTTTATGTTCTTCGGTACCCTGAAGGGCAACCGCATGCTGCAGTTCGTTTTCCTGAGCCTGACCGTCCTGTTCGCCCTGCTGGCGATCGGTCACCTGGTGGATAACGAAGGCATCGTTCATGTTGCAGGCTGGATTGGTCTGGTTTGCGGCGCAAGCGCTATCTACCTTGCAATGGGTGAAGTGCTGAACGAGCAGTTTGACCGCACCGTTTTACCGATTGGTGAAAAACACTGATCCTTCTGTCGTGTCCGCCTCGCGGGCACGACATCCCCGCTTCTGCCCCAGCCAAATCCCTAATCCCAGCCCCATCATCGACAGCGCCAGCACGTACCAGGCCGGAGCCATGGGAGACACGCCCATCAACACCGTCACCGCAATCGGCGTCAGCCCACCGAAAATGGCATACGACACGTTGTAGGAAAAAGAAATCCCGGTGAAGCGTACCTCTGGCGGGAACGCGCGCACCATCACGTACGGTACAGCCCCGACAACGCCCACGCACAGGCCTACCACGCCGTACAGCAGGAACAGCTGTTCAGGATGGCTGCCAGCCAGATGGTAAAACGCCCAGCTTGATGCGGCCAGTAACAGGCTCCCGACAACAAAGGTAACGCTGGCACCGAAACGATCCGCCGCCAGCCCGGCGGCAAGACAGCCAAAGCAGAGCATGATTGTCGCGATACTGTTCGCCTGTAACGTCACGGCAGGAGCGAAACCATACTGCTTTTGCAGCCACACCGGGGACATCAATATCACCACCACGATGCCCGCCGAGAGCAGCCAGGTAAGCAGCATCGACACCACTACCGCTTTTTTATGGCGTACAACGACCGCCTTCACCGGCAGCTCCTGCGCCAGCGCCTTGCGCTGCTGCATTTCGAGGAAAATCGGGGTCTCCTGCAGCCAGCGACGCAGGTACATCGCGACCAGGCCAAACGCTCCGCCCAGCAGGAATGGAATACGCCAGCCCCAGTCGTGCACGGCCTGCTGCGTCATGCTGGTATTAACGATCGTTGCGACGACGGACCCGAGCAAAATCCCTACCGTTAAGCCCGCGGTTAAGGTTCCGCAGGCGATACCAATGCGGCGCGCCGGAACATGTTCCGCGACAAACACCCACGCGCCCGGCACTTCACCGCCAATCGCCGCGCCCTGAAGAACGCGCATCAGCAACAGCAGCAACGGCGCAAGGATACCCATCGAGGCATAGGTGGGCAGCAGACCAATGGCCAGCGTCGGCACGGCCATCAGCAGGATGCTAAGGGTAAACATCTTCTTACGCCCGACCAGATCGCCAAAGTGGGCCATGATGATGCCGCCCAGCGGACGCGCCAGATACCCGGCGGCAAAAATGCCGAAGGTTTGCACCTGACGCAGCCATTCCGGAATATCCGCCGGGAAGAAGAGCTCTCCCACCACGGCGGCGAAGAAGACGAAGATAATGAAGTCGTAAAACTCCAGCGCGCCGCCTAAGGCCGCAAGCGTGAGGGTTTTGTAATCCTGTCGATTCAGAGGTCGGGCGTTATGTGACATAGCGAACCATTATGCGTGTATTGTGGATTTATTTTTACAGCAATCGTAAAGAAAAAATTACTATACCGTAAAACCTTGCCCACGCTATCGCCGCTTCAGCTTATGTCACATATTGATTAATTTCAGGAGATTGTTTCGCGACGCGCGTTTTTAGGACGAAAAGCTGCTACCACTTTCTCATCGGTTTCGACATACGGGCCGTCAAGAAGCTGTATACAATACGGTACACTTGCAAAGATACCGTTAACGATGACGCTGCCGTCTTCCGCTTTAAGCCCTTCCAGGGTCTCTTTGATCGACTTCGGCTGACCCGGCAGGTTCAGAATCAACGCCTGCTTGCGGATCACCCCCACCTGGCGGGAAAGAATGGCCGTCGGAACAAAGTGTAGACCGATCTGGCGCATCTGTTCACCGAAGCCCGGCATTTCGCGATCGGCGATAGCCAGCGTCGCGTCCGGCGTCACGTCACGGCGCGCGGGGCCGGTTCCGCCCGTCGTCAGAACAAGATGGCAGCTCATCTCATCCACCAGCTCGCAGAGCGTCTGCTCGATGATCGGCTGTTCGTCAGGAATCAGGCGGGTCTGAATCTCAAAGGGGGTGGTCAGCACGCTGCTCAACCATTCTTCCAGAGCGGGGATGCCTTTATCCTGGTAAACACCGCTGGAGGCGCGGTCAGAAATCGACACTAAGCCGATGCGTAAGGTATTCATATCCATTCCATTCAAAGAGTACTGATTAAAGGGAATGATACACGCAGAGAGGAGATTCAGACAGGGGACGAAAGAAGTCGCGTGACCGGGAGCCCGGTCACGCAGAATGATTACAGCAGGTCGCCGATCATTTTTTCCAGTTTGCCCTGGTCAACAGCAAACTTACGGATACCGTCCGCCAGCTTGTCTACCGCCATTGGATCCTGGTTGTGCTGCCACAGGAACTCGGATTCAGTGATGCGCTCTGGACGTGCTTTCACTTCACCGGTGTAAGACAGTTTACGCTCAATGGTACCTTCGCTTTCTGCCAGCTCTTTCAGCAGCGCAGGAGCGATGGTCAGGCGGTCACAGCCAGCCAGCTCGATGATTTCACCGACGTTACGGAAGCTTGCGCCCATAACCACAGTCTCATAACCGTGCTGCTTGTAGTATTCGTAGATTTCAGTAACAGAAACTACGCCTGGATCTTCAGCCGGTGCGTACTCTTTCTTATCAGTGTTGGCTTTGTACCAGTCCAGAATACGGCCCACGAACGGAGAAATCAGGTATACGCCCGCTTCTGCACAAGCACGCGCCTGCGCGAAGGAGAACAGCAGGGTCAGGTTACAGTTGATACCGTCTTTTTCCAGCTGCTCTGCCGCGCGGATACCCTGCCAGGTGGAAGCCAGTTTGATCAGGATACGGTCGTTGCTGATGCCCGCGTCGTTGTACATTTTGATCAGACGTTTCGCTTTGGCGATAGACGCTTCGGTGTCGTAGGAAAGACGCGCATCTACTTCGGTAGAGATACGGCCAGGAACCAGTTTCAGGATTTCCAGACCGATGTTCACTGCCAGTTTGTCGGTGGCATCCACAACCTGCTGCGCGCGGTCGTTGCTCTGTGCTTTCGCCCAGGTCACTGCGTCGTCAATCAGTTTGCGATACTCAGGGATCTGTGCGGCGTTAAGGATCAGAGAAGGGTTAGTTGTGGCATCCTGCGGCTGGTACAGCTTCATTGCCGCGATATCTCCGGTGTCAGCTACGACAGTGGTGAACTGACGAAGGGAGGTCAATTTATCCGTCATGATAGTGTTTCTCTTTTAACGTGCCCTGGATAATTCACGCTACCGACAGCATGCCTGCAGCGGAAAAATGACAGGTTTACTTGTTAGGGGGATGTAACCGGTCTGCCCTGATGATAACACGACGGAGGGGTAGCGCAACCGCAGACAGTGCGCTTAGGTAGAGTATGGTAAACTCGGAATATTAACAGGCTGCTAAGCAACAGCATGCCCAATCAGTGGTAGCGCTTACATATTCACTTTGGCATCAACAAGAGGGACGTTAATGCCTGATTTCTTTTTCTTTATTAACGAAGTCCTGTGGGGTTCGATAATGATTTACCTGCTTCTGGGAGCAGGTATTTGGTTTACGCTACGCAGTGGGTTCATCCAGTTTCGTTATATTCGCAAGTTTGGCAGAAGTCTGAAAAACAGCGTCACGCCTCAGCCGGGCGGATTAACGTCGTTTCAGGCACTTTGTACCAGCCTGGCGGCACGCCTCGGCAGCGGCAATCTGGCGGGCGTTGCGCTGGCCATCAGCGCCGGTGGGCCAGGCGCAGTCTTCTGGATGTGGGTGACGGCGCTTCTCGGGATGGCCACCTCCTTTGCCGAAAGTTCGCTCGCCCAGCTTTATAAAGAGAAAGATAAAAACGGCCAGTTTCGCGGTGGTCCAGCCTGGTACATGGCGCGTGGCTTAGGGATGCGTTGGATGGGCGTCCTGTTCTCGCTTTTTTTACTGCTCGCGTACGGCCTTATTTTTAATACCGTCCAGGCTAACTCGGTCGCCAACGCCCTGCGCTATGCCTTCTCCTGCCCCGAGTGGCTCTCGGGTCTCGCTTTAGCCATCGTCGTTCTGCTTACCATCTCGGTCGGTCTCAAGGGCATCGCCCGTCTGATGCAGTGGCTGGTGCCCATTATGGCGCTGCTCTGGGTTGCCGCGAGCCTGTTCGTTGCCGCCCTGCATCTCGACCAGGTGCCGGGCGTGATTGCGACCATCGTCAAAAGCGCCTTTGGCTGGCGCGAAGTGGCCTCCGGGGCGCTGGGCTATACCTTCAGCCAGGCGCTGATGGCGGGTTTTCAGCGGGGCATGTTCTCTAATGAGGCCGGCATGGGGTCAACCCCCAACGCGGCAGCCGCCGCCTCTTCCTGGCCGCCGCACCCGGCCGCGCAAGGCATTGTGCAGATGATTGGCGTCTTTACCGATACCATTATTATCTGTTCCGCCAGCGCCATGATTTTGCTGCTGGCAGGCCCCGTACCGCACGCGTCGGGCACCGTCGGAATACAGCTTCTCCAGCAGGCGCTGGTGAACCTGACCGGCGGCTGGGGTGCAGGGTTTGTCTCGCTAATCCTGGTTTTGTTTGCCTTCAGCTCGATAGTGGTGAATTACCTTTACGCCGAAAATAACCTTATTTTCCTGAAGCTCGACTCCCGCGCCGCAATCGGAACCCTGCGTCTGGGGGTCATCCTGATGGTGATCGCAGGCTCCCTGCTCAGTATGCCGCTGGTCTGGCAACTGGCCGATATCATTATGGCGCTGATGGCGATCACTAACCTCACGGCGATCCTGCTGCTCTCCCCCGTTGTGACCCTGATTGCCAGAGACTATCTGCGCCAGCGCAAACTCGGCGTTCCGCCGGTATTTGATCCCGCCCGTTATCCCGATATTAAGGCGCAGCTTGCCCCCGGCACGTGGGATGATTTGCCGCGGCAATAACAGCTATCGATCAATTCAGGGCGATTTTTTGCTAAAGTCGCTCTAAATTTCCTGCAAGGACTGGATATGCTGATTCTGATTTCACCTGCAAAAACGCTCGACTACCAGAGCCCGCTCGCTACAGAGCGCTATACCCAGCCTGAACTGCTGGACTACTCGCAACAGCTGATCCGCGAAGCGCGTAAGCTCTCTGCGCCGCAAATCGCCTCGCTGATGAGCATCAGCGAAAAGCTGGCAGACCTTAACGCGACCCGCTTTCACGAGTGGCACCCGGATTTCACCCCGGCTAACGCTCGCCAGGCCATCCTGGCGTTTAAAGGCGATGTCTATACTGGCCTGCAGGCGGAAGATTTTAGCGAAGCCGATTTCGATTTTGCCCAGCAGCATCTGCGCATGCTGTCGGGTCTGTACGGCGTACTGAGACCGCTGGACCTCATGCAGCCGTATCGTCTGGAGATGGGGATTCGTCTGGAGAATGCCAAAGGCAAAGACCTGTACCATTTCTGGGGCGATATCATTACCGACAAGCTGAATGCGGCGCTGCACGCCCAGGGCGATAACGTGGTGATAAACCTTGCGTCCGATGAATACTACAAGTCGGTGAAGCCGAAAAAGCTGGATGCGGAGATTATCAAACCGGTGTTCCTCGACGAGAAGAACGGTAAGTTCAAAGTGATCAGCTTCTACGCCAAGAAAGCGCGCGGTCTGATGAGCCGCTACATTATCCAGAACCGCCTGACGAAGCCGGAGCAATTGACCGCCTTTAACAGCGAAGGCTATTTCTTTGACGAAGAAGCGTCAGGGAAAGGCGAGCTGGTGTTTAAGCGCCACGAGCAGTAAAAACAAACCCCGCCGGCTGGCGGGGTTTTGCATTAGTGGTGTTTCCAGTCCGGGCCCGGACGATGATCGTCATGGCGACGGTCGTCATGATGGTGGTCACGCTCGCGATGCTCATCATGTGGACGCCAGTGGTTATCGCGCCAGTCATAATGCGCCTTCCACCAGTCGTGGTCGCGCCAGCGGCCACCGTCCCAGTAGTGCCCGTTATTATCCCGGTCGCCAATCTGCAGTTTTACCGCAGGTACGAGGGTGATTTCGGATGCCTGTACCGCCATGGGAGCGACCAGCATCATTGAAAGCGCAATCAGCACAGGTTTCAGTGTAGACATCGGTGACTCCTTATTATCTTTGCCCTACGTGGGCCGATGTAAGGAGATTACGCGAGGGAAACGGGGGATGTTATTCTCTGCAATCCTAATCGCTAAGTGACCGCATTTATTGGGAATTTCTGCTTTTTCCCTGCTATTTTCCTCCTTAATTTCTCCATAAAAAAAGCCGGGTAGCGGCTACGCCTTACCCGGCCTACGTTCTGAGCCGTTGTAGGTCGGGTAAGGCGAAGCCGCACCCGACAAAAATTATGCTCGGGACATCATCAGCTTACGCAGCGCGGCAAAGTCTGCCGGCAGTTCATGGGACAGCAGCGGCAGGTCGGCACGCTCGGCCAGCTCTTTCGGCAGCGGCAGCGTTTCGCCCAGGATTGCCTCCACGCTCTCTTTGAACTTCGCCGGATGCGCGGTGCCCAGGAACAGGCCATATTCACCCGGGTTAAGCTGGTCGCGCAGCGCGCGGTAGGCAATCGCCGCGTGCGGTTCAGAGGTATACCCGACCGCCTTCAGCTCGCGCATGGTGGATTTGGTAGTTTCATCCGTCACCGCGGCATAGCCCAGGTCGCCCAGACGCCAGATCTTACGGCGGAACAGCTCTTCCACGCGCGGCCAGTTGTTCGGCTGAGACACATCCATCGCATTGGAGAGGGTCGCCTGCGTGGCGTTCGGCGCCCACTTCCCGTCTTTCAGGAAGCGCGGCACGGTGTCGTTGGCGTTGGTCGCGGCGATAAAGCGTTTCACCGGCAGACCCAGGGATTTTGCCAGCAGGCCCGCCGTCAGGTCACCGAAGTTACCGCTCGGCACGGAGATCACCAGCTGGTTGCGCGCTTCCTGCGGCAGCTGCGCCACCGCTTCGAAGTAGTAGCAGATCTGCGCCAGCAGACGGCTGATGTTGATGGAGTTCGCAGAGTTAAGACCCAGAGCTACCTTCAGCTCTTCGTCGTCGAAGGCCTGCTTGACCAGCGCCTGGCAGGCATCGAAATCACCGTCAATTGCCACGGTTTCAATGTTGCCGCCGAGGGTGCAGAACAGTTTCTCCTGCAGCGGGCTGATTTTGCCTTTTGGATAGAGGATCACCACGCGGACGTTTTTCAGGCCGTAGAACGCGTGTGCCACCGCCGCGCCGGTATCGCCGGAGGTTGCGGTCAGGATGGTCACCGGCTTGTCGCCGCTGATGTGGGTCAGCATCTGCGCCATAAAGCGGCCGCCGAAGTCTTTAAACGCCAGGGTTGGGCCGTGGAACAGCTCCAGACAGCCCACGTCAGGCTCAACCTGCTGAACCGGCGCCGGGAACGCGAATGCCGCACGCACGCGCTCTTCCAGCAGCTCCTGCGGAATTTCATCGCCGATAAACGCGGACAGAATTTTGGTGCTGCGGGTGACAAAATCCTGCTTCAGCAGGTCATCAATCTCGGTCAGCTGGAATTCCGGCAGGTCATGCGGGAAAAACAGCCCCTGATTTTTGCCCAGTCCCTGAGTCACCGCCTGCGCGAAGCTGACCTGCTCGTTATGATCTTTAAGGTTGTAGAGTTTCATTAATTATCCCAGTACTCGTGCGCCAGCCGTGTCCAGACGGCAAATATGAACAAAGCCTTCCTGATTTTGCAGGTAGTGTTTAGAGAGCCAGTCCGCCACGCGCTGCGCAGTGTCTGCCTTGTCGCACAGGGCGAACAGCGTCGGGCCGGAGCCGGAGATGCCACACGCCTGCGCGCCGATATCCATTGATGCCTGCCGCGCCTCGTTAAAGCCGGGCAGCAGCTTCGTGCGATACGGCTCGGCAATGACGTCCTTCATCAGTTTTGCCGCCAGCTGCGGCTGACGGGTGTAGCAGGCGTGGATAAAGCCCGCCAGATGACGCCCGTGGGCGATACAGTCCTGACGACGATATTGCGCGGGCAGGATCGCACGCGCTTCCGCGGTAGAGACCTTAATGCCCGGATAGGCCAGCACCCACAGCCACTCATCAAACCCTGGCACCTGCTGGCTGATGATGCCATTTTCTTCGATCATCAGCTGCATGCCACCGAGGAAGCACGGCGCCACGTTGTCATAGTGAATGCTGCCGGAGATACGCCCTTCCAGCTCGCCCATTAAGCCCAGCAGGCGGTTGTTGTTCAGCGGCTTGCCGCAGTGCTCATTCATTGCCACCAGAGCGGCGACCACCGAACAGGCGCTGGAACCCAGCCCCGAGCCAATCGGCATACTTTTTTCCAGCGTCATAGCGACCGGCACGTTTTTACCGATCTCCTGACAGAAGCGTTCCCAGCACTGATAGACGATGTTCTCGCGCGGGTCGGACGGTAGCTTGCTGGCGAAGCGGCCCACGTTATTCAGGCTGAAGCTGTCTGCCGCTTCCACCGTAACCGTATCGCCCAGCAGCGAACCATCCACCGGCGTCACCGCCGCACCCAGCACGTCAAATCCGACGCTCATATTCGCGCTGGAAGCCGGGGCATAAACTTTGACCATGTTAAACTCCTAACTTCCATGACAGGGTACGCAGCAGATCGGCAAACACACCCGCCGCCGTAACATCGTTCCCTGCGCCATAGCCGCGAAGCACCAGCGGCAGTGGCTGATAATAGTGGCTGTAAAACGCGAGGGCGTTTTCGCCGTTTTTGACTTTGTACAGCGGGTCGTTGCCATCCACTTCGGCAATCTTCACCCGGCACACGCCATCTTCTTCAATGTTGCCAACATAGCGCAATACCTTACCTTCATCACGGGCTTTCGCAACGCGCGCGGCAAACGCGTCGTCAAGCTGCGGCAGTCTGGCCATAAAGGTGCTGACGTCACCGCTGCTGTCAAATTCTGCCGGCAGGACCGGTTCAATCACGATATCGGAAAGCTCAAGCTCACGGCCCGTTTCGCGCGCGAGGATCAGCAGCTTACGCGCCACGTCCATACCGGAGAGATCGTCACGCGGATCCGGCTCGGTGTAGCCCAGCTCGCGCGCGGCGCGGGTGGCTTCGGAGAGGCTCATCCCTTCATCCAGCTTGCCGAAGATAAACGACAGCGAGCCGGAGAGAATGCCGGAGAAACGCTGCAGTTCATCACCCGCGTTAAGCAGGTTCTGCAGGTTTTCGATAACCGGCAGACCAGCCCCAACGTTGGTGTCGTACAGAAACTTGCGGCGCGACTTGCTCGCCGCCAGACGCAGCTGGTGATAGTAATCCATCGACGAGGTGTTGGCCTTTTTGTTCGGCGTCACCACGTGGAAACCTTCGCGCAGGAAATCGGCGTACTGGTCCGCCACCGCCTGGTTCGAAGTGCAGTCGACGATGACCGGGTTAAGCAGATGGTACTCTTTCACCAGACGGATCAGGCGGCCCAGGTTGAACGGCTCTTTCGCCTCGTTCATCTCTGCCTGCCAGTTTTCCAGGTTAAGGCCGTGGACGTTGGTAAGCAGCGCTTTGGAATTCGCAATCCCGCAGACGCGCAGGTCGATGTGTTTCTTCTTCAGCCACTCCTGCTGACGCTTCACCTGCTCCAGCAGCGCGCCGCCTACGCCACCCACGCCAATCAGGAACAGCTCGATGACCTGATCGGTGTTGAACAGCATCTGGTGAACCACGCGAACGCCGGTGGTCGTATCATCATTGTCCACGACAACAGAAATTGAACGCTCCGACGAGCCCTGAGCAATCGCCACGATGTTGATATTGGCGCGCGCCAGCGCGGCAAAGAACTTGGCGGAGATACCGCGCAGCGTGCGCATGCCGTCGCCAACCACGGAGATAATCGCCAGACGCTCCTGAATGGAGAGCGGCTCGAGCAATTCTTCTTTGAGCTCCAGATAGAACTCTTCTTCCAGCGCGCGACGGGCGCGCAGGCAGTCGCCCTGCGGCACGCAGAAGCTAATGCTGTATTCGGAAGAGGACTGGGTAATCAGCACCACCGAGATACCGTTGCGGGACATGGCCGCAAATACGCGCGCTGCCATGCCGACCATCCCTTTCATCCCAGGGCCGGAGACGCTGAACATCGCCATATTGTTGAGGTTGGAGATGCCTTTCACCGGCAGACCGTCCTCATCGCTGCTTGCGCCAATCAGCGTACCCGGCGCCTGCGGGTTACCGGTGTTTTTAATCAGGCAAGGGATCTGGAACTGGGCAATCGGGGAGATGGTACGCGGGTGAAGCACTTTGGCACCGAAGTAGGAAAGCTCCATCGCTTCCTGGTACGACATCGACTTCAGCAGCCTGGCGTCCGGAACCTGGCGCGGGTCGCAGGTATAGACGCCGTCGACGTCAGTCCAGATCTCACAACAGTCCGCGCGTAAGCAGGCGGCCAGCACGGCGGCGGAGTAGTCGGAACCGTTACGGCCCAGCACCACCAGCTCGCCCTTCTCGTTACCGGCGGTAAAGCCTGCCATCAGGATCATGTGGTCAGCGGGAATTTTGCTGGCGGCGATACGGCGGGTTGATTCGGCAATATCAACGGTGGATTCGAGGTAGTGGCCCACCGCAAGCAGTTTTTCAACGGGATCGATCACGGTCACGCTATGGCCGCGCGCTTCCAGCACGCCGGCCATAATGGCGATAGAGAGTTTTTCACCGCGACAAATCAGCGCCGCGTTGATGCTGTCCGGGCACTGGCCGAGGAGGCTGATACCGTGCAGAACGTGTTTGATTTGCGCAAATTCCTGCTCAACGAAGGACTTCAGCTGAGCGTGCGGGAAGCCAGGCAGCGCCTCTGCCAGCCCTTGCAATAAGTCAGCGAATATACGCTCTGCGTCGCTGATGTTCGGGAGTGCGTCCTGGCCACCGATGGTTTTTTCGATCATCGCCACCAGATGGTTCGTGATTTTTGCCGGGGCAGAGAGCACGGTCGCAACCTGCCCCTGCCTGGCGTTGCTTTCCAGGATATCGGCAACTCGCAGAAAACGTTCTGCATTTGCCACTGATGTACCGCCGAACTTCAACACTCGCATGGTTCTACCTCGTTTCCTTTAGCCGAAAAAAAAGCCCGCACTGTCTAGGTGCGGGCTTTTTTTTGTTTTTCCTGTACGCGTCAGCCCGCATCGTTACCAGTGGTAATGATGATGGTTGTGGTAATGGTGGTGATGCTGATGCGTTTCATGGATGTTGTGTACTCTGTCATTATTATCTGTCTGTGCTGTATTCTTTTAGGGTTAAAGGATCGGGCTCGTTAAGTCAACGAATTTTTAATTTGATCACAATTCGGAAGACTCTCACGTCCCGCTGCGTGCAGATTTATTTTCATCCGATTCCCCCAGATGCAACCCATACAGACAGACTTATTCGCCATAGTAAAAACTTATGGCAGTATTTTACTCGGCCAATTTTTTTTCAATATCATGCAGCAAACGGTGCAGCATTGCGGTGTCCCGCTGCTCAAGACGTCCCAAACGCTGCTGCAGCCAGTCAGCCATTTTTTGATCGTCAGCTACTTCCAACTGCGTTAACAGCTGCTCAACGCGTGCGCGCAGCGCAGCCAGCTGATTTTCATCTGCCCTTTCAGCCTGAGGCTGGGGAATTTGTATTAGGGAGGCTAATTGATAGCAGTACACCATGACCGCCTGGCCCAAATTCAGGGAAGGATAATCGGCCACCATCGGCGCACCGGTGAGCACGTCCGCCAGTTCCAGCTCCTCGTTGGTTAATCCGGAATCTTCACGACCAAATACCAGCGCCGCTTTCTCCAGCCACTGGCTTTTCTCTTCCAGCATCGGCACCAGCTCCGCTGGCGTCGCATAGTAGTGGAACTTAGCGCGACTACGCGCCGTGGTTGCAACGGTAAACGAAATGTCGTGCAGCGCGTCGGCAAGCGTAGCGTAAGTGGTTATATTATCGAGAATATCTCCCGATCCGTGCGCCACCCAACGCGCGGCTGGCTCCAGATGGGCCGTGCTGTCCACAATGCGCAAATCGGTAAAACCCATGGTCTTCATGGCACGCGCCGCTGCGCCTATATTTTCTGCTCTGGCTGGGGCAACCAGTACAATCGACAGATGCATTTATGCTCTCTTTTTAATCAGTTAGCCGGTAAAAATGTGATGCACTTCAACATATTACGCAGCGCGAATTTACAAAATTGCAACACAAATCACCGAAATAGCGTTTCATAACAAATTAAAAACGCTAAACTATTCTGTGTCTGAACAATCAGTTAGAATGTTAATAGAACACCATTATCCCTATGTTTTATAATGATAATGGCAGCATGAATACCCTATTCTGATTGGATTCGCTTCGTTTATAAATCAATGTCCGCAACTAGTTGGTTTATTGAAAAATTGTGACAAAGGCTAGCATTCAGCTACGATGATTTCATCAAACTGTTAACGTGCTACAATTGAACTTGATATATGTCAACGAAGCGTAGTTTTATTGGGTGTCTGGTGTCACTTAGCCTGTTATGTTGCTGTTAAAATGGTTAGGATGACAGCCGTTTTTGACACTGTCGGGTCCAAAGGGAAAGTACCCAAGACCAAGCTAATGATGTTGTTGACGTTGATGGAAAGTGCATCAAGAACGCAATTACGTACTTTAGTCACGTTAAGCCGATCATGTTAATTTGCGACATGCATCAGGCAGGTCAGGGACTTTTGTACTTCCTGTTTCGATTTAGTTGGTAATTTAGGTAGCAAACATGCAGACCCCGCACATTCTTATCGTTGAAGACGAGTTGGTAACACGCAACACGTTAAAGAGCATTTTCGAAGCAGAAGGCTACGATGTCTTTGAAGCGACCGATGGCGCAGAGATGCATCAGATCCTTTCTGAAAATGATATTAACCTGGTGATCATGGATATTAACCTGCCGGGCAAAAACGGTCTTCTTCTGGCGCGCGAACTGCGCGAGCAGGCGAACGTCGCGTTAATGTTCCTGACGGGCCGTGATAACGAAGTTGATAAAATTCTTGGCCTGGAAATCGGTGCGGATGACTACATCACCAAGCCATTCAACCCTCGCGAGTTAACCATTCGTGCACGCAACCTGCTGTCCCGCACCATGAACCTGGGTACTGTCAGCGAAGAGCGTCGTAGCGTAGATAGCTACAAATTCAACGGCTGGGAACTTGATATTAATAGCCGCTCGCTGATTAGCCCGAACGGTGAGCAGTATAAACTGCCGCGCAGTGAATTCCGCGCGATGCTGCACTTCTGCGAAAACCCGGGAAAAATTCAGTCCCGTGCAGAACTGCTAAAGAAAATGACCGGCCGTGAGCTGAAGCCGCACGACCGTACCGTAGACGTCACCATCCGTCGTATTCGTAAACATTTCGAATCTACGCCAGATACACCGGAAATCATCGCCACCATTCACGGCGAAGGGTACCGTTTCTGCGGCGATTTGCAGGAATAATCCCGCAGTTAATGCATTAAAAAACGGCGCTTATGCGCCGTTTTTTTTATTCCCGCCAGGGCATAATCGGCACCGCGCTGATCGCGTTTTTCGGTGACCCTTCCACCACTTTGTCAGAATAGGCCAGGTAGGCCAGCGTATTGCGTTTGGCATCGTAGAAACGCACAACCTGCAGCTTTTTGAACACCAGCGAGGTCCGTTTCTGGAATACCACGTCGCCCTGCGCTTTGCCGTTTTTAATTTTGTCGCTCAATTCAACCGGGCCCACCTGCTGACATGAGATCGCCGCATCGGAGGTATCTTCCGCCAGCCCCAGTCCGCCTTTGATGCCGCCCGTTTTCGCGCGGCTGACATAGCAGGTGACGTTTTTCACGTCCGGATCGTCAAACGCCTCCACCACGATTTTGTGGTCCGGGCCAAACATTTTGAACACGGTATCGACGGAACCAATCTGTTCCGCCTGTGCAGCGCGCCCGACCATCAACATCAGCGCGGTGAAGAGCAAAGTCTTGTATTTCATATTGTTACCATTCTTTAAAATTACACTGAGCAATTATTCAACACTTTAGACAAAAATGTAGCAAGATCACAGGATTAGAATATATCTGCCTGTAATGTGCTAGAAAAAGCATGAATGCGCAAAAAAAACACTGAATGCTAAAACATCAAAAAATGCTATTATCCGCTAACCTGTTATCAGGCACCTGCTGTTTTAAGGATGAGGATAGTATATGGATCAGGCTGGAATTATTCGCGACCTGCTCACCTGGCTGGAAGGTCATCTCGACCAGCCTTTGTCACTGGATCATGTGGCGGCTAAAGCAGGCTATTCCAAGTGGCATCTGCAAAGGATGTTCAAGGATGTCACCGGTCATGCTATCGGGGCCTATATTCGCGCACGTCGTTTATCAAAATCTGCTGTAGCATTGCGCCTCACCGCGCGGCCGATTCTGGATATTGCCCTGCAATATCGTTTCGATTCACAGCAGACATTCACCCGCGCCTTTAAAAAACAGTTCTTGTTGACGCCAGCGCTTTATCGTCGCTCGCCTGACTGGAGCTCGTTTGGCATGCGTCCGCCGCTGCGTCTGGGCGAGTTCGCAATGCCGAAGTACGACATTATTACACTGCCGGAAACCCATCTGATCGGCACAACGCAGAGCTACTCCTGTTCACTGGAGCAGATTTCCGAGTTCCGACATCAGATGCGCGTCCAGTTCTGGCGCGACTTCCTGAGCCACGCGCCGGCGATCCCGCCTATCCTGTATGGCCTCAACGAAACGCATCCAAGCCAGGAAAAAGACGACGAGCAGGAGGTGTTCTACACCACCGCGCTGACGCCAGAGATGGCCAACGGGTATATTCAGGGTTCGAAGCCTGTCGTGCTGGAAGGGGGCGAATACGTGATGTTCGCCTATGAAGGGCTGGGAACGGGGGTACAGGAGTTTATCCTGACCGTTTACGGTACCTGCATGCCAATGCTGAATCTTAATCGCCGTAAAGGTCAGGACATTGAGCGCTACTACCCGGCGCAGGATGCCAAACCGGAAGAAGGCCCAATCAATCTGCGTATGGAATTTTTGATTCCAATACGTCGTTAACGCTGCAGTTCGTCAAGCGCAGGGGCATCGAGATGCGAAATGTCCCCTGCCATCTCCACGACCCATCCTGACGCCAGCCACGCGCTTTCCTGATAATCAATTCGGGAAATGGAGCAGTTACGCAGACGCAAACGGCGCTCAGCGTAAGCCGGTAATCCCAGAATGGTGCTCACCAGGCATCCCAACGCAATCCCATGACTCACCAGCAGCGGACGGCTTCCCGCCGGAAGCTTCAGGCATTCCGCCAGTGCGGCATGCATACGGACGCTGAGCTCCTGCATGGATTCGCCCTCAGGAATACGGCCATCTTCGGTACCGTTCACCAGCGTGCGGCGCCAGCCCTCTTCCGTTTCCGTCAGCGTATCGATATGGCGTTTTTCCAGCACGCCCATATCCAGCTCGCGCAGGCGCGGCTCAAGCATGACGTCACAGCCGCAGGCGTCTGCAATGATGCGCGCCGTCTGCTGTGTGCGACCTAAATCGCTGGTAATGACGTGGGTAATGCCCAGCGTTCGGGCGCGTTCTGCCACCTGCCACGCTTGCTGCACGCCCTTCTCTGTAAGAGGACTGTCTGACTGGCCTTGAATACGTCGCTCGGCGTTCCACTGCGTTTCACCGTGGCGAACAAGGTATACCTGTAACATGCTTTTTTTCCGTTATACTGCGATGAGTTTTTTTTGAATCGAGCTTAATTATGCACCATGTTGTCTCTGCTACCACTAATCCTGCCAAAATTCAGGCAATTCTAAGGGCATTTGAAGAGATCTTCGGCGCAGGATCCTGCCATATTGAAGCCATCGGCGTCGAGAGTGGCGTTCCTGAACAGCCGTTTGGTAGTGAGGAAACGCGCGCTGGCGCACGAAACCGCGTAGCAAATGCCAGGGCTGCGGCACCGGATGCGGACTTTTGGGTGGCAATTGAAGCCGGTATCGACGAAGGCGCAACCTTTAGCTGGGTGGTGATCGAAAGCCGTGAACAGCGCGGTGAAGCGCGTTCAGCCACCCTGCCGCTGCCGGAGATTATTCTGGAAAAAGTCCGCGCGGGTGAAGCGCTTGGGCCGGTGATGTCGCAGTACACCGGCATTGATGAGATTGGCCGTAAAGAAGGGGCGATTGGCGTCTTTACCGCAGGCGCGCTGACGCGTTCAGGCGTTTATCATCAGGCGGTGATCCTGGCGTTAAGCCCGTTCCATAACGCGATTTATCGTTAGGTATTTTTCAGCAATACCGCTTCCAGCCACTGGCGCAGCTCAACGGGTGCCGACTTCAGGCTGTTCGATCCGCGGGTAATCGTTGCGATGCCCGCGCCGAGCTCATTTTTCAGCTCGCGCTGGCTCATCTCGCCGCGCAGCAACTCTTCAATGATGCGCACGCGCGTGCCCAGCGCCTCACGCTCGTCCGGCGTGAGCATCAGCTGCATAAGGGGTAAGTGCAAATCCTGCTCGTAAGACTGGCGAAGCAGCTCCACAAAACGAAGCCACTCCTGATGACGTTGTTCGGCCATTGCCGAGGAATACGGGGAATGCTGGGTCATGTTATGCTGCCTCTTGTACTCATTAGCGAGTACAGCATAACACAACCCGCGCCGATCAGTAACGTCTCTGCCACTCGGCATCACTCATCAGGGTATCTTTCTGCCCCATGAAGTAGCGATAGTAGGCGTCATAGGCCAGCACGTTCTTCACATAGCCGCGCGTTTCCGAGAACGGGATGCTCTCGACAAACGCCACGGCGTCAATGCGTCCGGCGCTGTTGCCGAGCCAGGTACGCACGCGACCCGGCCCCGCGTTATACGCCGCCGACGCGAAGATGCGGTTATTGCCGAACTGCTGATACACGTACTGCAGGTAGCTGGTACCGATGTTGATGTTGGTATCCGGATCCAGAAGCTGTGACGGGCTGCTGTAGCCAGGAATATTAAACATCTTCACCGTGTGCGTCGCCGTGCCCGGCATAATCTGCATCAGGCCGCTGGCGCCCACCGGGGAACGGACTTTCGGGTTCCATGCGCTCTCCTGACGGGCAATTGCCATCGCGTAGCTTTGCGGGATATCTTTGCCGCTGGTGTAGCGATCGAACAGATCCTTGTAAGCCAGCGGGAAACGCTCTTCGAGATGATCCCAAAGCTTACCGGCGATCGTCGCCTGCACGCTCAGATCCCACCAGTGGTTATCAAAAGCATAGCGGGCAAGCTGGGCTTTCTCGTCGGTGCTGCGGCTGGTCACCAGATTCGCCCACTCGCTGCGCGCGGTATTATCCATATTCCAGTACATCAGCTCGCGCACGCGCGCCATTTCTGGCCCCTGCGTCAGCGCCGGGTTCGCGTTGGCTGGCGCTTTATCAATGCGGAAGGTGTACTCCTCGCCCAGGCGCTGCGCGGCTGCCATCGGGTAGAACCCGCGCTGCTGCATCAGCGTATGGAGAATTTCTTTGGCCTCGTCATCACGACCGCGCTCCATCAGCAGATCGGCCTGCCAGTAGCGCCATTCGTCCTTCTCTTTGGCCTCCATAGGCAACCGCGCAAGCCAGGTATTCAGCCCACGGCGATCTCCCGTACCCAGCGCCATGCGCACGCGACGTTCCACCAGAGACGTGGAGTTCGAACGCATAATGGCATCGTCACGCCAGCGCGCCTGTTCATCGGTCACATCCGTGCCCATCAGTCGCCACGCCACGATATCGCGCAGCTCCTGGGTTTGTTCCTCATTAAGCTGCTGCGCCTGCACCAGCTGCGGGATCATCAGCCGCGCGTTTTCCACATCGTCACGCGCCACGCTGGCAAAGGCCACCGCCGCCATCTGGCGGGTAAAATCGGTCGCGCCCGTACTGCGGGCAAAGGTCAGCACGCTGTTGGGATCGTTAGCCAGCGAGATAACCGCGGTGGAGATCGTCTGGTAATCGGACGGCATCTGCCCCGCCAGCGTGGTCACCAGACGCGTGTTGCCGGCTTTCATCGCCAGACGGATGCGCTCAAGATAGGACAGCGGATCCTGCTTGCCGGATGCGCGCCACGCGCCGAACAGGGAATCACAGGCGTTCGGCTGGTTTTTCCCGGTCAGCCAGAGCTCTTTCGCCCCGGCCCAGGCCTCTTCCTGCTGGCCGGTCGCCCATTTCGCGTAGTAGTAGTTACACTGCGCTTCGGTGGTATTCGGCTTTTCAGGGCTAAACGCCAGCAGTCCGCGCCAGTCTTCGCGTCGCGCCAGTTCGTTCACAAATCGAGACTGGAGATTTCGGGCAGGCGGCAGGGTCGGGTTCGCCTGAATGAAGTTATTCACGGTGACGGTGGGTTGATTCATGAGATCGTCCGTAATTTGACGATACTCCAGATACGGATACAGCGGATAATCCTTTAGCGTCGGCATCAGCGCCTGCACGGTATCCATCTGCTTGTTGTCCCACGCCTGTTTAATCTGGGCGTAGCGGTTGCGTTGTTCATCCAGTGAATCGGCATGCACCGCCTGGCTTACCGCCATTACGCATACGCTGGCAGCCAGCAGACGCCAGACCACCCGTTTGGCTTTTTCCACAAGCTCTTCCTCATTGTTTTTTCGTCAATTGCAGCGTCTTGCCACGTCAAAGTCTAATTAACTTATGCTAACCAGGCATCCTTCAACGCGCCACGTCATGGACACTTTTTTACCTTTCTTGCGCGTTTTAACACTCCCGACGTTCCTGGCTGGGATTAGGACGTGAAAAAGGCTACACTTCGAGGCTGAAATTCCTTCTCATTACGATAAAAGAGGCGAAGTCCAACGTGGCTCAATTCGTTTATACCATGCATCGTGTCGGCAAAGTTGTCCCGCCGAAACGTCATATTCTTAAAAATATCTCGCTGAGCTTCTTCCCGGGCGCAAAAATCGGTGTTCTGGGTCTCAACGGTGCCGGTAAGTCCACCCTGCTGCGCATCATGGCCGGCATTGATACAGACATCGAAGGTGAAGCCCGTCCGCAGCCTGGCATCAAGATTGGCTACCTGCCGCAGGAACCTCAGCTGAACCCGGAACACACCGTGCGCGAATCCGTTGAAGAAGCGGTATCCGAAGTGGTTAACGCCCTGAAAGGTCTCGATGAAGTGTATGCCAAATACGCCGAGCCGGATGCGGACTTCGACAAGCTGGCTGCACAGCAGGGCAAGTATGAAGAGATTATCCAGGCGCACGACGGTCACAACCTGAACGTGCAGCTGGAGCGCGCGGCGGATGCCCTGCGTCTGCCGGACTGGGATGCGAAAATCGCGAACCTCTCCGGTGGTGAACGTCGCCGCGTGGCGCTGTGCCGCCTGCTGCTGGAAAAACCAGATATGCTGTTGCTCGACGAACCAACCAACCACCTGGATGCGGAATCCGTGGCGTGGCTGGAGCGCTTCCTGCACGACTTCGAAGGCACCGTTGTGGCGATTACCCACGACCGTTACTTCCT
The DNA here is from genome assembly GCF_004006055.1 of Enterobacter sp. N18-03635. Classification (NCBI taxonomy): domain Bacteria; kingdom Pseudomonadati; phylum Pseudomonadota; class Gammaproteobacteria; order Enterobacterales; family Enterobacteriaceae; genus Enterobacter; species Enterobacter sp. N18-03635. The sequence continues at coordinate 667,506 of NZ_CP034769.1, read as the reverse complement.
CGACAACGTCGCCGGCTGGATCCTGGAGCTGGACCGCGGTGAAGGTATTCCGTGGGAAGGCAACTACTCCTCCTGGCTGGAGCAAAAAGATCAGCGTCTGGCTCAGGAAGCTTCTCAGGAAGCGGCGCGTCGTAAGTCTATCGAGAAAGAGCTGGAGTGGGTTCGTCAGGGCGCGAAAGGCCGTCAGTCTAAGGGCAAAGCCCGTCTGGCACGCTTTGAAGAGCTGAACAACACCGAATACCAGAAACGTAACGAAACCAACGAACTGTTTATTCCACCTGGAGCACGTCTGGGGGATAAAGTGGTTGAAGTGACCAACCTGCGTAAGTCTTACGGCGACCGCGTGCTGATCGACGACCTGACCTTCTCCGTACCGAAAGGCGCTATCGTGGGCATCATCGGTCCGAACGGCGCGGGTAAATCGACCCTGTTCCGCATGATGTCCGGTCAGGAACAGCCTGACAGCGGCTCTATCACCCTGGGTGAGACCGTGAAGCTGGCCTCCGTTGACCAGTTCCGTGACGCGATGGACAACAGCAAAACCGTGTGGGAAGAAGTGTCCGGCGGCCTGGATATCATGCGCATCGGCAACACCGAGATGCCAAGCCGCGCCTACGTTGGTCGCTTTAACTTCAAAGGCACCGATCAGGGCAAACGTGTAGGCGAGCTGTCCGGCGGTGAGCGCGGTCGTCTGCACCTGGCGAAGCTGCTGCAGGTGGGCGGTAACGTTCTGCTGCTCGATGAACCAACAAACGACCTGGATATCGAAACCCTGCGCGCGCTGGAAAACGCCCTGCTGGAGTTCCCGGGCTGCGCGATGGTTATCTCGCACGACCGCTGGTTCCTCGACCGTATCGCGACCCACATTCTGGACTACCAGGACGAAGGTAAGGTGGAGTTCTTCGAAGGTAACTTCACCGAATACGAAGAGTACAAGAAACGCACGCTGGGCGCCGACGCGCTGGAGCCGAAGCGTATTAAGTACAAGCGTATTGCGAAATAAAAGCAAAACGGCAACTTCGGTTGCCGTTTTTTATGGTTGTTCCCTCTCCCTGTGGGAGAGGGCCAGGGTGAGGGCATCAGGCCGCACAGTGTGTAGGCCGGGTAAGGCGAAGCCGCCACCCGGCTTTTTTATTTGCCCACGTAATACCGCTTCACCTCGTCAAACTGCATCGCAAACTCGATATAGCTCATCAGCGCGGGCGAATTCAGCTTGCGGCTCGGGTAGGCCAGCCAGAGGTCGTTGCCTTCAACGTTCCACTCCGGCAGCACCTGCACCAGCGCGCCCTTTTCAACCTTATCTCCCAGCAGAAATGCAGGAAGCAGCGTGATCCCCGCCCCGGCCATCGCGCACTCGCGGGCGTACACCAGATTATCGGTCATGTGCGCGTTATCCGGCAGGTAGCGGTAATCCTCATTCTCGCTTCGCAGAAGCCACTCCGACCAGGCTCTGTGCGTAATGCTGCGGTGCTCCACCAGCTGACGGGGATGCGTTAGCGGCGCCCGGCGCGCCAGATAGTCCGGCGAGGCCAGCATGTAGCGCGGACAATGCCCGATCATTCGGCCAATCAGGGAGGAGTCCTGCGGCTTGCCGGTACGCAGCGCCACGTCAAAGCCGGACTCGACCAGATCCACCACATCATCAGAGATCGACACGTCCAGCGAAACCTCAGGATAGCGAAGCTGGAACTCGGCATTCATATGCGCCAGCAGCGTCGCGCCAATCCCAGCCGGACAGGTGATGCGCAGCCGCCCGCTCGGGTTTTCGCGCAGGCGCTGAATGGCATACTCCGCCCGCTCGCTGGCCGCCAGCATTTCGCGGCAGTGCACCAGATAGTGCTCGCCCGCAAACGTCAGGTTCAGCCTGCGCGTGGTGCGGTTAAGCAGGCGGATACCCACCTGCTGCTCCAGCTGGCTAATTCGCTGGCTGACGCTGGATTTCGGCAGTTCGGCTTTCTGGGCTGCCGCGGTAAAGCTGCCCATCTCCGCCACCAGCGCGAAAAGCGCCATATCCTGCAGCTGTTTAAACATGATTGTTCATCCTGTACGAACGCTGAGTTCTTGATTGTCCATCTTATCATGCAGCTGGCCACTTAATAGACTAGCCTCAACAAAACGCATGCCATTGAGGAGCACACCATGTCAGTTAAAGCGATTGCCGTTAACCCAGAAAATCCCGCAACGTTCATTGAAATCACCCCGCCGATGCCGCATCCCGGCGAGCACGATCTGCTGGTGGAGGTGAAAGCCGTCTCCGTTAACCCGGTCGATACCAAAGTCCACGCGGGCATTGCCAAAAACGGACTGAACGAGCCGCGCATTCTCGGGTGGGACGCCAGCGGGATCGTCAAAGCCGTTGGGACGGACGTCACCGGATTCAAACCGGGAGATGAAGTGTGGTACGCGGGCGACATCACCCGCCCGGGCAGCAACACCACGCATCAGCTGATTGATGCGCGCATTGTCGGGCGCAAGCCTGCAAGCCTCGGCTGGGCCGCTGCCGCTGCACTGCCGTTGACCGCACTCACCGCGTGGGAAGGCCTGTTTGAACGGCTGAACATTCAGGATGCCGGCGCGGACGAAACCCTGCTGATCATTGGCGGCGCGGGCGGGGTGGGATCGCTGGCGATCCCGTTTGCGAAGCACAACAGCAAGGTGAAGGTCATCGCAACCGCGTCTCGCGAAGATTCCGCCCGGTGGTGCCGCGACCGCGGTGCAGATGTGGTGGTAAACTACCGCGATCTGAAAGGCGAACTGGCGAAACACGGGCTCAAATTTGTGGATTACATTTTCATCCTCAACGACACCGACGGGCACTGGGATGCGGTCAGCGAACTGATTGCCCCACAGGGGCATATCTGTTCTATCGTCGAGAATGAACACCCGCTGAACCAGGACAAGCTGAAGTCGAAATCCGCCGCCCTGCACTGGGAATTTATGTACACCCGCAGCATGTACCAGACCGCGGATATGGCGCGTCAGGGTGAGATCCTCAATGAGGTGGCGAAGCTGGTAGATAATGGCGTAGTGGAAAGCTCACTGAGTGAAACGCTGCACGGGCTGAGCGTGGAGAGCATTACCGAGGCGCACCGTAAGGTGCTGGACGGGCATATGCGCGGAAAAGTGGTGGTTGAGTTCTGAGTGGCTTGATGCCCTCAACCCGGCCCTCTCCCGCAGGGAGAGGGTTAGGGTGAGGGGTAAGTTTTTACCCCTGCTCCCCCATCATCTCCTTCACCAGCTCTACGCAGCGCAGGAAACGGGAGTCGTAGTCCGACTCTTCCACGTGCACAAACTCAACGTTGTTTTCGTTGAGCATCTCCACCAGCATGGACTGGAATTCACGCCTGTCCACGGAGCTGCCGAGGCTGCGCATGCCGTCGGCCACCCACGGGGTGTTGTTTTCCAGCAGGATCACCAGGTCAAAGCGATATTCGTCAATCAGCGCCTGCACGAACGGGTGCTCGCGCCCTTCGTATTTTTTACAGAACGCCTGAGTGGTGACGAAATCGGTATCGATAAACGCCACCTTGTTGGCATATTTCACTGCGAAATCAATGTACTGAGCGTGACCGAGCGCGATTTTGTCATAGTCGGAATACTGCAGCGCCATCTCGTCGCCGCCCAGGTGCGAGAAGACATAATCGCGGCCGTACTCCCATGCGCTGGTGGTATTGAAGATATTCGCCAGCTTGTTGACCAGCGTTGATTTACCGCTCGACTCGCCGCCCAGGATCGCGACGGTGCGCACAAAGAACGGCTTCACCTCGGTTGGGATGTAGTCCCAGTAGCGGAACGGATTTTCGCGGATCTGCGCCCCGCTGATGTTCATGAAGGTGCGTTTCGGATCGATCAGCACCGTCTCGATGCCCAGATGCTCGCGGAACTGCGGCGCATCGGACTCTTCAGAGGTGTAGATCCAGTTAGGCGCAATGCCCTTCTCTTCCATAAACGCTTTGATGCCGTTGCTCCACACGTCCCAGCCGTGCGGATACGGCTCCATGCCCTCTTCGTTAAAGGCGTGAATACGGATGTTTTTCTGGTATTTGAAGGTCTGAAGCAGCCAGCGCAGGCGGTCAGGCACGGTCGGCTGCTGCGACATGGCGCTGTCCTCAAACAGCTGACGATCGCGGGTTTCATCGTAGCCCATGATGATGTGCAGCTCGTCAACCTGGCTACAGGCTCGCTGGATCAGATAGATATGACCGGTATGCAGCGGGTAAAACTTGCCGAACACCACGCCGATGTTCTTTTGCATACGCGGGAATTCCAGCCCCAGAAAGCGGTGCAGCGCTTCCAGCTTCTGCGCGCTGGGGCTTTTGATTTTGGCGTTCAGCAGCTGGCTCAGGTAGCCCTTAGTCATGCCGCTGGCGTCCGCCACCTGCTGCAGCGTGCAGCCCTTCTGGCGGATAGCGGTCTTGATGTAGTCAAATGATGACATAAATTACGGTGCCTCCTGCAAAATCGAATACGTAATTATAAGTCGTCAAAGACATTTAACGCATCTGCGAGTTTCTTCACGCCGAAAACCTGCATCCCTTCCGGGATTTTTTTCGGCACGTTAGCGGCCGGAACGATAGCCCGGCGGAAACCGTGTTTTGCCGCCTCGGAGATACGCTCCTGGCCGCTGGGCACCGGACGGATTTCCCCGGCGAGGCCCACCTCACCGAAGACGACCAGATCCTGCGGCAGCGGTCTGTCGCGCAGGCTTGAGACCATCGCCAGCAGCAGCGCCAGGTCTGCGCTGGTCTCAGTGACTTTCACGCCACCCACCACGTTAACGAAAACGTCCTGATCCGCCATCTGCAGCCCACCGTGACGGTGCAGCACCGCCAGCAGGATCGCCAGACGGTTCTGTTCCAGACCGACCGCCACGCGCCGCGGGTTGCCCATCATCGACACGTCCACCAGCGCCTGAATTTCGACGAGCAGCGGGCGCGTGCCTTCCCACAGCACCATTACTGAACTTCCGGAGGTGATCTCATCTCCCCGACTCAGGAAGATCGCCGACGGGTTGCTGACTTCGCGCAGCCCCTGCTCGGTCATGGCAAACACGCCTAACTCGTTCACCGCCCCAAAGCGGTTTTTATGGCTGCGCAGGGTACGGAAGCGGGAGTCCGCGTCGCCGTCGAGCATCACGGAGCAGTCGATACAGTGTTCGAGCACTTTAGGTCCGGCCAGCGAGCCGTCTTTGGTCACGTGGCCGACCATCACAATCGCCACGCCGCGCGTTTTGGCAAAGCGCGTCAGGTAGGCCGCCGTTTCACGCACCTGCGCCACGCTGCCCGGCGAGGACTGAATGTCCGCCATGTGCATCACCTGGATGGAGTCGATCACCATCAGCTTCGGCTGCTCTTCTTCGGCAATCATGCAGATCTGCTCGATGCTGGTTTCGGAGAGCATGTTCAGATTGCCGGTCGGCAGGCCCAGACGGTGTGCGCGCATCGCCACCTGCTGCAGTGATTCTTCGCCCGTGACGTACAGGGTTTTCATCTGTTCGGCGAGCTTGCAGAGCGTTTGCAGCAGCAGGGTCGATTTACCCGCGCCCGGGTTACCGCCGATCAAAATGGCGCTCCCCGGCACCACGCCGCCGCCGAGCACGCGGTCAAACTCTTTGAACCCGGTGGAGAAGCGCGGCAGCTCTTCGAGGCTGATGTCCGAAAGTTTTTGCACCTTCGCAACGCCCGCATTGCCCGCGTAGCCGCTCAGGCGTTCATTGCGCGCCACGCTCGGCGAAGCCGCCACACCACGCACTTCGGTGATGGTGTTCCAGGCATGACAGGCGCTGCATTGCCCCTGCCAGCGCGGATAATCCGCACCACATTCATTACAGACAAATGCGCGTTTTGGAGCTTTCGCCACGGTTTACCTCGTTATTTCTGATTAAGGCTGCCGGAGAGAATGCAGAACACCCCCATCAGGTCAGCGTGACGGATAGTGACTTCCGTCTTTTCATTCACTTTTGGCTTGGCATGGTAGGCAATGCCCAGGCCGGCCGCTTTGATCATCGGCAGGTCGTTCGCGCCGTCCCCGATAGCGACGGTCTGGACAACCGGAATTTCATATTTTTCCGCGAGGCGCGTCAGCGTATTGGCTTTGTACTGGGCATCAACGATATCGCCGATCACCTGGCCGGTCAGCTTGCCGTCCATGATCTCCAGCTCGTTGGCCACCACGGTGGTCAGATGCAGTTTTTCCCGCAGGTAATCCGCGAAGAAGGTGAAGCCACCTGAGGCGATCGCCACCTTCCAGCCGAGGGACTGCAGCTTCAGCACCAGCTGCGTCAGCCCAGGCATCAGCGGCAGAACGTCGCGCACCTGGCGCAGAATGTTGGCATCGGCCCCTTTCAGGGTCGCCACGCGCTGGCGCAGGCTGGCGGTGAAATCCAGCTCGCCGCGCATCGCACGCTCGGTGACTTCCGCCACCAGCTCGCCGCTGCCCGCCAGCTTCGCAATTTCGTCGATACACTCGATCTGAATGGCGGTAGAGTCCATGTCCATGACCAGCAGGCCTGGCGTTTTCAGGTGCGGAATTTTACCCAGCGGCGCGACGTCCAGCCCGGCGTCATGCGCCAGACGCGTGGCGCGCTGCGTCAAAGAGCCTGCCAGGCGAATGACCTGATAGTCTTCCACACACCAGGCGGCGACGATGACCATCGCCGCACCCAGTTTGGTTTGATACTGGGTCAGGCGTTGCTTATCCAGACCGCGTCCGTAAAGGAGCCAGCCGCTACGACCGGCATGGTAATCCAGAGGCATCACCTCATCGCCACTTAAAGAGAGCGGCAATCCTGGCCATAAAGAGACATCCGTTGGCAGGTCACACCAGGTAATGTTCGGCATTAAAGCTCCTGTAATTTCGTTCGCGCCGGAAGGTTGCAGAGGGAAAATAACGCATGAGGCTACCCTGTAACCATCACTTCTGGCAACATTAAGCCGTAAATTTTCAGCAGGTGGAATATGGCTCGCGCAAAACTGAAATTCCGGCTCCATCGCGCCGTGATCGTCCTTTCCTGTCTCGCACTCTTAGTGGTGCTGATGCAGGGGGCATCGTGGTTTAGCCAGAATCATCAACGGCAACGCAACCCGCAGTTTGAAGAGCTGGCCCGCACGCTGGCACGCCAGGTGACGCTCAACGTCGCACCGTCCATGCGAACCGAAACGCCGGACGATAAGCGAATAGGCCAGGTTTTACGCCTGCTCACGGAGAATAGCCGCATTCTTGATGCTGGCGTCTATGATGAGCAAGGCAACCTGATTGCCCGCGCGGGCGAACATGTCGACGTGCGCGACAGGCTGGCGCTTGACGGTAAAAAAGCCGGCGGCTACTTCAACCAGCAGCTTGTTGAACCTATTCAGGGTAAGAATGGCCCCCTGGGGTATCTGCGCCTGACGCTCGACACCCACACCCTGCCCACTGAAGCCAAGCAGGTCGATAATACCACCAATATTCTGCGCCTGATGCTGCTGCTTTCTCTCGCCATCGGCGTTGTGCTGGCGCGCACCCTGCTTCGCGGCAAGCGCTCGCGATGGCAGCAATCCCCGTTCCTGCTGACCGCCAGCAGATCCGTTCCCGAAGACGAAGAGAGCGAGAAGAAAGAATAGTGATAAAGTAGGCGAACGATTCAGAAAAGGAACTTTGCCATGACGACGTTACGCCTGCTTATCTCTGACTCTTACGATCCCTGGTTTAATCTCGCGGTGGAAGAGTGCATCTTCCGCCAGATGCCCGCCACCCAGCGCGTCCTCTTTCTCTGGCGTAACGCCGATACGGTGGTCATTGGCCGCGCGCAAAACCCGTGGAAAGAGTGCAATACGCGGCGTATGGAAGAGGATAACGTCCGCCTCGCGCGCCGGAGCAGCGGCGGTGGCGCGGTCTTTCACGATCTGGGCAATACCTGCTTTACCTTTATGGCGGGAAAACCGGAATACGACAAAACCATCTCGACGTCCATCGTCCTCAACGCCCTTAACGCGCTCGGCGTGACGGCTGAAGCCTCAGGACGTAACGATCTGGTGGTGAAAACCCCCGACGGGGATCGCAAGGTGTCCGGCTCCGCCTACCGCGAAACGATGGATCGCGGGTTCCACCACGGCACCCTGCTGCTGAATGCCGATCTCAGCCGTCTGGCGAACTACCTTAATCCTGATAAGAAAAAGTTACAGGCCAAGGGCATTACGTCCGTACGCGGGCGCGTGGCAAATCTGGTGGAGCTGCTGCCGGGGATTACGCACGAGCAGATTTGCGACGCGATCCGTGAAGCGTTCTTTGAACATTACGGCGAGCGCGTGGAAGCAGAAGTGATCTCCCCAGACAAAACCCCGGATCTGCCCAACTTCGCCGACACCTTCGCCCGCCAGAGCAGCTGGGAGTGGAACTTCGGTCAGGCTCCTGCGTTTTCCCATCTACTGGATGAGCGTTTTACCTGGGGCGGCGTGGAATTGCACTTTGACGTGGAGAAGGGCCACATTACCCGTACGCAGGTCTTTACGGATAGTCTCAATCCGGCACCGTTAGAGGCGCTGGCCGCTCGTCTGCAGGGCTGTTTGTATCGGGCGGATATGCTGCAGCAGGAGAGTGACGCGTTGATTGGGGATTTCCCTGAGCAGGAGAAAGAGTTAAGGGATTTGTCAGCATGGATTGCGCAGGCCGTGCGCTAGGTGCGGTCTGGTGCCCTCACCCCAGCCCTCTCCCTGTGGGAGAGGGAGGGAAGAGACAGAATTACGCTTTATCGCCCAGCAGAACGGATTCCAGCGCGATTTTGATCATGTCGTTGAAGGTAGTCTGACGCTCGGCAGCGGTGGTCTGCTCGTGGGTACGGATGTGGTCAGACACGGTACAGATGGTCAGCGCTTTCGCACCAAACTCAGCCGCGACGCCGTAGATACCCGCCGCTTCCATTTCCACGCCCAGGATGCCGTATTTTTCCATCACGTCGAACATCTCGCCGCCGTCCGGGGCATAGAACAGGTCCGCAGAGAAGATGTTACCCACGCGCGCTTCAACGCCCAGCGCTTTTGCTGCGTCAACCGCGTCGCGCACCATGCCGAAGTCAGCAATCGCTGCGAAGTCATGGTCTTTGAAACGCATACGGTTAACTTTGGAATCGGTGCAGGCACCCATACCGATAACGATGTCGCGCAGCTTAACGTCCATGCGCACCGCGCCGCAGGAGCCAACGCGGATGATTTTCTTCACGCCGAAATCGGTGATCAGCTCTTTAGTGTAGATAGAGCAGGATGGGATACCCATACCGTGGCCCATAACGGAAATTTTGCGGCCTTTATAGGTACCGGTGAAGCCCAGCATGCCGCGAACGTTGTTCACTTCACGCACGTCTTCCAGGAAGGTTTCTGCAATGTGCTTCGCGCGCAGCGGGTCGCCCGGCATCAATACGACGTCAGCGAAATCACCCATTTCTGCGTTAATGTGAGGAGTTGCCATCTTCAGTTCCTTTAACATTGTTTATTCTTTTCACCCTCTCCCTGCGGGAGAGGGTCGGGGTGAGGGCATCAGACCTCACCCAACATGATTCAGAACATGGCCTTGCCATATTCCATGTCAGACGTACCAAAGTATTTGGCGATAGTCTGGCCGATGTCCGCGAAGGTTTCACGGTGCCCCAGCGAGCCCGGCTTCACTTTCGGGCCGTACACCAGCACCGGAATGTGCTCACGGGTGTGGTCGGTACCGGTCCAGGTTGGGTCACAGCCGTGGTCCGCGGTCAGGATCAGAATGTCATCTTCACCCACCAGTTCCATCAGCTCCGGCAGACGGCGGTCGAACAGTTCCAGACCAGCCGCATAGCCTGCGACGTCGCGACGGTGGCCCCAGGAGGAGTCGAAGTCCACGAAGTTGGTGAAGACAATGGTCTTGTCGCCCGCTTCTTTCATCTCTTTGATGGTGGCATCGAACAGCGCATCCAGACCGGTCGCTTTGACCTTTTTGGTGATGCCGCAGTTAGCGTAGATATCCGCGATTTTACCCACGGACACCACGTGACCGTCCTTCTCTTCAACCAGCTTCTGCAGCACGGTTGGCGCCGGCGGCTCAACGGCCAGATCGTGACGGTTACCGGTACGCTGGAAGTTACCCGCTTTGTCGCCGATAAACGGACGCGCGATCACGCGCCCAATGTTGTAGCCGCCTTCGGTCAGCTCTTCACGGGCGATTTCGCACAGCTCGTAGAGTTTATCCAGGCCATACGTTTCTTCATGGCACGCAATCTGGAACACGGAGTCAGCAGAAGTGTAGAAAATCGGCTTGCCGGTTTTCATATGCTCTTCGCCGAGCTGATCCAGAATCACGGTACCGGAAGAGTGGCAGTTGCCGAGGTAACCCGGCAGGTTGGCACGCTTCACCAGCTTATCGAGCAGCTCCTGCGGGAAGCTGTTCTCGTGATCGGAGAAATAGCCCCAGTCGAACAGCACCGGCACACCTGCGATTTCCCAATGGCCAGACGGGGTGTCTTTACCGGAGGAGAGCTCGTGCGCCCAGGCATAGGCGCCCACGACTTCCGCGTTGCCGTCCATACCGGCTGCGATTTTACCGGTAGAGCCTTCATGTGCTTTCACCAGCCCGAGGCGGGTCAGGTTAGGTAGAGTCAGAGGGCCTTTACGACCGTTGTCCGCTTCGCCTTTCGCACAGGCTTCCGCGATGTGACCCATGGTATCGGAACCCACGTCACCAAAACGTTCTGCATCTTCGGTTGCGCCGATGCCGAATGAGTCCAGCACCATAATAAATGCACGTTTCATAATTGTTCTCCGTACGTAGTGCTTAAAAATGATTGATCAGATCAGTATACCGCTATTCGGTGATACGGCGATAGACAGTCGGTGTGGTTTCCGGCGCTTTATCGTCAAGCGTAATAGCCGCTTTCACCGCTTTAGCCGCTTCCTGCCAGCTGGCTTCGTCTTTCGCGTGGATCACCGCCAGCGGACGCTGGCCGTCAACGCTGTCGCCCAGACGAGCCATATCGGTAAAGCCGACGCTGTAATCAATGGTGTCCGATGCCTGACGGCGACCGCCGCCCATCGAGACCACCGCCATACCCAGCGCGCGGGTGTCCATGGCGGAGACAAACCCTTCGCTATCGGCATAGACCGCTTTGCTGAGCGTCGCGGTCGGCAGGTACTTCGCATAGTTTTCGACGAAATCGGTCGGGCCTTTCTGGGCTGCAACCATGCGGCCGAAAATGTCCGCCGCTTTGCCGTTATCCAGCACCGCCTGCAGTTTCGCGCGCGCTTCCGCATCGTCTTTGGCCAGCTTGCCGGAGATTAACATCTCAACGCACAGCGCCATGGTCACGTCAAACAGGCGCGGGTTACGGTATTCCCCGGTGAGGAACTGGACGGCTTCACGCACTTCGACGGCGTTACCGGCGCTGGAGGCCAGCACCTGGTTCATGTCGGTGAGCAGTGCGGTGGTGCGCACGCCCGCGCCGTTGGAGACGCCAACGATCGCTTCGGCAAGCTGCGCAGAGAGTTCATAGGTTGGCATAAAGGCGCCGCTGCCCACCTTCACGTCCATCACCAGCGCATCCAGCCCTTCCGCCAGCTTCTTCGCCAGGATAGAGGCGGTGATCAGCGGGATGGAGTCAACGGTCGCGGTGATGTCGCGGGTCGCGTAGAAACGCTTGTCTGCCGGAGCAAGAGAGCTGGTCTGGCCGATAATCGCCACACCAACGTCTTTGATTATGTCGCGGAAGCGGTTGTCATCCGGGAAGATATCGAAGCCCGGAATGGCTTCCAGTTTGTCGAGCGTACCGCCGGTGTGGCCCAGGCCGCGTCCGGAGATCATCGGGATGTAACCACCACAGGCTGCCACCATTGGGCCAAGCATCAGGGAGGTCACGTCGCCCACGCCGCCGGTGGAGTGTTTATCCACAATCGGGCCATTAAGGTTGAGGCTTTTCCAGTCCAGAACGGTTCCTGAATCTCGCATCGCCATGGTCAGCGACACGCGCTCAGGCATCGACATATCGTGGAAGAAAATGGTCATCGCCAGAGCCGCAATCTGCCCTTCTGAGACGGTGTTATCACGAATGCCGTTGATGAAGAAGCGGATCTCTTCGTCGCTTAATGCATGACCATCACGTTTTTTACGAATAATTTCTTGTGCGAGAAACACGGTAACCTCCATGCGGAATCGGGGGAGTTGTGGCGGGTGGCGTTACGCTTACCCGCCCTACGATCCTGTAGGCCGGATAAGCGAAGCGTCATCCGGCGTTGTATGGCAATCAGTAGCTGCTTGCGCTCTTACCGTCGCCGTGACCCAGCGCTTTCAGCAGGCTGGCCAGCAGGCTGGAGGCGCCGAAGCGGTAGTGACGGGAATCGGCCCAGTCGGCGCCAAACAGCTCGTCGGCAATCGCCAGGAACTGCTGCGCGTCTTCCGCGGTACGCACGCCGCCCGCAGGTTTGAAACCAACGGTTTTGGACACGCCCATGTCGCGGATCACTTCCATCATGATGCGCGCGCTTTCCGGGGTCGCATTCACCGGTACTTTACCGGTAGAGGTTTTAATGAAATCCGCACCGGCTTTGATGGAGATTTCAGACGCCTTACGAATCAGCGCCTCTTCTTTAAGCTCGCCGGTTTCGATGATCACTTTCAGCAGCACGTTTGCCGCCGCACACGCGTCTTTACAGGCTTTCACCAGGTCAAAACCGACCTGCTCGTTACCGGCGATCAGCGCGCGGTACGGGAACACTACGTCAACTTCGTCTGCGCCGTAGGCAATCGCCGCGCGGGTCTCTGCCAGCGCAATGTCGATATCGTCGTTGCCGTGCGGGAAGTTAGTTACGGTTGCAATGCGCACGTCCGGGGTGCCCTGCTCTTTCAGCGTCTTACGGGCAATCGGGATAAAGCGCGGGTAAATACAAACGGCTGCGGTATTACCCACTGGCGTTTTCGCCTGATGGCACAGGGCGATGACTTTCTCATTAGTGTCGTCATCGTTCAGGGTGGTCAGGTCCATCAGTTTCAACGCGCGCAGGCTGCTTGCAGTTAAATCGGTCATAACATTCTCCAACGGCAGTGCCGTATAAATTTTACCTTGCGGGTCTGTGAGTATTCTAACATTCACCCGCATCCACACTTCGACATTCATCACAGTTAATGAAAACTGCATACAAATTTGCATTACTGTAATGAGATCTTCTTCAAACTTTAGTAGGGAGATTGCCGACTAAAGCAGCAATACCCCCTGTGGGATCAAAAGCGCCAACAGGCAGGCTTTCTACAATCCGTTCATCATCCGCAGAACATTCAAGGAAGCGAATATGCCCCACTCCAGCCCCGACGCCCTGCAGCAACGTTGCCAGCAGATTGTGACAAGCCCGGTGTTAACCCCGGAACAAAAACGTCATTTTCTGGCGCTGGAAGCGGAAAACAACCTGCCGTATCCGGCACTCCCTGAAGCTGCGCGCGCCGCGCTGGACGAGGGGTTTATCTGCGACATGTTCGAAGGCCATGCGCCTTACAAACCCCGTTACGTTCTGCCGGATTACGCAAAATTTCTGGCTAATGGTTCAGAATGGCTTGAGCTGGAAGGGGCAAAAGATCTCGACGATGCCCTCTCGCTGTTAACCATCCTCTACCATCATGTTCCGTCCGTCACATCGATGCCGGTCTATCTCGGTCAGCTTGATGCGTTGCTGCAACCTTATGTTAGAATTCTAACACAAGAAGAGATCGATAGCCGAATAAAACGTTTCTGGCGCTATCTCGACCGTACGCTGCCCGATGCGTTTATGCACGCAAACATCGGGCCTGCTGACGGCCCCATCACCCGTGCCATTTTGCGGTCCGATGCAGAGCTGAAGCAGGTCGCGCCAAACCTGACCTTTATCTACGATCCGGATATCACCCCGGATGATTTGCTGCTTGAGGTGGCGAAAAACATATGTGAATGCAGCAAACCTCATATTTCTTATGGCCCGGTGAATGATAAAATTTTCACAAAAGGCCGTTACGGCGTGGTGAGCTGTTACAACTCCCTGCCGCTTGCAGGCGGTGGCAGCACCCTGGTGCGCCTTAACCTCAAAGCCATTGCTGAACGCAGCACATCCATTGAAGACTTCTTCACCCGCACGCTCCCGCACTACTGCCAGCAGCAAATGGCCATCATCGATGCACGCTGCGGTTTCCTGTACGAGCAATCTGGCTTCTTTGAGAATAGCTTCCTGGTGAAAGAGGGGCTGATTGATGCCGATCGGTTTGTGCCGATGTTTGGCATGTACGGCCTGGCGGAAGCGGTAAACGCGCTCTGTGAGAAAGCAGGAATAGCGGGACGCTACGGAAAGGATGAACAGGCCAACGCGCTGGGCTATCGCATCAGCGAACAGCTTGCGGCGTTTGTCGAAAACACGCCGGTGAAGCACGCCTGGAAGCAGCGCGCGATGCTTCATGCCCAGTCGGGGATCAGCTCCGATTCGGGTACCACGCCAGGCGCGCGCCTGCCCTACGGCGACGAGCCGGATCCCATCAGCCACCTGCTGGCGGTGGCTCCCCATCACAAGCACTACTCTTCCGGGATAAGCGATATTCTGACGCTGGATGAAACAGTAAAACGCAACCCGCAGGCGGTGGTTCAGCTGTGCCTGGGCGCGTTCAGGGCGGGTATGCGTGAGTTTACCGCCAACGTAGCGGGTAACGATCTGGTGCGCGTAACCGGGTATATGGTGCGGCTATCGGATCTGGAGAAATACCGCGAAGCAGGGTCGAGAACGAACACCACGTGGCTGGGTGAAGAAGCCGCACGTAATACCCGTATTCTGGAACGTCAGCCTCGCGTGATTAGCCATGAACAGCAGATGCGCTTTAGTTAGTCAGGTCATTCCTTTTTCCTGCGTAGACGGGCCGGGCAGCCGCCTGGCACTGTTCCTGCAGGGTTGCAACCTGCGCTGTAAAACCTGCCACAACCCGTGGACGATCGGCCGCTGCAACGACTGCGGGGACTGCGTGCCCCACTGCCCGCACGACGCGCTGATTGTGCATGCGGGACGCGTCTGGTGGCAGGAGAGCGACTGCCACCAGTGCGACACCTGCCTGCGCCTGTGCCAGCAGCAGGCAACGCCTATGGCGCACCGCCTGAGCGTGGAGGAGATCCTCGCTCAGGTCCGCAAATCTGCACCGTTTATAGAGGGGATCACCGTAAGCGGCGGGGAAGCCACAACGCAACTGCCGTTTTTAGTAACGCTGTTCACCGCGATCAAAGCCGATCCCGCCCTGCATCATCTGACCTGCCTGGTCGACAGCAACGGCTTGTTAAGCGAAACCGGCTGGCAAAAGCTGCTGCCGGTACTGGATGGCGCGATGCTGGATCTCAAGGCGTGGGGTAACGCGCACCATCGCTTCCTGACCGGGCGCGACAATCCGCAGATCAAGCAGAGCATCCGCTGGCTGGCAGATCGTCGCCGTTTGACGGAGCTCCGCCTGCTGGTGATTCCGGGGCAGTGTGACTATCTGGAACACCTCAAGCCGCTGACGACGTTTATCCACGGGCTGGGAAACGTGCCGGTACGCCTCAATGCGTTTCATGCGCACGGCGTGTACGGTGAGGCGGCGTCATGGCGCAGCGCCACGCCCGAGGACGTTGAACCGCTGGCGCGGGCGCTGGAAAAACAGAAGATAACGGTGATCCGCCCGGCGCTTTATCTATAGCGTGATGCTAAATACCAAACGGGTATTTTCCAGCAGCGCGTCGGCAATCACCTCTTCTGGCTCCTTTCGCAGTTCACACAGGGTGGTAAACACGCGTGCCGCCTGCTCCGGACGATTCGGCTGGCCCTGAAAACCATTCAATGGCATATCCGGCGCGTCAGTTTCCAGCAGAAGCGCCGACAGCGGCAACTGTGCCATTACGTCCCGGGTTTTACTGGCCCGGGGATAGGTGATGGTGCCACCTACACCAATTTTATAGCCCAGTTCAATGAAACGCTGCGCCTGCTGCAGGCTGCCGGAGAAACCGTGCACGACGCCCCTGCGCGGCAGATCGATGCGTTTCAGGTGCATCGCCAGCTTATCGTGCGTGCGTCTTGAGTGGAGGATCACCGGCAGATCGTGGCGCTTCGCCAGCCTGAGCTGCGCGTCGAGGATCGTCTGCTGGCGCTCAAACTGCGGATCCTCGCGATAAAGATCGAGGCCGATCTCACCGATGGCGACAAGCTTGTCGCCTGCGGTCTGCACGATCTCATCAAGTCCCTCAATGTGCTCATCCCGATGTCGCTCAATCACAATCGGATGCAGGCCGAGCGCGGCATAGAGCGCGGAGTGCCGCATGGAAAGATCCAGCACGCGGGAAAAATAGGCCGCTTCCACTGAAGGAACAATGATGGCCTGAACGCCTGCCTCGGCCGCTTTCGCAATACTGTGTTCTTCATCTCCCGTAAACGGCGGGAAATCGAAGTGGCAGTGGGTATCAATAAAGCGGTGCGTCACGCCAGATCCTCGTTATCCAGTAAAGCGTCATTCGCCTGCGGAATATCCACAAGCGGCACCGTCAGAGCGTCGTTAGCGACAATCGCAGGCGGCGTAATAATGCGTTTATGGCGATGAAGCGGCGGTTGCTCTGCCAGCATTTTACCCACCGTCGCCAGGAAGTAGCGTCCGCACAGCCGCCCCGTTTTGTAATCCATGCGCAGCGCAGGAACGCGACTGCCCAGCGCCATGCTCAGCAGCGGCTTAGGCGGATAAATTTCAAAAATACGCAGCTTACCCGGCGGCTTTTCAATGAATCGCTGCATCGCGCCGTAGGTTGTTTCATGCTGCTTCGCGATGTTCACCAGCGGCTGGAGGCTGCTGTCGCCCAGCCAGCGCTCCATCCGCTTAAACCACTGCGGGGTGTAATACATTTGCGACGGCACGGTACGGATTACCACGATGGTTTTCGCCCCGCGACGGGCGGCTTCCTGCACCGGCACCGCGTCACTGATCCCGCCGTCAAGATAGCTAATACCGTCCAGCAGGGCGCCGGTACGATAAAAACCGGGGATCGCGCTGGAGGCGCGGATGATGTCCAGCCAGTTCTCCTTTTGAGGAGAAAAATAGCCCGGCGAATAGTCATCGCCCCGGCTGGCGCACATCCAGAATTCTTTGCCGCTATCAAACAGACGGGCGGCAGTATCCATGGCCAGCGGCATCTGGCTGGAGGTCGACTCCAGCAGCCAGTCGAGATCGATCAGGTTGCCGCCGCGCACAAAGCGCACCGGATTAAAAAATTCTTTCGCCGTGGTATAGCGCATGATGACCTTTCGCGCGTAGCCGGGCTGGTTGCAGACATAGGCAGAGAGGTTCTGCGCCCCGGCAGACGTGCCGAAATAGAGGTCAAACGGGTTGAACTGCGCGCGCATAAACTCATCCAGCACACCGGCGGTGAAAATGCCGCGCTGTCCGCCACCCTCGCAGACCAGCGCGAGTTGACCTGCGCGGAACGGTTTTAACGTCAGCGGCGCAATATTGCCGAGCGTAACGGGAATTCGTTGCCCCACCTCTGCTTTCCTGTTTTGATTATTTTATAACACCACAGTAACGCACCCGACCTGTTCCGCAAATAAGAAAAAGCCAGTCACAGTGACTGGCTTTATTTTGTTGAAGGAATATTGCGTTTGCTATGGACGTCGACGTCCCGTAAACAGGCTGACCAGGAACAGAATAATACCCACAACGAAGACAATTTTAGCTGCCCATGCCGCTGTACCTGCCAGTCCACCAAAGCCCAATGCGGCGGCAATTAACGCGATAACCAGAAATATAATGCCCCAACGAAACATAAGCTTCTCCTTTACCATAGTTAATGTCGGCCGCTAAACGTGAGCGCTCAGGTCACTCACCGGCGTTTTTCAAGAGTCGTTCTTATTTCGCCCGCTGGTGTTAGCCAGACGGGCGAATGGTCAAGATTTACTTCGTTTTCAGATCGTTTTTAACGCTTTTCACACCGTCAATCGCTTTCGCGATGGACTCGGCACGTTCACTTTGCGCCTGCGAATCTACCGTACCGGAAAGCTGAACCACGCCATCGGTGGTTTCTACTTTCACCTTACGGGACGGCACGATGTCATCCGCTAAAAGTTTAGCTTTGATTTCGCTGGTGGTGGCTGCATCACCGGCATAACCTTTCACCGACGCGTTTTTGCCGTCACGTACGTGCAGCTTATCGCTGACGGATGCGACACCTTCGACGCCTTTCGCCACTTTCACCGCCTGTTCAGCCTGAGCCTGGCTTTCGACAAAGCCGCTCAGCGTGACCACTTTCTTGTCGGTCTTAACGGAAATGTCGGTGCTCTTAATGGCTTCATCATCCACCAGTGCGGCTTTCACTTTTGCTGTGATTGAGCTGTCATCCATGAAGTTGCCGACTTTATTCATAGAGCTATCGATTTTTTGCCCTGCGTTATCGGCCGTGGATTGTGCTTTATCCATGGTGCTGCTTTCCGCCAGGGCGGAGCCGCTCACCAGAACGCTACCCAGAGTTACAGCCAGCAGAGTTTTAGAAATCTTCAGTCTTGTCATATTCATCGATCTATTCCTGTGTTGACCCGTTATTCGGGCTGCATACTTCCTTAGTAGTTTTATATATTGCGAATAAACACGCGGGCAAAATGGATAACCTAAAGTCATGCATTGAACAGTTAATTTATCCACGCCCGGTGTTAAACACTGAGTTAAATATAGATCACTCTCACAGAGCCGCTTTCAGAATTGGGCAAAAAACGCGCGAATAGCGTGAAATTGCGTTGAATTAAGAACATTCCGCAAGGGATTAATAAGACAGGAATTAAAGAAGAGCACGGCGGGAGCCGTGCTCAGAGAGGGGATTAGTGCTCGCGGGTTTTACGGAACTGAACGTCAGGGTAACGTTCCTGCGTCAGGTTCAGGTTCACCATCGTTGGCGCGATATAGGTCAGGTTATCGCCACCATCCAGCGCCAGCTGAACTTCATTCTTACGCTTAAATTCTTCGAATTTCTTCACGTCAGAACACTCAACCCAGCGCGCAGTCGCGACGTTCACCGATTCGTAAATCGCCTCCACGTTGTACTCGCTCTTCAGACGCGCAACGACCACGTCAAACTGCAGCACGCCGACCGCGCCAACGATCAGATCGTTGTTCGCGATTGGGCGGAAGACCTGCACGGCGCCCTCTTCGGAAAGCTGGACCAGGCCTTTCAACAGCTGTTTCTGCTTCAGCGGATCGCGCAGACGAATGCGACGGAACAGCTCCGGCGCGAAGTTCGGAATACCGGTGAACTTCATCATTTCGCCCTGGGTGAAGGTATCACCGATCTGGATGGTGCCGTGGTTGTGCAGCCCGATGATGTCGCCCGGATAGGCCTCTTCAACGTGCGAACGGTCACCCGCCATAAAGGTCAGCGCGTCGGAGATGACAACGTCTTTCCCGATACGCACCTGGCGCAGCTTCATGCCCTTTTCATACTTACCGGACACCACGCGCATAAAGGCCACGCGGTCACGGTGTTTCGGGTCCATGTTGGCCTGAATCTTAAATACGAAGCCGGTGAACTTCTCTTCTTTTGCTTCCACTTCACGGGTGTCGGTTTTGCGCGGCATCGGCTGCGGCGCCCACTCCACCAGGCCGTCGAGCATGTGGTCAACGCCGAAGTTACCCAGTGCGGTACCGAAGAAGACCGGGGTAATTTCGCCGCTCAGGAACAGCTCTTTGTCGAATTCGTGAGACGCGCCCTTGACCAGCTCCAGCTCCTCGCGCAGCTGCGCGGCCAGCTCTTCGCCAACCGCCGCGTCCAGATCCGGGTTGTCCAGACCTTTAACAATGCGCACTTCCTGAATGGTGTGGCCTTTACCGGTCTGATACAGGTAAGTTTCGTCTTTATAGAGGTGATACACCCCTTTGAACAGCTTACCGCAGCCAATTGGCCAGGTGATTGGCGCACAGGCGATCTTCAGCTCGTTTTCTACTTCATCCATCAGCTCCATCGGATCGCGGATGTCACGGTCGAGCTTGTTCATAAAGGTGAGGATCGGCGTATCGCGCAGACGGGTGACTTCCATCAGCTTACGGGTCCTGTCTTCTACACCTTTCGCGGCGTCGATCACCATCAGACAGCAGTCCACTGCCGTCAGGGTACGGTAGGTATCTTCGGAGAAGTCTTCGTGGCCCGGGGTGTCCAGCAGGTTCACCAGGCAGTCGTGATACGGGAACTGCATCACGGAGGTGGTAATCGAAATACCACGCTGCTTTTCCATCTCCATCCAGTCGGATTTTGCATGCTGGCTGGAACCACGGCCTTTAACGGTACCCGCAGTCTGGATCGCCTGTCCGAACAGCAACACCTTCTCGGTGATGGTCGTTTTACCGGCATCCGGGTGAGAGATAATGGCAAAAGTGCGGCGCTTGGCCACCTCTTGCAGATAAGGAGACAACGTCATAATTAAATCTTCTTTTATAAGCGCGGCAGCACGCCACGCATCATGGAATACAAAATTGCGGCTATTTTACCCATCAACGGGGGGCAGGCAATCATTGTTTACACAGGAGTTGCTCCAGTTCGTTCAACGACGTCACGGTCCAGGTCGGCTCGATGCCTTCAGGCTTCACGCGGCCATGCGCGTTGAGCCACACGGTCGACAGACCTGACTTCATGCCGCCCAGGATATCTGACTCTGCCGTATCACCCACCATCAGGACGCGATCGCGGTCGGGATTTCCGGCCTGCGCCAGCGCATAATCGAAAATACGCGGATCCGGCTTCGGCACGCCAACCTCTTCCGAGATCACCAGCGCGTCGAAATGATCGCGCAGGCCGGTGCGCTCAAGGCGGATCTGCTGCAGGGCGGTAAAACCGTTGGTGATGATCCCCAGTTTCACCTTGCCTTTCAACGCATTCAGCAGGGAAACCGCGCCCGGCAGCGGCGCACAGATATCGGCCATGGCGTTAAGGAAAGCCTCGTTCAGCGTCCCCGGACTGACCTTTAAGCGTTCCGCCCAGACGTCAAAGCGCTGGTGCTGAAGCTGTAACGCGGTGATGGCACCGTTCTGGTAATCCACCCACAGCGGCTTATTTACCGCCTGATAGTCCTGAAAATCTTCAGCGGTGAAGGTTACGCTATAGTCGAGAAACATCCGCTGCAGGCCGCCGAACGAATCAAACGTAAACAGCGTTTCGTCGGCATCAAAGAAAATCCAGTCCCATTTCATCGTTACAACCTTATATTCGTTATCCAATCGGCAGAGCCATGATAATGGCGTCTTCACGTCCCTCTGCGGTGGGGTAGTAGTTACGGCGGATTGTCGCCTCGTTAAAGCCTAAGCTTTGATAGAGCGCGATGGCGGCGACATTCGACTCGCGCACCTCCAGCCACAGGGTGAAAACGTCACGGGTTTCGAGCTCACGGATGAGGTGCTCAAGCAGTTCTCTTCCCAGCCCACGGCGCTGAAACGCGGGATCAACCGCGATATTAAACAGCGTCGCTTCATCAAGAACAACCTGCGTGATCGCGAAAGCGGCCATGGTGCCGTCAACGTCCAGGCGGTAGTTCAGATACCGTTCGCCCTGATTGCTGGCGAAAGTTTTTTCGCTCCACGGAAACGCGTGGGCGCGTGTTTCAATCGCGAACGCGGTGGACAGGTCAGGCGTCGTGAGGGAAGAAATCGTGTTCATATTCGCAGATTTGTTGCCATAGCGCGCTGCGCGCTTTTGGGTTGGCTTTCAGTTCGTCCAGCGCTGGCGAGCAGATCTGGCTCCCCTGAAGAGAGATCTCATTTGCCTCTCCGATACGCCAGCTGTTACAGCGGCTATCAGGAGGCAGCATCGCGACACGCTCTGGCGTCAGCGGTAAAACCTGGTCGGCCGTCAGCTTCAGGCTGCGAAGGACATCACCGATCAGGGGGTCATTCAGGGCAGGCAGTTCTTCCGCCACCATCACCAGACGAACGTGCGCCGGGATGGAGATGGCGATTTCGCCCTGCAACGCCGTCGGGCGACGCAAAGCCCACTGGGTAATGCCCAGCTGCTGCAACTGCCAGTCTCGTCGGGATGTCATAGGGAAAACTCCTGTCTCTCAGGCGCGCAAATATAGCAAATGTGTCGAAAGTGCGCCATCTACCTACTATAATCCCCGCCTGAGTTTATTGAGGAACAATTCATGTCTGCATTTACCCCGGCAAGTGAAGTCTTGCTGCGTCACAGTGATGATTTCGAAGAAAGCCGTATTCTGTTTGCCGGAGATATGCAGGATGACCTGCCTGCGCGTTTCGACTGTGCTGAAAGCCGTGCCCATACCCAATACTACCACCACTGGCAGGTGCTGAGCCGCCAGATGGGCGAGCGCGCGCGCTTTAGCCTGGTGGCAGAGCAGAGCGATATTGCCGACTGCGATACGCTGATCTACTACTGGCCGAAGAATAAACCTGAGGCCCAGTTCCAGCTGATGAACCTGCTCTCCCTGCTGCCGGTCGGCTGCGATATTTTCGTGGTCGGTGAAAACCGCAGCGGCGTGCGTAGCGCTGAACAGATGCTGGAAGGCTACGCGCCGTTGAATAAAGTCGACAGCGCTCGCCGCTGTGGTCTCTACCATGGCCGTCTGGAAAAACAGACAACGTTTGATGCGCAGGCTTACTGGGACGAGTACCAGCTTGACGGCCTGACCATCAAAACCCTGCCGGGCGTGTTCAGCCGCGACGCGCTGGATACGGGCAGCAAGCTGTTGCTCTCCACCCTGACGCCGCACACCAAAGGCAAAGTGCTGGACGTAGGATGCGGTGCGGGCGTGCTCTCTACCGTGCTCGCCAGCCATTCACCAAAAGTGCGCTTAACCCTGTGTGACGTGAGCGCTCCGGCGGTAGAAGCCAGCCGCGCAACGTTTGCCGCAAACGGTATTGAAGGCGAGGTGATTGCCAGCAACGTCTTCTCCGACGTCACCGGTCGCTTCGACATGATCATCTCTAACCCGCCGTTCCACGACGGTATGGAAACCAGCCTGGAAGCCGCGCAAACGCTGATCCGTGGCGCGGTCCGTCACCTCAACAGCGGCGGTGAGCTGCGTATTGTCGCGAACGCCTTCCTGGCGTACCCGAAAGTGCTTGACGAAACCTTCGGTTTCCACGAAGTGATCGCCCAGACCGGCCGCTTTAAGGTCTACCGTACCGTGATGACGCGTCAGGCCAAAAAGTAATCTCCACTCATGCAGGCCGGATAAGTGCAAGCACCATCCGGCTCCGCATGGCGCCTGCATCGGCCATTTTTGCAGCAATCAAGGCGTCGCGCGCACTTTTCTGTTGACGTAAAGCTGAAAACATCTAGAATGCGCCTCCGTGGTTACGATACTTTTACAGTATCGATGGTATGCGAAGGTGGCGGAATTGGTAGACGCGCTAGCTTCAGGTGTTAGTGTCCTTACGGATGTGGGGGTTCGAGTCCCCCCCCTCGCACCATAAATCACAATGATATTGCTCGCACTGGGCGAAGGTGGCGGAATTGGTAGACGCGCTAGCTTCAGGTGTTAGTGTCCTTACGGATGTGGGGGTTCGAGTCCCCCCCCTCGCACCAACGAGGCGATATCAACAATAGTAAGATGACTGTGCGAAGGTGGCGGAATTGGTAGACGCGCTAGCTTCAGGTGTTAGTGTCCTTAGGATGTGGGGGTTCGAGTCCCCCCCCTCGCACCAATTATCTTACATCCCTTCTGTAGTTCCTCTTCTTTTCCCTGTTATTTCAAGCTCATCAGTATCACCAGAATTCCACTGACCAGTGCTACACATGATGGTAGTAAAACAAAGTGGCGCAGTTGCTTATGCCAGATCATGCCTGACGTGACTAACAGTCCTGACACAATGATCGCTTTCCATGTATCAAGGGAGAGATCGGCAAACGTCAACCCGCCGAGAATGGCTCCCGGTAGCAATACCCCCCAACCACTGCCAAGCGCCCTGTTCAACATGCTCTGCCCTCTCAAAGCGATAATGATAACCAATATCATATGACACGGATTATCATTTGTCAGCTGAATGAATCAAAATCCATCGTCCTTTACCTTTCCCGTAATGACAGGAATTGCCTAAGGTGATAAATTGCACACCTGTTAACAACATCTAAAGATTTTCTGATAATTACTCTTTGAGTTTTTTTCATATTTTATTGCGATACAGCACCTACTTATTTGTTTTAATTAAATTTTAATAAAAACGCACGACTATGACATCACAATCCTGGCGGTCTTTGGTTCACAGAAAATATCAATTGTCGTTACGTTTATTTTTATTTCTGAACGCAACCTCGGCAGTGTTCTCGGTAACAAATCCGCTCAATTCTGTACGCCTGTTATCAGCCCCACTTATTGCTATTTTCTCCATCAGCACCGGCCTGTTCGTCTGGCACTGGAGAAAGCGCGCGCGGAAGATAAATATTCCTGTTGTTTCAGGGATATTCGGTATTTTGTGGGCCTGGCAAATTGTGTCTAAATTCGCCTTAATTACCCACGATCACGCGACGTATTTGTTAATCGCCCTATTAACGGTGCTTTTTATCGGAACGCTGGCATTCGCCAGTAATATCAAAGCCTTTACGCTGCACTCACTGCCTACGTTTATTGTCTGCCTGTGGTTAAGCGATCACGATATATGGCTGAGAATGACCTATTCTTTCGCACTTCCTGTGGTGGCAATTGCTATTCATAACATTTTGCAAACACGTAACGACCGTTTTGCTCAGGAGCTGCTCTCACGTCTTCTGGAAGAGCGAGAAACCCTTACCGATCTCAGCATGATGGACCCGCTTACCGGGCTTTATAATCGTCGCGGTCTGCAAAGCCGTCTGGAGAATCTGCCGACGGTTGAAAATGGCGAGCATTTTGTCCTGCTGATGGATATCGATCACTTCAAAGCCTATAACGACCATTATGGCCACATGATGGGCGACCAGGCGCTGAAGCGTGTCTCTGCGGCAATCCGCGACGCCGTGCGTTCTCGCGATATTGTGGCGCGTTTTGGCGGGGAAGAGTTTATGGTGCTGTTGACGAATATTTCTCTCGAACATGCTCGCCAGACGGCCGAGCGGATCCGTCAGAAAGTCTACGATTTGAAAATCCCGCATCTGTTTAACGAGAGCGTAGCGACAAACGTCACCATCAGCATTGGTATTGCCATTTTCGAGGATGAAGACGTAGAAGGCGCGCTGGAAAAAGCGGACAAAGCCCTCTATGAAGCCAAGCATATGGGGCGCAATAACATTCTGCTGAGTGAAGAGCTGCAGACGGCTTAAACATCACGACGATGTCACCCGGACAAAAGTCTTGCCATTGGTATAAGCAATAGTTAGGATTGGCAATCATTATCATTTAGATTTCTATCTATACTATGGCTACGCATACCGCACACATCGTCGAACCACTCCTCTGGCGAGCGCCCCTCACCAGCGGGAATGTTTCGCTTGCGGATGCCGTACGGGATAAGATTGCGGAGACGCGCGCCCACCTGCTGGACTTCATCCGGCTTGATGAAGCGCACCCGAATCACGCCATGACGCTCTCAGAGTGGCGTCACCCGACAAAACTGCAGTCTCTGCTGGCTACCTATTCCGACCATATCTATCGCAATCAGCCCACCCTTACGCGGGAAAATAAACCCCTGCTCTCTCTATGGGCGCAGTGGTATATCGGGCTGATGGTGCCCCCCCTCATGCTGGCGCTGTTAACCCAGAAGAGCATGCTGGAACTCTCGCCGGATAATTTCCACGTCGAGTTCCACGAAACCGGGCGTGCGGCCTGTTTCTGGATTGATCTCCACGAAGACCAGAACGCTGAACGCCTGACGGCTCAGGAACGTATGGAGCAGCTTATCATCCAGGCCCTGATCCCGGTGGTGGAAGTGCTTGAAGCGACGGGAGAGATTAACGCAAAGCTTATCTGGAGCAATACGGGCTATTTAATCCACTGGTATTTAACGGAAATGAAGCCTCTGCTTGGTGATGAGAACGTTGATGCCCTGCGTCAGTCCTGTTTCTTTGCAAAACAGCTTTCCGATGGCCGTGACAACCCGCTATTCCGCACCGTCGTGCTCCGTGATGGGCTTCTGGTTCGCCGCACCTGCTGCCAGCGCTATCGCCTGCCGGACGTTAAGCAGTGTGGGGACTGTACGCTGAAGTAGAGCAGTGAATTGCCCGGTGGCGCTTTGCTTACCGAGCCTACAAAACCGGGCCCGGCCTAAACCCTCTCACACAAGGAGAGGGAATAAACACTAAAAACGGCAACATGCGTTGCCGTTTTGTTTTTACTTATGCCACTTGCTGATTGTCCTCTTCCGCGTTACGCTGCGCTTCTTCCGCTTCCTGCTCCAGCAGCTGTTTCTCGTATACTTTGAAGAACGGGAAGTAGATGATTGCAGATACGCAGGCCAGAACCACAACCAGAATAGCCGCGCGGAAATCCCAGCCCAGAGCCCACGCTGCACCTATTGGCGCCGGTGCTGTCCAAGGGACTACTGAGATGACGCGGCCAATCAGGTCAAACGTCATCGCCGCCCAGGCCAGCACGGCATTTACCATCGGTGCCAGCAGGAACGGAATAAAGAACACCGGGTTCATCACAATCGGCGTACCGAAAATGACAGGTTCATTGATGTTAAAGAAGCTGGGTACCACGCTCAAACGTCCGATAGAGCGTAAATGCGCTGAACGGCTACGCAGATAGCAAATCACCAGCCCCATCGTGGCGCCCGACCCGCCAATCACGATAAAGAACGTCCAGAACGCCTCCATAAAAATATGCGGCAGAGGCTGGCTGGCGGCCAGAGCGGTCTGGTTCGCGCCGAGGTTCGTGAGCCAGAACATCTGAAGCATCCCGGAGACGATGGCGGCTCCGTGGATCCCGGCGAACCACAGCAGATGACCAATCAACACGGCCAGCAGGATCGCAGGCAGGGAATCCGCTGCGGAAACAAGAGGTTTAAAGACCGACATAATGGCCTGCGGGATCAGCATGCCGAACTGAGACTGAATGACCAGGCTCAGAGGGTAAAGCGTCAAGACCACCACCAGCACAGGGATGAGCAGATCAAAAGAGTTTTTGATCATCGGAGGTACCTGGTCTGGCAGGCGAATACCGATGTTGTGCGCCTTGAGGAAACGCATCATCTCAACGCAGTAGATCGCCACCAGAATCGCGGTAAAAATCCCCGTTCCACCCAGGCTGTCGACAGGCAGCGTGCCTTTGGTTTTCGGTGCCGCGACCAGCAGAAATGCCATCAGCGACAGCATGGCGCACATAAACGGGTCTAACTGGTGCGATTTGACATAGTGTTTGCCAAGGTTATAGGCAATGGCCGCACAGATATAAATGGACATAATGCCCATCGTCATATCAAACGGCGTCAGGATCTGACCTTCAAACTGCTTCGCCATATCCAGCCAGGCGCGGGCGAAACTCCAGGTGGTATCAGGCGAAAATGGCGGGTATGCGAACACTAACAAAAATGAACCCACAATCATGAATGGCATCGCGGAGATGAACCCATCACGAATGGCCATCACATGACGCTGGGAAGAGATCCGCCCGGCAATCGGGCTGACGTAATTTTCAACAAAACGGAATATTAGGTTAAACGCAGCATGGTTGGCAGACATGGCAGATCTCCTGTCAGACGTTTGTTACGGGCACATTTGCGCCGCACGTTGTTCCATAAATCACCTTCACAACCTTGCTGGCTTGTGTACCAGTAGTACTGCTAAGACGGAATGGTTTCATAATTTGCTCTTATTATTAGATACAGGGGACGTTACGTACTCAGTATTAATCGACGCATCACGCTCTGCAACCGGTTACTGTAACCGGTTTCCGTGATTGTGAAGAGGATCCAGAAATCAGCCGTTCGGTATATTTGTTACTGAAGAGATATTTACAGAGCATAAATTCTTATGACAGATTACGCAGGATATTTGTCAGGAGGAAACAATGAGTTTGCAGTCTGTACAGCAGTTTTTTGCCGACAACGCGCCGGATATAGACGTCATTGAACTTAGCCAGAGTACCGCTACCGTTGCGTTGGCTGCTGCCGCCCACCGTGTGGAACCGGGACAAATCGCCAAGACCTTGTCACTAAAGGTGAAAAATGAGGTGATTCTGGTGGTAGCGAAAGGCGATGCGCGTCTGGATAACAAAAAGCTGAAAGACACCTTTGGTGCAAAAGCGCGCATGCTCAGCAGTGATGAAGTGGTGACCATAACCGGTCACCCCGTTGGGGGCGTGTGCCCGTTTGGCCTGGAAAACCCGCTCGCGGTTTACTGCGATGTCTCGTTAAAGCAGTACGCCGAAGTGCTGCCCGCCGCAGGCGCAATTCACAGCGCTGTGCGTATCTCACCTGACAGAATGGCAGAGCTGACTTCCGCAAAATGGGTGGATGTTTGCATCTGATTGATGCGCCAGAGCCTGTCTGGCGCGCAACAGGCAGGTTATAAAAAGGTCGGCTTGCTAAGCGTCGGACTTCGCGGTTCTCTTGCCGAAAGGTGGGTAATAATATCTGCCGCATCGAGCAACCCTACGTCAGAGTTCACCCCCAGCTTCACCATCGCATTAAACTTATGCGCCCGGATGGTCTTAATATTGCGTTCAAGCCGTGCCGCGATTTGAGGAATGGAATACCCGCAAGACATATAACGCAATATTGCCCTTTCCGTTGGGCTTAACATTCTGCTTTGACTCCGGTACCAGTGATTCATCATATTGTCATTGATGCACAAGGTTTCACTCAACAACACCATGAGTTCCTTCTGCAGGAGCTCAAGCGTCAGCGATTTACTAACCACACCGTGAAGGCGTGACGGGGAAAGATAGCTAATTAATCTTGCTTCCATCTCGTCAGCGACCAGGATGATGCGCTGGATATGACCATGCGTAAACGCAAAATCCCGCAGGTGCGCCAGGCAGCTACGACGCTCTTCCCGCGCATCGGAATATGAATAGATCAGCGAGAAAAAATTGACGTGCTGAAGTGCTTTCTTAAAACTGTCAAATTCATTAAACAGATGCAGTTGGTAATGATTTAGGCCGGGCATCGCAAAAAGATGCTTTAGCCCAACAGCACTCATCGTGCAATTTTCGACGATGGCAATATGGCTTGTTGAATCGGTTTTTTCCATTCTTCGAACTCTCCATAGGCTGACATCAAACTCAGCTCTCGCATTCCCTGTGTACTGTTTATCCAGGCGTACATATCGGCGTTACTGCGTAATGAAAGTCGTCGCATCGCACTGTTTTTCTGCGCACTGATGGTTTTATTGCTCTTCTTGAGCAATGTGGCGATTTGGTTGATCCCCCATCCTTTACCTAACAGTCTCAATACCTTGCGTTCGGAGTGCGTGAGCGCGATAACATGTTCGTTTTCCTCCTCTGAACTTAGAGGTTCCGGGGTTAACAACATCTGGCTTACTCGCTCTGCGCGTTCGCGACCTGCCCGTACAGCGTTAACCAGGCCTTCAATGGGTTCCATATCAGAAAGCAACGTACTTTCAGGGCGCACAAGTAACTCAACGGCAATAGGGTTAAGTGGCCGCGAAACTAAAAAGATCCAGTGAATATTCCGGTATTGATTCAATAAACTGAAATACTCTTCAAGCGCCCCTCGAGGATTCCAGTATTCGCCTGAAATGTCGGCAATGATGACGTCAGCGCGGCGTAGCTGGAGCAGCGTTAACTCCTGCAATGAGTTGCAATAGGTCAATTCAAAATCGGGGAAATGGCGAGTCATCACGCCCCCTAACCCGTTTTGCATCACAGGTATCCGGCTGATGATAACGCTATGCTTACCGTGCAAAGACAACATAGACCCTCCGTGTCCATTCTTCATTTGATGAGTAACGTTAAAACGCATCAACGTATGAGTATTTTTGTCCCTGAGTGTAATGCAGGTTAATACAAGTAGAAGATGAGATGTATTCTTAGTATAAGAAATGCCTAAACAGCACTAATATCTCACAAAGCGAAACAAAATTTAATTGCAGTGCCATTAAAATAACTACAATATAAAATTAGAATAACTAAATATAAATAACTTATCTTTCAATATTAATTATTCATGAAAATGATAAATTAATCCCAAGCTCTTCCGCACTAAGGGACGGCAACTGTTTGCATAAACCTTGATCTGGCCCACAGCAAGAGACACTGCACTTTGTGTTAAAAATAATTGCTATGGCCCAACCGGCAACTTTCACCCTTTTTCAGGACAATACATGCAGGCAGATCGGTCAACGCAGCGTGCTATCACGCGGCTATGTATCCAGTGCGGTCTTTTTCTGCTCCAGCATGGCGCGGAAAGCGCGCTGGTTGAGGAGCTTTCCACCCGACTGGGACTGGCGCTGGGTATGGATAGCGTTGAAAGCGCTATTTCATCCAACGCCATTGTGCTGACCACGATTAAAGATGGTCAGTGCCTGACCTCCACCCGCAAAAACCATGACCGTGGCATTAACATGCACGTCGTGACCGAAGTGCAGCACATCGTCATCCTTGCTGAACATAAGCTTCTCGAACTTCGGGAGATTGAAAAAAGGTTCAGCCAAATTAAGCCATTACGTTATCCGCGCTGGCTTGTCGTGTTGATGGTAGGGCTGTCGTGCGCCTGCTTTTGTAAGCTCAATAAAGGCGGCTGGGACGGTGCGATCGTCACCTTTTTCGCCAGCAGTATCGCCATGTATGTTCGTCAGTTGCTGACGCACCGACAGCTGCATCCGCAAATTAACTTCTGTATTACCGCGTTTGTCGCCACCACGGTTTCCGGTCTGCTGCTGCGCCTGCCGCAGTTTGCCAGCACCCCGACGATTGCTATGGCCGCCAGCGTGCTTCTGTTGGTCCCGGGCTTTCCGTTGATAAACGCCGTCGCCGACATGTTTAAAGGGCACATCAATACAGGTCTGGCACGCTGGGCTATTGCCAGCCTGCTGACGCTGGCGACCTGCATCGGCGTGGTCATGGCCATGACACTCTGGGGGTTACGCGGATGGGCGTGATAGATTTTCTGCTGGCGCTGGCACAGGACATGCTTCTGGCCGCCATTCCTGCCGTCGGCTTTGCGATGGTATTTAACGTTCCGCAACGCGCGTTGCCATGGTGTGCACTGCTGGGCGCGATTGGTCATGGCTCGCGAATGGTGATGATGACGGCGGGTTTTAACATCGAATGGTCAACATTTATGGCTTCCATGCTGGTTGGCAGTATCGGCATCCAGTGGTCACGCTGGTATCTGGCGCATCCCAAAGTGTTCACCGTCGCCGCCGTTATCCCGATGTTCCCGGGCATATCTGCGTACACAGCGATGATTTCCGCGGTGAAAATCAGCCATTTTGGCTACACCGAACCTCAGATGATCCTCCTCCTGAGCAACTTTCTTAAGGCGTCGTCCATCGTTGGCGCGCTCTCTATCGGGCTGTCGATCCCCGGGCTGTGGCTGTACCGCAAACGCCCACGCGTTTGATATTTGTGTTATTTCGCTGCCGTGGAGATAATCCTTCTGGTCCGTTTGGTGAAAATAAGGAAAGGATGTGGCTAACCCTGGCAGCGAACACCCCGAGCACAGCGAAGAATCTAGCCTGAAAGAGAAAATCTTTCAGAGCGCCATCGCGCTTTTTGCCGAGTATGGATTGAACGGTGCCCGCATGGAGCAGATCGCGGAGAAAGCGGGTACGACCAAACGCATGGTGGTTTACCATTTTAAGAATAAAGAGAACCTCTATCTCCTGGTCCTGGAACATGTTTACACTCAGATTCGCGCCAGTGAAAAAGCGCTAAGCCTGGCGGGAATGCCTCCCGTCGAAGCGCTGGTCAATCTGGTTGAAGCTACCTTTGACTATCATGCCGACCATCCGGATTACATCCGGATTATCTGCATGGAAAACATGCAGCGCGGCCGCTTTATGCAGCAGTCGAACTATCTTCGTCAGGTCAACCGTAGCGCGCTCGACCTGCTGGAGGGCATCCTGCACCGGGGCAAAGAAAAACAGCTATTCAGCCAGACCGTTGACGCCCGAGATCTTCACCGCCTGATAAGCAGCTTCAGCTTTCACTACGTTGCCAACAGCTACACCTTTACGCTGTTGTTTGAAGATGGCGCAGACGAACAGGCTCAGCGCGAGCACTACCGCAAAATGGCCGTTCAGGTAGCGCTCCGTTACACCTGCCCATAAAATTGCTTGCAATTAAATTGCACACTATCTATATTCATCTCATGAACGCGAAAACGAACGACGCAACCGCTGCGCTCAAGCTGGATAACCAGCTCTGCTTTGCCCTCTATTCGGCAAATCTGGCGCTTAATAAGCTGTACCGGCAGCTGCTGGCACCGCTGAACCTGACTTACCCGCAATATCTGGTGATGCTGGTGCTGTGGGAGCAGGATGACATAACGGTGTCGGACATCGGCGAACGGCTGTTTCTGGACTCTGCGACGCTGACGCCGCTGTTGAAGCGGCTGGAAAGTGCCGGCCTAATCAACCGTCACCGTTCGCGTAAAGACGAACGTCAGGTCGCCGTCACCCTGAGTGAAACGGGACGTGAACTTCAGCAGCAGGCACGGGGTATCCCCGATGCGGTGGGTTGCGCAGCGCAGTGTGATACTGACACTCTGGTGACGCTCAAACAGGAGCTCGAACTTTTGCGACAACAGCTACACCGCGCGTAACGCTATACTTTAGGCGTTATTATTTGCCCATATATATCGCACGCTATTTAATAGCACATATCAAAACAAGATGAGGAACCTGCCATGTCTTTAGAAAAAGTTGTTTATACCGCCAAAGCAAAAGCCACCGGTGGCCGTGACGGCCGTGCCACCTCCTCCGATGGCGTACTGGACGTCAAACTGGGTGTGCCAAAAGAGATGGGCGGCATGGGCGGAGAAGTGACTAACCCTGAGCAGCTGTTTGCTGCGGGCTACTCTGCCTGCTTCCTCGGCGCGATGAAGTTCGTGGCCGCACGCGACAAATTCACCCTGCCAAAAGATGCCTTTATTGAAGGCGAAGTGGGGATTGGCCCGCTGCCAACCGGTTTTGGTATCGAAGCAAAGCTGAACATCCATGTTGAAGGTATGGATCCTGCGGAAGCTAAAAAGCTGGTCGATGCAGCACACATTGTTTGCCCGTACTCTAACGCGACCCGCGGCAACATCGACGTCACGCTGAACATCATTGCGTGATAACTGCCTGATGGCGCTGCGCTTATTCGGCCTACGACTGTAGCCTCGGTAAGCGCAGCACCACCGGGGAAATCCCCTCCTTCCCTTTCCCCTCTATGTGCTACCATAAGCCCATATCACGCCCGTAGTAATCAGTAGAGTAAGCGTTATGTCCTCCAGAATTCTGACCACCAGCATTGCTGGCATTGATGCCTTTATGCGCGACCCACGCGGTGTGTTGACCCACGCTGAAGGCGGCACGGTTGCCGTTTTTGCCGACAACGCGCCGGCGTTTTACGCAATCACACCGGAACGTCTGGCACAGCTTCTGGAGATTGAAGCGCAACTGTCACGCCCGGCGAGCGATGTCACGCTGGACAACCAGTTCTTTGATGAGCCGGTCAACGTTCCCGTGACCGTTCCAATGGGAAAATTTGCTCTTTACACGGGCTGGCAGCCGGATGCGGATTTTCAGCGGCAGGCCGCGCTGTGGGGGATTGCGTTAACCCAACCGGCCACCGCGGAAGAGCTTGCCGCGTTTACTGCCTGGTGGCAGGCGGAAGGTAAAGTCTTCACCCATATTCAGTGGCAGCAAAAGCTCGCGCGTCATCTGCAAATTACTCGCGCCGGCAACAATGGCCAGCCAAAACGCGACATCAACGCGTTTTCAGAACCGGATAAACAGATCCCCAGCGGATTCCGAGGTGCGAAATGAAGAACGTCGGCGACCTGATGAAACGTCTGCAAAAAATGATGCCTGCCAACGTGAAGCCTGCTTTCACCACCGGTGAAGAGCTGCTGGCGTGGCAAAAAGAGCAAGGCAAGATCCGCGCCGCCGCGCTTGCCCGCGAAAATCGGGCAATGAAAATGCAGCGCACCTTTAACCGTTCCGGTATCCGTCCCCTGCACCAGAACTGCTCGTTCGATAACTATAAAATTGAGACCAACGGGCAGATGAACGCCCTTGCCGCCGCCCGTCAGTACGTGGATGAATTCGACGGCAATATCGCCAGCTTCATTTTTAGCGGCAAGCCGGGCACCGGCAAAAATCACCTTGCTGCCGCCATCTGCAACGAGCTGCTTCTGCGCGGTAAATCGGTCCTCATCATCACCGTGGCCGATATCATGTCCGCGATGAAAGACACCTTCAGCAACCGCGAAACCAGTGAAGAGCAATTGCTTAATGATTTAAGCAATGTCGATTTACTGGTCATCGACGAGATTGGCGTTCAGACGGAATCCCGCTATGAAAAAGTGATCATCAACCAGATTGTCGATCGCCGCTCTTCGTCCAAACGCCCCACCGGCATGCTGACGAACCACAACATCGACGAAATGACCCGCTTATTAGGTGAACGCGTCATGGACCGCATGAAGCTGGGTAACAGCCTGTATGTCATTTTCGACTGGGAAAGCTACCGCAGCCGCGTCACCGGCAAAGAGTATTAAGACAGTTCCAGGAATCGCCGACAGGGCATAGGTATATACTGGAACCCCTCGGCCCAAAACGGACCTTTTTGAGAGAGCCATAATGAAAAAACAGATTCTAATCAGCACCTTTTTAGGCGCGCTGCTGGTGACCGGCGCAGCGCAAGCGGCGTCCTGGCAGGAGTCCCTGTCAAGCGCAGCAAATGAGCTGACCAAAGAGAGCAGCAGCTCTCAGGGTGGACTCTCCGCCTCTTCTCTTACCAGCCTGCTGGGCAACAGCTCCCAGAGTCTGAGTGCAGGCACGATGAACAACGCGGCGGGGATTCTGGAATATTGCGCGAAGCAAAAGCTGGCCTCCGTGACCGACGCGCAAAACGTGAAAAACCAGGTGTTGGGTAAACTGGGTCTGGATACCCAGGAGCAAAAAGCGGACACCAACTATATGGACGGCATTCAGGGCCTGCTTAACGCACAAAACGGGCAGCAGCTGAATCTGAGCACCCTCGGCAACTCTTCTCTGGCAAAACAGGTGAAAACCAAAGCCTGCGATCTGGTGCTGAAACAAGGCGTTAATTTCATCTCCTGATCCATCCCATTTTCTGCCACAACACGCCGCGTTTAATGCGATAGTCTTGCAGCGCGGCGCTAAATGAGCGTTTTCCCCACCTGCCACCGCCTCAGCGTCCGTTTGTCAGGATGTGCACGTCTTCATAAAAACGATTTTCTAAACCAAATCCTAACAACAGCACACTTTCGTGACACTAAAATTGCAGCTTAACGACATCGCAATTACATTGTATGACCCAAAAAATAAACAGTTAGCCAGCGAATTATCTGGCGTCACGAGGATATGCTGTTGTCTGAATTCATGTCTCTTATCCTTTTTCTGGCTTCTGTCGGCGTTTACGCGTGGAAAGCCGGCCGTAACACCTGGTGGTTTATCGCCACGCTGGTGGTGCTCGGCATTTTTATCATTTTAAACATTACCTTATACGCCAGCGATTACTTTACCGGTGACGGTATTAACGATGCGGTACTCTACACGCTGACGAACAGCCTGACGGGCGCGGGCGTGGGCAAGTACATTCTGCCTGGGCTCGGCCTTATCGTCGCGCTGGTGACGATATTTGGCGCGCTGGCCTGGGTGCTGCGTCGACGTCGCCATCATCCGCACCATCATGGCTACAGCCTGCTGGCGTTATTCCTGGCGCTGGCCTCCGTCGACGCCAGCCCGGCGTTCCATCAGATCACCGAGCTGGTGAAATCGCAGTCGCGCGACGGCGATCCGGATTTCGTGGCTTACTACAAAGAACCGTCGAAAACGATCGCCAACCCGAAGCTCAACCTGGTCTACATCTACGGTGAAAGCCTGGAACGCACTTACTTTGATAACGATGCATTCCCGAACCTGACGCCGGACCTGGGTGCGCTGAAAAATGAAGGGCTCGATTTCAGCCACACCATGCAGCTGCCCGGTACGGATTATACGATTGCCGGGATGGTTGCCTCCCAGTGCGGTATTCCGCTGTTCGCGCCTTTTGAAGGTAACGCCTCAGCCTCCATGTCGACCTTCTTCCCGCAGAATATTTGCCTGGGCGATATCCTGAAAAACTCCGGCTACGAAAACTATTTTGTGCAGGGGGCAAACCTGCGCTTTGCCGGAAAAGATGTGTTCCTGAAATCCCACGGTTTTGACCACCTGTATGGCTCAGAAGAGTTAAAAACGACGGTTGCCGATCCGAACTACCGCAACGACTGGGGCTTCTATGACGATACGGTACTCGACGAAACCTGGAAGAAATTCGAGGAGCTGTCCCGCGCGGGCAAGCGTTTCTCTCTCTTTGCGCTGACGGTGGACACACACCATCCGGACGGGTTCGTCTCGCGCAGCTGCAAGCGCAAAAGCTATGACGTGGACGGCAAAAACAACAAATCTTTCAGCGCCGTCACCTGCAGTCAGGAACACATTGCCGCGCTGGTCGAGAAAATCAAAGCCTCGCCCTGGTTTAAAAACACCGTCATCGTCGTTTCGTCTGACCATCTGGCGATGAAAAACAGCGCATGGGATCAGCTCAATAAGCAGGATCGCAGCAACCTGTTCTTCGTCCTGCGCGGCGACCAGCCGCAGCAGGAGGTCATTGCCACCAAACGCAACTCCATGGATAACGGCGCAACCGTGCTGGACATTCTGGGCGGCGACAACTTTATTGGCCTTGGCCGCAGCACGCTGTCGGGGCAGTCCCTGTCGGAAGTGTTCCTCAACATGAAGGATAAAATCCTCGCCTGGAAGCCAGACATTATCCGCCTGTGGAACTTCCCGAAAGAGATGAAGGACTTCACCGTCGATCGGGATAAAAACACGATTGCCTTCTCGGGCAGCAGCTTCCGTCTGCCGCTGCTGGTGCGCGTGTCGGAGGGGCGCGTTGAGCCGCTGCCGGAAAGCGAATATTCCGCGCCGCTGCGCTATCAGCTGGCCGATTTCGCGCCACGCGATAATTTTGTCTGGGTCGACCGATGCTACAAAATGGGCCAGCTCTGGTCGCAGCCGCTGGCGCTTTCTACCGACTGGTGCGTCTCTCAGGGTCAGCTCGGCGGGGAGCAAACCGTGCAGCACGTTGATAAGGCGCAGTGGAAGGGCAAAACAGCGTTCAACGATACGGTGATTGATACCGCGCGCTATCAGCACAACATCGACATGCTGAAAATCAGCGATAGCGATATTCGCTATAAAGCGGATAGCTTTATCTTTAACGTGGCCGGCGCACCGGAAGAAGTGAAGCAGTTTAGCGGCATCTCGCGTCCGGAGTCCTGGGGGCGCTGGTCCAACGCGCAGCTGGGCAATGAGGTGAAAATTGAATACGCCCATCCGCTGCCGGAACAGTTCGACCTGGTGATCACCGCCAGAGCGTATGGCCCCAATGCTAACAAGCCCGTACCCGTGCGCGTGGGGGATCGGGAGCAGACGTTAACGCTTGGATACGACGTGAGCACACAAACGCTGCATTTTGAGAATCCTTCGCGCAGCAATACCCTGGTGATCGTGCCGCCGGACCCGCAGTCCACGAATGAGGGAAATATCCTTGGGCACTCACCGCGCGAGATCGGAATTGGCATGGTCGAAATCAAAATCATCAGCAAAGCGGGTTAATGCGCGTCGCGCCCGGCGTTCTGCCGGGCGCTTATGAAAATAAATAATCCTTTACAAGCCTTATAAATTAGATAAAAACACTTTATATAAGCCATTTTTATCTATAAATATCCCGCCAAAAACCAAATAAATAAAATGTGCAGCTCCTGAAATCACCACGGAGCGTTACGCACTTTTATCATGCTAACCGGCTATAAGTTCGAATCCATCCGGGCACTGCGCAGCGA
Organism: Enterobacter sp. N18-03635; assembly: GCF_004006055.1. NCBI lineage: Bacteria > Pseudomonadati > Pseudomonadota > Gammaproteobacteria > Enterobacterales > Enterobacteriaceae > Enterobacter > Enterobacter sp. N18-03635. The sequence goes on along the minus strand of NZ_CP034769.1, from coordinate 629,571 downwards.
AAATGTGATTGCCTGGGAGGTATTGTCCACGGCAAAGCCCCACGTCGATCTTGAAGACTACTTTGGCTCGATGTCCTCGACGCTGCGTAAGGCGCACTTCTTTGCGCAGCTTCGTCATGCCATGTTTTGCGAAGAGGGCGATAAGTTTTACCTCAATGCGACATCGGATTTACTGCTGGAAACGGATTTCCTCGACAGGCTCAAAGAAGAAACACCCTGCCCGGAGAGACTTGCTATCGAGGTCACCGATCTCCATACGATGGTACAACTCGACGATACGCAAAGCCGGGCGCTGAGGAAATGCATCGCAACGCTCCATCAGTGGGGAATAGAAGTGTGGGCAGACGATGTTTGCGAAGACCTTCTTCCCGAACTTTTGACCAGCCAGATCCGCTTCTGCGGCATCAAAATTGACAAACATACCTTCTGGAACGGACGGATCGAGCAGGCAAAGTTTCTGCATCTCACCCGCCAGTGCAAGCGCATCGCCAGCAAGGTACTGATCGAAGGCATCGAAACCGCGGGTGATTTCGCGCTGGCCCGCGCCAGCGCGGCCGATTACGGCCAGGGCTATCTGTGGGGTAGAAAATGACCCCTTTCATTCTGAATGCTGGCTATCAGGTTATCGTTCTGAGCGGGAATACGTTTTTATGGCTTGGCCTCACTTCGATGATCTCGACGGCCGTTACCCCTCGCCCGGAGATGTATTGGATCCATGACGTTAATCCGGAAGGGCTTTTTCGCCTGCAGGAACGGCTGCTCAATACACACGCTGGAGAGAACTGGCTGGTATTTACGGATGCAGCGCGGGTCTGCGACGTTCACGCCTTCCTGCGCAACGAGCGGGTCCGAGTGGTCGCGGACAACCTCTCTTTTGCGCAGCTAAGCCACTGTTTTAGCGACACGACATTCGCCTTCGAAAACGCCGCCATGCTCTCGTATCAGGAGAGACGGGTTTGCATGTTGCTCCATAAAGGATTCAGTCCGGTTCGCATCGCAAAAATCATGAATAAGTCCCCTAAAACGATCTACACCCACAAGCGTAACGCGATGAACAAATTTTGCTGCCACAGCCTGGCGGAATTCCATCGAAAACTCTGCCTTCTGGACGCTCAGTCATTCGCTTTGTAATTCCACTGTTACTCACGTCAGGAAATAAAATCATGAAAATTATTCCCACCGTTGCATGTTGTTCCGTTCTCCTGCTTCCTGCTGCTGCGATCGCCGCAGACAGTAGCGCAAGCGCGACGATGCACGTATCACTTGAAGTCGTGAAGTCGTGCACCCTCAAAGCCAACGACCTCAACTTCTCGCGTCACGGCTCCGATGAGTCGAGCGAAATCCTGGCCAAAACGCAGGTCGATATCGTCTGTACCAACGGCACGCCTTTCACCCTCACCGCCACCAGCAACGACGGCGAAAACGGAACCTTCTGGCTGAAACCGGAAAACGGCGAAACGGGCGCACAGAAGATTGCGTGGAAACTCTTTGCCGACGAAGGCAAACAGACGCAAATCACCGGCACGAATGGCCTGGACGATACCGGCAACGGTGTGGAACAGGAGGAAACGCTGTATGGCGTCATTGAAGCCGGGGCGCTGACAACCGCCCAGGCAGGTACCTACAGCGACGATATCACGTTAAAACTGGAGTACTGATCGTGCGTCGCTACCTTCCCTGCTTCATTCTGTGGCTCATGATGCTGGCGCTGCTGTCACGCTACGCGCTGGCCGCCACGCTTCAGGTGGCCCCGGTAACGCTCGATCTGCAGAGCGACCAGCGGGCAGCGGCGGTCTATCTCACTAACAGTGGGAAAGCGGCCATCCATGCGCAGATTCGGGTGTACGAATGGACGCAAAAAAACGGTAAAGATGTTCTGGTGAACACCGGGGAGGTGGTCACCAGCCCGGCGATGACATCACTGGCGCCGGGCCAGCAGCAGCTGGTGCGCATTATCGTCATGCAGCCAGGCAACCGTGCAAAGGAGCAAAGTTACCGGCTGGTCATCGACGAACTGCCGGACGCCACGTCCCGCGCCGCCAATCCCACCGCGGTGCACTTCCTGCTGCGCTACTCGATTCCGGTGTTTATTGCCGGGAACCAGAGCGCGCCCGTCAGCCACGATGCCCTGAGCTGTGAGCAGGCAGACATACCGGCCACTCTCCGCTGCTTTAACGCCGGAAACCGCCATATCCGCCTGAGCCACCTTGAGGCCCTGACGGCCGATGGGCAGGTTGTAGGGTCGATTAAAGGCCTGGCGGGCTATGTGCTCCCGGGACAAATCGCCCTTTTATCGCTCAAGCAGCCCACACGTCACGCGCTCAGCTCGCTGCGCGTCTATCTCAATGATGACCATCATGCCAGCCAGATACCCCTGCGCCCGTTCGCTTCTCGCGCTCCTGTTTTGGCTACCGCTCATGCTGTCAGCCCGGACTGAACCCGCCGACACCGTACAATGGCTGGCCATTACCGTGAACCACGCCCCGCGAGGCGAGCTGTGGGCCTGCCGGGTGGTGGATAATGCGCTATGGATAAGCCGCAGCGACATGAAAAAGCTGGGGCTTCACGCCCCGGACGATCGCGCAGAGTGGGTTGAGCTAACCTCCCTGCCGGGCCTGAAGGTCAATCTCGACGTGCTGTCCCAGCAGGTGTCGATTACCGCAGAAGCAGACGCGCTCGAGGGCCAGCAGCATCTGACCGTCTCAAGGCCCACGCCGATGTACCGCTATCCTGATGCGCAGCCCGTCAGCGCGTATACGCTCGGATACGCGCTCTACGCCAGCGATGCGCAGGGGAAGCGCCAGCTTAACGCCCAGACCATGTTGACCGCGTCCGGAGGGCTACCCGGAACGTTCAGCAGTAGTTTTTCAAGCCATGCGGGGGAGGAAAACAGCGCCGGTCGGCCTACCCACACCCGCCTCGAAACCCGCTGGCAGTGGGACAACACCGACTCGCTGACCACGCTGGCGCTGGGCGACAGCATCACCACCGGCACCCGCTGGAGCCGGCAGGTACGCTTTGGCGGACTGCACTGGGCACGTAATTTTGAGCTCAATCCGCAACTTAATACTGAACCGCGCAGCCGCTACAGCGACACGGCCGTACTGCCTTCCACGGTCGATTTGTATATCGACGGCCTTAAGCAGAGCAGCCAGCGCGTCACGCCGGGAGACTTTCTGCTGGATACCCTTCCCTCCTTCACCGGAAGCGGGCAGGCGGAGGTGGTCATTACCGATATCAACGGCCAGCGTCGCACCGTACAGCTCGATCTCTACGGCGCGCCGGGCATGCTGGCGGAAGGGCTCAGCAGCGGTTCGCTGGACATCGGCTGGATGCGGGAAAACTACGCCCTGCACTCCGACGACTATGCCGCCTCGCCGCTGCTGGACGCGGGCTGGCGCTATGGAGTGAATAATCACCTGACGCTGGCACTGCATACGGAGCAGCAGCGCAGGCTGCACAACGTGGGCACGGGCGCTGACTGGCTGGTCTCCCCCGCCGTAGGGGTGGTCAGCCAGCACGTTGCCGTGAGCGACAGCCCTTACGGGCAGGGCGTTCAGTGGGGCCTCGGCTGGCAGTGGAACGGCAGAGGAACGGGCATTTCTGCCAGCACCGTCCGTACCGGGGCGGATTTCGCCGACAACGCCCGCATGAGCGGTGCCGCGCCTGTCAGGCGCAGCGACAGCGTGTGGGTAAGCCAGTCCATCCCCCATTTCGGTACCGTGGGCGCGGGCTGGGTACAGCAGAACATTCAGGGCAGCACAGAGCGCTACCTCAACGCCTCCTGGTCGGTGTCGCTACCGGCACACATCTCCACCACGCTGAGCTATACCCGCTCGTTTACGGACGCGTCGAGCCAGGTTCAGCTACTGCTTTCCGTCCCATTGGGTCGCGAGGACACGCTCTCCGCTCAGGCCAGCCGGGATACGCCGCGCATGGATTACCGCCACCAGCCGGACGATGAGGCCGGCGGCTGGTCATGGGAGCTGGGCCAGGGCTTTGGCGAACGACGTGAAAGATATGCGGACGTAGGCTATCTGGGCCGAGCGGGCGAATGGCACGTTGGGCTGCAGCAGGGTGCCAGCCAGGGCAACCAGTACGCCTCAGCCGAAGGTAGCCTGACGCTGCTGGACGGCAGCCTGCACGCGCTGCGCTACATCCAGCAGGGTATGGCGCTGGTGTCCACGCACGGTATTGGGCACGTACCGGTGATGCTGGAAAACCGCCCGGCCGGTGAAACGGATGAGGACGGTTATCTTCTGCTGACCGACCTGCCGCGCTACCACAACAGCAAAGTCAGCATTAACCCGCTCGATCTGCCCGCCGATGTGATCGCCCCCGTCACCGACATGCATGCCAGACCGGGCAACAGCAGCGCGGTCAAAGTCGATTTTAACGTCCATCATGCCGTCACGGTTCAGGCCCGGCTGGTCGACAGCCGCCGCAGGCCGCTCCCGCTGGGCAGCGTCGTGTCAACGCCGCAGGGTGCCACCATCGTGGGACGCGATGGCTTTATCTGGCTTGAAGATCCGCCCCTGCCGGGTGAACTGGTGGTGAAAACCGGTGAGGAAGAGTGCCGGGTCACGCTTCCGGCGCCGCGCACCGGGTCATCTATACAGAACATCGGAGAACAACTGTGTCATTAAGAGCACCGTTATTATTGCTGCTCGTCCTGTCCGTGAAGGCGATGGCGGCAGCCTGCTGGATAACCTCCATGCCCGCCATTAACTTTGGCAACGTCGTGGCGGGCAATACCACCTCCGTCAACACCGAGGTCAAATTTAGCTGCCAGGCCGACAACGAGGGCAGGACGGAATATCTCAACGTCTGCCTGAGCAGCGTAGACGCCCCGCCCTTTGAGATGATCTCGCCGGGGGACCAGGAGGGAAAACAGTACACCCTCCTCTTCCGCCTGCTGAACGGCGCAGCGCACTCTCAGGAGCTGGGGCCTGCCAGCAGCGGGAACCTGATTCAGCAGACTCTGGCCGCGCAAAGCAATGCCAACGTCAGCGGTACCTTTCCGCTTATCGCTACCATTCCGGCAGGGCAAAGCCAGCTTCCGGCCTACCACTATTACAACTACAACATGAATCTGCGTATCGCCTGGCACAGCGCCCTGCGTCAGGATGCCCTGCAAAACTGCTCGGACGGTTCCGCAGAGGGGGAGCAGGTGCAGGGCGGCACCAGCGCGCAGGCCGAAATCAGCCAGGGATGCTACATCGAGCGCGTGACGCCCCTTAACTTCGGCACCCTGACCAGCACCGCAACCCTGCGTCCGACACGTTCCACCGCCACCCTCACCACGCGCTGTCCGGCCGGAACCGCGTTCACCCTTGCCATGGGCAAAGGCAACCATGCCAGCGGTAACCAGCGGCAGCTCTGCAACAGCGAGGGCCAGTGCCTGCGCTACGGGCTCTGGCAGGATGAGGCGGCCACGCAACGCTGGGGAGATCGAAGCAGCGGCGATGCGCTGCAGGTCACCAATCCCGCAGGCGGCACCCAGAACTACACCGTTTATGGCGAGGTTCCGGCACAGCCGCTAACCGGTACCGGGGAATTTATTGATGACGTGATTATCACGCTAACTTATTAAACCACCCAAAATCCTGTCTGGATCAATGTTATCGGTAACAGTGGCGTTAAAATAGCCAGCAATGCAGCCCGGAAGGCGTAGACCTTCTCTTTTATTTTTATCTCTGTTTTTATTACAACAACTTATGAAATACCTGCTTGCTGACGCCATCGTCTATAACGACGAGGACGGTTCTGTTTCTCTTATCAATGCGCCGGATGAGGATGCGCAGCTCCTCACCTGTACGGCCAATACCATCATGAAGCTGCTGGTTCAGCATCATGGGAACGTGGTTGAACGGGAAACCTTTCTCCAGGAAGTCTGGGATCGGCGAGGGCTCCAGGGCTCTAACAACTCCTTAAACCAGTACATCAGCATTCTGCGCAAGATGCTGGCGGCCCTGCTTCCCGACGCGCTGCTTATCGTTACCGTACCGAAAACGGGCTTTATGCTCAGCGCGGACGTCACGGTCACTCCGCTGGAGGAGGCTCCGCCGACCGCCGAAACGGCAAAACCTGCATGGCGCGTTCGCCCGGAATGGCTGTTCTGCGGCGCGCTCACGCTGGTCGTCGTTGCGCTATGCCTCTGGATCGCGCTGATCAAGCCAGAAAATTCACAGCGGGAGATCCATCTGCTGACGCATATCGGCACCTGCCCGGTCTATACCTTTACGCCGCTGGCGGACGTGTTTCACGGGAAGGCAATAACGCTGGCGCAAACGCTTCAGAAGGACGGCCATCTTCCGTGCCTGAAAAATTCAATTTTCTACATGCACATTCAGAGAACGCTTTTCTACGGCCACGAAGGGCGGCTGGTGCTCTCCCAATGTTCCCTCACGCGGGGTAAAGCCAGCGCCTGTCGTACGCTTTACTATTACGAGTGGTGATATGAGACACAAAAAAGTTTGGCTAATCCTGTTCCTCAACCTGCTGCTGCTGGGCGCCGTGACGGCGTGGTACTTTCACACGCCCCCGCTGTCGGTGGCCTGCGATGGAAACCTGACCTTCTCCGACCGGCGCGACAGCCACGATTTCACCTTTGACGGTGAGATCATTATGCGTTTTCATCCCGACAAAACGGGGTATATCACGGTTAACGGCAGCGTGGTGAATGCCCCGCGCAGCTGGGAGGTTTCCCGCCAGGAGATGTTTAAATGGCGTCACGTGGAGGGCGAACTGTATGAGATTGCTATTCAAAAAGTCGAGCGTTTTAGCCATGACGCCATGCCGCCCGGGGTCTTTGAAAAATACGTTGCCGGCCTGACGCTGGGCAATAAAAGGCTCTTGACAATAGAGCGCACGCCGGAAGACGCGCTGGTGATCAGCAATTTCTATTCGCCGGTGCTGATCTGCTCGGAATAATGTCGACGGGTCAGGCTATACTTGCCGCCATGACCATTCGCATTCGCCCTACCACCCTCAAAGACGTTGTCGCCCTGCCCGCCATTGAACGCGCGGCGGGGGAGCGCTTTCGTGAAGACCCGGAACTCGCCTGGCTTGCCGATGGCGAGGTCATTTCCACTGACCAACACCTCGGCTATGTCGAACGCGGGTTAAGCTGGCTGGCGCTGGCAAACGACCAGCCCGTCGGGTTTATCCTCGCCGAAGCCCATTCGTCATCACTGTTTATTGTCGAACTCTCGGTCGATCTGCACTGGCAGGGAAAAGGGATCGGTAGGCAGCTCATCGCCTGCGTGGCAGACCATGCCCGTAAAAGGGGGCTGACAGCGCTGACGCTGACGACGTTCAGGAACGTACCGTGGAATGCGCCGTTCTATGCTCGGCTGGGGTTTGAAAAAATGACGACGCTGACGCCTGAACTGCGTCGGAAAAGGGAAGAAGAGACAGCGCACGGCTTCGCGTATGAAACGCGCTGCGCCATGCGCCTGCCTCTGTAATATCACCCGGTGGCGCTGCGCTTACCGGGCCTACAAAACCCTGAACCGTAGGCCGGGTAAGGCGCAGCAGCCACCCGGCACAACACACGGCGTTAGAAGGTTTCCCAGTTATCACCTGCGTCAGCGGTAACCGTTTTACGCGTCATCGCCGGTGCTGCAACGGTTTTCGCAGAAGCGAATTCGCGCGCTTTCATCTGCTCCTGCTGAATGCGGAATACCGCTACGGCCTGAGTCAGACGGCTTGCCTGCTCTTCCAGTGCGGCCGCCGCTGCGGCAGATTCCTCAACCAGCGAGGCGTTCTGCTGGGTCACGCGATCCATCTCTGCTACCGCCAGGCCCACCTGGTCGATACCGCGGCTCTGCTCGTCAGACGCAGAGGCGATTTCACCCATGATGTCCGTTACGCGGGTAACCGCGTTCACGATCTCACCCATGGTTTCACCGGCGCTCTCGACAAGCGTTGAGCCTACTTCCACGCGGCCCACGGAGTCTTCAATCAGGCTCTTGATCTCGCGTGCCGCCTGGGCGCTGCGCTGGGCCAGGTTACGCACTTCACCTGCCACCACCGCAAAACCACGACCCTGCTCGCCCGCACGCGCCGCTTCTACCGCCGCGTTCAGTGCCAGAATGTTGGTCTGGAAGGCAATCCCGTCGATCACGCTGATAATGTCGGCGATTTTCTGCGAACTGCCCGCGATATCGCGCATGGTCTGCACCACGTTGTCCACCACTTTGCCGCCTTTCTGCGCGGTTTCGGAGGCGCTCAGCGCAAGATGGCTTGCCTGACGGGCGTTCTCGGCGTTCTGCTTAACGGTCGCCGTCAGCTGCTCCATGCTGGCAGCGGTCTCTTCCAGGGAAGCGGCCTGCTGTTCAGTACGGGAGGAGAGGTCGTTATTGCCCATCGCGATTTCACTCGCGCCGCTGTAGATCGCATTCGCGCCGTTACGCACGTCGCCAACGGTACGCACCAGCTCGCCCTGCATATGACGCAGCGAGTCGGCCAGTTCACCCATCTCGTTGGTGCCCTGAACCTCAATGCGCTTCACCAGGTCGCCGCTGGCGATATGGCGAATGTTGTCGATCAGACGATTCAGCGGGGAGATCAGCGTCTGCTTGATATTCAGCCAGACGGCCACGATCACCACCAGCACGGCAATCAGGACGCTAATCAGCACCCAGATAGCCTGGCTGTAGGAGCTGTTGCTGTCTTCGACCGCCGTCTGATACAGCTTGTCGTTCTGCTGCAGGTAGCTCACGTACTGCTTCTCAAAACCGTCCTGATAGCTCTGGGTCGGCTGGTCGAAGAAGGCGTTGATTTTGCCCGCGCCCAGCAGCTGAATCAGCTCCGCCAGCGCGCCGTGGTAAATATCATAGTTACGCTTGATCTCCATGGCATCCGCATCGCTTTGACGCGGATCGCGCGGCAGGGCTTCATAGGCAGCCCAGTTTTTTTCCGCCTGTTTCAGAGACGAAGACGCGATTTGCATCAAATCATTAACGGTCGCGCCGCTGCCGATATTGCTCTGATCCATCATGTAGCGGATACCCGCACGGTTCAGGGTATTACGGGTTTGCAGCAATGCTACCCAGCTGGCGTTCAGCGTGGATTGTTGCTGGCGAATGGTTTGCAGGACGGTGAAATTCTCTTTGTCATTCTTAAGGGCATTAAAGAAAAGACCACCGGATGTGAGTTGTAAAAGGCCAAATATCGCTAAAACCAGCATTAAGCTGGTGACAATCTTGATACGGTTTAACATGTTTTCTCTTTCCTCAGACAGATACAGAATTTTCGGCCTGGAAAGGGAAAACTTTACGAAAATCATCCTGGAATTTGTGGTTTTTACTCTTCTTCCCGCGCTGCGTTATGCCGGTTTCCGAGTTCAATAAACTCTTCCAGCAGCGCCGTCAGCTGTTTCATCTTCTCCGGCGTGTATTCCGCCTCGATCTGCTGATACGCCTCTTCGACCTGCGCCTGGGCGTGTTCATACAGCGCATTTCCCTCTTTGGTCAGCGATACGTACAGCTTGCGCTGGTCGTTCACCGGCTTTAAGCGCAGCACCAGGCCGTCGCGCTCCATCCGCGTCAGGATGCCGGTCAGGCTCGGGCGCAAAATACAGGTGCGAAACGCCAGATCGTGAAAATCCATCGACGGATGTTCAGCCAGCACGCGTACAATGCGCCACTGCTGCTCGGTCAGGTTATGGCGCTTCACGATGGGGCGGAAATAGGACATCGCCGCTTCCCGCGCCTGCAGCAGCGCGATGGTTAATGAATCATGCATAGCGTCTCCCCTTCACATCATTAACAAGTAAACAATCACTAAAAGATGTTTTTATAAACAACGCGTTTTCCGTCAAAAAGTCTAACAGAAACCCGTCAATTTTATTAACTCTATGATTTAAATATTAATAAAATCCAACATGTAAATTTATTGTTATTCATATCACAAATTTTTCACTTCTGATTGCGAAATAAACAGCAAAAGCATAAAACCAAATCATTAACATATTAATGAAATCCAAACCGGACATCCGGCCTGAGGAGTATGTGAATGAAAGGTACCGTTTTTGCCGTCGCCCTCAACCATCAAAGCCAGCGTGAAGCCTGGCGTGAGGCCTTTGAAAAAGCCCCCTACAACACGCCGCCGAAAACAGCGGTGTGGTTTATCAAACCGCATAACACGGTGATCGGCGCGGGCGAGCCCATTTCGTTCCGGCAGGGGGAAACGGTGCTGAGCGGCGCGACGGTGGCGCTGGTCGTGGGCAAAACCGCCAGCAAGGTGCGCGTGGAGGACGCCGCGGAATATATTGCGGGATACGCGCTCGCCAACGAGGTGAGCCTGCCGGAAGAGAGCTTCTACCGCCCTGCCATCAAGGCGAAATGCCGTGACGGATTTTGCCCGCTCGGTGAAATGGTCGCCGTTGGTAACGTGGATAACCTGACCATCATCACCGAGATCAACGGCCGCGAAGCGGACCACTGGAACACGGCCGACCTTCAGCGTAACGCAGCCGAACTGCTGAGCGCCCTGAGCGAGTTCGCTACCCTCAATCCCGGCGATGCGATATTGCTCGGTACCCCGCAAAGCCGCGTTGAGATCCGCCCGGGCGATCGGGTGCGTATTCTGGCGGCAGGTTTTCCGCCGCTGGAAAACCCGGTGGTAGATGAACGCGACGTCGCTATTGCGCACAGCACGCCGCCGCACGCCACGCTGTTTGCCCTCGGTCTGAACTATGCCGATCACGCCAGCGAGCTGGACTTCAAGCCGCCCACCGAGCCGCTGGTCTTTATCAAAGCGCCAAACACCTTCAACGGCGACAACCAGACGTCGGTGCGCCCGAACAACGTCGAATACATGCACTATGAAGCGGAGCTGGTGGTGGTCATCGGCAAAACGGCGCGTAAGGTGAGTGAAGCCGAGGCGATGGACTATGTTGCGGGCTATACGGTCTGCAACGACTACGCCATCCGCGACTACCTGGAAAACTACTACCGCCCGAACCTGCGGGTGAAAAGCCGCGACGGACTGACCCCCATTTCCCCAAACGTCGTGCCAAAAGAGGCCATTCCCGACCCGCACAACCTCGCCCTGCGCACCTTCGTTAACGGCGAACTGCGTCAGGAAGGCACCACGGCGGATCTGATTTTCAGCATCCCGTACCTGATCGCCTACCTGAGCGATTTTATGACCCTGCAGCCGGGCGACATGATTGCCACCGGCACGCCGAAGGGGCTCTCCGACGTGGTACCGGGCGATGAGGTGGTGGTTGAAGTGGAAGGCGTGGGACGCCTGGTGAACAGAATTGTGAGTGAGGAGACGGCAAAATGAAAAAGATTAACCATTGGATCAACGGTAAAAACGTCGCGGGCAGCGACTACTTCCACACCACTAACCCGGCCTCCGGCGAGGTCCTGGCAGAAGTGGCCTCAGGCGGAGAAGCCGAAATCCATCAGGCCGTTGCCGCCGCCAAGGAGGCGTTTCCGAAGTGGGCCAACCTGCCGATGAAGGAGCGCGCGCGCCTGATGCGTCGTCTGGGCGATCTGATCGACCAGAACGTGCCGGAGATCGCCGCCATGGAAACCGCCGATACCGGGCTGCCGATCCACCAGACCAAAAACGTGCTGATCCCCCGCGCCTCGCACAACTTCGAATTCTTCGCCGAGGTGTGCCAGCAGATGAACGGCAAGACCTACCCGGTCGACGACAAGATGCTCAACTACACCCTGGTGCAGCCGGTGGGCGTCTGCGCGCTGGTGTCGCCGTGGAACGTGCCGTTCATGACCGCCACCTGGAAGGTCGCGCCCTGTCTGGCCTTAGGCAATACCGCGGTGCTGAAGATGTCCGAGCTCTCCCCGCTGACCGCCGATCGTCTGGGCGAGCTGGCCCTCGAAGCGGGTATTCCGACGGGCGTGCTGAACGTCGTTCAGGGCTATGGCGCCACGGCAGGCGACGCGCTGGTGCGTCATCACGACGTGCGCGCGGTCTCCTTCACCGGCGGCACCGCCACCGGGCGCAACATCATGAAAAACGCCGGGCTGAAGAAGTACTCCATGGAGCTGGGCGGCAAATCCCCGGTGCTGATTTTTGAAGACGCCGACATCGAGCGCGCGCTGGACGCCGCCCTGTTCACCATCTTCTCGATCAACGGCGAGCGCTGCACCGCGGGCTCGCGCATCTTTATCCAGCAGAGCATCTACCCGGAATTCGTCAAGCGATTCGCCGAGCGCGCCAACCGCCTGCGCGTGGGCGACCCGACCGATCCGAACACCCAGATTGGCGCGCTGATTAGCCAGCAGCACTGGGAAAAAGTCTCCGGCTATATCCGCCTCGGCATCGAGGAAGGCGCAACCCTGCTGGCGGGCGGCCCGGACAAACCGACCGACCTGCCTGCACACCTGAAGGGCGGCAACTTCCTGCGCCCGACCGTGCTGGCGGATGTTGATAACCGCATGCGCGTGGCGCAGGAGGAGATCTTCGGGCCGGTGGCCTGCCTGCTGCCGTTTAAAGACGAAGCGGAAGGTCTGCGCCTGGCGAACGACGTGGAGTACGGCCTGGCGTCGTACATCTGGACCCAGGACGTCAGCAAGGTGCTGCGTCTGGCGCGCAGCATTGAAGCGGGCATGGTGTTCGTCAACACCCAGAACGTGCGCGACCTGCGCCAGCCGTTTGGCGGCGTGAAGGCCTCCGGCACCGGCCGCGAGGGCGGTGAGTACAGCTTCGAGGTGTTCGCGGAGATGAAGAACGTCTGCATCTCCATGGGCGACCATCCGATTCCAAAGTGGGGGATCTGAGCATGGGTAAACTAGCGTTAGCGGCGAAAATCACCCACGTACCGTCGATGTATCTCTCCGAGCTGCCGGGCAAAAACCACGGCTGCCGCCAGGGCGCCATCGACGGTCATAAAGAAATTAGCAAGCGCTGCCGGGAGCTGGGCGTCGATACCATTATCGTCTTCGACACCCACTGGCTGGTGAACAGCGCCTACCACATCAACTGTGCGGACCATTTTTCGGGCGTCTACACCAGCAACGAGCTGCCGCACTTTATCCGCGACATGACCTACGACTACGACGGCAATCCGGAACTCGGCCAGCTCATCGCCGACGAGGCGGTGAAGCTTGGCGTGCGCGCCAAAGCGCACAACATTCCAAGCCTGAAGCTGGAGTACGGCACGCTGGTGCCGATGCGCTACATGAACGCGGATAAGCACTTCAGGGTGGTCTCCATCTCGGCGTTTTGCACGGTTCACGACTTCGCCGACAGCCGCAGGCTGGGCGAGGCCATCGTCAGCGCCATTGAAAAATACGACGGCACCGTGGCGGTGCTCGCCAGCGGCTCGCTGTCGCACCGCTTTATCGACGACCAGCGCGCGGAAGAAGGGATGAACAGCTACACCCGGGAGTTCGACCGTCAGATGGACGAGCGCGTGGTGAAGCTGTGGCGTGAGGGTCAGTTTAAAGAATTCTGCAGCATGCTGCCGGAGTACGCCAACTACTGCTACGGCGAGGGCAACATGCACGACACTGTGATGCTGCTGGGGATGCTCGGCTGGGACAAATACGACGGCAAGGTGGAGTTTCTCACCGAGCTGTTCGCCAGCTCCGGAACCGGCCAGGTCAACGCCGTTTTCCCCCTGCCCGCGTAAGGAGCCACCATGCCGCACTTTATTGCTGAATGTACCGACAACATCCGCGAGCAGGCCGACCTGCCGGGGCTGTTCGCCAAAGTGAACGAGGCGCTGGCCGCCACGGGCATCTTCCCGCTCGGCGGTATCCGCAGCCGCGCCCACTGGCTGGACACCTGGCAGATGGCTGACGGCAGGCACGATTACGCCTTTGTCCATATGACGCTGAAGATCGGCGCCGGGCGCAGCCTGGAGAGCCGGGAAGCCGTGGGGGAGATGCTGTTTGGGCTTATCAAAGCGCACTTCGCGGAGCTGATGGCGAGCCGCTACCTGGCGCTGTCGTTTGAGCTCGACGAACTGCACCCGACGCTTAATTACAAACAGAACAACGTGCACGCGTTGTTTAAGTAATACCGGCACGGCCAGTCCCCTCGCCCCTTTGGGGAGAGGGAGAAAACAAACATAAGACAGGATATCGCCATGCTCGACAAACATACCCATACCCTGATCGCCCATCGTCTGCATCAGGCGGAACTGTCCCGGGAGCAGATCCGCGCGATCTCGCTGGACTATCCGGAGATCACAATTGAAGACGCCTACGCCGTCCAGCGCGAATGGGTCAGCCTGAAGATTGCCGAAGGCCGCGTGCTGAAGGGCCACAAGATCGGTCTCACCTCCAAAGCGATGCAGGCCAGCTCGCAGATTAGCGAGCCGGACTACGGCGCGCTGCTGGACGACATGTTCTTCCACGACGGCAGCGACATTCCCGTCGATCGCTTCATCGTCCCGCGCATTGAAGTGGAGCTGGCCTTCGTGCTGGCAAAACCGCTGCGCGGCCCGAACTGCACGATCTTCGACGTCTACAACGCCACGGATTACGTCATCCCCGCGCTGGAGCTGATCGACGCCCGCTGCCACAACGTCGACCCGGAGACCCAGCGCCCGCGCAAGGTGTTCGACACCATCTCCGATAACGCCGCCAACGCGGGCGTCATCCTCGGCGGCCGTCCGATTAAGCCCGACGAGCTGGACCTGCGCTGGATCTCCGCCCTGCTCTACCGCAACGGCGTGATCGAAGAGACCGGCGTGGCCGCAGGCGTCCTGAACCACCCGGCCAACGGCGTGGCGTGGCTGGCCAACAAGCTTGCGCCGTACGACGTGCAGCTTGAGCCTGGCCAGATCGTTCTCGGCGGCTCGTTTACCCGCCCGGTGCCCGCCAGCAGGGGCGATACCTTCCACGTCGACTACGGCAGCATGGGCTCCATCAGCTGCCGCTTTGTCTAGGAGAGCACGATGCAAAACGCATTTAAAGCGGCGCTGAAAGCAGGCCGTCCGCAAATTGGGCTATGGCTGGGGCTGACCAGTAGCTACAGCGCCGAGCTGCTGGCCGGAGCAGGCTTCGACTGGCTGCTGATCGACGGCGAGCACGCGCCGAACAGCGTGCAGACCGTCTTAACCCAGCTGCAGGCTATCGCCCCTTATCCCAGCCAGCCGGTGGTCCGCCCGTCGTGGAACGACCCGGTGCAGATCAAACAGCTGCTTGACGTGGGTGCGCAGACCCTGCTGGTGCCGATGGTGCAAAACGCCGACGAAGCGCGGCTGGCGGTACGTGCCACCCGCTACCCGCCTGCGGGCATTCGCGGGGTGGGCAGCGCACTGGCGCGCGCCTCGCGCTGGAACCGAATCCCGGATTATCTGCAGCAGGCCAACGACGCCATGTGCGTGCTGGTGCAGATTGAAACCCGCGAGGCACTGAAAAACCTGCCGCAAATCCTGGACGTGGAAGGCGTCGACGGCGTGTTTATCGGCCCGGCGGATCTTAGCGCAGACATGGGCTTTGCCGGCAATCCGCAGCACCCGGAGGTGCAGGCCGCCATCGAGCAGGCGATCGCACAGATACGCGCTGCCGGTAAAGCCCCCGGCATCCTGATGGCGAATGAACCGCTGGCGAAACGCTATCTCGGCCTCGGCGCATTGTTTGTGGCGGTTGGCGTGGATACCACCCTGCTCGCCCGCGGCGCAGAAGCGCTGGCGGCCCGCTTTACCAACGTCACCACAGCAGTTGATAACAATAAATCCGTCTACTAAACGTAAGATCTGGAGCGCACCATGACGACCTCTACCCTGCAAACCCATGATAATAAAGCTGTTGAACATCGCGCCATTAACAAGCTGTTCCGACGCCTGATCGTCTTTCTCTTTATCCTGTTTGTCTTCTCGTTCCTCGATCGCATCAACATCGGCTTCGCCGGGCTGACGATGGGTAAAGATCTGGGCCTCACGTCAACCATGTTTGGCCTGGCCGCGACGCTGTTTTACGTCACCTACGTGCTGTGCGGCATCCCGAGCAACATCATGCTGGCGAAGATCGGCGCACGCCGCTGGATCGCCGGGATCATGGTGGTGTGGGGAGTTGCCTCTACCTGCACCATGTTCGCCACCAGCCCCGAAACCCTCTACGTACTGCGCATGCTGGTGGGCATTGCCGAAGCCGGTTTCCTGCCGGGTATTCTGGTCTATCTCACCTGGTGGTTCCCGGCCTATCACCGCGCCCGCGCCAACGCGCTGTTTATGATTGCCATGCCGGTCACCATGATGCTCGGCTCGATCCTCTCCGGGTACATTCTGGCGATGGACGGGCTGTGGAACCTCAAGGGCTGGCAGTGGCTGTTCCTGCTGGAGGGGCTGCCATCGGTGGTGCTCGGCGTGGTGACCTGGTTTTACCTCAACGACACGCCGGACCAGGCCACCTGGCTGGATGAGGACGAAAAGCAGGCGCTGAAAACGATGATCGCCCGCGAGCAGGAGGTCGCGATTGCCCAATCCGTCACGCCGCGTTCCACGCTGCGCGAGGTGCTCACGCCCGCCGTGCTGCTCTACACGCTGGCCTACTTCTGCCTGACCAATACGCTGAGTGCGATCAACATCTGGACGCCGCAGATCCTGCAGAGCTTCAACACGGGAAGCAGCAATATCGTCATTGGCCTGCTGGCGGCGATCCCGCAGTTTTGCACCATCCTCGGGATGATCTGGTGGAGCCGCCGCTCCGACAGGCTGAAAGAGCGAAAAAAGCACACCATCCTGCCGTACCTGTTCGCCGCGGCGGGATGGATGCTGGCCTCCGCGACGGATCACAGCCTGATCCAGCTGCTTGGCATCATCATGGCCTCAACCGGATCGTTTACCGCCATGGCGATATTCTGGACCACGCCGGATCGGGTTATTAGCCTGCAGTCCCGCGCGGTGGCGCTGGCGGTGATCAACGCCATCGG
Source organism: Enterobacter sp. N18-03635 (assembly GCF_004006055.1). Classification (NCBI taxonomy): domain Bacteria; kingdom Pseudomonadati; phylum Pseudomonadota; class Gammaproteobacteria; order Enterobacterales; family Enterobacteriaceae; genus Enterobacter; species Enterobacter sp. N18-03635. The sequence continues at coordinate 612,705 of NZ_CP034769.1, read as the reverse complement.
CAACGTCGGTTCCGCCGTCAGCCCGCTGCTGATCGGGATCCTGCGCGACGCGACCGGCAGCTTCAGCTCGGGGCTGTGGTTTGTGGCCGGGCTGCTGGTGGTCGGCGCGCTGGTGCTGACGCGCATCCCGATGACGCAGCGCGAAAGCCTTGAACGCGAGCCGGGCATCGCGGCGCAGAAGATCCACTAGGAAGCCGTTATGTGCCAGAGCCCCATTACCAACATCGATATCAGCAAGGAGTACGACGAAAGTCTGGGCACCGACGATGTGCACTACCAGTCGTTTGCCCGCATGGCGGCCTTTTTTGGCCGCGACATGCAGGCGCATCGTCACGACCAGTACTTTCAGATGCACTTTCTCGATACCGGGCAAATTGAGCTCCAGCTCGACGATCACCGCTATTCGGTGCAGGCCCCGCTGTTCGTCCTCACGCCGCCGTCGGTACCGCACGCGTTTATCACCGAATCCGACAGCGACGGTCACGTGCTGACGGTCCGTGAGGATCTGATCTGGCCGCTGCTGGAGGTGCTCTACCCCGGCACGCGGGAGGCGTTTGGCCTGCCGGGGATCTGCCTCTCGCTGGCCGACAGGCCGGACGAGCTGGCGGCGCTGAAGCACTACTGGCAGCTGATTGCCCGGGAATCCACGGAGCAGCTGCCCGGGCGCGAGCATACCCTGGTCCTGCTGGCGCAGGCGGTATTTACCTTGCTGCTGCGCAACGCGAAGCTCGACGACCACGCCTCAGGCGGCATGCGCGGCGAGCTGAAGCTGTTCCAGCGCTTTACCCAGCTGATCGACACCCACTACCACCAGCACTGGACGGTGCCGGAATACGCCAGCGAGCTGCACCTGACCGAATCCCGCCTGACCGATATCTGCCGCCGCTTCGCCAACCGCCCGCCAAAACGGCTGATCTTCGACCGCCAGCTGCGGGAGGCCAGGCGCCTGCTGCTCTTCTCCGACAGCACCGTCAGCGAGATTGCCTGGCAGCTGGGGTTCAAAGATCCGGCCTATTTCGCCCGCTTTTTTAACCGCTTAGTGGGATGCTCGCCCAGCGCGTATCGGGCGCAGAAAGTACCGGTTTCCTGAACGCATCACGGTTCGTAGGGCGGGTAAGCGTAGCGCCACCCGCCGAAAAGCCGCACAGATCACAAAACCACATCCCACCCGAAAAGTACCCGTCGTTGTCCCAATCGTCCCTTCACGTTACGCCCCTCTCAGGCTTCAATTAAACAACAAAAACAAAACATAAATTTAACAACACTATTCCGATACGAGGTCCCTATGAAGCCTGAAGAGTTCCGCGCAGACGCCAAACGCCCGTTAACCGGTGAAGAGTATTTAAAAAGCCTGCAGGACGGTCGTGAGATTTATATCTACGGCGAGCGCGTCAAAGACGTCACTACCCATCCGGCGTTTCGCAATGCGGCAGCCTCCATCGCACAGATGTACGACGCGCTGCACAAGCCGGACATGCAGGACACGCTGTGCTGGGGCACCGACACCGGCAGCGGCGGCTATACCCACAAGTTCTTCCGCGTGGCGAAAAGCGCCGACGACCTGCGCCAGCAGCGCGATGCCATCGCCGAGTGGTCGCGACTGAGCTACGGCTGGATGGGCCGCACGCCGGACTACAAAGCCGCTTTCGGCTGCGCGCTCGGTGCCAACCCGGCCTTCTACGGCCAGTTCGAACAGAACGCCCGGAACTGGTACACCCGCATTCAGGAAACCGGCCTGTACTTCAACCACGCCATCGTTAACCCGCCGATCGACCGCCACAAGCCGGCGGACGAGGTGAAAGACGTTTACATCAAGCTGGAGAAAGAGACCGACGCCGGGATTATCGTCAGCGGCGCGAAAGTGGTAGCCACCAACTCGGCGCTGACCCACTACAACATGATCGGCTTCGGCTCCGCGCAGGTGATGGGCGAAAACCCGGACTTCGCGCTGATGTTCGTCGCGCCGATGGATGCCGAGGGCGTGAAGCTGATCTCCCGCGCCTCTTACGAGATGGTGGCAGGCGCGACCGGCTCCCCTTACGACTACCCGCTCTCCAGCCGCTTTGACGAGAACGACGCGATCCTGGTGATGGATCACGTGCTGATCCCGTGGGAAAACGTGCTGATCTACCGCGATTTCGACCGCTGCCGTCGCTGGACGATGGAAGGCGGTTTCGCCCGCATGTACCCGCTGCAGGCCTGCGTGCGTCTGGCGGTAAAACTCGACTTCATCACCGCCCTGCTGAAGAAATCCCTGGAGTGCACCGGTACCCTGGAGTTCCGCGGCGTGCAGGCAGATCTCGGCGAAGTGGTGGCCTGGCGCAACATGTTCTGGGCGCTGAGCGACTCCATGTGTTCCGAAGCCACGCCGTGGGTCAACGGCGCGTATCTGCCGGATCATGCCGCGCTGCAAACCTACCGCGTGATGGCGCCGATGGCCTACGCCAAAATCAAGAACATCATCGAGCGTAACGTGACGTCCGGCCTGATTTACCTGCCGTCCAGCGCCCGGGATCTGAACAATCCGCAGATCGACCAGTATCTGGCGAAATACGTGCGCGGCTCCAACGGCATGGATCACGTCGAACGCATCAAGATTTTGAAACTGATGTGGGACGCCATCGGCAGCGAGTTCGGCGGTCGTCACGAGCTGTACGAAATTAACTACTCCGGCAGCCAGGATGAAATTCGCCTGCAGTGTCTGCGCCAGGCGCAGAGCTCCGGCAACATGGACAAGATGATGGCGATGGTCGACCGCTGCATGTCCGAATACGACCAGCACGGCTGGACCGTACCGCACCTGCACAACAACAGCGATATCAACATGCTCGACAAGCTGCTGAAATAGCGCAGCGGGAGGTTGCAATGCATTCAGATGAACAACGCCTGCGTTTTCGCGACGCAATGAGTAGCCTGTCGGCGGCGGTAAACGTGGTCACCACCGAGGGTGAGGCGGGCCGCTGCGGCATTACCGCCACCGCCGTCTGTTCGGTCACAGACACCCCGCCGTCGGTGATGGTGTGCATCAACGCCAACAGCGCCATGAACCCGGTTTTCCAGGGCAACGGTAGGCTGTGCGTTAACGTGCTGAACCACGAGCAGGAGATCATGGCTCGCCATTTCGCCGGGATGACCGGTATGACGATGGAAGAGCGCTTTGCACTCTCCTGCTGGCAGAAAGGGCCGCTGGCGCAGCCTGTGCTCAAGGGTGCGCTCGCCAGCCTTGAAGGTGAGATTAGCCAGGTGCAAACCATCGGCACGCATCTTGTCTACCTTGTTGAAGTTAAAAACATTATCCTGAGTGACGCGGGACACGGCCTGATCTACTTCAGGCGCCGTTTCCACCCGGTCATGCTGGAGGCAGAAGCCGCCTTGTGATGCCCCCTCGCGCTGGCCTTTTTTTCCGGCCAGCGCCGCTTTCTACAAAAACTCCTAAGGTTTCCCCTAAATCACGCCGTTATATAGCCATAAGAGAAATTTTCTGTGACTGAATACTGACACTATCTGTCAGTGCATCCGCATCATTCAGCGCATACCTAAATATACAGGATGACCTTATGGCTAAAACGACGCGTAGCCGCTCGGCTGAACGTCTGGTCGATATTCTGGTTGAGCTACATTTAAACGGTGTGGTAAACCGCAGTGCGCTAATGGAGAAATTTAAAATTACCGAGCGTACCGTCTACCGGGATTTAAATGCCCTCTCTCCCATTGTTGAACATTTCGGTAACGGGCTATATCGGCTGATCCATTCTGCACAATCGCCCGGCGGACAAGGCTTACATCACACCCTTGCTAACTTCCTGAATGCTGACAGCTTTTTCCCTGAAAGAAATACGGAATTCTGGCAGAAGCTTGAAACGCGCGTTGACGAAAACCATATTCTTATTCTTGGCAATGAAGCAGAACACACGGTAGAGCGTGATATTCGCCGTCATTTAACGAAAATCGAGAAATCGATTAAAAACCATAATGTTTGTCAGATCGTTTATAAGGGTAAAACCCGTCTGATTAATCCCTATAAACTCATTAACAAAAAAAATATATGGTATTTACAAGCCACCGAAAATAGCCGCCTGAAATCCTTCTCCTTGAGCCAGATTAGCTGGTTTGATATTCAGAAAACGACCTTCACCCCTGAAGAAAATGTCCTTGAGCTGCTGGAGAAAAGCCTCGACCCTTGGGTATCTGAAGATACTTTCGCAGTGAAAATATTTATTAAAGATAATATTTCACATTACTTCCTGCGCCGCGATCTTCTGCCGGAACAGGAGCTGCTGGAGGAGCAACAGGGCGGCGTCACGCTGCGCTGCCAGGCGGCCCACGAGAACCAGATCCTGCCGCTGCTGTTCTACTGGCTCCCCCATATTCAGATACTGGAACCGAGCTGGCTGAAGGAGAAGCTCATCAGAACGCTGGAGAACTATCTGGCAGTGGAACGCAACCCGAATAATCAAGTGATCTCAATCACATAATTTCGCCCACTGGCGGCGAGCCGAAACCGCTCGTCGCCGCCTTTGACCGCTCACCCGGCACTTTCAACCACTCATTCATTTACCGTCCTTTACGCGCGCGTTGATCTGGCACGATCGCTCCAGCATTAATCAATACCTCCTCACAACGAACCCTGACCCTTTTTTCTTTACATAAAAAACCAGGTCTTACTATGGATACTAAAAAACTACTGAAGCACGTGCCCTGGGCCTTACTCGGGATCCTCGGCGCTTTTTGTCTGGCGGTTGTCGCATTACGCCGGGGCGAACACGTAAGCGCCCTGTGGATCGTGGTCGCGTCCGTTTCCGTCTATCTTGTGGCTTATCGCTACTACAGCTTATACATCGCGCAGAAGGTCATGAAGCTCGACCCGACGCGCGCCACGCCGGCGGTCATTAACAATGACGGCCTGAACTACGTGCCAACCAACCGCTACGTGCTGTTTGGTCACCACTTTGCCGCTATCGCCGGGGCAGGCCCGCTGGTCGGCCCGGTACTGGCCGCGCAGATGGGCTACCTGCCGGGTACGCTCTGGCTGCTGGCGGGCGTGGTGCTGGCCGGTGCGGTGCAGGACTTTATGGTGCTGTTTATCTCTTCTCGCCGTAACGGCGCCTCTCTGGGTGAGATGGTCAAAGAGGAGATGGGCCGCGTGCCGGGGACTATCGCCCTGTTCGGCTGCTTCCTGATCATGATCATCATCCTCGCGGTGCTGGCCCTGATCGTGGTGAAAGCCCTGGCCGAAAGTCCGTGGGGCGTCTTCACCGTCTGCTCAACCGTGCCGATTGCGCTGTTCATGGGTATCTACATGCGCTTCCTGAGACCGGGACGCGTAGGTGAGGTGTCGGTAATTGGTATCGTGCTGCTGGTGGCCTCGATCTACTTCGGCGGCGTCATCGCGCACGACCCTTACTGGGGCCCGGCGCTGACCTTCAAGGACACCACCATCACCTTCGCGCTGATTGGCTATGCGTTTATCTCCGCGCTGCTGCCGGTCTGGCTGATTCTGGCCCCGCGCGACTACCTGGCGACCTTCCTGAAAATCGGCGTGATCGTCGGGCTGGCAATCGGGATTGTGATCATCAACCCTGAACTGAAAATGCCGGCGGTGACCCAGTACATCGACGGTACCGGTCCGCTGTGGAAAGGCGCCCTGTTCCCGTTCCTGTTCATCACCATCGCCTGCGGTGCGGTCTCCGGCTTCCACGCCCTGATCTCCTCCGGTACCACGCCTAAGCTGCTGGCAAACGAGAAAGACGCACGCCTGATCGGCTACGGTGCCATGCTGATGGAGTCCTTCGTGGCGATCATGGCGCTGGTTGCCGCGTCCATCATCGAACCGGGTCTGTACTTTGCAATGAACACCCCTCCGGCGGGTCTCGGTATTACCATGCCGAACCTGCACGAGATGGGCGGCGACAACGCGGCGCTAATTATGGCGCAGCTGAAAGACGCCAGCGCACACGCGGCGGCGACCGTCAGCTCCTGGGGCTTCGTGATTTCGCCTGAGCAGATCATGCAGACCGCGAAGGACATCGGCGAACCGTCCGTGCTGAACCGCGCCGGTGGCGCACCGACGCTGGCTGTCGGTATCGCACACGTGTTCCACAAAGTGCTGCCGTGGGCAGACATGGGCTTCTGGTACCACTTCGGTATTCTGTTCGAAGCGCTGTTCATCCTCACCGCGCTGGACGCCGGTACCCGTGCGGGCCGCTTCATGCTGCAGGATCTGCTGGGTAACTTCGTGCCGTTCCTGAAGAAAACCGACTCTCTGGTAGCGGGCATTCTGGGTACGGCGGGCTGCGTCGGCCTGTGGGGCTACCTGCTGTATCAGGGCGTTGTCGACCCGCTCGGCGGCGTGAAGAGCCTGTGGCCGCTGTTCGGTATCTCTAACCAGATGCTGGCGGCTGTAGCTCTGGTGCTCGGTACCGTTGTCCTCGTGAAGATGAAACGCACCAAATACATCTGGGTCACCGTGGTCCCTGCGCTGTGGCTGCTGCTCTGCACCACCTGGGCGCTTGGCCTGAAGCTGTTCAGCGCCAACCCGCAGCTGGAAGGCTTCTTCTTCATGGCTAACCAGTACAAAGAGAAGATTGCCGCAGGCGGCGCGGATCTGACCGCGCAGCAGATTGCCAACATGAACCATATCGTGGTGAACAACTACACCAACGCGGGTCTGAGCATTCTGTTCCTGGTGGTGGTGTACAGCATCATCTTCTATGGCATCAAAACCTGGCTGAAAGTGCGTAACGCCGACGGCCGTACGGACAAAGAAACCCCTTACGTGCCGGTGCCTGAAGGCGGCGTGAAGACTTCTTCACACCATTAATCCAGCATGTCACTCCAGGCCCGGATCGCTGCGCGCCACCGGGCTTTTTCTTATCAGGACCCGTTATGTTTGGTAACTTAGGCGAAGCAAAAAAATACCTCGGTCAGGCGGCGAAAATGCTGATTGGCATTCCGGACTATGACAACTACGTTGAGCATATGAAGACCAACCATCCGGATAAGCCGTACATGACCTACACCGAATTCTTCCGCGAGCGTCAGGAAGCGCGCTACGGCGGAAGTGGAGAAGGCGGCGTCCGCTGCTGCTAAAGGAGAGACCATGACCCCGATTGCCGTTACCCTGCTGACCGGTTTCCTCGGCGCCGGTAAAACCACCCTGCTGCGCCACATTCTGAACGAGCAGCACGGCTTCAAAATCGCCGTCATCGAAAACGAATTTGGCGAAGCCTCCGTAGACGACCAGCTGATTGGCGATCGCGCCACGCAGATCAAAACCCTGACCAACGGCTGCATCTGCTGCACCCGCTCTAACGAATTAGAAGATGCCCTGCTGGACCTGCTCGACAGCCGCGATCGCGGGGAAATCGACTTTGACCGCCTGGTGATCGAGTGCACCGGCATGGCCGATCCCGGCCCGATTATTCAGACCTTTTTCTCCCATGAGATCCTTTGTCAGCGCTATATGCTGGACGGCGTGATTGCCCTGGTTGATGCGGTCCACGCCGACGAGCAGATGAACCAGTTCACCATCGCCCAGTCTCAGGTGGGCTACGCCGACCGCATCCTGCTGACCAAAACCGACGTGGCAGGCGGAAGCGAAAAACTGCGCGAGCGCCTGACCTGCATTAACTCCCGCGCGCCGATTTACACGGTGACGCACGGCGATATCGACCTGTCCCAGCTGTTCAACACCAACGGCTTTATGCTGGAGGAGAACGTCACCGCGAAACCGCGCTTCCACTTTATGGGAGATAAGCAAAACGACGTGGCGTCGATTGTGGTGGAGCTGGATTATCCGTTGGATATCAGCGAGGTCTCCCGCGTGATGGAGAACCTGCTGCTGTCGTTTGCCGACAAGCTGCTGCGCTACAAAGGAATGCTGTGGATTGACGGCGAGCCCAACCGCCTGCTGTTCCAGGGCGTGCAGCGCCTGTACAGCGCCGACTGGGACCGACCGTGGGGCGATGAAGCGCCGCACAGCGTGATGGTGTTTATCGGCATACAACTGCCGGAGGAAGAAATTCGGGCGGCGTTTGCGGGGCTGAAGAAATAACCGCACCGAACATCCCCTCTCCCCTATGGGGAGAGGGCTAGGGTGAAGGGTAAGCCCTGGTATTATTTCACCGCCTCCGGAAGCGTCACAATCCACAGCTCGCTGTCGGACTCCGGCTTCTTCAGCGGCTTCACGCTGAGCGTGGTTTCAACCGGTTTATCATCCAGCGTCAGCTTGCCTTCCGCATTTACCCGGTAATCCTTGAGCTTCTTGCCCTCGACCGGATTTTGCATCGCTACCTTTACGCCAAAGTCGTTATCGTTCGCCACCGCAAGCGTTTTGCTGTCGATCAGCGCCAGCCCTTCGGCCTTCTCCTGCTGCCAGCCCAACGCGCGCAGATCGACGACCTGCGTTTTTGCCGCAAGGATAATGCCGCGCTGCGCCAGGGTTTTCTCATCATCAAACTCAGGGTACTCGCCCGGCTTGTCAAAGGCGGAAAGATCGCTCGCCTTGCTGAGATCCACCTTGTAAATCAGGTTACGCATTCCGTCGTTTTTATCGCTTCCCTGCTCAATCAGCAGGATGTGCTGGTCATCAAGCGCCACGATATCGCCGATTTTGGCGTCGCTGTTTTTGTCGTAGGCCGCGCTGTCGATGGGGTAACCGTACATTGCGGTTTTGCCGGTTGCCGGATCGAAGCTCACCAGACGCGTAAACAGCGCCTGCTTTTTGCTCTTACCGTCGATGTCCAGCGTGCTCTGCACGGCGGCGATAATGCGTCCGTCCGGCATCCGGGTCAGGCCTTCAAAGCCCCGGTTCGGCTGGCGCCATTTGATGATGTTTGGCAGGCCGCCCGCGATGGATTTCTCCCCTTCCTCGGCCTGCGGCCCGTGGATCGCCAAGATCTTCCCTTTGCTGTCGACGTTAATCAGGAACGGACCATATTCGTCGCACAGCCAGTAGCCGCCTTTTCCGTCCGGGGTGATGCCTTCTGTGTCCAGGCCACGGTTGTCACCCTTGAGCGTCTTTAAGGTATCGCTGAACGCCACTTCATTGGTGGAACCAATCACGCCGCTTTGCAGCGGCAGACCGTTAATCTCGCCTTTATCGTCATGCAGCGGGCGGGCATCAACCGCCTCCGCTTTGCCGTTCTGGACGCGGATGGTCATCAGCAGCGGCGCGAAATCCGGCGTGACAAATATTTTGGCTTCGCTTTTACCCATTTTTGGCGCATCGGCGTTTGGACCGCGATCGGTCACGGTCGCAAAGGTCAGGGCGTCGCCCTGCTTGCCCGTAAACAGCAGGCCGGAGCCGATTCCCACAGGGAGTCCGTTTGGAAACGCGCTGGCAAACGCGCCGCTGTAGCTCACGTGGGAGCCTTCAGGGAAGCTGACGACATAGCGCTCAGCAGTGGGCTGCGCCGCCAGGCCAGAGAAAGAGAGCGCACAGCCGATTAGCACAGGAATAATTTTTCTTTTCATATTGTTAGCATCCAGTTAGTGAAGCCAACAACGTAAAGAATAAACGTGTCAGAAAAATGACATGGAAGGGAAACCGGCCTGCGCCATTGAACGTATATTCATCGCTCGAAATGTAAGGCTTTGTTGTTTTGTGTGACAGGCGAAACATTTTTGGAAATTATTAGAAACCCAATTAATTCATCTCAAATCACTATCCCCGCCTCGTTCAGTTTATGTTTAGTCAAAAAACTAAACGGTTCCTAAACGCTAAAAACATCCCCTGTTGACACCCCGACAATCAAACATCATTGCAACAACTTCAATAAAAAAGTTAACAATATCAGTATAAAACCGCGATTTATATCACATTTGCAGTCATTAACATCGCTTGTTAAGGTGCGCCCAGATGAATTTAATGACGAGGCATAAAACATGAAAAAACTGAATATCCTTCTTCTTTCTGCTCTGGCTGCCGTATCGGGTTCCGCACTGGCGATGGGCGGCACCGTTGAGCAGGGTAAAAACTTTACCAACCTCAATCTGGAAATGGGGAAATCCTCATCCGGTGTTTATCTGGAAAGTAACTGGCTGAAAAACACCGATGACGGTACCCAGACCGGCGGCGTGGGCGCAGGCTACAACCTGGGTCTTGGCCCGGTCATGCTGAACGCGGGCGCAAAAGCCATCTACCTCGGCCCGAAAAAAGGCGATAACGGCGTGGCGTTCCCGATTGGCGGCGGCGTAAACGTTGCCCTGACCGACAGCATCCACGTGTACGGTGAAGGCTATGTGGCGCCAGAAGGCCTGAACAACAGTGTGAAAAACTACGTCGAAGCCAACGGCGGCGTAAGCTGGACGCCAATTACGCCAGTGACCCTGAAAGTGGGCTACCGCCACGTGAGCGTGGACGGTAAAGATGGTCGTCCTGGCCACACGCTGATTGACGGCGCATATGTAGGCGGTGGAGTCACCTTCTGATGAAACACCGCATGACCGCGCTTTGCGTTCTGAGCCTCACGCTGATGCTCACCGGCTGCGTCCAGTACAAATGGGTGAAACCGGGCGTCAGCGATACGGAAATGAATAAAAAGCTCACGGAATGCGAAGCGCAGGCGCTGATCGATCTGCCCCCGGATAACGTCGTGACCGGTTCGAGCTCGGAAAAAACGGACAAAAAGAACAAGAAAAAGGATATTTCCACGAGCTACACGGTTGAAGACGCGAACGAATATCGCCGGGATACGTTAGTCGACAGCTGCATGTTTAAAAGCGGCTGGGACAAGATCGAAGTGCAATAATCCCCTTAAAAAAACCTGCCGGCCGGCAGGTTTTTTTTATGACCCCTTACTGACGCACCACCACCAGCTTCTGGTTCACAAATTCTTTAATCCCCAGATCCGACAGCTCGCGTCCGTAACCGGAGCGCTTCACACCGCCGAACGGCAGCTCTGGCGCGGTATCGGTGAGCCAGTTGATGTACACCATCCCCGTCTCGATACGCGACGCCATCTTCTTCGCGCGCTCGATATCCTGGCTGAATACCGCCCCGCCCAGGCCGTAGTGGGAGTCGTTCGCCAGCGCGACCGCCTCGTCGTCGCTTTTCACCACGTACATCTGCGCCACCGGGCCGAAGAACTCTTCGAAGTACGCCGGGTTGTCGCGCGAGATGTTCGTCAGGATCGTCGGTTCAAAAAAGCTGCCGTCGCGCTGCACCGGCTTGCCGCCATAGTGCAGCGTCGCGCCGTTTTTCACCGCCTCGTTAACCTGTTTGGTCAACGTTTCTAGCGCATCTTTCGACGACAGCGGCCCCAGCGTGGTGCTTTCGTCCAGCGGATCGCCAATCTTCACCTGCTTAAACGCCTCGGTGAATTTGCTCAGGAAAGCGTCGGCGATCTTTTCATGCAGGATAAAGCGCTTCGCCGCGGTACAGACCTGCCCGGCGTTGTTGAGCCGCGCATTCACGCCAGTCTTGACGGCTTTGTCCAGGTCCGCATCGTCCAGCACCACGAATACGTCGTTACCGCCCAGCTCAAGCGTGGATTTCTTGATGTGCTTCGCCGCCTGTGCGGCCACCACACTGCCGGCTTTTTCGGAGCCGGTTAATGCGGCGCCCTGCACGCGATCGTCGGCGATGATGTTCGCCACCTGCTCGGACGAGATAAACAGGTTGGTCCATGCACCTTCCGGCGCGCCCGCCTCGCGGACCAGATGGGCAAAGGTTTCGGCGCAGTGCGGCACGATGCTGGCATGCTTGGCGATGACGGGGTTACCCGCCGCCAGGTTTGGCGCCAGAACGCGCATCAGCTGGTAATACGGGAAGTTCCACGGCTCAACGGCCATCAGCACGCCGATGGGATGATGCTCCACCCACGCTTCCCCGAGTTCGGATTGATACTTCACCGGAGCCAGAAACTGCTTCGCGTTGTCGGCGTAGTAGCGGGCGATCTGCGCGCACAGCTTCACCTCGCCGCGGCTCTGTTCGATGAGCTTACCCATCTCCTGGCTGGCGATTTTCGCCAGTTCCTCGGTACGCTCGTCGATCAGGTCGGCAAGCTTATGCAGCACCGGCAGGCGCTGGCTGATGTCGCCTTTCGCCCAGTCCGAATGGTAAAGCGCATCGGCCGCCTTCAGCGCCGCTTCGATATCCGCGTCGGTATGCGAGGGGTATTCTTTGATGAGCTGGTTAGTGGCAGGGTTTACTGTCTGATAAGCCATGTCGAATCTCCTTGTTTTACCGCTTAGGGTATTAAGGGTAGTCAACATGACTGGCTGTGGGCGTAAAGTTGGGTATATCCGGAAGGTTCTTAATGAAGCGCTGCCAGAGGGTTCGCTGACGTGGTATAAAAAACCTTCAGAAGGAGCGCCCATGACCGATACCCGACACGTCCGTCAGACATTTCACCGCGCCTCAGGCCTTGAGCTGCGCAGCACCTGGCAGAGCACGCAGGCGTACAAACGCCATAGTCACCCTCAGCTTTCCATCGGCGCGATTGTGGAGGGCCAGACCTGCTGCGTATGTCACGACAGAGAGTACATCCTTCATCCCGGGGATCTCATCGTGATCCCGGCCTGTGCGCCGCACAGCTGCAACCCCGTCGCCGGGCAACCGCGCAGCTACCATATGCTCTATATCGACACCGATCTTCCTCTGGCGCTCCAGGTGATTCGCGACCCTACGCTCTTTAAGCGCTACCTTGATATTGTTGAGACGATGTCGCCTGCATCCGTGGATACGCTGCTTTCAGCCCTTCCCCGATGCGAGAAAAACGCAGATGCGCTTCGCTCAACCAGCCAGCACGTGCAGCAGGCGTTTCTTGCCGACCTGGCCGCTCCGCCTTCCCTCGATGAACTTGCCCAACGATTCTCGCTGCGCAAGGAGACGCTGATCCGCACCTTCCGGCAGGATACCGGCCTGACGCCGGGCAGCTTCCTCAACATCTCCCGCGTGGAGTTCGCCAAAGCGCGGCTACGTGCCGGGGACGACATCGCCGACGTTGGCTACCAGAGCGGGTTTGCTGACCAGAGCCATTTTCATAAGACCTTCGTCAGCTATACCGCCGCCACGCCGCGCCAGTACGCGACGGGCCGATCAATATCTGACAATAAATAACGTTGGCATCACCGTAGCCTGACCTCAGATTGTTAACCGAGGTTGCTATGGAACTGTTCTTCCCTTCCGCTTTTCTCGCCCTGGCGCTGGCGCATTTTGTCGCCCTGTTAAGCCCGGGGCCGGACTTCTTCCTGCTGGTGGGCTACGCGGCGCGCTACCGACTGCGCGGCAGCGCCGGATTGTGCGTCGGCATCGCTGCGGGTAACGGGCTGTATATCTTACTGGTGATTATCGGCTGGAGCGCGCTGCGGCAGTTTGCGTGGCTGTTTACGCTGATAGAGCTTTGCGGGGCGCTGTACCTGCTGTGGATCGGCTCGCATCTGGTGCGCAGCCAACCGCAGGCGATGAGGCTGCATGAAACCCATCAGCGCTGCCCCTCGCTGCGCAAGCAGATCCTGCTGGGGCTCGGCTCGGCGCTGCTTAACCCGAAGAATGCGCTGTTTTATCTGGCGCTGATGACGGCGCTACTGGGGCCGGACGTCACGCTGCTTCAGCAGGCGACCTGCGGCGTCTGGATGGTGACGGTGGTGCTGGCGTGGGATCTGGCGCTGGTGACGCTGATGGGGCTATCGCCGGTGCAACAGAAGCTCAGCCTTGCGCTGTGGCTGATAGAGCGCACGGCGGGGGTGGTGTTGATGGGGTTTGGCGGGTGGGTGCTGTGGCGGTTTTTGCACTTTCCCCCCGCTTACCTCTATCCTTAACCCATGGAAAAAATAGCTGAACTCAAACGCGCCAAGCTGTTGGCGCTGTCGCTGCTGCTGGTTGCCGCCGCGGCCTTTATCACCACCCTGTTCCTGCCGCAGACCTTCTGGGTGCGCGGCGTCAAGGCCATTGCCGAGGCGGCAATGGTCGGTGCGCTGGCTGACTGGTTTGCGGTCGTCGCGCTGTTCCGCCGGGTGCCGATTCCCTTTATCTCCCGCCATACGGCGATCATCCCGCGCAATAAGAACCGGATTGGCGACAATCTCGGCCAGTTCGTGCAGGAGAAGTTTCTGGATACCCAGTCGCTGGTCGATTTGATCCGCCGCTATGAGCCCGCGCAGATGATCGGCGCCTGGTTCAGCAAGCCCGACAACGCCCAGCGCGTCGGGCTGCACTTGATGCAGGTGATGAGCGGTTTTCTGGAACTGACCGACGACGGGCGCATTCAGCGCCTGCTAAAACGCGCGGTGCATAAGGCCATCGACAAGGTCGACTTCACTGAAACCAGCGCCGTGATGCTGGAGAGCATGACCAAAAACAACCGCCATCAGGTGCTGCTGGACGCCATCATCAACCGTCTGATTACCCTGATTCAGCGGGAGAGCACGCGGGACTTTATTGCCGATCAGATTGTCCACTGGCTGAAGACCGAGCACCCGCGCAAGGCGATGGTGCTGCCCACCGAGTGGCTGGGCGATCAGAGCGCGGAGATGGTGTCGAACGCGGTGAATACGCTGCTGGACGATATCAGCCACGACCGCACGCACCAGATCCGTCAGGCGTTCGACCGCGCCACGCTGAAGCTTATCGACAACCTGAAAAACGATCCGGAGATGGCGGCAAAAGCCGACAACATCAAGCACTACCTGAAAAACGATGAGGCGTTTAACCGCTATCTGGGCGAGATGTGGGCCGATCTGCGCCAGTGGCTGAAGGCAGATATGCAGAGTGAAGATTCGCGCGTGAAGCAGCGCATCGCCAACGCCGGGCTGTGGTTCGGTGAAACGCTGACGAACGATGCGAACCTGCAGGCCTCGCTGAACGAGCATCTGGAGCAGGCGGCACACCGCCTCGCGCCGGATTTCGCGGCGTTTCTGACCCGCCACATCAGCGACACGGTGAAAAGCTGGGACGCCAAAGACATGTCACGCCAGATTGAGCTGAACATTGGCAAGGATCTGCAGTTTATCCGCGTCAACGGAACCCTGGTGGGCGGGACGATTGGCCTGATCCTGTTTTTACTCTCGCAGCTGCCTGCCGTGCTGGGGCATTAATCCGCTTTTGGCGGCGCGATGACGTAGCGCGTCGCCTCGAAGCGGTTCAGGATCAGGTGCACCAGAAAGACCATCGTCAGCGTCGCCACCAGCGAAAAGGTGACAGAGGTGATGCGGTACAGATCGCTGAACACCAGGTCAGTGTCAGGGTGCATGTTCTGCCCGAACATAATGCCGATGGTGGTGATGCTGGAAAAGCCCACGCCCGCCCCCACCTTTTCCATCACGTGGAGTCGCGCGCCAAACGCCAGCCCGAGGCCAATCAGCGGCATCATCAGCAGCATATGGCTGCTGTGATCGTAGAGTATTAGCTGCACCACCAGAATGTAGAGACAGCCCAGCACCACGCCGACCACGCGCCAGATCGAGCTCATCACTGAACCTCGGTAGTGCATCGGGAACAGGATCAAAATCCCTGCCATCAGCGCCGAAAGCGAATCGCTTAAGTCGCTAATCTGGAACACCACGAATATCAGCGTCGCGACGGTGCCGGAGAGCAGCGACTCGTGGCGCACGCGGGCGTCGTCTTTCTCAATCAGCGGCGGCGGCTTGCGGGGCTCCACGTCCGGCAGCAGATAGTTCATCAGCGCGCTCAGGCACACCGCCATCACGCTGGCTTCGATGTTGGAAAACAGCAGCGTGTGCCAGCTGGTGGTGGGATAGCTCATAAAGTTGAGCATCACGCTCTGGCACACCACGCCCATCGAACCGAACAGAAACAGCGGGCCTTTACTCATAAAGCGAAAGCGCATCACGTACAGGGCAAAGACTACCAGCGTCATGATGACCGGCCATTGCGACAGGTAGCCGATGATAATCACCATTTCGACGCAGTTGAGCGATGCGCTGAAGATAAACTGCTTTGCCACGTGGCGATTAAACACCGGTACCAGCGAGAGCAGCATGATCGGATAGACCACGAAAAACACGCCGTAGCTGGTGTTGTAAAAGCTGGAGATGCTGAGCGCAATCATCCCGGCAAAAACGATGCGCAGGGTCTGGCGGAAATCGTTTGCCGTATAGACGATGTTGCCGTGCGGGGTAAATACCCGCGCCAGGGTACTAATAGACATAGTGAAGCAGGCTCACCAGGTGGATCTGCATCCCGGAGAAAAAGCGCGCAAACGGCCCTTCGCTATTGTAGAGCTGCACGGTCGCGCGGGCGCCGGTCGGCAGATGCTTCGGCAGCGGCTCGTCCAGCGTCACGTGAATGCGCATGCGCTGGGCGTCGCGCACCCAGCGGTTGGAGGTTTCCGGCTCGGAAAGCTGGCCGTTAACGGCCTCCTGCCCCGCCAGGATCCCCGCGTCGCTGCTGGTGACGTGGGCGCGGAAAACGTGTCCCGGGAAGGCGTCAAACACCACGGCCGCATCGGTGCCCTGATGGGTATGGCGCAGGCTTTTTTCACGGAAATCGGCCACGATATCGGTCTGGTTGTTCACCAGCGCCAGCGCGGCGGAACCGGATGAGGCGTAGAAGCCAGGGCTCAGCTGCAAATTACTGACCGTGCCGTCCGCCAGGGCATAGACCTTCGTCCAGCCGAGGTTCAGCTCAGCTTCATCCAGCGCGTTGCGGTATTTTTGCAGCGTCACGTTGCGGTGTTCTTCGCGCTCACCACGCTGGATGCGCAGGTTGCGGATGTTGGCCTGAATCGTGCTGACGGACTGCTCGCTGCTCTGCCAGGTCGTGCGAACCTTATCCAGATCCGCCTGCGAGACGTTCTGCAGTGTGCTCAGCTTCTGGTAGCGGTCAAAGGTCACTTTGTCGTTACGCGCGGTCAGCACGGCGGTTTTCAGGCTGGCCTGCGCGGCGGCGATCTGCGCGTCCAGCTGTTCATTGGACAGGCGTGCCTGCTCAAGCGCGATTTGCGCCGCTTCCACCTTATTGCGAAACGGCGTGTCGTCGAGCTCAAACAGCAGATCGCCTTTCTTCACCTGGCTGTTGTTGTGGACATGTACCGCCGCCACGTAGCCGGAGACGCGCGGAGACACCGGCGTCACCACGCGCATTACGGTGGAGTCCGGCGTCAGCGGGATCCAGATATCCGCGACGATAAAATAGACAAACATCAGCAGGAAAGAGGCAATACTCACCCTTACCCAGCGGGCAAACTTTTGTTCAGGGGTCATTATTTTTCGGTCTTGTTATCTTCTTCGCGGATTGTCCGCAAATTGCAGGCGATTTGATTCAACGTGGCGCTGAAAATATCGAGATGTTCCGGCGCGATGTTTTGCGATACGCGCGCCTGATACGTTTCAATCACCTGAGTGAGCCTTTTTAATATGGCTTTTCCCTCAGGCGTCAGCGTCAGAAGCCGGATGCGCTTGTCATAAGGCGATGTGGTGCGCAGCAGGTAACCCTGCTTTTCCAGCTGTGTCAGGGTGCGCATCAGCGGCGGCAGTTCAATGCCCTGCACCTCCGCCAGCTCACTCATTGAGACGTTATCCCCGAGCTGATGAAGCTGCATCATCACCGTCCAGCTCGACTGGGTTAACCCGGTATCGAGAATGGCCTCGTCGATGACGGCACGCCACTGGCGCACGATCATCGCCATCCGCATGCCCATCGGCCTGCGGCAGAACAGTTCTTCTTCACTCATGGGGAAACCTCTCGTCACACGCGGTCAAGATAATAGTTATCAGGGTAAGTATCAAGAAACGAGAGGCGAAAGCGCAGGAATTGCGAAAGGTGTTACTGGAGGCGATGTACGCGTAGGCCCGGTAAGCGCAGCGCCACCGGGCATTTTTAGCGGCTAAAAAGTCTTTTTACAGCGGCCTTCCCCGACGCCGTCACCACCACCTCCCGATACCCCGCCACCCGCTGGATCCAGCCTTTGCTTTCCATGTGGATGAGCAGCGCAGCGCCCGCCTCACCGCCGAGATGAAACCGCCGCTCGCTCCAGTCCAGGCAGGCGCAGCAGGCCTTCCGGTGCGGGTGATCGCTTAACGAAATGCCGAGCGTCAGGAACTGCTCCCGGCCATAGAGTGTCAACGCTGAACCGTCTGCCTCCAGACAGCCTTCCGCCTGCATGAAATCATAAATCTGCACCGCCACCGTACCGGCAAGATGGTCGTAGCAGGTCCGGGCTTCACGCATGGCTTTCGGCGCGGTGGTTTCCGGTGGAGTAATGCGGCTCCACGAAAGCCCCATCATCTGCTCCACCAGCGCCGCCACGTCGTGCCCGGCAAGGCGATAATAGCGATGCCGCCCTTGCGACAGGCAGGTTATCAGTTGCCCTTCAAGCAGCCGGGCGAGATGCCCGCTGGCGGTCGACGGGGCGACGTCTGCCGCGGCGCTCAGTTCGGTAGCGGTCCACGCCCGTCCGTCCATTAGCGCACAGAGCATCTTCACGCGCGACGGATCGGCCATTGCAGCCGCCACCGCGGCAATCGCCTTTTCCAGCATCGCGCTGTTGTCAGGAGGTAAACTCGTCTTAAGCATGGGCCGCCCAGGGTTCGGTAATCTCAGCGGCCAGCTTATCATCATCCGTCAGCAGAATAAGGTGATTCGCATGGTCGCTGTACTGAGTCAGTATAGACACGCCGCGTGCCGCCAGCGCCGCTGCGATCTCGCCCAGCTCACCGGGGCGTTCCTGCCTGAGTTTCCGGATCACCGGCTTTCGCACCGCCTGCACGGTAAACCCGGCCTCCATCAGCACGCGTCGCGCTTTTTCCCCGTCTTCCACCAGGAAATGGGCATCTGCACCAAATACGCCGCCGCCCTCCAGCCCCACGCCGTTACTGCCCAGCAGCTGTCCAAACCGCGCAAGTTCACCGGGGGTATCGCGAAAAATGATATGAACGTCATACATCGGCATTCCCTCCGGTTTCGGAACTGTATTCCCGCACCAGCTGCGCCACCCGGATGCGGTAGTACGCAAAAATCGACGTCCGCCCTTCGGCCTGAGCCGCCTGATGAAAGACGTTCTGCTTCCAGCGGCGGACGGCCTCTTCATCCCGCCACCAGGAAAGGGACAGGATTTTGCCGTCGGTGGTCAGGCTCTGGAACCGTTCGATATCAATAAAGCCGTCGATGTCCGCCAGCAGCGGCTTAAGCTCTGCGGCAAGCTGAAGATAGCGCGCCTGATGGGCAGGCGCGGCTTTAGCTTCAAAAATGACTGCGATCATGAGGGTCTCTCCGTTGTGATGTTGGGGAGAGAATGCAGGAGGGAAAAGCACAATGCTTCGGTAAATAGCGAAGTTTTAGCCCACCATCGACCTCGGCTCCATAAACGCCCGAATTCCCCACTCGCCCATCTCGCGCCCCAAACCGGAGTGCTTAAACCCGCCGAACGGCGCTTTCGGTTCATGAGCCAGGGTGTTCACCAGCACGCGACCGGAAACAATCTGCTGCGCCACGCGTCGCGCGCGGTTTACATCACCACCCAGCACCATCGCGCTCAGGCCGTAGTCGGTTTCGTTGGCAATGGCGATCGCCTCCGCCTCGTCACGATAGGGGATCACGCACAGCACCGGACCGAAAATCTCGTCGCGGGCAATCGTCATCCGGTTGTTCACGTCGGCAAACAGCGTCGGACGCACGAACCAGCCGTCCCGCGTGCCTTCCGGTCGCCCTTCACCGCCCGCCAGCAGGCGTGCCCCCTCTTCGATACCTTTCCGGATATAGCCCTGCACCCGCAGCCACTGCTTTTCGCTGACCATGGGGCCGACGTCCGTTGTGCTATCGCGCGGGTCGCCGGATTTCACCGCCGCCACGGCCTGCGCCAGCGCGGTTTCGATCTCTGCCTTGCGCGCCTGCGGCACCAGAATGCGCGTTCCGGCCACGCACGCCTGCCCGCTGTTCATAAACCCGGCCTGGATCGCCAGCGGGATCGCCTGCGCGAGATCCACATCATCCAGCAGGATCGTCGGCGATTTACCGCCTAACTCCAGCGTCACGCGCTTAAAGCTTTCCGCCGCGCTACGCAGGATCGCCTTGCCGGTATTCGTGGAGCCAGTGAACGAGATTTTCGCCACGTCCGGATGACGGCTAATCGTTTCGCCTACCGTCTCGCCGCGTCCGGTGACGATATTAAATACCCCTGGCGGTAATTCAGCATCGCGCAGCGCTTCGGTGACAATCTGCGTTTGCAGGGCGCTCATTTCGCACGGCTTGATCACCGCCGTGCAGCCCGCAGCCAGCGCGGCTGCCAGCTTGCCGCAGATAAAGCCCGCGTCGCTGTTCCAGGGCGTAATCAACCCGGCCACCCCAAGCGGCGTCATCTGCACCGTCGCTGCACCTGCGGGGGTGACAAACTCAAACGCCTCCAGTGCCTCGATGGCCTGAGCAATCACCTCCGCCGGATAGCTGGCCATCCACGCCGAGCGCGAGGCGGGCGCGCCGTACTCTTCAATGACCGCTTCCAGCAGATCGTCGTGGCGAGCGGCCACGGCGGCGTGCATGCGCTTCAGCGCGGTGATGCGTTCCTGTTTTGTGGTCTGCGACCACGCCGGAAACGCCGCTTTTGCCGCCGCAACGGCGCGCGTTGCGTCAACCTCATCCGCCAGACGAACCTGGCCGATGACCTGCGCCGTCGCCGGATTGTACAAATCAAACCACTCGGTACCGTGCGGGGTAACAAACTCGCCGTTAATAAAGATCTGTTCGATGGTGTGCATATAAACCTCCTCAGGCTGTGTGAGCCCAGTCTGTCACGGCTTCTCCGTTGCGATAATCCACGCTATGCTGCAAGGGTTGTTTCGATTTTCAGGATAATCTATGCATCGTTCAGGTCTGACAGAGCTGGAAGTAGTGATGGCGGTGGTGCGGCGCGGCAGTTTTCGCGGCGCGGCACAGGAGCTGGGGATGTCCGCCACGGCGGTCAGCAACGCCATCGCCGGGCTGGAAAGCCGCCTTGAGACGCGACTTTTCAACCGCACCACCCGCAGCGTGGCTCTCACCGACGCCGGGCAACGGTACGTGGCGCGTATCGGCCCTGCCCTGCAGGAGATCCGTCTCGCCAGCGAGGAGATCCACAGCGACACCGGGGAACCCGCCGGTACGCTACGGCTGAACGTGCCGAACCATATCGGCACGCTGTTTCTGGACCAGTTGCTGATCGACTTCATGATCCGCTACCCGAAGATGCGCGTAGAGACCGTCAGCGAAGCGCGAATGATCGACATCGTCGCGGAAGGCTATGATGCGGGGATCCGCCTCGAAGAGTCCGTCCCGCAGGACATGATCGCCGTGCCGCTGACCGGTGAGATCCGCCAGCTCGTCACCGCCACGCCGGACTATTTCGCCCGTCACGGCATACCCGAGACGCCGGACGATCTGCTTTCACATCAGGGGATCGGTATGCGTATGGCTCACGGCGGGATCTACCGCTGGGAGCTGGCGCGTCGGGGGGAAACGTACGCCCTTGCCGTGCCGCCGCGCTTTGCGACGTCCGATCTTTTTGCCTCGATCCGCGCCGTGAAAGCGGGATTAGGGGTGGGATTTTTACCGGAACTCTATATTCGGGACGAGCTGAAAAGCGGGGAACTGGTGAGCGTCTTAAACGACTGGGCGCAGCCGTTTGCCGGGCTGCGCCTGTACTACCCCGGCCATCGCCACGTCCCGCCGGGACTGCGGGCGCTGGTGGCGATGATCCGCGAGCGCGGAATTATTCCAGGTTAGCCTTATTCAGCCCGTACGCCGCGTCCAGCGCGCCGGGCGCCATGCGGGAGGTAATCCCCAGACGGTTCCAGGCGTTGATCGCCACGATGGCGAAGTTCAGCTCTGAAATCTCGACGTCCGAGAAGTGCTCCGCCACGCTGCGGTACAGCGCATCGCTTACGCCGTGAACGCTAATCTGGGTCAGCGCTTCGGTGAACGCCAGCGCCGCTTTCTCGCGGGCGCTGAACAGCGGGGACTCGCGCCAGGCCGCCAGATGGTACAGGCGCAGCTCGCGCTCGCCGGCGATTTTGGCCTCTTTTGAGTGCATATCCAGACAGAACGTACAGCCGTTCAGCTGCGACACGCGAATGTCGATCAGGTGCTTCAGCGCCGGGTCGATGGAGGTTTTTGCTACCTCCATGCTCAGGGCAGACAGCGCGTTGGCGAGGGCAGGTGTAACTTTATGGTGGTTAACGCGAGTGCTCATTGTCTTTCCTCTTTTTGTGCGGCATGTGCCGTGCGATGAGGCAAATCTACGCCGTTCATGACATAGTAAAAAGATACAAAAATCGTGAAATGAGGTAGGACATGAAGCCGGGCTATCACGAGATTTATTCCCGCTATCGCGACAACATCATGCGCGGCGTGCTGAAGCCGGGCGATAAGGTGCCTGCCATCCGCGTGCTAGCCGAAGAGCTGAAGGTGGCGCGTAAAACCGTCGAAACGGCGTATGCCATTCTGACGGGCGAAGGGTATCTGGTGAGCCAGGGGGCGCGCGGCACGCGGGTTAACCCGGACTTACTGTTGCCGGACAAGACAGCCCCCGCGGAACAGCCCACCGGCACGCTTCCGGCATCGCTCATCAGCCAGCGCGAGCGGGCGGGGTTTCTGCGCCCCGGCATCCCGGCCCTCGACAGCTTCCCGTATAAAAAATGGCTGCTGCTGGCGGGCCAGGCGACGCGGGCTATGCGTCAGGAGGAGATGCTCAACCCGCCCGTACTGGGCTGGTATCCGCTGCGCCAGGCCATCGCCAGCTATCTCAACATTTCGCGCGGGCTGTCCTGCAGCGCCGAACAGGTGCTGATCACCAGCGGCTACAGCGGTAGCCTGCGGCTGATCCTCGACACCCTAGCCAGCCGCAGCGACAAGGTATTGTTTGAAGATCCGGGCTATTTTATGGGCCAGCAGCTGCTCAAGCGGATCGTGCCGCGCCTGCACACCGTGCCGGTCGATCGCTGCGGCATCGATACGGACTACCTGCTCCGTTACCATCGCGACGCCCGTTTTGCCATCGTCACCCCGTCGCATCAGAGCCCGCTGGCGGTAACGCTCTCCCTGCCGCGCAAGCAGCAGCTGCTCGACTGGGCCAGCCAGAACGAGGCGTGGATTATCGAAGACGATTACGACGGGGAATTCCACTATACCCGCAAGGTGCTGCCGTCGCTGAAAAGCCTCGACCAGCACGACCGGGTGATTTTTATGGGCACCTTCAGTAAAACCATCATGCCGTCGCTGCGCATGGGCTACGTGGTGATGCCCGCCAGCACCGTCGGAGCCTTTACCGACTGCGCGGACATCACCACCAGCGGCCAGCCGGTGCTGACGCAAAAGATCCTCACCGCGTTTCTCAACGAAGGGCATTTTTTCCGTCATCTGAAAAAGATGCGCGCGCTGTATCAGACCCGCCGCGACTGGATGATTGCCGCCCTGCAGGAGGTGTATGGCGATCTGTTTTTCACCGAGCAAAACGACGGTGGGATGCATATCGTGGCGTTCCTGACCAAAGGAAGCCGTGACCGGGAAGTGGCGCGCTGCTGGCAGGAACAGCAGCTGCAGGTCAATGCGCTCTCGGAGTGGTATCGCGGGTCGGGCAAACGTTACGGGCTGGTGATGGGCTATAACAACGTGCGGTCGTATGAAGAGGCGGTTGAGCTGCTGGAAAGGCCGAAGCGGCAGACGCTTGAGCTGTTGCGCTAAACATCGCCGGGTGCGGCTGCGCCTTACCCGGCCTGGGGTTTAAATATCATTGCGGGATAAACCAACGTCCTTCAGCTGCTCGTCGCTCATCTGGCTCAGGATGCGGCGGGTGCGGTTGATGCGATACCAGTTACGCAGCGTTTTTGCGATCCAGACAAACACAATAAACGGACGTTTTGAACGATTCTCGTAGAATTCCATGATGCTCTCCTCACTGTGCCAGTGGGGTTATCATCCCGGAAATCCACCCGTGCAATACAGATGCAAAAACAGCTTTTGTTTAACATACAGATCCGTTAAAACAGTATCTGCATGCCAATTTTCGCAGCAATCTGTACTGGTTTTATAATCTGTATGGTGAAAACAAAGGATACAGAATGACGCGCTATCAACATCTCGCCAACCTTCTGGCAGAACGCATTCAACAAGGTCTGTATCGCAGCGGTGAACGTTTGCCGTCGGTGCGTGCGCTGAGCCAGGAGCACGGCGTGAGCATCAGCACCATACAGCAGGCCTACCAGATCCTCGAAAACCTCCAGCTGATCACGCCTCAGCCGCGCTCCGGCTATTTTGTCTCACCGCGCAAGGCCCAGCCGCCCGTCCCGGCGATGACGCGCCCGGTGCAGCGCCCCGTGGACGTTACCCAGTGGGATGAGGTGATGATGCTGCTGGACGCCCGCGCCGACAAAGAGATGATCTCCTTTGGCGGCGGTTCGCCGGACATTAACCAGCCGAGCCTGAAGCCCCTGTGGCGCGAGATGAGCCGCATCGCGCAGCATAACCCCGGTGAGATGCTGAGCTATGACGTGCTCGACGGGCGCCTGGAACTGCGCGAGCAGATCGCGCGCCTGATGCTGGACGGCGGCTCTACCGTCTCGGCAAGCGACATTGTGATTACCAACGGCTGCCACGGTGCGCTATCAATCGCCCTGCTCTCGGTATGCAAACCTGGAGATATCGTGGCGGTGGAATCGCCGTCGTTTCACGGCACCATGCAGATGCTGCGCGGGTTTGACATCAAGGCGATTGAAATTCCTACCGACTCTGAAACCGGGATCAGCATCGAAGCGTTAGAGCTGGCGCTGGAGCAGTGGCCAATCAAGGCAGTGATTCTGGTGCCCAACTGCAATAACCCGCTCGGGTTTATCATGCCGGAGGCGCGGAAAAAGCAGGTGCTGGCCCTCGCTCAGCGGCACGATATCGTGATTGTCGAGGATGACATTTACGGCGAGCTGGCGGCGGAGTACCCGCGCCCGCGCACCATTCATTCGATGGATATCGACGGCCGCGTGATCCTCTGCAGCTCCTTTACAAAAACCGTGGCGCCGGGCCTGCGCGTCGGCTGGATTGTACCGGGACGCTACTACGACCGGGTAATGCACATGAAATACGCCGCCGGCGGGTTTAACGTGCCGGGCACGCAGATGGCGGTGGCGGCGTTTATTCGCGACGGTCATTACCATCGCCACGTGCGCCGCATGCGCCAGATTTATCAGCAGAATATGGAAACTTACACCTGCTGGGTACGGCAGTACTTTCCAGCAGAGATTTGCGTCACGCGCCCACAGGGCAGCTTCCTGCTGTGGATTGAGCTGCCGGAGAAGGTCGACATGGTGTGCGTCAGCAAGCAGCTGTGCCGGCTGAAGATCCAGGCCGCGGCCGGGTCGCTGTTTTCCGCATCAGGGAAGTACCGCAACTGCCTGCGGATCAACGTGGCGCTGCCGCCGACGGAGAAACATCGGGAGGCGTTGAAGAAGCTGGGTGAAGCGATTGTGATTGCGATGGAGGAGGGCTAGTGCGGCCTGATGCCCTCACCCCGCCCCTCTCCCACAGGGAGAGGGAGAAAACCGTGCCGCACTACTCGTCGAAGTACCAGTATCCCTGGTTAATCAGCCCGGTGAGCTCTTCAACAAATGCCGGGTTTTTCAGCGCATCGCCCAGCTCGGCCTGGCCGAGTTCCGTGTAGCGGCACAGCGCATCCGCCGCCTTCGCGTCTACCGTCTCCAGCTGTTCGCTGTTGATAAAGAAGCTGCCGTTGACGTTCAGCACGCGCAGGCCGCTCAGGCGAGACAGCGTTTCGCCGCCCTGCAGCGCGTCCAGCACCTCTTCCGGCGCGTACGGCGGCTCGGCGGCGGCGATATCCAGCTCGTGGCGCGGCGTGGAGACAAAGCTGCCGAACCATTTTGTGAAATCATCAGGCTTGCCGATCATGTCGATCATCATCTGACGAATGCGATCGAGCTCGTACTGCTCCACGCGGCCCGGGTGTTCGCGGCAGGTCAGATCCGGATCGCTGTAGTGCTCGCCGCCCAGATCGTTCTCCAGCGTGTAATCGGCGAAGCTGCTGATCAGATCGCGGCCGTTTGGCCCGCGGAAGCCGACGGAGTAGTTAAGCGCCGTTTCATGGGTAAAGCCGTCGTGCGGGAATCCTGGCGGGATGTAGAGGATATCGCCCGGGGCCAGATCTTCGTCGATGATCGGCTCGAACGGATCGACATGCAGCAGCGCCGGATGCGGGCAGAACTGACGCATCGGCAGCTTGTCGCCCACGCGCCAGCGGCGGCTGCCCATCCCCTGAATGATGAAAACATCGTACTGATCGATATGCGGACCCACGCCGCCGCCGGGCACGGAGAAGGAGATCATCAGATCGTCCAGACGCCAGTCCGGCAGAACGCGGAACGGACGCACCAGCTCCGCGGCGGGCATATGCCAGTGGTTCACCGCCTGCGCCAGCAGCGACCAGCCGGTTTCGCCCAGATCGTCGAAGTGCTCAAACGGACCGTTGCTGGCCTGCCATTTACCGTTGAAATGGCTTACCAGACGGCTATCGACCTCCGGCTCCATCGCCAGACCCGCCAGCTCGTCCGGTGTAATCGGATCGGCAAAATTCGGGAAGGCATTTTTCAGCACAACGGGTTGTTTTTGCCAGTATTTCTCAAGAAATTCCGGCCAGTTCAGGTTCAATTGATACGCCATGGGTAGCACCAGTGAGAAGGGAAACAGGCGCGATTATGGTGGAGAGCGTGGAGGGCTGCTTTGTCGTGGGTCAAGCGCAGATGATTTGCCTGCCACGCGCGTGTTGGCAATGATAAACCTGGTCATTAGGTGAAGTGGTATTAAAGTAAAACTTAAATGATAATTTTTCCTGAACCTTTTCCCCTGTCCGATGTTTACTTTTACTCAAAACATCTTACCTCTTAAAACTGGTAGTTTTTTAATTTTAAGAACAAGATTAGTATTAGAGATTGTCATTTTTTATATTTAGCTCTAAGCTATTTTCTTTTGCATACCTGGCTCATTAAAGGCAATGATTAGAATCACAAGGACCGTTGAGAGCGAACATTGCTTACAAGAATATATTTCAACGTTTTCTGTCGTAAATAATCTTATTGACCGACACCTTTCTAAAACTTATCTAAATCTTTTTGCCCGCCCTCAGCAGGCTGAAGATGGTGCGGTTGAATGGTATAGCGAAATAAATGGTAAACCCCAACGCTTTAACGCTTTAAACGTCGTTGAGCGAGACAAAATCGCCATACTCCTCTCACAAAAGCTGGCGGCACTCACTCAACTTCATCAAACACTCTCGACTAGCGCGCAGACTTCTCCCGAAACACTGCAGTTACTGGCAAAAATAGCCAGACAGCCCTCACCAGAAAGAATATGGATCGTTGACGGTCAGCCTGTGATTACAGGCTGGGACATCATGCCGGCAACTAAGTTGCCGGCAGAACAGCTGCCTAAAAAGCGTGGGTGGTTATGGCTGGGGCTTTTAGCGCTGGCTCTGCTTCTGGCTCTTGTTCTCCTGCGCGGCTGCTGGCCGACTGTCAAAGTAGTCACTCCTGCCGTTTCTCCC
This sequence comes from Enterobacter sp. N18-03635, assembly GCF_004006055.1. Lineage (NCBI taxonomy): Bacteria > Pseudomonadati > Pseudomonadota > Gammaproteobacteria > Enterobacterales > Enterobacteriaceae > Enterobacter > Enterobacter sp. N18-03635. The sequence goes on along the minus strand of NZ_CP034769.1, from coordinate 585,232 downwards.
GTCCAGCCAGCCCCTGAGCATCAGGTCAAAATGCTCTGCCCGGCACAGCGGACAAAACAGCAGGCACCTGAAATGGTTATTATTTTTGATGCTTCTGGCTCTATGGCCATGAGCATGGATGCCACACCAGAAGAGATAATGCGGTGGATGCAGGATAAACCTGTACCCGGTATCGATCGTGAACCTCGCCGCATTACGCTCGCGCATCAATCCGCTAAACACATTATCGATGACGTGCCAAATGACATGGACATTAGCCTTATTGCCGCAGCTAACTGCCACCAGGTGAGCGCAACTCCGGCTTTCCTGCCGGAACAACGCGCTGAGCTAAAAAAGTTAATTGATAAAATCCAGCCGGTGGGTAAAACCGCTCTGGCAGAGGCGTTAGAAGAGGCGGGGAAACGAGTTAATGGCGTTGACCGTGATGCCATAATTCTACTGGTGACGGATGGGGAAGAGACATGCGGAGGCTCGCCTTGCGATGTCGCGCTTGAGCTAAAAAAACGTAAGCCCCGATTACAGGTCAATGTTGTCGATATCATGAATACCGGCGCCGGAAACTGTATTGCCAGCAATACAGGTGGAAAGGTATTTGCTGTCAATAATACGCAGGAATTTAATAAGATGATGAACAACGCCGTGAAGGAATATATACCGCAGGGTTGTGACTAACACATTAGAGAAAATGAATACATTGCCAGAAATATAGTTTCACAGTGAAACTTTTTTTGCGGTAATCGGATATGCGCAGGTCCCAATAATAAGTTTAGTTTAGGTCTAAACGTTTTCGGCCACTTGCCGATAATACTCAATATTTTGTTGCCATAAACAAATGACGCAGATTACCAGGCGTATTTGCGGCGTCCTTTTCCACAGTGGAACCAGCTTTCACTTGTTCGTTTAACAGCAAAGGCATGCAGCGTGAAAGAAATTTTTCTATGCAGTGACAAGCTCGATAAATATCAGTCGATGGGTGAGAATGGACAGGCAGTATATATTTCCGCATTACAGCTGCGTGAAACCCTACGACTTAGAAAACAAACGGCGGTTGCTGACACTTTAGCCATCCCGCAAATCAGCGAGCATGGCGATCGAATCGACTGGTATGCCCCGCTGGCCGGTGACGTTATTCCATGGACGGCCGCAACGGAAGCTGAGCGCCAGGCCGCGCTCGCGCAACTCGAAACCACCCATGCAGCGTTTCGCCAGATAAGTAATGAATTTGCCCAAAGCCAGCAGCCGGAACGCCGGCTCTTTGGGAAATTACTTGAAAAAGCGATGCAATTCCCCGATCAGCAGCACGTGTGGCTGGTAGGTGGAAAGCCGGTCATCAGTTTTTGGGGATTTGTGAACGCCACTAACCAGGCCCGCATCGAGCCGCTAGACTGTTTGCGTCCAATATCTACAGCCTTGCCTCCGCAATCAGCAAGTATTGAACCGGTGATACCAGAACGCACCTTTACGCATCAAAGGCCCGCCAAAAGACGCTGGTGGTTGCTCTTACCCGCATGGTTGCGTTGGCTACTGCCGCTACTTCTGTTACTCCTTTTAGCGCTACTGTTCTTACGGGGTTGCATGCCAGGCATAACGATCCCTGGTATTTCATCTTCTGTACCCGCTTTGCCCGCGCCCCACCTTCCAACAGCCGAATCTCTTGCGCCGTCGTCAAGGGCCATCATCAGCACAACAACGTCTAAGGCGAACCTGCATTCGACAACGGGCAGTGAGATTTTAAGCGCCACGGGCACTTCACTCACAACGTCACAAGAGCAATCAGCATTACAAACGCCGTCACAAAGCGCAGCAGCAACGGCATCTGCTGTGGATCCTGCGTCAGCCACGAATGGCCCTCATCCCGGCGGAACAGCACCTGCTCTCGAAGCGCCATCAGCCAATACCTCAGCTGGTGCTAAAGTCCCGTTGACCCTGCCTGCATCTTCACTGGCACAAGGAAATACCCGTTTTCTGGACGGGAACTGGCACGCAGGGGCTGGTATTCAGGATCAACGCACAGGAAAGCCCCTTAGTCTGAGTTACCAAATCAATGACGGTAAGGGCGAAGTACAGATGATCCGTGGCGACGGTGTGACCTGTCGTGGCGCGGTCAATGCGGCCATTCAGTCAGGTCATCTCGCCATTAACAATCAGGGAGAAGCACAGTGCTCCGATGGCTCACGCTACCAAATGCCAGAAATTCTGTGTGCTCCCGGCGCGCAAAACATTGCGAATTGCAAAGGCCGTTACGACGCCAAAACACTTTTCCCTATTTCGATGAAGCAGGAGGCAAGTCAGTAAATGCTCGCTGAACTCACTGATTTTAAAAAACAGGTCAAACTTATTCGCGACAGCGGGATCCAGTTCCTTGATTTCGCCTTTACCCTGCCAACGCGTAAAGAATATGGGGAATTTCTTCGTCAACAGGGTGACGAGGCTATTATGCGGCTTATCTATAATGAGAGGGAAGATAAGCTGCAGCTCCCTCTGCCTGACAGCGAACCTCCTCGCTACGCAGACTCCGACTACACATTGACGACCGAAGAGTCGCTACGCCTCTATCGCGGCCTCTGGTTACCGCTGCCATTTTTCCGCTTCAACCCGCCACGAGCCTTTGCTCACGGGCCCTATAACTGGTCACGCGTCCAGTTCCATGAGCTGCCTGAGCCGGATGAAAAGGGTAATACCTGGCGCGCTACTCTGATTTTTGATACCAAAATTTTCCCGGATCGCGAGAACACGCAGTATCTCGCACCGGGCGAGGATGATATCCGTTCAGGTGCGGGATTTGCTCTGGCACGCCATCCTCACGAGATGAGGGAGTTTCTCTCACTGCCATGGGTGGATGAATGGCTACGGGAAGTTTTCAGTACTCAGGCTCGCGAAGTATTACGCCAACATATTGATGACATTGATGAAAAACTGCTGCAGAAGGAACATCAGGCGCATTATCTTAACCTTCTGCATGTCCTGGCGACGACGATTGTCGTTCCTGAAGTACAGGTCAATGACGTAAAAATCCGGGACTCAGCGATACCTGTAGACCTCGTGCTGGACATTGGTAACTCACGTAGCTGCGGCATCTTGATCGAAGAACATCGTGACGACAATAAAGGGCTTTCTCAACTTTATCAGCTTCAGCTCCGCGATTTGAGCCAACCGCAATTTGTTTATAACGAGCCTTTTGACAGCCGTCTCGAGTTTGCCCAGGCCGAATTCGGCAAGCAGGATTTCTCGCTAAAAAGCGGGCGCAGCGATGCCTTCACATGGCCAACCATTGGACGCGTCGGCGGAGAAGCCTTCAGAATGGCGGCTCAACGCCTGGGTACCGAGGGCTCAACAGGGATCTCCAGCCCTAAACGCTACCTCTGGGACGATCAACCCTATTCACCGGGATGGCGCTTTAGCCAGGCCTTCGTGAAAAGTGACAGAGAGCCGTTAGCCACTGCAGCACCGCTGCTGTATATGGTCAACGATCAGGGGAAATTGCTCATTCGCCTGAAAAATGAAGAAGACCGTATGCCCGTCTTCACGCCGGTATACAGTCGTAGCTCGCTGATGACGATGATGTTGTCAGAGGTATTAAGCCAGGCTCTCATGCAAATCAACAGCCCTTCACAGCGGCTGAAGATGAACCACGCCAGCACACCGCGTCGTTTACGAAATGTCATTATGACTGTCCCTCCGGCGATGCCAAAGCCTGAGCGCGCTATCTTTGAGGAGAGCATGCATGACGCTATCCGCATGGTCTGGAAAGCGCTCGGCTGGGAAGAGATGGATTATGAAGGCGATGACCCGCAGTGCTTGAAGTACGCCCATCCTGGCGTACACGTGAAGTGGGACGAAGCCACCTGTGGGCAGTTGGTATATCTCTATAACGAAACGCAGAACTACTTTGGCGGTCGCACGGACGAATTTTTTGCAGCTACTCGCCGTCCCGATACTCAAAAAGACCCCAGCGATACACGCTCATTAAAAATCGCGTCGATTGACATTGGCGGAGGAACGACCGACCTCGTCATTTCTCGCTACACGCTGGATGAAGGCCAGGGCATTAACGTCCGAATTACCCCGAAACAGCTTTTCCGTGAAGGGTTTAAGGTAGCAGGCGACGACATACTGCTGGATGTTATACGGCTTTTCCTCCAACCAGCAGTAAAAGCGGCCATGACCAAAGTCGGCCACAGCGATCTTGCAGCCGAATCAATGATGTCACAACTCTTCGGTAGTGAATCTATCGAAGCCGGAAAACAGGTATTACGTCAGCAGCTTACATTGCAGATCTTCGCGCCTCTGGCGTTATCTATTTTGCATCGCTATGAAGAGTACTCCCCGGAAAATGGGCGGGAGATACTGAATTACACCTTCCGTGAGCTACTTGCCGATAATCTTCCAACCGAGAAAGTACAGGATTATGTAAACGACGTTGCCCGTTCCGGACAGCTTGCGAGCGAAGTACCGTTCTCCATTCTGGATGTACCGCTGGAATTGGATCTTGCGCGTCTGCACAATGAATTTATCGACCCTCGCAGCGGGCGAATGAACATTTGCCACAGCCTGCGCGCGTTGTGCGAAGTACTTTGGCACTACAACTGCGATGTATTACTTTTAACCGGTCGTCCATCTCGCCTGCCGGGAATTCAAGCGCTCATTCGCCAGCTTCAACCTGTTCCCCCTTCTCGCGTACTGCCACTCCACGGTTATGAAACCGGTGGCTGGTATCCGTTTAACAAGAAAGGATGCATTGACGATCCGAAATCGACAGCCGTTGTGGGGGCGATGCTCTGCCTGTTAGCGGAGAAATCCAGACTCAACAACTTCTTCTTCCGCACTGCGAACTTTAAGCCTTATTCAACCATCCGCTATGTCGGGATGCTTGATGGAAACAATGTGATTAAAGACAGCAATGTCGCCTATCGAGATGTTGATTTGGACTCCGCTAATTTCCAGTTACCCGAAGGGAAAGGCTTTGAAGCACGGGGGGAAGTGCGTATCGGTTTCCGCCAGCTTGATAACGAACGCTGGCCATCGACCGCACTTTATACCCTAAAAATTACCAGTGCGAACCTGGCAAGCGAGCTGTCGGGTGATGCTGTAATAAGCATCGGTTTAACCGCAGAACAGGGACGTGGACGTAGTAGCGAAGAACCGGTCAGTCCGGAGCGCTTCCAGATTGGCTCGATGGAAATGGAAAACGCACAGCGCGGTTATGGCCGTAGAGATGTTGCATTCCAGTTGAACACAATGGTCGGTAACGGGCTGAGTGAAACCCATTACTGGCTGGATAGCGGGAGTATTAAAAGCTAATGAGCACTATTCATCCCAACACCATTATCCAGGGCTGGAATGGCGTCGAACAAGGTGCAGGCCTGGCCATTGATTGGATCGCTAGCGTTCGTCAGGACGCGCCGCGCCTGAACACTGAAGCCGATCGCCTGACCATGAACTTGCGCCGCAGCCGTAACAAAGCACGCAGGCTGGCGCAGGCCGCAGCGAAACCGATGACAATCGGCTTCTTTGGCTTGTCGCAGGCAGGCAAATCGTATCTCATTTCCGCGCTGGCTGCGGGTGAAAACGGAAAGCTGGAAACACGCCTCGGCGGCAATCAGCTCGATTTTCTGACCCACATCAACCCGCCTGGCGGCGGCAAAGAGGCGACGGGTCTTGTTACCCGGTTTAGCCGCAGTGATCAGAGCACGGACGAACGCTGGCCTGTCACGTTACAGCTCTTCAACGAAGTGGAAATGGGGAAGATCCTCGCCAACGCATTCATCCATGACTTCAACCAGGAAAAATTTGACTGGCAGTTCGATGAAAAACGTATCAGCGATCTGTTAGCGTCCCTGTCGAAACGACGCCTGACCTCCCGCAGCCCTGGCGTGACCGAAGATGACGTAGTTTCTTTTTGGGATTACCTCATCCGCCATTCTGAGAAAACGCAAAGCCGTTTTGCCCTGACCTACTGGCCACAGGCAGTAAGCCTCGCACCATGGCTTTCTGTTGAAGATCGCGGCCAGCTTTTCTCCGTTTTATGGGGCGAAGTACCAGAACTAACCAATGCCTATATCCGTTTTGCCAACACGCTACAGCGTCTCGGTGGAGTGCAGGAGCTGCGTGCCCCACTGAGCACGCTGGTTCGTAACGAAAACGGCATGCTTCTCCAACGGGATAGCATCATGAACGTCGATATGCTGGAGCGGCTGAATACCCCGTCAGATCAGACTATTGAAGTCTGTCCTGTGGTAAATGGGCAAACGGGTGCGTCTATTTCGCTATCGCTGGCAGAGCTCACCGCGCTTACCGTTGAATTGCATATCCCGTTAATGGCTCCGCCTCGCGAAACAATCTTCGAAGCCGTCGACTTGCTTGATTTCCCGGGTTATCGCGGCCGTCTGGCGGTGGAGTCCATGGGTGATGTCACCCGCGAGGTTAAAAATGCAGAGAGCAACCCGCTAGCGCAGTTAATTTTGCGCGGAAAAGTGGCCTATCTTTTTGAACGTTATACCGAAAACCAGGAGATGAATGTCCTGGTGGTGTGTACGGCCTCAACAAAACAGTCTGATGTCAAAGAAGTGGGCGGCGTGCTGGACGAGTGGATCCGTTACACCCAGGGCGCCGATGCCGACGCGCGTGGTCGTCGCTTACCTGGCCTTGTCTGGGCATTAACCATGTTTGATCTGCGCATTAGCCAAAACCTTTCCCATGACGAAGCACTTCTTCGCCAGTCCTGGGGGCTTGGCGGGATGATCAAAATGGCGATGACAGAGCGTTTTGGCCAGTACAAATGGATGCAGGAATGGAGCCAGGGTCAGGCGTTCAATAACACGTTCCTGGTGCGCAAACCGCGCCAGCAAACGCCCTTTATCCGCATGAACGCAGGTAGTGAAGCGGCTTTCAACGACGACAATGGCGGGCAGCTTGCACTGATGCGGAAAACCTTCCTTGAAGATGAAGCTGTCGCTCGCTACATCGCGAACCCTGCTGAAGCCTGGGATGCGATGCTCACCCTCAACGACGGTGGTATGCGCCGAATGGCCGATTATCTGGCCCGCGTCGCCCGCCCTGAACTGAAACTGGAGCGGATCGCAGAACAGCTCGACGAGATCCGCCACGAACTGGTCGAAGGGGGACTGGGGAACTGGTACCAACCGGACGGCGAAGAAGAGCTGTCCAGAAAATCCCGAATTGCGCAAGAGATCCTTGCCACCCTGAAAAAACGCAGCGGCATGCACGGCGAACTGCTGGCGCGGTTGGTTCCGGCACGCCGCGATCTCCATGCACTTTACATGCAGCAAACGACCCTGTCTGCGCCTGAAGCAGAAGAAGATGCAGGATTCTTTGATATCGGTGTGGAAGATGCTTTCGAAAGCAGCGCAACTGCGGTGACGACGCACAGTCATGAGGTCGCTTTCGCGCACCAGAGCGTTCAGCTCTGGATTAACCATCTGCGCGGCCTGCCTGAAACCGCCGCCATGCTCAACTACATCAGTCTTCCGCGCCCGATTGCCGAAGCGCTGGTAGACGAATTGATCACGGGGTTATTGCGTTCACGTGTCGAGGACGCGCTGGTCAATGCAATGAAAAATACCGAGCAGGCTGGCGTTCGTCGTGAACGTATGGTCGAGCGTCAGGTTTCACGCGTGCTTCACGTGATGAGCGATTTCATCACCTGGCTGGGCTATCAAAATATGCCGGAATCGAAACGCCCGGCCCGTCTCAACCAGCCCGAACAGCCGATCTTTACCCGTCCACCAACGTGCGACAGTGTGGTCTGGAAAGGTGATGAACGCCTGGCACGCCTGACGCCGCAACAGCTGAACTACAGTGCCTTCTTTATCATCGACTGGCTGGTTGGCCTGGAAGCACTCATTACCGAAAACGCAGGTCATTCTGCCGGACGCGAGATTAGCGTCGCGCAGAACGAAAATCTGGGCGTCATTCTCCGCCAGATTAAATCGGCAAAGGAGTAACTGGACGTGATCAAACCTGAACTTAAGACGCTGACCCCTATACAACCAGGATTCGCATTACTCTTGTTGAAAGGCTGGAAAGGCGATGCCGAGGGCGTCACAATCTCGGTAGTACGTAATCAGGATCGCCTGTATCTGGACAGCCACGGTGATTGGGTCAGTGGCGAGATTTTCCTCGCCCTCCCTCCACTGATACAAAATGAGGAGACGCCCTGCGTTCAGGTCGGCCCTTCTCTGATCGATCCACTACTCGCTAACCGCCAGGCGGCCTATCGCATCACCATCAAAGATGGAAGTAATAAGGATATGGGGATTCTGACCATCGCTGAAGGGCTACTTAGCTCCCAGGCCGGTGGTGAAAACCCACTTCCGGAAAATATACAGACGCTGAATGATACCCCCATCGTGCAGCCGATGTCCGTTCAAGAACCGGAACCTGTCGTTTTAGAACCTGTCGCAGAAAAGCCTGTATCTCAACAGCCGCAGAAGCCGAAAAGTAAGCTGCCGTTATTTGCGGGATTAGCCATTCTATTGCTCCTGCTGGCCGCTGCTGGGTGGTGGTTTACCCGTAAGCCAGAGCCTGCAATTCCAGCGGCACCTCCCGCACCCGTCGCGAAAACTACCGGGCCGTGTGGTGATGAACAAATGGCGAGCGGCAATGAAATGGCGTTCGTTAAAGGGTGCCTGCGTAGCCAGCCAAGTAGTGCACAACTGCTGGACGTCATCGCAAAAGCGAAAGCGGCAAAACATTGCGATATCGCTCAGCGCCTTTACGCCTATAAAGCCCAGTCCGGCGATACGCAGATGGCCGTTCGTTATGCACAAGAATATGACCCTAAAACCGCAAAACCAGGGGGATGCTTCAATCCTGACGCAGAGACAGCGGCGTATTGGTATGAGTCGGTTGTAAATCAGGATCCGCAGAATAACGAGGCCAAAGCCCGTTTAGCTGAGCTGAAGAAATAGGATAAATAATGAAATACATGCATTGGTTCAGTAGCCTGGTGTGTGCCGCAACGCTGGCATCCCCCGTCTGTGCCGCGGGTAAACAGCCGCTTTTGCAGGAAGGTAAACATGCGTTATTCCAGCGGGTACTGACTTACCCAGGCTGCCAGCTGTCCGCCAAAGCAGGTGAAGCAGGTAAAGAGCAGCCGGCCTTTAGTCGATTCTATGTTTACCAAAGGACAACGCAGGGTCAGGACACGTGGCTGCAGGTTGGGCCGGACAGCTTTGGTCATACCGCTGGCTGGATGAAATCCTCCTGCACCGTTGACTGGAAAATGCAGCTGACGCTGGCGTTTACCAATCCTGCTGGCCGTCACCCGATGCTGTTCTTTAAAGAGAAATCCGACGTTGAGTCTCTTCTGAACAGCAAAAACCCTGCGGCAACATTGCAACCAATGCTCAACAGTTTGAGCAGCCATAAACCGGTCCCGCAGGTTCTGGCACGCGAGCCTGATTACATGGTGGATCAGTTAAAAAACTTTTATCTCTTACCTGTTCTTGGCTCAGATGATGTGTTTACCGATACCGGCTTCCAGGTACGTGTACTCAACGTTGCCTCCGTCAGCGAAAAGTCGCCCGCAAAAAAGGCCGCGTCCGCTGCTGATGAAAAGAACATGATGAAAGGGTTCTCCGCCTCGGTTGTCTTTGTGATCGACTCCACCATCTCGATGGGGCCGTATATCGATCGCACCAAAGAGGCGATCGATAAGATCTACAAGAGGATCGAGAAGGAACACTTACAGGATCAGGTCAAGTTTGGCCTGGTAGCTTTCCGCTCCAGCGTGAAAGCGGTTCCGGGTCTTGAATACGACAGCAAGATGTATGTCGACCCCAATACCGTTAAAGATGGTAAAGACTTCCTCGCTAAAGTACATGACCTGAAGCAGGCTACCGTTTCCAGCAGCAAGGTTGATGAAGATGCTTACGGCGGGGTCATGACAGCGCTGGACAAAGTGGACTGGACGCAGTTTGGCGCCCGCTACGTTGTACTGATTACTGACGCAGGCGCGCTTGATGGCACAGATAAGCTCTCGTCAACCCATCTGGATGCCGCCCAGGTGCGTCAGGAAGCCGCCTATCGTGGCGTTGCGCTGTATGCGTTACATCTGAAAACCTCTGATGGTAAGAAAAATCACAGTTCTGCTGAAGCCCAGTATCAGGAGCTGACGTTAAATCCATTCCTGCACAAACCGCTCTACTATCCTATTGATTCAGGTGATGTAAATAGCTTCGGTAGTATGGTCGATAAGCTGGCGAATGCCATTACCGGCCAGATTAAAACAGCCTGGAGCGGCGAAGAAACGGCGGGGAGTGCGCTGGGGGCAAGCCCTAAATATGCCGGTAAGAAAGAAGATCCCCTGCTCAGTGATGCCGACAAGTTAAGTAAGGCAATACGTCTTGCCTATCTGGGTGAAAAGCAAGGCACCACGGCACCACCGGTATTCAAGTCATGGATAAGCGACCGCGATCTGATTGACCAAAACATCCCGGCGACCGAGGTGCGCGTACTGCTCACGAAAAGCGAGCTCAGCGATCTGAGCGATGTCATGAAGAAGATCGTCAATGCCGCCAATGAGGGGATGATTTCTCCGGATGACATGTTTGCCAGCCTGCGTTCTCTGGCGGCAACCATGGGCAACGATCCAAACCAGGCGAAAGGGAAAAATGCGACCCGCCTCGGAGAGATGGGACTGCTCGGTGAATATATCGAGAGCTTACCTTACCTCAGTGAAGTATTGAGCCTGGATGAAGAAACCTGGAAAAGCTGGGATGGCCTTGAGCAGGAGCGTTTTATCCGCAGGCTGAACACCAAGCTTAATTACTATCAACGCTACAACCAGGATGTAGACCGTTGGGTGGCATTAGCGCCCGATAGCGACCCACGCGATAACGTTTATCCGGTACCTCTGGAGAACCTGCCCTGATGTTGAGGATCCGCGATATGGAGATCAGCCGGGGCGGGACGCATGGCTATAGCGTCGCCCTCCCGCACCTCTCGTTGAAAAAGGGAGAGGTGGTCGCTCTTACCGGGCCTAGCGGGTGCGGTAAAAGCACGCTTCTGGAGATGATAGGGGCGATCCTCCGCCCAGCGCATCTTGCCGAGTACCGGCTCGCCGGTCGCGATATTTCAATACCGCTCATGGCTGAAAACGAGCCTGCCCTGGCCGCGCTTCGCGCACGCGAGCTTGGGTTTATGCTACAGCACGGCGGCTTGTTGCCCTGGTTACCCGTGATAGAAAACATCACTCTGGTTCGCAGGCTGGCAGGACTTAGCCTACAGTCAGCCTGGCTCGATAAGGCCATCGACACCCTGGGCGTGCGGCCGCTGCTGACAAGAATGCCTTCCCGGCTTTCTATCGGCGAGCGCCAGCGCGTTGCCTTCATCCGTGCGATTGCCCACCAGCCACGCTTACTCCTTGCCGATGAACCGACTGCGGCGCTGGATCCTGATAATGCAGACCGGCTGTTTGACCTGATGATCGGTTTGGTGCGCTCACTGGATATGGCAGCCATTATTGTGAGCCACGACTGGCAGCGCGTGACGCATTTTGGGATTGACCGATATCAGGCCGTGACCGGAGAGGGAAAAAGTGTCTTCTTACCCAGCTGATATGCCAGCGTCAGGCACCCTGCTGTGCCGTATGGCTCTGCGCGATCTCATTCACGATCGCAAGGTCGCGCTGTGCATCATCTTCTCTTTGATTGCCGTTATCGCACCGTTATTGCTGCTGTTCGGATTGAAGAATGGCATTGTCAGCCAGCTTCGCCATCAGCTTCTCGACGACCCTCGCACCCGGGAAGTACGTATGACGGGTAATGGTAATTATGATTTTGCCTGGCTTGATAAGCTCGCCCGCCGTTCAGAAGTCGGATTTTCGATTCCGTTGACTCGTTCGCTGAACACTCAGGCCGATCTGGTCCGAGACGGGCAACACTTTGTCCCGGGTGCTGAAGTGATCCCGACGGCCAAAGGCGATCCTCTTTTGCAGGATGTCAGAGCACCGGTCAAAGACAGCGATACCGTACTCAGCGCCAGTGCGGCACGCCGCCTTGGCGTGCAGACAGGAGATATCCTGCGCCTGATGGTGAGCCGAAAAAGCGAAGGGAAAAACCAACGCGCCACGTTCGCTTTAACCGTTACCGGCGTGCTGGATGACGCAAAATTTTCACGTCAAGGTGCCTTTATTACATTGCCTTTGCTTGTTGCTCTGGAAGACTACCGCGATGGCTTTCAGGTTCCCTTGCTGGGGGTCAGCGATGGCAAGCCGTTCAGAGAGAGAACCCGCTATTCAAGAGCACGTATCTATGCCAGTTCGATAGATGACGTTTCACTCCTCGCGCGGTGGCTGGAGACGCAAAACATTGAGGCTATCACTCAGTCAGCTCAAATTGAGTCTGTGCGTGCCATCGACCGAGTGCTGGGTATTATCTTTGGCGTGATTGCCTGGATCTCTGCATCAGGGTGCATCGCCTCGTTAGTCGGTGCCTTCATCGCCAACATTGATCGTAAGCGCAAAGATATGGCCGTGCTGCGCCTTCTGGGTTTTCGCCGTCGCTCTGTGGCGCTTTTTATTATTATTCAGGCGCTGTGTTTGACCGGCGTCTCATACGGACTGGGTGTGATCATCTACCTGCTGGGCAGTGCATTGTTCAACCATGTGTTGGGCAGTTCTTTACCGGACCAGGCATTCGTCTGTCACCTTGACCCCCTTCATTTTATCGCAGCATTGCTCTGTGTCCTTGCCGTGGCGTTAGGCGTGGCCGCTATCGGAGCACTGCGCGCACTGAAAATCGAACCTGCGGAGAGTTTACGTGAAATCTAAACTGGCGATGAGCCTGGCTATCATTGGACTCGGGTACGCCTGCGCGGCTAATGCCACCTGGGATGAAAAGTTCTGGAACCCAAAACCTCTGGCCGATGACGTGATATTGCCTATGCCGTGCGACGGTGCCATGGCATTTCGCAAAGTCGCTATCCCGCTGAATAAACCGCTGGAAGATTACAACATCACGCTGGGGCAAGAAGGCGACGACTGGGGATACGTTGAACAATCTCGCCAGGAACACATTGCAGGCAGTTTCCCGGAGAAGGGTGGTAAGGGCCGTTATTACCTGATGGCCAAATATGAACTGAGCGACCTGCAGTATCGCGCGCTTTCTGGGGAATGCCCGACGACGGATATGAAAGGACGTTTACCGAAGGTGAGTATTGGCTGGATGGATGCCATGGTATTCGCAAATCAATACAACCTGTGGTTACGAAAAGAAAAACTTTCTGCACTGCCTGAAGATGATGGTCAGGCGGGATTTTTACGGCTTCCGACAGAAACCGAGTGGGAGTTTGCCGCACGCGGCGGGCTCGCGGTTTCCCCCGCAGAGTTCCGCGATCGCCACTTCCCGATGCCTGAAGGATTAAACGGTTATGTCTGGTTTGCGGGGGCACAGTCTGCAAATGGAAAACTTCAGCTTACCGGCCTGCTGAAACCTAACCCGCTCGGATTGCACGACATACTGGGCAACGCAGCAGAGATGATGTTTGACCCGTTCCGCCTGAACAAGCTCGATCGCCTGCATGGTAAGGCTGGGGGCTATGTCGTTCGGGGGGGCAGTTATATGACTCCTCAGGCGGATATCCGCAGTTCACTGCGTGGAGAGGAGCCGTACTATGCCAATGCAGGCGAGAATACAACCAAAAGCACCGGTGTTCGTCTGGTTTTAGTTTCCACAACCCTGACATCACGCGAGCGGGTGAAAGAGATTGAAAAAGAGTGGCAATCATTAGGCACGGGTAAAAAGGAAACACCTGCAGGCAAAGCTGATGATTCTCTAAAAAACCTGAATGCTATCTCGGCAAAAGTCCAGGATGACGCACTGAAGAAACAACTTGAGCAACTGCGCGGTGAGCTGCGCGCAAATAGCCAGCTTCGGGATGAACAACGGGATCAGGCAATACGCACATCGTTACAGTTGGGCGCCTTTTTGTGCACAAAAATGAAAGATGACGGCGAGTTTTACGATCGTCTCAACCAGCTCTTCACCAAAACCTGTGCCGCAGGCAGCCAGCTTGATGCTAATTGCTCCCGCCGTCAGGAACAGCTTGGTCAACATCAAAAAGCCCTTGATTTTATTACCAGTTATTACGCTGACACACTGGTAGACATGGGCACAACCTATGACAAACCCCTCATCGAACCGCAGGTCGCTGTCGTATTGCAACAGATGGCTGCACGCGGAAAAACCAACCTTAACGGTTATCTCGATACCTACTGGAAGAACCTTCAGGGGTACTGGAAAGATGGAAAAGTTGCGCGCGAGGCGTGGCTTAGTTCATGTAAAAAAAATAATTAAATAGTTCAGGAGATTGGAATGTTAAAGGTTATTCGCACAGCAGTGATAGCAGGAATGATGGTATTTCTGGCGGGGTGCCAGAATGGCAGTACGGGAAGTAGTGGCGGCGTCGACCCGCGCCTTGCCAATAATCAGGATGTTGAGTTTTTCAATAAATCAGGCTGGCAGGCCTGTGCTGGCGGCGCGGTAATCGGCGCACTGGCCTGCGCTGTCAGTAACTCCAGCAACAAAGCAGTATGTATGGCCGCCGCCGCTATCGCCGGTTGCGGTGTGGGTATGGGGGCTAACGCCTATCTGGATAATCAGCGCAAAAAATACGCCTCCAAAGAGCTGCAGTTAAACGCAACGATTAAGGATGTTGAAGCCGAAAACAAACGCATTCAGAACGCAACCAGCGTTGCAAAATCGGTTATCGACTCTGATAAAAAGACCCTCGCTCAAATAGAAAAAGATATGGCTGCAAACACGGTGAAAAAAGACGCCGTACAGAAGCAAATTAAAGGAGTGGATGCCAACATTGCTTACCTTCGTGGCACCATCACCGACATGAAAAAACATGAGAAGCAGTGGCAGGACGTTTCTGCAGACATGAGCAAATCCGGCAGTGATACCCAAAATCTGGATAGCGAGATTGCGTTGATGCGCGACAAAATTGGCTCTCTGCAGGGCGAGCTCGATAGCCTCTATACCCAGCGCACCGCGCTGAAAGTCGGTTGAGGGGAATAGCAATGCGTTATATTTTTCTTGCACTCAGCGCCCTCATATTAGCCGGCTGTGCCACTAACGCGCGAGATTGTGACCCGACAACCGGTGATGTCAGCATTATTACCAAATTTAACTGCAACTACTCCGGCACCTGGGATAAGCGCGTTGAAGATAAACAAAAAACGCTGCAATACGATCAGGAACTGAATAAAGAGTTCAAAGCGGTGAATGATGCGATTGAAAAAGAGAAAGCACTGAGCAATGCCAACGTAGCCAGTAAACAAAAATCGCAGCAAGAACTGCAAAAGTCGATGAACAATCTGCTCGCCCAGTTGAAGAAAAAAACAGCTGGCCGGGCTGATGCTCAAAAGCAAGTTGCAGACCTGGAAAAAAATATGAAGGAGGCGCAAAACAAACCAAGCGCTTCCGAATTGCAAAAACAGATGGAACTGCAGAAGCTGCAGGGACAGCTGAATGAATTACAAGAAACACTGGCTTCACAATAATAAAATAGCAGCCGGGTTACCGGCTGCTTTACCTGCTAAGGAAAAATAATGTTGAAATCTCAATTACTCTCTGCTGGATTATTGACCCTTCTGGCGACAATTCCAAGCGTTCATGCTGCACCGCCTGAGCCTGAGCTTATTTTCAACTGTGAACTCACGAACGGAAAATACGTTATCGTCCGTCTGGATCACGATGTTCCTACTTATTATTACGGCTCACTTGAAAAAGTAGAAATGACTCTCCCCCAAAATGAGGGAGACAAAACGCAGGTTCGCCTGGGTGAAATGACGTTCTCGGGTGGAGGCGCTTATTATTATCGTTTCATCAATGGCAACTACAGCTATGTTGTTTATAGCGGTACGGGAAAAGGATGGGATTATACCGGCCTGAAAGTATATAAAAACCAAAAGCTCATCATGAAAAAAGAGTGCACTAATGGGGGGTTTTTACCTAATGAATATCGCGGTCAAGGCCTCGTAAAAGAAGCGGACACCGGTGATGATGCAACATACGGTTATGTTGATTAATACATCATTTTCAGGATGGTAAAATATGATGAGCCGTTACTTACACTGTAGCACAGTATTCGCATGTCTTTTATTCGCTGCTCCATCTCATGCGATTGAGATCTGGCACTCAAACACCGTCTGGGCAAATCAAGGGATGTGCAGCGCCACTTTCACGCTGGACAGTGGCATGGAAAGCGTTGGTTCGTTAGAGATAGGCTTTGACCTCGTTGATGCAAAAAATAACCTTGTAGCTCATGATACTTTGCAGGTAGAGCCATTCGGCGATTCTGATGCCACGCGATACCAAACGGCTTTCGCCGAAGGCGAGCATTATTGCGAAAGCAATCTCACGCTGCGCCTGACGTCACTGGCGTTAGTTAACGGAAAGACCAAACAGCCTTTACCTCTCAGTTTGCTTACACCAAGGCCATTTATTCCATTCCCTATCATTAACCCGCAGGCAGATCACTAATATGTCTATAGACGCTGAAGCAAACTCAACACCTGACAATAATGGGCCTGGCCTTTGCTTTTTGTTATTACTTATCTTTGGCGGGTTCGTTTTCTTTATACCTGCAAGCGTTGTGGTCGCCTTCCCGGCCGTTCTCGCCGGTTCCTTCCTGTATTTTATCTGGTATCTTATTTCGGAAGGGCATTTAGGCAATATTCTTGGCAGTATGATCGTCAGCATGATACTTATGGCTATCGCCGCAGCTATTCCTGTCATTGGCTGGATATTGTTACTTCTGTGGATCTTCTACAATATTGCAAAAGCCTTTGAGACGATAAAAACATTACTTCCCGATGCGCTCTTTAGCGCTGTTCTCTATGGATGTTTGCTCTTTCCCGTTATCCAGGAAATGGCAATGGACGGGGAGAGCAACATGGCTGCCACTATCGCTTGTGGTGTCGTGTACGTGATAACTGCAGGGCTTTATTGTTCCAGGTTAACGCAGCTGGCAACCAACACTAAGCAAAGTATTTTCTATTTTTCAATTATGTGGCTTTCGGTCCCACTTATCGCACTTCTGATCGTCTCGATTGTGGCATCCCTACGCGCGGCATTCAGAACCGTGCTGACCCCGGTGCAGACCGTGGTCAAAACCCCGCAAAACGTATCAGCGCATATGCGAGGCGGGAGCCATGTCAACGCTTACACCCGAACTGTGACCACCATTCAACATAGCGTGACCTCCCAGACACTTCCGGGGATGGGAGCTGTTGGTGCCTCTATGGTTGGTTCCGTATCGGAGGCAACGATAACAACACCACAACAGCCACAGCAAACCTTGCCAGCGCTGGAGCACAAACCAGCCGGGGGTGAATTAACACAGTATGCGACGAACAAAGACCACAATTTTTACCGCTACGACAATCTCAACGCGAAAAAAATAAGCAATTTCGTCCAGGCGGCCAGTCATTGTCAATCGCTGCCTCCTCTCACGGAAGATGCGATCCTGTTCTACTACGACGAAACGGTTTTCGGCCAAGGGGATCGTGGTGTGGTATTAACTGATGACGGTGTTTATTGCGTGTTGGGAAAATTGTATGAAACTTTCTACGCCCGCTTCAGAGAAGTCAGTAGCGTAGTCATAAAAGGATCCATTAATAAAAAAATTGTCCTGCATATGAAGAATGGCCAGAAACATAATATTGAACTGACTCAATCAAATGCCGGGGCAAAAAAAATCTACGAACTTATCAGCATCGCAGCCCAGAATTAAGTAACCCTCCAGGCACCCGCTCAACGGGTGCCTTTCAGACTTCCGCATGACACATTCTGACAGTTTCACGCTTTATCGTGATCGCCATATTTACAGCGGCTTATATCGTTACGTTAAGAGAGAACTGTCATGAGGTCTAAAATGAGCGATTTCACTGAACTGCCGGTCACTGGCTCTGTTAAGACCACAACAGCGGTCTACACGCGTAAACAGAGCCCCTCGGTATTCTCGCCCGTGGCGTGTGAACTCTCTGCGGGAAGCCAACTGACGGTGCAGGCTGCGGTGATGGGGGATGCGGTGGAAGGCAACGCGCACTGGTATCGCATTGATGAGGATACATACATCTGGGCGGGGGCATGCACACGGCTCGATCCTTACCCGGCGTTTCCGCCAGGCACGCGAACGAACTGGATGGTGGTGGTGTTCGAGGTACGCTAGGTCCGGCGTAGGTCGGGTAAGGCGAAGCCGTCACCCGACACAAACACGCCGCGAAAACTTAATCCAGCTTCAGCTCGTCATAATGGGTGATCAGTTTACCCACGATGCCGTAGTCCAGCGCTTCTGCCGGAGACATCCAGAAGTTGCGGTCGGTGTCTTTTTTCACTTTTTCCAGCGGCTGGCCGGTGGCGTCAGCGATCAGCTTGTTCACGCGATCCAGCATGCGGATGATCTCGCGCGCTTCGATCTCAATATCCGTTGCCTGACCGCGCACGCCGCCCAGCGGCTGGTGGATCATAAAGCGGGTATTTGGCAGCGAGTAGCGGTGCTCTTTTTTCGCGGCAAGGAAGATGGTGATCCCGGCGCTCGCCACCCAGCCGGTGCCGATCACGTGCACTTCCGGGCGAATGAATTTGATGAAGTCGTGGATGGTGTCGCCCGCTTCCACGTGGCCGCCCTGGCTGTTGATGTACAGCTTGATCGGATCGTTGCTGACGCTTTGCAGCAGGATCATCTGGGTGATCACTTTCTGCGCCAGCTCCTGATTGATCTCACCGGAGATTACAATCGAACGAGACTCCAGCAGTTTTTGCTGCAGAGCGCCCGCGCCGTTTGACCCTTCCGCTTTATCCTTGTCGCTCTCTTTCAGTGTGTAGTGCATTGTTATGTCCTCAGCATTTAGCGCTCAAAACCAGAGTGTAGCCTGTTTTACCGATCAAAGTCCTCACCGACAAATAACGAGGGCGCTGAGGCATACTGCCCATGTTGCACGCGTTTCGTTCCTTCACCACTCCCGCCCCGGCTCGCTATACTTCATACGGTTATCATATTGTTAAATGATAATGATAGTTAATGTGTTAAGATGAAAGTCAGCATAAACAGTCTCTTACGTCGCCGTAGTGATTGTTTGCATCCTCGACATGTCAATCAGCACCGGGGCGGTGAATGGAACACATTGTGTATGTTGTAGATGACGATGACGCAGTCAGGCAGTCCGTGATTGGGCTGCTGGAATCGGCAGACCTAAACGCCGTCGGCTTTTCATCGGCAGAAGCGTTTCTTCAGTACCGCTTTGAAGAGCTCCCGTCGTGCGTGGTTCTTGATATGCAAATGCCCACCATCTCGGGTTTTGAGGTGGCTGACGCCCTTAAGGATAGCGGGCGCGAGATCCCGATTATTTTTCTCACCGGCCACGGCACCATCCCGATGTCGGTGCGCGCCATTAAAGGCGGCGCGTATGAATTCCTCACCAAGCCCGTCGAATCTAACGCGCTTATCGACGCCATTGAATCCGCGCTTCAGCTGGCGGAACACAACGCCGTGCGCAATAAAGAGCACTACGCCCTGAAGCAGCGCCATATGTCCCTCACCCCGCGCGAACACGAGGTGCTGACGCTGGCGATAAGCGGCATGCTGAACAAGCAAATTGCCGCCGAGCTGGGCGTTAGCGAGATCACGGTGAAGGTGCACCGCCGCCGCGTGATGGAGAAAATGCAGGTGCGCTCTGTGGCAGAGCTGGTCAGGGCCGTTGAGCGCCTGACCAAAAGCCAGCCTGCGGAGTAACGTTTACCCTTCCTGCGCCGCCAGCGGCAGCGCAAACGCAAACACAGTGCCGTACGGCTCCCGGCGGCGCGCGCTCAGCTTCCCGCAGTGGCGCTCAATGATGCTGGCGCTGATGGTCAGCCCCATCCCCATTCCCTGTGGCTTGGTGGAATAGAACGAGTCAAAAATCTGCTCCAGCCGCTCGGGCTCAATGCCGCTGCCGGTATCGGCAATCTCGACGATCGCTTTCCCGTCCGCGTTGGCGGTGCTAAGGGTAATGGTGCTGGCGCGATCCTTCACCTCGGCCATCGCCTCTACCGCGTTCATCACCAGATTCAACAGCACCTGCTGGATCTGCACGCTATCGCCGGTGATAAAGCTGTCGCTGGCGTTCAACAGATAATCAACGCTTATGTGTCGCTGCTCCAGCTCGCTGCGCGAAAGCGCGATGATATGGTGGATCAGATAGTGCAGATCGATGCGCGAGAAGGTGGGATCCTGCTTGCGCGTCAGGGACTGAATGCTGCGAATGATCTCCCCCGCCCGCGCGCCTTCCGCGGCGATCTCCTCCAGCCCTTCCCGCACTTTATCCAGCCGGGCGGGCTCGCGGCTGAGCCAGCGCAGGCTCGCTCCGGCGTTCGAGACGATCGACATCAGCGGCTGGTTGATCTCGTGGGCGATGGAGGAGGTCAGCTGTCCGACGGTGGTGGCCCGGGACACCCGAGCCAGATCCGCCTGCGCCACCCGCATGGCATCCTCCGCGGCGCGCTGGCTGGTGATATCGGTGATGATGCCGTAGTACTCGTTCACCTCGCTGCCCACGCCCACCGGATCGCCAATTCCGAGGATGTAGCGCGTCGAGCCATCGGGACGCTTGACGCGAAACTCCGCGCGCATGGAGAGACCTTCGCGCACGCTTTGGGTGACGATGGCGCTGATGCGGGCGTAATCGTCCTCATGGACGAAGGTCAAAAACTCTGCCATGGAGATCATCTTTTGCTGCTCGGGCAGGCCGAGAATCCGGGAGTACTCTTCCGAGACATACATCAGATCCTGCTCCAGTTCCCAGCGCCAGCTGCCGGTGTGGCTGATCTGCTCGCCCAGCATCAGCGAGGTCTGGCTGGATCGCAGCTCTTTCTCCACCCGGCGGCGCTGGATGTTCTCCGCCAGCAGCTCGGCGTACAGCCGCGCCGTCTCCAGGGATACCGCTGCCTGCGCGCCCAGCAGGCTCACCACGCGCGAGTGCTCGGCGGTGAAGACCTCCGGCATCAGGCGGTTTTCGAGATAGAGCACGCCCACCAGCCGCGCCTGTTTGAACATCGGAACGCACATAACCGCCGCCCCCGAGGTCACAAGATAAGGGTCCTGGCTGAAGGGATGGAACTCCTCCGGCCTGCCGGTGCGGATCTCCTGCCCGGTGCGGATCACCGCCGCCAGCACCGACAGCGGCATGTCGGTCGCCGTCGGCACGTCTTTCAGGATCCGCACCCGCACGCCCTCGGTGCTGGTCCAGGCGCTGGCCTCGATCTCAGGAATAAGGTTATCGCTCACGCGCAGCAGCAGGCCACGCTGCGCCCCGGCGCGTTCGAGCAGGATAGTCATCAGGTTTTCGATCAGGCGCTCAAGATTAATCTCTTCCGACAGCGCGCGGGATGCTTTGATCACGCTCTGGAGATCGCGGATGGTCTCGTTCTGGGCGAACGCCACCGTGTCGTAGGCGCTGGCCTGCCCGGAGGCCAGCAGGTGCGGGAAATCCTGCTCCAGCTGGCGCACCTTGGCCTGCGCGCCCGCGCGCCCCCAGGCGGCAATAGAGCCGCGGAAGTGGGCGTCCGAGGCGGTCGGATAGCCGCAGGCCAGCGCAAAGCGCCCCGCCAGCTCGTGGGCCAGGGCGTTGATCGGATTAAAGCCGCCCTCGCGGGAGAGCCGCACCGCCTTCTCATACTGCTCAAGCGCAATGCTGTTCATCCCGTCCAGACGCACGATTTCGGCGTAGATCAGCGCCTCTTTATCCGCGAACGTGCCGGGATTAACGCGCGCCCAGAGGGCGATTTTGTCATAGTGGGCGTGAATGCTGCGACGGTGGTTCGCCGAGAAGGTCTCCGGCGTCAGCTGGCGGGAAAGCGCCAGCGCGCTGTAAAGATGGTAATCCAGCAGATGGATGTGCCCCGGCGCAGACCACGCGTACCACCCCGCCATCTCCAGATCCGCCTGCGCGTCGGCATACTCCCCGCAGGTAAAGTGGGCCATACCGCGGTAGAGCCAATACCAGAACAGCATGGTGGAGGTCTGCTCCGGGGCCTGCTCCGGCGACGCGGGAAGCAGCGCCTCCGGCAGCACCTGCGACGCGGTCCAGGTGCTGATGACCGGCGTGCGCAGGAACTCAACGTACCCGCGCTGAACCATCAAAATGGTCTCCACGTCCTGGAAGTGGGTTTTACGCACAAACGCCAGGCCGCGATCGATGCTGGTCAGCACCCCGTCCAGGTGATCGCCCCGCGAGAGGAAGTTAATCACCTGGTGGCAGGCCGCAAAGCAGGCCATCGTCATATCCCCGTGGGTCACCGCTGAGGTAAAACAGGCTTTCGCGCACTCGATGGTGAACGACAAAGGCTGGGTCCAGACGCTGAGCTGGTCGAGCGGCAGCAGGGTTTTGGCTTCGAACGCATCGTAGCCGTGGCGATTCACCAGCTCGCGGGCCAGGGTGCCGTACCGAAACCCGAGGCGATACTCGGCGTAGCGGTGGCCCATCAGCACGCCAAACCAGGCCATCGCCGTGGTGGAGGCGCCGGTAATACCGTGGTCGAGGGTCAGGTGCATCATGCGGCAGAGCAGTAAAAAGTGCAGGCGCGGGCAGATGAAGCTGGCGCAAATGCTGGCGCTGTAGAGCAGGTTCATCACCGCTTCGGTTTCCGTGTTATCCATCCGCGAGAGCTGGGCAAACAGGTTTTGCGGCGCGTCATTTGCGCGGTTGCAAAAGCGTTCCCAGGCCTCGTCGCAGTCGGCATCTTCCGGATAGCGGCCAATCTGGATGCCAAACCCCCCCAGCCAGCAGAGCGCCGCCTCCAGCGCCAGACGGCTGTCCGACTGGCGAATGTAGACTTCCACCAGCAGGTTGGCCGCCAGCGCCTTTTCGGTCAGCCCGCCGGGGCAGCCGAGGATCGCGTCACACAGCTCGCGGGTCCGCTCCAGGTGCCCCAGCGCAAACTCGCAGCCCGCCTCTTCGATATCGAGCATAAAGTCCGACACCGTCCCGGCGTTGCCCAGCGCTCTGGCGGTCTGAATATAGCTGAGTGCCGACGGGTAATCTCCCGAGCGCTTCGCGCGCCGCGCGGCCAGCAGGCTCAGCTCGCGGAACATCTGGCGCTGCGGCGCGGGCTGAATGCTGTCCAGCGCGGCCGTGACGTGGTGAACGGCGCGGAACAGCAGTTCGTTCCCGGCCGCCTGGCGCGCGGCGTCGGCCAGCAGGCTGGCAGTCGTCAGGTGAATATGGCTTTTCTCATGCCGATCCAGCAGCGCGAAAGCGGCCTCCTGTACCCGGTCGTGGGTGAAGGAATACGCTTTTTCCGTCAGCACGATGAGCTGGGCCATCACCGCCGGGTGCAGCGCATAGCGCATTTCTGCCATCGACATGCCGACCACGCGGCAGACCATCTCCATCTCGCCCGTGCCGCCAAGGCAGGCGATGCTGCCCAGCAGGCGACACGTCTCGTCGGGCAGTTCTTCGAGCTGCTCCAGCACCAGGGTGACCACGTTTTCAGTGTAATGCCGGGCGCGGATCGCCTGCAGATCGTAATGCCACTTGTCCTGATATTTGTTGTGCACCACCAGGCCGTCATCAACGATGCGGCGGAAAAACTCGTGCACAAAGAGCGGGTTGCCGCCCGTCTTCTCGTGGATCAGCGTGGCGAGGTCGGTCGTCGCCGCGCTGCGGGTGCGAAATACCGTCGCCAGCCAGCGCGCCACCGCTTTCACGGAAAGCGCCTGCGGAACAATCTCGCTCGCGTTTTGCGCCGCCTCCGGCAGGCCTGCCAGCAGCGCCTGCAGGGAGGCGTCGGTCACAGAGCCGATATCCCGGTGGGCCGCGACCACCAGCAGCGGGATAGCGCCGCAGTTCATCAGCAGATATTTGAGCGTGTGCAGGCTGGCAGCGTCGCTCCACTGGAGATCGTCGAGCACCAGCACCAGCGGGCAGCCCTGCGAGGCAAAGGTCTTCACCAGTGCCAGCACCATATGGCTGAAGCGCGCCCGGGCATCAATGGAAAACGTATCCGTCGAGAAGCGCGGCTTGCTCTCAAGCAGCAGTCCCAGCTCGGGCACCAGGCTGACGGCCAGCGCCTCGTGTCCCTCCAGGGCGCGAGACAGGCGGATTTTCCACTTCGCCACGTCGTTTGCGGGCAGCCCCAGCAGGTGCAGCGTCAGGGCGCGGAACGCAGAGCTTAATACGCCGTAAGGCAACGACGGTGAAAACTGATCGACTTTGCCCACCGCCAGCAGCACCGTACGCTGCTGCAGCGTTTTAAGCGCCGTCGCGATAATGGAGGATTTGCCGATCCCGGACGGCCCGCCGATCGTCACCAGCTCCGGGACCAGGCTCTGCCCCACCCGCTCAAACGCGGCAACGACATCATTCGCCTGCGGATGCGTCGCGAACAGGGAGTCTGCCAGATGGATCGCCGGAGTGCGATCCTGCTGACCGGGGGTAAAGGCGACGATCTCGCCCTCGCAGGTTAACGTCGCCTGACAGCGGCGGAGGTCGGCAATCAGCCCGTCGACCGTCTGGTAGCGGTTATCAGGGTTCTTTTCCAGCAGCTTCAGGATGATGGTCGACAGCATTCCCGGCACGTCCGGGCGGATCGCATCCGGGGCCAGCGGCGCCGAGGCAATATGGTAGTGCGCCCAGTTGGTCTGCTCGTCCTCTCCCAGTTCAAACGGCAGGCGTCCGGTCAGGAGTTCATACAGCACCATGCCGAGGCTGTAGAGATCGCTGCGGCTGTCGACGGGGCGCTGGGTGCGGGTGGTATGCTCTGGAGACATATAGGCGGGAGTGCCGCCGGACACGGCAAGCCGGGTCTGGGTGAAGGCTCCGGATAGGCTACAGGAGAGGCCAAAGCTGCCCAGACGGCAGGTGGCATCGTGATGAACAAAAATCGTGCCGGGCTTGATATCGCCGTGGATCAGGTTTTGCAGATGCATCTGGCGCAGGGGAACGCAGATCTGAATCGCCATCTCGATAAAGCGCGTGATACCCGAGATCGCCCTGCCCGCGCGCCGCGCCAGCAGCTCAAACGAAAACGGGGCGTACACCAGCGCGAAGCGTCCCCGGTACTGGGTGGACGCGACGGCGCGAATGGCCCAGCTGTCCTGCAGCGCGTCACGCAGCGCAAACTCGTTTTTCAGCAGCCGGGTGGCACGCTCTTCCTCTTCGTCGCTGACCGCGGTGGCGATAATAAATGAGCCGCCGGAATGAGGATGTCGCGCGTGCATCCAGGCGATTCCGCCCTCCTGCGCCAGCACGGTAAAAATCACATCCTCTTTAAGGACAAAAACCCGCCCCTGGTGAAGATTCCCCTGGGCGGGCCAGAATGCAGGCTGCTCGTTTTCGTTCATCCGCGATCCTTATTGTCGGCGGGCCAGCTCCCGCTGAATATGATCCAGCAGAATATCGATGTTAATGGGCTTACGCAAAAATGCAGCGGCGCCCAGACCGAGAGCGTACCGCTGCATATTTTCATCAGCATGACCGGAGATAAAGAGCACGGGCGGAGGCGGTACGGCCAGCAGGCGCAGCTTTTCAAACAGCTCCAGGCCGCTCATGCCCCGCAGCTTGATGTCGGTGATCACCAGCGCCGCGCCGGACAGGGCAAGCGGATGGCTCAGAAATACCTCTGCCGAATCAAACGTATCGGTCGAATACCCTTCCGACTCCAGGAGATTACTCAGCCCGCTGCGGACGGAACGTTCGTCATCAATGATGGCAATGCGCCACGGCAGCGTCATGCTGTCTTTCCTCTAAAAAATCATTATACGTCGCGATCGTCCTTCGCGGGCGCAGGGGGCGCCGAGCCGCTGATTTTCGGTACGCATTCGTGACGAAACCAGGCGAGGGTGAGCGGTTCGCGACTCAGTAAACGTCGTCCCACCGGGATGAGCTGTTCGCCCACCAGCATGCCGAACAGGCCAAGCAGGGCGACAACCGGCGGTGCCGGGGAATGAACGTCGAGCAGGGCGTAAATTACCCCAGCAACCACGCCGCACACCAGCGAAATTATCCATGCCTTCATGAGGACGCTCCCGTCTGCGATTTAGCCTGCGGCACGGTCACCTGAGGAGGAGGCGCGCCGTCCCGGGATAACAGATGGCGCGTCGCCTGTTCACCCGCCAGCATCCCCAGCAGGCCAATCAACGCCAGCGCGGGCGGCGCGGGGGAGCGCACCTTCAGCACGGCATACATCAGGCCAATCAACACGCCTGCCGCAAGGGATATCAGCCCAGTACTCATCGTGAACTCCAGAGAAAGAGGCAGCGGCGAGCCGGATGAGGGACCAGCCCGCCAGCGGAACTTAGCGAGCCGGGACCGGCGCTAAGGTGCGGTGCTCGCTCTTCTGGCGAGACGGCGCTTTATGCACCATGGTGTAGGCGTAATCCACGCCCATGCCGTACGCGCCGGAGTGCTCGCGCACGATGTCCATTACCGCGGTATAGGTCTCTTTACGCGCCCAGTCGCGCTGCCACTCCAGCATCACCTGCTGCCAGGTCACCGGGATCACGCCCGCCTGGATCATGCGCTGCATCGCGTAGTCGTGGGCTTCTTTGGAGGTGCCGCCGGACGCGTCCGCCACCATATAAATTTCGTAGTCGCCTTCGAGCATCGCGCAGAGGGCGAAGCTGTTATTGCACACTTCGGTCCACAGACCGGCAACCACCACCTTCTTCTTGCCGTTGGCCTTCAGCGCGTCGCGCACCTTCTGATCGTCCCAGGAGTTCATGGAGGTACGCTCCAGAATGTCCTGGCCCGGGAACACGTCCAGCAGCTCAGGATAGGTATTGCCGGAGAAGCTTTCGGTCTCTACGGTGGTGATGATGGTCGGGATGTTGAACACCTTAGCCGCTTTCGCCAGCGCCACGGTGTTGTTTTTCAGCACCTGGCGGTCAATAGACTGCACGCCAAACGCCATCTGAGGCTGGTGATCGATAAAGATTACCTGACAGTTCGCAGGGGTTAACACTTCGAGCTTTGAAGAGGTCATAGCATTTTCCAGTGGTTAAGGGTAGAAATCGCCGCAAGCGCCGCGACGATAAAGTCACCCTCATCCTGCGGTTTTCCGTCTCCGCGCGTAATTATCTCTTCGTATAGTTAACCTTAGGTATAGTTATACTTTGGTATACCTATCCTATTGTATAACTGGATCTTTGCCGAAACCGGTTCCCATAATCCTGACCATTCCCCTCTCAGTCAGGAGCAGTTATGGTTACCCTCGGTAAAGCCGATCTCATTCTGGTTAACGGCCAGTTTCACACCGTCGATCGCGAGAACCCCGTCGCGGAAGCCGTTGCCGTGCGCGACGGAAAATTTCTGGAAGTGGGTACCGTCGCCGAGGTGATGCAACACCACTGCGACGGCACCAAGGTGGTCGACTTAAAAGGCCACACCGCCATCCCCGGCCTGAACGACTCGCACCTGCACCTCATTCGCGGCGGGCTGAACTACAACCTTGAGCTGCGCTGGGAAGGCGTGCCCTCCCTGGCCGACGCCCTGCGGATGCTGAAAGAGCAGGCCCTGCGCACGCCGTCGCCCCAGTGGGTGCGCGTGGTCGGCGGCTGGACCGAGTTCCAGTTTGCCGAGCGCCGCATGCCGACGCTGGACGAAATTAACGACGCCGCGCCGGATACCCCGGTCTTCATCCTGCACCTGTACGACCGCGCCCTGCTCAACCGCGCCGCGCTGAAGGTGGTCGGCTACACCAAAGACACGCCAAACCCGCCGGGCGGGGAGATCCAGCGCGACGCCAACGGCAACCCGACCGGGATGCTGATTGCCCGTCCGAACGCCATGATCCTCTACGCCACGCTGGCCAAAGGGCCGAAGCTGCCGCTGGAGCAGCAGGTGAACTCCACCCGCCAGTTCATGCGTGAGCTGAACCGTCTGGGGCTGACCAGCGCCATCGACGCGGGCGGCGGCTTCCAGAACTACCCGGAAGATTACGAGGTGATCGCCGAGCTGCACGAGAAAAAGCAGATGACCATCCGCATCGCCTACAACCTGTTTACCCAGCGTCCGGGCCACGAGCTGGAAGACTTTGAAAAATGGACCGACATGCTCACGCCGGGCCAGGGCAGCGACTTCTTCCGCCACAACGGCGCGGGCGAGATGCTGGTCTTCTCTGCCGCCGATTTTGAAGATTTCCTCGAACCGCGCCCGGACCTCGCGCCGGGCATGGAGGACGAGCTGGAGCGCGTGGTGCGCCATCTGGTGGAGCACCGCTGGCCGTTCCGCCTGCACGCCACCTATAACGAATCCATCAGCCGCATGCTGGACGTCTTCGAGAAGGTGAACCGCGACATTCCGTTCAACGGCCTGCACTGGTTCTTCGACCATGCGGAAACCGTCACCCAGGCCAACATCGACCGCATCAAAGCGCTCGGCGGCGGCATTGCCGTGCAGCACCGCATGGCCTTCCAGGGGGAGTACTTTGCTGAGCGTTACGGCATCGAAGCCACCCGCCACACGCCGCCGGTGGCGAAAATGCTGGAGACCGGCGTGCCGGTGGGCTTAGGAACGGACGCCACCCGCGTGGCGAGCTACAACCCGTGGACCGCGCTCTACTGGCTGGTCTCCGGTCGTACCGTTGGCGGGATGCAGATGTACGACCACAGCGCCCGACTGGATCGCGATACCGCCCTGATGCTCTGGACCCAGGGCAGCGCGTGGTTCTCCAGCGAGCAGAACCAGAAGGGGCAGATCAAGGTCGGCCAGCTCGCCGACCTGGCGGTGCTCAGCAAAGACTACTTCCGCGTGCCGGAAGAGGAGATCAAGGGCATTGAGTCCGTTCTCACGGTGGTCAACGGCGACATCGTCTACGCCGCGGGCAGCTTTGGCCCGCTTGCGCCGCCGGCCATTCCGGTTCTGCCCGAGTGGTCCCCGGTGGTCAAGGTGCCGGGCCACTACCGCAGCGCGCCGCCGCAGGCCGCACGCGTGGGCATGAGCGCTGTCCACCACTGCAGCGGCCCGTGCGGAGTTCACAGCCACCAGCATGATTTCGCCCGCACGTCAGCGATGCCGGTGTCAGACGATAACGCTTTCTGGGGGGCGCTGGGCTGCAGCTGCTTTGCATTCTGATGAAAAACACCTTTACCCCGCCCCGGGTCGACCTGGGGCTGTTCTTCCTGCGCCTGACCGGCAGCCTGCTGCTGCTCTACGTGCACGGCCTGCCGAAGGTGCTGCACTTCAGCGAAGAGCTGACGCGCATTGAAGATCCGTTCGGCTTCGGGCCCTGGGCGAGCCTGATCCCGGCGATTGTCGCCGAGGTGATTTGCCCGCTGTTGATCATTGCGGGCGTGTACACCCGCCTGGCGTGCCTGCCGATTATCGCCGTGCTGCTGGTGGCGATGCTGGCGGTTCACCCGAACTGGTCGATTGCCGAAGGGCAGTTTGGCTGGCTGCTGCTGATTATCTTCACCACCCTAGCCCTCACCGGGCCGGGCCAGTGGCGACTGCAGCGTAAGACAGCGGAGAGATTCGCATGACCCAGGTTAACGACGTTCGCGACGCACACGTCGAGACGACGCCCGCACCGACGGTTTCGCCCTGGCAGCCGCTGAGCCAGCCGGTGTTCCGCATGCTGTGGATCGCCACGGTGGTCTCTAACGTCGGCTCATGGATGAGCGACGTCGGCATCAACTGGAGCATGCTGACCCTGAGCGCCGACCCGCTGGATATCGCGCTGGTGCAGGCGGCCAGCAGCCTGCCGATGTTCCTCTTCGCCCTGCCGTCCGGGGTGATGGCGGACATCGTTGACCGGCGTAAATACCTGCTCTTCTCCCAGCTGTGGGTGTTCATCGCCGCCGCCGGGCTGACGGTGCTCTCCTTCACCGGACACGTCACCCCTGCCGTTCTACTGGTGGCGACGTTTCTGCTGAGCGTGGGGGCGGCGATGAGCTCGCCGCCGTTCCAGGCCGTGGTGCCCGATCTGGTGAGCAAGCCGGAGCTGGGCGCCGCCGTGGCGCTGAACTCGCTCGGGGTGAACATCAGCCGGGCGATTGGCCCCGCGCTGGGCGGTTTTCTGCTGTCGCTCGCCGGGCCGTGGATGGTGTTTGCCCTCAACGCGCTCTCCGTGGTCGGCGTGGCGTGGGTGCTGTGGCGCTGGCGTCCGGCCCCGTCCATACAGCGTCTGCCGCCGGAGCACTTCTTCTCCGCGGTGCGCTCCGGGATTCGCTACGTGCACGCCGCGCCGGTGCTGCGCAACGTGCTGGTGCGCACGGTAGCGTTCTTCGTTTTCGGCAGCGCGGGCTGGGCGCTGCTGCCGCTGGTGGCGCGCCGCGAGCTGGGTTTAGGCCCGGCGGGCTACGGCGTGATGCTGGCGTGCATTGGCCTGGGGGCCATTGCCGGGGCCATCCTGCTGCCGCGCCTGCGCCAGCGGCTGAACGCCGACCGGCTGATGGTGGCCGCGAGCCTGACCTTTGCCCTCACCATGCTGGCGCTGGCGTTCGTGCGCCACGTCTGGCTGCTCAACCTGTTTGAGTTCTTCACCGGCTTCGCGTGGATTGCGGTGCTCTCGACGCTGAACCTCGGCGCCCAGCGCAGCGCTGCCCGCTGGGTGAAAGCCCGGGCGCTGGCGGTCTACCTGACGGTGTTCTTCGGCTCGATGACCGCGGGCAGCGCCATCTGGGGGCAGATTGCCTCCCGGTTCGGCACCCCGACCGCGCTGGTTGTCGCCACGCTGGGGATGGTGCTGGCAAGCGCCACCGTGTTCCGCTGGAAGCTGGAGAAAGACCCGGAATTGAACCTCGACCTGAGCGGTCAGCCTCTGGACGGCGTGGAGATTGACCTGCCGAACGAGCGCGGCCCGGTGCTGGTCTCGCACGAGTACATCATTGACCCGCACAACGCGAAAGCCTTCCTGGAGGCGGTACACGAGCTGCGCAGGGTGCGACGCCGCGCAGGAGCGATGAGCTGGGCGGTATATGAGGATATTGAGCGCCCCGGCCTGTTTATTGAGACCTTCCTGATGGGCTCGTGGATAGAGCATCTGCGCCAGCAGGAGCGCCACACCATGAATGACCTCCTGCTGCAAAGCCGCGTTCTGGCTTTTCATCAGGGCACAACATCGCCGGCAATTCGTTATCTGGTCGCGCCGGTATAACCATAACCATCACCTGCACAGGAACACACTATGGCAACGTTTAAGGCAAAAGACGGCACGCAGATTTACTACAAAGAAGGCGGCGCGGGCAAACCGATTCTCTTCAGCCACGGCTGGCCGCTGGACGGCGACATGTGGGACAGCCAGCTGAACTACCTGGCCGAGCGCGGCTTCCGCGCCATCGCCTTTGACCGTCGCGGGTTTGGCCGCTCGGATCAGCCGTGGAACGGCTACGACTACGACACCTTTGCGTCCGACATCAACGACCTGATCACCACCCTGGACCTGCGCGAAGTGACGCTGGTGGGCTTCTCCATGGGCGGCGGCGACGTAACCCGCTACATCAACAACTACGGCAGCGCGCGCGTGGCCGGTCTGGCGCTGCTGGGCGCTGTGACGCCAATCTTCGGCAAATCCGACTCCTTCCCGCAGGGTGTGGATCAGAGCGTGTTCGACGGCATTCGCGACGGACTGCGTAAAGATCGCGCCCAGTTTATCAGCGACTTCGCCACGCCGTTCTACGGCACCAACGCCGGGCAGACCGTTTCCGCCGGTGCCCTGACCCAGACGCTGAACATCGCCCTCCTGGCGTCGCTGAAGGGCACCATCGACTGCGTGACCGCGTTCGGCGAAACCGACTTCCGCCCGGATATGGCGAAAATCGACGTGCCGACGCTGGTGATCCACGGCAGCAACGACCAGATCGTGCCGTTTGAAAGCACCGGCAAGCTGGCGGCAGAGATGATCAAAAACGCCACGCTGAAGGTGTACGACAACGCGCCGCACGGCTTCGCGCTGACCCACCAGGACCAGCTCAACGAAGACCTGCTGGCGTTTGTGAAGTCGCTGTAATTTTTTCCAGGCCGGGTAAGGCGCAGCCGCCACCCGGCGCTTTCGCTCCGCCAGCGGCACGTAGCCAGTGATTGCTGAGACAGGACCTGCAGGCTGAAGGTGCGCGCCTCAAGCCTCGTCTGAGGTAAACACCATGCCCGCGTAGGGTTTCTCGCGACACGCCGCCAGCCGCGCGGCGAGGCTGCCCACGTGCAGCTCCAGCTTGTGCCCGTCCGGGTCGAGAAAATAGAACGACGCTCCCTCGCTTTTATTCTGCTTCCAGACGGTGACGCCCGCCTGCTCCAGCCTTTGCGAGAACGGTTCAAAATCTGCCTCCGCGACGGTAAACGCGTAGTGGGTATAGTCGTTCTCCTGCGGCGGCACGTACCGGCGCGCCTCGTCGTACGACAGGCAGACCCACAGATCGCCGCAGGTGAGATAGGCCCCGGTATTCCAGCGGGCGTGCAGCGCAAGCCCCAGCAGCTCGTGCCAGAAGGTAACGCTTTTTTGCAGGTCGCTGACCGCGAGGGTCAGGTGGTTGAGTGATTGCAGCATGACGTGCCCTTTTGTTTTTCGCGCCGGACGTGGTACGGTAAAGAGATGAACATAAACCACGCCGTCCTCACCGTAAACCGCTGGTGGCTGCCTTCTTAAAGGCGGCACGGAGTAGTTTTCCCCATTTTCAGATAGCCGCCGAAAGGCGGCTTTCTCACATCTAAGACCCCTTTCGGCAACTGCCCATTAAGGAGTCTTTATGAACGCACCAACTATCCTCACCGGCGATCGCCCAACCGGCCCGCTGCACCTCGGCCACTTCGTCGGATCGCTGCGCCAGCGCGTGGCGCTCCAGCAGACGCACAGCCAGTTTGTGCTGATTGCCGACCTGCAGGGGCTGACCGACAACGGCAGCAACCCGCAAAAAATCCGCGACAACATCCCCGAAGTGCTGGCCGACTACCTCGCCGCCGGCATCGACCCGAACCTGACCACGATCTGCCTGCAGTCCGCCCTGCCCGCCCTCGCCGAGCTGACGATGCTGTATATGAACATCGTCACCGTCGCCCGCGTGGAGCGTAACCCGACCGTGAAAAACGAGATTGCGCAGAAGGGCTTTGCCCGCTCGCTGCCGGTCGGGTTTATGGCCTACCCCATCAGCCAGGCGGCGGACATCACCGCGTTCAAGGCCGAGTGCGTGCCCGTCGGCGACGACCAGCTGCCGATGATTGAGCAGACCAACGAGATTGTGCACAAGATGAACAGCCTGCTGCCCGCCCCGGTGCTGCGCCACTGCAAGGCGATGCTGAGCGACACCAGCCGCCTGCCCGGCATCGACGGCAGCGCCAAGATGTCGAAATCGCTGGGCAACACGCTGCACCTTTCTCCCAGCGAAGAGACGATCCACCGTGCGGTCAGCGCCATGTACACCGACCCGAACCACCTGAAGGTGAGCGACCCTGGGCAGATTGAGGGGAACGTGGTGTTTACCTACCTCGACGCGTTTCATCCGGACAAGGAGAAAGTGGCGGCGATGAAGGCGCACTATCAGGCGGGCGGGCTGGGCGACCGGGCGTGCAAGAACGAGCTGGAAGCGTGCCTGCAGGA
The DNA here is from genome assembly GCF_004006055.1 of Enterobacter sp. N18-03635. Taxonomy (NCBI): domain Bacteria; kingdom Pseudomonadati; phylum Pseudomonadota; class Gammaproteobacteria; order Enterobacterales; family Enterobacteriaceae; genus Enterobacter; species Enterobacter sp. N18-03635. Next base: position 551,696 of record NZ_CP034769.1, on the reverse strand, counting down.
GCTGATTGCGCCGATGCGGGAGCGGAGGGCGATGTATATGCAGGATAAAGGTGAGCTGATGACGATGCTGAAGCGCGGGACCGAACGGGCGCAGGGGGTGACGCAGGAGACGTTGAGGGAGGTGAAGGTGGGGCTGGGGGTGCCGGTGTTTTGAGAGCGATATAAAGAATAATCCCGGCGCAGGGCCGGGATATTTATCAGGCGTTGCGCTTAATCACCGGAATATCGCCGGTATCATTTAACGCGCCCGGAAATGTTTTTAACCACTGCGCGACTTTCTGTTTATTGATATTCACCACACTCATCCCTTCGAGGCATCCCCATAATTCTCTTGTATGTTGTGGCGTAATCACAATGCAGTCTTTCATGGCGCGGATTTTCACGGGCATGCCGTTGATAAAGCCCGCACGGGTTAACCAGTCGCCACCCAGCAGAAGATATTTCATGTCTATGCGCGCATACAATTCGCAGCAGGCGGCACTATCCTGCGGCGTTTCCGCGCGGGGATGAACTGGCGCCGCGTTGGGCGGGTTGCCGTGCAGACGGCGGGCGCTGTTTTTGCGTACCAGCTCGCGGTTTTCAATCACGCCGGTGAAAGCGTCTGATTCTGTTTTGCAAACAGTAAACTCTGGCTTAAAATTCGTCGCAGCCATTTTCAACTCCTCTATAGTTGGTTGTGGTTAGCGGTATGGGGGTGTTGCAGCACCTTCATATCGCGAATTCTTCTTTAAATATTCTTCAATATTTCCTTTGCCGTTCGGCGTAATTTCTGGTGCTCATTATACAGGGCTGAATATAAATACAGCGGTTTGGTGTGGGGTAAATTTGGAATTTGCGAGGGGGGTTCAGGAAATAGAGCTGGGTGCGGTAAGGTCATGTTTTTGTTGATTATGGGTTGATCGGTTTGAGTTTTGCGAGCATCATCGCAATTATTTACCTTCTTGCGTAACGCGATGGCTTCCAGCAAAACTCTCGAACAGGCAATTGCCGACATCACCATCTGGCGCAAAGGTGAACAGCGTGCGCCGCATAAGCCTTTATTGCTTCTGTACGTGCTGGCGAACTATCAGCAGGGGCATGCGCGACTGTTTGATTACGGAACCGAGGTCCACGAGCAGCTACTTGGCCTGTTAGAACGCTTTGGCCCACAGAGGAAGGCGCATTACCCGAATATGCCTTTCTGGCGGCTCAAGGGGGACGGGTTTTGGGATCTGAAGAATACTGAGTTCTGTTCGACCATTGGCAGTAAGCAACCGCCTGTTAAAGAACTTGTAGAACATAACGTCGCAGGCGGGTTTGATGAAGAACACTTTGCGCTGCTGAGTAAGAACAAAAACCGGATCGGCTCGCTTGCGCAGCAGATTCTTGAAGCGCATTTTCCGGAAAGTATTCAGGAAGAGATCGCGGATGAGATGGGTTTTGATATCCAGCAGATTCGTAAGGTTCGCGATCCGCTATTCCGCCAGCAGGTACTGCGTGCTTATAACTATGAATGTGCAATCTGCGGATTCAACATGCGGCATGATAACGCCTCTGTCGGACTTGAAGCCGCGCATATCAAGTGGAAGCAGTTTGGCGGACCGTGTGAGATCCCGAACGGACTGGCGCTGTGCGCGATTCATCATAAGGCGTTTGATAAGGGATCGATTGGATTGGATGAGAGTATGCGGGTTCTCGTGTCTGAGGCGGTGAATGGGGGCGGGATTGTTGGGCGGTTGTTCTGGGATTTTGCTGGTAAGCAAATTACGCTGCCGGTGGTGAAAGGGAATTATCCAGGGGAAGGGTTTGTTGAGTGGCATCGGAGAGAGGTGTTTAGAGAGTGAATTCGAAGACTGGACCAGAATTTCATACCTAATAGAATTATATCGATGCAATATATAATTAGATATACCCATACTCATACATTAATAATCTTACAAAAAAGAAATGTTCCTTATGAACACAATATTTTCATCAAGCAGGCAACTTTGATCGCCAGTTATGAATTAAATAGATATAAGATCTATGTCTTTTCCACGCCACAAAACCATGCTCACATTGTGATCAAAGTTTCATTTTTTCTTTGTTATATACTCTTTATCTTGATGTATCCAAAGAGTTATAGTGTCATTTGGTATACGCTCATGTAGAGAGGAAATATGCGACCCATCCATCCCCTTATCAAAGCGGCAAGAGATAAGAAATTGCCACATCCCGCTCAGTTGAATGAATTCAAACCAGAGCACTGGATTAAATTCATGAATGAAATAGGTCCGTTAACTGCAGAAGCCTCTGCATACATTTCAGGAGCTAATTGGCTTAATTTTCATTTCCAATGCGTAGAGAACACTCGGAAGCAAATTTGCTTCTTAACAGGTTGCAAACCTGAATATCACGAAATGATTAGGGCGCATATAGCCAGCGCTAATTATGCTTTTTGGCAAGTATGTGACGAACAGGACGAGAAGTTTGACGACATAAGCAATACAGCTATAGAACAGTTTATTACTTCAAAAACCTCGAAGGTAGGAAAAAGCGATCCAGTAAGTGTTAATAGTGTAAATATGCATAGACTTGACAGTCTTAGAGGCCCATTATTCGAGCTATTTAAATATAAGGATCGCATGCATATATTATTTCCTGATGATCGTCCAATAAAGTTGTCAAAACTTGATCTTTATCTCTCAGAAATGAAGATGTCTCAGCATTTTCATAATTTTTCTTCACTTTGGCAAGACTTGCTTTATGGCCGTGCAATATTCACTTATCAGCACAAAAGAGTCTTTTTCATGCAATGTCATTCTGATTATCACCGCATGAAAACGATTGCCGAATTTCGTCGAGATCATTTTTTAGCCACCTCGATTACTGAAGCTCGAACCATAATGGACAAATTTAATAACATCCATCTTTTTTCAACTTATTTACATTTTGAACCTGGTAAAGCTTTGAGCATAGTACCATGGCAAACATTATCTCAACGGGCTCAAATGATAGCCAGATTTCAGCCTTTATCGGCTCTTATTCAGCTTGATGACCATCTTAAAGCGTTATTAACAAGGAAATCACTCCCCTGTATTGAACGCACTTTACAAAGTGTTTTAGATGTATGGGTTCATCTATCCGTGCTAGCTGTTCAAATTGATGAAAAACTACATACAAACGTGTCAATAAACGACTGGTCAACATTACTTCATCTTGCTCCTCAGTTTGAGCGCTCTATTATTATTGAGTTACTAATACAATGTTGTGAATATAGTAAAGCTGAAATCATCGCGGCTTTAGATTTATTGACCTGGAAAGGGAAATCACCACAGGAAGACTTATGGGTGCAACCTCTGGTTTCTATTGAGGATAATTATATTTTCCCGATCAGCGCATTTCTGACTGCAAGTCTCACCCGCAATATTGATTGCTGGATGGCCAAAATAGATCCCAAAGATACTCGCCGTGGAAGTTTATTTGAGAAAGATTTGCTCAGAGTATTGGAAGAGTGCCGAAATGGAAATCAGGTAATGAAAGAACATTTGCACTATACGAATGCAATTGAACCAAGCTATCATGGGCATAGCGAAGAGATAGATCTTTCTTTTTCTTTCGGAAATTTACTAATTGTTGTAGAAGCTCGTAGCCGTAAAACATCCATAACTCCGCTAGATTATGATAATGAACTTTTCGACTCTAACGGACTGATGCACAAAACCAACCAAGCAATTAGAAAAGCTACCTTTGTTAGGGAGCATCTTGAGCATTTTTGTCGGGATTATTATCCCCATTTATCAGGAACAGAGAAAATAGAGGTAATCCCACTAGTAATCATCAACGGTCAATTTCATGCTGGCTTTCCATTAAATGATGTGCCGATTATAGATCCGGCACTTTTGTTTCATTATCTTAGAGATCGTGAGGTGCGTTTTATGGCAACAGTACCTTACGATAAACATCAGTACGGCATTCCACTCTGGCAGACCCTCGAAGAGGCTCAGACTCGGTTCAAGGATTATCTTTCGTTTCCAACTTTGATAAAGATTTACGATTCTATGTGCAGAGAGTCCGTAAAATGCTCCAACAATCTCGGTGAGACGTTTGATGAGGTAGTATCGCTTACATACGAAATTGATTTTATGGGATGGCAAGAGCAATTGGCTCATGTCGAACGAGTCTTTCCAAATCAATTTGTAAAATATTACTGACATGAATCACGTGAAGTAGAGGCAGTATAGCGGTCAGATGAGATCCCGAACAAACTAGCATTATGTGCGATTCATTATAAGCCGTTTGAGAAGGGATCGATTTGGCTGGATGAAAGTATGTGGGTAACGATACCCCAAGTGTTAGATGGTAGCGGGGTTATCAGTCGATTGCTTTAATTTTTTGCAGAGAAGAAAATTGCGTTTCAGTTTGTGAAAGAAATTATCCGTTGTAGGAAGGCTTATATCTAGCCATGTTATTTTATAGTTCATTGAACACATGGAGTGGGAAATTATTTTGCACGTACAGTCTATTACCTTCGTAAAATTAGCGTACTTTCCATTTATATTAGTTGGAAATATATATTCATATGCTTTTTGCAAAGCAAGCTGATTTTATAAATCCTGGTCTAATTTATATCTTCTCAGTACGATATAACTCAGATCACCACACCATAGTATTGGTTTGCCTGTTGTTGCATATGTGCATGTACCAATAATTAGTGCATGACATCCATCTAATTCATCAAGACTGTTTTTGACTTTAAACTGCTCTTTAAATTCACTTGCAATTTCGCGATTGATACAAACGCTTAAGCCAGACTTAATGTTACCTGCATTTAACCAAATTTTTCCATCTCTTGTTTGCCCAACATCACTAATAAAACCCCAAAAAATTCTACGTGCACCGTCCATCCATGGTGCAACGTTAATGAATTCGACAAATAGTTCTCCCCCACGGTCCGGTAAATCATTAAAGGATTGTTCTGTGAACCCTACCTTTTTATCTGCGTAGCATGATCCTTTAGACTGTACTAACTTGTAAAGCAGGTTTTTTAAAGTGTGGTGTGCAGGATATTTATGATTCCCACCACCAACCATTTTTTCACCCGTGAATTTTTGTCCCTGAGGTGTAGTGTCAGAGTTATCCGCTGCTGTTTTGACATTAATGTCGTAGCCTTGCATTAATCTCAAATCAAGTACTATGCCGCTGTCAGCATCTGAAGCAGGTAATCCCCTATTTTCATCACCTTCCCCTACAGCTTCGTATGAGGTCCCTAGTGAGCAGTTTTCTAGGTGATGGGCGCAAAAATGAGGTGAGTCATTTCCGTAACTTGCACGCCTGAACCATGCATCCCCCTTGCATTCTGTACAAAGCAAACTCCGTCTCTTCAGTTGGATCTCAGCAGGAGGTAATGCGAAAAATGCATCTGCACTCCATTCTTTTTCATCAATAGTACAGAAAGCTTTATCCATTAAGATCCCCTCCTCCAAGCTATCTATCAATCCTACCATTACTTATAAAGTACATTTAATTAGATGAGTTGATCCAGTTCAAATTAATGGGAAAAGCTGGTGTACGATTTGAATAACCACTGATTTGACAGACAATTAAGTCCATATTTCGTTTATGTAGTTAACTTCAGACATTATTAAAGATGAAAATCTATGGTAGAAAAGCTCAGAAATTGCCTTGCCAAGAACAGATTTTAACGCTAACAACCCAAAACCTCGTTTCAGGTCATTACGTCAGACACTATTCTGTGTAAAATCAGAGCTAACCCAATATCGTGGAGTACTCTGCTATGGCTGGCGTGAACAAAACGCTCCTGACTGAAACGGATATCATTAGCAAATTTATCCTGCCTGCAGTGAAAGATGCTGGCTGGGATGATTTGGCGCAGATTCGTCAGGAAGTAAAACTGCGCGATGGCAAAATTGTAGTCCGTGGCAAACTGGCCTCACGTATCAAAGTGAAATCTGCCGATATCGTGCTGTACCACAAGCCGAACTTGCCGTTGGCAGTCATCGAAGCCAAGGCCAATAAGCACGCCATCAGCAAAGGAATGCAGCAGGGCCTGGACTACGCCAGCTTGCTTGATGTGCCTTTTGTGTTTGCCTCCAATGGTGATGGTTTTATCTTCCACGATAAAACCAATCCGCAGCAGCTCGAATCCGAAATTGCCCTCAGCGACTTCCCAACACCTGAGCAGCTCTGGCAAAAATACTGTACCTGGAAAGGGTTCACTCAGGAGCAATTGCCCGTTATTAGTCAGGATTATTACGATGACGGTAGCGGCAAATCTCCTCGTTACTATCAGATGCAGGCGATCAACCGAACGGTAGATGCCGTGTCGGCAGGAAAGAATCGCATTCTACTGGTGATGGCAACCGGTACAGGCAAAACCTATACCGCGTTCCAGATTATCTGGCGGCTGTGGAAGGCAAAAAATAAAAAACGCATCCTGTTCCTTGCGGACCGCAATATTCTGGTCGATCAAACGAAAAACAACGATTTCCAGCCTTTCGGTACGGCAATGACCAAAGTTACCGGACGTACCATTGATCCGGCGTACGAGGTCCATCTTGCGTTATACCAGGCTATTACCGGACCGGAAGAACATCAGAAAGCCTATAAACAGGTAGATCCAAATTTCTTCGACCTAATTGTGATTGACGAATGCCACCGTGGCAGCGCGTCTGAAGATTCAGCCTGGCGAGAGATTCTGGAATATTTCGGCAGTGCCACACAGGTTGGCCTGACGGCGACGCCAAAAGAAACGGAAGACGTCTCCAATATCGATTACTTCGGTGAGCCGGTTTACACCTATTCTCTCAAAGAGGGTATTGAAGACGGTTTTCTCGCCCCCTATAAAGTCGTGCGCGTTGACATCGATGTTGATGTTCAGGGCTGGCGGCCCGTCAAAGGCCAGCTGGATAAATACGGCGAAGAGATTGAAGACCGAATCTATAACCTGAAAGATTTTGACCGCAAACTGGTCATTGATGAACGCACCATGCTGGTTGCGCAGACCATCACCGATTACCTGAAACGCACCAATCCGATGGATAAAACCATTGTTTTCTGCAACGACATCGATCACGCCGACCGCATGCGCCACGCGCTGGTGGTGCTCAACCCTGAGCAGGTGTTGAAGAACGAAAAGTACGTGATGAAAATCACCGGCGACGATGACATCGGCAAGGCACAACTCGATAACTTTATTAATCCTAAGAAAGCCTACCCCGTTATCGCGACAACATCAGAGCTGATGACAACCGGCGTTGATGCGCAGACCTGCAAGCTGGTCGTACTGGATCAGAACATCCAGTCGATGACTAAATTTAAACAGATCATCGGGCGCGGCACACGTATCAACGAAAAGCACGGCAAGCTGTGGTTCACCATACTCGACTTCAAAAAAGCGACCGAGCTGTTTGCCGACCCACGCTTTGACGGTTTGCCGGAAAAAGTACTGGTGGTTAAACCCGACGATATCTCCGATGAAAGCTCCGACTTCAATGAGCGGCTGGAAGAAGAAACCCTTAATGATGATGTCGATAAACCTGCCAGTGAAGTGCGAGAAGACGCTGCTGAGTATCACGTTAAACGCGACAACCATTCCGGAAACGGTGAATTTCATAGCGATGATGCAGACAAAGTCCGCAAATTCTATGTGAATGGTGTGGCGGTGAAAGTCCTGGCGAAGCGCGTTCAGTATTACGATTCTGACGGCAAGTTGGTCACTGAATCCTTCCAGGATTACACCCGCAAAACGATGCTGAAAGACAGCGAGTACGCCTCGCTGGATAGCTTCGTGCGCAAATGGCAGGAGGCACCTCGCAAGCAGGCGATTATTGAAGAACTGGCGCAGCTGGGAATTCTGTGGGACGTGCTGGCCGAAGAGGTGGGTAAAGATCTCGACCCGTTTGATTTGCTCTGCCATGTGGTGTACGGTCAGCCGCCGTTAACCCGGCAGGAGCGCGCGGCCAACGTACGTAAGCGCAACTATTTTACGAAATACGCCGAACCGGCTCAGCAGGTTCTCAATACCCTGCTGGACAAATACGCCGATGAAGGCGTGCAGGAAATCGAGGATGTTCAGGTGCTAAAACTGAAGCCGTTCGATGCACTGGGTCGCCCAATTGAGATCATCAAAACCCGATTTGGCGACAAAAAGGCGTATGAGCAAGCCGTTAACGAACTGGAAAACGAAATCTACCAGCTTCCGCCGCGCTCAGCCTGATAACACGTAAATTTATTGCCACTGGCCGCAACTGCGACCGGTGGCATCCTTTTTAAGTATGGAAAGAAAACATGTCGATTAGTTCAGTCATTAAATCTCTTCAGGACATTATGCGTAAAGACGCCGGTGTGGACGGCGATGCCCAGCGTCTGGGGCAGCTTTCATGGCTGCTATTTTTGAAGATTTTTGATACCCAAGAAGAAGAGCTGGAACTGGAGCAGGATGACTACCAGTTCCCGATCCCGCAGCGTTATTTATGGCGTAGCTGGGCGGCAAACAGCGAAGGCATCACCGGTGATGCGTTGCTGGAATTTGTGAACGATGACCTGTTCCCGACGCTGAAAAACATCACCGCGCCGATCGATAAGAACCCACGTGGCTTTGTGGTCAAACAGGCGTTCAGCGATGCCTACAACTACATGAAGAACGGTACGCTACTGCGTCAGGTGATCAACAAACTTAACGAAATCGACTTCAGCAGCAGCCAGGAACGCCACCTGTTTGGCGATATCTACGAACAGATTCTGCGCGACCTGCAAAGCGCCGGGAATGCGGGTGAATTCTATACCCCGCGGGCCGTGACGCGCTTTATGGTCAACCGTATAGACCCGAAACTCGGCGAGTCGATTATGGACCCGGCTTGCGGAACCGGCGGTTTCCTTGCCTGCGCGTTCGATCATGTCAAAGACAATTACGTCAAAACCACCGAAGATCATAAAACCCTGCAACAGCAAATTCACGGTGTCGAGAAAAAACAGCTTCCACACCTGCTGTGTACCACAAATATGCTGCTGCACGGCATTGAAGTACCGGTGCAAATCCGTCATGACAACACGCTCAACAAGCCTCTCTCTTCCTGGGATGAGCAGATTGATGTTATTGTCACCAACCCACCGTTTGGCGGCACTGAAGAAGACGGCATTGAGAAGAACTTCCCGGCAGAGATGCAGACCCGCGAAACCGCCGACCTGTTCCTGCAGCTGATTATCGAAGTGCTGGCAGACAAAGGCCGCGCGGCGGTGGTATTGCCAGACGGCACGCTGTTTGGTGAAGGTGTAAAAACCAAAATCAAAAAGCTGCTCACCGAAGAGTGCAACTTGCATACCATTGTGCGCTTGCCGAACGGCGTGTTTAACCCGTACACCGGTATCAAAACCAATATTCTGTTCTTCACCAAAGGCCAGCCAACAAAACAAGTGTGGTTCTACGAACATCCGTACCCGGACGGCGTGAAGAACTACAGCAAAACCAAACCGATGAAGTTTGAAGAGTTCCAGGCGGAAATCGACTGGTGGGGCAATGAGGCCGATGGTTTTGCCAGCCGTGAAGAGAACAATCAGGCGTGGAAAGTGGGCATCGACGACATCATCGCCCGCAACTTCAACCTTGATATCAAGAACCCGTACCAGGGTGAAACCATCAGCCACGATCCGGATGAGCTGCTGGCGAAGTACCAGAAACAGCAGACAGACATCAGCGAGCTGCGTAACCAGCTGCGCGATATTCTTGGTGCAGCTCTGGCAGGCAACAAGGGGGCGAACTGATGACCGTAGAGAAGCTGATCACCGACCATATCGATATCTGGTCCTCTGCGCTGCAAGCCCGCTCCACTGCCGGGCGTGGTAGCAATGGCAAAATCGACCTCTATGGTATTAAGAAACTGCGAGAGCTGATTCTGGAACTGGCGGTGCGCGGCAAACTGGTGCCGCAGGACCCGAATAATGAGCCTGCATCGGAGTTATTGAGATCTAATGAAAAAAGAAAGCAAGAATTAGCAAAAGATGGCAGCATGAAAACCGCTGCAAACGGTAATATCAATGTCGCCGATTATTACCTTGAGACACCTAAAAATTGGTCATGGATAAGACTGGGAAATTTAGCAAAGTTTATCGATTATCGTGGTAAAACTCCAAAAAAGACAGAGTCTGGCATCAGGCTCATAACAGCTAAAAATATTAAAAAAGGTTTTATCGATCTTAATCCGGAAGAGTTCATTGCTGAACAAGATTACCAATCATGGATGACAAGAGGTTTTCCTAAAAATGGTGATATTTTATTCACCACAGAAGCTCCTCTAGGTAATGCAGCAATTATTGATTTGGATGATAAATTTGCTCTTGCACAACGCTCTATATGTTTTCAATGGCATATTCCAGAAATAAGTCCATTTATGCTTATTCAAATTTTAGCAAAACCGTTCCAATCGCAGCTTAATGATCAATCTACGGGGATGACAGCTACGGGTATTAAGGCTGCAAAACTCAAAGAGATTCCAGTAATATTGCCACCAATGCTTGAACAAAAAAAAGTCGTAGCGAGGGTTAAAGAGCTCATGTCCCTCTGTGACCAACTGGAGCAGCAATCCCTTTCCAGTCTGGACGCACATCAGCAACTGGTTGAAACCCTGCTGGCAACGCTGACCAACAGCCAAAATGCCGAAAAACTCGCCGAAAACTGGGCGCGAGTCAGCCAGCATTTCGACACACTGTTTACTACCGAAGCGAGTATCGACGCGCTTAAGCAAACCATTCTGCAACTGGCGGTAATGGGTAAGCTGGTGCCGCAAGATCCTAACGACGAACCTGCGTCTGAACTGCTTAAACGTATTGAGCAGGAAAAAGCACAGCTGGTGAAAGAAGGCAAAATTAAAAAGCAAAAGCCGTTGCCGCCAGTGAGTGATGAGGAAAAAACTTATGTGCTACCAATGGGATGGGAATGGTGTCGCATTGGTGAAATCATTGCAAATATGGATGCTGGCTGGAGTCCAGCTTGTTCTCCTGAATCATCCCCCAATGGAAATGTTTGGGGAGTATTAAAAACTACTGCAGTGCAGCGTTTGGAGTATAGACAACAGGAAAATAAAACCTTGCCAAGTAGTAAACTGCCCCGACCTCAATATGAGGTTCAGGATGGTGATATCTTAGTAACAAGAGCGGGGCCAAAAAACAGAGTCGGTATTTCGTGTTTAGTTGAAAAAACACGGCCTAGGCTAATGATATCGGACAAAATCATCAGATTTCATTTAATTTCAAATGATATATCAGCAAAATATATTTCATTATGCCTTAACTGTGGGGTGACAGCTGATTATTTGGAAGCATCGAAATCTGGTATGGCTGAAAGCCAAATGAATATATCTCAAGAAAATTTGAGGTCAGCACCAGTGGCACTTCCTCCTGCGGCAATTCAATGGAAGGTAATATCCACGATTGAAGACTTTTTCAAAGTATGTGACCAACTCAAATCCCGCCTGCAATCCGCCCGGCAAACCCAGCTCTATCTGGCGGATGCGCTCACCGACGCAGCATTAAACTAAGGAACAAACGATGCCGGTTCATCATGCTATCTGGCGGGTGGGGGAGAACCCTCATCCGCTAACCATCAGCAAGCTCGCCAGTGAGCAACTGCTGGAGAAGATGATTTTAAACGACCCCACTATCCTTTCTGACCAGTGGATGATCATCGGACATCAGGAATATACGTTCGATAAAGGGCGTATCGATCTGCTGGCTATCGCACCGGATGCGTCACTGATCCTGATTGAACTGAAACGCGACCGCACGCCGCGTGAAGTGGTTGCTCAGGCGCTGGATTACGCCTCCTGGGTGGATGACTTAACCGCCGATCGCCTGTCGCAGATTTATGAAAAATTCTCAGATGGCGGAAATCTTGGGGAGGCATTTAAGCAACGCTTTAATGCCGAACTGGAAGAAGAGTCGCTCAATCAGTCGCATCAAATCATTATCGTGGCGGCGGAGCTGGATCCCTCCACCGAGCGTATTGTCGATTATCTGAGCAAGAATGGCATCTCGATTAACGTTCTGTTCTTTAAAGTATTCCAGCACGGTGACGAACAGTTCTTAAGTCGTGCCTGGCTTATCGATCCGAGCGAAACGCAAACCAATGCCGCGCAGGCCACTGCCGGAACAAGTGCCAATGCTAAGGAACCCTGGAATGGCGAGTTTTATGTCTCTTTCGGCGATCCGCAAAGCCGCGTCTGGGAAGAGGCACGTCGATATGGCTTTATCAGTGCGGGGGGTGGAAGCTGGTATAGTCAGACTTTAAAACAGCTTCAGCCGGGCGACCGCGTTTGGGTAAAAATCCCAGCAACGGGTTACGTTGGAGTTGGTATTGTTCAGAGCGCAGTTGAACCAGCCAGCAGCTTTACGATCAAAACGGAACACGGCGAAATGCCTGCAATAGATGTTCTTAAATACAGCGATCTGTATCGCCAGAATGCAGACGATCCCGACAAATCAGAATATTTTGTTCCTGTGAAATGGCTGGAAACCCGATCCGAACTCGAAGCGGTGAATGAGGTAGGTTTCTTTGGCAACCAAAACACGGTCTGTAAGCCAACGACTCCCAAATGGCGTTTTACTGTAGAAAAATTGAAGCGCTATTTCACGCAATGGGATACAGAGAAATAAGTTGTAAAAGAGACGTGAAAAGTCCTTCAAAGTACTGCAATCCCTGCAAAGTAAGGCGTGTTGAGCGCCTTACTTTGCATATAGCAGTGCCAGAAAGCATCAAACATATGCCATAATTACACACTTTTCCGTTATATTAACTCTCTAGAGAACCTCAGGGCATCGCATCCGTAACTGGGGTCTTACGGTACGGAGCCTGTCACAGCTCTTACAACCTACGAGATTAATTATTCAGGGCAATAACCCGCCATTTATATTTAAGCCATACACTACTCGGTCGGTATATTCTTGGGGAGCTATATGTCGACCAAGCCACAAGTGAAAAATTCACGCCTCCGCAGAATCTGAATTGCACACGGCAGTGCGCAAAACCGACGGCGCAGTAGACCGCCCAACTAACCCTAAAAATCTCTCCACTTTTCCTTAAAAATCCATGCATGCATAACTTGCATGGATTAGCTTGCGATTTACCGACACAAAATTCATCGTCAGCACCACAATAGATAGGCCTGAAGGCTATTCATGCGCATGCTGCGCAGGCGTGGTGGGGGCATCCAGATAACAATAATTAAAAATAAGTTTTGACTTCGCAATGTTTGTTTAAATGCTGCGTCGATCACACACAATAACCTACTAATCGTGAATATTATCTAAGTAACTACAAAGGAGAGTATATGCGCGATAAATTTATTGATGCGATTCATAGTCGCTCTAAAATCATGTTAACTTTTTATTCAAAAGAAGATAACGCGACAATCACGAGATTAACCGCTCCTATGGACTTCGGCCCTAGCCGTAGAGCACATGATAAAAGTGACAGGTTTCATTTTTGGGATTACGAAAGTGATAAAAAAAATCATGTTCTCAGTTTGAGGCCTGAAGCTATTAAATCTCTAGTGGTAATCGCTCAAAATTTTCACCCGCAAGAGTTTGTTAGCTGGACACCCAACTGGTTTATCCCCAGAGATTGGGATCAATACTCTTAATTATATGAGGCTACTAAGGTAGCCTTTTAAATTTATGCATCACAGTGAGGTAACGCTATTAAGTTCCAGATACTCGGTTATGATTTACAAAAGAGATACGCATAATGCTCTGATTTAAATAAACTTTATTATCTTCCTTCAAGAGCCTTCAGATACAAACCATCGCATCAGCCATTTTATAGATTTTGTTTTTTTAGTGTAGATTTAGATCAGGCTACCATTCAGCTTTATTTGGGGGCACAGTTCATATCGAAGTTAAAATGCCCCCTATGTTATCCGCATTTCAACGGGCATCCATGGAAGACTTAGGATGTAAAATCACTGTGTACATTCATTTTTAAGGGTAATTGGACTTTCTCAGATGGTCTTGGAAGTACTAACGGAACGACGGCCGGACTCGAACCGACACGTATTTCTACGGTCGTCCGCTTGTCTGGCAAGTTCCTCTAATACTCTGAATAAAATGCAAAAACAGGTAATAACGTCGACATTTCACACTGTTCAAAATCAAGTGCAAAAGCCCTGACAAAATTACTGGGGTTAACATGATTTACAAGCGAGATCGTTACTTAGTTTTAGCTCCTGTGTGGGAATAAAAGGAACCATAGGGTGTCATTCTTTTCGCAGGTTTTCTGCAACGCAGGTATGGAGAAATCCAATTGCAACCTTGCCTTAGCTATGAAAGCGCTTAACTCTTCTGACCCTAAAGTGACCATGAACTATTTGAAGATTGACGCTAAGAGCGTGGGCGCTGCCTTTGCAAACATATTGGGGTGATTAACATGAAATGCTTGTTTGTGCTGACGCTGGCTCTACTGCCAGCCCACGCCTCCACAGGGATCAGACAGACGAACAGGAGATAGGCAACGCGAAGGTGTGTATCTACAGCAACGCCAACCTTACGGAGACTGTGACGATCAGACCGTCCGAACAGTGCAAATACACCAGGACATTCAAGGAGGACTAACCCCCTTTACGGGTTGTTACGAAACACAGTTTCGCTTAAGCCTAATACTTATTGTTAATGTGGTTATTGTTTGTAAAATAGCCGCTGAAATTATTTCCATAGCAAGTAGAGGGACCTATGAAGCAGTACACCAACGAACTTACACCTGAAATGCTGGCAGCTTTTGACGAATCACCATTCACAGCCGAACAACTCGCCGCAATGACCGATGAATCCCGTTCTCTCATCGAAAAACAAAACGCCTACAATCTCGCTCATCCCGTTACAGCAGCTTATCTGATCGCTACAGAGGGCAGCTTGACACGTAATGGTGGGAAAGTTTTTAGTGAATATAACGGACGGCAGATCAAACTTGATGACGGCACAATGCTAAACGTGTCTCGAGTTGGCGATGAAGTGCGTTACCCAGATGGAACGTCCGCGAAGATCTCCAATGGTGTGGGAAACACACCAGGCGAATCTATTGCCCTTGTTGGTAGCTCGCTGGATAACGGCGATGAAATTATTAGCTGCCCACAAAATGCCGGAAGAAGAGTAGTCCGAGCCGGGGAATCGTTGCCAGAAAACTTTCTGAAATAAGGCGGTCACTATGGCATCGGTTAACAGGGGTTGCACGGTTCACGGTAAGAACGTTGGTCTACACGGAGATAAAACTTCTACAGGCGCACAATGTATTGCCGCCCGCCCTGGTATGTCTGTTATGGGCTTGTGGAAACTCTACATCGGCGATAAGACCACTCCTTGCCCGAAATGCGGGAAAGTGGGGGTAATTGTGAGCGGTGATCCTCGCTGTTCCAATAGCGCCGCAGTCGCCGTGGATGGTGCGGAAATCCTTTGCGGTTGTCCCCAGGGTACTAATTTTCTTATCGCTCCTGGCACAGTTGAGGTTAATACCCCTTCCTGGGCGACAGCGCCTGTAGAGCCAGTGCAGCACGCCCAGGCAGTGAAGAAGCAGAACAGCGTTACTGACACCTGCAAGCCAGAGGATAACCCGTTATTGAACGGTGTTTACATCTGGACTGAAACCAAAAATGCAGGTCACGCTTTCGTTTCGGTACACGAGAATAACAATGTCTATCTCTACACGTATGGTCGCTATGGCAGAACCAATCGTGGAGGCTTTACGGGAGATGGTGTTCTTAACTTCCTGCAAGATGAAGATGCAAGGGTTTACTATCGTTCTGAACTCTATGAGATGGGTGCTCGTGTTTTCCGCATAGACGATGCTGACCCGGTGAAGACAAGAGCATTCTTCGAAGACTTATGGAACAGCAGTAAGCCAGCTATACACACATCAAAAATGCCAGAGACAACAAGAAGGAGAGGCCATACCATTGATGAGTATGACGTTACTGGCAGCAACTGCACAACACATTCAGTTGCGGGGATTAAGTATGCTGGCTCTACGGTATTTGAGCACGGTTACACATCTACGACGACCCAACTACCTATTGAAGCCGAGGAAGATTTCACCGTTCCGGTATCGCTGCAAAGATTTCTCATCGCGAAGGGTGGAGACATGTCCTCAATGCTTGTCGTTGAGATGACAGAATTATTCAAAGAGCAATACCCTAATTCAGATAACTTACAACCATTCCAGGAAACTACCGGCGGGGTAGTTCAGCATGTTGCTGCGGAAGGTGCTGCCACTGGCGATTCATTGTCTCCGTTTTCCGGCGGCACTGTAGGTGGCGTATTAGGGGGATCATATGGCGATGACGAATAGAACTAAAACCGTTTTCCGATGGGGTGGGATTGTCATTGTATCGCTATGCTACTTTATCGCACTGGTGCTATCTACCTTCTCTTTTTCCGCATTCAGCGAGAGTGAAAGTATGCAGTTTTCTGGCCCAATCCCATTAAAAGAGTACCAAGCTTCTATAGACTCGATCATGCAAGCCACTGATGGCGTTTTTACTGTCGCCTTTTTTGGCTTTGCGATCTGCGTGCCACTCATCCTACTGATCTTTAAAAAGGTGAGATGACCGTCAAAGGCTGGAGAGATCCAGCCTTTCCCCTCCTCACTGATTTTAGACAATACAAGTCTCATGCCGTTGGTGGTAAGACAACGCGCGGAGCCGTTAAGCAACTTCACCAGGGAGTGTCAGATAGTGAAGTTTATCAGGATGACCATGTACCCGAAGGAGCGAGGCCGAATCGCTGGCAGAGCCTGCATTTCGTGTGCAGGTACGAACACCACCATAAACCTGTTTATTCCCTGCAACGTCATAGCATTCGAGTTCAGTCAGTGTTCAATCGGTACGTGTTTGACGCCTGGAACTACACGCCGCTATGAGTTAACATCCCAATTACCACTATCAACCACAGCGGCTTTTTCAAGGGACATAACGAAATATTTCTTGCAGGCAAAAGGATAGGCTTTATTATCTAATTAACTGTATTGTAAGGAATTTGTGACTTGGTGCCGAAGGCCGGACTCGAACCGGCACGTATTTCTACGGTTGATTTTGAATCAACTGCGTCTACCGATTTCGCCACTTCGGCACTGAAGGGGATGCGGAAACGTTGTGGATTATACCTGTCGCGCGCCGCCATGCAAGCGACGACGCGCTAAACCCGCGCTAAGTGCCCAAAAAACCAGCGTTCTTCGTCACTCCAGCTCAGACACCGCCAGCCGAATCACTCTCGCCGCCTTCTGCTCAGGCAGCGCCAGCACCTTCGCCCACATCTCCTGCACCATATCGCAAGAGAGCTTCTCTTTGCCCGCCGCCTTATCCGGCATCTGCAGCAGCTGGATGTCCTCGCCGTACTTATCGGCAAGCGCCTTCATAATCGGCCGCACATCCGCGACAGCCGCCTCGCGTTCGGCCGGGGTCACGGTGTGGCGGTTTTTGCCGTAGGCCGCGCGCATCATGTCGGCATCGGCCTGCATGCGCCGCGTCATCAGGTCTTTATCCAGCATGCGCATCGGGTTTACGCCGCCCTTCACCATCGGGTAGAGGAAGCGGAAGCAGGCGTCATCGCTCACCTTCTGGATGGCGGCGGTCTGCTCCATGTTGATGGTCATGTAGTTCACCACGTTGGCGTCCGGGGCGTTTTGCAGGCGCGACATCTGCAAATGCAGGATCTGCGGCTGGATGGTGTCGATAATCTGCTGCTCCGGCTCGCCCGCTTTTTGCAGGGCGGCCATCTGGTCGAGGATGCGCTGATGCAGCGCAGGCTCCTGCTCCTTTATCACCTGCCAGGCGGGCATCGCGTTGAGGGTGGTATCAATCTGGTGTTCGGGGGCGCGCTGCTTATCGAAGAATACCCAGAACGCCACGGCTGCAGCCGCAATGACGACAATCACAATACGGGTCCACGTTTTATTCATCTCGCATCCTTATCCTTTCGCTATGCCGGTTTACACCGGCACGCCGCTGTGGAAGCGAAACTCGGTGTCCGGTGTCGAGATAAGTGTGGCTTCAATTTCACCAAAAAGCTGTATGCGCGGTGAGATATCGTCGTCGCTTACCTGCTGGGCCAGCGTCAGATAGTCCTGATAGTGGCGCGCTTCCGAGCGCAGCAGCGAGAGATAGAACTTCTGCAGGTCGTCGTCGAGGTACGGGGCCAGCGCGGCGAAGCGTTCGCAGGAGCGGGCTTCGATGTAGGCGCCGCAGATGAGCTTGTCGATCAGCGTCAGCGGTTCGTGGGTACGCACTTCCTTCAGCATCCCTTTGGCGTAGCGGCTGGCGGTGATTTTGACGTACGGAATGTCGCGGGCCAGCATCGCCTCGCGCACCTGCCAGAAATGGTGCAGCTCCTCTTTAATCAGCAGCACCATGCTGTCGATAAGCGCCTGGCCCCACGGGTCATCGGTTTTGGGCATCACGCTTTTGCCAATCTGCCTGTGCAGGGCGATGAAGTCCGGCTCCGGGCCGTCGCGGAAAGTGAACTGCTCGTAGGGCTTGAGCCACTCGAGCAGCGCGTCGGCACCGCTTTCGTCGGCGACGTATTTACGCACCAGCAGCAGCGCGGTCTGGGCGGCCTTGAGCTCGCACACCATGTGGTCGGTGAGCAGCAGCGGCAGGTTCGCCGGGTCGCGGGCTTTATCAATCCATGCTTGCGGGGTCGGGCACTGGAGGAAGTTGAGTACGGGGGCGAGTATCTGCGGGTAATCCATGGTTCTGCCTTGAAAAAGCGGTGGCGCGGGCCACCGCCTGAAACGCTTAGTGACGCACGCCGTCGTCGTCTTCGTCGATATAATCTTCGTCGTCGCCTTCTTCGCCGTCTTCACCGTTCGGATCTTCGAAGTAGGTTCCCCAGCCGTCGTATTCCACGTCAAACTTCTCGGCCAGGTTCATCAGCTGTTCGACCTGTGCATCAATTAGCTCCGCCTTCAGCGCGCCTTCGCTCAGGATGTCGCAGCAGATGACGGTGTCGCCCTCTTCCACTTCCAGCTCTTCCGGCTCGGTCACTTCGTAACCCAGCTTGAAGGCTTCTACCGCCATTTTTTCCAGCGCGTCGAAATCATCCGCAGAGAAATGGTGCTCGATGGTGTACAGCGCGTCCGGATCGCTACCGTCTTCCAGCAGCTCTTCAATAATCAGACGCGTCTCTTCGCGTTGCTCTTCCAGTAATTCCGGGTTTGCCATGGCTCAATCCTCTTTAAAGTGCGGCAGATACTTCTATTTTCACACACGGACGGGTTTGCCTCCACCTTTGTTGGAAAGATTTGTGAAACGGGGTTGCAAATGAATAATTACACATATAAAGTGAATTTTAATTCAATAAGTGGCGTTCGCCATGTGAGGATAAAATGTCTGATTTGTACAAGAAACACTTTCTGAAATTGCTCGACTTTACCCCTGCACAGTTCACTTCTCTGCTGACCCTTGCCGCACAGCTCAAAGCCGATAAAAAAAAGGGCAAGGAAGTACAGAAACTTACCGGTAAAAACATCGCGCTCATCTTCGAAAAAGACTCGACCCGTACCCGTTGCTCTTTCGAAGTTGCCGCATTTGACCAGGGCGCGCGCGTTACCTATTTAGGGCCGAGCGGCAGCCAGATTGGGCATAAAGAGTCAATTAAGGACACCGCGCGCGTGCTCGGGCGGATGTACGACGGCATTCAGTATCGCGGCCACGGCCAGGAAGTGGTCGAGACGCTGGCGCAGCATGCGGGCGTGCCGGTGTGGAACGGGCTGACCAACGAGTTCCACCCGACCCAGCTGCTGGCGGACCTGCTGACCATGCAGGAGCACCTGCCGGGCAAGGCGTTTAACGAGATGACGCTGGTCTACGCGGGCGACGCGCGCAACAACATGGGCAACTCGATGCTGGAAGCGGCGGCGCTGACCGGGCTGGATCTACGCCTGGTGGCCCCGAAAGCCTGCTGGCCGGAAGAGAGCCTGGTGGCGGAGTGCAGCGCGCTGGCGGAGAAGCACGGCGGGAAAATTACCCTGACGGAAGACGTGGCGGCGGGCGTGAAGGGCGCGGACTTTATCTATACCGACGTGTGGGTGTCGATGGGCGAAGCCAAAGAGAAGTGGGCGGAGCGTATCGCGCTGCTGCGCGGGTATCAGGTGAACGCGCAGATGATGGCGCTGACCGGCAACCCGGACGTGAAGTTCCTGCACTGTCTGCCGGCGTTCCATGACGATCAGACCACGCTCGGCAAGCAGATGGCGAAGGAGTTCGATCTGCACGGCGGAATGGAAGTGACGGACGAGGTATTTGAGTCGGCGGCGAGCATCGTGTTCGACCAGGCGGAAAACCGGATGCATACGATTAAGGCGGTGATGGTGGCGACGCTTGGGGAGTGATTGACTCCTCTGCGGTCTGGTGCCCTCACCCCGGCCCTCTCCCACAGGGAGAGGGAGAACACCGGCTCCATTTCATTGATTTTTCACCCTGAAAAAGGTACGTTTTCGCCTTAATTCCAGCGTGGACATACCAGCATTATGCCGATTATTCAGTCTGTTGAACGTGCGTTGCAGATCCTCGACCTGTTCAACGAGCAGGCCACCGAGCTTAAGATCACCGACATCAGCAAACTGATGGGGCTGAGCAAGAGTACCCTCCACTCGCTGCTGAAAACCCTGCAGCTTCACGGCTATATCGATCAGAACCCGGAGAACGGCAAATATCGCCTCGGCATGAAGCTGGTCGAGCGCGGCCATTTTGTCGTGGGCTCCATCGATATTCGTCAGAAGGCGAAAGGCTGGCTGACGGAGCTGTCCCAACGTACCGGGCAGACCACCCATCTGGGGATCCTGGACGGGCGTGAAGGGGTTTATATCGAGAAGATTGAAGGCAAGCTGGCCGCCATCGCCTATTCGCGCATCGGCCGCCGCCTGCCAGTTCACGCCACCGCCATCGGCAAGGTGTTGATTGCCTGGCTGGGCGAGCCCGAGCTGAACGCCCTGCTGGAGGGCTATCAGTACACCACCTATACCCCTTCCACCCTCGCCTCTCGTGAAGCCTTAATGAGCGCCCTGGCGCAGACCCGCGAGCAGGGCTATGCCCTGGATAGCGAAGAGAACGAGCAGGGCGTGCGCTGCGTGGCGGTGCCGGTGTGGAACCACGAGTCCCGCGTCATCGCCGCCCTGAGCCTGTCGACGCTGACCTCCCGCGTGGACGACGCAGAGCTGGCTGATTTCCGCGAGCAGCTTCAGCAGGCCGGGCTCGCGCTGTCACGCGCGCTGGGCTACCCGGCCTGAACCGTTAAACCGGCTCGTAGGTAAAGTAGTCGAAGTCCGCGTGGCAGCCGTCGCCGCTGATGTCCTCGCAGTGCAGCCCCACAAACGCGCCGGTAAAGAAGCCGCGCCCGCCGATGTAGTCGTCCGACAGCTTCCACGCCTCATACGTCACCGGCACGGCGTGCCACGTCTCGCCGTCAAACGAGTAGCTGTAGCGGTAGACCAGCGTATCCACGTCCACGCGCAGCCATACGCTCTCCGCATATTCCGGCACCGGAATCGACTGCTCGTGCAGCGGCCACGACGGCACGTTGTGGT
The DNA here is from genome assembly GCF_004006055.1 of Enterobacter sp. N18-03635. NCBI lineage: Bacteria > Pseudomonadati > Pseudomonadota > Gammaproteobacteria > Enterobacterales > Enterobacteriaceae > Enterobacter > Enterobacter sp. N18-03635. The sequence continues at coordinate 530,158 of NZ_CP034769.1, read as the reverse complement.
CGAGCTGGATCACCTTAATGGTTCTCCCCTTCCCCTCCTCGTAGTCCACAAAGCAGTAGCTCCAGTTTTTACTATTGTAGTAGCAGGTCAGCCCCGCGCTCTGCTGGAAGTGGACCGGCGAGAACTGCATCCGCGTTTCTGAGCGGAAAGCGAAGTGCTGCCAGCGGCGCGCCACGGTCGACTGGGTAAAGGTCGAGTTGAGCGAGTCGTTGCCATAGAGCCGCAAGTAGCCCGGGCGCGCGGTGAGCGAGCCGAGGGTGTCGTCGAACGGGATGCGCAGGGTCTGCAGCTCCGGGTCAAGCGAACTGGCGTCGAAATCCTCCCGCCAGCTGCCCTGAACGGCTGCAGGCTGCTCCGCCACCTGCGGGCCTTTCACGGTCAGCTGCGCGTGCTTGCCGCCTTCCACGTACGGCCAGCCGTCGCGCCACTCAATGCGGGCGATGCCGGTCTCGCGCCCCAGCGGGCAGTAGCCGCGCCCGCCGGAGGCCAGCAGCGGCACGCCGGGCAGGCGCAGCGGGCGGCTGGTGAGGTAGGCCATGTACCATTCTCCGGTGTGGGTCTGTAGCAGCGAGCCGTGGCCGCTCTTCTGCAGCGGATTCTCCGGCAGATGCCAGCTGGTCATCATCGTCACGTCCGGGTGCAACTCGTACGGCCCGTCGATGTTTTTGGAACGCAGCACCACAACCGCGTGCTCGTAGCTAGTGCCGCCCTCGGCAACCATCAGGTAGTACCATCCCGCGTGGCGATAAAGGTGCGCGCCCTCGGTGTAGCAGAGCGGCGTGCCGGTAAACAGGGTTTTGCGCTCGGGCGAGAGCGTGCCGGTCTGCGGATCAAACTCCTGCATTACGATGGTGTTGTGCGGGTTGCTGTGGTGGCGCGGCCCCCACGGGCGGTAGAGGTAATATTTGCGGCCATCGTCGTCGTGGAACAGGGACGGGTCAAACCCGCCGTTGCCCATGGGGATCGGCTCGCTCCACGGCCCCTCAATGGACGGCGCGGTGACGAGGAAGTTGCGGCCGTTTTTCCACGGCGAGTCGACAATCTTCACGTCGGTGTAGAGCAGCCAGAATTTGCCGTCGGCATAGCTCAGGCACGGCGCCCAGATGCCGCCGGAGTCCGGGTTGCCCTTCATGTCCAGCATCGACACGCGGTCCAGCGGGGTACTGACCAGCGACCAGTTTTTCAGGTCGCGGGAGTGGTAGATGCGCACGCCCGGGAACCACTCGAAGGTCGAGGTGGCGATGTAGTAATCCTCGCCCTGACGGCACAGGGAAGGATCCGGGTTGAAGCCGGTCAGAATAGGGTTAGTGATTTGCATAGTGCCTCCGGTTAATGGGATGCGGCTGTCGCGGCGTCGGGAACGGCCTCGCCCTGCGCCGCGCGATGCTTGATCAGCTGCTGGCTGATGGCCTCCACGCGGGCGTCGGTGAGCTTGTAGAACGACAGCATGATGAACATGCCCGCGTAGAGCACCACCGGCACCACGCAGAACAGGATTTTGATGGTGGTCAGCACCTCGACCGGCTGCACGCTGCTGCTGGCGGAGTAGTTGACGTACGCCAGGATCCAGCCCACCACCGCCCCGCCAATCGCCAGGCCAATCTTCAGGCTGAACAGGTAGGTGGAGAACACCAGCCCGTCGAGGCGGCGACCGCTGCGGCTCTCTTCGTAATCCACCACGTCAGAGGCCATCAGCCACTGCAGCGGCGTGGTGGTGTTGAAGACGAACAGGAACAGGATGTTGAGGGCAAAAATCAGGGCGATATGCTCCGCCGGGGTGACGAAAATCAGCAGGCTGATGAGCGAGTAGGCGACGATGATCCACTTGAAGGCGGTGACGCGGTCGAAGCGTCCCAGCAGACGGGACGAACAGAGCGAGCCAAACATGGTGGCGAGGCTGCCGTAGAGTAAGAACTGGGTCGCCATCTCCGGGTGATCCATCACGTATTTGACGAAGTAGAGCGTCGCCCCGCCGCGCACCACGTTGGAACAGGTGGCCATCATCTTGAACGCGCACATGATGCGCCACTGGCTATTGCCGAGCAGCAGCTTGAGATCTTTGGATACCGACGAGCCCGGCTGCACGTCAAAGGTGTAGCGCTCTTTGGTGGTAAAGAAGCAGACGTAGAGCAGCACCACGCCGATCAGGCCCAGCACGCACATGGCGCCGAAATAGCCCACCTGCTCGTTCCCTTTGCCGATGATGCTCACCAGCGGCAGGGCGATGCCGCTGATGGCGAGCGAACCAGCGGCGGCAAGGAAGAAGCGCCAGGACTGCAGAGCGTGACGCTCTTTAGGGTCAGCTGTAATGACGCCCGGCATGGCACAGTACGGCACGTTAACGAAGGTGTAGACCAGGGTCAGGAGAATGTAGGTCACGCAGGCGTAGATGATCTTGCCCTGCGCGGAGAAGTCCGGCGTGTAGAAGGTCAGCACGCAGACGATGCCGAACGGGATGGCACCCCACAGCAGGAACGGGCGGAACTGGCCGTGCCGCGTGCGGGTGCGGTCTACCAGCAGCCCCATCAGCGGGTCGGTGACGGCGTCGAGCACGCGGGAGATTAAAAACAGCGTCCCCATAATGCCCGCCGACAGGCCGAAGACGTCGGTGTAGAAGTAGGCCAGCAGGAACATCGTGGCCTGCCAGACGAAGCCGCAGGCGGTGTCACCCAGCCCGTAGCCAATTTTGTCTTTCATGGTTAATTGCGTCATCAGAATTACACCCTTATGTAGTGTGCTGAATTACAACATCGTGTTAATGGAGTGTAATGAGCTGTTCAATTAACCAGCAATGGTCATATCTTATTTCTGAATTACGTTATTTTGCTTTTGTGACGCCAGCGATATATCACAAGTTATTGTTTAAATTAATAAAATAAAGACAAGCAAAAGCCGTCCACGGAATATATTCCGTAGACGACAATCGCGTGAAAAATAATTAAATACCGAGCGCTTTTTTACCGGCGTTAATTACCTCGATAATTTTATCGGTGTCATAAATACAGCCTTTCCAGGTGCCGCCGCTGACCGACTGTAATGCTGCCCACAGCCGGGTGTCGTCCGGCAAAAAGTCGTGGGCGTGCAGGTTCGGGTGCGTCTGCCGCATTGCCAGCTCGCGCGCGCCCTCCTCCGGCGTCAGCGGGTTGTCCACCGTGCCGATAAAGTTCACGCTACCTGTTAATGTCAGTCGGTCGACGGCTATCTCGATAATGTCATTATTGCGCAGCTTGCCAATCGGCCCGCCCGCCAGCGCCTCCGGCGACACGTGGCCGAAGCAGGCGCCTGTCGACACGCCCGAGAAGCGCGCATCGGTGATTAACGATACCGTCTTGCCCCACGAGATATGCTTCAGCGCGGAGGTAAGCTGGTAGGTCTCTTCCATGCCGGTGCCGGACGGCCCGCCGCCGATCACCACCATGATATCGCCCTGCTTGATCTCTTCCCGCTTGATAGCCTTGATTGCCTGCGCTTCCGAGACAAACACCCTCGCCCGGCCGGTGTGGCGGTAAACGCCATCTTCACCGACGACCGACGGGTCGATCGCCGTGGCCTTGATCACCGAGCCTTCCGGCGCGATGTTGCCCGTCGGGAAGCAAACCGTCGAGGTCAACCCTCTCGACTTTGCCTTCTCCGGCGGCAGGATCACGTCATCCGGATCCACGCCGTCCTGCTCGCGCAGGCACTGGCGGAAGCGCGCCCGGCGTTCGGACGCCTGCCACCAGTCGAGGTTTTCGCCCACCGTCTGGCCGGTCACGGTCATGGCGTCCAGATGCAGCAGGCCGAGATCGCGCAGATGGAGCATCACCTCCGGCACGCCGCCCGCCAGGAAGGCGCGCACGGTCGGGTGATAGTCCGGGCCGTTGGGCAGCACGCTGACCAGGCGCGGCACCCTGCGGTTAACGCGCGTCCAGTGTTCAACATCCGGGATCGTGCAGCCCGCCGCGTGGGCGATGGCCGGAATGTGCAGCAGTAAATTGGTGGAGCCGCCGAACGCCGCGTGGATCACCATGGCGTTTTCGATGGCTTTGTCGGTGAGGATATCGCGCGTGGTGATGCCGCGGTTATCCAGCTCGCTCACCGCCCGCGCCGACTGGCGGGCAATTTCCAGCCACACCGCCTGCCCGGACGGCGCCAGCGCGGAGTGCGGCAGCGCCAGCCCCAGCGCTTCCGCGACCACCTGCGAGGTACCCGCCGTGCCGAGGAACTGACACCCACCGCCCGGCGACGCGCAGGCGCGACAGCCCAGCTCGGCGGCCTCCTGCAGGGAGAGTTCGTGGTTGGCAAAGCGCGCGCCGATGGTCTGCACCTTGCCCGCGTCTTCCCCCACGGTCGGCGGCAGCGTCGCCCCGCCCGGCACCAGAATGGTCGGCAGGTCGTGCATCGAGGCCAGCGCAATCATGGTGGCGGGCAGCCCTTTATCGCAGGTCGCCACGCCAATCACCGCCCGGCGCGTGGGCAGGGAGCGAATCAGACGACGAAATACGATCGCCGCATCGTTACGGTACGGCAGGGAGTCGAACATGCCGTGCGTGCCCTGCGAACGTCCGTCGCACGGATCGCTGACGAAGGCAGCAAACGGGATCCCGCCGTTGCGCGTGATCTCCTTCGCCGCCGCCTGCATCTGCATACCGATTTCCCAGTGCCCGGTATGGTAGCCCAGCGCAACCGGGCGTCCGTCCCCGGCGCGAATGCCCCCCTGGGTACCGATAATCAGCACCTCTTTCCCGGTCAGCCTGTTGGCGTCCCAGCCCATTCCTGCGTTCTGCGTCATGCCAAACAGGTTGCCGCTGGGGGATTCCATCAGCATCTGCGGAGTCAGCGGCAGCGCGCCCTGCGGCCCCGCGGCATGGGTGATCACCGCATAAAACGCATCGTCCTGTGGGGTGAAAATTTTCTCGATGGCCATGGTTATCGTCCGGCTCAGCAGAGCTTGAGCTGTTGCAGCAGGGTTTTCAGCTGCGCCTTGCGCGGCTCGTCCAGCGGCGAGGCGGGCGGCAGCACGTGCGTGGAGATCGGGCGACCGCAGAGCGCTATCGCCTCTTTAATGACGTTCACAAACGGCGTATCCAGCTGATACATCTGCGGGATTTGCAGCAGGGTCTGATGATACTCAGCCGCTTTCGCCACGTCTTTATCCCGCCAGGCTTTCAGAAGATTCACCGACACCTGTGGGGCAAAGTTGCCGCTGGCCGAGATCGCCCCGTCACCGCCGAGCAGCAGGGTATTAAACAGATGATCGTCGTAGCCGCACAGCACGGTGAAGTGCGGATGGGCGGCTTTAACGGTGTGGATCATGCTGCGCAGGTGGGCGACGGAGTCGATGGTGTCTTTGATGCCGATAATGTTGCTGCGCGAGTCGGCCAGGGTTTTGACCAGCGCCGGGGTCAGATCCTGCCCGGTCAGCGCCGGGAAGTTATAGAGCATTACCGGCAGCGTGACGCTGTCCGCCACCTGCTCGAAATAGCGGATCAGGTTCGCTTCCGACACTTTCCAGTAATAAGGGTTGATCACCACGATGCCGTCCGCCCCCGCCTGCTGCGCGTGCTGGCTGAGCGCAATGGTTTCCCGGGCGTTGGTGCCGCCGGTGCCGATCAGCACCGGTACGCGACGATCGACGCGATCGATAGCAAATTGGGCAATGGTTTTACGCTCTTCGGCGCTGAGCTGGGAGAACTCGCCGCCGCTGCCCAGGAAGAACAGGCCGTCAACGCCTGCCGCGATCAGATCGTCGATCAGCGCGGCGGTGCCCTGCTTATCGAGCTGGCCATCGGCGGAAAAAATGGTGGAGACAGGGGGAATGATTCCCGTAAACAACGCGGACTGCGGCATGAGATCTCCTTGCTGAATTATTTTGTTCTACATTATAGAACATCGTTCATTAAATTAACGATCATACTATGACGCAGGAAAAGCGCAGGTAAATGAGAGATGAAGAGGGAGTGCGGGAAACTTAAGCTGGATCACATATTGCCCCTCACCCCGAACCTCTCCCCTGTAGAGAGAGGTTCGGGGTGAGGGGGTTCTTACTCTACAAGCATCTTCACCACAACTTTTCGCACCTTCGCCGGTGCCCCCACCGCGCACAGCGGCTTATGCACCTCACCCGGCCAGAACACCACAAAATCCCCTTCGCTCAGCACCACCGTTTTCTCCTGCTCGCCTTCCGGCAGGAACGCGATGTCTTTGTCCGCCAGCCAGTCGGTGTCCGGCGCACCGTGCGGCAGGGTGCTGAAGGTCATCCCCTCCTGACCCTTCATCACGATCTGAATATCCAGATAGCGCGCGTGGTACTCGGCGCGACGTTCGGCGAACGGCTGGGTTGTATCTTCAGAGACCAGATAAAACAGGCTGTTGCCGTTGACGTCGTGCTTGCCGAGCGGCGTCGCGTCGGTGACGTGGGCTTTAACATGCTCAATCGCCTGGCGCAGATCGTCAGGCAGCCAGGACTGCAGATGGTGGATGTTGCCGATAATCATGAGAAAATCCTCGATATAAAACAACGTTTCATTTTTACCTTTTATACGAGAATCCCGGCTGCCATACCAGCCCTTTTTGGACGAGGTTTGCGCGAGCGCATGTTTATCGGGAATGGTGTTAATTTGCTGTTAATCCTGCCCAGGCAATTATGCAGGGGTTATGCATAACCTCGATCGGCGCTTATCGCACGGCTGTTCTAACCTCTTGATCATGCTCTCTAATTAACAAAACCCCATGCCGCCTCACACTTTACTGTTTTGATAATTTGCTCTAAAAAACCATAATTATTTATTGATTTTTCTTAAGTCAAAAATAGTTAATTACGTTAATTGCATAGCCATTCTTACCCATGATTCTTATCGTTTAAAATCAGTCACATAACAATATATGTCAAAATATTAAAATCTACAAAACAATAACAACCTCAAATAATGCCACCGAATCCTGCTTAGCTATTCACCCATCAATAATATGAAATTAACCATTATCTGATGCGAATCATGCAAATGAAAACAAACCCCTTAATATCCATTTTCGCGTGAGCAACATCACAATACAGATTATTTAACTGCCTAGTATGAATCACGAAATCAATTGAGCTTAGCCGCCATGAAATTAAATACGTTACATGGCGCATGCCCTTTTTATTCTGAAAAACAGTTAAAGGAATAATTATGGAAAAGCATTACGTCGGTTCTGAAATTGGTCAATTGCGTAGCGTTATGCTGCACCGCCCAAATTTAAGTCTGAAACGCTTAACGCCATCGAATTGCCAGGAGCTGCTTTTCGATGACGTGCTCTCGGTTGAGCGGGCGGGTGAGGAGCATGACATCTTCGCAAACACGCTGCGCGAGCAGGGTGTGGAAGTCCTGCTGTTGACCGACCTTCTGACACAAACCCTTGATATTGCAGAGGCGAAGGCCTGGCTGCTGGATACGCAAATCTCCGACTATCGTCTCGGCCCCACCTTTGCCGGCGACGTTCGCGGCTGGCTGGCGGATATGCCGCACCGCGAACTGGCGCGCAGGCTGAGCGGCGGATTAACCTACGGTGAAATTCCGGCAGCCATTAAAAATATGGTGGTGGATACCCACACGGCGAATGATTTTATTATGAAGCCGCTGCCAAACCATTTATTTACCCGCGATACCTCGTGCTGGATTTATAACGGCGTCTCTATTAACCCAATGGCCAAACCGGCCCGTCAGCGCGAAACCAATAACCTGCGGGCAATATATCGCTGGCACCCGGCGTTCGCCGACGGCGATTTTATTAAGTATTTCGGCGACGAGAATATTAATTACGACCACGCCACTTTAGAAGGCGGCGACGTATTAGTCATTGGCCGCGGCGCGGTCCTGATCGGCATGTCTGAACGCACCACCCCGCAGGGCGTGGAGTTCCTCGCCAACAGCCTGTTCAAACACCGCCAGGCCGAGCGCGTGATCGCCGTTGAGCTGCCAAAACACCGCTCCTGCATGCACCTCGACACCGTCATGACCCACATCGACGTGGACACCTTCTCCGTCTACCCGGAAGTGGTGCGCAAGGACGCCCAGTGCTGGACGCTCACCCCGGACGGACGCGGCGGCCTGCTGCGCACCCAGGAAACCGACCTGCTGCACGCCATCGAGAAAGCGCTCGGCATTAACCAGGTGCGTCTGATCACCACCGGCGGCGACGCCTTTGAGGCCGAACGCGAGCAGTGGAACGACGCCAATAACGTCCTGACCATCCGCCCCGGCGTGGTGATCGGCTACGAGCGCAACGTATGGACCAACGAGAAGTACGACAAAGCGGGTATCACCGTGCTGCCCATTCCGGGCGACGAACTCGGACGCGGCCGCGGCGGCGCGCGCTGCATGAGCTGCCCGCTGGAACGCGACGGAATTTAAAGGAGCCATCATGGAACGAAAACCCACTTTGGTTGTGGCCCTGGGCGGCAACGCGCTGCTCAAGCGCGGCGAGCCGCTGGAAGCGGAGATCCAGCGCCAGAACATCGAGCAGGCCGCCCGCACCATCGCCGGGCTGACGGCGCAGTGGCGCGTGGTGCTGGTACACGGCAACGGGCCGCAGGTCGGACTGCTGGCGCTGCAGAACAGCGCCTACGACAAAGTGACGCCCTACCCGCTGGACGTTCTCGGCGCCGAAAGCCAGGGAATGATCGGCTACATGCTCCAGCAGGCGCTGAAAAACAGCCTGCCGCAGCGGGAGGTGAGCGTTCTGCTCACCCAGGTAGAAGTGGACGCCGCCGACCCGGCCTTCAGCAACCCGACCAAATACATCGGCCCGGTGTACAGCGAAGCCCAGGCAAAAACGCTGGCCGCGGAGAAAGGCTGGGTGTTTAAGGCCGACGGCAGCTACGTCCGCCGCGTGGTGCCCTCTCCGCAGCCGAAGCGCATCGTTGAGAGCGACGCCATCACGGCGCTGATCCAGCGCGACCATCTGGTGATCTGCAACGGCGGCGGCGGGGTGCCGGTGGTGGAACAGGCCAACGGCTATCGCGGGATCGAGGCGGTGATCGACAAAGACCTCTCCGCCGCCCTGCTGGCGCGCCAGATCGAGGCCGACGCCCTGCTGATCCTCACCGATACCGACGCGGTGTACCTCGACTGGGGCAAACCAACCCAGCGTCCGCTGGCGCAGGTGACGCCGGAACTGCTCAGGGGCATGCAGTTCGACGCCGGATCGATGGGGCCGAAAGTGGCCGCCTGCCGCGAGTTCGTTGAAGCCTGTAACGGCATTGCCGGGATCGGCGCGCTGGCCGACGGCGCGGAGATCCTCGCGGGCGAGAAAGGCACGTTGATTCGTAACTGAACACTCATTTTAAAAAGGATTTACCCATGACCATCAACCTGAAAAACCGCAACTTCCTGAAACTGCTGGACTATACCCCGGCGGAGATCCAGTACCTGATTGACCTCGCCATCGAGCTCAAGGCCGCCAAAAAAGCCGGGCGCGAGAAGCAAACCCTTGTCGGGAAAAACATCGCCCTGATCTTTGAAAAAACCTCCACCCGCACCCGCTGCGCCTTCGAAGTGGGCGCGTTCGACCAAGGCGCGCAGGTCACCTATCTCGGCCCAAGCGGCTCGCAGATTGGCCATAAAGAGTCGATGAAAGACACCGCCCGCGTGCTGGGCCGCATGTACGACGGCATCGAATACCGCGGCTACGGCCAGGCCATCGTCGAAGAGCTGGGCGAGTACGCGGGCGTGCCTGTGTGGAACGGCCTGACCGACGAGTTCCACCCAACGCAAATTCTCGCCGATCTGATGACCATGCTGGAGCACGCGCCGGGCAAAACCCTGCCTGAGCTTAGCTTTGCCTATCTCGGCGACGCGCGCAACAACATGGGCAATTCCCTGATGGTAGGCGCGGCCAAGATGGGGATGGATATCCGCCTCGTCGCGCCGAAATCCTTCTGGCCGGAAGCGGGGCTGGTTGAACAGTGCCGCGCCATCGCGAAAGAGACGGGCGCGCGCATCACCCTCACCGACGACGTGAAAGAAGGCGTGCAGGGGACCGATTTCCTCTACACCGACGTGTGGGTCTCCATGGGTGAGCCGAAGGAAGCCTGGGCCGAGCGCGTCAGTCTGATGAAGCCATATCAAATTAACGCCCAGGTGATGAAGGCCACCGGCAACCCGAACGTCAAATTCATGCACTGCCTGCCGGCGTTCCACAACGAACACACCAAAGTGGGCCGCGAGATCGAGATGGCGTACGGCCTGAAGGGGCTGGAAGTGACGGAAGAGGTCTTCGAATCGCCGAATTCCATCGTCTTTGACGAAGCAGAGAACCGCATGCACACCATCAAAGCGGTCATGGTGGCGACACTCGGCGACTAATCACCGCCCGGCGCGCCGCGGGTGCGCCGGGTTTAAGGAGAACATCATGGGCAAGTTCAAGTTTCCCTCCGCTTACACCATTCTCTTTTTCCTGATTGCCGTTGTGGCGGCGCTGAGCTGGGTCGTCCCCGCCGGTCAATACCAGATGGCGATGAACGAAACCCTCGGTAAAGAAGTCCCGATTGCCGGCACCTACGCGCACGTCGCGGCGCATCCGCAGGGGCTGGTTTCGGTGCTGATGGCGCCGATTGCCGGGCTGTACGATCCGGTTTCCGGCCAGGCCGGGGCGATCGACGTGGCGCTGTTTATTCTGATCATCGGGGGATTTCTCGGGATCGTCACCAAAACCGGGGCGATTGACGCCGGGATCGAGCGTGTGACCACCCGGCTGCGCGGACGCGAGGAGTGGATGATCCCGATCCTGATGGCGCTGTTCGCCGCGGGCGGCACGATTTACGGCATGGCCGAAGAGTCACTGCCCTTCTATACCTTACTGGTGCCGGTGATGCTGGCCGCGCGGTTCGATCCGGTTGTCGCCGCCTCCACCGTGCTGCTCGGGGCGGGGATCGGCACGCTGGGTTCCACCATCAACCCGTTTGCCACGGTCATCGCCGCCAACGCCGCCGGGATCCCCTTTACCAACGGCATCGCCCTGCGCGTGGCGCTGCTGGTCATCGGCTGGATCATCTGCGTGGCGTGGGTGATGCGCTATGCCCGCAAAGTCCGCCAGGATCCGTCGCTGTCGATCGTCGCGGATAAACAGGAAGAGAACCGCGCCCATTTCCTTGGCAACAAGGGCGAACAGTCGCTGGAATTCACCCCGGTGCGCAAAATCATCCTGGTGATTTTTGCCCTCGCCTTCGCGGTGATGATTTACGGCGTGGCGGTACTGGGCTGGTGGATGGCGGAGATCTCCGCGGTGTTTCTCGCCAGCGCGATTATTGTCGGCCTGATTGCCCGCATGAGCGAAGAGGAACTGACGTCGACGTTTATCAACGGCGCGCGAGATTTGCTGGGCGTCGCGCTGATTATCGGCATCGCGCGCGGTATCGTAGTCATCATGGATAAGGGCATGATTACCCACACCATTTTGCACAGCGCGGAAGGGCTGGTCAGCGGGTTGTCCACGGTAGCGTTTATCAACGTGATGTACTGGCTGGAGGTCGTGCTGTCGTTTCTTGTGCCTTCTTCATCCGGCCTGGCCGTTCTGACGATGCCGATCATGGCGCCGCTTGCCGATTTCGCTAACGTCAACCGCGACCTGGTGGTGACGGCTTACCAGTCGGCCTCCGGCATCGTTAACCTCGTCACGCCCACCTCAGCCGTCGTGATGGGCGGGCTGGCTATCGCCCGGGTGCCTTACGTACGCTATCTGAAATGGGTGGCGCCACTGCTGGCGATCCTGACGGTGGTGATTATGGTGGCGTTAAGTCTGGGGGCGTTGTTGTAATTTGCCGGATGGCGCTGCGCTTATCCGGCCTACGGATCGGTGCGGTGCCACCGGTTATTTCGGGAACTGATATGGGAACTATGATGGATTACGAAGAGTACTCTCCCAAAGAACAACTGCAACTCACGGTGTGCCAGCGTTTGATCGCCGAAAAGAGTTATCTTTCGCAGGAAGAGATTCGCCGCGACCTGCAGGAGAGAGGGTTTGACAGCATCAGCCAGTCGACCGTTTCGCGATTGCTGAAGTTGCTCGGAGTCATAAAAATTCGAAATGCCAAAGGGCTAAAGATTTATTCGCTGAATCCCCAGCTGCGCCCTGCCCCCGACGCCGCGCGTACCGTGTCCGAAATGGTGGTCAGCGTCGAGCATAATAGCGAGTTTATCCTTGTCCATACCGTCGCCGGATATGGCCGCGCGGTGGCGCGTATTCTGGATTATCACCAGCTTCCGGAAATATTAGGCGTGGTGGCCGGCAGCAGTATTGTCTGGGTCGCCCCCCGGGTGGTGAAGCGCACCGCGCTGGTGCATAAGCAAATTAATTATTTACTCAGAACGCATTAATATTCACAAAGAACCGTTTGCATTGAGTAAAGCGTGCATTAAATCGCTTGATCCCAAAAGCGAGCTGCGTATAATGCCCGACAATTTGCCGGGAGGAAGCATGGTCAAGCGTGTACGACATAACGTCTTACCGCGTCTGAAATCAGACGCTGGCCTGCCGTTTTTCTTCCCGTTGCTAAACCTATTCCCAGAGCCCCTCATTTGAGGGGCTTTTTTTTGCCCGGCGTCAGGAGATAAACATGAATCCGCTTTATCAAAAACACATCATTTCCATAAACGACCTCAGCCGCGAAGAGCTGGAACTGGTTCTGGAAACCGCGGCAAAACTGAAGGCCAATCCGCAACCGGAGCTGCTGAAACACAAGGTGATTGCGAGCTGCTTCTTCGAAGCCTCGACCCGCACCCGCCTCTCCTTTGAGACCTCCATGCACCGCCTGGGCGCGAGCGTGGTGGGCTTCTCGGACAGCAGCAACACGTCGCTGGGTAAAAAAGGCGAGACCCTGGCGGATACCATTTCAGTGATTAGCACCTACGTCGACGCAATTGTGATGCGTCATCCACAGGAGGGCGCGGCGCGCCTCGCGACCGAGTTCTCCGGCGGCATTCCGGTGCTGAACGCCGGCGACGGTGCCAACCAGCACCCAACGCAGACGCTGCTGGACCTGTTCACCATTCAGGAGACGCAGGGCAAACTTGAGAACCTGAACATCGCCATGGTTGGCGACCTTAAATACGGCCGCACCGTTCACTCCCTGACCCAGGCGCTGGCGAAATTTAACGGCAACCGCTTCTTCTTCATCGCCCCGGACGCACTGGCGATGCCGCAGTACATTCTCGACATGCTGGACGAGAAAGGCATTCAGTGGAGCCTGCATGCCAGCATCGAAGAGGTGATGAGCCACGTGGATATTCTCTACATGACCCGCGTGCAGAAAGAGCGTCTGGACCCGTCCGAATACGCCAACGTGAAGGCGCAGTTCGTGCTGCGCGCCAGCGACCTCGAGGGCGCGCGCGACAACATGAAGGTCCTGCATCCGCTGCCGCGCATCGATGAGATCACCACAGACGTGGACAAAACGCCGCACGCCTGGTACTTCCAGCAGGCAGGAAACGGCATCTTCGCCCGCCAGGCGTTACTGGCACTGGTTCTGAATCGCGAATTAGCTCTGTAAGGGGAGACGACCATGACACACGATAACAAACTCCAGGTTGAAGCCATCAAGCGTGGCACCGTGATTGACCATATCCCTGCGCAGGTAGGCTTTAAGCTGCTGACGCTGTTCAAACTGACCGAAACCGACCAGCGCATCACCATAGGCCTGAACCTGCCGTCGGGCGAGATGGGCCGCAAAGACCTGATTAAAATCGAGAACACCTTCCTGACCGACGAGCAGGTCAACCAGCTGTCGCTGTACGCGCCGGACGCCACCGTCAACCGCATCGACGAGTATGAAGTGGTCGGTAAATCCCGCCCGAGCCTGCCGGATCGCATTGAAAGCGTGCTGATCTGCCCGAACAGCAACTGCATCAGTCATGCTGAGCCGGTTTCTTCCAGCTTTGCAGTGAAAAAACGCGCCGATGACATCGCGCTCAAATGCAAATACTGCGAAAAAGAGTTTTCTCATTATGTGGTGCTGGCCAACTAATTGAGGTTGGTAATGAAATCCCGGCTGTTATAATGGCCGGGAACATTCTTAACGCTGTAATTCTGGAGAAAACATGAGCAAAGTACTCGCGACGGAAAATGCACCAGCGGCTATCGGCCCTTACGTTCAGGGCGTTGATCTGGGTAGCATGATCATCACTTCCGGGCAGATCCCGGTGAACCCAAAAACCGGCGCGGTGCCGGAAGACGTCGCGGCACAGGCGCGTCAGTCGCTGGAAAACGTGCGGGCTATCGTTGAATCTGCCGGTCTGAAAGTGGGTGATATCGTGAAAACTACCGTTTTCGTGAAAGATCTGAACGATTTCGCGACCGTTAACGCCACCTACGAAGCGTTCTTCACCGAGCACAACGCCACCTTCCCGGCGCGCTCCTGCGTGGAAGTGGCCCGTCTGCCAAAAGATGTGAAAATTGAAATCGAAGCGATTGCCGTTCGTCGTTAATTCGCTTTGGCGATAAAAAAGGCAGCCCAGGCTGCCTTTTTTGTTGCTTGCTACTGATTCCGCGTCGCCCTGAGCAGCGTCTCCAGCGGATAGACCGCCGCAATCACCACTTCGTCCTGAACCTTCGCCGCGTTATCCAGCTCGCTCTGAATCGACGCGATCTCTTTATCATCCAGCGTGCCCTGGCGCGCCACCAGATCCGTCAGCCTCAGGCCAATCGTGGCCAGCTTATCCACCTCCTGGATCACCGGCTTCATCGCCTTGAGCTGATAGCTGTTTTCGCTTAGCGCCAGCGCGTCGCTGGTGTTGCTCTGCCAGCGGTTAAAGACGTGGCGCAGGGCGTCAGCGCTTTCCGTGTCTTCCGCATCGCTCACCAGACGGTCCGCCCATTTGTGCATCTGGCGCACGGTGGCGCTTTCGGCGTTCAGCGCATCGGCGAAGCGGTTGAGCGGCTCAAACTGATGATAGTTTCCGGCCTGGAACTTCAGGTGCTGGCGGGTGTAATACTGCGCGGGCTCTACCGCCTGAGCGAGGATCTGCAGCGGCAGCGTGTCGGCATTACCGGCAAGGCGCGTGAACTGCACCTGCTGCTGGGTATGCTGCTGCAGCCCGACCGACACCGTCGACCAGCTGTCCATCGCCTGCAGGCGGGTGTACATGTTATCGACGTCGTTAACATCCTGCGCGGACCACAGCCGCTCCGCCACCGCGAAGGTGCGCGGCCACAGGCGGATATCCAGCACCGGCGCCACCACGTTTTCCGCCCACAGAGCGGCTTCACCGCCGAGCAGGTTGGCCTGATTCGCCACGTCCGGCACGACCGGCGGAACGCCTTTCGGCACGTCGTCCAGACGCGTGCCGCTAATCGGGTAGCGCGTATTCCCGACGAGGAAATAACCGGCGAGTTTGTCGTTATCGACGGTGACGACCGGGCGCGTTTCGCCCATCCACGTATCGACGGTAAACGTGACCTGGCTGTCATCGCGCCACTCAATGTTCTGCACCGCACGGCGCGATTTCCCGGCAAAATCAATAAACCCGCGCCAGCCGGCATCCCCTTTCACCAGGGTGAAGCTCCCCTCCACCGGCTTGCCCTTCAGGCGCGGCATGGAAAAGGCCCAGCTCTGGACGCTGTCGGTGTCGGCTATCACGTCCACGCCGTTCAGCCCCTGCGGGACGATCTCGTTGCGGTAGTGATAGGCGGTGGACTGGGGCTGGTCGAGATAAAAGCCGGTCGACAGAATGCCCCTGTAGCCGTTCTGCGCCACCTGCCCCAGCGCGTCCTGCCCCTGCCAGGACTGGATCAGAATGCTTTTCGGCAGATCGGGATGGTAGATCTCATCCCAGCCGACCATCTGGCGGTGATGCTTCTCGAGGATCGTTTCCAGCCTGCGGTTAAAATAGGCCTGCAGCGCGTGGCTGTCCGCCAGCCTGTTGTCGCGCATAAACTGCTGGATGGCCGGGTTCGCTTTCCACTGGCTATCGTCCACCTCATCACCGCCGATGTGCAGATACGGATCGGGGAAGATCGCCGCCAGTTCGCTGACCATCGCGTCGGCAAAAGCGTAAGTTGCGTCTTTTGTGGGATCCAGCACCGGCTTCAGCACGCCCCAGTGGCGCTCCATGGCGTACGGCCCCGGGGCGCTCATCAGCTCCGGGTAGGCCACGGCAATCGCCGAGGCGTGACCCGGCATATCGATCTCCGGCACCACGCGGATACCGCGTTCGGCGGCGTAACGCACCACCTCGCGCATCTGATCTGGGGTGTAGAACAGCCCGTCGCTGGCAAGCTGCGTCAGCTTAGGGTAGCGCTTCGAGCTGAAGCGCCAGCCCTGATCGTCGGTTAAGTGCCAGTGCAGCACGTTGAGCTTCGCCGCAGCCATGCCGTCGATCTGGCGTTTGATATCCGGCAGCGGGATAAAGTGGCGTGCCGAATCGAGCAGCAGCCCGCGCCACGGGAAGCGCGGCGAATCTTCAATGGTAACCCACGGCAGAGAGGTGTTTTCCGTCCCGTTCTGCATCAGCTGGAGCAGGGTTTCCATGGCGCGCAAGGCACCGAAACGGGTGTTGGCGGAGATATTCACCCCGTTGGCGTCCACCGTGAGCTTATAGGTTTCATCGCTGTCCGGCAGCGGCTGCGGCTTGACCTTTTTGGCAATCGCGATGCGGATAGTCGGTTTGTCCGGCTTTTCAGCCTGCGGCTGCAGCGTCCAGCCGGTTTGCAGGGCGATGCGCTGGCGCAGGCGGTTGACGGCGTCACCGAGATCGTCGCCGCTGACGCTAATGGATACGTTGTTGCTGAGCACCAGCGCACCCTGGGTCGTCGGGCGTTCGACCTTCGCAGGCCAGGGCATTAAGGGGAGATCCCCTGCCGGGGCGGCAAAGGCAGAGGCGCCGAGCATCAGCCCGGCGGTTAAGAGACTGTACCGTAACATGAATGTTCCTTATCTGACGGGCCAAATAAAGGCAAAACATTCTGTTAACATGCGCTCAATTTGTCGTCAAGCGAATGCGCCGACGGAGATCACAGGTTGTTGAATTTGGGAGGAAAGCTATTGCCGGGTGGCGGCTTCGCCTTACCCGGCAAACATAACTTACTGCCACCCATACCGACGCGCATAGAACCCTTTCACCATCTGGGTCAGCACCATATAACCGGCGAGGATCGCCACCAGCCAAGGGAAGTAGCTCAGCGGCAGCGCCTGCAGCTGCAGGTAGCTTGCCAGCGGTGAGAACGGCAGCGCGATGCCGAGCGCCATCACAATCCCCGTCATCACAATCAGCGGCCACGCGGCACGGCTCTGGATGAACGGAATGCGGCGGGTGCGGATCATATGCACAATTAGCGTCTGCGACAGCAGGCCTACCACGAACCAGCCGGACTGGAACAGCGTCTGATGTTCCGGGGTGTTGGCATGGAACACAAACCACATCAGGCAGAAGGTCAGGATGTCGAAGATGGAGCTGATCGGGCCAAAGAACAGCATGAAGCGCCCGAGATCTGCCGGGTTCCAGTGCTGCGGCTTCTGGATCTGCTCGTCGTCCACGTTATCAAACGGAATCGCCACCTGAGACACGTCGTACATCAGGTTCTGGATCAGCAGGTGCAGCGGCAGCATCGGAAGGAACGGTAGAAACGCGCTCGCCACCAGCACGCTGAAGACGTTACCGAAGTTGGAGCTGGCGGTCATCTTGATGTACTTGAGCATATTGGCAAAGGTACGGCGCCCTTCAATCACGCCCTCCTCCAGCACCATCAGGCTTTTTTCCAGCAGAATGATATCCGCCGCTTCGCGGGCGATATCCACCGCCCCGTCGACGGAAATACCGATATCCGCCGCACGCAGCGCGGGCGCGTCGTTAATGCCGTCGCCCATAAAGCCCACCACGTGCCCTTCGCGCTTGAGCAGGGTGACGATGCGCTCTTTGTGCATCGGCGTCAGGCGGGCAAACAGCGTGGTACGCTGGGCAAGCTTCGCCAGCTCGTCATCAGAGAGATGTTCAATATCGCTCCCCACCACCACGTCGCCCGCGTCCAGCCCCACTTCATGGCACACTTTCGCCGCCACCAGCTCGCTGTCGCCGGTGAGAATTTTGACGGTAATACCGCTCGCCTTCAGCGCCTTCAGCGCCGGTGCGGTGGTCTCTTTCGGCGGGTCGAGGAAGGCGATGTAGCCCTCAAGGATCAGATCGGATTCGTCGATACGCTGATAGTCCCCCTCGCGCGCGGGCAGGAACTTGCTCGCGACCGCCACCACGCGCAGCCCCTGACGGTTCAGGTTGTCGGTGACGCGCTTGATGCGGCGCAGCATGGTGTCGTCCAGCGGCACGATGTCGCCATTATAGCGCACCTGCGTAGACACGTTGAGGATCTCCTGCAGCGCGCCTTTGCAGATCAGCTGATGCACGTCCGTCTGCTCGCTCACCACCACCGACATGCGGCGGCGCTCGAAGTCGAACGGGATCTCATCCACCTTCTGCCAGCGGCCGGAGAGCGTGCGGGCGGACTCTTCATCCACCCCTTCCAGCACCGCAACGTCGAGCAGGTTTTTCAACCCGGTCTGATAATGGCTGTTCAGCCACGCGCTGTGAAGGACGCGCTCGCTGGTTTTGCCGGAGATATCGGTGTGGTTCTCCAGCACGATTTTGTCCTGCGTCAGGGTGCCGGTTTTATCGGTACAAAGGATGTCCATCGCGCCAAAGTTCTGAATGGCATCGAGGTGTTTAACGATCACTTTTTGTTTAGAGAGCTTCACCGCACCGCGCGCCAGCGTGGAGGTGACGATCATCGGCAGCATTTCCGGCGTTAAGCCGACCGCCACGGAGAGCGCAAACAGCGCCGCTTCCCACCAGTCTCCTTTGGTGTAGCCGTTGATCAGCAGCACGATCGGCGTCATCACCATCATAAAGCGGATCAGCAGCATGCTGACGCGGCCAATCCCTTTCTGGAAGGCGTTTGGCTCGCTCTCCTGCTCGCTGACGCGTCCGGCAAGCTGACCAAACCAGGTGTTGCCCCCGGTGGCGGTGACAATCGCCTGCGCGGTACCGCTGACCACCGTGGTGCCCATAAAGCACAGGGTATCGCACTCGAGCGGATTCATCTGCTGCGGGTCGCGGCTGCGCGCCACCTTTTCAACGGGCAGGGATTCCCCGGTAAGGGAGGCCTGCGCGACGAAAAGATCGCGCGCCTGGATGATGCGTAAATCCGCCGGGATCATGTCTCCCGCCGCCAGCTTCACCAGATCCCCCGGCACCAGCTGGTCGATAGGCAGCTCCACCCAGGCGTTTTCGCCGAGATCGTTAATCACCCGCGAGACGGTCGCGGTGTTGCTGACCATCGCCTTCAGGGCGTCAGCCGCTTTGGTAGAGCGGGCTTCCTGAATAAAGTTCAGAAGCGTGGAGATACCGACCATAAGGGCAATGACGCCTGCGGCAAACAGATCTTCCGTCGCGTAGGAGATGAGGCCGAGCACGGTCAGCAGCAGGTTGAACGGGTTGCGGTAGCAGAGCCACAGGTGCACCCACCACGGAGACGGCTTTTGCGCCGGAATGAGGTTATCGCCATGCACGGCGCGGATTTTTTCCACTTCTGCCGCGTTCAGCCCTTCCGGGTGTCCGCCAAAGGCGCGCCAGACTTCGTTTTCATCCATCGCCGCCACGTTCAGGCAGCGTTCGGTCAGGGACGCGGGGATCGCCGCCCCCGCCATGTTTTTGGCATTAGGCAGCGGGTCGCGCTGAACAAGACGGTGTGGCAGGTGGCGGCTCAGCAGCGCCTGCAGCTGCCGGGTGAAATTTTTAAACATAGCCATTCCTCCGCATCCGCGAATGCGGACGCAGCAATTCCTTCAGGCGTGGCAAAGCCGTACCTGAGAGGCACTCAATTTTTCAAGCAGGAACGTTTGGGACGTTGCTGCCTCACATCACCGGTGAGACAGCAAAAGCTGGCTTACCGGAAAGAACGCATTCTCCCGTTCAGGAGAGGTGTGGGATCGGGATCCATGAAGCCTCCGGTAAGTAAAAAAACAGGGTGTCGCCGCGCAGTCCAGGGATTTAGGCATACCCTTTATGACGATTCGGGCGGTATTATACCCCCCTGCAAATAAACCGAACGTAAACCAGACTTTGCCCATAGCGAAATCGCGCTATAGCATTAGGCTCAATTCATTACATCGTCGTTGTTACAGGGAATACAGCATGCAGAACCGCCTTACGATTAAAGACATCGCGCGTTTAAGCGGCGTGGGGAAATCGACCGTCTCACGCGTGCTGAATAACGAAAGCGGCGTCAGCGAACGCACCCGCGAGCGCGTCGAGGCGGTTATGAATCAGCACGGCTTTTCCCCTTCCCGCTCCGCACGAGCCATGCGCGGGCAAAGCGATAAAGTGGTCGCCATCATTGTCTCGCGTCTGGACTCTCTGTCTGAAAACCTCGCCGTGCAGACCATGCTGCCCGCCTTCTACGAGCAGGGATATGATCCGATCATGATGGAGAGCCAGTTCTCGCCACAGCTGGTGGAAGAGCATCTGGGCATGCTCCAGCGGCGCAACATTGACGGCGTGGTGCTGTTCGGCTTTACCGGCATCAAAGACGAGATGCTAAAACCCTGGCAGCCGTCGCTGGTGCTGCTGGCGCGCGATGCCCACGGGTTTGCCTCCGTCTGCTATGACGACGAGGGCGCGATTATCACCCTGATGCAGCGCCTGTTTGACGAAGGCCATCGCCACATCAGCTTCCTCGGCGTCCCGCACGCGGACGTCACCACCGGCAAGCGTCGTCATGAGGCCTACCTGGCCTTTTGCAAAAAGCACAATCTTTCCGCCGTGGCCTCCCTGCCGGGTCTGGGCATGAAGCAGGGCTACGAGCAGGTCGCCAGCGTACTGACGCCGCAGACCACCGCGCTGGTGTGCGCCACGGATACCCTTGCACTGGGTGCCAGCAAATATCTGCAGGAGCAGCGTATCGATAACCTGCAGGTGGCGAGCGTCGGCAGCACGCCGCTGATGAAGTTCCTGCACCCGGAGATCATCACCGTCGACCCGGGCTACGCCGAATCCGGCAGACAGGCCGCCGCGCAGCTGATCGAGCAGATAAACGGGCGCGCTGAGCCGCGTCAGATCGTCATTCCCGCTCACCTTTCGTAATCGCCATAAAACAGATTATTGTGATCTTCGCCCGATTTCGGGAACGTTCCCATTTTCGCCGCCACGCTGAAGGAGTAGGCTTGCGCTCAGGTCATTACCCCCCTCACCATCTGTCATGAGGTTTCATGATGAGTAAAGTCAAACAAGCAGATATCGATCGGCTGATCGTCCTGGTCGGCGGCCGCGAAAACATCGCCACCGTCAGCCATTGCATTACCCGCCTGCGCTTCGTGCTGAACGATCCGGCCAAAGCCAACCCGAAGGCCATTGAAGAACTCTCCATGGTTAAAGGCTGCTTCACCAACGCCGGTCAGTTCCAGGTCGTTATTGGTACCGAAGTGGGCGATTACTATCAGGCTCTGCTGGCGACAACCGGGCACTCCTCCGCCGATAAAGAGCAGGCGAAGAAGGCCGCGCGCCAGAATATGAAGTGGCACGAGCAGCTGATTTCCCACTTCGCGGAGATTTTCTTCCCGCTGCTGCCCGCGCTGATCAGTGGGGGCTTGATCTTAGGCTTCCGTAACGTCATCGGCGATGTGCCGATGAGCGACGGTAAAACCCTGGCGCAGATGTATCCGGCGCTGAAAACCGTTTACGATTTCCTGTGGCTGATTGGCGAGGCGATCTTCTTCTATCTGCCGGTCGGGATTTGCTGGTCCGCGGTGCGTAAAATGGGCGGCACGCCGATTCTCGGAATCGTGCTGGGCGTCACGCTGGTCTCTCCACAGTTAATGAACGCTTACTTACTTGGTCAGCAGGTGCCTGAGGTGTGGAACTTCGGCCTGTTTACCATCGCCAAAGTGGGCTATCAGGCGCAGGTCATTCCGGCCCTGCTGGCGGGTCTGGCGCTGGGCTTTATTGAAACACGACTGAAGCGCATCGTGCCGGATTACCTTTATCTGGTGGTGGTGCCGGTGTGCTCGCTGATCCTGGCGGTGTTCCTGGCGCACGCCTTTATCGGTCCGTTTGGCCGCATGATTGGTGACGGCGTGGCCTTCGCGGTGCGTCACCTGATGACCGGCAGCTTCGCCCCGATTGGCGCCGCGCTGTTTGGCTTCCTGTACGCCCCGCTGGTGATCACCGGCGTGCACCAGACCACGCTGGCCATTGATATGCAGATGATCCAGAGCCTCGGCGGCACGCCGGTCTGGCCGATTATCGCCCTGTCTAACATTGCTCAGGCGTCCGCGGTGACCGGCATCATCATCGTCAGCCGCAAGCACAACGAACGCGAGATCTCCGTTCCGGCGGCCATCTCCGCCTACCTCGGCGTCACCGAACCGGCGATGTACGGTATCAACCTGAAATACCGCTTCCCGATGCTCTGCGCGATGATCGGTTCCGGTCTGGCGGGCCTGGTGTGCGGACTGAACGGCGTAATGGCAAACGGGATTGGCGTCGGCGGCCTGCCGGGCATCCTCTCCATCCAGCCCGCTTACTGGCAGGTGTTTGCCCTGGCGATGGCCATCGCGATTATCGTCCCAATGGCGCTCACCACCGTGGTTTACCAGCGTAAGTTCCGTCAGGGCTCGCTGCAGATTGTTTAATCTCTCTCTTTCGGGGCGCAGTTGCGCCCCTTCGCATTTGCAGGAACACACTATGAATACCCTTCCTCACTGGTGGCAAAACGGCGTTATCTACCAGATTTACCCCAAGAGTTTCCAGGACACCACCGGCAGCGGCACCGGCGATCTGCGCGGCGTGACGCAGCGTCTGGACTACCTGAAAACCCTCGGCATCGACGCCATCTGGCTGACGCCGTTTTATATCTCTCCGCAGGTGGACAACGGCTACGACGTGGCAAACTACACCGCCATCGACCCGGCCTACGGCACGCTGGATGATTTCGACGAGCTGGTCGCTGAGGCGCACGCGCGCGGCATTCGCATCGTGCTGGACATGGTGTTTAACCACACCTCCACGCAGCACGCCTGGTTCCGCGAGTCGCTGAACAAAGCGAGCCCGTACCGCCAGTTCTACATCTGGCGAGACGGCACGCCGGAGCAGCTTCCCAACAACTGGCGCTCCAAGTTTGGCGGCAACGCCTGGCGCTGGCACGCGGAGAGCGAGCAGTATTACCTGCACCTTTTCGCGCCGGAGCAGGCCGATCTCAACTGGGAAAACCCGGCGGTGCGCGCCGAGCTGAAAAAGGTGTGCGAATTCTGGGCCGATCGCGGCGTGGACGGCTTGCGCCTCGACGTCATTAACCTGATTTCGAAAGATCAGGATTTCCCGGACGACACCATTGGCGACGGTCGCCGCTTCTACACTGACGGGCCGCGCATCCACGAATATCTCCAGGAGATGAGCCGCGACGTCTTCACCCCGCGCAACCTGATGACGGTGGGCGAGATGTCGTCAACCTCGCTGGAGAACTGCCAGCAGTACGCGTCGCTCGACGGGCGCGAGCTGTCGATGACCTTTAACTTCCACCACCTGAAGGTGGACTACCCGGGCGGCGAAAAATGGACGCTGGCGAAGCCGGACTTCGTGGCGCTCAAAACCCTCTTCCGCCACTGGCAGCAGGGGATGCACAACAAAGCCTGGAACGCGCTGTTCTGGTGTAACCACGATCAGCCGCGCATTGTGTCGCGCTTTGGCGACGAAGGGGAATACCGGGTTCACGCCGCGAAGATGCTCGGCATGGTACTGCACGGCATGCAGGGCACGCCGTATATTTATCAGGGTGAGGAGCTGGGGATGACCAACCCGCACTTCAGCCGCATCACCGATTACCGCGACGTGGAAAGCCTGAACATGTTCGCGGAACTGCGCGCCAACGGCCGCGATCCGGATGAATTACTGGCGATTCTGGCGAGTAAGTCCCGGGATAATGGCCGCACGCCAATGCAGTGGGACGCGTCGCACAACGCGGGCTTTAGCGAGGGCGAACCGTGGATTGGCGTCTGCGATAATTACGAAACCGTGAACGCCCGCTCGGCGCTCGACGACCCGGATTCGGTGTTCTACACCTACCAGTCGCTGATCGGCCTGCGTAAAACCCTGCCGGTGCTGACGTGGGGAGATTATGAAGATCTCCTGCCGGAGCATCCTTCTCTGTGGTGCTATCGCCGCCAGTGGCAGGGACAGACCTTGATTGTTGCGGCAAACCTGAGTAATACGCCTCAGGAATGGCAGACAGACCTTCTCAGCGGTAAGTTGCAGGTGCTGATGAGTAACTACCCGACACCGCAAACGACGTCGCTGCGTCCGTTTGAAGCCGTCTGGTGGTTGCAGCAGTAGCATTCCCTGCCGGGTGCGGCTCAGCACCCGGCTTACTTAACTGTTTTTGTTGAGTAATTAATCAGATTTTTCTCTCGCGCCTTTACAATCGCTGAAGCGCCCGTCGTTTGTACTCTCGTTTTTTTACTTTGTTCTGCATCAAATAAATCGCAAACATGTTTGATGCAAATCACTATATGTAGCACTTAAAATGCACGCCAACCCAACATCTTGTATTTATCGTCTACTATTCCAACAACAAGACGGCGCTTACGCTGGCCGGAATTGTGGATAACACGAGCTGGGAACGCGGGAAGTCTTTGGCCTGGCGGGGAATACGCCCGGAGAAGACTTCTCCACCTCTGTGGATAACCTGTTTTCAAAAATGGAGTGATCATGACACCGCATGTGATGAAACGTGATGGCTGTAAAGTGCCGTTTAAATCAGAGCGCATCCAGGAAGCCATTCTGCGTGCAGCTAAAGCAGCGGGAGTCGATGACGCAGATTACTGCGCCACCGTCGCAGAAGTCGTTAGCAGCCAGATGAACGAACGCAGCCAGGTCGATATCAATGAGATCCAGACCGCGGTTGAAAACCAGCTGATGGCGGGGCCCTACAAGCAGCTGGCGCGCGCCTACATTGAGTACCGTCACGATCGTGATGTGCAGCGTGAGAAGCGCGGGCGTCTGAACCAGGAGATCCGTGGTCTGGTAGAGCAGACCAACTCTGCCCTGCTCAATGAAAACGCCAACAAAGACAGTAAAGTGATCCCGACCCAGCGCGACCTGCTGGCCGGCATCGTCGCCAAACACTATGCCCGTCAGCATCTGCTGCCGCGCGACGTAGTCTCGGCGCACGAGCGCGGCGAAATTCACTACCACGATCTCGACTATTCGCCGTTCTTCCCGATGTTCAACTGCATGCTGATCGACCTGAAAGGCATGCTGACCCACGGTTTTAAAATGGGTAACGCGGAGATTGAACCGCCTAAGTCGATCTCCACGGCCACCGCGGTCACGGCGCAGATTATCGCCCAGGTCGCCAGCCATATTTATGGCGGCACCACCATTAACCGCATTGATGAAGTGCTGGCCCCGTTCGTGACGGCAAGCTTCAACAAGCACCGTAAAACGGCCGAAGAGTGGCAGATCCCGGACGCTGACGGCTACGCGCACTCCCGTACCGAGAAAGAGTGCTACGATGCCTTCCAGTCGCTGGAATATGAGGTGAACACGCTGCACACCGCCAACGGCCAGACGCCGTTTGTGACCTTCGGCTTTGGCCTGGGCACCAGCTGGGAATCACGCCTGATCCAGCAGTCGATCCTTCGCAACCGTATTTCTGGCCTCGGTAAAAACCGCAAAACCGCGGTGTTCCCAAAACTGGTGTTTGCCATTCGCGACGGCCTGAACCACAAGTTTGGCGATCCGAACTACGACATCAAACAGCTGGCGCTGGAGTGCGCGAGCAAGCGCATGTATCCGGACATCCTGAACTACGACCAGGTTGTGAAAGTCACCGGTTCGTTTAAAACGCCAATGGGCTGCCGCAGCTTCCTCGGCGTGTATGAAGATGAAAACGGCGAGCAGATCCACGACGGGCGCAACAACCTGGGCGTCATCAGCCTGAACCTGCCGCGCATCGCGCTGGAAGCGAAAGGTAATGAAGCTGAGTTCTGGAAACTGCTGGATGAACGTCTGCAGCTGGCGCGCAAAGCGCTGATGACCCGCATTGCGCGTCTTGAAGGGGTCAAAGCCCGCGTCGCGCCGATCCTCTATATGGAAGGGGCCTGCGGCGTGCGCCTGAAGGCGGACGATGACGTATCCGAGATCTTCAAAAACGGTCGCGCGTCCATTTCGCTGGGCTACATCGGTATTCACGAAACCATCAACGCGCTGTTTGGCGACACGCACATGTACGACAGCGAAGCCCTGCGCGAAAAAGGGATCGCCATCGTTCAGCGCCTGCGCGACGCGGTAGACCAGTGGAAAGAGGAAACTGGCTACGGGTTTAGCCTCTACAGCACGCCGAGTGAGAACCTGTGCGACCGCTTCTGCCGTCTGGACACCGCCGAGTTCGGGATTGTGGAAGGCGTGACCGACAAAGGGTACTACACCAACAGCTTCCACCTCGACGTGGAGAAAAAGGTGAACCCGTACGACAAGATCGACTTCGAAGCGGCGTATCCGCCGATCGCCAGCGGCGGCTTCATCTGCTACGGCGAGTACCCGAACATTCAGCACAACCTTAAGGCGCTGGAGGACGTGTGGGATTACAGCTACCAGCACGTGCCGTATTACGGGACCAACACGCCTATCGACGAGTGCTACGAATGCGGCTTTACCGGTGAGTTCGAGTGTACGAGTAAAGGCTTTACCTGCCCGAAATGCGGCAACCACGATGCGGCTCGCGTATCCGTGACCCGTCGCGTATGCGGCTATCTCGGTAGCCCGGACGCGCGTCCGTTTAACGCCGGCAAGCAGGAAGAGGTGAAGCGTCGCGTCAAGCATTTGGGGAATGGGCAGATCGGTTAATCCTCTGCCACGTTAATGCCCGGTGGCGCTGCGCTTACCGGGCCTACGGACCGCTCTCTTTTGTAGGCCGGGTAAGCGCAGCGCCACCCGGTGTAGTTATTCGCTATGAACTATCACCAGTACTACCCTGTCGACATCGTCAACGGCCCCGGCACCCGCTGCACCCTGTTCGTTTCAGGCTGCGTCCACGAATGCCCCGGCTGTTACAACAAAAGCACCTGGCGTCTGAACTCCGGCATGCCGTTCACCGCGGAGATGGAAGATAAAATCATCCGCGATCTGAACGACACGCGCATCAAACGCCAGGGGATTTCACTCTCCGGCGGCGATCCGCTGCACCCGCAAAACGTGCCGGATATTCTGAAGCTGGTGAAGCGCATTCGTGCAGAGTGTGCGGGAAAAGATATCTGGGTCTGGACAGGCTACAGGCTGGATGAACTGAATGCGCAGCAGATGGAAGTGGTGGATCTGATTAACGTGCTGGTCGACGGCAAGTTCGTGCAGGATTTAAAAGACCCGTCTTTGATCTGGCGCGGCAGCAGTAACCAGGTAGTGCATCATCTGCGTTGAGCAAAGGCGGATGTTATCCGTCCGCCCTTACCTCAAAACCGACTCAAACTCTCCATAGCCACCGCCTTAAACCCGGCAAAATCTCCGCAGCTAGAGAGCCGCGACATCGCCCGCTCGCGCAGGAAGGTGACGAAGATATCGTAAATCGCCATCGCCTCTTCGTACTCGCTTTTGCTGATGGCGAGCAGGAAGATAACGTGCGCGGTTTCGTCGCCCCACTGAACGCCTTGCGGGGCGAGCACGGTGTAGACCACCGTTTTCTGCGCCAGCAGGCCGAGGGAGTGCGGGAGCGCAATGCCGTCGCCGAGCATGGTGCTGACGATGGCTTCACGCTCAACAACCGAATCCAGAAACTCCGCGCCGACAAAGCCTTCTGCCTCAAGCTGTTCACACAGCTCGCGGAAGAGCGTCTGCTGATCGATTGGCTTGTCGATAATGCGGAAATGGGCTGCATCGAAGTATTTATCCAGCATCCACGGGCGGGTGCGGTCCACGAGCACCAGTTTGCCAATCTGTTCTAACTGATAGTCGGTCGGGAACGGGGCGATCGTTACTACCGGTTTCGACTTTTCGCTGACGCGTGCGGTGGCTATCACAAAGTCTTCGCCAATGGTTTCCGCAACCTCGTACTCGCGCAGGGTGAGCGTGCGCGTCACCTCAATCTGCGGATATTTACGCTGCAGCACCGCCTCAATCATGCGGACCATCGCGTTACCGGCGTCGCATACCAGCAGCACGCGCGGCTGGCGCTGGTAGCCGATGTTGTAGTGGCGCTCCAGCCCGACGCCAATGTGCAGCACCAGGAAGCCAATCTCGTTTTCGCTGATCGCATACGGCGTGTATTTGCCCCAGCTCGACACCGCCGCCAGCGTCATATCCCACGCCATCGGGTAGTGCTGCTTGATGTTATCCAGCAGCGGATTGGGGATCATGATTTGATACCGCACGCGGGTGATCATGGTTTTGATGTGCGTGAGCAGATCCGCGTGCAGCTGCGCGTCGCTGAGCAGGTTGTAGTTATAGTGAGTGTTGATATAGCGCAGGATGTAGTTGACCAGCGCCTCGTCGTCGTCAGCGTTAATGGCGCTAGGCGCGATCTCCTGAATCTGCCGCGCCGCAATGTGCACGCACAGCCAGCTCTCCTCTGATGGCGAAAGCGCCTTGCCCGCCAGCTGCTGGATGGTGACGGCGATATCCTTAGCCGCCTCGCGCACGTTCTCTTCCACGTCTTCGGCGTGGAATTCCGGCAGCGGATAGCCCTCGCTGATGCGCCGTACCGACACCGCGCAGTACAGGCGCAGGAACAGCTCGCCTTCATCGGTCAGGCGAATGTGGTGACGCGTCAGGGCGTCGTGCAGCACCGGCACCATCTGCTCCGCCACGCCCGCATTCAGCGCCACGTCGGTCACCAGCGGGTTCAGGCTGTCCTGCTGGGCCAGCTCCCAGAGCAGATCGGTCAGGCACGCGCGGGTCGACATCTCGCTGCCAAACAGCTTCATGCCGTGGCGCGGACGCGTTTCCAGCGTCAGGTTATAGCGATGAAACCACTCGCGGACTTCGGCCATGTCGCTTTGCAGCGTGGCGCGGCTGACAAACCACTCGTCCGCCAGATCCTCCAGCTTAAGAGAAAATGCCGAGGTCAGAAAACGCACCACCAGATAATGCACGCGCTCCGGCCCGGTGCGGGGGATACGCAGCGCGCGCGGGTGGGAGGCCTGCAGCTCTTGATACCGCGCCGCATCGTCAATTTTGAGCTGGTAGCCGTTGCCCCGGCTCAAGATAAACTGCGCGCCGTGGCTTGCCAGCAGCGCGTTCAGGGCGGTGATATCGGCACGGACGGTTCGCGTGGAAACCGACAGCCGCTGCGCCAGTTCGTCCTGCGGCAGCGTCTCGTTTTGCAACAGTTCGAAAAGTTGCGCTAAACGTTGGTTCGGAAATCGCACGTCGTTGTCCTCTTACGGCTTAAGGTGAAATGACCATCTGGGATGGGCTGCCGACCGGGGTATAGTCCGGTTCGAAGCTCAATTTCCCGTCCTGCGCCACGCGGAAACGGGTAATGTTGTCGCTGCGCTGGTTCATGACGTACAGCCAGCGTCCCTGCTTATCGAGCGTCAGGGTGCGCGGGTAATCACCACGCGTCCACACGTCATCCTGATGCGTCAGCGTGCCCTCCGCCGTTACGGTAAAGTGCCCGATGCTGTTATGCAAACGGTTAGCCACATACAGCTGTTTGCCGTCTGCGCTTAACGCCAGACCGGCAGCAAAGCTGGTGCCTTTGTAACCTTCAGGCAGGGCTGAAAGCGTTTTGCCCTCTTTTAAGGTGCCGTTGGCGTTCACGGTATACCGGGTGAGCGTAGACGCCTCTTCGTTAATCAGCCACAGGGCATCGCCCTTTGGCGTAAAGACAAAGTGGCGCGGCCCGGCCCCTTTTGAGGAGGCGCTGATAAACGGCGGATCGTTCGGCGTCAGCTTTCCTGTCCGATCGTCAAAGCGGTACTGATAGATGCGATCCAGCCCAAGATCGGTCGAAAACACGTATTTCCCGCTCGGATCGGCGGCGATCATGTGCGCATGCGGGCCGTTATGATCGCTGATCGCGAAACTGCCCTCGACGGCAGCTTCCGGCTTCGCCGCGCCCGGTTCGCCTTGATCCTGACGTTTGTCCGTGGCTACACCCAGGCTGCCGTCTGCGTTGACGGGTAAAATGGCAATCGATCCGCTGACGTAGTTCGCCACCAGAAGATGCTTGCCGTTCGGCGTCAGGGAGAGATACACCGGCCCCGCACCGCCGGAGGCCACCTTATTCAGCTCGCTCAGCTCACCGTTATCGCCGACGCGCAGCGCCTGCACCACGCCCTGCTCTACTTCACTTGCCAGATACAGCGTTCTGCCGTCCCGTGAAAGGGTCAACTGCGCCGCATTCGGCAGTTTGCTCACCAGCGTTTTATCTTTCAGCGCGCCGGTTTGCGGGTTAACAGTAAAACGGTACAGCCCTTCACCGTTCGGATTATAGGTACCCACCCAGGCGTATTGCGTCTGGGCGACAGCGGCGGTGGCGAACATTGAGAGTGAAGCGACAAGCAGGGTACGGGTGTGCATGGTGGCTCCTTCAGGTATGTGCGGTTTAGTTTTGTTTTATTTAACCAGCTTCTTCGTCATCGCCAGCAGCGTACGCACGTCTTCCGGACGCGTATCGCCGCTGGCTTTGTCGATAATCGAGCTGTAGATATGCGGGATGATTTTGCTCACGCCCGCGTCGAGGGCGATCTGCAGGATCTCCTCATAGTTTTCCAGATCGATACCCCCGGTCGGCTCCAGCCAGAAGTCGTGGCGGGCGCAGACTTCCGCTACCGCCTTGTACTCGTCACGGCACTTGAGGCCGCCCATCGGGAAGTATTTGATGGAGCTGCCGCCGAAATCTTTCAGCAGGGCAATCGCGGTTTCAACCGGCACGATACCGTCCGGCGCTTTGCTGCTCAGCGGGCCGGTGGAGATTTTTACCATGCCAACGGTGCCGGTCGGAGAGACCAGACCGTTGACTACGGACTCATTCTGCCCCAGCAGCGCGCGGCTGGTGGCCACGCCGGTGAAAACCTGGTTAACGTGCTGCGGCTGTACCTGACGGGAGATTTCACTCACCATCGCCGACTGGTTCGGGTCGCCCGCGCCCAGCCCAACAGACAGCGCGTTATCAATCAGCTTCGCGTATTCGCGCATATCGGCAACAGCGCTCGCCACGTCCGGGTAGTTTTTGGAGAGCACGCCCACCAGCACGTGGCCTTCCGCCGCCTCGTAGATGGCGCTGGCGTTGGCCTTTGAGCCAGCCAGCACGTTCAGGCAGACGCGGTCACGGTAAAAGTTGGGGGTCAGTTTCATGCGTTTTTCTCCTGTCCTAATACTTCACTAATGCGGCGGTACACGATGTTCAGCTGGTCAGCGTTTACGCTGCGCACGTCCGCCTCAATAATCCCTTCGTTGGCCTTGTAGCCACGGAAGTAAATGGCGTACTCGCCCTGCTTGAGCTTCGCCACCAGATCGCCCGTGCCGACGCCGGTCGTGACTTCGTCAAACTTAATCTCGGTGCGGGCAATATCGCGACCGGCGCTGTCCCAGACCACGCGCGCGGTCACGCCGTTCAGGGTATTGAGCGCGTCGATAAACGGCGTCATTTTCGCCACCATCTCGGCGCCGCTCTCTTTAGTGGCCGTCAGGTAGTGTTCGATGGCGCAGGTCAGGCCGAGAATGCCCTCTTTGCCGACCTTCATCGCGCGGCCAATGCCCGCCGTCTGGCGCTTAACCCACTCAACGTACCGGGTTTTGCCGATCACCAGACCGCTGGTTGGGCCTTCGATCGCCTTCGCGCCGCTGTAGATCACCAGGTCCGCGCCGGAACGGTAGTACGCGTGCAGATCCTCTTCCGCCGCGGCATCCACGATGAGCGGCAAGTCGTGTTTACGTGCGACAACCGCCGCCTGCTCGACGCTGAGCATGCTTTTCTGCACGCAGTGGTGAGATTTGATGTACATGATCGCCGCCGTACGCGGGGTGATCGCCGCCGCCAGCTGATCGGCGGAACATTCATTGGCGTAGCCCGCCTCCACCAGCCTGCCGCCGCCCAGCGCCACCATGGTGCCCACCGGCGCGCCGAAGTTCACGTTGTGGCCTTTCGGCAGGACGATCTCGTTGTTCTCAATCGGGGTGACGTGCAGGTTTTCCAGCAGCCAGTCGCTGTCTTTTACCAGCACCGCCGCCACGGACTGGGCAATGCCCGCCGACGCGCAGGAAACCACCGTCGCCCCTTCCACGTCCAGCAGCTTCGCGATGTATTCCCCGGTTTTGTTGACCAGATCCTTCATCTCGAAATAGTGATTCATGCCGTCCATCGCCGCCTGCACGACTTCCGGGCGCGGCGTGGAGACGCCGAGCGCCGTCATGCGGCCAGAGGTGTTGATCACCTGCTTTAAGTTGTACTTCTCATAAATCGAAGGCATGTTCCGTGCTCCCTTGTTCGGTCATGTAGCCCTTGCCCGCGCGGATCGCGGCAAGCGGCACCAGAATGTATTCAGCCTGCAGGCTGTCGTTTTCGGCATCCGTCAGCACCGTCGGCTGATGTTTGAGGGTGAATAGCGTCAGATCGGCGTCGAGACCCGGCTGAATGCGGCCCTTGCGCGCCAGGCACAGGCCGTCGGCGGCGTTCGCGGTGACGCAGTCAATCACCTGCGGTAAGGACATGCCGATGGCGAGAAACTTCGACATCACGCTTGCCAGCGAGCCCACCGGGCCGTTGATGCGGTTGCGGCAGTAGATGTCCGAGCTGATGGTGTGCGGCAGGATGCCCATCGCGATGGCGCGTTTCGCCACCTCAAAGCTAAAGCTCGCCGTACCGTGGCCGACATCCAGACGCACGCCGCGCTTCAGGGCGGAGGAAATGGAGGCGCGCAGCTCGCCGGACGGCGTAAGAATGCGGTTAGGCTTGCCGTTGTAGCAGTGGGTGATAATGTCGCCGGAGCTCAGCAGCTCGGCAATTTCGTCGAGGTTCGGCGGGTTGTTGCCAATGTGAACCATCAGCGGCAGGTCGCCGTTCTCTTTCTGAATGGCTTTGGCACGCTCCAGCGGCGTGATGCCGTTTTCACCGACCACGCTGCTGCTCATGCGCGCCTTCAGGCCGACGATAAAATCAGGGTGGCGCGTCACCGCCTGCTTCACCGCGTCGGCGTCAATATTGGCCATGTTGGCCAGCTCGTTCTGGGCAATCAGCCCCACGCGGGAGATGTTCAGCAGGGCAAAGACCTCGGTGGAGGCCCTGCGGGTGATCGCATAGAAATCGTCCACGTCGTCGGCCCCGGTACTGCCCGCGTCCACTACGGTGGTGACGCCGGTGGCAATGCCCACGCTGTCCGGCTCGTCGTGGTAAATCGGGGAATTCGGATAGCAGTGTACGTGGGAGTCAATCCAGCCTGCGCTGACGAACACTTCACCGTTAAGATCAACCGTCTTGCGAGCGGGAGCGTCAATGTCGCCCGTCGCGGCAATCTTCCCGTCCTGAATCGCGATATCGGTCAGGGTATCGTCGGCGAGGCGCACGCGGCGCACGCGGCGCAGGAGTAAATCAAACATGAGGATCTCCTGAAAAGGCGGGCGTCGGAGCGCCCGCGGGTATTAAAGGGCGACCGGGAACAGCCAGCCCAGAATCATCGCGCCGAGGATAGCGCCACCGGTAATCGGCTTCTGCCAGATGTAGAACAGCAGCGCACCCACCAGCGAACCGACGCCGATTGGAATGGAGGCGGTCATGGCGCTGAGAATAATCAACGGCCCGAGGAAGCGGCCGGAGGCGTTGCCAGCCCCCATCATCACGTCTGCGCCGTAGGTGGAGTTGCTCTGGTTGATAGTGAACTTACGCGCCAGGATGATGACGTAGCCAATCGCCAGGCCAATCACCAGGCCGGTGATCAGCGAAGCAATGAAGTTGGTCACCGGGAACATGATCCCCGCGCCCAGCAGCAGCGCCGGAACGCCAAGGCCCACGCCGGTCTGGATCGCGCCGCCGATGTCGAGAATACCAACCAGCGACCCTTCGATAATACGGGCGAACAGGAAGCTCGCGCCAAACGCCGCCACCGCGCCGTAAACGCCGGTATCAATGCCCGCTTTCAGCATCGCCACGAAGGCCACTTCGTTAAACGCGCCGATGCCGTAGAGGTAGTACATGTGCGTCCCGGCAAACACGCCGGAGGAGAGCAGGCCAACGAAGATCGGGAACGACCAGTCGGCATACCAAAAACCTTTATTCTGTTCCATTTAGAGGCTCCTGTTATTTACCGCTGAGCGAGTTGTGGATCATGTCGAGCCAGTTCGGCACGGTCAGATGGAAGGATTCAATCATCTTCATGTCGAAGCCGCGGAAGAAGCCGCTCAGCACGAAGAGCAGGACGATAGCCGCCATCATCACTTTGGTGACGTGGTTCCAGCCGCTCTCTTCTACGCCTTTACCGATCAGGATCCCCAGCACCAGGCCCGGTACGGCGTTCCCCATAATCAGCTGCGCCGCGCCGCCAAAAATGGTGGCCCAGAAGCCCGATTTTTTACCCGCATCGATAGCCGCCAGCCAGAAGATCACCGGCATCACGGTGTTCACCAGCAGGTTTGCCGCCGGCACCAGCACCTTCACGGCGGTGACCTGAAGGGCAGCCGGCACGGAGGAGGCGGTAAGGTTAAGGAAGGTCACGACAATCATGCCGATCAGGCCGCAGGCAATCGCCATTTTGCGCGGGTCGTGCAGCGTTTCGCCGACGTTACGGTTTTTGATCATCAGTGCAGCAGCACCCCAGTTCGGGATGATGCGGTGGTCAACGTCCTGTGTGAAGGCACCTGCGGCCACGGAAGAGGCCCAGGCGTTAAAGAAGAAACCTAACCCAAAGGAGAAGTGGGACGCCGGATCCCCTTCACAGGAGTTCAGTTCCCCCAACGTACGAAACGCGCCCATACCCTGAGTGGTAGGCGCATGAAACATGCGTGCAGCCCCGGCTCCGACACCGACGCCAACCAGGCCGCCAATGATGAGCGATTTTATTAATATAATTAAGAACATCAGTCTGCCCTTTTATGAATAATCAGCGTTGCGTGACGAAATCCACCTGGTCAAGATTGATAGCGGTCACGTTGACGGTCACATCCAGCTCCACGCTGTAGGTGCGTCTTTCCCGGCGCAGAAAGAAGAACAGAAACGCTTCTTTACGCACCGCTTCTTGCGCCTGAACGACCTGCACATCCTGTGGCTCAATACGCAGTAAGATATGCGGTGAGGCTTTCATCACCGCGGCCTGAACGTGGTTGAGCGCGTCGGCAAAGGCGCGCGCTTTGGCGTCGCCCTTCCCCTTCACTCTCACCGTGGTTGTGAACTGTTCTTTCATGCTTATGCGCCGTATTTCTTCTGCCACGCCTGTACCAGACGCTCGCCCAGCTCTTCTTTATCCATAAAGCCAAAGCCCAGCACGTTGCAGCCTTCGTTGATGGCGGTCACGCCCTCTTCCACGGAACGCATGCCGTATTTGGCCTTGTAGCCGTATTTGGTCTGGGCGGTGATGGCACCCGCGCCGCCGCTGCCGCAAAAGGAAATACCGAAGGTGGCGTTTTCCGCTTTCATCATGTCGCCGAGCTTCATGTCTGCCGCCATGCCCGGTACGACAACCGCGCGTCCACCTGCTTTTTCCACACCGGCAGCCACTTTCTGACCTTTACCCAGGCGATCGCCAATCACGACTGTAATCTGTTCCATGTGTTGCTCCTTAAAGGTTGTCTTTCGCGACTTCAAAGTGAACGGAGAGCAGCCAGGCTTCTTCATCAGGAAGATTGCCAAACTGCGCGACCACTTCACGGGCGAGCCGCATTGAATCCGGTGAAATTTCGTCAAACAGCTCTGCTTCAACCTCCGGCAGCGGCTCGCCGGTCACGGACCGGTGCGCCATGGCGCGCACGTGGGAGGTGAGCATCTGCTCCTGTACCGCATTGGGGATGATGTTGTTCCGGGACAGCAGGGCATAAACCTGCTGCAGCATGGTGTTCGCGAGCTGTTCTGTTTGCTCCGCCTGTTCCCCAACGTCGTTCATTACCGCTCCGTTAATCACTGGTCTTACCCCGTTAATGGCTCTGGAATAAAACTAACGTTGGGGGGGAATTGTTTGTAGCGAGTTGTTTTCCACTTCGAAGTGGAAAGGCGAGCCGCAGCAGTGATCTGTGCCACATAAATGCGGTGAATCTGAATTAATGACGGTATTTGCGTGATGAATATCACGTATTCCAGCGGCAAAACGCGCATCGGGGAAACGAAACGTTCAGGCGTGGTGACGCAAAAATGTGATGGCGATAGGGTTTACTTATTACCGCGTAAAAAAAACGGGGGCCGCTGGC
This sequence comes from Enterobacter sp. N18-03635, assembly GCF_004006055.1. NCBI lineage: Bacteria > Pseudomonadati > Pseudomonadota > Gammaproteobacteria > Enterobacterales > Enterobacteriaceae > Enterobacter > Enterobacter sp. N18-03635. The sequence goes on along the minus strand of NZ_CP034769.1, from coordinate 493,838 downwards.
CCCCGCTGGTTGTTTGTCAGATGCGCGATCGGTTAACGGTATTTCTTGTGATACGTGTTACGGGTCGTCACAAACTGCTCGGCTGCCGCCTGGGCTTCCTTCACTTTGCCTTCGTTAGCCAGCTTCAGCGCGCCGTCGATCTGGCCGACCAGCACGTCAAAGCCGTGGCGGTAGTCTTTCATCTCTGCGCTGTCTGCCGCTTTGCTTTCCAGCTTCGGAGGCGTCGCTTTTTGTGCGTCCAGCGCCGCTTCACGCATTTTGGTCAGCGCGTCTTTCATTTCCGCCGCATTGTCGGTTTTCTGCACCACCTTCAGGTTTTGACCGAGGATGCCCATGTCGTCTTCAAGATCGGCAGCAAACGCAGAAGAGCCAAGAACCAGCGTTGAAGCCGCGACGATCGCTAACAGATGTTTACGCATTGCTCACTTCCTTTTTTATTATTAACAAAACGCTATCTCTATTGTCCGGCGATTTTCATTTCCGGGAGTAATACAGAACCACACTGTATATTGCTGCGTGTTTCAATATCGTTACCGACCGTAACGATATTGCGCCACATATCCTTCAGGTTGCCGGCGATAGTAATTTCGCTCACCGGATACTGGATTTCGCCGTTTTCCACCCAGAAGCCCGCCGCGCCGCGCGAGTAGTCTCCGGTGATGCCGCTGACGCCCTGACCCATCAGCTCGGTCACCACCAGACCGGTGCCCATCTCTTTCAGCATCTGCTCAAAGTTGAGGCCCTGCCCGGCAATGCGCCAGTTGTGAATACCGCCCGCGTGCCCGGTGCTTTTCAGCCCCAGCTTGCGCGCGGAGTAGTTGGTCAGAAGCCACTGGGTCAGAATGCCGTCCTTCACTATGTCACGACGCTCCGTGCGCACGCCTTCGCTGTCGAACGGCGTGGAGGCCAGGCCTTTCAGCAGGTGCGGATGCTCTTCGATGGTCAGCCATTCCGGCAGGATCTGCTTGCCCAGCGAGTCGAGCAGGAAGGTCGATTTACGGTAAACGGAGCCGCCCGCGATAGCGCCCACCAGATGGCCAAACAGACCGGTCGCCACTTCGTTGGCAAAGATAACCGGCGCTTTCATGGTGGAGAGTTTACGCGGCGACAGGCGAGACAGCGTGCGTTCGGCGCACTCTTTACCCACCCACTCAGGAGACTGCAAATCCCCCAGCGCGCGGCCAATGGTGTAGGCGTAGTCACGCTCCATGTCACCGTTTTCTTCGGCGATGACGCAGCTGGAGAGCGAGTGGCGGGTAGAGCAGTAGCCCTGCAGCATGCCGTGGCTGTTGCCGAAGACTTTGATGCCGTAGTGGCTGTTGAAGCTGCCGCCTTCGGTATTGGTGATGCGCTTATCCGCCTGCAGGGAAGCCTGCTCCGCGCGCGCGGCCAGCTCGATCGCTTCGTCCGGGGTCACTTCCGCAGGGTGGAACAGATCGAGATCCGGCGCGTCAAACGCCAGCAGATCTTTATCCGCCACGCCGGCGTAAGGATCCGGCGAGGTGTAGCGGGCGATATCCAGCGCGGCCTGCACCGTACGGGCGATGGCATCCGGGCTGAGATCGGTGGATGACGCGCTGCCTTTGCGATTCTGGTGATACACCGTGATCCCAAGCGCGCCATCGCTGTTGAATTCTACATTCTCCACTTCACCATAGCGGGTACTCACGCTGATGCCGGTGGTTTTGCTGACCGCCACTTCGGCGCCATCTGATTTTTCTGAAGCAAGCATCAGCGCGGTGGAGACGGCTTCTTCAAGAATCTTACGCTGCGCTTCAACTTGTGAGGTTACTTTCATCGCAAATGCCATACTGTAAGAGAGAGTTATCTGAAGTCTAACAGAGAACCGTTTTTCAGTGCGCGTCTTAACTGGTAACATTAGCCTCTTTTTTTAAGGAGCCTGACATGACTAAGCAGCCCGAAGACTGGCTCGACGACGTTCCCGGTGATGACATCGAAGACGAAGATGATGAGATCATCTGGGTCAGTAAAAGTGAAATTAAACGTGACGCCGAAGAGTTAAAACAGCTTGGCGCGGAAATGGTAGAGCTGGGCAAAAACGCGCTGGACAAGATCCCGCTCGACCAGGATCTGCGCGATGCCATTGAACTGGCACAGAAAATCAAAAAAGAAGGCCGTCGTCGCCAGCTTCAGCTTATCGGGAAAATGCTGCGTCAGCGCGACGTCGATCCGATCCGCCAGGCGCTGGACAAGCTGAAAAACCGCCACAACCAGCAGGTTGCGCTGTTTCATAAGCTGGAGCAGATCCGCGATCGTCTGATTGAACAGGGTGATGATGCCGTGCCGGAAGTGCTGAACCTGTGGCCGGATGCCGACCGCCAGCAGCTGCGTTCCTTGATCCGCAACGCGAAGAAAGAGAAAGAAGGGAATAAGCCGCCGAAGTCCGCGCGCCTGATTTTCCAGTATCTGCGCGAGCTGTCTGAGAACGAAGAGTAATTCGTTCCCCTCACCCCGGAGGGGCGAGGGAGAAAAGAACGTAGGCCCGGTAAGCGCGAGCGCCACCGGGCTTTTTTTTACGCGTCGGCTGCCGCTTCCGCTTTCTTCGCCAGACCGTCCAGCAGCTTCTGATGGATCCCACCGAACCCGCCGTTACTCATCACCAGAATATGGTCGCCGGGCTGAGCGGCTTTCACCACCATATCCGCGAGCGCATCCACATCCGCACTCCAGTGCGCAGGCTGAATGCAGGCGTCGGCTACTTCAGCCACCTGCCACGGAATATGCTGCGGCTGCAGCAGGAAGACTTCATCGGCACGCCCTAACGACGGCGCCAGATCGTCTTTGCAGATGCCCATCTTCATGGTATTCGAACGCGGTTCCAGCACCGCCAGAATGCGCGCGGTACCGCCGACCTTGCCACGCAGGGCGGCAAGCGTTGCCAGAATGGCCGTTGGGTGGTGCGCGAAATCGTCATACACGGTAACGCCGTGGGCTTCACCGCGCAGTTCCAGACGGCGGCGGGCATTGATAAACGAGCCCAGCGCGTTGGCTGCATCCGCAGGCAGAACGCCGACATGACGCGCCGCAGCAATGGCCATCAGGCCGTTGTGCATGTTGTGCTCGCCCACCAGGCCCCACTTCACCTCACCCACTTTTTCACCGTCGAGCAGCACTTCCCACTCGGAGGCATCGGCGTTGAGTTTCTTCGCCTGCCAGTGGCCCTGCTCGCCCACCAGCTCCTGCTCGCTCCAGCAGCCCATCGCCAGAGTCTGCTTCAGGTTGATATCGTTCTCCGGCAGGATGATGCGCCCCTGACCTGGAACAATGCGCACCAGATGGTGGAACTGTTTCTGAATCGCTTTCAGATCGTCAAAAATATCCGCGTGGTCGAACTCAAGGTTGTTGAGGATCAGGGTGCGCGGGCAGTAATGCACGAACTTGGAGCGCTTGTCGAAGAACGCGCAGTCGTATTCGTCGGCTTCGATCACGAAGAACGGGCTGTCACCCAGACGCGCAGAAACGTCGAAATTACCCGGTACGCCGCCGATCACGAAGCCCGGCTTATAGCCGCAGGCTTCGAGGATCCAGGTTGCCATGCCCGCGGTCGTGGTTTTGCCATGAGTACCGGCAACGGCAACCACCCAGCGGTCGCGCAGGACGAAGTCATGCAGCCACTGCGGGCCGGACATGAACGGAATATTGCGTTCCAGTACCGCCTCGACGCAAGGATTGCCGCGGGTCATCGCGTTACCAACGATCACCAGGTCCGGCTCGGGATCCAGCTGGCTGGCATCGTAACCCTGAATTAAAGAGATGCCCTGTTTTTCCAGAAGTGTGCTCATTGGCGGATACACATTGGCGTCCGAACCTGTCACTTCATGGCCCAGCGAGCGCGCCAGCATTGCCAGTCCGCCCATGAAAGTGCCACAAATCCCCAATATATGAATGCGCATACGTCACTATCCTTCTTCAATGTGGCGCACATTTTACTCACATGTTAGCGGCTGTGAAACGCATTTCAGGTAAATCCGTATGTTGCTGGCGCGATTCACCTCTGCGCTACTATTTGAATATTTGTTAAGATTGTTGGGCTTTAGTCGTTTTAGTGAACATACAATCGCTCTACTCACAAAGATGCAGGGAAAGTGTTATGAAAACGTTAGGTGAATTTATTGTCGAAAAGCAGCACGAGTTCTCTCATGCTACCGGTGAACTCACTGCTTTGCTGTCGGCAATAAAGCTGGGCGCTAAGATCATCCACCGCGATATCAACAAGGCCGGTCTGGTCGATATCCTGGGTGCCAGCGGTGCCGAGAACGTTCAGGGCGAGGTTCAACAGAAACTCGATCTGTTCGCAAATGAAAAACTGAAAGCTGCACTGCGCGCGCGCGACATCGTTGCGGGTATCGCCTCTGAAGAAGAAGATGAAATTGTTGTTTTCGAAGGGTGTGAACACGCTAAATACGTTGTTCTGATGGATCCGCTCGACGGTTCCTCAAACATCGACGTTAACGTTTCTGTCGGTACCATTTTCTCCATCTATCGCCGCGTCACGCCTGTTGGCACGCCGGTGACCGAAGAAGATTTCCTGCAGCCTGGCATTAATCAGGTTGCTGCCGGTTACGTCGTTTATGGCTCCTCCACCATGCTGGTGTATACCACCGGATGCGGGGTTCACGCCTTTACGTACGATCCTTCACTGGGCGTTTTCTGCCTGAGCCAGGAACGCATGCGCTTCCCGGAAAAGGGCAACACCTACTCCATCAACGAAGGCAACTACATCCGATTCCCGAACGGCGTGAAGAAGTACATTAAATTCTGCCAGGAAGAAGATAAAGCGACCCAGCGCCCTTACACGTCCCGCTATATTGGCTCTCTGGTCGCTGATTTCCACCGTAACCTGCTGAAAGGCGGTATCTATCTCTACCCAAGCACCGCCAGCCATCCGGACGGGAAACTGCGTCTGCTGTACGAGTGCAACCCGATGGCATTCCTCGCCGAACAGGCGGGCGGCAAGGCGAGCGACGGTAAAGAGCGTATTCTGGATATCGTGCCGGAAAGTCTTCACCAGCGCCGTTCATTCTTCGTCGGCAACAACCACATGGTTGAAGACGTTGAACGTTTTATCCGTGAGTACCCGGACGCGTAATATCTCTCTTCAGGGGAGCCGTTCTGGCTCCCCTGTCATTTATATATTTTACCGTATAAGTGTTTATAAAAAACATGCTTTAATATTCACCAATGCTCCTGCATTATTTCCATAACAGTTTGACAGATATTTCGTGGAGCAGAATCGCAATGAACAATTATTCCCGTGCTAATACCGGCATTGATTTAAATCTTATCCCTGTATTTATTGAAATCGTCCGCTGCGGCAGCATGGCAAAAGCCTCTTTGCGTCTGGAGATGTCACGCCCCGCGGTAAGTCTGGCCTTAAAGCGTTTTAATCAACTCTTTGATGAACCATTATTTTTCCGAAAAGGTTTATATCTTGAACCGACGGAAAAAGCGTTAGCCTTAACCAGCTCGCTGGAAATATTAATGGGTGAAATTCACGATAATATTGCGGCAATTAATTCCGGGAAAAATAAAACCCCGGCACAGAACGTACCGGGGTTGAGTAATATTATGCAGCGGTCTGAGTCGTCACTTTGAATGATGACATCGCTTCCATCAGCTGACGCGACTGCTCCTCAAGGGAGCGGGTCGCAGCGGAGGATTGCTGCACCAGCGCCGCATTCTGCTGCGCGGTTTCGTCCATCTGATTCACCGCAATATTCACCTGCTCAATGCCGCGGCTCTGCTCCTGGGACGCGGTCGCAATCTCGCGCATCAGTTTGGTCATGCGCAGCACTTCTGTTGCGATCTCATCCATCGTTTCGCCAGCCTGCTGAGCCAGCTCGCTGCCCTCGTTAACGTGGGTCTGCGAATCACTGATAAGCGATCGGATCTCTTTCGCCGCGTCGGCGCTGCGGCTGGCAAGGTTTCGCACCTCGCCCGCGACGACGGCAAAACCACGCCCTTGCTCGCCCGCGCGCGCCGCTTCCACGGAGGCGTTAAGCGCCAGAATATTGGTCTGGAAGGCAATACCGTCGATCACGCTCAGGATGTCGGCGATGCGCGCCGAGCTGCCGGAGATATCGCGCATTTTTTCAATCACGTAGCAGACCATTTCGCTGCCGTGATCGGCCGTATCGGACACCGACTTCGCCAGCTGGTGCGCCTGCTCGGCGTTATCCGCGTTGAGTTTCACCGTCGCGGTGATTTGTTCCATGCTGGCCGCCGTCTGCTCCAGCGACGTGGCGGTGGATTCCGTACGCTCGGCAAGATCGCGGTTTCCCAGGGTCAGTTCGCGGCTGCCGGTGTCAATTTGCGAGCTGGCATCGCGTACCCGCATTACCGAGTTCATCAGCGACTGTCGCATTTCCTCTATCACCGCGTTGAGGCGGTTAAACTCCTGACTCGCGGGCGCGGCAAGCGTATGGGTTAAATCCCCCGCCGCCACGTTCTCCAGCTGAGCAATGGAGGCCGAGAGCGGCTGGAGCAGCATATGGCGCAGCACCAGCCACGCGAGCACGATAATGCCCGCCGTCAGCAGCGCGGCGACGATAATCAGGATCAGCACGCGGGTTTTACTCGACTGTACGGCACTCACTTCCGCCTGACCACGCGCTTCGCTCCATTTCTGAAACGCCTGCATATCGTTATCAAACTGTTTTGCCACCGGGATCAGCGTCTTCTCCAGCAGATCGTAATACCCGTCCGCGCTCTGGTCGTTCAGGGTTTTCAACATCGGGTTGATCCCCTTCTGGCTATACGTCGCCAGGCTGGCTGACACTTTGTCGAGCAGCTGTTGTCCCTGCTCGTCAGCCACGCCGCCGTCGATCACGCCTTTCAGCGTTTTCTGGGCCAGGGCAACTTCCTGATTGATGTTTTTTACCGCTTTGGCCGCATCGTCCAGCATGCCGATTTCCATCATGCGGACGGCCTGGCCCGCTTCATTGCGCGCGCGCAGGATCAGCGTATAGCCTGAATTGAGCTGCACCATCTGCTCACCCTGAAGGTGATTAATGCGCTGCAGCGAAGAAGAACTCTGTGTGAGGGCATAAATGCCAATGCCGCTGACAATCAGCAGCAGAAGGGTCATAACGGCCAGTAAAGAGAGCAAGCCGGTACGAATCGATAGCGTTTTAAGCATGATATTATTTCCGGTAGCGAGATATTTCTGGGCATAAAAAAAGAGTATCGGCCGCTACCGGAAAATGTTTAGACTTTAAGCAAATTCAGCGTGTTATCGCTCTGTTACCGATGTGTTTACGCGGGTAACAGGTGAGCTTTGACGGTTCTCCCAGAGCACCGTCAGGCCGCGCTGCAGGGCAATAAAAATAAACAGCAGAATGCCGATGGCGATCTTCGTCCACCACGAGCTGAGCGTGCCGTCAAAGTTGATATAGGTTTGTATCAGTCCCTGAATCGCCACGCCGAACAGCGTCCCCAGCACCGTACCCACGCCGCCGCTAAGCAGCGTACCGCCGATGACCACAGAAGCAATCGCATCCAGCTCAACGCCAACGCCTGCAAGGGCATAGCCCGCTTGGGTATACACCGAGAAGACGATACCCGCCAGCGTCGCCAGGCCTGTCGAGAGCATATAGATGCGGATGGTAGTGCTGCGGGTCGAGATCCCCATCAGGTTTGCCGACGTAGCGTTACCGCCGATGGCGTAAACCTGATTGCCAAACCGGGTACGGTGGGCGAGGAAGATGCCGATCACCACAACGCCCAGCATCAGCAGCCCCATCGCGCTCAGACGACCGCCGCCGGGAATTTTCCACGCCAGGCTGGAGAGCGTGTCGTACACCGGATGGTTAATGGGAATCGACTCTTCCGACACCAGGTAGCTGACCCCACGGAGGAAGAACATCCCCGCGAGGGTAATGATAAACGCCGGGATTTTTAGCGCGTCGATCAGCAGCCCCATAAAGGCACCAAACGCGCAGCCCATCGCCAGTACCAGCGGAAACGCCACCAGGGGAGAGATCCCCCAGAAGCCGATCGCCTTCGCGAGGAACACGCCCGTAAACGCGATCACCGAGCCGACGGAGAGATCGATCCCGCCGGAGAGGATCACAAAGGTCATCCCGACGGCGATGATGCCTAAAAAAGCGTTATCGGTCAGTATATTGCAGATCACACGCGTGGAGGCGAAACCGGGAAACTGGGTGAGGCAGTAGAGATACCCCAGCACAAACACGCCCAGCGTGATCATCAACGGCAAATTACGTTTTATCATGGCCACGGATCCCCTTAATGATGCTGACAAAGCGCGGCGACTGGACGATCAGAACGCAGAGCACGACCACCGCTTTCACCACCTGATTGAGTTCCGGCTGGAATCCCGAAAGCAGGATCCCGGTGTTCATGCCCTGAATGATCAGCGCGCCGATCACCGAGAGCAGCAGGTTAAAGCGCCCGCCCATCAGCGACCCGCCGCCGATGACCACCGCCAGGATTGCGTCCAGCTCCAGCCAGAGCCCGGCGTTGTTGGCATCGGCTCCGCGGATATCCGCCGCGACGATCACCCCTGCGATGGCGGCGCAGATACCGCTCAGCACGTAGGTCAGCATCACCATCAGCCGCGTGTTGACCCCGGCGTTGCGCGCGGCGCGAATGTTGATCCCGACGGCTTCAATGAACATGCCGAGCGCCGTTTTACGGGTGAAGAGCCAAAAGACAACCAGCGTGGCCAGGGCAATAATCACCGGCGTCGGGAAGAACAGAAGGTTGCCGCTACCAAGCCACGCCAGGCTCGGGGAGTTAAAAGTGACAATCTGGCCGGAGGTAATCAGCTGCGCCACCCCACGCCCGGCCACCATTAAGATAAGCGTGGCGACAAAGGGCTGAATTTTCAGCACCGCCACCAGAATACCGTTCCATAATCCGGCCAGCACGCCGGTGCCTAACGCCGCCAGCAGTACCACCGGCAGGCTGTGTCCGGCCACGGTCATGGCGGCTGCAGTGGCCCCGGCGATAGCCATCACCGCGCCGACGGAGAGATCAATCCCGCCGGTGGCAATGACCAGCGTCATCCCGATGGCCAGCAGCGCTACGGGCGCAGCACGGTTCAGGATGTCTATCGGGCTGCCAAACAGGCGACCATCCTGCACGATAATCTGGAAGAAATGCGGTGCGACAAGGCTGTCAACCAGCAGTACCACCAGCAGCGCCGCGATTTGCGGCGTGCCGGTTGGCCAGTTGAAGCGGCGCTTTGACTCACCGGTTTGCGAAAGCGAACGGGACATCACGATTCACTCCTTATGCCGCAATGGCATTCATGATCGCCGGAACGGACAGCTTATCCAGCGGGATCTCTGCCACCTGCTTGCGATCGCGCATGATAATGACGCGATCGGCATAACCTACCAGCTCCTCCAGCTCGGACGAAATGACGAGCAGGGCCAGACCGTCTGCACACAGGGTTTCGATAAGCCGGATAATTTCGGCGTGCGCCCCCACGTCAATGCCGCGGGTCGGTTCGTCGAGGATCAGGAACTGCGGTTTGGTCAGCAGCCAGCGCGACAACAGCACCTTCTGCTGGTTGCCGCCGGAGAGGAACTCGATCGGCTGTTCCGCGCTCGGGGTGCGGATGCCGAGCTGGCGGATAAAGCGCTCGGCTATGGCATTTTGCTCTTTACGGGGGATCGGGCGCAGCCAGCCGCGCTGGGCCTGCAGCGCCAGAATGATATTCTCCCGCACCGAGGCCGCGGCAATGATACCGTCCGTTTTCCGATCTTCCGGGCAGAAGCCGACGCCCAGACAGGAGGCCTGATGCGGCGATCGCAGGGTTTGCGGTTTGCCCTTGATCAGCGCGCTGCCGCTGTCCGCGGGCTTGATCCCGAAGATCACCTCGGCGGTTTCGGTTCGGCCCGAGCCTAGCAGGCCCGCCAGCCCGACAATTTCGCCCGGCCGCACCTCAAGGTTAAACGGCGATATCACTCCTTTTTTGCCGTAATCGCTGAACGCGGCGACCGGTTTCTCGCTCAGCAGCGTGCGCCCTGCGCGCTGGAGGGCGTTGGTTTCCAGCTCACGACCCAGCATCATTTTCACCAGCTCGATCTGCGGCAGCTCGCGGGTTTCGCGGCAGCCAACAAAGCTGCCGTTGCGCAGCACCGTAATGCGATCGCTCACCTCATATACCTGATCGAGGAAGTGGGTAACGAAGATCAGGCTTACGCCCTGATCGCGCAGCTGGCGCATCAGGGTAAAGAGCATCTCCACTTCCTGGGTATCGAGGCTGGCGGTGGGTTCGTCCAGGATGAGTACCTTCGCGGAGAGATCGATCGCGCGACAGATGGCAACGATCTGCTGCATCGCCACGGAAAAGCGGTTCAGCGGCTCGCGGACGTCGAGGGAGAAGCCGTAGGATTCCATCAGCTTTGTCGCCCGCGCCTCCATCTCTTTGCGGCGCAGCAGGCCAAAGCGTCGCGGCTCACGGCCAATAAACAGATTATCCGCCACCGACATATTCGGCAGCAGGTTCACTTCCTGATAGACCGTCCCGATCCCCAGCTGTTGGGCATGGGCGGTATTTTTTGGCGAAATGGCGTTGCCTTCCAGCCAGATGGTGCCGCGGTCGGCGTGATAAACGCCGGTCAGGGATTTAATCAGCGTCGATTTTCCCGCGCCGTTCTCGCCCAGCAGCGCCATGATCTCCCCACGCCGCAGGCTAAAATCAACGTTATCCAGCGCTTTTACGCCGGGGAAGAATTTGCTCAAGCCCTCTGTGCGGAGGATTTCCTGGTGTTGTTCAGTGGTCATGGTTTCCCCCTGCATCAAGCCGGATGGCGCAGCGCCACCCGGCATGTTCAGACAGGCTTAGTAGCCCATATTTTTCTTCTTCTCTAACTCTTCTTTCGCCGTGTCAGGCAGGTAGAGCGTGGATTTGGTAACCGTCACTTTCTCCGGCATCGTGCCGTCTTTCTTGAATTTCTCCAGCGCGTCGAATGCCGGGCCCGCCATGTTTGGCGTCAGCTCCACGCTGGCGTTGGCTTCGCCGTCAATCATCGCTTTGTAGATATCCGGCACGCCGTCGATAGAGCCGGTGAGGATATCTTTGCCCGGCTTCAGGCCCGCTTCTTTAATTGCCTGAATCGCGCCGATTACCATGTCATCGTTGTGGGCGTAAACCATGCAGATATTCTTGCCGTTGTTTTCAGCCTTAATGAAGCTCTCCATGACCTCTTTACCTTTACTACGGGTAAAGTCGCCGGACTGAGAGCGGATGATCTTGATGTTTGGCGCTTTCGCGATGGCTTCAGCAAAGCCTTTTTTACGGTCGATGGCCACGCTCGCGCCGACGGTGCCCTGCAGCTCAACGACGTTACACGGCTTGCCGTCGACCTGTTTCACCAGCCAGTCGCCAATCAACTGCCCTTCAAGCACGTTGTTAGCGGTGACGGTTGTCATATAAAGGGATTTTTCTTTGACGTCGATGGAACGGTCGAGCAGGAAGACCGGGATCTCAGCGTCTTTCGCTTCCTTCAGGACGGGTTCCCAGCCGGTTGCCACGACGGGTGCAATAAAGATGGCATCCACGCCCTGGGCGATAAAGGAGCGCACGGCTTTGATCTGATTCTCTTGTTTTTGCTGACCATCGGCGATTTTCAGGGTAATACCGCGTTTCTGAGCTTCGCTTTTCGCCACGTTGGTTTCTGCCGCTCGCCAGCCAGATTCAGAGCCGACCTGCGAAAAACCTACGGTTAAGGGAGCGGCCATCGCCATAGACGACATGGCTGCCGAAACTGCTGTGACCAGGAGTAAGCGCTTCCACATATGAACGTCCTCGTAGGGTGAGTTATTGTTGGTTAAAAGATGTTCTGCGGAATGACTATAGCCCATGAAATATGTAACGAATTGCGTTACATCACACTTCAGAAAAGTGAATAAAACGTTAATCACAAGTTTGTAATCGCTTTCATTTCTCCATGAAAAATGCGGCTGAGTTTATGGATTTTTCTGTCATGGAATCGGTCTGAAAAGTGGGAAGAACGCTGAGAGAAGGCGAAAACAGGCGGAGACATTCAGCGCGAGTTGGCTATAATACCTGCCACTTGTTTACCATCCATTTTAAAGGACACCGACATGAGCTTACTCAACGTCCCAGCGGGTAAAGAACTGCCAGAAGACATCTACGTAGTTATCGAAATCCCGGCTAACGCAGATCCGATCAAATACGAAGTGGACAAAGAGAGCGGCGCCCTGTTCGTAGACCGTTTCATGTCTACCGCGATGTTCTATCCGTGCAACTACGGTTACATCAACCATACCCTGTCTCTGGACGGTGACCCGGTTGACGTGCTGGTCCCAACGCCATACCCACTGGAGCCAGGCTCCGTCATTCGCTGCCGTCCAGTTGGCGTGCTGAAAATGACCGACGAATCCGGTGAAGATGCGAAGCTGGTTGCGGTACCGCACACCAAGCTGAGCAAAGAGTACGATCACATCAAAGATGTGAACGACCTGCCAGAGCTGCTGAAAGCGCAGATCACTCACTTCTTCGAGCACTACAAAGATCTCGAAAAAGGCAAGTGGGTTAAAGTTGACGGCTGGGACAACGCAGAAGCAGCGAAAGCGGAAATCATCTCCTCTTTCGAACGCGCTGCTAAGAAGTAATTCTTACTGCCGATTGATGAAAGCCCCGCACGTCGGGGCTTTTTTTGTGGCGGGCGCGCAGCTGGGCCTACAGTGAACATGTAGGCCGGGTAAGCGTAGCGCCACCCGGCAAGAGGCGTAAAAAAACAACGCCACCTCACGGTGGCGCTGTTTTTTTTCAGTACTGGTCTCTGTCTAACCAGTTACCGCTTACAATCCGCGTTAACCCTTCGACCGGACGCTGGTAGACATACATCCACGCGCTTCCGTACGGCGTCTGGATCAACTGGCGTGCGTATTCACCGCCCCTGGTGCGCAAGGCATCAAGTTCGGCAAGCGTCGCGTTATCAATACGATAAACTTCACCCTGTACTGTTCCTTCGCCCGGAACCGCGCCTGGATAGTGGCCCAGGCTGTACAACTGGTAGTTCTCGATATCGTAATTCCCCAGTAGCTGGGCATTGGTCATCCAGTGACTGTTGCCTTGCCTGGTTCGTAAACTGCCGTAGACAAATATTCGCATTGCTAAAACTCAAACTGATAGAGCAGATCAAGTGCCTGGTCTACGCCGGACACTGCTTCCAGATATAGCTTAGGCATCAGGCGATAGCGTAACGTGAGTGTTGCCAGTGAGTCAAAGATCCCCACACCATATTTTACCTGCAGACCCGGCAGTACATAGCCGCTGACCACCACCTGCGAGGAGTCACCCACGCCCTGGGTGTCCAGCGCCAGATTGCTTACGCCGAACGTCTCGCCGATTTTACCCACAACCTGCCCACTTTGTGCAACCCCCAGACCCACTAACATCGAGGTCATCGCCGCGCTGTCGCTCTGACCGCTGTCCAGACCTTGTCCACGCAGCAGATAAGAGAGGGCTTCCTGCTGCGACATCGCCGGGTCAGAGAAGATCTCCGCCTTCGGTTCGTCGGCGGAACCGGTAACGCGTACGCCAGCAATAACGTCGTTTTCCGTCGCTTCAGGGTTACGAATCGCTTCGATGTTCAACAGAGGCTGATCCGGTGGACCGGAGAACAGCAGCTCGCCTTTACGGACGATCAGATCCTGACCATACGCATGGAAACGCCCTTCAGGAATATTAATTTGCCCGTTCAGGCCAAGCCCTTGTTTATCCTGCGCCACCTTCAGGTCGCCCGTGAGCCTCGCCTTCAGCCCAAACGCATTCAACCGCACGTTATTCCCCACGTGCACGATAAGATTACTATTAATCGGTATGCCCGCGCTCTTCTGTTCGACAGGTTTCAGATTTTCATTGAGCATAACTTCATCACTTGAGACGCCGACCGCGCTTTCCGGCACGTCGTGAACCACGATGCGCGCCCACGGCACGTCGACGCGTCCGTCAAGCGTGAAGAGGCTTGGCGTGGCTTCAAAGACCACATCAGGCGAGACGTCCAGGCGTACCATCGGCGGTACGGTGATGCGCACCTTGCTGCCTTTCGCGGCAATACGCGCGCGCCAGTTATCGAGCTGGCTCCAGTCCGCGTCGCCGCTCAGGTTGATTTGCCCTTGCTGCGTCAGTACCGAGCCGCTCAGCGTCGAGCTCATGCCGTTGAAGTTCATCGCGATCTGGCTGGGCTGCATGTCAAACGGCATAAAGTTGCCGTCAATATCCACGCCGCTAAGCCGCATCTGACCGAACAGCTGCGGACTTTGCGCGTTGCCGGCCAGGCGCAGGTTAGCGTTCAGCATGCCCTCGGCTTTTTCCCCGCGGGCGAAAATCGGGTTCACCATCGCCAGGTTGAAGTTACGGATGTTGACGTTACCGCCCAGATTACGCCGTCCCTGCGGATCGGTAATCTGGACCTGCCCATCCAACTGGCCGTTGTTGGTCAGGCGGATTGTCCACCCCAGCTGTGCGCGATTGTTATGCAGATCGGCACTCAGGTTCAGAGTATCGAACGCCACCGGAAGGGGCGCGTTGTTGACCTCCTGCGTCACCTTAACGTTACGCCCGGACAGCGTGACGCTGCCCTGCGGCAGCCCCTCTTTGGTGGTATCCCAGGCAACATCGGCTTTTCCGCTGAAGACGCCGCTCGCCTGTGTTGTATCCGGCATAAACGGCTTTAGCATCGCCAGATCGAAGCGGTTGAGGTTGATCTGCGCCCGCCCTTCCGCGCCCGCATCGATGGTCTGCGGCACGCACAGCTCCGCATTCGGGTTGGTCCAGCAGTGTGGCCCAATGCTGATCTTCTGCTCGGCGTTGCGGTAGTCCAGGGCGATGGAGCGCGAGAGCGCCAGCGGCCCGACCGGCGTATTGAAACGGGTGTTATCCAGCGTACCTTTCCAGCGCTCCTCTTTGCGGTCAAAGCTGCCGGTGAGGTGAAGCTGGCCGGAGACCGGCTCGCCCTGCACGCGCAGCTGGAGATCGTGCTGCTTCTCGTTCCCTTTGGCATCCAGGGTGACCAGGCTAATGTTCACGTCCGGCTGAGAAATGCGCTCCACGCGCAGGTTCAGGTTACCGCCGATCTGATCGGTGGATTTCACATCCCCTTCCACACGTACTCGGGCAACGCTCAGCTCCTGCCAGCGCAGGTTATTGGCGGTAATGTCCGCCAGCAGCTGCGGCGCGTCTACCGTGCCGCGCACCTTCACGAGTCCTTTCGCCGTGCCGCCAAGCCCCGGCAGGGCGTTATCCAGATTCGGCGCGTCGATGGTGGCATCCAGATTGAGATCTTTCACCCCCAGCTCGCCTTTGATATCCGCCGTGTTGCGGCCCAGCGCCACGTGCAGCCCCGGGATAACCCACTGCAGATAGCTGTTGCCTTTCACCGAGCCTTCAACGTTAACCTTGTTCTGCTTCACGTTCCCGGTGAGCTTAATTTCCGGCACGTCCATCTGCCACGTACCGCCGTACAGGCTGCCGCGGGTTTTAATCAGGCCATCCAGCTTCGACGGCCAGTCCGGCACCTCTTTGGCGGTGTTAATGCCCGTCAGCTTCAGCTCTCCGCGCCAGCTGATCGCCTGCTGCCAGTCGAGCAGCGCGGTCAGCTCGGTTTTGCCTTCAAGCGCCGCGACGGTCAGCTTGTCGAGGTTGACCTGCTGTTCGTTGCCCTTCGCATCCAGCGTAATGTTCGCGGGCGGAACGCCCTGTCCCTTCACCGCGGTGCGGAACGAGAGCATGTAGTCGGTCATCTTGCCGCTCAGCTTCAGCTTCAGGTCATCGGCCTGGAACTGCTTTTCGCCGGTGAATGGCCAGGAAAGCTGCTTGCTGACCACCTCAAGATTGAGCGGCAGCCCGGCTTCCGCCAGCTGGGTTTGCGCGCGCAGGACCATGTCCACCGGGCCGGAGAGATTCACGCCAACATCGAGCTTATCGCGCAGCGCCCCGCCCACCTTGACCTTCACCTTTTCGCCTTTCAGCGGATCGATGTTGAGGGCACTGTTAAGCGTGATGTCCACCGGCCAGTTATCGCGCAGCAGGGCATTGCCTGACGCATTCACCGAGCCCTGGTTGGTGTCGATATCCAGCGCGTCGAGCTTCATGTTGCCGTCAATGCTGCTGACTTTCAGCAGCATATTGTAGACCGTCAGATCGGTATCGCCCGTCAGACGCAGCTGTTCGCCTTTGAACTCTTCAATATTGAGGTTCAGCGGCAGGTGAACGTCGGTCATTTCCGGCAGGACAGGCTTCGAGAAGAGATCTTTCAGCGTTTCGCCCAGCGGCTTCTCTTCCGGCTGCGGGTTCTGGATCTTCGGCTCGACGATCTCTTCCTGCGCCACGTCGGCCACTTTCGGCAGCGCGATCAGCAAGCCCTGCAACGACGTGGGCGTCAGGGTGAGGTTTTTCTCCTGCCAGCGCAGGCCGGAGGTGAAATCCATCACGGACACGGTGGTGTCGTCGATTTTGATATTGACGTTATCGAGCGCCACCCGATAGAGCGCGATCGGGTACGGCGTGGAGAGATTCAGCGGGCCGCTGTCCTCTTCCTCGACCGGCGCAGACTTCGGCATTTTTTTCGAATCTATCGCCACGTTGACGTCTTTAAGCGACAGGTCGTTGACGCAGAGCTTACTGTCACGCAGACAGCCCAGCTTCACCGCGAGATGAAACTCCCCGGCGTTCACCGCCACGCCCGGCTGCTCGTAGCGGATATTCTTCAGACGCAGATCGCGCCAGCCGCCCGTCACCTGACCAATCTCCAGCCCCGGCACCCAGCGGTTCGCGGCGTTAAACAGCAGATGCAGCCCGGTCGTCGTTCCAACCAGAAACGCCACCGTACCGAGCAGCAGCACGATAAAAATCAGCACCCCGAGGCTTATTTTCTTCCATAAACTCATAATTCAGGCCCCAGACCGATGTAAAACTGTAATCCGTGTTCATCTTTGTCGCCGACAGGCACGGCGAAGTCGAGCTTGATGGGTCCGACTGGCGACTGCCAGCGTACGCCCACGCCCGCGCCGGTTTTAAAGTCGCTGCGGCGGATATCGTTCACCGCTTCACCGCCGTCAACAAACATGGCGCCCCACCACTTTCCGCTGACGTTGTACTGATACTCCAGCGATCCCGTCGCCAGTTTTGACGCACCGGTCAACTGGCCCTTTTCGTTCTCAGGCGAGATCGATTTGTACTTATACCCACGAATGCTGCGGTCGCCCCCGGCGAAGAAGCGCAGATCCGGCGGAACGCGCTCGAAGTCTCCCGTTTCAATCCAGCCGAGATTGCCGCGCATCACAAAGCGGTGTTTGTCGTACAGCGTGCGGATCCAAACGTTTTGCGCCTGAATCACCGAGAAATCCACGTCGGAGCCCCAGGCGGAGTTGGAATAATCGATCGAGTAGCGCTGTGAGTCGCCCCAAGTCGGCATCAGCCCCCCGCGCGAGCGGGTTCGGCTGATCATTACGCCCGGATAAAGCAGCATGGTGGTATTGGTGACGTTGGCCTGGGTAAAGTGGTCCAGGCTCCAGCGCAGGTTAATGGCGCGCTGCCAGCCGCTGGAGAGATCCCAGAAGCGGGAGACCGCAAGCGTCGTAGAGTCCTGCTTTGTGTCGTTTAAATCGGTGCGCTTAAAACCGCCCTGCAGAAGGTAATATTGCTCAAGCGGATTTTTCAGCAGCGGCATTTTGTAGCTGAAATCCAGCTGCTGCTCGGGCGCAGAGAGGCTCAGGCTGGTGGTCAGGCTGTGGCCGTAAGAGTTCATCCACGGTTTTTTCCACGAGGTTTTCACGCGTGGTCCGACATCCGTCGAGTAGCCAACACCGGTCTCAATGGTGTTCTCGGTGCGCGGCGAGACAACGCCATGCAGCGGCAACACCTTGGTTTTGCGAGACTTCTCAAATTCCGGTGCGACAACTACGGAGTTAAACCAGCCGGTAGCGGAGAGGCGTCGGTTCAGCTCTCCGAGATCGCTCGACTGGTAGTAATCCCCTTTTTTGAACGGCACGAGATTTTGCAGGTACTCTTCGCGAATTTGCGAACCTTCAAACGTCACGTCGCCAAAGCGGTAGCGTTCTCCACTGTCGTAGTCGATATCCCAGAAGGCCTGACGTCTCTCCAGCGCAATCCCCAGCTGGCTTTTATTGAACTGGCTGTCAAAGTAGCCCTTACGCAGGGAAACATTCGTCAGCTCTTTTTTGAAATGGTCGTAGTCACCGTGGTTAAGCACGGTACCGATTTTCGGCCGCGTGCTGAGCAGGTCCAGATAATCCCGGTCGGTACGCGCCCCGCCGCGCAGGATGACGTTCGTACCGCCAATCAGTACCGGCTCACCCGGCGAAACGCGGGCAATAAGGACCTGGCGCCCCTTCTTTGGCGGCGGACGGAGGTCAAAATCAATGGTGGGTTCGTAATACCCCAGCGCTTTCAGCCCTTCACGGATCGCATCATCTACGCGCGCGCGAAAACGCCGGTCCGGCGTCACCTCATCACTCTGGATGGTCGACAACTGCGCACGCACGTTTTTTTGTAGCGCCCCGGATAACCCCTCAACCTGCAAACGGACATTCGCCGCGCTGGCAATCCCGCTTGTCAGCAACACACTGACTAAACATAACTGGCGGATTTTTGTCACGTTTTCTCCTGAATATCCCTGTTTCCACCCTGGAAGCAAATGAAGTGCCGCTCCGCGGCAAAATACGGCCTGTGGCCAAAAACCCGAATCGCGGGTTGAAAATGGGTGTAACACCCAAATATTTCTTATGATTAAATCTAGACTGATTCAGCGCATTTATTGTGTTCAATTAAACGCTTCGTGACAACCTTAACTGAAACATCGCACCCCGGGAGGCCCCATCGTGAGTTTATTCGACAAAAAGCATCTGGTTTCACAAGCTGATGCATTACCGGGACGCAACACCCCTATGCCTGTGGCGACCTTACACGCCGTCAATAACCACTCCATGACCAACGTGCCGGAGGGAATGGAAATCGCCCTGTTCGCCATGGGCTGCTTCTGGGGCGTTGAGCGCCTCTTCTGGCAACTCCCCGGCGTTTACAGCACGGCGGCTGGCTACACGGGCGGTTACACGCCGAATCCTACCTATCGCGAAGTCTGCTCCGGCGAAACCGGGCATGCGGAAGCGGTGCGCGTGGTCTATGACCCTGCGGTAATCAGCTACGAACAGCTGCTGCAGGTCTTCTGGGAGAACCACGACCCGGCGCAGGGCATGCGTCAGGGCAACGACCACGGCACACAGTATCGCTCGGCCATTTATCCGCTCACGCCGGAGCAAGATGCCGCCGCGCGCGCCAGCCTTGAGCGTTTCCAGCAGGCCATGCGTGAAGCGGGCGACACGCGCGAGGTGACGACGGAAATCACAACCGCGAAACCATTCTACTATGCGGAAGACGATCACCAGCAGTATCTGCATAAAAACCCGTACGGCTATTGCGGTATCGGGGGCATCGGCGTCTGCCTGCCGCCACAGCTGGCCTGATTTCCGTTCCAGCGCCACGCGAGCAGCGTGGCGCACACGGCAGCGACAGCGTTGTCTCATAACCTAACCACCACGCGTTGGCCGCTCCCTCCGGCTATCTTCGTCAAAATGTGACCTCTGGCAGATTTACATCTCTTTACGCTATACTACCCGCTGAAATAATCGGCTCAACGCTACGAGCTGATGTTCAATGTGTTTTCACACAAATGGTATCAACTCCCCTTCTGAGGATCTGGCGAGAAGCCGGATAAACTATGTTAAACAGTATTTTAGTAATACTTTGTCTGATTGCCGTCAGCGCATTTTTCTCGATATCTGAGATCTCGCTGGCCGCGTCCCGTAAAATCAAACTGAAGCTGCTTGCCGATGAAGGCAACATCAATGCCACCCGCATCCTGAAAATGCAGGAAAACCCCGGCATGTTCTTCACCGTAGTGCAGATTGGCCTCAACGCGGTCGCTATACTCGGCGGTATCGTGGGTGATGCGGCGTTTTCTCCGGCGTTTTATAGCCTGTTTGTTAAGTACATGTCCGTTGAACTGGCCGAACAGCTCAGCTTTATCCTCTCCTTCTCGCTGGTAACCGGCCTGTTCATCCTCTTTGCAGACCTGACCCCGAAACGCATCGGTATGATTGCGCCAGAAGCTGTGGCTTTGCGTATCATCAACCCGATGCGCTTCTGTCTGTACGTGTTTCGTCCACTGGTGTGGTTCTTCAACGGCCTGGCGAACGTGATTTTCCGCATCTTTAAGCTGCCTATGGTGCGTAAAGACGACATCACGTCTGACGACATCTATGCGGTAGTGGAAGCCGGCGCGCTGGCCGGGGTGCTGCGCAAGCAGGAACACGAGCTGATTGAGAACGTGTTCGAACTAGAATCTCGTACCGTACCGTCTTCCATGACGGGCCGTGAAAGCATTATCTGGTTCGATTTACATGAAGATGAGCAGAGCCTGAAGAACAAAGTGGCGCAGCATCCACACTCTAAGTTCCTTGTCTGTAATGAAGATATCGACCACATCATCGGTTACGTCGACTCCAAAGACCTGCTGAACCGCGTACTGGCAAACCAGAGCCTGGCGCTCAACAGCGGCGTGCAGATCCGCAATACCCTGATTGTGCCGGACACTCTGACGCTCTCAGAAGCGCTGGAAAGTTTCAAAACCGCCGGGGAAGACTTCGCGGTTATCATGAACGAATACGCCCTGGTGGTGGGTATTATCACCCTGAACGACGTGATGACCACGCTGATGGGCGACCTGGTTGGCCAGGGGCTGGAAGAGCAGATTGTTCAGCGTGACGATAATTCATGGCTGATTGATGGCGGCACGCCGATTGAAGACGTGATGCGCGTGCTGGATATCGACGAGTTCCCGCAGTCCGGTAACTACGAGACCATCGGCGGCTTTATGATGTTTATGCTGCGTAAAATCCCGAAACGTACCGACTCGGTGAAGTTCTCCGGCTACAAGTTTGAGGTGGTGGATATTGATAACTACCGCATCGACCAGCTGCTGGTGACGCGCATCGACAACAAACCGACCGTACTGGTTCCGAAGCTGCCGGATGCGGAAGAGAAGGTATCGGCGTAAGGTTCCAGCCTCCACAAACATCAACGGCTCCCATTGGGAGCCGTTTTTTTAACTACTGCATAGCACGTTGGTTAAGCCATCTCAGTTTGCAGACGCATAACCTGACGGTTGACTTCGGACATCACAGACAGGTGCTGTTTGTCCTTCACTTTTGGGACAAGGATCTTGCCCTTATCAAACTCAAAAGCGCCAACATCCTTGATATACAACCGTCCACGGAACAGGATCTTCACGTACTTCGCCACCTGAAGCGGGTTGTAGCGTTGGAAAATTTTCATTCTTGTATCTCCTGCGAATCATACGCTCTTGCGGTGCCACAATCGGCCCGACTGTCCTGAGCGCAAATTTTAATGCCCAATGACTATAGACCAGAACTACGGTGTTACCCAGTGTGCATAAGTTTATTTACCGTTTGATTACAATTATTCAGAATAATCTTTGCAAAGCGTGACCGGGCGCAGTATAAGCCGTCGTTTTTTCATGGATATGTGCGTTCACCCGCAAACTGGCATCGGGATTGCGGGAAAACCACATTGATCGCACTTATGATTAAAGCGTAAGACCAAGTGGTCGGATCACCTGCAAACAATAAGGAAACGCTATGACCCTACGTAATATCCTTGCAGCAGCCTGCCTGCTGCTGCCTCTGTGGGCTTGTGCTCACAACATTGAAAAAGGACAACGTGTACCGCCAGTCGGCATTGCTGACCGGGGAGAATTGATTCTCGACAATGATAAGTTTAGCTACAAACCCTGGAATAGCGCGCAGCTCGCGGGCAAAGTGAGAGTTGTACAACATATTGCCGGTCGTACATCCGCAAAAGAGAAAAATGCCAACCTGGTGGAAGCGATCAAGGCCGCGAAATTCCCGCACGACCGCTACCAGACGACCACTATTGTTAATACCGATGACGCCATTCCGGGCTCCGGGATGTTTGTGCGCTCAAGCCTTGAGAGCAATAAAAAGCTCTATCCGTGGTCGCAGTTTATCGTCGACAGCAACGGCGTAACCCGTAAGGCCTGGCAGCTGGAGGAAGAAAGCTCAGCGATTATTGTGTTGGATAAGGAAGGTCGCGTGCAGTGGGCGAAAGACGGCGCGTTAACCCAGGAAGAGGTGCAGCAGGTTGTCGACCTGCTGCATAAGCTGCTGGCTCAATAAATAGAGACGCGGAAGCCGGGGTTAAGGAAGGATTCGCGCGGGGTGTAGTCCAGCGGTTTGCCCTGCCAGTCATGAACATGCGCCCCGGCGGCCGCAGCAACGGCATGCCCGGCGGCGGTATCCCAGATATTGGTTGGCCCAAAGCGAGGATACAGCTGCGCATGGCCTTCCGCCACCAGGCAGAATTTCAGCGACGAGCCGATCGAGGTGGTCTGGTGTTCACCCAGCTGCTGCAGGTACTCCTGCAGTTCGCTGTCGCTGTGCGAGCGGCTAATTACCACCAGCGGCGGACGCGCATCGCGCACCTGGATCTGCTTGCGCACGCCGCACTCTTCCTTCCACGCCTTCCCTTCTGCGGCGCTGTACATCACCTTCATTACCGGCGCGTAAACCACACCCAGCACCGCTTTCCCTTTCTCAATCAGGGCGATATTGACGGTGAATTCACCGTTGCGCTTGATGAACTCTTTTGTCCCGTCCAGCGGATCGACCAGCCAGTAGCGCTGCCAGTGCTGGCGCTCGTCCCAGCTTTGCGGCGCTTCTTCTGACAGGACGGGGATGTCCGGCGTTAAGGCCTGTAACCCTTTGAGGATCACCTTATGCGCGGCAATATCCGCCGCCGTGACCGGAGAATCGTCGGCTTTGCTGACAACCTCCATAGGTTTAATACCGTCATACACCTGCATGATGGCATCTCCCGCATCCCGTGCGAGCTGACAAATTTTTTCTAGCATTTTCCACCTCTTTGTTAACGCAGTGAGGTTAACTCTTTGTTTTAGTTATATCGTAATGTGAACAATTCCGCTATCTGTGAAGCAATTCCGGTTTCAGGTTACTTTTTTCTGTCAGGATTCACATTTCTGTAAGCAACAAGCTATAGATACATACTCTTTTGTAGTCTGCATCGAAAAAAGGACTCCTCTGATGATTAAGTTTAGTGCAACGCTTCTGGCGACGCTGATTGCAGCGAGCGTGCAGGCGGCGACGGTAGATCTGCGTATTCTGGAAACGACCGATCTGCACAGCAACATGATGGACTTCGATTACTACAAAGATACCCCGACGGAAAAATTCGGCCTGGTACGCACGGCAAGCCTGATCGATGCGGCGCGTGGCGAAGTGAAAAACAGCGTGCTGGTCGACAATGGCGATCTCATTCAGGGCAGCCCGCTTGGGGACTACATGGCGACCAGGGGGTTGAAAAAAGGCGAGATCCATCCTGTTTATAAAGCGATGAACACCCTGGATTACACCGTCGGCAACCTCGGCAACCACGAATTCAACTACGGTTTGACATACCTGCACGATGCGCTCGCTGGCGCGAAATTCCCGTACGTTAACGCCAATATCATCGACGTTAAAACGCAAAAGCCGCTCTTTACCCCATACCTGATTAAAAATACCGAGGTTGTCGATCGGGACGGGAAAAAACAAACGCTCAAAATCGGCTATATCGGTTTTGTCCCGCCGCAGATCATGACGTGGGATAAGGCCAACCTCGACGGTAAGGTGACCGTCAACGATATCACCGAAACCGCGCGTAAATACGTGCCGGAAATGCGCAAAAAAGGCGCCGATCTGGTGGTCGTTGTCGCCCACTCGGGTCTCTCTGCCGATCCGTATCAGGCCATGGCAGAAAACTCCGTTTACTATCTGAGTGAAGTCCCTGGCGTCGACGCGATCCTGTTCGGCCATGCCCACGCGGTCTTCCCGGGTAAAGATTTCGTCAGCATCAAAGGGGCTGACATTGAGAAAGGGACGCTCAACGGCGTGCCGTCGGTGATGCCAGGTATGTGGGGCGACCATCTTGGCGTAGTGGATCTGGTGCTGAATAACGACGGTGGCAGCTGGAAGGTGACGCAGTCAAAAGCCGAAGCGCGCCCGATCTACGACGCTGCAGCGAAAAAATCTCTGGCGGCTGAAGATAAAAAACTGGTCAACGTGCTGAAGCACGATCACGACGCCACGCGCGAATTCGTCAGCAAGCCGATCGGCAAATCCGCCGATAACATGTACAGCTTCCTCGCGCTAGTGCAGGACGACCCGACCGTTCAGGTCGTCAACATGGCGCAGAAAGCCTATGCCGAACACTTTGTGCAGGGCGATCCGGATCTGGCAAAACTGCCGGTCCTGTCAGCCGCTGCGCCATTCAAAGTGGGCGGGCGTAAGAATGACCCGGCCAGCTATGTTGAAGTCGAAAAGGGCCAGCTGACCTTCCGTAACGCCGCCGACCTCTATCTCTACCCGAACACGCTGGTGGTGGTTAAAGCCACCGGGAAAGAGGTAAAAGAGTGGCTGGAGTGTTCTGCCGGACAGTTTAACCAGATTGACCCGCACAGCAGTAAGCCGCAGTCGCTGATTAACTGGGACGGCTTCCGTACCTATAACTTCGACGTGATCGACGGCGTTAACTACCAGATTGACGTCACCCAGCCGGCGAAATATGACGGCGAGTGCCAGGCGGTTAACCCGCAGGCGGATCGCATCAAAAACCTGACCTTCAACGGCAAGGCGATCGACCCGAATGCCACCTTCCTGGTGGCGACCAATAACTACCGTGCCTACGGCGGTAAGTTTGCCGGTACGGGAGATAGCCATATCGCCTTTGCCTCGCCGGACGAGAACCGCTCGGTGCTTGCGGCGTGGATCAGCGCGGAGTCGAAGAAGGCGGGCGAAATTCATCCTGCGGTGGATAACAACTGGCGTCTGGCACCGATCCACAGCGATACGAAACTGGATATTCGCTTTGAAACGTCGCCATCCGACAAGGCAGCCACGTTTATCAAGGAGAAGGCGCAGTATCCAATGAAACAGGTCGCGACGGATGATATTGGGTTCGCGATTTATCAGGTGGATTTAAGCAAGTAGCGGCGATTGTGCCGGGTGGCGCTTCGCTTACCCGGCCTACGGGATGAAAGAGTACGGGTAGGCCGGGTAAGGCGAAGCCGCCACCCGGCTTTTACGCCGCGCGATCGTCCCTGTTCGCCATCACCTTCGGCGTATTCACCTCAATCCAGTCAGCCAGCGCGGCAACTTTCTCGCTGACCTCAATACCCATCGGCGTCAGGCTATACTCTACGTGCGGCGGCACGACCGGATACGATACGCGATCGACAAACCCGTCCTGCTCCAGCGCCTGAAGCGACTGGGAGAGCATCTTTTCGCTCACCCCGCCCATTTTACGGCGCAGATCGCTAAAGCGATGCGTTCCCTGGCGCAGCGCCAGCAGAATCAGTACCCCCCAGCGGCTGGTAACGTGTTTGAGCACCTCTCGTGAAGGGCACTGTTCCGCGAAAAGATTGCCATCGCGCATTTGCTCGCTGAGCGTCGGTATCGTTGTTTTCATACTTACCTTTTTGTACGTACTTACTAAAAGTTAGCTATGGTGCTAGTGTGCCACAACACCAGACAAACACGAAGGAGATTCATCATGATCGCGATTACCGGCGCTACCGGCCAGCTTGGCCATCTCGTTATCGAACAGCTGCTGAAAACCGTACCGGCCAGCCAGATTGTGGCCATCGTACGTAACCCGGCGAAAGCGCAAGCCTTAAGCCAGCAGGGGATTGTGGTTCGTCAGGCTGACTACACGGATGAAGCCGCCTTCGCCGCCGCGCTGAGCGGCGTGGATAAGCTTCTGCTGATCTCTTCCAGCGAAGTCGGCCAGCGCGCGACCCAGCACCAGAACGTGATTAACGCCGCCAAAACGGCTGGGGTGAAATTTATCGCCTACACCAGCCTGCTGCATGCGGATACATCACCGCTCGGCCTGCACGTTGAACACGTTGCCACTGAAAAAGCGCTGGCGGCGTCCGGGATTCCTTATGCCCTGCTGCGCAACGGCTGGTATACCGAAAACTACCTGGCGAGCGCGCCGCCTGCGCTGGAACACGGCGTGTTTATTGGTGCGGCAGGCGAAGGCAAAATTGCCTCTGCCACCCGCGCAGACTATGCCGCGGCGGCAGCCAAAGTGATTGCTGAAGAGGGCCATGCGGGCAAGGTGTATGAACTGGCGGGCGACCACGGCTGGACGCTGAGCGAACTGGCAGCTGAACTCAGCAAACAGAGCGGGAAGCCGGTCAGCTACCAGAATCTCAGTGAAGCGGATTTTGCCGCCGCGCTGAAGAGCGTCGGCCTGCCTGCCGGTCTGGCCGATATGCTGGCGGATTCCGATGTCGGGGCCTCCAAAGGCGGACTCTTTGACGACAGCCATACGCTGAGCAAACTGATCGGGCGCGCAACGACACCGCTGGCGCAGAGCATTAAAGCCATCCTGTAACGGTCTGACCGTTTTCTCCCGCGGCCGGGTGATTCCCCTTACCCGGCCCGCTCAAATATATTAATAATAAAATCAGATATAACAATTAAAAATCCGGGTATTCTTTTTCCGTCGCGTACGTTATCGGTTTTTCAAATCCGGGAATGGTGATGCCATCCCTGGCAATCTCAATATCTTCCTCATTTATCCCCTGCTGGCCAAACAGATAAATGACGTTGAGTTCACCCTGCGAAGCCGACTCGTCGTACGCGTTCGCCTGATGTTGCACCTCGCGGTTACGCTGCTGATAATCCGCAAATACCGCGTCCCCGTAGCGTTTGCGCAACCATTGATGGGTAAGCTTTGGCGAGTAAACCACCCCCGTGGCATTATTACCGCCAAAGCCTTTTGAATTAATAAAGGCAATTTGCCCCTGGCCTTCCTCTAATTTGTAGTCCTGAAGAGGAATGGATAAGCGTGCGTTATTCACCTGCGGCGCGATCTGGGTTACGCTTTTAATTCCCGGTAAAATGCCATAGCGGAAGACGCCGAGGCAGCTGATGAGCTGGTCGCCGCTAGCGGGTCCCAGGGAGTGACCGAGATACGATTTCACCGCCGTCACCGGCCAGTCGCGGATCGCAAAGGCTTGCGCAACGCGGTCAAAAATATCCGCTTCGGAGACGCAATTCTTCGGCGTGCTTGAACCGTGCGCCTGAATAAACGATCCCTTTTGCACCGCCTCCATTCCGACCATCGACACTGCCGAAGCCACGGCTTTCGCCATGGTGATGTAGTTCCCCGGTCCCGGTGAAGCAATAGACCGCTTAAAGCCGTCAGCGTTGATGAAGACATTCCCTACCGAACCGTGGATCTCAGCCCCAAGCTGCAGCGCCAGCTCGTCGTCCATTAACACGACATACTGGCTGGATTCTGCGATCACAAAACCACAGCTGTTGCCAAAAGGACGGCTGCTGCTGCGCCAGTCGGGCGTTTCCGTTTCATCAATATGCTTAAGCTTGCTCTCCGTTGCCAGGGCGCCCATGGCGTCGAATCCTTCAATCACTTCGGAGGTGACCGGCGCTTCGGCGCTGCCCACAACGGCCACGCGAATGCGCCCCGCTTTGATATCTTCGACTGCCGCATTGAGGTTATACAGAAACGTGGCGCACGCCCCCAGCGTGGCGCTGGTATGGCCAACGCTACCCAGCACATACGCATTGAGGAAATCAGCGCACATGCTGTTCAGGCCCAGCGGACACTGTTTGGCGCTGACGCGCTGGCCTTTCAGGCGCGACTGGAGCATACCGCCAAAGCCATAATCGTCGAGCTGTCCCATGATATTGCCCGAATAGACCCCGAGCTGATCCGGCGCGATCGCTGCCTGTATCTCGCGCCACGGGATCCCCAGAGCGTTGATGGCGTCCGATGCCCCGACAATCGCCATTTGTAACGCCCGCGGATGGAACTGCGAATTGTAATGGTCACCCGGCCGGAATCCCTGCGGCAGCATACCTGCAGCCTGAACCTCCGTGCGCAACAACGCCTCAATTTTACAGTCCATCTCTCCCTGAACGGTAAAACGCACGCGCCGATCCGCTAATTCCTCAACCTGCCATCCCGCCGGTAAGGGATGCGGTAATTGTCTGGCTGAGATATTAAAGCTGAATCCTTCTTCGCCAGAAACCATATTCAATTTTGCATGGCTGGTGATAGCATCGACATCAAAATAGTCGCGCGTAATTATTCTGATAAGGGTTCCTTCCAGCGTCTCGTCTTTTATCTGCGCGGCAGCCTGAGCGGGCGTAAATCTTTTACCTGAAATGTCGCAATACCCACCTTCATCATATTTAAGCACGCCCATCAGAATAGCTAACGATAATAACGCCTCCTGCCTTTCCTCTTCCGATAATGAATCAATAATCATTCGGCGAAATGCATGATGAAAAGAACTACGACCAGCTGGACTATAGCCGCCAAAAGCCGTTATTACGGGTAATTTCACCATAATTCATCCTGTAGTGGTCGTAGATTTATTTTGTGCAAGTGCGATAATTTCAGATATTAGTTTACAAATTACCGACAAAAGCTAATATGAAAATCCAGCCAAAATGCTGACTTTTTTGGCCAGGGCAACGATGAGTCACCAAAAATAATAGTCAAAACAGGTATTAATCGAAAATGACAAATACACAAATTGGATTTGTGTTATGTGAACGCATGCTAAGTTCCGGTCTCAGTCTGCCGATTGAAATGTGGAAAGCCGCAGCCAGCAGCTATTTAGCCGAGCAAAAAACAACATCCCACGCAGACACGCACAAAACGGAGACATCTGCGTTCAGGCTCTGTCGTCCGGAGAATATACTGAAAGTTCATACTATTGGCATAAATAACGAGCCCATCCTGACGCAAAGTGGCTTTAGCATTACCGCCGATACCACGCTTGCCGCAGACAGGCACTATGACGTTATCTATCTTCCTGCCCTGTGGCGCAACCCTCGAGCAGTGGTCAGACAAAAGCCTGAACTTCTGAAATGGTTGACCGAGCAGGCTGAGCGAGGAACCCGTATCGCCGCCGTCGGAACGGGCTGCTGTTTTCTGGCGGAGTCGGGATTGCTCAACGGAAAGCCCGCCACCACCCACTGGCACTACTTCAAACAATTCTCGCGCGACTACCCCAGCGTAAAATTACAAACCAAACATTTTCTCACGCAGGCCGAAAATATTTACTGTGCCGCCAGCGTTAAGGCCCTGTCAGATCTGACGATTCATTTTATCGAAACGATATACGGGAAACGTGTGGCCACACATACACAACGGACATTTTTCCATGAAATTCGTAGTCAGTTCGATCGCCAGTGTTACAGTGAAGAAAACAAACCGCATCCGGATGAAGATATTGTTCAAATTCAAACCTGGATAAAAGCCAACTGCGCCTCGGATATATCCATGCAGAATCTTGCCGATATGGCTGGCATGAGTTTGCGCAACTTCAACCGTCGCTTTAAAAATGCCACCGACATATCCCCCCTGCAGTATTTATTAACCGCCAGAATTGAATCCGCCATGACAATGCTGCAATCCACCAATCTGTGCATTCAGGAGATCGCCAATGCGGTGGGATATCAGGATATTGCGCACTTTAATCGCCAGTTTAAGCATAAAACAACGGTTTCACCGGGGGATTACCGTAAGACCGTCCGGGCAAAGATGTTTAGTGCATAAACGCCGGTCATCTCTGATAATGAAAAGATGACCACGAGGAGGTTCAACGTGCAAGGCGTACCGGAACAGTTTAATGATGAAAGAGACAGCGCGCGCTTTCGCCATCTGGCGCAGCTGCCGGGCCTGGAGCTTTATCATGCCCATATTTCTGACTACGCCTTTGAGCCTCACACCCATGAAGCCTTCGGGATCGGCACGATTGAAACCGGTGCCGAACGCTTTCGCTATCGCGGTAGCCAGCATCTCGCGGCGGAAAAATCCGTCGTCACCATGAACCCGGACGAGATCCACACCGGTGAATCCGCCACCGAGGGCGGCTGGCGCTACCGGATGGTCTATATCGAACCCGATCTGCTTGAAGAGGTGACCGGCCTCAGGCACTGGTGGTTTAGCGACGTGACCCGCCATGACCCGTTGCGCTCACAGCAAATCGGCAGGCTGATTTACGGCCTGTGGCACACGGACGATCCGCTTGCGCAAAAAGGATTACTGCTGGATCTGATTGAGACCTTCCAGCCTCTGGCCCATCACGCGCCGGTGATTCAGGAGGGCGCGCACCGCTTCGAACGCGTACGCGAGTACCTGCACGACAACTACATGCACCCCCTGACGCTTGACGAGCTGGCCAGCGTCGTTTCACTCAGCCCGTATCATTTTCAGCGCCAGTTCAAAGCCCATTTTCACGTGACGCCGCATCAGATGCTGATGGCCATTCGCCTCTGGCGCGCCAAAGCATTCCTCACGCACGGCATGCCCGCCGCAGAGGTCGCCGCCGCAACCGGGCTGACCGATCAGTCGCATCTCACCCGCGCGTTTACCCGCCGCTACGGCATTACGCCCGTGCGCTACCAGAAGCAAGTCATCCGGCGCTAATGCGCAATCTCATACAATACGCGCGTATTTTCCCCTCCTACACTGCATACAGCGTAAATACCTGTGGATGGAAAAATGATTAGTGGAGTGTTGTATGCCCTGCTGGCCGGGATGATGTGGGGTCTGATTTTCGTCGGCCCGCTGATCGTGCCCGAGTATCCGGCAATATTGCAGTCGACCGGACGTTATCTGGCGCTGGGGCTGATTGCCCTGCCTCTGGCGTGGCTGGGACGCGCGCGCTTGCGTCAGCTCAGCCGTCAGGACTGGGCCACCGCGCTGGCGCTGACCATGATGGGCAATCTTATCTATTACGTTTGCCTGGCGAGCGCCATTCAGCGTACCGGTGCGCCGGTATCGACCATGATTATCGGCACGCTGCCGGTCGTCATCCCCGTCTTTGCTAACCTGCTCTACAGCCAGCGCGATGGCAAACTGGCGTGGTCTAAAATGGCGCCGGCGCTCATATGCACCGCCCTGGGGCTGGTATGCGTCAATATTGCCGAGCTGCGTCATGGCCAGGCGAATGTTGACCTGTGGCGTTACGGTTCTGGCATTCTGCTGGCGTTCATTTCCGTGGCGTGCTGGGCATGGTATGCCCTGCGCAACGCGCGCTGGCTGCGGGAGAATCCGGACAAACATCCGATGATGTGGGCGACGGCGCAGGCGCTGGTCACGTTGCCCGTATCCGTCGTAGGATATCTCGGCGCATGCCTCTGGCTGGGCCATCAGCAGCCGGACTTCGCCCAGCCCTTCGGGCCAAGACCGTGGGTATTTATTGGGCTGATGGTTGCGATCGCCGTGCTGTGTTCATGGGTGGGCGCGCTGTGCTGGAATATTGCCAGCCAGAAGCTGCCGACGGTGATATTAGGGCCGCTGATTGTCTTCGAAACCCTGGCCGGACTGCTTTATACCTTTCTGATGCGCCAGAGCGTACCGCCGCTGTTCACGACCTGTGGGATCGTGCTGTTGGTGGTGGGGGTAGTGATGGCGGTGAGAGCGAAGCCGGAAAAACCGAGGGTTGTTCCGGCATCGGAGATGTGAGTATTGCCCGGCGGCGCTGCGCTTGCAGGGCCTACAAAACCGTAGGCCCGGTAAGGCGTAGCCGCCACCGGGCAAGCCCTTAAAACGTTTCCCAGTTCCCTTCAGACGCCGCCGCGACAGGCTGCGCTTTTGGCACATAGGTTTTTACCGGCGCCGCTTTTACCGCCTGGTTGCGGGTAATTTTGAACACCGCCACCGCTTCGTTCAGGCGTGCAGCCTGATCTTCCAGCGCCGCCGCCGCGGCCGCAGACTCCTCCACCAGCGAGGCGTTCTGCTGGGTCACGCGGTCCATCTCGGCTACCGCCTGGCCCACCTGGTCGATACCACGGCTCTGCTCGTCAGAGGCCGAAGCAATTTCGCCCATAATGTCGGTGACGCGGGTGACCGCATTAACGATCTCTGCCATCGTCTCCCCGGCTTCGTTAACCAGCTGAGAGCCCGCGTTCACGCGTTCACCGGAATCGTCGATCAGCGCTTTAATCTCTTTCGCCGCCTGGGCGCTACGCTGGGCAAGAGTACGCACTTCGCCTGCCACAACTGCAAAACCACGGCCCTGCTCGCCCGCACGCGCGGCTTCCACCGCCGCGTTCAACGCCAGGATATTCGTCTGGAAGGCAATGCCGTCGATCACGTTAGTAATTTGCGCAATTTTGCTGGAGCTGGTGGCGATTTCGTCCATCGTCCGCACGACGCCTTCAACTACGTTACCGCCCTTCTTCGCCGTTGAGGAGGCATCCAGTGCCAGACGGGAAGCCTGACGCGCGTTATCAGCGTTCTGCTTCACGGTCGCCGTCAGCTGTTCCATGCTGGCTGCCGTCTCTTCCAGAGACGCGGCCTGCTGCTCGGTACGGGAAGAGAGGTCGTTACTGCCAGCGGAGATTTCGCCTGCACCGGTGTAAATGGTATCTGCGCCTTCACGCACCACGCCCACGGTGTTTGCCAGCGAGGTTTGCATCTCCTGCACGTTGCGCGCCAGGGTGGCCATTTCATTATTACCGTCTGCCTGAATCGGCTGGGTGAGATCGCCTGCCGCAATAGCGCGAATATGGTTAATCACCTCTTCAAGAGGCAGCAGCAGCACGCGGCGCATGGCGATCCAGCTGGAGATAATCACCACAATCACCAGCAGCATAACCGCAGAAAGGATCCACAGGATGCGCTTGTAGTCGCTTTCATTGTCCTGGATGCCTTTATCGGTAAGCATTGCCTGCGCTTCGCGCCATTCACGATATACCGTCTGCATCGCGTTTTGTTTCTGTTCGGCATTCTGCTTGAACATATCTTCCAGATTGCCCTGGCTCAGCAGAACGTTCATTTGCGTCAGCGTTGCAGAGTAAATGCGGTACTGCTCTTCGAGTTGGTTGGTCAGGTTCTCATCCAGGCCTGGCGTGTTCGGCAGGGCATAGTATTTATCGTAATGAACCTGCGCTTCAGTCAGCAGATTTTTCGCCGTGGTCACCAGCTCATTCAGCTGACCGCCGTTAATTTGTGAGGCCATGCTGCTTTGCAGGCGCAGCATCCCGCGGTTCAGGGTGACGCGAGCCTGGTTCAGACTGATCCACGCATCGGTAAACTCCGCCACGTTCTTGCTGGAGAGCTGCGACACGGTGAAGTTGTCTTTATCGTTATTCAGGGCGTTGATAAAGATACCAGCGGAAATCACTTGCATGATGCCGAGCACAAGCAGCACCGAAATCAGAAGGGTAATGACTTTTATACGTTTAAACATGCGTTGCCTTTGTTATATGCAGGTTTGTCTGACGTGGATATATCGGCAGGCGCGGCGGGTTGTTTACTGTTCCTCCACCTTTAAAAAGTTTCGAAACCACTTTCCTGAGCCCATTCAGAGGGTTAAAAGTGAGTTTTTTGTGATCCACATCTCACTTTCCCCCTTCCCTCTAAAGGGTTATAGCGCTGACAAAAAGATGTATTTAATATGCATCTTATATTATTGATGACGAGGTAACTGCTATGGCCTTTCGCGACCAACCCCTTGGCGAGCTGGCGCTCTCCATTCCTCGCGCTTCTGCGCTGTTCCGTAAATACGATATGGACTACTGCTGCGGCGGTAAGCAAACACTGGAGCGGGCGGCTTCACGCAAAGAGCTGGACGTTGAGGTTATTGAAGCAGAGCTGGCGCAGCTGGCCGAGCAGCCCGTCGACAAAGACTGGCGAACCGCCCCGCTCGCGGAAATCATCGACCATATCATCGTGCGTTATCATGACCGTCACCGTGAGCAACTGCCGGAACTGATTCTTCAGGCGACCAAAGTCGAGCGCGTCCATGCCGACAAACCTACCGTACCGCGCGGTCTGGCAAAGTACCTGACCCTGCTGCACGAAGAGCTTTCAAGCCACATGATGAAGGAAGAGCAGATCCTCTTCCCGATGATTAAACAGGGTATGGGAAGCCAGGCGATGGGGCCCATCAGCGTGATGGAAAGCGAGCATGATGACGCGGGCGAACTGCTGGAAGTGATCAAACACACCACCCACAACGTTACGCCGCCGGCAGAAGCGTGCACAACGTGGAAAGCGATGTACAACGGCATTAACGAGATGATTGACGACCTGATGGAACACATCAGTCTCGAGAACAACGTT
The DNA here is from genome assembly GCF_004006055.1 of Enterobacter sp. N18-03635. Classification (NCBI taxonomy): domain Bacteria; kingdom Pseudomonadati; phylum Pseudomonadota; class Gammaproteobacteria; order Enterobacterales; family Enterobacteriaceae; genus Enterobacter; species Enterobacter sp. N18-03635. The sequence continues at coordinate 459,580 of NZ_CP034769.1, read as the reverse complement.
CTGTTCCCGCGGGCATTAGCGGGGGAATAAAAAAGGCCGCTGCGGCCTGATGCCCCCACCCCGCCCCTCTGCCACGGGAGAGGGTGCAAAAACTAAAAACGGCAACCGAAGTTGCCGTTTTGCTTTTACCGTACGCCTGCCATACGTTTCTTACCGATAAACACCCAGCCCAGCCCCAGCGCGATAAACCACAGCGGCGTGACGATGAGTGCCTGACGGGTATCATCTTCCAGCGTCAGCAGAACCAGCACGAAGACGAAGAACGCCATGCACACCCAGCACATCAGCTTGCCCAGCGGCATCTTGTAGATCGATTTCTCATGCAGATGTGGGCGCTGCTTGCGGTACACCAGATATGAACAGAGGATGATGGTCCAGACGAACATAAACAGGATCGCTGAGACCGTGGTGATCATGGTGAACGCGCCAATCACGCTTGGGTTCACGTAGAGCATCACCACGCCGCCCAGCAGGCACATGCAGGAGAAGGTCAGCCCTTTTGCCGGTACGGCACGCTTAGAGAGCTTGGCGAACGCGCTCGGCGCCACGCCTTCCTGCGCCAGACCAAACAGCATACGGCTGGTTGAGAACACGCCGCTGTTCGCGGAAGAGGCCGCAGAGGTCAGCACCACGAAGTTAATCAGGCTCGCTGCCGCAGGCAGGCCTACCAGCACGAACAGCTCAACGAACGGGCTTTTGCTTGGCACCACCGAGCTCCACGGCGTCACGGACATAATGACGATCAGCGCGAAGACGTAGAACATGATGATACGCACCGGAATGGAGTTGATGGCGCGCGGCAGGGACTTCTCCGGATCTTTGGTTTCCGCAGCGGTCGTTCCGACCAGCTCAATTCCCACAAACGCGAACACCGCGATCTGGAAGCCGGCAAAGAAGCCGCTGATGCCTTTCGGGAACCAGCCGCCGTCATTCCAGAGATGGGTAAACGATGCCTGAACGCCGGTTGGTGACTGGAAGTGGGTGAGCACCATCACCAGGCCCACCACGATGAGCCCGACAATGGCCACGATTTTGATCATCGCGAACCAGAACTCCATCTCACCGAACATTTTAACGGTGGCGAGGTTCAGGCTCAGCAGCAGAACAATAACCGCCAGCGAGGCGACCCAGTCCGACAGACCCGGGAACCAGAACTGCGCGTAGGCGGTAATCGCCACGACGTCCGCCATACCGGTGACAACCCAGCAGAACCAGTAGGTCCAGCCGGTGAAATAGCCCGCCCACGGCCCGAGCAGGTCAGAAGCGAAGTCGCTAAAGGATTTGTATTCGAGGTTCGAGAGCAGCAGTTCACCCATTGCACGCATCACGAAGAACAGCATAAAACCGATAATCATATAAACGAATATGATTGACGGCCCGGCGAGACTAATAGTTTTGCCTGACCCCATAAACAGCCCGGTACCGATGGCACCCCCGATGGCAATGAGCTGTATATGACGGTTTGTGAGATTGCGCCGTAGCGACTGTTCAGACGACGCCCCTTCGTCGGCGACGACTTTAACCTGATCTACCATGTGATATTTTCCTGTTTATGCCTGTCTGTGTTGTTAAGGCTCTTCTGGCCTTTAAATACGTCAAAAGATGACGTTCCCTTGTAAGGGCTAATCGATATTAGGTAAGAATCGGCGGGATGAATACTATGATTTAGATATTATGTTAATAATATGTTGAAAGTGAGTGTCATATCACTCATGCAGCGCGAAACAGCTCACAAAAATACACGCAACAGTTTCGTTTGCAAGATAAAATGTTGATTGCACCATAACTATAGGTTTTTACACTATTTTCCTCTCCCCAACCGGAGAGAGGAAATAAGAAAAGTCGATTACAGAATTTCCAGCAGCTCGACTTCAAAGACCAGGGTGCTGAATGGCGGGATGGACGCGCCAGCGCCGCGCTCGCCGTAGGCCAGGTTATGCGGAATAGTCAGTTCCCATTTGGAACCGACTGGCATCAGGGTCAGCGCTTCAATCCAGCCTGCGATAACGCCGTTCACCGGGAACTCAGCCGGTTCGCCGCGCGCCACGGAGCTGTCGAACACGGTACCGTCGATCAGCTTACCGGTGTAGTGTACACGAACGTGGTCGGTACGCGCCGGGATTGCGCCGTCACCCTGATTGATCACGCGGAACTGCAGACCAGACTCGGTGCTGTTCACGCCTTCACGCTCACGGTTCTCTTCCAGATATTTCACACCTTCAGCGGCCATCTCTTCAAAGCGTGCGCGACGCACGGCGTCAGCACGCTCGTGGATTTCACGCAGCGCACGGTGCACAACGTCAACCGGAACGGCAGGCTGTTTGCCTTCCAGTGCGTCAGCGATACCCGCCACCAGCGCTTCTGGTAACAGACCTTCCAGGCCGGATTCGCTCAGCTGCTGTCCTACCTGCAAGCCGATACCGTAACTTGCCTGCGCTTCGATAGTGTCAAAAGTCGGGGTGGTCATGGGTTTTCCTTCCATCACATTTAAAGTAGCGGGCAGCATATCAGCCATGCCCTTATGGGTAAAACTTTGTCTGAAGTTAAGGTGACAAACCGCGACGAAACAGAAACAATAGAGATAACCAGGATTAATCCCGAACTGATGTCACGGATGTCGGGTTTGCTACGCCGTTCAGGCAGTTAGCAAACTATACTTCGGAACACAGGATAAAAAAGACGCGGAGCAGGAGGAGTGCCATGCCCGGGCGATTTGAACTGAAACCTACCCTGGCGAAAATCTGGCAGGCGCCGGACAATTTTCGCATCATGGACCCGCTGCCTCCTCTGCATCGCAGAGGGATCATCATTGGCGCGCTGATGGTGATCGTGGGCTTCCTGCTTCCTTCCGGGAGCGATGATGTCGATACCGTACCCGTTACCCGGAATGCCCAACTGGACATTCAGTCGCAGACGCGACCGCAGCCTGACGCACAGCCGATGCAAACGCAGCTTGTCACCCCGTCTAACGATCCGGGTCAGGTTGCACCGGTTGAGCCAGAGCCCATTCAGGATGAACAGCCGCAGGATCAAGCCGCCGCCCCGTCTCAGCCTCAGACGCAACAGCCTACCGGCATTGAGCAACAATGGCGTTCCTATCGCGTGGAGCCGGGCAAAACCCTGGCACAGCTGTTCCGCGACCATAACCTGCCGCCAACCGACGTATATGCCATGGCGAAGGTAGAAGGTGCAGGTAAGCCGCTCAGTAACCTGCAGAATGGACAGATGGTGCAGGTTCGTCAGAATGCCAGCGGTGTGGTGACAGGATTAACGATTGATACAGGAAACGGACAACAGGTACTGTTTACCCGCCAGCCAGACGGCAGTTTTATCAGGGCGCGTTAAGGGCCCGGAGCTGTAAAAAGCAAAACGCCGGCACAAGGCCGGCGTTTCAACGTGAGCAGAGTAAAAAATTACTCAGCTACAACGTTAACAACCAGTTTAGCGAACACTTCGCTGTGAACCTGGAAGTCAACTTCGTGCTCACCAGTGGTACGCAGAACGCCGTTCGGCAGACGAACTTCGCTCTTAGCCACTTTAACGCCTGCAGCAGTTACTGCATCAGCGATATCGCGGGTACCGATGGAACCGAACAGTTTACCTTCGTCGCCAGATTTAGACGCGATGGTAACGGTGCCCAGTGCGTTGATTGCTTCAGCGCGAGCGTTAGCAGCCGCCAGAACGTCAGCCAGTTTGGCTTCCAGTTCAGCGCGACGTGCTTCGAAAAACTCTACGTTTTTCTTGGTAGCTGGAACAGCTTTACCCTGTGGAACCAGGAAGTTACGTGCGTAACCCGCTTTAACGTTAACCTGATCACCCAGGCTGCCCAGGTTTGCTACTTTATCAAGCAGAATAACTTGCATTACCTTATCCTCTTAAAGTCGTATTAATGGACCGTGCCCGATTACTGATGACGATCAGTGTACGGCAGCAGGGACAGGTAGCGAGCGCGTTTGATAGCGCGAGCCAGCTGACGCTGGTATTTTGCACGAGTACCGGTGATACGGCTTGGGACAATCTTACCGCTTTCGGTGATGTAGTTTTTCAGCGTTGCGATATCTTTATAGTCGATCTCTTGAACGCCTTCCGCGGTGAAACGGCAGAACTTGCGACGACGGAAATAACGTGCCATATGGCTAGTCTCCAGAATCTATCAAATCAATCTGCTCGGCATGCAGAACCATTTTGCTCAGGCCGTTCTTTGCCTTGTGGCAAGAGATGAACCCCTGAACGATTACTGCGCTACCGACCGTTAAACTGTGAGTAATGGCCTGGTTTTCGTGTCCGCTAATAATAACGGGCATTTGGCACCACGCCTGCCGGTGAAACCCGGCTTCCTCTTGCACAGAACGATGCTCAAGCACGAACTGGCAATGCGGAATTCCTGATGGACTGACCTTTCGAAGGGGAGCCCTGCATACGATGCCGGACAACGCCAGACGGTTGGTCATCAGAAATTACTCTTCAGAATCCCCAGCATCAGAATCATCTGCGGTTTCGTTTGCGAAATCATCGCGACGCTCACGGCGCTCGTCTTTCGCTTTAACCATCGGAGATGCTTCGGTAACTGCGTTTTTGGTACGCATAACCATGCTGCGGATAACGGCATCGTTGAAGCGGAAGGTAGTTTCCAGCTCATCGATCACTTCCTGCGGCGCTTCAACGTTCATCAGAACGTAGTGTGCTTTGTGCAGTTTGTTGATCGGGTAAGCCAGCTGACGGCGGCCCCAGTCTTCCAGACGGTGGATCGTACCTTCTGCACCAGTGATGGCAGCAGAGTAACGCTCGATCATACCCGGAACCTGTTCGCTCTGGTCAGGATGGACCATAAAAACGATTTCGTAATGACGCATCGAATTGCTCCTTACGGATTATTCAGCCTCCTGTCTGGGTCAGCCGAGGCCCGGGGAGGCAAGGAACGTGTTAAAGGTCGGCTGAAAAATTGACGCGTCATAATACTTGCGCGCCCCTGGAAACTCAAGCTGATTGCACAAATAATTCGCACAAAGCGCGAAGCGGGTCTAAGTAGGTGATTTAAAATTGGTCACACCCGGAAGCGTTGTTTTTTTGAACAACTGCATCAGAAATGGTCACGCATCCCCGCCGGATGAGTGATTACACTTTAATCAGAGATCGCCTGAATTAAAGAAGGAGCATCCCCCCTCTCGCAGCACGTAGTCGTGGAGCGCATATCATGAAAAAAATCGCACTAGCCATAATGGCGGCGCTTTTGCTCAGTGCAAACGCGATGGCAGCCATCAAGATAGACAGCCGACAGGCCAGAAACATGGATGATGTGCAAAGCTTGGGCGTCATTTACATCAATCATAATTTCGCCACGGAAAGTGAAGCAGATCAGGCCCTAAACGAAGAAACCGATGCGCAGGGCGCAACCTATTACCACGTGATGTTAACCCGTGAGCCCGGCAGCAACGGCAACATGCACGCCAGTGCAGATATTTACCGATAACGCTTTAACGCTAGCACCAGGAAAGCCAACAACGAGAACATAGCCATAGTTGACGTTGCCCCCTGCCCGGGGGCTTTTTTTTGAGAAAGGCTCCGGAATACCATCGGCATAAGCCCCCCTGAGCTCCTCCAGAAGCTGGAAGATCAGGGAGTTAAGGTGCTGCGCATTTAAAGGTACTGGCGGAAAAATGCCACCGTGGCGTCCAGCGCCGCTGGCGTGATGCGGTGGCGGACGCCCGCTTCCCACAGACAGGTCAGATTACCGTCCAGGCCTGCATTTATTAACGCCTGCTGCAGACGGAAGGTTCCCTCGGGCGGGACCACATCATCTGCATCACCGTGCCATAGCAGCAATGGGCGATCGGCCACGCGCGGCAATGACCGGGACACATCCCACTCTTCGAGCGTCGCGGTGATTTCCGCTGAATCTTGAGGGGGAAAGAGCGTCTTCGCCAGCGACGTAAAATAACCCGAGCCCATCAGGCAGGCGACCGACTTCACTTCCGGATGATGCGTCATAATCCCCAGCGCCGTCATACCGCCCATCGACGCCCCGGCGACAGCCAGACGATTGTCGGCAACCAGGCCGGCCTCATAAAGCGCCTCGCGCACCCCGGCAAACTCGGTCAGACTCCCGTGCAGAATGTGCCAGAACTGCCCAAGCCGCGCCTGTTCATTGCCCGTAAAGCGAGCGCCGTGGTCAGGCGCATCCGGCATCACCACGCGAAAACCCGCCTGCGCCAGCGCAACCGCAAAATAACTGTAAACCAGCTTCGATGAGGTAAACCCGTGATAAAAAACCACAACAGGCAGCGGTTTATCACGTTTACCCGCAGGCATCGCGTGTAAAATTTCATGGTCGCCGAGGTGGCGTATTTCAATTTCAATCATTGTCGACCCTGTGCGAATGTATGATTCATAATGTTGAGAACTGGGTTACGCTTTCACGTCATTTTCATTCGAAATATACGTCCCAGATAACACTTCGGGAACATTCCCCCAAAACTAAATTCACAGACAACTACACTATGGCTATCAGGAAACGAGATATGGTTATGCGCAGGTTTGCTGCTTTAGTGCTGGTGTTTCTGCTCAGTGGCTGTAGCGCGCTGCAGGGAACGCCGCAACCCGCTCCACCGGTCGCCGATCATCCACAGGAGATTCGTCGTAATCAGACGGAAGGATTACAACGAATGGGCACGATTTCCGCGCTGGTTCGCGGCTCCCCGGATGACGCAGAAGCGGCAATAAAAGCACAGGCCGTCGCCGCCAAAGCAGATTATTACGTCATCATTATGATCGACGAAACCATCATAACGGGACAGTGGTATTCACAGGCCATTTTGTACCGTAAATAATGGTTTTCCTTTGAACGAGATTTACACTGCTTTGCGTCCATAGACATTTTCCTGTCCACAATAAACTCCATGCCCGCGTCAATGGAAGGGAGTTTATTCGCGAAGGATTGCCCGGCGGATACCGGAGATATGTGAAATGGAGCTGACGATGAAACGAACTCTTGCTTTGACCTCTCTGTTGCTCTCAGCAGGCCTGGTGAGCACCACCGCGCAGTCAGCAGAATTCGCCAGTGCTGACTGTGTGACTGGCCTGAATGAAATTGGCCAGATCTCCGTGAATAATATCTCGGGGAGCCCGCAGGACGTTGAACGCGTTGTGGCATTAAAGGCCGATGAGCAGGGTGCTTCATGGTATCGCATCATCCAGATGCAGGAAGATCACCACATCGACCACTGGCGAGTACAGGCCATTCTTTACGTGTAATATCCCTCCTGATAAAAGCCACTTATTTTTAGTGGCTTTTCGTTTTTGCAAATCTTTTATCTTATGAAAAACCAATCAATAACAAGAAAATAACATTTTGTTACATTAATTCAGTAAACGTAATCCCCGCTCTGCCGTTGAAGAACCATACCTTTTCAATGATGAGCAATTTATGATCAACGTTTTTCGCCGTGCAGGCTTGGGGGCAAAGCTGTCGCTGCTTACGGGCATCAGTGTCGCCACGCTGTTTCTGCTTTTCACTTTTCTGCTCAGTCAAAAAGCCAGCCAGCAGCTTGAAGCCCTCGCCGTCGAAGATCTGCATAATCAGTCTACAGGCATGGTCGACATGGTGCAGATGTTTAATACCAGCCTGAGCGAAGAAGTCGAAAGCTACACCAAACTGTTTACGACATTTCTGCCCCAGCCTTTTAGCGTCGATACTCAGCAGCCCCGGACCATTAACGGGCTCACCGTTCCCCTACTGAAAGGGGGAGACGCTGAACTCCATGAAAATACCTCTTTTTCCGATGATTTTCTGAGCCGTACGGGAGCAATCTCCACGCTGTTTGTACGCAGCGGTAACGACTTTGTTCGCGTCGCCACCTCCCTGCGCAAAGAGAACGGCGAGCGGGCGATGGGCACCGTGCTGGATACCGCCAGCCCGGCCTTTGCCGCCGTCAACAAAGGGGAAGTCTACCGTGGCCTGGCGCTGCTGTTTGGCAAACGCTATATCACCCAGTATCAGCCGGTTAAAAACGCCGATGGCCAGGTCATTGCGATCGTCTTTGTTGGCGTGGACATTACGCACTCCTGGAACGTCATGCGCGAGAAAATCCTCACCCGCCGCCTGGGCGAGAGCGGTCACTTCTTCGTGCTGGATCGCAGCAACGGCAAAACGCGCGGGCAATACCTGTTCCATGCCGGTGAAGAGGGACAGCTGCCGAAGTGGGACGGCGCGACGCAGCAACAGCTTTTGAGTGACAAGCCCGGCACGCTGGAACGCGTAAGCGACGACGGCCGCACGCTGAAAATGGCCTATACCCCGCTGCCAGGCTGGAACTGGACTATCGTCGGCGAAGTGGATAAATCGGTGCTGCTCTCAAGCGTTACCGCCATGCGCGATCGCTTCCTGCTGGCCGGCGTGGTCTTATCCATCCTGTTTGCTGGCCTGTTCGTGATTCTTATTCGCCGCGTGCTGACCCGACCGCTGCGCAATGTGATCCATCTTGCCCGGCAATATGCCGCAGGGGATCTCCGTTCCAGCCTGCCCGTGACGCGCCAGGACGAGGTCGGCCAGCTGATCGACGCCATCAACGGCATCGGCGGCGGCCTGCAAAAAATTGTCCTGCAGGTCCGCGAGGCCGCTGGCGAGATCCATTTGGGCACCAACGCGCTGGCCGCCGACACCGGCGAGATTTCAGAGCAGATCAACAAGCAGGCGAGCAGCGTGGAAGAGACCTCCGCCAGCATGGAGCAGCTGGCCGCCACCGTGCAGCAAAATGCCGCCAACATGGAGCAAACGCAGCAGCTGGTCGGTGAAACCTCGCTCGCGGTCCATCAGGGCGGTGAGACGGTCACCCACGCGGTGTCGACCATGGACGATATTCGCGAAGCGTCAAAACGCATCGAAGACATCACGCGCGTGATTGAATCCATCGCTTTCCAGACCAATATTCTGGCGCTGAATGCGGCAGTGGAAGCGGCCCGCGCGGGTGAGCACGGAAAAGGGTTTGCGGTAGTCGCGCAGGAAGTTCGCGCCCTGGCGGGACGCAGCGCTAACGCGGTGAAGGAGATTGAACAGCTGATTGGCGATACGCTCAGAAAAGTGAGTGAGGGCCATGCGCTGTCTGAAAAGACCCGCCTGGCGATGGATGACATCATCATTCATATCGATAACATCAGCCAGCTGGTCACCGAGATTAACCATGCCTCACGCGAGCAGTCCGCAGGGATTGGCCAGGTTAATCTCGCCATGACCCACATTGGCGAAGCGTCGCATATCAATGCGGATCGCATCTCACGCAGCGAACAAACGGCTCAAACGCTGCGCGAGAAGGGATCACATCTGGCCCAGCTGGTGAGTCTGTTCCAGCTAAAAGGCTAGCCAACTCTGCCCGTCGCACGCAGCAGCAGGTCGCTTTGCACCTGCTCGCTCATCAGCGTGCCGCCACGGGTATCGAGCATCATGCGGCACCACGCCTGCGCCACCGGAGGCGACGCGTGCCGCAGCATTTCGCTCCCGGCACCCAGCAGGAAAAGCTGCTGCGCGATCTCCCGCCCCTGCGCCTCCTGCGGTTTACGCAGTTTTTGCTGAAGCTGTCGCCAGCTGCGGTCGAAGTGTCTGTCCTGCCCTTTTACCTGTGCAAACTCATCGGCAAGCAGATCGTGAATCCCCGGCTGCTTCGCCAGCACGCGCAGCACGTCCAGGCACATGATGTTGCCGGACCCTTCCCAGATGCTGTTCACCGGCATCTCGCGATACAGGCGGGGAAGTTCGCTCTCCTCGCAGTACCCGACTCCGCCCAGCACCTCCATCGCTTCAGCGACAAACGGGATGCCCGCTTTGCACACGCTAAACTTCGCGGCCGGGGTAAACAGCCGCGCCCATGCCGCCTCCTGCGGATCCGTGCGTTTATCCCACGCCCGCGCCAGGCGAAACAGCAGCGCCGTTTGCCCCTCCAGCACCAGCGCCATCCGGCTTAGCACTTCGCGCATGAGCGGCTGATCGATAAGATTTTTGCCGAAGGTCTGGCGCTGATGCGCATGGTACAGCGCCACGGACAGCGCCCGACGCATCAGTCCGTGGCTGCCCAGCGCGCAGTCAAAGCGCGTCAGACCGCCCATTTTGAGGATCTGCCGTACCCCTTCGCCCTCTTCCCCCAGAAGCCAGCCGGAGGCATCGAGGAACTCCGCCTCGCTGCTGGCGTTGGAGCGGTTCCCGAGCTTGTCCTTGAGGCGCTCCAGCCGGACGGCGTTGCGCTGTCCGTCAGGCAAAAAGCGCGGCACAAAAAAGCAGGACAGCCCGCCCTTCGCCTGGGCCAGCACCAGATGCGCATCGCTTTGCGGGACGGAGAAAAACCATTTATGCCCCACCAGCCTGTAGCTGCCGTCGCTGCATTTTTCCGCTTTGGTGGTGTTGCTCAGCACGTCCGAGCCGCCCTGCTTTTCCGTCATCCCCATACCAATCAGCAGGCCGCGCTTTTGCGCGCCGGGGGCCAGATGCGGATCGTAGCGATCGCTGAGCAGCGGCGTCAGCCAGTCGTGAAATATTTTGGGAAGCGCCTGCTGCAGGAGCGGCGTGGCGGCAAACGTCATGGTGACCGGACAAAGCGTGCCCGCTTCCACCTGAGCATGAAGCACAAAGCGTGCGGCCCGCGCGACAAACGTCCCTTTACGCGCCTCCTCTTCCCACGCCAAGTTATGCACCCGATTGGCACACAGCCCCTGCATCAGCAGGTGCCACGCCGGGTGAAAGCGAACGTCATCCAGGCGCTCTCCGGTGGCGTCATAGCGAAGCAACTCCGGCGGATTCACGTTCGCCAGCCTGCCCAGCTCCAGCGACTCTGCGGTACCTAACTGCTGCCCGATGCTGGCGAGCAGCTCAACATCCCACTCGGCCCCCTCGCGCGAAACTGCGTCACGCAGCGCGCAGTCCGAAAGGAAAAGGTTGCTGTTGGAAAGCGGTGCGGGTTGATTGAAAACGGTATGGGTCTGCCAGTGCATACTGTCTCCCTCCTTCAGTGGCAATGACGATAAGTATGGACAGACCGCGCACGCGCTGCATGGGAGGGGAGTCACACGTTCACGATCCCGCTGATATCATTCGTGAAATAGCTCACAGAACATAAGAATAAACTATTTCATGACTTCGCTTTTGTTGAATAATTTATTCTCTCCCCCTTTCAGTGAGGAAAGTTATGCAACCGGATGCGCACAAGCGAGCATTAATTGCCGGCTCCATTGGTAACTTTATCGAGTGGTATGAGTTTGCGGTCTACGGTTTTCTGGCGACCGTCATTGCGAAGAACTTCTTCCAGCTTGAAGGGGAAGCTGGACTCACCAGCCTGATCCTCACCTACGCCTCATTCGCCATCGCCTTCTTCTTCCGTCCGCTGGGCGCGGTGGTGTTTGGACGTATCGGCGACCGAATTGGCCGTAAGCCGACGCTCATTATTGTTCTGGTGCTCATGACGCTGGCCACCGCCGCCATCGGCATTGTGCCGGTCTATGCCAGCATCGGGATTGCCGCACCGCTGATCGTTACGCTGCTTCGCATCCTGCAGGGACTGTTCGCCGGCGGCGAGTACGGTGGTGCGGTCTCGCTGATGACGGAGTTCGCCCCGCGCGGCAGGCGCGGCCTCTACGGCGCGTGGCAGTCCTTTACCGTGGCGCTGGGCTTGTTAGCGGGCGCAGGCATCGTGGCGCTGCTCTCCGCCCTCCTCACGCCTGAAGCCCTGCACGACTGGGGCTGGCGCATTCCTTTCTTCCTGGCGCTGCCCATGGGCGCTGTTGCGCTGTGGCTTCGCGTCAGCATGGAGGAGACGCCCAGCTTTGTGCAGCAGCAGGACAAACCGGCTGTCGCTCAGGCGGATATTGCCGCCACGCTCAGGGCCATCGTGATGGGGATTGGGCGCGTAATGGTCTGGTCTGCGGCGGGTTACACTTACCTGGTGATTATGCCGACCTATCTCCAGTCGGCGCTACACACCGGGTTTAACCAGGCGCTGCTGATCGCGGTGATTTCGAACGTTGGGTTTGCTCTGACCATCATTCCGTCGGGGATCCTGAGCGATAGGATCGGGCGTCGCACGGTGATGATTATCGCCACCGCGCTGCTGCTGATCCTCGCCCTGCCGCTGCTGAAACTTCTGCAGGCGGAGTCCAGCACGCTGGCGGTGAAAGCGATAGTGGTATTAATTGCGGGCGGTCTGGTGGGCATGCTGGCGGGGCCGGGCCCGGCAATGCTCTCTGAGATGTTCCCGACGCGCGTGCGCTATACGGGCCTGGGGCTGGCCTACTCGTTATCGAACGCGATTTTCTCGGGATGTGCAGGGTTAATCATTACCGGGCTGATTAAGCAGACGGGCAACCTGGATATTCCGGCGTACTACGTGATGGCAACGGCGGTGGTGAGTATTTTCGCACTAATGACGCTGAGGAAGGATGACCATTTGCGGTCGTTAGAGGAGTGAGGCTGTTTTGCCGGGTGGCGGCTTCGCCTTACCCGGCCTACAAAACCGTAGGCCCGGTAAGCGAAGCAACACCGTGCGAAAATCAGCTACGCTGACGCACCGCTTCAAACAGGCAGATGCCCGTCGCAACGGAAACGTTCAGAGACGACACGCTGCCCGCCATCGGGATACTGATCAGCTCGTCGCAGTGCTCGCGGGTCAGACGACGCATGCCTTCGCCTTCCGCCCCCATCACCAGCGCCAGACGGCCGGTCATTTTGCTCTGGTACAGAGTATGATCCGCTTCACCGGCAGTCCCGACGATCCAGATGTTCTCTTCCTGCAGCAGACGCATGGTGCGCGCCAGGTTGGTCACGCGGATCAGCGGAACGTTTTCCGCCGCGCCGCAGGCTACCTTCTTCGCCGTCGCGTTCAGCTGCGCGGAGCGATCTTTCGGCACGATCACCGCATGCACGCCCGCCGCATCCGCGCTGCGCAGACACGCGCCGAGGTTGTGCGGATCGGTCACGCCATCGAGGATCAGGAAGAACGGATTCTCCAGCTCGGCAATCAGATCCGGCAGATCGTTTTCCTGATACTGACGGCCCGGCTTCACGCGGGCAATAATGCCCTGGTGAACCGCGCCTTCACTTTTTTCATCCAGGAACTGGCGATTCGCCAGTTGGATCACCACGCCCTGCGCTTCCAGGGCATGGATCAGCGGCATCAGACGCTTATCTTCACGCCCTTTCAGAATAAACACTTCCTGAAAACGCTCCGGTGCGCGCTCGAGAAGGGCCTGCACCGCGTGGATGCCGTAAATCATTTCACTCATTGATGGTTCTCGTAATAAGTATTTCCCCTCCCCCCGTTGGGGAGAGGGTCAGGATGAGGGGAGATTTTACTCCGCCTTCTTTTTCTTGGCCGCGCGCTTCGCTTTGGTGGCAGCCGCTATTTTCTGTGTCTTCGCGGAAGGTTTCTTCGCTGAACGGGCTTCTTTCTTCGCCGCCTTCGGCTTCTGCTTCTTCTCACCGCGGAACGCGCTGTCCGGCTCGAAGTTCACCTTCTTACCGGCCTGACGGCGCTTGCCGCTCGTTTTGCCGTTTCCGCCTTTTTTCGCTCTTTCGCGTTCGGTTTTACCGACGTTACGCGGGGCGCGCTCGCTGGAGATCAGGCTGAAGTCGATTTTACGGTCGTCCATATTCACGGCCTCAACCTTCACTTCCACACGGTCGCCCAGACGATAGGTCTGGCCGCCAGATTCGCCAATCAGACGCTGGCCGACCTGGTCGAAGCGGTAGTAGTCATTATCCAGGCTGGAGACGTGCACCAGACCGTCGATGAACAGCTCGTCCAGACGAACGAAGAAGCCAAAGCCGGTCACGCTGGCAATCACACCTTTGAAGACGTTACCGACCTGGTCCAGCATAAAGTCACACTTCAGCCAGTCCGCCACGTCGCGGGTGGCTTCATCGGCACGGCGTTCGGTCATGGAGCAGTGCTGACCCAGCTGCAGCATCTCTTCCATCGAATAGTGGTAGCCACCGGTTTCGGTGGTGTTCCCTTTATGTCCCTGCTCCTGCGCCAGCAGATACTTGATCGCACGGTGCAGAGAGAGGTCAGGGTAACGACGGATCGGCGACGTAAAGTGGGCGTAAGACTGCAGCGCCAGGCCGAAGTGACCGCGGTTTTCCGGATCGTAAATCGCCTGCTTCATTGAGCGCAGCAGCATCGTCTGCAGCATTTCTGCATCAGGACGATCGCTAATGGATTCCAGCAGCTCGGCGTAGTCGCGCGGCTCTGGCTTGTTGCCGCCCGGCAGCTCCAGGCCCAGTTCAGCCAGCACGGAGCGGAACGCGGTGATGGCTTCCGTCGACGGTTTATCGTGGATACGGAACAGCGCAGGCTCTTTGGCTTTCTCAACGAATCGTGCCGCCGAGATGTTCGCCAGAATCATACACTCTTCGATCAGCTTGTGCGCATCATTACGCTGGGTCTGTTCGATACGCTCAATGCGGCGCTCGGCGTTGAAGATAAATTTCGCTTCTTCACTCTCAAACGAGATCCCGCCGCGCTCTTCGCGCGCCTGATCCAGCGTTTTGTAGAGGTTATGCAGCTCTTCGATGTGTTTGACCAGCGGCGCGTACTGTTCGCGCAGATCCTGGTCGCCCTGCAGCATATGCCAGACCTTGGTATAGGTCAGACGCGCGTGCGAGCTCATCACCGCTTCGTAGAACTTGTAGCCGGTTAAGCGCCCTTTGGTGGAGATGGTCATCTCGCAAACCATACAGAGGCGATCAACCTGCGGGTTCAGGGAACACAGGCCGTTAGAGAGCACTTCCGGCAGCATCGGCACGACCTGGGACGGGAAGTAGACCGAGGTACCGCGGCTGCGGGCTTCGTTATCCAGCGGGGTGTGCGGACGGACGTAATAGCTTACGTCTGCAATAGCGACCCACAGACGCCAGCCGCCGCCGCGTTTTTTCTCGCAGTAGACGGCGTCATCGAAGTCGCGGGCGTCTTCACCGTCGATCGTAACCAGCGGCAGGGAGCGGAGATCCACGCGGCCCACTTTGGATTCTTCCGGCACTTCTTCACGCAGGCTTTCGATCTGCTCTTCAACCGCTTTCGGCCAGATGTACGGAATTTCGTGGGTGCGCAGCGCCATATCAACGGCCATGCCGGTGCCCATATTATCGCCCAGCACTTCGACGATTTTACCTACCGCTTTGGTGCGACGGGTTGGGCGCTGGGTAAGTTCCACCACCACCACAAAGCCCATGCGGGCGCCCATCACTTCTTCAGGTGGGATCAGGATGTCGAAGCTCAGACGGCTGTCGTCCGGCACCACGAACCCAACGCCCGCGTCGGTAAAGTAGCGGCCGACAATCTGGCTGGTTTTTGGCACCAGAACGCGCACGACGCGCGCTTCTCGGCGACCTTTACGGTCGGCGCCCAGCGGCTGTGCCAGGATCTGGTCGCCGTGGATGCACATTTTCATCTGTTCAGATGAGAGATACAGATCGTCTTTACGGCCTTCCACGCGCAGGAAGCCGAAGCCATCGCGGTGACCAATGACGGTCCCTTTCAGCAGATCGAGGCGTTCCGGCAGCGCGTAGCACTGGCGGCGAGTAAAGACCAGTTGCCCGTCGCGCTCCATCGCGCGCAGGCGGCGGCGAAGAGCTTCAATCTGCTCTTCACCTTCAATATTTAATTCAACGGCAAGTTCTTCACGATTGGCGGGTTTTTCGCGTTTTGTTAAGTGTTCAATGATGAACTCGCGGCTGGGGATAGGATTCGCGTATTTTTCGGCTTCGCGTTCCTGGAAAGGATCGTGTGACATGTCGGTTCCTCCGTTGTCAGCTCCGGTGGAAATTTTCTTCATTCCACCAGCAATAATTTATAAAGCGGTTGATTCTCTTCAACCAAATCGGCCAGCGTGTAGTTATCCAGTTCCATGAGAAAACTTTGCACGGCCTTAGAAAGCGCCTGTTTCAGGCGGCAAGCGGGCGTGATGTGGCAGAACTCGCTGCTGCAGTTCACCAGAGACAGCGGCTCCAGTTCACGTACCACATCGCCAACACGAATACTCTGTGCCGGTTTACCGAGACGGATCCCACCATTCTTCCCGCGGACGGCAGCAACGTATCCGGCACGACTAAGTTGATTGATTATTTTGACCATATGATTACGGGATACGCCGTAGACCTCTGTAACTTCAGAGATACTGGTCATCTTCCCATCGGGTAACGACGCCATGTAAATCAGCGCACGTAAGCCGTAATCGGTGAAACTTGTTAACTGCACATCAACCTCAGGAAAAAGGGAAATCGCGGACAAACCGCAGAGATATTCATTAATGATGATAAACCAGCCAGATAGTTAGCGGCTAATTTATTTGACAGACGGGGCGAAAAAGCGGAGATCCAGGAGCGGTCGCCGGATGGCGCTACGCTTATCCGGCCTACGGGTCTCCCCGCAGGCCAGCAGTCACGAAGATTATGCGTCGAACGGGTCGCGCAGGATCATCGTTTCAGTACGATCCGGGCCGGTAGAAATAATATCGATCGGCACTTCGGTCAGTTCTTCAATGCGCTTGATGTAATCCAGCGCCGCCTGCGGCAGGCCGCTACGCTCTTTCACACCGAAGGTGGTCTCAGACCAGCCCGGCATGGTTTCGTAGATTGGCTCAATGCCTTCCCAGTCGTCAGCAGCCAGCGGAGTGGTGGTCACTTCGCGGCCATCTGGCATACGGTAGCCGACGCAGATTTTCACTTCTTTCAGGCCGTCCAGTACGTCCAGCTTGGTCAGGCAGAAGCCAGACAGGGAGTTGATCTGCACAGCACGACGCACTGCAACCGCATCCAGCCAGCCGGTACGACGACGGCGACCGGTGGTCGCGCCAAACTCGTTACCCTGCTTGCACAGGAACTCGCCGGTTTCATCAAACAGTTCGGTCGGGAATGGACCCGCACCCACGCGAGTGGAGTACGCTTTGATGATGCCCAGGACGTAATCCACATAACGTGGACCCAGGCCAGAGCCGGTCGCCACGCCACCCGCGGTGGTGTTAGAGGAGGTGACGTACGGATAGGTACCGTGGTCGATGTCCAGCAGCGTACCCTGCGCACCTTCGAACATGACGAAATCGCCACGCTTGCGCGCCTGGTCCAGCAGATCGGACACATCAACAACCATACCGGTCAGAATGTCTGCAATCGCCATGACGTCATCCAGCACTTTCTGGTAGTCAACAGCGTCAGCTTTATAGAAGTTCACCAGCTGGAAGTTGTGATATTCCATCACTTCTTTCAGTTTTTCAGCGAAGGTCGCTTTGTCGAAGAGGTCGCCCACGCGCAGACCGCGGCGTGCAACTTTATCTTCGTAAGCCGGGCCGATACCACGACCGGTGGTGCCGATCGCTTTCGCGCCACGCGCTTTCTCACGCGCTACGTCCAGCGCCACGTGATAATCCAGGATCAGCGGGCAGGCTTCGGAGAGCAGCAGACGCTCACGAACAGGGATACCACGGTCTTCCAGACCTTTCATCTCTTTCATCAGCGCCGCTGGAGACAGCACAACGCCGTTACCGATGATGCTGGTGACGTTTTCGCGAAGAATGCCTGATGGAATAAGATGGAGGACGGTTTTTTCACCGTTGATTACGAGAGTATGGCCTGCGTTGTGACCGCCCTGGTAGCGCACAACATATTTAGCCCGTTCAGTCAGAAGATCAACAATCTTCCCTTTACCTTCGTCACCCCATTGGGTGCCCAGTACGACGACGTTGTTACCCATTTTTTTCAAAATCACCGTTTGCTTAAAAATGGATTCTACCATCGCTTTTTCAGATATACAGCACTTTTTGACCTCAAAATACGCCGATTGCGCCTACTTTTTGATCAGCCAATCGTTTTCCTCAACATGTAGTAGATCACGATGCCCGCAACCACAAGACCGCCGCCAAAACGACGTAAAATATTATCCGGCAGTTGGCTCATGGTGGCGATCATTCGACGCCAGGCGCGTGGATAGAGCATCGGTCCCAGGCCTTCAAGCACCAGGACCAGGGCCAGCGCGAGCCAGATCGTTGAATTCATTTTTGTTCCTTATAAAAGAAAACCACCGCTCCGTTGAGAGCGGTGGTTTGAATACTCAAACGAGCCTGAGTTTATCGCGTTGCGTTAGTCGGCGTCTTCATATAACGGAAGAAATCGCTGTCCGGGCTAAGCACCATCACATCCTGGCTGCTCTGGAAGCTATTCTCGTAGGCACGCAGGCTACGGATAAAGGCATAGAAGTCAGGATCCTGGCTGAAGGCATCAGCAAACAGCTTCGCGGCTTCCGCATCACCTTCACCGCGCAGGATACGGCCCTGGCGCTCAGATTCCGCCAGCGTCTTGGTGACTTCGTAGTCTGCTGCAGCACGCAGCTTCTCAGCCTCTTCCTGGCCCTGTGAACGGTGACGACGGGCTACCGCTTCACGCTCGGCGCGCATACGGTTGTAAATCGCCTCGGACACTTCCACCGGCAGGTTGATCTGCTTGATACGCACGTCAACGACTTCGATACCCAGTGCAGCCATACTGTTCGGATTGATCACCGGCACTTTACCGTTGGTTTCCGCCTGAACACGTTCAGCCGCTTTGGCAATCGCATCGTCTGCTGCCGGCGTTGAAACTTCATCTTCAGTGCCCGCTGTGCCGGAGTTTAGCGCATCGCGAACTTCCAGGGTCAGACGACCACGGGAGTCGGTCACGATGTCTTTCACATCCAGACGACCAATCTCAGAACGCAGACGGTCAGAGAACTTACGTTTCAGTAGCACTTCTGCCTGAGAAACGTCACCGCCGCCCGTTGCCAGGAAGTAACGGCTGAAATCGCTGATGCGCCATTTGATATAGGAATCAACGATCAGGTCTTTCTTCTCTTTGGTCACAAAACGATCTGCCTGGTTATCCATGGTCTGGATACGCGCATCAAGCGTTTTTACGGACTGAATGAACGGCACCTTGAAGTGCAGACCCGGCTCGTAAATCACCGGGCGTTTGTCGCCATCACGCACGACGCTGCTGAACTGGAACTTGATCCCACGCTCGCCCTCTTTCACCACAAAGATCGAGGTATAAAGCACGACCAGTACGATGACGATGATCGCAATAACTGACTTACGCATCCTTATTCCCCCTGACGCTGGTAGTCGTTACGCTGCGCGTTAGCACGGCGTTGGTCCATAATGTCACCATCGTTCGAAGAAGGCGTTGTGTTCGTGCTGGCGCTGCCTGTTGAGGCTGGCGGCAGACGCAGCAGGTTGTTCGCTCCGCTGGTATCTTTTGCTGCCGGTGCAGAACTGCCCTTCAGCATCTGATCCAGCGGCAGCACCATCAGGTTTCCGCCTTTACTATCGTTAACCAACACTTTGCGGGTGTGGCTCAGCACTTTTTCCATGGTCTCGATATAGAGACGCTCACGGGTAATTTCCGGCGCCGCTTTGTATTCAGGCAGGATCTTCGCAAAGCGAGCCACTTCACCCTGTGCTTCCAGGATGGTCTGGGTCTTATACGCGCGCGCTTCTTCCAGAATACGCTGCGCCTGACCGTTAGCGCGTGGCTGAACTTCGTTGGTGTACGCTTCTGCTTCACGGATGTATTGCTGTTCGTTTTCACGGGCAGCAATCGCATCGTCAAATGCGGCTTTCACCTCTTCCGGCGGACGCGCAGCCTGGAAGTTGACGTCCAGCAGGGTGATACCCATGTTGTACGGACGAATGGTCTCTTCCAGCTCGCGCTGGGTATCGCTACGAATAACGGTACGACCTTCGGTCAGGATACGGTCCATGGTGTATTTTCCGATGACACCACGCAGGGCGCTGTCAGTCGCCTGACGCAGGCTGTCATCGGCGCTGGTCACGCTAAATAGATAACGCTCAGGATCGGTCACGCGGTACTGCACGTTCATCTCAACGCGCACCACGTTTTCGTCAGAGGTCAGCATCACGCCGGAGGCGGCCAGTTCACGGACGGATTCCACGTTTACCGCGGTCACGTCGTCAATGAAGGTTGGCTTCCAGTTCAGACCCGGCTCAACCAGATGGCTGAACTTACCGAAACGGGTGACTACGCCGCGTTCTGCTTCTTTAATGGTGTAGAACCCGCTGGCTGCCCAGATGATGACTACCGCAGCGGCCACGATGCCCACTACGCGGCCACCCATTGGCGGGCGCGTACTCTGAGTGGAATTGCCACCCGAGCCAGAACTTTTTCCTCCGCCAAGGCCACCAAGCTTCTTGCTCAGTTTGCGGAAGATATCATCCAGATCCGGCGGCCCCTGCTCGCGACCACCTTTGTTGCCATTTCCCTCAGAGTTGCCGCCAGGTTTGCTGCTTCCCCACGGGTCGCGGTCTTGTCCGTTATTACCGGGCTGATTCCACGCCATGTATATGCTCCATATTTGTTATGCAAGGGCGAATTATTCAGGCATCCCCTTTCTGATCAGACGATATAGTCGACCAGCGCAGGTTCTTGTTTACAGAGGCGACGCCAGTCAACGATCGGCATACGCACCTGCATCCCCACGCTGCCGTCATCCTCCATCCACTCTTTTTCTATCGCCTGAAGCTGATAAAACCGGCTGCGCAGCCTGCCTTCCTGTGGCGGCAGTCGCAGCGTGTGCTGAGCTACCTCACCGGAAAGACGTTCTGTCAAAGCCTGGAAAAGCAGTGGCACACCAATACCGGTCTGGGCAGAAAGCCAGACCCGAATTGGTTTGTTTTCTTCATCTCTGTCGATACGCGGTTCGAAATCGTCCAGCATATCGATCTTGTTCATGACCAACAGCGTTGGGATCTCGTGAGCATCGATCTCTTCGAGCACCACATTCACCGCGTCAATGTTCTCCTGCACGCGCACGTCTGCTGCATCAATCACGTGCAGCAGCAGAGTCGCCTGTCGCGTCTCCTGCAGGGTGGCTTTAAACGCCGCCACAAGGTCATGCGGCAGGTGGCGAATAAAACCTACGGTATCCGCCAGCACCGTTTCACCGACGTCTGCAACGTCAATACGGCGCAGCGTAGGGTCCAGGGTCGCAAACAGCTGGTCTGCGGCATACACCTGGGCCTCAGTTATCTGGTTAAACAGGGTGGATTTACCGGCGTTGGTATAGCCCACCAGCGACACCGTCGGGATGTCGGCTTTGGTGCGCGCCCGACGCCCCTGTTCACGCTGTTTCTCTACACGTTCCAGACGTGAGAGGATCTGGGTAATTCGGCCACGCAGTAAACGACGGTCGGTTTCGAGCTGGGTTTCACCCGGACCGCGCAAACCAATCCCGCCTTTTTGTCTTTCAAGGTGTGTCCAGCCACGCACCAGACGCGTTGCCAGATGGCGCAGCTGCGCCAGCTCAACCTGCAGTTTCCCTTCATGGGTACGTGCACGCTGAGCAAAAATATCTAAAATCAAACCCGTGCGATCGATAACACGGCATTCGCAAAGGGCTTCCAGGTTGCGCTCCTGGGCTGGAGACAGCGCATGATCAAACAACACGACTGACGCGCCGGTTGCTTTTACGGCATCCGCAATTTCGACTGCTTTACCTTCACCAACAAAATACTTTGGGTGCGGCGCTTTACGGCTACCGGTAATCACCTGCATTGCTTCGACACCGGCGGAAGAGACCAGAGATTCAAACTCCTGGAGGTCTTCCATATCTTTGTCTTGCGAAAAATAGATGTGTACCAGCACCGCCTGCTCACCGGCATCATAACGGTCAAACAAGCGTAAACCTCTCTAAAAAGATCAGCGGGGAACGCAGGATCCCTGGCTCCCCGTGTGGATAACAGTGCGAAACCTTATTCGGTCTCGTCGCTGTCCTGCGCCGGCGTTGAAGAACCCTGCGCGCTGCTGCCATGATGGTAGTTACTACCAGTGCCGCCGCCAGCGTTATTGCTGTGATGAGATACCGGACGGGACGGAACAACAGTAGAAATAGCGTGCTTGTAGACCATCTGACTGACCGTGTTTTTCAACAGAATCACAAACTGATCGAAAGACTCAATCTGACCTTGCAGCTTAATACCATTCACCAAATAAATAGAAACTGGAACACGTTCCCGACGCAATGCGTTCAGGAACGGATCTTGTAAAGATTGCCCCTTAGCCATTCTATCTTTTCCTTATATGCTTGTTTTGTACTTAGAACCTTGCGATTCTGAAAAATTGCGCACGATACGCCTCAATTGTACACATTCAGTGAGCGATATCACCAACAACCTCAATCACTTCGTTTAACGCCTGTTGCGGTTTTTCACTGTCTAACCAGTGAACACCCTCCCAACCGCGCAACCAGGTGATCTGGCGCTTCGCTAACTGTCTCGTGGCGCAAACACCTCTATAAACCATTTCATCGTATGAAATCTCACCTTCAAGATACGACCACATCTGGCGGTATCCCACACAACGAATGGAAGGCATGTCCGTATGCAAATCTCCACGGGCAAAAAGCGCCCGCACTTCTGCTTCAAAATCTGAAGCTAACATCTGATGAAAACGCTGCTCAATCCGCTGATGGAGCAGTTCACGGCTCGCCGGGGCGATGGCGAACTGATGCACCTGATACGGCAGAGCGTCTCCTGACGTTTGCGTCAGTTCCGTTAAAGTTTTACCCGAAATGAAAAAAACTTCCAGTGCCCGGGAAAGCCTTTGCGGATCATTTGGATGGATCCGCGCTGCAGCAACCGGGTCAATCTCCGCCAGTTGCTGATGCAAAACGTCCCAACCCTGCTCTGCCGCCTGCTGATCAATTTTTGCTCTTATTTCCGGATCCGCGGATGGCAGAGGTGACAACCCCTCCAGCAGCGCCTTGAAGTAGAGCATGGTTCCGCCAACCAACAGCGGTATACGCCCCGCCGCCGTTATCTCTGCCATCTCGGCTAAGGCATCCCGGCGAAAATCCGCTGCGGAGTAAGCCTGAGCCGGGTCGAGTATATCCAGCAAACGGTGCGGTGCCGCGCGCAGTTCTTCTGCGTCAGGCTTCGCCGTGCCGATATCCATCCCTCGGTAGATGAGGGCGGAGTCGACGCTAATCAACTCTACAGGCAAAACTTTACGCAACTCAATGGCTAGCGCCGTTTTGCCGGAGGCCGTTGGGCCCATTAAAAAAATTGCCTTAGGCAGGCTCGCCTTACTTACGTCAATCATGTTTCAGGGCGTTCATCGCCGTTTGTAAATCAACAGGTTGTAATAACCCACCCGGCGGCGCTTTCACCAGATGCGGACAGAGGCGTTCAACCTCAGCCAGCACGCTGATGGCCTGTGCCATGCTCCACGGCGTGTGTTCGCTTGCCAGATGGCGGGCGATCCACTGCGCGGTGTTGGCGGCATCAAACGATGTTTGCTGCGCCAGGTAGCCTATCAGTTCAGGAATCAAGTTTTGTAAATTTTGTTGGCGTAAGGGTAAAGGCACTGCACGAATTGTCACATGTTGTGGTTCGAGCACAGTTTCAATACCCATCTGCGCCAGCTGCGGCTCTGCACGCTGCAATACCCTTGTTTCATCAGGGGATATTTTCAGGCGAACCGGAATCAAGAGCGGCTGCGCGCAGGCTGCATTTTCGCCAGGCGTGAGCTGCACCTGTTTAAGCCAGCGTTCGGCGACCGGCAGTGCCATAAGCATCAGTTTGCCGTCACGCTCAAGCAATGCCATGTCGGGCGCGATAATCGTCAGCACCCGGCCAAAACTTTGGCTATGCCCGTCCAGAGAAGGCTGAGCGGCAGGAATGTGCTCTTTACGCTCCACGGCTGGCGTTTCCAGCAGTTTGCGGTACAACGCTCCCTGCTGCTTCTGATAACCAGGCTGGGCATTCGGGTAGTTCGCGCCCGTTGGACGCGGTGCGCTCCCTGCCGGGGAGAAACGCGGGGTCTCCGGTTCACGCGCGGCGGCAGGCTCCGCAAAATGGTTACGCCCTGCCGCCACTCGGTTTTCCGGCAGCGGACGCGGCGCTGGAGCGTCGTTTTCCAGCGGCAGCGTTGGTGCTGCCTGCTGCTGCAACACAGCGGCCACGCCCTGATAAATGAAGTCGTGAACCAGACGCGACTGGTGGAACCGCACCTCATGTTTGGCAGGATGAACATTCACATCCACCTGATGCGGATCGATGTCCAGATAAAGGACGAAAGCAGGCTGCTGATCGGCCCCGAGCTTGTCTTCGCAGGCCTGGCGAATCGCGTGATTGATAAGACGATCGCGCATCATGCGGCCGTTCACGTAGCAATACTGAATTTCCGAGAACGCAGCACTGCTCGCGTTTGGATCGGCAACCCAGCCGCGTAAAGCCAGATCGCCGTGCTGCCACTCAATGGCCAACGCCTGTTCCAGAAACGGCGTCCCGCAGATAGCGCCCAGGCGGCGCTCTTTCTGTCCACCTTCTGCCACCGCGCGGTACTGGCGCATCACCTTGCCGTTGTGGCTGAGGTTGATGGTGACATCGAAACGGGCCAGCGCGATACGGCGAATGATCTCGTCGATATGGCCGAACTCGGTCTTCTCGGTACGCATAAACTTGCGTCGGGCGGGAGTGTTGTAGAAGAGATCTAATACTTCAAGCGTCGTCCCGACAGGATGCGCCGCCGGTTTGACCGTCACATCCATGTCGCGCCCTTCGGCGTAAGCCTGCCAGGCTTCCTGCTGTTCAGCGGTACGGGAGGTCAGCGTTAAACGCGAAACCGAGCTGATACTGGCCAGCGCTTCTCCGCGAAAACCGAGGCTAATAATCGCTTCCAGATCGTCCAGAGAGGCGATTTTACTGGTGGCGTGACGAGCCAGCGCCAGCGACAGCTCCTCTTTTTTAATGCCACAGCCGTTGTCCCGAATGCGGATAAGCTTCGCGCCACCGCGTTCGATATCAATATCGATGCGGGTTGCGCCCGCATCGAGGCTGTTTTCCACCAGCTCCTTCACCACCGACGCAGGGCGTTCCACCACCTCACCGGCGGCGATTTGGTTCGCGAGCTGCGGCGGTAGAACCTGAATCGGCATGAATTCTCCTTAGTTGGTCGCGGTCATCTCACCCGGCAGCGCTGCGCTGGCCGTCTGGGCAGCGCCGCTCTGCGGCGCAGACTGCAGAGGATGCGCCTCAAAATATTTGCGTAAACCGTTATAAATCGCTTCGGCAATTTGCTGCTGGTAACTGTCGCTTCCCAACAGACGCTCTTCACCGTTGTTACTGATAAAGCCCGTCTCTACAAGGATGGACGGAATATCTGGCGAGCGCAGAACGCCGAGGCTGGCATGTTCCGGACGACGCTTATGCAGCACGCCAACGCTTTGCAGCTGGTTCAATACGTTAGTGGCGACATCATACCCGACGCGCTGAGAATGACCGAACTGTAAATCCAGCACCGCCTGGCTGAGGTACGGGTCTGACTGGCTGTTCGCCAGCACGTCGCCCGCGCCGCCTAACAGTTCAGACTGCTTCTCGTGCTCTTCCAGCCAGTTGGCCATTTCGCTGTTAGCGCGACGGTTCGACAGCACCCAAACCGAGGCGCCGGTGGCGCTACGATTCGGTGCAGCGTCCGCATGAATAGAGACCAGGAAGTTCGCGTTTTGCTTACGCGCCACGTCCGAGCGTCCCATTACGGAGATAAAGTAATCCCCGTCGCGGGTCAACACGCCTTTAAACATAGGGTCGTCATTGAGTAGCGAACGCAGTTTACGCGCGATAGCGATAGTTACGTTTTTCTCTCGCGTGCCGCCAGGACCAATCGCCCCGGGATCTTCCCCGCCGTGACCCGCATCAATGGCGATAATCACTTTGTCACCGCTGACCGTCGCGCGTCGCGCGCTGGCCGCCGGACGCGTCACCGTATTGCTGCTGGTTGCCGCAGTAATGCGATCGTTCTGCGATTTAAACGGATTACGCGCAGGTTCAGAAGGACGCGGCGTATATACCGGTTCTTCCACGCGCTTCGCTACGACCGGCGGCGGCGGCGGTGCGTCGGCATTGATGGTAAAGACCACCGTATAGTTCGCCCCGTTTTGCTGCTTCACCGCCTTCGTTTTGCCCTTTTCGGTCAGATCAACCACCAGGCGTAACGACTGGCTATCCTGCGGCGTACCCGAACGGATACTTTTCACCAGGTTGTTGCCGCTAAACCGCAGCGGTAATCCCTGGATCACGCCTGTCTGCTTGATATCCAGCGCCACGCTGTGGCTGTCTGGCTGTGAAAACGCATACTCAGGATCGCCCATAAAGCTGAACGTGATTCGAGCCTGGCTTTCGCCGTTAGATACCTGAATATCTGAGAGGTTTGCCGCCCCGGCCTGCGCGCACAGCAGCACGGTGGCAGCCAACACCCAACCTTTAACGCGATTTATCATCCCGTCATCCCTACGCTTAACCGGCCAGACGCGCCAGTAAGGAACTGCCTGATGAGGAAACAGCACTGATGCGTGCCTCACGCCCTTGAGCCTGGTAATCTAAGTGAATTTCGACATCCGGGTCAGGCAGCACACCCGCACCTTGTTGCGGCCACTCCACCAGGCAAATGGCGTCGTTGGCAAAATAATCACGGATCCCCATAAATTCCAGCTCCTCAGGATCCGCAAGGCGGTATAAATCGAAGTGGTACACCATGAGATTTTCAAGGGTGTACGGTTCTACCAGCGTGTAGGTTGGGCTTTTCACATTCCCGTTATGCCCTAACGCCTGCAAAAAACCCCGGCTGAAGGTGGTTTTACCCGCACCTAAATCACCATACAGATAAATGACGGTTGCCCCCTGACAGGCCTGCGCCACGCGCTTGCCGAGTTCTAAAGTGGCTTGTTCATCAGGTAAAGGAATCGCTCGATTAGTCATTTTCTACGTCAATCACATCCGGGTTAACAACACGCCGCAGCGTGCAAAAAAGATCCGTGGCCAGCATACCGCGTGTACCGTAACGCGCAGCCAGTTTATCCGCCGCGACACCGTGGGCCACGCAGCCCGCACAGGCTGCATCATAAAGGGGAAGTTTCTGTCCAAGCAATGCGCCAATGATGCCGGAAAGCACATCGCCCATTCCGCCGCTCGCCATGCCCGCATTTCCGGCATCAATAATGCCCAGCATCTCATCACTGGCAACAATGGTTCCTGCCCCTTTTAAAACAGCAACACCTCCGTAACGTTTTACCAGACGCTGAGCAGAAAGTAAGCGATCGCTTTCAATTTCTGCCACGCTGCAGTTAAGCAGGCGCGCGGCTTCGCCGGGGTGTGGTGTCAGAATGCGATTGTGACGCTTATCCGGGTTTATTGCCAGAAGGTTAAGCGCGTCGGCATCCCACAGCATCGGTTTACGAAAATTCTCGACCTTTTGCAGGGCCTGTTTACCCCATGACTGCTGCCCAAGCCCGGGGCCAATCACCACCACATCCGCCCATTCCAGGCTTTCTTCAAGCGCCTGGGGCGTAAGCTCATGGACCATCAGTTCCGGCCGGGCGGTGATTATGGGCGCAATATTCTCAATGCGAGTGAGCACTCGCACTAATCCGGCACCGCTGCGCAGAGCCGCTTCACCCGTCATACGAATCGCACCAGCCGTACCGTGGTCTCCTCCCACAATCACCAGCCTGCCGTGATCGCCCTTATGGGACGTTGGTCGGCGCGGCGGGAGCCACGCTGCAAGCTGCGACGCATCAAAACGCGCGAGGCGCATTTCCTGCCCGGCCAGCCAGCTCTCCAGCCCCAGCGCATTGTGGTGCAGCACGCCAACGACGTCTCGCGCTTTACCGGTCAGTAACCCCGGTTTGAGGGCGATAAAGGTCACCGTATGGGCAGCCTGAATGACCGCCCCCGGCGTCGCGCCGGTTTCTGCAATCAGGCCAGAGGGAATATCCAGGGCGACTACCGGCGCGGAATGTCTGTTAGCGTGTTCAATAAGCACGGCAATATTTTCGCGCGGCGCGCTGTGCAGCCCGGTGCCCAGAAGACCATCAACAATCAGATCCACCTCTTCCGGCCAGACGATATCAGGCGCATGAATTACACCGCCTGCGTTAAGCCATGCCTCCCGCGCCGCGCCAGCCTCTTCCGGCAGCGGTTTATCACTTTCGAGAGCCAGCAAGGTCACGCGGATACCGGCCGCAACCGCCAAACGGGCGACGACGTAGCCGTCACCGCCGTTATTGCCGTGCCCGCACAGAATCAGCCAGTGAGCAGCCTGCGGGTACGCGCTGCGGGCAACGTTAAACGCCGCCTCACCCGCACGCAGCATCAGTTCATAGAGGGTAATCCCGAGGCTGTCTGCGGCCTCTTTTTCGGCACGCCGGAGGTCATCCGCATGCCAGATGGAATGTGGTATACTTGCGGGGTTTTTCTTCACCGTATGGTCCGTCATGTCACAGCCCCTCGATCTCAATGAATTAGCGCAAAAAATAAAACAGTGGGGTGCTGAGCTTGGCTTCCAGAAGGTGGGCATTACCGATACCGACCTTTCCGCCAGCGAGCCGAAACTGCAGGCCTGGCTGGACAAACAATACCACGGCGAAATGGAATGGATGGCGCGTCATGGCATGATGCGCGCCCGTCCTCACGAGCTTTTGCCGGGCACATTACGCGTCATCAGCGTGCGCATGAACTATCTACCCGCCAACGCGGCCTTTGCGCGCACGCTAAAAAATCCCTCTTTGGGTTACGTCAGCCGGTACGCTTTGGGTCGTGATTACCATAAGCTCTTGCGTAACCGCTTAAAAAAACTCGGGGAAACCATTCAGCAGCACTGTGTTTCGCTGAATTTTAGACCCTTTGTCGATTCTGCGCCTATTCTTGAGCGCCCGATCGCCGAAAAAGCCGGGCTTGGATGGACAGGTAAGCACTCACTTATCCTCAGCCGTGACGCCGGATCGTTCTTCTTCCTGGGCGAACTGCTGATTGATTTACCGCTGCCGGTAGACGGCCCGGTCGAAGAAGGCTGCGGGCGCTGCGTGGCCTGCATGACCATCTGCCCGACGGGTGCTATCGTCGAGCCTTACACTGTTGATGCACGCCGCTGCATCTCCTACCTCACTATCGAGCTGGAAGGGGCCATTCCAGAGGAATTCCGGCCACTTATTGGCAACCGCATCTACGGTTGCGACGACTGCCAGCTGATCTGCCCGTGGAACCGCTATTCACAGCTCACGGACGAAGAGGATTTCAGCCCGCGTAAGGCGCTGCATGCGCCGCAGCTCATTGAGCTGTTCGCCTGGAGCGAAGCATGGTTCCTGAAAGTGACGGAGGGTTCGGCCATTCGCCGTATTGGTCATTTGCGCTGGCTGCGTAATGTTGCCGTCGCGCTGGGGAATGCCCCGTGGGAGGAAGCGAATATACGGGCGCTTGAAAGCCGTCGAGGTGAGCACCCACTTCTTGATGAGCACATCGAGTGGGCGATTGCGCAGCAAATTGAGAAACGTAATGCCTGCGTTGTCGAGGTGCAGCTGCCGAAGAAACAGCGTCTGGTGAGGGTGATTGAAAAAGGGCTTCCGCGGGATGCCTGAACTATTCACAGCCTGTGAATAAAATTACAAACTCAAGCGCCATCTGGGCTGGAGAAGAGGTCAAGTGATCTCAATAACATTTTGAAATCAAATTTTATGTTTTAAATACAGCGCGTTATGGAGATATTATTCACCCTGCTAAGTTTTAACCCTGTTTCGGTTAAGCGCAGTTTCTGTGGATAACTCTGTTCACAAGATTATTTCAGAGACAATAGAAAACGTCCCCAGCGACGCTTTTCGCTGTGGATATTTTAGAGATGAAGAAGAATTTGGAGCGGGAAACGAGACTCGAACTCGCGACCCCGACCTTGGCAAGGTCGTGCTCTACCAACTGAGCTATTCCCGCTTGGGTGGTCCGTGCTGTGGAAGCACTTTCAAATTTTGGAGCGGGAAACGAGACTCGAACTCGCGACCCCGACCTTGGCAAGGTCGTGCTCTACCAACTGAGCTATTCCCGCTTGGGCAGTCTGTGCTGTGAAAGCACTTTCAAATTTTGGAGCGGGAAACG
This sequence comes from Enterobacter sp. N18-03635, assembly GCF_004006055.1. Lineage (NCBI taxonomy): Bacteria > Pseudomonadati > Pseudomonadota > Gammaproteobacteria > Enterobacterales > Enterobacteriaceae > Enterobacter > Enterobacter sp. N18-03635. Next base: position 429,646 of record NZ_CP034769.1, on the reverse strand, counting down.
AGACTCGAACTCGCGACCCCGACCTTGGCAAGGTCGTGCTCTACCAACTGAGCTATTCCCGCAAATCTGCACTGCTTTTGTTGCTGTCGTAACGTGTAATTCTCTGTCGTTACGGGAGGCGCATTATACGAGAAATCCTTTTAGCTGCAACCCCCCTTAAAGCGATTTTTTCGAAATTAAGTTCAAATGCTTATTAAATCGGCAAGCTGAACAATTTAACGACAAAAACCCGGCCACGCAAGGCGCCGGATCGCAAAATCACAGCTTAATAAAGTTTTCGCGGTAGTAAGAAAGCTCCGCCACGGACTCTCGGATATCGTCCATCGCCTGGTGCGTCCCCTGCTTTTTAAAGCCGTCGAGGATTTCAGGCTTCCAGCGACGCGCCAGCTCTTTCAAAGTGCTGACATCCAGATAGCGGTAGTGGAAGTAAGACTCCAGTTCCGGCATGTACTTAAACAGGAAACGACGATCCTGGCCGATGCTATTCCCACAGATTGGCGATTTGCCTGCCGGAACCCACTGTTTCAGGAACTCAAGCGTCGCCAGCTCCGCCTCTCGGTCACCCATGGTGCTCGCCTTCACCCGCTCCACCAGACCACTGCCGGTGTGGGTACGCACGTTCCAATCATCCATCAACGCCAGCTGGTCATCGGACTGATGCACCGCTATCGTTGGCCCTTCAGCCAGGATATTCAGGTTGGCGTCCGTAACCAGGGTTGCAATTTCAATAATGCGATCGCGCTCGGGATCCAGCCCGGTCATTTCGAGATCGATCCAAATCAGGTTGTTTTCATCCGCGCTCATGTTATTTTCCACCCTTCTCGCATAACCGGCAGTAGCAGGTTAACTAGTATTAATTAGAGTGTATCATAGAGGTTTTGCCCCCTACGGGCGACCAGGAGCCAGTGCGATTGAGTAAAAATAAACTCTCCAAAGGGCAGCAGCGCCGCGTGAATGCCAATCACCAGCGCCGTCTTAAAACCACTGCGGAGAAGGTCGATTACGACGACAACCTGTTTGGCGACCCAACGGAAGGCGTAGTCATCAGCCGTTTCGGTATGCATGCCGATGTCGAATCCGCCGACGGTGACATTCACCGTTGCAATATCCGCCGGACCATTCGTTCTCTGGTGACCGGCGATCGCGTGGTCTGGCGTCCGGGTAAAGAGGCCGCTGAAGGTGTCACGGTTAAGGGCATCGTTGAAGCCGTGCATGAACGCACGTCGGTGCTCACCCGCCCGGATTTCTACGATGGCGTAAAACCAATTGCCGCCAACATTAACCAGATCGTCATTGTTTCGGCGATTTTACCCGAACTTTCACTCAACATTATCGACCGATACCTTGTCGCCTGCGAAACGCTGCAGGTTGAACCGATCATCGTGTTGAATAAAATCGATCTGCTGGATGACGACGGCATGGCCTTCGTGAATGAGCAGATGGATATCTACCGTAAGATCGGGTATCGCGTGCTGATGGTCTCCAGCCATACCAAAGATGGCCTTAAGCCGTTAGAAGAGGCGCTGACCGACCGTATCAGCATCTTTGCGGGCCAGTCCGGCGTGGGTAAATCGAGCCTGCTGAACAACCTGCTTGGCCTCCAGCAAGAGATCCTGACTAACGATGTGTCCAACGTCTCGGGTCTGGGCCAGCACACCACCACCGCCTCGCGTCTGTATCATTTCCCGCACGGCGGCGACGTGATCGACTCCCCAGGGGTGCGTGAGTTCGGTTTGTGGCACCTTGAGCCGGAACAAATCTTTAACGGATTTGTCGAATTCCATGATTATTTAGGCGCTTGTAAATACCGCGACTGTAAACACGATAACGATCCAGGCTGCGCTATCCGTGAAGCGGTTGAGAAAGGCGAGATCGCGGAAACCCGCTTCGAGAATTACCACCGTATTCTTGAGAGCATGGAAGACGTAAAAACGCGTAAAAACTTTTCTGATTCTGATAACTGACAACTAAGCTAAGCATCGCTAAAATCGTCCCCTTTTTTCAGGTTCCGGCGGCTTAACGCCGGATCAGGAACGATAAAACAATGGCCTGGAGGCTACCTTGTTAAACGCATTTAAACTTTCGCTTCAATACATTCTGCCAAAACTGTGGCTCACTCGCCTGGCGGGCTGGGGCGCGAGCAAACGCGCAGGCTGGCTGACCAAACTGGTCATCGATCTTTTCGTAAAATATTACAAGGTCGACATGAAAGAGGCGCAAAAGCCGGACACCGCCAGCTACCGCACCTTCAACGAGTTCTTCGTGCGCCCGCTGCGTGACGAAGTGCGCCCGCTGAACACCGATCCTAACGTCCTGGTGATGCCAGCAGACGGCGTGATCAGCCAGTTGGGTAACATCGAAGACGACAAAATCCTGCAGGCGAAGGGCCATAACTACAGTCTGGAAGCTCTGCTGGCAGGTAACTACCTGATGGCGGATCTGTTCCGCAACGGTACGTTTGCCACTACCTATCTGTCACCGCGCGACTATCACCGCGTGCACATGCCGTGTAACGGTATCCTGCGTGAAATGATTTATGTCCCGGGCGATCTGTTCTCCGTCAACCACCTGACCGCGCAGAACGTGCCGAACCTGTTTGCCCGTAACGAGCGCGTCATCTGTCTGTTCGATACTGAATTTGGCCCTATGGCACAGATTCTGGTGGGTGCAACCATCGTAGGCAGCATAGAAACCGTCTGGGCCGGCACCATCACCCCACCGCGCGAAGGCGTGATCAAACGCTGGACCTGGCCTGCCGGTGAAGCGGAAGGCTCTGTGGCCCTGCTCAAAGGTCAGGAGATGGGTCGCTTTAAGCTGGGCTCCACCGTGATCAACCTGTTTGCACCTGGCAAAGTGAAGCTGGCTGAACAGCTCGAAAGCCTGTCGGTCACCAAGCTGGGTCAGCCGCTGGCGGTCTCAACCGAAACCTTCGTGACGCCGGAAGCAGAACCTGCTCCGCTGTCACAGGAAGAGATCAACGCCGAGCACGACGCCAGCCCGCTGGTTGACGACAAAAAAGACGAAGGCTAACAACAGAAGGATCGCTGACGTGCGCCCGATTATCGTTCTACTGATGGCCTGGTGCCTCAGCATGGGGGCGTACGCAGCGACAGCCCCCGACGCCAAACAGATAACCCAGGAACTGGAGCAGGCAAAAGCGGCCAAACCCGCTCAGCCAGAGACCGTCGAGTCGCTCCAGGCTGCCCTGAACGCGCTTGAGGAGCGGAAAGGCTCTCTTGAGCGCGCTCAGCAGTATCAGCAGGTTATCGACAACTTCCCCAAACTCTCGCAGACGCTGCGCGCGCAGCTCAATAATCTGCGTGACGAACCGCGCGATGTTCCCGCAGGGATGACCTCCGACGCGCTAAACCAGGAGATCCTCCAGGTCAGCAGCCAGCTTCTGGAAAAGAGCCGCCTGGCGCAGCAGGAACAGGAGCGCGCGCGCGAAATTGCCGACTCCCTCAGCCAGCTTCCGCAGCAGCAAACCGACGCCCGTCGCCAGCTAAATGAAGTTGAGCGCCGCGTGGGTACGCAAAGCGGCAATACGCCACAGGCTCAGGCCCAAAATCTGGGCCTTCAGGCAGAATCGGCTCGCCTGAAGGCCCTTGTCGATGAGCTTGAGCTGGCGCAGCTTTCCGCCAATAACCGCCAGGAGCTGTCGCGGATGCGCTCTGAACTCGCTCAGAAGCAGAGCGAGCAACTGGATGCGTATCTTCAGGCCCTGCGCAATCAGCTCAACAGTCAGCGTCAACGCGAGGCGGAGCGCGCGCTGGAAAGTACCGAACTGCTGGCAGAAAACAGCGATAACTTGCCTGCCGGAATCGTCGAACAGTTTAAGGTCAACCGCGAGCTTTCTGCCGCGCTGAATCAGCAGGCGCAGCGTATGGATCTGGTTGCCTCGCAGCAGCGTCAGGCCACCAATCAAACCCTTCAGGTTCGCCAGGCGCTCAACACCCTGCGCGAGCAGTCCCAGTGGCTCGGGTCATCAAACCTGCTGGGCGAAGCGCTACGTGCCCAGGTCGCGCGCCTGCCGGAAATGCCGAAGCCGCAACAGCTGGATACCGAGATGGCCCAGCTGCGCGTTCAGCGACTGCACTTTGAAGATCTCCTTAATAAACAGCCGCAAATCCGCCAGATCCGTCAGGCTGACGGACAGCCCCTGACCAGCGAGCAAAACCGTATTCTGGAAGCCCAGCTGCGTACCCAGCGTGAACTGCTGAACTCTTTGCTCCAGGGCGGGGATACGCTGATTCTGGAGCTGACCAAGCTAAAAGTCTCCAACAGCCAGCTGGAAGATGCGCTGAAAGAGGTGAACGAGGCGACGCACCGTTATCTCTTCTGGACGTCCGACGTGCGTCCGATGACCTTCTCGTGGCCGATTGAAATTGTCCAGGACCTGCGCCGCCTGATTTCGCTGGACACCTTCAGCCAGCTGGGACAGGCCAGCGTGATGATGTTCACCAGCAAAGAGACCATTTTCCCGCTGCTGGGGGCGTTGATTCTGGTGGGCTTCAGCATTTACTCGCGCAGACATTTCACTCGCTTCCTGGAGCGTTCCAGCTCCAGGGTCGGGAAAGTCACCCAGGATCACTTCTGGCTAACGTTGCGCACCGTATTCTGGTCGATTCTTGTCGCCTCCCCGCTGCCGGTGCTGTGGATGACGCTGGGCTATGGCCTGCGGGAAGCCTGGCCCTATCCGCTCGCGGTCGCGATTGGCGATGGCGTCACCGCCACGGTGCCGCTGCTGTGGGTAGTCATGATTTGCGCCACCTTCGCGCGCCCCAATGGCCTGTTTATCACCCACTTTGGCTGGCCGCGCAATCGCGTTGCGCGCGCCATGCGTTACTACCTGATGAGCATCGGGCTGATTGTGCCGCTGATTATGGCGCTGATCATGTTCGACAATCTCAACGACCGGGAATTCTCAGGCTCGCTGGGCCGTCTCTGCTTTATGCTGATATGCGGGGCGCTGGCCATCGTCACGCTCAGCCTGAAACGCGCGGGTATTCCGCTCTATCTCGATAAATCCGGCAGCGGCGAAAACATGTTCAACCGGCTGCTCTGGAACCTGCTGCTTAGCGCGCCGCTGTTTGCGATGCTGGCGGCCGCGGTGGGCTATCTGGCAACCGCGCAGGCGCTGCTGGCAAGGCTGGAAACCTCGGTGGCCATCTGGTTCCTGCTGCTGGTGGTGTACCACGTGATCCGCCGCTGGATGCTGATCCAGCGCCGCCGTCTGGCCTTTGACCGAGCCAAGCATCGCCGGGCAGAGATCCTCGCCCAGCGCGCGCGGGGTGAGGAAGAGCCAAACCACGTCAACAGTACGGAAGGCACGACGGAAGCGGACGAGGTCGAACTGGATCTGGATGCCATCAGCACCCAGTCCCTGCGTCTGGTTCGTTCCATACTGATGCTGATTGCCCTCCTGTCGGTGATCTTCCTGTGGTCAGAGATCCACTCCGCATTCGGCTTCCTGGAGAACATCTCTCTTTGGGACGTGACGTCCACGGTGCAGGGTGTTGAAAGCCTGGAGCCGATCACCTTAGGGGCGGTGCTGATTGCCATTCTGGTGCTGATCATTACCACGCAGCTGGTGCGCAACTTCCCGGCGCTGCTGGAACTGGCGCTGCTGCAGCATCTGGATTTAACGCCGGGGACGGGTTATGCGATTACGACCATAACCAAATATCTGATCATGCTGTTTGGCGGACTGGTTGGCTTCTCGATGATCGGTATTGAGTGGTCGAAGCTGCAGTGGCTGGTGGCGGCCCTTGGTGTAGGGTTAGGTTTTGGTTTACAGGAGATTTTCGCCAACTTCATCTCTGGCCTGATCATTCTGTTCGAAAAACCGATCCGTATTGGCGATACCGTCACGATCCGCGATCTGACCGGCAGCATCACGAAGATCAACACACGTGCGACAACGATCAGCGACTGGGATCGCAAAGAGATCATCGTACCGAACAAGGCGTTTATTACCGAGCAGTTCATCAACTGGTCGCTGTCAGACTCCGTTACCCGTGTGGTGCTGACGGTACCGGCGCCGTCGGACGCCAACAGCGAAGAGGTCACCCAGATCCTCTACACAGCCGCAGAGCGCTGCTCGCTGGTGATCGATAACCCGGCACCGGAAGTGTTCCTGGTGGATTTACAGCAGGGGATCCAGATTTTCGAGCTGCGTATCTACGCCGCCGAAATGGGCCACCGTATGCCGCTGCGCCATGAGATCCACCAGCTGATTCTGGCAGGCTTCCGCGAGCACGGTATTGATATGCCGTTCCCACCGTTCCAGATGCGTCTGGAAAGCCTGGACGGGCGTAAAACGGGAAGAACGTTGACGTCAGCGGCGCGTACGCGCCCGGCGGGGAGTTTGTAAGATAAGCAGGGCGCCCCTCTCCCACGGGAGAGGGTTAACTGCCGTCAGGCGCGATCTACGGTAAACGCAATCACATCGCCAAGCTGCTCTGCGCCCAGGGCCAGCATCACCAGACGATCCACACCCAGCGCCACGCCGGAGCAATCCGGCAGACCCGCTTTTAAGGCTTCAAGCAAATTAACATCAATAGGCTGCTGCGGCAGACCGCGCGCGGCGCGCTTGCGGTTATCCTGCTCGAAGCGCTGCTGCTGCTCGCGGGCATCAGTCAGTTCGTGGAAGCCGTTCGCCAGTTCGATGCCTTTGTAATAGACCTCAAAACGCTCTGCGACACGATGATCTTCGGTACTGATCTGCGCCAGTGAAGCCTGGCTTGCCGGGAAGTGATAGACAAACGTCGGACGGTCTTTGCCAATCTGCGGTTCTACGCCGAAGGTGAACAGCAGCTGCAGCAGCGTGTCGCGATCATCTTCGGTATCCGCCACGTTGCTCAGATCCAGCTTTGCCGCTACTTCACGCAGCTGGGTTTTATCCGCCGACAGCGGATCGATTTCCAGATGGCGTTGGAAAGCCTGCTGATAGGAGAGCGTTTCGGCTTCTGAACAGTCCAGCACCTGCTGGAGCAGATCGTCCACCTCATTCATCAGGCGGTACATATCATAATGCGGGCGGTACCACTCCAGCATGGTGAATTCCGGGTTGTGGTGACGACCCATCTCTTCATTACGGAAACTGCGGCACAGCTGATACACCGGGCCACATCCCGCTGCCAGCAGGCGTTTCATGTGATATTCCGGGCTGGTCATCAGGTACAAATTCATCCCCTGAGAGTGGCCGGGGCCAACAAAACGGGTTTCAAACGGGATCAGATGAATATCCGTTACCGTTGCCTGACTCATGCACGGCGTTTCCACCTCAAGGACTCCGCGGTCGGCAAAGAAACGGCGGATCTCCGCCATAATTGCAGCGCGTTTTAACAGATTAGGGATGGATGCGCTCGGCTGCCAGGTGGCCGTTTCGCTCATGAGTTGTTCTCCGATTTCAGACAAGGGCACGAAGTCTACTCGTTAGCAGGGGCAGAGACAAATTTTGCGCAGTAAAAAAGCGCATTTCATTTAGGTGAACTTTTTCGTGACGTATTTCATCAATCTTCATGATAAATCGCCGTACAGAACAGCAAAAAAATCGAACACGTCAAATTTCCCTGACATCTACACGGTTATACTGTTTTACCCATAAAGGAGCAGTGGAAACGCTTTCACAATCGTCCTTTTGGACGGGTGAACTACCTTTAGTTTGTCGCGTTGCGAAATAACAAAAATCTGGAGGAATGTCGTGCAAACTTTTCAGGCCGATCTTGCCGTAATAGGCGCTGGCGGGGCTGGATTACGTGCTGCGATTGCTGCAGCACAAGCTAATCCTAACGCTAAAATCGCATTGATTTCAAAAGTCTATCCAATGCGTAGTCACACTGTGGCAGCAGAAGGAGGATCCGCCGCCGTTGCGCAGGATCATGACAGCTTTGAATACCATTTCCACGACACGGTTGCAGGGGGCGACTGGCTTTGCGAACAGGATGTCGTTGACTACTTTGTGCATCATTGTCCAACGGAAATGACCCAGCTTGAACAGTGGGGATGTCCGTGGAGCCGCCGTCCGGACGGCAGCGTCAACGTTCGCCGCTTTGGCGGAATGAAGATTGAACGAACCTGGTTCGCCGCCGATAAAACCGGCTTCCACATGCTGCACACCCTGTTCCAGACCTCCCTTCAGTTCCCACAAATTCAGCGCTTCGATGAACATTTCGTCCTCGACATTCTGGTTGATGACGGACACGCGCGCGGCCTGGTGGCGATGAATATGATGGAAGGCACGCTTGTCCAGATCCGCGCCAACGCGGTAGTGATGGCGACGGGCGGTGCGGGTCGCGTTTATCGTTATAACACCAACGGCGGCATCGTCACCGGTGACGGCATGGGCATGGCGCTCAGCCACGGCGTACCCCTGCGCGATATGGAGTTCGTCCAGTATCACCCAACCGGCCTGCCAGGCTCCGGCATTCTGATGACGGAAGGCTGCCGCGGTGAGGGCGGTATTCTGGTCAACAAAAACGGCTACCGCTATCTGCAGGATTACGGCATGGGCCCGGAAACCCCGCTCGGCGAGCCGAAGAACAAATATATGGAACTTGGCCCGCGCGACAAAGTCTCTCAGGCCTTCTGGCACGAGTGGCGCAAAGGCAACACTATCTCCACGCCGCGCGGCGACGTCGTTCACCTCGACCTGCGTCATCTGGGCGAGAAGAAACTGCTGGAACGTCTTCCGTTCATCTGCGAACTGGCAAAAGCCTACGTTGGCGTCGACCCGGTGAAAGAGCCGATTCCGGTACGTCCAACGGCGCACTACACCATGGGCGGGATCGAAACCGACCAGCAGTGCGAAACCCGAATTAAAGGTCTGTTCGCCGTCGGCGAGTGTTCCTCAGTGGGCCTGCACGGCGCCAACCGTCTTGGGTCTAACTCGCTGGCAGAGCTGGTCGTCTTTGGCCGCATGGCGGGCGAGCGCGCGATGGAGCGGGCGGCTACAGCAGGCGAAGCCAACGGTGCCGCACTGGATGCGCAGGTTGCAGACGTTGAAAAACGCCTGAAAGATCTGGTGAACCAGGAGGGTAACGAGAACTGGTCTAAGATCCGCGACGAGATGGGCCTGTCGATGGAAGAAGGCTGCGGTATCTACCGTACGCCAGAGCTGATGCAAAAAACCGTCGACAAGCTGGCGGAACTGCAGGAGCGCTTCAAGCGCGTGCGCATCACCGATACCTCCAGCGTATTCAACACCGACCTGCTCTACACTATCGAGCTGGGCCACGGTCTGAACGTAGCGGAATGTATGGCGCACTCTGCGCTGGCGCGTAAAGAGTCGCGTGGAGCCCACCAGCGTCTGGACGAAGGCTGCACCGAACGTGACGACGTCAATTTCCTGAAACACACTCTCGCCTGGCGCGATGCGGATGGCACCACACGTCTGGACTACAGCGACGTGAAAATCACCACGCTGCCGCCGGCTAAGCGCGTGTACGGTGCAGAAGCAGAAGCCGCCGAGAAGAAGGAGAAGGCGAATGGCTGAGATGCAAAAAATGAAGGTTGAAGTGGTGCGCTACAACCCGGAAGTGGACGCCGCACCGCACAGCGCGTTCTATGAAGTCCCTTACGACGAGCAAACCTCCCTGCTGGACGCGCTCGGCTATATCAAAGACAACCTGGCGCCAGACCTGAGCTACCGCTGGTCCTGCCGCATGGCAATCTGCGGATCCTGCGGCATGATGGTCAACAAAGTGCCGAAGCTGGCCTGTAAGACCTTCCTGCGCGAATACACCAAGGGCATTAAGGTCGAAGCGCTGGGCAACTTCCCGATTGAACGCGATCTGGTGGTCGATATGACTCACTTTATCGAAAGCCTGGAAGCGATTAAGCCGTACATCATTGGTAACCCGCGCACGCCGGATCAGGGGCCAAACACCCAGACGCCGGCGCAGATGGCGAAATACCATCAGTTCTCAGGCTGCATCAACTGCGGTCTTTGCTACGCCGCCTGTCCACAGTTTGGCCTGAACAAGGAGTTCATCGGCCCGGCTGCCATCACCCTGGCACACCGCTATAACGAGGACAGCCGCGATCACGGCAAAAAAGAACGCATGGCGCAGCTTAACAGCCAGAACGGCGTCTGGAGCTGTACCTTTGTGGGATACTGCTCCGAAGTTTGTCCGAAGCACGTCGACCCGGCCGCCGCAATTCAGCAGGGTAAAGTGGAAAGCTCGAAAGACTTTCTTATCGCTACCCTGAAACCACGCTAAGGAGTGCATGATGACGACTAAACGCAAAGCCTACGTGCGGCCTGTGCCGTCAACCTGGTGGAAAAATCTGCCGTTTTATCGCTTCTACATGCTGCGTGAAGGCACGGCGGTACCGGCGGTCTGGTTCAGCCTTGAGCTGATGTACGGCGTTTTTGCCCTCAAGCATGGCCCGGAAGCCTGGGCCAGCTTCGTCGGTTTCCTGCAAAACCCGATCATTGTTGTTCTGAACCTGATCGTGCTCGCGGCCGCGCTGCTTCATACCAAAACCTGGTTTGAACTGGCGCCAAAAGCGGCGAACATTATCGTAAAAGGCGAGAAAATGGGGCCAGAGCCGGTGATTAAAGGGCTCTGGGCAGTGACGATTCTGGTCACTGTGGTCATTCTGTTTGTCGCACTGTTCTGGTAAGGAGACTACTGTGATCAATCCAAATCCAAAACGTTCTGACGAGCCGGTCTTCTGGGGTCTGTTTGGCGCAGGCGGCATGTGGAGTGCCATCATCGCCCCCGTCATCATCCTGCTGGTCGGCATTATGCTGCCGCTGGGGCTGTTCCCGGGCGATGCGCTGAGCTACGAACGCGTACTGGCGTTCGCGAGCAGCTTTATCGGCCGCGTGTTCATCTTCCTGATGATCGTCCTGCCGCTGTGGTGTGGTCTGCACCGTATTCACCATGCGATGCATGACCTGAAAATCCATGTCCCGAGCGGGAAATGGGTTTTCTACGGTCTGGCAACCATCCTGACCGTAGTAACGCTGATTGCCGTGGTCACCATCTGAAGCTTCAGGCCCGCCATCCGGCGGGCCTTTTATTTCTGCATCTTCCCCACCAGCCACTGGGCAAACTCGCGCATTGCGGGCGTTTCTGTCCGTGACTGTAGTCTTGTCAGCCAGTAGCTGCCGAGGTCAATCTGCGTTGCAAACGGCTGCACGATGCGCTCGCTGCTGAGTAAATGGGTAAACATGTCGACAGGCGCAATGGCAATCCCTGTGCCTGCCTGCGCGGCTTCCAGCATGGTCACGGACGAATCAAACACCATCACCCGGTGCGTCGGCGAGGGAGGATGTTCACCCGCTGCCTGCATCCAGGCGGTCCACTCGTCGCGCCGGTAAGAGCGCAGGAGGATAAACTTCAGGATATCGGAAGGGGTGTGCAACGCGGCAGCAATGTCAGGTGTGCAAAGCGGCGCAAGCGGTGCAGGGCAAAGAAACGTCGCTTCCGTGCCGTGCCACGCCCCGCCGCCATAACGAATGGCGTAATCAAGTCCTTCAGCCGCCGGATCGACACGGTTGTTATGGGTGGAAAGCTGAAGATCAATATGCGGATAGCAGCGGCGGAAGTCCGCGAGCTGCGAGAATAACACCCCCGTCGCAAATGTCCCGACCACGCCAATTTTGAGCTTCTCCTGCGCGCGCTGGCTGGCAAAGCGATCCAGCATTCCGGCGATACGATCGAACGAGTCATTCAGCACCGGCAGCAAATTCTCGCCTTCGGTAGTCAACATCAGCCCTCGCGAAACGCGAACGAAAAGCTGGCAGTTAAGGTGCTGCTCCAGCGTCTTGACGTGCTGGCTAATCGCGGAATGGGTGACATTCAGCTCAATAGCGGCATGCGTAAAACTGAGGTGCCTGGCGGCTGCTTCAAACGCCCGCAGGGAGTTCAGAGGAAGATAGCTGCGCGTCATGGTCTCATCCGTTAGAAAAATTAACAGCTAATGCTAAATTTAACCGTTTGTCAGCCATAGTCAAATCCAACAGACTACAGCGGTCTGACGGGCCCGGACACTCCCTTGAACTGCTATTACGGAAGATAACTGATGATGACAAAATCCCTAAGCTGTGCCCTGCTGCTCAGCGTTGCCAGCTCTGCATTCGCCGCACCGATGTCCGAAAAACAGCTGGCTGAGGTGGTGGAACGTACCGTTACGCCGCTGATGAACGCGCAGGCCATCCCGGGTATGGCGGTGGCGGTGATTTATCAGGGTCAGCCGCACTACTTTACCTTCGGTAAAGCCGATGTTGCGGCAAACAAACCCGTTACCCCACAAACCTTGTTCGAGCTGGGCTCTATAAGTAAAACCTTCACCGGCGTACTGGGTGGCGATGCCATTGCTCGCGGTGAAATATCGCTCGGCGATCCGGTGACAAAATACTGGCCTGAACTGACGGGCAAACAGTGGCAGGGCATTCGCATGCTGGAGCTGGCAACCTATACCGCAGGCGGTCTGCCGTTACAGGTACCGGATGAGGTCACGGATAACGCCTCTCTGCTGCGCTTTTATCAAAACTGGCAGCCGCAGTGGAAGCCGGGCACCACGCGTCTTTACGCCAATGCCAGCATCGGTCTTTTTGGCGCGCTGGCGGTCAAACCTTCCGGCATGAGCTATGAGCAGGCCATAACGACGCGGGTCTTTAAGCCGCTCAAGCTGGACCATACCTGGATTAACGTTCCGAAAACGGAAGAGGCGCATTACGCCTGGGGATACCGCGACGGTAAAGCGGTCCACGTTTCGCCAGGAATGCTGGATGCAGAAGCCTATGGCGTAAAAACCAACGTGCAGGATATGGCAAGCTGGGTGATGGTCAACATGAAGCCGGACTCGCTTCAGGATAGTTCACTCAGGAAAGGCATTGCCCTGGCGCAGTCTCGCTACTGGCGCGTGGGGGCCATGTATCAAGGGTTAGGTTGGGAAATGCTTAACTGGCCGGTCGATGCCAAAACCGTGGTTGAAGGCAGCGACAATAAGGTGGCGCTGGCACCGCTGCCTGCGAGAGAAGTGAATCCACCGGCACCGCCGGTCAACGCGTCCTGGGTCCATAAAACAGGCTCAACCGGCGGGTTTGGCAGCTACGTGGCATTTATTCCTGAAAAACAGCTCGGCATTGTGATGCTGGCGAATAAAAGCTATCCGAACCCTGCCCGCGTTGAGGCGGCATACCGTATCCTCGACGCGCTGCAGTAAAACATTGCCGGGTGGCGCTGCGCTTACCCGGCGAAACACACCGCACAAAAACCACATTTTCCTTGCCGTCATCTACACTTAACAAAAACAGTAAGGAAACTCCTATGCGCATTCTGCCTGTTATCGCCGCGGTGACAGCCGCGTTTTTAGTGGTTGCCTGCAGTTCCCCTACCCCACCGCCTGGCGTTACCGTCGTCACGCCTTTTGATGCACAACGCTTCCTTGGAACATGGTATGAAATCGCGCGCCTCGACCATCGGTTTGAGCAGGGCTTAGTGAAGGTCACTGCAAATTACAGCCCGATGGATGATGGCGGTATTCAGGTGATCAACCGGGGCTATAATCCCGATCGGGAGATGTGGCAGCAGTCGATTGGGAAAGCGTACTTCACGGGCGACCCGCGACGGGCCGCGCTAAAAGTCTCTTTCTTTGGCCCGTTTTATGGTGGCTATAACGTGATCGCGCTCGACAGAGAGTACCATCACGCGCTGGTCTGCGGGCCGGATCGCGACTATCTGTGGATACTTTCCCGCACGCCAACTATTTCGTCAGAAATGAAACAGCAGATGCTGGACGTCGCGACCCGGCAAGGGTTTGATGTGTCAAAACTGATCTGGGTAAAACAACCCCATTAATGGGTGCTGAGCTTAAGCCCAATGATCCCCGCTACAATCAAGGCGAGGCTGGCGATACGCGCCAGACTCGCTGACTCTCCCAGTAGCAGAATGCCGGTGATGGCGGCCCCCACCGCCCCAATGCCCGTCCAGACGGCATAAGCCGTTCCCACAGGCAGCGAGCGCATCGCCCAGGATAACAGGACAATACTCACGATCATCGCGGTTACGGTAATAACGCTGGGCGTCAGACGGGTAAATCCATGGGTGTACTTGAGACCAATCGCCCACACCACTTCGAGCAGACCGGCAATAAAAAGAATGATCCAGGACATTTCAGGCTCCTTAACTTAATAGAAGTTGGGGCCGTCCCCGGTGAAAGAAACGCTTACGGGTCGTCCCGTAAGGCAGAGATTACGCCCCATATTTTGGTTAGCGTGCTATTTTTTTTCAATCTTTTTTTGCTGAACACGTTAAGGCAAGAAATAGCCGCAGTATGGCGCGTAGTTCCGGCATTTAGCACTCATCCGACTTCTCTATGATGATGTGCTTTCTGATGGCAGGAAGCCAAACCACTAGCCGACTGCGAATAAAATATGTTCAAAATTCTCTTGATTGACCGTTGTCACTTTACCCGCACGGGGTTTGAAGCATGGCTCAATCATTCCGGTTTGTTCCCGGGACACTACGTTGTGACCGGGCTGAATAATCTGTTCCTTGCCAGGGAGCACATTCTGCAATGGAAACCCACGCTGGTTATCGCCGATTTGTACGGCTTCAGGCAGGATATTCATCATTTTCAGCAGCTCTCGTCTTTGCTCAACGCCAGTGAACGCTTACCGTTTATTTTGCTGCAATCGGGAGAGGACAACGGCATGACAGACTGGCTCGGACACTTCCCGGTGTGGTCGTCGCTGTTGAAAAACGCCAGTCTCGAAGAAGTGGCAACGACTATAAATGATGCATTAACCTCGCGCTCATGCGCTGAAAGGCCCACGGCAGCCGCCCCCTTGCTGACCCGGCAGGAAGAGAAAGTGCTTACATTATGGATGGACGGCGCGAGCAATCAAAAGATTGCTGCCCACCTGAGTATCAACGGAAAAACGGTCTATACCTATAAACGCAATATCCGCATGAAATTGCATATGGATACGCGTTTTTCTCCGTTCTTATCCCTGCAGGAATCAAAAAGCTGACGGTACGAAACGGCTGGTCTCGTACCGTGTGTTAATTACTGCTGAGCTTTAGTTGCCGCACCAGAGATTGCGCTACCACCTTCAGAAATATCCTGACCAACGCCACGCGTGGTATTACAGGCTGTTAATACTGAAGAAAGTACCAGGACTGAAAAGATCGCTGCAATTGTCTTCTTAACCATAATATCTTCCTTTTATAGCCAAAGTTGTTTTGTGTATAGCAACTTAAGGATAGACAAGATCCCGCCGGATGACGGAAAAGGAAGCATTTTTAGGAAAATTAGACGAACTTAGCTGGCGGCGTGAGAAATGATATGACCGAGATCCTGGATATCTTGTCCCATTCCACGGGTGGTGTTACAGCCGGAAAGCAATGCACTGGAAAGCGCTAACAGAAGCAGAATTTTAACGGTACGTTTCATCATCCCTGCCTGCAAAAATCAGGCGCAGCGGGCGCTGCGCCTTCAATCATGACGTAAATTACTTCACGCGGGACACGTATTCGCCGGAGCGGGTATCCACTTTGATCACTTCGCCAGTCTGTACGAACAGTGGAACTTTAACCACTGCGCCGGTAGACAGTTTGGCTGGTTTACCGCCGGTACCTGCGGTATCACCTTTCAGACCTGGATCGGTTTCAACGATTTCCAGTTCTACGAAGTTTGGTGGGGTCACAGCGATAGGCTGACCGTTCCACAGGGTTACGATGCACTCAGCCTGGTCCAGCAGCCATTTAGCGCTATCACCTACCGCTTTCTCATCAGCAGACAGCTGTTCGAAAGTGGAGTTGTTCATGAAATGCCAGAACTCGCCATCGTTGTACAGATAGGTCAGGTTCATATCAACAACATCAGCGCCTTCAGCGGAGTCAGTAGACTTGAAGGTTTTCTCAACACGGGTACCGGTCAGCAGACGGCGCAGCTTAACGCGTGCGAATGCCTGGCCTTTACCTGGTTTAACGAATTCGCTGGCTTCAACCGCGTACGGTTCGCCGTCCATCATGATTTTAAGACCAGCACGAAAATCGTTGCTATAGTACGTTGCCATAAGGCCCTCTAAATTTGTTAACTGGTAGCTAAGCCACAAAATGGCGCATATTGTAACCCTAAACACCCCGTCCAGAGAAGATTGGTTATCGCAACTTGCCGATGTAATCACCAGTCCTGATGAATTGCTGCGTCTTTTAGACCTCGATCAGCACCCAGAGTTGCTTGCCGGCCGCGAGGCAAAGCGCCTTTTCGCCCTGCGCGTTCCCCGTGCGTTTGTGGCGCGGATGGAGAAAGGCAACCCCGACGATCCGCTATTAAAACAAACACTTACTTCGCAGGATGAGTTTATCACCGCGCCGGGATACAGCACCGATCCGCTGGAAGAGCAGAACAGCGTGGTGCCTGGTTTACTGCACAAATATCTCAACCGTGCCCTGCTGCTGGTAAAGGGCGGCTGCGCGGTAAATTGTCGTTATTGCTTCCGTCGGCACTTCCCGTATGCCGAAAACCAGGGCAATAAACGCAACTGGCAGGTCGCGCTGGACTATATTGCCGTCCATTCAGAGCTGGATGAGATTATTTTTTCCGGCGGCGATCCGCTGATGGCAAAAGATCACGAGCTGGACTGGCTGCTGACACAGCTGGAAGCCATCCCGCACATCAAACGTCTGCGCATTCATAGCCGTTTGCCGATTGTTATTCCGGCACGTATCACGGACGGCCTGGTGGCACGCCTTGAGCAGTCTCGCCTGCAGGCGTTGCTGGTGAACCATATCAACCACGGGAACGAAATTGACGATGATTTTCGCGCAGCGATGGCGCGTCTGCGTAAAGCGGGCGTAACGCTGCTGAACCAGAGCGTGCTGCTGCGCGGCGTGAATGACAGCGCCCGCGTGCTGGCTGACCTGAGCAATGCCCTGTTTGATGCGGGCGTGATGCCCTATTACCTGCACGTGCTGGATCGCGTTCAGGGCGCGGCCCATTTCATGGTGACGGATGAAGAAGCCCGGCAGATCATGCGCGAACTGTTAACGCTGGTTTCAGGCTATATGGTGCCGAAGCTGGCACGGGAGATTGGCGGAGAGCCAAGCAAGACGCCGCTGGACTTGCAGCTGCGGCAGCACTAGTTTCCCCTCACCCTAACCCTCTCCCACAGGGAGAGGGAAAAAGGCAATCAGTTCGGGCACTTGTAGACCTGGCCGTTCATCTGGCTGGCGGTCGGCACGAAGCTGGACAGCATACTCTGCGTTGGGCTGCTCACGCCGTAAATGACGTTACCGCCCATTGCCGCAGCCTGGTTACGCAGGGCATTCGCCGCACCGCGCATCGAGCCACCTTCTTCGCCATGCTGACCTGACATCCAGTTGCTTTGCTCACCGGTTGCCGTGCCTAACAGCTGGCATTCACTGCCAGGCTTATCTTCCACAAAGCGAACGCCCTGGCCCGCTGCCGACAGCTCATTGCTGGAGCTACAACCCGCCAGCAGCAATGCTGCCCCTACAATCCCTGCACAGACTTTTACGCGCATGTTATTCCTCGTTTTCAATAAGCTGGACAGTAGTTGTCCGTGTGTAAATCTTATACCTAAAAGATGACCAAAAGAAAAACCCCCGAGCATTTCTGCCCGGGGGTTTTTCACATTCTACGACGTAGAGCGCACGATTACATCATGCCGCCCATACCGCCCATGCCGCCCATACCAGCAGCACCTAAGTCAGGCGCATCGCCTTTAGGCAGGTCGGTCACCATGCATTCGGTGGTGATCATCAGACCAGCAACGGAGGCCGCATACTGCAGAGCAGAACGGGTCACTTTAGTTGGATCCAGGATACCGAAGTCGATCATGTTACCGTATTCTTCAGTTGCTGCGTTGTAACCGTAGTTACCTTCGCCCGCTTTCACGTTGTTCGCAACCACAGATGGCTCTTCACCGGCGTTAGAAACGATCTGACGCAGAGGGGCTTCCATTGCGCGCAGCGCAACTTTGATACCCACGTTCTGGTCTTCGTTCTGAGCGGTCAGGCCAGCCAGTTTAGCGGCAACACGCACCAGCGCGACACCACCACCAGCAACCACGCCTTCTTCTACCGCAGCACGGGTCGCGTGCAGAGCATCGTCAACGCGTGCTTTTTTCTCTTTCATTTCAACTTCGGTAGCAGCACCGACTTTGATTACCGCAACGCCGCCTGCCAGTTTCGCTACGCGCTCCTGCAGTTTTTCACGGTCGTAATCAGAAGTCGCTTCTTCGATCTGCTTACGGATCTGACCAACGCGGCCCTGAATAGCGGCTTCTTCACCCACACCGTCGATGATGGTGGTGGTGTCTTTGTTGATCACAACGCGTTTCGCCTGGCCCAGGTCTTCCAGGGTCGCTTTTTCCAGCTCCATACCGATCTCTTCAGAGATCACGGTACCGCCAGTCAGGGTAGCGATATCCTGCAGCATCGCTTTACGGCGATCGCCGAAGCCAGGTGCTTTAACCGCAGCCACTTTCACGATGCCGCGCATGGTGTTAACCACCAGGGTCGCCAGCGCTTCGCCTTCAACGTCTTCAGCGATGATAACCAGAGGCTTGCCTGCTTTTGCAACGGCTTCCAGTACTGGCAGCATTTCGCGGATGTTGGAGATTTTCTTATCAGCCAGCAGGATGAACGGGCTTTCCAGCTCAACAGCGCCAGTTTCTGGCTTGTTGATGAAGTATGGGGACAGGTAACCGCGGTCGAACTGCATACCTTCTACCACGTCCAGTTCGTCTTCCAGACCGGTACCGTCTTCAACGGTGATTACGCCTTCTTTACCGACTTTGTCCATCGCTTCAGCGATCAGTTTACCTACGGTTTCGTCGGAGTTAGCGGAGATAGTACCAACCTGAGCAATGGCTTTAGAGTCAGAGCACGGTACGGACAGCGCTTTCAGTTCTTCAACAGCGGAGGCGACAGCTTTGTCGATACCACGTTTCAGATCCATTGGGTTCATGCCCGCAGCAACGGCTTTCAGACCTTCGGTGATGATTGCCTGCGCCAGTACGGTCGCGGTAGTGGTACCGTCACCTGCAGCGTCGTTCGCTTTAGAGGCAACTTCTTTCACCATCTGCGCACCCATGTTTTCGAACTTGTCTTCCAGCTCGATTTCACGTGCTACAGAAACACCATCTTTGGTGATGGTTGGCGCGCCGAAGGATTTATCCAGCACTACGTTGCGGCCTTTCGGGCCCAGGGTCACTTTAACTGCATCTGCCAGTACGTTTACGCCGCGGAGCATTTTTACACGAGCGTCGTTACCGAATTTTACGTCTTTAGCTGCCATGTTCTTATTTCCTCAAATTCTCGTGCGTAAATTACGCTTCAACAATTGCCAGAATGTCGCTCTCGGACATGATCAACACTTCTTCATTGTCGATCTTCTCGGATTTCACGCCGTAGCCATCGTTGAAAATTACGATGTCACCAACTTTAACGTCCAGCGGCTGCACAGTTCCGTTTTCCAGGATGCGGCCCTTACCGACAGCGATGATTTCGCCACGCGTTGATTTGGCTGCTGCAGAACCGGTCAGAACGATGCCGCCAGCAGACTTGGTTTCAACTTCTTTACGTTTGACGATCACACGATCATGTAACGGACGAATACTCATTGATAGCTCTCCTTTGAGAAAGTCATTATCAGTTATGGATGACGCCGGCCCGCATGCGGTTTTCCGACTAGTGCCCTGAGAGATGGGGATAGCTTTTTACCCCTTCAAGGGGGAGTTGAAAAAAAAATTTGCGAAAGTGTTACCATCGCCTCTCTTTTGCTACTGGCAGGGCGATGTCAATGAGTGGACTCAAGCAGGAGCTGGGGCTGGCGCAGGGCGTCGGACTGCTCTCAACCTCCTTGTTAGGTACAGGCGTGTTTGCCGTACCCGCACTGGCGGCGCTGGTGGCTGGAAATAACAGCCTGTGGGCGTGGCCGGCGCTGATTGTATTGGTTTTCCCGATAGCCATTGTGTTTGCCATCCTGGGGCGGCATTTCCCCAGCGCGGGCGGCGTGGCGCACTTTGTCGGACTGGCCTTTGGCCCGCGGCTGCAGCGTGTAACCGGCTGGCTGTTTCTCTCCGTCATTCCGGTTGGCCTTCCTGCGGCGTTGCATATTGCGACCGGATTTGGTCAGGCGCTGTTTGGCTGGCATAACGAGCAGTTATTGCTGGCCGAGCTGGGTACGCTGGCAATCGTCTGGTGGGTGGGCTCTCGCGGCGCCAGCTCGAGCGCCAACCTGCAGACGCTGGTTGCGGTGCTGATTGTCGCGCTCGTTGTCGCTATCTGGTGGGCGGGCGATATCACCATCAAGGAAATTCCCTTCCCTGCGCTGACAGACGTCGACCATTCACAGCTTTTCGCCGCGCTCTCCGTCATGTTCTGGTGTTTTGTCGGCCTGGAAGCCTTTGCCCATCTGGCGTCTGAATTTAAGCAGCCTGAACGTGATTTCCCCCGCGCCCTGATGATAGGCCTACTGCTGGCTGGCACGGTCTATTGGGCGTGTACCGTGCTGGTCTTACACTTCCACGCGTTCGGAGCGGATCTCGCCGCCGCGGCATCGCTGCCGGGTATCGTGGTTGATCTGTTTGGTGTGAAGGCGCTGTGGATAGCCTGCGTCATCGGCTATCTGGCCTGTTTTGCCAGCCTCAACATTTATATCCAGAGCTTTGCCCGTCTGGTATGGTCGCAGGCGCTCTACAAACCCGAGAATCGTCTCGCGCGCCTGTCTAAACGCCAGCTTCCGCTGAATGCCCTGAATGCCGTACTGGGCTGCTGCGTGGTGAGCACGCTCTGTATTTACGCACTGAAAATCAATCTGGACGCGCTCATCGTCTACGCCAACGGCATTTTCATCATGATCTACCTGCTGTGCATGCTGGCG
The DNA here is from genome assembly GCF_004006055.1 of Enterobacter sp. N18-03635. Classification (NCBI taxonomy): domain Bacteria; kingdom Pseudomonadati; phylum Pseudomonadota; class Gammaproteobacteria; order Enterobacterales; family Enterobacteriaceae; genus Enterobacter; species Enterobacter sp. N18-03635. Next base: position 408,772 of record NZ_CP034769.1, on the reverse strand, counting down.
GGATGCCGTTTGCTAAAAGGTCGCTATAAAGCTCTGGCGGTCGTCGGGGGTGTGCTCTGCCTGCTGCTGCTGGCGATGGTGGGCTGGAAGAGTTTGTACGCAATTGTCATGCTGGCAGGGCTGTGGGTGTTTTTGCCGAGGCGCGGTGCGCTCCCGGAGGCCCGGTAGGCGAAGCGCCACCGGGCAAAAACATTACCGATCGTCTTTATGGTCTAAACGGTCGTGCTGTTCATCCTTACGCTGATACTCCCCTTCGAAGGTATCGCCCGGTCCAGTGCTAAATCCGCCCCCCGGCATTCGGCTAAAGCGCAGATGCGGCAGCAGCTTCATGGTCAGGTGTTTTTGCACCGGCGGCAGAAGCAGCAGCAGGCCAAGGAAGTCGGTAAAGAACCCCGGCAGGATCAGCAGCAGCCCCGCAATAATCAACGACACGCTTTTGATCATCTCTTCCGCCGGGCTTTCCCCTGCGGCCATCTTCTGCTGCATTATCAGGAAATTTTTGAAACCCTGATTACGCACCAGCGACATGCCGATGACGGAGGTGAAAATCACCAGAATCAGCGTCAGCAGGACGCCCAACACATGGGCAACCTGGATAAAAATGGAAATCTCAATGTAAACATAGAGGAAGAAAGCAATAAACGGTATCCAGCGCACTGGCATCTCCTGTATGGCAAGGGCCATCGGCCCCTGTCTGAATGTGTTCGCGACGCACGTTTGTATGAAATGGTGACGGTTAGCGAAAATTCAATCAGTTTGCACGGATATTTTTTTTGGAAATTTTAAAGCGGTGACCCATTTCACAGATTAATAATTATCATGGAATCGACTCGATAATAAGTGATCCAGCTTACGGCAATTCGCTATCATCAGCATATGATCTCGAGCATCTGGCTGATTGAGGGAATAATCGTCGGCCAGAAAATATTCAAAACCACATAAATACTGTGTGTTTAGTACAATCCATCGGCAGCTTGAAAAGAAGGTTCACATGTTAAACAACATTCGTATCGAAGAAGACTTGTTGGGTACCAGGGAAGTTCCAGCGGATGCCTACTACGGTGTCCACACTCTGAGAGCGATTGAAAACTTCTACATCAGCAACAGCAAAATCAGCGACATCCCTGAGTTTGTCCGTGGCATGGTGATGGTGAAGAAAGCCGCAGCACTGGCCAACAAAGAGCTGCAAACCATTCCTAAAAGCGCGGCAAATGCGATTATCGCAGCCTGCGATGAAGTGCTGAACAACGGCAAATGCATGGACCAGTTCCCGGTTGACGTCTATCAGGGCGGCGCGGGCACCTCCGTCAACATGAATACTAACGAAGTACTGGCAAACATTGGCCTGGAGCTGATGGGTCACCAGAAAGGTGAATACCAGTACCTGAACCCGAACGACCACGTTAACAAATGCCAGTCCACCAACGACGCCTACCCAACCGGCTTCCGTATTGCGGTGTATGCCTCCGTAGTGAAACTGGTGGATGCGATCAACCAACTGGGTGATGGCTTCCAGCGTAAAGCGGTTGAGTTCCAGGACATCCTGAAAATGGGTCGTACCCAGTTACAGGATGCGGTGCCGATGACCCTCGGCCAGGAATTCCACGCGTTTAACGTCCTGCTGAACGAAGAGACCAAAAACCTGCTGCGCACCTCCGAGCTGCTTCTGGAAGTGAACCTGGGCGCCACCGCCATCGGTACGCGTCTGAACACCCCGGATGGCTATCAGCAGCTGGCGGTACAGAAGCTGGCTGAAGTGTCTAACCTGCCGGTTGTGCCTGCAGAAGACCTGATTGAAGCGACCTCAGACTGCGGCGCTTACGTCATGGTACACAGCGCGCTGAAACGTCTGGCAGTGAAACTGTCCAAAATCTGTAACGACCTGCGCCTGCTCTCTTCCGGTCCGCGCGCTGGCCTGAATGAAATCAACCTGCCAGAGCTGCAGGCCGGTTCATCCATCATGCCGGCCAAGGTGAACCCGGTGGTGCCAGAAGTGGTGAACCAGGTTTGCTTCAAAGTCATCGGTAACGATACGACCGTGACCATGGCCTCTGAAGCGGGTCAGCTGCAGCTGAACGTGATGGAGCCGGTGATTGGCCAGGCGATGTTTGAATCTATCCACATCCTGACGAACGCCTGCTACAACCTGCTGGAAAAATGCATTAACGGCATCACAGCGAATAAAGAAGTCTGTGAAGGTTATGTCTACAACTCCATCGGGATCGTCACCTACCTCAACCCGTTCATCGGTCACCACAACGGCGACATCGTCGGTAAGATTTGTGCCGAAACCGGTAAGAGTGTACGTGAAGTAGTACTGGAGCGCGGGCTGTTGACCGAAGCCGAGCTGGACGATATCTTCTCGGCCCAAAACCTGATGCACCCGGCATATAAAGCGAAACGATATACCGATGAAAGCGAACAGTAACCGTTCAGGCTAGGCTTCTTAAGGCACGTCACTTGTGACGTGCCTTTTTTCTTTTTAGGCGTTACCAAAATACAACAATTCAATATCAACTTGTTAATAAGCAAGGCAGGTCCTTATGTTTGGAGCAGAACTCGTCATCGTCTTGTTGGCGATTTATTTGGGAGCACGACTCGGGGGTATCGGCATCGGTTTTGCCGGCGGTCTTGGAGTGCTCGTTCTTACCCTTATCTTTCAGATTAAACCCGGCGCTATACCGTTCGACGTTATCGAAATCATCATGGCTGTTATTGCCGCTATTGCCGCCATGCAGGTGGCAGGCGGTATGGACTACCTGGTAAGCCTGGCGGAGCGTATGCTGCGCCGCCATCCAAAATACATTACCTTCCTTGCTCCGCTGGTGACATGGTTTATGACCATTCTCGCCGGTACTGGCCACACCGCTTTCTCCACGTTACCGGTGATTACCGAAGTGGCGAAAGAACAGGGTATCCGTCCGTCGCGTCCGCTCTCCATTGCGGTCGTCGCGTCCCAGATCGCCATTACCGCCTCACCGATTTCCGCGGCGGTGGTCTTCTTCGCCGGTATCCTTGAGCCGATGGGCGTGAGCTACCTGACGCTGCTGGCGATCTGTATCCCGGTGACGCTGATCGCGGTGATGATTACCGCAGTGCTGTGTAACTTCCTCGGCGCTGAACTGAAAGACGATCCGGTTTATCAGGAGCGTCTTGCAAAAGGTGAAGTGAGCCTGCGCGGCAGTCAGGTCTTCGAACTGAAGCCACACGCGAAACGCTCCGTGCTGCTGTTCCTGATTGGTATCGTTGCCGTCATGTTCTACGCGACCGCCATCAGCGATACCGTAGGTCTGATCCAGAACCCGGTTCTGCCGCGTAACGAAGCGATTGTCGTGTTTATGCTGACCATCGCCACGCTGATTAGCATCACCTGTAAAATTGATACCAGCGAAGTGCTGAACGCCAGCACCTTTAAATCCGGTATGAGCGCCTGCGTGTGCGTGCTGGGTGTGGCGTGGCTCGGTGATACTTTCGTTAAAGCGCACATCAGCGACATTCAGACCGTGGCCGGGGACCTGCTGCACAACTATCCATGGCTGCTGGCGGTCGTGCTGTTCTTTGCTGCGACCCTGCTTTACTCTCAGGCCGCGACCACCAAAGCGCTGATGCCTGCGGCACTGATGCTGGGCGTAACGCCGTTGACCGCCATCGCCTCGTTTGCTGCCGTCTCCGCCCTGTTCGTGCTGCCTACCTACCCAACCCTGCTGGCGGCGGTAGAGATGGATGACACCGGCTCAACCCGTATCGGTAAGTATGTGTTTAACCATGCGTTCCTGATCCCGGGCGTGGTCGCCATTTCACTTTGCGTGATCCTCGGCTTTATCATCGGTGGCGTGGTGCTGTAAACCGCTCCCGGTTGTAAAAATAGTTAAAATCGGGCCGCTCTGCGGCCCGTTTCATTAATGACCAACCGCCTTGCATGATATAGTTAAACCTTTCGTGATGAGGAGGTCGACTTGTGAACACGCCTGATGCTGTTGTCGTACTTTGTACCGCCCCTGATGAAGCCTCTGCCCAGGATCTCGCCGCTAAAGTGCTGGCCGAAAAACTGGCAGCCTGCGTTACGCTCCTCCCCGGTGCCACCTCTCTTTACTATTGGGAAGGTAAGCTGGAGCAAGAGTACGAGGTCCAGATGTTGCTCAAAACCAATCTGGCAAATCAGCAGGCACTCCTGGATTGCCTCAAATCTCATCATCCTTACCAAACCCCGGAGCTGCTGGTGGTGCCAGTGGTTCATGGCGATAACGACTATCTCTCATGGCTCAACGCTTCCTTACGCTGATCCTGCTGCTGTGCAGCACATCAGTATTTGCCGGGTTATTTGACGCGCCCGGCCGTTCGAACTTCATCCCTGCCGACCAGGCGTTTGTTTTCGATTTTCAGCAAAACCAGCATGACCTTACGCTCAACTGGCAGGTGAAAGAGGGCTATTACCTCTATCGCAAGCAGGTGAGCATTACGCCTGTTCAGGCCAGCGTGGGCGCATTACAGATGCCCGCTGGCGAGTGGCATGAAGATGAGTTTTACGGCAAAAGCGAGATCTATCGCCAGCGCCTGATCGTGCCTGTTACGGTGAATCAGGCGGATAAAGGCGCGACGCTGACGGTGACCTATCAGGGGTGCGCGGATGCCGGATTCTGCTATCCGCCGGAAACGAAGGTTGTTCCGCTCAGCGAAGTGAAAGCGGCTGCTGCCGTTTCCCCTCTCCCCTCGGACGAGAAGAGCGAAGACCGCGTAGACCTTCCATTCTCGGCGCTCTGGGCCTTCCTGATTGGGATTGGCATTGCCTTTACACCCTGCGTGCTGCCTATGTATCCGCTCATCTCTGGCATCGTGCTGGGCGGCAAACAGCGCCTTTCCACAGCCCGCGCGCTGCTGCTGGCCTTAATTTACGTACAGGGTATGGCATTGACCTACACGGCCCTTGGACTTGTGGTTGCCGCTGCCGGGTTACAGTTCCAGGCCGCACTGCAGCATCCTTATGTGCTGATTGGCCTGTCGGCGATATTTATCCTGCTGGCGCTGTCGATGTTTGGCCTGTTCACGCTGCAGTTGCCCTCCTCGCTGCAAACCCGCTTAACGCTGATGAGTAATCGCCAGCAGGGTGGTTCGGCAGGCGGTGTGTTCGCAATGGGTGCCATTGCCGGGCTGATTTGTTCCCCTTGCACCACCGCGCCGCTTAGCGCCATCCTGCTCTATATCGCCCAGAGCGGAAACATGTGGCTCGGCGGCGGAACGTTGTACCTGTATGCCCTGGGCATGGGTCTGCCGCTGATTCTGGTCACGGTTTTCGGCAATCGACTGCTGCCGAAGAGCGGCCCGTGGATGGAAACGGTGAAAACCGCATTTGGCTTTGTCATTCTGGCGCTGCCGGTGTTCCTGCTGGAGCGTATCATCGGTGACGTCTGGGGTATGCGCCTGTGGGCAATGCTCGGGGTAGCGTTCTTTACCTGGGCGTTTATCGTCAGCCTGGGGGCGAAAAAAGCGTGGATGCGTCTGGTACAAATCCTGCTGCTGGCTGCCGCGCTGGTAAGCGTGCGTCCTCTTCAGGACTGGGCATTCGGCTCGCCGGTCGGCCAGACGCAGGCGCATTTGAACTTCATCCAGATTAAGAACGTTGATGAGCTCAACAGCGCGCTCGTACAGGCAAAAGGCAAACCGGTGATGCTCGATCTCTATGCCGACTGGTGCGTCGCCTGCAAAGAGTTTGAAAAATACACCTTTAGCGATCCACAGGTGCAAAATTCCCTGAAAGAGACTGTTCTGCTCCAGGCAAACGTGACAGCCAACAATGCACAGGATAAGGCTCTGCTGAAGCAGCTTAACGTCCTCGGACTGCCAACCATTCTTTTCTTCAATCAACTGGGCGAGGAGCAGCCAGAAAAGCGTGTAACCGGGTTTATGGATGCAGAGGCATTTAGCGCGCATTTGCGCAATCGCCAACCGTAAACAACACTTTAAACGGGACAAACCGTTGGGAATAGCGGAGGAGATAACCGTGCAACGTGAAGACGTACTGGGACAAGCCCTGCAATTACTTGAGATTCAAGGGATCGCCAGCACCACGCTTGAGATGGTAGCCGACCGTATCGATTACCCCCTGGATGAACTTAAGCGCTTCTGGCCGGATAAAGAGGCGCTACTCTATGATGCCCTGCGCTACCTCAGCCAGCAGGTTGATGTCTGGCGCAGGCAGCTGATGCTGAATGAAGAACTGACCGTGGAACAAAAGCTGCTGGCGCGCTATACCGCCCTGACGGAATGTGTCAGCAACAACCGCTACCCGGGCTGTCTGTTCATCGCCGCCTGCACATACTTTCCGGATCCAGGTCATCCTATCCACCAGTTGGCGGATCAGCAAAAACGTGCGGCGCATGACTTCACCCATGAGCTGTTGACCACCCTGGAAGTCGACGATCCGGCGATGGTGGCGAAGCAGATGGAACTGGTGCTGGAAGGTTGCCTCAGCCGCATGCTGGTAAACCGTAGCCAGGCCGATGTGGATACAGCGCACCGCCTGGCGGAAGATATTCTGCGCTTTGCTCAGTGCCGTATGGGCGGGGCTCTGACCTAAGCCAGCATGCCAGCCCAGGCAGAGACGATAAGACACAGCGCCATCAGGCGTTGAAACCGCACCATCGCTACGGTGGTGCGAAAAATTCGGTTCACCGCTTTACCCAGCCACGCCCAGCACATCAAACAGGCTATTGAGATCAGCAGAAACCATAGCGCCATTAGCGCAATATCCCGCAATGCATGATCGCCAGCAGGCGCAAACAGACTGACGACGGCCAGCGCCATCATCCAGGTTTTAGGGTTCACGATCTGCAGCAGTGCAGCCGCCTTAGCGGTAAATTGGATATGGTTCTCAGCGCTGAGACGAGCGGCCGGGGCGCGAAACAGCTGCCAGCTCATCCAGCTTAGCCACAGCACGCCTGTCCAGCTCATGAGCTGACGTATTAGAGGATACTGACGCAGCACTTCCCCTGTGCCGGCGCCTGATATCAGCACAATCGCACTGGCCGCGATACACCCGCCCAGAATAGCTGGTACGGTATTTTTAACGCCAAAGCGCTGGCTGTTCGTCAGCACCAGAATATTGGTTGGCCCCGGCGTAATGGAGGCGACAAAGGCGAACAACAGAAAGGGTATCAAACTCACAGGTGGCTCCTTTTTTATTAGAGCCATGAATGTGCCGCTATTTTTTGGAAACGTCTGGAAGGTTTGTGCACAACCGGCGGTAGTGTGCAGGAGAGATACGGTAAGCCCGCTGAAACCAGCGCCCCAGATGGCTTTGATCGGCAAATCCCACTGCCGCAGCCACATCAACAGGCTGGTCGCCACACGCAAGCAGCTGTCGGGCCTTTGCCAGACGCAGTTGAATAAGCCATGCGTGAGGCGCCAGGTTGAACTCGCGCTTAAAACAGCGCGTCAGGGTGAAGCGATCGGTGCCCGTCTCGCGCGCAAGGTCTGATAGCCCTACGTTCTCGCCGATATGTGCATAGAGATAGTCGCGCGCACGGTACGCCACGGCAGCACTTTGTAACTGCGACGGCAGCTTTTTACGCCAGTGGCAATGGGCGGTGATCCGGGAGAGCAGATTATCCATTGCGCTCTGCTGAACGATCTTCAACTCATTATTATGCAGGGTGGAAAATGTCTCGCCGATAGCGCGCACCAGCTGCGGCTCCCGCGTCAGCGTTTGGGCAAAGTGGAGTGAATAACTCCCGGGAGTAAATTCGTAAAGCCCCTGTAGCGCACGGATAAGCCAGCGCTCATCAAGATAGAAGGTCAGATAGGTAAAACCACCCTCTACAGGCGCATCTCCGTCGTGGATTTCACCAGGCTCGAGGAGGAAAGCGTCGCCCGGCTGGCTGCGATGACGCTCACGGCGGCAGTGAAACTGCTGCGTGCCGGAGAGGGTTATCCCTACAAGGTAGCTATCGTGCCAGTGCGGATCAAATGCATGCCCTTCGAAATGCGCTTTAATCGTCTCAATACCCGTATCTGCATGCTGACGCAGTTCAAGCCAGTCATTCACCATTACTGCCCTCCTCTTACTATCAGCATTGCCGTATTACACTGGTTCTGTCTGGAAGATTTGTGCATTTTCGCGGCGAAAGCGGACAGATTGCCGTAAACTTAAGCAGTTGAACAGCTTTTCCCGAAATAATGTTGACGATAGAGCGTGATTGCGGTTTAATGCGCTCCGTTGCCCGGATAGCTCAGTCGGTAGAGCAGGGGATTGAAAATCCCCGTGTCCTTGGTTCGATTCCGAGTCCGGGCACCACTATTTAAAGAACCCAGCCTATGGCTGGGTTTTTGCTTTTCTGCGTTTATAAATCCCTTCTTTGTATTCTTGTTTCTCTTTGTCGTGGGATCGTGCGGTCTGTATTGCCAATTTGCAGCTTTGCCTTATCGGGCCTACTAAACCCGTAGATCCGGCAAGCGCAGCGACACCGGTTTTTTCTGAGCACAAAGCAAAAAACCCCGCACCTTTCGGTACGGGGTTCTTCTATTTTGATGCCTGGCAGTTCCCTACTCTCACATGGGGAGACCCCACACTACCATCGGCGCTACGGCGTTTCACTTCTGAGTTCGGCATGGGGTCAGGTGGGACCACCGCGCTAAAGCCGCCAGGCAAATTCTGTTAAATCTGTATCAAAGCTAAAAATATCGTGTCTCTTCGCCAAAACACCTTCGGCGTTGTAAGGTTAAGCCTCACGGTTCATTAGTATCGGTTAGCTCAACGCATCGCTGCGCTTACACACCCGACCTATCAACGTCATAGTCTTTAACGTTCCTTCAGGAGACTTAAAGTCTCAGGGAGAACTCATCTCGGGGCAAGTTTCGTGCTTAGATGCTTTCAGCACTTATCTTTTCCGCATTTAGCTACCGGGCAGTGCCATTGGCATGACAACCCGAACACCAGTGATGCGTCCACTCCGGTCCTCTCGTACTAGGAGCAGCCCCCCTCAATTCTCCAGCGCCCACGGCAGATAGGGACCGAACTGTCTCACGACGTTCTAAACCCAGCTCGCGTACCACTTTAAATGGCGAACAGCCATACCCTTGGGACCTACTTCAGCCCCAGGATGTGATGAGCCGACATCGAGGTGCCAAACACCGCCGTCGATATGAACTCTTGGGCGGTATCAGCCTGTTATCCCCGGAGTACCTTTTATCCGTTGAGCGATGGCCCTTCCATTCAGAACCACCGGATCACTATGACCTGCTTTCGCACCTGCTCGAGCCGTCACTCTCGCAGTCAAGCTAGCTTATGCCATTGCACTAACCTCCTGATGTCCGACCAGGATTAGCTAACCTTCGTGCTCCTCCGTTACTCTTTGGGAGGAGACCGCCCCAGTCAAACTACCCACCAGACACTGTCCGCAACCCGGATCACGGGTCTACGTTAGAACACCAGCCATTAAAGGGTGGTATTTCAAGGACGGCTCCACGCAGACTGGCGTCCACGCTTCAAAGCCTCCCACCTATCCTACACATCAAGGACCAGTGTTCAGTGTCAAGCTATAGTAAAGGTTCACGGGGTCTTTCCGTCTTGCCGCGGGTACACTGCATCTTCACAGCGAGTTCAATTTCACTGAGTCTCGGGTGGAGACAGCCTGGCCATCATTACGCCATTCGTGCAGGTCGGAACTTACCCGACAAGGAATTTCGCTACCTTAGGACCGTTATAGTTACGGCCGCCGTTTACCGGGGCTTCGATCAAGAGCTTCGCGTTACCGCTAACCCCATCAATTAACCTTCCGGCACCGGGCAGGCGTCACACCGTATACGTCCACTTTCGTGTTTGCACAGTGCTGTGTTTTTAATAAACAGTTGCAGCCAGCTGGTATCTTCGACTGATTTCAGCTCCACCCGCAGGGGCTTCACCTACATATCAGCGTGCCTTCTCCCGAAGTTACGGCACCATTTTGCCTAGTTCCTTCACCCGAGTTCTCTCAAGCGCCTTGGTATTCTCTACCTGACCACCTGTGTCGGTTTGGGGTACGATTTCGTGTTACCTGATGCTTAGAGGCTTTTCCTGGAAGCAGGGCATTTGTTACTTCAGCACCGTAGTGCCTCGTCATCACACCTCAGCGTTAATAAGGTACCGGATTTACCTGGAACCTCCGCCTACATGCTTAAACCGGGACAACCGTCGCCCGGCTAACATAGCCTTCTCCGTCCCCCCTTCGCAGTAACACCAAGTACAGGAATATTAACCTGTTTCCCATCGACTACGCCTTTCGGCCTCGCCTTAGGGGTCGACTCACCCTGCCCCGATTAACGTTGGACAGGAACCCTTGGTCTTCCGGCGAGCGGGCTTTTCACCCGCTTTATCGTTACTTATGTCAGCATTCGCACTTCTGATACCTCCAGCATGCCTCACAGCACACCTTCAACGGCTTACAGAACGCTCCCCTACCCAACAACGCATAAGCGTCGCTGCCGCAGCTTCGGTGCATGGTTTAGCCCCGTTACATCTTCCGCGCAGGCCGACTCGACCAGTGAGCTATTACGCTTTCTTTAAATGATGGCTGCTTCTAAGCCAACATCCTGGCTGTCTGTGCCTTCCCACATCGTTTCCCACTTAACCATGACTTTGGGACCTTAGCTGGCGGTCTGGGTTGTTTCCCTCTTCACGACGGACGTTAGCACCCGCCGTGTGTCTCCCGTGATAACATTCTTCGGTATTCGTAGTTTGCATCGGGTTGGTAAGCCGGGATGGCCCCCTAGCCGAAACAGTGCTCTACCCCCGAAGATGAGTTCACGAGGCGCTACCTAAATAGCTTTCGGGGAGAACCAGCTATCTCCCGGTTTGATTGGCCTTTCACCCCCAGCCACAAGTCATCCGCTAATTTTTCAACATTAGTCGGTTCGGTCCTCCAGTTAGTGTTACCCAACCTTCAACCTGCCCATGGCTAGATCACCGGGTTTCGGGTCTATACCCTGCAACTTAACGCCCAGTTAAGACTCGGTTTCCCTTCGGCTCCCCTATACGGTTAACCTTGCTACAGAATATAAGTCGCTGACCCATTATACAAAAGGTACGCAGTCACACCACGAAGGTGCTCCCACTGCTTGTACGTACACGGTTTCAGGTTCTTTTTCACTCCCCTCGCCGGGGTTCTTTTCGCCTTTCCCTCACGGTACTGGTTCACTATCGGTCAGTCAGGAGTATTTAGCCTTGGAGGATGGTCCCCCCATATTCAGACAGGATACCACGTGTCCCGCCCTACTCTTCGAGTTCACAGCCTGTGTGCTTTCGTGTACGGGACTGTCACCCTGTACCGTGCGACTTTCCAGACGCTTCCACTAACACACAAGCTGATTCAGACTCTGGGCTGCTCCCCGTTCGCTCGCCGCTACTGGGGGAATCTCGGTTGATTTCTTTTCCTCGGGGTACTTAGATGTTTCAGTTCCCCCGGTTCGCCTCGTTAACCTATGTATTCAGTTAACGATAGTGTGACGAATCACACTGGGTTTCCCCATTCGGACATCGCCGGGTCAAAGGTTCATATCACCTCGCCGGCGCTTTTCGCAGATTAGCACGTCCTTCATCGCCTCTGACTGCCAGGGCATCCACCGTGTACGCTTAGTCGCTTAACCTCACAACCCGAAGATGTTTCACTTCTGATTGCGAAAATTTGAGAGACTCGAACACACCATTAAGATGTGTCGTTTCAATTTTCAGCTTGATCCAGATTTTTAAAGAGCAAAACTTCGCAGTGCACCTTTTCAGGTTCACTCTGAAGTTTTCTTGTGTTTGCAGTAAAAGATGGTGGAGCTATGCGGGATCGAACCGCAGACCTCCTGCGTGCAAAGCAGGCGCTCTCCCAGCTGAGCTATAGCCCCATCGTTTTGCAATCTCTGTACCGGTAATTTTTCCTGAGACAAGGCGTGGTAACGCGAAGCATACATCAGTATGTGAGCGTTGCCGCAACGCAGTATCAGGGAAAATTTGGTAGGCCTGAGTGGACTTGAACCACCGACCTCACCCTTATCAGGGGTGCGCTCTAACCACCTGAGCTACAAGCCTGCAGAGATTTTTACTGCTGTTTTTCATCAGACAATCTGTGTGAGCACTACAAAGGCAGGTTCTTTAAGGTAAGGAGGTGATCCAACCGCAGGTTCCCCTACGGTTACCTTGTTACGACTTCACCCCAGTCATGAATCACAAAGTGGTAAGCGCCCTCCCGAAGGTTAAGCTACCTACTTCTTTTGCAACCCACTCCCATGGTGTGACGGGCGGTGTGTACAAGGCCCGGGAACGTATTCACCGTAGCATTCTGATCTACGATTACTAGCGATTCCGACTTCATGGAGTCGAGTTGCAGACTCCAATCCGGACTACGACGCACTTTATGAGGTCCGCTTGCTCTCGCGAGGTCGCTTCTCTTTGTATGCGCCATTGTAGCACGTGTGTAGCCCTACTCGTAAGGGCCATGATGACTTGACGTCATCCCCACCTTCCTCCAGTTTATCACTGGCAGTCTCCTTTGAGTTCCCGGCCTAACCGCTGGCAACAAAGGATAAGGGTTGCGCTCGTTGCGGGACTTAACCCAACATTTCACAACACGAGCTGACGACAGCCATGCAGCACCTGTCTCAGAGTTCCCGAAGGCACCAAAGCATCTCTGCTAAGTTCTCTGGATGTCAAGAGTAGGTAAGGTTCTTCGCGTTGCATCGAATTAAACCACATGCTCCACCGCTTGTGCGGGCCCCCGTCAATTCATTTGAGTTTTAACCTTGCGGCCGTACTCCCCAGGCGGTCGACTTAACGCGTTAGCTCCGGAAGCCACGCCTCAAGGGCACAACCTCCAAGTCGACATCGTTTACGGCGTGGACTACCAGGGTATCTAATCCTGTTTGCTCCCCACGCTTTCGCACCTGAGCGTCAGTCTTTGTCCAGGGGGCCGCCTTCGCCACCGGTATTCCTCCAGATCTCTACGCATTTCACCGCTACACCTGGAATTCTACCCCCCTCTACAAGACTCTAGCCTGCCAGTTTCGAATGCAGTTCCCAGGTTGAGCCCGGGGATTTCACATCCGACTTGACAGACCGCCTGCGTGCGCTTTACGCCCAGTAATTCCGATTAACGCTTGCACCCTCCGTATTACCGCGGCTGCTGGCACGGAGTTAGCCGGTGCTTCTTCTGCGGGTAACGTCAATCGCTGAGGTTATTAACCTCAACGCCTTCCTCCCCGCTGAAAGTACTTTACAACCCGAAGGCCTTCTTCATACACGCGGCATGGCTGCATCAGGCTTGCGCCCATTGTGCAATATTCCCCACTGCTGCCTCCCGTAGGAGTCTGGACCGTGTCTCAGTTCCAGTGTGGCTGGTCATCCTCTCAGACCAGCTAGGGATCGTCGCCTAGGTGAGCCGTTACCCCACCTACTAGCTAATCCCATCTGGGCACATCTGATGGCAAGAGGCCCGAAGGTCCCCCTCTTTGGTCTTGCGACGTTATGCGGTATTAGCTACCGTTTCCAGTAGTTATCCCCCTCCATCAGGCAGTTTCCCAGACATTACTCACCCGTCCGCCGCTCGTCACCCAGGAGCAAGCTCCCTGTGTTACCGCTCGACTTGCATGTGTTAGGCCTGCCGCCAGCGTTCAATCTGAGCCATGATCAAACTCTTCAATTTAAGTTTGATGCTCGTGAATTAAACTTCGTAATGAATTACGCATGTTCACTCAGAGACTTGGTATTCATTTATTGTCCGAAGACATTAAGAATCCATGTCACTTTGAGTGCCCACACAGATTGTCTGATAAATTGTTAAAGAGCAGTGCAACGCGGCTTTCGCTCACCGTTGCGAGGTGGCGTATATTACGCTTTCCTCTTTCAGAGTCAACCCGTTATTGCAGGATTTTTTCTCTTCAACCGAACCGCTTGTTGTGTGAAGTGATTCACATCCGCCGTGTCGATGGAGGCGCATTATAGGGAGTTCCCGAACGACCGCAACCGAAAAGTTGCAAAAAAATGACTGACTGCTGCATTCCCCAGCAAAACCCCGCCTTATACCCTTTTATGCACAAAGTTATCCACAATCATGCACGGTTCCCGACGCGATCCCACGAATTGAGCGGTAAGATCAACTATACTAGCGGCAAATACTCTCCTCTGTGCAGGCCGCATCATGATCACACAACGCCTCACCCGTGACTGGCGTCTCCCTACAGCTGGGTTGATGCTTCTGGCAATTCTCTGTGCCGGTTTTACCCTGCACACGCACTGGAACGCCTTTATCCAGTGGTGTCTTGCCACACAAATTACCCTGCACCGTTATCTGGTGATGTATCTGCTGCAGCTTAATAATCACCAGTACAGCGGAGGATTATGGCTGTTAACGGGGGCTTTCCTTTATGGTGTCCTTCACGCCATCGGACCCGGGCACGGAAAATTCATTGTGACAACCTATCTGACTACCAATAAGGAAAGCGAGCTGGCCGCCCGGGTCGTTTCCTTCCTGGGCAGCCTGATGCAGGGCGTCAGCGCCATTCTGTTTGTCTTTATTCTGGCGGTAGGATTTAACCTCGCCTCAGGGGATATTAGTACCAGCCGCTGGTATGTGGAGAAGATCAGCGCAGTGCTTATTGGCGCATTCGGCGCATTTGTCATTTACCAGGCGCTGAAAAGTCTGCGTCCGCGCAGAATGTCTGTCTCTGCAATTAAGCCACTTCATCAGCACGGCGAACACTGTGGCTGCAGCCATCACGGCGTAGGTACAGACCTGACGCAGGGCGACTGGAAAACCCGTCTGGGCGTGATTCTGGCGATTGGCGCACGCCCGTGCAGCGGGGCGATCATGATTCTGATGTTTTCGAACGCGCTGGGCATTGTCACCTGGGGGGTGGCCGCAGTCATGACCATGTCTCTGGGAACCGCCCTCTCTATTGTGGGGCTGTCCCTGGCTGTAAGGTACGCACGCGAACGCACGGTGACCTGGTTCGGAGAAAGCGCCTCATTAAGATGGCTGGTACCGGCAGTCAAAATAGCCGGAGGGATAGTCCTGATCCTGTTCGCGACAGTGCTGTTCCTGACGGTGATCCCCATCAGTGCCAATGGCGACTACATCGCTGCCGGATGCTAATAAAAGAAAACCCGCCGTTGGCGGGTTTATTTATTACTCGTTGATGCGTGGATGCTGATCCACCAGTCGGGAGCGTTTTTTCTGCAGCTCTTCAATCTCGGCGTCAATATCCTCAATCTTCTGCTCTACATTATCGTAGTGCTCACGCAGGATCTCCTTCGCTTCCTGGATATCCGATGCCGCAGGCGTTGCGCCTTTCAGAGGACGATTTGCCGTCTCCTTCATGGTAATACCGGTAATCAAACCAATCACCGCGATCACCATCAGGTAATAAGCAGGCATCATCAGGTTCTGTGTGCTCTCCACCAGCGAGGCGGCAAGCGTTGGGGTCAGACCGGCAATCAGCACCGAGATGTTAAAGGCTGCGGCCAGCGCGCTGTAGCGAATGTGGGTCGGGAACATTGCGGGCAGCGTTGAGGCCATCACCCCGATAAAGCAGTTAAGGATCACCGCCAGCATCAGCAGACCGGCAAAAATCAGCCCCAGCACATCACTGTTAATAAGAATAAATGCCGGGATTGCCAGAGCAAACAGCGCAACGCTTCCCAGAATAATGAACGGTCGACGACCAAAACGGTCGCTCAACAGGCCCATAATCGGTTGCACAAACAGCATACCCACCATGATGGCGATAATAATCAGCACACCGTGATCTTCCGAATAGTGCAGGTTATGCGACAGATAGCTCGGCATGTAGGTCAACAGCATGTAGTAGGTCACGTTGGTAGAAATCACCAGACCAATACAGGTCAGCAGGCTGCGCCAGTGCTTAGTGGCAATCTCTTTGAACGATACCTTAGGACCATCCTGCAGCCCTTCGCGGTCACCCTGCTCCAGTTTATCGACGTGCTGCTGGAAAGCAGGCGTCTCTTCCAGCGCATGACGCAGGTAGAGGCCAATAATCCCCAGCGGCAATGCCAGGAAGAACGGAATACGCCAGCCCCAGTCGAGGAAGTTATCTTCACCCACCACGGTTGAAATCAGCACCACGACGCCCGCACCCAGGACAAACCCGGCAATCGAGCCGAAGTCCAGCCAGCTTCCCATAAAACCGCGCTTACGGTCCGGGGAATACTCGGCAACGAAGATCGAGGCGCCTGTATATTCACCGCCTACGGAGAAGCCCTGGGCCATCTTACAAATCAGCAGGAGAATGGGTGCCCAAATGCCGATGGTGGCGTAAGACGGTATAAGACCGATACAGAATGTACTGATCGACATAATAACGATGGTGATAGCAAGGATCTTCTGGCGACCATATTTATCACCGAGCATACCGAAGAACAGACCGCCCAGCGGGCGAATCAGGAAGGGAACGGAGAACGTACCCAGTGCGGCAATCATCTGCAGGCTGGGATCGGCCCCGGGGAAAAACACTTTACCTAACGCATAGGCCACAAAACCGTAGACACCAAAATCGAACCATTCCATCGCATTACCGAGCGAGGCTGCGGTAATCGCTTTACGCAGCTTTGCGTCATCAATAATGGTGACGTCGCGAAGCGTGATGGGTTTAATCTTTTTCCTTCTCAGCATAGCTATCCTCGTTGACTCGGCCCTGTCTGTTTCACAGTCCAGTATGCGTTCTGTGAACCATGGGATCCGCTCCATGCGAATCGCCTTATTCAAGCGTAGCAGGTTTACTTACATTGACGTTTTACATCGATACAACCGAACCTGTTGACGCCTGCCTGGGCAGTTAATGACCTTTTTACCCTACCAGCGTTTATATTTGTGATCAACTTCACATATATTTTTGCGTCTGGTCAACTCAGTCCAATTTTTGTCAAGGAATGCCAATAAGCACTTCCTTACCCTCCCTAAAAAACATCCTCACGCGCGTTTTTATTTCTTTCGTAACAGAAAAACAAACCACGTTAATTCACATCAACTTTACATAAATTTTCATCAAAAGGATCCGGCCTCAAGCTTTACATTGAATATGTGACAAAGATAACTAAAACGATGTTTTATTTTCATTGAATCAATATTCCAATGATCGCATGATAAATCCGAATACAACGTTTTATGTGTTTTCAAAAGAGGCTAATCGCGAGCACACATTTAATTATGTTGCTGGGTCATCGAAAAAAGACGGCAAGCAATAAGAGCAATCAATTGAATTTATTGACTAATTTTTAACACCTATCCCCCGTGCTGCGGGATCCGATGTGAGGTTTGTCTATGAAGATTAAAGCCACGATAGAACGCATTCCTGGCGGTATGATGCTGGTTCCGCTGGTGCTGGGCGCGATCCTGAATACCCTTGCTCCCAATACCGGAGCTTATTTTGGCGGTTTCACTAAAGGCATGATAACGGGCACGGTTCCGATTCTTGCCGTCTGGTTTTTTTGTATCGGCGCGTCCATTAATTTGCGGGCAACGGGTACCGTATTACGGAAATCCGGAACGCTGGTGATAACCAAAATAGCGGTAGCCTGGGCGGCGGCAATGATATGCGCAATGTTCATTCCAGAGAATGGAATTCAGACCGGGTTCTTCGCGGGATTATCGGTCCTGGCAATTGTCTCGGCGATGGACATGACCAACGGCGGATTATACGCCAGCCTGATGAACCAGTACGGAACGAAAGAAGAGTCCGGCGCATTTGTGTTGATGTCACTGGAGTCCGGCCCATTAATGACGATGCTGATCCTGGGGTCTGCTGGCCTGGCCTCGTTTGAACCCCACCACTTTGTCGGCGCGATCCTGCCCTTCCTGGTCGGTTTCGCCCTTGGCAATCTCGATCGCGATCTGCGTGATTTCTTCAGCAAAGCCACGCCGGTGCTGATCCCTTTCTTCGGTTTCGCACTGGGGAACACCATCAACCTGAAGGTCATTCTCGATACAGGCCTGCTGGGCATTGTGCTGGGTGTCGCCGTGATCGTCATCACCGGCATTCCGCTGATTATTGCTGACCGCGTAATCGGAGGAGGAAACGGCACGGCGGGCGTCGCCGCCTCTTCAGCCGCAGGTGCTGCTGTCGCAAACCCGATGATTATTGCTCAGATTAACCCGGCCTTCGAACCGGTCGCTGCTTCAGCGACAGCACTGGTTGCCGCGAGCGTGATTGTCACCGCGATTCTGGTACCCATCATCACGGCGCTGTATGCGAAGCGCTACGGGAATATGCATGAGACCCAGCCTGAACCGAAGCCAATAGAAGCGAATCATTAACACACCGCACCAGATCATCCCCTCTCCCCTCGGGGAGAGGATCGGGGTGATAAGGTATTCATCCAAAAATTTCTTCCACCATCCCGTCCACCAGCCGTTTTGCCGAACAGAGCCGCGGCATGCCCAGCGCGACGGTCTGCCAGTTTTGCGTCACTGACCAGCTCACCGGATGTTGATCCGCCTGACACCAGTCCCCCAGCCAGCCCAGCATATCTTTATGATCGATTAAGCCCGGAGAGGCCGGCGTTGTAAGCCACTGGTGATAGAAATGGCGGGTCGTGGGTGACGCATTGATCCCCTGCGCCAGATAATTAGCCGCCATGCTGCGCAGGTTATCCTTAAGCATTGCCGCCACATCTTCATTCGCGAGGCGGCATGCGTCACCAAATGCCCCCCAGCGCAGCTCTTCCAGGACGATAAAACAGCGCCCGGCCAGCGACCAGCCATCATAATGTCCGGCCCGCCAGCGGGTAAAAATCTGCTCGCTGTGCTCGCCCGCCTGCACCGTCAGCCCGCGCTGGGTTAGCGCCTTCTCTTTCCAGGCGGCGCGTTGGGTAAAATGAGAAGAGAGTTCAGCGTACTGCTGCATCAGTCCGGGGGACTGCTGGGCGCGCGGGTGCGTCTGCTGGCGCAAAGCAATCAGTTTCTCTGCCATCAGCGTCAGCGCGAGATGACCCGGGTCAAGCATGCCGGCCAGTTTTTCCGCCAGCCCCAGGCGCAGCGCCGCATTTTCATTGAGCATACCCGCCATCGCCCAGGGGCGTAGCCGGGTATGCGTCATGATTTCCTGAGTCAAACGCTCACGAAACTGAAGCTGTTGAGGTCCCAGGTGAGGATGACGCGCCGCATCCACTCCCTGAACCAGATCGACCATAAATTTTGGATTAATACACTCCAGCGTTCGCCCGGGGCCATCCAGTAGTGGTGTTGTCATGGTTGCTCTGCCGCGAATAGAGTTTGAATATCATCGCGTAACAGTCGGGTATCTTCCTGTATCCACGTCGCAGTAGTAATACTTTGCTTCAACAACTGGCAGAGCGCTCGGGTTGAATGCTCATTCTGTTGACGCACTGCGAGGCTATCACGCAAGCTTTCCTGTAACCCGGTCAGGCACAACGAAAATTCTGCAAAGAACGTTGCCATTCCTGCCGTAACAGAGACATCGACCTGCGCGGACAAAGCTTTACGTATTTGTTCACAAAACAGCTCAATATGTTGCTTAAATCTTTCATGTAGCTGCGCAATATCGATAACATAGCGCGTGCGCGTTTCCACATACTCATCCCAGCCCCAGCCCGGATTATTGAGCCAACGAGAGACTGTTTCACGCATGCTGCTCCCGCCGGATGGGGGGCCTGCCTGGCTGTCATCCTGCGCAATCGCATCGTTAAACAGCGCTCGCGTATTGAAGTTAAGCTGGCTTGCCTGAAACGCGGGGAAACTGATCCGCGCCCGAAAACCCGCATGGCTCAGATGCTCTTTAATACGCGTTTCGATGGGGCGCATGGCTTCGTTCAGGGAACGCGCCAGCGTAGATTCAAGCTGGTCGAAGCGTAACGCCAGCTCCCGGCAAATCTTCGTCTGTGCATCCAGCATCACCAGCTCGCAGGAGGAGCGGATTTTACTCAGCGCGATCTGCGCCTGCCCTTCATCTTCCAGAACCAGCTGTTTCAGCTCGTGCAGCTCGTCACCGCGAAGGTTCTGCCGATCGATACCTGCCAAATCAAGAATATGCTGAGCGCTGAACACCTCACCAATCGCCTGGTGAAGCGCAGTTTTTTGGGCTCCCATAAAGTCCGTAGTGGCGTTCAGAGCCTCTTCAACCTCATGTTTCACCTCATCGCTCACCACGCTCTGACGCGTCTGCAGAAGCGCCATGTCCTCTTCCAGACGTGCGATGTTCAGTTCCAGCGCCTCAAAAGCCACCGTCAATCCCTGATAGCGGAAGTCGAGGTACTCCCGGGCATTTTGCGCGTAGTTAAGCAACTTATGCGAGGCCGAACGCAGCGCGTAAAGCGAAGCATTGGCATAGGCGGCGTAAATCAGTTTGCGTATCGGTTGTTCGAATAGCGAATCTTCCCAGAGCAAATCGGCAGAATGACGAATATGGTCGATATCGTCCAGGTCCGCCGTGCGCCAGCGACGTCCAAGCGCAGCTTCAGCAAAATCCTGCACCCAGGGTTGCTCCTGATGATCCGGCAGTTGTCCGTGGGTACTCATCTCGTAGCGAGCGCGGTTCGCCAGGTAGGCCCACATGGACGAAACGGGGTAGATCTGGCCAGGCGAAATATTGCCTTTCATTAAGGTGCCGGAGATCATCGCCCGGATCTGCTCTTCATCGTCGCTATTGCGATCTTTCTGATCGAATTTATTGACCAGCGCATACAGCGGCACGGATTTTCCCGCCGCAGAAATGGCCTGGCGGACTTCTTCATCAGAGATGGATTTAAGCTGGGTATAATCCATCACGGCCAGCACCGCCGACGCGCGGGACAACTGCTCGCTGAGCATTTTTTGCAGGTGCGGCTGTCCGGCCTCATTCGGCCCGGGCGTATCGAGCAGCGTCAGCTGTCCGAGGTGAACATCCAGACCCGCAAGATGCACGAACTCCACTTCAATTACCGGGATATGTTCGATAGCCGCATACTCAGAGAACGGAAACTCTACACCTAATGCCTGGGAAAGCCTCACCAGGTCGTTGAGACTTTTCAGACAGTGAAATATCGGCTGTGCGCCCAGGTGATGCTTCTCAAACGCTTCCCCTTTTTCAATGCGCTCCAGCAGCGTATTCATGTCTTTATCAATTTCCAGACGCTGAGCCAGCTTCCCGCGGTCGTAATCGCATAGCTTTTTCTGGAGCAGTTGGATCAATTCATCAATGGGCGAGGCATGCGAGAAATGCAGCACCGGCTCCTTCTGACCCGGCGTGTGGCGAATCAGAGTAGGAAGTGCCGTCATCGGACGATTGCGATTCGGCAACACTTCGGTCCCCACAATCGCATTAATGGTGGTTGATTTCCCCGCCTTCATGGTGCCCACAATGGCCAGGACCATTTCCAGCCGGGTTATTTTTCGTAATTCATTATTCAGCATCGCCTGCTGCGCTTCGACGCCGCGCGCGCTAAAATGCAAAGGTAAAACGTTGTTCTTTTCACCCGTAATAGCAGCCGCAGTGCTCTCCAGCATCGCAGTCGGCATTGATTTCAACGTATCAAGGTTTTGCAGGGCGAGCTGTAGCAAACGCTCAGCTTCCTGGCTTAATTCAAAAATGGTCTGTGTGTGCATGATAAAAGCCTTTCCTTAACGCAAATTTATTACTTTTATTAAGCCACTAGTATTAATTATGTTGTTCAGGCTTATATGATTACGTGTGGAAAACATGTTCGCCGAAATATAACTGATTGATGATAATCAGAAATAATTCACTATCCTTGCATGGCGTGTATAGCTTCCCTCCTGGCCTGACAGCCAAAAGAAAAAAAGCGTAGCCCATTTTTAAGAAACTTCAGGATATATCATCATTATTTCCCCCCTAAAAAGAGAGGTAATACCCCACTGCCATAAGATATGTAGAGCAGCGAAGTCCAGAGATAAATAACAATGTGTCGCTTCACCTTATCCGAAATGAAGGAACGTAGCAATTTGCCGCAATAAAATATTCGATATATTTAGCGTCATTTCTTCCCACCGTGTTAATGAGGTCAGCATCGCTTAACTGACTGACAGGAAGTGTCACTCCCAATACGTTTTTTGCATTTTTTTAATTCACAATGTCACCGACAAACGTGTGGATTTGCGCTATACTTGCCGCCTTTTTCGGCACGCTGCCGTCATTTAGCTGGCACTTTCCAGCGCGTTTACACTTTTTGAGGATACCGATATGTCACTCCCACACTGCCCAAAATGCAATTCTGAATACACCTATGAAGATAATGGCATGTTCATCTGCCCGGAATGCGCTCATGAGTGGAATGATGCCGAACCATCAAACGATGCTGATGCACTTGTCGTCAAAGATGCGAACGGCAATCTGCTGGCGGACGGCGACAGCGTCACCGTGATTAAAGATCTGAAAGTGAAAGGCAGCTCTTCCATGCTGAAGATCGGCACCAAAGTGAAGAATATCCGTCTGGTTGAAGGCGATCATAATATCGACTGCAAAATTGACGGCTTCGGTCCGATGAAGCTGAAATCAGAGTTTGTGAAAAAGAACTGATTTACCCGCCCGGAGGCGCTTCGCTTACCGGGCTTTCGGGCACTACACTTAACGGGCTTATCTTACGTGAGGTAAAGATTATGCCGTTAAGTCCCTACATCTCTTTTGCCGGCAACTGCGCTGAGGCCACCGCCTTTTACCAGCAAGCCGTCGGCGCAGAACTTCTCTATAAAATCACCTTCGGCGAAATGCCAAAAAGCGATAACAGCGAAGAAGGCTGTCCGTCCGGTATGCAATTTCCGGATTCGGCTATCGCCCACTCCAACGTCCGCATTGCGGGCAGCGATATCATGATGAGCGACGGGATGCCGCCCGGCAGCAACGCGCAGTACGCGGGTTTTACGCTGGTGCTTGACACCCAGGACGTCCATGAAGGCAAACGCTGGTTCGACAACCTTGCCGCGGGCGGGAACATCGACATGGCCTGGCAGGAAACCTTCTGGGCACATGGTTTTGGTAGAGTCACCGATAAGTACGGCGTGCCGTGGATGATTAACGTCGTTAAGCAACAAACGTCGTAGGCAGGACACGCGCAGCGCAGCCAGCAAAAGCGCGCGGTGGCGCTGCGCTTACCGGGCCTACAGTAACTGTCATCGCTTTCACTTCAACTCTTCAAACTCCCGCAACCTGCACTTAACCCAAATGTCATATTGATGCGCCAGCATGAGGCCACATTTATCGTGAGACCCAGCACATGCAAACCGTCATCCGCGTCGAGAATCTGAGCAAGACCTTCAATCACAACAAGGCTCTGCATGCCGTTGATCTGACCGTCCGGCAGGGCGACATGGTGGCGCTTCTCGGGCCTTCTGGCTCGGGTAAATCTACCCTTCTGCGCCATTTGAGCGGGCTTATCACCGGCGATAAAACGCCGGAAAGCCACGTCGAGCTGCTGGGTAATACCGTACAGCGCGCCGGGCGTCTGGCGAGCGATATCCGCAAGAGCCGCGCCCAGACGGGCTACATCTTCCAGCAGTTCAACCTGGTAAACCGCCTGACGGTGCTGGAGAACGTGCTGATTGGCGCGCTCGGCAGCACCCCGTTCTGGCGCACCTGTCTGCGCTGGTTCTCCCCTTCCCAGAAGCAGGAAGCCTTACAGGCGCTGACCCGCGTCGGCATGGCGCACTTCGCCCACCAGCGCGTCTCCACCCTGTCCGGTGGGCAACAGCAGCGCGTAGCGATTGCGCGCGCGCTGATGCAGAAAGCGCAAATCATTCTTGCTGACGAACCCATCGCCTCGCTGGACCCGGAGTCCGCCCGCATCGTGATGGAGACCCTGCGCGACATTAACCAGAACGACGGCATCACCGTAGTGGTCACGCTGCATCAGGTGGATTACGCCCTGCGCTACTGCGAGCGCATCGTCGCCCTGCGTCAGGGGCACGTGTTCTTTGATGGCGCGAGCCATCAGTTTGATAACGAACGTTTTGACCATCTCTACCGCAGCATTAACCGCGTCGAAGAGAACGCGCAGGCTGCTTAATTAAACCCGATCCGAGGAAAGTACATGAGCTACAAAGCCGTTGCCGCGCTGGCCTTTACCAGCATGTTCAGCATCAGCACCCTGTTAAGCCCAGCGTATGCGGAAGAGCAGGAAAAAGCGCTGAACTTCGGCATTATTTCGACGGAATCACAGCAGAACCTGAAGCCTCAGTGGGAACCGTTCCTGAAAGATATGGAAACCAAACTGGGGATCAAAGTGAACGCCTTCTTCGCCCCGGACTATGCGGGCATCATCCAGGGGATGCGCTTTAATAAAGTGGACATCGCCTGGTACGGCAACCTCTCCGCCATGGAAGCGGTGGACCGAGCGAACGGCCAGGTCTTTGCCCAGACCGTCGCGGCCGATGGCTCCCCTGGCTACTGGAGCGTGCTGATCGTCAACAAAGACAGCCCGATCAACAACCTCAATGACATGCTCGCCAAACGCAAAGAGCTGACCTTCGGCAACGGCGACCCGAACTCTACCTCCGGCTACCTTGTCCCTGGCTACTACGTCTTCGCCAAAAACAACGCCTCCGCCAGCGACTTCAAGCGCACCGTAAACTCCAGCCATGAAACCAACGCGCTGGCCGTGGCCAACAAGCAGGTGGACGTTGCCACCAACAACACCGAGAACCTCGACAAGCTGAAAACCTCAGCGCCGGACAAGCTTAAAGAGATCAAGGTTATCTGGAAATCGCCGCTGATCCCGGGCGACCCGATCGTGTGGCGTAAAAACCTGTCCGAAAGCACCAAGGACAAGGTGTACGACTTCTTCATGACCTATGGCAAAACGCCGGAAGAGAAAGCAGTTCTCGAACGTCTGGGCTGGGCACCGTTCCGCCCGTCAAGCGACCTGCAGCTGGTTCCGATTCGCCAGCTGGCGCTGTTTAAAGAGATGCAGGGCGTCAAGGACAACAAGGGACTGAAGGACGAGGAAAAGACCAGCAAAGTGGCCGAGATTCAGGCCCAGCTTGAAGACCTCGACCGCCTGACCGCCGCGCTCGGCGCGATGACCAGCGTGAATAAAGCGGTGCAGTAACTTTGTCCCCTCTCCCTTGAGGGAGAGGGAGAACAGATTAAGGAGCCAACATGCAAACCATCACCCTCCCGCCGCCAAAGCGCAGCTGGTTCTCGCTCATAAGCTGGGCCATCCTGCTGGCGGTGCTGGTTATCTCCTGGAAGGGCGCGGAAATGGATCCGCTGCTGCTCTTCAAAGACGCGGGCAACATGGCGACCTTCGCCGCCGACTTCTTCCCGCCGGACTTCAGCCAGTGGCAGGACTACCTCAGCGAAATGGCGGTCACCCTGCAAATCGCCGTCTGGGGCACCGCGCTTGCCGTCATTCTCTCCGTTCCGTTTGGCCTGATGAGCGCCGAAAACATCGTGCCGTGGTGGGTATACCAGCCCATGCGCCGCCTGATGGACGCCTGTCGTGCGATCAATGAAATGGTCTTTGCGATGCTGTTCGTGGTCGCCGTCGGCCTGGGTCCGTTTGCAGGCGTTATGGCGCTTTTCATTCACACTACCGGCGTGCTCTCCAAGCTGCTCTCCGAGGCGGTCGAAGCCATTGAACCAGGTCCGGTGGAAGGCATCCGCGCCACGGGTGCCAATAAAATCGAAGAGATTCTCTACGGCGTTCTGCCTCAGGTGATGCCGCTGCTGATCTCCTACTCCCTGTACCGCTTTGAGTCCAACGTCCGCTCCGCCACCGTGGTCGGCATGGTGGGCGCAGGCGGGATTGGCGTCACCCTGTGGGAAGCGATTCGCGGTTTCCAGTTCCAGCAAACCTGCGCCCTGATGGTGCTCATCATCGTCACCGTCAGCCTGCTGGATTTCCTCTCTCAACGTTTGCGTAAGCACTTCATCTGAGAAGCGAGGCTTTGTTTTCTATGCACTTATCCAGACATCCGACCAGTTACCCC
Source organism: Enterobacter sp. N18-03635 (assembly GCF_004006055.1). Taxonomy (NCBI): domain Bacteria; kingdom Pseudomonadati; phylum Pseudomonadota; class Gammaproteobacteria; order Enterobacterales; family Enterobacteriaceae; genus Enterobacter; species Enterobacter sp. N18-03635. The sequence continues at coordinate 382,868 of NZ_CP034769.1, read as the reverse complement.
ACCCGATGGCAAGAGATTGCGGCAAAGCTCGAAGTGGAGCTGCGCACGCACTACCGCTGCGGAGACTACCTCCCTGCCGAGCAGCAGCTTGCCGACCGCTATGAAGTCAATCGCCATACCCTCCGCCGCGCCATTGACCAGCTGGTCGAGCGCGGCTGGGTGCAGCGCCGTCAGGGCGTGGGCGTGCTGGTGCTGATGCGCCCGTTCGACTACCCGCTGAACGCCCAGGCGCGCTTTAGCCAGAACCTGCTGGATCAGGGCAGCCACCCGACCAGCGAAAAGCTGCTCTCGGTATTAAGACCGGCCTCCAGCCACGTGGCGGACGCGCTGGGCATTCAGGAGGGCGACAACGTCATCCACCTGCGCACGCTGCGCCGCGTCAACGGCGTGGCGGTGTGCCAGATCGACCACTACTTCGCGGACCTCACCCTCTGGCCGGTGCTGCAGAATTTCTCCAGCGGATCGCTGCATGATTTTCTCCAGAATGCGACAGGCATTGCGCTGAAACGCACCCAGACGCGCATCAGCGCCCGCCGCGCGCAGGCGAAAGAGAGCAAAGTACTCGAAATTCCCAATATGGCCCCGCTGCTCTGCGTGCGCACCCTCAACCACCGTGACGGCGAGATCGACGCGACGGAATACTCCGTCAGCCTGACCCGCGCCGACATGATCGAATTCACCATGGAGCACTGAATGCACTTCGACACCGCCACCCGACAGCGCTGGATGCGCGTGCTGGCCCACAGCCAGCCTGCTGCGCTGGCTGCCCGCATGAACGCCCTTAACCTGGCCCCCGGGTACGACATCCTCCGCGCGCCGGAGATCGGCCTTGTGCAGATCCAGGCGCGCATGGGCGGCACCGGCGAGCGCTTTTTCGCCGGGGATGCCACCCTCACCCGCGCAGCGATCCGCCTGCACAGCGGCACGCTGGGCTACGGCTACGTGCTGGGGCGTGATAAAGCGCACGCCGAGCGCTGCGCGGTCATCGACGCACTTTTACAGGAACAACCGCATTTCCAGACGCTGATGGAAACCCTTATTTCCCCGCTGGAGGCCGACCGCGCCGCACGTCTTGCCGCGCGTCAGGCCGAAGTGAATACCAGCCGGGTCGACTTCTTTACGCTCGTTCGCGGAGACAACGCATGACGCTTCAACCCGCTTTTACCCTGGCCGTCCAGGATGCCCAACACAGTTTTCGTCGCCTGCTGAAAGCCATGAGCGAGCCGGGCGTGATTGTCTCGCTGCACCAGCTCTCTCAGGGCTGGCTGCCGCTGAACCTGGCGACCACCAGCGTGCTGCTGACCCTGGCCGACAACGATACCCCGGTATGGCTTTCGGGCGCCCTGTCTAACGATATCGCCAGCCAGAACCTGCGTTTTCACACCGGCGCCCCGCTGGTTGAACAGCCGCAGCAGGCAATCTTTGCCGTGGCCGACGAACAAATCAGTCATGAACAGCTGAATGCCCTGAGCGAAGGCTCCGCCGTCGCCCCGGAAACCAGCGCCACGCTGATTTTGCAGGTCACCAGCCTGAGCGGCGGCCGCATGCTGCGCCTGACGGGGGCAGGCATCGCCGATGAGCGCATGGTTGCGCCGCAGCTGCCGGAGTGCATCATTCACGAGCTGACCGAGCGCCCGCACCCGTTCCCGCTGGGCATTGACCTGATCCTGACCTGCGGCGAGCGCCTGCTGGCCATCCCGCGGACCACCCACGTGGAGGTGTGCTGATGTACGTTGCCGTCAAAGGGGGCGAGAAGGCTATCGCCGCCGCCCATGCGCTGCAGGCGCACAGACGACGGGGCGATGAACGGCTTCCCGAGCTGAGCGTGGCCCAAATCGAGCAGCAGCTAAACCTTGCCGCCGACCGCGTGATGACCGAGGGCGGCATCGCCGACCGCGAGCTGGCGGCGCTGGCCCTGAAGCAGGCCAGCGGCGATAACGTGGAAGCGATCTTCCTGCTGCGCGCTTACCGCACTACGCTTGCCAAACTGGCGGTGAGCGAGCCGGTCAATACCGCGGAGATGCGCCTGGAGCGCCGCATTTCTGCCGTTTATAAAGACATCCCCGGCGGCCAGCTGCTTGGCCCCACGTACGACTACACCCATCGCCTGCTCGATTTTACCCTACTGGCGAACGGCGAGATGCCACCGCTCAGCACCTCCGATGCCGAACAGGAACCGTCTCCGCACGTTTTCAGCCTGCTGGCGAAACAGGGCCTGGCGAAGGCGGAAGCGGATTCCGGCGCGCAGCCGGATGACATCACCCGCACGCCGCCGGTTTACCCGTGCTCGCGCTCGTCCCGCCTGCAGCAGCTGATGCGCGGCGACGAAGGCTATCTGCTGGCGCTAGCCTACTCCACCCAGCGCGGCTACGGGCGCAACCACCCGTTTGCCGCCGAAATTCGCAGCGGCTATATCGACGTCGAAATCGTGCCGGAAGAGCTGGGTTTTGCGGTGAACGTCGGTGAACTGCTGATGACCGAATGCGAAATGGTGAACGGTTTTGTCGCGCCTGAAAATGAAGACCCGCACTTTACCCGCGGCTACGGGCTGGTATTCGGCCTCGGCGAGCGCAAGGCCATGGCCATGGCGCTGGTCGACCGCGCCCTGCAGGCACCGGACTACGGCGAGCACGTTGCAGGCCCGGCGCAGGACGAAGAGTTCGTGCTGGCCCACGCGGACAACGTTGAGGCCGCCGGTTTTGTCTCACACCTCAAGCTGCCGCACTACGTCGATTTCCAGGCCGAACTGGAACTGCTGAAACGCCTGCAACGGGAGCGCAAACATGGCTAACTTAAGCGGCTACAACTTTGCCTATCTGGATGAGCAAACCAAACGCATGATCCGCCGAGCGATACTTAAAGCGGTGGCGATTCCGGGCTATCAGGTGCCGTTCGGCGGCCGCGAAATGCCGATGCCCTACGGCTGGGGCACGGGCGGCATCCAGATTACGGCCAGCGTGATCGGCGAGGCGGACGTGCTGAAGGTCATCGACCAGGGCGCCGACGACACCACCAACGCCGTGTCGATCCGCAGCTTCTTTCAGCGGGTAACGGGCGTCGCGACCACCGAAAAAACCGAAGACGCGACGCTGATCCAGACCCGCCACCGCATCCCGGAAACCCCGCTCGCTGAAGATCAGATTTTGATTTTCCAGGTGCCGATCCCGGAGCCGCTGCGCTTTATCGAGCCGCGCGAAACGGAAACCCGCACCATGCACGCCCTGGAAGAGTACGGCGTCATGCAGGTGAAGCTGTATGAGGATATCGCCCGCTTCGGCCATATCGCCACCACCTACGCCTACCCGGTGAAGGTGAACGGGCGCTACGTCATGGACCCGTCGCCAATCCCAAAATTCGATAACCCGAAGATGGACATGATGCCGGCCCTGCAGCTTTTCGGCGCCGGGCGCGAAAAGCGCATCTACGCCGTCCCGCCGTACACGCGTGTTGAAAGCCTGGATTTCGACGATCACCCGTTTACGGTTCAGGAGTGGAACGAGCCGTGCGCCATCTGCGGATCCAAACACAGCTATCTGGATGAAGTGGTGCTGGATGATACGGGCAAACGGATGTTTGTCTGCTCCGACACCGATTTTTGCCGCCAACAGAGCGAGGCGAACGGCCAATGAAACCGCTGCTTTCGGTTAATAACCTGACCCACCTGTATGCGCCGGGCAAAGGCTTTAGCGACGTGTCGTTCGAGCTGTGGCCGGGCGAAGTGCTGGGCATTGTCGGCGAGTCCGGCTCCGGCAAAACCACCCTGCTGAAGTCCATCTCCGCGCGCCTGACGCCGCAACACGGCGAGATACTCTACCAGGGACACTCCCTTTACGGCATGAGCGAGGCCGAGCGCCGCCGCCTGCTGCGCACCGAGTGGGGCGTGGTGCATCAGCACCCGATGGACGGCCTGCGCCGTCAGGTCTCCGCCGGGGGCAACATCGGCGAACGCCTGATGGCTACCGGCGCGCGCCACTACGGCAACATCCGCGCTACGGCGCAGCACTGGCTTGAAGAAGTTGAAATTCCCGCCTCGCGCATCGACGACCTGCCGACGACCTTCTCCGGTGGGATGCAGCAGCGCCTGCAAATTGCCCGCAACCTGGTGACCCATCCGAAGCTGGTGTTTATGGATGAACCCACCGGCGGGCTGGACGTCTCGGTGCAGGCGCGACTGCTCGACCTGCTGCGCGGCCTGGTGGTGGAACTGAACCTTGCGGTGGTGATTGTCACCCACGATCTGGGCGTGGCGCGCCTGCTGGCGGACCGTCTGCTGGTGATGAAGCAGGGCCAGGTGGTGGAAAGTGGGTTAACTGACCGCGTGCTCGACGATCCCCACCATCCCTATACCCAGCTGCTGGTGTCGTCCGTGTTGCAGAACTAAGAGGCCAACATGATCCACGTACAAAACGTAAGTAAGACCTTTGTGCTCCACCAGCAAAACGGCGTGCGCCTGTCGGTGCTGCAAAATGCCTCTCTGGAGGTTAATCGCGGCGAATGCGTGGTGCTGCACGGCCACTCCGGCAGCGGAAAATCGACCCTGCTGCGCTCCCTGTACGCCAACTATCTGCCCGACGAAGGCCATATTCATATTCGCCACGGCGAAGAATGGGTCGACCTGGTTCAGGCCCCCGCGCGTAAGGTGCTGGAGGTGCGCCGCACGACGATCGGCTGGGTGAGCCAGTTTCTGCGGGTGATCCCGCGGATCTCCGCCCTGGACGTGGTCATGCAGCCGCTGCTGGATCTTGGCGTGCCGCGCGAAACCTGTGCCGCCAAAGCCGCCAGCCTGCTGACGCGCCTCAGCGTGCCCGAGCGCCTGTGGCACCTTGCCCCGTCGACCTTTTCCGGCGGCGAGCAGCAGCGCGTCAATATCGCCCGCGGCTTTATTGTCGACTACCCGATTTTACTTCTGGATGAACCCACCGCCTCGCTCGACGCTAAAAACAGCGCGGCCGTGGTGGAACTGATCGAGCAGGCCAAAGCGCGCGGGGCGGCGATCGTCGGGATCTTCCACGACGAGAGCGTTCGCACCCGCGTCGCGGACAGGCTGCACCCGATGGGGACAAACGCATGATTATCAATAACGTCAAGCTGGTGCTGGATAATGAGGTGGTTGACGGCTCGATTGAGATCCAGGACGGAACAATCCGCGCGTTTGCTGAAACCCAGAGCCGCTCGCCCGAGGCGATGGACGGTGAAGGCGGCTGGCTGCTGCCGGGGCTGATTGAACTGCATACCGATAATCTGGACAAGTTCTTCACCCCCCGCCCGAAGGTGGACTGGCCCGCGCATTCTGCGATGAGCAGCCACGACGCGCTGATGGTCGCCAGCGGCATCACCACCGTACTGGACGCGGTGGCGATTGGAGACGTGCGCGACGGCGGTGACCGTCTGGAGAACCTGGAGAAGATGATCAACGCCGTGGAGGAGACGCAAAAGCGCGGCCTCAACCGCGCCGAGCACCGTCTGCACCTGCGCTGCGAGCTGCCGCACCACACCACCCTGCCGCTGTTTGAAAAGCTGGTAGGCCGCGAGCCGGTGTCGCTGGTCTCCCTGATGGACCACTCGCCGGGACAGCGTCAGTTCGCCAACATTGAAAAGTATCGCGAATACTATCAGGGCAAATATTCTCTCAGCGATGCGGAGATGGCGCGTTACGAAGAAGAGCAGCTGGCGCTTGCGGCACGGTGGTCGCAGCCTAACCGTCTCAGGATTGCGGCGATGTGCCGGGACCGTAATATCGCGCTGGCCAGCCATGACGATGCCACACACGATCACGTGCTCGAATCCCACCAGCTTGGCAGCGTGATCGCCGAATTTCCCACCACGTTCGAGGCGGCTGAAGCCTCCCGCAGGCACGGCATGAACGTGCTGATGGGCGCACCGAACATCGTGCGCGGCGGCTCGCACTCCGGCAACGTCGCGGCAAGCAGGCTCGCTTCCCTCGGCCTGCTGGATATCCTCTCGTCCGACTACTACCCCGCCAGCCTGCTCGACGCGGCGTTCCGGGTGGCCGACGACGAGGGCAACCGCTTTACGCTGCCGCAGGCGATTCGCCTGGTGACGAAAAACCCGGCCTCGGCGCTTAATCTGCAGGATCGCGGCGAGATAGCCGAAGGCAAGCGGGCGGATCTGGTCCTGGCCCACCGCAGGGGCGAGCACGTTCATATCGACCACGTCTGGCGTCAGGGAAAGAGGGTGTTCTGATGGGAAGACTTATCTGGCTAATGGGGCCGTCCGGCTCCGGTAAGGACAGCCTGCTGTCCGCCTTACGGCAGCAGGAGCATACCCAGCTGCTGGTGGCGCACCGTTACATTACCCGGGCGGCCAATGCGGGGAGTGAAAACCATATCGCCCTGAGCGAGCAGGAGTTTTTTACCCGTGCCGGGCAAAATCTGCTGGCGCTGAGCTGGCACGCCAATGGCTATTACTACGGAATCGGCATCGAGACCGATCTGTGGCTGCATGCGGGGTTCGACGTGCTGGTCAACGGCTCGCGGGCGCATCTTTCGCAAGCCCGCGCCCGCTATGGGGCGGCCCTGCTGCCGGTCTGCCTGCAGGTTTCGCCGGAGGTCCTGCGCAGCCGGTTGCAGAGACGGGGTCGTGAATCCGCCCGCGAGATCGACCAGCGGCTGGAGCGTGCGGCGCGTTACACCCCTTCCGACTGCCATATCCTTAATAACGACGGAAGTTTGCTACAGTCAGTCGAGACCTTTTTATCGCTTATCCGTCAGAAGGAGAAACAGCATGCCTGACTGTACGCTTCGTCCCGCCACCGCCGACGATGCGCAAATCGTCTATGCGTTAATCTGCGAATTGAAACAGGCCGAGTTCGATCGCCAGGCGTTTCACGCGGGCTATCTTGCCAATCTGCAGGATCACAACATGCGCTACCAGCTTGCCGAACTGGACGGGCAGGTCATCGGCATGATCGGCCTGCACCTGCAGTTTCACCTCCATCACGCGCGCTGGATCGGCGAGATCCAGGAGCTGGTGGTGATGCCGCAGGCGCGCGGGCTAAAGGTGGGCAGCCAGCTGCTGGCCTGGGCGGAAGGGGTGGCACGAGAGGCGGGCGCGGAGCTGACCGAGCTCTCCACCAGCGTGAAGCGCACCGACGCCCACCGTTTTTACGTCCGTGAAGGATATACGCAGAGCCATTTCCGATTCACCAAACCGCTATAGAGGTGCGTTATGAGTCTGACGATCGCCTTAACAGGAACCGGAGGCGCCCAGCTCGTACCGGTCTTTGGCTGCGACTGCGCGGCGTGCCGCCGGGCGCGCCTGCAGGAGACCTATCGCCGTCGCCCCTGTAGCGCGGTGGTCAAATTCAACGATGCGGTGACCCTGCTGGACGCGGGTATTCCGCACCTGATGGACGACTGGGCTGCAGGCAGCTTTCAGCAGTTTTTGCTGACCCATTACCATATGGATCACGTTCAGGGGCTCTTCCCCCTGCGCTGGGGCGTGGGCGCGACGATCCCCGTCTACGGTCCGCCGGATGAAGCGGGCTGTGACGACCTGTTTAAACATCCGGGGATTCTGGATTTCAGCCATACGGTCGAACCCTTTGTCATGTTTGAGCTTCAGGGAATGCGGGTAACGCCGCTGCCGCTCAACCATTCGAAACTGACCTTCGGGTATTTGCTGGAGTCAGCCCACAGCCGCGTAGCCTGGCTTTCCGACACCGCCGGGCTGCCGGAAAAAACGGTGAAGTTCCTGCTCAACAATCAGCCGCAGGCGATGATTATCGACTGCAGCCATGCACCGCGCGACGAGACGCCGCGAAACCATTGCGACTTAAATACCGTGATGGCGCTAAACGAGGTGATTGGCTGTCCGCAGGTGATCCTGACCCACATCAGCCATCAGTTTGACGTGTGGATGATGGATAACCCGCTGCCCGACGGCATTGAAGCAGGGTATGACGGGATGGTGCTGGTGCTGGATTAGGTTTCTCCCTCTCCCGTGGGAGAGGGTTGGGATGAGAGCAATAGGCGGCACTTAGCCTCGATCGTAATCGTCTTCCAACCTGCGCTCGTCCTCTTCCAGACGACGTCTGTCGTCATCCAGCTGTCGCTGGCGCTCGTCTAAACGGCGGCGCCTGTCTTCGAGCTGCCGACGACGATCGTCGTACTGTCGACTGTCGATTTGACGGCTGCGGTCATAACGATCGTCGTCGTCATTGCTTCGGCTGCTGCTGGGGTTGTAGGCATCGTTGATCGCCTGCTGAATGTTGCCAATAGCATCATCAACAATGTCGGCATGAGCCAGTTGGCTGGTGAGTGACAGCAGACCAAATAACAGAGCAGTTGAGTAACGTTTCATAAGGCCAGACTCGCAGGTGAACTGGCCTTACGATAATGAACGGCAGGAAACGGGGGTAGCGGAGGAATCTCAAATTCAATTGTGTCCTGGGACTTCCATCAGTTGATTCGCACGCTGTTTATTTTCTGCGACCAGGACGATGCCATAGCATTTTTGATCCGGCGAATGGCTCCAGATACGATCTTCGGGGATACACCCTCCGTCATAGATAACCTTGCTACCATCATACGGCCAAAATGCGCCCTGCTCGGTATCGAGAACAAATACAGCGATTTGGTCAGACTCGCGGGCAATTTTCTGCCAGAGCATCTTCCCACCCTCATATTGTTCAAAGTCGCTGACAAGCGTCACGCCACACTGTAATACCAGGGCTTCATACAGGCGAGTTGCCAGTCCCTTGTCACGCTCGGCGGGATCAACGCAGATACCTTCTACCTGAATAACATTGGCATCTTCCCAACAGCGCTCGACGGCAATGATATCTTCACCCAAATGCGTTTTACGTTGTAAATCCAGGGCAGCAACAACCCGATGCCGGGGAACCCCATCGAAGGTTTCGATATCCGCTTCAATAATCGCAGCTCTTGGCGTCTGGCTATCAAAAATAACATGTAGCACTCGCCCGGAAAGCTCAAACTCATCAACGAGTTTAAACGACCTGGCAATTGTGCTCGGGCTGTATGTTGTAGGCATCACGATCATTTGTGAGTCCCCCTTTGTGAGTACCGGCATAATTCCTTTTATATCCCAATCTGCTAAATTTTGCGCAGATTAACATCACCGGCGTTAACGATGCTCTTGATGAAATCCTAAACAGAGGCATTTAAAAACATATTTTCCGCAGAGCCTGCGCCAGCTGCACCCGCGTAAACGGCTTACGCAGTAGCTGAACGTCCGGCAGCTGAGGATTATGCGTGGGCCGTAAATCCTGGCCGCTGATCAGCAGCACCGGAAGCTGCGGATAGTGGCTGCGCACATGACTAATCACCTCGGCTCCGCTCAGGCTTCCCGGCAACATCAGGTCGCTGATAAACATGCCAATATCCGGCGACGCCGCCAGCATGCTCATCGCCTGCTCGCCGTTGTCCGCTTCGAGCGTCAGATAGCCAAGCTGGTGCAGCTGCTCGCACAGGGTCTGACGGACATCCGCCTCATCTTCCAGCACCAGCACCAGCCGCTCGCTATCGACGGAGGCGGTGGCAGATAATGCTTCATCAACTGCAGCAGCGGGCAGCGTCGAGCGCGGGAGGTGTAGCCGCACGGTCGTTCCCTGCCCCGGCGCGCTCTCGATCTCCACGCGACCGCCGGACTGGCGGACAAAGCCGTAGACCATCGACAGGCCTAATCCGCTTCCGCTCCCGGTCTGCTTGGTGGTGAAGAACGGCTCAAAGACCCGGGATTTCACCTCCTGCGACATGCCGCTGCCGCGGTCAATGACCTCCAGCGCCACCATATCCTGCCTGCGCCCGTCGCTGCGGGTGACGCGCTGATTCCAGGTCCGAATTTTAATCATTCCGCTTTGCCCTTCCATCGCATCGCGCGCGTTCATCACCAGGTTGATGATGGCGTTTTCCAGCTGGCTGACGTCTATCCACGCGGGCCAGGCCGGCGATTGCGCTTCAATCTCCAGGGTCAGGGTGGCAGGCAGGGAGTGGCGCAGCAGTTCCCGGAGGTTCTCCAGCAGCGGCAGCATCTCTACAGCATGCGGGGTCAGGGATTGCTTGCGGGAAAATGCCAGCAGTCGCTGGGTCAGCAAGGCGCCACGCTCGGCCGCCTTTAGCGCCCGGGTAATGCGCGGCGCGTCTTTTGATTCAGGGTCGGTGAGCTCAAGACTGCCGATGATCACCGCCAGCAGGTTATTAAAATCATGCGCCAGCCCGCCCGTCAGCTGTCCGACCGCCTTCATCTTCTGGCTGTGCAGGAGCGCCTCTTCAAGCCCCTGACGCTCAATGCGGTCGATCTCCATCTGCGTTGTTTTTTCTTTCAGCAGACGCGTGGTGTGTTCAAGCGAGGCGGTGTTGCGGGCAAAAACGTTGAACGCGCGCGCCAGCTCGCCCAGCTCATCGCGCCGCTGCAGGGCGGGAACGGAGACATCCTGTTCGCCGTGAGCAAGACGCGACATCGCCCGGGAAATGGCCGTCAGGTTTGAGGCCAGATGGCGGTAGATGTACCAGCAGGCACACCCGGTGATGATCAGCGCCAGCACGGCGAAGATGCTGATAAACACGCTGATGGATTGTAGCTCGTGATGACTCTGGGCGGTGCGAAGCCGGGAGGCCTGCGCCACCTGCTCAACGTACTGATTGATGTCGCTGTTGAGGATCGCCACCAGCGCCTTGATGTGGAACATGTACCAGCTTATCGCCAAATCGCTCTCCTCCAGCTGCTTCGACAGCGGGGCGAGCTGACCTAGCTCGGCATTAAAATCAGGCAGAACTTCCTTCACAACCGGCTGTACGGCACTCCGGGGCAGCGTTGCGGCCACCGCGTCCAGCTGCTGAACGGTCGCGCGCGGCGAAGGGGTATCAATGGCGGCGGCGATCAGCCGGTCCATCTCCATCAGCTGCTGCGCATTCGGTACGTTGCTGTCATAACGGCGGTTGATGTCCTGCAGATGGCGCAGGTAGCTCTGGCTTTGATACAGCGAGCTCAGCAGCGCGTTACGCTCCAGATGGCGTCGCTGTCCGCGCTCCAGCATCTCCGTCACGCTCTGCTGTAATTCATTACTTCTTTGAATAATACGCGCCACCAGGGCCGGCTCCTGCTGTGCCAGCGGTGCCTCCGCAAGCTGCTCCAGCGAATGGCGCAGGGCCATTTGCGTCTGCTTCAGGCGCTCGGCTTCCCCTTTGTACTCGAGCGCCCCCACCACCTGCGAGAGCCGCACCGCCGCCGTCGCCACGTTGGCGGTATCGCGGGCCAGGTTCATGCTGCCGGTCATATCGTCCAGCGTTTGCTGCTGCACCTGCTCCTGGATTTGACTGGCGTGACGGAAGCCGAGCACCGCCACGCCGCTCACCATCAGCGTCACGGCGACCACCAGCAGATTGAAAATCAGCAGGCGACCGCGGGCGCTGGCGAAGAACGGGGGGCGGCGTGATGGCATGGATTGAGGCTCCTTTGCGGTTTGCTGCCCTCACCCTGCCCCTCTCCCACAGGGAGAGGGAAAAGGAAAATGTGATGGCGATTAGCTATTCATAACTATGACAAATATGAACAGCTTCTGACATTTTGCATTTACGCACCTGTGATGAAGTGCAGAAATCGGCATTCACAGGAGATCCGCCATGAGCAGAACCCCGGTATTAGAGATGCGCAGCATTGCCAAAACGTTTGGCAGTTTCCACGCGCTCAAGGGCGTGGATTTGACGGTGTTTCCCGGTGAGATCCATGCGCTGATGGGCGAAAACGGCGCGGGAAAAAGCACGCTGATGAAAATCCTCGCGGGGGCCTATACCGCGACCGGCGGCGAGATCCTGATCGACGGCAAGCCGTTTCACATTAAAGGGCCGAAAGATGCGCTGGCCGCAGGCATCACTCTGATTTATCAGGAGATGCAGCTCGCGCCCAATCTGACCGTAGCCGAAAATATCTTCCTCGGCAGCGAGCTGTCGCGCGGCGGGCTGGTCCAGCGCAAGGAGATGGCAGCCCAGGCGCAGGCGGTGATTGACCGCCTCGGCGCGCAGTTCAGCGCCACCGATCGGGTGATGAAGCTGACCATCGCCGAACAGCAGCAGGTGGAAATTGCCCGCGCGCTGCACCGCAACAGCCGTATTCTGGTGATGGATGAACCCACCGCCGCCCTCTCCTCCCGCGAAACGCATCGCCTGTTTGAACTGATTTTGCGCCTGCGCGATGAAGGGATGGCGATCATCTATATCAGCCACCGCATGGCGGAGGTCTATGAACTCTCTGACCGCGTCAGCGTTCTACGCGACGGGCAGTACGTCGGCAGCCTGACGCGCGACAAGCTGAACGCGTCGGAACTGGTGAAGATGATGGTGGGCCGCCCGCTAAGCGACCTGTTCAACAAGGAGCGTGATATCCCCCTCGGCAGCCCGCGTCTCAACGTCCACCACCTCACCGACGGTAAAAAAGTACAGCCGTGCAGCCTGCAGGTGCGTTCCGGCGAAATCGTCGGGCTGGCGGGCCTGGTGGGGGCCGGACGCTCAGAGCTGGCGCAGCTCATCTTCGGCGTGCGTAAAGCCACCGGCGGCATGATTGAGGTCGACGGCGAGCCGGTGGTGATCCACTCCCCGCGCGCGGCCATCGAAAACGGCATCGGTTTTCTCACCGAAAACCGCAAGGAGCAGGGGCTGTTTCTGGAGCTGGCGGCGCAGGAGAACATCACCATGGCGACGCTTGAGCGCGACGCCACCTTCGGTATGTTAAACCGCAAAAAAGCCCAGTTGATTTCCGATGACGCCATCGCCCTGCTTAACATCCGCGTGCCCCATGCTCAGGTGCGCGCGGGCGGGCTCTCCGGCGGAAATCAGCAGAAGCTGCTCATCTCCCGCTGGGTGGCGATTGGCCCACGCATTCTGATTCTGGACGAACCCACGCGCGGCGTGGACGTCGGGGCGAAAAGCGAGATCTACCGCATCATGAACCAAATGGCCCGCAAAGGGGTGGCAATTTTAATGATCTCCAGCGAGCTGCCGGAAGTGGTGGGGATGAGCGACCGTGTTTACGTGATGCGGGAAGGCAGCATCGCGGGCGAGCTTCACGGGCGCGACATCTCTCAGGAAAACATCATGACGCTGGCAACCGGCGTAAACGACACTCATCATCAGGCGGTGTAACCATGACACATTCAACCAGTCCGCAGCAGGTGGCGAAATCCGCCTCCGCCAAAAAAATGCTGATGAGCGATCTGATGCAAACGGTCGGTATCCTGCCGATTCTTATCCTGATTGTGGCGGTATTTGGCTTTATCGCCCCGAACTTCTTTACCGAGAGCAACCTGCTCAACATCACCCGTCAGGCGTCGATCAACATCGTGCTCGCGGCGGGAATGACCTTCATTATCCTGACCGGCGGGATTGACCTCTCGGTGGGGTCGATTCTCGGCACCACGGCGGTGGCGGCGATGGTGGTGTCGCTCATTCCCGAATTCGCCGGGCTGTCCATTCCGGCCGCGCTAATGCTCGGCATGGTGCTGGGCCTGTTCAATGGCGCGCTCGTGGCCTTTGCCGGGCTGCCGCCCTTTATCGTCACGCTCGGCACCTACACGGCGCTGCGCGGCGCGGCCTATCTGCTGGCCGACGGTACGACGGTCATTAACTCCAACATCAACTTCGAGTGGATCGGCAATAACTACCTCGGCCCGATCCCCTGGCTGGTGGCGATCGCCCTGGCGGTAATTGCGGTGTGCTGGTTCATCCTGCGACGCACCACGCTCGGCGTTCACATCTACGCCGTGGGCGGCAACATGCAGGCGGCGCGCTTAACGGGCATCAAGGTCTGGCTGGTGCTGCTGTTTGTCTACGGCATGAGCGGCCTGCTCTCCGGCCTCGGCGGCGTCATGAGCGCCTCACGCCTGTACAGCGCTAACGGCAACCTCGGCACGGGTTACGAGCTGGATGCAATTGCAGCGGTGATCCTCGGCGGCACCAGCTTTGTCGGCGGGATCGGCACGATCACCGGCACGCTGGTCGGCGCATTGATCATCGCCACCCTCAATAACGGCATGACGCTGATGGGCGTCTCCTACTTCTGGCAGCTGGTGATCAAAGGGGCGGTGATCATCATTGCGGTGCTGATCGACAAATACCGTACCCGACATCATCAAAGTGCATAACAACAATACCCTACGAGTGAGGAAGATAAGATGCGTTTGAAACCGTTAGTAAACGCGCTCTGTGCTGGCGCGCTGCTTGCCGCAACGCCGTTTGCGCAGGCGAAAGATCTGAAGTCCATTGGCGTGACGGTGGGTGACCTGGCTAACCCGTTCTTCGTGCAGATCACCAAAGGTGCCGAGCTGGAAGCGCGCAAGCTGGCGGGGGATAACGTCAAGGTGACGCTGGTCTCCAGCGGGTACGATCTGGGCCAGCAGGTGGCGCAGATCGACAACTTCATCGCCGCGAAGGTGGACATGATCATCCTCAATGCCGCGGACTCCAAAGGGATCGGCCCGGCGGTGAAGCGCGCGAAGGACGCCGGGATCGTGGTCGTGGCGGTTGACGTCGCGGCGGAAGGGGCTGATGCCACCATCACCTCCGATAACACCCAGGCGGGTGAGATGGCCTGTAAGTACATTACTGACCGCCTGAAAGGGAAAGGCAACGTGGTGATCATCAACGGACCGCCGGTCTCAGCGGTGCAAAACCGCGTGGAAGGGTGCCAGACAGAATTCAAGAAACATCCGGATATCAAGGTGCTCTCGGATAACCAGAACGCCAAAGGCAGTCGTGAAGGCGGCCTGGAAGTCATGACCTCCCTGCTGGCGGCCAATCCGAAGATCGACGGCGTGTTTGCGATTAACGATCCGACCGCGATCGGCGCCGATCTGGCCGCGAAGCAGGCGCAGCGCAATGAGTTCTTTATTGTCGGCGTGGATGGCAGCCCGGACGGTGAGGAAGCGCTGAAGCGGGAAAACTCCCTGTTTGTCGCGACCCCGGCGCAAGATCCGCAGGTTATGGCGGCAAAAGCGGTGGAGATCGGCTATGACATTCTTCAGGGCAAACCTGCGCCGAAAGAGCCCGTGCTGATCCCGGTGACGATGATCGATAAAAAGAACGTCGGCACGTATAAGGGGTGGACGGTTAAATGATCCTTTTCCCTCTCCCACAGGGAGAGGGAACTGTTTTCAAGGAGTCCCCATGAAACGCTCCGACATCAATGAAATTCTCGGCCACACGCGGCAGTTTTTCTCCATGCACGACGTGCATCTCCCGCCTTTTGCCAGCTTTCCGCCAACAAAATGGCAGCAGCTTGACCAGGCCGCATGGCAGGAAGTGTTCGACCTCAGGCTCGGCTGGGACGTGACGGCGTTCGGCGGCAACAGCTTTGCCGCAGAGGGCCTGACGCTGTTTACCCTGCGCAACGGCTCGCCCAACGGCGTGCCGTATGAAAAAAACTATGCCGAAAAAATCATGCACGTGCGGGACGGCCAGGTCACGCCGATGCATTTTCACTGGCGCAAGCGCGAAGACATCATCAACCGGGGCGGCGGTAATCTGATTATTGAGTTATGGAATGCCGGGGCGCATGAAGAGACGGAAAACACCGACGTGACGGTCACCGTCGACGGCTGCCGTCAGACCCACGCTCCCGGCAGCCAGCTGCGCCTGCTGCCCGGGGAAAGCATCTGCCTGACGCCCGGTCTTTACCACAGTTTCTGGGGCGAATGCGGCTTCGGTGACGTGCTGGTCGGGGAAGTGTCCTCGGTCAATGACGATGAACACGACAACCACTTTTTGCAGCCCGTTGCCCGCTATAACAACATCGAAGAAGACGAACCGGCGCTGCTGGTGCTGTGCAACGAGTACAACCTGTTTCGGATATAAGGGGTAAATAATGCCATTAATTTCTCTTGCCGACGGTCTTGCGCACGCCAGACAGCACCGCTACGCGCTGGGCGCGTTTAACGTGCTCGACTCCCACTTCCTGCGCGCGCTGTTCGCCGCCGCAAAGCAGGAACGCTCGCCGTTTATCATCAA
Source organism: Enterobacter sp. N18-03635 (assembly GCF_004006055.1). Classification (NCBI taxonomy): domain Bacteria; kingdom Pseudomonadati; phylum Pseudomonadota; class Gammaproteobacteria; order Enterobacterales; family Enterobacteriaceae; genus Enterobacter; species Enterobacter sp. N18-03635. The sequence continues at coordinate 366,888 of NZ_CP034769.1, read as the reverse complement.
CATCGCCGAAGTGCATTTTAAGTACGTGTCGCTGGATTCTCTTGTCGAAGCGGTTAAGTTCGAAGCCGCCCGTCACGATATTCCCGTGGTGCTCAACCTCGACCACGGCCTGCATTTCGAGGCGGTGGTGCGCGCCCTGCGCTTAGGGTTCAGCTCGGTGATGTTCGACGGCTCTACGCTGAGCTACGAGGAAAACATCCGCCAGACGCGGGAAGTGGTGAAAATGTGCCACGCGGTCGGCGTGTCGGTGGAGGCGGAGCTGGGCGCGGTCGGTGGCGATGAAGGCGGCGCGCTTTACGGACATGCGGATGAAGCCTTCTTCACCGATCCGCAGCTGGCGCGCGAATTTGTTGATTCAACCGGCATCGATGCGCTGGCCGTCGCCATCGGTAACGCGCACGGCAAGTATAAAGGCGAGCCGAAGCTCGATTTCCCGCGCCTGGACGCCATTCGCCAGCAGACGGGGCTGCCGCTGGTTTTACACGGCGGCTCCGGGATTAGCGATGCTGACTTCCGCCGCGCCATCGAGCTGGGCATTCATAAAATCAATTTCTATACCGGGATGTCGCAGGCCGCGCTTGCCGCCGTTGAGCAGCGCATGGCTAACCGCCAGCCGCTGTACGACGAGTTTGCCGAGCTGCTGCTGGGGATAGAAGAGGCGATTACGGATACGGTCGCCGAACAGATGCGCATCTTCGGCAGCGCGGGGCAGGCATAATGGAACGTAAAGGCATCATCGCCGCAGGCAATATGCTGGTGGACCACGTCCACCAGATCGTGCAGTGGCCGGAGCGCGGCTGGCTGGCGGAAATCACCCACAGCGAACGCTCAACCGGCGGCGCGCCGCTCAACGTCCTGCTGACGCTGGCGAAAATGCACGTTGGCCTGCCGCTGCAGGCGGTGGGGCTGATTGGCGAAGATGGCGACGGGGACTACATTCTGGCAATGCTCGACCAGTACCACGTCAACCGCCAGCGCGTTCAGCGCACCACCTTTGCGCCAACCTCCATGTCGCAGGTGATGACCGATCCCAGCGGACAGCGCACCTTTTTCCACTCTCCGGGGGCCAACCGCCTGCTGGATCTTCCCGCTTTCGATCGCTTAGACGGATCGATGAAAATCTTCCATCTCGGCTATCTCCTGCTGCTCGACAGCCTGGATATGCCCGATGACGAGTTCGGCACCCGCAGCGCGCGGCTGCTGGCACAGATGCGCGACCAGGGGTATGAAACGTCGCTCGATCTGGTTTCCCGCAAGGGCGACCCGCGCTATCAGCCGCTGGTGCTCCCTGCCCTGCGACATCTCGACTATCTGGTCATTAACGAGCTGGAGGCCGGTGAGTTTAGCGGCCTGACAATGCGTGATGAAAACGACGCCCCGCACGTTGCCCATATCGCCGATGCCGCGGCGCAGCTGCTGGCGGCAGGCGTACGCCAGCGGGTGGTGATCCACTGTCCGGAAGGCGCATGGGGAGAAGCACATGGTGAAGAGGGTCGCTGGATCCCGTCATGGATGCTGGAGCAGGAAGAGATTATCGGCAGCGTCGGCGCGGGCGATGCCTTTTGCGCAGGCTTTTTATACAGCTGCCATGAATCGCTGCCGCTAACAGAGAGTATTTATCTGGCACACGCCTGCGCGCGAGCAAGCCTGCTGGCCGCCAATGCGATTGATGGCGCAAAAACGCTGGCCGAGCTGCAGGCGTTTATTCGCGAGAGCGTTTAATTTAACAATAATTGCGATTTTTCATTACAGTTCTATGAATTTTACATCTCCGAACTACACTCTCTCCATCTGGCATATTCGGCGTGGGCAGCACTCTGTCCGCACGCTTTTCCGAAATGAGATAGAAAGAGGACAAGGGAAAAATGTTCGCAGCCATCATCATCGGTATTTTCATTATCAGCGTTATTTATGCGCATTCACGCGGCAAAGAAAAACAGACGCTTTCTCGTCAGCTCTTCGACCATTCGACGTTCATGGCGCCCATCAATATGTTTATGACGGCTTTTTCTTCCCTGCCCGCCAGGCAGCCTTTCTTTGAAACAGAACGCTTTCCTGAATTAAATAAGCTGACGGAAAATTGGCTGATTATTCGCGAAGAGGCGCTGCGTTTGCAGCACCATATTAAGGCGGCGGAAAATAATAACGACGCTGGCTTTAACACCTTTTTTAAACGCGGCTGGAAACGGTTTTACCTGAAATGGTATGCCGATGCCCATCCCTCCGCGCAGTCTTTATGCCCGGTGACGACCCGGCTGGTGAGTGAAATCCCCTCGGTGAAGGCGGCCATGTTTGCCGAGCTGCCGGCGGGTGCAAAGCTTGGCAAGCATCGTGATCCCTATGCGGGCTCGGTTCGTTACCATCTGGGGTTATTCACACCGAATGACGACCGCTGCTTTATTGAAGTCGACGGGCAGCGCCACAGCTGGCGGGATGGTGAAGCCGTTATTTTTGATGAGACCTACGTCCACTGGGCAGAGAATAAATCGGATCAAACGCGCATTATTCTCTTCTGCGATATTGAGCGTCCGATGAAATGGCGCTGGGCGCAGGCGGTTAACCATTGGGTGGGGACCACGCTGATGTCTGCAGCCAGCTCACCGAATGACGAAAATGACAGCACCGGCGGCATAAACCGCATTTTTAAATACGTTCATGCGGGCCGCGAGCGGGGGCAGCGTCTGAAAAAAAGAAACCGTAAGGCTTATTACGCCCTCAAGTATCTGTGCATCATCGCAATTTTTGCCGCCATCATTGTTCCGGCAATAACGTAAGCCTTATGCCGCCTGCTCGGGCCGGCTCACGTCGGTGGCAAACACGTAACCCAGCCCGCGAATGGTTTTGATGAGCGCAGGCTGATGCGGGTTAGCCTCTATTTTCCGGCGCAGGCGCATGATCAGCACGTCAATCGTGCGGTCGAACACGTCGGCGCTTTCGCTGTGGGTCAGCTCAAGCAGCCTGTCACGACTTAGCACACGACGGGCATTTTGCGTGAGCGCCAGCAGCAGGCCGTACTCGCCCTGGGTTAAGGGCACGGGATTACGCTGCGGATCGCTCAGCTCGCAGCGGGTGGTATCAAGCGTCCATCCGTTAAACGCAATGCCCGCGACAGGCGCTGCGGAGGGTTCCGCAGCCAGCACGCCCGTACGGCGCAGTACCGCTTTTACGCGGGCGACCACCACGCGCGGGTTGAACGGTTTGGCAATATAATCGTCGGCCCCCATCTCCAGCCCCACCACCACGTCTGACTCACTCCCCAGCCCGGTTAACATCACAACCGGTAGCGCCGGACGCTGCTTTTGCAGCTGCAGCAGAACCTGCAGTCCATTAATATCAGGCAGCATCATATCCAGCAGCACCAGCGCGATATTCGGCTCCTGTTGCACCTGCCGCAGTGCATCCTGGCCGTTATGGCAGACAAGCACGCTAAAGACGTGCTCGCTCAGCACGTCCTGAAGCAGTTCGCAGACTGCCGTATCGTCATCAACCACCAGAATCGCCGGTTTCATCGTATGCTTCCGTCAGGGGATTATGTTAAGTCTGAACTATTCTGCCGTCGGCTCCAGTCAAAAGGTTTTTTCAGTGACGGAAATTCAACCCATGTCACATCCGCCGCACTGTCGACACGTCAATTTTGACGATTGACTGCTTTTTGTCAGGGTTTTCACCCCGGATGGGCCGTAAAGTCAGGGGATACCCATACAAAAAACATGGCATAGAAGCTGCATAGTGGGTGCGAACGATTCGATTAACTGGAGCAGACTGATGAAAAAAGTCGTCACGGTTTGCCCTTATTGTGCCTCAGGTTGCAAGATCCACCTGGTGGTCGATAACGGCAAAATCGTCCGGGCGGAGGCCGCACAGGGGAAAACCAATCAGGGCACGCTGTGCCTGAAAGGTTACTACGGCTGGGATTTTATTAACGATACCCAAATCCTTACCCCGCGCCTGAAAACCCCTATGATCCGCCGCGAGCGCGGCGGCAAGCTGGAAGCCGTCTCCTGGAACGAGGCGCTGGATTACGTCGCCACGCGCCTGAGCGCCATCAAGGCCAAATATGGCCCGGATGCCATTCAGACTACCGGCTCTTCCCGCGGGACGGGAAATGAAACCAACTATGTGATGCAAAAATTCGCGCGCGCCGTTATTGGTACCAATAACGTCGACTGCTGCGCTCGCGTCTGACACGGCCCATCGGTTGCAGGTCTGCACCAGTCGGTCGGTAACGGCGCAATGAGTAACGCCATCAACGAGATAGATAATACCGATCTCGTCTTCATCTTTGGTTATAACCCGGCGGATTCTCACCCTATCGTCGCGAACCACGTTATTCGCGCTAAACAGAATGGGGCGAAAATCATCGTCTGCGATCCGCGTAAAATTGAAACCGCGCGCATTGCGGATATGCACATTGCATTGAAAAACGGCTCAAACATCGCGCTGTTGAACGCAATGGGGCACGTCATTATTGAGGAGAACCTGTACGACCAGGCGTTTGTCGCGACCCGTACAGAAGGCTTTGAAGAGTATAAGAAAATAGTCGAGGGCTATACGCCTGAATCCGTCGAAGCGATAACCGGTGTCAGCGCGCAGGAGATTCGTCAGGCGGCCAGAATGTATGCCGGGGCAAAAACCGCCGCCATTCTCTGGGGTATGGGCGTAACCCAGTTCTACCAGGGCGTGGAAACCGTGCGCTCGCTCACCAGCCTCGCGATGCTGACCGGTAATCTGGGTAAAGCCCACGTTGGCGTGAACCCGGTGCGTGGTCAGAATAACGTGCAGGGCGCCTGCGATATGGGCGCGCTGCCGGATACTTATCCGGGCTACCAGTACGTGAAGTTTCCGGAAAACCGCGCCAAGTTCGCGAAGGCCTGGGGCGTGGAAAGCCTGCCGGAACACACCGGGTATCGCATCAGCGAGCTGCCGCACCGCGCGGCGCATGGCGAAGTGCGTGCGGCCTACATCATGGGTGAAGATCCGCTTCAGACCGACGCCGAGCTTTCTGCAGTGCGTAAAGGGTTTGAGGATCTGGAGCTGGTGATTGTCCAGGATATCTTCATGACCAAAACTGCGGCGGCGGCGGATGTGATTTTACCGTCGACCTCCTGGGGCGAGCATGAAGGCGTCTATACGGCGGCGGACCGCGGCTTCCAGCGCTTCTTTAAGGCGGTCGAGCCGAAGTGGGATCTGAAAACGGACTGGCAGATCATCAGCGAAATCGCCACCCGCATGGGCTACCCGATGCACTACAACAACACCCAGGAGATCTGGGACGAGTTGCGCAGCCTGTGTCCGGACTTCTACGGCGCCACCTATGAAAAAATGGGTGAGCTGGGGTACATCCAGTGGCCGTGCAGGGATGAGTCAGAGGCCGATCAAGGCACGTCCTATCTCTTTAAGGAGAAATTCGACACCCCGAACGGGCTGGCGCAGTTCTTCACCTGCGACTGGGTCGCGCCGATCGATAAACTCACCGACGAGTATCCGATGGTGCTCTCCACCGTACGTGAAGTGGGCCACTACTCCTGCCGCTCGATGACCGGAAACTGCGCCGCGCTGGCGGCGCTGGCGGATGAACCGGGCTACGCGCAGATCAACACCGCCGATGCGGAACGGCTCGGTATTGAGGATGAAGCGCTGGTGTGGGTGAACTCGCGCAAAGGGCGGATCATCACCCGTGCGCAGGTCAGCGATCGTCCAAACAAAGGGGCGGTCTATATGACCTACCAGTGGTGGATTGGTGCCTGCAACGAGCTGGTAACAGAGAACTTAAGCCCGATAACCAAAACGCCGGAGTATAAATACTGCGCCGTTAACGTTGAGCCGATTGCGGATCAGCACGCGGCGGAACAGTACGTGATAGAGGAATATAACAAGCTGAAATCCAGACTGCGCGAAAGCGCAATGGGTTAAAGCCGTTAATTGAACGTTGAATAAAGGGAGTGATATATTCACTCCCTTTTTATTTCCAATTAATTCATAAGAAATAGAAATTATTATTCTGTAAAGCGGCTCGCAGAAATAATGTAATTTACGCAGAATAGAATTACATCTTTGCATTTTAATTCAGAGAGATAAGATATGCGGCGGGTGCTTAAGACTTTCTGTCTTGAGCATTGTTGAGGGACAGAAAGTGGAAAGCCCCGGGAAATTTTCATTTACCCGAGGCTACTCCCTCAACTACCAACAGGTTGAGAGTAGCCTCTTATTCTTTTTTTGACAAGGAGTAAAAGGCATGACGCCATTAAAAACTGCGTTAGGCATCGTCTTTATTGTTTGCCTGACGATAGTGATCTTTACCTTTATTACTCGCGGTAAGCTCTGCGAGTTTTCAATAAAGAGTGAGCATCAGGAGGTGACGGCAAAATTAGCCTGCAACGCAGGCTAATCTCTACGGGCGGAACAACGGTTCCGCCCGGCTTGTAGGATGCTGGGGTCTTAATGCACCCGTTTTTTTCTTTTGCGCCCGCGATTATACTGCGCGGCGTGTACCCAGATGATAAGAATCCATGAAAGCCATTTTTCTGTTGTTATTGTTTTTTACCTCCTTCGCCCGCGCGGATGAGATAGGCAGCCAGTATCGACAACAGGCCGAAGCCGGTGATGCGCGTGCCCAGTATTATCTTGCCGATACGTACTTCAGCTCCGGCGACAGCAAGCAGGCCGCGCAGTGGGCCGAGAAAGCCGCGAAAGGCGGCGATGTCGACGCCATGGGGTTGCTCTCGCAAATCCTCTTTACGCAAGGTGATTACGCACAGGCCAAAGCCCTGGCCCAACAGGCAAACATTGCTGGCAGCAAACGCGGTGCGATCATGCTGGCGCGCATTCTGGTGAATACTCAGGCGGGGAAAACTGACTATCCCCAGGCCATCAGACTGCTGCAAACGGCGACCGAAGATATCGACAGCGACTCTGCGGTCGATGCCCAACTGCTCCTGGGGCTTATTTATGCCAACGGCGGTGAGGTAGCGCAGGATGACGTGCAGGCTGCCTCCTGGTTCAAGCGGAGTTCAGCCCTTTCGCGTACCGGCTATGCCGAGTATTGGGCTGGGATGCTGTTCAGGCAGGGTGAGAAAGGCTTTATCACGCCCAATAAACAGAAAGCACTGTACTGGTTGAACCTGAGCTGTACGGAAGGGTTTGATACGGGGTGCGAAGAGTTTGATGCGTTGAGCGGGGAATAAAATCCCCTCACCCTACCCCTCTCCCCAAAGGGGAGAGGGAAGACAACGTTACATTACTGGTCAGCAGTCTTATCAAAACGACCCAGCACCTCGCGTTCATACGCCAGCGCCTTTTTACGATCGAATTTGTGTTCCCACTTGGCGATAACCAGCACCGCCAGCGCATTACCCACCACGTTCAGCGCCGTACGCGCCATGTCGAGGATACGGTCCACACCGGCGATAAAGGCCAGACCTTCCAGCGGAATGCCGACGCTGCCCAGCGTCGCCAGCAGCACCACGAACGAAACGCCCGGTACGCCTGCGATACCTTTAGACGTCACCATCAGCGTCAGTACCAGGACGATCTCCTGCCACAGCGACAGGTCAATGCCGTACAGCTGGGCAATAAAGATAGCGGCGATACTCTGGTATAGCGTCGAACCATCCAGGTTAAAGGAGTAACCGGTCGGCACCACGAAGCTGGTAATAGAGGCAGGCGCGCCGTAGGCTTCCATCTTCTCAATAATACGCGGCAGCACGCTCTCAGAGCTTGCCGTGGAGTAGGCCAGAATCAGCTCATCTTTCAGGATACGGATCAGGATCCAGATGCTCAGCCCGCACAGACGCGCCACGATGCCCAGCACCAGCAGTGCGAAGAACAGGATGGCGAAGTGCACCAGGATCACCAGCTTCGCCAGCGGCCACAGGGAGGCAAAACCGAAGTTCGCCACGGTGACGGCGATAAGCGCAAACACCCCTACCGGCGCGTAACGCATCACCATGTGGGTCACTTTAAACATGGTCTCGGAAATAGAGCGGAACACGGTCACCAGCGGTTCACGGTGCGTCGCGGGCAGAGAAGAGAGCCCCAGACCAAACAGTACCGAGAAGAAGATGATCGGCAGCATTTCGCCCTTCGCCATCGACGCCACGATGTTGGTCGGCACCAGCGACAGGATTGTGCCCATCAGGCCATGCGCATGGCTCTGCACGTCAGCGGTCGTACTTTGGTATTTCGAAATATCCACCGTTGCCAGCTGCGACATATCGATCCCGGAACCCGGCTGGAACACGTTCGCCAAAGTGATACCAAGAATGATCGCAACCGTAGTGATCACTTCGAAATAGATAATGGTTTTTGCACCAATACGACCTAACTGCTTCGCATCGCCGACGCCCGCAATACCGACCACCAGCGTCGAGATCACAATCGGAACCACAATCATCTTGATCAGATGAATGAAGATATCCCCTGCCGGTGAGAGCAGGTTCGCAATCAGCCATTCGCGGCTGTCGCTGTGATAGTGAAGGTAACTGCCCAGCAAGATGCCCAGCACAAGGGCGATTAAGATCTGCCAGGCCAGGCTGACTTTAACGTTTTTCATAGAAACTAACTTCCTCAATGAAGCGCCTTATTCACTCAAACTGCATGAATATGGAGACATACTGAAAGGGTATGAATTGTGTTGCGTTGGTTTATGGGATTTTTTAACGCGGCGTATGAGTATCATTTGCGCGACCTGTTGCGCAAGCCTTAAAGAACGACGCGTTTCACTCACAAAAGCGACGATGACGGCAGTTTGTTCTAATTCTGATAAATAACCTTTTGTTATAAAAACGCTTTTTTAAACATAAATGTGAATAATCGTCAGCATAAATTATTTTCCTTCAAAGATTCATTCGCTCAATTTTCATACTCTTCAAACAATGCGTGATCTGCAGCCCAAATAATAAACAAAGCTTGTAAAGCCCCTACAATTAACGTTTTTGCGACATATTATTAACATCTTACAAGGAGAAAAAAAGCCATGAGCCAAATACACAAACATGACATTCCCGCAAATATTGCGGACCGTTGCCTGATCACCCCGGAGCAGTACCACGAGAAATATCAGCAATCTATCACCGCCCCGGACACCTTCTGGGGTGAGCAGGGTCATATCCTTGACTGGATCAAACCTTATCAGAAGGTGAAGAACACCTCCTTTGCGCCCGGCAATGTCTCCATTAAATGGTATGAAGATGGCACCCTGAACCTGGCGGCGAACTGCCTTGATCGTCACCTTGCCGAGCACGGAAACGAGACGGCGATTATCTGGGAAGGCGATGATGCCTCCCAGAGCAAACACATTACCTATAAAGAACTGCACCGCGACGTGTGCCGCTTCGCCAACGTCCTGCTGGAAAAAGGCATTAAAAAAGGCGATGTGGTCGCTATCTATATGCCGATGGTGCCGGAAGCGGCGGTAGCCATGCTGGCCTGCGCGCGTATTGGTGCGATCCACTCCGTTATCTTTGGCGGTTTCTCACCAGAAGCGGTTGCGGGCCGTATTGTCGATTCCAGTTCAAAACTGGTGATCACCGCCGATGAAGGCGTGCGCGCCGGACGCGGAATCCCCCTGAAGAAAAACGTCGACGAAGCGCTGAAAAACCCGAACGTCAAAACGGTCAGCAACGTTATCGTCCTTAAGCGTACCGGCGGCAAAATCGACTGGAACGAGGGGCGTGACCTGTGGTGGAGCGACCTGATTGAAAAGGCGAGCGACCAGCATCAGCCGGAAGAGATGAACGCAGAAGATCCGCTCTTCATTCTTTACACCTCCGGCTCGACCGGTAAGCCGAAAGGCGTGCTGCACACCACCGGCGGCTATCTGGTCTACGCGGCCACCACCTTCAAATACGTCTTTGATTACCATCCGGGCGACATCTACTGGTGTACAGCCGACGTGGGCTGGGTTACCGGACACAGCTACCTGCTGTACGGCCCGCTGGCCTGTGGCGCAACGACGCTGATGTTTGAGGGCGTACCGAACTGGCCGACTCCGGCGCGGATGTGTCAGGTGGTCGACAAGCATCAGGTCAATATTCTCTACACCGCGCCAACGGCGATCCGCGCATTAATGGCGGAAGGCGATAAAGCCATCGAAGGCACTGACCGCTCTTCATTGCGCATCCTCGGTTCCGTGGGTGAGCCCATCAACCCGGAAGCCTGGGAGTGGTACTGGAAGAAAATCGGCAACGAGAAATGCCCGGTCATGGACACCTGGTGGCAGACCGAAACCGGCGGCTTTATGATCACCCCAATGCCGGGCGCCACGCAGCTGAAAGCAGGCTCGGCAACCCGTCCGTTCTTCGGCGTGCAGCCTGCGCTGGTGGATAACGAAGGTAACCCGCAGGAAGGCGCCACCGAAGGCAATCTGGTGATCACGGACTCGTGGCCGGGTCAGGCGCGTACCCTGTTTGGCGATCACGATCGCTTCGAGCAGACCTACTTCTCGACCTTTAAAAACATGTACTTCAGCGGCGACGGCGCGCGCCGTGATGAAGATGGATATTACTGGATTACCGGACGCGTGGACGACGTGCTGAACGTCTCCGGCCACCGTCTGGGCACCGCGGAGATTGAATCGGCGCTGGTGTCGCATCCGAAGATTGCCGAAGCGGCTGTTGTGGGCATTCCGCACAACATTAAAGGCCAGGCGATTTACGCGTACGTCACCCTGAACCACGGGGAAGAGCCGTCGCCAGAGCTGTACACCGAAGTGCGCAACTGGGTGCGTAAAGAGATTGGCCCGCTGGCCACGCCGGACGTGTTGCACTGGACCGACTCTCTGCCGAAAACCCGCTCCGGCAAAATTATGCGTCGTATCTTGCGCAAAATCGCGGCAGGGGACACCAGCAACCTCGGTGATACCTCAACGCTCGCGGATCCTGGCGTGGTGGAAAAACTGCTCGAAGAGAAGCAGGCCATCGCAATGCCTTCCTAGTGTTTTCTCCCTCTCCCCTCACCCTCTCCCCATAGGGGAGAGGGGATAAAAACAAACCAACCTTACCTTTGGAGACTCTGTGATGAATGACCATATTTGTCAGCAGATAGAGAATAGTGCGCACTACAGGGAGCTCGTCGATAAGCGGCAACGGTTTGCCTTCACCCTTTCCATCATCATGCTGATTATCTATGTCGGCTTTATTCTGCTGATTGCCTTTGCGCCGCACTGGCTGGGCACCCCGTTACACGAGGGTACCAGCGTGACGCGCGGTATCCCCATTGGCATTGGCGTGATCGTGATTTCATTTGTGCTAACCGGCGTCTACGTCTGGCGCGCGAACGGTGAATTCGATCGCCTTAATAAAGCGGTACTGCAAGAGGTAAAAGCATCATGAAGAGAATTCTGACGGCGCTCGCCGCCACGCTTCCCTTTGCCGCCCACGCGGCAGATGCGATTACCGGCGAGGTACAGCGCCAGCCAACCAACTGGCAGGCGATTGTGATGTTCCTGATTTTCGTGGTGCTGACGCTGTATATCACTTACTGGGCGTCGAAACGCGTGCGCTCCCGTAACGATTACTACACCGCAGGCGGCAACATTACCGGCTTCCAGAACGGGCTGGCGATTGCGGGTGACTTTATGTCCGCCGCCTCGTTCCTCGGGATCTCCGCGCTGGTGTACACCTCCGGCTATGATGGCCTGATCTACTCTCTCGGCTTCCTCGTCGGCTGGCCGATCATTCTGTTCCTGATTGCCGAGCGCCTGCGCAATCTGGGCCGCTATACCTTCGCCGACGTGGCCTCGTATCGCCTGAAGCAGGGGCCGATTCGCACCCTCTCCGCCTGCGGCTCGCTGGTGGTGGTGGCGCTGTACCTGATTGCGCAGATGGTCGGCGCGGGTAAATTGATCGAACTGCTGTTCGGCCTGAACTACCACATCGCGGTAGTGCTGGTGGGCGTGCTGATGGTGATGTACGTTCTGTTCGGCGGCATGCTCGCCACCACCTGGGTGCAGATCATCAAAGCGGTATTGCTGCTGTTCGGCGCCAGCTTTATGGCCTTTATGGTGATGAAGCACGTTGGGTTCAGCTTCAATAACCTGTTTACCGAAGCCATGGCGGTCCACCCGAAAGGGGAAGCCATCATGAGCCCGGGCGGGCTGGTGAAAGACCCGATATCGGCCCTGTCGCTCGGTCTGGGCCTGATGTTTGGCACGGCGGGTCTGCCGCATATCCTGATGCGCTTCTTCACCGTGAGCGATGCGCGTGAAGCGCGCAAGAGCGTCTTCTACGCGACCGGCTTCATGGGTTACTTCTATATTCTGACCTTCATCATCGGCTTTGGCGCGATCATGCTGGTGGGGGCGAACCCGGCGTTTAAAGACGCGGCGGGCGCGCTGATTGGCGGTAACAACATGGCGGCGGTGCATCTGGCGGACGCCGTGGGCGGTAACCTGTTCCTCGGCTTTATCTCTGCCGTAGCCTTCGCCACCATTCTTGCGGTGGTTGCGGGTTTAACGCTGGCCGGGGCGTCTGCGGTGTCGCACGACCTCTACGCCAACGTCTTCCGCAAAGGCGCGAGCGAGCGCGATGAGCTGAAGGTCTCGAAAATCACCGTGCTGGTGCTGGGCGTCGTGGCGATTCTGTTGGGCATTCTGTTCGAGAAGCAAAACATCGCCTTTATGGTGGGGCTGGCCTTCTCGATTGCGGCAAGCTGTAACTTCCCAATCATTCTGCTTTCCATGTACTGGTCGAAACTGACCACCCGTGGGGCGATGATTGGCGGCTGGCTGGGGCTGCTGACGGCGGTGATCCTGATGATTCTGGGACCAACCATTTGGGTGCAGATCCTCGGTCACGCAAGCGCCATCTTCCCGTATGAATACCCGGCGCTGTTCTCTATTGCCGTGGCGTTTATCGGTATCTGGGTCTTCTCGGCAACCGACAATTCGCCGGAGGGTAACCTGGAGCGTGAGAAATTCCGCGCCCAGTTTATCCGTTCACAAACCGGTCTCGGCGTTGAGCAGGGCCGCGCGCACTAAGCCTTTCTCCCCGGTCATTCTGGCCGGGGAGCTTAAAACATCACCCACGCCACCAGCGGCGCAACCAGCACCATCACCACGCCCGACAGCATCATGACCAGGCTCGCGACAACGCCCTCCTGCTGGCCCAGCTCATAGGAACGTGCCGTGCCCGCGCCGTGCGACGCCGCGCCAAACCCCGCGCCTTTGGCCATCCCTTCCCGAATAGAAAGCCGCAGAAACAGCATATCGCCCACCGCCATCCCAAAGACGCCCGTCACCACCACAAACAGCGCCACCAGGTCCGGCTGTCCGCCGAGGGGTTTAGCCGCCGCCAGCGCGAACGGCGTGGTCACCGAGCGCACGGCCAGGCTGCGCTGAATTTCGTCGGGCAGCGTAAACAGCCGCGCCAGCCAGACGGAGCTACAGACCGCGACCACCGTGGCGGTAATCACGCCTGCGCTGAGCGACATCCAGTGGCGTTTGATAATCGCCAGGTTGTCGTAAACGGGCACGGCAAAGGCGATGGTCGCCGGGCCGAGCAGCCACAGCAGCCAGTGGGATTCACCAATATAGTTTTGCCAGGAGATATGGCCGAAGACCAGCATCAGCACCAGCAGGATCGGCGTGAAGACGAGCGGCATCAGCGGCAGGGCATGAAAACGGCGATACAGCCGCTTGTTGGCAAAGTAGATCCCGAGCGTCGCAATCAGGCACAGGACGCTTATCTGAAAGTTAGTCATGTTTGTGCCTGCTGATTTCAAACCGGTAGACTTTATCCACAACCCAGGCGGTCGCCCCCAGCACCATCAGCGTACTCAGCGCGATGACCGCAAAGATTCGCCAGCCGTCCACCATCAGCAGCTGCGCATAGTTCACCACCGCCACCACGGCAGGGACAAAGAACAGCAGCATCTCCGCCAGCAGCCAGCGCGCCCCGGCGCGCACCCAGTTAAGGGGGATCACGCGACAGAGGATGAGCGTCAGCATCAGCAGCATCCCCACCAGGTTGGCAGGCAGCGGCAGGTGGAGCCAGCCGACAAGATATTCGGCGAAAACAAACAGTCCCGCGTAGAGCAGTACCTGAACCGGGACCTGGAGTCGTTGTACAACGGCAGGCGTAACACGGCTTAACGCCACGGCCATGGGGGTTTTCCTCAAAAATGAGACGAGGCGCCAGTATAGTGAGCGCACGGTGTGGACTGAAATGAATTAAAATCATCAAAGGTATAGTTTCGAGGAATAATCATGGACATAAGAACGCTGCGCTATTTTGTCGAAGTGGTTCGTCAGCAAAGTTTTACCCGCGCAGCGGAGAAGTTGTTTGTTACCCAGCCCACCATCAGCAAGATGCTGAAAAACCTCGAAGATGAACTGAACTGTACCCTGCTGATCCGCGACGGGCGCAAGCTGCTGCTGACCGACACCGGACGCGTGGTGTTCGAGCGTGGGCTGGCGATTCTGGCGGAGTTCCGCCAGCTGAAAGCAGAGCTGGACGATATTAATCATCTGACCAAAGGAGTGCTTCGCCTCGGCATTCCACCGATGGTGGGGATGATGATGGCCGGGCCGATTAGCCTGTTTCGCCAGCGCTATTCCGGCGTAGAGCTGAAGATCTCGGAGTTCGGCGGGTTAACCGTCCAGCAGGCCGTCACTAACGGAGAGCTCGACGTGGCAATGACCGCCCTCCCCGTTGAGGAAGAGAGCGGCCTGGCGACGCTTCCGCTCTTTAGCCACCCGCTGTGCGTGCTGGTTCCCCGCTCCGGCGACTGGCTGAAGTTAAACTCGGTGAAGCCTGAACTGCTCGGCGAGCATCCTCTGCTGATCTACAACGAAGACTTCGCTCTCAGCCGCCAGCTGATGACGCTGTTTAACCAACATAACGTCAAGCCGCGCATTGCGGTGCGCAGCGGACAGTGGGATTTCCTGGCGGCGATGGTGCAGGCAGGTGTGGGGATTGCCATTCTGCCGCAGCCGATTTGCGAGCGTCTGGATAAAAACACGCTGCGCTGGATCCCGCTGGAGAGCGACCTGCACTGGCAACTGGGGATGATCTGGCGTGAAGGGGTCTATTTGTCGCAGAGCGCGCAGGCGTGGCTGCAGTGTTGTGAGGGGTTTTGGGTGCGGTCTGAATAGTGCCGGGTGGCGGCTTCGCCTTACCCGGCCTACGGTTCTAACGTAGGCCCGGTAAGCGCAGCGCCACCG
Organism: Enterobacter sp. N18-03635; assembly: GCF_004006055.1. NCBI lineage: Bacteria > Pseudomonadati > Pseudomonadota > Gammaproteobacteria > Enterobacterales > Enterobacteriaceae > Enterobacter > Enterobacter sp. N18-03635. Next base: position 351,728 of record NZ_CP034769.1, on the reverse strand, counting down.
GGCAAAAGCGCGCTACTGATTCTCTATCAACAGCGCTTCCAGCAGGTCCAGATCGTGCAGCAGCTTTTGCAGCGTCTCGTTGCTGATCTGGCGCGTGGCGCGCAGGTGATACAGTTCGGCGCGCTCTGAGCGCAGCGCGGCCAGACGGAACCGACGCTCCAGGTTCTCCTCCTGCAGCGAGCTTTCCACATCGTTACGTCCGTCCGCGCGGCGACGAAGGTTACCAATCACCCGGGAACTCACTTCCGTCAGCAGCTGATTGTCGATGTTCTCCTCCGCATCTGCGGCCAGACGCTCTTCCATTTTCTGGATGGCGACAATGGCCACTTCGGCAGTGGCGGCACGCGCAATGCGCTCTTCCTTGTGCTGCTGGGTCGAATCGCCAACATCAATATGCTGCAGCAGGATCGGCAGCATAATCACGCCGACAAACAGTGAGAAGAGAATCACGCCCGCCGCCAGGAAGACCAGCTCGTAGCGTGCCGGGAAGACATCGCCTGTCGGCAGCAGCAGCGGAATGGAGAGCACACCGGCAAGGGTGATCGCCCCGCGTACGCCCGCAAAAGAGGCAATCAGCAGTTCACGCGTTGTCCACGAGCCGAACTCCATCGGTTTTTTCTTCAGGAAGCGGACGCTGAAGTTTTTCATCGTCCACAGCCAGCCGAAACGAACCAGCATCAGCGCCAGGTAGATCAGCACGATGTCGGTAAACAGCATCCAGACCTCAACGTTCGGGTCAGCCTCCGCCGCCACCAGCGAGGACTCCATAATGCCAGGCAGCTGCAGGCCCAGGAGCAGGAACACCATGCCGTTAAAGACAAATTCCAGCATGGCCCAGGTGCTGTTTGCACGCAGGCGCATGGCCAGCGGCGCGCGGCGCATTACGCCGGAACGGGTAATGGTCATCCCTGCCGCAACCGCTGCCAGAATGCCCGACACGCCGATATGTTCGGCAATCAGATAAGAGGCAAACGGCAGCAGGAACAGCAGTACGATCTGCGTAGCGGGTTCATCGCCGCCCCAGCGGCTGAGGAAGCGCAGCGAGCGGCCGTACAGCCAGCTCACCACGAAGCCTGCGAGAATACCGCCAATCGCCACCTTGAAGAATTCCAGCGTTGCGCCGCCGACGGTAAAGACCATCGTACCCATCGCTACGGCCACGGCAAACTTCAGGGCGACCAGGCCGGAGGCGTCGTTCATCAGCGCCTCACCCTGTAAAATCCCCATGATTTTCTTCGGAATACGGCCTTCACCCACAATGCCGGACAGCGCCACGGCATCGGTTGGCGACAGCACGGCGGCCAGCGCAAAAGCCGGTATTAACGGAATGCCCGGCACCGTCCAGTAGATCAGGAAACCAATCCCGACGACGGTGACCACCACCAGCGCAAGCGCCAGGCCGAAGATCTCTCGCCCGTGCTCAAGGAATTCGCGCGTGGGCGTTTTCCAGCCATCGGCAAACAGCAGTGGCGGAATAAACAGCACGAGGAACAGTTCGGGGTCAAATTCCACGTGCAGGCCAAACGTCGGCCACGCCAGCAGCGCGCCTATGGCAATTTGCATTAATGGCAGGGGGACCTGAAAGGGCAGTACGCGTGTAACCACCCCGGATAGCGAGACCACAAGGGTCATGATGAGTATTGTGAAGAAGATTTCCATGCGTTCCCTGTTTGCTGTGTTGCTTATGTACTCCGGAAGGCGTCGTGCCTTTTATTCTATCTTCCCCAGAGTAACGCAAAAGGCAACAGGATGAGTCCTGAAAATAAAAACGGGCGGCCTGAGCCACCCGTTTTCGCATCAAAGGACAACTTAGATTGCCCAGCCGCCCGCGTAGAACGCCACCAGCGCAACGGCGATAACAACGGTGCCAACGTTCAGCTTGCGCCATTCACCGGAAACCAGACGACCGATCACCAGCGACGCGAAGCCGATCATAATGCCGGTCACGATGTTACAGGTCAGTACGATGAAGACCGCGGTAATCAGGCCAGACATCGCGTCCACAAAATCCGCAAAGTCGATTTTCGCCACGTTGCTCAGCATCAGCAGGCCAACGTACATCAGCGCTGGCGCGGTCGCGTACGCCGGAACCAGGTACGAGAGCGGAGAGAGGAACAGGATCAGCATGAACAGCACGCCGACGGTGATCGCCGTCAGGCCGGTTTTACCGCCTGCCGCCGTACCCGCCGCGGACTCGATGTACACCGCCGCAGGCGCCGCACCCACCAGACCAGAGAAGACGCTGCTCAGGGAGTCAGTGGTCAGCGCTTTGCCGCCGTCAATAATCTGACCGTCTTTATCCAGCAGGTTCGCCTGACCGGCCACCGCACGAATGGTACCGGTCGCGTCAAACACGGCGGTCATCACCAGCGCCAGCACGCTTGGGAGGATCACCGGGTTCAGCGCGCCAACGATATCCAGGCTGCCAATCAGGGAGTTGCCTTTGTCATCGCTCAGCGACGGCATGGCGAAAATGCCGGAGAAGTGGACGTTCGGATCGAAAATCAGGCCCACAATCGACACGCCGATAATGGTCAGCAGGATGCCGCCCGGGACTTTCAGTTTTTCCAGACCGATAATCACCGCCAGGCCGATCAGCGACATGATCACCGGGAAGCTGGCGAAATGGCCGAGCGCCACCGGCAGGCCGTCCAGCGGGTTCTTGATGACCAGACCGACGCCGTTGGCGGCGATCAGCAGCAGGAACAGGCCGATGCCGATGCCGGTACCGTGCGCCACGCCCTGCGGCAGGTTGCGCAAGATCCAGCTACGGATGCCGGTCGCTGAAATAATGGTAAACAGCACACCCATCAGGAACACGGCGCCCAGCGCAACCGGTACGCTGATGTGCTGACCCAGCACCAGGCTGAACGCGGTAAACGCGGTCAGGGAGATGGCGCAACCAATCGCCAGCGGCAGGTTCGCCCACAGGCCCATCACGATAGAGCCCACGCCGGCCACAAGGCAGGTCGCTACAAAGACAGCCGCTGGCGGGAAGCCCGCTTTGCCCAGCATGCCCGGCACAACGATGACGGAATAAACCATCGCCAGAAACGTTGTCAAACCAGCAACGATTTCCTGACGCACGGTGCTGCCGCGGGCCGAAATTTTAAACATGGCGTCAAGTGAACCGCCAGTACGCGCAGATGGCGTAGACATAGAAAACATCCCCTGAGAGTTTTTTAGGAAGTCCGTAAGCGAGGTGGAGACGCCACTGCCAGCTAAACGTCAAATCCTTGTGTTGCGTTTGCGACGAAAGGGCGTCACAAAAAAGCAAACGTTTAGCTCCGCGCTTACAAACGGGTGGTCAAATTAAGGCAAACGATTATCTAGCCTAATCCCCGCCCTTTTCAACTGAACTTTATCGTTTTTCGCTAAAATTCACTTATGACGCTGAAGAAATAAACAGAGGATGCGCAAACGTTATCGTCAATGCGCAATTTGTTTACATTTAATCCTCACCCGGGATGGATAACGGCCCCCCTTGCTCCAGAGTTCTTTGCCAGCCAGGGCTGTTCTCAACCTTACTTTTCCATGCCTGAATATGCGGCAGGTTGTTAATACCGCCGCGCGCCAGCAGGGCAAAAATCGGAAAGCTCATCTGGATGTCGGCCATGCTGAGCGTATCCCCGCCAAACCAGCTGTTTTTAGCCAGATGTGATTCAATAAAGCGCGCATGGGTTTCCAGCTGGCGGTTGAGGTACGCTTTCTGCACCCCCTGCCCCAGCGCTTTCCCCAGGGTTCTGATACCAAACGGCACCGGCGGTTTGCCGAGGCTGCTGAAGACCAGCTTCATTAACAACAGCGGCATCAGCGATCCTTCCGCATAGTGCAGCCAGAAGCGGTACTGCACCTTATGCGCCGGATCTAAAGGCTTAAGCCGCGACTCGGGATCGTAAGTTTCCTGCAGGTACTCCAGAATGGCGCCAGACTCCGCAAGGATCAGCCCGTTATCTTCGATAACCGGTGATTTACCCAACGGATGTACCTTTTTGAGAGCCTCCGGCGCCAGCATGTTTTTTTGGCGCTGATAGTGAACGATCTCATAAGGCAGGCCGAGTTCTTCCAGCGCCCAGATCGCGCGGTGCGAGCGCGACTGGTTAAGGTGGTGTACCGTGAGCATGGCTTTCTCCTGTTATTCATACTTTTTAACTATAGAAAATTGAACAACACCGCGAAAAAAATTCGGCTAAAAACCGGTCAGCGACGCTGGCGAAAAAACGGGTCTTGCATAGAATTAAAGTGTCAGCACAATCCGGAACCTCCCCAACCAGCTCGACACTGAGGGGTGCTGACGTCGGGGGAAACCCTCCCGTGAACCAGCGGGATAGAGTGAAAGACAAAGACCGGGAAAAACTAAAGCGCCCTTATGTGGCGCTTTAGTTCTTTATGTGCTTTTTGCCGCGCAATCTCAATCCTCTTCCAGCAGCCGCGCCCCCGTCCCCTGCTCGCCCAGTTTGTCGCCGGGGTTACGCAGCGGGCAGTCGCTGCGCGACAGGCAGCCGCAGCCAATGCAGCCATCCAGCTCGTCACGCAGAGCGACCAGCGTGTGAATACGCCGGTCCAGTTCTTCACGCCACTGGGACGACAGCTCTTTCCATTCTTTCGGACTCAGCGTGTGCCCTTCCGGCAGTACCCCAAAGGCCTCACCGATCGTGGCCAGGGGAATTCCGATTCGTTGCGCAATTTTGATTATCGCCACGTAGCGGAGCACGTCGCGAGTATAGCGACGCTGGTTACCCCCGTTACGGATGCTCTTGATTAACCCTTTGCTTTCATAGAAGTGGAGCGCCGATACCGCAACGCCGCTTCGCTTCGCCACTTCACCGGGAGTTAAAAGCGCTTTAATTCGCGGCAATCTCTTTTCCATAAAACCTCTTTACCTCAAGTTAACTTGAGGAATTATACTCCCCCGCAGAGAAAACGACGAATTAACCGAGATAGTTGTATCTACAGAGGGGCAACCTTATGTCGCATCAGCAGATTATTCAGACGCTTATTGAATGGATTGATGACCATATCGACCAACCGTTGAACATTGATGTGGTCGCGAAAAAGTCGGGCTATTCGAAATGGTATTTACAGAGAATGTTCCGCACGGTCATGCATCAGACGCTGGGTGAGTACATTCGCCAGCGCAGACTTCTGCTGGCAGCGCAGGCGCTACGCTCAACGCAGCGGCCCATTTTTGATATCGCGATGGACCTTGGCTATGTGTCGCAACAAACCTTTTCCCGCGTGTTTCGCCGCGAGTTTGACCGTACGCCGAGCGACTATCGCCACCAGTTGAATTAATCACTCTCAGTGCAAAGGCTGCTGCTGCCAGGTCATAAATTCCTGGGGCGGCATCGCTTTCGCGAAGTGCCATCCCTGACAAAACTGGACGCCGCGCTTCAACAGCCAGCTCACCTGCTCTGCCGTCTCTACCCCTTCCGCAATGGTTTTCAGGCGCAGGCTCTGCGCCATCTCGATAATATGCTCGGCGATCAGGTGGCTGGTACTGTTGGTCGTTAAGGTATCGATAAACGATTTATCGATCTTCAGGATATCCACGTTCAGCGAGTAGAGGTTGTGCAGGTTCGAGTAGCCGGTACCGAAGTCATCGATCGCGACTTCATAACCCGCCTGACGGAAAGCCTGAATCACCGGCGTGGTTTTTGGCACATCGATAAAACCACGTTCCGTCACTTCAATTTTGATTTGCTGCGCGCGGACGGCGTAGTGGCGAGCCTTGTCGGAAATCATGGCGATCAGCCGCGAGGAGTGGAAATCCGTAGCCGACAGGTTAATCGAAATATAGAGATGCGGATGCTCCGCCAGGAAATGGCCCAGATCGTTGAACACCTCCTCAACGACATAGTCCGTAATCCGCTCGCTCATTCCCTCATTTTCCGCCAGCGGAATAAACTCAGCCGGGCTCATCACCTGCCCGTTAAAACCCGGCCAGCGTAACAACGCTTCCGCACCCACACACTGGTTGTTCTTGATATCAATAATCGGCTGATAGTGGACGCAAAGCTGTCGCTTGTTCAGCGCCCGGTGCAGTAAGCGCCCCGGCGAATTAAGCTCACGATGGGTACGGGACCATACCAGCAAAATAATAATGCTGCAGATCATGCCCAGCGGTAGCGTCAACGTCGCTTGGTGATAAAGCGTTTCATAAAAGCGTTTATTCGATGTCGACACAATGGCCGCAATAGGTCTTTTGGGGGACGTTACGATCGTATAAAAGCGGTTATCTTTTTGAAATACCGATTCCTTATCTCGAATCATCGAATTTAATAAAGAAACATTGGCTTTCTGGCTAACCGAAAAGAAAGCATTGGTTACCGTGTCGTACACACCCCACGAGAGAGAATGATCCGCTGACATGACTTCGCTGTATGAAAGCGGATTGACGACCACCACATAATTTCCGCGCTGCATATATGTCATTTTATAGCCAGTATAAAATGGGGTATCGCGATAATAATAGATAGCGACGTCAGGTTTACGCGTGTAATTAGCGACAGGAATGGCGTAGGGATGATCCGGTGTAAAAACGGTCGAACAAAGAAAATTCTGACCTTCAGCGTAAATTAAATCGGCGACAAACAGGCGGCCACGAACAACGTTCAGCATATATTGACGGTGTCCCGGCGTGCAAAGCTCACCCTGATATTTTTCAGCCTCGTCCCGGGCCAGCTCAACCTGTTGAATAACCAGCTCTGTTTTGTCTAAAGCCAGTTCAGCAAATGTGCGTAGCTGTGCGCTTGTTTCAGACACGGCGCGTAGCTGGGCAAACCATAGGGCAAGCATCACCGGCAGCATAACTACCATGATGATCCCTACCACCCTGAGCATTTTGCGCCGCGCGCTACGATTCATTTCCCGCCCTATATCCCTGCATGTTGTACGCCTGTAGTAATGAAGGCCGGATGCTTTGTTAAACAGGTGATTACGTTGCATGAATCATGCAAAGTTAGCAACTGACTTTTAGTATTAAAAATCTTAAATTTCGTTATGACGATAATATTTTCCCGTAAGTTAAACTGTAAGTATTCGTTCCGTTTCAATTAAGGGAAATAATTATCCAGCCCGCCGGGGCCGACGGAAAGATAACACAACAGACGATCGTTGATTAAGCCAAACGTCTAACAGCATGAAAAAAGTACAACATCGTCATGACGTTTTATGCTATTTGCTCCAGGTACTGTGTTTGTTGATTTATAAATAATCGGTCTTTACCACACTATTTTCAGTAATGGCGGAGAATAACGCCCCTGTTATAAACACCGAATTTGCGGTATCCCCACTTGCCCGACGGGCGTTTCCGGCACGTTGTGGGTTCATCTCCTCATGCGCCGAGGCTGGTCCTGCCTACAGAATCGCTTTTCCTGGGGAATAAAATCCTCTTTTTTGATCGCACAGGCACTGGCGAATAAATCATCAATTGTGATATAGTTCACACATATTTTGTAACGAGAAACACTGTTTCATGCAGTTCGTCTGATTTGTAGAGGATGGGTTTTATGGCAACCATTACTACCAGCATGGTTCTCCTGCGCTGGCCTTTGTTGAGTGCGGTACTGATGTTTTTAGCCAGCACGCTGAACATTCAGTTTCGTAAATCTGACTATGCGGGTCTTGCTGTCATCAGCACCCTGCTGGGGCTGGGCGCTGCCTGCTGGTTTGCAACGGGTCTGCTTGGTATCACCCTGCTGGATATCGCTGCCGTCTGGGAAAACATTAAAGTGGTGATGGTTGAGGCGATGAGCCACACGCCGCCAGACTGGCCGATGGTGATTACCTGATCCCTTACGGAATAAAAAAACCCAGACGATGGTCTGGGTTTTTTGTTTTAGCACGCGGAAATCAGAACGGAATGTCGTCGTCGAAATCCATTGGCGGTTCGTTAGACGGCGCCGGAGCAGACTGCTGCTGCGGACGAGACTGTGCTCCGCCGCTGAACTGGTTGCCACCCTGCGGCTGCTGAGGCTGACCCCAACCGCCCTGCTGCTGGCTCTGACCGCCACCTGCAGGTGCGCCACCGCCCTGACGGCCACCCAGCATCTGCATGGTGCCGCCCACGTTGACCACTACTTCAGTCGTGTACTTCTCAGCACCGGACTGATCGGTCCATTTGCGGGTACGCAGCTGGCCTTCGATATAGACCTGAGAACCTTTACGCAGATATTCTCCGGCCACTTCGGCCAGTTTGCCAAACAGCACAACGCGGTGCCATTCGGTCTGCTCTTTCATCTCACCGGTCGCTTTATCACGCCAGGATTCGGAAGTAGCCAGCGTAATGTTGGCAACTGCGCCACCACTCGGCATGTAGCGTACTTCCGGGTCCTGGCCCAGATTACCGACGAGAATCACCTTGTTTACGCCTCTGCTGGCCATGTTCGTGTCTCCTGAATACGTTTCTTAATAGTGTAAACGCGCGAGTGTACCATTTCCATGCTGCACTTTGATAGTTGCGTAGCACGTTCCAGAGTTCTCCCGCAACTCGACATTGTTACACAGCGAATCAGAAAATGCATTCCAATACTGTATATTCAAACAGGTCAAATTGTGTCATAATTAGCCGTTTCTGACAGCCGTTTGTCCTTCAAACAAATCAGGCAATCCGTGTTCCAACCGGGAAAGGTGAATGGATAAGATCGAAGTTCGGGGCGCCCGCACCCACAATCTCAAGAATATCAACCTGATAATCCCTCGCGACAAGCTGATTGTCGTGACCGGGCTGTCGGGGTCTGGCAAATCCTCACTGGCTTTCGACACTCTGTATGCCGAAGGACAGCGTCGTTACGTTGAATCGCTCTCGGCGTACGCGCGTCAGTTCCTGTCGCTGATGGAAAAACCGGATGTCGACCATATTGAAGGGTTGTCACCTGCTATCTCTATTGAGCAGAAGTCCACGTCGCATAACCCGCGTTCAACGGTCGGTACCATTACCGAAATCCATGACTACCTGCGTCTGCTGTATGCCCGCGTGGGCGAGCCGCGCTGCCCGGACCACGACGTCCCGCTGGCGGCACAGACCGTGAGCCAGATGGTCGATAACGTGCTGTCGCAGCCGGAAGGCAAACGCCTGATGCTCCTTGCGCCAATCATCAAAGAGCGTAAGGGCGAACACACCAAAACGCTGGAAAACCTGGCAAGCCAGGGCTATATCCGCGCCCGTATCGACGGCGAAGTGTGTGACCTGTCCGATCCACCCAAGCTGGAGCTGCAGAAGAAGCACACCATCGAAGTGGTGATTGACCGCTTTAAGGTGCGCGACGATCTCGCCACGCGCCTGGCGGAATCCTTTGAAACGGCGCTGGAACTCTCTGGCGGCACGGCCGTGGTCTCCGATATGGACGACCCGAAAGCGGAAGAGCTGCTCTTCTCCGCCAACTTTGCCTGCCCGATTTGCGGCTACAGCATGCGCGAGCTGGAACCGCGCCTGTTCTCGTTCAACAACCCGGCGGGCGCGTGCCCGACGTGTGACGGCCTGGGCGTGCAGCAGTATTTCGATCCGGATCGCGTGATCCAGAACCCGGAACTGTCGCTGGCGGGTGGCGCCATTCGCGGCTGGGACAAGCGTAACTTCTACTACTTCCAGATGCTGAAATCGCTGGCAGAACACTACAAGTTCGACGTTGAAGCGCCGTGGGCCAGCCTGAGCCCGAACGTGCACAAAGTGATCCTGTTCGGTTCCGGTAAAGAGAACATCGAGTTCAAATACATGAACGATCGCGGCGATACCTCCGTGCGTCGCCACCCGTTCGAAGGGGTGCTGCACAACATGGAGCGCCGCTACAAAGAGACCGAATCCAGCGCGGTGCGCGAGGAGCTGGCGAAGTTCATCAGCAACCGCTCCTGCGCCACCTGTGAAGGAACGCGCCTGCGCCGCGAAGCGCGCCACGTGTTTGTGGAAAACACGGCGCTGCCGACCATCTCAGACATGAGCATCGGCCACGCGATGGACTTCTTCAATAACCTGAAGCTGTCCGGCCAGCGCGCCAAAATTGCCGAAAAAGTCTTGAAAGAAATTGGCGATCGCCTGAAATTCCTGGTGAACGTCGGCCTGAACTACCTGACGCTATCCCGCTCGGCAGAAACGCTCTCCGGCGGTGAAGCCCAGCGTATTCGTCTGGCGAGCCAGATTGGCGCGGGTCTGGTAGGCGTGATGTACGTACTGGATGAGCCGTCCATCGGCTTGCACCAGCGCGACAACGAGCGTCTGCTCGGCACGCTGGTCCACCTGCGCAACCTCGGCAACACGGTAATCGTGGTCGAGCACGATGAAGATGCGATCCGCGCGGCTGATCACGTGATCGATATTGGTCCGGGCGCAGGCGTACACGGCGGACAGGTGGTTGCAGAAGGGACGCTGAAGGACATCATGGCGGTGCCCGAATCGCTGACCGGTCAGTACATGAGCGGCAAGCGTAAGATTGAGGTGCCAAAACAGCGCGTAGCGGCAGATCCTGAAAAAGTGCTGAAGCTGACCGGCGCGCGCGGCAACAATCTGAAAGACGTCACCCTGACGCTGCCTGTTGGCCTGTTTACCTGTATCACCGGCGTATCCGGTTCCGGTAAATCAACGCTGATCAACGATACGCTGTTCCCGATTGCGCAGACGGCGCTGAACGGCGCGACGCTGGCCGAGCCGGCGCCGTACCGTGACATCCAGGGGCTGGAGCATTTCGATAAAGTTATCGACATTGACCAGAGCCCGATTGGCCGTACCCCGCGCTCTAACCCGGCAACCTATACCGGCGTCTTCACGCCCGTACGTGAACTGTTTGCCGGTGTGCCGGAAGCACGCTCCCGCGGCTATACGCCAGGACGTTTCAGCTTTAACGTACGCGGTGGCCGCTGCGAAGCGTGCCAGGGCGATGGCGTGATCAAGGTTGAGATGCACTTCCTGCCGGATATCTACGTGCCGTGCGACCAGTGCAAAGGCAAACGCTATAACCGCGAAACGCTGGAGATTAAGTACAAGGGCAAGACCATCCACGAAGTGCTGGACATGACCATCGAAGAGGCGCGCGAGTTCTTTGACGCCGTTCCGGCGCTGGCGCGTAAGCTGCAGACGCTGATGGACGTGGGCCTGACCTACATTCGTCTGGGGCAGTCGGCAACTACGCTGTCCGGCGGCGAAGCGCAGCGCGTGAAGCTGGCGCGCGAGCTGTCAAAACGCGGCACCGGTCAGACGCTCTACATTCTGGACGAGCCGACCACCGGCCTGCACTTTGCCGATATCCAGCAGCTGCTCGACGTGCTGCATCAGCTGCGCGATCAGGGCAACACTATCGTGGTCATCGAACATAACCTGGACGTGATTAAAACCGCGGACTGGATTGTCGATCTCGGCCCGGAAGGCGGCAGCGGCGGCGGTGAAATCCTCGTCTCAGGTACGCCAGAGACGGTTGCAGAGTGCGAAGCCTCGCACACCGCGCGCTTCCTTAAACCGTTGCTGTAATTGTCACACGGAGAGCTGCTGTCGGGTCGTTTCCGGCAGCAGCTCAACCGCCTGCTGATAGGACGCGTCCACCAGGTAGTAAATTTGCGAGCCTGGAATCGATCCATCCAGATAGACGGTGCTCCAGTGCGCCTTATTGAGGTGCTTGCTCGGCCTCACGTCATCATGCTGTTGACGTAGCAAATCCGCCAGTTCAGGGCTGGTTTTCAGCGACGCCGCCGGACGGCCTTCCACCTCTTTCACCATCGCAAACAGCACATCCCCCACCTTAACCTGCGTGGCTTTCCAGTCGCTATGGACGCTCTGCTCCGCGCCGGGCTTGCTCATGCAGTACTGAAGTATCTCCGAAATTGTCATCTTTATTCCCCTTGTAGCGTGGCGATAATTTTACGCGAACCACCGTGAATGCGATGCTCTCCCAGCCAGATCCCCTGCCACGTTCCCAACAGCAGCCGCCCGTTGTGAACCGGCAGCATAAGCGATACGCCCAACAGGGAGGATTTAATATGCGAAGGCATATCGTCTGCCCCCTCATAGTCATGCTCGTAAGGGGCGTTGTCCGGGATGCTCTTCAGAAAATGGTGCTCCATGTCTGACCGGACGGTGGGATCGCAATTTTCATTAAGCGTGAGAGAGGCAGACGTGTGCTGAAGGAGCAGATGCAGCAAACCCGTTTTGACCCGCGGCAGGTCGCGGATTTGCCCGATGACTTCGTCCGTCACCAGATGAAATCCGCGTGGTTTAGCGCTTAAGGTCAGGGTCTGTTGATACCACATGTGCTGCTCCGTAATGAAAGATGAATCTTTCTAAGTGTGCAGCAAGAAGGCGAAAGGTAAAACCCGCAGCGACGAGATTTGCTTAAAAAAGAGTCAAACTCGTCGCCTGCGGTTTAATACTCAGAGTTCACAATGACCTCTTCGCCAAACTTTCCGGCCATCGGCAGCGGTCGATAGGTCGAGTTAGAGGCACGCAATACCCTGATCCCTCTGGCACCCACGTCATGCGCGGCAGTGATGTCGTTATCCGAATCGCCGTAGAATACTTTGATATTTTTCTTTTCCAGCCACTGGGTTTTGGTGTTTTGCCCTTCTTTGTCACCGGCAAAAATCACCGGATTCATGCTGGCTGCCGGGATCTGAAAATCATCCTGCAGGGTTTTGGAGACGGTTTCCGTTTTGGTCTGACTGCGGCCGGTCACAAAGTAAATGCTGTCCCCGCGCTTCACGTGCATGGCAATAAGCGCCCGGGCAACCTCTTTCGGGATGCTGAATTCGTCCCAGCCGTTATTCATTTTTTCCCAGAATTCCGGGTTCTTCAGATACGCTTCGCTGTCGGGCGAATACATTTTTTTTCCGCGCCAGAAGCCCGGGCTGGAGAAGAGAACGGTATCGTCAATGTCAAAACCCACGGCCATTGGCGCACGGCCCATCAGGCTGTTTTCGATTTGAGCCACGGAAACCCAGTGAATGGGCGCCTGCTCGGCAAGCATGGCGGCAGTGGTACCGGTGTAAAGCGGCGTCGGGGCAGAAGCTCGCGCGACGACGGCGCTATTAAGCGAGAACAATAAGCAGGCGGCGCTGAGCGCCAGTGTGATCTTGCGCATATTTTCCCCTGAATATTCAGTTTGTTATCGTTTTAATTTGAGCGAACGGTCAAAAAACTATCCGACCATAACCCCAGCGGGAGGTGAAGGGAAGGAGTTTTTACTTATGAAGATGAATAAAAAGAAGACGATCACAAAGCGCAGAAGTGACGTGTAGGCCCGGTAAGCGAAGCGCCACCGGGCAAGATTCTTGTACGGCCTGATGTCCTCACCCCAACCCTCTCCCACAGGGAGAGGGGGGAAATGAATAGTGAGTACTTACATTACAGCGGCAAACGCCTGCGCCACGCGATGAACGTTGCTGGAATTCAGACCCGCCACGCACATACGGCCGCTGGCAATGAGATAAACGCCGAACTCTTCGCGCAGGCGATCGACCTGCGCCGCGCTCAGTCCGGTATAGCTGAACATCCCGCGCTGCTTGAGCAGATAGTCGAAGTTATGTCCCGGCACCGCCTCTTTCAGGACGTTAACCAGTTCCTGACGCATCGACAGAATGCGCTTACGCATCGCTTCCACTTCGCCAAGCCAGGACGCTTTCAGCTGCTCGTCACCGAGAACCGTCGCCACCACCTGCGCACCAAAGTTTGGCGGGCTGGAGTAGATACGGCGTACCGTCGCTTTCAGCTGGCCGAGCACGCGGCTGGCTGCTTCGTCATCCTCACAGACTACGGACAGACCGCCAACGCGTTCACCGTACAGGGAGAAAATTTTAGAGAAGGAGTTACTTACCAGAGCAGGCAGCCCGGCGCTGGCTACGGCGCGGATGGCGTAAGCATCTTCTTCCATGCCCGCGCCAAAGCCCTGGTAGGCAATGTCGAGGAATGGGATCAGGTCACGGGCCTTCAGTACCTCAATCACCGTATCCCACTGGGCGTTAGTGAGATCTGCACCGGTCGGGTTATGGCAGCATGGGTGCAGCAGCACAATACTGCGCGCCGGCAGCGTGTTCAGTTTTTCCAGCAGCGCTTCAACGCGCACGCCGTTAGTTTTGCTGTCGAACCACGGATAGGTCTCGACCTTGAAGCCTGCGCCCTCGAAGATCGCAACGTGGTTTTCCCACGTCGGGTCACTGACCCACACGCCTGAATCCGGGAAGTATTTTTTCAGGAAGTCTGCACCCACTTTCAGCGCACCCGAGCCGCCCAGCGTCTGGATGGTCGCCACGCGTTTTTGCGCGAGCACCGCGTGATCGGCGCCGAACAGCAGCGGTGCAATGGTGTTGCGATAAGCGTTTAGCCCTTCCATTGGCAGATAAAGAGAAGCGCCGTGTGGAACAGCGTTCAGACGCGCTTCGGCTTCGGCAACGGCTTTTAATTGAGGAATAATGCCATCCTCGTTGTAATACAGACCGATGCTGAGGTTCACTTTGTCGCTGCGAGGATCTTCTTTGAAACGTTCCATTAAGGAGAGGATAGGGTCGCCGGCATAGGCGTCAACTTTCTGAAACACGCGATGGTTCTCCGGAATTCGATGAGGCAGGGATTTCAACAATAAACCGGAAGTGGGAGAAGGTCGAGAGCGATATCAGATCAGTCCCTGGATATATCGGCAAATGTGATCGATTCGCTCAGGCAATGAGCCCCGCACGCGCAGAAAAGGAATATTTCGTGCCGACAGCTCTGCTTCATACCATACCTGCTGTCTGTGGCGAAACGCCTGGCCCTGCCGGGTCCCATCATGCACAAAGGGAAATTCATCCCCGCAGAGTACGACCAGAGAATAGTCGCGTTCGGCTAACTCAATTAACGCCTGCGGCGCGTTGCCAAACTGATCGAGCGCGTAAAACAGGGTCGTTAAAGGTGACGTATCACAGACCAGATAAGGCGCCGTGCAGGCTAATTCTTCCCGACGCACCTGCTCGCGGGCAATATGCAGCAAATCCTCCCGATCCAGGATACCGTTCTTCTTTTCCCAGTGTTCACGACCATACTCTGCAACGTACGGAACGTTTAGCGTTTGCGCCAGTGCCTTTGCAAGCGTGCTTTTGCCCGTCGATTCTCCACCTAATAAGCAGATACGAAAAACAAAGCTACGGTACACCTCTGGGGATATCATCTTGCGATAACGATGAACATCAGAGCGGATGAGCGTTCCCGATGGAGCTTCTGGTCCCCGTTGACACTGGAGACGCACGTGCGCAACCGGTCGTCCGAAACGCTGGCTCAGGACAGTGGCAAACCCGTCTCCATAGTCTTCGGCAGTAAATACCGCTTCTGGCTGACAATGCAAAATGTCCTCACATAGCGTTGCAACATAATGCCTGTGAAGATCGTCATCAGCGTCATTCGGTGGCGGTGGCGCAAGGCCATATGAAGCCAACACTTGCGGCGAAAGCACGAGGTGGCGACATTGTGGGAAGCGCGTTGTTAACCAGTTAAGCCGCTTTTCAGGTTCGTAACCGCGTATTTCCGGCGACGAATAGCTGATGATACAGACCGTCTCGCACTGCTCAAGTGCCGTATTGATGAGCGCTTCATGGCCCGCATGTAATGGTGCGAATTTGCCTACCACCAGACCGTTGGCATACAGCGTCATTGCGCACGGATCTCCTTGCGCCATTGATACAGTCCGTGCCAGGCATTTAACCAAAACACCAGATATAAACCGGCGGTCAGATACAGTTCTCTCGTCGCGTACAGCGGTACTGCGAGCGTATTAACGGCAAGCCAGATGTACCAATTTTCCAGACGCCGTCCCATCAACATAAACTGAGCAAGAATGCTGAATGTCAAAATGATGGAGTCCAGCCAGGGGGCCCA
Source organism: Enterobacter sp. N18-03635 (assembly GCF_004006055.1). Lineage (NCBI taxonomy): Bacteria > Pseudomonadati > Pseudomonadota > Gammaproteobacteria > Enterobacterales > Enterobacteriaceae > Enterobacter > Enterobacter sp. N18-03635. The sequence continues at coordinate 335,905 of NZ_CP034769.1, read as the reverse complement.
TGCATTAGTATAGAGATGCAGTATCCACCCGTATACCGCTGCTACGCTTATGGCGCAGGCCAAAAGCATAAAAAAATGCCCCGGTCTGGTACGCCGAACGGGCAGTACATCCCCGCGATTGCCTTTCAGCCAGTGCAGCCAGCCGGTTATGCTCGTAATAATGAAGAAGAATTGAAGGGTAACGTCAGCATAAAGCTGCACAGAATAGAAGACCCTGGCATAAAGCCCGCTACCGATGATGCCTATCCACCACGTATGGATATTGTTTCTGGCGGCCAGCCAGACGGAGAGAGCATAGGCCAGACACGCAGCGATTTCTGAAGGGGACATTATCCTTCCCTGGAATAAAATGTTAGTCGACGTACTTCATCGCCACCCGAGACGTCAGGCGGGTAATAAGTTCGTAAGCACTCACTTTAGTGATTTCAGCAATACGTTCAACGGGTAAACCTTCCCCCCACATCACCACATCGTCGCCGGGTTTATCCTGCGCTTCTGGCCCCAGATCGACGCAAATCATGTCCATCGCCACGCGACCAACAATCTTCACCTCGCGGCCGTTGACGAGAACCGGCGTACCCGACGGCGCGGCACGGGGATAACCGTCGCCATAGCCCATCGCCACCACGCCAAGGCGGGTATCACGCTCGCTGGTCCAGGTACCGCCGTAGCCCACCGGCTCACCCGCTTTATGGTCACGCACGGCAATCAGGTTAGAGACCAGCGACATGACCGGCTGGAAGCCAAAATCCGGCCCCCAGGGCTTGTTCTCCAGCGGTGATACGCCGTAAAGAATGATGCCCGGTCGCGCCCAGTCGAAGTGCGACTGCGGCCACAGCAAAATACCGCCGGATGCGGCGATCGAGCGCATCCCCGGCTTGCCTTCGCAGAAGGTATTAAAGATATCCAGCTGCCGCTCGGTTGCACCGCACTCGGGCTCATCGGCACGGGCGAAGTGGCTGACAATATTCACCGGCTGGCGCACGTTTTTGCACCGGCATAAACGCTGGTAAAACGCTTCCGCGCTTTCAGGACGCACGCCCAGACGGTGCATGCCCGTGTCGAGCTTCATCCAGACGGTCACCGGCTCGCTCAGCTCGGCGGTTTCAAGTGCGGCCAGCTGTTCTTCATTGTGTACCGCCGTGTGCAGATGCTGGTCAGCAATGGTTGGCAGATCGCTGGCTTCGAAAAAACCTTCGAGGAGAAGAATCGGTTGGGTAATTCCCCCCGCGCGCAGGCGGAGGGCTTCTTCAAGACGGGCGACGCCAAAGGCATCGGCATCGGGGAGCGTTCGCGCGGTCTCAAGAAGACCGTGTCCGTAAGCGTTCGCTTTCACGACTGCAACGAGCTTGCTGGCAGGCGCCAGTTCACGCAGACGTTGCAGGTTGTGTCGCAGAGCGCGGCGGTTAATAACAACAGTTGCCGCTTGCATTTGAATTCCTTAGAAATTACTCATCATCATATTGAGGACCGGCATAGTTGTCGAAACGCGACCACTGTCCGTTAAAGGTCAGACGCACCGTTCCGATTGGGCCGTTACGTTGTTTACCAATAATAATTTCGGCGATCCCTTTCAGGTCGCTGTTCTCGTGATAAACCTCATCACGGTAGATAAACATGATTAAGTCGGCATCCTGCTCGATGGAGCCGGATTCACGCAAGTCGGAGTTGACCGGGCGCTTGTCGGCGCGTTGTTCCAGGGAGCGGTTCAGCTGCGACAGCGCCACCACCGGCACGTGCAGCTCTTTGGCTAATGCCTTGAGCGAGCGGGAAATCTCCGCAATTTCCAGCGTACGGTTGTCGGAAAGCGACGGGACGCGCATCAGCTGAAGGTAGTCGATCATGATGAGGCCGATGCCGCCGTGTTCACGGGCGATACGACGCGCGCGGGAACGAACCTCCGTCGGCGTCAGGCCGGAAGAGTCATCAATATAGATGTTACGTTTTTCCAGCAGAATGCCCATGGTGCCGGAGATGCGCGCCCAGTCCTCATCGTCAAGCTGGCCGGTACGGATGCGGGTCTGGTCCACGCGAGACAGCGATGCCAGAGAACGCATCATAATCTGCTCGGAGGGCATCTCAAGGCTGAAGATCAGCACCGGCTTATCCTGCAACATCGCCGCGTTTTCGACGAGGTTCATCGCAAATGTCGTTTTACCCATCGACGGACGCGCGGCGACGATAATCAAATCCGACGGCTGCAGACCGGCGGTTTTCTTGTTGAGATCGTCATAGCCGGTGTTCACCCCGGTCACACCGTCGTGAGGCTGCTGGAACAGCTGTTCGATACGGGCGACGGTGGCGTCGAGCACATCGGCGATATTTTTTGGGCCTTCGTCTTTGTTGGCGCGGCTTTCGGCGATTTTAAAAACGCGGGACTCGGCAAGGTCAAGCAGGTCTTCGCTGGTGCGCCCCTGCGGATCAAAACCGGCTTCGGCGATCTCGCTCGCCACCGAGATCATCTCACGGACGACGGCACGTTCGCGCACGATATCGGCATAAGCGCTGATGTTCGCCGCACTAGGCGTGTTTTTTGACAGTTCCGCCAGATAGGCAAACCCACCGCAGCTGTCGAGCTGACCAAGACGCTCCAGTGATTCCGCGAGCGTGATCAGGTCGATCGGGCTGCCCGACTCCTGCAGACGCGCCATTTCGGTAAAGATGTGGCGGTGCGGGCGGGTGTAGAAATCTTCCGCCACGACGCGCTCGGCGACGTCGTCCCAGCGCTCGTTATCCAGCATTAAACCGCCCAACACCGACTGTTCCGCTTCAATCGAGTGCGGCGGGACCTTTAACCCTGCGACCTGGAAATCACGCTCGCGAGGTTCAGTCTGTTTGTTGAAGGGTTTGTTTCCTGCCATAGTGAATGGAGTTACCGAGATAAAGAGTGGGTCGAAAGATTACCATATTTTTCTTACGGAGGGAGCATGGCAACGCGCATTGAATTCCAGAAACACGGTGGGCCAGACGTACTCAAAGCGGTGGAGTTCACCCCCACCGCGCCTGGCGAAAACGAAGTGCAGGTTGAAAACAAAGCCATAGGCATAAACTACATCGACACCTATATTCGCGGCGGGCTCTACCCGCCTCCGTCGATGCCGAGCGGACTGGGCACCGAGGCAGCCGGTGTCGTCGTCAAAGTGGGCAGCGCGGTTAAGCATATTAAAGAGGGCGACCGCGTGGTATATGCGCAGTCGGCGCTGGGCGCTTACAGCTCCGTCCACAACGTCCCGGCGGATAAAGCCGCCCTGCTGCCCAACGCCATCTCCTTTGAGCAGGCGGCGGCCTCGTTCCTGAAAGGCTTAACCGTTTACTATCTGCTGCGTAAAACCTATGAAATTAAACCCGACGAGCAGTTCCTGTTTCATGCCGCGGCGGGCGGCGTCGGGCTCATCGCCTGTCAGTGGGCAAAAGCCTTGGGCGCAAAACTGATCGGCACCGTGGGCAATGCCCAAAAAGCGCAGCGCGCGCTGCAGGCGGGCGCCTGGCAGGTGATTAGCTATCGTGAAGAGAGCATTGTCGAACGGCTGAAGGAGATCACCAGCGGCAAAAAGGTGCGCGTCGTGTATGACTCGGTTGGGAAAGACACCTGGGAAGCGTCGCTGGACTGTCTGCAGCGTCGTGGGCTGATGGTGAGCTTTGGCAATGCGTCAGGCGCTGTCACCGGCGTGAATCTCGGTATTCTGAATCAGAAAGGTTCGCTGTACGTCACGCGCCCTTCCCTGCAGGGCTACATCACCAACCGGGAAGAACTTGAGGAAGCCAGCAACGAGCTGTTCTCGCTGATCGCCAGCGGTGTCATCAAAGTGGACGTGGCAGATGCGCAGAAATTCGCGCTGACCGATGCGCAGCGCGCGCATGAGGTGCTGGAGAGCCGGGCGACGCAGGGGTCGAGCCTGTTGATTCCCTGAGCCCCAAAAAGAAATTGGGCTTCCCGTGGGAAGCCCTTTCTTTTTTTAGTTCGGCTGTATGTAGGGTACAGCACGATGAATTCTTTAACGGCAGTCATAGTGACAGATTCGATAAGTAAATCCTATTCTGTTCTAAGCCATGCTGCCGGAAAAGTTACAACTATGTGACGAACCCCTCAATACCTTAGTAACGAAAGCGGTTATTGCGCTGATAACCGGGCACTTTTGGCGATTTAATCGACCGAATCACCCACACCACCGCAACGGCCAGCAGCAACCACGGCAGCAGTTTGATCGTCAGCGCAAACAGTCCGCCAATAAACATGACCACCGTCGCCACCACGATAGCCGCCAGAATGCCGAGCAGCGAAACGCCTGTCGCTAACAGCATGACAAAAAAGCCAATAACAAAAAGTAGTTCCAGCATGATGCTCTCCCACGAGTTCCCGAGTAATGCATTAAGCATTACAAGATCCATGCCAAAGCTAACGTTTTGTTCTTAAAGCAAAACGCCCCGCGAGAACTCGCAGGGCGTGGTGAATTTGACGAACTTTTAGCGAATGTTATCGCTTGTCTGCTACCAGTCGCAGCGCATGTTCCAGCACCTCAATATCGGCACCGGCTTTATGTGCGTTTTCGCTCAGGTAGCGACGCCACTGACGCGCGCCCGGAATGCCCTGGAACAGACCCAGCATATGGCGAGTGATATGGCCGAGATACGTACCGTTGCTCAGCTCGCGCTCAATATAAGGATACATCGCCCGCACGACGGCAACCGGATCGGTGTCTGCGCCTTCAATGCCAAAGATTTCGCGATCGACCGTCGCCAGAATGCCTGGGTTCTGGTACGCCTCGCGGCCGACCATCACGCCATCCATATGCGCCAGATGCGCTTTGGCCTCTTCCAGCGACTTAATGCCGCCGTTGATCGACATCGTCAGGTGCGGGAAGTCACGCTTCAGCTGATGCACGCGCGGGTAGTCCAGCGGCGGGATCTCACGGTTCTCTTTCGGGCTCAGGCCGGAGAGCCAGGCTTTTCGCGCGTGGATGATGAACATCTCGCATTCGCCCTTTCCGGAGACCGTATCGATGAAGTTGCACAGGAATTCGTAGCTGTCCTGGTCGTCAATCCCGATACGGGTTTTGACCGTCACCGGAATGGAAACGACGTCGCGCATCGCCTTGATACAGTCCGCTACCAGCTGGGCATTCCCCATCAGGCAGGCACCGAACATACCGTTTTGCACACGGTCGGACGGGCAGCCAACGTTCAGGTTGATCTCGTCGTAGCCGCGCGCTTCCGCCAGCTTCGCACACTGCGCCAGCGCGGCCGGATCGCTGCCGCCCAGCTGCAGGGCAACCGGATGCTCTTCTTCGCTATAGGCCAGATAGTCGCCCTTCCCGTGAATGATTGCGCCTGTGGTCACCATTTCGGTGTACAGCAGCGTATGGCGGGAGAGCTGGCGCAGGAAATAGCGGCAGTGTCTGTCAGTCCAGTCGAGCATCGGCGCAATGGAGAAACGGTGTGCGGGGAAAGCGGTCTGTGATTCTGACGACATGGCGAAGTTTTAAGCATCTGGTGGAAAAGGGGCGCTACTATAGCACAAAGAAAAGCCGGAGGCGCAGCGCCTCCGGTGGACTTTAGAACGTCATGCTCAGCTGAGCCCCTGCGCCCCAGGTTTCGTCTTCACCGTACAGGCCCATCAGGTCAACATGCACGGTGCTAAACGGCGCGAAACCGACACCGCCGGTAAAGACATTGCTGTCGTTACCCTTCACGTCTGCACGATAACCCGCACGCACCGCCAGCCAGCTCAGCGGCGTCACCTCGGCACCGACACCCACGTACTGCGACGTATCTTCGCTCTTGAAGCCTTTGGTTTCGGTCAGATCGCCATCGGCGGTCAGCGTCACCAGGTCGTTGTGCCAGGCGGCACCGGCGGTTACCAGCGGGCGGATCTGATAGGTGTCTTTATAGCTCACCACTTCTCCCGTACGGCCATTGCGGATACGGATATCTTTGGTGTCGATATCGCGCGACATCAGGTTTTGTCCGCTCACGCCAACGGTCCAGTGTTCGCCGAAATCGGCCGCAATACCGGCATCCACGTTGAAGCCCGTATCGTCAGTACGGTAGCGGCTGTCGTTCCACTTGTTACTGTCGTAATCGTAGATTGACGTGGTGTAGTTATAGACCCAGGTTTTTTGCAGCTTTGGCGTCACGCCCACGGAAACAGGGACGCCGCCGAGGTCAAACTGGCGGGCAACGGCAACACCATAGTCTGAGACAATCGCTGCCCGGCCAGACGCGGTTGAGTTGAGGTTTTTAGTGATCTGATCCGTGCCGTTCAGCGCAGCGTCCAGGGCGACACCGGCAGCCACCACATTACTGCGTTGAATACCGCGAAGGTAATCAATATCCTGCTGATCGATAGACGAGCTTACCCGGCCATGGGCATAGCCTTTCGCCATGAAGGCTACCGAAAGGACATCGTTAGGGATACTCACCGCAAGCCCTGCACCAGCCGTTGCGCGTGCGGTTTTGCCTTTGAGATAGTCCAGCTCATCGGCCAGATCTTTGGCCGCGCCCTGGAACTGATTAATGGAACCTAATGGATTGGTGATAATTTCTCTTGGCGTGAGATTATCAACCACATCCTTGTAGTGATTGATTTTGTCGTTGATGGTATCAATCTCGTCCTGAAGATTGTCCTCATCCGTTACCTGTACGCCAACGGACGGCAAAATGACCGTCACATCATCGTCAGGTTTTGCCTTTGCCAGCAGCGCGGGGTTGATTAATGCCCCACTGCCATAGCTCCCGGAGGCAACGCCAGTGCCACCCATTGCGTCGCTTCGTGATTCTGTCCAGGTATTGGCTGCTCCCGCCTGATTTGCCATAAACAAGGAAACAGCGATACTAACCACCGAAAATTTAAAATTTTTTTTCACAGTATGCCCGTTATAGTCTGTTATGAAATAACCCCTGTCTGTTATCACCCAAACAGGAACGAACTATTGCTGTGAATAAGTAGTAAAAGACCCGCTATTTCTATCCCTAAGTAAAACTCCCTTACGGCCTGTTATATTTTGTGACGGCCCTCAATATTTATAGAAGAGGAAATTATTTTTTCCCAGGTTTTCCATCATGCGGTCCAAAAAACTGGGGCGGGTGGTCTACCCAGCGATCCTCTCGGGTAGCGGCATAAACCGGGTTAAGCGGATAGTATATGCGGTTATGCTTCTTGTTGGCCTCGCCAACGACCAGGAGCCGAACCTCGTCGTCCGTGTTGTTGATAAAGGTATGACAGATGCCGGTACCGGCGGGAAAACCTACGCTGTCGCCAGGCTCCAGCTTCCACAAGTAGCCATTAATCCAGGCGTCAGGGTGGCCTTCAAGCACGTAAATAAACTCTTCTTCGTCGCTCTCCGCGTGCGGATAAGACGTCCTGCGCCCAGGCGGCAGGCGCTCATGATGGATACCAATACGCCCGAGCCCAAGCTTGCGAGCCAGCGGGGCGCCGATAGAAAACAGCTCGTCGCTGTCGGGATAGGTCGAATCATCCGCGCCTTCAACGTCGCGCCAGTGCCGAATACAGTCAGGTTTTTTCATTGTTTATTTCCCGGTTTGTAATGGGTCAGGTATAGCACAGACTGGCGGATCTCGGCGTTTTTACCAGAACATGATAAAGTGAGGGTTTTCCGTCCTATAACATCCGGGGTGCTACATGGATAAGTCCACAAAAGAGCTGTTAGCGCAGGCCGAAAAGCTGTGTGCGCAACGCAATGTGCGCCTGACTCCGCAGCGCCTTGAAGTATTACGCCTGATGAGCCTGCAGCAGGGTGCCATCAGCGCCTACGATCTGCTCGACCTGCTCCGCGAAAGCGAGCCGCAGGCAAAGCCGCCGACGGTCTATCGCGCTCTGGATTTCCTGCTTGAACAAGGGTTCGTGCACAAGGTGGAATCCACCAACAGCTATGTGCTGTGCCATCTGTTCGATCAGCCCACCCACACATCGGCGATGTTTATCTGTGACCGCTGCGGCGTGGTGAAAGAAGAGGCTGCGGAAGGCGTGGAAGACATTATGCATACGCTGGCAGCGAAAATGGGGTTTGCCCTGCGTCATAACGTGATTGAAGCGCACGGGCTCTGTTCCGCGTGCGTGGAGGTGGAAGCCTGTCGCCATCAGGACGCGTGTCAGCACGACCACTCTATCCTGGTGAAGAAAAAGCCGCGTTAGCGGCAAAAGAAAAAGGCGGCCTGGAGCCGCCCTGTGGGTTATTCAGCGTTACCAGCGGTAGTCGTTACGGGTTTCCCAGTCTTTGACTTCGTTTTCCGCCTGATCTTTCGCGTAGCCGTAACGTTCCTGAATTTTACCGACAAGCTGATCGCGTTTACCTTCAATGACGGTCATATCGTCATCAGTCAGCTTACCCCACTTTTCTTTCGCTTTACCTTTGAACTGCTTCCAGTTGCCGCTGATTTCGTCTTTATTCATCATCGTGTCCTCTTAGTTAAGCGTCGGGTCGTAACGTCCGTTACGTTCTTTTCTGCTGGACGTGATAATTATTGTAGTTAAGGATTCCGTAGTTAATTTCATATTCGGAATCTTTAACCGTCACGATATATCGTGGCGCGAAGAGAACCAGGTATCGTTTTGCCAGTGGCGGTGCCAGATAAACGCCAGCGATAACCCGCGCAGCGAGAGGAAGACGGCCAGGGCCAGCCACAAACCATGATTACCCAGCCAGGGAAGCGTTAGCAGCGTCAGACCAAACCCTGCCGCCGCGACCGCCATGCTGTTGCGCATTTCCGCTCCGCGCGTCGCACCAATAAACATGCCGTCCAGCAGATAACACCAGACGCCGACCACCGGTAAGATGACTTGCCAGAGGAGATAGTGACTCGCCAGCTCGCGCAGAGCAGGGATAGTCGTCAGCAATGCAACGATCTGCTCACCAAAGCAGGCGTAAACCAGACCAAAGGCCAGCGCCACCAGTCCCGACTGACGGCAGGCTGCCCGCCAGACATCCCGAAGCTGTCCGCTTTCTCGCGCACCGTACGCCTGCCCGGAATGCGCTTCAACCGCGTAGGCAAAACCATCCAGCGCATAGGCGGTAAAGGTCAGAAGCGTCATCAATATCGCGTTGACCGCCACGATTTCTGGCCCCAGTCGAGCCCCGAAAACCGTCAGCGCGCCGAAGCAGAGCTGAAGAAGCAGCGAGCGCAGCATGATGTCACGGTTGAGGGCCAGCAGCTTACGGATATTGCCGCGCCATGCGGTTTTGAGCAGCGCCAGAGAGATCCCGCGCATCGACAGCACGCGCCAGACCATCCACAAGCCAATGATAAAGGTCCCGTATTCGGCAATCGCCGTCGCCAGCGCCGCGCCCCGCACGTTCATATGCAGGCCCATCACCAGCCAGATATCCAGCACAATGTTGAGAAGGTTGCCCACCACCAGCAAAATCACTGGCGCCCGTGCATACTGAACGCCCAGTAGCCACCCCAGCAGAACCAGGTTAGCCAGCGACGCGGGCGCGCTGAGCCAGCGGATTTCAAGGAAACGTCGCGCCTGATCCAGTACCGCCTCGCTGCCGCCAACGATATGAAGCGCAAGATCGATCAGGGGTGTCCGCAATACAACGATTAACGCACCCGCGCCAAGCGCGAGTATCAGCGGCTGCACCAGCGCGCGCGCCAGACGCAGCGGATCTTTCGCACCATAAGCCTGTGCGGTAAGACCGGTGGTGCTCATGCGTAAAAAGAGCAACAGCATAAACAGGAAGCTGGTTGCCGTCGCGCCAATCGCCACGCCGCCAAGATAAACTGGTGAATCAAGATGGCCTATAACGGCAGTATCAACCAGTCCCAGTAAAGGCACGGTAATATTGGAGAAAATCATCGGCAGGGCAAGACGCCACAATGCCTTATCTGATGCCGTCAGTAGTGACATGCGAAATACCGGGAAAGGTAGATGAACAGGCTACAGCGGAAGCGTAGCCTGTCAGGAAGAGATTACAGCCATTCACCGTTACGAATCACGCCTACTGCCAGACCTTCGATAGAGAAGTTCTGTTCGCGGAGATCGACCACAATTGGGGTGAACTCGTTGTTTTCAGGCAGCAACTGAACGGTGTTACCCTGTTTTTTCAGACGTTTGACGGTGACTTCATCGTCAATGCGCGCGACAACCACCTGGCCGTTACGCACATCCTGCGTTTTATGTACCGCAAGCAGATCGCCGTCAAGAATACCGATGTCTTTCATCGACATGCCGCTAACGCGCAGCAGAAAATCAGCGCTCGGCTTGAACATGGCTGGATCGACCTGGTAATGACCTTCAATATGCTGCTGTGCCAGTAAAGGCTCACCGGCAGCAACACGACCTACCAGCGGAATGCCCGTCTCTTCTTCTACCAGCAGTCGGATACCGCGTGACGCGCCTGATACAATCTCAATCACGCCTTTACGCGCCAGCGCTTTCAGGTGTTCTTCGGCAGCATTCGGAGAACGGAAACCCAGACGCTGCGCGATTTCCGCACGCGTAGGTGGCATACCCGTCTGGCCGATATGATCCCGGATGAGATCAAACACCTCTTGCTGCCTGGTCGTTAACGCTTTCATTCCGCCCCCTGGGTGTATATACAGTTATGCTGTGAGTATATACAGTCAAAGGCGATTTTGGAACCAAAAACTGCACAAAAAACCAGGGACTTAATTATTCCTCGAGGCTCATCGGAAATGTGACCAAAGCAGCGTGACCCAGGTGATAACGGCAGTGATAATCGCCAGTAATACGGCAGCAGATCCCATGTCTTTTGCGCGGCCAGAAAGCTCATGGAAATCGGAACCGATGCGATCCACAACGGCCTCAATAGCGCTATTAAGAATTTCCACTATCATCACCAGAAGTACGGAACCGATAAGAAGTACGCGGGTAATAGCATCAACATCAAGGAAACAGGCGACGATCACCGCGATGATAGCGGCGACGCCCTCCTGGCGAAACGCGGCCTCGTTGGCCCATGCGGCACGGAAACCTTTCCATGAATAGCCGGCGGCTTTGATGATACGTGTTAACCCAGTGGTATTATTGGCCATTAAAAGAACCTTTTTTAAAAAAGAGCGTCAGTAACAGGAGCCGTAGAGCGTTTCGCTACAGCCTGAAGTATGACGGGTAACAACAGAAATTTTGCGCGCTTTCTGTTATCCTTGCGCCGCAATTGCATTATTAACCAGAGGCTTTACATCGTTTATGTCCGGCTGGCCACGAATTTACTACAAATTACTTAATTTACCATTAAGCATCCTGGTAAAAAGCAAGTCTATCCCAGCAGAACCCGCGCTGGAACTGGGGCTCGATACGTCGCGTCCCATTATGTACGTTTTGCCTTATAACTCGAAGGCTGACTTACTGACGCTTCGCGCCCAGTGTCTGGCGCATGACTTACCAGATCCGCTTGAACCGCTGGAAGTTGACGGTACGCTGCTGCCGCGCTACGTGTTCATCCACGGCGGGCCGCGCGTGTTTACCTATTACACGCCGAAAGAAGAGTCCATCAAGCTGTTCCATGACTATCTCGACCTGCACCGCAGCAACCCCGATCTGGATGTGCAGATGGTGCCGGTATCGGTGATGTTTGGTCGTCGTCCGGGCCGCGAAAAAGGTGAAGAGAACCCGCCGCTGCGCATGCTTAACGGCATCCAGAAGTTCTTTGCGGTCTCCTGGCTGGGACGCGACAGCTTTGTACGTTTCTCCCCTTCCGTTTCGCTGCGTCGCATGGCGGACGAGCACGGCACCGACAAGATCATCGCGCAAAAACTGGCGCGCGTAGCGCGTATGCACTTCGCTCGTCAGCGCCTCGCTGCCGTAGGGCCACGCCTCCCGGCGCGTCAGGATCTGTTCAACAAGCTGCTGGCTTCCAAAGCGATTGCCCGCGCCGTTGAAGATGAAGCGCGCAGCAAGAAAATTTCGCATGAGAAAGCCCAGCAGAACGCCATTGCGCTGATGGAAGAGATTGCAGCGAACTTCTCTTACGAGATGATTCGCCTTTCCGATCGTATCCTCGGCTTTACGTGGAACCGCCTTTATCAGGGCATCAACGTCCATAACGCCGAGCGCGTGCGTCAGCTGGCGCATGATGGCCATGAAATTGTCTATGTTCCCTGCCACCGCAGCCACATGGACTACCTGCTCCTTTCCTACGTGCTCTATCATCAGGGGCTGGTACCACCGCACATCGCAGCCGGTATCAACCTGAACTTCTGGCCAGCAGGTCCGATTTTCCGCCGCCTGGGCGCGTTCTTTATTCGTCGTACCTTCAAGGGCAACAAGCTCTACTCCACCGTGTTCCGCGAGTATCTGGGCGAGCTGTTCAGCCGCGGCTATTCCGTGGAGTACTTCGTGGAGGGCGGTCGTTCCCGTACCGGTCGTCTGCTCGATCCGAAGACCGGCACGCTGTCGATGACCATCCAGGCCATGCTGCGCGGAGGTACCCGTCCGATTACGCTGGTGCCTATCTACATTGGCTACGAGCACGTGATGGAAGTGGGCACGTACGCGAAAGAGCTGCGTGGCGCGACCAAAGAGAAAGAGAGCCTGCCGCAGATGCTGCGCGGCTTGAGCAAGTTGCGCAATCTTGGTCAGGGCTACGTGAACTTCGGCGAGCCGATGCCGCTGATGACGTACCTGAACCATCACGTTCCGGAGTGGCGTGAGTCCATCGATCCTATCGAAGCGGTGCGTCCGGCCTGGCTGACGCCAACGGTTAACGGCATCGCGTCCGAGCTGATGGTGCGCATTAACAACGCCGGTGCGGCTAACGCCATGAACCTGTGCTGTACGGCGCTTCTGGCTTCGCGCCAGCGCTCGCTGACCCGTGAACAGCTCACAGAGCAGCTGGATTGCTATCTGGATATGATGCGGAACGTGCCGTATTCGGTTGATTCGACCGTACCTTCTGCGACCGCCAGTGAGCTTATCGATCACGCGCTTCAGATGAACAAGTTTGAAGTCGAAAAGGACACGATCGGCGACATCATCATTCTGCCGCGCGAGCAGGCGGTGCTGATGACCTACTACCGCAACAACATCACGCATATGCTGATGCTGCCGTCGCTCATGGCCGCCATTATTACCCAGCATCGTCATATCTCCCGTCAGGAGCTATTGCGCCATCTTGAGACCATCTATCCGATGCTGAAAGCGGAGCTGTTCCTGCGCTGGAGTAAGGATGAGCTGGCGACAGAACTGGATAAGATGACGGAAGAGATGCGTCGCCAGGGGCTGATCGCCGTTTCAAACGACGAGCTGCACATCAATCCGTCACGCTCCCGTACCCTGCAGCTGCTGGCGGCCGGTGCGCGTGAAACGCTGCAGCGCTACGCCATTACGTTCTGGCTGCTGAGTGCGAACCCGTCCATCAACCGCGGTACGCTGGAGAAAGAAAGCCGGACGCTGGCCCAGCGCCTGTCCGTTCTGCACGGCATTAACGCCCCTGAATTCTTCGACAAAGCAGTCTTTAGTTCTCTGGTACTGACGCTGCGTGATGAAGGCTTCATCAGCGATACAGGCGATGCCGAGCCGGAAGAGACGCTGAAGGTTTACCAGATGCTCGCAGAGCTGATTACCTCGGACGTGCGCTTGACGATTGAGAGCGCCACGCAGGGCGAGTGATGTTAAAAAGCCGGGTGATGGTTTCACCTGACCCGGCCTGACGTTCTGCATAATAAAAGGCCCGGTAAGCGTTAACGCTACCGGGCCTTTTTTTTGCCTTGTTAAATCATTGCATTTAGCTGAGCAGCGTAAAGGCAATCATCCCGACAATCGCACCCGTCGTGCCGAGTATGGTTTCCATCAGCGTCCAGGTTTTCAGAGTTTGCGCTTCGGTGGCACCGGTAAACTTACCGAACAGCCAGAAGCCGGCGTCGTTAACGTGAGAGACCACAATCGAACCGCCCGCGATACAAATAGAAAGCGCGGCCATCTGGGCACCGGAGTAGTTCAGCTGTTCAATCACCGGCATCACCAGACCCACGGCGGTTAAACACGCCACGGTAGCAGAACCCTGGATGATACGTACCGCCGCAGCCAGCACAAAGCAGGTCACCGCAATCGGCAGGCCCATCCCGGTCAGCGCTTCACCCAGAGCCGGGCCCACGCCGGAATCCACCAGCACCTGCTTGAACACGCCGCCTGCACCGATCACCAGCAGGATAATGCCCGCAGGCTGCAGCGCCGCACCGCAAATCTCCATCACCCGGTCTTTCGGCATCCCCTGACGCATCGCCAGGCCGTAAATCGCCACCAGACAGGCCACCAGGATCGCCGTGAACGGGTGACCGATGAACTCAAACCATTCGTAGGCAGTGGACCCCACCGGCACAAAGCGCGCGGCGATGGTTTTCAGACCCACCAGAACCAGCGGCAACAGGATCAGCGACAGGCTGAAGCCGAAGGACGGCATTTTGCCCTCGCCCAGGTGCGGCTCGGTGACGTCATCCGGAATATGCAGCTCAACGTAACGGCTGATGAAGTTGCCCCACAGCGGACCGGCGATAATCATCCCCGGGATTGCCGCGCACAGGCCAATCAGGATCATCCAGCCAAAGTCGGCGTGCATCTGGGAGGCCAGCAGCATCGGCGCAGGCCCCGGCAGCAGAAACGCTGCGGCTGCCGCCACCCCCGCAAACAGCGGAATGACCAGCTTCACGAGGTTAGTACCGGTATGGCGCGCCATGGAGAATGCGACGCTTATCAGCAGCACAACGGCCACTTCGAAGAACAGCGGCAGCGCGCAAATCAGCCCTGCCAGGCCAATCGCGTAGTGCGCACGGCTGTGGCCAAAGGATTTCAGCATCTTGACTGCAATCTGGTCGACCGCGCCCGTCTCGTGCAAAATCTTGCCAAACATCGCGCCCAGCGCGACCACAATCGCCAGGAAGCCCAGCGTTCCGCCCATCCCTTTTTCCATTGTCGCGGCGATCTTGTCGAGCGGCATACCGGAAAAGAGACCAGCACCAATAGAAACCACCATCAAAGCAACAAAGGCGTGCATGCGCGCCTTCATCACTAAAAACAGCAGCAGCAATACCGAACCCACTGCTGTCAAAACTAGCGTTAATGTACTCAAAACTTACTGCCTTTTATTAATGACCTCGATGGTGCTGGCAACAACACCCTCCAGTGACTGATCGATATCAACCACTAAGACGTCTTTTTCGTCTTCACCCGGCTCCTGCAGCGCTTCAAACTGCGTCACCAGCATCTGGGTTTTGAAGAAGTGACCTTTACGCGCCTTCAGGCGGCTTTCAATCACTTCGAAATCCCCTTTCAGGTAGATGAAAGAGAGATTCGGGTTGCCGTCACGCAGCAGGTCGCGGTAGGTTTTTTTCAGCGCGGAGCAGACGATCAGGGAGACTTTATTGGTACGCTGCATCGCGAACGCGGCGTCATTCAGCGCCTGCAACCACGGTTTGCGGTCGTCGTCGTTCAGCGGCTCGCCGGAGGCCATTTTCATGATGTTGCTGCGCGGATGGAGGAAGTCGCCATCAAGAAACGCAGCCTGGAGTTGATGCGCCACTTCGCTGGCCACGGCTGATTTCCCGCTACCGGAAACGCCCATCAGGACGTAGACGTGGTGATCGTGATTAGTCGTGCTCAAAGGGTGTCCCTCAGTCAATTGTTACGGGTAACATTTATCGGTAACATTGTCCTGCCGGGGCAAAAGAGAAGCAATATCCAAACGTGCGCGAAGTGAATAAGTGTGAGCTACTTCAAATTTGTCAGTTCAAATAGATCCACCCGGTGACAAGGTGAAACCTAAATCTAACATTTTCGGGGTAACCGTCTCGCCACGAATGCGCGCCAGCAGGCGTTCTGCGCCAATGCGGCCCATACGTTCACGCGGGGTCAGGACGCTCGCCAGACGCGGCTCCATCACCTGGCCAATATCGTGGCCGTGGAAACCGGCGATCGCCATATCATCAGGGATCTTCAGCCCCAGACGCTGACACTCAAACGCTGCGCCGACCGCAAGGTCATCGTTGGTACAGAAAATACCGTCCAGTTGCGGATACTCGCGTCGCGCCTGACGCATCAGCTCAATACCCGACGTATAGGAAGAGGACTGCTCCACCATCACGCTGTACGGGGTTAAGTTCGCGTCGAGCATCGCCTGCTCGTATCCCTTCTGTTTGATGATAGTACGTTCATCAAGACGCGCACCCAGATAGGCGATATGACGATGCCCGCGGGCGATGATGGCCGCCGTCATCTGACGCGCCGCTTCGAAGTTATCAAACCCCACGGCGATGTCGAGGCATGGCGACTGGCTGTCCATCAGCTCCACGACCGGAATACCGGCCACTTCAATCATTTTGAGCGTGCGGGCAGTGTGGGTACGTTCGGTTAAAATCAGGCCGTCAATGTTCCAGGAAAGCATCGATTCCAGACGTTCCTCTTCGAGTTCCGGCTTGTACCCGTAGTGGGCGAGCATGGTCTGGTAGCCAAACGCATCGGTGACGCTTTCGATTCCACGTAATACTTCGGCAAATACCTGGTTGGTCAGAGAAGGAAGCAGGACGCCCACCGCGCGGCTGGTCGCATTGGAGAGGATATCGGGCGCGCGGTTGGGGATATAACCCAGTTCATCAAGGGCAGCGGCAATCTTGCCACGTAACGCTACGGAAACCTGTTCCGGGTTACGTAAAAAACGGCTGACCGTCATTTTGGTCACACCGACGCGATCGGCGACATCCTGAAGTACGGGGCGTTTCTTTTTCATCGTCCTGAGAAATCTTGAAGTGAGAGATTTGCTCAGTTTATCACGGACAAAGCCCATCCTTCCCCTGTCAAAGGGAAGGATGGGCATTTATTTATGATTTATTACACCGGCGGCAGGTCAAACAGCAGAATTTCACTTTCGCTGTCGGCATGCACGGAGAGCGCCTGCTCATCCCAGACGGCCAGGCCATCGGCGGTTGTCGCTTTGGTGCCGTTGATGGACACGTCACCTTTCACCACCTGGATCCAGACGCGGCGGTTGGCGGCAATCTGGTGCACAGACTGTTCGTCTTTCGCCAGCGCCCAGCGGTACAGCTCCATATCCTGATGCACCTTCAGGGAACCTTCACGCGCATCCGGGGAGAGCACCAGCTGTTTGCCCTGTTTCGCGTCGAAGCGGCGCTGCTCGTAGCGCGGCGTGATGCCGGTCTCTTCTGGAATGATCCAGATTTGATACAGGTGCAGTTTTTCCGTTTTGCTCGGGTTGTACTCGGAGTGACGCACCCCGGTACCCGCGCTCATAATCTGGAACTCGCCCGCCGGAACCTGCTCTTTGTTGCCCATGCTGTCCTGGTGCTCAACCGCGCCTTCCAGCACATAGGTAAGGATTTCCATGTCTTTGTGCGGGTGGGTACCGAAGCCCTGGCCTGCATCAATCACGTCGTCGTTAATCACGCGCAGCGCGGAGAAGCCCATGAAGTTCGGGTCGTAGTAGTCGGCAAACGAGAATGAATGCCATGAGTCCAGCCAGCCATGATTCGCGTGACCACGTTCGTTTGCTTTGCGTAAGTAGATCATTGTTTTCACCCTCAGTTCGTTTCGATGGAGTAAGTGTGGACGCAAACGGTCTGGGATCATAGAGGGTGAAAATTGACTCCTCTGTTCAAAAATTATGAACAAGCGCAGAGGAGCCGTTTTTGCTTATTTCTCGAGGGATATCGTGGCAGGAGAAGCCTGTTCGAAGGCCCGTTCAAGGATTTCGAGGTTGGTCAGAACGTCAGATTCCTTGACGTAATTCGCCGTGCCGTTTGTGAGGGTCTCAAACAGCGCATCGTAGACGCGGCCATAGTCGCCGGTTTCCGGCTTCAGCGTTTCTGTGACCGTCATGCCCTCGTCGTTCACATACTCCAGCACGCCCACGGAATCGTCTGCGGCAAATCCCGGCTCGCCCGGCATGATATTGGCCTTCAGGCTGGTCTCCTGCTGGTCAATGCCGTACTTAATGAACGAACCCCGGGTACCGTGAACGATAAATTTCGGGTAGTCGATCTTCACCAGGTGGCTGGTTTTGACGATGGCCTTCAGGTCGCCGTAGAACAGCTGGGCTTCGAAGGTATCGTCCGGATTGGCTTTGTTGCGCAGGCTGCGAATGTCATACGCCACGTGGTCCGGGCGGCCAAACAGGGAGATGATCTGGTCCATGGTGTGCACGCCCAGACCATAGAACGAACCATCCTGAGGCAGTCCGGGTTGCGTTTCCGCCACAGGACGGTAGTAATCGAAGTGACTTTCGATTTCCACGATGTTGCCGAGCTTGCCGCTTTCAATCGCTTTTTTCGCCGTCAGAAAGCAGCTGTCAAAGCGACGGTTCTGGTACGGCGTAACGGTCAGGCCTTTGCTTTTCGCCAGCGCGAACAGCTCTTTCGCTTCGGCAATGGTCGGGGTGAACGGCTTTTCTACCAGCACGTTTTTACCCGCATTGAGCGCGCGTTTGGCATAGTCAAAATGGCTGTCGGCGTGGGTGCAGACAATCACCAGCTTCACCTGTGGGTCGTTAAGCACCTCGTCGAGATCGCTGGTGAAGTGGATGTGGGAGTACTGCGGAGATTGCTCTTCCGGCTTCGCGCGGCGGCGGTAGATATGGGCCACATGCCAGGTATCTTTACGGTTGAGGACATACGGCAGGTGGTAGCGGGTGGTGCTTTTACCAAATCCAATAAATGCACAGTGTAGTGTCATGGCTCAGTCCTTTTGGAAGGTTACTGAGTCTAACCATAACAAAAAAAAAGCCAGCTAAAAGCTGGCTAAAGTAATACTGGAAGCAATGTGAGCAATGTCGTGCTTTCAGGTTCCCGTAGGGGTCTTCCTGAATGCAGAGCAATAATAATCATTCTCATTCGCACTTGTCCAATACTTTTTGCAAAAAATAGCGGTTGACTCAAATTTTAAAGTCATTGATGTTGGAAGGGACTTTTAACTGACTGAGGAACAAGGAATGAGTGAGATAGTGATACGCCACATCGAACCCAGCGATGCAGAAGCTTTACGTGACATCATGTCGCATCCTGATGTGTATCACGACACGCTACAACTCCCTCATCCTTCTATGGAAATGTGGCACGAACGCGTTGCGACAAAACCAGGCCGGCGCCATCTCGTTGCCTGTCTTGACCAGCGCGTTATTGGACATATGGCGCTGGACGTAATGGAAAACCCGCGTCGCAGCCATGTTGCCACATTCGGCATCAGCGTGGCTGCGGATATGCAGGGACGCGGCGTAGGCCGCAGGCTCATGAGCGAGATGATCAACCTGTGTGACAACTGGTTGCGCATTGAACGTATCGAACTCACGGTCTTTGCCGATAACCCCGCGGCAGTTACCCTCTATGAAAAGTTTGGTTTTGAAATCGAAGGGACCGGCAAGAAATTTGCCCTGCGCAACGGCGAGTATGTGGATGCGTATTATATGGCGAGAATGAAGTAGTGATTTGCCGGGTGGCGGCTTCGCCTTGCCCGGCCTACGTTCGTGCAGTTGTAGGCCCGGTAACCGCAGCGCCACCGGGCAATACATCAATACCCCGCCGTTAAATCATCCACCGAACGCGGATCTGATGCGCCAAACAGCGCTCCGTCCGGCCCTACCATAATGCTCTGGGTGCTGCCCATCGCCTCTTTCACCGCCACCTTCTGCCCACGCTGCTCAAGCAGTTTAATGGTGTCCGGGCTAAAGCCCTTCTCGACGCGCAGCTCGTCCGGCAGCCACTGATGATGGAAGCGCGGGGCGTTGGTGGCTTCGGCGACGTTCATCCCAAAGTCAATGCTGTTCACCACCATCTGCAATACTGTGGTGATAATTCGGCTACCGCCCGGGCTGCCGGTTGCCAGCCAGGTTTTGCCCTCTTTCACCACGATGGTGGGCGACATGGACGACAGCGGACGTTTCTTCGGCCCTACCGCATTCGCATCACCGCCGACCAGCCCATAGACGTTCGGCACGCCCGGCTTGGCGGAGAAGTCATCCATCTCGTTGTTCAGCAGAATGCCGCTATTGCCCGCCACAATCCCGGTGCCAAACGTGGTGTTGAGCGTATAGGTCACCGCCACCGCGTTACCGTCTTTATCCACCACCGAGAAGTGGGTGGTCTGGTTGCTTTCATACGGCGCCAGCTTGCCGGGGCGGATCTCGCTCGACGGCTTGGCCTTGTTGATATCGATCTGATCGGCAATGGATTTGGCGTACGCCTTGTTGGTCAGCGCCTGCCATGGCACCTTCACGAAGTCCGGATCGCCGAGATATTCCGAGCGGTCGGCGTAGGCGCGTTTTTCCGCTTCCGCCATTATCTGCATGGCATCCGCGCTGCCGAAGCCGAACTTGTGCATATCGAAGTTTTCAAGAATGTTGAGGATCTGCACGATGTGAATGCCCCCGGAAGACGGCGGCGGCATGGAGAACACCTCGTAGCCGCGGTAGGTGCCGCTAATCGGCTCGCGCTCCACCGCCCTGTAGTCCGCCAGATCCGCTTTGGTGATGAGCCCGCCGTTCTTCTGCATCTCTTCCGCAATCTGATCGGCAATCGCCCCTTTGTAGAAGGCGTCCGGACCGTGCTCCGCAATCAGCTCCAGGCTTTTAGCGAGGTTTTTTTGCACCAGCTTATCGCCCTTCTTCAGCGGCTCGCCGTCTTTCCAGAAGATGGCCTTGCTGTTTTCATGATTCGGAATGACTTCGCTGCCGTAGGTTTTGAGGTCGTCTGCCAGCGCGTCATTCACCACAAAGCCCTCCCGCGCCAGCTTGATGGCAGGCTGCACCACCTTGTTCAGCGGCATCGTGCCGTATTTTTCCAGCGCCAGCGAGAAGCCCGCAACGGTGCCCGGCGTGCCGGACGCGAGATGCGAGGTCAGGGATTTTTTACTGTCCGGGTTGCCCTGGTCATCAAGGAACATGTCCCGTGACGCCTGAGAAGGCGCCATTTCACGGAAGTCGATGGCGGTGGTTTTCCCGTCTTTGGTGCGCAGCATCATAAAGCCGCCACCGCCCAGGTTCCCCGCTTGCGGGTGCGTCACCGCCAGCGCGTAGCCGACGGCGACCGCGGCATCCACCGCGTTACCGCCCTGTCTGAGAATATCGACGCCCACGCGGGTCGCCAGCGCATCCACGGATGCCACCATGCCGTGGGTTGCCCGCACGGGATGAAAAACATCTTCCTCCACGCCGTAAGAGACCGGAGGCGCCGCGGGCGGGTTCGCCGCCACGCTAAATGTACCGCCAGCCATCAGCGCGGCGAGGGCGACCCAGCGCAAAAACGTTGGTTTCATCATTATTGTTCTCCAGGTGAAGGGATCCATATTCCCCGCTTAAGCCTGGTTCACAACTCCTAAAAAATCATCGTCATGGTGAAATCAGGGTAAACTTAAGAGAGACCTCAAAAGGAGGAAATGACAATGAAACGCTTATTGATTCTTACGGCGCTGATCCCGTTTGCCGCGCTCGCACAGCCCCTCAACACCATGAATAACCCGAATCAGCAGGGTTACGTCATCCCGAGCCAGCAGCGTATGCAGACCGAGATGATGAGCCAGCAGCAGCAGCAAAAAGGGATGTTGAATCAGCAGCTGAGAACGCAGACCCAGGTGCAGCAGCAAAGCCTGCAAAATCAGATGAACGCCAACACCCAGCGCGTGCAGCAGGGGCAGGTGCGCGAGCAACCGTTGCCAAATAAAAACGGCGGGATGTTAGGGGGAATGACGTCGTCAGGTAGCGGACAGCAGCATATGCTGCCGCCGCAGTCGAATGGCAGTATGCTTAATCCGCAGAACTAAAGTCCGGGCCGATCAGGTCGATTGCATCGGTGCAGATGCTGTCCACCCCCCAGCGCAGCAGTTCGGCCGCGCGCTGGGGTTTATTGACGGTGTAAACCAGAATATGCAGACCCGCGTCCTTCAGCATCTTCACCCGCGCCTCATCCAGCAGCTTGTGGTTGAGATGAATAGAGACGCACGCTAAGCGCGTCGTCAGCTCGCGCCAGTCCTCGCGCCACTCGTCAAGCAGCAGCCCGCGCGGCAGCTCCGGCACGGCCGCCTGTGCCGCTTCCAGTGCGTCAATTTCAAACGAGGAGAGCAGCGGCGCGGTCATCCCTTCCCACAGCTCGCGCGCGGCAAGGGCAATCACTTTGCCCGTCAGCAGCCCGGTGCCGGTGGTCGGTTTGATTTCGATATTGGCCATCATGCCGTGCTGGCGACAGCGATCGGCTACTTCCGCCAGCAGCGGCAGCGGTTCGCCTTTAAATTCGCCGCTGTACCAGCTTCCGGCGTCAACTTTCAGCAGATCGCGCCACGGCAGCTCGCCCGCCACGCCCCAGCCGTTGCTGGTGCGTTCAAGGTTATCGTCATGCAGCAGGAAAATTTCGCCGTCTTTCGACAGCTTGGCGTCGAACTCGATCATCGTGTGACCGTAGCGCGCGCCGACGTCAATCGCCGCCAGCGTGTTTTCCGGCGCCAGCTTACCGCCGCCGCGGTGGGCGACGACGTGGGGATAAGGCCAGTTGCTCATACTCGTTGTCCTGTTTCACCGTCAAACAGGTGCAGATGATTTTCCGGCAGGTGCAGCCACAGCGTGCTGCCTGCTTTAGGGCGCTCCTGATGTGCCAGACGCACCACCATCTTTTGCTCGCCCCAGCGCCCGTGCGCCAGGTTATCTGCACCCAACATCTCCAGCGTGTCCATGATCAGCGGCACGCCGCCTTCCGCCTGAGAGGTTAAACCGATATGTTCCGGGCGGATACCGAGCGTCATCTTACGCCCGGCGTAGCCACGATAGTACCAGTTGATTGGCAATGCCATCCCGCTTTCCAGCTCAAAGTGCGAGCCCGCGCTGCTGATACGCCCTTCCAGCAGGTTCATCGCCGGGCTGCCGATAAAGCTCGCCACAAAGCGGGTAGCCGGTTTCTCATACACTTCCACCGGGGTACCAATCTGCTCGGCAACGCCTTTGTTCATCACCATCACGCGCTGGGCGAGGGTCATGGCTTCGACCTGATCGTGGGTAACGTACAGCGAGGTGGTTTTCAGACGACGGTGCAATTGCTGCAGCTCAAGACGCATCTGCACGCGCAGCTTGGCGTCGAGGTTAGAGAGCGGCTCGTCGAACAGGAATACCGCCGGATCGCGCACGATGGCGCGCCCCATCGCTACGCGCTGGCGCTGGCCGCCGGAGAGCTCGCGCGGGCGGCGCTTGAGCAGGCTGTCCAGCTCCAGAATGCGGGCGGCTTCTTTCACACGCTCCTCGATATGGCCTTTGCCCATGCCGCGGATTTTCAGCCCCCAGGCCATGTTCTCCTCCACGCTCATGTGCGGGTAGAGAGCGTAGTTCTGGAAGACCATCGCGATACCTCTGTCTTTCGGCTCCATCTCGGTGACGCGCTGGCGGTCAATCCAGATGTCCCCGGACGTCACGCGCTCCAGCCCCGCCACCATGCGCAGCAGGGTGGATTTGCCGCAGCCGGACGGGCCGACCATCACGATAAACTCCCCGTCCGCCACGTCGAGCGTCAGCGGCTGGATCACCTGGGTTTTGCCGTCCCAGCTTTTGGTTACTGCCTGAAGTTTTAAACCTGCCATCTTATTTCTCGCTATCGACCAGGCCGCGGACAAACGCGCGCTGCATGGCTAAAACAATGACTACGGGTGGGATAAGGGTGAGCAGCATCGCCGCCATCACCTGGTTCCAGAGGGTGGTGCCTTCGCCGGTGGCAATCATGCCTTTGATGCCCGCCACGGCGGTGCCGAGATTGACGTCCTGAATAATCAGCAGCGGCCACAGGTACTGGTTCCAGCCGTAGATAAAGGTGATCACAAACAGCGCCGCAAGGTTGGTTTTCGACAGCGGCAGCACGATGTCGCGGAAGAAGCGCATCGGTGAGGCGCCGTCGATGCGCGCGGCTTCAACCAGCTCGTCCGGCAGGGTCATAAAGAACTGGCGGAAGAGGAAGGTGGCGGTCGCCGAGGCCATCAGCGGCAGGGTTAAGCCCGCGTAGCTGTCGAGCATCTTCAGGTTGGCGATCACCTCCACCGTCGGGAAGATACGCACCTCAACCGGCAGCATCAACGTGATGAAGATCATCCAGAAGAAGAGGTTACGCAGCGGAAAGCGGAACCAGACGATGGCGAACGCCGAAAGCATCGACACCGTAATTTTGCCGACCGTAATGCCAAACGCCATGATGAAGCTGTTGAGCATCATCAGCCAGAACGGTGCGCTGTTGGCGCCCACGCCCTGGGTCCAGATGGTCTTCATGTTCTCAAAGAGGTGGCCGCCGGGGATCAGCGTCATCGGCGTATCGAACACCGCTTTGGTGTCCAGCGTGGCGGCAACAAAGGCCACGTACAGCGGGAAGAGGATGACGATGATCCCTAAAATCAGCATGGTATGGCTGAAAATCGTCAGCCCGCGACGGTTCTCAATCATTGATAGCGCACCTTACTTTCGACATAGCGGAACTGCACCACCGTGAGGATGATGACGAGGAACATCAGCACAACCGACTGCGCGGCAGAGGCGGAGAGATCCAGCCCGGCGAAGCCTTCGCGATAGATTTTGTAAATCAGCGTGGTGGTCGCCTGCACCGGGCCGCCTGCGGTGGCCGCATCGATTACCGGGAAGGTGTCGAAGAAGGCGTAAACGAGGTTAACCACCAGCAGGAAGAAGCTTACCGGGGCGATCAGCGGCAGCGACAGCCTGAAGAAGCGACGAATCGGCCCTGCGCCGTCAATCGCGGCGGCTTCCACCAGCGAACGCGGAATGGACTGCAGCGCGGCAAAGAAGAACAGGAAGTTATAGCTAATCTGCTTCCACACCGAGGCGAACACCACCAGGAACATGGCCTGGCCGCTGTTCTGGGCGTGGTTCCAGTCGTAGCCGAACTCAGCCAGGAAGTGGGTAATCAGCCCGCGACCGGGGTTAAACAGGAAAATCCACAGCACGGCGGCGACGGCGGGCGCCACGGCGTAAGGCAGCAGCATCAGGGTCTGATACAGGCGGCTGCCACGCACCACGTAATCGACCAGCGCGGCGAAAAATAGCGAGGCAACAAGGCCGCTGACGGTGACCAGCGCGCTGAACTTCATCGTCGTCCAGAAGGAGTCCAGGTAGTAGCTGTCATTGAACAGCGCGGTAAAGTTGTCCAGCCCGACAAACTGGCTGGAAAGCCCAAACGGATCGACGCTTTGTACCGAGTACCACAGCGCTTCGCCCGCAGGCCAGATAAAGAAGATAACGGTGATGACCAGCTGAGGCGCGACCAGCAGGTACGGCAGCCAGCGGGAACGGAACACCGGACGGGATGATGACATAGGTTAGCTCTGTAGGTATTCACCCCTCACCCTAGCCCTCTCCCCAGAGGGGAGAGGGGACTGCACGGAGCCGTCTTTTCTCCCTCGCCCCTTTGGGGAGAGGGCCGGGGTGAGGGGCAGGTTTGAATTACGATTTCGTCGACTGCTCAAAGCGGCGCAGCAGCTGATTCCCGCGCTCTACCGCGGAATCCAGCGCCTGCTGTGGCGTTTTCTTACCGGTCCAGACGCTTTCCAGCTCCTCATCCACAATGGTGCGGATCTGCGGCATGTTGCCCAGGCGCAGGCCTTTGGTGAACGGCAACGGCGGCTTGTTCAGCATCTGACGCGTCGCGATATCCGCGCCCGGGTTCTTGCTGTAGAAGCCCTGCTCGCGGGTCAGGTCATACGCGGCTTTGGTGATCGGCAGGTAGCCGGTCTTCTGGTGCCATTCGGCGGCATTTTCCGGCTTCGCCAGGAAGTCGAGGAACTCGGCTACGCCTTTATAGGTACCCTTGTCTTTACCCTGCATCACCCACAGGCTCGCCCCGCCGATGATGGCGTTCTGCGGCGCGCCCTTCACGTCAGCGTCGTACGGCATCATGCCCACGCCGTAGTTGAATTTGGCGTAGTGACGGATGTCCGCCAGAGAGCCGGACGAGGCGGTGGTAATGGCACAGTCGCCGTTGTAGAACTTCTCGGTGGATTCGTCTTTACGCCCGAAGTAGCTGAAGTCGCCCTTCTTGTTCAGATCGGCAAGCAGCGCAATGTGCTTCACCTGCTCCGGCTTGTTGAACTCCAGTACCGCATCGGTGCCGTCGAAGCCGTTGTTTTTGGTCGCAACCGGCAGGCCGTGCCAGGCGCTGAAGTTTTCAATCTGGATCCAGCCCTGCCAGCCGCTGGCGTAGCCGCACTTCATTCCCGCCGCTTTCAGCTTCGCGGTGTATTCGGCCAGGTCCTGCCAGGTTTTTGGCGGCTGCTCCGGGTCTAAGCCGGCTTTTTTGAATGCGTCTTTGTTGTAGTACAGCACCGGCGTAGAGCTGTTAAACGGCTGAGACAGCAGATGGCCGGTTTTGGAATCGGTGTAGTAACCCGCTACGGTCGGTACAAACTGGGATTCATCGAAGTTGATACCCGCTTCTTTGAATACTTCATAGACCGGCTTGATGGCTTTGGAGGCCATCATCGTGGCGGTGCCCACTTCATAAACCTGTAACAGTGCAGGCGCGTTGCCTGTACGGAAGGCGGCGATGCCCGCGCTCAGGCTCTGCTCGTAGTTGCCTTTGTACACCGGCACAATTTTGTAATCCGGATGGGTGTCGTTGAAACGCTGCGCCAGGGAGTCAACTTCTTTACCCAACTCCCCTTCCATGGAATGCCAGAACGGAATGGTCGTCACAGCCATTGCGTTCGTCGCAAAAGCCAGACCCAGTGCCAGACCCAAAGCTGTGTGTCGTAACGATGTCATTGTCATCTCTCTTATTGTGCCGGATGCGCGATATCACGCGTTTTATGCTCGCGAGGTAACATGACATGCTCGAATGACAGAAAAATAACTGTTTGTTTACAGATAAGTGACAGTAAAGGGTCAGGGGGATGATGGTTGTGTGAAGGGGGTTTATGTGAAAAAGCCGGGTGGCGGCTTCGCCTTACCCGGCCTGGTTGATACCGTAGGCCCGGTAAGCGTAAGCGCCACCGGGCGATACAGACGGCTCAGCCGCCCAGATACGCGCTCCGCACCGCTTCGTTCGCCAGCAGCGCGTCGCCGGTGTCTTCCAGCACCACGCGGCCGTTCTCCAGCACGTAGCCACGGTCGGCGAGCTTCAGCGCCTGGTTGGCGTTCTGCTCGACGAGGAAGATGGTCATCCCCTCTTTGCGCAGCTGCTCGATGGTGTCGAATATCTGCTGGATGATGATTGGCGCCAGGCCG
Source organism: Enterobacter sp. N18-03635 (assembly GCF_004006055.1). NCBI lineage: Bacteria > Pseudomonadati > Pseudomonadota > Gammaproteobacteria > Enterobacterales > Enterobacteriaceae > Enterobacter > Enterobacter sp. N18-03635. The sequence goes on along the minus strand of NZ_CP034769.1, from coordinate 308,735 downwards.
AGCGACGGCTCATCCAGCAGCAGCAGGCGCGGCTGGCTCATCAGCGCGCGGCCGATCGCCAGCATCTGCTGCTCACCGCCGGACATGGTGCCCGCACGCTGAATGCGGCGCTCCCACAGGCGCGGGAAGAGTTCGTACACCCACTTGATGCGGGTCTGGTATTCATCGCGGTGGGCGAAGAACCCGCCCATCGCCAGGTTCTCTTCCACCGTCATACGCGAGAACACGCGGCGCCCTTCCGGAACAATCGCCACCGCCTCGCGCATGATTCTGGCGGTCTGCCAGTCGGTAATGTCTTTGCCATCAAACACAATCCGCCCGCTGGTGGCGCGCGGGTCGCCGCACAGGGTGCCGAGCAGCGTGGTTTTGCCCGCGCCGTTGGCGCCAATCAGGGTCACGATTTCACCCTGATTGATATGCAGGCTGACGTCGTGCAGCGCCTGGATCTTGCCGTAGTGCGCGTTGACCTTGTCGAACGTTAACATCGCTTTTTCCATCTTATGCCTCACCCAGGTATGCGCGGATCACGTCCGGGTTGTTGCGGATCTCTTCCGGCGTGCCGTTTGCCAGCGGCGTACCCTGGTTAACCACGTAGATACGGTCGGAAATGCCCATTACCAGCTTCATGTCGTGCTCAATCAGCAGAATGGTGGTGTCGTGGTGATCGCGCAGCTCGGCAATCAGCTCGTCCAGCTCTTTGGTCTCTTTCGGGTTGAGGCCCGCCGCCGGTTCGTCGAGCATCAGGATTTCCGGCTGGGTGACCATGCAGCGCACAATCTCCAGACGACGCTGGTCGCCGTAGGCCAGGTTGCTCGCCTGACGGTTGGCGTGCTGCAGCAGGCCAATTCGGTCGAGCCAGGTGGCGGCGCGATCGAGCGCTTCATCCTGGGCGCGGCGGAAGGCCGGGGTTTTCAGCAGACCGGAGAACAGCCCGGTTTTCAGCTGCTGATGCTGCGCAACCAGCAGGTTCTCAATCACCGTCATCTCGCGGAACAGACGCACGTGCTGGAAGGTACGCACCACGCCCATGCGGGCAATCTGCTGGCCCGGCAGCCCTTCAAGGTGCTTGTCGCGCAGCATGATTGTGCCGCCCGTCGGCTTGTAGAAGCCGGTCAGGCAGTTAAAGACGGTGGTTTTCCCCGCGCCGTTCGGGCCAATCAGGGAGACAATCTCTTTCTTGTGCAGATCCAGTGACACATTGTTGACCGCCAGCAGGCCGCCAAAACGCATCATCAGACCGTTAACGGATAATAATGGCTGACTCATGCCTGCTCTCCTTTCGCTTGCCCGTTCTTCAGCTTCAGCTGTGGACGGGTCATCGGCAGCAAGCCCTGCGGACGCCAGATCATCATCAGCACCATCAAACCACCCAGCATTAACATGCTGTATTCGTTAAAGTCGCGCATCAGCTCGCGCGAAACCACCAGCAGGATGGCCGCGAGGATAACGGCGAACTGCGAGCCCATCCCGCCGAGCACCACAATCGCCAGCACAAAGGCAGATTCGGCAAAGGTGAACGATTCCGGGCTGACGAAGCCCTGACGCGCGGCAAACAGCGTCCCGGCGAAACCGGCAAACGCGGCGCTGATGGTGAACGCGGTCAGCTTGATGCGTGTCGGGTTCAGGCCCAGGGAACGGCAGGCAATCTCATCCTCGCGCAGTGCTTCCCACGCGCGGCCCAGCGGCATGCGCAGCAGGCGGTTAATCACGAACAGGGTGATCACCACCAGCAGCAGCGCCACCAGATAGAGCCAGATCACGCGGTCGGACGGGTCATACTTCACGCCGAAGAAGTTACTGAAGGTATCCCAGCCGCCTTCGCGGGCGGTACGGCTGAACTCCAGACCGAAGAAGGTCGGTTTCGGGATCTGGCTGATGCCGTTCGGGCCGCCGGTCACTTCGGTGTTGTTCAGCAGCAGGATACGGACGATTTCACCGAAGCCTAAGGTCACGATCGCCAGGTAGTCACCGCGCAGGCGCAGCACCGGGAAGCCAAGCAGGAAACCGGCTGCGGCGGAGACCAGCCCCGCCAGCGGCAGACAGGTCCAGAAGCCGAGGCCGTAATAGTGGTTCAGCAGCGCGAAGGTGTAGGCGCCGATGGCGTAGAAGCCGCCGTAGCCAAGCACCAGCAGGCCAGATAGCCCCACCACCACGTTCAGACCAAGACCAAGAATCACGTAGATCATGGTCAGGGTAGCGATATCTACGGTTCCACGAGAGACCACAAACGGCCACGCCACGGCGGCCACCAGCAGCGCCACGAGGAACAGCTTCTGCTTAACGGTTGACCCGTCGATGGCCGGCAGAACGAATTTCGGCCCGGAGACGTTTTTCAGCGACTTCTGGAACAGCGGACGCAGCAGCTGGAACAGGAACACCACGGCAGTGCCGATAAATACCCACTGCCAGCGGATGTCGGGGGCGGCGTCTACCACCAGCTTCGTCCCGTCCAGACCTAACTGGACGCCCATAAAGACGCCCGCCAGCACGAAGAACATGGCGGCAGAGAGCAGCGCCATTGCAAAATGCATCGGTTTCATACTTTCTCTACCTCCGGACGGCCCAGAATACCGGTAGGCATCACCAGCAGAACCAGAATCAGCAGGGCAAACGACACCACATCTTTATACTCAGTGCTCAGATACGCCGAGGAGAGCGCTTCCGCCACGCCCAGGATCAGGCCGCCGATCATCGCCCCCGGAATACTGCCGATACCGCCCAGAACCGCCGCGGTAAAGGCTTTCATCCCGGCCATAAAGCCGATGTACGGGTTGATCACGCCGTAGAACTGGCCGAGCAGCACGCCTGCGACGGCCGCCATCGCGGCGCCAATCACGAAGGTCAGGGCAATCACGCGGTCGGTGTTGATGCCGAGCAGGCTCGCCATCTTCAGGTCTTCTGCGCAGGCGCGGCAGGCGCGACCCATACGCGAGTAGCGGATGAACAGCGTCAGGGCGAGCATCGCAATAAAGGTCACGACCCAGATAACCAGCTGCATAGTGGTGATAGAAGCCGAGAAGTTTTCACTGGCCCCCACAATCCACTGGCCGTTAAACAGGCTTGGCAGCGCCACGTCACGCGAGCCTTCGGTGAGGCTGACGTAGTTTTGCAGGAAGATCGACATCCCGATCGCGGAAATCAACGCAATCAGACGCTTGGAGCTGCGCACCGGCCGGTAGGCCACGCGCTCGATGCTCCAGCCGTAGGCGCTGGCAATTACAATCGCGCCAACAAACCCGGCTGCGACCAGCAGCCAGCTGCTGTCGATGCCCATCATCATCAGCGCGGCGATGATCATAAAGGAGACATAGCTACCGATCATGTAGACCTCGCCGTGGGCGAAGTTGATCATGCCGATAATGCCGTAAACCATCGTATAGCCGATGGCGATCAGCGCGTAGGTGCTTCCCAGCGTAACGCCGTTAAACATCTGCTGCAGGAAATAGAGAAACTGCTCGGACATATGCAAACCTTTTTATACCCGCCCGTCAGTCCGGGCGGTGGGATAATTATTTGGCGGCCGAGGATGAACCGTCGGCGTGCCACTTAAAGACACCAAACTCAAATCCCTTCAGATCGCCTTTCTCATCCCAGTTCAGCGGCCCAATCACGGTGTTCGCCCCGTGTGCTTTTAAATCTTTCACCAGATCCAGCGGTTCTTTGCTGCCGGAGCGTTCCAGCGCGGTGGCCAGAGACTGTACGGCGGCGTAGGTGATCCAGACGTACGGACCACTCGGATCTTTCTTCTGCGCCTTGAGCGCATCCACGATAGCCTTGTTGGCCGGATCCTGGTCATAGCGTTTTGGCATCGTCACCAGCATGCCTTCAGCAGAATCCCCGGCGATGTTTGACAGAGAGGCATTGCCCACGCCCTCTGGCCCCATAAACTGGGTCTTCAGACCGGTGGCGCGCGCCTGACGCAGCATCTGGCCCATCTCCGGGTAGTAGCCGCCGTAGTAAACAAAGTCGATATTCTCTTTTTGCAGGCGGGCGATCAGCGCGGAAAAGTCTTTCTCACCGGCGGTAATCCCGTCGAAAAAGACGATGTTTGCGCCGCCTTTTTTCAGGCCGTCCTGAACGGAGCGCGCCAGGCCTTCGCCGTACTGCTGCTTGTCATGAATAATGGCGATACGCTGCGGCTTGACGGTTTCAAGGATGTATTTGGCGGCGGTTGGCCCCTGAGAGGAGTCCAGCCCCGCGGTACGCATGATGTGCTGGTATCCGCGCTGGGTCAGCTCAGGGTTAGTGGCGCCAGGGGTGATCATCAGAATGCCTTCGTCTTCGTAGATGTCAGAAGCGGGCTGGGTGGACGACGAGCACAGGTGGCCGATAACATACTGGATGCCGTCGTTAACGATTTTGTTGGCGACCGCGACGGCCTGTTTCGGATCGCAGGCGTCGTCATATTCTACGCCCACCAGCTTGTCGCCTTTGATGCCGCCCTTAGCGTTGATGTCTTTGATGGCCTGGCGCGCACCGTTGAACTCCATATCACCCCACTGGGCAACAGGGCCGGACATCGCGCCCACTACCGCAACTTTAATGTCCTCCGCCATGGCGGCATGCGAGATCGACAGTGCGACCATCCCCGCGATTAACGTCTTCGCGTTCCTTTTCATCTCTGAATCCCCATTAGTGATGTCGTGTTTATATTTTGTTTTATTATGGTTAAAAAGCATTCTGTACTTTTAATGAACAACGCTATTTTTACCAGTGCCTTTAATGGTTTAGCGCAGGTTTTTGTCAAAAACCAGACTAAAATCTCTATTTTTCAGGCGATTAAGCAAAGATAATATTCTGAAATCAGGCAGAGATAAACAAATAAAAGTGCAGTTTGCAGCATAAAATAACGGTACAAAGCGCCGAATAAATCACTACCATTCAGGTTAAAATTCTGCTTATTTTTCGATCCATGTATTTTCAAACTGCCCATCGCGTTGCCAAAAAACTAATCACCTGGTTAATGAGAATAAAAAGAGGAAGCCGCTGAGTGAATAAATTGAGTACACTGCCTCTACTCAATTTGATTTGGACAAGTAGCTAATGAAACTGACTATCGTGCGTCTGGTGACCTTTAGCGACCAGGATCATATCGACCTGGGCAAGATCTGGCCGGAATATTCCCCTTCGTCGCTGCGCGTTGATGAGACCCACCGCATTTATGCCGCGCGTTTTAACGAGCGCCTGCTGGCTGCGGTTCGCGTCACCCTGAGCGGTACAGAAGGAGCGCTGGACTCACTGCGCGTTCGTGACGTCACCCGTCGTCGCGGCGTGGGACAGTATTTAATTGAAGAAGTGATCCGCGAAAACCCAAGCGTGACCTCATGGTGGATGGCCGACGTGGGCGTGGAAGACCGCGGCGTGATGGCAGCGTTTATGCAGGCGTTAGGCTTTACGGCGCAGGAGAGCGGGTGGGAGAAGCGCTAAAAGAAAGCCGGGTGGCGGCTGCGCCTTACCCGGCCTAAATTCTCCACTGTATTTTCCCAAGCATTTCGTGTTGCAGGAAGGCGGCAAGTTATGAAATCCCCGGGAGCTTACATAAGTAAGTGACCGGGGTTGAATAACGCAGCCAACGCACCTGCGGCGCGAAAGGAGACGGGAAAATTATTTTGCGTCTGTCGCCGTGCCATTGGCATGCCAGTCAAACACGCCGAACTCGAAGCCCTTCAGGTCGCCCTTCGCGTCCCAGGAGAGTGGCCCCATGACGGTCTGGACCGTATTCGCTTTCAGCCAGGTGGCAATTTCAGCCGGATCGGCTGACTGGTTCAGACCTGCCTGCAGAGACTGCAGCGCCGCGTAGGTGGTCCAGACGAACGCGCCGCTTGGATCCTGTTTCTTCGCCTTGATGGCATCTACGATAGGTTTGTTCGCAGGGACCTGGTCGTAGTTCTTCGGTTTGGTCACCAGCAGACCTTCGGCTGATTCACCCGCAATGTTAGACAGAGAAACGTTCGCCACGCCTTCCGGGCCCATAAACTGGGTTTTCAGGCCCGCAGCGCGCGCCTGACGCAGGATCTGGCCCATTTCCGGGTGGTAGCCGCCGTAGTAAACAAAGTCGATATTCTCTTTCTTCAGACGCGCAACCAGCGTGGAGAAGTCTTTCTCACCGGCGGTGATCCCGTCGAAGAACACCACGTCGGCATTGGCTTTCTTGAGGTTGTCCTGCACTGAACGCGCCAGACCTTCACCGTACTGCTGCTTGTCATGAACGATAGCAATGCGCTTCGGCTTCACTTTTTCAACGATGTATTTCGCCGCGGTTGGACCCTGGTCAGAGTCCAGACCGGTGGTGCGCAGGGTCAGCTTGTAGCCACGCGCAGTCAGCTCCGGTGCGGTCGCTGCCGGGGTGATCATCAGAATACCTTCGTCTTCGTAGATGTCAGACGCGGGCTGAGTAGAGGAAGAGCACAGGTGACCGATAACGTATTTGATCCCGTCGTTCACCACTTTGTTCGCGACCGCGACCGCTTGTTTCGGGTCACAGGCATCATCATATTTTACGATCTGCAGTTTTTCGCCTTTGATACCGCCCTTAGCATTAATGTCTGCAACCGCCTGTTCAGCGCCGGTAAATTCCTGGTCGCCGTACTGTGCTACCGGACCGGACATTGCGCCAACCACAGCCACCTTGATGTCTGCCTGTGCCATGGTGCTGAATGCCAACGCGATACATCCTGCCAGTAACGCTTTACCCTTCATGTTCATCCTGAGATTCCCCATTATTATGGTTATTACGATTGTTGTGATGTTGTTGTGCAGCGCTTTATGTCAGTTATAGGTGTGCTGTCCGCGCTTTTTCAGCATACTCTGCTAAAACATACCCGATTTTTATGATTTTGGAATAGCTAATTTGAAATGAATATATGATAAGCCCGGCAGGATTTACCGCCGGGCTTGCGGCTTTAACGTGTCAGCGACGCGGAGATTATATCCAGCGCTTTACGGAACTGCGCTTCGGGTATGGTGAGCGGATAGAGGAAGCGGATAACGTTGCCGTAGACGCCGCAGCTCAGCAGAAGCAGCCCTTCGTTCAACGCACGTTCCTGCACCTGGCGGGTAAATTCCGGCGAAGGCTGGCCCGTTTGCGGGTCGTTAAACTCTACCGCCACCATCGAGCCCTGCCCGCGAATGTCAGCGATATACGGGCAGTGTTCCTTGGCTTTGTTGAGCACTTCCACCAGGTGATGGCCGAGATGCGCCGAGCGCGTGCAGAGATCTTCCTCGTCAATCACGTCCAGCACCGCGTGCGCTGCGGCAATCGCCAGCGGATTACCCGCGTAGGTGCCGCCCAGCCCGCCCGGCGCAGGCGCGTCCATCACGTCGGCACGGCCCGATACCGCCGAGAGCGGCATCCCGCCCGCCAGGCTTTTTGCCATGGTGATCAGGTCCGGCTTCACGCAGTGGTGTTCCATCGAGAAAAGCTTGCCGGTGCGGGCGAAGCCGCTTTGCACCTCGTCGGCAATCAGCAAAATACCGTGGGTATCGCACAGGGTGCGAAGAGCCTGCATAAAATCAGCAGGCGCAATGTTGAAGCCGCCCTCCCCCTGAACCGGTTCGAGAATAATCGCCGCGACCTGGTCAGGAGCAATATCCGCTTTAAAGATACGTTCCAGGCTTTTCAACGCCTCAGCGGTGCTGACGCCGTGCAGTTCATTCGGATACTGCGCGTGGTAAACCGAGCCGGGGAAGGGTCCGAAGCCGAGCTTGTACGGCGCAACTTTGCCGGTAAGCGCCATGGTCATAAAGGTGCGGCCGTGGAACGCGCCGCCGAAGGTGATAAGGCCAGGACGTTTGGTATAGGCGCGCGCAATTTTGACCGCGTTTTCGACCGCCTCAGCCCCCGTGGAGAAGAACGCCGTTTTGGCAGGACCTTCTACGGGCACGCGTGCGTTGATACGCTCGGCAAGCGCCACGTAGCCTTCGTACGGCACAATCTGGTAGGCCGTGTGGGTAAACGCGTGGAGTTGTTTTTCGATGGCGGAAATGACTTTGGGATGCCGATGGCCGGTATTCAGCACCGCGATCCCGGCGGCGAAGTCGATATACTCATTGCCTTCCACGTCCCACACCGTGGCGTTTTCGGCTTTATCGGCATAGAAGTTACACATCACGCCGATGCCGCGCGGCGTCGCCTGTAAACGCCGGTCGTTCAGTTCGTTGTTTTTCACCCTGTCCCCCTGAGAAAGTCGCCTGCTTAGCGCATCAGTAAGTGTTTGCCAGGGGGAGGGAATTCGCCAGAGCGGGCGCTAAAAAAACAAAACCCCCAGACTCTCATCCAGGGGTTCTCGGTGTACTTCGCGGAAATTACGCTTCGATAGCGGCGCGAAGTTTTTTCATGGCGTTCTTTTCAAGCTGACGCACACGTTCTGCAGAGACGCCGTAACGGTCAGCCAGCTCCTGCAGCGTGGACTTGTTGTCTTCGTCCAGCCAGCGGGCGCGGATAATATCCTGGCTACGTTCGTCGAGGCCTTCCATCGCATGGGTCAGCTTGTTCGCGGCCTGATCTTCCCAGTTGTCCTCTTCGATGCCATCAGCAAAGTTAGAGGTTTTATCCTGCAGATACAGAACCGGTGCCATCGGCTGGCTGTCGGAGGCGTCGTCGTCGGAGGACATATCGAAGGTCATGTCCTGCGCGGCCATACGGGATTCCATCTCACGCACGTCTTTGCTGGTTACGCCCAGCTCGCGCGCCACCATTTCCACTTCATCCTGGTTGAACCAGCCCAGACGCTGCTTGGTTTTACGCAGGTTAAAGAACAGTTTGCGTTGCGCTTTTGTCGTGGCGACTTTCACGATACGCCAGTTGCGCAGCACGTATTCATGAATCTCTGCCTTGATCCAGTGTACGGCGAAGGAGACGAGTCGCACACCCACTTCCGGGTTAAAGCGACGCACAGCCTTCATCAGGCCGATGTTACCTTCCTGAATCAAGTCCGCCTGCGGCAGGCCATAGCCCGCATAATTACGAGCAATGTGAACAACAAAGCGCAGGTGAGACAGGATCAGCTTTTTCGCTGCTTCCAGATCGCCCTGGTAATGCAGCTTTTCAGCAAGCTCCTTTTCTTCCTCGGCCGTTAACATCGGCCAGGTGTTCGCAGCCCGGATATAAGATTCCAGGTTACCAACAGGGGCTAAAGCTAAAGTTTGCATTTCTTTGGTCATTCATTCCTCTCAGTATTTCTTCTGGTCCAGGCTGTCCCCGTCAGGCAACAACCATGCCAAAGCGTTTGAGCAACGAGATTAGCATTCACTCTTTTATCAGACAGTGATTTTATCCACAAGTTCCAGGTGCAACGGTGAATAAATTACGCACAAAATGTGACATGGAGATGATAACAGGGGAAGAGACAACAGGGACGCTTTCCCTGCAGAGCGAACATCTCGGTGCAGGGAAAGATTATATCACGCTTTTATTAGTCGGGAGTAAAGTGACGTAAATGTTGAACGGTTGCCAGCCACGCTGCCACCCACCCAATCATCGAACACACCAGCAGCAGTAACAGGCACTCATCGAACCCTAAGCCACTGATATCAAACTTCGTTCCGAAAACCTGCGCCACTTCAGTCACGGCAGAGGAAAGCCGCATCACCAAAATTTCTGACAATATCAGTGAAAGAAATGCGCCGGAAAAACCGAGCAGTGCGCCACCGTAAAGGAACGGTCGGAGGATGAAGCCATCCGTCGCACCAATCAGTTTCTGCACGTTGATGGTATCGCGACGGGCAAAGATGCTCAGGCGCACGCTGTTGCCGATGACGAGGAAGACCGCCGCCACCATCAACACGCCAATCATCGCCGCGACGCGGCCTACCAGCCCGGTGAGAGCAGAAAGGCGCGCAAACCAGCTGTCATCCATGCGCACTTCATCAATGCCCTTAATGCGCGTGATGCGATCGCGCAGGGTGTTAAGCGAATCGGTCCCCTGGAAATCTAGCTTCGGGATCACCACCGCCACGGCGGGCAGCGGGTTCTCTTCGAGCATATCCAGCGCGCCGCCAAAGCCAGACCAGTTACGAAACTCGCCCAGCGCGTCTTCACGTGAGAGATAGTTGACCTTCTCCACGCCCTGCTCGGCCTGAATTTGCCCAACCACCTGGGCCGCCGCGTTATCGTCGAGCGCTTTATCCAGATAGACCGTGATCTGCGGGGACGGATAATACTGTGAGGCCGCCTGGTTGACGTTTTTATAGACCATATAGCAGACGCTCGGCAGCGTGAGGGAGATGGCAATCACCATCACCGTCAGGAACGTCGCCAGCGGTTTGCTTTTCAGGTCCTGCAGCGCGCCGTGGAACGCGTAGCGCACCTGCTCGTTAAAGACGTTGGTTTTACGGGAGGCCGGTTTTGGCGCGGCCTTCTGGCGCTTCGGCGCATTACGATTGCCGTCACCCCCGCCCTGCGGCTTACGGAAACGGTCAAACCGGTTCCCGAACTGCCGAATCTGGTTTATTGCATCACGCTTATTCACCGTGGCCTCCGTGCAAATGACCGTCGCTCAGGGTCAGCATGCGGTACGAACGACGGGAAATCAGCCCGATGTCGTGCGTCGCCATCAATACGGTGACCCCTACGCGGTTAAATTCCTCAAACAGACGCAAAATCCCTTCTGACAGAGCATCGTCCAGGTTACCGGTCGGTTCATCCGCCAGCAGCACCGCAGGCTTGTTCACCACCGCGCGGGCGATACCCACGCGCTGCTGTTCACCGCCGGAGAGCTGGATCGGGAAGTTCTTCGCTTTGTCCAGTAGCCCGACCTTATCCAGCGCCGCAGAGACGCGGCGGCGGATATCGTCATAGCTGGCGCCGGCAATAATCAGCGGAATGGCCACGTTATCGAAAACGGTGCGATCCATCAGCAGGTGGTGATCCTGGAAAATCATACCGATCTGGCGACGCAGGAACGGCACCTCACGGTTTTTCAGGCGGCTGATCTCATGGCCGCTGAAAAAGATCTTCCCGGCGCTTGGCCGCTCGATCCCACAGATAAGCTTGAGCAGGGTACTTTTCCCCGCGCCGGAATGGCCGGTCAGGAATGCCATCTCGCCCGGCTGCAGGTGGAATGTGACCCCCTGCAGCGCTTGTCTCCCACCGAGATAGGCCTTGCTGACGTGTTCAAAGCGAATCATTGTTAGTCCTCTCGGGCAAATAATGCCTCAATAAAGTCGTCCGCCTTAAACGGACGTAAATCCTCAATACGCTCGCCCACACCGATATAACGGATAGGAATGCCGAACTGGTCAGCCACGGAGAAAATCACCCCGCCTTTCGCGGTGCCGTCCAGTTTGGTCAGCGTGATCCCCGTCAGTCCTACCGCTTCATGGAACAGTTTTGCCTGGCTGATGGCGTTCTGTCCGGTGCTGGCATCAATGGTCAGCATAATTTCATGCGGTGCGTCTTCGTCCAGCTTCTTCATGACGCGAACGATTTTCTTCAATTCTTCCATCAGGTGCGATTTGTTCTGCAAACGCCCTGCGGTATCGGCAATCAGCACGTCCACGTTGCGCGCCTTCGCCGCCTGGATGGCGTCAAAGATCACGGACGCGGAATCCGCGCCGGTATGCTGGGCAATCACCGGAATGTTGTTGCGCTGGCCCCACACCTGCAGCTGCTCAACCGCCGCTGCACGGAAGGTATCGCCCGCCGCCAGCATCACCGATTTGCCCTGCTGCTCGAACTGGCGCGCCAGCTTGCCGATGGTGGTGGTTTTACCCACGCCGTTCACGCCGACCATCAGAATAACAAATGGCGTTTTGCCTTCAATATTAAGCGGTTCGTCAACTTTTGCGAGAATTTCACCCATCTCGTCTTTCAGCAGACCGTACAGCGCTTCGGCGTCGCGCAGCTGTTTGCGGCTCGCCCCTTCGGTCAGATTGGCGATGATCTTACGGGTAGTTTCTACCCCAACGTCAGCAATCAGCAGCTGTTCTTCCAGCTCTTCAAACAGATCGTCGTCGATCTTTTTGCCGCGGAACAGACTGATAAATCCGGAACCTAAGTTTTCTTTAGTTTTAAGCAGGCTGCGCTTCAGGCGCGCGAAGAAACCTTCTTTGGTCGGTTTTTCCTGCTCCTGAACGATCTCGTCTTCGGCCTGCTCTTCTACCGGCACAACGATGACCGCTTCTTCAGCTGCCTCCGCCGCCAGCGCCTGGGCTTCCAGCTCTTCGTCGGTCAGCTCTGGCTCAAGCGTCGCTTCTTCTTCCACAGCCTCAACGGTTTCAACGGTTTCCGCTTCGGCCTGCCACTCTTCGGCAGACACCGCTTCGTCTTTGACCTCTTCCGGCAGCGGAAGCTCTTCGTGTTCGATAGCGGCCTGTGGCGCTTCGGTAACGGCTTCGACGACAACCGGTTCTGGCTTCTCGCTCTCCTGAACCTGTTCAGTGATCTCAACCACCTCTTCAGCAAAGGTTTCAATCTCTTCTTTGCTGTGCGCCGTTTCTTCCGCTTCGACAACCGCGGCGGTTTCTACAGGCGTTTCAGGCTGTGACTGCTCTTCAACGGCTTGTTGCTCTTCGGTTTTCTGTTCTGTTTCTTGCTCTTTTTCACCGAAGCCCAGCCAGGAAAAGAAGCCACGTTTTTTTTGTTTTGCCATCTGCGACTACACTCCTCGCGGCGCTATATACATGGAAGCTAAAAAAATGATGAAATAGTCTAACACTTTACTTAATTGACATCACCGCCCGCAATCGCAGGCCAATTGTTAACAGAGCTTTCCTGAGATGAAGAAACCCAACCGCGCCCCGGCCGGTCAAATTCGTATTATCGGCGGTCAGTGGCGAGGCCGGAAATTACCGGTGCCGGACAGCCCCGGTTTACGCCCAACTACCGACCGCGTGCGCGAGACGCTGTTTAACTGGCTGGCTCCGTCTATGGTAGACGCCCACTGCCTGGACTGCTTCGCCGGAAGCGGCGCCCTCGGGCTGGAAGCGCTGTCGCGCTATGCCGCCAGCGCCACGCTGCTGGAGATGGAGCGCGGCGTTGCGCAGACGCTGCAGCAAAATCTGGCGACGCTGAAGGCGAGCAACGCCAAAGTGGTGAACACCAACACGCTGAGCTTCCTCGCGCAAAAGGGCACGCCGCATAACGTGGTGTTTGTCGACCCGCCGTTCCGCAAGGGGCTGCTTGAAGAGACGTTATCCCTGCTGGAGCAAAACGGCTGGCTGGCGGATGACGCGCTAATTTATGTTGAAAGCGAAGTGGAAAACGGTTTACCGCCGGTTCCCGCCCACTGGGATCTGCACCGTGAAAAAGTGGCAGGTCAGGTTGCTTATCGTCTTTATCACCGTCAGGCACAAGGAGGATCCGATGCCGGTACTGATTAACCTGGGACGCTTGCTGATGCTGGGCGTCTGGGCGTTCTTGATTCTGAATCTGGTGCACCCGTTCCCGCGCCCGATGAACATTTTCGTTAACGTGGCGCTGATTTTCACGTCGTTTATGCACGCCCTGCAGATGGTGATGCTGAAAAACGGCCTGCCGAAAGACGGCCCGCAGATGACGGGCTGGCAGCAGCTGCGCGTCTTTATTTTCGGCGTGTTTGAGCTGCTGGTGTGGATGAATAAATTTAAGGCGCAGGTGAAGAAGTAAGGTGCGGCCTGATGCCCTCACCTTTACCCTCTCCCACAGGGAGAGGGTACCAATCGCGCCTTATTCAGGCGTAAAACCTTCGAATCGCGAACCTTTGTAGCTCAACGTCCCTTTCTCCCCTACCGTCAGCTGATGATACTGCTGCGCCTCCAGGCGGAAGGTCATCTCAAGGCCGCCCGTTTCCGGCTTAAAGCTCGCTTCATAGCGCATGCTGGTTCCTGCAGGCGTCACCTGCTGCTGGCGCGAGCGGCGGTCATTGAGCGGTTTTTCGCGTTTGTTCGTCACCACCACGCGCTTTTGCATCAGCGGTGCGGCATCGTTATCCGCCTTCTCGCGGCGCTGCTGCACGAAACGAAACGAGGCGGCAATGACGATAATCGCCACCACGATAATGAAAAAAAGCGGCATCTTGCTCATTGAAAAATCCCATCAGATTATGCGGAATTCAGGATACCTTGCCTTCCCCACCATTGCCAAACGCCCGCCCGCGTCACTACACTGGATCAGAAACTGATTATTCAGGCTTAACAGATACAGGGAGTTAATATGCTTTGGTCATTTATCGCTGTCTGTTTTTCCGCATGGCTTTATGTCGATGCGTCGTACCGTGGTCCCACCTGGCAGCGCTGGTTGTTTAAACCGGTCACGCTGCTGCTCCTGCTGCTGCTGGCCTGGCAAGCGCCAATGTTTAACGCCGTCAGCTATCTGGTGCTCGCCGGGCTGTGCGCCTCTCTGATTGGCGATGCCCTGACCCTGCTGCCGCGCCAGCGCCTGCTGTATGCCGTAGGGGCATTTTTCCTGTCGCATCTGCTGTATACCATCTACTTCGCCAGCCAGATGACGCTCTCTTTCTTCTGGCCGCTGCCGCTGGTCCTGCTGGTGATTGGCGCCCTGCTGATCGCGGTGATCTGGTCGCGTCTGGAAGAGATGCGTTTGCCGGTTTGTACGTTTATCGCCATGACGCTGGTAATGGTATGGCTGGCAGGTGAACTGTGGTTCTTCCGTCCGACCGCTCCGGCGATGTCAGCGTTCTTCGGCGCCGCACTGCTGCTGATAGGTAACGTCGTCTGGCTGGGCAGCCACTATCGCCGCCGCTTCCGGGCGGATAACGCGATTGCCGCCGCCTGTTACTTTGCCGGGCATTTCCTTATTGTGCGTTCGCTGTATATCTAAATAGCGCTTGACTCTGGAGTCGACTCCAGAGTGTATGCTGCGGTTAATGAGAAAATTATCATTGCCGGAGACTGCCATGTCGACTCCAGAAATACCTAAAAAAGTTCCTCAATTCTCGGCACTTAAGCTCAGCCCGGCTCCGTCGAAAGACGACTGCTGCTGCGAAGGCGCGTGCGAAACGCAAACTCAACCCCTTCCTGAAAGCGGCAACCGCTACAGCTGGGTCGTCAACGGCATGGACTGCGCCGCCTGCGCGCGCAAAGTGGAAAACGCCGTCAAACAGGTGCCGGGCGTGAGTCACGTTCAGGTGCTGTTCGCCACCGAAAAGCTGCTGGTTAGCGCCGATAACGACGTCAGCAAGCAGGTTGAAGCCGCCGTCAGCAAGGCGGGTTATACCCTGCGCAGCGAAACGGCGCCCGTTGAAAAAGTCTCCTCCCTGAAAGAAAACCTGCCGCTCATTACCCTCATCATCATGATGTCCCTGAGCTGGGGTCTGGAGCAGATTAACCACCCGTTCGGCAATCTGGCGTTTATCGCCACCACCCTGGTCGGTCTGTTCCCGATTGCCCGTCAGGCGCTGCGCCTGATGAAAAGCGGCAGCTGGTTTGCCATCGAAACGCTGATGAGCGTGGCGGCCATCGGCGCGCTGTTCATTGGCGCGACGGCAGAAGCGGCGATGGTGCTGCTGCTGTTCTTAATCGGCGAACGTCTTGAGGGCTGGGCGGCGAGCCGGGCGCGTAAAGGGGTCAGCGCGCTGATGGCGCTGAAGCCGGAAACAGCCATTCGCGTGGTAAACGGTACGCGTGAAACGGTCGCCATCACTACGCTGCGTCCGGGCGACGTGATAGAAGTCGCGGCAGGCGGACGCCTGCCTGCAGACGGCGCGCTGCTTACCGCCACCGCAAGCTTTGATGAAAGCGCCCTGACCGGCGAGTCCATTCCGGTTGAACGTGAGGCGGGTGAAAAAGTGCCTGCAGGCGCCACCAGCGTCGATCGTCTGGTACAGCTCACCGTGCTTTCCGAGCCAGGCGACAGCGCCATCGACCGTATCCTGAAGCTGATTGAAGAGGCTGAGGAGCGCCGCGCGCCGGTCGAACGCTTTATCGATCGCTTCAGCCGGATCTACACGCCCGCCATTATGCTGGTTGCCCTGCTGGTCACCGTCGTCCCACCGCTGTTCTTTGGCGCGCCGTGGGAGGGCTGGATTTATAAAGGGCTGACGCTGCTTCTGATCGGCTGCCCGTGCGCGCTGGTGATTTCCACCCCGGCGGCGATTACGTCCGGGCTGGCGGCTGCGGCGCGTCGCGGGGCGCTGATTAAGGGCGGCGCGGCGCTGGAGCAGCTCAGCCAGGTCCAGCATATCGCCTTTGATAAAACCGGTACGCTGACCGTGGGCAAGCCGCAGGTGACCGGCGTGTATCCGCAGGATATCAGTGAGGATGAACTGCTGACCCTGGCCGCCGCCGTTGAACAGGGCTCCACCCACCCGCTGGCGCAGGCGATTGTGCGTGAAACGCAGTCGCGCGGACTAAACATACCTCCGGCAACCGCCCAGCGGGCGCTGGTAGGGTCAGGGATTGAGGCCACCGTTGACGGTAAAAAGGTGCTGATTGTCGCGGCTGGCAAGTCTTCTACTCCAGAGGTGGAGACGTTAGAACAGACCGGACAGACGGTCGTGACCGTCATGCAGGACGGTACCGCAAAAGGGATGCTGGCGCTACGCGACACCCTGCGCGATGACGCAAAAGAAGCCGTGGCGGCGCTGCATCAGCTGGGCGTGAAGGGCGTGATTCTCACCGGTGATAACCCTCGCGCGGCGGCAGCGATTGCCGGTGAGCTAGGGCTGGCGTTTAAAGCCGGATTGCTGCCTGCGGATAAGGTCAGCGCGGTGACGGAACTGAACGCTCAGGCTCCGCTGGCGATGGTCGGTGACGGGATTAACGATGCCCCGGCGATGAAAGCGTCCACCATTGGTATTGCGATGGGTAGCGGTACCGACGTGGCGCTGGAGACCGCCGACGCGGCGCTGACCCACAACCGCCTGACCGGGCTGGCCCAGATGATCGATCTTGCGCGCGCGACGCGGGCCAATATCCGTCAGAACATCGGCATCGCGCTCGGGCTGAAGGGGATTTTCCTGGTGACGACCCTGCTCGGCATGACCGGACTGTGGCTGGCGGTGCTGGCGGATACCGGGGCAACGGTGCTGGTGACGGCGAACGCGCTTCGGCTGCTGCGTCGCCGGTAAAAAAACGCCCGGTGGCGCTAACGCTACCGGGCCTACATTTCCTGCCAGATCGTGGATCGGGTAAGACGAAGCCGCCACCCGACTTCTTTATAAGAAATAGCTCATCGCCAGGCCTAAAAACAGCACCAGACCGACGTAGTTATTGTTCATAAACGCCTTGAAGCAGGCATCACGTTCACGCTTAGCGATCAGCTTCTGCTGATAAGCAAACAGCAGCCCCGCCACCAGCACGGACCAGTAAAACTCCCAGTTCAGCCCGTTCAGGCGGCCAATCGCCACCATCAGCGCCAATACCGCGACCTGCAGGATACCGATAATCAGCTTGTCGTGACGACCAAAGAGGATGGCGGTGGATTTGATGCCGATTTTCAGGTCATCGTCGCGGTCTACCATTGCATATTGCGTGTCGTAAGCCACCGCCCAGAGAATGTTCGCCAGGAACATCAGCCAGCAGCTGAGCGGTAAGGACTCACTAACCGCCGCAAACGCCATCGGAATCGACCAGCCAAACGCCGCGCCCAGCACCACCTGAGGCAGGTGGGTATAGCGCTTCATAAATGGATAAACCCAGGCCAGGGCCAGCGCCGCAACGGAAAGCAAAATGGTCATGGTGTTCAGGGTTAACACCAGCAGGAAAGAGAGCAGCACCAGAACAATAAACAGCACGCGGGCTTCTTTCCCGGTGACCTGCCCGCTGGGTAACGGACGACCGGCAGTACGCTTAACATGACCGTCGAATTTACGATCGGCATAATCATTCACCACGCAGCCCGCCGCGCGCATCAGCCAGACGCCGGCAACGAACACGCCCAGGATCCACAGCGGCGGCACGCCCGGCGTGGCAAGCCACAGCGCCCAGAGGGTCGGCCACAGCAGCAGCAACGCGCCAATGGGTTTATCGGTACGCATTAAGCGGTGATACGCCAACAGCTTATTCTGCGTCAGGCTCCACTCCATTTTTTCTTCCTCTTAGTACAACGGTGATGCCGGTAAAAAAAGCTCCGTCAGTATTAACGGTTTACCGCTCAGGCGAAGGCGGGAACGACGCCCCCACAGTTCAGCATCACGACCAATCTCAATAAAATCCCGGGTAAGCTCAGACGAGGTGAAAAGGTAACGCCCCAGAGGCGTTTTCCCCAGACGTTGCAGTGCCAGCTCTGGCCCGGAAAGGGTGGACTCGGGCACTACCGTCCGTCCGGCAAGCCACGGCTCGCCATCGGCACAGAGCAAAATTTCGCGCAGCCAGTAACGTGGCTCGTGCGGCAGCAGCGGCAGCTCGTTGGCGATCTCATCGCCAGAGACAAACCCTTCCTGAATCAGGGTCACCGTGACCGTTTTACCCTGTTGCTCAAAACGTTTCGTCATGGAATCTTCCAGCAGCAACCAGTCCAGCTGCTGCGGATCAAGCGCAGGTATTTGGTCGAAATAGCGCAGCGCACGCAGTTGCGTTAGCGCAGGGTGTGACATGCCAGACTCTCCGATACATAACGTAATGGCATTGTATCGCAGAAACACGGATTGAGGGGGGCCAAACGTTATTTAACGATCACGATCGCAACATGGGCGCAACAGCCTGGCCGATACGAAAAAAAGTGCGCCCACTCAGGCGCACCAAACTACTAACAAATCAGCACTGTGGGGAAACGGTTACCCCTTGCCTTTTACACTGCTGATAAAGGTGGAACGGGCAGTGGTTGAACCTAAACGTTCGGCTTCATCAAGCAGCTTCAGTGCCTTATCGACATCGCCGCGCTTCACCGCCTGCTTAATGGCGTTGTTGAAGTACTCTTCGGTGTCGTTCAGTACCGGCTCGGCTTTCTTCGCCGGGGCAGGCGCTGCAGTCGCTACCGGTGCGGCTGCCGTGGCAGCGGATGCGGTATAGGCAGGTGCAGGTGCCGCAGTGTTGCCAACGGTGACAGCAGCAGGGCCAGAGGATCCGAATAACGGACCGACCAGAATACTGGAGCTGGTGTTTGTTTGAACTTTGAGTTTTAGCGTACCGTTCGTCACATGGCGTGCGACCGGATCAGGAATATCAGGAATAGCGTTACCCGCCCCCTGAGCATAGGATTTTGCCGGATCAATCATTTTGGTGGTGCGCTGCAGATCTTCGGGCGTAGTAAACGCGAGTATATAAATCTTTTGCTGGCCTAAAGCGGGTGTCAGTTTCAGTATGCCCTCAAGGCGGTCAGCCGACATGACGCCGGGTTTCTGATAGGTAAAATAACTGCTTGGGAAAAAAGCTGAAGGCGACATGTTTTGATCAAGCACTAACACGTTTGGTGCAAATACAGAGGGTGTTTTGTCGGCTTCACTGACAAGCGTTAACGTTAACTCACCCACATTTGCAGGGACACTCCATGCAGCAACCGGTCCTGAAATTCCCGGTACATTCAGGGTCTGTCCTGTATTCCCCAACTCGATGGTCTGGGTTTGTGCCACATTCACGGGCACCCAGTTCAGACTTTGCAGTGTGGCAGAGGGGATCGCAGGCGCAGCAGTCGTGTTCTGCGGAACGATATTGACATCAGCCAAGCTCACTGCTGGTAATGCAGCAAACATGCCCGCCGTCAGACAGAGTGCTAAGAGACTTTTTTTCATCGTTATGACCTCATTATTCGAAAGCATGGTAGCCAGGCAATAGCGCATACTTTCCGAGAAATGCGTTATGAGTTAGAGGGGCCTAAGCCCCTCTTTTAAATACATTAACGTCTAAAATTACCACCAGATTTCCATCTGAGCGCCGAAGGTCCACTCATCGCTGTCACCACGGCTGGTCGTACCGAACGGAGTTACAGTGCTGTTGCTTGCAGCAGTGGAAGAGAAGTTACCCTCAGAGTCGGTCTTCACGTAACCCCATTTCTCATCCCACTTGGCGTAGGTAGCAAACACGCGAATCGCTGGACGGGACCAGATGCTGTCACCCGCCTGCCACTGTTGTGCCAGAGTGATTTTGTATTGGTCGTTACGATCGCCGGTTTGCTGAGATTTGACGTTGTCATATCCCACTTCCAGCAAGGTGCTCATGATAGGCGTCCATTTGTACATTGGACGCACGCCCACGGTGTACCAGGTGGTACCTTGATTGTTGTCACGATCGATATCCTGATACATACCGACGTACATCAGGTCCCATTTATCCGCCAGCGTGATCGCACCGTGGTCGAGGATACGGATCAGGCTGCCGTCATTATCAACAGCCCCCCCACGCGCCTGACCTTTACCCTGAGAAATCATGGAGTCGGTGGCGTACTGCACCACAAACTTGTTGAAGCCTTTCATCATGCTCTGGGTGTGTTCTGCAGTGAACATCCAGCCATCTTTCGATGCACCAGGCTGCAGGTAGTAATCGTCAGGAATGTTGGTATGGCCGTAGTCAACACCCAGTTCCAGAGTACCGCCCGGGTTAATTTCCATACCGGCTAAACGCGCATCAAACACGTCGTTTGGCACTTTGTTGTTATAGGTACGCAGACCGGTATTCGGATCGCGATCGCCAAAAGCCGAGGAGCCGCCGGATTCAGAAGAACGAGTTGCTGCGAGAGAGAGTTTACCTATACCGACATCAACGTTTTCCAGACCTGCACCAGGACCAGAAATATCCCAGTAGTAGAAGTCGATCATGTGAACGTCATGACGTTGATAGAAACGCTTACCTGCCCAAATATTTGCCCCTGGCAGTGAATCAATCAGGTTTTTACCTACGACGTTAAACTCACGCACTGCTGGCGTGTTACTGTCTTCCCAGTCGTTAAGCTGAGCAGTTTTATAGGCGATGTTGGAATCGAAATAGAAGCTCTTGTCCGCTTCTTTCCACACTTCCTGGCCTAATTTAACTTCCGCATAGGTTTCACACTCGTTACCAAGACGATATTTAGAATCCGCACCGGTGGTCTGGAAACATTGTTGTTCACCACCACTCCCGGTCCAGCCGATGCCAGAACGAGCATAACCTTTAAAATCTACAGCACCCGCCTGGGCAGACAGGATGCCTGCCGCAATGGCGATTGCCAGAGGGACTTGTTTGCGCAGAGTAATCATCATTCTATCTCCTGAGATCATTGCTTTTCTTTGAACACTTCACCTGTCGGTTTCGTGTCTTCTTTTGGGATTGCTTAAACGCCTGGCTCTTTATGCAACCGACGACATGCAGTGCCATCCTCACGGAACAGATGGCAACGCTCTGGCGGCAAGCCGATAGCGAATGTGGCACCCTCTTCTACCAACACCACGTCATTCTGGCGGTAGACCAGGTTCTGACGGATGGCGGGGATCTGGATATGAATCTGTGTTTCGTGACCAAGCTGTTCGACGACCTGAACGTCACCTTCCAGGGTCACATCAGCGATGTGGCTCGGCAGCAGATGCTCAGGGCGAATACCGAGGGACATGTTTGCCCCGACCTGTACGTTGGCGCTGTCGACCGGCAACCAGACCTGCTGGCGGTTTGGCAGCTCCACCTGTACCTGTTCAATGGCTGTCGCGGTCACTTTGACGGGCAGGAAGTTCATCTTTGGCGAGCCAATGAAGCCCGCAACAAAGCGGTCTGCCGGGTAGTGATACAGCTCCAGCGGTTTACCCACCTGCGCCACGCGACCGGCATCCAGCACCACGATTTTGTCGGCGAGGGTCATCGCTTCGACCTGATCGTGTGTGACGTAAATCATCGTGCGGCCAAGACGCTTGTGCAGACGGGAGATTTCGATACGCATCTGGACGCGCAGGGCGGCATCCAGGTTGGAAAGCGGTTCATCGAGCAGGAAGACGCGCGGCTCGGCGACCAGGGTACGGCCAATCGCCACGCGCTGACGCTGACCGCCGGAAAGCGCTTTCGGCTTTCGCTCCAGCAGGTGCGCCAGCTGTAGTACTTCAGCTACCTGCGTCACGCGCTGGTTAATGACCTCTTTCTTCGCTCCGGCCAGCTTCAGGCCAAAGGACATGTTCTCGGCAACGGAAAGATGGGGATAGAGTGCATAAGACTGGAACACCATGCCTACGCCACGTTCGGCAGGCGGGATGTCATTCATTCGGGTATCACCAATCAGCAGGTCGCCGCTGGTGATGGTTTCAAGACCGGCAATCATACGCAGCAGAGTAGATTTACCACAGCCTGATGGGCCAACAAACACCACGAATTCGCCTTCGTTGATGTCCAGATTGATGTCTTTCGACACCACAACGTCACCCCAGGCTTTCGTTACATTACGCAGCTGTACGCTCGCCATGCCCTTCTCCCTTCGTTACAACCTGTCACCGACAGAAACATTCAAGATAAGTTCACTATGGGGTATCCATTACTTTCCCGAATCCTCCACCCCCCGCCTTTTTTATGGGGGAGGAGGCGGGAGGATGAGAGAGCAGGCTCTGCGACCGCCGTGGGAGGGCTGAGGCAAAATTCGTGAAGCCGCCTGCAAAATTCGGTGGGTTTTTATGTGCGCCAGCACTCATAACTTAAATTTATGCAACGGAGATCACACAAACGGGGGGTGGGGCGTAGGGGTTGGGAGGATGGAAAGAGGATGTCAAATAAGGAGACTGAGACACGTTGAACCACTGAAGTCATACCATGAGACATCACCAAAAAGGATGGCAGATATGAATATCAAGACTGGCGCACGCGTTTTCGCATTGTCCGCCCTCGCAGCAATGATGATTTCCGCACCGGCGCTCGCCAAAATTGAAGAAGGCAAACTGGTTATCTGGATTAACGGCGACAAAGGCTATAACGGCCTGGCCGAAGTGGGCAAAAAATTCGAGAAAGACACCGGCATCAAAGTTACCGTAGAACACCCGGACAAACTGGAAGAGAAATTCCCGCAGGTTGCGGCAACCGGCGACGGCCCGGACATCATCTTCTGGGCGCATGACCGTTTCGGTGGTTACGCGCAGTCTGGCCTGCTGGCTGAAGTCACCCCGGACAAAGCTTTCCAGGACAAACTGTTCCCGTTCACCTGGGACGCTGTTCGCTATAACGGCAAGCTGATCGCTTATCCTGTCGCGGTTGAAGCCCTGTCTCTGATTTATAACAAAGACCTGGTACCTAACCCGCCGAAAACCTGGGAAGAGATCCCGAAACTGGATAAAGAGCTGAAGGCGAAAGGTAAATCTGCCCTGATGTTCAACCTGCAAGAGCCGTACTTCACCTGGCCGCTGATTGCTGCCGACGGCGGTTACGCGTTCAAGTTTGAAAACGGCAAATACGACGTAAAAGACGTGGGCGTCGACAGCGCGGGCGCGAAAGCGGGCCTGAGCTTCCTGGTTGACCTGATCAAGAACAAACACATGAACGCGGATACCGATTACTCCATCGCGGAAGCGGCGTTCAACAAAGGCGAAACCGCGATGACCATCAACGGTCCGTGGGCCTGGACCAACATCGATAAGAGCAAAATCAGCTACGGCGTGACGCTGCTGCCAACCTTCAAAGGCAAGCCGTCTAAACCGTTCGTTGGCGTGCTGAGCGCGGGTATCAACGCTGCCAGCCCGAACAAAGAGCTGGCGAAAGAGTTCCTGGAAAACTACCTGCTGACCGATCAGGGTCTGGATGAAGTGAACAAGGACAAACCGCTGGGCGCCGTTGCGCTGAAATCCTTCCAGGATCAGCTGGCGAAAGACCCACGTATCGCGGCTACCATGGATAACGCCCAGAAAGGCGAAATCATGCCGAACATCCCACAGATGGCTGCGTTCTGGTACGCCACCCGTACCGCGGTCATCAACGCTGCAAGCGGTCGCCAGACCGTTGATGCCGCGCTGAAAGATGCTCAGGGTCGTATTACTAAGTAATGACGTAGTCCCCTCTCCCTTTGGGAGAGGGTTAGGGTGAGGGTTGTCGCTATTCGCACGCCCTCACCCCGGCCCTCTCCCCCAGGAGAGGGAGAAAAGATCAAACGTTGTAGAGGAAAAACCCCATGGATGTCATTAAAAAGAAACGCTGGTGGCAAAGCGACGCGCTGAAGTGGTCAGCGATAGGTCTGCTGTGTCTGCTGGTGGGTTACCTTGTTGTTTTAATGTACGTACAAGGGGAATATCTGTTCGCCATCATGACGCTGATTTTAAGCTCTGCTGGCCTGTATATTTTCGCCAACCGTAAAGCCTATGCCTGGCGCTATGTCTACCCGGGCGTGGCCGGGATGGGGCTGTTTGTCCTGTTCCCGCTGATTTGCACCATCGCCATTGCGTTCACCAACTACAGCAGCACCAATCAGCTTGCGCAGGAACGCGCGCAGCAGGTCCTGCTGGATCGCTCATATCAGGCAGGCAAGACCTTTAACTTCGGCCTCTATCCTGCGGGGAACGAGTGGAAGTTAGCGCTTACTGACGAAGCAAGCGGCAAATACTACGTTTCCGACGCGTTCAAATTTGGCGGCGAGCAGAAGCTGGCCTTAAAAGAGGCCGAGGCCCTGCCGGAAGGTGAACGTGCCAACCTGCGCGTCATTACCCAGAACCGCCAGGCGCTGACCCAGCTCACCGCCGTGCTGCCAGATGAAAGCAAAGTGACCATGAGCTCGCTGCGCCAGTTCTCCGGCACCCAACCGCTCTATACCCTGGCGGATGACGGCACGCTGACCAACAACCAGAGCGGCGTGAAGTACCGTCCGAATAACGACATTGGTTTCTATCAGTCCATTACTGCCGACGGCAAATGGGGTGATGACAAGCTCAGCCCGGGCTACACAGTCACCATCGGCTGGGACAACTTTACCCGCGTGTTTACCGACGAAGGCATTCAGAAACCCTTCTTCGCCATCTTTGTCTGGACGGTGGTCTTCTCGGTGCTGACGGTGATACTGACCGTTGCCGTGGGAATGGTTCTGGCCTGTCTTGTCCAGTGGGAATCCCTGAAGGGCAAAGCGATCTACCGCGTGCTGCTGATTCTGCCGTATGCCGTGCCGTCGTTTATCTCGATTCTGATTTTCAAAGGGCTGTTTAACCAGAGCTTCGGTGAAATCAACATGATGCTGAGCGCCCTGTTCGGCATCAAACCGGCCTGGTTCAGCGACCCGACCACCGCTCGCTCGATGATCATCATCGTGAATACCTGGCTGGGTTATCCGTACATGATGATCCTGTGCATGGGGCTGCTGAAGGCCATCCCGGATGACCTGTACGAAGCTTCGGCAATGGACGGCGCGGGCCCGTTCCAGAACTTCTTTAAGATTACGCTGCCGCTGCTCATCAAGCCGCTCACCCCGCAGATGATTGCCAGCTTCGCCTTTAACTTTAACAACTTCGTGCTGATTCAGCTGTTGACCAACGGCGGCCCGGACCGCCTCGGCACTACGACGCCGGCAGGCTATACCGACCTGCTCGTGAGCTACACCTACCGTATCGCCTTCGAAGGCGGCGGCGGCCAGGACTTCGGTCTGGCGGCAGCGATTGCCACCCTGATCTTCCTGCTGGTAGGCGCACTGGCGATTGTGAACCTGAAAGCTACACGTATGAAATTTGACTAAGGAGGGCATCGATCATGGCAATGGTACAACCCAAATCTCAGAAACTGCGCCTCCTGGCGACGCACTTAGGCCTGCTGATTTTCATCGCGGCGATCATGTTCCCGCTGCTGATGGTTATCGCCATCTCCCTGCGTTCGGGTAACTTCGCGACAGGAAGCCTGATCCCGGACGAAATCTCCTGGGAGCACTGGAAGCTCGCGCTGGGCTTTAGCGTGGAACACGCGGATGGCCGCGTCACGCCGCCGCCGTTCCCGGTGCTGCTGTGGCTGTGGAACTCGGTGAAAATCGCAGGCATTACCGCCATTGGTATCGTGGCACTTTCCACCACCTGCGCCTACGCCTTTGCCCGTATGCGTTTCCCGGGCAAAGCGACGCTGCTGAAAGGGATGCTGATTTTCCAGATGTTCCCGGCGGTGCTGTCGCTGGTGGCGCTGTATGCCCTGTTTGACCGCCTGGGCCAGTACGTCCCGTTTATCGGCCTGAACACCCACGGCGGCGTGATCTTCGCCTACCTTGGCGGTATCGCACTGCATGTGTGGACCATTAAAGGCTATTTCGAAACTATCGACGGCTCGCTGGAAGAAGCCGCCGCGCTGGATGGGGCTACCCCGTGGCAGGCGTTCCGCCTGGTGCTGCTGCCGCTGTCGGTGCCGATTCTGGCGGTGGTGTTTATCCTGTCGTTTATCGCTGCGATCACTGAAGTACCGGTTGCCTCACTGTTACTGCGTGATGTGAACAGCTACACCCTGGCCGTGGGTATGCAGCAATACCTCAACCCGCAAAACTACCTGTGGGGCGACTTTGCCGCGGCGGCCGTACTCTCTGCCATCCCGATTACCGTGGTGTTCCTGCTGGCGCAGCGCTGGCTGGTGAACGGCCTGACGGCGGGCGGTGTGAAAGGTTAAGTTTCATTTTGTTATGCCACTGCAACCCTCAACTTTAGACGTATTGTATTGACCCAACTTGTGACTGTTGTTAGGCGCTCTTCGGAGCGCCATTTTTTTATTCCCGTTTCAGCCGCTTCGAATTGCACAGCCAGAGGGTGATCACCAGCAGCAGGATCGCCGCCGAGTAGATCAGCACGTCGAGCGGGGATTTATGATCGACGATGATCAGCCGCACAATGGCGGTGATCCCAATGTAGACAAAATAACGTAGTGGGAAGTGAAAGCCGGACTGAAAATACTTCACAATCAGGGCGATAAATTCAAAGTAGAGAAAGTAGACCACCAGGCCTTCCACCAGCGCATATTTGCTGGTTTGTTCAGGGGCAAACAGCACATCCGCCAGATGCACCGTCTCTTTACCCAAAAAGACGACCAGTATCAGGCCAAGGCTCAACAGACCGAGGTTCAGCACGGTCTGGAGGATAGTTGAGATAAACTCAACGCGCGGGCGAGTCAGGGATGTCATACAGCACCTCATTCTCCAGGGCGAGGTTTCTGTATAACGCAAAAATGTGACGGAGATCTATATTTTTTGTTTATGTTTAGCGCACCGGAGAGGATTCCCCTCACCCCGGCCCTCTCCCCAAAGGGGCGAGGGGGAAAAGACAGCACCGAGCGATCCCCTCTCCCCTTTGGGGAGAGGGTTAGGGTGAGGGGCATCAGCGGAAGTTAATGTTCTTATCGCTGGTCATGTCGTACAGCTGGAACTTACGTCCAAGCTGCTGGCCGCCGTCGCGCGTCAGCGGCGTCCAGCCAACCGCTGCACGGCTGCGGGTTGGGCCTGACGAGAACAGATCCAGCGGAATCGACACATAGACTCCCTTGGTGAAGTCCCCTTCCCCGTATTCGTCCGGCGAGACGTTGGTAATGGTGGCGTAGCCGCCCACCACGACGCCGCTATCGAAGTGTTTGGAGATGTCCAGCGTACCGCCCTTATCGCCCGCCAGATACTGGCCTACGCTGGCTTTCACCAGCACGTCAGGCGCGAACGACGGCGTCCAGTAGGCGGTCAGGTGACCGGTTTTGACGCTGTAGTCGGTGAACTTCATCATGTCCTGCGCGCTGCGCCAGTCACGCTGTTTAACATAGTTAGCATCAATCCCGAACGCCCAGTTGCTGTCGACAGGACGATAAAGCACTTCCGCCCCCGCGCCGCCGTACATGGTTTCCAGATACCCGCCGTACACCTGGCCGTAGAAGCCGTTGCCGAAGTACTGGAAGTAGTTGGCCTGCAGGTTGTTCACGTAAGCATCGTTCTGCACGTACTCACGCACGCGGGTACGCACGCGCGGCAGCGACGAGTCTTTTGGCGGGTTGGTGTAGTTGAACTTGTCATAGTTATTGGCGATGTTGCCGAACAGGCTGCCGGTGGTCAGCAGATGGTCGGTCAGCCACAGATCCGCCGTCGCCATGACGCCCAGCTGATACATGTAGAAGTTTTCCGGCCCACCGACGGACTGGTTCAGCACCGGATCGATATGGAAATCGAAGCGCGACTTGTCGATATACCAGCCCTGCTCTGTGGTTTCTGGGACGATCGGCTCAACGCGTTTTTGCACCAGCTCGGTTTCATGTCCCAGCGGCTCGCCTTCGAGGTGGCGCTTAAGGCTGGCAACATCCGTTTCCGTCGTCACCTGCGGCAGGTTGAGACGATTCTCGGTCACGCGGATCGTGCGGATCCCCTCTGGCAGATCGTTCATGATGATCCGGTTGGCGCGCTCGATCCCTTCCCGCGAGTCGCGGTATTTCACCTGCTCGCCGGTGACGTAAAGCGTATCGCCTTTCACCTGAATTTTCGGATCCGCCAGGCCGGCATTGTATTTCAGCAGCGTCAGCTGGTTTGCCACCACGGAGTGCTGCAGAATCGCATCCTGCGGTTCCGGCTGGTATGCAGGCCGCGCGTTGTCGTTGTAGTGCGGCCGCATGTCGTTAAAGTTGGTGCGCAGCGTGAAGCCGAACATCACCGTATTGCCGCGCTCGTAGCTGAGGTTAACGTCGGCCCAGTCGGTGACGCGATAAATTGCGCCGACGTTAAACTTGCTCTTCTGCTCAATCTTCCCGGCGAAGTCCTGCGAGTAATCATTCCCCTCGTACTCCAGCTTCAGGCGTAACGGCTGCCATGGGGTTTGATACTCCACACCGCCAAACAGCGATGCCGGACCGTGGAACATCTGATCCCCGTTGATGGAGCCCGCTTTCTTATAGCTGTTATCGCGGTAGCAGTATTTATCGCTGTAGGAGCAAAACGGGTTTTTCACGTTTCCGCTGGTGCCGAGATAGCCCCATCCCAGGCCAAGCGAGAAGTCGAACGGCCCCCAGGCCTTGCTGGCCACGATGTATTCCGCATCAAACAGGCCGGTACCGCCGATATCTTTGGCGCCCACGGAGACCTGCGGCATCCAGTAGCTCTCTTCCCACAGGCGCAGCTTGACGTCGAAGGCTTTATCTTTGTAGGTCTGATCGCCTGAGAACGCCTCGACGCTGCTGTATTGTTTCGTCCGCACGTCGGTATAGCGCAGCGTGGTTTCAAGCCACGGGAACAGCTGCACTGACCCCGAGTAGTAGCGATACTGGTCGTTATCACGGTAGTTAAGGCTTATTTCCCCTTCGCGCGCCATACGCGCGGTGGGCGTTTGCAGTAAACCGACGCCGCCGAAGTCTGACTGAGACGGGCCAATGGGTGCCGGATACGTTTCTGCATGGCAGGCGGCACTCACGCAGAGCGCCAGCATGCTGTAGAGATAGGTTCTTTTCATTATTCCGGTATCCGCTGAATCAGGGAGTGAAGGATATCGGCGTTAAGCCCGTCATACGCCTTCGTCCAGAAATAGTCGGCAAAACCGACAAAAATAATGCTGCCCGGCATGGGTTCGATATGACGTTTATTCCAGTAAGCAACGGGGGCTTTTTGCGTGTGGCCGTCGGGGTAAATCACCCAGGCGTAGCTGTTATCCGCGCCGCTCAGCCGACTCTGCTCGTCGAGATAACTCGCCACGTCACGACCGGGGGTAAAGGGCTTGTTACCCGGGCTGCCGATCAGCCCCATCACGGTCACCGTCGTCGGCTTCGCCGGAAGCCAGAGCGTGTAGTCCCCTTCCAGCGCCGGGTTGCCGTTTTCCGTGACCCGCACGTCATCCGGGTCAAGATTGACGTTCTGTCGGCCCGTCACCTTCAGCGCCTGCAGCTGCTGGCGAACGCTATTAATCGCCGCCGCGTCGTCGCCGTCTTCTTGTTCCGCGAGTCCCGTTAGTCTGGCAAGAAGCGCCTTGTGCTGCTGTTCCGCTTCAACGGTCTTCTGCCGTTCAGCGATGACCGCGCCTGGCCACCAGCTGTTGGCAAGCCTTGGCTGTCCGACGAGATCGAGCAGATGTTCGGCGTTGGTTAAGGTTTTAGGTTTTTCACTGTCCGGCGTGTAGACCTTCACAGTCCCGGCGGACCATGCCAGCGGCGCGGCAAAACTGGCGATAAGCGCAGCGTGAATGAGCGTTTTCATGATTTCGCCGCCTTGATCAGGGTGGTTTTGACCGGGAAGAATCCGGCACCAAGATACTGTAATGACTGGCGGATCTGCCCTTCCTCGTCGATCCAGAAGCGGTTGTGCCAGGTGGCCTGGTCGGTAATGACCTCTTCATCCAGCACGCGAACCTGCGTTTCGTCGCTGCCGACCTTCACGCTGTCGGTGCCGTCCCAGCGGAAGGTCGAGCGTGCCGTGGCGTAACGCACCTGCTTGTGTTCAGTCCAGCCCATCGTGCGCGTCCAGCCTGCGCCGTCGACGATCTGGTTCGGCTTGATCAGCGGGTCGTCGGCGAGATTATTCACCTCCAGCAGGTTGTCGCCGCCCAGCAGGGTTTTCACGATACGGCCATGCTGCGTCACGATGGTGGCCTGATCCTGCGTCACCCATTTCTGCTGCCCGTTTTCATCGAAAGCGAGCACCACAAACAGCTGAGGGCCATCGTTAAGCTGCATGTACTGACTGGCATAAGGCATGTTCTGAAGTTCGTCATCGGTCAGATGCACGCCCGGCGTGCCGAACATGCTTTCCCACAGTGAATTACCCAGCCCTTTAGTGGTGGCCGAGCACGCCTGCAGCAGCAGGCAAATCAGAATGATTGCAGGTCGCTTCACGACTCTTCTCCGAAGGGGCGAAATAACCACACCGAAGTGTGGTTATGATTAAAACACCCGCTATTACTGGGTGCTGGTTGTCGTGGTGGTCGTGGTTCCGGTGTTGGAGCCATCACCGCCACCGGTTGCCGCCAGCGCGACACCCACGGCTGAACTTACGGTGCTGGCGCTGGCTGCGGTAGAACTTCCCGCAGACGCAGACGTCGCAGCCGACCCTGCCGCTTCCCCGACCTGAACCGGAGCTGCATAAACAGATGTCGCCGCAAGCGCAGATATGGCAAAAATGCCATACAGTACTTTCTTCATAACAATTTCCCTTCAATGAATGAATGGAGATTTGCCCGAAAAGAATTTCAGGCGGAATCGAGTATACACAACTCATGCCGTGGGTTTGCCGTAAGGGGAAATAGGGAGCGGGTTTTCGGAATAATGGTTAAAATGGAAATGAAAGACAAATAAAAAAAATACAAAAGAACTACAAAACAAATACTTATAATATATTTACATTATCTGACTTCTGCGTATTTTCTTAAAATAAACCGCAGCAATTAACGGGTTAAGCGTCTTTTTCGGATTAAACTCAGATCCACAATTTGAGTTAACTAACAGACATCAGGAATTATCCGATAAAAAAATGCCGGCATTAAGCCGGCACGTTTTCATGTCGTTTTAATTACGCACGCCATGCTTTATAACGGTTGATCAACCCATTGGTCGAGCTGTCATGGCTGGTAATCGCTTTATCGTCACCCAGCTCTGGCAGAATACGGTTTGCCAGCTGTTTGCCCAGCTCAACGCCCCACTGGTCAAAGGTGAAGATGTTCAGGATCGCGCCCTGCGTGAAGATTTTGTGCTCGTACAGGGCAATCAGCGCGCCCAGGCTGAACGGCGTGATTTCGCGCAGCAGGATGGAGTTGGTTGGACGGTTGCCTTCAAACACCTTGAACGGCACCACGTGGTCCAGCGTTGCCGGATCTTTACCCTGGTCACGGTATTCCTGCTCAACCACCTCGCGGGATTTACCGAACGCCAGCGCTTCGGTCTGGGCGAAGAAGTTGGACAGCAGCTTCGGATGGTGGTCGGACAGCGGGTTATGGGTGATAGCAGGAGCGATGAAATCGCACGGTACCATTTTGGTGCCCTGGTGAATGAGCTGGTAGAAAGCATGCTGACCGTTAGTGCCCGGCTCGCCCCAGATAATTGGACCAGTCTGGTAGTCCACCGCGTTGCCGTTACGGTCAACGTACTTACCGTTGGATTCCATGTTGCCCTGCTGGAAGTAAGCCGCAAAGCGGTGCATGTACTGGTCGTACGGCAGGATCGCTTCGGTTTCAGCGCCGAAGAAGTTGTTGTACCAGATCCCGATCAGCGCCAGCAGCACCGGCAGGTTTTTCTCAGGCGCGGTGGTGGAGAAGTGTTTGTCCATCGCGTGCGCGCCGGAGAGCAGCTCAACGAAGTTGTCGAAGCCCACGGACAGGATGATGGACAGGCCAATCGCAGACCACAGGGAGTAGCGGCCGCCAACCCAGTCCCAGAACTCGAACATGTTCGCGGTGTCGATACCGAACTCGCTGACGGCTTTACCGTTGGTAGAAAGCGCCGCGAAGTGTTTCGCCACGTGCTTGTTGTCGCCAGCGGTTTTCAGGAACCAGTCGCGCGCGCTGTGGGCGTTGGTCATGGTTTCCTGAGTGGTAAAGGTTTTAGACGCAACCAGGAACAGGGTGGTTTCCGGGTTCACGTTCTTCAGCACTTCGGCGATGTGGGTACCATCGACGTTAGACACAAAGTGCATGTTGAGGTGGTTTTTATACGGACGCAGCGCTTCGGTCACCATGAACGGGCCGAGGTCAGAACCGCCGATACCGATGTTAACCACGTCGGTGATCGGTTTGCCGGTGTAGCCTTTCCAGCTACCGGAGATAATCGCTTCGGAGAACGCTTTCATCTTTTCCAGCACCGCGTTCACTTCCGGCATGACGTCTTTGCCGTCAACGATGATTGGCGTATTGCTACGGTTACGCAGGGCCACGTGCAGCACGGCACGATCTTCGGTGCGGTTGATCTTCTCGCCGGAGAACATGGATTTGATGGCGTCTGCAAGCTCAGTCTCTTTCGCCAGATCCTGCAGTTTTGCCAGCGTCTCTTCGGTAATGCGGTTTTTAGAGAAATCCACCAGCATCAGGTCGTCGAAGGTCGCGGAGAACTTGCTGAAACGATCGGCATCTTTCGCGAAAAGATCCGCGATGGTGACGTCTTTCATTTCATCATAATGTTTCTGGAGTGCCTGCCAGGCAGCGGTCTGCGTTGGGTTGATGTTTTTCATTAGCAATACTCTTCTGATTTGAGAATTGTGACTGCGGTCGATTGTAGCGCCTGCAAATAAAAATTGTGATGGTTTTTATGCCATTGCCCTGGCCTGCATCAAACACAGGTGAAAAGACCCGAAAAGTATAGTTGCTGAAGCGCCCTCCCGGAGCGGATAAATGTCGGTCAAAACGCCCTAAAACGGAGCATAAAATCTGGCCCTGTTATAAGTCCTGTTTCTCAGGGGTACCCCCCCATAAAAAATCCGCATAATCCCAGCATTGACAGGACCTCCCCCGCATTTTATTTATAGGGCCGTATTTTGCGCCTGCACCTGTTTTCGTTTCACTCTTGTGCCAAGGTCGCTTATTCATTCCCTGACACGAGGTTGTTATGACGAGTTTTGTGGTCGCCAAATTTGGCGGCACCAGTGTGGCCGATTACGATGCCATGAACCGCAGCGCCGATGTGGTGCTGGCCGATCCGAATACCCGCCTGGTGGTGCTGTCTGCCTCCGCCGGCGTGACGAACCTGCTGGTTTCTCTGTCTGAAGGACTGGAAGCGACAGAACGTTTCGTGAAGCTGGATGCACTGCGCAAAATTCAGTTCGACATTCTTGAACGTCTGCAGAACCCTAACGTCATCCGCGAGGAAGTGGAACGTTTGCTGGAAAATATCACTACCCTGGCAGAAGCGGCTTCTCTGGCAACCTCCACCGCCCTGACCGACGAGCTGGTCAGCCACGGTGAGCTGATGTCCACCCTGCTGTTTGTTGAAATCATGCGCGAGCGTAACGTTCAGGCGCAGTGGTTTGACGTGCGCAAAATCATGCGTACCAGCGACCGCTTTGGCCGCGCCGAGCCGGACGTTGAGGCGCTGGCGGAACTGACCAATCAGCAGCTGGCCCCGCGTCTGGCAGACGGCATCGTGGTCACACAGGGCTTTATCGGCAGCGAAGCGAAGGGCCGCACCACCACGCTTGGCCGTGGCGGCAGCGACTACACCGCAGCGCTACTGGGCGAGGCCCTGCATGCCACGCGCGTGGATATCTGGACTGACGTTCCGGGCATTTACACCACCGACCCGCGCGTCGTTTCCGCGGCGAAACGTATTGATGTGATCGCCTTTGAAGAAGCGGCGGAAATGGCCACCTTCGGCGCGAAAGTGCTTCACCCGGCCACGCTGCTGCCTGCCGTACGCAGCGATATCCCGGTCTTCGTCGGCTCCAGTAAAGATCCAAAAGCCGGCGGGACGCTGGTCTGCAAGAAAACGGAAAACCCACCGCTGTTCCGCGCCCTTGCCCTGCGCCGTCGCCAGACGCTGGTGACGCTCCACAGTCACAATATGCTGCACTCCCGCGGTTTCCTGGCGGAAGTGTTTGGCATTCTGGCACGCCACAACATCTCCGTGGATCTGATCACCACCTCGGAAGTGAGCATTGCGCTGACGCTGGACACCACCGGTTCAACCTCAACGGGTGACACCCTGCTGACGCAGTCGCTGCTGATTGAGCTGTCTGAGCTGTGCCGCGTGGAAGTGGAAGAAGACCTGGCGCTGGTTGCCATCATCGGCAACAAGCTGTCGCGCGCCTGCGGCGTGGGCAAAGAGGTATTTGGCGTGCTCGACCCGTTCAACATCCGCATGATTTGCTACGGTGCGTCCAGCTATAACCTCTGCTTCCTGGTGCCAGCCGATCAGGCCGAGCAGGTCGTGCAGAAACTTCATCAGAATTTGTTTGAATAAGCGCAAGAGTGGCCCGGGCGTTTTCACTACCGGGCCATTCTTTAGCTTTTCATTACTGTTCTCATCAGCAGCGAATCCAGATCTTTTAAATTTCCTTCTCTGCTGTCGGGTAGTACCGGCGGCACTTCTCCTCTCACCAGCTCACTTTGCAAAAAAGCGTGGAGTAAGGGCCGTTTAGGACCATATTCCGCTTCACCTGCGCGCTGTTTTATTTCCAGCAATGCATCGATTTCCGCACGTAACGGCGCACACAGTTCGCTCCCGGCAAGCAGTTCGGCAAAACGCATCGGTGGAACGCCTTTCCCCGCTTCTACCCACCGCGCCGCCAGCAAAGGTCGCAGAACATAAAAGTACTTTTTCAGCCGAACCGTTTCCCCCTGTAAATATCCACGGAAGTTTTTTCGGGCCATTGAGTAATAATGCCAGCGGGCGCGCAATGGCGAAAACCACGCAGGTATCAGCGCACGCAACTCGGCCACTACCGTCTCATCCTCCTGATAAACAACAGGGGAATCCAGCCACTCGATAAGCGTCGGGTTTGCCCCCTTCAGCAGGCCCAGTGCCTTGCGCCATTCCCAGCCACAAACGTCCAGTTCATCATCTATCGGCAGCTCGATCACATCCCGCTGGGATTCGACGCGCAGATACCATTCTGGGTGGTGAACGTACAAAAACCGCACATCATAATCGCTATCCGGTGAGGCAAATCCCCATCCCCGGCTGCCCGATTCACAGGCGTAGAGCACGCGCACGTTATAGCGCTGCTCTATATCGCGAAGTTGCGCGCAGACACGTGCGCGCATCGCGCTATCAACATCGTTGTTGCTCATTTTTTTATCCTTTTACACACACTACCTGACGCAGGGTGTGAACGATCTCCACCAGCGACGATTGCGCGGCCATCACGGCGTCAATGTCTTTATAGGCCATCGGCGTTTCATCGATCACCTCATTGTCTTTGCGACACTCTACGTGAGAGGTCGCCTGAATATGGTCGCTAAGGGTATAGCGTTTTTTTGCCGCCGTTCGGCTCATCACTCGCCCGGCGCCGTGGCTGCAGGAACAGAAGCTTTGCTCGTTGCCGAGGCCACGCACGATGAAGCTCTTTGCGCCCATTGAGCCCGGAATAATCCCCATCTGCCCTTTCTGCGCCGACACCGCACCTTTGCGCGTGATCAGTACCTCTTCCCCAAAGTGATGCTCTTTCTGCACATAGTTGTGATGGCAGTTAACCGCCTCCTGCTGCGTAATAAAGGGCTTTGTCACTTCGCGAGAGAGCGCCGCCAGCACGCGCGACATCATCACTTCCCGATTGTGGCGGGCAAAATCCTGCGCCCACTCCACCGCCTCAATGTAGTCCTCATAGTGACGACTCCCCTCCTGAAAATAGGCCAGATTTTTATCCGGCAGATGTCCCAGGTGATGCTGCATATCCTGCTGTGCCAGGGCGATAAACACATTACCGATGGCGTTTCCTACGCCGCGCGAGCCGCTGTGCAACATCACCCAGACGCGCTGCTGCTCACCGAGGCAAATTTCAATAAAGTGGTTTCCGGTACCCAGCGTGCCCAGATGCTGGTAGTTGTTGGTTTTCCGCAACTGCGGGTATTTATCCGTGAGTTGTTTAAAACGTGGGGCCAACACCAACCAGCGATCGTCCACTTCTTTCGGTGGCGTTTCCCACGCGCCTTTATCCCGTCGAGAACGCGTATTGGTTCTCCCATGCGGTACTGCCTGTTCAATGGCGCTACGTAAACCGCTGAGATTATCCGGCAAATCACCGGCCACCAGCGACGTGCGAACGGCAATCATCCCGCAGCCAATATCCACGCCAACCGCCGCAGGAATAATTGCCCCTTTGGTCGGAATCACGCTGCCGATGGTTGAGCCTTTACCGAGATGAACGTCGGGCATCACCGCAAGGTGTTTGAAAATAAACGGCATCTTTGCAGTATTCAGTAACTGCGCCTGTGCCTCTGGCTCCACGGGAACGCCGTGAGTCCACATTTTGATCGGGGCGCCGTTTGACGCCGTCAGTAATTCAAAATCATTCTGTTGCATTGCGTTATCCTTTCAGGTTAACAAGGCCGTGTAATACCTGGTCCAGGCCACCAAATACTGAAATTTTGTCGATACGCTCCGCGACCCTTTCCAGGGTTTCCAGCTCTTTTAAACGCAGCGCCACCGGGTTGTTCTCCATCACCTTTGCGGTGTTTAACAGCGATCGTGTCGCCGCCGTTTCTTCACGTCGGCGAATAACATTCGCCTGGGCCGATTTTTCGGCCTCTACCAGACGGGATAAAATTGTTTTCATATCACCAGGTAAAACAATATCTTTTACCCCAAGCGACGCAATTTCCATTCCAAAGGATGACAGGCGGCCTTGCACCTGTTTGCTGACCACCTCATCAATGATCTGCTTATCTTCCAGTAACTCATCGAGCGTGCGGGTGCCGACCGCCTCACGCAGTGCGAACTGGAGTTCGCGGTACAAATGTTCCAGCGGTTTCGTAAGCTGTCCGCAGGCCTGCAGCACGTCGCTGTAGCGCCAGTTAGCCGCCAGGTTCAGGCGCAGGTTAACTTTGTCCTTCGTCAGGATCTCCTGCCCGCTCACTTCCACCACCTGAAGGCGCGTATCCACTACCTCTGCCTCAACCAGATGGTTAATTTTCCAGTAAGCCGTCAGTCCCGGCGGTAACAGTGCCTGAATTTCTCCGTCGATTTTCACCACCCCGACGTGCCAGGCAGGTACCTGTACGACCAGCATCGCGTCGCGCCCCTTTAGCGCGCCATTACGACGCGGTTGCAGAGCAGCATTCATCACGTCCACTGGCACCCGCACGTCGCGGGTATCGATTCTTTGCAGGGTCAACGCCGCATCCTGCTGCCAGTACAGACGACGAGTCGAAGGCGGCACAATTTCCTGCAATACGCCGTTGTTCGATAACACCCCGATTTCATCTGCAGTAAGGTCAACCGCCAGGCAGTAACGTACCACCCAGTCAGGCTGAAAGCGGCGCAGATAATCCGCCAGCGCACCCGGCACCTCGCTGCCATCCTGGCTCACCACCAGCACGTCGTCAGTATTGAACCAACCCAGACGGTGTTCACCCGCCTCCAGTACCCGGTAATAATCGCCAGCTTTTGCTACCAGTCCTAACTGACCTTTTTTTATCGTGATTTTTTTAGCCATTTTATATTCCTTAAAGTCAGGCGCGGGTGCAGGCACGAAATCACAGGGGAATGCCTTTTCGCCTGCGATCCGGCGCCATTACCGGCGACCTTCATTGGGATTGCTGACTGCGCAATACCCGTTTTTACTTTGATGTTTACAACCAGTTTTCATTGGGAGAATGAATCGGGAATCGAACCCTTCTATCTGTCATTGGTTGACGGAACGCCCCCGGAAAACAGCCTTGCCGTTCCTGGTGCGCTGACGGGGCCTTAACCCCCAGTGTGCTCAACGTCGTGACGTTATCTGTATTGCCAGAAGCGTGCCAAAAACAAAAATCGCTGTTTTATTTTTTATTTTATTGATAATTAATGATTTTTATTTATCGCGCTTTTCATGCATTGCCGTTCGGCTCAACATTTCTTATCCTGCTATATCGACAATTATCTTTCTGGATAAACATGAAGAAGCGGAAGGTGGTGATCGGGGTGCTTGGCACCGTGATGGATAAACGGGGAAAGCGGGCTAATCGCTTTCGCAAATGGCGACCGACCGTCGGGCTGTGCCAACAGCCGGATTTCCCGGTCGACAGGCTGGAGCTGCTACATCAACCGCGAGATCTCGGCATGGCTCAGCAACTGGCGGAAGATATTGTGCTGGTTTCCCCCCCCACCGAGGTGCGTCCCAGCACGGTAATCATTGAAGACCCGTGGGATTTCGAAGAGGTTTATGCCGCGTTTCTCGATTTCGCCACCCAGTACACTTTTGATACCGATCGCGAAGAGTATTTCGTCCACATCACCACCGGCACGCATGTGGCGCAGATCTGCTGGTTCCTGCTGACGGAAGCCCGCTATCTTCCCGCCAGCCTTTTGCAGACTGGCCCTGCCAGAAAAGAAGCCTCTGCTGAGGAGACTGCAGCCGGAACTTACTCAATTATCGACCTGGATTTAAGCCGCTACACGACCCTTACCAACCGTTTTCAGCGCGAGCAGCAGCAGTCAATCTCATTTCTGAAAGCGGGTATTGAGACGCGAAATGCCACCTTTAACAGTCTGATCGACAAGATTGAACGCGTGGCGCTACGTTCAACAGCCCCGATCCTGCTGACCGGCCCCACCGGCGCGGGCAAGTCGTTCCTCGCGAACCGCATTTATCAGCTTAAGCAGTCACGCCATCAGGTTTCCGGCAAACTGGTTTCCGTCAACTGCGCGACCCTGCGCGGTGATAACGCCATGTCCACGCTGTTCGGCCATGTGAAAGGGGCCTTTACCGGCGCACTGTCGGCGCGCAGCGGCCTGCTGCGTGAAGCCGATGGCGGTGTCCTTTTCCTCGACGAGATTGCCGAACTAGGCCTGGATGAACAGGCGATGCTGCTCAAAGCCATTGAAGAGAAAACTTTTTTCCCGTTTGGCTCCGATAAAGAAGTTCACAGCGATTTTCAACTTATCGCCGGAACCCACCGTGATATGCGCCAGTGGGTGGCAGAAGGACGTTTTCGTGAAGATCTCTATGCCCGTATTAATATGTGGAGCTTTGCATTACCCGGCCTTGCCCAACGGAAAGAAGACATCACGCCGAATGTTGACTACGAACTTCAACGTTTCTCTCGCGCAAGCCAGACGCAAATCCGCTTCGATAAAGAGGCACGCGAAGGCTATCTGACCTTTGCCTGTTCCAGCAGAGCGCTGTGGCGGGGCAACTTTCGCGAACTGAGCGCCAGCGTCGCACGCATGGCGACGCTGGCGGAACGAGGGCGTATTACTCAGGATCTGGTGCTGGAGGAGATCTCACGTCTTCAGACCGACTGGCAAACTGACGTGACGCAGCCTGCAACTGACATGGAGATTGACCTCTTTGACCAGCGGCAACTGGAAACGGTGCTGGAGGTATGTCGCCGCAGCGCATCGTTGTCTGAAGCCGGACGTGAGCTGTTTGCCGTTTCACGGCTCAAAAAAGCCAATCCTAACGACGCCGACCGACTGCGCAAATATCTGGCTCGCTTTAGTCTGAGCTGGGAAAGCATCCGGTCATAATTCATTTGAATATTACTTCCTTACGCGATAAACAATAACTATAGCCGGGCTCGATCCCGGCTTTTTATAACAAACACACGCAACATTCATCGCAAGGAAATCATTATGTTATCCGCTATTACGCGGCTGTTCCCGTTATGGGCGCTGCTGCTCTCCGTACTCGCGTATTACACTCCCACCACGTTCACCGGTATTGGTCCGTGGGTCACCACGCTGCTGATGCTGATCATGTTCGGTATGGGTGTGCATCTGAAAGTAGACGATTTTAAGCGCGTGCTGTCTCGCCCTGCGCCCGTCGCGGCAGGAATATTCCTCCACTACCTGGTGATGCCGCTTGCAGCGTGGCTGCTGGCGATGGTCTTTAAGATGCCGCCCGACCTCTCCGCCGGAATGGTGCTGGTGGGCAGCGTGGCCAGCGGCACGGCGTCCAACGTCATGATCTATCTGGCGAAAGGCGACGTGGCGCTCTCCGTCACTATCTCGTCCGTCTCCACGCTGGTGGGCGTGATTGCCACGCCGCTGTTAACCCGCCTGTACGTGGATGCGCATATTCAGGTGGACGTGATGGGGATGCTGCTGAGCATTCTGCAAATCGTGGTGATCCCGATTGCGCTTGGGCTGGTCATTCACCACCTGTTCCCTCGCGTGGTGAAGGCCGTTGAGCCGTATCTGCCCGCGTTTTCGATGATCTGCATTCTGGCCATCATCAGCGCCGTGGTGGCGGGCTCCGCCTCGCACATTGCTTCCGTAGGCTTTGTGGTGATCGTCGCGGTTGTGCTGCATAACACCATCGGCCTGCTGGGCGGCTACTGGGGCGGGAAACTGTTTGGCTTCGACGAATCGACCTGCCGCACGCTGGCAATCGAGGTAGGGATGCAGAACTCCGGCCTGGCGGCGGCGCTCGGTAAAATCTACTTCTCGCCGCTGGCGGCCCTGCCGGGTGCGCTGTTCTCCGTCTGGCACAATCTCTCCGGCTCTCTGCTGGCGGGCTACTGGTCCGGCAAACCGATTGATGAACAAACGAAAAAAGATGCGGTGAAGCAGGGTTAATTTACGCTGCTTGCTTTACACTGAAGCCTCCACATCAGGAGGCTTCAGCAATGGCTACACCACGTTTGACCCAGAAAGACATGACGGAAGCCGAGCAGCGCGAGCTGAAAACGCTTCTCGACCGCGCTCGTATCGCACATGGCCGCACGCTGACGAACGCCGAAACCAATCAGGTAAAAAAAGAGTACATCGATAAGCTGATGGCGCAACGTGACGCCGCGGCGAAAAAGGCCCGCAAGCTGAAAAAAGAGCAGGCTTATAAACCTGATGCAGAAGCGACCTTTTCCTGGTCCGCCACCACATCAACCCGTGGAAGGCGCTAATCAGCGCCCTTTCTTTTTACGCCCCGGCTGGGTAAAGCGTTTTCCGTTGCCCGGCTTGCCTCGCCCTTTCTCTTCCGCCTGCGGCGCCTTCACGACCGGGCGCTTAATCGCCTGAGCTTTCGGTTTTGCTTTGGCCTTCGGCTTCGCTTCGGACGAGGAGTTCTCGATAAGCTTGAACAGCTCGATCAGCTCGTCGTCCGTTAAATCGCGCCACTCACCCAGCGGGATGCCGGACAGGCTGACGTTCATGATGCGTGTGCGCTCCAGCTTCGTCACTTCATAACCGAAGTACTCGCACATGCGGCGGATCTGGCGGTTTAAGCCCTGCACTAGGGTAATACGGAACGCGAACGGCGCTTCTTTCTTCACCTTACACTTTTTCGTAACGGTACCGAGGATCGGCACACCGGCGCCCATGCCGCGAATAAAGTCGTCCGTGACCGGCTTATTCACCGTCACAATGTACTCTTTTTCGTGATCGTTACCGGCACGCAGGATCTTGTTGACCAGATCGCCGTGGTTGGTGAGGAAAATCAGCCCCTGAGAGTCTTTATCCAGACGGCCGATCGGGAAGATACGGCTGCTGTGGTTCACGAAATCAACGATGTTGTCCCGCTCGCCGTCTTCCGTGGTGCTGACAATCCCAACCGGTTTGTTCAACGCGATAAACACCAGGTCTTCAGCATCACGCGGTTCGATGACCTGACCATTCACTTTAACCACATCGCCAGGGACCACCTGGTCGCCGATGGTGGCGCGTTTGCCGTTAAGAAACACGTTACCTTGTTCAATGTAACGGTCAGCCTCGCGACGTGAGCAGATTCCGCTCTCGCTAATGTATTTGTTTAATCGGGTTGATTGAGTTGGCAGCATAGTTTCTCCTGTGAAGGGCGAAATATACCTTACCTTGCGGCTGACAAAAAAGTGTTAGTAACCGTTGATCAAAAAATCGAGTGCATCCTGCAATGAAGCACTGTTTTGCGTAAGATCGGCGACACGCTCGCCTAACTCTTTTGGCGATATGCCTGCCTATTGATCCATCAGAATGACCTCTGAAAGTCACTAAAGGAGCCGTTTTCATCAACCCACTGGTTAATGGCCTCGATAGAAACTTTATTTTCTGCTAACCACTCTGCGCGCTGATGCGCACGAAACTGCTCCTGCAGTGCAGCCATGAGTAGTGCGCATGAGCCCCCCATCGGAATGCGCATGAATTGGCGAAGTGTAGTGTGTAAATGGCGCATGATAAGGTGTCACGCCTCGCAAAAAAGTTTTGCGAGGCGCTTTCAGAGATTAATACTCATCCCGCTCGTCATCTTCATCCGGCTGTTCCATCACGCTGTAGGCCACCGCGCAGAACAACGAGTTGAGACGCTTCATATCCCCCAGCAGCCCCAGATGAAGCGAGCTGGTTTCGATGCTCTGCACGTTCTGCTGGTGAAGACGCTCAACGTGGGCGTGCGAATAGCGGCGGTTCAGGATACGGAAACGATGCTTGTTGCGGCGCAGGCGGCGCGCGCTCGGCACGTCGCTGGAAAAGAAGACCAGCATCGCCAGCTTGAGGTTGCTGACCAGCTGTTCGTGCAGCGCTTCAAGCTCTTTTAAGCCTTCAACGGAGAACGCCCGGCGTGCGGCCAGCGATTTATCGGCTATCTCGCTGCCCATGCGCTCAACAATATCGGAGGCCTGCTCAAGGTTAAGCGACATCTCAATGATTTCCGCCCAGCGGCGGGACTCCTCTTCCGCCAGTTCGTCCTGCGGCATGCGCGCCAGGTAAAGCTTAATGGCGGTATAGAGCACGTTGATATCGTCCGCCAGTCTGCGCAGCTCTTTCTCCTCTCGCGGCTCGCCGTGCATCACCTTTTGCAGGCCTTCGAGCATGGTTTCCATCGCGTCGCCCATGCGCAGCGTCTCGCGCGCGGCATTCGCCAGCGCCAGTGCCGGGGTATCCAGCGCGGACGTATCCAGGTGCTTCGGCTTCAGGCGCGCATCCAGCTCCGGTTCGTCCTGAATGAGACGTTCGCAGAAGCGGGCCATCGGCCCGGCAAAAGGCACCATCGCCAGGCAGCGCACCAGGTTGTAGAACACGTGGAAGTAGATCACCAGCTCCGCCTTCGGCAGCGGGAGGTTGTCCATCAGGTTCGCCAGCGGATGGATAAAGGGCAGGATAATCAGGCTGCCCACCAGCTTAAACAGCAGGCTACCGAGCGCCACGCGGCGGGCGGCAGCGTTGGCCGCGCTGTTATTGAGCATCGCCAGCAGGCCAGAGCCGAGGTTGGCACCTATCACCAGACACAGCGCCACCGGGAAGGAGATCGCCCCGGCGGCAGTAAGCGTGGCCGTCAGCAGCACGGCGGCCAGGCTG
Source organism: Enterobacter sp. N18-03635 (assembly GCF_004006055.1). NCBI lineage: Bacteria > Pseudomonadati > Pseudomonadota > Gammaproteobacteria > Enterobacterales > Enterobacteriaceae > Enterobacter > Enterobacter sp. N18-03635. The sequence goes on along the minus strand of NZ_CP034769.1, from coordinate 265,205 downwards.
GAGTAGCTGACGATGGCAAACACCGCGCCAATCAGCGCGTCGAGCATGATGTCCCCGGTCAGGGAAGCGAAGATGACCTGAACGCCGTTGGCCTCGGTAATAGGGGTGACCGCCTGCACAATCAGCTCCAGCGCCAGCAGAATCAGCCCCAGGCCAATGCCCACGCGTCCAAGCTGGCCGGCGCGCGTCTGTTTGCGGCCGAGGAAGAAGATGACGCCGACAAAAATCAGCAGCGGCGACAGCCAGGAGAGATCGAAGGTCAGGATACGCGCCATCAGCGCGGTCCCCACGTCGGCCCCCAGCACAATGACCAGCGCCGGAGCCAGCGCCACCAGATCCTGCGCCACAAAGGAGGTGACAAGCAGGGTTGTGGCGTTACTGCTCTGCACCAGTGCCGTTACGCCAATACCCGCGCAGAAGGCGAGCGGCTTCTTCTCAACGCTGCTGCTGAGAACGGTACGCAAGCGCGCGCCAAAGACGCGCATCACGCCGGTACGAACGATATGGGTGCCCCATACGAGCAGTGCGACTGCAGAAAGCAGGTGTAACAAGGTCAGCACGAAAGGTTTTCCTCCTTATCGTTATTCGTTTTCCATAGGTTCAGTATAAGGGTTTAAGCGTAAGAAAGAGACAAGGCACCCTTGAGGTGCCCTGTTTGTTGTAAGGAAAAGTGACGTTAGTCTGCGTCGTAGCCTAAATTCGGTGCCAGCCAGCGCTCGACTTCTGATACGCTCATGCCTTTGCGCAGGGCGTAATCTTCAATCTGATCGCGCTGCAGCTGCGCCACGGCAAAGTACTTGCTGTCCGGGTGGCTGAAGTACCAGCCGGAGACGGACGCACCCGGCCACATGGCGAACGACTCGGTGAGCTTCATTCCGGTATGGGCTTCGACGTCCAGCAGTTGCCAGATAGTGCCCTTTTCGGTGTGTTCCGGACAGGCCGGATATCCCGGTGCCGGACGAATACCCTGGTAGTTTTCGCGGATCAGTTCCTCGTTGCTGAGGTTTTCATTCGCCGCGTAGCCCCAGTGCACCTTGCGCACGCGCTCGTGCAGGTACTCGGCGAAGGCTTCCGCCAGGCGGTCGGCTATCGCTTTCACCATGATTTTATTGTAATCGTCGTGCTGCGCTTCGTACGCGTCCGCCAGCGCATCTTCTTCCAGACCGCCGGTTACCGCAAAGGCGCCGATATAGTCGGCTTTTCCGCTCAGCTTCGGCGCGACAAAATCGGCCAGGCAGTAGTTGGCAAAGCCCACTTTCTCGGTTTGCTGACGCAGATGGCGGCTGACCGCCAGCACGTGGGTGCGGGTTTCATCGCGATAAATTTCGATGTCGTCTCCCACGCGGTTGGCCGGGAACAGCCCCACCACGCCGCGCGGATTGAGGGTTTTCTCAGCACTCAGCGTGTCGAGCATATCGTTGGCATCTTTAAACAGGCGTTTCGCTTCTTCACCTACGACCTCATCTTCCAGGATGCGCGGATATTTGCCCGCCAGCGACCAGGTCATAAAGAACGGCGTCCAGTCGATGTAGTTGCGCAGCGTTTCTATGCTGGCGCTGACCTCCTGAACGCCCAGCCGATGCGCGACCGGCGGCGTATAGCTCGACCAGTCAAAAGCCAGATCGTTATCGCGCGCCGCCTGGAGTGAAACTGGCGGGGTGCGCGGTTTCTTGCGCCCGTGCTGGATGCGAACGGTTTCGTACTCTTTGCGGGTGCGCTCAACAAACTCGTCGCGCTGGGTGTCAGAGAGCAGCGCGGAGACCACGCCTACCGTGCGCGAGGCGTTCTGAACGTAGACCGTCGGCCCGCTGTAGTTCTGCTCGATTTTCACCGCCGTGTGCGCTTTGGAGGTGGTCGCGCCGCCAATCAGCAGAGGAATGGTGAAGCCCTGGCGCTCCATCTCCTTCGCCACGTTAACCATTTCGTCCAGCGACGGGGTGATCAGCCCGGAGAGGCCAATCAGGTCGGCATTCACTTCGCGCGCGGTCTTGAGGATTTTATCCGCCGGGACCATGACGCCAAGGTCGATAATCTCGTAGTTATTGCACTGTAGCACCACACCGACGATATTCTTGCCGATGTCGTGCACGTCGCCCTTGACGGTGGCAATGACCATTTTGCCGTTGCTGGAGCCTTTCTCTTTGCTGGCCTCGATAAACGGCTCCAGGTACGCCACGGCCTGCTTCATCACGCGGGCGGATTTCACCACCTGCGGCAGGAACATTTTGCCCTCACCGAACAGATCGCCTACCACGTTCATGCCGTCCATCAGCGGCCCTTCGATCACCTCGATCGGGCGGGCTGACTGCTGACGCGCCTCTTCGGTATCCTGCTCGATAAACTCGGTGATGCCTTTTACCAGCGAATATTCCAGACGCTTTTTCACGTCCCAGGCGCGCCACTCGGCCTGCTGAACGTTGGCAGATTCATCCGATTTGCTGCCGCGGTATTTTTCCGCCAGGTCCAGCATGCGCTCGGTGGCGTCGTCGCGACGGTTAAGGATCACGTCTTCAACCGCGTCGCGCAGCTCTGCGGGCAGGTCGTCGTAAATCGCCAGCTGGCCGGCGTTGACGATCCCCATGTCCATCCCGTTGCGGATGGCGTAGTAGAGGAACACGGCGTGGATCGCTTCGCGCACCGGGTCGTTACCGCGGAACGAGAACGACACGTTCGACACGCCGCCGGAGATCAGCGCATGCGGCAGCTCGCGCTTAATGTCCTCGCACGCGCCGATAAAGTCCTGGGCGTAGTTATTGTGCTCTTCGATACCGGTCGCCACGGCGAAGATGTTCGGGTCAAAGATGATGTCTTCCGGCGGGAAGCCCACCTCTTCGGTCAGTATTTTGTACGCGCGGCGGCAAATCTCAATTTTACGCGCGCGGGTATCAGCCTGGCCCACTTCGTCAAAGGCCATCACCACCACGGCGGCACCGTAGCGGCGCACCATCTTCGCGTGGTGGATAAAGATCTCCACGCCCTCTTTCATCGAGATGGAGTTGACGATGCCTTTACCCTGAATGCACTTCAGCCCCTTCTCGATCACGTCCCACTTGGAGGAGTCGATCATGATCGGCACGCGGGCGATGTCCGGCTCACCGGCAATCAGGTTGAGGAAACGCACCATCGCCGCTTCGGCGTCGAGCATCCCCTCATCCATGTTGATATCGATAATCTGCGCGCCGTTTTCTACCTGCTGACGCGCGACGTCCAGCGCTTCGCTGTACTTCTCCTCTTTGATCAGACGTTTGAACTTGGCGGAACCGGTAACGTTCGTACGCTCGCCCACGTTCACAAACAGGCTGTCTTCGCCGATGGTCAACGGCTCAAGGCCGGAGAGACGACAGGCAACCGGAAGCTCGGGCAGCTTGCGCGGCGGCAGCCCGGCCACGGCGTTGCTCATAGCAGCGATATGTTCAGGCGTGGTGCCGCAGCAGCCGCCGACGATGTTCAGAAATCCAGACTCGGCCCACTCGCGGATTTGTGCCGCCATGGTGTCGGCATCCAGATCGTATTCACCGAAGGCGTTTGGCAGACCGGCGTTAGGGTGCGCGGTGACGTAGCATTCCGCAATACGCGAAAGCTCCTGCACGTACTGGCGCAGTTCATCTGGACCCAGCGCGCAGTTCAGGCCGAAGGAGAGCGCGTCGGCGTGGCGCAGGGAGTTATAAAACGCTTCGGTGGTCTGGCCGGACAGGGTACGGCCGGAGGCATCGGTGATGGTTCCGGAAATCATGATCGGCAGGTCAACGCCCAGCGCCTCGAACTCCTCTTTCACCGCGTAAATCGCGGCCTTGGCGTTGAGGGTGTCGAATACCGTTTCAATCAGGATCAGATCGGAACCGCCTTCCACCAGCGCTTTGGTCGATTCACGGTAGGCAGCAACCAGCTGGTCAAAGGTGATATTACGAAACGCCGGGTCGTTGACGTCCGGTGAAATCGACGCGGTGCGGTTGGTTGGGCCAAGCACTCCGGCAACGTAGCGCGGTTTATCCGGCGTGCGGGCCGTCCACTCGTCGGCGCAGGCGCGCGCCAGCTTCGCGGCTTCCAGGTTGATTTCCGCCGACAGGGATTCCATCTGGTAATCCGCCATGGCGATGGTTGTCGAGTTAAAGGTGTTGGTTTCAACGATATCCGCACCCGCTTCGAAGTAGGCGTTGTGGATATCTTTAATCACGGACGGCTTGCTGAGCACCAGCAGGTCGTTGTTCCCTTTCAGGTCGCAGGGCCAGTCGGCAAAGCGTTCGCCGCGGAAATCATCTTCACTCAGACGATACCCCTGGATCATGGTGCCCATGCCGCCGTCCAGCACCAGAATTCGTTCATTTAACTGCGCACGCAGTTGCTCTACTTTGCTGCTCACACTTGCTCCCGACAACGCTCAACAAGGCCAAAAGGCTGCGTTCCATACTGGCACAATCTCGCAGGGCGGAAAAGTCGCTCAGCGGTAACATGAGACATGTTCACCATCACTCCTCCGATCAGTCAGGATAACGGTTGCAAATTCACCAAATAAAACGAAAATGATTTCCACGATACAGAAAAAGGAGATCGTCATGGTCGCGACCGTTCCCGCTAAACGCGGCAGAAAACCTGCTGCTGCCACCACCGCACAACAGGGCGGACAGGTTCAATCGCTCACGCGCGGTTTGAAGCTGCTGGAGTGGATAGCCGAGTCGCACAGCAGCGTGGCCCTGACGGAGCTTGCCCAGCAGGCTGGCCTGCCGAACTCCACGACGCACCGTCTTCTGACCACCATGCAGCAGCTGGGCTTTGTCCGCCAGGTGGGCGAGCTGGGGCACTGGGCGGTGGGCGCGCATGCATTTATCGTTGGCAGCAGCTTCCTGCAGAGCCGCAACCTGCTGGCGATTGTTCACCCGATTCTGCGCAAGCTGATGGAGGACTCCGGCGAGACCGTAAACCTGGCGGTGCTGGACCAGAGCGACCATCAGGCGATTATCATCGACCAGGTGCAGTGCACGCAGCTGATGCGCATGTCCGCGCCGATTGGCGGCAAGCTGCCGATGCACGCCTCCGGCGCGGGAAAGGCATTTCTCTCGCAGCTGAGCGAAGAGCAGGTGACGGGCCTGCTGCACCGTAAAGGGCTACACGCCTATACCCACGCCACCCTGGTCTCGCCCGTGCATTTAAAAGAAGATCTTGCTCTGACCCGCAAGCGCGGCTATTCGTTTGATGATGAAGAACATGCTCTGGGCCTGCGCTGTATCGCAGCCTGTATTTTTGACGAGCACCGCGAGCCGTTTGCCGCCATCTCTATTTCCGGGCCGATTTCACGCATGACCGATGACCGGGTTACCGAGCTGGGCGCACTGGTAATTAAGGCGGCGAAAGAGGTGACGCTGGCGTACGGTGGGATTCGTTAAGCATGCATTGCCGGGTGGCGGCTTCGCCTTACCCGGCCAACATGATGCCCTCTGAAAACCGGATGCAAAATCGCTGCTTGCGGCGGTAAGCGTACACATCTTCCACATGCCCATTTTTGATCCGCGTTTGCAGGCCGCGCCAGTAGCTGGCGCGAAACAGATCGGCATGCATCTCTTCGAATAGCGGTCCGATGCGCGGGTCGGCGCACAGCCAGTGGCGAAACTCTTCGGGAAAAACATCGCCCGGCGAGACGCTGTACCACGGCTCGCTGGAAAGCTCATCTTCCGGGTAGCGGGGCGGTGGGATATCGCGGAAATTCACTTCAGTCATGTAGCAAATTTCGTCGTAATCGTAGAACACCACCCGCCCGTGACGGGTAACGCCGAAGTTTTTGAACAGCATGTCCCCCGGGAAAATATTGGCAGCGGCAAGCTGGCGAATCGCGTTGCCGTACTCTTCAACGGCATCCCGCAGCGCCTGGCCTTCGGACTGCTCCAGCCAGATATTCAGCGGCACCATACGGCGCTCGATGTAGAGATGGCTAATCACAATTTTTTCACCAAGATCGGTGATCTTAGCCGGTACTTCCTGCATTAATAGCGCCATGAGCGCCGGGTCGATCTGCTGCTTATCCAGCACAAAGTTTTCAAATTCCTGGGTATCCGCCATGCGACCGACGCGGTCGTGCTCTTTAACCAGCTGATAGCAGGCGCGGACGTGCGCGGCGGTCATCTCTTTCTGCGGCGCGAATCTGTCCTTAATCACCTTAAAGACCCGGTCAAAGCCCGGCAGCGTAAACACCAGCATCACCATACCGCGAATGCCGGGCGCTTCGATGAACTGCTCATCAGCGGTAGTGACATAACGCAGGTATTCCCGGTAGCTTTCCGTTTTAGCGTGCTTCTGGCAGCCAATAGCCATATACAGCTCGGCGGTGGTTTTACCCGGCAGGATCTCGCGCAGCCACTCCACCAGCGCGGCAGGTAACGGTGCATAGACCATAAAATAGGAGCGGGCGAAGCCAAACACGATGCTCGCCTCGGCGCTGGTGGTCAGGCAGGTATCGACAAACAGTTCCCCGCCGTCGGTGCGGTGAATGGGCAGCAGAAACGGCACAATGGCCGTCGGCGTAACCAGTTTCCCCACCAGCCAGGCCGCTTTATTGCGGTAGAAAAGCTCGTTGGCCACCTGCAAATGGCTGTGGCTGAGCACCTCCGCGCCGAAGGCTTCCTTGAGATGGGCGTGGATATACCCGATATCCCGGGTTTTATTCTCCCAGGGCAGGCGCAGCGGCAAATCCGTTAGCACGCGGTGCAGGAGCTTTTCCCATCCGCGATCGGGAAAGAAATCTTTCGCCAGCGGACGCGGAATGGTACGAAAGCGCCGTTCAGGCTGGGAGCTGAAGATAAATAACCGCTCAGGAGATAATGAGCGGTGGTCAAATAACCGGCAATAGACGGAGTTGAAAAAGCTCTCCGCAATCTCGAAGCGCGGGTAGTCGGGTAACAGATGGGTGTAGTGCTCCTTCACGCGCAGTAAAAATTCCGCGTCCGGGCTTTTACCGTCGGTAATACAGCGCAGCTGCTCCACCACCAGACCCACGTGGTGGTCATAAAGATGGATACGCTGCTTCATGGCCTGCTGAACCGCATGCCAGTCTGCGTGTTCGAAGCGCTGCTGCGCGCCGGAGGTCACTTCAAGAAAACGACCATACTGGGCATCGAAGCCCTGCAAAATAGTTTGGGCAATCAGTAATTCCAGGCCACGCGACATATATTCCCCCTCACCACCAGCCCTCTCCCCAGGGGGGAGAGGGGGAAAAGATTAGAACTGTGCTTCTTCCGTTGAACCCGTCAAGGCGGTGACGGAGGAGGTGCCGCCCTGAATAATCGTGGTCACATTATCAAAGTAGCCGGTGCCCACTTCCTGCTGGTGAGAGACGAAGGTGTAGCCATCTTTGCCCGCCGCAAACTCCGGCTGCTGCACCTTCTCAACGTAGTGCTTCATGCCCTCACCCTGCGCGTAGGCGTGCGCCAGGTCGAACATGTTGAACCACATGCTGTGGATACCGGCCAGGGTAATGAACTGGTATTTGTAGCCCATGTCGGACAGCTGCTGCTGGAAGCTGGCGATGGTTTTGTCATCCAGCTTTTTCTGCCAGTTGAAGGACGGCGAGCAGTTGTAGGCCAGCAGTTTGCCCGGGTACTTCGCATGAATGGCATCGGCAAAGCGTTTTGCCAGCGCCAGATCCGGCGTGGAGGTTTCACACCAGACCAGGTCCGCGTACGGCGCGTACGCCAGGCCGCGGCTGATCGCCTGTTCAATGCCAGCATGGGTGCGATAGAAGCCTTCACTGGTGCGCTCGCCGGTGATGAACTCGCTGTCGTACGGATCGCAGTCAGAGGTGATCAGGTCAGCCGCGTCGGCATCGGTACGGGCAATGACCAGCGTCGGCACGCCGAGCACGTCAGCAGCCAGACGTGCGGCAACCAGCTTCTGAACCGCTTCCTGTGTAGGAACCAGTACCTTACCGCCCATATGTCCGCACTTCTTCACTGACGCCAGCTGGTCTTCGAAGTGAACGGCCGCTGCACCGGCTTCAATCATCGATTTCATCAGCTCAAAGGCGTTCAGCACGCCGCCGAAGCCCGCTTCCGCATCCGCAACGATCGGCAGGAAGTAATCAATAAAGCGCGGATCGCCAGGTTCGATGCCCGCTGCCCACTGGATCTGATCCGCTCGGCGGAAAGTGTTGTTGATCCGATCCACGACCGACGGCACGGAGTTAGCCGGATAGAGGGACTGATCCGGATACATGCTGGAGGCCAGGTTGGCGTCCGCCGCCACCTGCCAGCCGGAGAGGTAAATAGCCTCAATACCGGCCTTCGCCTGCTGCAGGGCCTGACCGCCGGTCAGCGCGCCGAGGCTGTTGATGTAACCTTTTTTGGAACCGCCGTGCAGCAGTTTCCACATTTTCGCCGCGCCATTTTGCGCCAGCGTGCATTCCGGATTGACCGAGCCGCGTAATTTCACCACTTCCTCAGCGCTGTAAGGACGGCGGATGCCTTCCCAGCGAGGTTGTGTCCACTCTTTCTTCAATTCTTCGATTTGTTGGGTACGGGTTTTCATGTGCAGATGCTCCATATTGTTATGTGGTGGATTACGCCAGGAAGCGGTAGCCCGGCAGGGTCAGGAAGTCGATTAAGTCATCTGATGTGGTGATTTGCTCCATCAGGCGCGCGGCGTCGTCAAAGCGTCCGCTGCTGAAGCGGTGTTCGCCCAGCTCGTCCTGGATCACCCGCATCTCTTCGGCCAGCATCTGGCGGAACAGGGACTTGGTCACCGGCTTGCCGTTGCTGAGCGTTTTTTGATGGTGGATCCACTGCCAGATAGAGGTACGTGAGATCTCCGCCGTCGCGGCATCTTCCATCAGGCCGTAGATCGGCACGCAGCCGTTGCCGGAGATCCATGCTTCGATGTACTGCACGGCGACGCGAATATTGGCCCGCATCCCCTCTTCCGTCCGTTCGCCCGCGCACGGGGCCAGCAGCTGTTCTTCAGCCGTTGGGGCATCGTCTTCACGCGTGACAAACAGCTGGTTTTTGTTGTCACCGAGGACGCGGTTGAAGACCTCCATTGCCGTATCGGCCAGGCCGGGATGCGCAATCCACGTGCCGTCGTGACCGTTCCGGGCTTCAAGCTCTTTATCGGCTTTCACCTTGTTGAGCACCTGATTGTTGCGCTCTGCGTCTTTGCTCGGGATAAAAGCCGCCATGCCGCCCATCGCAAAGGCGCCGCGCTTGTGGCAGGTTTTGATCAGCAGACGCGAGTAGGCGCTCAGGAACGGTTTATCCATGGTCACGACCTGGCGATCCGGCAGTACGCGATCGGGATAGTTTTTCAGGGTTTTGATGTAGCTGAAAATATAGTCCCAGCGTCCGCAGTTCAGACCGACAATGTGGTCACGCAGGGCGTGCAGAATTTCATTCATCTGGAATACGGCAGGCAGCGTTTCAATCAGCAGCGTGGCTTTGATGGTGCCGCGCGGCAGGTTGAAACGATCTTCCGCGTAGCTGAAGACCTCGCTCCACCAGGCTGCTTCCTGCCAGGCCTGCGTTTTAGGCAGATAGAAATACGGGCCGCTGCCCTTCGCCAGCAGGGCTTTGTAGTTGTGGAAGAAATAGAGCGCGAAATCAAACAGACTTCCCGGAATGGCTTCCCCACGCCAGGTGACATGTTTTTCAGGCAGGTGCAGGCCGCGCACGCGGCAGATCAGCACCGCCGGGTTCGGTTTGAGCTGGTAAATTTTACCGGCTTCGTTGGTATAGCTGATGGTGCCGTTCACGGCGTCGCGCAGGTTGATCTGGCCCTCGATGACCTTACGCCAGTCCGGCGCCAGGGAATCTTCAAAATCGGCCATGAAGACCTTAACGTTCGCGTTCATGGCGTTGATCACCATTTTTCGCTCTACCGGACCAGTGATCTCAACGCGACGATCCTGTAAATCTTCAGGGATGCCGCGGATTTTCCACTCGCCACGGCGAATGGAAGCGGTTTCCGAAATAAAACCAGGCAACTTGCCGTTATCAATTTCCTGCTGCTGATGAATGCGTGCTGCCAGCAGCTTATTACGCTGCGGCGTAAAGCGGGTCACCAGTTCAGTCAGAAATTCTACCGCTTCTGCCGTCAATATCTGCTGTTCTTGCTCACCATACGGCTGGGTAAAGGCCAGTTCATCGACCGTCGTTGCCTGTTGAGTCATTACTCTGCTCCTCATCAAAGATCCAAAATCACGCTCCCGATGCGAACGAAAGATCGTTGGGTAGTTTTCGCTCAGCAGAATTAAGACTATCTCTATTTTTTCTAAAATCAAAAACAATTTCCATTTTAATTATAAATTCAATTTAATTGATTGATTTTATTGAAATTAAAGTTTTCAAGAATGATGAGTGGCATTTCGGAAATAAAAAAGACACCCGAAGGTGCCTGATTTGAATAGCTGAAACGCTTTAGGATCGTTTAGTGCAGACGATTACTCCAGCGTTGGATTCATGTGACGCAGATCGTATGGTGTGATCTGGTAGACGTAATAGTTGAGCCAGTTAGTAAAAAGCAAATTCCCGTGGCTGCGCCAGGTCGCTCTCGGTTTGTTTTGTGGATCGTCTTTCGGGAAATAGTTGTACGGGACATCCGGATTAAGACCCGCTTCGACATCACGGAAATACTCTGACGCAAGGGTGTGCGGATCGTACTCAGGATGCCCGGTCACAAAGGCAATGCGCTTATCTTTACTGGCAAACAGGTAAGCGTCCCCATCTTCCGTTTCAGCCAGAATCTCCAGATCGGTGTAATCACGAATCAGCTGGGCCGGGAAGTCGGCGTAGCGAGAATGCGGGGCCAGGAAAGAATCATCGAAACCACGCGTCAGCAACGCATGTGGATGGAGAATATGGTGTTCGTATACGCCGGAGAGCTTTTCAGTGCGGGTTTGCTTGGGGATGCCATAAAGAATATTCAGTGCGGCTTGTACCGCCCAACAGACAAACAGCGTGGACGTGACGTGATCTTTTGCCCACTCCAGAACCTGTTTGATCTGCGGCCAGTAGGCGACATCGTTAAATTCAACCAGACCGAGCGGCGCGCCGGTCACAATCAGTCCGTCGAAATTTTCACCCTGAATGTCATCGAAGTTACAGTAGAAGTTGTTCAGATGCTCGGAAGGCGTGTTACGTGACTCACGGGCATCGATTCGCAGCAGCTGAATATCGACCTGCAGCGGGGAGTTCGACAGAAGACGCAGGAACTGGTTCTCTGTTTCGATCTTTTTTGGCATCAGATTGAGAATAAGCACCTTCAGCGGGCGAATTTCCTGACCTGTCGCACGTGAAGTCGTCATGACAAAGACATTTTCTTCACGCAAGAAATTGACGGCTGGTAGCTCGTCCTGCACCCGAATCGGCATAGCTTTATATCCTCACAGCATACGTATAAACGTTTAGACATCCAGATAGCTAACGATACCCAGAAACGGTTTGAATGTCGAGTCTGCAAGCGGAAGGTGAGAAAGTTTCAAGGAGAGAATGGTACGGTTTGATGCCCCTCGCCCCGTCTCTCTCCCGCAGGGAGAGGGTGAAAAACAAAAGCAAAAAACCCCGCACCTTTCGGTACGGGGTTCTTCTATTTTGATGCCTGGCAGTTCCCTACTCTCACATGGGGAGACCCCACACTACCATCGGCGCTACGGCGTTTCACTTCTGAGTTCGGCATGGGGTCAGGTGGGACCACCGCGCTAAAGCCGCCAGGCAAATTCTGTTAAATCTGTATCAAAGCTGAAAATATCGTGTCTCTTCGCCAAAACACCTTCGGCGTTGTAAGGTTAAGCCTCACGGTTCATTAGTATCGGTTAGCTCAACGCATCGCTGCGCTTACACACCCGACCTATCAACGTCATAGTCTTTAACGTTCCTTCAGGAGACTTAAAGTCTCAGGGAGAACTCATCTCGGGGCAAGTTTCGTGCTTAGATGCTTTCAGCACTTATCTTTTCCGCATTTAGCTACCGGGCAGTGCCATTGGCATGACAACCCGAACACCAGTGATGCGTCCACTCCGGTCCTCTCGTACTAGGAGCAGCCCCCCTCAATTCTCCAGCGCCCACGGCAGATAGGGACCGAACTGTCTCACGACGTTCTAAACCCAGCTCGCGTACCACTTTAAATGGCGAACAGCCATACCCTTGGGACCTACTTCAGCCCCAGGATGTGATGAGCCGACATCGAGGTGCCAAACACCGCCGTCGATATGAACTCTTGGGCGGTATCAGCCTGTTATCCCCGGAGTACCTTTTATCCGTTGAGCGATGGCCCTTCCATTCAGAACCACCGGATCACTATGACCTGCTTTCGCACCTGCTCGAGCCGTCACTCTCGCAGTCAAGCTAGCTTATGCCATTGCACTAACCTCCTGATGTCCGACCAGGATTAGCTAACCTTCGTGCTCCTCCGTTACTCTTTGGGAGGAGACCGCCCCAGTCAAACTACCCACCAGACACTGTCCGCAACCCGGATCACGGGTCTACGTTAGAACACCAGCCATTAAAGGGTGGTATTTCAAGGACGGCTCCACGCAGACTGGCGTCCACGCTTCAAAGCCTCCCACCTATCCTACACATCAAGGACCAGTGTTCAGTGTCAAGCTATAGTAAAGGTTCACGGGGTCTTTCCGTCTTGCCGCGGGTACACTGCATCTTCACAGCGAGTTCAATTTCACTGAGTCTCGGGTGGAGACAGCCTGGCCATCATTACGCCATTCGTGCAGGTCGGAACTTACCCGACAAGGAATTTCGCTACCTTAGGACCGTTATAGTTACGGCCGCCGTTTACCGGGGCTTCGATCAAGAGCTTCGCGTTACCGCTAACCCCATCAATTAACCTTCCGGCACCGGGCAGGCGTCACACCGTATACGTCCACTTTCGTGTTTGCACAGTGCTGTGTTTTTAATAAACAGTTGCAGCCAGCTGGTATCTTCGACTGATTTCAGCTCCACCCGCAGGGGCTTCACCTACATATCAGCGTGCCTTCTCCCGAAGTTACGGCACCATTTTGCCTAGTTCCTTCACCCGAGTTCTCTCAAGCGCCTTGGTATTCTCTACCTGACCACCTGTGTCGGTTTGGGGTACGATTTCGTGTTACCTGATGCTTAGAGGCTTTTCCTGGAAGCAGGGCATTTGTTACTTCAGCACCGTAGTGCCTCGTCATCACACCTCAGCGTTAATAAGGTACCGGATTTACCTGGAACCTCCGCCTACATGCTTAAACCGGGACAACCGTCGCCCGGCTAACATAGCCTTCTCCGTCCCCCCTTCGCAGTAACACCAAGTACAGGAATATTAACCTGTTTCCCATCGACTACGCCTTTCGGCCTCGCCTTAGGGGTCGACTCACCCTGCCCCGATTAACGTTGGACAGGAACCCTTGGTCTTCCGGCGAGCGGGCTTTTCACCCGCTTTATCGTTACTTATGTCAGCATTCGCACTTCTGATACCTCCAGCATGCCTCACAGCACACCTTCAACGGCTTACAGAACGCTCCCCTACCCAACAACGCATAAGCGTCGCTGCCGCAGCTTCGGTGCATGGTTTAGCCCCGTTACATCTTCCGCGCAGGCCGACTCGACCAGTGAGCTATTACGCTTTCTTTAAATGATGGCTGCTTCTAAGCCAACATCCTGGCTGTCTGTGCCTTCCCACATCGTTTCCCACTTAACCATGACTTTGGGACCTTAGCTGGCGGTCTGGGTTGTTTCCCTCTTCACGACGGACGTTAGCACCCGCCGTGTGTCTCCCGTGATAACATTCTTCGGTATTCGTAGTTTGCATCGGGTTGGTAAGCCGGGATGGCCCCCTAGCCGAAACAGTGCTCTACCCCCGAAGATGAGTTCACGAGGCGCTACCTAAATAGCTTTCGGGGAGAACCAGCTATCTCCCGGTTTGATTGGCCTTTCACCCCCAGCCACAAGTCATCCGCTAATTTTTCAACATTAGTCGGTTCGGTCCTCCAGTTAGTGTTACCCAACCTTCAACCTGCCCATGGCTAGATCACCGGGTTTCGGGTCTATACCCTGCAACTTAACGCCCAGTTAAGACTCGGTTTCCCTTCGGCTCCCCTATACGGTTAACCTTGCTACAGAATATAAGTCGCTGACCCATTATACAAAAGGTACGCAGTCACACCACGAAGGTGCTCCCACTGCTTGTACGTACACGGTTTCAGGTTCTTTTTCACTCCCCTCGCCGGGGTTCTTTTCGCCTTTCCCTCACGGTACTGGTTCACTATCGGTCAGTCAGGAGTATTTAGCCTTGGAGGATGGTCCCCCCATATTCAGACAGGATACCACGTGTCCCGCCCTACTCTTCGAGTTCACAGCCTGTGTGCTTTCGTGTACGGGACTGTCACCCTGTACCGTGCGACTTTCCAGACGCTTCCACTAACACACAAGCTGATTCAGACTCTGGGCTGCTCCCCGTTCGCTCGCCGCTACTGGGGGAATCTCGGTTGATTTCTTTTCCTCGGGGTACTTAGATGTTTCAGTTCCCCCGGTTCGCCTCGTTAACCTATGTATTCAGTTAACGATAGTGTGACGAATCACACTGGGTTTCCCCATTCGGACATCGCCGGGTCAAAGGTTCATATCACCTCGCCGGCGCTTTTCGCAGATTAGCACGTCCTTCATCGCCTCTGACTGCCAGGGCATCCACCGTGTACGCTTAGTCGCTTAACCTCACAACCCGAAGATGTTTCACTTCTGATTGCGAAAATTTGAGAGACTCGAACACACCATTAAGATGTGTCGTTTCAATTTTCAGCTTGATCCAGATTTTTAAAGAGCAAATATCTCAAACGTGACTCGCAAGTCAGTTTTGAGATATGACGGCAGGTGACTTTCACTCACGAACCAGCAAGTGGCGTCCCCTAGGGGATTCGAACCCCTGTTACCGCCGTGAAAGGGCGGTGTCCTGGGCCTCTAGACGAAGGGGACGTGTAGTCTCAATCGCAAGACGCCTTGCTATTTACTTTTCATCAGACAATCTGTGTGAGCACTACAAAGGCAGGTTCTTTAAGGTAAGGAGGTGATCCAACCGCAGGTTCCCCTACGGTTACCTTGTTACGACTTCACCCCAGTCATGAATCACAAAGTGGTAAGCGCCCTCCCGAAGGTTAAGCTACCTACTTCTTTTGCAACCCACTCCCATGGTGTGACGGGCGGTGTGTACAAGGCCCGGGAACGTATTCACCGTAGCATTCTGATCTACGATTACTAGCGATTCCGACTTCATGGAGTCGAGTTGCAGACTCCAATCCGGACTACGACGCACTTTATGAGGTCCGCTTGCTCTCGCGAGGTCGCTTCTCTTTGTATGCGCCATTGTAGCACGTGTGTAGCCCTACTCGTAAGGGCCATGATGACTTGACGTCATCCCCACCTTCCTCCAGTTTATCACTGGCAGTCTCCTTTGAGTTCCCGGCCTAACCGCTGGCAACAAAGGATAAGGGTTGCGCTCGTTGCGGGACTTAACCCAACATTTCACAACACGAGCTGACGACAGCCATGCAGCACCTGTCTCAGAGTTCCCGAAGGCACCAAAGCATCTCTGCTAAGTTCTCTGGATGTCAAGAGTAGGTAAGGTTCTTCGCGTTGCATCGAATTAAACCACATGCTCCACCGCTTGTGCGGGCCCCCGTCAATTCATTTGAGTTTTAACCTTGCGGCCGTACTCCCCAGGCGGTCGACTTAACGCGTTAGCTCCGGAAGCCACGCCTCAAGGGCACAACCTCCAAGTCGACATCGTTTACGGCGTGGACTACCAGGGTATCTAATCCTGTTTGCTCCCCACGCTTTCGCACCTGAGCGTCAGTCTTTGTCCAGGGGGCCGCCTTCGCCACCGGTATTCCTCCAGATCTCTACGCATTTCACCGCTACACCTGGAATTCTACCCCCCTCTACAAGACTCTAGCCTGCCAGTTTCGAATGCAGTTCCCAGGTTGAGCCCGGGGATTTCACATCCGACTTGACAGACCGCCTGCGTGCGCTTTACGCCCAGTAATTCCGATTAACGCTTGCACCCTCCGTATTACCGCGGCTGCTGGCACGGAGTTAGCCGGTGCTTCTTCTGCGGGTAACGTCAATCGACAAGGTTATTAACCTTATCGCCTTCCTCCCCGCTGAAAGTACTTTACAACCCGAAGGCCTTCTTCATACACGCGGCATGGCTGCATCAGGCTTGCGCCCATTGTGCAATATTCCCCACTGCTGCCTCCCGTAGGAGTCTGGACCGTGTCTCAGTTCCAGTGTGGCTGGTCATCCTCTCAGACCAGCTAGGGATCGTCGCCTAGGTGAGCCGTTACCCCACCTACTAGCTAATCCCATCTGGGCACATCTGATGGCAAGAGGCCCGAAGGTCCCCCTCTTTGGTCTTGCGACGTTATGCGGTATTAGCTACCGTTTCCAGTAGTTATCCCCCTCCATCAGGCAGTTTCCCAGACATTACTCACCCGTCCGCCGCTCGCCGGCAAAGTAGCAAGCTACTTTCCGCTGCCGCTCGACTTGCATGTGTTAGGCCTGCCGCCAGCGTTCAATCTGAGCCATGATCAAACTCTTCAATTTAAGTTTGATGCTCGTGAATTAAACTTCGTAATGAATTACGTATGTTCACTCAGAGACTTGGTATTCATTTTTCGTCCGAGGACGTTAAGAATCCATGTCACTTTGAGTGCCCACACAGATTGTCTGATAAATTGTTAAAGAGCAGTGCAACGCGGCTTTCGCTCACCGTTGCGAGGTGGCGTATATTACGCTTTCCTCCTTCAGAGTCAACCCGTTATTTCAGGATTTTTTCTCTTCAACCGACCGGGCTGTTTGTGAAGTGATTCACATCCGCCGTGTCGATGGAGGCGCATTATAGGGAGTTCCCGAACGACCGCAACCGAAAAGTTGCAAAAAAATGACTGACTGCTGCATTCCCCAGCAAAACCCCGCCTTATACCCTTTTATGCACAAAGTTATCCACAGTGATGCGAAAAAGTGAAAATGTGCGAGCGTTGCGCAAACGTTTTCGTTAAAATGCTCGCGCTTAACAAGGATGCCTCGTCAGGTGTGTTAGATGAGTTTTTCGCAGGAAAATTCATCTAACGCTCTCTGTAATCGTGAAATCCAGGGGATTTACCATGCAACAACGTCGTCCAGTCCGCCGCGCTCTGCTCAGTGTTTCTGATAAAGCCGGTATTGTCGAATTCGCTCAGGCACTTTCTGCACGCGGTGTAGAACTGCTTTCTACAGGCGGTACCGCTCGTCTGTTAGCAGATAAAGGTCTGCCGGTAACCGAAGTGTCCGATTACACCGGTTTCCCGGAAATGATGGATGGACGCGTCAAAACCCTGCACCCGAAAGTGCACGGCGGTATTCTTGGCCGTCGCGGTCAGGACGACGCTATTATGGAACAGCATGATATCGCCCCAATCGACATGGTTGTCGTTAACCTCTACCCGTTTGCCCAGACCGTTGCCCGCGAAGGCTGTTCTCTGGAAGATGCCGTAGAGAATATTGATATCGGCGGCCCAACCATGGTGCGCTCAGCAGCCAAGAACCATAAAGATGTGGCTATCGTGGTGAAGAGCAGCGATTACGAGACCATTATTAATGAGATGGATGCCAACGAAGGGTCACTGACTCTGGATACCCGTTTCGACCTCGCCATTAAAGCTTTCGAGCACACCGCGGCGTATGACAGCATGATCGCCAACTACTTCGGTAGCCTGGTGCCGGCTTACCACGGTGAAAGCAAAGATCCTTCTGGCCGCTTCCCGCGTACCCTGAATCTGAACTTCATTAAGAAACAAGATATGCGTTACGGTGAGAACAGCCACCAGCAGGCTGCCTTCTATATAGAAGAAGAGGTAAAAGAAGCCTCTGTTGCGACCGCTCAGCAGGTTCAGGGCAAAGCGCTCTCCTATAACAACATTGCCGACACCGACGCGGCGCTGGAATGCGTGAAAGAGTTCAGCGAGCCGGCCTGCGTTATCGTCAAGCACGCCAACCCATGCGGCGTGGCGGTAAGCACCTCTATTCTGGATGCCTACGATCGCGCCTACAAAACCGACCCGACCTCCGCGTTCGGCGGCATTATCGCCTTCAACCGCGAACTGGATGCTGAAACCGCACAGGCCATTATCTCCCGCCAGTTTGTCGAAGTGATTATCGCGCCATCGGCCTCCGAAGAAGCGCTGAAAATCACCGCGGCAAAACAGAACGTGCGCGTACTGATTTGCGGCCAGTGGGCAGAACGCGTGCCGGGCCTGGACTTCAAACGCGTAAACGGCGGCCTGCTGGTTCAGGACCGCGATCTGGGCATGGTGACAAAAGCCGACCTGCGCGTGGTGACCAAACGCCAGCCGACCGAACAGGAACTGCGTGACGCGCTGTTCTGCTGGAAAGTGGCGAAGTTCGTAAAATCCAACGCCATCGTCTATGCGAAAGAGAACATGACTATCGGGATAGGCGCAGGCCAGATGAGCCGCGTTTACTCTGCGAAAATCGCGGGTATTAAAGCAGGTGACGAAGGTCTGGAAGTCAAAGGCTCCGCCATGGCCTCTGACGCCTTCTTCCCGTTCCGTGACGGTATCGACGCCGCAGCCGCTGTCGGCATCACCTGCGTGATCCAGCCAGGCGGTTCAATCCGCGACGACGAAGTGATTGCCGCTGCCGACGAACACGGCATCGCGATGATCTTCACCGACATGCGCCACTTCCGCCATTAATTCCCGGAGCTGAAAATGAAAGTATTAGTGATTGGTAACGGCGGACGCGAGCATGCGCTGGCGTGGAAAGCGGCGCAGTCTCCGCTGGTGAAAACGGTCTTCGTGGCACCGGGCAACGCCGGTACCGCACTGGAACCCGCGCTGCAGAACGTGGCTATCGGCGTGACCGACATTCCGGCGCTGCTGAGTTTTGCCCAGAGCGAGAAAATCGACCTGACCATCGTCGGCCCGGAAGCGCCGCTGGTGATTGGCGTGGTGGATGCGTTCCGCGCAGCGGGCCTGAAAATTTTCGGTCCAACGGAAGGCGCCGCGCAGCTGGAAGGCTCCAAAGCCTTCACCAAAGATTTCCTCGCGCGTCATAACATCCCGACGGCGGAATATCAGAATTTCACTGAAGTGGAGCCTGCTCTGGCCTACTTACGTGAGAAGGGCGCGCCGATTGTTATCAAGGCCGACGGTCTGGCCGCCGGTAAAGGCGTGATCGTCGCGATGACGCTCGACGAAGCCGAAGCCGCAGTTCAGGATATGCTGGCGGGCAATGCTTTCGGTGATGCGGGCCACCGCATCGTGATCGAAGAGTTCCTCGACGGTGAAGAAGCAAGCTTCATCGTGATGGTAGACGGCGAGCACGTTCTGCCGATGGCCACCAGCCAGGACCACAAGCGTGTGGGCAATGGCGATACCGGCCCGAATACCGGTGGAATGGGGGCTTACTCCCCCGCTCCGGTAGTGACTGACGAAGTTCACCAGCGCACCATGGATCGCATCATCTGGCCTACCGTGAAGGGAATGGCGGCAGAAGGGAATACCTACACCGGTTTCCTTTACGCAGGTCTGATGATCGACAAGCAGGGTAACCCTAAGGTCATCGAATTCAACTGCCGTTTTGGCGATCCGGAAACGCAGCCAATCATGCTGCGCATGAAATCCGATCTGGTGGATCTGTGCCTGGCAGCCTGCGATGGCAAGCTGGACGAGAAAACCTCCGAGTGGGACGCGCGTGCGTCTCTCGGCGTGGTGATTGCTGCGGGTGGTTATCCGGGCAACTACAGCACCGGAGATGAAATCCACGGCCTGCCGCTGGAAGAGATTGAAGGTGCGAAGGTGTTCCACGCCGGTACGAAGCTGGCTGGCGACGATCGCGTCCTCACCAACGGCGGCCGCGTGCTGTGTGCAACCGCGCTGGGCCATACCGTGGCAGAAGCGCAGAAGCGCGCCTATGCGCTGATGGCAGATATTCACTGGAACGGTAGCTTTAGCCGTCAGGATATCGGCTATCGCGCGATTGCGCGCGAGCAGGGGGAGTAACGGAACCGTCTGTTCCCCCTCACCCTGACCCTCTCCCTCAAGGGAGAGGGGATTTACCTCAGAAACTCTTCTCTGTCGGCTGCCAGGTGCAGAAGTCTTCGTTCGCCACCAGCAGCAGCTGAGAGCCTTCCGGCGCCTCAAGCCACGCCACGCTCACTTCCATTGATGAATGACGCTGACGGCGTTGAATGTGTTCGGTTGCCCAGGATTCGAGCTCAGGCTTGACCGTCTGCCCTTCGCAGGTTGTCACCGACCCATCGGCATGCCAGCGCCCCTGGCGCAGCACGACGCGTCCCAGACGAAGCGCATCGCTGGTCTGGCGGATTTGTTCGGCACGGTAACGGTAGAGGGCAATTTGATCGCTGGAAAGCTGCTGTTTTTGACCGCTGACTTCGCGCTGCATAAAGCTTAGCTCGCCATGGTCATCAAAACGCACTTTCACGTGTTCGGGGGTCTTGCTGTAGACGTTCAGCTCAATCAGCGACAGGTCATCTCCCTGCCAGCGATACTCCGCCGTCGACGTATTGCCGCTATGCCACGGGCTGAAGGCAGAAAGCAGATGCACTTCGCCGCCGGAATCTTTACGCCAGATCCTGACCGCGCCCTGGTTGTCCGCGTAGCCGCTGGCGGTAAACGGCGGCAGGGAGGTGTCGTGGCTACAGGCTGACAGCAGCAGCATGCCTGCCAGCGCGAGCGTTCCGCGCCAGAAAGACAAAAGGGGCGTTGCCGCCCCTTCGCTAAAACTGTTCACTGCCACGCGTCTTACTTAACAGCGTCTTTCAGTGCTTTACCAGAAACAAATGCCGGCACGTTAGCTGCGGCGATTTTGATTTCTTTACCGGTCTGCGGGTTGCGGCCAGTACGCTCAGCGCGGTGGTTCACTTTGAAGGTACCGAAACCAACCAGTTGTACAGCATCACCTTCTTTCAGAGACTCAGTAATAGCAGCCAGGGTAGATTCCAGAGCAGCTTTAGCCTGCACTTTAGACAGATCAGCCTTGTCCGCAATTACATCAATCAGTTGAGTCTTGTTCATAAGTTATCCTTTCAATGTGTTTATCGCTTGCTAAGCATCGAGTGCGACGAAAATGCCAAAAAAGCACTCTCCTGCATACACGCACCGATAGCCACTTTTTTTCGCCCCCCAAATGTAGACCAGACAAGGGGCGAAAGGGAAGAGTCGAGGAGCGACAAAACGGGCGTTATCTCAAGATTTATTGTCTCATTGGTTAAAAATTATACCAATATTGCTCTCGCCAGCCTCTCGTAAGTCAGCGCGCAGCCCTTTTATCAGCTCAATATCGCGTTCTTCACACTCTGCTAACAGGCGGAAAATTTCCCACTGAATGTCCCATTCTTGCTCAACCGCCGGGTTCGCACGCAGCTCTTCGTCGGTCATTTCCCGACCTTCCTGGGTCATTTCCAGCATCGCGACGGTCGTAATAGATGCCTTACTGACTTCAATAGCGTGCTCCAGCGTTTCACCGCTCAGACGGGAGTGAAGCAGTTCGCTTAACGCCACGCAGGCATCAATTGCCGGGTAGACGCCGTACAGGTCAAAATCATCCGCCACCGGGATCGCCTCTTCCAGCTTTTCGAGCTGAGAGTCGAAATTCACCTTCGCGTCTTTCACCGTCAGCGTTTCCCAGATCAGATCCAGAATGCGACGGTAGATATGGCCATCACCAAAGCCCGTCTGCTTGCAGAACGCGGCATAGTTGGGATACATGCGCTCGCACAGGCAAGCCATGAAGGTGACGTGCTGCCAGCTTTCCAGCTTTTCAAGGCGCAGGTGAATCGGGTTTTGTAGCATGATGATCTCTCGAATCGATAATTAGGCGCAGTTTACCTGAATCATCGCTGAATTTCCTGCCAACGAACAAAAGCCGGACGCGAAGACGCCACGGCGTCTGCCCAGCGCGTCGGCTCCGGCAAGCGGTAGCCCTTCATACAGCGCTGCACCCACGCCAGGGCACTGTCCATGCTCACCCGGTGCCCGGTGGCGATAAAGAGCGGGTTACAGCGCGCCTTGCTGCGCCAGACCCACGCCAGCTGCTCGCCTTTATGGATAAGCGGCGCCAGCGCGCCCGGCTCGGCAGAAAGAGGTTCAAACGCGCCGCACAGGCGTTTCTTGGCAACGCCAATGGTCGGCACATCCACCAGCAGCCCAAAGTGGCTGGCAACGCCTAAACGGCGCGGGTGTGAAATACCGTGTCCATCGACAAACAGCAGGTCAGGTTTTTGCGAGAGCTGCTCCCACGCTGCCAGCAGCGCGGGATATTCGCGAAAGGAGAGAAAGCCCGGAATGTACGGCATGGTGGTCGCGATACGCGCTACCTTGTACTCCACCAGCTCAAGCGACGGGTACTTCAGTACCACCATCGCCGCTCGCGTCACTTCCCCACCCTGCTCAAATCCGACATCTGCTCCTCCAATGTACTGCGGAGGATCCTTATCCAGACGATCCTCGCGGATCACCGATGAGGCTAGTTCGATTTGCTGAGCGCGTAGCGACGCGAGATCCATAACCACTCCTTACTTGTGATACTGGGCAGAAAGCCGATGCACCGCCTCCACAAATACGCCTGCGTGTTCTGGCGGCACATCCTGATGAATGCCGTGGCCGAGGTTAAAGACGTGGCCTTCCCCCTGGCCGAAACCAGACAGTATAGTCGACACTTCTTCTTCAATGCGGGCTGGCGGCGCATAAAGCATGGACGGGTCCATATTGCCCTGCAGCGCTACTTTGTCGCCCACGCGACGACGCGCATCGGCAATATCGGTGGTCCAGTCGAGACCCAGCGCGTCGCAGCCGGTTGCCGCCATCGCTTCCAGCCACTGGCCGCCACCTTTGGTGAACAGCGTCACCGGCACGCGGCGACCTTCGTTTTCACGCAGCAGGCCATCAACGATTTTATGCATGTAATACAGGGAGAACTGCTGATAATCGCGCCCGGTCAGCACGCCGCCCCAGGTATCGAAAATCATCACCGACTGCGCGCCCGCCTTAATCTGCGCGTTCAGATAGAGCGTAACGCTCTTCGCCAGCTTGTCGAGCAGCGCATGCAGGGCCAGCGGCTCGGCGTACATTATCTTTTTAATCATGGTGAAGGCTTTGCTGCTGCCCCCTTCCACCATATAGGTCGCCAGCGTCCACGGGCTGCCTGAGAAGCCAATCAGCGGCACTTCCCCTTTCAGCTCGCGGCGAATGGTGCGCACGGCGTTCATCACGTAGCCCAGTTCGCCTTCCGGATCGGGGATCGGCAGCTTGTCCACGTCGGCTTTGCTTTTGATCGGAGCGGTGAAACGCGGACCTTCACCGGTTTCGAAGTACAGGCCAAGGCCCATCGCATCCGGAATGGTCAGAATATCCGAGAAGAGGATCGCCGCATCCAGCGGGAAGCGGCGCAGCGGCTGGAGCGTCACTTCACAGGCCAGCTCGGCGTTTTTGCAAAGCGACATAAAATCGCCCGCCTGCGCGCGCGTGGCTTTGTACTCTGGCAGATAGCGTCCCGCCTGGCGCATCATCCACACCGGGGTGACATCAACGGGCTGGCGCAGCAGCGCACGCAGATAACGATCGTTCTTCAGTTCGGTCATTTTTGCAGTTCCTTAAGCGTCATGGCCTCAGTGTAACACTACTCATACTCGGCCCGACACATCGCCACGGTATCTTCTATTAGCCGACGCGCCACGGTACCCGGTGGGGGGAGCAGCGGTAGATCGTCATAGCGATACCAGTTCGCATCCAGCAGCTCTTTCCGATCGATAACGATCTCGCCGCTGTCATATTCGGCCATAAAGGCCGTCATCAGCGACTGCGGGAACGGCCACGGCTGGGAGGTGACGTAGCGCAGGTTCTTCACTTTGATGCCGCTCTCCTCCATTACCTCGCGCGCCACCGCCTGCTCCAGCGTTTCGCCCACCTCGACAAAGCCGGCCAGCACGGTGTGAACGCCGTTGCGATGACGGGTATGCTGCGCCAGCAAAATAGAATCATCCCGGCGAATAGCGACGATAATGCACGGCGCAATTTGCGGATAGTAGCGCTCGCGGCAGTGGCTGCAGAGCATCGCCCACTCGGTTTTGCTCGGGTGCATGGTATGACCGCAGTAGCCGCAGTATTTGTGCGAGCGATAAAACTCCGCCAGCTGCACGCCGCGCCCCGCCAGCTGGAACAGGCCCACGTCCAGATCCAACACCTGGCGAACGGATCCCATATCCTGACGACGCGCTTGCTGGATCAACCACACGGGCTCACCCTGCCACTCGCCGATCTCTAGCGCAGGCTGGCCCACGAGATCGAACGTTTCCGCCGCACCGTAGGGCAGTTCTCCACCGGGCAACCATAATTTTTGTTCGTGGCTGACGATCCACCAACCCAGATCTGATTTTTCAATAATACGATCCATATCTATTGCACTACCTTCGCTTCACTGACATGTTGTTAGCATTGTGGTTACATTCTGGATGAGCAGATTCAATCCTACACTTTGCGGAGTCGACCATGTTAAACCAGCTAGAAAGCCTGACTGAGCGCGTTAGAGGAAGTAACAAACTGGTGGATCGCTGGCTGCATGTGCGCAAGCATCTACTCGTGGCTTATTACAATCTGGTCGGCATTAAGCCTGGCAAAGAATCGTTTATGCGGCTGAACGAAAAAGCGCTGGATGATTTTTGTCAGGGCCTGGTCGACTATCTGTCCGACGGCCATTTCAATATTTATGAACGCATTATCCGCGAAATGGAAGGGACAACGCCGTATTTAGCGGCCAGCAAGCTCTATCCGCTGCTGGAAGCCAATACCCAGCAGATCATGGATTACTATGATTCCGCGCTCGAGAATGCCATCGATCACGATAACTATCTTGAGTTCCAGAAAGCGCTATCCGACCTCGGCGAAGCGCTGGAGGAGCGATTCACGCTGGAAGATAAGCTGATCTCTCTCGCCCTGGACAATGATTTGAACATCAGTAACGAAGAGAACGTCGCGCGCCCTGCTTGAGTTCTTAATCGTTAACGAGTAATTTACAACCATTCGCCCCTCTCACGAGGGGGATTTTTCTTGTCGGAGTGCCCAGAGCGAAAGCCGGGCTGAGACCGTTAATTCGGGATCCGCGGAACCTGATCAGGCTAATACCTGCGAAGGGAACAAGAGTCACACTGCTGTTGTATCGCCCCCCGGGCGATCCTCTCTTGCTTCATCCGTCGTCTGACAAGCCATGTCCTTCACTTTTGGAATGAGCTATGTCTACTGCAAAACTGACCCGCCGCGAACAGCGCGCACAGGCCCAACACTTCATCGATACCCTGGAAGGCACCGCTTTCCCCAACTCGAAACGCATCTACATTTCCGGCTCGCAGGCCGATATCCGCGTCCCGATGCGCGAAATCCAGCTCAGCCCGACGCTTATCGGCAGCAGCAAACAGAATCCGCAGTATGAAGACAACGAAGCCGTGCCGGTGTATGACACCTCCGGCCCATACGGCGATCCTGATGTTGCCATCAACGTCCAGCAGGGGCTGGCAAAGCTGCGCCAGCCGTGGATTGACGCGCGTAACGACTGCGAAGAGCTGAGCGTGCTCAGTTCTGCGTACACCAAAGAGCGCCTGGCCGACGACGGCCTGGACGAGTTGCGCTTTACCGGCCTGCTGACGCCAAAACGTGCTAAAGCAGGTAAATGCGTGACCCAGCTGCACTACGCCCGCCAGGGTATCGTCACGCCGGAGATGGAGTTCATCGCCATCCGTGAAAACATGGGTCGCGAGCGTATCCGCAGCGAAGTGCTGCGCTATCAGCATCCTGGTGAAGGCTTTGGCGCGCGCCTGCCGGAGAACATCACGCCGGAATTTGTACGTGACGAACTGGCCGCCGGCCGCGCGATTATCCCCGCCAACATTAACCACCCGGAGTCCGAGCCGATGATTATCGGCCGCAACTTCCTGGTGAAGGTCAACGCTAACATCGGTAACTCGGCCGTCACCTCCTCCATCGAAGAAGAGGTGGAAAAGCTGGTCTGGTCCACGCGCTGGGGTGCGGATACGGTAATGGATCTTTCCACCGGCCGCTATATCCATGAAACCCGCGAATGGATCCTGCGTAACAGCCCGGTGCCGATCGGCACCGTCCCGATTTATCAGGCGCTGGAGAAGGTCAACGGCATTGCCGAAGACCTCACCTGGGAAGCGTTCCGCGACACCCTGCTGGAGCAGGCCGAGCAGGGCGTGGACTACTTCACCATTCACGCGGGCGTGCTGCTGCGCTACGTGCCGATGACCGCGAAGCGTCTGACCGGCATCGTCTCGCGCGGCGGCTCCATCATGGCGAAGTGGTGCCTCTCCCACCACCAGGAGAACTTCCTCTACGAACACTTCCGCGAGATCTGCGAAATCTGCGCCGCCTATGACGTCTCCCTGTCGCTGGGCGACGGCCTGCGCCCGGGTTCCATCCGTGACGCCAACGACGAAGCGCAGTTTGCCGAGCTCCACACGCTGGGCGAACTGACCAAAATCGCCTGGGAGTATGACGTGCAGGTGATGATTGAAGGCCCGGGACACGTGCCGATGCAGATGATCCGCCGCAACATGACCGAGGAGCTGGAGCACTGCCACGAAGCGCCGTTCTACACGCTGGGGCCACTGACCACCGACATCGCGCCGGGCTATGACCACTTCACGTCAGGCATTGGCGCGGCGATGATCGGCTGGTTCGGCTGCGCCATGCTGTGCTACGTGACGCCGAAAGAGCACCTCGGGCTGCCAAACAAAGAGGACGTGAAGCAGGGGCTGATCACCTACAAGATTGCCGCCCACGCGGCGGATCTGGCCAAGGGCCATCCGGGCGCGCAAATCCGTGATAACGCCATGTCGAAGGCGCGCTTTGAATTCCGCTGGGAAGACCAGTTCAACCTGGCGCTGGATCCGTTCACCGCCCGCGCCTACCACGACGAAACCCTGCCGCAGGAATCGGGCAAAGTCGCGCACTTCTGCTCCATGTGTGGGCCGAAGTTCTGCTCGATGAAAATCAGCCAGGAGGTGCGCGACTACGCCGCCACGCAAACCATTGAAGTGGGTATGGCGGACATGTCCGAAACCTTCCGCGCCAAAGGCGGCGAAATCTACCTCAAAAAAGAGGAGGCGTAATGTACCAGCCCGATTTCCCACCCGTTCCCTACCGTTTAGGGCTCTATCCGGTGGTGGACAGCGTGGCGTGGATAGAGCGCCTGCTGGAGACAGGCGTTCGAACGATCCAGCTGCGCATCAAGGATAAACGCGATGACGAGGTGGAAGCCGATGTGGTTGCCGCCATTGCGCTTGGGCGCCGGTATAACGCCCGTCTGTTTATCAACGACTACTGGCGGCTGGCCGTTAAGCACCGGGCGTACGGCGTGCATCTGGGTCAGGAGGACCTGGAAACAACGGATCTGAGCGCAATCCGTGAAGCCGGGTTGCGTCTGGGCGTGTCAACGCACGATGACATGGAGATTGACGTGGCCCTGGCGGCCCGTCCCTCTTACATCGCGCTCGGTCACGTTTTCCCGACGCAAACCAAGCAGATGCCCTCCGCACCGCAGGGTCTGACGCAGCTGGCAAGTCACGTTAAACGCCTTGCCGATTACCCCACCGTCGCCATCGGCGGAATCAGCCTTGAACGTGCCCCGGCGGTGCTGGAGACCGGCGTCGGCAGCATCGCCGTCGTCAGTGCCATCACCCAGGCCGCAGACTGGCGGTCCGCCACCGAACAGCTGTTACAGCTGGCAGGAGCAGGCGATGAACGATCGTGACTTTATGCGCTACAGCCGTCAGATCCTGCTGGAGGATATCGCCATCGACGGCCAGCAAAAACTGCTCGCCAGCCGGGTGCTGATTGTTGGACTCGGGGGATTAGGCGCACCCGCCGCGCTCTATCTGGCAGGTGCGGGTATCGGCACGCTGGTGCTGGCGGACGACGATGAGGTCCACCTCAGCAATCTGCAGCGGCAAATCCTCTTTACTACCGACGATATCAGCCAGCCGAAAGCGCAAATCACCCGGCAGCGCCTGGCGCAGCTCAACCCGGATATCGAGCTGATTGCCTTACAGGAGCGGCTTAGCGGTGAAAGCCTGCGCCGTGAAGTCGCCCTTGCCGACGTGGTGCTGGACTGCACGGACAACATGGCGACGCGCCAGGCGATTAACGCCGCCTGCGTGGCAAATCATACGCCGCTCATTACCGCCAGCGCGGTGGGTTTCGGCGGGCAGATGATGGTCCTGACCCCGCCGTGGTCGCAGGGCTGCTATCGCTGCCTGTGGCCGGACGATGCCGAACCGACGCGCAACTGCCGTACGGCGGGCATTCTTGGTCCGGTGGTCGGCGTAATGGGCACAATGCAGGCGCTGGAGGCCATCAAGCTGCTCAGCGGCATGGAGACGGAACGCAATACGCTGCGGCTGTTTGATGCCCGCTCCAGCGGCTGGCGCCATCTGGCATTACACCGCGCCAGCCGCTGCCCGGTATGCGGAGGCCGCGATGCGCATTCTGTTTAACGATGAGCCGATGAGATGCGACGACGGGCTTACCGTTGCCGCACTGCTCGACAAGCTGCGTCAGCTCAAGCCGGGAACGGCGCTGGCGCTCAATCAACAGATCCTGCCGCGCGAGCAGTGGGAACATCAGCAGGTCAATGAAGGCGACCAGATCCTGCTGTTTCAGGTTATCGCAGGGGGCTGAGATGTTACGTATTGCCGATAAGGTTTTTGATTCGCATCTGTTTACCGGAACCGGAAAATTCGCCTCGCCGCAGCTGATGGTGGATGCCATTCGCGAAAGCGGCAGCCAGCTGGTGACGCTGGCGCTCAAGCGCGTGGATCTGCGCCACCACAGCGATGCCATTCTGGCTCCGTTGCTGGAAGCAGGCGTCACGCTGTTGCCCAACACCTCCGGCGCCAAAACGGCCGAAGAGGCGATTTTTGCCGCGCAGCTGGCCCGCGAGGCGCTCGGCACCCGCTGGCTAAAGCTGGAAATCCATCCGGATGCCCGCTGGCTGCTGCCCGACCCGATTGAAACGCTGAAAGCGGCTGAAAAGCTGGTGCAGCAAGGGTTTACCGTTCTGCCTTACTGCGGCGCTGACCCTGTTCTGTGCAAACGTCTCGAAGAGGTCGGATGCGCTGCCGTCATGCCGCTGGGGGCCCCCATTGGCTCCAACCAGGGGCTGGAAACCCGCGCGATGCTGGAGATCATCATCGAGCAGGCCACCGTGCCGGTGGTCGTTGATGCGGGCATTGGCGTGCCCAGCCATGCCGCGCAAGCGCTGGAGATGGGCGCCGACGCGGTGCTGGTCAACACGGCCATCTCGGTTGCCGACGACCCGGTCATGATGGCGCGTGCATTCCGCATGGCCGTAGAGGCTGGCCTGCTGGCAAGGGGAGCCGGCCCCGGTTCGCGCAGTTTCCAGGCGCAGGCCACCAGCCCGCTGACCGGTTTTCTGGAGGCGATCTCATGAGCACGTTTACCGAGCGCTGGCGGCAGCTTAACTGGGACGACATTGCCCTGCGCATCAACAGCAAAACGGCGGCTGACGTGGAGCGCGCGCTGCATGCCCGCCATCTGACCCGCGAGGATCTGATGGCCCTGCTCTCCCCCGCGGCGAGCGCGTACCTCGAACCGATGGCCCAGCGAGCACAGCGGCTCACCCGCCAGCGTTTTGGCAACACGGTGAGCTTCTACGTGCCGCTCTATCTCTCCAACCTGTGTGCCAATGACTGCACCTACTGCGGTTTTTCCATGAGCAACCGCATCAAGCGTAAAACGCTCGATGAAGATGAGATTTCCCGGGAGTGTGCGGCCATTCGTGAAATGGGCTTTGAACATCTTCTGCTGGTCACGGGCGAACATCAGGGAAAAGTGGGAATGGACTATTTCCGTCAGCACCTTCCCGCCATTCGTCGTCAGTTTGCGTCGTTGCAGATGGAAGTGCAGCCCCTGTCGCAGGAGGAGTACGCAGAGCTCAAAAACCTCGGGCTGGACGGGGTCATGGTCTACCAGGAAACCTATCATGAGGCGACGTACGCCCGGCACCACCTGAAGGGTAAGAAACAGGATTTCTTTTTCCGGCTGGAAACGCCGGACAGGCTCGGCCGCGCGGGTATCGACAAAATCGGTCTGGGTGCGCTGATCGGGCTCTCCGACAGCTGGCGGGTGGATTGTTATATGGTGGCGGAACATTTGCTGTGGCTCCAGCAGCACTACTGGCAGAGCCGTTATTCCATCTCCTTCCCGCGCCTGCGCCCCTGTGCGGGAGGGATCGAACCGGCTTCGCTAATGGATGAACGCCAGCTGGTGCAGACGATCTGCGCGTTTCGCCTGCTCGCCCCGGAAGTTGAATTATCGCTCTCAACGCGTGAGTCCCCGGCGTTTCGCGATCGCGTTATCCCGCTTGCAATTAACAACGTCAGCGCATTTTCCAAAACGCAGCCTGGCGGCTACGCCGACGATCGTCAGGAGCTGGAGCAGTTTGTGCCGCATGACGGGCGACGTCCGGAAGCGGTCGCCGCAGCCCTGACGGCGCAGGGCCTTCAGCCTGTCTGGAAAGACTGGGACAGCTGGCTGGGAAGAGCCTCGCAATGACGTTGAAACGCACAGCAACATTATAGAAATTTGTCGAGACGCTACGAAAAGGCAAAACCGGATGATTGTCATCGATCGTCCGGTTTTTTATTGTCACAAGGTCAGCAACGGATGCTGACCGGGGCGAAAAGCTTCTTCCTCGTTTCGCCCTGCCTCTGATTCATTTCACAAACTGCCCCCGGCAAATGAATAAGTATTTTCTTAATGATTCTTAAGATAAATCATCTCGTCAGAAATCGTGCGCCGTATAATTCACCGCTAACCGCAGGACAGCGACTATGCTGAGAGGATATCGGCAGACGAAAAATATTCACCATCAGGAACGATGTACAGCTCATGGCACTTCACAGCAAAAAGCTCTCTTTTACACGGCCAATCATGCTCAGCTTTGCGGGGATCCTCTGCAGTTTTGCGGTGATCGCGATCGCAGTAACGCTTTCGCAACGAAAGGATTTTCTTGAGGATTATCATAAGATCAATAGCAACTTCACGCATAACCTGGCGGTGAACTACACCGAATCTATCCTGCGTGAAAACGACTATATCCTGGGCCGTTCCGCGATGTACTTTGCCCGCGACGACAGGCTAAACGAGACGCTCAACGTCAACCCGACGCAAGGGCTGCAGATGATGATGCATTTGCAGAACCTGATGCCGACCGTCTCCTCCATCTCGCTGGCGGACACGCAGGGGCATTATCTTCGCGCACCAGAGGTGCTCCCCACGGAGACGAGTAAAACCTTCGATCCCCGGACACGCCCGTGGTTCGTCGCTCAGGCGGAAGCCAGTATCATCAGTCACTACACCCGTCCCTACATGGACTACTTCACTGGCCATCCGACGGTAACACTCTATAAGCCTTTGATTTCGCCTGAAGGGAGACTGAAGGGAACGCTCGCTTTCCATCTCGATTTGACGTCTATGGGCTTCACCCTGCGCCAGATGGTGGCGCCCGTTCAGGGGGAATTCTTCGTCGTCGAACGCGATGGTGCCGTGGTGCTGCATCCGGATACCGGCGCGCTGTTCAAACAGTACGTGAGCGAAGCGCTGATGGACAAAATGACCAGCGGCGAAGGTCATCTTTACGACAAGAAAAGCAACGCCTGGTATTACTACTACTCGTTTACCAACCCGGACTGGTTTGTCATCTACCGGGTCTCTGGCGAGACGCTCACAGATATTACCCGTCACGAAACAACAATCGTTGGCTGGGGGTTTGCGCTGGCCGCCATCATCATCATCCTCTTCGGCTTATACCTCCGCCACGCCTCGCGTTCAGTGCTGATGCACATTATCAATGCCATCAAAACTGGCGATGTTAGCGAGGCGCCGCGCCTGGAAGCGATGCTGAGCCACACGATTCAGTCCAACAAAGAGCGTGAAATGGCGTATGTTCGCCAGGCCACTCACGATGCGCTGACGGGCTGTAAAAACCGCCGCGCGTTCGACAGCGATGTCGCGGAGCTGCTGAATGCCCAGCAGCCTTTCGCGATGGCGCTGGTAGACATTGATAACTTCAAGTCAATTAACGACACGCTGGGCCACCTGACCGGTGATATTGTTCTGCGTAACGTGGCTCGCGAAGGGATTCAGATCATGCAGCCACATCACGTCTCAATTTACCGTTATGGTGGAGAAGAGTTCGCGGTAATCTTCCAGGCTGAGCAGATGTCTTCCGCGCTCTCATTGCTGGAAGCGTGGCGTACCGCCGTTGAAAAGCGCGTCTGGCGGGAAGAAAACCTGCGGGTTACGTTCAGCGGCGGTCTTGGAGAGTGGCATTTTGAACCGCTGGAGCAATTTGTCGGGAGCGTTGATAATGCCCTCTACAGCGCCAAACAGCAGGGCAAAAACCGCATTAACCGAACGTCCATCAGCTAATCCTGCCTCTTTCACCCTGCCCGTTTCCACGGGCCGGGTGCCCGACAATGCAAAATTGTAACCGGTTTCAGAAAATCACCGGTTTCTTTGTGATGCCTGACACACAATCGCGGTAAAGCGGTTGTTGAAGCGGTCTGCACGGGATAATTATCAATAAACACATGTAGATCGAGGCTGATTATGAAGAACATCGTTTTATGCTGTGCAGCGGGAATGTCAACCAGCATGCTGGTTCAACGTATGAAAGACGCCGCGCAGAAAAAAGGAGTTGAAGTCACCATTAAAGCCGTTCCGGTTGCGGAGTTTAAAGACAACATCGCGACGGCCGACATCGTATTGCTGGGGCCACAGGTTAAATACGAGCAGGCTAAACTTCAGGCGCAGGCCGAGCCGCTGGGTAAAAAGGTCGCGGTGATCGACATGATGGATTACGGCATGATGAAAGGGGATGCCGTCCTAGAAAAAGCGCTCAAACTTCTGGAGTCATAATGGAAGACTTAGAAACCACGATTATGGAACTGCTGGTCAACGCAGGCGCGGCGCGCAGTGCGGCCCTGACGGCGTTACAGATGGCGCGTAAAGGTGAGTTTGACGAAGCAGAAAAAGCGATGGAAGAGTCGCGCGAATATGTGAAGCATGCGCACACGATCCAGACGCAGCTTATCGGTCTTGATGAGGGGACCGGGAAGCTTCCGGTTAACCTGATCACCGTCCACTCGCAGGATCACCTGATGAACGCCATGGTCATTCAGGATCTGGCGGGCGATATGATTGAGCTTTATCGTCGGATCCCGTTGGTGAATTGAATACATGCAGATGTAAAAAAACCCGCCGAGGCGGGTTTTTTATTTACGGCATCAACGATTACTCGTTGTCGGAACCGCCCAGACCTGCGTTCAGCAGTTCTGCCAGGCTCGCGGATGCATCTTCAGCAGTCACCTGCGGTGCAGCTGGCAGTTCGCCCGCAGCACGACGACGCATACGATCCTGATGGTACGCATAACCGGTACCAGCCGGGATCAGACGACCCACGATGACGTTCTCTTTCAGACCGCGCAGTTCATCACGTTTACCTGCAACAGCGGCTTCGGTCAGGACACGAGTCGTTTCCTGGAACGATGCTGCAGAGATGAAGGACTCGGTTGCCAGAGACGCTTTGGTGATACCCAGCAGATCGCGCGAGAAGGTCGCACCGATTTTGCCGTTCGCTTCCAGTTCGCGGTTAGCGATCTTGACGCGTGAGTATTCAACCTGCTCGCCTTCCAGGAACTCGGAGCTTCCTGCGTTTTCGATGGTTGCTTTACGCAGCATCTGACGAACGATAACTTCGATGTGCTTATCGTTAATCTTAACGCCCTGCAGACGGTAAACGTCCTGTACTTCGTTGGTGATGTAACGCGTTACTGCGTGTACGCCACGAAGACGCAGAATGTCGTGCGGAGCTTCTGGACCATCGGAAACCACGTCACCACGTTCTACACGTTCACCTTCGAACACGTTGAGCTGACGCCACTTAGGAATCATCTCTTCATACGGTTCGCTGCCATCTACTGGAGTGATAACCAGACGGCGCTTCCCTTTGGTCTCTTTACCGAAGGAGATGATACCGCTGATTTCAGCCAGGATTGCAGGCTCTTTCGGACGACGTGCTTCGAACAGGTCCGCAACGCGTGGCAGACCACCGGTGATATCCTTGGTACCGCTGGATTCCTGTGGAATACGCGCCAGAGCATCACCCGCACCGATCTGAATGCCATCTTCCAGCTGAACGATCGCTTTACCCGGCAGGAAGTACTGCGCAGGCATGTCGGTACCCGGGATCAGAACGTCGTTACCCTGAGCATCAACGATTTTCAGTGCAGGACGCAGATCTTTACCACCGGTAGTACGTTCAGCAGAATCCAGAACCACCAGAGAAGACAGACCGGTCAGCTCGTCCGTCTGACGAGTAATGGTCTGGCCGTCGATCATGTCAGTGAAGCGGATGAAACCACTTACTTCGGTGATAACCGGCATGGTGTGTGGATCCCAGTTTGCAACGGTTTCACCGCCGGCAACCTGCTCGCCATCACCTTTCGCCATAACCGCACCGTAAGGCACTTTATAGCTCTCTTTGGTACGACCGAATTCGTCGATCAGCTTCAGCTCGGTGTTACGAGAGGTCACAACCAGCTTGCCAGCGGAGTTAACAACTGACTTCGCGTTGCTGAGCTTGATGCTACCTTTGTTTTTCACCTGGATGCTGGATTCAGCAGCCGCACGAGATGCCGCACCACCGATGTGGAACGTACGCATCGTCAGCTGTGTACCCGGCTCACCGATGGACTGTGCCGCGATAACGCCGATTGCTTCACCTTTGTTGATGATGTGGCCACGCGCCAGGTCACGACCATAGCAGTGCGCACATACACCAAAGTCGGTGTCACAGGATACAACGGAACGTACTTTCACGGAGTCAACAGAGTTCGCTTCCAGCAGGTCACACCAGTGCTCGTGCAGCAGCGTGTTGCGTGGAACCAGAATGTCTGCAGTACCCGGCTTCAGAATGTCTTCCGCGGTTACACGACCCAGAACGCGATCGCGCAGTGGCTCTTTAACATCACCGCCCTCGATAACCGGGGTCATGGTGATACCTTCGAGGGTGCCACAATCGTCTTCGGTCACAACCAGATCCTGCGCAACGTCAACCAGACGACGCGTCAGATAACCGGAGTTCGCAGTTTTCAGTGCGGTATCCGCCAGACCCTTACGAGCACCGTGCGTGGAGATGAAGTACTGGAGTACGTTCAGACCTTCACGGAAGTTCGCGGTGATTGGCGTTTCGATGATGGAGCCATCTGGCTTCGCCATCAGACCACGCATACCTGCCAGCTGACGAATCTGTGCTGCGGAACCACGCGCACCGGAGTCGGCCATCATGTAGATGCTGTTGAAGGAAACCTGCTGCTCTTCTACGCCGTCACGGTTAATCACGGTTTCGGTCTGCAGGTTATCCATCATCGCTTTGGATACACGATCGTTCGCCGCTGCCCAGATATCGATAACTTTGTTATAGCGTTCGCCCGCGGTAACCAGACCAGACTGGAACTGCTCCTGGATCTCAGCAACTTCGGCTTCCGCTTCAGAGATGATCTCATGTTTCTTCTCTGGGATGACCATGTCATCGATACCAACAGATGCACCTGAACGCGCTGCGTAAGCAAAGCCGGTATACATTGTCTGGTCAGCGAAGATAACGGTCGGCTTCAGACCCAGAATGCGGTAACAGGTGTTCAGCATTTTGGAGATCGCTTTCTTGCCCAGCGCCTGGTTGACGATGGAGAAAGGCAGACCTTTCGGTACGATCATCCACAGAATGGCACGGCCAACGGTCGTGTCTTTCAGGCTGGTTTTCGCAACGAATTCGCCGTTTTCATCTTTTTCGTATTCGGTGATACGCACTTTAACGCGCGCATGTAGAGAGGCCAGGCCAGCGCGATAAATACGCTCAGCTTCTTTCGGACCAGTCAGCACCATGCCTTCGCCTTTGGCGTTAACACAGTCACGGGTCATGTAGTACAGACCCAGTACAACGTCCTGAGAAGGAACGATAATTGGTTCACCGTTCGCTGGGGACAGGATGTTGTTGGTAGACATCATCAGCGCACGCGCTTCGAGCTGGGCTTCCAGCGTCAGCGGTACGTGAACAGCCATCTGGTCACCATCGAAGTCGGCGTTATAGGCCGCACAAACCAGCGGGTGCAGCTGGATAGCTTTACCTTCGATCAGGACTGGCTCAAATGCCTGGATACCCAAACGGTGCAGAGTTGGTGCACGGTTCAGCAGTACCGGGTGTTCGCGGATAACTTCGTCCAGGATATCCCAAACGACAGCTTCTTCACGCTCAACCATTTTCTTAGCGGCTTTGATGGTGGTGGCGAGGCCACGCAGTTCCAGCTTGCCGTAGATGAACGGTTTGAACAGCTCCAGTGCCATTTTCTTCGGCAGACCGCACTGATGCAGACGCAGGTATGGACCTACGGTGATTACAGAACGACCGGAGTAGTCAACACGCTTACCGAGCAGGTTCTGACGGAAACGACCCTGTTTACCTTTGATCATGTCGGCCAAAGATTTCAGAGGACGTTTGTTAGAACCGGTGATCGCACGACCTCGACGACCGTTATCCAGCAGGGCATCTACCGCTTCCTGCAGCATACGTTTTTCGTTGCGTACGATGATGTCCGGCGCAGCCAGATCCAGCAGACGTTTCAGACGGTTGTTACGGTTGATAACGCGACGATACAGATCGTTCAGATCGGACGTTGCGAAACGACCACCATCCAGCGGAACCAGTGGACGCAGATCTGGCGGCAGAACCGGCAGAACAGTCAGGATCATCCACTCTGGTTTGTTACCAGACTGAACGAACGCTTCCAGCAGTTTGATACGCTTGGTCAGCTTTTTTCGTTTGGTTTCGGAGTTGGTTTCGTTCAGCTCTTCACGCAGCTGCTCGCACTCTTGCTCCAGATCCATGCTCTTCAGCAGGGCCTGAATAGCTTCCGCACCCATCTTCGCGTCGAATTCGTCACCGAACTCTTCCAGCGCGTCCAGATACTGCTCTTCAGTCAGGATCTGATGACGTTCCAGGTTCGTCATCCCGCCTTCGATAACCACATAAGATTCGAAGTACAGAACACGTTCGATATCGCGCAGCGGCATATCCAGCAGCAGACCGATACGGGACGGCAGAGATTTCAGGAACCAGATGTGAGCGGTCGGAGACGCCAGCTCGATGTGGCCCATGCGCTCACGACGCACTTTGGTCTGGGTCACTTCAACGCCGCACTTCTCACAGATCACACCACGGTGTTTCAGGCGCTTGTACTTACCGCACAGGCACTCGTAATCTTTTACTGGCCCGAAAATACGCGCACAGAAAAGGCCGTCACGCTCAGGTTTGAACGTACGGTAGTTGATGGTTTCCGGCTTTTTAACTTCACCGAAAGACCATGAACGGATCATGTCTGGCGAAGCCAGAGCAATTTTGATCGCATCAAACTCTTCGGTTTTAGTCTGCGCTTTCAGAAACTTTAATAAATCTTTCACGGATTTGCTCCCGTCGGAGTTAGCACAATCTGGTGCCGGGGGTTAACCCGGCACCAGTGACCTGTTTGAGCGAGAATTACTCGTCTTCCAGTTCGATGTTGATACCCAGCGAACGAATCTCTTTCAACAGTACGTTGAAGGATTCTGGCATGCCCGGCTCCATCTGATGGTTGCCGTCCACGATGTTTTTATACATCTTGGTACGACCGTTCACGTCATCAGACTTAACGGTGAGCATTTCCTGCAGGGTGTATGCCGCGCCGTATGCTTCCAGCGCCCACACTTCCATCTCCCCGAAGCGCTGACCACCGAACTGTGCCTTACCACCCAGCGGCTGCTGAGTAACCAGGCTGTAAGAACCGGTAGAACGAGCGTGCATCTTGTCGTCGACCAGGTGGTTCAGTTTCAGCATGTACATGTAACC
Organism: Enterobacter sp. N18-03635; assembly: GCF_004006055.1. Classification (NCBI taxonomy): domain Bacteria; kingdom Pseudomonadati; phylum Pseudomonadota; class Gammaproteobacteria; order Enterobacterales; family Enterobacteriaceae; genus Enterobacter; species Enterobacter sp. N18-03635. The sequence continues at coordinate 227,208 of NZ_CP034769.1, read as the reverse complement.
TACGGTTACCGGACGTTCGAACTGTTCACCAGTACGGCCGTCAAACAGCGTAATCTGACCAGACGTTGGCAGACCACCCAGTTGCAGCAGCTCTTTAATTTCAGCTTCTTTTGCACCGTCGAATACCGGCGTTGCAATTGGCATACCTTTGCGCAGGTTCTCTGCCAGACGCAGCACTTCTTCATCGCTGAAGGTGTTCAGGTCGACTTTCTGACGCACGTCGGTACCCAGATCGTAGGCACGCTGGATGAATTCGCGCAGTTTCGCGACTTCCTGCTGCTGTTTCAGCATGGCGTTAATCTTATCGCCGATGCCTTTCGCAGCCATACCCAGGTGAGTTTCCAGGATCTGACCAATGTTCATACGAGACGGTACGCCCAGCGGGTTCAGTACGATATCTACCGGCGTACCGTTAGCATCGTGCGGCATATCTTCGATCGGGTTGATCTTAGAGATAACACCCTTGTTACCGTGACGACCTGCCATCTTATCACCAGGCTGGATCTGACGTTTAACAGCCAGATACACCTTAACAATCTTCAGCACGCCAGGTGCCAGATCGTCGCCCTGAGTGATTTTGCGGCGTTTCGCTTCGAGTTTTTTCTCGAACTCGTGTTTCAGTTCGTCATACTGCTCAGCCAGCTGTTCCAGCTGATTTTGTTTCTCTTCGTCGGTCAGGCCCAGTTCCAGCCAGCGATCGCGTGGCAGTTTGTCGAGCTTCTCAGCTTCAACGCCACCGGCAACCAGCACCGCATAGATACGGCTGAACAGACCCGCTTCGAGGATCTGCAGTTCTTCAGACAGGTCTTTCTTAGCCTGTTTGAGCTGCATCTCTTCGATTTCCAGCGCACGCTTATCTTTCTCAACGCCGTCACGGGTGAAGACCTGAACGTCGATTACCGTACCGGAAACACCGTTTGGTACGCGCAGAGAAGAGTCTTTAACGTCAGACGCTTTCTCACCGAAGATTGCACGCAGCAGTTTCTCTTCTGGCGTCAGCTGGGTTTCACCTTTAGGCGTAACCTTACCAACCAGAATGTCGCCGCCGGTCACTTCAGCACCGATGTAAACGATACCGGATTCATCCAGTTTGGAGAGCGCAGCTTCACCCACGTTAGGGATGTCAGCGGTGATCTCTTCTGGCCCCAGCTTGGTGTCACGGGACACACATGCCAGCTCCTGAATATGGATGGTGGTGAAACGATCTTCCTGAACCACACGCTCGGAGACGAGGATGGAGTCTTCGAAGTTGTAACCGTTCCACGGCATGAACGCTACGCGCATGTTCTGACCGAGCGCCAGTTCACCGAGGTCGGTGGACGGACCGTCTGCCAGCACGTCGCCGCGCTCAACTGGCTCACCCAGAGACACGCAAGGCATCTGGTTGATACAGGTGTTCTGGTTAGAACGGGTGTATTTGGTCAGGTTATAAATGTCGATACCTGCTTCGCCCGGATACATCTCGTCTTCGTTAACTTTGATAACGATACGGGATGCATCGACGTACTGAACAGTACCGCCACGTTTAGCAACTGCAGTAACACCGGAGTCAACGGCAACAGCACGCTCCATACCGGTACCAACCAGCGGCTTATCAGCGCGCAGAGTTGGAACGGCCTGACGTTGCATGTTCGCACCCATCAATGCACGGTTGGCGTCATCGTGTTCCAGGAACGGGATCAGGGACGCACCGACGGATACCACCTGCTGGGTGGATACGTCCATGTAGTCAACCTGGTCGCGGCTGAACAAGCTGGATTCGCCTTTGCTACGGCAGGTAACCAGATCTTCTACAAAGTGGCCTTCGTCATCCAGGTTGGAGTTCGCCTGAGCGATAACGTAGTTACCTTCTTCAATAGCAGACAGGTAATGAATTTCATCGGTTACAACACCGTCGGTCACTTTACGGTACGGGGTCTCAAGGAAACCGTATTCGTTAGTCTGTGCGTACACGGACAGGGAGTTGATCAGACCGATGTTTGGACCTTCAGGCGTTTCTATTGGACATACGCGACCGTAGTGCGTCGGGTGTACGTCTCGAACTTCAAAGCCTGCACGTTCACGGGTCAGACCGCCTGGGCCGAGTGCAGAGATACGACGTTTGTGCGTAATCTCAGACAGCGGGTTGTTCTGGTCCATGAACTGAGACAGCTGGCTTGAACCGAAGAACTCTTTCACTGCTGCAGAAATCGGCTTGGCGTTGATCATATCCTGAGGCATCAGGGTATCCAGATCGCCCAGAGACAGACGCTCTTTCACCGCACGCTCTACGCGTACCAGGCCAACGCGGAACTGGTTTTCCGCCATTTCGCCTACGGAACGGATACGACGGTTGCCGAGGTGGTCGATATCGTCCACTTCGCCTTTACCGTTACGGATATCGATGAGCTTCTTCATCACTTCGATGATGTCGTCTTTGCTCAGGATACCGGAACCTTCGATTTCGTCGCGCAGCAGAGAACGGTTGAACTTCATACGACCAACCGCAGACAGATCGTAGCGGTCTTCGGAGAAGAACAGGTTCTCGAACAGACTTTCCGCCGCTTCGCGAGTTGGTGGCTCACCAGGACGCATCATGCGGTAGATTTCTACCAGCGCGCTCAGACGATCGGTGGTTGGGTCGACGCGAATAGTCTCAGAGATATACGCACCGTGGTCCAGATCGTTGGTGAACAGCGTTTCGATACGTTTGTGGCCAGACTGGCTCAGCTTAGCCAGCAGATCCAGGCTCAGCTCCATGTTCGCCGGGCAGATCAGCTCGCCAGTTGATTCATCAACGTAATCTTTCGCGGCTACTTTTCCTGCAATGTATTCAACCGGAACTTCGATGTGTTTGATATCATCTTTTTCCAGCTGGCGGATGTGGCGCGCGGTGATACGGCGACCTTTTTCCACATACACTTTGCCGTCGGCTTCGATGTCGAACGACGCGGTCTCACCACGCAGACGTTCCGGCACCAGCTCCATCTGCAGCTTGTTGTCGCGGATTTCAAAGATCACTTTCTCAAAGAACAGGTCCAGGATCTGCTCAGTGGTATAGTTCAGTGCACGCAGAATGATGGTTGCAGGCAGCTTACGACGACGGTCGATACGGACAAACAGGTTGTCTTTCGGATCGAACTCAAAGTCCAGCCATGAACCACGGTAAGGAATGATGCGTGCGTTATACAGTACTTTACCGGAAGAGTGTGTTTTACCTTTATCGCTGTCGAAGAAGACGCCCGGGCTACGATGCAGCTGGGAAACGATAACACGCTCAGTACCGTTGATTACGAAAGTACCGTTGTCTGTCATGAGTGGAATTTCACCCATGTAGACTTCTTGTTCTTTAATGTCTTTTACGGTGCCTTCCGGAGCTTCGCGCTCGTAGATCACCAGACGCAGTTTTACGCGCAGCGGTGCGGAATAGGTCACGCCACGGATCTGACATTCCTGAACGTCAAACACCGGTTCGCCAAGGCGGTAGCTGACGTACTGCAGCTCGGAGTTACCGCTATAGCTCTGAATCGGGAACACGGAGCGGAAGGCTGCTTCCAGACCGTACTGCCCTTCAGGATCTTGCTCGATAAACTTCTGGAACGAGTCAAGCTGGATAGAAAGGAGATATGGAATGTCCAGAACTTGTGGACGTTTACCAAAATCCTTACGAATACGTTTTTTCTCGGTATAGGAGTAAACCATAGGGTTCCTCAGCTCGCTGACAAGTCGACCCATCTGTCCGACGAAGGGACAGTTTGTGCAACACCATTTTGTGGACCGGAAAATTGAATACTTTCCGCAATACCTGTTGCTATCACGCTTAAATCATTTCGTCGCGATTTACACAGAGCGAGCACCCTGTCGCAATATATTAAGTCGTCGATAGAAACATGCATTGTCAGGACAATCAGCAGTCAAACAGTGTGAAATGCTACTGATGCCTTACAGCGCAAAAAGGCTGGTGACTAAAAAGTCACCAGCCATCAGCCTAATTACTCAGGCTGCAACCAGAAAAGTTGGCTTATTTAACTTCAACTTCAGCGCCAGCTTCTTCCAGAGATTTTTTCAGTGCTTCTGCGTCGTCTTTGCTCACGCCTTCTTTCAGCGCAGCTGGAGCAGATTCTACCAGGTCTTTAGCTTCTTTCAGACCCAGGCCAGTTGCGCCACGTACTGCTTTGATAACAGCAACTTTGTTAGCGCCAGCAGCTTTCAGAATTACGTCGAATTCAGTTTTTTCTTCAGCAGCTTCAGCCGGGCCCGCAGCTACAGCTACAGCAGCAGCAGCAGAAACACCGAATTTTTCTTCCATTGCAGAAACCAGCTCTACAACGTCCATTACGGACATAGCTGCTACTGCTTCAATGATTTGATCTTTAGTGATAGACATTTAAATTGTTCCTGAAAATCAGAATAAGTTTATACGTAAGCAAATGCTTTATAAAGATAACTGCGATTAAGCAGCTTCTTTCGCATCGCGTACAGCAGCCAGAGTGCGAACCAGTTTGCCAGCCGCAGCTTCTTTCATGGTTGCCATCAGGCGTGCAATTGCTTCTTCGTAGGTCGGCAGGGTTGCCAGGCGATCGATTTGCGATGCCGGGATCAACTCACCTTCAAAGGCTGCAGCTTTGACCTCAAATTTTGCATTCGCTTTCGCGAACTCTTTGAACAGACGAGCAGCAGCGCCCGGGTGTTCCATAGAGTATGCAATCAGGGTCGGACCAACAAACGTGTCTTTCAGGCACTCGAACTGAGTACCTTCAACTACGCGGCGCAGCAGGGTGTTACGAACAACACGCATGTATACGCCAGCTTCACGACCTGCTTTACGCAGTTCAGTCATTTTGTCTACAGTAACGCCACGGGAATCCGCAACTACTGCAGACAGCGCGCCTTTGGCTACTTCGCTGACTTCAGCAACAATCGCTTGTTTGTCTTGAAGATTTAAAGCCATTAGCTTTGCTCCTGGATGTTTGCCGGAACTCATGTTCCGGAACTCACTTCACTCTCCCCAACGGAAAGAGCGTCTTAATACGGTGAGCAGAAACAAGCCAGAGTATCCAAAAATAATCTTAGCGTTCTGTCACCGTCTACGCAGGGGATTAAGTCTCTTGCGAAACACCTGCGGTCTTCGACGGAGGCCTGGATTAGGCCAGGCTCCAACGAACAAATCTTTTAGCCGCTAACTTTTGTTAGCAAACGTGGGGGTAAGATTGTAGACAAAATCACCGCCCACGTAAAGGCATTAGTTTGCAGCAGCGCTCAGGCCAGCCTGGTCAACTGCAACACCTGCACCCATAGTGGTGGAGATGCTAACTTTCTTGATGTACACGCCTTTCGCCTGAGTTGGTTTCGCTTTTTTCAGCGCAACCAGCAGAGCTTCCAGGTTTTCTTTCAGTTTGTCAGCGTCAAAGTCCACTTTACCGATGGTGGTGTGGATGATGCCGTTTTTGTCGTTACGATAACGAACCTGACCTGCTTTAGCGTTCTTAACCGCTTCAGCAACGTTAGGGGTTACAGTACCAACTTTCGGGTTTGGCATCAGGCCGCGTGGACCCAGAACCTGGCCCAGCTGGCCAACAACGCGCATTGCATCTGGAGAAGCAATAACAACGTCAAAGTTCATTTCGCCTTTCTTGATCTGATCAGCCAGGTCTTCCATACCTACCAGTTCAGCGCCGGCAGCTTTAGCAGCTTCAGCGTTTGCACCCTGAGCAAATACAGCTACGCGAACGGAACGGCCAGTACCATGTGGCAGTACAGTTGCGCCACGAACGTTCTGATCGGATTTACGCGCGTCGATGCCCAGGTTAACGGCAACGTCAACGCTTTCAACGAACTTAGCAGTTGCCAGTTCTTTCAGCAGAGCGATAGCTTCGTTGATGTCGTACTGTTTGGTCGCATCAACTTTGTCACGGATCACGGACATGCGCTTGGTCAGTTTAGCCATTTCTTAGTCCTCCACTACCAGGCCCATGGAACGTGCAGTACCTTCGATTGAGCGAGTCATCGCTTCAATGTCGGCACCAGTCATGTCGGCAGCTTTGGTCTGCGCGATTTCCTGCAGCTGAGCGCGGGAAATTTTACCCACTTTGTCTTTGTTCGGTTTACCGGAACCAGACTTGATACCAGCCGCTTTCTTCAGCAGAACAGCTGCTGGAGGGGTTTTGGTAACGAAAGTGAAAGAACGGTCAGCGTAAACAGTGATTACGACTGGGATTGGCAGACCTTTTTCCAGGGATTCAGTTTTTGCGTTGAACGCTTTACAGAATTCCATGATGTTCACACCCTGCTGACCCAGAGCTGGACCAACTGGTGGACTTGGGTTCGCCATACCAGCTGCAACCTGCAGCTTGACGTAGGCTTGTACTTTCTTAGCCATTCTAAAATCCTCTGATTGGGTGATAGCGCCTCAGGGAGGCTCCCCGTGAATAAAATTCGTTTTACGGGCCGGGGCCCATAAAAACAAAAGGCGCGAAATTGTATTCCAATCTCGCGCCCTGTGCAACGATTAAATCGCCGCTTTTTTGATCGCTGCTTAGGCTTTTTCGACCTGCGCAAAGTCCAGTTCTACCGGGGTCGCACGACCGAAGATAGAAACAGAAACTTTCAGGCGGGACTTCTCGTAGTCCACTTCTTCAACGACGCCATTAAAGTCAGCAAACGGACCGTCGCTAACACGAACCATTTCACCCGGTTCAAACAGCGTTTTCGGACGCGGCTTATCACCCACCTGCTGCAGGCGGTTCATAATCGCATCAACTTCTTTATCGCTGATTGGCGCCGGACGGTCAGACGTGCCGCCGATAAAGCCCATCACGCGCGGTACGCTGCGCACCAGGTGCCAGCTCGCATCGTTCATCACCATCTGAACCAGCACGTAACCCGGGAAGAATTTACGCTCGCTTTTGCGACGTTGGCCGCCACGGATCTCAACCACTTCTTCGGTCGGAACCATAACTTCGCCAAATAACTCTTCCATGTTGTGTAATTTGATATGCTCACGCAGCGACGTTGCTACGCGGCCTTCAAAACCGGAAAACGCCTGAACGACGTACCAACGCTTTTTAGGGGCTTCAGACATCTTAGAACCTCAGGCCAGTAATAAAGGAAACCAGGCGAACCAGAATACCATCCAGTCCCCACAGGATCAGTGACATTACCGCAGTCACTGCAGCCACGATCAGCGTGGTGTGCAATGTTTCCTGGCGAGTCGGCCAAATGACCTTGCGGACTTCGGTACGTGCTTCACGAGCGAAAGCAACGGTCGCTTTACCCTTAGTCGTCAACAGCGCGACACCGCCCGCTGCAGCAATCAGAATCACCACTGCCAGCGCGCGGAGCGGCAGCATCATGTCACGATAAAGATAGTTGCCAACGATTGCCACAATCAGCAGCACGGCAACAGCGACCCACTTCATCGCTTCCAGGCCGCGCCCGCTCCCTTGAGCTTCGGTATTCGCACTCATAAACCAACCTGTCAGAAGAATTCTACAAATAATTTCACCCCGCGATTGCGAGGCGAGCCAAATCGAAACGCTAATCCCTTTATGGATTATACGCTCTCTGCAGAGCCTGTCTCAGCAATGATTATGACAAAAATAATCACTGATGAGCCAGGTTCTGATGTGAAAGCGTGCAAAAAGGGCATCAAATGATGCCCTTTTCATGCGCATTGCGTCAAATGTTATCAGCGATTAGCCGAGAACTTTAGCAACCACGCCCGCGCCAACGGTACGGCCACCTTCACGGATTGCGAAACGCAGACCGTCGTCCATCGCGATTGGGTGGATCAGAGTCACAACCATCTTGATGTTGTCGCCTGGCATTACCATCTCAACGCCTTCTGGCAGTTCGATGGTACCGGTCACGTCAGTTGTACGGAAGTAGAACTGTGGACGGTAGCCTTTGAAGAACGGAGTATGACGGCCGCCTTCGTCTTTGGACAGAATGTACACTTCAGATTCGAACTTGGTGTGTGGCTTGATTGAGCCTGGCTTCGCCAGAACCTGACCACGTTCGATTTCTTCACGTTTGATACCACGCAGCAGAACACCAACGTTCTCACCAGCACGGCCTTCGTCCAGCAGTTTGCGGAACATTTCAACGCCAGTACAGGTAGACTTCGCAGTCTCTTTGATACCAACGATTTCAACTTCTTCGCCAACTTTGATGATACCGCGCTCTACACGACCGGTAACAACGGTACCACGACCGGAGATGGAGAATACGTCTTCGATTGGCAGCAGGAATGGCTTGTCAATCGCACGCTCTGGTTCTGGGATGTAAGAATCCAGGAAGCCAGCCAGTTCGATGATTTTCGCTTCCCACTCTGCGTCGCCTTCCAGCGCTTTCAGAGCAGAACCACGGACGATTGGAGTATCGTCGCCTGGGAAATCGTACTGAGACAGCAGTTCACGAACTTCCATCTCAACCAGTTCCAGCAGCTCTTCGTCATCAACCATGTCGCACTTGTTCAGGAACACGATGATGAAAGGAACGCCTACCTGACGACCCAGCAGGATGTGCTCACGAGTCTGAGGCATTGGGCCGTCAGTCGCAGCAACAACCAGGATCGCGCCGTCCATCTGCGCAGCACCGGTGATCATGTTTTTAACATAGTCGGCGTGGCCTGGGCAGTCTACGTGTGCGTAGTGACGAGTCGGGGTGTCGTACTCAACGTGAGAGGTGTTGATGGTGATACCACGAGCTTTTTCTTCTGGTGCGTTATCGATCTGGTCGAATGCACGAGCAGAACCACCGTAGGTTTTTGCCAGAACGGTAGTGATTGCAGCGGTCAGCGTTGTTTTACCATGGTCAACGTGGCCGATAGTACCGACGTTAACGTGCGGTTTTGTACGTTCAAACTTTTCTTTAGACATCGATTGTCCCTCTAAGACACGGATAAATCGGTGATATCACCACATCAACCAGGCGAAATGCCTGAATTGTTGAATACAGTAAAATTGAAACAGAGAGAAACGGGAAGGAGAAGTGAAGTGGTGCTGATACCCAGAGTCGAACTGGGGACCTCACCCTTACCAAGGGTGCGCTCTACCAACTGAGCCATATCAGCACGTATTGGAGCGGGCAGCGGGAATCGAACCCGCATCATCAGCTTGGAAGGCTGAGGTAATAGCCATTATACGATGCCCGCATCCTGAAACTCGGCTACCCAGTTCTTTCTGTAACAAAAAAAGAGATTTCTCTCTTTTTCAGTTTGAGCTGGCTAATTTTTCCAACCAGCTCCGGCGGCATTTACGCTGCCAGAAAGTGGTGGTGGGGGAAGGATTCGAACCTTCGAAGTCTGTGACGGCAGATTTACAGTCTGCTCCCTTTGGCCGCTCGGGAACCCCACCGGACTTGATGGTGCCGACTACCGGAATCGAACTGGTGACCTACTGATTACAAGTCAGTTGCTCTACCTACTGAGCTAAGTCGGCATCAAGTAGCGCGCATTCTATGGATACCTGCGCGGTCATGCAACTAAAAATTTGCATAAAACGTTCTTTCGCTCACATTTTATGCGAACAGCGTATCGGACGCTGTAAAAGTAGCCATTTGAGGTCAAATATTCAACATATCATCGTGATTTGCACCGTATTCACCGTAGCGTGACGGCTTCCGCGTAACGCAGCGCTTTCCATCTTTTTTCTTATTATTCCCGTCATCTGGTGTTAACCTCCTGCCCATTGTCCAAAATTAACTGTGTGATGAGCCACGATCCGGCAGTGTGGTGCTGGCTCGCTGAAGCATGCTTATGAGCAAAAAAGAGCAAACGTTAATGACGCCTTATCTTCACTTTAACCGCAGCCAGTGGGCTGCCCTGCGTGATTCCGTCCCTATGACGCTGACGGAAGGTGAAATCGCACGGTTAAAAGGGATAAACGAAGATCTGTCCCTGGAAGAGGTGGCAGAAATTTATCTCCCCCTCTCTCGCTTGCTTAACTTCTATATCAGCTCAAACCTGCGTCGTCAGGCCGTGCTGGAGCAGTTTCTCGGGACGAACGGTCAACGCATTCCTTATATCATTAGTATCGCAGGCAGCGTGGCCGTGGGTAAAAGTACCACCGCGCGCGTCCTGCAGGCGCTGTTGAGCCGCTGGCCGGAACACCGCAGCGTGGAGCTGATCACCACCGACGGTTTTCTGCACCCGAACGAGGTGTTAAAAGAACGCGGGCTGATGAAGAAGAAGGGCTTCCCGCTCTCTTATGATATGCACCGTCTGGTGAAATTCGTTTCCGACCTTAAATCTGGTGCCCCAAACGTCACCGCGCCAGTCTATTCGCACCTGATCTACGATCGCATTCCGGGTGGGGATAAAACGGTGGTTCAGCCAGACATTCTCATTCTGGAAGGTCTGAACGTGCTGCAAAGCGGCATGGACTATCCTCACGACCCGCATCACGTATTCGTCTCGGATTTCGTCGATTTCTCTATCTATGTCGATGCGCCGGAAGACCTGCTGCAAAACTGGTACATCAATCGCTTCCTGAAGTTCCGTGAAGGGGCGTTCACCGATCCGGATTCCTATTTCCACCACTATGCTCAGCTTTCTGAAGAAGAAGCGATCAATGTGGCGACGGGGCTATGGAATGAGATCAACTACGTGAACCTCAAAGAGAACATCCTGCCGACGCGCGAGCGTGCGAGCCTGATCCTCACCAAGAGCGAGAAGCACGCCGTCGACCAGATTCGCCTGCGGAAATAATCAATCAGACATAAAAAAACCGGCTTAGCGCCGGTTTTTTTCGTTATGCGTGTGGCTTTTCGCCATTTTCATCCTGATCGACCGCAAAGCAGGCAACCAGCTGGCCGCCATAATCCTTCAGCTGCGGCTGGAGCTGGGTGCACGGGCCAAAGCGGCGGCTGCAGCGGGCGTTGAATGCACATCCCGGAGGCGGATTCAGCGGACTTGGCAGTTCACCCGTCAGCTTAATACGCTCACGACGATCGTCCGGGTTCAGACGCGGTGTCGCAGACAGCAGCGCCTGGGTATACGGGTGACGAGGATTATTAAAGATCTGGTCTTTGGTCCCCTTCTCCACGCAGCGCCCCAGGTACATCACCATCACTTCATCAGCAATGTGCTCCACTACCGACAGGTCATGGGAGATGAACACGTAAGACAGCCCCAGCTCCTGCTGCAGATCCATCATCAGGTTCAGCACCTGCGCACGTACGGATACGTCGAGCGCGGAGACCGGCTCATCGGCAATCACCACGTCCGGATCGAGCATCAGCCCGCGCGCGATAGCAATACGCTGACGCTGGCCACCGGAGAACATGTGCGGATAGCGATCGTAATGCTCGGTTTTGAGGCCGACCTTCGCCATCATCGCCAGCGCTTTTTCACGGCGCTGCTCTTTGCTCAGATTACTGTTGATCAGCAGCGGCTCTTCCAGAATCTGTCCCACTTTTTTACGCGGGTTCAGCGAACCATACGGGTTCTGGAACACAATCTGGATTTTCTGGCGACGCAGCTTCTGCGCCTGCGGATCGTGCTTGAGTAGATCTTGCCCCTGATAATAGAGCTCACCGCCGGTCGGCACTTCAATCATCGTCAGCAGACGGCCCAGCGTGGATTTCCCGCAGCCTGACTCTCCCACCACCGCCAGCGTTTTACCGCGTTCGAGGTTAAAGGAGACGCCGTCCAGCGCTTTTACCAGGCGTTCAGGGGCAAACAGTCCCTTCTTCACCGGGTAGTATTTTTTCAGGTCGATGGCCTGCAACAGCGGCTGTTGCGTGGTGGCCTGTTGCGTACTCATAGTGTTGGCCTCCCGGCATCATCGAGTGGGTAGTGGCATTTCGACTGACGACCATCAGCCAGCTGGTTCAGTTCTGGCTCCTCCGCCCGGCATTTGTCCGTCGCATATGGACAGCGCGGATTGAGCAGACAGCCCTGCGGACGGTCATATTTACCCGGCACCACACCCGGCAGCGACGCCAGACGCGCTTTGTCCTGAGCAAACTCCGGCAGCGCGCGTAAAAGCGCCTGGGTATACGGGTGACGCGGCGCGCGGAAGATATCGTGAGAATTTCCGGTCTCAACCACCTGGCCCGCATACATCACGATGATTTTGTGCGCGGCTTCGGCCACCAGCGCCAGATCGTGCGTAATCAGCACCAGCGCCATATTCTCTTTCTGCTGCAGCTCCAGCAGCAGTTCGATGATTTGTGCCTGAATAGTCACATCCAGCGCCGTCGTCGGTTCATCCGCAATCAGCAGCTTTGGCCGACAGGCAATCGCCATCGCGATCATCACGCGCTGGCTCATCCCACCGGAGAGCTGATGCGGGTAAACGTCCAGGCGCGATGCCGGGTCAGGAATACCTACCTGGTTCAGCAGATCGATCGCGCGCTGGCGACGGGTTTTCTTATTCCCACCCTGATGCACCTTAATCGCTTCCATAATCTGGAAACCAACGGTGTAGCAGGGGTTAAGGCTGGTCATGGGATCCTGGAAAATCATCGCCACTTCGGCGCCCACCAGCTGGCGGCGCTGTTTTTCAGAAATGCGCTTCAGATCCTGACCGTTGAACTGTAGGTTTTCCGCCATCACGCGGCCCGGGTAATCAATCAGCCCCATGATCGCCAGTGAACTCACCGACTTACCGGAACCGGATTCCCCGACAATGCCTACCACTTCGCCCTGATTTACGCTGTAGCTGATGCGGTCCACGGCGCGAAACGGGGTGCCTTCGTCGCCGAAGTGCACCGATAATTTATCTACATTTAATAACGCCATCTCGTGCCTCTTACTGCTTCAGTTTGGGATCAAGCGCATCACGCAGGCCATCACCCATCAGGTTAAATGCCAGCACCGTCAGCAGGATTGCCAGACCCGGGAAGGTGACAACCCACCAGGCGCTTTGTGCGAACTGCAACACGTCGGAGAGCATGGTGCCCCACTCCGGTGTTGGCGGCTGCGCACCCATGCCCAGGAAGCCAAGAGCGGCCATATCAAGAATGGCGTTAGAGAAACCGAGCGACGCCTGAACGATCAGCGGCGCAAGGCAGTTAGGGAAGATATTCACGAACATCTGGCGCATCGCACCGGCACCCGCCACACGAGAGGCGGTAACGTAATCGCGGTTCACTTCCACCAGCACCGCCGCACGGGTTAAACGCACGTAGTGAGGAAGCGCGACGAACGTCAGCGCCAGGGCGGCGTTACCGATCGACGGACCGAAGATCGCCACCAGCACCAGGGCCAGCAGCAGGCTTGGCAGCGCCAGCATGATGTCGACGATACGCATGATGATGTTATCAACGATGCCGCCGAAGTAACCGGCAACCAGGCCGAGCACGATCCCCATAATCAGGGAGAGCACCACCACCAGGCAGCCGACCAGCAGCGACAGGCGCGCGCCGTACATCAGACGCGACAGCACGTCGCGGCCCACGTCATCGGTACCCAGCAGGTGAGCCAGGCTACCGCCATCCTGCCACGCAGGTGGCGCGAGCAGCGCATCGCGGAACTGGTCCGCCGGATTATACGGTGCGAGGAAGTTCGCAAACACCGCAATCAGGATCATGATTGCGACATACACCAGCCCTACCACCGCGCCTTTATTGCGCTTGAAGTAGTGCCAGAATTCCTGCAGCGGCGTCATAGGAACCGGTGCAGCGACCACTTTATTTTGAGTGACTTGTGACATGATGGTCCCTTACTTCTTATGACGAATACGCGGGTTCACCACGCCGTACAGCAAATCGACCAGCAGGTTGACGAGGATAATCATCGTCGCGACCAGCAGTACACCGCCCTGCACAACCGGATAGTCACGGCGTTGCAGCGCGTCAATCAGCCAGCGTCCAAGACCCGGCCAGGAGAAGATGGTTTCGGTCAGAATCGCCCCCGCCAGCAACGTCCCCACCTGGAGACCGATAACGGTCACCACCGGCAGCATGGCATTACGCAGCGCGTGAACAATGATGACGCGCATACGCGTCAGGCCCTTGGCGCGCGCGGTGCGGATATAATCCTCACCCAGCACTTCCAGCATCGATGAACGGGTCATACGCACGATCACCGCCAGAGGAATGGTGCCCAGCACCATCGCAGGCAGGATCATGTGCGCGACGGCATCCATGAAGTTGCCCTCTTCTCCCCAGATAGCCGTATCAATCAGCATAAAGCCGGTGAGCGGGTTGGTATCATCCAGGAAGACCATATCGCTAACGCGCCCGGAGACCGGGGTCAGGTTAAGCTGCACCGAGACCAGCATGATCAGCATCATGCCCCACCAGAAGATAGGCATGGAGTAGCCGGTCAGCGCCAGGCCCACGGCGGTATGGTCAAAAATAGAGCCACGCTTAACGGCTGCCAGCACCCCAACCGGGATACCTACCGCAGTGGCGAAAATCATGGCGCAGACGCCAAGCTCCAGCGTCGCTTTAAAACGCGGCACGAACTCGTCCCACACCGGAAGACGGCTTTTCAGCGAAATCCCTAAATCACCGTGCAGCACGCCCCAGATATAGTGGAGATACTGCTGCCACATCGGCTTATCGAGACCGAGTTCAGCCAGCAGCTGTGCATGGCGCTCAGGGGAAATACCACGCTCGCCCGCCATAATCATTACCGGGTCGCCGGGGATCATATGGACGAAGGCAAAAGTGAGAAGGGTGATACCGATAAACGTGGGGATAACAAGTCCCAGACGTCGGAGGATGAACTGCAACATAACCCGGATTCTCTCTGATGACGCACGACCAGTGGCGTGACGTCTGTATTGCTCACAAATGTAAATTTCTTCTCCCTTGAGAGAAGATGAGGGTGAGGGGATGCATGCACGCCCCTCACCCCTGCCCTCTCCCGGAGGGAGAGGGAAAACACCCTACTTATTATTCAACAGATACGTTCTCGAAGTGGTGTTTGCCCAGTGGATCAACCACGTAGCCCTTCACTTCTTTACGCACTGGCTCGTACACGGTGGAGTGAGCAACAATCAGCGCCGGAGCCTGATCGTGCATAACAACCTGAGCCTGCTTGTACAGTTCAATACGTTTGTTGTGATCGTCGGTCGCACGCGCCGGCTGGATCAGGTCTTCAAACGGCTTGTAGCACCAGCGAGAGTAGTTAGAACCGTCTTTCGCCGCCGCGCAGCTGAACAGGGTAGCGAAGAAGTTGTCCGGATCCCCGTTATCACCGGTCCAGCCCATCATTACCGCCTGGTGCTCACCCGCTTTAGCGCGCTTCAGGTACTCGCCCCACTCGTAGGTCACAATCTTGGCCTGAACGCCAATCTTAGCCCAGTCAGCCTGAACCATTTCTGCCATGCGGCGTGCGTTCGGGTTGTACGGACGCTGTACCGGCATCGCCCACAGCTCGACGGTGAAGCCTTTATCCTGGCCCGCTTCTTTCAGCAGCGCTTTCGCTTTCTCAGGATCGTAGCTGTAGTCTTTAACGTCGTCGTTATAGCCCCACATGGTTGGTGGGATCAGGTTTTTGGCTGCAACGCCAGCGCCCTGGTAAACCGCCTTGATGATCGCTTCTTTGTTCACCGCGTAGGTCAGCGCCTGACGCACTTTCACGTCATCAAACGGTTTCTTCTCGGTGTTGAAGGAGAGATAGCCCACGTTCAGGCCAGCCTGCTCCAGCAGGTTGATGTTCTTGTCCTGCTTCATGCGGGCAATGTCAGCCGGGTTCGGGTATGGCATAACCTGGCATTCGTTTTTCTGCAGTTTTGCATAACGCACTGATGCATCAGGCGTAATGGAGAAGACCAGACGGTCGATCTGCGGCTTGGTGCCCCAGTAGCCTTCGAACGCTTTGTACAGAATGCGGGAGTCTTTCTGGTACTGCAGCAGCTGGAATGGACCGGTACCGATTGGGTTCAGGTCGACTTTTTCCGGCGTACCGGCTTTCAGCATGTTGTCCGCATACTCTTTGGACAGAATTGAAGCAAAGTCCATAGCCAGGTCAGCCAGGAATGGCGCTTCCGGACGCGTCAGCACGAACTGAACGGTATTGTCGTCCACTTTTTTCACTTCAGAAATCAGATCCGGCAGGCCCATCCCTTCGAAGTATTCATAGCTGCCGCCAGACACTTTGTGGTACGGGTTCTGCGCGTTTTTCTGACGATCGAAGGAGAATACAACGTCGTCGGCGTTAAAGTCGCGCGTTGGTTTGAATTCTTTGCTGTCCTGCCACTTCACGCCTTTGCGCAGGTGGAAGGTATAGGTTTTGCCGTCTTCGCTGACGTCCCACTTCTCTGCCAGCCCCGGAATCACTTCCGTGGTACCGGTTTTAAATTCAACCAGACGGTTATAGATCGGTACAGAGCTTGCGTCGTAAGTCGTACCAGAGGTAAAGAGCTGTGGGTTAAAGCCTTCCGGCGAGCCTTCAGAACAGTAAACCAGGGTTTTTGCCTGTACGCTTGCTGCCACGGTCATAGCCACCAGGCTCAGACCAAGCTTCAGCATCCCTGACTTCTTCAAGGAAATACTCATTATTCTGCTCCAATGTGATGTTTTGCTTTGTTGTGTTACGCCGCCAGACCTTTATTTATTTTTTACCCGGTCCGGTCGGTGATGCCCGAAGGCTTTAAAGGGATGGAGAATCCTTTCAGAAGAGCGTTTGAGTTGCAGCGCAGATCGTCCCTGAAATGCCCCTCATGCCCTACAATCTGTCAACAGAATGTGAAAACGTCAATACAGGTGACGGGGATTTACGCTGAGTGTGAGAAACCGCAAACAAAGATTAAAAAAACTATGTATGCCAGTTTTCAGCAGGGAAATTTATGCTACTCGCTATCCTGCAGCACAAGTCTCTTCATATTTCGCAACAATCAGTGATTAACTTTTATTCAGAATGGGTAAATTTTCTTGCAGAATGGTGATTATCTGAGCACTAAATTCCATGAACGCTAAAACGCACAGCGAAAAATGCTGAGGTTATCCATAAGCAACGCGAAAAAAGATCAATCTATATATAAAAAAATACAATGGATTATGTCACAAAATCGTTAACAGGCAGGAAGAAGCGGACCTAAGGGGCGTTTTGGATACTCTGACGGGATAAGGTCATAATGCAAAAAGGGCTAACCTTGCGGTTAGCCCTTTTCAGAATGTGGTCGGCGAGAGAGGATTCGAACCTCCGACCCACTGGTCCCAAACCAGTTGCGCTACCAAGCTGCGCTACTCGCCGAATGCGGAGCGCATCTTACTGCTGAGGTGCGCCCCCGTCAATCCCTTATTTTCAAAAAGCCATTCAAATGGCGATATTCTCGCCAGAGCAGCTACTGCGCGGTTTTTACGCTGTTAGCAGGGAGTTTACACCAGTTGTTGTTTTCGTTAATCCCACCGTTCGGTGAGGTATAGCCGAGACAACCCATAATGGTGTCGTACAGCTCAACGTGACGACGCGGCACCTTCATCTCCGCTTCTTTCTTCAGCTGAGCAAACATCTTCGCCTTCTCCGGGTTTTCCAGGTACTTATCCGACATCCACATGATCATCGGCACACGGAACTGTTCAGGCGGTGCCAGCTTGCGCGGCGTACCGTGCAGATGCTCTTTCTCGTTGATGGATTCACCGTGGTCTGCCGCATAAATCACAATCGCTTTCTTATCGCGCAGCTGATCGATCACCCGACTCAGGAAGGTATCCACGTACAGCACTGAGTTGTCGTAGGCGTTGATCAACTCCTGCTTGCTGCAGTCTTTATTAATGCCCACGCACTCAGGCTGCCACTTCGCGAAATCACGCGTGTATCGCTGGTAATAGCTGTAATGCGACCCTTTGGTATGCAGAATAACCAGATGCTTACCCTGCGGATGGTTCTTGAGGGACTGCGACATCTCTTCCAGCAGCAGCATGTCGTCGACGTTTTTACCGCGGTTACGCGGTTCGGCGCCAATCTGCTCACGGTAAGCGATGTTATCTGCCAGCGTGTTGGTGTAGAACCACATCTCACTTTGCATGGCGAACAGGTCTGAGCTAAATCCAAGCTGCTTCAGCACGGCAAAAACGTTTTGCTCTTTCAGCGTGCGCTGCGGGTTATCGCTTGCACCGCCTTCGCGAACAAACATACAGCGCAGCGAAAGCTTGGTCGCGGTATCGCAGGAGTAACCCCGGTAAGCCACCAGGTTCTTCTCCTGCGCCAGCTTTGGCGTGGTATCCCGGTTATAGCCGAGAATGCCCATATGATCCCAGCGCGTCGTTTCACCAATGACAAAAACGACGTACGTATCATCAAGCCCGTCGGCTGGCGGCTGGTAGGTGAATTTTTTCAGTGGATTGATCAGCGACTTAACATCACCGGATTCATCCGCCTGCGCCCAGGCATACAGACCTAACGCTGACAGCCAGTTAGACGGCAAATAGGAGTTTGCCACCACGCCGCCATAGCTTGGCATATCCACGCCCGTCGCTTTTTCAACGCGTTTTTGCTGCGTTTCCATCAGGCGGATAGGCGCCCATACCAGCAGACCGGCCAGCAGGACGACGACGATATTGCGGATCCGCTGTCCACGCGTGCGCAGCTGGCGTAACAGCGTATAGCGGCACGTATTGTTCCAGATAAAGAACAGCGGGATCAGACAGGTTAAAACCGTCCAGACGATGAAGCCTTTCCCTACCACCTCTTTCGAGAGATCGATATCCGTGGTCATCACCGAGGCAACGATACCGTACCCAATGACCACGTTCATAAAGGTCATGTAATAGCTTGCGGCGGCAGAAATAATCACCACCAGCGAGGCCAAAATTTGCCAGGTACGTCGGCCAAAAAGGGACAGCAGGCGTAAGAGGAAGAATGTAGCGAGGACGGAGCCGAACACTTCAATTGCGGCAAAAATACAATTACTTACGGTAAGGTTTTCGAAATAACCTTCCACTCTTCTGAACAGTACCGCGCCATTCAGAAATAATCCGATATAGACAGCCAGCATCAGACACAATCTTTGCTGGGTAAGAGACCTAATGTATTTCATGCAAACAACCCTGGGGGAAGGGGTATAAAGACCCGTCGAATCTCAAAGAGAAAGCGGACAGAGTAAGTAAATGCGTAAGGAAGCGTTATGAGAAACGTCTACAAGCGCGGTAAGTAGACCACAGCGGGAGAGAAAAGTGGCAGCAGAGAGTGTGATCGGTGTAAATTTTTACAAAATATCGAGACGGGAAGCGTCTCGCATAAAGACAAAAGAGGCCACAGAGGCCTCTTTCATACCGCTTACGCATGCACTTCTTTGAATACTTCGCGCTGCGGCTGGCGAATCGTGGTTGAGAGCGCCAGCGAGATAATCAGCAGGGCAAATATTACGCAGAAGGTCACGTAGAACCCGCCGAACAGGGAGGCAATCAGCGAGCCGCAGATACTGCCGATCCCGAAGCCCAGATAGATAACCCCATAGTTTTTCGCCAGATTGTTCAGGCCAAAGAACTCGCTCACCAGTGACGGGAAGACGGTAATGGTGCCGCCGAAGTTAAAGGCCACGCAGGCAATCGCCGCAAAGAAGGTAGCTTCATTCAGCGGAGCGAACAGCAGCGCCGCCATACCGACCAGCGAGACCACCTGCCCAATCGTAATCACGCGGATGCGGGCAATTTTGTCAGACAGAATACCGAGCACCAGACGACCGGAGAGGTTGGCAATGGAGATGACCGTCACCGCGTTCGCCGCCGTGGCCGCATCCAGCTTCACCATGCCCTGCGCGATATCCTTCGCCACGCCGATAACATACAGACCGCTCATGCAGGCAGTCAGGAACATTACCGCCAGCATCCAGTACTGTGGCTTACGCATGGACTGCGCGAGGGTGAAGTCGTTCTCCACCACGCCGTTCACGGATTTAACCTCCTGCTGCGGCGCATCGTTCATCAGCGTGGCGCCGAACAAAATCATCACCAGCACGATTGCGCCCCAGATCATAAAGGTTTTTTCGAGGCCGACGGACGCCAGCAAATGGGCATCGATAAATTTGAACCCGAGGCTGCCCAGGCCATAAGAGCCGATGGCAAACGCGGAGATTAAACCTTTACGCTCCGGGAACCACTTCACGCAGTTCGACAGGGTCAGCAGGTAACCTGCGCCATCGGCCAGACCCACCAGCACGCCGGCGCTCAGCCACAACATCATCAGGTTGCTGGAGTGCGCCGTCAGGAAAAAGCCCAGACCCAGCAGGATGCCGGACGCCATGGTCACGCGCTTCACGCCAAAACGCTCCTGCAGCTTACCCGCGACGGAAGATGAAATCGCCAGACCCAGGCTCAGCAAACCAAAGGAGAACGCGACCTGGCTGACCGGCGCGCCGAGTTTGTCGGAAAGCGCGCTGTTGAACAGGCTCCAGGTATAGACCGACCCCAATGCAAACTGAGTGACGATGGTGCCAAAGAGCGTGAGCCAGCGCGTGCGGTTATAGGTTGATGTGTTCATGGCAGTTGTCCTGCAAGAGAAATTAAGGAAGTTCGCTGAGGACAACGATAAACAAAACCTTAAAACACCTGGGGTAAAACGGCATGAAATGCAGGCGGAACGGAATGAAATGCCTGGAATCGGGAATGAATGACCTGGCACGGGAATAAAGCGATAGCATGTTAGTATCTGCTATCGCTGTAAAGCCCGTGGTTATTGTATTCGAGATGTTACCGTAACGTTTAAAAAAGTAACAACTCTAGAAATTTGCGCTGACGCCGAGTGTGTATAAAAACTCCTCACCGGTGGTGGTGTGCTCCCCCTGAGCCAGCGACGCATAGGCCGCCATACGCGTGTTAAAGGGAATATCCGTTCCCACGGTTACATCCATCCAGCTACCGTTTTGGGCAGGGGCTGGCGTTTGCGGCATGCCAAACTGCGATTTCCACTGGTTTTCACCAAACTGCTGGTTATAGCTAATCTGCGCCCACGGACGGAGATCGCCATACTGGGTATTCACGCGCCACCCCAGCGTGCTGACGCTGGCATGCCAGAGCGGGTCGGTGATTGCTTGCGTCGACGCGCTATCACCAAACTCGTTGATCATCATGGGAGTCGTGCCGTCGTACCGCCATGCCACCACCGGGCCGGTGGTGATGCGTGCTGAAACGGGAAAATTCCAGCCCACGCTCATTGCCCCCTCCGTCGTTCTGCCAGACGGTATATTCAGGGCCAGTCCCGGCGCGTTCTGCGAAGACTGAATACGCTCAGCCAGAATATCCTCATAACGCGGTTGGTGATCCGCGTCCCATGTATAGCGTTCCGCCGTATTATTCTGGGCGTCTGAAACGATATATTCCTGTTGCCAGGCAGACGCTGTATTACAAAAGAACAGGCAGGCTGAAATTCCCACCAGGCCAGAAGCAGCATGGCGACCACTGATTTTTTTTATCATCATCAACGCGACCCCAGAGAGAGCCGAATTCGGCGATATTTGTCGTTATTCAGGAAGAGCTTAGAGAGCATATGGCCCTGTATTAACTATTGTCTTTATAGTAAACACGTCAAGCCAGTCAGAACGAAATTTTGCGAAATCAGTATCAATAAGGGAGATGACGGATGGAACGTTGCGGTTGGGTAAGCCAGGATCAGCTTTATATCGACTATCACGATCGGGAATGGGGCGTGCCGGAAAGGGATGGCAAAAAGCTCTTCGAGATGATCTGCCTGGAGGGCCAGCAGGCGGGGTTATCATGGATTACGGTACTGAAAAAACGTGAAAATTACCGCAACGCTTTCCATCAGTTCGATCCTGTCGCCGTCGCTGCGATGACCGATGAGGACGTGGAGCGGCTGGTGCAGGACGCCGGCATCATCCGCCATCGCGGTAAGATCCAGGCCATCATCGGCAACGCACGCGCTTACCTGGCGATGGAGCAAAACGGCGAATCATTTTCAGATTTTGTCTGGACGTTTGTGAACAACAAACCGCAACTCACTCAGGCCGCCACGCTCGCGGAAATCCCGGCCTCCACCCCGGCCTCGGATGCGCTCTCGAAAGCACTGAAAAAACGCGGCTTTAAGTTTGTCGGCTCCACCATCTGCTACGCCTTTATGCAGGCCTGTGGCCTGGTCAATGACCACGTTACCGGCTGCTTCTGTCATCCGGGAGGCCATCATGATCCGCAAATGGCAAAATGAAAATACCGCGCCGCTTTTGAGCCTGTGGCTTGAAAGCACCACGGAAGCGCATCCGTTTATCGAGCCGGGTTACTGGAAAGAGAACGAGGCCATGGTGCGGGACGTTTACCTGCCGTCGGCGGAAACCTGGGTTTGGGAACAGGATGGCGAACCTTACGGATTTATCAGCGTGATGCAGTCTCAGTTTGTCGGCGCCCTGTTTGTGGCGCCGTCATGCATCGGGAAAGGCATCGGGCGCGCGCTGCTGAAC
This sequence comes from Enterobacter sp. N18-03635, assembly GCF_004006055.1. NCBI lineage: Bacteria > Pseudomonadati > Pseudomonadota > Gammaproteobacteria > Enterobacterales > Enterobacteriaceae > Enterobacter > Enterobacter sp. N18-03635. Next base: position 204,919 of record NZ_CP034769.1, on the reverse strand, counting down.
CATGTTCAACAGCGCTTCCCGCACTTAACTCTGGAGGTGTACCAGAAAAATGTCCGGGCGGTGAATTTCTATCATGCTCATGGCTTTCGCATTGAAGACAGCGCCTGGCAGGATGATACTCAGCACCCGACATGGATCATGAGCTGGCAGGCGGATCAAACGCCGTTAAGGTAAGCTCGGGCCCCTCATATTTCTCGACCCAGGCCAGCGCCGTGTTCCCTGCGCAACCATTCCCCAGCTTCGAGCTGGGGAGATCTTTGGTCAGCACGTTAACCGCCCCGTTTTTACAGATACCGCCCTCGGCGGGCTCAAGGTCGGGCCATGCGCCCTGATGAATACAGATCACGCCCGGTTTAATTCCGTCGCTCACCACCGCCCCTGCCAGCACCTGCCCGCGCGAGTTCCAGACGCGCACCACGTCACCGTCGGCAATCCCGCGCGCTTTCGCATCATGGGTATTCAGCGTGATGGGCTCTCGCCCGGCGACCGCATACCGCTCGCGCAGGGACGTATAGTTAAGCTGGCTGTGCAGACGGTGCGCGGGATGCGCAGACAACACCTGTAGCTGTTCCGGCTGGGCGTTGCCGTGCCACTCATCCGGCTCGAGCCAGGTAGGGTGCGGCGGGCAGTCGGCATAGCCAAAGCTGGCGATGCGCTCGCTGTAAATCACGATCTTTCCGCTCTCTGTTTTCAGCGGGTGGTTCTCGGGGTCGCGACGGAAATCGGCAAAACGGACAAACTTCGCGTTCTGCTCGCTCTCCGGCATCTCGACAATCTGGTTCGCCTCCCAAAACTCAGCGAATGGCGGAAGCGTCACGCCCTGCGCTGCGCCGCGCTGTCCGGCAATCTGGTAGAAGGTCTCCAGCCATTGCAGATCGCTTTTCCCTTCGGTAAAACGCTCGCGGCCGCCCGTTTCCCACAGTTCGCTCAGTTCAGCAAACACATCAAAATCATCACGTGCTTCATCTCGCGGGGCCACTACGCGCTTCATCGAAACCATATGCTGGTTGCTGTAGTCACCGGTCATGGTGAGATCGTTACGCTCAAACGAGGTGGTCGCCGGCAGCACGATATCTGCATGCTTAGCCGAACCGGTCCAGAAGCACTCGGAAATCACCACCAGCTCCGGCTTTTGCCAGGCGCGGATCAGGCGGTTGGTATCCTGATGGTGCGTGAAGTTCGACCCGCCAGCCCACCAGACAAATTTAATGTCCGGGAAATGGCGGTCCAGACCGTTGTGCTGATAAAAACCACCGGGGTTTTCAAGGGCTTCAACAATACGCGCCACCGGGATTTTATCCACGGCATCCACGCCGCCCTGCACCGAGCCCTGCAGAGACGCCAGCACCGCCGCTTTACGCGTGGGGTTGCCGCCGTTAGCAAAGTGATAGGAGAGACCAAAACCACCGCCCGGCGTACCGATCTGCCCAAGCATCGCAGCAAGGGTCACCAGCATCCAGTGTTTTTGCTCGCCAAACTGCTGGCGCTGCATTCCCCAGCCGGACATTAACATCGTGGTATTTTTATGGAACAACGCCGCCAGTTCGCGGATTTTCTCCGCAGGAACGCCACAAATATTTGCCGCCCACTCTGCCGTTTTCGCAATCCCATCGGATTGACCCGTCAGGTAGTCGGCGAATTTATCGAAACCGGTGGTACAGCGCGTCAGGAATTCAACATCGTGCCAGCCGTTCTCCACCAGCGTATGGGCGATACCCAGCATCATTGCCACGTCGGTGCCCATATGCGGGGCAACCCACTCGGCGCTGTCGCCAAAGAAATCCATGGTTTCAGAACGCATCGGGTCAATGCAGATGATGCGCTTGCCGCTTTTGCGCAGCGCGTCGAAATACCCAATGCCCTGCTCGTCGCTGGCATTCCATGCAATTTTCAGCGTGTTAAGGGGGTTAGCGCTCCACAGCACGACCACATCGGTATGCTCCAGCACCAGCGGCCAGCTGGTCTGCTGCTGGTACACTTCGTTCCCGCCCACGACGTACGGCATGATCGCCTGCGCCGCGCCGGTGGAGTAATCCCCCAGATGACCGGTATAGCCTCCCGCCAGGCTCATGTAGCGCTGCAGCAGCGTCGAGGCTTTGTGCAGCACGCCGTTTGAACGCCAGCCGTAGGACCCGGCGAAAATGGACGACGGACCGTAGCTGTTGCGGATACGCTTGTGCTGGGCGTGGATCAGCGCCAGCGCGTCATCCCAGCTCACGCGAACAAACTCATCCTGACCGCGAATACCCTGCGGCTTGTCCGGCGAGGCCAGAAAACCTTTACGCACCATCGGCCAGCGCACGCGCGTTTTGCTGTGCACCTGATCGCGAACGACGGTCTGTAACGAGTTGGGATGTTGGGTTGGCAGTGCCCCGCGGGACGACAGAACATTTTCGCCATCGGTTTCGACCAGCATCGGACCCCAGTGGGCGGCGGTCAGAATGGTTTTCGTTGAGGTGCTCAAGCGTGCGCTCCTGGTTGCGTGCAGGTTTTACGGCCTTCTTTGCTGAGGCAGTTTATGGTTTGTCACAAATTTCAGAGTTATATCCGGAATTTTCTCCGTATCTGGACGTCATAATCAACTGCCACGCTCGCCGTGGCAAAGAATAAAAAGGATTAAGGAAAGAAGATGAAAAAACGCGTACTCGTTATTGCCGCTCTGGTGAGCGGTGCCCTGGCTGTTTCTGGCTGCACAACCAACCCTTACACCGGTGAACGCGAAGCGGGTAAATCCGGCATTGGCGCGGGTATCGGCTCGCTGGTCGGCGCAGGCGTTGGGGCGCTCTCCTCCTCGAAGAAAGACCGCGGCAAAGGCGCTCTGATTGGCGCAGCGGCGGGCGCGGCGCTGGGCGGCGGCGTTGGTTATTACATGGACGTGCAGGAAGCGAAGCTGCGCGACAAAATGAAGGGAACCGGCGTGAGCGTGACGCGCAGCGGCGATAACATCATCCTGAACATGCCGAACAACGTGACCTTCGACAGCAGCAGCGCAACGCTGAAACCAGCAGGTGCGAACACGCTCACCGGCGTGGCAATGGTGCTGAAAGAGTACAACAAGACTGCCGTGAACGTGATGGGCTATACCGATAGCACCGGCAGCCAGGAGCTGAACATGCGTCTGTCCCAGCAGCGCGCCGACGCCGTGGCCAGCTCGCTCATCACTCAGGGCGTTGAAGCAAACCGCATCCGCACCAGCGGCATGGGCCCTGCCAACCCTATCGCCAGCAACAGCACGGCGGAAGGCAAAGCGCAGAACCGCCGCGTTGAGATTACGTTGAGCCCGATTCAGTAATTGCATTTCCTCCTCTCCCAGTGGGAGAGGGTCGGGGTGAGGGCATCAAGCCGCACACCCCGGCATGAACCACTTGCCATCGTTGATTTTCCCGCTAAGGTATTCTCACTAAATTCAGGGAAATCAGCGATGAGCAAACCAGCCCGGGCCACCATCAGCGACGTGGCGAAAGCCGCCAAAACCGGTAAAACCAGTATTTCGCGCTACCTTAACGGTGAAAAACACCTGCTGTCCGATGCGTTGCTGGCGCGAATTGAACAGGCCATTGCCGATCTCGACTACCGTCCCAGCCTCATGGCGCGCGGGCTAAAACGCGGTCGCACCCGTCTTATCGGACTTATCATCGCCGATATCACTAATCCCTACTCCGTTAACGTGCTCAGCGGTATCGAAGCCGCCTGTCGCGAGAAGGGGTTCACGCCACTGGTCTGTAATACCAATAATGAAGTCGACCAGGAGCTGCACTATCTCGACCTGCTGCGCAGCTATCAGGTGGAAGGGATTGTGGTCAACGCGGTAGGCATGCGTGAAGAGGGGTTAAACCGCCTGCAGCAGTCCTCTCTGCCTATGGTCCTCATCGACCGTAAAATCCCTGAATTTGCCTGCGATGTCGTCGGGCTGGATAACACCCAGGCCGCCACGACCGCTACCGAACATCTCATTGAACAGGGCTTCGAGGCTATTCTGTTTCTGAGTGAACCGCTGGGGATGGTCAATACCCGTCGCGAGCGCCTGAGTGCATTTCGCGCCACGCTGGAGCGATATCCCGGCGTGATCGCCGAAAATGCCGAAACGCCGCTTCACGAAGCCGGGCAGCTCGACAACACCCTGCGTCAGTTCCACACGCGCCATCGCGGGATGCGCAAAGCCGTTATCTCGGCCAACGGGGCGCTGACGCTTCAGGTCGCCCGCTCGCTCAAGCGCATTGGCCTCCACTGGGGCAGCGACATCGGTCTGCTGGGGTTTGATGAACTGGAGTGGGCGGAACTGGCTGGCGTAGGCATTACCACCCTCAAGCAGCCCACCTGGCAAATTGGCTATGCTGCTGTTGAACAAGTGGTTCGTCGTATTGAAGGCACCAGCGATGCCGTTCGCGAGCAGGTCTTCTCCGGCGAGCTGATCGTTCGTGGCTCCACCGCGCGTTAAATTTCCCTTGTGATAGCGATCATAAATTCAACATCCTGACCTTTTCTTTGGAACCGGTTCCATCTAGCGTAATAGTATTGATATGTTGCGATGGAGTCCGAAGATGGGCAGGAAAATTATGGTGGTCACCGCCGCGTACGGTGCGGAACAGGTGCGACAGGCAGGCGGTCAGCGGGCGATGCTTCCCGTTATTGCAGGCGCAGGGGCAGACGGCGTGGAGATCCGCCGGGAACTGTTCAACAGCGAAGAGCTGCTGGCACTGCCTGCGCTGGGTGAATCCATTGAGCTGCTGGGCCTGCTGGCGTGCTACTCCGCCCCCGCCGCCCTGTTTATGCCCGACGGCAACCTCAACCCGGACCTGCCCCGCTATCTTTCTGAAGCCAACACCCTGAACGCCCTGTGGCTGAAGGTTTCCCTGGGCCATTTCCGCGACGCGCAGCCTCTTGACGACTTGCGTAGCCTGCTTAATGCAAGCGGTATGGCGCTGGTCGTGGAGAACGATCAGACCGACTGCGGGCAGCTCGCCCCCATGCAGCGCTTCCAGGCCGCCTGTCGGGAAATGGCTTTACCCGTCACGCTAACCTTCGACATGGGCAACTGGCTATGGGTTGGCGATTCCCCCGAAGAGGCCGCGCGTCATCTGGCCCCTGCGGTGAGCTATATCCACGTGAAGGCCGCCGTGCCGCACAAAGATAACTTCCGCGCCGTGGCGCCGGACCGCGCCGATGCGCGCTGGCTGGATCTGCTCGGCCAGCTGCCTGCCGATGCCCCGCGCGGTATCGAGTTCCCGCTGGAAGGGGCGGATTTAACCGCCGTTACCCGCCATTACGTCAACCTGCTGCGCGAGGAGTAAACCATGAACAAGACGCTGGATGTCATCACGATCGGCGAGGCCATGGCGATGTTTGTCGCCACCGAAACGGGCGAGCTGAGCGCGGTAGAGCACTTTATTAAACGCGTCGCAGGCGCTGAACTCAACGTCGCAACCGGCCTGGCGCGTCTTGGCCTGAACGTGGGCTGGGTCAGCCGCGTGGGGGATGACAGCTTTGGCCATTTCGTTCTCGATTCGCTGAAAAAAGAGGGGATTGATGCCGCAGGCGTCACCCTCGACGGACGCTTCCCTACCGGCTTTCAGCTTAAATCTAAGGTTGAAAATGGAACCGATCCCATCGTGGAGTATTTCCGTAAAGGATCGGCCGCAAGCCACCTGTCTGTCGCGGATTACCACGCAGATTACTTTGCCTCCGCGCGCCATCTGCACCTGAGCGGCGTGGCGGCCGCGCTGTCTGCCAGCTCGTATGAGCTGCTGGATCATGCGGCAGCCACCCTGAAAGCCCAGGGGAAAACCATATCGTTCGACCCCAACCTGCGCCCGGTGCTGTGGAAAAGCGAAGCGGAAATGGTGGAGAAACTGAACCGTCTGGCGTTCAGGGCGGACTGGGTTCTGCCAGGCCTGAAAGAAGGGATGATCCTCACCGGCGAAAGCACGCCGGAAGGCATTGCCGATTTCTATCTGAATAAAGGGGTAAAAGCGGTGGTGCTGAAAACCGGTGCTGATGGCGCATGGTTTAAAACGGCCGACGGCGAACAGGGCGCGGTCGCGGCGGTGAAGGTCGAGAACGTAGTCGACACCGTCGGCGCGGGCGACGGCTTTGCCGTGGGCGTGATTAGCGCACTGCTGGAAGGCAAAACGCTGCCGCAGGCCGTCGCGCGAGGCAACAAGATTGGCTCGCTGGCCATTCAGGTGCAGGGCGACAGCGAAGGATTACCAACGCGAGCACAGCTCGGCGTTTAAATTCCCTCTCCCTGTGGGAGAGGGCCAGGGTGAGGGCAGCAAGCCGCACCAAATAATTAAGCCACCGTGTACCCTACAGACAACGGCGGTAACAACCTCAACAACAGAGGCAAGCCTATGAACAGTTCGACCAATGCAGTAAAACGCTGGTGGTACATCATGCCAATCGTGTTTATCACGTACAGCCTGGCGTACCTTGACCGTGCCAACTTCAGCTTCGCGTCTGCGGCAGGGATCACAGAGGACCTTGGCATCACCAAAGGTATCTCCTCCCTGCTGGGTGCCCTTTTCTTCCTGGGCTACTTCTTCTTCCAGATCCCCGGCGCGATTTATGCGGAACGCCGCAGCGTGCGTAAGCTGATCTTCATCTGTCTGATCCTGTGGGGCGCCTGCGCGTCACTGACCGGCATGGTGAACAATATTCCTGCCCTGGCCGCCATTCGCTTTATCCTCGGCGTCGTTGAGGCGGCGGTTATGCCGGCGATGCTGATCTACATCAGCAACTGGTTTACCAAATCTGAACGCTCGCGCGCGAATACCTTCCTTATCCTCGGTAACCCGGTAACGGTACTGTGGATGTCAGTGGTGTCCGGCTACCTGATCCAGTCCTTCGGCTGGCGCGAAATGTTTATCATTGAAGGGGTGCCGGCGATTATCTGGGCCTTCTGCTGGTGGGTGCTGGTGAAAGATAAACCAGCCCAGGCGAAATGGCTTTCTGAAGATGAGAAAGCGGCGCTGCAGGCGCAGCTGGACAAAGAACAGCAGGGCCTGAAGGCGGTACGTAACTACGGCGAAGCCTTCCGCTCGCGTAACGTGCTCCTGCTCTGCGCGCAGTATTTTACCTGGAGCATTGGCGTGTACGGCTTTGTGCTGTGGCTGCCGTCCATTATCCGCAGCGGCGGCGAGAACCTCGGCATGGTCGAAGTAGGCTGGCTGTCATCCGTACCATATCTGGCGGCAACCATCGCCATGATCGTCGTCTCCTGGGCATCGGACAAGCTGCAGAACCGTAAATTGTTTGTCTGGCCGCTGCTGCTGATTGCTGCCTTCGCCTTTATTGGCTCCTGGGCCGTGGGCGCAAACCATTTCTGGGCCTCTTACACCCTGCTGGTGATTGCCGGTGCGGCCATGTACGCCCCTTACGGACCGTTCTTTGCCATCATCCCGGAGATGCTCCCGCGTAACGTTGCGGGTGGCGCAATGGCGTTAATTAACAGCATGGGTGCGCTGGGCTCGTTCTGCGGCTCCTGGTTCGTCGGCTACCTGAACGGTGCCACCGGCAGCCCGTCCGCATCGTACATCTTTATGGGGGTGGCGCTTTTCGCCTCCGTGTGGCTTACTCTGATTGTTAAGCCTGCTAATAATCAACAACACCCTGTCGGCGCTCGCCACGCCTGAATCCTTAAAAATCAACGGAGATTAGCATGAAGCCGTCCGTCATTTTGTATAAAGCACTGCCGGAAGATCTGCAGAAACGCCTTGAAGAACACTTCACCGTCACGCAGGTGAAGAACCTGAGCCCGGAAACCGTGGCACAGCACGCCGACGCGTTCGCCAGCGCCGAAGGCCTGCTGGGTTCAAGCGAGAAAGTGGATGTCGCCCTGCTGGAAAAAATGCCGAAGCTTCGTGCTACCTCAACCGTTTCCGTGGGTTACGACAACTTCGACGTGGATGCCCTTAACGCCCGCAAGATCCTGCTGATGCATACCCCACATGCCCTGACGGAAACCGTGGCCGATACGCTGATGGCGCTGATGCTCACCACGGCCCGTCGCGTGGTGGAAGTAGCTGAGCGCGTCAAAGCGGGCGAATGGACAAAAAGCATTGGTCCGGACTGGTTCGGCGTGGACGTTCACGGCAAGACGCTGGGCATTGTCGGTATGGGTCGTATCGGGCTGGCGCTGGCGCAGCGCGCGCATTTTGGTTTTAACATGCCGATTCTGTATAACGCGCGTCGCCATCACGGTGAAGCCGAAGAACGCTTCAACGCTCGTTACTGCGAGCTGGATACCCTGCTGCAGGAAGCCGATTTTGTCTGCCTGGTTCTGCCGCTCACGAACGAAACCCGTCATCTGATTGGCAAAGAGGCGTTTGAAAAAATGAAGACGTCAGCCATTTTCATCAACGCGGGTCGTGGTCCGGTGGTGGATGAGAAGGCGCTGATTGAGGCCCTTAAAAACGGTCAGATCCATGCAGCAGGTCTGGACGTGTTTGAGCAGGAGCCGCTGCCGGTGGATTCGCCGCTGCTTTCGCTGCCTAACGTGGTTGCCCTGCCCCACATCGGTTCAGCCACCCATGAGACGCGCTACAATATGGCGGCCACGGCGGTCGATAATCTAATTGCCGCCCTTAGCGGAAAGGTGGAGATAAACTGCGTGAACCCGCAGGTGCAACGGTAGAAACGAAAAAACCCGCCAGAAGGCGGGTTTTTAAATTCTTTGCTACTGGGTTGGAAGCTTACAGGCTTACAACGTTACCAGCTGCTGGGCCTTTAGCGCCGCTTTCGATGGTGAAGGACACTTTCTGACCTTCGTCCAGAGATTTGTAGCCATCGTTCTGGATAGCAGAGAAGTGTACGAACACGTCTTTAGAGCCATCGTCAGGAGTGATGAAGCCGAAACCTTTATCAGCGTTGAACCATTTTACCAGACCAGTCATTTTAGCAGACATAGAAATTACCTTATTAACAAATATATTGTGCCTTCCGGCTTGATGGATTGCGTTACAGATTTTTAAGCGATGAAGGAAGGGTCACTACGAAGGGTATCTATGGATAACAATCTGGACTGCTTTACTAAACTGCTTTAGGTCTGTGTAACAAACCGACGGGAATAGTTATACCGATGTGGTAGAGGAATGACAAGCGTTATTTTCGACAGGCATAAAAAAACCCCGCCAGAAGCGGGGGTTTTTCGGTTTATTCTGTGGCAGTGACTGCCGCACTCCAGGCCTGGCTAAAGGCCTGATGCTGGGAGGCCAGCGGCCCAATCAGCGTATTATACTGGCTTGCCTGCTGCGAGGTCGGGAACTGAATACCGTTGGCAACAAAGCTCACCTGCGTATCCTGCTGGGCGATAAAGTCACCCACCTGAACCAGTTGCTGCGTGAAGATTTGCGCAGCCGGAATCAGCGGTTGCAGCGCTTCAGAAGGCTTGGTCACCACTTTCTCATACACTTTGTCGAAGACCGGTTTAAGATCGTCACCTTGCTTGAGCGCAGAACGTGACGCGTCAGCCTGCATTTTCGCATTTTGCAACTGCTGGCTCAGCACGCCAAGCGCACCGTTGGACTGGCGCAGTGGTTCACGCTGCGTCACATAATCCTGTGGAACGCGGATGGCGTTCACGCTATCCACTACCGGGCGGATACCGGAATCCATCGCCTGGCTCACCTGCTGTGAATAACCATAAAGAATGGCGTAATCGGATACGAAGGGACCAAACTGTTTTTTCTGATCCGCAGTCAGCGTCGGCAACCGCTCGCCGCTGCGCATCACTGTATTCTGCAGAAAATCGATAAACGCTTTGCGCTGATCGCCTTCTTTATCAAAACACCCACTCAGGCTAACAACCATCAACAACGCCGCAATAGGCGCAAACCAGCGAGAGCAGGACTTTCCTGTCGCCATTTTATTACTCCTTTCACCCAAAAAAGCGCACACCGGCACACGCGTGCCCGACGCTGACAAGGATAGTCCAGGTCAGCCTTGCAAGATACTCTTTTCATGCAAAACGGCTATTGCCGATTTATTTCTTATCATTTACAAAAAAATACCTGGCGAAGCCGACCTATGACTAATCAGGGAATTAGCATAACTATCCATATTGCTGAATCGGATACAGCGATCGTTACCGCACAATTAATCACACCCGTGACGATCCTGGGTTGGTATTAGGGACTATTCTTAACTGGCTCTCTGATGTTCTTGATCACGATGTGAGATTTAAGAGGAGTCCTCAATGGAATATAAAGATCCTGAGTTTGAACTGCTGAGCAGTCTGGAACAGATCATTTTTAAAGATGTACCGCAGATGATTACCCTGCAACAAAAATCCAATCCCTTTACAGAATACGAGCAATTGCGCAAAGGGACAGGACTGAAAACCGAAGAATTCGCCAGAGCGATGGGTGTCAGCGTGGCTATGGTGCAGGAGTGGGAGTCAAAACGTGAGAAACCCACCCCAACCGAGTTACGGCTGATGCGCCTGATTCAGGCCAACCCTGCACTCAGCAAACAGATAGCGTAGTGAAGATTGAATGCCCCCGCCGTTGCGGGGGCTTGTGTTTTACAGGCTATCACAACGCCAACCCGCCTCTTCCCATACCAGCTCATGCGTTAACGCCAGGCCTCTTAAAAAAACCTCATCGTGTGATACCACCAGCAGAGCTCCAGGGAAACCGGCCAGCGCCGCTTCAATGGCCTGGACTGAAGCCAGATCCAGATGGTTGGTCGGTTCATCCAGCAGAAGAAGCTGCGTGGCCTCCGCACGCCACAGCGCGCAGGCCAGGGCAGCCTTAAGACGCTCGCCGCCGCTGAGCGCCGCCAATGGGAGCTTCACTTTGTCGGCCCCCAGTTGAAGCTGTGCTAAACGGGTTCGCAATACCCCCTCTTCCAGAGGGGTATGACTCAAATTGAGATGCGTCATGACCGACTGCGTGAGATCGAGTTGCGACAGATGCTGGTCGAGATAAGCACAGCTGACGGATACCTTACAGGCACCCGAACGGGGAGTAACCTCGCCGAGGATGGTTTTTAACAACGTCGATTTCCCACAGCCGTTCGGTCCCTTTAACGCCACGCGCATCGGTCCGTCCATACGCCATGTGATGGGTGGGACAGGCACATGCGGCAACACCAGATCCTCCAGAACCAGTACCTGTTTCCCTTCCGGGACCTGACTTCCCGGCAGGGTGAACATGACCGGGTTATCTTCTTCAACGCGTTCACGCGCCTTGTTTACCGCGGCGTTCAGGGCTTCATTTTGCTCGCTGTGCTGTTTTTTCCATGAGCCGATCCGCTCCTTTGCCGCGCCTTTGTATTTGACACGCTCAAACGATGCGATATTCAGGGTATCGACGGTGCGTAACGTCTTTGCCGACCGCCGCTGGCTGTCATCATGCTCTTTTTGCATGCGCGCGCGGGTGCGTTTGCGCTCGGTTGCCGCATGTTCCAGCGCCGCGCGGGCAGCCTGCTGTTCGGCATCGCGCTGGGCTTGATAATCCGCATAATTTCCGCCGTAGCTGCGCAGACCCGAGGCGCTCAGCTCAAGAATACGCGGCACCTGCTCCAGAAGTTCGCGGTCATGAGAGGCCACCAGCACGCCGCCCTGATAGCGACTCAACTGGTCGTAGAACCACGCCCGACCTTGTCGATCCAGATGGTTAGTCGGTTCGTCCAGCAGCATGAAATCCGCTTCAGCCGTAAACGCCCCGCACAGCAGGGCGCGGATGCGCTCGCCGCCGCTGAGTTCCTGGGCAGGCTTATCCGGATCAAACGCCGGGAGCTTCGCATTGATAAACGCCTCGCTCAGTCGCTCGGCTACATCCCAGTAGCCGTCGAGCAACGCCAGATCGTCAGGCTGGTAATCACCGCTGTCGATGCGCTTACGCGCAGTAAAAATCGCATCATATCCGAGAAGTTCAGCCAGCGTCGTCTGCGAAGAAATAACGTGCTGCTGCGCCACAAAGACATGCGAGCCAAAGCGTTCAATATGACCGGTAGCCGGTTCGTCCAGCCCCGCCAGCAGACGCAGCAGACGCGTTTTTCCGCTGCCGTTGCGGCCAACCAGCGCGCACAGAGAGGGTTCCAGCGTGAGATTCAGCGGGCCAAAAAGGGTATCGCCCGTCGGAAACTGGCAGGTAACCTGATGCAGAATAAAAGAAGGGGACTGCGCAAAATGAGCCATAAGCACTCCTGAATGAAATCAAAACATCCCCTGCCGACGCGGTGGCGTTTAGCAAGGATCGAAATTCATCAGTCGTGTTTGTTCATTTTTGGGGGGCACTCCAGCGCGAGTAAGTTAACGGGGATAAGGATAGCGGTAATGTGTTGACGGTTTCAAGGTTAAATTTTCAGCAACACACCATAAAAAAACCCGCCGAAGCGGGTTTTTAGCATTTGTCACAACGGGCACATTACTGCAGCAGCGAAATATCCGCTACGCGCAGGAACAGCTCACGCAGTTTTTCGAGCATAGAGAGACGGTTAATACGCAGCTCTTTATCTTCTACGTTCACCATCACTTTCTCGAAGAAGGCGTCAATGACGTCACGCAGCTCGGCCAGCTCCACCAGCGCTTCCTGGTAGCGACCTTCCGCGAAGACCGGCTCGAGCTTGTCGCGCAGCACCACAACCTGCATCGCCAGGGCGATCTCTTCCGGCTCTTTCAGCGTCGCGGCGTTCACACGCTCGTTCAGCGTCTCGTCGGATTTCGCCAGAATGTTGGATACACGCTTGTTGGCCGCCGCCAGAGCAGATGCCGCTTCCAGCGTACGGAAGTGGGAAACCGCCTTCATACGCGCATCGAAATCAGCCGGACGGGTCGGACGACGCGCCAGCACCGCCTGAATGGTGTCGACGGTGTAACCTTCATCCTGATACCAGGCGCGGAAACGACCGAGCATAAAGTCGATCACGTCATCCACCACGTTCGCGTTGGTCAGCTTGTCGCCGTACAGACGCACCGCTTCTTCGGTCAGGGTCTGCAGATCCAGGTTCAGGTTCTTCTCAACGATGATACGCAGCACGCCCAGCGCGGCACGACGCAGCGCAAACGGATCTTTGTCGCCTTTTGGATGCTGACCGATACCGAAGATACCCGCCAGGGTGTCCATCTTATCGGCGATCGCCACGGCACAGGCAACCGGGTTGGACGGCAGTTCGTCACCCGCAAAGCGCGGCTGATACTGCTCGTTCAGGGCCACGGCCACGTCTTCCGCTTCGCCATCGTGACGCGCGTAATGCATACCCATCACGCCCTGGGTGTCGGTAAATTCGAACACCATGTTGGTCATCAGGTCGCATTTAGACAGCAGGCCAGCACGCGTTGCGTGGTTGACGTCCGCACCGATTTCACGGGCAATCCAGCCGGACAGTTCCGCAATACGGTCGGTCTTGTCGCGCAGCGTCCCCAGCTGCTGCTGGAACAGTACGGTCTGCAGGCGCGGCAGGTTATCTTCCAGACGCTTTTTGCGGTCGGTGTTGAAGAAGAACTCGGCATCCGCCAGACGCGGACGCACTACTTTTTCGTTACCGGATATAATCTGGCTCGGATCTTTCGATTCGATGTTTGCCACGAAGATAAAGTTTGGCAGCAGCTTGCCGTCGTTGGCATAGACCGGGAAGTACTTCTGGTCACCCTTCATGGTGTACACCAGCGCTTCAGCCGGAACGGCCAGGAATTTCTCTTCAAACTTCGCGGTCAGCACAACCGGCCATTCCACCAGCGAGGTCACTTCTTCCAGCAGGCTGTCGCTCAGATCGGCTTTACCGCCAATCTTGCGCGCCGCGTCTTCCGCGTCCGCTTTGATTTTGGCTTTACGCTGTTCGTAGTCAGCAATGACCTTGCCGCGCTCCAGCAGGATCTGCGGGTACTGGTCGGCATTGTCGATGGTGAACTCTGGCTCGCCCATAAAGCGGTGGCCGCGGATCACGCGATCGGACGCCACGCCCAGAATGGTAGCCGGAATAACGGTGTCGCCCAGCAGCAGGGTCACGGTGTGAACCGGACGCACAAAGTGCACATCAGACGCGCCCCAGCGCATCAGCTTAGGAATAGGCAGCTTCGCCAGAGACGTGGCAATCATGTCCGGCAGCAGCGCTTCTGCGCTTTCACCTTTCACATGCGCACGGTACAACAGCCATTCGCCTTTATCCGTGGTCAGACGCTCGGCCTGATCGACGGTGATGCCGCAGCCGCGCGCCCAGCCTTCCGCCGCTTTGCTCGGCTTGCCTTCAGCGTCAAACGCCTGGGCAATCGCCGGGCCACGTTTTTCGACTTCGCGATCCGGCTGAGACGCAGCCAGATTTGCCACTTTCAGCGCCAGACGGCGCGGTGCAGCAAACCACTCAATTTTACCGTGCGCCAGGCCAGCGTTATCCAGCTCGGCGGTCACGTTCGCAGCAAAAGATTCAGCCAGGCTGCGCAGGGCTTTTGGTGGCAGCTCTTCGGTGCCGATTTCCACCAGGAAAGTTTTCTCAGACATGGCCGCCTCTTATTTGTTTCGGTTGCACATCGGGAAGCCAAGGGCTTCACGGGACGCGTAGTAAGCTTCTGCAACGGCTTTGGTCAGGGTACGAATACGCAGAATGTAGCGCTGACGTTCAGTCACGGAGATGGCTTTGCGGGCGTCCAGCAGGTTGAAGCTGTGGGCGGCCTTCAGAATACGCTCGTAGGCAGGCAGCGGCAGCGGAGTCTCCAGCGCCAGCAGCTGCTGCGCTTCTTTCTCGTACTGCTCGAAGCAGGTGAACAGGAAGTCCACGTCCGCGTATTCGAAGTTATAGGTGGATTGCTCCACTTCGTTCTGATGGAACACGTCGCCGTAGGTGGTTTTACCCAGCGGGCCGTCGCTCCAGACCAGGTCGTAAACGCTGTCTACGCCCTGAATGTACATCGCCAGACGTTCCAGACCGTAGGTGATTTCACCGGTGATCGGCTTACATTCCAGACCCCCCACCTGCTGGAAGTAAGTGAACTGGGTCACTTCCATACCGTTAAGCCACACTTCCCAACCCAGACCCCAGGCACCCAGCGTTGGGTTCTCCCAGTTATCTTCCACGAAACGGATGTCGTGGATGGTTGGATCCATACCCAGCTCTTTCAGCGACCCGAGGTACAGTTCCTGAATATTGTCGGGTGATGGCTTAATCACCACCTGGAACTGATAGTAATGCTGCAGACGGTTCGGGTTCTCACCGTAACGACCATCGGTCGGACGACGGGAAGGCTGCACATACGCGGTCGCCATTGGCTCTGGCCCCAACGCACGCAGACTGGTCATCGGGTGTGAAGTGCCGGCGCCGACTTCCATGTCCAAAGGTTGAACAATGGTACAGCCCTGACGAGCCCAGTAATCCTGTAAGGTCAGGATCAGGCCCTGGAAGGTCTTGGTATCAAACTTTTGCATAGTATTTCGTGCTGGATACGTGTGGTTTTAAATGGAAGGGACCAGTATACCCGCTGGCTGCAAGATATACAGTACGAAACGGGGTTGTTTAGGGAAAATTGGGAAATAAGCCTTCCGGCCAGAACGCTGACGGCGTCTGGCTGCTGATTATACGAGCAGGCTAGCGCATGGAGAGGTGTAAAAACTGACCGTCCGCATCAAACGAGCAGACAAAGCCCTCTTTACGCGCCGTATAGCCCTTGAGCTCGTAGCTGCCCTGAAAGCGCTCAAACCCGGTGACGTTGATGTTCTGCACGTCCGAGTTATAGCGGCGTGCGGCCTGGTCCTTGCAGAGTGACTCCATATTCAGCGAACGTTCCGGGCTCATTTTGCCCTGCTGGGCTTTTTGCACTGGTGCTTCTTGCGGCGCACTGCATCCCGCCAGGATCAACAGCAGAAAGAGTGACGCCACACGCTTCATCATCATTTTTATTACCGTCCCGGTCAGCGGCTGTTATTTTTAGTATCAACACTTTTATAGATTAAGGACTGCCATTCTGCGAATCTCGCGGTCTCCCGGCAAGCCTGCGCATAAAACTCAGAATTTTCCAAACGAAGACTTTTGGACAATGGGAGTCACACTCAATTTACAGGGAATACGAGGAACTGATGCCGTCAAAAATTAACTGGATTGATAACCTGCGAGGAATAGCGTGTCTGATGGTGGTCATGATCCACACGACGACCTGGTACGTCACGAATGCCCACAGCATCAGCCCCGTTAACTGGGATATCGCCAATATTCTCAACTCTGCGTCGCGCGTCAGCGTGCCGCTGTTCTTTATGATTTCCGGCTTTCTCTTTTTTGGCGAGCGCAGCGCGCAGCCGCGGCACTTCATCCGCATTGCGGCCTGCCTGGGGTTTTACAGCGCCGTTGCCCTGCTCTATATCACCCTGTTTACCTCAATAAACGCCGGACTATCGCTGAAATACGTGCTGCAAAAACCGGTGTTCTACCACCTGTGGTTCTTCTTCGCCATTATCGTTATCTATCTGGTCTCCCCGCTCATTCAGGTGAAAAACGTCAGCGGGAAAATGCTCCTGGCCCTGATGGTGGTGATTGGCATCATCGCCAACCCGAATACGGTTTCGCAGAAAATCGACGGGTTTGAGTGGCTGCCGGTGAACCTCTATATCAACGGCGATACCTTTTACTACGTGCTTTACGGCATGCTGGGGCGCGCCATCGGGATGATGGACACGCAAAAACGCGGTCTGAGCTGGCTCTGCGGGGCGCTGTTTATCGCTGGCGTGGCGGTGATTTCACGCGGGACGCTGCATGAGCTGCAGTGGCGCGGTAATTTTGCCGATACCTGGTATCTCTACTGCGGGCCGATGGTCTTTATCTGTGCCGTATCGCTGCTCACGCTCGCCAAAAACACCCTGAATGCGCGTCCCCTTCCCGTACTGAGCGTCATTTCACGACACTCTCTCGGGATTTACGGTTTTCACGCGCTGGTGATCCACGCGCTGCGCACGAGAGGCATTGAGCTAAAAAGCTGGCCGGTGCTGGATATGGTCTGGATTTTTGCCGCCACGTTGGCGATCAGCCTGCTGCTGTCGATGCTGCTGCAAAAAATAGACGTTCGCCGCTTCGTCAGCTAACGCTGCGCTGCCGCGCGCGATGGTACTGGCGCGGGGAGGAAAACCCTGCCGCCAGCGAAGCCTGCTCCACGCCGCGCCCCTGCAATAGCCACTGTTCCGCCACCGCCAGACGCAGCTGCTCCAGATAATCGCGAACGCTAATGCCTAAATGAGTCTGGAAAAGCCGGGTGAGATGGCGCGGGCTGACGTGCGCCAGCGCGGCGATGTCAGGCAAGCGCCACGCTTTTTGCGGCTCGGCGGTGAGCGCATCCTGCGCCCGATGGATCGCCGGATGAAGATGATTGCGGTAGCGCAGCCACGGGGATAGCTGGGGATCGTCACCGGAACGGCGGAACCAGACCACCATCTCACGCGCCACACTCAGCGCCTTTTCGGGACCGCACAGGCGGTTAATCATATGCAGCGCCAGATCGATGCCCGACGTGATCCCCGCGCTGGTCCAGATGTTCTCATCCTGCACAAATATGCGGTTTTCTTTAATCGTCGCCGAGGGGGCTGCGGTGCGTAAACGGCTGATAACGTCATGGTGGGTTGTACACTGCCGGTTGTTCAGCAAACCCGATTTCGCCGCCAGCAGCGCCCCTGAACAGACGCACATCACCGTGATATCCCGGCGCTGAATGGCCGGCTGCAGGCGCATCAGCCAGTGCTGTATCCGTAACGCCTGTGGTGTCGAAAACTGATAGCGGGAGTCGTTCACCCCCGGCAGCACCAGCAGGCTGCCTTCCGGGAGACGTTCCGGCAGCGGCTGAATGCCGCTCATCGTCAGGCCTATCGACGTCGGAACGTCCGGTTGCGGCCCAATGTAATGCAGACGAAACGCGTCGCCAGCCAGCACAAAGGTCTCTGCCGGGCCCGTCATATCTAATGACAGCACCCCGGGCAACATGACGAACCAGACGTCGATGCTCATTACAGTGACTCCAGCGTCTCCGCTACCGTTTTAATTTCGGCAAAACGCCCGGACAGTACCGTTTCGGTACGGTGGCGAATTTCCGCTGCGCTAAGGGTTATCCCTTTGTACGTCATGGGAAACGTCAGCGTCGCCTCGCTTACAAAGGTCACAGCATAACCCAGATCGGATGCCACCCGGGCGGTGGTTTCACAGCATTGTTCAGTGCGAATGCCGCAGATAATCAGCTGGTTGATATCACGCTCGCGCAGCCAGCGGTCAAGCCCGGTATCCGTGAAGGCATTATGGACGTGTTTCTGAAAAACCACATCCGGCTGATGACGTAAAAAGGCCATAGGTTTAACAAAGCCGCTTTGCAGCGTGAAGGGGCCGTCTTCATCTACATGGAAAATATCAACGACCGGAATATCGCGCGCCTGGCAGCCTTCAATCAGCCCCAGAATCGCCTGCTGAAAGGCAGGGATCTCGCTTTCCTGCCAGTAATTGCGGTGATGGAAGGACTGCTGAGTATCAATATTGATGAGTGCAATACGTGACATGATGAATCTCCTCGCCGGTGGGTGTGACACCATACTGGCAAGGAAAGGAAGGCACGCACAGACCAAAAAAGGACATCCTCGTGCCTCTCCCGGACAAGCATATTTACGACATCAGCGGCAGCAGCTGCTGGTAGATTTTACGGAATACCGCGCGCCTTTCCGCGTACCGCGCATGGTTCACCGCGTTCGGGAAATGCGCCTGCTCAAGGGTAAGCTGCGGCAGCAGTTGTGAAAGCGGTTTTTCCGGGTTCACAGCAATCTGCGCCAGACGCGCGGCGCCGAGCGCGGGGCCAACATCCCCTCCCGTGCGGAAATCCAGCTGCAACCCGCTGATATCCGACAGCATTTGTCGCCAGTAAGGGCTTCGCGCACCTCCTCCAATCAGGGTGACGCTCGTCGGTTTCAGGCCGCAGTCGTGCACCACGCCCATCCCGTCGGCCAGCGCATAGCCCACCCCTTCCAGAACTGCACGCGCCAGTTCTGCCGGACCATGCTGATGGGTTAAGCCAAAAAACACCCCTTTCGCTTCCGGGTTGTTGTGCGGCGTACGTTCGCCGGAAAGATACGGTAAAAACCAGACGGTACCGGCATTTTCATCCGCCTGCTGTGCTGCGGCAATCAACGCAGGAACATCGGCCATCCCGGTCAGCTTCGCCGCCCAGTCCAGGCAGGACGCAGCGCTCAGCATCACCGACATTAAATGCCATTTCCCAGGCAGCGCATGACAGAAACTGTGCACAGCGCTTTCAGGATTACTACGATACCCATCGCTGACGGCAAAATAGACGCCAGAGGTTCCAAGCGAAAGCATCGCCTGACCCGCCTCAACCATGCCGACGCCCACGGCCCCTGCGGCATTGTCACCACCCCCGGCAACCACCGGCACGGCAGACATATTCCAGCGTTCCGCAACGTCCGGCAGCAACATGCCTGTTACCTCGCTACCTTCGAACAGCGCGGGCATGTGTTCCCGGGTTAGATGGCAAGCATCCAGCATCGCCTCGCTCCAGTCGCGTTTCGCCACGTCGAGCCACATCGTGCCTGCAGCATCGGACATGTCGGAAGCAAAATCGCCCGTCATACGAAAGCGCAGATAGTCTTTCGGCAGCAGAACTTTCGCCACCTGACGGAAAATCTCCGGCTCGTGTCGCTGCACCCACAGCAGTTTGGGCGCAGTAAAGCCGGGCATCATCAGGTTGCCGGTAATTTCACGAGACGTGGGTACATGCGCCTCAAGAAGCGCGCACTCTTCCGCACAGCGGCCATCGTTCCAGAGAATGGCGGGTCGCAACACGCGATGCTCGCTGTCCAGCAGCGTAGCACCGTGCATTTGCCCGGCAATCCCCAGCGCTTTAACGTCGCGCAGGCTATGCTGCTCGCCTAAAGCTTTGATTGCACGATCCGTTGCCTGCCACCACTGCTCCGGGTCCTGTTCCGACCACAGCGGATGCGGACGTGAAACCTGCAGCTTTTCTGTCTGCATTGCTAACACCTCGCCCTGCTCGCTTAACAGGATGGCTTTCACACCCGATGTGCCCAGATCAATCCCGATATACATTGCGGTGACTCCTTTGACAGAAATGCCCGGTGGCGCTTCCGCGTACCGGGCCTGGATGCTGTTATTTATCGAACAGGTAGTGATTAACCAGATTTTCCAGCAGTTCCTGGTGCCCGCTCTGGTGCTGCGGCGCCAGCTGATGTTGTTCAGCGTACTTCGCGATGTCCGCAAGCGATAACTGCCCTTTCAAAATTTGCTGGCCCAGTTCACTGTTCCAGCCGCTGTAGCGCTTCGCCACGCGTTTATCCAGCTCGCCGTCTTCAATCATACGTGCCGCCACCTTCAGCGCCAGCGCCATGGTGTCCATCGCGCCAATGTGGCCGTAGAACAGATCGTATTTGTCGGTGCTCTGGCGACGCACTTTGGCGTCAAAGTTCAGGCCACCGGTGGTGAAACCGCCCGCTTTAACGATCTCGTACATCACCAGCGCATTCTCTTCCACGCTGTTCGGGAACTGATCGGTGTCCCAGCCCAGCTGCGCATCGCCACGGTTCGCATCGACAGAGCCGAAGATGCCCAGCGCAATCGCAGACGCGATCTCGTGGTGGAAAGAATGGCCCGCCAGCGTGGCGTGGTTGGCCTCAATGTTCACTTTGATCTCTTTTTCCAGACCGAACTGCTTCAGGAAGCCATACACCGTCGCCACGTCGTAGTCATACTGATGCTTCGTTGGTTCCTGCGGCTTCGGCTCAATCAACAGCGTGCCGCGGAAGCCAATTTTGTGCTTGTGGTCGACAACCATCTGCATAAAGCGGCCAATCTGCTCGCGCTCCTGACGCAGGTCGGTGTTGAGCAGGGTTTCATAGCCTTCACGGCCTCCCCACAGAACATAGTTTTCGCCGCCCAGCTGATGCGTGGCATTCATTGCCGTCACCACCTGCGTGGCCGCCCAGCTAAACACTTCCGGATCCGGGTTGGTTGCCGCACCCGCGCCGTAGCGTGGGTTAGTGAAGCAGTTTGCCGTGCCCCAGAGCAGCTTTACGCCGCTTTGCTGCTGTTTTGCTGCCAGTACATCCACCATCTGTGCAAAGTTGTTCAGATACTCTTTCAGCGATGCGCCTTCCGGCGACACGTCGACGTCATGGAAGCAGTAGTACGGCACGTTCAGTTTGTGGAAGAACTCAAACGCAACGTCGGCTTTGCGCTTTGCCAGTTCGATGGCCTCACCCGGCTGCTGCCATGGGCGATCAAAGGAGCCCACGCCGAACATATCGGCGCCATTCCAGCAGAAGGTATGCCAGTAACAGGCGGCAAAGCGCAGATGATCTTCCATGCGCTTACCCAGCACCAGCTCATCCGGGTTGTAGTGACGAAATGCTAAAGGATTGGTCGTTTTCGGGCCTTCGTAACGAACACGATCGAGTTGGTCGAAATAAGCTTGCATATTGAGCTCCATAATCAGGGTATGCGGCGAGTCGTTGATACAGGAGTAATAGTGAATAGACATTTTGGGTTGCTCAATTACGTTATTTCACACTGCTATTGAGAGAATGCACAACTGTGCGCTGGCTCGCAAAATAATGCGCAGACAAACTATTTTTCGGCGCATATTCCAGAATCAAATGTAATTAAGACGTTACGTATTTTAAAATCCGATCACGGTCATAAATTCAGAAATAAACCAAATATCATAATGCGAAGATAAAAATCTGTAATTGCCAGCCCGCCTTTCCGCGTTAAAAATTTGCTGCGTCCCAGCAGTGAATGTTTCTTTTATCTCAGCAACATATACCCCTACAAAAAGGCCTAATAATTATGAAGATAAAGAACCTGACTCTAACGCTCTGCACTACGCTCCTCCTTGCAAGCTTTGCAGGACATGCCAAAGAGGTCAAAATTGGCATGGCGATTGACGACCTGCGCCTGGAGCGCTGGCAAAAAGATCGCGATATTTTTGTTAAAAAAGCAGAATCCCTCGGCGCCAGCGTGTTTGTTCAGTCGGCTAACGGCAACGAAGAAACACAAATGTCGCAGATTGAGAATATGATTAACCGTGGCGTCGATGTGCTGGTCATTATCCCCTATAACGGCCAGGTATTAAGTAACGTGGTGAAAGAAGCCAAACAGGAAGGCATTAAAGTCCTGGCCTATGACCGCATGATTAATAATGCGGACATTGATTATTATATTTCGTTCGACAATGAAAAAGTCGGGGAATTACAGGCGCAAAGCCTGATCGACAAAGTGCCTCAGGGCAATTATTTCCTGATGGGCGGCTCGCCGGTGGATAACAACGCCAAGCTGTTCCGCGAAGGGCAAATGAAAGTCCTTAAGCCGTACATCGACAACGGGAAAATTAAAGTGGTCGGCGATCAGTGGGCCGACGGCTGGCTGCCAGAAAACGCGCTGAAGATTATGGAAAACGCGCTGACGGCCAACAACAACAAAATTGATGCGGTTGTGGCCTCCAACGATGCCACCGCAGGCGGTGCTATCCAGGCCCTGAGTGCACAGGGGCTGGCAGGTAAAGTCGCCATTTCAGGACAGGATGCCGATCTGGCTGGCGTAAAACGCATCATCGCAGGCACCCAAACCATGACGGTCTACAAACCGATTACCGAGCTTGCCAATACGGCGGCGGAAATCGCCGTGGAACTGGGCAATGGCAAGCAGCCTAAAGCAGACGCAACGCTAAATAACGGGCTGAAAGACGTTCCGGCTCGCCTGCTCACCCCTATTGAAGTCAATAAAGAGAACATTGACGCCACCGTCATTAAAGACGGCTTCCACAAGAAGAGCGAACTGTAATCCGGCGCGTCCCCTGCTTTGCGGGGGCGCATCACGTTGTACTGTTCTTCCCTCGGGTTATGTGGAGCAGTTATGCCTTATTTACTTGAAATGAAAAGCATCACCAAGCGCTTCGGCACGGTGAAAGCCGTCGATAACGTCAGCCTCCGGTTGAACCCCGGCGAAGTGGTTTCGCTGTGTGGCGAGAACGGCTCGGGCAAGTCGACGCTGATGAAAGTGCTGTGCGGGATCTACCCGCACGGCAGCTACGAAGGCGAAATCGTCTTTGCCGGTGAAGTTATCCAGGCGACACACATTCGTGATACCGAACGTAAAGGCATCGCCATCATCCACCAGGAGCTGGCGCTGGTGAAGCATCTCACCGTGCTGGAGAACATTTTCCTCGGGGCCGAAATTTCCCGCCACGGCGTGCTGGATTACGACACCATGACGCTCCGCTGTGAAAAGCTGCTGGCGCAGGTGAGCCTCAGCATTTCACCGGATACCCGCGTGGGCGACCTGGGCCTTGGGCAACAGCAGTTGGTCGAAATAGCGAAAGCGCTCAATAAACAGGTCAGGCTGCTGATCCTCGATGAGCCTACAGCCTCGCTCACCGAACAGGAAACCGCGGTTCTGCTCAATATCATCCGCGATCTGCAAAACCACGGCATCGCCTGCATCTACATTTCACACAAGCTGAACGAGGTTAAAGCCATTTCGGATACCATCTGCGTGATCCGCGACGGGCAGCACATCGGCACGCGTGAAGCCGCCGGGATGAGCGAAGATGACATCATCACCATGATGGTAGGGCGCGAGCTGACGGCGCTCTACCCGAATGAGCCTCACACCAAAGGTGATGAAGTGCTGCGCGTGGAAAACCTGACCGCGTGGCACCCCGTTAACCGCCACATCAGGCGCGTCAATAACGTCTCGTTTTCTCTGCACAGCGGCGAAATTCTCGGTATTGCCGGGTTAGTCGGCGCCGGGCGCACGGAGGCCGTACAGTGTCTTTTTGGCGTGTGGCCGGGGCGCTGGGAGGGCACGATTTATATCGACGGCCAGCCGGTGAAAATCGACAACTGCCAGCAGGCGATCGCCCGCGGCATTGCCATGGTGCCGGAAGATCGCAAAAAAGACGGCATCGTGCCGGTCATGGCGGTGGGAAAAAACATTACGCTGGCGGCGCTCGATCGCTTCTCCGGCACGCTGAGCAGCCTGGACGATGCCGCAGAGCAACAGTGCATCCTCCAGTCACTCGCCCGTCTGAAGGTCAAAACCTCCTCTCCGGAACTGGCGATTGGTCGCCTGAGCGGCGGCAACCAGCAAAAAGCCATTCTGGCGCGCTGCCTGCTGCTCAATCCACGCATATTAATCCTTGATGAACCGACGCGCGGGATTGATATCGGTGCCAAATATGAAATCTACAAACTGATTAATCAGCTTGTACAGCAAGGGATTGCCGTCATTGTCATTTCGTCTGAGTTACCCGAAGTGCTCGGCCTGAGCGACCGCGTGCTGGTCATGCATGAGGGGAAACTGAAAGCCAACCTGATTAACCAGAACCTGACGCAGGAGCAGGTGATGGAAGCCGCTTTAAGGAGCGAACGTCATGTCGAAAAGCAATCCGTCTGATATCAAAGTCGCCGTTCCGACGCCCGGTGCGTTCGCAGGGCTAAAAGCGCTGAACCTGCAGGTCTTCGTAATGATCGCGGCCATTATCGTCATCATGCTGTTCTTTACCTGGATGACCGATGGCTCGTACTTAAGCGCGCGAAACGTCTCCAACCTGCTCCGCCAGACCGCCATCACCGGCATCCTGGCCGTGGGCATGGTGTTCGTGATTATCTCCGCGGAGATCGATCTGTCGGTCGGGTCGATGATGGGACTTCTCGGCGGCGTGGCGGCGATTTTTGACGTATGGCTCGGCTGGCCTCTGCCGCTGACCGTAGCGGTCACGCTGGTGCTGGGTCTGGTTCTGGGGGCCTGGAACGGCTGGTGGGTAGCCTATCGTAAAGTGCCGTCGTTCATTGTCACCCTGGCGGGGATGCTGGCCTTCCGCGGGATCTTAATCGGCATCACTAACGGCACCACCGTCTCCCCGACCAGTGCAGCCATGTCGCAGATTGGCCAGAGTTACCTCTCAGATAGCGTGGGCTTTACCATCGGCGTGGTGGGATTGCTGGCGTTTGTCGCATGGCAGTGGCGTGGACGCATGCGCCGTCAGGCGTTGGGGCTCGCTTCTCCGGCGTCAACGTCGGTGGTGGGGCGTCAGGCGCTCACGGCGGTCATTGTGCTGGGCGCCATCTGGCTTTTAAACGACTATCGCGGTGTCCCGACACCCGTCCTGCTGCTGGCACTTTTACTGTTGGGCGGTATGTTTATGGCGACGCGCACCGCGTTTGGCCGCCGTATTTATGCCATCGGCGGCAACCTTGAGGCTGCTCGGCTTTCAGGTATTAACGTCGAACGCACCAAACTCGCGGTCTTCGCCATTAACGGCCTGATGGTCGCTATCGCCGGGCTGATCCTCAGCTCGCGTCTGGGCGCCGGCTCTCCCTCCGCCGGGAACATCGCCGAGCTGGATGCTATCGCCGCCTGCGTCATTGGCGGTACCAGCCTCGCAGGGGGTATCGGTAGCGTGGCGGGCGCGGTCATGGGGGCATTTATTATGGCGTCGTTGGATAACGGGATGAGTATGATGGACGTCCCGACGTTTTGGCAGTATATCGTCAAGGGGGCAATTCTTTTACTGGCAGTCTGGATGGATTCGGCCACCAAGCGACGGGCCTGATAACGGTATTGTGACTTAATTAGGAAGTGAGCCATGTTTGAAAAGCGTCACCGCATTACGTTGTTATTCAATGCCAACAAAGCCTACGACCGTCAGGTGGTGGAAGGAGTGGGTGAATATTTGCAGGCGTCGCAATCCGAATGGGATATTTTTATTGAAGAAGATTTCCGCACCCGTCTGGAGAACATCAAAGACTGGCTGGGCGATGGCGTCATCGCCGACTATGACGACCCCGTCATCGAACAGTTGCTGACCGACGTCGACGTTCCGATTGTGGGCGTCGGCGGCTCCTACCATTCGCCCGAACACTATCCTCCGGTTCACTATATTGCCACCGATAACCATGCCCTGGTCGAGGCCGCGTTTCTCCATTTAAAAGAGAAAGGCGTCCACCGCTTTGCGTTTTACGGCCTACCCGCCACCAGCGGCAAGCGCTGGGCCGTTGAGCGTGAACACGCGTTTTGCCAGCTGGTCGCGCAGGAGAAGTATCGCGGCGTGGTCTATCAGGGGCTGGAAACCGCGCCGGAAAACTGGCAGCACGCGCAAAACCGCCTCGCTGACTGGCTGCAAACGCTGCCGCCGCAAACCGGTATCATTGCCGTGACGGACGCGCGTGCGCGCCACGTGCTGCAGGTCTGCGAACACTTACATATTCCGGTGCCCGAAAAGCTGTGCGTGATTGGCATTGATAATGAAGAACTGACCCGCTATCTGTCCCGCGTGGCGCTTTCCTCCGTTGCCCAGGGCACTCGTCAGATGGGCTATCAGGCGGCGAAGCTGCTGCATCGCCTGCTCGATAAAGAATCACTGCCACTTCAGCGCCTGCTGGTGCCTCCTGTTCGCGTCGTAGAACGTCGTTCAACCGATTATCGCTCCTTAAGCGACCCGGCCGTTATTCAGGCCATGCACTATATTCGCAACCACGCCTGCAAAGGGATTAAGGTCGATCAGGTGCTGGATTCGGTGGGTATTTCGCGTTCGAATCTGGAGAAGCGTTTTAAAGAAGAGGTGGGCGAAACTATTCATGCCGTCATCCATGCTGAAAAGCTGGAGAAAGCACGCAGCCTGCTCATCTCCACATCGCTGTCGATCAACGAAATCTCGCAGATGTGCGGTTACCCGTCGCTGCAATATTTTTATTCGGTGTTTCGCAAAGAGTATGACACCACGCCGAAAGAGTATCGGGATCGCCACAGCGAGGTGCTGATCTAGAAAAGAAAACGCCTTCCAGTGGAAGGCGTTTTTTTGCGATTACATATGGGCGGCGATTAAGCGCTGGTTATCCTGGTACATAGCAAACAGATAGTTGTTATAGCTCTGTCCCTTCGTCGAATACCCTTTCAGTTTGTGGATCATCGTACTGGCCGTCACTTCCTGGTCCGCTTTACGCAGCTGAGCGCGTGATTTCCGGAACGATGAGTAGGCCGGGTGCGTGTTCAGATTCACCACATAGGCGCTAACGGAATCTTTCACGGATTCAAACTGCGAATAGCCTTTCACCTTGCCCGGCGCATTAGTACAACGGCCTTTCACGCATTTCATGCCGAAAAGGTTGTTGTTGCTACGCGCAAGCTTAGAAGTCCCCCAGCCGCTTTCGGCTGCAGCCATGGTCGCAACCATACTGCCTGGGATGATATCCACACGCTCAAGGAGAGCATTCCACGGCACACGACGCGTGTTACCGTTCCAGCTCAGCTTGTAGCGCTTGGTGATATCCTTCAGACGCGCGCGCTCGGATGGCGACCAGCGGCTATCGTACTGTTTGGAAATCAGCCAGTTACGATCCGCAGTAATCGCGGCATTTTGACTCGTGATGTAAGGCATTACCGTCCGGAGAAACGCTTTTTTCCTTGGTGTTCCGGAAGGGTATTTTCGCAAATCAGGAAGTGAACTACTCTTTGCACTATTGCGAGAATACTCTTGTTTACTGCTAACCTTACTACTTGTCGTCTTTATTACGTGGGCTTTCTTACTCGTTGTATCCGTGTGCGTCTTCGCAAGCACCTCACCCGAAAATGCCGTGGTGAGTAACATGAGTATCGCAGCCCCATATCGTCGAATGGGAGTCGATATCATTAGGTCTCCTGGTCGGATGTAATCATCCTAACACCTTATTTTTTTCACAAATTTGAGAGCGGAATCTCAAATCATATCAAAAATAGACTTCAAGAGCACGTATAGAAATAGTCCAATTCCGAAACTATGTCACCTGAAACTTGCTCATAAAAACATCATTCCACAAAAACTGTGTGCGCTATCGCAGATAACTGCCTAATTTTGCGCGAGATCACTCATCCTCACGCATCCTCCTGGCGGAAAGCGACAGGGGATGAGTTTTTGCCCCTTGTCTGATGGCACACTGGTCAAAAATGCCGCGACAGGAAAAAGGAATGAAACGTACCGCATTAGCCTTTCTGATGTTACCCGCACTGGCGCATGCCGACTGGTCATCGCCAGGGTTTAGCGCATTTAGCGCCGAAGGCACCGGGGTCTTCACCAGCCAGGCAAAGCTTGCGAAGGGTACGCGTCCTCTTACGCTGAGTTTTGACAAGACGTGCTGGCAGCCTACAGGCGCGATAAAACTCAATGAGATGCTGTCGCTCAAGCCCTGTGACGGCACGCCGCCGCAGTGGCGCCTTTTCCGCGACGGTGAATACCAGATACGGATTGATACCCGCTCCGGCACGCCCACCCTGCTGCTGACGATTCTGAGCGCCGCAGAACAGCCGGTTGCAAACGTCATCCGTCAGTGTCCGAAGTGGGACGGTAAGCCGCTGACGCTGGACGTCAGCCATACCTTCCCGGAAGGCTCCGTCGTGCGCGACTACTACAGTAAACAGACGGCGACGGTGCAGAATGGAAACATCACTCTGCAGCCAGCCGTCAACAGTAACGGCCTGCTGCTGCTTGAGCGCGCCGAAACCGACAGGCCTGCGCCGTTTAGCTGGCAAAATGCCACCGTCTATTTTGTGCTGACCGACCGCTATGCGAATGGTGACCCGGGTAACGACAACAGCTACGGTCGCCATAAAGACGGCATGCAGGAGATTGGCACCTTCCACGGTGGTGACCTCAAGGGACTCGCCGGCAAGCTCGACTACCTGCAGCAGCTGGGAGTGAACGCGCTCTGGATAAGCTCCCCGCTTGAGCAGATCCACGGCTGGGTCGGCGGTGGCACCAAAGGAGATTTTCCTCACTACGCCTATCACGGCTACTACACCCAGGACTGGACAAAACTCGACGCCAACATGGGCACCGAAGATGATTTACGCCATCTTGTCGACGAAGCGCACAAGCGCGGGATCCGCATTCTGTTCGATATCGTTATGAACCACGCTGGCTATGCCACGCTTGCAGACATGCAGGAGTATCAGTTTGGAGCCCTGTACCTGCAGGGGGACGAGCTGAAAAAGACGCTGGGAGAACGCTGGACGGACTGGAAGCCGGGCGCGGGACAAAGCTGGCATAGCTTCAACGACTACATCAACTTCAGCGACAAGGCCGCATGGGAAAAATGGTGGGGTAAGAAATGGATCCGTACCGACATCGGTGATTACGATAATCCCGGCTTCGACGATTTAACGATGTCGCTGGCGTTCTTGCCCGACCTGAAAACGGAATCCACCGTCCCTTCCGGGTTACCCAATTTCTATCAACACAAGCCCGATACCCACGCGAAAGCTATTCCGGGCTATACCCCGCGCGACTACCTGACCCACTGGCTCAGCCAGTGGGTGCGTGACTACGGCATCGACGGTTTCCGGGTGGATACCGCAAAACACGTTGAGCTTGCGGCCTGGCAACAGCTGAAAGACCAGGCAAGCCAGGCGCTGGCTGCCTGGAAAGGCGCTCACCCGGATAAAAAGCTCGATAGTGCACCGTTCTGGATGACCGGGGAATCCTGGGGCCACGGCGTCATGCAGAGCGATTATTACCGCCATGGTTTTGACGCGATGATTAACTTTGATTATCAGGAGCAGGCGGCAAAAGCGGTGGATTGTCTGGCCGATATGGATCTCACCTGGCAGCAGATGGCGGAGAAGCTGCAAAGCTTCAACGTGCTGAGCTATCTCTCATCCCACGATACGCGCCTGTTCCGCGAAGGGGGCCCGCGCGCGGCGGAGCTGCTTCTGCTCGCACCGGGCAGCGTGCAAATCTATTACGGGGATGAGTCCGAGCGCCCATTCGGGCCGACAGGCTCCGACCCGCTGCAGGGCACCCGCTCGGATATGAACTGGCAGGACGTCACGGGCAAGCAGGCCTTAACCGTCGCCCACTGGCAAACGCTGGGTCAGTTCCGCGCCCGCCACCCGGCGATTGGTGAAGGCAAACAAACCACGCTGTCGCTGAAAGAGGGGTATGGCTTCGTACGTGAACATGATGGCGATAAGGTGATGGTCGTCTGGGCGGGGAATCAGTAGATCATACCCCTCACCCTAACCCTCTCCCCATGGGGAGAGGGGAGGAGCTCCAGAACTATTCACTACACAAACCCACTCCCGCCCTATAAAACAACAAATCCGACCACACTACCCGATTTGCACCAACACGGTGCTAGCGTTATGGTTACCCACTTTCAAAATAAGCTCGACAGATCACCTGCTATGACGTTTTCACTTTTCGGCGACAAATTTACCCGCCATTCAGGCATTACTCGCCTGATGGAGGACCTCAACGACGGGCTGCGCACACCGGGCGCAATCATGCTCGGCGGCGGAAACCCGGCTCAAATCCCGGAGATGAATACCTATTTCCAGACCCTGCTCGCTCAGATGCTGGAAAGCGGCAAAGCAACCGATGCGCTTTGCAATTACGACGGCCCGCAGGGTAAAACCGAACTGCTGGCACTCCTCGCCGAAATGCTGCGTGACGAGCTGGGCTGGGATATCGAACCACAGAATATTGCACTGACTAACGGCAGCCAGAGCGCATTTTTCTACTTGTTTAACCTGTTCGCAGGGCGTCGCGCCGACGGCACCACCAAAAAAGTGCTGTTCCCGCTGGCGCCGGAGTATATCGGCTATGCCGATTCCGGCCTGGAAGAGGATCTGTTCGTCTCCGCGCGCCCGAACATCGAGCTGCTGCCGGAAGGCCAGTTCAAATATCACGTCGATTTTGAACACCTGCATATTGGTGAAGAGACGGGCATGATCTGCGTATCGCGCCCGACTAACCCAACGGGCAATGTGATCACCGATGACGAACTGATGAAGCTGGATGCACTGGCAAATCAGCACGGCATTCCGCTGGTAATCGATAACGCCTACGGCGTACCGTTCCCGGGCATTATCTTCAGCGAAGCACGTCCGCTGTGGAACCCGAACATTGTCCTGTGCATGAGCCTCTCTAAGCTGGGACTGCCGGGCAGCCGCTGCGGCATCATCATCGCCAATGAAAAAATCATCACCGCCATTACCAATATGAACGGTATTATCAGCCTTTCACCGGGCGGCATTGGCCCGGCGATGATGTGCGAGATGATTAAACGCAAGGACCTGCTGCGTCTGTCGAATGACGTGATTAAGCCTTTCTATTACCAGCGAGTTCAGGAAACAATCGCAACAATTCGCCGCTATTTGCCGGAAGAACGCTGCCTGATCCACAAGCCTGAAGGAGCGATTTTCCTGTGGCTGTGGTTTAAGGATTTGCCTATCACTACCGAACTGCTCTACCAGCGCCTTAAAAAGCGCGGGGTGCTGATGGTTCCGGGCGATTATTTCTTCCCGGGACTGGATAAGCCGTGGCCGCATACCCATCAGTGCATGCGCATGAACTACGTCCCCGACCCGGAAAAAATCGAAGCGGGGGTTAAAATTCTCGCCGAAGAAATCGAAAAAGCCTGGCTCGAAGGCAATTGTTAAATAATAAGGCTCTTCAAATGAAGAGCCTTATTTTTCCGCGATCTGAATCTTACAATAAGGATATATCCTGTAGCGTTTCATTTATCATCCTCATTGAGTTTTCTTAGGAATATTCCTTTAATTTACGCCCACTAACTACTCCCTCAATAATTAAGCACTGATTAAACACCCTAACTTATTGTTATTTTAAATAACCACCTACACCGAAGAAAAATACCTTCTTCAGCCACTTTCATGCATATTTAAAAATACTG
This sequence comes from Enterobacter sp. N18-03635, assembly GCF_004006055.1. Lineage (NCBI taxonomy): Bacteria > Pseudomonadati > Pseudomonadota > Gammaproteobacteria > Enterobacterales > Enterobacteriaceae > Enterobacter > Enterobacter sp. N18-03635. The sequence continues at coordinate 173,270 of NZ_CP034769.1, read as the reverse complement.
CATATACTCACTAATACGCCGCTCGGCGTTCTTTTGCGTGGAGTATTCATATGCTACCTAATAATGTTAGTCGCATCAGCGCTATTGCTGTTGCGGTACTGCTCGCGTTCTCTCTTTCTGCCTGTAGTGGAAGCGGTGGCGGATCTCACTCAACGGCCAAAAATAACCCTGCAACGGGAAGCAGCAGCGGCTCAGATGATGGAAGTGGCACAACCGCGAGCAATGGCGGTTCGAGCAGCAACGGAACGGGTTCGGGTACCGGGACAGGCGCTGGTGGCGGAACGGGTTCTGGTTCTGGTTCTGGTTCTGGCTCAGGCTCAGGCTCAGGCTCAGGCTCAGGCTCAGGCTCAGGGGGCAGTGGAGGAACAACTACCTCAGGCGTAAATACGATACTGGGTGATGCAGGTAAAACCGTGACCAGCGTCGGATCCACTGTGGATGGCCTCGGAAGCCAGCTTCCAACAAATAATCCCGTCACATCAACCGTTTCAACCACCGTCAGCGGTGTTGGCAGTGCCGTGTCCACCGTGGGGACAGGCGTCACGACTGGCGTTGGCGATCCAAACAACCCGAACGGTGTGGGTACAACGGTTAAAGGCGTGACCACGTCGGTCACCTCCCTCGGCAATACCGTTTCAACGGTAGGCACGGGCCTGGCGAGTTCCACTTCCGGAACATCGGTCAGCGGCGTAACGGGCCTGACGGGCAGCGTGGTAAACAGTACCGGGCAACTGGTCAGTAACACCGGCACGGGTCTCACCAACACGGTAAGCAGCCCTGCAGTCACTCAGGTAACAACCGATACCACGACCCTGGCTAACAAGACGCTGGGCGGAGTACAAGGCGTGACGCAAACCGTAGGCACCACAACGGGTCTCGGCACACCGGTCAACGGTCTGCTGACCCAGGTGGGTGGCACCGTCAGCGGCGTAGGGACCAACATTAGCAGCAGCAATAGCGGGCTTAGCGGTGTCGGTCAGGTCGTTCAAAATGTCGGCCAGACGGTCACGGATAGCGGTACGCTAGTGAAACCCACATCAACCACCGGAGGCAGCGGCACAGGATCTCTGACGGCCGATGCCAATGTGACAGCCACAAACAATAGCCTGAGCACAACGGTCAATACCACCCTCAATACGCTGACTGCGGGTGTAACGGCCAATGCAGGCACAACCCAAAACACATCTACGTCAAACCCGATTAACGGGCTCAACACGCTAACGTCGAGCCTACTGACGCCAAAACAGTAATCCTTTTATTGCCTGTCTGCGCCCCTGGTTAAGGGGCGCTTTATTCAGCGACACTTACCCCAACCGGGGATGACGAACAGGGATTGCGCGATGAAACACCACTTCCTTTTTTCGCTGACGGGGCTGGTTGTGCTGAGCATGGCCCGCGCCGATACTCTGCCCTCTATTATTAACCCCGATAACCCGGCGCAAGTTTCTCGTAACGTTGCCCCCGAACAGACTGAAGCCGTTCAACAGCCGACCGTCAAAATAGAAAAACCGAAGTCAACGCTGACGCCTGAAACGCCCATTACCATTAATCACATTCAGTTTATTGGCGGCACGCGTTATCCCTTGAAGGAATTACTTCAGCCCTTCAGACCTTACGCCGGAAAAACCGTGCCGCTAAAAACGCTCACGGGGCTGGTAAACGATATTACGGCGCGCTACAAGGCTGACGGTTTTCCGCTCTCCTATGCCTGGCTGCCCGATAATAATTTCCAGCAGGGCAATATTAAAATTGTTCTGGTTGAAGGCTATGTCGCTCATAGCGACATCACCAGTAATAACCCCCACATCGCTGAACGTCTTAAACGTCTGTCCGAAAAAATCATGGCGGAAAAACCGCTGTCTCAGGATACGTTCGATCGCTACAGCCAGCTGATGACGCGCACCCCGAACGTTCCGGTTACGGCTAACGCGCAGCTGCCAACCAATATCTATGGCGCGGCGGCGATGCAAATCACCGGCAACCAGGAGCGGAGCTGGAATATCGCCTCGACGATCGATACCCGTAAAGGGCAAGATTTAATGATGCTGAACGGCACGCTCAGCAACATGACAAGCTATGGCGATCAGCTTGGCGTGGCCACGCTTGTGCCGTTAGATAGCAACACGCGAAAAAACTATGTCGGGCTCAACTGGCAGCAGTTTTTAAACGATGAAGGGCTGACGATGCAGCTCAAAGGCAGCTATTACCATGAAGAGCCGCGAGATTTTTCTCCCCTGCTCTCTTTGCCGAATAATATCAGCGTCGATTCGAAGCAAAAAACAACGCAATACAACGGCGGCGTGACGTTTGGCTATCCCCTGCTGCTGACGCAAAAATCACAAATTAATCTGACCAGCGGTTTTGATTACACCGACCGCCAGGATGATTATGCTCTGCAGGCCAGACTGCAGGGCAAAACCTATAGCCTTGACTCCGTCAATCAGCACGCGCGTTATCCCGCCCTGGAAGTCGGCATCAACGGTGCACATCAATTCACAACCGCCAGCATCAGCGGCCGACTTAACGTTCGTCAGGGTATTGATGCGATGGGTGCCGATATCGTCTCGGCCCCCAGGCCCGATATTAATTTTACGCTCACGAAAAGCTATCTGGACGCAGCCTGGCTGTTTGCCGATAAATGGCGGCTATCAACGTCCTGGGAGGGGGACTGGTCAAACAACACGTTGCCAGAACCCGAACGCGTTAGTTTCGGAGCCCAGCGGTTTGGCCGAGGATATCAGGACAGTGAAGCAAGCGGTGACTACGGCTACGGCGGGCAGGTAGAACTGCGCTATATCCAGATGCGAAAAGAGAGCACCTGGCTTGCCACTATCCAGCCCTACATCCTGGCCGATACCGCGCAAACCTGGTTTAACACCTCCGGCTTGCCTCATCAGCGGCTCGGGTCAGTGGCGGCCGGCGTGATGGTAGGCGATACCCGCCACTATAGCATCACGGTTGAGGCGGCAAGACCCGTCGGGGATGTTCCGACAGACAGTCGCAACAGAGACTGGCGCTACAGCCTGACGTTTACGTGGAATTTCAATAAAATGCAGTAAGCTTTTCAGCCCGAATACTGGCAGGATCAACGCAGCGCAGCGCGTGGGTTGGACAGGCCTCCACGCAGGCCGGTCCGCCTTCGCGCTGCACACATAAATCACATTTCAGCGCTTGTGGCCTGTTTCCCTCCAGCCGTACCTGCATCGCCCCAAACGGACAGGCGACCATGCAGCTTTTACAGCCAATACAGCGCGTCTGCTCAACAAGCCAGGCGCCCGCCATAAGGCAAATGGCATGGGTTGGGCAGACATTGGCACAGGGTGCGTCCTCGCACTGATGGCAACCCACCGCCGTAGTGTATGTATCCCCCTTCACAACCCGCAGGCGAGAGGTAAAAGCCTGTGCGGTGAAGTTGTCCTGATGCGCAACCGCACAGGCCACTTCACAGGTGCGGCACCCGATGCATTTTTCCGCATCCGCCATGATAAATCGGTTCATCTGTTACGCCTCGCGTGCATTAAAAGCGGGTACTGTATACATCATACATACCGCCAGATTCAGCGAAGGTGTTATGGGTCAAAGAGGATGCGCTCAGCCGGAATTGATATGCTCTTTACAGTACCGCCGTTTCCAGACAGCGGGTGTTAAGCCCGTATGCTTTGAAAATATCTGCCGAACATAGCCCACGTGATTAAAACAGCAGCGGTTTGCCACTTCGGTCAGCGAGGCAGAGCCATCCAGCTACGGTTTTCCGCTGCCCTGACTGAGGCGATGTATCGCCTCAGTCAGGGTTAAATGGAAAGTCCGGCGAAACACGCGCCCGAAGTAATCAATACTGCCGTGCAACGCTTTTGCTGGCTGCGACTTCGAAAGCGGTAAATGAAACTACGTGCGAATGAGCTGCTTCGTCTTCCACGCAATCGCCGCACCGGCCTGATCCGCGCTGTCTTCATACTCTTAAGAGAGCGACACCTGCTGTAAAATCATCTCCAGCGCCAGCCTTGCACGCTGACTCTTATTCCCTGGTTCAGTTGGGCAAATCGGGGAGAAGGAGAAATGCGGATCTGGGTGGATGGAACATAAACAAGAATAATATCACCTTTATGAATATATAATATTTTTATGGAGTTCGGTGATGCCGAGTTCCCTGATTATCATCGATTGAAAGACAATGTGATCTAACCCTCGATATTGTTTTTTTGCAGCCGTTCAGCTCAGACATACCATTGTCTGAGATGCCTTTTAGTGTTATTCCATAAAGACACACAGCTAAAAATAAGGATATCCCATGGAATTCACAGAAAGATTAAATGCCTTATCAAATAAAATAAGACAACAACTTGATGCAATTAATACTGAAGAAGCAACAAAAACTGCATTTGTAATGCCATTCATCCATAACGTTCTGGGTTATGATGTTTTTGATCCTTCAGAGGTGACACCTGAGTTTGTCTGTGATGTTGGTACAAAAAAAGGCGAGAAAATCGATTATGCCATAATGAAAAACAATGATGTGCAGATACTTATTGAATGTAAAAAAATTGGCGAACCATTAAATATAAATCATGCCTCGCAATTATTCAGGTATTTTCATGTAACAAACGCCAGAATTTCAATACTCACCAATGGACAAAATTATAAATTTTTCACAGATCTGGATGCCCCTAATAAAATGGATGAAAAACCATTTTTGGAAGTAGATCTTCTTGATATTGACGAAAATATCATACCTGAGTTAAAAAAAATAACTAAGTCTTCCTTTGATTTGGAATCAATTATCAATGCTGCTGGTGAATTAAAATATGTCAGCCAGATCAAAAAAATCCTGCACTCTCAACTAAATAATCCTGAAGATGACTTTGTGAAATTTTTTGCATCCCGAGTTTATGATGGGATTCTGACTCAAAAAGTCAGAGAGTCTTTTTTAAATTTGACCAAAAAAGCTGCAAGTCAGTACATAAATGATCAGGTTAATGAGCGCCTCAAGTCAGCTATTACGGGCATAACCCCAGCGATCATCGAAACTCCAAATGAATCATCACATATTGAGGAAGACGAACATAAAGATGAAAGCGACGTGGTTACAACGCTAGAGGAGCTCGAGGGATATCATATTGTTAAAGCAATCACCAGAGCGGTACTGGAGGCACCCCGTATAACTCATCGAGATACCAAAAGTTACTTTGGTGTTCTTGTAGATGACAACAACCGCAAACCTCTTTGCCGATTGCATTTTAATCGCACACAAAAATACATCGGACTTTTCGACATAGAAAAAAACGAAACGCGTCACCCTATAACGACAGTCGATGATATCTATTCCTTTGCTGATATGCTGAAAGCAACAGCAGCTCTATATAATTAATTTTTTACCCAGGCAGCACGCGACGTGCTGCCTCAGCCCGAAATACGCTTCGAAGTGCGCTATGAGCGCATCACGTGCATCCTTAAAAGCGTCGTACATGGAATCACCTGAAACAACAGCATGGAACGTCAGGGAAAAGCCGCTGGCGCTACCGTCTGAATCAGAATGAATGTAAGCCGGAAAAAACATAACGACTCCTGATATCCGTGCTTAATTCCCGCCTTTCGCCAAATACGGGCGAGAGTGCCAGATTTAATTTTCTTTAAGAATGATACACATGATGCACATCTTTATTGATGGCGCAGATCGCATTAGCGTATCAGGAACATTAATGAGGAAGTTTTTAAGGGAAAGGAAAATGGGAGTTCATTACAATCAAAAATGCCCGGCGGCGCTTCGCTCGCGCGGGCATACGTAAAACTGCGATGGCAGTTCAAGTAGGCCGGGTAAGGCGAACCTGCCACCCGGCTTTACCGCATCAGAAACGCCAGGTCAGGCCGGTCATCAGCGCGAAGCTGTCATCGCGGTCGATCATCGGGCTGTTCTTCACGTCGTCAGGCAACACGGTGTAAACCGCGCTGGCGTTGAGGTACAGATTCTGGGTTAACTGATATTTAGCCGCCATGCCAACGTATGGCGTCCAACTGTCGCCAGCGGTGTATTTATCCAGTCCGGAGCGGCGAGACTCGCTGCCGGATACGCCGTAGTAATAGTCGTTATAGCTTTCGTCGCTGTAGAAAACACCAACAGAAGGTGTCAGGGTCAGGCGCTCCATTTTGATCGGACGGAAGTACGATACCTCGCCCACCACGCCGCCGCTTTCATCCATCGCATCGCCAGAAACGGCCACTTTCAGCGACCCCCAGCTTTCGTGACGGTAGTACGCCCCACCGAGGAACGCAGATGCTTTACGCTCATCAAGCTGCTTCATCTGATGATCGTCGTTGTCATCAGGATCGAAATGCAGCGGCATCCACGTTGCGGTCAGGCTGAGTTCATTTTTTGCGTCTTTCCACAGGATCCATCCACCCGTGGTCTGGCGAACATAAAAGCGATCGCCTTCGTAGCTAATTAACGGTACTGCGGTAGTATTTTCGTTATAGCCTTTGTAAGGAGACTCATTAAATACAGCCCCCGCTCCAAGTGAAAAATCACCAGCCATGGCAGACGTTGATGCAAATAACGTGGCCGCGATGAGTAAATTGTATTTAATAGCCATTCTATGTAATCCATTTAAATGCCAAACAAGCGAGGCGCATAATAATGGTTACAAAATTGCCAATGCAACGCTGCGGTTTATATAATATTATATATAAAATCATATAGATGGGTGTGCATGATGAGTACATTACAGCTAAAACCACGCGAATTAAAAATTATCTCCGTCATTGCAGCCACCCACAGCATTGGTGATGCCGCCGCCCTGCTGGGCATGGCGCAGGCCAACGTCAGTAAATATCTGTCTGATTTTGAAACGCGGGTTGGACTCAAGGTTTTTGAGCGCACCACGCGCCAGCTTGCCCTGACCCAGTTTGGTGAAGCGTTGCTCCCTTACGTTAATGCAACACTGGATAAGAACAGCCAGCTTGTGAATTTCATTGCGGATTATAAGCACGAAAAGCGCGGAAAAGTGACGATCTATGCCCCAACCGGCATCGTGACCTACCTCGCGCGACACGTGATCCATCAGATAGAAGACATCGGTGACATTCGCATCTCTTTGAAAACCTACAATCTGGACCGGAATGAATTTTCAGAAGGCGTTTCCTTTCCGGATGACTGCGACATTTTAATTACTTATGCGCAGCCTAAAGACGAAAGTCTGGTTGCCAGCGTTCTGACACAATATTCCGTTACGGCCTTCGCAACCGTGGAGTATTTAAATAAACACCCCTTAACGGGACCGGAAGATTTAATTAATCACTCCTGTATTCTCATTGACTCCATGCTGGTTGATGATGCCAACATCTGGCGTTTCCGAGTGCATGGCAGTGATGACGTGCATGACTACCGGGTGACCGGTAATTATATTTGCGACAATACGCAGACGGCTCTGGAGCTGGCAAGAAATAATCTTGGGATTGTTTTTGCACCAAAAGAAAGTCTGAAAAAAGAATTAACGCAAGGGATGCTGGTCCCCTGCTTCCCGCATCAGGAAGAGTGGTGGCTCGATCTGACGGCCATCTTCCGCAAACGCGAATACCAGCCCTGGCGCGTGCAATACGTACTGGATGGCGTTCTGAACTGCCTGCGCCAGCAAATTGCTCAGGCCGTGCATGGACGGCCTGAGCTGGGTGATTAGAACAGCCCCAGCGGCTTATCGGAGTAGCTGACCAGCAAACATTTCGTCTGCTGATAATGCTCCAGCATCATCTTGTGGGTTTCACGCCCGATGCCCGATTGCTTATAACCGCCAAATGCCGCGTGCGCCGGATAGGCGTGGTAGCAGTTGGTCCAGACGCGCCCGGCCTGAATGCCTCTTCCCATTTTATAGGCCAGATTACCGTTGCGGCTCCAGACGCCTGCTCCCAGGCCATACGGCGTGTCGTTGGCAATCTCCAGCGCCTCCTCCATAGTTTTGAAGGTGGTCACGGCCAGTACCGGTCCGAAAATTTCTTCCTGGAAGACGCGCATGTTGTTTTGACCGAACAGGATCGTCGGCTCCAGATAATACCCGTCCTGCAGATCCCCACCGAGTACCTTACGACGCCCGCCGGTGAGAATATCCGCCCCCTCTTTCTTGCCGATGTCGATGTAGTTGAGGATAGTTTCCAGCTGTCCATGCGAGACCTGCGCCCCCATCTGCGTGGCGTTATCGAGCGGGTTACCGCTGCGGATAGACTCGACGCGGCGAATGGCCCGCTCCATAAAGCGCTCATAGATGGACTCCTGCACCAGCGCGCGGCTTGGGCAAGTGCAGACTTCGCCCTGGTTAAACGCAAACAGCGCAAACCCTTCCAGTACTTTATCGAAGAAGGCATCCTCTTCCTCCATTACGTCTGCGAAGAAGATGTTCGGGGATTTCCCGCCCAGCTCGAGGGTCACCGGGATAATGTTCTGCGTGGCGTACTGCATGATCTGCTGGCCCACCTCCGTCGACCCGGTAAACGCCACTTTGGCGATCCGTTTTGAGGTGGCCAGATATTCCCCTATCTCACCGCCCGCACCGTTGACCACGTTAATCACGCCCGGCGGCAGAAGATCGCCAACGATTTCCATCAGCAGCAGCACTGAGAGCGGAGTCAGACGCGCCGGTTTGAGCACAATGCAGTTTCCCGCCGCCAGCGCGGGCGCCATTTTCCAGCTCGCCATCAGCAGCGGGAAGTTCCACGGAATGATTTGCCCGACGACGCCCAGCGGTTCGTGGAAGTGATACGCCACGGTATCGCTGTCTACCTCGCTTATTCCTCCCTCCTGAGCGCGAATGCAGGAAGCAAAATAGCGGAAGTGGTCAATGGCCAGCGGCACGTCTGCCGCCATCGTTTCCCGTATCGGCTTGCCGTTATCCCAGGTTTCCGCCGTCGCCAGCAGCTCCAGATTCTGCTCCATCCGGTCGGCGATTTTGAACAGGATCGCCGCCCGGTCCTGCACGGAGGTGTGAGCCCATTTTTCTTTCGCTTTGTGCGCCGCATCCAGCGCCAGGTCTATATCACGCTTGCCGGAGCTGGCAATTTCGCACAGCGGCTGGCCGGTAACGGGAGTCAGGTTGGAATAGTATTCGCCGTCGACGGGAGCGACCCAGTCGCCGCCAATAAAGTTGTCATAACGAGGCTTCAGCTTGAGTGGAAAACCATACTCGCCGGGCTGGATACGCGATGAGGGAGGATTGTTTGTCATGTCCGTCTCCTTGCTGTTGGTGTACAACAAGGGTAGTTCCGGCTGGCGATTTTCTCGCCAACCGGTAACGGTGTTTACGACGGAGGTCACGGAGTTTCAGGAAATAATAACGAATCGCGCAACAGGTGATCGTTACCGCGACGGCGGGTAAAGCCGATGCGGTTGAAATACTCCAGAATCTGGATCGCCAGCTTGCGCCCCACGTTCAGCCGATCGCGGAAATCCGCTGCGCAGGTCGAGCCGCGCGCCTGATCCAGCTCGCGGATCAGGTTGGCAAACGCCACAATACGATCGTTACGGTAATAACGATCTTTCACGATCGCGACTATTAGTCCCTGCTGCGCCGCATGGCGCAATACCTGACGCATTAGCTGTTCGTCGGTGTTGGTTTCGCGAGCCAGATCGCGAACCCACCACGGCTCATCGCCAAACAGCGGGGCTACTTTTTGCCATATCGCCTCCTGCTCTGCGGTGAATCCGGCCTTGTGATCCGGCAGGTGCAGCCAGCCGTGGTGGCTTTTAATCGCCCCGCTTTCGCGCATGTTTTCAATCAGCAGCAGCACCAGCGCATCGTCTTCCATCGGCAGCGCCATACGCCGCAGACGCTCACGGCCCGGGCCAGGCTCGTCCTGATGCTGTTCGTGGTAAGTCGCAAGCGTGTTCAGTATCTTACGCTGCCATTGCGCAGCAACCGGGGTATTGAGCAGGCTGTCTCCGGCCTGAATAAAGCCCGGCTCCTGGGTCAGTTGGCGTAAGCCTTCCCCGCTCAGCTGGCGTGCCCATGCAAAATCACGCAGGCTCACCGCTCCGCGATCGAGGTGCACCCGCAGCGCGGCGTTATCATCGCTGGCCTGCGCCAGCGCGGCCAGCCACTGCAGATATTCCGGCTTACGCTTGCCGCGTCGGGGTGGGTTAAGCGCCACCACGCGCACCCCGGCCAGCGTTTCCCTTGCAGAAATGTCACGCAGAACCAGACGATCGTTGTCTGCCAGCCAGAGCGGTGAATCGAATACCAGCTCGGCGAGATCGTTTTCCAGCAGCGACACGCGCCCGGTGATATGGCTGGCCGCGTGGTGAATATGCAGCGGCTGCCATTGGGTCAGGGGCACGTTTGCCTGCAGGGAGACGATGACGCGTTCAGACGGTTCCGGCGGGGCATCGGCCAGCAGCCAGTCGCCGCGATTAAGTTGCTCTTTTTCCGCATCCCCGGCAATGTTCAGCGCGATCCGCTGCCCGGCGTGGGCGCGGTCTGCGGGCTGGTTTTGTGCGTGCAGCCCGCGCACGCGCATCGGTTTGTTCACGCCCGTCAGCCAGAGCGTATCACCGACGTTCACTTCGCCGCTCAGCGCCGTACCAGTCACCACAAGCCCCGCACCTTTTACGGTAAACGCCCGATCAATGGCCAGGCGGAAACGATGATGGCTGGCGTGGTCGCGTGATGAAAGCTGCTGTAAGTGGTGGCGAAGTTCGTCGATACCGCGCCCTTCCGTCGCCACGGTGACAAATAGCGGTGCATCGGAAAAACCATACTCCCGCAAGGTCGCCTGTACCGTTTCGCGCATCTCGCTGACGCGTGCGTCATCCACGCGATCGGCTTTGGTCAGCGCCACGGTCAGCTGCGGGTTACCGGTCAGCTGCAGGATCGCCAGGTGCTCGCGGGTTTGCGCCATCACGCCGTCATCGCAGGCCACCACCAGCAGGGCATGATCGATGCCGCCCACGCCCGCCAGCATGTTGGACAGAAACTTTTCATGCCCCGGCACATCAATAAAGCCCAGCACGCGGCCATCAGGCTGGGGCCAGTAGGCATAGCCCAGATCGATGGTCATGCCGCGCTTTTTCTCTTCCGGCAGGCGATCGGCGTTTACGCCGGTAATGGCCTGCAGTAACGTGGTTTTTCCGTGGTCAACGTGACCGGCGGTGGCAATAATCATTTCAACAACATCTCCAGAAATCGCTCTTCATCTTCAAGGCAGCGCAAATCCAGCCACATTCGGCCATCGTAAATCCGCCCGATAACCGGCGTCGAGAGACCGCGCCAGCGCGACGACAGGGCTTCCAGATGGCCGCCGCGCCCGTCACGCGGCGTGAACGTCAGCGCTTCACTCGGCAGCCTGTCCACCGGCAGCGAACCGCTGCCAATCTGCGACTGGCAGGGCTCAATGCGAACGTCAAAATCGGGGTAGTGCGCGGCGACGCGCGGCAGCAGAAGTTCAGCCTGGGCGCGAATCGAGGCGGCATCACGGGTTAACAGACGCAGCGTGGGCAGGCGGTCGGCCAGTTTTTCCGGGTGGAGATAGAGCCGCAGCGTCGCCTCCAGCGCGGCAAGCGTCATTTTATCGGCGCGCAGGGCGCGCTTGAGCGGATGCTGCTGCAGCTGCGCAATCAGCTCGCGCTTGCCGACGATAATCCCGGCCTGCGGCCCGCCCAGCAGTTTGTCGCCGGAAAAGCTGACCAGGCTAACGCCCGCCGCAATCATCTCCTGCGGCATCGGCTCTTTTGGCAGCCCGTACAGGCTCAGATCCACCAGCGAGCCGCTGCCGAGATCGGCAATCACCGGTATGTTCAGTTCGCGCCCAATCGCCGCCAGCTCCGCCTCTTCAACCGTTTTGGTGAAGCCTTCAATATGATAATTGCTGGTGTGGACCTTCATCAGCAGGGCAGTATTTTCATTCACTGCCGCGCGATAGTCTTTCGCATGGGTACGGTTGGTGGTGCCCACTTCATGCAGCGTACAGCCCGCCTGGCGCATCACGTCCGGAATACGAAATGCCCCGCCAATCTCCACCAGCTCGCCGCGGGACACCACTACCTCTTTGTCGCTGGCGGTGGCCGCCAGCATCAGCAGCACCGCTGCGGCGTTGTTATTCACAATGCAGGCATCTTCCGCACCGGTCAGCTGGCACAGCAGCTCCGCCAGCGCGTGGTCGCGATGCCCGCGTCCGGCGCCGTCCAGATCGTACTCCAGCGTTACAGGCGCTTGCATGGCCTGCACGACGGCGGCAACGGCCTCTTCCGCCTGCTGGGCTCGCCCGAGGTTGGTATGCAGTACGGTACCGGTCAGGTTAATCACCGAGCGTAATGCGCTTTGCGCCTTCTCATCCAGCCGCTGTTCAACTTCCTGCTCCCACGCACTGCACCAGTCGGGCAAGGCGTTTTCTGCCTGAATCGCGCAGCGGGCTTCGTCCTGAAGCAGGCGTAACATTTCCACCGTCGCGGTATGGCCGAAGCGCTCAACAACAGCATGAATGCGGGGCTCGCGAAGGAGACGGTCGGTAGCGGGGATCTGGCTGTACAGCGAACGATGAGTAGTCATGAAAGCGCCTGGCGAATAAATATCTTCCCCCCTCCCGACGGGAGAGGGAGTTAACATGTAGAGGGATTGTACCGCCTCCGACGCCGAAGTGTTATAACCCGCGTCAAGCCTTTGGCGGTTCTGTACGGGCAAAGCTCTCGCGGCTAAACAGCGTGTCTGCAAGCTTCACCAGCAGCGGACGGTCGACGCACCAGCCCGGGGAGACGTGGCGGAAGTTGAGATAGCCAATCGCGCAGGCGATGGCGATGGTCCCCAGGTTCAGGCTGTCGGTGTCGATCTTTCCCTCCCGGATAAGCTGTTCACACCTGTCCAGGCTGCGGCTGATTTTTTCCCGTTGGCGTAACAGTTCCGTTTCCGACTGCTGGGCAGCGGGCCTTGCCTGTTCCCGTACGGAGGTTAATGCCGCATCCATAATACCGTCGGCCAGGGCTTCAATTTGCTTCACCGCCAGCGCCGCTTTTGGGTCAGCCGGCAGCATTGCCGGGGCAACGCCCAGCAGCTCGATATACTCCGCAATAATCGGGGAATCAAACCAGTATTCGCCCTCGTCCGTGACCAGCGCTGGCACTTTTCCCAGCGGGTTGTACTGCGCGACGCCGTTTTCCGCGTTGTAGGGCTGTTCATTCACGAATTCAAATTCAATCCCCTTCTCCAGCAGGAGAATCGAGATTTTTCGCACGAAGGGACTGGTATAGCTGCCGATGAGTTTCATTGCCTGATCCTTGATGCCGGAAAAAAGTCAGTATGGATCAAGCGATGAAAAAAGGGCAGGTCTGCATGTCGCATTCCTGCCCTGGAAGGATTAGTGATCGAGGTAGAGGTAGTGCATCCAGCTGGTCATACGCAGCAGTACTTTACGCATAACCGAGACGTGGGCGAAGTGGTCCGAATAGACCGCCACCTGGGCATAGATACCGTCCGGCAGGGCATCGACTTCGGCGTTGGGTTCCAGCTCAATAAGTGCCTGAACGCCGTCCGTTCCAGGCACCACCGTCAGCGACTGCAGCGCGCCCTGCGCCTGATAGGTTCCCCCCGGCACCACCGGCAGAATACTGGTGAGCTTCCCGGAGAACACCTGGCCCGGCAGCGCGTTAAACACTACTTCCGCTTCATCGCCCGGCTTCAGACGCAGCAGCGAGTTCTGGCGGAACTGGGCCACAATCTGACGCTTCTGTTCAGGGATAAAGACCATCACCGGACGCAGAGGCAGCGCGGCGGCATAGGTCCCCGGACGTATCAGCACCTGGGTGATGTAACCATCGCTCGGCGCACGCACCACGGTCTGGTCCAGGTTGTATTTGGCTTCGGCAAGCTGGGCGCGTAACGACGCAATCTGCGACTGCTCGCCGTTCACCATGCTGTCTAACTGGCTTTGGATCTGCACCTGTTCAGCCACGGAGCCTTTCACCAGCGCATCCTGCGCCAGATAGTTCTGCCGCGCGTTGTCGATATCGCTTTCAGAGAACGGATTCACCTTTGCCTGGCTGCCTTTCAGGTAGCGCTGATAATCTTTATAGAGGCGATCGCGTTCAGCGGAGACGCGCGTGGTATTGGCAACGGCTTCCGCCAGCTGCGCTTTCAGATTATCGATATTGTGCGTCGCGGTCACCAGGTCGGCCTGAAGCCTGTCGACCCGCGCCTGATAGCGGCCTGGATCCAGTTTAAATAACACTTCGCCTTTTTTAATTAGCTGGTTATTTTTATCGGTCACTTCGCTGACCACACCGGTCACCTGCGGCGTGATTGGAATAGAAATAACCGCTTTTTGCGCCGTAAACGTATACGGGTGGTTATAGTTCATTAGCAGAATAAGTCCGGCAACAATAAATACGCCGCCTAATGTTGCGGTGGCAAGCGTCCACTGGTTGACCGGAATTCGAAATATTTTAAAGATGGCCCAGGCAAATGCCACGTAGGTCAAAATAATCAACAGATCCATGATTAGCGCTCCAGCGTGGTCTTATCAGCAGCGGGCTTTACCGCGGCCAGCTTTTGTTCTAATTCGGCCACGCGTTTTGCAAGCGCATCCATGCCCGGGACCTCATCAGGCTTTGTGATGTGGTTTTGCATGCCCCAGCCGCGATCTTCACGGTACAGCGTGGCCCAAATCCACAGGAATGGCCAGATGGCATGAAGCGTAAACAGGCTAATCCAGCCTGCCGTATGAATGGCATCGGCATGCGGGTGGTTACGCTTTTTGGCCATATTATAAGGGATGTCATGGATAGCGATGATTCCATAAAAGAGAACCAGAAATACAAAAATCAATACGCCCAGCGCAAAATAGTTGAGAAACATATTCTCCTCACTTAAACAACGTCAACTCATTAAATTAATAAAACGGTACGCAACCTAATTAATTTTTTATAAACACGGGGTTGTGCTTATTATTTCCGAGCCGGGGAGTATGGGTTTTTATAATATCTCCATGCAAGTTTATAAGCGTGTCAAAATATATCCTGAATAATAATAGACTTAACCTTACAATATGAGCGTAATCCACCTTTTAACTTTTCGCCATACCACACATCAAAAGTGGTTTTTTGGCTTATCGTGTCGTGCCATATCATCCTGGCGCTGAAACGCGAAGCAGAGTTTGCCGTCGATCACAGCCGGAGAAATCTGTATAAAAATATTTTGTGAAATCAGTCACAATCCAGAAACAAACACGCCAGAACAAAATGTGACAACAATCACACAAAATGGTGTATTTTGCTTTTTTTCTCGCCATCGTATTTTTTTTGCCCATCGTTTTTGTGATTCAGATCACCTCATAGATATCCTTACCCCCTACATTTACGTGACATGAATCACATAAATTTTCACTGTCTGGACAGTTGAACGATTCAGTGCCAGATTTCACAGCATCAGAACAGGGCCCGGCTACCTCTGCCGCCTCATTAACAATAAACCTCGGGCCATAAGCCTTAGCGTAAACAGAAGAAGGGGTGTTTTATGTCATCCGATTTCAAGATCAAAGTTCAAAGCTTTGGTCGTTTCCTCAGCAACATGGTGATGCCAAATATCGGCGCGTTTATCGCGTGGGGTATCATCACCGCATTGTTCATTCCGACAGGGTGGTTGCCTAACGAAACGCTGGCGAAACTTGTTGGCCCAATGATTACCTATCTCCTGCCGCTGCTCATCGGTTTCACCGGGGGTCGTCTGGTGGGCGGTGACCGTGGTGGCGTAGTGGGTGCCATCACAACCATGGGTGTTATCGTCGGTGCGGATATGCCGATGTTCCTCGGTGCGATGATTGCCGGTCCTCTGGGCGGCTGGGCGATTAAGAAATTCGACGTCTGGGTTGATGGTAAGATCAAATCCGGCTTCGAAATGCTGGTGAACAACTTCTCTGCGGGCATCATCGGGATGATCCTCGCCATTCTGGCGTTCCTCGGCATTGGCCCTGCGGTTGAAGTGCTGTCTAAAATTCTGGCGGCAGGCGTTAACTTCATGGTGGCGCACGAAATGCTGCCGCTGGCGTCTATCTTCGTTGAACCGGCGAAAATCCTGTTCCTTAACAACGCCATCAACCACGGTATCTTCTCGCCGCTGGGTATTCAGCAATCTCACGATCTCGGCAAGTCTATCTTCTTCCTGATTGAAGCTAACCCGGGTCCAGGTATGGGCGTTCTGCTGGCGTACATCTTCTTCGGCCGTGGCAGCGCTAAACAGTCTGCTGGCGGCGCGGCGATAATCCACTTCCTGGGCGGTATCCACGAAATTTACTTCCCGTACGTGCTGATGAACCCGCGTCTGATCCTGGCCGTTATCCTCGGCGGTATGACCGGCGTGTTCACCCTGAGCGTGCTGGGCGGCGGTCTGGTTTCTCCGGCCTCTCCGGGTTCTATCCTGGCGGTACTGGCGATGACGCCAAAAGGCGCTTACTTCGCGAACCTCGCGGCTATTTTTGCGGCAATGGCCGTCTCCTTCGTGGTCTCTTCTATCCTGCTGAAAACCAGCAAGGTGAAAGAAGATGATGACATCGAAGCCGCAACCCGTCGTATGCACGATATGAAAGCCGAATCCAAAGGCGCAACCCCACTGGCAGCCGGTGATGTCTCTAACGACCTGAGCCACGTGCGTAAAATCATCGTTGCCTGTGATGCCGGTATGGGTTCCAGCGCGATGGGTGCAGGCGTGCTGCGTAAGAAAGTGCAGGATGCGGGCCTGACCAACATCTCCGTGACCAACAGCGCCATTAACAGCCTGCCGCCGGATGTTGACCTGGTCATCACGCACCGCGATCTGACCGAACGCGCCATGCGCCAGGTGCCGCAGGCACAGCACATTTCGCTGACCAACTTCCTCGACAGCGGCCTGTACACCAGCCTGACCGAACGTCTGGTGGCCGCGCAGCGTCACGAAGACAACGAAGTGAAAGTGCGCTCCAGCCTGCAGGACAGCTTTGATGAGAGCAATGCACACCTGTTTAAGCTGGGTGCGGAGAATATTTTCCTCGGTCGTACCGCGGCTACCAAAGAAGAAGCGATTCGCTTTGCCGGTGAGCAGCTGGTGAAAGGCGGCTACGTTCAGCCTGAATATGTCGACGCGATGCTGGAACGTGAAAAACTGACGCCAACCTACCTGGGCGAATCCATCGCGGTGCCGCACGGAACGGTTGAAGCGAAAGATCGCGTCCTGAAAACCGGCGTCGTATTCTGTCAGTATCCGCAGGGCGTGCGCTTCGGTGAAGAAGAAGACGACATCGCCCGTCTGGTAATTGGTATCGCCGCTCGCAACAACGAGCACATTCAGGTGATTACCAGCCTGACCAACGCGCTGGACGATGAGTCCGTCATTGAGCGTCTGGCCAACACCACCAGCGTGGAAGAAGTGCTGGCTCTGCTGAACAAATAAGTTCTCTTCCCTCTCCCCCCGGGGAGAGGGCTAGGGTGAGGGGAAAACGTTCCTCACCCCAGCCCTCTCGGGTAAAAACATTGATGAAGGTTAACACTATGAAAGCATTACATTTTGGCGCAGGTAATATCGGTCGTGGTTTTATCGGTAAACTACTGGCAGACGCGGGCATTACCCTGACATTCGCCGATGTGAATCAGGTTGTCCTGGATGCCCTGAATGCCCGTCATAGCTATCAGGTCCATGTGGTGGGCGAAAACGAGCAGGTTGAGACAGTATCTGGCGTCAACGCGGTCAGCAGCATCGGTGAAGACGTTATTGACCTGATCGCCAGCGTCGATCTGGTCACCACCGCCGTGGGTCCGGTCGTCCTTGAGCGCATCGCACCCGCTGTCGCGAAAGGCCTGGCAAAACGTAAAGCGCAGGGTATCGACACCCCGCTGAACATCATCGCCTGTGAAAACATGGTGCGCGGCACTACGCAGCTGAAAGGCCACGTTCTTAACGCGGTGGCAGACGAAGACAAAGCCTGGGTTGAAGCGCACGTGGGTTTTGTGGATTCCGCCGTGGATCGCATCGTTCCGCCTTCCGAATCCGCGACCAACGACCCGCTGGAAGTGACCGTAGAAACCTTCAGCGAGTGGATCGTCGATAAAACCCAGTTTAAAGGCGCGCTGCCGACCATTCCGGGAATGGAATTAACCGATAACCTGATGGCATTTGTCGAACGCAAGCTCTTCACGCTGAACACCGGGCATGCTATAACCGCGTACCTCGGAAAATTGGCCGGTCATCAGACCATTCGTGACGCGATCCTCGATGAGAAGATCCGCGCGGTGGTAAAAGGGGCAATGGAAGAGAGCGGCGCGGTGCTGATCAAACGCTACGGTTTTGATGCTGAGAAACACGCAGCATACATCCAGAAAATCCTCGGTCGCTTTGAAAACCCGTATCTGAAAGATGACGTTGAGCGCGTGGGCCGCCAGCCGCTGCGCAAGCTGAGCGCGGGCGATCGCCTGATTAAGCCGCTGCTGGGCACGCTGGAATACGGCCTGCCGCATGCCAACCTGGTGAAAGGGATTGCCGCAGCGATGCACTACCGCAGCGAGCAGGACCCACAGGCGATTGAGCTGGCTCAGCTGATTGATGATAAAGGCGCGCAGGCTGCGCTGGCGCAGATCTCCGGTCTGGACGCCAACAGCGACGTGGTTGCGGAGGCGGTCAACGCATACAACGCAACCAAATGATGCAGAATGCGGCGCAGGTAATCCTGCGCCCTGATTACAGATTGTCAGATATGCAGGCAATAATGGAACAAACCCAGGCCTTTGAAAATCGTGTGCTTGAGCGTCTGAATGCTGGCAAAACCGTACGAAGTTTCCTGATTGCCGCCGTCGAGCTGTTAACCGAGGCGGTGAATATCCTGGTGCTTCAGGTGTTTCGCAAAGACGACTACGCGGTAAAATATGCTGTAGAACCGTTACTGGACGGAGACGGACCGCTGGGCGATCTATCCGTGCGTCTGAAGCTGATTTATGGTCTTGGCGTGCTCAACCGACAAGAGTATGAAGATGCGGAGCTGCTAATGGCGCTGCGCGAAGAGCTCAATCATGACGGTAACGAGTATACCTTTACCGACGATGAGATTCTGGGGCCCTTCGGCGAGCTGCACTGCGTTACCGCGCTGCCCCCTGCTCCCCATTTTGATAACAGCGACCCTGAGCTTTACGCGATGCAAAAGCTGCGTTATCAACAGGTTGTCCGTTCCACGATGGTTCTCTCCCTGACTGAGCTGATTTCCCGAATCAGCTTAAAAAAAGCGTTTCAGAAGTAAGCCTGCTCACATTGGTGTATCCTTCCCTGTAAATTCCCCGTTTTCAGAGTCATTTGTTATGAAAGAAGTCGAAAAGAACGAAATTAAACGCCTGAGCGACCGCCTGGATCTCATCCGCCACCAGATGGCTGGCCTGTCGCTGGTCGATTCCGCCGAGAAATACGCCGAGCTTGAGAAAGAGACCGCGAAGCTGGAAGCGGAAATCGAGCGCCTGCGCGAAGTCAAAGGCCAGAAGCTGAGCAAAGAAGCGCAGAAGCTGATGAACATGCCGCACCGCCGCGCCATCACCAAAAAAGAACAGGCCGACATGGGCAAGCTGAAGAAAAGCGTCCGCGGTCTGGTGGTGGTACACCCGATGACCGAGCTTGGCCGCGAAATGGGCCTGAAAGAGATGACGGGCTTTTGTAAGACCGCGTTCTGATTTCATGCCGGGTGGCGCTGCGCTTACCCGGCCTACTCTTTTCCCCTTCGCGCGAATTGGTCCAACCAATAGCGCAATCAATCCTCCCCCGGTTCACAATTCCATTATTTCCGCTCACAAACTCATTGCCTGACCATAACAATTGGTTAACCATTCATTGTCATTAACCCTACAACACAACATTGGCAGGACCACTTTTACACAACCTGTGACGCAGAGTTGAGCGGAGACTCACCCGCAGCGCAGGCTGTCTGGTCCCCAGGAGACCTGCATGAGCCTCTGGCAACAAAACTACGACCCGGCTGGAAATATCTGGCTGTCGAGCCTGATCGCATCGCTTCCGATCCTGTTCTTCTTCTTTGCGCTGATTAAGCTAAAGCTGAAGGGCTACCTCGCCGCGACGTATACCGTTGCCGTCGCCCTGATGGTGGCGTTGTTCTTCTACAAAATGCCGGTCGATCGCGCGCTGGCCTCCGTCGTCTACGGTTTCTTCTACGGCCTGTGGCCGATTGCGTGGATCATCATCGCGGCGGTCTTTGTCTATAAAATCTCGGTGAAAACCGGGCAGTTCGACATTATCCGCTCGTCGATTCTCTCCATCACGCCTGACCAGCGCCTGCAGATGCTGATTGTTGGCTTCTCCTTCGGGGCGTTTCTGGAAGGCGCGGCAGGCTTTGGCGCACCGGTGGCGATCACCGCTGCGCTGCTGGTGGGTCTGGGCTTTAACCCGCTCTATGCCGCGGGCCTGTGCCTGATTGTGAACACCGCGCCGGTGGCGTTTGGCGCGATGGGTATTCCGATTCTGGTGGCCGGGCAGGTCACCGGGCTGGACAGCTTCGAGATCGGCCAGATGGTTGGCCGCCAGCTGCCGTTCCTGACCATTATCGTCCTGTTCTGGATCATGGCGATTATGGACGGCTGGCGCGGCGTGAAGGAGACCTGGCCTGCGGTGATGGTGGCGGGCGGTTCGTTCGCTATCGCCCAGTACCTCAGCTCGAACTTCCTTGGCCCGGAGCTGCCGGACATCATCTCTTCGCTGGTTTCTCTGGTCTGCCTGACGCTGTTCCTGAAACGCTGGCAGCCGGTCCGTATTTTCCGCTTCGCCGACATGGGCGCCTCGCAGGTCGATCAAACGCTGGCCCGCACCGGCTACACCGCAGGACAGGTGATCCGCGCCTGGTCACCGTTCCTGTTCCTGACCGCCACGGTCACGCTGTGGAGCATCCCGCCGTTTAAAGCCCTGTTCGCCCCTGGCGGCGCGCTGTACGACATGGTGATTAATATCTCCGTGCCGTTCCTCGACAAGATGGTCGCCCGTATGCCGCCGGTAGTGCACGCCGCCACGCCGTATGCCGCGGTCTATAAATTCGACTGGTTCTCCGCCACCGGGACCGCCATCCTGTTTGCCGCTATTCTTTCCGTGGTGTGGCTGCGCATGAAGCCTGCGGCTGCGGTGCAGACCTTTGCGGCGACCGTTAAAGAGCTGATGCTGCCGATTTACTCCATCGGCATGGTGCTGGCGTTCGCGTTTATCTCGAACTACTCCGGACTGTCATCGACGCTGGCGCTCGCGCTGGCCCATACCAGCCACGCCTTCACCTTCTTCTCGCCGTTCCTCGGCTGGCTGGGGGTATTCCTGACCGGGTCCGATACCTCGTCTAACGCCCTGTTTGCCGCGCTGCAGGCCACGGCGGCCCAGCAGATTGGCGTGTCGGACGTCCTGCTGGTGGCCGCGAACACGACGGGCGGCGTGACCGGGAAAATGATCTCCCCGCAATCCATCGCCATTGCCTGTGCGGCGGTGGGACTGGTCGGTAAAGAGTCGGATCTGTTCCGCTTTACCGTGAAACACAGCCTGATATTCACCTGCATGGTCGGGGTGATCACCACCCTGCAGGCCTATGTCTTAACCTGGATGATCCCATGATAGTGATGCCCAGACGCCTGTCCGACGAGATTGCCTCTCGCGTGCGGGCGCTGATTGAAGAACAACAGCTG
This sequence comes from Enterobacter sp. N18-03635, assembly GCF_004006055.1. Classification (NCBI taxonomy): domain Bacteria; kingdom Pseudomonadati; phylum Pseudomonadota; class Gammaproteobacteria; order Enterobacterales; family Enterobacteriaceae; genus Enterobacter; species Enterobacter sp. N18-03635. The sequence continues at coordinate 151,636 of NZ_CP034769.1, read as the reverse complement.
GAAGCGGGCATGAAGTTGCCCGCCGAACGCCAGCTCGCCGCCCAGCTTGGCGTGTCGCGCAATTCACTGCGCGAGGCGCTGGCGACGCTGGTCAGCGAAGGGGTACTGGTAAGCCGTCGCGGCGGCGGCACCTTTGTGCGCTGGCAGCATGAAGACTGGTCCGAGCAAAACATCGTTCAGCCGCTGAAAACGCTGATGGAGAACGACCCGGACTACAGCTTCGACATCCTTGAAGCGCGTCACGCCATCGAAACCAGTACCGCCTGGCACGCGGCCATGAGGGCAACCGACGCCGACAAAGAGAAACTCATCGCCTGCTTTGAGGCCACGCAAAGCAGCGACCCGGATATCGCCTCCCAGGCGGACGTCCGTTTTCACCTTGCGATTGCCGAGGCGTCGCACAACGTGGTGCTGCTCCAGACCATGCGCGGGTTTTTCGACCTGCTGCAATCCTCCGTGAAGCAGAGCCGCCAGCGCATGTATCTGGTTCCGCCGGTGTTTGCCCAACTGACCGAACAGCACGAGGCGGTGCTCAACGCCATTCTTGCCGGTGATGCCGAGGCCGCGCGCAAAGCGATGATGGCGCATCTGGGCTTCGTGCATACCACCATCAAACGATTCGATGAAGACCAGGCCCGACAGGCGCGTATTACCCGTCTGCCAGGCGACAGTGATATTTCCAGGGAGAACAAAGCATGATTATTTCAGCAGCCAGTGACTATCGCGCCGCGGCGCAGCGCATTTTGCCCCCGTTCCTGTTCCACTACATCGACGGCGGGGCGTATGCCGAATATACCCTGCGCCGCAACGTGGAAGACCTGTCGGAGGTGGCGCTGCGCCAGCGCGTGCTGAAGAATATGTCTGACCTGAGCCTTGAGACGAAACTGTTCAACGAAACGCTTTCCATGCCCGTCGCGCTCGCGCCCGTAGGCCTGTGCGGTATGTATGCCCGCCGTGGCGAAGTGCAGGCCGCCGCTGCAGCGGATGCCAAAGGTATTCCGTTTACCCTCTCTACCGTCTCGGTTTGTCCGATTGAAGAGGTCGCCCCAACCATCAAACGCCCGATGTGGTTCCAGCTGTACGTCCTGCGCGATCGCGGCTTTATGCGTAACGCGCTCGAGCGCGCCAAAGCGGCGGGCTGCTCCACGCTGGTCTTTACCGTTGATATGCCGACCCCCGGCGCGCGCTACCGCGATGCGCACTCCGGCATGAGCGGCCCAAATGCGGCGCTCCGCCGCTACTGGCAGGCGGTAACACATCCACAGTGGGCGTGGGACGTCGGCCTGAACGGTCGTCCACACGATCTGGGGAATATCTCGGCGTATCTGGGTAAACCCACCGGGCTGGAGGATTACATCGGCTGGCTGGCGAATAACTTTGATCCGTCCATCTCATGGAAAGACCTGGAGTGGATCCGCGAATTCTGGGATGGCCCGATGGTGATCAAGGGGATCCTCGACCCGGAAGATGCCCGCGATGCGGTCCGCTTTGGCGCAGACGGGATTGTGGTCTCTAATCATGGGGGACGCCAGCTTGACGGGGTGCTCTCCTCCGCACGCGCCCTGCCAGCCATTGCCGATGCGGTGAAGGGCGATATCGCCATCCTGGCCGACAGCGGGATCCGCAACGGGCTGGACGTGGTGCGCATGATTGCGCTGGGCGCCGACAGCGTGCTGCTGGGACGCGCGTATCTGTACGCCCTGGCGACGGCCGGTCAGGCAGGCGTGGCGAATCTGCTCAACCTGATCGAAAAAGAGATGAAGGTGGCGATGACGCTCACCGGTGCGAAAACGATCGGCGAAATCAGCAGAGATTCCCTGGTGCAGGAGTTAAGCAAATTACCGGCAGCGCTGGCTCCCCTTGCTCAGGGAAACGCGGCCTGACCTTCTCCGGTTACTCCCCCTTTCTCATGTGCCCGAAGTCCCCCTCGGGCGCTTTTTTATGCCAAAAATAACATCCAGATAACATATTGGATAAGAAAATTTGACATCCGCCTGCCGTCCGCAATTGTATAGACAAGCAAAGACAAGAACACAAAAACAACATCACATCAGAGGGGAGCGTATGGCGTATTCAGGTAAGGTGGATATTCAGCAGGTGATCGATGAAAGTCGCTTTTCAGGATTTCACTGGCTGCTCATTGTGCTGGGCTTTCTGGTTCTGGCGATCGATGGCTTTGATACGGCGGCGATGGGCTACATCGCGCCTACGCTGTCGGCAGAATGGGGGATTCATAAACAGGATCTGGGGCCGGTGCTGAGCGCGGCGCTGCTGGGGCTGTCGCTGGGTGCGCTGATCGCCGGTCCGGTATCGGACCGGATGGGGCGCAAGCGCGTGCTGGTCTTTTCGTGCCTGTTCTTCGGCCTGGCGAGCCTGGGGACGGCCTGGGCGCAAAGTCTGAATACCCTGACGCTGTGGCGCTTCCTGACGGGGCTCGGGCTCGGTGCTGCGATGCCCAACGCCATTACGCTTATCTCCGAGTTTGCCCCCCAGCGCTGTCGCGCCATGGCGATTAACACCATGTACTGCGGCTTCCCTCTGGGTGCGGCGGGCGGCGGCGCGATCTCGTCCTGGCTGATTCCCCACCACGGCTGGCGAAGCGTGCTGCTGACCGGCGCAATTGCACCGCTGATTTTAACGCTGCTGCTGGCGCTGCTGTTGCCGGAGTCGGTGAAGTTTCTGGTGCAGCGCGGAAGAGATGTCATGCAGGTCCGCCGCATCGCCAGCCGGTTCGCCCGCAGCACGCTGGATAGCGTCACGGGCTTTTTCCTGGCGGAGGAGAAAGTCGCGTCTAAAAAAGGGAGCGTGTCGCAGCTGTTTTCCATGCCCTGGCTGCCCGGCACCCTGATGCTGTGGGTGACCTATTTTATGGGGCTGGTGATTTACTACGTCCTGCTGAGCTGGATGCCGACGCTGATGCAGGGAATGGGTTATGCCCTGGCGGAGTCTGCCTGGCTCACCTCGCTGTTCACCTTCGGCGGCACGGCCGGGATCCTGCTCGCGGGCTGGATGATGGACCGCTGGGAAGCGCACAAGGTGGTCGCGGGCGGGTTTATCCTGACGATGGGGCTGATCCTGCTACTCGGCATGGAGCATAATCATATCGCCCTGTTTGGCGGGCTGATCTTCCTGATGGGGATCGCAATGAACGGCGCGCAGTCGGGCATGCAAACCCTGGCCGCCACCTTTTACCCTACCGAGTGCCGCGCGACGGGCATCGCCTGGATGCAGGGGATCGGCCGCTTTGGCGGCGTGGTGGGAACCATGACCAGCGCCCAGCTTCTTTCGATGCAGTGGCAGGCGGACAGTATTTTAATGATCCTCAGCATACCCGCTCTGGTGGCCGCCGCGGCAACCGTCTACAAAATGCTGTACAGCCGCTCGCAGGAGCCCGGCGTCGCGTAGTTCCTCTCTTTTCTGCTATCCTGCCCCCGCAATTAAGGGGGCAGCATGCTTAACATCGTTTTATTCGAACCAGAAATTCCGCCGAATACCGGCAATATTATCCGCCTGTGCGCCAACACCGGTTTTCGTCTGCACATCATTGAGCCAATGGGCTTTACGTGGGACGACAAACGTCTGCGTCGCGCAGGGCTGGATTATCATGAATTTACCGCCGTTATTCGCCACCACGATTACGCCGCGTTTCTGGAAGCCGAGCAGCCGCAGCGCATGTTCGCCCTGACCACCAAAGGCACGCCGGCGCACAGCGCCGTGAGCTATAAGGCAGGTGACTATCTGATGTTTGGCCCGGAAACCCGCGGCCTGCCGGCCACGATTCTGGATGCCCTGCCCGCTGAGCAGAAAATCCGTATTCCGATGATGCCGGACAGCCGCAGCATGAACCTGTCGAACGCGGTGTCGGTGGTGGTGTATGAAGCATGGCGCCAGCTGGAATATCCGGGCGCCATTCTCAGAAGTTAAATGCCGTCGCCATACTCGAAGGTATGGTGAATGCCGTTGAAGTGCTGATCCATGTCCATGGACGGCTTGTCGCTGTCTGGTTTACCGACGATGCGCGCCGGTACGCCAGCGGCGGTAGTATGCGGTGGCACAGGCTGGAGCACCACGGAACCTGCGCCGATCTTCGCGCCGCGTCCGACTTCGATATTGCCAAGAATTTTGGCACCCGCGCCTATCATCACCCCTTCACGAATTTTCGGATGGCGATCGCCGCTGGTTTTGCCGGTACCGCCCAGGGTAACCGACTGCAGGATCGAGACGTCGTCTTCAATCACTGCCGTTTCCCCGACAACAATCCCGGTGGCGTGGTCGAGCATGATCCCACGGCCAATCTTAGCCGCCGGGTGAATATCAACCTGAAACGTCACGGAAACCTGGTTTTGCAGGAAGATCGCCAGCGCGCGGCGGCCTTCATTCCACAGCCAGTGGCCAATGCGGTACGCCTGCAGAGCGTGGAAGCCTTTCAGGTACAGCAGCGGCGTAGAATATTTATCGACCGCCGGGTCACGCGTGCGCACCGCCTGGATATCACAGGCGGCAGAGGCGATCATTTCCGGGTCAGCGGCGTAAGCCTCTTCCACCACTTCACGGATAGCGATAGCAGGCATTATTGAGGATGCCAACTTGTTGGCGAGCATATAGCTGAGCGCGCTGCCGAGGTTTTCGTGCTTGAGTAGCGTTGCGTGGTAGAAACTGGCCAGCATAGGCTCACAGTCGGCCAGCGCCCGGGCTTCGGCTTTAATGTTGTTCCAGACGATATCCAGTTCTTCACACGGCATTGCTTACTCCAGACGATAGTTAATGACCAGCCAGTTCTGCGCTGGCTGGGTCATTCAGGTGACAACGGTTCCGACTAGTTACTGCTGCGCTCGTCCTTGCGCGCACGACCTAATAAGGTCAATGCTGCCTCGCGCGCATTTTTTCCGCAATATAATACCTGATAAATTTCCTCGGTTATTGGCATTTCGACACCGAAACGGTGCGCCAACTCGCGGACTTCTTTGGTATTGCGGTAGCCTTCCACCACCTGACCAATCTTCTCCTGCGCGTCTTTCACATTGCTGCCCTGTCCGAGCATCATGCCAAAACGGCGGTTACGAGACTGGTTGTCGGTACAGGTCAGCACCAGGTCGCCCAGGCCAGCCATTCCCATAAAGGTGGCCGGATCGGCACCCAGCGCTTCGCCCAGGCGGGACATCTCGGTCAGACCGCGGGTGATCAGCGCCGTACGCGCGTTGGCACCAAAACCAATGCCGTCTGACATCCCGGCACCAATCGCAATCACGTTCTTCACCGCTCCGCCCAACTGCACGCCGATAAAATCGGGGTTGCTGTAGACGCGGAAGCTCTTGCCGCAGTGCAGCAGCTGTTGAAGATCGTCTGAGAAGGCCCGATCGGTTGAGGCCAGCGAAATCGCCGTCGGCAGGCCAGCGGCCAGCTCTTTGGCAAAGGTCGGGCCGGAGATGACCGCCAGCGGGATCTCATCACCCAGCGCTTCACGGGCAACGTCCTGCAGCAGGCGTCCGGTTTCGGCTTCCAGTCCTTTAGTCGCCCAGACAATGCGCGCATCCGGGCGCATCAGCGGCTTAATCTGACGCAGCACGTCGCCAAAGACATGACTCGGAACCACAATCAGAATGTTGCGGCTGGCCGCCAGCGCGGTCGCAAGGTCGCTTTCAAGGTGCAGGGAGTCAGGGAACGGAACGTCCGGGAGAAACGCCACGTTACAGCGGTCGCGCTGCAGCGTTGCGATATGTTTTGGGTCGTGGCCCCAGAGGACCACATCGTGACCATTTCTTGCCAGCGTGATGGCAAGAGCGGTGCCGTATGAGCCGGCACCGATCACAGTCATTGACGCATTAACAGTGCTCATCAGGCATCCTGATGTTGTTCAGCACCTTCGCCAGCCTGCTGCTGCAGATAGTTCATGAACAGCGCATCAAAGTTAACTGGCGCAAGGTTCAGTTGCGGGAATGTACCGCGAGAAACCAGGCTGGTGATGCATTCACGCGCATACGGGAACAGAATGTTCGGGCAGTACGCACCCAGGCAATGTGCCATCTGGTTGCCTTCGATACCGCCGATAGAGAAGATGCCGCCCTGCTGTACTTCACACAGGAATGCAGTTTCTTCACCCAGGGATGCGGTAACGGTCACACGCAGCACGACTTCATACACGTCATCTGCCAGTTGGGTAGAGGCGGTATCCAGATCAAGTTTAACCTCTGGCTGCCAATCTTTCTGGAAAACGTGTGGCGCATTTGGCGCTTCGAAAGAGACGTCCTTGGTGTAGATACGCTGGATCTGGAAAGTCATTTCGGTGTTGTTTTGTTCTGACATGGAAATACCCTTTTTAATTGTCCTAAAGTCTCTTAGCTCAGCAGCGGCTCGAGTCCACCACGGGCGTCGAGCGCATACAAGTCATCACAGCCGCCAATGTGCTGCGCATCAATAAAAATCTGCGGAACCGTCGTGCGACCACTACGTTTGATCATCTCTTCGCGTTTAATCGCGTCACCGTCGATTGGCAGTTCCTGGAACGTGACGCCCTTGCTGTTCAGCAGCGCTTTCGCACGATGGCAGAACGGACACGTCGCTTTGGTATAGATCTCAATATTGGCCATGACTGAACTCCTTATTTACCGCGCACCAAAGGAAGATTTTCCCCGCTCCAGCCGGAAATACCTTCTTTCAGCACAGTTACGTTTTCGAAGCCTGCTTTATGAAGCGCGCTGGCAGATTCTTGTGCCTGCATGCCGGTCGCATCGACAACGATAATCGGCTGGGCTTTGTGTTTTTCAAGCTCACCGACGTTGTTCGCTTTGATTTCAGCTGGCAACAGGTTGATTGCGCCCGCAATGTGACCTTTACGGAAATCGTCACGCTGACGCAGATCGACAACGACGGCATCTTCTTTGTTAATCAGACGCGTCGCTTCACCACGGGTGATAACCTTAATCTTAGACGTCAGGCTCTTAAATGTGGTGAACAGCACAGCAGCCAGCAGGCCAATCCACGCGATGCTCAGAACCGGATGGCGGCTAACGAATTGCATAATTTCTTGCATGGAGGGTAACTACTCCCGACTAAGTGATAAAAAAAACCAGGACAGGAGTATACCTGTGCGTTCTGGCAAATACAGCCAGCGACCATAACCTAATCCATTTTCTGCGGCATGCCACCTAAAAAAATGCCTCAAAATGGTCTGGAGGGCACCTTGCCCCTGCGCTTTCTTTGATCTTCTGCGGCTATTTGATCGATTCAGCTGTAGTAAAATTACGCAAATTTTGACTCTTGAGCATGAGGTTGTCGCAATGTCGGTTTCTAAAAAACCTATGGTACTGGTGATTCTTGATGGTTATGGCTACCGTGAAGATAGCCAGGATAACGCTATTTTCAACGCCAAAACCCCGGTCATGGATGCCCTGTGGGCAAAACGTCCACATACGCTGATTGACGCGTCTGGCCTGGAAGTGGGCCTGCCGGACCGCCAGATGGGCAACTCCGAAGTCGGTCACGTAAACCTGGGCGCCGGGCGTATTGTGTATCAGGACCTGACGCGTCTGGACGTTGAAATCAAAGAACGCACCTTCTTCTCCAACCCAACGCTGTCTGGCGCGGTCGATAAAGCCGTTGCCGCTGGCAAGGCTGTACACATTATGGGCCTGCTCTCTGCTGGCGGCGTGCACAGCCACGAAGATCACATCATGGCGATGGTTGAACTGGCCGCTGAACGCGGTGCAGAAAAAATCTATCTGCACGCCTTCCTGGACGGTCGCGATACGCCACCACGCAGCGCAAAAGGCTCTCTGCAAGCCTTCGAAGACAAATTCACCGCGTTGGGTAAAGGCCGCGTAGCATCCATTATTGGCCGTTACTACGCCATGGACCGCGACAACCGCTGGGATCGCGTTGAACAGGCCTATGACCTGTTGACCCTGGCAAAAGGTGAATTCCAGTTCGCGACCGCCGTTGAAGCGCTGGAAGCAGCTTATGCTCGTGATGAAAACGACGAATTCGTCAAAGCGTCCGTCATTCGCGCTGAAGGCCAGACCGACGCCGCCATGGAAGATGGCGACGCGCTGATCTTCATGAACTTCCGCGCTGACCGCGCGCGCGAAATCACCCGTGCTTTCGTCAACAGCGACTTCGACGGTTTTGCCCGCAAGAAAGTGGTAAACATCGACTTCATCCAGCTGACCGAATATGCGGCAGACATCAAAGCGCCGTGCGCATACCCACCGGCCTCGCTGGCAAACACCTTCGGTGAGTGGATGGCGAAGAACGACAAAACGCAGCTGCGTATTTCCGAAACTGAAAAATACGCGCACGTGACCTTCTTCTTTAACGGCGGCGTTGAAGAGCCGTTCAAAGGCGAAGACCGCATTCTGATCAACTCACCGAAAGTCGCGACCTACGATCTGCAGCCAGAAATGAGCTCTGCAGAATTGACGGAAAAACTGGTTGCGGCCATCGAGAGCGGTAAATATGACACCATCATTTGTAACTACCCGAATGGCGACATGGTGGGTCATACCGGGGTGATGGAAGCGGCAGTGAAAGCGGTTGAAGCACTGGATCACTGCGTTGATCAGGTTGCGAAAGCTGTTGAATCCGTTGGCGGCCAGCTGCTGATCACCGCAGATCACGGTAACGCTGAACAGATGCGCGACCCGGCGACCGGCCAGGCGCATACCGCCCACACCAACCTGCCCGTTCCGCTGATTTATGTGGGTGATAAATCACTGAAAGCAGTGGAGGGTGGCAAGCTTTCTGACATCGCGCCAACCATGCTGTCGCTGATGGGGATGCCGATCCCTGAAGAGATGACTGGTAAGCCGCTGTTCATCGTGGAATAATCGCTCCCCATGAGGGGAAAGGCGATTTTTTCAATCACATGGGTCGTGAAGCCGCTTAGGTTATCAGTCAGACCTCTGTTTTACGCCAGCGCACTCAGCGCTGGCGTATTGCTGTGCGCCGCATCCGCCCACGCGGATGACCGCGACCAGCTGAAATCCATTCAGGCCGATATCGCCGCCAAAGAGCGTGCGGTACGCCAGCAGCAACAGCAGCGATCCGCACTTCTTGCCCAGCTAAAGCAACAGGAAGAGGCGATCTCCGCCGCCGCGCGTAAACTCCGTGAAACGCAAAACACCCTTGCCCAGTTGAACAAGCAGATCGACGAGATGAACGCGTCGATTGCCAAACTGGAACGCCAGCGCGATGCGCAGGAGCGCAATCTTGCCGCACAGCTTGATGCCGCATTCCGCCAGGGTGAACATACCGGACTCCAGCTGATCCTCAGCGGCGAAGAGAGCCAGCGCGGCCAGCGCCTGCAGGCTTACTTTGGCTATCTCAACCAGGCGCGCCAGGAGACTATCGCGCAGCTGAAGCAGACGCGCGAAGAAGTTTCCACGCAAAAAGCCGAGCTGGAAGAGAAGCAGAGCCAGCAGCAGACGCTGCTCTACGATCAGCAGGCCCAGCAGGCGAAGCTCGAGCAGGCGCGCAACGAGCGTAAGAAAACCCTTTCCGGCCTTGAATCCTCTATTCAGGAAGGACAGAGCCAGCTGAGCGAAATGCGCGCCAACGAATCAAAACTGCGTAACAGCATCGCCCGTGCGGAAGCCGCGGCGAAAGCGCGTGCCGAAAAAGAAGCGCGCGAGGCGCAGGCCGTTCGCGACAAGCAGCAGGAAGCGTCCCGCAAAGGCACCACCTACAAGCCAAGCGAGAGCGAACGTTCCCTGATGTCGCGTACCGGCGGTTTGGGTTCTCCTCGCGGCCAGGCTTTCTGGCCCGTTCGTGGTTCAATTCTGCATCGCTATGGCGAACAGCTGCAGGGTGAGCTACGTTGGAAAGGGATCGTTATCGGTGCGTCTGAAGGTAGCGAAGTGAAAGCCATCGCCGATGGCCGCGTGATTCTGGCCGACTGGCTGCAGGGTTACGGACTGGTGGTGGTGGTCGAACACGGTAAAGGTGATATGAGCCTTTACGGCTACAACCAGAGCGCGCTGGTCAGCGTCGGCACGCAGGTGCGCGCCGGCCAACCCATCGCCCTTGTGGGCAGCAGTGGCGGTCAGGGCCGCCCGTCACTCTATTTCGAAATTCGTCGCCAGGGTCAGGCGGTCAATCCACAGCCGTGGTTGGGAAGATAAGTTTTGCTTCAATTTCGTCGAATGGTTTTCTCCGTCGTCAGCGCGCTGGCGCTGACTGCACCGGTATACGCAGGTAAACTCGCTATCGTGATTGATGACTTCGGTTATCGTCCGCACTATGAAAATCAGGTGCTGGCGATGCCGTCGGCCATCTCTGTCGCCGTCCTTCCAAATGCGCCCCACGCGCGTGAGATGGCGACCAAAGCACACAGCAGCGGCCATCAGGTGCTGATCCATCTGCCAATGGCACCTCTCAGCAAGCAGCCGCTGGAAAAAGATACCCTGCGCCCGGACATGAGCAGCGAGGAAATCGAGCGCATCATCCGTGACGCCTACAACAAAGTGCCGTATGCCGTAGGGCTGAACAACCATATGGGCAGCGCGATGACGTCAAGCCTGTACGGGATGCTCAAAGTGATGCAGGCGCTGGAGCGTTACAACCTCTACTTCCTCGACAGCATGACCATCGGCAACAGCCAGGCGATGCGTGCCGCTCAGGGAACGGGCGTAAAGGTAATTAAGCGCAAGGTGTTCCTGGATGATACCCAGAACGAAGCCGATATCCGCATGCAGTTTAATCGCGCGGTACAGCTGGCCCGCCGCAATGGCTCAGCCATCGCCATCGGTCACCCGCACCCGTCTACCGTTCGCGTCCTGCAGCAGATGCTGCCGACCTTGCCTTCCGATATCACGCTCGTACGTCCGAGCGATCTACTGAACGAGCCGCAGGTGGATACCTCTACACCGAATTCTGCGCAGCCCGTACCGACAGCGCCGCGTAATCCGTTCCGCGGCGTGAAGCGCTGTGTATCGAAGCAGCCGCTTGAACCGGTCTATGCGACACGCTTCTTCTCCGTCATCGGAGACAGCATCAGTAACAGTACGCTGGTGAAATACGTCCAGCAGCAGTGGCAGGGATGGGGCAAGAAAGCCTGACGCCTATTTCGCAATCTGTGAGTCCGTCTGCTCGTTAGCAACGGACTCTTTTTTTTTCCTGATGCTGATACCAGGATTTGAAATACTTCAAAAAACTATAGGCTGTGGCATACAGTCCCGTTGCCACCCCCACTTTGCCCTTACGCCAGGCGCCGCTAAAAAGATACCATTTGAAAAAAGCACCGATGGCGCTGATTACGCCGCGCCCAACAGAGGGCCGTATTTTTTGATGTTGAACCAGGCGGGTTGTATAACAATTTAATTTATTAAAAAGCTCGTGCAACGTGGGAAACGTATCATGTTTTACATAACCCTGAATACGTTCACAACGGAGAAAACCTTCGACCTGATCGTCTACCGGTCGGTTATTAAACCGGGACTGTTTACGGTTAAAAAGACGCACAGGATAATCAGGGGATGAAACAGGATAAATCGTCCGGACTTCTTCACCCAGAACAAACCAGTGGCGGCATATTCGCCATGCCGTTCCGGGGTCAGGCTCATCACCTGCTTTTAACCTTAAAATGGCATTAACCGTTTCCTGGTCAAGAATTTCGTCGCTATCGATGCACAGGACCCAGTCATTGCTGGCTAAGGATATGGCATGGTTCATCTGCTCGCCATGCCAGCCAAATTTTTTATAGACCGGGAGCAGTCCAAAGCTTTCACAAATATATCGTGTTTTGTCCGTACTCCCTGAATCAACCACGACGACTTCATCCGCTATTTTTAAAAGAGGCGGAATAACATCATGCAACAATCTCTCAGAATTAAACGTTAATAAGCAGACCGTTATTTTAAACATTTTCCCACTCTCAATAGCAGCCTAAATTAATATTATTAATACTATATAAATGAGTAGAGATGGTTAAAGTCCTGAATCACACTTTTAAAATAAACGCGCTTGAAATTTTCTCTAATCCTGAAGCGCAATAAAATAGAAAAATCTATTTTATTTCAACAGATTCTTTATAATGCTGTCAGATGAAGGGTAGCACACGGATTCAGACATGCCGCACAAAAGAAAAATTCTCCTCTTGGATACGGGTAAAGAATGGGGGGGAGGCACCAACAGTATGCTTGAGCTCCTGAAGCGAATCAATCGCGATAAATTCGATATTACCTGTTGTTTTTACAGTGATTATAGTCGTGCCGAAGGTGAGACGATTGGCCAGGTGCTCAACGGCATCGGGATCCCGCTCATCGTGATCCCTCAACGTCCGCAGCCGGTCTGGGCCAAATTGCTGAAGGAAGCTGGACGTAGCCTGCTGTTTTTCTCGCGCAGCGCCCGCAAAGCATTAACGCGTCACGTGGATATTATGTGGCGCATCAGGCCTAACGTCAGCAAGATCGAAACTCTTTTCTCGCAGGGCGGTTTCGATACGCTCTATATGAATAACCAGCCTGGCTCAAATGAAGAAGGCTATCTGGCGGCGGCGAACCTGCAGGCGCGGGTGATCCAACACTGCCGCATTGAACCTGTATTGACTCTACCTCTGGTAAAGCTGGTTAATGCCCATGCAACAAAAATCATCGCCGTCTCGCATGGCGTTGAACGCGTGTTACTTCAGCATGGCGTCCGGCCCGAACTGTGTACGACGGTCAATAATGCCATCGACATCCACCAGCCTTTGCCTGACCGAAGTGCGATGCGCCAGCGCCTGAATATTGATGACGACACGTTTGTGTTCGGCAGTATTGGATCCTTAATCCCTCGCAAAGCCAACCACCACACGCTGGAGGCGCTGGCACAGTTCAGCGAGAAGCATCCGCAGGCGAAATGGAAAATGGTGCTGGTCGGCGAAGGTGCCGAACGCCGCGCTTTAGCGGAACAGGCCCGAGCGCTGGGAATTGAACATCACGTCATCTTCACCGGTTTTCAGAACACCCCGTTTGATTACCTCGCTACGTTTGACGCCTTTATCCTCGCCTCAAAAAGCGAAGGGCTACCGCGCGTGGTGCTGGAAGCGATGCTTCTCAATATCCCCGTGATTGGCTCTCAGGTAACCGGCACGGCGGAATTAATTGACCATGATTCGACAGGGCTGCTCTTCCCCTGGAGCGATGTTTCACAACTTGCACAACATCTGGACAATATCTGGGCAGACGCGGAACTGCGGGCTCGACTGGCGGCAGCTGCTTACCAGAACGTCTGTCATAACTACGCCATTGAAAACTACGTCAGCGGTGTCGAAGCCGTGCTTGGCGCGCGCTGAACAAACGAGATAACTATGTTTAAATTTCTTAATGCTCGCTATCGTCATATCACCGGGCGACACAACATTCCTTACAGCTCTCTTCCCGTGACGGGCGCGCTTGCTGCGGTGGACTCTATTGTGATTCCGTGTACCGGCGCAGATTTCGTCGAAGAAGCATTACTCTCTGCCACCTTCGCGGAACGTTATGCCACCGGGGTGAGCGAAATCGTCATCGTCAGCGATCAACCCGAATCCGCCTTTGGGATACTGCCGCCTAAAACCCGCGTAGTGACGCTTAACCTTCCCGTTCGTGAGGAAAGTTACCGCTATAAGCAGATCTACCTCAGCCGTCTGGTGAAGCTTAACGCCCCGCTACAGGCTCGCGGTGAAGGGATATTGATGATCGATTCCGATCTCAATCTGCTGAAGATGCCAGAGATCAACATGGCCGATATGCACATCTACTCCAGCTTCCGTCAGGGTAAAATGATTGCCAAGCTGGAAGGTGCGCCTGCGGAGAAAGTGCCGGCGTATTACAAGGAGACGGTGCGCCCTTATCTGGTCGATCACGTTAACGGCGCGTTTCTTGCGGCAACTAAAAAAACCTGGCGCCGTATCTGCCCGCTGTGGCTGACGCTGTTCCAGGATACCTGGGAACTGATGGACGACACGCAGCCGCCGACCGATCAGCTGCCGCTCGCCGCGCTGCTGGACATGCTGGATTTAAAAACGGTTAACCTGGGTGACTGGATGAACTGGCCGGTCTCCAAGAAGATCGGCGGGCAGGAAGCCGTAGTCCCGAAAGAGGTGATTGGCGCGCACGGCGGTTTCCCTCTCTCAGAATGGCAAAAATATCTTGAATCACCGGATAACAAACTGCTGTTCAAAGGTCAGGACTACACCCGCAAGGTGCGCTACCTGACGGACGAAGAGAAAAAGAATCAATAAAAAAAGGGGCCTCAGGCCCCTTTTTGATTACTTATCCCAGCTCAGGATCACTTTCCCTGACTGGCCGGAACGCATCGCGTCAAAGCCCTGCTGGAACTCATCGATGGAGAAACGGTGAGTGATAATCGGGGACAGATCCAGACCGGACTGGATCAGCGCCGCCATCTTGTACCAGGTCTCGAACATTTCGCGGCCATAGATGCCCTTAATGAACAGCCCCTTGAAGATGACCTTGTTCCAGTCGATAGACATATCCGATGGCGGAATACCCAGCATCGCAATACGACCGCCGTGGTTCATGGTGTCGAGCATGGTGCGAAACGCCGGTGGCGCGCCGGACATCTCCAGACCCACGTCAAAGCCCTCGGTCATGCCCAGCTCTTCCATCACGTCGCTCAGGCTCTCTTTCGAGACATCCACCGCACGGGTGACGCCCATTTTGCGCGCCAGCGACAGGCGGTATTCGTTCACATCGGTGATCACAACGTTGCGCGCACCCACGTGCTTCGCCACGGCTGCCGCCATAATGCCAATTGGGCCCGCGCCGGAGACCAGCACGTCTTCACCAACCAGGTCGAAAGAGAGCGCCGTGTGCACCGCATTGCCGAACGGGTCGAATATAGAGGCCAGATCGTCAGAAATATTGTCCGGGATTTTGAACGCGTTAAAGGCCGGGATCACCAGATATTCCGCGAAGCAGCCCGGACGGTTCACGCCCACGCCGATGGTATTACGGCACAGGTGAGTACGCCCGCCGCGGCAGTTACGGCAGTGGCCGCAGGTAATATGGCCTTCACCGGAGACGCGGTCGCCAATTTTGAAGCCTTTCACTTCCTGGCCGATACCCACCACTTCGCCGACATATTCGTGACCGACAACCATCGGTACCGGGATGGTTTTCTGCGACCACTGGTCCCAGTTATAGATGTGAACGTCAGTACCACAGATGGCCGTTTTACGAATTTTGATCAGCAGATCGTTATGACCGACTTCCGGCTCCGGCACGTCGGTCATCCAAATCCCTTCTTCCGCTTTCAGTTTGGATAACGCTTTCATCACACGTCCTCAGGCAATTACGCCCAGCTGTTTACCAATGCGGGTAAAGGCTTCTACCGCACGTTCAATTTGTTCAGGCGTATGCGCCGCAGACATCTGGGTGCGGATACGCGCCTGACCTTTTGGCACCACCGGGAAGAAGAACCCGGTGACGTAAATCCCTTCTTTCTGCAGTTCGCGGGCAAATTGCTGCGCGACGACCGCATCGCCGAGCATCACCGGAATGATCGCATGGTCGGCACCGGCCAGGGTAAACCCTGCGGCGCTCATTTTTTCACGGAACAGACGGGCGTTGGACCACAGGCGGTCGCGCAGCTCAGCGCCGGACTCCACCATCTCCAGCACTTTAATGGAGGCGGCAACAATCGCCGGCGCCAGGGAGTTGGAGAACAGATACGGACGGGAGCGCTGACGCAGCCACTCGACCACCTCTTTACGCGCGGCGGTATAGCCGCCGGACGCGCCGCCGAGCGCTTTGCCCAGCGTGCCGGTGATGATGTCCACGCGGCCCATCACGTCACAGTATTCGTGGGAACCGCGGCCGTTTTCGCCGACAAAACCGACCGCATGAGAGTCATCGACCATCACCAGCGCGTCGTATTTATCCGCCAGGTCGCACACGCCCTTCAGGTTGGCGATCACGCCGTCCATGGAGAACACGCCGTCGGTGGCGATCAGCACGTGGCGAGCACCCGCTTCACGAGCCTCTTTCAGGCGCGCTTCCAGCTCAACCATATCGTTGTTGGCGTAGCGGAAACGCTTCGCTTTACACAGGCGTACGCCGTCGATGATGGAAGCGTGGTTCAGGGCGTCGGAGATAATCGCATCTTCTGCACCGAGCAGGGTCTCAAACAGACCGCCGTTGGCGTCAAAGCAGGAGGAGTAAAGAATCGCGTCTTCCATTCCGAGGAAGCTCGCCAGCTTTTGCTCAAGCTGTTTGTGGCTGTCCTGCGTACCGCAGATAAAGCGTACGGAGGCCATGCCGAAACCGTGGGTGTCCATGCCGTTTTTTGCAGCGGCAATCAGCTCAGGGTGATTTGCGAGACCTAAGTAGTTGTTCGCACAAAAGTTGATCACATGGCTGCCGTCGGCAACGGTGATGTCCGCCTGCTGGGCAGACGTGATAATACGCTCTTCCTTGAACAACCCTTCCGCACGTGCGGTGTCGAGGTCGCTGTTTAACTGTTTGTAAAAATCACCACGCATTGCAATTCTCCAGACTCGGCAAATTTCGGGACATATTACCCAAACCTATAGTTCATGACGAGATGACACGTCATCTCTTGTCGTTTTTGCAGCATAAATCACGCGTACCCCTGCGCTGTGAAGGTGAATGGCTGAAGGGCAGCCATACTAATGATATGATAGAGACATTAGCGTCCGGGATTGTCCCCGGGCTCCACACTTCAAAGGTTACAGTTATGATCATCGTTACCGGCGGCGCGGGCTTTATCGGCAGCAATATTGTTAAGGCTCTCAATGACAAAGGCATCACCGACATCCTGGTGGTTGACAACCTGAAAGACGGCACCAAGTTTGTTAACCTGGTGGATCTGAACATCGCTGACTACATGGATAAAGAAGACTTCCTTATCCAGATTATGGCAGGCGAAGAGTTCGGCGAGATCGAAGCCATCTTCCACGAAGGTGCGTGTTCTTCCACCACCGAGTGGGACGGTAAGTACATGATGGACAACAACTATCAGTACTCCAAAGAGATCCTGCACTACTGCCTGGAGCGTGAAATTCCGTTCCTGTACGCCTCCTCTGCTGCAACCTACGGCGGCCGCACCTCAGACTTCATCGAGTCCCGCGAGTATGAACAGCCGCTGAACGTCTACGGTTATTCTAAGTTTCTGTTCGACGAGTACGTGCGTCAGGTTCTGCCGGAAGCGAACTCGCAGATCGTCGGCTTCCGTTACTTCAACGTCTACGGACCGCGCGAAGGCCACAAAGGCAGTATGGCAAGCGTAGCGTTCCACCTGAACACCCAGCTGAATAACGGCGAAAGTCCGAAACTGTTCGAAGGCAGTGACGGCTTTAAGCGTGATTTCGTCTACGTAGGCGACGTTGCCGCAGTGAACCTGTGGTTCTGGGAAAACGGCGTATCCGGCATCTTCAACCTGGGGACCGGCCGCGCGGAGTCCTTCCAGGCAGTGGCCGACGCCACGCTGGCGTATCACAAAAAAGGCAGCATTGAGTACATTCCGTTCCCTGACAAGCTGAAAGGCCGTTATCAGGCATTCACGCAGGCCGATCTGACTAACCTGCGCGCAGCGGGTTATGACAAGCCGTTCAAGACCGTTGCCGAAGGCGTAACGGAATATATGGCCTGGCTGAACCGCGACGCGTAAGTATGAAGATTCTGGTGATCGGCCCGTCATGGGTGGGCGACATGATGATGTCGCAAAGTCTCTATCGCACGCTCAAGGCGCGCTATCCCCAGGCGATAATCGACGTGATGGCACCTGCATGGTGCCGTCCTCTGTTGTCGCGTATGCCGGAAGTGAATGAAGCCATCCCGATGCCGCTTGGCCACGGGGCGCTGGAAATCGGCGAACGCCGCAAACTCGGTCATAGCCTGCGCGAGAAGCGCTACGATCGGGCGTATGTCCTGCCAAACTCCTTTAAATCCGCCCTGGTGCCCTTTTTTGCGGGGATACCGCACCGTACCGGCTGGCGCGGCGAAATGCGCTACGGCCTGCTGAACGATGCGCGGGTGCTGGATAAAGAGGCCTGGCCGCTGATGGTGGAACGCTACGTGGCTTTGGCCTATGACAAAGGCGTGATGCGCAGTGCGAAAGACCTGCCGCAGCCGTTGCTCTGGCCACAGCTTCAGGTTAACGACGGTGAAAAATCCCAGACCTGTAACGCGTTTGGTCTTTCGTCTGAACGCCCGATGATTGGCTTCTGCCCTGGCGCCGAGTTCGGCCCGGCAAAACGCTGGCCGCACTATCATTATGCGGAGCTGGCGAAACAGCTGATTGACGAAGGCTACCAGATTGTCCTGTTCGGCTCGGCAAAGGACCACGAGGCAGGCAACGAAATTCTCGCGACGCTCAGTAATGAACAGCAGGCCTGGTGCCGCAACCTGGCGGGAGAAACGCAGCTTGAACAGGCGGTTATTCTGATTGCCGCCTGTAAGGCTGTAGTAAGTAACGATTCTGGCCTGATGCACGTCGCTGCCGCGCTCAACCGCCCGCTTGTGGCGCTGTATGGCCCAAGTAGCCCGGACTTCACGCCCCCGCTTTCTCATAAAGCGCGCGTCATTCGCCTGATCACCGGCTACCACAAAGTGCGCAAAGGCGATGCCGCAGAAGGCTACCATCAGAGCCTGATCGACATTACCCCAGAGCGCGTTCTCGAAGAACTTAACGAACTGCTGCTGAGCGAAGAAGGATAACGAATGCGGGTACTGATCGTTAAAACCTCTTCGATGGGCGATGTTCTGCATACGCTGCCGTCACTGACGGACGCCATGCGGGCCATTCCCGGCATTCGTTTTGACTGGGTAGTGGAAGAAGGTTTCGCACAGATCCCCACCTGGCATGAAGCGGTTGACCTCGTGATCCCGGTGGCGATTCGCCGCTGGCGCAAAGCGTGGTTCTCCACGCCAATTAAAGCCGAACGCAAAGCCTTCCGTGAGGCGGTGCAGGCACAACATTACGACGCTATCATCGACGCCCAGGGGCTGGTGAAAAGCGCTGCGCTGGTGACGCGTCTGGCACGCGGCATAAAGCACGGCATGGACTGGCACACCGCCCGCGAACCGCTGGCGAGCCTGTTCTATAACCGCCGCCACTACATCGCAAAGCAACAGCATGCCGTCGAACGTACCCGCGAGCTTTTCGCAAAAAGCCTGGGCTATGCCAAACCGGAAACCCAGGGCGACTACGCCATTGCACAGCACTTTTTGCGCAATACAGATCCCTGTGCTCAGCCTTATCTTGTGTTCCTGCATGCCACAACTCGCGACGATAAACACTGGCCGGAAACGCACTGGCGAAGCCTGATTGAACTAATGCAACCTACCGGCATCCATATTAAACTGCCCTGGGGCGCTGAACATGAGCGGCAGCGTGCAGAGCGTCTGGCTGCAGGATTTTCGCACGTCGAGGTATTGCCGAAACTCACGCTGGCGCAGGTTGCTGCACAGCTGGCAGGGGCGAATGCTGTTGTTTCCGTTGATACCGGTTTAAGCCATTTAACCGCGGCGCTGGATCGTCCGAATATTACGATTTTTGGTCCGACCGATCCCGGATTGATCGGGGGTTACGGTAAGAACCAGCATCAGATGGTCAGCCCGACCCAGCAAACGAAGGATATCAGCGCAGATGCTATTTTTTCATTTTTACAGGGCAGCCGTTGGCTTTCCAACAGGGATATCTAACGCATGAGTTACGTATTTCTGCTGATTTTACTTTTTCCGGTGAAGCTTATCCGAAAGCTGTTCCGCAAAGAGACAGGTAAAATCCTGGTCATCCAGACAGCTAAAATCGGCGATTTTGTTAATGCAACGCCCCTTCTGGCATACCTTCAAAAAAGCGACGTACTCATCAGTCGTAGCGTGGGTGCGCTGGCGAAGCATGATGAGACGATCGATGAAATTTTTTTCATCGAGCAGCATAAGCGTAACCTGTGGCGAAAACTGGTCTTTGCCTGCCGGATCATGAATCGCTATGACAATGTCTATCTCCTGCAACCTAACAGCGTAAATCTCTTTTTCGCCTCCGTGTGTAATGCTAAAAACAAACAGTTTTTAAGCACTTACACGCGCAGATGGTATCACGGTATTTTCTATGCCACGGCAGACGGTATTGTTGAACATGGTAAGAAGACTCTTTCGGTCACGAATTATCTCAAGCTGGCCGATCGCACCTTAACCTGGCAAGACTCGCCAAAGCACGCCACAAAGCCACTTTACAAACCCGCAACCTATCCGGCAATCCTCGATAAACCCGGCGTGATCCGCATTGGCATCAGCGTAGCCGCCGGGAATAAAGCGAAAACCGTTCCGCCGGTCATCTGGAAGCAAATTGCCGATCGTCTCGCTGACCTGCCTTGCGAATTTTATGTTTTTGGCGCCCCAAATGAACAATCGTGGATGGACGATATCACCCGCACTTATGGTGAACTGCCCAACTTTATTAATCTGATTGGCAAAATCTCGCTTGAAGAGCTGCCGTGGGCCATTTCTAAAATGGATTGTTATATCGCCTCTGACTCGGGGAATGTTTACATCGCCGATGCCGTCGGAGTGCCAGTTATCCTATTGTTCGGGCCTTGTTGCCACTATGAACAGCGTCCGCTGGGCAACGTATTGCTAATTGGAAATGATGACAACATTTGCTCATACGTTTTTGAAACGCGGTATTACTTCTCACAGAGCAGAGAAGAACTCTTCGCTGTAACTGAAGAATCGCTACGTGACCTCAAACATTTTATTTGCGAGTTATCAACAACTAACGCAACCGCATACTCCTTTGATGCTCAGGGAAAATAATTACTATGGCTTTTCTAAGCATCATTATTGCCGCGCATAACGCTAAAGATACGCTTCACGCAACCCTGGAAAGCCTGCAAAAGGCAATTGATGGTGCGGGCAACGATGTAGAGATCATTATCTTTAACGACAGCTCCAATGACTCAACGCAGGATATTATTGAAGCATGGCTGCCAGCGTTTCCAAATGTCCAATCGCGATACGTTGAATACCGTAACGTAGGTCATGTTCGAAACAGTGCCCTCTCGCTGGCCTCAGGTGAATATATTACCATGCTGGATAGCGATGACCGATTGAAACCAAGCAGCATCAGGGACGCCGTGGAGTTTCTCAAAAAAGAACGCCCTGATATGTTACTGACGCGCCTGCTGGAAATTCGCGACACTAAGAAAATCACCGCCGACTGGCAGGGTTTCTCTCCTGTTGCGTTGTCACAGCATGAAGCAATAAAGCGGTTCCTGCAGCACAAAGATTTTCAGGCACATCTCATCGGGCAATTCATGCATCGAAAATTGTATGCAAGCAACCCGATTCCTTCGATGATCTGCTATGAAGATTTCGCCGTATTTCCCGGCATGCTGATGCAATCGAGTAAAATAGTTTATCAGCGTCAGGGACACTATTATTACATTAAACGTAGCGACAGTTTGTCGAGTCGACTCGACGCCAGTAAAATCGCTATGCTGGTTGAATGCACACTACAGATGGAAAAAACATTTCCGCCATCATTTAGACACCTTGTGAATTGTCACTGGTTTGATATTTACAGTAACCACCGCCAGCATCTGACTGACCAGCAACTCAAACTGGTTAAGCAGCGGGTAAACGCTCTTTATTCTTTCTCTTTTTTCTTCTCCAGAGATGTACGTTTCAGCTACAAAAAAAGGGTCATTGAGGCATTATGGAAAAAGTAAAACTGCGGCTTTATCAGCTTACGCTGATATTGAGCCTTATTTCGCTTGCGCTGGCGCTGCTGAGTTCAGGGAAGCAGCGCGAGTTTTTCTATATTGCAATTTATGCCAGCATCATCGGTTTAGCTTGCGAATATAAAAAGATCACAGTGCGCCCTTTTACTATCGCATTGCCCATTTTATTAATCGGGTTGCTTAATCTTAGCTGGTATATGGTGTATGAGTATCATAGCGAGGGTTTGAACGTTTATAGCGATTATCTCGGTGCAAGTAAAAAATTGATTCTGGCGAGTATCCTTATATTCTATCTTGACCGGTTTAAGTCTTACATTGATCAAGCATCCTTCCAGAAATATTTCTTATACGCTTCTGGTGCTGGGTTTATTCTTGCTACTGGCTATGGCTTATGGCAAGCATCGCAGGGTATGGGGCGTATCGAGATGGCCATAAACCGTGCAACCGTGTCGGCCTATGTTTACTCTGTACTGTCACTGGCGTTTGTATATAGCCTTTATCTACAGAAAAATATAAAACTGTATGTAGCCGCAGGATTCATCATCTTAATCTCTTACTTTGTCATTCTTCTAACGGGCACGCGTGCCGCAATGGGATTATATTTACTCCTGGCGATTATACTCACGCTCTACCACTTCAGAAGAATACATCTTAAATCAACGTTGATTTTCTTATGCATTGTGGCGGGCATTGTTGTCGTTAGCTACAAGCCATTAATTTTACCAAAGATACAACAAACACAAATTGAAGTTGAAAATTACCAAAAAGGTAATGATGCAACCTCGCTCGGCGCACGTTTCTCTATGTGGAGTGTGGGTATTCAAAACGGACTTGCCCATCCTTTAGGGCAATCAGTTGAAGACCGCGAAGTATGGACACAGCAATATGTGAAAAATGGGCATCCACATCTTGCGGCCGCACTCGAGTTTATCAAAGTGCATCTGCACAATGAGTTTATTGAAAAATATTCACTGCAAGGGTTCCCCGGGCTAGCGATATTATTCTTTGCCTATATATCGATGTTCGCTTACGCACTAAAAAACAAAAATGGCCTGCTGCTGACGACCCTGCTTCTTTTATTACTCTACGGCATGACGGACGTCATACTATTGAGTTCAGAGGCCTTAATTTTCTTTGTCACTGTGTTTGCGCTGAGTACACCTTTTTCGCAAACCAGGCAACGTTAATGATAGTGCCCGCATTGCGGGCATTATTTTTTCTTGTATTGATAAAACTCCGCCAGCGTCATCCCTACCGTCTTATCGGATAACCAGCCAAAGAGCGTTTCTAAATCCTGATACAACCCTTCTATCGCTGCCTCATCTTTAAACGTAGGACTTCCGCCTGGCATAAATTCCGACGAATGAAGCATAAACTCCACGTACTCATTTCCCTGCGACAGACATTCCTGTGCGACCTGAATCATTTGCGCCGCATTCCCACCGGACGGTCTTAGCCAGTTGACGGACGGGGAACGGTATTTACCCCGAAGCCGATCGTAACCCTGTTTGATCGTGTTCAACCACGCCGGGTGTTTATACTGAATGCTCATCGGCACTTCGAGTAATGGGCTATTACCTGCCCGGGAAATATTGTCTAAGTCCATGAAATAGGCGTGGTCGGGGAAATGCTGGTAATCCGTTCCGCCATTGCCCTGCGGGGCGCCTTTCGCATTGCGCCAGTTCACGCGTGGCGTCACGGAGCAATCAACCTGGTAACCCAGTTCAACGAGCAATTTTGCATAGCGACTGTCAAATGCCCAACGTCCGGCACGGTGGCTTAACATTTTGGTCTGGAAGGTCTCTTCCAGCAGTCGGGTCATGAACAGCACTTTCTCGCGCATCATCTCATCGGAAAATTCAATCAGATAAGGCTGCCAGCGCCAGTCATCTCCCGTGAGATCGTGTTCCGGCGGGCTATTCCATGCGTGGAGGTGCATTCCCACCTCCCCCTGACCGCGGGCGATCGCGTCCCTTGCGAATTCGATGAAAACGGGCTCGATCGCCATCTCGTAATTGGTCAGCCACACGGGCTTAAAGCCGAAACGCTCGCAAAGCGTCTGGAAACGCGCCAGATAGCGCGCATTTTCCGTTTTAATGACGCGGTGATTTTGCCAGAGATTATCGCCCTCAGTATCAATTGTGATGATAAACGCTGGTTTGTTCATAATGAGTCCGCAAGACAGGAAAGTTAGCGCTATGTTACGCACTCTCCAAAGCATGAGTAAACCCTTCCAGGGAAATTACTGAGATTATGGAGAAAGAGTGCAAGTCGCTAACAGGTCTATTAGAATTGCCATCAGTACAACGCCGATAAGATGATGATGAATAACTTACCTGACACACCTGATTTGCGCATTTTACTTATCAAACTCCGCCATCATGGCGACATGTTGCTGACCACTCCCGTCATTGATTCGTTACGTCAAAAATGGCCGCAGGCGCAGATTGATGTCCTGCTGTATGAAGAAACCCGCGATATGCTCGCCGCGCATCCAGCGATCGGTACAATTTATGGAATTGATCGCAAATGGAAACAGCTGGGCACGCTGAAGCATCTTCAAAAAGAGTGGCAGTTGTTGTGTGCGTTAAGAAATCAGCATTATCATCTGGTAATTAACCTTGCCGATCAATGGCGTAGCGCGATCGTTACCCGTTTCACCGGTGCCCCCGTTCGCCTCGGATTTGCGTTTAACAAACGCAATAGTGCGTTCTGGCGTTTTTGTCATACCGATCTGGTCTCTGTCGAAGGCCATAAATCCCTGCATACGGTCGAACAGAATCTCTCCATTTTGGCGCCATTGCCGATCGCGCCACAGCCTGCCGTAACCATGGCCTACACCGAAGAAGACTGGGATCATGCCCGTCAAAGATTGACGCAGAAAGGTGTGGGCGACAGCTATATCGTGATCCAACCGACGTCCCGCTGGTTCTTTAAATGCTGGAGCGAAGACAAGATGGCGCAAACCATGACTGCTCTGCAGCAGGATGGTCATACGATTGTGCTCACCGCGGGGCCGGATAAAAAAGAGCTGGCGATGATCGATCGCATTCTCGCTGCCGCACCCAAAACCGGCGTGGTTTCGCTGGCAGGCCAGTTGACGCTGCGTCAACTGGCATCGCTTATCGATCATGCCTCTCTGTTTATTGGCGTTGACTCCGTTCCAATGCATATGGCCGCCGCGCTGCAAACGCCCTGCGTGGCATTGTTTGGTCCATCAAAACTGACATTCTGGTCACCGTGGCAGGTTAAAGGGGAAGTGATCTGGGCCGGCGATTACGGCCCGCTGCCCGATCCGGATGCCATTGATACTAAAACAAAAGAACGCTATCTCGATGCCATTCCTGTTGATGCAGTCGTCTCCGCTGCAAGGAGATATCTGTCATGAAAAACCATCGTCTGGCCATTGTTCGCCAAAAATATCGCCCTGATGGCGGGGCAGAGCGCTTCGTTTCGCGAGCTCTCACCGCATTGAGCAATCAGAACCTTGAACTCAACGTCATCACGCGTGAGTGGCAGGGAGAGAAGCAAGACGACTGGCATATCCACATTTGCAACCCTCAAAAATGGGGCCGCATCAGTCGAGAACGCGGGTTTGCACAAGCCGCGCGCGCGCTGTGGCAGCAACAGCAGTTTGATATTGTTCAAAGCCATGAGCGCATCCCGGGTTGTGATATCTATCGCGCGGGTGATGGAGTGCATCGTCGCTGGCTGCTTCAGCGCGCGCGCATTTTACCTGCCTGGCGTGCGCAAATGCTGATGTATGACCGCTATCACCGCTACGTGATGCGCGCGGAACGGGACATGTATCAGGCACCTGAGTTAAAAGCCGTAATTTGTAATGCGGAGATGATCAAACGCGAAATCGTTGAAGACTTTGATATTGACGCAAATAAAATCCATGTGATTTATAATTCTATTGATTCCAGCCGATTCATTCCGGCTCAGGCGGCGCAACGTGCGATTTTGCGCCAACAATTTGGTTTGCCGGTCAATGCGGTGGTGTTCTGTTTTGTAGGATCAGGGTTTGAACGAAAAGGCTTGGCGAGCGCCATACGCGCTATTGCTGGAACATCAGCCTGGCTGATTGTGGTTGGACAAGATAAAGCAGAAAATCGTTATCGCGACCTCGCCCGTTCGTTAGGCTGCGAGGGGCAAATCCGTTTCCTGGGGGTGCAAAAAGAAACTCTGCCTTTTTATCAGCTATCCGATGGTTTACTGTTACCAACGCTGTATGATCCCTTTCCTAACGTTATTCTTGAAGCGATGGCCTGCGGCTTGCCCGTCATTACTTCAGAGAGTTGCGGTGGTGCAGAGTTTATTCAACAAGGCCAGAACGGATTTTATTGTGACGCGCTTGATATCAGTACATTGAAGGAAGCGGTAGCCGCTATCCCTTCACTGGAAAAAAATAACAATATGGGACGAGCGGCACGTGAACGTGTAAAAGACGCCACTCCCGAAAAACTGTCAAGTCAGCTTATTACGCTTTATCAAAAATTACTGGATTAAAAATGCGCATCCTAATGATTATTGATGGTTTACCCGGTGGAGGAGCTGAAAAAACGGTTCTTACACTCTCCCGCGGATTAATAGATATGGGGCATCAGGTCTCTCTATTCTCTCTGCGGAAAGTGTGCGACTACGCCATCCCGGAGGGCATCGATTATCAGGTTGTTCAGGACACATGTAAAAAACCGTGGCGAAAGCTGACGGAAATTCCACGCCGCGCCCAATTGCTGGATCAAGCTATTGAGCGGGCTGAACGCAGCGGCAAATTTGATGTGGTGTTCTCTCATCTGCACAAAACAGACCGGATTGTGGCGCACTGCCGCGCCCTTGAACGTAACAAAGTTTGGTTCTGCGTGCATGGCATGTTCTCGTTCTCCTATCTTCGCCATCGCAGCGGGCTTTCGCGCTGGTTTAAACATCTTAAAATTCGTCATACCTACGAAAACCGCAACGTCGTCGCCGTCTCAGGCGCCGTGTTGAACGATCTTTCCGAGACGCTGGCGCTCAATCTTCGACGCAAAGCGGTTATCCATAATCCTTTCGATATTCCTGAAATTCAGCGTCTGGCGGATGCGCCCTTCGAGATGCAGGGAAAGGATTACATCATTCATGTTGGCCGCTTCCATGAGCACAAACGCCACGACCGTCTCTTACGTGCGTTAGCTCTGAGTAAAATTGACACAACGCTGGTCATGATGGGCAATGGATCTGACGCTCAAATTCAAAAACTCAAGCAGCTTGCCCGCGATTTGGGCATTGAAAACAAAACGGTTTTCCGCCCGTTCGAGTCCAATCCCTATCCCTGGATTAAAGGGGCACGCCTTTTAGTGTTAAGTTCTGACTGCGAAGGTTTTGGTAATGTGCTGGTCGAAGCCATTATCTGCCAGACGCCACCGGTCAGTACAAATTGCCCAGGAGGCCCTGCCGAAATCCTTACCGGGGCTTTAGCGCGCGGCCTGGCAGAGTTAAATGACGAGTCACTGGCAAAAACGCTGGCGGATATTTATACCACCCCGCCGGTCGTTGGCGATGCAACCATCGCGTCGTTCGGTATCAATGCCATTTGCCAGCAATATATTGCTCTGGTCGACAATCAAAAATAATCAGGTTTCTTATGCAAAATTCAGCCCCATTGTTAAGCGTGGTGGTTGCCGTTTATAACGGTGAAGCTTTCCTGGATCAGTTCTTTACCTGCCTTGTCAATCAACGCATCGACAGCATGGAAGTCATCATTGTCAATGACGGCTCTACTGACCGCTCGATGGAGATCGTCGAGAAATGGCGAGAAAAAATGCCGCAGATGCAGGTCATAGAACAGCAAAACCAGGGTGTATCCATCGCGCGTAATACCGGTCTGGCCGTTGCGACGGGTCAATATCTCTCTTTCCCGGATATTGATGATGTCTTTAAACCAGGCATGTACCAGCGCCTGCTGGATATGGCCGTCACGCAGGATCTGGATGTCGCCACCTGTAACGGGAACTACGTCTGGGAGAATAACAAGAAGCCCTCGCGCCCGATTTTTCCTGAAGACAAACTGGCTTCGACAGGGGTCATGGCTGGCCCTGCGTGGTTAAAAATGGCGTTGGATTCTCGCAAATTCCTTCACGTCACCTGGCTGAACATCTATCGCCACGACTTTATCCGTAAACACAGCTTCCATTTTGAACCCGGCCTGCGCCATCAGGATATTCCGTGGACCACCGAAGTGCTGCTCGCGGCAGAGCGGGTTCAGTACACCAGTGAACGTTATTACGACTACTACATTCACTCTGCATCGGTGTCCCATATGCCGGACAATGACGACACGCTGATTCGTTCCGCGCGTCACTACATGAAAATCCTGCAGATGCTCGACGCCATTAATCAGCGTTACCCGGATAAGGTAAAAGGGATCCCTGCCTGCCACTGGCAAATTGCCAAAGAGGGGCTGGGAATTATTCACACCTTCGACAACATGAAGGATGAGAAGAAGAAATCAATGATTATTAAAGAATTCTTCGAAACAGGCATCTGGAAACTCATCTGGAAAAGTGCAAAAAGTCCGCGTCTGCGCTGGCGGCTGGGTAGACGTTATTTCCGTTTGAAACGGTATCTGGCATAAGAGATAGCTTTACCTGGCCTAAATGCTTAGAATTTGCCCGCCGAAACTAAAAAAAACGGATAATCGCTTGGAATTGTTGTATACCGCTCTGCTCTACATCATTCAGCCACTGGTGTGGCTGAGACTGTTGCTTCGTAGCCGGAAAGCGCCTGCGTATCGCAAACGCTGGGCTGAACGCTATGGCTTCTGCCGCAATAAAGTCGTACCGGACGGTATTTTGCTGCATTCTGTTTCTGTTGGTGAAACGCTGGCGGCGATCCCGCTGGTTCGCGCCCTGCGTCACCGCTACCCTTCACTGCCAATCACCGTCACGACGATGACGCCAACCGGCTCGGAGCGCGCGTTATCCGCTTTCGGTAAAGACGTGCAGCACGTTTATCTGCCTTACGATCTGCCCTGCGCCATGAATCGGTTCCTCAACACCGTGCGCCCGAAGCTGGTGATCGTGATGGAAACCGAACTGTGGCCGAACATGATTTCCGCCCTGCATGCCCGTAAAATCCCGCTGGTCATTGCCAACGCGCGCCTCTCAGAGCGCTCGGCGAAAGGTTACGGCAAGCTGGGTAAATTTATGCGCCGCCTGCTCAGTAAGATCACGCTGATTGCCGCGCAGAATGAAGAAGATGCAGCACGTTTTATCTCTTTGGGCCTGAAACGCAACCAGCTTGCGGTAACGGGAAGCCTGAAATTTGATATTTCTGTAACCCCTGAACTCGCCGCTCGCGCCATCACGCTGCGTCGCCAGTGGGCTCCACGTCGTCAGGTCTGGATTGCAACCAGTACCCATGATGGCGAAGAAGAGATCATCCTGCAGGCTCACCGCAAGCTGCTGGAAAAATTCCCTGATTTACTGCTGATCCTTGTGCCTCGCCATCCGGAGCGTTTTAAAGATGCCCGTGAAATGGTCCAGAAAGGCGGCTTCAGCTTCACGCTGCGCAGCAGCGGTGAAATCCCTTCCGGCAGCACCCAGGTGGTGATTGGCGATACAATGGGCGAACTGATGCTGCTGTACGGCATTGCTGACCTCGCGTTTGTCGGTGGTAGCCTGGTCGAGCGCGGAGGCCATAATCCGCTGGAGCCAGCAGCCCACGCCATTCCGGTGCTGATGGGACCGCACACGTTTAACTTCAAAGACATCTGCGCGAAATTACAGCAGGCCGATGGTTTAATTACCGTGACCGATGCGGATTCGGTGGTCAAAGAAGTATCGACCCTTCTGACTGACGAAGATTATCGCCTGTGGTACGGCCGCCATGCCGTCGAAGTGCTGCACCAGAACCAGGGCGCACTGACCCGTCTGCTGCAGCTTCTGCAACCTTATCTGCCTCAGCGGAGCCACTAATGTCAACGCGTCTGTCGGTCGTGATGATCGCCAAAAACGCCGCCGACCTGCTTCCGGACTGCCTGGCGTCGGTTGCCTGGGCTGACGAGATTGTCGTGCTCGACTCCGGAAGTACGGATGATACGGTAGACGTTGCCCGGGCTGCGGGCGCAAAAGTCTTTACCGATACGGACTGGCAAGGCTATGGCATCCAGCGCCAGCGCGCGCAGGGGTATGCCACCGGTGATTATGTATTGATGCTCGACACCGACGAACGCATCACGCCGGAGCTTCAGCAGGCCATTCAGGCGGTGCTTTCCTCGCCCCAGCCTGGCGCCGTATACAGCATTGCCCGCCGCAACTACTTCCTTGGTCGTTTTATGCGCCACAGCGGCTGGTATCCCGATCGCGTCATGCGCCTCTACGAGCGCGAGCGGTATCAGTACAATGACAATCTGGTTCATGAATCCCTGAGCTGCGATAGCGCCCAGGTCATCCCCCTGAGGGGCGATTTGCTGCATCTGACCTGCCGTGATTTCGCGAGCTTCCAGCGTAAACAGCTCAACTATGCCACCGCATGGGCGCAGGAGCGTCACCAGCGCGGCAAGAAGGCCTCGCTGACGGGTATCTTCACCCATACGCTGGGCGCGTTTCTGAAAACGCTGCTGCTGCGTGGTGGCGTGCTGGACGGTAAGCAGGGCTGGTTACTCGCGGTAGTAAATGCCCAGTATACTTTCAACAAATACACCGAGCTGTGGGCGCTCTGCCGCGGCTACTCAGAGAAAACGTGAGCCATGAGCACAAAAGCGATTTATCCGGGTACCTTCGATCCGATCACCAACGGTCATCTTGATATCATCACCCGTGCGGCGAGCATGTTCGATAAGGTGATCCTGGCCATTGCCGCCAGCCCCAGCAAAAAGCCGATGTTTGATCTCAACGAGCGCGTGCAGCTCGCCACCGATGCCATTTCGCACCTACCGAATGTTGAGGTGGTCGGGTTTAGCGATCTGATGGCTAACTTCGCCCGAGCTCAGCAGGCCAATATTCTGATCCGAGGTTTACGCGCGGTAGCAGACTTCGAGTATGAGATGCAGCTGGCGCACATGAACCGCCACCTGATGCCGGAGCTGGAAAGCGTGTTCCTGATGCCCTCCAAAGAATGGTCGTTTATCTCGTCCACGCTGGTAAAAGAGGTGGCGCGCCATCATGGGGACGTTACCCATTTCCTGCCGGTTAACGTCCACCAGGCGTTGATGGAAAAGCTCAAGTAGCGCTATTTCTGGCACTGACGGCAGTAGAACGTGGCGCGCTGGGCGTGCTTCGTGGCAATCACTGGCGTGCCGCAGACTCTGCACGGTTCGCCTTTACGGCCATACACCTGCAGCTCCTGGGCAAAATAGCCCGGCTTGCCGTCACTTTGCAGGAAGTCCTTCAGCGTTGTTCCCCCCTGTTCAATCGAGCGCAGCAATACGGCTTTAATCACGCGGACCAGCAGCTCACACTCCTCCGCCGACAGCGAAGAGGCTAGCCGATCGGGATGGATCCCGGCGGCAAACAGCGATTCGCTGGCATAGATATTCCCCACGCCGACCACCAGCTTGTTATCCATCAGCCACGGCTTAATCGGGCTTTTCTTTTTCGCGCACTTCGCTTTCAGGTATTCCGCGTTAAACGCGTCTGAGAGCGGCTCAGGGCCCAGATGCGCGAGCACGTTATGCCCTTCCAGCTCTTTCGTCCACAGCCACGCGCCAAAGCGCCGTGGGTCGGTATAACGGAGCACTTTGCCGTTGCTCATCACCAGATCGACGTGGTCGTGCTTTTCCGCAGGCAGTTCTTCGGTAAGAATGCGCAGGCTCCCGGACATCCCCAGGTGGATAATGATCCAGCCGTCGGGCAGCTCCAGCAGCAGGTATTTCGCGCGACGCTGCACGCTAAGGACGGGTTGATCGCTCAGGGCGTGGATCTCATCGGACACCGGCCAGCGCAGACGCCCGTTACGGACAACCGCGTGAAGAATCGTCGCGCCGACCAGATGGGGCTCAATACCGCGGCGGCTGGTTTCTACCTCAGGTAATTCAGGCATGGTTCCTCCGTTGAGATACAGAATGCAAAAAACCCCGCAGTTGCGGGGTTTTTCGTTACAAGGAGACTAAAATTATTTGATTTTAGCTTCTTTGTACAGTACGTGCTGGCGTACAACTGGATCGAATTTTTTCAATTCCAGTTTTTCCGGCTTAGTACGTTTGTTCTTCGTGGTGGTGTAGAAGTGACCTGTACCAGCAGAAGAAACCAGCTTGATTTTCTCGCGAATACCTTTAGCCATGATTTATTTCCTCTTTAAGTACTTAGTACTTTTCGCCACGGGCACGCAGTTCGGACAGAACTGTATCGATGCCTTTCTTATCGATTACACGCATACCTTTAGCAGATACGCGCAGGGTGACAAAACGCTTCTCGCTCTCAACCCAGAAACGGTGAGAGTGCAGGTTCGGCAGGAAACGGCGTTTAGTCGCGTTCAGTGCGTGGGAACGGTTGTTACCGGTCACCGGACGCTTGCCAGTAACTTGGCAGACTCGGGACATGTCTATTCTCCAAAAATCAAATTAGCTCGAGCTTCGTATGGGGTATCGGCGCCTCGTCAGGCTTTACAGCCCGGTCATCGCATAGTTCTAAGTGAACTCTCGATTGCCAGGCCCAAATGCCAAACCCGAGATTCTCAAAGGTGGCGTAGTATACGCTGACTCGGCGGTGTGCTCAAGTCCCGAACAGACAAAGATCCCGATGGATCGCGAGAAATAGCCTAAATCCAGCCACGTTCTGCGAAAGAAATGTACTCACCGCGGCCAATTATCAGATGGTCCAGCACACGAATGTCCATGAATTGACAGCATTTGATAATGCGCTCGGTGATTTCTTTGTCAGCTCTGCTCGGTTCTGCACAGCCAGAGGGGTGATTATGCGCGAGGATCACGCCCGCTGCATTCACTTTTATCGCTTCCCGCACAATTTCACGCGGATGCACCTCAACGTGGCTCAATGTGCCCGCAAAGAGACAGCTATGTTTAAGCACTCGATTTCTGTTATCGACAAAGATCACCATAAAGATCTCGCGTTCAATATCGGTTAACTGACTTTGCAGGAATTCACGCGTCATTTCTGGCGTCAGGATCGGATCTTCCTTCTCCATGCGGACATTATAAAAACGGCGGGCAAGTTCAGCTATGCCCCTCAGTTGGGCATATTTCGCCACGCCAATTCCCTCAACGTGCTTAAACTGCGCCAGATCGGCGGTCAATAAACCGTACAGCGAACCGAAATGTGCTATCAGCTCTTTAGCCAGCGTAAATACCGTTTTTCCGGGCGTTCCGGTACGTAAAAAGAGCGCCAGCAGTTCATCGTCTTTTAACAGGGTGACGCCATAGCGCAGCAATTTTTCGCGCGGTAGCAGCTCCTCGTCCTCTTCTTCCATGCTCTTTCTCCATTTTTTAACCTCATGCTGCCACAGGCCAATCCGTCGCTCGACGACCACATTGCGTTCTTGCGTGGCGCCTCGCAAAGTGGCCGAAGGACAAAATCACCCCGCTTTGGGGATTGTGATAAAATGCCTGCTCTCTGGTGAAACCCAACAGGAAAGAATCATGATGAGCCTGGCCGGTAAAAAAATCGTTCTTGGCGTGAGCGGCGGCATTGCTGCTTATAAAGCGCCGGACCTCGTGCGTCGCCTGCGCGAGCGAGGGGCTGACGTGCGGGTCGCGATAACCGAAGGCGGTAAAGCCTTTATCACTCCCCTGAGCCTGCAGGCCGTTTCAGGATACCCGGTTTCTGACAGCCTGCTCGATCCGGCCGCCGAAGCCGCGATGGGCCATATTGAACTGGGTAAATGGGCAGACCTGGTTATCCTCGCCCCCGCCACGGCCGATTTAATCGCTCGGGTGGCGGCCGGTATGGCAAACGACCTGGTTTCCACCATTTGTCTGGCCACGCCTGCGCCTGTTGCCGTCGTTCCTGCTATGAACCAGCAGATGTACCGTAATGCGGCCACCCAGCACAATCTTGAGACGCTGGCCTCACGCGGACTGCTTATCTGGGGACCGGACAGCGGCAGCCAGGCCTGCGGCGACGTTGGCCCGGGTCGCATGCTTGATCCGCTGACGATTGTTGATATGGCCGCCGCCCATTTTTCGCCTGTCAACGATCTGCAACATCTCAACATCATGATTACCGCGGGCCCTACGCGCGAACCGCTGGACCCGGTGCGCTATATCACCAATCACAGCTCCGGTAAGATGGGTTTTGCCATTGCCGCCGCAGCGGCGAAGCGCGGCGCGAACGTCACGCTGGTGAGCGGCCCGGTATCGCTGCCTACCCCTGCGTTTGTGAAGCGAATTGACGTTACCACCGCGCTGGAGATGGAAGCCGCCGTGCAGGCGCATGCTCAAAGCCAGCAGATTTTTATCGGCTGTGCAGCCGTTGCAGACTATCGTGCCGAGACGATCGCCGAGGCTAAAATTAAAAAGCAAGGCGATGAATTAACAATAAAAATGGTGAAAAACCCGGACATCGTTGCCGGTGTCGCCGCACTAAAAAGCCATCGTCCATACGTTGTTGGGTTTGCCGCAGAAACGAATAATGTGGAAGAATATGCCCGGCAAAAACGTACCCGCAAAAACCTCGATTTGATTTGCGCGAACGACGTATCGCTGGCCACACAGGGATTTAACAGCGACAGCAACGCACTGCACCTTTTCTGGCAGGATGGAGATAAAGTCTTACCGCTTGAGCGCAAGGAACTCCTGGGCCAACAATTACTGGACGAGATCGTTACCCGTTATGATGAAAAAAATCGACGTTAAGATTCTGGACCCGCGTGTTGGCGAGCAATTCCCGCTGCCAACCTATGCCACCTCCGGCTCTGCCGGTCTTGACCTGCGCGCCTGTCTCGATGACGCCGTAGAACTGGCTCCGGGTGCCACTACCCTGGTTCCAACTGGCCTGGCGATTCACATTGCTGACCCGTCTCTGGCAGCGGTGATCCTGCCGCGTTCTGGTCTGGGCCATAAGCACGGCGTTGTGCTGGGTAACCTGGTGGGTCTGATTGACTCCGACTATCAGGGTCAACTGATGGTCTCCGTCTGGAACCGTGGTCAGGACAGCTTCACCATTGAACCAGGCGAGCGTATCGCACAGATGGTCTTTGTACCGGTGGTACAGGCAGAATTTAACCTGGTGGCAGACTTTGACGCCACCGACCGTGGCGAAGGCGGCTTCGGCCATTCCGGGCGCAAATAACGGCCCGAAAGACACGTATCTCACAGCGTCATAATGCAATAACAAACCGCAAACGCCAGTTTGCGGTCGCTGTGTGGATGCCAGCCTGGCAAGTGCTTATTTTCAGGGGTATTTTGTAACATGGCAGAAAAACAAACCGCGAAAAGGAATCGTCGCGAAGAAATACTTCAATCTCTGGCTCTGATGCTTGAATCCAGCGATGGCAGTCAACGCATCACCACCGCTAAACTGGCCGCCTCTGTGGGCGTGTCTGAGGCGGCGCTGTACCGTCATTTTCCGAGCAAAACCCGGATGTTCGACAGCCTGATCGAATTCATTGAAGACAGCCTGATCACGCGCATCAACCTGATTCTGAAAGATGAAAAAGACACAACCGCGCGTCTGCGTCTGATTGTGCTGTTAATCCTGGGCTTCGGTGAACGCAATCCGGGCTTAACCCGTATCCTCACCGGCCACGCGCTGATGTTTGAACAGGACAGACTGCAGGGCCGCATTAACCAGCTTTTCGAGCGAATTGAAGCGCAGCTGCGCCAGGTACTGCGCGAAAAGAAAATGCGTGAGGGCGAGGGTTACAGCATTGATGAAACGCTGCTGGCGAGCCAGATTCTGGCGTTTTGTGAAGGAATGCTCTCCCGCTTTGTGCGTAGCGAATTCAAATACCGTCCAACGGACGATTTTGATGCCCGCTGGCCGTTAGTGGCTGCTCAGCTGCAGTAATCCGTAAGCCCGGTAAGCGTCGCGCCACCGGGCAATTTAACTACACCCCGAACTCTTCCCGGTACGCACGTACCGCCGCCAGATGGTCCGCCATCTCAGGCTTCTCTTCCAGATACGCAATCAGCTCTTTCAGGGTGATAATCGACGTCACTTTACAGCTGTAATCGCGCTCAACTTCCTGAATAGCGGAAATTTCACCGCGACCACGCTCCTGACGATCCAGAGAAATCAGCACGCCAGCAAGCGTCGCACCGTTGGCCTGGATAATCTCCATCGATTCGCGGATCGCCGTACCCGCGGTGATCACGTCATCGACCAGCATGACGCGGCCCTGCAGTGTGCTGCCGACCAGATTCCCGCCTTCACCGTGGGTTTTAGCCTCTTTGCGGTTAAAGCAGTACGGCACATCGCGGTCATGGTGTTCCGCCAACGCCACCGCGGTGGTGGTCGCAATCGGAATGCCTTTATAGGCCGGGCCAAACAGCAGATCAAAATCAATCCCGGAATCCACCAGCGCTTCGGCATAGAAACGGCCTAACAGTGCCAGATCGCGCCCGGTATTAAACAGCCCGGCGTTGAAGAAATAGGGACTCTTACGCCCGGATTTCAGCGTAAACTCGCCAAACTTAAGTACCTGCTTGTTAAGCGCAAACTCAATAAACTGGCGCTGATACGATTTCATGGATTTGCTCCTTTGGTTTTTCTGTCTTACAGGCAAAAAAAAGGCGACTCATTGGTCGCCTTTTAAATCAATTTTCTAACGCCGCTTTCTGCGTCGTTACAATGGATTCGATTCCCCCTCGGGCCAACGCCAGCAGGGAGAGAAGCTCGTCGTGGGTGAACGGCTCGCCTTCCGCCGTGCCCTGTACTTCAATGATGCGACCGTCTTCGGTCATCACCACGTTCATGTCGGTCTCGGCGGCAGAATCTTCAACGTATTCCAGATCGCAAAGCGCTTCACCGTTAACGATACCCACGGACACCGCCGCAACCATACCTTTCATTGGGTTGGTTTTCAGCTTACCGGCCGCAACCAGCTTGTTAAGGGCATCCGCCAGCGCCACGCATGCGCCAGTAATGGACGCCGTACGCGTACCGCCGTCTGCCTGAATAACGTCGCAGTCCAGCGTAATGGTGAATTCGCCGAGGATTTTCAGATCAACGGCTGCACGCAGCGCACGCGCGATCAGACGCTGAATTTCCATGGTACGACCGCCCTGCTTGCCCTTTGCCGCTTCGCGGGCGTTTCGGGTATGGGTCGCACGCGGCAGCATGCCGTACTCTGCGGTGATCCAGCCCTGGCCCTGACCTTTCAGGAAACGCGGAACGCCTTCTTCAATGGACGCGGTGCACAGAACCTTCGTGTCACCAAACTCAACCAGCACGGAGCCTTCAGCGTGTTTTGTATAGTTACGGGTCAGGGTGACGGGACGCACCTGATTGGCGCTACGACCTGATGGACGCATGATGGATTCTCCGGCTTGAAACGAATGTGGCTGCGCATTATACGGATAAAGGACGCTTATTCCTATCCTGAGAAGCCCCCGAAAGCTATAATCCCCCCATCTCTCCTTTAAAAACGGGAATGTCTATGATCCGCAGTATGACCGCCTACGCCCGGCGTGAAATCAAGGGTAGCTGGGGTAGCGCCACATGGGAAATGCGCTCGGTAAACCAGCGTTACCTGGAAACGTATTTCCGTATGCCGGAGCAGTTCCGCAGCCTTGAGCCTGTCGTACGTGAACGTATCCGTACGCGTCTGACGCGCGGGAAAGTGGAATGTAACCTGCGCTTTGAGCCTGATGCCAGCGCTCAGGGCGAACTGATCCTCAACGAAAAACTGGCGAAACAGCTCGTGAATGCGGCGAACTGGGTCAAAATGCAGAGCGATGAAGGCGAAATCAACCCGGTTGATATTCTGCGCTGGCCTGGCGTCATGGCCGCCGGTGAACAGGACCTGGATGCCATTGCCGCTGAAATCCTGGCAGCCCTCGACGGCACGCTGGACGACTTTATCGTTGCCCGTGAAACCGAAGGCCAGGCGCTGAAAGCGATGATTGAGCAGCGCCTTGAAGGCGTGAGCACCGAAGTAGCCAAAGTCCGCGCCCATATGCCAGAAGTGCTGCAATGGCAGCGCGAGCGTCTTGTCGCCAAACTGGAAGAAGCGGAAGTTCAGCTGGAAAACACCCGTCTGGAACAAGAGCTGGTGCTGATGGCGCAGCGTATCGATGTCGCTGAAGAGCTGGACCGTCTGGAAGCGCACGTTAAAGAAACCTACAACATTCTGAAGAAGAAAGAAGCTGTGGGCCGCCGTCTGGACTTTATGATGCAGGAGTTCAACCGCGAGTCGAACACCCTGGCGTCTAAGTCAATCAATGCAGAAGTGACGAATTCAGCGATTGAGCTGAAAGTGCTGATTGAGCAGATGCGCGAGCAGATCCAGAATATCGAGTAAACATTCACCGGATATCATTAGCTATCAAAAAACCTTTAAGCCCGCACTATGCCGGGCTTTTTTTGTTATTACGGGCTATCATTAAGAATCAACAAAGCGCATGATTAGTGTGTACACAATGGTGTACCCAATGAGTTTCTGTCACAGAGGATTGGGTACACCCCTACCAAATTAATATTCAGGTGTTCGCAATGCCAAAACTAACAGACATGCAAATCAGGGCATGGATAAAGTCAGGAGAGCGGTTCGAGGGCCGTTCGGACGGAAACGGGCTTTATCTTCGGTATCGTAGCGCCGACAAAATCCCAACATGGAGATTCAGGTACAAGCTGGCTGGAAAGCCGCGAGCCATGTTGATCGGTTCTTATTCTGAGCTGTCATTGGCAAGAGCCAGAGATAGAGCGAAAGAACTTTCCGCCCGGGTAGCGCTTGGTTATGACGTTGCAGGGGAGAAGCAGGAGCGTAAGGCCAAAGCCCTGGCGAAAATTGAAGATAACAAAAATGCCATGCATGTTTCCGATCTCGCTGCGGAATACTTTGAGCGTCAAATTTTACCCCGTTGGAAACACCCTGATATATTGCGGCGTCGTATTGATAAAGACATAAACCCATGTATTGGCCGGATGAAGGTTGAGGACGTGAAACCGCGCCACATTGACGACATGCTGAAAGGCATTGTTGATCGTGGAGCACCAACAATAGCGACGGACGTTCTACGATGGACGAGACGAATTTTCGATTACGGCATCAAGCGGCACGCTCTGGAGATAAACCCTTGCTCAGCTTTTGAAGTGTCGGACGCTGGAGGGAAAGAGGTGGCCCGCGAGCGCTGGCTTAGCCGGGACGAGTTGATTTGCTTGTTTAGGGCTATGCGCACGGCAAAAGGGTTCAGCCGCCAGAACGAACTAACCTTTAAGTTACTGTTGTCGCTTTGTGTTCGCAAAATGGAACTCTGTGCTGCTCGCTGGGAGGAGTTCGACTTGGAGGCGGCAATCTGGCATCTACCAGAGGAACGCAGCAAAAACGGCGACCCAATCGACATACCATTACCTCCGCCTACTCTGGAATGGCTGAAAGAACTACACACTTTTTCATGCAATAGCGCATGGGTGCTCCCGGCAAGAAAAATGCAAAACAGGATGATACCCCACATTCAGGAAAGCACCCTTCCCGTAGCATTGGCAAAAGTTCGAGCCGAAATGCCTGGTATTCCAAACTTCACAATTCATGACTTTCGTCGTACAGCTCGAACTCATCTAGCCGCGCTGGGAGTAGATCCAGTTGTAGCAGAAAGGTGCCTAAACCATAAAATCAAAGGCGTTGAGGGGATTTACAACCGGCACCAATACTTTAATGAACGAAAAGCGGCGCTGGAGCTTTGGGTTGATCTGCTCGTGGCATTGGAAAGCGGCGAGGAATACAACGTGACACCAATCAAGAAGAGCCATAAGCTATCATGAACGAAAGACTGTGTGTGTCTGGCAATAACATTTTATTCAAATGCTAAAGGTGTCATATGGCAAACATAACAAAAATACCATTTTCATTCTGCCGCATTAAAAGAGCAGCCGAACTTCTTGATATACAAGCCGAAGACCTTTTAAGCTTGTCAGTATCTGGAAAAATTACGCTATGTGTCAGATTAGATGGGTTAAACTCTATTCTTTTGGCAAAAGGCAATGCTGATGATCTTGATAAGTGGTTTTTATCACTTAAAAATAACAACAGTGTATTGGCTAATGCAAAAAACCTATCAAATCACACTTCATTTTCGATTGATAACCTTTCAAATAATGAAGATGAAGAAGTCATATTTCATCCTCGTTTTTATCAATTAAGAAATTCGGACGAGGATATTGCTGATTCCTTATCTCAAAGCCACGGCGGAAGGGCATTCGGTCTTTGGGTCCCACCCACCAGATGTATCAATGATGTATTGAATTACGGCACTGTTTCAATGGGTTCCGACTCGCTGGGAATTTATAGAACAGACGACAGCACACCAGATATGTGTCTGATTCCATTAGCAGAAGAGTATTTAGATGATGTCGAAGATGAAGATTCCTGCATTGAGAATTACGCAAAATACGAGATATCAGTGAATGACCTATGGATAACTGCAGAACAGGTTAAAGAATTAGTCAAACATAATGGTGACTATAACGATTTACCTAGCAATGAATATATTGAAAGTGAGAAAAGAAACATATTAATGAATAGCAACATTAATCATATGGCCGAACATCATGCAACGAATAGAGAAAAACTGTATCGAGCCGCAATTCACCTACTATCTAAATATCCAGAAGAATGTAGAGGTGAGCGAAAGGAAATAAGCCCTGAAAAGTGGAGAGATTGTATTCTCGCACATAAAAATGAAATTCAGGTTCTGCCGATCACAAACGAGGATGTCATTTTGAAACATCTGCGGTCTGCCGCAAACGGCAAGCGGTAGACTAACTTAACGCTACGGGTACAGTAAGATTACTGTGCCTTATAACCACTTCTCCTGCTCGCTACTCTCATCCCGTAACATCAACCGCTATCATTAGGAGTTACGGGAACATGAAAGAATCATCATCCATTCCAACAAATGGCTACATCCGACGCTTCCGTTTGCCAGAACTGCTCGGTGTATCTATGCCAACAATCGATCGCTGGGTTAAAAATGGAACTCTGCCACGGCCAGTAAAACTCACAAATAACGTTACGGCATTTGATGCTTTGGAGATTAACAAATGGCTGGCGGAACGCCGGGAAGGGGCTGCGTAATGGAAAAGAAAAACCGCCCATTACTGCAGGCGGCTAACTCAGATATTCGCACATCCGATGTTACGCCTGCCTCTGGTTTCATTCAAGCACACAGGCGCACTCCTAAAAAATATCGTGCTCGCGTCTACATGCTTCGCACTGGCGTGAAGGGATGGACTGAAAATGACATTCTCCGTTACTGCCGACTTTCTTCTGGCAGGAATTATGCGACTGAATTAGAGCGCCTGCTTGATATCAGGCTGGAACGGACTGAAGAACGCAACCCCGATGGTATTGGTGCACATCTTCGCTATCGTTTTTCATGTCGTGAAGATGTCTTGAAAGTTATCCAGTTAATGAATTATTACGCCGCTATTGGCGGATATTGCGGATTATCGAAGCATGATATCGCCGATATCATTTCATTGTACCCGGAACCCCAAAACGCCGCATAAGGGATCGTAAATGATGAACTCGATTGTTATGGCCTTGGTAGGTCAGGGCCGCTCTCACGCTGAAATCGTCCTATTGGGTATTCTGTCACTTAGCGGCAATATTCATGGAAATAAGCGCTCTGGGATCCAGTATCGAAAAAACGGCTTGCCAGTTTTTGCGGACCAGTATTACACTGCAAAGGCACCAGCAAAATCTGGTGCCGGGATTGGCGTCCCGGATATGTTACAGGCGACAGTAGACGCGCCTTGCGTCTTTTTTGTTGTCGAAAATTCTGCTCACAGTTATCCTGGTGTCGCGAAAGTACTTCGCGCCGCTCAACAGTTAATGGTGGGCTGGATGGGGGCTTCTTCGGAAGCGCCGGTTTCCTGTAACGCCGGTTACGCCAACCCTGTCCAGTTCACCACCAGTGAAATTGGCGTTTCCGGTGGTGAGTTTAAGACTCAGTTACAGGAGGCCGCCACAATGGCTACTACCCCCGCTACAACTCAAACCAAATTCACCTGGCTTTTCCTCGGTACGCCCAAGGGGCAGACCTGCGCACCAATCGTATTACGTACAATGGCTGATACCGAAGAAGCCGCCCGCGATACCTTTCCACGCTGGGATTTGACATTTGCAGCGAAGATCCGCTCTGAATGCCCTCTTTTCCAGCATCGCAACGGCTGCTTTGAACTGAACATCAACGGGCTGGAGGTGCACAATGCTTAATCTCCAGACTCTTACCGCTAAAGCCCGAGCCGTTCGCGGCAATATTGTGGCCGCAGTGTCCACCAAAGGCAGCCGCACCAAATCGCCCATTTACGATCGTGACGAACAAATCAAACTGCGTGAACGTATTCAGCAGACACAACCCGATTGGGTGCTGTTGTGGTGGGATATTTCTGTGGTCACCGGCTGGCGTACCGCTGACGTTTGCAACCTGCGTTACTCCTGCATTGACTGGACGACAGGTAAAGCAACCATCACCGTAGCCAAGCAAACCAAAGCCGCAGAAGCCAGAGCAACACGTAAGGGCGTGGAGCTGGTGCGTAAGGCCCGTAAAGACGCCGCAAGGATGAATGGCGACCACATGGGCTATATGGCATGGGATAGCGCCACCCCGGACGAGATCGCCGCCAGCATGACACCTGAAGAGCAGGAGATGTGTTTCGAACTGGTCAGTCGTGCAGATGTGAAGCGCGACACTAAGCAGCTGCCGCCCGGTATCCTGAAACGCCTTCGCGAACGTCAGGAACGTAATCTGGTGGATGATGGTCTGGTATTCAGTCGTAGCCAGATTGAAAGTAACAGATGCCATTCTCTGAATGGTAGCGTTACCCGCCAGACCATCTGGAAGCGTCTGAGTGCTGTTTGTGAGTGGTTCACCAGACACATTAACGCCAAGCTGCGCCTGAGTGCTTACAGTACCCGCAAAATCGCCGCATTCAACATGATGCGCCGTGGTGGCGATCAGGGGCTGCTTATCGCTTCTGAAATGCTCGGGCACAGCAACCCGGCGGTAACCCGCACATATCTGCAGTTAGGTAGCCAGGCTGGGGAATTGCAGGCGGCTATGGCGCTGGAGGTGTGCAATGCGTAAAACCTTCCAGATTGACGGCTACGCAGTTAACAAGCGCGGCTTAACTATTGGCATTCACTACACCATGACCAGCACTGACTCTGAGACTGCGAAAACTACGGCGCAATTGCTGGCACAGAAAGGCGGTTATAAACACATCCGAATTAACTTTGTCCGGGAGGCGAAAAATGCGTAAGCCAATTAGCTTAGACCAGGCTGAATATAAATCAGCACTGGCAGCATCGCTTTACGAAGTAATTCTGGAGAAAGCTACCGCTGAATGCTCAGAGGCTATGATTAATCTGCTCTCCATTGCTTGTGATTTTAATCATGAAATTCACCAAGCATTAATAGCCGAACAACGCTTGGGAGATAAAAGATGAAACAGGTTCCCTTTGATGTTTTGATGCACGCCGAGAACGCACTTTCTGAAAATGAACGCGCAATGGCTGTCCTGAGCATGTGGATTGACAGTATCCCAAACGGCGAAGAGTACCATGATGAAGCGTGTAAGGTTGGTGCCATCATGTCACTGCTGAATAAATCTATTGTCGAACTGGTGAAAGCGCGGGACGCTTACAAGCTAAATACCGGGGAATAAACAATGGAAAATAAAGATTCTGGCTTAAATGCTAGCGGGTTTTCTCATCCTGAAATCAGTCAGGGAGACCAGTGGTTTATTAAAGAATTTCATCCAGTGAGAGCGAATGAAGAATGAAAAGAGCCCCTAACGTTAAACACTTGCCGAAAGACAAACGTACTGAGGCAATTATTTTTGCTGGCACTGAGGCATACAGCCATGCTCAACACTGGATCGAGTCTGAAGGTAAAAGAGCTGGTGACGACGTACCTCCCGTATATATCGGCGATAAGCAGCTGGCTGAACTGAACAACCTGATCATTATCGACGAAGGCCGAGAAAGTGCCCGGATATACCGCGCTGGCGACATTACCGAGGAACAGCTCACCACTATTGCGACAAAACTGGCGTTGGCCGGGGTGCGTCAGGCGCGTCTATTTGACGGAATATTTCAACCGTCACCAAAAGAGGATTGGTCTGCCCGCCT
The DNA here is from genome assembly GCF_004006055.1 of Enterobacter sp. N18-03635. Classification (NCBI taxonomy): domain Bacteria; kingdom Pseudomonadati; phylum Pseudomonadota; class Gammaproteobacteria; order Enterobacterales; family Enterobacteriaceae; genus Enterobacter; species Enterobacter sp. N18-03635. The sequence continues at coordinate 107,721 of NZ_CP034769.1, read as the reverse complement.
TCCCGGTTTGAAACGCGATGCTGAAAACGGCGAAAGCTTGGTTAAAGTCCATGCTACGGGTATGAACCTCTCCCAAATGGCTGACAACAAAAAGGCGCTGCTACTGGCCGCCCGTTACAACGGGATCGCAATTCATGCAGAAAGTGAGGCTGTACATGCATACCGTGATGGCGTGTGGGAAAAGACCTCTCAGTTAGAGTTAAGTCGTGAAATGGTCGCTATCTACAACGAAAACCAGACAGATTTCAGTAAAAGGCACATAAATAACGTAATTGAGGCGTTAAAAATTGTAATCCCCGTAATGTCAGTGCCGCGCAGGAACCTGATCGCCTTTAAGAACGGTGTCTATGATATGGAAACCGGGCAATTTTCAGCGCATAGCGCCGACAATTGGATCACCAATCACAACGGCATTGAGTATTCACCGGCGGTGCCTGGCGAAAATCTTCATGACCATGCGCCGAACTTCCATAAATGGCTAAGTTATTCATCAGGTAGAGACGCCCTTAAAATGCGGAGAATTTGCGCTGGTCTTTTCATGGTTCTGGCTAACCGGTACGACTGGCAGCTGTTCCTTGAGATAACCGGGGAAGGGGGAAGCGGTAAGAGCGTATTTACACAAGTTGCTACCCTGCTGGCCGGGGAACATAACACCGCCAGCGGTAATATGGTGGCGCTCGATACGGCGCGTGGACGTGCCCAGTTCGTCGGAAAGAGCATGATTACTTTGCCAGACCAACCCAAATACACTGGCGAGGGTACCGGCATTAAAGCCATAACCGGCGGTGACGCTGTGGAGATTGACCCGAAGAACGAGCATCAATTTACTGCCATTCTTCGGGCGGTAGTTATCGCTACCAATAACACGCCAATGATATTCACGGAACGTGCCGGGGGAGTGGCCCGCCGGCGGGTTATCTTCCAGTTTAATCATAAGGTCAGGGAAGCAGATAAAGACCCGGAGCTGCCGCGCAAGATAGCAGCAGAAATACCGGTTATCATTCGCCGCCTGCTGGATATCTTTGCCGATCCAGATGATGCCAAAAACCTGCTTATTGAACAGCGTGACAGTGAGGAGGCGCTGGAGATTAAACGCGCGTCTAATCCTGTGCTGGATCTGTGTGCCGCACTGGCTTTCATGAGTGAGCCTCGCGGGATGGAAATGGGAGGCGGTAAGAGGGCAGAAGAAGAGCGGGACCCACGACGCTACCTCTACCACCTTTACCTGTCATTTATGGAATATCAGGGGCTGTCTAAGCCTTTGAGCGTCACTGAGTTTGCCAAAGCAGTAAAAGAGGCGGCAAAAGAGTACAAAACCGAGTACCTGACCAGGACGATCAAAGGGAGGCGGCAAACGAACGTACAACTAACAGATAAAGCAGACGAGTTTTTGTAAAACCTTAATGCTATCTACCTTGTCTACACGAAACGAAAAATCACTTTAAATTCAATGCTCTTATTAGGTAGATAACTATATTTTTGTTATCTACCTATTATCTACCTTATCTACCCAGCAAAGCGAAGACGCCGCCTTGCCGTTCAGGGCTGTACTACGCGTGTGGGGGAAGAATATGGCAGAAGGGCTAAGTTACAGACTTGGAAAAGTGCCTTTTAGGATTTGGCAGGTAAATCCAGATATTAATGGCGGTGTTTAAGGCTCACCAGTACCGCCGGACAGTACTTAGCGAACATGACAGGCTTTCTGCTGCCAGCACCTGAGTTAATCCTGACCGTTTACAGCATTGTACCGCCTCACGCCGCTGCGCTCTAATCCGCTCAAGACGTACAGCACCATCAGTAACCCGGCGCGTTCTCTGCTTTCGCTGCTCATGTCGAATCACCCGCTGCCTTTCCCTTTCCGCCTCTGCGGCTATCAGTATTTTTCTGGCCTCGATGTCTTCCGGATAATTGTTGTACCAGTTGCGTTCGCGATACTGTGCTGGCCTGCTCCTGCTGAGTTTCGCTTCTTCGATCAGGCGCAGTATCACCCCATTGGCGATATCGCTGCGTGCTCTCAATTTCCTGACGGCTTTTTCAGAAACTCCAAAGTGGAAAGCCACCCGGTGATTACTCATAGCACGGTGCAGGTTCAGTACCGTGCGTAATACGTCAGTAAAGGTCTCCTCCGTCCACCAGATCCCCTTAAACCGGAAGCCATTTTCAGCGGCTGCTAAAACGTTCATTTTTTCTCACTCTGTCTACCATCGGAAAAAAACGGGACGTGTTCACGAACCCTCAAAAAGTCCGCGGCGTATCGATAACGGTAGAATGCGGCCTGAGCTCATGTGATATGCCGCACTTTGTCGGGCTACAGGCCGCGTCATTCCTCATTTCTCCGCATTTTTTTGCTCACCCGTCCGGAAAGCGTGAAAAAGTGCGGTATTATCCAAAAATGGCCGGATCGTCGCTTACAGTCGATGAACCCGCATCACACCGGGAAAGTAAGGAGTTTACTATATTCTCCTTACCCCTCCTCTCAGAGCGTTCTTGAGTGACGGTTTTTCGCGGAAAAGATGCCCGTAAATATTCAACGTCACAGACGGCCGGGAGTGGCCCACCATGTCCGACACGTCCAGAATATCAACGCCGTTTTTTACCAGGCTGGACACCGCAAAATGCCTCAGGTCATGAAAGCGCGCTATCCCGAATTCAGAGAGCAGGCGTTTCATCACGCCGGATGTGCTGTAGTTCAGGCTCAGCCTCTGTCCGTTGCTTCCGGCAATCAGCGGTGTATCCGTTCCCAGCAGCGTTTTATCGAGGCACTCATACAGGCCAACCGGCATATCGACGGAACGGCCCCTGCCGCGCTTTCTGCCCCGGATAATCCCTCGCGAAGTCAGATGGCAGCGAACCTGTATTTCGTCAGCGCTCACATCCCGATAGGTTAACGCCAGCACTTCGCTGATACGCAGGCCGCAAGCCGCGCCCAGCCAGATAGCAATCCTTTCGCGCCGCTCTGCGCGATCCAGCATGGCTAACACGGTATCTTCATCCGGGATTTGCCACGGCCTGTCTGCCGGAGATCGGCTCTGGCGAACCGGATTATGCGCAATCATCCCGGAACGCATGAGATAAGCAAAAGCCGCGCCGATGTACACCAGCGACTGTCGGTTAAGCCGCTCGCTAAGCTGGCGTGAAGTGATTTTATTCAGGTTTTTATTCAGCAGGTCAGACGGAAGGTTTAGCAGGCAATAGCGGTAGCGGTCGTAACTGGTTGCCCTGATCCTGTTCCGGTTCAGCCTGTCACGCTGATATCCCAGCCAGAACCAGGACAGTTTCTGCAGCGTCCAGCGTTTTACCGCCTCCGCATTGTCTGCCGTTCGCCAGTCAAGGGCTGCCACTTCCAGTTGATACAGCAGCGCCGCCGCATCGTCGATGCTGTGAAAGGTATTGCGTCGCCCGGTACGGGTTTCTTTATCCAGCCAGTTAACGACATAACGCAGGCGCTTTCCGGCGCCAACCTCACGGATAGATGCCATATTATCCCCCCTAAATATCCAGCAGCGGTAAGGCCAGAGGTTGCCAGCTAAATATCGTTACAGGATTTTCATCGTTTCGCTGGCGGATCATGTTGATGAGAATATCCGCACGGGGTGATGACCTCATAAGAGTGGCCAGAACTGTATTATCTGACTCATCGGGGTTTCTCGCTCGATATTCGTTAATCTCATCGCCTACCAGATTTTTGAGCAGAGCATTACCTGTCAAATCAGGTCTTTCCCTACGGATGCTATCAAACTGTGCAGCAGCATTCTGGCGAATTGGGATATAAATCCGATCCTCCAGTTCTCGCAGCTCGCGATGTATATTCATCATGCGAGCCCTGTTACCCCCGAGATTTTCCACTCGGTCGAGTAGCTCGTCGACGAGGCCCAGAAATGCAGGAAGCTTTTCGTCGGGTATAACGTCAGCTGAGAGATAACTTATCAGAAGCATAATTCTTGCTCTGATACGTTCAACGGCGGTCACATCCCCGTTTACAGATTTATCGGCAAGGTTCTGCCGATATGCTGGTAAGTTTCCGATATGATCAGGTAAACCGTCCATCTAAGTTACCGTCCGATTAATCAGGCACTTTTTTACACGGGAAAGAGCCGATGATTCTCGGCGCATCCATGCTGTTCTGCAGCAGCTGGACGTTCAGGAAAGCTTTTCCTTTGCGCTTCACGAACTCAAAGCCGTAATTGTTCCCGTCACGCGCTGGCATCAGACTCATATTCCAAACCGCATTTGCTTCATCGCCTGCAGCCCCAAGATATTTAACTTTTTGGCTTGTGACCAATTCACCATTCACGCGAGTTAACCCTTCGCTATCGTCGATAGTCAGGCGATAACCACCACATTGAATAGCAGCGTTGGAAATTAAGGGAATGAAAAGCAAACTTGTTAAAGCTACTTTCTTAATATTAATTTTCATTGTCCTAGAGTCCTTTTTCCTGTGCTGATTTAGTCTTAATGTCTGCCGCGCCACGCGCTTCGCACATCATATCCATGTACCACGCTTGGCCCCTTGTGTCGCCAGTGTACATAATGCCTTTCACAACATAAACGCCATCTGTTGCGATGCTGGCAGGCTGCGCCGTGGTGCCGCTGAGCGTGATATTGCCGTCCGTGTTCTGGTCCGTGATTTGCCCGCCAGCCATAGCGATATCGTTGTTTGATAGCGCGGTGCGATACACGGAACCTTGATCCAGCTGAATGAGCCCGTTAATTCGAATATTCGGATTAATCAGTGCGCGAACGTTCACGCCGTTGCCGATGGTCTGCTGCGGCATCCCGATAAGCCCGGTAGCGCTGTTGAGCACAATGGCGTCGTGCATATACTCACCTTCTGGCAGCATATTTAGCTGTCCGTCCACGAACTGCCAGGTCGCTCCGCATTGTGCGGCCACGTTGTCCATCAGGTGTCTGGTCAAGCCAAACAGTGCGCGGCCCCGAGGGAACACTGTAGGGGGGAATACTGGAGTGCGACCGACAGTTGCGCCTTTGGCCTCAAAGTCTTTCATTAAAAGATTGAACATGTCTTCTGTCGTGTAGCCAGCCGCCAGTGTCTGCGAGGTGATGCTGGTAGCAAACGCCAGATCCGTATCGGCTGCCTGAATCAGGACGTAGGAGTCAATGGGGCTGTCTTTTCCTGTGACCGAGTAGCGAATTTCTCCGCTGAAAATCAGCCCGTAGTTGCGGCCATCACTCTGGCCCACGTCCGCAGCGTCAACTTCCCGCGCCGTTCCGACGCTGTTGGCCGACACTTCTGGCGCGATGCCGTCATAGCCCGCAATCAGCCGCACTTTCGAAAACTCCTGCCCGGTGATGCGGTTCACCGTATCAGCCGACAGGTTGTAAATTTTGAACGTTCCCACCCGCGACGCGCTGCTGATGTTGAACCAGTCGATCGTAAAGGTAACTTTAAAATCGCTGAGCTCAATGCCCTTCCCGTTGTCGTCCACCAGCTGTAATTCAAAGTGACGCATCCAGTTTTGTGACATGTTCATACCCCTTTAAAAAAGTAAACCCGGCCTAATCGCCGGGTGTGAGAGTTAATAATGATTGGCGTATGGGCGCATGTGCTTATCGATGGTTTTTTGTCTTTCCTTCTCATCGACTTTCTGCTGCTCCCAGTGCTGATCAAGCTGACGTTGAAGCTGAATGTTTTTATTCACATCAGCATCGAAATCCCGGCGCTTTTGAGCCGCTTCTTTAGCATTGATACTAGGGATATATGGTTTCGATTTGATGTTGTTCGCCTCCATGTATTCCCCGGCAATTTCCAGTAACGAGACAGCCTCACTCCGTGGAATATTTTCAGGCAACGTATAGCCGGAAATGGCTTTCAGAACAGCAATGGGCACAAAGCGAAGTGCCTCAATGGCGATGTTTTCCGGGTTGCGTTCAACGCCAACCGTGAAATCTGGCACGGCTTTCCATACTGACTTGAGAAACTCAGCATGGGATTGAGGCGGCTGGCCTGAGCCTGCAGGCTGCTGATCGCCAGTTCTTTTCTTTAGCCGGTCTGCTGTTCGGTTGGCGGCCGCTGCGCGGTTTTCAGCGGCGATAATGCGATCATTCGCTTCTGCTAAGGCTTTAACGATGGTTGTCATGAAGTCTGCAGATGCGGGGTCTGTAGGGAATTGAATCTCCGTATCATTATCAAAATTTGCAGTAATGATTACGCCAGATCCGGAAGGGGTCGCATTAAAGCGAGTCATGTTTGGCATGGTCAAATTGTCCTGTAACCTCGACGGGATTGTCGGTATGAATATTATACTTCAAAACCACAAAAACAGATACAAACACAACAATCAACCGTAAAAAGTGGTAAATGGGTGTAGAGTTCTGCTATTCTGAATGGGTGAGGGGTGATGTCCTCCAGATTGCATAACGTGATACTAAGCAAAGCCCGCGCCTCCTTTCGCGGGCTTTTTTTCGTCCTTTATCCAGATTAAGCCGGTCAAACGTGGCGATCCTCTAACGGGAAGAAAAGTTTTAGCTTGATGTTTTCGAGTTAATTTGATGCTGGAAGTGGGTGTTTGATTGGTCGGATAACCTGGGAAATGAGTAGGGTACTCTACCCACAGGTAGACGATAGTAGATAACTTAAAAAAAGTTCTCTACCCACTTAAAGCCTTGTGACACAAGGGATAGAGGTCATTAGGTAGAGAGGTAGATAACCCCAGCCCATTTCTGCAAAACACGGAAAACGAAGGGGCGGTTGTACCCTACAATTGCCTAAAAATTATTCGCTAAGTGACCAATTGCTTGAGGAGTGATTTACATGCTGAAATCCGAGGTGATCGAAGCTGTGATAACTGAAATGGTAACGATGAAGGGATGCGAGTTAGACGCGTCTGATCTGCTAGAGATTCGTTGCCGAGTGGCCGGTACGCTTGCTGCAAAAAAACGCCATCACCAGCGCATGACCGCGCCAGAATATCAGTGGAGAAAGCCATCACCGAGGCGTTAAAGGTCAATATTCCGTTACTTACTCTGGCTGAAAAGGTGTACCCAAGGGTGTACACAAAGTAAAAAACAAAAAACAAAAATACAGATAAATAGAGCCTCCAAAGCCAACACTCAACAAACAGATCCAATCGAGTAATGCATTTCGGGTGGTGTCGATGGCGCCACCCATTACTATTTCTAATCCATTCCTGCATCTTTTTTTGTTTTTTACCGCCGCTCATCAAGCTTTTTCAACATATCCTGATAAAAATTTATAGGGCAAATCAGGTCGCCTTAGAAAATCTCAATCGTGATCTTGCGCACAAATCGCTAACCTCCCACGCGTTCACACCGGAGGGTATATGCTGCTTCACATCCTTTATCTCATTGGCATCACCGCAGAAGCCATGACCGGCGCACTTGCCGCCGGACGTCGCCGTATGGACACCTTCGGCGTAATCATTATTGCTACAGCGACCGCACTGGGCGGCGGTTCCGTGCGCGATATTCTGCTTGGCCATTACCCGCTCGGCTGGGTTAAACACCCTGAGTACGTGATTATCGTGGCAACGGCCGCCGTGTTAACCACCATCGTGGCGCCCGTTATGCCCCATCTTCGCCGCCTGTTCCTGGTGCTTGATGCGCTGGGGCTGATCGTATTTTCGATCATCGGTGCGCAAATCGCGCTCGATATGGGGGAAGGCCCGGTAATCGCCACCATTGCTGCCGTGGTCACGGGCGTATTCGGCGGCGTGCTGCGAGATATGTTCTGCAAACGCATCCCCCTGGTCTTTCAAAAAGAGCTGTATGCTGGCATTTCCTTTGCGGCAGCGGTGCTTTATATCGCTCTGCAGCATTATGTTTCTAACCATGACGTGGTGGTCATCTCGACGCTGCTGTTTGGCTTTACGGCCCGCATGCTGGCGCTGCGTCTGAAGCTCGGGCTGCCCGTTTTTCATTACAAACACAGCGCACACTAGCTTCAGAACCCATTGATGTGCTGTTCAGCGAGCCATTTCGCCAGCACATCAATTTGAGGCGCGTGCAGCCAGTTAATGATTTGTCGCGCTTTCTCCTCTCCCGTTCCCGGCAGGGTCTGCCAGTCCTTTGCGTTGCGCCCGCTCATCTTCTGCCACGATATGTCTCCCATTGCCTTCAGCGAAGACTGCGACATTGGCACACCCAATGCCATGAGCCAGCGGATAAAAGGCTTCTCGCGCACCAGATTAAATCGGTGCCAGAGCGCCAGCCCGCGCGCAGAGGAAAATCCCGGTACAGCCTGCAGCTGCGCCTGCGTTAATAACAGCCACGAAAAGAGATGTTCAAAATGATGCGCCTGCCAGAGGGTTCGCCAGCCTGACTCGCCTAATCCATCAATATCAAGTACCTGCTTTGAACTAAGCCAGGTCAGTCGGGCAAAGAACTGTTCCATACACTCCGGTGAAGCATAGAAACAGCTAAGAGAATGATAACGTGGGGCCGGAGGCTCTGGTTTATGTCTGTCACTCCCGCGCCAGAGCACCTTATCAAATCGGGGGATACCTTGCCCGGCCAGGCTGATCTGGATCTGATCCCCCGGGGCAATATCCAGCCCCTGCCAGCGCTCAACCGAGCCCAGACTCACCCGCTGCACCTGTTTATCATCCAGTTGCACGGGTTCCAGCGCTGCTACAACGGAAATTTTGCCCGTTCGTCCCACGGAAAAATGAATATCACTCACCTCGGCGACCTGGGCTGCAGGAGGATATTTCCACGCGAGGACCCAGCTGCCTTCTCCCGGTAACCAATCTTCGCCCGCGGGTTCATTCTCCGAACGCACCACAATGCCATCCGTGGCAAAGGGTAATGCGGTTACGTGCCAGGCCGCGCGCTGTTTCTCGACGGCATCAACAGAATCGGCGGGTAACGTATACCGTGCCGACAGCGTAAAACCAGCCTGAGACAGTTCAGCTAGAGATGTATGCATCTCTTTCGGTCCGTCCGGCCAGGCCCAGATGAATACGCCGAGCTTATTCGATAGCGCGTTATCCTTTTGCCGCATCATCGCACCCGCAACTTTTGCGCGAGCATTCATACCGCCCATCTGCCGCTGAACGTGATTGTCGCTTAACCAGAAAAGCTCGCCCTGTAAGACGCTATTTGCCAACTTGCCGGTGAGCTTTTGCGGAACAGACGGGATTAAACGTACCTTATCGGTCCAGTCTTCCCCTTTCAGGCCATCACCTCGACTGATGGCCTGGGTCAACTTTCCGTCACGATAGACCAGCGTTACCGCCACACCGTCAACTTTGGGCTGCATCCACAGATGTTGCCGAGCGAGCATCCACTGTCTCAGAGCCTCTTTGCTGGCCACTTTATGTACGCCAGTATGGGCGACAGGATGTTTTACGCTCCCCGTCAGATTAGGGAGTTTCTCTTCTGAAGGCTCGCTGCCGAAACAGTGCTGCCACTGCGTTAACCGCCCGTGAAGCTGGTCGTAAACTTCGTCGTTGACCTCGCTCACCCCCTCCTTCCAATAAGCGTTATCCCAGCGTTTGATTTGCGCGCTTAACGACGCCATCTCTTTCTCTGCTTTTGCCTGCGACCACACTGGGCAAACCGCCGCGCCATAGCCACACCACAACAACATTACCCCGCTTATCCATCGCCACATCGCTACCCCTCCTTTGCATTGCAGGAGGTATACCCTGATGCCTGAAGCAACGCTAACGGCAACGTTTCACAATGCGAGACGCTATCCGGTATTTCTTTTGGTGGCTGAAAACCCCAGATAAAACCTGAAAACGGCACGCAAAATTCAATAATCCAGGGGAAAAAGTGTGACAAAGGCTACGTCACACGGCGGTGACGTGTATAATAAGCCCGTATGTAGGACTTCTTCGTTAACACATACAAAAGACTCTCATGGCTCAAGGCACGCTTTATATTGTTTCTGCCCCTAGCGGCGCGGGTAAATCCAGCCTTATTCAGGCACTGTTAAAAACCCAACCGTTGTACGACACACAGGTTTCTGTTTCTCATACCACGCGAGCGCCGCGTCCGGGTGAAGTGCACGGTGAACACTATTTCTTTGTGGATCACGACGAATTCAGAGCGATGATCGGCAGAGACGCGTTTCTTGAACACGCTGAAGTCTTCGGTAATTACTACGGTACCTCGCGTGAAACCATTGAGCAGGTTCTGGCCACGGGCGTGAATGTGTTCCTGGATATCGACTGGCAGGGTGCGCAGCAAATTCGCAAGAAAATGCCTGACTCCCGCAGTATCTTTATTTTACCGCCATCGAAAGATGAGCTGGATCGCCGCCTGCGTGGGCGCGGCCAGGACAGCGAAGAAGTGATCGCAAAGCGTATGGAACAGGCTGTTGCAGAAATGAGCCATTACGCGGAATATGATTACCTAATTGTGAATGATGATTTTGATGCCGCGCTGAGCGATCTCAAAACCATTCTTCGTGCAGAACGTCTGCGTATGAGCCGCCAGAAGCAGCGACATGACGCATTAATCACCAAACTGTTGGCAGACTGAACCCACTTTCAGTATCATGCCCAGTCATTTCTTCACCTGTGGAGCATTTTAAGTATGGCACGCGTAACTGTTCAGGACGCTGTAGAGAAAATTGGTAACCGTTTTGACCTGGTGCTGGTCGCCGCGCGTCGCGCTCGTCAGATGCAGGTAGGCGGTAAAGATCCGCTGGTACCGGAAGAAAACGATAAAACCACCGTTATTGCACTTCGCGAAATCGAAGAAGGTCTGATCAACAACCAGATCCTCGACGTGCGTGAGCGCCAGGAGCAGCAAGAGCAGGAAGCCGCAGAACTGCAGGCCGTAACCGCTATTGCTGAAGGTCGTCGTTAATTAAACCTGCGGGTCGCCCTTGTATCTGTTTGAAAGCCTGAATCAACTGATTCAAACCTACCTGCCTGAAGACCAGATTAAGCGTCTTCAGCAGGCGTATCTCGTTGCACGTGACGCTCACGAGGGCCAGACACGTTCAAGCGGTGAACCCTATATCACGCACCCGGTAGCGGTGGCCTGTATTCTGGCCGAGATGAAACTCGACTACGAAACGCTCATGGCCGCTCTGCTGCACGACGTGATCGAAGATACCCCTGCCACTTACCAAGACATGGAACAGCTGTTTGGCAAAAGCGTTGCCGAACTGGTGGAAGGGGTCTCTAAGCTTGATAAGCTGAATTTCCGCGACAAGAAAGAGGCGCAAGCCGAAAACTTCCGCAAGATGATTATGGCGATGGTGCAGGATATCCGCGTCATTCTCATCAAACTCGCTGACCGTACCCACAACATGCGCACGCTGGGCTCACTTCGTCCGGATAAACGTCGCCGCATTGCCCGTGAAACCCTCGAAATTTACAGCCCGCTGGCGCACCGTTTAGGTATTCACCACATTAAAACCGAGCTGGAAGAGCTGGGTTTTGAAGCGTTGTACCCGAACCGTTATCGCGTCATTAAAGAGGTGGTGAAAGCCGCACGCGGTAACCGTAAAGAGATGATTCAAAAAATCCTCTCTGAAATCGAAGGGCGCTTGCAGGAAGCGGGAATTCCGTGCCGCGTTAGCGGTCGCGAGAAACACCTGTACTCCATCTACTGCAAAATGGTGCTCAAAGAGCAACGTTTTCACTCGATCATGGATATCTACGCCTTCCGCGTGATCGTCCATGACTCGGACACCTGTTATCGCGTGCTGGGGCAGATGCACAGCCTCTACAAGCCGCGTCCGGGGCGCATGAAAGATTATATCGCCATTCCAAAAGCGAACGGCTATCAATCTTTGCACACCTCGATGATCGGGCCGCACGGCGTGCCTGTTGAGGTGCAAATTCGCACCGAAGACATGGACCAGATGGCAGAGATGGGTGTAGCCGCACACTGGGCCTATAAAGAGCACGGCGGCGAAAGCAGTACGACCGCACAAATCCGCGCCCAGCGCTGGATGCAGAGCCTGCTGGAACTTCAGCAGAGTGCGGGCAGCTCGTTTGAATTTATCGAGAGCGTTAAATCCGATCTCTTCCCGGATGAGATTTACGTTTTCACCCCAGAAGGTCGCATTGTCGAACTGCCTGCGGGCGCAACGCCGGTCGATTTCGCTTACGCCGTGCATACCGATATCGGGCATGCCTGCGTCGGCGCGCGCGTCGACAGGCAGCCTTATCCGCTGTCTCAGCCGCTCTCCAGCGGCCAGACGGTAGAAATTATTACCGCGCCGGGCGCACGTCCGAACGCGGCCTGGTTGAACTTTGTCGTAAGCTCCAAAGCACGCGCCAAAATTCGCCAGCTGCTGAAAAACCTCAAGCGTGATGATTCCGTCAGTCTGGGACGTCGGCTGCTCAACCACGCGTTGGGCGGTAGCCGTAAGCTGGCTGAGATCCCACCGGAGCATATCCAGCGCGAACTCGACCGAATGAAGCTCACGTCTCTGGACGATCTGCTGGCGGAAATTGGTCTGGGCAACGCTATGAGCGTCGTAGTAGCGAAAAACTTGCAGCAGGGCGAAGCGACACCTTCTGCTCCAGGCGCATCTGGCCATGCTCATTTGCCGATTAAAGGCGCGGACGGGGTACTGATCACCTTCGCAAAATGTTGCCGCCCAATTCCTGGCGACCCGATTATTGCGCACGTCAGCCCGGGCAAAGGGCTGGTTATCCACCATGAATCCTGTCGTAACATTCGCGGCTACCAGAAAGAAGCCGAGAAGTTTATGGCGGTCGAGTGGGATAAAGAGACCGCGCAGGAATTTATCACCGAAATTAAGGTGGATATGTTCAACCACCAGGGTGCCCTGGCGAACCTGACGGCAGCGATCAACACGGCCTCTTCCAACATTCAGAGTCTGAATACGGAAGAAAAAGATGGCCGCGTTTATAGCGCCTTTATTCGTCTGACCGCCCGCGACCGCGTACATCTGGCGAATATTATGCGCAAGATCCGCGTCATGCCGGACGTGATTAAAGTCACCCGAAACCGAAACTAGGTTTATGAATTCACAACGTTATGCACGTATCTGCGAAATGCTCGCCAGGCGTCAGCCTGACCTGACGGTCTGCATGGAGCAGGTGCATAAACCTCATAACGTCTCTGCCATCGTCCGTACCGCAGATGCTGTCGGTGTGCATGAAGTGCACGCCGTCTGGCCGGACGGCCGTATGCGAAATACGGTCTCAGCGGCGGCAGGCAGCAACAGCTGGGTGTCCGTCAAAAATCATCACACCATTGGCGAAGCCGTATCGCACCTGAAAGGGCGCGGGATGCAGATCCTTGCCACTAACCTGTCCGCTAAAGCCGTCGATTTCCGCGAGATCGACTACACCCGCCCGACCTGCATTTTAATGGGTCAGGAGAAAACCGGGATCTCCCAGGAAGCGCTGGATCTGGCGGATCGGGACATCATCATTCCGATGATCGGCATGGTCCAGTCTCTCAACGTCTCCGTGGCGTCCGCGCTCATTCTTTATGAAGCGCAGCGCCAGCGTCAGAACGCGGGGATGTACGAGCGCAGCAACAGCATGCTGCCGGAAGATGAACAGCAGCGCCTGCTGTTTGAAGGTGGTTATCCGGTGCTGGCTCGCGTTGCGAAGCAGAAAAAATTGCCTTACCCCCACGTCAACGCGCAGGGCGAAATTGAAGCCGATGCCGAGTGGTGGGCCACCATGCAGTACGCCGGGTAAGCGATGAAAGGCCGCCTGCTGGATGCCATCCCGCTTAACAGCCTGACGGGCGTGGGCGCGGCGCAAAGCAATAAGCTGGCGAAAATTGGTCTGCATACCGTGCAGGATCTCCTGCTTCACCTTCCGCTGCGTTACGAAGATCGCACCCAGCTCTATAAGATTGGCGATCTCCTTCCCGCCATTTACGCCACCGTTGAAGGCGAAGTACTGAACTGCAATATCACTTTCGGCGGACGCCGGATGATGACCTGCCAGATCAGCGACGGCACCGGCATCCTCACCATGCGTTTTTTCAACTTCAGCGCGGCGATGAAAAACAGCCTGGCGACGGGCCGCAGGGTGCTGGCCTATGGTGAAGCCAAACGCGGGAAATACGGCGCAGAGATGATCCACCCGGAGTACCGCGTGCAGGGCGATCTCAGCACGCCGGAACTGCAGGAGACGCTCACCCCGGTTTACCCGACGACCGAAGGCATCAAGCAGGCGACGCTGCGTAAGCTCACCGATCAGGCGCTGGAGCTGCTGGATACCTGCGCCATTACCGAGCTGCTGCCGCCCGAGCTGGCGCAGGGCATGATGAGCCTGCCCGAGGCGCTGCGAACCCTGCACCGTCCGCCGCCAACGCTGCAGCTCAGCGATTTAGAAAGCGGCAAACACCCCGCCCAACAGCGTCTTATCCTTGAGGAATTACTGGCGCATAACCTGAGCATGCTGGCGCTTCGTGCGGGCGCGCAGCGCTTCCACGCTCAGCCCTTAAGCCAGAATGATGCGCTCAAAGATAAGCTGCTGGCCTCTCTGCCGTTTAAACCCACCGGCGCGCAGGCGCGCGTCACCGCTGAGATTGAACGCGATATGGCGCTCGACGTGCCGATGATGCGCCTGGTGCAGGGCGATGTAGGGTCCGGTAAAACGCTGGTTGCCGCGCTGGCAGCCCTGCGCGCGATTGCCCACGGTAAACAGGTCGCGCTTATGGCGCCGACCGAGCTGCTGGCTGAACAGCACGCCAACAATTTCCGCGCCTGGTTCGCGCCGCTGGGGATTGAAGTGGGCTGGCTTGCCGGGAAGCAAAAAGGCAAAGCGCGACTTGCGCAGCAGGAAGCCATCGCCAGCGGGCAGGTGCAGATGATTGTCGGCACGCACGCTATCTTCCAGGAGCAGGTGCAGTTCAGCGGCCTTGCGCTGGTGATTATCGATGAACAACACCGCTTTGGCGTCCATCAGCGTCTTGCGCTGTGGGAAAAAGGCCTTCAACAGGGCTTCCATCCGCATCAGCTGATCATGACCGCCACGCCGATCCCGCGCACCCTGGCGATGACCGCCTACGCCGATCTGGATACCTCCACCATCGACGAACTGCCGCCGGGCCGTACCCCGGTCACAACGGTCGCCATTCCTGACACGCGTCGCAGCGATATTATTGACCGCGTGCGCAACGCCTGCACCCACGAAGGACGTCAGGCCTACTGGGTCTGTACGCTGATCGAGGAGTCTGAACTGCTGGAAGCGCAGGCTGCCGAAGCCACGTGGGAAGAACTCAAGCTGGCGCTGCCGGAGCTGAACGTGGGTCTGGTTCACGGACGTATGAAGCCCGCTGAAAAACAGTCGGTGATGCAGTCGTTTAAGCAGGGAGAGCTGCATTTGCTGGTCGCCACGACGGTCATTGAAGTGGGCGTGGACGTACCCAACTCCAGCCTGATGATTATCGAAAACCCGGAGCGCCTGGGCCTTGCCCAGCTCCACCAGCTGCGCGGACGTGTTGGCCGTGGCGCGGTAGCCTCCCACTGCGTCCTGCTCTACAAAGCCCCGCTCTCGAAAACAGCCCAGATGCGGTTGCAGGTGCTGCGCGACAGCAACGACGGTTTTGTGATTGCGCAAAAAGACCTGGAGATCCGCGGCCCGGGTGAACTGCTGGGCACGCGCCAGACGGGGAACGCGGAATTCAAAGTGGCGGATTTGCTGCGCGATCAGGCTATGATCCCGGAAGTTCAGCGCCTTGCGCGCCACATTCATGAAAGCTACCCCGAACAGGCGGCAGCGTTAATTGAGCGCTGGATGCCGGAAACCGAGCGGTATTCCAACGCCTGATTTCAGGCAAACATTGGCAGCATCAGGTATAGCTTGATCACCAGCGCGTTGACGATATCAATAAAGAACGCCCCGACCATCGGGACCACCAGAAACGCCATGTGCGATGGCCCGAACCGTTCTGTGATCGCCTGCATGTTAGCGATAGCCGTTGGGGTTGCCCCCAGACCAAACCCGCAGTGACCCGCCGCCAGCACCGCCGCATCGTAGTTTTTGCCCATCATGCGCCAGGTGACGAACATAGCGTACAGCGCCATAAACAGGGTTTGCACTGCCAGAATCGCCACCATCGGCAGCGCCAGCGAGGCCAGCTCCCATAGCTTGAGGCTCATCAGCGCCATCGCCAGGAACAGCGACAGGCAGACGTTGCCGAGCACCGACACCGCCCTTACAAACACGCGGTAGAAGCCCATCAGCGCCAGACCGTTGCTCAGGATCACCCCGATAAACAGCACGCAAACAAACGTCGGCAGCTCAAACGCGGAGCCCGCCAGCCATTGCGCAACCACTTTGCCCACGGTCAGGCAGATGGCGATCGTCGCGATGGTTTCAATCAGCACCAGCGAGGTGATACTGCGCCCAACGTCCGGCTTTTCAAAGGCAGTAGGCACCAGCTCATCGTCCGGCCTGCCGTCCGGCGTGGTAGAGTGCTTCACAAGATAACGCGCCACCGGGCCGCCAATCAGGCCACCCAGCACCAGGCCAAAGGTGGCACAGGCCATCGCTACTTCCGTCGCGTTTTCAAAGCCGTAGCGTTCGATGAATAGCTTGCTCCACGCGGCCCCGGTTCCGTGACCGCCCGAAAGGGTAATCGACCCCGCCAGCAGCCCCATCAGCGGATCCAGCCCCAGCAGCGTTGCCATGCCGATGCCAATGGCGTTTTGCATCAGCAGCAGCCCCACCACCACAATCAGGAATACGCCGAGCACCTTACCGCCCGAGCGCAGGCTCGCCAGGTTGGCGTTCAGGCCGATGGTGGCAAAGAAGGCCAGCATCAGCGGGTCTTTCAGGGACATATCAAAATCTATTTCCCAGCCCAGGCTTTTTTTCAGCACCAGCAGGGCCAGCGCTACCAGCAGGCCGCCGGCGACGGGTTCAGGAATGGTGTACTTTTTCAGAAGGGAAACGCTATGTACCAGCTTACGACCAAGCAGTAAGACCAGCGTTGCGGCAACAAGGGTCGACAACGTATCGAGATGAATCATAGAAGGCTCCTTTTTTGCGCGTGTTCCATACACACGCGGCGTTATCCTGGGCCGGTTTGCGCTCTTCATGAGCCCCCGGCGCAAAAAGTGTAATTTTTTTTTTCGATGCGTTGTAGAAAACCTGCTCACAGCGGCAGAATTTCTTGCCTTTTTTTGCTGGCAATCGTTTGCTTTTACCAGGTGGTCAGATAAAATGCCCGCTTTTCCACCGTGGGATTGCCGCCGATGTCCGTTAACACCATAGAGTCGCCTGATGCGCAACCGATTGCGCCGAAGCAAAATAGCGAACTGATTTACCGCCTTGAAGACCGCCCGCCGCTGCCGCAAACGCTTTTCGCCGCCTGCCAGCATCTTCTGGCTATGTTTGTTGCGGTGATCACTCCGGCGCTGCTGATTTGCCAGGCGCTCGGCTTACCGGCGCAGGACACGCAGCACATTATCAGCATGTCTCTTTTCGCCTCCGGCGTGGCCTCGATTATTCAAATTAAAGCGTGGGGTCCGGTGGGGTCGGGTTTGTTGTCGATTCAGGGCACCAGCTTTAACTTCGTGGCACCGCTGATCATGGGCGGTACGGCCCTGAAAACCGGCGGTGCGGATGTTCCGACCATGATGGCGGCGCTGTTCGGCACGCTGATGCTGGCCAGCTGTACGGAGATGGTGATCTCCCGCGTTCTGCATTTGGCTCGCCGCGTCATCACCCCGCTGGTTTCCGGCGTCGTCGTGATGATTATCGGCCTGTCGCTGATTCAGGTGGGCCTTACCTCCATCGGTGGCGGCTATGCCGCGATGAGCGACCACACCTTCGGCGCGCCGAAAAACCTGCTGCTGGCAGGCGTCGTGCTGGCCATCATTATTCTGCTTAACCGTCAGCGTAACCCTTACCTGCGCGTCGCCTCCCTAGTGATCGCCATGGCGGCGGGTTATCTGCTGGCGTGGGCGCTGGGCATGCTGCCGGAGAACACCGCGCCGACCAACAGCGCGCTGATCGTCGTCCCCACGCCTTTGTACTACGGTCTGGGCATTGACTGGGGTCTGCTCCTGCCGCTGATGCTGGTCTTTATGATCACCTCTCTGGAAACCATCGGCGACATCACCGCTACCTCAGACGTCTCCGAGCAGCCGGTGTCCGGCCCGCTGTACATGAAGCGACTGAAAGGCGGCGTGCTGGCGAACGGTCTGAACTCGTTTGTCTCTGCGGTATTCAACACCTTCCCGAACTCTTGCTTCGGTCAAAACAACGGCGTCATCCAGCTGACCGGCGTGGCCAGCCGCTACGTCGGTTTTGTAGTAGCGCTGATGCTGATCGTCCTCGGCCTGTTCCCGGCGGTAAGCGGCTTTGTGCAGCACATCCCTGAGCCGGTGCTGGGCGGCGCAACGCTGGTAATGTTCGGGACTATCGCAGCTTCCGGCGTGCGTATCGTCTCCCGCGAACCACTGAACCGCCGCGCGATCATGATTATCGCGCTGTCGCTGGCCGTTGGTCTGGGCGTTTCCCAGCAGCCGCTGATCCTGCAGTTTGCCCCTGACTGGGTGAAAAACCTGCTCTCTTCCGGCATTGCTGCGGGCGGTATCACCGCTATCGTGTTGAACCTCGTTTTCCCACCTGAGAAAAATTGATTTCTCTCACGGCAGGCAGTCAATGCCTGCCGTGACATCGAATTACACCATTCCCGCCTTGAGGATTGCGCATAAATCGTGCATAACTCCCTTATGTGCGTTTTGCGGGATGGAAGACCATGAAATTTATTGGAAAGCTCCTCATCTATCTTCTGGTAGCCCTGCTCATTGTGCTGCTGGCGTTCTACATTCTGCTCCAGACCCGCTGGGGCGCGTCTCAGGTCAGCAGCTGGGTAACGGTGAATACCGACTACGAACTCAGTTTCGACAAGATGAATCACCGCTTTTCGTCGCCTTCCCACATCATTCTGGAAAACGTCACCTTTGGTCGGGACGGTAAACCCGCCACGCTGGTAGCCAAAAAAGTCGATATTGGCCTGAGCAGCCGTCAGATAACCGATCCGCTGCACATGGACACCATCACCCTCTTCGACGGCACGCTGAATCTCTCGCCGCAGACGGCGCCGCTGCCTTTCCAGGCGGATCGCCTGCAGTTGAACAACATGGCGTTTAACAGCCCGAATACCGAATGGGATTTGAGCGCGCAGAAGGTCACGGGCGGCGTCAGCCCGTGGCAGCCGGAAGCGGGCAACGTGCTGGGGAACAACGCGCAGATTCAGATGAGCGCGGGCTCGCTGACCCTGAACGGCGTACCGGCCACCAACGTGCTGATCGAGGGCCAGCTTAACGGCAAGGAGGTGGTGCTGAAAACGATTGGCGCCGACATGGCTCGTGGCTCACTCACTGGCTCCGCCCTGCGCAACGCCGACGGGAGCTGGATTATCGACACCATGCGCCTCAACGAGATCCGCCTGCAGAGCGATAAAACGCTGACGGCGTTCTTCGCACCGCTGGGCACCATTCCCTCTTTGCAGATTGGTCGTCTGGACGTGACCGACGCCCGGCTTCAGGGCCCGGACTGGGCGGTGACCGATCTCGATTTAAGCCTGCTCAACCTGACTCTGAGCAAAGGTGACTGGCAGAGCCAGGAAGGCCGCCTGTCCATGAATGCCAGCGAGTTTATCTACGGCTCGCTGCATCTTTTCGACCCGATCCTGAATGCGGAGTTTTCCCCGCAGGGCATGGCGCTGCGTCAGTTCACCTCCCGCTGGGAGGGCGGCATGGTACGCACCTCGGGCAACTGGCTACGCGACGGTAAAGCGCTGGTGCTGGACGATGTCGCCATCGCCGGACTGGAGTACACCCTACCGCAGAACTGGAAAGCATTGTGGATGGAGCCTCTGCCGGAATGGCTGAACAGCGTCACGCTGCAAAAATTCGGCCTGAGCCGTAACCTGGTGATCGACATCGATCCCGCCTTCCCCTGGCAGATCACCTCTCTGGACGGTTATGGCGCAAACCTGCATCTGGTGAAAGATCGCCAGTGGGGCGTCTGGGGCGGGAGCGCAACCCTGAACGGCGCGGCGGCGACCTTTAACCGCGTCGACGTGCGCCGCCCGTCGCTGGCGCTGAATGCCAACGCCGCCACGGTGAACATTACCGACCTGAGCGCATTTACCGAAAAAGGCATTCTGGAAGCCACGGCGACCGTTTCACAACTCCCGCAGCGGCAGACTACGGTAAGCCTGAACGGGCGCGGCGTACCGCTCAACGTGCTGCAGCAGTGGGGCTGGCCTGCTCTGCCGATTACGGGCGACGGCAATATTCAGCTCACCGCCAGCGGCAGCGTGCAGGCGAATGCCCCGCTGAAGCCGACGGTGAATGGGAAGCTGAGCGCGGTGAATATGGATAAACAGCAGGTGCAGCAGACGATGACGGGTGGTGTGGTTTCAACACCACCCTCACCCCAGCCCTCTCCCTGAAAGGGAGAGGGAGCAAACCATTCCCTCGCCCCTTTGGGGAGAGGGTTAGGGTGAGGGGAATTAAAGGTGAACAACCACCTCATCGCCCTCCGCTTTCACCACCACACCCCACTCGCTGCCCGCGTGCGAACCGCCCTTCACGCCGCTCACCTTCTGCACGTTGCGCAAGCACACCGACCAGTTTTGCGCGTCTCCCGCGCCGGTAAAGGTCACGATGTCGCCCCGACGTGACGCCTTCAGCGTAAACGCCACGGAGCCGTCCGCCACAGGCACTTCGCTCACCGCCGTTGCGCCGTCGTCCAGGTTAAACAGCTGGAAGGCCGTCCCCTCATTCCACGCGTAGTCCGGCTTCTGGTTATTGTTGCCCAGCGCCAGCAACGTGTTGTCGCGCACGTAGACCGGCAGGCTCATGAAACCGTGCTGCTGCTTCTGCCAGCGGCTGCCCTGGATTTCGTCGTTGTGCCACAGGTGCGTCCAGCGCCCTTCCGGCAGGTAGAACTGCACGTCGCCCGCCTCGGAGAATACCGGTGCCACCATTAACGAATCTCCCAGCATGTACTGACGGTCGAGATAATCGCACGCCGGATCGTCCGGGAACTCCAGCATCATCGCCCGCAGCATCGGCGTGCCGAACTCGCGGGCCAGCGCCGCCTGACGGTACAGGTACGGCATCAGCTGACATTTCAACTGCGTGAAGTGGCGCACCACGTCGCAGGACTCGTCATCGTACGCCCACGGCACGCGGTAGGATTTGCTGCCGTGCAGGCGGCTGTGGCTGGAGAACAGCCCGAACGCGCACCAGCGCTTATAGACGTGCGCCGGGGCGGTGTTTTCGAACCCGCCGATATCGTGGCTCCAGAACCCGAAGCCGGACAGACCAATCGACAGCCCGCCGCGCAGGCTTTCGGCCATCGACTCATAGTTGGCGTAGCAGTCGCCGCCCCAGTGAACCGGGAACTGTTGCGCACCCACGGACGCGGAGCGGGCAAACAGCACCGCCTCTTCTTCACCCACCGTCTCTTTCAACACGTTCCACACCAGTTCGTTGTAGATGTAGGCGTAGTGGTTGTGCATCTTCTGCGGATCGGACCCGTCGAACCACTGCACGTTGGTCGGGATACGCTCGCCGAAGTCGGTCTTGAAGCAGTCGACGCCGATCTCCACCAGGCCTTTCAGCCTGTCGGCATACCACCGGCACGCGTCCGGATTGGTGAAGTCATAAATCGCCAGCCCCGGCTGCCATTTGTCCCATTGCCACAGGGAGCCGTCCGGGCGCCTGAGCAGGTAGCCCTTCTCTTTCAGCTCCCGGAAGATGGGTGATTTCTGGCCGATGTACGGGTTGATCCACACGCAGACCTTCAACCCTTTCTCCTTCAGGCGGCGGATCATGCCTTCCGGATCCGGGAAGGTCACCGGGTCCCACTCGAAGTCACACCACTGGAAGGCCTTCATCCAGAAGCAGTCGAAGTGGAACACGTGCAGCGGCAGGTCGCGCTCGGCCATGCCGTCGATAAAGCTGTTCACCGTCGCTTCGTCGTAGTTGGTGGTGAACGAGGTGGTCAGCCACAGGCCGAACGACCACGCAGGCGGCAGCGCCGGACGCCCGGTGAACTGCGTATAGCGGTTTAATACCTCTTTTGGCGTCGGGCCGTCGATCACGAAGTATTCCAGATATTCCCCTTCCACGCTGAACTGCACCTTGGAAACCTTCTCGGAGCCAACTTCAAACGAGACGTTCTCCGGATGATTCACCAGCACGCCGTAGCCGCGGTTGGTCAGGTAGAACGGGATATTTTTGTAGGACTGTTCGGTGCTGGTGCCGCCGTCGCGGTTCCAGGTTTCGACCGTCTGGCCGTTGCGCACCAGCGCGGTGAAGCGCTCGCCCAGGCCGTAGACCGTTTCCCCCACGCCCAGATCCAGACGCTCGAACACGTAATTGCGGTCGGTGTTGCTGTCCTGCACGTAGCCGTTGTTTTTCAGCTGGCTGCCGGTAATGCGCTGGCCGTTACGCAGGAAATCCAGCGCCCAGAACTCGCCTTTGGTGACGCGCACGCTGATACTGCCGCTTTTCAGCTCGGCAAAATCGGCGTTGTTTTCAATCTCTACCTTCACGTCTTTCAGAACGTTCAGCGGATAGTGCGGGCCGTTATTCAGTGCGCCCTGGAAATGTTCGATGCGCACCCCGATAATCCCTTCCTGTGGGGCAAACAGGCGCACCGTGAACATCAACGTGTCGAGCTGCCAGGTACGCTCGCGCACGTCGCGCGGCGCAACAAATACCACCAGGTCATTGCCCTGCTGCTCCACGTCGAACACCTGAACCGGACAGGTCACGTTCAGGCCCGGTTGAATAAGCCAGTTTCCATCACTGATTTTCATGCTCTCGTCCTCTTAGTTCTGTAATTCTTTGCTGACCGGCAGGTTTTCAAATTCCTGCTGATTGCGGCGCGCGCCCTGCGCCAGTTCACCCAGGATTTTGGTCAGGAAGGGGGTTTTCAGCGTGTAGTAGCGTTTGGCGATAATGGCGCTCAGCACGTAGCAGACCGCCGGGGCCAGGGTAAACAGGCCGATAATGATGCTGATGGTCGCGCTGTTCTGAGTTTTGGCCGCCGCGTCGTAGCCACCGCCTGCCAGCATCCAGCCGATCATCGCCCCGCCCAGCGCCAGGCCGAGCTTCAGCACGAACAGCGTGCCCGCAAAGCTGATGCCGGTCAGGCGTTTGCCGTTGGTCCACTCGCCGTAGTCGACGGTATCGGACATCATCACCCACTGGATCGGCGTCACCAGCTGGTGCAATACACCAATGACGAAGATGAAACCGAACATCAGCACGGTGGCATGCATTGGCACAAAGAACATCGCCACGCTGACCACCGCCAGCGCGGCGTTGGTCCACCAGAAGATGCTGACCTTGCACTTCCAGTCGGTGAGCGGTTTCGCCAGCGCGGAGCCAATGAGGTTGCCGACGCAGTAGGTGGTGAGGAACGCGACGAACACCTCTGGCGAGCCCATGATCCAGGTGCAGTAGTACATCATCGCACCGCCGCGCACGCAGACGGCGAGGATGTTGAGGATGGTGAGCACGCCGACGATGCGCCACTGGTCGTTGTGCCAGATGTCGCGCAGGTCTTCCCGCATGGAGGTGGTGCTCGGCGGCACCTGGATGCGCTCTTTGGTGGTGAAGAAGCAGAACGCCAGCATCAGAAACGCGACCACCGACAGCACGGCGATGCCGCCCTGGAAGCCGAACGCCTTATCGTCGCCGCCAATGAGGTTAACCAGCGGCATCATCAGCACCGTGGAGAGCATGCCGCCCGCGGTCGCCAGCACAAAGCGCCAGGACTGAAGGGAGATACGCTGCGTCGGGTCGTTGGTGATCACGCCGCCCAGCGCGCAGTAGGGGATGTTGACCACGGTATAGAGCAGGGTCAGCAGGGTGTAAGTCACTGCAGCGTAAACCATTTTGCCGTTGAGGCTGAGGTCCGGCGTGGTGTAGGCCAGCACGCAGACGATGCCGAACGGGATCGCGCCGAACAAAATCCACGGGCGGAACTTGCCCCAGCGGCTGCGGGTGCGGTCGGCAATCAGCCCCATGCACGGGTCGGAGATCGCATCCAGCGCGCGCGCCAGCAGGAACATGGTGCCGACAAATCCGGCGGGAATGCCGAAAATATCGGTGTAGAAAAACATCATGTACAACATGACGTTATCAAAAATGATGTGGCTGGCGGCGTCTCCCATGCCGTAGCCAATCTTCTCTTTTACTGACAATACTTCGCTCATCTTTTTTTATCCTTCACGCTGTAGGGGGCGCTGAGACCGGTTACAGAGTTTTAAACCATTGTTTCAGGAGCGGGTATTGCGTTTTCTGGTTAGCAGATTACGTTTCTTGTTTTTTGTGATCGCGGTAAATGTTGGGAGCACGAGGGGCTAACATGAGGATTTTCTTAGGAATTAGCTGAAACAGGGGGGTACAGGTCAAAAGAGAGGTGAAAAAAGTGGTGTGGGGTATGTGGTAAATGCCTGAAAGTAGCTATAATGCGCCCCGCCTCCATGTAGCAATCGAGGCGCGGAAGATCGTCATCTCCGGTGAGGTGGCTGGACTTCAAATCCAGTTGGGGACGCCAGCGTTCCCGGGCAGGTTCGACTCCTGTGATCTTCCGCCAAAAATTAAGCTTCTTAGTAAGGTATCTTACAAATATATTCGCCCTTCATTTAGCCTTTCTTGGTAAAGATATATTATATAAATTCATTGAATGTGAGTGCAATACAATGTCGCACTGTGTATTATATAATCTGTTCATCATTCAATTTAAGAGGGAATAAGAGTGGAAATCACTAAGTTACAAACAATAAATGACTACCAACTTTTTTTGGAACAAATGTATGGAAATGCGAATGAAAGCAAGGATCCAGACTATATATATTCATTTCTTGTAAGAAAGGTATCCTTTCTTTCACGAGCAATTCTTCGCGATGGTGAGTTTGAAAAAAGCTTCATTCAAAGCTTATCTTGGTTATTCACTTTGGCATCAAAGTTTGATATTAATTTAAATGAAGCATTTTATAAAAAATTTCCTGATGCATGTCCCTATTGCCTTAAATCTACATGTGAGTGCGTCCAAACACATAAACAACCAGCAGGAAATTTAGCAGCATATGCAGCAAGGCACGAATTGAATGAGAAATTCCTTTCACTTCAAAACACTCAAACCTTAAACAGAAGATTAATTGATAAAGCAGTAAGTAATATTAACGACATCTACCCCTCAAACGGTGCAGTTTGGAAAATATTTGGCAGTTTCTACCATTTTTCAAGGATTTTTGAAGAATTAGGCGAAACGCAGGAAGCTTATTCTGCAGTTATAAAAAACAGTGGGAATATCTCTAATTTGGCAGAGGAAATTGCAGATGTAGCAGCTTGGATTTTCTCTGCATGGGGAATCAAATGTCCGAAAAGAAGCTTAGGTGATGCATTTAAAGATTACTATTTAGACGGTTGCCCAGTCTGCAAGAAAAATATCTGTGAATGTGAATCCTACTCTGGCAGGTCAGAATCCATGGCTACAGGAAAAGATCTTGAAAACATAAAGAGCCAACTTACCGAATTATCCACACTGCTAGTGGATAAATCATCAGAAATTAACGAATTAGTAAAATCAATTGACGATGCCATGGAGGCTAACACCACTCTTGATGCCAAGAGAGCAGTTACCCAGGCTGATGGATTTTTGAAGAGGACACAGTCTGCAATTGAATCAGGCGCAACAACTGCAGAAAATACAGCCAAAATAGCAACAGCACTTACGACAATAATAGGGTTCATTGATAAAATCAAAGACGGATGGCTTAATTAGCACGTCAATAGGCTGATGAATATTGTTCATCAGCCCCCTATTTAATTCAAGCGCTCAAGATTTATAATTTAATTTTTTCATTTAATCTTAGCCAAAATGCCTCTTTCACCCACTTACTAAAATTCCCTTTCCCCGCCGCCTTTTCAATCTTTTCTAAAAGCTCATCCTCGAACCGGATGTTCTTCATCGTGCTTTTGGTACGGTCAAAATTTGGTTTCTTTTTCTCTTGCGTGGTAGGTACCACTTCGGTTGGCTTATCTGCATGTGGTACTTACCACATGGATTTGAAAATCTAGCAACGCCTAGCAGGGTTGAAGCATTAAAGAGCGTCTAACCTCACCAACTATCAAGGAGGTGATTATGGCTGGTTCGCATTCTACCCCAGACACCGACCAATCCGGAACCGAGCGTTCGTTAATTGTGGGATACCGCCCGAATGTTTTCGACAAATCCACGCCGAAAATCATCCTTTCCGGCAAGTGGCTACGCGCGGCGGGTTTTGATACCGGGCAGCAGGTCACGGTAAAGGTCATGAAGGGATGCATCGTTTTGGTGGCGTATAACGAGCAGGAGCAGAGGTTGCAGGATGATTATAAACGGACGAAAGCAAAGCTTATTGAGATAGAGAACGCGCTTGCGGCGATTCAAACTCCACGTCCTGGAAAGCGCCTCGCAAAATCAAATACAAACTACCTGGCTTAGCGGCTGTTTCTGGCATACTAAGTGCCTGGTGCGTTAATCGTTGAGGATGTGGAGGGGAGACATGGCAGATAAAGACGTAATCCAATCTCCAGCAGGCGAATTTATTATGTTTGCCAGCGGTGACGGAAGAGTTCGTGTCGAATGTCGCTTCGAATCAGACACGATCTGGTTATCCCAGGCAGCAATGGCCGATCTGTACGGTAAAGATGTTCGAACTATCAACGAGCATCTGATGAATATATTTTCTGATGGCGAAATTGATCAAAATTCAACTATCCGGAAATTCCGGTTAGTTCGTCAGGAAGGAAAACGTCAGGTTTCCAGAGAGATAGAGCACTACAATCTAGAAGCAATACTAGCTGTCGGCTACCGGGTGCGCTCGTCTCGAGGCAT
Source organism: Enterobacter sp. N18-03635 (assembly GCF_004006055.1). Taxonomy (NCBI): domain Bacteria; kingdom Pseudomonadati; phylum Pseudomonadota; class Gammaproteobacteria; order Enterobacterales; family Enterobacteriaceae; genus Enterobacter; species Enterobacter sp. N18-03635. The sequence continues at coordinate 80,914 of NZ_CP034769.1, read as the reverse complement.
CCAGTTCCGACAATGGGCCACCCAAACGCTGCAGGAATATCTGGTAAAAGGCTTCGTTATGGACGACGAGCGCCTGAAAAATCCACCTGTCGGATCATCCGCCGTACCTGACTATTTCGATGAAATGCTGGAACGCATTCGCGATATACGGGCCAGCGAACGTCGGGTCTACCTTCGCGTAAGGGAAATTTTTGCATTAGCCGCTGACTATCAGCCGTCACTCAAAGAAACCACGCAATTCTTTCAGACCATCCAGAATAAACTGCATTTTGCCTGCACGGGCCACACCGCTGCTGAGTTGATTCACCAGCGCGCCGATGCCACTCAACCGCATATGGGGCTGACAAGCTATAAAGGCGAAGAAGTCCGTAAAAGCGATGTCACCACTGCAAAAAATTATCTGTCTCAGGATGAGGTGAGCGAACTTAATCGCGTCGTTAACATGTGGCTCGATTTTGCCGAAGATCAGGCCAAACGCCGGAAGCAGGTATTTTTACGAGACTGGCAAACCAAGCTCGATCAGTTCCTGCAATTTAACGACCGGGACGTTTTGGAAGGAGCAGGCAAAATCAGCAAGAAAGCGGCTGATGAAAAGGCGTGCTCAGAATACATTGAGTTTGAAAAAAAGCAGCGCCTGCTGAAAGAAGCCGAAGGTGAGAAAGATATCATCGGCTTATTAAAATGGGATAAACAGGCTAAGCGCTAATCCCGGTATTCCTGCTCAGCTTCATATGCAGCAGCGGAAACGGATTCCCCTGCCCGTCCAGTTCAGAGCGTCCGACCTGCTCAAACCCCATATGGCGATAAAATCCCACGCCCTGCGGATTCTGCTCATTCACATCCACCTCGTTTACGCCAAACTCGGCGATGGCGTATTTCAGCAGCAATTTCCCGACGCCCTTCCCGCGGCTCGCGTCGTCAACAAACAGCATTTCAATGCGGTTTTCATCCACGCCTAAAAAGCCGTGAATAACGCCTGCGTCATCGCGAGCGATCACGACCTTGAGGTTTGGCAGATAAGCGTTGAGCAATAACGGGCGCAGCGCAGCAATATCGCTTTCCTGTAAAAAGTGATGGGTGGCGCGGACGGAGGATTCCCAGATCGCGACCAGACGTTCGAAGTGTGTGGGGAGTGCGGTTTCTATTTTCATGGGGGGATCATGATTGGAAAATCGAACTATTTCAACCCACGCTTTGCGCTCTGTCCCCCCACACCGATCGCGCTAACCCCTAATCTCCATCACCGCGTACACCCCGTCCTTCGGCACGATCACGGTGACGTTTTCCACCGGCACGCCCGCCGCGAGGTGAATATCCTGCAGCTGCTGTAACGACCTAGGGTGAATATCCTCCCAGCCGATACCGCGCAGCACAAAGTCAATGTGCGGGCTGCTAGCCAGCATGTTCGACACAATCACCGCGCCGCCGGGCTTGACCAGCCGCAGGGCGCGCTGGAGAAAAATCACCGCATCGGTATCGTTGAAGTATTCGAAAATCCCCAGCGCGTCAACCAGTTCGGCCTGATGCTCGCCCAGCTCCAGCAGCAGGTCCTCGTTACGCACCAGCGTATGGAGCAGGTTGCGCCTGAGCAGTGTCAGCTGTTCGCCCACCACAATGCCTTCCTGCGCCGCCATGGTTTCCGCCCAACTCAGCGCCACCGGGTCTTTGTCCACCAGCGTGAGATAGACCTGCTGGCCATCAAGCTTTGCTTCACGCAGCGCCTCCAGCACCGGGATGGCGGCGCCGCTCGCGAGGCTGACCCAGTTGTTCTCGCTCTCATTGTGAATGTACTTATCCACCAGCGCGGCCAGCACCCGGGCGCGGGAACGCACGCCAACCGCATCGTTAGCGTGGATAAACCACTGGCGGCTGTCGCTGTCCATTTTCGTGCCGTCGGGCAGGCGGTCTTCCAGCGGGTTTTGCACCACAAACAGCGCCAGCGCGGAGGGCACCAGCCGGGTGCGCCACGCGGTGAGCGCCGGGCGGTTGCGAAAGGCCTGTTCGGAATAGCGATTCTGCGGGACAAGCACGGCCAGCCCCCCTTCGTCGTATTCTACCTTCGGAGGGCGGAGCGCTGGCTCGGCTTTTAGAGCGCGGTCAAGGGAGGCGATCTCACGGGCAGCATCGTCTTTCATCGGCCACTGGTCACTGACGTCGGGAAATGACGCGCTGAAAATCGTCATATTTTCCGGCGCATCGCCGCGAAAAGGCTGCCAGTTCATGTCGTCTTCCCTCCGTTAGGCTTTTAACGGAAGTCTATCCAGGCGAGCCAGTAAAACCCTACGAAGAAAGCACGAAATAGGTGCATCAGTTCTGCGACATGCGCCATACCCCCGGCGTGCAGCCGTACTCGCTCTGAAAATGACGAATAAAGTGGGCGCAGTCGCTAAACCGCATCCGTCGCGCGATATCCGTAACGCTTTGCTGAGAGTTTTTCAGCAGCCAGCAGGCATAGCGCAGCCTGGCGCTGCGAATAAACTCCCGCGCCGTTTTGCCAAACTCGGCGTGAAACAGGCGATTAAGCTGACGTTCGCTCAGCTTAACGTCCTGCGCGAGCCTGGCGGCGTTCAGCGGGTGAGTCAGATACTGTTCGACGATCGTCACCGCCCTGCGCAGGCGCGAATCAGGGATCATGGCGATATTCGCGGGCCGCGGCGTGGCGGCATCATGCGGAGGAAGGGACAGCCGCCGGGAGGTGGTGGCCGCAATGTCGTCTCCCCCGTGGGCGCGGATCAGCGCCGTTATCAGGGTGAGCGTTGAGATCCCCCCCGGGCAGGTCAGCACATCGCCTTCGTCGATAAAATCGAGGCTTTGCTCAGCATAAACCTGCGGAAAACGTTGCGTGAAAACGTCATGGTGATGCGGATGAATCGAGGCGCGGCGCTCGTTCAGTAAGCCTTCCTCCGCCAGAATAAAGCTGCCGGTACCAATACCAATCAGGGGAACGTTGTTGTGATGAGCATCCGTGAGAAACGCTCTGTCGCCACGGTGTCCCAGGTGAAGATGAGCAAGACTTCCGCCGATCGCCGCAATATAGTCGAAGTCGCCGGGCGGCGCATGGGCGGCCTCGGGCCGCACGCTGAGCCCTGAGCTGCTCACTACCGGTAAGTCGGGGTAAGTGCTTATCAGGCTGAGTTTAAAGCGTATTTTCTGGCTACGCTTCTGGACGCTGGAAGCAATACGTAACGCCTCTATCAATCCTGAATATGCGAAAAGCGAGAAATGAGGCCACAGGAGTAACCCCATATGCAGGGATTTTTTCCGCGCAGGCGTCATTCTGACGCTATCATCAATTATATTTTTCATTAACTTGCCGAAGAATAATTACATTATCGCAACATTGTTGTTGCTGTTATATTTTCCTAAGATAGGTCCTGGCTGTTAAATCAAACATAAATGATGGTTGCAAAAACTTAAAAACATTTCTCCCTGTCGCTATCCGTTTTTTGACGTGTGGCACACATAGGTCGGCAGCGTTCCCAGAATAAATAAATAATTCTCATTCTGCTGTTTCTTAATACGCATATAAATATTCTTATTCGGATAGATAAAAAATAAGGGCTCGTACTTCTCCAGCCAGCTGTCGCTGATGTTGTCGTCCGGAAATTTCATATTGCGTATGGACGTCAGATTATAGACGCTGTCTTTGCGCTCAATCTGAAAGAAAACTTTGCGATTCAGGGTCTTCGTAGGATCGCTTTTCAACCGGCCATTCATGCTGAGTATTCCGCTGTTACCCTCCACGGTGTAATTCAGCCACAGAGAGAGCGTCTCATCACGGTGATGCTGAATAAAGTTCGCCTGGCAGGAAAAGGGCTTGATGTAATGGCGATGCAAGAGGTAATACGTCGCCACGACAGCCCCTATCAGCAGGCACAGGCAGAGCACAACAAGCGTTTGACGGTAGCGAACCATACTAGCGATCCTCTATAAAATAATCGGACATACAGCGGTTGGGTTCCGTCATCGGTCTGTCACAGCGAATGACCGATGCACGGGGCAGCAGGATGTAACCGCTGACGTACACCCAGGGATAGTTCGCGCACTGGTCCTTAAACGGGGCGGCATAGGCCAGGGCTTTATCCCTGTCGCGCTGCGTTTCAATATCGCGAGAAAAATAGAGCTGACACTCGCCCATCTTCATCGCGAAGCGGTACCCGTCTACGAAATAGCTGTCATGCAGCAGGTTATGGCTGATAACGCTCACGCCAGCCAGCATCAGCAATAGCACCAGCGCGCCCGACAGCCAGAAGCGGTTTCTTGAGACCGTCGGGGCGACGGTCTCTTCGTAGACATCCGGAGCAGCACATTCTTCCTCTTCAGCCTGCGGCTGCATCTCTTTAATAGTGATTTGCGTATCGCTTGCGAGCGTCAGCCCTATGCGCGGGATAGTGACAATTGGATCGGTTTCGAAACCCACCTTCTTCAGACCTTTGCGCAGAATAGAAATGTTCTGGTAATAGGTATTAGGCGAAACCAGCATCCCCCGGCGCTGCCAGACAATATCCATGCACTCCTGTTGAGTCACAATACTTCCGACTCTTTCTATTAATAACAACAAACAGCGGCCCGCCGGGGAATTTAATACCACCACCCGGTCAGGATTGTTGAGATCGCGTAATGTGCTGGCGGCTGGGTGAAACTCTACCAGGCCATTAATAATGTAATGCTTATGCATAGAATAGGCTAAATACCTCCGGTCAACGCCTGTTGCTCCAGTAGATTCCCTTCACGGTTAACCTGCGTATCCCTCGCCTGTGTAAGGCTTAATGTGACGGATAATTGCGCAACTGTATATCCTGGCACCTGGCGAAAAATCTTATTTTTCCTTTCTCTTTATCTGACCGGTCTGAAGTTTTCTTAACCGCCATTTAAAGCCGTCTTGACACTGACAAAACTCGACAAAGGCGCCCGTTGAACGCTTTAGCCATTGTTGTCTGAATTATTCAGCGTGCTTAATTTGTTTTTTTGATAAAAAGCAGAGGGGACGCTCTCTGCCAGCGGGTTTCGAAATTACAACCAGTTCGAAAGCTGTCGTCTTAATTAACAATTTCGCCACGAAACTGTTAGCTACCGTCAGTAACCACCCTCATCACATGACGTCAGCAGACTATTTCCTTACAAAACATTTATTAAAGCTAACTTTTCAATAAAAACTACCGGTATGATTATTTACAGGCAGATAAGCAAAAGCCGGTTTAGCGAGGAGAAATTGACGCCACACCTAAACTGTACTTAAAACAAATTAAGATTAATTCAGGTTACCTATTTAACGCCCTGAGTATAGTGGGCTCACACCGTGCAATGCTTAATTGCTTCGAAAATACAGGCATCGCTCTGCCCGACAGAGGAGTCTCATTACAATTATAAATCGAGGGAATGACATGGCGAATAAACTCAACAACACACGTCATTTAAATATCGCGCTATTGGGTGGAGATCACTTTGCGCGTCAGGGGATCGCCGCGTTATTAAAAAATATCACCCCGACCATGCAGATAACAGCATCGATCGATAATTATGCGGAGATCGAAACAATACTCGCGGCCGCACCGGTAGACTTAATTTTTTTATCCGGTACGGAGAAATATCACGCGGGATATGATTGCCTGAAATATATCAGGAAGATGAAAGTCCTCTATCCCGACGTACTTATTTGCATGTATTCCGCACCGGCAAATTCCTGGCTGTGGATACGCGGTGAAATAGACGCCTATATCTCGCTACAGGACCCGCTTTATCACTGGCGAGCCAGCGTATTAAAAATGGTCGATAGCCGTTATCGCCCAATAAAAAAACCCACGGCGTTATCGCTGACGCCGGGTGAATGGAGGGTATTGAAGGAACTACGAAAGGGTCTGGATATGCGTTACATCGCCGAAACAGAGCAGCTTTCTTACCGTCGTGTCAGCGCGTTAAAAAGCTCAGCGATAAGAAAACTAGGGCTCAGGAACAAGACAGATTTGCTGGTCTTTTTAACCAGTTAGACCTGCTGCTTTCAGAGCAAATCTCGACATAACACCATAATGGAATCAGGACAATGAAAGCTCAATTCAATAATAAAACGCTGCTTGCGATCGCTATTGCGGCAGTACTGCCAGTGGGCTCGGTGCTGGCTGCCGGCACCAGCGGCGGCACGGTGAACTTTAGCGGCAAAGTGGTGACCTCCGCCTGCGCCATCAGCGCAGGAAGCGCCAACATTGACGTGGATATGGGTGAAGTGCGGACCGCAACGCTGAAGACGGCAGGCAGTGAAGCCAGCACGGCAAAAGCGTTTGCCATCACCCTGGAAGATTGTGAAATCGCCGATACCTCAGCCTCAACGGCAGAGAACCCGATTGCTGCGACCACAGTGGCCGTCACCTTCACCGGTACGCCGGACGGTTCCGATGTCAATAGCTTGTCCGTCGGTGCAAACGGCAGCGCCAACTCTGCGCAAAACGTGGCTATTCGCCTTTATGACGAGCAAGGCAACGTGGTGAAGCTGGGTGAACCGGCATCGGCCATCCCTCTGCGTAAGGGTGCCAACACACTGAACTTCAGCGCGAAATATTACTCGCCGAAGGGCGGCGCCACCGCGGGCGATGCCAGCGCCGTCGCGACTTACACCGTGACCTATTCGTAATCTTCAGGCCCGGTCTGCGAGCCGGGCCTGTCTTAGCTTTCAGGAGAAACACTATGCGCGTAAATACATGGATTTGCCTGGCGGGCGCGTTATGTTCATCCGCCGTCTATGCCGGTGGCGTGGGATTGGGCGCAACGCGAATGGTCTACTCCAGCGCCACCAGCCAGGCCATGATGCAGGTGAGAAACACCCATCCCGAGGCCACGTTCCTCATCCAGTCCTGGATGGAGAATGAGAAAGGCGAACGCACCAACGACTTCGTGATCACGCCACCGCTGTACGTCATGAAACCGGCCAGCGAAAGCGCGGTAAAAATCATGTTTAACGGCAAAGCCCTGCCAGAGGATCGGGAGACGCTCTACTGGATGACCGTCAAAGCCATCCCCCAGCAGGCTAAAAGCGGCTCCGGGAACACGCTGCAGTTTGCGTCGGCTAACCGCATCAAGGTCTTTTATCGCCCAGAAGGACTCAGTGAGAGCCCGGCAGAGGCATGGAAAAAACTGGCCGGTGTCTACCGTGCCGGAAAGGTTACGCTCAGCAACCCCACGCCGTACTACCTCACCACCATCAACGTGAAAATTGACGGCATGCCGGTGCAGCCGGTGATGGTGCCCCCGAAAGGCAGCGTGACGCTGGCCGAAACCTTCAGCCATGCGGGCAGCATGAGCTATCAGACCATTAACGATTACGGGGCATGGACTCCCGCCACGCGCGCGTCGTTATCCCAATAATAAAAGTAAGGCGTGACCACGTGAAAATAAAAATCCTGTGCGCCACGGTGATCTCCCTGGTGATTCGGCAAGCCGTGGCTGCTGAAAGCGAGCTGCAATTTAACCCCGCATTCCTCAACGGCGAGAGCGCGAACAGCGCCGATCTCGCCTGGGTCAACGCCGGGAGCGCGTTGCCGCCGGGTGATTACAACCTCAACGTGTATATCAATACCAACTACGCGTTCACAGGTAACGTCACGTTCCGCCTTGCTGAAGACAGTACGGGTGAAGCACTGCCCTGCCTCACGCCCGAGCAATTCGACGTGCTGGGCATCGATAGCCATCAGGCGAAGGGCGGAGTGCTGCCGCTGGCGCAACGCTGCATCGTCTTAACGAAGGCGTTTGCGGATACGCAGTTTGATCTGGACCAGAAGACGCTCACCCTGAGCTTCACCGTACCGCAAAGTGCGATGCGCAATTTGCCGCGCGGATATGTCAGCCCGGAAAGCTGGGAGGCGGGTATTCCTGCCGCGTGGCTGAATTACGTGGTCAATGGTTCGAATAATGAATATCGCGGCGAGATGCGCACACGGGAACAGCAGCTGTTTGCAAGCCTCAACAGCGGCGTCAACCTGGGCGCGTGGCGGCTGCGTGATTTCACCACGTGGACCAAAGACAGCAATGAACTTGCCCACGTGCAGACCTGGCTGCAGCGCGATATTCACGCCCTGCGCGCGCAGGTGTACGCCGGGGAAACGTACACCTCGGCGCAGGTTTTCGACTCCGTGGGCCTGCGCGGTATCGCCCTGAAAACCGATGACAACATGCTGCCCGCCAGCCTCAGCGGCTATGCTCCTGAAGTCCGGGGCATTGCGCGCAGCAGCGCCACGGTCACGGTTCGCCAGAACGGCAACATCATCTATCAAACCTCCGTTCCGCCGGGGGCGTTCGTGCTGAAAGATCTCTACCCGACCTCCTCGGGAGGCGATCTGGCGGTCACCATTCAGGAGAACGACGGCAGCAAAACGCAATACACGCTTCCCTTTGCCAGCGTGCCGAACCTGGTGCGTAACGGACAGGTGAAATATGCCCTGGGCGCCGGGAAATACCGTCCGACGGGCAATCAGGACGCGCCCTCTTTCGCGCAGGGCGAGCTGTTCTACGGCTGGCGATACGGCCTGACGTTTTACGGTGGGGCGCAGTTTGCCGATCGCTATAACGGCCTGGCCCTCGGGTTTGGGCAAAACCTCGGCCGCTTTGGCGCCTACTCCATCGACCTGACCCACGCCCGCAGCCAGCTGGCGGACGATCGGCACTATACCGGTGATTCGGTGCGCCTGCGCTACAGCAAGCTGCTGAACGACATTGGCACGCGGGTTAACTTCTTCTCGCTGCGCTACTCCACGAAAGGGTTTTATACCCTCAGCGACACCACGTACAAAGGCATGTCGGGCGGATCGCCAAAGCAGACGGTGGAAGACGATGGCACCGTCACCACCCAATACGACACTGTGTACAACCTGCGCATGTCGCGTAAGGCAAAAAACCAGCTGCTGCTGTCGCAGCCGATGGGAGAATACGGCTCGCTGTCACTGTCGTGGGATCAGCAGACCTACTGGAACACATCAAATACCACGCAAAGCCTGCAGTTTGCGTGGAACGCCACGTTTCGTAACGTGTCCCTTGGCGTCAGCGTCCAGCGAAGCTCGAGCCTGTATGACGACAAGAAAGATAACATCCTGTCGATGTCGATTTCGGTCCCGCTGGGCAACCCGACGCTGTCAACCCGCGCGCGCTTTACCACGACCCATGCGGACTCCACTGGCACCACCACCAGCACGGGCGTGAGCGGCTACCTGCCGGGCGAGGAGAATCTGTTCTATAGCGTCAACCAGCGCTACAGCGCGCAGCAGCACTACGGCGGCGATGCCACCCTGCAGTACGAAGGCGCGTGGGGAGACTACAACCTGGGCTACAGCTACGCCAGCGACTCCCGCAACCTCAGCTACGGCATCAGCGGCGGCGCGGTAGTGCATGAAGATGGCCTGACGCTGAGCCAGCCGCTCGGGAACACCAACATTCTGGTGAAAGCCCCGGGGGCAAGCAACGTCGCCGTGCTTAACCATAAGGGCATCAAAACGGACAGCCGTGGCTACGCGGTGATCCCGTACGCCACGCCGTACCGCGTTAACCAGGTCGCGCTGGACGTGACGACCGCTGGCAACGACGTGGAGCTGGAAAACGCCATCGCCAACAAAACGCCTACCGATGGCGCCCTGGTTCGCGCCACCTTCGCTACGCACCAGGGGGCAAAAGCGATGTTTATCGTGCGTCACGGCAACGACGTACTCCCCTTCGGCACGCTGGTCTCGCTCGATGATGACAAAACCAGCGGCATCGTCGGCGATGGCGGCAGCCTGTATCTCTCCGGTTTGTCAGAGAAGGGCACGCTGAACGCCGTGTGGGGTCGCGGCAACCGCCAGCGCTGCGCCGTTACCTATGCCTTAAACAAGCAGAACTATAGCGCCCGCACCGGTCTTTATTCTCAGGAGGTGGTATGTCAGTAACGCTTCGGATCGGCTGCATTGCGCTGCTGCTGGTTTTCACGCTCCCCGTTCGCGGCTACGACGTGCTGGTCTCCGTCACCGGCAATTTGATCGGCAACACCTGCGTGGTGGCGCAGGACTCCGGGGAGCAGAACGTGCCGCTGGGCACTATTGGTATTAAACAGTTCAGCCGTGCCGGGGCCGTCAGCAATATCAAAACGCCCTTCACGCTCAGGCTTGAAGCGTGCGGGCCAACCTTTGCTGGCGTAAAAATTCGCTTCAGCGGAACGCCGGATGATGCCAACCCGCAGCTGCTGAAAATTGCCGACGGTGGCGCTACCGGCGTGGCGGTGCAAATCCTCGATAAAGAGAGCGTACTCATTCCCCTGAATACAAAGACCACCGCATACGGAACCGCGGGGGATGACAGCGTACAGATGACCTTCTACGCGCAGCTGGTTGCCACCGCTACGCCGGTGAGCGCCGGTGATGTGTCAGCCCTCGCCACCTGGACAACGGAGTATCTATGATGCGTTTAGCGTTTCTTCTCAGCGGATTACTTTTCTGCACCAGCGTGCAGGCTTTGGACTGGAAATCGGACATTACGCTCTCCCCTCAGCCGATGACCTACAGCGGGCCAGCGGACTCCGTGGTGCCGGGCAGCATTATCGGCTCAACCTGGAGCGCCACCGCCAGCGTGCAGCAGGTGTTCTGGTGCGGGCTTATTTTTACCTGCAGCAAAGGCACGCTGCAGCCCAGCAGCAGCGCCATCTCAAGCGGTGCGACGGTCACCGTCGACGGTGCGAATTACACCATTTTTGAGACCGGCGTACCGGGCGTGGGGTATATCATCGGGCTGAAGGATTTTAAGAGTACGCAATATATCCCCCTGCAAACCGGTATCACGCAAAGCTACCCGGCAGAGGGCACCAGTGGGTTTGCCCAGGATCTGGGATGGTCGGCAAAGGTCACCTTTATTAAAACCGGTGCCGCCCTGAAATCCGGCGTCTATCAAATCCCGACCATCAACGCCGCGGTGCTCACCGCCTATAACAACGAGACAAAAACGGCGCAGGTGATTATCAGCCCGACCACCATCACGGTAACCGCCAGCGGGTGTACGGTCGGCAGCAAAAACGCCAGCGTGGCGCTGGGCACCATTGATATTCGCACCCTGCCCACGGTAGGAAGCACGTCGCCATCAGGGACGTTTACCGTCGGCCTGACCTGCGACGCGAACGTGGCGGTTCACGCGGTGATGACCGATCAGACCACGCCGTCGAACACCTCGTCGGTGGTGACGCTGACCGGAGACTCCACGGCGTCCGGCGTTGGGGTGCAGTTTTTCTACAACGGCAGCGGGCCGCTGACGATGGGGCCGGACAGCTCGGCCGCGGGTGCGACCGGCCAGTTCTTCATCCAGAGCACCACGGCGGCGCAGACGCTCACGTTACCGTTCCAGGCGCAGTACATCCGAACCGGCGAATTGGTCCCCGGCTCGGCCAACGCGCTGGCCAGCATTACGTTTTCCTACCAGTAGGGGCTACTGCTTCACCCACACCAGCTGGTCAACCCGGAAGCCCAGACTGCGCGCGGTGTTCAGGTAATCCTGCTTCACCGCATCCGGAATGGTTGGCGTGCGCGACAGGATCCACAGGTAATCGCGGTTCGGGCCGCTGACCAGCGCGTACTGGTACTTATCGTCCAGCCTGATGACGTTATAGCCACCGTAGAACGGGCCGAAGAACGACACCTTCAGCGCGGCCGTGGTCGGCTCGCCGGTGAAGTACGCTTTGCCTTCGCTCTCGTTCCACTTGTTCTTCACCGGATCGTAGCCCCGGTTAAGCACGCTGATGCCGCCGTCGCTGCGCTCGCCGTAGGTCGCCGTCACCTGCTCCAGCCCGCGCTCAAAGCGGTTTTCCAGACGGGCGACTTCGTACCATTTGCCGAGATAGCGGCTGGCTTCGAAGTTGGTAATAGGCTGCACGCCTTTCGGCGGCGTGGGGGATTTACAGGCGACCAGCGTCAAAGCAATCGCAACACCGGTCACAACAGGCCATAGCTTCATGAGAATTCCTTTCATTTGCGCGGTTGGATGTTAAGTGTAGTGCACCGTTTCGGCGCTTCATCCCGTTCGGGAAAATTCGTAGTATATTGAGAGTATTCCTCCACTCTGGACACGGACATGGCTTACTCCATCGGCGAATTCGCCAGACTCAGCGGCATCACCGCCACCACCCTGCGGGCGTGGCAGCGTCGCTATGGTTTACTCAAGCCACAGCGCACGGAAGGCGGCCACCGCCAGTACAGCGATGAGGACGTCCAGCAGGCGCTCAAAATCCTCGACTGGGTAAAAAAAGGCGTCCCGATCGGCCAGGTCAAACCGCTGCTGGAACGCCCGACGCCCGGGCGGACCAACAACTGGCAAACCCTGCAGCAGAACATGCTGCAACGCCTGCAGGACGGCAAAGTTGAGTCTCTGCGCCAGATGATTTACGACGCCGGACGCGAGTACCCAAGGCCAGAGCTGGTCGCGAACGTGCTGCGCCCGCTGCGCAGCCAGGTCTCGGCCAACGTCGCCGCCGCCATGACCCTGCGCGCGATCCTCGACGGCATCATCATGGCCTACACCTCGTTTTGCCTCGAAGGCGATAAAAAAGCGCCGGGCGATAATATTCTGCTCAGCGGCTGGCACCTGAACGACCCGTGCGAGATCTGGCTCGAAGCCCTAACGCGCACCGGTCAGGGCCACCGCATCGACATCCTGCCGGTTCCGCCTGACGCGCTGGCACCGGAAATTTTCCCGGAGCGTAAATGGCTTCTGGTCACCAGCGGCAAGCTCACCGCCGCGCGGAAAAAGCAGGTGGAGCAGTGGCAGCAGCAGGTATCGCTTGAAGTAATTATCCTCTGATAATTTTCTCCTGCGGGAATCTTCACGAAAAGTTGAATATTTTCCCGCGCCGCAGATGCTAACGTTTTCCTGTGACGTATAACTCCACAGGAAAATACCATGAAAAAAACTGCCCCTCTGCTGATGCTGGCCGCGATGGCCTTTACCCCTGCCGCCTTTAGCGCCGCCCCGGCCGGCACCCTGAGCGTACACATCCTCGACCAGCAAACCGGCACGCCTCCACCGGGCGTCACCGTCACGCTGGAAAAGCAGCAGCAGGACAAATGGACCCCGATCGCCAGCGGTAAAACTGACCAGGACGGACGCATCAAATCACTCTATCCGCAGGACCAGGACATGCAGCCTGGCGTGTATAAAGTGACCTTCAAAACCGCAGAGTACTTCCACGGCAAAAAACTGGACTCCTTCTTCCCGGAGATCCCGGTGCTGTTTACCGTGACCCGCACCAACGAGAAGCTGCACATCCCGCTTCTGCTGAGCCAGTACGGTTACTCGACCTATAAAGGCAGCTAAGGCGCATTGATTCTAAAGGAATAAAAAAAATAGTTCCGCGAATACTTGGACAAATTAGTCATGTTGTGTAAGTTTTAATTATATGAACGGGAGGACTACACCATGACGACGAAACCAGTGCTGGGTATTAGCGGATGTTTGACCGGATCCGCCGTCCGCTTTGACGGCGGACACAAGCGTATGGGCTTCGTCATGGATGAGCTGGCCCAGTGGGTAAATTTCAGGCCCGTCTGCCCGGAGATGGCCATCGGTCTGCCGACGCCTCGCCCGGCCATACGCCTGACGCTGACGGAAAGCGGCGAAACGCAGCTCCGTTTTAGCAAGCCGCCTCATGATGACCTCACGCAGAAAATGGCCGACTTTACGGCGGACTATATGCCAAAAATCGGCGATCTGTCGGGATTTATCGTCTGTGCAAAATCCCCAAGCTGCGGCCTGGAACGCGTGCGGCTGTACGATGAAAACGGCAACCGGGGCCGCAAGGAGGGGGTCGGGCTGTTCACCGCTGCCCTCCTTGAAACCTGGCCGTGGCTGCCCGTGGAAGAGGATGGACGCCTGCACGATCCGGTGCTGCGGGAAAACTTTGTCGAACGTGTTTTTGCCCTGCACGAACTGAACACGCTGCGTAAAAATGGCCTCACGCGCCGCGCGCTGCTGGACTTCCACAGCCGTTACAAACTCCAGCTGCTGGCGCACCATCAGGCGGGTTACCGAGAAATCGGCCCGTTCGTTGCCTCGCTGCACGAGTGGGAAGACCTGGACGCCTTCTTCGTGGCGTACCGGGAAAAGCTGATGACCATTCTGAAGAAACCCGCCTCGCGGAAGAATCACACCAACGTGCTGATGCATATTCAGGGGTATTTCCGTAACCAGCTCAACACCCGCCAGCGCGGCGAGCTGCGCGACGTGATCCTGCACTATCGCAACGGACAGTTGCCAATCCTCGCCCCGATCACGCTGCTGAAGCACTACCTGGCCGAATACCCCGACCGGTATCTGATGACGCAAAACTACTTTGATCCCTATCCTGATGATTTGGGTCTGCGTCTGGCAGTCAAGTGATGAAAAAAATGCGAAGGCCCCATTGACCCATAGAGGCCCAAAGCAGTACCCCGTTTAGACGACATCCTCACTGTCGTCTCTTTTTTGCATTTCATCTCAAAGACTGTGATTATATACAGTCTTATTCTGCGAAAGGGGCCTGCCTGTGATCAACACCCTGCACATTCAAAACTACCGCTCCATCCGCGACATGTCGCTGGAGCTTGAGCAGCTCAACATCGTCTTCGGCCCGAACGGTACCGGGAAATCCAATATCTACAAGGCGATACACCTGATGCACAGCGCCGCTCAGGGGCAGTTTTCCCAGGCGCTGGCGAACGAGGGCGGCATTCTGAAGGTGTTCTGGGCAGGCAAAACCCGCAGCGACCAGCTGCGGCGGATGAACCTCGCGGTAGAAACAGAGGCCTACGAATACGAGCTGCAGGTCGGGTTTGTGGAGAAGCTGCCCTATCCCTCGCAATTTCAGCTCGACCCGGTGATCAAAGAGGAGTCCATCTGGCTGAGCGGCCAGCACCGTCGTCCTTCGTCACAGCTGATGAAGCGTAAGAACCAGGCGGTGTTTCTGAACAACGTGCATCACGAGAAGGTGACCCACAGCGGCACGCTGTACGAGAACGAATCGGTATTCGGACAGCTCGGCGAACCGCACCTTTACCCGGAAGTGTCGCAGATGCGCGAGTCCCTGCGTAACTGGCGATTTTATCATGAGTTTTCTGTATCAATCGGCTCGGCAATGCGGGCCCCGCAGGTCGGTTTCCGCTCCCCGGTGCTGGCCAGCGACGGTGCAAACCTGGCGGCCGCGTTTCAGACTATCGTCGAGATTGGCGACGAGCTGCTGCTGATGCGCATCCTTGACCAGGCCTTCCCCGGCTGCGTGTTTTACAGCGACAACGCTGGCGGACGTTTTCGCATGATGATGCAGCGCGAGGGATTGAGCAGGCCGCTGGAACCCGCGGAGTTCTCCGACGGTACCCTGCGCTTTCTGTGCCTGGCGGTAGCGCTGTTAAGCCCGCGCCCACCGGCGTTTATCGCGTTGAACGAACCGGAAAACAGCCTGCACCCGCAGATGCTGCCCGCCCTGGCGAGCTTAATCGCCGAGGCCAGCCGCTACTCTCAGATCTGGCTCACCAGCCACTCGCCGGAGCTGGCGCAGTTGATTGAGAAGCAGCGATCGTTTTCGCTGTATCAGTTGTCGATGGTGGAGGGGGAGACGCGGGTGGAGAGGCTGGGGTAAGCCGCATTCTCCTCCTTAGAAGCCCAACAAAAAGAAACATAGTCCCAAACTCGACATTACTCCGGGGGCTTCCTTCGTATCTTGCGTTCATCGAGTAATGCATATAACCACGATCTGACGGCTGCCGCGATTGCTGCAATAGCGCTTACAACGACCACCCGCTTGATCTCTGGCCGGTCGAAAACAACTTCATGGCTGATGATGAATTTAACGACAATCAGGGCCAGAGAGAAAAACACCAGGCAGCAAACAAACAGGTAGGCAATGCTGAACAGTAACCTGGCGATAGTAGGTTTATTTTTTGTCATTTTTGTTCACCTCATCTTTAACAGCATTGCCGATAAACTCTCCCCCCAGAGAACCAATAATATCGCTAACTGGCGCACTTCCCGGGCCTAGCACAGGACTAAGCAACGGTGGAGCAACCACGTTGACTAGCGAACCAAATATCCATCCAGACGTCGTTCCTGCAAAAGCACCGGGATCCGCGCCATCTGTGAACAAAGTACCGCCGTAAGAAATCCCCAGACCAGCCAGTGGTCCGCGCCCTGCCACTAATGCCGCGGAGACGCCTGCCGATAAACTCGATTTATAATCCCATGTTTTTTGCTGGCTAACCGGGAGACTAAGATTCTTTTCGCTGTTAATATCAAACCATTGATATGTCCCATTCGCAATTTCCGCTATGACTATCCCCCCGACCACTTTCCCAGCGGTTGCAACCGGAGCCAAATACGCCGCGCCCGCTATCATCACACCATCTTTGTAACCATTTACAATCACCTTCGTAATATTTGTACTGTCTGGCATATCGCCTACGACCATGTGTTGAGAGGCTTTAACTTTCTCTTCATCACTCATCGGATTCATGATATTTCCATTTTCATCAATCAAATTAGTGTTAAACATCAGCGAGCCCTGAGACTGCAAGTAACTGCCCATTCCAGGTAGGCCAAACTCATTATTCTCAACACTATTCTTCCCGGCACTAGCCCCAGCCGCCGCACCAGCCGTATTTCCCCCAGCAATCCCGCCTGCTATGCCCGCTGAAACAGATGCCAGCGTACTCACGGTCTGCTTCTGCTCTTCCGTCAGTTTCGACGGGTCTGTGTCCGGATAGAACTGTCTGGCAATCGCTGTCGCAATCAGCTCGCCGGATGCGGCCCCCACAGCGCCTGCTGCGGCACTGTTACCCTGAAGGGCTGCAGTTACACCGCCGAGGATGGCATGGGCAATCGCTTTTGCCGCCGTATCGTCATTAATGCCTGCTCGGTGACCGATGATGTACGCCAGTTCAGGTGCCGACGCGCCCGCCAGCGCCCCTCCGATATTGCCGCCCGCCAGTCCCTGCAGCGCTGCCGTGGCCGCCTGGATGCCGCGCTGCATGGCGCTGCCGGTTCCGTACGTCACCATCACTTCTTTGTATGCCTGGGTATCTCGCAGCTTCGCCAGATAATCCTGGCGCTCTTTTTCTGTCGCGTTTGCCGGGAGTGTTGCGCCGGTTTCTTTCTGGGCCGCCTTCAGCCCGTTAAGATCACCCTGCGTCCTGGCAATATCCGCTACCTGGCTGCCAATTTCGCTGATCATCCCAACCGCGTTCAGGCGGTTCTGCTCTTTCTCCTTGTCGAAGATGGGGCTGATGCTGTCGTTGGCA
The DNA here is from genome assembly GCF_004006055.1 of Enterobacter sp. N18-03635. Lineage (NCBI taxonomy): Bacteria > Pseudomonadati > Pseudomonadota > Gammaproteobacteria > Enterobacterales > Enterobacteriaceae > Enterobacter > Enterobacter sp. N18-03635. The sequence continues at coordinate 63,659 of NZ_CP034769.1, read as the reverse complement.
TGTTCGGTGTCGCGACTCAGATCGGCTACGTCCTGCTTCTGGTTTGCCTTGTCGCGGATGGTGAGGGAGCCTTCTGCTAAGGCGGCCTGCGTGGTGCCTTCCTTATGGCCTTTATTACCCGCAGCGGAGATCATGCCGCCCGGCAGGTTGCCCTGGAATTTATCTCCAAAGCTGCCGCCGCCGCTCAGGCTGATACCGGAGTGCGAGGTTTTAAAGTCCGCTTCGTTGTGGATATCGCTGAAGCCCAGCGTCCCGGTATCGAGGCTGTTTTTGTCCGGCGTGGCGGTGGACGCGATAACCGCGCCATCAAGCTGGGTGTGATGCCCCACGGTGATGTCGAAGCCGCCGTCCCCGGCATACAGCCCGGTTTGTTCGGCCACCGAATCAAAGCGGCTCTTCATCTTGTCCTGGCTGGCGTTGATATAGCCTGAACCGGACATGGTTCCGAAGGTGAAGCTGCCACCCGCTGCAACGCTGGTCTGCTTGCTGTCGTAGTCGCTGTTGTTCTGCTGGCTGCGCATCAGCAGGTCGTGACCAACGTCTGCCACGATTTTATTGCCGTTAACCTGAGCGCCATCAAGCACGGTGTCGTGCCCGCTTTTAAGGGTGACGTTTTTGCCGCTGTCGATTGTGGTTTCGGTCCAGTCGGTACCGTTGCCTTTATCCTTGCCGTGCGCGGCGTTGACGTTGGCAAACACGCTGATCCCCGCGCCGTTGCCTCCGGCACCGATGCTCACGCCAATGCCGCCACCGCTGCTGCTGTTCTTGCCGCTGGTTTTTTGGGTATTCGCCGCGCCGGACAGCAGAATGTCGTTCTGCGCATCCAGCGTGGTGTCGCCCCCGGCTTTCAGCTGGCTGCCCGCAATCACGATGTCCCCGCTGTTCGCGCCTTTGTTTTTACCGTTCGCGGTGATGGAGAGATTATTGCCTGCGTTCAGCGTGCTGCCTGCCACCGCATCACTCTCAGCATGCTGCTGTGATTTCGACTTCTGGGTCGTCAGCGAGAGGCTCACACCCATTGCGTTCGGATCGCCGGTGGTTGCCGCCATATCCGCTGCCTGCCCGGCCTGCACGCCGGACAACACCGTTTTGGTGGCCTGAAGGGCTTTCAGACGGCCATCACTTTGCTCTTTGGTCTCCTGCGCCGCGCTCACGGCATTGTTAATAGCGCTACCGACGGTGCCGGAGAGCGCCACGGTGAGCCCGCTTTTCTTCTGCTCGAAGGTTTCATCCCGGGTGCGCTTGTCGTGCCCCGGCTCGATGATGACGCTGTCGCCGCTGAGGCTTAAATCCTTCCCGGCGATAAGATCCGCACCGCCGATATGGGCCTGGTTTCCGGCAGAAATCGCGACGTTACCCCCCGTCGAACCCACCGTACTGAAGCTCTGACTCTGGGTAGTGCCCTTCTCACGGAGATCGTGCGTGCTTTTGCTGCTGCCGATGGTGAAGCCAATCCCGCCCGAGCCCATCAGGCCGGATTTTTTCTCTTCCTTAAAGCGCCAGGAGGTATCGCTGTTCGTGGCTGCCACGATATCGACGTTGTTGCCTGCCTTGAGCTTCACGTCGCCATCGCCCGCGATGGCGGAGCCTGACACCAACAGGTTATTACCCGCAACCACCTGCACATTGTCGCCGCTCAGCAAAGAGCCGGATTCACGCGTCGCGCTGTTCTCCTCGATGGTGTGGGTGGTTTTCTTGCTCAGGAACCCTTTTTTGGTTTTGGTCTGCTCTTTGTAGTGATAGTCGCTTTCGGTTGCGGTATTGAGATTGACGTCTCGGCCTGCCGCCACGCCGATATCGCCCTTCGCCGTCACCTGCGCGGCTTCGGTGGTGACATCGCGCCCGGCGAGGATTTGGGTATTCGCCCCGCTGGCGATCTCGGTTCCCTGCTGGCGTACCGATTCGTTGATGACGGTTTTCTTGCCTGACCTATAGCTGTCGCCCTGCGTGGTCTCTTCCGCAGCCAGATTCACGTCGCGACCCGCCTGCAGCCCGACGCTTTTCTCCGCTGCCAGCGCGGCGGCCTGAGCGTTGATATCCTGCCCGGCCTTCAACACCAGGTTATCGCCTGCGGAAATCGTGGTGCGGTCAAGCCCGGTGCTGTGGGACTCGCTTTTCCCTTTCCGGCTGCTTTCGCTGGTTTGCTCTGCGTTCAGGTTCAGGTCGTTGCCCGCGCTCAGCCCCGCGCTGCCGCCCGCCTTCAGGTCGCTGGCGGTCACGTCAAGGTTGTGCCCGGCATTCACCAGCAGGTTACCGCCCGCGGTGACGTTACTGCCCTGATACGTGACGGACGAACGGCTGGTTTTCTCCCGGCTGGAGCTGAATGCGTCGTTGATCTGATTCGCGTTGACGGCAATATCGCCCCACGCGTTCAGCAGCATATCGCCGCCGGAGGCCAGGTTCGCGCCGGTGACGGTGATGTTTTTCCCCGCCTCAAGGGACAGACCATCCTGTGCGGTAATGGACGCCGTGTTGCCCAGCAGGGTGTCTTTCAGGCCGATGTTGCCGTACTTCCCGCCGGCGTTGATATCAATCTGCTCAACCTGGGTCAGGTTATTGATGCTGCCGTCCAGGCTCTCCAGCGCGACCGTTTTGCCGCTGATGGTGGAGCTGATGTTATTGATATCGCCGATGGCGCTCAGGTTCAGGTCGCCGCCCGCTTTCATCAGGCCGTTGCTGAGGTTGCTGATGCTGTTCTGGCTGTCGAGCGTCAGGCTGTTTTTCGCCAGCAGCGTGCTGCCGCCGTTGGTGATGCTGCCGCCCTTCAGGGTGACGTTGTTGCCTGCGATCACGCTGCCGTTGTTGACGGTGACGTCCTTCGGCGACAGGTAGAGTTTCGGTACCATCACCGTTTCGCCGTTGACGGTGGCTTTCTCCCACCACAGCAGGCTGTGGTCGAGCGCGGCAATCTGATCGGCGGTCAGCGAGACGCCAAACTGCAGGCCCAGCGACTGCTGCGCCGCCGCGGCGTTGTCCATCAGGTAGCGCATCTGATCCAGATCGGAGCCGATACCGTTCAGGTAACGGTTACCGGTCTGGTTGAGCACCACGTTGGAAACGTAGCGGGTATCGAACGCCGCATCGCCGAGGAAGCGGTAATCGTAGTCCGGGTTCAGGTTGAGGCGGCCCAGCATGTAAGACGAGCCGAGGAACTGCTTCTCGTCCGTAAACGCCAGCCGCGTCTCCTGCGGCGCAGTGGACGACGGTTTGATCCCGAGCATCGCGTTCAGGTCGGCAAACAGGGCGGGATCAAGCTGCCCGAGACCGTTCAGTTTCGGGTTGATGCTGATCAGGTACGGGCTTTTCGGGTTGTCGGAGAAGACAAAATAGCCGTTGTTGCCCGACGGCAGCGGGTAAGCGCTGGTATCGACGCGCTGGCCCTGATAATGCCCGACGGCGCCGCCCTGAGCGGTTCGGAGATCGGCGGTGGTGACCCCGGCGTTCGCCAGCGCGCCCAACTGGCCGAGGTTCGCGTTGCCTTTCTGCGTGGTGCCAATGTTGCTGAGAGGCGTGCCGGACGCGCCGCCGTTTTCCAGCGCGCCGCCGCCGTTAAGCTGCTGCAGCGCACCCTGGAGCCGATCGTTCCACTGCGGCGAGTTCACCGCCACGGTGCCGGTAGCGTTCAGCCCCTGTTTTTGTACGCCGCTGCCGATGGTCTGGTTGCTGAGGGTGTTCAGCGACGGGGTGGAGATAACGTTGCTGACGCCGCCCGCGTTAGCGGTGGTATTAGTGTTGCTGATGTTGCTGGTGAAGTTTGCGGTGACGTTGCCGCCCGCCTGGATGACGGCGCGTAAGGTTTCGCCCTCCACAGATTCAGTCGTCAGACCTTGTAACTCATAAATAAAGGTCGAGTTAGCTTTTGGTCCAGGATATCCCGATTCCGAAGATGAACCCCCAGTAGAACTGAGATACTTATAATTATAAAAAGTCCCCGTTGTTCCCGATTGATAGCTCTCATTGTTCAGCTGCGAGCCTGAAAGAGATGCGTTACGTTCACTCAGTATTTGACTTGATTTATTTTCCAGAGTACCAGCATTGATAACCAAATCGCGCCCGGAAGCGATGCGCCCCGCGCCACCGCTCGCACTTACATCAAGATGTACCACTGAGCCAGCAAAGCGCATTTGGCTGCTCTCTGCGGTAGGAACAAAAGATGAACTGTAAATATCGTACTCAATTGCACAAGTACAGTTGCGATATCCTTTGGTTTTCGTATTGCTGATTCTGTAAGACGTTGAAGGGAGACTCAGGACAAGCAGTTCAATCGTTGCATCACCGACGTTTTCAGCCAGTTGTGAAGTCTCCGTCCAGCTATTTACCGAAAGTCCATCACGGGTATTCAGCAAATGCCCCGTTCTGATCGCAATATCACCCCCCTGCGTCTCAATATTCCCCGACGTGTTCACCACCTGGCTGTTCGCATTCCCCGCCGCATCCCGCTGCATCCACAGGTTATTCCCCGCCATGATGTCGCCGCGCCGGTTGGTGATGCTGTCGGCAAACAGCGCCAGGTTATTCGCCGCGTACAGCAGCGCGGTGTTGACGATGGTGCCCGGCGCGCTCAGGGTCAGCGAGCCGCGCGTGCCGGTGAAGCCGTCGACGGTAATATTGCTCCGGCTGGCAACGGTGATGTCGCCTCCGCCCTGCACCGAGCCCGCGGCGTTCAGCGCCACGCTGCTGCCGGAGAGCGTGCTGGTGCCGCCGCCGGTGGTGATTTGTCCGTTGTTGCTGAGCTGCCCGCCCGCATTCAGGTTGACCGCCTGCCCCTGCAGCACGCTGCGGTTATCGATGTCGCCGCCGCTGTTGATGGTCAGGGTTCTGCCTGCCGCCACGGCGGTTCGGCTGGTAAACGCGTTCGTCAGCTGCAGCGTTAAGTCCCCCAGGGACACCAGCTGGCCGGTCAGGTCCAGCCCCCGGCTCTGCAGCCACAGGTTGCCGCCGCTCAGCAGCCTGCCGCCCGCGCTCTGGGTTACCTGGTCGGCATTAATGTTCAGCTGCGCGTTGCCGAGCAGCGTGCCGCTGTTGTTCAGCTGGCCGTAGTTAACCGTCAGCTGTCCCGCCTGGGTGGTGCCCTGGCTGGCGAAACTGGTGCCGGTCAGCGTGGCCCGGTCGGCCACCCACGTGCCGCCGTTGGTGGCGTTTGCCGCATTGAGTATCAGGTCGGTGGCCTGCAGCCAGCCGGTGCCGGTGAACTGCGGCGTGCCGAGCGTCAGGCGCGCGCCGGAGAGCAGCCTGCCGTCGTTACGCGCCTGCGAGGAGGCGGTCACCCGCGTCTCGCCGCCGCCCTGGATCAGGCCGTAGTTAAACAGCGCGGGCGTGGTCAGCGTCAGGCCATCGCGGCTGACGATTTCGCCCCCGCTGTTGTTGGTCAGCGTCCCGCTGAGGGCCAGCGTCGCGCCGTTATCGCCCTGCAGACGTCCGCCGTTGGTGAGCGCCCCGGTGGTGATGCCGAGCGTGCCCCCCTGCATTTTGCCGTCGCTGGTGACGGAGGCCGCCGTGACGTTCAGCGCCCCGCCGGACAGCAGGGTGCCGCCAGACTGCTGGCTGACCGCGCCGGTCTGGCTGAGGGTCAGGCCATTCACGCCGCTGATGGCGCCGCTGTTGCTGAGCGTGCCGCCCGTCAGCGTCAGGTTTTTCGCCGCCCACTGCCCCTGGTTCGCCAGCGTCGCGGCCTGCAGCGTCGCCGCACCCAGCGCGGTGATCTTACTGCCCGCGGTTCCGGTGAGCGTGTCGGCCAGCGTCATCTGCAGCCCGTCGGCGCTCTGCACCGTGCCGCTGTTGGTGAGCGACTGCGCGTTAAGCAGAATGTTCTGCGCCTGCCAGCTCCCGGCGTTGGTCACCGCGCCGGATGCCATGGTCAGCACGCCCTGAGTGAGAAGCCTGCCGCCTGCGCCGTTAATCAGCGCCTGCTGCGGCGCGGCCATCGCCATGCGCGCCATCAGCCGCTGCTCCCCCTGAACGGTCAGGCTCTGCAGGCCGGTCAGCGTGCCCTGGTTGTTAATGCTGTTCTGATGCAGCGTGAGGGTGTTCCCCTGCACGGTGCCGCTGTTTTTAAGCGTGCTGCCGCCGAGCGTCACATCCCCCTCGCTGAGGAGCTGCCCGCGGTTGTCCAGCGTCTGCGCGGTGATATCCGCCCGCCCCTGGCTCATCAGCGAGCCGGCTGAGGTCAGCGTGCCGCCGGTCGTGGCCGTCAGCGTTCCCTGGCTGAGCAGAGACCCGCCGTGCGTCCAGTCGCCGGTGGCGCGGATGTCCGCGCCGTTCCCCTGCAGCGTGCCCTGCGTGGTCAGCTGGCCTGCATCCAGCGTCAGCATGCCGCCGGAGAGGGTGCGCGAGGTCGCGCCCGTGGTCAGCGCGGTGCCGGTGAGCGCCAGGCCGTTCGTTCCCTGCATCAGCCCGCCGTTGTTCATCTCGCGGGCGGTGAGGGACAGCGTACCGCCCGTGATGCGCCCCGGGTTCGCCAGGGTATCCGCGGTGAAGGCGGTCGTGCCGCCGCTCTGCAGCAGCCCGGTATTGGTTAACGCCCCGCCGAGCGTGCCGCTGAGTCCCGTCTGCCCGTTCACCGTGCCGCTGTTGGTGAGGGTGGTGCCGGTCATGCCCAGCGTCGCGCCCTGCAGCGTACCGGCGTTGGTCAGCTCTCCCCCCGTCAGCGTGAAGCCGCCGCCGGAGAGCCATTTGCCGTTCTGCTCGTTGATAAAGCGGTCAGCGGCGGCGTTAACCGCGCTGCTGCCCTGCATCAGGCCACTGTTGCGCAGCTCCGTCGCGCCAGCTGTCAGCGTTTTGCCCGCCACCGTGCCGCTGCTGGTCAGCGTCGTCGCGTGAAGCGCGGCATCTCCGGTGGCAACGATGTTCCCCGTGCTGGTCAGGGCACTGCTCAGGCCCAAATCCAGGTCCTGCGCCTGAATATCGCCCCGGTTGGTCAGGTCGCTGCCCCGCAGGGTAAAACCGCCGTTCACCAGCAGCAGGCCGGCGTTATCGAGCGTGTCGAGGGACAGGTCCAGAGAACTGCCGCTAATCAGCTGCCCGGTGGCGCCGTTGCTCAGCGCGCGGGTGGTCAGCGCCAGCGTGTCGTTGCCCTGAAGAATCCCGGTGTTGGTCAGCTGCGCGGCCTTCACCGTCAGCGCCTTCCCGGCCAGCTGGCCGTCGTTGAACAGCTGCGCCGCCGTCAGCGTGAACAGGTTCTGGCTGAGCAGGGCGCCCGTGTTATCCAGCCTGCCGGTCGCGGAAAGGGTCAGGGCGTCCAGCGCCTGAACGCTGCCCTGGTTATTCAGGCTCCCGGCGTCAAGCGTCGCGCTGCGCCCCTGCAGGCTGCCCGCGTTGCTCAGCGTTTGTCCGCTGAGCGTCAGGGTCTCGCCGCCCGTCACCTGGCCCTGAGGCTGGTTCGTGAAGGTGTTGCCGGACCAGGCCAGCGTGCTGCTGCCCTGAAGCAAGCCGCTGTTCTGCAGGTCGCCCCGCAGGGTCAGCACTTTCGCCAGCAGCTGGCCCCGGTTATCGGTCCTGCCTGCCTGGACGTCCAGCGCCTGCTGGCTGAGCACCTTGCCGCTGTTGGTCAGCGTGCCGGTCACCGCCGCCGTCACGCCCGCTTCCCCCAGCGCGTTGCCGGTATTCATCCACTCGCCGGTGGCCAGGTTCAGGGTGTTGCCCTGCAGCAGCCCGGCGTTGGTCAGGGTGGTGTGGCGCAGGCCGAGCGCGCCGCCGGAGAGCAGCATGCCCGCCTGCAGGTTGCTGAGCTGTGCCCCGGTCGCCGTCAGGGAACGGGTCCCCTGCAGCGTGCCGCCGTTGGTCACCGACGCGCTGTTAAACTGCGCGTCAGTACCGGCCATCAGGCCGCCGTTCGTCAGGCTGGCGGCGGTCAGCGTCAGGCCGTCCCGGGCAATCACCCGCCCGTCGGCATCGTTGCTGGCCTGGCGGGTCAGGTTCAGCAGCAGCGCGGTGGCGCTGAGCTCGCCGCTGTTGGCCAGCGTTTCACCGTTAAGCGTGAGCGTTCCGCCGCTGCGCAGCGCGCCCCGGTTAGTGAGGTCTGCCACGCCGAGCGTCAGCGCCGAGTCCCCCCCGACGGTGCCCTGGTTCTCCAGGCTGTCCGCCGTGATGTGCAGGTCGCCGGCCGCAATATTGCCCGCGTTAGCAAACGCAGTGCCGTTCAGGGTGAGCCGGTCGTCCGCCAGCAGGCGTCCGCTGTTGGTCAGGCTGAGGTAGTCGCTGCTCAGGCTGACGCCGTTGATTTCACCCTGGTTTGTCAGCGTGTCGCCTTTAATGCGCAGCGTGCCGTCGGTAGTGATAAGCCCGCTGTTAGACAGCACCGGAACGTTCAGCGTTAAATCCTGCGTGCTGTAGACCGATCCGCCCGCGAGGTTCGTGAGCGACCCGGTCTTCAGGTCGAGCAGGGTGGTTCCCTGCAGCAGCCCGCCGTTCTCCACCGAGGCACCGTCCAGCGCCAGCGTACCGGCAACCAGCGTACCGCTGCTGGTGATGCGCCCGGGGGCCGTCAGGGTCATGCGGTCCGCTTTTGCGACGCCGGAGTGAAGGATGTTCTGTCCGCTGAGGCTGAGGGTGCCGGCGGTGAGCTCGCCGCCGCTGGTCAGGTCGCCGGTTGCGTTAAAACTCAGCGCGTTACCGGTGGATTTCCCGGCGTGCGCAAGGGTGCCCGCCGTCACCGACAGGGCGCCTTTCGCCGCCTGCGTGCCGTTCAGCGCGGCATTCTGCGCCTGCAGGGTAAGCCCCTGCCCGCTCTGCAGGTGCGCATCCTGGCCGGTGGTCAGGTCGCCGGTGCTGACGGTTAAGGCCCCCGCCGCGTCCGTCTGCCCGTTCAGGCTGGCGCTGCGGGTCGCGGTAATCTGTACGTTACCCTGGCTGGTGGTGCGGGACGCCTGACCGCTGGTCAGGGTGCCGGCCTGCGCCGTCAGCGCCGTCGCGCCGGACAGGGTGCCGTTCTGCTCAAGCGCGTCTGCCGTCACGCTCATAACCCCGTCAGCCAGCAGGCTGCCGCTGTTACGCAGGGTCTGCTGCGCCGTGACGTTCGCGTTGTCTTTCGCGCTGAGCGTACCCCGCTGCTCCAGGGTACCGGCGCTCAGCGCCAGGTTACCGGCGCTCTGCAGGGTACCGCTGTTAGTGACCGTCTGCCCCTTCAGGGTGACGTCGTTACCCTGCGCCGTGCCGCCGTTCGTCAGCTCTCCCGCGTTCACGTCCAGGCGGCCTTTCGCCGCCAGCTGGCCGCTGCTGGACACCCTGTCGCCGGAGAGCGCAATGTCGCGCCCCGCATTCACCTGCCCCTGGTTACTGACGGCGCTGCCCGTCAGGCGGACATCGCCCGCGGCATCGGCCCGGCTCTGGCCGTCCAGGACTATTTGCCCGCCGCTCAGGGCCAGATTTTCTCCTGCCGAGACCGCGCTGGCCGTGGAGGACAGCGTGCCGCCGCTGCTGAGCGTCGCGCGGGTATTGCTTCCGCTGCGGGTATTCGTCAGCGTGATATCCTTCCCGGCCGCCACGCTGAGCGCGCCTTTGCTGGTGACGCTGCCGCCGCGCTGCGTCAGGCTGCCGCCGGTGGACAGCGTGGTGTCGGCCTGGCCTGTCAGAGTCGCATCCGCAAGCGCCATTCCCTGTTTGCTCGTGACGGTTAGCGCCCCGCCCTGTGCCGACACGCCGCCGCCGTTTACGGTCAGGGTATCTTTACTGTCCAGAGTCGCCGCACCGCGGGAGACCAGGGAGGTATTGCTGAGCGTCATCCCCTGCCCGCTGCTCACCGACAGCGCGCCCGCGCTGTTTGTCCCGCCGCCTGTCGTCTGCACTTTCCCCGCAGCGGAAAGGCGCATATCGCCCTGGCTGGCGAGCGTGCTGTTACTGAGCTCCACATCCCGCGAGCTGGCCACGTTCAGCGCCCCCCCGGCCTGATGGCTGCCGCTGAGGGCCACCCCCGCGCCGTTCGCGCTAATCGAGCCGCTGGCCAGGCTGTTCGTGACCGTCAGTTTCCCGCCCGCGTCCAGCTGAATGTCGCCCTGGCGCGCGGTGAGGTTGCCGAGGTTCACCCCCACGCCCGTCTCGCTGGAGACCAGGCGGATACGGTTGGCATACATCCCGCCGAGCGCGCCGGTATCCACGGCCACCACGGGCGCGGCGCCCTCACCGGCAACCGGCCTGACGCTGCCGTCTGCCCCCACGCGGTTCGCCCCTGCGGTCACCGTCAGGTCGTTCGCGTGGATCGCGGCGTTCACTTCCGTCGCGCGCGCAATAATCGACAGCGCGTCGCTCTTGCTGGCATCCAGCCCCTGGCCTTCAACCGTGATGGCCCCTTTCGTCACCTCCAGCGCCAGCAGGTTACCGCTGGCGTCGAACTGCGGTTTCCCCGTGGTCAGGGTGACGTTCGGGGTGTTGATAAATCCGCACCCGTTACAGGTAATGCCGTACGGGTTGGCCACCATGACGTTTGCTGCTTTACCGGCAACTTCCGTGTAGCCCTGCAGCTGCGAGCGGCTGGCACCCGTGACTTCGTTGATAATGCCTTTCGCTTCCCGCCCGGCCTGCAGGTTGGGGTTGTTCTGGATAAGCCCGCCCAGCTGGGTCTGGGTTAAACGGTCCGTACCGTTGTTGAGGATAAGCCCCTCTTTGCCGACGTTATACTCACCGAACTGGTTATGCGAGATACCCGCCCCGTTGGGCGTGGCGATGTTGACGACCGGCACCCCGTTCCCCGCCCGATCGACCGTGGTCTGCCCGGTCGGCGTGAGCGCCGCCGCGACGGCAGGCGCCATCGGCTGCCAGACCATCAGGCCGCAGACAATCCAGCTGATCAGACGCTGTGAGAAACGAACGGGTGGGTGACGGGTATCCATAGTCGTAGAGTCTCTTAAAGCATGAAGGCAATGCGCCAGTTAACGCTCACATGATCCGGGCCGAGCCAGTCGGGGTAGTGCAGGGGCGTACCGACCGAAATCTGGCTGCTGTACCAGCGCCCTGCGCTGCTCAGCCCCACCGAGCCTCCCCATAACGTGCCGGAGGCAAAGCGGTCCTGACGGTCTTTTTCCAGCCAGCCGCCGTCAACGGCGACCGTTGCGCTCACTGCGCCAATCACCGGAAGGGTGAAGAGGGAGTACCCCAGCTCGTTACGCCAGTAGCCGCCGTTATCCCCGGACAGGTACTGCTCTTTAAAACCGCGCACGGAGCTTTCGCCGCCGAGCGTCAGGCGCTCAGAGCCGTACAGCCGGTCGGGCGACCACTGGCCGTAGGCGCTGGTCAGCCACCAGGCATTACGGGTAATCGGCCGCTGGAAGCTGGCGTTCAGACTCCATTTACGGAATTCCGCGCGCGGCACATCCCCGGACTTATCTTCGTCGGTTTCGGCACTGAACCACGGCATGCCGTGGCTCCAGGTCGGGTTGAAGGTCGCCACGCCGCCCAGCATTTTTTGCGTGTGCGTAATGCCCAGAATCAGGCTGGAGAGGTTGCGCGTGCTGCTCTGAAGCGGCGCGTCGTTGAGCCAGTTGCGGCTGGAGCGCTGAACCACGCCAGCCGCAATGCCGGTTTTCACCTCCCCGTTGCGGAAGACCACCCAGGACGCGTTAAGGCGGTGGGTTTTGGTATCGCCCGTGGAGAGCCAGTTGAATCCCTGGTTACTGATGGTGGTCCGGTAGTTACTCCAGGCGTAGCTGTAGTCCAGCAGGCCGTAGCCAAACGGCACGCTGACGCCCGCCTGGAAATTCTGCGCATCGTACGCGCTGGCAAAATCGCTGCTGCGCCCGCCGCTGACAAACCATTTATCCGCCAGCCCAAGCATATTATTGGCGGTGAGCACGCCACTCAGCTGATCTTCGCCGGTACTTTTCTGCCCGCTATTATCCAGGCTTACCGATGCACTTAAGGGAAATTCCGGTTTTGCCGTGAGGTTAACGATGGAATATCCGGGCTGCGTTCCCGGAAGAATTTCAATCTGAACCGGTTCGGCACGCAAACGGTTAATTTGCTCCATGCCCTGTTCGATGTCGCGTAAATTAAGGATGCCGCCGACCCGTCCCGGAAACGCCATTTTCAGCATGTGCGGCGTTTCGCCTTCCAGACGGATCGCTTCCAGCCGTCCTTCCAGCACCACAATATTCAGCAGACCGCCGGAGAGATCCTGCTCGGTAAGAAAAGCGCGGCTGGTGATATATCCCCGGCTGATATACCAGTCAGAAATATGGGCGAGAAGCTCCGTTATTTTCGCCATATCCAGACAGCGGCCCTGCCACGGCGCAACAAGGGCCTGCCGGGTTTTCGGGGAGATTAGGGTCACACCGGAAAGGGTAATGGTATGAATGGTGAAGCAGGGCCCGGCGCCGGTAGCCGGCAGCGGTCTGGCGGGCGCGGGACGAGGAATACTCCGCTCCAGCTCCTCACGCTGTTGCTGGTTCTGTAATAAAAGCTGCTGCTGTTGCTGCTGGATGGAATCGCGATCGGCTGGAGACAACGGAGCAGCGTTAACGCTCGCTGAAAAAAGCGTAACCGATAAGATAAAAATAATATAATTTGCTAATGAAATTATTCTCTTTTTTATTTTATTGCTATTCATCCATGCCACAAAATTTATTCGCAATTAATATTTTCAAAATATAAGAGCATTCTTAATGCGAGTATATCTAATTTGCGTTAGGGCTCATCAAATAAAATATTTTTTTAGAAAAATGAGAGGTCGATTAAGAAAAAATAATAAATTATTTAACTAAGCCTTAAATCTTGAGTTAGCCCAAATAAACTAGCTGTGAAGACGAAAGGTTTTTCTCCATTCCGCAGGGCTCACCCCAAAACGCGCCTTAAACTGCTGTCGCCAGGTGACGGCGGAATTAAATCCCACCAGCTCAGCCACGCGCTCAATCGGCATATTTCCGGCTTCAAGCAGGATCTGGCTGCGCCGCAGGCGTTCGGCGGTCAGCCAGTCGGCGACGCTCATCCCCGTAGCGTTAACAAAATGGCGGGTCAGGGTGCGGCGGCTCATTGAGACGACCTCCGCCAGCGAGTCCAGACTATGTGGTTCGGTGATGTGCTGCTGAAGATAGTCGATCAGGCAGTTAATGCGTCCGTCGCGGGTATCTTTGGGTACCGGCTGGGCGATGAACTGCGCCTGACCGCCCTCGCGGTGGGGCGGTACAATCATCCGGCGGGCAATCTGGTTGGCGACCACGCTGCCAAAGCGCTGGCGAATGATATACAGGCAGCAGTCCAGCGCGGCGGCAGTCCCGGCAGAGGTAATGATATTGCCGTCATCCACGTAAAGGGCATTAATATCCAGCCGAACGTTCGGGAAGAGGGACTGAAACTGACGTTCGAACTCCCAGTGGGTGGCCGCACGCTTACCGTCGAGAAGCCCCGCCCAGGCCAACACAAACGACCCCAGACACAGCCCGACGATTTCCGCGCCGTTGTCTCTCGCCTGCACCAGGCTGTCGAGCAGCGACTGCGGCGGGCGTTCAAGAACGTGCTGCCAGTAGGGAACGACAACAATATCGGCCTGCCCAATGGCGGTAAAATCCTGCGTGGCGTTGAGGGCAAATCCGTCTTTTGAGGTGAGGAACCCCGGCGTTTCGGCGCAGATCGTCACGTTAAAGCGCTTTTCTCCGGAGACCGAGTCGCCAAACAGAATGCAGGGAACGGAGTAGTGGAACGGGCTGAACCCGTCTACCGCGACAATCGCGACGTTGACTAGCGGCATTTGTCTCTCCTTTCCCTTTTAGATACTCAGAATATAACGGTTTCGCCATCCTGGGGAATGCTCACTGCGTCACTCACCTGGTTGGCTTCAACGTACTCACGCAGCGCGCTGCGGGTTAACAGGCAGTGGTTAATGGCTTCCATATGGCTCGCCAGAATTTTGGCCTGCGGCAGCAGGAAATGGACGTTGAGCACGTCCTCCTGCCCCATAATAATGGGCCCAAAGCCAATGACGTGAGCATAGCCGGCGTTCAGCACCACCACGTCCGGCTGATGCTTTTGCAGATCGGCCGCCACTTCGTCACGCCAGACGGTATCCCCGGCAATGTAGAGCGTCTTCTCATCAGGATGACGGAGCACCACGCCACAGGCCTCGCCCAGCCGCTCCGCCAGTTCGGGCACGGCATATGCGCGATCGGTCCCGTGCTGCCCGCCGTGGGTTTTCGTAATCTGAATATCGCCGAAGAAGGTCGCGTCGGTCATGACCGTCAGGTTGCTAAACCCCTGGCTGCGCAGCAGCGCGGCGTCACGCTCGTTTTGCACGTAGATCGGCTTATCTTTGGCGATCAGCTCTGCCGCGGCGCGATCCCAGTGATCGTCATGAGTATGGGTGACGATCACCGCGTCGGCGTCCAGCAGCGTGTTGACGTCAACGGGGAGCTCGACAGTCGGATTACGGCGTTCGGCATACGCAGTGCCGGGAAAGCCCGGGTAAGCCCCCTTAGGGGCCAGCATCGGGTCGATTAAAAGACGTTTTCCGGCGTAGGTAATCAGCTGGGTGGCGTTGCGAATGTGGGTAATGTTCATGGGCTATCCTCCGGTTGGTGTGATAAGGAGGATAGCCAGCCGTCTCAGCTGACGCTGTGGGTTAAAGGGCGATTACCGATGGAATCGGGCCAATTTAAGCAACCCTTTTTCCATTAGATTGTTACCAGCCCGGCACCGCCCCGCCGTTAAAGATCGTCTCCGCCGCTTTCGCCACTTCAGGCGACTGATACGACTGGATAAATTCCTTCACGTTCTCGGCGTCTTTGTTGTCTTCGCGCGTCACAACGATGTTCACGTACGGCGAGTTTTTGTCTTCGATAAAGACGCTGTCATGCACCGGCGACAGCCCGGTTTGCTGGATATAGGTAGTACTGATGATGGCGACATCGACTTTCGGGTCGTCCAGCACGCGCGGCAGCTGCGCCCCTTCGAGCTCCATGATTTTCAGCTGTTTAGGGTTGGCGGTAATATCCAGCGCCGTTGGCAGCAGCCCGGTGTCCGGCTTCAGGGTGATGAGCTTCTCTTTTTGCAACAGCAGCAGCGCGCGGCCCAGGTTTGTAGGGTCGTTTGGAATGGCAATGGTCGCTCCGTCCTTCAGGTCAGAGACGGATTTGATTTTGCGGGAATAGCCGGCCATCGGGAAAACAAAGGTGTTCGCCACGGCCACCAGCTTGTAGCCATGCGCCTTGTTATCCTCTGCAAGGAACGGGCGATGCTGGAAGACGTTGGCATCCAGTTCCCCCTGGTTGGTGGCATCGTTAGGCAACAGCGAGCCGCTGAAGCCCACCAGCTCCACGTCGAGGCCATATTTCTCTTTCGCCACCTTTTTGGCGACTTCCGCCACGTCCTGCTCGGCGCCGTTGATGACGCCGACTTTAATGTGTTTGGCATCGCTGCCACTTTGATCGCACCCTGCCAGCAACAGGCCAGCCAGTACCAGAGCACCCAATCGACGTTTCACAAGACAGTTCCTTTTGCTGAATGTTGTAATGACTATATCGACAACGAGGCGGTGAAATAAAAACCGAAAAAGAATCAATAAGAAGGATAAGTTATATGCGGGTATAGCCGGGTGGCGCTGCGCTTACCCGGCCTGCGGATTCAGAGCTAAAGGGCTTTCGCCAGGTAATGTCGCTGCATGCCCGGATAAGGATAATCCTGCAAAGACATTTGCAACTGGTACCCCTGTTTTTCATAGAACGGCCGCGCCTGGAAGCTGGCGGTATCGACCAGCGCGTGCTTGCAGCCTTTGCGTCTGGCTTCCTCTTCGGCCGTTCTGATGAGCTGGCTGCCAACGCCGGATCCGCGCACGGTCTCGCTCACCCAGAGATAGTCGATATTCAGCCAGTCGCCTTTTCGCACACCGATTAACCCGCCCAGCATGGCGCCATTATCGTCACGCATGTAAACGCCAACGTCGCCGCTAAAGGTCGCCATATCCAAAAATTGCGCGTTGTAGGCACGCAGCCCCACGAATAACTCTTCTTTTTCCTGCTGCGTAACCGTATTGGTAATGCTCAGTTGCATGACGTTCTCCCTGTTTTTGTGTGCTGTTTGACTATCTCACAGATACTTTACGGAGAAAATTCATACTTTCGGCTGGCGTCGCTACACTGAATGTAACGATATATTTCATGGGAAGCCTGTGACGTCAAAAGGGGGTTGTTGATGAAAGCTGCACACCTTGTCTGCCTGCTGGTTTGTCTGCTGTTCGCCGCGTTTGTCCATGCTCAGGAAAAGGACGATCCCATGAAAGAGGCGCAAATAAAGCAGCAGGTCCTTAAAGATATTAAGAAAACCTGTACGCCACAGAAAAAGCAGAGCGATAAAGCCTGGCAGGAGATGATTTTGTCGTCCGAGGCCAATCAGCTGCTAATCAAAAATGCCATTACCGCCGTGAAGCGCGACAACCTGGATGCCTACTGGGGGGCGATTGGTCAAGTGGATTGTATGGAAGATTATTGAATGCTGCTTGCCGGGTGGCGCTACGCTTACCCGGCCTGGAAAACATGTTTAACGCTTACGCACATCCGGAATAATTAAATCTCCGCGCAGCACATACGAGCCCAGCATCTGCGTTTTCTCCGTCAGCCAGCCCACAATACGCGCCGCCATGGCATCCATGGAATATTCAATCGCCGGGATCACCGGAATACCCGGCAGGTGCAGCGATCCGGCAAGGCTAAAGACCATGATGTCGTCCGGTACCGATTTATTAAACGCCTGCAGCTGCGGGATCACCCGCTGGGCTTCCTGCTCGTCCGCCACCAGCAGCGCGTTGAAGTTCAGCGTGCTGGCGTTATTCAGCAGCTCCTGCAGCGCAACGGACGAAGACGTCGCGTCCATAAAGACCAGGTTGCGATTAAAGGGCAGGAAATTTTTCTCCAGCGCGTGCTTGTAGCCGAGCAGCACCTGGTCGGCAAAACCGCTGCCGTGGGGGTGGATCAGCGCAATCTGGCGACGCCCCTGGCTGGTGAGATAATTACAGGCAGTTTCTGCGGCAAAAGCGTGATCGAACTGGATGCTGTTGGAATTATCAGACTCCATGCAGTCGACCAGGATGACGTTGTCCATGTCGACGTCCAGCGGGAAACGGGCGCCGATCACCAGGATGTCATCACAAAGCCCGCAGGAAAGTTCTTCAAGGGCGTTCATCACTTCCGCTTTACCGTGCGCGAAACGCAGCAGCAGGTGTTTTTGATGCTGGCTGAGCTGTTTTTCCAGCGCGTACAGATAACCGGTGGTCTGGTTAATGTTTTCCTGGGCGCAAATGACCCCAATGCAGCCCGTCGACTGGCTCAGCAGCGACTGGGCAATCACGTTGGGACGATAGTTCAGCTCATCCACAGCTTTCAGAACGGCCTGACGGCTGGCTTCCTTAACGCCACGCGACCCACTCAACACTCGCGAAACCGTGGCTTTAGACACCCCGGCAAGACGTGATACATCATTGATTGTCGACATCTTTTTCCCCTGGCAGGCTTACCTCGCGCCTGCAAATTCCATCACCGCTTCGGCTCACATTATAGCCAGAACGGAGTATATCCGTTTCCGTTTTCCATGGAAACCGATTTTCCGTTTCCACTCAAAATGATGTCAAACCAGCCAAATTATGTGACGCACATCCGGTTAATTAGCCTCATAAGTATTGGATCTTGATGGCTATCACAGTTCTGCTTTTTATAAATGGAAACCGGTTTCCGTATAATGTCCAATCATCCTCGCAATAACTTTTTACATTTAGAGGATGGTTGTCGATGTTCAAGATTATGCTGTGCTGCTCTGCCGGGATGTCCACCAGCCTGCTGGTCAGCAAAATGGTCGATGTCGCGAAAGAACGTGGTTTGCCGGTGAAGATTGATGCGTACGGTGTTTCCGAATTTGATACGCAGTTTCCGCAATACCAGGTTGTCCTTCTCGGACCGCAAGTGAAATACATGTTACAGACACTCTCAGACAAGGCGGCGACGCATGGCATTCCGGTGCAGCCCATCGATATGATGGACTATGGCATGCAGCGTGGCGATAAAGTACTGGACTATGCTCTGTCGCTCATCGAAGCGGCACACTAAAAGGTGTTCACATGAGTTCGTTATATCAATCCATGGTCGCGGTGATTGAGCAGTCAATTACCCCGCTGGCCGCGAAGCTCGGCCAGCAAAAGTATGTGATTGCCATCCGCGACGGCTTTACCGCCGCGCTGCCGTTCATGATCATCGGCTCGTTTATGCTGGTGTTCATCTTCCCGCCGTTCTCGGCGGATACCACCAACAGCTTCGCCCGCGGCTGGCTGGATTTCTCCCAGACCTACCGCGAGCAGCTGATGCTGCCGTTTAACCTCAGCATGGGCGTGATGACCTTCTTCATCTCGGTGGGGATTGGGGCGAGCCTGGGGCGTCAGTTTAACCTCGACCCGGTGATGTCCGGCCTGCTGGCCTTTATGGCCTTCCTGCTGGTCGCCGCGCCGTATGCCGACGGCAAAATCTCGACCCAGTATCTCTCCGGTCAGGGCATCTTCACCGCGCTGATTACCGCGATCTACGCCACCCGCGTTTACGCGTGGCTGAAGCAGAACAACGTGACCATTCGTCTGCCGAAGGAAGTCCCGACCGGCGTGGCGCGCTCGTTTGAGATCCTGATCCCGGTGATGGTGGTGATCGGTACGCTGCACCCGCTGAACCTGTTCATTGAAGCGCAGACCGGGATGATTATCCCGCAGGCGATTATGCACCTGCTGGAGCCGCTGGTGTCCGCCTCTGACTCCCTGCCCGCCATTCTGCTCTCCGTGCTGCTGTGCCAGATCTTCTGGTTCGCCGGTATCCACGGTTCGCTGATTGTCACCGGCATCATGAACCCGTTCTGGATGGCCAACCTCTCGGCAAACCAGGCGGCACTGGCCGCAGGCGCGGCGCTGCCGCACGTCTACCTGCAGGGCTTCTGGGATCACTACCTGCTGATTGGCGGCGTCGGCTCCACCCTGCCGCTGGCGTTCCTGCTGCTGCGCAGCCGCGTTACCCACCTGCGCACCATCGGCAAAATGGGCGTGGTGCCAAGCTTCTTTAACATCAACGAACCGATTCTGTTCGGCGCGCCGATCATCATGAACCCGATGCTGTTTATCCCGTTCGTGTTCGTTCCGCTGGTCAACGCCTGTCTGGCGTACGCGGCAACCAAGCTCGGCTGGCTGGCACAGGTTGTGTCATTGACCCCATGGACTACCCCTGCACCGATCGGCGCCTCGTGGGCGGCGAACTGGGCGTTGAGCCCGGTGGTGATGTGCCTGGTCTGTATGGTGATGTCCGCGCTGATGTACCTGCCGTTCCTGCGCGCCTATGAGCGTACGCTCATCAAAAACGAAGAGCAGAAGGCCCAGGCAACCGTCGGTGCCGCTGAGACCGCCAGCAATTAAGTCAAAGAGGAAGAGTCATGAAATACGCATTTCCCGATAACTTCTGGTGGGGCAGCGCAAGCTCCGCTCTCCAGACGGAAGGGGCAAGAGAGGGGGAAACCACGTGGGACTACTGGTTTGCCCGCGAGCCGAACCGTTTTCACAACGGCGTGGGGCCACAGCAGACCTCCACGTTTTATCAGCACTGGAAAACGGACATTCAGCTGTTGAAGCAGCTGAACCACAACAGCTTTCGCACCTCGATTAGCTGGGCGCGCCTGATCCCCGACGGTATCGGTGAAGTGAATCCGGAGGCGGTTGATTTTTATAATCAGGTCATTGATGAGCTGAATGAACAGGGCATCACGCCGTTTATCACTCTGTTCCATTTCGACATGCCGATGGCGATGCAGGAAATAGGCGGCTGGGAAAACCGCAACGTGGTGGACGCGTACGCACGTTACGCGCAGATTTGCTTCGAGCTGTTCGGCGATCGCGTGCTGCACTGGTTTACCTTCAACGAACCGATCGTGCCGGTGGAAGGCGGTTATCTGTACGACTTCCACTACCCCAACGTAGTGGATTTCCGCAGGGCGGCCACCGTGGCGTATCACACGGTGCTGGCCCATGCGAAGGCGGTGCAGGCCTACCGCGCCGGGCACTACGCGGGGGAGATCGGCATCGTGTTGAACCTGACGCCGTCGTATCCGCGTTCGCAGAACCCGGCAGACGTGAAGGCGGCGCACGTTGCGGATCTGATGTTTAACCGCAGCTTCCTTGACCCGGTTCTGCGAGGCGAATACCCGGCGGATCTGGTGGCGCTCCTGAAATCTTACGACCAGCTGCCCGCCTGCAAGCCGGAAGACGGTTTCCTGATTGCAGAAGGGAAAATCGACCTGCTCGGCATTAACTACTATCAGCCGCGTCGCGTGAAGTGTCGCGACAGCGCGGTGAACCCGCAGGCGCCGTTTATGCCGGAGTGGTTCTTTGATAATTACGAGATGCCGGGCCGCAAGATGAATCCGCACCGCGGCTGGGAAATCTACGAGCCGGGTATCTACGATATTCTGATTAACCTGCGCGACAATTACGGCAACCCTCGCTGCTTTATTTCCGAAAACGGCATGGGCGTCGAAAATGAGCAGCGTTTTATTGAAAATGGTCAGATTAACGATCAATACCGCATCGAGTTTATTTCCGAACATTTAGCCTGGCTGCATAAAGGGATTAGCGAAGGGTGTAATTGTCTTGGCTACCATATGTGGACGTTTATAGATAACTGGTCGTGGTGCAACGCGTATAAAAATCGCTACGGATTTATCCAGCTCGATTTAGAGACGCAGAAACGCACCATTAAGAAAAGCGGGGAGTGGTTTGCCGCCACCGCGTTAAATAATAGTTTTGATAAAGAGTCATGATTATGATCGCATTAGAAGAAGCCGTAATGGAAATTATCGTCAATGCCGGGCAGTCCCGCAGCCTGTGCTTTGAAGCCCTGCACGCCGCGCGCCAGGGCAACATTGACGAAGCCAAAAGCCTGCTGCGCGAAGCCGACGGCTACGCGCGCCAGGCGCACAAGATGCAGACCAAACTGATCGAGCAGGATGCGGGCGAAGGCCGCCAGCCGATGACGTTAATTATGGTGCACGCGCAGGATCATTTAATGAATTCCTTATTAGCGCGTGAATTATCCGAAGAAATTATTCATTTATATCAGAGATAGCCTATGTCGAAATAAATTAATGTAACACCTCTGTACCTAAAACTAGAAATCCACTTGTTCTGATGATAGCGACATATTCTGTCAGATCGGAGCGGGATGGTTATTGTCTGAATAAAATTAAACTATATTGAGATAACCATGAATACGATTAAAAAACTTCCATTAACCATGGCGGTTATCGCCGCGCTTTGCCCAATTTCCGTGCTCGCACAGGAATTCACGCAGGAACAAATCGACGCCATTGTGGCGAAAGCGGTGGATAAAGCCCTGGCTGAACGTCAGGCCAAAATGGATGCTGCCGTCGCGAAAAAAGCGGACGTGGTGACCGAGCCGCAAAGCGCGGCGCAATCTCCGGATATGGCGATTCCGTTTGGGGTTAAATTTACCGGCTACGCCCGATACGGCGCGCACTTCCAGGCCGCCGATCAGAAATACGTGGCGGTGGACGGTTCATACAACGGCGCGTCCGCCATTGGTCGTCTGGGCAACGAAGGCAACGGCGGGGAATTCCAGCTTTCCAAGGCCTTTAAAGGCGAAAACGGCGCCATCTGGGACATCAACGTGATGATCGACCACTGGGGCGACGAAGTTAACCTGAAAAAAGCCTACGCCGGGGTGACCAATATTATGGCCTCCAACCCGAACGCCTATTTCTGGGCCGGTCGTGACTTCCACCAGCGTCCGCAGCAGGGCATCAACGATTACTTCTGGATGAACCACGACGGCCAGGGCGCCGGGGTGAAGAACTTCGACATCGGCGGCGTGCAGTTTGACGTCGCCGCCGTGGCGGCGGTGGAATCCTGTAGCCCGGAAGTGATGGAAGATGAAGCCAACCCGTCGCGCATCACCTGTACCGGCGGGTCCGGCACGGGCGACAAAGGTAACTACGCGGCCACCTCTAAAATCCACGGCATGAAGCTCGGACCGATCGACATGGAGCTTTACGCCAACTACGGCTTTGACTCCAAAGCGGTGGAGAGCGACGAACGTCTGAACGCGTGGCAGGGCGGCGTGGTGCTGAGCCACACCAACGACAGCGGCGTGAACAAGGTGATTGCCCGCTACTCCGATAACGCGGACAACAGCGTGTTCAACAAAACCGAGGATCTGACCACGGTCTACGCCAGCTTCGAAGGGCTATACAAATTCACCCAGGCCACGCAGGTGGAGTATATCCTCGCCTTCCACGACTACGACAACAGCCGCGATAAGACCGACAACCGCAAGAACTACAACGCCATCGTGCGTCCGATGCACTGGTGGAACGACGTTCACTCCACCTGGCTGGAAGCAGGCTGGCAACACGTGGATTACGACAACGGCGGCGACAACAAGGGCTGGAAGCTGACCCTGTCGCAGAACATGTCTATCGCCATGGGGCCAGAGTTCCGTCCGATGCTGCGCTTCTACGTGACCGGCGGCAAGGTGGATAACGCACGCACCGCGCGCGTGAACAACACCAAAGACGAAACGCTCGATGACTTCAACGTCGGCGCGATGTGGGAGGCGTGGTTCTAGTACAGCGCCGTTTGTTTCGCCCGGCGGCGCTGCGCTTGCACGGGCCTACAAGGTTTTGTAGGCCGGGTAAGCGTAGCGCCACCCGGAAAGATCCCATGTTATGCTAGAAAAAAACCAACATAACAGGGGAGAAAATGGGTTCTACACGTAAAGGGATGCTGAACGTCCTGATCGCCGCCGTTTTATGGGGCAGTTCCGGCGTTTGCGCGCAGTACATCATGGAGAAAAGCCACATTTCTTCGCCTTACCTGACCATGGTTCGCCTGCTGTTTACCGGCGTGATCCTGCTGACGCTCTCCTTCGTTCACGGCGACAAGATTTTCTCGGTCATCAAACATCGCAAAGACGCCCTCAGCCTGTTGTTTTTCTCGCTGGTCGGCGCGCTCACCGTGCAGCTCACCTTCCTGCTGACGATTGAAAAATCCAATGCGGCAACGGCCACTGTGCTGCAGTTTCTGTCGCCAACCATTATCGTGGCCTGGTTCGCGCTGGCGCGGAAAAAGCGCCCCGGCGTGTTTGTTTTATCCGCGATTGTGACCTCGCTGGTCGGGACGTTCCTGCTGGTCACCCACGGCGACCCGACCTCGCTCTCCATCTCGCCAGCCGCGCTGTTCTTCGGCATCGCTTCGGCGTTTGCCGCGGCGTTTTACACGACCTATCCGTCAACGCTAATTGCCCGCTATGGCACATTGCCGATTGTCGGCTGGAGTATGTTGATTGCCGGGTTAATGCTGACGCCGTTCTACGCCGGGCGCGGGACGACCTTCGTCATTGACGGCAGCCTGCTGCTGGCGTTTTTCTACCTGGTCGTGATCGGCACCGCGCTGACGTTCAGCCTGTATCTGAAAGGCGCGCAGACGATCGGCGGGCCGAAAGCGAGCATTCTGAGCTGCGCCGAGCCGCTGAGCAGCGCGCTGCTGTCGGTGATATTGCTGGGCGTGGCGTTCACCCTGCCGGACTGGCTGGGGACGCTGCTGATCGTGTCGTCGGTTGTACTGATTTCGATGGATTCAAGAAGACGGGTGAGGACATCGGCGTGATCTACGAATAATAGTGATAGCGGCACATTAAAATAGTAAGAGCGCTATCTGACACCCCGTAAACCAGACGATCGGTATCATTGATTCGACGGGACCAGTATCCGGAAAGGTTACCTTTAAGGGGTTCCGGCTTACCCAGGCCATCGAAAGGTTGACGCTTCGCATCTTCAATCAATTTATTGATTCTGCGAAGCGTTTTCTTGTCCTGCTCCTGCCACCACAGGTAATCATCCCAGCCGTTATCAGTCCAAATCAGTAGCCTGGTCATCTATCAGATCCCTCTGCGTGGTTTTTCCGGTATTTGCCTGTGCGATTGACTCCATCAGTCGGCTGGCGTTAGCAGGCGAACTCATCAGATGGATGGTTTCCATCATCGAGTTGTAGTGCTGCAGAGACATAACCACCGCGTCACCCCCGTTTCGGCGGCTGATGATGGTTGTCTCCACGTTGTCATTCACGTCGTCCAACACATCTTTGAGTCGGCTTCGTGCTTCGGTAAACGTCACAACCTGCATATTCCCTCCTGTACAAGTTACGGTACAAGTATATCGATGAAGTGACTATTTATCAATCAACGTGCTTTAACCTTGCCCGCCACCAGCAGCGCGGTCAAAAGCATCAGCGCGCCTGAAATCACCAGCGGTGACGTCAGCCCCAGGTGGTCGAGCGCCACGCCGCCAATCGCCGCGCCGCAGGTGTTTGCCAGCTGGATCACCGCCACCTGAATCGACCCGGCTTTTTCAGCCTGATCGGCAAGTGAGCGGGTGATCCACGTCGACCAGCCCACCGGCACCAGCGCAAAGGCAAAGCCCCAGATAATCGCAATGGCAGACGCGACCCACTTATCGCTACCCCACAGCACCAGCACCGCGGCGCTTGCAGCCAGCACCAGCGGCGCACCCGCCAGCGCCACTTTCAGGGAGCGCTTCAGGAACTGGGACGAAAGCGAGGTACCGACAAAGCTGGCGATACCGAAGCTCAGCAGCACCAGCGTCAGGCCGTCTACGTCAAAGCCCGCCATGGTCATAAACACCGGGCGGATATAGGTAAAGAAGGCAAACTGCCCGGCAAAGGACATAAAGATCGCGGTCATCCCCGCCAGCACGCCGGGACGCTTCAGCAGGCTAAACATGTTCTGTTTGTGGTGCGCCGCTTCGCCAGGCAGGGACGGCAGCGCCTTCCACACCCAGATAACGCAAAGCACGCCCATAACCGCCGCCGCATTAAAGACGTTACGCCAGCCGATAATCCCGCCCAGGAAGCTGCCCAGCGGCGCGGCAATCACCAGCGCGATGGAGACCGCGCCAAAGATGACGGACAGCGCTTTCGGCACGGTGCGCGCAGGCACCAGGCGCATGGTCAGCGAGGCGGACATCGCCCAGAAGCCGCCGAGCCCCAGTCCCAGACAGGCGCGGCCCAGCAGCAGCAGGGTGAAGCTTTCTGCGAAGGAGACCAGCAGGCAGGAGAGCGTCAGCAGCACGCTGAACAGAATGACCACTTTGCGACGGTCGATGGTGCCAATCACCTGGGTGATAAACAGGCTGGCAAACATCGCCACAAACGCGGTGACGGTAACGGACTGCCCCGCCACGCCTTCGGAAATGCCCAGGTCCTGCGCCATCGGTGTCAGCAGGCTCACCGGCAGAAACTCAACGGTAATCAGGCAGGCGACGCAGAACGCCACGGAGAAAACCGCCGACCAGTTGGGGCGTGAAACCTCTTTGGTCTGCGGTCTGGTCGTGGGCTGGATATGTTCTGTCATGGCGTCACCTGAAGATAAAAACGTGCGGAAAAGTCGCGCAGTTTATCATCAAAAGTGTGACGGATTTAACGATTTGACAACTTTTGTCGTTTTTAATGAGCCAGGAGGGAGAGCGTCGTCGACTGATACCTTTTCAGCATAACGAAAATGAAAATTCAGTATCCACATTTGAGGTGAAACAATCATAGCGTCTGAAAAGGAGAAACTATGAAAACACGTAACTTATCTCAAAATCTTAGTGTTAGTGCTATTGGCTTTGGTGCGATGGGGCTGAGTGAATTTTACGGGCAGACGGATGACAATGCATCACTTGAGGTGTTGCATAAGCTCATCGAACTGAACGTGACGTTCATTGATACCGCAAATCTTTATGGCCGCGGTCACAATGAAAGGCTGATCGGTCACTTTCTTGCCGGGCTGGATAAAAGCACACGCGAGCAGTTTAAAATTGCCACGAAGTGCGGTATCGATCGCTCTCCCGACGAGTCCTATGCCCGCTCCATTAATAACACACCCGACTATATCATCCGTTGCTGTAACGAATCCCTTAAGCGCCTTGGCGTTGAACGCATCGATCTCTTTTACCTTCACAGAGTGAGCAACGAAACACCGGTCGAAGAAAGCATGGATTGCCTCAGTGCGCTCGTTAAAGAAGGTAAAATTAACCATATTGGTCTTTGTGAAGTTTCAGCTTCAACGCTACGACGGGCCCATGAAGTCCATCCTGTCACCGCGCTGCAAACGGAATATTCTCTGTGGACGCGTGATATTGAAGATACCGTTCTGCCGGTCGTGAAAGAGTTGGATATCGGCCTGGTGCCTTACTCGCCTCTTGGTAGAGGCTTCCTTACTGGAAAATACCTGAACAACAGTGATTTTGCAGAGGGTGATTTTCGCAAGAATAACGAACGTTTTATTCAGTCCAGTCTTGATCATAATCGCCAGTTGCTCGATGCGATTACGCCGCTTGCGCAGAAATACGGTTGCACTTCGGGTCAAATTGCACTGGCGTGGTTGCTGGCGCAATACGATAAACTGGTTCCCATTCCGGGCACTAAGCACACCCGTTACCTGGCAGAGAATGCACACTCAGCCGACATTGTTCTGGAAAAAAGCGATATTCAATCACTGAACGATATTCGTCGAAAGATAGAGATAAAAGGTGAACGATATTCTGCAGAGGGAATGAAGGGTGTAAACGCCTGATACCTCATCATGAAATAAAAAAACCGGGTTTACCCGGTTTTTTTATCCGTTGTCAGCAATGATTATTTTTCATCCATGCCGGATGCGGGCATTAATTGGACTCATAAGATTTCTCCATCCGGGATTGTTTAGCGGTCAACGTGGCAGGGATAAACGCAATAAGCAGAACGGAAAGGCCGATGGCCGTGGCGGCGACGATATACAGGAGCGGCAGTGAAAATGATGAAACTATCCAGGCACCGACCGACGCGCCGATACCAATGGCGGTATTGAAAAATGAAACGTAGATTGCAGAGGCGGGGAAGGCTTTATCCTCTGCCATACATAAAACCCAGGTCTGGAAGCCGACAAATATTCCTGACACGGCGATACCCCAGACAATCATGCTGGTGAATATCATCGCAGCAGAGAGCGAGGAACCTGACAGACCCAGGAACAGCAGCACTGCACAGATCAGCAGTACAGACAACGAGACCGTCAGCTTGAGATACTTATCAATCAACACGCCGGTGAGGAAATTACCGGCCAGACCCGCGATGCCGTAAACAAAAAGCACAGCGGGAATAAAGGTGATGGACAGTGAACTCTGCGCATGTAGCCAGGGTTCAATATACGTAAAAGCAGCAAAGTGGGCCGTAACGGCCAGCAAGGTTGCTGAGTAAATTTTCCACAAGGTAGACGACTTTAGCACGCCTTTAAGCGCATCCAGGCCAAGCGAACTTTTGCTGGCGATCCGGGGAACAAGCACACTAATACCCACAAAGGCAATTACGCTCAGCGCGGCCATCAGCCAAAATGCCTGCCGCCAGCCGAAGTGAATACCAATATAGTTGGATACCGGCACGCCAAAAACGCTTGCTGCGGAAACGCCTCCAAATACGATTGACGTCGCCGCGCCAATATATCTGGCAGGTACGATAGCTACCGCCGCCGCGCCGATCATCGCCCAGAATGCACCGTGAGCAAGCGCACCCAGTACGCGGGCGCTAAGCAGCATGCTGTAGGTGTCTACGGTCGCGGCCATGACGTTAGAAATCAGAAGTACCACGGTGAGCACGAGTAAAAGGCGCTTCCTGGACACATTCCCTAAAAAGACGGAGGCAAACAGCGCGCTCAACGCCCCGACCCAGGCATAAAGCGATACGGTCATACCCACTGCAGATTCCGAAGACTGTAGCCCATCTGCAATTGGGGTTAATAAACCTACTGGCGCCAGTTCAGTGGTAACAATAGTAAACGTTGAAATAGCCAGAATAAATAAAGCAAGCCATGACTTTAAGGTCATTTTTTGCGGAAAACGTTCTACAGCCATAATCGCCACCTCAATATACTAATCAGTAAATTCTTTTACGAATTGGATAAATGTTGAATGTTGTTACCCACAAACGGGACACTCAATATCTTCGGGCCAACGATGATATTTCTGAGAGCCGTACTTAGTTTCCACGCGATACTTTAGAACAGAGAAATCCTTTTAATAAAAATAAGAAAAAAACAGAAATTAATTTATCAACTCAGTGCATAAGTGGAATTATTAAATTTGTAATATACTTTTTGTATTACTATTAAATTGGGTTTTTCTTCATAGCGTTACCGTGTAATATCGAAATCGAAAAAAGACTAAATACCTTTTCGCATTCAGGACTCACGTATGGCCACAGCAGAATATTTAATCAGCAATAACCTGCCCAGTATCAAACAATTACAATGCTTTCTCGCTGTTGCACATGAACTGAATTTCCGTAAGGCTGCCGAACGTCTACGCATGACTCAACCGCCATTGACGCGCCAGATAAAGTGCCTTGAAGCGGTTCTGAAACGTCAGTTGTTCAGCCGCAGCACGCATGACGTTAGCCTCACTGAAGCAGGTCGTGCGCTGGTTGTTCAGGCTGAAAAAATACTCAAAGACATCAGCAATTTAAAAGAAGACACGCTCTCCTCTGAAACGAGCCTCCGAATCGGGCTGACGCGGACGCTTAATTTTGAATATATTGAACCGGTGAACACCCAGCTTCAAAAAATGAACGCGGGAGATGATGTCGAAACGCCGGATCTGACGTCAGCGCAACTGCTGCAAAGCTTGTCTAAAAATATGCTGGATCTGGTGCTGACCGGTGAAAAAGGAACGGGTCATGAAGACATTGTTCAGTACCGGTGGGTCTGCCAGGAGCCGTTACTCATCGCAATGCCCTCTTTACACCCTGCAAGTCTCAAAGAGAAAGTCTCCCTCGAAGATATCAGTGATTTACCCATATTCTGGTTTTCCAGAAGTGCAAACCCTTCATTCTACGACAAATGCGAAAGCTACTTTGATACGCTAAAAACGCCGCTGAAGCGTATTAAAGAGCCGGATGATACCCTCGTGATGCTGAGCCGTATCGCAAGAGGGAAAGGATTTGCGCTGCTGCCGCAGTCGAAATGCACCTTTAATCAGGAAGGACTTTGCTACCGTGAACTCACGGACGCGGAGGCAAAAAGGTTAAACATAGATATCTATGCCGCCACCCGCCTCAATGAAAACAGAGAGGAGATTCTGAACGCTCAGAATGTGTTATGCGGGAAAATGCCTTAATGCAGATAAAACACACCCTCTTCCGGCAGGAAGAGCTGGTTGTAGCGTAGCTGGAAGGCGTTCAGCTCCTGCGGATCGGGCTCCATCTCCCGCATGAAGCCAAGCGCCAGACGAATTTGCGCATCGGTAATGGGTGCGGCAAGGCGGGCTTTTCGCAGCATGCGGTGCCAGGCGTGCAGGTTCTCCTCGCTGGCGTCGACAATGCATACCTGCCAGATCAGCAGCACCTGCGCGGCGTTTTGCAGATGCGCTTCGTCCGGGCGCTCAAGGTAGCGGATAAACTCATTGCCCGGCATTTTGCCGAACTGATCGATCATCGACTCAACCGGCATCGGGGTGATGCCCAGACGCTCGCTTAAACGTTTGATGGCGCGGCGGGAATCTGAGGTCAGGACGCGAAATCCCACCACAAACACCACGGCAAGCGTTGCCAGCATTATCCAGACCATGCGTTCTCCTTTGACTAGCCGCTCATCATAGCGGGAAACGCACGGCGTCAACAGCGGGCAGAACCAGAATAGTGCTCTGAAAAGACGTTGTGGAACGGGGGATAAGGTATTAATGCCGTCGGCGGAAATAAAAAAGCCCGGCATCACACACCGGGCAAAGACGTTACCTGCACACTCAGGCTGTTTTTAATTTCTGCGCACGATTCTCACGGCGAATTTTACGTTCCTCCAGCACCGCGACCATCGCCATCAGGACGATACAGCCGATCGCTGCCGCATCCAGCGCCGCGAAGGTGCCCGCCCAGCCGGTGAGGCCGAAAATTGGCGTACCGTCAGCGATCATCCCCAGACCCAGCTTGGCGAAGCTGTCGCCAATCAGATAGGCGAAGGTGCCTTTAATCCCATCGGCAGCGCCGATCGCTTTTTTCGGTACGAAGCCCACTGCCGCCACGCCGATCAGCAGCTGCGGACCAAACACCAGGAAGCCAAGCGCGAACAGGGATGCGAGGTAAACGTACTGGTTGCTGGCATGCTGGTAGACGCCAAGTGTGGCGATAATCAGCGCCAGCGCGACGCAGGCCACCAGCGCACGACGGCCGTTGGCGAGGTCAGAGAGCCAGCCCCACAGCAGGGTGCCGACAAGCGCGCCCACTTCGAACAGGGTGAAGCCCTGAATCGCCACCTCTTTAGAGAGCTTCAGCTCCTGGAAGGCATACACGGTGGACCACTGGTCGATGCCGATGCGCACCACGTACAGGAAGATGTTTGAGAAGCACAGCAGCCAGATCACTTTGTTTTTCAGCACGTACTCAACAAAGATCTGCCATTTGGTCATCTCGTTCTCTTCGGTCTCTTTGTCCTCTTCGCTGATCTCCTCGCCGAACAGCTCTTCGGCTTTGCCGAGGCCGTACGATTCCGGGGAGTCGCTGCCGTAGCGCAGGCCGATAAAGCCGACAATCAGGGCGATAATCGACGGGAAGATAAACATGCCGATCACATGGCCGTCGAACAGATAGTTTGCGCCAAACAGCGCCACGCCTGCCGCACCCGCTCCGCCGAGGTTGTGGGAGATGTTCCACATGCCGAGGTACGAACCACGCTTGCGGCGCGGGGTCCACTTGGTGATGGTGGAGTAGCTGCACGACCCGCCGGTACTCTGGAAGAAGCCGCTCAGGGCGTAGAAGGCGATCATCAGGAACAGGCTGACAGACCCTGCGCCCATGCTGGCGCTGAAGCCGAGCATACAGATGGCGGAGAGGATCAGCATAAACGGCAGGAACTGCTTGGTGTTTTTGCCGTCCGCGTAGTAGGAAACGACTGTTTTCCCCACGCCGTAGGTGATGGAGAAGCCCAGGCCAATCATCCCCAGCTGCGTCATGCTCAGCCCGTAGGTGGAGATCATGTCGTTCTGCGCGATGTTAAAGTTTTTGCGGATCAGGTACATGGTCAGGTAGCCGATGAAGACCACCAGATAGGACTGCATGAACGGTTTGAACCACATCTTGCGCCGCACGTCGAGCGGCAGATCCAGGGTCGGCTTGCGCACCTGGTTGAGGAAGGCCAGCATGGTTTGCTCCTGAGCTGATTTTTACCTGCGAATGGCAGGCATTGTAAAAATCAGCCAGGAGAGATGCCTGAGACAGTGTCCAGGTAAAACCGGGAAAATTTCTTAGTTTTACGCCACTCGGGCCAGAAAGGTGAGGCGCATCACGCTTCACCCATCTCGCGCGGGGCCTGCGCGTGCAGGAAAGGCAGCAGCAGCAGGGCGGAAATTCCCGCCGCGATGGCGATCACCGCGAAGAAACCGCTCCAGTGCCAGATATCGATCACCCGCGCCAGCGGCCAGCCGGAGAGCGATGCGCCAAGGTAGGCAAACAGCCCGACAAAGCCCGTCGCCGCGCCTGCCGCCTCTTTGTGGGAACACTCCGCCGCTGCCATGCCGATGAGCATCTGCGGGCCAAAGACGAAGAAGCCGGTGGTAAAAAAGCACGCCGCCTGCATCACGTAGCTGGCGAACGGCATCAGCCACAGCGAGCCGACGGAGAGCAAAATCCCGGCGGCAAAAATCAGGTTCATCGGGCCGCGGTTGCCGTTGAACAGCTTATCCGAACCCCAGCCCGCTACCAGCGCGCCGATAAACCCGCCCAGTTCGAACATCGTCACCGCCGAGTTAGCGGTGACCAGGTCCACGCCGAGCGTCTCGGACATGTACAGATTGCCCCAGTCGTTAATGGCCGCGCGCACCACGTAGACCAGCACGTAGCAGAGCGACAGCAGCCAGATGTACGGGTTTTTCAGCACGTATTTGGTGAGGATCTCCTTACGGGTCAGCCCCGCCCCCTCCTGCTGCTGGGCAATCTCCATTTCGTCGTGCCGCCAGTCGCCCACCGCAGGCAGGCCAACGGTTTGCGGCCTGTCGCGGAGGCGCCAGCAGAGGAACAGCCCGGCGAGAATGGCGAGGCCACCTGCAATCATCATCCCCGCGCGCCAGCCGTAGTGCAGCGCCGCGGCACCCACCACCATCGGGATCAGCGCCCCGCCGACGTTGTGCGCGGTGTTCCAGACGGCCCACCAGCCGCCGCGCTCGTTGCGCGAGTACCACGCCGTGAGCAGGCGGGCGCAGACCGGCGCGCCCCAGCCCTGGAAGAAGGCGTTAAGCGCCCACAGCAGGGCGAAGGCCCAAAGCGATGTGGAGAAACCAAACAGGATGTTCACCACCCCGGTAGCGATCAGCCCAACGCCCATGAAATAGCGGGCGTTAGAGCGGTCGCTAACAATACCGGAGAAGAACTTCGACAGGCCGTAGGTGATGTAAAACAGCGTCGCCAGCAGGCCGATATCGGTGCGCGTCATCACGCCGCTGGCGAGGATCTCCGGCGCGGCGGCGTTGAAGCTTTTGCGAGTGAAGTAGAACAGCGCGTAGCCGAGCCAGATGGTAATCAGAATATGACGTCGCCAGTAGCTGTAGCGGGCATCAATTTCCGCTTTGTTGCTTAATGGGGCTGCGCTGGCTGGGGTTTTAAACATGATGCGTCCTTAACGGCAAACTGACGCTGACGCGCGTCCCGTGGGTACAGGAAAGGTTCAGCGTGCCGCCCAGCGCCTTGACGCGCTCGCGCATGCCCGCCAGGCCAAAGCCCTGCTGGCCGGAGCCCGGCGGCAGGCCGCAGCCGTCGTCTTCAATCACCAGCATCAGGCGCTCGTCCTGCTGCCAGCCCTGTATCGTGACCGCGCTGGCACTGGCGTGTTTGACGATATTGTTCAGCCCCTCCTGACAGACGCGGAACAGCGTCACGCGCTGGCCTTCGCTCAGAGCAGATTCGTTAATTCGCCAGTCGAGATGGCTGACAATGCCGCGGCTTTCCAGCTCCATCTCGCGCATCAGGGAGCGCACCGCCTGCTCCAGCGACAGGTCGTCAAGCTGGCGCGGGCGCAGCCTGCCGAGCAGGCGTCGCACCGAGTCATATACGCCAAGTGAAAGCTGCTCGATATGCGCCCCGCCCTGCTTCACGCCCGCATTTTCCGCCGCAAGACGCTGGACAATGCCCGCCTGGGTGCGGATGGCGGTGATCGTCTGGCCGATATCATCGTGCAGCTCGCGGGCCACCTCCTGCCGCACGCTCTCTTCCGTCTCCAGCAGGCGTTCAGCCAGACGGCGGTTGCGCGCCAGCTCGGTCTGCAGGGACTGGTTCAGCTCGCGCAGGCGCTGAATGCCCGCGCCGAGCAGCAGCCCGGTC
Source organism: Enterobacter sp. N18-03635 (assembly GCF_004006055.1). NCBI lineage: Bacteria > Pseudomonadati > Pseudomonadota > Gammaproteobacteria > Enterobacterales > Enterobacteriaceae > Enterobacter > Enterobacter sp. N18-03635. Next base: position 30,325 of record NZ_CP034769.1, on the reverse strand, counting down.
AGGCTCTGGGCCAGCAGCGAGAGCAGCAAATCCACCGGATGGTCGTGCCAGGTCTGGCTGGCAATCAGCGCGATGGCGTTCATCAGGGTGGCGATCAGCGCCCCCTGCCAGCCATAGTGCCAGGCCAGAGCAATAATCGGCAGCGCAAGGCAAAACGGCGTGAAGCGTGAAAGCTCGGCGGGCAAACCCAGCTGAAGCCAGAGGCTCACCACGAACAGCAGCAGATACCAGATGAGATGCCGGGCGCGCCAGTTCACCGGTTGGGAAACCAGCCCCGGGCCGAGCGGCTGCCAGACGGTGCTGGTGAGGTAGTGCCAGATCACGAGGCAGGTGGGTGCCAGCGTCAGGCCACCGGTGAGGGTCAGCAGCAGAGCGTTGAGCATCTCCTTGTCGCCAACCCACGGCAGGGACTGCAGCAGTGCGGCGGCAATCAGCGCCGCCCCCTGCCGCAGCAGGGTGCGCCAGTCGCGCTGGTGACGATAGCGGGAAATGAGGGCAACCGGGAGAAGCGTGAGCAGGCTTCCGGTCATCAATAAGGGAAGATGCGCGAGGGCAACCTCCTGAGCCAGCCAGACCAGCATCAGCCACTCTGCCCCGAGCAAAACGGGCCAGTAGCCGCGCGGGCATTGCAGCATCAGCCCCAGACGCAGGCCGAATGGAAACAGCAGCACCGCCAGCTCCGGGCGCTCCACCAGATGCAGACTAATGCTCCACAGGCAGAACCACGCGGCGGAGAAGATAAAAAAGCTGGCGACGACGGCGATCAGCCGTGAAAAAGCGGAACTCATTGCCAGCTGTCGAACATGCGGCGCGCCAGCTCGACGTCGTTGCTGACGTTAAGTTTTTCCATCAGGTTGGCGCGATGGACATGCACGGTTTTTGGCGACAAATCCAGCTCAGCCGCAATCTCTTTCACCGACATCCCCTGCGCGAGCTTCTCAGCCACCTGACGCTCGCGTCTGGTGAGCGGATCCTGCCTGCCGGCCGCCAGCTTGATGGCGATATCCGGCGTCAGGTAGCAGCCGCCGGTGGAGACGGTGCGCACGGCGGCAATCAGCTCGTCCGGGCTACAGCGTTTGGAAAGGAAGCCGCGCGCGCCCGCGTTAAGCGCCTGCTCGACCAGCGCCGGGCTGTCGTGAACCGACAGCATGATCGTCGCCATCCCTTTCGGCAGCTGGCTTAACAGCTCCAGCCCGGAGAGATCCGGCATCGAGATATCGCAGATACAGACCTGCACCCCACGACCCGGCAGGCCCGCCAGCGCCTCGCGACCAGAGCCAAACTCGGCCACCACCTGAAAATCCGGTTCGAGGTTCAGAAGCTGGGCAAATCCGGAGCGGACGATAAGGTGGTCGTCGATAAGGGCGATGGTGGTCATGGCGCGTTCCTGGCGGGCGGATAAAAAAACGCGCCTACCTTAACGATAAGCGCGCGGGTGTTCAAGCAATGAGCGATCTATTCGAAAAACACCGCAATTTTGTTAAACATGGTGGGATCGGACTGGTTGCGCGCCACGTTGGTGACGTCCTCCAGCTTGTCAATCTGCGCCATCATCTGCTCCAGACGCTGGTCATCGTTCACCAGGAGCCAGATGCGGCTGTGCTCGCTGCCCTGAATCGGCAGACAGAGAATGCCTTCCACGTTAAACGCGCGGCGGGCAAACAGCCCGCAGACGTGAGTCATGACGCCGGGATGGTTGCGGACGGTGAGTTCCAGAATGACGTTATCATGTTGTTTCTGCATGGCTTATTCTCCCACCATCTCAGTATTTGCCGCACCCGGCGGCACCATCGGATACACTTTTTGTTCAGGGTCGATACGGACGTGGATCAGCGCCGGGCCCGGACGAGAAATCGCCGCCTGCAGCGCCGCATGGGCATCCTCTTCCGCGTTCAGATCGCAGGTGTGCAGGCCAAAGCCGGCGGCAATCTGCATAAAGTTAATCATCCCCGGATAGGTCGCCGCAAACACGCCCTGCTTGTAGAACAGGCTCTGCTGCTGGTGCACCAGGCCAAGCGCCTCGTTGTTCATCAGGATGATTTTCACGTCTAACTGGTTTTCGGCCGCGGTCGCCATTTCCTGAATGTTCATCATCAGGCTGCCGTCACCGGAGAAGCAGATGACCTTGCGGTCCGGGTTGGCGAGCGCTGCACCGACCGCCGCAGGCAGGCCGAAGCCCATGGTTCCCAGACCGCCGGAGGTCAGCCACTGGCGCGGACGGTTCAGCGGGTAGGCCTGGGCGGTCCACATCTGATGCTGGCCGACGTCGGTGGTGATAATCGCGCTGTCGTCCACGCAGGCGGCAACGGCGTTGATAAGACCATAGTGGCTCAGCGGGTCGCCTTCGGTTGGGATGGCACCCGGGAACTCGCGCTGCAGATCGGCCACCAGCTGACGCCAGTCGGCGCGGTCGGTTGCGTCGGTTTGCGGGATCAGCTGCGTCAGTACTTCCGCCACATCCCCCTGAATCGCCACGTGCGGCTGTTTGATTTTGCCGAGCTCAGCGCGATCGATATCCACGTGAATGATTTTTGCATTCGGGCAGAACTGCTCGGTTTTGCCAATCGCCCGGTCATCAAAACGCGCGCCCATAACAATCAATAAATCCGCCTCCTGCAGGATGTAGTTGGTGCTGCGCGCGCCGTGCATCCCCAGCATGCCCAGGGACAGCGGGTGCGCTTTTGGCAGCATGCCGAGCGCCATCAGGGTCATGGTAGTCGGCAGGTTGGCTTTTTCTGCAAACTCGCGGATTTCATCTGCGGCGTTAATCGCCCCGCCACCCAGATAGAGCACCGGGCGTTTGGCGGCGTTAATCATGGCGGCAGCGTCGCGCACGCTCTCAGCGCTGAATTCCGGCGCGGGGGCTCGCTCGCCCGGCTCCGGCAGAACGTCGATCTCGATCTCTGCGGTCTGGACATCCTTAGGAATGTCTATCCACACCGGGCCCGGGCGGCCGGACTGCGCAATGCGGAACGCATCGCTGATAACCTGAGGAAGCTCGCTGATATCGCGAACTAAATAGTTATGTTTGGTGATGGGGATAGAGATGCCGTAGGTATCCACTTCCTGGAACGCATCGGTGCCGATCATCGAGGACGGCACCTGGCCGGTGATGCAGATCAGCGGAATGGAGTCGAGGCGCGCGTCGGCGATGGCGGTCACCAGGTTGGTTGCGCCCGGCCCGCTGCAGGCCATACAGACTGCCGGTTTACCCTGGGTACGCGCCATGCCCTGAGCGATAAAGCCTGCCCCCTGCTCGTGGCGCGCCAGCACGTGGCGGATCTGCGTGCTTTGGCTTAACGCATCGTACAGCGGCAGCACCGTGCCGCCCGGAATACCCGCAACCGTGGTGATGCCCTGTCGCTCCAGCAGATGAACGATCAGCTGCGCGCCGGTAAAACGCGTCTTGGTGGATGTTGTGCCCGAACTTGCCATGCTCCAGTCCTTTTCTTCTGGGCCGACTTTCCGGGGAGGGTCCTAAACGAAAAACCCCGCCCGGTTTGCGCCGGCGGGGTTTTGGATTCGTGTGTTGATCCAGTCCCTACGGCGCATTGCCGACGACCACCACCACACGCACGACGACCACTGCGGCTGGTTGCGCAGTTTTTAGTAGGGTCGAAGTGAAGATGGATGAAGTCATTGGGGACCTGTGTTTGGATTCATTGATTGAATTTATACAAACACAGGTTTTCGGGCGTGACAATGGAAAAATTTTCATCTGCGCAAAAATGCGTCAGGGATCACGTTTCGTTTGTTGGGTGATGAAAACAAAAAACCCCGCCTAAGCGAGGTTTTTATCAGGGTTTTGCGGTTGGTCGCCGCAGAACACACTGTGTTACGTCAACGCAAAAAAGTATACGCGATCGAAGACGAACGCGCAATTCCGGCACGGATTTTGACGTTTTTGAGTATGGATCGCCATCCAGATTTTGTCCACAAAATACTGTTCATACGTACAGTATTTATCTATACTGAGGGTGTTCGCAGTGAGCGAGGGGGCCGCAGTTCTACCGGCGCAACGAAGTCCTGGCTGAAACGGGTGGTGCCGTCAGTGCCTTAACCCTCTGAAGTGAGCACACTGTGTTACGTCAATCCAGGTGCTGGCAACAGGCGGCGGAAAGGTACGCCAGCATCGTGCTCCTTTTAACCAAAAGGAGACGCGTATGAGCGTAGTGGATATGGTGATACTTATCCTCAAACTCATTGTTGCTGTACTGCAACTGCTTGATGCTGTCCTGAAATTCGTTCGGTAATTCAGGTTCAAGTCGCACCTGAGAGGGGCGGGCAACCGCCCCTCTTTAATAACGAGGGAATGCTATGTCGCGTCTGTTAATTGAGCCTGTCACGCCAGACGAGCCGGGGTATATCGCCCTGAAGGCGGAAAGTATTGCACTGAATTTCAATATGCTGCGCAGGCTCGAAGAGAGCTGGCAGCGGGGTGAGAACCGCTTTAACGCGCCGGGCGAAAAGCTGTTAGGCGCGTTTCTCAACGGCAAGCTGGTCGGCGTGTGCGGTCTGAATCGCGATCCGTTCAGCCAGCAGCCGCGCGCCGGACGTATTCGCCATCTCTACGTCAGCGAAAAGTGCCGCGGGCTGGGAATTGGCAAGCAGCTTTTGACCGTGGTGATGGCCGATGCCAGCATCTGGTTTGATTTCCTCAATACCCATGCGCCGGACGCTGCCTACGGGTTTTATCGCCGGGCAGGATTTACGCTGGTCTCGGACGAACCGCGAGTGACGCACCGCCTTTTTTGTGCGGTGTAACCGGCTGGCAGCTTCAGGACGTGAATGTTACAGTTGAGTGACAATTCACCACCCGATACGCCATGACCATCACCGTATTCTGCATTTTGCTCTTCGCCGCGCTGCTGCATGCCAGCTGGAACGCCATCGTTAAGGCCGGAACGGACAAGCTCTATTCCGCAATAAGCGTCAGCGGATCCGCCACGGTTATCGCTCTGGTCTTACTGCCGTTTTCCCCACAACCTTCAGCAGAAAGCTGGCCGTTTTTGATTGTCTCCTGTGCCCTACAGGTGGTGTACACCGTGCTGGTTGCGAAGACCTATCAGGTCTCCGATATGAGCCAGACCTACCCGCTGATGCGCGGCACCGCCCCGCTGCTGGTGGCGCTGATCAGCGTGCTGGCGCTCGGCGATCGTCTCTCCTGGCTCGCCTGGTCCGGCATTGGGGTGATCTGCCTGTCGATTCTGGCGATGGCGATGAACGGGCGCATGCAGTCACGCAAAGGGATCTGGCTGGCGCTGCTGAATGCCTGCTTTATTGCCGGGTATACGCTGGTGGACGGCACCGGCGTGCGGCTGTCGGACACCGCGCTGGGCTATACGCTGTGGACCTTCTTTATGAACGGCTTCTGCCTGCTCGGCTGGGCGATGGTCGCGCGTCGGCGCGAGGCGTCCGGCTACCTGCGCCTGCACTGGAAAAAGGGGCTGCTCGGCGGGGTTGGCACCATGGGCTCTTACGGTCTGGCGCTGTGGGCAATGACGCAGGCGCCGCTGGCGGTAGTCGCGGCGCTGCGTGAAACCTCCATACTCTTTGGCGCGCTAATCGCTTTTATCCTTTTAAAAGAGAAGGTTGCGGGCCTGCGCATCGCGGCGGCACTGGGTATCGCCGGCGGCGCCATTCTGCTGCGCCTGGCGTAAATCACTGGCAACATTAGTTGCCGTTATTGTTTACAAATCCTGCCTTTCACGTTTTTTTCATTCACCACGACAATGCTTAATTTGTCATCTCTCTGTGGTAGATTCCTCGCGCATTTATGGGAATGCGCAGTTACTTATTCTTCATTTTTCTCTTTTGGCAAAAGTATTCAGCGACATGAAAAAACAAAGGAACGTTAACTTATTGTTGATGCTGGTGTTACTGGTGGCCGTCGGTCAGATGGCGCAAACCATCTATATTCCGGCGATTGCCGACATGGCAAAGGAATTAAACGTCCGCGAGGGCGCAGTACAGAGCGTAATGGCAGCCTACCTGCTGACCTATGGCGTTTCGCAGCTGTTCTATGGACCGCTCTCCGACCGTATCGGACGCCGTCCGGTGATTTTAGTCGGTATGTGCATTTTCATGGTGGCGACCGTGATTGCGATGACCACCCACAGCCTGACCGTATTGATTGCCGCCAGCGCCCTGCAGGGCGTCGGGACCGGCGTCGGCGGGGTAATGGCGCGAACCCTACCGCGCGATATGTATCAGGGCACTCAGCTGCGCCATGCCAATAGCCTGTTGAATATGGGGATTCTGGTGAGCCCACTGCTGGCCCCGCTGATTGGCGGCCTGCTGGACACTATGTGGTCCTGGCGCGCCTGCTACGCCTTCCTGCTGGTGCTCTGCATGATTGTTACCTTCAGCATGGCGCGCTGGATGCCGGAAACGCGGCCGCAGGACGCGCCGCGCACGAAGCTTATCGCCAGCTATAAAACGCTGTTCGGCAACGGCGCGTTCACCTGCTACCTGCTGATGCTGATCGGCGGCCTGGCGGGCATCGCGGTGTTTGAAGCCTGCTCCGGCGTGCTGCTGGGCGCGGGGCTGGGCCTGAGCAGCATGGTGGTGAGCATTCTGTTTATTCTGCCAATCCCGGCGGCGTTCTTCGGCGCGTGGTTTGCCGGGCGTCAGAACAAGCGCTTCTCCACCCTGATGTGGCAGTCGGTGATCAGCTGCCTGCTGGCGGGTCTGATGATGTGGATCCCAGGGCTGTTTGGCGTGATGACCGTCTGGACGCTGCTCATCCCTGCAGCGCTGTTCTTCTTCGGCGCGGGGATGCTGTTCCCGCTCGCCACCAGCGGCGCGATGGAGCCGTTTCCGTTCCTTGCCGGTACGGCGGGCGCGCTGGTGGGCGGTTTGCAGAATATCGGCTCCGGCGCGCTGGCCTGGCTCTCGGCCATGATGCCGCAGACCGGGCAGGCTAGTTTGGGCCTGCTGATGACGCTGATGGGGCTGCTGATTTTACTGTGCTGGCTGCCGCTGGCGTCGCGCGTTCCGCATCACGAACAGCCGGTTTAACCGCATGATGGCCCGGCTTCTCGCCGGGCTTTTCACAGGCAGGCGTTATCATCGCCTGCAGTAAGGGCTCTGGAGCAGGCCGCCAGGCCCCCTCTTCCCCGTCGTAAAACTGGAAATCCGCGTTAAGCGCATACGGGATTTTCGCTTTTTGCAGTTCGCAGGCCATAAAGGTGGCGAAGGCCATTTGCGAAGCGGTTGGCGTGAGGTGGTTTGATTCCCCCACGCCCCAGCCCCCGACCCAGCTAACGTGCCCGGTTTTTTGCTGCCAGCGCAGCGCGGTATTGATGCGATTATGGATAGCCGCTTTCTCCGCCGCCGTGCCGGACGTCCACGGGTATTTACTACCATTTTTCAGCGGCCCCCACGGGAAAATATGCCACTCCGCCAGCAGGTAGTTTTGACTATGCGCAGGCAGCTTCAGGCTGGATAAATCCTCCGGTGCGGCACGCAGGCGCGGCGCAATAAAGATCATGCGCTGGGGGTCGATGTCGTGGATCGCTTTAATAGATTTTTCATACACGCGGTTTAGCGACGCCAGGCTGTGGTTAAGCTTGTCGGCCGGCTCATAGATGAGATCAAAACCCAGCAGCGGATAGCTTTGGCCGAAATAGTGTGCCACGGCAATCCACCAGTTGACCGTCTCTTTCTCGTTATCGGCTTTCGGGTCGTTTTTATATTCATCAGCCTGATAAGCAATTATCGGGATCACGCCATACTGCTCGCAGGCTTCTACCAGCTTGCGAAGGTGAATTAACCGCGCTTCCGTCGGCTCATCGGCCACGCGGATGCGCACGTGGGTAATACCTTTAGCCCGAAAATCGCGGACCACCAGCGGGTCGAATTCGCGTATGCCGCGCTCGGTGCGCGCCCAGTCCACATCCATCCCGACGCCCAACTGTTGCGCATAACGGGCAGCCGTCAGCGGCGGCTCAGCGGCCATCGCCCAGCCGGAAGAGATCAGTAATGCAGAGGCAATAAAAGGCTTTAACACGGTTTACCCTGGATAAATCGAAAGCATTACCTGTATTTAGCACGCTTTTTCACATTTGGTGTAGAGCGAAAGCGTAATAATTCTTCAACCTGCCAGTTCTTTCAGCCAGCCGATAAAGGCGTCTATTTTCGGCCACTGACGGCCAGAAAGCGTCGAGACATAGTAGTGCTGATGGCATTTCAGGGTCTTGTCACCAAACGGGGCGATCAGCTCGCCCCGTTCAAGCCGTTTTTGCACCAGCCGCTTTCGGCCCATCGCGACGCCAACGTGGTTGATGGCCGCAATAATCGCCAAATCCGAACGATCGAAACCAATGCCCGACGATGGCGGCATATTCACCGCAAAGTGCTGCGCCCAGCTCAGCCATTCATCCGTACCGGAATCGTTACTCCAGGCCTGACGGTCGTGCAGCAGCGTGCAGTGGCTGAGGTTATCAGGGTTTTTCAGCAGTTCATGCTCGCGGGCATACCGCGGGGAGCAGACGGGCAAAATCTCCTCGTCCATCAGGAAGTGATGAGACAGATGGTTTGGCGGTGTATCGTCGAAATAGAGCGCCAGATCGACGCCCGTTCGCTGCATATTGACGTAATCATTGCCGGTCAGGATGGTGAGCGAAATCGACGGATAGCGGCGGGTAAAGTCACCCAGCATGGGTACCAGCCAGCACTGAGCGATCGATGGCCGGGAGTAGACCGTCAGCGTGCCGGACAGCGCCTGGTTTTTGATGTCCAGAATCTCCTGATTCAGGGTGTCGAGGGACGATTTTAGCGTCCAGTAAACGCGCTTTCCCTCCTGCGTCAGCTCGACTTTACGGTGCGAACGGACAAACAGCTGAATACCCAGCTCTTCTTCCAGCAGGTTGATGCGGTGGCTTACCGCGCTGGGGCTAAGCGACAGTTCCTCCGCCGCCAGCGCGAAGGATTCATGCCGGGCAGCCACTTCAAAGGTGTACATTTTCGACAGCTGCCAGCCGTTTAATAGCCGGTTTCTGGCTTCATTTGCATCGGTCATCACAATTCTCACGCGTGTTTTCTGCGCTCAGCATACCGTTCCCGGGTGAATTTATGTGACCCTAATGCAGATTAAGTGCGTTTTTTAGAGCATAGTCACTCATTTGATTCAATCTGGCTCACCTGAACGCCAATTTATATCGTTTGTCAGCCCACGCCGCTTTTTCGTCCAATACCCCCAGATGACATAAGGATGAGGTGAGATATGGGATCTCAGGTCTGGGTTGTGGCAACGCTGCTTGTCAGCATCGTGTTGATTGTTTTAACCATCGTAAAACTGAAGTTTCACCCATTCCTCGCGCTGCTGCTGGCGAGCTTTTTCGTCGGCGCAATGATGGGAATGAGCCCGCTGGATATGGTGAACGCCATCGAGAACGGGATTGGCGGCACGCTGGGCTTCCTGGCGGCGGTGATCGGCCTTGGAACCATTCTCGGCAAGATGATGGAGGTTTCCGGCGCGGCCGAGCGCATCGGGATCGCGCTGCAGCGCTGCCGCTGGCTGTCGGCGGACGTGATTATGGTGCTGGTGGGCCTTATTTGCGGCATTACGCTGTTTGTGGAAGTGGGCGTGGTACTGCTGATCCCGCTGGCGTTTTCCATCGCCAAAAAGACCAACACGTCGCTGCTTAAGCTGGCCATTCCGCTCTGTACCGCGCTGATGGCGGTGCACTGCGTGGTGCCGCCGCATCCGGCCGCGCTGTTTGTGACCAATAAATTAGGCGCGGACGTCGGAACGGTCATTGTCTACGGTTTGATGGTAGGCCTGATGGCCTCGCTGGTCGGCGGCCCGCTGTTCCTGAAACTGCTCGGCAACCGTCTGCCGTTTAAACCGGTTCCGGCGGAATTTTCAGACCTGAAGGTGCGGGAAGAGCACACCCTGCCGTCGCTGGGCGCCACGCTGTTCACGGTGCTGCTGCCGATTGCCCTGATGCTGGTGAAAACCATTGCCGAGCTGAATATGGCAAAAGAAGGCACGCTGTATACGCTGCTGGAGTTTATCGGCAACCCGATCACCGCGATGTTTATCGCCGTGTTTGTCGCCTACTACCTGCTGGGCATCCGCCAGCATATGGGCATGGGCGCGATGCTAACCCATACAGAGCATGGCTTCGGCTCTATCGCCAACATTTTGCTGATTATCGGCGCGGGGGGCGCGTTTAACGCCATCCTGAAAACCAGCGGGCTGGCGGACTCGCTGGCGCATATTCTATCGAACCTGCACATGCACCCTATCCTGCTCGCCTGGCTAGTGGCGCTGGTGCTGCATGCCGCCGTAGGCTCCGCCACGGTCGCGATGATGGGCGCCACGGCGATAGTCGCGCCGATGCTGCCGCTCTACCCGAACGTGAGCCCGGAGATCATCACCATTGCCATCGGTTCCGGCGCCATTGGCTGCACAATCGTAACCGATTCCCTCTTCTGGCTGGTGAAGCAATACTGCGGCGCGACCCTGAATGAGACCTTCAAATACTATACGACGGCGACGTTTATCGCCTCGGTGCTTGCACTTGGCGGCACATTCCTGCTTTCTTTCATTATCTGAGCGCGAAGAGACGTATTATGGAAAACGCAACTATCACTACTTTAACCGCACAGTTTCCTCTGGTTGAGGATCTGATTGCCCTGAAAGAAACCACCTGGCTTAACCCGCGTACCACCACGCTGGCTAAAGGGCTGCCCTATGTTGGGCTGACCAAAGCCGACGTGGACGACGCCCATGCTCGCCTGAAACGCTTCGCGCCTTATCTGGCGAAAGCCTTCCCGGAGACGGCGGCAACGGGCGGGATTATTGAATCCGAACTGGTCGCGATTCCGGCAATGCAGGCGCGGCTGGAGAAAGAGTCCGGCAAGGCCATTCCCGGCACCCTGCTGCTGAAAAAAGACAGCCATTTGCCGATCTCCGGCTCGATTAAAGCGCGCGGCGGTATCTATGAGGTGCTGACCCACGCGGAAAAACTGGCGCTGGAAGCCGGGTTGCTGAGCGTTGAAGACGACTACAGCGTTCTGCTGGAGCCGCGCTTTAAGGACTTCTTCAGCCAGTACAGCATCGCCGTGGGCTCAACCGGCAACCTGGGTATGTCCATCGGCATTATGAGCGCCCGCATCGGCTTTAAGGTGACGGTGCATATGTCCGCCGACGCCCGCGAGTGGAAGAAAGCCAAACTGCGCAGCCACGGCGTGATCGTCGTGGAATACGAGCAGGATTACGGCGTGGCGGTGGAGCAGGGACGCAAAGCGGCGGAAAGCGATCCTAACTGTTTCTTCATTGACGATGAAAACTCCCGCACCCTGTTCCTGGGCTATGCGGTGGCGGGCGAGCGGCTGAAGGCGCAGTTTGCCGCACAGGGCCGCGTGGTGGACGCGGAGCATCCGCTATACGTCTACCTGCCGTGCGGCGTCGGCGGCGGCCCCGGCGGCGTGGCGTTTGGCCTGAAGCTGGCCTTTGGCGACAACGTCCACTGCTTCTTCGCGGAGCCCACGCACTCCCCGTGCATGCTGCTGGGCGTTTACACAGGCCTGCACGACGAGATTGCCGTACAGGACCTGGGCATTGATAACGTGACGGCGGCGGACGGGCTGGCGGTAGGGCGCGCGTCTGGCTTCGTGGGTCGCGCGATGGAGCGCCTGCTCGACGGGTTCTATACGCTTTCCGATCGGAGCATGTACGACATGCTCGGCTGGCTGGCGCAGGAGGAAGGCATTCGTCTGGAACCGTCGGCGCTGGCGGGGATGGCCGGGCCGCTGCGCGTCAGTGCCGGTGCGAACGTTACCCACGTTGTGTGGGCGACCGGCGGCGGGATGGTGCCGGAAGACGAGATGGCGAAGTATTTAGCAAAAGGCCGCTAATCGTAGGCCCGGTAAGGCGTAGCTGCCACCGGGCTTTAAAAGCTCACAATTTGCTGAATGTGAGTCACTGCGAAGAGTAAAGACAGAGACAGCACGGCCAGCGCAATCAGGAACTTATCCCGCACCGCCTTCGGCTGCACAAAGTCGTTCTGCGCCACGTCCATCAGGTTACGGCTGCGGGTATAGCGCCATAAAACGATCGCCACCAGCGCCAGCACAACAAGCGAGATCCAGAACGGCACCCCGGTGCGGTGCCAGTTGTGCTTAATCGCCAGGGCAATCAGCGCGCCATACCCCAGCAGCGTACGCAGCCAGGCGAGCGACGTCCGCTCCGGCTGCAGGCCGGGGTCCGCTTCCCGTCGCGCTTTGCGGCTATCCGCCATAGAACACCAGCACCATCACCACGCCCGCCACCGCCAGCAAAACCGCGCTGATGATGAGTAACCCGCGCGTATAGGGCAGATCCTGCTTCAGACGCATCGCCTTCTCATTGCGCAGCCAGCGCAGATAGCCGTAAACCGCCAGCACGCCCGCAAACAAGCACAGGAGCAGCGCCAGCACCTCTCGAATCAGCGGCGTGGCAAAATCAGGCGCGAGCTGGTCGAGACCCACCCCTGCGGCAAGGAATCCCAGCGCGGTGCGGATCCACGCTAAAAACGTGCGTTCATTAGCCAGCGAGAAGCGGTAGTCCGGCGCTTCGCCGAGGCGGGAAATTTTCATGAAGGTTCCTTGTCGAGCTACGGGCAGGCTTCAGCATAGCGTAAATCGACAAGGACAAGGAGACCGACATCGGGCGATGTCGGTCAGGACGATCAGTGCAGCTCTGGCCAGTAATCCTTGTTGGCCTCGATCAGGTCATCCAGAATCGCTTTCGCGACGGACGCGCTCGGCACGGTTTTCGACAGGGTAATCGCCTGCCAGAGTTTCTGATACGAGCGCTGCTCCCAGGCATCCACCACCAGTTTTTCCACCGCCACCTGCTGGCTCATCAGCCCTTTCTGGAAGTGTGGAATATCGCCCACCGTAAGCGGCTCAGGACCGTTATGGCCCACCAGGCACGGTATCTCAACCATCGCGTCGGCATCGAAGTTATGGATGGCCCCGTTGTTAGGCACAATCAGCAGCATCCGCTCCTGGGTGTTAAAGGCAATTGCCGTCGCCAGATCGACGATGTACGACGCATGTTCATCAATTTCCAGCTCACCGGCGGAGGATTTGCCCGCCTCGATAATCGCCCGGCAGGAACTGAACACATGCTTTTCACGGTGATCCATGACCTCATTGGCGCGGGTGCGTTCCGGGTTGGAATGCGCGACCACGTAGTCCGGGAACAGGTAATACTTCAGGTAGGTGTTCGGCATGGTGTCCGGATCCAGCGCCTGCACGTCTTTTGCTTTAGCGAACGTATCGTTCCAGCTCGCTTCGGTGTGCGCATCTTCCGAAGGCGGAACATAGCCGTTTTTCGCCACGTATTCGCGCAGCTTCGGCATCAGATCGTTGCCGTTCAGGTCTTCAATCGACGTCCACCAGCCGAAGTGATTCAGGCCGTAGTAGCGCACGCGCATCTCTTTGCGGTCCTTCAGGCCGACTATCTGCGCCATGCGCCCTTCAATGCCGATCGGCATATCGCAGATGTTGAGGATTTTGGCGTTCGGACGCAGACGGCGCGTGGCTTCCGCGACAATCGCCGCCGGGTTGGAGTAGTTCAGCATCCACGCGTTTGGGGAGTACTGCTCCATGTAATCCACCAACTCCAGCACGCCGCCGATAGAGCGCATGCCGTAGGCAATCCCGCCCGGGCCGCAGGTTTCCTGGCCCAGCACGCCGTGGCGCAGCGGGATTTTTTCATCTTTTTCGCGCATCGGGTATTTGCCCACGCGGATATGCGCCATCACGAAATCGACATCGCTAAAGGCCGCTTTCGGATCGGTGGTGTAGCTGAATTCAATCTCCGGAGCCTGCTCCTTAAGGATGATTTTGCACGCTTCGGCGATGGTCTCCTGACGCGCGCCGTCGTTGTCATAAAACTTCAGGGCGCGCAGCGGGAAACGGTCACGGTTGGCTAACAGCATCAGGACGATACCAGGCGTAAAGGTGCTGCCGCCGCCTGCAATGACAACTGAGAATTTTTTCATGATATAGCCTCTGTCAGGGTGGTTTGTTCATTCGTTAAGGGGGTTTTCATCAGCGATTCCAGCTGGTCGCGCACCTGAGGAACGTGCAGGCCGACAATCACCTGAATGCCGTTACCGCGTCGCACCACGCCGTGGGCGCCGAGGGCTTTGAAGACGTCATCGCTTTGCGTTTTCGCCATATCGACCAGGGCGATGCGCAGGCGGGTGGCGCAGTTGTTGATGCTTTCGATGTTGGCCGCGCCGCCGAGCGCCTGCAGGAATCCGGCGGCCTGCCCGACCTGCTGGCTGGCCGCGGCCGGGGCGGTGGTTTGCCCGCGCGCCGCCTTATAGTCGGCCTTGCTGTAGAGCTTGATTTCGCTCTCCTCCCGGCCCGGGGTTTTCAGGTTCAGACGTGCAATCAGCGTTTTGAAGACCACGAAGTAAATTCCGGTGAAGCAGACGCCAATGCCGATCTGGGTAAAGACCGTCGCGGCGTGGTTATGGAACATCGGGATCCAGTTTTGCGGCAGGAACTGGTCCAGCAGGCCGCCGCCCATGTTCCCGACCACGCCGAAGGTGTACATCACCGTCGCCATGGTCGCCGCCAGCACGGCGTGAACGGCAAACAGCAGCGGCGAGATAAACAGGAAGGTGAATTCGAGCGGTTCGGTAATGCCCACCAGCACCGCGGTAAGCGTGGCCGGGACCAGCAGCCCCGCGACCTTGACGCGGTTTTCCGGCGACGCGGTGTACCAGATCGCCAGCGCAATCCCGACCGAGCCGAACACTTTTGAGTTACCGTGCAGGGCGAAGCCGCCTTCCGGGAAGAGGGTTTTCAGCGGCAGGGTGCTCTGGCTGAATTCCTGCAGATGCTGCGCCCAGTAGACCTGAATCCCCCCTTCCACCGCCGCCGGGCCGAAGATGAACGGACCGTAGACGAAGTGGTGCAATCCGGTTGGGATCAGAATGCGTTCCAGGAAGGTATAGACCCACACGCCCAGCGCCCCGGCAGAGCGCAGGAACGCCTGCAGGGACTCAATGCCCATCTGCACTTTCGGCCAGCCCAGCAGCGTCAGCCAGGCGCAGGGGATCATGACGAAGAACGCGAGGATAACGACAAACGAGCTGCCCTGGAAAATCCCCAGAAACACCGGCAGCGGCTTGTCAAAATAGCGGTTGTGGATGGCGGTGACGATGCCTGAAATCACGATTGCACCGATGATGCTGGTATCGAGCGTTTTGATGCCGGCAATCATCGCCAGCCCGCTACCGGCCGTCGGTTCGGCGGAGAAGTCGACGCCAAAGAAGTGGCCCCAGGTCATCCCCATCGCGTTGATGAAGTAGTTCCAGGTCAGGAAGCTAATCAGCACCGCCAGACAGGCACGGCCCTGGGCCTGCTTCGCCAGGCCAATCGGCAGGCCGACGGCAAAAATCAGCGGCATATTGCGGAACACCGCCCAGCCGCCCTCTTCAATGATGTGAACAATCTGCGCGAAAAGATGATCGGGGGCCGTTAAGGCTTCGCCGACAAACAGCGGGTTGCGAAGCATGATGGCGATTCCCACCACGATCCCGGCGAACGGAAACAGCAACACCGGGGTAAACATGGCACCGCCAAAACGTTGTATTTGACTGAGCATTTTTAAATCCTCATGAAACAACCTGTAGGGGTAGAGGCCTTTATGGTTTTTTGCTGGCCTGAGGTGAGCATAAGAACTTACTGATGCGCGAACATGGCGTGCCGCTGCGATTCGTGATCGCATTCATGGTTTTATTTTGACCAATCAGGTCTACTTTTTGCGGTAAATATGGACATGTCAGGACGCCATCCACGGCCTGATAAGGGCAGAGAGGTCTACTGGTGATCTACAAATCCATTGCTGACAGATTGCGGCTGCGGCTGAATTCGTCGGACTACAATATCGGCAGTCCGCTGCCGGGCGAGAAAGCGCTGGCGCAGGAGTTCGGCGTGGCGCGAATGACCATCCGCAAGGCGCTGGATCTGCTGGTGAGCTGGGGGCTGGTTGAACGGCGGCACGGCAGCGGCACGTTTGTGTCACGCAAAGACGTTCACCACGAAACCACCAACCTGACCGGGCTGGTGGAAGTGCTGCGTCAGCAGGGAAAAGAGGTGCAGAGCAAGGTGCTGCAGTTCGAAGTGATGCCCGCCCCGCCCGCCATCGCCAGCCAGCTGCGAATTCAGGTGGATGAGCGGATCTACTTTTCCCGACGGGTGCGCTACGTGGACGGAAAGCCGCTGATGCTGGAGGACAGTTTTATGCCGGTGAAGCTGTTTCGCAATCTGTCGCTGGCGCATCTTGAAGGGTCAAAGTTTGATTACATCGAGAAGGAGTGCGGGATCACCATCAGCGGCAACTACGAGAGCCTGACGCCGGTGCTGGCCGATAAGCAGCTGGCGGGTTATATGAACCTGCCGGAACAGACGCCGCTGCTGCGTATCACCTCCCTTTCCTACAGCGACAGCGGCGAGTTCCTCAATTATTCCGTGATGTTCCGCAATACCAGTGATTACCAGGTGGACTACCATCTGCGACGCATCCACCCGGACGACCTGCTAGCCCATCCCCCAGAACAGCACCGCCAGTAGCTGCGGCGTAATGATGCGCAGGAACATCACCAGCGGGTAGACGGTGGCATAGGAGAGCGCAGCCGCGCCGCTGGTGCTGTGCAGGTTGTTGGCAAAGGCCAGCGCGGGCGGATCGGTCATGGAGCCCGCCAGCATGCCGCACAGCGTCAGGTAGTTCATTTTGGCGAACATCCGCGCCAGTATGCCCACCGTCAGCAGCGGAATCGCCGTGATAAAGATGCCGTAGCCGACCCAGCTCATCCCTTCGCCCTTGATCAGCGTATCGACAAAATCCCCGCCGGACTTCAGCCCGACCACCGCCAGGAACAGCACGATGCCCAGCTCGCGCAGCGCCAGGTTGGCGCTCGGCGGCATAAACCAGTAGAGCTTACCGATGCAGCCGATACGCCCGAGGATCAGCGCCATAATCAGCGGCCCGCCCGCCAGGCCAAGCTTGAGCGCCACCGGGAAGCCCGGCACGTACAGCGGGATGGAGCCGAGCAGCACGCCAAGCCCAATACCGATGAACACCGGCAGCATCTGCACCTGCTGCAGCTTCTGCTGGGCGTTACCCACCATATCCGCCACGGCGTCGATGGACGAGGGGCGACCCACCAGGTTGAGGATATCCCCGAACTGCAGGCTGGCCTCGGGGCTGGCGACCAGCTCGACACCCGCACGGTTGAGGCGGGAGATCACCACGTCATAGCGCTCTTTTACCTGCAGATCGCGTATTTTTTTACCAAGGACGTGCTCGTTAGTCACCACAACGCGTTCCACCCGCATATCGGTGCCGCGCGTTGAGAGCGAGGTATCCACTTCCTGACCAATCACCAGCCGCGCGTTGTTTAAATCGCCGGGCTGGCCGACCAGATGCAGCAGATCGCCTTGCTGAATGACGGTGCCGGGCGCGGGCACCATCAGCATATCGTCGCGCTTAAGGCGGGAGCAGATGATATTGGCGCTGTTCAGGATCGGCACGTCCTGAATCGCCATATTGTTCAGGTTGGGGTTATCAACCCGAATGTTGATGGTTTTGATCGGCATATGGCCGTTGGTGAGGGTGGTTTCGTGGTCCTTTGCCTCTTTATCGACGTTAATGCGAAACAGGACGCGGACCAGCCACATAGAGAGCAGAATGCCGCAAATGCCAAACGGATAGGCCATGGCGTAGCTCATCCCCATCTGGTCGACGATGCCGGGTTCGATGCCCAAATCGCGGAGGATTTGCTGCCCGGCACCGAGCGCGGGCGTGTTGGTGACCGCTCCGGAGAAAATGCCCAGCACCACGGGCAGCGGGATAGCAAAGATTTTATGCAGAATGGCGGTGACCAGCCCGCCCATCACCACAATGCCGAGGGCAAACAGGTTGAGCCGTATTCCGGAGACCCGAAGAGAGGCGAAAAACCCCGGTCCCACCTGAATACCGATAGTATAAACGAAGAGGATCAGGCCGAACTCCTGGGTAAAGTGGAGCATTTCGGCGCTGAGGACCAGCCCGAGCTTGTCGGCAAAGTGCCCGACAAAAATGCCGCCAAACAGCACCCCGCCTATCCCAAACCCGACGCCGCGGATTTTGATATTCCCTATCCACAGGCCAACAACAGCGACCAGGGCCAACACGCTTACGGTTAACGCGATATCACTCATGATCCACTTCCTTGGCATAACCTTAGTTATGCTAAGGATTCTCTCAGAGCCGTGGGCGGTTGTATGGGCGATGGCGCACAAAAAAGCCCTGCCGGGGCAGGGCTTTATCTTTTCACCCTCTCCCTGTGGGAGAGGGTCGGGTGAGGGCACCAGCCCGCGCACAATTAACTGTTTAACGCCGGCCGGTCGCTAATGGCGATACGCTGTGGCGCGATGGCTTCCGGCACGTTACGGGTCAGGTCAATATGCAGCAGCCCGTTGGTAAACGTTGCGCCGGAGACGTCCATATGGTCTGCCAGAGTAAAGCTCAGGCTAAACGGCTGATTAACCAGCCCCTGATGCAGCCATGTGGTCTCGGTCTCTTGTTTCTCCGGCGTACCTTTCACGGTCAGACGCGTGCCTTCGAGCTGGATATCCAGATCCTCCTGGCGGAAGCCGGCCAGCGCAAGGGTGATGCGATAATGGTTATCGTCGCTTTTTTCGATGTTGTAAGGCGGAAAAGTCTGTTGCTCAGCGGTGTTTTGCAGGGCGTTAGCCAGTTTGTCAAAACCAATCCACTGACGAAGCAAGGGGGATAAATCGTAGTTACGCATACTAAATCTCCTTCTGAGAAGCGAGTTCGGCACAATTTTTTGTGCGCAGTTGTTCCTGCAAATCCAAGTGGATTCGCATATGCTCCCGTTACGGCAAGCAAGTCTGGGTGGGCCGCTCGCGCGACCCGCATAATTAGTTAATTTCGATACGACGCGGTTTTTTCTCTTCCGGAATCACACGTTCCAGTTCGATAAACAGCAGGCCGTTGACCAGGTTCGCGCCTTTCACGTGAATGTTCTCGGCTAACTGGAACTTGCGTTCAAAGTTGCGCTCGGCGATGCCCTGATAAAGGTAGGTACGTTCTTTCTGCTCGGCCGTATGGGAACCTTTCACCACCAGCAGGTTGTCCTGAGCGGTGATTTCCAGTTCGTTTTCTGCAAAACCGGCGACGGCAATGGCGATGCGGTAGTGGTTTTCGTCAACCAGCTCAACATTGTATGGAGGGTAGCCGTTGCTCTGGCTTTGGTTATTTTCTAAATGATTAAACAGGCGGTCAAAACCAATTGCAGAACGGTAGAGCGGAGAAAGATCGAAGTTACGCATAAATAAAACTCCTGAAATCAGCGAGAAGTTGAAGCCTTCCACCATGGACAGGCCTTTGCGCCCCCCGAACACCCATCAGGCGAGTTCGTTATCGGGCCACATCATTAAAATGGGTCTGCAATCGGCCTTTTCAAGAACGACACCTGCACTTTTTTTTGCACTTTCCTGCATCTCGCTTAGACTGGGACAACAGCACAAAGGGTTAAATTGCGATGGCTGCCACAGTGCGGGGTTATCGGGCTATCCATTTTGGATAAGGCTCGCTATAACCCTGAGTTGAAGGTCTATGCAGTGCCATTAACGATGACTGAGTGATGATGAAAAATGTTCTGATAAAGCTGACGACGTTCAGCGGGGTAGTTTTACTTTGCGGGTGTTCGAGCGTGATGTCTCACACCGGCGGTAAAGAAGGAACATATCCGGGGACGCGAGCCAGCGCGACGATGCTCTCCGATGACGATACAAACTGGGGCACCAAATCCCTGGTTATCCTCGATATGCCGTTTACGGCCGTGGCGGATACGCTTCTGCTGCCGTGGGATATGTTTCGTAAGGACAACTCCGTACGCTCACGGGTAGAAAAAAGCGAGCAGGAGAATCTGGCGACAAACGCCGTCATCCCGCCCGCTGACATGCCTCCACGCTAGCGCTGCGCGGTTTCCGTTACCCAAAGCTGACGGAAACCGGCTGTCTCTTCCATCCATGCAATAACGCGTCCGTCCGGAGAAAACACGACCGCATCAGCAGATGGCGGATTGCCGTGATCGGACGTCAAAAACGTCACCTCTCCGGTCTGTGCGTCGCAGCACGCGATCCTATTTTCGAGCACAAACCCCAAACGATCGCCGGAAGGATGCCAGTTAAATGCAGACTGAATATCGCTTCCGTTTCGCGTCAACTGGCGCGGCTCGCCGCCCTCCGGCGAGATCAGCCACAGCTGCACAATGCCGTTATCATCCCGCATCAGAAACGCAATCTGTGTCCCCTGCGGATTACTGCGAACCCAGTGACGCGGCACGTTTACCAGACCCGGATACGCCCTCTGATGCGTAAAGGTTAAACGACGCTGTTCTACTCCCGCTGGCGGCGCTGGCAGGGTATCCGTCGTGCCCTGTAGCGGCGCATCGCCCGCACGCTTCCAGCCCTGCTCGTCTTCGGGCAGATTAACAATAAAAAGTTCAGGCACTTTCTCGCCCGTTGCAGACAGGGTATCGCCGATAAACGCCAGCCTGTCGTTGCCCACCCAGCCCTCTTCGTAAGCGCGGTTAATCTCGTCGCTGCCCGGCTGCGGATTGGGCGTCGTGCGGCTAACCAGTACGCTCCAGAAGGTTCCCGAATATTCACGGGGATGGTTCCCCTGCGGGTTTACCGGACCGAAAGGCGCCGCCACGCCGACGTTGCGTAAATCAAGTTTAGGATCGCGCTCGTGGAGCACGTGGTCGTTATAGGTAAAGCTGACGAGCAGGCAATTCGGGCTGAAGACATGGACGTGGCTTCCGCCGCGCAGCGCGCCAGGAGTGTACGGCGAAGTGATATCCATCGCGTCCAGGTTGCTCAACTGGCCGTGATGCGCAATCACCCCCTGACGATGATGAAAATCGTAGTGCCAGTCTGCATCCGGATTTTTCGGACCGTGGATAAACACGTATTTCTCCTGCGCGGGATGAACGGTCACCACGCCGACATGCGCGCCGTCAGTGGCGCGATAAACCACCTCCACCTCACCCGTGCCGACGTTGACCCGCTCGATGGTTTCACCGGTGAACGACGCACCTGACGGGCGCACGTCATAGACCAGCCACTGGCTGTCCGGCGTCCAGGTATTGATGTTGGTCAGCTGGTGGTTGCGGGAAGCGAAGGTGATTTGTTTCATGAGGATACCCTGATGCACAGTTATCGCATCAGGGTATAGCAAGCGGGTGTTTAGTTCAGCACAAACTTCTCGATCGCGTAGGCCACGCCGTCTTCGAGGTTGGATTTGGTGACAAAATTAGCCACTTCTTTCACCGACGGAATAGCGTTATCCATCGCCACTCCCATGCCCGCGAATTCAATCATCGCGATGTCGTTTTCCTGATCGCCCAGCGCCATGATTTCATCCGGCTTGATGCCCAGCGCGTCGGCCAGCGATTTAACGCCGGTGCCTTTATTGACGCGTTTATCGAGGATTTCGAGGAAGTACGGCGCACTTTTCAGCACGGTGTATTTCTCTTTCACCTCGGCCGGAATGCGCGCAATCGCTTTATCCAGGATCTCCGGCTCGTCGATCATCATCACTTTCAGGAACTGGGTGGCCGGATCCATTTTCTCGGCTTCACAGAACACCAGCGGAATGGTCGCAACGTAGGATTCATGTACCGTGTAGTAGCTGATATCACGGTTGGCGGTGTAAAGCGTATTGCGATCGAGGGCGTGGAAGTGGGAACCCACCTCACGGGACAGTTTTTCCAGGAACAGGTAGTCATCGTAGCTCAGCGCGGTTTGCGCAACCGTACTGCCATCCGCGGCTTTCTGTACCAGCGCGCCGTTATAGGTGATGCAGTAGTCGCCA
The DNA here is from genome assembly GCF_004006055.1 of Enterobacter sp. N18-03635. Classification (NCBI taxonomy): domain Bacteria; kingdom Pseudomonadati; phylum Pseudomonadota; class Gammaproteobacteria; order Enterobacterales; family Enterobacteriaceae; genus Enterobacter; species Enterobacter sp. N18-03635. Next base: position 8,418 of record NZ_CP034769.1, on the reverse strand, counting down.
GGCTGATTCATGTGCAGCTCTTTCAGGTAGCTGTGCACGCCCGCATACGGACGCCCCGTGGTCAGAACCACATTCACGCCCTTTGCGCGCGCCGCGGCGATCGCGTTTTTAACAGCTGGAGAGATGGTGTGGTCCGGCAACAGCAGCGTGCCGTCCATATCGATTGCAATGAGTTTGATAGCCATGAGTTCCCCGGGATAAATGAGTGCTGCCTCATGCTAACGCGATTAAGCACACAAAAATAGAGCTACATTGCGCAACAGGAACACCCCTTTTACGTTTATTCCGGGGAACAAAGGCTTACTCGCGGGTGAGAACGATTTTACCGAACGCGCCGCGATCCAGATGTTCAAGTGCCTGTTCAAGCTCGTTAAAGCGGTAGCGATGCTCAATCACCGGCTTCAGTCCCGTGACGTCAACAGCGCGAACGAAATCTTCCAGCGCCCTGCGGTGGCCTACGCCGATCCCCTGAATGACGGGAGATTTCAGCAACAGTTCGCCAGCAGAGAGCGAAATGTCAGACCCGGCCAGCACGCCAATGACCGATATGCGTCCATGAACGGCAACGGCGCGCAGGGAGTGCTTCAGGTTCTCTCCGCCCACGGTTTCAATAATATGGTCGATGCCGCGATCCTGAGTCAGCGCCAGCGTATTTTCAGCCCAGTCGCCTTTCAGACGGTTGATGCCCTGGCTGGCCCCCAGCGTTTTGGCCAGCGCCAGTTTTTCATCGCTCCCCGAGGTGACAAACACCTCCGCGCCGTGCGCTTTTGCAATTTGCAGGGCGAAAATCGCCACGCCGCCCGTTCCCTGTACCAGCACCGATTGCCCGGCGCGCAGCTGGCCGCGTTCCACCAGCGCGAACCAGGCGGTAAGCCCTGCGCAGGGTAAGGTGCTGGCCTCGGCGTCATCCAGGGTCTCCGGAGAGGCCGCCAGCGCGTCTTCCTTCACAATCACGTACTCGGCCAGCATTCCCTGGTAGTATCCGCCGGACGTTTTATAGGGCAAATTGCGCGCGTCAGCCTGCGGTTTACCGTCGATCCACTCCGGGAAGAAGGTTGAGATGACGCGGGCGCCTGGCTGGAAACGCGTGACGCCTTCACCAACGCTATCTACGACGCCCGCCATGTCAGACGCCGGGGTAAACGGGAAGGAGAGCGGAATCGGCATCGTGCCTTCAATCACCATTTTATCGCGATAGTTGAGCGCAACGGCATTCACCCGCACGCGTACTTCACCCGGGCCTGGCTGTGGAATGGGCTCCTGAGTGAGTGTGAGGCTCTCGCGCCCGAGGGCGTTCATCGTCCAGCGTTGCATTGTCTCTGTCATTTTTCTCTCCTGCGATCAAATAAGCTTCAGTACCGACAGTCTAGCGTTGACTCTTCGTCACCAGTGGCGATAAGTTTTCTCTTTATTGATGCCTGAATGGATACAATCCATGACCGATACGCTGAAAGATATTCCTGTTTTTGTCGCTGCCGTGGAGGCAGGAAGCTTTGCACAGGCCGCAGTTCGCCTGCACCTGTCGCGCTCGGCGGTGGGAAAAAGCATTGCTCGCCTTGAGGAACGCCTGGGAGTACGGCTCTTTCAGCGCACCACCCGCAGCCAGAGGCTGACCGATAACGGCGCCCTTTTTTATGAACGCTGCCTGCGCGCGCTGGAGGAGATTCGGGGCGCAGAGTCGCTGCTTGAAACGGGGAAACAGCAGGTCACCGGCCGCCTGCGCGTTGCCATGCCGGTACTGTTTGGCCGCCAGTGCGTCGCGCCGCTGCTGATTGAACTGGCGCAGGAACACCCCGGGCTTGAGCTTGAAATGTCGTTCAGCGACCGCGTGGTGGATCTGGTAGAGGAAGGGTTTGATATGGCGGTGCGTAACGGCACGCTGCAGGACAGCAGCATGATGGTCGCCAGAAAGCTGGGAGAACACCGCATGGTGCTGTGCGCCACGCCGGAGTATCTGCTGAAGAAAGGCCAGCCACAAAGCGTTAATGATTTATCCCAGCATACGGCCATCAACTATTTGAGCGCAGGCAGAGTGTTGTCCTGGCAGCTGATGGATAACGAAGGAACGTCGCACACCTTTACACCCCGGTCATCACTCAATATGGATGATTTGCAGGCGATCTGCGACGCGGCGCTGGCCGGGCACGGCATTGCATGGCTGCCCTGCTGGATGGTCGTTAAAGAAATCCATCAGGGTAAACTCGTCCCGCTCCTGAAGCAGGCACCGGAAGTGCATTTCAACGTTCATGCCGTGTGGCAGCAGACGCCGCATCTGCCGCTGAGGGTAAGAATAGCGATAGATACGCTGGCGAGCCGTTTACCATCCGTGATGTCGCTGGATATGCCTGCGCCCATAAAAAAGCCGCGCTAAACGCGCGGCCAGTTATCGTGCGGTATCACGTCGATTAAATATCGATATTTGCCGCTTTCAGGGCGTTCTCTTCGATGAAGGCACGACGTGGTTCAACCGCATCGCCCATCAGGGTGGTGAACAGCTGGTCTGCAGCAATCGCGTCCTTAACGGTAACGCGCAGCATGCGGCGGCTTTCCGGATCCATGGTGGTTTCCCACAGCTGCTCCGGGTTCATTTCGCCCAGACCTTTATAGCGCTGGATCGCGAGGCCGCGACGGGACTCTTTCACCAGCCAGTCCAGCGCCTGCTCGAAGCTGGCTACCGGCTGACGACGTTCGCCACGTTCGATGAACGCATCGTCTTCAATCAGACCGCGCAGCTTCTCGCCTAGCGTGCAGATACGACGGTATTCCGGACCGGTCACAAACTCGTGCTCCAGCGGATAGTCGGTGTCGACGCCGTGAGTACGCACGCGAACGATCGGCTCGAACTGCTGATCGGCATTCTGCTGAACATCGCATTTCCACTGGCTGCCGTGCTGCTCTTTTTCGTTGAGATCGGTCACCAGGGCGTTCACCCAGCGAGTGACGGTCTGCTCGTTGCTCAGATCGGCTTCGGTCAGGGTTGGCTGATAAACCAGTTCCTTCAGCAGCGTTTTCGGATAACGGCGTTCCATACGCGTGATCATTTTCTGCGTGGCGTTGAACTCGGATACCAGACGCTCCAGCGGCTCACCGGCCAGTGCAGGGGCGTGCGAGTTCGCGTGCAGGGTCGCGCCATCAAGGGCGATCGCGATTTGGTACTGATCCATCGCTTCGTCATCTTTGATGTACTGTTCCTGCTTGCCTTTCTTCACTTTGTACAGCGGCGGCTGGGCAATGTAGACGTGACCACGCTCAACGATTTCAGGCATCTGACGATAGAAGAAGGTCAACAGCAGCGTACGAATGTGCGAGCCGTCGACGTCCGCATCGGTCATGATGATGATGCTGTGGTAGCGCAGTTTGTCCGGGTTGTACTCGTCACGGCCGATGCCGCAGCCCAGCGCGGTGATGAGCGTCGCCACTTCCTGAGAAGAGAGCATCTTGTCGAAGCGCGCCTTCTCAACGTTGAGGATTTTACCCTTCAGCGGCAGGATAGCCTGGTTCTTACGGTTACGGCCCTGCTTCGCAGAACCGCCCGCAGAGTCCCCTTCCACGAGGTACAGTTCGGACAATGCCGGGTCGCGTTCCTGACAGTCAGCCAGTTTGCCCGGCAGGCCTGCCAGGTCCAGCGCGCCTTTACGACGGGTCATTTCACGCGCTTTACGCGCCGCTTCACGGGCACGCGCCGCATCGATAATTTTGCCCACCACGATTTTCGCGTCGGACGGGTTTTCCAGCAGGTATTCGCTCAGCAGTTCGTTCATCTGCTGCTCAACCGCCGATTTCACCTCAGAAGAGACCAGCTTGTCTTTGGTCTGTGAGGAGAACTTCGGATCCGGCACCTTCACGGAAACCACGGCAATCAGGCCTTCACGGGCATCGTCACCGGTGGCGCTGACTTTCGCTTTCTTGCTGTAGCCTTCTTTGTCCATGTAGGCGTTCAGGGTACGGGTCATCGCCGCACGGAAGCCAGCAAGGTGAGTACCACCGTCACGCTGTGGAATGTTGTTGGTAAAGCAGTAGATGTTTTCCTGGAAACCGTCGTTCCACTGCAGCGCCACTTCCACGCCGATGCCGTCTTTTTCGGTGGAAAAGTAGAAGATATTCGGGTGGATAGGCGTTTTGTTCTTGTTCAGATACTCAACGAACGCCTTGATACCGCCTTCGTAGTGGAAGTGGTCTTCTTTGTTGTCACGCTTGTCGCGCAGGCGAATCGAGACGCCGGAGTTCAGGAACGACAGTTCACGCAGGCGTTTCGCCAGGATGTCGTACTCGAACTCGGTGACGTTGGTGAAGGTTTCGAGGCTCGGCCAGAAACGCACCATGGTACCGGTTTTGTCGGTGTCGCCAGTGACGGCCAGCGGTGCCTGCGGCACGCCGTGCGTATAAAGCTGACGGTGGATTTTGCCTTCGCGCTGGATAACCAGCTCCAGCTTCTGCGACAGGGCGTTTACTACCGAAACACCTACGCCGTGCAGGCCGCCGGAAACTTTATAGGAGTTATCGTCGAACTTACCGCCTGCGTGCAGGACGGTCATGATCACTTCCGCTGCAGAGACGCCCTCTTCCGGGTGAATACCGGTTGGGATGCCACGACCGTCATCGGTGACGGAGACGGAGTTATCCGCATGGATGGTGACCACGATGTCTTTACAGTGACCCGCGAGCGCTTCGTCGATAGCGTTATCTACCACCTCGAATACCATGTGGTGCAGACCGGTGCCGTCATCCGTGTCGCCGATATACATACCCGGGCGCTTACGCACCGCATCCAGCCCTTTCAGGACTTTGATACTGGAGGAGTCATAAGAATTCGACATCAACGTTTCTCGCTCATTTCAACTTGGGTTAATCCGTTATTTTACCCTTTTCCACGGTAAACATCTTCGAATTTTCGTCCGACATGTCTATAACGTGTTCAGCGCTTATCGCGCTAACGAAAACCTGCGACTGCGTGGCTTTTAAGCGGCTGGCAAGCAGCCCGCGCCGCGCGTCGTCAAGTTCCGAGGCAAAATCATCTATCAGGTACAGGCAGCGTCTTCCGCTCTCGCGGGTGAGAAACTCTCCCTGTGCCAGGCGCAGCGCACACATCAGGAGCTTGAGCTGCCCGCGCGACAGCGTGTCTTCCACTGGCGCACCGTCAGCACGAATGCGGAAATCCGCCTTGTGCGGGCCGTGCGCGGTATAGGTCAACATGCGGTCGCGCTCGAAGCTTCTCTCTAACACTTCGGCATAGTCCGTCTCTTTCTCCCAGCCGCGCTGGAAGGAGAAGGTGAGAGAGAATTCAGGTAAAAACTGTTTGCAGGTGTCGGCCATGTCTTCGGCGATACCAGCGCTGTATTCGGCACGCCAGCGGCTTATCTGTTCCGCGAGAGGGATTAACTCCATGTCCCACGGACGCAGCTGGGCGTAGCGCGTCACCTGGCGCAGCGCGGCGTTACGCTGCTTGAGCAGACGCTTCAGGTTGCTCCAGGCGTTAAAGAATCCGGCTTCGTTGTGAAAGCATCCCCAGTCGAGGAACGCTCTTCTGTATTTGGGGCCGCCGTTGAGTAAAGTAAACCCCTCGGGCGTAATCAGCTGCATTGGCATCAGCAGCGCCAGCTCCGCCACTTTATGGCCGTCAGTGCCGTCGATGCGCACCTTGCTGTCGCCCTGCTTATCTTTGGTCAGGCCGATGGCGGTCTCCCGCTCCTCGCCCTGCAAACGCCCGTGCAGAACAAAGGATTCCTGCTCGTGGCGAATGACGCGACCAATCTGCAAACTGCGAAACGCCCGACCGTGGCCGAGCGTATAGATGGCCTCAAGCACGCTGGTTTTGCCGCTGCCGTTTGCGCCAACCAGGAAGTTAAAGCCGGGGGATAAAGCGAGATCCGCGCTTTCGATATTGCGAAAGTCGCGGATCAACAGACGGGTGAGCGACATTACAGTCTCATTGGCATAACAACATAGGCAGCCGACTGTGATGCGGCATCTTCAATCTGTACGCTTGAAACGGAGTCGGTCAGCAGAATGCGCACGTTTTCGCATTTCAGCGCATTCAGCACATCCAGTACGTAGCTGACGTTAAAGCCGATTTCCATCTCAGCCCCGGCGTAGGTGACGTCCAGAATCTCTTCTGCCTCTTCCTGCTCCGGGTTGTTAGCGGTGATTTTGATCTGGTTTTCACTCACGTACAGGCGCACGCCGCGGAATTTCTCGTTAGAGAGAATGGCCGCACGTGCAAACGCCTGCTTGAGGCTATCGCAACCGGCTTCCAGCGTTTTGTCCGGATTCTTCGGCAATACGCGGCGATAATCCGGGAAACGGCCGTCAACCAGCTTCGATGTGAAGACAAAGTCGCCCACGTGTGCGCGGATGTTGTTGCTGCCGATCTGCACGCGCAGCGGCGTGTCGCCACCGTCGAGCATACGCATCAGCTCAATCACCCCTTTACGCGGCACGATCACCGAATGGTTTGGCAGTGAGTCGCCAATCGGCATAGAACAGACCGCCAGACGGTGGCCGTCGGTTGCCACGGTACGCAGCTCTTCACCTTCGGTTTCGAACAGCATGCCGTTTAAGTAGTAACGAACGTCCTGATGCGCCATGGAAAACTGCGTGGCTTCAATCAGACGCTTCATCGTCGCCTGAGGCAGGGTGAATTCAACTTCGCTCTGCCAGTCGTCCAGGTTCGGGAAGTCCGCTGCTGGCAGCGTGGAGAGCGAGAAACGGCTGCGGCCAGAACGCACCAGCATACGGTCGCCTTCCAGCTGCACGGCGATTTCAGCGCCTTCCGGCAGCCCGCGGCAGATATCAAAGAATTTACGTGCCGGAACCGTGGTCGCGCCCGCGTCGTGCGGCTGCGTCAGCGTAACGCGCGCGATCATTTCCATTTCCAGATCTGTACCGGTCAGCGACAGCGTACCGTCCGCGACCTGAAGCAGCAGGTTTCCGAGAATAGGCAGCGTTGGGCGACCGCCTAATGGGCCACTCACCTGTTGCAGCGGTTTTAATAAATGTTCACGTTCAACGGTAAATTTCATAGCGTCACGATGATAATGTTCTGATTAGATTGGAAAAATCTTCTTTTATGTCGTGGCTTTCTTCGCGTAACTGCTCAATCTTGCGACAAGCGTGCAGCACGGTCGTATGGTCACGGCCACCAAACGCATCCCCAATTTCCGGCAGACTGTGGTTGGTTAACTCCTTTGCCAGCGCCATCGCCATCTGACGCGGACGCGCCACCGAGCGGGAACGACGTTTAGACAGTAAATCTGCCACTTTGATCTTGTAGTACTCAGCCACCGTCTTTTGAATATTGTCGATAGTGACCAGTTTTTCCTGCAATGCCAGCAAATCGCGCAGCGCTTCACGCACAAAATCGATGGTGATCGCACGACCGGTGAAGTTGGCATTGGCGATAACGCGGTTCAGTGCCCCCTCCAGCTCACGGACGTTGGAGCGCAGACGCTTGGCAATGAAGAACGCCACTTCACCCGGCAGGCGAATGTCGTTTTCATCGGCTTTCTTCATCAGGATCGCGACGCGGGTTTCCAGCTCCGGTGGCTCGATCGCCACGGTCAGGCCCCAGCCGAAGCGGGATTTCAGACGATCTTCAACGCCGTTGATCTCTTTTGGGTAACGATCCGAGGTCAAAATGATCTGCTGATTGCCTTCCAGCAGGGCATTGAAGGTGTGGAAAAATTCTTCCTGCGATCGTTCTTTATTGGCAAAGAACTGGATGTCATCGATCAGCAGCGCGTCAACGGAACGATAGTAGCGTTTAAACTCTTCGATCGCATTGTTTTGCAGGGCTTTTACCATGTCCTGAACGAAGCGTTCGGAGTGCATATACACCACTTTGGCATTGGGCTTGCGCGCCATGATGCCGTTGCCCACCGCATGCAGCAGGTGCGTTTTACCCAGACCCGTGCCGCCATAAAGGAACAGCGGGTTGTAGGCTCCACCGGGATTATCAGCAACCTGACGAGCCGCCGCGCGCGCCAGCTGGTTCGATTTACCTTCAACGAAGTTATCGAACGTGTGTTTCACGTTAACGTTAGAGCGGTAGGTTGGCTCAGCCGGTGCAGGGACATTATCCCAGCCCTGACGAGCGGGTGCGACGCGAGGGGCCGGAGCTGGAGCGGCCTGAGCAGGCGCTGCGACGTTCACGGTTTCACGTACGGTTTGGGTGACCGGCTTTGTGCCCACTTCAAAACGCAGCTGCGGGGCATCTGACCCACAGAAATCGTTCAGCAATCCATTGATGTTATTAAGGTACTTGTCCCTTACCCAATCGAGCACAAAACGGTTTGGCGCATACAAAGCCAGCGTGTTATCGCTCAGTTCCGCCTGCAACGGGCGGATCCACATACTGAATTCTGTGGCTGGTAACTCATCCTGCAATCGGGCAAGACACTGCTGCCAAAGCGAAAGTGACAC